>NZ_JAFHKL010000009.1 GCF_016937655.1 Chromobacterium alkanivorans | reverse complement strand
AGGCCATCGTCCGCGTCGGCGCGGGCCAGTTCGGTTTCGCGACCTCCCCCTTATTGGATGGAATCGCCGAGCCGGCCGCCGGGACGCCGGCGCTGACCGCGCCCGAGGCTTCGCGCGCCTTGCCGGAGGCGGAGACGCCGCGGACGGAAACGCCGCCCGCCGCCGCCTCCGTTCCGGCTCCGGAGGCTTCCGCGCCGGCGGCCGCCGGCGGCGAGCCGGCCTTGGCCGACGACGAGGGGCTGCCGCAGCGGCTGGGTCTGGACGTTTATTATCCGGCCGGGCAGCTGGAGCGCCTGGCGGAGCCCTTGGCGCCCATCGTGCCGCCGATACTGGCCGATATGCCTGGGGATCCGCCGGCGTTCGAACTGCGCGTCTATATCAATGAGCAGGGCGGGGTGGACGCGGCGCAGTGGGTGGGGGCGGCGCCGGCGGACGGCGACGCGCAGCTGGAGCCGTTCCGGCGGGCGCGCTTCTTGCCGGCGCGCAAAGACGGCATCGCGGTGAAGAGCTATAAACGAATTCTGCTGGAGACGACGCCGCTGGACGCGACGGCGACGCCGGCCTCGCCTTGAACAAAATTAAGGCCGGACGCCGGGCCGGCGGCTGACCTCGGACGCGGGTTCGTGGTAAATTCCGCTCTCCGGCACTGGCTGCCGGCGGCTAACATCTCCAATCAGGGGCGTACGAACGTCCCGGCCTTCAACAAAGGAATTCCCATGTCTGATCTGCAGACTCTGTTCACCCAGGCCCAGGCCGACGTCAAGACCCTGTCCGAGCGTCCGGACAACCAGACCCTGTTGCAACTGTACGCGCTGTTCAAGCAGGCGACCGAAGGCGACGCCGCCGGCGAGCGCCCGGGCATGATGGACTTCATCAACCGCGCCAAGTTCGACGCTTGGGAAAAGCTGAAAGGCAAGGGCAGCGACGAGGCGAAGCAGGACTACGTGGACGTGGTGAAGCGCCTGCTGGAAGAGTAAGCCGGCCGAGGCGGAACCCGGCCGCCGAAACGGAGCGCCCGCGGGCGGCGCCGTTTCCGGCGGCTAAGCGGCACCGGTTCAGCGTGCCGATTTTTTTTGGAGCTTGTTCGCAAGCCCGCGGGACAGCCCGCGCGGCTGGTCGCCGCGGCCGGGACGGCGCGCGGATCGCGAACGGGTTCTCCGCTGTGGCGGCGTGTCCGCGCAGCGCATAGCGGTATGGTTTTTCAATCAAGTGAAGCGTTGGCCAAGATGAAGAGAGTCTTTTGCTTGCTGGTTTTCGCCCTGCTGGCGCAAGCGTGCCGGGCCGGCGACGACCCGGTTTTGCTGGTGGTGTCGGGCAAGATCAGCCATTTCACCGATTCGGCGCGCGGCGTGTACGAGTTCCGCGAGAGCGCGTTGATGGCCTTGCCGCAAACTTCGCTGGTCACCGCCACCAGCTGGACGCCCAAGGCCACCTTCAGCGGGCCGCTGGTGCGCGACATTCTGAATAAAGTGGGCGCCTACGGCCACCAGGCCCAGTTCGTGGCGCTCAACGACTACACCTATTCCATTCCGATCAGCGAACTGGTCAAGTACCGCGCCATCCTGGCGCGCCGCTTCAACCAGCAGCCGATGAACGTGGCCCGTTACGGCCCGCTGTGGCTGATGTATCCGCTGGAGCAGATGCCGGATTCCGCCAAGGGGCCGGCGCTGGACGCCAAGCTGATCTGGCAGATAGACGGTCTGGTGGTGAACTGATGAACCAGGACAATCAAGCGCCGTCCGGCGTCGCGCCGGGCTGGGCTGGCCGCCTGCGGCGGCTGATGTCGGGCTGGGGCGGCTGGCCGGAGGGCCGGCGCATGCTGTGGGTGGGCCTGCTGGTGCTGATCACCGCCGCCGGCGGCATGTATTACAGCATCAGCCAGCTGGGCAAGGTCAACTCGGTGGCCAACAGCAGCGAGGATCTGTATTGGTCGGTGGCGCAGTTCCAGCTGGAAATGGAGCGCGCCAAGTCCGCGCTGGTGGGCTTCCAGGCCGGCCGCATCAAGCAGGACGAATTGCTGCGGCGGCTGGAAGTGGCCAGCAGCCGCTTCCATGTGTTCGCCGAACCGGCGCCGGTGCGGGTGCAGATGTTGCTGCGCCAGGTGAAGGGCTTCGACACCCTGGTGGCGGATTACCAGCAATTGTTCAACGACCCGGCCTTCGGCCATCCGACGCTGGCCGCGGCGCCGGCGCTGCTGGAGCGCATCGACCTGCTGCGGCCGCAGCTGATGGCCTTCGCCGTGGAGGCGAGGGTGGCCGAGGTCAAGAGCCGCACCGAGCGGCTGGAGGACCTGGACCGCCAGCGCAGCAATGTGCTGTATCTGCAGTCGGTGTTGTGGGGCGTGATCTGCGCGGTGATCCTGCTGCTGTCGCGCTACAGCTCGGTCAAGCGCCTGGCCAGCGCCAAGCAGGCCTTGCTGGAGAAGGAGCAGTCCGCTCACCAGGCCACGGTGGCGATGGAGCTGGACCGCACCACCTTCCTGGCCACGCTGAGCCACGAGATCCGCTCGCCCTTGCAGTCGATGCAAGTGTGCATCGAATTGCTGGAGCCGGTGGCGGACGGCCAGAAGACCGCGCGCACCGCCTTGCAGCGTTTGAAGACCAGCGTGTCGCATTTGTCGGCCCAGGTGCACGACATCATGGACATCAGCGCCATCCGCAATATGAAGCTGAGGATGAATCCGCAGCCTATGCCGCTGGCCGAGGTGCTGCAAGCCACCATGGACGTGATGCGGCCGCTGGCCGACGCCAAGGGCCTGGCGCTGAACTACCAGGCCGGGCCGCTGCCGGAGACGGTGGTGCTGGACGAGGTCAGGCTGCGCCAGGTGGTGGGCAATCTGGTGTCCAACGCCATCCGCTACACCGATAGCGGCGCGGTCACGGTCAGCGTGTCCTGCCTGCGCGCCACCGGCCACCACGAGCTGGTGCTGCAGGTGCGGGACACCGGGGTGGGGATTCCGCTGGAGTACCAGCAGCGCATCTTCCAGCCCTTCATCCAGGGCAAGCACCGACGCGCCGGCAGTTGCGGCCTGGGCCTGTCCATCGTCAAGGAGCTGGTCAATCTGTTCGGCGGCTGCATCGAGCTGGACAGCGCCGAGGGCAAGGGCGCCTGCTTCACCGTGCGTCTGCCGGTGCAGGCGCTGGAGACGCCCGGCCCGCAGTCGGTGCTGATCGTCGACGACGACGCCGACATCCGCGACGCCCTGGCCGAATTGCTGCAGCGCGACGGCTATCAGGTGGCCGTCGCGGAGACGGCGGCCTTGGCGGAGCGGGCGCTGGAGCAGGCCGATTTCGACACCGTGCTGCTGGACATGCATCTGGGCGCGGACAGCGGCTATCAGGTGGCGGAGCGGGCCTGGAACGGCCAGCGCGCGGAACAGACCGCCGTCGTCGGCATGAGCGCCTATCCGGAGGCTTTCGAGGACCCGCGCGCCAGCCGCTTCGCCGGCATCCTGGCCAAGCCCTTCGACGCCGGCCAGCTGCGGCGAATGCTGGAGACTGTGGCCAAGCGGGCGTGATTCCCGTCGCGCAAAAAAGCCCTGGAGCGTCTCCAGGGCTTTTTCAATGCCGCGGCGCGGCGATAGTGAAGCGCCTCTCGGAACCGACTCAAAATCTCGCGAGCCAGAGCGAGACCAGGCCTTGCGGCGGAGAAAGCGTAATGCACACGTGCTACACGAGCATTTCGAAGCGGCGCTCACCGTGTCGCGTCTCACGACGCGCAGCAGATCATCGACAGGTTCTCAGGCCTCCAGATCGTGGGCGGCGGTCACCACATTGGTGATCTGCAGCGCCAGGATGGAGCCGGGCGTCGGCTTGCCGATGTAGTAGACCCCCTGGATGCGCAAGGCCTGCTGCAGCGCGGACTCGTATTCCTCGGCGTGGCCGGTCAGCACGATGATGGGCACGGTGGCCGAGCGCTGGCGTATGGTCTCTATCACTTTCATGCAATCGTCGTCGCCCAGCACCCAGTCCAGCACGAAGGCGTCGAACTCTTCGTGCGGCAGCGCGGCCAGCAGTTCGGACGGCGATTCGTAGGGCAGGGCGAACAGGCCCTGGCGCACCAGCACCGCGGCCAGGATGTCGGCGTCCATATCGTCCAGCACCGCCACCAGCAGGCGTTTGTTGTTGGCGCGCTTGGGCGGCTGCACCGCCAGATAGGTGACTTCGTGGCCGTTGATGCAGCGGTCGTGGCTGCCGGGATACACGTGCCAGCTGTCGCCCTGGCGGCGCGCCAGCAGCAGCGGCGAGATCGAATCGTCCTGCACTACGTCGCCCAGCTGTATCCAGCAATGGGCTTCCTCGGTGTGGTCGGTCAGGTGCAGGATGGCCGGGATCAGGTCGGCGTCCGGCACCCGCACCGGCCGCCGGTTGTCCTGGGACACCAGCAGTTCGGAAGTGGGCAGGCCCAGGAATTGCGCCAGCTTCTCCAATTGACCCAGCTGCCACTGGCTGCTGCCGTTGAGCTTGCGGTAGGTTTGCGACGCGCTCAGGCCCAGCACTTCCTCGATCAGGCTGACCTGTTGCGACTCCGCCAGGCCGCGCTGTTCCAGATGAGTGCGGATATTGGCGTTGATGATTTCAGTGGTTGGCTTGTTCTGTGTCATTTGCATGTCTTTGGAGTAGGGCGACTATCGGGTCGTTCTGGTCCGCAGCTTGCCGCCGGCGCGGGCGGAGGGCTGCTGTCTTTCTTCATTATCGGCGGCGGCGAGCGGAGGGCGGATGGCCGTCCGGGCAGGGGCGGGCACGTCGACGCTTTGGTTTATGGTTAGCCGATATTAGTCAGGTTTTGCAAAACTTGCGAAAAATTTTCGCCGAAAATGCAAAAAAAGGCTTTCATTCTAAAATTGGGCATACAGATTGAAACCTGTTCCTTGGTACAGATTCACACTGGATTATGCCTGCGCGCTAGCGGGGTTGGGCGGTGAAGTCGTCGTTAGCCGCTTGATTCTATTGGAAATGAAGGAGGCCGGACGATGCCGGCCTCCATTGGAGCATGGGTGTTGTAATTTCGCATATCATGCGAAGAGCGTGCGGGCCCGCTCCACCCGGCGAAGTTCCGAGCCGGGGCTCAGCCCAGGGTGCCGGTCAGGCTGACTTCGCGGGTTTCCGGCACCTCGTTGTAGGACAGCACGTGCAGGCCGGGGGCGAACAAGCGCGCGTAGCGCGCCAGCAGCGGGCGGATCTGCGGCATCACCAGCAGGATGGGCGCGTGGCCCAGCTGCTTCATCTGGTCGCGCACCACCGGCATATTGGCTTGCAGCTGCTGCAGCACATTGGGGTCGATGGGGAAGCTGTCCAGCTGCGGCTTGCCGGTCTGCTGCGCCTGGCTCAGCGCGCCCAGCAGCAGGTTTTCCAGGTCGGCGGACAGGTTGAAGGCCCTCATCTCGCCGCGCGGGCCCAGGATGGACTGCACGATCTGGCGCTTCAGCGCGCAGCGCACTTCGGCCGCCAGCATGATGGGGTCCTTGCTGCTTTCGCTGGCGTCCAGCAGGGCGTTGGCGATGGGAACGATGTCTTTCAGCGACACATTGTCGGTCAGCAGCTGGCGGTAGGCCTTGAGCTGCAGCGGCGCCGGCAGCGCCTGGTTCAGCGCGGAGGCCAGCTTGGGCGCCAGCGCCGACAGCCGCTCGTTGATGGCGGCCACGTCGTCGTGGCGGAACAGCTCGGCCAGATGCTCGCGCATCACCTTGTTCAGATGGGTGGCCACCACGCTGGCGCAGTCCACCACCTGGTAGCCCAGGCCCAGCGCCTTGCTCTTGTCGTCGGGCAGGATCCAGGTCACCGGCATCGCGTAGGCCGGGTCCACGCCGGGCATGCCGTCCACTTCGCCGTACAGCTCCGGCGACGGGATCGCCATCAGCCGGTCGGCGTAGACCTCGCCCTCGGCCACGGTGTTGCCGCTGAGCAGGATGGCGTATTGCGAGGGTTTGAGGCGCAGGTCGTCGCGCAGGTTGGCCGGCGGCATCAGCACGCCCAGGCTCTCGCTCAGGCTCTGGCGCACGCCGCGTACGCGCTTGGCCAGCGGCGCGCCCTGGCTCTTGTCCAGCAGCGACACCAGCTTGTAGCCCAGGTTGACGCCCAGGGTGTCGACATAGGGCAGGGCGCTCCATTCCAGTTCGATGTCGGCGTCGCCGGCCAGCGCGCTTTTGGCCAGCGCCGGGTCCGGCTGGTTGGGCAGCACCCGCTGGCGCTGGTGCAGGCGCCAGGCGACGAAGCCCAGCAGCAGCGCGAAGCCGAGGAAGGTGGGCCAGGGCATGCCGGGGATGGCGGCCAGCACCAGCATCATGCCGGCCGCGCTCATCAGCACGGTGGGGGAGGCCAGCATCTGCTTGCCCACCTGTTCCTGCATGTCGCCGTCGTCGTCGTCGCTGATGCGGGTGACGATGATGGCGGCGGCGGCGGACAGCAGCAGGGCCGGGATCTGAGCGACCAGGCCGTCGCCTATGGTCATCAGCGCGTACTGGCGGAAGGCGTCGCCGGCGGATAGGCCGTGCATCAGCGCGCCGATGGCCACGCCGCCGAACAGATTGATGATCAGGATCAGGATGCCGGCGATGGCGTCGCCGCGCACGAATTTGGAGGCGCCGTCCATCGCGCCGTAGAAATCGGCCTCGGTGGCGATGTCGCGGCGGCGTTGCTGCGCCTGCTCTTGGTTGATCAGGCCGGCGTTGAGGTCGGCGTCGATGGCCATCTGCTTGCCGGGCAGCGCGTCCAGGGTGAAGCGGGCGGACACTTCCGAGATCCGTTCCGCGCCCTTGGTCACCACCATGAAGTTGATGATCATCAGGATGACGAACACCACCATGCCGACGACGAAGTTGCCGCCTATCACCACCTGGCCGAAGGCCTCGATCACCCGGCCGGCGGCGTGGGTGCCCTCATGGCCGTGCAGCAGCACCACCCGGGTGGAGGCCACGTTCAGCGACAGCCTGAGCAGGGTGGTGGCCAGGATGATGGTGGGGAAGGCGGAGAAATCCAGCGGCCGCTTGGCGGAGACGCTGACCAGGATGACGATGATGGCCAGCACGATGTTGAAGGTGAACAGCACGTCCAGCGCTATCGGCGGCAGCGGCAGCATCACCATGGCCAGTATGGCCAGCAAAAACAGCGGGGCGGCGATCTTGTGGCGGCCGATGTCGGCCAGCAGTCGAGTGAAAGCGTTCATGATGCGGTTCTGGGATCGGCCATGTCGCGCGGGATCGGCAAATCGTCCGGCAGCCGAGGCTGGCTGCGGCGCGATCCGTTGCGGAAGGCCTTGAGTTGCATGACATAGGTCAGGACTTGCGCCACCGCTCGGTACAGCGGCGCGGGAATCTGCTGGTTGACCTGGGTGGTGTGGTAGACGGCGCGCGCCAGCGGCGGCAGCGGCACGACGTCCACCTGGTGCTCCTGGGCCACTTGGCGGATGTACAGCGCCATCTCGTCCAGGCCCTTGGCGATGATGAACGGCGCCTCGGCGCGCTCCTCATCGTATTTCAACGCCACCGCGTAGTGCTCCGGGTTGACGATGACCACGTCGGCGGTGGGCACCGCCTTGCGCACGCCGCGCTGGGCCATCTGCATTTGAATCTGGCGGATGCGCTGCTTGATCTCCGGCCGGCCCTCGGTGGTCTTGTACTCTTCCTTGATCTCCTGCTTGCTCATTTTCTGCTGCTTCATGAACAACAGGATCTGCAAGGGCAGGTCGATCAGCGCGAACAGCATGAACACCATGGTCAGGGACAGCAAGGCGTTGATCAGCAGCTCGGCGCTGCCGGCCAGCGCGGTGGCGAAGGGCGCGCCCTGCAAGGCGAAGAAGTCCTCCAGCGCGCTTTGGCTCAGCCGGTACAGCACCCAGCCCAGCAGCAGCGCCTTGGCGATGGATTTGCCGATTTCGCTGGCGTGGCGCGCCGAGGCGATGCGGCCGAAGTGGGCCAGCGGGTTGAAGCGCTCCAGCTTGGGCTGCAGGTGGTTGAAGCTGAAGATCCAGCCGCCGGGGTAGAGCGAAACCACGATCATGCACAGCGGGATCACCGCCAGCGGCAGCACCATCTTGACCAGCAGCAGCAAGGTGCCGGCGAACAGCTTGGACCAGCTGTTGTCCAGCGCGCCGTTGCCGGAGAGCGGGGCGAAGGCCAGCGCGAACAGCTCCCGGAATTCGTCCAGCCACTGCGGCATCAGCCAGAAGGCCAGCTTCAGCGCCAGCAGCAGGCCCAGCGCGGCGGCCAGATCGCGCGAGCGCGGCACCTGGCCCTGCTTGCGCGCCTGCCGCAGCTTGTGCGGCGTGGCCTTTTCGGTTTTATCGCCGCCGCGCCCCTCAGCCATGGCCGGCCCTCAGCATGCCGCCCAGCAGGCGCAGCATCTGTTCGTTCAGGTTCAGGTATTGCTGCGGGATGAAGCGCGCCACCAGGCCCAGCGTGCCCAGGCCGAACAGGGTGATCAGCGGGAAGCCCAGCGAGAACAGGTTCAGCGACGGCGCCACCCGGTTGATCATGCCGACGCCGGCCTGCACCACGAAGGTGGCGAACACCGCCGGCAGCGCCAGCAGCATGGCGGCGGACAGCACCCAGGCCACGCCGCCGGCCAGCATGGACAGCGAGGCGGCCGGCACGCCGCCGCCCACCGGCCAGGCCTGGAAGCTGGCGTAAACCACCTGGATCAGCAGCAAATGGCCGTCCAGCGAGAAGAAGATCATGGCGCCCAGCAGATAGAGCAGGCTGGACACCACGTCGGAAGAGTTGCCGTTGCCGGGATCGTTCATCACCGCCATCGACAGCGCCATCTGCGAGGACACCAGGAAGCCGAGCACCGCCAGCACCGCCAGCACCAGCTGGAAGGCGAGGCCGAACAGCAGGCCGATCACCGCCTGCTCGATACTGGCGGCGACGCCGGCCAGCGAGAACAGGTCCAGCTTGGGCAAGGGCAGGGTGGCCGGCAGCGTGGCGGCGGACAGCGCCAGCGCCAGGCCGATGCGCACCCTCACCGGCACCATGCCCTCGCCGATGAAGGGCGCGACGCTGAAGGCGGCCATCAGCCGGCAGAACGGCCACCAGAAGGCCGGGATCAGGTCCAGCAGCTGGGCGTAGAGGCCGGTCACGGCTATCCGACCAGGCCGGCGGCGCGCTGGAACATGGCCACGCAGAAATCCATCAGGAAGCCGGTGATCCAGTGGCCGGCGATGGCGATGGTCAGCAGGGTCACCAGCAGCCGCGGCAGAAAGGACAGCGTCTGCTCGTTGATCTGGGTGGCGGCCTGGATCAGGCTGACGATGACGCCGACGATCAGGCTGGGCAGGATCAGCAGCACCACCAGGGTGACGACGACGCGCAGGCTGTCGTTGACGATGTCGACGGCGATGTCGGGAGTCAGCATGGCAAGTCCATTCTCAAGGGCGCGGTCAATAAGCCTGTATCGAGGTGACCAGGGTGTTCACCGTCAGCGACCAGCCGTCCACCAGCACGAACAGCAGCAGCTTGAGCGGCAGCGAAATCACCAGCGGCGACAGCATCATCATGCCCATCGCCATCAGCACGCTGGACACCACCAGGTCTATCACCAGAAAGGGGATGAACAGCATGCAGCCGATCTGGAACGCGGTTTTCAATTCCGACAGCACGAAGGCGGCCAGCTTGACCGCGAAGGCGTGGTCCTGCGGATTGGCGACGTTTTCCTCGCCGGACAGCTTGGCGATCTGGGTCAGCGCGGTCTTGCTGGTCTGCGCCAGCATGAAGCGGCTGATCGGCTTCTGCGCGATCTCCAGCGCCTGCTGCATGGTGATCTTGTCCTGATCGAAGGGCTGCAGCGCCTGGTTCCACACCTCCAGCCCCACCGGCCGCATCACCAGCAGGGTCAGGATCAGCGCCACCCCGGTGACGATGCGGTTGGGCAGGCCCTGCTGCAGACCCAGCGCCTGGCGCAGCAGGGACAGCACGATGACGAAGCGGGTGAAGCTGGTCATCATCAGCACCAGCACGGGCAAGAGCCCAAGCAGGGTCATCAGGATCAGGATCTGGGTCTTGATGGTGAAGTCCACCGGCGTGCCGCCGGCGTTGGCCGACAACAGCTTCAGCGGCTCGGCCTGGCAGGCGGCAGCCAGCGCCCAAAGCCCGGCAGCGAGCAGGCTGGGGTGGAGGGACCTCGAAAAACCTGCTGCGCGGTCCGATAGCGGCGTTGCTCCGTGCTCGCTCCCTCGCTGTACGGTTTGTACTATCTCGGTCGCTGCGCGCGGTGCGCCTTGCTCTCGAACCGCTCGCGACGGTTTTTCGAGGTCCCTCAATTTCTTCAAGGCTTCCATCAGGTCAGGCTGTCCAGTTCCAGATCGTTCAGCTCCACCACCCGCAGGCCGTAGTTCTCGCCGGCCACCACCACCTCGCCGCGGCCGATCACGGTGCCGTTGACCTTGATGTCCAGCGGTTCGCCGGCCAGCTTGTCCAATTCCACCACCGAGCCGTTCTCGATATTGACCAGATCGGCCAGCGAGATGTCGGCGCCGCCCACTTCCAGCGTCAGCCGGACCGGGATCTTGCGCAGGAACTGGGTCATGTCGCGCTGCGGCCGCCGCGCCGCGGCGTCGTCCGCCTGCTTCGCGTCCGCGTCGCTCTGGCCGTCCAGGCCGTCCAGCACGCCGGCTAGATCGAAATCGTCGTTCAAGTCCATGCTCAATCCTTGCTTTTTCTATGTTTTCGGAGGGTTATTCACTGGCGACAAAGCCGGTCAGGCACAGCTTGCCGTGCTGTTCGGCCACCTCGGCGTCGAACAGCCGCGAAGCGCCGACCAGCACTTCGCTCCTGGCTTGAAGCGTCACCGGCAGCACGCTGCCGGGGCGCAGGTCCATGATGTCGCCCAGCGCCATTTCGCGGTCCAGCAGCCGCGCTTGCAGCCGCACCCGCAGCCGCTCGCGGAAGGTCTCCGCCGGCGCGGCCTGGGCGTCGGCGCTGTCGCGGCGGCCGGACAGATTCTTCAACAGCCGCTCGAAGCAGGCGGCGTCCAATTGCAGGCGCAGCGCGCCGACGGCGTGTTCGCCGTCGCCGATGTCCAGACGGATCTCCCAGACCCCGGTGCCGGGCGGCACGAAGGGCAGTTGCGCGCAGTCGGCAGGGCCGGGCGGCAGGCCGCCGGCCTGGCGGTCCAGCCGCAACACGCATTGCAGCAGCCGCGGCAGCAGCCGCTCGGCCAGGCTGCGCGCCAGCCGGCGCTCGGTTTCGGTTTCCGCCGGCGCGGCGGCGTCGGCGTCCGGCTGCGCCGCCGGCGCGCCGAAGCGGTAATCCAGCAAGCGCAGCAACAGCGGCCGTTCGATATGGCTGCCCAGCTGGCAGCCGTCCAGCGCGTGCCACAGCCAGCGGCGCTCGTCGGCGGCCGGCTGCGCCTGCTCCAGCGCGCGGATGTGGAAACGCGCGTGGTAGCGGCGGTTCAGTTCTTGCTGCAGGAAATCCGCCAGCTCTTCTTGCAGGGCTTTGCCGAAGACGGGCAGCAGATGGAACGGCCGTCCCAGCGTGCGCAGGTCGAGAGCCGGCAATTGGGCGCCGTCATGCTGCGAAATGATTCTGGCTCTTGGCATCTCGATTCTCGGTGAAGGCGTGGGCGAGGCGCCGCCGGCGTCCGCGCGTCCGGCCGGCGCGCGCGGGCGGCGGAAGGGGCGCGGCGCTTAAACCGCGGCGGCCTGGTGCTTATCAAGGCCGGCCGGCCGTCTGAGGCGCCGCATGCGAAATGTACTAGAAGGTACTAAATTCGCGGCTCGCGGGCGGAGGCAAACGGCAGGCTAATCCTTATGGAGTGTGCATCTTACTGGCTGCCGCCGCTGGGTAAAGGGGGAAAATTCACGTCAGAGTTTGTGAAAATTCACGGCTGTTGGTTTAAGCATAAAGTTTAAAATCGCCGCTCGTATCCTGGCGTCAGGATGATGGCATGGTTACAAGTCCTCATCTCGGGGCTGCCGCTTCGATACGCTCGCCGCTCCCGGGCGGCGGGCCGCAGACGTGAAACCGGCCTTGATTGGCCACTCAATAATAACGGGCTCCGCCCGACAAGGATTTCCGATGGCGACCAACCTGGGTTTGATGATTCATGCCGACCGCAAGCAGATGCTCGGCGAAATGGCCGGGATGGCGCGCAGCGCGCCGATTGCGCCGCCGCAGCACAGCGAAGAGCCGGCTTCCGCCGCCAGCTTCTCCGACGCCATGGGCGCCGCCGTCCGCGACGTGGACGCGCAGAACCGCATCGCCTCCGAAAAAATGGCCGACGTGGACAGCGGCAAGAGCGACGACCTGGTCGGCGCCATGCTGATGAGCCAGGAAGCCAGCCTGTCGTTCTCCATGCTGATGCAAGTGCGCAATAAGGTGGTGGGCGCCGTGGACGACTTGATCAAGATGCAGCTGTAAGCCGCGAGGACCATGCCCGTGTTGAATCGTTTCCGCAGCGGCGTCGCGGCCGTGCAAACCCGTCTGGGCGGCCGTTGGCCCGTTTCCGGACCTTCCCTGCGCCTGGCGCTGCCCATCGTCGCGCTGGCCATCGGCGTCACCGTGATGATCAGCCTGTGGCTGTGGCGCGACGACGCCAGCTACAAGCCGGTGTTCGGCGCCCAGGAAAAAGTGGTGGCCGCCGACATGATGGCGGTGCTAGACGCCGAAAAAATTCCCTATCGCATCCATCCGCAAACCGGCCAGGTGCTGGTGCCGGACAGCCAGCTGGGCCGCGTGCGCATGCAGCTGGCGGCCAAGGGCGTGGTGGCGCAGCTGCCGTCCGGCCTGGAGCTGCTGGACAAGAACGACCCGCTGGGCGTCAGCCAGTTCGTCCAGGACGTGCGCTTCCGCCGCGGCCTGGAAGGCGAGCTGGTGCAAAGCATCCTGGCGCTGGAGCCGGTGTCCGCCGCGCGCGTGCATCTGTCGCTGCCGCGCGCCACCTCTTTCGTCGGCGCCGCCAACGACAAGGGCTCCGCCTCGGTGGTGGTTACCCTCAAGCCCGGCCAGCAGTTGAACAACGAGCAAGTGGCCGCGGTGATCAAGCTGGTGGCCGGCAGCGTGTCCACCTTGTCGCCGTCCCAGGTCACCCTGGTGGACCAGGCCGGCAATCTGCTGTCCTCGCGCGTGGACCTGAGCGACGACGGCATGCTGGGCGGCAATGAGAGCGACGCCGCGCGCCGCTTCCGCGAGGAAGCGCTGCAAAACGTCCGCGATCTGCTGACCCCGGTGCTGGGCAAGGACAATTTCAAGGTCAGCGTCACCGCCGACGTGGACAACGACCGCGTCGAGGAAACCCGCGAGAAATACGGCGAGGCGCCCAAGGTCACCAACGAGGCCTCGCGCGAGGAAACCTCCACCGAGAAAATGGCGCTGGGCGTGCCCGGCTCGCTGAGCAACCGCCCGGTCAACACCGACGCCTCCGGCCCTGCCTCGGAAAAGGCCGGCAACAGCAAGAACGCCGTCACCCGCCAATACGCTTACGACCGCAGCGTCACCCAGATCAAGAAAGCGCGAGGCACGCTGCGCCGCCTCAGCGTGGCGGTGGTGCTGAACCAGGCCGCCGCGCCGGCCAAGGGCGGCTGGAAACCGGCGGAACTGGCCAATGTCGACAAGGTGCTGCGCAATGGCCTGGGCATCCACGCCGAGCGCGGCGACACCCTGGCGGTGTCCACGCTCAACTTCTCCGCGCTGTCCGAACCGGAGCCGATCTGGATGCAGCAGGACACCTGGTTCGAAGCCGCGCGCTGGGCCGTCTACGCCTTCGGCCTGCTGCTGGCCTACCTGCTGCTGGCGCGTCCGCTGCTGAAGATGCTGCGCCAGCTGACCGACCGCCAGCTGCGCGAATACCAGCAGCCGGAGGCGCTGGAACTGAAACCCGATCCGCTGATGGACGGCGCCGACCTGCGCGCCGCGCGCCAGGCGCAGCTGTCCTCCGCGCCGCAGCCGGCGGCCCTGGCCGCCGCGGCCGGCGCCGGCGCCAGCCCGGTGGTGCCGCTGCTGGAAAACTACGATCTGCCGCCGGCCGGCTCCAGCGTCGACGTCTTGGTCGACCACCTGAAGGGCCTGGCCGCCAAAGAGCCGGAACGCGTCGCCGAAGTCGTCAAACAATGGGTGCAGAAAAATGGACGAAACCAATAACGCCGTAGCGCCGGCCCTGCCGCCGGCCGCCGCCGCGCCCGCCGCCGAAGCGATGAACACCATCGAGCAGGCCGCCGTGCTCTTGCTGTGCATGGGCGAAGAGCCCGCCGCCGCCGTGCTGCGCTGCCTGAGCCGCGAAGAACTGCTGCAAGTGACCCAGGCGATGTCCGGCATGAGCGGCATCAAGGTGGACGCGGTCAAGACCACGATTCAGAAATTCTTCGACGAATACCGCGAGCAGAGCGGGGTGCACGGCGCCAGCCGCGCCTTCCTCAAGCGCTCGCTGGACCTGGCGCTGGGCAGCGACATCGCCAACAGCGTGCTGGACACCATTTACGGCGACGCCATCCGTCCCAAGATGGCGCGGCTGCAATGGGTGTCGCCGCAATGGCTGGCGGACCGCATCGCCGGCGAGCACGTGCGCATGCAGGCGGTGTTCCTCGCCTTCCTGCCGCCGGCGCTGGCCGGCCAGGTGGTGGACGCGCTGCCGGCGGACAGCCGCGACAGCGTGCTGGTCAACGTGGCCCGCCTCAAGGACGTGGACCGCGAGTTGCTGGAGGAGTTGGAAGAGCTGGTCAACCGCTGTCTGGAAAGCCTGCACACCCAGAGCACCGCGGTGGAAGGCATGCAGCAGACCGCCGACATCCTCAACCGCCTGCCGGGCGACCGCCAGCGCATGATGGAACTGCTGCGCGCCCACGATCCGGACATCGTCGAGGAAATCGAAACCCGCATGTACGACTTCTTCATCCTGTCGCGTCAGACCGAAGCAGTGCTGATGCGCATCAGCGAGGACATTCCGCTGGAGCAATGGGCGATCGCGCTCAAGGGCGCGGAGCCGGCGGTGCGCGAAGCCATCGTCCAGACCATGCCGCGCCGCCAGGCGCAGAACTTCGACGCGATGATGCGCCGCTCCGGACCGGTGCCGCTGAGCCGGGTGGAAGAAGTGCGCGCCGACATCATGGCCCAGGTCAAGCAGCTGGCCCAGGCCGGCGAGATCGACCTGCAGCTGTTCCCTGAGGAAGTGGTCGAGTGAAGGCCTGGCGCCCCTTCCGCTTCCCGCCGCTGATCCACAGCGCGCTGGACCTGCCGCTGGACGCGCAGGACTCCGCCCAGATCCAGGCCTCCGCCGCCGACGGCTTCCGCCAGGGCATGGACGCCGGTTACAACGAGGGCCTGGCCAGCGGCGAAGCCGCCGGCCGCGAAGCCGGTTACGCCGCGGGCCTGGAGCAGGGCCGCCAGGAAGGGCAGGCGGCGGCGCGCCGCGAAGCCCTGGCCGAGCTGGCCGACCTGGGCCGGCCGCTGGAGGCCGCGCTGGCCGAGCTGCGCCGCGTCAGCGAGGAATACCAGGCGGCGATGCGCGACGAAGTGGTGGAACTGGTGGCCAAGGTGGCGCGCCAGGTGATCCGCTGCGAATTGGCGCTCAAGCCGGTGCAGATCTTGGACCTGGTGGACGAAACCCTGGCCGCCTTGCCGCCGGGCCAGTACCAGCAGGACGAGGTGGAAATCCTGCTCAACGCCGAAGAGTGCCAGCGCATCCGCGAACTGGCGCCGGAGCGCGCCGCGCGCTGGCGGCTGGTGGCGGACCCGCAGCTGCCGCACGGCGAATGCCGGATCCGCACGCCGGAGTCCGAGGCCGACGCCGGCTGCCAGCAGCGGCTGGAGGCCTGCATCGCCACCGTGCGCGAACAATTGCAAAGCGACGCCGTCGAGCCGGCGGCGGAACAGGCGGAGGCTTAAGCCATGTTGCGTCAGGCGCTGGGACGACTGGAATTGCCGGAGGTGCCGGTGGCCACCGTCAGCGGCCGCCTGGTGGGCGCGTCCGGCCTGTTGCTGGAAAGCGTGGGCTGTCCGCTGGAAACCGGCCAGCGCTGCGTGATAGAAACCGCCGGCGGCGGCTGGCTGCAAGCCCAGGTGGTGGGCTTCAAGCGCGAAGTCTCCTACCTGATGCCGTTCAAGAAGCCGGTGGGCCTGACCACCGGCGCGCGGGTGCTGCCCGCCGCCGACGGCGGCGGCCTGATGATAGGGCCGTCCTGGCTGGGCCGCATCGTCAACGGCCTGGGCGAGCCGCTGGACGGCCTGGGCCGCCTCGGCGGCGAACAGCCGCTGGCCGCCCATCCGCCGCAAGTCAATCCTCTGAAGAAACAGCCAGTGTCCGCGCCGCTGGACGTGGGCGTGCGCGCGATCAACAGCCTGCTCACCATAGGCCGCGGCCAGCGCGTTGGCCTGTTCGCCGGCTCCGGCGTCGGCAAGAGCGTGTTGCTGGGCATGATCACCCGCCACACCGAGGCCGACGTGGTGGTGGTGGGCCTGATCGGCGAGCGCGGCCGCGAAGTGCGGGAGTTCGTCGAGCACTCGCTGGGCGAAGCCGGCCTGGCCAAGGCGGTGCTGGTGGTGGCGCCGGCCGACGAATCGCCGCTGATGCGGCTCAAGGCCACCGAGCTGACCCACACCATCGCCGCCCATTTCCGCGACCAGGGCCGCAATGTGCTGCTGCTGGTGGATTCGCTGACCCGTTACGCGATGGCGCAGCGCGAAGTGGGGCTGGCGCTGGGCGAACCGCCGGCCACGCGCGGTTATCCGCCGTCGGTGTTCGGCCTGTTGCCCTCGCTGGCGGAGAGCGCCGGCAACGGCGAGGGCGGCGCCGGCAGCATGAGCGCCATCTACACCGTGCTGGCCGAAGGCGACGATCAGCAAGACCCGGTGGTGGACACCGCGCGAGCCATCCTGGACGGCCACATCGTGCTGTCGCGGGAGCTGGCCGAGCGCGGCCATTATCCGGCGATAGACATCGGCCGCTCGGTCAGCCGCTGCATGAGCCAGCTGACCGCGGCGGAGCACGCGGAGGCGGCGCGCGGCGCGCGCGGCGCCTGGTCCCGTTACCAGGAAGTGCGCAGCCTGATTCCGCTGGGCGGCTACGTGGCCGGCGCCGACGCCGACACCGACCGCGCGGTGCGGCTGATGCCCAGACTGGAAGCGTTTTTGCGCCAGGGCGCGGCCGAGGCCGCGAGCTATGAAGACAGCCGGAACGGTTTGATGGAGATGATCGCGACATGAGCCAGCCCGAAGACGTGCGCCGCCTGGGCCTGATGGTCCAATTGCGGCAACAGGACGTGGACCGCCTGCAAAGCGAGGTGGAAGGCAAGCGCCAGCTGCAGGAACGCTACCGCCGCAACATTGTGCGCATGGGCGAATTGTGCGGCCAGAGCGGCGCCAGCGCCGACGCCGGCCACCCGGCCTTGGCGCGCAACTGCGCCGACTACAAGGGCGCGCTGCTGGGCCTGATGGCCTCGCAGCAGCAGGATCTGCAACTGGCCGAGGCCGACGCCGCGGTCAGCCAGCGCGCGCTGCTGCAAGCCAGCCTGCGCCGCGAAGTGATGGTCCAGGTGCGCGACCAGGCGGCGGAAAGCCTGCTGCGCCTGCGGTTGAAGAAAGAACAGAAGCAAACCGACGAACTGGCCGGGCAAGCCTGGCTGCGCGGAGCGTGATTATTCACGGCGGCTCAAGAAAAGCCGGGCCTCGGTCGCAAGGGATAGTCATTAGCGTCGATCTCAATTCCGGCGATCTCATCCCGGCGCGCCGACAGCGCTCCGGCCCGCGTACAGCGAAAGGATTCTAAATGGCTATCGATTTCAGCAAGACCCCGCCTTCGGCGCTGGCCCAGAACGCCGCCAGCCTGTATCTGCAAGACGCCCAGAACCAGTTGGACACCCAGAGCAAGGCGGCGCAGGCGCGCGGCGACGCGCTGAACAAATTGCAAAAAGCCCTGCAAGACTATCGCAGCGCGCTGACCGGCATCACCACCAAGAAAAGCCTGGTGGCGATGAACGCCAGCATCAGCCAGGAAGGCTTCGCCAACGTCAGCGCCAAGGGCAACGCCCAGCCCGGCAACTACTCCTTGTTCATCGAACAAGTGGCCACCGCCCATCAGCTGTCCTTCGGCAGCCTGTCCGGCGCCAAGGCCCAGGCCGGCGACAAGGTCACCGTGCGGGTTGGCGGCGACAGCTTCGAAGTGGACCTCAGCAGCGCGGACCGCGACGGCGACGGCAATCTGTCGCCGTCGGAAATGGCTCTGGCCATCAACCGCGCCAGCGGCAACAGCGGCAAGGTCAACGCCATGGTGCTGAACAACGGCGGCACCAGCCAGCTGGTGATGTCTTCCGGCAAGACCGGCGAGAGCGGCGCCATCTCGCTGGACCTGAGCCAGGTCAGCGACGCCGGCCTCAAGAGCGGCCTCGCCAGTCCCAAGGAACTGACCAAGGGGCAGGACGCCATCGTCTGGTTGGGCAACAAGGATACCGGCGTGCAGATGAAGCAGGCGTCCAACACTTTCGAAAGCATAGACGGCGTCAATCTGACCATCAGCAAGGCGATGAAGCCGGGCGATACCCCGCTGCAGCTCAATGTCGCGCGCAACGAGGCCGACACCGTCGGCAATGTGCAGGGCTTCGTCGACAGCTACAACAAGCTGGCCAGCGCCATCGCCGATCTGTCCGCGCCGGGCAAGGAAGGCAAGACCGGCGGCCCCTTCGCCAGCGACTCCGGCATCCGCAGCCTGAAAGACGGCATCAACGGCCTGCTGCGTCAGGAATACGACGGCATCACCCTGAACCAGCTGGGCATCAAGGCCAACCGCGACGGCACCCTGAGCCTGGACAGCAAGAAGCTGAACGAAACCCTGAAGGACAAGCCGGACGCGCTGGACCGTTTCGTCAACGGCGACAACAAGAACGGCGTGGTCAAGCAAAGCAGCGACTACCTGGACAAATGGCTGAACGGCAGCAGCGGCCTGCTCAAGCTGCGCAAGGATTCCGAATCCCGCATCCAGAAAGATCTGGACAGCCGCCAGGTGCGGCTGAAGGCCCAGTACGACCAGAGCTACAAGCGCTATCTGACGCAGTTCACCCAGCTGCAGAAGATGCAGGAAGACATGCAGAAGACTCTGGGCATGCTTTCCTTCTGAATCCGTTCCGGATTTGCTTGGCCGCACAGAATTCGGCGGGAGGGACCCCCTCCCGCCTATTGATTAGAACAGGAGCACGACAACGTGGAATACGACGCCTACCGCAGCTATCACGCGGTCAATCTGGAAGCGCAGACCCACGCCGCCTCGCCGGTGCAATTGGTGCTGGTGCTGTTCGACGGCCTGCTGGAGGAAATGGCGCGCGCGCGCGGCCATCTGGAAAACCAGCGCTACGAGCAAAAGGGCGAGAGCATCAGCAAGTGCATCAACATCCTCAACGGCCTGTCCAGCGCGCTGGACTTCGACTCCGGCGGCGAGGTGGTCACCAATCTGGCGCGGCTCTACGACTACTGCGCCTACCGGCTCTACCACGCCAGCGTCAATCTGGACGTGGCGGCGCTGGACGAGGCCGAACAGCTGCTGATCAAGCTCAAGGGCGGCTGGATAGGCGTGCGGGACCAGCATGAAGCCGCCTGAGCCGGCCGCGCTGGAAGCCGCCATCCGCCGCGCCTGCGCCGAACGCGACTGGGAACGGCTGGCCGCGCTGGACCAATTGCTGGCCGAACTGCTGCGCACCCAGCCTCAGGCCTTGGACGCCGCCGCCCGCGCCGCCTTGCGCGCCGTCTACCGCGACGCGCTGGAAGTCTGCCGCGCCGACTCCGCGGAACTGCAAGACAAAATCGCCGCGCTGAGCCATCAGCGCGACGCGCAAATCGCCTACGCCGAAGTCAGCGACTGGAATCAAGCATGAACGTATCCTTGCCCCCCAATCTTCTCGCCGGCGGCGCGTCAACGCCCGCCGACGCCGCGCCGGCCGATCCCCTGCTGGACCCGAACGCGGCGGCGCCGGAGTCCGGCGGCGATTTCGCCAGCGCCTTGCTGGCCAGCCTGATGGATGGGCAAAGCGCCGCGCCGGCGGTTGAAACCGACGCCGAAGCCCCCGCGGGCGACGAGGCCAAGGCCGAGACGCCGGCCGCGCAGCCCGGCGTTCTCGCCGCGCAGCCTTTGCCGCTGCCGCTGATGCCGGCCATGCCGACGGCCGTCGCGCCGCAGGCCGGCCCGTCGGCGCCGTCCGGCGTGGACGCGACCGCGGCGGCGACGCCGCGCAAACAGGCCGAGGCGGCGTTGCCGCCGGAAGCGCTGTCCGCCGCGCTGAACACCCTGGCGCCGCTGCCGGCCAAGCCGGCCGGCGCCGGCGAGGCCCAGGCCGGCCGCGAAACGCAGACGCCGGCGCAAGCCGCCGCGCCGCTATTGGCCGCCATTGCGCCGCAGCCGCAGGACAAGGCCGCAGCGCCGCTGCCGGAGTGGGCGCCGATCAAGCTGCCGGCGCAGCAGCCGGCCAGCTGGGGCGACAAGCTCAGCGCCGCGCTGGGCGAACGGCTGCAAGTGCAGAGCAGCCACGGCATGGACCGCGCGCTGATCCGGCTGGACCCGCCGTCGCTGGGCTCGCTGGAAATCTCCATCCGCCACGAGGCCGGCGCGCTGCAAGTGCAGCTGACCGCCTCGCACGGCGAAGTGGTGCGGCAGTTGCAAGCCATCGGCGACGCGCTGCGCCAGGATCTGTCCAACCGCCAATACACCCAAGTGGCGGTGGAAGTGCGCGAAGGCGCGCCGGGGCAGGGCGGCCACGGCCAGCAGCGTCAGGAACGCCAGGGGCAGCAGCAGCCGCAACGCGCGCCGGGACGGGCGCTGGCGGAAGCGGGGCAGGGTGATGGACAAGGCTTCTGGCTGGGCCAGGGCTAAGCAGCGGAAGCACAAGCATGAACAGAAACATCTTAGTGATTTTGATCGTGGCCATCGCGGCGGCGCTGGCCGCCGGCGGCGGCGCCTGGTGGTGGCTGAGTTCGCGCGCGCCGCAAGCGGCGGAGGCGCCCAAGCCGGCCGCGGCGCCGGACGCGCGCTTCGTCAGCATGGACAAGGTGATCGTGATGCTGCGCGGCGGCGAATCCGCCACCCGCTTCATGGCGGTGGACCTGGTGTTCCGCAGCAATGAAAAGCAGGAGGCCGAGGTCAAGTCCCAACTGCCCTTCCTGAAGAGCATCGCCGTGCGCGCGCTGTCGGAGCTGCCGGCGGACAAGGCGCTGACGATGAGCATAGACGACTACCAGCGCTTGCTGGCCAAGGCCTATGCCGGCGGTTTCCTGCGCGAGCGACGCGACGCGCCGTTCAGCGAGGTGATGGTTAGCAAATTGATCATCGAGTAAGCCCCTATGTACGCCTGTTACGACGAAGCCCCGGCCAGCGCCGGCGGCGAAGCCGAGGCGCTGAGCCGGTACGCCCACCTGGTCAAGCGGGTGGCGCGCCAGCTGTCGTCCCAGGCCGGCGGCGTGTTCGACCGCGAAGACATGGAGCAGGTGGGGCTGATGGCCTTGCTGGAGAGCCTGCGCCGCTACGGCGAGCCGGACGACAAGTTCGCCGGCTTCGCCATTTTGCGCATCCGCGGCGCCATTCTCGACGAATTGCGCCGGCTGGACTGGCGGCCGCGCTCGGTGCGCCAGGAGGCCCACCGCGTGCGCGACGGCCTGCGCCTGCTCAGCCGCAAACTGGGGCGCGAGCCCAGCGAGGCCGAGGCGATGCAGCTGCTGGGCCTCAGCGCCGAGGCCTATCAGGAAGCGCTGCTGGCGGACAACGCCGAAGCGCTGTCCAGCTTCGACGAACTGATGGCCCAGGGGCTGGAGCCGGCGGCGGACGATAATCCGGAACAGCGGCTGGCGCTGAAAAGCGCCTTGACCGTGGCCTTGCAGGCGCTGAACCCGCGCGAGCAGCAAGTGATCCAGCTGTATTACGAATTTGAACTGAGCCTCAAGGAGATCGCGGCGGTGCTGGCGCTGACCGAAGCCCGCGTCTGCCAGATCAACAAGAGCGCTCTCAAAAAAATGCAGGCTCGCCTACAAGCGGCCTGAGTCCGAGGAAAGAAAACATGCAGCAATTATTCGGCATTCTGATCGTGCTGGTTTGTGTCTTTGGCGGCTTCATGCTGCATGGCGGCATCATGTCGGTGATCTGGCAGCCGGTGGAGCTGCTGATCATTTGCGGCGCCGCCGTCGGCGCCATCGTGCTGGGCAACCCGCAGCACGTGCTCACGGAAATGGGCGGCCAGATCAAACGCGTCGGCATGCGCAAGAAATACGACGCGGAATTCCAGCGCCAGCTGCTGCTGCTGATGTACGAATTGCTGATTACCGCCAGCCAGGGCCTGAAAGCGCTGGACGAACACGTGGAGGCCCCGCGTCAAAGCCCCTTGTTCAATCGCTACCCGCTGGTGCTGGAGGAACCCAAGCTGCTGGCCTTCATCGTGGACAACTTCCGGCTGATGGCGATGGGCAAGATCAACGCCCACGAACTGGAAAGCGTGCTGGATCAGGAACTGGACGCGATTCATGAAGAACTGAACCAGCCATCCAAGTCGCTGCACAAGATCGCCGAGGCGATGCCGGGCTTCGGCATCCTGGCCGCGGTGCTAGGCATCGTGATGGCGATGAACAGCGTCAGCCAGGGCGCCACCGCGGGCGAGATCAGCGAGAAAGTGGCCGCCGCCATGGTGGGCACCTTCATCGGCATCTTCTTCTGCTACGGCGTGCTGGACCCGCTGTCCAACATGATGCACCAGCTGGTCAAACAGGAGCTGTCCAACTACGAATCGGTGAAAGTGGTGTTGACCACCCACGTATCCGGCAAGCCGCCGCTGCTGGCCATCGACGCCGGCCGCCGCCTGGTGCAACTGAACACCAAGCCCAGCTTCTCTCAGCTGGAAACCTGGATCAACGCGCTGGAAGGCGTGAACTGAGCGGATGGCGGGCATGGCGAATAAACCCAGTCGCGAGCATGAAGCCGCGGTGATCAAGAAGGTGTCGCGCCGTCAGGATTCAGAAGGACACGGCGGCGCGTGGAAAGTGGCGTTCGCCGACTTCGTGCTGGCGCTGATGTGCCTGTTCCTGGTGCTGTGGGTGCTGGCCGCGCGCGATCAGGAAAACCTGCAGCAATTGTTGACCGCCGGCGGCGGCAGTCCGCTGAAGGCCGGCGGCTCGCGCAGCATCGAACACACTGGCACCCCGCCGGGCAGCCTGATCCCGCGCGACCCTATCCCGGGCCAGCCCACCACCACCACCAAGGCCGACTCCCTGCTGCAGGAAAGCAACAAGGTGGCCAAGAAAACCTTCGACGGCCAGGGCCAGCGCAGCCTGGACAGCGTGGCGGATCTGGAAAAGCTGGCCGGCTTGCTGGCCAAGATGAGCCGGGACGCCGGCCTGGCCAGCAATTTGCAGACCGTGGTCACGCCTTACGGTTTGCGGGTGATGCTGCACGATACCGACAATCAGGGCATGTTCGAGCGCGGCAGCGCCATCGTGGAACCGCGCTTCAAGCGCCTGCTGCACGATATGGGCGATATGTTCAGCCATATCGACAATCAATTGCTGATTGTCGGACACACGGACGCCGCGCAATACCGCACCGCCGGCTTCGGTTCGTTTTCGAACTGGGGCTTGTCCAGCAACCGCGCGATGGCGGCGCGGCTGCACCTGCTGGAAGGCGGCATGAACGCCGCCGGCATCCTGCAAGTGGTGGGCATGGCCGACCGCGCGCCGCTGGACGCCGCGCATCCGCTGGCCGCTTACAACCGCCGCATCGAGCTCTTGGTGATGACCAGCAAGCAGGCGCAGGCGGTGGTGGCCATGTTCGGGCCGCCGGGGCAGAGCGGCAATCGCGAGACCAGTGTTGTAAGTTCGCCACTACAGAAATCCGATCTGGATAGCGCGCTGCAAGATGGCCTAACTCCCCGCTGAACTTTTATTTTTTTGGGTTCAAAACAAAAGCCTGATTCGTTTCAGGCTTTTTTTATGTGTGTTTTTTCACACTTTTGTTAACTGCTAATATTATAATCCGCACCTGATTAATAAAAATCCGAGCGAAAGACTTGGATGATGTTGACAAAAAAAGACGCCAAAAGGCGGCAAACATCTGCGGGAAAGTCGATTCAATCGCAAGACTATCGGGGACGACGTGGTCATGAATGAAAACCACAATATCAAAGCCTTGTTAAGAGGCACACATTTGTTCGGACATCTGGACAACGACAAACTGGACAAAGCGCTGGAACTGGCCGAAAGCCGCCGCCTGAGCAAGGGCGAGGTGCTGTACAACGAAGGCGACAGCGCCAACGAGGTCTATCTGCTGGCCAGCGGTTGCATGCAAGTCTTTGTTTCGGATGGACTCAGCAAGAAATACATTTTGCAAATCTGCGCTTCCGGGGAGCTGATCGGCATGGTCGGCTTCATCGACAGCGGCGAGCGCAGCTCCAATTGCGCGGCGGACGAGGACAGCCACCTGCTGGTGTTCAGCCGCGACAGCCTGATGCAGCTGTTCGATACCGAAGACGGCCTGCCGCACAGCCCGGAAGCCCGCACCCGCATCATGTGCCACCTGGTGCAAGTGGTGCGCCGCATGTCCACCAAGGCCAAGAACCTGGCGCTGATGGACGTGTACGGTCGCGTGCGCATCCTGATCAACCAGATGCTGGAAGAGCAGGACGGCGATGAGATGGTGCTGAAAAAGCAGCTGACCCAGCAGGAAATCGCCGACCAGATCGGCTCCTCCCGCGAGATGGTGGCGCGCATCCTGAAGGAACTGGTGTTTGGCCGTTATATCCGTCTGGAAAACCGCCGCATTGTCGTTCTGAAAATGTTACCGGTAAATTTTTAAGTTTTTTTCCAGACTGTCGCCTTGAAGGGGTGAGGGCGGGCCGCGAGGCCCGCTCCGAGCGGTCGCGCAACGCGGCATCAGGCGCCGCGCCGCTCGCACAGCCAACCCAGACGGATTTCTAAACTATGCAAATCAACTCGACCTCGTCGCAACGCCGCGAACTGGCGGTCGGCGGCCAGAGCGCCGCCGCGGAAACGCCGGCCCGCGCGCCCGCGGCCGTCGCCGCGCCCGCCGCGAGCCAGGACATGGCGCCGGCGGTGGCGGAGCTGCGCGCGCTGCCGGACATCGACATGAAACGGGTGGAAGAAGTGCGCGCCGCGCTGGCGCGCGGCGAAGTGCGCTTCGACGCCGCCCGGCTGGCCGACCTGGTGGAGCAATATCACCGGAGCCGCTGAATGAACCGCGAGCAAGCCTTCAAACAACTGCTGGCCACCGTGGGGCAGGATCTGCAAGGCTACGGCCAGCTGGAGCAACTGCTGGAACAGCAGTTCGCCGCCGCGCTGGCGCACCAGGCCGACGAACTGCGGCAATTGGGTTCGGACATCGTCGCCCAGTGCGACGCCCTGCAGGCCAGCCGCGACCAGCGGCTGCAACTGGCCGGCCAATTGCTGGGCACGGGCCGCGCCGCCTCGATGGACGCGGTGCTCAAGCTCTTGCCCGCCGCCGCGGAACAAGCCTGCCGCCAGCGCTGGAACGCGCTGGTGGAGCAGATCCGCCTGTGCCAGACCCTGAACCTGCGCAACGGCCAGCTGCTGCAACAGCAGCAGGATCTGATGAACCGCGTGCTGAATGGAGACAGCGATGTTTACTGTGCGCAATGACATCGGCGCCGGGCCGGACTTCGGCGCCGACGCCGTCGCCCTGCCGCTGATAGGCCAGGGCGGCGGGGACGGCGAGCGTTTCGCCGACCAATGGAGCGGCCAGCTGCACAGCGAGGTGCGCGACTTCATCGAGAACGGCTCGGACAGCTGGGCCAGCCTGTCGCCGGAAGGCGCCTGGGCGCGCCAGCGCGTCCAGGACGCCACGCTGGGCGGCAGCATGCCCTACGGCGCGGACCAGCAAGCCTTTCTCGACAGCATCGCGCCTTACGCGCAACAAGCCGCCGCCAAGCTGGGCGTGGCGCCGGAACTGGTGGCCGCTCACGCGGCGCTGGAATCCGGCTGGGGCCAGCGTCCGCTGACCCGCGCCGACGGCGGCAGCAATCACAATCTGTTCGGCATCAAGGCCGGCAAGGGCTGGCAGGGCGAAGTCACCCGCGCGCTGACCACCGAGCACGTGGACGGCCGCGACGTGAAGCGGACCGAAAGCTTCCGCGCCTACTCCGGCTTGCAGGACGCGTTCGCCGATTACGCGCAGCTGCTGGCCGGCAACCCGCGCTACCGCGGCGCGCTGGGCGTGGGCGGCAACGCCCAGGCCTTCGCCCAGGCGCTGGCCCAGGGCGGTTACGCCACGGATCCGGGCTACGCGGACAAACTGCGGAAAGTGGCGGCGGGCATTCAGGCGCGCAAGCCGCTCTGAAGACCGGGTCCACGCCACAAAGCCCCTGAATGCGCTCGCCGCTTCAGGGGTTTTTTATTTTCGCGGCGCGGGGCCGGCGGCGCAGCGAAGCGCCGTCATTGACGATATTTAATACCATTTCAATGCCAGTTTGAATTTCGGCATTTACTCCAAACGATTGTTTGAATTAAGGCGATCGCCGCGCTTAAGCGCGAGACGGATTAAGCGGCCTATTATCGAAACGATTTGGCTTAGAGTATTTATGTCTAAATAAAAAAATCAAAACCAGTAATATTTAAGACCGCTCGCGGGAACCCGCCGCATGGCAGGCGGCGGCCAGGATCCAGCGCTTGCGGCGCGGCCGGGTTTCGCGGCGAGGACGCGACGCGGCGCTCACCGCGTCGCGCGCCGCGCAGCAGATTTTGAACAGGTTCTAAGAACGCGTTTACGATCTCGCGAGCTAAAGCGAGACAAGGCGAAAACGGCTGAGAAAGCGGAATGTACACATGGTACATGAGCATTTCGAAGTTGTTTTCAACGCCGTATCGCCGACGCACAGCAGATCGTAAACAGGTTCTAAGGGGAGGGCGGTCCCTTCAGCTCCACGACATTGCCTTCCGGGTCCTGCAGATACAGCGAGGGGCCGTCGCCCTCGGCGCCGTAGCGCTGGGCGGTTTCTCCGGCGCTGAGACCGTGTTGCGCCAGGTGGGCGCGGATCGCGTCTTCGTCGAAAGGCTCGACGCGGAAACAGAAGTGGTCCAGGTTGCGGCCCTCCGCCGCCGGCGCGCGGCCGCCGGCTCGGCCCAGCGGCCCGTCCACCGGCACCAGATCCAGCAGCGAATGGCCGGCGCGCAGCTGCACCAGCCCCAGGTCCTCGCGCCGGCGTTCCACGGTGCAACCCAGCACCTCGCCGTAAAAACGCTCCATCTTGGCCAGATCGCTGACGCGCAGCACGATATGGTCGATCTCCCGAATGGCAATCATGACGACTCCTTAGCTCAATGGCATTTTGTCTTGTATTTGTCATGATGCGTCCGGCGCGCGGATTTGCAAGCCGACGCCGGAATTGTATTTCTCAATGTCGGCGATAGCCTGCGGAGCCTGTTCAAAGCCTCGCGAGCAGCGCTCAGCGCGCGAGGCTTTGGGAAGCGTTGCGGGTCTGGAACGGTTTCTCAGAGCCTGTTCAAAGTCTTGCGAGCAAGGGCGAGACAAGGCGAAAACTAGCGAAAAAGCGGAATGTACGTGTGGTACATGAGCATTTTGAGCTTGTTTTTAACGCCGTATCGCTGAAGCGCAGCAGACTTGGAGCAGGTTCTAAGTGTTTTCCGGTTTTGCCGGCTCAGGAGCTCGACGCTATATCGCTAATAGCGGGCGGACCCGCCCGCGCAGGCAGAAAGGACGGAAGATGAAGGTTTCGGAATTCTTGCAGGACGGCTTCGGCAGCTTTTCCGCCACGCGGCTGGCCTTCTTGCTGTGGGCGGTGGGCGTGTTGCTGGTCTGGGCGTACACCTCGATCCTGAAGGGTTCGCCGTCCTTGCCGATAGACAACTCGGTGATCGTGGTGCTGGGCATTCTGATGACCGGCAAGGTGACCCAGAGCTTCAGCCCCGGCGACAGCCCGCAAATCCAGGCCGCCAGCGCGTCGGCCCAGGTCGCTCCCCAAGCGGCGCCGGCGGCGCCTACCGGCAGCCCGGCCTTGAACACCTGAGCGCCGGCTGTCTATCCGGCGCAGGGCGGCGGGGCCAGGCCTTGCGGCCGAGGCAGCGGGCGGCGCGCGCACTTGGTCAGTTCGACGGCGCGCCCGCCGCGCCGCCGTTCGCAAACGGATTTGGAGCCGGCAGAGGGCTTGCTGCCCGCATATCGGCTTTCTATTGGCGTGCTTTCTTCTAGAATGGAGTGCGGTCTCCCGCTGTACACAATAAAGCGCGGCCGGGTCCATTTCGCTTGCAGGCGCGGGCCGGTCGCCCCATTACTGGTGCTCGTGATGAATGTGATAACCCCGCCGTCCATCGATCTGCAGGGCTTCAGCCTGCGCCCGATGGAAATGCTGGATATTCCGGACTGGTACGACTATCTGCGGCTGCCCGAAGTGGCGCCGCATCTGCGCTGGGAACTGCAATCGGCGGCGGATCTGGCGCCCCTGGTGCAGGCTTATCGCTCCGAGGAGCCGGGCGCGCCGCTGCGGCTGGCCATCGTAGACGACGATTCGGGCGGCCTGGCCGGTTCGGTCGGTTTCGACGCCGTCTGGGCTGAGGACCGCAGCGCGGAAATCAATTTCGACCTGGCGCCGGCCTATTGGGGACGGGGGCTGGGGCAGGCCGCCTGTCAGGCGGTCACGGCCTGGGCGTTTGCCGGCTGCCGGCTGTACCGGGTGCAGGCGGTGGCGCGCGACGGCAACCGGCGCGCCGAGCGGCTGCTGCGCGGCTGCGGCTTCCAGTACGAGGGCCTGTTGCGCGCTTACCGCCAGGTGCGCGGCGAGCCGGGAGATTTCAAGATGTTTGCGCGGCTGAGCACCGATCCGGACGCGGCGACCTGAGCGCCGCGCCCGCGCCCTGGTTTACGCCGCCGCAAGGCGGCTTGTTTTTTGGAGCGGCCCGGTATTTCGGCCATTGCGGGGCGGTAGGTGTTTTTACGGTTTGACATTGGCATGAGCGGCTTTGTAAATAAAGAGTGGAAGAAGAGCGCCGACGGCAAGGACGATGACTCGAGCGGAAAGGTTGCTGCATGTTCAATACGGGGTTGAAGCGCAAACTGCAGGATACGGTGGCGGAGCTGCATAAACAGCAGGGCGTGTTGCAGGCGATAGACCGCTCGATGGCGGTGATAGAGTTTTCGCCGGACGGCGTGGTGCGCTCCGCCAACGCCAATTTCGAAGCGGTGATGGGCTACCGCGCCAGCGAGGTGATAGGCCAGCACCACCGGCTGTTCTGCCCGGCGGA
Organism: Chromobacterium alkanivorans; assembly: GCF_016937655.1. GTDB lineage: Bacteria > Pseudomonadota > Gammaproteobacteria > Burkholderiales > Chromobacteriaceae > Chromobacterium > Chromobacterium alkanivorans. The sequence continues at coordinate 226,225 of NZ_JAFHKL010000009.1, read as the reverse complement.
CTATGTGAACAGCGTCGAGTACGCCACCTTCTGGAGCCGGCTGAAGCAGGGGCATTTCGTCAGCGACCGCTTCAAGCGGGTGACCAAGGACGGCGACATCGTGTGGCTGGAAGCCAGCTACAACCCGGTGCGCGACGAGTCCGGCCAGGTGACGGCGGTGGTCAAGTTCGCGCTGGACGTGACCAAGTCGGTGCAAACCGAGCTGGAGGCGCGCAACACCATGAAGGCGGTCAGCCGTTCGATGGCGGTGATCGAGTTCTCCATCGACGGCATCGTGCTGCGCGCCAACAGCAACTTCCTGAACACGGTGGGCTACGGCGAGCAGGAAATCATCGGCCAGCATCACCGGATCTTCTGTCAGCCGGAGTTCGTCAACAGCCCGGCTTACACCGAGTTGTGGCAGCGGCTGAACCAGGGCGCCTTCATCGCCGGCAAGTTCGAGCGCCGCGACAAGCAGGGCCGCTCCATCTGGCTGGAGGCCAGCTACAACCCCATCGTCAACGACGAGGGCGAAGTCTACAAAGTGATCAAGTTCGCGCTGGACATCACCGATGAGGAAGAGGCGGCGCAGCGCGACCTGCACCTGGTGAAGGAGGCGCACCGCCTGTCCGCCGCGTCGGACGCGGCCTCGTCCGACGGCCTGGCGGTGATCAAGGACACCATAGGCGAGATGAGTCTGATCGCGGACAGCGCCGAGCGCTCGGTCAAGATCATCGAGGATCTGGACTCCAAGACCTTGCGCATCACCTCCATCGTCAACACCATCCACGAGATCGCGGACCAGACCAATCTGTTGGCGCTGAACGCCGCCATCGAGGCGGCGCGCGCCGGCGAGCAGGGGCGAGGCTTCGCGGTGGTGGCGGACGAGGTGCGCAAGCTGGCCGAGCGCACCAACGCGTCCACCAAGGAGGTGGCCGGCATGATAGACGACATCCGCAACGGCACCTCGTCCGCCAGCGAGAGCATCCATGAAATGCAGGTCAAGGCGCGGATGGGCGAGGAGCACGCCGGCGTGGCTAGCACCTCCATCGACCAGATCCGCAGCAGCACCGCCCAGCTGAGCGAGGTGGTCAGCCATTTTTCCGCGGTGCAGGGGCAGAAAACCACTTAAGGGCGGCTTCGCCGATCGTCGCCGTCCGCGGCGTCAGAACGCCCATCCTCCGTTTGGAGGATGGACGTTTTCAGGCCTTACGCGCTTATTTCGCGTCGTCGGCGATGGACCACAGGAACTCGGTTTGCAGATTGCCCTTGAACATCGGCGCATTGCGCGGGACGTAGAAGTTGGTGGCGTAGCCTATCGGCTTGACCGTGCTGTCCATGTTCACCGAGGCGCCGGAGTGGCAGGTCATGCAATTGCTCTGGATGCCCAGCGTGCCTTTGAAGGTGGTCTTGGTCTTGGGGTTGTAGATGCCCACGTTGACTGGCGGCGGGGGCTGGAAGACGCGGCTGCCGAAGCCGGCCTCCAGATAGGGGTTGTACACCGTGACCGGCGAGCCGACGCTCCTGCCGCCGTTGACCGGCTGGTTGGGCGCCACCATCTGGTAGCCGATGGACATCGCGTAATGCGCCGCCGGCCAGGGCAGTTGCGACGGGCGCGCCTGAGCCACGGCGACGGAGCTGGGCAGCGGCGGCTTGGCCGGAGCCGGCGTCCAGAAGAAGGTTTGCCAAGTCCATTCCGTCATCTCTCGCGAAGTGACGTGCATCGCCATCAGAATCAGGGTGTCGCCGGGCTCCACCGGCTGTTTCAACTGTTTTTGCGCCAGGCTGGAAAACAGCGCGGCGTTGGCGGCGGTGATGGGGATGCGGATGAAGTCGCCCAGGCCGAAGGTATTGGCGGCGCTGGGGCGGCTACAGGAAGGATCCACGCTCTGAGCCCCGGAACGGCCCGGGTTCTTGGCGTCGATGTAGACGCAGCCGGGCCAGGCTTCTTCCGGGAAGCCGCCGCTTTGCATCGCCGGCGTCGGCTTGGGCGTGCCGGGCCAGGCCGGCATCACGTACAAGGAGGTGCCCGGAATCATATTGGCCTTGTTGACCAGCTTGTATACCGGCTTGACGGTGACGGCGGTGCTTGGAAAGGCGGGAATCGACGCGTTGCCGGCCTGGTAGAGCTTGCTCAGCGCCGCCTTGGAAAACAGCTGGTTCTTGCTGGCGAAGGCGGCGGCGCTTGGGTCGTAGCCCACCATTTCAAACGAGGAGGTGTCGCGCACGCCGCGGGCGGATTGATCCTGGCTTTGGCTCAGCGCCTCCAGCCGCGCCTGCAGCTTCTCCATGAAGCCGGGAATGCGCATGAACTGGCGCGGCACGCGCAGCCGCATCTGGCGCGGAGCCGCCGCCAAGGCCGATGCGGCGTTGGCTTCCGCATCCGCGGGCAGGGCGGCCACTTCCTCGGGCGTCAGCCAGGTCAGGTAGACCGGCGCGTTGGCGAGCCCGTACTCGGTCTGGCCGCTGGGCGTGGTCAGCGCGGCCCACAAGCCCCAGCCGTGGCGGTGGAGATTGCGGACATGGGCGGCGCTGGGCTGGTTGATCCACTGCATCAGCGTGGACTCCGGTTCCGGGAAGTTGTAGCCGGGAATGCCGGGATTGGGCAGCGGCACCGGTTGCGCGGCGGCGTAGCCTGTCAGCAGCAGGCCGGCGAGCATGGACAATTTATGGCGTTGCATCACGAGGTCTCCAAACGTGGTTTTCAACTGGGCGGGGAGGCCGCGGGCCTCTTGCCCTGTCTCTTGCGTCAACTCGACATGCGCAAGCCGCATGCAGCCCAGTTATAGTCATACGGAATATCGTGATTAGCCGTTATTAAGGTCAGTGGCGCAGGCGGTCAGGCTTGAAAATAGTCGGTTTTCAATGCCAATGGTCTGTTTTGAAATCGTTGTGATCCGGACTTGATCAAGGTCTATTAGCCGATGCTGTTAATCCCCTATAACAGCGGAAAACAATGGCTAATAGGGACAAGATCATGTGGGTTTTCTGGATACAATTCGCGCTGCTGCTGACGGCGATACTGATGGGCATACGCCGCGGCGGCGTGGCCCTGGGCATGATAGGCGGGCTGGGCGTGGCGGTGCTGTGCTTCGTGTTCCGTGTGGCGCCGGCGGAGCCGCCCATCACCGTGATGCTGATCATTCTGGCGGTGGTCACCGCCTCGGCCACGCTGCAAGTGGCCGGCGGCCTGGACTTCCTGGTGCAGCAGGCGGAACGGCTGATGCGCCGCCATCCGCAGCAAATCACCTTCCTGGCGCCGCTGTCCACCTTTCTGCTCACCATGTGCGTGGGCACCGGGCATGCGGTGTACTCGCTGCTGCCGGTGATCGCCGACGTCTCGCTGAAAACCCGCATCCGGCCGGAGCGGCCGATGGCGATGGCCAGCGTGGCCTCGCAAATGGGCATCACCGCCAGCCCGGCGGCGGCGGCGGTGACCTCGCTGCTGGCGATGACCGCCCACAGCGGCCAGCCGCTGACCCTGTGGCAAATCCTGATGGTGACCGCGCCGTCCGGCCTGCTGGGCGTGCTGGCCGCCGCCTGCTGGAGCCTGCGCCGCGGCGTGGAGCTGGACCGCGATCCGGAATTCCTGGCCCGGATGCAAGAGCCGAGCTTCCGCGCCTCGGTGGAAAAATCCGTCACCACGCTGGACAAGACGCTGCCAGCGGCGGCGCGGCAATCGGTGGCGCTGTTCTTCTCCGGCATCTTGCTCATCGTGCTGCTGGCGCTGTTTCCGCAATGGCTGCCGGTCAGCCAGGGCAAGCCGGTGCCGATGACCACGGTGGTGCAGTTCGTGATGCTGGCCTTCGGCGCCTTCATCCTGTTTCGTTCCAACGCCAAGGCGGCGGTCATCGCCCGTTCCGAGGTGTTCACCGCCGGCATGATCGCCGTGGTGTCCATCTTCGGCATCGCCTGGATGAGCGACACCTTCGTCAAGGCCAACGAGCCGCTGCTGGTGGCCAATATCAAGGCCATGGTGGCCTACGCGCCGTGGACCTTCGCGCTGGCGATGTTCGCGGTGTCCGCCTTCGTCAAGAGCCAGGCCGCCACGCTCACCATCATGGTGCCTTTCGGCCTGGCGCTGGGCCTGAGCCCGCACCAGCTGCTGGCCATCATGCCTTCTTGCTACGCCTATTTCTTCTTCGCCTTTTATCCCAGCGACCTGGCGGCCATCAATATGGACCGCAGCGGCACCACCCGCATCGGCAAATACCTGCTCAACCACAGCTTCATGATGCCGGGGCTGATCGGGGTGGGGGTGTCCACGCTGGCGGCGTACGGATTGACGCATTTGTACTTCTAAGTGAGGAAAGCTTGTGGAAACTTACCAAGCAGACATCGTGATCGTGGGAGCGGGGGGCGCGGGCTTGCGCGCCGCCATCGCCGCCGCCCAGGCGGACCCGGCCCTGCGCATCGCGCTGGTGTCCAAGGTCTACCCGATGCGCAGCCACACCGTGGCGGCCGAAGGCGGCTCCGCCGGGGTCAAGCAGGCGCACGACAGCTTCGACGCCCATTTCAACGACACCGTGTCCGGCGGCGACTGGCTGTGCGAGCAGGACGTGGTGGAATACTTCGTCGCTCAATGCCCTGAGGAAATGGTGCAGCTGGAACACTGGGGCTGCCCGTGGAGCCGCAAGGAGGACGGCAGCGTCAATGTGCGCGCCTTCGGCGGCATGAAGATAGAACGCACCTGGTTCGCCGCCGACAAGACTGGCTTCCACATGCTGCACACCCTGTTCCAGACCTCGATCCGCTTTCCGTCCATCCGCCGCTTCGACGAATACTTCTGCGCGGATCTGATCGTGGAAGACGGCGAGGCGCGCGGGGTGCTGGCCATCGACATCGCCAGCGGCGACAGCCTGCTGATCGAGGCCGGCGCGGTGGTGATGGCCACCGGCGGCGCCGGCCGGGTGTTCCGCGAGAACACCAACGGCGGCATCGTCACCGGCGACGGCATGGCGCTGGCCTACCGCCACGGCGTGCCGCTGCGCGATATGGAGTTCGTTCAATACCATCCCACCTGCATGCCCGGCACCGGCCTGTTGTTCACCGAAGCCTGCCGCGGCGAAGGCGGCCTCTTGGTCAACAAGGACGGCTACCGCTATCTGCAGGACTACGGCCTGGGGCCGGCCGAGGACAAGCCGCGCAATAAATTCATGGAACTGGGCCCGCGCGACCGCCTGAGCCAGGCCTTCTGGTACGAGCAGCAGCAGGGCCGCACCGTGGAAGGCCCGTGGGGCTCGGCGGTGTATCTGGACCTGCGCCACCTGGGCCACGCCAAGCTGCGCGAACGGCTGCCGCAAATCTGCGAGCTGGCCGAGGAGTTCCTGGGCATAGACCCGGCCAAGGCGCCGATTCCGGTGCGGCCGGCGGTGCACTACACCATGGGCGGCATCCTGGTGGACGGCCGCTGCGCCGCGCCCATGCCCGGCCTGTTCGCCGCCGGCGAATGCTCCAGCGTCGGCATCCACGGCGCCAACCGCCTGGGCTCGAACTCGCTGGCGGAGCTGTCGGTATTCGGCAAGGTGGCCGGCGAGGAAGCCGCCCGCTGCGCGCGAGCGCGTCGTCCGGCGCGGCGCGAGGCGCTGCAACGGCAGGCAGAGGCCGCCGAGGCCCGCCTGCACGCGCTGCGCGCGCGCGAAGGCGGCGAACGCATCGCCGAATTGCGCCGCGAAATGGCGGAAACCATGGAAGCCGGCTGCGGCATCTACCGCTTGGAAGCGTCGATGCAGGCCACCTGCGACAAGCTGGCGGAACTGAAACAGCGCTTCCGCAATGTGCATGTGGAAGACAAGTCCAGCGTCTGGAACAGCGACTGGCTGCTGGCCATCGAGCTGGGCTACCAGCTGGACGTGGCCGAGGCGATGGCGCATTCCGCGCTGCAACGCCGCGAATCGCGTGGCGCCCACCAGCGGCTGGACGGCTTCGAACAGCGCGACGACGCCAACTTCCTCAAGCACAGCCTCGCCGTCTACCAGGGCGCGGACGCGCCGCGCATAGACTACGGCGCGGTGAAGATCACCAAATCGCAGCCGGCGGTGCGCGCCTACGGCGCCGCCGGCCTGGCGGCGGAAGCCGCGGCCAAGGAGGGCAAAGCATGACGGAACAGACCAAGACCATAGCGGTGATGCGCTACCGGCCGGAGCAGGACAGCGAGCCGTGGCTGCAAAGCTTTGAAGTGCCTTACCGCGATGACATGTCGGTACTGCAGGCGCTGCAATACATCCGCGACTACCTGGACGGCGGCCTGGCCTTCCGCTGGTCCTGTCGCCAGGCGATTTGCGGCAGCTGCGGCATGATGGTGAACGGCGTGCCCAAGCTGGCCTGCAAGACCTTTCTGCGCGACTACCCCGGCGTGGTGCGCATCGAGGCGCTGCACCACTTCCCGATCGAGCGCGACCTGGTGGTGGTGCTGGACGACTTCATCGCCAAGCTGGAAAGCATCCAGCCCTACATCGTGCCCAAGGAAGACAAGCCGCTGTCCGACGGCGAACACCTGCAAACCCCGGCGCAGATGGACTGGTACGCCCAGTTCAGCAGCTGCATCAACTGCCTGCTGTGCTACGCCGCCTGCCCGCAGTACGGGTTGGACGACAAGTTTCTGGGGCCCGGCGCCATCGCGTTGCTGCACCGCTACAACATGGACACACGCGACGGCGCGGCCGAAGAGCGGATGGAACTGCTGGCCGCGCAGGAGGGCGTGTTCAACTGCACCGCGGTCGGTTATTGCTCCGAGGTCTGCCCCAAAATGGTGGACCCGGCCAATGCGGTGAACCTCAACAAGACGGCGGTGGCCAGGGATTACTTCCTGCGCTTCGCCCGGCCCAAAGGGAGGTGCAAATGAGCAAGCGCAAACCGTATGTCTGGCCGATGGGCGGCTGGTGGCGCAAGAACCCTTACTTCATCGAGTACATGGTGCACGAAGGCACGGCGCTGTTCGTCGCCGGCTACGCGCTGACCCTGCTGTGCGGGCTGTGGCGGCTGAGTCAGGGCGAGGCGGCCTGGAACGGCTTCGTCGCCGCGCTGCAAAGCGCGCCGGCCTTGCTGCTGCACGCGGCGGCGCTGGCCATGATCGCCTACCACAGCTACACCTGGTTCAAGATCATGCCGCGCACGCTGCCGCCGTTGACGCTGGCCGGGCGGCGGGTGTCCGCGCTGGCCGTCACCGCCGGCGGCCTGGCCGCCGCCGTAGTGTGCAGCGCCGCCTTATTGATGCTGGTATGGGGGACAACGGCATGAAACCGGGACTGAAACGCTCTCACGCGCCCATCTTCTGGGGCTTGTTCGGCGCTGGCGGCATGCTGGCCGCCTTGTTCGGGCCGATGCTGGTGTTCATCACCGGCATCGCCGCGCCGCTGGGCTGGCTGCCGGACGGCGCCGCCGATTACGAAACCTTGCGCGCGCTGGCGCAAAGCCTGATCGGCAAGGCGGTGCTGTTCGGCCTGATCGCCCTGCTGCTGTGGCACGCGGCGCACCGCATCTATCACAGCCTGCACGATGTCGGCATCCGCGGCGGACCGTTGGCCAAGGCCTGCACCTATGGGGTGGCGGCGCTGGGCACGCTGGCGGCGGCGGGGCTGTTGCTGGCGATGGGGTTCTGAACGGCTTGTAGCCGGGGAGTGAAACGATAGTGTGCAGGGTGGGTGGAGCCGTAGGCGATGCCCACCTACACTCGCCGGCGCGGGATTAGCGCACCGAGATCAAGACCATCCACAACAGGGGAAACAGCAGAAACAACAGCGTGAATCCGAATTGGGCTCTGGGCGCGCGCCGGCGCAGCAGCCAGAACACCAGACAGGTCAGCGCCAGCCAGAATCCGATGGCGAACAGCGCCAGATTGAGCATATTTTCTCCCATGCTACCCACGTCGGCCAGACAGAGCTCGGGCAGCAGCAAGAGGACGGGCAGGAGCGGTACGGCGCGTAAATAAGACATGAGCGTTTTCTTCCGGAGTGAAGCGGGCATTCTGCATGATGGTCGTCGTCTTGCCTACTTCATGTCATTGGGCCGCGACGAAATGCGCCGAGGTCCACCTAGCTCATCGCCTCGCGCTCGCGCAGAAAGTCGATGAAGGCCCGCACCTTGGCCGGCGGATGGCGGGTGCGCGGGTAGAGCGCGTGAATGCCTTGCCGCGGGAAGCCGTGGTCCGGCAACAGCCGGCATAGCCGGCCGGCTTGCAGGTCGGCGTTGACCAGCCAGTCCGGCAGCAGGGCGACGCCGAGGCCGGCCAGCGCGTAGGCGCGCAAGATGGATGCGCTGTCCGATGTCAGCCGCGCCGGGTTTGGCGGCAACCAGGACGCCTGGCCGCCGTCCGGCGTGTCCACCAGCCAGGGTTGGGCCTGCTTGAGCCGGCTGTGTCCCAGCCAGGGCAGCCGGCTCAGCGCGGTCAGATCGCCGGGCGGTTCTTGGACCAGCAAGGCCGGCGCCGCCACCGGGAAAATATCGAAGCGGGCCAAGGGCACCGCGTGCAGATCGGTTTCCGGCAAACGGCCCAGGCGGATGGCGACGTCGAAGCGCTCGGCGATCAGATCGGCGTGCAGCGAGGAGGTGGACAGCTGCACCTGCAACGCCGGATGGAGCGGGGCGAAGGCCTGAATCGCCGGCGCGATCTTGGCCAGTCCGTACTCCAGCGTGGCGGTCACGCGCAGCGCGCCGCTTAGCTCTCCATGCTCGGCGCGGGCGTCGTCTATCGCCAGCCGCGCCTGTTCCAGCATATCGGCGCAGCGTTGATAGAAGCGCGCGCCGGCGTCGGTTAGCGCCAGGCTGCGGGTATTGCGGATCAACAGCGCGACGCCGACTTCCTGCTCCAGGCGCTTGATATTGAAGCTGACCACGGCGCGGCTCTGGCCCAGGGCGGCGGCGGCGGCGGTGAAGGAGCCGGCATCCGCCACGGCTTTGAAGGTTTCAAAACGATCCAGACTGACCACGGCAGTCCCCGCTATTGTCAAAAATAATTTGACAGTCTAGCCGGCATCCGCCGGTATTTCCATTGCAATCCCTTGCCTATACTCGGCCGCTTTACCGTGGAGAGCGCCGATGTCGCTTCGTTCGAAACTGACCGTGGTCTACCTGCTGGGCTTTGCGCTGGACCTGATCAATATGTTCATCGCCAGCGTCGCCTATCCGGACATGGGCCGCGGCCTGGGCGCGTCGCTGGCGCAGCTGGCCTGGGTGGGCAACGCCTATATGCTGGGCCTGACCCTGGTGATTCCGCTCAGCGCGTGGCTGGCCGGCGCTTACGGCGAGCGGCGGGTGCTGCTGGGCTCGCTGGCGCTGTTCCTCGCCGGCGCCGCGCTGGCGGGCACGGCCCCGTCCATCGAAGCCCTGATAGGCTGGCGCGCCTTGCAGGGCCTGGGCGGCGGCCTACTGATTCCCGTCGGCCAGGCCATGGTTTACCGGCATTACCCGCCGGCGCTGCGCGCCCGGCTCACCGCCCTGATCATGGGCGTGGCGCTGATCGTGCCGGCGCTGTCTCCGGCGCTGGGCGGGGTGATCGTGGACGCGCTGTCCTGGCGTTGGACCTTGCTGGCCAGCGCGCCGCTGGCCCTGCTGACGCTTTGGCTGGCGGCGCGCTGGCTGCCGGCGGACCAAACGCCGGCGCGGCGCGGCGCGCTGGACCTGTCCGGCCTGGCGCTGCTGGCCACCGGCATGGCCTCGCTGCTGCTGGCCTTGACCTGGTTGGGCGAAAGCGGCCAGCAGCCGCGCGGCGTCGCCGCGCTGCTATTGGCCGTCGCCGCGCTGGCCGGCTACGCGCGCGCCGCCGCCGGCAAGGCCGAGCCGGTGCTGAAGCTGACCCTGTTGCGCGGGCGCTTGCTGCGCACCGCCATGCTGGTTTATCTGTTCGTGCCCGGCGTGTTCATGGGCGTCAGCCTGGCGGCGATGCTCTATCTGCAAGAGGTGCTCAAGCTGAGCGCCGCCGCCGCCGGCGGCCTGATGCTGCCCTGGGCGCTGGCCTCGGCGCTGGCGATCAGCCTGACCCGCGGCCGTTTCAACCATGGCGGCCCCAAGCCCTTGCTGCTGCTGGGCATGTTGTTCCAGAGCGCCGGCATCGCGCTGCTGGCCTTGGGCGTCCGCGGGCCGTGGCCGCTGATCGCGGCTTACGCCATGATGGGCTTCGGCGGCAGCCTGTGCAGCAGCGCGGCGCAGAGCGCGGCCTTCCTGGACATCGCGGAATCCGAACTGCGGCAGGCCAGCGCGCTGTGGAACATCAATCGCCAATTCAGCTTCGGCCTGGGCGTGGCCTTGATCAGCCTGCTGTTGAACGCGCTGACTCATTACAGCGGCGCGCCGACGGCCGGCGCCCAGGTCTACCAAGCCTGTTTCTTCATCGCCGCCGGCCTGACCCTGGCGCCGGCGGTTTTCGTGCTGCGCATCCACACCCCGGCGGTGCTGGCTCTGCTGCGGCCCAGCCACTGAGAGAGAGTCTTATGACTGACAGCAAGCCTTATTTCGACGAAGTGATTACCGCCCATGTCGCCATCCGGCAATGGTTCGCCGGCCCGGCGGACGCCGCCGCGCTGGAGGCCTTGATGGCGCGCTTCTCGCCGCGTTTTTCCATGGTGACGCCCAGCGGCGGGCAACTGGACCGGGACGCGCTGCGGCGGCTGTTCGCCGCAGCCGGCGGCGGCAAGCCCGGGCTGGAGATAGTGGTGGACCAATTGGTTTTGCTGGACGAGCACGCCGGCGGCGCGACGGTGGCGTATCGCGAAACGCAACGCCAGGGCGGCCAATTGAGCAGCCTGCGCCTGGCCACCGCGGTGTTCGAGCGCGACGCGGCCGGCGCGCCGCGCTGGCGGCATTTGCAGGAAACGTTCTGCGCCGCGGCCGCTAGTTAAGCGGCGGGCGGGAAGAGGGCGCTACAGCCGGAAGCGCGCGGTCACGCCCTGCAGGTTCTGCGCCAGCGCGTTGAGCTGGCTGGAGGTGGTGGCCAGTTCCTCCACCGTGGCGCTGTTTTCCTCCGCCATCTGCGACACCCGCTCCATGCTCTGCGCCAGGTTCAGGCTGGCGGTGCGCTGCTCGCTCAGCGCGCTGGTGATGTTGCCGATGGATTGCACGATGGAATGGGTGCTGCCCTCGATCTCCTGCATGGAATCGGTGGCCTGGCCGGCGCCGTCGGACACCGTGCCCACGCTGGTCAGGCTCTGCTCCATGCTGCCCACCACCCGGTTGGCGCTGCCCTGAATCGAACCGATCATCTGCGTGATTTCCTGAGCGGAACTGGCGGTGCGCTCGGCCAGCTTGCGCACCTCGTCCGCCACCACGGCGAAGCCGCGGCCCATCTCGCCGGCGCGCGCCGCCTCGATCGCCGCGTTCAAGGCCAGCAAATTGGTCTGGTCCGCCACGTCGCGGATCACCGTGACGATATTGCCTATCTTCTGCACTTCCTGGGTCAGGCCCTTCATCTGGTCCGAGGTGGCCGCCACCGAGGACGACACCGATTCGATATTGCCCACCGACGCCTTCACCGCATGGCCGCCGCGGCTGGCCAGATCGCCGGCCATCGCCGCCTGGCGCGAAGCCTCGTTGGAATTGTCCGCCACGTGGTTGATGCTGACCGTCAGCTCCTCGATGGTGGCGGCGGCTTCGGAGGTGGCCTCGGACTGGCGCTGCGCGCCGTGGGCCACCTGCTCGGACATGCTGGCCAGCTCGTGAGCGGAGTCCGACACCTCGTTGGCGTTTTTCTGGATGCTGGCCACCACCTCGCGCAGGCCCTGGCGCATCTCCTGGATGTCCTTGGCCATGGCGATGGCCTCGTCGCGCGCGTCCGGAATCCGCTCATCGTGGCCGGACAAATCGCCCTGCTTGATATTGCGCACCAGCTGGGCGGATTTCTGCAGCGGCACCGTCACCAGATTGGCGATGAACATCGCAATCGCCACCGCGGCGATCAAGGCGATCACCGCCACCGTGATCAACACCGTCACCGCCTCGCTCTGCGCGGCCTTGCTGTCCTCGATCGACTTTTGCATCAAGTCTTCCTGAAAGTCCGCCATCTCTTTCAAGGATTTCAAAAACACGTTGTTGGCCGGCGCGAAGGTTTTCATCAGAAAGGCTTTGGCTTCCTCGTTCTTGTTGGCGCGCGCCAAGGCGTACAAGGGTTCGAACTGGCCGCCCAGATTGGAGCTGGCCGCCTTGAGCTTGTCGAACAGCTCTTTGCCCTTGGGCGTGGACAGCAGTTTTTCCATCTGGTCCATATTGGAGGCGTTGGCGGCGCGCAGCTCTTCCACCTTCTTGAGATTGGCCTCGGTCTCCTCCGAAGTCTGCACAATGATGGCGTTGCGGATGGAGCGGCCGATGTCCAGCGTGGTGACGCTGATCTTGTTGGACAGCACGATCTTGGGATAGCGGTCCTCGGTCACATCGCGGATCTTGTCGCCTATGGTGTTCAACTTCATCATCGCCACCGCCACGATGATGGCGATCAGAATGATCAGCAGGCCAAAGCCGGCCAGCAGTTTTTGCTTGACGGTCAACTGGTGCAGCATGGAGCGCTCCCCCGATTCGGATTGTGCGTGTTCCGGCGCGGCGCGCCCTGCCGGCGCGGCCGCCCTTGCTGAAACATAGTTGCCGGATTGGGCTAGATCAAACCGTCTGCGAGTGCTTGCTCATGGAAGGCCGGGCGAGGGAGCCGGAGACTTTGGCCGCAGGCGGCATGGCAAAGTCTCTCGGACGCATGGGATGGGTAAACATACCGGGTAGACCCGCTCGCAATTCACCAATATGCGGCGGGGTTTCGAAGTAATGAAAAAACGGGAGCTTGTGGGCCGCCTATGCCGCGAACCGAGCATGGCGGCTCAGCCAAGTTAATCGCACCGGTTGGCCGTCGCCATGGCGGGCGTGGCGGCGTTTGCCGCCGCGCCTCGTCCAATGGATCGGGCCACCAGGGCCGCGCCGGCGGCCAGCGCCAGGCCGAACAACAGCAAAGCCATGGGCGCGCCCAGGCGGTCCAGCAGCAGGCCGGTGAAGATCACCGGCAGGCTGAAGCCGATATAGGCCAACAGGAAGAAACCGGCGCTGGCGCGCGGTTTCTCCGCACCGGCCAGCGCGTTCACCGCGGACAAGCCGCCCAGATAAGTGAAGCCGTAGCAGGAACTGCTCGCGCCCAGCGCGCCCAGCAGCACCGCCGCCAGCGAACCCTGGGTTGCGCCCCAGGCCAGCAGCGCGTAGCTGGGCGGCAGCACCAGCATGCCCAGGCGGGCGGCGCGGCTAGGCGGCATCGCGCGGGCCAGCGGCTGGAACAACAGGCCGCAGCTGATCACGGTGAAAGTGGAGAAACCGGACCAGCGCGCCAGCCCGTGCGCGGCCAGCACCGACGGCAATAAGGCGATCACCAGCCCCACCGCCGCCCAGGCCAGCAGGATGGCCAAGCCGAAGGGCAGGCTGCCGGCGGGGAAATAAGGCGGGCGCAGCATTGCCATATGGCGGCTGCGCGGGGCCGGGTCCGGCAGCCCGGCCACCGCCAGCAGCGCCGCGGCGGCCAGCGCCAGGTGCAGCCAGAAACTGGCCGGCGTCAGCGTGCTTTGCCACAGCAGGCACAGGCTGGTCAGCGCCGCGCCCAGGCCAAAGCCCAGCGAAGTGCTGGCCGTCACCCATAGCGTGGCACGGCGGCCGTCCGGTTCCGCCATCAGCTCGCTCATATAAGCGGCGCCGGCGGCGGAAGCCAGCGCGGTGCCGCAGCCCAGCAGGAAACGCGCCACGGCCAGGGCCTCCAGCCGCGGCCACAGCGCCATGACGGCGGTGGCCAGCATCGCCAGCGCCAGCGCGGCCAGGATCAAGGGCTTGCGCCCTAGCCGGTCCGGCAGGCCGCCCAGCGCCAACAGCACCGGCAACACTCCCAGCACATAGGCGGAAAACGCGGTGGCGGTGGCCGCCGCGCCCTGGCCGGCCAGCTGCGCGTAAGCGGTGTACAGCGGCGCTTGCAGGTTCACCGCGCAAGTGATCAGGCACAGGCCGAAGGCCAGCCGGGCAGGGTGGCGGCGCGTGCTCATGCGGCCTCCGGGAATAACAGGGAGGCGGCGGAGCGAACAGTGGGGGTAAACAGTGGAACAGTCATAAGCTATGGCCTGGCGATGAGGAGAGCGCGGCGGGCCGCGCGGCACACCACTATCCGGCCGACCTATGACGACAACAAGTGACAGCGACAGTCATTTGCGCTTAACTGTTTGCTCGTTATTAGCAAACAGTGAGCCCGCCATGCGGCTAGAACTCGACCGCGCCAGCCGGCAGCCGCTGGCGCAGCAAATCGCCGATCAATTGCGCGCCTGGATACGGCGCAGCCGCGTCCGCCCCGGCACCCGGCTGCCCTCCATCCGCCAACTGGCCAAGGAGCAGCAGCTCAGCCAATCCTGCGTGATCGACGCCTACGACCGGCTGGTGGCGTTGGGCCTGCTGGAATCGCGCCACGGCGCCGGCTTCTTCGTGGCCGCGCCGCCGGGCCGCGAAGAAAGCGAATGGCGGGAAACCATGGAGCCGGCCTGGGGCCAGTTCAGCGACAGCGGCGAGCAGCTGAAGCTGGGTTGCGGCTGGGTGCCGGATAGCTGGCGCGACCAGGAAGAACTGGGCTACGCCATCCGCCACATCACCCGCTGCCAGCCGTCGGACCTGTTCGACTACAGTACCCCGCTGGGCCTGCCGGCCTTGCGCCGACAACTGCAGCAGCGGCTGCGCCAGATCGACATCCATGTGGAGCAGGAGCAAATCCTTACCACCAACGGCGGCAGCCACGCGCTGGACCTGTTGGCGCGCGCGCTGCTCAAGCCCGGCGACACCGTGCTGGTGGAAAGCCCCGGCTACTACAATCTGTTCAACCTGCTGAAATTCCACGGTATAGAAATGCTGGCGGTGCCGCGCGCCGGCAACGGGCCGGACCTGGCGGCGCTGGAAGCCATCCTGGCCCGGCATCGGCCCAAATGCCTGTTCATCAACAGCCTGTTCCACAACCCCACCGGCACCTGTGTGACGCCGGCGGTGGCGCACCGCCTGCTGCAACTGGCGGAGGCCCACGATTTTCTGATTGTGGAAGACGACATCTACGCGGATTTCCAGAACCTCCCCGGCGTGCGGCTGGCGGCGCTGGATTCGCTGCGGCAGGTGATCTACGTGTCCAGCTTCTCCAAAACCCTCAGCTGTTCGCTGCGCGTCGGCTATGTGCTGGCCCAGCCTGAACTGATCCGCCAGCTGGCCAATATCAAGATGTACACCGGCATCGGCACCCAGCGCTTTGCCGAATGCGTGGTGGCCCAGCTCTTGTCCAGCGGCGCTTACCGCAAGCTGACGCAAAGGCTGCGGCTGCGGCTGAACCGGCAAATGGCCGCCACGCTGCAAACGCTGGAGACCAACGGCTGGCAGGTATTCGCCGAGCCGCAGGGCGGCATGTTCGTCTGGGCGCGCACCGGCCGCCACAGCTTCGAGGAGATGCAGGCGGAAGCCGCCAAGCGCGACGTGCTGCTATCGCCGGGCAGCGGCTTCATGCCCGGCGGCGAGTACAACGATTGGCTGCGGATCAATGTCGCTTATGCAGGGGATGCGCGGGCGCTGGGGTTTTTTGAGATATTCAAGGTTAGGTGAGCGATTGAAAACGGCATTCACTTAATTAGGCTACGCAGTTTACCTTGCGGAGTAGATGTCTATCCATTTTCTTCCTCACAAAAATTAAGGGGATCTAGATGGTGATTTTTTCTATGTCAGGTGATGTTAATATTTCTTTCTCAATGTTGCTAAGCCTTGTTTCGATTGATATGTTGTAATTGTCTTGTTTCTTGTATTTTGTAATAATTATTTGTTTTTTTGTGTGTTCGTTGGTTATTAGTTTTTTTATTTCCTTGGTAAGTTTTGGGTATTTTTTGCTCCAAAGATAAATGTCACATTCGTAGTTGAATGCATTTGGAGGGTGGGGGCTGTCAGTAGGTAGAGCAGGATTGTTGGAAACTCCAAATGCATTTGCAGTTAAGTTGCTGCTACCTATAATTCCGAAAATTGGTTCTTCGTTGTGTTTTAATAAAAACACTTTTGCGTGCCATTGAAATTTTTTCATAATGTATGGGGTGATTTTTACCCCATTATTTTTTAGATTGTTATAAAAATTTATGTATGATGGCATCCATGCTTTGTTATGTATTCCGATTGTATCTAGCTGAATTTTGTTTTTTTTGAGAGCAGCGATGAAGCCTGGTTCCAAAGATGCTTGATATGTTGATTTTCCCTTGGGTGTTCCTTTGTTTTCTTGAAAAAAACCTGAGCATATCAAAGCATGGGTTCCTACTCCTGTAGCAAGTGAGTGAATAATCGCATCTCGATAGAGAGAGTGTGTTTTTGATGTGCGTAAGAATATGGCGGTTGGCATTTTCGTTTAAAATTCTAGTGCTAATATGCACAGTTGTTTTTTTAAATAGGAGTTACTAATATTTTTTAACTATCCAATGATATCAGTCTTTTTATTTCAATGTCATTACTTTTGGGTTGGTAATTATTTTTGGCATCCGGTATTGCTGCTTAGTGGCCATTTCTCTTGACCCTTACCATCGTGCTAAGCAACAATCCCTCCGTGCCGTTTCATCCCGGCACTGGGCCGTGAGAACCCATCGACTGCAGGCGAAGTGCTGTTTTCAGCACGTTTTCCAAACTTGCGTTGCGTCTGCCTAGTCGGTAGCTGCTGGTTTTCACGCACTTCTAGCAAGAGGTTGCCCATGTCTGATTTCTCAAAACCCCGTCGTTCCCGCTACCGCTTCCCCTCCAGCGAAGCCAAAGACCTCCGTCTGCCTTTTGTCCGCCGCGTACCCGGCCGCACCTATCCGCATTACTGGCAGCCGGCGGAACCCCAGGATTATTTCGAGGCTTGCGCCATTGGCCGCCAGTACGCGGCGCACATGGCGCAGCTATTGAAGAACAACCGCCAGCACGCGGCGCGCGGGCTGTTGTTCCGTATCGCCAGCGATATGGATTTTGCCGACAAGAGTTATCGCATCGGCCTGTGCAAGGGCTTCTTCAATTATCTGGAGATGCTGCTGAACCTGGCGGTGGAGCGCGTGGATCTGGCCCAGCATGTGGAGGCGGTGCAGCAGCTTTATCTGTGCCTGGAGCAGTTGGCGGAGACGCAACAGCAACAGCGGCGCAAGAAGCGCGGCCGGGGCCGTCAGCGCTGAGCGCGTTCGCCATGAAAAAACGGCCCTAGGGGCCGTTTTTGTTTCACTATCGTAAGTGGCTTAGAACGCGAAGTGCTCGTCCTGCAGCTCCATCAACGGCTTGGCGCCGGCCTTGAGCTTGGCCAGCAGGCTGTGCACTTCCGGGAACAGCTTGCTCATGTAGAAGCGGCCGGTCAGGATCTTGGCCTGGTAGAAGGCGTCTTCGCCGCCGCCCAGTTTGGCGTGGGCCACTTCCGCCATCCGCGCCCACAGCCAGGCGTAGCTGAGGTGGCCGATCAGGCGCAGGTAGTCGGTGGCGGCCGCGCCGGCTTCGTCGCGGTTCTGCATGCCGGCCATGCCGATGCCCATGGTTACTTCGCCCACGTCTTTCAGCAGCTTGGACAGCGGGACCACGTAGTCGGCCAGTTTGTCGTTGCCTTCATTGGCCTGGCAGAACTTGTGGATCTGCTTGGTGAACTTGCGCAGCTTCTGGCCCTGGTCCATCAGCACTTTGCGGCCCAAGAGGTCGATGGCCTGGATGCCGTTGGTGCCTTCGTAGATCTGGGAGATGCGGCAGTCGCGCACCAGTTGTTCCATGCCCCATTCGCGGATGTAGCCGTGGCCGCCGAACACTTGCATGCCCAGGTTGGCGGCTTCGTAGCCGTTGTCGGTCATGAAGGCCTTGGCCACCGGGGTGAGCAGGGCGACGAGGTCGGCGGCGTCCTGGCGGGCGTCGGCGTCCGGGTGTTTGTCTTCGATGTCCAGTTGCAGCGCCAGCAGGGTGGTCAGCGCGCGGCCGGCCTCGGTGTAGGCTTTCTGGGTCAGCAGCATGCGGCGCACGTCCGGGTGGACGATGATGGGGTCCGCCGGCTTGTCCGGGCATTTGTCGCCGGTCAGCGAGCGCATTTGCAGGCGTTCGCGCGCATAGGCCAGCGCGCCCTGGAAGGAGGCTTCGCCTATGCCCAGGCCTTGCATGCCGCAGCCCAGGCGGGCGGCGTTCATCATGGTGAACATGCAGGACAGGCCCTTGTTGGGTTCGCCAATCAGATAGCCCTTGGCGCCGTCCAGGTTGATCACCGCGGTGGCGTTGGCCTTGATGCCCATCTTGTGTTCCAGGCTGCCGCAGGCCACGGCGTTGCGGCTGCCGTCGTCATGAAACTTGGGCACGATGAACAGGGAGATGCCCTTCACGTCCTTGGGCGAGTCCGGCAGGCGGGCCAGCACCAGGTGGATGATGTTGTCGGACAGGTCGTGTTCGCCGGCGGAGATGAAGATCTTGGTGCCGGTGATGTTGTAGCTGCCGTCGCCGTTGGGTTCGGCGCGGGATTTGAGCAGGCCCAGGTCGGTGCCGCAGTGCGGTTCGGTCAGGCACATGGTGCCGGTCCAGCTGCCGTCCACCAGTTTGGGCAGGTAGGTCGCTTTTTGCGCTTCGGTTCCGTGGGCATGAATGGCAGAATACGCGCCGTGGGACAGGCCGGGATACATGGACCAGGCCACGTTGCTGGAGCACTGCATTTCCATGATGGGGAAGCCCAGCGCTTTGGGCATGCCCTGGCCGCCGTAGGCCGGGTCGCAGTCCAGCGCGGGGAAGCCGAGTTCACAGTATTGCTGGTAGGCTTCCTTGAAGCCGGGCGGGGTGGTGACGGATTTGGTGGTGCTGTCGTAGTGGCAGCCTTCTTCGTCGCCCTGGCGGTTCAGGGGCGCCAGTTCGCTTTCACAGAATTGGGCGGCGGCTTCCAGATAGGAGCGGAAGATGTCCTGGGTGGCTTCTTCGTAGCCGGGCAGGGTGGGGATGATGTCCTGTACCTTGATCAGCTCGTGAAGCACGAAATCGAAATCCCGCAGCGGGGCTTGGTATGCAGGCATGGGTCTCTCCTGTAATGTTGCGCGGCCTGGCCGGTCCAGGTCTGTTGTGGTTGAAAGCGCCCTGCGCTTGGGCGGCAAATTCATTCAAACGCTTGTTTAAATTATCGTCGTGGCTTTGACAAGCTTTTCGCGCTTTCCCCGCCGATGAGTGTGGTTTAACGGCAACGAGCGCGGACAGGGGTAAAAACATTCCAGATGACTTGGCTTAGACGCAAGATACGTAAATGGGTTGCTTACCGGCACCACTGGTTTCAAAAGCCGGGCCTGCGCCGGCTGGCGCCTTACCTTGACCGGCCGGCGTATTGGTCGCTGAACCGGCGCAAGGTGGCCATGGGGGTGGCGGTGGGCTTGTTCGCCGGCCTGATGCCCGGCCCCACGCAGAAGGTGACGGCGGTGGCGCTGGCTTTGCTGATGCGGGTGAATCTGCCGGTGGCGGTGTTGATCACGCTGTACACTAACCCTTTGACCGTATTGCCGCTGTATTTTCTGGCTTATGCTTATGGCAAGCTTTTACTGGGCAATCCGGCTGCGGGTACAATGACGCCGCCGCCCAATTGGGACCGGATGAGCTTGCCGGATTGGTGGCACGCCTGCCTGAATTGGCTGGCGGAGCTGGGCTGGCCCTTGCTGGTGGGATTGCCGGCGTTGGGTCTGACCTTTGGCGTGATCGGCTACGCGCTGACGCGGCTGCTGTGGCGCTGGGCGGTGATCAGCGCCTGGAAAAGCAGGCATTGCAGAACACTTTAAGGGGTGATTGTGGATCTGGTTGAAAAGCAGTTGTCGTCGGAGCTGGTGTATCAGGGCGGTTTTCTCAAGGTTCATAAAGACGAGGTGGCGCTGCCGGACGGCGCGGCGTCCACGCGCGAATACATTTTGCACCCCGGCGCGGTGGCGGTGCTGGCGCTGACGCCGGACGGCAAGCTGGTGCTGGAGCGCCAGTACCGTTATCCGGCCGGCCGCGAGTTCGTGGAGATTCCCGCCGGCAAGATAGACCCGGACGAAGACCCGGCGGCCACCGCAAGGCGGGAGCTGCTGGAGGAAACCGGCTACGCGGCGGAGCGTTGGACTTATCTGGGCACCGCCTATCCGTGCATTGGCTATTCCAACGAGCGCATCAGTTATTACCTGGCGGAGGGGCTGAGCCAGCAGGGCAGCCGGCTGGACGAGGGCGAGTTCCTGGAGGTGTTGACGGTGCCGGTGGCGCAGGCGATGGAGATGACGCTGAGCGGGGCGATCTGCGACAGCAAGTCCATCGTGGGCTTGCACTGGCTGGCGGCGCATCAGGCCGGGAGGATGCCGGGTGTCGCCGTTTGATCCTTACCGGGATCGACGGCGCGGGCGCCGCATCAGCATGGGCTGCAAGGCCCGCATCCGTTCTTTGATCAGCGGCGAAACCCATTACGGCGAGTGCGTGGATCTGTCGGTGGACGGCATGGCGCTGCGCTCGTCCTTTGTGCCGCAGTTTGGCGAGCGCCTGTCCGTGATCGTGCTGGCCCCGGGGGTGGGCGGCATGCCGGGCAAGCCGCTGGAGGCGGTGGTGGAGGTCAAGCGCTGCAACGAGGTGCAGCGCGGCCGCATCTATGAAATCGGCGTGCGCATCGTGCAGCGCAAAGGCTGAGCGCCGCCGGCCGCGCCGGCGCGGCGCATTCTTTATATTCTTTTCTCTTTGTCCGCCCGCGGGTTTGGTCTAAATGTTTCGAGCGCCGCGCTGGAAACGTTTGATTCTCAAAGCGTTTTTTTTGGGCCGATTTCCGTTTACTCCCGCTTACATGCCGCTCGTCTCCCGTTACAAAAAAAAGCTGGCGGAATTCACCATCCATTTCAAATACTTGTATTGAATCTGGCTCACGATCTCATATTTTGTGTGCAGGCGCGGTTTTGCCCTGCCAGGCTGTGCGTTATGCTATACCCAGAAAAAGAAAGCCGGAAACAATGTGAATACTCTAATTCAGCAAGGGGAGCAGCGGTTGCCGCGTGCATATCGTTTGCGCCTCTGCTACCTGCCAGGAGAGAGCCATGCACCCGGATATCTTCAGTCACTACGCTGCTCGTTACGACAAGACTCGTGAGGAGGAGTACACCATCCAGGAGTACCTGGAGCTCTGCAAGAAAGACCCTGGCGCTTACGCCACCGCCGCAGAGCGCATGCTGGCCGCCATCGGCGAGCCGGAGCTGGTGGACACTCGGCACGATTCGCGTCTGTCCCGCATTTTTTCCAACAAAGTCATCAAGGTCTATCCCGCGTTCCGTGATTTCTACGGCACCGAGGAGGTGATCGAACAGGTGGTGTCCTACTTCCGCCACGCCGCGCAAGGCCTGGAAGAGAAGAAGCAGATCCTCTATTTGCTGGGCCCGGTGGGCGGCGGCAAATCGTCCATCGCCGAGAAGCTTAAAGAGCTGATGGAGCTGGTGCCGTTCTATTGCCTGAAAGGCAGCCCGGTCAACGAGTCTCCGCTGGCGCTGTTCAACTACGACGAGGACGGGGCGCTGCTGGAAGAGGAATACGGCATTCCGCGCCGTTATCTGAAGAGCATCCCCAGCCCGTGGGCGGTGAAGCGGCTGCATGAGTTCAACGGCGACATCGGCCAGTTCCGCGTGGTCAAGCGCTATCCGTCGGTGCTCAAGCAGATCGCGGTGGCCAAGACCGAGCCGGGCGACGAGAACAACCAGGACATTTCGTCGCTGGTGGGCAAGGTGGATATCCGCAAGCTGGAGAAATACGCGCAGGACGATCCGGACGCTTACAGCTACTCTGGCGGCTTGTGCCTGGCCAACCAGGGCTTGCTGGAATTCGTGGAGATGTTCAAGGCGCCGATCAAGGTCTTGCACCCGCTGCTGACGGCCACCCAGGAAGGCAACTTCAAGGGCACCGAGGGCTTTGGCGCGATTCCGTTCGAAGGCGTGATCCTGGCCCACTCCAACGAGTCCGAGTGGAAGCAGTTCCGCAACAACAAGAACAACGAGGCCTTCCTCGACCGGATCTACATCGTCAAGGTGCCGTATTGCCTGCGCGTGTCCGACGAGATCAAGATCTACGACAAGCTGATCCGCAACTCTTCGCTGGGCCGCGCGCCGTGCGCGCCGGGCACGCTGAAGATGATGTCGCAGTTCGCGGTGCTGTCGCGGCTGAAAGAGCCGGAAAACTCCAGCCTGTTCAGCAAGATGCAGGTGTACGACGGGGACAATCTGAAGGATACGGATCCCAAGGCCAAATCCATCCAGGAATACCGCGATTACGCCGGGGTGGACGAGGGCATGAGCGGCTTGTCCACGCGCTTCGCCTACAAGATTCTGTCCAAGGTGTTCAACTTCGATCACAGCGAAGTGGCGGCCAACCCGGTGCACTTGCTGTACGTGATCGAGCAGCAGGTTGAGCGCGAGCAGTTCCCGGCGGAAACCGAGCAGAAGTATCTGACCTTCCTGAAGGAGTACCTGGCGCCCAAGTACGTGGAGTTCATCGGCAAGGAGATTCAAACCGCTTATCTGGAAAGCTACTCGGAATATGGCCAGAACATCTTCGACCGCTACGTCAGCTTCGCGGACTTCTGGATTCAGGATCAGGAGTACCGCGATCAGGACACCGGCGAGATCTTCGACCGCACCTCCCTGAACGCGGAGCTGGAGAAGATCGAGAAGCCGGCCGGGATTTCCAACCCGAAAGACTTCCGCAACGAGATCGTCAACTTCGTGTTGCGGGCGCGGGCCAACAACGGCGGCAAGAACCCCACCTGGACCAGCTACGAGAAGCTGCGCACGGTCATCGAGAAGAAGATGTTCTCCAACACCGAGGAGCTGTTGCCGGTGATCTCCTTCAACGCCAAGGCCAGCGCCGAGGACGCGAAGAAGCACGAGGACTTCGTCAACCGCATGGTGGAGAAAGGCTACACCGCCAAGCAAGTGCGTCTGTTGTGCGAATGGTATCTGCGAGTGCGCAAGTCCTCGTAAGCCATCGCTGATCCGGCGCCGCCAGGGCGGCGCCGGAAATCGCCCGCGCGGCCGGGCGGTGAATAGATAACAACAGCAAGCCAGGCGATGGCCGCCAGCGCGCGGCCGCCGCCGGCACAGGCAAAGCGAGGTGCTTATGTCCCACATCATCGATCGGCGCCTCAACGGCAAGAACAAGTCCGCGGTCAACCGCGAACGGTTTCTGCGCCGTTTCAAGGCCCAAATCAAGGAGGCCGTCGCCAAGGCGGTCAAGGGGCGCAGCATTACCGACATCGAGAGCGGGGAGAAGGTCTCGATTCCGGTAAAGGATATTTCCGAACCCGTTTTCCACCACGGCAAGGGCGGCATGACGGAAAACGTGCACCCGGGCAATGAGGAGTTCGTCAAAGGCGACCGCTTGCCGCGGCCGCAGGGCGGCGGGGGCGGCGGCGGCAGCAAGGCCAGCCAGGACGGCGAGGGCGAGGACGATTTCGTGTTCCAGCTGTCGCGCGAAGAATTCATGAACGTGTTCTTCGACGATCTGGCGCTGCCCAATCTGATCAAGACCCAGCTGATGGGCATTGAGGAGATGAAGACGGTGCGCGCCGGCTACACCAACGACGGCACGCCGGCCAACATCAATATCGTGCGTTCGCTGCGCGGTGCGCTGGCGCGGCGGGTGGCGATGGCCGCGCCGACGATGGCCACGCTGGGCGACGCGGAGGAGGAACTCGACACCCTGATGGAGGATGACGAGGACAACACTCTGGAAATCCGCGAAAAACGGCAAAGCATTCACCGGCTGCGCGAGCGCATCGCCAGCATTCCGTGGATTGACCCGTTCGACCTGCGCTACAACAACCGGGTCAAGCAGCCCAAGCCCACCAGCCAGGCGGTGATGTTCTGCATCATGGACGTGTCCGGCTCCATGGACGAGCAGAAGAAGGACATGGCCAAGCGCTTCTTCATCCTGTTGTACCTGTTCTTGCAGCGCAATTACGAGAAGATCGAGGTGGTGTTCATCCGCCACCATACCAGCGCGGTGGAGGTGAGCGAGGAGGATTTCTTCCACTCGCGCGAATCCGGCGGCACCGTGGTGTCCTCTGCGCTCAATCTGATGGCGGAGATCGTCAAGAAGCGCTACGCCGGCAGCGAATGGAATATCTACGCCGCCCAGGCGTCCGACGGCGACAACTGGGACAGCGATTCCGCCAACTGCGGCCGCATCATGGAGGAAGACCTGCTGCCTTACTGCCAGTACTTCGCCTACATCGAGATCACCGAAGGAGAGCCGCAAAACCTCTGGTACGAATACCTGAAGGTGCAGGAACGCAACCGCCAGTTCGCGATGCAGAAAATTCGTTCGGCTTCCGACATCTACCCGGTTTTCCGGGAACTGTTCAAGCGTCAGCCGGCCAATGGCCGCGCCGCCACCGCCTGAGAACGTGTTTATGATCTCGCGAGCTAAGGCGAGACAAGGCGGAAACGAGCGAAAAAGCGGAATGTACTCGTGGTACATGAGCATTTTGAGCTCGGTTTCAACGCCGTATCGCCGACGCGCAGCAGATCGTAAACAGGTTCTTAGCGGTCTTGCCAAGGGGACAGCAACATGACACCCATTTCTACCGGGTCCGAATGGACCTTCGACCTTGTCGACGAGTACGACCGGCAGATACGTACCATCGCGGTGGATGAATTCAAGCTGGATGTCTATCCCAATCAGCTGGAAGTCATCACCGCCGAGCAGATGATGGACGCCTACGCCTCGGTGGGCATGCCGGTCAATTACCATCACTGGAGCTACGGCAAGCATTTCGTCGCCACCGAGAAAAGCTATAAGCGAGGCCAGATGGGCCTGGCCTACGAGATCGTGATCAACTCCAACCCCTGCATCGCCTATCTGATGGAAGAAAACTCCATGACGATGCAGGCGCTGGTGATCGCCCACGCCGCTTACGGCCACAACAGCTTTTTCAAGGGCAACTACCTGTTCCGCGCCTGGACCGACGCCTCGGCCATCATCGACTACCTGGTGTTCGCCAAGAGCTACATCACCAAGTGCGAGGAGCGCTACGGCATCGACGCGGTGGAGGACTTGCTGGACAGCTGTCACGCGCTGATGAATTACGGCGTGGACCGCTACAAGCGGCCGCAGAAGCTGTCGCTGGCCAAGGAGCAGGCGCGCCAGGAAGAGCGCGAGCAATACCTGCAGACCCAGGTCAACGACTTGTGGCGCACCATTCCCAAGCGCGACAAGGACGGCAGCGACAAGTCGCCGCCGCGCTTTCCGCCGGAGCCGCAGGAAAACCTGCTGTACTTCATCGAGAAATCCGCGCCGCTGCTGGAGCCTTGGCAGCGCGAGGTGGTGCGCATCGTGCGCAAGGTGGCGCAGTATTTCTACCCGCAGCGCCAGACCCAGGTGATGAACGAGGGCTGGGCCACCTTCTGGCACTACACCATCCTCAACCGTCTGTACGACAAAGGCATGGTCACCGACGGCTTCATGATGGAGTTTCTGCAGAGCCACACCAATGTGGTCTACCAGCCGCCGGTGACGGCGCGTTGGTACAACGGCATCAACCCCTACGCGCTGGGCTTCTCCATGTATCAGGACATCAAGCGCATTTGCGAAGCCCCCACCGACGAGGACCGCGCCTGGTTCCCGGACCTGGCCGGCACGCCGTGGCGGGAATCGCTGGAGTTCGCGATGAAGAACTTCAAGGACGAGAGCTTCATCTCGCAGTATCTGTCGCCCAAACTGATTCGCGATTTCCGTCTGTTCTCGATTCGCGACGATGACCACGACGACAAGCTGGAGGTGTCCGCCATCCACGACGATATGGGCTATCGCGACATTCGCGGCAAGCTGGCCGAGCAGTACAACCTGGGTTCGCGCGAACCCAATATCCAGGTGTGGTCGGTCAATGTGCGCGGCGACCGCAGCCTGGTGCTGCGCCACACCATGCACAACCGCCGGCCGCTGGACGACAACAGCGCCAACGAGGTGCTCAAGCACGTGTGCCGGCTGTGGGGCTTCGACGTGAGGCTGGAAAGCGTGGACGGCAATGGCGACGTCAAGCAGAGCTACGAGATGAAATCCAATCTGGAAGGCGCGCGCGTGTAGCGGCGGCGGCCTGTGATATAGTCGCAAACCCGGGGCCGGCGTCGCCGCCCCGGGTTTTTCATGCCGCCGGCGGATGCAACTTTCCCTGCCGGCCGCTCTCGAAACCCTATTTCGATTGCAAGCCGCCGCCGTGTTCCACGGCGCAAAGAGCGGAACGCGGCGGATATTGGGCAAGCAGCCACAAGGGAGACGATATGGACCACCAGCATTGCGATCATCCCGCGCCTGAGCGCGCGCCCAGAGTGGGCGTGGAGCGTTTGCGCTCGTTCGACAAGGACGCGTTTGAACGCGCGGTGACCGATTTGCTGACCGCCTGCGGCTTTCAGCCGAAGGGCGATCCGCACCTGGGCAAGACCGCGGAGCGGGTCAGCGCGTTCTGGCGCGACCGCCTGCTGGACGGCTACGCCGCCGATCCGAGCGAGGTGCTGGGCTGCGGTTTTGAAGACGACTCCCGCGAGATGGTCATCATCAGCAATATCTCCATCCACAGCCTGTGCCCGCACCACTTGGTGCCCTTCGAGGGCATCGCCCACGTCGCCTACATTCCGGGCGGACGGCTGCACGGCTTCGGCCGCATCGCGCGGCTGATCGACGTGATCTCCCACCGTTTGAACTACCAGGAATGGATCTGCCAGGAAGTGGCGGACGCGCTGGTGCGGCACGGCATGGCCAAGGGCGCGGCCTGCGTGATCCAGGCCAAGCAGATGTGCTTGCAGCTGGGGGAAAACCGGCGCGGCGCGGAAGCGGTGATCACCCAGGGCTTCGCCGGGGAAGTGGGCGAGGCCGACCGCGCGCGTTTTCTCAGCGAGTGCAAGCAGACGCCGCATCGCTGAATTCAGCGGCTAGCGAACCGGTTTTAATGGGAGTGGGGCAGCGGCACGAAGGCGCGCAAGGCGTGCTCCCGGCTGCTCAGCTCCGCCAGCCGCACGCCGTAAACCGCCTCCAACTGCTCCCGCCGCATGATGTCCGCCGTCGGCCCGAAACCGGCGGCGCGTCCTTCGTTCAACAGCAGCACATTGTCGGCGTGGCGCAGCGCCAGGTTCAGATCGTGGACTACCGCCAGCGCGCCGATGTTCAAGTCGCGGCAGATGCGGGCCACTTGCGCCAGCAGCGCGTCGGCCATCGCGAAATCCAGCGCGGCGGTGGGTTCGTCCAGCAAGAGATAGCGCTCCGTCTCCGCGGAGGCCAGCAACTGGCACAACGCGCGCGCCAGGTGGACGCGTTGCTGCTCGCCGCCGGACAGCGTGCTCGCCTGGCGCTGCGCCAGCTCCTCGGTGCAGGTCAGCTCCATCGCCCGGCGGCAGGCGTCGTCGGCAGGGGCCAGCAGGTAGGCGCCAGACTGGATCAGCTCCGCCGTGCTCCAGCCGGCCGGCGTCAACGGATTTTGCTCCACCACCGCGCGCTGGCGCGCCAGTTGCGCGGCGGATTGGCCGCGCAGCGGCCGTCCGGCCATCCAGACCTCGCCGGCGCTGGGCGCGTGCAGACCGGCCAGCATGCCCAACAAGCTGCTTTTGCCGGCCCCGTTGGGGCCTAGCACGATATTGAGTTCGCCCGGCGTCACGCGCAGGGACACCGATTCCACCAACAGGCGGCCCTGGCGAACGAGGCTGACGGCGCGGGCTTCAAGCATGGCCGTCCTTTTCCGCGCTTTGCCGCAGCAGCCACAGGAAGAAGGGCGCGCCGATCAGGCTGGTGATCACGCCCACCGGCAGCTCGCTGGGCGCCAGCAGGCTGCGCGCCAGCCAGTCCGAGGCGATGGCCAGCAGCGCGCCCAGCATGGGCGCGATCCACAGCAGCCGGCGCGCGTTGCCGCCCACCAGTTGCCGCGCCAGGTGCGGGCCCATCAGGCCGATGAAACCTATCATGCCGCAGGCGGACACCACCAGGCCGGCGGCCAGCGCGGCCAGGATCACCACCTGCCATTCGCGGCGGCGCACTTCAAAGCCCAGGTGAAAGGCGGCGGTTTCGCCCAGTTGCAGCGCGTTGAGAAAGCGCCATTGCCGGTGCAGCGCCAGCCAGACCAGCGGCGCGGCCGCGCACAGCAGCAAGGTTTGCGGCCAGTCCACGCTGGCGAAGCTACCCATCAGCCAGAAAATCACCACGCGCAAGGAGCCGTCGGGCAGGGTGGTGATCAGCAGGGTCAGCAGGCTGCCCAGCAAGGAGCTGATGGCCAGGCCGCTGAGGATCAGCCGGCTGCCGCCTTGCTGGGTCTGGCCCAGCAGGCGGATCAGCAATAGGGAGAACAGGCCGCCGGCGAAGGCGGAGGCGGACACGGCGTAGAGGCCGGCGCCCAGGCTCAGCGCGGCGGCGGCGGCCAAGGCCGCGCCGCTGTTGATGCCGATCAGGCCGGGTTCGGCCAGCGGGTTGCGGAATCGCGCCTGCACCGCCGCGCCGGCGCTGGCCAGCAAGGCGCCGGCGCTGGCGCTGGCCAGCAGACGCGGCAAGCGCAGTTCCAGCAGCAGCTGCCATTCCAGTTCCGGCGGCGGATGGCCGGCCAGCAGAAGGGACGCGTTGACGCCGCTGCCGTGCAGCAGTGAAACCAGGGAGAGCAGGATCAGGCCTGCGGCGAGGCCTAGGGTCAGCGGAAGGAGGCGCATGGGAGGAGAGGCGGGGAGCGGGCTCCCCGCCGGCGCTCAGCGCAGGCCCAGCACGTCCTGCATGTCGAACAGGCCGTGCGGTTTGCCGGCCAGCCAGCGCGCGGCGCGCACCGCGCCGTTGGCGAAGGTGGCGCGGCTGGAGGCCTTGTGGCTGATTTCCACGCGCTCGCCGATGGCGGCGAACAAGGCTGTGTGGTCGCCGACCACGTCGCCGCCGCGCACGGTGGCGAAGCCTATGGTTTGCGGATCGCGTTCGCCGGTCACGCCTTCGCGGCCGTAGACCGCGCATTCTTTCAGGTCGCGGCCCAGCGCGTCGGCGATGACTTCGCCCATGCGCAGGGCGGTGCCGGACGGCGCGTCCACTTTATGGCGGTGGTGGGCTTCGATGATTTCGATGTCGTAGCCGTCGTCCAGCACACGCGCCGCCATGTCCAGCAGCTTGAAGGTGAGGTTGACGCCAACGCTGAAATTGGAGGCGAACACGATGCCGATCTTGTCGCCAGCGGCGCGGATCGCCGCCTTGCCGGCCTCGTCGAAGCCGGTGGTGCCGATGATCATCTGCACGCCGCGCTCGGCGCAGGCGGCCAGGTGTTCCAGCGTGCCTTCCGGGCGGGTGAAGTCGATGACGGCGTCGGCGCCTTCCAGCGCATGGAGGAAGTCGCCGCCTATCTTGACGCCGGTGTGCTTGCCGATGAACAGGCCGGCGTCCTGGCCGATGAATTCCGAGCCGGGGCGGTCCACCGCGGCGTGCAGCGCCACGCCGGGCGCGGCCAGCGCCGCTTCGATCAGGGTCTTGCCCATGCGGCCGCCGGCGCCGACGACCACCAGTTTCAGCGGGTTGGCGCTCATGGCTTGGCTTCCTGGGCCGGCGCGGAGGCGGTCAGCGGCGGGCGCTCGGCCGGCTGAGCCTGGCCTTCCACGCGCTCCAGCACGTCGCCGTTGAAGTGGACGGTCAGCAGGCGGTTGCTGCTTTTGTCCAGCTTGCCCTGCTTGATGTCGCTATAGGTGTAGTCCCAGCGGTTGGCGTGAAACGCGTCGGCCAGTAGCGGAGAACCCAACAGGAAACGCACTTGCGAGCGAGTCATGCCCGGTTTAAGTTTGGCTACGGCATCCTCTGTGACATAATTGCCCTGCTGGATTTCCATCTTGTGCGGGCTGAGCCAGTTCAGAGGGTTCATCGAACTGCAACCGGAGAGGGCAATGACGGCGGCAAAAATCAGGGCGCGCATGATACTCCGTGACCTAAAAGTTATGAGGCGGTAATTAGGCAAAGCCGTGAAAAGGCTTTATCATGATCTGAAATCGACCCACTTTATATCACGATGAGCAAAGCCAGTCACCTTAAAGATATCGGCCTCAAGGCCACCGGCCCGCGTTTGAAAATCCTCGATCTGTTCGAGGAAGAGCACGCCGGCCACATGTCGGCGGAAGATGTCTACCGCAAGCTGCTTGCGGAAAATATCGACATCGGCCTTGCCACCATTTACCGCGTGCTGACCCAGTTCGAGCAGGCCGGCATCCTGGTGCGCCACCATTTCGAAACCGGCAAGGCCGTGTACGAGCTGAACCAGGGCGGCCATCACGATCACATGGTGTGCGTCAGCTGCGGCAAGGTGGTCGAGTTCTTCGATCCGGAGATCGAGGCGCTGCAAGACCGCATCGCCGAGCAGCACGGCTTCCGCATCGTCGATCACGCGCTGTACATGTACGGCGAGTGCCCGGACTGCCTCAACGCCAAGAAGGCATGATCCCCTGGCTCGGTCCTGAGCCGGTCTTCCCTCCGGTGCGGCTGGCTCTGCGCGAACCCAACGGTTTGCTGGCCGCCGGAGGCGATCTATCCCCGCAGCGCATCCTGGCTGCGTACTCCCAAGGCATTTTCCCCTGGTTTTCCGAAGGCGAACCCATTCTGTGGTGGTCGCCGGCGCCGCGCATGGTGCTGTGCCCGGACGAGCTGAAAGTCAGCCGCTCCATGGACAAGGTGCTGCGCAATCAGCCTTACGAAATCCGCGTGGACACCGCCTTCCGCGAGGTGATGTCGGCCTGCGCCGAGCCCAGAACCCAGCAGCAGGGCACCTGGATCGTGCCGGAGATGGTGGACGCGTATTGCCGTCTGCACCGGCTGGGCTACGCCCATTCCTTCGAAACCTGGGTGGACGGCGAACTGGTCGGCGGCCTGTACGGCATCGGCCTGGGCCTGATGTTTTACGGCGAATCGATGTTTTCCCGCTGCAGCAACGCGTCCAAACTGGCCTTCATCCACATGGTGCGTCATTTGCGGACGCAGGGCGTGACGATGATAGATTGCCAGATGCACACCCGCCATTTGCAGAGCTTGGGCGCCAAGTTGGTTTCGCGTCAGACATTTCTTGCTACTCTGAAAGAGAATGCCCGACGGGCGCAGCCCGCCGCGATGTGGAACTACCGGTATACCAATGAGCCATCGTGATCCCGGCCCGACTGTGGCCATCCATTTCTACGCCACCGCGCCTTATCCGTGCAGCTATCTGGCGGGGCGTCAGGCGCGCTCTCAGGTGGCGATCCCGGCCGAGGCGATCGATGGCGAGGTCTACAGCCAACTGGTGAAGCTGGGCTTCCGCCGCAGCGGCCTGTATACCTATCGGCCTTATTGCGACAGCTGCCAGGCCTGCGTGCCGGTGCGGATTCCGGTGGAGCGCTTCGAGCCCAGCCGCACCCAGCGCAAGGTGGCGCGCCGGCTGGAGGCGATGCAGGTGCGTCTGCTGCCGTTGGAGTTCGACGCCGAACATTACGCGCTGTACCGCTGGTATCAGCAATCGCGCCACGCCGGCGGCGGCATGTCCGACGACGATCCGCAGCAGTACTCGGAATTCATCCTGAAAAGCGGGGTGGACAGCATGCTGGCGGAGTTTCGCCTAGACGGCGAATTGAAGATGGTCAGCCTGATAGACCGGCTGGCCGACGGCCTGTCCGCGGTCTACACCTTTTACGATCCGGACGACGCCAAGTCCAGCCTGGGCGTGTTCAACGTGTTGTGGCAGGCGGAGCTGACGCGGCGGCTGGGCTTGTCGCACCTGTATCTGGGTTACTGGATACGCGAATGCCAGAAGATGTCCTACAAGGCGATGTACCAGCCCTTGCAGGCTTTGATGGACGGGCGCTGGGTGGAGTTGTCCAGGCCGCGGGGCGAGTGAGCGCAGCCCCGTGAACGGGGCGGCGCGCCGCAGGCAATGAAAAAGGCCGGGGTTTCCCGGCCTTTTGGTTTTGAGCGTTTGCCTTGCTTAGAACGGCACCACGCGGTCGTTGCCGCCGCCGGTCAGCACGCGCACGCGCTGATTGGCGCTGAACGGGATGTCGGCTTCCTGCACGATGGAGATCATGCGGCCGGAGCCGTCAAGTTTGACGGTGATTTCCAGCGCGTTCTTGCTCAGGCCGCGTTGAGCGGCCTGGGCGCCGAAGCCGCCGGCCAGCGCGCCGACGATGCCGCCGGCGATCTGGCCCTTGCCGCCGCCGATATTGCTGCCGGCCAGGCCGCCCAGCGCGGCGCCGCCCAGGGTCAGCAGTTCATTGTTGCTGCCTTCCATTTTCACGTTCTGCACCGACACCACGGTGCCCAGCTGCACGGTCTGCGCCTGGCGCATCTGGCCCTTGGAGTAGACGGCCGCGGAGTCGGAGGTGGCGCAGCCGGTGAGCACGCCGGCGCTCAGCAGCGCGACGGCGGAAAGACGAATCAGTTGTTTTGCGTTCATAAGAGTGAGTCCCAATGTTATGTAAGCGAGCCGGTTTGCCCCGGGATGGTCGCCGCGGGCCTGTCGCCGGGCTTCCTGGCTTGGAGCGCCCGTGCGCGGCCGCGCGTGCTGTTGTTCAGGGTTTGGCACGCGCTGCGATCGCATTCGCGCATTCGGCCACCAGCGCCGGGCCTCGGTAGATCAGGCCGCTGTAGACTTGAACCAGGCTGGCGCCGGCATCCAGTTTTTCCACGGCGTCCCGCCCGGACAGGATGCCGCCAACTCCTATGATAGGCAGGGCGCCGTCAAGTTCCTTGGCTAATTTGCGAATAACTGTTGTCGAACGGTCCTTGACCGGCGCGCCGGACAGGCCGCCGGCCTGTTCCGCCAGCGGGTGGCCGGCCACCGCCTCGCGCGACAGCGTGGTGTTGGTGGCGATGACGCCGTCGATGCGGTGCTCGGTCAGCAGGCGGGCGATGGCGACGATCTGATCGTCGTCCAGGTCCGGCGCGATCTTCAGCGCCAGCGGCACGTGGCGGCCGTGCTTGTCGGCCAGCGCTTGTTGGCGCTGTTTCAATTGCGCCAGCAGCCGGCCCAGCTCGTCGCCCTCCTGCAATTGGCGCAGGTTCTTGGTGTTGGGCGAGGAGATGTTGACGGCGACGTAGCTGGCGTAGGCGTAGACCTTGTCCAGGCAGGCCAGGTAGTCGTCGGCGGCGTTTTCGATCGGGGTGGCGGCGTTCTTGCCGATATTGATGCCGAGCACGCCCTGGAATTTGCAGCGGCGCACATTGTCCAGCAGGGTGTCCACGCCCAGGTTGTTGAAACCCATGCGGTTGATGATGGCCTGGTGCTCCGGCAGGCGGAACAGCCGCGGCTTGGGGTTGCCCGGCTGCGGCCGCGGGGTGACGGTGCCGATTTCGATGAAGCCGAAACCCAGCGCGGCCAAGGCGTCGATATGCGCTCCATTCTTGTCCAGCCCGGCGGCGAGCCCCACTGCGTTGGGGAAGGTCAGGCCCATGGCCTGCACCGGCTTGCGCGCGGCGCCGTGGCAGGCCAGCGTGCTCAGGCGCAGCTTGTGCGCCTGGTCCAGCATGGCCAGCGTCTGTTCGTGGGCGGTCTCTGCGTCAAAGCGGAACAGCAGCGGGCGCAGAAGCGAATAGAGCATCTTGTTTCTCCAGGCAGCAAAATGCCCGGCATTATAACCGGGCATGGGGCGGGGGGATTAAAGAATCTGGCAGGCTTCGTCGAAGTCGAAGCGCGGCGAGCGCGGGTAGAGCTTGTCCGCGGCGCCGTAGCCCAGGTTGACCAGGAAGTTGGACTTGAAGCGGCCGTCCGGGAAGAAGGCCTGGTCCACCGCGGCGTTGTCGAAGCCGGACATCGGGCCGCAGTCCAGCCCCAGCGAGCGCGCGGCCAGCAGCAGGTAGCCGCCCTGCAGGCTGCTGTTGCGCGTGGCGGTGGCCTGGATCGCCGCGTCGTTGCCTTCGAACCAGCTTCTGGCGTCGGCGTGCGGGTAGAGCTTGGGCAGGTGTTCGTAGAAGCGCATGTCCTGGGCCACGATCACGCATACCGGCGCGGCCATGGTCTTTTCGACGTTGCCTTCGGCCAGGCAGGGCTTGAGCTTGGCCTTGGCGGCGTCGCTTTGCACGAAGATGAAGCGCGCCGGCGAGCAGTTGGCGCTGGTGGGCGCCATTTTCAGCAGGTCGAACAGCTGATGCAGGGTTTCGGCGGTGACCGGGCGGTCTTGCCAGTGGCTGTGGGTGCGGGCGTTGAGGAACAGCTGTTCCAGCGCGGAATGATGAATCGGGGTGCTCATATCGTGCTCCTCTAGAGAAACAGGGGTGTTAGCGGCCATTGGCCATGGATGCGTCTTGCGGCGACAGCACTTCGGCGTCGCTCAGCCCGCTCGCCAGCACGGTGATGGCGACGCGGCGGTTGCTGGCGCGGCCGTCGGCGGTGGCGTTGTCGCCCACCGCCAGATTGGAGCCGCGGCCCACCGCCACCAGCCGTTCCGGATTGATGCCGTTTTCCTGGAACAGGCGCACCACGCTGCCGGCGCGCGAGGCGGACAATTCCCAGTTGGACGGGAAGTAGGAGTTGCGGATGGGCACGTTGTCGGTAAAGCCTTCAACGCGGATCGGGTTGTCCACCTTGGCCAGCTGCAGCGCCATATTGGCCATCAGCTGGCGCGACTGTTCGTTGGGCTGCGCCTGTCCGGTGGGAAACAGCGCGGTGTCGCGGATGTCTATGGTGACGCCCTTGCTGCTGTGGGTGATGGTGACCTGGCCGCTCTTGACCAGCGGGTCCATCACCTTGGCCAGGTCCTGGGTCAGGTTGGCGAGCCGGGTTTTTTCGTCGCCCTGGGCCGATCCGGTATTGGCTTTTTTCTCGGCCTGATGATCTCCCTTGACCGCCTTGGCGATGGGCTTGGTCTCGGGGATTTCTATCATGGTGTTGGCCCCGCCGCTGGGCGGGGTGGTGTTGACGCTGATGGTGGAGCCGGAACGGAAGGCGTCCACGATGGCGGAGGAGAGCACGCGGTACTTGCCCTCGTTGACCGAGGAGATCGCGTACATCACCACGAAGAAGGCGAACAGCAGGGTGATGAAGTCGGCGTAGGAAACCAGCCAACGTTCATGGTTCTCGTGTTCTTCTTCCTGCCGTTTTCTTCTGCGCGCCATGGTGTGCCTTGCCGGTTGGTCAGAACAGCTTGGTGTCGAACAGACTCTTCACGCCGCCGGCGAACTCCACGCCAATCTTGCGCGCCACGCGGCTGGACAGATCGTCTTGCTGAGTATAGTCGACGGTTTTCTCCGCCTTGATCACGTCGCGCGCCACCGAGCGCACCGTGCCCAGGCCGTCGGCCAAGCCCAGCGGAATGCTTTTGTCGCCCAGCCACACCATGCCGGAGAACAGTTGCGGATCGTTGGCCAGGCGCTGGCCGCGTCCGGCCTTGACCGCCGCGATGAACTGCTGGTGGATGTCGTCCAGCAACTGCTGGCGGATGGCTTCCTGCTTGGGGTTGACCGGGGAGAAGGGGTCGCCCATCGCCTTGTTTTCGCCGGAGGTGCGCAGGCGGCGGTCCACGCCCAGTTTTTCCATCGCGCCGGTGAAGCCGAAGCCGTCGGACAGCACGCCGATGGAGCCGACGATGCTGGCCTTGTCGACGAAGATCTTGTCGGCGGCGGAGGCGATGTAATAGCAGCCGGACGCGCAGACTTCGCTGACCACCACGTAGACCGGGACGGACGGGTGCAGCTTCTTCTGGCGGCGGATCTCGTCATAGGCCATGCCGGACAGCGCCGGGCTGCCGCCGGGGCTGTTGGCGTCGATGATGATGCCCTTGGTGCTCTTGTCGCCGTAGGCGTCGGTCAGCGCCTGGCTCAGCTTGTTGGCGGTGTCGCTCTGGCTGTCGATCACGCCGTCCAGCGTGATGACGGCGGTGTGGCCGGAGCCGGAAAGGCCGGCGGCGGCCTTGTCCTCGTTGCGCATGAACAGGCTGAACAGCACGAAGCCGATGATGATCAGCCAGATCATGCGGAAGAAAATCTTCCACTGGCGGGCGCGGCGTTGTTCCACCAGCGCGGCGCTGGCCAGTTTTTCCAGCAATTGGCGTTCCCAATGGTTGGAGGTGTCGCTCATGTGTGGTGCTCCCTGAATAATTCCAGGAGTCTAGCAAAGTTCACGACGGCATGACATTGATGCAGATATCGCCGTCCTGTTCGAAGACGGGCACGGCGATCAGCCGTTGGCCGCGGCAGGGGCCGGACACGCAATAGCCGGTGTGCGGCTCGTAACAGGCGCCGTGCATGCTGCACACCAGGTAATGGCCGCTGAGGTCGAAGACTTCTCCGTCGCGCAGATCCAGTTCCACCGGGATGTGGCGGCAGGCGTTGACGTAGGCGTAGACCTTGCCGCGGTAGCGCACGGCGAAGGCGGGCAGCGGCGGCGCGCCGTCCGCCTGCTCGATCTCGAAGCGCCAGGCGCGGCCGCCGTCCTGCAGCTCAGCCGCGGCGCAGATTATCCGAGTTTCGGCAGCAGCCATGTCTGCAGCTCGGGGTAGGAGTGGAACAGCGCCAGCGGCGCGCAGCTCTCCAGGTGCTCGCTGTCGTGGGCGCCGAAGCTGACGCCGACGCCGTGACAGCCGGCGTTGCCGGCCATCAGCAAGTCGTGGCTGGTGTCGCCTATCATCAGCGTGCGTCGAGGCTCCGCGCCCAGCGCCTCGGTCAGCGACAGCAGCATGTCCGGATGCGGCTTGGAATGGCATTCGTCCACGGTGCGGGTGGCGTGGAACAGCGGGCCTAGCCCGGTCTGTTCCAGCAGGCGGTTGAGTCCGGCGCGGCTGTTGCCGGTGGCCACCGCCAGGAAGACGCCGCTGGCGGCGATGGCGTTCAGGCATTCCACGGCGCCGTCGAACAGGGTCACCTGGTGCTGGTTGGCGTGGTAATGGTGGCGGAAGGCTTCGGTCAGTCGCGGCAGCTGTTCGGCGCTGGCGGCCGGGCAGGCCTGCTGCAGCGCCTCAGCCAGCCGCAGGCCGATGACGTGGCTGGCCTGTTCGCGGCTGGGGACGGGCAGGGACAGGTCGGCGCAAGCCTGCTGGATGGACTGGCTGATGTGGGCGGTGGAGTCCATCAGGGTGCCGTCCCAGTCGAAAACGACCAGATCGAAGCGAGTGTTCATCTCAAGACCTCAGGCTTTTCAGGAAGCGTTCCAGTTCCGGCGGCAGCGGCGCTTCCAGTTTCAGCGGCTCGCCGGTCAGCGGATGGGGCAGGGACAAGCTGCGCGCATGCAGGAACATCCGTTTCAGGCCGCGCTTGGCCAGCTCCTTGTTCAGCGCGAAATCGCCGTACTTCTCGTCGCCGGCGATCGCGCAGCCGCTGGCCTGCATGTGCACGCGGATCTGGTGGGTGCGGCCGGTGCGCAGGTGGGCCTCCACCAGCGTGAATTCCGCAAAGCGTTCCTTGACCGCGAAATTGGTGTGCGCGTACTGGCCGTTGTCGGCGTCGCTGACCCGCACGCGGCGTTCGCCGTCCGGGGTGTGGAACTTGAACAGCGGCAGCTTGACCTGGCGCGCGTCGTCCGGCCACTGGCCTATGCCCAGCGCCAGGTAGCGCTTGTCCGGCACGTTGGCGCGCATCATGTCGTGCAGCTTGGTCAGCGCCGAGCGCTTCTTGGCCAGCATCAGGAGGCCGGAGGTTTCGCGGTCCAGCCGATGCACCAGCTCCAGATAACGCCAGTCCGGGTGCGCCTGGCGCAGCTGTTCGATCACGCCGAAGGACACGCCGCTGCCGCCGTGCACCGCCACGCCGGCCGGTTTGTCTATCACCAGCAGTGCGTTGTCTTCGTACACCACCGGGAAGGTGGCGG
This sequence comes from Chromobacterium alkanivorans, assembly GCF_016937655.1. Classification (GTDB taxonomy): domain Bacteria; phylum Pseudomonadota; class Gammaproteobacteria; order Burkholderiales; family Chromobacteriaceae; genus Chromobacterium; species Chromobacterium alkanivorans. The sequence continues at coordinate 188,547 of NZ_JAFHKL010000009.1, read as the reverse complement.
CCGGCACGTTCTTCTCCGCGCGCTCGGCCACGCGTATCGGCGGAATGCGCAGTTCGTCGCCGGCCTGCACGCGGTAGGCGGCGTCGATGCGGCCCTTGTTCACCCTCACCTCGCCGGAGCGCAGGATGCGGTAGATATGGCTCTTGGGCACGCCCTTGAGCAAGCGCACCAGGTAGTTGTCGATGCGTTGGCCGGCGTCGCCGTCGTCCACTTGGACGAAGGAGACGGAATCTTTGCGAATGTCTGTCATATTGCTTATACTTCTGGCGCTGTCCCTAGGTGTGTTGCACCAAGATGACGGCGAAATGTCAAGCCAAGGTCACGGCATGTTGCGTGGCGCTGCTGCAAGAGGTTGGAGACGGCCGGCAGGGATTTACAGACCCTGACCTGATGCCGCTCGCGACGTTTGCAGCCAAGGTTAACTCGCTCACCGAAAAGCAGCGATGGTAATGCATTTGTACGCATAACGCACTCACGAGTATTCCATTTCCTGATGCTAAGCCAGTCAGGAAATTTTGCAGCGAAGTTTGACCCGGCATGCTAGCCCCCCTGCACTGTATGTCCTGCCCTTTGAGGCAGGCCGGCGATCCCGGAGCGCCAATTGCGCACATGAGTCAGGTCTGCGTGTGATCGATTTTCAGGAAGTAGGCTTGTCACCACTGTTTTTTTCGATCTTTACATCGACACTTCTTTCGGAAAGCGCCCATCAATAGTCACTGGGCCGTCAAATACTGGCTGCATCCCTTGCGTGAGTGCCGCGCAAGGAATGTAAATGAAACGCATGTTGTTTAACGCAACGCAGGCTGAAGAGCTGCGCGTTGCCATTGTCGACGGGCAGAAGCTCGTCGACCTCGATATCGAGACAGTAGGCAAGGAACAGCGCAAGGGGAATATCTATAAGGGTGTGATCACCCGTATCGAGCCTTCCCTTGAGGCTTGTTTCGTCGATTACGGCACCGAACGCCACGGCTTCCTGCCGTTCAAAGAGGTGTCCCGCTCTTATTTCCAGGGCTATGACGGCGGCCGTCCGCGCATTCAGGACGTGCTGCGCGAAGGCATGGAAGTCATCGTGCAGGTGGAGAAGGACGAGCGCGGCAACAAAGGCGCGGCGCTGACCACCTATATCAGCCTGGCCGGTCGTTACCTGGTGCTGATGCCCAACAACCCGCGCGGCGGCGGCGTATCGCGCCGCATCGAGGGCGAGGAGCGTCAGGAGCTGAAGGATCTGCTGTCGCAGCTGGAAGTGCCGCACGGCATGAGCCTGATCGCCCGCACCGCCGGCATCGGCCGCAACCTGGAAGAACTGCAGTGGGACCTGGGTTACCTGATGCAGCTGTGGCGCGCGATTGAAGGCGCGGCCGGCGCTCAGAACGCGCCGTTCCTGATTCTGCAGGAAGGCAGCCTGGTGATCCGCGCCATCCGCGACTATTTCCATCCGGACATCGGCGAAGTGCTGATCGACACCGAGGAAATCTACGACCAGGCTCGCCAGTTCATGAGCCACGTGATGCCGAACATGCTGTCGCGCGTGAAGCTGTACAAGGATCACGTGCCGCTGTTCTCCCGCTTCCAGATCGAGCACCAGATCGAAACCGCCTTCGCGCGCAGCGTGCAGCTGCCGTCCGGCGGCGCCATCGTGATCGACCACACCGAAGCGCTGGTGTCCATCGACGTCAACTCCGCGCGCGCCACCAAGGGCGCCGACATCGAAGACACCGCGGTCAAGACCAACCTGGAGGCGGCCGAGGAAATCGCTCGCCAGCTGCGCTTGCGCGACCTGGGCGGCCTGGTGGTGATCGACTTCATCGACATGGAAAGCGCCAAGAACCAGCGCGACGTGGAAAACCGCCTGCGCGACGTGCTCAAGCACGACCGCGCTCGCGTGCAGATGGGCAAGTTGTCCCGTTTCGGCCTGCTGGAACTGTCGCGTCAGCGTCTGCAGCCCAGCCTGGGCGAGACCAGCCACGAGACCTGCCCGCGCTGTCACGGCATCGGCTTCATCCGCGGCACCGAGTCCTCCGCGCTGCACATCCTGCGCATCATCCAGGAAGAGGCGATGAAGGAAAACACCGGCGCGGTTCACGCGCAGGTGCCGGTGGACGTGGCCACCTTCCTGCTCAACGAAAAGCGTTCCGAAATCCATTCGATCGAAGAGCGTCTGGACGTGGACGTGGTGCTGATCCCGAACATCCATCTGGAAACCCCGCATTACAAGATCGTGCGCGTGCGCCACGACGACCTGGCCGACGCCGGCGAAGCGCCGAGCTACAAGCGGGTGGAAGTGCAGGAAGAAGACGTGATCACCAACTTTGGCCATGAAAAGCCGAAGCTGGAGCGTCAGGAAGCCGCGGTCAAAGGCATTACTCCGCAGCAGCCGGCGCCGTCGGTGGCGGCCAAGGCGGCCGAACCCGAGCCGGGTCTGTTCGGCAAGCTGGGTTCCTGGATCAAGAGCCTGTTCGCCGAGCCGGAACAAGCGGCCCAGCCGGCCGAGAAGAAAAAGCCGGCGGCCCAGTCGCAGCAACGCGGCAACCGCCAGCGCAACGGCGATCGCCGTCCGGGCGGTCAAGCGCGTCGCGAACACGAGCAGCGTCGTCAGGGTTCCGACGAGAAGCCGCGCCGTCCGGAGCGCGCCGAACGCGGCGAGCGCCAGGACGGCGAGCGTCAGGAACGCCAGGAGCGTCCGGAGCGCAAGGAGCAGCCGCAACGCGAAGAGCGCCAGGAGCGGGGCGAGCAGCCGCGCAACGGCCGCCGTCGCGAGCGCGAAAACGGCCGCGAAGGTCGTGAAGGCCGCGAGCCGCGCGAGCTGAAGGACGCGCAGCGTCAGCAGCCGGCGCGCGAGGAAGCGCCGCAGGAGCGTCCGGAAAAGCTGGAAAAGCAGGAGCGTCCGCAGCAGGAGCCGCGTCGTCGTCAGGCGCCGCAGGCGGAAGAGCAGGCTTTGGAGCTGAACAAGCCGGTGGCCGACGAGGTTCGCGCAGAAGGCGACGCCGAGCAGCAAGAGCGCAATGAGCGCCGTCGCCGCCGCAGCCGTCGCGATCGTCGTCGCGACGATCCGGCCGCGGCGCCTCAGGAAGAGGGCGCGGCTCTGTCGGCGGCGGAAGCGGCGCCGGTTGCGGCCGCGGTGCTTGCCGGCGCGGTAGCGGTGGAAGCCGTTGTCGAGGCGGCGGCCGAGCCGGTTCCGGCCGAGGCGATTGAAGCCCCGGCGGCCGAGCAGCGCGAAGAGTCCGTCGCGGTTGTTGAGTCCGTGGCGCTTGAAGTTGCGCAGCCGGTGCGGGAAGCGTTTGAGGCGGAAGTGGCGGTGCCGGCGCTTGATCCTGAATTGCCGGTAGTCGAGGCGGCTCCGGTCGTCGAGGTCGCGCAGCCGTCTGAGGTGGTCGAGGCGGCCGAGGTGGTCGAGATCGCTCCGGCGGTGGAAGTGGCTGCCGTGGTGGAGGCCGTCGAGGCGTTCGCCGCTGCGGAGCCGGCGCTTGCGCCGGAGCCGGAAGTCCTGGTCGCGCAAAGCGAGCCGGAGCAGCTTGATCAAGCCGAGCCGGAAGTTCCGGCGCCGGCCGTGATCGAGACCCGCGCCGTCGCCGCGGCGGAACCTGCAAGCCTGGGCGGCTTGGTCATGGTGTCCACCAAGTCGGTGGTCGAGGCGCCCGCTGCGCAGGAGCCGGTGTTGCCGAGCGGACCGCGTCGTCGCGACGTGACCCGTCAGTCTCAGCAAGAGGCGGCTCCGTCGGACCTGGTGCAGGTGGAAACCCGCAATCCTTGAGCGCGGTCTGAGGCCCGGGGCGCAGGCATTTTGCGCTCCGGGTATTGACGCCGCTCAGCTGGTTGGTTAATATACTCCTCTCTCGCAAGAGATATTCCCTGATAGCTCAGTTGGTAGAGCGACGGACTGTTAATCCGCAGGTCGCAGGTTCGAGCCCTGCTCGGGGAGCCAGAATTCAAAGGCCACGCATCGCGTGGCCTTTTTGCGTTTCCGCGCGTCCGTCGCGGCTTCCTTTCCGTTTCGCGCCGCCCGGCGCGCCTGTCCCAATGGCTTGCGCTAAGCAATTTTAACAGTTTGCTTCCCATTCCATATGTCATATAACACAAGCGGGTAACAAGTTGACTGCCTCGTTTGCGCGCTTGAGTGCGGCCGTTTCCGGTTGCGCCGCGCGTCGGCTGGGGGTGGCGTGAGGAGGCCGGGTGGCTGGATCCCTGAAGGGCGAAGGCGGTGCGCTGGATTGCGCCGAACAGGTGCTGTCCGATGTGCTGGAGGCGGTTCCGGTGGGGCTGGCGCTGATCGACGGCCAGATGCGTTATCGATTGCTCAACCAGCTTTTGGCCGAGGCCAACGGCCTGTCGCGTTCCGCCCATCTGGGGCGGGGCGTGGCGGAGACGCTGCCGCAGATCGGCGACTACTTGGAGTCGCTGGTGAGGCGGGTGATGGAGAGCGGCGAGCCGGTGCTCGATGTGTGCGTCAACTCCAAGGTGGGGCCCGGCGACAGGGCGGCGCTCAGGGAGTGGCAGATCAGCTATCTGCCGTACCGCGCGCCGGCGGGCGAGGTGGTGGGGGTGGTGGCCGTGGTCCGGGACGTGGCGGCGGAGCGGCGCGCCGAGCGCCTGCGCGGCGAGGGCGAGGCGCGCTTGCGCATGGTGGTGGATTCCGCCCTGGACGGCTTGGTGATGATAGACCAGGGCGGGCGCATCCTGATGGCGAATCATCGGGCGGAGGCGATGTTCGACTATCTGGGCGTGGGCATGGAGGGGGTGATGATTTCCAGCCTGGTGCCGGAGCGCTTTCGCGACGGCCATGGGCGGCTGATCGAAAATTACATGCGCCGCCCGGAGGCGCGGGAAATGGCGCGCCAGCAGGAGATTTTCGGGGTGAGGCGCGACGGCGGCGAGTTTCCCGCCGAAATCGGCCTGACTCCGGTGTGGGACGGCGGGGAGTTGCAGGTGCTGGCCACCATTACCGACATCAGCGCGCGCAAGGCGGCGCAGGCCAGTCTGGAGCTGGCGCTGAAGGAGAAGACCGCCTTGCTCAACGAGGTGCATCACCGGGTCAAGAACAATCTGCAAGTCATTTCCAGCCTGCTCAATCTGCAAACGCGCTCGGCGCCGCCGGAGGCGGTGGCGGTGCTGACCGAGTGTCAGAATCATGTGCGCGCGATGGCGTTGATCCATCAGCTCTTGTACGAGCACGGCGATTTTTCCCGGATTCACGTGGGGCTCTATCTGGAGCGGCTGACCCAGTTGCTGAGCGGCAGCGTGTCGGAGGGCGGGGTGCGCTTGCGTTGCCGCGGCATGGACGCCGCGGTGTATCTGGGCATGCAGCGGGCGATTCCCTGTGGCCTGTTGGTCAACGAGTTGGTGACCAATGCGCTCAAGCACGCGTTTCCCGGTCGGCGCGGCACGGTGGAGGTGGCGCTGGAGCGGGACGATGGGGGGCGCTGCCGGATTCTGGTGTCGGACGACGGCGTCGGCATCCCCGATTCAGTGAAGCTGGGCGAGGTCAGTTCGCTGGGTTTTCGCCTGGTGCCCACCTTGGTGGGGCAATTGAAGGGGGAGGCCCGCTTGTTGCGGCCCGAGGCGGGCGGGGCTTGCGTGGAGATCGCGTTCAGCGATGAGCCGGAGAGCGCGGAATGAATATGGACAACGGTTTGTTGATCGTCGAGGACGAAGGGGTGGTGGCGCTGGACTTGCAGACCAGCCTCGAATCCCTGGGTTACCGGGTATTGGGCGTCTGCGCCAATGCGGACGACGCGGTGAGGCGGGCGGGGGCGGACAGGCCGGATCTGGTGCTGATGGACATTCATCTGGACGGGGATGTGCCGGGCACCGAGGCGGCGCGCGTGATACGCGAGCGTTTCCAGATTCCGTCCATTTTTCTGACCGCCTACGCCGAGGACGATATGTTGCGCAACGCGGAAGGCAGCGCGCCTTACGGCTATTTGCTGAAGCCTTACCAGTTGCGCGAACTGAACGCCTCGGTGCGCATGGGCTTGGCGCGGCGCAGGGCGGAGGTGGAGGAGCAGCGTCAGCGCCGCCGCTTGCGCATGGCGGTGGAGGCGGCCCGGCTGGGGGTGTGGGAGTGGAGCGGTCAGCGCGGCGGGATGACGTGGGAGCAAGAGTTTCTGGACGCGTTTCCATTCGCCGCCGCCGAGGGCGGTCAGGCTGGCTTGCCGGGCATGGCGGAGGCCGTGGCGGCTGAGCTGGCGCGGGCGTTGGGGTCCGAGAGGGTCTTGCAGCGCACGGTGAAGATTGGCGAGGAGGGCGCGGAGAAGTGGGTTGAGCTCTGCGGGCGCAATTTTGCCGCCGCGGGCGAGCCGGCGCGTTGGGTGGGGGTGGCGCGGGACGTGACCGAGGCGCATTTGAACGAGGCCAGTCTGCGGCAGGCCAGCGTGGTGTTTCAGGCCAGCGCGGAAGGCATTCTGGTGCTGGATCACCAGCGCCGCATCGTGTCGGCGAACGAGTCCTTTTACCGTTTGACGGGTTTGAGCGCCGAAGAGGCGCTGGGAAGCGATCCGGACGATTGCCTGCATGTGGAGCCGCATGGGGAGGGTTTTTACCGTCGGTTGGAGGGTGAGCGGCGTTTCTGGCAGGGCGAGGTGATGTGCCGCCGCCGGAGCGAAACCTTTCCCTGCTGGCAGCATGCCTCGGTGGTGCGCGACGCCGAGGGCAGGGTCGGTCACTATGTGCTGGCCATCTCGGATATTTCGGCGATCCGCGCGGCGGAGGCGCATATTCATTTCCTGGCCTACCACGATCAGCTGACCGGTCTGGGCAATCGCCATTTTCTGCAGGTAGAGCTGGACAAGGAGATTGTCAGGGCCAAGCGCCGCAATGAATGCATCGCGCTGTTGTTCATCGATCTGGACGGTTTCAAGGCGGTGAACGACGGCTGGGGGCACGAAGCCGGCGACTCGCTGCTGGTGGCGATGGCCGAACGTCTGCGTCAGCACGTGCGCGGCGAGGACCTGGTGGTGAGGCTGGGCGGGGACGAGTTCCTGGTGGTGGCGCCGGGCTTGGACCGGGCGGAGTCCTGCGGCGTGATGGTGCGGCGGCTATTGACCGTGCTGGCGCAGCCGGTGGCCTTGGCCGGCGGCGAGTGCGCGGTGTCCGCCAGCATCGGCGTGGCTTTCTTTCCGGAAAACGGCGGGGATCTGGGCGGTTTGCTGCACGCGGCGGACCGGGCGATGTACGAGGCCAAGCGGGCGGGGAAAAACGAGTTCAGGATGGCTGCTGAATAATATTTGAGCCGAAAAGAATAAAAGCCGAAATCTTTCGATTTCGGCTTTTATATTTGGTGGAGATAAGCGGGATCGAACCGCTGACCTCTTGCATGCCATGCAAGCGCTCTCCCAGCTGAGCTATACCCCCGGTATTGCTGGCGTCCCCACGGGGATTCGAACCCCGGTTACCGCCGTGAAAGGGCGATGTCCTAGGCCTCTAGACGATGGGGACTGAATTGTGGTGGAGATAAGCGGGATCGAACCGCTGACCTCTTGCATGCCATGCAAGCGCTCTCCCAGCTGAGCTATACCCCCACGGGTTGCCTTATCCTTCCCGGCTCTTGCGCCCGGTCGGTCTCGACAGGAAGCGAACTATACCTAGGCTTTTCAGGCTGTGCAAGGCTTTTTTCAAAATATTTTCTCCTGGGCGCGGCGGCGGGGGAAAAGAGCCGGAGGAGGGGAGAGGCGGGCTTTTCATGCCGTTGGCTTGAAGGGGGCGGCGCGCGATTTTGCCGCGTCGCGCCGCCGGCGCGCAAAGGCGTGATTTTCTGGGAAAAATCAGTTTTTTCCTATTCCAAGCCATTGGGGTGACGGAGATAGAATATTCATGGAAAAACAGTTCGTGCCCAGTATTAGCGTAAAGAATTAATGCCGGACGGCGTTAAAGCGCGGTTTAAATCGGCGGCTAATGACGAATGGCGTAGACATGAGACGGCGGGGCGACGGTTGGCCGGAGCTTGAACGGCAACAAAGGCCCGGCGAAGCTTAGGAGGCGTGTATGAATAAAAAAGTGCTGATCAACGAGGACTTGCTGGATTCCTGTTCGGACCAGGCTTTGAAGGAGGCGGCGGTTTTTTTGCTGAACACTTTGACTGATCGCGTCCAATTGCGCCAGCAAAAGGGGATAGAGGAAATCGAGCGCTTGGCGATGGCTTACGGCCTGATTCTGCCCAAGCTGTACGCCAAGAACGGCGTGACGCCCAAGTACCAGAACCCGGCGATGCCGCACCAGACCTGGTCCGGCCGCGGACGGCCGCCGGTGTGGCTGGTGGAGGCGGAGGCCAGGGGGGAGGACCGCGAGCGTTTTGTGATCAAGAGTCAGAAGAAGCTGGGGCAGATTTAGAGTGGCTGACATTGTCAGTTTCACGCCTGAGGCGAGGCGCCGACGCGGGCGGTAATTGAGCGCGACAAGTCGGCGCAACGCGGCATCAGGAGTTTGTTAGCCGCACTTAGAACGTGTTTACGATCTCGTGAGCAAGAGCGAGACAAGGCGAAAACCGCTGAGAAAGCGGAATGTACGCGTGGTACATGAGCATTTCGAAGCGGGTTTCAACGCTGTATCGCCGCAGCGCAGCAGATCGTAAACAGGTTCTTAGAGCCGCTAACAAAACCGCACAGCGTACCTGAGCCAAGGCGCGCCGACGCAGGCAGTACAAGTAGTACGACAAGGAGGCGCAACGCAGGATCAGGGGTTTTGTTAGCGGGTCTTAGCGCCGCTCCGGCTTCGGAGCGCGCCGTCAGGGCCCGGCTGTTGCATTGCGCTGTTTCATTCCCTTGCCGGCGCGCGTCGTTCAAGGGTCCAGATGTTCCAGACGCATGCGCGCCCGCGCATCGCGTTCCGCTTGCCGTCGCCTGCTTTGCAAAGTGGTGGCGACAAAGTCCAGATGTTGTTCCACCGCGTGCTGCGCGGCGTCCGGCCGCTGGTCGCGGATGGCTTCCCAGATGGCCTGATGCTGCGCGCGCAGCGCGTCCGCCACCTCTCCCGCCGCGAACAGATCGGCGATATTGTCCTTGACGTGCCGGTGCAGCATGGCCAGCAGGCTGCCGCTCAGGTGGGCGAACAGGACATTGTGCGAGGCCTCCGCCACCGCCTGGTGAAAGCGCACGTCGGCCTGGGCCTGCTGGGCCAGGTCGCCGCTGTCGTAGGCGATCTGCAACTGCCCCACGCAATGTTCCAGCCGCTGCAGATCGGCCGGCGTGGCCCGGCTGGCCGCGCCGCGCGCCGCCGCGCCTTCCAATACCCGCCGAAATTCCAGCAAGTCGCCGTGCAAATCCTGATGTTGGTTCAGCAGCTTTTCCCAGGGGTCGGAAAACGCGGTTTCCAAGCGGTCCGTCACCCAGGTGCCGCCGCCTTGACGGCTGCTGAGCAGGCCGCGCGACGCCAGTTGCTGGATCGCCTCGCGCAGCGAGGGGCGGGACACGCCGAATTCCTCGGCCAGCTGCCGTTCCGGCGGCAGGCGGTCGCCCGGTTTGAGCACGCCGTCCAGGATGCGCTTTTCCAGTTGTTCGACGATGACGTCGGAGAGTTTGGGGATGTTCAGTTTGGGATAGGCCATGGCGCCGGGCTTGTTCGTTGGGCGAAAGTGGTCAGACCAGAGTGAGTGCAGCTTACCACAGGCTAAGCTGGAATCCGCGCCGTCATATTGACGGATTCAAGCAATCACTCTAGAGTGGTTTTAATAAAAATAATTGGTCTTACCAATTTACAAAGGAAACCGGATGAAGCCTGCCAACGTCTATCTGTTCGGCACCTGTCTGCTCGACCTGTTTTTGCCGCAGGCCGGCGTGGACGCCATCGCCTTGCTGGAAGGGCTGGGCTTGCGCGTGCACTTTCCGCAGCAACAGAGCTGCTGCGGCCAGCCGGCCTATACCAGCGGCCATCCGGCGGAAGCGCTGGCGGTGGCGCGGGCGCAGCTGGACTGTTTTGCCGAGGACTGGCCCATCGTGGTGCCATCCGGCTCCTGCGGCGGCATGATCAAGCACCATTGGCCCAGGCTGTTCGCCGGTCAGCCGGACGAGGCGCGCGCCTGCGCGGTGGCCGCGCGGGTGGTGGAGTTCAGCGATTTCCTGCTCAACCATCTGGACTGGCGGCCGCAAGATCAGGGGCCGAAGGTGAAGGTGGCGGTGCACACCTCCTGTTCCGCCCGCCGCGAGATGAATGTGCATCTGTCCTGTTGGGCCTTGCTGGAACGGCTGGCCAACGTCGAGCGGGTGACGCACGATCATGAGTCCGAGTGCTGCGGTTTTGGCGGCACGTTTTCGATCAAGCATCCGGACATCGCCGGGGCGATGGTGACGGACAAGGCCGCCGCGCTGCGGGACAGCGGCGCGGTGGAGTTCATCACCGCCGACGGCGGCTGTCTGCTCAATATCAACGGCAAGCTGGCCAAGGAGGGCAGGGCATTCCAAGGCCGGCACCTGGCCAGTTTTCTGCTGGAGCGCGTGGGAGGCAAGGCATGAGCGCCCGCGACGCCATCCTGGCCAAGCTGCGCGCCGCGCCGCGCGAGGAATTGCCGCGGCCGGAGCTGGACGCGCACTACCGGCGCTTCGCGCCGCCGCAGCACAGCCTGGCCGCCTTGCGCAGCTGGGCGCAGGCGATGCGGGCGGTGAAGACCGAGGTGCTGTGGGTGCGCGCCGACGACTGGCACACCCGGCTGGCGGTGTGGATCGCGCAGCGGCGGCCGGCCTCCCTGCTGCTGTCCGACACCGCCCACGGCCGCCGCGCCGAGGCGGCGCTGCAAGGCTTGCCCACGCCGCCGGCGCTGCGTTTCTTCGACCGCGCCGTCGACGACTGGAAGGCCGAGCTGTTCGAGATCGAGGCCGCGTTCACCGCGGCGCGCTGCGGCATCGCCGCCACCGGCACCCTGGTGTTGTGGCCGGACGCGCGGGAACCGCGAACCATGAGCCTGGTGCCGCCGTTGCACATCGTGCTGTTCGACACCGCCACGCTCTACCCCGACTTCTACAGCGCGATGCGCTGCGAGAACTGGCGGGACGACATGCCCACCAACGCCTTGCTGATTTCCGGCCCGTCCAAGACCGCCGACATCCAGCTGACGCTGGCCTACGGCGCGCATGGGCCGCGCGAACTGCTGGTGCTGGCGCAGCTGCCCGAGCACATCGACCCGGCGCAGCTGGAGCAGGCGGAGGAGGAGCGGCCATGAGCGAGCACAAGATCGAACTCTACCCGTCGCGCCAATTCAAGCAGCAGGCGCGCGCGGCGCTGGCCGACGGCGAGCTGCGCCACAGCCTGCGCGGGGCGATGGACTTCCTGATGGCCAAACGGCTGTCGGCCTTCGACGATCCGGCGGAGCTGGAGGCCTTGCGCGCGCTGGGGGAGGCCATCCGTCAGCGTTGCCTGTCGCGGCTGCCGGATTTGCTGGAGCAACTGGAGGCGCGGCTGAGCGCCAACGGCGTGCAAGTGCATTGGGCCGAGACCGCGGACGAGGCCAACCGCATCATCCACGGCCTGGTGGCGGCGCGCGCCGGCCGGCTGATGGTCAAGGGCAAGTCCATGGTCAGCGAGGAGATCGAACTCAACCACTATCTGGAAGCGCGCGGCGTCACCGCGGTGGAAAGCGATATGGGCGAGTACATCGTGCAGCTGGCCGGGGAGAAGCCCACCCACATCATCATGCCGGCGATCCACAAGACCAAGGCCGACATCGCGCGGCTGTTCCACGACAAGCTGCCGGACACGCCCTACACCGAGGACGTGGACGAGTTGATCCAGATCGGCCGAGGCGCGCTGCGCCGACATTATCTGGACGCCGACGTCGGCCTGTCCGGCGTCAACTTCGCGGTGGCGGAAACCGGCACGCTGTGCCTGGTGGAGAACGAGGGCAACGGCCGCATGTGCACCACGGTGCCGGACCTGCACATCGCGATCACCGGCATCGAGAAAGTGGTGGAGAAGCTGGCCGACGTGCCGCCCCTGTACAGCCTGCTGACCCGTTCCGCCATCGGCCAGCCCATCACCACTTATTTCAATATGATCAGCGGCCCGCGCCGCGCCGGCGAAAAAGACGGCCCGCGCGAAGTGCACCTGGTGCTGCTGGACAACGGCCGCAGCCAGGCTTACGCCGACGCGCAATTGCGCAAGACCCTGCAATGCATACGCTGCGGCGCCTGCATGAACCATTGCCCGGTCTACGCCCGCATCGGCGGCCACGCTTACGGCACCACCTATCCGGGGCCGATAGGCGAGATCATCTCGCCGCACCTGCTGGGCCTGGAAAACACCCGCGACCTGCCCACCGCCTCCAGCCTGTGCGGCGCCTGCGGCGAAGTCTGCCCGGTGAAGATCCCGATTCCCGAGATGCTGATGCGGCTGCGCGAGGAAAGCCAGCGCCCGGCCGGCGAGGCGGTCAGCCATCCCTTGCGCGGCCAGGGCGCGGCGGCGAGCGCGGCGGAGCGGCTGGCCTGGAAGGGCTGGCGCCAGGTCCACGCCTCGCCGCGGCTGTACCGCTGGTTCGGCTGGGGCGCCACCCGGTTGCGCAAGCTCGCGCTTGGCGGCCAATTGGGTTGGACCCAGAACCACGCGCCGCTGACGCCGGCGCCCAAGACCCTGCACGAACTGGTGCGCGAGCGCGAAGCGCGCCGCGACGGCGGGGAGCCGGCATGAGCATGAGTCCGGCGCATCAGGCTTTTCATCGGGATTTGCTGGCTGCGATGCCGGCGGCGCGCATTTACACCGACCCGCTGTCCACGCTGGCCTACGGCACCGACGCCAGTTTCTACCGGCTACGGCCGCAAATCGTCGCCCGCGTAGACAGCGAGGCGGAAGTGGCCGCCATCCTGGCGCTGGCGCGCCGCCACCAGGTGGCGCTCACCTTCCGCGCAGCCGGCACCAGCTTGTCCGGCCAGGCGGTCAGCGATTCGGTGCTGGTCCTGCTGGGCGACGGCTTCAATCACGGCCAGGCGCTGGACGACGGCGCGCGCGTCCGGCTGGGGCCGGCGATGATAGGCAGCCACGCCAACGCCTTGCTGGCGCCTTACGGCCGCAAGATAGGCCCGGATCCGGCGTCGATCAACAGCGCCAAGATCGGCGGCATCGCCGCCAACAACTCCAGCGGCATGTGCTGTGGCACCCGCGACAACAGCTATCACACCTTGGCGGCGATGCGCCTGTTGTTGCTGGACGGCGCCGTGCTGGACACCGGCGACGCCGCCAGCGTGGCGGCCTTTCGCCAGTCCCACGCCGCGCTGTTGGCCGGCTTGTCCGGCCTGGCCGCCGAGCTGCGCGCCGACGCGGCGCTGGCCGAGCGCGTGCGCCGCAAATACCGGCTGAAGAACACCACCGGCTACGGCATCAACGCCTTGCTGGATTTCGACGACCCGGTGGACATGCTCAGCCATTTGCTGATCGGCTCCGAGGGCACGCTGGGCTTTATCAGCGAAATCACCTTTCACAGCGTGGTCGAGCATCCGCACAAGGCGTCGGCGCTGTTGTTGTTCGACGCGCTGGAGCCCTGTTGCCGCGCGGTGTCGGCGCTGAGCGCGGCCGCGGACGCCCACGGCGTGGCGGCGGTGGAGTTGATAGACAGCCGCAGCCTGCGCGCCTTGCACGGCAAGCCGGGGCTGCCGGACTTCCTGGCGCGGCCGTTCGGCCCGGACGAGGCCTGCTTGCTGATCGAGGCGCGCGCCGGCTCGGAGGCGGAACTGGTGCATCACTGCGCGGCCATCGATAGCCTGCTGGCCGGCTTCGCGCCGCGCTTGTCCAGCGGCTTCAGCCGCGAGGCCGCGGTGTGCGACAGCTACTGGGCCTTGCGCAAGGGCTTGTTCCCGGCGGTGGGCGCGGTGCGGCCGCTGGGCAGCACCGTGGTGATCGAGGACGTGGCTTTTCCGATTCCGCTGCTGGCCGACGGCGTGGCCAGGCTGACCGCCTTGTTCGACCGCCACGGCTACCACGAGGCGCTGTTGTTCGGCCACGCCTTGGACGGCAATCTGCATTTCGTGTTCGCGCCCAGCTTCGACAACGAGCGCGAGGTGGCGCGCTACGACGCCTTCATGCAGGACGTCAGCGCGCTGGTGGCCGGCGAATACGACGGCTCGCTGAAAGCCGAGCACGGCACCGGCCGCAATGTCGCGCCCTTTGTGCGGCAGGAGTGGGGCGACGCCGCCTGGAATCTGATGCGCCGCATCAAGGCCTTGTTCGATCCGGACGGCCTGCTCAATCCCGGTGTGATCATCACCGACAACGAGCGGCTGCATCTGGAAAACCTCAAGCCCTTGCCGGCGGCCGATCCCCTCGTCGACCGCTGCATCGAATGCGGCTTCTGCGAGGCGGCCTGCCCGTCGCACGGGCTGACTCTGAGCCCGCGCCAGCGCATTGTCGCCTGGCGCCGCATCCGGCAACTGAGCCGCGACGGCGGCGCAGAGGAAGAGCTGGCCGCGCTGCGCGCCGATTTCCGCTACCGCGCCATCGACACCTGCGCCGCCACCGGCATGTGCGCGACGCGCTGCCCGGTGGGCATCAATACCGGCGAGCTGATGAAGCGGCTGCAAGGCCCGTCGCCAAGGCCGCGCGCCGCGCGCTTCGCCGCCCGCCACATCGGCGCCGCCGCGGCAGCCGTCCGCGCCGGCCTGGCGCTGGCGCACTTGTTCGGTCCGGAGCGGCTGCACCGCATCAGCCTGCGGCTGCGTCGCCGCCGCAAGGTGATTCCCTTGCTGCCCGTGCAGCTGCCGCGGCCGGCCGGCCGTCTGCCCGCCGCCGGCGGCGACGGCGAGCCGGTGGTGCTCTTCCTCAGCTGCGTCAACCGCGCGCTGGCCGCGGACGCCGACGGCGGCAACGCCGCCGCGTCCGCCTTGGCGCTGCTGCGCCGCGCCGGCTTCAGCCCCCGCTATCCGCCCGGCCAGAACGGACTGTGCTGCGGCCAGCCCTTCGCCTCGGCCAACGCCGCGGAAGCGCTGGACATCAGCCAGAACGCGCTGAACCGGGCCTTGCTGGCCGCCAGCGACGACGGCCGCCATCCGGTGTATCTGGACAACGGTCCGTGCGCGGCGCGCATCCTGTCCGCCCAGCGCCAAGGCCGGCTGGACGCGCGGCTGCGCCTGTTCGACGCGGCGCGTTTCCTGGACGCCTTTGTCGCGCCGCGGCTGACGGTGACGCGCAAGCTGGAGCAACTGGCGCTGCACATTCCCTGCAGCGCCGCCGAGATGGGCGCGGCGGACGCGCTCAAGCGGCTGGCCGGAAGCTGCGCCGAGCGGCTGACGACGCCGGATATCGCCTGCTGCGGTTTCGCCGGCGACAAGGGCTTCACCGTGCCGGAACTGAACGCGCACAGCTTGCGGCGGCTGCCGCCGGCCTTGCCCCCCGGCTGCCGCCACGGCGTGTCGATGAGCCGCACCTGCCAGATCGGTCTGAGCGAACACGCCGGTTTCGAGTACCGCAGCATCGAGGCGCTGCTGGATTTTTGCACCACCCCTGGAGCGTGTTTACGATCTAGCGAGCTAAGGCGAGACGAGGCGAAAACGGCTGAGAAAGCGGAATGTACAGATGGTACATGAGCATTTCGAAGACGTTTTCAACGCGGTATCGCCGACGCGTAGCAGATCGTAAACAGGTTCTAAAAGCGGCCCGCTATGAAGGCCGCATTGATGGCGCCGCCGTCCGGGAGGGCGGCCGGCGCCGAGTTGAAACGCCCGTAAACATCCTTCCCTGCGCGTATTTCGTCCACACGGCCGCGGCTGCTCCGCCGCCGCGCGGATGTCCGTGCGCGCAAGAAGAAGGAGAGACTACAGAGGAGACATCATGATCTGGACCCAAAACTACTTTCCGTCCGGCGGCATGGCGCTGTCGGCGCTGATGGCGGCGCTGCCGATTATTTTCTTTTTCCTGGCGCTGGCGGTGTTCCGGCTCAAGGGCCACGTCGCCGGCAGCCTGACCGTGCTGCTGGCCTTGCTGGTGGCCACGCTGTTCTACGGCATGCCTGTGGACATGGCGCTGGCGGCCGCCGGCTTCGGCTTCGCCTACGGCCTGTGGCCCATCGCCTGGATCATCGTCGCCGCGGTGTTTCTGTACAAGATCACCGTCAAGACCGGGCAGTTCGACATCATCCGCGCCTCGGTGCTGTCGGTGACCGAGGATCAACGCCTGCAGATGCTGCTGGTCGGCTTCTCCTTCGGCGCTTTTCTGGAGGGCGCCGCCGGCTTCGGCGCGCCGGTGGCCATCACCGCCGCGCTGCTGGTGGGCCTGGGCTTCAATCCGCTGTACGCGGCCGGCCTGTGCCTGATCGCCAATACCGCGCCGGTGGCATTCGGCGCGATGGGCATCCCCATCATCGTCGCCGGCCAGGTCACCGGGCTGGATCCCTTCGCCATCGGCGCCAAGGCCGGTCACCAATTGCCCTTTCTGTCGGTCTTGGTGCCGTTCTGGCTGGTGATGATGATGGACGGTCTCAAAGGCGTGCGCCAGACCTGGCCGGCGGTGCTGGTGGCCGGCGGCTCCTTCGCCGTCACCCAGTATTTCACCTCCAATTACATTGGGCCGGAGCTGCCGGACATCACCTCGGCGCTGGTCAGCCTGGTGTGCCTGACCCTGTTCCTGAAAGTGTGGCAGCCGCGCGAGATCTTCACCTTCGCCGGCCGCCGCGCGCCCAGCCCGCGCCAGGCCTCCGGCTTCGGCCTGGGCCGGATCGCCCGCGCCTGGGGGCCGTTCCTGATCCTGACCGCGCTGGTGACGCTGTGGAGCCTGAAGCCGTTCAAGGCCTTGTTCGCCAAGGGCGGCGCGCTGGAGCACTGGGTGCTGAAGTTCCACGTGCCGCATCTGGACAGCCTGGTGATCAAGACCGCGCCCATCGTGGTCGCGGACAAGCCTTACGAGGCCTTGTACAAGCTGGACCTGCTGTCGGCGGTGGGCACCGCCATTTTCGTCGCGGCCTTGCTGTCCATCCTGCTGCTGCGCTTCCGGCCGGCGCAGGCCGTCGCCGCCTTCGGCGAAACCCTGGCGGAGTTGAAGCGGCCCATCCTGTCCATCGGCATGGTGCTGGCCTTCGCCTTCGTCGCCAATTATTCCGGCATGTCCAGCACGCTGGCGCTGTGCCTGGCCAATACCGGCAAGGCCTTTCCCTTCTTCTCGCCCTTCCTGGGCTGGCTGGGAGTGTTCCTTACCGGCTCCGACACCTCGTCCAACGCCTTGTTCTCGGCGCTGCAGGCGTCCACCGCGCATCAGCTGGGCGTGTCGGACATCCTGCTGGTGGCGGCCAACACCACCGGCGGCGTCACCGGCAAGATGATTTCGCCGCAATCCATCGCCGTGGCCTGCGCGGCGGTGGGGCTGGTGGGCAAGGAGGCGGATCTGTTCCGCTTCACCCTCAAGCACAGCCTGATTTTCTGCAGCCTGGTGGGGGCGATGACCTACGCGATGGCGTATTTCTGAGCCGCTGTTTCGCGATCCGCTGCGCTCCGCGAGACGCGGCGCGGCGAGCGCCACGGCGAAATGCTCATGCACGGCATGAGCATTTCGCTTTTTCCGCCGCAAGGCCTTGTCTTGCTCTGGCTGGCGAGGCAGGGGGGACTTGCTCAAGGCCCGGCGGCGGGAATGCGCCGGGCCGGGCTCACAGGATTTCCTGGTTTTCGCAGAAGAAGCTGATCGAGTCGAAATTGACCTGGGTGACGTGGTTGGTGACCGGCACCATATTGATCAGGTGGCGGGTGCCGATGTCGAAGATGTGGTATTCGCTGGCCAGGCTGCCGTATTCGGACGGGGACTTGGTTTTTTTGACGATGGTGACCGCGTTGGCCTCGCCGTTCCAGCCGTAGCTGGTGTTGAACTGCAGCAGGCGGTTGATGTAGTCGCCGGAGGGCGAGTGCAGGAAGAAGTGGATGGTCTCGTTCTTCATGTCCAGATCGATGAAGCCGCTGGTGATCGCCGTTTCCCCGCTGTTGCGCGGGAATTTCAGTTCGGAGATGCGGGCGGTGCAAATGGTTCGGCTGTCCATGATGTAGTTGTGGCCGGCATAGCCCAGATAGAGCGCGATCAGGAACAGTCCGAGAGCGATCAGAAAACGATTTTGTTTTTGCAATTGAGATCGCTCCCGTATTTCTTGTCGCACAGATAGCTCGCCGTGCACTTGCCGCTCTTGATGTAGAAGGCGTCGCCGCCGCTTTCCGGCAGCTTGGGCGCGTCGCGATAGACATTGCCCACCACGAACAGGCTGCGCGCGCCGTCGCGCATTTTATGAATGTTCATCTGCGGAATCCACCAGGAGGCGTGCCAGCCCAGCAGCAGGCCGGCGGCGGTGATCGCCAGCGCGGCCAGCGCCTGGCGGCGATCGATGCGGGCCGGCAGTCGCCAGCGCGCCTTGCGTCGCTTGGGCGCGCTGACGCCTCCGGCTTCGGACGGCACGGCCTGCGGCGGGGCAGGCGGGTCGTCGGCGTCCGCCTGCGGCTCCAGCGGGATGAAGGCGCCGACGAATTGGCAGCCGCGCCTTGGAATGGTCTTGATGATCTTGGGATCCAGCCCGCTTTTCTCAAGCTGCGCGCGCAGATCGAACACCAGCTTGTGATAGCTGGAGTCGGTGACTATGGTTTTCCCCCATACGTTTTCAATCAACTCGTTTTTTTCGAACAGTCCGGAGAGCAAGAGCTTGAGCAGCAGCGCTTCATTGTATTTCAGGATGATCTTGTCTTGATCCCCGGGCAGCAGGCTGCCTTCGTCAGGGTCGAAGACGACTTTGTCTTCAATATGGAATCTCATTTTTATAATCTTTCTGTCCACGCTGCGGCCGGTATTGGACTGCCGTCAGGCATTTGATATTACGGCCAATGCGGGGTCGGCGATATTTTAAATTACCCCATAGGTAATTTGCTCTAAATCGATTATAGGCGGCAGCACCCAACTGCCAAGCTGGCCTTGCCAAGTGGTGTCGCGGGGGAGCCGAAAGGTAAGCGGAAATGACAAGAGCGCCGGGGGCGCTCTTGATTTGACGTCAAATATTTTCCAACAGAATCCGCTTCTTTTCAAGAGGATGGCCGCGCTCGCCGTGCGGAGCGCTTGCGCGCGCGGGTGGTGAAATCAGCTGGAACTCAGGCCTGTAGGGCATTGCCGCCGGGATGGCGGCGCCGGGGAGTTCGGCGTATTAGGCGTGGCCTGTTCGCAACGAAAACCATGAATTCGGCGCAAGGCCGGAGGAGGGCGCGATGACTACGGAATTGTAGCGTCGCGATTACAGCGCGCCGGCGTCGAAGCGGGATGGAACAAGGCCGTCGCGGCGAATCCGGGACGAGCCGGGTTTGAAAATAGGGGCAGGGGAGCCGCCAATAAGATCCGACGGCGTTTTCCATTGAAGAGCCGGATGGAATCGGCTGCTCCGGCAAATGGCCGGGCGGGCTTGCCAAGGCCCGCGCGCCTTTTTCTTAGAACCTGTTTACGATCTGCTACGCGTCGGCGATACGGCGTTGAAACTGTCCTCGAAATGCTCATGTACCACTTGTACATTCCGCTTTCTCAGCCGTTTTCGCCTTGTCTCGCTCTTGCTCGCGAGATCGTAAACACGTTTTTAATGCGTGGATTTAAGCTGTTTGATTTCTTGCTGCGCTTGCAACAGCTCTTGTTCTATCGCGTTAATTCTTTTATCTCTGCTGTTAAGTTCGTTTAACAGTTGCTCGCTCAGCAATTGGGCCTGATCCAGGCACAGGATCAGGGCGGAGAGTTTGGCGCTGTTGGCGAGTTGCTCCATTAGCGGAGCGCTGGCGTTGGCGTGGTCTTTGTTTTTATATTGCATGCTGAATGATGTGGTGTCGTTATTCAATACATTTAGGCTGGCGAAAGCGGATTTCGCGCCCACGGAACAGAGCGCAGATCATAGCATGCAGTTTGGATTAGCGGGGGCGCAAGCCTTGAGAATTAAGCTTTTTGCCAGGGGTGGTAAGGAATGATAATGATTGCTGCGGCCGCTGTCGGGCCTGTGCGGGGCGTTGTCGGACGCCGGGCGGCGGTAAAAACGATAATCATTTCTAATGGCTGATAATAAATTGTACTGATTGAGATAAAGACATTTAGTATCAACGAGGTTAAGCTGGTCGCTGATGTTTTTGGGGAGGCAAGCGACCGTGTTATTGGCGGGAAATGAAAAAGTATTGGAAGGATTGGCCCGGGAGCGGGAGATGATTTGGCGGCAGGATTTGGAGGGTTTGACGGTTTATATCGAAAACCTGATTAGAAAAACCTCAGCCATGGGCGCGGTAGTGCCCGGTTTATATCGCGCGCTGAGAATATGCAGCGTCGCTTTGAAAGGCGGCGGCGTGGGCGGCAAAGTGTATCTGACCCGCAAGGAACGTCTGGATATTTATTGGGCAGTGAAGTCGGAATCGTTTTCCATTTGATTTTTGGTCAGTAGTGGCGTGTATTTTTGGATTGGGAAATCAATAGTGTCGCTGATCGGCTTTGTTTGTTATCGGGTATTTAGCATTGCTCTGTTCTGGTGCGGAATGAAGGCGCTGGGCATAGGCGTTTTGATGCTGCTCTTGCATATCGGCAAGGAGAAGGCGTTGAATGCGCCGTTGCGGCGCGAGTGAGCGCCTGCGCCTGGTTTGTGGCAGCAAAGTCAGGCGCGGGTTTCTCCTCGCCTTGCCGGAGCGGGTGGAAATAGGAATTATTGGATGGAAATGGAAAAGGGCCGCGTTGCGATAACGCGGCCCTTTTGGTTTAGACCCGCTAACAACACTCCTGATCCTGAGTTGCGTCTCCTTGTCGTGCCACTGCGGCTCAGAACACGCGCTGGCCGGCGCTCCATACCTGGCGCACCAGCGGGATGCCGTCCCGTTCGCGCGCCTGGATCAGGTCGGCGCGTTGGCCGACGGCGACGGCGCCGCGGTCCGCCAGCCCCACCGCCCGCGCCGGGTTGAGCGTGACGGTGGCGACGGCGCGGCTCAGATCCCAGCCCGGCTGGCGGCCCAGCAGGTAGGCGGCGTGCAGCAGGCTGGCCGGCACGTAATCGGAGGACAGGATGTCCAGCAGGCCGTGGCCGGCCAGTTCCAAGGCGGCGACGTTGCCGGAGTGGGAGCCGCCGCGGACGATGTTGGGCGCGCCCATCACCGTCATCAGCCCCTGTTCGCGCGCGGCGCGCGCGGCGGTCAAGGTGGTGGGGAATTCCGACATGGCCACGCCGTCGCGCACCGCCTCGTCGATATGGCTAAGCTCGGTGTCGTCGTGGCTGGCCAGCGCGACGCCGCGCGCCCTCGCCAGCTCCACCACCGCCTGGCGGTGGCGGCCGGCGTATTGCCGCTGCTTGAGCTTGCGCTGTTCCACCGCGGCGAGGAAGGTGTCGTCGTTCCAGCTGACGTTCTTCTTGGCGTAGTACTTTTTGTACTGCGCCAGGTCGCGGTATTGGCGCTGGCCGGGCGTGTGGTCCATCAGCGACACCAGGCGCACCGCCGGGTGGCCGATCAAGGGCGACAGCGCGTCCAGCAGCGTCGGATAGGCCAGCTCGCAGCGCAGGTGGAACAGATGCTCGGCGCGGAACACGCGCCGGCGCATGCCGGCGTCTATCGCCTCGAAGGCGCTTTGCAGGGTGTCCAGCCGCACGCTGTCGCCTTCCAGATCGCCCACCGACAGCGCGTCCAGCACCGTGGTGATGCCGGCGGCCACGCATTGCGCGTCGTGGGTGACCACGGCCGGCAGCGTAGGCCACAGCACGCCGTTGCGCGGCATCAGGTGTTTTTCCAGGTTGTCGGTGTGCACTTCCACCAGGCCGGGTAGCAGGTCGTCGCCGTCCAGGTCTTCGCTCAGCGGCGGCGGCGCGCTCAGCGGCCGCGGGTGGACGGCGGCGATGACGCCGTTGTCGATTTCCAGCGCGCCGCGTTCGACGACGCAGTCGGCCAGGATCAGCCTGGCGTTGTTCAAGATCCGTTTCATGCTCGGTGTTCCGGTTGGTTTGCCAGCGGCACTTCAAACACGCGGTCGGCGACGGCGTCGCGGGCGGTCTCGTCGTGGAAGATGCCCACCAGCGCCGCGCCGCGCGCCAGCGCTTCGCGCATCAGTTCAATTACCACCGCGCGGTTGGCGGCGTCCAGCGAGGCGGTGGGTTCGTCCAGCAACAGGACGGGCCGCGGCGCGATCATGCCGCGCGCGATGTTGACCCGCTGCTGCTCTCCGCCGGAGAAGGTGGCCGGCGGCAGCCGCCACAGCCGCTCCGGGATGTTCAGCCGCGCGAGCAGGGCGCCGGCCTCGCGCCGCGCCGCGTCGGCCTCCACGCCCCATTCGCGCAGCGGCTCGGCGACGATGTCCAGCGCCGGCACCCGCGGGATGGCGCGCAGGAACTGGCTGACGTAGCCCAGGGTGTGGCGGCGGGCGTCGGCGATCTCGTGCGGCAGCGCGGCGGCCATGTCCAGCCAGCCGCCGCGGTGGCGGAGGCGGATGCTGCCGCGCTGGACCAGATAGTTGCCGTACAAGGCCTTGAGCAAGGTGCTTTTGCCGGCGCCGGAAGGGCCGGCCAGCGCCACGCATTCGCCGGCGGCCGCTTGCAGCGAAACGTCGTCGAGCACCGGCAGCGTCAGGCCGCCTTGCTGGTGCAGGGTGAAAGTTTTACTCAATCGGCTAGCGTCTATCAACAAGTTCATCGCGTCAGGCCTGCAGAATGGAGGAGACCAGCAACTGGGTGTAGGGGTGCTGCGGGTCGTCCAGGATTTGATCGGTGAGGCCGGCTTCCACCACCCGGCCGCCCTGCATCACCAGCGTGCGTTGCGCCAGCAGCCGGGCCACGGCCAGATCGTGGGTGACCATGATGACGGCGATGCCGCTGTCGCGCACCAGCCTTCGGGTCAGGTCCAGGAAGCGGGCCTGCACCGAGACGTCCAGGCCGCCGGTGGGTTCGTCCATGAACACCAGCCGCGGGTGGGTGGCCAGGCTGCGGGCGATCTGCAGCCGCTGCTGCATGCCGCCGGAGAAGGCGCTGGGCGGATCGTCCAGCCGCGAGCGGCCGATTTCCACCCGCTCCAGCCAGTCGCCGGCGGTCTGACGCAGCCGGCCGTAGTGGCGCTGTCCCAGCGCCATCAGCCGCTCGCCGATATTGGCGCCGGCGGAGACGTTCATGCGCAGGCCGTCGCGGGCGTGCTGGGACACGAAGCCCCATTCGCTGCGCGCCAGCCGGCGGCGTTCGGATTCGGCGACGGAGGTGAGTTCGTGTTCGCGGCCGTCGCGCTCGCGAAAGCGCGCGCTGCCGGCGTCGGCGGCCAGCTTGCCGGCCAGCGCGGCCAGCAGCGTGGATTTGCCGGAGCCGGATTCGCCGACCACGCACAGCACTTCGCCGGCGTAGAGTTCGAAGTCGACGCCGAAGCAGCCGTTGCCGTTGCCGTAGTCTTTGCTCAGGCCGCGGACGCTGAGTAGGGGCGGATTCATTGCGGGCTTTCCTGTGAGTCGCGGCGTTGCCGGCAGTGGTCGCTGTCCGAGCAGACGTACTGGCGCGCGCCGGCGTCGTCGATGATGATTTCGTCCAGATAGCTGTCGCCGGCGCCGCACAGCGCGCAGGCCTGCTCCCAGCTTTGCGCTTGGAACGGGTGGTCGTCGAAGGCCAGGCTTTCCACCCGGGTGTGCGGCGGGATCGCGTACAGCCGCTTTTCGCGGCCGGCGCCGAACAGCATCAGGGCCGGGCTCCGGTCCAGTTTGGGGTTGTCGAACTTGGGAATCGGCGACGGCGAGGCCAGGTAGCGGCCGTTGACCAGCACCGGGTAGTCGTAGCTGGCGGCGACGTGGCCGTGGCGGGCGATGTCCTCGTACAGCTTGACGTGCATCAGGCCGTAGTCCTGGTGGGCGTGCAGCTTGCGGGTTTCCTGCTCGCTGGGTTCCAGCGTGCGCAGCGGTTCCGGCTCCGGCACCTGGAACACCATGATCTGGCCGGCGCGCAGCGGGGTTTCCGGGATGCGGTGCCGGGTCTGGATCAGGCTGGCCTCGGCGCTGCGGGTGGTGGTGGCCACGTCGGCGACGCGGGCGAAGAAGCGGCGGATATTGACCGCGTTGGTGGTGTCGTCGGCGCCCTGGTCTATCACTTTGAGCACGTCGTCGCGGCCGATCACGCTGGCGGTGAGCTGGATGCCGCCGGTGCCCCAGCCATAGGGCAGCGGCATCTCGCGGCCGCCGAAGGGCACTTGATAGCCGGGCACGGCCACCGCCTTGAGCAGGGCGCGGCGCAGCATGCGCTTGGTGTTTTCATCGAGGAAGCCGAAGTTGTACGCCCATGGCGCGGCGGTGTTCATGCTTGCGTCTCCTTGGCGGCGTGTTCGCGGCGCAGCTGGCGTATCAGCGACAGCTCGGCCTGGAAATCGACGTAATGCGGCAGCTTGAGGTGTTGGACGAAGCCGGAGGCTTCGACGTTGTCGCTGTGGCAGAGCGCGAATTCCGCTTGCTGCGCCGGCGCGTGCGCGGCCTCGCCCAGCTCGGCGGCGCGCAGGCTGCGGTCCACCAGCGCCATCGCCATCGCCTTGCGCTCGGCCTCGCCGAAGCTCAGGCCGTAGCCGCGGGTGAATTGCGGCGGCGCGCTGCGGCTGCCGGCGAACTGGTTGATCATCTGGCATTCGCTCAGGGTGATTTCGCCGATGTCGACGTCGAAGCCCAGCTCCTCCGGGCAGACCACGACGCTGACCTCGCCCATGCGGATTTCGCCGGCGAAGGGGTGGCTCTCGGCGTAGCCGCGCTGGGTGGAGTAGGCCAGGCCCAGCAGCCAGCCTTCGTCGCCGCGCGCCAGGTTTTGCAGCCGGGCGGCGCGGCCGGCCGGGAACAGCAGCGGCTCGCGGGTCAGGTCGACGGGCTCCGGGTCGCCCGGCGGCGGCGTTTCGGGTTCGATCAGGCCCTCGCGCGCCAGCGCGTCCAGCACGCAGGGCAGCCGTTCCGGCAACGGCGCGTCGGCCAGAGCCGGGACGGGCGGCTCGGCGGCCTGGGCCAGGCCGAAGTCCAGCAGCCGCTGGGTGTAGTCGGCGGTGGGGCCCAGCACCTGGCCGCCGGGCACGTCCTTGAAGGTGCCGGACACGCGGCGGCGCACCCGCATCGCCGCGGTGTCCAGCGGCCGGCTGGCGGCGAAGCGCGGCAGGGTGGTGCGGAAGGCGCGCAACAGGAACACCGCTTCCACGCAGTCGCCGGCCGCCTGCTTCAGCGCCAGCGCCGCCAGTTCCTCGTCGTAGAGCGAGCCTTCCTGCATCACTCTGGCCAGCGCCAGCCGCAACTGGCCGCGGATCTGCGCCAGGCTCAGTTCCGGCGTGGCCGCGTCGCCGCGGCGCTTGGCGGCGAGCAGGTCCCAGGAACGGGCGATGGCGGTTTCTCCGCCCTTGACGGCTACATACATATCAACCCTCCTTGACGCGGGTGCTGCGCGGCAGGCCGGCCACGCGCTCGCCGCTGATCAGCAAGATGTCCACGCCCAGCGGGAAGCGGGCGTGATTGTCCCGCCATTGCCGCCAGAAACCGTCCGGCGCGCCGTCTAGGCCGAAACGGCGCGGCGCGGCGAAGCCGGGGCCGTCGGCTTCCACTTGCTCGGCGTTGAAGCCGGCGCTTTCCAGCAGCACGGTGGCGGAGCGGTCCGGGTATTCGGGCTCGCCGGCCTTGAGCGCGGCCAGCGGCGGCAGCGGCGCGCCCAGCGGCAGCACCACGAAGTCGGCCTGTTCCGGCGCGGCGGCCGGCCGCAGGCCGGTGTGGAAGCGCAGGCTGGCCAGGGTGTCCGCCGGCAGCGGCGGCAGCCAGACGCTGACGTCCTGGTCCAGCAGGGTGTAGAGCAGGGCGGCGGTGGCCGGCATCAGGCCGGGCAGCTCGGCGGGCAGCACGGGCAGCGTCAGCGGCTGCAAGGGTTCGGCCAGCGCGGTCAGCGCGGCGCGAAAGCAGCGCTGGCTGTCGTGGACCGGATCGGCGAAGGCGGCGCGCATCTCATTCCCCCCTGACCAGGGTGAAGAACTCCACCTTGCTGGCGGCGGCTTCGCGCGCGGCCAGCTCGCGGCGCGCGGCGCGTTCGGCGCGCAAGGGCGCGATCCATTGCGCCAGCAGCCGCTCTTGTCGTGCCGGGTCTTGCAGCAGCGCGTCGGCCTGGGCGATCAATTCGGCGTGTTCGCCGTTGCTGCCCAGCGCCCAGCCGTGGCCCAGGCGGCCGTCTATCCGGCAACTGGCGCGGCTGACGCTGGCTTCGCCCAGATTGAAGCGGGCGCCGCTGCCGCCGGCGCGGCCTTGCAGCATGATGAGTCCGGTTTCGGCGCGGCGCAGCCATTCCACTTGCGCCGCCGGCGGCAGTTGCGGGCTCAGCAGCCGGCGCAGCCGCGGCGGCGGGGTGTGGGCCAGCAGGCTGAGCCAGTCTTGTCTGGTCGAGGTTTCCATATCGGGCATCCCCTTGATCGGTTTCAACAAAAATTCATATAAACGTATAGACGTATCCATGATAATGGCCGGCGACAAGGCGCTAACAGCATGCGGCGATGAAGCTTTTGTGACGATTGGGTGGCGGCGCTAGACCATGGCCGCCGCGGCAGCGGAAGGGGGAAAACGATGATTGAGCGCGGTTCCGGCGTCGCCGTCTGGCGGCAGATAGAAAACAGCCTGGCGGAGGAGATCGCCAGCGGCGCGATCCGCGCCGGCGAGCAATTGGCCACCGAGCTGCAACTGGCCCAGCGCTTCCGCGTCAACCGCCACACCATACGGCGCGCGGTGGCCACCTTGGTGGAGCGCGGCCTGCTGCGGGTGGAGCAGGGGCGCGGCACCTTCGTCCAGAACAACGCGATCGACTACGCGATCAGCAAGCGCACCCGCTTCTCCCGGAACATGGCCAGCCAGAACCTGAACTCGGACATCGATATTCTGGCCAGCGACACGGTGCCGGCCAACGCCGAGCTGGCCGAGCTGCTGCAAGTGGCGGCGGGCGAGCCGCTGCTGCGCATCAAGACCCTGAGCCGGGTGGAGCTGCGGGTGGTGGATTGGGCGACGCTGTTCTTCCCGGCGGCGCGCTTCCCCGGCTTGCCGGAGATTTACCGGCGCGAGCGCTCGGTGACGCGCGCGCTCGCGCATTTCGGCGTAGACGACTACACCCGGCGCTTCACCCGCGTCAGCGCGCGGCTGCCGGACAGCGAGACGGTGGACTATCTGGGCCTGCCCAAGAACAGGCCGGTGCTGCATGTGAAGTCCTTGAACGTGGACCCGCAGGGGCGGCCGGTGCAATACGGGATCACCTGCTTCAACGGCGATCTGGTGCAATTGGTGATGGAGGATCTCTGATGCGTTACGCGCTGTATTACGCGCCGCGTCCGGACAGCGCCTTCTGGCGCGCGGGCAGCGGCTGGCTGGGCCAGGACGCGCTCAGCGGCCTGCAGGTGTTGCAGCCGCACGCGCCGGGCGTGGACGCCGACGCCTTGGCGGAGCTGACCGCGGCGCCGGCCCGCTACGGCTGGCACGCCACGCTGAAAGCGCCGTTCGCCCTGGGCGCCGGCGTGGACGAGGCGGTGCTGCTGGCGCGGACCGCGGCCTTGGCGCGCCGTTTCCAGCCTTTTGAGCTGAGTCTGGACGTGGCCTGGCTGACGGATTTCCTGGCGCTGCGGCCGGCGGATCCGCCGCCGGAGCTGGCGGAGCTGGCTGCCGCCTGCGTCGTCGACATGGAGCCCTTGGCCGACCGCGCAGCGCCCAGCCAGGCGCGCGCCGGCCTGGACGCGCGCCAAGAGCAGTTGCGGCGGCGCTGGGGCTATCCCTATGTGTTCGAGCAGTACCGCTTCCACCTGACGCTGAGCGGCCGGCTGAGGCCGGACGGCGCGGCGGGACGGGCGCTGGAGCAGGCGGCGCGCCGGCATTTCGCCGCTTTCTCCCGCGTGCGGGTGGACGGCGTGGCGGTGTTTTGGGAGCCGGCGGCGGGCCAGCCCTTCCGTTATCTGGCGCATTGCGGCTTCGACGGGCAGGCGGCGCGCTATGAAGCCTGAGCCCGGCGCGCTGTGGTATGTGATCGGCCCGTCCGGCGCCGGCAAGGACAGCTTGCTGGCCTATGCGCGGGCGCGGCTGCCGGCCTGCGGACGGCTGGTGTTCGCCCACCGCTACATCACCCGGCCGGCCGACGCCGGCGGCGAGAACCATATCGCGCTGAGCCGCGAGGAGTTCGAGCAGCGCGAGCGCAGCGGCTGTTTCGCCTTGAGCTGGCGGCGCCACGGCCTGGCTTACGGCCTGGGCATGGAGCTGGCGCTGTGGCTGGAGCAGGGCCTGGACGTGGTGGTCAACGGCTCGCGCTCGGCGCTGCCGCTGGCGGCGCGGCGGTTTCCCGGCCTGCGGCCGGTATGGATCGTCGCCAGCCCGGCGGCGCTGGCGGCTCGGCTGGCCGGCCGCGGCCGCGAATCCGCCGAGCGCGTCGCCCAGCGGCTGGAAGAGGCCGCCGCGTTGAGGCCGCCGCCGGGCGCGGCGGTGCTGCGCAACGACGGCGAGCTGGCCGAGGCCGGCGAACGATTGCTGCGGCTGTTGAGCGGGGACGGCGGCGCCGACTGTCCTTAATGCCTGGAAAACCGGGCCGGCGAGGCCGCCGCCGCTTGCTATAACCGGGGCAGTTCGCCGGCAGCGTGGCGGCGGGCCGCGCGCTGTTTCCGGCTGGCGGGACGCCGGAGCTTCGCGCCTGCGATCGTCGTCCCGCCGTTGGCAGGAGAATGGACATGGCTTTGCAATCGAGAAACTGGCATGCCTGGCTGAACGCGATGCCGGGTCACCCCAAGAGCTTGCACGTGGCGGGCGACGTGGTGGTGGCCAATCCGGGCGTGGAGGCGCTGCTGTGCATGCGCGAGCCGCAGGGCATCAACCCGGCCATCCTGATGCTGGACCTGCACCTGGTGCAGAAACCCGGCATGTGGCCGCAGGTGCTGGCGGTGGCGCACGCCCATTACAACCGGGTGCTGCCGCCGGGCGCGCCCAAGTACACGGCGGTGGAAGTGCTGCACAATAACGAGCGGGTGGCTTATATCGAGCCTATCCCCGAGATCGTGTAGCAGGCGGCCGCGGCGGCTCGCCCGGCCGGGCCGCCTGACGCTTACAGCGTGACGCTTTCGCAGCCGCTGCGGCCGGATTTCTTGGCCCGGTACATCGCCTGGTCCGCCGCCTGCAGCAGATTGTCCGCGCTGCTGTCGCCGTTGCCCAGCGCGATGCCGACGGAAATGCCCAACAGGCGCTGTTCGCCGCCGATGTCGAACGGCGCCTGCATCGTCTCTATGCACTTGGCCGCCACGATGCGCGCCACCTCCTCGGCGTCCTCGCCCAGATCGCCTATCAACAGCACGAACTCGTCGCCGCCGATGCGCGCCAGGGTGTCGGTCTGGCGCACGATGCCGCCCAGGCGCTGCGCCGCCTGCCACAAGACCTTGTCGCCGGCCTTGTGGCCGTAGCCGTCGTTGATCTGCTTGAAGCCGTCCAGATCCAGGAACAGCAGGCCCAGCCGGCTGGCGTTGCGCTGCGCGCGCGCCAGCGCCATGGCCAGGCGGTCTGACAGCAGCGCGCGGTTGGGCAGGCCGGTCAGGCTGTCGTGGTGGGCCATGCGCGCCAGCTCTTCCTGATGCTGGTTCAGCTTGCTCAGCAGCCGGTTGAAGGCGGCCAGCAAATGGCCGACCTCATCGTTGCGCTTGACCGGCAGCGGCTCCAGCGGCAAGTCGCCGCGGGTCATGCGGTCCGCGTGGCTGGCCGCGCGGAACAGCGGGCGGAACAGCAGATACAGGCCGGCGCCGGCGGCCAGGGCGAACACCAGGATGGCGAGCGCCGCGTTTTTCAGCATGAAGGTCTGCGCCCGGCCCACGGTGGCGAAGGCCTCGCTGCTGGGCATGCGCGCCACCACGAACCAGCCGGTGCTGGGCACCGAGGCGATGGCGGACACTTCCTCGCGCCCTTGGGCGTTGACGGTGATGCCCACGCCGCGAAAGCCGGCCATCGCGCGGTCGTGCAGGGGATTGATCCCGGTGGGCGGCGTGGTTTTGAGCACCATGTCCGGCTGCGAGGAGGCGACGAAGAGCTTGTCCTGCGGCGAGATCAGCAGGAAGCCGCTGTTGGGGCCGCCGATGTGGGAGGCCAGCAGCAGATCCATGAAGCCGGGCGCGGCCAGCGCGGTGATGCCGGCCAGCGCCCCTTGCGGGCGGCCGTCGCGCCAGGGCAGCGCCGCCGCCATCGGCAGCACCGGTTTTTTGCTGACGCGGCCGATGATGGGGCGGCCGATGACGATGCGGTCCAGATTGGGCGGGCTGGACAGCGCGATGCGGATGTAGTCGCGGTCGGAGTAGTCCCGACCGATGCGGCCGGGCAGGGACGGGTAGTCGGCGATGGCGCGGCCCTCGGTCGTCACCACGTACAGGCCTTGCGAGAACGGGCACTGGAAGTCGCAATGCAGGCGCAGCCAGGCTTGCAGTTCGTCCGGGCGTTGCAGCAGTTCCTGGGGCAGGGTGGAGGCCAGCCGCCGCAGCAGCGCCTGGCGCTGCTGGATCTTGAAGTCCACGTCGCGGGCGACGTAGCTGGCCAGCGCCATCTGCTGGTTTTGCACCACCTTGCTCAAGTCTTCGCGCAGAAACTGGCTGACCGCGTAGTAGCGCGCCACCGCGCCGGCCGCCACGATGCCCAGCGCCAGCAGCAGCAAGCGGGTAACAATGCTATCGAGGACGCGGCGCAGGCTCATGGTCGCAAGTTATGGTTGTCTTCAAGACAGTTTAGCCAAGGTTTGGTGGCTTGTATGCCTGGGGCGGCTCAGCGCGGCAGCAGGCCGGCGCAACACAGCGCCACCGCGGCGCGGATGCGCTCGCCGGGATCGTGCTCCGGCAGCGGCGGCGTCAGGCCCAGCGCCATCCGGCGCAGCGGCTCCGCTATCGTCATCGCCAGCAGCAGTTCGGCGGTTTGCGCCGGGTCGGCGCAGCGGATCAGGCCCTGCTCCGCCTGGCGTTCCAGCCAGCCGGCCAATAGCGCGGCGCAGCGTTGCACGCCGTGTTCGGCGTATTGCGCCAACGCCGCTTCCCGGCCGGGAAAATCGCCGATCAGCAGACGGAACAGCCCCACCGCCTCGCGCGTCAGCACCTTG
Organism: Chromobacterium alkanivorans; assembly: GCF_016937655.1. Classification (GTDB taxonomy): domain Bacteria; phylum Pseudomonadota; class Gammaproteobacteria; order Burkholderiales; family Chromobacteriaceae; genus Chromobacterium; species Chromobacterium alkanivorans. Next base: position 157,589 of record NZ_JAFHKL010000009.1, on the reverse strand, counting down.
GCCGCCACCGTGTTCAGCAAGGCCTCCAGCGCCTGGGGCAGGCCGGCGGCGTCCTCCAGCGGCGCGCTCATCGGCGCGACGAAGGCGTCGGTCCAGCCGTGGATGACGGCGCCCAGCAATTGCTCGCTGTTGTCGGCGAAGCGATACACCGTTTTCTTGGCCACGCCGGCCCGCTGCGCCACCGCCGCCATGGTGGCGGCCTGGTAGCCCTGGCTCAGCAAGAGCTCGGTGGCGGCGTCCAGCACCTGTCGGCGCAACTCCCGTTCCGGCGCGGCGGGGCGGCCGCGCGCGCGCGGTCCCTGATCCTGGCTTGACATCTGGATATGGCTTCCTCATTATGGAAACGTGATGCGTTTCCAAATTAATGGAAAGCCGCGCATCGCGCCCTGATCATTCTTCAAGCCAAGGAGTGTACTGTGAATTCTCGCTATGAAACATCTTACGACGAGCTGCTGCAACCCGGTCCGCTGATGCTGGAAACCGGCGTGAGCCGGCTGGAGGACGGCCGGCTGCTGGTGGCCGCGCGCACCGAGCTGCCCGGCTGCGCCGGCCGCATGTTCGACTGGTGGTTCACCTTCTTCGATTCCACCCGGCACATCCGCTGGTGGCACCCGCACGACCACGTGGAGCTGCGCGGCTGGGACGGGCGCCGCCGCGCCGGCCGCGGTTACGTCGGCTCCACCGTGCGCGCGGTGGAGGCGCTGGGCGAGATCCCGCCGGTGCCGGCGGTGCTGAAATTCCATCCGCCGGAGAACTTTTTCGGCGCCGGCCGGCTCAGCGCCGCGCTGGCGCGCGGCGACGTCTCGGCGGCGGTGTGCGCGCGCATCGCCTTTGGCGATGAACCGCGGCTCAGCGCCGACGGCGACCCGCTGGACGGCGAGATGGTGCACCTGACGCGGGACACCGCCCACGGCGCGGTGCTGCGCAGCCGCTTTCTGCTGGGCGCGGCCGACGGCAGCGGCGAAGCGGTGCCGGAACGCCTGGGCCTGGAACTGATGCGTCACTGCTACAACGAGTTCAGCTGCCTGGCGCGCTTCCTGCCCTCGCTGTACTACGGCGAACACGCCAACGGCGAGAAAGGGCCGCTGGCCTGGTAGGCCGCGCGCCGGCGGCGAGACGTCCAGCCGCGCAAGACAAGCTTCACCCGGCCGTCACCGCGCTGTCATCGGCGCGTCGTAAGGTGGCGGCTGATTTGACGGACGGCGCATGGACCATGAGGTCTATACGTCTAAACCCATTGGAGCGATGTCGATGAAACAGCTGATTGTCCTGGCCGCCGGCCTGGCCCTGTCCGGCCTGACGGCCCCGCTGGCGCAGGCCACCACCACCCTGACCGTGTACACCGCGCTGGAAGCGGACCAGGTCAAGGAATACAAGGAGGCTTTCGAGAAGGCCAACCCGGACATCGAAATCCGCTTCGTGCGCGAATCCACCGGCATCATCACCGCCAAGCTGCTGTCCGAAAAGAACAATCCGCAAGCCGACGCGGTGTGGGGCCTGGCCGCCACCAGCCTGATGATTCTGGACCAGCAGGGCATGCTGCAGCCCTACGCGCCCAAGGGCGTGGACAAGCTGAGCCCGGAGTTCGTCGACAAGGCCAGGCCGCCCAAGTGGACCGGCATGGACGTATGGGCCGCCACCATCTGCTTCAACACCGTGGAAGCCGCCAAGAAGAACCTGCCCAAGCCCGAGAGCTGGGCGGACCTCGCCAAGCCGGCCTACAAGGGCCAGATCGTGATGCCGCACCCGGCGTCCTCCGGCACCGGCTATCTGGACGTGTCCGCCTGGTTGCAGATGATGGGAGAGAAGAAGGGCTGGGACTATATGGACAAGCTGCACGCCAATATGGCGCAGTACGTCCACTCCGGCTCCAAGCCGTGCAAAATGGCCGCCGCCGGCGAGTATCCGATAGGCATCTCCTTCGAATACCGCGGCGCCCAGCTCAAGGAGAAGGGCGCGCCCATCGACCTGATCTATCCGAAGGAAGGCCTGGGTTGGGACCTGGAGGCCACCGCCATCATCAAGGGCAGCAAGAAGCTGGCCGCCGCGCAGAAGCTGGCGGACTTCTCGGTCAGCCTGCCGGCGATGCGCCTGTATGAAAAGAACTACGCGGTGCTGGCCATGCCCGGCGTGGCCAAGCCCAATCCCTTCATCCCCGCCGACTACGCCCAGCGCCTGAGCAAGAACAACTTCGCCTGGGCCGCCAAGCAGCGCGAGGCCATCCTGCGCGAATGGTCGCGCCGCTACGAGAGCAAGGCCGAGCCCAAGAGCTGAGCCGCGTCCCGCCATCGCGCCGCCCGCCGGGCGGCGTCGTTCCTTTGCAAGACATTCTGGAGTTGCGCATGAAACCGGCCGATAGCCTGGACGGCTTGTCCGAACACCTGTCCGTCCGCGGCCTCAGCCGCCGTTTTGGCGGCTTCGTCGCGCTGGACGGCGTGTCCCTGTCCATCCGCAAGGGCGAATTCGTCTGCCTGCTGGGCCCGTCCGGCTGCGGCAAGACCACCTTGCTGCGCCTGATCGCCGGGCTGGACCAGCCGGACGCCGGCAGCGTCCATCTGTTGGAGCGCGACATCACCCGCGAACCGCCGGCGCGCCGCGACTACGGCATCGTGTTCCAAAGCTACGCGTTGTTCCCCAATCTCAGCGTGGCCGACAACATCGCCTACGGCCTCAAGCCGCGCGGCGGCGGCGCGCGCCACGCCCGCCGCGTGCGCGAGCTCTTGGACTTGGTGGGCCTGCCCGGCGCCGAGGACAAATATCCGGCCCAGCTGTCCGGCGGCCAGCAGCAGCGCGTGGCGCTGGCGCGCGCGCTGGCCACCTCGCCCGGCCTGCTGCTGCTGGACGAGCCGCTGTCCGCGCTGGACGCGCGGGTGCGCGACAAGCTGCGCGACGAGCTCAAGGGCCTGCAAAAACGGCTGGGCGTCACCACGCTGATGGTGACCCACGACCAGGCCGAGGCGCTGGCCATCGCCGACCGGGTGGTGGTGATGAACGCCGGCGGCATCGAGCAGGTCGGTACCCCGGCCGAGATTTACCGCCGGCCGGCCAGCCGCTTCGTCGCCGAATTCGTCGGCGCCGCCAACTGGCTGCCGGCGCGGCGGCGCGACGGCCACGAGGCCGCCGTCGGCAACTGCCTGCTGCGGCTGGACGCGCCCTTGCCGCAGGCCGAGGCGCTGACCCTGTTCCTGCGGCCGGAGGACATCATCGTCAAGGCGCGCTGGGACGGCGCGCCCAACACCGTGCTGGCGCGGGTGGACGACATCAGCTTCGGCGGCGCGATGACCCGGCTGCGGCTGCAGCCGGAAGCCATGCCCGGCCTGGCGCTGCACGCCGAAATCTGCCCGTCCATGCTGCAGCGCCAGCCGCTGACCCCGGGCGAGGTGGTGCCGGTGGAGCTGCCGGCCGCGCTGCTGCGCGCCTACGCCGGGGGGGGCGGATGCTGAGCCGCGCCTTGCAGGGCTGGCGCGCCGCGCCTGCCGACGGCGAGCGCCGCGTCGCCGCCGCGCTGGTGTGGACGCTGGCGGCGCTGCTGACCTTGGCGCTGGGCCTGCCGCTGCTGTTCATCTTCGGCAAATCGGTGTTGGACATGGACGGCGGCTTCGTCGGCCTGGCCAACTTCGCCCAGGTGCTGGACAGCCCCGGCCTGATGCGCGCCGCGCGCCACAGCCTGTGGCTGGCGCTGACCGTCACCGCGCTGGTGCTGCCGCTGGCCTTCGCTTTTGCCTGGGGGCTGAGCCGCAGCCGCGTCTGGGGCCGCGGCGCGTTCAGGCAGATCGCCTTGTCGCCGCTGCTGGCGCCGTCGCTGATGCCGGCCATCTCGCTGGTGTATCTGTTCGGCAACCAGGGCCTGCTCAAGTCCTGGCTCGCCGGCGGCAGCGTCTACGGCTTCTGGGGCATGGTGCTGGGCGAGGCCTTCTACACCTTTCCGCACGCGCTGCTGATCCTGCTGACCGCGTTATCGGCGTCGGATGCGCGGCTGTACGAGGCCGGCCGCGCGTTGGGCGCCGGCGCGCTGCGCCGCTTCCTCACCATCACCCTGCCGGGCGCGCGCTACGGCCTGGTCTCGGCGGGCCTGGTGGTGTTCACCCTGGTGATCACCGACTTCGGCGTGCCCAAGGTGGTGGGCGGAGACTACAACGTGCTGGCGGTGGAAGCCTTCAAGCAGGTGGTGGGGCAGCAGAACTTCCCGCGCGGCGCGGTGGTGGGCCTGATGCTGCTGCTGCCGGCGGTGTTTTCCTTCTTCATCGAGCGGCGGATGGCGCGGCGTCAGCAAGCGGCGCTCAGCGCGCGCGCGGTGCCGTTTTCGCCGGCGCGCGCGCCATGGCGCGACCTGGCCGCCTGGCTGTTGCTGGCGGCGATCTCGCTGCCGCTGCTGGCCCTGCTCGGCGTCGGCGTCGTCGCTTCCTTCATCAAGTACTGGCCGTACGATTTAAGCCTGACGCTGGCCCACTATCAGTTCGACAGCGTGGACGGCGGCGGCTGGAGCGCTTACTTCAACAGCCTGAAACTGGCTTGCATCACCGCCGGCGCGGGCAGCCTGCTGGTGTTCGCCGGCGCCTACGCCTGCGAGAAGCTGCCGGCCGCGCCGTTGGGGCGCGCGCTGCTGCGCTTATTCGCCATGCTGCCGATGGCGGTGCCCGGCCTGGTGCTGGGCCTGGGCTATGTGTTCTTCTTCAACCATCCGGACAATCCGCTGCATGCGCTTTACGGCGGCATGACGCTGATGGCGGCCTGCACCATCGCCCACTTCTACACCACCGGCCACCTGACCATGAGCACCGCGCTCAAGCAGTTGGACGGCGAGTTCGAAGCGGTGGCCGCCTCGCTCAAAGTGCCGTTCTGGGTGACGCTGCGGCGGGTGACGCTGCCAGTGTGCCTGCCGGCGCTGCTGGACGTGATGCGCTATCTGTTCGTGTCGGCGATGACCACGCTGTCGGCGCTGATCTTCATCGCCAGTCCGGACAACAGCCTGGCCGCGGTGGCCATCGTCACCATGGACGACGCCGGCGACACCGCTGCGGCGGCGGCAATGGCCACGCTGATCGCGTTGAGTTCGGCGGCGGTTTCGCTATTGCTGCTGGGGCTGGAGAGGGCCTTGAGCCGGCGTTGTCAGGGCTGGCGCGGACGTGCTTGACGGCGTTTGGCTTTGGCGTGACGATGTCATGTCTTGGCCAGCCGGAGTGAGGAGACGCGCATGGGATGTCCGCAAGTGTGCATGGGCGCGATGCTGCAATGCAGCTTCGGCGTCGCCCCCAGCAGCCTGGTGGTGTTGCCGGCCAATAGAGTGATGGCCGGCGGGGTGCCGGCCGCCAACATCATGGACTACGTGCCCATGCTCAACGTAATGCCCTTCGGCATGTGCCAAAGCCCGGCCAACCCTATGGTGGCGGCCGCCACCGCCGCCGCCATGGGCGTGCTGACGCCCATGCCCTGCATCCCGGTCACCGCCGCGCCGTGGACGCCGGGCGCGCCCACGGTGCTGATAGGCAATATGCCGGCGCTGGACAGCAACAGCATGCTGATGTGCAACTGGGGTGGGGTGATCAAGATCAACTCGCCCGGCCAGTTCACGGTGATGATTCCCTGAGAACCTGCTCAAAGGTCTGCCGCGCTTCCTGGCGCGTCGCACGGCGCATCGCTCCGGACCTTCTCTTTCACAGCCGCAATACCTTGTCTCGCCTTGCTTGACGGCTGTCCAGTCGGCTGCCGCGCCGACAGCTGAGGCCTGTTCATCCGTCTATAGGTCAGGCCGGGCGCGGGCGGCGGCTTGATGAAAATCAAACGTTCAATTGAATTGGCATAATAATTTATCGGCTTCTTGCCGTTTGGCATGAAACAACCTTTTCAAGCAAGGAGCCGTCATGAGCCTTTTCCATCGTTTCGCCGTTGCCGCCCTCGGCCTGGCCGCCGCTTCCGCCTTCGCCGTCACCATCACTCCGCCCGGACCCGGCGGCGCGGCGATGCCGTTCTCCGCGGTGGGGCCGGCCAAGGTGGGCAAGTTCGGCATCGACCTGGATTGCAAGGCGGTGTTCAGCGGCACCGTGGACGGCTACGGCAATGTGGCCATCACCAGCGCCTCCTTCAGCGGCGGCGCGCTGTGCAAGGTGATCAAGCCCACCGCCTCCGTCACCTCGCCGTGGACCGGTCATGTGGACACCGCCACCCAGCTGACGCTGGACAATGTGGCGGTGAACGTGAAATCGCCGATCGGCGGCGGCCTGTGCGGGCCCACCAAGATCGTCGGCAGCGTGGCCGACAACGGCAGCGAAACCGTGATCGGCCTGGACGCGGCGCAACTGTCCGGCGGCTGCTCCATCAGCGCGACGCTGAGCACTACGCCGTATATGCGGGTCACGCCTTAGAACCCGTTTACGATCCGCTGCGCGTCGGCGGGATGGACGGAAAAGGAGACCGTTGGCGGGCATTGCCTGCGCTTCCACCCGCCCTGCGCGCGGCGGCTTGTCATGGCTAGGGTGGGGCGCGCGGCGATAGTCATGCGGAAGGTTCTTGAAGGGGCGGGCCGAATACCTGGTTTCCTGGGCATCCATCCAAGACCTCAAGGTCCCAAGATGATGAACAGGCTCTGCTGCCTCAGCCCCTGCCGTGCAGCAAGACGGCGCCAGGGGTTTGGGGCGCTTGGCTGCCAGCGCGAGCCGCCGGCCTTCCTCTCAAGGAGCCGGCGTCTGGAGAAAATGCTCGACGATGCGTTCGGTTTCGCCGGATTGCTTCATCGCCTGCAAGGCCGCGCTCAGCTTGCCGGCCAGCGAGGCCGGGTCCAGCCGCAGCGGGTAGTTGTCCGGGCTTAGCGGCAGCTCGGCGCGGTAATCCGGATTGGGCTGCGCGCGGTAAAAGCGCGAATGCTTGGAAAAGCCCATCTGCATCGGCTGCCAGGCCTCCAGCGACGGATGCAGCGTCAGCCCGGGCGGGCGCAGCCGTTCCCAATAGAAGCGCAGCGTCAGTTCGTCGTAGATGTAGAAATCCGCCTTGCCGGCGCTGATCAGGCGGAAGGCGCGTTCCACATCCAGCTCCGGCACCGGCAGCACCTTGACGCGAGCTTGCCACGGCGGGGGCAGCAGGTCCGGATTGCCCAGGCTGCGCAGCTCCACCTCATTGTCCAGATCGGCGTAGCCGCGTATGGGCGGGTGCTTGGCGCGGGTGATGAAGACGTGGCGCTCGCGCAGGCCGTTGGGCACGAACAGGGCGATGGCTTCGCGCTCCGCGTTGTAGGTGTAGCCGGGGTAGAAGTCCACTTCGCCCTGCGCCAGCGCTTGCAGCACCCGCTTCTTTGGCAGGCGCACCACTTTCAGCGCGCAGCCTATGCGCTGGCAGGCGCGACTGTACAGGGTTTTGTAGATGCCGTCGTCGCTGTCCTCCTCGATATAGGGGCGCCGCTCATTGGTGCGGTAGCCCATCACCAGTTCGGGTTCCTGCGCCCGGGCCGGACAGGCCTGGGCCGCGATGGCGACGATGAGGATGCAGAGCGCGAGACGCATGCCGGTCCCTCCGGTATTCCGTCTTCAGCTTATGTCATTCCGCCGGCCGGCGCGCGGCGGCGGCAAATACATGATAGAAATAGATAGGTTTCCGCAAAATTCATCGCTTTTTCAAATGTATTGCCGCTTGCACAATGCTGAGCGCAGCCATGTGGCTGGAAACCGGTTTTGGAGACGCGGCGATGAACACTAGACGACACTTCCTGGGCGCGAGCCTGTTGACGGCGGGCAGCCTGCTGGCCGCCCGCGGCTGGAGCGGCGCGCCGGGCGCGGCCGGCTACCGCATGCCGGACGAGGGCGAACGTCACGCCGCCACCTGGATGGCCTTCGGAGCCAGTCTGGCGGTGTGGGGGGAGGACTTGCTGCCGGTGGTGCGGCGCGATCTGGCGCGAGTGGCTCAGGCCATCGCCGCCCACGAGCCGGTGCGCATGCTGGCGCGCGCCGAGGACATGGAGCTGGCGGCCAAGCTGTGCGGCCCCAAGGTGGAACTGGTGGAGCAGCCGCTGGACGATCTGTGGATACGCGACAGCGGGCCGGTCTTCGTCAAGGGCAAGGACGGGGCGGCGGCGGTGGATTTCAACTTCAACGGCTGGGGCGGCAAGCAGGCGCATAAAAAGGACGCCAGGGTGGCCGCCGCGGTGGCGGCCAAGAGCGGCGCGCCGGCGCTGCGGACCTCCCTGGTGCTGGAGGGCGGCGGCATCGAGGTGGACGGCGAGGGCAGCGCCATCGTCACCGAGAGCTGCGTGCTCAATCCCAACCGCAATCCGGGCTGGAGCAAGGCGCAGTGCGAGCGCGAACTGCGCCGGCTGCTGGGCGTGGACAAGGTGATCTGGCTGCCCGGCATCGCCGGCCGCGACATCACCGACGGCCATACCGATTTCTACGCCCGTTTCGCCCGCCCCGGCGTGGTGGTGGCCGGCCTGGACACCGACCCGCAGTCCTACGATTACGCGGTGACCCGCCGCCACCTGGCCTTGCTGCGCCAGGCGCGCGACGCGCGCGGCCGCAAGCTGGAAGTGGTGGTCTTGCCGGGTCCGGAGCGGGTACGGCCCGAGTACGAGGGCCACGAGATGGCGGCCGGCTACATCAATTTCTACGTCTGCAACGGGGCGGTGATCGCGCCGGAGTTCGGCGACGCCAAGGCCGACCGCAACGCGCGCGCTGCGCTGCGCGAGCTGTTCCCGCAGCGCGAGGTGGTGCAGCTGAACATAGACGGCATCGCCGCCGGCGGCGGAGGCATTCATTGCGCAACCCAGCAGCAGCCGCTTTAAGCGGCGGGAAGCCCGCGGGACAGATCAGCATGGATTCAAACAATCACCATAAGGGGCCGAAGGCGGACGAGGGGGAAGACCAGGCTACCGGCGCGGCCGGCCGGCTGCCGTCGTTGCGGCTGCTGGCCGGCTTCGAAGCCGCCGCGCGCCTGGGCAGCGTGTCCCGCGCCGCCGAGGCGCTGCACCTGTCGCAGTCCGCGGTCAGCCACCAGATTCAACAGCTGGAAGCCTTTGTCGGCCAGCCCTTGTTCCAGCGCGTGGGGCGCGGCATCGAACTGACTTTCGCCGGCGAAATGCTGCAGCAGAGCGTGCGGCGCGCGCTGGACACGCTGCGGCGCGGGCTGGACCGCATCGCGGTGTACACCGATCCCGGCCTGGTGGTGCTGGTGGGGCCGGCCTTTCTGCTGCACGGCTGGCTGCAGGGGCGGCTGGACCGCTTGCGCGCCGCCCACCCGGACATCGTGCCCTTGCTGTCCACCGACGAAGAGCCGGGCCAGGCGGATGAGATCGACGTCGACATCGTCATCGGCCGGCAAGCCTTGGCGATGGCCGGCTGGGAGGACGCGGCCTGGCTGCGCGAGGACTGGCGCTTCGTCGCCGCGCCGGCCTTGGCGGAAGAGCTGGCGGCGCTGCCGGCCGAGCGCCATCCGCGGCTGGCGCGGCTGATCTGTCTGGAAAAAGCGCGGATGCCGGAGCCGGCGGAGGCCGCGGTGCAGGCCTTGTTGCCGCGTTTCGGCGTCGCCGCCGTCTACGACGCGCCGCAACTGGCGCTGGACGCGGCCTTGCGCGGCCACGGCATCGCCTGCCTGCCGTCGCTGGCGCTGGAGGAAGCGCTGGCCAACGGCCGGCTGCGCGAACTGGCCGGCTACCCGCGGCTGCCGGGCGCGCAATGGTGGCTGTCGCGGCCGCGCGACGGCCTGCGCAGCGAGGCGATGGCGCGCATGTTCGACTGGCTGCGGGAAGAGGGCGCGGCGGCGGATTGACGGCGCGCCGCGCAAGGAGGCGCCGCGCCGGATCAGGGATTTGATGAGCAGGGCTAAGCCGCGGTCAAGACGTCACCGCCTCCAGCTTGGCCGCGGCCAGCTGCAAACGTTGTTGCAGCGGTTCCAGCAAGGCCCACAGCGCCTTGCCGCGCAGCTGCGCGTTTTCGGTGTGGCGCAGCATCAGCAGCAGCGCGCTCAGCCCTTCGCAGCAGCGGCGCAATTCATCGGCGATGTCGTCGTAGTGTTCGCAGCAGCGGGACAGGTAGACCAGCTCGAGGTCGATGGCGGCGAGGGCGGGGTTGTCGGCGCGCTGCGCGCGCAGTTGCTGCACGGTCTTGATCAGACGGGCGGGCGGCCTGGCCGGCGGCGGCTTGGCGAACAGGGCGAGCAGGTGGCGTATCGGCATGGCGGCTCCTGGAGCTCAGTCAAGGGCGGGCGCGAGGCGAACCGGCCGGATTCGCGATTTCGGAAAGGCCGGCTTAGAATGCACGAATCGCGCTGGCGCCTGGCGCCGCCTTGACGCATGGGCGGCCTGGCTGACGGCCGCCGGATATCCGTTGACGGGTTCGGTCCGGCCTTGGCGGGGCGGCCCGTTCGAGTCACGGGAATGACCTTATCTGACCACGATTGCGGTTAAGGGCAAATGCGAGCGTGGTCTGTAAATCGATAAATTAAATATATTCAATAAGTTCAATGTTTTGCGCGGGCTGTAAATGTTGTTTTTTCGTCCGTCAGCTTCGTTCGTTGTTCAATCTAAGAGCCTGTTCAAAGTCTCGCGAGCAAGGGCGAGACAAGGCGAAAACAAGCGAAAAAGCGGAATGTACGAGTGGTACATGAGCATTTTGAAGTGGCACTCACCGTGCGGCGTCTCACGCGGCGCAGCAGATTAGGAACGGGCTCTAAGGGGGTGGGGATTGGAATATCTAGGCAAACGACTGAGGTTTATCCGCGACGCGGTGCTGAAAGAAGCGCGCGACGTCACCGCGCAAAAACTGGGCATCTCGCTGGTGTCGCTGCAGAACTACGAAGGCGGCGCGCGCAAACCGTCCGCCGTGCTGGTGGGCAAGTTTTCGCGGCTGACCGGCGCGCGGTTGGATTGGCTGCTGTTTGGCGAGGGGGAGGTCTTGTCGGACGAAGCCGGTCTTCGGGCCGGCGAGACGATAGAGCGCTATGCGCCGTGGGACACGCAGGTGGAAGTGCCGTGTTACGGCGCCGGCGCGGCTCTGCCTTTGGCCCAGGACTGGCTGGAGTCGCGGCTCAAGCTGCCGGCCAGTCAGCTGGCGGCGGTGGCGGTGGCCGGCGACGCGATGGCCGGGGTGCTGAACGACGGCGATCTGGTGCTGATCAACCGGGCGGAGACGCAGCCGGGCAGCGGCCTGTACGCGCTGGAGCTGGACGGCGAGGTGGTGGTGCGCCGGGCGCAGAGGCTGCCGGGCGGCAAGCTGGGCTTGTCCAGCGCCAATGAGGCGTATCCGCCGTTCGAGGTGGACCTGGCCGCGCCGCCGCCGGATTTCTCGGTGTTGGGGCGGGTGGTGTGGCTGGGGCGGCAGGTGTAGCGCTGACCTGTTCATGGTCTTTGCCGACTGGAAGTCTTGTTCAAGGCATTGAATCCGCTGCGCGGTTAAGCGGCATTTCACGCACTGAAAAAATCGTAAAAGGAGAATAAGGACATGTCGAATAACAATTTTACGAGTGTAGTCTCCGTTCTTCACGTGAATGATTTCGACGGAGCCGTTGAATGGTACGCCAAATGGCTTGGGCGCAAGCCGGATGTTAGCCCTTATGAGGGCGTCGCCGAATGGCGGCTGGCGGAAAATGCTTGGATTCAAGTTTCGCTTGCGCCTGACCCAAGCCTGGCAGGTAAATCATGTGTAGTGTGCGGTGTCCACAATATCGAAACGCAGAGGGCAGTTTGTCAAGACGCTGGTGTCGCCGCTAGCAAAACACAGGACCTGGGATTCATAAAGCTTGCCCAAGTCAGCGATCCAGCCGGGAATACGGTGATGTTCGTTCAGGAAATGTAGAGCAGTCTTGATTGGCGAAAGAGGTGAAACTGACAATGTTAGCCGCTCTTAGAACGTGTTTACGATCTCGCGAGCTAAGGCGAGACAAGGCGAAAACGGCTGAGAAAGCGGAATGTACGAGTGGTACATGAGCATTTCGAAGACGGTTTCAATGCGGTATCGCCGACGCGCAGCAGATCGTAAACAGGTTCTTAGGCTTCCCGCGCTCACCCCATCATCTTTCGCCACCACCAGCGCCAGCGCGCCATCGGCTTGCCGTCCGCGTTCAGCGGCCGGCCGTCGTCGGCGAAGCGCTCCGGCGGCCCCAGCGGTTTGCCCTCGACAAAATTCTGCCGTTCCGCCAGCGCGCCGTTGGGGTGGTAGCGCTGTTGCAGGCCGTGCTTGAGGCCGTTGCGGTAGACCGCCAGCTCCGCCGCCTGGCCGTTGGGAAACAGGGTGCGGGTTTCGCCGTGCGGCAGGCCGTGGCGGTAGTGGGCCTGGCGTTGCAGCGCGCCCTCCGGCGACCAATACTGCGCGGCGCCGTGCAGCTGGCCGCGCTGGTAATGCAGCTGGGCCGAGGGCTGGCCGCCGGGGTGCAGCAGGGTGGCCGGGCCGTGCAGCTGGCCGTCCTGGTAGTGGAAGCGCGCCAGCGGCGCGCCGGCCTGCTCGATGCGCGCCGGGCCTTGCAGCTTGCCGTCGCCCAGTTGGCCGACGAAGCGCTGCTGGTCTTGCTGGATGTCTATCGGTTCCGCCATCGCATCAGTTCTGCTGGATCAGCCCGCCCTTGAGGGTGAGCATGCCGCCGCCGTCCACGGTCTGGCTGGCGCTGGCCTTGTTGGTCAACGACACCCCGGCGTCGTTGGTCAGGGTGGTGCCGGCTTTATTGGTCAGCTCGGTGCCCGCCTGGTTGGTGAGCCCGGTGCCGGCCTTGTTGGTCAGGCTGGTGCCGGCCTGGGCGGTGTAGGCGGCGTCGCTCTTGGCGCTGAAGGCGCCGCCGCTTTGAAGGGTGAGGGTGCCGCTGACCTTGATGGTGAGGTTGCCGTCCACTGTCAGCGTGTAGTTGCCGCTGACCTTGTGTTCGTGATTGCCGCCGGTGCTGTGGCTCTGGTCGCCCTCCACCTTGACCGTGCGCTTGCCCTTGACGTTGAGGGTTTCATTGCCGGTTTTCACTTCCACGGTGCGGTTGCCCTTGTCCACGCTGAGGCTGTCGTTGCCCTCGGTGACGCTGCGCTTGCGCTCGTTCTTCACCACCAGGGTTTCGTCGTGGCCCACGTCGGCGGCCGCGTCGTTGAGCACTTTCACCGTGTAGTCCTTTTGCGCCTGGAAGAACACTTCCTCCTTGTCTTTGCTGTCGTCGAAGCGCAATTCGTTGAAACCGCCGCCGCCTTTTGTCGAGTTGGTCTTGAGGCCGGACTGCGCCTGCTTGGCCGGCAGTTCGTAGGGCAGCGCGTTGTCGCCGTTGTAGACGCAGCCGCTGACCAGCGGCTTGTCCGGGTCGCCGTCGATGAAGCTGACAATCACCTCCTGGCCGATGCGCGGGATGAACTGCATGCCAAAGCCCTTGCCGCTCCACGGCTGCATCACCCGCAGCCAGCAGGAGCTGGATTCGTCGTCCTTGCCGTCGCGGTCCCAGGGGAATTGCACTTTGACGCGGCCGTATTTATCGGTCCAGATCTCCTCGCCGGCCTTGCCCACCACCTTGGCCACCTGCGGGTGCATCACCGGCTTGGGGGTGAGCCGCGGCGGGCGGTAGGGGGTGGCCTTGGGGATGGCGGCGAAGCGGTTGCGGTAATGCTGCTGGCCGGCCTCGTGGCTGACGCGGGTTACCACCCAGGCGATATTGCAGGCCGGGTCCGGGTGGCCGCTCAGAGTGAAGCAGTGGCCGGGAATCAGCCAACGGCAGTCGCTGTCGCCCACCAGCTCCACTTCCTCGGCGCGCAGGCCGTCGCTGCGCTGCTTGGCCAGCGCGTCGCCGTCGGCCTTCTTGGCGTAGCCGCCCGGGTATTGGTAGAGGTTGGGCAGGTCTGACTTGGCCAGCGCCTGCGCGTACAGCGAGGCGCTGGCGGTGGTGAATTCGTAATCGCCGGCGCGGTAGCCGCCGGCCACCGCCTGGCGGCTGATGCCGGCGCTGCGCACGCCTTCCAGCTCGCGCCCGCCCAGGTCCTGGCCCAGGTAGGGGATCTTGGCGCTATTGGGGCAGTCCGGGAAATGGCTGTTGCCGTCCGCCAGCACCAGGGTGTGCTTGCCGTCGGCGTGGGTGAAGAACCAGAAGATGCCGGCGTCTTCCAGCAGCCGCATCACAAAGTTGAGATCGCTCTCGCCAAACTGCACGCAGTACTCGCGCTTGGGATAAGTCGCATCCAGTTTCAGCTGGTAATCGCTGAAACCGTGGCCGGCGAACACCGCTTTTACGATGTCCGGCACGCTCTGGTTCTGGAAGATGCGGTTGTTGCCGGCCAGGCTCAGCCACCACAGCCAGGGCCGCAGCGTCACGCTGTAGCGGTCCGCGGTGGCGTCGCCCGGCAGCTGGCGAATCGCCGCGCACAGGCCGTCCAGCGGCCGGGTGTCGTCGTCGCGGCGCAGGCTCAGCGTCAGGTGGGAAGCCACCGCCTTGTCCAGCGTCAGCGCGCTGTCGCTGAAGCCGGCCAGGGTGAAGCTGCCCAGTGCGTTCAGCGCCTCGTCGCCGGACAGGCTGTCCGGGTACAGCTCTTTCAGCGCGGAGGCGCTGAGCGAGAGCGGGGTGGTTTTGTCGGAGGGGCGGGGCATGACGGTTCTCAAATATTGGAAAATAGAGAATGAGCGGCGCTGCGGGATTGACTATTTTCCTGCCTGAACGCCTCTGGCCGCAAGGCTACCAATAGGGCGGCTTGCCGCTGGCAAGGCGGGCTTGAGGCGGTGAATGGGATGCGGTGTTTCATTTGCTCTTTCCCTCTGATCCCGGCTTGGGGGCTGGCGCGCATCGATGCTTGCGATTGCCGCGTCATACGATATAGGCGGTTTTTAATTTGGATTCGGGAATGACGTACAGGTCCTCGTGCCCCCATATCGATTCCGGCGCGTCCAGCCCGTCGTACATCCTGACCCATTGCGATAATAAAGCGTAAATGTCGTCGTCTTTCTTCATCTCGCACACTAGCAGGTTGGGATCGTAAAACTGGACTCTTCCCGTCCAGGGAAAATAGACGCCCAGCGCATGGCCGCTGCCTTTGGAGCTGGCGATGATGTAGAGCTTGTATTTGCCTGACCATGGGGTTTTGTCTTTGATGTTTTCCGCGGAGTTTTGCCCGCGCATATTGACGGTTTTCTCCGCTATCGACGCCAGTATTCTGGTGTTGCCGTTATTCAGCTGTTCAAAATGCAATTGGGTGGCCTGTTGCTGCGGGCTTAATAGCGATTCGCTAAGCCCGGTGCCGCTTTTCAAGTTGCCGCTCAAGGCGCGAAACCAGGTCAGCACCTGACCGGTGCAGCTGCTGTTGGCATTGCCGGGAAACTTGCCGTCGCCTTCTATCGATGTGATATTCACCAAGCTCTTCAGCAATTCAAATCTCAATCTAAGACTCATTGCTATGCTCCTTAAAGGTGGGCTTAGATCCGCTAACAAAACCCCTGATCCTGCGTTGCGCCGACTTGTCGTACTACTTGTACTGCCTGCGTCGGCGCGCCTTGGCTCAGGTACGCTGCGCAGTTTTGTTAGCGGCTCTTAGTATTGCTTTGTCGAATAATCAGTCAGGCTGATGGCGGGGCATGGGAGTCTCGCGGCAGCGGATGTCAGCAGACAACGTCGAAGACGATGGGGCGATGGTCCGGGCCGCTCATGTCGAACGCGTCCGCCCAGCCGCTGATGTCGAAAGGCGCGACTTTGACGTCGACCGAGGCCAGCACCCAATCCAGGATGCCGCCTTTGGCGTGGGTGGCCTGTCCTTGCCAGCATTCATAGGCGACGCCCGGGGTGTCCAGTTCCTCTACACGGGTGTAGTCCAGGTTCAGATCGCCGGTGGCCACCCAGTGCCCGCCCAGGCTGGTGCAGTCCCGCAACTGGCTCTTGGTCAGCCCGCCCTGGCCGGATTTGAAGTGCGCCAGAAACAGAAAGCCGGTGTAGCCGTTGACGGCTTGGGCCCAGACCGCGATCAAGTCCCGGTTCAGGCCTTTCAAGTGCCCTTGGCTGACAACTTCTAGATGCTGCCCTTTTCTGGTTATCACGATGTAGCCGTTGGAGTGGCCGCCGGCAAAGGCGTGGACATCATAGTCTTGATACACCTTGCGTAAATAATCGTAATAGTCGTCCAGCCTGGCGGAGTGCACTTCGCACAGAAACACCACGTCAACGTCCCAGTTGTCGTTGGAGCAGCACTGGTGGATGAAGGTCTCGACCTGCGCTTTTTTATCCAGCGGCGAGGATTCGCCGTTCTTTTCCAGATTGAAGCTGGCTACGCGCATCTTTGCTCCTTGGCCGATCTAATTTAACGCTGCGGTTTCAGTGCTGCTTGTCTTGGCCCCCGCTTTGCGCTCTGGAGTAGGTGCTGAAGGTACACATGGATAAAGTGTCCCAGATGATTTTAATCAGAGAGGTACAGCAATTGTCATCGGTTTGGTAGTAAGACAGCTGGTCAAAGTCGATATCGAATAAATCGAATTCGTCAAACTGACTTTTCCCGGTTCTGGAGATTCTATTGGGAGCGTAGCCCAGCAAGTCCGCGCTCAGCAGGCCTTGTTCGCTGAGTTGCGCCAGTGTATTTTTCTGGATATTAAAGGCGAGCTTGCTCACCGAGGTGGGCGAATGGCAGCAGCAGATGCAAGCGCATAAGGGTAGGGTGCAGCCGGTGGTCAGCGGCCTATCCCGCGCGTCGGTAAGGCCGGCCTCAAGCACCGCCGCCACCACCTCCGCACAGTTGCCCAGGTTTTTCCCATTATTCTCTGTCATGAATTGGATCATTCTGTCTTGATCCAAGCCCAGCGCCGTCGGCGTTTTTTTTAATAGCGGCTTGTGCGAGACGGCCTTTTCATCGCCATGGCTGCCACCAATATGAATGGAAACTTCATCGCTGCGGCGCATGGTCATGCTGGGGGGAGGCACCGCATCCATGCTTTGATGGCTTGGCGGCGGCCTGCCGATGGCGACTGTTGGCGGGATGCCGATTTCCGGCGGCTTGCCTCTTAGTATGTGCGCCACTTCATTCTTGCTGGGGATGTAAATCACATGCCGGACCCGGATGCCCTTGCCTCGGGTATTGGCCCAAAACCGGGTGATCTCGTCCTTGGTGGTTCTGAGATGCATTTTTTGATGGCCGGCAGAGTATTGAAACTGATAGACCTCACGGTTTTGAGTGGTAATGGAGATGAGGCTGTGGTCTTGGCAGTCCCCATTCTTGCAACTGCAAAACATGGTGCCCGAGCCACCACTGAGGGTCATAACGGTAATCATGCGGCCTCCCTGTGTTTGCTTCCAATGAATTGATACTCTGCCGGGTGCTGCTTAAACCATCAAATCAGTTCTAAATTTGTTCTGCCATCTTGCTAACCAGGGTGAGAGAACTTCTGTTCAGCGTCAGCGCGCTGTCGCTGAAGCCGGTTAGGGTGAAGCTGCCCAGCGCGTTCAGCGCCTCGTCGCCGGACAGGCTGTCCGGGTACAACTCTTTCAGCGCGGAGGCGCTGAGCGAGAGCGGGGCGGTTTTGTCGGAGGGGCGGGGCATGGTGGTTAATGAGTTACGTTCATTTTATGGGTGAAGGGGAAAGCCCAATGTTATGTCGCTTTTGGATGGTGAACGGTAAACGTTGGGCTTCATTGCATTCAGCCTAACCTACGGCCCTGTCGATTACTACAACATCCACATTGTAGGGTGGGCAAATCCCTAAGCCCATATTCGGCATGCTCGCTACGGGGGCTCACGCGGCTTAGTAATCAACCCGTTAAAAAATTGACAATTTAACACAAAATAAAGCCATCACTTTATACAGCCACATCTATAACGCTAAATTCTTATCAACTTTCCGGACCATTCACTATCTTTACTGGTGCGATAGTCTCTCCTGGTCATAAAATTTCCCATCTCCTGCGCCACCGGCCTTTCATGTCGGCGCACATTATCATTTTCAATCAGCAGCAAGTTAGCTTTGTATTCCGCATGGAAGCGGGCAGCATTGCTGCCAAAATCAGTCATATATTGCACAACATGGCCCAGCTCATGCGCCAGCACCAAATCAGATGAGGCCGCCATCAAACACCACTTTGAGCCCGTTTCAGGATTGATATGTGTAGGCTGCGGCCCTTCCACGTAAAACTCGAATGAAGCCTCCGGATACCAAACAATCAAGCCACTGGAGCCATGAAAATCAAAACCATAGCTGGGATCGGCGGGTAAGAAGTAGCCACCAGACTTGCCTCTGGAAACAATCATGTCGATGACAATGCTTGAACTCTCAACAAGCTCAAAAACACGCCGCGCCGTGGCGCTGCCCCCCATCAACACCGCGCGCGCCTTGTCATATAGCGCATGCAATGCACCGGCATCCTTGGCGAAAGGTGCTTGATCATAGGGCCATTCATCGCCCATCTTGCGGGTGTGGAGTCTGATCATGATATATCTCGGTTACGGTATAGCTCGTGGCTTGGATTTAGCTTACGAGGCCATACGCAAAACTTATTCCTAAGAATTTGTGGTTAACATTGAGCTTCATTACATTTAGTCCAATCTACGCCCCTGAAATAAAGCAAGTCTTCAACATAGCAAACCAGTCTCATAAAAACAAATCACGAATTGTATTCGACTCATCTGCAGGATGCCCTACCCCAGGGTCAATCCAAGTATTATCATTGGGAGATACATCATGAAATGAAGTATATTCAATTTGCCAGTCATCCAGAACCTTTTTGCATCTTGGGCAGCATGGTTTTGATACGCCAATATGCATTCGAACCTTCAACTTTCCAAGCTCATGCAGTCTCTTGAGTATTTTCATTTCAGCATGCATAAAATTATCATAATTCTGAACCAATTCAAAATCAGAATAAATATAGCCAAACCTATAATTGTCCACAAAATTACTGGTTGATCGACATAGTGACATATCAGTAAGCCGAACATCAACATCGCTGATTGATAACCGATTTGCAGCGATGTACCATTTTCCTTCAACCTCCATCACCGCCACACAATCCAAATGCGATTCTAGTTGACGATTTTTTACTTTAAATCCATCAACTTTTGTTTTGCGATTTGTATCTTGACCTTCCGCACGAGTCCAGTATATGGCTAAGATATAAGATGCGACCTTGTCCATCCAACTCATTCTTTTCAACATGTCTTCATGATACAAAGGATGTTCAAAATCTCTCGCTTTGAATGGCATAAAACTCTCCCGTTAATAAATTCAAACCTCAATACACAATAAAATCAAAAACAGCAAGCACATGAAAAGGTGCACGCACTAAAATAAATTCATTAAAGCAATAAAAATCATTTAATTACTCAAGGTAAATGAAATGTAATTGAAAATTTCAGCATCATTAACTACCATTAAACCAACGAGTTTAGTGTCCAAGGTATTTCATGATTGCTTTTCGAAATAACCCATGGATCCTCATGGCATAATAAGAAAGAAAACACACTACTCTACCCCACCGCCCACTCCGCCAATTTCCCCACCACCTCCGCCAATAACACATTATCAATATCCCTAGCCCCGGCCCCACGGCAGCGGTTCAACACCGCCTGAATCAAGCCGGGGTCGAAATCAAACATCTTGCCGGTAGCGCGTTGATAGCGCTGGCGCAGCACTTCCAGCTTGCTGCGCACGATGTCGGCCAGCACTGTGTCGTCCAGCGCGCGGTAGGGCACCACCGTCATCCGCGCCAGCAGCGCCGGGCGGAAGGCGGCGTTGAGCTCCGGCCGCAGTTGGTCGATGAAGCCGGGGTGGCCGATGGCGGCGGGCGCGGCGGCCAGGATGGCTTCCGCCCCCACATTGCTGGTGGCCAGGATGATGGTGTTGTTGAAGTCCACCACCAGGCCGCTGCCGTCTTCCATCTGGCCCTTGTCGAACACGTTGTAGAAGGCTTCCAACACGTCCGGGTGGGCTTTTTCGATTTCGTCGAGCAGCACCACGCTGTAGGGCTTGCGCCGCACCGCCTCGGTCAGCACGCCGCCCTGGCCGTAGCCGACATAGCCGGGCGGTGCTCCCTTGAGCTGGCTGACGCTGTGGGCTTCCTGGTATTCCGCCAGGTTGACCACGATCAGATTGCGTTCGCCGCCGTAGAGGGCGTCGGCCAGCGCGTAGGCGGTTTCGGTCTTGCCCACGCCGGTGGGGCCGAGCAGCAGGAACACGCCCACCGGCTTGCCGGGGTCGGTCAGGCCGGCGCGGTAGGCCTGGATGCGTTGGGCGATCTTGCCCAGCGCGGCCGGCTGGCCGATCACGCGCTGGCCCATGCGCTGGGCCAGGGTGCGGATGGCGTAGGCTTCGTCGGCCAGCATCTTGCCCACCGGGATGCCGGTCCAGCCGGCGATGACGGCGGCCACCGCCTTGGAGTCCACGTGTTCCGGCACCAGCGGGTCGTCCTGGCGCAGCGCGTCCAGGCCGGCTTCCAGCCGCGCCAGTTGTTCCGCCAGCCGCAGCGCCGGGTCCGCGGCTTCGTCGTCGTCGGCGGTCGCGGTCCCGTCTTCGGCTTCTTCCAGCAGCAGCGGCGGTTCGCCGGCGGGCAGCTCGGGCTCGCTGGCCAGGAAGTCCAGCAGTTGCTGGCGGGTGCGCAGGATTTCGCGCACCGCGCGCAATTCGTCCTGCCAGCGCACGGTCAGTTCGCGCATGGCTTGCAGCTGGCGCGCGCTGTCTTGGCGCAGCGCGGCGATGCGGACGGCGTGGTCCAGGCCGGTGGCCTGTTCGTTCAGCAGCCGCTCTAGTTCTTCGTCCAGCATGGCCTGGCGGTGGCGCAGGTTTTCCAGCTGCGGCGGCTGGTCGTGCTGGGCCAGCGCCACGCGGGCGCAGGCGGTGTCCAGCACGCTGATGGCCTTGTCCGGCAGCTGGCGGCCGGAGATGTAGCGGTGGGAGAGCTTGACCGCGTCGTGGATGGCGGCGTCCAGGATGCGCACGCCGTGGTGTTGTTCCAGCCGGGCGGCGACGCCGCGCAGCATGGCCACGGCGCGGTCTTCGTCCGGTTCTTCCACTTGCACCGGCTGGAAGCGCCGCGCCAGCGCCGGGTCGCGCTCGAAGTATTTCTTGTATTCCTGCCAGGTGGTGGCGGCCACGGTGCGCAGTTCGCCGCGCGCCAGCGCCGGCTTGAGCAGGTTGGCGGCGTCGCTGTGGCCCTCGGCCGCGCCGGCGCCCACCAGGGTGTGGGCTTCGTCGATGAACAGGATGATGGGCCGGGCGGCGGCGCGGATGTCGTCCATCACGCTTTGCAGCCTTTGTTCGAATTCGCCCTTGAGTCCGGCGCCGGCTTGCAGCAGGCCCAGGTCCAGCGCCAGCAGGCCGACGCCGGCCAGCGCCGGCGGCACTTCCTCGTGGGCGATGCGCAACGCCAGGCCTTCCGCCACCGCGGTTTTGCCCACGCCGGGCGCGCCCACCAGGATGGGGTTGTTCTGGCGGCGGCGCAGCAGGATGTCCAGGCATTGGCGGATTTCGCCGTCGCGGCCGACGATGGGGTCGATGCGGCCGGCGCGGGCGTCGGCCACCAGGTCGTGGGTGAAGCGGGCCAGCGCGCCGGCCGGTTCCGCCGCGGCGGCGGACGGGGCTTCGCGCGAGGCGGCGGCCCAGGCGTCCAGTTGTTCGCTCAGCGGCTGGCGCGGCGCGCGCAGCAGGCAGGGCGCGCCGATCAGCAGCAGATTGCGCAGCTCGTCGCGCTCCAGCAGGGTGAGCAGCAGCAGGCCGGAGCGGATGCTGGCCTGCTGGCGCAGCGTGGCCAGCAGCAGCGCTTCCTTGAGCCAGGCCACGGTGTGGCTGGAGAAGGCCGGGGCGCGGGTTTCGCCGCGCTTGAACTGGTCCAGGCTGCGGCGCAGCTCCGTGCTCAGCTGGTCTGTGCTCAGGCCCAGCTTGGGCAGCAGCAGCGGCAGGTCGCCGTTGGGCAGTTCCAGCAGTTCCAGCAGCACGTGTTCGATTTCCACGTAGTAGTGGCTTTGCTGCAGGCAGCGCTGGGCGGCCAGTTCCAGCGCCTTGCGGCAGCTGGGGTTGAGGCGGGCCACCAGTTCGGACAGTTCGGCGCTCATGCCGGCTCCTCGCCGGGCGGGGACGGCCGTTGCAGCCGGGTGTCCAGCCGCCGGGCTCCGCCGGGGCCGCCCAGCCAGCTGTCCCAGCTCAGCCGCGGCGCGGCGCGGGCTTGCAGCTTGAGCGCGGCGGCCGGGGCCTGCCACAGCAGGCTGAGCTGGATGTCCAGGTCCGGGCCGAAGTAGAACGCCGCCAGCGCGGCCAGCGCGCGGTGGCGTTCGCCGCCGGGCAGGAAGGCGCGGTAGCCGGCCGGGTCCAGCGGGCCCACGGTCAGGCGGATGCCAGCGTGTTCGTCCCAGGCGCGGCGGCCGGCCAGCGCGCCCTGGCCCAGCGCGGCGTTGCGGCCATTGGGGCCGATGCTGGTGCGGCTGGCCGGCGGGATCTCGCGCCAGCCGCCGGCGTAGGGGCTGGCTTGCACCGGCGCGGCTAGGTGGCGGCTGGCCAAGGCGGCGAAGCCGGCCAGCGAGCGGCGGCGGTCCGCCAGCAGGGCGGCGCGGGCCAGCAGCGCGGCGTCCGGCACCGCCTGGCGTTGTTGCAGGCCGGCGGGCAGCAGGCCGCACAGGCTGAGCAGCAGCGGCCGCGCCGGGCTGAGCCGCGGCGCGGCGAAGCTGGGCGCCAGCCGGTATTTGCGCTGGGCGCGGTAGAGCAGGGCCAGCAGCCGGTGCTGGAACAGTTGCAGGAATTCCGCCGGCGCGTGGTCTTTGTCCTGGCGGCGTTGTTGCAGCCATTCCTGATAGGCGTAGGGCAGTGGGCCGTCCGGGCCGCCCAGGCCGAAGGATTCGACATCGAGCGCCGGCTGGCCGTCCCGCGCGTCGCCGCCCAGCGCGCCCGGTTCCAGCGCGCTCAGTTCGCTGGCGGCGAAGGCGGGCAGCAGTGGGCCGCGCAGCCGCAGCGCTTCGCGCGCCGGGTCCGCGCCCTGGCCCAGCGGCGCGGCCTGCGGCGTCAGCCGTTCCAGCAGCATCACCGCCTGGGCGAATTCAAAGCCCTGCGGCCGCGTCAGCAGCCGCTCGGCTACAGAACCAGGCTGGGGCCGGGCGGGGGCTGCCATGTCTGGATCTCCTGTTGCTGGTGGACGAGTCGGGTGCGCACGAAGCGGTTGGCGTGGGCGTAGAGGGCGAAGAAGTGGGCGAGCACGGCGGCGAACAGCACGCGGCTGCCGCCGGCGAAGCAGGCCGGGTCCAGCTCCAGCGTCAGCAGCAGGCCGTTGCGCCAGCCGCGCCAGGCGTCGGCGCCGACGTGGTCGACGATGCGTTCGCTGCCGAGCGCGGCGATGCCTTCGATCTGGCGGCGCGCGGCCGGCTGTTCGCCCAGATTGTGCAGCGCCAGCATTTCGCGCAGCGCGGCCAGCGCCTGCGGGCCTTCGCTCAGCGACAGGTGGTTGAGGCTGAGCTGGGACACCAGTTTCCAGCGCGAGGCGCCGTCCAGCGCGGCTTCGGTTTGCGGCCGTGGCGGGCGCAGCAGCCGCGCCTGGCCCACCGGGCCGGGCAGTTCGAACATCAGCGGCGCGCCGGCCGGCAGTTGCTCGGCCAGGTGGCGGTTGGTGCATAGCAGCTCGGCGGTGAGGCTGAGTTCGCTGGCGGCCAGCGGGTCGAAATCGGCGTCCACCAGGGTGAGCAGCATGTCGCTGCCGGGGCGCAGGCGGTTGAGGCCGCGCACGCGGCGCGCGTGCCAGTAGCGGCCGTCGCCGCCCTCGCCGTGGCTGCAGGCGAAATAGGGGGCGATGCGGCGCGCGCCGTCCGGGCCGGCGGCGCGCAGTTGGCGGATGGAGTGGATTTCCACGCTGTGGTCGCGGTGGGAGTCGGCCACCAGCAGGTATTCGCTGCGGCTGCCGTCCGGGCGCAGCGGCTCCGAGGTGTGCGGAAACAGATTGATCACCGGCGCGCAGCCCAGCGCGATGTCGCCGTGCTGGATGCCCAGGCGGCCGGCCGGCACGCGTTCGAAGGCGATGACGATTTCCAGCTGCCGCTCCGCCTGGCGCGGCAGGCTGAGCGGCAGGTCGAAGAAGGCGAATTTTTCCGGGCAGGCGAAGTATTCCGCCAGCAGCGCGTGCGCCGGGTGCACGCCGTCCTCGGCCGGCAGCAGCGCTTCGTCGGTGCCAAAGCCGCAGGCGCGCGGCAGCGCGCCGGGGCGGATGGAGGGCGCGAGGCCGGGCCGTTCCGGCAGCCGGCAACTGATTTGCAGGCTGTGGGCGGACAGCAGGTCGTAGAGCGCGGCGGCGTTGAGCGGGGAGCCGGCCAGGTGGATGCGCAGGCTGTTCAGCGGCAGCGCGCCCAGCGGTTCCGGCCCCAGTTTCTCCAGCCGCAGCACCAGGGCGGCGCGCGCCTGGGCCAGGCCGCTGGCGGCCTGGGCTTCGTCCTCGGTCAGCAGGCTGGCGTCGGCGAGCCGCAGCGGCCACAGGGTGACGGCGGCGCTGGTGCGAAAGCGCAGGCTGTCGCCGGCGGTGGTGGCCACGAACAGCGGGGTGCCGCGCTCGATGCGGTAGCCGGCGTCCAGCTTGCCCTTGTCCGGGTCCGGCTCGAAGCGGGCGATGGCGCAGGAGGGCATGGGCCGCAGCGCGTGCGGGTAGAGCTGTTCCAGCAGCGCGTCGGTGAGTTCGGAGTAGTCGTCGTCCAGCCGGCGTTGCAGCCGCGCGCACAGCAGGGCGAAGCCTTCCAGCAGCCGTTCCACTTGCGGGTCCGGGCATTCGCCGTCGCTCAGTTGCAGGCGGTGGGCCACCTTGGGGTAGCGGTGGGCGAATTCGCCGCCGGCGTGGCGCAGGTAGGCGAGTTCGCGTTGGTAGTAGTCCAGCAGGCGCGGGTCCAGCGATTCCATCAGCCGGCGTCCTCGCAGGCGGTCAGCCGCGCGCCGGACGGGTCCAGTTCGGCGACGAAGGCGGCCGGCCAGCGGCTGCCCTCGGCCTGGAGTTCGCCGTCTATGCGCACGCTGAGGAGCAGGCCGCGGCCCGGCACGGTGTCCACGCTGACGCGCGGCGCGGCCAGCCGGGGTTCGAAGCTGCGTATCGCCTGGCGGATCTCGCGCGCCAGCCGCTGGCGGTCTTCGGCGCGCTCCGGGTGCAGCGCGCTCCAGTCCGCCACGCCGTAGTCGATGACGCTGAGTTCGGCCAGGTAGGGCTGTTCGGCGCGGCGGCTGGACAGCAGCCGCGCCAGTTCCGCCCGCACCGATTCCTGCAGCCGGCGGCGGTCCACCCGCAGCAGCGGCTCGGCTTCCAGCCGCTGCCGCGGTTCGGCGTCGGCCAGCAGTTCGAACAGACCCGGGCGGAACTGGGCGGGCTGGCGCATGTTTTACTTGGAGTACTTGTTGGCGGCCAGGTCCCACACCGCGGCGGCGTTGCCGTCCTTGGCGCCGGTGTCTTTCTGGGTGGTCAGCTCCCACTTGATCTTGGTGAAGTTGAGCGAGAGGTTTTCCACCGGCTTGCCGCCGGTGCCGCCGCTGACGCTGACATTGGACAGGATGGCGTTGGTCAGGGTGTAGACGATGTAGGGCAGCACCTTGCCGCTGCTGTCCGCCGCGTTGCGGCCTATGGTGATCTTGACCTCGGGGATGTTCTTGCCCTGGCAGCAGTAGGCGTTGAGTTCCGGCGTGGATTTGTCGGTGAACTTGGTCAGGCTGAATTCGCCGATATGCGGCTTGCCGGAGGTGCGTTCGGTGTTGCTGACGTCGTTGGTAACCTGCATGGCCACGTTGTGGCTGTAGGACAGCACTTCGATCTTGTCGGCGTAGCCTTCCAGCTTGCACTCGCCCTTGATGTCGCTGCCCAGGTCCAGAATGATGGCGTCCATTGCTATGTGTTCTCCGTGTTATGAGACATATCGGGCCCGCCGCGCGGCGGGCCCTTGGTGTGGCGTCAGGCGGCGGCCGGCGGCGGCAGCTCCGCCACCAGGCGGATGGACGCGGTCAGTTCTTCCAGCTGGAAGTGCGGGCGCAGGAAGACGGTGGCGCGGTAGGCGCCGGGCTTGCCCGGCACTTCGGTCACGTCCACCCGCGCTTCGCGCAGCGGGTACTGGGCCTTCACTTCCTGCGGCGCGTTGTCGTTGACCAGCACGTAGTCCGCTATCCAGTTGTTCAGATAGGTTTCCACGTTGTCGCGGGTCAGGAAGCTGCCGATCTTGTCGCGCATGATCACCTTGATGTAGTGGGCGAAGCGCGAGGCGGCCAGCACATAGGGCAGCATCGCGGAGATGCGCGCGTTGGCGTTGGCGGCGTTGGTGTTGTAGAGCTTGGGCTGGTTGGCGCTCTGGCCGCCGAAGAACACCGCCAGATCGGTGTTTTTCTTGTGGCACAGCGCGATGAAGCCCAGGCCGTCCAGCTCTTTCTCGCGGCGGTCGGTGATGGCGATTTCGGTCGGACATTTGAGCGCGATGTCGCCGGAGACGGTGCCGAAGGTGTGGGCCGGCAGGCCTTCCACCGCGCCGCCGCCTTCCACGCCGCGGATGGCCGCGCACCAGCCGTATTTGGCGAAGGCGTCGGTGATGCGCTGGCCCAGCGCGTAGGCGGCGTTGCCCCACAGGTATTTGCCGTGGTCGGTGCCGTTGACGTCTTCCACGTAGTTCATGCCCTCGGTGGGCTTGGTGTCCGGGCCGTAGGGCAGACGCAGCAGGATGTGCGGCAGCACCAGGCTGACGTAGCGGGAATCCTCGCTGGCGCGGAAGGAGCGCCATTTGATCAGCTCGGCGCTTTCAAAGGCCTTGGCCAGGTCGCGCGGCACCGCCAGTTCGGTGAAGCTGCTCATGTCGAACAGCCGCGGGCTGGCGGCGGAGATCAGCGGCGCGTGCGCGGCGGCGGCCACATTGGACAGCTTTTCCAGCAGCGCCACGTCTTGCGGGTGGCGGCCGAACTCGTAGTCGCCGATCAGCAGGCTGATGGGGTGGCCGCCGAAGGTGCCGTACTCTTCCTCGTAAATCTTCTTGAACAGCGCGCTCTGGTCGAATTCCACCGCCTTTTCCAGATCGTTCTGCAGCTCGTCCTTGGTGGCGTTGAGCAGGCGCAGCTTCAGCCGGCTGCTGGTTTCGGTGTTCATCACCAGGAAGTGCAGGCCGCGCCAGGAGGCTTCCATTTTCTGCACGTCCGGGTGGTGCAGGATGTTGTTGAGCTGCTTGCTCAGCAATTGGTCGATGATGGCGATGCGGTGGTTGATCATCGCCACGGTGTCTTTGTCGATGGCCATGCCTTCGTCCAACACCTGGGTGGCGAATTCGGACAGCAGGTCCTTGGCGTATTCCTGCTGGATGTCGTCGTGGGCCATGCGGCCTTCCTGGATGATGCGGTCCAGCAGCGACAGCGAGGCGGCGTCGCCGCTGGGCGCTTCGGCTTGGGTCTTAGCCATGAGATGTCTCCGGTGTCGGGTAGGGGGAACTGGGCGTCAGGCGGCCGGCGGCGCGTCCGGCGCCGGCGCGGCTTCCGCGGCGGCCGGGGCCTCGGGGCGGGCGCTCTTGATCTTTTGCAGTTCCTCGGTGTTGGCCACCACGTCCTGCAACAGCTTGTCCAGTTCGTCGTTGCCGTCCAGCTTGGTCAGCAGGTCGCGCAGCTTCTGGCGCGCCTCGTACAGCCGGCGCAGCGGGGTAACCTGCTTGACGATGTTGACCGGGTCGAAGTCGTCGAAGTGGTTGAACTTCAGCTCCACGTTCAGCTTGCTGCCGTCGTCGGCCAACGCGTTGTCCACCTGGGCGGTGACGCGTGGCGTCAGCGAGGCCAGCACCGCGTTGAAGTTGTCGCGGTCGATTTCCACGAAGCGGCGCTCGCTGAGCTTGGGCAGCGGCTGCTCCTGCTTGCCGGCCAGGTCCGCCATGATGCCTACCACCAGCGGCAGCTCCCGTTTTTCCAGGGCGTTGCCGATTTCCACGTCATACGTGATTTGCACGCGCGGCGGACGAATCCGGTCCAGCTTGTGCTGTGTGCTCTCTGCCATAACAGACCTCGATCGGTTGGGAAGCTAGGGACGCCGACGGCGGGCCGCGAGTCCGGTCCGCTTTGGCGAAATTGCATGATTGTCAGACCATTGTTGCCCGGTCGGGCCTGGTCGCTCTTTTCCATTGATGCCGGCTCAAGCCGTCGCATGGAAGCCTTTTTTGCTGACAAATGCTTGCAACTTGCATTTTTCAATGACCATGGCTTAACAATTCCTATAGAACTGTCGGCGTTTTTTTGCCAATATTATTTGCAATGGATAATGGCGTTGAGGTGATGCGGATGCGCAACGGGTATCTGGCTGGGCTGTTCTGCGCTTTGGTCTTGGGTTTGGGCGGCTGCTCGTCGCTGGGCTTCGGCCCCTCGGTCAAACTGCAGGCGGCCACGCTGGACGTGGTCAGCATGGCCAACGACGACACGCCGCTGGCGGTGGACTTCGTCGCGGTCAAGGACCCGGAGCTGCACAAGCTGTTGCTGGGTCTGCCGGCGGCCAAGTGGTTTGAGCAGCGCGAGCAGCTGCAGCGGGATTACCCGGAGGGCATCAAGGTGTGGGGGCTGGAGCTGGTGCCGGGCCAGCACCTGGAAACCGAAGACGTGCCGATACGCGGCGAATCCGCGGCCGGCCTGCTGGTGTACGCCGGCTACGTCGGGCCGGGCATGCACCGGCTGAGCCTGGATACGCGCAAGAAGGTCTGGTTGCGTTTTGAAAGCAAGAATATGCGGCTGATGGAGCCGTAGCGGGGGGAGAGCGGTTTGAAAGCAGTGCCACAGGCGGTGTGTTGGTACGAGGGGATGCAGTTGCTGCCCCAGCATTTTCAATGGCAGGCGCTGCGCGCGGACGGGGTGTCCGCGGCGCTGGCGGCGGCGGCCCAGCCGCTGTACTGGGGGGTGTTGGAACTGGAGCTGGACGAGGCGGCGCTGGCCGGCGGCGTGGCGCGGGTGTCCGCGCTGGAGGCGGTGCTGCCGGACGGCCTGCCGCTGCGCTTCGACGCTGGCGACGGCGCCGAGCTCAGCTGCGACGTGACGGCGGCCGCGGCGGAGGCGCCGGGGCGCACGGTGACGGTTTACCTGGCCTTGCCGCCCTTGTGGCGCGCCGGCCGGCTGGACGCGATGACCGGCCGTTTCCGTTCGGAAAACAGCGAGGCGGTGCCGGATTTGAGCAGCGGGGAGAACCCGGCCAGCCTGACGCTGTGGCGGCCGGACATCCGCCTGGTCACCGAGGCCGAACGCGCCGACATGATTTGCCTGCCGCTGTTGCGCATCGCCCAGCAGGGCGGCGGCTTTGCCCGCCGCGCCTACGCGCCGCCGTCGCCGCGGCTGCTGCCGGACAGCCTGCTGGGGCGCAAGGTGGCGGCGCTGTGCGCCAAGGCGCGCGAAAAATGCGTCTTCCTCAGCGGACGTCTGCGCCAGGCCAAGGAGGCCGGCAAGGACGACGACATCGACGAAATCCGCCGCCAGCTGGCGGCGCTGTGGGCGCGGCTGCCGGAAGTGGAGGCGGCGCTGGGCAGCCGCGCCGCCCACCCGGCCGCCATGTTCGGCCTGCTGGCCGGCATGGCCGGCTCGCTGACCGCGCTGGACCCGGGCGCCGGCGCGCCGGTGTTCCCCGCCTTCAACTACCAGGAATTGCTGGCCAGTTACGAGCCCTTGCTGAACTGGCTGTCCGCCGCGCTGGACCGGGTGCGGGCCGGCTACCGCAGCCTGCCGTTCAACCGCGACGAGGAAGGCTTCTGGATCGTATTGCCGGAGGCCGCGCGCGACAGCGGGCGCTTGATCGTGGGCCTGCGCATGCCCGGCGGCGCGCCGGATTCCGCCGCCCAGCAGTGGCTGGGCCAGGCCATCATCGCTTCCGAATCCCATGTGGCCACGCTGGCGCGCCAGCGCATGCGCGGCCTGTCCTTCCAAGCGCTGGACCGCGCCGAACAAGTGGCTTACAGCGTGGGCGACGACACCCGGCTGTTCGCGCTGCTGGCCAGCGGCGACTGGCTGCAGCCGGAGCAGCCGCTGCGGATGACGCTGCCGGCCGGCGGCGCGGCGCTGGAGCCGTGGGAGGCGCTGCTCTTCGTCGCCGACCCGCGCGACGAGGCCGACGGAGAACGCCATGCTGGATAGCGCCTTGTCCCAGCCGCTGGGCGTGCTGGCGCAGGCGCCGCTGAGCGCCACGTTCGAAGACGCCTACGCCGAATGGCTGCAAGTGTTCCGCGAACTGGCCGGCGGCGGCCACAAGGCCGAAACCGCGGCCGAACTGGCGGCCGAGCAGGGCGGGCTGCTGGCGCGGCGCTTGAGCCGCGCCGCCGGCGCGCGCGTGGGCGCGGCCGGGCAAAGCCAGATCGAGTCCCTGCAATATCTGTTCGTCGCCTTGATCGACGAGCGCTTGCTGTTCGAGGACTGGCCGGGGCAGAGCCTGTGGCAGGCCACGCCGCTGGAGCAGCGGCTGTTCGGCAGCCGCGCCGCCGGCGACAAGGTGCCGGCGCTGATAGAGCGGGTCTTGCGCGAGCGCGACCCGGCCGGGCGCGACCTGGCCAACGTCTGCCTGCAAACGCTGACCCTGGGCTTTTACGGCCGGCTGCGCGGGCCGGGCGGTCTGGCCCAGCACGAGGAATGGCGGCGCGAGCTGTTCGCCTTCGCCTACCAGCGCGACGCCGATCTCCGCAGCCTGGCGCCGGCGCTGGAGCGCAGCAGCAATCTGCCGCCGTTGCGGCTGACGGTGCGGCGCATGCTGCCGGACGGCTTCCGGCTGGCCTTGGGCGTGGCCGCCATTCTGCTGGGCATGTCGGTGGTGGGCCACGCCTTCTGGCATGACATCGTGTCGCGGGTGGAGCCCATGCTGTACCGCGGGACGGACGGGGACGGGCAGAGCAAATGACGATACAGACCATAGCCGGCATTGTGTTGCTGACCCTGTTGATCCTGCTGGCGCTGGCGGCGCTGATCTGGTGGCTGCGGCGCGAGGCCGATCCGGCGCGGCGCAGCTTCCGCGGCTCGGTGCGTCGCTTCGAGCGCGAGATCGGCGCGGAAGACCGCTACCAGACCCCCTGGGTGCTGGCGGTGGGCGACCGGGTGCGCAATGTGGAGGCGCTGTGCGCCTCGCTGCAGCTGAAGAGCGAGGGCGAGGCCAATTGGTTCGGCCGCTGGTGGTACGGCGGCGACGGCGCGGTGCTGGTGATTCCGGACGATATGTTCAGCCATCCGGAAGGCGCGCTGGCGCCGTTGTCGGCCTGGCGGCGGCTGCTGGGCGTGCTGTTGCGCAGCCGCGCCGCGCGGCCGCTGGACGCGTTGATCTGGACCGTGTCCGCCAGCCAACTGTGGAGCGAGCACCTGGCGGTCAGCGCCGGCCTGGCCGCCGCCAAGAAATTTGCCGATCTGCAAAGAAGGCTGGGCCTGAGCCTGCCCATCTACCTGGTGGTGACCGAAACCGAACAGGCGCCGGGCTTTCTGGAACTGGCGCAGGCGCTGCCGCGCGAAGCGCGCGACGCGATGCTGGGCTGGTCCTCGCCCCACGCCGCCAGCGCCGCCTATCAATCCGACTGGATAGAGCAGGCCTTGACGCGGCTGAGGCTGACCCTGAGCGAAACCATAGCCGAATTCGGCGCGCTGCAAGGCGGGGTGTCCACAGACCTCTACCTGCTGCCGCGCAGCTTCGAAGACGTGCGCGCCAATCTGCAGGCGCTGTGCGATCCGGTGTTCCGCGGCAACGCGCTGGGCGAGGCGCCGCAATTGCGCGGCATCTACTTCACCGGCGCCCAGGCGGCGCCGCAGGACGATCTGGAAGAAACCGTCGCGCCGCCGGCGCTGCCCCTGTTCGCCGGCCGGCTGCTGCGTCAGCGGGTGCTGGCGGAACAGGGCCTGGCCCAGCCGGTGCCGCGCATTCTGCGGCTGCGCCAGCGCTGGCACCGCTGGACCCTGATCGGCATGGGCCTGTTCGCCGCCTTGTGGCTGGCCGGCATCAGCTGGTACTGGCATACGGTGACCGACGACGCCGACGCGCTGGGCCGCCAGCTGCGCATCCTGCAGCTGGAGCGCGGCGGGCCGCGGCCGGAGCTGAGCAACGATGCCGCGGCGCGGCAAAGCGTCGCCGCCTTCTGGCGCGCGCTCAAGGACGCGCCGTCGCGCCGCTTCGGCACCCTGCTGCTGCCCACCTCGCTGTTTTCCCCGGTGGACGGCCGCATCGACGACACCATCGAATACGCGCTGCGGCGCGCGGTGATGCAGCCGCTGCAACAGCGGCTGCTGCGCGACGCCGAACAAGTGCGGCGGCTGGGCGAGGCCGGCGCGGACAGCGTCAGCGACGACACCGCCGCGCCGGAAAAATGGCCGGCCTACCTGCTGGCGCGGCAACTGGCCGGCGACGCGGTCAAGCTGGAGCAACGCGTCAACCAGTTCAACCACGCGGTGCGCGACGGCAGCGCCACGCTGGACGAAGCGGCGGACCTGGCCAACGGCCTGTTCGGCCTCAGCCTGCGCGCGCCGCAGAACGCCCAGCGCGACAATCTGCGCCGCATCCTGCTGTCCAGCGATCAACTGGTGGCCGCGCCGATAGACCTTTCCAAGATCCGGCCGCAGGTGGGAGACCACTTCAGCGGCCTGATGCAGGCCTGGCTCGGCCAGCTTTACACCAACCAGACCTTCGATCTCACCGCCCAACAGCTGCAAAAGCAATTGCAGATGCTGGAGTCCGGCCAGGGCAATACGCTGACGGAGCTGGACAGCGTTGCCGGCCACATCGGCCTGCTGCAAAGCCTGGTCAACGCCACCAACAGCGCCTGGAGCCGCGCCGCCGGCCAGGATCTGGTGCCCGGTTACAGCGCGATGCTGGACGGCGCGCGCCGCTCCAGCCTGATAGGCCGCGACGCGGTGGCGCGGGTGGTGGACCATTCCGCGGTGGCGCGCCAGGATTTCCGCAAGCGCTGGCTGGGCGGCGTGGGCGCCACCTCGGCGCTGCTGGCGCAAGGGCCGTCCGGCGGCCTGGAGTTGCAGGACGCGGTGCTCAAGCTGAACGTGACCCTGGCCTCCTTGCTGAAGCAGGACTTCGTCGCCAGCGCGCGGGCGCAGCGCGAGGCCGGCCTGAGCGGGCTGGCGACGATGGACGCCGAAGCGATGACGGCGGCGCTGCGCCATTACGACGGCTACCAGAAATACGTGGCCGGCAGCGCCTCTCAAATGCCGCCGGCCTACCGCAAGGGCCTGGAGCGCGCTTTGCAGGACAGCGCGGCGCGCGCGATGTGGGGGGAATTGAGCAGCCGCCATTCTGAACCGTCGGCGGACCTGACCAGCGGCTCGGTGGGCGAGGGCAACGCCTTCGACGCCCAGGCCAAGGCGGCCACCCCCTTGCTGGCGGCAATGGACGATTTGGCTCAAACCGCGTTGCGCGGCAAGCTGGTGGCGGAAATGGACCGGCGCGCGCTGCAATCCTTGCGCCACGCCGAGCGCAGCCTGCAAGGGCTGGCGGTGTACCAGCCCTTGCAAGGCAGCTTCCGCTGGTGGG
The DNA here is from genome assembly GCF_016937655.1 of Chromobacterium alkanivorans. GTDB lineage: Bacteria > Pseudomonadota > Gammaproteobacteria > Burkholderiales > Chromobacteriaceae > Chromobacterium > Chromobacterium alkanivorans. The sequence continues at coordinate 124,265 of NZ_JAFHKL010000009.1, read as the reverse complement.
ACGGCTCGCGCAACGCCGGCGCCCGCGCCTTCCGCGCCGGCGGCGCCCGCGAACTGCAGCAATACCTGGGCTCGCAGCTGGAGCTGATCGGCACCCTGTCCCAGGCGCAGGCGCCGGCGCTGAACTGGCTGTTGTCGCACAAGAGCGAAATGTCGGTGAGCGACCAGCAGCTGGTGCAGCGCTGGCAAAGCGCGACCACCGAGCTGCGCCACTACAAGGAAAAAGCCGCCAACAGCGCGCCTACGGTGCTGGAGACCATGATCGTCAAGGACTTCAACGAGATGGATGTGGCCAATTGCCGCGCGGTGCTGGACCAGGTGGAGCTGCCGGCCTCCGGCAATATCTTCGCCGAACGCGCCCAGACCCTGGTCAGCCTGGCCAGCGACCGCTGCGGCGCGCTGCGCACCCAGGCCGGCGCCGCCGCCTACCTGAAGCTGAGCGCCTTCTTCAATCAATACCTGGCCAATCGCTTCCCCTTCGCCGCCAAGCTGAGCGCGCCGGACGCCGCGCCGGAGCGGGTGGCGGAGTTCATGAGGATGATGGACGACAGCGGCGCCTTGGCCGCCGCCGGGCTGCAAGACCTCAAGTCCGGCCAGGCCCAGGCCGCGCGGCGCTTTCTGGACGCGGCCAAGGCGGCGCGGGCCTGGCTGGGTCCGATGTTTGTCCGCGAGGGCGGTGGGCCGTGGCAAGGCGTGGACGTGGAAGTGCGCTGGCGCACCGACCGCGAACACGAGCAGGCGGCGGACCAGGTGATCGAATGGACGCTGGCCAGCGGAGGCCAGCGCCTGCGCTACCCCGGCGGCGACGGCCAGCGCCTGCACTGGAACATCGGCCAGCCGGTGACGGCGACCCTGCGCTGGGCCAAGGAGTCCCAGCAGGCGCCGGTGGAGGATTCGACGCAAAACGGGCTGACCGTGTTCGAACGGCTGGCCAGCTGGAACTACGGCGGCCAATGGGGCTTGCTGCGGCTGTTGCGCGAGAACAATTCGCCGCTGCGCGTCAACAACGCGGACGGCTTCAACGACGTGGGCCTGATGCTGGCGCTGCCGGTGCGCAACCCGGCGTTGCTGGGCAGCGGCAACGCGCAGATGTTTTTGCGGCTGAGCTTGCAGGCGCCGGGCGGCAAGAGCGGCCTGGCGGTGGCCAGCCTGCCTTACTCCGCGCCGCCGTCGCCGTTCCGCGCCGCCGCCAACCCGCGGCTGGCCGCGATAGAAGGCAGTTGATGCGCGCATTGAACACCATGAGGAAACGGCCATGAGCGCCACGCCGAGTCTGGATACCCTGTTGCAAGCCATCGCCGCGGACAATCCCGGCGGCGAACCGCTGCGCTACGCGCCGGAATACGACCAGCTGCGCGAGCTGCGGCGCGAGGACGACCCCAGCCTGCCCGCCGGCATCTGGGAGAGCGATCTGAAGCGCGCGGACTGGGCTGGCGTGGAGCGCGTCGCCTCCGCGCTGCTGGCCGAGCGCAGCAAGGATTTGATGGTGGCCGCCTGGCTGGGAGAATCCTGGCTGCACCTGCTGGGCCTGTCCGGCTTGGAAGCGGGGCTGGCGCTGAGCGCGCAATGCTGCGAGCAGTTCTGGGACAGCCTGCATCCCTTGCCGCAGCAAGACGATCAGAGCTTCCGCACCGGCCCGCTGGAATGGCTGGCCAAGACCTACGCCGCCACGCTGGCGGCCCAGGTGCCCTTGCTGGACGCGCCGCCGCCGCAAGAACGGCAGCCGCTGACCCTGCGGCAGTGGCAGGACCTCAACCGTCGGCTGTTGGCCGGCGGAGACGAGGGCAAGCTGGAGCGCGAGCAGGCGCGCCACGAGCAGCAGAAGCTGCACGACTGGGTGCGCGCGCTGCCGCCGGCTGTGCTGGAGGACAGCCGCGGCGCGCTGGCGCGCAGCCGGCAATGGCTGGCGCGGCTGCAAAGCTGGTGCGACGAGCGCATGGGCGCGGACGCGCCGTCCTACGCGCCGCTGAACCAGGCGCTGGAACAGGCGGCGCAAGCCTTGCAGGAGTTGGCGGTGCTGCATCCCGGCGCGCCGGCGGAAGCGGAAGACGCCGCCGTGGACCGCGCCGAAGCCGCCGCGCCGCCAGCGGAAATCGAAGCCGAAGCAGGCCATGACGCGCCGCCGCCGCGGGCGGCCGCGCCGGCGTTTTCCCAACGCGAGCCGCAGGGGAGGGAAGACGCTTACCGCCAGCTGCGCGGCATCGCCGACTACCTGGCGCGCACCGAACCGCACAGCCCGGTGCCCTATCTGATCTACCGCGCGGTGGAGTGGGGAGACAAGCCGTTGCGGGAATTGCTGGCGGAGCTGATAGACAGCGACGCCGAGGCGCGGCGGCTATGGTCCCTGCTGGGGGTGTTGCCTTAGAAGCTGTTTACGATCTGCTGCGCGTCGTGACAGGTGGCACGGTGAGTACCCCTTCGAAATGCTCATGTACCACGAGTACATTCCGCTTTCTCAGCCGCAACGCCTTGTCTCGCCTAGGCTGGCGTTATCCCCAAGCGCTGTATAAAACCTGTCGCCGAGAAAACAGCGAGCGCCGGCGGGTATCGCCTGCGGCTCCTCCCTCCCTACGCGTGGCCGCTTGTCATGAGTAGGGTGGGTGGAGCGTAGCGATACCCACGCGGAAGCCTGTTGAAGAAGCTCTTGGCAGCTGATTGACGATCTGCTGCGCTTCGTGAGACGCGGCACGGCGAGTGCCGCATTCAGTGCCCATATGCCGTGTTTTGCCTAGGCTGGCGTTATCCCCTGTATAAAACCCGTCGCCGAGAAAACAGCGGCAGCTGGCGGGTATCGCCTGCGGCTCCTCCCACCCTACGCGCGGCCGCTTGTCATGAGTAGGGTGGGAGGAGCGTAGCGATACCCACGCGGGAGCCTGTTGAAGAGGTTCTTGGCACCTGATTGACGATCTGCTGCGCTTCGTGAGTCGTGGCACGGCGAGTGCCGCATTCAGTGCCCATATGCCGTGTTTTGCCTAGGCTGGCGTTATCCCCTGTATAAAACCCGTCGCCGAGAAAACAGCGGCAGCTGGCGGGTATCGCCTACGGCTCCTCCCACCCTACGTGCGGCCGCTTGTCATGAGTAGGGTGGGTGGAGCGTAGCGATACCCACGCGGAAGCCTGTTGAAGAAGCTCTTGGCAGCTGATTGACGATCTGCTGCGCTTTGTGAGGAGTGACATGGCGAGTGCCTCATTCGGAATGCTGATGTGCTGAAGGTATACTCCACTTTCTCAGCAGCTTTCGCCTTGTCTCGCTCTGGCTAGCGAGACTTTGAGCAGGTTTTTTAAAAAACGGGATTTGAGGCGGATAAGCCGCCCCCCACCTGACGAGCATTCAGAGAAGGACGGTCATATGGTGAACGCGGAATCGGACGGCGTGATCATCCGCCGCGCAAGCGCGGCCGACGCGCCCGCGGTATTGAAAATCTTCGACGAAATCATTGACTGGTTTGTCGCCATGGGCAATGCGGAGCAATGGGGAAGCGAGCCTTGGTCAAGCCAGCCGCGGCAAGTGGAACGGGTGGTCGAGGCCTGTTCGCTGCCGGGAGCCTGGGTGGCGGAGGAGCGGGGCGGCGAGGTGCTGGCCGCCTTGGTGCTGGGGGAAGCCATGCCCTATGTGCCGGCGGCGACGGAGCCTGAAATCTACGTGCGCCTGCTGGTGGCCTCGCGCCGCCCCAGCGCGCGCGGCATTGGCCGGCGCTTGATGGCTTTTGCGGACGAGCAGGCGAGGCTGGCCGGCGTCCGGCGCTTGCGCGTCGATTGCTACGGCGGCGGTTCCGGGGCCTTGGCGCGTTTTTACGAGTCCTGCGGCTACGAACGCATCGCCGCTTTCGACGTGGACGGCTGGCCTTGCCAGCTGTTGGGGCGAAATGTGTAAGAACCTGTTTACGATCTGCTGCGCTGCGTGGAGCGTTACACGATGAGTACGCCTTCGAAATGCTCATGTACCACTTGTACATTCCGCTTTCTCAGCCGTTTTCGCCTTGTCTCGCCTTAGCTCGCGAGATCGTAAACACGTTCTAAGAACCTGTTCAAAGTCTCGCTCTAGCTCGCGAGATCGTAAACATGTGCTTAGAGCGGCTAACATTGTCAGTTTTACGTCTGAGGCAAGGCGCGCCGACGCAGGCGGTACTTGAGTACGGCAAGTCGGCGCAACGCAGCATCAGGAGTTTTGTTAGCCGCTCTTAGAGCCTGTTCAAAGTCTCGCGAGCAAGGGCGAGACAAGGCGAAAACAAGCGAAAAAGCGGAATGTACAAGTGGTACATGAGCATTTTGAGCTGGTTTTCAACGCCGTATCGCTGAAGCGCAGCAGACTTTGAACAGGTTCTTAGGAAGCGTCGGCACCCAGCGGCTTGCCGGTCTTTGGGTCCAGCCCCTTGGCTTTGGCCAGCTTTTCCATCAGTTCTTCGCTGGGCTTGGGCGGGGAGATATTGGCTTCGTGATCTTCCAGCCACTGAATCTTGCCATCCCAGGGCGGCAACTTGGCTGGGGGCAGCGGGACGATTTGGTCTAGCTCGGGTACGGAGGGGTGGAGGTAGGAATAGCGGCCGAGGATAGCGCCAATTTCTTTGTAACGACTGCTACGTTCAGAATCTTTAGCTAAGTTCATGAAATACAGCTCATTATCTTTCGAGGGGCCAGAGAAACCCTGCTCAAGGCGCGAAGCAGCACCTTCGTCTCCTGCTTGAACTCCAAGTTGAAGAGCGGCAAGTGCATCTGTATAGCGTTGATCATCCCTTAAATCGACAGCTAACATCGTTGCGGCTCTACCATGGCCTTGCTCGGCGGCACAGCGGCGCATCTGTCGTGCGACCTCTGGTGCCTTATCAAGAGGAGCTAACTTTTCCGCTACATAGTACTGCCCCTCAGGACTACCCATGTCTGCTGACTTACGATAATAACGCAAGGCCAACTCGGGATCTTTCTTTACGCCATAACCCGCATCAAGATAGCGGGCCATATCGTAGTAGCCACCCGGTACGCCTTGGCGTATCAGCTCCTCGGTCAGGTCCAGGGTTTCTTTTACCGGATCGGCGCTCCAGGCCTGGTCCTTGGCTATCATCTGGCGCAGTTCCAGATTGGCCTTGTCATGACCGTAAGCGGTGGCGATGCGGTAATAACGCTCCAGCACAGGGTAAACGCTGACATCATCCTTCAACAGATTATTCTTCTGCACATAGCGCGCATAGCGATAGAGCTGCTCCGCGTCGGGATCGCGTGTTGGCAAGTGGTCTTTTTCGTAGACACAGTTAAAGGCCAGATTGGCTTTTACCTCATCCAGCGTGGGCACGGCGCGCTGCTTGTTGCCGCAGGCGGTCAACAGAAGCAGCAGCGCCCAAAGCAGAGCGCGCTTAGGAAGCGTCGGCACCCAGCGGCCTGCCGGTCTTTGGGTCCAGCCCCTTGGCTTTGGCCAGCTTTTCCATCAGTTCTTCGCTGGGCCTGGGCGGGGCGATATTGGCTTCGTGATCTTTCAGCCATTGAATCTTGCCATCCCAAGGTGGCAGCTTGGCCGGAGGTAGCGGGACGATTTGGTCTAACTCGGGCACGGTGGGGTGGAGATAGGAGTAACGCTCAAGAATATCTCCAATGGCCTTATAGCGTTGACTGCGTGTACTGTCTTTTTCTAAGTTTAGGTAGTATAACTTGTCGGTATTGGGTGGGGCTGAGAATCCATGCTCAAGTCTAGAGGCAGAGGCAGAGTCACCATTCTTCACTCCCTGATGAAATAAACTGGTTGATTCTTGATATTTTTCTTTTAACTCATACCCAATGGCCGCAGAATTGGCTGCCCGTCCGTGTCCTTGTTGGGCTGCACAAATAAACATTTGTTCTGCGATATTTGGGGCTATTTCTATTGGGTCAAGCTTTTCACCCACAAGGAATTGTCCATCAGGGTTGCCAAGATCTGCTGACTTTCTGTAGTAGCGTAAAGCTAATTCTGGATTTTTTTGTACCCCATACCCTGCATCAAGGTAACGGGCCATATCGTAATAGCCACCGGGCACGCCTTGGCGTATCAGTTCCTCGGTCAGGTCCAGGGTTTCCTTGACCGGATCGGCGCTCCAGGCTTGTGCCCTGCCTATCATCTGGCGCAGCTCCAGATTGGCCTTGTCATGACCGTAAGCGGTGGCGATGCGGTAATAACGCTCCAGGACGGGGTAAACGCTGACGTCGTCCTTCAGCAGATTATTCTTTTGTACATAGCGCGCATAGCGATAGAGCTGCTCCGCGTCGGGGTCGCGTGTTGGCAAGTGGTCTTTTTCATAGACACAGCTAAAGGCCAGATTGGCTTTGATCTCATCAAGCGTGGGCACGGCGCGCTGCTTGTTGCCGCAAGCGGTCAACAGAAGCAGCAGCGCCCAGAGCAGAGCGCGCTTAGGAAGCGTCAGCACCCAGCGGCCTGCCGGTTTTAGGGGCCAGCCCCTTGGCTTTGGCTAGCTTTTCCATCAGTTCTTCGCTGGGCTTGGGCGGGGCGATATTGGCTTCGTGATCTTTCAGCCACTGAATCTTGCCGTCCCAGGGTGGTAGCTTGGCTGGGGGCAGCGGGACGATCTCGTCTAACTCGGGTACGGTGGGGTGGAGGTAGGAATAGCGGCCGAGGATGTCACCGATTGCCTTATAGCGCTGGCTACGCTCAGGGTCTTTGGCTACATTCATGAAATAAATTTTACTAGCCGTCGGCGGCTCCAGAAAAGTTTCTCCCATTGTCGAAACTGAAGCCTCGTTTCCCCCCTTAACCCCTAACTGGAAAGCTTTTAATGCATCATTAAAAAGCTTGTCGCCTTTAAGGTCGCGCCCAAGACTATCCCCAGCATTCCCGTCTCCTTGCTCTGCTGCACACTGGTACATTTTTCGTGCTACTTCTGGTGCTCGATCCAGTGGTGCTAGTTTTTCAGCAACGTAGTACTGCCCCTCTGGACTTCCCATGTCCGCCGACTTGCGGTAATAGCGTAACGCCAGCTCAGGGTCTTTTTTGACTCCGTAGCCGGCATCAAGGTAGCGGGCCATATCGTAATAGCCGCCCGGCACGCCTAGGCGTATCAGTTCCTCGGTCAGGTCCAGGGTTTCTTTGACCGGGTCGGCGCTCCAAGCCTGGCCCTTGGCTATCATCTGGCGCAACTCCAGATTGGCCTTGTCATGACCGTAAGCGGTGGCGATGCGGTAATAACGCTCCAGCACTGGATAAACGCTGACATCATCCTTCAGCAGATTATTCTTTTGCACATGGCGCGCATAGCGATAGAGCTGCTCCGCGTCGGGATCTCGTGTTGGCAAGTGGTCTTTTTCGTAGACACAGTTAAAGGCCAGATTGGCTTTGACCTCATCAAGCGTGGGCACGTTACGCTCCTTATTACCGCAGGCGGCGAGAATCAGACATAGGGTTAAAAGTGAAAGGTATTTCACAACTTAGTCCTTGTTGGTGCGTGTGGCGCTTAGGCGGGAAAACTCAACAAGGGAGGCTATTGGTGTTTGAAATTTTGCATTAGCTTTTCTATTTTCATTAATTATCTCAAGCCATTTTTGATACGCATCTTTCGGCTTATCCTGCGCCCCCATGCCCTTGGTATGAATATTCCACAGCTGCCGCCGTAATACCGGGGTGATCTCCGGCCGGTGGTGGGCGATATTCAGTTCGCTGTCCACCTGCATGCTGCGGGTGTTGATGTTGGCGCTGCCCAGCGTCATGAAGGTGTCGTTGACGATCATCAGCTTGCTGTGAATGTAGACCGGTGTCCAGTCCCGGCCGGGCACGGTATAGGATTCCGCGCTCATCGGGTATTTCATCCTGACGCGTTTGCTGTCCGGCGTGGTGGGTTCCGAATCCGGCGCCACCAGGGTGCAGACATGCACTTTCAGGCCCGGCCGCTCTTCCGGCAGGATGGGGGCGTCGGGCTGCTCCAGCGCCGCTTTCCGCGCAGCCTGCTGCCGTTTGCGGGCTTCCAGCGCGGCCTGCTTGGCTTCCAAAGCCTGCTTTTGCTGCTGATACGCCTGGATCTTGGCTTTGTTGGCGTAGCCACTGGGTATCAGCTGCATATTGCGTTCCAGCTGGGTTTGCCGGATTTCGACCTCGGTTCGGTTCATTTGGGTTTGCAGGTCTTGCGCGCGCTCCAGCCGGGCGACGTTGGGAATGGTTTCCGCCCGGCCCAGGCTGTCCAGCATTTCATAGGTTTTGACGGTGCCGTCGCCCATGCCTTCGTCGCAGGAGTTGGTCACCACGAACAGATAAAGCGAGTCGTGCTTGCCGGGATCGCGGCCGCAGCGGGTTTGCGCCTGGGCCGCGGCCTTGATCTTGTCCGCCAAGGGCGGCCAGCGGAAATACTGATTCTCGATGTAGATCATGGTGCTGGCGTTGTTGACCGCCTGCAGATAGAGCTTTTCGATGTCGCGGACATTGTATTGCGCCTGGGTGCGCAGGATTTGCCCCTGGATGGGCAGGTTCTGGCTGTCCGGGCGCGCGGGGTAGTCGCGGAAGTCCGGCTTGGGCAGCGTTTCCCCGGTTTCCTTCTTCCAGGCTTGCCAGAAGTTGGCAAACAGATCGCCGACGATGGGGCCGGTCACGCGGCTGGAAATGTCCTGGCGCGGGCCGTGTCCGTTTGGCCCCAGGTGCGGCGGATAGCGTTTGCAGCTGTGCGCGTCCTTATCCCAGTACTCGTCCAACATATTGTGGCCCATCACGAAGCCGACCGCGCGCTGCGGGTCTTCGTAGTCCACCAGCACCATTTTCTGGTGATGGGTGACGGTGGCGGCCTGAACCGCGCTGGTGGTTTTTCTCAGCTGGGTGTCGGTGGCTTGAAACAGCGAGCGGTAAAGAATTTCCGCCCGCTCGGTCAGGCTGAAGTCGCGTCCGACAAAGCGCGGGTTGGCGATCAGGTGTTGCGAGTTGCCGTACCAGTAATGATCGTATTTCCTTTGCTCCGGCGTGGCGGTGGGGCTGCTGCTGAACAATCCGCCGCCAGGCTGGTTGTTCTCCGGGCCGTACTGGGCCAGGTTGCTGCCGGCCGGTCCCATGCGCCAGCCCAGGACTTTGACCTTCACCCCCTGTTTGGCTTTCTGCCTGAGCAGTTCGCCAATGCAAGGCGATTTGCCGTCGCGGATGAAATACATCGACGGTTGGAAACCCCAGCAGATGATGCAGACCGATTTCTTGGCCGCTTCAATCGCCTGATGCACGGCGCGGAAGGCGCGCTCGCCATTGACCAGCGGCTGAAAACTGGCGGTCAGCGCATTGTATTCCGATTTGTCGACAAACCACGGCGGGGTGATGGTGCAACGCATGGTCTGGTTTTGCGCAACCGGGACTTTGATTGGTTTGTTCTTGCCTGCGTCAGCCATGATTGCGTCCTTTCCCTTTCGCCAGGCTCAGGAAATCCTCCCGCGCCGACTCCAGCAGCGAGGTGCGCCCGGCGTCGTCGGCGCTGCCGGCCTGGTGGCCGTGGAAACCCAGATTGGCCGGTTCGCCCTGGCTGGGGTTGCTGTATTCATTGGGCACCGGGATATCGTATTTGACCCCATTGGCCATTTCGATCCGGTATTTCTGGTTGGGCGCCATGTGGTCGATATGCAGGCGGCCGCTGTCGTCCAGCACGTCTTTTTTCATCTCCGCGCCGTCGGCGTACAGAGTGAAGGGCATGCCGGCCCAACTGCTGTTCACGCCTTGCCCTGCCTGGTCGATCTGGACCGTCAGCGGGGACTTGGGCAGGTGCTTGGGAAAAGCCGGGTGCGCGATATTCATCCGGTCCGGCCCGCTCATCTGGTGGCTGGCGCCTTTCACCGACACCTTGCCGGGGCAATGCAGTTCGATATTGCCGCCGGCGATGCGGATGTAAGCGCCGCCGCTGACGTTGAGCAGGATCTCCTGTTTGGCGGCCACGGTGATTCTTTCCTTGCAGGACGTCACCGTCACATCCTTGTCCGCGGTCACCTCGATGCTGTCGCTCTGCGCCAGCACCTGCATCTTGCCCTTGGCGGCGATCAGCTTCAACGCGATCTTGTCTTGCAGGCCGGTGACGAACAGGCTGATGTGCTGGCCCACGTTATGGAGCCAGCGCCGGCCGCTGGTCTGGTTGGTGTCGCGCTGCGCCACCAGGTCCAGGTTGGTGCCGGCCGCCACGGTCTGGCTTTGCTGGCTCAGGCTGGCGATGCCGGCCGGCGCGGACAGTACGATCAGCGGTTGTTGGCCGGCTTGGTCTTTTGCGGTCTTGCCGTCTTTGTCGGTGTTGGAACCGGCTTCCCAGGCTTTCAGCGCGGCGGCCTGGTGTTGCAGATGGCCTTCGGTTTTCTTGGCGGCTTTGGCGTTGTCCGGACCGATTTCCTCCGGCCCGGTTTCCATGGTGTCGGCCTGCTGGCCGGTGGCGGTGTCGCCCAGGCTCTGGCTCAGGGCCAAGGCCGCGTCCAGCTGGCTTTGCGCTTGTTCGCGCGCCAGTTGCTTGCTGGAAGCGCCGTTCTGCGCTTCGGTGCTCAGCAGCAGGCCGTGGCCGGCGCGGATGGCGCCGTGGCTGTCGGTTCTGAGTTCGAAGCCGTCGCCGCGCGCTTCGGCCTTGCCGTTGCTGCGCGGCTGGGTCAGGAAGCCCTGGTTGAGCTGGGTCTTGCCGGGTTCGGAACTGAGTTTGGCTCTGACTTCGCCGGGGGTGTCATCGAACAGCAGTTCGTTGTACTGGCCGCCCTGGTGTTCCTTGGATTTGATGCCGGACAGGGTTTTATTCGCCGGCAGCGCGCCCGCGCCGCTGAAGTCCGGGGTGGCGTGACTGCCGTTGTAGAGCACGCCGGTGATCACCGGGCGGTCGATATCGCCTTCGATGAAGTCGACCAGCACTTCCTGGCCGATGCGTGGGATGAATTGGTGGCCCCAGCCGGCGCCGGCGCTGGGCATCGCCACCCGCAGCCAGCAGGAGGATTTGTCGTCCATGCCCGCGCCTATGCTGGGGTGCTCGTCCATCCGTTGCCAGTGGAATTGCACCTTGATGCGGCCGTGCTGGTCGGTGTGGACTTCCTCTCCTTGCGGCCCGACCACGGTCGCGGTCTGCACGCCGCGGGACTTGGGCTTGGCCAGTTCTGTGTGGGCGTAGGCGGGGGTCAGCGGCACGCCGCGGCGTTGGGCGTCGAAGTCGGCGCGGAACGGTTGCGCCTCCTTGCCATCTTGGAAGGCTTTCAGATCCGCCGGCAGGTTGTTGCGCGCGCTTAAGCTTTGGCGGGTGACGACGAATTCGCGCTGTTCACTGCTGTCGCCGTCGTGGGCCGGGTGTTCGTCCAGGCGGAACCACTGGCCGGCGGCCAGGCCACGCACCGAGCCGCCACCGCTGAATTGCTTGGCGTTCAGGTCATGAGCCTGCTGGCGCAGCTGGGCGTAGTGGCTGAGCTGGTCGGCGTCGCCGGCGTAGTACAGCGATTGCGGGTCGTAGTCGTGTAGCGACGATTGCAAGGCCTTGCCGTTCTGGCCCTGGTCGATGCGGCTGTCGTCGCCGCTGTGCTGGGTTTGCACAGGCTGGTAATCAAAGCTGGCCAGCGCCACCGCGCCGGGGACAATCTGGCGCTGGGCGTTCCACTCGGTCAGGCCGTCTTCGGCCTCGGTGGCGTCGCTGCGGTGGAAACGCACGCGCTCAATACCGGCCGGCGGCAGGCTGTAGGGATCGTCGAAGGCGACCAGTTGCACTTGGGGGGTGTCGCCGTCGAGGTGATCGAAGCGCCAGGCATAGCCCTCTTCGTGCAGCAGCCTCACGATGAAGTCGTAATCGGATTCTCGGTATTGCAGGCAGTAGCTGCGCGGCGAGGCTGGGCCGGTCTTGAAGTCCAGGGTCTGGACGCGGGCGAACACCGGGTTGGCCTGCTGATGCTCGGCCAGGATCTGTTTGACGATGTCCGGCACCGTCAGATCCTGGAATACCCGTGAGCTGACGCGATGACGCAGCAGCGCGAACGGCGGCTCTATGGTCAGCTGGTAGCGGCTGAAGCCGCCGTCCGAGCCCAGGCTTTCCACTTTCGATACCACGCCGCAACGCAGGCTCTCCGCGCCGGCGGCGTCGAGGATGCCGAGCCGGGCCGGCAGGCCGAGCAGGGTCTTGAGTTCGATCGCGCCGTCCGGGGACAGACAGGTCAACTGGTAGGCGTAAGGCCGGGACACGCCTTCCTCGCCGGCCAGACTCAGCGGCAGCAATTGCTCGGCCGCCACGCTGCCGTCGCCCAGGCTGAGGGTGAGCAGGCGCTGGTCCTGGTTGAAGGCGGAGGCGAAGCTGGCGAGCAGGGTGCTGAGGTCCATGGGCTTTTTTCCTGACGCAAAAATAGAGGCACCCTCGCGCAGGAGGGTGTCTGAGGGGTGTTTTTGGCTCAAGAGACTAGATAGCGAGGGGATTCTAAGTATCAGGACAATGACGTGACAAGGGCCTGGATCAAATGTTGGCTGCTTGAATGGCGCTGCCTGACCTTATTGTCAGGTGGGGTTTGGGAGGCAGCTGTGCCGTCTTCCAGGCGGGGGCGCACGGCGGCTTACGCCGCCGCGTCGGGTTTGGCGAGAGGGGCTGCTCAGTCCAGCGTATCCATATAGTCCTTGCCGCGCAGCCGGCTGGTCTGCGCCCACGGCAGCGGCTGGCCGGCGGCCAGCGGGCGGATCTCCACGCGCATGCTTTCGCTGTGGCGGCCGTCCTGAGAGCGCGACTCCACCCGCAGCGGCATCGCCCAGCGCGTGCTCCACTGCAATTGCTTGCTGTGGCCGTTGGCGGTCTTGCGATACCAGCGGCTGCCGTCCGCGCCCGGGCTGACGGCAAAGCCTTTCAGCTTGGCGATGTCCACCAGCTGGCTGGCCAGGGTCCAGGAGCCGTCGAAGCCGACGTCGCCCCATTCGCGCTGACCCACTTGCACCAGCAGCCGCTGTTGCGGCACGGCGAATTCCAGTCGCGGCTGGCCCTTGGCGTCCAGCCACACATGGCGGCTGGCGGCGGCGTAGTCGATGTGGTCGTGGCCGTCTTCCGCGCCATGGCCGTCGTCGTGATCGTGGCCGCCGGCACGCGCGTTCAGCCGTTCGCGCCAGACGTGCTTGCCCTGGCGGGTCAGTTTTTCCCGATAGCGTATGGTTTTTTCCACGCCGTCGTTGCCGACGGTGACGGTTTCGTAGCTGATGGTGGCCACCAGGTCCGGCGCGGCGGCGCGCAGGGCCGGGGACAGCGCCAGCAAGGCCAGCGGCAGCAGGATTTTCATTGCGGTCTTTCGTCAGTCGTAAAAGGAGGCTTGCCCGAGGGCAAGCCGAATGGAGTGAATCCGGGACGGCCGCGCCGGGCCTGGAGCGGCGCCGGCGCGGAGCTCATCGCGAGGGGGGGGGTTAGAGCCTGTTTACGATTTCGCGAGCTAGAGCGAGACAAGGCGAAAACGAGTGAAAAAGCGGAATGTACATGTGGTACATGAGCATTTTGAGCTGGTACTCACCGTGTAACGCTCCACGACGCGCAGCAGATCGTTAACAGGTTCTTACAGGCCCAGCGCGCTTTTCACCAGGCCGAACACCTTGGTGTTGTCCATCACGCCCTTGAAGCCCTTGGAGCCGGCGCCGCCGGACATCAGCATCACGTCGCCGCCGCCGTGGGTTTCGCTGGACAGGCGGATGCCGGTTTCCTGCTGGTAGTCGTCGCCCATCGCGGTGGCGGAATCCACCGACACGCGGCTGGCCTTGCGGTTGGGGCCGTTGCCGAACACCAGGGCGGTGTAGGTGGCGCCGTCCGCGTCCTTGGACTCCTTGCCGTCGGCGTAGCCGCGCACGATGTCGTGGATGGGGTTGCCGCGCTTGGCGTAGCCGTTGATGGTCATGGTGTGGTCGTGGTCGGCGGTGACCACGATCAGGGTGTTGTTGAGGTCCACCTTGGCCAGCGCGGTCTTGATGGCGTTGTCGAAGGCGATGGTGTCTTCCAGCGCGCGCTTGGCGTTGGTGCCGTGCAGCGCGTGGTCGATGCGGCCGCCTTCCACCATCAGCACATAGCCGTTGCCGTTGCGGGACAGGGTGTCGATGGCCTTGGCGGTCATGTCGGCCAGGCTGGGCTGGTTCAGGCTGTTCTTCACCCGGTCCAGCTCGTAGTCCATGTGGTCCTTGTTGAAGATGCCCAGCAGCTTGTTGCCGGATTGCGGGTTGAAGGCGGCCAGCTCGCTGCCGCTGCTCACCAGGGCGTAGCCCTTGGCCTGCATTTCGGTCAGCAGGTTGCGGCCGTCCGGGCGCTTGCCGCCGGAGGCGGTGGGCAGGAAGAACTTGCCGCCGCCGCCCATCAGCACGTCCAGGCCGGCGCCCAGCTTGGCGTTGTAGCCGGCGCCGCCCGGCACCGCCTGGGCGGCGATGTCGGATTCGGCGTCGCGGTGGCAGACGTGGGAGTAAGTGGCGGCCGGGGTGGCGTGGGTGACGCGGGTGGTGGTCACCGCGCCTATGGCCTTGCCCTTGGCCTTGGCCAGTTCCAGCAGGGTGGCCACCGGCTGGCCGTTACCGCTGCCGCAGTTGCCGGTGCCGTTGCTATTGGGGTCGATGGCGCGGGTGTCGGCGGACATGGAGATGACTTCGTTGTTCATCTTCACGCCGGTCATGTAGGCGGACATCGACGGCGCGCTGTCGGTGGTTTGCGCGTCATTGGAGAAGGTCTTGACGCGGGCGGTGCGGGACAGCTGTTCCATGTTCAGCTTGCCGGCCTCGCCGTATTTGTAGATGCGCGAGGCGGTGACGGTGGTGGGGCCCATGCCGTCGCCCAGGAAGAAGATCACGTTCTTGGCTTCGCCTGCGGCCTGGGCCGGCAGCGCGTGCAGGGCGGCGGCCAGCGCGGCGACGCTGAGCAGCGGTTTCATCATCGGTTTCATTCTGGTTCTCTTGTATTGGTTTGCGCGGGGTCGGGTGCGGCGTTACAGGGCGGCGGCTTTCTTCACCAGGCCGAACACGTCGATGTTTTCCAGGAAGCCGTGGAAGGCGTCCGAACCCTGGCCGATGGCGCCGATGTAGACATCGGTGCCGCCATGGGTTTCGCCGCCGGCCGGCATGCGCACCGCCGCTTCCTGGTGGTAGTCGTTGGCGGAGACCACGGCGTCGGTCAGCGCGACGGCGGCGTTGCGGTTGCCGTTGACGCGGTTTTCGCCGTTGCCGAAGCCGATGATGGAGTAGGGCATGCCGTCGGCGTCGGTGGCCACGCTGCCGTTGCTGTAGTTTTTCACCAGGCCCAGCACGCCGGGGTTGGCGGGCGTGGTCTTGCCGGTGCGCTGGGCGTAGCCGTTGAGCACCAGGGTGTGGTCGTGGTCCGCGGTGACCACGATCAGGGTGTTTTTCAGCTCCGGGTCGCGCTGTTTCATCGCGTCGATGGCGGTCTTGATCGCTTGGTCGAAGGCCACGGTGTCCTGCAGCGCTTTCTTGGCGGTGGTTTCATGCAGCGCATGGTCGATGCGGCCGCCTTCCACCATCAGGAAGAAGCCCTGCTTGTCCTTGCGGTCCGCCAGCATGGCGATGGCCTTGGCGGTCATCTCGGCCAGGCTGGGTTCCTTGGAGGCGTCGCGGTCCAGGTCGTAGCTCATGTGGCTGCTGGTGAACAGGCCCACGGCGCGGCTGGTCTTGGCCGGGTCCAGCGCGTTGAAGCCGGTTTTGTCCGCGGCGTAGCCGTAGCCCTTAGCTTTCAGCTCCGCCACCAGGTCGCGGCCGTCGGCGCGCTTGCCGCCGGCGGCCTTGGGCAGGAAGAACTGGCGGCCGCCGCCAAACACCACGTCCACGCCGTCTTGCAGCTTGGCGTTGTACAGCGCGCCGCCCGGCACCAGTTGGGCGGCGATGTCGGATTCGGCGTCGCGGTGGCAAACGTGGGAGTAAGTGGCGGCCGGGGTGGCGTGGGTGACGCGGGTGGTGGTGACCACGCCGGTGGCCTTGCCGCCGGCCTTGGCCAGCTCCAGCAGGGTGCTGACCGGCTGGCCGTTGCCGACGCCGCAGTTGGAGGTGTAGTCCGCGGAGGGGGATTTGGCCTGGGTGTCGGTGGACATGGAGATGACTTCGTTGTTCATCTTCACGCCGGTCATGTAGGCGGACATGGACGGCGCGCTGTCGGTGACCTGGGCGTCGTTGGAGAAGGTCTTGACGAAGCCGCTTTCCGGCAGCGTGTCCATGGTCAGCTCGCCGTCTTCGCCCACGGAGTAGATGCGGGCGGCGGTGGTGGTGTTGATGCCCATGCCGTCGCCCAGGAAGAAGATCACGTTCTTGGCGGCGGGACGGAGGCCCTGGTTGTTGTTGGCGGAGCCGCTGGCGGGGCCGCCGCTGCTGCCGCAGGCGGCCAGGCCGATGGCGGCCGTCACGGCCAGGGTCAGGCTGAGGATGCGCATGATGTTATGTTCCGGGCATGAAAAAAACCGGCACAGCATAGTGGGCGCATGTTTCGGCCAGGAGAGGTTTTGATGAAGCTTTTGTTGCGCGGTCAACCGGGAGGACGGCTTGAGCGTTGGAGAGCCGCGCTCAGCGTCGCTTGGCGCACAAGGGCAGCAGCCGCTGATAGGCGGCGTTGATGTCCTTGCTCTTGCGTTCCGCCAGTTCGCGCAGCTCCAGGCCCAGCGCGCTGACCTTGTCCGGGTGGTATTCCGCCATCCGCGCCCGGTAAGCCGCTTTCAACTCCTCCGCGGAGCAGGGCCAGGCCACCTGCAGCACCCGGCAGGCGCGCTCGGTCTCGGAGACGGTGTCGGCCGGCGGCGCGTCCGGCCGCGACGGGTTCAGCGCGCGGCGGATCAGCCAGTAGGCCAGCAGGACGAACAACAGCAACGCAATCAATCGCATCGAGACGCTTCCTTCGCAGAGAGCCGCCCGCGTTTGCGGACGAGATAGCACTATGGAGCGGCGGGCCGGCCGCGGGTTCCCGGCGCGGGGCCGCGGCCGGCGAACTTTGCCGCCGGCGGGCGGTCCCACCCGGCCCGGTTATGTTCTTTATCCAGCGCCGCTTGCCGATCCGGGAGGTAAGCGGCCCGCAAGGAAGCGTATGAGTTCCACCATCCGTCCGGCCGTCCGCGCCGACATCGCCGCGCTGTTCGACATCCGCACCAGCGTCCGGCAAAACCACCTTTCCATCGAGCAACTGGCCAGCCTGGGCATCACGCCGGAGACTATCGCCGAAACCATCGCCGCCGCGCCCTGCGCCTGGATCGCGGAGCAGGACGACCAGCCGGCCGGCTTCGCCATGGCGGACCTGGACGCCGGCGAAGTGTTCGCCTTGTTCATCAAGCCGGAGTTCGAGGGCCTGGGCCTGGGCCGGCAACTGCTGCGCCAGGCCGAAGCCGCGCTGTTTCAGCAGCATCCGGTGATCCGGCTGACGACCGACGGCGACGCCGCCATCCGCGCCAACGGCTTTTACCAGAGCCAGGGCTGGCGGCAGGCCGGCCCGGCCGAGGGCGGGGATGTGCTGTACGAGAAGCAGCGCGAGGGCTGAGCGAGGCGCGCCTCCGGCGACGAGCCTGAAGAGGCCGGGGGCGTGCAGGATACGCGCGCTCCCGGGCGTCCGGAGACGCGTTGCTAGCAGGTAAAGAGGGAGCGCTTCTTCTTTAAGCGCATAAGCATAAGCCAATATGCCACTACAGCCGCGCCGGCTTTTATATTATGATGCCGGCTCTGCGTTGTTTGCCGCCCCTGTCCGCACTACCCAGTTCCCTGTTTCATGCCAAGACGCCGCGTTTCGCGCGCCGTCGTCGTCGACTGTTTCCGGGTGGCCGCGCCAAGTCATAGATGATAGCCGTCCTGGAGTTTTGAATGAGTTTCGCCACCTTATTGCTGTACATCGTCGCCGTCAGCGCCGTGATGATCACCCCCGGTCCGTCCATGCTGCTGGCGCTCAACAACGGCGCCAGCCACGGCATGCGCATCGCCAGCTACGGTTTTGCCGGCGCGGTGCTGTCCGATCTGCTGCTGATCGCCGCCGTGGGCTGCGGCCTGGGCGCGCTGCTGCAGGCGTCGGAACAACTGTTCTCCATCGTCAAATGGGGCGGCGCCGCCTACCTGGTTTACCTGGCCTGGATGATGTGGCGCGCGCCCACCCAGGCGCTGACGGCCAGCACCCAGGGCGGCGAGGCCAGCGGCCGCGGCACGTTTTTGCGCTCGCTGGTGGTGGGCCTGTCCAATCCCAAGGGCCTGCTGTTCTTCACCGCCTTTCTGCCGCAGTTCATCCGCCAGGACCAGCCGGTGCTCACGCAGTACATGATCCTGGCGGTGGTCACCGCCAGCGTGGATTGCGTGATGATGTTCATCTACGCCTACGGCGGCCGCCACGCGATGCGCACTTTCTCCGCCCGCGTAATGGGCTGGATCAACCGCAGCTGCGCCGGCATGCTGGCGGTGTTGGCCATCGGCCTCAGCCTGTACCGCCGCAGCGATATGAGTTGAACAGGTTTTCACACCGCAGCCATACAAGAACCCGCCAATATTGGCGGGTTTTTTTTATGGGGCGGAGGTGTTCACAAAACCATTTCGGCAAATCAACAATTTTTGCAAGCCCGGCTTGCCGGCGGCCCTTTAAGCTGCATCCCTAAATGAAAGCCACGGCGTCAGGCCGCGTGTCATCCGTCAAGCCCGCCTCATCTGCTTCGGAATTCGCGTAGCCGTGAATGATGCGCCTCCCAACGCATTTCATGCAGATTCGCTCAAGGGCGAATCTGGTCAAACGAATAGAGCGCCGTCCGTGGCCACCGCACCTGATCCGCCATCCGAAAGCCTGCAATTATGATGATTTCTTCCAAGCTGTCGCGCCTGCTCGCTCCTCAGAGCCAGGCTCCTGTCCAGAGCCAGGCTGAAGCCCCGCAGAGCAAAACCTCCTTGGCTTACTATCCCGCGCTGCTGCGTGAAACGGAAAAACTGCGCGATCTCCGCCAATGGGACCATGACAGCGCCGCACTGCTCAAAATGGCGGCGGGAAAACTGCATTCGGAACAGCAGTCGTTATCCCCGCACTGGGATAACGACCGCATGCTGGCGGAGCTGGACGCCTACGACTGGAAAAGCGGTGGGCAGGGCGCCCCGTCGTATTTGCAGCAATTCGCCCAAAAGGTGATTCAGGAAGTGGAGCAGCACCCGCAAGCCTATCTGGCGGCTTTTCCCTGTGCGGCCGAGACGGCGCCGTTGGAGCCGCGACCTGGCCTGGCTGTCGCCGGCATGCTGTCGGACATGGCTGGCAAAGTCATTCACAAGGTGCTCGAAAAACTCATCATCGAGGCGATCCCGCTGCCGCAACTCCGTGCCTTCAAGGACAGCTACGAAGAGCTGAGTGGCATCTGCAAGGGCAATTACAGCCCACAGCGCAAACTGGAAGAACTGGCCACGGCGTTGGACCGGCTTGGCCGGCAGTTGGCCAGCGGCAAAGGCTTGGGGGCTCAGGAGGGCCGGAAATTGAAAGCCTATCTCGACGCAGTGGGCCCCTGGTTGAAAAGCGCCAGCGGGCAGTGGGCGGCATTGGAGCACAGCTTGTTGGAGTTGAAGGATCAGCCTTCCGTGCTGGGCAAGACGCTGGAATTGACGGCCGCCGCGGAGAAACTGCTGGCGGATCCGCAGTTGAAGCGAGCGCTGGACGGTGATCGGCTGGACGGCATCGCCCAGAGCCTGGGCGCGATGAGGCAGACCCTGGGCCAGGTGCGGCTATGGCAGGCTCTGCCCCAGGAAGCCGGCCTAGGTGATTATCTGGATATTTTGACGGACAACCCGTTGCTGGAACAGCAGCTCGCCCCGTCCTTGCTGCGCTTGGGCAAGGCGCTGGCGCAGACGCAAAAGACCGTGCCTTATCCCGTCAACGGCTCGCTTGCGGAACGATTGGGCTGGTTGGCCGAAACCCTGGCCCGACCGGAGCTGCGGGAATCGTTGCAGCCGCATCTGGAAATGTTGTTGGGCGGCCCAGCCCAGGCGGAGCAATTGCTTGCGGCTTTTCAGTTTGCCGATCAGCTAGGCCGCAGCCCGGCGGACAGCGGCCTGGGTGGACAGGCCTTGTGGCTGCTGAGCGCTTTGGGCCAAACCAGCGTGGAGAGTCCAGCATGGTCTTGGACCCGCCAGTTTCAGAGCGCGCTGGGGGCGGATGCGGACACGGTCGTTTTGTTGAATCGCCTGCTGACGTTGAACCGGAGTCCGGAATCCTGGGCGGTGCTGATGCGCGATCTTGGCAAGGCCGCCGCGCCCAGTCTCGGCCTTTGGGCCGGCGCTCATCTCGCCGAACGCTGGCTGCCGGCTCATGCGGCGCAGGAGCTAGAAAAGTTCTACCGCGAAAGTTCGGCTTCCGAAAGCTGGGGCGGCATGTTTCAGCGCATGGCTGGCAGCTTTGTGGCGGTGGCCAAGCCCTATCTGGTGGAAAAACTGATGGGCGACCCGTTAGCCGCGGCCACTGTGCAGTACGCGGAAGCCCTGCAAAACCACAGCAGCTGGGAGCAGACGCTGCAATGGTTCGTTGCCCATGATCAAAGCCAGAACCAGACCCTGCAGTTTGCCTACAGCCAATACCTGAACGCCAGGCTGGCTTACCAGGTTTGCCTGGCCTTCAACAGCCAGGACCCGGTGGAAACCGAGGACCGCTTGCGGCTGCTGGCGCGCCAGCTCAAGGATTGCCAGGTGGTGCGGCATTATCCGCAGTTGGAAAAACTGGTGGATCTGATTCCCTTGCTGCCGGCTTTGAGAGAAGCCGGCCAAACCGTGGGGGCGCAGCCGGTTGCCGACTCCTGGCTGGCCTGGGGCAATCAATGGTTGGACGCACTGGCCGACAGTAAGAGCGAGAGTGTGCGGAACTTGCGCGAACAACTCTCCCGGCGCATGGAAAACTGGCTGGCGGACGCCGTCATGTCCGCTTGCGATGCGCTGGTACAGCAGCCATGGGGCCTGTTGCCCGGCGCCGAAGCCGCAAGCGCCGCGCAGCCGGCCACCGCGCAGCCAGCCGCGCCGTCCCGGCTGGCCGCCAATTGGCAATTGGCCGGCGGCATCAGCCTGGAAGCCCTGGGCCTGGCCGCTGTCGGTTATGCCTTGTGGCGCGCGCGTCAGGATGCGCCAGCACCGTTGCCGGCGGAGATAGAACTGAAGGAAATACTCGTGCATTCGGCCCCGGCAGCGTCTCAGGACGAAAGCAGCCCGTTCCAGCCGCCCATGACCACATCTGCGCCGGCTGCCGGCGGATCTGCGTTGTGGGAACAGAAAGCGCCGCTTCTGCTCGGCATCGCCGCCATGGCCGCCGGCGGGGCTCTCCTCTACGGCTGGGCGCGCCGAGACGGGGCGCAGCCAAACCCGGCCAAGGGCGAAGCCTTGCGGCTGGCGCATGAAATCATCACGCAGCTGGATGTGGATGATCTCCATTTTGTGTTTGATCAACCGCAGTTCGCCGTGGAGCTGGAAGGGGAAGAAGGGGCTCCTCTGCGCCGAGCGGCCAGGAGTTTGCCAAGTGAAAACACAGACGATGAGGAGGACTTGCCGTTTCAGATTGATCAGGTGCTGCACAATCTGGACATGAGCAGGGCGATCCGCACCGAGTTCAACCGCCTTTTCGAAAAGGCGGATCGGGCAGGCGAAGTACGGGAGCTGCCTCCGGGTAAAGAGCGCGATATCCGGAGGCTGCTCAAGACCATCGAGCTGACCAGCGCTTTCATCGACGACATCAAGGACAAGCCGAGCCTCAACGAGTTTCGCGAGTTTGGCCAAGTCATCTTGAAAGACTTGTCCGCGCTGGCCGATGCTCAGACGGACGATTTGAGCAAATCCATCGTTGAGCGTTACCGGCAGGGCTTCGCCGTGCAAAGCGCGCCGCCAACAGGGGCGGCCGTACCGACCGACGCGCCGCCAAGCCCTGACCAGGCGTTGGAGCAAGCGTTTCAGCTTCAGAGCGAGCAAAGCTTGGAGCGGGTGGAGCGGCTGTATCAGCCGATACTGAATCCCGCGTCCTATATCGACGACTATATCCGCAAGGGCATCAGCGCCTTTGAACAGCGCAAGGGAAGCAAGACGCAGTTGCGGCCGGACAGCAAGATACGGGTCGATTACTTTCCCAGAGTGCATCCCAACCCTAATTTGCAAGGCCCGAGAGCGCCGTTGCCCGCCAGCCGCTACTTTACGCTGACGGAAATCGTCACCGGCCAATACCTGTATGAAAGCAAACGCCTGAAGGACTCCTCCGGGCGGGAATATCGCGTGACCGGCATGCAGCACCAGGAACTGGTGGATGCGCTGACCAAGGACAATTTGCAATCAGCCATGGAGCGCGAGCTCAAGGCCTATCGAGACCAGCCGGACAACGCCGCCGGCATGAAGTCGTTTTACCAGGACATGATCAATGTGCGCTGCCTGGAATATTTGAGCCGCGGTCACCAGACGCCGCTGTACGCGCAAGCGGTGAAGGACTTTCTGGAGGGCAAGGTTCAGGCCCAAGCGGTGTCTTTCCACGGCACGGCGTTGAACGGGGTATTCATGATTCCGGCCGGGCCGGCCGGCGGCGTCATGTTCAGCGTGGATGACGACAAGTTTTTCCATATCGGCAGCAGCCGGCATGACTACATTGATTCGGGACGCAAGAAGAGTGAAGTGTTGTCTACGTTTCCTCAAAACAAGGCGTTCCAGGAGTGGGTCTTTAGCAAGCAGCCCTCTTACCAAGCGCTTAAATATGAGCAAGACCAGAGCGCTTTCAAATACAAAGTCATCAAGAGAGTGCCGGGAGGGCTGATGTTCCCCCCCTCGTTTGGCGTGATAACGGAGCGGCCATTCTCCTTTGTTGCCAGCCAGGGCAGGGAGCAACTGGCCGATCAACTGTACAACGGCCTCATGGAGCGGCTGGAATCGGATATCGACACCCTGGTGTTCAGCTACCCGGAACAGATCACCGAAGCCGCGCTGGAAGTCGCCAAGAAAATCCTCACCATCGGCTCCATCGGGCTGGCGGTGGCCATCCCCGGCACGGGCTCGGTCTTGGCCCGTCTCAGCCTGTTCATGGCGTCGTTGGCTTTGGACGCGGCCTATGTCGGCGCCAGCGCCGTGCAAGCCCATATGTCGGACCGGCCGGACCAGGCGGAAGCCTTCCGCACTGAAGCCATCATTGCGGGGGTGCTAGGTGGCGTGGGCGCGGTGGCGGGCGGCGCGCCGCTGATTTCACAAGGCGTCAAGGCGGCGTACTCGGTGAAAAACGTGAATCAGGCCATCATGTTTTATCGCCAGGCCAAGGCTGTGTCGCGCCGGGTCATACCCTCTGTGCTCAGTGAAATGAACTGGGGCCGCTTGGCGGACCCGCGCAAGGTGGATCTATTGGTCAATACCATGCAGGAAGGCGCGCAAGCGCGCGGTCTGGCGCAATTGACCAACCGCGAGACGGTACGGCAATCCATACGCAACAACCTGCTGCGAGATTTCGAAGGCCAGCAGAAAACCCGCTTCGCCTGGGGAGACTTCGCCACGGAACAGGCCAACGTCCAGCGGAGGCTGGATTCGGATTTGGCCCGTTTGAGCGACGTCAACGGCCATATGCGCCAACTGCTGGATCACCCGCCGGCCGTGCCTCGTCAGCCGATGCCCGGCGTGCCGGAAGAGGCGGCTGCGGGCTGGATTGCCGGCAATAGCCGCTCCGCCAAGACCGCGGCGGAAGCTCAGGAACTAAAAACCAGAATTCAGAGCGCGCTAGAGGGGCACCGCGAGGCGGATTTACTGGATATCCGCACCATGGAAAGCCTCCACAACGCCGTTTACAAGCCGGCTGCCGGGCAATTGCCGCGGGCGTTTCGTTCCAGCAGCGATCCCGTCTTCATGGGCTCGGACATCGCACGTTCCGGTTTTGAAAAAGCGTTGATCCAGATCGAGGCCAAAAGCGTGGCGGGCCAGGTGGACCTTGCCGACGCCCTATATGCGGCCGTAGTGCGCTATCACCCGTTTGGCGACGGCAACGGCAGAACCGCGCGCGCTATTTACGCCTTGGCCAGGCTGCAAAAAGGGGAAGGTCCTTTCATGGCCTTGAGCAAGCGGGCCGAGGACATCCTGAATCCGCCGGGGCCGCTTGGCCTCCCGCGTCCAGGGCCTTCCGGCGTTCAAGTGCCGGCAAAAGCCGGAAGCGGGGTCAAGGCGGCTGAGCGCGCCCTGTCCCCGGCGCCGGTCAAGCCAAAGCTGAAAGACTTCGCGGACAAGGCTGAGTTTGATGAGGCAATGAAAAAATACCTGGTGGAAAAGGGCACGCTCCAGCGGATGGAAACGGCCGGCTCAAGTTTCGACGACTTGGCCAGCCGGCGCCGGAAGGCCGCGGGCCAGTTGGAGCAGTTTCAAGGCAGCCGCCCAGACCTGTTTGAAAAACTTCGTACCGACCCCAGCGCCAATTTCACGCTGACCTCCATTGATGGAGACCCGGCTGAAACCCTGGTGCTTAGCGCTCACGGCTGGTACACGCGGGACAGCCGCAACGCTCTGCTGCCAGCGGGCAAGGATCTGGTGTTTCTGGGGCCGCACGGCCAAGTGCTGTTGGAACCGCCTAGCTCAGCCGCTTTTCTGCCCACGCAGAAATTGCTGGACGGAGCGGAATACCCTGCCATTTACGCCCGGTTGCGAAATAGGGCAGGAGTGGGAGGGAAAGATTATTCCGCCTTTACCGAGGTGAACGCGGGTGTGGCCAAGGACAACTGGGTCAAGAACTACCACATCAAGCATTACGAAAAGATGCCGGAGGAAGAGGCGCGGCTCGCGGTCCTGAACAACCGCGCCAGCGGCAGCCAGAGCAAGATGGATCTGCTCACCGTCAGCGATATGGCCGGCAACAAGAAAACCCTGAAAGACGTGCTGGAGGAAATGAAGCCGGGTGGCCGCTACAGCCATTACAAGCAGCTGGTGTTCGCCGCCTGCCGTGAAGAAAAAACGCCGGGTACGCTGCTATCGCTTAAAACCGGATTGGGCGAGGGCTATGAAGTCAAGTTCGCCAAGACGCCGCTGCAGCGGCAAGACGTGCCGCGTCAACGGCGCAACGCGGAAACGGCGCCGCAGGACGGGGATGAAACCCCCTTTGACGGCTACTGGGTCTATGAGGCGGTTACTCTGACGCCAAACGGTGACGGTGTCCGCATCCAGCGGGAGATACGCGAAATACTGCCCTATGTGTTGACGCGGCGGCCGGCGCCGGCCAATTCGCCCGCGCCAAAACGGGTGGCGACCCTTACTCGCGATGACATCATCAAGTTCAGGGAGCGTCAGCGCCTGGCGGGCGTGACCGGCAAACCGTGATAGTTGGGCACAAACAAAAAGCCGCCCCTGGGGGCGGCAAGAGGAAGTCGATAAATACAAAGGAGGGGAGGACTCCCCGAACCACCCGGCCAATATAGCAGCCGCCTGTGACAGGGGGATGACGGTTCAGCGCAGCGGCGAGGCGGCCGATGCCGGCGCGCGGCGGCGGGCGGGCGGCTCGGCCGCGTCCCGGTACACCCGCACATAGTCCACCACCATCTCCTGCGGCCAGTGCGTGGACGCGTCCGGCGCGCCGGCCCAGTCGCCGCCCACCGCCAGGTTCAGCACGATGAAGGCCGGCTCTTGCAGGGCGCGCCAGCCGTCGCTGCCGTCGGTCTTCATCGCCACCGTCTGGTAGAGCCGGCCGTCGACGAAATAGCGTATCGCCGCCGGCGACCACTCCACGGCGAAATCGTGGAAGCTGTCGTTGAACCAGCCCAGGTCCGGCGTGACATAGGAGGCCGACGCCGTCTGCACCGTCCCGGCCGGCGCGCCGGGCTTGGGCCGGTGCGCGCTGCCCCAGACGGTGGCGTTTTCCTTGCCGGCCTCGCTGCCCACCAGTTCCAGGATGTCGATCTCGCCGTAATGCGCCGGCTGATCCCATTGCTGGTTCAGCATCCAGAACGCCGGAAACATGCCCTGGCCGTAAGGCAGCTTGATGCGCGCCTCGATCCGGCCGTAGCGCCAGGCGGCCTGGCTGCGCAGCCGCGCTGAGGTGTAGTCGCGGCCGCCGTAAGCCTGCCGCCGCGCGGCGATGTGCAGCGCGCCGTCGCGCACCGTCGCATTGTCCCCGGCGGTGTAGTACTGCAGCTCGTGCAGGCCCCAGGGGCCGGGGCCGGATTCCAGCCGCCACTTGGCGGTGTTCAGCGCCGCGCCGTTGAATTCGTCCTGCCACGCCAACTGCCAATTGGCCGCCGCGGCGCAGCCGCCCAGCAGCATCATGCCCGCGGCGCATGCCGCCATCTTGCTTTTCATCGCTGATCTCGCGTGAGTGTGTCCGGCGTCCAGCATAACCGGAAGCGGCGGCGGAGCAGCGCGGCGGCGCTTGGCAGTTTTACCAAGCGCCGCGGAAACAGACGCGCTGTCGGAGAGTAGGGGCCTTTATCGGCCCGGCATGAAGTTTTAAAAGCGGGCGGCTGTAAGTTATTGCGCCAACAGGGCATGGCGCGATTTATCGTTGAAGATTAATGCAATAGTCATGGGGCGCGCCTGCGCTTTGGGACAGGCGGGCGGGTAGGGCAAGCTGTTTGCGCCGCGGCCCGGCGATGGCTTGGACGGCGTCGCGCGCGCGGGAGGTCGGCCTGCTACTGCCGGCTCCGCTCCCAGGAGGCCTGGGTTTCCAGGAACAAGCCGTGCAGCCGGTACTTGTCCCAGATGAAGGCCGTGTCCTTGGCGAACAGGCCGGCGCGCAAGGCCTGCCTGAGCTTGGCCAGGATGGCCGGCGGCGTGTCCGGATGGCAGATCAGCCAGCGCTCGGCCGGCGTCAGCACCAGCGCCCTGCGCGGCGGCGGGCCGTCCTCCGGCGCGGGAGGGGTGTCGCTGACGAAGACCTCCAGCCGTTTGGCCGCCAGCATCTTGAAACCCAGCGCCGGCTTGGCGATGGGGATGTAGCTCAGCTGGGCGCTGCTGAGCAGGTCGCGCGCTTCGGCGATGTCCACCGTGCCCAGCGCTAGTCCCCGCAAATCGCCCAGGCTTTTGAACGGCGCCGCGTTGCCGCGGGCCACGTAAGCCTGCAGGGCCACCGGCGAGATGGCGGCCACATAGCTGACGGTTTCCGCCTTGCCCTGATCGAAGTTCACATCCAGCGCGCAGGTGTTCTTCTCCGCGGCGGCCAGAAAATACGCGCGCTTGGCCGGCACGCTCTTCAGCGCCACCTCCAGCCCGGCCTTGGCCGTCAGATAGCGGAAAGCGTCGGCGTAGGGGCCGCCGAGGCTGTCTCGGGCCGGCGTCAGATAAGGCGGGTGCGCGTCCGCCACCACGGTCAGCAGCGGCGCGGCCTGGGCCAGGCCGGCGACGCCGGCCAGCGTCGCCGCCAGCCGTTTGAACGCGGGCGGCAGGCTCAAGACTTCACCAGATCCACCGGCGTGCGCACGATGTTCTGCATCTCGCTTTGCGTCAGCCGCTTGTTGAAGGACTCCAGGCCCAGGCGGATGGCGTACTCCGCCTGCAAGGCCGGGTGCTGGTCCGCGGTGGCGTAAATGCGCTTGGACGCCAGCAGCGCGGTCATTTCCGGGATATTGTCGTAGCCGCCGATCAAGACCTTGCCGTCCCGCTTCAGCTCCGTCACCGCCTGCGCCGCGCCTATCGCCATATTGTCGTTGCCGCACAAGAGCGCGGCCAGGTCCGGCGTTTGTTTCAGCAGCTTCAGCGCCGCGGCCCGGCCCGGCTCGCGGTCCCAGTCGCCCCAGGCCAGGGCGGTCAGCGTCATATTGGCGCTGGCGATCGCCTCGCGGTAGCCGTCGCTGCGCGCCTTGGCGTTGATGGAGCCGGGCAGGCCTTCGATGATGGCCACCTTGCTGCGCGGCTTCAGGGCCCGCAGCACATAATCCCCCACCGCGCGCGCGCCGCTGAAATTGCTGGGGCCGACAAAGGGAATGTTGACGCCGTGGCTGGCCAGCGCCCGGTCGTCCAGCTTGTTGTCCAGATTGATCACCAGCATGCCGCTCTGCACCGCCTTGATCAGCACCGGGATGATGGCGCGGGAATCCGCCGGCGTGATCAGCAGGATCTGCTCGCGGCGGGCGATGCAGGCTTCCACGATCCGTATCTGTCCGGCCAGGTCGGTTTCCCCCTGCACCCCGTCCACCGTCAGCTGGTAGTCGCCGCTGTGCTGCGCGTGGTGCTTGCGCGCGCCGGCCGTCATCACGGTGAAGAAGGGGTTTTTCAGCGATTTGAGCACCAGGGTCACCGTGGGCTTGGCCGCGGCCGCCGCCAGACGGGGCCAGGCCAGCAGGCCCAGGGATGCCAATAGAAATTCACGCCGCCGCATGGATGTTTCCCCGCCTGTCGAATGAATGCGCCGGCATGCCGCCGGCCAGGCCCGGCCGCGCGGCCGGGCTCAAGGATATGGCTTCTTTATAGAGCACGGCGGGGGACAGGGACGCGGCCTTGTTTTCCTGCCGGGGCGAAATAGATCCCTGAACCGCCTGGTTTTCAATCCACGGAGGCAGGCATGGCAGGGGATTGCTCCCGGCTTGTTGCAGACGGTGCCGTGTCATGTGTCGGTTGGCATATCGATGCCAGAAAACGCCTTGAGTCTTTACCCTAAACATTGCAAAATCTAGCACCCACTCTCTAACAATCAATGCATTCCGCCGATGAACATTTCTCTCCCCCTCGCGCTGCGCGCCTGCGCCGCGCTATGTTTGTCATGGCCCGCCGTCGCGCCGGCCAAGTCCTTGCCGGTTCAGCCCGCATCCACCGTTGTCGCCGACTATCTGCAACAGGCCAAGGCCAGCCAGCAGCCGGCCGAGCTGCTCAGCTCGGTGGTGGAGGACGGGGTGGAGGTGCGCATGTACCGGATGGTGTCGCAGCAATGGCCGGGGGCCGGCAGCGGCATTGTCAGCAACGCGCCGCTGTGGGAGCAGCAGTACAAGCTGGTCCTGCCCTTGAAGCGCAAGCCGGGCGCGCCGGTGCTGCTCTACGTCAACGGCGGCAGCAATCACGCGCAGCCGCCCAAGCTGCCGGACCGCTTGCCGGCGGAGGAACTGGCGCGCGATCTGGGCGTGCCGGTGGCCGAGCTGTACTTCGCGCCCAATCAGGAATTGCAGCTGGACGAGCAGCCCACCGGCCGCGAAGACGCGCTGGTGGCCTATACCTGGCGCAAGACGGTGGATCAGCCGCAGGCGGAGCGTTTCAGTTCCCTGCATCTGCCGATGACGCAGGCGGTGAGCGCGACGATGGACGCCTTGCAGCGCAGCCTGCCGGGCAGCGAGCGTTTCGTGGTGGCCGGCGCGTCCAAGCGCGGCTGGGCCACCTGGCTGGCCGGCTTGAACGATAAGCGGGTGAGCGCCATCGTGCCGGTGGTGGCGGATTTCTGGAACGTGCGCGTCAACTTCACCCATGTCTACAACAGCTACGGCCAACAGTGGCCGGCGGCGCTGCGCGATTACCAGCGCAACGGCATCACCGAGGACGTGCTGCAGGGCGGAGCCGGTCTGGACGCCCTGTTGCGCTTCGAGGACGTGGTCAATTACCGCGCCGGCATGGCGCGTTTGAGCAAGTACATGATTTCCGCTTCCGGCGACGATTTCGCGGTGCCGGATTCCGCCTGGAGCTATCTGCCGGACTTCGCCGGCCCCACCCAGCTGCGCTATCTGCCCAATCAGTCGCACTATGTGAAGGGCGATCAGATCGGCAAGGCCTTACGGCAGTTCATGCGCCGCTGGCTGGCCGGCAAGCCGATGCCGCGGGCGCAGGTGGACGCCGATCCGGCCAGCGGCCGGCTGCGCGTCAGCGTGGCGGCGCGGGAGGCGGGCAAGGCCACCTTGTGGTTGGCGCACAATCCCAAGAGCCGGGATTTCCGCTTCAATTCCGGCATCCGTTATCAGCCCAAGGAAATCGAGGGCCAGTGCCGACGCGGCCAATGCCGCTTCGAGTTCAAGCCGGACGCCTCTTTGTCGGGCTGGCAGGCTTACTTCATTGAGTTCGAGAGTCAGGACTTCGCCTGGAGCACGCCGCCCCTGGTGTGGCCGCACGCCTATCCCAACGGCGAGCCGGTGCCGTTTGGCGCGCCGCGTTTGCAACTGGGGCGCTGAGGCGAGCGTTCATTCGTCTTTGCGGCGCCAGGATTTGGCGTCGCTGCGGCTGCCGGAGCTATTGTTGGTGCTACTGCTGGTGCCGGCTCCGGAACGCCAGTTGGAGGACGAGGACGCCCCGCCGCGCCAGGTGCTGGACGAGGCGCCGCCGCCGGGCGCGCGCGCGACGACGGGCGGGTGTACGACGACGGGTGGCGGGAACAGCAGGGCCTGCAAGCGTTGCCGGCATTGGCCGTTGCAGCTGGCCTCGTGGGCGCGCGTGACTTCCGGCGGATAAGGGGCGTATTGGTCGCGGTAGACGTAGCGGCGGTTGCCTATCCACCGGGAGAGGATGTAATAACCTTCCGCGTCGGAGTACAGGCGCACAGACTGGTTGAGCAGGGTGCGGATGGCCTCGCCGTAGGCCTCGGCGTGCCACTCCCGCAGCCAGGCGTCGCGGTGGGCGTCGGCGCAGCCCATATCGTCGAACAACTGCTCCGCCAGACCGTCGGC
The DNA here is from genome assembly GCF_016937655.1 of Chromobacterium alkanivorans. Taxonomy (GTDB): domain Bacteria; phylum Pseudomonadota; class Gammaproteobacteria; order Burkholderiales; family Chromobacteriaceae; genus Chromobacterium; species Chromobacterium alkanivorans. The sequence goes on along the minus strand of NZ_JAFHKL010000009.1, from coordinate 93,858 downwards.
GGGGAGGTTGCCCCCGTGAGGGCGCTCCAGCAAGGAGGGCGCCGCCCAGTAACGGACGGCGGTGACTTGATCGCTGCCGTTCACGTCCCAGGCGTAATACAGTCGCGACAACTCCCGGCTCAGCCTGAGTAAGCGGTAGTTGGCGTGGCCTCCGGACCGTATGGTGGCCAGCGGAGAGCTGGACAGGATGTGCAGCGGCTCGCCCAGTTCTTCCGCCGCCTCGCGTGCGATGACTTCCAGATCGGTTTCGTTGACCAAGCCGCCGGCGGTGATTCTCATGTCCCGGCCGCCGCCCACGCAGATCGGCACCGGATGCAGGGCCAGCATGGGGGTGACCGACTGCTTGCCTATCGGCACATACAGGCCGCAGCCGTTGTTGGCGCTGATCACGCCGTAGACGCGCGACGCGGCGCCGCCCAGATTGCTCCTGGCGTCGAACAGATACCCGCCGTTGGCGTCGACATGGGCGGACAGCACGCCGTTGTCGCCTCCGCCGCCAGGCTGGATGAAGCGGAACTGGGCAAACGGCAGCGGGATGTGGGGATTGAGTCCGTTCCAGATGGCTTCCAGATTGCAATAACGCAGCTTCACGGCGGGCATGCGCGTCTCCCCGGCGAGGGTGGATAGTCCAAAGATAATTACTGCTAATCAGCATAATTAATGCGTTTGGATTAATCCAGGCGCGATTGCATAGCGGCTTGGCTGCGTCAGTTTTGTAGACTAAAAGTCCAAAATGGACTTTTTGGTTTACATTTTGGATTGTTGAGTCTAGGATGGATTCATTGATCCAATGAAAGCCCGCCATGCTGTCCCGTTACCAGTCCATCGCCGACGCCATCGCCACCTTGTTCTATCCCTACGCCGAGGTGGTGCTGCACGATCTGGCCACCCAGTCCGTGGCCTATATCGCCAACAATTTCTCCAAGCGCGAGTTGGGCGACGATTCCGGCCTGGACGAGTTGGAAAACACGCCGGACGCGACGGTGATCGGCCCTTACGAAAAACTGAACTGGGACGGCCGCCAGCTGCGCTCTATCAGCGTGGTGCTGCGCGACGACGCCGGAGCCGCGCTCGGCATGATGTGCGTGAATCTGGACATCTCGGTGTTCGAGGGCGCGCGGGCGGCGCTGGACCTGTTCCTGTCCGGCAGCAAGCTGGTGGCGCAGCCGGCCTTGTTGTTCGAGGACGACTGGCAGGAACGCATCAACCGCTTTATCCACGGCTGGCTGCAACAGCGTCAGCTGAGCCTGTCCATTCTCAATCGCGAACACAAGCGCGAGCTGGTGGAGGCGCTGCTGCACGAGGGCGCGTTTCGCGGCAAGAACGCCGCCAACTACGTGGCCAATGTGCTGGGCATGGGCCGCGCCACGGTTTTCAAGCATTTGAAAGAGCTGAAGGAGCAAACATGAATCTGGATTCCCTGTTCGACGCCATCGCCGCCGCCCATCGGGCCATCCGCCCGCAGGCGCCGGTCACGCCGCTGGAGCACAGCCCGGCCCTGTCCGCCTTGACCGGCTGCGAGGTGTATCTGAAGTGCGAGCATCTGCAGCGCACCGGCTCGTTCAAATTCCGCGGCGCCAGCAACAAGCTGCGGCTGTTGGACCCGGCGGCGCGGCGGGGCGGGGTGATCGCCGCGTCCACCGGCAACCACGGCCAGGCGGTGGCGCTGGCCGGCCGTCTGTTGGGCGTGCCGGTGACGGTGTACGCGCCGGCCTCCGCCGCCGCGGTGAAGCTGGACGCCATCCGCGCCTTGGGCGCGGAGCTGAAGCTGGTGGACGGCGACGCGCTGGCGGCGGAACTGGCCGCCGGCGAGGCGGCGCGGCGGGCGGGCCTGCCCTTTGTGTCGCCGTACAACGACCTGGACGTGGTGGCCGGTCAGGGCACGGTGGGCATGGAGCTGGCCGAGCAATGCCCGGAATTGGACGCGGTCTTCGTGTCCGTCGGCGGCGGCGGCCTGATTTCCGGCATCGGCGCGGCCCTGCGGCGCTTGGCGCCGAACGCGGAAATGGTGGGCTGCTGGCCGGAGGCGGCGGCCACCATGCACGCCAGCCTGCAAGCCGGCCGCATCGTGGAAGTGGACGAGGGCGACACCCTGTCCGACGGCACCGCCGGCGGAGTGGAGCCGGGCGCGGTGACCTTTGAGCTGTGCCAGGCCTTGATTCGCCATTGCGCGCTGCTCAGCGAGGCGGACATCCGCGCGGCGCTGCGGCTGCTGGCGCAGACCGAGCGCTGGATGACGGAGGGCGCGGCCGGGGTGGCGCTGGCGGGCTTGCTGCAATTGGCGGCGCGCTATCAGGGCAAGAAGGTGGCGGTGGTGCTGTGCGGCCGCAACATCGTGCTGGACAAATTCCTGGGCGCGGTGGCGGCATGAGGACGCTGGACAAGGACGAGATTCTGGCGCGGCTGGACCTGGAGCGGGCGGAGGCGCTGCTGCGCCAGGGCTTTATCGCCTATTCCGCCGGCCGCGCGCAGCTGCCGCCGGTGCAGCATTTCGCCTTCGCCGCGGCCAACGGCGATTGCTGCGTGAAATCCGGCTACGTGGAGGGGGAGAGTCTGTTCGCAGTCAAGGTGTCGTCCGGTTTCTACGACAATCCCAAGCGCGGCCTGCCCAGCAATCAGGGCCTGGTGCTGTGTTTCTGCGCCCGCACCGGCGCGCCGCTGGCGCTGCTGCGGGACGAGGGCTGGCTCACCGCCTGGCGCACCGCGCTGGCCGGCAGGCTGGCGGCGCGGGTCTTGGCGCCGCGCCGGGTGCAGGCGATAGGCATCGTCGGCACCGGCCTGCAGGCGCGTTTGCAATTGCGCGCCTTGCAGGCGGCGACGCCGTGCCGCGAGGTATGGGTATGGGGACGTTCCGAGACCGAGCTGGCGGCCTTCGCCGCCGAATTCGAGGCGGAGGGCTACCGGCTGCGGACCACGCGGGACGCCGAGCCGCTGGCCCGCGCCTGCCAATTGATCGTCACCTGCACGCCGTCCAGCCAGCCCATTCTGCAAGCCGGCTGGCTGCGGCCCGGCAGCCATGTCACCGCGGTGGGCGCGGACGCCGCCGGCAAGCAGGAGTTGGCGATGGAGCTGGTGGCGGGCGCGGACCGCGTGGTGGTGGATTCCATCGCCCAGTGCGCGGCTTACGGCGAGGTGTCGCACGCGCTGGCCGCCGGCCTGCTGGAGAGGACGCGTTTGGCGGAGCTGGGGCAGGTGCTGGCCGGCGAGCGCCCGGGCCGGCAAGGCGAGGACGAGATCACGCTGGCGGACCTGACCGGGCTGGCGGTGCAGGACGCGCAGATCGCCAAATGCGTATTGGAGGCCCTGGCCTGAGACGCCGTATCGCGCGACGCGCAGCCGATCGTCAACCGCTTCTCAGGCCGCGTGCGGGAAACCGTGCACCGGCCGCAAGGGCGGCCGGGCGTGGCCGCCCTGTTTCTGCGCCGCCATCAGGAAGCGGGTGTAGTTTTCCTTGCCCACCTGGCGGAAGTTGAACTTGACGGTGTCGGCGCTGAGCGCGACGCCGTCCTTGGCCTGCAGCCGGGCGACGATGTCGGCGACCACATTGTCCGCCTGCTGGCGCAGCGCCGAGCCGGGTTCTTTTTTCAGCATCTCGTTGAGGGTGACGATGGCGGGTGCATCCGCCAGCCCCATGGCGGACAGGGCGGCGGCGTGCTGGCCGAAGTGTCGCCAGACGATGGCCTGCGAACCCAGCCTCAGCACGAACTTGAACGGAAAGCCGGTGCGGATGGAGAGCAGCACCGGGTCTATGCACACCAATTGTTCTATCGAGTTGACGCCCTCGGCCGCCAGCACGGCGGAGATATTGGCGGTCACGCCCTCCAGCTGGATCAGCTGGTCGTTTTCCTGCGGCTGTTCCTTGGCGCTCAGGTTCAGCGCCACCAGCCGGCGCAGCAGCTTGAACAGGGTGTCCATCGGAAAGGCGCCGACGGCGAAGGCGGACACGGTCTGCGCCGCGGAAGCGGCCTCGGTGGACCCGGCGGCGCTGACGGCCGCGCCTATGGGGATGGCCAGCATCATGCGCAGCGCGTACCAGTACACGTCCGCCACATTGAGGCTGCGCTTGCGCACGTTCAGCACCATGTCGCTGACCACGAACAGATAGGCGCCGGCGATGGCGGCGCAGACGATCTGCTTGCTGAAGGGCAGGGCCAGTTGTCCGTTGACGGCGAGCAGGTAGAGCACGCTCATGCACAGGGTGGCGATCAGCATCAGCACCATAGGGGTGAGGAAGGCGGCGCGGCCGTAGTGCTCGCGGTAGATCTGCTCGAACAGCTGCTCGGCGGCGGCCTCCACTTCCTCGTTTTCCGGCAGCGGCCAGGCGCTGAGCTGCGGGTGCTTGTCGGTGCGCGGCTGCCAGAACTGGCGCAGGTAATAGACCAGAGCGCCGTTGTTGAGCCGGTTGCGGAACTCCTCGTAGCGCGCGCCCCAGCCTATGACCAGAAAGCGGATCATCGGCGCGGCCGCCAGCGCGGTGGCCAACAGGCCCAGCGCGAAATGGCTGACATGCTGCGAATGGGAAAAAGGCGGCTCCATCAGCTTCGACAGCCAGTAGACCGCGACGATGTCGAGCAGCAGCAGGCCCAGCCACAAGCCGTGGTATTTCAGGTTTTTCATGATGGCCTCGCTGATTGGCGGCGTGGCTACCATGGTAGTTCTCCAGCGTAAAATCGCACTCCGTACGAATAACTAGCGCGCCGTCCGGCGGCTACCTTATCGAAAGTAGTGTTGAATCATTGCCGGCCGGCCCCTAGCATTTGCCTCGCATTTCATTGTCATCAAACGGCGCGAGCCTGGGCGGCGGCCGCCCCGCCGGCCCGCCTTCGCCGGACGCCTTCCTTGTCGCATTCTCCCGCCCACCTTCAGGAACGGAACCAGACATGCCGGACATCATCGATTTGAGAAGCGACACCTTGACGCGGGTCTGCAAAAGCGATGTGGAGACGCTGGACTTCGCCAAGATCGGCGACGACTGTTACGGCGAAGACCGCTATGTGCGCGAGCTGGAGGCGTACTGCGCCGAGCTGTTTGGCAAGGAGGCGGCGCTGTTCATGCCCTCCGGCACCATGAGCAATCAAGTGGGGCTGCGCTGTCTGGCCGCGCCCGGCGACGAGATCGTCACCGAGGTGGGCTACCACATCAATTTCTTCGAATCCTCGGCCGTCAGCGCCAACAGCGGCCTGGTGCTGAATCCCTACCACAGCGCGGACGGCGTCCTCACCGCCGACGACGCGCGCCGGGCCATCCACGCCAAGGCGCGCTGGTCCGGCCTGTACGCGGTGCCCAAGGTGGTGGCGATCGAGAGCAGCATCAATACCTACGGCGGCATCGTCTACCCGGCGGCGGAAATGCTGCGCATGCGCGCGTTGTGCGACGAGATGGGGATGAGCTTGTATCTGGACGGCGCGCGGGTGCTCAACGCCTGCAGTCATCTGGACCTGTCGCCGGCGCGCTACGCGCGGCCGGCGGACATGTTGAATTTCTGCTTTTCCAAAGGGGTGGGCGCGCCCTTCGGCTCCATCCTGGCCGGCCCCGCCCACAAGATCGAGGCGGCCAAGGTCTTCCGCAAATGGTATGGCGGCTGCCTGCACCAATCCGGGCTGATGGCCGGCATCGCGCTGGACAAGATGCGGCGCTGGCAGCAAGCGACGCAAGAGGACAATGAGAAGGCCCGGATCTTGGGCGACAGGCTGAGCGCGGCGGCGCGGCTGAAGTACCCGGTGGAGACCAATATGGTGTTCATCGAGACGACGGACGCCAAGTCCATGGTGGCCAGGCTGGCGGAGCGGGGCGTGCTGGCGCTGGCCTGGAAGCCGGACCTGGTGCGCTTCATCAGCAGCAGCCTGGTGACGCGCGGGCAGGTGGAGCGCGCGGCGGACATCATACGCGCCAGCCTCTGAAGCGCCGGTCTTCCATTCCGGACAATTTCTCACGATAGCACGGAGCTCTGCCCGCTTTTTCCCGGCGCGGCCGTCGCTTATCGTGGTGGCTGTTTTGAAGCCAAAGGAAGCGAAATGTCGAATGTGGAATGCGGCGTGCGGCCCAGCCGCCTGGAAGCGGGCCTGGACGCGCGGGTGGACGCGGTGTTGGAACAGGCGCTGAGCGAGCAGCGGCTGGTGGGGGCGGTGGTGCTGGTGGCCAAGGACGGCGCGCCGGCCTACCGGCGGGCCGCCGGTTGGGCGGACCGGGAGGCAGGGACGCCGATGCGCGAGGATGCGCTGTTCCGGCTCGCGTCCATCAGCAAGCCCATTGTTTCCACCGCGGCGATGGCGTTGGCGGCGCGGCAGCGGCTGGAGCTGGACGAGGACATCGCTCGCTGGCTGCCGGAGTTCCGGCCGCGGCTGGCGGACGGCGCGCCGGCTCGGATCACGCCGCGGCAATTGCTCAGCCATACCGCCGGCCTGGGGTATCGCTTTTTCGAAGAGGACGAGAGCGGGCCTTACGCCCGCGCAGGGGTGTCCGACGGCATGGACGCCGCCGGCCTCACGCTGACGGAGAACCTGCGCCGCATCGCCAGCGTGCCGCTGCTGTATCCGCCCGGCCAGTCCTGGGCTTACTCCCTGGCCACCGATGTGCTGGGCGCGGTGCTGGAGCGGGTGGCGGACGAGCCGTTGCCGCAGCTGGTGCGCCGCTGGGTCACCGCGCCGCTGGGCATGGACGACACCGATTTCCACGCGCTGGCCCCGCAGCGCCTGGCCGCGGTCTACGTCAACGGCGAGGCCGGGCCATGGCGGATGGACGGGCCGGCGCTCGCGGCGCCGTTCGAAGGGACGGTGGGCATACGCTTCGCGCCGGAGCGGGCGCTGGACGCCGGCGCCTACCCGTCCGGCGGCGCCGGCATGGTTGGCAGCGCCGACGATTTCCTGCGCCTGCTGGAAGCGCTGCGCCAGGGCGGCGCGCCGCTGCTGCCGGCGGAGTGGGTGGAGGAGATGGCGCGCAATCACACCGGAGCGCAGGAACTGCCGGAAATGCCCGGCTTCGGTTTCGGCCTGGGCTTCTCGGTGCTGCGCGATCCGGCCGCCGCCGCGTCGCCGGAATCGCCCGGCACCTGGCGCTGGGGCGGCGCTTACGGCCATTCCTGGTTTGTGGACCGCGCGCACGGCCTGAGCGTGGTGGCCTTTACCAACACCCTGTACGAAGGCATGGCCGGACGCTTCGTCGCCGATCTGCGCGACGCGGTGTACGGAGCGGGTTCGAACTTGCAATAGTTAAACCAAAAATGTAAATTTCAACATATTGTTGAATTTTAGCGGCCCAAGCCCGGCAAGATTCGAGCTTGGGCCGCTGGCATGAAGGGGAAACGATGTTGCAATTGGAGCGCTTGGCGCTGCGTGAATTTCGCGCCGAGGATTTGCCCAATGTGTTTTACGGGCTGTCGCATCCGGAGGTGATCAAGCACTACGGCATTCATTACGCCAGCGAAGAGGACTGCCGCGCGCAGATGCGCTGGTTCGATGATATCCGCGCCGACGGCAGCGGCTTGTGGCTGGCGCTGGAAACGCGGGAGGATGGCCGCTTCCTGGGCGCGGTGGGCATCAGCTCCTGGTCGGCGCAGCACCATTGCGCCGAACTGGGTTATTGGCTGCTGCCGGAACACTGGGGGCGCGGCTATATGCAAGAAGCCCTGCGTGGTTTCCTGGGGCTGGCCTATCGCCGCTTCCCGCTCAACCGCGTTTACGCGCAAGTGGAAGTGGACAATCTGGGATCCTGCAAACTGTTGCGGAGCGCGGGCTTTACCCTGGAGGGCGTCAGCCGCGAGTGCGAATGGAAAGACGGCCGTTATCTGTCGCTGACCAATTACGCCTTGTTGCGCGCCGAGCATGAGGCGAAGGAGGGCGGCGATGAGTGAGGCGGAACGCAAATACGTGGCGGTGATCCACAAGCGGCTGGAGCCGGGCCGGGCGATGAATGTGCTGGGCCATCTGGCGCTGGCCTTGGCCTGCCGACTGCGGCGCGCGGACGCGGCGACAAGCCATGTCGATTATGTGGACGCCGATGGCGGCGTGCATCCGGCGATTTCGGCCGATCCCTTCATCGTGCTGCGCGCCGACAACTCCGCCAAGCTGGCCCAGCTGCGCCAGGCCGCGGCCGAGGCCGGCGTGGCCTGCGTCGATTTCACCGACACCATGGGCGAGGGCGGCAGCGCCGAACAGCTGCGCCGCACCGCGGCCACCCCGGCCGCCGCGCTGGAATACTGGGGCGTGGCGCTGTGCGGCGACGAGGCGGCGCTGGGCGCGCTGACGCGCAAGTTCAGCCTTTACCGTTGACGGGGGCCGCATGGAAGAAGCAAGGCAAACGGCGGATCCGGCCCAGGCGGAAAAACAGGCGGTGCTACGCGCGCTGAGCGCCGCGGTCAAACTGGTGGGCGGCATGGTGGACGCGCACACCGAGGTGGTGCTGCACGACCTGGGACGGCCGGAGCGCTCCGTCGTCGCCATCGAGAACGGCCATGTGTCCGGCCGCCGTCTAGGGGACGCCATCCTGGGCGGCCCGGCCGGCGACCGCGGCTTTGCCGCCATCGAACAGGCGATGCGTCAGGGCGGCGCGGAACCGGCGCTGGTGTCCGGCTACCATACGTTAAGCCGCGACGGTCGGCGGCTGCTGTCCGCCAGCGCCGTCTTCAAGACCGCCGCCGGCGAACCCTTCGCCGCCTTGTGCCTGAACAGCGACCGCAGCCAGCTGGAAGCGGCGCTGGCCTGCCTGCAGGCGCTGGTGGGCCGCGCGCCGCTACCGCCGCCGCGGGCCGCGCCGGAGCCGCCGGCCATGGACGAGGCGATGCGGGACATCATCGCTCAAGCGCTGGACGGCAAGCCGCTGGCGCGGATGAAGAAGGCGGACAAGAAACAGGCGGTGGCGCAGATGCTGGAGCAGGGCCTGTTCATCGTCAAAGGCGGGGTGGAGCGCGCGGCCGAGGCCTTGGGCGTCAGCCGCTACACCATCTACAACTATCTGGACGAAATTCGCGGCGCGGCGGCGGAGGATGGGGCATGAACATTCCGATTTACCAGGTGGACGCGTTCTGCGACGCGGTGTTCCACGGCAATCCGGCGGCGGTGTGCCCGTTGCCGGCCTGGCTGCCGGACGCCACGCTGCAAGCCATCGCCATGGAAAACAATCTGTCCGAAACCGCCTTCCTAGTGGCGGACGGCGAGCGGATGGCGTTGCGCTGGTTCACGCCCGCCACTGAGGTGGACTTGTGCGGCCACGCCACGCTGGCCAGCGCCTGGGTCTTGTTCCATGAGCTGGGCTGGCGCGGCGAGCGCATCGCTTTCCAGACCCGCAGCGGCGAGCTGAGCGCGCGGCGCGACGGCGAGCGCATCGAGCTGCGCTTCCCGGCGGTGACGCCGCGGCCCTGCGCCGAGCCGGCCGGCCTGCTGGCGGCGCTGGGCCTGGACGCCGGCCAGGTGCTGGCCGCCGACGACTACATCGTGGTGCTGGACGACGCGACGAAGCTGGCGGAACTGCGGCCGGACTTCCAGCGTTTGCGCGGCTTTCCCAAGCGCGGGGTGGCGGTGACCGCGCGCGGCGCGGACTGCGATTTTGTCAGCCGCTGGTTCGGGCCCGGCGTCGGCGTCGACGAAGACCCTGTCACCGGCTCGGCTCACTGCTGGCTGGCGCCGTACTGGGCCGGCGTGCTGGGCAAGACCCGCTTGCTGGCGCGCCAGGGCGGCGCGCGGCGCGGCAGCCTGGAATGCCGGGTGGAAGGCGCGGAAGTGGCCTTGCTGGGGCAGGCGCGGCTGTATCTGAAGGGCGAAATCTTCGTCTAGCGGCGGCGCTTCACACGGCGGCCTCCGCCGCCAACTGCTCGTCGCACACCGCCTTGACGCAGGCGCGCAGCCACTGCTGCGCCGGATCCGCGTCCAGCCGCGGATGCCAGATCATGGAAATGGTGATTTCCGCCACCGTCAGCGGCAGCGCGAAACAATGCAGGCCGGCGCGCAAATGGCCGGTGTGGCGCTCCGGCACGGTGGCGATCAGATCGCTGGCGCGCGCCAGCGCCAGCGCGGTGGCGAAGCCGCCCACGGTGACCGCGACGTCGCGGCTCAAGCCCTGCGCGTTCAGCGCCTCGTCCACCGGCCCGACCAGCCCGCCGCGGCGGGCCACCTGCACATGGCGGCCGGCGGCGTAGCGGGCGATGTCGATGGCGTCGGCCGCCAGAGGGTGGCCGGCGCGCACCGCGCCGACGAAGCGGTCGCGGAACAACATGCGCACCCGCAACTCCGGTCCGGCTTCGTGGCCCACCACCCCGGTGTCCAGATCCACCAGGCCGTCGCGCAGCGGCGCGTTGTCCTTGTCGCGCTTGGGCAGGAAGTGCAGACGCACGCCCGGCGCCTCGCCTTGCATCCGCGCCAACAGCCGCGGGCCGAAGTTCTCGGCGAAACCGTCGCTGCAGCGCAGGGTGAAGCTGCGTTGCAAGCTGTCCAGCCGCAGCGTTCCGGCCGGGCGCAGCGCGCTTTCCGCGTCCAGCACCAGCGCGTGCACCCGTTCGCGCAGTTCCAGCGCGCGCGGCGTCGGCGTCAGGCCGCGGCCGGCGCGCACCAGCAGCGGGTCGCCGGTGACCTCGCGCAGCCGCGCCAGCGCCCGGCTCATCGCCGAGGGGCTGAGTTGCAGGCGCCGCGCGGCGCGGGCCACGCTGCCTTCGCTCAGCAGCGCGTCCAGGGTGATCAGTAGATTGAGATCGGGCATGGGCATGGTCTTACCTTAAAGAGCCTATTCAAAGTCTCGCGAGCAAGGGCAAGACAAGGCGAAAACGGCCGAAAAAGCGGAATGTACACGTGGCACATGAGCATTTCGAAGCCGGTTTCAACGCCCTTGTCTAAAATCCCGCCGCAGCGCAGCAGATCGTAAACAGACTCTTAGCACAGCGATACCTGGCGTCAAACGCAACTATTTAGTGTAAACCATGCGTCTTCCGCCAGCCATGGCGGCGGCGTAGCCTGGCTTGGGTCCGTGTCGGCGGTCCCGGCGTTTCGGGTCCGGGCGCGGCCGGGAGTCGCCGTCATGCCTGTTTCCCCATCCTCTTCGTCTTCTTCCGTCGCCGCGCTGGCCGGCCTGGCGCTGGCCATCCTGCTGGCGTCGCTGGGCGGCAGCGTCGCCAATGTCGGCCTGCCGGCGCTGGCCGCGGCGTTCCGAATCAGTTTCCAGCAAGCGCAATGGGTGGTGCTGGCCTATCTGCTGCTGATCACGCTTGCCAGCGTCAACGTCGGCCGGCTGGGCGATCAACTCGGCCGCCGCCGCGCGTTGCTGGCCGGCATCGCCTTGTTCTGCGTCGCTTCGGTCGGCTGCGGCGCGGCCACCGCGTTCTGGGCCTTGATCGCCGGGCGCGCCTTGCAGGGCGTCGGCGCCGCGCTGATGCTGGCCCTGGGCATGGCTTTTGTCGCCGACATCGCGCCGCGCGAGCAAGTGGGGCGGGCGATGGGGTTGCTGGGCGCCGTGTCCGCCGTCGGCACCGCGCTGGGGCCGTCGCTGGGCGGCGCGCTGATCGCCGCTTTCGGCTGGCGCGCGATGTTCTGGCTGTTGCCGCCGCTGGGGGCGCTGGCTTTCGCGCTGGTCTGGCGCGCGTTGCCGGCGGAGCGCGGCCCGGCCGTCGAGCATGCCGGCTTCGACATCGCCGGCAGCGGCTGGCTGGCCTTGACCCTGGCCGCCTACGCGCTGGCCGTGACCCTGAAGCTTGACCATTCTCGCGGCCATTTCGGCGCGCTCAACGCCGTCTTGCTGCTGGTGGCCGCCGTCGGCTGCGCGGCTTTTGTCCGGACCGAGTCCAGGGCCGCCGCGCCGATGTTGAACTTGGTCTTGCTGCGCGATCCGGCGCTGGCCGCCGGCCTGTTTTGCAATGCGCTGGTGTCCACGGTGCTGATGGCCACCCTGGTGGTGGGCCCGTTCCACCTGGCGCGCGGCCTGGGGCTGGACGCCGCCGGCGTCGGCCTGGCGATGTCGGCGGGGCCGTTGGTGGCGGCCTTGAGCGGCGTGCCGGCCGGGCGGCTGGTGGACCGCCACGGCGCGGAAGCCATGGCGCGCGCCGGTCTGGCGGGCATAGGCGCCGGCGCGCTGGCGCTGGCTCTGCTGCCGTCCAGCCTGGGCCTGGCCGGCTATCTATTGCCGCTGGCGCTGATCACCGCCGCCTACGCCTTGTTCCAGGCGGCCAACAACACCCAGGCGCTGACCGGCGCGGCGGCGCGGCAGCGCGGCCTGGTGTCCGGCCTGCTCAATCTGTCGCGCAATCTGGGCTTGATCAGCGGCGCGTCCTTGATGGGGGCGGTGTTCGCCGCGGCCAGCGGAGCCGCGGACATCGCCGTCGCCGCGCCGCCGCAAGTGGCCGCCGGCACGCGCGTCGCCTTCGGCCTGGCGGCGGCGCTGATGCTGGCCGCGCTGCTGGCGTCGGCGCGCGCGCGGAAAAGCCGTCCCCTGCTGACGTCACGCTGTCAGCAGGGGGCAGGCAGACTGGTTCTTTTCCACGGCGCAAGCCGCATTTCAGTGAAAAGGAGCAAGCCATGACCTTGGCCCCCCAACCCAATCTGCAATTGCTGTATGTGACGGATATTCAGCGCTCCACCGCGCTGTACCGCCGTTTGTTCGCCGCCGAGCCGGTGTTCGTCAGCCCGCGTTACGTCGCCTTCAGCGCCGGCGGCGAGGCGCTGTTCGCCTTGTGGAGCGGCGGGGCTGCGCCTTATGCCGATGTCCCGAGATTCGTCGAAACCGGTATCATGCTGGCATCCGGCGAGGCGGTGGACCAGCTGTACCACGCTTGGCGGAACGAGCCCGATCTGCGTATCGCTGAGCCGCCCAGCACCGAAGTCTTCGGCCGCACTTTCTTGGCGCAAGACCCGGACGGGCACCGGATCCGGGTGTGCCAGCGGGATTGAGCGTTTGCGTCATGCCTGCTGCGCTTTGGTGGTCTGGCCTCGCTGCCGCGCGGCCGGCCTGAAATAAAACTAAGGGTAATCATGCGAATACACATCATGGCCGCCTTGGCGGCGTTGAGCTTGCCCGCCGCGGCCTGGGCCAAGGTGGACAGCTACAAGGACTGGGCGGTGGCCTGCGACAACACCCGCCATTGCGAGGCCAACGGCACCCAGGCCGCGGACGGCGACAATCCGGTCAGCCTGCTGCTCAAGCGCGACGGCGGCCCCAATGCGCCGCTGACCGGAGAGTTGATCGCGGCGGACGCCGACGACGGCAAGGTAGGGCCGCTGACCTTGCGGCTGGGCGATTTCAAACTGGGCGGCTTGAAAACCGAGCAGAGCTTGAGCGCCGCGCAGATGGCGCAGCTGCTGCCGCGCATGCTCAACGCGGATGGGATCAGCCTGAGCGACGGCAAGCTGGAATGGACGCTGTCGCTGGCCGGCCTCAAGGCCGCCTTGCTGAAGATGGACGAGGCCCAGGGCCGTCTGGGCACGCCGGGCGCGCTGGTGAGGAAGGGCGCGAAGCCGGAGTCCTCGGTGCCGCCGGCCTTGCCGGCGCCTTTGCTGAAACCCGTGCCGGCGGCGGCCCGGCCCGGCGACGCCGCGCTGGCCGCGCCCATTCTCAAGGCGGTGCGCGAGCGCGGCTGCTGGGAGGACATGCCGGACGCGGAGAACCCGGGGATAGACGTTCACCGCTTGAGCGCCGACAAGGTGCTGGTGCTGCGCGAATGCGGCCGCGGCGCTTATCAGGGCGGTTTCAGCGTGTGGATAGCCCGGGACAAGCCGCCGTATCGGCCGGAGCTGGCCAAGCTGGCCGACGGCGACGCCGCCTATTTAATGAACGCCGAATTCAATCAGGGCGTGCTCAGCAGCTACGCCAAGGGGCGGGGCATAGGCGATTGCAACGTCAGCGCCTCCTGGGCCTGGACCGGCGGCGGCTTCGAACTGATGCACGCCGACGAGGCGCCGCAGTGCCGCGGCATTCCCGGCGGCGTGTCGCTGCGCAGCTGGGTGACGCGGCAGAAATAGGCGGGCTTGGGCCCGCCGTGGCCAACGGCGCCCCGCAAGAGCGCGGGAGCGCCGATGTCCGTCCTTAGCGTGAACTGGACGCTGCGGAGGAGGCCTCGGGCTGATGGAGGCCGAAGCTCAGGCCGCCGGGCGCGTGGCATTGAGCGAATTTGCCGAAGCCCGGCTCCTCCGCCATCTCTCCGTCGACTTGGCCGCCCAAGGCCCGCACCCGCTCAACGGCCGCGGCCAGATTGGGCACCTGGAAAAACAGATCGATCCGCGGCGCGGTTTCGCCCCCGTGCAAGCCGGCTTTGATCGAGCCGGCCTGAAACCAGCCGCCGCCGTCCGCGCCCATCGGGTGGAAGCTCCAGCCGAACAGTTCGGCGAAGAAGGCCCCGACGGCGCGGGCGTCTCCGGCGCCGATCTCGACATAGGAAATGGGTGATGCCATGGAAATCTCCTTAGGGGATTAAATAGCCTATCGGCCTATTTCAACGGCCTAAGTGATTATAGGCGGGATCAGACCGGACTGATCGCCTCCAATTCCACCCGCCACAGCGGAAGCGGCCGCGCGGCGCGCAGCCGCAGCGTCTCGCCGCGCCGGGCGACGGCGGCGTCCCAGGCCGCCAGCGGCCGCGGCCGGCCGTCTTGCAGCAGTTGCGCGCCGTCCTCCAGCGTCAGCAGCAAGGTCAGCTCGGCGTCGGAACGCAGTTCCAGCTCGCCGTCCACTGTCAGATGGTCCAGTCGCGAACGGTAGCGGCCGCGCCGCGTCATCACGTTGAAATCGGTCAGCGGGCCGTCCAGCAGCCGGCTTTGCGCCGGGGTTTCGCCGGCGAAGGCCAGCGGCGCGCCGCCCGGCGTCAGCCGCAGGCGGTCCCGGCCCTCCAGTTCCAGCTCCAGCCCCGCGCCTTGCAGGATCAGCAGCTGCCGGTCCACGCCGTCGAAGCGCGAGAACGGCCCGTCGCTGGCCACGCTGGCCAGGCTGACGCGGTAGTCGAAATCGTCCAGACCGGCCCCGGCCGGGGAGATCAGCAATTGCCGGGTGCTGCCGCCGCCGTTTTTCCACGGGCTGGGCGGGCAGTCTTGCAGGCGGATGAGCGTCATGGCGGGCCTCAATGCAGGTAGTTGATGATCCAGGCGTGGAAGGGAATCGCCACCAAGTCTATCAGCACCGCGCCGCACAGCGGGATGATCAGGAAGGCCTTGTACGAGGTGGCGCCGTGCTTCTGGCACACCGCGCTCATATTGGCCACCGCGTTGGGCGTGGCGCCCAGGCCGTGTCCCATCAGGCCGGCGCACATCACCGCCGCGTCGTAGTTTTTGCCCAGCAGGCGGAAGGCGATGAAGACGCTGATCGCCGTCAGCGCGATCACTTGCAAGGACAGCACGCCCAACAACGGCAGCGCCAGATCGTACAGCTCCCAGATCTTCAAGCTCATCATCGCCATGGTCAGGAACACGCCCAGCGAGATGTCGGCGACGGCGTCGATGGCGGCGCTGTTGAGCCGCAGCAGCCGCGCGCGGTCGTTCAGATTGCGGAACACGATGGCGGCGAACATGGCGCCGACATAGGCGGGCAGCACGAAGTCCCAGCGTTGTTCCACTTGCCGGGCGAGCAGCGTGCCGGCGGTCATCAGCGCCAGCACCAGGCCCATGGCGGCGATCAGCGAATCGCTGTTCACGGTGACGCTGGCTTCGTGGTCGTGATAGGCCGGCGTCGGCGCGCCGCCGCTGCTGGGCTGGATGGGCAATTGGTAACGGCGGATCAGCCAGCTGGCCAGCGGCCCGCCCAGCACGCCGCCGGCGATCAGGCCGAAGGTGGCGGAGGCCAGCGCCACCGCGGTGGCGCCGCGGGTGCCCAGTTGCTCCGCCATCGGGCCGAAGGCCGCCGCCGCGCCGTGGCCGCCTTCCAGCGACACCCCGCCCGCCATCACGCCCAGCGTCGGGTCCAGGCCGAACAGGGCGGCCGCGCCGGCGCCGAACACGTTCTGGAACACCGCCAGCGCCCAACAGATGCCCAGATAGATCAGCAAGGTGCTGCCGCCGGTGCGCAGCAGCGCCAGGCTGCCGCCTATGCCCACTGTGGTGAAGAAGGCCACCATGAACGGGGTTTGCAGCGTGGTGTCGAAGCTGACCGCGGCGACGCCGCTCTCGCGCAGCAGCAGGACGACGATGGAGACGGCGAAGCCGCCTATCACCGGCGCGGGGATGCAGAAGCGTTCGAAGAAGCGCACATGGCGCTTGAGCCGGTAGCCGGCCAGCAGGGCCAGCACCGCCAGCGCGGTGGTGGCGATCAAATCCAGTTTCCATTGCTGCATGGGTTTCTCCTTTGCAAAAGTGCGGTTCGCCGCTGTGCCGCGGCTTGTTCCGTCTGGCGAGTCCCGCGCTGACGCGCGAGGCGTTAAACAGCTTGCGGAGCCGGTTTCAGAGCGGCCGCGTCAGCCGGTGTATCAGCCGCGCCGCGGTGCGGGCGGTCAGTTGATCCTGATCCAGCTCCGGGTTCAGCTCCGCGATATCGGCCAGCCGCAGCTTGCCGCTGGCGCGGATGACGTCGATCAGCGCTTCCAGCGTGGCCAAGGGCACGCCCAGCGCCGCCGGCGCGCTGACGCCGGGCGCCTGCGACGCCGGCAGCGCATCCAGGTCTATGGTCAGGTACAGGCAGTCGCAGGCGGCGATGAAGTCCCGCAGTTTTCGCAAGGGCCGCTCCAGCCGCCACGGCTGCAGTTCCTCGTCGAACAGCAGCTGGACGTCCAGTTGCCGGGCGGTGGCGAACAGCGCAGCGGTATTGGCGGTTTCCGCCACGCCGGCGCACAGGTAATGGAAGGGCCAGCCGCGCCGCTCGCAGTCGGCGGCGATCTGGGCGAAGGGGGTGCCGGAGGAGGCGCGCGGGCTTTGGCGCAGGTCCAGGTGGGCGTCGATGTTGACGATGCCGACGCGCGGCGCGCGGCCGGCGGTTTCCAGATGCCGGGCCAGCCCCTGGAAGCTGCCGTAAGCCACCTCGTGGCCGCCGCCCAGCACGATGGGGAACTGGCCGGCGTCCAGGAGACTGGCCACCTGCCGGCCCAGCTCGGCCTGGGCGGCTTCCAGTTCGTCGTCGCGGCAATGGACGTCGCCGGCGTCGTAGCCATTTTGCCGCTGATGCCAGGCCAGGTTGGCCAGCGCCCGGCGGATGGCGCTGGGCGCGCCGGCCGCGCCCGGGCGGCCCTGATTGCGGCGCACGCCGGCGTCGCAGGCGAAGCCCAGCAGGGCGAAGCCGGCGGCGGCGCCGGGCTGCCACGGACGCAGGCGCTGATGCCAGCGGCGCGCCAGTTCGCCTTCGGCGTCGATGCGGCCGCTCCAGGCGGCCGGAGGAGTATGTAGCGTCATGCTTGCTCTTTCGGTGTCGGGCCGCTCAGTCGCAGCCCAGGTAAGCGCTGATCTTGCGCGCGGCCTGGCGGGTTTGCTCCACCAGCAGGGCGCTGCGTTGGGCGCGGCCGGAGGGCGCCATCAGCGTCAGGGCGCCCAGCAGCTTGCGCCGGCCTTGCAGCAAGGGGGCGCTGACGCCCCAGATGCCGGGGTCGATGGCGCTGTCGCTGGTGGCGTAGCCTTGGCGGCGCACCTCGGCCAGGGTCTGGCGCATGGCCTCGTGCTCCTCCGGCGGCAGCATGCTGTCCAGGGTGGCCTGGCTTTGCGCGGCCGGCATGAAGGCCAGCAAGGCCAGCGCCGACGCGCCGCGCGCCAGCGGCTGCCCCTTGCCGGCGGCGAAGGCGCAGCGCAGCGCCTGCTGGCTTTCCATCATCTCGATGCAAATCACCTGCTGGCGGGTGGCCACCATCAAGGCCACGGTTTCATTGCTCAGCCGCGCCAGCCGCTGCATTTCCGGGCGCGCCTGCGCCGCCAGCGTGTTGTGCTGCTGAAACCCCATCGCCAGTTGCAGGCCCAGCGGGCCGGCGTGATAGGCGCCGTCCTCGCCCGCCTGCAGCAGGCCCCACTGGCTCAAGTGGGTCAGCTGGCGATAGAGCGTGGACGGCGGCAAGGCCAGCCGCCGCGCCATATCCTTGGCGCTCAGCGGCTGGGGCGAGGCCGCCACCAGTTGCAGGGTTTGCAACAGGCGATCGGAGGAAGAGCTGAGGGTGGTCATATCCGGTCCTTATTAGGATTTTCTAACCTTATCTGTTGCGACCGCCGCTAAAAAGCCGGGTTTCCCATCAGGCGGTAATTCATCGCAAATTCTTGCTTTTCATTCCCGTATTTCGGGAAATAGGGGCGGGAGGGGCTTGCGGGCGGCTGGCGCGCGCGGCGGCGCATGGTTTACACTGCAAGCTTGTATCCGTCATGGATAAAGAGAGGCCGTCTCCTCTTGGCGAGGCGGCGACGCGGAACGCGCCGGCTTTGCAAGGCGCTCCGCACCACCATGTAAAGAAAGGAGGTAAATATGCTTCAGTTTGCGCGCCCAGAAATGTTGGCCCTCTTGTTTAGCGCATTTGCCGGCTCTTGCCCGAGTTCCATCGCGCTGCGATAACCGGGTCGGAGCAAAGCCACTCTTCACTTCGAGTTTCACTCGCCGAGTCTTTAGCCGACTCCCACGTTGTCGCCAGCGCTCCTGTTGACAGGGACCGTCACGTCCCGAAAAAACGAGAGCAAGAGCATGACAACCCTGATTTCCGCGCAATCCCTGCAACTGGACGCCGGCCACGGCCCGCTGTTCCAGGACCTTTCCTTTACCGTAAAACTGGGCGACCGCATCGGCCTGCTGGGCCATAACGGCTGCGGCAAGAGCAGCCTGCTCGGCGTGCTGGCCGGCCAGCGCGAGGCCAACGCAGGCGAGGTGCAATACGCCGGCCTGTGCCGGCTGCAGTACGTGGAGCAACATCTGCCGCCGCGGCTGGCGGTTCTGAGCGCGCGCGCGGCGCTGCTGGAGGCGGTGGACCGCCAGCCGGAGCAGAGCTGGCGGGTGGACAGCCTGCTGGACGAACTGGAGCTGACGGCCGCGGCCGACACCCCGGCGGCCAGCCTCAGCGGCGGCCAGCACACCCGGCTGCTGCTGGGGCGGGCGGTGCTGCGCCAGCCCAATCTGCTGCTGCTGGACGAACCCAGCAACCACCTGGACCTGCCGTCCCTGCTGTGGTTGGAGGACTTCCTGCGCCGCTGGCAGGGCGGCTTCATCCTGGTGTCCCACGACGCGCGGCTGCTGGACGCGGTGACTTCGCACAGCTGGATGCTGCGCGACCAGCGCTTGTACCGCTTCGAATTGCCGTGCAGCCGGGCGCGGGCCGCGCTGGCGGAGGCCGACGCCGCCGCGCGCGCGCGCCACGCCGGCGAGCAGAAGGAGATAGACCGCCTGAACGCCAGCAGCAAGCGCCTGGCGATCTGGGGCCGCGAGCACGACAATGAAAAACTGGTGCGCAAGGCCAAGTCCATGCAGAAGCGGGTGGAGCGGCTGAAGGAGGAGCAAGCCTTCGTCAGCCGCGGCAGCCCGTGGCGTTTGCGGCTGCAGGGCCAAGCGTTGGCGGCGGACCGGCTGCAAGCCTTCGAAGGCTTGCAAGTGCGCGCCGCGCCGGGCCTGCCGGTCTTGTTCGAGGCCGACGAGCTGAGCCTGCGCAGCGGCGACAAAGTCGCCCTGCTCGGCGCCAACGGCGCCGGCAAGTCCTCCTTGCTGCGCCAGTGCTGGCAGGACTGGCGGCAGGGCGAGGCCGGCGAGGGCTGGCGGCCGCATCCGGCGGCGCGCATCGCTTATTACGATCAGTCGCTGCGTCAGTTGGACGACCTCGCCTCCTTGTCGGACGCGCTGTATCCGTTCGCGCCGCAGAGCGACGCGGAACGGCGCCAGGCGCTGATTGCCGCCGGCTTCGCCTATGCGCGCCACGGCCAGACCGTGGCCACCCTCAGCGGCGGCGAGCGCGCGCGGCTGCTGTTCCTGGCCTTGTCGCTGGCCAGCTATCACCTGCTGTGGCTGGACGAGCCCACCAACCATCTGGATCTGGACGGCAAGCGCGAGCTGGCGGAAGAACTGGCCGGTTTCGCCGGCGGCTTCCTGCTGGTCTCGCACGACCGCGAACTGATCGAGCAATCGTGCAACCGTTTCTGGGTGCTCGACGACGGCCGGCTGCGCGAGTGGCCGGACGCCGCCAGCGCCTACGCCCAGCTGTTCACTCCGCCGGCCGTCTCGGCCGCGGCCGAGCCGACGCTTGCAGCCGGCGACACGCCCGCGGCGAGCGGCGCGGAGCGGCAGCTGGAGCGCTTGTATCAGCTGGAGGCGCTGCTGAGCGCGGATCTGGCGCGCAAGCCCAAGCATCAGAAGCCGCTGTTGCAGCAGGAATGGCGGCGGGAGATGGGCGCGCTGGAGCGGGAGCTGGATTTGTAAATTGGACGGGCGGCGTCAAAACGTCGCCCGTTCGTCGCTCTCTCGGCCGTTTCGTCCATCGCCCTGTGCGTTTCGTCGCAAGCCGCTGTCGGCCGTTTTGGCCGTTGGCTACAGTGAGCAGCGTCAACCACAACGCATCACGAGGAGCTAGACATGGACCGGGAAAAACACGCGGAAGCCTTGGACGGACTGAACGGCGTCAAGCACAAGATCGCCATTTACTGGCGGCTTTATGTAGACTGGCTGGCCGGCCTCGGCTGGGGGCGGCTGGCGCTGATCTCGCTGCTGGCCTTGATTTTGAGCGGCGTGCTGGCCTTGAGCGGCGCGGTGGTTTTTTTGATACTGATGTCCTTCCTGGTCAAGGCCTGCGTCGCGCCGAAGCCGTCGCGGCCGGCGGCGCTGACGGGGAGGACCGAGGAAGAAATGAAGCAAGACCGGGGAGCGTATCGTGGATAGGCAAAAACATGCGGAGGCGCTGGCGGGCATTGACCTCGTCAGCCACAAGGCCTCCATCTACTGGTGGCTGTTTTTCGACTGGCTGGCCATCGTCGGCTGGGGGCGGCTGCTGCTAATCTGCTTCCTGGGCCTGATCATGGGCGGCATCATCGGAGTGCCGGTGCTGGCCTTCTTCCTGGGCGTGACCGTCTGCATCGTCAAGATCGTGGCCGGCGGCAAGCGCCGGGCGGACCTGCGCGCCGACGCGGCGGTGGTCCGCAGCCAGCAGGCCGAGGAGCTGGCCGAGGTGGAGGCGCTGCAACGCCAGCTGGCGGAGGCGCGGATGGGGGCGCTGCAGGCGCAGATCGAGCCGCACTTCCTGTTCAACACCTTGTCTTCGGTGTGCCAGTTGATGGAAACCGCGCCGGAGCGCGCCTTGCTGATGCAGAAGGCGCTGATCCGCTACCTGCGCTCCTCGCTGCCGGAGTGGCGGGAGTCGCCGGCGGAAACCAGCCTGGGCCAGCAGCTGGAATTGTCGCGCGCTTATCTCGACATCATGCAGCTGCGCATGGAGGACAGGCTGCGGGTGCGGCTGGAGGTGCCGGAGTCGCTGCTGGACGCGCGCTTTCCGGTGATGATGCTGCAAACCCTGGTGGAAAACGCCATCAAGCACGGGCTGGAGCCCAAGGCCGAGGGCGGCGAGATCGTCATCGGCGCCAAGGTGCTGACCGGCGAGCTGCTGGTGGCGGTCAGCGACAGCGGCGTCGGTTTTCCGGAGCAGCCGGGGCAGGGCCTGGGCCTGAGCAATATCCGCGAGCGTCTGGCCATGCTGCACGGCGAGCGCGCCCAGCTGTTGCTGGAAGTGTTGCCGGAAGGCGGCACCCGCGCCACCATAGGCCTGCCGTTCGCGCTGGTGTGAGCGGCCGGCCAGAACAGGACAGTGGATACATGAGCAAATTGAGCGCGGTGATCGCCGACGACGAGCGCCTGATGCGCGAGCAGCTGCGCATGGCCTTGCAGCGGGTGTGGCCGGAGTTGCGGATAGTGGCCGAGGCCCACGACGGCGCCGAGGCGGTGGAGCTGGTGCGCGAACACCGGCCGGACCTGGCCTTCCTCGACATCACCATGCCGGTGCAGAACGGCATCGCCGCCGCGATGGAGATGGACGGCCTGTGCCCGGTGGTGTTCGTCACCGCCTACGACCAGTACGCGATCAAGGCCTTCGAGGAAGGCGCGGTGGATTATCTGCTCAAGCCGGTGGAGGACGAGCGGCTGTCGCGCACGCGTCAGCGCTGGGAGCAGCGGCAACTGGCGCTGCCCACGCACTGGCAGGCGTCCTTGCAGCAACTGAGCCGCCAGTTGGCGCGGCCGGACTACCTGCGCTGGATCAAGGCCTCGGTGGGCAACAGCCTGCGCATGATCAGCACCGGCGAGGTGCTGTTTTTCCAGTCCGACGAAAAATACACCCGGGTGCAGACCGCCGGTTGCGAGGCCTTGATCCGCATGCCGATCAAGGAATTGCTGCAGGCGCTGGACCCGGACGAATTCTGGCAGATCCACCGTTCCACTCTGGTGCGGGTGGACGCCATCGAACAGATCAAGCGCGACGACGGCCAGCGCGGCCTGCTGCTGCAATTGCGCGGCTATCCTGAGCCGTTGGAAGTCAGCCGCAGCTACGCCCATCTGTTTCAGCGCATGTGAGCCTGGAGCGGCCGGACGCTTATTGATCGTAGGCGCCGTCCTCGAAGTCCCGTTCCATCCGCCGGTACTGGGCGCTGTTCTTGAGGCGGACCAGGCCTTCGTTGAAGCGGTCCAGCAGCCACTGGCTTTGCGGCTGCGCCCGGCTCAGCATCAGCCGGTATTCGTTGCGCTCCCACACCTTGGGCGCGTAGACGATGGCGGCGCGCTGTTCCGGGGTGAAACGCCGGCGCAGCAAGGACTGCCCCACCGATTTGACCAGCGGGAAAAAGTCTATGCGCTCCGCCAGCAACTGGCGCATGCCGCTTTCTATGTCCTGGGTGCTGTCGTTGCGGATATGGCCGGCGCGCACCGCCTCGCCCCACACGCCCAGCTTGGAGCCGTTGGGCGTGGCCATGCGCAGGCCGTACAAGTCCGGCAGCGCCGCCGGGGCGAGCGGGCGCTTGGCCAGGTGAAACGCCACTTCCTCGTCCACCACCACCGGCAGGCTGAACAGCGCGAACCGCTCGCGCTCCGGCGTGATCGACCACACCACCGAGCCGGCGATCTCGCCGCTGCGCACCATGGCCTCGGCCCGCGCCCAGGGGAAATGCCGGTAGCGCACCGAGATCCCGGCCAGGCGGAAGGCCTCGCTGACGATATGGGAGGCATAGCCCTGCTGCGGCAGCTTGGCGGACAGATAGGGCGGCCACTCGCCGCTGGCCAGCACCACCTCCCGCGTCGGCGGCGGCGCGGCGGCGAGACGGGGCGCGGCGAGAACGGCGCAGCAGATCAGCGCCAGGCGAAGCGGGGACCAAATCATGACAACGTCCGATAGGGTTTTTTCCAGACTAGCAGGTTTGCCGCGCCGCGCCCCGGCATGAAAACTGCTTGCCCCAGCTCGTCGCCGCGGCCTTTGCGCGGCGTTCAACGGGGAAAGAAAAGATGAGCACGATCAGAATGGCGCCGGCGCTGGCGGCCGGCGATTATTCGCGCCTGAGCGCCTTGTTGGCCGACTGCGTCGCCGGCGGCGCCTCGGTGGGCTTTCTCGCGCCCTTGCCGGAGGCGGAGGCCGCCGCTTATTGGGCGCAGGTGGACGCCTTGCTGGGCGCGGGCCTGCAATTATGGCTGGCGGAAGAGGACGGGGCCTTGCTGGGCTGCGTGCAGCTGGCGCCCTGCCAGCGCGGCAACGGCCGCCACCGCGCCGAGGTGCAGAAGCTGCTGGTGCATTCGGCCTGCCGCGGCCGCGGCGTGGCGCGCCGATTGATGGCGGCCTTGGCGGATCATGCACATAAACAGGGCATACGGCTGCTGGTGCTGGACACCGAGGCCGGCTCCGGCGCGGAAGCGGTCTACCGCAAGCTGGGCTGGAGCAAGAGCGGGGAGATTCCGGACTACGCCGCCAGCCCGGACGGCCGCCTGCACCCCACCGCCTATTACTTCAAGCGTTTGTGACGGGAGGACGGTTTAGACCCGCTAACAACACTCCTGATCCAGCGTTGCGCCTCCTTGTCGTACCGCGTGTACATTCCGCTTTTTCGCTAGTTTTCGCCTTGTCTCGCCCTTGCTCGCGAGACTTTGAACAGGCTCTTAGCGAGCGGCGGAGGCGGCCAGCGCGTCGCGCACCGCGGAGACGACCTGTTCCGGTTCGGAGAATTGCGGAAAGTGGCCGCTGCGGGCGGCGACGAGGTGGCGGCCGCGCGGCGACAGCGCCGCCAAGCGGCGCTGGCCTTCGGCGCGGGCGTCCTGCACCGCTTTGGAGGTGAGCCAGGCCAGGCCCGGCGCGCCGCCGCTGATCACGAACAGCGGGATGTCGGGGAAGGGCGGCGCTTCGGCGATCTGCTCCGCGCTGCGGCGCAAGTGGCCGGTTTCGTTCAGGGTGTCCCGGTCCTGGGCCAGGTCCAGCGCCCGGCGCAGCAACTGGCCCAGCCGGCCTTGCCGCGCGTCCAGCGCGCTGATGTCTTCCGGCGCGACGGCGTCCAGCAGCACCACGGCGGCCACTTCGCCGGCGTAGCTGCGGGCGAACAGATTGGCGATCAGGCCGCCCAGCGCGTGGGCCACCAGCACATAGGGCGGGGCCAGGTCCGCCTTGAACAGCAGCGCGCGCAGGGTTTCCATCATCGCGGCGCCGGTCTGCGCCTCGCGGGCGTTGCCGCTGTTGCCGATGCCGCAGCGGTTGTAGGCGAACACGCCGCTGAGCGCTTCCAGTCCCGGCAGCACTTTGTACCAGCTTTCCATCGGCGCGCCGGCGTCGTTGATCAGCACGATGGGCGGGGTCGCGTCGCCGACGGCGATGTATTCCATGGCGACGCCGTCGACGGCGGCGGTGAGCTTTGGGGGCAGGGTGGTCATGGCGCGAGCGGGCGGCGGCCGCCGAAATTTGTCTATCTCATTGTTTTTGTAAGCGGAAAATTAATTCAGTTCCTGAGTTTCATGATGGCCGCGGGGTTTTTTGTCCCTCCGGCGGCCGGTCCAGCCTCTGGCCCAGTTCCGCGGCCAGGTAGTCCACCCAGGCGCCGACGCGCGGCGCCAGCGCGCCCTGTTTGTAGAACACCGCCCAGATGGTCTGGCTCCACGGCAGGCTGACGGCGTCCAGCACCGGCAGCAGGCGGCCGCTGCGCAGGTCTTCGGCGGTGAGCAGGTCGTTGAGGCAGGCGATGCCGGCGCCGTTCAGCGCCAGATGCAGCAAGGTTTCGCCGCTGGAGGCGGCGAGCGCGGGCTGGATGGCCAGGCCGTTGCCGCCGCGGTGGCGCAGCGGCCATTGATTGAGCGTTTCCGGCGCGGTGAAGCCCAGCAGCCGGTGCCGCGCCAGCGCGTCGACGTCGTCCGGCGCGCCGCGGTGGCGCAGATAGTCCGGCGAGGCCACCAGGCGGATGCGGCTGTCGCCCAGGCGCCGGGCGCTGAGGCTGGAGTCCGCCAGCGCGCCCATGCCGACGCGGATGGCGACGTCGGCGCGCTCTTCTATCAGGTCGACGATGCCTTCCGCGCCCACCAGCTCCAGCCGCACCAGCGGATGGCGCTCCAGGAAGCCGGCGGCCAGCGGCGCGATCAGCCGGGTGAGGATGGGGGTGGCGGCGTTGACGCGCAGCAGGCCGCTGGGCTGGGCCAGGCTGGCGGCCAGCTGGGCCTCGGTGTCCTGCAGCTCGGCCAGGATGCGCCGCGCGCGCTCCAGCAGCCAGCGGCCTTCCGCCGTCAGGTCCAGCCGGCGGGTGGTGCGGGTGATCAGCGCCACGCCCAGTTGTTTTTCCAAGCGGCTGACGCTGCGGCTGATGCCGGACGGGGTTTGGTTCAGCCGTTCCGCGGCGGCGGAGAAGGAGCCGGCGTCTATGACTGAGACAAACGCAATCAATGCCTCCATTGGCAGCATTATTGACTCCTGAGCAAAAGTTTTTGTCAGTGAAGCGGATTTTTCCGCGGCTGGCAAGCGCGGAGAATGCGGCCTTATTCGTTTGGCCCGCAAGGGCGGGCCCGATTCGGCTTTTCTTTGGGAGAACATCATGCCGCTTGCCTTATGGGCGCTGACCTTGAGCGCCTTCGCCATTGGCACCACCGAATTCGTCATCGTGGGCCTGATTCCCACCATAGCCGCCGGCCTGGGGGTGTCGCTGCCGTCCGCCGGCCTGCTGGTCAGCCTGTACGCGCTGGGCGTGGCGGTGGGCGCGCCGCTGTTGACCGCGCTGACCGGCCGCGTGCCGCGCAAACCCTTGCTGCTGGCGCTGATGGCCTTGTTCACCCTGGGCAATCTGGTGGCCTGGCAGGCGCCGGGCTACCAGGCGCTGATGGCGGCGCGGGTGCTCACCGGCCTGGCGCACGGGGTGTTCTTTTCCATAGGCTCTACCATCGCCACCGGCCTGGTGAGCAAGGACAAGGCGGCCAGCGCCATCGCGCTGATGTTCAGCGGCCTCACGGTGGCGCTGGTGACCGGGGTGCCGCTGGGCACCTTCATCGGCCAGACCCTGGGTTGGCAGGCCACTTTCCTGGCGGTTTCGGCGCTGGGCGTGCTGGCCTTGGTCGGCAGCCTGCTGCTGGTGCCCGCGGACATCCCGCAGCCGCCGCCGGCCTCGCTGGCCGCGCAGCTGGCGGTGCTGAAACGGCCGCGGCTGTTGCTGGTGTACGCGATGACGGCCCTGGGCTACGGCGGTTCTTTCATCGCCTTCACCTATCTGGCGCCGCTGCTGGAGCAGGTCAGCGGCTTCGCGCCGTCGCGGGTGGGGCTGGTGATGCTGGTGTACGGCGTGTCGGTGGCGGCGGGCAATATCTGGGGCGGCCGTCTGGCGGACCGCAAGGGGCCGGTGCGCGCCTTGCAGATCATCTTCGCCTTGCTGGCGCTGGTGTTGCTGGCGCTGACCTTCACCGCGCCGTCGCCGGCCTGGGTGGTGGCCACGGTGCTGGCCTGGGGCGCGGTGGCCTTCGGCAATGTGGCCGGTTTGCAGCTCTATGTGGTGCGGCAGGCGGAACGCGACGCGCCGCAAGCGGTGAACGTGGCCTCCGGCCTGAACATCGCCGCCTTCAACGTCGGCATCGCCGGCGGCGCCTGGGCCGGCGGCTGGGTGGTGGCGGAGCTGGGTTTGCTGGCCACGCCGTGGATAGGCGCGCTGGTGGTGCTGGCGGCCTTGGCCTTGACCACCTGGTCCGGCGCGCTGGACCGCCGCGCGGCGCGGACGCCGGCGCTGTGTTCGCAGCCGGTTTGACCGCAGGATCAAGACTTGAAACACGCAGCGCCGCGGGGCGCGCAACGGAAAGGAAGTTCATTCATGGATATGCCGAAAATTGGTTTGGGAACCTTCCGTCTGGAAGGAGAGCAGGTGGTGGACTCGGTGTTGACCGGGCTGGAGTTGGGTTATCGCCACATCGACACCGCGCAGATTTACGGCAACGAGGCCGAGGTGGGCCTGGCCTTGCGCCGGAGCGGGCTGCCGCGCGAGCAGGTCTTCGTCACCACCAAGATCTGGACCGAGAACCTGGGCCGGGAGCGTCTGGCGGACAGCCTGCGCCGCAGCCTGGAGCTGTTGGGCGTGGAACAGGTGGACATGACGCTGATCCATTGGCCGTCGCCCGGCGACGCGCTGCCGGTGGCGGAATACATGGAGGCGCTGGCCGAGGCCCGGCAGCAGGGGCTGACGCGGCGGATAGGCGTGTCCAATTTCACCATCGCCCATCTGCGCCAGGCGCTGGCGGCCTTGGGGCCGGGGGAGATCGCCAGCCAGCAGGTGGAGGCGCATCCCTTCCTGCAAAACCGCAAGTTGCTGGACTTCTGCCGCGAGCAGGGGGTGCCGGTCACCGCCTATATGCCGCTGGCCTACGGCAAGGTGATGGCGGAACCGCTGTTGCAGCGCATCGCCGCGCGCCATCAGGCCAGCCCGGCGCAGGTGGCCCTGGCCTGGCTGCTGCGCCGGGGGTTGTCGGTGATCCCGTCGTCCACCCGGCGCGCCAACCTGGCCGCCAATCTGGAGGCGGAGGCGCTCAGTTTGAGCGAGGCGGACATGGACGCCATCGCCGGTCTGGAGCGCGGCGAGCGGCTGGCCAATCCGGAGTTCAGCCCGCGCTGGGATTAGGCGGACCAAGGCCGGCTGTAGCGCGGCGGCAACTTGCGCGCGGATTTGCCGCCGGTCAAGGAAATGGGGAATGGCGGCGCCGTCCGGCTTGAGGCGGCTTTCCGGCCAGTGGTATGTTTGTGGTATTCCCGGCCCGGCCGCGCGCCGCGCCGTTTGATTCTCCATTTCTCCAGGTGGCGATGATGTCCAAACCCCGTGCCGTATATTTGCAGTCGGGCGGCCCGACTGCGGTGTTGAACGCTTCCGCGCAGGGCGCGATTGAAACCGCGCGCAAGCGCGGCCTGTCGATGTACGGCGCTTTCGACGGTCTGGCCGGCTTGCTGGAGGACCGCTTGTGCGACACCGACGCGGTGTCGGACGAGGCCATCGCCCAACTGGCCTTCATGCCCGGCGGCAGCTTCGGCGTCAGCCGGCGCATGATAGGCGGCTTCGCCGAGGCCGGCGACGACTGGAGGCGGCTGCGCGAAGTGCTGGCCCGGCACGACATCCATTATCTGCTGGTCAACGGCGGCAACGGTTCGCTGGGCTGCGCCGAAAGGCTGGCGGAGTTCGAACGCCATATGGCTTATCCGCTCAAGGTGGTGGGCATTCCCAAGACCATAGACAACGATCTGGTGGGCACCGACAACAGCCCCGGCTACGGTTCCTCCGCCAAATTCCTGGCCAGCGCGATGCGCGAGGTGGGCCTGGACATGACCAGCATGGGCTGGGGCCGGGTCTTCATCATGGAGACCATGGGCCGCCACACCGGCTGGTTGGCGGCGGCCTGCGCGGCGGCGGCGCGCAATGAGCGCGAAGCGCCGCATTTGCTGCTGCTGCCGGAAGTGGCTTTCGACGCCGAGCGCTTCCTCGCCGCGGTGGACGATAGGCTGGCGCGCTTCGGCCAATGCGCGATCGCGGTGGCGGAGGGCATTACCGACGCCGACGGCCGCTTCGTCGCCGAAGCCAAGAAGTCCGAGGTCTACGGCCACGAGCAACTGGGCGGCGCCGGCCACTGGATCGCCCAGCTGCTGCTGCGCGAACGCGGCATTTCCGCGCACGTGGCGCAGGTGGATTACCTGCAGCGCGCCGGCGGCCATCTGGGATCCAGCATGGACGTGCGTCAGGCCTACATCATGGGCGAGCGGGCGGTGGAGTGGCTGCTGGCCGGCAAGAGCGGGGTGATGGCCGGCATCAAGCGCGTCCAGAACCATCCCTATTGCTGGGACGTGGTGGAAGTGCCGCTGGCGGTGGTGGGCGATCAGGAGAAGCGGCTGCCGCCGGAATTCATCGGTGCCGACGGCTTCAGCGTGACGCCGGCCTTCCTCGACTATGTGCGCCCCTTGATGGAGGGCGAGCGGATTCCGCCGTTCAAGGACGGCTTGCCGGATTACCGGCCCATCGCCTGGCCCAAGGTGTGAGGCTGTTTGCAATCCAGAAGAAAACCCGGCGGAGCCGGGTTTTTTTATGGTGCGGCGCGCGGCGCGGCGTTTTCAAACGCGGATTGAAAGAGTCTGCGCGCGCCCGGCCTGTTTGGCCGCGAGCGGCGTCGCCATACTGGCCGCCTGAGGCGTAGGCAAGCGCGCCGCCGCCGATTCATCATTTCAACCACGGAGAACCACGTCTTGACGACATCGCCCCTGATCAGCATCGCCGTGCTCAAGGCCAGGCCCGGCCAGCGCGAAGCGCTTCGCGCGGCGCTGACCGCCTTGGTCGAACCTACCCGCCGCGAGGCGGGCAACCTCGATTACACCCTGTTCGAGCTCAAGGACGAGCCGGGCAGCTTTTACATGCGGGAAGCTTTCGTCAGCCGTTCCGCGCTGGACGAGCACTTGGCCGCGCCTTATTTCCAGGCTTTCGAACAGCGCTTCGACGAATTGCTGGCGGAACCGATCAAGCTGATTTTTCTCGACAAGGTGGCTTGAGCGGAGGCATGAAAAAGGCCCGGCAGCGGCCGGGCCCGTTGGCGGGAGGGGCGTAGAGGCTTTTACAGCACCAGGCCGCCGATCAGCGCCGACAGGATGCTGACCAGGGTGGAGCCGTACACCAGTTTCAGGCCGAAGCGGGACACCATATTGCCGCGCTCCTCGTCCAGGCCCTTGACCGCGCCGGCGATGATGCCGATGGAGCTGAAGTTGGCGAAGGACACCAGGAAGATGGAGATCACGCCTATGGTGTATTCCGACAACTGGGAGGTGAGCTTTTTCAGTTCCATCATCGCCACGAATTCATTGGTCACCAGTTTGGTGGCCATGATGCTGCTGGCCGGCATGATGTCGGCGGCCGGGATGCCCATCAGCCAGGCCAGCGGGTAGAACACATAGCCCAGCACGTACTGGAAGTTGACGCCAAAGATGGCATCGAAGATGTGGTTGACGGTGGTGATCAGCGCGATGAAGCCGATCAGCATCGCGCCGACGATCACGGCGATCTTGAAGCCGGCCATGATGTAGTCGCCCAGCATTTCGAAGAAGGACATGCGGTGGGCGGCTTCGGCGCTGATCAGCTCATCGTCGTCCTGGCTGGCGTCGTAGGGGTTGATCAGCGACAGCACGATGAAGGTGCTGAACAGGTTGAGGATCAGCGCGGTGACCACGTAGCGCGGCTGGATGATCTGCATATAGGAGCCGACGATGGACATCGACACCGTGGACATCGCGGTGGCTGCCAGCGTGTACATGCGCTTTTCCGAGAAGCTGCCGATGATGTTCTTGTAGGCGATGAAGTTCTCGGACTGGCCGACGATCATGGAGCCTACGGCGTTGAAGGATTCGATCTTGCCCATGCCGCTGATCTTGGCCAGCACCCAGCCTATGCCGCGTATCACCCAGGGCAGCACGCGGATGTGTTGCAGGATGCCGATCAGCACCGAGATGTAGACGATGGGCATCAGCACCTTGAGGAAGAAGCTGAACTCGCCCTGGTTGAGCAGGCCGCCGAACACGAAGTTAGTGCCTTCGCCGGCGTAGCTCATCAGCTTGTCGAACACGCCGGCCACGCCGCCCACCAGGGTCAGGCCGTAGCTGGAGTGCAGCAGGAAATAGGCCAGCGCCAGTTCCACCACCACCAGTTGCAGCACGTAGCGGATCTTGATGTTCTTGCGGTCGCGCGCCACCAATTGGGTCAGCAGGAAGACAACCAGCAGTCCGAAGACGAATTGAAATATGTGCATGTTTATTGCCTTGATGGGCCGCCCTTCAGGCAGGAGCGGCGACGTTCGGCGGGCGTGCCCGCTGTGTGTGCTTGGTATTGTTGATTAGGCGAACGGCGAATTTTGACATGAAGCTATCGAGGATTCCATGTAAAACGCATTCGCCCGCCACTGTGCGCTTATCCGCCATCGCAAACCAGCCGGTTTGATCAAACAAGCTGCGCGGCGACGGCAAAAATAAAGCCCCCGGCCATGGCCGGAGGCTTGTCGCATGCGGGTCTACTGCGCTTGCTGTTCCGCTTCGCGGCGCGCTTGCTCGGCGAAATAATAATCGCGGCGCGCTTGCTTGGCCGCGGCCTTTTCCGCCAGTTCCCGCTCCTTCTTGGCGGCTTCCGCCGCCGCTTCGGCGCGCTGCGCCGCCTTGACCGCTTCGCGTTCGGCTTCTTCGGCGGCTTCGATCACGGCGATTTCGCTGCGGCTCTTGCACGGGCCGGTCTTTTCGAACCAGGCCACGGATTCCACGTGGGCGGTGTGCGGGAACATATTGATGATGCCGGCCGCCTTCAGCGTGTAGCCCTTGGTGTGCACCAGCACATTGGCGTCGCGCGCCAGCGTGGCCGGGTTACAGGACACGTAGACGATGCGCTTGGGCGCGGTGTCTTCGGTGATGGCCTTCAACAGCTGCACCGCGCCGTCGCGCGGCGGGTCCACCAGCATCTTGTCGAAGCGGCCGAGCGCGGCGAAGGATTCCTCTGTGACGTCGAACAGATTGGCCATTTCATAGCTGACCTGGTCCTGCAAGCCGTTGTGGGTGGCGTTTTCCACCGCGCGCTTGACCAGGGGCTGGCTGCCCTCCATGCCGTGCACGCTGGCGCCGGAGCGGGCGATGGGCAGGGTGAAGTTGCCGATGCCGCAGAACATGTCGGCGATGCGCTCGCCCGGCTGCGGGTCCA
Organism: Chromobacterium alkanivorans; assembly: GCF_016937655.1. Lineage (GTDB taxonomy): Bacteria > Pseudomonadota > Gammaproteobacteria > Burkholderiales > Chromobacteriaceae > Chromobacterium > Chromobacterium alkanivorans. The sequence goes on along the minus strand of NZ_JAFHKL010000009.1, from coordinate 61,855 downwards.
GGAATTTCAGCGCGCGCGCCACCATCACCGCATTGATTTCGGGGTTCACCTGGGTGAACTCGGTGGGGTAGTAGGGCATTTCCACGCGGTATTCCGGCAAGCTGTAAGTCAGCTTGGGCGCGTCCAGCGGGTAGACCGGATAACAGGTGTCCGGCCCCTTGGGCTGCAACCACATTTGCAGCGGCCGCTCCTTGCTGCCGTGGGCGTCGGAGAAGGCGCGCAACAAGGCGTGGTCGGCGTCGTTGATGGCTTCCATATTGCGGAACACCAGGATGTCCACCTTGTCGCCCACCGCCAGCTCCACCTGGGGCATGCGGTTGTTGATCGACAGTTTGTAGATCATCTCGCGCAGCGGCACGATCAGGTCCGAGATATGGCGCGGCAGGATGTGGCACTCGCGCATATCGGTGATGTAGGTGGAGCGCTTCTCGTGGAAGCCCACCAGCACGCCGCCCTTTTTCTCCACCAGCCGCGCCGACATCCGCGCGCGGTGGCGGTAGTGCCAGGCCGGGCCGGCGATGGGGGTCAGCACCTGTTGCGGCTTGACCCGGCCGATGCGGGCCAGATTGTCTTCCAGCACCCTTTGCTTGACCGCCACCTGGGCGCTGAACTCCACATGCTGCATCGAACAGCCGCCACAGGTGCCGTAATGCGGACAGCGCGGCTGCGTGCGCAGAAAGCTTTCCTTCAGCACCTGGCTGGTGTTGGCGTTTTCGTAGGAAGACTTCTTGCGATAGGCGCTGTAGACCACGGTTTCATAAGGCAGGGCGCCGTCGATGAAAATGGTCTTGCCATCGACGTGGGCGACTCCCCGGCCTTCGTGGTCCAGCGACTCGACCTGGGCGATAGTCTGTTTGTGCGTCATGGTGTTGCTTGGAAAATCAAACGGAAAGCGGCGATTTTCTCAAATTATCCGCCGGCGCGCAGGGGTTTTTTGTCGGCGTCGGCCGGCGCGCCGGTTTCCACCTCCAGCCCGGCGGCCTTCCATTGCGGAAAGCCGCTGTCCAAGCGCCTGGCGTTCAGGCCGCGCGCGCGCAAGGCCGCCACCGCCTGGGTGGACAGCACGCAGTAGGGGCCGCGGCAGTAGGCGATGATTTCGGCGCCGGCGCGCAACTGCGCCAGGCCTTGCGCCAGTCGCTCCGGCGGCAGGTTCAGCGCGCCGGGCAGGTGGCCGGCGGCGTATTCGTCCGCCGGCCGCACGTCCAGCAGGATCAGGTCGCCGTCGCCCAGCCGCGGCAGCAGCTGGTCCAGGGTGACGCCGTCCAGCGCCTCGGGGCGGGCCGCGGCGTAGTCCAGCAGCGCGCGGATGGCGGCGCGGCGGTGCTCGGCCTGGCCGCGCAGCGCGTCCAGCACGGCCAGGATGGGGCCGTCGCCCAGCCGGTAGTGCACGCGCTTGCCGTCGCGGCGGGTCTGGACCAGGCCGGCGCGCTTCAGGAGCTGCAGGTGTTGCGAGGCGTTGGCGATGGACAGGCCAGCCAGTTCGGCCAGCCGCTCGACCGGGCGTTCGCCCTGAGCGATGTGTTCCAGCAGCAACAGACGGTGGGCGTGGCTCAGGGTGCGGGCCAGCTCGGCCAGATCGGCGAAGCGTTCCGGAGCGGGCGGGAGGGGGCTGGGCATGGGCGGCTTTCAAAATATCATTCAATCAATCTATTTAATGATAATCTATTGGCCTGGTTTTGTCTGCGCCCGCGTCCTGTCGGGCGGATATTGAACGATTCTTGGGGAGAGGGCATGGATGCGGTAACGGAATGGCTGGCGCGCGGCGCGCTGGTGGGCGTCGGCGCCACGGCGGTGATGGACGCGTGGGCATGGCTGTTGCGGCGCGGCTTCGGCACGCCGTCCCTGGATTACGCGCTGGTGGGGCGCTGGATCGCGCATTGGCGGCGCGGCCGCTTCCTTCACGCCAGCATCGCCCGCGCCGAGCCGGCGCGCGGCGAGCGGGCGCTGGGCTGGCTGGCGCATTATCTGATCGGCGGGGCGTTCGCGCTGTTGTTGCTGGCGGCGTGCGGCGCGGCCTGGTGGCGAGCGCCGACGCCGGGGCCGGCGCTGTTGTTCGGCCTCCTCAGCGCGGCGGCGCCCTTCCTGCTGATGCAGCCGGCGATGGGGGCGGGCTTTTTCGCGGCGAAGACGCCGCGGCCATGGCTGGCGCGCCGGCGCAGCCTGATGGCGCACGCCAGTTTCGGCCTGGGCCTGTACGCGGCGGCCTGGGTCTTGGCGCATTGGCCGGAACTTTGAGCCAAAGCCGGCTATGCTGGCGTAAAACCGACAATATTAGCGGCGGTCGGGCGGGGCGGAGGGCTTGGTAATAGTCAGAATCTTGCTTTCCCACGCTTTCTGTTAGAATCGAACAATAGTGATTTTAGATATGGTGCGGTATGTTGAAGCGATGTGTTGGGCTGTTGGGGTGGCTTGGGCTTGGCGTGACGCCGTTGGTCGGCGCGGCGGTGATTCCCGAGCCTGATGTGCAGGTCAACCCCGCGGGCCTGCATCTGGTGCTGAATCTGCCGCAGGCGCGGCTGTTCCAGTACCAGGACGGCAGGCTGTCCAAAATCTACCCGGTGGCGGTGGGCAAGATGCTGACCCAGACCCCGACCGGCAGCTTCGACATCACCGGCATCTACAAGGCGCCGGCCTGGCATGTGCCGCGCTCCATTCAGGAAGAAATGCGCCGCAGCGGCAAGGAAGTGCAGACCGTGGTGCCGCCTGGGCCCAAGAACCCGCTGGGCCCGGTGTTCATCCGTTTCGGCGAGGCCAAGCTGGGCCTGGGCTTCCACGGCACCAACGCGCCCGGCTCGGTGCCGGGCTTCCGCAGCCACGGCTGCGTGCGGATGAAAAACGACGACGCCCTGTCGTTGTCCAAAACCGTGGTCCGAGGCGACGCGGTCACGGTGGCTTATCAGACCGTGTTGCTGAACCAGGACGCCGCCGGCGAACTGTGGCTGACCGCTTACCGCAACCACTACAAGCAGGACGATCCCTCTTTCCCGATGCTGGCGGAAACGCTGCTGGCCTGGCAGAAGCAGAAGTCCGCGGTGGTGTTCGGCGCGCGGGTGGACCAGGCCTTGAAGGCGCGCAAGGGCGTGCCGGTGTGCCTGACCTGCAAGGACGTGGCCAAGGCCAAGGTGGACGGCGATCTGTCCGCGGTGCGCTGGCTGTCGCCGGGCAAGGCGGACGACACCCAGTTCGCGCGCGAACCGGCCGGCCGCGAGCCGGGCGGCCCTCTGCCGGCCCAGGCGACGCCGCCCGCGTCCGCGCCGCAGCACGCGCCGGCGGTCGCGCCGTCTTCGGCGCCGGCCTCTTCGCGCGCCGCCGTGCGCGGCCAGCCGCCGCGTAACGGCCGTCCGGCCTGATTCAGTCGGCCATTTCCCCCGCCAATTCCCCAACGCGCCGCAAGGCGCGTTCGTACGCCGGGTTCCACGGATAGCAGCAGGACAGCCGCACGCAATTGCGGTAGCGGCCCTTGGCCGAGTACAGCGTGCCGGGCGCCACGGTGATGCGCTCGGCCAGCGCCGTCTGGAACAAGGTCATGGTGTCCACCCCGCTGGGCAGCTCCACCCACAGCAGGCAGCCGCCGGACGGCGAGGTGGCTCGCGTCTGCGCCGGAAAACAACTGGCGACGGTGCCGCGCAGCCGCTCCATCTGGCTCATGAAATGGCGGCGTATCAGCCGCAGGTGGTGGTCGTAGCCGCCGGTTTCCAGGTATTCCGCCAGCGTTTCCTCCAATAGCCGCGGCTGGGCCAGCGAACTGGCGAACTTCAGCCGCGTCACTTCGCGCAAAAAGCGCCCGGGCGCGATCCAGCCGATGCGAAAGCCCGGCGCCAGCGTCTTGCTGTAGCTGGAGCACAGCAGCACCCAGCCGTCCCGATCGTAGGCCTTGACCGCGTCCGGAGTGGCGCCGTCGTAATGCAGGTCGGCGTGCGGCACGTCCTCGATCAGCGGCACCTGATGCTCGTTGACCAGCGCCGCCAGTCTTTGCTTGGCTTCGGCCGGCATGGTGCAGCCCAGCGGGTTGTGCACCGTGGGCATGGCCACGATGGCGTTCAGCCGCTTTTCCGACAGTAGCAGCTCCAGCGCGTCCAGCGACAGGCCGTTGGCCGGGTGGGTGGGAATCTCGATCACGCTCAGGCCCAGGTTCTTCAGCGTGGGCAGCAGCGCGAAATAAGTGGGCGATTCCAGACCCACGGTGTCTCCCGGCTTGCAGCAGGCGCGCAGCGCCAGTTGCAGCGCCTCGGTGCAGCCGTTGGTGATCACCAGGTCTTCGGCGGCCAGCACGCAGCCCCAGCTGACCGCGCGCTGGGCGATCTGGCGGCGCAGCCGCTCCGAGCCGGGCGGGAACGGGTAGTCGGTGGTCAGCTCCGGGTGCTGGCGCAGCAGCCGCCCCATGATGTGCTTGAAGCGGGTGGTGGGGTAGAAGTCGCTGCCGCGCGGGCTGGCCAGCGACAGATCGATGAAGTCCTCCCGGGTTTGCGCCGTCATCACCGCCTCGATCTGGTCCACCACTTCGCCGGCGTGGTGGGCGGCGCTTTGCCGGCGCATGCGCGGCAGCGGCAGGGTGGCGGCGGATTTGACGTAGAAGCCGGACTGCGGCCGCGCCTCGATCAGGCCGCGGTCCTCCAGCGTGCGGTAGGTCAGCAGGATGGTGGACGGGCTGACCTTGTGCATCTCGCAGGCCTTGCGCACCGAGGGCAGCCGTTCGCCGGGCTGCACCACCCCGGTCTGGATCAGGGTGATCCATTCGTTGACCAACTGCTGGTACAGGGGTTCGTCGCTCATGCTTGGGCCTCGCTGACAGATATGAGGGTCGCCATCGGTACAATTTCCGGAAAAAGCGACCATAACAGTTTTGTTATTTTATAACTGTTATGGTTCCAATTCAATTTTTCTGAATCTGTATTCGTCCTTGCCGCGGCGTTATCATTCTCGCATTGAAAACAAACCGCGCCCGGACCATCCTGGCGCCTTCAATGGGCTGGAACGGTAATGAATTTTGTTGCATTGGTAACTTATTTGTTGGTGATGTCGATCACGCCGGGGCCGAACAACCTGGTGCTGGCCTCGTCCGGGGTCAATCACGGTTTTTCCCGCACGGTGCCGGCCTTGCTGGGCATGTCGCTGGGCTTGTCGGTGCAGGTGGGCTTGCTGACGGTGTTTCTGGGCAGCCTGATCGCCGTCATCGCCTCGGTGCAGCTTTACCTGGCGATGGCCGGTTGTCTCTATCTGCTGTGGCTGTCCTGGGGCATGGCGCGCTCGGCGCCGGCCGCGGGCGAATCCGGCGGCGCGCCGATGGGCTTCTGGGGCGGAGTGCTGTTCAATTGGCTGAACCCCAAAGTGTGGCTGATGGGCTTCAATATCGCCATGGTGTTTCTGCCGGCCAAGATGAACGCCTGGCACGCGGGCCTGCTGTTCGCCGCCTTGACCTTCGTCATCGGCCTGCCCTGCATTGCCCTGTGGGCGGGGTCCGGCGTGGCCGCGCGCCGCTTCCTGGCGTCGCCGCGCCGGCTGCGCGTTTTCAATTGCGGCATGGCCGCGATGCTGGCGGTGACCGCGATCTGGTTGCTGCTGGAAATGCTGCCGGCGCAGTCCCTGCACGCGCTGCCGCAAATGATTTGATGAATAGCTAAATCGATAGGGATGTTCTTGCTGGGGACATCGTCTATGCTGTCCAAAAGGGTAGGTGGCCTATCGTACAGGTATCCCGGACGACAGATTCGGGCCGCGATGGGCCGATCAGGCGGGCAGCCGAAGCGGGGACATCATCATGACAGCAGCGGGATTCGACGGCGTGTATCGTTCGAGCACGTCTTTCTACGGGGACAAACCGTCCCCGTCCTTGGTTCAGTACTTGGAAAAATATCATGTCGCGGGCGGCGGCGCCGGCCTGGATCTGGGTTGCGGCCAGGGTCGCAACGCCTTGTTCCTGGCGCAGCAGGGCTTCGCGATGACGGCGGTGGACGGCTCGGCGGAGGCGATCGCCAGCCTGGGCGAGGCGGCGGACCAGCGCCGGCTGAACGTGGGCGGCAAGGTGGCGGATCTGGCCGGCCTGGAGCTGGAGCCGGAGCGTTACCGGCTGATCGTCGCCAATACTTCGCTGGACCATTTGGGCGCGAACGAGGGCGAGGCGCTGGCGCGCCAGATGGCCGCCGCGCTGGAGCCGGGCGGTTATCTGTTCGTGTCGGTGTTCATGGTCGACGATCCGGGCTGCGACGCCCAGGGGCGGGTGGCCAGCGAAACGGCTTCCTACGTCAAGCACTACTATCAGTCCGGCGAGCTGCGCCGGCAGTTCTCGGCGCTGAGCCTGCTGGCTTATCAGGAGGAATACGCGCTGGACGTGGGCCACGGCCAGCCGCATTACCACGGCATCGCCCGGCTGTTCGCGCGGCGCGATCACTAGAGCGTCGTCGTCACCGACGCGCGGCGGGCTTTATCGGGCTCTCAGAGCCTGTTCAAAGTTAAGGCGAGACAAAGCGTTGCGGTTGAGAGAGCGGAGTCGCGTTTGGCGCATGAGCATTTCGAAGTCGTGCTCGCCGTGTAAGGCCCACGACACGCAGCAGACTTTGAACAGGTTCTCAGAACTCCAGCGCCCGGCGTATCACCCCCTCCTTGTCGGCCGGCTGCCAGCCGGCCGGCTTCAGCACCTTGCCGTCCTCGCGGCGCACAATCTTGCCGTCCACGCATTTGCGCATATTGGCGGCGTGGATTTCCCGGAACATGTCTTCCAGCGGCAGGCCTTGCGACATCAGCAGGCCGCTGAGCACATTGAGCACGTCCACGCCTTCGGCCAGCAGTTCCGCCATGCGCCGCGCGCGTTCCGCCTCGTCGCCGTCCTGGCGCTTGTAATCGGCCAGCGCCTGCTGGAATTCCGCCAGTTCCTCGCCCAGCATGGTTTCCCACATTGCCAGCTGTTGCGGCTGCCATTGCGGCCGCTGCGGGCTGGGAATGTCGAACTGGTGCATGAACTGGCGGCGCAGAGCGAAGAAATTTTCCATGATGTAGGTGCTTTCTGTTTTTTTAATCCATATATTGTGTTTTATCGGCGGGCTGGACGCAAGCGGCGGGCAAGACAAAGCCCCGCCGGAGCGGGGCTGGGAGGACGCGAGAGTCTGTTGGCTATGGTGACAGGCTCAAGGACGTCTTCTTATTCCTGGCCGCGCAGCGCCGCCAGCGCGTCGAAGTAATCCGGGAAGGTCTTGGCCACGCACTTGGGGTCGTTGATGGTGACCGGCGCGCCCAGCAGCGAGACCAGCGAGAAGCACATCGCCATGCGGTGGTCGTCGTAGGTGTCGATTTCGGCGTTGGGCGTCAAGGCCGACGGCGGGGTGATGCGGATGTAGTCCTGGCCTTCCTCCACCACGGCGCCCACCTTGCGCAGTTCGGCGGCCATCGCGCTCAGGCGGTCGGTTTCCTTGACGCGCCAGCTTTCGATATTGCGCAGCGTGCTGGTGCCGTCGGCGGCCAGCGCCGCCACCGCCAGCGTCATCGCCGCGTCCGGGATGTGGTTGAAGTCCGCGTCTATCGCCTTGAGCGGCAGGCGGGCGCTGGCTTCGATCCAGTTGGGGCCCATGCTGACCTCGGCGCCCATCAGACGCAGCGCGTCGGCGAACTTGACGTCGCCCTGTATGCTGTCCGCGCCCACGCCTTCCACCCGCACCGGGCCGCCCGCCAGCGCGCCGGCGGCGAGGAAGTAGGACGCGCTGGAGGCGTCGCCCTCCACGTGAACTTCGCCCGGGGAAATATAGCTCTGGCCGCCGGGAATGGTGAAGCGCCGCCAGCCGTCGCGCTCAACCCGCACGCCGAAGCGCGCCATCAGGTTGAGGGTGATTTCGATATAGGGTTTGGAGATCAGTTCGCCGTCGACTTCGATCACCGCGGTTTCGCCGGTCAGCGGCAGCGCCATCAACAGGGCGGTGAGGAACTGACTGGACACATTGCCCTTGACCGGGATCGGGCGGCCGGCCTCCAGCCGCGCCGGCGCGATGGCCAGCGGCGGGTAGCCGGGCTGGCCCTGGTATTGGATCCGGGCACCGGCCTCGCGCAGCGCGTCCACCAGATCGCCGATCGGCCGTTCGTGCATGCGCGGCACGCCACTGAGCTGGTAATCGCCCTGCATCAGCGCCAGCGCCGCGGTCAGCGGGCGGAAGGCGGTGCCGGCGTTGCCGAGGAACAGGTCCGCGCTCTTGACTGGAAATTCGCCGCCCACGCCCTGCACGCGGAAGTCGCGGCTGTCGCCTATCTGTTCGATCTCCACCCCCAGCAGTTTCAACGCCGCCAGCATGTGGCGGATGTCGTCCGAATCCAGCAGCTCGCGCACCAGGGTGCTGCCGCTGCCCAGCGCGGCCAGCAGCAGGGTGCGGTTGGAGATGCTCTTGGAGCCGGGCAGCTTGATGGCGCCGGACAGGCGGCGGACGGGGGCGAGATGCAGTTGTTCCATGGCGGTTCGGGATCTTGTGTTCTTGGGATTGGCGGAGGGCGCCGCGGCGCCCGTCGGACAATGTAACCGCCAGCAAGGTCTTTGCGCAAACCCCGCGTTGCGGCGCGGCCGCGGCGCGCGCGCCGTAGAATCTTGCTGTGCCGGCCGGCGGCTTGAGATAAAATCGACGGTTTGGCCGGTTGCCCGTTGCGGCGGCCGGCGCGAATTTCTGCAAGGACATCGTCTGTACATGACCGCACCTGTCATCGCCATCGACGGCCCGTCCGCCTCGGGCAAGGGCACCGTCGCCGCCCTGGTCGCCGCGCGGCTGGGTTTTCATTATCTGGATTCGGGCTCGCTTTACCGCCTGCTGGCGCTGTTCGCGCAGCGTCACAATATCGGCTGGGACGACGAGCCGGGGCTGGCCGCCGCCGCCGCCGGCCTGCCGGCGGAGTTCGCCGACGGCGCGGTGTGGCTGGAGAGCAACGACGCCAGCGCGGCGATCCGCAGCGAAGACATCGGCATCGGCGCGTCCAAGGTGGGCGCGCTGCCGGCGGTGCGCGCCGCGCTGTTGCAGCGCCAACGCGATTTCTGCCAGTTGCCGGGCCTAGTGACGGACGGCCGCGACATGGGATCCGTGGTGTTTCCCGCCGCCGCCTTGAAGGTGTTTTTGACCGCCAGCGCCGAGGAGCGCGCCGAACGTCGCTATAAGCAGTTGATCGGCAAGGGGGATTCTGCTAATCTCCCACAGATTCTGCAGGACATTATCGATCGGGACGCGCGCGATGCCGCCCGGCCGGTAGCGCCGCTGCGCCAGGAGCCGGACGCCTTTTTGCTCGACACCACGGAGCTGACCATCGACCAGGCGGTCGCACAGGTTCTGCGTTGGTTCGAGGAAAGACAGGTCTCCGGCCTATGATTTTTTTGTCGGGTGAAAATGCTGCAAGGCAATAAACCCGTTGTGCAACCCTAACCCCGCACGCCGCAAGGCGCGCACCGAGAGTACGCTTGATGACTACCCTCTCCATGGAAAACTTCGCTCAGCTGTTTGAGGAAAGCCTGACCCTTCACGACATGCGCGTGGGCGAGGTGATCACTGCCGAAGTCGTAGCAGTTGATTCCAACTTTGTAACCGTGAACGCAGGCCTCAAGTCCGAGTCCCTGATCCCGGCTGAAGAATTCAAGAACGACCAAGGCGTGGTCGAAGTGGCCATCGGCGACTTCGTTACCGTCGCCATCGACGCGCTGGAAAACGGCTTTGGCGAAACCAAGCTGTCCCGCGAAAAAGCCAAGCGCCTGGCCGCTTGGGTGGAGCTGGAAGAGGCTCTGGAAACCGGCAAGATCCTGTCCGGTCTGATCAGCGGCAAAGTGAAAGGCGGCCTGACCGTTATGGTCAACGGCATCCGCGCCTTCCTGCCGGGTTCCCTGGTTGACGTGCGTCCGGTGAAAGACACCACCCCGTACGAAAACAAACAGATCGAATTCAAGGTCATCAAGCTGGACCGCAAGCGCAACAACGTGGTTGTGTCCCGTCGTTCCGTGCTGGAAGAAACCCTGGGCGAAGAGCGCAAAGCTCTGCTGGAAACCCTGAAAGAGGGCGCCATCATCAAGGGTATCGTCAAGAACATCACCGACTACGGTGCGTTCGTTGACCTGGGCGGCATCGATGGCCTGCTGCACATCACCGACCTGGCATGGCGCCGCGTGAAGCACCCGTCCGAAGTTCTGGCCGTGGGCGACGAAGTGGAAGCCAAGGTACTGAAGTTCGACCAAGAGAAGAACCGCGTATCCCTGGGTCTGAAGCAACTGGGCGAAGATCCGTGGGTGGGCCTGTCCCGCCGCTACCCGTCCGGCACCCGTCTGTTCGGCAAGGTGACCAACCTGACCGACTACGGCGCGTTCGTGGAAATCGAACAAGGCATCGAAGGCCTGGTGCACGTGTCCGAAATGGACTGGACCAACAAGAACGTACACCCGTCCAAGGTAGTTCAGGTTGGCGACGAAGTGGAAGTCATGATCCTGGAAATCGACGAAGACCGTCGTCGCATCTCCCTGGGCATGAAGCAGTGCCTGGCCAACCCGTGGAACGAGTTTGCCGACAACTTCCACAAAGGCGACAAGCTGAAGGGCGCGATCAAGTCCATCACCGACTTCGGCGTGTTCGTTGGCCTGCCGGGCGGCATCGACGGCCTGGTTCACCTGTCCGACCTGTCCTGGAACGAAGCCGGCGAAGAAGCCGTTCGCAAGTTCAAGAAGGGCGACGAGGTTGAAGCCGTTGTTCTGTCCATCGACGTTGAGAAAGAGCGCATTTCCCTGGGCATCAAGCAGATGGAAGGCGATCCGTTCAACAACTTCGTTGCGATGAACGACAAGGGCGCTCTGGTTAAGGGCACCGTGAAGTCCGTTGACGCCAAAGGCGCCGTCGTGACTCTGGACACCGATGTTGAAGGCTACCTGCGCGCTTCCGAACTGTCCCGCGACCGCGTGGAAGACGCTCGCTCCGTTCTGAAGGACGGCGAAGAAGTGGAAGCCGTGATCATCGCCGTGGACCGCAAGTCCCGCAACATCAGCCTGTCCATCAAGGCTAAAGACGCTCAGGAAGACAACGTTGCTCTGAAGAGCCTGTCCGTTGACAGCGCTTCCGCTGGCACCACCAATCTGGGTGCCCTGCTGAAGGCAAAACTGTCCGGCTCTAACGAGTAATTGAGACATGACCAAATCTGAGCTGATCGCTAGGCTGTCGGAACGACTCGCCGAGCGCAATTCTCAGTTGGTCTACAAAGACGCTGAGTTGGCCGTCAAAACCATTCTGGATGCGATGGCCAATAACCTGGCGCAGGGAAACCGGATTGAAATCCGCGGTTTCGGCAGTTTCGATTTGAACTACCGTCCGCCGCGGATTGGCCGCAACCCCAAGTCGGGCACCAGCGTCTCGGTTCCTGAGAAATATGTGCCGCATTTCAAGGCGGGCAAAGAATTGCGCGAACGCGTCGATCTGTCCCTGTTGGAGCAGAGCGAAGCCTAGGCCTTCATGCCCTGTCTAGCGAATCCGAAGCGCCGCTTTTTGCGGCGCTTTTTCTTTGCGCGGCTGAAATTCCAGCTTGGGTTGCGCCGGGCTATCGTTTAAACTTGCACTCCGGCAAACAAATCGAGCGAGATCATGCGTTACCTGCTTCGTATCGTTGAATTGGCCCTGTTGGTATTCCTGATCGCGGTCACCGTGCAAAACAGCCATGCGGTTGAATTCAAATTGTTCTTCGGCCAGTCCTGGTCCGCGCCGCTGATCGTGTTTCTGCTGCTGTTTTTCGTGGTTGGCGCGCTGGTTGGTTTGCTCGCCACGCTCGGCTATTATCTGCGCAGCCGGAAAGAGCTTTCCCAATTGAAAAAAGAATTGCGCAACCGTCCTCCCGCCAGCAAGGTGATCAGCGATCCCAGCGACGCGATCGCCGATTAAGCCTGGCGCGAGCGGCGAAACGAGCCGGCGCCGCGCTTAGGCGCCGCCGCGATTCAAACCGCCGTTCTTGATGATGCCGCCCGGAGCGGCTGTTGTTGTTTGTCCGGAAAGGATTGCTGTTGGAACTGGATTTGTGGTGGTTGCTGTTGTTTCCGGCCTTTTTCGGCCTGGGCTGGTTTGCCGCGCGCGTGGACATGCGCACGGTGCTGAAGCAGGCGAAAGCGGTGCCGACCGGCTTTTTCCGCGGTCTGGACGCGCTGGTGGAGGACAAGACCGACATCGCCGCCTCGGCCTTGGCCGAAGTGGCGCGCCAGCAAGGCTCGGCGCTGGAGCTGCAGCACACCCTGGGCAAGCTGTACCGCAAGCGCGGCGAGAACGATCGCGCCATCCGCCTGCATCAGCGCATGCTGGACGCGCCGGACCTGCCGGCCGAGCACCGCGACGCGGTGCGCTTCGAACTGGCCCAGGATTTCCGCAAAGCCGGCCTGGTGGACCGGGCGGAAGAGATACTGATCAAGCTGCAGGACGGCAATATGGGCCTGGCGGCGCGCCGTCAGCTGCTGGACATCTACCAGCAGGACCGCGACTGGCACAAGGCCATCGCCACCGCCAAGGAGTTGCGCAGCGACGCGCATTCCTTCCAGCACGAAGTGGCGCAGTTCTATTGCGAGCTGGCCCAGGGCGAGTTGTACAAATCCAATAGCGAGCAGGCGCGCCACTACGTGGACGAGGCGTTTTCCGCCAACCGCAAATGCGTGCGCGCCAGCCTGATCCTCGGCGACATCGAGTTCGCCGGCGGCCATGTGGAAGCGGCGATCGCGGCCTGGCAGAACATCGAAAAGCAGAACTACGAATACCTGTCGATGGCCGCCGAGCGGCTGTTCGACGCTTACGAGCGGCTGGACAAGCCGCTGGAAGGCATCGCCTTGCTGCGCGGCTATCAGAAGACCTTCCCGCAGCTGGAGCTGACCGATCTGCTGTACCAGAAGATCGCCACTTACGAGGGCGAGGAAAAGGCGCTGGAAGTGGCGCGCGAGGGCGTGCACGCGCGTCCCAGCCTGTCCGGCGTCTACCGGCTGATCGAGGCGCAGATGGACGAACTGAGCCCGGAAGGCCGAATGGACGCGGAAGTGGCGCGCGCGCTGGTGCTCAAGCACGCGCAGCGTCTGAGCGTGCATCGCTGCAAGTGCTGCAACTTCCGCTCGCGCGCCTTCTTCTGGCATTGCCCGGCCTGCGGCGAGTGGGAGGGGTTTACCGCCAACCGCTCGGAATCGCAGTAACAAGACATGGCTTAAGATTAAGAGCCGCGAACAAAACCCCGCAGAGATCCTGAGCCAAGGCGCGCCGACGCTGGCGGTACCCGTTGTACTACCAGGAGGCGCAACGCGGGATCAGGGGTTTGCTTAGCGGATCAGCAGCCGCCGGAGAGCGGCTGAGTTGATTTGAATACAGACCGCCGGCCGCATCCGGCGGCAAGAATGGAGCAAGCATGAACCCTTTGATCGCAGCCGGCGCGTCGCAGCCGACTTCGCCCGTCGTCGTGGCCCTGGACTTCGCCGACGCGGATAGTGCCTTGCGCTTCGCCAGCCGCCTGGACCCGAGCGAGTGCCGGCTCAAGGTGGGCAAGGAGTTGTTCACTTCCTCTGGCCGCAGCCTGGTGGAGAGCCTGGTGGCCAGGGGTTTCCAGGTGTTCCTGGATCTGAAGTTCCACGATATTCCCAATACCGTGGCCCATGCCTGCAAGGCGGCGGCGGAAGCCGGCGTCTGGATGGTCAATGTGCACGCTTCCGGCGGCCGCCGGATGATGGAGGCCGCGCGCGAGGCGCTGGCGCCGTACAGCCAGCGCCCGCTGCTGATCGCGGTGACGGTGCTGACCAGCATGGAAGCCGCCGATCTGGCCGAAATCGGCATCGCCGCGTCGCCGCAGGAGCACGTGCTGCGCCTGGCTGCGCTGACCCGCGACTGCGGCCTGGACGGCGTGGTGTGTTCGGCGCAGGAGGCCGGCGAGCTGAAAGCCGCGCTGGGCCGCGATTTCAAACTGGTGACGCCTGGCATCCGCCTGGCGGACAGCGTCGCCGACGATCAGCGCCGGGTGATGACTCCGACCACCGCGCTGGCGGCCGGCTCCGACTACCTGGTGATAGGCCGGCCGATCACCCGCGCCGCCGACCCGCTGGCGGCGTTGCGCGCGATCAATCAAGACATTCAGCACTATCAGGCTCAATAAAACATGAAAATCACAGTTATCGGTACGGGGTATGTCGGTCTGGTGACCGGCACGTGTCTGGCGGAAACCGGCTATCACGTGTGCTGCCTGGATGTGGATCCCAATAAGATCGCCATCCTGAAACAGGGCGGCATCCCCATTTTCGAACCCGGCCTGGAAGACATGGTGCGGCGCAACGTCGCCGCCGGCCGGCTCAGCTTCACCACCGACATCGCCGAATCGGTGGCCTTCGGCGACGTGCAGTTCATCGCCGTCGGCACCCCGCCGGACGAGGACGGCTCCGCCGACCTGCAATACGTGCTGGCCGCGGCGCGCAATATCGGCCGCCACATGACGGATTATAAAGTCATCGTCGACAAGTCCACTGTGCCGGTGGGTACCGCCGACCTGGTCAAGGCCGCGGTGGCGGAAACCTTGGCCGAGCGCGGCGAAGCGCTGGAATTCAGCGTGGTGTCCAACCCGGAATTCCTGAAAGAGGGCGCGGCCATCGACGACTTCATGCGCCCGGACCGCGTGGTGATCGGCGTCGACGACGAACGCGCGGCCGCGATGATGCGCCGGCTGTACGCGCCGTTCCAGCGCAATCACGAACGCGTGCTGCTGATGGACGTGCGCTCCGCCGAACTGACCAAGTACGCGGCCAACGCCATGCTGGCGACGCGCATCTCCTTCATGAACGAACTGGCCAATCTGGCCGAGAGCCTGGGCGCCGACATCGAACAGGTGCGCTTGGGCATGGGCTCCGATCCGCGCATCGGCTACCACTTCCTGTATCCGGGCGTCGGTTACGGCGGCTCCTGCTTCCCCAAGGACGTCAAGGCCCTGGTGCAGACCGCCAAGGAAAACGGCCATGATCTGCGCGTGCTGACGGCGGTGGAAGAAGCCAACGATCTGCAGAAGCTGCGCCTGGTCGACAAGGTGTTGGCGCGTTTCGGCCAGGATCTGTCCGGCCGCCGTTTCGCGATGTGGGGCCTGGCCTTCAAGCCCAATACCGACGATATGCGCGAAGCGCCCAGCCGCGTGATCGCGGAAGAACTGAGCCGCCGCGGCGCGGAAGTGGTGGCCTTCGATCCGGTGGCCACCCACGAAGCGCAGCGGGTGATGGGCGACATCGCCGGCCTGAGCTTCGCCGACGACATGATGGCGGCGCTGCAGCAGGCGGACGCCTTGCTGATCGTCACCGAGTGGAAGATGTTCCGCGCGCCGGACCTGGACGCGGTCAAGCAGGCGCTGAAGCAGCCCTTGGTGTTCGACGGCCGCAATATGTACGATCCGGCCTGGATGCGCGAGCAGGGCTTCGATTACTTCGCGATCGGCCGCTGAGGATAGCCATGGGCCTGATGCAAGACCTGGGGCTGGACAGCTCCAAACTGGCCGCCGAACTGGCGCAAGCGAAAGTTCTGGTGGTGGGCGATGTGATGCTGGACCGTTACTGGTTCGGCGACGCTACTCGCATTTCGCCGGAGGCGCCGGTGCCGGTGGCCAAGATCGAGCGCATCGAAGAGCGCGCCGGCGGCGCCGCCAACGTGGCGCGCAATATCGCCGGCCTGGGCGGCCAGGCCACCCTGCTGTCGGTGGTGGGCGACGACGAAGCCGCCTCGGCGCTGGAGCGCCTGCTGGCGGCGGACGGCATCGCCACCTCGCTGAAGCGCGATCCCAGCATCGCCACCACCATCAAATTGCGCGTGGTGGCGCGGCAGCAGCAATTGATCCGCCTAGATTTCGAAGACGCGCCCAGCCACGAGATTCTGGCCGGCAAGCTGGAAGAGTATCAGCAGATCCTGGCCGAGCACGACGTGGTGATCCTGTCCGACTACGGCAAGGGCGGCCTGACTCACGTCAGCAAGATGATCGAACTGGCGCGCCAGGCCGGCAAGCCGGTGCTGATCGATCCCAAGGGCGACGACTACAGCAAATACGCCGGCGCCACCTTGCTGACGCCGAACCGCAGCGAGTTCCGCCAGGTGGCCGGCCGCTGGGCGTCGGAGAGCGAGCTGACCGCCAAGGCGCAGGCCTTGCGCGCCGCCTTGGCGCTGGACGCCTTGCTGGTGACGCGCAGCGAGGAGGGCATGACCTTGTTCCGCGACGAGGGCGTGGTGCATCAGCCCACCTTCGCGCGCGAGGTTTACGACGTGTCCGGCGCCGGCGACACCGTGATCGGCACCTTGGGCCTGGGGCTGGCCGCCGGCCAGCCGCTGCCGGTGGCGATGAGTCTCGCCAACGCCGCCGCCGGCGTGGTGGTGGGCAAGCTGGGCACCGCGGTGTGCAGCCAGCGCGAACTTTTCGCGGTGTGATCCCGTCCAGTCAGGCTGGATCCTGAAGGAGAACGCATGCAGCACTATACCGATGCCATCCTGGAGTTCTGGTTCGGCGGCGCCGACGACAGCTTCCTGTCGGTGCCGCGCAGCCCCTGGTTCAAAAAGGACGAGGTGTTCGACGGCGTCATCCGCGAACGCTTTCTGGGGCTGTGGCGGCAGGCGCGCGCCGGCGAGTTGCCGCCGGACGCCGACGACGCCCGCCGCGGCCTGGCCTGGCTGATTCTGACCGATCAATTCCCGCGCAATCTGTTCCGCGGCTCGGCCGAAGCCTTCGCCAGCGATGGCCAGGCCTTGGCCTTGGCCCGCCGCATGGTGGAGCAGGGCCTGGACCGGCAACTGCCCCCTATCGCGCGCACCTTCGTTTATCTGCCGTTTGAACACAGCGAATCGCTGGCGGATCAGGACGAGGCCATCCGCCTGTTTGAAACCATGGCCGAGGACAAGGCCATGGCCAGCTTCATCGATTACGCGCACCGCCACCGCGAGGTGATCGTCCGCTTCGGACGTTTCCCGCACCGCAACGCCGCGCTGGGCCGTGCGGACACGCCGGAAGAGCGGGCCTATCTGGCCGAGCCCGGCGCCGGCTTTTAAACGCAAACCCCTATCCCGCGCCGTTGGCGATGGCCGGCGGCGGAAAGGCAAAACATGACTATCGTCGTCACCGGCGCCGCCGGTTTTATCGGTTCCAACCTGGTCAAGGCGCTGAACGAGCGCGGCGTCACCGACATCATCGCCGTGGACAATCTGTCCAGCGGCGACAAATTCCGCAATCTGGTGGATTGCGAAATCTCCCATTACATGGACAAGCACGATTTCCTGGCCCTGCTGCTGGAAGGCGAGTTCGAGGGCGAGCTGTCCGCCATCCTGCATCAGGGCGCCTGCTCCGACACCATGAACCACGACGGCAAGTACATGATGGACAACAACTATCAGTACACGCTGGCCCTGTTCGACTACTGTCAGCACGAGGAAATCCAGTTCCTCTACGCCTCCAGCGCCGCCACCTACGGCAAGGGCACCGTGTTCAAGGAAGAGCGCCAGTACGAGGGCCCGCTCAACGTCTACGGCTATTCCAAATTCCTGTTCGACCAGGTGTTGCGCCAACGGATGAAGGAAGGCCTGAGCGCGCAGGCGGTGGGCTTCCGCTATTTCAACGTCTACGGCCCGCGCGAACAGCACAAGGGCCGCATGGCCTCGGTGGCTTTCCACCATTTCAACCAATACCGCGAGCACGGCAAGGTCAAGCTGTTCGGCGGCTGGGACGGCTGGGGCGACGGCATGCAGAGCCGCGATTTCGTGTCGGTGGAGGACGTGGCCAAGATCAATCTCTATTTCCTGGATCACCCGGAAAAGAGCGGCATCTTCAATCTGGGCTCCGGCCGCTCGCAGCCGTTCAACGACGTGGCCGTGGCCACCGTCAACGCCTGCCGCCGCCATGAGGGCCAGCCGGCGCTGAGCCTGGAGGAGATGGCGGCCCAGGGCATCGTCGAATACGTGGATTTCCCCGACGCGCTCAAGGGCAAGTACCAGAGCTTCACTCAGGCCGACATCGGCAAGCTGCGCAGCGCCGGCTACGGCGCCGAGCTCTTCAACGTCGAGCAGGGCGTGGATCGCTACGTGGACTGGCTGATCAAGCAATGACGCTGCGCGTCCGGCAGGCGGCGCGGCTGCTGATGCTGGACCCGGCGGGCAGGGTGCTGTTGTTCCCCTGCCAGCCGGCGGGCCGGGTCGAATACTGGTTCACGCCGGGCGGCGAGGTGGAGGGCGGCGAAAGCCTGGCCGACGCCGCGCGGCGCGAATGTCGGGAGGAGACCGGCCATCACATCGCCGATCCCGGCCCGGTCGTGGCCTGCCGTTCGTTCGAATTGACGCTGCTGGACGGCGAGCGGGTGCGGGCGGTCGAGCATTTCCATTTGGTCCGCCTAGAGCACGCGCGGCTGGACGACGCCGGCTGGACCGAGGTCGAGCGACAGGTAATGGGGCGGGGCCGTTGGTGGTCGCCGGCCGAACTGGCCGCTTCCGGCGAGCGCTATTTCCCTGAGGACTTGCTGGCGATGCTGGCGGAAGCGTCCGCGGGCTGATAGTTGCAACAACGGTTATTTGCTTAGACATAAGGATTCCGTCTTTGCTGATAGCCAATCGGTATAATGGCCGTTCCCCGTTGGAGAACGCGTCGTGTACAAGCATCTGGAAGATTTCGTCGGCCACACCCCGCTGGTCAGACTCAAGCGCCTGCCCGGCGTCACCAGCAACACCGTGCTGGTCAAGCTGGAAGGCAACAACCCGGCGGGTTCGGTCAAGGACCGGCCGGCGCTGTCCATGATCCGCCGCGCCGAAGAGCGCGGCGAGATCAAACCGGGCGACACCCTGATCGAGCCCACCAGCGGCAACACCGGCATCGCCTTGGCGATGGCGGCGGCGATGATGGGTTATAAGATGATTCTCATCATGCCGGAGAACTCCAGCGCCGAGCGGGTGCAGGCGATGCGCGCCTACGGCGCGGAGGTGGTGTTGACGCCCAAGGAGGCCTCGATGCCCGGTTCCATCGACCTGGCGCGCAAGATGGAAGCCGCCGGCCAGGGCCGCATCCTCGACCAGTTTTCCAATCCGGACAATCCGCTGGCCCACTATGAAAGCACCGGGCCGGAAATCTGGCGGGACACCCGGGGCGGCATCACCCATTTCGTGTCCAGCATGGGCACCACCGGCACCATCATGGGCACCGGCCGCTATCTGAAGCAGCAAAATCCGGCGATCCAGATCGTGGGCGTGCATCCGGAACCGGGCAGCCAGATCGCCGGCATCCGCAAATGGGAAGATCCCTATGTGCCCAAGATCTGCGACTTCTCGCAGCTGGACGATTTGCAGCACGTCGGCCAGCAGGAGGCGGAGGACATGGCGCGGCAGTTGGCGCGCGAGGAGGGCATCCTGGCCGGGCCTTCGTCCGGCGGCGCGCTGGCGGTGGCGCTGCGCCTGTCGCGCCAGCTGGAAAACGCGGTCATCGTTTCCATTGTTTGCGACCGCGGCGATCGCTACCTGTCCACCGGCCTGTTCGGTTAAACGCCCAAATGGGCGGCGCGCCGGAACGCAGTGTTCGCGTTTCGGCGCTGGCGCCGGACGTCTGATGTCGCTAGCATCTGAGGTTCCGTGTTCCGCCTCCGGAGGCTCTTGTGCTGCTGCATGTCGATTCCCGTTTCCTCAGTCCCTACGCCTTGTCCGCCTTCGTCGCCCTGAAGGAAAAAGGGCTGGCCTTCGAGTTGGCGACCTTGAGCCTTGAGGCGCAAGCCAACCTGGCCCCGGACTATCAGCGCCAGTCGCTGACCGCCCGCGTGCCGATGCTGGAAGACGGCGACTTCCAACTTAGCGAATCCTCGGCCATCGCCGAATATCTTGAAGACGCTTATCCCGAGCGCCCCCGGCTCTACCCGCTGGACCTGCGCCAACGCGCCCGCGCGCGCCAGCTGCAAGCCTGGCTGCGCAGCGACCTGATGGCCTTGCGCGAAGACCGCAACACCGAGGCGGTGTTTCTGCGGCCGGCGGTCGGCACCCTGGCGCCGGAAGCGCGGCAGGCGGCGCACAAGCTGATCGCCGCGGCGGAGCAATTGCTGCCGGCCGACGGCGGCGATCTGTTCGGCGCCTGGTGTCTGGCCGACACCGACCTGGCGCTGATGTTGAAGCGGCTGCAATACGACGCCATCCTGCCGCCGCGGCTGGCCGCCTACGCCGAGCGCCAGTGGCGGCGGCTGGCGGTGTTGGATTGGCTGGAACTGGGACGGCGTGCGGCGCAAGCCTGAGGGACGGCTCGCGATCAGCCGCGCGCCGCTTTAGGAGTGCTCATGAGTTGTTGTCGCCAGCCATCGCACTTGTCCGCCAGGCTTAGCGCCGGCGTGGAGAACGCGGCGGTCTGGATTTGAGGCGGGGCCGCCGCCTCAGCGGTGCACGTCGTGAGTGACGAAGGGCCGGTCCGGCGACGGCATCTCCAGCCAGTCCGGATGGCTCAGTGTGCGGCAGATGTCCTGATAGCCGCTGGTCCAGTGCGCGCGCATGGTCTGGGCGCCGAACTGATAGTCCTTGTGGTGGTCCTCGTATTCCTTGTCCTGATAGATCAGGTGGATCACTTTCAACAGCCGGCCGCAGGCCAGCTCGCGGGCGTGGCGGTAGGCGGGGTGCACGCGCTGCGCTTCCGGCACCAGCTCCATCAGCTGCCGCAGCAGGCCGCGGTAGTTCTGCTCCCGCTTCATCGTGTCGGTGATCTGCCGGGTGCGGCTGGAATACTGGATGTCCTTCTGCCGCATCGCGATCGCCTTCATGTCGGTGGGCGGCTCCCCTTTGGCGCTCCACAGGTCCACCTGGAACACCAAGGAGTTCTTGCGCGGCTCGGAGCCCAGTATCTGCTTCAGCGGCGTGTTGGACACCAGGCCGCCGTCCCAGTAGTACTCGCCGTCTATCTCCACCGCCGGAAAGCCGGGCGGCAGCGCGCCGGAGGCCATGAAATGCTCGGCGCGCAGCCGCTGGCGGGTATTGTCGAAATAGACGAAGTTGCCGCTGCGCAGATTGACCGCGCCCACCGACACCCGCATCTGATCGCTGTCGTTGATGCGGTCGAAGTCGGCGAAGCGTTCCAGCGTGCCTTTCAGCGGCGTGGTGTCGTAGAGGCTGCAATTGGCGGGCGAGGGCGCGCCGGCCGGCCACGGCGAGCGCGGCAGGAAGAAGCCGTTCTGACCTTCGGTCAATGCGCGCCAGGCCTCCCAGCTGGCCATCAGCCCGTTCAGCCCCGCCGGCCAATGGTGGGTGTCCAGGTGGCTGAACGGGCTGGGCGGCAGAAACGGCGGCCGGCAGATGGTGTCCCAGAAAGCGCGCAACTGTTCCACCCGCCGTTCCGGCGGATTGCCGGCGATGACGGCGGCGTTGAGCGCGCCTATGGAAATGCCGGCCACCCAGTTGGGGTGGAGGTCGGCCTCGGCCAGGCCCTGGTAGACGCCGGGCTGGTAGGAGCCCAGCGCGCCGCCGCCTTGCAGCACCAGCGCCAGCACCTGATAGCGGTGGCCGGGCGGCAGGCTGCGGCTCTGGTACAGGCCGCCGGTTTGCGGGCAGGCCGGATTGTGCGGCGGCGTCATTGCATATACCAGCCGTGGCTGACGATGACGGACTGGCCGGTCAGCGCCGCGCTGGGGAAGGCGGCCAGGAACAGCGCGGTCTGAGCCACGTCCTCCACCGTGGTGAACACCCCGTCCACGGTATTGCCCAGCATCACGTTCTTGACCACTTCTTCCTCGCTGATGCCCAGCTCCTTGGCCTGTTCCGGAATCTGCTTCTCCACCAGCGGCGTGCGCACGAAGCCGGGGCAGACCACGTGGGCGCGCACATTGTATTCCGCGCCTTCCTTGGCCAGCACCCGGCACAGGCCCAGCAGCGCGTGCTTGGCGGTGACGTAGGCGGACTTGAGCTTGGACGCCTCGTGAGAATGCACTGATCCCATATAAATCACCGTGCCGCCGCGCTTGTCCTTGTACATATGCGGCAGCGCGGCCTTGGTGGTGAGAAAGGCGCCGTCCACGTGGATGGCCTGCATTTTCTTCCAGTCGGAAAACTTGTAGTCCACCAGCGGGTTGACGATCTGGATGCCGGCGTTGGAAATCAGGATGTCCAGCGCGCCCAGCGCGTCCACCGCCGCCTGGGTGCCGGCGTTGACGGATTCCTCGTTGGTCACGTCCATCGCCACGCCCACCGCCTTGCCGCCGGCGGCCTGGATCTCCGCCGCCGCGGCCTGCGCCGCCGCCAGATTGATGTCGGCGATGGCCACCGCCGCGCCGGCCCGGGCGTAGGTTTCCGCAATGGCCTTGCCTATGCCGCTGGCCGCGCCGGTGATCAATGCCACTTTGCCGTTCAATTGCATGCTGCTCTCCTTGTTGTCCGTGGGTAGGGCCGTTTAGAAACGGTTTACAGCCGCTGGCAAGCGGCTTCTTGGAAGGTGTTTACGATCTCGCGAGCAAGAGCGAGACAAGGCGAAAACGAG
The DNA here is from genome assembly GCF_016937655.1 of Chromobacterium alkanivorans. GTDB lineage: Bacteria > Pseudomonadota > Gammaproteobacteria > Burkholderiales > Chromobacteriaceae > Chromobacterium > Chromobacterium alkanivorans. The sequence continues at coordinate 39,433 of NZ_JAFHKL010000009.1, read as the reverse complement.
CGAAAAAGCGCAATGTACGAGTGCTGCGTGAGAATTTTGAGCTTGTGCTCACCGTGCCATGTCTCACGACGAGCAGCAGACATTGCACAGCTTCTTAGTTCAGGTAATCGAACTCCACCTCACCCAGGCCCAGGGTCAGGTCGGCGATGATGTGGCGCGCTTCCACCACCTCCAGCACCGGCAGCTCCGCCACCGGGGCCAGCGCGTGCGGGAACAGCGCCAGCGCCGCCGGCCCGCTCCAGGCGCCGTGCACGGTCACGTCCTTCAGGTAGAAGCGCACCAGCTCGCAAATGCGCGGGCTGCCGTCCACGTGCGGGATGATCTTCAAGAGGAAATTGGGGGTGTTGACCATGGAGCGCTGCAGCGCGCTGGCGTCCTGGGCGTGATGCTTGTAGCCCATGGTGGCGGTGGCCACCCGCACCGGGCCGTAGTCCAGTTCGCCCACCAGGGTGTCGGTATGCACTTGCAGCCGCGGGCAGGCCAGTTTCTTGGGAAAGCCCCACAGCTCACGGCCGCCGGCGATGGGCGGATGGTCGTTCAGATACATCGCGTGGGTGTAGTTGCCGGCCACGCCGCCCAGCGAGACCGGGATCACCTGGCCGCTTTCGGTGTAGTCGCCGAAGCCGGTGGAGTCCGGCATGCGGATGAATTCGAAGTTGACCAGATCGGAGGCAGGCTGCAGCGGTTCCGGCACCGCTTCGCGCAGCTTGGCCGGGTCGGTGCGGTAAGTGATGATGAAGAATTCGCGGTTGGTGAAGCGGTAGGGGCCGCGGGGGAAGGCGGGATTGGTCAGCGGCATGGCGAAGGCCTGCTCGCGGATGGCGTCGATGTTCATACGTGCTGCGCTCCCTGGATGGCAAAAAGTCGCGCCCGGAGAGGGGGCGGCCGCTGCTGCGAAAGGAGCCCGCCGGCGGAACGGCCGGGCGGGCAGGCGTGCATCTGGCACTGATGGTACAGGCAAAGATCCCATACAGATAGCTTGTTGCCGCGTCACCTGTCCGTTGGGATGGAGCGGCGCGGCCGGCGGAGGCGCCGCGCCGGGCCGACAAGGAAGCCCTTGGCCTCAGGCCCGCCGTGCTATGCTGTCGCGGTTGCGGCGCATGACGCCGCGGCCCGCCACCGTGCCGGCGGAGTCGGCACCTGTGTTTTGGATATACCGTAATGAGCAAAAGCATCATTTCCGACATGGACGGAGTGATTTATCGGGGCAAGCAACTGATTCCGGGCGCGCGCGATTTCGTCAACCGCCTGACCCAGGGCGGCACGCCCTTCCTGTTTCTGACCAATAACGCGGAGCAGACGCCGCTGGACCTGAGGCTGAAACTGGAGAGCCTGGGCATCAATGGCGTGACCGAGGACAATTTCATCACCAGCGCGATGGCGACGGCGATGTTTCTGCGCAGCCAGACGCGCAAGGCCATGCCCACCGCCTATGTGGTGGGCGGCGCCGGCCTGATCAACGAGTTGTACAACGTCGGTTTTTCCATTTCCGAATCCCACCCCGATTACGTGGTGGTGGCCAAGTCGCAGACCTTCAGCTTCGAGCAGATCAAGAAGGCGGTGCGTTTCATCGATCAGGGCGCCAAATTCATCGGCACCAATCCGGACATGATCGACCCGATAGAGGGCGGCGGCTACGAGCCGGCCGCCGGCACGCTGCTGGCCGCCATCGAGGCCGCCACCGGCAAGAAGCCTTACATCGTGGGCAAGCCGAACTCGCTGATGATGATGCTGGCCACCCGCAAGCTGGGCGTGCATCCGGAAGAGGCGGTGATGATAGGGGACCGGATGGACACCGACATCGTCGGCGGCATCGAGGCAGGCATGGGCACCGCGCTGGTGTTGTCCGGGGTGTCGTCGCGCGAATCCATGGAGCAGTTTCCCTACCAGCCGGACTATGTGTTCGAGAGCGTGGCGGAGATTGATCCGCAAGCCTTGTAAAGTATTGCCGGCCTGCTTGGCCGTGGGCGAAAACAGGGCCGTTCCAGCTGGAACGGCCCTGTTGTTTGCGCTTTCCGCTGGGCTCGGCGCCGAGAGCGCTTAGCCTTGCTCGGCCTGCGCTTGGGCGGCGGCTTCCCGCAGCTTGTCCTTCTTGCTCTTGCGCTTGCCCTTGACGCCGCCGTTGTCGGCCGCCGCGCCCGGAGCCGGGATCGCGGCGACGACGGGTTCGAAGCCGGGAATCCGCTCGCGCGGCAGCCGCAGCCGCTGGCGTTTCTCTATCAACTGGAAATGCGCGGCGCAGTCGGCGCTGACGAAGCTGACGGCTTCGCCGCCGGCGCCGGCGCGGCCGGTGCGGCCGATGCGGTGGGTGTAATCCACCGGCGAGCGCGGCAGGTCGTAGTTGATCACCACCGGCAGGCGGGCGATGTCGATGCCGCGCGCGGCCACGTCGGTGGCCACCAGGACTTGCAGACGGCCGGACTTGAGGTCGGCCAGCACCTGGCCGCGCTGTCCCTGGCTGCAATCCCCATGCAGCGCGGCGGCGCGGACGCCGGCGGCCTGCAGTTTGCCGGCCACCCGGTCGGCGTTGTGCCGGCTGGCCACGAAGACCAGCGCCCGGTCCCAGCCATGGGTTTGCAGCAGATGGCGCAGCAGCATGGTGCGCCGGCCGGCGTCCACTTCGATGACGCGCTGGCGGATGTCCGGCGCGGCGGTGTCGCCGGGCGCGATGTCGATGCGCTGCGGCTGATTCAGCAGTCGTTCCGCCAGCGCGTGGACGGCGGGCGGGAAGGTGGCGGAAAACAGCAGGTTTTGCCGGTAGGGCGGCAGCAGCGCCAGCACGCGGGACAGTTCGTCGGCGAAGCCGAGGTCGAGCAGGCGGTCGGCTTCGTCCAGCACCAGGGTGTCGACCGCGGAAAGCCGCAGCGCATTGTGCGCCAGCAGGTCCAGCAGCCGGCCGGGCGTGGCCGCCACGATGTCGGCGCCGCCGCGCAGCGCCATCATCTGCGGATTGATGGAAACGCCGCCGAAGACCACGGCGACCTTGGGCCGGCGCGGCAGTCCCTGGGACAGTTGGCGCAGGGCGTCGCCCACTTGCGCCGCCAGCTCCCGGGTGGGGAGCAGGATCAGCGTTTGCGCCTGGCGCGGCGCGGCCTGGCGGCCCGCCAGCCATTGTTGCAGCAGCGGCAGGCAGTAGGCCGCGGTTTTGCCGGAGCCGGTTTGCGCGGTGGCCAGCACGTCGTGGCCCTGCAGGACGGCGGGAACGGCGGCGCTCTGAACGGCGGTGGGAGCAAGATAGCCTTGATCGCTGGCGGCCTGGGCCAGCGCGGGCGACAGGCCCAGAGAGGTGAATGGCATGGGTGGCGGTGACGACTATGGTGCTTGAAGCGGCAGGAGTATCGGCGCTGCCAGCGGCCGGGTCAAGCGGGGCGTGGCGGCGGCGCAACGCGCGTCGCGCAGCGGGAAGTTCCGTTTGCGGGTACTATCTGGGCTCGCTATCAAGATTAAAGTCATTCGCCCATGCAAACAGAAGTCAAAGAGAAACCCCGCTACGCCCTGGTGGCCTCGGTCCAGCTGCCGGATGTCAGCGATGTCGAGTTCGAGGCCTCGCTCACCGAACTGAGCGAACTGGCCAAGACCCTGGGCTTCCAAGTGGTGCGGACCTTTGTGCAAAAGCGTAACAGCTTCGACCGCACCGCCTATATGGGGGTGGGCAAGCTGGAGGAAATCAGCCAGTTCGTCAATCGCGGCCTGCGCAACGACGAGCTGGACGATGCGCCGCCGGTGCTGGACGCCAGCGCGGTGGAGATCGACGCCTTGCTGGTGGACCACGAGATTTCGCCGTCGCAGGCGCGCAATCTGGAGCTGGCCGTCGGCTGCGAGGTGATGGACCGCACCATGGTGATCCTGGAGATCTTCCACCGCAACGCCCGCTCGCGCGCGGCGCGCGCCCAGGTGGAAATCGCCCGTCTCGGCTATATGGCGCCGCGGCTGCGCGAGGCGGCCAAGCTGGCAGGCCCGCAAGGCCGGCAGCGCAGCGGCATGGGCGGCCGCGGCGCCGGCGAATCGCATACCGAGCTGGACCGGCGCAAGGTGCGCGACCGCATCGCCGAGCTGCAACGCGAAATCATCGCGATGGAGCTGGAGCGCAAGACCCAGCGCGCGCGCCGGGTGGAGCGCCAGGGCCAAGGCCTGGGCGGGGTGTCGCTGGTGGGCTACACCAATGCCGGCAAGTCCACGCTGATGCGCGCGCTGACCGGCAGCGAGGTGCTGGTGGCCAATAAATTGTTCGCCACCCTGGACACCACGGTGCGCGCCATCTACCCGGAGAGCGTGCCGCGGGTGCTGGTCAGCGATACCGTAGGCTTCATCAAGAACCTGCCCCACGGCCTGGTGGCCTCGTTCAAGTCCACGCTGGAAGAAGCGCTGGACGCGGCCTTGCTGCTGCATGTGATCGACGCCAGCGACCCGGGCTTCCAGCGCCAGCTGGAAGTCACCGACGAGGTGTTGAGGGAAATCGGCGCCGACGAGGTGCCGCGCATCCGGGTGTTCAACAAGATAGATCACGTCGGCGACGCGGCGGCGCAGGCCGCCTGCGCCGCCGAGCTGCGGCAACGCTATCCGGACTGCGTGGTGATGAGCGCGCGCCGTTCCGAGGAAGTGGCCGCGCTGCGCGCCCTGATCGTCGCCTTCTTCCAGCGCGATCTGGAAGAGGGCGAGCTGCTGCTGCCGTGGTCGGCGCAACAGCTGCGCGGCGAAATCTACAGCCACTGCCAGGTGCTGGAGGAGCGCGCGGACGAAGAGGGCAGCTGGTTCCGCGTGCGCGGCGAGCCGGACAAGCTGCGCAGCCTGCGCGAACAGCTGAATCCCGGTTCGCAGGGGAGGGAAAAGGAGTACTGGGAGCTCTGAGGCCGGGCTGCTAAGCGACGGCGCGTCGCGGGCAGGGGGCGCGGCTTGACGGCAGCGCCTGTCCTCCGTCGGAGCGCTTCCGCGTATAATCTCTCCCCTCGTGCCCTCGGCGATTGTCCGCGGGCGCGTTTCATTCATGGCATTCCGCCGGGACGCAAGTGGTCGCCGGGCTGCTGTTTTCTTGCTTCCTAAAATTCTGCAACACTGCTATTCCCAATGATCATTCTGAAAAACGTGGCCTTGCGCCGCGGCACCAAAGTCTTGCTGGACGGCGCGACAGTCAATATCAACCCCGGCGAAAAGGTGGGCCTGGTAGGGCGCAACGGCGCGGGCAAGTCCTCGCTGTTCGCGGTACTGAACGGCAGCCTGCACGAAGACAGCGGCGACTTCTCCATCCCCAGCCAGTGGCGGATGGCGCAGGTGGCGCAGGACATGCCGGAAACCTCGCAGACCGCCACCGAGTTCGTGGTGGAGGGCGACACCGCGCTGCTGGCGGCGCGGCGCGAAGTGGCCGAAGCCGAGGCGGGCGAAGACTATATGCGTATGGCTCACGCCTACACCGCGCTGAACGACGCCGGCGAGCACGACGCCCCGGCGCGGGCGCAGGCGCTGATCCTGGGCCTGGGCTTCAGCGTGGCCGAGCTGCAGCAGCCGGTGAACAGCTTCTCCGGCGGCTGGCGCATGCGCCTGCAGCTGGCGCGCGCGCTGATGTGTCCGTCCGACCTCTTGCTGCTGGACGAACCGACCAACCACCTCGACCTGGACGCGCTGGTCTGGCTGGAAGCCTGGCTCAAGCAGTACGCCGGCACCATGGTGGTGATCAGCCACGACCGCGAATTCCTGGACGCGGTGACCGGCGTTACCCTGCACATCGACCACGGCAAGCTGGTGCGCTACGGCGGCAACTACAGCAAGTTCGAGGACATGCGCGCCGAACAGATGATTCTGCAGCAGGCCGTGCTGGCCAAGCAGCAGGAGAAGATGGCGCATCTGCAGAAGTTCATCGACCGCTTCAAGGCCAAGGCCAGCAAGGCCAAGCAGGCGCAAAGCCGCGTCAAGGCGCTGGAGCGGATGGAGAAGATCGCGCCGGTGCTGACCGAGGCCGACTTCCAGTTCGAATTCAAGGAGCCCAGCAGCCTGCCCAATCCGATGCTGACCATGTCGCAGGCCTCTTTCGGCTATCCGGCGCCGGAAGGCGCGGCGGAAGGCGCGCCGCCCACGGTGATTGTCAAAGGCGTGAACCGCTCGGTGCTGGCCGGCCAGCGCATCGGCATCCTGGGCGCCAACGGCCAGGGCAAGTCCACGCTGGTGAAAACGGTGGCCGAAGCGCTGACCGCCACCGGCGGCGAGATCATCCGCGGCAAGGGCTTGAACATCGGTTACTTCTCGCAGCAGGAGCTGGACGTGCTGCGGCCGGAAGACGATCCGCTGCAGCACATGCTGAGATTGGCGCGCGAAACGCCGGCGCAGCTGCGTCCGCCGGCCAACGATTGCCGCGAGCAGGGCCTGCGCAACTTCCTGGGCACCTTCAATTTCAGCGGCGACATGGTCAAGCAGGCGGTGGGCAGCATGAGCGGCGGCGAGAAGGCGCGGCTGGTGCTGTGCATGATAGTCTGGCTGCGTCCCAATCTCTTGCTGCTGGACGAACCGACCAACCATCTGGACCTGGCCACGCGCGAGGCGCTGAGCGTGGCGCTGAACGAGTTCGAAGGCTCGGTGATGCTGGTCAGCCACGATCGCGCGCTGCTGCGCGCGGTCTGCGACGAGTTCTGGATGGTGTCGCGCGGCGGGGTCAGCGATTTTGACGGCGATCTGGACGATTACCAGGTCTATCTGCTGGAAGAGGCCAAGCGCCGGCGCGAAGAGGCGGCCGGCAAGCGCTAAGCCTGCAGCGGCGGTTGTTGAGCCGCCCGCGTGCAGCTGAATCATCAAAGGCAGTGTCGCCCTACGGCGGCGCTGCCTTTTTGGTTTTGACGCATGGAGCCGCAATGCCGTGTTTGGGCTGATCTGGCACTTGCCTTGCCGCGAAGATCGTCCAACCTGCCGGCAATTGCGCTGGTCGGGAAATGGGCATTAACCGTTCTCCAAGCCGGCGCGGGAAATTCGGGAACTGCTGCCCTGCTATGAACACGACAATCTATTCAATTCCAGCAAGTTCAAACGACGCTTTCCTGGTTTCGCGGTGCAGACATACCAGGAGGGCGGCTGTCTGATTCGGACCGAGCAGGCGTGAATGGCTGCTGGGGCGCCGCGGGTCGAAACCTTGGATTGGCCGCGGCTACACGAGGGTGATGTTGGGGCGTAGACTAGCCGTCCCAGCAGAGTACCAACAGGACATTTCATGAGCTCCCTGAGCTTCAAGCAGGTCGACGTCTTCAGTTCCATCCCCCTCAAGGGCAACCCGGTGGCGGTCGTGTTCAATGCCGACGGGCTCGATGACCGGCAGATGGCGACCTTCGCCAACTGGACCAACCTCAGCGAGACCACCTTCATTCTCCAGCCCAGCGACCCGCGGGCCGACTATCGCCTGCGGATCTTCACCACTCAGGACGAGCTGCCGTTCGCTGGTCATCCCACGCTGGGCAGCTGCCACGCCTGGCTGGAGTCCGGCGGTGAGCCCCAGGGGGAGGAGATCATCCAGGAGTGCGCGGTGGGGCTGGTGCGGATCCGCCGCCAGGGGCGGCGGTTGGCGTTCCTGGCACCGCCCTTGCTGCGTTCCGGGCCGGTGGCGGCCGAGCTGCTGGAGCAGGTGCGCCTGGGCCTGCGCCTGGCGCCCGGGGATATCGTCGCCGCCCAGTGGGTCGACAACGGCGCCGGCTGGCTGGCGGTGATGCTTGCCAAACGCCAGCAGGTGCTGGACCTGCAACCCGACTATCCGGCGTTGAGCGGGCTGGCGGTGGGGGTGGTCGCACCCTGCGACCCGCAGCACGACGATACCGACGCGCAGTTCGAGGTACGGGCTTTCATCGCCGGCGACGGCATGCCCGAAGACCCGGCCACCGGCAGCCTGAACGCCGGCATCGCCCAGTGGTTGCTTGGAGCCGGGTTGGCGCCGGCGCGCTACCGCGTCAGCCAGGGCCTGAGCATGGGGCGCGCCGGCTGCGTCGAGGTGGAGCAGGTGGGCGACGAGGTATGGATAGGCGGCAACGCCGTGACCTGCATCGAAGGCCGCCTCAAGTTGTAGCCGCCAGCCTGCCGCGTCGTTGGAGAGCCGGCGGTATATGGTCCGGATCAAGATGTCGGGCAATTGGCTGAATGACTGTGGCTTGAGGCCGGGCAAGAAAAGGGGGGCGGACAAAAAAATTGGGCTAGCCCTTATGGGAGCCCAATTCCGGCGCAAGCTTGCAAGTGCAAGTGCAAGTGCAAGTGCAAGTGCAAGTGCAAGTGCAAGTGCAAGTGCAAGGCGATGGGGTGCGCTGACTAGGATGTGTCGCGGTCGGCGGCTTACGCCTTGGGCGTGAAGCCCAGCGCCACCGAATTGATGCAGTAGCGCTCGCCGCTGGGCTCGGGACCGTCCGGGAAGACGTGGCCCAGATGGGCGTCGCATTCGGAGCAGCGCACCTCGACGCGGCTCATGCCGTGGGAGTGGTCGACGATGCGGGCGATGCGCGCGCCGGCGGCTTCGGCCCAGAAGCTGGGCCAGCCGCAGCCGGGGTCGTACTTGGCGTCGCTGTGGAACAGCAAGGTGCCACAGCAGACGCAGTGGTAGTCGCCGTTTTCGGTGCGGGTGTAGTGCTCGCCGCTGAACGGGCGCTCAGTGCCGGCCTGGCGGGTGACGCGGTATTGTTCCGGCGTCAGTTGCTTTTGCCATTCCTGATCGGTTTTTTGCATGGTCATGGTGGGTTCCTTTCGCGGATGGATGCCGTCCTATTTTAGGCGGGACCGTCCTTGCGGTATATCCGGCCTTGGCGTGTCGCCGTGATGCCTGCTTCGAGCAAGAACGTTTGCGGGCTCTTGTCTTGTCGCTTAGTCGCGCCGGCGGCTCGAGGATGACGGCATTCGGCGGGTAGGGGCGGCCAAGACCCGTACATTTATTAATATATTTATTTTTTGGGCAAAAGCTTTCGAATCGCGTCCTTGCTTTCAAGCCTTCGGCGAGTTTGATCCCTTAAATTCGGCGCAGTGTGCCGAATTTGATACAAAAACAATTATCTGTTGTAAATTTTTGTTGTCTTTGCCGAGGCCGGACATCAGAGTGGCGGCACGGCTTGCGCGGCTTTCCTTGCGGTGCGGATGGGCGTCGTGCGCAGGGGCCGCCCTTGCCGCGGGGGAGCGGCGGCAGGGCGCTTGGGCAAGTCTGGACGAATTGGGATCGCGTGACTTCAAGGGGGAATGCATGTTGAGGCTTGGAAGCAATTTACTGACGTTGGCGAGCGGCGTGCTCGGGCTGTCATGGCTGGTTTGCCCCGAGGCGGGCGCGGCCACCACCGGCATCGTGGCGGTCAACAGCGGCCAGTGTCTGAACGTCGGCGGCGGTTCGACCCAGTCCGGCGCCGGCATCATTCAATGGCCTTGCTCGGCGGGCAGCAATGAGCAATGGACCTTCGTGCCCTTGGCCAACGGCTTCTATCACATCGTCTCGCAGAAATCGCAGATGTGCCTGAATGTGCCGGCTTCCAGCCGCAACCAGGGCGTGCAGCTGATTCAATGGCCATGCCAGGGCGTCGCGGCGACCAATGACCAGTGGAAAATCCAGCCGGTGGACATCGGCAGCTACCATATCGTGTCCGCGTCCAGCGGCCAGTGCGTGAACATTTTTTCCGGCGTGGCGACGCAGGGAAGCAAGGTGGTGCAATGGCCCTGCCAGGGCAAGGCGCAGGTGAACGACCAGTTCATGTTCGATTACCCCGGAGCCAAAAGCACGGCGCTTCCCTCCGCCTGGAGCGGAGTGATTCCCCTGCCGGTGACTCCGGTGGGCGTCGCCAATCTGCCGGACAACAAGCTGATGATGTGGTCGGCGGATTTTCCCGACGCTTTCAGCGGAGACAGCGGCAATGGCAACAGCAAGACCTATACCGCGCTGTTCGACGCGGCGAAGAACGCGCCGCTGCCGCTGACGGTGGTGACCACCGGCGCGAATCTGTTCTGCCCCGGCACGTCGATGCTGGCCAACGGCAATCTGTTGATCAACGGCGGCTCCAGCAGCCCTAAAACGCAGATATACGATTGGGCGGCCAAGCGCTGGAGCGCCAGCGGCAATATGAACATCCCGCGGGGCTATGAGGCCAACACCGTGTTGTCGGACGGCCGGGTGCTGACCTTGGGCGGTTCCTGGAGCGGCGGCTACAACAGCAAGAGCCGGCCCAACCGCACTGGGGAGGTGTGGGACGGCGGCCGTTGGACCGTCCTTGCCGGCGTGCCTGAAAACAATGTGATCGGCCCCGATCCGCAGGACGCCAATGGCAGCGTGTATCGCGGCGACAATCATTTGTGGCTGTTCGCCAGCGGCGGCGGGATGGTGTTCCATGCCGGCCCCAGCGCGCAGATGAACTGGATAGGCACCAGCGGCGCCGGCAGCATCGTCTCGGCGGGAACACGCGGCAACGACCCTTACAGCATCAACGGCAATGCGGTGATGGTGGACGCCGGCCTGATCCTGAAGCTGGGAGGGGCGCCGGCTTATCAGCAGAACACCGGCACGACTTACGCCAGCAATTCGGCCTATCTGATCGATATCCGCGGCGGCCCCAAGGCCCCGGTGCAGGTCAAGCCCTTGGCCGGAATGAGCTATCGCCGCGCCTTCGCCAATGCGGTGGTGTTGCCGGACGGCGACGTGGTGGTGGTGGGCGGGCAGACGATACCGCAACCGTTCACGGACTCCTACGCGGTGCTGACGCCGGAGTTGTGGAGCGCGGCCAAGAAGAGCTTCCTGCCCCTGAAACCGATGCAGGTGCCGCGCACCTACCATAGCACGGCCATTCTGTTGCAGGACGGGCGGGTGTTTGTCGGCGGCGGCGGCTTGTGCGGCGCCGGCTGCCCGCAAAATCACCTGAACGCGGAGATATTGACGCCGCCGTATCTGTTGAACGCGGACGGCAGCCCGGCCGCCCGGCCGGTGATTAGCGCCGCGCCGACGCAGGCGCGGCCGGGCAGCGTGATTGAAGTCAGAACCCAGCAGGCGGCGAGCCGCTTCGCCTTGATGCGGCTGTCCGCGGTGACTCATACGGTCAACAACGACCAGCGCCGCATCGCCCTGTCGGTGTCGCAGATCACGCCGCTGGCGGGCGAGACGCGTTATTCCCTGCAGATTCCGGCGGATAGCGGCGTGGTGTTGCCGGGTTACTACATGCTGTTTGCGCTGAGCCCGCAGGGAGTGCCCAGTGTCGCCCGCGTCATCGCCGTCAATTAAGCGCGGCTGGGGCGGCTTCGCGCTCGGGCTGGCGCTGTGGTGGCTGCCGTGGGTGGCCGGCGGCGAGGAGGCGCCGGACGGCGGACGGCTGTTCTACGGGCAAACCGCTTTGATCGGCCAGCTGTACGTCCATAACCGCCCCTTGGGCGCCGAATACGTGCGTTGCGCCAACTGCCATCGCTTGCAGGACCAGCCGTCGGCGGAGGGCCGCTTCGGCCCGGACCTGGGCGCGCGCTTCTTGACGGAGCCCAGCGCCAGGCGCGGAGGGCCGGAGCGGGCGTACACCGAGCAGAGCTTTTGCGAGATGCTGCGCAGCGGGAAAGACCCGACCGCGATCTTGATCGGCACGGATATGCCGCGCTACCGGCTGAGCGCGGCGGCGTGCCGGGCCTTATGGCTTTTTTTGCAGGAGCATTAGCATGCAAGGGATGGATGTCGAGCGCCTGAATCAAGGGCGGCGGCGGTTTGCGCTGGGTTTGGCGGGGCTGGCGCCCTTATGGCTGGCGAGCCCGGCCGCCCTGGCCAAGGCCGTGTTGCCGAGGGAGTTGGCGCTGGCGCATGGGGAGATTTCCCCGCCGCTGCCGCTGCCGGATTTCATGCTGAAGGACAGCGACGGTCTGCGGCGCTCGTTTCATGATTTGTTGCAGCGGCGGGTGACGGCCGTGCAACTGATTTTCACTCGTTGTTCCAATGTCTGCCCTATCCAGGGCGCGACCTTCAGGCAGGTGCAGGACTTGATGCCGGAGTCCAAGCGGGCGCGGGTGCAGCTATTGTCGCTGAGCCTTGATCCATTGAACGACACGCCCGAGCAGCTGCGGCGCTGGCTGGCGCCGTTTCGGCCCAAGCCAGGCTGGCGGGCGGCCAGCCCCGCGCTGGCCTCCCTGGACCTGGTGCTGGCCATGTTCAATCAGCGGCGGACGGACTTGAACGCGCATCATACGGAAGTCTTGCTGGTTGACGCCAAGCACCGGCTGGCGTGGCGATCGACGGAACTGCCGTCGGCGGAAACCATCGCCCGCACCCTGTCGGCCTTGGCTTAGCAGGTCGCTGTTCACGGCGGCCTGAGCGGGCTGCCATCGTCTCGCTATTGAATTTCGTCCAGCGCGGCGGGCAGGTGGGATTCGTCGGCCCATTGTTCCAGCCGCCATTGCCCGTCGCTATAGCTCAGCCAGTTCAAGGCCGCGTTGGGGATGGGGAAATCGCGGGCTTCGGCCATCGGCTTGCCGGTGGCCAGCCGGTACATCATTTCCAGCACACCGCCGTGGGTGACCACCAGTAGGGTCTGGCCCAGGTGGCGGCGGGCGATGTCGGTGAAGCCGTCGCGGATGCGCCGCATGAAGGCGTTGAGGCTTTCCCCGCCTTTGAGGTCGTAGTCCGGGTCGCGGGATTTGAGCTGCAGATAGTCGTCGCGGATGCTTTGTTCCGCCTCGGCGTAGGTCAGGCCCTGGAACACGCCCATGTGGCGCTCGCGCAGTTCGGCGCTGTAGGTGGGGATCAGGCTCAGCCCGGTCTGCAGCGGCGCCGCGGTCTGGCGGGTGCGGGTCAGGTCGCTGACGTAGAGCGCGTCGAAGGCGTAGCGGCCCGGCCAGAGCGCGCGGCTGAGGCTGGCCGCCTGTTCCTGGCCGGTGGGGTTGAGGGGGATGTCGGTGTGGCCTTGCAATCGATATTCGCGGTTCCAGTCGGTTTCGCCATGGCGGACGATGCAAAATCGGGTGATGTGCTGCATTCCTGTCTTTCTGATTTTTAACTGCCGAAAAGGCGGCGGGGCCGCCTTACAAAATGCCCACGCCGGAGATGTCGCGCGCCAGGTTGGCGGCGTAGTTGTCGGTCATGCCGCCGACGAAATCCAATACTTTCATATAGGCCTGATACAGGCTGTCGTCACTGCGGATGTGTTGCTCCAATAGGCCCATGGCCAGGTGTTCGCGCGGGCTCAGACGCTCGGCGCCCTTGCCGACGTAGGCGTGGGCGGCGGGGATCAGCGCGTCCAGAATGACGGCCATGCACGGGTAGGAGGCCAGTTCGGTCACCAGCTTGGTGCGGTGGCGGTAGACGCGGGTGCTGGCCAGCTCCTTGGCGTGGATCAACGCGTCTTGCACCTGGGCGCCGCACAGATTGATCAAGTCCTTGGCCGGGAATTCGCCGCGCAGCAGGCTGTCGTGGTGCAGCATGAATTTTTCCGCCACCTCGCTGACGCAGCGGCCGATGGCGATGCCGCGCAAGGTGCCGCATTTCTGCCGCACGTCCTGCATGTCCCAGATGCGTTCGTATTCGGTGAAGCCGGAGAACAGGGTTTCGAATTCCTTGAAATCCAGGATGCCGATCTCCACCGCGTCCTCCAGGTCCAGAATCGCGTAGCAGATGTCGTCGGCGGCCTCCATCAAATAGGACAGTGGGTGACGGCTCCATTGCATCACGCCCTTGGGCAGCAGGCCCAGCTCCGCGGCCACGCGCTGAAAATAGGGCAGCTCGGTGCGGTAGATGTTGAATTTGTCGCGCGCCTGGGCGGCTTCGGCGTCCGAAGTCCACGGATACTTGATCAGCGCGCCCAGGGCGGCGGCGGTGAGGCGCATGCCGCCTTCGCCGGTGTACATCTCCAGCGTGGCCAGCATGCGCAGGCCGTGGGCGTTGCCTTCGTAGGTCTGCACGTCGCGGATTTCCTCCGGCGCCAGGCCGTGCAGCCAGTGCGCGTTGCGCTCGGCGCGGAACCAGTCGCGCAGCGCGTATTCGCCGGTATGGCCGAAGGGCGGATTGCCGATGTCGTGGGCCAGGCAGGCCACTTGCACCACCGAGCCGATGTCGTGCGGGGTGTAGTTGTCCGGCAGCAGATGGGCGTGCTGCATCATCATGCCGACGCGGTTGCCCAGGCTGCGGCCCACGCTGGCCACCTCCACGCTGTGGGTCAGCCGGTTGTGGGTGTGGTCGTGGCGCGCCAGCGGGTGCACCTGGGTCTTGCGCCCCAGCCGGCGGAAGGCGCTGGAGAACACCACGCGGTCGTGGTCGATGTGGAAGTCGGTGCGCAGGCCCGGGCTGCCTTCCTCGGTGGCCGGGGTGCGGGTTTCCTTGACGTGGCCCTGAATGACTTTGAAGCGTTTGGTGGAGAGGAGTCGTTCCCAGTTCATGCGTGCGGTGGAGGTCATGGCGTTGCCCGTGGTGCTGTTCTCTTGATGATATGGGCGCGGCGGGCAAAACAAAAGAGCCAGCGCGGGGCTGGCTCTTGGAATGAGGGCGCGGGCTTAGCGCTTGCCGGTCTGATTGCCGACCACGCCGCCCACCGCGGCGCCGCCCACGGTGCCGATGGCGTCGCCACCGGTGAGCACGGAGCCGAGCACGGCGCCGGCGGCCGCGCCGATGGCGGTGTTCTGCTGACGCTTGGACATATTGGCGCAACCGGACAGCAGGCTGACGGCGAGCAGGCTGGCGGCAATGGCTTTAACGGCGGGTTTGCTGGTAATCGAAGTCATGGAAGTCTCCAAAGAACATAAAGTAGGTCTTGTGCTGTTTGAGACGTTTGGGATGCCATCTGGTTCCTGATTTATAGGCGCTTTTTCGTAACCATACGTACAGTTTCCCCCATGCTGTCTTGATGTTTTCCTGTGGGTGGCGGCGCTTAAGTAAACTATTTTGTTTACTTATTTCGAGGGCGGGATTAGCATGGGCCATCGTCCAATTGGTATGCGTGATGAATGTTTCCCACCCAAAACTGATTCTGCTGACAGTCTGTCTGGTGGCGCTGATGAGCACGGCCGGCGTGGCCATGCCTTATCCCATCCTGGCGCCCATCTTCGTGGATTCCGCGCCGGACGCCTTCAATCATTTTCTGGGGCTGCCGCCCAAGCTGCTGCTGGGCTTGGCCCTGGCCGCCAATCCGCTGGGCATTCTGTTGGGCAGCACCTTGATCGGCGCCTTGTCGGACCGCTTGGGACGGCGGCGGGTGTTGACCGGCACCCTGTTGCTGACCTTCGCCGGCTATCTGTTGACGGCGTACGCCTTGTGGAGCCGCTGGTATCTGTTGTTCGTGCTGGCGCGCTTCGTCACCGGCCTGACCGAGGGCAATGTGGCGGTGGCGCGCGCCATCGTCGCGGACCTGCACCCGCAGCTGGACCGCGCGCGCTCCTTCGCCATCCTCAACGCGGTGCTCTACACCGGCTGGCTGGTGGGGCCGCTGATAGGCGGGCTGACCCTGCCGCTGGGCGAGGCGGTGCCTTTCCTGCTGGCGGCCGGCGCCATCCTGCTGTGCCTGGCGGTGCTGTTGGCCTTCCTGCCGGAAACCGGCGAGCGCATGCATCAGGATCAGTCCTTGCTGCAAGTGATGCGCGGCCAGCACTCCTTCCGCCTGTTGTCGGCGGACCCCTTGCTGGCGCGGCTGTTCTGGATGCAGCTGGCCTTCGCCATCGGGGTCAATGCCTTTTACGAGTTCTATCCCTTGTGGCTGGTGGAGTACGCGCGGCTGGACAGCCGCGGCATCGCGCTGGTGACGGCGCTGATGTGCGTGCTGATGACTTCGGCCAGCGTCTTGCTGGGAAAGCTCGGGCATAAGCGCGCGCCGCTGGAGCTGGCGCGCATCAATGCGGTCTGGGTGGCGCTGGGCCTGCTGGGTCTGAGTCTGTTGGCGGATCTGCCCTGGCCGGGCATAGGCTTGATCGTGCTGTTGGGCGTACCGCTGGCGATTTACAACGCCATCCTGCCCAGCTGGTGTTCGGAGCGCTTCGCCAACCTGGGGCAGGGCAGCGTGATGGGCTTGCTGACCACGATCTTCTGCGTGGCCAACGTGTTGGTGGCCTTGCTGGGCAGCGTGCTGACCATTCTGGACACCCGGCTGGTGCTGGTGTTGGGCGCCTTGACCTGCGGCCTGGCCGCCGGCTGGCTGCAAGGCGTGATCCGCGAGGCGGCGGAAGCCTGATGGCGGCGGCGATCAACGGCGCGGACCGCTTGCTGTATCTGCTGAAAACGCGGGGACCGCAAACGGCGCAGGCGCTGGCGGCGGAGTTGGGCCTGACCAGCATGGGCGCGCGCAAGCACTTGCTGGCGCTGGAGCAGAAGGGGCTGGCGCGGATGGAGGCCCAGGCTCAGGGCGTGGGCCGGCCGGCCCAGGTTTGGCGCTTGACCGAGCGCGGCCATGGCCGCTTTCCGGATCGGCACGCGGACCTGACGCTGCAATTGCTGACCCAGGTGCGGGAGCTGTTCGGCGAGGCCGGGCTGGAGCGCTTGATCCAGCGGCGGGAGACGCAGTCGGAGAAGGAGTACCGGCTGGCGATGGCCGGCGCCGACGCGTTGGCGGACCGGGTGGCCGCGCTGGCGCGGATTCGCAGCGAGGAGGGCTATATGGCGGAGGCGCGCCCGGACGGCGACGCTTGGCTGTTGCTGGAAAATCATTGCCCGATCTGCGCGGCGGCGCGTCAATGCCAGGGCTTGTGCCGTTCCGAGCTGGCGCTGTTTTCCCGGGTGCTGGGGCCGGGCGTGGAGGTGCGGCGGCTGGAGCACGCGCTGGACGAGGGCGGGCGGCGCTGCGTGTACCGCATCGCGCCGTTGACGGCGTGAGGCGGCGCGGCGCTTGCTGTTTGAATTCATGGACTTGCGAGATCTGATTGTATTTCGCAATGCGGATTTACCGGGATAGTTTTATCAGGTACATTCCGGCGTTTTTCCACGTGGTTGGCGCTTGCCCCGACGCTGGGCGGCGCCACCTCGGTTGCGGCTCTCTCGTCCTGCGGCAAGGCCCTTGCTCAGGACCGTCATGCATTTCACCATTTTCGACACGCCCGTGATCCGGCCTTTGTTCCGCTGCCTGTCCATCGTCGCGCTCAAGCTGAGCGGCTGGAAGCTGCGGGGGGAGTTTCCCAAGCTGGACAAATACGTGCTGATCGGCGCGCCGCATACCAGCAACTGGGACTTTCCGCTGACGCTGGCGGTGTGCTTCGCCGCGCGGGCCAAGATTTACTGGATGGGCAAGCACACGCTGTTCGCCGGGCCGATGGGGCCGGTGATGCGTTGGCTGGGCGGCATTCCGGTCAAGCGGCATCAGAACAATTCGCTGGTGCAGCAGATGGTGGAAGTCTACCGGCGCTCGGATCGGCTGGTGGTGGCGATCCCGCCGGAGGGCACGCGCAAGGCGGTGTCCGAGTGGAAAACCGGCTTTTATCATATCGCCTGCGGCGCGGAAGTGCCGGTGGCGCTGGCCTACCTGGACTACGGCCGCAAGGAGGCCGGTTTCGGGCCGATGTTCACGCCCAGCGGCGATATCGACGCCGATATGCCGCGCATCCGCGCCTTCTATGGCGACAAGGTGGGCAAGCGTCGGAGCTGAAAGGCGTGGCGTGGCGAGTGCCGCATTCTAAATGCTCATATAGCACTCGCACATTCCGCTTTCTCAGCGGCAACGCCTGGTTCGCGAGGTTTTGTTAGCGGCTCCTAGGGCGCCGCGGCCTGGGCGGCGGCGCTGACCGGCAGAAACTGCAGGAAGGGGCCGGCGATCAGCGATTGACCGAAGTCGATGGCGCTGCGGCGCAGTTTCTCGTCCGACAACTCCGCCAGCAGGTCCAGCCTGGCCATCATCTTGCCGAATTCCCGTTCGAAGGACAGATTGCGCACGCTGCCGATTTCATTGGACAGCAAGACCGGCGCGCCGCTGATCTGGCGGTTGTTCAGCATCCAGGCGGCCACTTCCAGATTGTGCGAGGCGTTGGCCAGCTGTTGCGCGTCCAGCCCGTGCACCAGGAACAGCTCGGTGCGTCCGCCGTAGGCGTCCACCAGCATCGAGCCCATGCCGTAGATCAGCGCGCCGGCGCGGTCGCCGCCAAAGCCCGGCTCGAAGGCCGCGCTCATCGCCGAGATGGAGCGCTGGCCGGTCAGGGCCGGCAGCGGGGCGTTGTTGCGGATCGCCGCCATCACCTGCCGCATCGCGGCCGGGTAGTCGGCGGCGCCGGTTTTGCGCCACTCCCGCGGATTGCGCTTGTACAGTTTTTCCAGCAGGGTCTGCAAGCTGGCCAGATTGTCGCGCATGGCCAGATTGGCCATGCGGTTGGCGCTGCTCTGCCCCAGCTCGTTGCCGCGGAAGTCGTCGCCGGCGACGGGCTTCTGTACCGGGGTGTAAGCACACGCGCTCAACAGCAGCGCGGTGAGCGGCAACAAGGGCCTGAGCAACATGAGACTTGAACTCCAAGGGGTGGAATGCCCGTTGGTGTACCATGCCGGCGCCGCGCTTGGCAATGCGCGACTCGCGTGCGCTTACTGCGTTTTGCCGGCGAACAGCGCTTTCCAGCCGTCCAGGCCCAGCTGTTTCAGCGTTTCGATATTCTTCTCGTAGATGGCTTCCGCTTGCGGAAAGGCTTCCACCGCGCGGCCGATGCTGGCTTCGCGCAGCAGGTGCAAGGTGGGGTAGGGCGCGCGGTTGGTGAAGTTCTCGATATCGTTGACGCCGGTGCCCTCAAACTGGAACTTGGGGTGGAAGCTGGCCACTTGCAGCTCGCCGTCCAGTCCCATGTCTTCGACGATGGCGTCGGCGATGTCGAGGAAATCGTTGAAATCCAGGAAGCGTTGCAGCGCGCGCGGGTGGATCAGCAAGGTGGTGTCGATCTCGTCCGGGCTGCTGTCGGCCAGCAATTGCAGTTCGGTGGCCAGTTCTTGCGCCAGCTGGTCCGGCTGGGTGGCGTCGCTGACCACGTAACGCACCTGGTTCTTCACGTAGACGCTCTTGGCGAACGGACAGAGATTGAGGCCTATCACCGCTTTTTCCAGCCAGTCGCGGGTGGCGGCGATGATGTGTTCGTGGTCGTCGGAGGCGGACATGGGAATTCCTTGCGTTGAGGCGTAAATGCAAAAAACCCGGCCGAGGCCGGGTTTTCATCAAGCTGACTAATCGCGAGGATTAGATGGGCTGGATGTTGGAGGCTTGTTTGCCTTTCGGGCCGTCTACGACGTCAAAGCTAACGCGCTGGTTTTCGGCCAGGGTGCGGAAGCCTTTGGCATTGATCTGGGAGAAGTGAGCGAACACGTCGTCGCCGCCTTCATCCGGGGTGATAAAGCCAAAACCTTTGGAGTCGTTGAACCACTTAACGGTACCGGTTGCCATTTTGTTAATTCCTCAAAACGAGCAGTTGAAATAAAAGGCACGAAGTTCAAGGGAAATGGCGACTGAGGTACGGACTTAATGCCACTACGACAACAACACATCCACAACTTGAGCATCCTGCGGCAGGAATAGTGCCTATAGTTCCGGGACATGGCAAGCGTTTTCTGCATGGCCGAAAGGGTTTTTCCCCTGTTTTTTCAGGAGCCCCTGGCATTTCTGCCGGTTTTTTAGGGTTTTGACTCAGGCGCCGAAACAACCGGCCCGCTCCGCGCGGTCCAATTCCGCGCGCAACCAGCCCGCCGCCAGCGGACAGCCGTCCTCCACTTTGCCCACCGCCATGCTCAGCACTTGTTGCTTGCTGACCCCGTTTTCGCGCCAGCTCTGGCCGCCGGATTGCAGATTGAGCAAGATGGGCATCAAGCGGTCTATCGCGCGGGCGAAGCGCGCTTCCGGGGTTTCTCTGGCCTCGAACTCCTGCCACAAGGCCAGCAGCTCCGAGCCCATGGGCTGGGGCAGCAGGCCCAGGATGCGGCGCATCGCGGCCAGTTCTTCGGCTTCGCGCTCGGCGGCGCCGTCCGCGGCGTAGACGATGGTGTCGCCGGTGTCGATCTCGCCCAAGTCGTGAATCAGCAACATGCGCACCACTTTGTCTATGTCCACCGGCTGGGCGGCGAAGTCGCGCAGATTGAGGGCGAACAGGGCGATCTGCCAGCTGTGTTCTGCCGAGTTCTCGTAGCGGTCAACGTGGGCGGCCTTGGTTTTGCGCAGCACGGTCTTGAGTTTGTCCACTTCAATAATGAAGGCGATGTGTTGTTGCAGCGTTTGCAGTTGATTTGGCATGGGAATATCGGGCGGATGGGCGGGCGATGCGCCGAGGGCGCAAATTATGCGCGGCGCGCGAGGGTTTGGAAAGGCCGCTGTCGCACGCTTTGCCGCATGCTGCATATACTGGAATGAAGGGCGATTGAAAATGGGAGGGGGCATGGGGAAGCAGGAGCTGACGCTGGAGATCGTGGAGCCGGAGGCGTTTCACGATTTCATGGAAGTGATGAGCGATTACGCGCCGCAGGTTGAGCATCTGGTTTGCCAGCTGGGTTTCGGCGACAACGACGCCGCGCAGATCGATCAGCTGTTTCGCTTGCTGCACAGCATCAAGGGCGACGCCAGCATGTGCCAGGTGCGTTTCGTGGTGCCCTTCGTTCACGCGCTGGAAAGCCTGCTGGAGCGGCTGCGCAGCGGCGAGGTGGCCTACGAGGATTCGATAGGCGATGTGATGCTGCTGGTGATGGACCGCCTGGGCCTGGCGCTGGAGGCGCTGGAGAGCCATGAATTGCTGGACGATCTGCAACTGCCCCTGCTGATGCGGGCGCTGAACCAGGTGGCGGAGTGTCCGGTGGGCGAGCTGTTGCAGCGTTGCCAGCAATTGGTGGAACAGATCACCGGCATTCCCCTGCACGTGATCGAACCGGATGCGCCGGCGGACGCCGCCGCGCAGCTCAGCCAGGGCGATCTGGCGTTTTTCCGGCTGTTGGCCCTGCAATTCGAGCAGCGCCTGCCGCAGTTCGAGGGGCGCACCGAACGCAATCTGGAACTGGCGCTGGAGGCCAGCCGCCAGGCGCCGGGGATGGTGGACGACAGACAGCTGGAAGCGGCGGTGTATATGCACGATATCGGCATGATGCTGTTGCCGGAGTCGTTCTGGTTGAAAGTGGGGAGGATGAGCGAATCCGAGCGCCTCCAGATGGCGGAGCACCCCGGCTGGGCGGCCGGCCTCTTGGAGCGGATGCCGGCCTGGGCCGACGCGGCGCGGATGGTGGCCCAGCACCACGAGATGCCGGACGGCCGCGGCTACCCGCTGGGCTTGCGCGGCGACGAGATTTGCAGCGGCGCGCGCATCCTGGCCCTGGTGGACGCCTTCGAGGCGGTGACCTTGAAACACGCGCATCGCGGCTTGCGGCATTCGATGATGCGCGCCATCGCCGAGATCAACGCCTCGGAGCGTCAGTTCGATCCCTACTGGCTGGCGCGCTTCAATCAGGTGATCCGCATGCGGCTGGCGGCCTGCGCCAGACGGCCGCCGGGAGAGTAGCCGGTGTCAGACGCCGTGTTGTTTGAACCATTGCAGCATGCGACGCCAGCCGTCGTTGGCGGCGGCGGCGTTGTAGGTCGGGCGGTAGTCGGCGTTGAAGCCGTGGTCGGCCTCCGGGTAGACCACGATTTCGGACGCCTTGCCGGCGGCGCGCAGCGCGGCCTTCATCTTGTCCACGGATTCCAGCGGAATGCCCTTGTCCAGCCCGCCGTAGAGCCCGAGCACCGGCGCATGCAGTTGCGCGACGACGTCCAGCGGCTGGCGAGGGGTGTTGGCGCCGGCCTCGCCCTGCAGCCGTCCGTACCAGGCGGCGCCGGCCTTGAGCGCGGGATTGTGCGCCGCGTACAGCCATACCTGGCGCCCGCCCCAGCAAAAGCCGGTGATGGCCGCGCGCTTGACGTCGCCGCCGTGGCCGCCGGCCCAGGCCAGGGTGGCGTCCAGATCGGCCAGCACCTGGCTGTCCGGCACCTTGCTGACCAGGCCGCTAACCAGCTCGCTGATGCTGGCCACCTTGCTGGGGTCGCCCTGGCGGAAATAGAGCTCGGGGGCCACCGCCAGGTAGCCGGCCTTGGCCAGCCGCCGGCACAGGTCGCGGATGTGTTCGTGCACGCCGAAGATTTCCTGCACCACCAGCACCACCGGCAGCGGGCCGCCGGCCGCGGAGGGTTTGGCCATATAGCCCGGCATGACGGCCGGTCCGGTCGGAATCTCCGCCGCGCCGGCGTTGAGGCCGTCGCCGTCGGTGAGAATGGCGCTGGCGGCGACGGGCTGCACCGCCAGCGCGAAGCCCACGCCCACCGCGCTGTTCAGAAAGTCCCTGCGCGAAGCGTCGACAGGTCGATTGCTTGTCATAACGGCATTCTCCAACGAGGTGATGGGATTGAGGGAACTAGATTAATGCTGTCGGCATTGCCTGGCAAGCCGGCGCGCGCGCCGGAGCGCGGGGGCTTCCTTAGGCCGAGGGAATGCGGCATTATTCACAGCCATTGAAGCATGACTTAACGAAACGTATATAGATTATGCCGGACTCCTCCAAAGTGAAGCTGCCCACCAGCTTCTTGCGCATCGGCCAGCAACTGCCGGTCGACGTGTACGCCAAGAACGGCCTGCTGTTGTTGAAAAAAGGCCATTACGTGCTGACGCCGGAGCAGCGCGAGCGGCTGGTGACGCTGGCGCACGGCGACAGCGAGGAGGTGGCGGCGCGCTTGGAGCGCGAACAGTTGGAGCGCGCGGCGCAGCGCGAAAAAGAGGCCGCGGCGCAGGTGCAGCCCAACCCCATCATGGAGCTGGGCTTCCAGACCCGCCGCGCCGAGGGCCTGCTCTTGCACGGCCTGGCGGTGCCGGGACTGGCCGGGCGGCTGGTGGACATGGCGGACGCGCTGATCAGGCTGGCCTGCAAGCAGCCGGACGGGGTGCTGGCCAGCGTACTGCTGACGCCTTACCGCGACATCGGCAGCGCCCACAGCGTGCATGTGGCGGCGATCATGGCGGTGCTGGGGCGACGGCTGGGTATGGAGGAGGCGCGCTTGCAGGCGGTGGTGGGCGCGGCCTTGAGCATGAATCTGGCGATCACCGGCCTATTGAATCAACTGTCGCGGCAGCAAACGCCGCCGGACGCCGCGCAGCGCGACGATCTCTACGCCCACCCCATCGTCGGCTCCGCCATATTGCGCGAGGCGGGCGTGGTGGACGAGCACTGGCATCTATTGGTGCAGACCCATCAGGAGCAGCGCGGAGGCGACGGCTACCCGCAGGGGCTGCGCGGCGAGGACATCCACCCGGACGCGGCCTTGCTGCACATGGTGGACGTGTTGTGTTCCTGCATACATCAGCCGCAGCCGGCTTTGCCGGCGCTGGTGATAGGCAGCCTGTACCGCGGCGAGCTGGGCGACTTCGATCCGCAGCACGCGGCCCTGCTGATCAAGGAGCTGGGCGTGTACCCGCCCGGCAGCTTCGTCAAGCTGGCCAGCAACGAGATCGGCGTGGTCACCCACCGCAGCGACAAGGCCAACGCGCCGCGCGTGGCGGCTCTGCGCAAGCTGGACGGCGCGCCCTACGCCGACGCGCTGTTGCGCGACACCCGGCAGAACGCCTACCGGGTGCTGGAGGCGGCGCCGTTGTCGGCGGCGGTGGTGAAGCCGGCCTATCTGGCCAAGCTGTGGCAGAAGTGAGCGAATTCTCCGAACGTGTTTACGATCTAGCGAGCTAGGGCGAGACAAGACGAAAACCGCTGAGAACGTGTTTACGATCTCGCGAGCAAGAGCGAGACAAGGCGAAACCCGCTGAGAAAGCGGAATGTACGAGTGGTACATGAGCATTTCGAAGCGGGTTTCAACGTCGTATCGCCGCAGCGCAGCAGATCGTAAACAGGTTCTCAGGGGTGCGCCTGGCCCAGCGGCCGCAGCTGAACGCCGGACACATCCTTGATCTTCCAGATGCGGCGGACATGGGCGAAGTCGCGCTCGGACTCGTCGCGCAGGCGCGCTTCCGGCAGGAAGCTCATTTCCACCTCCACATTGCCCAAATAGACCGCCTCGCCGCGTTTCACCTCGAAGGGCGCGGCCAGGCGGAAGCTGCGCATCTTGCGGTTGACGCCCCAGGCGCCGTCCTCCAGCCAGTTGGCCCAGACCTGTTCCACCCGGTAGCTGCCCGGCTCCAGCGTGAACAGCATCAATTTCCCCTCCGCCATCGATTTGCCCTGCTCGCCGAACACGGTGTCGGTCAGCAGGCTGGCGCTGTCTGCGGCCACGACGCGGCCGGAGGCGTTGGCGATGTCCATGCCCAGCGTCGCGCTGTCCGGATTGGCGGATTTGCCGGTCAGCGACACGATGGCGTAGCCGCGCTCGGCCGGCGGCTCCAGCGAGCCGCGCAGGCGATCGGCCATAGTGGCGCAGCCGGCGAGCAGCAGCGCGCAGAGGGCGGGGGCGAAGATTCGTTTCAGCATGGGTCGGGCGTCCTATCGACCGCCGGAAGCGGCGGCTTGGCTTGAATTGTCCGCTGTTTGCGCTTGCGGCTTCAAGCCCAGCACCAGCAGCGCGCTGAGCAGCAGGGAGCCGCTGAGCCAGAAGTAGGCCAGGGTGTGGCTGCCGGTGGCCGCCTCGATCAGGCCCAGCGCGTAGGGGCCGATGAAGCCGCCGACATTGCCTACGGAATTGATCAGGCCGATGGCGCCGGCCGCCAGCGTGCCGGTGAGGAAGGTGGTGGGGATGGACCACCACACGCCCATCGGGCTGTAGACCCCGATGGCGACGACGGTGACGGAGAGCAGGGCCACGGCGACATTGTCGCTCAGCGCGCCGATCAGGAAGCCGGCGGCGGCGAGCAGCAGCGGCAGCGCCACGTGCCAGCGTTTCTCGGCGCGGCGCGAGGAGGAGTGGCCCAGCCACAGCATGGCGGCCAGCGCCGCCAGCATGGGCACGGCGGAAGCCAGGCCTATGGCCAGCGGCGACCAGCCGGAGGCGTTCTTGATCACCGTGGGCATCCAGAAGCTGAAGCCCCAGAAGCCGGTGATCCACAGAAAATAGATCAGGCACAGCCGCAGCACCGCCGGCTGCGCCAGCGCCTGGCGCAGCGTGGCCGGCTGTTGTTGGCGGGTGGCGGCCTTTTCCGCCCGCAACGCGTCGATCAGATAGCGCTTTTCCTCCGCGCTCAGCCAGCCGGCCTTGGCCGGGTCGTCCCGCAGCCACAGCAGGATCGCGCAGCCGTAGAGCACGGTGACGCCGCCCTCCAGCAGGAACAGGCTTTGCCAGCCCTTGAGGCCGAAGGGCTGCAGGCCCACCATCCAGCCGGCCAGCGGCGCGCCGACGATGGCGGAGACCAGCAGCGAGCTCAGGGTGATGGAGATGGCGCGGGCGCGGTTTTCGGCGACGAACCAGCGCGGGATCACCGAGGCGTAGATCACCGGGTAGAAGCTGGCTTCGCACACGCCCAGCATGAAGCGCAGGAAATAGAACTGCCATTCGTTCTGCACCAGGCCCAGCAGCATGCTGACCGCGCCCCAGGAGAACAGGATGCGCGCGATCCAGCGGCTGGGGCTCCAGCGCTCGGCCAGGATGGCGCCGGGCACTTCGAACAAGACGTAGCCGGCGAAGAAGATGCCGGCGGCCAGGCCGTAGACCTTGGCGTCGAAGCCGAGGTCGGCGTTCATGGTCAAGGCCGCGTAGCTGACGTTGACCCGGTCCAGAAAGGCCAGCACCGAGGCGATGAACAGCGGGAGGAGGATGCGCAGATAGGTTTTGCGCAGAACGGAGGTTTGGACGGCGTCTGGGCTCATGCGGCGCTTTCGCGAGATTGGGGAGATGCCGTCAAGATGCGCAGAAAGCGCCGCGCAGTCAATCCAGATGCGGCTCGAAGAATTCCAGCAGGCGGGACGGCAGCCATTCCAGCGTGCCGGGGAAGGCGCCGGAGGCGAAGCCGACGTGGCCGCCGTGACGGGGGAATTCCAGCGTGACGCTGGCGGCCACGTCGGCCTGGCGCGGCAGCGCCTGTTCCGGCAGGAAGGGGTCGTTGCGCGCGTTCAGCACCAGGGTGGGGCGGGCGATCTGACCCAGCCGCGGTTTGGCGCTGGCGGTCCGCCAGTAGTTGAGCGCGGTGCCGAAGCCGTGGATGGGCGCGGTGACCAGGTCGTCGAATTCGATGAAGGTGCGCGCGCGGCTGAGCTTGCCGCCGTCGAACAGGCCGGGATGGCGCTGCAGCGATTCCAGCGCCTTGGGCTTGAGCGTGCCCATGAACATGCGGGTGTACAGCAGCTTGCCCAGGCCGCGGTCCAGCCGGGTGCTGGCCGCCACCAGGTCCAGCGGCGCGGACACCGCAGCCGCCGCGCGCGGCAGCGCCTGCGCGCCTTCGTCCGCCAGGTAGTTGAGCAGCATGCTGCCGCCCAGCGACACCGCGGCGGCGGCCAAGACCGGGAAGCGTTGCGCCAGCCGGCTCAGGATCCAGCGCACCTCGGCGCCGTCGCCGGCGTGGTAGGCGCGCGGCAAGGGATTGTCCACGCCGCCGCAGCCGCGGAAGTGCGGCACCACGCCGTTCCAGCCGCGCCGCTGCACTGCCTGCATCAGCGCGCGCGCGTAGTGGCTGTCGCTGCTGCCCTCCAGGCCGTGAAACAGCACCACCAGCGGCGCGTCCGGCCGTCCGGGCACGAAGTCCAGCGCGATGCGGGCGCCGTCCGGGGTGTCCCATAGCTCGCGGCGGTAGTCCGGGCGGCGGGTCTTGATCGCCAGCGCCGGCCAGATGGTTTGGGCGTGGCCGCCGCGCAGCCAGGAGGGGGACTGGTAAGCCATGGCTCAGTCCGGTTTTTTCTGCGCCGATTTGGGGCGGAAGGCCTTGACCACCGTCTCGCGGGTTTCGATGTAGGGGCCGTCCAGCAGGTCGATGCAGTAGGGCACGGCGGCGAAGATGCCGGGCACTTCCACCTGGCCGTCGGCGCCGCGCAGGCCTTCCAGCGTTTCCTTGATCGCCTTGGGCTGGCCGGGCAGATTGAGGATCAGCGCCTGCTTGCGGATCGCGCCCACCTGGCGCGACAGGATGGCGGTGGGCACGAAGCGCAGGCTGATCTGGCGCATCTGCTCGCCGAAGCCTGGCATCTCGCGGTCCGCCACCGCCAGCGTGGCTTCCGGCGTCACGTCGCGCGCCGCCGGGCCGGTGCCGCCGGTGGTCAGCACCAGCTGGCAGCCTTCCTCGTCCACCAGCGCCTTGAGCGCGGCTTCTATCTGCGGCTGTTCGTCCGGGATCAGGCGGGCGACGACGGCGAAGGGGCTGGCCAGCGCGGCGGCCAGCCAGTCTTGCAGCGCGGGAATGCCCTTGTCTTCGTACACGCCGCTGCTGGCGCGGTCGGAGATCGAGACCAGGCCTACCTTCAACATCACTCGTCGTCCTCTTGGTCCTGCTGATGCAGGCGCGGCTTGCCCGGTTCCGGAATCACGTCCTTGACGGCCTGGTAGAGCAGGCGGAAGGACTTGGGCGGCTTGTTGTCCTGCTTTTCCTTGCGCGCGTTGCGGATCAGCGTGCGCAGCTGCTGCGGATCGGCGGCCGGGAAGTCGGTGACGAAGCTGGCCAGCATCTTGTCGTCTTCCATCAGCCGTTCGCGCCAGCGCTCCAGCAGGTGCTGCCAGGCGATGTGCTCGGACGATTCGCCCTTGAGAATTTGCAGGTACTGCTGGATCGGTTCTGGGTCCACGTCGCGCATCAGCTTGCCGATGTATTGCAGCTGGCGGCGCAGCGCGCCGTGCGCGGTAAAGCGTTTATAGTCCAGAATAGCGGTGAGCAGGTCTTCAGGCAGCTGCATTTTCTTCAGCGTGTCCTTGGACAGCTCCACCAGTTCGCGGCCCAGGTCCTGCAGCGCATCCATGTCGCGCTTGCGCTGGGATTTGCTGACGTAGCCGTCGTCCGGGCTGTCGTTCTGGTATTGGGTCATCGTTGGCAATTCTCAATCGGTTTTCTCAAGGCTGGTATGATACCGGAAAAGGCCTCCGGCCGTTTCGACCATTGCGAAAGACACTATGGCAGACAAAACATTCAGTTTCAGCCAGGCCGCGCTGGAGGACATCGCCTCCCGCGTGATCGAACTGGCCAAGGCCGAGGGCGCCAGCGCCGCCGAGGCCGACGTTTCCGAGGGCCTGGGCCAGACCGTGAGCGTGCGCCTGTCCGAGGTGGAAACCATCGAGTACAACCAGGACAAGGGCGTGGGCGTGACCGTCTACCTGGGGCAGAAGAAAGGCCACGCCAGCACCTCGGACTTTTCCGACGAGGCCCTGGCCGACACCGTGCGCGCCGCGCGGGACATCGCGCGCTACACCGCCGAGGACCCGTGCGCCGGCCTGGCCGATTCCCAGCTGATGGCCACCGAGTTTCCCGATCTCAGCCTGTACCATCCGTGGGCGCTGCCGGTGGAGGAGGCCATCGAGCTGGCCAAGTCCTGCGAGGCCGCGGCCTTGGCGGCCGATCCGCGCATCCGCAATTCCGAAGGCGGCACCGCCTCGTCTCAGTCCAGCCATTTCGCCTACGCCAACAGCCACGGCTTCATCGGCGGCTACGCCAGCAGCCGCCACAGCATCTCCGCGGCGGTGGTGGCCGAGGACGGCGGCGCGATGCAGCGCGACTACTGGTATTCGTCGGCGCGGCGGCGCGAGGATCTGGACGCGCCGCAAGCCATCGGCGCCAAGGCCGGCCAGCGCGCGGCGCGGCGGCTGGGCGCGCGCAAGGTGAAGACCGGTCAGTATCCGGTGGTGTTCGAGGCGCCGATCGCCGCCTCGCTGCTCAGCCATCTGGTGGCCGCCATCAGCGGCGGCAGCCTGTACCGCAAATCGTCCTTCCTGCTGGATTCGCTGGGCAAGCCGGTGATGTCGGCCAACGTCACCGTGGACGAAGACCCCTTCCTGCTGCGCGGCATGGCCAGCGGCGCCTTCGACAACGAGGGCGTGGCCACGGTGGCGCGCCGGCTGGTGGACAAGGGCGTGCTGCAGGGTTATATGCTGGGCAGCTATTCGGCGCGCAAGCTGGGCATGCAGACCACCGGCAACGCCGGCGGCGCGCATAATCTGGTCGTGCACTCCACCGGCGAAAGCCTGGATGAATTGCTGCAGGCCATGGGCACCGGCCTGCTGGTGACCGAGCTGCTGGGCCAGGGCGTCAACACCGTGACCGGCGATTATTCGCGCGGCGCGGCCGGCTTCTGGGTGGAGCGCGGGGTGATCGTGCACCCGGTGGAGGAAATCACCATCGCCGGCAATCTGCGCGAGATGTTCATGCAGATAGACGCGGTGGGCAACGACGTGCTGGAGCGCGGCGGCCGGCAGATGGGCTCGGTGCTGTTGCGCAGCATGATGGTGGCCGGCGAGGCCTGAGGCCGGCGATGGCGGATCTGTTCGCGCCGGACGAGGGCGGCTGGCTGGAGCGCCTGTCGCCCGGCGCGGCGCTGTTGCATCGCCGCGCCCGCGACATCGACGCCGCCTTGCTGGCGGAAGTGGAGGCGGTGCTGCGACAGGCGCCGCCGCGCGGCATGCAGACGCCGGGAGGGCGGGCGATGTCGGTGGCCACTTCCAGCTGCGGCGCTTACGGCTGGGTGTCCGACGCGCGCGGCTACCGCTACGCCGAGCGCGATCCGGGCAGCGGCCGGCCCTGGCCGGCGATGCCGGCCTTGTTTCGGGCTCTGGCCGAGGAGGCCGCCGCCGAGGCCGGCTTTGCCGGCTTCGCGCCGGACGCCTGCCTGATCAATTGCTACGCGCCGGGCGCCAAGATGTCCTTGCATCAGGACAAGGACGAACGCGATTTCGGCGCGCCCATCGTGTCGGTGTCGCTGGGCCTGCCGGCGATCTTCCTGTTCGGCGGCTTCAGCCGCGCCGAACGTCCCGGCCGCGTCGAGCTGCGCCATGGCGACGTGCTGGTGTGGGGCGGGCCGGACCGCATGCGTTTCCACGGGGTGCTGCCGGTGGCGGAGGGCGAACACCCTTTGCTGGGGCGGCGCCGCATCAATCTGACTTTTCGCAAGGCGCGCTGATCCATGGCTGAACCGGCCGATTCCGTTTCGCTGTCCATATCCCTTTCCCTGCCCGCGGATTTCCGCCGCGACGACTTCATGGCCTTCCACCGCCGCGACGCTCAGGAGCTGTCCGAGCGGGTGACGGAGCTGAGCCTGCGCAAGGGCTTGCTGTGGCGCGGCGCGCCGGCCTGCCTGAGCATGGATTTTTCCGCGGACGCGGCGCGGGTGGGCCTGGACGCGGACGCGCCGCCGCGGGCCGGCGACGAGGCCGCGCTGACAGGCATGGCGCGCCGCATGCTGGGGCTGGAGCAGCCGGTGGCGGATTTCGAGCGCGCGCATCGCGGCCATCCGCAACTGGCCGGCCTGATCGCCGCGCGCCCCGGCTTGCGCGTGCCGCAGACCGCCACCCCGTTCGAGGCGCTGGTATGGGCGGTGACCGGCCAGCAGATCAGCGTGCACGCCGCCGTCTCGCTGCGGCGCCGGCTGATGCAATTGCTCGGCAAGCGCCACAGCGGCGGCCTGCTGTGCCATCCGTCGCCGGAGCAACTGGCGCGGCTGGAGCCGGATCAACTGGGCCAGTCCGGCTTCTCCCGCGCCAAGACCCGGACCTTGCTGGAGCTGAGCCGGCGGACGGCCGACGGCGACCTGCCGCTGCAGGGCTGGCTGGACGGCGGCGCGCCGGAAGACATCGCCGCGCGCTTGTTGGCCTTGCCCGGCATCGGACCGTGGACGGTCAGCTACGCGCTGCTGCGCGGCTATGGCTGGCTGGACGGTTCGCTGCACGGCGACGTGGCGGTGCGGCGCGGCCTGCAAGGCCTACTGGGCCGGGCCGAGGCGGTGTCGCCGCGCGAGACCGAGCAGTGGCTGCAGGGCTTCGCGCCGTGGCGCGCGCTGGTGGGCGCGCATCTGTGGGCGATGCAGACGGCGGCCGGCTATTAAGGGCGGCTGCAAGAGCCCTGAGCCCGCGTTGTAGCTGCGCTGCCTGCGGCGGCGCTTCCGGCGTGTCCAGCGGATTTCCTCCGCGCGAAGTTGGCGCTGGCCGCGGCGTTTGACTATGCCTAAATAGAACAAGAAGCCGCGCGGTGTCCGGCAAGCCGGGCCGCCAACATAGCCACGCGAGGTGCGGGATGGGGAGGCAATCCGAGATCGGATTGGTATTGTCGGGCGGCGGCGCGCGCGCGGCTTACCAGGTGGGGGTGCTGCTGGGGATTTCCCGGCTGTTGCCGGACGCGCGCGTCAATCCCTTTCCCATCATCTGCGGCACGTCCGCCGGGGCGATCAACGCGGTGGCGCTGGCCTCCGGCGCCGGCAATTTCCACCTGGCGGTGTCCACGCTGGCGCAGATGTGGAAGCAATTGCACATCCAGGATGTCTACGACGCCAGTTCCGGCTACTTCCTGAAGACCTTTTTGCACTTCGGCCTGTCCATCCTGTCCGGCGGCCGGCTGTGGCGCAATCCCAAGAGCTTTCTCGACAACGCCCCGCTGCGCGAGCTGCTGACCAAGGTGATGGTGTTCGAGGGCATAGACCATTCCGTTCGCCACGGCGCGCTCAAGGCGCTGGCGTTGACCGCCTCCTGCTACACCACCGGGATGTCGGTCACTTTTTTCCAGGGCGCGGACAGCCTGGAGGAGTGGGAGCGCTATCAGCGGCTGGGCATGCGCGAGCGCATCAATATCGATCACATGATGGCCACCTCGGCCATTCCTCTGATTTTCCCCTCGGTGTGCATAGGCGAGAAGTTCTACTGCGACGGCGCGGTGCGCCAGTTGTCGCCCTTGTCGCCGGCGCTGCATCTGGGCGCGGAAAAGCTGTTCGTCGTCGGCCTGGCCAGCAAGCGGCCGGACACCATAGAGCGCCGCCACAGCGGCTTCTACCCGTCGCCGGCGCAGATTTTCGGCCATCTGCTCAACAGCGTGTTCATCGACAGCATGTCGGTGGACATGGAGCGGCTGACCCGGGTCAACCACACCGTGTCGCTGCTGCAAAGCCACGAGGAGCTGGCGCGCCAGACCCAGTTGCGCAAGGTGGACATCTTCATGCTCAACCCCAGCAAATCGCTGGAGGGCATCGCCTACAGGCATACCCGGCTGTTTCCGCCCTTGCTGCGCTTCCTGATGAAGGGCACCGGCGCCACCCGCCACCGCGGCACCGCCTTGGCCACCTATCTGCTGTTCGAGCCGGGCTATACCCGCGAGCTGATCACGCTGGGCTACAAGGACGCCCTGCAGCAGAAAGAGGCGATCCGCCGCTTCCTGGAACTTTAAGCCGCGGCGCGGTTCTGAATCCTCCATGTTGTATGGCACAATCATGCGCCATGACGTTTTACCGCCAAACATTGAGGAAGATATGGGCTTGAGCAACCGACAAGGTTTTCTGCTGATCGCCGCCGCTTGCGCCGGCGCGATGGGCTTCGCACTGTTCGCGCAGTACCAGCTGGGCCTGGAGCCGTGCCCGCTGTGCATTTTCCAGCGCATAGGCGTGATCGCCGCCGGCATCATCGCCTTGCTGGCGGCCTTGGCCAACCCCGGCCGCTGCGGCGTCAGGGCCTGGGGCGGTTTGACGATTCTGGCCGCCTTGGCCGGCTTGTCGGTGTCGCTGCGCCAGCTGTGGCTGCAGCAGTTGCCGGCGGACCAGGTGCCGGCCTGCGGCCCGGGCCTGGAGTTCCTGATGGAGTCCTCGCCGTTGATGGAGGTGATTTCCAAGGTGCTGAAGGGCAGCGGCGAATGCGCGACCGTGGACTGGACCTTCCTGGGCATGGCGATGCCGTTCTGGGTGGCGGTGTTCTTCGTCGGCGTGATCGGCTTCGCCGGCTGGCTGCTGGCGCGCAAATCGGCCTGAGTCCCAAGCTCGAGCCATGCAAGGCCGCCTTGGGCGGCCTTTTTCATGGGCGCATGATCTTATTGCATGCTTAATATGTAAAAAATAATGAAGGCGTCCGCAACGGCGGGGACGGCGCGGCGGGCCTGTCATTTTGCCGCAACAATAATTTATTTATTAAGCTGTTGATTTTTAATGATATTGCGATGAATCCCTCCGGGGGCGGCTGCGCGCGGCCGTTCCCGATCTCTTTGCCGCGCCCGCTGGGGCAGCTTAAGGGCGCGCGTCGCCGCCGCTTTGGGCGACGGCGCGCCAACTACAAGGGGGTGAGGAGATGAAACGCAGCTATCTGGCTTGCGCCGCGGCGGCGAGCATGGCGCTGGGCGCGGACGCCTGGGCGGAGGAGACCGTCGCGCTGGAGCGGGTGACGGTGACCGGCTCCAATATCAAGCGCATCGGCAAGGAAAAGGCCTTGGCGGTGGAGGTGATCAAGAAGGAAGAGATCGACAAGACCGGCGCGTCCACCGTGATCCAGCTGCTGGACCGGCTGCCGTCGGTGGGCAGCTTGCTGGCCGGCACCAACTCCAGCAGCTTCGCCGCCGGCGCGGCCACCGCCGGCCTGCGCGGCATGAGCTCCAAATACGTGCTGGTGTTGTTGAACGGCCGGCGGCTGCCCAATTACGCGATGTTCATCAGCGGCACCGACGCCTTCGTCGATCTGAACACCTTGCCCTTGTCGGCTATCGAATCGGTGGAGATTCTGCGCGACGGCGCTTCGGCCATTTACGGTTCCGACGCGGTGGCCGGCGTGATCAACTTCAAGACCCGGCGCAATTACCGGGGCGCGGAGGCGACGCTGCGCGGCGGCGGCAATCTGGACGGCGACGGCGTCGAGCAGGCGCTGAGCCTGAGCGGAGGCTTCGGCGACCTGGAACGGGACGGCCAGAACCTGTTGCTGTCCTTCGACGTCTACCACCGCGAGCCGGTGTTCAGCCGCAAGCACGACGCCACCCGCAGCAACGACTACCGGTTTCAGGGCGGGCCGGACCTGCGCAGCGGCGCGCAATGGGGCTATTGGAACGACCGCACGCCCAATGCCGACCGAAGCAACGCGCTGGCCAAGCCCTTGCCGGGCTGCCCGCCGCGGCGGCTGACCACGCGGCCCAGCGGCGCGAAGTTGTGCGTGTCCGATGTCGACGAGCTGGGCACGCAGCTGTCGCCGCGCACCAGCCGCTACGGTCTGATGGCCAACTACACCAAGCGTCTGGGCGGCGACGCCGAGTTCTTCGCCGAACTGGGCGTGAACCGCAGCCAGACGCCGCTGGACGGCGGCTATTCCTTCATCCAGACCATAGTCGGCCCGGGCTGGGCGGTGTATCCGCGGGACGGCGGCCTGGCCTCGGTCTACCCGGATTTCAAGCCCACCGACAATCTGCAGATCACCCGCAATCTGTCCGAGAACGGCCGCCGGCTCAACGAGGTCACCAGCGACACCTATCGCGCGGTGGCGGGCGCGCGCACCGTGTTGCAAGGCTGGGACGTGGAGGGCTCGCTGAATCTGGGACTCAACAAGGCGGAGGCGAGGCAGAACAATGTGGTGCTCAGCGAGGCCTTTCTTTCCATGCTGCGGAACGGCGCCGCCGGTCAGCCCTTGTACGACCCGTTTTCGCAGAACAATAGCGCCGCAGCGTTGCGGCCGTATCTGACCACCATCGCCAACTCCTCGTCGTCGCGCCTGTCGGCGTTCGAGTTCAAGGCCAGCACGGACGAGTGGTTCCAGCTGCCGGCCGGCGCGGCCGGCTTCGCCGCCGGCCTGCAGTGGTCGCACGAGTCGATTGACTCGCAGCCGGACCCGCAGCTGCAAGCCGGCAAGATCATGAACTTCGCCGTGCAGCAAAGCCTGCAGGCCAGCCGCTCGGTGCTGTCCGCCTTCGGCGAGGTCAATCTGCCGGTGCTGAAGAATCTGGAGGTCCAGCTGGCTTTGCGCGCCGACCACTACAATGACTTCGGCGACACGATCAACCCCAAGCTGGCTTTTTCCTTCCGTCCCTGGGAGCCGGCGATGCTGCGCGGCTCGGTCACCACCGGTTTCAAGGCGCCGACGCTGCCGCAGCTGTACGCGTCGCGCCAGGCTTACGCCTCGGTGTACGACTACGCGCAGTGCGCCGACCGCGGCATCGCCCGCGAGCGCTGCGGCTTGGCCAGCAATCAGCTGCGCAGCGGCGGCAACGCCGGGCTGAAGCCGGAAGATTCCCGGAACTACGCGCTGGGCCTGGTGTTGCAGCCAAGTCCGGCCTTGTCGGCCACCGTGGATTGGTATCGGATCGAGGTGTCCAACACCGTGCAGTCGCTGGATCCGCAATACGTGCTGGACAATCCGGACCGCTTTCCCGGCTTCGTGGTGCGCAAAGCCGCGGATCTGCCCGGGGTCAGGGGAGACATCGACTACATCTCCGCGCCCTATATGAATATCGGCAAGACCCGGACCACCGGCGTGGACATCGACCTGCAGTACGATTGGTCGCTGGGCGCTTACGGCAAGCTGAAGTTCCGCAATGCGCAAAACCGGATCTTCAGCTATCAGGAGTCGCAGACCGAAACCGACCCGCTGCTGGAATACGCCGACTACGGCGCGCAGCCACGCTGGAAAAACGTCTTCGAAGTGAGCTATATCCGCGGCGATTATTCCGTGGGGCTGACGGCGCGCAGCTACGCCTCCTACAAAAACCTGTATTCGCAGCTGTACGACAATGCCGGCAACGTGAAGGAGAGGGTGGCGTCCTATACCGCGCTGGATCTCAATTTCGGTTTGAAGCCGATCAAAAACCTCAGCGTCAGCGGCGGCATCCGCAATCTGGGCAACCGGATGCCCAGCTACGCCACCGGCGCCGGCTTCAGCGGCGGGGCGGCCGCTTACTCCGGCCCGGCCACCGATTTATGGGGGAGGATGTTGTATCTGTCCGGCCGCTACGCATTCTAAACGCTGGTTCAGCGTCCGCGGCGCGTCGGCGACGCGGCGTTCCGGAGCGGGGTCAGCGCTGGTGCTGCGGGGTCAGCGCGGCGGGGGCGGGGCTGACCGCGTTGCGGCCGGAGCGTTTGGCGATGTAGAGCGCGCTGTCGGCGTCTTCGTAGAAGGTGCGGCCGTTGTCGTCCACTTCCGGCACCCGGGCGGCGACGCCTATGCTGCAGGTGACTTTGCGCAAGGGGCTCTTCACGTGCGGCAGCTCCAATTCCTCCAGCCGGGCGCGGAAGCCTTCCGCCGCCGCCACCGCCTGATCCAGCCCGCATTCTTCCAGCACAATGCCGAACTCCTCGCCGCCCAAGCGCGCCACGATGTGGCGGCGGGCGCTGAAATAGGCGTTCAATTCTTGCGCCAGCCTTTGCAGAATCAGGTCCCCGGCGTAATGGCCGTAGTGGTCGTTGTAACCCTTGAAGTTGTCCACGTCCAGGATCAACAGCGCCAGCGTCTTGCCGGCGGCGCGGTGCTTGTCCAGCGTCGGCGCCAGGATCTCGTCGAAGTGCCGGCGGTTGTAAAGCCCGGTCAGCCCGTCGGTGTTGGCCTGCAGCAGCAGCTTGGACTGTCGCGACACGAAGCGCACGCTGCCGGCCAGCCACAGCAGGATGGCGGTGGTGACGCCGCTCCAGAACACCGAGGCCAGCGTCAGCAGCAGCACGCTGAGCACCAGCACGCCACAGGAGGCCAGCAGATAGGCCGGCAGGATGCCCTGGCGGTGCTTGTAGCGGCTGAGCAGCAAGTCCAGCAGCAGGATGGCCAGCGCGTTGATGACGGCCTTCCACCCCAGCGGCAGCGGCACCGGCGTGTTGTCCTGCTGCAGCCCGTACAGCAGGAAGGCGTTGATTTCCACGCCCGGCATGCCGCGGTTGTTGGCCGACAGCGGCGTGGA
The DNA here is from genome assembly GCF_016937655.1 of Chromobacterium alkanivorans. GTDB lineage: Bacteria > Pseudomonadota > Gammaproteobacteria > Burkholderiales > Chromobacteriaceae > Chromobacterium > Chromobacterium alkanivorans. Next base: position 2,875 of record NZ_JAFHKL010000009.1, on the reverse strand, counting down.
GTGAATGTCGCCCAGGCCGGTGGCGGTGGCGCCCACCAGCACGATCTTGCCGGCGAAGAAGGACGGGGGCAGCTGATTGAGCGCGTCGATATAGGACACTTGCTGGAACGGCGGGGAGCCGGCCAGATAGGGCACCATCACCGGGTCTTCGCGCAGCCAGCTGTCCGGGTTGCCGTGGGGCATGTCCATTTTTTGTTGTTCGGATTGGCGCTGGCCGTTGGCCAGGTCCAGCACCGCCTGCGCGAAATTGGGGTGGTGAGGGGAGCCCAGACCCGCTTTCAGATAGACGCGGCGTATCACGCCGTCGCTGTCCAGTTCGTAGTCGGTATGGCCCAGGCCGGCGCTGGCGGCGGCGATGCCGGGCAAGGGGCGGGTTTCGGTCAGGCGATTGCCCTGCATTTCGGGAAACACCGGGCTGATGACTTTGCCGTTGCGGCGGATGGCGTCGGCCAGCGCCTGGTCCGACTCCGGGGTGTTGTGCGAGGGTTCGGCCAGCACGATGTCCAGGCCCACCGCCTTGGCCTGCGACAGCTTGTCCACCAGCTGGGCGTGGTATTCGCGCGGCCAGGGCCAGCGGCCCAGTTCCGACAGGCTGCGCTCGTCCACGGAGACCACGACGATATTGCTGGTCTGGTCATGGTTGGACTTGAGCCGGATCAGCCCGTCGTACAGCCAGAAATCCAGCCGCAGCAACAGGCCGGAGAGGGTCAGCATAGCCGCCAGCAGGGCCAGCAAGAAGGGCAACAAGCGCAAAATCTTGTCGCGATAGTGAGTTAGCATGTTGCCATTCTAGGGAAGTTTTCCGGGAAGAGTGAGCATTTCTTGCTCTTCCGTCGCCTGGTAGCCGTGTTCTCCCTCGATCTTGACCGTTGCTTTGTATTGCCCGGCAGGCAAGGCTTCCAGCGCTTTCAGCTCCCATTGCGGCCGGTCGCTGCTCAGCGAGAACGGCGGGACGTTGGCGGCCTGGGCCGCGCTCAGCGTCAGCGTGTAGCGCGCGCGCTCGACGGGGTAGGGACGGGCGGCCAGCACCGGGGCGCTTTGGTCCAGCCGGCTGAGCCAGCCTTTGGACTCCACCTTTTGCGCGGCGGAGAAGGGACCGGGCCGCCCTTGCGCGTCCAGCCGCGCCAGCCGCCAGTACCAGGTGCCGGATTCCGGCAAGTCGGCTTTGAACTCGGCATCGGTCAAAGTCTGTTCCAGCAGCGGCTGGGCGAAGTCCGCCTGGCGCGAAATCTGCAGCCGCAGCGGCCGTTCCGGGCTGGCGTTTACCCGCAGGGGAAGGGATTTGCCCCGCAGTTGGACGCCGTCCGCGTGAGTGAACAACAGCGGCGGCAGCGGGTAGGCTTGCAGCTTGAAGCTGCGGGTGCTGTCGTAGCCTTCCAGGCCGGAGCGGTTCTTGGCGCGGACTTTCAGCACGTATTCGCCGTTGCCCGGCAGGCGCGGATAATAGCGCGGCGTCTGCAACTGGCGTTCGGCCAGCCGTTTCTTGCCGCTCAGGGTGACGCGGTAGGAGGCGGCGCGCTCGTCGCGCTGCCATTCCAGCGGCGGCGGATTGAATTGGCTGTTGTCCGCCACGGTGGACAGGTCGGGCGGCGGCGGCAGTTCCTCCGGCTTGCTGGGCCCGCCTTTGCGGCTGGACAGGGTGCCGAAGCCGGCGGGCACGTCCACCTTGCTGCGACGTCCTTTGACTTCCACGCTGCCTTTGAGCACTTCCGCCAAGGTGTCTTCGCCGCCGGCGGCGTTGACGCGGAATTCGGTGCCGCGCACGGTGGTGACCGCCGACGGGGTGCGGATTTCATAGCGGCTGGGCATCAGGATGTTGGGTATCACCGAATTGCCGGTGCTGCCGTTGTTCAGCTTGATCTGGGACTGGATCGCCCCGGTGCTGGGATAGTAGACCTGGGTTTGCAGGCTCAGATCGGTGTTGGCGTTGATCACCAGCGAAGAGCCGTCGACGAAGCGCAATTTGATCATGGCGTCGTTGCCGGTGGTGAAGCGGGTGCCTTTGGGGTATTTCTTGCCCACGGCCAGCTCCAGCGGCTTGCCCTTGCCGTCGGCGGCGGCGGATTCGCCGGCCATTTCCTCCAGCGTGGCGTCGGATTGGGCTTGCTTGATCCAGGGGTAGGGCACCCGCACGATGCTGCCGGGGATCAGCCGGTAAGGGTTGGCGATGCGATTTCTGGCTTGCAGCTTCGGCACATAACCGGGAGACGACAGATGCTCGGCCGCCAGCGACCACAGATTGTCGCCGTTCTTGACCGTATATTCCCAGATGGCCTTGTCGGCGGGGTCGCCTGCCCAGGCCAACGCGCTGGCGAAGCAGCCAGCCGCCAGGATTAAATTGCGCATAGTTGAATCTCTTTATATGAAATACAGAAAGTCAACCAAAAGTATCACCGCAGCCTAGGCGCATTGCAAGCTGATAAGCAATAGAATGGTAGTTGTTTGTCCTAAATTGGGCGATAAGCGAATGTTTGCATGAAATATGCGACGCAAAATGCAAAAAAGCAGCCCAAAGGCTGCTTCTTTGCAATGCTTGGCGGAGTGGACGGGACTCGAACCCGCGACCCCCGGCGTGACAGGCCGGTATTCTAACCAACTGAACTACCACTCCAGCAATTGGTGGGCGGTACTGGACTCGAACCAGCGACCCCTGCCGTGTGAAGGCAGTGCTCTACCAACTGAGACTAACCGCCCGAAACTGTTGCACCGTTTCCGGGTACTGCTATGCAATGCTGTTGGCGGAGTGGACGGGACTCGAACCCGCGACCCCCGGCGTGACAGGCCGGTATTCTAACCAACTGAACTACCACTCCAACCGAAACTTGGTGGGCGTTGACGGAGTCGAACCGCCGACATTCTGCTTGTAAGGCAGACG
>NZ_JAFHKL010000008.1 GCF_016937655.1 Chromobacterium alkanivorans | reverse complement strand
TGTCGGCTTGCTTGCTGTCGGCTTGCTTGCTGTCGGCTTGCTTGCTGTCGGCTGGGTAGCCACAGGCTTGTTGGCCGCGGGCTTCGGTGCCGGCGCTTGAGCCGCCCCTCTGCTGCGCCCCCTGGGCGCCGTCGGCAATGCGGCAGGTTTCACCTCTGCAGGCTTGGACTCGGCAGGCCGCCTCGAACCGCCCTGTCTCGGGCCGGCGCTGCGCGCGGGCACCGGCCGGGCGACAGGCAGGTCGCCCTCTTTAACCAGGGCGAAGTCGACTTGGGCGCTCTCCAGATTTGCGCTCATCACCTTCACCGTCAGCGTATCGCCCAAGCGGTATTGCATGCCGCTCTTCTCGCCGACAATCGCCTGAACGTCCTTCTTGAAGTGGAAGTAGTCCTTGCCCAGTTCGGAGATGTGCACCAGCCCCTCGACGTACACGTCGTCCAACAACACGAAGACGCCGAAGCTGGTCACCGCGCAAATCTTGCCCTTGAAGATCTCGCCGACCTTGTCCCTCATATAGTAGGTTTTCAGCCAGGACTCGACGTCGCGGCTGGCATCATCCGCGCGACGCTCGGTCATCGAGCAATGCACGCCCAGTTGCGCCCACTTGCCTGGTTTGTATTTGCCGCCTTTGAGCACCGCCTTGATCGAGCGATGCACCAGCAGGTCCGGGTAACGGCGGATCGGCGAGGTGAAGTGCGCATAAGCCTCGTAAGCCAGACCGAAGTGGCCGTTGTTGTCCGGCGTGTAAACCGCCTGCTGCATCGAACGCAACAGCATGGTCTGCAATACCGGTGCGTCCGGACGGCCATGTATCTGTTCGGCCAGCTTGGCGTAGTCCTTGGCGGTGGGCTTTTCGCCGCCGTCCAGGCTCAGGCCGACCAGGCGCAGGTAGTTGCGCAGATTTTCCAGTTTCTCTTCAGTCGGCCCTTCATGCACCCGATACAAGGCCTTGTGTCCGTTCTGCTCCAGGAAATCTGCCGCGCAGACGTTGGCCGCCAGCATGCACTCCTCAATCAGGCGGTGCGCGTCGTTGCGCACGACCGGCACGATGCGCTCGATCTTGCCCGCGTCGTTGAAGATCATCTGGGTTTCCACCGAGTCGAACTCGATCGCCCCGCGCTGACTGCGCGCGGCCAGCAGCACTTTGAACAAGGAGTACAGCGTCTGTATCTGCGGCAGCAGCGGGCTGTCGCTTCCCTTCTGGATCCAGTCCCAAACCTGGGTGTAGGTCAGCCTCGCCTTGGACAGCATCACCGCGGGATAGAACTGGTAGCGTTTGACCGCGCCCTTGGCGTTGATCTGCATATCGCAGACCATGCACATCCGCTCCACATCCGGATTCAGCGAGCAAATGCCGTTGGACAAGGCTTCCGGCAGCATGGGAATGACCCGGCGCGGGAAATAAACCGAAGTGCCGCGATTGAGCGCCTCCTGATCCAAAGCGTCGCCAGGCTCCACGTAGAAACTGACGTCGGCGATAGCCACCACCAGACGGAAGCCCTTGCCCTGCTTCTCGGCGTACACGGCGTCGTCGAAGTCGCGCGCGGTTTCGCCGTCTATCGTCACCAAGGGCAGGTCGCGCAGATCGACGCGGTCCTTGGTCCAGTCTTTCTTGCGCACCTTCTTCGGCGTCGCCTTGGCTTGGGCCAGCACCGCCTCCGGGAATTGATGGGGCAGGTCGTGCTTGCGCAGCGCGATCTCGATCTCCATGCCGGGATCGGCGTAATTGCCCAGCACTTCCACCACCTGGCCGACAGGCTGACGGTAGGCGTCCGGGTGCTGCAGGATTTCCACCATCACCACCTGGCCGTCCTTGGCGCCCGCCTCGCCGCCCGGCTCAATCAGAATGTCGTGGTTGATGCGGCGGTCTTCCGCCGTCACCACCCACACACCCCGGACCCGGTTGATGCGGCCAACCAGCCGCGTTACCACATGGTCCAGCACCTCAACGATCTTGCCTTCCTGGCGGCCTCGACGATCGACGCCGGACGGACGGACCATTACTCGATCGCCATGCATCGCTTTCTTCATTTCCCGCTCGGGCAGGAAAATATCGCCGCCCTGGCCTTCGCCTTCGTCCGGAATGGCGAAACCGTAGCCGTCGCGATGACCGGACACTTTGCACTTGATCAGGTCCAGCTTTTGAGCGACGCAGACCGCGCCTTTGCGATTGATGATGATTTCGCCGTCACGTTCCATCGCCCGCAAGCGACGTTCGAAATAAATAGATTCGGCCCGCGCAATCGATAACATGCGCGCCAATTCGTCAGGAAACAGCGGCACCCCCTGCTCGGCCAAAATTTTTAAAACGAACTCTCGGCTCGGCAAGGGATTGGAATATTTAAGTTTTTCCCGTTCCAGGAAGGGGTCCTGTTCGCGGAGGGACAGGGTCTTTTGTTTTTTTTGTGTTCTAGCCATTGACACCCTCAAGAATATGTCTATAATTCGCATCTCGTTGCAGAGATGCAGCGAAATAATACAGCAAAGCGAAGCCCAGGTGGCGGAATTGGTAGACGCACTAGGTTCAGGTCCTAGCGCCCGCAAGGGTGTGGAAGTTCGAGTCTTCTCTTGGGCACCACTGATTTACTCTATTGTAATCGTGATGTTCGCTCTGTATAGTAACAATCTGGTTGGCCCAGGTGGCGGAATTGGTAGACGCACTAGGTTCAGGTCCTAGCGCCCGCAAGGGTGTGGAAGTTCGAGTCTTCTCTTGGGCACCAACAGTTTTAACGGCTTCGATGGTGTTTATATCGTAGTCTAGCGGTAAGACAATTTAAGTTTTATGCCCAGGTGGCGGAATTGGTAGACGCACTAGGTTCAGGTCCTAGCGCCCGCAAGGGTGTGGAAGTTCGAGTCTTCTCTTGGGCACCAATAAAACCCCGTTGATTTATGATCAACGGGGTTTTTGCATTCCTCCCCCGCCCGCATTAGCGCGAGGCCAACTCATCGCCGGCGCGAGGGTCCAAACTGGCGAACATCAGGCCGGACAGCATGGTCAAGACGCCCATGATGGCGAAAGCCCAGGCAAAGTCGACCACGGTCAAATGCGCGTGTCCATGCAACAGGCCCACCCCCTGCACGACGAAAGCCCCCACCGTCACCCCCAACCCCGCAGCCAGCTGCTGCGCCACGCCGGAAAGGCTGGTGGCGTGACTCATGCCGGCCGGCTCGACCTCGGCAAAAGAGATCGCGTTCAGACTGGTGAACTGCAAGGAGCGGAGGCAGCCGCCCAACACAAAGACTAGCAACATCCAGACATAGCTCGGTGCTTCGTAGAACAAGGCGTACGCGGCAATGGAAATCCCTGCAAGCACGCTATTAGCCATCAATACCCGGCGGAAACCATAGCGTCGCAGTATGCGCATCACCAGCGTCTTCATGAAAATGGCGCCCACCGCGGTAGAACACGTCAGCAAGCCCGAGACAAAAGGATTGAGCCCCAATCCCAGCTGCAGCATCAGCGGCAGCAAAAAAGGCGTGGAGCCGATGCCGACGCGGAACATGAAGCCCCCCACCACGCCGGCATGAAAGGTGGGCAAGCGCAGCAAGGACAAGTCCAGCAAGGGATGCGCCGCGCGGCGGTAATGCAGCAGGTAAAGCCACAACAAGCCGGCGCCCACCACGGCCAGCAGGACGGACCATTGCGCCGAGATCAAATGCTTGCCCTCGGAAGCCAGGCCCAGCATCAACAAGGACAGGCCGACGCCGCTCAGGGCAAAGCCCAGCCAGTCCAGCGGCGGCAGCTCCTCATCCTTCAAGTCTTCGATGTGGCGCCTGGCCAGCACCCAACCCAACACGCCGATCGGGATATTGATCAAGAATATCCAGCGCCAATGCAGATAGGTGCTGATGAAACCGCCCAAGGGCGGTCCAATGACCGGCCCCAGCAAGGCGGGAACCGTCAGATAGCTGAGCGCCCGCACCAGGTCCGCTTTCGCGGTGGTGCGCAAAATCACCAAACGCCCCACCGGCACCATCATCGCGCCGCCAATGCCCTGCACAAAACGCGCCAGCACGAAACCGCCTAGCGTATTGCTGAGCGCGCACAACACGGAACCCAATACGAAGACGGCGATGGCGGCACGGAAAATACGCCGCGAACCGAAACGGTCCGCCATCCAGCCGCTGATGGGGATAAACACGGCCAGGCTGACCAAATAGGACGTCAACGCCAATTTCAAGCCGATCGGATCCACCAACAGGTCGCGCGCGATGGCCGGCAAGGAGGTGGATATCACGGTGGCGTCCATGTTCTCCATGAACAAGGCGGTGGCCACGATCAACGGGGTCACCATACCGGCGGCGAGCTTGAGCTGCATGACGATCAAACTTCAGGAGGCGGAAACGCCAGTGTAGCACCCGCCGCCGCAAGAACGACGGGACCGGCGTCGCAAATGATGTCGAAACGTAAAGCGAGACGCGCGCCCCCGGTCGCACTCAAGCAAGCGGGAGGCAGAACAGACGCCGGCCTTCCCGGGCGCTCCTCTCCCCCTGCTCCAGCAAGGCCATCACCCGCCACGCCTCCCGCGCCGTCACTGGATTGGCTCCCAAGCCTCGCGCGGCGCGCGCCGCCGCGCGATAGTATTCGCGATAGTCTCCCAAGGGCGCCGGCCGGGATTCGCGGAGCTCCTCGTCGTCCCGCTGACGGTACAAAATGCCCGGCGCAAGGTCCACACCCCAGCCCTCTTCGCCGGGGCGACCGCCGCGCTTCAAATAGTCTTCCTGACCATCCAGGCCGAACTTGACGTAACTGGCGAGCGAGCCGTGCAGACTAAAGCGCGGAGCGCCGCCGCTGACCAGGCAGGAGGCGTGCAATACCGCCTGATGCCCCTCATAAGCCAACTGCACGTGAAAGTAATCCGCAGCCTGCGCGCCGACCCTCTGCTTGGACAAACTCGCATAAATCGTCTGCGGCCAACCCAACAACTGCAAGGCCTGATCGATCAGATGCGGCCCCAGGTCGTACCACAGCCCGGCGCCCGGCTGATCCAGCTCGCGCCAACGCGCGCGCACTTGCGGCCGATAGCGATCGAAATGAGACTCGAAGTGGCTGAGCGCCCCCAGCTCGCCGCTGCCCAGCAAGTCTTTAAGCGCCAGAAAGTCCGCATCCCAGCGCCGGTTATGGAACACAGACAGCAGCGGACTGCCCGGCCGCTCCGCCATCCGGCACAGCTCCCGCGCCTCCGCCTGCGTCACCGTGAACGGCTTGTCCACCACCACGTGCTTGCCGGCGAGCAAGCTCGCGCGCGCCTGCGGATAATGCAGCGAGTTGGGGCTGGCGATGACGACCATATCGATCGCCGGATCGGCCAAAGCCTGCTCCAGACCGGCCAGCACCGATGCTTGCGGCCAATCGGCCCGTACTGCGTCCGGACGGCTGCTGACGACGGCGGCCAACCTCAACTCGGGCGTCGCGGCGATCAAGGGCGCGTGAAAAGTCTTGCCGGCATAGCCGTAACCCACCAAGGCGACATTCAATGGCTGCATTTGTTTCGCTTTCGAAAACCAGACCCAGGCAGTCTACGCCGGCCGCGGACATGAAAAAACCCGCCTGGCAGGCGGGTTTCCGACTAAGGGTCGAATCGGACTTACAGACCGTAGGGATGACGCATCACGATGGTTTCTTCGCGATCCGGACCCGTGGAGATGATGTCCACCGGAGCGCCGCAAACTTCGGCGATGCGGGTCAGGTAGGCCTGCGCATTGGCCGGCAGGTCTTCCCAGCGCTTGGCGCCGAAGGTGCTTTCGCTCCAGCCGGGCATGGTTTCGTAAACCGGCACGCACTTGCTGACCGCGTCGGAACCAAACGGCAGAATGTCCACTTTCTCGCCGTCCAGGGTGTAACCCACGCACAGCTTGATCTCTTCCAGGCCGTCCATCACGTCCAGCTTGGTCACGCACAGGCCGGACACGCCGTTGATCTGGATGGAACGCTTGAGCGCGGCGGCGTCGAACCAGCCACAGCGACGCGGACGACCGGTCACCGAGCCGAACTCATTGCCGCGCTTGGCCAGGAACATGCCGATATCGTTCTCCTGTTCGGTCGGGAACGGACCGGAACCCACGCGGGTGGTGTAGCCCTTGACGATGCCCAGCACGTAGTTGAGCATCTGCGGAGCCACGCCGGCGCCCGGCGCGGCAGCGCCGGCCACGCAGTTGGACGAGGTCACGTACGGATAGGTACCGTGGTCGATATCCAGCAGGGTGCCTTGCGCGCCTTCGAACAGCAGCGGAATGTCCGCCTGGTTCATGTCGTACAGGGTGCGGGACACGTCGGCCACCATCGGCTTGATGCGCTCGGCCAGCTTCAGGGTGTCGGCCAGGATGACGTCGAAACTCACCGGCTCTGCCTGGAACAGCTTGGTCAGCATGAAGTTGTAGTATTCGACGTTCTCTTTCAGCTTCTCGGCGAAACGGGCGGTATCGAACAGGTCGATCACCTTCAGCGCGCGGCGCGCCACCTTGTCTTCATAGCAGGGGCCGATGCCGCGGCCGGTGGTGCCGATCTTGCCGGCGCCCTTGGCGGCTTCGCGCGCCTGGTCCAAAGCGACGTGGTACGGCAGGATCAGCGGGCAGCCTTCGGAAATCTTCAGGCGCGCGGCGACGTTCACGCCGGCGGTTTCCAGTTCGTCGATCTCCTTGAGCAAGGCTTCCGGAGACAACACCACGCCATTGCCGATGAAGCACTCGACATCGTCGCGCAGAATGCCGGACGGAATCAGGCGCAGCACGGTTTTCTTGCCGCCCACCACCAGAGTGTGGCCCGCGTTGTGACCGCCCTGGAAGCGGACCACGGCGCGCGCGTGGTCGGTCAGCCAGTCAACGATCTTGCCCTTGCCCTCATCACCCCACTGGGTACCGATCACGACAACGTTCTTGGACATTGGAAAAAGCCTCTTCTTCAGTCAGATTCAAAAATCAGTTAAATGAAACCACATGCCAATCCGAGCCGTCCTGAGTCAGCTCGCGATCGCAATTCAAGGCCTGGGCGGACTCGCCCAGATAATCAATCACCACCATTTCGCCCGCCGCGCGCAGGCGGGCCACTTCAGCCCGCGCCTGCGGCCAGTGCTTGGCGGCCAGGCGGATGCCCCGGACCGAGCCTTGCTCCGGCAGGATGCGGATCAGATCGCGCAAATCCAGGCTGAAGCCGGTGGCCGGACGGGCGCGGCCAAAACGGCGGCCGACATTGTCGTAACGTCCGCCGCGCGCCAGTTCCTCGGCCCAGCCCTCAGCATAGGCCGCGAACAGCAAGCCATTGTGATACTGGGTGCCGCGCAATTCGGTCAGGTCGAAACTCAAGGCCACCCGGCCCTCCAAGGCCTTGGCCACCGCGGACAGCTGCATCAGGCCAAGCTCCACCTCGGGCAAGGACGGCAGACGCGAACGCGCCCGGTCCAGCTCTTCGATAGGACCGTACAGCTCCGGCAAGGCCAGGAAGGCGCTGCGATACGGCTCGGCGACATCGCTGACCAATTCGCGAATGCTGGCCACGTCCTTGCTCTGCAGCTTGGCGAACAGCGCCCGGCTGGTTTCCGCCGACAAACCGGCGGCGGCGGCGATGCCGCGGTAAATCGCCATATGGCCGAAGTCCAGCCGCAGGCCGGACACGCCGGCGCGCTCCAAGGTGCCCAGCATCAATTCGATGATTTCCAGGTCGGCCTCGATGCCGGCGTAGCCGTACAGCTCCGCCCCCACCTGCAGCGGCTCGCGAGAGCCGGCCAGGCCGTCCGGCCGGGTATGCACCACGCTGCCGGCGTAACACAGCCGGGTCACGCCGGTGCGCTCGCCCAGCAGGTGCGCGTCGATGCGCGACACCTGCGGCGTGATGTCCGCGCGCAAGCCCATCTGCCGGCCGGACAACTGATCGTCCAGCTTGAAGGTCTTGAGCTCGAGCGAAGCATCTTCCTCGCCGATCAGCGAATCGATGTATTCGATCAGCGGCGGCAGCACCAACTCGTAGCCCGCCACGCGAAAGCCTTCCAGCATCGCCGCCTTGGCGGACTCCACCTGGCGCGCGGTGGCGGGCAGAATATCCGCGATGTATTCCGGTAACAGCCAATTACGCATGATTCTTTTCAACAGAATAAAAGGCGGGAAGCGTCCCGCCTTGTTATCAGCAAACTGGCCAGGTCGCCCCGGCCAGTGTTCCATACTCGATTGTTTTGCGCGGCGCAAACCGCCCGCCTTGGCCGCTTACTTGGCCTTGGCCGCTCCGGACTGCGGGTTCTTGAAGTACTTGAAGAACTCGCTGCTCGGTTCCAGCACCAAGACGTCGCTCTTGTTCTTGAACGACTCCTTGTACGCGTCCATGCTGCGCCAGAAGGCGTAGAAGTCCGGGTTCTTGCCGTAAGCCTCGGCATAGATCGCCGCCGCCTTGGCGTCGCCCTTGCCCTTCAAGTCCTGAGCCTGGCGATACGCTTCGGCCAGCACCACTTCGCGCTGCTTGTCCGCCTCGGCGCGGATGCGCTCGGCGTCCGCGGCGCCCTCGCTGCGCAACTGGCTGGCGACGGTGCGGCGCTCGGACTGCATGCGATCGAAGACCGAACTGCTTATTTTATCCGGAAAATCGACTCGTTTTAAGCGCACGTCGAGAATTTGTACGCCTATTTTACGCGCATCCGCGTCCGCGCGCTTGCGAACCGTGTCCATCACCTGGTCGCGCTTGCCGGAAATGACGTCGGCAACCATTTTTTGGCCGAATTCCGCTCGCAGGCCGTCGTTGATGGTCTGTTTCAATCGCGCCACAGCGGCGGCTTCGGAGCCCACGCTCTTGTAGAACTGCTCAACGTCCACCACCCGCCATTTGACGAAACTGTCCACCAGCACGTTCTTTTTCTCGCGGGTGTTGAACAATTCCGGCGCTTCCGCATCGATGGTCTGCACGCGGCGGTCGAAATAACGCACGTTTTGCAGCAGCGGCACCTTGAACTGGATACCCGGCTCCTTGATGATGCGCACCACTTCGCCAAACTGGAAAACCAGCGCGTATTGGCGCTGATCCACGGTGAACAGCGACAGGCTGGCAACAAATAGCACACCGGCTATGGCAACTACAGTCGGAATCAGTCTATCCATTGCTTATCGCTCCGCCCCAAAAAAATCACGCCCGCGGGTCACGTCCCGCCCCCCTTTGGCATTGCCGGCCTGAGCGGCCGGCGGCGTCTGTTCCGCCGGCTGCGGCGCCGCGCTGGCGGCGGGCGCCGCCGCGCCGGAGGCGCCTGGGCTGCTCTGCTGGATCAGCTTGTCCAAGGGCAGGTACAGCAGGTTGTTGCCGCCCTTCTGGTCCACCACCACCTTGGTGGTGCTGCTCATGATCTGCTGCATCATGTCCAGATACAGGCGATCGCGCATCACCTTGGGCGCTTTGTTGTATTCAGACAACACTTGCTTGAAGCGCGACGCGTCGCCCTCCGCGCGGGAGACGACTTTCTGCTCGTAGGCTTCGGCCTCCTGCTGCAGACGCGCGGCCAGGCCCTGGGCCTTGGGCAGCACCTCGTTGGCGTAGGCCAGGCCCTCGTTGCGCAACTTGTCCTTGTCCTGGCCGGCCTTCACCGCGTCGTCGAACGCCGCCAGCACCTGCTCGGGCGGCTGTACCGCGTTGATGTTGACCTTGGCGATGCGCACGCCCAGCGAATAACGATCCAGCACTTCCTGGATCAGTTTCTGGGTTTCGACCGCGATCTGGGTCCGCCCTTCGTTCAGCACGAAATCGACCTTGTTGCGGCCCACTACTTCGCGGATCGCGGTTTCGGTCGCCTGCTTGACGATGTCCTTGGCGTCGCGCTCGCGCGAGGCGTTGTTGAACAGGAAGGCGCGCGCGTCCTTGATGTCGTATTGCACCGACAGCTGGACGTCGATGATGTTCTGGTCCGAAGTCAGCATCAGCGACTCTTCCGCCACCCGCGTTTGGGCGGTGTTGCGGTAGCCCACCTCCACGCTGCGCACTTCGGTCAGGTTGACGATTTCCACCTTCTCAATCGGGAACGGCGCGTGCCATTGCAGGCCCGGCTCGGTCACTCGGTTGAAGCTGCCCAGGCGCAGCACCACGCCTTGCTCGCGCGCGTCCACCACGTAGAAACCGCTGGCCAGCCACAGCGCGGCCAATACGCCGACCACGGCGATGGCGCCGCCCTTGAACGGCGGTTTGACGCCGGACGCGGGACTGCCGCCGGCGCCGCTGCCTTTGGCGCCCAGCAGCCGCGACAGCTTCTGATTTAGGTTGCGGAACACTTCATCGAGGTCCGGCGGCCCTTCATTGCCTCGGCGGCCTCGGTTAGGGTCATTCTGCGACATGCTCGTAATAGTCTTTATGGTTGTTTTGGGAAGGATGCACGCATTCGGCAACCGCCGCGCGCAAGAGTTCCAGGCCGGCTCCGGTCAGGGCTGAAACCCGCACCGAAACCGGACGGCCCGCCGCGTCGCGCTCGATCTCCGGCTCCATCTCGCGCAGATCGCATTTGTTCCAGACCAGCAATTGCGGAATGCCGTCCGCGCCGATCTCGGCCAACACCTTGTTGACCTCCTCGATCTGCACATCGCGCATATCGCTGGAGCAATCCACCACATGCAGCAGGAGATCCGCGCGCACGGTTTCCTCCAGGGTAGCGCGAAACGCGGCCACCAGGGTGTGCGGCAGATCGCGGATAAAGCCCACAGTATCGGAAATCACGATGGATGTCTGGTGATTGAGGAACAGCTTGCGGCTGGTGGTGTCCAGCGTGGCGAACAATTGGTCCGCCGCGTAGATGCGCGCCTTGGTCAAGGCGTTGAACAAGGTGGACTTGCCGGCGTTGGTGTAGCCGACGATGGACACCGAGGCGATGCCGGCGCGGCCGCGCCCCTTGCGCTGGGTGTTGCGTTGCTTTTGCACCTGGGCCAGCCGCTCTTTCAGCGCCTTGACGCGGATGCCGAGCAGACGGCGGTCGGTTTCTAGCTGGGTTTCGCCGGGGCCGCGCAGGCCGATGCCGCCCTTCTGCCGCTCCAAGTGGGTCCAGCCGCGCACCAGGCGGGTGGACATATGCGACAGTTGAGCCAGTTCGACTTGCAGCTTGCCCTCGTGGCTGCGCGCGCGCTGGGCGAAGATGTCCAGGATCAGGCTGTTGCGGTCGATGACTCGACACTGCAGCGCCCGCTCCAGATTGCGCTCTTGGCCAGGCGCCAAGGCGTGGTTGAATATCACTACATTGGCATCGGTGGCGCGCACCAGCAGGCCGATTTCCTCGACCTTGCCCTTGCCCGCGAACAGCGCGGCGTCCGGGCGCTGCCGCTTGCCCTGCACCACGCCCATCACCTCCACGCCGGCGCTCCTGACCAGCTCGGCGCACTCGGCGATGTTTTCCTGGTAATCGGCATCTCCAAAATCCAGGCAGACCAGAACCGCCTGGTCGCCTAAGTCGGGACGATCAAACACTATTCGGAAACCATAGTTGGGGCGCAAAAGACAAAAGGCCGACAAGCCGCGCCGGATCGGCGCGGCCCATCGGCCCGGTCACAAGCACAGCAACGCTTTAGGCGTCTTGCTGCTCCTGTTTTTGCACCGGGTGTTCATGGGGAAGATTAACCGGACGGGCGGGCACTACGGTGGAAATGGCGTGTTTGTACACCATTTGGGTCACCGTGTTTTTCAACAGCACCACGTACTGGTCAAAGGATTCTACCTGACCCTGAAGTTTAATGCCGTTCACCAGGTAGATGGACACCGGCACATGTTCCTTACGCAGGATGTTCAGGAACGGGTCTTGTAACATTTGCCCTTTAGAGCTCATTCGTTATTCTCCGAATCGTTGATTGTTGTATTAACTGAACCTTACAGCCCGGTTGTCTGCTTATTATTAGCAGAAAACATCCCGGCGTACTATTTTTTACTGCTGCTGCCCTTGCCGTTCTTGCCGTAACGCACTTCTTTTTCGCGTCCGCGCATCTTGGACATCGGCTTGGGCTTGGCTCGGGACTTCTCCTTGCCGTCGTCGGTGTCGAACGGATTGTCCGAAGATTTGTACTGCACGCGCAGCGGCGTGCCCTGCAGCTTGAACACTTTCCGGAAAGTATGTTCCAGATAGCGGGTATAACTGTTCGGCACCGCGTCCAAGGCATTGCCGTGCACCACGATGATGGGCGGGTTCTGCCCCCCCTGGTGCGCGTAGCGCATTTTCGGGCGGATCAGGCCGGAGCGCGGCGGCTGCTGGCGTTCCAGCGCCACTTGCAGCACCCGGGTCAGCTTGGGCGTGGCCAGCTTGGCCATCGCCGCCTTGTACGCCTCGTCGATGGACTTGAACAAGTCTGCCACGCCGCGGCCTTCAATGGCGGAGATGTAATGGAACTTTGCAAAATCCAGGAAGTTCAGTTTGCGCGCGATCTCGCGGCGCACCGTTTCCTTTTGCTCCCCGTCCAGGTTGTCCCATTTGTTCACCGCCACCACCAGCGCCCGACCCGCTTCCAGCGCGAAACCGGCGATGGTGGCGTCCTGCTCGGAAATGTCCAGTTGAGCGTCCAGCACCAGCACCGCCACGTTGGCGTCTTCGATCGCCTTCATGGTCTTGATCACCGAGAATTTCTCAAGCATCTCGCTGACCTTGGCCCGGCGACGCACGCCCGCGGTGTCGATGATGGTGTAGGTATGGCCATCTCGCTCAAAATCAATATATATGCTGTCGCGAGTAGTGCCGGCCTGGTCGAAGGCGATCACGCGCTCCTCGCCCAGAATGGCGTTCACCAGGGTGGACTTGCCGACGTTGGGCCGGCCGATCACCGCGAACTTGGGATGGCGCGAGGCTTCTTCCTCGACTTCCTCCGGGAAGTCCGCCAGCACCAGTTCCATCAATTCGCGCACGCCGTCGCCGTGGGCGGCGGAAATCACCAGCGGCTCGCCCAGCGCGAGTTCATGGAACTCGGCGCCGGCGATGGCGTGGCGCATGCCCTCGGCCTTGTTGACGGCGAGGAAGACCGGACGCTGCAGCTGGCGCAGGCGGTTGGCGATGATTTTGTCTTGCGGCGTCAGGCCGTTGCGGCCGTCCACCAGGAACACCACGGCATCGGCCTCGTCCACGGCCTGCAGCGTCTGCTTGGCCATTTCGAACAGAATGCCTTCGTCCACCACCGGCTCGAAGCCGCCGGTGTCCACGACCAGATACGGCTTTTCGCCCACGCGGCCATGGCCATAGTGGCGATCGCGCGTCAGGCCGGGCTGGTCGGCGACCAGGGCGTCGCGGCTGCGGGTCAGCCGGTTGAATAAGGTCGACTTGCCCACATTGGGGCGGCCGACCAGAGCTACGGTAGGTTTCATGAATACTGCTTTATTATCCCAAAGTCAGCATCGCCAGGCGGCCGTCCTTGCCTTGCATCAAGGCGGACGAACCCAGCGACACCGGTTGATTGGCCAGGGCGGACCCGACCTTGACTCGGCCCACGATGCTGCCGCTCTCATTGGATAGCAGATGGGCGTAACCTTCGCCATCGCCAACCAGCACGAAGCGGCCCAGCAGCGCGGGGCCGGTGACGTCCCGATATTTCAGGTCGTCGGTTTTCCAGATATTGCGGCCGGTGCCGCGGTCGAACGCCCACACCGAGCCGTCTTCCGCGGTCACGTAGACATTGCGGCCATCCACGGCGAGGCCGCGGCTGGACGAGATTTCACGCGCCCACAACAGATTGCCGGAACGCGCCTCGAAGCAGGCCGCCCGTCCCTGATAGGCCACCGCGCACACCTGGCCGGCGTCGAACACCGGCCGCGACGTCACGTCGGTCATCCGTTCCAGTTCGGTGGCGCCGCGCGGGTTGGCCACCGCGCCCTGCCACAAGGCGTTGCCGGTTTGCGGGTTGACGATGTCCAGGCGGCCGCCGGCCTGCCCCACCATCACCGCTTCCTTGCCCACCGCCTGCATCGAGCCGTTGTTGCGCACGGTCAGCTGCGGCAACACATTGCCGCTGGACCACAGCTGCTTGCCGCCGTCGGTCAGGGAGAAGCCGGTCAGGCGCGCGTCGTTGGTGCGCACCAGCACCATGTCGCCGGCCACTTGCGGCGCCTCCAGCATCAGGCTGGTCAGCGGTTGCTGCCACAGCACTTTGCCGCTGGCGCGCTCCACCGCCAGCAGCTTGGCGTCCTGAGTGCCCACCAGCACCATGTCGCCGGCCACGGCCACGCCGGCGCTGAGCTTGCGCTTCAGATCCACGTCCGCGCTGACGCGGCCGCTGAGGGCGTCGATGCTGCGCACATGGCCGTCGGCGTCGGCGCTCACCACCAGGCCGTTGACGTAGACCGGCAGGAAGCCGGCGGCCGGCGCGGCCTGGCCCGCCGTCCATTTGACGTCCAGCCCCTGCAAGGGCTTGATCGCGGCCAGCGGGGTGGGCTTGAACTGGGTATTGCCTTCGAACCAGCTGGCGCAGCCGGCCAGCAGCGAGGAGGACAGCACAGCGGTCAGCAACAATTGGCGGCGCATGCGGTCAGCCTCCCAGCGCGTCGAGTTTGGTCTGGATGAACTGGCGGTTCGGCGAATCGCCCACCAATTTGGCCAAAGCGGATTTATAGGCGTCGCGCGCGGCGGCGGCGTCGCCCTTGGCGACCAGCACATCGCCCTTCAAATCCAGGAACAGCGCGTCGAAACCGGCCGCGTGTTCCTTGTTCAGTTCGGCGATCGCCGCGTCGTAAGCCTTCTGATCCAGCAGCAAGGAGGCCAGGCGCAGGCGGGCGATGGCGCTTGCCGATTCGTCCTTGCTATTGGCCAGCACCCATTCCAGCTGGCTCTTGGCCAAGGCGAGGTCGCTCTTGTCGAAAGCGGCCTTGGCCAGAATCAGCGAGCCGCGGGTAGCGTAGGCCGAAGAACCGAAATCGTTCTGCAGCAGCGTCACCGCGGACTTCAGCTTGGCGATGTCCTTGCCCGCCACCGCCGCGTCGATGTTCTCGTAAGCGGCCGCGGCCTTCTGCGCTTGCTGCTCCTGATAGTAGCGATAGCCCTTGAACCCCAGGTAGGCAATCGCGGACGCCGCCAGCACGCCGGCGATCAGCTTGCCCCACTGTTGCCAGAAGGCCTTGATCGAATCAATCTGTTCCTGTTCCTGCAAGTCGAACGCCATTGCGCCCCTCTCCCTTAAGCTTTCAGTGAGATCAGCGTGGCGGCCACCGCTTCCGCCGCCACGGTTTGCTGGTCCATCTCGGCGCGCAGCACCTTGATCACCGCCTGACCCGTCTTGATTTCATCTTCGCCGACGATGACGGCGAACTGCGCGCCGCAGCCGTCGGCTTTTTTCATTTGCGACTTGAAGCTGCCTTCGCCCAAGTGCTGCACCACCGACAGGCCGGCGGCGCGCAGGCTCTGCGCCAGCTTCATCGCGTACAGCCCCGCGCCTTCGCCCTGGTTCACCAGGTAGACGTCGACGCTGCGTTGCGCCGGCAGCAATTGCTTGTCCTGCAGCAACAGCACCACGCGCTCCAGGCCCATGCCGAAGCCGATGCCGGCCGCCGGCTTGCCGCCCAGTTGTTCGATCAGGCCGTCGTAACGGCCGCCGGCGCAAACCGTGCCTTGCGCGCCCAGCTCATTGGTCACCCATTCGAACACCGACTGGTTGTAGTAGTCGAGTCCGCGCACCAGCCGCGGGTTTTCCACGAAGTCGAC
The DNA here is from genome assembly GCF_016937655.1 of Chromobacterium alkanivorans. Lineage (GTDB taxonomy): Bacteria > Pseudomonadota > Gammaproteobacteria > Burkholderiales > Chromobacteriaceae > Chromobacterium > Chromobacterium alkanivorans. The sequence goes on along the minus strand of NZ_JAFHKL010000008.1, from coordinate 263,339 downwards.
GCCCAGTTCGCGGATCATCGCCTTCCAACCTTCGTAATGCGCGCGGGACGCTTCGCCCAGATAGTCGGACAGCTTGGGCGCCTCGTCGGCCATCTGCTGCAAGGCCGGGTTCTTGGTGTCCAGCACGCGCAACGGATTGCTGTACATGCGGCGCTTGCCGTCTTCGTCCAGGATGTCCACGTGCCGTTCCAGATAGGCGATCAGCGCCTGACGGTGAGCGGCGCGCTCCTCCTGGTTGCCCAGCGAATTGATTTCCAGGCGCACATACTGGGACAGGCCCAACCGGCGCCACAGGTCCGCGGTCATCGCGATGATTTCGGCGTCGATGTCCGGCCCGCCAAAACCCAGCGCCTCCACCCCCATCTGATGGAACTGGCGATAGCGGCCCTTTTGCGGGCGCTCGTGACGGAACATCGGCCCCATATACCACAGCTTCTGGGTGGCATTGTACAGAAGGTTGTGCTCGACCACCGCGCGCAGGGTGCCGGCGGTGCCTTCGGGGCGCAGCGTCAGGCTGTCGCCGTTCAGGCTGTCGATAAAGGTGTACATCTCCTTCTCCACCACGTCGGTGACTTCGCCGATGGCGCGAACGAACAGCGGCGTGGTTTCGACGATGGGGGTGCGGATGTTCTGGTAGCCGTAGTCGGCCAGCAACTCGCGCAGCTTGCCTTCAAAGAACTCCCACTGGTAGGACTCGGCCGGCAGCACGTCATTCATGCCTTTGACCGCTTGATATTTTTGAGCCATTGCTTGTTTTCTTGTATATCGCTTGAATCAGTGCCCGGTCATTGCGCCAAACGCGCTCAAACGCCTACCGGACGAATCGGGATGGTGCGGCTGCCGCCCTCGCGGCGCTTGGCGCCGCCTTCGCCGTAACGGCTTTGCACATAGCGATCAACCAAGGCGGTGAACTCGGCGGCGATGTTGTCGCCCTTGAGGGTAACATCCTTTTGGCCGTCGACGTAAACCGGCGCCACCGGCACTTCGCCGGTGCCGGGCAGCGAGATGCCGATATCGGCCAGTTTGCTCTCCCCCGGGCCGTTGACCACGCAGCCCATCACCGCCACCTTCATGTCCTCTACGCCCGGGTATTGCAAACGCCACACCGGCATTTGCGTGCGCAGATAATTCTGGATCTGGTCCGCCAGCTCCTGGAAAAAGGTGCTGGTGGTGCGGCCGCAGCCCGGACAAGCGGTCACCAGCGGGGTGAAGCTGCGCAGGCCCATGGTTTGCAGCAGCTCCTGCGCCACCACCACTTCCTTGGTGCGCGCCTCGCCCGGCTGCGGCGTCAGCGAGATGCGGATGGTGTCGCCTATGCCTTGCTGCAGCAGGATCGCCAGCGCCGCGCTGGACGCGACGATGCCCTTGGAGCCCATGCCGGCTTCGGTCAGACCCAGGTGCAGCGGGAAATTGCAGCGGCTGCCCAGGTCGCGGTACACGGTGATCAGGTCCTGCACATTGCTGACCTTGCAGGACAGCAGAATCTGCTCGGCCGGCAGGCCCAGCTCCATCGCCTTGTCGGCGGACTCCAGCGCGGAGACGATCAAGGCCTCGCGCATCAGCTGCTCCAAGGGCAGCGGCCGGGCGACGCGGTTGTTGGCGTCCATCATCCGCGCCAGCAAGGCCTGGTCCAGGCTGCCCCAGTTGACGCCGATGCGCACCGGCTTGCCGTGCTCGATGGCGGTGCGAATCATGAAGGCGAACTTGTCGTCGCCCTTGGCGCCCTTGCCCACATTGCCCGGATTGATCCGGTATTTGGCCAGCGCGCGCGCGCAGTCCGGGTACTCCCTCAGCAGGCGATCGCCATTGAAGTGGAAATCGCCGACCAAGGGAACGGCACAGCCGGCGTCGTCCAGCCGTTGACGGATTTCCGCCACCTTGGCCGCCGCCTCCGGCGAGTTGACGGTGATGCGCACCAGCTCCGATCCGGCTTCCGCCAGCTCCAGCACTTGCTGCACCGTGGCCGCCGCGTCCGCGGTGTCGGTGTTGGTCATGGACTGCACCACCACCGGAGCGTCCGATCCTACAATGACATGCCCCACCCTAGCCTGCAGGGTGGGGCGTCGCGCGATGTTCACGCTATCCATTCGCTACCTTGAATTACTTGAGTTCCAGCTTTGCCGTGGTGCCGCGGATCTTGTCCGAGAGGTCCACCGCTTGGCCATTGAAATTCACCGCCACTTGCGAGGCGTTGCCGATCACCAGCTTGAACGGCGGGGTGCCGACCGCTTCCTGGGTGCTGCCCGGCTGCAAGGTCTGGAACACCAGCTTCTTGCCGGTGGCGTCCACCACCGACACCCAGGCTTCCGCCTCCTTGACCGTCAACACCAGCTTGCCGCTGGCCGCCGCAACGGCGGCGCTGGCCTGAGGCTTGGCCGCCGGCGCCGCCGTTTGGACCGGCGCGCTGGCCACGTTGGCCGCCTTGACCGGCTGCGGCGCGGAAGCCGGAACGGGCGCGACGGCGACGGCCGGCGCGGAAGCCGGCGTCTCCGCGGCAAACGCCGCGGGAGCGGAGGCTTCGCCCGCCGGCGCCGAAGACAGTTCGGTCGCGATGGCCGAGGAGGCTTCCGCGGCCGGTCGGCTGTCGCCGCCATGATTGCTGGCCAGCCAGGCGACGCCGCCGCCCAGGGCCGCGATCACCAACAGGCCTACAATCCATTTGCCTGAAGAGCCGCCTTCGTCCGACGCGGCCGGCTCGCCGACATGCCCCGGAACCTCGTGCGCGCCGTCGCGCACCAGATTGGCGACGTCGTTGACGGCGGAAGGAAACTGCCTGTCCAGCGCGTGCATCAACGGTTCGGGATCAATCTGCAAAAAGCGGGCGTAATTGCGCACGAAGCCGCGCACGAAGGTCGCGCCCGGCAAGATCGTAAAATCGTCGCGCTCTATCGCCTCCAACTGCCGCATCGACAGTTTCAGCCTATCCGCGACTTCCCCCAAGCCCATGCCGGCCGCTTCGCGAGCGGCTTTCAGCCGGGCGCCGACGCTGGAACCGGTCGGCTGTCCCTGTTGTTCGAATTGTTGCTCCATCCTCAGCTTCCACTCAACAGCAGTTGTGTTTCTTTGGAATCCGGATAACGGTTCTTGAGCGCGGCGGAACATTCGCTTTCCAACGCCCTGTTGCCGCTCTTGCGCGCGATCTGCACGCCCAGCCACAGGTCGTCGGCTTGCAGCGCCGCGCCCTTGCCCATCCGTTCGAAATAGAAAGCAGCCAATTTGGCATTACCCAGCCCAAGATGCAACTGTGCTAATTCCCGCAGCGCGGGCGCGAAATTGGGCGCGGCGCGCAGCGCCGCCAGCAAGTAATCGTTGGCCTGCTCGTTATTGCCGGCCTTGGCGCTGCAATGCCCCAGGTTCAAATAAGCCGTCTGAGGCGAATCATACAGCGGGTTGGCCAGCGCTTTCTGAAAATAGGACAAAGAATCCTGCAACCGGTTTCGGTCGCACAGAAACAAACCGTAATTATTGTTCGCTTCCGGGTTGCTTGGATCCAGTTGCAGGGCTTTGCGGTAATTGGCCTCGGCGGGCCCTTCTTCGCGCAACTGGGTCAAAACATAGGCTCGGGACACATAGGCCGGGACGTAGGCCGGGTCCGCGGCGACGGCCAGGTCCGCCGTTTCCAGCGCCACTTTGTAATTGCCGATCTTGGCGTATTCGATCGCCAGCTGGCTGCGTATCGTCGCCAGCTCGCGCGACACCTCGGCGTCGGCGGCAAATGCGGTTGAACTCACAGCCATCCATAAGCAGGCCATCAACCCCATTTGCCGTATCGTCATTGCTTATTGTCCTCTACGAGCTGCATCCATTTGGCTTGACGGCGGGTTTTGTCCATGACTTGGCCGGCCAGCTGGCCACAGGCGGCGTCGATGTCGTCGCCGCGCGTTTTCCGCACCGTCACCACATAACCGCGCTCCTGCAGAATTTCGCGGAACGCGCGAATCGCATTATTGCTGGAACGCTCATAACCCGAGTTCGGGAACGGATTGAACGGTATCAGATTGAACTTGCACGGCACGTCCCGCACCAGCTCCAGCAATTGGCGAGCATGTTCCGGCCTATCGTTGACACCGTCAAGCATCACGTACTCGAAAGTAATGAAGTCGCGCGGCGCCTTTTCCAGATAGCGCTGACAGGCCGCCATCAGCTGCGCCAACGGGTATTTCTTGTTTATAGGCACAATCACGTCGCGAATCGCGTCGTTGGGCGCGTGCAGCGACACCGCCAGCGCCACCGGGCACTCTTCGCGCAGCCGGTCCATCTGCGGCACCAGGCCGGAGGTGGACAGGGTCACTCGCCGGCGCGACAGGCCGTAGCCGTGGTCGTCCAGCATGATCTGCATCGCGCTGACCACATTGTCGAAATTGGCCAGCGGCTCGCCCATGCCCATCATCACCACATTGGACACCACGCGCTCGTTCTTGGGCGTGACGCCCATCGCCTTGTTGGCCCACCACAGCTGGCCGATGATCTCCGCAGTGGACAGATTGCGGTTGAAGCCCTGGCGGCCGGTGGAGCAGAACGTGCATTCCAGCGCGCAGCCCACCTGGGATGACACGCACAAGGTGCCGCGTTCATCCTCGGGGATGAAGACGGTTTCGACGCCGTTGCCGGTGCCGACGTCGAGCAGCCACTTGCGGGTGCCATCACTGGACGCCTGCCCGGTCATCAGCGAGGGAACCTTCACTTCGGCGCGTTCATGCAGCTTGGCGCGCAGGCTTTTGGCCAGGTCGGTCATCGCGTCGAAATCGGCTTCCGCCATCTGGTGCATCCAGCGCATCACTTGCTTGGCGCGAAACGGCTTCTCGCCCATTTCGGCGAAATGCCGGGTCAGCTGGTCCAGGTTGAAGTCGAGCAGGTTGGTTTTCATGCATTCCTCGGGATAAAGCAAAGGCGGTGTGGACGACCGCCTTTTCGACGGAGCCCGTCCATGAGACGGGCTCCGCAAACAACGGAGTACTATTTGAGATTAGCGGGCGCTGATCTCGGATGCAGCAAAGAAATAAGCCACTTCGATCGCGGCGTTTTCCACGCTGTCGGAACCATGGACGGCGTTGGCGTCGATGGAATCGGCGAAATCGGCGCGGATGGTGCCGGCTTCAGCTTTCTTCGGATCGGTCGCGCCCATCAGTTCGCGGTTTTTCAGCACGGCGTTTTCGCCTTCGAGCGCCTGGATCATCACCGGGCCGGACACCATGAAGTCAACCAGGTCCTTGAAGAACGGACGTTCTTTGTGCACGGCGTAGAAGCCTTCGGCTTCGGCGCGGGACAGTTGCTTCATCTTGGCGGCCACGATTTTCAGGCCGGCGGATTCGAAACGGTCGTAAATTTTGCCGATGACGTTTTTACCAACGGCGTCCGGCTTAACGATGGACAAGGTGCGTTCAATTGCCATATAAATTCTCCCAAACATCAAGACAAGTGGCTAAACTTGAGTATTATGCAGCCACTCGGGTTACCCAATTTTGACGAACCCGATATTTTAGCAGTGTTTTCAACCATGTGCTGCACATTTCTCAAGTCTCACGGACCATGCGCGAACAAAATCAACAAGACCCCGACAAGACCGGCGGCGAAGCCGACCTCAACAGCAAGCTGAAAAAGCGATTGCTGATCGCCGGCGGCCTGGTCGCCGTGGCGCTGGCCGCCATTCCGCTGACCGACAGCTTCAACAAACCCAAGGTGGAAATGACCGCCAGCAGCCAGAGTCCCAGTTCCGGCAAGATCATCAAGCCCGCTTCCGCCCCGGCGGAAGCGCCGCCGGCCCCCACCCCCGCCAGCGCGCCGGCAGCGGAAAGCAGCGCGCCCGCGACCGAAGCCGCCGGCGCGCCGCAAGCGCCCAGCGCCGCAAGCCCGGCCAGCCCCGACCTGGACAAGACCCCGGCCGTGGTCAACAACCGTCCGCCCGCGCACGCGGCGGCGCCAGCTCCGGCTCCGGCGCATGAGCGCGCGACGGCGAAAGCGCCCGCCGCGGCGACTCCGCCGCAAGCGGCGGGCGGCAAGACCGCGCCGGCCGAGCCCGTCAAAGCAGCCCCTCCCCTCGCAGCCCCCGTCGCCGCGGATAAACCCGCAGCGCCGGCCAAGGAGGCCGCGGTCAAGGCCAAGCCGGCCGGCAGCTCCATCGGCTACCAAGTCCAGCTGGGCCTGTTCTCCAGCATCGGCAACGCCGAAAAACTGGTGAAGGAGCTGAAACAGCACGGCATCCCGGCCCATACCGTCACCCGCGTGCAGGTCGGCCCGTTCAAGAGCCGCGCCGAAGCCGACGAAACCATGGAGAAGTTGCGCGGCCTGGGCTATGCGCCGCTGCTGGCGCCGGCCGGGCAATAAGGCGAAATAAAAAAGCCCCCTCCGCACGGCGGAGAGGGCAAGCTCTGAACTCACTCAAACAATCGGACCGGGACAAACACCGCGCGAGCGGCCTGAAAACCTGTTCAAAGTCTCTCAAGCCAGAACGAGGCCAGGCGGAAACCAGCGAAAAAGCGGCATGCGCGAGTAGCGCATGGGCATTTCCAGCTGGCTTGCATGGCCCTTGTCCGAAGCGCAGCGGACAGTGAACAGGGTCCGAGCCGCGGGGCCCGTCCTTGACCCCCTTCGCCCCATCCCTTTTGCCAGCCCATTCTCGCCGCCCCGCCGGCGACGCTCAAACATTCTCAAAGCAGGTTCAAGCCGCGGCCATGCGCGTAAAAAAACCCTCTTCGCCGGCGAAGAGGGTTTTTCGTCAGGCCGTCGCCTACCTTCAGCTCCAGTCCAGAATCACCTTGCCGCTTTGTCCCGACAGCATGGCTTCGAAGCCCTGCTGGAAGTCATCCACCGGGAAATGGTGGGTGATGATGGGAGTGATGTCCAAACCGGACTGGATCAGCGCCACCATCTTGTACCAGGTCTCGAACATCTCGCGCCCGTAGATGCCCTTGATTTCCAGGCCTTTGAAGATGACGTGGTTCCAGTCGATGGCGGTGTCCGCCGGAGGAATGCCCAGCAGCGCCACTTTGCCGCCGTGGTTCATGGTGTCCAGCATCTGGCGGAAGGCCTGCGGGTTGCCGGACATTTCCAGGCCGACGTCGAAGCCCTCGGTCATATGCAGTTCGGCCATCACTTGCTTGAGCTCCTGCTTGGCCACGTTCACCGCGCGGGTCGCGCCCATTTTGCGCGCCAGCTCCAGCCGGTACTCGTTGACGTCGGTGATCACCACATGGCGCGCGCCGACGTGGCGAGCGATCGCCACCGCCATGATGCCGATAGGGCCCGCGCCGGTGATCAGCACGTCCTCGCCCACCAGGTTGAAGCTGAGCGCGGTGTGCACCGCGTTGCCGAAGGGGTCGAAGATGGACGCCAGGTCGTCGGAGATGTCGTCCGGAATCGGGAAGGCGTTGAAGGCCGGAATCACCAGATATTCGGCGAAGGCGCCTTCGCGGTTGACGCCCACGCCGAAGGTGTTGCGGCACAGGTGACGGCGGCCGGCGCGACAGTTGCGGCAATGGCCACAGGTGATGTGCCCTTCGCCCGACACGCGCTGGCCGACGCTGAAGCCCTGCACTTCCGAGCCTATCGCCTCGACCACGCCGACATACTCATGGCCGACGTGCATGGGCACCGGGATGGTTTTCTGCGCCCAGTCGTCCCAGTTCCAGATATGGATGTCGGTGCCGCAGATCGCGGTCTTGCGAATCCGGATCAACAAATCGTTATGGCCGATTTCCGGCTTGGCCACATCGGTCATCCACAGGCCGCGCTCGGCCTTCAGTTTGGATAATGCTTTCATTTCTATTCCTATCCGCCGCGGCGCCCTCCACGGGCGCGCGGCGCAACGCCTCAGATCACGCCGAGTTCGCGGCCCACTTTGATGAAAGCCGCCACCGCCAGGCGAACCTGTTCTTCGCTGTGGCGCGCCGACATCTGGGTGCGGATGCGCGCCTTGCCCTTGGGCACCACCGGGAAGGAGAAGCCGATCACGTACACGCCCTCTTCCAGCAGCTTGGCCGCCATCTCGCCCGCCAGCTTAGCATCGCCCAGCATCACCGGGACGATGGGGTGCTGGCCGGGCACCAGAGTGAAGCCCGCCGCGCTCATTTCCTGGCGGAACAGCTCGGCGTTGCGGCGTACTTTGGCGCGCAGCTCGGCGCCCTCGCCGCCCTTGAGGATGTTCAGCACTTCCAGGCTGGCGGCGGCGATGGCCGGGGCCAGAGTGTTGGAGAACAGATACGGACGCGAGCGCTGACGCAGCAGATCGATGATCGCCTTGCGGCCGGACACATAGCCGCCGGACGCGCCGCCCAAGGCCTTGCCCAGGGTGCCGGTGTAGATGTCGACGCGATCGGCGACTCCGCACAGTTCCGGCGTGCCGGCGCCGCTGTCGCCGATGAAGCCGACGGCGTGGGAATCGTCCACCATCACCAGCGCGCCGTGGCGCTCGGCCACTTCGCACAGGGTTTTCAGATCGGCGATGATGCCGTCCATGGAAAACACGCCGTCAGTGACGATGAGCTTGAAGCGCGCGCCGGCCTGTTCGGCGGCGACCAGCTGCGCCTCCAGATCGGCCATGTCGTTGTTCTTGTAACGGAAGCGCTTGGCCTTGGACAGGCGCACGCCGTCGATGATGGAGGCGTGGTTGAGCTCGTCGGAAATCACCGCGTCTTCTTCGCCCAGCAGCGTTTCGAACACGCCGCCGTTGGCGTCGAAGCAGCTGGAATACAGGATGGTGTCGTCGGTGCCCAAAAAGCCCGAAATCGCCTGCTCCAGATCCTTGTGCACTTGCTGGGTGCCGCAGATGAAGCGGACCGAGGCGCAGCCGTAACCGAAGTCGTCCATGCCCTTCTTCGCCGCCTCGATCAGGCGCGGGTCGTCGGCCAGGCCCAGGTAGTTGTTGGCGCAGAAGTTCAGCACATTGCTGCCGTTGCTCAGGGCGATGTCCGCGCGCTGAGGCGTGGCGATCACGCGCTCGGGTTTTTCAAAACCGTCGGCGCGAATCTGCGCCAGCGTGGCTTCAAGATGGGCTAAGTAGGTTCGGTTCATGACTGTCCTTGTCCAGGGATGACAAAAGAATCACCATTGCGCCGCCGGATTCTTGGCGGCTCAAAAACTGGCACCATTCTAGCCCAGCCATTTCACAGCCATCAGTGACAGTTCAATGTGTTTTTCCAAGATACTGTAACCTTGAAAAATTGATACGAATCGACACTGTCACCATAAAACACCACGCGCCAACTATCGTCACTTCAAATATTTGGCGATGATTTTTTCCAGCTTGCCGCTTTCGCGCAACTGTTGAAACGCCCTGCTCAGCTTCAAGGCGGTCGCGTCCGGCATTTTCAGGCTGCAGGCCAGATAGATGCTGGTGGTTTGCACTTGCAAGGCCTCGCGGATGCTGTCCGCCGGCGTGCCCACCTGCTTGATGGTGTAGTTGGCCACCACGTCATGCACCGCCCACACGTCCGCCACCCCCGCCGCCAGCTCGCGCTCGGCTTCCTCCGGCGTGGGCCGGACGGAATAGGCGATATTGTTCTTTTTCAGGTAGTCCGCCATCGACGAACCCAGCAACACCACCACGCGCTTGCCCTTGGCGTCGTCCAGCGAGCTCAAGGCCACCGGATGATGGGTATTGATGAACAGGGATTGATTGCTCTCCATCACCACCCCCACCCAGCGATACAGTTTTTCCCTCTCCGGGGAGCGCGTAAAAGGCGTCAGACAGCTGTCCGCGTCTTGCTGCACCTGCATTTGGGCGCGCTTCCAGGGGATCTCCGGCACGCGCATGCTCAGGCCGGCCAGTTGCGCCGCCTGAGCCACCACCTCCGCGGCGATGCCGCTCAGCTTGCCGTTCTCGCCTTTAAACACCAGCGGCGGATACTCCACGGTGTAGATGGAAAGCGTCGACGGCTCCGCCGCCAGCGCCGCCACGCTCCACAAGCCGCACATCAACCATCCCAGTTTCATCCCGTCACCTCCGCCCTATGCCCGCGCCTGTCACAGTCCTTAACATGATTTTTAGTCCAGCCGCCGGCGTTTGCGCACAGAAAGCGCGCAGCCGTCGGCGGCGATGCTAGAATCTGCGCCATGTCCTTGTCCGTCCGCCTCGTTTCCAGTTCCCTGTCCCTGCTGCTTGTCGCCTGCGCCAGCACCTCGCAACCCGCCGCGGTGGAGTCCGCCGGCTTTTACCGCGTCAAACCGGGAGACACCCTGTTCCGCATCGCCCAGAGCCATCGGGTCAGCGTGGCGAACCTGGTGCGCTGGAACGGACTGAAAGACCCGAGCAGCATCAATGCCGGCCAATTGCTGCGCGTGTCGCCGCCCACCGGCGCCGCGCCTGCGCCCGCCAAGCCCAAGCGTCCGCAGCCCAGCCGGCCCGCGGCCAAGCCCTCCGCCTCCGAGCCCAGCAAGCCCGCGGCTCGTCCGGCGGCCAACATCAAGCTGGTCTGGCCGGCCAAGGGTCCGATCATCGCCAAGTTCAACGGCCAGGGCAGCAAGGGCATAGACATCGCCGGCGAGGCGGGCGCCCCGGTCCGAGCGGCGGCCAGCGGCAGGGTCACCTACTCCGGCAAAGGCATCCGCAGCTACGGCAATCTGTTGATCATCCAGCATGACAACGCCCACCTCACCGTCTATGCTCACAATCAGTCCTTGCTGGTCAAGGAAGGGCAGACGGTCAAGGCCGGCGACACCATCGCCACCATGGGCAGTTCCGGCACCACCCGGGTCAAGCTGCACTTTGAACTGCGCGTCCGCTCCTCGGCGGTCGATCCCATGCCTTATCTGGCGGACTGAGCCGCGAGGCCGCTTGTCAGCGCCGACGACGAACGCGCAAAATGCATGTCGCGCCCGATGCGCAACCCTATCGCCCGGACAGCACGGCTTCCACTGCGCGGGCCAGAAGCGAGGAAGTCAAATTAAGGCAGGCCAATGGGGAGATTACTGTTGCTTGGCAGCTTGCTGCTTGCCCTCGGCGCCAACGCCCATGCGCACAAGACCGTCAAGGTGGCGTTTGGGGAGTCGCTGGAGCCCTATGTGATGGAGGGCGGCAAGAGCGGGCTGGAACTGGAGATCGTGCGCGCGGCGCTGCAGGAACGCGGCTACCGGATAGAGCCGGTCTTCTTTTCCCAACCCCGGCTGCCGATGGCCTTGAAGAACAAGGACATCGACGCGGTGGCCACCGTGGGCGAGCAGGCCGGATTGCAGGCCGAGTATTCCGACGTCTACATCAGCTACGAGGATGTGGCGATCACGCTCAGCAGCCGCCGCATCCAGCTGCGCCAGGCCAAGGAGCTGGGCGCCTACCGGGTGCTGGCCTTCTCCCTGGCCCGGCAATACCTGGGCGAAGCCTTCAAGGACATGGCCAAGACCAATCCCAATTACGCCGAAACCGCCAATCAGGTGGATCAAAACCGGCTGCTGTTCCGCGGCTCAGTGGACGTGGTGGTGGCCGACCGCAACATCTTCGCCTGGATGAACCACAAGCTCGTCACCCAGTTCAAGGAAAAAACCGCGCCGGTGGACATCCACCGTCTGTTCGCCCCCACCGTGTACCGGATGGCCTTCCGCAGCGCTCCGCTGAAGGACGAATTCAATCTGGGCCTGCGCGCGATACAGAAAAGCGGCGTCTACAAGCAAATCGTGAATCGTTACCAGAACCTCTGAGCGCGATTGCCGATGACAGCAAGATAGCCTAACCTTCACGGTTTGATTCCGCACCGTCCCGCGCACCGTGAAACCATCCCGTTTGCTGTTTGCCCTATTGCCCGCGCTGCTGAGCGCCTGCGCCAACGTCAGCCCGCCGGCCCCCGTCGCCGCGCCCGTCGTCGTCGCCCCGGTTCCAAGCGAGCCGGAGGCCCCCGCGCCGGCGGTCGAAGCGCCGCCGTCGCCTCCTCCGGTGAGCGCGCCGCCGCTCAGGCCGGCCTACAACGACCCGCAGGCCGGACGCCTGCTGCTCAATCGCCTGCTGCCCGCCAAGATTCGCGACCGCCAGGGCTGGAGCAACGATATGCTCGCGGCCTTCACTCACCTGAAGATTCCCTATACCGCGGAGAATTTCTGCGCGCTGGCGGCGGTGATCGAACAGGAATCCAGCTGGCAGGCGGACCCCACCGTGCCCAACCTGCCCGCCATCGTCTGGGACAAGATCGCCGAACGGGCCCACGGCTATCTGATCCCGCTGCCTGTGGTCAAGGCCGCGCTGATGAAGACTTCGCCCAACGGCAAAAGCTACAAGGCGCGCATCGACAGCCTGCGCACCGAACGGGAAATGAACGATCTGTTCGAGGACATGGCGCGCGAGGCCAGCAAGCTGGGTCTGCCGATGAGCATGAAGAACCCGATCCGCACCGGCGGGCCGATGCAGGTCAGCGTCGAATTCGCCGAAGGGCACGTCAAAGTCTGGCCCTACCCCTACCCGCGCAGCGGCGGCATCCGCCAGGAAGTGTTCACTCGCCGCGGCGGCGTCTACTTCGGCGCGGCCATCCTGCTGCAATACCCGGCGCCTTACAGCCAGATGCTGTACCGCTTCGCCGACTTCAACGCCGGCCGCTACAGCAGCCGCAACGCGGCCTTCCAAGCCGTGATGGAGAAACTCAGCGGCAAGGATCTGACGCTGGACGGCGACCTGCTCAGCTACAAGGACGGCAAGGTCTACCCCAGCACCACCCAGAGCGCGGTGATCAGCCAGGGCGGCAAGCTGGGCATGGGCCAGGGCGAGATTCTGCGAGACCTGAAGCTGGAGAAAAGCGCGGCCTTCGGCCAAAGCGAGCTCTACCGCAAGACCTACGCGCTGGCTGACCAGCGCTTCGGCAAGCCCGCGCCGCGCGAACAGCTGCCGCAAATCGACCTGAAAAGCCCCAAGATCACCCGCAAGCTGACCACCGAATGGTTCGCCAAACGCGTCGACGGCCGCTACCAAAGCTGCCTGGCCCGCGCGCGTTGATCTAAAGCCACGCGCTTCGCCGAAGCGCCGCGATTATAATCCCACGTCATCACCCGCCCGCGCCGCTTGCGGCGCGAAGCGGCGGGCGGCTTGAATCCGCCCGGCACAACAAGGCGAATCCATTCATGCGCACCACGCTCTCCTATTTCACCGGCTCGCTGCTGTTCAGCGTCGTCGTGCTGGCCGCCGCCGGCTGGTACGGCTTCCAGCTGGGCGGCCCGGCCATGGCCGGCTCCTTCCTGGTCACCGCCCTGGTGCTGGCCATCCTGGAAACCAGCGTTTCCTTCGACAACGCGGTCGTCAACGCCAGCGTGCTGCAGGCGATGAGCCCGCTGTGGCGCAAGCTCTTCATGACGGTGGGCATCGCCGTCGCGGTGTTCGGCATGCGCATCCTGTTCCCGCTGCTCATCGTCGCCGTCGCCGGCGACACGCCCTTGCTCGAGGCTTTCGCCATCGCCACCCGCGAACCGCTGCGCTACCAGCAGATCATGCATGACTCCCACCTGATGATCATGGGCTTCGGCGCCACCTTCCTGTTGATGGTGGTGGTGGAGTACTTCGTCAAAAAGGAAAAGGACGAACACTGGCTGCCGGCCGTCGAACCGCTGCTGGCGCGGCTGGGCTCGGTTGAGAACGCCCAGTCGCTGATCGCCATCCTGCTGATCGCGCTGGTGGCCGCCGCCATTCCCGCCGGCCAGAAGATGGAGTTTCTCAGCAGCTGCTTCTGGGGTTACGTGGTGTTCATGGCCTTGCATGTGTTCAAGCAGCTGTTCGGCGGCATGGACATCCAGACCGCCGCCGCCAAGAACGGCCTGATCGGCTTCGTCTACCTGGAAACGCTGGACGCCAGCTTCTCCATGGACGGCGTGATCGCCGCCTTCGCCATCACCAACAACTTCTGGCTGATCGCCGCCGGGCTGGGCATAGGCGCGATGTTCGTGCGCTCAATGACCATCCTGCTGGTGGAGCGCAACATCATCGGCCAGTTCAAATACCTGGAGACTTCGGCGTTCTGGGCCATCGGCGCCCTGGTGGCCATCATGTTCGCCGCCGCGCTCCATGTCGAGCTGGGCGAAGTGACCACAGGCCTGATCAGCGTCGCCATCATCGGGCTGGGCATCGTCACCAGCCTGCCGGGGCGCAAACGCCACCGCGACTGAAACGCCCGCGCCGCAATGCGAACAGGCCTGGAATCCAGGCCTGTTTTCTTTTAAGGAAGCACGCAGTCAAAGCCGGTAGCTGGCGCCCGTCATCAGCTTGGCCGACAGCTTCATCGCGCCCTTGACCGGGGCCGGCAATTGGGCCGCGCCCAACTCATGGGCCATGTCCGCATGCTTGAGCTCATCGTCGCGCATCTGCTCGACGATGGCGCGGCTCTTGACGTCCGCCGCCGGCAAACGGCTCAGATGGCTGTCCAGATGCGCGCCCACCTGCTGCTCGGTTTCCTCCAGGAAGCCCAGATTCCACTTGTCGCCCAGCACCCCGGCGGCCACGCCTATCGCCAGCGAGCCGGTGTACCACAGCGGGTTGAACACGCTGGGCCGGCCGCCCAGTTCGCGGATGCGCCGCTCGGTCCAGGCCAGATGCTCCACCTCCTCTTGCGCCGCCTGGCGCAAGGCTTCGCGCGCCTGCGGCGTGCGCGCCGTCAGCGCCTGCCCCTGGTACAGGGCCTGGGCGCACACCTCGCCGCAGTGGTTGACCCGCATCAGCCCCAGCGCGTGTTTCTTTTCCTCAGCCGCCAGCTCCGCCTCGTCCAGCGCCGCGTCCGGATGCGGCCTCAGGCTTTGCGCGGAAGCAAACAGGGTGCGCAACCCTTTGTCGAACTCGACGATCCATTTGTCCAGCATCAATCCGCTCTTTCTCGCGCTAACACAATCGCCGGCGATTATACCCGCCCGATACGCGGCGCGGCAGCTACTGCTATAATCGCGCAGTTTATCGAAACATTGTGTTCAACACGTTCAACAAGGATTCCCCTGATGGATCTCGCTAGCATCGGCCCGGGCAAAGACATGCCGGGCGACTTCAACGTCGTCATCGAAATCTCCGCCAACGCCGCCCCGATCAAGTACGAATTCGACAAAGACTGGAACGCTCTGGTGGTTGACCGCTTCATGGGCACTTCCATGATGTATCCGGCCAACTACGGTTTCGTGCCGCAAACCCTGGCCGGCGACGGCGATCCGGTTGACGTGCTGGTGGTCACCCCGTTCCCGCTGCCGCCGGGCGTGGTGGTGCGCTGTCGCGCGCTGGGCCTGATCAAGATGGAAGACGAGTCCGGCGTTGACGCCAAGCTGGTGGCCGTGCCGGTGGAAAAACTGTGCCCGATGTACAAGTCCATCCAGAAGCTGGAAGACCTGCAGGAACTGCTGCGCAACCAGATGGTTCACTTCTTCGAGCACTACAAAGACCTGGAACCGGGCAAGTGGGTCAAGGTTCAAGGCTGGGGCACCCTGGAAGACGCCAAGACCGAGCTGGTCGACGGCATCGCCCGCTTCGAAAAATAAGCGCGCGGCGCTTGCCCTGACAAACAACCGGCGCGGGTCGCCGGTTTTTTCATGCCCGCGGCCGACGCCGCACATTCGCCAACGCTGATATTGCAACGCAATATGCCATCAATATTTGCTACAATCGCAGCTGCCTGGGCGCCGTCGCCGCGCCCAGTTAGAAAAGCAAGTGATTGTTACTAAATACCATAAATAATACTTTTACCCGTCGCCGCATTGCAGGTATCGTTCCATTAGGAGCGCCGGGGCGCGCCCAGGACAGCGATGCCGGACGCGCGCGCCAAATGCCCCGCCGCCCGTCGCCATAGCGTCGGGCAGCCCAACCGGAACCACCGTGACCCATATCGCCCAAGGCTCAGCACCGCAACTCCACTGGCTCCAGCAGCGCCTGGCCAGCCGGGGTTTGCCCGCGTCCGCGGGCGCAAGCGGGCTGCCGTCTTGGCTGCCTCGCGACTGGCAAGGGTTTTACCTGCCCTCCGGCTGCTGGATCAATGTCGACCCCCTGCATCAAGCCTCCCTGCCTCCCCGACTGCGGCTCTGTCTAGAACAAGGCATCCCCTTGCTGGAGCTGGATGGCGCCTGGCAGGCGCTGGGCGCGGACTTCGGCTTCATGCTGTTGCTGGGCGCCGAAAGCGCGCCGCCGCCCGACGCCCTGGCCTTGCTGGACGCGCTGGCGCCGCTGCCGGCCGCCTGGCTGCGCTGCGGCCCCGCGGGCAGCGCGCGCTATACCCGCCAGGTCTGGGAGGCCTTGCTGTTCATGCTGAGACGGCAGCCGCCGCCCTGCCCGTCCACGCCGACCGCGCCGGACTGGGAAACCGCGCTGCGCGAGCAGTGGCGGCTGTGGGAACAACTGGTGCGCTTGTCCCAACGCTACCTGCGGGAACGCAAGCTGCCCGAGGACAATCCGACGGCGCGGCGGGACTTCGCCGAAGCCCCCCGGCAACAAGAGCACTACGCCGCCAGCCTGGCCGGGCTGATCGTGCAGGCGGACGGCTGCCAGCAAGCCTGGCGGCAGCTGTGGGACGATTTCGCCGCCCAAACGCCGCTGCGCCCCAAAAACTGAAAAAGCCCGCATGAATGCGGGCTTTTTTCACGACTAGGGCCGAAAATCAGACGGCGCTGCTCGCCTTCTTGCCGCGGGCGACAGCGGCGCTGGCGGCCTTGGCGGAGTTGGTGGCGGCTTCAACGCTCGCTTCGGCGATTTCCGCGCTGACTTTCTTGGCGGTCTTGGACACGCTTTCGAAAGCGGCGTTGGAAGTGTTCACCAGGCTTTTCAGCGCCGACACCGCGGCGTCGGAACCGGCCGGCGCGTTCTTGGACAGACGGTCCAGATTGCTCAGCAGGGTCTGATTGCCTTCGGCGATCTGCTCTTCGACAAAAGCGGCCAGTTCGTTCTGGGTGGCCAACGCGGCGTCGTAGACATTGCGCGCCACGGAGAAGGCTTGATCGATGGACGGCTGGGCCAGGTTGCTCTGCACCTCGGCGAAAGCCTTGGGATCCTTGGCTTCGCTCAAGGCCTTGATCGCCTGGGCGTTGTCGGCCAGCAGCTTGCGCGACAGATCCAGTTGCAGCGCGGCCAGACGCTCGGCGCCGGCCAGCACGATGGAGGAGAAACGCACGGCCTTGTCGAACTGCGACTGGCCGAGAGCAGAGAATTCTTGAGTAGTGGTAAACATGACGACTCCTAAAAATATCCAAAATTGACAGCTCAGCAACGACAGCGAACTTAACCTGCGCTCATGATGTTGCATCGCAACAATTGCCATTGTGGCGGGTCGCTTTTCTCGAGTCAAGAAAATGTTGCAACGCACAAGCCGCTAAACCACTATTTTTCATGAATTTTTGCAACACAAACATTCCAAAGACATTACAACGACGCCCTTACCTTTCTCATTGCGCGGCGATTCCCGCAATTGCAACACTTGCCAGCGCCCAAGCCCGTTGCGCCGGCCGATTTCGGCCTTTTGGCCCCAAGCCGAGCAACGCCATTGAAAGCCCGTCAGCAACCCAGTACACTCGCCCCATAGAATAAATCTATCTACATGAAGCCAAGTACAATGAGCCCTGCGGCCAACGCATTCGACATAAAATCCGCCAGCCTGGACCTGCTGGCGCTCTTGCTGCGCACCGACGATCTGGACGAACTGAGCCAGGCGCTGGACGCGCGCTTCGGCACCGGCCACGACGCGCCGGTCGAAGCCTTCGTTCTCGACGTGGAGGCCCTGCCCGCCCCGACGGAACTGGACTACGGCCGCCTGCTGCCCATGCTCAGCCGCCGCGGCATCCGCGCGGTGGCCCTGCGCCACCCCAGCACCGCGCTGGCCGGCGTCGCCAGCCAGTTCGGCCTCGCCTACACCAGCAGCGCCACGCCGCCGCGCTCGGCGCAGAACGCGCCGGAACCCGCCGACAAGCCCGCGGCGCCCGAGCCGGCCCCGGCCAGCGGCGCGATGATCGTCGACCGCCCGGTGCGCGCCGGTCAGCAAATCTACGCCAAGGGCTGCGACCTGATCGTGCTGGCCATGGTCAGCGCCGGCGCGGAAGTCATCGCCGACGGCAACATCCACATCTACGCGCCCCTGCGCGGCCGCGCCCTCGCCGGCGCGCGCGGCAACGCCGGCGCCCGCATTTTCGCCCGCAGCATGGAGGCCGAACTGGTGTCCATCGCCGGGGTCTATCGAACTATCGAACAAGCCTTGCCCGAGAGCATTCTGGGCAAGCCGACTCAAATCTATCTTGAGAACGAGCGCCTGGTCATGACCGCGCTCGGCGAGTAACAAGCCATTATTCAAAGGGATCGACTGTGGCAAAAATCATCGTTGTGACGTCCGGCAAGGGTGGCGTCGGTAAAACCACTACCAGTGCCAGCTTCTCCTCCGGCCTGGCGTTGCGCGGTCACAAAACCGTCGTCATCGACTTCGACGTCGGCCTGCGCAACCTGGACCTGATCATGGGTTGCGAACGCCGCGTGGTCTATGACCTGATCAATGTCGTCAACGGCGAAGCCAGCCTGAACCAGGCGCTGATCAAGGACAAGAACTGCGACAACCTCTACATCATCCCCGCCTCGCAAACCCGCGACAAAGACGCCTTGACGCTGGACGGCGTGGAGAAGGTGTTGAAGGACCTGGCCGAAGCCGGCTTCGAATACATCGTCTGCGACTCGCCGGCCGGCATTGAGAAAGGCGCGCTGATGGCGCTGTACTTCGCCGACGAAGCGCTGATCGTCACCAATCCGGAAGTCTCCTCGGTGCGCGATTCCGACCGCATCCTGGGCATTCTGTCCTCCAAGTCCAAGCGCGCGGAAGAAAGCCGCGAGCCGGTCAAGGAGCACCTGCTGATCACCCGCTACTCCGCCGGCCGCGTCGACAAGGGCGAAATGCTGTCGGTGGACGACGTGAAGGAGATTCTGCGCGTGCCGCTGCTGGGCGTGATTCCGGAGTCGCAGACCGTTCTGCAAGCCTCCAACTCCGGCACCCCGGCCATCCACCTGAAAGGCTCGGACGTTGCCGACGCCTATTCCGACGTGGTGGCGCGTTTCCTGGGCGAAGAGCGCCCGATGCGTTTCCTCGACGCCCCCAAAGTGGGCATCCTGAAACGCCTCTTTGGAGGTTAAGTCATGTCCCTGATCGAAATGATCTTTGGCAAGCGCCAGAAAACCGCGGCCATTGCCAGAGAACGTCTGCAAATCATCCTGGCCCACGAACGCAACGGCCGCAGCGCGCCGGACTATCTGCCGGCGCTGCAGCGCGAACTGATGGAAGTGATCTCCAAATACGTGGCGGTCAATCTGGACGACATCAAGGTGCAAGTGGAGCGCCAGGACGACTTCGAAGTGCTGGAAGTCAATATCGTGTTGCCGGAGCACCAGCGCTGAGCCATGACGCTGACCGAACTTCGCTATATCGTCGCGGTGGCGCGGGAGCGCCACTTCGGCCGCGCCGCGCAAAGCTGCTTCGTCAGCCAGCCGACGCTGTCCATCGCCATCAAGAAGCTTGAGGACGAACTGGGCGTCACGCTGTTTGAGCGCGGCGGCCAGGAAGTCAGCGTCACCGAGATCGGCGAGCGCATCATCGAGCAGTCGCAACGCGTGCTGGAGGAGGCCGAGACCGTCAAGCGGCTGGCCGGCGAGCACCAGAACGAACTGGTCGGCCCGCTGAAGCTGGGGGTGATTTTCACCATCAGCCCCTATCTGCTGCCGCGGCTGATCCCGGCGCTGCGCATCCTGGCGCCGGACATGCCGCTGATCCTGGAGGAGAACTACACCTCCCGGCTGTCGGAAATGCTCAAGCGCGGCGAGGTGGACGCCATCATCGTCGCCGACCCCTTCGACGAGGCCGGCACCGTGGCCAGCCCCTTGTACGACGAACCCTTCGTCGTCGCCACGCCCAAGGGCCATCCCTGGGAAAAGCTGGGCGCCATCGCCGCCAATCAGCTGGCCGACGAAAGCGTCTTGCTGCTGACCCAGGGCAATTGCTTCCGCGATCAGGTGCTGCAGGCCTGCAGCGATCTGGCCAGCCGCCAGAGCCACGGCGGCACGCTGGCGGCCAATCTGCAAGGCAGCTCGCTCAACACCATACGCCATATGGTGGCCAGCGGCATGGGCGTCACCGTGATGCCGTCCACCTCGATAGGCCCCACCGACGAGTCCCTGCTGTCGGTGGTGCCGTTCAAGACGCCGGCGCCGCAGCGCCGCGTGCTGCTGGTGACGCGCAAGCAGTTCTTCCGCAAGAAGGCGATCGACACCCTGCAGCAAGCGGTGTTCCGCTCCGGGCTGGAAGGCGTTTCCATGCTGGAAGGCGAAACGCCGGCGCAATAAGCCGGCCCTCAAACCCAAGCAACCGCTGCGCGCCTCCGCCGCAGCGGTTTTTTTCCGACCATCCGCCGCAAGGAGTTCCGCCGTGTCCCAATTGCGCAGCATTGAAATCAAAGTCTTCGTGCCCGCCCGCGACTACGCGCTGTCGCAGCGCTTTTACGCCGATCTGGGCTTCGAGCAAAAATCGGACGGCCACGGCGTCAGCTACTTCGTCCACGGCCAGTGCAGCTTCCTGCTGCAAGACTTCTATCACCCTCAGCTGGCGGAAAACCTGGTGTTGCACCTGCTGGTGGACGATGTCGACGCCTGGCACCGCCAATGGCTGGAACAGGGCATCGCCGAGCGCTATCCGGCCAAGATCGGCCCGCTTGTGGACCAGCCCTGGGGCATGCGCGACTTCTGCCTGCACGATCCTTCCGGCGTGCTGTGGCGCGTCGGCCAGAACCTATAAGAACCTGTTTACGATCTGCTGCGCGTCGGCGATACGGCGTTGAAACCGGCTTCGAAATGCTCATGTACCACTTGTACATTCCGCTTTCTCAGCCGTTTTCGCCTTGTCTCGCCTTGTCTCGCCTTGTCTCGCCTTAGCTCGCGAGATCGTAAACACGTTCTAACACTCCGCGGGCCGGCCCTCACAAAGCGCGGCCAAGCTCCTCGTTCAGCAGCGCGAACAGGCTCTCGGGCCTGCCGTTCAGGAAGAAGTGGTCGCCGGGCATCATTTCGCCGCGAAAGCCGCAGGTGCTGTAGCCGCGCCATGACGCCGTCGCCTCGGCGCCGCCCTCTTCCTCGCTGCCGCCGAGAGCGACGATGCGGCAGTTCAACGGCGGACGCGGTTCGGGACGATAGCTTTCTATCGCCTCGAAATCGGCGCGCAGCACCGGCAGCATCAGCTTGACCAGCTCGGGGTGCTCCAGCACCTCGGGCGGCGTGCCGTTCATTCTCATCACTTCGTCCAGGAACAACTCGTCCGGCAAAGCGTGGATAGGCTTATCCCTCGCCGGCAGATGCGGAGCCGCGCGCCCCGAAACGATCAGGCACGCCGGCGCCGGCAGGCCTCGCGCCTGCGCCCGCTGGGCCACCTCGAACGCCAGGCTCGCGCCCATGCTGTGGCCGAACAAGGCGTAAGGCCGGTCCAGCAGCGGCGCGAGCGCGTCCGTCGCCTCGTCGGCCAGCTGATCCAGACAATAGCGCAGCGCATCGTGAAACCGCTTCCCCCGCCCCGGCGGATGCATGGGCCGGACATCGACCGCGGCCGGCAGCCGCTCCGCCCAGCCCCGGAACACCGCCGCGCCGCCGCCCGCGTACGGAAAGCAGAACAGGCGCAGCGCCGCCTGCCGGCCCGCCGGCGCGGCGTCCACCCAGGCGCCGCCCGGCGCCGGCGTCCACGCGCGGCTCACGACGCCACCTTGCGGACGAAGCCGCCGGCTTCTCTGATCGCCGCTCGCGCCTCCGGCAACATCGGCGCCAAGGTCGCCCATGCGTGCGGCAGCCGCCGCCACACCTTGAAGTCCACCGCAACGCCGGCCGCGCTCGCTTTGCGGGCCACGCGCGCGGCGTCGTCCAGCAACACCTCGCTGTCGCTGGCCTGGATGAACAGATCGGGCAGGCCAGCGTACTCGCCGTAGAGCGGCGAGGCGATCGGATGGTCGGCCGCGGCGTCGCCGAGGTAATAACGCGAGAAATTCCTCACCGCGACGGCCGACAGCATCACGTCGGACGCGTCGTTCGCCTCCAGCGACGCCCCGGTCGCCGCCAGGTCCGTCCACGGCGAGAACAAGACCGCGCCGGCCGGCAACGGCGCGCCCGCGTCGCGCAGCGACAGCAGCAGCGCGAGCGCCAGCCCGCCCCCGGACGAATCGCCGGCGACCACGATGCAGCCGGGCGCCACGCCCTCGTCCAACAGCGCCTGATACGCCGCCAGCGCGTCGTCGACGGCGGCAGGGAAGGGATGTTCCGGCGCCAGCCGATAGTCGAGCGAAAACGCGCGCGCGTCCGCCTCCACCGCCAGCGCGGCGGCCACGCCGCGGTGGGTCAGCGGGGAGCAGAAGCAATAGCCGCCGCCGTGTAGATACAGGATGACCCGGCCGGCCGCCTCGCGCCGCGCGGCGGACTCCGGCTCTATCCACTCGCCGCGCAGCGCCCGCGCGTCCAGCTTGCGCACCCGCCATCCGCGCGGCGGTTTAACCTCGCCGCGCGCCCATTTCGCGCTGCGCGTCCGCATTTCCTCGGCGGTCAGGCCTGGTTTGCGGGTCAGGGATTTGGCCGTTCTGCGCAACAGCCACGAGAAACATACGTTTTGCCAGCTCATTGATCGATTTCCGGTGAATAGAAAGGAAGGCGCGCCGCCGCGCGCCTCAGGCGAACACCAGCTTGCGATGCGCGGCGATGCCCGCCAACGCGCCGTTGCCGATGGCCAGCGCCACGGTGCCGCCGCGGTGCGTGATGTCGCCGCAGGCGAACACGCCGGGCGTCGAAGTCTCCATCGCGTCGTCGGTCCGCACATAAGGCCCCAGCGGCCCCTCCTCGATCGCGCAGCCCAGCTGCTCCGCGACGGGGCTGGACAGCCGGATGCGGTTCATCGTGAACAGGCCGTCGAACTCAAGCCGGCGCCCGTCGGCGAGTTCGACGGTGGCGCGGTCGACGATGCGCGCGATCCGCTCGCGCACGATCTCGACGCCCCGCCGCGCCAGCGCCTCGCGCTGCTCCTCGTCCGGTTCGAAGCCGCCGTCGGTCAGGAACACGGTCGGTCCCCATTCCGGCATCAGCATCGCCGACAGATAGGACAAGGCGTCGCCGCCGAGCACGCCGATGCGGCCGCGGTCCAGTTCGTAGCCGTGGCAGTAAGGGCAGTGGAACACGCTCAGCCCCCAGCGCTCGCTGAGGCCTTCCAGTTCCGGCAGTTCGTCCACCACGCCGAAGGCCAGCACCAGCTGGCGCGCGCCGTAGTCTTGTCCGGAGGCGCAGCGGAGCGCGAAGCCGGCGTCGGTCCGCTGCGCCCGGACCACGGCGTCCGCCCGCCATTGCGCGTTGGGATAGGCGAGCAGCTGCGCCTTGCCATCCGCGGCGATCGCGTCGGGCGAGCGTCCGTCCTGGCCGATCACGCCGTGAGATTGGGCGGCGAAGCGGTTGCGGCGCGCGCCGGCGTCTATCACCAGCACGCGGCGGCGCGCGCGCGCGATCTGCAGCGAGGCGGATTGTCCGGCGTGACTGCCGCCGATCACGACGACGTCGAAGAAGCTTGGGGAAGTATCGGAATGCATGACTTGGGTGTCCTTGGTCTCAAATGGGTGGGACGGCGCGCGGGCGACGGTCACAGCCGGCCGCCGCCGCAGGCTTCCGCCGCGCGGTCCAGCAGCCAGCGCACGATCAGCTTGGCGCGCGGCACGCGCAGCCCTTCGTCGCGGCGCCGCAGCGCCAGTTGCTGAGTGATCACGGCGAGCCGCAGCAGGCCGTAGGCGTACCAGTAGGCGGGAGACGGCACTTCGCGCCCGGCCGCGGCCGCGTACAGGTCCACCAGCGCCGCGCGCGTCGGCGCGCCCGGCGCGCAGCTTGGTCCCGGCGCGTCCAGCCGCAGCAGCGAAGAATCCCGGCCCTCTATCCAGTAGGCGAGCGCGGCGCCGAGGTCGGCCAGCGGATGGCCGACGGCGGCCAGCTCCCAATCGACGACGCCCACCACGCGCGCGGGATCGCCCGGATCGACGAGGATGTTGTCCAGCTTGTAGTCGTTGTGCAGCCAGGCGGCGGGCTCGGTCTCGGGCAGCCGCGCCGTCAGCCAGTCGGCCGCCGCGCGGAAATCCGCGTCCAGCGCCTCGCCCGCCTCCTCCGCGTTCCAGCGCCGCCGCCACTCGCCCAGGATGCGGCGCAGATAGTCGGGAGGCCGGTCGGCCGGCGCGACCTCCAGCGCATGCAGGCTCGCCAGCGTCGCGATGAAGTTTTCCGCGAGCCGGCGCACGGCGTCCGGCGCGAGCTGCCCGCAGGCGGCAGGCGCGACGCCGTCCAGCTTTTCGACCAGCAACAGGGCGGCGTCTTCGCCGTCGTCGACCGCCAGCGGCCTGGGCGCCAGCCGGAACTGGCCGGCCAGCCGCTCAAGCAGCGCGAAGCGGCGCCTCGCCTCGCGCGCGCCGCCCTCAGGCAGCCAGTAAGCGATGAGCTCGCGGTCGCCTCCCTGCACCAGAAACACTTCGCTGGCCCGGCCGCCGCCGACGCGCGTCGCGCGCGCGCCGGCCCCGGAGCGGCCCAGCGCCGCCATCGCGCGCTCCGCGATCCGCGCGCTCACGCCAGCTCCCGGCGGAAGCCGGCCAGCGCATGGCGCGCCACCAGGCTCTTGTGGACTTCGTCCGGGCCGTCGTAGATCCGCCCCGCGCGTTCGTGCCGCCACAGCACGTTGAGAATCGTGTCGCCGCTGACGCCCAGCGCGCCCTGCACTTGCAGCGCGTGGTCGAGCACGGTCTGCGTCGCGCCGGCCACGAAGAATTTAGCGATGGAAATGTCGATCTGCGCGCGTTCGTGGCGGTTCTGCAGCCGCGTGGCCGCCTGGTTCACCAGCAGCCGCGCGGCGTCTATCGACGCGCGGCTCTCGGCGATCCAGTTCTGCACGGTCTGGCGCGAGGACAGCAGCTCGCCCGCCGCCAGCTCCCGGCGGCAAGCGCGCCGGCACATGATGGCGAAGGCGCGCTCGCACACGCCTATCCAGCGCGCGCAATGATGCAGCCGCCCGGTGGCGAGCCGGGACTGCAGCACGACGAAGCCTTCGCCGGGCTTGCCCAGCATCGCGTCTTCGCCCACCCGGCAATCGTCCAGCACCAGTTCGCCGTGGCTGGCCCAGCCGCAGCCCTCGTCGCCCATCACCCGCAGATTGCGGACGCGGCGGAAGCCGGGCGCGTCGGTCGGCACGATGAAGGTGCTGGTGCGCGCGTGCAGCGGCGCGGCCTCGTCGGTGACGGCCAGCACGATGGCGAAGCCCGAGCCGTCGGCGCCGGACGCGAACCATTTGCGGCCGCTCAAACGCCAGGCGCCGTCCTTGAACACCGCCGTGGTTTTCAGCGAGGAGGGATTCGATCCGGCGGACTCCGGCTCCGTCGCCGCGAAGCAGCTGCGCAGCTCGCCGCGCAACAGCGGCTCCAGCCAGCGCCGGCGCTGCGCCGGGGTCGCGTATTCAAGCAGCACGTCGATGTTGCCGGCGTCCGGCGCCTGGTAGTTGACCGCGTAATGGCCGAGCGGCGAGGCGCCCAGCAGCTCGCCCACCTCGACCAGCTCCAGCAGGCTCAGACCCAGGCCGCCGTCGGCTCGCGGCACCTGCGGCAGCCAGAGGCCTTTCATTCGGTTGGCCTCGCGGACTCCGCTCATCAGCCGCTCCACGGCTTCGAAATCGCCGTTGGCCAGCGCCGCCTCCGGTTCCGCCAGCGCCGCCTCGACGGCGGAGAATGCCTTCACTCGTGTATTCATTGTTCTTCCTCGGTTTCCTTCACTGAAACGGCGCGGCGCGCGGCGGCTTCGGCGGCGCGCAAGGCGGCGGCCGGCCCGCTGACGAACGGATGCCGCATGATGCCGATGTGGTCGCCCGGCAGGCGGATCGCCGCCGCGGCCGGCGCCGCCCGGCGCCAGCCGTCGATGAGCGCGTCGCCGCCGGCCGCGTCGCCGTCCTGATCGGCGGCGACCATCAGGTGCAGCGCGCCCGCATAAGGCGTCTCCGGCGCGTAGTCGGTCTGCGAATGCGCGATGAAGGCGCGCACGCGCGCCGCGAATTCGGCCAGGCTCAGTTCCTCCGGCACCGCGCCCGCCGCTATCAGCCGCTCGCGCAAACGCTCCACCCGCCGCGCCTCGTCCAGCGCGTCGAATTCCTCCTCTGCGAACGCCAGCCCGACGTCGGCCAGGCGCGCGAAGCTGTTGCCGATTTCCGCGATCCAGCGGCCGTCGGTCCAGTCTTCCCTGCGCGCCGCCGCCGCGGGCCCGGGCGGCAGGCTGTCGACCACCGCGACCCAATCCACCGCCTCGCCCTGCCCGGCCAATTGCCGCGCGATCTCGAAGGCGACCCAACCGCCGAAGGAATGGCCGCCCAGCCGGTACGGGCCGTAGGGCTGCACCCGCCGGATGTCGGCGATCAGCGCCGTCGCGATGGCTTCGACGCCGCCCGCGCCGTCGTCGTCGGGTCCGGGCAGCGTCATGCCCCAGACCGAGAAGGCGTTGGGCAGCTCCGCCGCCAGCGCGCGCAGATACGGCGCATGCCCGCCCGCGCCGGGCGCGAAGAACAGCGGCGGCGCGCCGCCGGCCGCGGACAGCGCGACCAGCGCGCCGACCCGGGCGCCGTCTTCGCCCGCGCCGTCGGTTTCTATGATCCGGGCCTGCTCGGCCACCGTCTGCGCCGTCAGCAGGCGGGCCACCACCCGCGCGTCCAGCCCGAAAGCCCGGCCGGCGCGGGAGCAAATCCTCAGCATCAGCAGCGAATCGCCGCCCAGCGCGACGAAGTCGCTGTCGTCGGACGGCGGGTCGCGCTTGAGCACCGCCGCCCACAGCGCGCCCAGCTCGCGCCGCAGCGCCGCGCCGCGGGGCCGCGACGCGGCGGACGGTTTGACCGCGGACGGCGTCGCCGCCGCCGAGGCCTCGCTCCTGCGCTCGCCGCCGTCCGCCTTGTTCTCGGCCAAGATTTCCGCGCCCGGTTCCGCCGGCGCGGATTCGCCGAGCAGCGCGCGCAGCGCGTCCGCGTAGCAAGCGACGAAGCGGCCGACGGTCGCCGCCGAGAAATGCCCGCGCGACGGCACCAAGCTGATCCGCAACACGCCTCGCCGGCCGTCGAAGCTGCTTTGCACCACCAGCGGCACATTGGTCGTGTCGCTGGCGTAGCCGTCGGAAACGTCGATGTCGCGCACCGCCTCTTCCAGCGCGCGGAAATGCGTGAAGTTGAACAGCGCGTCGAACACCGTGCCGGCCTGCCTATGCAGCTCGATCAGGGGATAGCGCCGGCGGCTGAAGACCTCCAGCTCGGCCGCCTGCACCGCGCGCACCAGCGCGGCGGGGTCGCCGACGCCGGCCGAGAAATCGAAGCCTAGCGGCAGGCTGTTCAGGAACAGGCCCAGCGCGCGGTCGCCGTCTACGCCCTCGCTGCGGCCGTTGAACACCACGCCGCTCGTCACCGCCGGCGCGCCGACGATGCGCGACAAGGCGAGCAGATGCGCCGTCAGCAGCACGCTTTTCACCGAGGCGCCCGCGCTCGCGGCGAGCGCTTGCAGCCGCGCCGACTGCGCGGCCGAGATCGGCACCTCCGCCGGCGCCGCGTCGCCGTCCGGCTCGCGCGCCAGCCGCGTGGCCGGCAAGGATTGCAGCCGCGCGCGCCACCAGTCGCGCAGCGCGTCCGAACGCGCCGCCTCGCGCTCCCGCTCGACGAACTCTCGGAACCGGCTCGCCGGCGCCGCAAGCGCCGGCGGCCGCCCGGCCAGCCGCGCCGAGTAATCGGAAATCAGCTCGGAGAGCAGCAGGTTGAAGCTCCAGCCGTCCAGAATCGCGTGATGCTTGGTCACGCCGATATGCAGCTCGTCCTCGCTCAGGCGATGCACGGCGAAGCGGATCAGCGGCGGGCGCTCGACGTCGAAGCGCCGGCGCCGCTCGGCCTCGCGCCAATCGAGAATCCGCGCGTCCTGCCGCGCCGGCTCCAGGCCCCGCCAGTCGCTGACCGCCAGCGGCAAGGGCACCCGGCGATGGACATACTGCAGCGGCTCCTCCTCGGCGGCCAGGTCGAAGGCGGTGCGCAGCGCCGGATGGCGTTCGAAGGCGCCGCGCAGCGCCGCCTCCAGAGCGGCCGCGTCGAAGCGCAGGGCCAGACGCTGATCGTTGACGTTGTGATAGGCGGAGTCCTGGCCGTGCCGCATCTCGTTGGCGAGCATCGCCATCTGCATCGCGCTCAGCGGATACGCGTCCTCGTACGCGGGGTCCAGCGGCGGCGGCGCGCTCGCGGCGGCCGGCGCCGAGCCCGCCTGGCGGACGCGCGGCGCGAGCCGCTCTATGGTCAGCGCGCTCATCAGATCCTCCAGCGAAAAATCGATGTCCACCTTGTGCGCGGCCGACAGGATCTGGATGCTCAGGATGGAATCGCCGCCCAGCTCGAAGAAGTTGTCGGTGACGCCGACCGGAGAGCGCTTGAGCACGGACTCGAACACGCCGACCAGCGCCTGCTCCACCGCGTTGCGCGGCGCGACGTGCGGACGCGCCGCTGCGCCGTCCGCCGCCAGCGCGTCGGCCAGCCGGCGGCGATCGAGCTTGCCGTTGTTGGTCAGCGGAATCGCGTCCATCTCGATCAGACGCGCCGGAATCGCGTGCGGCGGCAGGCGCTGCGCGAGCCAGTCCCGCAAGGCGACGCCGGAGACGCGCGCCGGCTCGCGCGCGACCACAAAGCCCGCCAATTGGGCGTGGCCGTCCAGGGTCGCGTCGTCGACCATCACCGCCGCGGCGGCGACGTCCGGATGCCGGGCCAGCGCCACCTCCACCTCGCCCAGTTCGATGCGGAAGCCGCGGATCTTGACCTGGTCGTCGATGCGGCCCAGGTAGTCGAGTTCGCCGCGCGCGTCCCAGCGCCCGAGGTCCCCGCTGCGGTAAAGCCGCGCGCCGGGCAGGTACGGGTCCGCGATGAAGCGCTCGCGGTCAAGCTCGGCACGGTTGTGATAGCCGCGCGCCACGCCCTCTCCTCCCACGTAGATTTCGCCCGGCACGCCGGGCGGCACCGGGTGGCCGGCGGCGTCGAGCAGGTAGACGCGGTAGCCGGGCAAGGGCCGGCCTACCGGGCTGCGCGAGGACTGCGCGTCGCCCGGGCCCAGCACGCGCTCGGTCACGTGCACCGTGGTCTCGGTGATGCCGTAGAGATTGACGAGCGCGACGCCGTCCGCATCGCGCAGGCAGGCGGCGAACTGGCTGGGTATCGTCGCCTCGCCGCCGAAGAACACGTGGCGCAAGCCGGCCGGCAAGGGCCGCCGCGCCTCGTCCAGCGCGCGCAGCAGTTGCTTGAAGGCGCTGGGGGTCTGGCTCAGCATCGTGACGCCCGCGCGCTCCAGCAGCGCGAGAAATTCGTCCGGCGCGCGCGAACAGCGGTAAGGCACGATTTCCAGCCGCCCGCCGTGCAGCAGGGCGCCCCAGATTTCCCACACCGAAAAATCGAAGGCGTAGGAGTGGAACAGGGTCCACACGTCCGACGGCCCGATGCCGTAGCGCCGGCGCGTGGACGCGAACAGGTGGTCCGCATTGCGGTGCTCGACGCACACGCCCTTGGGCTGACCGGTCGAGCCCGAGGTGTAGATCACATAGCAAAGATCCGTCGGCGAGGTCTCGCGCGGCGGCGGCGCGTCCTCGCCTTCGCCCGACGCCGGCGCCTCGCCCATCCCGATACGCGCGCCGCCGAAACCGCCGAAGCGCTCGCCCGCCTCGGCGCCGCAGATCAGCGCGACGGCGCCGATGTCGTCCAGTATCCACTCTAGGCGTTCCGGCGGATGGTCGAGATCGAGCGGCACATAGCAGGCGCCCGCCTTCAGCACCGCCAGGATCGCGACGACGCTGTCCACGCCGCGCCCGAACGCCAGCGCCACCGGCGCGTTGCCGCGCACTCCGGCCGCGTCCAGCCGCCACGCCAGCCGGTTCGCGCGGCGATCCAGCTCGGCGTAAGTCAGCGTCTCGCCGTCGCAGCTCAGCGCGACGGCGTCCGGCCGCGCGCGCGCCTGCGCCTCGAAGCGGCGATGCAGGCACTGGCGCTCCGCATCGTCCGCGCGGCGGGCCTCCGCGTTCCACCGCGCGGCCAGCGCGCGGCCCGCCTCGTCGCCGAGCAGCGAGGCCCGCGCGACGCTCAGCGCCGGGCCGCCGCGTTCGAACTGGCCCAGCACTTCCGCCAGCATTTCGACGATACGCTCCGCCGACGCCTGCGTGAGCCGCTGGCGGTCGAAATGCAGGCGCAGGCGCAGGCGCTCGCCGGGAATCGCGACCACGGTCAGCGGATAATTGGTCTGTTCCACCACCTCGACGTCGCTGACGCCCAGTTGCTCGCGGTAGCGCGTCGCGTCCGCGCGCGCCGGGTAGTTCTCAAACACCACCAGGCTCTCGAACAAGGGCGCGCCGGGGGCGACGCCGCTCCAGGCCGGAATCGCGTGCAGCGGCGTATACGCGTAGGCTTCGGCGTCGACGTGCCGGCGGTGCAGCTGTCTCAGCCAGTCGCCCAGCGTCAGCGCCGCGTCGACGGAGGCGCGCGTCGGCAGCGCGTTGACGAAGAGCCCCACCATCTGCTCGACGCCGCGCAGCCCGGCCGGCCGGCCGGACACGGTGGTGCCGAACACCACGTCGTCGCGGCCGCTCGCCCGCGCCAGCAACAGCGCCCAGGCGGCCTGGATCACCGTGCTCTGGGTCAGCTCGCACTCACGCGCCAGCCGCTGCAGTCCCTCGCTCGTCCGCGGGTCGAGTTCGCGTTCGATCAGGCCGTGGCCGGGCGCGCGGTCCGGGCTCGCCTCGTCGGCGAACGGCAAGGGCGTGGCCGAGCGCACATCGCCCAGCCGCGCGCGCCAGAAGGCTTCGGCCGCGGCGCCGTCCTGCTCGTCCAGCCAGCGCAGAAAGGCGCTGTACGGCTGGGGCGGCGGCAGCGCCGGCGCCGCGCCGCGCCGGAGCGCGTCGTAGAAGGCGAGCGCTTCGCCCAGCACGATCTGCACCGACCAACCGTCCAGCAACAGATGGTGATAGCTCCACACGAACTCGTAGCGCTGCTCGCCGGTGCGGAACAAGGCGCAGCGCATCAGCGGCGCGCGGCTCAGGTGAAAGCCGGGACGCCGGTCCGCGTCGCGGTAGGCGGCGAGGCGGCGCTGCTGTTCCTCGGGGTCGAACTGTCGCCAGTCCTCCTCCACCCACGGCAGCTCGACGTCGCGGAAGACCACCTGCACCGGCTTGGACGGCCCGTCCCACAGAAAGCCGGTGCGCAGCACGCCGTGGCGCGCGATCACCGCTTCCAGCGCGCGCCGGTAATCGGCGGCGTCTAGCGCGGCGTGGAAGGCGCAGGCGACCTGTTCGTAATAGACGCCGGAATCCGGCGACTTCAGCGTATGGAACAGCAGGCCCTGCTGCGTCGGCGTCAACGGCAGCATGGTCTCGACTTTCGAGCGGGCTTGCTGTGCGGCATTCGATAATGTTTGGTTCATGACTGTTCGTTCAGTAGCTGTAACACTTCGTCGATATCGTCCTGGTCCAGATGGGCGAGCGGCAGGTCCGACGGCGTCAGGCCGCCCGACTGCGGCGACAGGCAATGCGTCAGCACCGCGTCCAGCTCGGCGCGGAAACCCTCGGCCAGCGCCGCGATCGCGCCCTGCTCTTGCCGAGCTGCGTTGTACAGCCAGTCCACCCGCAGCCGGCCCTCGTGCACCTGCGCCACCACGTCCAGCGCGTAGCGCCGCGTCATCCCCGCCGAGCGCGTCCCGCCCGGCGGCTCGCCCAGCCATGTCGCTCGCGGCTCGCCGCCCTCGTCCAGACGCCATTGACCCAGGTAGTTGAAGCACACCGTGCGCGCATGGCCGCCCAGCTCCGCCCCCCGCCCGCCGTAGCGCAGCGCGTGGTAAGCGATGCCGCCGTCCGGCGCCCCGCGCATCCTCTCCTTCACCGACTTCAGCTCGCGCGACAGCTCGCCGCTCTGCGGCAGCCGCAACGGATACAGGCTGGTGAACCAGCCCACGGTGCGCGACACGTCCACGCCCGCCAGCCCGTCCCGGCCATGGCCTTCCAAGTCCAGCACGCATTCCTCGGCGCCCGTCCATCGGCGCAAGGCGCGCGCCAGCGCCGCCACCAGCAATTCCTCCGGACGCATCCGGTAGGCCTCGCCCGCCTGCCGCAGCCAGCGTTCCGTCGTCTCCGCGTCCCACTGCAGCGACACGCGCGACTCCGCCGCCACCGTGTCCTCGCCCGCGCCGACGCCGGGCAGGGACATCCCCGGCGCGTCCATCTCCCGCCAGTAGCGCAGCGTCGATTCCGGCAGGGTCTCCGCCCACTCCCACAGCCGCCGCGACCAGGCCTGGTACGACATGGTCTTGGCCGGCCATGCCGCCGCCTCGCCCCGGCTCAGCGCCGCGTAGGCTCGCCACAGGTCTTCCAGCAGAATCCGCCACGACACCCCGTCCACCGAGGCGTGATGCGCCAGCCACAGCAAGCGCCAGCCCGCGTCCAACCGGTACAGCCGCGCCGCCCACAGGCTGGCGCCGTCCAGACGCAGACCGGCCTGCAGTTCCGCCGCGTCGCGCTCCAGCGCGGCCTCGGCATCGGCCAGGCCGCGCAAATCCACGGCCTTCACCTCCACCGGCGCGCCGGCGCCGCTTTCCTGAATCCAGCGCTCGCCGTCCCGCCGCCAGCCTATCCGCAGCGCGTCGTGGCGTTGCGCCACCGCCTGCAGCGCGGCGATCAGCGCCTCGGGATCGACAACGCCGTCCAGGCCCAGATAAGCCCCCTGGCTGAACTGCTCCCAGTCCGTCCCCGGCCAGTCCAGATACCAGGCCTGAATCGGACCCGGCCTCACTTCGCCTTCCACCTCGCCCTGCTCCGCCTGAGCGCCGACGTCTTCCGCCGCGCCGCTCTCCGCCGCCAGTTCCGCTATCGTCGGATGGCGGAACACCTGTTGCGGGCTGATGCGCAAGCCCCGTTCCGCCGCCCGCGACGCCATCTGGATGCTCAAGATGGAATCGCCGCCCAACGCGAAGAAGTTGTCCCTAACCCCGACGCGCTCCAGCCCCAGCAGCCCTTGCCAGATTTCCACCAGCGCCGCCTCGGCTTCGTTCTCCGCCGCCGCCGCGCCCGCTTCGACCACCGGCTCAGGCAGACGCTTGCGGTCCACCTTGCCGTTGGCGCTCAGCGGCACGCTGTCCAGCGCCATGATCGACGCGGGCAGCATGTAAGGCGGCAGACGCCGCGCCAGCGCGTCGCGAATCGCGGCGGGATCGAAGCCCCCGTCCGGCCGCGGCAGCACATAGCCGGCGATGATCCGCCGGCCCTCGCGCTCGATCACCGAGGCCACGCCGCGCTCCACGCCCGGCGCCGCCGCGAGCGCGGCTTCGATTTCGCCGATCTCGATCCGGAAGCCGCCGATCTTGACCTGGTCGTCCACCCGTCCCAGGAACTCCAGATTGCCGTCGGCAAGCGCGCGCGCGCGATCGCCGGTCCGGTACATCCGCTCGCCCGGCACAAAGGGGTTGTCGACGAAGCGGTAGGCCGTGAGATCGGGCTGGCCGAGATAGCCCAAGGCCACGCCCGCGCCGGCGATCCACAAATCGCCCGCCACGCCCACCGGCACCGCCTGCAGCGAGGAGGACAGCACATAGAGCCGCTGCCCCGGCAAATGGCGGCCGTAGGGCACGAAGGCGGCGTCGGCCGCCAGCCCCCGCGTGTCGTACCAGCACGACCAGATGGCCGCCTCGGTGGCGCCGCCCAGCGCGAGCACCTCCGGATCGGAGGTCCCGGCCGCGCGGATCTGCGCGGGCAGCCCCACCGGCACGCGGTCGCCGCTCAGCATCGCCAGCTTCAAGGAGGGCGGCAGCGCGCGCCCGCTCTGCCGGCATTCGAGCAGCAACAGCTCCATCACCGCCGGCACCGACTCCCATACCGTCGCCCCCTCGCGCGTCATCAGGTCCAGCCACACGCCCGGCGCGATCGTCGACGACTCCGGCGCCAGCAAGACCGCGGCGCCCGCCGCGAACGCGCCGAAGAAATCGAACACCGACAGATCGAAGCCCGCCGCCGACACGCACATCAAGCGGTCGGACGCGCCGATCTGGTAGCCGCGCAGAAAGACCTCCATCGTCAGCGAGGCCGCGCGGTGGGTGATCATCACTCCCTTTGGCTTGCCGGTGGATCCCGAGGTGAACATCACATAGGCCAGGTCGTCCGGCGCCGCCTCCGGCAGCGCGACGTCGGCCGGCGGCTCCTCCTCGATCAGGATCGCGCGCGCCGCGACGCCGTCCAGCAGCGGCAGATGCTCGCGCGTCGTCAGCACGTGGCCGACCGTGGCCAGCAGATCGCGCAGGCGTCCCGGCGGCATCGCCGGATCGGCCGGCACGTAGGCGCAGCCGGCGCGCATCACGCCCGAGTAGGCGGCCACCGCGCGCGCGCTCCTCGGCAGCAGCACCGCCACCGGTTCGCGCCGCGCGCCCGCCACCGCCACCGCCCTGGCCACGCGCAGGGTCTCGTCGGCCAGCTCGCGGTAATTCATCGCCTCGTCTACGCCTATGATCGCCGGCGCCAGCGGCGTCAGCTCGGCGTGCCGCTCTATGCCGGCGTGCAGCAGATAGCCGTCGCCCACCGGCGGCGTCGCGTTCCAGTCGTGAATCAGCCGACGCGCCTCCTCGTCGTCGACCAGGGTCAGATCGCCAAGCCGCGCGTCCGGCCGCGCGGCGAGCTGGGCCAGCAGATGCAGGAAGCTCGCGCCCAGCCGGCCTATGCCCTCCTCGTCGTAACGCGCGGCGTCGAAGTCGACGTAGAGCACGGTCTCTTCGCCCGGGATCAGCTGGCCAACCAGCGGATAGTTGGTGCGCGTCTCCGCCGCCGCGAACTCGCTGACGTCGAAACCGGCGTCGCCTCGGACCAGGGTCCGGTCCACCGGGTAGTTTTCCACCACGAACAAGCTGCTCAGCAGCTCGCCGCCGTCGTAGCCCGCCCAGCGCCGGATGTCGGTCAGCGAGGCGGCGCCCAGCCTGGCCCGCTCGCTCTGCTGGCCATGCAGCTGGCGCAGCCACTCCGATACCCGCGCCTCGTCGTCTATGCTCACGCGCGCCGGCACCGTGTTGATGAAGAGGCCCACCATCTGCTCGACGCCCGGCAGCGTCGCCGGTCGGCCGGACAGCGTGGTGCCGAACACCACCTCGCGCCCGCCGCCGGCGTAGCCCAGCGTCAGCGCCCAGGCGCCGGCCAGCAGGCTGGCGCGGGTCACGCCGGCCCGCCGCGCTGCGCGGTCGACCTGATCGCGCAGCGCCGCGTCGAAGACGAAGGCGCGCCGGCCCTGGCCCTGCGCTTGAGGGCCGCGCGCCGGAGACGCGAAGCCGATGGGCGTGGGCTCCTCGACGCCGTCCAGCACTTGCCGCCAGTACGCGGCCTGCTCGCGCGCGTCCCGCGCGGCCAGCCAGTCGACGAAGGGCTGAAAACGGCTGCCCGCCAGCGGAGCCGCTTCGCCGGCGCCCAGCTCGGCGTAACGGCCGAGCACCTGCTTCAGGATCAAGGGCACCGACCAGCCGTCGACGACCGCGTGGTGGTAGCTCCACAGAAAACGCCAGGTCTCGCCGGGCTCGCGGATCAGGGTGCCGCGCAGCAAGGGCCCGCGCTCGAGATCAAAGCCGCGTTCGCGGTCAAGCTCGCGCAGCGCGGCGAAGCGGCCGGCGCAGGCCTCGGCGGACAGCGCGCGCCAATCCAGCGCGTCCCAGTCCGGGTCCAGACGCGGATGGACGATTTGCACCGCGCTCTTCAGCCCTCGCCAGCGGAAGGTGGTGCGCAGCGAGGCGTGCGCCGCCGCGACGTCGAACCAGGCGCGGCGGAAGCGCTCCGCGTCCAAGGCTCCGCTCATTTTCCAATGCAGTTGCTCGATGTAGAGCGGCGCGCCGTCGTCGGCGATGGAATGGAACAGAATGCCCTGCTGCAGCGGCGTGACGCCGTACAGCGCCTCCAGCCGCGGATGCTCGCGCTCGATCGCGTCGATGTCGCACTGCTCCAGCTGGGCGAGCGGCAGGTCCGACGGCGTCAGGCCGCCCGACTGCGGCGACAGGCAATGCGCCAGCACCGCTTCCAGCTCGGCGCGGAAACCCTCGGCCAGCGCCGCGACCGCGCCCTGCTCTTGCCGCGCCGCGTTGTACAGCCAGTCCACCCGCAGCCGGCCCTCGTGCACCTGCGCCACCACGTCCAGCGCGTAGCGCCGCGCCATCCCCGCCGAGCGCGTCCCGCCCGGCGGCTCGCCCAGCCATGTCGCGCGCGGCTCGCCGCCCTCGTCCAGACGCCATTGGCCCAGGTAGTTGAAGCACACCGTGCGCGCATGGCCGCCCAGTTCCGCCCCCCGCCCGCCGTAGCGCAGCGCGTGGTAAGCGATGCCGCCGTCCGGCGCCCCGCGCATCCTCTCCTTCACCGACTTCAGCTCGCGCGACAGCTCGCCGCTCTGCGGCAGCCGCAACGGATACAGGCTGGTGAACCAGCCCACGGTGCGCGACACGTCCACGCCCGCCAGCCCGTCCCGGCCATGGCCTTCCAAGTCCAGCACGCATTCCTCGGCGCCCGTCCATCGGCGCAAGGCGCGCGCCAGCGCCGCCACCAGCAATTCCTCCGGACGCATCCGGTAGGCCTCGCCCGCCTGCCGCAGCCAGCGTTCCGTCGTCTCCGCGTCCCACTGCAGCGACACGCGCGACTCCGCCGCCACCGTGTCCTCGCCCGCGCCGACGCCGGGCAGGGACATCCCCGGCGCGTCCATCTCCCGCCAGTAGCGCAGCGTCGATTCCGGCAGGGTCTCCGCCCACTCCCACAGCCGCCGCGACCAGGCCTGGTACGACATGGTCTTGGCCGGCCATGCCGCCGCCTCGCCCCGGCTCAGCGCCGCGTAGGCTCGCCACAGGTCTTCCAGCAGAATCCGCCACGACACCCCGTCCACCGAGGCGTGATGCGCCAGCCACAGCAAGCGCCAGCCCGCGTCCAGCCGGTACAGCCGCGCCGCCCACAGGCTGGCGCCGTCCAGACGCAGACCCGCCTGCAGTTCCGCCGCGTCGCGCTCCAGCGCAGCCTCGGCATCGGCCAGGCCGCGCAAATCCACGGCCTTCACCTCCACCGGCGCGCCGGCGCCGCTTTCCTGAATCCAGCGCTCGCCGTCCCGCCGCCAGCCTATCCGCAGCGCGTCGTGGCGTTGCGCCACCGCCTGCAGCGCGGCGATCAGCGCCTCGGGATCGACGACGCCGTCCAGGCCCAGATAAGCCCCCTGGCTGAACTGCTCCCAGTCCGTCCTCGGCCAGTCCAGATACCAGGCCTGAATCGGACCCGGCCTCACTTCGCCTTCCACCTCGCCCTGCTCCGCCTGAGCGCCGACGTCTTCCGCCGCGCCGCTCTCCGCCGCCAGTTCCGCTATCGTCGGATGGCGGAACACCTGTTGCGGGCTGATGCGCAAGCCCCGTTCCGCCGCCCGCGACGCCATCTGGATGCTCAAGATGGAATCGCCGCCCAACGCGAAGAAGTTGTCCCGGACCCCGACCCGCTCCAGCCCCAGCAGCCCTTGCCAGATCTCCACCAGCGCCGCCTCGGCCTCGTTCTCCGCCGCCGCCGCGCCCGCTTCGACCACCGGCTCAGGCAGACGCTTGCGGTCCACCTTGCCGTTGGCGGACTGCGGCAAGGCGTCCAGCCACAGCCAGACGCGCGGCACCATATAGCCCGGCAGCCGCGCCTCCAGCCACGCCTGCACCGCCGCCGTGTCCGCGGCCTCGCCCGCGTCCGGCCGCGCCACCAGATAGCCGACCAGCTGCTTCTCGTCCGCGGCGCTGCGCCGCAGCGCGACGGCGCAGCCGCTCAGGCCGGGATGATGGCCCAGCGTCGCCTCGATCTCGCCGAGTTCTATCCGGTAGCCGCGCAGCTTGATCTGCTCGTCGATCCGGCCGAGGAATTCCAGCACCCCGTCGCGCCGCCAGCGCACGCGGTCGCCGGTGCGATACCAGCGCCCGCCGTCCGGCGGCGGCGCCGCGACGAAGCGCTCCGCCGTCAAGTCGGCGCGCCCCAGATAGCCGAGCGCGAGCCCGTCGCCGCCCGCCCACAATTCGCCGGGCACGCCGACCGGCACCAGCCGGCCTTGCGCGTCGACCACCCGCACCTCGGTATTGCCGATAGGCCGCCCGATCGGAATCGAGCCGCGCCGCGCGTCGTCGGCGGTCACCCTATGGCTGCAAGTGAAAGTGGTGTTTTCCGTCGGGCCGTAGCCGTTGATCAGCGCCACGCCGGGGCAGGCCTCGAGAAAGGCGCGGCAGCTCGCCGCCGGCAGCGCGTCGCCGCCGGTCAGCAATTCGCGCAGGCCGACTAACGCGGCCGGCTCCTCCTCCACCGCCATGCGGAACAGATCGGCGGTCAGCCACATCGTGGTGACGCCGTCGCGGGACGCCGCGTCCAGAAAGGGCATGCCCGGCTCCGCGAGCACCAGCCGCCCGCCGTTCAGCCAGCAGCCCCAGATTTCGAAGGTCGACGCGTCGAAGCCCAGCGGCGACTGCTGCAGCATCACCGTCGACGCGTCCAGCCGCGCGTAGCCGCCGCCGGTGGCGAGCCGCGTCACCGCGCGGTGCGGAACCGCCACGCCCTTGGGCTGCCCGGTGGAACCCGAGGTGTACATCACATAGGCCAGGTCTTCCGGACCCGCGCGCCGCGCTTCGGCCGGGAGCGGCGTCGCGGCGTCGGCTTCGCAGTCGGCCAGGCTGAGCACCGGTCCGGCGTAATCGCCGAGCCAGCCGGCGTCCAGCCCGTCGGCGACTATCATCAGCGCGGGCGCGGCGTCCGCCGTCATCGCGCGCAAGCGCGCGGCCGGATACATGGGATCGAGCGGCAGATAGGCGGCGCCCGCCTTCAGCGCCGCGAGAAAGACGGCGAGCAGGCGCGGCGAGCGCTCGCCGGCGACGCCCACCAGCGCGCCCGCCTCGACGCCGGCCGCGCGCAGCGCGCCGGCCGCACGGTCCGACCACTGATCGAGCTCCGCGTAAGTCCAGCGCGCGCCGCCCTGCTCCAGCGCGATGCGTCCGGGATGAGCCGCCGCGCGTTCGCGGAACAACTGGTCCATCGCGGCGTCGGCGCGGTAAGGCAGCTCATGCCGCCCCCAGCCGCGCAGCAGCGCCTCTTCCTCTCCGGACAGCATGGGCAAGGCGCGCGCGTCCGTGTCGGGCGACGCCAGCGCCGCGCGCAGCAAGGTCAGATAATGCTCGCCCAGCTGGCGGATGGTGGCCGCCTCGTACAGATCGGTGTTGTACTGCCAGACCGCGAAGGTGCCGCGCTCGTCGCCCTCGATCGACAAATAAAGATCGAAGCGCGCGAACGGGCTGTCCAGATCGAACGGCGTGGCCGCGCCGCTCGCGGTGCGCACCGCCGGCAGGCGGACGTTCTGGAAGGCGAACACGGTCTGGGCGAACTGCTCGTGCCGGGGTCCGCCGCGCGCGCGCAGCCGTTCCACGACGGCGTCCAGCGGCACGCCCTGGCGCGCGAAGGCCCGCGCGCTCGCGTCGCGGACCCTATCCACCATGGCGCCGAAGCTGTCGTCCTCGCCCATCTCGGTGGCCAGCGCAACCAGGTTGACGAAGTAGCCGGCGATGTCCTCCGCCGCCTGGAACGGCCGATTGGCCGCCGGCGTCAGCGTCAGCGCGCGCGCCTCGCCGGTGTAGCGATGCTGCAGCAGCGCGAAAGCGCTGAACAAGGTGGTGAACAAGGTGGCGTTGCGGGCACGCGAAAACGCGGCCGCCGCGTCCATGCAGTCGGCCGGAATCTCGAAGCGCTCGGTGCCGCCGCGCCCGCTCAGCGCCGGCGGACGCGCGCGGTCGCCGCGTATCGCCGGCACCTCGTCCACCTGCGCCAGCGCGTCGATCCAGTCGTCCAGTTGCGCGGCGTAGTCCGACGACGCCATCCAGCGGCGCTGCCAGGCGGAAAAATCGCGATAGCTGAGCCGGGGCGCCGAGGCCTCGGGCGCGTCCGGCGATGCGAGATAGGCGCTGAAATCGCGGATCAGCACGCTCATCGACCAGCGGTCGAAGATGGCGTGATGGATGGTCAGCACCAGCACCGCGGCGCGCCCGGGCGTCGAGAACAGATCGACTCGCCACATCGGCGCGCCGGCGGCGAAGGGCTGGCGGGCCAGTTCGGCGGCGCGCGCGCGCAAGGCGTCGTCGCCGTCCACCGCCCACGTTTGCAAGACGACCAGCGGCTCGGGCAGAACCGTCTGTTGCCCCGGCTCGCCGTCGCTGAAGACGGTGCGCAGGATGTCGTGCCGGCGCGCCAACGCCGCGAACGCGCGGGCAACGGCCTCCGCGTCGACGGCGTCGGCGAGCTCGATCGCGGCCTGTTCGTTGTACATCGCCGGATCGCCCAGCCGCGTCGCCGCGACCAGACGGGCCTGCCCCGGCGACAGCGCCGCCGCGTCGCCGGCCTCGCCCGGCTGCGCCGGCGACAGCGGCGCGGCGCGCGCGCCCTCGTCGTCCAGCACGCGCAGCAGCGCCTCCTTGGCGTCGCGCAGCCGCGCGACCAGCGCCTCGTCGAGCGCGCCCTGCGGCGCCTGCACCTGAAGCTGATCGCCGCGACGGCGCAGCGTGACGCCCGCGTCGGCAAGATCGGTCATGAGCCGTGCCATGGTCATAGCGTGATTTCCTCCGTGTCGGCGCCGACGGCCGAGCTTTGTTCTGTCACCATCCTGCGCTCCAGCTGCGCCATCGCCTGATCGATCAACTCGTCCAGCGAGGAGCCGTCGATCAGATGCGTAATCGCGACGGACACGCCCAGCGCGCGTTCAAGCGCGTTGCGCAGTTCCGCGCCGGTCAGCGAATCGACGCCCAGGTCCAGCAGCGAGGCCTGACGCGGCAAGGCCGCCGGGCTGGACAGCACCGCGCGCAATTCGGCGTCCAGATAATCGGCGACCAGCGCGCGGCGCTCCCCGGCCGGGCGGCCGCGCAATTGGTCGAAAGAAAGAGTCCGCGCGCGCTCGGCCGGCGCGCGGCCGAGCAGGCCTTCGATCAGGCGCGGCAAATCGGGCTGCGCCGCGATCCGCGCAAGATCGATCGCCGCCGCCACCCGGTGCGGCTCGCCCGCGAACGCCTGCTCCAACGCGGCGAAGGCCTCGCCTTCGCTCAGCGGGTTCAGGCCGCCTGCGCGAATCCGCTCCGCCGTTTTCGCGTCGGCCGCGCCCATGCCCGTCGTCCACGAGCCCCAGCCTATGGACAAGGCCGGCCGCGCGCGCAGGCTGCGCCGCTGCGCGAAGGCGTCGAGATAAGCGTTGGCGGCGGCGTAGGCGGCCTGCCCGTGGCGGCCTACCGTCGCGGAAATGGACGAGTACAACAGGAAGAAATCGAGCGGCTCGGCCTCGGTCAGCCGGTCAAGCAAGACCGCGCCGCCCACCTTGGCGCGCAAGGTCTCGGCGAAGGCCGCGGCGTCCAGCGCGTCCAGCGTCGCGTCCCTCACCACGCCCGCGCAGTGCGCGACGCCTCGTATCGGCCGGCCGGCCGCGGCGAGCGCGCCGCGCAAGGCGGCCTCGTCGGCGATGTCGGCCGCCGCCACGCGCACCTCGACGCCGTCGCCGCGCAGACGGGCGCAAGCGGCTTGCGCGGCGTCGCCGGTTTCGCCGCCGCGGCTGATCAGCAGCAGATGGCGCGCGCCGCGGCCGGCCAGCCAGCGCGCGGTCGCGAGGCCCAGCGCGCCGGTGCCGCCGCTCACCACGTAGACGGCGTCGGCGTCCAGCGCCGGCAGCGCGTCGGCCGTCCCAGCGCCCGCGCGCCGCAGCCGCGGCGCCAGCACGACGGCGCCGCGCACCGCCAGTTGTTCCTCCGCCGCATCGTCGGCGAGCAGCGCAGCCAGCGCGTCGAAGGAGGCCGGCGAGCCGTCGATATCGATCGCGCCGCGCCAGGTCCGGCCCTGTTCGCGCCGCGCGACGCGCACGGCCGCGTTCAAGGCGGCGAGGACGGGGTCGACGTCCTCCGCCGGCCCGGCGGCCGCTCCGCCGCGCGTGACGACGGTGATCGGCGCCGTCGACGAGGTCGCGGCGCGCTCGCGCGCCAGCGCGCCCAGCAAAGCGCCGCAGCGCGCGACGGCCGCCGCCGCGTCCTCGTCTCCGGCCGCGCGGTCGAAAGCGAGCACGAGGCCGGCGTCGCCCGCGCGGCGGATGGCGTCGATCTCGGCGGCCGCGATCACGCAGCGCTCGCCGGCGGCTTCCAGCGCGCGCGCCACGTCCGCGCACAAAGCCGGATCGCCGGCGACGATGCGCTCGCCCGAGCGGCGCGCGCCGGCCGGGGCCGGCACCGGCTGCCAGGCCACCCGGTACAGCGGCGACTCCTCGACCGCTCTCCCTTCGTCCACCCAGTAGCGCTGCCGGTCGAAGGCGTAGGTCGGCAGGCGCGCGGCGCGGCGGCCGACGGCCGCCTCCGGCCAATCAAGCGGCAGGCCGGCCACGTAGCGCCGCGCCAGCGCGGCCAGCCGTTCGGCCGGCTCCTTCTCCGCCTCCGCTTCGGCCGGCGTCGCGTCGCGCCCGGCCGGCATCCCGCCGCAGACGCCGCGGTAAACGGCCGCCTCCTCGCCGCGCGCGAAACGGCCCAGCTCGCGCGCCATTTCCTCCGCGTCGGCGGCCGTCAGCGCCAGCCGATGCGGAAAATGCGAACGCGCGACGCGCGACGCGTGGCAGGCGGCCGCCCAGGCCGAGGCGTCGAGGCCGGCCAGATGGTCGGCCAGCCGCGCCGCGTTGCCGCGCAAGGAGGCTTCGGACTTCGCGGAGACGACCAGCAGTTGAACGCCTTCGCCCGCGCTCGCCGCGCTTGCGCCGGCGGCCTCGCGCGGCGGCGCGACCAGCACCGCGTGCGCGTTGGTGCCGCTGAAGCCGAAGGAGCTGACGCCCGCGACGCAGGGCTCGTTCCCGCCGTCTATGCGTTCCGCGCGCAGCGCGAGCCGCAGCGGCGACGCGTCCCACTCGACGCCGCGGTTGGGCGTGCGCACGTGCAGCGTGGCGGGCGCGACACCATGGCGCACCGTCAGCGCCGCCTTGATCAGCCCGGCTATCCCCGCCGCGCCTTCCAGGTGGCCGAAATTGCTCTTGATCGAGCCCAGCAGCACGCGCTCCCCGCGCTCGCGGCCCGCGAACACGGAGGCCAGCGCCGCCGCTTCTATCGGATCGCCGAGCGCGGTGCCGGTGCCGTGCGCTTCGACATAGCGCACTTGCGACGCTTCGATGCGCGCGGCGCGCAAGGCGGCCCGCACCAGTTCGCGCTGCGCGTGCTCGTTCGGCACCGTCAGTCCCGCGCTGCGGCCGTCGTGATTGACGGCCGAGCCGGCGATCAGCGCGTCTATGCTGCGCCCGGCGGCCTCGGCGTCGGCGAGCCGCTGCAGCACCACCACGCCGCAGCCCTCGCCGCGCACGAAACCGTCCGCGCCGTCGTCGAAGGAACGGCAGCGGCCGCTGGGCGACAGCATGTGCGCGCGGCACTCGGCGGCGGTGGACAAGGGCGACAGCACCACATTGACCCCGCCGACGATGGCGATGTCGCATTCGCCCGCGCGCAGCGCATTGCACGCCAGGTGCACGGCGACCAGCGACGACGAGCAGGCGGTGTCTATCGTCAGCGTCGGCCCGTGCAGGCCCAGCGCGTGCGACACGCGTCCGGCGAGCACGCTGGGCGCGTTGCCCGAGGCGGTGTAGAGATCGACGTCGTCGGCCCGGCGGAAGCGGTGCGCGTAGTCCTGATGCATGACGCCCGCGAACACCCCGGTGGCCGAGCCCTTCAGTTCCGCCGCCGTCATGCCGGCGCGCTCCACCGCCTCCCACGCCACCTCCAGCAGCATGCGCTGCTGCGGATCCAGCATCGCCGCCTCGCGCGCCGAGATGCCGAAGAAGC
This sequence comes from Chromobacterium alkanivorans, assembly GCF_016937655.1. Lineage (GTDB taxonomy): Bacteria > Pseudomonadota > Gammaproteobacteria > Burkholderiales > Chromobacteriaceae > Chromobacterium > Chromobacterium alkanivorans. The sequence goes on along the minus strand of NZ_JAFHKL010000008.1, from coordinate 219,554 downwards.
CGGCGTCGAAGGAGGCGATGTCGTCCAGGAAGCTGCCGGTGCGGCAGTAGATGCGGCCGCTCGCGTCCGGGTCCGCGTCGAAGTAGCGCGCGGCGTCCCAGCGCTCGGCCGGCACCTCGCCGACGCCGTCCGCGCCGTCGAGCAGACTCCGCCACAGCGCCTCAGGCGAATCGACGCCGGCGAAGCGGCAGCCCATGCCCACCACGGCGATAGGCGCGTGCCGCCGCTGTTCGGCGCCGTCCAGCTCGCCTTGCAAACGCTGGATCTCGCGCAGCGCGTTCCGCATCAGCGCAGTCGTGTCGATTTGGCTCATCGCGCGCCCTTTCTATTCAGTTCGTCCAGTTTCGCGGACAGCATTTCCACGATTTCCTCCTGCGACAGCGAAGCGGCGTCCGCCGGCGCTTCCGTCTCGGCGGCGGGCGCGGCGGCCGTCGCCTCCGCCTCGGCCGCGCCGAACACCGTCCGCGCCAGATGGTCCGCCAGCGCGGCTATGGTCGGGTTCGAGAAAATCACCGTGGTCGGGATCGCGCGGCCGAAACGCTTTTCCAGCAATACGCGCAGATCGGTGATCAGCAGGGAGTCCAGGTCGTAGTCGAACAAGGAACGCTCGGGGTCCAGCGAGGCCAGCGGCGTGCCGGTCACCAGCGCGGCGTCTTCCGCCAGCAGCTGGAACAGCCGGATCCGCCGCTCGTCCGGAGTCAGCGCCAGCAACTCGCTGACCGAGGAGGTCGAGCCCGCGCCCGGCCGCGCGGAAGCGATGCCGGCGAAGCGGCTGGCCGGCACATGCGGCGGCCATTGTTCGATCAGCCGCCCCCAATCGATGGGCAGCAGCACCATGTGCGGCGGCAGGTCCGCCGCCAGCGCGATCTCGAAGGTGGCGCGGCCGCACTCGGCCTCGATCTGGCCTATGCCCAGCTGCGCGAGCCGCCGCTTGGCGTTGGCGCTCGAGCGGGCCAGCATGCCGACGTCCTGCCACGGCCCCCAGGCGATGGACAGCGCGGGCAGCCCTTGCTCGCGCCTGCGCGCGGCCAGCGCGTCGAGATAGGCGTTGGCCATCGCGTAGCTCGATTGCCCCGGCGCGCCGAAGGCGGCGGCCGCCGACGAGAACAGCACGAAGTGCTCCAGCGGATACGCCAGCGTGCGTTCATGCAGCAACCAGGCGCCGCGGGCCTTGCCGGCCAGGGTCGCGGCCAGCGAGGCCGGCGTCACGTCGCCGACCAGGCAATCCTCGACCACGCCCGCCAGATGGCAGACGCCGCGCAGCGGCGGCAGCGTCGCGTCGATCTCGGCCAGCAGCGCGTCGACGTCCGCCTCCACCGCCACGTCGGCCTGCCATACTTTCACCTCCACCCCGTCGCGGCGCAGAGCGGCCAGCGCCGCCTCGGCGGCGGCGTCGGCCGGCCGGCGGCCGGTCAGCACCAAGGCGCGCGCGCCCAAGGCGGCGAGCCAGCCGGCGACGCGCAGGCCGAGCTCGCCGAGCCCGCCGGTGATCAGCCAAGTGGCGTTCTCCGATAGCGCCAGGTCCGCCCGCAGCGGCAGCGCGCGCTCGTCGAAGCGCGGCGCGGTGATCGCCTCGCCCCGCACCGCGACTTCGGTCTCGCGCTCGAAGCAATCGAGGCCGCGGCGGATCGCCCGCGCGTCGCCGGCATGCAGCGCCTGCGTCTGCAGATGCGGCGTTTCCATCGCCACCGCGCGCGACAGCGCCTGCAGCGGCGCCGAGGCCGGCGCGTCCGGCGCCAGCGCCACGGCGATGCGGCACGGCCGCTCGCGGCGCGCGGCCGTGGCGAACAGTTCCAGCGCGCCGGCGTAAACCGCCGGCGCCGGCGCGTCGCCGCGCGCCTCCAGCCCGCGGCAATCGACGATCAGGCCCGCCTTGTCGAAGGGAATGTCCGCCACCGCCGCCACGACGACGGCCTCCTTGCCTTCGTCGCGCAGCATCGCGGCCAGCCCCGCCGCCGCCTGCCCCGCGTCGCTCAGGATGGCGATGGACTCCGGCAGCGCGGCCGGTTCGCCGCCCGCCGCGTCGCGCCATTCCACCGCGTAGCCCTCGCGCAGCGGCTCGACGCGCAGCAATTCGTTGCGGGTGACCTCGCGCGATTCCAGGCCGGTCATTTCAAGCAGCACCTTGCCGGCGTCGAACAGGCAGGCCTGCCCCCGCTCCGCCGACGCGCGACAGCGCATCCCGGCGCCGGTCCGCCCCTGCAGCGCCAGCCGCGCGATGCGCGTCGGCACGAAGGCCTTGCTGCCCTCGGGCCGCGCGGCGGCGGCCACCAGTTGCAGCACCGAATCGAGGATCCCCGGATGCAGCAGCCAGCCCGCGTCGTCGGCGTCGGAGCGCATGTCGCAAGACGCGTCGCCGTCCCCGACCACGATGTCGGACAGCCGCCGGAAGGTCGGCCCCATCACCACACTGCGCGCGCGCAGCCAGCTGTCCATCAGTTCGGCGGAGATCGCTGCTCCGCGCGCCGGCTCCGACGGCGCGGCGCCCGGCGCCTCGCCGGCGTCCACCCTGGCCGTCGCGTGGACGTCGGCGGACTCCAGCGTCAACACCGTGGCTTCGAAACCGTCGCCGTCGCGCACCAGCTGCAACTGGACCTTGCGCGCCGCGCCCGGCGGAATCACCAGCGCGGCCGGGAAGCGCAAATCGCTCAGCACGCAGCCGTCCGATCCGGTGAGCTCGCGCGCGCCGTCGGCGATCATCACCGCCAGCGCCGCGCCGGACACCACCACCTTGTCGTAGATCACGTGGTCCTGCAGGAAGGGCAAGACGGCCACGCTCCATTCCGCGTCGAAGAAGGTGGCGTCCAGCGCCGGCGCGTCGGTGCGCCGGCCGAGGAAGGGCGTCGCGCCCGCCGCCAGCAAGCGCGGCGCGCGGTCTATCCAGTGACGCTGGCGCTGGAAGGGATAGGTCGGCAAGGCCACCCGGTTGCCGTCGCGGTAATGCTGGGCCAGGTCCAGCGTCACGCCCGCGGTCCACAGCCGCGCCAGCGCGTCCGGCGAGGCGGGATCCAGCGACGCCATGCCGGCTCCGCCCGCGCCCAGCGCCTCGTCGCCGAAGTCCAGCACCAACTCCGCGCCCGCCGCCTCCAGCGCGGCGGCGGCGTCGGCTGCGCCGACCATCGTTCCCGCGCGCGCCAGTTCCTCGCGCACCGCCTGCTCGCTGTCCAGCGGCAGGCCCGAGGCCGCGCTGACCCACAGCCGCGACGGCGCGACGGCGCGGTCCGCGCGGCGTTGCCGCGCGTCGGCCAGGCTCAGCGCGCCGGCCGCGAAAGCCGCGGCGAACACGCCGTCCCCCGTTGCGCACACGCTGGCCGGAACGACGCCGCTCGCCTGCCACAGCTCAAGCCGGGCGAGCACCGCGTCCAGATCGGCCGCGCCGCCGAAGGCGAAACTCAGCTCCGGCGCGCGCGCCGGCGTTTCCGCCGCGATCACGCCCGCATCCGGCTCGCCGGCGGCGAAGGCGCGCAGCGCGGCGATCAAGGCCTCGCGCGATTCGGCGCGGAACGCCGCGCGCCGCTCCCAATGACGCCGCCCCAGCGCCGCCGTCAGGCAAACGTCCTCCACCCTCAACTCGGGATGGCCGTCGAGAAAGTCCGCGTAGTCCGCGCACAGCGCGGGCAAGGCCTCGCCGCGCGCCGACAACAGCAAGAGCGGCGCGACGTCGGCCGCGCGCGGCGCGCGCGGCGGCGCCGCTTCTATGATCACGTGGGCGTTGGTGCCGCCTATGCCGAAGGAACTGACGCCGGCGCGCCGCTGCGGTGCGTCCCAGCGCGCGGTTTCCGTCGGCAGGTAGAAACCGGCGTCGCCGCGCAGCGCGTCTATCGCGCGCTCCGCGCCGACGGCGGCCGGAATCCGCCCATGCTCCACCGCCAGCGCGGCCTTGATCAGCCCGCAGACCCCCGCCGCCGCGTTCAGATGGCCGACGTTGGCCTTCAAGGTGCCGAGCGCGCAGCGCGCGTCGGCCGCGGCGCGCTGGCCCAGCGCCGCGCCCAACGCCGCCAGCTCGACCTCGTCGCCGATCGCCGTGCCGGTGCCGTGCGTCTCGACGTAGCCGATCGACGCGCCGTCCACCTCGCTGAGCGCCAGCGCCTGGCGGATCACGTCCTGCTGCCCGCGCCCGCCGGGCGCGGTGAAGCCCACCTTGGCCGCGCCGTCGTTGTTGACCGCGCCGCCGCGTATCACCGCCATGATGGGATCGCCGTCGGCCAGCGCGTCCTCCAGGCGGCGCAGCACCACCGCGCCCGCGCCGTTGCCGAAGACGGTGCCGTTGCTGTCCGCGGTGAACGGACGGCAGGCGCCGTCCGCGGACAGGATGCTGCCCTCCTCGTACACATGTCCCTGCCGCTGCGGCAGGGCGACGCTGACGCCGCCCGCCACCGCGAAATCGCACTGGAAGCTCAGCAGCCCCTGCATCGCCTGGACCACGGCGACCAGCGACGTCGAGCACGCGGTCTGCAAGCTGATGGCCGGGCCGCCGAAGTCGAGCCGATACGCGACCTGGGCGGCGAGATAATCCTTGTCCACGCCCACCCATTGCTGCAGATAGCGGTTGGGCGACGCGCGGTCCAGCCGGTCGCGCACGTGGTCGACCAGATAATCGACGCTGGCCGAGCCGGCCCAGACGCCGACGCGCGCGCCGCGCGCCGCGCCGTGGCCGGCGCGCTCGAGTGCCTCGTGCACGCACTCCAGGAAGATGCGCTGCTGCGGATCCATCGCCGCCGCCTGCGACGGCGGTATGCCGAAGTAGCCGGCGTCGAATTGATCGACGCCGTCCAGCGGACCGCCGACGCCGACGAAGCCGGGCTGGGCCAGCACCGTCTCCGGCACGCCCTCGCGGCGCGCCGCGTCCGCGCCGAAGCGCTCGATCGCGACCCGGCCGTCGGCGATCATCGACCAGAACTGTTCCAGGGTGGCGACGCCGGGCAGGCGGCAGCTTGCGCCTATGATGGCTACGGCGTCGACGGGTGTGGGATAAGTCATTACAAAGCCTCCTTGCGTGCGCGCACGCGCTGTCGATAGGCGCGCGCGCCGTCGACGTCAATCATCGGGGAAAGATCCGCGTCGCCCGCGTCGGCGCGCTCGGCGAGCGCCCGTATCGTGGCCAGCGAAAAGAAGTCAACCAAGGGGGGCACCGCGACGCCGCGCGACGCCAGCAGCGCGCGCAGGCGCACCACGTGCATCGAGGTGGCGCCCGCATCGAAGAAGCCCTGCTGCGGGTCTATCTCCACGCCGACCACCTCGGCGAAGGCGGCCAGCATCGTCGCCTCGAGCGAGGCGTCGCGCCGCGTCGCGGCGGCCGGCTGCGTCGGCGCGGGCGCCGGGGCCACCAGCGCGGCGAGGCGAGCGCGGTCCACCTTGCCGTTGGCCGTCAGCGGCAAGGCGTCCAGCACCGTCACGTGATGCGGCTGCATATAGGCGGGCAGATGCAGCACCAGCTGGGTGCGCACCGCCGCGACGACGCCTCCGTCGTAATCCGGCCGCGCGACCACGTGCAGCTGGATCGCCGTCGCGTCTTTGCGCCGGACCACCGAGGCCACCGCTCGCGCCAGGCAGCCGGCGCGCATCGCGGCAGCCTCGATCTCGCCCAGTTCGATCCGGTAGCCCTGCACCTTGACCTGCCCGTCCATCCGCCCCAGCAGTTCGAGCTCGCCGTCCGGCAGCCAGCGCGCCAGATCGCCGGTGCGGTAGAGCCTGCGGCCCTCGGCGTCGACGAAGAAGCGGCGCGCGGTTTCCGCCTCGTTGCCCAGATAGGCGAGCGCGAGGCCGCGTCCGCCCAGCAGCAGTTCGCCCACCACGCTGTCCGGACGCTCCCGGCCGTCCGGCGCGCGCACAAAGCATTGCTGATTGCTCAGCGGCCTGCCGTAGGGAATCGACGCCAACACCGCGTCCTCCGGCGCGATCGGATGCACCACCGACCAGATCGACACCTCGGTCGCTCCGCCCAGGCTGATCGGCCGCAGGCCAGGAAACGCCTCGCGCAGCCGCCCGGCCAGCCCGGGCGCGATCCAGTCGCCGCTCAAGAGCGCCAGCCGCAAATCCGGCGAACGCGGCGCGGCCACGTCCAGCAAGAGCTCAAGCACCGCCGGCACGGAATTCCAGATGGTGACCCGACCGTCGCGCAGCGCCTGGGCCATCGCCTCCGGATCGCGCGCGCGCTCGGGGAAGACCAACTCGCCGCCCACCGCGAGCAGGCCGAAGATGTCGTAGACCGACAAGTCGAAGGCCAGGGAGGACACGCACAACGCGCGATCGGCCGGGCCGACCGCGAAGCGCTCGTTAATGTCGTCTATGGTGTTGGCCGCGGCCTCGTGCGCGATCAGCACGCCCTTCGGCCGTCCCGTCGAGCCGGAGGTGAAGATCACGTAGGCCGCGTCGCCGGCCGCCGCCTCCGCAGCCGGCTCCCAAGCGCAGCGCGGCAGCGGCAGGTCCAGGCGCAACGCCGGCACCGGCAGCGCCCGGCCGCCCTCGTCCACCACCGCCAGACGGGCGCCGGCTTCGCCGAGCAGTTCCTCGATGCGCGCGGCCGGCCAGGACGGCTCCATCGGCAGATAGACCGCGCCCGCCATCACGATGCCCAACAGCGCCGCCACCGCGCGCGGCCCCGGCGCGACGATGGCCGCCACCACGTCGCCGCGCGCGACGCCGCCTTGCCGCAGCGCGCCGGCGATGTCCTCCGCGTCGCGCAGCAGCGCGCCGTAGCTCAGCGTGGTCTCGCCCTGTCTGACCGCCACCGCCTCCGGCTCGATCCGCGCCTGCCGGACGATGGGGGCTTCCAGCCGGCGCGGCGCGCGCTCCGCCGCGGTGGCGTTGACCGCCGCGCGCCGCGCCGCCTGTTGCGGCGCGAGCCGGGCCACCGTCGGCCGCTCCGCCGCCGCCGCTTCGCTCGCCACCGTTTCCAGCGCGCCGAGGAAGGCGTCGAACATCGCGTCCATCATGCCCTCGGGGAACAATTGGGCGACGAACTCCCACATCACCAGCAGCCTGTCGCCGCGGCGGCCGAGGACGGCGTGCAGCGACACCTGCGGCGTCGGATTGGCCATGTCGACCACGCGGCCGATGCCGTCGAGGACGGCCAGATCGTCCGCCGGGTCGCCGGACAGCAGGCTGGTCAGCACCACCGGCATCAGCACGGGCGCGCCGTTGCGGCGGCTCAGCTCGCGCAGGATGGACACGCCGGAGCACCACGGCGCGTCCAGATCGGCCCATACTTGCCGCTGCACCGCCTGCGCGAACGCGGCGAAGGACTCGTGGCTTTCGCTCAGCGACAGCAAGGCGTTGCTGGTGTAGTCGCCTATCGCCTGCCCCGCCTGCTCCGCCCGCGTGTTGCAGGTCACGTTGAGCGTGAACGCGTGCGCCGCCGTCCACAGCCGCAGCGCGTCGGCGAAGGCGGCGATGCACAGCGAAGTCAGCGTGACGCCGAGCGCCTGCGCGCGCGCCGTCAAGGCGGCGGACAGCGCGGCCGGCAGTTCCCGGCGGCGGACGGCGAAGCGCGGCTCGGCCACTTCGGCCAGCCCCATCTTCATCGGCAGCTCGGGAGCGGGCGCGATCGACTCGACCCGGCGCAACCAGGCCTCGCGATGCGCGTCGGGCATCGCCGGCGGCGTCAGCGGCGCGATGAACTGCGCCGGGGGATCGTCGGACGCGCCGCGCGCCAGTTCCGTCATCAATTGCAGGAAGCTGCGCAGATCGCCGGCCAACAGGCTGAGCCGCAGGTGCAGGATGGCCGCGTCGTCCGTCAGACGGGTGACCGCCGCGACCAGCGGCGGCCCGTCGCGCTCGGCCAGGCTCGCCCGCGTCGCCTCCAGCCGTTCGGCCGCCTCCGCCGCGTCCAGCCCGCGCAGATCCTGCGGCGGCAGCAAGGGATCGTAGGCGAGCGCGTCGAAGGCGCCGCGCCCGTCCGCCCCCACCGTCATCCGCAAGGACGGATGGCGGGCGACCAGCCGCGCGAGACGTCGGCCCAGTTCCGGCGCGCGCGCGGCGTCGATCTCGAAGTCCACGCGGATGTGCGGCGACACGCTGCCCAGCGGCACGCCGCCCTGCTGGCCTATCCAGTAGGCCTGCTGCATCTCGGACAATTCGAACGGCTCCCCCGCCGCGTAGCGCCGCGCCGCGACCGGCGCCGCGGCGTCCACGCGCGGGGCGGCGACGATCTCGCGCCTCAGTTGTTCGGCCGTGAGCGCGAACAGCGCCGCGAACGACAATTCCACGCCGTGGCGCGCGCGCGCCGCGGCGGCGAGCCGCGCGGCCGACAGCGAATCCAGCCCCAGATCGATCAGCCGGGCCTCGGGGGCCGCCGCCGCGCCGGGCACGAAGCGCGCGATCTCGGCGAGAATCGCGTCGTCGGCCGCGCCGGCCGCGTCGTCGGCGACAATGCTCAATTCGCCGCGCAGCAGCGCGTCGCGGGTGGCGCCGCGCCGGGTCTTGCCGCTGGAGGTGCGCAGGATGCTGCCGCGCCGCAGCAGCGCGATGCGCGCCGGCGCCACGCCGTGCTCCCGCGCCAGCGCCGCGCGAATCATAGGCAGAATGTCGCGGGCTTCCGCCTCCCCGCAGCCGCCGCGCACCTCGGCGCCGATCAGAATCCCTTCGCCCTCCTCGCCGTCGACGGCGGCGGCGAAGGCGCGCCCCTTCCGAATCGACGGATGGCAGGCCGACACCGTGTCCTCCAGATCGTGGCTGTAGAAATTCCGGCCGCCGACGATGATCAAATCCTTCAAGCGGCTGGTGACGAACAGATCGCCGTCGTGCAGAAAGCCGAGATCGCCGGTTCTCAACCAGGCGCCGTCGCCGTCGGCCAAACGCGCGCCGAAGATCTCGCGCGACTCCTCCGGCCGGCGCCAGTAGCTGTCGGCGACCGTGCGCCCCGCCACCCAGATTTCGCCGACGGCGTCCGGCGCGCACGGCGCGCGCGTGTCCGGGTCCACGATGCGGACGCGCGTATCGATCAGGCTCGCGCCGCAGGCCGCCAATTCAACGCCGTCGGCCTGCGGCGACACGCGGCCGCGCGCCAGCGCCTCCCGCCCGAAACGCACGCCGCGCGTGCCTTCGCCGCAACGGCCGGCGGTCACTTTCAAAGTCGCCTCGGCCAGGCCGTAGCCCGGCGCCACCACGGACGGCTTCAGTCCAAACGGCGCGAAGGCCGCCTCGAAACGGCGCACCGTGTCGCAGCGCACCGGCTCCGCGCCGTTCAGCGCGTAGCGCAGGGACGACAGATCGGTGCCGGGCGCGAGATCCGCCGCGCGGTCCGCGCACAAGGCGTAAGCGAAATTGGGCGCGGCGGTGTGGGTGCCGCGCCGCGCGTCTATCGCGCGCAGCCAGGACATGGGCTGGGCGACGAATTTCTCCGGCGCCATCAGATAGGCGGGAAAGCCGCATTGCAAGGGGGTGAGGATGCCGTACACCAGGCCCATGTCGTGAAAGTACGGCAGCCAGCTGATCATCACGCTGTCCGCGTCGTGCATCGCGCCGCGGTCGAGATCGTCTATCGTCGCGCACAGCCCGGATTGCGTGACCACCACGCCCTGCGGCGTGCGCGTCGAACCCGAGGTGTATTGCAAGAGCGCCGGGCTGCCGTCGTCCGCGGCCCGCAGAAAGGGGGCGGCGCGCTCGGCCTCGTCGGTGCGCATCCAGCGCAGGCCCGGCAGCGCGTCGCGCGCCTCGGCCGTCAGCGCGATGGCCGCGCCGCAGTCCTTGGCGATCGCGAGCATGGTGTCGCGGCCGTGGCGCGGCGCCACCGGCACCGGGATCACCCCGGCCAGGCTGCAGCCGAAGAAGGCCGGAATGAAATCGAGGGGCTCCTGATAGACCAGCATCACGCGGTCTCCCGCCTGGCTCGCTTGCGCCAGGCGCGCGGCGACGGCGGACGCGCGTTCGCACAGCGCCGCATAGCTCAGCGCGACGTTTTTCGCCGGATCGGCGGACGCGTACGCGAGACGGTCGGGACTCGCTTCCGCCCGCGACATCAGCTGCCGGGCAATGCTCAGCGCTTCGCGGTGCGAAAAAGCAGGATGAGGTCCGAACTGGTCGCCGGCGGACGTCCGCCGCGATGAGGCATCGGATGAGGAATACATTGCATGACCTCCATGTATCGACAACTAACTCCGGTGTACGAGGCGAGCGCCGGCCGACAAAAACCCGGACGGCATAAGTCGGATCGCCGCTTCGCCCTCACTGGGCCGACGAGCTCCGTCGCCCCGCCGCGCGCACGGCCGCGGCGATGGCCGCGACGCTCGCGAGGACTTTAAATGCGGGCCGGGCGAGAGCCCGCCCCGTTCAAGAAGCAGTCATGCTGGTTTTGATATATCCCGCCCTGTCGAAACTGTTGCTTCGACAGAATAGAGAGGGTCATCCCTTTGTTTTCACGTGAGGATGCGTGACGCGTGCGCGGCAATTCGCCTACGCAGCGTTTGAATCAAGAGAAAAGGATTGCCTGTGTGTCTCATTCGCCGTGGTCGGACTTTCTTTTGAGATGATTCGATATCACTTCAGCGGTCAAATCATTGCAAACCAGCACAGTCTTAGGCTGTGCGTTTATATTTTCCATCCCCCTGGAAACTTGGAAATGCAATGAATATTGACGCTAAAATTGTTTTCGTATAGATTTGATTGATCGCATTAATCCCCCCAAAGCCATATGGGAAGAATAAGCGTCAGCACTATACTGAAAGACCTCTAGGAAAAGCATCCCCCGAACTGCCAGTTACAACTTCAGCCGATTTACGGCTTATATTTTTTTGAAACGCAGATTTCCACGGCGATATCAATGATTTAAGCGCCGAGAATTGACCACATAAAAATTGGCCGGAGTCGATGAATTAAATCTTAATCGACATGACAATTACGGCATAAACCAACGGCAGTTGTTCAATTAATTGATCCAATACCGGCAAATTTTTTATTAAATAAAACAAATATAAGAATGGCGTCCGGGGGCGAAACATCCGGCGTAGCCGTGATCATCAAAATGTTCGCATCAAAATAAATGCCTATGACATATTGAATTTTCTTAATAATGCAAGCCGGACGGCCGAGCGCATCGACTATCCGCTCAGGACGGGACGATAAGGGAGAGATCAACGACGGCTTGGCTTGACGCTCGCCGGGGAGCGCGCCAGCGCCACAGCTACAGGCCGCAGGGAAGAAGGGAGATGCGGACAAACGCCGGACGGCGGGGGAGAGTGAAGCGCCGCCTCATCGACGAGGCGGCGCTGTTCCGCTTTACGCGCGGGCTGCGCGGAGACCTTGAACCGCGGCTTAGTCCGCCGCGGCCGGATCACGCAGCAAGGCCGCCAGCCTGGCGATGCCGGTCTCGATCCGTTCCGGCGAGGCATGGCTGAAGTTCAAGCGCAAATAGCCCAGATTCTGTTCCGGCTCGGGAAAGAACGCTTCCCCCGGCATGAAGGCGACGTTCTGCTTCAAGGCCAGCGGCAGCAGCTCACGGGTGTCCCTCGCCTGCTTCAATTTGAGCCAGAAAAACAAGCCGCCCCGCGGCAGCTGCCAATCGGCCAGATCGCCGAAATGGCGCTGCAGCGAAGCCTGCATCGCGTCGCGTCCGGCGCGATACACCTCGCGCAGCCCCAGCAAGCGCTGCTCATAGCCGGGATCGCGCAGCTGGCGGGCGATGAACCACTGCGCCGGACGGTTGGTGTGCAGATCGGTCGCCTGCTTGAGCCGCATCAAATAGGGGTACAGCTCGGGCGAGGCGATCAGGAAGCCGACGCGCAGCCCCGGCGCCAGGGTTTTGGAGAAGGAACCGGAGTAAATCCACGGCGCGCGCTTCAAATGGCTGACCAGCGGCGCCGGCGCTTCGCCGTCGTAGCTGAGCGCGCGGTACGGATCGTCTTCGATCAGGGGCACGCCGGCGGCGTCGACGACGGCCGCCAGCGCCTGCCGGTCTTCGGCGCTGTAACAGCTGCCCGCCGGATTCTGGAAGCTGGGAATCAAATAACAGCAGCGCGGCCGCGCCTGCTCCAGCGCGGCGGCCAACGCCTGCGGCTCCAGCCTGCCGTCCCGCTGCCCCACCGCGTGAACCCGGGCGCCGAACAGCTTGAAGGCCTGCAAGGCCGCCAGATAGGTCGGCCCCTCAGTCACCACCGGCGTGCCGGGATCGACGAACAGCTTGGCGCATAGATCTATGCCTTGCTGGGAGCCGGACAACACCAGCACCTGCTCGGCGCTGCAATCCATGCCCATGCGCCGCGCCTGCTCCGCAATCAGCTCGCGCAGTTCCGGCTCTCCTTCAGTGGAACCGTATTGCGCCAGTCCCGCCGGCATCTCGGCGAAATCCAGCCGCGGCAAGCATTGACTGGCCGGCAGGCCGCCGGCGAAAGAGATCATCTGCGGCTGTTGCGCCGCCGCCAGTATCTCCCGGATCAGCGAGCCGCTGAGCCGTTCGATGCGCTCCGAAAACATGGTACTCTCCATTAAGCTTGTCCCCAGCTTTGTTACTAACGTCAATAATATTGACTCAATCTACCGCTCACAACAGGCTCCGTCAACATGGCAGACCTATCTCCGTCCGACGACATGCGCGCCGCCATGGAAGCCTTCTTCCATGCCTACAAGGCTTTCACCGACAAACCGGATGAAATGCTGGCCAAACGCGGCCTGGCTCGCGTGCATCACCGCATCCTGTTCTTCGTCGCCCGCTATCCCGGCCTGTCGGTCAAGGATTTGCTGGCCGCGCTGGGCGTGACCAAGCAGGCCATCAATATGCCGCTGCGCCAGTTGCTGGAAATGGCCTTGGTGCAAAGCGTGGCCGCGCCGCACGACAAGCGGGTCAAACAGCTGACGCTGACTTCGGAAGGCCGCAGGCTGGAGGAGGCCCTGCACCGCGAGCAACTGAAATTGCTGCAAGCGGCGTTCGAGCAGACCGGCAAGCCGGCCACCGCCGGCTGGATGCAGATCAACCGCAGCCTGGCCGCCCACTCCCGCCCCGACGACGCGCCCTCTCGCGGCAAAGCTTGACCCTGTAGCCGCTTCATGGTTTGCAATGCGCGAGCGCGGCCTAGCCTGCGCATTTCCCGAACCACCGCGCCGTTGCGGCGCGCCGAGGAGCACGCCATGAATTGTCCCAGTTGCCAAGTCACCCTGCTGATGGGCGAGCGGCTGTCCGTCGCCATCGATTACTGCCCGCAATGCCGCGGCGTTTGGCTGGCGCCCGGCCAGCTTGAACGCCTGCTGCAAACCCAAGCCCCGGCGGCGCCGGCCGCCGCGTCTTGCGCGCCGGCCGCGCACGGTCGCGGCCATGACGACGAACACCGTCGCGACGGCCGCTACGGAGGCCATCACGGCGGCAAGCATGGCTGGCTGCGCAAACTGCTGGACTGATCCGCCCCCGGATAAAAAACGGCCCGGACTCATGTCCGGGCCGTTGTCCCTCGTGTCTGCGGAAGACCTCAGTCTATGCGTTCGTAACGCACTTCCAGCACCTCGATGTCCTCGTCGCCTTCCGGCCCGCGAAACAACACCGAGTCGCCTTCGCGCGCCTTCAACAGCGTCCTCGCGATCGGCGAGATCCAGCTGATCCGGCCGCGCGCCAGATCGATCTCGTCGACGCCGACGATGCGCAGCAATTGCTCGCTGCCGTCGCCGCGCTCTATCAGCACGGTGGCGGAGAAAAACACCTGGTCGGTCGCCTCCCGGGTTTCCGGATCCACCACCTCGGCGATCTCCAGGCGTTTGGTCAGGAAGCGGATGCGGCGGTCGATCTCGCGCAGACGGCGCTTGCCGTACAGATAATCGCCGTTCTCGGAACGGTCGCCGTTGCTGGCCGCCCAGTTCACGATCTGCACCATCTCCGGCCGCTCTCGGTTGACCAGATGATAGAGCTCGTCCTTCAGCCGCTGCCAGCCGCCGGGCGTGATGTAGTTCTTGGTGGAGGCGGGCAAGCGCCGCTCAAGCGGGAGATCCTCTTCCGCCTCGTCGTTTTCCTTGGTAAACGCCTTGCTCATCTTCGTCCATCCATCCATGAAAAACGCCAGCCTCAACGGCCGGCGGCGGGTTCCAACAAGGCCAGGCAATGCGGCAGCAGGCCCTTGGGCTTCAGCTTGATCCGCTGCAGCTGCTCGCGGTCCAGCCACTCAAGCTCGTAGCGATTGTCCGGCCCCATCTTGGCCAACTCCGGACCGCCCAGTCTGAGCTCCCCGGCGTGGCTGGCCGCCAGGAACACGTGCTCCACCCTGTCCTTGCCGTCCAGCGTGCACAGCCTGCCGCCCAGACGGACGTTGAGCCCGGTTTCCTCGCGCGTCTCGCGCACGCAGGCGATGGCCGCCGTCTCGCGACGCTTGATGCCGCCGCCCGGCAACACATAATAGTCCTTGCCGGGTTTAACGCGATGCATCAGCAAGATGCGGCCGCCGTCGACGATGGCGATGGCGGCGCGCTGGCGCTTGCCTCCCGCCGGCGGAGCCGGCTCCGGGGCCGGCGCCGCGCCGCCGCGCAAACGCGACCAGGCGCGCGCGGCCAGGCTCCACAGCATCGCGCGCGCGCTCAGCGGTGCGCCTTGGCCGAGGCCTTCTTGACCGGCGGCGCCTTCTTGCCGCCGGTGACGGTCAGATTGGACCACTTCATCACCGCCGCCACTTCAGCGGAGTTCAGTTCGTAGAACTGGCCGCGCTTCAAGCGCGGAGGCAGGCCGATATTGCCGAAGCGCACCCGGATCAGGCGGCTGACGGTCAGGCCGAAATGCTCGAACATGCGGCGCACTTCGCGGTTGCGGCCTTCCTTGATCACTACGTTGAACCATTGGTTGGCGGCTTCTTCCGGGCCGCCTTTCTGGAAGATGCGGTCAAAGCGCGCTTCGCCGTCTTCCAGTTCCACGCCGGCCACCATCTCTTTCATGATTTCCGGCGTCAACTCGCCCAGCACCCGCACCGAGTACTCGCGCTCCACTTCGAAGCTGGGGTGCATCATGCGGTTGGCCAGCTCGCCGCTGGTGGTGATCAGCAACAGGCCCGAGGTGTTGACGTCCAGGCGGCCTATCGCCACCCAACGGCTGGATTTGGCTTGCGGCAGACGGTCGAACACGGTGACGCGGCCTTCCGGATCGTCGCGGCTGACGATTTCGCCTTCTTCCTTGTGATACATGATCACGCGCGGCAGGCGGTCCGGCCATTTCAGCTTGATCTGGTCGCCCTTGACCATCACGCGGTCGCGCGGGCCGACGCGGTCGCCCAGACTGGCTTTCTTGCCGTTGACCGTGACCTGGCCGGCCTCGATCCACTCTTCCATTTCGCGACGCGAGCCGACGCCGGACGCCGCCAGCGCTTTTTGCAGCCGCACCGGTTCGATGTCGTCCAGGTCCACGCGGACTTCGCGCAGGCGCTTGGCCTTGTCCTTGATGTCCTGATTGGGGCTGCGCAAGCGCAGCTTCTTGGCCTTCTGCACCAATTGCGGCCTGCCGCCCTCCGGCTTGCCCTGGCGCGGCTGAGCGCCGCCCTTGCCGGCGGCCGGCTGACCCGCCGGCGCGGCGGCGTTCTTGTTGCCGAAGCGGCGCTCGTGATCCAGGGCCACGTTGCCGTTGACGTCGCCGTTGCTGTCGCGCTGGTAGGTCGGCTTGTTGCGACCTTGCGCCTGCTGCATCTGCTGCTGTTCCTGCTCGCGGCGGCTCAGCTTGAACAGCGGCGTGCCTTCGTGCATCAGCGGGTTGCCGTAGGCGTCGCGCGCGGCGCGGCCGTTCTGCGGCGCGCGGCCCTTGCCGCCGTTGGCGCGGGCTTGGCCTTGCCTGGCGTTGGCCTCGGCCGGCTGGCCGTTGCGGTTCTTGATCATGCCGCCCTGGGTCTTGCCGCGCGGCTGAACGCCGCCGGTGCCCGGCTGGCGCGCTTGGGATGTTTCGCGACCTTTGACACGCGCCACCGGCTGGCGGGCGTGATTGCGTTGTCCTTTAGACATATGTGCTTTGCTCTTTCCGTGCGAGCAACCGGCAGAATGTCGATGTTATTCTGCGATGGGCTCGAAATTATCCGCCTCATCGTCGAGGGGGATGTCGTCTGTGGCCGCTGCCGGGCCTTGATCCCGAGGCGCCGCCTCGGGCACTACCAGGCTTCCCAGCTCCGCCAACGGCGGCAGATCCTTGAGCGAGACAAAGCCCAGATCGTCCAGGAATTTTCGGGTAGTGGCATACAAGCCCGGCCTGCCGGGTACGTCCTTGTGGCCGATGACTTCGATCCAGCCGCGTTCCAGCAGAGTCTGCATCACGCCGGTGGACACCGATACGCCGCGTATCGCTTCGATATCGCCACGGGTCACAGGTTGTTTGTAGGCGATGATCGCCAAGGTTTCCATTACCGCGCGCGAGTATCGCGGCGGCTTTTCCGGGTTCAAGCGGTTCAAGTATGGCGTGAACTCCGCTCGGGCGCGAAAGCGCCATCCCGACGCCAATTTGACCAGTTCAACGCCCTTGCCTCTCCAGTCGCTCTGGATATCGTCGAGGATGTCGTTGATCAACGCGGCTTTCACCTCTTCGGTGAACAGCTTTTTGAGCATGGCAACCGACAGAGGTTCCTGCGCGGTCAGTAACGCCGTCTCCAGCACGATCTTCAGATATTTTAGGTCGGTGATGGTGGACATTGAGCCGTGAAGCCGAAACACGTTTGCGCAGGAAACCGGATATTCTACATGAACTCTCCGTCCGGGGCTAAATTAATCCTTCCGCCATGTCGTCCCAGGCCGCCAGCGCGGTCAGGCTGTAACGCCGGAACGCCCGCCCGCCGTGCTCCATCGTTTCCAGCAACTGGCCGCCGCAGGCCTCCACCGTGCGCACCGCGGCCGGCCGGTCCGCCGGACAGACCAACACCCAGTTGCCGTGCGCCGGCTTCTCGCCCAGGGTCTGCACGTACTGCAGCAGCACTCGGCCGTAGCCGTGGCCGCGCCAGGCCGGCAGCACTTCGAAAGCGATGTGGCCGATGCGCTCCACGATCAGCGCGCTGTCGGCCAGGCGCTGGCGGATCGCGCCTATGATCTCGGTGCGGCCGTTGATCAAAAACCAGGTGCGGCACGGCACCCAGCCTTCGGGCAGCGCCCGCCCTTCGGCGTGCTGCAGCAATTGTCCGAGCCAGGCGTCGGAATCCGCGCCGGCGCGACGGTAATAATCCAGCCCTTCCTCACGGCAGGCCTGGAAAAAAGTCCGATAGGCTGGCAGATGCTTCTGGTCGGCCGCTTCGATGTGCATGGCATGCTCTCGCAATGGATATCTGTATCCTAATCGCTGCCGCGCCAACATCAAGTGCAAATCGGCGCGCGCCCGCCTCAGACCAGCGCAATCCTGACATAAATGGGCTGGTACGGCGCCTCCTGGCTGACCTTGACCAGGCCCTCTTTCACCAGCTCCAGCACCGCGATGAAGTTGACCACCAGGTGGGCGACGCCCTTGTCCGCGTCGAACAGCTCGTCGAAGGGCACGTACTCGCGGCCGTCCAGATAGCGCAGAATCCAGCTCATCTGCTCGCGCACCGACAATTCGTCCTTCTCCACCTTGTGGTGGCGATGGTGGCGCGCGCGCGACAGAATCGCCATCCACGCCTGGCGCAGGTCCGCCGGGCTGACGTCGGGCAGCCGCTGCTCGGCCGACTGTTCGATCAGCACCGCCAGCCAGGCGAAGTCGCGGTCGGCCTGCGGCAGCTTGTCCAGCTCCAGCCCCGCCAGCTTCATCTGCTCGTACTCCAGCAGCCGGCGCACCAGCTCGGCGCGCGGATCGTCCGGCTCGCCCTCCTCGTCCAGCTGCGGCCTGGGCAGCAGCAGCCTAGACTTGATCTCGATCAGCAGCGCCGCCATCAGCAAGTATTCGGCGGCCAGTTCCAGGCGCCCGTCGCGCATCGCGTCGATATAGGCCATGTACTGGACGGTGATCTCCGCCATCGGAATGTTCAGCACGTCCAGGTTCTGCTTGCGGATCAGGTAAAGCAGCAGGTCCAGCGGGCCTTCGAAACTGTCCAGAATCACTTGCAGCGCGTCCGGCGGGATGAACAGATCCTGCGGCACTTCCAGCACCGGCTGGCCGAACACGTGCGCGATCGGCACGCTGGCGGGCAGTTCCGGCGCGGTCAGCTGAAAATCGTCGGCCGAAGGCCCGGTCTCGGGAAGGGGGGCGTTGCTCATGGCGGCAAGGATACCAGCACTGGCCGGCGCCGTGGCGGAACTTGTCCGCCGCCGGGCCCGCCGTTCAAGCCTGCGCGTCGGCGGGCAACAGCTCGTCGACCTTGATCTCGACGAATTGATAATGCGCGGTCTGCTGCAACAAGCGCAGCGCGCGCACCCGGCATTCGCCGTCGGCGCCGCGCAGATGAAACGGCCGCATGGCCTGATACAGGCGGCCCGGCAACACCAGGATGCCGGAATGGCGGAAATGGCGCTCGGCCTGCATGCGCAGCGCCGGCTCGAAGCCGCCGGCCGCGTGGCTGGTGACCGCGGCGACCTCGACCGCCTGCGGCCGCTTGCCGATGAACTCTATCCCGCACTCGGTCTGCATGTCCTCGCCGCCGAAGCTGACCCAGCGCACCAGGCCCAGCTGCCAGCCGAAGCCGCGGCGGCGCAGCATCACCACTTCGCCGGCGCGCAAGGGTTGCCGCAGGGATTCGCCCTGCAGCAGCAGGCCGGAAGCGCTGAGATTGCTGATCTGCAGCCGGCAGGGCTCCAGTTCCCCGTCGGCCGGCTCGCCGGCGGCCAGCCGCCAGCAGCGCGGCAACAGGCTGACCAGTTCGACGGTTTCGACGCTGAGCCGGCGCAGCCTGACGTGCCGCCGGCGCGGCGGCGCGCCCCACTCCTGGCGCAGTCGCGCCAGCAGCCAGGCTTCGTGGCCGTCGTCCAGTCCCTGGCGCTGGCGTTGGCGGCCCAGCTCGTCCAGACGCTGCAGCAGGCGGCCGGCGTCCAGCCGCCACCACACGCCGTCGCCGTCCAGGTCCAGTTCGGCGCAGAAGCGCGCCGGCCGGTCGGCGTCGGCGCGGAAAGCCAGCGCGCCGTCGTCGCCCAAAGGCTGATCCAGTTGCTCCACGCGCAGCAGGCCGGCGTGCTGCTCCAGCCATTGCAGCAGCAAGGCGATCTTGGCCGCTTCCAAACGGTTGCTGGCGGTCAGGCCCAGCAGCATGATGCGGCGATAGCTGAGTCCCGGCGGCGGCGCGCCGCCGGACGCCTGCCGCCCCTCCCAACCCTGGGCCAGCGCGTAGGCGTACAGGCGGTGGCAATCGCGCCAGAAGCCCTTGTGCGGCGGCGCGTAGCCGCGCGCGTGCAAGGCCAGCAAGTCGTAGCCGCTGGCCAGCGCCAGTTGCAGGGCCTCCAGCCGCGGACGCGAGCTGGAAAAACGGCCGGCCTCCTGCGCGCTGAAGGCCTGGGCCAGCAGCTTGCACTGCTCATGCCATTGCCGCAGCAATTGGCGGGCCGACTGCAAGGCCGCGCGCGCTTCCGGGGTGCAGGAGGGATCCTGCCGCGCCGCCGCGCGCTCCAGCCTGGCCGCCAGCGCGGCCAGCGGCGCCCGCAGCGCCTGCAAGAGCTGCAGGCGTTCCGCCGGCGCCAGGGCCGAGCGCCGCCATTGCTCCAGCCACTGGCCGGCCTTGTCCGCGGCGAGGGCGGCCGGCTGCGCCGCCAGCGTCTCCCATTGCGCCTGGACCGCCTTGAGGTCCAATGTCAGCCAGGGGCCTTCCGGCAAGGCGTGAATCAGCGACAGTTCCATCATGACCAAGTCATAGCGAGAGAGAAGCCGCCGATGATACGCCCAGCCATGATTTTTGGCGCGGCATTATTGCCAGCGCAAAAAAATGCCCCGCGCGCGGCGGGGCATTCCGATCGGAGCGGCCTCAGGCTTAAGCCGACAGCTCCAGCATCAGCTTGTTGATGCGCTTGACGAAGGCCGCCGGGTCTTCCAGCTTGCCGCCCTCGGCCAGCAGGGCCTGGTCGTACAACACCTGGGCCAGATCGTCGGCGCGCGCCTCGTCGGCCTCCTCGGCCAGTTTTTTCACCAGCACGTGCTCGGGGTTGATCTCCAGCGTGGGCTTGCTGGCTTCCACCTTCTGGCCCGCCGCCTTCAACATGCGCTCCAGATGGGCGCTCATATCGTGCTCGCCGGCCACCAGGCAGGCCGGGCTCTCGGTCAGGCGGGCGGTGGCGCGCACTTCCTTGACGCGGTCGGCTAGCGCTTTCTGCACTTTTTCCACCACAGGCTTGGCGCTTTCCTCCACCTGCTTCTGCGCTTCCTTGTCGGCTTCGTCTTCCAAAGCGCCCAGATCCAGCGCGCCCTTGGCCACGGATTGCAGCGCCTTGCCGTCGAATTCGAACAGCGAGCCCACCACCCACTCGTCGACGCGGTCGGTCAGCAGCAGCACCTCGACGCCCTTCTTCTTGAACACTTCCAGATGCGGGCTGTTCTTGGCCGCGGCCAGGGTGTCGGCGGTGATGTAGTAGATCTTGTCCTGGCCTTCCTTCATGCGGGCCACGTAGTCGCCCAGCGTCACCGCCGGCTCGACGCCTTCGGACGCGGTGGAGACGAAGCGCAGCAGCTTGGCGATGCGCTCCTTGTTGGCCATGTCCTCGCCAACGCCCTCTTTCAGCACCTGGCCGAACTCTTGCCAGAATTCGGTGTATTTTTCCGGCTGATTGGCCGAGAGGTCTTCCAGCAGGCCCAGCACTTTCTTGACGCAGCCGTTGCGGATGGCGTCGATGTCCTTGCTTTCCTGCAGGATCTCGCGCGACACGTTCAGCGGCAGGTCGTTGCTGTCTATCACCCCGCGCACGAAGCGCAGGTAGTGCGGCATCAGCTTTTCGGTGTCTTCCATGATGAAGACGCGGCGCACGTAGAGCTTGACGCCCTGCTTGCGTTCGCGGTCGAACAGGTCGAACGGCGCGCGCGACGGGATGTACAACAGCTCGGTGTATTCCTGGCGGCCCTCGACGCGGGCGTGGCTCCAGGCCAGCGGGTCGGTGAAATCGTGGGCGACGTGCTTGTAGAACTCCTTGTACTGCTCTTCGCTGATCTCGCTCTTGCCGCGAGTCCACAGCGCGGAGGCGGAGTTGACCGCTTCCATCTCGTCGCTGACGATGACTTCGCCGTTCTCGCCGTAGCTATTGCCCTTTTTCATCTCGATCGGGATCGAGATGTGGTCGGAGTACTTGCGGACGATTCCCTTCAGCTTCCAGTCGTTCAGCAGCTCGTCCTCGCCCTCCTTCAGGTGCAGCACGATTTCCGTGCCGCGGCCGGCCTTCTCCACCTGCTCCAGCGTGTATTCGCCGGCGCCCTGGGATTCCCAGCGGGTGGCGGCGGCGTCGCCGGCACGGCGGGTGGTCAGCGTGACCTTGTCTGCGACGATGAAGGCGGAGTAGAAGCCGACGCCGAATTGGCCGATCAGGTTGGCGTCCTTCTTGGCGTCGCCGGACAGCTGCTCGAAAAAGGCCTTGGTGCCGGACTTGGCGATGGTGCCGATATTGGCGATGACTTCGTCGCGGCTCATGCCGATGCCGTTGTCGGCGATGGTCAGCGTGCGCGCCTCGGCGTCGTAGCCGATGGTGATCTTCAGCTCCGGCTCGTTCTCGAACAGCTCGGGCTTGGCCAGGCCTTCGAAGCGCAGCTTGTCGGCGGCGTCGGAGGCGTTGGAAATCAGTTCACGCAGGAAGATTTCCTTGTTGGAGTACAAGGAGTGGATCATCAGCTGCAGCAGCTGCTTGACTTCGGTCTGAAAACCCAGGGTTTCTTTCAATGCGCTCATGGTGACTTACACAATAGTTGGTCAACGATGCGCATCAGATAAGGGCTGTCGCGGGCTTTTCAATACCCCTGCCCTCAACCCGGGATCGCCGCCGCGCGCGCATGAAAAAGCCCCGCGGGATCGCGGGGCGGTCTGGCGCTTCAAACCGTGCCGGGCCGGCTCAGGCGCGCTTGTCCTCGCGCAGCGCCGGCGGCAGCGCGAACACCGTGTTTTCCTCCACGCCGTCCAGCTCGCTGACGCTGTCCGCGCCGAAGGCCTTGATCTGGTCTATCACCGCCTGCACCAGCACTTCCGGCGCGCTGGCGCCGGCGGTGACGCCGACGCGACGCTTGCCGGCAAACCAGGCTTCCACCAATTGGCCGGCGTTGTCCACCATATAGGCGTCCACGCCCTTGAGCGCGGCCACTTCGCGCAGGCGATTGGAATTGGAGCTGTTGGGCGAACCCACCACCACCACGATGTCGCACTCGTCGGCCAACACCTTCACCGCGTCCTGCCGGTTTTGCGTGGCGTAGCAGATATCGTCTTTTTTCGGGCTGGAGATCTCGGGGAAACGCGCCTTCAGCGCGGCGATGATGTCGCGAGTCTCGTCCACCGACAGCGTGGTCTGGCTGACGTAGGACAGCGCCGCCGGGTTGCGCACTTGCAGCTTGGCGACGTCGGCGACGTTCTCCACCAGATACATGCCGCCGTCCACCTGGCCCATGGTGCCTTCCACCTCGGGGTGGCCGGCGTGGCCTATCATGACGATCTCCATGCCCGCCTTGTTCATGCGCTTGACTTCGACGTGCACCTTGGTCACCAAGGGACAGGTGGCGTCGAACACCTGCAGGCCCAGCGCCGCCGCCTCTTCGCGCACCGACAGCGGCACGCCGTGGGCGGAATACACCAGGGTGCTGCCGCTGGGCACGTCCTTCAGTTCTTCGATGAACACGGCGCCCTTGGCGCGCAGGTTCTCGACGACGAAGCGGTTGTGCACCACTTCGTGGCGCACGTAGATCGGCGCGCCGTAGAGTTCGATCGCCCGCTCGACGATGGCGATGGCCCGGTCCACCCCTGCGCAGAAACCGCGCGGGTTGGCCAGCATGATGGTCTTCGTCATCACAAATCCTTGCTCAAGCCGCGGCGCTCAGGCGCGCGGCTTTCTGAAACTGTCCAGCACCATCAGGGCGGCTCCGACGCAGATGAAGGAGTCCGCCAGATTGAAGGCCGGGTACGACCAGCTGCTGTAGTAATGCACCTGGATGAAATCGATCACATGGCCATGGACGATGCGGTCTATCACATTGCCCAGCGCGCCGCCCATGATGAAGGCCGCGGCCAGGTTCATCAGCCCGCTGAAGCGGTTCTTGAAGATGTTCCAGCCCAGCCAGCCGGAGACGGCGAAGGCCAGCCCGGAAAACAGATACTTCTGCCAGCCGCCGGCGTCGTGCAGGAAGCTGAACGCCGCGCCCGGATTGTACAGCAAGGTGAATCCGAAAAAGCCGGGAATGATTTCCCGGACTTCGCCGTACTGGTAATTGCCGTTGAAATAAATCTTGGTCAATTGATCCAGCAGCACGATCACCGCCGCCAGCGCGAACCACTTCGGCCATTGCTTGGCCTTGGGCATAGTCATTGCAGATTCCATCAGACCTTTCCACGATGCGAAGCGGAACTCCGCGCACTCTATATCAAAGCGCCGGAAGCCCGGGACGCTTAGCGCCCCATGCTTCCGGCCCGGCCGTGCCGCCGCGTCCCGTTAACGCGGATCAGGCGAAGCGGCGCGTCTCGCCCTTGCCGTCGATATTGTCCACGCAACGGCCGCACACCGCGCCGTGGCCGGCGTGGCTGCCGACGTCGGCGCGGTAGTGCCAGCAACGCTCGCACTTCTGCTGCGTCGACGACGCCACGCTGACGCGGGTTTGCTCGCCTTGCTTGACGCTGGCTTTAGAGACAATCAGCACGAACTTGAGTTCATCGCCCAAGGCGTTCAGCCACTGCGACAGCTCGGCGTCGGCTTCGATTTCGATCTCGGCCTGCAGCGAGGAGCCCAGCTGATCGGCGCTGCGCAGCGCCTCGATCTGCTTGTTGACCTGGGCGCGCAGCTCGCGGATGGCCTGCCACTTGGCGGACAAGGCCGCTTCGCGCTCGGCCGCCTGGGCCGGGAACTCGTGCCAGACGTGATACAGCGTCGACTCTTCCTCGCTGTCCACCAGCACGTTCCACGCCTCGTCGGCGGTGAAGCACAGGATGGGCGCCACCAGCAGCAGCAGGCTGCGGGTGATGTGGTAGAGCGCGGTCTGGGCGCTGCGGCGCGCGTGGCTGTCCGCCTTGGTGGTGTACAGGCGGTCCTTGATCACGTCCAGATAGAAGGCGCCCAGATCCTCGGAGCAATAGCCGACCACTTCCTGCACCACGTGGTGGAAGGCGTAGCGCGAGTACAGCTCGCCCGCCACCTTCTCCTGCACTTCGCGCGCGCGCAGCAGCGCGTACTGGTCCAGCTCCACCATATTGGCCAGCGGCACGGCGTGTTCCAGCGGATCGAAATCCGACAGATTGGACAGCAGGAAGCGGATGGTGTTGCGCAGGCGGCGATAGCTTTCCGTCGTGCGCTTCAGGATTTCCTGAGACAGCGACATGTCGCCGGAGTAATCGGCGCTGGCCACCCACAGACGCAGGATGTCGGCGCCCAAGCTGCCGCAGATTTCTTCCGGCGCAATGCCGTTGCCGCGCGACTTGGACATCTTGTAGCCCTTGTCGTCCACGGTGAAGCCGTGAGTCAGCAACTGCTTGTACGGCGCGCGGCCTATGGTGGCGCAGCCGGTTTTCAGCGAAGACTGGAACCAGCCGCGATGCTGGTCCGAGCCTTCCAGATACAGGTCGGCCGGCCAGGCCAGCTCGGCGCGCTGCTTGAGCACGGCGAAATGGGTGGAGCCGGAATCGAACCACACGTCCAGGGTGTCGGACAGCTTGCGGTAGTGCTCGGCCTCGTCTCCCAGCAACTCCTTGGCGTCCAGGCTGAACCAGGCTTCAATGCCTTGCTGCTCGATGCGCAGCGCCACTTCTTCCAGCAATTGCGCCGAGCGCGGGTGCAGCTCGCCGCTTTCCTTGTGGATGAAGAAGGTCATCGGCACGCCCCAGTTGCGCTGGCGCGACACGCACCAGTCGGGGCTGTTCTTGATCATCGCGTCCAGGCGCGCGCGGCCCCAGGCCGGGAAGAACTCGGTGGCGTCCACCGCGCGCTGGCTGATCGCGCGCAGGGTCTCGCCGCCGTGGCCGGCCTTGTCCATGCCGATGAACCACTGCGGCGTGGCGCGGAAGATGATGGGCGTCTTGTGGCGCCAGCAATGCGGGTAGCTGTGCTCCAGCTTGGCCTTGTGCACCAGAGCGCCGTGCTCTTCCAGCGTTTCGATGATGCGCGGATTGGCGTCCCAGACCAGCAGGCCGGCGAACAGCTCGGTGCCGGTCTTGTAGCGGCCGTTGTCGGCCACCGGGTTGGCCACCGGCAGCTTGTAATGCAGGCCGGCCTGGAAGTCTTCCAGGCCGTGGGCCGGCGCGGTGTGCACCAGGCCGGTGCCGGCGTCGGTGGTCACGTGGTCGCCCAGGATCACCGGCACTTGGCGCGCGTAGAACGGGTGTTGCAGCTGCAAGAGCTCCAGCGCCCGGCCCTTGGCCTCGCCCAGCACCTGGCTGGTTTCGACGCCGTAGCGCTTCAGCGCGGACTCTGCCAGGTCCTTGGCCAGGATCAGCTTGCCCTTGGGGGTGTCCAGCAATTGGTAAACCAGCTCGGCGCCGGCGGCGACGGCCTGGTTGGCCGGCAAGGTCCACGGCGTGGTGGTCCAGATCACCGCCATCGCGCCGGAGGCGTCGGCGCCGAAGGCCGCGCCCGCCTTGTCGGCGTCCAGCACTTTGAAACCGACGTCGATCGCCGGCGACACCTTGTCCTCATACTCGACCTCGGCCTCGGCCAGCGAGGAGCCGCACTCGATGCACCAGTGCACCGGCTTCTCGCCCTTGGTCAGATAGCCGTTCTCGAAGATCTTGCCGAGGGTGCGCACGATGTCGGCCTCGGTCTTGAAGTCCATGGTCAGATAGGGATTGTCCCAATCGCCCAGCACGCCCAGGCGGATGAAGCCCTTCTTCTGGCGCGCCACCTGCTCTTTGGCGTATTCGCGGCACAGCTCGCGGAACTTGGCGGCGGGGATGTCCTTGCCGTGCAGCTTTTCCACCATCAGCTCGATGGGCAGGCCGTGACAGTCCCAGCCCGGCACATAGGGGGCGTCGAAGCCGGCCAGCGTCTTGGAGCGGACGATGATGTCCTTCAGCACCTTGTTGACCGCGTGGCCCAGGTGGATGTCGTTGTTGGCGTACGGAGGGCCGTCGTGCAGGATGAACTTGGGGCGGCCGGCGGAGAGCTTGCGCAGCTTGTCGTAGCGCTTCTCCTCCTGCCAGCGCTTGACCCAGGCCGGTTCGCGTTTGGCCAGATCCCCGCGCATGGCGAAGGGGGTATCCAGCAGGTTTACGGTTTTTCGATAATCGATGCTCATGCCTGCTCTCGCTGCAAACTTGTCAAATAGGTCTTGGCGCTGGCCGCGTCTTTTTCGATCTGAGCGATCAGCGCCGATAAATCATCATACCGCGCCTCGTCGCGCAGTTTCTTCAGGAATCGCACCGTCAGCCGCTGGCCGTAGAGATCGCCGGCGAAATCGAACAGATGCACTTCCAGCTTGTAATCCGGAGTATCGCTGACCGTCGGGTTCAAACCCAGGCTGGCCACGCCGCCCAGCACGCCGTCGGCCGTTTCCGCCTGCACCACGAACACGCCTTGCAAGGCCGGACGCAAATGCGGCAAATGGATGTTGGCCGTGGGGAAGCCTATGGTGCGGCCCAGCTTCTTGCCGTGCACCACGCGGCCGGAGATCTGGTACTCACGCCCCAGCAGACTTTCCGCTCCGCTCAGGTCGCCGGCAGCCAGCCGCTCGCGCACCAAGGTGCTGGAAGCCCGCTCGCCCATCGCCAGCACCGTCGGCATCGCCTCGGTGACGAAGTGGGGACAGGAACTCAGCATCTCGAAATGGCCCTGCCGCTTGGCGCCGAACTGGAAATCGTCGCCGATCAGCAAATACTTGGTCTGCAGGCCCTGCACCAGGACCTTGTCGATGAAATCCGGCGCCGACATGCCGGCGAAGCCGCGGTTGAAGCGATAGACGAACACATAGTCGACCAGGCCCAGCCGCTGCAAGAACGCCAGTTTGTCGCGCAGCGTGGACAAGCGGCCCGGCGGATTGTCGCGCGCGAAGAACTCCCGCGGATGGGGCTCAAAGGTCAACAGGGCCGTCGGCAAGCCGCGCGCGTCGGCTTCCAGCCGCAGCCGCTGCAGCATTTTCTGATGGCCAAGGTGCACGCCGTCGAAATTGCCGATGGTCAAGGCGCAGGCTGGCAGCTGATAACGCCGCGGATCTCCAAAAAATACCTGCATGTGCTGGTCTTATTGCGTCCTGAAAACCTTCGATTGTATCTGCCTGCCACGGATAGCGTCCAGACTTGCGACGCAATTGGGTCGACGACGGCGAACGAGGCCGTCCGTCCGCCTCCCAATGCAAAAAGCCCCGCAAGATTGCGGGGCTTTTTGAACAGAGCGGCTAGTCGAGATTACTTCTTCTCAACCAGGGACTCTTTAACGGCGTCGATGGTCAGTTCTACGCGACGGTCAGACTCGATGCATTCCTTGATAGCCAGGTTCTGCTTGGAACCTTTCTTCTGGTATTTCGGGAATTTGGCCTTGCACTCGGCAGTCATCTTGGCTTCGGCGGCGCCGCGACCTACGGAGGTCACTTTGTCGGCCGGAACGCCGGCGGCTACGAAGTAGCCTTTAACTGCGTCGGCGCGCTCTTGCGACAGACGGTTGTTGTAAGCAGCGGAACCCATGAAGTCGGTGTAGCCAGCAACTTCAACGGACTTCAGGTAGCCTTTGCCAGCGTTGGCTTTCAGCTTTTCAACCAGCGGGTCCAGTTCGTTCTTGGCGTCAGCGCGCAGCTTGGCCTTGTCGAAGTCGAACAGAACTTTGGCGGACAGGGTGACTTTTTCTTTTTCGGAAACCAGCACCGGCTTCGGAGCTTCAGCTACCTTGGTAGCTTCGCGGTCGCCACATTCAACCAGGCCGTCTTTGGCCTTGTCGAAGAAGTTGGTTCTCCAGCACTCGCCGTAGTTGTTGCGAGTCACGGATTCGGTGGACTGGTCAACGGCATAGCCAGGTTTAGCAGCAAAAGCGCTAGCGGAAACCAACAGAGCAGCAACCAGGGCGCTCAGTTTCAGCTGTTTAGTCATGTTATTCCCTCTTTAATCTATAAAATGGGTAGCAATGCGGGCTGACGCAAAGACCACACGAACAATTTTACTGCAAACAACAGGGTGATCTGCAAACTGTGTTTATGCAGTTAACCCGCACTATAGAAACGCTGCAACCCCATGTCAACTTAGGGCGCCACAGATTGCGAGCAATCCGTTGCAAAAAAACATCAAAAAAAGCGTTTTTTTGCGGCCTTTGTCTCGCATAAACCACACATTACGGCGATGTGACGCGCCTACGAAACAGTGGCAGCGGATTCAGCACGGTAGCCTGATAGTTTTCGCTAAAAGTATTGAAACCATCCAGCGAAGATTCCAGCGTCTTGCCGTCCTTGATGGCAAATGCATCAAAACCGACTTGCGCCATGGAGTGCAGTAAGTCTTGCCAGACATCTCCGATCGCCCGCAGTTCCCCACGATAGCCATAGCGCTCACGCAGCAGGCGGGCATGGCTGTAGCCGCGGCCGTCGGTGAAGGCCGGAAAATCGACGGCGATCAGCTCCAGCTCTGGCAAATCGGCCAGTAGCCGCGCCGGCTCGTCGTCCGGCCCCAGCCAGACGCCCACCCGCGCGGCATGGCTGCGCCAGAACGCCCGCCGCTCCAGCCAATCGGACAGCGGCACGATCACATTGCCGCCCGCCGCGGTTTCCGGCAACTGGCCGTTTTCATCCTGGCGCAGCAGATTCCAATCGTCCGGCCGGACTTGTCCCTGTTTAATGATGTTTGGCATATACCCGCTCCTTGAAGGGTTCGATGCCGATGCGGCGCACGGTTTCGATGAAGCGCTCGCCCGGACCGCGTTGTTCCAGGTAGACGCTCATGATGGTGGTGAAGGCCTTGGGCACGTCGGCCTGGGCGAACGAGGGCCCGATCACCTTGCCTATGCTGGTGGCGCTGCCCTGGCTGCCGCCCAGCGTGATCTGGTACCACTCCTCCCCGTTCTTGTCGACGCCGAGGATGCCGATGTTGCCGATGTGGTGATGGCCGCAGGCGTTCATGCAACCGGAGAAGTTGCAGTCGATGTCGCCGAGGTCGTACAGATAGTCCATGTCCTCGAAGGTTTGCTGAATCGCCTCCGCCACCGGGATAGAGCGCGCGTTGGCCAGCGAGCAGAAGTCTCCGCCCGGACAGCAGATGATGTCGGTGAGCAGGCCGATATTGGGGGTGGCGAAGCCGTGCTCGCGCGCCAGCAGCCACAGCGCGTGCAAATCCTTCTCCGGCACGTCCGGCAGCACCAGGTTCTGTTCGTGGGCGACGCGCAGTTCGCCGAAGCCGAAGCGGTCGGCCAAATCCGCCGCCGCGTCCATCTGCTCAGCGCTGATGTCGCCGGGCGGCACGCCGGCGCGCTTCAGCGACAGCACCACCGAGCGATAGCCCGGCCGCTTGTGGGCGCGGGTGTTGCGCTCCGCCCAGCGGGCGAAGCCCTTGTCCTCTTCCAGCAGAGCCCCCAGTTCGGGCGGGTTGGCCGGCAGCGCCAGATACGGCGGGTCGGTGAAGAAGCTGGCGTAATGCGCGACGTCCTCGTCGCGCAAGGTGGCCGGGCCGCCCTTGATGTGCAGCCATTCGTCCTCGACCTTGGCGGCGAAGCCCTCCACCGTCATCGCCTTGACCAGGATCTTGATGCGCGCCTTGTACTTGTTGTCGCGGCGGCCGAAACGGTTGTAGACCCGCAGCACCGCGTCCAGATAGGTCAGCAGATGGGGAGTGGGCAGAAAATCCTTGACCACGTCGCCGACGATGGGGGTGCGGCCCAGGCCGCCGCCCACCATCACGCGGAAGCCCACTTCGCCGGCCTCGTTGCGCACCACGTGCAGGCCGATGTCGTGTACGCGGGTGGCGGCGCGGTCTTCCACGCTACCTGACACCGCGATCTTGAATTTGCGCGGCAGGAAGGTGAATTCGGGGTGCAGCGTGCTCCACTGGCGGATGATTTCGCACCAGGGCCGCGGGTCCAGCAGTTCGTCGCCGGCCACGCCGGCGAAGGCGTCGGTGGTGGTGTTGCGCACGCAGTTGCCTGAGGTCTGGATCGCGTGCATTTCCACCGTGGACAGCTCTTCCAGGATGTCGGGCACCCGCGCCAGTTCCGGCCAGTTGAACTGGATGTTCTGGCGGGTGGTGAAATGGCCGTAGCCCTTGTCGTAGCGGCGGGCGATGTCGGCCAGCTTGCGCAGCTGGCCGCTGCGCAGATGGCCGTAGGGAATGGCGACGCGCAGCATGGGCGCGTGGCGCTGCACGTACAGGCCGTTCATCAGCCGCAACGGGCGGAATTCGTCCTCGCTCAGTTCGCCGGCCAGATAGCGCCGGGTCTGATCGCGGAACTGAACCACGCGCTCGCGCACGATGCGGTGATCGACTTCATCATATTGATACATGGTGCTCTTTCAGACGGCGCTATGCCGGACGTTTCAACGGGCTGGCCTTGACGTGCAGGCCGCATTCCTTGGAATCGGGGTTTTCCCACCACCAGCGTCCGGCGCGGACGTCCTCGCCCACCGAGATCGCCCGGGTACAGGGCGCGCAGCCGATGGAGGGGTAATGGCGGTCGTGCAGGGCGTTGTAGGGCACTTCGTGCGCGCGCAGGTAGTCCCAGACATCGCGCTCGCTCCAGTCCAGCAGCGGGCTGAACTTTTGCAGGCCGTTGTCGGCGTCGTATTCGCTGACCTGCAGATCCTGGCGCGTCGGCGACTGTTCGCGCCGCAGCCCGGTGATCCAGGCCGAGCGGCCGGCCAGCGCGCGCTTGAGCGGCTCCAGCTTGCGCACCTGGCAACAGGACTTGCGCGCGTCCACGCTGTGGTAAAAGCCGTTGATGCCGTGGAGACCGACGTACTGCTCCACCGCGACGGCCTGCGGGAAATACACGGCGACCGGGTGGCTGGGATAGCGCTCTTCCACCCGCTGCATCAGATCGTAGGTTTCCGCCGGCAGGCGGCCGGTGTCCAGGCTGAAGGCCGCGATGCCTAGGCCCAGGCGGGCGATCAGATCGGTCAGCACCATGTCCTCGGCGCCGTAGCTGTTGGCCAGCACGGCGTCCGGATGCTCGGCCGCGATCGTCCTGAGGCAGGCGACGGTGGCGTCCAGTTTTGCTTCCAGGCTCATCAAAGACTCCAGGCAGGAAATTTCACGACAATCCTACCCAAGCCGCTTATAAACCGAAAAGAATATTGTGTTAGTATTTAATTACTACAGGTTTTAAAGAGGATGGCGTCGCATGAAGCTGCAACAACTGCGTTACTTGGTCGAGGTGGCCAAGCAAGGGCTGAACGTCTCGGAGGCCGCGGAAAAGCTGCACACCTCGCAGCCGGGCATTTCCAAGCAGATCCGGCTGCTGGAAGACGAGCTGGGCATCCAGGTTTTCATCCGCAACGGCAAGCGGGTGGTGTCGGTGTCCGAGCCGGGCAAGGAGGTGCTGCGCATTTCCGAACGCATCCTGCGCGAGGCGCAGAATCTGAAACGGGTGGGCGACGAATTCTCCAAGGAGGCGGAAGGCGCGCTGACCATCGCCACCACGCACACCCAGGCGCGCTACGCGCTGCCGCCGGCCATCGCCGAGTTCGTTCGACGTTACCCCAAGGTGAGACTGTCGATCAAGCAGGGCAGCCCCACCCAGATCTGCGAAATGGTGGTGTCGGGCGAAGCCGACCTCGCCATCGCCACCGAAGGCATCGCCTTGTACAAGGAATTGGCGATGCTGCCCTGCTATGAATGGAACCGTTCCATCGTGGTGCCGGAAGGGCACGAGCTGACGACGCTGGAGCGTCCGCTGACGCTGGCGGACATCGCCCGCTATCCCATCGTCACCTACGACTTCGCCTTCGCCGGCCGCTCCAAGATCAACAAGGCCTTCGCCGATCAGGGCCTGGCGCCCAACGTGGTGCTGACCGCGATAGACACCGACGTGATCAAGACCTATGTCGGCCTGGGGCTGGGCATAGGCATCATCGCCAGCATGGCCTACGAGCCGGAACGCGACCTCAATCTGCAGCTGCTGGACGCCGGCCACCTGTTCGAGCCGTCCACCACCAAGATAGGCATCCGCAAGGACGCCTATCTGCGCGGCTTCGCCTACACCTTCATCGAGCTGTTCGCGCCGCATCTGCACCGGCGCGAAGTCGAGGCGGCGCTGCTGGCGCGCGACCCGGACAGCGAGGATTGAGCCCTTTGCGGCCCGGCAAAGCAAAACGCCCCGATATCGGGGCGTTTTCGCGTTCACCGGTGCCGGATCAGAGCGTCAGGCCGCCGGTCACTTCGATGGCCGCGCCGTTGATGTAGCTGGCCTCGTCGGACGCCAGGAAGGCGTAGACGTTGGCGATCTCGGTCGGGTCGGCCATGCGACGCATCGGCACCTTGTCCTCCATCGCCTGAATCACTTTTTCCGGCATCGATTGCAGAATGGGGGTGGCGACGAAGCCCGGACATACCGCGTTGGCGCGAATGCCCTTCTTGCCCAATTCCTTGGCCCAGGTCTTGACGAAGCCGATGACGCCGAATTTGGACGCCGCGTAATTGGTCTGGCCGAAGTTGCCGTAGACGCCCACCACCGAGGACGCGTTCAAAATCACGCCGCCGCCCTGCTCCACCATGGTGTCGATCACTGCGCGGGCACAGTTGTAAACGCCTTTCAGATTGATGTCGATCACCTTGTCGAACTGATCTTCGGTCATCTTCATCAGTTGGGCGTCCATGACGATGCCGGCGTTGTTGACCAACACGTCGATGCGGCCGCGGCGGTTTTTCAGATCGGCGACCATGTCGGCGATCTGGCCCTTATCGGTGACGTCCACCTTGTAGCCTATGGCTTCGCCGCCGGCCTGCTGCAACTCCTCGACCACCGCGTTGACCGCGTCCAGATTGAGGTCGCAAACGGCGACGACTGCGCCTTCTTTGACGAATTTCTCGGCGGTCGCCTTGCCGATGCCGCTGGCGGCGCCGGTGATGATGGAGACTTTACCTTTCAAGCGCATGGATTTTCCTTACTGACTTTGTAGATGACAGGCAATCCGCCCGGAGGCCGGACTCACAACTCCACCATCGACCACCTATGGCCAAACACCTGTTTTTATTGATTATTTTCTGTACAAAAAAGAAAAGCGGGAGTTTGTGCACCGCAGCCATTGCAGCGCACAAGACGCACTGCAATATAGCGCACTCACTCCCGCCGGTAAAGCAACTGCTCTACAGGTCAGTTACCGCGTGTAACCGCCCGGATCAAGCCCCTGCTTATTCCAGGCCCTTGCTGGCCAGATAGTCTTCGTAATTGCCGGTGTAGTAGTCGTAACCGCCCTTGCCGTCCAATTCCAGCACGTGCGTCGCCAGCGAGCTGACGAACTGACGATCGTGGGAAACGAAGACCAGGGTGCCCTTGTACTTTTCCAAGGCCATGTTCAGGGACTCGATCGACTCCATGTCCATATGGTTGGTCGGCTCGTCCATGATCATCACATTGGGCTTTTGCAGGATCAGCTTGCCGTACAGCATGCGGCCCTTCTCGCCGCCGGACAGCACGCGCACCGGCTTGCCCACTTCGTCGCCGCCGAACAGCAGGCGGCCCAGCGTGCCGCGGATCACCTGCTCGTCGTCGCCTTCCTGGCCCCACTCGCGCATCCATTCGGTCAGCGTCATGTCGCTGTCGAAATCAGCCTCGTGGTCTTGGGCGAAATAGCCGACCTGGGCTTTCTCCGCCCATTTGATCGAGCCGCGGTCCGCGCTCAGGCCTTCGGCGAACGGCGCGTTGAAGGCGCCGGCCAGCAGCTTGACCAGCGAGGTCTTGCCCGCGCCGTTGGGGCCGATCACGGCCAGACGGGCGCCGGCCTCCAGGATCAGGCTCAAGTCCTTGAACAGCACTTTGGCGTCGTAGGCCTTGTTGAGGTGGTCCACCTCCACCGCCTGGCGGTGCAGCTTGAACTTGTCGTCCATTTCAAAACGGATGAACGGGTTCTGACGGCTGGACGGCTTCACTTCCACCATTTCGGACTTCAGCTTGTCCACCTGCTTCAGCCGGCTGGTCGCCTGACGCGCCTTGGACTTGTTGGCGGAGAAGCGGGCCACGAACTCCTGCAGTTCCTGGATGCGTTCCTTGGCCTTGCTGTTGGACGACAGCTGGCGTTCGCGCGCCTGGGCCGACGCGATCATGTAGTCGTCGTAATTGCCCGGGTAGATGCGGATGGTGTTGTAGTCCAAGTCCGCCATATGGGTGCACACCGAGTTCAGGAAGTGACGGTCGTGCGAAATGATGATCATGGTGGAGTTGCGCTCGTTGAGCACGTTTTCCAGCCAGCGGATGGTGTTGATGTCCAGGTTGTTGGTCGGTTCGTCCAGCAACAGGATGTCCGGATTGGAGAACAGCGCCTGCGCCAGCAAGACGCGCAGCTTCCAGCCCGGCGCCACTTCGCTCATCGGGCCGCCGTGCTGCTCCACAGGAATGCCGACACCCATCAGCAGTTCGCCGGCGCGCGCCTCGGCGG
Source organism: Chromobacterium alkanivorans (assembly GCF_016937655.1). Classification (GTDB taxonomy): domain Bacteria; phylum Pseudomonadota; class Gammaproteobacteria; order Burkholderiales; family Chromobacteriaceae; genus Chromobacterium; species Chromobacterium alkanivorans. The sequence goes on along the minus strand of NZ_JAFHKL010000008.1, from coordinate 185,077 downwards.
TGTAGCCGTCGTACTCGGCGAACTTGGCTTCCAGTTCGGCCGCGTGCATGTAATCATCTTCGCTGGCTTCCGGGTTGGCATAGATGGCGTCGCGTTCGCTCATCGCCGCCCACATCTCGGTGTGGCCCATCATCACCACGTCGATGACGCGCTGATCCTCATAGGCGAACTGATCCTGGCGCAGCTTACCCAGGCGCAGGCCGTTCTCGATGGCCACCTCGCCGCTGGTCTGCTCCAGGTCGCCACCCAGAATCTTCATAAAAGTGGATTTGCCGGAACCGTTGGCGCCGATCAGGCCGTAACGGTTGCCTTCGCCAAATTTGACGGAAACCTTTTCAAACAAAGGTTTGACGCCAAACTGCATGGTAATATTGCTTGTGGTAATCACGCTTAGGGATCCTTCAGCCAAATAGCCGTAAGTATCGGAAAAACGTGGGATTCTAGCACAGTGCCGGCGTTTTCCCGAGCCGTCCGTCAAGGAAACGCCGCCTACCTTTTGCCAGCTTCTCGAATTCCGCTACAATCGTAAGCCTTGTTTTCTATTCCCTGAGATAGGCTGAACTATGCTTACCGGCAGCTTGGTCGCCCTGGTCACCCCGATGTCCGCAGACGGCTCGGTCGACTACGAGGCACTGCGACGACTCGTCGATTTCCATATTGAGAATGGCACCGACGGCATTGTCGCGGTTGGCACCACGGGCGAATCCGCCACATTGAACGTGACCGAGCACATCGCCGTGGTCAAGGCGGTTGTCGAATACGCCGCCGGCCGCGTCAAGGTCGTCGCCGGCGCCGGCGGCAACTCCACCGCCGAAGCGATCGAACTGAGCCACCTGTCCCGGGAGGTTGGCGCCGATTACGTGCTGTCGGTCGTGCCTTATTACAACAAGCCCACTCAGGAAGGTCTGTATCAGCATTTCAAAGCGATAGCCGACGCCAGCAAGCTGCCGGTCATTCTTTATAATGTGCCCGGCCGCACCGTCGCCGACATGAGCAACGACACCGTGCTGCGCCTGACCTCGCACCCCAACATCGTCGGCCTGAAAGACGCCACCGGCGACATTGGCCGCGCCTGCGATCTGGTCATGCGCGTTCCGGAAGGCTTCATCCTCTATTCCGGCGACGACGCCACCGGCATGGCCTTCATGCTGTGCGGCGGCCACGGCGTGATCTCGGTCACCGCCAACATCGCCCCCAAATTCATGAGCGAGCTGTGCAAAGCCGCCACCGGCGGCGACGCCAAGCGGGCTCGCGAGATCAACGACAAGCTGCAAGGCCTGCACAAGCAGCTGTTCATCGAACCCAACCCGATTCCGGCCAAGTGGGCGCTGACGCGGATGAACCGGATACCCTCCGGCATCCGCCTGCCGCTGACCCCGCTCTCCACCGACGCGCAAGCCGCCGTGGAAGCGGCGATGAAACAAGCCGACGTCCTTTAACCTTTCCCCTGCCGAAACGATGGGAGACCGCATGAAACGAACCGCGCCCGCCGCGATTCTGCTGGCAACCGGCATTATCGCCGGTTGCAGCTCGCAACAGCCGCTGACCAAGAAGCTGGACTATCAGTCCGACAAGCCCAAAAGCGTCAACACTCTGGAAGTGCCGCCGGATCTGACCGCGCCGCAAGTCCAGAACAAATACACCATCCCCGGCGCCGCCAGCGCCGCGGCCCAAGGCGCCAAGACCGACGCTCCGGCCCAGCAGCCGGCGGCCGGCAGCTCGGTCGCGCTGAACCAGCTTGACAACGTCAAGATGGAGCGCGCCGGCACCCAACGCTGGCTGGTGGTGTCCGGCAAGAGCCCGGAACAACTGTGGCCGGCGCTGAAGGCCTTCTGGCAGGACAACGGCTTCGTGATCAAGAGCGAAGACCCGGCCGTGGGCGTGATGGAAACGGACTGGGCGGAAAACCGCGCCAAGCTGCCCAACGACGGCCTGCGCAAGCTGCTAGAAACCGTCGGCCTCGGCAGCGTCTACTCCACCGGCGAGCGCGACAAGTTCCGCATCCGTCTGGAAAAGACCGCCAACGGCACCGAAGTCTACTTCTCGCACCGCGGCATGGAAGAAGTCTATGCCGACACCACCAAGACCAACACCATCTGGCAGCCGCGCGCCACCGACCCGGGCCTGGAGGCCGAGTTGCTGGGCCGCTTCATGATGAATCTGGGCATGGCGGAGGACAAGGCGCGCGAACAGGTCAAGCAGACGCTGAGCGCGCCGGCCAAGCCGCAGACGCCCATCGTCGACGGCCAGCTGGTGCTCAGCGACGAGTTCGACCGCGCCTGGCGCCGTGTCGGCCTGGCGCTGGACCGCGTCGGCCTGGTGGTCAGCGACCGCGACCGCTCCCAGGGCGTTTACTTCGTCAAACCGGCCAAGAGCGAGACCGACAAGAACGAATCCGGCGGCTTCTGGTCCAGCCTGGCCTTCTGGAAGAGCGACGACGGCAAGTCCGCCAAGCCCACCGAGCAGGAGTACCGCGTGCAGATCAAGGAAACCGCGCCCGGCTCCAGCACGGTGTCCCTCCAGGACAAGCAGGGCAAGCCGCTGTCGGACGCCTTCAGCAAGGCCGCGCTGTCCAAGCTGCAAACCGAGCTGCAATAAGACGCGAAATCCACGCGTCCTTAAAAACAAAGCCCGCTATTGCGGGCTTTGTTTTGCGCCTTAATTGTCAAACCAGCGATCAAAGCCTCCGGCTTTCGACAATCAAGCGAAATGTAACACTTTGTAGCGAACAGACAATTGTGTTGTTTTCATGTTGCAACACCTCTTGTTCCATTTGCTACAGGCACAAAAAAACCGGCCATAGCCGGTTTTTTTGTCGCAGGCCAAGAATTACTTGGCAGCGGAAGCCTCAGCGGCCGGAGCGGAAGCAGCAGCCGGAGCGGAAGCTTCAGCAGCCGGAGCGGATGCCGGAGCGGCAGCCGGAGCGGATGCTTCAACAGCAGGAGCGGAAGCTTCAGCCGGAGCTTCAGCTTTCTTACCGCAAGCGGACAGGGCTACAGCCAGCAGGGCAGCAACGAGGAGCGACTGTTTCATTTTTTCATTACCTTTGAGGATAAGTTGAACAAGACGTCAGTTATCGCACGGTCTTCGAAATAAGCCGGGCGACTGAAAATCCATCAGTGCGCAAATTGTATCACGAAAAAAAAGGCTGTATAGGGGGCAAAATTCCAAAAAAACACCTTTGCCCATAATCCTCTTCCGCAAAGCAGCATAGCCACAAAAACGGGCGTTTACCCCTGTCGTTGAGGCCAGAATTTGTCGATATCACTTGCGCATCCGAACAATTTCTGTGGTTATTTTGCTACATTCGTCGCCAAATGCCAATAGCCTGCCAGGTATCCCTCGTACAAACATTCCTGCATGCCCGGCCCCAAAGCCGCGCCGGCAATGCGTCTGGCATTGGCGAAGGTGCGCCAGGCGGCGAAATCCCCCTCCTCCGCCTCCAATTTCTCGCCGTTGCAATAGAAACTGTCGCCGCAGAACAGGATCTGGCTCTTGCGGTCCAGTTCCAGTCCGCGCAAGCGCGCTTCGCTCTCGAATTCGGCCTCGTCCAGCTCTTCTTCCGGCGCGTCGTAAAATACATGCGCCTTGGGTTCGGTCAGATAATGGCCGAGGAAGTCGCCCACCGCCGCCTTGTCCCAGCGGATCTGCTCCAGCAGCCGGCTGACCTGCTCCACCATCTCGTCGCCGATCCGCGCCGGTTCCCGCTGCAGTTTGAGGTCGGGATCGGCGTACACGCCTTCCGCGCAGATGCGGTCCTGAAGGTGCACCAGGAATTGGGTCGCCAACTCCTGCGCCGGCGGCGCGCGGAAGCCGATCGAGTAAGTCATGCCGGGATCCAGCGCCACGCCGTGGTGCGCGCACTTGGGCGGCAGGTAGAGCATGTCGCCGTGCTCCAGCACGAACTCCTGCTCGCAGCGGAAATCCTTCAGCACCCGGATCGGCGCGTCTTCGATGAAGTCGTCGTCGTGCTGGGTGGAGATCTGCCAGCGCTTGCGTCCGCCCACTTGCAGCAGGAACACGTCGTAGGCGTCGAAATGCGGGCCCACGGTGCCGCCCGGCGGCGCGTAGCTGATCATCAGATCGTCCAGCCGCGCGTAGGGAATGAAGTTGAAGCGCCACAGCAGTTCGTCGATGTGCGGCAGATGTTGATTGACGCCCTGCACCAGCAGGGTCCAGTCCGTTTCCGGCAGCCGGCGGAAGCGCGCCGGGCGGAACGGGCCGCGCTCCAGACTCCAGCGGCCGTCGCGGCATTCGATCAAGCGCGACTCCGCGTCTTCGCGGGTCGCCAGTTGCGACAGCACCGAAAAATCCGCCAGCGGCCCCACCTCGGTCAGGGCGCCGCGGATCAGCAAAGGCTTCTTGTGCCAGTACTCGGCGAGGAACTGTTCGGGCGACATCCCGCCCAGCAAAGTTGTTGTGTTCATGGCAGTTTCACGGGCTGAAACGCCCGGCAATGGTTTACAATATGGGATGCGCGCAATGGCGGCGCACCTGAAAATCGTTTTCGATGGCCGGCTTGCGCCGCCGTCTGCTTTATTTACCTTCCTTCACGGATCCGCACTCATGCAAATCTCCAAAAACACCGTCGTTACCCTCCACTACGAGATGTTCGACGCTGACAACAACCTCCTCGACAAGACCGAAGAGCCGATCAGCTATCTGCACGGTGGCTACGACGGCATCTTCCCGCTGGTGGAAGAAGCTTTGGAAGGCAAGGCCGTTGGCGACGCCATCGACGTCAAGATGACGCCGGACGACGCTTTCGGCGACCCGGAAGAAGAACTGATCCGCTTGGAAGACCTGGACGTGTTCCCGGCTGACGTCGAAGTCGGCATGATGTTCGAAGCCGACGATCCGGAAACCGGCGACGTGCTGCTGTTCCGCGTCACCGACATCGCCGACGGCAAGGCCGTGGTCGACGCCAACCACCCGCTGGCCGGCCAGAGCATCCGCTTCGCCGCCAAGGTAGTGGAAATCCGCGCCGCCAGCGCCGATGAAATCAGCCACGGCCACGCCCACGGCGAGCACGGCCACCACCATTGATCAGGCATCCGGCCCAGCCGGCATCGGCGTCATTGTAATGCTTTTGCCGGCGCGCCGGCCTGATTTCGACAAAGGCGGCCCCATGGGCCGCCTTTGTCATGCCTGCGCGCGAAATCCGTCGCGCTATCCCGAACGCCCTCGCCACCAACGGCGGCAACCGGCGACAAGCACCAGCGCGCACAGCGCCAGCCTCAAGCCGTATTCCTCATGACTGCCGGACTTGTACAGCAGCCACAGCAACTGCAGCGCCAGGGCCGGCAGCATCAGCGACTGCAGCCGCGCGCTTAAATCCGCCGGCCAGCCCCGGGGCCAGGCCCAGCGGCAGGCGCCCCACATCGCCGCCCAACCCAGCAAGGCGCCCACGACCACGTCCAACGGCCAATGCACGCCTATCGCCAGCCGCGACAACATCACCAGCGCCACGGCGGCCGTCAGCAGCGCGCCGCGGCGCAGCATGCCGGAATAGTAAAGAAAGCTCGCCAGCGTGGCGGAAGCCATCGCGTGGCCGGAAGGAAAGGAGCCGTTGCCGGGCAAGTCGTCCAGCAGCCGCACCGATCCCGGCGGCAACACCAGCGGCGGCCGCGGCTCGGCGAAGCCCGCCTTGAGCGCGATGGCCAGAAACACGCCCGTCCCGCAGCCGACCAGCAAGGCCGGCAGCTTGTCCGGCCGCCGCCAGCTCAAGGCCAGCAGCAGGGCCAGCACCGTGGGCCAGTCTCCCAACACGCTCAGCAAGCGCCAGAACGCGCCGGGCGCGATGCGGCCGGCTTCGTGCAAGATCAGGAACAGTTCGCGATTGGAGGCGGGCGACAGCGCCAGCAGAATAGCCAGCGGCGACAACAACAACGCCGGCCACAGCCGGCGCAAACAGGACCACTTAAACCACATCAGTCAGCTTTCATCGTTGCAAGGGTGATTCGATCCAGACCCGCCAGATCGACAATGGTTTCCGCTTGCAGCAAACCCGCTTCGGTGAAAAGCCGGCGCACCGCCTCGCCCTGATCGTAGCCGTGCTCGACGATCAGCCAGCCGCCGGGCGCCAGCCGACGCGGCGCGTCGGCGGCGATGGCGCGCAGACAGGCCAGGCCGTCGGCCTCGTCGGTCAAGGCCATCCGCGGCTCGAAACGCACGTCCCCCTGCCCCAGATGCTCGTCGTCGCGCCGGATATAGGGCGGATTGGACACGATGAGATCAAACACCGCGTCCGCCGGCAGCGCCTGATACCAGCTGCCTTGGTAAAAATCGACGCGCGCGCCCAGGCGCTCGGCGTTGCCGCGCGCGACGGCCAGCGCCTCCGCCGACAGATCGACGGCGCAGACCCGCCACGCCGGCGCCTCCAGCGCCAAGGTCGCGGCGATGGCGCCGCTGCCGGTGCCCAGGTCCACCACGCGGGCGGCGCCGCGGCCGGTCCGCTCCAGCGCAGCCTCGATCAAATGCTCGGTTTCCGGCCTGGGGATCAGCACCTGCGGCCCTACGGAGAAATCGCGACCGTAGAACTCGCGCCGGCCGATCAGGTAAGCCACCGGCTCGCCGGCGGCGCGGCGCGCCCCCAGCGCGCGGAAACACGCTTCCTGTTCCGCGCTCAGTTCCTGCTCCGGATAAGCGGCGATGCGGGCGTGGCTCAGTTCCGGCGCCGCCTGCTGCAACAGCATGCGGGCCTCCAGACGGGGCAAGGGGTATAGGCGCAGCGCCTCGGCTATCGTCAACATGGTCGTCACAACAGGAACAGGGTGGCGAGCCCCAGGAAAATGAAAAAGCCGCCGGAATCGGTGCAGGCGGTGATCAGCACGCTGGAGCCCAGCGCCGGATCGCGGCCGGAGCGCTGCATCAGGCAGGGGATCAACACCCCCATGGTGGCGGCCAGCATCAGATTGAGCAGCATCGCGCCCAGCATCACCAGGCCCAGCGAGAAGCTGCCGTACAACAACCAGGCGACGCTGCCTATCACCCCGCCCCACAACACGCCGTTGATCATGCTGACCCGCAGTTCCTTGCGCCACAAGCGCCAGGCCTGGCTCAGCTGCATCTGCCCCATGGCCAGCGCGCGCACGATCATGGTGATGGTCTGGTTGCCGGAGTTGCCGCCGATGCCGGCGACGATGGGCATCAGCGCGGCCAGGGCCACCAATTGGGAAATGGAGTGCTCGAACACGCCGATCACGCGCGAGGCGACGAAGGCGGTGCACAGATTGATCGCCAGCCAGGCCCAGCGGTTCTTCACCGAATCGATGACCGGCGCGAACAGGTCTTCTTCCTCTTTCAAACCGGCCAGGTTCAGCACTTCGCTGTCGGACTCCTCGCGGATCACGTCCACCATCTCGTCCACGGTCAGCCGGCCGATCAGCTTGCCGGCCTCGTCCACCACCGGCGCGGTGATCAAGTCGTAGCGCTCGAAGGCCAGCGCCGCGTCGGCGGCGTCCTCGTCGGGGCTGAAGCTGACCAGTTCGGTGGCCATCACTTCGGCCACCAGCGCGTCGGGATCGGACACCAGCAATTTGCGGATGGACAGCACGCCCTTGAGCAGGCCCAGGTCGTCGATGACGAAGATTTTATCGGTGTGCGCCGGCAACTCGTCGAAACGGCGCAGATAGCGCAGCACCACTTCGCAGCTGACGTCGGCGCGAATCTTGACCAGGTCGAAGTCCATCAGCGCGCCGACCTTGTCCTCGTCGTAGGACAAGGCCGACTGCAGTTGGGCGCGTTCCTCTTCGTCCAGGCCGCCCATCACTTCGTACACCACCTGGCGCGGCATGTCCGGCGCCAGTTCGGCCAGTTCGTCCGCATCCAGTTGCTCGGCGGCGTTGACGAGCTCGCCGTGCTCCATCACTTCGATCAGCGATTCCCTGACCGCGTCGGACACTTCCAGCAGGATGGCGCCGTCGCGAGCGCCGTCCACCTGGTCCCAGACCAGCAGGCGGTCTTCCAGCGGCAAGGCTTCCAGGATATGGGCGACGTCGGCCGGGTGCAGCTGTTCCAGCTTCAGGCGCAGCGCTTCCAGATTGTAATGCGGGGCCAGCGGGTCCGTCGGCGGCTCGGAGACCTCCGGACGGGATACAAGATCTTCCAACTGCCGCTGGCGCTCGATCAGGCGCTGCACCAGGGCCAGGCTTTCTTGCAGACGATCGGCGGATTGTTGCTTGAAGGCAACCGTCATGCACGTCTCCTTCCGCCCAGATGGCGCGCGCGGCGCGGGCGGTCTGAGGCGGGCTTATTCTCTAACGGTAAATCGGGATTGGATTACGGGGTAACTGGGTAAGTCCATTGCGTAGCCGCCATGCCTCGCGCATGGCGCGCTCTAAAAAGAAAGTCGCGATTGTAACATGCCGCCTGCGCCGCTCCAATCCGCCCTCCGGACGCTCACGGCAGTTCCACATAGCTCATGCGTCGCTGGATGATGCGGGTCTTGCGCGCCAGGCCCGGCGCGGCGCGATGGGTGTCGTAATAGCGCGGATTGGGCACCATCGCCGCCAGCTTGGCCGCCTGCGCCGAGGACAGCCGCGCGGCGCTGCTGCGGTAGTAATGGCGCGACGCCGCCTCCGCGCCGAACACGCCGTTGCCCCACTCGATCACGTTCAGGTAAATCTCGAAGATGCGCCGCTTGTCCAGCACCGCCTCCAGCATCACCGTGATCAAGGCTTCCTCCAGCTTGCGCCACGGCGTCTTGCTGCTGGACAGGAACAAATTCTTGGCCAGCTGCTGGCTGATGGTGGAGCCGCCGGCGACGATCTTGCCCTTCTTCAGGTTTTTTTCGAAAGCGACTTCGATGCCGTCCCAGTCGAAACCCTCGTGATCGACGAACTTGGCGTCCTCGGACGCGATCAGCGCGCGCTTGAGATTGGGAGAAATCTGCTCGTAACTCACCCATTTGTGGCGCAACTCCGCCTCGGGATCCTCCTGCTGCAACTTGGCCAGCTGTTCGTTCATGAAGGAGCTGGCCGACGGATTGTGGCTGCGCCAATAGACGATATGGCCGAAGATCCACAGGTTATACAGCAGAAAGGCGGCCATCAGGGCCGCCAGCACTTTCAGGAAGAGACGCATTATCTGACTCGCGAAGCGAGCCCCCGCAAGGCGGGGGATTGGGATTCAAACCGCGGGAGGAAACCGGCGGCGCCGCGCTTCCGGCGCCGGCCCGGCCGGCTCCGGGAAGCGTCAGGCCAGCACTTCGCGCAGCATATTGGTCACTTTGCGGGTGGCCGGCTCCACGCCGCGCCAGATGGAGAAGGATTCGGCCGCCTGCTCCACCAGCATGCCCAGGCCGTCGGCCAGCATGCCGGCGTTTTCCGCCTGAGCGCGCTGCAGGAAGGGGGTCAAGCCCTTGCTGTACACCATGTCGTAAGCCAGGGTGCGCGCGGTGAACAGGCCGTAGGGAATCGGCGGCAGTTCATTGCTGAGGCTGGTCGAGGTGGCGTTGATCACGATGTCGAAGCTGCGGCCCTTCAATTGCTCGTAGCCGATGGCCTCCACCTTGCCCCAGGGCGCGAAGTGGTGGGCCAGCGCCTCGGCCTTGATCAGCGTGCGGTTGGCGATGGTCAGGGAGGCCGGCTTTTGCGCCAGGATGGGCTCCAGCACGCCGCGCACCGCGCCGCCGGCGCCCAGGATCAGCACCTTGGCGCCGGCGATCGGGTAATCCAGATTGTCGACGATGTCGCGCACCAGGCCCACGCCGTCGGTGTTGTCGCCGTAGATCTTGCCGTCGCGGAAGCACAGGGTGTTGACCGCCTCCGCCGCGCGGGCGCGCTCGGTCAGCTCGTTGGCGAAACGGTAAGCGTCGCCCTTGAACGGCAGCGTGATGTTGAGGCCCTTGCCGCCGGCGGCGACGAACTCGGCCACCACGTCGTTGAAGCGCCCCAGTTCGGCGAACAACTTGTCGTAGGCGATATCCTGGCCGGTGGCCGCCGCGAATTCGTTATGGATGAACGGCGACTGGCTGTGCGAAACAGGATTGCCGATAACGGCGTAACGGTCGGTCATGAGTCAGCTTTCCAAGATTGGGTATGTTTTCGGTATCGGATAGAGAGCGGCTAACAAAACCCCCGGCGCCGCTTCGCGCCTGGCTTTGTTGGCGGCTCTCGCCATGCCCGCGCCGACGGCGCGGCGGCGCTATGACACTTTGCCGTGGAATACGCCAAACATCAACCACGACGTCGCCGCGCCGGCCTCGGCTCAGCCTTGTTGCCAGGGCAGGCCGCGCGCCTTCCAGCCGCCCACGCTGTTGCGGTGGCCGGCGGCGTCCTTGTCGCCCTCGAAGCCCTCCAGCACGTTGTAAGCCTCGCTGTAGCCGGCGGCGGCGGCCATGCGCGCCACTTCGTCGGAACGCACGCCGGAGCGGCACATCAGCATCAGCACGCCCTCCTTGGGCAGCATGTCCTGCAATTGCTCGATGAAATGCGGGTTGGGCTGCATGCCGGGGAAGCTGCGCCACTCCAGCCGCTGCGCGTAGGGCACCACGCCGACGAACTGCCATTCCGCCGCGCTGCGCACGTCCAGCAGCACCGCCTCCGGCATCGCCTGTTTCAGCTGGTGCGCCTCCTGCGGCGTCAAGGCGCCGCGATAGGGCAAGCCTTGCTCTTCGGCCCGGCGCCGCGCCTGCTGCAATAGCTGTGTCACTTGATCCATGCAAGCTCTCCCCGCGGCCTCGCCGCCTTGCGGAGCCGCCGACGCTCCTTCGCCTCCGCCTTGGGCTGACTCGCCACGGTCCGCGTCAGCTCGTCTTGCCTCAGGCTCTCCGCGAGGTGCTGTCAGCCGCCCCGTTACCTTATATACGGATTATCCATATCGACGATGATGGCCGCAACGCCATTAACGCCCCATATTGGTGCATAAATTCAGTCCAGGCACCAGCCTGGTTCATTCAACTTCGCTAGCGCCCGATTTTGGGCTATGACACAATGGAATCTCAGCGATTTTAAAGCTGGCACGCTTAATGCTTAAGTGCTAGCCATCCACTCATTCGCACATGATGCATGTAGCCTTTCAGGAGAAAACCATGGCGGTTGCAGACGTAGTCAAGCTGATTACCGAAAATGATGTCAAGTTCATCGACCTGCGCTTTACCGACACCCGCGGCAAAGAACAACACGTGTCGATTCCGGCCCACGTCCTGCTGGACGATCCGGACGCATGGTTCGAACACGGCCACGCTTTCGACGGCTCCTCGATCGCAGGCTGGAAAGGCATCCAGGCATCCGACATGCTGCTGATGGCCGACCCGGCCACCGCCCGCATCGACCCGTTCTACGACGAACCCACCGTCTTCCTGCATTGCGACGTGATCGACCCGGCCGACGGCAAGGGCTACGACCGCGACCCGCGTTCCATCGCCAAGCGCGCCGAAGCCTATCTGAAGGCCTCCGGCCTCGGCGACACCGCCTACTTCGGCCCGGAGCCGGAATTCTTCATCTTCGACGGCGTGACCTGGGGCACCGACATGTCCGGCTGCTTCGTCAAGATCAAGGCCGAAGAAGCCGCCTGGGCGTCCGCCGAGGAGTTCGAAGGCGGCAATATGGGCCACCGCCCGGGCATTAAAGGCGGCTACTTCCCGGTGCCGCCGGTGGACTCCTCCCAGGACATCCGCTCCGCCATGGTGCTGCTGCTGGAAGAACTGGGCATCCCGGTGGAAGTGCACCACCACGAAGTGGCCACCGCCGGCCAGAACGAGATCGGCACCAAGTTCAGCACCCTGACCCAGCGCGCTGACTGGACCCAGATCCTGAAATACGTGGTGCACAACGTGGCGCACAGCTACGGCAAGACCGCCACCTTCATGCCCAAGCCCATCGTCGGCGATAACGGCTCCGGCATGCACGTGCACCAGTCCATCTGGAAGGACGGCAAGAACCTGTTCGCCGGCGACGGCTACGCCGGCCTGTCCGAAACCGCGCTCTACTACATCGGCGGCATCATCAAGCACGCCAAGGCGCTGAACGCGATCACCAACCCGGGCACCAACTCCTACAAACGCCTGGTGCCGCACTACGAAGCGCCGGTGAAGCTGGCTTACTCCGCCAAGAACCGTTCCGCGTCCATCCGCATTCCGCACGTGGCCAGCCCCAAGGGCCGCCGCATCGAAGCGCGTTTCCCGGACCCGCTGGCCAACCCCTACCTGTGCTTCTCCGCTCTGCTGATGGCCGGCCTGGACGGCATCCAGAACAAGATCCACCCGGGCGACGCCGCGGACAAGAACCTGTACGATCTGCCGCCGGAAGAAGACAAGCTGATCCCGACCGTCTGCGCCAGCCTGGACGAGGCGCTGGCCGCGCTGGACAAGGACCGCGAGTTCCTGACCCGCGGCGGCGTGTTCTCCAATGACTGGATCGACGCCTACATCGAGCTGAAGATGCAGGAAGTCAACCTGACCCGCATGACCACCCATCCGGTGGAATTCGCGATGTATTACTCGCTGTAAACCGGCGCGCGGAAAAACGGCAGCCCGAGGGCTGCCGTTTTCATATATGACTTGTCCGGCGGATTTGCATATCATTGCAGAGCTGAAACCCGGAACTCGACACGCCGCCCATGAAAACTCTATCGCTTTGTCTGATGCTGTTGCTGAGCGCCTACGCTCAAGCCACCGTTTACAAGTACGTGGACAAAGACGGCAACGTCACTTTCACCAATGTGCCGATTCGCGGCGCGCAAGCGATCCGGCTCAATCCGCTGTCTTCCTATCCCAGCCAGCACAAGAAAAACAACGCCGTCGGCAACAGCAGCGGCGGCAACGGCGACGCCAAGCCCGCCGGCAGCTACCCCAGCGTCGACCCCGGCACCCAGAAGCAGCGCGACAACGGCCGCCGCAAGATTCTGGAGCAGGAACTGGCCAATGAGCAGAAAGCGCTGACCGAAGCGGAAAAGGCGCTGACCGACGGCAAGGCCACCCGCAACGGCGACGAAACCCGCAACTACCAGAAATACCTGAACCGGGTGCAGAAGCTGCAGGACGAAGTCACCGATCGCCAGAAAAACGTGGAAGCCTTGCGCCGCGAGCTGGGACAGAACTAGTTTGACGCACCATCGTGGTGCATACTGACGATGAATGGGCCATTCCCGGGCACGCGGGCATGGCCCGAATTTTGCTCAGCCTGCGCAAGCCCCCGCTCCAGCCTACAGGACACACCGCACCATGCCGCCGACCAGCTTTGCCGGACTAGAACTGCTGGACACCCCCGTGCTGATCGTCGACGCCGACGGCGCGCTGCATTTCGTCAATCCCGCCTGCGAAAACCTGCTGGCGCTGGGCAGCCGCGAATTGCTGCGTCACAGCCTGTTCGACCTGTTCCAGCCCTGCCCGGCGCTGCGCCAGGCGCTGTCCACCGCCTTGCGCCACAACGCCAGCTTCATCGAGCACGATCTGGAGCTGGTTCCGCAGCACAGCGAGCAGCCGCTGCACATCGCGCTGTCGGTCGCGCCGGTGGACGCGGACGGCGGCCTGGCGCTGATCGAACTGCGGCCGCTGGATCAGCAGCTGAAAATCGCCAACGAAGAACGGCTGCTGCTGCAGCACCAGGCCAACCGCGAACTGATCCGCAATCTGGCGCATGAGATCAAGAACCCGCTGGGCGGCATTCGCGGCGCGGCGCAATTGCTGGAGCACGAGCTGCTGGACCGCCCGGAACTGAAGGAATACACCGCGGTGATCAAGGAAGAGGCGCTGCGGCTGCAATCGCTGGTCGACCGGCTGCTGGCGCCGCACCGCAGCCATGTGCGCGGCGAGATCAATATCCACGAAGTGCTGGAGCGCGTGCGCAGCATCGCGCTGGCCGAATACCCGCAGGGCCTGCTGATCCGCCGCGACTACGACACCAGCCTGCCGCAGCTGGTGGCCGACAAGGAGCAGTTGATCCAGGTGGCGCTCAACATCGTCAAGAACGCGATCCAGGCGATGAAGGGTCGCGGCGAACTGGTTCTGCGCACCCGGGTGGCGCGCCAGGTGACGCTGGCGCGCAAACGCCACACCCTGGCATTGAAATTGCAGATCATCGACGACGGCCCCGGCATCCCCGACGAGATCAAGGACCATGTCTTCTACCCGCTGGTCACCGGCCGCGCCGAAGGCACCGGCCTGGGCCTGACCCTGGCCCAGGCCTTCGTCCACCAGCACGGCGGCAACATCGAATTCGACTCCCGGCCGGGACAGACCTGCTTCACCGTGACGCTGCCTTTCGCCACTGACTGAGCCGCCCGCCCACAAACACATTGCCGCCGCCCGCTTCGCCGGCGGCGCCGAGCACAAGGATTTCGCGATGAACCAAGCGGTATGGATTATTGACGACGATAAGGCGATACGCTGGGTGCTGGAGAAAGCGCTGGGGCGCGCCGGCATCGGCTTCGACAGCTTCGCCAGCGCCGACGACGCGCTGAACGCGCTGTACGACCGCGCGCCCCAAGTCATCGTTTCGGACATCCGCATGCCGGGCACCGACGGGCTGAAATTCCTGTCCAAGGTCAAAGCCGAGCACCCGGCGCTGCCGGTCATCATCATGACCGCGCACTCCGATCTGGATTCCGCGGTGGCGGCCTTTCAGGGCGGCGCCTTCGAATACCTGCCCAAACCCTTCGACGTCGATCAGGCGGTGCTGCTGATCGAGCGCGCGCTGGCGGAGAGCCGCCCGGACATCGCGGTCAGCGATCATCCCGAAGCGATGCCGGTACTGCTGGGCCAGGCGCCGGCGATGCAAGACGTGTTCCGCGCCATCGGACGGCTGTCCCAGTCCAACGTCACCGTGCTGATCACCGGCGAATCCGGCACCGGCAAGGAAAGGGTGGCCGAAGCGCTGCACCGCCACTCGGTGCGCGCCGGCAAGCCCTTCATCGCGCTCAATACCGCCGCCATCCCCAAGGACCTGCTGGAGTCGGAACTGTTCGGCCATGAGAAAGGCGCGTTCACCGGCGCGCAAGCCACCCGCCGCGGCCGCTTCGAAGAGGCCGAGGGCGGCACGCTGTTCCTGGACGAGATCGGCGACATGCCCACCGAGCTGCAAACCCGGCTGCTGCGCGTGCTGTCCGACGGCCACTTCTACCGCGTCGGCGGCCACACCCCGATCAAGGCCAACGTTCGCGTCATCGCCGCCACCCATCAGAACCTGGAACAACGGGTGCGCGACGGCCTGTTCCGCGAAGACCTCTACCACCGCCTGAACGTGATCCGCCTGCGGCTGCCGCCCTTGCGCGAACGGCGCGAAGACATTCCGCTGCTGGCCCGCCACTTCCTGGCCAAGAGCGCCACCCAGCTGGGCGTGGAGCCCAAACGGCTCAGCGACGCCGCCATGGACGTGGTCAAGCACAGCCTGTTCTCCGGCAATGTGCGCGAACTGGAAAACCTGTGCCAGTGGATCAGCGTGATGGCGCCCGGCCAGACCGTGGAAGTGGCCGACCTGCCGCAGGAGCTGCGCGACCCCGCCGCCGGCGGACGCCACGCCGGCGGCGCCGACGCGGGGCAACTGGACTGGCCGCAATTGCTGGCGGAGGAAGTCAGCCGCCGCCTGCGCGCCGGCGAGGCCGGCATCATCGACGAGCTGACCCGGCGCTTCGAGGCCAGCTGCATCCGCAGCGGCCTGGCCCACACCGGCGGCCGCAAGGTGGAAGCCGCCCACCTGCTGGGCTGGGGCCGCAACACCCTGACCCGCAAGATCCAGGAGCTGGGTTTGGAGGCCCATGCCGACGAAAGCCATGACAAGGCCGATCTCGGGCTCATAAAATGAAGCCATGATCATTCCGTAAGGGCTCGCCCATGTCCAAGTCCGCGCTGGCGCTGCTCACCCTGCTGGCCGGCGGGTGGGTCCATGCAGCTCCCGTTCTGCGCATCGTCGTCGGCAGCGCCGAACCGGCGCCCTTCATCCAACACGCCTCCGCCCAGCTGTCCGGCCCCGTCATCGAGCTCGCCCGGCAAGCGGCGGAACACTGCGGCCTGAACGCCCAGTTCCGGCAGCTGCCGGCGCGGCGGCTGCTGCGCAGCCTGGCGCTGGACCAGGCCGACGCCGCCGCCATGCTGTCCTTCCAGACTGACCGCGCCAAACAGATGCTCTACCCGATGCGCGACGGGCAGGCGGACAGCCGGCTCAGGCTGACCGCGCTGTCCTACGTGCTCTACATCCCGCAGGACTCAACGCTGCGCTGGGACGGCTACCGGCTGGACCTGCCCGAAGACGACAGCGTCGGCGTCAACCGCGGCTGGTCGGTCATCCGCGAGCTGAAGGCCCGCCGAATCCCGACCGAGGCCGGCGCCGATCTGGAGGAGAACTTCGCCAAGCTGCAGGCCGGGCGCATCGCCGCCTTCGCCATGCATGAACCCGGCGGCGACGCCTATCTGGCGCAACACCCGCAACTGCGCATGAAAAAGCTGCTGCCGCCGCTGAAAACCGAAAACAACTATCTGGTGTTCGGCAAGGCTTACGGCCAGGCGCATCCGGAGCGCATGCGCTGCGTCTGGCGGCAGTTGCCGCCGCTGCGCCGGCAACTGGCCCTGCCCTGAATCAGCCGGCCGCGCCCAGCGGCGTCAGCCCCGGCAGAGTGGCGAAGCTCTGCTCCCGCACCGTGGCCAGAAAATCCTGCATATAGGCCAGCCCGCCGTCGTCGTCGCGCACCGCGGCGTACAGCTCGCTGCTCAGCCCGCGCTCGCCTATCGGCCGCGCCACCACGTAGCCGCGCTCCAGATAGGGCTTGACCGCCCAGTAAGGCAAGGCCGCCACCCCGCGGCGGCTGGCCACTAGCTGGATGATGGCGATGGTCAGCTCGCTGCTGCGCCGCGCCGGATTGACGCCCGCCGGGCGCAAGACCTTGCGCATCAGGTCCAGCATCTCGTCCGGCACCGGGTAATGGATCAGCGTTTCTCCGGCGAAATCCTCCGCCAGCCAGCAGCGCTTGTTCGCCAACGGGTGATCCCGCGCCACGATGCCCACCATCTCGTAAGCGAACAGCGGCTGGTAATCGACGCCGGCCTGAGGCTCCACCTCGGACACGATGGCGAGATCCGCCCGGTGGCTGAGCAACAGGCTGACCGGATCGGTGTGGAATCCGGACACGATGTCCAGCTCCACGCCCGGCCAGTGCTGGCGAAACGCGTCCATCGCCGGCATCAGCCAGTCGAAGCAGGTATGGCACTCCACCGCCACCCGCAACTCGCCGGCCTCGCCCTGGCGCAGCCGCGCCAGATCGCGCTCCGCCGCCGCCACCCGGGCGTTCAGATCATGGGCCAGCGTCAGCAGACGTTCGCCGGCGGCGGTGAAGCGCAGCGGCTGGGTCTTGCGCTCGAACAAGCCCATGCCGTAGGCCTGCTCCAGCTGTTTGAGCTGATGCGACAAGGCGGACTGAGTCAGGAACAGCCGGCTGGCGGCCAGGGACACGCTGCCGGTTTCGGCCAGCGCCAGCAGGGTGCGCAGATGTCTAATCTCCAGAACGCTCATTATGAATTCATTTCATATTAACTGGCAAAATAATGAGTTTGTATCATACAGCAGCTTGCGCAATGCTAGGGACATCTCGAACCAAGGAGTCCACCATGACCACCCTGCACTTGCTCGGCTTCCCCCGCATCGGCGCCAAGCGCGAACTGAAAACCCTGCTGGAAAACTACTGGAAAAACGACATCGACGAAGCCGCGCTGCTGGGCGGCGCGCGCGAACTGCGCCAGCGCCACTGGCTGCTGCAAAAAGGCGCCGGCGTGGAACTGTCCCCGGTAGGCGACTTCTCCTTGTACGACCACGTGCTGGACGCGCAACTGCTGGTGGGCGCAGTGCCGCCGCGCTTCGGCTTCGACGCCGCCAAGCTCAGCACCGAGCAATATTTCCAACTGGCGCGCGGCAACGCCGGCCAGCCGGCGCTGGAAATGACCAAGTGGTTCGACACCAACTACCACTATCTGGTGCCGGAATGGCATGCCGACACCGCCTTCCAAGCGCAGCCGGAACGCTTGCTGGCGCAAGTGCGCGAAGCCCAGGCGCTGGGCCTGCGCGCCAAGCCGGTGCTGCTGGGGCCGCTGTCGCTGCTGTGGCTGGGCAAGGCCAAGCACGCCGGCCTGGACAAGCTGTCCTTGCTGCCCGCCCTGCTGCAGGCTTATCGCGAGGTGCTGGCCGCGCTGGCGGCGGCCAAGGTGGAGTGGGTGCAGATCGACGAGCCCATCCTGGCCCTGGACCTGCCGCCGGAATGGCTGGCCGCCTTCGAGCCCGCCTACCGTCAACTGCAAGACGCGCCGCTGCGTCTGCTGCTGGCCACCTACTTCGGCAGCGTCGCCGAACACGCGGAACTACTGCAACGCTTGCCGGTGGCCGGCCTGCACCTGGACCTGGTGCGCGCGCCGCTGCAACTGGCGGCCTTCGCCGACGGCTGGCCTCAGGACAAGGTGCTGTCCGCCGGCGTCATCGACGGACGCAATATCTGGCGCGCCGACCTGTCCCGCGTGCTGGCCAGCCTGCAACCGCTGGCCGCCGACCTGGGCGAACGGCTGTGGATCGCCCCCAGCTGCTCGCTGCTGCACACCCCCTTCGACCTGGCCGCGGAAACCCAGCTCGACGTCGACGTCAAGACCTGGCTCGCCTTCGCGGTGCAAAAGCTCAATGAGCTGAAAGTGCTGAAACGCGGCGTGGAGCAAGGCCGCGACGCCATCGCCAATGAATTGGCCGGCAGCGACTACGCTCGTCAGCAGCGCGCCGCCAGCCCGCTGATCCACCGCCCCGACGTCCAGCAGCGGCTGGCCGAGCTGCCGGCCGACGCCGACCGCCGCCACAGCGCCTATCCGGCGCGCGCCGCCGCGCAGCAAGCCTGGCTCAAGCTGCCGCTGCTGCCCACCACCACCATAGGCTCCTTCCCGCAAACCGCGGCCATCCGCGGCGCCCGGGCCGCCTTCAAGCGCGGCGAGTTGTCCGCCGACGCCTACCGCCAGGCGATGCAGCAGGAAATCGAGCTGGCGATCCGCCGCCAGGAGGCGCTGGACATCGACGTGCTGGTGCACGGCGAGGCCGAGCGCAACGACATGGTGGAATACTTCGGCGAACAATTGTCCGGCTTCGTGTTCACCGCCGGCGGCTGGGTGCAGAGCTACGGCAGCCGCTGCGTGAAGCCGCCCATCCTGTTCGGCGACGTGGCGCGGCCGCAAGCGATGACCGTGGAATGGGCGGAATACGCGCAAAGCCTGACTCCGCGCCCGGTCAAGGGCATGCTCACCGGCCCGGTCACCATCCTGCAGTGGAGCTTTGTCCGCAACGACCTGCCGCGCGGCGAAGTCTGCCGCCAGATCGCCCTGGCGCTGAACGACGAAGTCCGCGACCTGGAAACCGCCGGCATCCGCGTGATCCAGATCGACGAGCCGGCGATCCGCGAAGGCCTGCCGCTGAAGCGCGCCGACCGCGCCGCCTACCTGGACTGGGCCGGCCAGGCCTTCCGCCTGTCTTGCCACGCCGTGGCCGACGCCACCCAGATCCACACCCATATGTGCTATTCGGAATTCGGCGACATCCTGCCGGCCATCGCCGCGCTGGACGCGGACGTGATCACCATAGAAACCTCGCGTTCCGACATGGAGCTGCTGCAGGACTTCGGCCACTTCCGCTACCCCAACGCCATCGGCCCCGGCGTCTACGACATCCACAGCCCGCGGGTGCCGCCGGAAGCCGAAATCCAACAGCTGCTGGAAAAGGCGCTGCAGGTGATCGAGCCGGAAAAACTGTGGGTCAACCCCGACTGCGGCCTGAAAACCCGCGGCTGGCCGGAAGTGGAGGCCGCGCTCTCCAGCATGGTCAAAGTCAGCAAGACGCTGCGCCAACGTCTGGCGCAGGAGGCCGACGCCGTGGTTTGAAACATCTAATCCGCCGGCATAAAGAAAAGGCCCCTCGATCGAGGGGCCTTTTTACCTTCCGACTCAGGGCTGCAACATGCCCGGCGTCATCATCGCCTTCAAGCGCGTCTGTTCTATGCCGTGGCGCTCGCGGTGGCTCAGCCACCAGATCGAGCCCTTCTTCACGCTCCACAACTGCTGCTGCTCGGACAACAGGCTGGACGTCAGCCAGCCGATATAGGGCTGATGGCCGACCAGCACCACGGTGCGGTTGGCCTCCGGCCAGCCTATCGCCTCCAGCACCTCTTCCGGCGACGCCGTCGGGTTCAGAGCCGGCAGCGTCTGAAAGCTTTTCGCCAGCAAGGCCGCCGTCTGCTGCGAACGCTTGGCCTCCGAGGCCAGCAGCAGATAATCACGCGGCAGGCGCACCCGCAGCCAGGCCGCCATCTGGCTCGCCTGCTGCTGCCCGCGCCGCGTCAGCGCCCTCGCCAGATCATCGGAGCCGTCCTCGGCCTCGGCGTGGCGCCACAAAATCAAATCCATACACACCCCTCGTTAAAATATTCTCAATCCAGGCGCAAGCGGGCCAAGTCGAGCACCCGCCCCAGGCGGGATGCGCGGCTTGGCGCGACTGCGAAATAAAAGCCGCCGGCCCACTACAACGGAAACAGCGCCAACAGCAAGGGCACCAACAAGGCGGTGAACACCCCGTTCAAGCCCATAGCCAGACCGGCGAAGGCGCCCGCAGTCTCCGACAGCTGAAACACCCGCGCCGTTCCAATCCCGTGCGCGGAGATGCCGGTGGCCACCCCCAGCGCCACATCGTCGCGCAGCCGCAGGCCGTTGAACAGCGGCCGCGCCGCCACCGCGCCGAAAATGCCGGACAGGATCACGCACATCGCCGCCAGCTCGGGCACCCCGCCCACGCTTTGCGACACGCTCATCGCGATCGGCGTGGTCACCGCCCGCGTGCTCAGCGACAACAGCACCTCCCGCGGCAAGCCGAACAGCCAGCCGAAGCCCACCGCGCTGACGATGCCGGTGACGCCGCCCAGGGCGATGCTCAGCGCCAGCGGCCCCGCCGCGCGCTTGAGCCGGCTCAGATTGCCGTACAAGGGCACCGCCAGCGCCACCGTCGCCGGCCCCAGCAACATCTGTATCCACTGCGCGCCCTGCATGTACTGGCGGTAATCGGTGCGCGTCAGCAGCAGCCAGCCCAGCACCAGCAGCACCCCGATCAACACCGGATTGGACAAGGGATGACCGCGGCAGCGGCGATTAAACCCCAAGGCCAGCCGGTAAGCCAGCAAGGTGACGAAAACGCCGGTCAACGGCGACTCCCGCAGCGCGGACAGCACGCCGGCGCTAATCATGCCCTCCTCCGCGCCGCCGCCGCGCCAGCATCCAGTGCAAGGCCAGCCCCGGCACCAGCAAGGTGCTCAGCGTAGACAAGACCAGCACCGCGGCCAGGCTCGCGCCGTAATCCGCCAGCAGCGCCTGGTAAGCCAGCACCGCGCCGCCGGCCGGAATGAACAGCAAGGACATGTGCGCGAGAAAGCGCGGCGCATGAGTCTGCAGCGTGACCGGCACCCCGCGACGCGCACACAAGGTGGCGAACAAGAGCAGCATGCCCAAGACCGGCCCCGGCACCGGCACGCCCAGGCCGCGCGACAAGACCTCTCCCGCCAATTGATACCCCAACAGCCACAGCGCCGTCTCCATCATGCGATCTTCCTCCTTCCGCCGATGACGCCATGATAATGCGCCGGCTCGCGCTTGGGGATAGACAGATGGACGCGCGCCGCGCCACAGAAGGAGCGGGACAAGCCCCCGCCGGCTTTGGCATAATGCGCGCCATGCCCCATCACCCACTCTGGCTGCCGCAGCCGCCCGCGCTGTCCGCCGCCGCGCAATCCTGTCTCACCGAAGCCGGCTCGCTGACCGAACGGCTGCAAAGCACCGGCCGCCGCTTCGCCGTGCGCGTGTTGCGGCAAGGACCGGACGCCTGCCTGGAAGACGAGGCGCCGTCGCTTGGCCTCGCCGCCGGCGCGCCGCTGCACGCCCGCGAGGTGGCGCTGACCCTGGACGACACCCCGGTGGTGTTCGCCCGCAGCGTCACCCGCCTGGACTGCGCGGCCTGGCAACCCATTCTAGACCGCGGCAGCCGTTCGCTGGGTCTGACATTGTTCGGCGGCCTGCCCGATTTGCAGCGCGACCCGCTGCGTTACCGCCTCATCGCCGCCGACCATCCGCTGTTCGCGCCGGCGGCCCGCCTCAGCCCGCACGCCAGCTACCCGGCGCGGCGCTGCCGCTTCCTGCTGCGGCAAGCGCCGCTGCTGGTGTGTGAACTCTTTTTGCCGGAGCTGGAGAATTTCTTGCGATGAACGCCGCCCGCCTCAATGAACGTCTGACCGTTTACATGCAGCTGATGCGCATGGACAAGCCCATCGGCACCTTCCTGCTGCTTTGGCCGACGCTGTGGGCGCTGCTGATCGCCGGCCAGGGCCGGCCCGACCCGCTGATCGTGCTGATCTTCGTCGTCGGCACCTTTCTGATGCGCTCGGCCGGCTGCGTGATCAACGACTACGCGGACCGCGACTTCGACGGCCATGTGGCGCGCACCCGGCTGCGGCCGTTCGCCCGCGGCGCGGTCGGCAAGAAGGAAGCCCTGCTGCTGGCTGCCGGCCTGGCCCTGCTGTCGCTGCTGCTGATCCTGCCGCTGAACGGCCTGACCCTGCTGCTGAGCGTGCCGGCCCTGTTCATCGCCGCCAGCTACCCGTTCACCAAGCGTTTCTTCCCGCTGCCGCAAGCCTATCTGGGCCTGGCCTTCTCCTTCGGCATTCCGATGGCCTTCGCCGCCCAGACCGGCGAAGTGCCGGCGCTGGCCTGGCTGCTGTTGCTGGCCAACGCCAGCTGGACGCTGGCCTACGACACCGCTTACGCCATCAGCGACAAGCCGGACGACCTCAAGATCGGCATCAAGACCTCGGCGATCACCTTCGGCGACTACGACGTGCCGGCGATCATGCTGTTCCACGCCGTCTTCCTCGCGCTGATGGCCGGCATCGGCCGGCACCTGGCGCTGAGCTGGCCTTTTTACCTGTCCCTGCTGATCTCCGCCGTCTTGATGGCCAGGCAGTACCTGGACATCCGGGAACGCGACCGCGCCGCCTGCTTCAAGGCTTTCCTCGACAACAACCGTGTTGGCGCGGCCATCCTCGCCGGCGTGGCGCTCAGCTACTGGCTGCCGTAAAACCCAATGTCATCATTTTCGGCGCGACGACATTATGTGAATCTTTGTGAACTTTTCGAAAAGGGTTTAATCCCAGAAAAGGCATATTCCACCCATTTGGAATTGCAGCCGACATGCACCACCGGCTTCACACAAGAAAGGACATATCATGAAACTGATTTCCGCTCTGATCGCCGCTGCTTTCGCCACCAGCGCCCTGGCCGCCACCCCGGCGTCCGCGCCCGCCGCCGAAAAGAAAATGGAGCACAAGGCCGAACACAAGCAGGCCGCCAAAAAGCACCACAAGAAGCACGCTTCGGCTCCCGCGCACCACAAGAAATCCGGCCACAAGCATTCGGGAAAGAAAGCTGAACACAAGGCGGCTTCCGCCGCCAAGTAATTGACCGCCGGGCCGCCGGCCCAGCGCAAAAACGCCGCGGCTCGCCATGAGCCGCGGCGTTTTCATATCCGGGTACGATCATAGGGCCGGCCAGACGCCGGCGCGGGCCTCAGCCGGGCGGCGACTTATTCGCCGAAGCCACAGAACACCTCGCGCATCATCTTCAAGACCTCCAGCGTGCGGATGTCGCCAACGCGGTAATAAACGCGGTTGGCGTCCTTGCGCGTGCGCAACACGCCCTTGTCGCGCATAATGGCCAAATGCTGAGAAATATTGCTCTGCGACGTGCCCACCTGCTCGACTATATCCTGCACGCTCACTTCCTGGTCTTCCAGCACCGATATGATCTTCAAACGCAGCGGGTGCGACATGGCCTTCATCGCCCTCGAGGTCTGCTCGATCTGGTCATCGTTGAACAGCAAGGCTTCTCTCCCTGTAGAGTCATTTTATTTAGTCTGACTGCGGTACAATACTACACAAAATCCAATACCATCAAGATTTTCTAATATTCAGAATGTGAATGCCATGAAATCCATCAAACCGGTGTTGTTGTTGATTCTCGACGGTTTTGGCCATCGCACCGAAGGCGATGACAACGCTATTCTTCATGCCTCGATGCCTAATTGGAATCGTCTGCGCCAGACCTTCCCCTACGGCACCATCAACGCCTCGGAAAACTTCGTCGGCCTGCCCTCCGGCCAGTTCGGCAATTCCGAGGTGGGCCACCTCAACATCGGCGCCGGCCGCGTGGTGCAACAGGACATCAGCCGCATCGACTGCGACATCGAAGACGGCCGCTTCGCCGCCAATCCCGCGCTGGTTTCCGGTATCGCCAAGGCCAAGGACTCGACGCTGCACATCATGGGCCTGCTGTCCGACGGCGGCGTTCACAGCCATGAAAACCACATTCATTCGCTGATCCGCGCGGCCCAGGCCGCCGGCGTCGCGCGCATCCTCGTGCACGCCTTCCTGGACGGGCGCGACACGCCGCCGCGCAGCGCCAAGACCTATCTGCAACGGCTGGACGCGGTGCTGGCCGAATGCCCGGCCGCGCGGCTGGCGTCCGTGAGCGGCCGCTACTGGGCGATGGACCGCGACAAGCGCTGGGAACGCGTGGAGCCGGCTTATCGGCTGCTGGTGGAAGGCGAAGGCCTGTTCCACGCGCGCAGCGGCCTGGAAGCGCTGGAAGCCGCCTACGCCCGCGACGAGAACGACGAATTCGTCAAGGCCACCGCCATCGGCGAAGCCGCCAAGATGCGGGACGGCGACGTCGTGGTGTTCATGAACTTCCGCGCCGACCGCGCGCGCCAACTGGTCAGCGCGCTGACCGACCCGACCTTCGACGGCTTCAAGGCGCGCCAGCCCAAGTTCGCCGACTTCGTCACCCTGACCTCCTACGGCGAAGCCTACAGCCGCCTGTCCATCGCCTACCCGCCGCAGAAAATCAGCAACGGCTTCGGCGAATACCTGGCCAGCCAGGGCCTGAAGCAGCTGCGCATCGCCGAAACCGAGAAATACCCGCACGTCACCTATTTCTTCAACGGCGGCGAGGAGCAGGTCTATCCCGGCGAGGACCGCATCCTGGTGCAGTCGCCCAAGGTGGCCACCTACGACCTGCAACCGGAAATGAGCGCCGGCGAAGTCACCGACAAAATCGTCGCCGCCATCGCCTCCGGCCAATACCAGGCCATCATCTGCAACTACGCCAACGGCGACATGGTGGGCCACAGCGGCATCTTCGACGCCGCGGTCAAGGCGGTGGAAGCGCTGGACGGCTGCGTCGGCCGCTGCGTGGAAGCGATGCGCGCCGCCGGCGGCGAGGTGCTGATCACCGCCGACCACGGCAACTGCGAGCAAATGTACGACGCCGAGCACCACCAGCCGCATACCCAGCACACCTTGAGCCCGGTGCCCTTCCTCTATGTCGGCCGTCCGGCCCGGATTCGCGCCGGCGGCTCGCTGCGCGACATCGCGCCGTCGCTGCTGGCGATGATGGGCCTGGAACAACCAGCGGAGATGAGCGGTCAATCGCTGATCGAATTCCAATAAGAATCTGTTCTAAAGTCTGCCGCGCTTCGACGACGCGACGTTGAAAACGCTTTCAGAATGCTGATGTGCCCCTTGTACATTCCGCTTCTTCAAGCGTTTCCGCCTTGTCTCGCTCTTGCTCGCGAGACTTTTGAACAGGCTCCAAGACCCGCCGCCGCCGGCCCCGCCGGCGACAAGGCGCCGGACGCCTCGCTCGAGGACGAAGCGTTCGGTTCGCGGCCCAAGCAGAAAGCATATTCCCGGCCATGAAACCCTATGTCCTGATGGCGGCCTTGATCGCCGGAACCAGCCACGCCGCGCCTCCGGCCTCCGCCGCGCTGTCCACCGCCCCGCACCAGCAAGACCTCAAGTCGGTGCGCAAGGAAATCGACACGCTGAAAAAAGACATCGCCCAAAAACAGGCGGTGCAAAAAGAAGCGCAATCGGCGATCAAGGAGTCGGAACAAGCCATTAGCCAGACCAACCAGGCGCTGGTAACGCTCGAGAAAAAACAGAACAACTCCGAACAGCAGCTGGAGGCGCTGCGCGCCCAGATCAACGCCAGCCGCAACAGCCTGGCCGCGGTGCGCCAACGCGTAGGCCAGATGCTGGCGCGCCAGTACAAGAGCGGCCAGCACGACGCGATGAAGCTGATGATGAACGCGAACGATCCCAATCAGAGCGCGCGCGACCTCGCCTACTATCAGCACATCGCCCGCGCCCAGCAGCAATTGGTCGCCCAGCTGATCACCCACCAGCACGAGCTGGAAGCGCTGTCCTTCCAACTGGAGCAGGAACTGGCGCGGCTCAACTCGCTGTCGAACCGCAAGAGCCAGGAAAAGACCTCGCTGCAACAGGACAAGGCCAGCCAGCAGCAAGAACTCAACAAGGTCACCGGCGAGATCAAGTCCGGGCAGAGCAAGCTCAGCCAGTTGCAGGAAAACGAAAAACGCCTGACCGGCCTGATCGCCCAGATCAACAAGGAAATCCAGCGCCGCCGCGCCGAGATCGCGCGCAAGGCGGCGGAAGAGCGCAAGGCCAGGCTGGCCGCCGCTCGCGAAGCCGCGCGCAAGGAAAACGAGCGCCGCCGCAAACTGGCGGAAAACGCCAAGAAGCAAGGCAAACCGGTGCCGGAGGAAGCCAAGCAGACGGTCACGGTGAAAGAGGAAGCGATCACCGACGTGGCCGACGACAGCGCCGCCGGCCGCGCCTTCGTCAGCCTGCAGGGCCGGATGAAAATGCCGGTGGCCGGACAATTGGTCGGCCGCTTCGGCAAACCGCGCCAACAGGGGGTCAGCTGGAAAGGCGTGTTCATCCAGACCGCCAGCGGCACTCCGGTGCGCAGCGTGGCCGACGGCACCGTGGTGTTCGCCGATCAACTGCGCGGTTTCGGCAACGCCATTCTGGTCGATCACGGCGGCAACTACATGACGGTCTATACCGGACTATCGGTGATAGGCAAATCCGTGGGCAGCGGCGTCAAGGCCGGCGACACG
The DNA here is from genome assembly GCF_016937655.1 of Chromobacterium alkanivorans. GTDB lineage: Bacteria > Pseudomonadota > Gammaproteobacteria > Burkholderiales > Chromobacteriaceae > Chromobacterium > Chromobacterium alkanivorans. The sequence goes on along the minus strand of NZ_JAFHKL010000008.1, from coordinate 158,111 downwards.
ATCGGCAACACAGGAACACTGGACAGCGGCGAATCCGGCCTGTACTTTGAAATCCGACACATGGGACGCCCCCTAAACCCGCAAGCCTGGGCGCGCTGAGCCAGGCAACGGAGACAGATAACAAACATGAGCAGCCAAAGAATGAAGAAGATTGCCTGGCTAGTGGCCGGCGCCATGGCCGGCGGCGTGCTGACGCTGAGCATGCAAGCCTTTGCCGACAAGGGCGAATCCCCGCTGCCGCTGAGCGAGCTGCGCACCTTCGCCGAAGTGTTTGGCCGCATCAAGCAGGACTACGTCGACCCGGTGGAAGACAAGAAGCTGATCACCGCGGCCATCAAGGGCATGCTGACCGGCCTGGACCCGCACTCCGACTACATGGACCCGGACGCGTTCAAGGAGCTGAAGGAAGGCACCCAGGGCGAATTCGGCGGACTCGGCATCGAGATCGGCGCCGAGGACGGCCTGGTCAAGGTGGTGTCGCCGATCGAGGACACCCCGGCGCAGAAGGCCGGCATCAAGAGCGGCGACCTGATCATCAAGATCGACGACACCCCGGTGCGCGGCCTGTCGCTGACCGACGCGGTGAAGAAAATGCGCGGCAAGCCGGGCACCAAGGTCACGCTGACCATCGCCCGCAAAACGGAAACCAAGCCCCTGGTGTTCACGCTGGCGCGCGCGGTGATCAAGACCAAGAGCGTCAAGTACAAGCTGCTGGAGCCGGACTTCGGCTATGTGCGCATCACCCAGTTCCAGGAGCACACCTCCGAGGACCTGGCCGCCGGCGTGCAGGCGCTGTACAAGGAAAACAAGCAGGCGCTGAAAGGCCTGGTGCTGGATCTGCGCGACGACCCGGGCGGCCTGCTCAACGGCGCGGTGGGCGTGTCCGCCGCCTTCCTGGCCAAGAACCAGCTGGTGGTCTACACCGAGGGCCGCACCCCGGACGCCAAGATGCGGCTGACCGCCAATCTGCAGAACTACGCGCGCCCCAACGGCAGCGACCCGCTGGCCCGCTTGCCGGTGGAAGCCCGCAACGTGCCGCTGGTGGTGCTGGTCAACGGCGGCTCCGCCTCGGCGTCTGAAATCGTCGCCGGCGCGCTGCAGGACCACAAGCGCGCGGTGCTGGTGGGCACCCAGACTTTTGGCAAGGGCTCGGTGCAGTCCATCATGCCGCTGGGCAACGCCGGCGGCATCAAGCTGACCACCGCCCGCTACTTCACGCCCAACGGCCGCTCGATCCAGGCCAAGGGCATCGTGCCGGACGTGGTGGTGGAGGACGGCACGCTGACCGCGGCGGAACAGGCCATCCGCGTGCGCGAAGCCGATCTGGAAAACCACTTGGCCAATCCCAACGGCGAGGACAAGCCGGCGCCCAAGAGCAGCGCCAAGCCGGCGTCGCAGCCGGCCCCCGCCCCGCTCAAGCCGGCGGACGACGGCAAGGACAAGGCCAAGCCGGAGGAGAAGAGCCAGTTCGGCCCGCGCGATCCCAACCCGAAAAACGACAACCAGCTGTCGCAGGCGCTGAACATCCTCAAGGTCCAGCAGATCCTGCAGAAAAAAGGCGGCTGAGCCCGCCGCGGCGGCCATTCGGCGCCCCTGGTTTCCCCAGGGGCGTTTTTCATCCGTCCCCGTCATTGTCCGCCTGCAAAACACCGTCATTCCTGCTACGCTATCCGGCTCAACCCTAGTTTCCCGGCCGGAGCCGCAGCCCATGCTTACCCGCGAGTTCGTGCTTTCCTTTCGCGAAGCCGCCCCCTACATCAACGCCTACCGCGGCAAGACCTTCGTGCTGGCCGTCAGCGGCGAAACCCTGCAGGACGGCGAATTCTCCAGCCTGGCCCAGGACATCAACCTCTTGGTCAGCCTGGGCGTGCGCATCGTGCTGGTGCACGGCATCCGCCCGCAGATCGAAGGCCTGCTGAAACGCCACGGCATCGCCCGCCTGTTCCACCGCGACCGCCGCGTCACCGACGCCGCCACCATGGACGTGGTCAAGCAGGCGGCCGGCGCCACCCGCTGCGACATCGAGGCGCTGCTGTCCATGGGCATGCCCAATTCGCCGATGCACGGCGCCCATCTGCGCGTGGCCGGCGGCAATTTCGTCACCGCCCAGCCGCTGGGCGTGCTGGACGGCGTGGACATGCAATACACCGGCCAGGTGCGCCGCGCCGACGGCGCCGCCATCCGCGCCCGCCTGGACCACGGCGAACTGGTGCTGCTGTCCCCCATCGGCTATTCGCTGACCGGCGAGGCCTTCAACCTGACCATGGAAGAACTGGCCACCCACGTCGCCATCACCCTGAAGGCGGAGAAGCTGATCTTCGTGATCGAGCAACGCGGCGTGATGCTGGACGAGGAGCTGATCAGCACGCTGACCGCGCAACAGGCCGAAGACCTGCTGGCCTCCGGCCGGCTGCAGGACGACGTCAGCGCCTACCTGCCCTACGCCATCCGCGCCACCCGCGAAGGCATTCCGCGCGCCCACTTGATCAGCCGCCACGCCGACGGCGCGCTGCTGGTGGAGCACTTCACCCGCGGCGGCAACGGCACCATGATCGCCCGCGATCCGCTGGTGCGGGTGCGCAACGCCAGCATCGAAGACATCGGCGACATCATCGGCCTGATCCAGCCGCTGGAAGAGCAAGGCGTGCTGGTCAAGCGCAGCCGCGAACACTTGGAAGTGGAGATAGGCGAATACTCGGTGCTGGAACACGACGGCAAGATCTACGGCTGCGTGGCCATGCACTCCTTCGCCGACGCTGGCACCGCCGAGCTGGCCTGCCTGGCGGTAGCGCAGGACAAGCGCGACGGCGGCTTTGGCGAGATGCTGCTCAAACACGTGGAATACCAGGCGCGCACCCAGGGCCTGCAATCGCTGTTCGTGCTCACCACCCAGACCGCGCACTGGTTCGTCGAGCGCGGCTTCGCCGAGGCGGACAAGAGCGCGCTGCCGCTGGCGCGGCAGCAGTTCTACAACTATCAGCGCCGCTCCAAAGTTTTCGTCAAGGTCTTGTAAGACTGGGGCCGCGTCGAGGTTGGAAGCGTTTCATCTCTGTGACACAATATTGAATTAACCTTTTTCCGATATTTTAAGGATTGCGCCATGAGCAGAACCGTCAATTGCGTCAAGCTGGGCCGCGAAGCCGAAGCCCTCGACTTCCCGCCGCTGCCGGGCGAACTGGGCAAGCGAGTGTTTGACAGCGTTTCCAAGGAAGCCTGGCAAGGCTGGCTGCGCTATCAGACCATGCTGATCAACGAAAACCGCCTGAGCCTGGCCGACGCCCGCGCCCGCCAGTACCTGGCCGCGCAGCTGGAAGCCTACTTCTTCGGCGACGGCGCCGACGCTCCCGCCGGCTATACTCCGCCGCAGAACTAATCGCCATGCCCAGCCCTCCAAGCGAGGGCTTTGTTTTTCCCTGAACTCTCCACCGTTGGCTTGAACCCCGTATGTCACACACGCAAGACCTGCTGATCAATCGCGAACTTGGCCTTCTCGAATTCAACCGCCGCGTGCTGGCCCAGGCGGAAGACGCCAATCTGCCGCTGCTGGAACGGCTGAAATTCCTGTGCATCGTGTCCTCCAACATGGACGAGTTCTTCGAAGTGCGCGTGGCCTGGCTGCAGGAAACCGCCGAGGCCACCCCGGAACGCATCCTGGCCGACGGCTCCACGCCGGAGCAGGCGCTGGCCAAGGTGGCCACCGCCGCGCACCAGCTGGTGCGCGACCAGTACGCGGTGATGAGCGAAGTGCTGTTTCCGGCGCTGCGCGAGGAAAACATCATCTTCCTGCGCCGCAATGAATGGAGCCCGGCGCAACAGCAATGGGTGAAGGATTTCTTCTTCCGCGAGCTGATGCCCATCCTGACCCCGATCGGGCTCGATCCGTCCCATCCCTTCCCCAAGGTGCTGAACAAGTCCTTGAACTTCGCGGTGGAACTGGAAGGCCGCGACGCCTTCGGCCGCGCCTCCGGCATCGCCATCGTGCAGGCGCCGCGCATCCTGCCGCGGGTAATCAAATTGCCGGCGGACGTCAGCGACGGCCACCGCCACACCTTCGTCTTCCTGTCCTCCATCCTGCACTCCCATGTGCACGAACTGTTCAGCGGCATGGCGGTCAAGGGCTGCTACCAGTTCCGCGTCACCCGCGACAGCGAGCTGACGGTGGAAGACGAAGACGTGAAGAACCTGCGCACCGCCTTGCAGGGCGAGTTGCGCCAGCGCCAGTTCGGCGACGCGGTGCGGCTGGAGATCGCCGACACCTGCCCGGCGCACATGGAAGAATTCCTGCTGACCCAGTTCAACCTCAAGCCGCGCGACGTCTACCGCGTCAACGGCCCGGTCAATCTGGTGCGGCTGATGCAGGTGCCGGACCTGGTGGATCGGCCGGACCTGAAATTCACGCCCTTCATCCCCACGCTGCCGGAGATGCTGCGCAAGAAGACGCCGCTGTTCGACGCCATCCGCAAGGGCGACATCCTGCTGCACCACCCGTTCCAGAGCTTCCAGCCCGTCATCGACATGCTGACGCTGGCCGCGTCCGATCCGCACGTGGTGGCCATCAAGATGACGGTCTACCGCACCGGCACCGACTCGGTGCTGATGGAGTCGCTGATCGCCGCCGCCCGCGCCGGCAAACAGGTGACCGTGGTGGTGGAGCTGATGGCGCGCTTCGACGAGGAAGCCAATATCGGCTGGGCCAGCCGGCTGGAAGACGCCGGCGCCCACGTGGTCTACGGCGTGATCGGCTACAAGGTGCACGCCAAGATGCTGATGGTGGTGCGCCGCGAAGAGCACGGCCTGCGCCGCTACGTGCACCTGGGCACCGGCAACTACCACCCGCGCACCGCCCGCCTCTACACCGACTTCGGCCTGCTGACCTGCAACGAGCAAATCGCCAGCGACGTCAACGACATCTTCGTGCAGCTGACCGGCCTGGGCCGCGCCAGCCAGCTCAAGCTGCTGTTCCAGAGCCCGTTCACGCTGCACAGCATGGTGATGGAGGCGATAGACCGCGAAATCGCCCACGCCCAGGCCGGCAAGCCGGCGCAGATCATCGCCAAGATGAACGCCTTGCTGGAAAGCCAGGTGATCCACGCGCTGTACCGCGCCAGCCAGGCCGGGGTCAAGATTCAGCTGATCGTGCGCGGCGTGTGCGCGCTGCGGCCCGGCGTGCCCGGGCTGTCCGACAACATCGTCGTGCGCTCCATCGTCGGCCGCTTCCTGGAGCACCCGCGCGTGTTCTACTTCCACAACGACCGCAAGGAAGACCTGCTGATCGCCAGCGCCGACTGGATGGGCCGCAACTTCTTCCGCCGCATCGAAACCTGCGTGCCCATCGTCGACGCCAAGCTCAAGCGCCGGGTGATCAAGGAGGCGCTGCGCCTCTACCTGGACGACAACGTCAACGCCTGGGACATGCAGCCGGACGGCAGCTACAAACGCCGCACTTCGCGCGGCAAGCTGCATTGCGCGCAATTGCAGCTGCTGGAAGAGTACACCCGCTGACACCCGGCCCGCGGCCCCGCCGCGGGCGCCTTCCCTTGCAAGGACCACCATGGAAATCGCCGGCTACGTTCTCGCCGCCCTGCTCATCGTCGCCGGCCTGGCCGGCACCATGCTGCCCATCATCCCCGGCCTGCCGCTGATGTTCGGCGGCCTGCTGCTGGCCGCCTGGCTGGACAACTTCAACCACCTGGGCGCGATCAGCCTGATCATCATGGCCCTGCTCACCGCGCTGGGTCTGGTGATAGATTTCTTCGCCGGCCTGCTCGGCGCCAAGGCCAGCGGCGCCAGCAGCCAGGCGCTGTGGGGCGCCTTCATCGGCGGCATCGTCGGCATGTTCTTCGGCCTGGCCGGCGTGCTGCTCGGTCCGCTGGTCGGCGCCGTCATCGGCGAGTTCATCGCCCGCAAGGACGCCTTCCAGGCCGGCAAGGTCGGCATCGGCACCTTCATCGGCTTCATCGTCGGCGCGGTGGCCAAAGTGGCCTGCGCCTTCGCCATGCTGGCGACCGCGGCGCTGGCGCTCCTGTTCTAGCGGCCGCGCGGCTGGCCTAAACCGGGGGATTTGGTAGAATCCCGGTTTATCCCCTTCAATCCAGCGTGAATACCGATGGCACAATATGTAATGTCCATGCTCCGCGTGAGCAAGATCGTTCCGCCCAAGCGCCAGATCATCAAGGACATCTCCCTGTCCTTCTTCCCCGGCGCCAAGATCGGCCTGCTGGGCCTGAACGGCGCCGGTAAGTCCACCGTGCTGCGCATCATGGCCGGCGCGGACAAGGAATACGAGGGCGAGGTACAACACCTGGCCGGCGTCAAGATCGGCTACCTGCCGCAGGAACCGCAGCTGGACCCCGAAAAAACCGTGCGCGAGGAAGTGGAAAGCGGCATGGGCGACGTGATGGGCGCGCAAAAGCGGCTGGAAGAGGTGTACGCCGCCTACGCCGACCCGGACGCCGACTTCGACGCGCTGGCCGAAGAACAGGCCAAGCTGGAGGCCATCATCGCCGCCGGCGCCAACGACAACGTGGAACACCAGCTGGAAATCGCCGCCGACGCGCTGCGCCTGCCGCCGTGGGACGCCAAGATCGCCCCGCTATCCGGCGGCGAGAAGCGCCGCGTGGCGCTGTGCAAGCTGCTGCTGTCCAAGCCCGACATGCTGCTGCTGGACGAACCCACCAACCACCTGGACGCGGAATCGGTGGAATGGCTGGAGCAATTCCTGGTGCGCTTCCCCGGCACCGTGGTGGCCGTCACCCATGATCGCTACTTCCTGGACAATGCCGCCGAGTGGATTCTGGAACTGGACCGCGGCGAAGGCATCCCGTGGAAAGGCAATTACTCCAGCTGGCTGGAGCAGAAGGAAGCCCGCCTGGCGCAGGAATCCAAGAGCGAAGGCGCGCGCATGAAGGCGATGAAGCAGGAACTGGAATGGGTGCGCCAGAACCCGAAAGGCCGCCAGGCCAAGTCCAAGGCGCGTCTGGCCCGCTTCGAAGAACTGTCCAGCTACGAAACCCAGAAGCGCAACGAAACCCAGGAAATCTTCATCCCGGTGGCCGAGCGCCTGGGCAACGAGGTGATCGAGTTCAACGGCGTGTCCAAGGGCTTCGGCGACCGCCTGCTGATCGACAATCTCAGCTTCAAGGCCCCGCCGGGCGCCATCGTCGGCATCATCGGTCCCAACGGCGCCGGTAAATCGACGCTGTTCAAGATGATAGCCGGCAAGGAGCAGCCGGACAGCGGCGAGGTCAAGATCGGCCAGACCGTGCAGATGGCCTTCGTCGAACAGACCCGCGAGGGCCTGGACGGCGACAAGACCGTGTTCGAGGACGTGGCCGCCGGCGCCGACATCCTCACCGTAGGCAAGTTCGAGATGTCCAGCCGCGCCTACCTCGGCCGCTTCAACTTCAAGGGCGCCGATCAGCAGAAGAAGGTGGGCATGCTCTCCGGCGGCGAACGCGGCCGCCTGCACCTGGCCAAGACCCTGCTCAAGGGCGGCAACGTGCTGCTGCTGGACGAACCGTCCAACGACCTGGACGTGGAAACCCTGCGCGCGCTGGAAGACGCGCTGCTGGAATACGCCGGCACCGTGTTCGTGATTTCCCACGACCGCTGGTTCCTGGACCGGATCGCCACCCACATCCTGGCGGCGGAAGGCGAGTCGCAATGGACCTTCTTCGACGGCAACTACCAGGAGTACGAGGCCGACAAGAAGAAACGCCTGGGCGAGGAAGCCGCCAAGCCCAAGCGTATCCGCTACAAGCCGATCAGCCGTTAAGAGCCTGTTTACGATCTGCTGCGCTGCGGCGATAGCTCGCGCGATCGTAAACACGTTCGTAGAGCCTGTTCAAAGTCTCGCGAGCAAGGGCGAGACAAGGCGAAAACGAGCGAAAAAGCGGAATGTACAAGTGGTACATGAGCATTTTGAGCTCGTTTTCAACGCCGTATCGCCGACGCGCAGCAGACTTTGAGCAGGTTCTTAGAAAAAAGCCCGGACTCTCCGGGCTTTTTTCATGCGCTCACAAAGTCTTCAGCCGTCCGCGGAAATCCTCCAGCCGCCGATAGCCCTTGGCCCGCATAATGGCGGCCAGCTCCGCCTCGATGCGCTCGAAGACGCTGACGCCCTCCTCGTGCAGGCAGGTGCCCACCTGCACCGCGGTGGCGCCGGCCAGGATGTGCATGAAGGCCTCGGCCCCGCTCTTCACCCCACCGCAGCCGATCACATGCTTGTCGGCCAGCAGCACGGCGAACTCGCGCACATTGGCCAAGGCCGTCGGCAGCACGTAATCGCCGCCCAAGCCGCCCAGCCCGCCCTTGGGCTTGATCACCGCCGACTCGCTGTCCAGATCGATCACCAGGCCGTTGCCCACCGAGTTGATGCAGGTGACGAAGCGCAGCAGCGGGAAGGCGTTCAGCACCGCGGCCATCGCGGCGAAATGGGCCGGATCGAAATACGGCGGCAGCTTGACGCCGAACGGCCGCGCATAGCGCCGGCTGATCGCCGCCAGAGCCTCGGCGCTGGCGGCGAAGTCATAGCCCAGCTGCGGCTTGCCCGGCAGATTGGGGCAGGACAGGTTCACCTCCGGCAAGCAGGGCAGCTTGCGTTCCGCCAGCTCGTCCAGAATGGCCAGGGTGTCGTCCAGCGTCATGCCGGACACCGACAGGAACAGCGGCTTGACGTCGTCGTAGGCTTGGGCGTAATCCAGGTAATAGCGGTAGCCCTCGTTGGGCAGGCCCATGGAGTTGATGCTGCCCAGCGCGGTGCGCCGGTAGCGCGGCTCGGGGTTGCCGGCGCGCGGTTCCAGCGTGCAGCTCTTGGTCACCACCGCGCCGGCGGCGGAGCGGCGCACCTGCTCCAGCTCTTCCCGGGTGCGGCAATAGACGCCGGACGCGTTGAACAGGGGGCTGGCCATCTTCATGCCCAGCCAGGAAACGGATAGATCCAGCGACATCGCGCCCTCCGGCGAATTCATCTGCCGGCGATGATAAACGGACACGGCCCCGGCCATGCTGCGCCATGTCAAAACCGGAGCGGCCGCCGCAAAAACAAACGGCCGCCCAAAAGGCGGCCGTCTCGATGCCGAAATGCCCGGCGCTTACATTTGCGACTGGATGTAGTTCTGCTCGCCCACCATGTCGATCAGGCGCAGCTGCTGCTCCAGCCAGTGGGCGTGGTCGTTCTCGGTCTCTTCCAGCAACACCATCAGTTCCTGGCGCGTCACATAGTCCTTCACGCGCTCACAGTGGGCCACCACTTTTTTCAGCAAATCGCCGACGCGGTACTCCACTTCCAGATCGCTTGCCAGCATCGAGCGCACGTTCTCGCCCACCACGATGGGCACGCGCTTGGCCACGTCCGGCTTGCCTTGCAGGAACAAGGTGCGCGCGATCAGCACCCGCGCGTGCGACAGCTCGTCCTCGCGCTCGTGATCGATGCGCTCGAACAGCTTGTGCAGGCCGAAGTCCTTGTACATCTCGGCGTGGATGAAATACTGGTCCGCGGCGGACAGCTCTTCCGCCAGCAGCTCGTTCAGCAACGCTATGGTTTTGGGATCACCTTGCATGAGGACCTCTTGTTGTTGTCGTTCGATGACGCCGGCGCTGCGCCGGCGCGAACGGAATTCGCGAACCATTCATTCTAAGCCCTCAAGGCCATAGATGCACGCCGACTTGATAAAAGGCGAACGATAGCAACCAGGCCAGTCCCACCGACCACGCCACCGCCATCGCGGTGTAGGACTTGCTGCGCGACTCCCGGTACATCGCCGCCACCGTGGACAGGCAGGGCACGTAGATCAGGGTGAAGATCAAAAAACTCATCGCCGAACGCCAGTCCAAATGCTGCAACAAGGCCGCGCCCAGGCCGGCTTCCGGCACCCCGTAGATCACCGCCAGGCTGCCCAGCAGGATCTCCTTGGCGATGAAGCCGAACAGCAAGGCCGCCGCCAGTTCGTGGCGGATGCCTATCGGGTCCAGCACCGGCGCCAGCAGCTTGCCCAGAGCGTCGGCCAGCGTCTTGCCGTCGCCGGCCGGCACATGGGTCAGCAGCCAGACCAGCACCACGCCCAGCAGGATGAAGCTGGACGCCAATTGCAGGAAGGCGCGCACCTCGCCCACCGCCCGGCCCAGCAGATGGCTCAAGCCGGGCAGCCGATACGGCGGCACTTCCAGCAGAAAGGCCTCGCCGCCGGCGTAACGGCGCTTGAACACCCAGGCGGTGAACACCGCGACGGCGAAGCTCATCAGATAAAGCCCCATCAGCACCCACGGCGCCTGCGCCGGCGTGAACAGCAGGCCGGCGAAGAACACCACCACCTGCAGCCGCGCCGAACACAGCGAGAACGGGATCACCAACATGGTCAGCAACCGCTGCTTGCGCTCGCGCATCACTCGGGTGCCCATGATGGCCGGCACATTGCAGCCGAAGCCCATCAACTGCATCACGAAACCGCGGCCGTCCAGCCCCAGCCGCGCCATGAAGGCGTCGGTCAGATAGGCGGCGCGCGCCAGATAGCCGGAGTCCTCCACCATCGCCATCAGCACGAAGAACACCAGCAGGATGGGCGCGAAGGTCAGCACCGTCGACACCCCCTGCCAGACGCCGTCCAGCGCCAGGCTCTGCACAATCTCGGGCAAGGGCGCGAGCAAGGGCGCCAGCGCCTGCTCCTTGACCCAGTCCAACCCTGAGCCGGCCAGCTCCTGCAACGGAGTGCCGATCTGATAAGTCAGGTTGAACAGCAAGGCCATCAACGCGAAGAACAGCGGCAGGCCCAGCCACGGATGCATCAGCCAATGGTCGATCTTCTCGGTCAGCCGCGCCGGCAGCACCGGCGGCAAGGACCAGCAACCGTCCAGCAGCCGCTTGGCTTCGGCCATCGCCGCCTGGGTGTCCGGCACCGCGTCCAAATGCGCGCGCGCCGCCGGGGCGGCGTCGTTGGCCAGCCGGTTCAAGCCCGCCAGCAGCGGCGGCCAGCCTTGCATATGCCTGGCCGACACCAGCGACACCGGCGCGCCCAGCCGTTCCGACAAGCCTTCCACATCCAGGCTCACGCCCAGGGCCTTGGCCTCGTCCGCCATATTCAGCACCACCTGGCAATTGAGGCCGCTGGCCAGCACCTGCAAGGCCAGCGGCAATTGCCGGTCCAGCTGGCTGGCGTTGAGCACCAGGATGGCGCCGTCGAAAGCGGTGGCCAGCAACACGTCGCGCACCACCGCCTCGTCGTCGGAATAGCCGGTCAGATCGTTGACCCCGGGCAAGTCCACCAGCTCCACCATGTGGCCGCCCAGCAACAAGCGCGCGCTGCTCAATTCTATGGTCAGGCCCGGCCAGTTGCCGACGCGCTGCGACATGCCGGTCAGGCGATTGAACAAGGTGGACTTGCCAGTGTTCGGCAAGCCGATCAGGGCGAAACGCTTCATGCTTCCACCCTCGCCACGATGAGACGCGCCAGGCTGCGGCGCAGCAGGAAGCGGGTGGCGCCCACGTCCAGCAGCAAGGGCCCGCCCAGCGGCGCGGCCCGGCGCAGGTAAAAACGGCTGCCCGGCGCCAGGCCGAAGGCGGCGACGCGGCGCATGGCCTCGTCGGCCAGCTCCAGCCGGTCGACCACGCCGTGGCGGCCGGCGGGGAATGCATCCAAAGTCAACATGATGATCCGATCAAGAACGAGAATGGTTTGCATTAGTATATCCAGCCGAACCGCGCCGAATATCGGCAAACCGCGGCAATTCCCGTCCTGCTTGACCTGCATCAATAGCGTTGTCCTATCCGGATCCGCCGCGGATTATCGATAGCCGGCCACGGCCGCTTGCGGTTAAAATCGCGGACAATCAATAGACAAGCTACGGGCCCAAGACAATGAGCATCAAATCGGACAAGTGGATTCGCCGGATGGCGGACGAGTACAAAATGATCGAGCCCTTCGAGCCCAATCAGATCAAGATGGTGGACGGCCAGAAGGTGATCTCCTACGGCACCTCCAGCTACGGTTACGACATCCGCTGCGCCGACGAATTCAAGGTGTTCACCAATATCAACAGCACCATCGTCGACCCGAAAAACTTCGACCCCAACTCCTTCGTGGAAGTCTCCGGCAAAGGCTATTGCATCATCCCGCCCAACAGCTTCGCGCTGGCCCGCACCGTGGAATACTTCCGCATCCCGCGCTCGGTGCTGACCGTCTGCCTGGGCAAATCCACCTACGCCCGCTGCGGCATCATCGTCAACGTCACCCCCTTCGAACCGGAATGGGAAGGCTATGTGACGCTGGAGTTCTCCAACACCACGCCGCTGCCGGCCAAGATCTACGCCAACGAGGGCGTGGCCCAAGTGCTGTTCTTCGAATCCGACGAGATCTGCGACGTGTCCTACAGCGACCGCGCCGGCAAATACATGGGCCAGGTGGGCGTGACCCTGCCGCGTCCCTGAACCGCTTCCCGCCAGCAAAAAAGGGATGGCTTAGCCATCCCTTTGTCATTTAAATCCAGCCAAATCCGTCCTCGCAATTTCACCTTAATGTTCTAGGATAAACAGAGGGTTAGCTGACTTTCCCGGTTGGTCGGCCCTTGTACAGCAATTGATTTCTTCTTGGGGCGTAGCGGTTCCCCCTTGCCGTTGCGCCCCTTTTTTTATTCCCTTCCCGCATTGCCCTTCCCCCGGTTTCTTGCCATGATCTTCGCTTTGGCGAAGGGCGAAAATATGCCGGACATATATGATTTTTCCATTGAGACTTTAAACGGACAGCCGCTGCCGCTGGCGAACTATCGCGGCAAAGTGCTGCTGCTGGTCAACACCGCCAGCGAGTGCGGCTTCACCGCGCAATTGGGCGGCCTGGAGCAGCTGTACCAGCGCTACCGCGGGCAAGGGCTGGAAATCATCGGCTTTCCCTGCAACCAGTTCGGCGGCCAGGAACCGGGCGACGCCGCCGCCATCGGCCAGTTCTGTCAAAAGAACTTCGGCGTCAGCTTCGCGCTGTCCGCCAAGATCGATGTCAACGGCGCGGACGCCCATCCGCTATGGCGTCATCTCGTCGCCGCCAAACCCGGCCTGCTGGGCAGCCGGCGGGTCAAATGGAATTTCACCAAGTTTCTGATCGACAGCGAAGGGCGCGTCCTCAAGCGTTTCGCTCCCTACGTCAAACCGGCGGCGCTGGAACGCGCGATCGAGAACGCGCTGCAGGCGCCCGCAGCCTGACTCAGCTCAGCTCGCCGGACACGTAGAACCAGCGGCCGTCCTCGCGCAGGAAGCGGCTGCGCTCGCGCAGGCGTTCGGCCTTGCCGCTCACCTTGTAGCGCGCGGCGAACTCCACCCAGCCCTCGACATCGGCCGCGCCGCCGGCCTCGGTCGCCAGCACCTCCAGGCCCAGCCATTTGACCACGCCCGCGTCCGCGGCCAGATCCAGCGCCTGCGGTCGGGTGCTTGGATGCCAGCTCGCCAGCAGATACGCCTCGTCGCCGCGCGCGTAAGCGGTGTAGCGCGAACGCATCAAGGCCTCCGCCGTGGGCGCCGGCGCCCCGTCCGCGCTCAGATAACGGCCGCAGCAGGCCGCGTAAGCGCCGCCCAGCCCGCAAGGACAGCCGGCGGCGTCCGGCTTGGCTTTCTTGCCCATGCTCAGGCCCCCAGGGCCGGCAAGCCGTACAGCTTGAGCAGGAAGTTGGTGAACGCCGGGTCCGCCGGCTTGGGGTTCATCTTGGGCCAGCGGCGCATCCATTCGCGCAGACGTTCGTCCATCTTGGCGCGGAAGGCATCCTGATCGATGCGGCCCGCCTCGCGCTCCACCGTCAGATAGCGGTACATGGCGAAGGTGTTGTCGTCGACGGGGTTGGAGCCCACCGCCTTGAGCCGGAACGCGCCCAGTTGGTCGGCGGCGGCCAGGCGGGTCAACTCGCCGCTCTTGACCTTGTCGGCCAGACGGTTGGCCTCGCGCAGCAAGGCGTCCGCTTTGGCGCTGGACGCCGGAGCCGTTTGCGGCCGGGTCTTGGCCGGCGAGGAAGGATGCGAGCTGATGGGCGCGCCCAACTGTTGCAGCGCGCTGCAGGCGGACAAGCTCAGGGCCATCGCGGCCCACAAGAAAAGACGTTTCATGCCGGGTATTTTACTCCTGTCCTGATGCGGCGCCGCCGCGCGGCGCGTTCTGCTGCGACCGCCCGGCCTGCGCCGACGTTCCGTCTCGCCAATGCAAAACAGCCTGACAAACGGATCTGTCAGGCTGTTTACGTTCTTGCCACGCGGCCGCGGCACGCTTATTCCGCGGCGTCGCCAGCGGGTTCGGCCGGAGCCGCGGCTGCCGGAGCCGGGGCCGGTTTGGGCGCGGACATCTGTTCCGCCGCCTTCTTCTCTTCGGCGCTGACTTCGCCCACCGGCTTGTTGGCCAGATCGAAACGCTTGCCGCCGCGCGCCAGAGACTTCACGTAGCGCGGCTTGCGACAGTGGTTGGCCACCACGCGGGAGATCAGCGTCGAGTCGAACTGCGGCAGGGCCGCGATCAGGCTCTCATGGATGCCCAAGGCCAGCGGACGAAACTGGCGGAAAACGTCGAACTTGCTGTAGACATGATCCGCGATCATCTCGGTCTGCTTTTTCTTGGACAGACTTTGTACAGCGGACTTAAGTGCAGCACCGAGTGCCGTTTCAGTATTTGGCTTCATGAACTTCTATCTAGATCCATTGATGCAAAAGCAGCGCATGCTGCCCAATCAAGTGAAGCGCCGCAACCCGCCGCCCGGCCAGCTTGACAGCTGGCCAAAAAATGACGACATCGTAATCGGGCTTGACCAACGCGCGCTGGCGAAACGCCGGCGCGCCGTGAAAAATCGCGATCATGGCGGACGCCCGGGACCGAGCCCAAACGTCGCGGCCCGCCGGGGCCGAGGCGCTCGCCCCATCGCCGGTCCTGCTTGTCGGCGGAGAGCCGACTTGAGGCCATGGACGAAAGCGCCGCACGGAGCGCTCCAGGCGCTCCATGGCCGGGCAGGCGCTTACGAGGGTGGGAGAGTACTAAGTAATGCCCCTTTATGTCCAGCACTTGACGCCGATTGCGCTCTTTCCACCCCTATCCGTCTTTCTTTTGCCACTTTCTTCGAGCTTGTTCAAAGTATTGAGACAAGGCGAAAGCCGCCGAGCAAGCGGAATCTACTCGCGAGACATGAGCATTTCGCAGCCGGTTTCAACGTCCTTCTCATATCCATTCTGCCGACGCGCGGCAGACATTGGACTGCTTCTCAACGCCGAGCCCGCCTCCCTGCGCGACACGCGCCCGGCGCGGCGGCTCACAGGCAGGCGGCGGGAAAGCGGCGGTTCAAGCTGTCCCAATCCGTCGCCGCGTCCGGGCCGGCGCTGGCCACCACGCAGGCCGCCAGCCGGTTGCCCAGGTCCACCGCGTAATGCAAGGGCCAGCCGCTGGACAAGCCCGCCAACAAGCCGGCGCAATGCGCGTCGCCGGCGCCTATGGTGTCCACCACCGAAACCTGATAACCGGGCAGATGCCAGGGCGCGTCGGTGCCGGGGCAGACCCAGGCGCCGTCCTGGCCCAGCCGGCAGATCAGCGTCAGCCGGTAATCCTTGGCGAAGCGCTGCGCCGCCGCCACCGGGTCGCCGTCGCCGCACAGCATGGCGATCTCGTCCCGGTTCAGCGTCAGCAGGGTTTCCGTGCCGCTCAGGCCGGACAGAAACGCCGGCTCCAGCAAGGCGACGCGCGGACCGGGGTCTATCACCCGCAGCTGCTGCGCCGGCAGGGCCAGCAGCCAGGCGCGCAGCGCCCGCCCGCCCTCTCCGGCCAGCTCATAGCCGTTGGCGTACACCAGCGCGTCGGCGGGCAGCGGCAGCGCGTCCAGTTGCTCGCGGCTCCACTCTCCCTCGCAGCCGGTGATGGAGATGAAGCTGCGTTCGCCGCTGGGCTCCACCATGGCCACGCACCAGCCGTTGTCGCGATGCCCGTTGCGCAGCAGCACCGGCAGCCCCAGCTCCCGCATGGCCGCGTCTATCGCCGCGCCCCAGGGCCCGTTGCCCACCGGCATGCCGTTGATCACGGGGGCGTGCAACTGGCACAGCGCCCGCGCCACATTGAAGGCGCAGCCGCCGATCTGGCGCTCCTGCTGCAGCGCCTCCACATCGGCGCCGCTGCGCGGCAGTTCCGGGAGAGTCAATACCACGTCTCCCACGGCGCCGCCCAAAGCCAGGATCGCCCTGGCCGGATGATAACTTGGACACGGAATGCTCATGCGCGTCGCTCCTTCAGCAACAAATACAAGCCATAAGCCAGCAAGCTGGTCCCAAAGGATACAAACAGCCCCAGGCTGGAATCTGCGAAAACGCCCACCGCCAGCGGGCCGTCGATGAAGCCGGTCTTGCTCACCAGCAGGCCGCAGGCCGCGCCCAGCAGCCAGCACAACAGCGGCCCGCCGCGGAAGGCCTGCCGCCCATTGCCGGACAAAGCCGCTTCCTCATAGCCTTGGCGGTGGCGCAGCACCAGGTAATCCAGCACGAACACCGCCTCCCAGGCGGCGAGGAACACGCCGCAGAACAGCAGGAAGGCGATGAAGGGGCCCAGGAAATCGCTGGATACGAACAAGACGTAGGCGGCGATCGCCAACACGATCAGCGCATTGATGGCAACCGCCTGCGCCTGCCTGACCTTGACGCCTATGGTCAGCAGATTGAGGCTGGCCGAATACAGGCTGAGCACGGCCATGGTGACGATGCCCGCGGTCGCGGTCAGCAGATAGGGCACCGCCATCCAGGCCGGCAGCACCGCGCCTATCTTGGCGATGGGATTGGCCGCGCTGGCCAGGTCCGGTATCTGCGCCGACAGCAGCACGCCGGTGAAGATCAGCAGCATCAAGGGCAGCGAGGCCCCCACCATCACCGCGCCGAAAATGCCGCCGTTGCTCGACCCCGTCCGCTGGTAACGGCTGTAGTCGGCGCCGGCGATCGCCCAACTGATGCCGGTGCCCGCGGCGATCACCGACACCGCCGGCCAGAAGCCGGTCAGCCAGTCGCCCTGAGGCCGCGCCATGATGGCGCCCCAGTTCGCGGTCGACGCCACGTACGCGATCACCACCAGGGTCATGCTGCCGAAAATCCGGCTCAACCAGCTTTGCATCCACACCACGGTCGCCTGGCCCAGCAAGCTGACCACGATGGTCAAGCCGATGAACAGGAACAGACAGACCGCGGTCAGCAAGCGGCCCTCCGCCATGCCCAGCGCCTGGCACAAGGCCGCCAGCGTCAAGGCGCCGGTCACCACGTTGACCGCCTCCCAGCCCATCAGATTGAACCAGCTGAAGGCGGTGGGCGCGGCGTTGCCGCGCAGGCCGAAAATAGCGCGCGACAAAGTCAGTGTGGAGGTGCGGCCGCGCCGGCCGGCGATGCTGGTCACCCCCACCAGCGCGAAACTGGCCACCCCCAGCGCCGCGGCCAGCAAAGATTGAAAGAAGGACAGCCCGAAGCTGGTGACGATGCCGCCGTACACCACGCCCAGGATGCCGATATTGGCCGCCAGCCACACCCAGAACAACTCGACGGGCCGGCCCCGGCACTCATGCTCCGGCACCACGTCTATGCCCGCGCTCTCCAGCCGCCAGCTCTCTGCCGCTTGTACATCGCTCATCCACTCACCCCCTAAACCGTAATGCGCTCAAAGCCCGCGCGTAAGATTCAAAATCGACGCCGTTCACTGTCCGGATGCGTTCCCGCCATGCGGCCGGCAACGCGTCCGCGCCGCGCAGCGCCCCGCACACCGCGGTCGCCATCGCGCCTATGGTGTCGGTGTCGCCGCCCAGATTGGCCGCCAGCACCGCGCAGCGGCGCGGATCGCCCTGCGCGCAGTCCACCAGGGCCAGGGCGGTCGGCACCGACTCTATGGTGTCCATGCCGGCTCCCAGCGTGTGATACAGCTCGGCGACCACCGCCGCATCGTCTTGGCCGCGCAAACGCTCCGCCAGCTCGAAGCCCCAGGCCAGGCGCCGGCTCAGCAAGGGGCTGAACGTCGTCACCCGCTCCAGCTGCGCCAGATCGGCGATTTCGGGCAGCTCGGCCTTGATGCTCGGCCAATCCGCGCCCTCCACCGCCCGCGACACCGCCCAGGCGACGGCCGCGGCGCCGGCCACCGCGATATCGGACTGGTGGGTGGGACTGCAACTCAGCCGCACCGCCTGGACGAAGGCCTGCCGGTCCCCGCTGGGCAATACGCAGCCCAAGGGGGCCACCCGCATCGCCGCGCCGTTGGTCACGCCGTTGGCGCCCAGCGAGTCTATGGACTGCCCGGACAAAATAGCCCTCAGCGCGGCTTTGGAACTGGGTCCCAGAATGTTCTTGTTGAAGGCGTCTATGCCTTCGGCCCAGGCGATGATGTTGGCGGCGATGCGCTCCGGCTCCACCACGCCGTCCGCGGCGATCAGCGCGTCCATCAAGGCGATGGCCTGCTGGGTGTCGTCGGTGAACTCGCCGGCGACGAACTCGGAAGCGGCGAAATTCTCCGCGGGGCCGGGCAGGAAATCATCGATCCAGCCAAAGAAAGCCCGCACCTGCCGCTGCGGCCACAACTCGGAGGGCATGCCCATCGCATCCCCCGCCGCCTGCCCGTAAAGAGCCCCGAGAATGGACTGGTAGCCCTTGCTAATCATCGTCAAACCGCGTCTCTCCGCCAGGATGCCAACGCCGGAGCCCGTCCAAGGACCTGTTCAAATTCCGCCGCGCGTCGCGCGATACGGTGAACAGGCCCCCAAGGAATCCGATTGGCATCGCATGATAAGTCCAATGCAAATCCAATAGTACATAACCATACTATTGATCAGGAAAGCATGCCACAAGGCTTGGCCCCGCCCTCCCCGTTACCGCCGGCATTGATTTAGACTGGAACGCGCACGCACAGGAGTTTTCACACGATATGAGCGATATTCTGGAATGCCTGTCCGCCAGCCTGCAGCGGTCCGACGCGACGCCGCGCTACCTGCTGATCGCCGGCGCGCTGGAGCAAGCCATCCGGCGGCATCAGTTGGCCGAAGGGGCTTTCCTGCCCACCGAGCGGCTGATGGCGGAGAAACTGGGGCTGTCGCGCGTCACCATCAGCAAGGCGATGGCGGAGCTGGAGCGCAAGCGGCTGATCACCCGCCAGCAAGGCCGGGGCACGCGCGTCGCCCAGGCTTTCCGCTACTCGCTCAACGACAGCGGGGGCTTCACCGAACAAGTGCTGCGCAGCGGCGGCAGCGTGGCCAATCAATGGCTGTTGCGACGGCGGGAACGCGCGCCGGCCGCCATCGCCGGCCTACTGCGGCTGCCCGCCGGCGCGGACATCGCCAAGCTGCGTCGCCTGCGCCTGATGGACGGCACGCCGGCCGCGCTGGAAACCACCTATATCCCGCTGGCCTACCTGCCCGAGCCTGAGCGGCTGGAACACTCGTTATATCAGTGGTGGGAACGACATGGCGTGGAGATCGGCCGCAAGCATTTCCGCCTGGCGTCCTGCGCGGCGGACCAGGACAGCGCCGCCTTATTGCATGTCCAGGCCGGCACGCCGCTGCTGCGCATCCTGCAAACCAGCTTGAACGCGGCGGAGCAAGTACTGGAATTCAGCGAGGTCTTGTGCCGCAGCGATCTCTATGAGTTCGAGGTGCAGCTGTGAGGAGGAGGAGCCCTAAACAAAAACCCGCCCAGCGCTACGCTGTGCGGGTCATCGTCGTCCCTAGGACGGCTTCGCCGTAATGGTGCCCCGGGCCGGAATCGAACCGGCACGACCGAAGTCGAGGGATTTTAAGTCCCTTGTGTCTACCAATTTCACCACCGGGGCGGGCAAAGAGACGGCGATTCTATCCCAGAGCCGCGTCGCTGGCAAACCGGGGCGGCGATGGGCAGGACAAAGCAAAAGCCTCTCACAGTCTTTGACCTTCGGAGTGGAAGCTAAAGTCAAAGCTGAACGGACATATACGGCTCCCCACCCCATCACATACTCGCAAAACTCAAGAAACTACAGACAAAAACACTCCGAAAACGCTTACGGACAGCTACAAAAATCAGCAGAACAAGTTGGCAACCTGACTTGGGATAGTCAGGGGACGCCAACTTGTTACCTAAACAGCCATGGAATGAGTTACAGCTATGGCTACCCAAGCCCCTCAACACTGTGTCAAAGCTTGTCTGCAGCGATATGATCAGACAGACAGTCCTCAGTGGCGTCATATTTATCCTACCCACCGACACCGCTTGGACAGGCTTACCCAAGAACCCCGGCTTTGGTCGATTAAGAGGAGTTGCTGGCGAGAAATATGCAATTGGCAAGGTCAAGACTCTAGGATCGTCTCCACCTGACTTTTGCTGACCCATCTAAGCAATACATCAAATCAATTGAGACTGTTGGCCTGGCTCGATAGACCTCGCACCGAGCCTAAATATGCATTTCACTTCGTCCATGCTTACTCATTGACAGCCTTACGGCTTATCAACCAATGCCGTCGGCAGCTCTTAGTCGTTATTTATTTTCTTATTTATAAGCGACTTTCCTCGCCCTGTTTTTAATACCTTAGACACGAAATTCCGCAGCGCATTGTCGGCAGTTCCTACAAAACGTTTGATACTTTCATCAGGTCTCCCAGTGAAGGAAGTGACATGAAAGTATTCAGTATCGTCAGGAGAATTTTTTGAGAAGTAGTAGTTTGATACACAACAACGTGGGCGATCCACAACAACGGGACTCACAGAGTGCCAACTTGTTTTATTGGTTTCCATTACGGCCAGTCTATTTGTCAGGGCTGTAATGGTTTTGGGCTGTGTTTTATCCTTGTTCCATAGTTCTAGGTTACCTCCGTTCTCGATCTTCCACTCTGGCGACACATAGTAGAGCAAGTTCAATCTTCTGTAACGAAGACGATCTCCATCATGGCTATTATCTATGTGAGGATTCAGGAAGTCCCCAGGGAACATCATGGACAACCCACCGGCATACAAGTGTGGGTCTGGGTCAATTCCGGTAAAGCCAACGAACTCAGACAACAGATCAACAACTCTTTTGTCTTGGAGAGCGTAAGTAATGTCGGATAACACTTTATCGTAGCTACTTAGGTCTGCAGATGTTTTCTTTTTCTCACGAAAGGACTCTCGATCAAAAAAACCATTCCCATCCCTGGGAAAGGCATTATAAATCTTCTCGCACAATTCAGGCTCGAGAAGACCATCAATAACGAAGTGTCTTGTTTCCGTTCCTTCAGGATTATGCCACTGCTGCTTAATCGACTCTGCGGACTCCTTAATTTTATTCAAAATAGCCAGTGTAATTTTCTCTTGTGCATTCACAACTTATCATCCTTTTGTGCATTTTGTTGACAGACATTAGAGCGGGTTACGCTCGTGCTTTTTAAATCTATTATTATTTTAACTCGAGCTATGCGATGTAAATCATTTGCACGTAGGCACAGTTAATTCTGGATATCTTTTATCCTAGCAACCACCATTCACTAGGGATGCCCATGAGTACACCCTATCCAGAGGAGAGCGTCAAGTTACACACTAAGAGCCACTAATAAAATTTTCTGATAACCACAGGAAAATCAATGAGCAAGCAAGCTTGAGTAGAGTGGAATGCACATCCAGACACGGATGCGCAACTTGCCGAGCCCGGCCAAACCGATACAGGTCCAAGCCCGACTGATTTGGTCGGGTTGCCGCAGGTTGAGTAAGCGGAATCAAGCAGAGGCCTTGGGCACTCCCATCCGCCTCCCCGGCATTAGCCCCCCCCCAAACCTTTGAGAATGCAGCCATTCGGCTGCGCACCCTTTTACCCCCCACGAGAAACGATGGAACCGGCAACACAGGAGAGCCCCCATCACCTGCTACTCGTCCCCCTCTTGTTCAAGGATCAGGAGCACTGAGCACAGCCGCAAGCCTTTGCGGCAGACGCCTCCGGGCCGCAGGCATTTTGTGGCCACACAAACTAGCGTAGCCGGCAAAAACTATAGCCTACGCGTGGTTCGCCGCTCTGAGCGAGTGGTTGAGGGCTGAAATCGACGGGAAAAAGTAGGGATTCGGTAGTTGTGACAGCAGAAGCAGGACAAAGCAAAAGCCCCGCAAGTCTTTGACTTACGGGGCTTTGACTGGAGGCGGGGGTCGGAATCGAACCGGCGTAGACGGATTTGCAATCCGCTGCATAACCACTTTGCTACCCCGCCGTTACCGGCGAATCACCAACCTGGGCTGATGACTTAAATTTGGAGCGGGAAACGAGGCTCGAACTCGCGACCTCAACCTTGGCAAGGTTGCGCTCTACCAACTGAGCTATTCCCGCAGTGTACTGCAACGACAAGCATTGGGGGGATGGAGCGGGAAACGAGGCTCGAACTCGCGACCTCAACCTTGGCAAGGTTGCGCTCTACCAACTGAGCTATTCCCGCGTCGCACAATGCTATCGCAGAAGATAATGGAGCGGGAAACGAGGCTCGAACTCGCGACCTCAACCTTGGCAAGGTTGCGCTCTACCAACTGAGCTATTCCCGCGTCGCATAATGCTATTGCAGAGGATTTGGAGCGGGAAACGAGGCTCGAACTCGCGACCTCAACCTTGGCAAGGTTGCGCTCTACCAACTGAGCTATTCCCGCTTTCAAAACTGCTGCAATACTTCTGCTTTCTCTTCGCTGCTGCTGGAGCAGCGCTGAGAGATGCGAATTATAAGGATTTATCGATCACTGTCAACACTTCAAACATCAATTTTTTTCCCGGAGAACTCCTTGGCGGCCATCCTCAGGTAATAAACCATTGACCACAAAGTCAAAATCACCGCCACCACCATGAAGGCGTTGCCCAAAATTAATGTCGAAACCCCCGGCAGCAGCGGGCCGGCGTACAGCAGCAGCAGGATGGCCACCATTTGCGCGGCGGTTTTCAGCTTGCCGATATAGGCCACCGCCACGCTTTTGCGGGTGCCCATCTCGGCCATCCATTCGCGCAGCGCGGAAATGGCGATCTCGCGGCCGATGATGATCATCGCCATCCAGCCTTCCGTTCTCCCCATCTGCACCAGCAGGATCAGCGCGGCGGCGACGATCAGCTTGTCCGCCACCGGGTCCAGGAAGGCGCCGAAGGCCGAGGTCTGGCCCAGCTTGCGCGCCAGATAGCCGTCCAGCCAGTCGGTGATCGCCGCCAAGGCGAAGATGGCGGCCCCTACCTGGTTGCGGCTTTGCAGCAGCAGCACGGAATCCGGCAAAAAGAACACCGCTACGCAGATAGGGATCAGGGCAACCCTGAGCCAGGTCAGGAATATCGGCAAATTGAAGGGCATCGGTATCAGTAATCTTATTGTTTGCGGCTCGGTCAAAAACTGCGCGTCCGCCCCAAGCCACAACGGGACGCACAGCGATGGTTACAGTGTATAAACGATGGCGCGCCGGCAATCAATGCAGCGCGTTGTAAATCTTCTCCGCCAGCGTGCGGCTGATACCGTCCACCTGGGCCAGGTCGTCCATGCTGGCGGCGGCCACGCCGCGCAGGCCGCCGAAGCGCATCAACAACTGCTGCCGACGCTTGGCGCCCACGCCCGGAATCTCCTCCAGCGTGGACGCGGTGCGCGCCTTGGCGCGCCGCGCGCGGTGGCCGGTGATGGCGAAACGGTGGGCCTCGTCGCGCACGGTCTGGATCAAGTGCAGCGCCGGATGGTCCTGCCGCAGCTGCAGGCTCTTGTCCAGATACGGCAGGATCAGCGTCTCCAGCCCCGGCTTGCGCTCCTCGCCCTTGGCGATGCCGACGATGGGCAGGTTCAGGCCGATTTCGGCGAACACCTCCAAGGCCACGCCCACCTGCCCCTTGCCGCCGTCGATGAACACCGCGTCCGGCAACTTGCCCTCGCCCGCCGCCAGCTTGCCGTAGCGACGTGACAGAACTTCGCGCATCGCGGCGTAATCGTCGCCGGGCTTGGCGGTTTCGATATTGTAGCGCCGGTATTCGCCGGGCTGCATCGCGCCCTTGTCGTAGATCACACAGGACGCCACCGTGGCCTCGCCCATGGTGTGGCTGATGTCGAAGCATTCGAAGCGGCCGGCGCCCTCCAGCTCCAGCACCTCGTTGAGCTGGGCCAGCCGCTGATTCTGGGTGGCTTTGCTGTTGGCCCGCTGCATGATGGCCAGCACGGCGTTCTTCTCCGCCATTTCCAGCCACACCCGCCGCTCGCCTATGGGATTGCTGGCGATGGCCAGCTTGCGCTCGGCCTGCCGCTCCAGGTGCTGGCGCAGGGTGTCGGAAATCTCGCCGTTGATGATGATGGCCGGCGGCAAGGGCGCGCCCAGATAATGCTGGGCCAGGAAGGCTTCCAGGCTGTCCGCCAGTTCGCCCTCCTCGCCGCTGACCGGGAAAAAGCTCTTGTCGCCCAGATGCCGGCCGCCGCGAATCATCACCAGATTGACGCAGAGCATGCCTTCCTGCTGCACCGAGGCCACCACATCGCAATCCTGCTGGCTGGAGTTGCTGGAAACGAACTGCTTCTCCTGCACTCGCGCCAGCGCCTGGATCTGGTCGCGCAGCTCCGCCGCCTGCTCGAACTCCATCGCCTCCGCCGCCGCCATCATGCGCTGGGTCAGGCCGTCGATCAGCTCGCTCTGACGGCCTTGCAGGAAGGCCACCGCGCTGGCCACGTCGCGCGCGTAGTCGTCCTTGGAGATATGGTCGACGCAGGGGCCGGAACAACGCTTGATCTGATACAGCAAACAGGGACGGGAGCGGTTGGAGAACACCGCGTCCTCGCAAGTGCGCAAGCGGAACACCTTTTGCAGGATCTGGATGCTTTCGCGCACCGCGTAGCCGTTGGGATACGGGCCGAAATACTGGTTCGGCCGCTTGGGGTCGCCGCGGTAATAGGCCATCTGCGGAAACGCGTGGCCGGTCAGCATCAGATAGGGATAGGACTTGTCGTCGCGGAACAGGATGTTGTAGCGCGGCGTCAGCGCCTTGATCAGATTGTTTTCCAGGATCAACGCCTCCGCCTCGGAGCGCGTGACCGTGGTTTCGATGTTGGCGATCTGGCGCACCATCAACTGGATGCGCGGCGACTGATCGTTTTTCTGGAAGTAGGAGCTGACCCGCCGCTTCAGATCGATGGCCTTGCCGACATAAAGCACGCTGCCCGACGCGTCGAGCATTCGATACACGCCGGGCAGATTGGGCAGGGAGGCCAGTACCGCCTTGTAGTCAAAAACCGGTTTCGCCACTTATTTTCCACACCAGGTCTGCACATTGGCCTGCGCCTGGGCGATCAGCTCATTGCGCTGCGCGTCGGTGGCCAAGGCATTGGAACCCGGCATGCGGATGCGGCTATTGGTCTGCACCGAGGCCAGCTGATTGCGGGCGTTCTGGCAGTTCTGCTCGCGAATCTTGGCGTTGGCTTCCACGATCTTGGCGTTTTCCGCCGCGATCTTGGCGTTCTCTCCGCTCGCGTCCTTGCCCGCGGCTTTCTTGACGTCCTTGGCCGGGGCCGAGGCCGGCGCCGGCGCGCGCGTGCTCATGCGGCGGGCGTTGACGCTGGGCGGCGGCTGGTCCGAATACACGGTCTTGCCGGCTTCGTCCTTCCATACATAGACTTCCGCGCTGGCGGCGGAGGAGGCCAGCAAAGCCAGCAAAAAGGTCCATACTAAGGTTGACTTCATCATCGACTCCCTGACCCGAATGCGCTGCAGATACTCAAATTGTAAGGCCTGCGCGGCCGGCGGGCAAAAAGGTAACAGGCTTGGGGGCGGAAAGCCCGTTTTTTTGCAATAGCGTTAATGCCTCGGTATAATGCCGCTTTGCCGCAAAGGAAACGCCAAGATGCGTATCATCGAGAAAGCCTATACTTTCGACGACGTTCTCCTCGTCCCGGCCCACTCTGAAGTTCTGCCGCGCGACGTAGTTCTCTCCACCAAGCTTACCCGCAACATCACCCTGAACCTGCCCCTGGTGTCCGCCGCCATGGACACGGTGACCGAAGCCCGTCTTGCCATCGCCATGGCTCAAGAAGGCGGCATCGGCATCGTGCACAAGAACATGAGCATCGAGCAACAAGCCCGCGAAGTGTCCAAGGTGAAACGCCATGAAAGCGGCGTGGTCAAGGATCCCATCACCATCGCCCCGGACATGCTGGTGCGCGATCTGGTGCTGCTGACCCGCCATCACAAGATTTCCGGTCTGCCGGTGATCGACAACGGCAAAGTGGTCGGCATCGTCACCAACCGCGACCTGCGCTTCGAGACCCGCCTGGACCAGAGCGTCGGCTCCATCATGACTCCGCGCGAGCGCCTGATCACCGTCAAGGAAGGCGCCAGCATCGACGAAGCCCGCGACCTGATGCACGCCCACCGCCTGGAGCGCGTGCTGGTGATCAACGACGCCTGGGAGCTGAAGGGCCTGATCACGGTCAAGGACATCATCAAGACCAGCGAACACCCCAACGCCAATAAAGACAGCCAGGGCAGTCTGCGCGTGGGCGCGGCGGTCGGCACCGGCGGCGACACCCCAGAGCGCGTTGCCGCGCTGGTGAAGGCCGGCGTGGACGTGATCGTGGTCGACACCGCCCACGGCCACAGCCAGGGCGTGATCGAGCGCGTGCGCTGGGTCAAGCAGAAGTTCCCGCAGGTGGACGTGATCGGCGGCAATATCGCCACCGCCGCCGCCGCGCTGGCGCTGGTTGAAGCCGGCGCCGACGGCGTCAAGGTCGGCATCGGCCCCGGCTCCATCTGCACCACCCGCATCGTGGCCGGCGTGGGCGTGCCGCAGCTGACCGCCATCCACAACGTGTCCGAAGCGCTGAAGGGCACCGGCGTGCCGATGATCGCCGACGGCGGCATCCGCTTCTCCGGCGACATCTCCAAGGCGCTGGCCGCCGGCGGCAACTGCGTGATGCTGGGCGGCATGTTCGCCGGCACCGAAGAAGCCCCGGGCGAAGTCGAGCTGTTCCAGGGCCGTTCCTACAAGTCCTACCGCGGCATGGGCAGCCTGGGCGCGATGAGCCAGGGTTCGTCCGACCGCTACTTCCAGGACAACGAAGGCAATGTGGAAAAGCTGGTGCCGGAAGGCATCGAAGGCCGCGTGCCGTACAAGGGCTCCATCGGCCAGGTGATCCACCAGTTGGTGGGCGGCCTGCGCTCCTCGATGGGCTACCTTGGCTGCGCCACCATCGCCGACATGCACGCCAAAGCGGAATTCGTGGAAATCACTTCCGCCGGCATCCAGGAATCCCACGTCCACGACGTGCAGATCACCAAGGAAGCGCCGAACTACCACGTATCCCGTTAAGACCCGACGTCGTCAGGCATCCTTTACGGCAAAACCCGCGCCAAACGGCGCGGGTTTTTTCATGGCCGAACCACAAGCGCGCTCAGAACGTGTTTCCGATCTCGCGAGCTAAGGCGAGACAAGGCGAAAACGAGCGAAAAAGCGGAATGTACTCGTGGTACATGAGCATTTTGAGCTCGTTTTCAACGCCGTATCGCCGACGCGCAGCAGATCGTAAACAGGTTCTCAGGCCAGCGACAACATCAGCCGAGTGCGCAAGGCCGTGGGCGGATTGTCGTACGGCGAATTCAAATACTCTTCCACGCACGGCACGCCGCCGAGCGCGCGCCCGCTGCCGGGCAGCCAGTGCCGGTACAGCCAGGACCAGGCCGTGGACAGCTCCGCATACGGTCCCTGATGCGTGACGCAAGCGTACTCTCCGGCGGGAATCTCCCCCCATTCAAACCCCTCCGGCAGCGGCCGCTCCTGCCAGGAGTCCGGCACGGTCACGCAGGCGATGGAGCGCAGCTTGGCCTCCTCCGTCTGTTCCGTGTCATCCAGATACATCCCGAATACGCGGCCCGGCTCGTCGCCGACCGCGCACCCCGGGCTGATGGCCTGCAAAGCGCCGAAAGCCTGGCCAATCTCCATATAACTGCCGACATGGCGGCGCATCAGCACCTTCAGCCCCTTGTCCTGCTTGAGCAATGTCACTTCATGCATAACGGTCTCCCAGTCTTGCCTAGAAATGAACGCTCTGCGCTGGCGATAGCGGCCCGGACTCTCGCCGTAAGCCCTGGCGAAGGCCCGGACGAAGGCCGCGGTGCCGCCGTAGCCGGCGCGCGTCGCCACCCTCGACAAGGGGAGCAAGCCGCCGTCCAACTGCCCGGCCGCGCGATGCAGCAACAGCCGCTGCCGGGTCTCTCCCACCGTTTCGGCCATCAGGCCGCGATACACGCGGTGAAAGTGAAAGGGCGACAAGCAGGCCTCCTCCGCCAACCTTTCCAGCGGCACCGGCCCGTCCAGATGGCGCCACAGATAGTCCAGCACCCGCAGCATCCGCCACAAATACGGCGAATCCGGACCGCCGTTGCGATAGAGCGTTCTCATGAAGTGAGCTTATCCCGCATCGATTGATTCTTTTTGCTGACTTGGCTGTTGCATCAGCAACCATTGCATGCGCTGGCACAAATCCACCACGTAATCCCATACCACCCGGTAGCGCAGCGTGCGGCGGATGTCGCTGCGGCCGCTGATCCAGTAGGAGCGGATGATGCGCAGCTCCGGCAGCAGCTGGCGCAGCCGCGCGTCGTCGTAGGTCAGATAATACGGTAGCACCGCGATGCCGCCGTCGGCCAGCGCCGCCTGCTGCTGGCCCACCACGCTGGTGCAGCGCAGATTAATCAGCGGATTGCGGCACAGGCCGCGGTGGAACATCAGTTCGCGCGAAAACAGCAAATCGTCGACGTAGCCGACGATGGGATGGCCGGCCAGGTCCTCGCGCTCGCGGATCGGCGCATGCGCGTCCAGATAGGCCGGCGTCGCGTACAGGCCCAGGCAGT
Source organism: Chromobacterium alkanivorans (assembly GCF_016937655.1). Lineage (GTDB taxonomy): Bacteria > Pseudomonadota > Gammaproteobacteria > Burkholderiales > Chromobacteriaceae > Chromobacterium > Chromobacterium alkanivorans. The sequence goes on along the minus strand of NZ_JAFHKL010000008.1, from coordinate 129,337 downwards.
AATCGGTGAGCTTGCGCGTCACCACCATATTGGCCTGCGGCCGCTCCAGCGCGATGGCGACGTCCACCTCGCGGTTGGTGATGCTGACGAAGCGCGGCACCGACACCAGATCGATCTCCAGCGCCGGATAGCGCGCCATCAGCCGCGGCAGATGCCGCGACAGAAACAAGGAGCCCAGGCCTTCCGGCGCGCCCAGCCGCACCAGGCCGGCCACCTCCACATGCCCCACCCTCGCCTCGTCCTGCATACGCGACGCGGTGTTTTCCAGCTGCTCGGCCAAGGGCAGCAATTGCCGGCCGGCCGCGGTCAGCTGGTAGCCGTCCGGCTGCTGCACGAACAGCGGCTGGCCCAGCTGCCGCTCCAGCTGTTCGATATGCCGGGCCACCGTCGCATGCGTGGTGCGCAACTGCCGAGCCGCCGCCAGCAGCTTGCCGCTGCGTTGCAAGGCCAGAAAATAACGGATGTCGTTCCAGTCGAACATCGCTCCCTCCCCCGCGTTTATGGTGCGCTTGCACACAAAGATGACAGGCTTCAATTGCACCACTGTTAGAAAACTAACAGCCATTGTTCCGCTCTGGCTATTCCCAGCCCGGCCCGGCTTGATCTTATATGGTGGCGATACATACGTCATAGGAAAGCGCGGCATGCAGGCATTGGCGGACACATTCGACTACATCATCGTCGGCGCGGGCAGCGCCGGCTGCCTGCTGGCCAACCGCCTGTCGCTCAATCCGCGGCACCGCGTGCTGCTGCTGGAGGCCGGCGGCGAGGACAACTACCCGTGGATACACATCCCGGTGGGCTATCTCTACTGCATCGGCAACCCCCGCACCGACTGGTGCCTGCGCACCGCGCCCGAGGCCGGCCTGGGCGGGCGCAGCCTCAACTACCCGCGCGGCAAGGTGCTGGGCGGCTGCTCCTCGATCAACGGCATGATCTATATGCGCGGCCAGGCCGCGGACTACGACGGCTGGGCGGCGCAGGGCTGCCCCGGCTGGAGCTGGGACGAAGTGCTGCCGGACTTCCTGCGCATGGAGGACCATTTCGACAGCGCCCGCGCCCAGCACGGCCACGGTGGCGAATGGCGGGTGGAGCGGCAGCGGCTGTCCTGGGAGATTCTGGACGCCTTCCGCGACGCGGCGGAGCAAAGCGGCATCGCCCCGGTGGACGACTTCAATCGCGGCGACAACGCCGGCTGCGGCTATTTCGAAGTCAACCAGCGCGGCGGCCTGCGCTGGAACACCGCCAAGGCCTTTCTGCGCCCGGCGCGCCAGCGCCCCAACCTCACCGTGCTGACCCATGCCGAGGCGGAAACCCTGCTGCTGGAAGACGGCCGCGCCGCCGGTATGGTATTCCTGCAACACCGGCAGCGCTGGCAGGCGCGCTGCCGCGGCGAAATCATCCTGGCCGCCGGCGCCGTCGGCTCCCCGCTTTTGTTGCAGCGCAGCGGCATTGGTCCGGCCGCGCTGCTGCAAGAGCACGGCGTCGCCGTGCGCCATGCGCTGGCCGGCGTCGGCGCCAATCTGCAAGACCACCTGCAGCTGCGCATGGTGTTCAAGGTCAGCGGCGCGCGCACGCTGAACCAGCTGGCCAATAGCTGGACCGGCAAGCTGGCCATGGGCTGGGAGTACTTGTGGCGGCGCAGCGGCCCGCTGGCGATGGCGCCCAGCCAGCTCGGCGCCTTCGCCAAGTCCGACCCGGAACAGCCGCGCGCCAATCTGGAATACCATGTGCAGCCGCTGTCGCTGGAGCGCTTCGGCGAGCCGCTGCACCCCTTCCCCGCCTTCACCGCCTCGGTCTGCGACCTGCGCCCGCTCAGCCGCGGCCGGATCGCCATCGGCGGCGCGGGCCTGGACGCCGCGCCGCTGATCCAGCCCCACTACCTCAGCCACCCGCGGGACCGCGCCGTCGCGGTGGCCGCGCTGCGGCTGACCCGGCGCATCGTCGCCGCGCCGGCGCTGGCGCGCTACCGTCCGGAGGAATACCTGCCCGGCCTCGCCGCCCACAGCGACGAAGAACTGGCCGCCGCCGCCGGCCGCATCGGCACCACCATTTTCCATCCGGTCGGCACCTGCAAAATGGGACAGGATACCGACGCGGTGGTCGATGCCAGACTGCGCGTGCACGGACTATCCGGCTTGAGAGTGGCGGACGCCTCCATCATGCCCGCCATCACCTCGGGCAACACCAACTCGCCCACGCTGATGATCGCGGAAAAAGCCGCCCGCATGATTTTGCAAGACCGCGCCGCGCCGGACTGAGCGACGCGACATCGGATCCACCACCACAGAGGAAGCCCACTTCCCGCCCCACAACCTGTCGCAAAGCCACATCAAGAGGAGACAGCACCATGAGCAGCACCCTGACGCCCGCCGCCACGGCGGGACACGCGATCAGCAGCTCCGAGCGCAAAGTGATCTTCGCCTCGTCGCTGGGCACCGTTTTCGAGTGGTACGACTTTTTCCTGTACGGCGCGCTGGCGGCGGTGATCAGCAAGCAGTTCTTCGCCGGCGTCAATGAAACCACCGCCTTCATCTTCGCGCTGATGACCTTCGCCGCCGGCTTTCTGGTGCGCCCCTTCGGCGCGCTGCTGTTCGGCCGGCTGGGCGACATGATAGGCCGCAAATACACCTTTCTCGCCACCATCCTGATCATGGGCGTGTCCACCTTCCTGGTGGGCCTGCTGCCCGGCTACGCCAGCATAGGCATCGCCGCGCCCATCCTGCTGGTGGTGCTGCGCATGCTGCAGGGCCTGGCGATAGGCGGCGAATACGGCGGCGCGGCCATCTACGTGGCCGAACACGCGCCGGACCACAAACGCGGCGCCTACACCAGCTGGATCCAGGTCACCGCCACCGCCGGCCTGCTGCTGTCGCTGCTGGTGATCCTGGCCTGCCGCAAGCTCACCGGCCCGGCCTTCGACGACTGGGGCTGGCGCCTGCCCTTCCTGCTGTCGCTGGCGCTGCTGGCCATCTCCACCTGGATCCGGCTGTCGATGCACGAATCGCCGGCCTTCCTGAAAATGAAGGCCGAGGGCAAGCACTCCAAGGCGCCGCTGACCGAATCCTTCACCAACTGGAAGAATCTGCGCATCGTGCTCACCGCCCTGTTCGGCATCAACGGCGGCCAGGCGGTCACCTTCTACTGCGCGCAGTTCTACTCGCTGTTCTTCCTCACCCAAATCCTCAAGGTGGATTCTCAAATCGCCACCCAGCTGCTGGTGGTGTCCCTGCTGATCGCCGCGCCGCTGTTCCTGTACTTCGGCTATCTGTCCGACCGCATCGGCCGCAAGCCGGTGATGCTGACCGGCCTGCTGCTGGCGGCCTTGCTGACCTTCCCCGCCTTCAAATGGCTGACCGCCTACGCCAGCCCGGACATCGCCAACGCCGCGCGCCAAGCGCCGGTGGTGGTGGTGGCGGACCCGGCCAGCTGCCGCTTCCAGTTCGATCCGGTGGGCAAGGCCAAGCTCAGCAGCAGCTGCGACCAGGCCAAGGCCTTGCTGGCCAAGAACGGCGTGCCCTACCAGCGCCAGGCGGCGCCCGCCGGCGGCGAAACCCAGATCAAGGTGGGCGAACAGACGCTGACCGGCTTCGACAAGGCCCAACTGCTGGCCGCGCTGAAGCAGGCCGGCTACCCGGACAAGGCCGACCCGGACAAGATCAACTACCCGATGGTGGTGGCGGTGCTGGTGCTGCTCAGCCTGATCGCCGCCATGGTCTACGGCCCGCTGGCCGCCACCATGGTGGAGTTGTTCCCCACCCGCATCCGCTACACCTCGATGTCGCTGCCCTACCACATCGGCAACGGCTGGATAGGCGGCCTGTTCCCCACCGTGGCGTTCTCGCTGGTGGTCTACACCGGCGACATCCTCTACGGCCTGTGGTATCCGGTCATCGTCTACAGCGTCAGCTTCGTGGTCTGCCTGTTGGGGCTGAAGGAGACTCACCGCGCCGACATCCACCAATAAGAGCCATCCCGCAAGCCGCGGCGCCGACGTTTGATTGAGCGCTCGCGCTGTCACACCATCCAAACACGGCGAACCTCCCGGTTCGCCGTGTTTCTGGGTAGACTGGGGCTTTCGTCCCACCGCCCGCGCCGCCATGCCGATTCAACGCCCCAGCCAGTCCGAAACCCTGCCCCTCAACCGCCACCGCCATCACCTGCGCCGCTGGGGCCCGCGCGACGCGCCGCTCCTGGTGCTGCTGCACGGCTGGATGGACAGCTCCGCCACCTTCCAATTCCTGGTGGACGCGCTGCCGGACGGCTGGCAAGTGGCGGCGCCGGACTGGCGCGGCTTCGGCGACAGCGACTGGAACGACGGCAGCTACTACTTTCCCGACTACCTGGCCGATCTCGACGCGCTGCTGGACGCGCTGTCGCCGCAGCAGCCGGTCAAGCTGCTGGGCCACAGCATGGGCTCGATGATCGCCGGTATCTACGCCGGCATCCGCCCCGAGCGCGTAGAAAAACTGGTGCTGGCCGAAGGCTTCGGCCTGGCCGCCACCAAGCCGGCGGAAGCGCCGGGCCGTTACGCGCGCTGGCTGCGCGAAACCCGCGACGCGCCGGAGTTCGGCGATTTGCAGTCACTGGACGCCGTGGCCGCCAAGCTATTGGAGCGCAACCCCAGGCTGACGCCGGAGCGCGCCCAATGGCTGGCGCGCGAGCTGACCCGCCTGCGCGACGACGGCCTCTACTACCGCGCCGACCCGCGCCACAAAATGGTCAACCCAGTGCTGTACCGGCTGGAAGAAGCGATGGCCTGCTGGCAGCGCATCAGCGCGCCGGTGCTGTGGGCGCTGGGCGGCGACACCGACGACCACCCGCTGGCCAAGAGCGTGGCCGCCAGCATGCCGCAGCGGCGCGCCTGTTTCGCCCAATTGCAGGAAACCGTGATCGCCGACGCCGGCCACATGCTGCAATGGGAGCAGCCGGAAGCGCTGGCGGCAGCGATCCACGCCTTTTTCAGCCAGCCCCAATGAAAAAAGCGCGGCCACGCCGCGCTTTTTATCTGCCTTCCACAACATCACACGCCTAGATAACGCCGCTCCAGATGCGCCTTGAAGTGCGCCGGGTTCAGCGTCTCGCCGGTGGCGCGCCGCACCAGTTCATCGGTGCTCCAGCTGCTGCCCTGGCTCCAGATATTGGTGTTCAGCCAGTTGAAGATGGGCTCCAGATTGCCGGCCGCCACCTGCGCGTCCAGCTCCGGCTCGGCGCGGCGCAGGCTGGCGAAATACTGCGCCGCGTACATCGCGCCCAGCGTGTAACTGGGGAAATAGCCGAAACCGCCGTCGGTCCAGTGGATGTCCTGCATGCAACCGTTGGTGTAATTGCCGCGGGTGTCCACGCCCAGATAAGCCATCATCTTCTCGTCCCACAGCGCCGGAATGTCCTCGGCCTCGATCTCGCCGTCCATCAGCGCGCGCTCGATCTCGAAGCGCAGGATCACATGCGCCGGATAGCACAGCTCATCCGCGTCCACGCGGATGTAGCCCGGCTGCACCCGGCTGTACAGGCCTTGCAGATTCTCCAGCGCAAACGCCGGCTGCTCGCCGAAATGGCTGCGGATCAGCGGCGCGATCAATTGCAGGAAGGCCGGGCTGCGGCCCAGCTGCATCTCGAAGGACAGGCTCTGGCTTTCGTGGATGCCCATCGAACGCGCGCGGCCCAGCGGCTGCTCCAGCCAGTCCTTGGGCAGGTTCTGCTCGTAACGGGCGTGGCCGGTTTCGTGGACGATGCCCATCAGGCTCTGGACGAAATCATCGTCGCGGTAGCGGGTGGTGATGCGCACATCCTCCGGCACCCCGCCGCAGAAGGGATGGCTGCTGACATCCAGCCGGCCGCCGTCAAAGTCGAACTGCAACAGCTTCATCGCTTCCACGCCCAAGGCGCGCTGCTGCGCCACCGCGAACGGCCCCACCGGCTCGATCACCGTTTCCGACGCCTGCTTGGCGCGCGCGCGTTCGATCAGGCCCGGCAGCCAGGACTTCACCTCGGCGAAGATGCACTCGATCTCCGCGCTCTTCATCCCCGGCTCGTACTTGTCCATCAGCGCGTCGTAGCGGCTGCCGCCGCTGGCCTCGGCCAGCAAACGGCCCTCCTCGCGCGACAGCTTGACCACCTCGCGCAGGTTTTCCAGAAAACCCTTCCAGTCATTGGCCGGGCGCTGGCTGCGCCAGGCGTGCTCGCAACGCGCGCCGGCCAGGGTCTTGGCCTCCACCAACGCCGCCGGCAGCAGATTGGCCTGCGCCCACTCGCGGCGCATCTCGCGCAGATTGGCGCGTTGCAGCTCGTCCAGATTTTCCTGCTCCGCCGCGTCCAGCTGCTCCTTCAGCTGCGGCGCGGTGATGATGCCGTGGGTCAGCACCCCCAATTCCGCCAACGCGGCGGCGCGGGCGTCGTTGCCCTTGCTCGGCATCATCGCAGCCTGGTCCCAGCCGGCGATGGCGCCGAGGTGGCCGAAGCGGTGCAGGCGAGCGAAAGTGTGGGTCAATGCCTGGTAGGCGGATGTGTGTGCCATCTTGTCTCCTCTATGAAAGAAGCGGTTTGCGGTCCGCTGCGCGTTGTGAGGCGCGGCCCGGCGAGCACCGCTTCAGAACGCTGACGCACTCTATGCATTTCGCGTCTAAAGCTGTTGTCGCCTTGTCTCGCTCTGGCTTGCGAGATCGTAAACACGCCCTACTTGCAAAAGCATGATGCCATCAGACTATTTGATCTGACAACTTTCGCCCCAAAACCCGCCAAAGCCGCGTATTGACAAGCATTTTGATTTTGTACATTATCAACACTCCATGACCAGCATGAGGTAAATTCATGCCATCCATCGCCGCCCAACTCTTTCTCGCCTACCAGGACCGCGACTGGGAGCGCGCACGCCGCCTGCTGCGCGACGACGCCGTAATGCTGTGGCATTGCAGCGGCGAGTACTTCCGCGGCGCGGACGCCATCGTCCACGTCAACCGCGTCTATCCGGAGGGCTGGAGCATCCGCCTGCTGCAAGACAATCTGCTGGCAGACGGCCGCTGGCATGTAGTGGCGCAGGTGGACCACGGCGCGGCGCGCTTCTTCGCCAACTCGCTGTTCACGCTGGAGCACGGGCTGATCAGCCAGATCGAGGAATACTGGGCCAGCGCCGAAGCGCCGCCGGCCTGGCGCGTGGGCTTGCCGGGCTGGGCCAGGCTGGAAGCCGCGCAACCGGCCTGATGGGCGGAGGCCATGGCCAAGATCGTCGGCAGGGACGGAAACCAAGGGAGACGCCATGTCTGTTGAGAGCTATATCGCCCTGCGGGGCCACACACCGGAACACACGGAACCCATACGCTTGGCCAAGGGCGCCCCGCTTCGGGTAGGCGAAAGGTACGAGGGCCTGGAAGGCTGGGAGAATTGGTACTTCTGCGAAACGCCGGGGCAAGCCGCTGGGGGCTGGGTGCCCGGCCAACTGATCGAATACATCGACGGCAAAGCGTTTGCCCTTGAAAGCTTCTCCTCCCAGGAGCTGGCTATCCAAGCGGGCGAACGGCTGCTCGGTTCGAAAACCCTGAACGGCTGGTTGTGGTGTCGCCGGCTGGATGGCGAGGCATTTGGCTGGGTGCCGCTTAATGTCCTGAAGTTGTTGTAAGAACCTGTCCACAATCCTTTCAGACCGAGGGGATCGCTCAAAGCAAGGCATTGAGTCCGCTGCGCGGACGATAATTTTCATTGCCGGGGCTGCCCGGCGGGCAGGGAAAGGATATTTGCGTGGCCAAATATCCTCTCCACTCCTAAAGGCCACCCTGCAAGCCTGGCCTGCGGCTTCCCGCCGGGGCCCGTCAGGCCCGAGGCGCGGCTGAACTCTCTACGTGCGAATCTTCGATTCGCTCAGTGATGGCGCGCTAACGTCGCGGTGCTCGAACAGGCAGCCGCTTAAGACCTCGGGCCAGCCACCCGACGGCAGGCTTGAAGGGACCCGGGGCACGTCGAATACGAGGTTTCCTACAGCAAACTTTGAACAGGTTCTAAGACGGCTTCTACAATAAACAGCCCACCCCCAGCTATCCCTCTGGCGCCAACCATCGATGGCGCTGACTTGCCACCCGCCCCCTCGTCCATTAGCTTGGCCTAGGGGCGCAAGCTGCCGTACGGCCTAGCCGTGCCGACTAACCTTGGAGGTCGGGTTCCAAACGACAGCCATGCGTCCCAAACCCTCTTCCGCCCCGCCGCCTTGACCCCCTCCCGCCTCTGCCGCCACAATAGCGCGGTGCCGAGCAAATACCGGCACTGGGATTGGAACCCCATCTACACGTACGGCGAACTGGCCGCTCTTGCGGCCATTGTTCATGCAGTCTGCACGCCCATAAGGCGGGCGCGGACGGCAAGGACGGCGTTTGCCGTGCCGATTTCGTACGTGGTCGGTGTTCCAACCTTGCAGTCTCGTGCCCGCCAATCCCGATTGGAACCGGGAAGTGGGTTGATCTCACGTAGCAGAATGCAGGAGCAACAATATGTCCCAAACCCTACCCCCTCGCCGTTTCTACCGGCTCAAGCCCCACGAAAACCAGGCCACTCAACTGCCCTTCGTCCGTTATCTGCCGCAACGCGGCCAGCCCCATCACTGGCAGATGCCGCCCTCCGACGACTACGTCGACGCCTGCGCCTATGGCCGCGAATGCGCCGCCCACCTGGCCCAGTTCTTCAAGGACCAGCCGCATAGGCTGAACCAGGGCCTGCTCGGCAAGATCGCCCGCGATGTGGATTTCAAGGACCCCGGCCACGCCCGCGGTTATTGGGTGGGTTTTTTCAGCTATGCCGAGCAGTTGATGGCGCTGGGCGCGCTGCGCTGCGACGTGTACGCCCATGTGGACAGCGTGCACGCCTTGCAGCAGGCGCAAACGCAGAAGTCGGAACTGGAAGGCAAGGCGCCGTCGCGCAATAGCTAAGATGGTTCGCAGCAAGCGGGAAGGCTCGCCTTCCCGCCTCAAGCCGCCGGCTGGCCGGCGTTGCGCGCCTGGGCTTGCGGGAATTGATGCCAGTAATAGAAGTATTCGCGCACCAGCATCAGGAAGGTGTTTTTCAGCTCCGCCTCGCGCAGATGCAGCAGCACCGCGTCCACCATCATGCGGAAACTGTCGCCCTGGATGGGCTGGCCGTCCAATAGATAGAGCAGGGATTTGAGCAGGCGCTCGCGCAGATGGATGTCCGGCTCGGACATGCCGTCCTCGAACAGCTTGCCCAGGTACAGGCCCAGCGACGGCGGAAAGCGGGAAAAGCCGTCGCGCTCCATCCGCGTCAGCAAGCTGTCCCAGTCCGTCTCCAGCCATACCCGCACATTGCGCACCGAAAAACCGCTGCGCGCGGTGATCTCCACCACTTTCTTGGTATCGCCCAGCCAGAAGTAATAGAACTCGCGGGTGCAGGTCAGCGCCAGCACCTGTTCGTCCGGCGGACAGGCCTGCAGCAGGCGTTCGCAAGGGCCGCGGAAGCCTTCCGCGCTGCGCTCGACGCCGTCCAGCCAGGGCAGCAGCAGTTCCAGAATGCGACGCCGCTCGTCCACGACCTGGGCCGGCGCGCCCTGACGCGCCAGCAATCGCATATAAGCCTCCAGCGCCGCCGTCAAATCGCTCATGCCCTTCCCCAGCCCTCCCGTAAGCCGTTCGGTCTTGCCCTTCCCCTCGCCGCTCGCGCTCTTCGGCACAGCGGGCGGACTGTTCTTATTTTCGGACAGAAATGTTGCAGACTCCAGACGGGATTCGCGGCGACGTCGGCATTTCCCCTACGCGCCGGGCGGTGAGCCGCGGCTCAGATCGGCGTCAGGCTCAGGCGCAAATCCGCGCCCACCATCCGCGCGTCGCGGATGCTCAGCCTCTGCTTGTCGGCCAGGTCCTCCAAGGCCGGCCAGGCGAACAGGCCGCGCGCGGCGTCGCCGGCCAGCGACGGCGCTAGGTAGAGCACGATCTCGTCCACCAGCCCGGCGCGCAGCAGCGCGCCGTTGAGGCCGGCGCCGGCCTCCGCCATCAGCATATTGACGCCGCGTTGCGCCAAGGCCGCCAGCAAGCCCGGCAGATCGGCGTGGCCGTCGGCCTGCCGCGGCAGGGTCAGGATTTCCGCGCCGGCGCGATAGGGCCGCAGCCGCGCCTCTGGGTGATCGCAGGTGGCCAACAAGGTGGCGCCGCCCTGGTAGATGCGCTGTTCCGGCGCGGTGCGCAGCCCGCTGTCCAGCACCACGCGCAGCGGTTGGCGCTCGCAGGGGACTTCGCGCACCGTCAGTTGCGGATCGTCGGCCAGCACGGTGCCGCTGCCGGTGAGCACCGCGCAGTGTTCGGCGCGCAGGCGATGCACGTCGCGCCGCGCCTCCGGGCCGGTGATCCACTGGCTGCGGCCGTTGAGCAAGGCGGTCTTGCCGTCCAGCGTGGCGGCGGCCTTGAGCGTGACCCAGGGGCGGCCGCGCTCGACGCGCGACAGGAAGCCGCGATGCGCTTGCCGCGCCTCGGCTTCCATCAGCCCGGCGTCGGCGTCGACGCCGGCGGCGCGCAGCATGGCCAGGCCGCGGCCGGCCACTTCGTGATAGGGGTCCACCATCGCCGCCGCCACCCGGGCCACGCCTTCGTCGATCAGGCGCCGCGCGCACGGCGGGGTGCGGCCGTGGTGGCTGCAGGGTTCCAGCGTGACATAGGCGACGGCGCCGCGCGGGGACAGGCCGCGCGCCAGACAGTCCTTGATCGCCTGGATTTCCGCGTGATCGCCGCCCACTTGCAGGGTGGCGCCCTCGCCGATCACCTCGCCGTCGCGCACCAGCACGCAGCCCACGCCCGGATTGGGCGCGGCGCGGCGGGTGGCCGCGGCGGCCAGCCGCAGCGCGCGCTGCATGTAACGATGGTCATCGGCGGAATAATTCATGATTCATTGCTTCCATTCGTGAGCCAGCAGGCTGTACTGCCTGGCGTCGCAATAGCGGCCCTGCAACAACAAATACTCGCGCAGCACGCCTTCGTAGCGGAAACCCAGCCGCTCCGCCACCGCGCAGCTGCGGCGGTTGTCCTCGGCCGCGTCTATCGCCACCCGATGCAGGCCCAGCGGGCCGAAGGCCTCGGCCAGCAGCAGGCGCAGCGCCGCCTGCATCACGCCCTGCCCCACCTGGCTGCTGTCCAGCCAGTAGCCGACGAAGGCGTGGCGGTTCAAGGCGTCGACGGCGTGCAGATCGCAGACGCCGGCCAGCTCGCCGCCGCGCAACACCAGCCAAGTATAGGCGGAGCCGGCCTGCCGGCTGGCGGCGGCGGACTCCAGGAAGGCGCGCGAGTCCGCCTCGGCGCGGGTCAGCGGCAGCCACGGCATCCACGGCCGCAGCGCGTCGCGGTTGGCGTTGATCAGCGCGAACAGCGCCGGCGCGTCGGACAGCTCCGGCGCGCGCAGCGCGATATCGGAAGGCAGGGGTACAGGCATGCGGGGCATCCGAAATGACGGAAGAATAGAGCAGTCTACTCCAGCCGCCCGCCGGGCGGTCAATGCGAGGACTTCTGGATTTCCTTGATGGCATCGGAGAACTCGGAGACGTCCTGAAAACTGCGGTACACCGAGGCGAAGCGCACATAGGCCACCTTGTCCAGGCGCGCCAGCTCGTTCATCACCATTTCGCCGATCTCGCGGCTGGACACTTCGCGCTCGCCCAATTGCAGCAGCTTGTGACAGATGCGGTCTATCGCTTCGTCCACCAGCGCGGTGGGCACCGGGCGCTTGTGCAGCGCGCGCAGGAAGCTGGTGCGGACTTTCTCGATGTCGAATTCCGAACGGTGGCCGGCGGTTTTCACCACCTGCGGCATGCGCACGTCGGCGGTTTCAAAAGTCGTGAAACGCTTCTCGCACACCGGGCAGCGCCGCCGCCGCCGGATGCTGCTGCCGTCCTCACTGACGCGGGAGTCGATCACCTGAGTATCGGCATTGCCGCAGAACGCGCATTTCATGACTTAATCCTAAGGGTTCCAATGTATGGATGTTATCAGCAATGCGCGGTCAAGTTAATGCCGCTATCGCCCGCCCATGAAAAAGACGCCCCTGGGGGCGTCTTTCAGCGGCCGAGGCAAGCACGGCTTACTTGGCGTACACCGGGAAACGGTGGCACAGCGCGGTGGCCTGCTCGGCCACGCGGGCGATCAGCGCGTCGTCGTTCGGGTTGTCCAGCACGTCCGCCACCAGGTTGGCCACCTGGATGGCCTCGGCTTCCTTGAAGCCGCGGGTGGTGATGGCCGGGGAGCCGATGCGGATGCCGGAGGTCACGAACGGGGTTTCCGGGTCGTTCGGAATCGCGTTCTTGTTCACGGTGATGTGGGCGCGGCCCAGCAGCGCGTCGGCGGCCTTGCCGGTCAGGCCCTTGGCGCGCAGGTCCACCAGGAACACATGGCTTTCGGTGCGGCCGGACACGATGCGCACGCCGCGCTCGCCCAGGGTCTTGGCCATGATGGAAGCGTTCTTCAGCACTTGTTCCTGATACACCTTGAACTCGGGCAGCAGAGCTTCCTTGAAGGCCACCGCCTTGGCGGCGATCACGTGCTCCAGCGGGCCGCCTTGCAGGGTCGGGAACACATTGCTGTTGATGCTCTTCTCGAACTCGGCCTTGGCCAGGATGATGCCGCCGCGCGGGCCGCGCAGGGTCTTGTGGGTGGTCGAGGTCACGAAGTCGGCGAAGGGCACCGGGTTCGGGTAGACGCCGGCGGCGATCAGGCCGGCGTAGTGCGCCATGTCCACCATGAAGTAGGCGCCGCATTTCTTGGCGATCTGGCCCATGCGCTCGAAGTCGAAGCGCAGCGCGTAAGCGGAAGCGCCGCCGATGATCAGCTTGGGCTTGGTTTCCATCGCTACGCGCTCCATGTCGTCGTAGTCGATTTCTTCCTTGTCGTTCAGGCCGTAGGCGACGATGTTGAACATCTTGCCGGACAGGTTGGCCGGGGAGCCGTGGGTCAGGTGACCGCCGTGGCCCAGGTTCATGCCCATCACGGTGTCGCCCGGCTTCAGGATGGAGAAGTACACCGCCTGGTTGGCCTGGCTTCCGGAGTGCGGCTGCACGTTGGCGTATTCGGCGCCAAACAGCTGCTTGACGCGGTCGATGGCGAGCTGCTCAACCACGTCCACGTGTTCGCAACCGCCGTAGAAGCGCTTGCCCGGGTAGCCTTCGGCGTATTTATTGGTCAGCTGGGAGCCCTGGGCTTCCATCACCGCGGGGCTGGTGTAGTTTTCCGAGGCGATCAGCTCGATGTGATCTTCCTGGCGTTGGCACTCGGCCGCAATGGCGGCGGCGAGTTCGGGATCGAATTTGGCAATCGTCTGGTCAGCAGCGAACATCTTTGACTCATCCATCAAAGGGTTAACGATGCGGGCATTCTACACGAAATGCCGGAGCGAAATCTTTAACGTGAAGCAATTGTCGCGGGGGAAAATCCGCCCCGCCGCGCGTTCAAGGCAGGGTGTAATCGAAGTCGTAAAAATGCTCGCCGGCGGTGATGGTGATGCGCAGCCGGCCGCTGATGCCGCTCAGTTCTCCGGTGCCGGAATCCGGCGTTACCATGATGGTCTGCTCGGCCTCTCCGCGCGTCATCGTGGCGCTGTGCTGCAGCACGAAACCGCCCTTGCGGCCATGCAGGCTGCCCTGCACCCGCTCCATGGCGACATAACCGGCCGAGCCCGGCTCCGCGCTGCGGAAGCTCAGCATCTCGCCCTGGCTGACGGCGTCCAGGTCGCCGTGAAAGCGCTTGTCCAGCGACAGGCGGCCAAGACCGCTGTCGGCGGCGGCCTCGCTCAAGGGTTCCGGGGCAAGCTTGACGTCGAAACGGCCGCTGGCGGTGGCTTTCATCATGTCTCCTCAAGGTTGGCGCCGCCGCGGGTGCGGCAGGCCATCGTCATGATAGCGCGGCCGGCCGCGCGCGGGCTTGTTTCCCTGACGTCAAACCGCCCAGCAGGAGCAGCCCAGCGCGCCGAAGAAACCCTTGGGGTCCGACACCGGCAGGCCGGCGCCCCAGGCGCGGGCGTGCTGGTGGCCGTGCAAGCCGCAGGCGCTGGCGCAAGCGCAGGCCGCTCCGGCCTGGCGGTGCAGCGAGCGGCGGCCGGCGCCCTCCGGCTCGCCCCAGGCGGCGTAACCCTGATAGCGGCGCACCGGGGACCAATCCGGCATCGCCGGCGGCAAGGGATTGTCGTCCAGCGCGGCGAAGTCCGCGGCGGCGTAAACGATGCGGCCGCCCACCATGGTCAGCTCCGACACCAGAAAGGAAATGTCGTCCTCCGGGCAGACGAAGAAATCTTTGTCCGGCACGATCAGATCGGCAAGCTGGCCCGCCTCGATGCGGCCGCGCCCGCCCTCCTCATTGGTGAACCAGGCCACGTTCTCGGTCCACATCCGCAGCGCGGTTTCGCGGTCCAGGCAGTTGCGCTGCGGGTAGAGCCGCAAGCCGCCCACGGTCTTGCCGGTCACCATCCACGCCAACGACACCCATGGATTGTACGAGGCGACGCGGGTGGCGTCGGTGCCGGCCGACACCTTCAAGCCTTTGTCCAGCATGCGGGCGATAGGCGGCGTCGCCTCGGCCGCCGCCGCGCCGTAACGCTCGACGAAATACTCGCCCTGGTAAGCCATCCGGTGCTACACCGCGATGCCGCCGCCCAAGGCGGCGATGCGGTCCATCGAGCGTTCGGAAATGGTTTCGGCGTGGTCGAAGAACCAGTTCAGCCCCTGCAAGGGAATGTCGCGGTCCACTTTCTCGAACACGTCCAGCGCGCGGGAGATGGTTTCGTCGTAAGTGGCGTGCAAGCGCCACGGCCAGCGGTTTTGCGCCAGGATGCGCACCACCTCTTCCAGCTCGCCCTCCATTTCCGGCGGCATGTCCGGCCGCGGCTGACGAAAATCCTCAAAGTCCGCGGCGGAAAACACCAGCATTTCCCCCGCGCCGTTGTGGCGAAAATAATCATCGCCCTGCTTGTATTTGACGCCGGCGGTCCAGTTGAGGAAGTCCTCTTTCTCTTGCTTGGGCTTTTGGGTGAACAGGTTGTACGCCAGACGTACCGTCATCTGGCCGGCGTCGGCCAGTTGCTGGATCACCGCGTAATCGTCCGGGTAGTTCTGGAAGCCGCCGCCGGCGTCGATGACGCCGGTCACGCCCAGGCGGTTGAGCTCGCGCATGAAATGGCGAGTGGAGTTGAGCTGGTAATCGAAGGGCAGCTTGGGCCCCTGAGCCAGGGTGGCGTACAAGATGGCCGCGTTCGGCTTGGCCAGCAGCAGGCCGGTGGGCGCCCCGTCGGCGCCGCGGACGATCTCGCCGCCCGGCGGCGCCGGCGTGTCCTTGGTGTAGCCCACCGCGCGCAGGGCGGCGCCGTTGAGCAAGGCGCGGTCGTACAGATGCAGCAGGAAGACCGGCGTGTCCGGCGCCACGGCGTTGATCTCCTCCAGCGTGGGCAGGCGTTTCTCAAGAAACTGGTGCTCGGTGAAGCCGCCCACCACCCGCACCCATTGCGGCGCGGGCGTGACGGCGACCTGCCGCCGCAGCATGTCCATCGCGTCGGCCAGCGAGCGCACGCCGTCCCAGCGCAGCTCCATATTGAAGTTGAGACCGCCGCGCACCACATGGGTGTGGTTGTCGATCAGGCCGGGCAAGACGCTGCGGCCGCGCAGGTCGATCACGCGGGTGGCGGCGCCGGCCCGCGCCATGATCTCGCTGTCCTCGCCCACCGCGAGGAAGCGGCCGTCCTTGATGGCGACGGCGCTGGCGCGCGGCCGGCTGCGGTCCAGCGTGGTGAAACGGCCGTTGCGCAAGATGAGATCGGCCATGGCGATGGTGGTCATGATTGCTTCTCCTGCGAGGCGGTGGCCGGACGCGCCGGCTGACTGACGGCGGCCGGCGCGCCATGGCGCAGCGCCTGGAATTGGGGCCAAAGCTGCTCGCCGATCAACATGCCCAGCAGGCCGAGGATGGCGACGGCCGGCGGCGCCGGCGAGCGCACGTGAAGCAGACTGTAGATGACGCCCACCAACAGGCCGGCCGCCAAGGAGATCAGATAAGGTTTCATGCTTGCGCCCTCTGCCGGCGGCTGGCCGCCGGCATGGAATCAATACGCTCGGGAAATCAGCCTTCCTGGGCGCCGAACATGGTCTTGGCGTACTGGATGCCCAGGCCGTAGCCGCCGCCCAGCTTCTTGGCGATGCCGGTGGTCAGTTCGTAGGTGTCGGTGCGCGCCCAGTCGCGCTGCAATTCCAGCAGGTATTGCAAGGCCGTGATCGGCCGCGCACCGGCCTGCACCATGCGCTGGATCGCGCGCTCATGCGCTTCCGCCGAGATATCGCCGCAAGCGTCGGCGATCACATAAACCTCGAAGCCCTGGGACAGGGCGGACAGCGCCGGGCCGACAATGCAGACGCTGGTCCACAGGCCGGCCAGCACGATGCGGCCCTTGCCGATGTGGTTGACGCGATCGATCACCGCGGCGTCTTCCCAGGTGTTCATCGAGCTGCGGTCCAGCATCCGCTGCCCGGGAAAGGGCGCGCTCACCTCTTCGAACATCGGCCCGGAAAAGCTCTTTTCCGCGACGGTGGTCAGTATCGTCGGCACCTTGAAACCGGCGGCGGCGCTGGCGACCAGGCCAGCGTTGTTGCGCAGCGTGGGCATATCGATGGAGTGAGTGGCGAAGGCCATCTGCGATTGGTAGTCGATCAGAATCAGGGTGTGATCGTGCGGGGTCAGCAACAGCGGGCTGGGAGTCGGGGTGGCGTTCATGGCATTCTCCAGTTGATCAAGGGACGGACGGCGGCCGGGCGGGCAAGATGCCGGGCGGGCGGAAGGGCCGCCGGCCCCCGCCCGCCGCGGCAATCACTCGCGGCTGTCCACCAGAATCAGCTCAGCGTCCTCGCTGGCGACGATGCGCAACTGCGCCTCATCGCGGATCGCCGCGCCGTCGCGGGCTTGCAGCGCCACGCCGTTGACTTCCGCCCGGCCGCGGGCCAGTACCAGATAAGCGCTGCGCTGCGCGCCCAGCCGGTAGTCGATGCTTTCGCCGGCCTTGAGGGTGGCGCCCAGCACCCGGGCGTCGGCGCGGATGGGCAAGGCCTGCTCGTCGCCGTCCATGCCGCTGGCCAAGGCGACGAAGGCGCCGGAGCGGTCCGCCTTGGGAAAAGGCTTGCTGCCCCAGGACGGCTCGCCGCCGCGCCGCTCCGGCATGATCCAGATCTGGAAAATGCGGGTGTCGACGGCTTCCAGGTTGTATTCGGAATGGACGATGCCTCTGCCGGCGCTCATCACTTGCACGTCGCCGGCCTCGGTGCGGCCCTGGTTGCCCAGATTGTCGCGGTGGCTGATCGCGCCTTCGCGGACATAGGTGATGATTTCCATATCGGCGTGCGGATGCGGCGGAAAGCCGGTGCCCGGCGCGATGGTGTCGTCGTTCCACACCCGCAGCGCGCCCCAGTGCACGCGCGCCGGGTCATGGTATTCGGCGAAGGAAAAATGGTGTTTGGCGTCCAGCCAGCCATGGTGGGCTCCACCCAGGCCGGCAAAAGGGCGATGTTCGATCATGCTGTCCTCCCGTGTCGTGGCGAGGCGCCGCCTGCCCGGCGACGCGTCTGATGCCTGCACTATACGCAGCGGACACCATTATGTTAATGGAATATATGGAATTGCATCGTTTCCATTTTTGACATGATCAATGCGCTATCCTGCAGTTTAATGGTTAAAATTGGAATCCATAGCCTGAAGCGAATCCGATGATGAAACGACTCCCCGATCTGGAAGCCTGGGCGATCTTCGCCAAGGTGGCGGAATGCGGCTCCTTCGCCCGCGCCGCCGCGGAACTGACGCTGTCCCAGGCCACGGTGTCCAAGGCGATCACGCGCCTGGAAGCCCGGATGAAGACCATGCTGTTCCACCGCACCTCGCGCCGCATCGCGCTGACCGAGGCCGGCCACGCCGCGCTGGAACGGGCCAGCCGCATCCTGGCGGAGGGCGAGGCGGTGGAAGCGGACATCGCCGAGCAATCCACCAGCCTGCGCGGAGCGGTGCGGGTGACCGCGCCGATGTCCTTCGGCCTGTCCCATCTGGCGCCCTTGCTGCCGGAGTTCATGGCGCGGCATCCGGAGGTGGAGCTGGATTTCCACTTCAGCGACGAACAGGTGGACCTGGTGGCCAAGCGGCTGGATCTGGCGCTGCGCATCGCCTCGCTGGCCGATTCCAGCCTGCTGGCTCGGCGCCTGTGCTCGGTGCGCATCTTGCTGGTGGGCTCGCCTGCGTATTTCGCGCGCCACGGCCGGCCCAGCCATCCCCGCGAGTTGGCCGCGCATCGCGCGCTGCTGTACAGCAACGCGCCCGGCGGCCAGTTCTGGCGCTTCCGCCACGCGGAGCAAGGCGAATTCGCGCTGGAAATGCCCGCGCCGCTGCGGGTCAACAACGCCGAGGCGCTGACGCCGGCCCTGCGCGCCGGCCTGGGCCTGGCGCTGCAGCCGGAATTCCTGGCCTGGCAGGATCTGCAGGCCGGCGAACTGGAAACCGTGATGATGGATTGGCAGGTAGACCCGATCGCGCTCTACATCCTGACGCCGCCGGGCCGCAGCCGGCCGGCGCGGGTGCAGGCCTTGATCGACTATCTGGCGGCGCGGCTGGCCGTCGCACCGTGGGCGCGCCATCAGCCGGAAGCGCAAGCCTGAGCCGCCATGACAAAGCCCCGCTCGCGGCGGGGCTGAATCACGATGATGAAACGGGTTTGCCGCTGATCAATCGTTTAAATCGTCGGCGGTGAAAAACAGCGGCACGCCGTCCTTGCTGTCCGGGTGCAGTTCCGGCAATACATGCACTTCGCGCACATGGCATTCCGCCATCAGTTCGCGGAAGCTCTCCTCGATCAGCTGCACATTGTCCAGCGCCGCCAGCGGCCAGACAAAGGCCTCCCAGTTGCGTTCGTCGCCTGCGGCGGACAGGGTGATGTGCAGTTCGCCGTTGTCGTGAGCGGACAGGATGGCCACCGGCTCCTTGTTCAGTTCGCGCAAGCGGCGGATCTGGCTGCTGGCGAACACCTGCATCGCCACCTCGAAACGGGCGTAGTTGCCGGCCACCATCGCCTGCATCGCCGGCATCGGCGGGCGGGCGATGGGGAATAGCGTCACGCCGTCCGCCTTCAATTGCTCGCCCAGGAATTTCATCAGCGGCATGCCCCAAGCGCCCACCGCGCCGCCCAGGCGCAACGGCGGCTCGGCGCCTTCGGGCTGAATCGCCACGCCCAGCAGGTAGCGCAGGAACACGCCCTCTTCCTTCACCGTGACCGGCGCCGGCTGCTGCGGCAGCAGCGCGCGGGCATGGGCCGGATCGCGGTTCAGCTTATAAAGCTGGGCGGAATCCAGGCCCACCACGCTGTCCGGATGCAGCAGCGCGCCGCCCAGGGCGACGTCGGCGCCGGCGGCGAACACGCCGTGCTCGCGCAGCAGCTGGTTCAGGCCGGCCGCGTCGGCGATCTCGCCGGGCAGCGTGGTCTGGCTCTTGCTGCCGGCCACCAGCACCAGCGGCATGGCGAAGACGATGGCGCGCGCGCCGCCGGTGTTTTCCGCCGCGTCGCGCAGCGCGTCCCACACCAATTGATAGCATTGCTGCGACGGCACCATGGCCAGCGCCACCGAGATGGACAGCAGCTCGCCGCGCGCCAGCATTTCGGCCATCGCGTCGCGCACCGCGGAGAACCACATTTCCCGATCGGACTCGGTCTTGGCGTTCAAGGCCGACTGGGCGTTGTGAATCAGCATATTGGTCAGCGCCACTTGCGGGTGGTACTGGCGCGGATCGGGAAGGGTGTGGCGTACGGCGTCCATGAAGGGAAATCCTGCGGCAATCGGAAAACCGCTATTTTGGCACAGCTGCGGCGCCCATGGTGCGCCGCGACAGCGGCGCTTCCGGCGGCGATGTACCAGATGCGCGACAGAAAATTATAATTTCACACATTTGCGAAAAACAACATGTTGACACTCGATACCGCAATCTGGATAATTCGTTCTCGTTGAGATGCAGCAATTGCTTCTTGATAGTTTCTCCTCTATTTCTCCTTTGTAGACTTGGCGCGGACCTAACGGTACCGCGCATTTTTTTTGCCTTTTTCCCAGCCCATCCCATGCTAAGCAAACGCTAAGCTTCTGTTAAACAACCAAATTATTAAAATCCGTGTCGCAAGGGAACTTGCCTGCCGACGCCGCTCCGCCTCTTCGTTTTCTCCTTCCCGCCCCGGCCTGACCCTGCCCCGCCCTGTCCTGGTCTCAGCCAGAAACCATGCCATTTAGATTTAAACAGACCAAGCATATGACTAACAGCATTAGAACGGATTTCGTTTGTGAAAATTTAGGAAAACACACAGGGAAGAACTGTTGGATTCGAAAACAAATGAACAAGACTAAGACGCCGCCATGAACGGGCGACAGGAAGCGAGGCGGCCACAGGAGGCCCCGGCGGCGGCCGGGCTCATGCCGATGGGGAACAGATGGTTGCTGCCATGCAAAAAACAATGGGCCGCGCGGCAAAAAAACCGCACGGCCCAAATCCTATCCGCAAAACGGTTACGGAAATATGACGAATATCAACAGCTGTCCGCCGGCCATTCGCCGCTACTTGCCGCAATCGGCAAGCCCGCTTGCCTTCCTCGCTATGTAAGGCCCGGGCAAGCCTTGCCATGATGGCTGCCGGGCCGCCGAACACCCATCGGCGCCGCTTCAAGCGAGGTGCACGATGCTTATCGATTACGCGACGATACTGGCCTACGCGCTGGCGATGGCGGGGCTGGGCTGGTGGGGGATGCGCCGCGCGCGAACCCGCGACGATTTTCTGCTGGCCGGCCGCCGCCTGGGGCCGACGCTGTATCTCGGCACCCTGTCCGCAGTGGTGCTGGGCGGCGCCTCCACCATAGGATCGGTGCGCCTGGGCTATCAATACGGCATTTCCGGCTTGTGGCTGGTGCTCATGCTGGGCCTGGGCGTCATGACGCTCAGCCTGGCGTTTTCGCGGCAGATCGCCCGCATGCGGGTGTTCACCGTCACCCAGATCCTGGAGCAGCGCTACCGGGCTTCGTCCCGGCTGATAGGCGGCGTGGTGATGATAGGCTACGACCTGATGGTGGCGGTCACCGCCACCATCGCCATCGGCTCGGTGACCGAGGTGATGTTCGGCCTGCCGCGCATTCCGGCGATTCTGCTCGGCGGCGGGCTGGTGATCTTCTATTCGGCGATCGGCGGCATGTGGTCGCTGACCCTGACCGACATCGTCCAGTTCGTGATCATGACTGTCGGCATCTTCGGCGTGCTGCTGCCGCTCAGCGTGGCCGGAGCCGGCGGCCTGGACGCGATGCGGGCGGGCTTGCCGGCCAGCTTCTTCGAACTCGGCGCCATCGGTCTGGACACCATCGTCGCCTACTTTCTGCTGTACTTCTTCGGCGCGCTGATCGGCCAGGACATCTGGCAACGGCTGTTCACCGCCCGCAGCGAACGGGTGGTGCGTTACGCCGGCCTGGCCGCCGGCGGCTATTGCGTCTGTTACGGCGCCGCCTGCGCCTTGATCGGCGTCGCCGCCCGGCTGCTGTTGCCGGAACTGGCGGTAACGGAAAACGCCTTTGCCGAACTCACCCGCAGCCTGCTTCCGGCCGGCTTGCGCGGCCTGGTGGCCGCCGCCGCGCTAGCCGCGATCATGTCCACCGCCAGCGCCTGTCTGCTGGCCGCGGCCACGGTGCTGAAAGAGGATGTCTACAGCCGTTTCCTGCGCCGCGGCGACCAACGTCACCTGGCCGGCAGCCGCTGGATCACGCTGGGCCTGGGCCTGCTCATGCTGCTGCTGTCCTGCCTGGTCAACGATGTGATCGCCGGCCTCAGCATCGCCTACAACCTGTTGGTGGGCGGGCTGCTGGTGCCCATTCTCGGCGCCTTGCTGTGGCGCCGCGCCTCCGCCCAGGGCACCATGGCCGGCATGCTGCTGGGCAGCCTGACCGTCGTCGCGCTGATGATGCTCGACGGCCTGACCGCCAACACCCCCATCTATTACGGCCTGGCCGCCAATCTGCTGGGCTTTGTCGGCGTCAGCCTGATGACCGCGCCGGCGCCCTCGCTAAGCGCCAGCAAATAACCCCAGTTCAGGAGGCTTCCCATGCCCAGCACCTTTCCCCAACCCGTAGACGCTGCCCAGGTTCCCCGCTTCGCCGGCATTCCCAGCTTCATGCGCCTGCCCCTCTGCGAGGACCCCGCCCAGCTCGACGTCGCGCTGGTCGGCGTGCCCTGGGACGGCGGCACCACGCACAGGGCCGGCGCCCGCCACGGCCCGCGCGAGGTGCGCAACCAGTCCAGCCTGATGCGCCGGGTACATCCGCTCAGCCGCCTATCTCCTTATGAGCTGGCTCGCGTCGGCGACTTGGGCGACGCGCCGGTCAATCCCATCGATCTGATGGACTCGCTGCAGCGCATCGAGGGCTTTTTCCGCCGCATCCGCCAGGCCGGCGCGCTGCCGCTGGCGGTGGGCGGCGACCACCTGATCACCCTGCCCATCTTCCGCGCGCTGGCGCGGGACCGGCCGCTGGGCATGGTGCATTTCGACGCCCATTCGGACACCAACGACAGCTATTTCGGCCAGCAGCGCTACACCCACGGCACGCCGTTTCGCCGCGCGGTGGAGGAAGGTTTGCTGGATCCCAGGCGCACGGTGCAGATCGGCATCCGCGGTTCGATCTACTCCGCCGAGGACGAGGACTTCGCCCAGGCCTGCGGCATCCGCGTCATCCATATGGAGAGCTTCGCCGAACTGGGGGTCCAGGCGACGCTGGCCGAGGCCCGCCGCATCGTCGGCGACGGGCCGACTTACATCAGCTTCGACGTCGACGCGCTGGACCCGGCCTTCGCCCCCGGCACCGGCACGCCGGAAATCGGCGGCCTCAGCAGCCTGCAGGCGCTGCAGCTGTTGCGCGGCCTGCGCGGGCTGAACCTGGTCGGCGCCGACGTGGTGGAAGTGTCGCCGCCGTTCGACGTCGGCGGCGCCACCGCGCTGCTAGGCGCCACCCTGATGTTCGAACTGCTGTGCCTGCTGGCCGAATCGCGCCGCGCGCCCGGCTCGCTTGCCGGCGCGGAAGGGGCTTCGTAAACTAGGGACGGCGGGCCCGGCCCGCGCCCTGTTCGACCCCACGCCGCGGGAGGCCCGATGCTAGGCAATGTCTCGGATCTGGATCTGCGTCTGCTGCGCATCTTTTGCAGCATCGTCGAGGCCGGCGGCTTCACCGCCGCCCAGGCCAAACTGAACACCGGCCTGCCGCGCCTGAGCGTGGCGGTGCGCGATCTGGAACAGCGGCTGGGCTATTCGCTGTGCCGGCGCGGCAACGGCGGCTTCCAGCTGACGCCGGCCGGCCAGGCGCTCTATCAGGCCGCGCAGGGCCTGTTGCGCGAGATCGAGCAGTTTCGGGAGCAAGCCAACGCGCTGGGCGAGCCCCGCCGCGAAGCGCTGTATCTCGGCGCGGTGGACGGCCTGCTCAGCCTGCCGCGCGCGCCCTTGCCCGCCGTCATCCGCCAGTTCCGCCGGCAATGGCCGCAAGCGCAGCTGCATCTGCACACCATGCGGCCGGACGAACTGGAACAGGCGGTGCTGGAAGACCGGCTGCAACTTGGCCTGGGCGCCTTTCACCATCAGTTGTCCGGCCTGCGTTATCAGCCGCTGTTTTCCGAGGAACAGAATCTGTATTGCTCGCGGCAGCACCCGCTGTTTGCCGTCGCCGCCCCCAGCCAGCAGCAGATTTGCGCGGCGGACTACGCCGGACGCGGCTATATGGCGGAGCACCAGCGGCCGCAAAACTGGCGTTTGCGCCAAGTGGTCAGCGCGTATTCGATGGAGGCCATCGCCACCCTGGTCTTGTCCGGCACCTATCTTGGCTATCTGCCCACCCACTACGCCCGGCATTGGGTGGACGCCGGCCGCCTGCGCGCGCTGCTGCCGGAGCAGCTGGCCTATCACTCGGGCTTTCACGCCGTCACCCGCCAGGGCGCGCCGCTGAAACCGGCGCTGGCGCGGCTGCTGGACATGCTGATCCAGGCGGCCCAGAACGTGACGGAAGCCGGGCGCGCGACCAGCGACATCGAGCCTTAGAACGTGTTTACGATCTCGCGAGCTAAGGCGAGACAAGGCGAAAACAGCGGAGAAAGCGGAGTGTACATACGGTACATGAGCATTTCGAAGTTGCACTCACCGAGACACGTTTCACGACGCGCAGCAGATCGTAAACAGGTTCTTAGCCAAAGAAAACGGCGGCCAAGGCCGCCGTTCTTCACGCAGGGGGCAGAACTGCCCGCGTTCACTTCTCGCCGTTCACTTCTCGACTTGCGTCACGTCACGCACCGCGCCGGTGTCGGCGCTGGTGGTCATCGCCGCGTAGGCGCGCAAGGCCGGGCTGACCACGCGGTCGCGGCCCAGCGGCTTCCAGGCGTCGCGGCCCTTGGCCTCCATCGCCGCGCGCCGCGCCGCCAGCGTCTCGTCGCTGAGCGCCAGGCGGATGCTGCGGCCGGGGATGTCGATCTCGATGCGGTCGCCCTCTTCCACCAGGCCGATGGCGCCGCCCTCGGCCGCTTCCGGCGACACATGGCCGATGGACAAGCCGGAAGTGCCGCCGGAGAAGCGGCCGTCGGTCAGCAAGGCGCACTCCTTGCCCAGGCCCTTGGATTTCAGATAGCTGGTGGGATACAGCATTTCCTGCATGCCCGGGCCGCCCTTGGGGCCTTCGTAGCGGATCACCACCACGTCGCCGGCCACGATGCGGTCGGCCAGGATGGCTTCCACCGCCGCGTCCTGGCTTTCGAAGATGCGGGCGCGGCCGTTGAACTTGAGGATGGAGTCGTCGACGCCGGCGGTTTTGACGATGCAGCCGCGCTCGGCGATATTGCCGGCCAGCACCGCCAGGCCGCCGTCCTGGGAATAGGCGTGTTCGCGGTCGCGAATGCAGCCTTCTGCGCGGTCGTCGTCCACCGTCGGGTAGCGCATGGATTGCGAGAAGGCGATGGTGGTGGGCACCCCGCCCGGCGCCGCGCGGTAAAAGCGCCGCGCCTCGCTGTCTTCGCCGTGGCGGCAGATGTCCCAGGCTTCCAGCGCCTCGCCCAGCGTGGCGCTGTGCACGGTGGGCACCTCGCGGCGGATCAGGCCGGCGCGGTCCAGCTCGGCCAGGATGGCCACCACGCCGCCGGCGCGGTGCACGTCTTCCATATGGTATTTCTGGGTGGCCGGCGCCACCTTGGCCAGACACGGCACCGAGCGCGAGATGCGGTCGATGTCGGCCATCTTGAAGTCCACGCCGGCTTCCTGCGCCGCCGCCAGCAGGTGCAGCACGGTATTGGTGGAGCCGCCCATGGCCACGTCCAGGCTCATCGCGTTCTCGAACGCGGCCTTGGTGGCGATGGCGCGCGGCAGCAGGCTGGCGTCGTCCTGTTCGTAATGGCGCTTGGTGATGTCCACGATCAGCCGGCCGGCGCGCAGGAACAATTCCTTGCGGTCAGCGTGCGTGGCCACCAGGCTGCCGTTGCCGGGCAGGGACAGGCC
Source organism: Chromobacterium alkanivorans (assembly GCF_016937655.1). Classification (GTDB taxonomy): domain Bacteria; phylum Pseudomonadota; class Gammaproteobacteria; order Burkholderiales; family Chromobacteriaceae; genus Chromobacterium; species Chromobacterium alkanivorans. Next base: position 103,820 of record NZ_JAFHKL010000008.1, on the reverse strand, counting down.
CAGCGCCTCGGTCAGGCAGTTCATGGAGTTGGCGGTGAACATGCCGGAGCAGGAGCCGCAGGTGGGACAGGCGGAGCGCTCCACGCGCTCGACGTCCTCGTTGGACACCGCGCTGTTGGCGGCCTCCACCATCGCGTCCACCAAGTCCAGCTTGCGGATGTCGTTGCCCCACTGCACCTTGCCGGCCTCCATCGGGCCGCCGGAGACGAACACCACCGGGATGTTCAGGCGCATCGCGGCCATCAGCATGCCGGGGGTGATCTTGTCGCAGTTGGAGATGCACACCAGCGCGTCGGCGCAGTGGGCGTTGACCATGTATTCCACGCTGTCGGCGATCAGGTCGCGGCTGGGCAGGCTGTAAAGCATGCCGCCGTGGCCCATGGCGATGCCGTCGTCGATGGCGATGGTGTTGAATTCCTTGGCCACGCCGCCGGCGCGTTCGATTTCCCGCGCCACCAGCTGGCCCATATTGTGCAGGTGCACATGGCCGGGCACGAACTGGGTGAAGCTGTTGGCGATGGCGATGATGGGCTTGCCGAAGTCGTCGTCCTTCATGCCGGTGGCGCGCCATAGGGCGCGGGCACCCGCCATATTGCGGCCGGCGGTGGAAGTGCGGGAGCGGTATTGGGGCATTGCTGATTCCTTAATCTCTACATGGGCGGAAAGGCGCTCCAGGCCCGGTTTGGCTTAAAACCAGGCCGCCTGGCTCCGGGTGCCGGGGAGCTCAAGGCAAAAATGCGCCGGGCGGCGGGTGGGCCGCGCGACGCGTGGGAACGCTTTCCCATATAATCCGTCCACATTCTTTTACCGCAAACGCACACGGCTGACAAATGATCATTCATCCGCAGTTCGACCCCGTGGCCATCCAATTGGGCCCGCTGGCCATTCACTGGTACGGCCTGATGTATTTGCTGGGCTTCGCCAGCTTCCTGATTCTGGGCAATTACCGCATCAAGCGCGGCCACGCCTTCTTGACCTCCAAACTGCTGGACGATCTGCTAATGTACGGCGCCGTCGGCGTGGTGCTGGGCGGCCGCCTGGGCGAAGTGCTGTTCTACCAGCCCGGCTATTATCTTAGCCACCCGCTGGAGATTCTGATGGTGTGGAAAGGCGGCATGTCCTTCCACGGCGGCTTCATCGGCGTCTTGATCGGCGTGGCGCTGTTCGCGCGCAAGCACGGCCGCAGCTTCTGGGAAGTCACCGACTTCATCGCGCCGCTGGTGCCGCTGGGTCTGGCCGCCGGCCGCATCGGCAACTTCATCAACGGCGAGCTGTGGGGCCGGGTGGCCGATCCCAAGCTGCCGTGGGCGATGCTGTTCCCGCAGGCCAAGATGGACGATCTGATCCAGGCGCAGCAGTCGTCCGACCTGATGGTGACCCTGCTCCAGTACGGCGGCCTGCCGCGTCACCCGTCGCAGCTCTACGAGTTCGCGCTGGAAGGCCTGGCGCTGTTCGCGCTGCTGTGGTGGTTCAGCGCCAAGACCCGCGTCCGCGGCCGGGTGTCGGCGCTGTTCCTGATCGGCTACGGCCTGGCGCGCTTCGGCAGCGAATTCTTCCGCACCCCGGACGCCGGCATCTTCGGCCAGTCCGACGTGATCAGCATGGGCCAGTGGCTGAGCCTGCCGATGATCGTGATCGGCCTGGCGCTGTTCTACCTGTTCGGCCGGCGCAAGGCGGCCTGAGCCGAGCTAGGCTAGAATACTTTCCATGCGCGGCGGGCCATGGCTCGCCGCCCCCAAGGCCAGTCTTAACGACTGGCCTTTTTTGAGCCGCCCGCCCTGGCGGCTTTTGGTCCGTGATGAATAGAGGAGTCCCCATGACCGCCATCAAACTGACGCTGGCCGGCGCGCTGCTGGCCGCCGCCACCCTAGCCAACGCCGCCCAGACCGTGCTCAAGGTTTCCGCCATTCCCGACGAATCGCCCACCGAGCTGCAGCGCAAGTTCGCGCCGCTGGGCCAGTATCTGGAAAAAGAACTGGGCATGAAGGTGCAGTTCGTGCCGGTGTCGGACTACGCCGGCGTGGTCACCGCGCTGACCTCGGACAAGCTGGACCTGGCCTGGCTGGGCGGCTTCACCTATGTGCAGGCGAGCCAGCGCGGCAAGGTGGTGCCGCTGGTGCAGCGCGAGGAGGACAGCAAGTTCACCTCCACCTTCATCACCTCCGGCCCGGCCAAGAGCCTGAAGGAGTTGAAGGGCGACAGCTTCGCCTTCGGCTCCGCCTCCTCCACCTCCGGCCACCTGATGCCGCGCTACTTCATGCAGAAGGACGGCATCAAGCCGGAGAGCTTCTTCAAGAACGTCGCCTACTCCGGCGCCCACGACGCCACCGTGGCCTGGGTGGCCGCCGGCAAGGTGGAAGCCGGGGTGCTGAACAGCTCGGTGTGGCAGAAGCTGGTGGAAAGCAAGAAGGTGGACAGCGCCAAGGTGCGCGTGATCGCCACCACCCCGCCCTACTACGACTACAACTGGACGGTGCGCGGCAGCATGGACAAGGGCTTGCAGGACAAGATCCGCCAGGCCTTCCTCAAGCTGGACGCCAAGAATCCTGATCAGAAAGCCGTGCTGGACCTGCAACGCGCCAGCCGCTTCATCCCCACCAAGCCGGACAACTACCAGGGCATAGAAGCCGCCGCCACGGCCGCCGGGCTGCTGAAGTGAGCCTGGAGCTGCACGGCGCCGGCCTGAAGCTGGGCGGCGCCGCCATCCTGCGCGACATCGAGCTGCGGCTGGCCGCCGGCGAACAGGCTGCCCTGATCGGCCCGTCCGGCGCCGGCAAGAGCTCGCTGCTGCTGCTGGCCAACACCGGCCTGCGCCCGGACGCCGGCGCGGTCCGGCTGCTGGGCGACGATCCCTGGCGCCTGCCGCGTCGCGCCCTGCGCGCCTTGCGCGCGCGCATCGGCAGCGTCTACCAGGCGCCGCCGCTGCCGCCGCGCCAGCGGGTGATCCACGCAGTGGCCGCCGGCCGGCTGGGCCACAGCGGCGAACTGGCGGCCTTGCGCCGCCTGCTGTGGCCGGACGACGCCGCCGGCGTCGCCGCCGAGCTGGAACGGCTGGGCCTGGCCGACAAGCTGTGGCAGCGCTGCGAGCAGTTGTCCGGCGGCCAACGCCAGCGCGTCGGCATCGCCCGCGCGCTGTACCAGCGCCCGGAACTGTTGCTGGCCGACGAGCCGGTGTCGGCGCTGGACCCCAGGCTGGCCGACGACAGCATACGCCTGCTGTGCGAAGACGCGCGCGCGCGCGGCGCCACCCTATTGGTCAGCCTGCACTCGGTGCAACTGGCGCTGGAGCACTTCCCGCGCATCATCGGCCTGCGCGACGGCGCCGTCGCCTTCGATCTGCCGCGCGAACAGGTCGACTCCGCGCGGCTGACCGAACTCTACGCCGGCGACGCGCCCGAGGCCGCGACGGAAACGCCCGCGGCGGCGGCCGCGCTGAGAGGCTTGCAATGCTGAAGCCGCGCGACCCGGCCGCGCGCGCGCGGCTGGGCTGGCTGCTGCTGACCCTGGCCTTGCTGCTGCCCACGCTGCCGCTCACCCAATTCACGCTGGGCACCCTGCTCAACGGCGACACCTGGCTAGGCCTGGCGCGCTTCGCCGCCGGCTTTCTGCCGCCGGCCCACGACGGCGATTTCCTGAGAGAAGTCGCGAAGGAAACCGCCACCACCTTGGCGGTGGCCAGCGCCGGCCTGCTGCTGGCCATGCTGCTGGGCGCGCCGCTGGCCTTCGCCACCAGCCGCGCGCTGGACGATCACCAACTGACCGCCGCCCGGCCGAGCCGCGCCGCGCTGGCGGCGCAAAGCCTGCTGCGCGGGCTGATGGTGTGGCTGCGCGGCGTGCCGGACATCGTCTGGGCGCTGCTCTTCGTCCGCGCCGCCGGCCTGGGCAGCCTGCCGGCGGTGCTGGCGCTGGGCCTGGCCTACGGCGGCATGCTGGGCAAGGTCTACGCGGAAATCCTGGAATCCCAGCCGCGCGCGCCGGCGCAGGCGCTGGCGGCCGCCGGGGCCAGCCGCTGGCAGCGGCTGTGCTGGGCGCTGTGGCCGCAGGCGCTGCCGGAATTGATCAGTTACAGCGTCTACCGCTGGGAATGCGCGATCCGCGCGTCGGCGGTGATGGGCTTCGTCGGCGCCGGCGGCATCGGCCAGTTGCTGGACAGCAGCCTGAAAATGCTCAACGGCGGCGAAGTCGCCACCCTGCTCTTGGTGTTTCTGCTGCTGGTGGGCTTGAGCGAAGGCGTCAGCCGCTGGTCGCGGCGCGCGCTGGAGCGCGACGGCGGCGGCCGGCTGTTGCTGGCCGGCGGCGCGCTGGCCGCCTTCAGCCTGCTCTGGCTGTGGCCGGACTGGCGCGCCAACGGCTTCGACTGGCGCGGCCTGCCGCGCTTCGCCATGGAGTTCCTGCCGCCGGACTTCTCCGCCGCCGCCTTGCGGCAGTTGGGGCAAGGCGTGGTGGAAACCCTGGCGATGTCGGCGCTGGGCACGGTGCTGGCCGCCTTGCTGGCGATGCCGCTGGCCTTGCCCGCCGCCGGCCGGCTGGGCGCCGCCGCCAAGCGTGCGACGCGGCTGTTGCTGAACGCGCTGCGCGGCATTCCGGATCTGCTGTGGGCGGCGCTGGCGGTGTTGGCGCTGGGCCTGGGGCCGGCCGCCGGCGTGCTGGCGCTGGCGCTGCACACCGCCGGCGTGCTGGGCCGCCTGTTCGCGGAAACGCTGGAAAACGCGCCGCCGCAGGCGGAGCAGGCGCTGCTGCACGCCGGCGCCGGCCGCGTCGCCGCCTTCTGCTACGGGCCGCTGCCCGTGGTCGCCAGCCAGTGGCTGGCCTATACGCTGTACCGCTGGGAAAACAATATCCGCATCGCCACCGTGCTCGGCATCGTCGGCGCCGGCGGCCTGGGCCAACAACTCTACCTGGCGCTGTCCTTGTTCCAGCAGCAGGCCGCCGCCGCCGTCATCCTGGCCATGGTGGCCTTGTCCTGGGGCGTGGAACAGCTGAGCCGCGCGCTGCGGCGGCGCATGGGCTGAGAGCCTGTTCAAAATCTCGCGAGCAAGAGCGAGACAAGGCGAAAACGGCTGAGAAAGCGGAATGTACACGTGGTACATGAGCATTTCGAAGCGGGTTTCAACGCCGTATCGCCGCAGCGCAGCAGATTATGAACAGGCTCTGAGACGACGAACGGGGCGGCAAGCCTTAGCCTGCCGCCCCGTCCATTCTCATCCCATGCTTAATTGGCTTCCTTGCAGGCCACCAAGCCACACACAAACATCGCCAAGCCCGCAAAACCCAAGGCCTTGGCCAGCACAAACGGCCACTCCGACGTGTTGCCATTGCCGCCGGACGCGCCGAATCCCGCCAGCATCAGCCCCAGCCAGGCCACGCCGCCTGCGGCCAGCAAGGCGCAGACCGCCCCGCCATACCATGCTCTCTTGCTCATCACGGTTCTCCTCTTCCCACGACTTTGAATCTTCTTATTATTCACACCCGCCCCGCCAACAAGCCGACCAGGCACAGCAGCCAGCACAAGCCGGTCGCCAGCAGGAAACCGCGCAGCAAGCGGGCCATGCCTCGCTGCCGCGCCTCCAGCGGGCGGCCGGCCAAGTCGCGGCCAAATAGTCGCGACAAGGCCAGGTCCAACTCCTCAAGAGTGCCAGCCGAATCCAAAGCCCGCAACAGCGCCGCGTCCAATTGCAGACGCCAACCCAGCCAGGCCTGCCATAAAGCAACAGCGGCGCACGCGGGCAGCCACCGTGATTGCGGCGACGTCAGCGCCAACAAGAGCAGCAAGCCCCAGCTAGGCCAGCACAGCCAGCGACAGGAAGCCAGGATGGCGGCACTGAGCCGCGCCTGGGCCAGTTCGGCGTTCATAAGGGCTCCAATCGCGCGCACTGGCGCGCCAGCTCCGCGCATTGCTCATCGCTCAACTCCACGCGCTGGCGGCGCTGCCGCAACAGCGCGCGCGCCTGCTCCACCGAGTCGGCGCGGCCGCTGAGCACCAGCCAGGCCAGCAGCACCACGGCGCTGCGAGTCAAGCCCAGCGCGCAATGCACCAGCAGCGGTCCGCGATGGCTGGTCCGCAGCCGATGCAAGGCCAGCGCCGCCTGCCGCAGCTGCGCCGGCGGCGGCAGCAGCAGGTCCAGCAAGGGCTGGCTGTGGTAGGCGGCGGCCTGGGGCGCCTGGCGGTCGTATTCGGCGGCCAGGTCCAGCACCGCGACGAAGCGCGCATCGCAAGCGGCGCTGACCGGACCCAGCCAGACCTCGTCGATTACTTCCTCCGCGCCCGGCAAGCGGCGCAGGAAATAGCCATGCGTCAGCCGCGCGGCCAGACTGTAGGGCCACAGCAATACCCGCGCGGCGAAACGGCGGCGGCCGGCGTGCTTTTGCAAGGCGGCCGGGCCCAGCCGCCAATAAGCCAGCGTCAGCACGCCCAAGGCCAGCGCCGGCCAGGCCAGCAGCCAGCCCCAGCCGCCCAGCGCCGCCGCCAGCGCCAGCAATAGCGCGGCGCCCATCGCGTAGCGCGCGCCCAGGCGCCGGCTGCGGCCGGGCTCGGGCGAGCGCCAGGGCTCCGCCGCCGGCGCCGGCATCGGCCACAGATAGCAAACCAGCACCGCCAGCGCGAAGCCGCTGGGCACATCCCAGAAATGGTGCTGCCAAGTGGTCAGCACCGATACGCCGATCAGCGCGAACCAGCCGTGCAGCAGCCAGAGCCAGCGCGGCGACGTGTGCTGCCAGTAGCGCAGCCACAGCACCAGCAGCAGGCCGATGTGCAGCGACGGCGCCTGATTGAACGGTTTGTCGAAGCCCATCAGCAGGTCGAACATCCGCCCGAACACGCCGTCCAGCGGCGGGCGCTCGAAACCGAAGCGCAGCGGAAACAGCAGGAAGCACAGACAGGACAACAGGGTGACCGCCAGCAGGCGCTTGGCGTGGGCATTGAGTTCGGCGCGGCTGGCGCACAGGAAGAGCGAGACGCCGTAGAGCAGGTCTATGCTCCAATACGGCACGATGGTCCACGGCCACAGCGGGATGGCGCGCTCCCAGGCCATCGCCACATTGCCCACCCGCTCCGGCGGCAGGCCGGCCGCGTATTGATTGGCCGCGCCGTAGAGCAGGAAGAAGCTGGGTCCCAGCAACAACAGCCACAGGCAGGCCAGCCGCCAGGGGCGGCCCGCCGCGGCCGGCGCGCTCACGCCTCGGCCTCGGCCAGCGGCTGCGGCCGTTCCGCTGCGGCGGCAACGCGGCGGCGCGCCAGGCTGACGCTGAAGATGCCCCACTCGTCGATGCGCTGCTCCAGCTTCTCGAAGCCGGCGTCGGCCACCAGTTGGTCCATCTCCTGCTGGGTGCGGCGGCGCATGATCCAGTCGGCGCCGCCGCGATGGCTGCTCAAGGTGCGCGCGATCAGTTCCAGCTGCGGGTGCCAGGGCTGGTTGGTGTAAACCAGATAGCCGCCGGGCGGCACCGCCTCGGCCAGGCCGGCCAGCGACTGGCGAATCGGTTCGTTTTCGGGGAACAGCTCATAGAGGCCGGACACCACCGCCAGCGTCGGCGCCGGCTGCAATGCGGCCAGGCCGGCGCGGTCGAAGGCGTTGCCCTGGTCGAAACGCGCCACCGCGTCCAGCCCGCGTTCAGCGATCAGGCGGCGGCCGGCGCCGACGTTGATGTCGCTGTAATCGCGCAGCTGCACGTGCTCCACCGGCTGGCCGGCAACGGCGTCCAGGATGTAGCGGCCATGGCCGGCGGCGATGTCCAGCAGCCGCAGCGGCTGGCCGTCGGCGCGCAGGCGGCCCATCGCCGCGGCGATCAGCTCCTCCAGGTTCAGCTTGCGCTGGCGTATGCCCTTCCAGCCCACGCTGTCCAGGTAGGCGCGATCGCCCAGCCGGCCCAGCGGCGTCAGGCCGGACGCCTGGTTGCGGTAAACATAATCCAGGGTGCTGCCGGAATCGAAGCCGGTGCGCCAACCCAGACGGATGCCCGCGGACAGGCGGCCCAGCGTGGCCAGGCTCAGCCGGGTCAGCGCGAACTGCCAGCGCAGCGGCGACAGCCAGGAACGCGGCTGCTGCAGCTGCTGGTATTCCAGCGCGGTGTAGCCGGCGGCGTCGGCGCGGCTCAGGTCCACCGCCGGCGCGCCCGCCTCCACCCGCTGGATGAAGGCGCGGATCTTGTCCAGCGCCGGCGCGCGGTCGCGCTCGCCCAGGGTGTCGTGATAAAAGCCCGGCAGCACGTGCATTTCCTTCAGGGGGCTGCCCAGCTTCTGGAAGAATTCGCGCTGCGGTCCCTGATGCACGACGAAATCCGCGCCCGACATCAGCAACTGGGTCGGCAAGGTGATGGCGCCGGCGTCGGCGACGATGCGTTCGGCGGTGTCGTACAGCGCCAGCAGGATGTTGGAGGAAATCGGCCGAGTGATCAGCGGGTCGCTGTTGTAAGACGCAATGCGCTCCGGATCATGGGTCAGGAAGCGCGCCTTGACGTAGGAGTTGACGAAGAAGTTGCCGCGCAGCCGCTGCATCAGCCTGAGGCCGGGCCGGGCGAAGGGCACGTAGAGCTTGACCTTGAAGGCCGGCGAGGCCAGCACCAGCGCGCGCACGCGCGGCGCGTAGTCGTGCGCCCAGGCGGCCGCCAGCACCGCGCCCACGCTCTGGGCGATCACCACGATCTCCTCCATCGCCAGGCCGTGGCGCTGGCACAGGTGGCGGACGAAGCAGTCCAGATCGCGCACCGTGGCGCCCAGGCTGGGGCTGTAGCCGCGCGGCCCCTCGTTGCGGCCGTGGCCGCGCGCGTCCCAGGCGAACATCGGCGTGTCCGTCAATTGCAACTCGTCCACCAGGTGTTGCAGGCGGCCGGAATGCTCGTGGCCGCGGTGCAGCAGCACGATGGCGCGCGGCCGCGGCCCGGTGGTCAGCGCCGGCCAATGCCGATAAAACAGGGTTTGACCATCAAAGCTGACAAACTGCGATTCTTCGGCTTGGCGCATGCCTGGGCTCCTTTCAAGCCTCCTGCTCCGCCGGCGCGGCGGGCAGCGTTTTTTGCTTCAAGTGCAATAGCGATTCGCGGACGCGCTCGCGGAAAGCGGTTTTCTCTTCCAGCCACTGCAGCGGCCGGCCGATGGCGATGTCGACGAAGAAGGGCACCGGCAGCCATTGGCCGCGCCCCATCGCCCGGCCCAGGCCGTGCAGATAGACCGGCACCACCGGCACGTCCGGGAAATCGCGGCTCAGATACCAGATGCCGGATTTGATCTCGGACAGCACCTCGGGCTCGCCGCGCGAACCTTCCGGGAACAGGATCAGGATGCGCCCCTGGCGCAGCGCGTCGCGGCAGCCTTCCAGCGGGTCCATGCCCTTGGCCACGCCGCCGCGCACCACCGGGATGATGCCCACCACCTGGGTGGCGAACCAGGCGAACAGGCGGTTTTTCAGGAAATAATCAGCCGCCGCCGCCGGCTGCACCTCGGGGATGCGGCCCAGCGGGAACAGGCTGTACAAGGCCAGGATGTCCAGATGGCTGTTGTGGTTGGCCACCACGATGGCCGGGCCGCGCAGCGGCAGCCGCTCCTGGTGGCGCACCGTCACCCCCAACCACAAACGCACCACCGGCCGGGCCAGCAGCAATACGAACAGAATGCGCAGCAATCGGCTCATCATCGGCTCAGAAGTACAAATAGTGGACATAGTGGAAGAACAGCGGCGCGGTATAGGTCAGCGAATCCAGCCGGTCCAGCACCCCGCCGTGGCCGGGCAGCAGGCGGCCGGAGTCCTTGACCCCGATGTCGCGCTTCACCGCGGAAATCACGATGTCGCCGATAAAGCCCATCACCCCGATCAGCAGGCCGGCCAGCGCCGCGTGCAGCGGCGAGAACGGCGTCAGCAGCGGCCCCAGCAGCCAGCCCAGCAGGCAGGTGGTCAGCGCGCCGCCGAGGAAGCCTTCCAGCGTCTTGTTGGGCGACACCTTGGGCGCCACCTTGCGCCGGCCGAAGGCCTTGCCCCACAGGTATTGCGCCACATCGTTGAGCTGGGTCAGCGCCACCAGGTAGAACAGCAGCATCGCGCCCTGGGCCGGCTCGCCGATATGGGTCAGCTGCGGCAGGGTCAGCACCGCCGCCATATGGCTCAGGCAGAACACGCAGATCATCAGCCCCCATTGCAGCGAGGCGGCGGCCTTGAGGAAGCCCTGGGTCTCGCCGATCAGCACCATGCGCATCGGCAGGAACAGAAAGATGTAGACCGGGATGAAGATGATGAACATGCCGTACCAGTGGACGCCCAGCCAGTAATACTGCAGCGGGATGCTCAGATAGGCCCAGAACAGCACCACGTGGTCGGCGGTGCGGGTGGCGCACAGCGTCAGATATTCCTTCAGCGCCAGGAAGCTGATCAGCGCGAACACCACCAAGGCCAGCGGCACATTGCCCAACAGGGTCAAGGAGAAGCAGGCGACGATCCACCACCAGGTGCGGATGCGCAGCTTCAATTCCAGCCAGTTCTTCTGCGGCGAGCGGCTTTCCAGCACGCGGACGGCGACGCTGGCGATCACCAGCAACGCGAATACGGCGCCCAGCGCCCAGATCAATGCCTGCGGCAACAGCGGTTTAAACATGCTCGCCCTCTTTCAAAATGGCCCGCGCCCGGTTGACGCAGGTCAGCGCCATCAAGGCGGCGCTCAGTCCAAACACCCAGCCGCCCCAGGCCGCCGCCTGCGGCCACAGGCTCAGCAGCAACGCGTAGGCGCCGTACACAAAGGCGCGGTCGCTCTTGCCCATCGGGCCGTCGTAGCGCCGCGTCGCGCCCAGGCTGGGCCCCAGCACGCCGACGAACTCGGTCAGCAAGGCCAGCGCCACCGCCAGCACCGCCCAGGCCGGCTGCGCCAGCAGCAGGGCGAAGGGCAGATAGAGCGCGGCGTCGGACACCACGTCGCCCACCTCGTTGAGGATGCCGCCCAACCTAGACTTCTGGCCGTGCTCGCGCGCCAGCATGCCGTCAATGGCGTTCAAGGCCATGCGCAGGAACAGGAAGAGCGGCAACAGCAGCCAGGGCAGCGCCCGTCCCGGCTGGCAGGCCAGCCAGCCGCCGTAGGCGACGGAGGCCAGCATGGCGCCGAGCGTGACGTGGTTGGCGGTGACGCCTACGGCGACCAGGCCGCGCAGCAAGGGGCGCAGCAGGTCCTGAAAGCGGGATTTGAGTTGATAGATGCTGGGCATTTCGGCTTTGGCTCGTCCGATCCGTCCGGCGCGCTGGCACGCCAGTCATCACAGTCGTCAAGAAAAGTTGTAAATCAGCCGGCGCGCCCACCAAGGGAAACGCACGGAAACCACGATTATGCCGATTGCAGAAAAGCGCGGCAAAGGAAATTGTTTGGCAATCCTACCTCGAACAAAAATACCGGCCCGCCGCCGCCGCGGCCTCAATGCGGACAAGGCATTGTTCCGATGATGAAAATCACACCATCAAAACAAATTAATATATAAGACTAATTTTTAATAATTTCCAAGAATTTGCCGGATGCCTTAGCATCATCCCATCGCATGTCATGGGCTTATCCATGGCAGGAAATTTCTCGGAATCACGATGCGCCGGCATCTTCTGAAAACGCGCCGCCAGCCGGCGCGAACGAAACCCGCGGCGCGTCTCAGACAAGGGGCATCATCATGAAACACGCCATCGCATTGGCCATCGCCTTGAGCACCGCCGCCGGCGCCGCCTGGGCCGACCGTCTGGACGACATCAAGAAAGCCGGCGTGCTGCGCGTCGCCGCCTTCGACAGCAACCCGCCCTTCGGCTTCCTCGACGCCAAGACCCGCCAGATTTCCGGCCTGGACGTGGACGTGGCCCAGCACATCGCCAAGAAGCTGGGCGTCAAGCTCAGCCTGATCCCCACCAATCCGGCCAACCGCGTACCGCTCTTGGTGTCCGGCAAGGCCGACCTGGTGGCCGCCAACTTCACCGTCACCGACGAGCGCAAGAAGCAAGTGGCGTTCAGCCTGCCCTACTTCGCCTCCGGCCAGCAGTTCATCGCCCGCAAAGGCTCCTTGCAAAAGCCGGAGCAGCTGGCCGGCCTGCGCGTGGGCGTGGACAAGGGCACCACCCAGGAAGTGAACCTGCGCGACAAATACCCGAAGACCACCGTGGTGGCTTACGACGACACCCCGCTGGCCTTCACCGCGCTGCGCAACGGCAATGTCCAGGCCATCAGCCAGGACGGCTCCAAGCTGGCCGCGCTGCTGGCCAACTCGCCGGACAAGGCCAAGTTTGAACTGGCGCCCTTCACCCTGACCCGCGAATACCAGGCCATCGGTCTGCCCAAGGGCGAAGCGCGCCTGCTGAAGGCGGTCAACGACAGCCTGCTGGAACTGGAAAAATCCGGCCAGGCCGCCAAGATCTACAATCAGTGGTTCGGCCCGGCCACCAAGGCGCCGCTGCCCAGGGACTTCAAGATCGGCGAAGCCAGCTAAGTTATAAAGAGCGTCTCGCTTCCCTCATTCAGCCGCCGGGCATGCCCGGCGGTTTCGCCGTTTTAGGCGCCGCCGGCGCTGAACGGCGGTCCGCTCTGGCAATACAGGACTGCAAGCAATGAATCCCCCATCCTGGCTCGGCCACCACTGGCTGGAGCCTCATTATCTGGGCTGGCTGCTCAAGGGCGCGCTGCTCACCGGCTGGCTGGCCCTGCTGGTCTGCGCCGCCGCCACCGTGCTCGGCATGCTGCTGACCGCGGCGCTGGAATCGCGCTGGCGCGCGCTGAGCCATGGCGCCGGCTTCTGGGTCAGCCTGCACCGCAACACCCCGCTGATGGTACAGCTGCTGCTGTGGTATTTCGGCGTGGCCGGCCTGCTGCCGGAAACCGCCATGCTGTGGCTGAATACCCCGCGCAGCCTGCCCTTGCCGGGCGGCCTGGCGCTGCCGTGGCCGTCCTTCGAATTCCTGGCCGCGCTGGTGGGCCTGACCCTGTACAGCGCCAGCTTCATCTGCGGCGAACTGCAGGCCGGGCTGCGCGGCGTCGCCGCCGGCCAGCGCCAGGCGGCGCGCGCGCTAGGCATGAACGGCTGGCAGGAATTCCGCTGGGTGGTGCTGCCGCAGGCCTGGGCGCTGGCGCGCCGGCCCTTGGTCGGCCAGTACACCGCGGTGGTGAAGAACACTTCGCTGGCGATGGCCATAGGCGTGGCCGAGCTGTCCTATACCTCGCGCCAGGTGGAAACCGAAACCCTGCTCGCCTTCCAGGCCTTCGCCGTCGCCACCGTCGCCTATCTGCTGCTGGTGTTGCTGACCCAGGCGCTGAGCCAGCGCGGCGAGCCGGCATGGAGGGCGCCGCGATGATGCCGCCGGTGATTCAGGACAATCTCGATTATCTGCTGTGGGGCAATCTGGCCAACGGCGAACCCGGCGGCCTGCTGCTGACCCTGGCCATCAGCGCCGCCGCCGGCGCGCTGGCCAGCCTGCTGGGCCTGGCCGGCGGCGTCGCCCTGGTCATGGGCGGGCCCGGCCCGCGCCGCGCGCTGGCCGCGCTGGTGGCGCTGCTGCGCGCCGTCCCGGTGCTGATGCTGATCTTCTGGTGCTATTTCCTGCTGCCCATCCTGTTCGGCGTGGACATCCCCGGCGTGCTCACCGTGGTGCTGGCGCTGGCGCTGATCAACGCCGCCTATCTGAGCCAGTCGGTGCAGGCCGGCATCGCCGCCATCGGCCCGGGCCAGTGGGCGGCCGGGCTGTCGCTGGGCCTGGACCGCTGGCAGACGCTGCGGCTGATCGTGCTACCGCAGGCGCTGCGCATGATGCTGCCCTCCTTCGTCAATCAGTGGATCACCCTGATCAAGGACAGCTCGCTGGCCTATGTGGTGGGCGTGGCCGAGTTCACCTTCGTCGCCACCCAGGTCAATAACCGCGAACAGGTCTATCCGCTGGAAATCTTCGCCTTCATCGCGCTGGCTTATTTCCTGGTCTGCGGCGGCCTGCAGTGGCTGGGCCGCTGGAGCGACAGGCGCTGGAGTCTGCCGGCCGGCTGAGTACCGGTTTGCCAGCGTAAACCGGCCCCGAGCCGGAAGCGTGAAAAACCGCCCCGGCCTTGCGGCGAGGGCGGTTCCGCCGGACCGGCTCAATCCAGATGCTTGCGGAAGAAGCGCTCCATCGCGCCGTAGGCGTCGAAGCGGTTTTCCTCGTTGTGGAAGCCGTGGCCCTCGTTGTCCTTGACCATGTATTCCACCTCCACGCCGCGTTGTTTCAAAGCGTTGACGATCTGGTTGGATTCGTCGATGTTGACCCGCGGATCCTTGGCCCCCTGCAACACCAGCAGGGGCGCCTGGATGCGGTCCACCTGGAACACCGGCGAGCGCTCGCGCATCATCGCCTTGTCCTTGACCGGGTCGCCCACCATTTCGTACATCATGTCCAGCATCGGCTTCCAGTACGGCGGAATGGTGGTCATGAAGGTGAACAGATTGGACACGCCCACGTAGTCCACCGCGCAGCGGTACAGCTCCGGCGTCTTGGTGATGCCGGCCAGCGTGGCGTAGCCGCCGTAGCTGCCGCCGTAGATGCAGACGCGCTTGGGATCGGCCACCCCCTGCTTGATCAGCCACTGCACGCCGTCGCTGACATCGTCCTGCATGGCGCCGCCCCATTGCTTGAACGAGGCCTGCCAGAAATCGCGGCCATAGCCGGTGGAACCGCGGAAGTTCATCTGCAGCACCGCCCAGCCGCGGCTGGCGAAGAACTGCACCTCCGGGTTGAAGCGCCAGCTGTCGCGCGCCCACGGGCCGCCGTGCGGATTGACGATCACCGGCAGGCCCTTGGCGTTCTCCTTGCCCTTGGGCAGGGTCAGATAGCCGTTGATCAACAAGCCGTCGCGGCTGCGGTACTGCACCGGCCGCATCGCCGCCATCTCGCTCTCTTTCAGCCAGGGCGCGATCTCGGCCAGCAGCTCCAGCTTGTCCTCGGCCTCGTCGTACCAATAACTGCGGCCACGGGTCCTGTCGTTCCACACCGCCACCACGAAGCGGTTTTCATCGCGGTCGGCGGACTGGATATCCACCTGGTAGCCGGGGAAGCGCGCCTCCAGCTTGGCCAGCAAGGCCGCACTCTTCTCGTCGAAGCATCGCCGGCCCGGTTTGTCGGTCTCGAAACGGGCGCAGGTGATCACCTTGCGCTTGTGGGAAAATGCCAGGCTGCGCACGTCCACGTCGTCGCGGCGGTAAATCTGACGCGCTTCCTTGCCGGTTTTGGGATCGAACTCGACGATGGCGCTCTTGTCCCGCCCCAGATTGCTGGCGGCGTAGAAACGCTGATTGTCGAAAGTGAAGAACAGCGGATTGAAGCTGTCGCGAAAGGAGGTGGTCATCAGCGGACGGAACGGCCCGCCCGCTTCGTCGCGGTACAACACGCTGCGGTTGACCCCGTCCGAGGTGACGGCGATGCGGACATTGCCGTCGTGATCGGTGTCCCAACTCACCACCTTGCCGGGGTTTTCCGCCTCCAGCTTCAGCTCCCCGGTTTTCAGATTGAGCCGGTAGACGTCGAACAACTCCGGATTGCGCTTGTTCAGCCCCACCAGCACTTCGTCGTCGCGGTCTATCAACTCGTCGACGATCTCGGCGCGCACGCCGGGAAACGGCGTCAGATCGCGGCTGTCGCCGCTGGCCAGGTCCACGGCGAACAAGTGGAAATTCTCATCCCCGCCGCTGTCCTTGAGATACACCAGCCGCTGATTGCCCTTCCAGAAATAGCCGGCCAGATCGCGGTCCTTCACCGCGGTGACGCGCCGCTCCGGCTGGCCCGGCCGGCGCACCACGATATTGCGCCGCGCCTCCCACGGCGCCAGGTAGGCGACGCTCATGCCGTCCGGCGAGATCGAAAAACCGCTTTTCTCCGGATTGCGGAAAAAATCGCGCATGGGAATGTCCGCGGCGGACGCGGCGCCGGACAGCAGCGCGGCGGCGGTCAAACGGATGATGGCTGTCTTCATTCTGCTTTCCCCTTTGATTTGAATCTTGGCCGGCTTGCAGCCAAAATGTGCCGTCAGCATATATTGAAACCGACTATTCCACAGCGTCATCGCGCTGTAGCATCGCCGGCGGCCGCCGGCTTGATCCCGGTCAAGCCGCCATGCAACAGCCCGTGCGCGCGCCGGCCGGGCAGGCGTAGCCTGTTTCGGTCTCGGACAATCAGGATAATCATCATGCACTTGCCGCTACGCCTCGCCATCGTTTCCGCCTTCGCCGCCCTGCACCTCAGCCCGCCCGCGCACGCCGTTCCGGCCGCGCCGGACTATGTCGACGACAGCCAATACCTGTCCGCCGCGCGCCAGCGCGTACTGCCTCCCGACATCCCCTGGCAGGGCGACAGCCAGCGCTTCGCCGCCAAGGCGGACGACCCGTGGGCCACGCCGCTGGAGGCCAGCGGCTTCCAGCACACGCCGGCCTATCCGGAAACCATCGCCTATCTGCAAAAGCTGGCCGCCGCCAAGCCGGCGCTGCTCAAGCTGGCCCCGATGACGGAGAAAACCGACCAGGGCCGCGAGATGATGATGGCGGTGGTGTCCGCCGCCGCCGACAAATCGCCGCAGGGCCTGCGCGCCAGCGGCAAGCCGCTGATCTACGTGCAAGCCGGCATCCACCCGGGCGAAGCCAACGGCAAGGACGCCGGGCTGATGCTGATCCGCGACCTGCTGATCCGCGACGACGCGCTGCTGTCCAAGGTCAACCTGCTGTTCGTCCCCACCGTCAACGTGGACGGCGACATGCGCTACGGCAAATACGGCCGCATCAACCAGAACGGGCCTGAGCAGACCGGCTGGCGCGTCAACGGCCGCAACCTCAACCTGAACCGCGACTTCACCAAGCTGGACAGCCCGGAAATCCGCAACGTGGCGCGCGCGCTCACCGACTACCAGCCGGACTTCTTCATCGACACCCACAGCACCGACGGCGTCAACTACCAGTACGACGTCACCTACTGCAACAACGGCCAGGGCTGGTCGCCCGAATCCAGCCGCTGGATGGACCGAGTGATGACGCCCGAGGTCTACCGCGAACTGCGCCGCTACGGCCACGAACCCAATGTCTGCATCTCGATGAACGACAACGAGAACCCCGACAAGGGCTATTACCCGTACTACAGCGATCTGGCGCGCTTCTCCAACCAGTACGCCGACGCCCGCGGCATCCCCGCCATCCTGGTGGAGCTGCACGCGCTCAAGCCCTACAAGCAGCAAGTGCTGGGCAACTACGTGCTCTACCGCGCCATCTTCGACAGCGTGTCCCGCCATTACGACGGCCTGCGCGCCGCCATCGCCAAGGACCGCGCCGCCCGGCCGGACCCGGTGACGCTGAGCTGGAAGGAGGCCGAGGGCAAGCCCAAGCTGGTGGACTTCAAGGGCGTCAAGTTCGACAAGGTGCCCTCCCCTATCACCGGCGACAAGATCATGCGCTGGAGCAATCAGCCGCGCGACTACCGGCTGCCCATCACCCCGCTGACGGTGCCGGACCTAATCGCCGCGCGGCCCAAGGCCTATGTGGTGCCGGCGCAATGGCACGAGGTGATCACCCGGCTGCGCGCCCACGGCATCCAGCTGCGCGAACTGAGCCGGCCGGAAGCGCTGGACGTCACCGTCTACCGGCTGGACGACATCAAACTGGGCACGCCGTTCGAACCGGACCGCGAATCCGCCGACAAGATTCCCGGCTACGAAGGCCGCCTGCTGATAGACGGCAAGCCCAGCCCGCTGCAGCGCAAAGTCACCTACCCTGCCGGCTCCGTGGTGGTGGACCCGCAGCAGCCCTTGGGAACGCTGGCGATGCTGCTGCTGGAGCCGGCCAGCCCGGACTCCTTCCTGCACTGGGGCTTCTTCAACGCCAACCTCACCTCGGCGGAAGCGCCGGAAGCCTATGTGATGGAACCGATGGCGCGGCGCATGCTGGCGGAAAGCCCGGCCTTGCGCCAGGCCTTCCAGGCCAGGCTCAAGGATCCCAAGTTCGCCAAGGACCGCAACGCCCGGCTCAACTGGTTCTATGAGCAGACGCCGTTCGCCGACAGCAACCGCTTCCTCTACCCAGTAGGCATCGTGCGCTGAGCTCGTCCCGCGCAAGCGTCCGCCGGCTTGTCTACAATGAATAGATTAAAGCCGGCCGGACTTTAACGGCGCGGGCGCCCACTCAAGGCGGGGCGGGCAGCAGATCGTTTCCATGTTTGCAGCGGCGGACCGGCCATGCCCGGCCGGTCAACGGCCGCAACCAGGAGAAACCCATGCACATCAAGGTTCTCGGCGCCGCCGCCTGCATCGGCCATCCCGGCCACACCACCAGCTTCCTGATAGACGAAGACACCCTGATAGACTGCGGCACCGGCGTCACCAGCCTGCGCGCGGACGAGATGCTGTCCATCCGCCAGGTCTTGCTCACTCACAGCCACGCCGACCACTGCGGCTGCCTGCCGCTGCTGGCCGACGTCCACGCCAGCCGCCGCGGCCCCGGCATCACCGTCTACAGCCAGCAGGAAACGCTGGACGCGCTGCGCGCCCATCTGTTCAACGGCGAGCTGTGGCCGGACTACACCCGCCAGCCCAGCGTCGAACAGCCCTGGCTGCGGCTGCAGCCGGTGGAGCCCGGCTACGCGCTGCCGATAGGCGAAGGCCTGGCCACCGCGCTGCCGGCCAATCACAGCGTGCCGGCGCTGGGCTGGCTGATAGAGGGCAGCTGGCGCGCGCTGGCCTTCAGCGGCGACAGCGGCCCCTGCCCGGCCTTCTGGCAATGGGTGGCCAATGTGCCCTCGCTGACCGATGTGATCTGCGAGCTGACTTATACCGACGAGCGCCAGGGCGAAGCCGCGCGCCAGGGCCATATGACGCCCATGCTGCTGCTGCCCTTCCTGCCGCTGCTGCCGGCCAACACCCATCTGTGGATCAGCCACATCGACCCCGGCTGCCGCGAACACCTGCTGGAACAGCTGCGCTCGGAGTACCCGAACGGCCTGCGCGTCTGCCCGCTGCGCGAAGGCATGCTGATCGAACTGTAGCCTCCGGAGACCCGCGCCATGCAAGGCTATCAACTCTCTTTCTTCACCCAGCAGGACCACAGCCACGACGGCCAGCCGCTGGCGGAATGGATAGTTCAACAGGCGCGGCGGCTGAACCTCCGCGGCGCCACGCTGTTCGCCGCCAGCGAAGGCTACGGCCGCCACCGCCGGCTGCATTCCGCCCACTTCTTCGATCTGGCGGACCAGCCGGAGGAAGTCACGCTGGTGCTCAGCGCCGACGAGGCCGAACGGCTGCTGGCCGCTCTCGCCGCCGCCGGAATCAGGGTGTTTTACGTGAAGACGCCGGTGGAGTTCGGCGTGTTGGGGGAGGAGGAATCGTAAAAACGATGCGCCAAGGGACGGCGGATAAAATCAACCCGCCGGCGGGCGGGGGAGAAGCTGCGTCGATTCAAGCGCTCAAGCGCTCCGGCAGAGGCTGGCGCTCTTCCTTCATCTGCTCGTATACGTCCTTTACCAATAAGACGATGCCGTGCAAGGCCTTTTCCTGGGTGCTGTCCAGATGCGACAACAATGGAAACTCGTCGCAGAGCCCAACATACTCCTCGTCTTCCGGCGACCAGACGACTCGGTACGAGTAGTGTCTATAGTCCATCTTCCGCTCCTTTAACCTTCTCAATAGCCTTCAGCACCTGCTTCACCTGGTACGCTTTCGCTTTGCCGTGGCCATTGTCTTGGATGTTAACGCCTCCTGGAATCCCCGGAATCTTGTAGATATGATGGCTGCCCTTGATGCGGCCCTTGCCAAACATGGCGTCGCACACGGCCACGAGTTCATCGAAGCTGAGGCTGCCCGCCGACTGCCTCATTTTCTCTATGGTTTTCTCGACGCTCATCGTTGACCTCTGCCAGCCAAGTATAGCCCGATGCTGGCACCCTCTCTCCAAGCCGTCAACCTGCCAAGATCATTGGAAAACAATATCTTGCCATCTTCTCTCCCGGTAGCAAGGCCGCTGAGAAACTCAATGAGCAATCACGCTGGAGACCGAATGCTTGCCAGCGGCGGACAAGCAAACAGGGCACGGCCCGCAAGCCATGCCCTGTTCCGCCACACTGACCGTCAAAGCGTCAGCGCGTCACGTCGAAGCCCGCGTCCTCCACCGCCGCCGCCAGCTCCTCCGGCGACACGATCTCCGCGTCGTACACCACCTTGGCCTGCTTCGCCTCCAGGCTCACCTCGGCCTCGCTGACGCCGGCCATGCCGCTGAGCACGCCGCTGACGCTTTTCACGCAACCCTGGCAGGTCATGCCATCCACTTTCATGATCAATTCGGACATTGCTTTCTCCTGAAAAAATTCAAAATTTCCCCACCCCATGCTGCTGTGGTTTTAGAACTTGTTCAATGTCTCGGAAACGCAGCAGACACTGAACAGGCTCTTAGAACGTGTTTACGATCTCGCGAGCTAAGGCGAGACAAGGCGAAAACCGCTGAGAAAGCGGAATGTACAAGTGGTACATGAGCATTTCGAAGCGGTTTTTAACGCCGTATCGCCAACGCGCAGCAGATCGTAAACAGGTTCTTATTTCCAGCGCCGCAACAGCAGCGAGTTACTCACCACCGATACCGAACTCATCGCCATCGCCGCGCCGGCGATCACCGGGTTCAACATGCCCAGCGCCGCCAGCGGAATCCCCATCACGTTGTAGATGAAGGCAAACAACAGATTCTGCCGGATTTTGCGCAGGCTGGCGCGCGATAGCCGGATCGCGTCCACCGCGTGCATCAGGTCGCCGTGCATCAGGGTGATGTCGGCGGCCTCGATCGCCACGTCCGAGCCGGCGCCCATCGCCAGGCTGACGTCGGCGGCGGCCAGCGCCGGCGCGTCGTTGACCCCGTCGCCCATCATCGCCACCTTGAAGCCCTGCGCCTGCCAGCGCCGCACTTCCGCCGCCTTGTCCTGCGGCTTCACCTCGGCGCGGTAGTCGCGGATGCCGGCCTCCGCGGCGATGCCGGCGGCGGTGGCCGGATTGTCGCCGGTCAGCATCGCCACCCGTATGCCCATCTGCTGCAACTGCGCCACCGCCCGGGCCGAACTGGGGCGGATGCGGTCGGCGATGGCCAGCAGGCCCAGCAGCTCATCGCCGCGCGCCACCGCCACCACGGTGTTGCCCGCCTGCTGCAAGGGCAAGGCGACGCTCAGCGCCTGCTCGCCCAGCCAGCCGGGCACGCCGGCTCGCACTAGGCCGTGGCCGGCCACTTCCGCCTGCACCCCCTGCCCCACCTGGGCGGCGAAACCGCTGACCGGCAGCAAGGGCAGGCCCTGCTGTTGCGCCTGCTGCAGGATGGCGCGCGCCAGCGGGTGTTCCGAACCGGCCTCCACGCTGGCCGCCAGCTGCAACACCAGGTCCGCGTCCGCCGCCAGCGGCAGCACTTGTTTCACTTGCGGCTTGCCCTCGGTCAGGGTGCCGGTCTTGTCCACCAGCAACACCCCCACCTGGCTGGCCAGCTCCAGCGCGGTGGCGTTGCGGAACAGAATGCCGCGCCGCGCGCCGTTGCCCACGCCCACCATCACCGCCGTCGGCGTGGCCAGGCCCAGCGCGCACGGGCAGGCGATCACCAGCACCGCCACCGCGTGGATCAGCGCCGCCGACCAATCCTGCAACCACAGGCCGGTGATGACGAAGGTCAGCAGGCTGATGCCCACCACCACCGGCACGAACACGCCGGAAATCACGTCCGCCAATTGCTGGATCGGCGCTTTCGAACCCTGGGCCGCGCTGACCAGACGCACGATCTCGGCCAGTTGGGTGTCGCCGCCCACGCCGGTGGCGCGCACCTTCAACATGCCGTCCTGGTTGCGGGTGGCGGCGTAAACGCTGTCGCCGACGCGCTTGGCCACCGGCAGGCTTTCGCCGGTCAGCATGCTCTCGTCCAGCGCCGCCGCGCCGTCCACCACCTCGCCGTCCACCGGCAGGGTTTCGCCGTGGCGCACCACCACCAGGTCGCCCTGCCGCAGCGCGGTGACCGCCACCTCCTCCACCCGGCCGTCCTCGCGCTCGACGCGGGCGGTCTTGGGCGCCAGCCGGATCAGTTCCTCGATCGCAGCCGAAGTCTTGCCCTTGGCGCGCGCTTCCAGCAGCTTGCCCAGCAGCACCAGGGTGATCACCGAGGCGCTGGCTTCGAAATAGACATGCTGGCCTTCCAGCCCCAGCAGCGTCACCGCCGCCGACAACAGCCAGGCCATGCTGGTGCCCAGAGCCACCAGCACATCCATATTGGCGCCGCCGCCGCGCAGCGCCGCCCAGGCTCCCTTGTAGAAGCGCCAGCCGACGACGAACTGCACCGGCGTGGCCAGCGCCAGCTGCCAGTAACGCGGCAGCCAGCCATGGTGGCCGCCGCTGAACATCGCCGCCATCTCGATCACGAAAGGCAACGTCAGCAAGGCGGAGAACGCGAACCACAGCCGCTCGCGCCGGTAGCGGCGCGCGTGCTCGGCGGCCAGCGTGTCGTCGCCCGGCCCGGCCTTGGCCGCGGCCTGGTAGCCGGCGCGGCTCACCGCGGCGATCAGCGCCGCCTCGTCGGCCAGGCCGGCCACGTAATCGACGCGGGCGGTCTCGCTGGCGAAGTTGACCTGGGCGGACACGCCCGGCAGCCGGTTCAGTACCTTCTCGATGCGGCCGGCGCAGGCGGCGCAGGTCATGCCCTGGATGTCCAGCTCCGCCTGCCGGCGCGGCACGGCGAAGCCGGTCTTGGCGATGGTGTCCACCAGCGTTTGCGGCGGGGTTTTGACCGGGTCGAACGAGACCTTGGCGGATTCGCTGGCGAAATTGACCGCCGCCTCCACCCCGTCCAGCCGGTTCAACTGTTTTTCAATCCTGGCGGCGCAGGCCGCGCAACTCATGCCCTCAATCGGCAAATCCACGGTGCTTGCTGTCATGATGACCTCCTGGGCTGAATTATATACCCCCACAGGGTATATATGGCAAACCATTTTTTCGCGATTGTCACAGCGCCGGGCTTTACCGCGCCGGCGGCCGCGTGGTAACAAGAAAGGCTGAGAACCCTTGCAGGAAAACGCTATGCCCCTGAAACGCTACGGCGACGATTGCGCTTTGATCGTGGTGGACGTGCAGAACAGTTTTTGTCCCGGCGGCGAGCTGGCGGTGGCCGACGGCGATCAGATCGTGCCGCTGATCAACCACATGATGCAGTTCTTCAACCGGGTGATCCTGACCCAGGACTGGCATCCGGCCAAACATGTTTCCTTCGCCAGCCAGCACCCCGGCACGCAGCCCTTCGACAGCATCACGCTGCCTTATGGCGAGCAGACGCTGTGGCCGGACCACTGCGTGGCCGGCAGCCACGGCGCGGCCTTCCACCCGGACCTGGACACCAGCCCTGCCCAGCTGATCATCCGCAAGGGCTGCAACCCGGCGCTGGACAGTTATTCCGCCTTCGTCGAAGCGGACCGCCAGACGCCCACCGGCCTGGCCGGCTACCTGGCCGAGCGCGGCGTCAAGCGGGTATGGCTGGCCGGGCTCGCCACCGACTACTGCGTGGCCTGGAGCGCGCTGGACGCGCGCGCCGCCGGCCTGGAAACCACGGTGGTGGACGACGCCTGCCGCGGCATCAATCTGAACGGCTCGCTCAGCAGCGCCTGGGCGCAGATGCTGGCCGCCGGCGTGCAGAGGCTGCGCTCGGACGAGGTTTGACAGCGCTGGCGCTGGCAGGCTCCGCCAGACCACGAACCACCTTTTGAACACAAGAAAACACTTAGAACGTGTTTACGATCTCGCGAGCTAAGGCGAGACAAGGCGAAAACGGCTGAGAAAGCGGAATGTACGAGTGGTACATGAGCATTTCTGAAGAGGTTTTCAACGCCCTTTTCTATCCATCCTGCCGACGCGCAGCAGATCGTAAACAGGTTCTTTAGGAGAAGAAGAATGAAGCTATTCCAACACGCCCGCCTCTGGCTGGCCGCCGGCCTGCTGCTGGCCGGCCTGGCGCGCGCGGACGCGCCGCTGGTGCTGATGACGGACTTTGGCCTCAAGGACGGCGCGGTGTCGGCGATGCGCGGCGTCGCCTACTCGGTGGACCCCAAGCTGACGCTGTCCGACCTGACCCACGAGATTCCCGATTACGACATCTGGAGCGGCGCCTACCGGCTGTACCAGACCGCCAACTACTGGCCCAAGGGCACGGTGTTCGTGTCGGTGGTGGACCCCGGCGTCGGCACCGAACGCCAGTCGGTGGCGCTGAAAACCCGCGACGGCCGCTACTTCGTCAATCCCAACAACGGCCTGCTGACCCTGATCGCCGAACGCGACGGCGTGGCCGAGCTGCGCCGCATCGACGAGAAAACCAACCGCCTGCAAGGCTCGGCGGATTCCTACACCTTCCACGGCCGCGACGTCTACGCCTACACCGGCGCGCGGCTGGCCGCCGGCAAGATCCGCTTCGAGGAAGTGGGCCCGCCGCTGCCGGCCGCCGCCGTGGTCAAGCTGCAGTATCAGCGCGCCGAAGCCGCCGGCGAGCGGATCAAGGGCATGATTCCGGTGCTGGACCCGCAATACGGCAATGTATGGACCAATATCCCCAAGAAGCTGTTCGAAGCCCAGGGCTTCCGCCCCGGCGACCTGGTGAAAGTGCGCATCTTCAAACAGGGCAAGCCGGTGGACGAGGTGGTGGCGCCCTACCGCCATACCTTCGGCGAAGTGGCCAGCGGCCAGCCGCTGGTCTATCTGAACAGCCTGCTGGACGTGTCGCTAGCGCTGAATATGGACAGCTACGCCGCCAAACGCGGCATCGGTTCCGGGCCGGAGTGGTCGGTGGAGCTGAGCCGGCCCTAAGAACCTGTTCAAAGTCTGCTGCGCTTCGTGAAGTGTTGCACGGTGAGTACAAGCTCAAAATGCTCATGTACCACGTGTACATTCCGCTTTTTCGCTTGTTTTCGCCTTGTCTCGCCCTTGCTCGCGAGACTTTGAACAGGCTCTAAGCGCTGCCGCTATTCAAAGTCGAACTTCAAGGTGGCGCTGCCCTGGAAGCCGCCCGGCGCCGGCCGCTCCGTCATTTTCACCGGCCAGGCGATCAAATCGAACAGCGCGCGCAGATTGTTGTAATCCAGCGCGATCGGAATCAACTGATTACCGACCGGCAGCGCGCCGGGCACGGTGGGCGGCACCAGCTTGCCGCCGCTCTCCATCGCCACCGCCACGTTCTGGTGGCTGGTTTCCAGATAACGCGCGTCGCGGCCGTGCGGCCGCCCTTCCAACGCCAGATTGATCCGCACGCCGGCAGAGATATTGGTGCACTGAATGTAAAAGCTGCGGCTCACCGCGCCTTGCCTGGGGGCGCCAGGCACGGCCAATTGGGATGCCAGCAGCGAGCCAAAGTCTATGGAGGTCGACTGGCCGGGCGCCAGCTTGCAGTTCTGCGGCACCGTCACGCTCATGCTCATGAACAGGCCCACCAGTGGCTTGACCGGTTCCGCGCCGGCGTCATGCATCGAGCCGAAAACGTCCAACACCTTGAATTCCGGCACATTGATGACGCCGACAAAGGGACGGCTGATCAGCAGGTGCAGCCGGCCTCGGCTGCCGGTCTCGAAGTTGGGCACCAGCGCTGAGCCCTGACTGCAATTGAAACTGCCGGTGTTTTCATTGAACAAGCGGCTCCACGGCGTCGGTTTAAAGGCCTTCACCAGCCCAGCAAGATAAATCTCAGTGCCCAGCTGCAGGTTGCGGTTGATCTCGTAAAACTGAACATTGACCCCGTTCACCCCCCGGCTCGCGCCCTTGGCCAGCGAAGTCCGAGTCGTAAAATAGACGCCGCCCGGCAATGTGCTGCCTGAGCAGGCGCAGCGTCCGGAGTACAAGCGTCCCAGGTTCCATTCATAGGCGTTGGGATACAAGGCGTCAGTGGCGTTTTCCTCCGGCGTGGCAAACACCCTGTTGAAGGCGAAACTGAATCTCTGCGCATTGTCGACCGGCTCGCATGCCCCGGCGCGGGCCATGTCGCCCAGAAGCAACATCAGCGATACAAGGCCGGCGCTCAACCAGATTCGGGTTTGTTTCATTAGCCAACGCTCCATTCCGTCACATTGCAAACTCCGCCACTTGGACGGGCCTGCGCTGAAAAACGCCGCGCCCCATTCTTTCAGCGCGCCTCCCCCGCCGGCTTCGTCCCTGTCGTCCACGTCAATGCCCGGCGCAAACAATGGCCGTAGCCGGCCACGCGAAAATGCCGAGGCGTCTCAGGAAAGCCGCGAGCTAGGGATAGGACACGACAAACGTGGCCGTCGCAGAGAAAGCGCCCGGCTGGATCGCCGCGTCGGTGGTGCGGACGTAGTGGGCGTTCAGGTCCAGCGTCAGCACCGGCGTATCGCTGCTGGCGGTGCCCAGTGGGATGCGACGGCTGCTGTCGCTGCTGTCCGGCGGACCAAAGTACAGGTCGGTCTGACCATTGCGGCGCAGCCTCACCCCTAGTCCTTTGGCGCTGCCGCTGACATTGACGTTATTGGCGAACAAGGTATGGCTGGTATTGGAAGGAGTGCCCGCATCAGTGAAATTGATCGACGGCTTGGCGTTGATCGCACAGTCCTCCAGCCGGATGCTGAACGACACGCGCCCCTGGGACACATCATCCTTGCGCTTCAGGCCGGAAACCTTGATCGAGTCCATCGCAACGCCTTGCCGCTGCGAGCTCAGCGACACCTTGCAACTAGGCTTGGGCAGAGGCGGCAGCGTGCCTCCGCTCCAATTATCTAGGATGAAAGCGTAAACCAGTTTGGGGGTCTTCACGCTCCCTAGCCGGGTCGAATCATTGCAGCCTTTGGACACATCCTCGCTCGCGCCGCTGCCGGTGCCATGCGCAATAATATTCAAACCGGCCGGCATGATCAGCACCGTGCCACCTTGGTAAAGCTTGGGGTCGGTCAGAACGAATTCCTGCACAAAATATTCCTGCTTGCTGTAGCTGCCCGCGGCCTGCGGAAAATCATCGCCCCGGGCCCAAGTATTGTCATGTGCATGGCCGGCATAGATGATCCTGCCGTCAAAACCACCTTCTAAATGACGCCAGCGAACGCCCAATCCTGGCAAAATGGCAACCGTGTCGAATCGACTGGAGTCAGGGGAGCTAGTCCACCCTGCGCCCATGCGCATCCGGTCATTATTGATGGGATTGACCACGGTGTAGCCCACCGAGATGGCGTAAACCCGCCTGTGCAACACATCGCCGGCCTTGGACGAACTGCTGAGCGGCACGCCAGGCACTTCGACCACATTGGAGAGAATGGCTCTATCGTCACAGCGGCTGATCTTGGCCTGAGCCGGCAGGCTGATCCACAGCAAAGCCAGCAGCAGCCCCCCCTGGCCAACAACCCGCTTTAGCCCGCGTTGAACTTGCCTACCTCCCGACAAACCGGCCTCTATTGGTTTCACTTCCCGCTTCATCTCTTACGCCTTCTCGTTTCGATCTAGTTGCAGCTAAGGATCCGTCGCTGGTAATACTGGCCGGGCTTGGCCGACGGCAGCTGGTAGTCCGCCACGCACTGGCCATCGCGCCATTTCACCGTCATCCGCCCGGTTTCCTGCTTCAGCAAGGTCAGCACTCGGCCCTTGGGGTCGACGATGCCCAGCGGCTTGCCGTCGCCGTCCTCCACGCTGGCGCCGAACGGCGCCGGCGCTCCGTCCGGCCGCAACAGGGTGAACTGGGCGCGCAGGCCGCGCCGGGCCTTGAACACGCCCTTGACCACGGCGCCGCGCCGCGGCACCACCAGCTTGACCGTGTCCTCCATCTCCACGTCGGCCCCCAGCTGACGGGTGTCCAGGCTCAGAGTGTTGACGCGGTAAGGCTGCGCATACGGCTGCACCGCGTAACCGTTGCGTCCCAGTTCGCCGCCGGAGCCGGTTCGCAACGGCGGCCCGGACACGCCGTCCACCTGCAACAGCGCGAAGGTGTCGCCCACCGTGCGGCTCAGGTTGACGCCGCCGCCGTGGGCGACGATGGCGCCGGACGCGCCGATATTGGTGGAGTGGTACTGGCGTCCCGCGTTATAGGCCGCGCTCAGCTGCATGAAGTCGGCGTTGTGGTTGACGCTGAAGCTGCCCGAGGTGCTGCCGTCGCGGCCGGTGTGGCCCAGCTGCGCCGAGTAGGAAGTGGCCTCGCTCAGATAGCCGCTGACGCCGGTTTGCAGCGTGGAGCCGCTGCCTGAGGTATGGCTGAGGTTGGAGTACAGCCGCGGCGAGCGCGGCTTGGCCCCCAGGGGCACGGTGAAGGTCAGCATCACCTGATTGCTGTTGCGGCCGCCGGGCCGGCTGTCGCGGTTCTGGCTGAAGGTGAAGTTGTAGCCCAGCAGTTTCCAGTTGTTGCCGTAGCCCAGGCCCACGCTGCCGGTGCTTCCGCTCTGTCCCCAATAGCTTTGCTGACTCAGGTTCAGATACAGGCTGCCGAAACGGCGCTCGCGGCCCAGGTCTTGCTGGGTGGTCAGGTCGATGCGCGAACGGCTGCGGCCGAACTGCCCCTGGCTGTTGCCGGCAAGATCGTTGGCGTGGTCGTTGAAGCTGCGGTAGCCGGAGGTGGAGTAGCGGTAGGCGGCCAGCGTCAAGTTGGTCAGGGTGCGGGTGAAGGTCTTGGCATACAGCAGCCGCAGACTCTGCCCTTGCTGCCGCTCGCCCCGGACCCGGCTGCTGGACTGGGTGAGGTCCAGCGACAAAGCGCCCACCGGGGTGTTGGTGCCCACGCCCAGGTTGACGGCCTGAAAGTTGGGCGTGAACTGAAAGCCCGCGGCCACGGTGCTGTTGTCGCCGATGCCGTAGACCACGGTGCCGGCGGCCAAACTGGGGCGGACATCCTGGCCGCCCTGGTACTCGCCGAGCGCGACGCTGTACTGCCAGCGCCCCTTGCGCAGCATCAAGGGCAGGCTGGAGAAGGTCTGATGCGTAACCCGCTGGCTGCCGTCGGCCTCGGTGACGGTGATTTCCAGGTCGCCGTTGGAGCCGGACGGGAAGATGTCGGTCAGCTCGAACGGCCCCGGCGGCACATTGGCGCGGTACAAGATGTAACCATTCTGGCGCACTTCCACCACCGCGTTGCTTTGCGCCTGGCCGCGCACCACCGGCGCGTAACCGCGCTCGCCGTCCGGCAGCATCGCGTCGTCGCTGGCCAGCTGTGCGCCGCGGAAGCGCACGCTGTCGAACAAGGTGGAGTCGGTGTATTGCTCGCCCAACGCCAGCTGGCTTTTCCAGCCGATGAGATCGCGCTGCAGCACGCTGCGGTTGCTGCGCGCCTTCATTTTCTCGCCGTCGGCCCAATTTAAGGTGCTGTCGTTGCGCAAGCGCCAGACGCCCAGATTGATGCCGTTCTGCAGACCGAGGAAGCCGCTGCGGCGGCTGACGCCGTCCGGTTCGCTGCTGCGGCTGTCATTGCCGCTGAACTGGTAGTTGACGTAGGCGGCGGCCACGCCCTCGTCCCACAGCGCCGGGTCGATATAGCCGCGCACGCTGCGGTTGAGGAAGGCCTGGGGGATGCTGAGCTTCAGTTGCAGCCGGTTGGCGTCGTAATCCACCGCCGCCTGTTCCATCAAGGCGGGCAGGTCCAGGCAGGCCGGGTCGTCGGCGGCCGGCGGCGGGCTCAGGCGTTGCAACAGCACGCCGGCGGCTTGCAGCATGTCTGCGTCGATGCAGGGCTCCACCTTGCCGCTGGCGGCGTTTTGCCGGAACACGACGTCGCGGCGTCCGGTCAGGTTGTCGTTGACCAGCACGTCCACCCGGTAGCTGCCGGGCAACAAGGCGTTGCCGGCGCTCAGCACCGCGCTCAAGTCGGCCGGACGGCCGGAGCCGTTGATGAAGTTGGTGTTGAAGGCCAACAAGGCGGGCGCGGGCGGCATGCCGCCCTCCATCGCCTCGGCGCGGGCCAGTTCCGCCAGCGCCAGCAGCAGGGCCAGGCAGCCGGGTTTCAGTGCGCAGCGGCGCTGGGGCGAAGGCTTATGCCAGGGCAAGCGGTTTGGGCGTTTACGCATGGTTGGGCTTTGCAGTCAGAAGGGGATCGGCAATCCTGGGCTGGCGCGGCAGACTCAAGGGCCAGGGACGCGCGGCGCGCGCTGCCGGGGATGGCCATCCTGGCCGGCGCCCAGCGCCACTTCGTACTCCACATGGCCGCCGAAGTCGTTGATGATGCCGTAATGCAGCTGCACGCCGGCGGCGGACGGCTTTAGCGACCATTGCCCGCTGCCGCCCGGAGCCACCATATAGGCGCTGGCCAGCTCTTTATCGCCGGCGCCGGCCTTGAGTTTCAAGTCCACCACCGTCACGTGATAGCGGCTGGGGTTGTCCACTCGCAGCACCGGCTTGCCCTCGGCCTGGAGCAAGCTCCAGCGCAAGCCTTCCGGCGCTTGCAAAGCCGCCTCGCTGCCCAGGCCCGGTGGCCGGAAGAACACCTTGATGCGCTGGCGTACCGCCAGCTGCAGCACATTGTCGCCCTTTGCCGCTTGGGGGATTTCCTGCACATTCAACCAGAACACCGATTCACGCTCGGGCTCGGCGCCAGCGCCTTCATACAACACGCGCAGCAGTTGCTGCTGCTTGGCCGGCAAGCGCGCCAATGGCGGCGTCACCGCGAACGGCAGCTCGTCCGGCGGGCCTTCCGCCGGCTCCAGCCAGGACTGGACCAGAATTTCCTCGCCCAGATTGCTGACGACGATGGAGGCCTCCTTATCCTTGCCATCGAAGATGACGCGGGTGCCGTTGAGGGCGATGCTGGCCCAGACAGGGCTGATGGCCAAGGTCAGCGCCAGGGACAAAATGGTTTTCATGAGTGCGACCACGAGATGTCCAACAATGGTTCCAAGGCGGCGGGTACGGCCCAGGACGCGAGAGGGAAACGGAGAGCGGCAAACCGCCCTCCTTGCTGACAGAGCCCATCCCGTCCGCACGGCACCGTCCATCTCATGCCGTGGGTCCGGAACAGACGCTTGGCGCCTGACGGCGCCGCATCGGCGCTTTACTCGTAAGTCAGCGTAAACGGCAGGCTGGCGTTGGCGATGCCGGGTACCTGCGTCGCCCCGGTGGTGACATAGGCGGCGGCAAAGCTGACGCGGCGGACCTCGCCAGCTACACCGGCAGCGTCTTCCTTCAGCAAGATCCCGTTGGTTAGGTCATAGGCCTTGGGATTGGCCGCCACGGCGCTGTCGAACACGGCGATGCCCACGCCGCGGGCGAAGCCCGCCGATTGAGTACCGTTGTTGACGCGCAGGATGTTGTTGCCGCTCAGCACTTCCGGCGCCGTGCCGGCCAGGTTCATCGTCACCTTGCTGGCAGTGGAGCAGATGATGTTGAAATCCACCTGCTTGCTGCCAGCGCCAGTGAACTTGGGATTGGCCACTGTGCCGATGTCCTCCACCGACACCGTACCCATGTCCACCTTGATGCTGGTGGCGTCGCCATTAGGCGAGCTGAGACGGCAAGAGTCCGAAATCACTTTGCCGGTGAAGTCGATCTGACCGGACAAGGTGTCGGCGAATACCGGGCTGACGGCGAAAGCTGCCAGCGCCGCCAGAATGAATTTCCCTTGCTTCTTGCTTGATAGTTTCATGTAAAGCCTCCTACAGATTGAAAAAGCCGCAAGCATGAAGCCGCGACATTCGAATGACGCTCACGCGCCAATGCCAAAACTTTCTAACAGTCTGCGGAAGATTCTATGTTTTCAATAAGTTCTGAAATATAGGATTTGTCCTAAAATAACGTCATAAAAGTTATGATCCTACATAACCATGGACATCATTCAATTTCATCAACAAAAATAAATAAATAGGGAAAATGAATTTCGATGGACTTAAAGATTCAAGAAGAACGCATTTAAATACAAAAGGACATCAGGATAATCGGCGACGCAGAAACTCCCCCCGATGCTTGCGCTCCGGCACGGCGGGGGTGGAGAGAGAAAAAGGAAAAACGGCGGGCGCCGGGAAAGCGCGCGCCGTTCAAGGCCGGGCTGGCGGGCCCGGCCGGATACGGAAGCCGACGCTCCTGTCAGGAACGCGCCACCTTAAGAATCTGTTCAAAGTTTCGCGGGCTAGCGCGCGACAAGGGGTTGCAGTTGAGAAAGCGGAATGTACGAGTGGTACATGAGCATTTCGAAGCCGGTTTCAACGCCGTATCGCCGACGCGCAGCGGACTTTGACCGGGTTATTAAAGCCAGCGCCGCTTCCAGAACAACCACCCCAGCCCGCCGGCGATGCCCAGCATCGCCACCAGCACCAGGTGATAGCCGTAATGCCATTTCAGTTCCGGCATGTATTCGAAGTTCATGCCGTAGATGCCGGCGATCAGCGTCAGCGGCATGAAGATCATGGTCAAGACGGTGAGCACCCGCATTTGCAGGTTGAGCCTATGGGACTGGGTGGACAGATAAAGGTCCAGCATGTCGCCCACCATCTCGCGCGACATTTCCAGCGATTCGATCACATGCATGGTGTGGTCGTAGGCGTCGCGCAGATAGACCAGGGTCTCCGGCTTGAAGAAGCCGTGTTCGCCGCGGTTCAGCGAGATCAGCATTTCGCGCATCGGCATCAGCGCTCGGCGCAACTTCAGGCAGTCGCGCTTCAGCCGCTGGATCTGCAGCAGCACGCCCTGGTCGCGGCCGCGCAGCAGCATGGTGTCCATGCGCTCCACTTTTTCGTTGAACTCGGTGAGCACGCCGAAGTAGTCGTCTATCATCGCGTCCAGCAAGGAGTAGCCCAGGTAGTCGGCGTCCTTGTGGCGCAGCAGGCCGCGGCCGCGGCGCAGCCGTTCGCGCACTTCTTCGAACACGCCGGTGGGACGCTCCTGGAAACTCAGCACGAAGCGGCGGCCGATGACCAGGTAGATCTGGTCCGACAGCAAACGCCCCGCCCCGTTTTCGCTGTGCTGGTGATAGTCGAACACCCGGCTGGCGACGAACAGGTAATCGCCGTAGTCCTCCACCTTGGGGCGCTGCCGCGCGTTCATGATGTCTTCCAGCACCAGGGAGTGCAGGCCGAAACGCTGGCCGATGGCGCGCATCACCTCGGGCTGGTGCAGGCCGTAGACGTTGAGCCACAGCACGCCGCCGCCGGGCTGATGGGCCAGGCCCTCCGCCACGGTCTGGAACACGGTTTCCTGCAATTGCTCAGGCCCGTATTCGAACAGCGAGATCGAGGCCTCCGGCAGTTTGGCCTCGCCCACCGACAGCAGGGTGCCGGGCGCCTCGCCCAGCGTGGGTATGCGTTTTTTCAGCGTGGCGTGGCGCATGGGCGGCTCACACTTGCACGATGTCGAGCACGAAGCCGACGTTCTTCCACTGGCCGATCTCCTGCTTGAAG
Organism: Chromobacterium alkanivorans; assembly: GCF_016937655.1. Lineage (GTDB taxonomy): Bacteria > Pseudomonadota > Gammaproteobacteria > Burkholderiales > Chromobacteriaceae > Chromobacterium > Chromobacterium alkanivorans. The sequence goes on along the minus strand of NZ_JAFHKL010000008.1, from coordinate 70,545 downwards.
CCGCTGGCGGTCAGCGGGCTGCCTTTCAGCCAGACCTTGTTCAGCGTCAGCGCGAAGCCGGTGGCGTGCTGGCGCAGGTCCAGCATTTCCGGCAGCGCGATGCTGTTGCGGCTGCGGTGGAACAGCACCGCCAGCCGCAGCGCCACCACCGCCTGCCACAGGCTGGCGTCTTCCATGTACTGGCGCATCTTGCCCATGTCGCCGCGGTGGCCCAGCACGATGGCGGCCAGCGTGGCCTGCTCGCGCTTGGAGAAGCCGGGCATGTCGGCGTGCTGCAGAATGTATGAGGAGTGCTTGTGATAGGCGGTGTGCGAGATGGTCAGCCCGATCTCGTGCAGCTTGGCCGCCCACAGCAGGCGCTTGAGCATGGCCTGGTCCACGTCCTCGCCGGCCACCATCCGGTACAGGCGCTCGGCCAGCGCGGTGACGCGCTCGGCCTGGGCGGTGTCCACATGGTAGCGGCGCTTGAACTGGGTGACGGTGGTATCGCGCATATCCTTTTCACGCTGGCGGCCCAATAGATCGTATAGCACGCCGTCGCGCAAAGCGCCTTCCGCCACCGTCATCTTGTCGATGGCCAGCTCCTGGAACACCGCGATCATGATGGCGAGGCCGCCGGCCAGCACCGGCGCGCGGTCGGCCTTGAGGCCGTTGACGTCGATGGCGGCGATGCTGCCCTGGCGGATCAGCAGCGCCTTGAGCTTTTCCATGCCGGCCAGGGTGATGTCGGCCGTGCTCCAGTCGTTGATTTCCAGCACGTCGCGCAAGGAGCGCGCGGTGCCGGAGGTGCCCACCGCCAGCTGCCATTCCTCGCGCTGGTATTGGTGGGCGATGCGCTGGATCTCATTGCGCGCGGCCAGGATGGCGTCCCGGAAATTGACCTGGGTCAGCTTGCCGTCGCCGAAATAGCGCAAGGTGTAGCTGACGCAGCCCAGGGGCAGGCTTTCGGTGACCAGCGCCTTGTAATGGCTGCCGATGATGAATTCGGTGGAGCCGCCGCCGATGTCCACCACCATGCGCCTTTCCTTGGTGTCCGGCAGCGAGTGGGCGGCGCCCAGATAGATCAGCCGCGCTTCTTCGCGACCGGCGATCACTTCGATGGGAAAGCCCAGCAGCGGTTCGGCCTTGGCGATGAAGTCCGCCGCGTTCTTGGCCACCCGCAGGGTGTTGGTGCCCACGGCGCGCACTTGCGCCGGGGTGAAGCCGCGCAGGCGCTCGCCGAAGCGGGCGAGACAGGCCAGCGCCTTGTCCTGGGTTTCCTGGTCCAGCTGTTTGTCGGCGGTCAGCCCGGCGCCCAGGCGCACGGTCTCCTTCATCACGTCCAGCGCGTACAGCTGGTCGTCCACCACCCGCGACACTTGCAGGCGGAAGCTGTTGGAGCCCATATCGATGGTGGCGAGCACGTTATTGGGGGGCGTGGTCAGTGTCAAAGACACCCCTTCTCTCTTTGTCAGGGCCCGCGCCCGCGCGGCGGCGCCGGCGGCAACGGGGGGATTCATCGTCAGTTTGGATCGCCGGGACTGGCATGGACGCCGGACGCAACAATGGCGGCAACACCGAATGTTACCGCCATTTTAGTCAAACCGTCATGTCCAGTCGCCGTGGCCGGCGCGGCCGGGCTCAGCCCAGGGTTTCGCGCTTCTTGGTTTCCAGCGTGGTGTGGCGGATGTCCTTGCCCTTGACCAGGTAGACCACGTATTCGGAAATATTGGTGGCGTGGTCGCCGATGCGCTCTATCGCCTTGGAGATGAACAGGGTGTCGATGGACATGCTGATGGTGCGCGGGTCTTCCATCATGAAGGTGATCAGCTGGCGCAGTTCGGCGGCGAAGTCCTCGTCCAGTTCCTGGTCGGCCTCGGCCAGTTCCAGCGCGGCGCTGGTGTCCAGCCGGGCGAAGGCGTCCAGCGCGCGGCGCAGCATGCCCAGCGCCACGTCCGCCATTTTCTCGATCTCGCGGAAGCGCGGCACCTGGTAGCGCTCCGACTGATAGATGGTCTTGCCCATGCGCGCGATCTTCTTGGCTTCGTCGCCGATGCGCTCCAGATCGGTGATCACCTTGATCACGGTGAACACGATGCGCAGGTCGCTGGCGGCCGGCTGGCGGCGGGCGATGATGTGCAGGCAATCGTCGTCGATGGTGACTTCCATCGCGTTGACCAGCGCGTCCTCGGCAATCACCTTGTCCAGCTTTTCAATGTCGCCGGCCAGCAGGGCTTCCACCGCGGACAAAATCTGCTGCTCCACCAGTCCGCCCATCTGCAGGACGCGGGTGCGGATGGTTTCCAGCTCCATATCGAACTGTTTGGAAATATGCTCTGCCATGTCTGCCCCAAACCAAAACCTGTCAAAAAACGCTATGTTAATGCGGGCAGATGACGACGATGTGACAATTCATCTGCCCGCCCGCGGGCGGCGCAAGCCTGTTCAGAGGCAGGCATGCGCCGTCGGGACTTTGCACTGGCCGTTAACGGATTTCTTCGACGCCGCTCTGACGTCCCAACACCAGCACGTCGGCGCGGCGGCGCGCGAACAGACCGCAGGTGACCACGCCGGCCAGGTGGTTGATGATCTCTTCCAGCTCCACCGGCTTTTGGATCTTCAAGCCGTGCACGTCCAGGATCACGTTGCCGTTGTCGGTGGTCACGCCCTGACGCAGCTCGGGGTGGCCGCCCAGCTTGACCAGCTCGCGCGCCACATAGCTGCGCGCCATCGGGATGACTTCGATCGGCAACGGGAAGCCGCCCAGCATGGCGACGTATTTGGTTTCGTCTGCGATGCAGATGAACTGCTCGGCCACGCTGGCGACGATCTTCTCGCGGGTCAGCGCGGCGCCGCCGCCCTTGATCATGTGCAGGTGGTGGTTGATTTCATCGGCGCCGTCGATGTAGACCTGCAGCGAGTCCACTTCGTTGAGGTCGAACACCGGGATGTGGTGGGCCTTGAGGCGGGCGGTGGAGGCGTCGGAGCTGGACACCGCGCCGCGGATGCGGCCCTTGATCGCGGCCAGCTCTTCGATGAACAGATTGACGGTGCTGCCGGTGCCGACGCCGACGATGCAATCGTCCGGCACGAATTCAATGGCCTTCTTGGCCACGGCAAGCTTCAGCTGGTCCTGAGTCAACATGGTAATGCCTCCTGTGTTGGGATGGTATTGCGCCGGGCGGATTATGGCACGGGGCGGTCCGCCAGACACCTGTCATCAATCTAGAATCTCGAGCCGCGCACCGCGGTGCGGCCCGGTTTCACGCCGGCGCCAGCAGGCAGACGGCTTGCGCCTCTATCGCCTCGCAGCGGCCCAGATAGCCCAGCTTCTCGTTGGTCTTGCCCTTGACGTTGACCGCGTCCAGTTCCAGGCCCAGGTCCGCGGCGACATTGGCGCGCATCGCGTCTATGTGCAAAGCCAGCTTGGGCTGCTGCGCGATCAGCGTGCTGTCCACGTTCACCGGCCGCCAGCCGGCGGCGCGCACGCGCTTGACCGCTTCGCGCAGCAGCGCGCGGCTGTCCGCGCCCTTGAATTCGGCGGCGGTGTCGGGGAAATGGCGGCCGATGTCGCCCAACGCCGCCGCGCCCAGCAGCGCGTCGGTGATCGCGTGCAGCAAGGCGTCGGCGTCGGAGTGGCCCAGCAGGCCCTTGTCGTGCGGAATCAGCACGCCGCCCAGAATCAGCGGCCGGTCGGCCACCAGCTGATGCACGTCGTAGCCCTGTCCAACTCGAAACATATCAATCCTTTCTTGCCGCCAGCACCGCGCGCGCCAAGGCCAGATCGCGCGGATAAGTCACTTTGAAATTCTGGGCGTCGCCCTCCACCAGCCGCGGCTTGCCGCCGCAGCGCTCTATCGCGGAGGCCTCGTCGGTCACGTCCGCCAGGTCGCCGCCTTGCAGCGCTTCCCGCAATTTGCCGTGACGGAACATCTGCGGGGTTTGCGCCAGCCACAGGCCGGCGCGCGAGACAGTGACCGCCACGCGCTGTTCGGCGTCGGCGCGCTTGACGGTGTCCGGCACCGGCAGGGCCAGCAGGCCGCCCACCGGATCGTCGCCCACCTCGGCCAGCAGCCGCTCCACCGCGTCCGCGGTCAGACAGCAGCGCGCGGCGTCGTGCACCAGCACCCAGTCGTCGTCGGCGCAGTCCAGCGCCTCCAGGCCGTTGCGCACGCTCTCGGCGCGGCTGACGCCGCCCACGCGCAGCACTTGCAGCTTGGGGATGTCCCAGTCGAAATCGTCGAACCACTCGTCGCAAGGAGAGATCACCACCGCCACCGTCTCCACGGCGGGCACCGCGGCCAGCGCCTGCAGGGTGTGCCACATCAAGGGCCTGCCGTTCAATTGCAGGTATTGCTTGGGGCTGGGCGCGCCGAAGCGGCTGCCGTGGCCGGCGGCCGGCACCAAGGCCAGATAGCGGCTCACGCGCCCTCTCCGGCCGGCGTCTCCAGGCTGCGCCACAGGCAGCTGCCCTTCACCGACTTGTCCAGATCGTTCAGATAGCTCTGGTGATCGGCCAGCTCCTGCTCGTTGGCGCGCTTGACGATCAGCGGCTTGCGTTCGAAATCCATCGCGCCGTGCTGGCCGCCGGGCAGATCGACGTCGATGTCCATCACCAGGCTTTCCTGGCCGCGGGTCATCCACAGATAGACTTCGGACAGCAGTTCGCAGTCCACCAGCGCGCCGTGCAAGGTGCGGTTGGAGCGGTCGATCTCGAAGCGGTCGCACAAGGCGTCCAGGCTGTTGCGCTTGCCGGGGAACTGGTCGCGCGCCTCGCGCAGGGTGTCAATCACATTGGCGCACAGGTTCTTGATCGACGGCAGGCCTACCCGTTCGAACTCGGCGTTGAGGAAGCCGACGTCAAACGGCGCGTTGTGGATGATCAATTCCGCGTCGCGCAGGAAGTCGGCCATTTCCTCGGCCACCTCGCGGAACTTGGGCTTGCCTTCCAGGAACTCCAGCGAGATGCCGTGCACGCGCTGGGCGTCCGGATCGATGTCTCGCTCCGGGTGGATGTAAAGATGCAAATGCTTGCCGGTGAGCTTGCGGTTGATCATTTCCAGGCCGGCGAATTCGATGATGCGATGGCCTTGGGCGTGTTCGAGACCGGTGGTTTCGGTATCGAGAATGATTTGTCTCATGCGCTGTCCTGGCGACGGCCGCCGTCGGCGGCGCCGCTCTGAATTCCGAGGAAGGGCGGGCGCGGCCGGCTCAGGCCAGCTCTACGCCGCGGTTGGCCAGTTGATCGGCCCGTTCGTTGAATTCATGGCCGGCGTGGCCTTTGACCCAACGCCACTCCACATGCAGGTGGCGGTTGCGTTCGGCGTCCAGCTGCTGCCACAGATCGGCGTTCTTCACCGGCTCCTTGGCCGCGGTCTTCCAGCCGCGCGCCTTCCAGCCGTGTATCCACTCGGAAATGCCCTTTTGCACGTATTGGGAGTCGGTGTACACCACCACCCGGCACGGCCGGTTCAGGGTGGACAGGCCCTTGATCACCGCCAGCAACTCCATGCGGTTGTTGGTGGTGTTGGCCTCGCCGCCGCACACTTCCTTTTCCTTGCCTTTGAAGCGCAGCAAAGCGCCCCAGCCGCCCGGCCCCGGATTGCCCTTGCAGGCGCCGTCGGTATACATCTCTACCTTGTCTTCAGTCGTCATGCTGTCTCGTCATTGCCGGGGCTCTCGCCCCGCTTGCTGTGTTGTCTCATGGTTCCCGGTGGCTGTGATGACGCTCGTTGCCGGCCGCCACCGCCAGGCCGGCCTTGGCCTTGCCCTGCTTCCAGTTGGGCAGGATCAAGCGCATGCCGCGCTGACGCTTGATCGCCTCGATGCCGTACACGCCGGCGGCCAGCGGCCACCAGCGGTCTCCGGCCCGCTCCATGAAGCGGAAGCGCTGCACCCAGTCGCAGCGGGAGAACGGCGGCGCGTAGCCCATGAAGCCTCCGCTGGCGGGCTCCAGCTCCAGCAGGGTCAGCCAGTCCTTGATGCGCACCAGCGACAGGAAATTGCCGCTCCACGGCGCGTTCTCGCGCCCCTGGATCAGCCGGCGCACGCCCCACAGCGACACCGGATTGAAGCCGGTGAGGATCAGCCGGCCCTCCGGCATCAGCACGCGCTCGGCTTCGCGCAGTACCTGATGCGGCACGGTGGTAAAATCCAGCACATGCGGCATCACCAGCAGGTCCAGGCTGCGGCTCTCGAACGGCAGTTGTTCCGGAGCGCAGCGGATCTGCGCCGGCCCGGAGTCCGCGACGCGGCACTGCCAGGGAATGCGGTTGGCGCGCAGGAAATCGACTTCCGGCAAACCCAGCTGCACCGCATGAAAGCCGAACACGTCGGCGACGGCGCGGTCGAAATAAGCCTGCTCCCGCTCCAGCAGATAACATCCCAATTCGCTGGAGCACAGCCAGTCGCTAAACGAATTCTTCATCGAGAGAAGCCTTATGCCAGCCAAATTCACCGTCAGCCCGGTAGGGGCCTTCAGTGACAATTATATCTGGGTTTTGCATCACAGCGGCCGCGCCGTGGTGGTGGACCCGGGCGAGGCCGCGCCGGCGGCCGCCTTCCTGGAACGGGAAGGGCTGCGGCTGGAAGCCATCCTGATCACCCACCACCACGCCGACCACATCGGCGGCGTGGCCGAGCTGTCCGCGCGCTGGCCGGACGCCGCCGTCTACGGCCCGGCCGACATCGCCTCGGTCTCCCGACCGGTGATGGACGGGGCCCGCGTCGAGCTTTCCTTCGGCGCGGCCGCGGTGCTGGAAGTTCCGGGCCACACGCTGAACCACCTGGCCTATGTGATCGACGACGCGCTGTTCTGCGGCGACACCCTGTTCGGCGCCGGCTGTGGCCGGCTGTTCGAGGGCACGCCGCGGCAAATGCACGATTCGCTGGCCAAGCTGGCCGCGCTGCCTGACGCCACCAAGGTCTATCCGGCCCATGAGTACACCCTGGCCAATCTGCGCTTCGCGCTGACGGTGGAGCCCGGCAACCCGGTGCTGGCCATCCGCATGAGCCGGGACCTGAAGCTGCGCGAGCAGGACCTGCCCACCCTGCCCTCCACCATCAGCCTGGAGCGCGCCAGCAACCCCTTCCTGCGCGCGCACGAGCCGGCGGTGCGCCAGTCCGCCGCGCACTGGAGCGGCAAGCCGCTGAACGACGCGGTGGATGTCTTTTCCGCGCTGCGCGAGTGGAAAAACCGCTTCTGAAAACGCGTTTACTGTCTCGCGAGCCGGGGCGGAACAAGGCAAGAACAGCGAAAGAAGCGGAACGCTCATGAGCCGCGCGCGCGCCGAATCCGCGGTTCGCCGCGTCCTCTGTCGCGACGCGCAGCGGAGCGCACAGCGGCGCGAAAACCATGACAAGGAACTGAATCCTGAGCGGCGCTGTTAAAAATAACTGGCGCAGGACAGTCTGCATGGCCTATATGTCAGCAAAGCACATGAAGTTATTTGGTTTTTTGGTTGACACCCCTATGTTGGCTGTTTAGCATCAGCCGAAATCAGAATTCCGGGCCCGCCAAATGAATCGCTTCACCCCGTTGGCACTTTCGCTGTCATTTGCTTTTTTATTTGCCTCCGCCGCGCACGCGGACGGGGCGTTTCGCCAATCCGTCGGCGTGGACGAGGGCCTGGCCGCCGGCCTGGACATGATGCTGCTGAACTCCAGCCTGCTTCGCAACGGCGACAATGTCTGGGAACGCGCTCGCGAAGGCTTCCAGCTGCCGGAAGTGAACGCCGACATCGTGCGCCGCCAGGAACGCTTTTATGCCAGCAAGCCGGAATACTTCCGCCGCACGCTGGACCGCAGTAGAAAATATCTGTTTCACATCATGAACGAGGTGGAGCGCCGCGGCATGCCCACCGAGCTGGCGCTGTTGCCGCTGGTGGAAAGCGCCTTCGTTCCCACCGCCAAATCCCATGTCGGCGCCTCCGGCCTGTGGCAGTTCATGCCGGCCACCGGCCGTCAGTACGGCCTGGAGCAAACCTGGTGGTACGACGGCCGCCGCGACGTGACCGAAGCCACCCGCGCCGCGCTGGACTACCTGGAAAACCTCTATGGGCAGTTCGGCGACTGGAACATCGCGCTGGCCGCCTACAACTGGGGCGAGGGCAACGTCTCCCGCGCCATCGCCCGGCTGCAGGCCAGCGGCCAGGAAGTCAGCTACGAAAACATCCGCATGCCCAACGAAACGCGCAACTACGCGCCCAAGTTGCTGGCGGTGCGCAACATCCTCAACGACCCGGCCAAGTTCGGCGTGCGTCTGGACAAATTCCCCAACAAGCCCTACTTCGTCGCCGTCTCCACCGGCAAGCACATGAACATCGACATCGCCGCCAAGCTGGCCGGCGTGTCCATCAACGAATTCAAAGAGCTGAACCCGGCGTTCAATCTGCCGGTGTACGCGCACAAAAACGGCCGCCAGATGCTGATCCCGGCGGCCAAGGCCGACAAATTCCAGGCCAATCTGGCCAAGTGGGACAAGCCGCTGCTGACCTGGGAGGTCTACACTCCGCCCGCGGACTCCAACGTCAGCCTGATCGCCAGCGAGCACGGCATGAGCGCCGGCCAGCTGATGAGCGCCAACAATCTGAGCGGCACCTCGCTCAAGGCCGGCCAGCCGGTGCTGGTGGCGATGAGCAAGGATCAGCGCGACATCCGTCCGCTGGACGCCACCGACACCGCCTTGCCGGAAAGCGGCGACAGCGCCACCTTGCTGGCGCAGGCGGACGCGCCGCGCGCGGCGCCGGCGGTAATGGTGGCCTCGGCCCAGGCCGTGCCGCCAACCGCTCCGGTCGCGCAGGCCCCGGCCCCGCAAGCGGCCGCCCAGCCGGCGCCGGTTTTGGCGGCCGCGCCGGAAGCCTCGCCGGCTCCGGCCAAAGCCGTCCTCGTGGCGGCGGCGCCCGCGGCCCTGCCCGTGGCCGACGCCGACGGCAACTACACCGTGGCCGCCGGCGACACTCTGTACAGCATCGCCCGTCGCTTCAACCTCGGCCTGGACGATTTGAAAACGGCCAATCAGCTGGACTCCAACACCGTGCTGGTCGGCCAGGTGCTGAACGTCAACAAGACTCTGGACAAGGGCGTGACCCTGCTGGCGGACAGCCGCGCCAGCCAGGCGCAGCAAGACGCCTTGCTCAAAGTTAGCGGCCTGCAGACCAGCCAGCGCGCCACCGGCAGCGTGCCGGCGGAATACGTGGTGCAGCGCGGCGACACCTTGTTCAGCATCGCCCGCCGCTTCGGCGTCAACCACAACGACATCCAGCGCTGGAACGACTCGCGCCAGCTGACCCGCTTGCAGCCGGGCCAGAAAGTGCGCATCCAGGGCCTGTAAGCGCGTGGACGCAAGCAAAAAGCCAGGGCGAGCCCTGGCTTTTTTCATGCGCTAGCGGCTGCGCCCCTGGCTGGCGCTGCTCAGCCAGTGCCACACCATCAGCAGCACCCCGCGGCTGGGCGGCGGCACTTGCATCAGGCAGGGCAGCAGCTGCGCCAGCTCCTCGCGCAAATGCTCGGCGACCAGATTGAACTCCGCGGTCAGCCAGTGGCAATACGAGGGCTTGTCCAGCGCCAGCGGGCTCACCGCCTCGTCCAGCGCCTCCGCCAGCATCTCCGGTTGATTGAAGCGCATGCCGTGGGCGGCGCGCATCAGCGTGCGCACGATGGCGCGGCGCTGTTCCGCGCTGTCGCTCAAGGCCGGCGTGCCCTGGGCCACCTCGCTCATCCGGTCCAGCAGGCTGCACAAGGCGCGCTGCCGCCGCTGGATGGCGTCGAAGCGGGCGCCGGGCAGGCCGGACTCCTGCACCGCAGCGGCCACCAGGGCGCGCATGCGGATCAAGCGGCTGTTGAAGCGCTCCAGCGCCAGGCCGGCGTCCACTTCGCTCCGCCGCGCGATCTTGCTGTACAGGGTGGCCGCCTCGCGCAGATTGTCCGCCAGCAAAAAGCGCCAACTGTCTATCGCCCGCAGCGGAAACAGGCCGGCGGCCACCAGGCCCAGCACGGAGCCGGCCAGCACATTGAAGCCGCGCCATAGCGCCGCCTCCACCGGCTCGTTGCCCAGGCCGGCGACGATCACCATGGTCAAGCCCACCAGCAGCGCCAGATACTCGCCCTTGCCCAGCGCGAACCAGGCGCTGAGCATCACCAGCGCCGTCATCCACGCGTAGCAGGACAGCGGGGAATGGCGGTACAAGGCCATCGCCACCAGGCCGGCCGCCGCCCCCAGCAAGGAGCCGCCCATGCGCTGCAAGGCCTTGCGCCTCACCCCGCCCCAGTGCGGCACGCTGCCCAGCACGATCAGGATGGTCACCAGCATCCAGCTGCCGTGCGGTATCTCGAACATCAGGTTCAAGGCCAGCCCGACCAGAAACGCCGCGGCCACCCGCAGCACATGCGCCTGTCGGGCGTACAGATTCAGATAATACGGCGTCAGCAGAATGCGCCAGGACCGCCAGCGGCTGCCTTCCATCGCTCACTCCATCGTCTTGCTGTCCAGCCAGATCGTCACCGGACCGTCGTTGACCAGCGCCACTTGCATGTCCGCGCCGAACACCCCGGTGGGCACCGGCTTGCCCAGGGTCTGCGCCATCGCGGCGACAAACTGATCGAACAAGGGGCTGGACCGTTCCGGCCGAGCCGCGCGCGAATACGACGGCCGGTTGCCCTTCCTGGTGCTGGCGAACAGCGTGAACTGGCTGACCGCCAACACCTCGCCGCCGCTGTCCAGCACCGAGCGGTTCATCACCCCGGCCTCGTCGTTGAAGATGCGCAGCTGGCTGAGCTTGCGCGTCAGCCAGGCGATGTCCTCCGCCCCGTCCTCTTCTTCAATGCCCACCAGCAGCAGCAGCCCGGGGCCGATCTCCCCGCTCACGCGCCCTTCCACCGTCACCGACGCCTGCCGCACCCGCTGCACCAATACCCGCATGTCCTCTCCTTGCCAGAGCATCATAGATTCAAATCCCGGCCTGCATTCTAGAGCCAAGCGCGCCGTCGGTCACGACGACGGGCCAAGCCCGGCTCAGTCCAGTACAATGGCGGTTGCTCAACAAGGATTCGCCTCATGCTGATGGTCATCTCTCCAGCCAAGACGCTGGACTTCGACACCCCCGCCGCCACCGATCAATACACCCAGCCGGACTTTCTGCACCACAGCGCCGAACTGATCCAGGTGCTGCGCGCCAAGAGCCCGCTGGAAATCGGCAAGCTGATGAGCATCAGCGACGCGCTGGCGCAATTGAACGTGGGCCGCTATCACGACTGGCAGGCGCCGTTCAGCCCGGCCAACGCCAAACAGGCGGTGCTGGCGTTCAAGGGCGACGTCTACGAAGGCCTGAACGCCGCCAGCCTGGAGCCGGGGCAGATGAACTATCTGCAAAGCCATCTGCGCATCCTGTCCGGACTCTACGGCGCGCTGCGGCCGCTGGACCTGATGCAGCCCTACCGGCTGGAAATGGGCACCCGGCTGAGCAACCCGCGCGGCAAGAACCTGTATGAGTTCTGGGGCGACACCGTCACCCAGGCGCTGAACGCGGTGCTGGAGCAAAGAAAAGACCCGGTGCTGGTGAATCTGGCCTCGGAGGAATACTTCAAGGCGGTGAAGCCCGCCAAGCTCAACGGCAGCCTGATCACCCCGGTGTTCCAGGACCGCAAGAACGGCCAGTACAAAATCATCAGCTTCTACGCCAAGCGCGCGCGCGGCATGATGGCGCGCTGGGCCGCGCTGCATCAGGTCAGCCAGCCGGAACAGCTCAAGCACTTCGACAGCGCCGGCTACGCCTTCGACGCCGCCGCCTCCGGCGAACTGAACTGGGTGTTCCGCCGCGACCTGCCCTGACTAGGCCGAGACGGCGTTGACCAGCGCCTCTCCCCGCTCGAAAGCGCCGGCGTTGCCCAAGGTGGCGTCGGCGATATTCATCAGCGCCTCGCGCGTCAAAAAGCCCTGGTGCGAAGTCACCAGCACATTGGGAAAGGTCAGCAGCCGCGCCAGCTGATCGTCCTGCAGCCCGCTTTCCGACAAGTTTTCGAAAAACACGCCCTCTTCCATCTCGTACACGTCCAGGCCCACGCCGGACAAGCGCCCGGCCTTCAGCGCCTCCAGCAAGGCGGCGGTGTCGATCAGGCCGCCGCGGCTGGTATTGATCAACACCGCGCCCGGCTTCATCCGCGCCAGCGTCTCGCGATTGACCAGGTGCCGGCTCTCCGCCGTCAGCGGCAGATGCAGGCTGATCACGTCCGCCTGCCGCCAGATCTCGTCCAGGGACACGAACTCGCAGCCCAGGCTCGCCGCCAGCTCGGCTTTGGGGTACAGATCATAGGCCAGCACCCGCATGCCGAAACCGCGGGCGATGGACATCGTGGCCTGGCCGATGCGGCCGGCGCCCAACACGCCCATGGTCTTGCCGTGCAGATCGAAACCCACCAGCCCGTCCAGCGAAAAATCCATCTCCCGCACCCGGGTGTAGGACTTGTGGATGCGGCGCACCACCGCCAGCAATAAGGCGAAGGCGTGCTCGGCCACCGCGTGCGGCGAATAGGCCGGCACCCGGGTCACCGCGATGCCGTGCCGGCGGCAGGCCGCCAGGTCCACGCCGTTGTAGCCGGCGCAGCGCAAGGTCACCAGCTTCACTCCCGCCGCCGCCAGCTTGGCCACCACCGCGGCGTCCAGCCTGTCGTTGACGAAGGGGCAGACCGCGTCCGCCCCCTGCACCAGGCTCACGGTGTCCAGGTTCAAGCGCGGCTCGAAAAACTGCAATTGATGGCGGTGGCTTTGATTGGCGGCCTCCAGCGCGTGGCGGTCGTAATTCTTGGCGTCAAAAACGGCAATGCGCATGCTGCGGCTCCCGGATGCGGATGGATGAACCCACTATAAGGCAGCGCGGCGCCCAGCAACAGCCTCTCCCCTGGCGTCGCCGCCGATGACGGCGCCGGGAAAATATGAATCCCGGCCATAGTCCGGATGCATATTGATGATTTGACGACAGGCCGGCGGTGCGCAATAAACTTGGCCTGCCGGCAAGATGATCAACCCTCGCTTAGGGATGGACTATTAATATGGAAAATACTATTTCAGGTAATAGTAAATCCGGGCCGCTCGCCCCCGGCGCCCGCCAGCCGGCGCGCGCCGGCCTGGCCGCCTTTGTCGGCACCATGATCGAGTGGTACGACTTCTACATCTACGGCACCGCCGCCGCCCTGGTGTTCGGCCAGCTGTTCTTACCCGCCCGGCGGCCCCTTCCTCAGCCGCATGGCCGCCCTGGGCACCTTTGCCGTCGGCTTCTTCGCCCGCCCCTTGGGCGGCATCGTCTTCGGGCACCTGGGAGACAGGCTGGGCCGGAAGAAATCGCTGGTCATCACCCTGATGCTGATGGGGGTGGCCACCGTCTGCATCGGCCTGCTGCCCACCCACCAGCGAATCGGACTCTGGTGGCCTTGCGAGTGCTGCAAGGCGTCGCCGTGGGCGGAGAATGGGGCGGCGCCGGCCCGCTGCTGGAGGATGCAGCCGGCCTGGTGGTGCTGCTGACCGTCAGCCGCATCGAATCCGCCGTCTACGACAGATGCCTGGACGAGATTCGCCGCCTGATCTTCGTCGGCGACGGCGTCGGCTCTTCCCTGCCACGCGACATGACGATCTGGCCAACTGGATCATCATGCCGATAACGTCTGCCTGGAGTGAGCCGGGGCCATAGAGAGGCCTCAATAACGCCCATGCCTGCCTGGCTCAATCCTTTACCCGCTCTTCACGGAAGATCAGCAGCGCCAGCAAGCTGGCCGCCCCGCAAGCCATGATGTACCAGGCCGGCACCAGCGGGCTGCCGCTGACGCTGATCAACCAGGTCACGATGAACTGGGCGAAGCCTCCGAACAGCGTCACACCGCAGGCGTAGACGATGGCTAGGCAGGTGGCTCGCTCATTGCGGGGAAAGGCTTCCATGATCAGCAAGAAGCCGGCGGGGCTGCCCAGCGCCAGCAGCCCGGCCAAGACCAGCACCAAGACCAGGGCGGCCGGCAGAGCCGGGTAAGCATGCAGCAACATGAAGCAAGGCAGGGCGAGCAGCACCAACAAGAAGTTGACCGCCAGCAGCAAGGGCTTGCGCCGGGACAGGCGATCAGCCAGCATGCCGGCCGGCGGCGACGCCAGCAACAGAAGCAGCCCGGCCGCGCACCCCGCCAGAAGCGCTGACGCCGGCGGCTGACGCAATACCTTGATCAAGTAGGATGGCAGGTAGTGGCCGACCACATACATATTGGCGGTGCCGCCCATGATCAGCATCATGCCCAGCAACAGCTTGCTTCGGTGCCGATAGACCAGCTCGCCCAGACGGGGCTGGGGGGACGGCTCAGCGTGGTGGGTTTCATCCAAGTGGCGGCGGATGTACAGCCCCACCGGCCCCACCAGAAGCCCCAGCAGGAAGGGCAAGCGCCAGCCCCAACTCTCTAGCGCCTCAACGCTGAGGAAGTGGCTGAGCAGAGCGCCGCTCAGCGCGCCGGCCAGCACGGCCCCGCCCTGAGTGGCCATCTGCCAGCTCACCCTGAAGCCACGGCGATGGCGTGCGCCGGACTCCATCAGGTAGCTAGTGGCGGCCCCAACCTCGCCGCCAGCGGCAAAGCCCTGCAGCAATCTGCCCGCGACGATCAGCAGCGGCGCCAGTACGCCGATACTGGCGTAGGTGGGCGCCAGACCGATCAGAGCGGTGCCGGCCACCATCAGCCAGATCGTTAGCGTCAACGCCGGCTTGCGCCCGGAACGGTCGGCGATGCGGCCTATCACCACGCTGCCAAGCGGCCGCATGACGAAGCCAATGCCGAAGGTGGCCAGCGCCATCAGCAGCGATCCGTACTCGCTGTGGGAAGGAAAATACAGTTTACCGATCAGCAAAGCGAAAAAGCTGAATACGGTGAAGTCGTACAGCTCCAGCCAATTGCCCAGCGATACGGCGACGATGGTTCGGCGCGACGACTTTGCTGCGGGTTCGGCCGGGACGGAGGGAGGTGGAGCGGTCAGCGTCTTGTGCATGGTGTATTTCCCGGTTTTAGCTATAGCCTGCGTCAGAAATAGTTGTGATACAGGCCTATCGCGGCACTGACGGGCGCAATCCCCGACAACGGCCGGCCAAGGGCGTCGGTGGGCAGCGGCTGGCTGTTCAGGACCAAGGTGGAGCCGCCAAGATTGCGAATGGAACCGGCGCGGGCATATAGGCCGGTTCGTTTGGATAGCATGTAGTCGTAACCCAGCATCAGGCCGAGGGCGGCGCTGGAGACGGAGCGTCCGTCCGAATCGCGCGCGCTGGACGTGTCGCGATAAACGATGGAGAGCCGATAGACATGCCGTTTTTCCGCGACGATGGCCCCGGCCGTGTAAACGCGGGCGATGCCGTTTTGCTGGCGGCGCGGAATGGTCACGGTGTGGGAGGTGGACAACACCAGCCGGCCCGTGTCATAAACCGCGGCCAAGCCATAGAAGTCATTGCGCACCGCGCCCGTGCCGAGCGCTTGGGGCAAAGGCTGCCAACTCTGGTTGAGGCTGGCGGCCAGAAACAGCGGCCCATCCAGATGAGCCAGCATGGCCCCGCGGCTGCCAGGTGTTCGCCGCCCTGGCTCGGCGGCTTGCAGCAGCTCCACATTGAAGCCCTGACCGCGCGGGGACATCCACTTGACGGTGCCTCCCGCCCGGCTGTCCAGCTGAGCAGAGCCGGGACCGAGATCGGCATTGGGCAAGACGCCACGAGACGTCTGCACCGCCCCCATGCCCACCCAGCTATAGACCGAGTTGGTGTTGACGGCGCCGAATGGATCGACGAACAGCGGCAGACCGGCGTTGAGCTGACGCCCCAGCCGCAGCGCCCCCCATTGCGGGGACTCCAGCCCCAGCCAGGCTTCGCGGTTGAAAGGCGCGCCGGCGACCTGAGGAGTGCCGTCATTTGCGTTAAAGCCGGCCTCCAGGTTGAACTCCGCCTTCCAGCCGCCGCCCAACAACTCGCGCCCGGCCAGCCCGAATTTTGACGTCCATTCGCCACCGCTCTGCATCTGCCATGTGCTTTTGCCGCCGGCCTGCGAGTAGTTAACGCCCAGGTCCAATGTGCCATACGGGGCAACGCCGCCGTTCTTCAGAGCGCCGTTGAACAGAGGCAGGCCTTGCAGGCGGGTCATTAAGAAAGAATCGGCCCAGGCGAATGGGGACAGACAGGCCGCCAGCAGAGGCGGCCAGGTATGGCGCAGCAGCATCGGTTTCTCCTTGGTGGTGCAATGCCGGCTGTGCCGCCGGCTTGATCGCAATGCGCGTCAGGCTCGCAGGTAGTTTTCCGTCAACCGTGCCCACAGCGAGGCGCCCACCGGCAGCGCCTCGTCGTTGAAGTCGTAGCCGGGGTTGTGAACCATGCAGCCGCCGCGGCTTTCAGTACCGTTGCCCAGCAGCACGTAGCAGCCCGGCTTCTTCTCCAACATCCAGGCGAAGTCCTCGCTGCCCATCATTCCCTGCGGCGGTTCGATCAAACACTGCGCGCCCGCTTGCTCGCGGATCAGCGCGCTCATCAAGCGAGTTTCATCCGGCGTATTGACCAACACTGGCGAGATGGTGCGGTAATCGATCTCCGCCGCCACGCCAAAGCTCTGCGCCTGCAACTGGACGACTTCATGCAAGCGCTGTTTCAACGTGGCATGGACATCGCGGCTAAGCGCGCGCACGGTCAGCTTCAGCTCCGCGTGCTCGGGAATCACGTTGTACGTCTTGCCGGCATGGAGCGAACCGACGGAGACCACACCGGCTTCCGTTGCGGGGATGTTGCGCGCCACCAGCGTTTGCAGAGCCATGACGATGGACGATGCGGCGACGATGGGGTCGCGGCCAAAACTGGGCATGGCGCCGTGCGCCCCCACCCCGGCGAGGCGTATGTCCACGCTGTCGGACGAGGCCGCCATCGCCCCCTCTTTCAACGCAAAACATCCAACGGGCAACCCGGGCGCGTTGTGCAACGCGTATACGGCATCGCAGGGAAAGCGTTCGAACAGGCCGTCCTCCAGCATGGCCGGAGCCCCTCCCAGGCCCTCTTCGGCGGGCTGAAAAATCAGGTTCAGCGTGCCGTTGAAGCGGCGGGTTTCGGCCAAGTACTTGGCCGCGGCCAACAGGATGGCCGTGTGGCCGTCGTGGCCGCAGGCGTGCATCTTTCCAGGGCAGGTGCTGGCGTAGGGAAGCCCGGTGTTCTCCTGGATGGGCAGCGCGTCCATATCGGCGCGGATGCCGAGCGAGCGGCAGCCATCGCCAACTCGTAACGTCCCCACCACTCCGGTTCTGCCCACGCCGGCATGCACCTCGTACCCCCACTCGGCAAGCTTGGCGGCCACCAGCTCGCTGGTCCGTTTTTCCTCGAACCCAAGCTCGGGATGAGCATGGATCTGACGGCGCAGCTCGATGAACTCATCCAGGTTGCGCAGGATTTCTGGGAGAATGAATGGAAGGTTTGCCATGGTTTGGGCCCCGTGGTTTGGAAGGTGTCGCTGCATGATATGCAAAACTATTTGTGCTGAATAAGCACAAATATTGATAGCCATAAGCAGGAGTTATTAGAGTGAGTTTGCTGAAGCAGCACCAACTGCGCGCGCTGGCGGCGGTAGCGGATCATGGCAGCATCAATGCGGCGGCAAGGGCTTTGTGCGTGACCCAGCCCGCCATTACCAAAGCTCTGCGCAAGCTGGAGGCGGAGCAAGGCGTGTCGCTGCTGCTGCGCAACTCCTGGGGGGTGACTTTGACTGACGCCGGCCAAACGCTGCTGGGATACGCGCGGCTGGTGATACGCGAATTGGAGCGGGCGCAACAGGAAATGAGCCAATTGCGCAGCGGCCGCGAGCGTAATCTGCGCATCGGCCTGACCCCGTTGGCCGGCTTGGAAATATTGCCGCAGGCGTTCGCCGCGTTCCGCAAGACCATGCCGCAGGTGCGCGTGGACTTTCTGGAGCTGGACAGCCAACAGCTGCTGGACGGCTTGCGCAACGGGCAATTGGATTTTGGACTCGGGGCTTTCGCCGCCCCGCCCGATGGCGCCTTTGTCAAACCGGAATCACTGTTGAAGTCGCGATCCGGCTTCGTGGTCAGCGCGGACAGCCCGCTGCGGCATGCCGCCAGCCTGCACCAACTTCAGGACGCCGAGTGGTTGCACTCGGATCAAAGCGGCCAATATGAGCGCTTCATCTGCGACATGTTTTCCAGGCAGGGATTGCCGCCGCCGGAACGCATCATTTGCTGCACCTCGAATGTATTGATTTGCGCTTTACTGACGATGCTGGACGCCGTGGTGCCGCTGTCCAATCTGGCCCTGAGATCGACGCTGGCAGCGCAGCGCTTTGTCGAATTGCCATTGGACGTGCGCCCGCCGGATGTGAACTTGCTGCTACTGGTACGGGAAGGCGCAATCCTGAGCAAAGCCGCGGGATGGTTTATTGCTTGTTTGAGGGCGGCACCGCAAGGCGAGAAAATTGAAAACGGATTGCCAGGTGAATCCCCCTTCCTTGCCCAGGCGGTTCAGGAGCCTCATGCTCAGGCCGACAAGAAAATATCATGAGTCGGCGACGCCTCTCCCCAAGAGCCCAGGTTCGGAACCACCAAACGCCGCAGGATGCGGCGCCCCTGCCGCCGAAGCTCCAAATCGTCCAAGCGCGCCAATCCGGCCGAACTCGCTGGGCGGCCAAGCGCCCGCTGCTCTCAAGGAAATGAGGCCCGGCATGGGCCAAGAAGGGAGTTGCCGCGACAATATCGCGGCGGGAACGTCTTTCCGGAGCGGGAGCGGAAACTCATCTTCTGAACGCTGAGAAGCGTCAAAAACAAGCCGACTCGATAGTCTTACCGGACAAAGAAGGGAAACCAACGCAAAAAAGCCCGAAGCTGTTTAGCTTCAGGCTTTTTTAACTGGTTGCGGGGGCAGGATTTGAACCTACGACCTTCGGGTTATGAGCCCGACGAGCTACCAGACTGCTCCACCCCGCGTCTGATCTGTCTGCTGTGTTTCGTGCAGAGGGGTGAACTATACCCCGCCCCGTTTTCTTGGTCAAGCGTTTTGACAAAAAAGATTGCCGGCGCGCTGAAAGTTCGCGCCAAGACGATACATACTTGTTAACAGTTGATCTTTGCTACCACACACCTGATCAACAAAGACCGTCTAAAGTGAACTCAAGGTCAGCGCAGTCGTTCTCCCCGAGCGATTGCGGCCCGAGAAGTCAGCCGCCTGTCTGCCAACAGGCACTGCCGATGCGGGCGCGATCTTTGTGCATTTTGGAAGACATTGCCGCTGCGGTTTCGACTGCCAGCGAAGCCGCAAATCGAGCAGCCGTGTCTTTCCTCCTAAGTGTTCATCACGGAACTTCAGGGCCGCTTATGCGGCCCTTTTTTTTATTCGTCCACCCGCCCGCTTCAAGGCGCGGCCACGCCCACAGCGGCTTCGCGCCGCATCCGTCGCCGATACAGCAAGGTCATCAGGCACAGCCCGCCCATCACGCCGTAGCTAATGAAGGGCGCCACCAGCAGAAAACGCTCCACCGGCCAGGTCCAGGCCAGATAAGCGCGCCCGCCGGCCTCCAGGCTCAGCCCCAAGCCCCACCACAGCGTCATCAGCTGGATGGCGCGCCTGAAACCGTCAAGCCGCCACAGCTGTTCGAACCGTTCCCGCCCCTGCGCCGACTCCCGCGCCAAGGTCGCCCGCGCCAGATAGAACACCAGCGGCCGACGCAGCGCTAGGGACAGCAGAAAGCCGCAGCCGATCAAACCGGTGATCAGGGACTCGCGCAGCAACAGCAGGCGCGCGTCGCCTCCCAACAACATGGCCAGCAAGGACAAGCCTATACCCGCCAGCACCAGCAGACTCAAGGCGTCCACGCGACGGAAGCGCACCAGCTCGACCACGCTCCACAACACCGGCGGCAAGGCGGAGAACATCAGCGCGCCGGCTTCGCCCCAGCGCGGCTCGCCATAGCGGTAACACAGCCAGGGCAACAGGAAATTGACGATGATTTCCAGAATCAGTTTTGAGCGTTGCGGCACGGCGCCTCCGCCATCAAATGCAAAAAGCATGAACAATTTGCATCGAAACGTCAACTGCCTGGCTTGAGTTTTTTGCAAGGGAGGGAAAGGACCGGCCAAAAACAAAGCCCCGCGTTTCGCGGGGCTTCATCGGTAATCTGCGCAATGGAATGGACAAACGCAGGGGGGAGGCATCAGGCGGCCGCCTGAATGAAGGCGTTGGCGGGATACAAGGCGCTGGCCAAGCCCAAAGCGGACTTGAAAGTCACTTCGAACATCTTGCCAACCTGTCGGATGCTGACCACTTCGTAATGCATGGTAGAGCCGCTGTCCTTGTGCTCAAGGATTTTGTAGCCGGGTTTCAGTTGAGAAATTTTCATGATGGTTCATTCCTTTTTCTTTTTTTTGGGTTGTTCAAAATTCATTTCATCTAGAGACATACCATATTTTCAAAAGTTCCGCCAGCCGGACGAGAATGTTTCGCATTTGGCTTGCGGTCAATGTAACAGCCTCAGATGACAGCCTGGTGAAGCTTTCGGGGCCGCGAAATGACGCGGCCCCTGCATGCCAATATGACAGCAGGGGCCGCGGGACCCAACTAGCAAAAAGAACAGTCAGGATTAGGAACTACCGGCTCAGCCTATGCGCATGCCCGGCTTGGCGCCCTGGTCGGCGTCCAGCAGGAACAGGCCTTCGCTGTCGTCCTGGCCGGAAGCGCAGACGATCATGCCCTGGGACACGCCGAAGCGCATCTTGCGCTCGGCCAGGTTGGCCACCACCACCACATTGCGGCCCACCAGTTTTTCCGGTTCCTGGTAAGCCTTGCGGATGCCGGAGAAGATGTTGCGCTTCTCGAAGCCCAGGTCCACGGTGAACTGCAGCAGTTTGTCCGAGCCTTCGACGAAGTTGCACTCCAGCACCTTGCCGATGCGCAGGTCCAGCTTAGCGAAGTCGTCGATCTTGATGGTTTCGGCCAGCGGCTCGTATTGAGCGGCGGCCGGCGCGTCTGCGGTGGCTTGCATATTCTGTTTGTTCGCTTCTATCAGTTTGTCGATCAGTACCGGGTCGATGCGCTGCATCAGGTGCTGGTAGGCATTGATCTTCTTGCCCAGCAGCAGGTTTGCGGCGTCGCTCCAGGCGAGCGGCGCCACGTCGAGGAAGGCTTCCACGCCCTCGGCCAGCTTGGGCAGCACCGGCTTCAGGTAGATGGTGAGCAGGCGGAAGGCGTTGATCAGCACGGTGCAGACTTCCTGCAGACGCGCGTCCTGGCCTTCCTGCTTGGCCAGTTCCCACGGCTTGTTGGCGTCCACGTAGGCGTTGACCACGTCGGCCAGCGCCATCACGTCGCGCAGCGCCTTGGCGTATTCGCGCGCTTCGAAGGCGGCGGCCAACTCGTCGGCGGCGGCCTGCAGCTTGGCGAGGATGTCGCCGTCGCTGACCTGGCTGGCCAGCATGCCGTCAAAGCGCTTGGCGATGAAGCCGGCGGAACGGCTGGCGATGTTGACGAACTTGCCCACCAGATCGGAGTTCACCCGCGCGACGAAGTCGTTCAGGTTGAGGTCGATGTCTTCGATGCGGCCATTGAGCTTGGCGGCGATGTAGTAGCGCATCCACTCCGGGTTCAGGCCGCAGTCCAGATAGCTCTTGGCCTGGATGAAGGTGCCGCGCGACTTGGACATCTTCTGCCCGTCCACGGTCAGGAAGCCGTGGGCGAACACGCCGGTGGGCGCGCGCAGACCGGAGTAGTTCAGCATCGCCGGCCAGAACAGCGCGTGGAAGTACAGGATGTCCTTGCCGATGAAGTGGTACATCTCGGTCTGGCTGTGCTTGCCGAACCATTCATCGAAGTTCAGGCCGCTGCGATCGCACAGGTTCTTGAAGCTGGCCATGTAGCCGATGGGCGCGTCCAGCCATACATAGAAGTACTTGCCCGGCGCGCCAGGGATCTCGAAACCGAAATACGGCGCGTCGCGGCTGATGTCCCAGTCCTGCAGGCCGCCGGAGATCCACTCGTTCATCTTGTTCAGCGATTCCGGCTGCAAATGCGGCTGGGTCGCGCCGTCGGCGCGCGCGCTGCCGCCGCCGGTCCATTGCTTGAGGAAGTCGGCGCATTCGCCCAGGCGGAAGAAATAGTGCTCGGAGGTTTTCAGCACCGGCTTGGCGCCGGACACCGCCGAGTACGGGTTCTTCAACTCGGTGGGGTTGTAAGTGGCGCCGCAGACTTCACAGTTGTCGCCGTACTGGTCCTTGGCGCTGCATTTCGGGCACTCGCCCTTGACGAAGCGGTCCGGCAGGAACATCTGCTTTTCCGGGTCGAACAGCTGCTCGATGGTGCGGCAGGCGATCTTGTCGTCGGCCTTCAGCGCCAGGTAGACCTGCTCCGCCAGCGCCTTGTTTTCCGGGCTGTTGGTGCTGTAGTAGTTGTCGTGGCCGATCAGGAAGCCCTGGGAGTCCGCCAGGTGCAGTTCGCGCACGCTGTCCACCAGCTGCTCCGGGGTGATGCCCTGCTTTTCCGCCGCCAGCATGATGGGGGCGCCGTGGGTGTCGTCGGCGCAGACGTAATAGCATTCGTGGCCGCGCATCTTCTGGAAGCGCACCCAGATGTCGGTCTGAATCTGTTCCAGCATGTGACCCAGATGCAGCCCCGCGTTGGCGTAAGGCAATGCGCTGGTCACCAGAATCTTGCGTTTGGTCATTAGGATTGTTCCAAAGGTGCGATCTGAAACGATCGATTATAGAGGCAGTCGCCCCCGGCGGTCACGACGGATCGCCGGGAAGCCGGCTCCGCCAAGACAAAGCCCGGCCGCGCATGCGGGCCGGGCTGTGCCAGCGGGGCCGGGTTCAGGCTCAGGACGCCTGATTGGCCAGTTCCGGCTGCTTGGCCTCGGCCTGCTGCGCGCGCTCCAGCATCGCCCAGCGCACGGTGCGGCGCGCCACTTGCACATAGGCCAGCGAGAAGGCCAGCGACAGGCAGGCGAAGCCGAGCATGCCGGCTTGCTGGTAAGCGATGCGGAACAGTTCCACGCCCAGCGCGTAGCCGGCCATGGACAGCATGCTCATGCTGGCGGACACCGTGCCCTTGCCGGCGGCGTCGCAGGACATCAGCGCGAAGCGGTACAGCACGCCGAAGGCCAGGCCTTCGCCGAAAGCCATCAGCATCATGCCGGCCACCATGAAGTATTGCGGATGCGCGGACCACAGCACGCCGGACAGCATCAGACTGAGACCGATCACGATGGGCCACATGCCGATCAGCGCGGAACGACCCAACGGCCAGCGGCCGGCCACCAGCACCAGCGCCAGATTGCCGGCGATCAGGCCGCCGAACACCGGCAGCTGCATCAGGCCGTATTCCAGCGCGCTCATGTGCAGATCATTGATCAGCAGCACCGGCGACATGGCGATCCAGCCCATCAGCGGCAGCGCCAGCAGCGGAATGCACAGCGCGGACAGCACGAAGCGGCCGTTGCCGAACACTTTCAGGTAATCGCGCCCCATCTGCGCCAGCGGCAGCTTCTCATGGCTGGGCTGGGTGGTTTCCGGCATTTTCCACAGCAGGCCCAGCAAGGCCAGGAAGGACAGAACGGCGATCAGCAGGAAGCTGGTGCGCCACGGCGCCAGCTCCATCAAGGCGGCGCCGGCCAGCGGGCCGGCCAAGGGCGCGATCAGCGCCACATTGGCCATCAGCGCGGTGACCTTGACCGCGGCCTTTTCTTCAAAGGCTTCCTGCACCGCGGCGTAGCCGACGGCGTTGATGAAGCACAGGCCGACGCCCTGCAGCAGGCGCAGCGCGATGAAGGCTTCGATGGAGCTGACCAGATAGGTGGCCAGGCAGGTCACGGTGAAGTAGGCGACGCCGAACAGCAGCACCGGCCGGCGGCCGATGCGGTCGGACAAGGGGCCGGTCAGCCAGGACAGCAGCGCGCCGCCCAGCAGGAAGGCGGTCATCGACGCCGGCACCCAGGAGGCGTCTACCAGGAATTCCCGGGTCACCGCCAACATCGCCGGCTGCACCATGTCGTTGCAGATGTAGACGGCGAATTCGAACAGCACCAGGGCCAGCGGGAACAATAGATTGGAACGGCTAAGCTTTGCGTGTAGAGCGGACATTACGGAGATGCAGCCTTTCTGAGACCGGCAAGCGGCGCGCTTGCCCATGCGGCCGGACGGACAAGGGCCAATAAAGCGAAAAAAGGGCGCAATTGTACCTGCAGAACCGGGGGCGCGCAAAGCAATTTTTGCCACAAACACAATAAAAACAGCAATTTGCGGCCAAACCGTTTCGCCCTACCAGACCAGGGGAGCGGCCGGGCTTCCCCGGCCGGCGCGGACGCTTGCCGCACCGTTCGCGCCTGCGCCTGAGCGCAGCGGGCCGAGACGACGGCGCGGCTGATAGAAAAACAATCAATAAGCTTATGCTTATTAATATGGGTCAAGCCCGGGGAAACTCGGTAAAATCGCGCCTTTTCGCCGCATTCCCCGGCTTGGCCGCGCAGCCTCCCGCACGCGACGCCCGGCCTGGATGAAGCTTTTTTTATCAGGATTCCACGCTCGTCTGACCTCGCTCAACAAACCGGCGCCCTGCCGTCGCTACCCTGAGCCCAGCTCGCCGCCCCAACACTCCCCCCTGCACCAGCCGGCCCGGGCGGCCAGTGAAACCTGACGACAAAACCAATAGATTAAGGGGTTTCCCATGACCTTGACCGTCATCGCCACGCTAGCCGTCACGCTGGCCTTGCTGGCGCTGCTGTGGCAGCAGCAACGCACTCACGTCTCCTTCACCAAGCGGGTCTTCACCGGCCTGGCGCTGGGCGTCGCCTTCGGCGCCGCGCTGCAATGGCTGGCCCAGCCTGGATCGCCGGCGCTGGCCGCCTGCCTGGAGCTGTGCGAAATCATCGGCTCCGGCTATGTGAAGCTGCTGCAGATGATCGTGATCCCGCTGATCATGGTGTCCATCATCGCCGCGCTGCTCAAGCTGGAGGGCGGTTCCTCGCTGGGCAAGATCAGCGCCGCCACGCTGGGCGTGCTCTTGTTCACCACCATGCTCGCCGCCGGCGCCGGCATCCTGATGGCCAATCTGTTCGGCCTCAGCGCCGAGGGCCTGACCGCCGGCGCGGCCGAAGTGGCGCGCGGCGAATCGCTGGTGAAAAACCTGAGCACGGTGGAAGAGCTGTCCTTCAGCAAGCTGGTGCTGGACTTCCTGCCGGCCAACCCCTTCCTGGACATGACCGGCGCGCGCAAGACCTCCACCATCGCGGTGGTGATCTTCTCGGTGCTGGTCGGCCTGTCCGCCACCGGCATCGCCCGCAAGAAGCCCGAGCTGTTCGCCAGCTTCAGCCACTTCATCGCCGTGGCCCAGGCCATCGTGATGCGCATGGTGACCCTGGTGCTGCGCCTGACTCCCTACGGCGTGTTCGCGCTGATGACCAAGGTGGTGTCCGGCTCCAGCTGGGCCGACATCGTCAACCTGATCAACTTCGTGCTGGCCTCCTACGGCGCGATGCTGCTGATGTTCGCCGTGCACCTGCTGCTGGTGGGCCTGGCCGGCGTCAATCCGCTGCGCTGGACCAAGAAAGTGATCCCGGTGCTGACCTTCGCCTTCACCTCGCGCACCAGCGCCGGCTCCATCCCGATGAACGTGGCCACCCAGAACAAGCTGCTGGGCATTCCGGACGGTATCGCCAACTTCGCCGCCTCCTTCGGCGCCACCATAGGCCAGAACGGCTGCGCCGGCATCTATCCGGCCATGCTGGCGGTGATGATCGCCCCCACCGTGGGCGTCAACCCGATGGACCTGCACTTCATCGTGCCCTTGATCGCCATCATCACCATCAGCTCCTTCGGCGTGGCCGGCGTTGGCGGCGGCGCCACCTTCGCCGCGCTGATCGTGCTGTCCGCGCTGGACTTCCCGGTGGCGCTGGCCGGCCTGCTGATCTCGATCGAACCGCTGATCGACATGGGCCGCACCGCGCTCAACGTCAGCGGCTCCATCACCGCCGGCACCGTGACCAGCCGCCTGCTGGGCCAGACCGACATGCAAGTGTTCAATAGCGACCGCGAGATCAATCTGGACGAAGAGATGGCTTAAGCCACAACAGCCACAACGCGCGACGCCGCCTTGAAAACCGCCGGAGAATGCCTACCCCGTTTACAGCCTTACAGCCTGTAAACCCAGCATGCCCGGCGGTTTTTCCATGAAAGCGGCCAACAGCCCCATAATGCAAACCGAGCACGCCCTAGTGCGAGCCGGCGCAACGCGGCACAGCAAAACCCCAGACGGGAGCATTATATGAAAATCGTCATCATCGGCGGCGAAGCCGCCGGCATGAGCGCGGCGGCCAAGGCGCGCCGCAGCGCGCCCCAAGCCGAAATCGACGTCTACGAGATGTCCGACATCATCTCCTTCGGCGCTTGCGGCCTGCCCTACTTCGTCGGCGGCGAGTTCGACGAGCCCGGCCATATGGCCGAATTCAGCGTGGAAGACTTCGCCAAGCGCGATATCCGCGTGCACACCGGCCACCAGGCGCTGAGCATAGACCCCGCGGCCAAGCGGGTGCGGGTGCGCCGGCTGGCGGACGGCGAGGTCTTCGACGCCGCATACGACAAACTGATGATCGCCACCGGCGCCAGCGAAATCCGCCCGCCGCTGCCGGGTCTGGACTTGCCCGGCGTGCACACGCTGCGGGTGATGGAGGACGGCCTGGCGCTGCGCGCCGCCGCGGCCCGCGACGAGGTGCGCGAGGTCGCCATCATCGGCGCCGGCTTCATCGGCCTGGAATTGGCCGAAGCCATGGTGCGCCTGGGCAAGCGGGTGCGGCTGATCCAGCTGGCGGAACGGGTGATGCCGGACGCCTTCGACGCCGAGATCACCAGCCTGATGGAACAGGAGCTGCGCGAACACGGCGTGGCGCTGCATCTGTCCGAGGCCGTCACCGCGTTGCGCGGCGACGGCGCGGTGCAAAGCGTGCTCACCGAGCGCGGCGAATACCCGGCCGACCTGGTGGTGCTGAGCATAGGCATACGCCCCAACACCGCCTTCGCCGCCGACGCCGGCCTCACGCGGCTGAGCAACGGCGCCATCGTGGTCGACGCCTACGGCGAAACCAGTCTGCCGGACATCTACGCCGCCGGCGACTGCGCCGCGGCGCCGCATCAGTTGACCGGCCAGCCGGTCTATGTGGCGCTGGCCACCGGCGCCAACAAGCTGGGCCGCCTGGTGGGCGAGAACATGGCCGGCGGCCGCCAGGCCTATCCCGGCACCCTGGGCTCCGCCGCGGTGCGGGTGCTGTCGCTGGACGCCGCGCGCACCGGCCTGTCCGACGCGCAAGCGCGCGCGGCCGGCTTCGATTGCAAGAGCGTGCAGGTCAAGGACAAGAACCACACCAATTACGTGCCCGGCCAGGCGGAAGTCCACGTCAAGCTCACCTACGAAACCGGCAGCCAGCGGCTGCTGGGCGCGCAAATGATAGGCCGCAACGGCGACGTGGTGCACCGGCTGGACGCGCTGGCGGTGGCCATCGCCAAAGGCGTCAGCGCGCGCGAACTGGGCATGATGGACTTTTGCTACGCGCCGCCCTTCGCCCGCACCTGGGACGTGCTCAACGTCGCCGGCAACGTGGTCAAATAAACCCGGCCGGCGGAACGCCCTGCCCGCCCGCGCCGATGCCAGCGCGGGCAAGTTGGGGTAAACTGCCGGACAGCCACAGATTCAACGGATGTCCTCCCCATGCTTTCCAAGCTCACCCGCCTTTTCCAGTCCTCACCGGGAACCGAAAACAGCATGTCACTCAGCGATGCGCAAGTGCTGGAAGCCGTGTCCAGCCTGATCGACGACAACACCGGCAAACCCTTCGTCGCCGCCAAGGCGGTGAAAAACATCAAGATCAGCGACGCCGAACTGTCGCTGGACGTGGTGTTGGCCTATCCGGCCAACAGCCAGCACGAACCGGTTCGCCAGCGCTTTGAAGCCGCGCTGGCGCCGCTGGCCGAGCAACGCAAGCTCAGCGTGCGCGTGGGCAGCCTGATCACCAGCCACTCCGCCCAGCGCGGCGTGCCGCTGCTCTCCGGCGTCAAGAACGTGATCGCCGTCGCCTCCGGCAAGGGCGGGGTGGGCAAATCCACCACCGCGGCCAATCTGGCGCTGGCGCTGTCCGCGGAAGGCGCGCGCGTCGGCATCCTGGACGCCGACATCTACGGCCCCTCGCAGCCGCTGATGATGGGCTTGCAGGGCCAGCGTCCGGAAACCCCGGACGGCAAGAGCCTGAAACCTCTGGAAAGCCACGGCGTGCAGACCATGTCCATCGGCTACCTGGTGGACGCGGACCAGGCCATGGTCTGGCGCGGCCCCATGGTCAGCCAGGCGCTGCAACAGCTGCTCAACGACACCCGCTGGGACAATCTGGACTATCTGGTCATCGACATGCCGCCGGGCACCGGCGACATCCAGCTGACGCTGTCGCAGAAAGTGCCGGTCACCGGCGCCGTCATCGTCACCACCCCGCAGGACATCGCGCTGCTGGACGCGCGCAAGGGCGTCACCATGTTCCAGAAAGTGGGCATTCCCATCCTGGGCATGGTGGAGAACATGGCCATCCACGTCTGCTCCAACTGCGGCCACGCCGAACACATCTTCGGCGAAGGCGGCGCGGCGCGGATGGCGGCGGACTTCGGCGTCGACGTGCTGGGCTCCTTGCCGCTGGACATGGGCATCCGCCTGGCGGCGGACGGCGGCACACCCACGGTGGCGGCCGACCCGGACGGCAAGGTGGCGGAGCTGTACAAGGCCATCGCTCGCAAAGTGGCGGTGAAGGTGGGCGAGAAAGCCCAGGACTTCTCCGGCAAATTCCCCAAGATCGTCATCCAGAACAACTGATAAACACATCATGATCGCGATGTTCGACTCCGGCCTCGGCGGCCTTTCGGTATGGAAGGCCGTGCGCGCCGCGCTGCCCGGCTGGGGCATCACCTATCTGGCCGACCAGGCCTACTGCCCCTACGGCCAACGCAGCCACAGCGACATCGCCGCGCGCAGCGTCAGGATGGCCCGCTATCTGCAAGACCAAGGCGCCTCCCTGCTGGTGGTGGCCTGCAACACCGCCACCACCGCCGGCATCGCCGCCATGCGCCGCGAGCTATCCATCCCGCTGGTGGGCATAGAACCGGCGATCAAGCCGGCGGCGGCCATGAGCCGCACCGGCCGCATCGCGGTGCTGGCCACCCAGGCCACGCTGCAAAGCGAGCGGGTGCGCAAACTGCTGGACACCCACGCCGACCACATCGAAGTGCTGCGCCGCGTGGGCGCGGGCTGGGTGGAGCAAGTGGAGGCCGGCGAACTGGACAGCCCGCGCACGCGCGAACTGGTGGCCGCCGTAGTGCGGCCGCTACTCGACGAAAACATCGACCACATCGCGCTGGGCTGCACCCACTACCCGTTCCTGGAACCGCTGATCCGCGAACTGACCGGCGACGGCATCGCCTTGTACGACCCGGCCGAAGCCATCGCCCGGCGCGTGGTCTCGCTGTTGCCGGAGGCCGCGCCCGCCGCCGAACCGGCCTACCGCTTCATCACCACCGACGCCGACAGCGCCGGCATGCGCCGCATTCTGCCGCTGCTGATAGGCGCCGACTATCCGGTTGAGTCCCTGCCCCTGGAGCAAACCCAATGATTCCACGTCTGTCGCGCCTGCTGGCGCTGGCCTGCCTGATCGCCACCCCCGCCGCCTGGGCGCTGCCGCAATGCTCGCTGGTGGCCGCCCAGGTCAATCAGCAAGCCGGCAACCGGCTCAATCAGAACGAGCTGAGCGCGGTATTGAGCCAACTGGGCAAAACCGGCCAGCTGCCGCCGCAGTTCGTCACCAAGCGCCAGGCCAAGAACGCCGGCTGGCAGCCCGGCCGCAGCCTGTGGAGCGTGCCCGGCCTCAACGGCAAGTCCATAGGCGGCGACCGCTTCGGCAACTACGAAAAACGCCTGCCCAAAGGGCAATGGCAGGAAGCCGACCTGAACTATAAAGGGGGCAAGCGCGGCGCTTATCGCATCGTGTTCTCCGGTTCCGGTCAGCGTTTCGTCACCGTGGACCACTACAACCGCTTCATCGAGGTGCCACCATGCCAGTGAAAGTTTGCGAACTGCACCACATCAAAAGCCTGGACCAGCTGTTTGACGAACTGAGCCGCCAGCTGCGCTTGCCGGCCCATTTCGGCCGCAATCTGGACGCGCTGTACGACAGCCTGGCCAAGGACGTGCCGGGCCCGTTCGAGATCGTCTGGCGCGAAACCGAGGAGGCGCGCAAGGCGCTGGGCGCGGACCTTTACGCCACCATCCTGGAAATTCTGGAAACCGTGGCCGAAGAACGCGGCGACGTCACGCTGGACATCCACCACTGAAACGCCGGGCCGCCGCAGCAAGGCCTCCGCGGCGGCCCTTCATCCCGATGGCAAGTTCATCATCATTCGTTTCCGCAACACACACTCGTCTACGAAATTCAAGACTCGAAATACAACAAAGACAAGCGTTCGCTAATTCACTATAATCCCACCCCTAAATAGGTCAATAACTGTCCTACAACTGGCAGCAATGCCAATAAAATCAAACAACAATAACGTAGGCGGGCCACTACATCGGCAACCTTGACACACACGAAGCGGCTGCTCCCTCCACCGGACTGGCGCCGGCATTGTTTCATTACGAACTTGCCGTGTTGTTATCAAAACGCTCTCAAATACAGGTAGGAACTTCTCAATGCAGTCGAAAAAACTCACAGGGCTGATCCTCATCGGCCTGGTGCTGGGCATCATCGCCGGCTATCTCTATCGCGAGAACGCCGCCAGCGAAGCCGACATCCAAGCCTTCGCCAGCAACATCTCCATTCTGACCGACATCTTCCTGCGCCTGATCAAGATGATCATCGCGCCCTTGGTGGTGTCCACCCTGATCGTGGGCATCGCCAAGATGGGAGACGCCAAGACCGTGGGCCGCATCGGCGGCAAGACCATGCTGTGGTTCATCAGCGCCTCGCTGATGTCCCTGACCCTGGGCCTGATCATGGTCAACCTGCTCAAGCCGGGCGTGGCGCTCAACCTGCCGCTGCCGGACAGCCACGCCACCAGCGGCATCCAGGCCGGCGCTCTGTCGGTGAAGGACTTCGTCACCCACGCCATCCCCAAGAGCGTGTTTGAGGCGATGGCCACCAACGAGATTCTGCAGATCGTCGTGTTCTCGGTGTTCTTCGGCTGCGCGATGGCCGCTTTGGGCGAACGCGCCAAGCTGCTGATCGACACCATCGACGTGGTGGCCCACGTGATGCTGAAAGTGACCAGCTACGTGATGCTGTTCGCGCCGCTGGCCGTGTTCGGCGCCATCGCCGCCACCGTGGCCAAGGAAGGCCTGAGCATTCTCGCCACCTACGGCAAGTTCATGGCGGAGTTCTACCTGTCCATCGGCATCCTGTGGGGCCTGCTGATCCTGGCCGGCGCGATGTTCATCGGCCCGCGCGTGCTCAAGCTGATGGGCATGATGCGCGAACCGCTGCTGCTGTCCTTCACCACCGCCAGTTCCGAAGCCGCCTATCCCAAGACCCTGGAACAGCTGGAGCGCTTCGGTTGCTCCAACAAGATCGCCAGCTTCGTGCTGCCGATGGGCTACTCCTTCAATCTGGACGGCTCGATGATGTACTGCACCTTCGCCGTCATCTTCATCGCCCAGGCTTACGGCATCGATCTGACGCTGGCGCAGGAAATCTCCATGCTGCTGATCCTGATGCTCACCTCCAAGGGCATGGCCGGCGTGCCGCGCGCTTCGCTGGTGGTGATCGCCGCCACCCTGGCCCAGTTCAACATTCCGGAAGCCGGCCTGCTGCTGTTGCTGGGCATCGACCACTTCCTGGACATGGGCCGCTCCGCCACCAATGTGGTGGGCAATTCCATCGCCACCGCGGTGGTGGCCAAGTGGGAAGGCGAGCTGAAAAAGCACTGAGCAAAACCAGCTCCACGCCATGCGCCGCCCTCCGGGCGGCGTTTTTTATGGCTAGCCGCGACAAGGCTATTGACAGGCAATCCCTTGCCCAATAGAATGCCCCACTCTGAGTCGGAGAGGTGGCAGAGTGGTCGAATGTACCTGACTCGAAATCAGGCGTACGTGCGAGCGTACCGAGGGTTCGAATCCCTCCCTCTCCGCCAGAACCAGACATTGAAGCCCTGAGCAATCAGGGCTTTTTTGTTTTGTCCTTCCGCTTCACCCCCGCCCCGTTTGCGCCTACCATTACAGCCTTCCGCCCTATCCAAGCAGTGCGCGCATGAATCATCTGGTCAACTACGTCAACGCCATCCTGGACGCCCCTTCCCCGCGCCGCGCGCGCCTGGACGGCTCAAGCCGGGACAGCTGGACGGATCAGGGCTATACCGTCGTTGCGGAGCAGTCCACCTATGTTTTCGACGACGGCGCGGTAATCCAGCGGACGACGGAACAGGACGACTATCCGGCCGAGGCCGCCTGCGCCGAATGCTGGATTCGCTATGAAGTGATCCATCAGCCGTCCGGCGACGCCATCCAGCCCGGCCACATCAGCTTCAACAACGCCTGCCGCGAGGCTTTCTGGCGGCGCTACTTCTCTCCGGAAGCGCCGACCGCGCCCGGCTGCGGCCCTTCCGCCTCGCCAAAGCAACCGGCTTGACCCCCTACCCCCAATCAGTAACAATCGCCGCGTGCCGCCTCATTCCGCGGCATTTGGGTGTAGCAGCCCGAAAGCGTCAGACTCGCCACAGACCGGCCCCACCAAGGCAGGCGGTGGCGGGGAGGCGCACGCGTGCGCCTGCCGGTGTGTCTGTGCGGCCGGTCTGCTACCCTCGTCATCCGCCTGCCAAATCCGCGTAGCAGCGAAGGCAGGCTTCGCACAGGAGTCTTCCGATGACGCACCAAACCCGGCGCTATCGCGCCCTGCTGTCTCCCTCTCTTCCGCTGAATACCTTGCTCTCCGAATTGCGCCCGTTCAACAGCGTGGCGCCGGCCACCTTGAAACGGCTGGAAGGCCAGCTCTACGCCCGCGAGCAAGGCTTGCGCAGCGCCCTGCTGGATCTGCGCAAGGGCCACGACAGCCTGCGCGCGGTGCTGGCGCTGTTGGCGCAGGCCAAGGAACAGCCCTGCCCCTGCAATGTGCTGCATCTGACGCTGGAGCCGGCGCAGCAATGGCTGCAACAGGGCCTGGACGCGCTGCAGGCGCGGCGTTGAAAGCGTCCGCGCGCTGGACGGCCTTTCCGGCGGAGGTCAACCGGAGGCGCGGCGCGCGGCGCCGTTTCAATGTTAATAATGTCTTTGGAATGGGTTGCGCGCACGGGTAAACTCCTGCTCCTCGATTCGACGCGGCGGCGCGGCTTCCGCGCGGCCGGCGTCATCCATCAGCCTCTTAACAGCCGAATCGCCAAACCCATGACTCTGCACAAACTGTTCGCTCCCCTGCTGCTGGCCGGCGCGCTGGCGCTGCCCGCCGCCGCTCACGCCGCGGATGAAAAACTGATGCTGTCCATCGAAGACGCCTTGAACACCGATCTGGCCAAGGAGAAGCTGGACCCAAGCATCACCTTCCGCTTTGCCCGCGGCGGCAAAGGCAAGGTGCTGGGCGAATGGGTGAGCAATAAGAAAACCAATAGCTTCGGCAAGGACAACGCCGCCGCCTGCCAGCGCGCCTTCATTTCCGCGCTACTGGAGTTCCAGGAGCGCGCGCGCAAGGAAGGCGGCTCCGCCGTGGTCAATATCCGCAGTTATTACAAGTCTGAAGAGGTCAGCAACGCCAAGGAGTATATGTGCGGCAGCGGCTTCTTGATGGCGGGCGTGGCGCTGAAGGCGCAGGTGCTCAAGTAAGCCAGAAGCGGCGGCGTCAAAGCGCCGCGCGAGAGAACACCAGACAGGCGTTGGCGCCGCCAAAGCCGAAGCTGTTGCACAGCACGCTGTCCAGCCGGGCCGCCCGGACGCGCCGCACCAGCGGCAGGCCGGCCAGGCAATCGTCCAGCGCGCCGTACTGCGGCGAGCCGGCGACGAAGCCGTGGCTCATCATCTGCAGGCTGAAGATGGCTTCCATCGCGCCGGCCGCCGCGATCGCGTGGCCGGTCAAACCCTTGGTGGAGGAGAAGGCGGGCACGGCGTCGGCGCCGAACACGGCCTGCACGGCCTCGACTTCGACGCGGTCCCCTTGCTGAGTGCCGGTGGCGTGGGTGTTGATGTAATCCACCCGCTCCAGTCCGGCGTCCGCCAAGGCCAGCCGCATGCAGCGCTCGGCCCCCGCGCCGCTGGGCGCCACCATGCTGTGTCCGTCGCTGCCGGCGGCGTAGCCGGCCAGCTCGGCGATGATGGGGGCTTTGCGCACCAGCGCGTGCTCCAGCGCCTCCAACACCAGCACGCCCGCGCCGCCGGCGATGACGAAGCCGTCGCGGTCCGCGTGATAAGGACGGGAGGAGGCTTCCGGCGCCGCCGCGTCGCCGGCTGCCAGCACGCCCATCACGTCGAACAGCACCGCGGATTGCCAGCTGACTTCTTCCGCGCCGCCGGCCAGCATCACGTCCTGTTTGCCGAACTGAATCTGTTCGAAAGCGTAGCCGATGGCGTGCGCGGAGGTGGCGCAGGCGGAGGTCACGCCCAGGCTGAGCCCCTGGATGCCCAGGTGGGTGGCCAGATTGGCCGACACGGTGTTGCCCATGATCTGCGGCACGTAGTAAGGCGTCAGCCGCTGGATGCCGCGGCTGGCCAGGATGGCCATCGCCTCGCTCAGCCTGGCCGCCGAGCCCACCCCGGAACCGACGACCAGGCCGGTGCGCGGATGCCGCAGGACGGAGGCCGGCAGCCGCGCCTGCGCAATCGCCTGCTGGGCCGCGTGCCAGCCGTACAGGGCGGCGTCCGCCATGAAGCGTTGCAGCTTGCGCGGCGGCAAGGCGATGTCGTCGCGGCGCGGCGCGCCGGCCACGCGGCTGCTCATGCCTTGCTCGGCGAAATCCGGCCGCGCGGCAATGCCGCTGCGCCCGTCGCGCAAGGCCGCCAGCGCCGTCGCCTCATCGTTGCCGATGGGGCTGGCCAGGCCATAGCCGCTGACGACGACGCGACGCTTCATGCTCAAGGCGCGATCTGGTTGGCCGAAGACTGGATCTCTTGCACCATGATGGCGACCCAGCGGTTGTAGTTGGGATGGATCAGCGTGGTGCCCACCGGCGCTTTTTCGGCGGCGCCGCTGTAGTTTTTGTTCTCGCTCTTGGTTTCCACGTTCAGGTTGTTGGCGGACAGGTATTTGACGCTGTAGCGGTCCGCGCCGTAGCTGATGGCCACCTTGGCCTGATGCTTGCCGCGCACGTCCAGGCTGGCCAGCAGCTTGCCTTCGCCGTCGTCCACCACCACCCAGCCTTTGCTGCCGGCGCCGGCGATGATGGCGCGACGCAGCATGTCCGCGCTCATCGGCTTGCCGTCCATGCGCGCCACCAGTTGGTCGCTCACGTCGCGCACCGGCACGCTGGCCGGCGCGGCCTGCGCGGAAACGGCGATCATCGCCAAAAACAAGGCTGCAATATAAGCGCGTAATTGACGCATGTTTTCTCTCCTGGCCGCTTTAGCCGGCCTGTTTCAAAATCAGGGATGTGTTGATGCCGCCGAAGGCGAAGTTGTTGCTCATCGCGTATTCGACATCGGCCCGGCGGATCTCGCCGGTCAGGTAATCCAGTTCGCCGCAGGCGGGGTCCACCTGATCCAGGTTCAGCGTGGGCGCCAGCCAGCCTGCGCGCAGCATTTCCACCGTCAGCCACACTTCCAGCGCGCCGCAGGCGCCCAGGGTGTGGCCGAAATAGCTTTTCAGCGAGCTGATCGGCGCCCGCCCCAGCACGGCGGCGGTGGCCTGGGTTTCCGCGATGTCGCCGCGATCGGTGGCGGTGCCGTGGGCGTTGACGTAGCCTATCGCGCCGGCGGACAGGCCGGCGTCGTCCAGCGCCAGCTGCATCGCGCGCGCCATGGTCGGCGCTTCCGGCTGGGTGATGTGGCTGCCGTCTGAATTGGTGCCGAAACCGCAGATTTCGGCATAGATGACGGCGCCGCGCGCCAGCGCGTGCTCGCGCTCTTCCAGCACCAGGGTGCAGGCGCCCTCGCCCACCACCAGGCCGTCGCGGTCGCGGTCGAAGGGCCGCGGCGTATGCGCCGGCTCGTCGTTGCGCTGGCTGGTGGCGTACAAGGTGTCGAACACCGCCGCGCCGCCGGCCGACATTTCCTCCGCGCCGCCGGCTATCATCAGATCGCAGCGGCCGAAGCGTATGGTTTCGTAGGCGTAGCCCAGGGCCTGGCTGCCGGAGGTGCAGGCGCTGGCGGTGGGAATCACTCGTCCGGTCAGGCCGAAATACAAGCCGATATTGACCGCGGCGGTGTGGCTCATCATCTGGATGTAGCTGGTGGAGGTGACGCCGGCCATGGAGCCGGTGGCCAGCATCTGGCCGAAGGCCTGTATCGGCGCCACGCTGCCGGACGAGGAACCGTAGGCCACCCCCATGCGGCCGTCCTTGATGCAGGGGTCTTGCAACAGGCCGGCGTCCAGCAAGGCGCGTTCGGTGGCGCACACCGCCATTTGCGCCACCCGCCCCATCGCGCGCGACATCTTGCGCGGGTAATGTGCCGGCAACGCGAAGTCGTCCACCGGCGCGCCAAGGCGGGTGTTCAGGTCCGGGAAGTTCTCCCACTCCGGCATCGCGCGCACGCCGTTGCGCCCGGCCTGGATCTTGGCCGCGATGGTGGGCCAGTCATGGCCCAGGCTGGTGATGCCCGCCATGCCGGTGATCACGACGCGGCGCATCAGACGATGCCCCCGTTCACGCCTATCACCTGACGGGTGATGTAGGCGGCGCCTTCGGACATCAGGAAGGCCACCAGGGCCGCCACTTCCTCCGGCCGCCCCACGCGGTTCATCGGCACCATTTTCAAGGCCTCCTCCACCGGAACGCCTTCCAGAATGTCGGTGTCGATCAGGCCCGGCGCCACGCAGTTCACCGTGATCTTGCGGCTGGCCAACTCCACCGCCAGCGCCTTGGTGGCGCCGATCAGGCCCGCCTTGGCCG
The DNA here is from genome assembly GCF_016937655.1 of Chromobacterium alkanivorans. Classification (GTDB taxonomy): domain Bacteria; phylum Pseudomonadota; class Gammaproteobacteria; order Burkholderiales; family Chromobacteriaceae; genus Chromobacterium; species Chromobacterium alkanivorans. The sequence goes on along the minus strand of NZ_JAFHKL010000008.1, from coordinate 33,503 downwards.
CGCTGTAATTCACTTGCCCGCGGTTGCCCATCACGCCGGAGACGGAGGACAGGGTGACGACGCGGCCGCCGTTGCGGGCGCGGACCATGGGCATGATCAAGGGATGGGTCACATTGTAGAAACCGGCCAGCGAGGTGTTGACCACCAGGTCCCAGTCTTCGCCCTCCAGCGCCGGGAAGGCGTTGTCGCGGGTCACGCCGGCGTTCAGCACCACGCCCCAGAACGCGCCGTTGGCGGCGATGTCCGCCTCGATGGCCGCGCGCGCGGCCTCGCGGTCGTTGACGTCGAACTGCATCAGCGTGGCCGCCGCGCCCTCCGCGCGGGCGGCCGCTGCCACGGCCTCCGCTTCTTCGAGACGGCTGCGACAGTGGATGGCCACGTCGAAGCCGTCTCTCGCCAGTTGCAAGGCCACTGCCCGGCCTATGCCCCGACTGGATCCGGTGATCAGGATTCTTTTTTTCATTGTGCGCTGCTTTCCTGCAGAAATAAGGCGAAATCTTCCGGTTCGAACACATTGACGGTGGCCTCGGCCAGCCGGTCTTCGCCGCAATCGATCCGGCACAGGAAGGACCCCATGCCGGACTCGTCGCGGTAGACCGGACTGGCGCTGACCCGCAGCGGCCGCCCGGCGGCGAACGCCGCGCAGGCCGGCTGGTAGCGGCGCGTGCCCAGCAGCACGCCCTGCTTGACCGGCAGCCCCGCCTGGCGCGCGGTCAGGCCCACCCAGGCGGCCACCGCCTGCGCCATCAGTTCGATGCCGATGTAGGCCGGCATATTGCCGTCGGCGTCGGCGTACCATGCCGCCGCGTCCGGCGTGGCGCTGGCCGTCAGGCCTTCGCTGTCGTAACGCAGCAGCGCCTCCAGCAGCAACATGCCGCCGCGGTGCGGCAAAACTTCGGTGATAGCCGGTAACATCATGCGTGTTCGTTCTCGTCCGCCGCTGTTGCCGCCAGCAACAGCGACACATTATTGCCGCCAAAGGCGTAAGAGTTGCTCATCACCAGCGGCCGCCCCGCGGGCAGCGTCGCGCCGGCGGGCGTCAGATTCAGCGCCGGCAAGGCCGGGTCCGCCGCGCCGTCCCAGACATGCGGCGGCAGGCGACGCCGGCGGTCGCTCAGCACCAGCCAGCAGAAGCCCAGCTCGGTGGCGCCGGCGGCCCCCAGCAGATGGCCGACCAAGGGCTTGGTGGAGCTGGCCGGCACGCCGTCGGGAAACACCCTCGTCATCGCCAGACTCTCCATTTCATCATTCTTGACGGTGGCCGTGCCGTGCAAATTCACATAGCCCACCTGGGCCGCCTCGGCGCCGGCCATGCTCAAGGCCTGCCGCATCGCCGCTTCCGCGCCGCGGCCTTCCGGATGCGGCGACGACATATGCCAGGCGTCGCTGCTTTCGCCGTAGCCCAGCAAGGCCACCGGGCCCGGCTCGCGGCTGGCGATGAACAAGGCGGCGCCCTCGCCGATATTGATGCCGCGGCGCCGCGCGCTCATAGGCTGGCACAAGTCCGGGCTGACGGACTCCAGGGCGGCGAAGCCTCGCTGAGTCAGCTGGCACAGGCTGTCCGCCCCGCCGCAAATCACCGCGTCGCACAGCCCCTGCGACAGCAGCCGGGCGGCGGCGGCCACCGCCTTGGCGCTGGAGGAGCAGGCGGTAGAGACGACGTAGGCGACGCCGTCCAACCCCAGCAGCTCGGCCAGGAACAAGGCCGGGCTGCCCATTTCCTGCTGCACGTAGTCGTAACCCTCCGGCAACGCCTGCCCGGCCGCCGCGGCGGCGACCGCCAGCTCCGTCTCCAGAATGCCGGAGGTGCTGGTGCCCAGCACGACGCCGATCCGATGACGGCCGTAACGCGCGGCCAGCGCCTCCACGCGGACGCGCAAGGGTTCCAGCGCGGCCAGCAGCAGCCTGTTGTTGCGGCTGTCGTAGCGGGCCAGCTCCGCCGGGATCTCCGGCAGCGCGCCCGCCACCCGGCCCACCACCGCGCCGGCCTCCTCGCACATGCCGCCGCAGTCGCCGGCCAGCAAGCGCCGGTGAATCTCCGGCAGCTCGCGGCCCAGCGCGTTGATCATCGCCAATTCGTTCAGATAAACCGTCATTGAGCCTCCGGCGCCATCGCCGCCAAGGATTCGATCTCCAGCGTCATGCCCAGCTGCGGCAGCCGGACGCGCCGTCCCTTGGGCGTCGGCGCGTCGATCAGCAAGGTTTGGTCGCCGTTCATCAGCCGACGCTGGCCGTCCGCCGCGTGCAGCCACCAGGCGGGCGCGCGGCCGAAGCCGTCCAGCACGGCGGCCTCAGGCAGATGCAGCCATTGCGCCAGGGCCAGCATCGCCGGCCCCTGCTCGCTGACCCGGCGGCCGAACGGCGAGCTCGCGCTCCAGCGGCGGCCGTCCCAGCCGGCGCTCAGCAAGGGCTGGCCCAGCGGCGACAAGGCCGCCAGCGACAGCCGCTGCCCATCGGCCTCCAGCTGCAGCAAGGACAGTTCGCGAAAACCGCGGCCGCTCGCCGTCACCAGTTGGCTGGCGCCATAGGTCTCGGCCGGTGGCCGCAGGCAATAGGCCGGGGTTTGCGGCAGGCGGACGCAATGGCCGCCGCCGGCGCAGGCGGTGAGCAAGAGCAGCAGGGGCAGCAGTTTCAACATGGCTCGGCCCGTCCCGCGTCCCCGGTCTTGAACAAGGTCACCATGGGCGCCAGCAGCACCGCCAGGCCCACGCCTATCAATTGGGTCAAACCGAAGCTGCTGACCGCGGGCGTGGCGCTGGCGGCCAGCAAGCCGAAGGACAACAGCGTGGTCAGGGCCGACAGCCCCACCGCCAGCAAGGCCGCCTGCTGGTGGTGGCGGCGGCCTTCCTCCACGAAGATCGCGTAGTCCACGCCCACGCCCAGCACCATCAGGAAGCCGAGCACGACGAAAAGATTGGCGCTCACGCCCAGCCAGCCCAGCGCGCCCAGGGTGAACAGCACCGCCAGGCTGACCGGCGCGGCCAGCAACAGCGCGCGCCGCCAGCCGTAGCGGCGTTGCATCAGCGCCACGATGGCCAGCAGCGACAGCGCGAACATCAGCGTGGAGGCTTCGCGGAACTGGCGGAACAGATCGGACACGCTGGCGGCCTTGTCCACCAGGGTCACGCCGCTCAGCCCTTGCGCCGCCTGCCGCAAGGCGTCCAGTTTCTGGAAATCGCCCGGCATCACCGCCATGCGCCAGACGCCGTCGCGCGGCCCCAGCCACAGATGGCGCAGCGGCGCGGCCAGCGGCTGGGCCAGCAGCGTTTCCGTCGTCAACGGCGGCGCCGGTCGCGCCAGGCCGGCCAGATAGCCGTCGGCGATCTCGTCGCGCACGCCGGCGTCCAGCAGCACTTGCCGACCCGCGCGCCGCATCGCGTCCCGCAGCAGCGCGTGGTCGGCCTGTTGCCGCTCCGGCGGCGGCAGCAGGCTGGACAAGGATTGGTAGCCTTGCAGCTGGCCGGCGCTCACCAGTTGGTCGAGGCGGCCGTCCAGCTGCCGCCCCAGACGCAGCAAAGCGGCTTCGCTGGGCGCTTCCAGCAGGAAGAACTGGCGGCTGTTGCCCTGCCCCGCCAGCTCTCGAATCAAGTGCTCTTGCGCCAACAGGTCCGCCGACGGCCGAATCAGCTGATGCACGTCGTCGTCCGCCTGCAAGCGGGCCAGCCCCGGCAAGGACAAAGCGCTCAGCGCCAGCAGCAGCGCGGCCAGGCGGCGGCCGCGCATGAATTGGCAGTAGCGGTCGAAGACGCGGCCTATCGGCGGCAGAATGCCCCGCGCCGACGCCGGCGCGGCCTGGCGCACAAAGCAGGGCACGCACCACAACACGGTCAGGTAGGCGCCGACCAGGCCGGCAGTGGAGAAGAAGGCGATCTGGCGCAGCCCCGGGAAGGGCAGCAAGGCCAGCGCGCCGTAACCCAGCAGCGTGGTCAGCAGCCCCATGCGGATGGCCGGATGAATGGCGGCCAGCGCCCGCTCCACGTCCCAATCCGGCCCGTCCTGCAACTGGCTGGCGAACAGATGGGTCGAGTAGTCTATCGCCACGCCTATCAGGCTGGCGCCCATCACCAGGGTCAGCAGGTGCAGTTGGCCGTACACCGCCAGGGTGGCGGCCACCGCCGTCAGCGTGCCGGCGGCGATCACCGCGCCGGACAGGGCCAGGTGTCGCAGCCGACGGAACACCAGCAGCATCAGGCCGATGACGGCCGCCATCGACACGCTGCCTATCATATTCATTTCCGCTTCGGCGCCGCCGCGCGCCTCGCTGGCGAACAGCACCGCGCCGGTGGCGGCCAGCTTGCCGCCGTCGGCCTCCGCCAGCGCGCGCAGCTCGGCCACTTCGCGGCTCAGGGCTTGCTGCAGCGCCGGATCGTAGGCGTCGCCGCTCAAGGGCGCGGTCAACAGCCGCCAGGACACGCCGTCGCGCTCCGCCGCCAGCCAGCCGTCCTTGATCTGCAACGACGATTTGGCCATGGGCAGCGCGGCCAGCACATTGCCGAACAGGCCGAAGGGGTCTTCCGCCAGCGGCAGGCCGAAAGCGCCCTGGCCCGGCAGGCTCAAGCGACGCAGCAGCAGGGTTTCCAGATACGCTTGCGGGTTTTGCCGCAGCCCTGCGCTGTCGGCGTCGGTCAGCAGGCCGTGCCGGTAAGGGGCGTAAGGCCGCAGCAGGCGCGCCGGGTCCACCTCGCCGATTCTCCCTTGAACCGAACGCAAGGCCGGCTGGGCGCGCAGCCGGGCGGCCATCCGCTCCGCCAGCAGGCTGGCCTGGGCCGGATCGCTATGGCCCACCATCAGCACCAGACGTTCGCCCGCCTTGGCCGCCAGTTGCGCCAGCGCGCGCTCCACCTCGGGCTGGCGCGCGTCGTCCGGCAGCATCGCCAGCATATTGGTCTGCACCGGCAAGGGCTGGCCCAGATAGGGCAGCAGCGAGGCCAGGCACAGCAGCATCAGCGCCAGCCAGCCGTAAAAACGCTTGCGCATCAACGCCCTCCCAGCAAGCGGCTTTCCTCGGCGCTCAACAGGCTTTGCGCGTCGATGCGGCTGAAGCGGATCTGCGTGCTGTCGCCGCCGGGTTCGGTCAGCAATACGCGCTCCAGTTGCGCGGAGCCGGAGAGCTCGACCGCGCCCAGGCCTTTTTGCAAGGGCCCCGGCTTGGGCGTCAGCGACAAGGTCCAGGCGGCGGCGCTGCCCTTGGCCTCCACCGCGAAGTGCTGCTGCAGCAAGTTCCTGTCCCCGGCCAGCAAGCCGCGGAACAAGCCTTCCACCGAGCCGATGCCGGGGATGTCGCGGCTGGCCCGCTCGCGGCGGCTGCCGTCGGGCAGGAGTTCGCTGACGCCCTTGGGCGTCATCACATAGCCCAACTGATATGGTTTGACGATGGACCAGATCACGCCGCTGTCACGCGACAACACCATGCGCCCGGACAGCTGCAACGGTTTTTTCAAGGCGGCCATGCGCCGGCTCTGCGCGAAATCCGCGTGCAAGATCGAGTTCGCCGCCAGCTTTCTGGAAATCTGGCTCAGCAAATCCTCGGCCTGCGCCAACGGCGCGGCCCCGGCCAGGCATAGCAGCAACAAGCCGCATGCGCGGCGCGTCCACGGTTTCAACATCGTCATTCCTCGCATGGGATGCCCAGCTTGTTCCACAACACCGCCGGCGTGACGAATTGCAGCGCCATGTCGTCGGCCAGGTCCAAGGCCACTTGCACGGTGTGGCCCTGGGTCAGTTTTTCGCCGCTGAGCGCGTCGCGCAGCTGGTAAACCACCTTGAGGCGGTTTTCGTATTCCGTCAGCTGCGCGCGCGCGATCACCCGCTGGCCGTAACGCGCCGGGCGCACGTATTTCAGGTAGCACTCGGTCACCGGCCAGGCGTAGCCGGAATCGCGCATCTGCGGGTAGTCGTAGTCGAAGCTGCGCAGCAGCGCGGTGCGCGCCAGCTCGAAGTACTTCACGTAATGGCCGTGCCAGGCCACGTGCAGCACGTCCACGTCGTGGAAAGGAATCTCGATTTCGATCTCCGCCGCCGGCAAGCTCGCGGCCGCTTTAAGGTCCACCGTCATCAATACAGGCTCCAGGCGCGTTGCTGAATCCGCTCTATCGCCAGGCGCAGCTCGCCGTCCTGGCGGCGGTCTTCGTCCAGGAAGGGGGACAGCGTCTCCAGCTCGGCGACGAAGTCGCTCAGCTCCGGCGGCAGCCGGGCCAGGTCAAGTTCGCCGGACTGTTGCCGCAAGCGCACGCCCTGCGCCGCCGCCAGGGTCAGGCAAGCCGCCACTTGTTCGGTCAGCTGCAACACGCGCAGCGCGTCGCGCGCGGCGATGGTGCCCATGCTGACCTTGTCCTGGTTGTGGCATTCGGTAGAGCGGGAGAACACCGAGGCCGGCATGGTCAGCTTCAGCGCTTCCGCCGTGCAGGCGGAGGCGGTGATCTGCACCGCCTTGAAGCCGTGGTTGATCGCGGCGCGTTCGCCGCGCGAGCCGGACAGGTTCTGCGGCAGGCCGTGGTTGTAGCGAGTGTCCACCAGCAGCGCCAGTTGCCGGTCCATCAGGTCGGCCAGATTGGCCACCGCGTTCTTCATGCCGTCCATGGCGAAGGCGATATGGCCGCCGTAGAAATGGCCGCCGTGCAGCACCCGCTCCAGGTCCGGATCGATGATGGGATTGTCGTTGGCGCTGTTCAGCTCGTTCTCGATGTCGCGGCGCAGCCAGGGCAAGGCGTCGCGCAGCACGCCGATGACATGCGGCGCGCAGCGGATGGAGTAGCGGTCTTGCAGGCGGATCTGCTCGCGCGCTTCGCCGCCGTCGTCCAGGTCGGCGTAGATCCAGGCGGCCACCTGGTTCTGCCCTTCATGCGGCTTGACCGCGAACAGCTCCGGCGCGAAATGGCCGCGATTGCCCTTTAAGGCCAGGCAGGACAGCGCGGTCAGCCGCGCGCTCAGCCGGGTCAGGTATTCGGCGCGGGCGAAGGCCAGGCAGGCCAGGCCGGTCATCACCGCCGTGCCGTTCATCAAGGCCAGTCCTTCCTTCGGCGCCAGCGTCAGCGGCGGCAGGTCCAGTTCGGCCAGCACTTCCGCCGCCGGCCGCACTTGGCCCCGGTAACGCACTTCGCGCTCGCCGCACAACACCCCGGCCACATAGGACAGCGGCGTCAGGTCGCCGCTGGCGCCCACCGAGCCCTCGGCCGGAATCAGCGGCAGCGCGTCGTGCCGCAGCAAGGCGGCCAGCCGCTGCAGCAATAGCCAGCGCACACCGGACACGCCCTGGGACAGGGAGTTGAGCCGGGCCAGCAGCACCGCGCGCGTGGACGCCTCGTCCAGGTAGTCGCCCAGGCCGCAGCCGTGGTAACGCGTCAGGTGCAGCGGCAGCTCGGCCACCAACGCGGCGGGAATCGTCACCGTGCAGTTGTCGCCGTAACCGGTGTTGACGCCGTAGACTTCGCCGCCCTCGGCCAGCAGGCCGGCCAGGAAGGCGGCGCCGCGTTCGATGCGCTCCGGAAACGCGCCGCCGGCCAGCTCCGCCCGCACTTGTCCCTGCGCCACCGCGCACACGTCCTCAATCGTCAAACGTCCGGCGCCCACGCTGAGCGCCTCCTTGCTCTTCATCACTACGGACTCTTTCTCGCCGCGCCACGCGGCAGCTTTGATTCCGGCTAAGCGCGCCAGAAATCGTAAAAATTGAACCATTGCAGCGGCGAGCGCCGCGCATGCCAGGCCAGGCGATCGGCGTAACGCTGAATCGTCCGCCGCAGAGCTTCGCCGCGCTCGCGGCGCGGCAGGCGCAGTCTTTCCTCGAACGGCTCCAAGGCAATGCGGTAGCGCCGCTTCTCCTTGAGGCAGAACAGCAGGTAGACCGGACATTCGAGCAGGCTGGCCAGAATCCACGGCCCCTCGGCGAAGGCGGCGGAGCCGCCCAGGAATTCGGCGCGCTGCACCCGGCCGTTGTCGCTGGCCGGGGTGCGGTCGCCGACGATCACCACCCACTCGCCGTTGTCTATCTTGTCCTTGAGCAGGATGGCGGTGTCCACGCCCATGTCCTGCACCTGGATCAGGTTGACGGCGTAGTCGCCGCTGGCCGCGGCCAGCAAACGGGAAAACCGCGCGGCGTGCCGGGTGTAGACCACGGCGTTGACCCGGCGCGCGCCGGCCGCGTGCCCCAGCGCCCGGCACATTTCCAGGTTGCCCAGATGGGAGCCCACCAGCAGCGCCCCGCGCCCGCTCGCCAGCAGCGCCCGCATATCGTCGCTGCCCGGCGCGGCCACCGCTTCCGGCGGCAAGCCGCCGGCCCAAGCCGCCATTTTGTCGGCGGCGGCCTCGGCGAAGCTGTAGAGGTGGCGGTAGACGTCCAGCGCGCGGACCGGCGACGAATCGCCGTCGGCGGTGCGCGCGCGCCGCAGAAAGTCGCGGGAGGCGGCGCGGGCGGCGCGGCCGGTGAGGAAGAAGTAGGCGACGATGGGATAGAGCAGCAGCCGTACCGAGCGCGCGCCCAGCAGGCGGTAGAACCACAGCAGGATTTTCATGCCCAACAGCGAACCGCGCTCCGCGGTGGCGGCCCAGCTCACGCGCGCGCCTCGCGCCAACGCCGGCGCAGCAGCCGCGGCGCGCGCGGCAGCATGCCCAAGGCCAGCCGGGTGTGCATCAGGCTGATGCGCGCATTGTCGCGCAGGGCGTCGAAATGGGAGAGTCCGCCGGGCGGATACGTCACCCTGGTCGGCAGGTTGAGTACCGGCGCGCCGGCCCAATGCAGACGTACAATGATTTCGATGTCGAAATCCATCCGCCGCGGAATGCGGGTTCGCCGCAGCAAGGCTTCCGTCGCCGCCAGCGGGTAGCAGCGGAAACCGCACATGGAGTCGGCGATGTCGAAGGACAAGGTTTCAACCCACACCCAGAAATGGGTCAGGTAGCGGCCGTACAAGCGGGCCTTGGGCACGCTGGCGTCGTACAGGGGGCGGCCGGCGATCACCGCGTCGGGCCGCTGCGCGGCCCGCTCCAAAAAGCGCGGCACGTCGCTCAGCGCGTGCTGGCCGTCAGCGTCCACCTGCAAGGCGTGGCTGTAACCCTCTTGGTAGGCCAGCCGCATCGCGTGCGTCACCGCCGCGCCCTTGCCGCCGTTGCGCGGCAAACGCAGCAGCCGCACCCAGGGCTCCGCGCGCGCCAGCGCCTCCAGCGTCAGCCGGGTGGCTTCGTCGCTGCCGTCGTCCACCACCCAGGCGGGCACGCCGTAAGGCCGCAGCCGCTCCAAGACTCCGCCCATGGTGGAACCATGGTTGTAACAGGGAATGATCAGACAGGGGCGAAAACTCATTGCGCTTGCATCCGCAGCCGGCCGGAAGACATCTTGCGGCCCTCCACTTCGTAGACGAAGCTGACGCGGCCGGCGGCCGCGTCGAGCTGCAAGGCCAGCTCCAGGGCGTCGCCCGGCTGGACGATGCCGGTGAACTTGATCTGATCCATGCCGGCGAAAACGCCGGCGGCGCCCAGCGTCCGGGCGGCGATGCTCACCGCCCAATGCAGCTGCACCACGCCGGGCAGCACCGGGAAGCCCGGAAAATGTCCGTCAAAGCAGGCCGCGTCCGCCGCCAGCGGGATGGCCACGCGGCAGGCGTCCTCCGTCTGTTCCAACACGGAATAAGGAGGCATGAAAGCCTGCGAGGGAGTCATTGCGCCAATACCTTCCAATTCAAAACAGCTCCAGCATCGCCGTCCGGTCCGGCTTGCCGCGCTCGGTCTGCGGCAGGAGGTCGACAAAGCGCCAGCGGCGCGGCAGCAGCACCGGCTCGTACCAGGCCGCCAGATAGCGCCGCAGCGTCTGCTGCACGGCCAGCTTGCCCAGGGAATGGAGTTGCTCCTTCCCCTGCGCCGACAGCGCGACGACGGCGCACAGCGTGTCGCGCCGCCCCGGCAGCACCAGCAGAGCGGCGGCGGCCAGCCACGGATGATCGGCCAGTCTTTGTTCCTGCTCGCCCAGCGACAGCCGCTTTTCCGCCAGTTTCACCACCCGGTCCCGCCGCCCTTGCAACAGGAAGCGGCCGTCCGGCAGAAACTCGACGGCGTCCGAGGCCAGCCAGGGCGCGTCGTCCGGCAGGAAGGGCGACGCGACCCGCAAAGCGCCCTCCTCGCCGACGGAACAGCTCACCGAGGGCAGCGGCGTCCAGGCGCGGTCGCCGTCGAGCTGACGGCGCCAGGCCACGCCGCCGGTCTCGGTGCTGCCGAAGATCTCCAGCGGCGGCTCGCCGCCGGCGGCGGCGAAAGCGGCTGCGGCGTCGGCCGGCAGCGGGCCGCCCGAGGACACGCACAAGCGCGTCCGCGACAGCAAGGCCGGCAGGTCGATCAGCTCGGGCAGCCGCGACAGCTGCGCCGGACTGCCGATCAAGACCGCCCGGCCCACGCCGGCGGCGGCCTCCAGCAAGTCCTCCGGCAGGAAATGCGGCGTCGCTTCGAACACCCTGCCGGCGCTCAAGGGCCACAGCAGACGAAACAGCAGCCCGTAAATATGATGATGCGGCACCGTCGCCAGCACGCAGGCGTCGCCGGCCTGCGCGCCGAAACTGCGCTCCAGCACCGCGACTTCGGCCGAGAGCTGCCGCAGGCATTTGACGATGGACTTGGGCTCGCCGGTGGAGCCGGAGGTGAACAAGGTCAGCCGGCAGCCCTCCCCGTCCAAGGCCTGCGTCGCCGCTGACGCGGCCGGCGCGCTCATCCGCGCCCGCAGCGCGGCGTCGTCCAACACCTCGTCGAAAGCCGGCGCCAGCGCGCTCAAGGTGGCGGGCAAGGCGTTGTTGGGCACCATCGCCTCAGCGCCGGCGCGCCAAACCGCAAACAGGCCGACGGCGAACAGCCAGGCGTCCGCCGCGATCAAGGCATAGCGCCGGCCGGGTTCAAGCGTGGCGGCCGCGCCGGCCACCGCGCCGGTGAAGTCTCGCCACAACAAGGGCCGGCCGTCGCGCAAGGCCGCCACCCGCTCCGGATCGCGCTCGCCGCTCAACAAATGCTCCAGGGCCAGCAAGCTCATGTCCGCGCCTCGGGAAAACGCCAGCGCCGGTACAGCCATTCGCCGCCGAACAAGGCGCCCATCAACAGATAGGACGCCAGGCCGTTGTACCAAAGCCAGAACGCCTGCCCCGCCGGCAAGGCGGTATACAGCGCCGCCGCCGCGTTGAAGACGAAAAATCCGCACCAGACGCGGGTCACGCGCCGAGTGTAGACCACGCCTTCCGGCGGCAAGTCCGGCGTGATCTGACGGGCGAAGCGTTCAATCATCGTGGGCGGATGGCGCAGCGAATGGGCGAACACCCACAGCATGGACAGGCTGATGAAGGCCGGCGTCAAGCGCAGCAGCAAGGCGCTGCCGGTCAGCGCCACCAGCGCGGACAGGACGATCATGCCCAGCAAGGCGCCGCGCTGGGCCGCGGCCAGATCGCGCCACAGCGCGCGGCTTTGCCGCCGGTAGCGCAGCAAGAGCAGCAGCAGCAAGGCGGCGCCCACCGCGCGGGGCGAGAAATATTGCAGGCCCAGAAAGACGGCGAGCGGATAGCAACAAGCGCCCAGCGCCGCCAACAGGCGCGTCGCCGACATCTCAGGCGGCCAGCAATTGCTCAACCGCGGTGATCACGTCATCCACGGTGCGCACCGTTTTGAATCCGTCCGGCTTGATGCGCTTGCCGGTCAACTGCTGCAGCTTGATCGCCAGGTCCACCGCGTCGATGGAGTCCAGCTCCAGATCGACGAACAGATTGGCCTCCGCCGTCACGCGTTGCGGTTCGATCTCGAAAGTGTCCTGCAGAATGATCCTCAGTTCATTCAAAATTTGCTCACGGGTCATTCTCATGCTTCCTGTTGCGTTGCGACAAAGCGAGCCAGGCTGGCCACCGAGGCGAAATGCGCCTTGGTGGCGGGATCGTTGGCTTCCAGCTTCACCTTGTATGTCTTTTTCAATGCCACGCCCAATTCCAGCGCGTCGATGGAATCCAAGCCCAATCCTTCGCCAAACAACGGCGCTGCGGCGTCGATATCCTCGGCGCTCACGTCTTCCAGTTCCAAGGCCGAAATGATCAACAACTTGATTTCATGTTCCAGCGCATTCATGTCCAGCTTTCCTTCCTTGCCAATGTTTGGCTGAAATAATGTTGCAAGGCCTCGCTCAAACGGCGGGAGGCCAGCGACGGCTGCGTATCAGCCGGCAACAGCTCCGCCAAGGCCAGCGGCCGGCCGGCGTCCAGGCCGAAGTCGAAACGCCGCGGCGGAATCTGGTGCCAGCGCTTGTCCTTGGTCAGCGTGGACGGGCTGCAGCTCAGCGTCACCGGCAAGATGGGGGCCTGAGCCGCCAGCGCGATATGGGCGGCGCCGCGTTGAAACTTGAGCTCGCGCCCCGGCACGGTGCGCGTGCCCTCCGGAAAGATCAGCAGGTTGTCGCCTCGTCGCAGCGAGGCGGCGCAGTCCGCGATCAAGCTGCCGGAATCGTCGTTGCGGATATAGCCGGCGGCGCGCACCACGCCCCCCAGGAAGGGGCTGTCCCACAGCGCGGCCTTTACCACGCAGTTGGCGTTGGGCATGCGGGCGATGATGGCCACCACGTCGATCAGGGTCGGGTGATTGGCCAGCACCAGCGTGCCCCGCGCCTGTTCCAGTTGCCGTTCGCCGTTCATGCGCAGCGTCATGATGCCGCTGCGGCGCATGAAGGCGATGAACAGGGCGAAAGCGCGCTGGATGATGGCGCGCGCCAGCCGCTGGCGGCGGCCGTTGCGCTTGGGCACCAGCCGCAAAGCCGGAAACACCACCAAGGTCAGCAACAAAGCGCCCTCGCTGAACAAGGAGAACGCCAAGGCCGTCATCAACAAGCGCCAGCAGTAATTAAGCCCCCTCACGGCACAGCCTCCAGCCGTTCAGCTCCAGCCGCGGCCGCTCGCCGGCCAGCCCGTGCGCCAGCCAGGCCGGCTGCGGCCAGCCCTCCGGCGCGCGCGCATGCGCGTCCTGCCGCAAGCTCCAGCGCGGCGCGCCGGCTTGCAACAGCAACGCCAGTCCCTGAGGCTGATCCAGACCGTCGTCGGCGCCTTGATAGAAGGGAAGCAGGGGCAGGTCCGCGAACAGCAGCAGCACCGGTTGCGAGGGATCCGCCGCCGCTTCCAGCGCCGCCTCCAGCAGGCCGTAACCCAAAGTCTGTTCGCCGGCGGCCACCGCGCTCGCCGCCGACGCGTCGCGGCGCAGCAAGGACAGCATGCCGGCAATCGCGTTATGGACCGACAGCCCGAACACCGTCGGGGACACCGGCGAGTCGGCGGCGATGTCTTCCAGCATCAAGTGCGTGCGGTTGACCTCGCCATGACGGGAGGCGAACACCAGCTTCGCCGCCGGAACGTCCACCGCGCACGCTTGGGCCAAATGCAGACAGATGCGCGCCAGCGGGCTCAAGCGACGCCGCTGCGACGCGTCGACAAAACGGCAGTCCGGATACGCGACGGGCGCCTCGGCCTTCTGCAACGGCCGTTGCGCCCAGTCGGCGGCCGACTCGCGGCCCGGCATCCAAGCCGCCCAACGCCGAATCGCCAGCGTGGGTTCGCCGCTCATTGTCACTTCCGCCATCCGCAAGCCTGTCAATCAAAAAAAGGAGCGTATTCTAAATTGTTCACACTCAGCCAACAAGCAAACAAGCATACGGCATTAAACGATGGTTACGAATCCGTCCCATTTTGTCGCAAGCGCAACAAAAACCTCGCCGCGGGATTAAACGGCCGGTTTGATCGCCACCGCGTTGACCAGGGTTTCCTCGCGCTTCTGCGGCACCTTGAAGCCAAACCACTCCAGCGCGCCCAAGTCCGGCCGGCTCCACCACAGATAGGGCATGGACACGCGCGCGTCCGGCAGGTCGAAACCGGCCCCGCGCAGCAGGCCCAGGTATTCGTCGGCGGTTTTCTGAATCTCCATCGGGTGGCGGAACAATAGACGGATAGGCAGGGAGTGGATGTAGCGCCTGGTCGACTCGGCGAACAGCAGCACCCCGCCCGGCTTCAGCACCCGGAAGAACTCCCGCATCGCCGCCTCCTGCTCCACCAGATGGTGGAAGCTTTGGTGGCAATACACCATGTCGAAACTCTCGTCGGCGTACTCCATGCGCGACGCATTGCCGAAGGCCAGCGTCACTTTGCTCGGGCAGCGGTCGGCGGCCGGGCGCGCACGCTGTTCGATCGCCGGATCCGCGTCCAGCGCCACGATCTCGTCCGGCGCGAATCTGCGGGCCAGCTCGTCGAAGGAATGCCCAAACCCGCAGCCCACGTCCAACACCCGGGCGAACGCGCGCCGCGGCGGCATCATCCGCTCCAGATCGTTCAAGGCGCGCCGCAAGACGTGCACTTTCCAGGTGGCCGTATTCAGGAACCAATTGCCAAAACGCGTTTCTTCTACAAAGGGAAAAGTATTCTGCATTCTCAGATTCAAGCAAGGTATCCAACAAAAGCAGCCAGCCCCTCGCCCTCGTTTCCGCCAAAGGCAGAGACTAAGGGGCGCGCTCGCTGCAAGGACAAAAAACAGCCGCCAAGGCGGCTGTTGTCGCATCCGATCCAAGCGGGGGCCTTACTGCAATAGATCGCCATCCTCGGATTTGGGCGAACGGCTGAGCAGGCCCAGCACCACCCGCTGCGGATCGTGCCCCTGGTAGAGCAGGCCGCAAACCGCGGCGGTGATGGGCATGTCCACTTCCAGCCGCTCCGCCATGGTCAGCACTTCGCGGGCGGTGGCCACGCCTTCGGCGACGTGGCCCAGCTCTTGCAACGCCTGCTGCAAGGGCTTGCCCTCGGCCAGCTTCAGGCCCACTTGGCGGTTGCGCGACAGCGCGCCGGTGCAGGTGAGGATCAGATCGCCCATGCCGGCCAGACCCATCATGGTGTGCTGGCTGGCGCCCAGCGCGGTGGCCAGGCGGGTGATTTCGGCCAGGCCGCGGGTGATCAGCGCGGCGCGGGCGTTCATGCCGTACTCCAGGCCGTCGGCCACGCCGGTGGCGATGGCCATCACGTTCTTGACCGCGCCGCCCACCTCCACCCCCACCAGGTCGGCGTTGGCGTACAGGCGCAGCAGCGGGCTGTGCAGGTCGCGCGCCACTTGCCGGGCGAAGGCTTCGTCGTCGGAGGCGATGGCCGCCGCCGCCGGCAAGCCCTGCGCCACTTCGCGGGCGAAGCTGGGGCCGGACAGCACGCCGCAGCGGTGGTTGGCCGGCAGCTCCTCGGCCACCACCTGGTGCGGCAGCAGGCTGGAGCCGGCCTCGAAGCCCTTGCAGGCCCACAGCAGCGGCGGCAGTTGCGAGGACAGCGCGGTCAGCGCCCGCAGCGTGGGCCGCAGACCGGCCATCGGCGTGACGATGAGGATGAGTTCGGCGTCGTGGATGGCGCGCGGCAGTTCCGCGGACAGCTTGAGCGCGTCCGGGAACGGGCAATCGGGAAGATAGCGCTGGTTGACGCGCTTGGCGGCCAGTTCGGCCACCTGATTGGCGTCGCGCGCCCACAGCGTGACTTGATGGTGACGGGCGAAGGCGATGGCCAGGGCGGTGCCCCACGCGCCAGCGCCCAGGATGGCCAGTTTCATGCGTAGCCCTTACAAGCCCCAGAGGTCGGTAATACGAGCATAGCCGATGCTGCCGTCGCGGTGGCGCACTTTGACCCAGCCGCCCTTGGGCGGCTCTTGCAGCTCCACCACGCCGTCCTTGGGCACGGTGTAGGCCAGCGGGCCGTCGTTGGCCGGCGCGGCGCGCACTTCCGCCTTGTCGGCGGTGATCAGCAGCCAGCGCTGCTTGGACAGCGCGGCGGCCGGAATCCAGGCGATGCCGCCGGTGGCGTCGCGCACGCGCGACCATTCTTTCTGGCTGCTCAGCACTTCCACCGGGTAATAGCGGCTCACCACGAACAGCTTCTTCGAAGTGAGCGTCGGCGCCTCGTACAGCGCCACGCCGGTTTCCTTGACCGAGCGAAACTCAAGTGCGGCGGCGCCGTGGGACAGCAGGCCCAGGCTCAGCGCCAGCAGCGGGTATACGAGGCGTTTCATCGCTGGTTTCGCCTCAGGCGTTGCCGGCTTCGGCCTGTTGCGCGCGTTGCTGCATGTACAGGGCCTCGAAGTTGATCGGGGACAGCAGCACCGGCGGGAAACCGGCGCGGTTCACCACGCTGGACACGGCTTCGCGCGCGTAGGGGAACAGGATGTTGGGGCAAGCCACGCCCAGAATCGGGTCGATGTCTTCGGCCGGCACGTTGCGGATCTGGAAGATGCCGGACTGGCCCACTTCGCACAGGAACATGGTTTTTTCCGGCAGTTTGGCGGTCACGGTCACGGTCAGGGTCACTTCGTAGAAACCGTCGTCCAGCTGTTTGCCTTCGCTGGCCAACTGCATGTCGATTTCCGGCTGTTCTTGCTCCAGGAACACCTGCGGCGCGCCAGGCACTTCCAGGGACATGTCCTTCACGTAGATTTTCTCGATGGAAAACGCCGGCTGCAGCTCTTGTTGTTCGCTCATCTCTTCGTCTCACACGGAGGCCGCTCGCAAGCGGCCGGTTTTGGAATGGTTAAAACAGGCCTGCATCATCGCACGAAAGCGCCGCAGGGCCAACCGCCGCCAAGCGGCGGCTTGATCGCGGGCAAGCCGGCTCAGTCGGCCAGCAGCAGGTCCAGCTTGCCGGCCTGGTTCAAGGCGACCAGATCGTCGCAGCCGCCTACATGGGTATCGCCGATGAAGATCTGCGGCACGGTGCGGCGGCCGGTCAGATCCATCATCTTGTCGCGCTCGACCGGGTCCAGGTCGATGCGGATTTCCTTGATCTCGGCCACGCCTTTGGCGCTGAGGATTTGCTTGGCGCGGATGCAGTAGGGGCATACCGCGGTGGTGTACATGGTTACGGGTTTCATCGATGGCTCTCGCGGAATCCGGCGCTCCGGCGAGGAGCGCGCAAAACCGAATATTATACTCCCGCCGCGCGCGCCGAAACCGTCAAGCCGCCAGCTTCTTATTTGGACGCCTCGAAGCGGTCGATCAGATCGGCGACGATCTGGTCCATCGCCTTGCCCATCTCCGGCGCGCGCGGGCTGTTGACGATCACCGCCAGCGCCAGCCGGCGGCCGTCCGCGCCCAGCCAGTAGCCGGCCAGCGCCTTGACGTCCTTCAGGGTGCCGGTCTTCATCCGCAGCCGCGGCCCTTGCTCGGCGAAGCGCTTGCGCAAGGTGCCGTCCTCGCCGGCGATGGGCAGGCTGGCCAGGAATTCGCTGGCGTACGGCCCGCGCGCGGCGTTGAGCAGCACCTGCCCCATCAGCCTAGCGCTGACCCGCTCGCGGCGCGACAGGCCGGAGCCGTTCTCCAACACCAGCGTTTCATCGGAAATGCCGTTGGCGGCCAGCAGGCGCCTCACCGCGTGCTCGGCGTTGGCGCGGGTGTCCTCGCCGCCTCCGCCCTCCTTGCCCAAGGTCAGGAACAGGGTGCGCGCCATGGTGTTGTTGCTGTATTTGTTGATGTCGCTGATCGCCACCGTCAGCGGCTGCGAGTCGTGGCCGGCCAGTTCGCGCGCGCCGGCCGGCACTCGTCCCTGCGCCGCGCCCTTGGGCCCGGCCCCGCCCAGCGCCTGCCACAGGGCGGCGAAGTCCTGGCTGGCGAAAGCGTCGTGATCCAGCACGTTGACGAAGGTTTTGACGCCGTCGCAGCTGGGCGGCAAGGTGCCGCTGACGGTGACCGAACGCAAATCGTTGGCGATGCTGACATAGCGGCGCACGTCGGAACAATCGCTCGGACCGCCCTGGCCGCCGGCCTGCAGCTTGGCGTTGACGCTGACGCCGGCCAACGGCGGATCCAGCGCCACGCGCGCGCAGCCGGCGTCGACGTAGAAGTTGAGCCAGGCCACTTTCAGATTGGTCAGATGGCTGTCCGGCTCCACGGTGAAGGCGCGGCCGGCGTCTTCGTCGAAGTCGTGGGCGCTGGACGCGCCCTTGAAGGCGCTCTTGTCCAGCAGCAGCTTGCCGTCTATCCGCTGCACGCCGCGCAGCCGCAGGCCGTACAGCAGATTGAGCAGGCTGTCGTTGTTGAAGCGCGGATCGCCGGCGCCCAGCCAGTAAAGATCTCCTTGCAGCGCGCCGTCGCGCAGCGGCGCGGCGGACCACAGCCCGGTGTGCCAGCGGTAGCCGGGCTTGAGCAGGTTCAGCGCGCTCCAGCTGGTGATCAGCTTCATGGTGGAGGCCGGATTGACCGCGCTGTCGGCGCGATGGCCGGCCAGGGTCTTGCCGCTCTCCACCGGCGCGGCCCAGACGGCCACCTCCTCCGGCTTGAGGCCGTGCAAGTCCAGCGCGCGGGCCGGCAAGGCAGACAGCAGCAGGCAGGCCGCCAGCAGGCTTGATTTCGTTTTTGCTTTCATTGAGCGGTCACATGTCCTGTGGGTCCACGTCCAGCGACCAGCGCAGGCCGCGTCCATGGCGTTTGGCCGCCGCTTCCACCTGCGGCAGCCATTGATTCAAAAATCCGTGCAGCGCCTGCCTTTGCGGCGCTTCCAGCACCAACTGGGCGCGTTCGCGGTTGGCCAAGCGCGCCATCAGCGCCGGCGCCGGGCCGGCGATCAGCACCTGCGCCGCCAGCGGCTCGGCCAGCCGCCGCACTTCGGCCAGGAAGGCGGTGGCCAGTTCCAGGCTGGGGCTGTCGGCGCGCAGCAGCGCCTGGTAGGCGCAGGGCGGGAAGCCGGCGATGCGCCGCTCGTCCAGCAGGGCCTTGGCGTAGCCGTCGAAATCGTGGCGCGTCAGCGCTTGGTATAGCTCATGATCCGGCCACTGGGTCTGGATCAGCACCTCGCCGGCGGCCTCGGCGCGGCCGGCGCGGCCGGCCACTTGCATCAGCTGCGCGAACAGGCGCTCGGAGGCGCGAAAATCGGCGGAATACAGGCCGCCGTCCGCGCCCAGCGCCACCACCAGCGACAGGGTGCCGAAGTCGTGGCCCTTGGCCAGCATCTGGGTGCCCACCAGCATGTCCACTTCGCCGGCGTGCACCTTGCGGTAGATCTCGTCCCAGGCTTCCTTGCGGCTGGTGGTGTCGCGGTCTATGCGCAGGATGCGCGCCTCGGGGAACAAGCGCGTCAGCGCGGACTCCAGCCGCTGGGTGCCTTCGCCCAGCGGTTTGATGTCGGGGTTGCCGCAATCCGGGCAGGCTCGCGGCACCGCCTCTTCCCAGCCGCAATGGTGGCAGCGCAGCTTGCGCTCCAGCAGATGGACCACCAGCTTGGCGGAGCAGCGTGGGCAGCCGCTGGTCCAGCCGCAATCGGTGCAGGCCACCACCGGCGCGAAGCCGCGGCGGTTGATG
The DNA here is from genome assembly GCF_016937655.1 of Chromobacterium alkanivorans. GTDB lineage: Bacteria > Pseudomonadota > Gammaproteobacteria > Burkholderiales > Chromobacteriaceae > Chromobacterium > Chromobacterium alkanivorans. The sequence goes on along the minus strand of NZ_JAFHKL010000008.1, from coordinate 14,209 downwards.
AACACCAGGCTCATCTCGCCGCGCGCCAGCCGCTGGCGCAGCGCCTGGATCACCGGTTCGGACAGGCCTTCGGCCAGCTTTTGCCGCCGCACGTCGACCAGCCTCACCTCCGGCAGCCGCGCCGCGCCGTGCGCGCGCCGGCTCAGGGACAGCCGGCGGTAACGACCGGCCTCGACATTGGCCATGGTCTCCAGGCTGGGCGTGGCCGAGCCCAGCACAATGGGCACGCCGGCCTGGCGCGCGCGCCAGATCGCCAGATCGCGCGCATGGTAGCGCAAGCCGTCTTGCTGCTTGAAGGAGCCGTCGTGCTCTTCGTCCACCACGATCAGGCCCAGGCGCGGCAGCGGCGTGAACACCGACAGCCGGGTGCCTATCATCACGTCGGCGCGCCCCTGCCAGCCGTCCAGCCAGCCCCTCAGGCGCTCGCCATCGGCCAGATGGCTGTGCTGCACCGCGATGCGGCTGTCCGGAAAGCGCTGGGTGAAGCGCGTGATCAGCTGCGGGGTCAGATTGATTTCCGGCACCAGCACCAGCGCCTGGCGGCCGGCGGCCAGATGATCGGCGATCAGCCGCAGATAGACTTCGGTCTTGCCGCTGCCGGTAATGCCGTGCAGCAGCCAGGGCTGGTAGCCGGCCTGGCCGCGCAAGGCGTCCAGCGCGGCCTGCTGCTCGTCGTTCAGTTCAGGGCTGTCCGCCACCCGCAAAGGGACGGGCTCCGGCGCCACGCGGCGCACCTTGTCTTCCGCCAGCCAATCCGCCAGCACCTTGCCGGCCTGCGGCGTCACCGCCTTGGCGGCGGCCAGCGTCAACGCGCCGTCCTGCAGCGCCTGCCACAGCGCCAGCCGGGCGCGCTGGCGCGCCGGCGGCGCTTCCGCCTCGCCCTGCGGGGTCAGCGCGTACGGGCGTTCATCCGGCAAGACGATGTCCCGGGGCTCGCGCAGGCCGGTGGGCAAGGCGGTGAACAGCGCCTGTCCCAGCGGATGGTGGTAGTAATCGGCGGCGAAACGGACCAGGGCCATGAAATCTTCCGGCAGCGGCGGCAGGCCGGACAGCACGGACACCACCGGCTTGAGCTTGGCCGGATCGATACCCTGCTGAGGTATATCCGTGACAACCACGCCACACAGCCGGCGCGGCCCGAAGGAAACCGCCACTCTTTGCCCGGCCATGACAGACAACTGGGTCAGGTAACTGAACGTACCTGGCAGCGGCACGTCCACGGCCACTTGCACGATGCTTTGCTGCCCCATCCGGTGCGCCCCCGAAGACAAATGCTGTTGTGACAAGGCTTTGCGGCCACTGTGCACAGATGCTGTGGATAACTTTGTGAACAAGCTGTCGCCTAGAGGTCGAAACGGCCCCAGATCAACATTTCCGTTAGATTGCGCAAAAATTAATCAATTATTTTTCTCTTTGTTTTCAAAGACTTAAATTGATCAAAAAAACATGAGCAATCGGCTTGACAAGGACCTGAACTCTGACTAGCAAATGTGCATAACTCAGAGAACGACTATGGTTCGCCTTGTCAATATCCTTATTCATCACAGTGCAAAAATACAATCCGGCCGCAGGAGAGCCATTGGCCGGACGGGTAAGGATACCCCGACGGCGCGCGAACGGCGTCAGGGGAAAAGTTAAATTTTCTGTTGAAAAAACAAATCCTTTTCCGCGGGCCGCGCTAACAGCGGCTTGATGCCGGATTTAGACACTGATAAAGCCGGCTTTAATGCCCGCCGGGCCGCGCCAACTTGGTGCGTCCGCCGCGGGCAACTCCGCCGGAGCGGCAAAAACATGCCAACGGCGTTTAATCCGGCTTTTCAGCCCTGGGCGTGATAAGGACGGGACAAGCGATGCACCGCTTCCACCAAGGCTCCGGCGTGCTCCGGCTTGACGTGCTGCGAGATGCCGTGGCCCAGATTGAAGACATGGCCGCTGCCCGCGCCGTAGCTGGCCAGGATGCGGGCCACTTCGCGCTCGATGGCGGCCGGCTCGGCGAACAGCGCGTTGGGATCGAAGTTGCCCTGCAAGGCCACCTTGCCGCCCACCCGCGCGCGCGCGGCGCCCAGGTCCGTGGTCCAGTCCAGGCCCACGCAGTCGGCGCCGATGGCGGCGATCTCCTCCAGCCACTGTCCGCCGCCCTTGGTGAACACGATCACCGGCACGCGGCGGCCGTCGGCCTCGCGCTTCAGGCCGGCGACGATCTGGCGCATATAGGCCAGCGAGAACTCGCGGTAGGCCGCCTGGGTCAGCGCGCCGCCCCAGGTGTCGAAGATCTGCACCGCCTGCGCGCCGGCGTCGATCTGGGCGTTCAGGTAGTCGATCACGGTGCGGGCGTTGACGTCCAGAATGTGGTGCAGCAGTTCCGGCCGGCTGTAGAGCATGGCTTTGACGTGGCGGAAGTCGTCGGAGCCGCCGCCTTCTATCATGTAGCAGGCCAGGGTGAACGGGCTGCCGGAGAAGCCGATCAGCGGCACGCGGCCGTCCAGCGCCTTGCGGATGCTGGACACGGCGTCGAAGACATAGCTCAGCTTGTCCAGCGCCGGCACCGTCAGCGCGCGGACGGCGGCTTCGTCGCGCAGCGGGCGCTCGAACTTGGGGCCCTCGCCTTCGGCGAAGTACAGGCCCAGGCCCATGGCGTCCGGCACGGTCAGGATGTCGGAGAACAGGATGGCGGCGTCCAGCGGGAAACGCTCCAACGGCTGCAGCGTCACCTCGGTGGCGTAATCGGGACTGGTGCACAAACCCATGAAGCTGCCGGCCCGGCTGCGAGTGGCGCGGTACTCCGGCAAATAGCGGCCGGCCTGGCGCATCATCCAGATCGGGGTGTATTCGACGGGCTGGCCAAGCAGCGCGCGCAGGAAGGTATCGTTCTTGAGCTGGGTCATGCGGCAATCAGTCCTGAAAGGCGAAAAAATAGAGCGTCATTATACCCGAGTCCCCCGGCTCAGTCCCCCCGCTTGGCGGCGCGCCTCCGCGCGGCTAAGCTGTGCGCCATGAAGAAAACCGTTCTCTTGTCCTGGAGCAGCGGCAAGGACAGCGCCTGGGCGCTGCATGTGCTGCGCCGGGATCCCGACGTCGAAGTCGTCGGACTGTTCACCACCGTCAACCAGGCTTTCCAGCGCGTGGCCATGCACGCGGTGCGGGTGGAGTTGCTGCAGGCGCAGGCCGCGGCGCTGGGGCTGCCGCTGCGCCAGGTGGCCATCCCCTACCCTTGCAGCAACGAGGATTACGCCGGCCGGATGGCGGACTTCGTCGGCGCCTGCCGCGCCGACGGCGTCAGCCACATGGCCTTTGGCGATCTATTCCTGGAGGATGTGCGCGCCTACCGCGAGCGGAACCTGGCCGGCAGCGGCATAGAGCCGCTGTTCCCGCTGTGGGGCCTGCCCACCGCCGAGTTGGCGCAGACCATGCTGCGCAGCGGGCTCAAGGCCAGGCTGACCTGCCTGGACCCGCGCAAGCTGCCGCGCGGCCTGGCCGGCAGCGAATTCGGCCAGGACTTGCTGGACGCCTTGCCGCCGGACGCCGACCCCTGCGGCGAATACGGCGAGTTCCATTCCTTCGCTTGGGACGGCCCGATGTTCCTGCATCCGGTGCCGCACGCGGTGGGCGAAACGGTGGAGCGGGACGGTTTCGTGTTCACCGACCTGCTGCCGCCTGACCCTCAGCGCGGGTAGAACCACAGCTCCTTGCGCTGCAGCGGCGTATCCTTGGGCAGCAAGGGATTGGGCAGTTCGATGATGCGCCGCCGCGCCAGGTTCAAGGCGCGCAAGCGCGGGCCGTTGAAGCGCAGGAACAGCTTGTCGAAGCTGCCGTCCTTGATCGCGGCCTCCAGGCCCTGGGTCAGCGCCCGGGCCAGCTCCGGCCGGCGCGGCGACACGAAGAAATAAAAGGCCGCCGGATAGTGCAGCACGATGTAAGGGTCCAGCGTCAGGCCTTTGGCGGCCTCGGACTCCAGTTCCTGGCCCACCTCGATCACGCTGCGCGGGAAATAATCGAAGCGCCCCTGCCGCAGCATCGCGAACAGCGGCAAATACAAGGGGCTGGCCACCACCGGCAAGCCGGCGCCGCGCAGAATCTGCGTATCCGGCCAATCCTGCCCCTGGCCGGCGCTCAGCGCCTTCAGATCCGCCAGCGTGAACACCTTCTCGAACAAGCGGCCGCGCTTTTGCGACACCAGCGGCACGCGCCAGCCGATCAAGCCCTTGTACAAGGGAATGCGCACCGGCAGCGCCTTGAGTTCGCGTTCGCGGCTGCTCATGCCCCAGAACAGGTCCACGCCGGCGTCGCCGTGCGCCATCTGCTCCAGCGCCCGCCCCTGGTTCATGTCCAGCGCGCTGCTCAATTCGCAACTGAGCCCGGCCTCGCTGCAGGCCAGCTGCAACAAAGCCTGCATATAAGGCAGGTGCGGGTCCTGCTCCCCGGACACCAGCGCATAGCGGATCGACAAGGTTTGCCCCTGCGCCGGCAAGGCCAGAACGCACAACAGCAGCATCAAGATTCGCGTCAACGCGCGCCCTCCCGAGAAAGCCCTGTTCATTATGGCTTCTGCTTAGAGCAAGCCCAAACCGCCCAGCAAAGCGCCGGCCGACAATAACCACAAGGGGTTGAGCGCGCTGCGCCACGCGGTCAGCGCCACCGCGCCGCACAAGAGCCAAGCCCCCGCGTCGGCGTTGGCCGCCAGGCTCAACAGCCAGGCGCTGGCGGCCACCAGGCCTATGGTCAGCGGCGCCAGGCCGCGCTGGAGCGCCAGGGTCAGCGGCGCCCGCTGGTAACGCTGCCACCAGCGCGCCACGTAGAAGCTCAGCACCGAAGACGGGCCGCAAATCCCCAACATGCTGACCAGAGCGCCCGGCACCCCGGCCACCTGCCAGCCTATCAGGCTGACCACCAGCACATTGGGGCCGGGCGCGGCCTGGGCGATGGCGAACAGCGCGGCGAACTCGCGCCCGCTCATCCAGCCCTGTTCCAACACCAGCCGCTGCAACTCGGGAATCAGCACATTGGCGCCGCCCACCGCCACCAGCGACAACAGCGAGAACTGCCACAACAGCGTCAGCAGAATCATGCGCCCTCCTTAGGCCGGTCGCGCCAGGCCAGCCCGACGGCGACGGGCGCCAACAGCGCCAGCGACCACAGCAAGGGCAGTTGCAAGACGCCCAGCGCGCAGAAGGTCAGCGCCGCCACCAAGACGCACCAAGGCTTGCGCTCGATGCGCGCCAGCAAGCGCAGTCCCATCGCCGCGATCAGGCCGGCGGCGGCGGAGGCCAGCCCGTGCAGCACGTTCTGCACCAGCGGCAGTTGCCGGTAATGGCCGTAGAAGGAGGCTAGCAGCAGCACGATGACCATGGGCGCCAGCAACAGGCCGGCGACGGCGGCCAAGGCCCCGCTCGCGCCGTGGAAGCGGCTACCCACCGCCACCGCGACATTGACGATATTGGGCCCCGGCAGCACTTGGCCCAGGCCCAGCACCACGGCGAAGTCGGCCTCGCTCAGCCAGCGGCGGCGCAGCACCATCATCCGGTGCGCCTGTGGCAACACGCCGCCGAAACCGGTCAGGCCGATAGCGAAAAAGCCGGTGAACAAATCGCGCCGGCTGGGCGCCCGCAAATCCGGCTCCATGCCCGTTCCTCTCGCCAAATCATCGATGCGTCCACGCTACGCCGATGCGCGCCGCAGCTCAAACGAAAATCGCTGACAGCCCCTGTCAATAAAACTCACAGCGCGCCCAGGCGCTCCACGATGAAGTCTATGAACACTCGCAGCTTGGGCAGGGGCTGGCGATCCGGCAGATAAATCAAATGCATGGGCTTGGGCGACGGCAAACAGCCCGGCAGCAGTTCCACCAGCCGGCCGGCGGCCACGTCGTCGCCCAGCAGCGCCTCGGCCTGCAGCACGATGCCGCCGCCGGCCAGCGCCACCATGCGCAGCGCCTGGCCGTGATTGGACTGGAAGCGGCTGGCGCGCGCCCACTCGCCGGCGCCCAGCAGTTCCCAACCATCGTCCTTGCGCCACAGCGAGAAGCCCAGGCAATCATGCGCGGCCAGCTCCGCCGGCGCGCGCGGCACGCCCTTTCGCGCCAGATAGGCCGGCGCCGCCGCCACCATCATCCGGTAAGGCTGCAAGGGCCGGGCCACCAGGCCGGAATCCGGCAGCCGGCCGATGCGGAAGGCGGCGTCGTAGCCGTCGGCCACCAGGTCGACCAGGTCGTCGGACAAGGTCAGGTCCACGGTGATGTCCGGATACGCCCGCATGAACTCGGCCAGCAGGCCGGCCAGCCGCAAGGAGCCGAAGGTCACCGAGGCGTTGACGCGCAGCACGCCGCGCGGCGCGCCGCTCATCAACTCCGCCCCGCTTTCCGCCGCGCGGATTTCCGCCAGGATGGACTGGCAGCGCTGGAAATAATGCGAGCCCAATTCGGTCAGTTGCTGACGACGCGTGGTGCGCGCCAGCAGCCTGCCGCCCAGCCGGCGCTCCAGGCTGGCGATATGCTTGCCCACCATGGGCTGGGACAAGCCGTGCGCCTCCGCCGCCGCGGTGAAGCTGCCGCGCTCCACCACCGCCACGAACAGCTCCATGCTCAATAGGCGATCCATGCCATTCATAACCCCTGGTTTTTAATCTTGTTCATCTTAGCGGATTAATCCATCCGCCGTACCGGCGCAGAATGAGGGCATCTTGTACTTGCCAGGGAGACTCCCCATGAAAAAAATCCTCATCGTCGGCGCCCACGGCACGCTGGGCCAAGCCGTCAGCCAGGCGCTGTCCCATCATCAAGTGATCAAGGCCGGCAGCCGCCGCGGCGATGTGCTGGTGGACCTGACCGACGGCGACAGCATCCGCGCGCTGTTCGAACGCGTCGGCAAGGTGGACGCCATCGTCAGCGCCGCCGGCAAGCTGCACTTCGGCCCCCTGGCGGAAATGAGCGCCGAGCAATTCCGCGTCGGCCTCAAGGACAAGCTGATGGGCCAGGTGGAATTGGCGCTGATCGGTCAGCATTATCTGAACGCCGGCGGCTCCATCACGCTGACCAGCGGCATCGTCAGCGAGCAGCCCATCCGCTTCGGCAGCAACGCCAGCGCGGTGAACTCGGCGCTGGAAGGTTTTGTGCGCGGCGCGGCGGTGGAGTTGAACGACGGCCGCCGCATCAATGTGGTCAGCCCCAACGTGTTGCAGGAGTCCTGGGAGCAATACCGGGACTTCTTCCCCGGCTTCGAGGCGGTGCCGGCGGCGCGCGCGGCGCTGGCCTATGTGCGCAGCGTGGACGGCGTGCAGACCGGTCAGACGCTGCGCGTCTGGTGAGCCCGCCGCCTCAATCGTAAATCGCCAGCAAGTCGGCCATTTCGCGCTTGCCGGCGGCGGACAGGCAGGCGGCCTTCAATTTGCCCAGCATGACGGCGTCGCGCGCCAGTTCGCTGCGTTTGGACACGTAGAGCGCCATCGGCTCGTCGCCATGCGCATACTCGGCCAGATTGGGCAGGCCGCCGCCCATCTGCCTCAACGCGTGCCCGCAACCGGGGCGCACGCACATCATCGCGTCCAGCCTGCCGGCTTGCAGCATGCGAAAGCCCTGCGGCATGTCCGACACCTCCACCGGCGTCGCGCCGCTTTGGGCGATGAAACCGTCCAGGGTATGGGTGCCGCGCAACACGCCCAGGCTGCGCAGGCGGAACCACGACAGGTCAACGGGCGACACCAGGCCGCGGCGATGGTAGAGCACCGAGATGCGGATAGACACCGGCCGGCACAGCTCCACGGCGAAGCGCGCGCGCTCCGGCGAGGCGGTCACCAGGGCCAAGGCGTTGTGCCCGCGCTTCAACTCCTCGATCGCGCGCGGCAGGGGCCGGACATCTTGGCTCAGCGTCAGCCCCGCCTGCTGCGCCACGAAACGGATGAAACGCGGCGCCAGGCCGTCCTGGCTCGCCCCGTCGCCCCAGGGACCGATGTCCTGACTGGAGGAGTGATAACTGGCCGCCAGCGCGGGCAAGGCCAGCCACCCCGCCAACAGTCCCCGCCATCGCTTGGCCATGTCCGCCGCCCCTATTGTGATGCCTAGCCTTACTATAGCCGGACATGCAAACGCCCCCGCGGATCAAACCCGCGGGGGCGTTCGTTTTTCAACGGCAGCGAGGCGCTCAGATGTCGGCTTCGACCGCGTTGCCGTTGGCCTCCATCCAGCTGCGGCGGCTGGACGCCTCGCCCTTGCCCATCAGCATGACGAAGGTGGACAGCGTCTGCTCCAGTTCGCCGACGCGCACGCGCACCTGCGACAGCCGGCGAGTGTCCGGATTCATCGTGGTGTCCTTCAACTGCTCCGGGTTCATCTCGCCCAGGCCCTTGAAGCGGGAAATGCTCCAGGCGTTCTCGCGCACGCCTTCGCTGCGCAACCGGTCCAGGATGGCGGTCATCTCGCCTTCGTCCAGCGCGTACAGCTTGCGCGGAGGACGGTGCTTGCCCTGGCCCGGCACGTCCACGCGGAACAGCGGCGGCTGGGCCACGTAGATGTTGCCGTTCTCGATCAAGCGCGGGAAATGGCGGAAGAACAGCGTCAGCAACAGCACCTGGATGTGGGAGCCGTCCACGTCGGCGTCGGACAGGATGGCGATCTTGCCGTAGCGCTGGCCGGACAAGTCCGGATGATCGCTAGGGCCGTGCGGATCCACGCCGATGGCCACCGAGATGTCGTGGATCTCGGCGTTGGAGAATAGCTGGTCCTTGTCGGTTTCCCAGCTGTTGAGCACCTTGCCGCGCAGGGGCAGGATGGCCTGGTATTCCTTGTCGCGCGCCAGCTTGGCGGAGCCGCCGGCGGAGTCGCCCTCCACCAGGAACAGCTCGTTGCGCTCGATGTCCTCGCTCTCGCAATCGGTCAGCTTGCCGGGCAGCACCGCCACGCCGGAGCCTTTTTTCTTTTCCACCTTCTTTACCGACTTCAGGCGCGACTGCGCCTGGCGGATGGCCAGTTCGGCGATCTTCTTGCCGGACTCCACGTTCTGGTTCAGCCACAGCTCCACCGGATCGCGCGCCAAGCCGGAAATCAGCTTCAAGGCGTCGCGGCTGGTCAGCTTGTCCTTGGTCTGCCCCTGAAACTGCGGGTCCAGCACGCGGGCGGACAATACGAAGCGCACGCGGCTCCACACGTCCTCCGCCATCAGCTTGACGCCGCGCGGCAGCAGATTGTGGTGGTCGATGAAGCTCTTCACCGCGTCGAACACGCCGGCGCGCAAGCCGGCTTCATGGGTGCCGCCCACCGGCGTCGGGATCAGGTTGACGTAGCTCTCGCCGCTCGCGCCGTCCTCGAACCAGGCCATCGCCCACTGCGCGCCCTCGCCCTTGGCGAACTGCTCGTGATCGTCGCCGATGTACGCCTCTCCGGCGAACAAGGGCGCCACCGGCTCGTCGCCGTTGCACAGTTCGGCCAGATAGCTCTTCAAGCCCTCCGGATACTGCCAGACCTTGACCTCGTCGCCGCTGGGGCGCTCCACCACCAGGGTGACCGCCACGCCGGGCAGCAGCACCGCCTTGGCGCGCAACAGGCGCTCCAGTTCCGGCAGGGAGTAGCGCGGGCTTTCAAAATACTTGCCGTCCGGCCACACCCGAACCCGGGTGCCGCTGGTGCGCGGGCCGCAGTCCGCCACCCGAGCCAGCGGCTCGATCACGTCGCCGCCGGAGAACACCAGGCGGTGCACGCCGCCCTCGCGCTTGACCTCCACCTCCAGCCGGGTGGACAGCGCATTGGTCACCGATACGCCGACGCCGTGCAAGCCGCCGGAGAAGGCGTAGGCGCCGCCGTCCTTCTTGTTGAACTTGCCGCCGGCGTGCAAGCGGGTGAACACCAGTTCCACCACCGGCACGCCTTCCTGCGGATGCAGGCCCACCGGAATGCCGCGACCGTCGTCGTCCACCGACAGGGAGCCGTCCTGATGCACCGTCACCGCGATCTTGCGCGCGTAGCCGCCCAAGGCCTCGTCCGCGGCGTTGTCTATCACTTCCTGGCAGATATGGGTGGGATCGGTGGTGCGGGTATACATCCCCGGCCGTTCCTTGACCGGTTCCAAGCCTTTCAGCACCCGTACCGACGACTCATCGTATTGTTGCGTCATGTTTGAATCTTGTTGCTCAGCAAATTACGCCAAACGCCGCGGCAACGGCCGCGGCGCAAAAAAAGACAGCGGGCCAGGCCCGCCGTGTCGCTTCGAGGGCGGCCGCGTCAATGCGGCTCCTGAGCGCGGCCAAGCCGGGCCAGATAGGCCTCCCGGCTTTCCACTCCACGCAGGAAACGCGACAGCTCGGCCAACGCGCGCTCGTACACCTCGCGCTTGAACTCGATCACCGCGTCCACCGGCGCCCAGTACTCGTTCCAGCGCCAGCCGTCGAACTCGGGGTGGCTGCTGGCGCGCAGGCATACATCGCACTCGCGCCCCACCAGCTTCAGCAGAAACCAAATCTGCTTCTGCCCCTTGTAACTGCCGCGCCACTCCCGGCGCACCCAGTTGGTCGGCACCTCGTAACGCATCCAGTCGCGGGTGCGTCCCAGTATCTTCACGTGTTGCGGCAGCAAACCCACCTCTTCCAGCAGCTCGCGATACATCGCGGCTTCCGGACTCTCCCCCGGCTTGATCCCGCCTTGCGGAAACTGCCAGGAATGCTCTCGCACACGCTTGCCCCAGAACACCTCATTTTTGCCGTTGATGAGGATGATTCCGACATTGGGGCGGTATCCGTCCCGGTCCAGCATTGGAAAACCTGCAATTCATCTAGTTGAACGAATTTTTGCACATTTCGCCCCGCCTTGCCATGGACTCTATCGCCGGCCTCGCAAAGGCCTGACTTCGTCCGGAACTGCGCTGGCGCAAGGATTGCGCAGGCGCGGACTCCCCCAAGAGGCGAAAACGATGCTACGATTCCACGATTAAACGTCAAACCCAACGCTTACATGGCATTTCTGCTAAAAAGATCGTTGCTGGCTCAGCTTCCCAAGCTGCGCATGCAAGCCGACGCCATCACCACCCTGCACCAGACCGCCGACTACCGCCTTTGCCTGCTGGAGGCGATCGCGCTGGCCCGGCACCGCATCTATATCGCCGCGCTCTATCTGGAGCACGACGAGGCCGGCCAGGAAGTGCTGGACGCGCTGTTCGCCGCCAAGCAACGCCAGCCGCAGCTGGACATCCGCGTCATGGTGGACTGGCATCGCGCCCAGCGCGGGCGCATCGGCGAAAGCCAGGACAGCTGCAACGCCGCCTGGTATCGGGCCCAGGCGCTGCGGCACAGCGTTGACGTGCCCATCTACGGCATCCCGGTGCAAACCCGCGAGCTGTTCGGCGTGCTGCATCTCAAAGGACTGATCGTTGACGACCAAGTGCTGTACAGCGGCGCCAGCATCAACAACGTCTACCTGCACAAGTTGGACAAATACCGTTTCGACCGCTATCACCTGATCCGCAACCAGGCGCTGGCGGACACGATGGCCGACTATATGCACGAGCAGTTCTTCAACGACCCCGCGGTATTCCGACTGGACAAGCCCGCGCCGGCCACTCGCAGCATACGCAAGGAAATCCGCGCCTTCCGCGACAAGCTCAGCCATAGCCACTACCGGATTGAAAACCAGGCCGGCGCGGAAGACGGGCTGGCGGTCAGCCCCATCGTCGGCATCGGCAAGGGCAACGCGCTCAACCGGGTGATTCTGGAACTGATTGCGAACACCCGCAGCTCGCTGTTCATCTGCACCCCCTACTTCAACTTCCCGCGGCCGGTGGTGCTCGCCATCAGCAAGGCGCTGCGCCGCGGCGTGCAGATCGACATCGTCGTCGGCGACAAGACCGCCAACGACTTCTACATTCCGCCCAGCGAGCCCTTCCGCGTCATCGGCGCGCTGCCTTATCTCTACGAGATGAACTTGCGCCGCTTCGCCAAGCGCCAACGCCATTACATCGGCACCGGCCAGCTGCGCGTGCATCAGTGGAAAGACGGCGACAACACCTACCACCTCAAAGGCATGTTCAGCGATCAGCGCCACATGCTGCTGACCGGCAACAATCTCAATCCGCGCGCCTTCCGACTGGACATGGAAAACGCGCTGCTGATCAGCGACCCCAAGGCCGAACTCAAGCATCAGAACCAGCAGGAACAGGAAAACATTCTGCGCCACAGCCGGCAGTTGCTGCATTACCGCGAACTGGAAGACGTGCGCACCTACCCCGAGCAAATCAAAAAGCTGCTGACCCGCCTGAGCCGCGTGCGCATCGACCGCATGCTCAACCTGATGCTGTAAACGATTCAAAGCCCGCCCCGCCGGCATCGGCCCATATGCTAAAAAGATGAATGCGCTTAGCAAAACATGGAGCCCCCGATGCCGGCCATCAAGATCGACACCCAAAACCTGAGCATCAGCCACGAACTGTCGGAAAAGTGGCAGCAGGTGCTGGATCTGCTGGCCAAAATCGTCGACATCCCCGCCGCGCTGATCATGCAAAAGCAGGCGCCCCGCATCAAAGTCTTTCTCTCCAGCCACAGTCCGGGCAACCCCTACGAAGAAGACGAATTGGCCGACCTCGACACCGGCCTGTATTGCGAGACCGTGATGAGCAGCCGCAGGGAGCTGCTGGTGCCCAACGCCTTGAAAGACCCGGACTGGGATCACAATCCCGACATCAAGCTGGGCATGATCTCCTATCTGGGCATGCCCTTGATCTGGCCGAACCAAGACATCTTCGGCACCATCTGCGTGCTCGACAGCGCCGAAAATCCCTACAGCCCCACCCACAAGCAATTGCTCAGCCAATTCCGCGCCATGGTCGAACGCGATCTGCATCAGGTCTATCACGACAAGGCCAGGGAACAGGAAGACGCCATCCTTCGCGCGGACGAAGCCGAGCGGGTGAGACGAGAGTTCGAATCGCTGCGGGCCGGGGAGCAAAAAGCGCTGCAGGCCCTGCGCGAAAGCGAAGAGCGCTGGCACTTCGCGCTGGAAGGCGCCGGCGACGGCGTCTGGGACTGGGACATCGCCGGCGACGCGGTCTTTCTCTCCGCCCGCTGCCGGCAACTGCTGGGACTGGAGGAGCGGGACAGCGGCGCGTTCCAGCTCTGGCACACCGGCATCCACCCAGACGACCTGCCCGCGGTGCAGGCCGGCATCAACGGCTACCGGCAGCGGCCGGAAGGCTCGTTCACCTCGGAACATCGCTTCCGCGCCGGGGACGGCTGGATCTGGCTGCTGAGCCGCGGCATGGTGGTGGGCCGCGACGAACAGGGACGGCCTTCGCGCATGATAGGCACCTACTCCGACATCAGCTTGCGCAAACAGGCGGAATCCGAGCTGCAACAGCTCAACAGCCACCTGGAAGAGCGCGTCGCCAAGCGGACCGCCGAACTCAAGCAGGCCATGCAGCAAATCAGCATCGCGGAAAAGCAGACCGCGCTCGCCCGCATGGTCGCCGGCATGGCCCACGAATTGAACACGCCGATAGGGAATATCCTGCTCAGCGCCTCGGTATTGCACGCGGACCTCAAGTCCATCATTCGCGCCGACGAAGCCAAGCAACTCTCGCGCGGCAATCTGCAAGACTTCCTGCGCAAGGCGGTCGAAACCAGCGAACTGCTGCAAAGAAACAGCGAACTGGCCGGCGATCTGATCGGCCGCTTCAAGCTGATCGCCTCCGACCGGCTCAACCAACCCAAACGCGCGTTCAAGCCCGCTCAAACCATCGCCCAGCTAACCCAGGCGCTGCTGCCGCCGGAACACTATCCGGACATCCGGCTGACGCTGGAGGCGCCTCCTGAGCTGCAAATCGAGAATTATCCGGGGGCTTTGGAACAGCTGCTGTCCCATCTGATCGCCAACAGCCTTGCCCACGGCTTCGACGGACATGATCGCGGCCACATCGGCATCCGGCTGCAAGCGCAGAAAGAGATGTTGCTGCTGAGCTACTCCGACGACGGCAAGGGCATTGCGCCGGAACTGCAGGACAAGGTGTTCGACCCCTTCTTCACCACGCAAATGGGGCGAAGCGGCGTGGGCCTGGGACTGGCCATGGTGCACAACATCGTGCACACCATCTTGAAAGGCGAGATCCGGCTGGACAGCGCGCCCGGCCAAGGCGCGAGCTTCACCATCAGCTTTCCGTCCAAGCAGCGCTGAGCCTCCGGAGAACGCCAGACGCGACAAAGCCTCCCACAGGGAGGCTTCTTTGTTCCGGCGCCGGCGCCAGCA
>NZ_JAFHKL010000007.1 GCF_016937655.1 Chromobacterium alkanivorans | reverse complement strand
ACTGGACCAGCTGAATGCGGTGGTGGGCCTGTACAAGGCGCTGGGCGGCGGCTGGGAAGCGCCGGCCAAATCCTGATCCGCGGCAGCAAACGACAAACCCCGCCGGATGGCGGGGTTTTTTTATGGCCTTAGGCCGGACAATGCGGCCATGCTACGTGATCGATGTCGGCCACGGATTCGGGCATGTCCCGCAGTTGCTTGCGATAGGCCTGCCAAGCCACGCGCTGCTCGGCATTGTACGGCGCGTCCGGCAGCTGGGTCTTGTCGGAGGCCGCCAGCAGGCGGTCGCGCTCAACGCGCAGTTGCGCCAGCTTGGCCTCGCGAATCAAGCGGCCTGCGGTAGCCGCGTCGACGCCCAGTTCGGCCAGTTGGTCGGCGGGCACATTGATCATGCCGTTAGGCAGTTTGGCAATCATCAGCATCGGAGTCTCCTGGAATTAAGCGGTCGGCGCGTCGACGAAAGCGTTCAGGGTTTGCGGCGGCGCGACGCGGCTAGCCAGTGCAATAGGGCTGGCTACCCAGCGGGTATTGACATGTTCATAACGCGCCAACTCCCTCTCCTCCCCTTTCCCATCATGAAAGCCAAAGTCCAGCGGCAGATTGGAAATCACACGATAGTTCAAACCGCCGCCACGCAGATAGGCTCCGCTCAACACCATATTGCAGGCGGCCAGAGTTCCCTCCGGGATGCTGTTGTACGCCGGCTTGTTCACATCAATCCGATATTGCTTGCAATACATCGCATGGGCGACATGCGACACCGTCGGATTATAGGTTTCGTTGAAGCGCTTGATTTCGAGGAACTTGGCATCCCCGCCCCACGCCACGTCGCTGCCTTCCATCTCCAGCAACAATCCAGCCTGGTGCACGCTGCTCGCGTTCAATGGCCGCTCGCTCTCCCCGCCGTTCCACGCATAATTACGGACGATGGACACTTGATGCGTCCCACTTTCCCCCGCAGCGCGCAAACGCCACCACACCGGATAAAAGAAATCCTTGCTGCCGCCAATGGTGAAATCGATGACGATGCGGCGTTCCGGCGTATTTTCCTTACGCCAATCCTCCATTTGCTGAACCTTGACATCTACGCGCCGGTCGATATCGGCGATCTTGCCGTTGACCGTGCCGGTCAGCGCGTTCGACGCCTGCACCAATTCCGCAATATTGCTTTCCAAGCTCATCATGCTCTCCAATGGTTCATCACAGAGTTCGGCCGGGACCTGAGGCCCGACCATGCTTTTCGTTCACAGCAATAAGTAAGTGAACGACCTCGAGACTGACAAGGAGGCATTCTGGCACTGGCAAAATGCGCTGTATCTTAAAACATTTTAAAAAAGCAAAGGAAGCCACCTCCCCAAGTGGCTTCTTACTCACCGCGTCCAATCAGGGTTGAATTTTCTCCAACTCTTCAAAGTCTGGGTTAGCACCACTTCTCCAGGCCAGAACCGCATCGATAAACTTACCCATTGCTTCAATCTCCTCCTTTTTCCCTCTACGCACAATATTCAATTGCTGCTGAATGGTATAGGCGCTGAGAATTTTTCCTTCCGCCGCCGCTCGTAGATAACTATCAGGGTTTACCTCCGGTACCTCGGTGCCTTCGGCGTAATCAACCCAGGCGTTATCCTGACCCTGACCTGTCATTTCTTCATTAAATTCATTAATATTTTCAATATAATCCATGGCATTATCCTTAGCTAAAAATAATGGTTGCATTAGCGTTGCCCACCACGCCGCTGCTCGCCGGAGAGTACTTGACTTTGTTTTCTATCGATTTGGCCGAGCTGCCTGTCGCATCAATGAATCCCCCCTTGGTTGCCTCGTAGGCAATAATCGAACAATAGCTGGCGGCGCTATCCACCACATGGGCTAGGCCGGCAAGGTCCGCATAAACTCCTTTCTCAGCATTTTGAATCTTAATATTGCCACCGAACACTGCGCCTTGATATCGCGCTCCAATACCTACCTTACAATCCTTGATATTGGAAACCACGCCGGAACTCGGAGGAGTCTGCACTTTAGAGCCGGAACTGCTGTAGATGCCATAGTTGGCACAATCGCTGATTTGTGCGCCGAATATGAAAACAACGCTATTATTGCTGGCAAGACAACCCGTATCACTGCATTGACTAATATTAGCTCGACTTGCCGTCACAAAAGACTGATAGTCTACTTTAATCCCAATAGATCTTACTTTAACTCCATCAGGTCTGGTGCTTACAAACTGCTTTGCTTTTCCCTCCAGAGTCACATCATCAAAAAGCGCACGAGAAAAATCATGCACCAACACGCCATTACCGCTAAAGCCTGCCACCGTTAAACCAGGGCAAGAGTAAAGACTGCCATAAGTCAGCTCAACACCATTATGCACCCCTTCTATTTTTATAGATTTGGAATCGGAGTGCACATAAGCACCTCTTTGCAGAGCAATACCACGCCACGTGAAATTTTTATCGACATCGCTCTCTCCAATAATTTTAAACCCACTAAAATTCACTCCCCGCACTCCGTTAAAAATCACACCCTGAGAAAGCTTGGCGCTATCCGGTACAAATTTAAGCACACATGCTTCCGGATTTTTGATATTGCCTTCAATCCTTATTCGATAAGCATAGGGCTGCCCTGAAAGAGAAATTGACTGACAGGTGTGTACTCCATCACTCACTTTTATTTTCACATCATGCCGCAACACCTTGCCATTCAAGGATGTCCACGCCTCATAAATAGTCTTGAAGGGCTTACCCGGCCCCACCTCCAGAATCTGGCTGGTCGTGGTTCCCCAATTAGCCATTGTGCTGTCCATTTTTGCAACTTGGACATCCACTCTCTTATCAATAGCGGCGATCTTGCCATTGACAACTCCGGTCAGAGCATTCGCTGACTTGACCAGATCCGCAACATTGCTTTCCAAGCTCATCTCTTTTCTCCTTAAAGTCAAACCACAACACACAGCCATTTCGGCTGACATCCAAACCGTCTTTACCCACACGCGTCTGCGGCAAACCCGCAATTACTTAATATTTAAATTAATAAATTCAATAATTAATACCCATACCTGAAATACGCGTGCGCATGAGCTAAGACGGGGAAGCCCTACAGCAAACGCTGGATGCGGTCTCTGTCGCCGCATGCAATGCGCCAACAGCATCAGCACATTTCGCCTCTGCGGCTAAAAATGGTTTCCTCCGCAACGCTTGGCTGCCCGCTTCCCCTCGCGATCCGCCCGCTCAAGCACCCAAACGCTGTTTCACGAACCAATGCTGAAGACTGACAATCGCCGCCGCATTGGCGGTGGCCAGTTCCAAACCGGCGCGCTTGTCGGCGGCATGCTCCTGCTCCAACGCCCGGCTTTGGCTTTGCAGCGCAGCGACTTGCGGTTCCAGCGCCTGCTGCTTGTCCTCCTGCGCGCGGATGCGATCATCGCGCTCCAGACCGCGGGTGGCCTCGCTGATCTGGGCGGCGGCCACAGCCGCCAACTCGCTGGCCAGGCTCAGATTGAGATCGGCGCCGCTGGACTGGATGGTAACGCTGTCCGGCGGCAGCGCGTTCAAGGCCAAGTCGTAGGCCAGCAGCAGCTGCACGTCGGCGGCCTTGTAGGCCAGCGCCGCCTTGGGATCGGACCAGACCGCCAACAAGGTGCCGTCCGCCAGCATGAAACCGATCTCGCGCACCCAGAACGCCTTGGCGTCGTCGGCGATGGCGGTCAGGTGAATCTGGGTATTGCCCAAGCGTTTGCCGCCGGCGATCGGATAGCGCGCCTGTTCGCTGCGCAATGCGGTCTGGCCCTGCGTCGGCGCGTAAGCGCCGTCGCCCAGAGCGATGTGGCTGATCTGCGCGGACACGCCGTCATTGCTGGCGCGCCAGATCGCGGCCAGACCGGCCGAGGTGATGAGAGGTGTCAAAGGGGTGCTCACAACAATGCCTCCATGCTGAGGTGGACCACGCCATAGATCTGCGCGGCGGAAGAAAGGGTCAGCGGCTGCTGCGGCGCCAGCCGCATCGGCGCGGCTTCGGCGCGGCGGCGGATCAGCGCGCGCGCCTGGGCGGCGGAAGCCAGGCCCAGGCGGCCGTTGAAGCGCGCGCCCAGCTTGAAGCGGTAGGTGCTGCGCGCCGGCTTGGCCAGCTCCACCATGCGTCGCAGCCGACGGTAAAGCTCTGGATTCAACAAGGCCTGGCCGGGCAACAGATTATCGTTGGCCCAGGCGGTCAGTTCGAAGGTGTAGGGCGCGGCCGGCGGCCGGCGCTGCCACCACTCCTCCAATTCCACCGTCACTCCGAGAATGCGGAACACTTCGCGCAGCGCCCAGGGGGTGCCCTTGTGGCGGTGCAACTCGATGCTCTGCTTGATCAGATCGCGGCGCTGCCGCTCGGTCTGGGTCAAGCGCCAGCCCTCGTCGCCGTCGATGTGGAACTGTTCGGCCAGCAAGGGCAGCAAATCCGGCTTCACCTCATCCACTAGGTAGACCAGCAGACCGCCGGGATCGATGTCGCCGAGGCGCTCGCTGAGCCGGGCCAGCGGGCCGAAGCGCGCGTCGCGCGCCAGCAGATTGGGGGTAATGTCAGCCATCCTGGCCTCCGGTCATTTCCAGCTGGATGCCGGTGCAGTGCGACCAGCCCTGCGGCGGCACCACCCGGGTGGCGGCCGGCTCCAATAAAGTCACCTGGTAAACGCCGGGCACCGACAAGGTGGCGATCAGCTGCGACGGCACGATGTCGCGGCCCAACCGTTCCGCCTGCGCCTGCACGAAGGCGCCGACGGCGGCCTGCGCCTGTTGCTGCACCGTTTTGGGATCGATGTCGCGATACGGCGTCAACCGCGCGCGCACCTGGTAGCCGTAATCCTCCGGGGCCAGCACTTCCACCAGATCGGTCAGCGGCCGCACCCGGTCGGCGCTGCAGGCGGCGGCCACCACATTGAGCAGGCTGCCCGACGGCATGCCGGTCTTGGTCAGCGGGTAGAGCCGCACCACGCCGGGCGGCACCTGGTTCGCGCTTTGCAGCTCGCCGTTCTGCTGCTGCAGGCTGGCGCTGATCACCGCCACGTCGGCAATGTCCTGATGCGCGCGCAGCGCGTGGTGGCGATAGGAGGCAGCGCTGCCGGCCACGCTGAACGATTCCGGCGCCAGCCGGATGCGCGCGCGCAAGCGCTCGTCGTCCTCGGCGTCGGCGCCGCCGGCGCTGGTGTCGATATTGACCACGCTGGCGTCCACCTCCAGCTCATCCACCAGAGCGTTGATCTGGCCCGGCACGAAGCCGTTGCCGGCGGCGCCGGCCTCCACCGCGCTGACCGGCACGTCGACGCTGGCGCTGCCTGCCGGCGCGATCTGACTGGCCAGCGACTGGAACTGCACGCCGCCGCCGGCCACCAGGGTCTGCGCCGGAATCACCTGCGCCAATGCCAGCGGCTGGGCGAAGACGATGCGCACCGTGCAGCGCGCATGCTGGGCCGGCAGCCGGCTGACGCCGACCAGCTCGCCCAGGTAATCCAGCATCGGCGCGCGGGCGAAGGCCACCAGGTTCTGGCGGCCGGCGTCGTTGAAAGCGGCGCGGGCCACGCTTTCGCGATAGGCGATCAAGTCGATCAACAAGCGCTCCACCTGGCCGGGATAGAGTGTCTTGCCGCTCATTTTCTGATAGGCGTCGATCAACTCGGCGGTGACGGTATGCGGATCGTCGTCGATGAACTTGGGCAAATCTGGGGTCATGGGAGAACGTCCTTGAGTGGAGCGCCGCGACCGGCGGCCAGCTACTGGCCGGCGCGGCGGCCTAAAGAAGCGGCGGATGAGGACATGATCTATCATCACGCCGCCGGCTGGCTTTTAAAGCCGTTTGGAAAAGAACTTGAACAGATTGCCGGCGCGCCCGGCTTCGGTTTCCGGCGCGGCGGCGAAGTCGCCGGCGGCCAGTTGCTGCAGCCGGGACACCGCTTCGTCGGCCGCCGCGCGCGCCGCCGCCTCGTCCGCGGCCTGACGCACCGCCTCCTTGCCCTTCAAGCGCGCGTCGCGGATCGCGTACAGCGCCTGCTCGCAGGCGGCCGCCTTGGCCAGGATGCTGTCCGCCGCCTGCCGGCCGTCCCAGCCCTTGGCCTCGGCCCAGGAACGCACCGCCGGCGGCGCCTCGCCCTTGTAGCCGGCGTCCTTGAACGCCTGCGCCTCGGCGGCGGCGCGCTGGTATTCGGCCAGACGCGGCTCACTACCGAAAATTGCGCTGCGGGTGGTCTCGGTGGCGGCATCAATATCTCGTAGCCACTGTTCTTGTAACTCCGACAGCAAGAACTGCGGCTCCGGTTGATTACCTTGTTGCAACCAGAGCTCATACTCATCCCACCAGCGATGTCCTTTAGGGATATAAGCTCCATCAACAGATCTAATCACCCCATCTGCTTGGTTAGTTAAACGATACATGGCATTCACTCTCACTCTCCCTGTCAATTAATTAAATCTCAGCATCAGCAACCCAATGACATGCAATCCAATTAATACTTGGACTAACAGGGGGAATCATATTTACAAACTTGGTAGAGCACGATTTATTTACTGGAATGACGCCATTTCCATTATTTGTGGTCATTCTATCTACCGCGCCCAAGCCGTCATAAATCACAATAGCCGGCTCAATACGCTTCTCCACCATAAATGGGATAGTCATATTAATTTGCCTATCACCAACAACCCCAACATTCAAATGGAACATTTTGCCGACGATAGCCGGTGCAGAGGTAGAACCTGCGCCATAATTCTTGGAAGGAAAATCACTTAGCGGATAACTTTTTTCAAAGTACCGCTGGCACAAAGCCAGTTCTTCACCAAAACTGCGGTACTCGAACGGCGTCGCCACCGGACTCTCCTCCAACTGCACCTGGGCAATGTCGAAAGTGCCGGTTTGCGCGCCGGTAATCGCATTCAAGGCCGGGTAGGCATCGCTGTAGGACACCCCAAGAAAAACCGCTAAAGACGCCTCGCTTCCCGGTTCACGGCCCTGCAAGCTGGGCGAGGAAAAAGAGAAGACAAAGCGTTGCCAGCGGGTCGTCAGTTCCACCGAGCTTGCCTCCAGCGCCCTGATCTTGTCGGATGCGGCTGGCGGTCTCTTCAGCCACTGCTCGACATAGGCCACCATCTTGCGTGGCTGATCCGCCTTAGCCCAGAAACTCAAGGTCAGACGCTTGCCAGCAAAACGGCGCAGGTTTTCCACCGGCTGACACACCTGGCAGTACTCGTTGACCTTGCTGGTCGGCGGCTTGCTCAGCGTCAGACGCATGAAGCTCGTCGTCGCCCCCAAGATTTCGGCCTCGGCAATGCTCGCATCCATCCGCGACAAGGTCGCGCCGCCAAGCGGGCCGCCCCCCAGATCCAAAAGCCAACGGTCCACCGAGCCATAACCGCTCGCGGTCTGACTGGCGCCGCGCTGCCACACGTCAAAACCTCCATTGATCAGCACATTGCGGCGGTAGGCCTGAGCCGGAAAGGTTTGCAGCGGATGGAAATCCCGCGGCTTGGCATCCCGCTTCGCCAGCTCCTCGGCGATGCGCTGCTCCACCACCGAGCGCGTGGCCAGCACCACGCTGGGGTCCACCAGCAAGGTCACCGCCGCGGTGTTGGATACTTCCAGAATCATCCGCACATAGAGCTGCTTGTTGGAGCCGGCCGCCAGCAGCGGCTTGTAGCTCTCAGGGAATTTGCCGACGGCGATCAGATCTCCGCGACTGTCGAACAGCCCCACCTCGCGGATGTAAAAGCCGCCCACGGTGTCCGGCAGCACCGCCTCCGCCACCACCCAGTTGGAATTGTTCGGATCCACCGCCAGGTGGTTGAGCACGCCGCGCCAGGTTTCGTGCTTGAGCGCGGTCTGGCTCTCGCTGGGCGTGTAATACCCGCCGTTGTCGCCGTCGCCCACCGCCATCTGGCTGATCTGCAGCGGCGCGCCGTTGGCTTGCGCCGCCGCCAGCTTGGCCTTGCCGCTGGCGGTGAGAAGCGTGAAAAACTCATTGGCCATCGATTGCTCCTGGGAAGGGTTCAAAGGTTTTATGCTGCGGGATAAAGCGTGACCGTCTCGACGCTGACATAGGCCAGATCCAGCATTGCCGGTGCCTGCTAGCGCAGCGCTGCGCGCTGAAATGGATAGACGGTGGCGGTTTCCACGCAGTCGAGCGCCAGCGCGACGCTCAAGCTTGCGCCTTGCTCCAGCGACTCCGGCTGGAAGGGATAGACCGTGGCCAGCTCGCCGGCCTGGGTGGCCAGCGCCAGCACCGGCACGGCGCTACGATTGCTCAACACCAGCGCCAGCCGCTCCAGCACCGAGCGGGCGTTCTTGTACTCGTTGATCATCGCTTCCAGCGCCGCCAGCGTGGCGGCGTCGATGCCGCGCGCGGCCAGGTCGATCTGGATCTTGAAGTGATAAGGCTTGCCGGCGTATTCGAACCATTCGCTGATCTGGCCGGACAAGGCCAGCGTGGCCAGCACCTGCTGCAAGGACCAGCGCGTGCCCTTGCTGCGGTGCAAGTGGATGGACTGCTTGATCAGTTCGCGCCGCTGGCGCTCGCCCTGGCTCAAGCGCCAGCCCTCGTCGCCGGCGACATGGAACTGCTCGGCCAGCGCCGGCAGCCAGCCGGCGTCCACCTGATCCACCAGATAAACCAGCAAGGTGCTCAGATCGGCGTCGCCCAGCCGGGTAGTGAGCTGTGCCAGGTGGCCGAAACGCTCGTCCTTGGCCAGGATATTGGGCGCCGTCCCCTTGCTTGCCGCCACCGCGCTCATAGCCGCAACTCGGTTTCGCGGATCACGCCGTCGGCCAGCCGCCACTGCACGGTAAGCCGCGCGTCGCCGTTGCCGCCAACGCTGTAGAGCACTCGCGCCACCGTGACGCGCGGTTCGCCGTACAGCGGATGGCTGATCGCCTCCACCGCCTCGCGCACCACATGCGGCCGCGCACGGTCCACCGGGTAGTCCAGGTAATGGAACAAATCGCTGCCAAACTCCGGCCGCAGCGGATCGCTGCCCTTGGGCGTGCCCAGGATGATGCGCAAGGCCTGATGGATGTCGTCGAGGTTCTCGACGATGTCAGCGGGAGATGCCTGATCGCGGGCCTGCAAGGCCGGCTGCCAGTGCAAGGAGGAGATGTCGGATATGCGGGTCATGGCTACATGATGCCGCACGGCCCGCCGCGGGGCTTTTAAAGCCGGTTAGGGAAACAATTGAATTACAAGGAAAATTTCGCCGGCATCGCCGTGGCTGGCGCAAGCCTTGCCTCCACGCCTTGACCCTCCGCACCCGGTCGGCAACAATCCCCCCGTTGCCGCCCACATGCGGCACCCGGGATTGGCGTCCCGGCACATCTCCATTTTGTAGCCTACGCAGCATGCTGCGCGGGCTGCTTTACCATGGCCGCGCCATCTGGCAGGCGCATGGTGGGGGAGTGCCATGCACTCGCCGGTTTGGAGACAGTCCGGTACGCCAATCCTGCCACGCGCCTGCCCAATACCTCAGCCTTGCCCGGCAGGTGGTTTATCTTGTGTCACAGCAGGAGAAACACCATGCATCACGCTCAAACCTTTCCCCGTCGTCGTCGCTACAAATTGCGCTCGCTGGAACAGCAGGAAGCGCTGCTCCCCTTCGTCCGCTTCTGCCCCGGCCGCACCTATGCGCATTACTGGCAAATGCCCGCGCCCAGCAAGGATGCTCCCGCCGATGCCGCTTATGGCCGCGAATGCGCGGCTCACCTGCTGCAATGGCTGAAGGACAACCGCGAATACGTCGGCAAGGGCCTGCTCAGCCGTGTCGCCCGCGACATCGACTTTGACGATCGCGGCGGGCGCTACCAGTGGATGGGTTTCTTCAACTATCTGGAAATCATGATGTTGCTGGGCGCCGACCGGGTCCGGGTTTACCGCCATGTGGATAGCCAACACCAGCTCTACCTGGCGCTGGGGCAGCGGTTCAATCTGGAAGCGCGCTTCCGCCGCATCCGCCTGCGCAATCGCTGACCTCAGCTGGTGGGTATCGATGCGCTCCACCCACCCTACGACAGGGGGATTGGTAGGGTGGGAGGAGCCGCAGGCGATACCCACCAAACCCCGCCATCGAAACCCAAAGCTCAATCCCGCCGCCTTTCCGCGTGGGTATCGCTATGCTCGACCCACCCTACGGCAGGCGGATTGGTAGGGTGGGTGGAGCCGCAGGCGATACCCACCAAACCCGCCGCCAAGGCCCAAGCATCGGTCCCATCGCGTTTCCGCGTGGGTATCGCTATGCTCCACCCATCCTACGCCATACGGTTTGTCGAGCGGGTGGCCTCGCCAGCCACGGAGCATTGAAACCAAGGCCTCCGCCCATTCAAGCGCCGCAAGCCAAACGCACTTGCTCCAGCAAGGCGTCCGCCCGCGCCCAGTCGCTGTGGCGGCTTGGCCGCGCCATGGCTTCGTAAGCCTGCATCTCCCGCTCAATGTAGTCGTGCAGGCCCGGCGTGGCCGGCCCGTACTCCGGCGCGCCGCCGGCGACCTTCAAGGCCAGCAGGCCGGCCAGCTCCTCGCGCAAACGGGCGTCGTCCAAGGCCCCGCCGGCCAGTTCCTCCAGCCACAGCGGCGGCTGGCTACGCCAACGCCGCAGCCATTGCGCCGCCAGCAAGGGCCGCAGCACGTACAGGTATTTTTTCAGCCGCAACTGCTCCTCGCGCTTGCGGCCGCGGTAGTTCTTGCGCGCCGCCGACAGATAATGCCAGTAGGCCGCCTCGCCGGCGAAGTGCTCCGGCCCCAGACCGCGCAACACGCGGCAGGCCGCCGGATGCTGGCGGTAGACCTGGGGCGAAGCCAGCCACTCCAGCAGCGAGGCGTTGCCGCCCAGCGTCAGCCGCAACGCCTTGCGCAGCTCCCAGCCGCTGATGTCCAGGCCGTCGGCCAGCGGCAGCTCGATCACGTCGCGCCCGCCGCCGGTCTCGTACCACGCCGCCGGATGCAGGTAGACGAAGCGCACATCGTAATCGCTGTCCGGCGCGGCGTAGCCCCAGCAGCGACTGCCGCCTTCGGCCGCGTAGAGGATACGCACGCCGTGACGCGCCTCCACTTGCTCCAGCCGCGCCAGCACTCGCCGCCGCGCGGCCTCAGCCAGCGGCTCGGCGCGGTCCGGGCGGATGCGTGCTTCCGTCGACACTCTTCGCTTCTCCCTCGTATTGCCGCGGCGCGCCGGGATGCGGCCCGCCGATTGCAAAATTTCCCTTTACCCCATTTAAGCTATTTAATACAAATGGCGGCATGCCGTTGGAAACCGACGCCGCCGGCGGGCCCACACCATAATAACCGGGCCAGGAACCGGCGTCCGCTCGCAACGGCTTTTGGGGAAGAACACATATGAAGCGATGGGGACAACCATGATCACCACCATCAAGGGCAAGATTCTGGCCGGTTCCGGCCTGCTGATCCTGATCGGTTTTTGCGTACTGGCCGGCGTCAATATCTACGCCAGCTATCAAAGCGCGGAGAAGGCGGTGCTGGACAACGCCAAGCTGCTGGCCGAAAGCGAGGCCGGCCAGGTGCAGCGCTTGCTGGGCAAGACTTACGATTCGGCCCAGGTGGTGGCCGAATCCTCGGTGGCGGTGAAGCACAATCTGCCGCCCAACGCGCGCCAGTTGCTGTCGGACATCGTCAAGGGGCCCTTGTCCGGCAATCCGGACGCGGTCGGTTACTGGGCGATCTGGGAACCCAACGCGCTGGACGGCCGCGACGCGGAGCTGGCCGGCAAGGAGCATAACGACAAGACTGGCCGCAGCGGCGTCTACTGGTACCGCAAAAGCGGCAAGATCGACGTGGTCTGGGGCGGCGAGGGGGTGGACGACAGCGCCTACTACACCGAGCCGCGCAAGACCGGCAAGCCTATGCTGACCGAGCCTTACGTCGACCCCGACATCAAGATTCTGATGGGCACCATTTCCTTTCCGCTGTTGAGCAACGGCAAGGTGCTGGGCGTGGCCGGCTGCGACATCGCGCTCGGCCATTTGCAGGAGCTGGCCGCCAAGGTCAAGCCTTACCAGAACGGCTTCATGAGCTTGTATTCCAACAGCGGCGTCCAGCTGGCCGGCCGCGATCCGGCGCTGAACGGCAAGGCCGACGCCAAGCTGCCAGCGGCGACCAAGGCGGCGATCAAGGACGGCCAGCCGGCGGAATACGACAGCGACGACGGCTTCCGCCACTTCATCATGCCCATCACCGTCGGCGAGGCCGGCATGCCGTGGGCGGTGCGCATTTCCATTCCGCTGAGCGAGGCGTTTGCGCCGGTGCGCGCCGCCAGCTGGCAGTCGGCCTTGATCAGCCTGGGCATTCTGGCGCTGATCCTGGTGCTGCTGGGCGCCACCCTGAGCCAGCTGCTGCGCCCGCTGGGTCGGCTGCAGTCGGCGATGAGCGAACTGGCCTCCGGCAGCGGCGATCTGACCCGGGCGCTGCCCATCGCCAGCCGCGACGAGATCGGCCTGGCCGCCGGCGCCTTCAATACCTTTACCGGCTCGCTGCGCACGATGATGCTGGACGTGCGCCGCCACGCCGGCGACGTGCTGGGCTCGGTGCGCCAGCTGTCCGGCGACGTGGACCAGATCCGCGGCAGTTCGGCGCGCCAGTCCGAGGCCGCCAACGCCACCGCCGCCAGCGTGGAGCAGTTGTCGGTCAGCGTCAGCCACATCGCGGAATCGGCGCGGGTGGCGGAACAGCGCGCGCGCGAGGCGGACACGCTGTCCAACGAGGCTTCGGCCAATGTCGACGCCACCGTGCGCGAGATCGGCCGCATTTCGCAAACGGTGCGCGAGCTGGCCGAGGTGCTGGGCGGCATGCAGCAGCGCTCGGACCAGATCAGCGGCATCGTGTCGGTGATCCGCGACATCGCCGACCAGACCAATCTGCTGGCGCTGAACGCGGCGATCGAGGCGGCGCGCGCCGGCGAGATGGGCCGCGGCTTCGCGGTGGTGGCGGACGAGGTGCGCAAGCTGGCCGAACGCACCTCCCAGGCCACGCTGGAAATCTCCGGCGTGATCCAGACCATGCAGCAGGACACTAGCAAAGCCTCGGACAGCATGGACGGCGCGCTGCGCCAGGTGGACCAGGGGGTGAGGCTGGCCGAAGAGTCGGCGCAGTCTATCCAGCAGATCAGCGGCCACGCCCAACAGGTGATGGAGTCGGTGGGCGATATCGCCGCCTCCACCTCCGAACAGTCCAGCGCCAGCCAGGAAATCGCCCGTCACATCGAAAACATTCACGGCATGTTGCTGCAAACCGACGAATCCATCAGCCAGGCGCAGCAGGCCACCACCTTGCTCGCGCGCCTGGGCGAGGAGCTGGATTCGCTGATCGGAAAATTCAAACTGTAGCCGCGGCTTGCTCGAATTTTTTGAGCGACTCTTGCGGTTTTTTGCGCTTTTTTCGCGCCCTGCCTATCCGTATAGTCCGTTCATGGCCGGCCGCCCTCCGCGGCCGGCGTCATCAATCGAAAATCAAGGCCGGCGCGCCGGCAGGAGAACGCAAGATGGACAAATGGATCGCATTGCTTGCCCGCGTGCTGCTGGCGCAGGTTTTCTTCTTCGCCGGCATCGGCAAGCTCGGCGCCGGCTACGCCGCCACCCAAGGCTATATGGCCGCGATGGGCGTGCCCGGCTTCTTGCTGCCGCTGGTGATCGCCTTGGAGATCGGCGGCGGCCTGGCTTTGGCGCTGGGCGTGCGAGCGCGCTGGGTGGCCTTGCTGCTGGCCGGCTTCTCCATCGCCTCGGCGCTGCTCTTCCATCTGGAGCCGGGCAATAGCCAGCAAATGATCCAGCTGACCAAGAACCTGGCCATGGCCGGCGGCTTGCTGATGGTGTTTGCCCACGGCGCGGGCAAGCTGTCCTGGGATGGACGCAAGGGTTGACCACCCTGCCTTGCCTGACGGCAGGGTCGCCGGCCATCATGGCGACGCGACATAGCCCTCTGCGTCGCCGTATTCCAAACCGTCCGGACGGCCATTTCATGCAATCCACGCCGATGTCCGCCTTCGCCAAAAGGAAATCCATCTCGATGAAACCGCATTGGATGATAAGCGGCCTGGCCGCGCTGAGCTTCAGTCTGAGCGCCGCGCCGAGTTATGCCGTGACGCCCGTCTCCCCCGCCGTAGCGATGCAGCGGGCAAGCAGCAACAAGCAACTGGTGATCGATTTCTACAACCAGTTTTTCAACCAGCACGACTTGAGCGCGGCGGATCGCTATATCGGCGACCGCTACATTCAGCACAACCCCAGCGTCAAGGACGGGAAGCAGGCCTTTGTCGAGGCTTTCACCGAGCGCTTCAAACAAGCCCCCGAGCGCCGCAACACCATTATCCGCGCCGTTGCCGAAGGCGACCTGGTGGTCTTGCATGTGCATAGCACCAGCGACGCCAAAGACCGTGGCCGAGCGCTGGTAGACATCTTCCGGGTGGAGAACGGCAAGATTGTCGAGCACTGGGACGTGATCCAGCCGGTGCCGGACACAAGCGCCAACGGCAACAGCGTGTTCTGAAACCAGCCCGGCGGCCCGCGCCGTCATGGCCGGGCCTCTCCTCATCCGCGCCGACTCATGCCACAATCCCGGCATCCCCATTGAATCGAGCGCGCCATGTCCCTGCATTTCCATGTGATTCCGGTCACGCCGTTTGCCCAGAACTGTTCCATCCTGTGGTGCGACGCCAGCGGCCGCGCCGCGGTGGTGGACGCCGGCGGCGACATCGAGCGCATCGCCGATTGGACCGCCCGCCAGAACCTGACCGTGGAAAAGCTGCTGCTGACCCACGGCCACATCGACCACGCCGGCGGCGCCGCGCGGCTGGCGGAACAGCTGGGCGTCAAGATCGAAGGCCCGCAGCGCGCGGAAAGCTTCTGGCTGGACCAGCTGCCACAGCAAGGCCATATGTTCGGCTTTCCGCGCAGCGAGGCGCTGACGCCTGACCGCTGGCTGGAGGAAGGCGACACCGTCAGCGTGGGCGAGGAAACGCTGAACGTGATCCACTGCCCCGGCCACACGCCGGGCCACGTGGTGTTTCACAGCCCGGCCGCGCGGCTGCTGATCGCCGGCGACGTGTTGTTCCAGGGCTCGATCGGCCGCACCGACTTTCCTATGGGCAATCACCAGCAATTGATCGACGCCATCCAGCAAAAGCTGTTCCTGCTGCCGGACGACACCACCGTGGTGCCGGGCCACGGCCCCCTGACCACCCTGGGCGAGGAAAAGCACAGCAACCCCTACGTCGCCAATCCGCGCTACCGCTGAGCCGCGATGCCGCCCGAATTTGAACGCAAGGTGATTGCGCTGCTGCTGGCGCTGCCGCCGGGCCGGGTCACCACCTACGGCGCCTTGGCGGAACAGGCCGGCTATCCGCGCCATTCGCGCCATGTCGGCCGTCTGCTCAGCCATTTGCCGGACGGCGTCAGCGTGCCCTGGTTCCGGGTGCTGGGCGCCGGCGGACGCATCTCGCGGCCGGGCAGCGAACAGGCCGACTGGCAGCGCTTGCTGCTGGAGGAGGACGGGGTGGAGTTGAGCGCGGCCGGCAAGGTGGACCTGCGGCGTTACGGTTGGCCGGACGCGCATTTTTGTAGCAAAAAGTTGTAGTTCCGCAACATTTAATGTTTCAAGCATAATATCTACAGCTCAAAATACATTGCATTTACATAAAATGACAAAAATGCGACAAGCACATTGTAAATACTTTGCAAACGAATATTTCTGAGCTAGTCTGCGCCCGCGCCGACAGGTCTGTCCGCGCGCACTACACGCTACACGCACAATATTCTGGTGAAATAATGAAAACTCGCAATCTGCTGCTGGCCCTGGCTCTGGTGGGCGGCTGTACCCTGGCGCAAGCCGGTGATTACTCCTTCGGCAATGTCAGCGCAAACTGGCTGGACTGGTCTAACCGCACCACCGAGCAATCGGGCAAGCGCGACTTCGGCTACCTCGAAGCCGAAGGCGGCATGGGTGGCAACTGGGGCGAACTGTACGGTTTCTTCGATCTGGAAAACCCGGGCAAAGGCAATAACGGCACCGGCACCAAAGACCGTCGCTACACCACCAAAGTGGTTGCCCGCTACAACATGACCCAGATCGGCAACGTTCCGGTTCAACTGTACGGCCACGTTTACGACACCCGCGGCAACGAGTTCTTCACCCAGAACCGCGTACTGGGCCTGGGCACCAGCCTGAGCTTCGGCAACCTGACCATCAAACCGTTCATCGGCGTGCACAACGAACTGGACTCCTTCGGCATCGGTTCCGGCTACAACGGCTACATGGCCGGCTACGTCATGATGTATCCGTTCCAAGCCTTCGGCCAGGATCTGATGATTACTCAGTGGCATGAGACCGAGCTGAACCGTCAGGACAAGTTCACCAATCCGTACGTCCGCAAAACCGGCCAGAACGGCGCGCTGGCCTTGTGGTGGACCCCGGTCAAAGCGATCACCACCGGCATTCAATACCGTTACGCCGACCAGAAACTGGGCTCCAAGGCGTACCAGAACGCTGTGATCTACTCGATCAAATACAACTTCAAGTAAGCCATCCCGCTGCTTGCAAGCTGCGCCGCCCGGTTCGTCCCGGCGGCGTTTTTATTTGACGCCTCCCATGCATGACCCTCCCTGGCCGTCGCGTCGATTGACACCTTACTTACTAGTAAGTATCTTCAACGTCAACACCGGCAAGCCCAAGCAATCAAACACTTGCCCGCCGCGCTGGCGCCGGACGGCGGCCGCGGCCACAATGATCTGCGCGAGAAACCTACACGAGGACGAAAACATGACGGCATACCCGCACCTGCTGGCCCCGCTGGACCTGGGCTTCACCACGCTGAAAAACCGCGTGCTGATGGGCTCGATGCACACCGGCCTGGAGGAGGCCCCGCAAGGCTTTGAGAAAATGGCGGCCTTTTACGCGGAGCGCGCCCGCGGCGGCGTGGGTCTGATCGTCACCGGCGGCGTCGGCCCCAATCCGGAAGGCTGTGTCGCCGAAGGCGCCTCGATGCTGGCCGACGAGGCCGAGGTGCCGCACCACAAGCTGGTCACCGATGCGGTGCACGCCGCCGGCGGCAAGATCGCGCTGCAGATCCTGCACTCCGGCCGCTACAGCTTTCAGGAAAAATGCGTGTCCGCCTCGCCGCTGATCGCGCCGATCAACTTCTACAAGCCGCGCGAGTTGTCCGACGCCGACGTCTGGCAAACCATCGCCGATTTCGCCCGCTGCGCGCGGCTGGCGCAGCAGGCCGGCTACGACGGCGTGGAAGTGATGGGCTCGGAAGGCTATCTGATCAACCAGTTCATCGCCCGCGCCACCAATAAGCGCGAAGACGACTGGGGCGGCAGCTTCGAGAACCGCATCCGCTTCGCCATCGAAACCGTCAAAGCGGTGCGCGCCGCGGTGGGCAGCGATTTCATCATCATCTACCGGCTGTCCATGTTGGACCTGGTGCAGGACGGCAGCTCCTGGGACGAGGTGGCGCAACTGGCCGGCGAGATCGAAAAGGCCGGCGCCACGCTGATCAACACCGGCATCGGCTGGCACGAGGCGCGGGTGCCCACCATCGCCACCATGGTGCCGCGCGGCGGCTTCGCCTGGGTCACCAAGAAGCTGATGGGCAAGGTGAAGATTCCGCTGATCACCACCAACCGCATCAACACCCCGGAAGTGGCCGAAGAGATCCTGGCCGACGGCTGCGCCGACATGGTGTCGATGGCGCGCCCCTTCCTGGCGGACCCGGACTTCGTCAACAAGGCGGCCGCCGGCCGCGGCGACGAAATCAACACCTGTATCGGCTGCAACCAGGCCTGTCTGGACCACATCTTCCAGGGCAAGCTGACCAGTTGCCTGGTCAATCCGCGCGCCTGCCGCGAAACCGAGCTGAACTACGAAAAAACCGCCCAGGCCAAGAAACTGGCGGTGGTCGGCGCCGGCCCGGCCGGCCTGGCCTTCGCCACGGTGGCGGCGGAACGCGGCCACCAGGTGACGCTGTTCGACGCCGCGGCGGAGATCGGCGGCCAGTTCAACGTGGCCAAGCGCATCCCCGGCAAGGAAGAGTTCTACGAAACCCTGCGTTACTTCAAGCGCAAGCTGGAGCGGACCGGGGTGGAACAGCGCTTGAACACCCGCGTGGCGGCGGCGGATCTCGCCGGCTTCGACGAGGTGGTGCTGGCCACCGGCATCGCACCGCGCACGCCGGAGATTCCCGGCGTCGACCATCCCAAGGTGCTCAACTACCTGGACGTGCTCAAGCACGGCAAGCCGGTGGGCAAGCGCGTCGCCATCATCGGCGCCGGCGGCATCGGCTTCGACACCGCGGAATTCCTGACCCACGAGGGCAAGTCCAGCTCGCTGGACACCGCCGCCTTCATGCGCGAATGGGGCGTGGACATGGCGGTGGAGCATCCGGGCGGCCTCAGCCCGCAAGGCCCGCAGCCGCACCCCAGCCCGCGCGAGGTCTATCTATTGCAGCGCAAGACCAGCAAGGTGGGCGAAGGTTTGGGCAAGACCACCGGCTGGATCCATCGCGCCAGCCTGCAGATGAAGCGGGTGCGCATGCTGTCCGGCGTCAGCTACGACAAGATAGACGACGCCGGCCTGCACATCACGGTCAAAGGCGAAACCCAGCTGCTGCCGGTGGACAATGTGATCATCTGCGCCGGCCAGGACCCGCTGCGCGAGCTGCAGGCGCCGTTGCAGGCCGCCGGCAAGCCAGTGCACCTGATAGGCGGCGCCGATGTGGCGGCCGAACTGGACGCCAAACGGGCGATCGATCAAGGCTCGCGCCTCGCCGCCCGCATCTGATCCTCACTCTCCCGCGCCCGGCCCAGCCATGCGATTAAGGCATGGTCGCCGGCGCGCGTTCTTTTCCTCAGGCCCGGCATCGCCGGGCCTGTTCCTAGCTCCCTCCGCTGCTCTCCGCGCAAAACACCGTCCTTTAGTACAGATTTGCCCAGGTAAAACGTTTTAGCTCTTGTTTGGCGTTCGCTAATTTGTCATCGTTGCGGCCATCGAATTAATTCATATATATGACCATATGACCGACATGCGTCAGGCAGACCTTCGCCTGCCCCTGTACCAGCAAGTGCGCGACGCTTTGGCGCGCGACATCGCCAACCGGGTATGGAAGCCCGGCGAAGCCATCCCCACCGAGGCGGAGCTGGTGGGACGCTTCCACACCTCGATCGGCACCATCCGCAAGGCGGTGGATCAACTGGTGGCCGACGAAATGGTGGAACGCCGCCAAGGCAAGGGCACCTTCATCAAGCCGGCCAACTTCCAGTCCTCGCTGCTGCGCTTTTTCCGCTTTCACGACGCGGCGGGCAACTACCGCATCCCCGAGGCGAAAATCCTGCACCGCGAGCAGTTGACGCCGCCGCCGGCCATCGCGGACCACCTGCAACTGCAGTCCGGCGGACAGGCCATCCACCTGACCCGCTTGCGCTATCTGGACCGCGAGCCGCTGCTGGCCGAATCGATCTGGCTGCCGGCGACGCGTTTCCAGGCCCTGCTGGCCATTCCGCTGCCCAGCTTCGGCGATCTGCTGTACCCGCTGTACGAGGACTGCTGTCACCAGGTGGTGGCCTCCGCGCGCGAAACCCTGACCGCGGAAGCCATCGCCTCGCCGCACGCCGAGCTGCTGCAGCTCGCGCCGGGCACCCCGGCCATCGTGCTGGAACGCCTGGCCAAGGCCTACGACGGCAGCCCGCTGGAATGGCGCAGCGTGCGCGGCCGCGCCGACAAGTTCCGCTACCAGGCGGACATCCGCTGATTCCGCGCCGCCCGCGCCATGGCAGCGGCGCGGGGCGGCGCCTCGACAACAAGCAAAAACCATAAAGGGCAGCATCATGTTGCATTGGTATAAGCAGGTCTCGCCGGGCGAACGCAAAACCTTCTGGGGCTGTTTCGGCGGCTGGGCGCTGGACGCGCTGGACGTGCAGATGTTCAGCCTGGCCATCCCGGCGCTGATCGCCGCCTTCAGCCTGAGCAAGGCGGAGGCCGGGATGATAGGCAGCGTCACCCTGGTGGCCTCGGCGCTGGGCGGCTGGATCATGGGCGCGGTGTCGGACCGCGTCGGCAGGGTGTTGGCGCTGCAAATCACCATCGTCTGGTTCTCGCTGTTCACCCTGCTGTCCGGCTTTGCTCAGAGCTATGAGCAATTGCTGGTGTTCAAGGCGCTGCAGGGCTTCGGCTTCGGCGGCGAATGGGCCGCCGGCGCGGTGCTGATGGCCGAGATCATCCGGCCGGAGCACCGCGGCAAGGCGATGGCCTCGGTGCAAAGCGCCTGGGCGGTGGGCTGGGGCGCGTCGGTGCTGCTGTACTCGGCGATCTTCCTGCTGTTTCCGGCGGAAATCGCCTGGCGGGTGATGTTCGGCATCGGCATCCTGCCAGCCTTCTTCATCATCTATATCCGCCGCCACATTCCGGAACCGCCGCGCCGCGAACGCCAGGCGGCCGCCCCCGCGGTGCCGCTGCTGGACATCTTCAAACCCGACGTGCTGCGCATGACCCTGATCGGCTCCTTGATCGGCGTCGGCGCGCACGGCGGCTACGCCGCGCTGATGACCTGGCTGCCGATGTTCCTCAAGACCGAGCGCCATTTGTCCATTCTCGGCACCAGCGGCTATCTGGCGGTGATCATCGTCGCCTTCTGGTGCGGCTGCATGGCCAGCGCCTATCTGCTGGACCGCATCGGCCGCCGCCTCAACCTGCTGCTGTTCTCGGTCTGTTGCGTGGCCACGGTGCTGATCTACGTGTTCGCGCCGCTGAGCAATCCGCTGATGCTGTTCCTGGGCTTCCCGCTGGGTTTCTTCGCCGCCGGCATCCCCTCCAGCCTGGGCGCTCTGTTCAACGAACTCTACCCCACCGGCATCCGCGGCGCCGGCGTGGGCTTCTGCTACAACTTCGGCCGCATCCTGTCCGCCGGCTTTCCCCTGCTGGTCGGCTATCTGAGCGACGGCTGGACCTTGGGCGCCTCCATCGGCGTCAGCGCCGCGATGGCCTATTCCATCGTCGCGCTGGCCGTGTTCTGCCTGCCGGAAACCAAGGGCAAGCCGCTGAACGACAAGCTGCCGGACCCGAGCGGGCCGGAACCCCGCGACGCCCGCGCTTCGGCCTGAACGACGGGCGCGCCACTTCATCGAAATTGTGAGGTCACCATGGCATTAGACGAAATCGCCAACCAGATCACCGATGACGAGTTCGCCCTGGACACCATCCAGGGCGAGCGGGTCATCATCACCTCGCCCATCATTCTGGGCAGCGCCGGCAGCGAATGGGAGGGCTCGCCGATTTTCCGGCGCGACTACCTACTCGCCCTGTTGTCCCACAGCATCCGGCACAAAGTGCTGGACGCCGCCGACATCGACGCGGCGCTGGACCAGAGCGAGGCGCGCGGCGGCGCCTGTCAGGCCTGCGGCTGACCCCGGCGCCGATGATAGACGGGCACGCCCATATTTTCCTGCGCCAGCTGATAGGCACCGCTCCGCTGCGCTACAAGCCGTACCGGGACGCCCCCTTGCAGGCCTATCTGGCTCAGCTGGACCAGTTCGGCATCGCCGGCGGCGTGCTGGTGCAACCCAGCTTTCTGGGCAACGACAACCGCTATCTGCTGCAAGGCCTGCGCGAAAGCGAGGGCCGGCTGCGCGGCATCGCGGTGATCGCGCCGGACTGCCCGCTGCCGGTCATGCGCGCGATGGACCAGGCCGGCGTCGTCGGCCTGCGGCTGAACCTGATAGGCCGGCCGCTGCCGGACCTGGATTCGCCGGCGTGGCGCCGCTGCCTGGCGCATGCCGCCAGCCTGGACTGGCAAGTGGAAGTGCATCGCGCGGCGCAGGACTGGCCGGTCTTGCTGCCGCCGCTGCTGGCCGCCGGGGTCAAGGTGGTCATCGATCACTTCGGCCGGCCGCATCCGGCGCTGGGCGTGGACGACCCCGGCTTCCGCCGCATGCTGGACGCCGGCGCCGCCAGCGGCCGCGTCTGGGTCAAAATCTCCGCGGCCTACCGCAACGGCCTGGCCGGCCGCGGCGAGGACATCGCCCGCGCCGCGCTGCCGCTGCTGGACAGCGCGCTGGGGCCGGAGCGGCTGCTGTGGGGCAGCGATTGGCCGCACACCCAGTTCGGCTCCATCCGCTACGCCCGCACGCTGGAGCTGTTGGAGCAATGGCTGCCGGACGCTGAACGCCGCCGGCGCATCACCCACGACACCCCCGCCGAGCTGTTCCGCTTCGACGCGGCTAGAGGAAGTGGCGGTCGTCCGCCAGATGACTGGCCGGACAGCTGAACATCAACACCAGCGGCGCGGCGCCGGTGTTGCTGAGTTGATGCTGGGTATTGGCCGGCACCACGAAGGAGCTTTGCTCCGTCACCGCGTGGCTGCGCGCCGCGCCGGTGGCCACATCCACCAGCCGCATCTCGCCGCGGCCGCTGACGATATGATAATGCTCGTCGCCGTGGCGGTGATAATGACCGTTGATCGCCACCCCGGGGGCGATCTCGGTTAAATACGTGCTGAAACCGGCATCGCCGGCCAATTTCAAAATCTTGATGCCCACGCTCTTGTCGTAAACGCCGTTTTCAAGCTCCAGCTTCCAATCAATCACTTTCATGATATTCCTAACAAACCGCAATACAGGGACAAACCCATCATTAAAAACGCGTCATTATTTCAAAACTGCGCGCGTTTCGCGCCATCGCCGTGCGCTTTAATCCTTTAGTACAGTTAATCAAGGCCAAACAGCCATTCGGATTGACACTATCGAAACAAAAAACCTATAAGTGCCCAGCTTGGAGCCCGTTCAAAGCTTCGCGAACCAGAGCGAGACAAACCGTTGCGGCGGAAGAAGCCATGCGCGCCTACGGCGCATGTGTCTTTCGAAGCCGATTCCGGCGCTTTTTCCACCCATCCCGCCGACGCGCAGCAAACCTTGAACGGCTCGACGCGACAGCGAGGCTCACGCAGCGCTCTCCGACATTACAAACCTCCGCACCAGGCGCACACTATGGACTATCAGCTCGTCTCCCCTGAACGCTTCTCCGAAGAGCAAAGCGAATTCGTGGCTCAGTTCCGCCAATCCGTCTCCCAGATCTCCGGCCAGACCGACATGATCGTCGGCGCCAAAGACGCCAACTCCCGTCATCTGGCGTCCAGCGACGCCTACGCCAGGATCGTGGCGCTCAAACGCGGAGACGACGTGGTGGACCGTCTGGACAAGGAAATGCCCTGCGAAGGCACCGCCCAGTTCGCCGATTGCTATGTGCAGGAAGACCTGGCGCTGATGCAGACCTGCGACCCGGCGCGCAAGGTCTCCATCCTCAACGTGCACGAATACGGGGACGGCCTCAAGGCGCGGGTGTTCTCCAAGCACCTGCTCAAGCACGACGCGTCGCGCTCCATCCTGGGCACCATCTATTACGCTCATGAAATAGAAATCGCCAACTTCATCAACCTGATGCCCAATTACATTTTGGAATTCGGCGCCGGCTGCAGCATTGAACAGGTGCAGGGCGAATTGAAACTGCTTGACGTGGAATTGACGGAATACGAACAGGAAGTCTGCTTCCTGCTGCTGCTGAACTGGGACTTCAAGCAAATCGCCGATTTCATGAACAAATATCGGCCCAAGCCCAAAACCCGGGTGGCGGATTCGATTATCAAGAGCAAGAACTATATTTGCGAAAAACTGGGCCTGCCCTCGCAGCGGCGCGCCGAATTGTGCGACGCGCTGATTGCCGCCGGCATGCACCGCAAAATGCCGACCTCGCTTTTCAGCCGGCTGATCGGATCCAAACAGCTGTGATATCCAACGGGGTATTCTCCATTTTTCTGGAGTTACCCCATAAGCATAAAAACGCTATGCTCTGAGCCTGGAGCGGTAAACCGCGCGGCCGGGCTGCCATCCCATGCCGATATCGCCGGCCCATCACACGGCGAAGCCGAACGGCCGGCGCATCTCGCCGGCTCGCGCCTCCAGCGCGACGCCGCGGCGCCACACCGGGATGCCGGCCGCTCGACAATAAAAAACTTGAAACGCCGTCAGGCCAAGCCCCCTGCGCAACGCCAACTCCGTCTTCCGCCACGCGCGCCGCCCAAGGCGGCAGGCGCCGGCAAGGCGACGCCAGGGAAACGGCGCGGCGGCCATTTCAAGATCAACGCGGGCCAAAGAGAAACCATGATGCGACAGGAGTCAGCAATGAGCATACGCGCCTTGAATTATGGCAAGCATTCTGCAAGATCGTTATCGGGAATCGCCAGAAACGTGGAGGCCTTCGCGCTGGACACGATAGAAGGCGAACGCGTGATCATCACCCTGCCCGCCATCCAGGGCGAGCAAGGCAGCGAATGGGAAGGATCCTTGATTTTCCGCCACGACTACCTGCTTGAGCTGCTGGCGTACAGCGTGGAGCACGGCATCATCAAGCCCGGCGAGGTCAGCAAGGCCTTGATCGACGGCAGTTCGCGGCCCAGCCCAATCTAAGCCCGAGTCAGAGCATCGCCCACCCGCCGCGCCATGCGCGGCGGTTTTGCGTTCAGCGCCCGTTCCGGCGGCAAATTTCCGCCAGCTCCCGGGCCGCGGCGGCCGGATCCGCCGCGCCGAACACGCCGCCTATCACCGCGATCGAGTCCGCGCCGGCCGCCAGCGCCCGTTCGGCGTTGCCGGCGTCAATGCCGCCTATCGCCACCAGAGGCGCGTCCAAAGTCCGCGCGGCGGCGAACAGGCCCAACTCCGCGCGCGCCGCGTCCGGCTTGGTGCCGGAAGGAAACACCGCGCCGAAGGCGACATAGCTGGCGCCGGCCTCCACCGCCCGCCGCGCCCGCTCCAGGCTGTCGTAGCAAGACGCGCCTATCAGCGCGCCGGCGCCCAGCCGCCGCCGCGCCGCGCTCAACGCGCCGTCGTCTCGCCCCAAATGCACGCCGTCGGCCCCAACCCTCGCCGCCAGCTCCACGTCGTCGTTGACGATGAAAACCACGCCGCTGCGCCGGCACAGCTCCGCCAGCGTCCGCGCCTGCTCCAGACGCAAAGCCGCGTCCGGGCTCTTGTTGCGGTATTGCAGGATGTCGATGTGCGGCGCCGCCGCCTGCGTCAGGCTCAACAGTCTCGCGCTGTCCTCGGTGTCCGGCGTGATCGCGTACAGCCCCTTAAGCCTGGCCGGCATCGTCGTCCTCGTCGTCGCCGCGCGCCCAGAACATGCGGTCCGGCAGGAACTGGCCCATGCCGGGCCGGAAACCGTTCAGCAAGGATTGATAGGTGTACTCCTGCGCTTCGCGCACCGCTTCCGGCAGCAACAAACCGGTGGCCAACATGCCGGCGATGGCCGAGGCCAGCGTGCAGCCGGAACCGTGGTAGCTGCCCGGCAGGCGCTCCCAGTTGTCGGAGCGCACCAGGCCGCCGGGGCCGTACAGCTGGTTGACCACTTCCTTGGTGTTTTCGTGGGTGCCGGTGATCAGCAGATGCGGGCAGCCCAGCGCCAGGATGCGCTGCGCGCACTGCTCCAGCGTCAAATCCTCGTCCTCGTCGGCGTCGTTGCTGGCGATGCGGCGCGCCTCTATGCTGTTGGGCGTCAGGATGGACACCTGCGGGATCAACATGTCGCGCATCGCGGCGATCAAGTCCTCGTCGGCCAGTTCGTGGCCGCCGCCGCTGGCCAGCACCGGATCCAGCACCACCGGGATGTCCGGGTAGTCGGCGATCAGCTGCGCCACCACCGCCACGTTCTCCACGCTGCCCAACATGCCTATCTTGAAAGCGGTGACCGGGATGTCTTCCATCAGAAAGCGCGCCTGGTCATTGACCCAGTCCGCGTCCAGCACCATAAAGTCATTGATGCCGACGGTATCCTGCACCGTAATCGCGGTGATCACCGACAAAGGATGGCATCCCAGGCTGGCCAGCGTCAGAATATCGGCCTGGATGCCTGCGCCGCCGGAAGGGTCCGAGCCCGCCAGGGTGAGAACCACGGGAGGAGTGGGCTGAGTGGTCAAGACTGAAACCTCTTCGTTCTGTATAGGGTCGGAGCGGCCGGCGGGCGCATTGTCAGTGTCGCGGACCACTCTTAGAATAACTGTTTTACTCGATCACAAGGTGATGCGATGCGTACTTGGATGTGTCTGATCTGCGGCTTTATCTACGACGAGGAAGCCGGCCGTCCGGAGGATGGTATCCCGCCGGGCACCAAGTGGGAAGACATTCCGCCCAACTGGACCTGCCCGGACTGCGACGCGCGCAAGGACGATTTCGAAATGGTGGAAATCTGAGCCGGCGCCGCCCGCGTCCGCCGCGATCTTCCGCCGCGCCGCCGCCCGCCGCCCAGGCGACGCCCGGCGCTCAAGAGGCCATACCGCAATGAAAAGTTTCTGGAGCAAAACCCTGGCCGGCCTGCTGGTCGCCGCCGCCCTCGCCGGCTGTGCCCAGGTCAACACCACCCAGGGCGGCGCCGTCGGCGTCAGCCGCGGCCAGACCATGCTGCTGTCCAGCCAGGAAGTGGAGCAGATGTCGGCCAAGTCCTACGCCCAGCAGCTGGGCAAGTCGCGCGCCGCCGGACAGCTCAACGCCGACGCGGCGATGACGGCGCGGGTGCGCAAGATCTCCCAGCGCCTGATCGCCCAGGCGCCGGTGTTCCGCCCCGACGCCGCCAAATGGCGCTGGGAAGTCAATGTGATGCGCAACGACGAGCCCAACGCCTACGCGATGGCCGGCGGCAAGATCATGGTCTACTCCGGCCTGATCACCAAACTCAAGCTGAGCGACGCCGAACTAGCCGCCGTCATCGGCCACGAAATCTCGCACGCGCTGCGCGAGCACTCGCGCGAAAGCATGAGCCAGGCCTACGCTCAGCAAGTGGGCTTGTCCTTGGTGGGAGCGGTGGCCGGCCTCAGGCAGAGCCAGATGGACATGGCGGCGATGGCCGCCGACGTGGCGCTGTCCAAGCCCAATAGCCGCACCATGGAATCCGAAGCCGACATCATGGGCCTGGAACTGATGGCGCGCGCCGGCTACGACCCCAACGCCGCGGTCAATGTCTGGAACAAGATGCAGGCCGCCGGCAACGGCGGCGGCGTGGAATTCCTGTCCACCCACCCGTCCGGCCCCACCCGCATCCGCGACCTGCAACAGCGCATCCCGCAAGTGATGCCGCTGTACCAGGCGGCGAAGAAGGCGTGAACATGGCCCTGCGCAAAGAGGATGTGGACGCGCTGCTGGCCCGGGCCCGCGCCTTGCCGGGCGCCGAGTTCGACGTCAAATGGGAAACCCGGCGCGTGCTCAGTCTGGAGCGCAAGATGTTCGCCCTGTTCCACG
Source organism: Chromobacterium alkanivorans (assembly GCF_016937655.1). Classification (GTDB taxonomy): domain Bacteria; phylum Pseudomonadota; class Gammaproteobacteria; order Burkholderiales; family Chromobacteriaceae; genus Chromobacterium; species Chromobacterium alkanivorans. The sequence goes on along the minus strand of NZ_JAFHKL010000007.1, from coordinate 286,806 downwards.
ACGACTCGGTGATGTACAAGGTGGCCGACGACGACTTTCTGGTCCTCAGCGGCCTGCCCGGCGTGCGGCCGGCGCCGTATCTGGCGCGGGCGCGCTGGATAGAGGTGTCGTCGCTGGAGGCGCTGAGCCTGGAGCAGCTGCACGACGGCCTCGCCGACGCGCGCCGGCTGGTGCTGGCCAAACTGCCCAAGGCGGTCAGACAACGCTACGAGGCCAGCGCGTGAGCGCAGCCGGGCCCATCGCCGCGGTGCTGATTCACGTCGCCGATTGGCGCGCCGGACTCGCCTGGTATCAGCGGGCTTTTCCATCGGCGCAAGCCGTAGACCTGCCTGAGTTCGACTTCGCCTGCCTGGAATGGCAGGGCGTCCGGCTGGAAATCGTGCGGGCCGACGCCAAGGTGGGCTCAGGCGCGGCCGGCAGCGTCGTCTATTGGCGCAGCGGCGACCTGGACGCCGACATCCATCGGCTGACCGGGCTGGGCGCCGCCTTGTATCGCGGCCCGCTGGCGATAGAAGATCAACTGGGCATCTGCCAATTGCGGGACCCATGGGGCAATTGCATCGGTTTGCGCGGCCCATGGACGCCCTCTTCAAGCACAAGGACATCGTGAGCTACCTTTACCTGAAAGCCTTTCACATCTTCTTCGTGGTGTCCTGGTTCGCCGGGCTGTTCTACCTGCCGCGCCTCTACGTCAATCTGGCGCTGGCGGAGCAGGACGCCGAATACCAGCGCCTGCTGCTGATGGCGCGCAAACTGTACCGTTTCATGACTCCGCTGGGCGCGCTGGCGCTGGCCACCGGTCTTGGACTGTGGTTGGGCTTCGGCATCGGCGGCGGCTGGCTGCACGCCAAGCTGACCCTGGTCCTGCTGCTGGTCGGCTACCACGGCTGGTGCGGCAAGCTCTACCGCGACTTCGTCGCCAAAACCAACCGCCGCGGCCACCGCTGGTTCCGCGTGTTCAACGAGCTGCCGGTGCTGGTGCTGCTGGCGGTGGTGATCCTGGTAGTGGTCAAACCATTCTAAGGAGATCGACGCATGCGCAAATGGATTGCATTGTGGCTGGGCTGCCTGCCCGCCTGGGCCGCCACCCCGCTGCCGCCCAAACCGGCGCTGCCGCCGGAAGTGGTCGCCACGCTGCGCCGCGACGGCGCCGAGTTGCTGCGGCTGCCGATGTGCGTGGACGCCAAAGGTGCCTTCTCCGGCCAGCGCGAAGTGGGCGACGCCCTGCTCAGCGTCGGCGGCACCATCGCCGCGGCGCGCGCCCAGCACAAGCCGCTGCTGAGCGCCAGCGCCAGCTGGAGCGACCAGGACGGCAAACGCGTGGTCAGCGCCCAGACTCTGATCGGCGCTCAGCCGGAACTGGTGGGCAGCTGGCCGCAACGCGCCACGCCTTACGGCCAGAGCAGCGGCGTGGTGCCCCAGCAAAGCAGCCTGTCGCTGTATCTGCAGATCTCGCCGCGGGCGGAGGCCTGCGGTAAACCCAAGGGCGAACAGATCGCCCGCTAGGAGTACGTATACATGGCTGTGGAAATCGAACGCCGCTTCATCGTCGTCGGCGACGCCTGGCGCGGCCTGGCCCCCGGCGTGCAATATCGCCAGGGCTATCTGTCGGTGGAAAAGGAGCGCACCGTGCGCGTGCGCGTGGTCGGAGATCAGGCCTGGCTGACGCTGAAAAGCAATATCAGCAACGTCAGCCGCCACGAATTCGAATACCCGGTGCCGCTGGCCGACGCGCAAACCATCATGGCGGCGATGTGCCCGATGGTGGTGGACAAGCTGCGCCATCGCATCGAGCACGGCGGCTTCGTCTGGGAAGTGGACGAATTTTTCGGCGACAACGCCGGCCTGGTGCTGGCGGAAATCGAACTGCCGGATGAAAGCACCCCTTTCGACCAGCCTGCCTGGATAGGCGAGGAAGTCACCGAGGACGGCCGCTACACCAACGCCTATCTGTCCAAGAACCCCTATAGCCGCTGGTAGTCTCTCCCCGCTTATCCACAGCGACTCGCCCAAGCTTTGACTTATCCACACCCCCCGGCCACCGGCCTCGGTTAAAATGGCGGCCGACGGCGGGCTTCGCGCCCGCCCCAATCCGAATACATCCGCGGCCGCGGCCGCCCGACAAGGAAACGCACATGTCCCGCAATCTGGAACTGTTTGAACGTGGCAAGAAATCCATCCCCGGCGGCGTCAACTCGCCGGTGCGCGCCTTCGGCCAGGTAGGCGGTACGCCGCGCTTCGTCAAGCGCGCCGAAGGCGCCTATTTCTGGGACGCCGACGACAAACAGTATCTGGACTACGTCGGCTCCTGGGGTCCGGCCATCGTCGGTCACGCCCACCCGGAGGTGGTGAGCGCGGTGCAGCAAGCGGCCGTCGGCGGCCTGTCCTTCGGCGCGCCCACCGAGGGCGAAGTGCTGATCGCCGAGGAAATCCGCAAGCTGCTGCCCTCGATCGAGCAAGTGCGGCTGGTCTCCTCCGGCACCGAAGCCACCATGTCGGCGATCCGCCTGGCGCGCGGCTTCACCGGCCGCGATCTGATCGTCAAGTTCGAAGGCTGCTACCACGGCCACTCCGACAGCCTGCTGGTCAAGGCCGGCTCCGGCCTGCTCACCTTCGGCAACCCGTCCTCCGGCGGCGTGCCGGCAGACTGCACCAAACACACCCTGGTGCTGCAGTACAACGATGTCGAACAACTGGAAAAGACCTTCCGCGAAATCGGCGGCCAGATCGCCTGCGTGATCCTGGAGCCCATCGCCGGCAATATGAATTTGATCCAGCCGTCGGCCGAGTTCGTCCAGGCGCTGCGCAGCCTGACCGAACAGCACGGCGCGGTGCTGATCTACGACGAGGTGATGACCGGCTTCCGCGTGGCGCTGAACTGCGCCCAGGGCCTGCACGGCGTCAAGCCGGACCTGACCACGCTGGGCAAGGTAGTGGGCGGCGGCATGCCGCTGGCGGCCTTTGGCGGCCGCGCCGACATCATGGCCTGCATCGCGCCGCTGGGCAACGTCTACCAGGCCGGCACCCTGTCCGGCAATCCGCTGTCGGTGGCCGCCGGCCTGGCCACCCTCAAGCTGATCCAGCAGCCGGGCTTCCATGAAACGCTGGGCCGCCGCACCGCGCGCCTGGCCCAGGGCCTGGCCGACGCCGCGCGCGCGGCCGGCGTGACCCTGAGCAGCGACAGCGTGGGCGGCATGTTCGGCTTCTACTTCAGCGAACACGCGCCCAAGTCCTACGCCGAAGCCACCCGCTGCGACATCGAACGCTTCAAGCGCTTCTTCCACGCGATGCTGGACGAAGGCGTCTACCTGGCGCCGTCCGCCTACGAAGCCGGCTTCGTCTCCAGCGCCCACAGCGACGAGATCATCGAGCAGACCATCGCCGCCGCCGGCCGCGCGCTGAGCCGCGTCTAAGCCTGAACGCCGCCGCCTCCGCGCGGCGGCTCTTTCCCGCATGCACCTCCCCCCCACCCGCCTGGCCTGGCGGCTGCGCGTCGAAGCCTCCGGCGTCGATCTGCAACCCTGCGCGCAAACGCCGGGCCCCGACGGCTACGGCCGCGGCCGGCGCTTGCCGCTGGGCAGGCTGCTGGCCGAACAGGACGGCCTGGACTGGCTCAGCGGCCAGGACCGGCTGATCCTGCGCGCGCTGGCCGACTTGCAGGCCGACATCGCCGCCGACCACCACGCGGCGCTGGACGCGCTCGCCGCGCTGCCGCTGTTGGTCGGCCACCCGGCGCTGTACTGGGCCGACGCGCCGGAACAGCCGCTGCGGGTGGAAGCCGGCCAGGTGGCGCTGGAACTGGAGCGCCAGGGCGAGCAGATCGCGCTGCGGCTGAGCCCGCCCGGCATCGCCGCCTGCGCCGGCGTGTTGTGGCGCAAGCTGGCGCCGGACCGGCTCGCGGTATATCGGCTGGACGAGGAAGTGCGCCAGATCGCCGCCCTGCTCGGCCATAGCCTGAGCCTGCCCTGGCATGCCCGCAAGAAAGTGCTGGACGCCATCCGCGACATCGCGCCGGAGTTGCCCCTGCACGATGTCAGCGCCAGCTTCGACGACAGCCTGCCCAGCCAGCCGGCCGACGCCGTTCTGCGCGCGTTGCTGCGGCTGGACGACTCTGGCCTGCGGCTGCAGCTGAAAGTGCGCCCGCATCCGGCCAGCGCGCTGTACGCGCCCGGCCGCGGCGCGCCCGGCCTGGTGGTGAGCGTGGACGGCGCCGCCCTGCAACTCAAACGCGACCTTCCCGCCGAACGCGCCCGCCTGCGCCGGGTCCACGCCGCCTGCCCGACGCTCGCCGCCGCGCGCCGCGACGGCGACGAATGGGTGGTGGACGGCCAACAGGCGGCCTTAGACCTGCTGGCCGCGCTGCAAGCGCTGGACGCGGACACCCTGCAGTGCGAATGGCCGGCCGGCCAGCGGCAGCGCATCCGCGCCGGCGTCGGCCTGCCGCAGCTGAAACTGAGCGCCAAACGCAAGGGCGTCTGGCTGGAAGTAGACGGCGAACTGGGACTGGACGACGGCAACATCCTGGCGCTGCGCCACCTGCTGGAAGCGCTGGCCGGCCAGCCCGGCCGTTACCTGCGCCTGTCCGACGGCGACTGGCTGGCGCTGTCCGACTCGCTGGCCGCGCGCCTACGCCAGCTGACGCTGCTGGCCGACCACGCCGCGCCCGGCGGCCTGCGGCTGAGCCCGCTGGCCGCGCCGCGGCTGGGCGAACTGGCGGCCGAGGCCGGCGCCTTCGACGGCGACGCGGGCTGGCAGGAGCAATGGCGGCGGCTGCAATCGCTGCAAGACTTCGAGCCCGAAGTGCCGTCCTCCCTGCGCGCCACGCTGCGGCCTTACCAACAGCAAGGCTACAACTGGCTGGCGCGGCTGGCCCACTGGGGCGCCGGCGCCTGCCTGGCCGACGACATGGGCCTGGGCAAGACGGTGCAGACGCTGGCGCTCTTGCTCAGCCGCGCCGCGCTCGGCCCGCAGTTGGTGGTGGCGCCCACCTCGGTGGCGCTGAACTGGCTGGCCGAAGCCGCCCGCTTCGCGCCCGGCCTGCGGCTGCTCCCCTACCAACAGCACCGGCGGCTGGACGCCGTCGGCCCCGGCGATCTGGTGGTGGCCAGCTACGGCCTGCTGCAACGCGACGCCGACGCCTTCGCCGAGGTGCGCTGGGCCAGCGTGGTGCTGGACGAGGCGCAGGCGATCAAAAACGCCGCCAGCCAGCGCGCCCAGGCCGCCCACGCGCTCTACGCCGATTTCCGCCTGGCCGCCAGCGGCACCCCGGTGGAAAACCACCTGGGCGAGTTGTGGAGCCTGTTCCGCTTCGTCGCGCCCGGCCTGCTGGGCAACGAGGACAAATTCCAGCAGCGCTTCGCCCAGCCCATCGCCGACGGCGACGAGGACGCCCGCGAAGCGCTGAAAGCGCTGATCCGCCCCTACCTGCTGCGCCGCACCAAGCAACAGGTGCTGACCGAACTGCCGCCGCGCACCGACATCACCCGCGCCATTCCGCTGAGCGAGGCGGAGATGGAGGTCTACGAGGCGATGCGCCAGCAGGCGCTGGACAAGTTGGCCCAGCCGGGCGAGGCCGAGGGCGGCGCGATGCAGGTGCTGGCCGAACTGACCCGGCTGCGCCGCTTCTGCTGCCACCCGACGCTGACCCAGCCGGACAGCGCGCTGCCCGCCGCCAAACAGACGCTGTTCCGCGAACTGATGCTGGAGCTGCTGGACAACGGCCACAAGGCGCTGGTGTTCAGCCAGTTCGTCGATCACCTCGCCATCGTCCGCCGCTGGCTGGACCAGCAAGGCATTCGCTACCAATACCTGGACGGCGCGGTGCCCGGCGCGCAGCGCAAGGCGCGCATGGACGCCTTTCAGGCCGGCGACGGCGAGGTGTTCCTGATCAGCCTGAAAGCCGGCGGCACCGGCCTCAACCTGACCGCCGCCGACTACGTGATCCACCTCGACCCGTGGTGGAATCCGGCGGTGGAGGACCAGGCCAGCGACCGCGCCTACCGCATGGGCCAGCAGCGGCCGGTGACGGTGTACCGGCTGGTGGCCCAGCACACCATAGAAGAAAAGATCGTGGCGCTGCACGCCAGCAAGCGCGAGCTGGCCGACAGCCTGCTGGACGGCGGCGACCTCAGCGCGCGGCTGGACGGCGCGGCGCTGTTGGCACTATTGCGCCAAGACTGAGCATTGCCCTTTTGTCATAAAAAGGGCAAGCTGACGTCATTTCACTGATTCAGGATTATCCATGCGCAAAGCCATCCTGCTGTCCAGCCTGCTGCTGTCCGCGCTGCCCGCCTGGGCCGGCCTGTCCCAGACCGACACCGCCTCCGAGAAAATCTCCGTCGGCACCCTGTCCATCGTCGCCGCTCCGGCGATCAGCGTGGCCGGCAGCGCCCAGGGCAAGGGCGAATCGCTGATGGCCCCGGTGCTGGCGGTGACCGGCAGCGCCTATGTGATCACCGGCCTGGCCCAGGGCGCCGGCGACACCGTCAAGATGTCGCTGGACGCGGTGCAGGGCGGCGCCAAGCTGGTGGTGGAGTTGTCCGGCAAGGCGCTGAAAGCCACCGGCGCGGCGATCGGCGCCTCGGTGCAAGTGAGCGCGGTGGCCAGCGGCACCATGCTGGTGACCTCCGGCAAAGTGCTGGCCTTCATCCCCAACAAACTGGGCGAAGCCCTGCTGGAGCACAATCGTGTCCCGTCCTGACGCTCTGCCCGTCCGCCTCGCCGGCCTGGGTCTGGCGCTCTGCCTGCTGCTGCCTCAAGCCGCCCAGGCCGGCCGCAGTTGCGAGGAACAAACCATCACCCCGGCCACCTTCGGCAAGGCGATGGCCGCCGCCGAACAGCTGCGGCAGAAACTGGACGCCAGCGGCGGCGACGTCGCGGTGATCGGCCGCATCGGCCAGGATTTGTCGCGCTTCAAGCTGCGCTACACCCATGTCGGCATCGCCTACCGGCAGCCGGAAGGCCGCTGGCGCGTCGCCCATCTGCTCAACGACTGCGGCAGCGCCAGTTCCGACCTGTGGTACGAGGGCCTGGGCAATTTCTTCCTCGACGATATGCACTCCTTCGAATCGGTGGCGCTGCTGCCGCCGCCGGCGCTGGCCGCGCGGCTGCGCGAACGGCTGCAAGCGCCGCCGCGGCTGCGCGAGCTGCACACCCCGCAATACAGCCTGCTGGCCTACCCCTTCGCCACCCGCTACGAAAACTCCAACACCTGGGTGCTGGAGACGCTGGCGGCCTCGGCCAGCCGGGAGGCCCGCATCGCCAACCGCGAACAGGCGCAGATGTGGCTCAAGCTCAACGGCTACGCGCCCACCGAGCTCAAGCTGGGGCCGTTGACGCGGCTGGGCGGCCGCATGTTCAAGGCCAATGTCGCCTTCGACGACCACCCCAGCGAGATGCGCTACGCCGACCGCATCCAGACCGTGACCGTGGATTCGGTGATGAACTTCCTGCAGGCCCGCAACGAGGGCTGGCAAGTGCTGGAAATCCCCGCGCCCTGACTTGATCTCAGCGGGCGCCGCACGCCGCCGGCACAGCCGGTGCAAGCGCTGCCGGCTCCCGCGCCGCCAACCAGGCGCCCAGGCTGACGCAGACCAGGCCGGCGGCCAGGTAGCCGGTCAGCGGCTCGTCCAGCAAGGGCACCGCCAACAAGCCGGCCAGGACCGGAATCAGCGCAAACAGCATCCCCACCCGCACCGCGCCCAGCGCCGCGATGGCGCGCAGATACAGCAACATCGCCACGATGGCCGCCGCGCCGCCCTGATACGCCGCCTGGAACAACAGCGCCGGCCAGGGCGCCGCCGCCAGATGCTTGGGCAGCCACAGCAGATAGATCGGCAGATAGAGCATCGCCGCCATGATGGTGATCGCCCGCGTCAGCGGCCAGGCCGGATAGGCCCAGCGCCGCGCCAGCACGCCGAAAGCCGCCCAGCTCAAAGAGGCCAGCAACAACAGCAGATCGCCGATCCAGGCATCGCCGCCGGCGCCGGCGAACAGCGGCGCCGCGCTCAGGGCCAGACCGGCGCCGATCAGCGCGTAGCCGGGCAGCTTGTGACGCCGCAGGCGCTCCCCGGTCAGCCACCAGGCGAACAAGGCCACCAGAAAGGGCTGCATGCCCGGCAGCAGCAGGCCGCCGTGCGCCGCCGGCGCGTATTTGAAGCCGCTGTAGGCGAACAGGCTGACGCCCAGGCCGCCCAACAGGGTCAGCAGCCATAGCCGCGCGTCGCGCAAGGCGCCGCTCGGCAAGCCGCCGCACAGCAGCAGGATCAGCGCGGCGACGCCGACGCGCAGCGCCAGCATGTCGGTGCCGGTCAGCGCGCTCTTGCCGGCGATGCGCGACACGATGTTGAAGCCGGTCCAGATGGCGACGGCGCCGAAGGCGGCCAGATAGCCTTGGCGCGAGGAAACGGTGGACATATGCACTCTCCGGAAATGGGAATGCTTGCATGCTAGCTCGCGCGCGTCATTCTAAAAAATGAATTATTATGATGCAGATAATCTCTTGGAGAGAACGATGGAACTGGACGAACTGCGCATCTTCCAGGCCGTGCTGCAGGAAGACGGCGTGACCCGCGCCGCCGCCCGGCTGAACCGGGTGCAATCCAATGTCACCACCCGGCTGCGCCAGTTGGAAGACAAGCTGGGCGTGCAACTCTTCCTGCGTGAAGGCAAGAAGCTGATCCCCACCGAGGCCGGGCGCCGGCTGGGCGACTACGCCGAGCGCTTGTTGGCGCTGGCCGAGGAAGCGCGCCAGGCGGTGACCAGCGCGGAACCGGCCGGCCACTTGCGGCTGGGGGCGATGGAAAGCACCGCCGCCTCGCGGCTGGCCCCGGTGCTGGCCGACTACCACCGCCGTTATCCGGCGGTGCAGCTGGAGTTGCAGGCCGGCGTGTCCAACGATTTGCGGCGCGCGGTGCTGGCAGGCCGGCTGGACGCGGCGCTGGTCAGCGGCCCCGCCGACGACGAGCGCTTGGACCAGGCCGTGGTGTTCGAGGAGAGCATCGTGCTGGTGGCCGCCGCCGGGCAGCGCGAGCTGTCGCTGCGCACGCTGAGCGAAGCCACGCTGCTGACGTTTGGCCACGGCTGCGCCTACCGCCAGCGGCTGGAAGCGTGGATGCAGCGCCAGGGCGTGCAGCCGCGCCGGCTGGTGGAGCTGGGCTCCTACCACGCGATGCTCAGCTGCGTCGCCAGCGGCATGGGGCTGGCCTTGCTGCCGCAAAGCCTGCTGGACAGCATGCCGCTGATGGCGGCCCAGGTGTCCACCCATCCGCTGCCGGCAGACCTGGGCCAGGCCCAGACCACGCTGATCCGCCGCCGCGGGCTGCGTCAGCCGGCATTGGACGCCTTGCAGCGGCTGCTGTTGGGCGCAGAAAACTAGAGCGGCGCGCTGCGCGGCGGCGAGCTTATGCCGCCGCGCCTGGCCTCAACCGCTGTTGCGCAGGCCGGCCGAAGTGCCGTTGATGGTCAGGTGGATCGCGTACAAGGCCTCGGCGTCGTCCGGCTGGCGACGCAGCCGGCTCAGCAGCTCGGCCTGCAACAGGCCCAGCGCGTCCAGGTACGGCAAGCGCGTTTCCAGGCTGCGGTGCAGCGTCGGGTTCTTCTCCAACAAGACGCTCTGGCCGGTGATGGCGTAGAAGGCGTCCAGCGTCGCCTGCCACTCGGCCTGGATGCGGCCGAACAGCGCCTCGGCCAGCGCGCGGTCTTCCACCAGGCCGGCGAAGCGGCGGGCGATGCCCAGATCCGCCTTGGCCAGCACCTGCTCCATATTGGACAACACCACCTGGAAGAACGGCGAACTGCGGTACAGGCTTTGCAGCCGCGCGCGGCCGGCTTCGCCGTGCTGCTCGATGAAGGCGCGCACCGCCGAGCCGACGCCGAACCAGCCGGGCAGCATCACCCGCGATTGCGACCAGGAGAACACCCAGGGAATGGCGCGCAGGTCCTTGATCGAGGCCAGGCTCTTGCGCGAGGCCGGCCGGCTGCCGATGTTCAGCTTGGCGATGGCGTTGATCGGCGTCGCCTCCAGGAAGTACTGCATGAAGCCCGGCGCTTCCACCAGTTCACGGTAGGCGCGGTAGGCGGCGTCCGACAGCTCGTCGAACACCGTCTCGTCGGTCTCGCAGCTGGCGCAGCCGCTGAGGCTGGCTTCCAGCGTCGCCGCCACCAGGGCCTCCAGGTTGCGGCCGCCGATGGCCGGGTCCGAATACTTGGACGCGATCACCTCGCCCTGCTCGGTGATGCGGATGCGGCCGGCCACGCTGCCGGCCGGCTGCGCCATGATGGCTTCGAACGAGGGACCGCCGCCTCGGCCCACCGAGCCGCCGCGGCCGTGGAACAGCCGCAGCTTGACCCGGCCGTCGGCGAAACAGCGCACCAGCCGCTTCTCCGCCTGGTAGAGCTGCCATTGGCTGGTCAGATAGCCGCCGTCCTTATTGCTGTCGGAATAGCCCAGCATCACCTCCTGCATGCGGCCGCGGCTGTCCAGCAGCTGCTGATACCACGGCAGCGCGAACAGCGCCGTCATCACCTGGGCGCTGCGGTCCAGATCGGCGATGGTTTCGAACAAGGGCACCAGGTTGACGCTGGCGCGCGGCTGCCCGTCCACCAGCCGGATCATGCCGGCTTCCTTCAGCAACAGCGCCAGCGCCAGGATGTCGCTGACCTGGGCGCAGTTGGAGATGATGCTCTGGCCGATGGCGTCGGCGCCGAACTGGCGCTGGATCAGCGCCGCCTCGCGGAAGATGGCCAGCTCTTTCTCGGCCTCGGCGCTGTAGTCCAGATAGGGCGAATACAGCAGCCGCGGCGTGGCCAGCTCGCGCAACAGCACCCGGCTCCGCGCCGCCTCGTCCAGCGCCGCGAACTCCTCCAGCCCGGCGCGGGCGAACAGCTCGCCCACCACCGCCTCGTGGCTGCCGGCGAACTGGCGCAGGTCCAGCGGCATCAGGAAGAAGCCGAACACGTCCACCGCGCGGATCAACTCCGCCAACCGGCCGTCGGCCAGCGTCGCGCTGCCGTGCTCGCGCAGCGAGGCGTCCAGCACGGCGAGATCGGCCTGGAATTCGGCCTGGTCGGCATAAGGCCGGCCCGCCGGCCAGCGGCCGCTCAGGCGCACGCCCAGTTGCAGGCCGGTGGCCAGCACCCGCGCCTCCATCGCCGCCAGCGCGCGCCGGTACGGCTCCTCGCGGCGGCTCTCTTCCTGGTCCGGCGTCAACGCCGCCAAGCCGACCAAGGCCGAGCTGACGCCCACCAGGCGCTGCGACAGCGACAGTTCGCGGTACAGCGCCGCCAGCTCGTACAGATAATGCTCGAACGCCACTTGCGCCTGACGCGTCACCGCGTGGCGCAGCACCGCGGCGTCGACATTCGGGTTGCCGTCGCGGTCGCCGCCTATCCAGCTGCCGACGCGGACGAAGGACGGCAGCGGCGTCCGCTGCCCCCAGGTGGCCTCGATCTGCCGGTCCAGGCGCTGGTACAACGCCGGCAAAGCCTGGAAGAAGGTCAGCGGGTGGTAGGCGACGCCGTTTTCGATCTCGTCCTTGACCGCCAGCTTGAAGTGGCGGATTTCCGAGGTCTGCCACAGCGCCACGATCACGCGCTTGAGCTTGGCCTCCAGCTCCAGTTCCTCTTCCGGCGTCAGATCCGCCGCCGCCAGCTTGCCCAGGAAGCGGCGCACCGCGCGGTGGCCGTCCAGCACGCTCTGGCGCTGCACCTCGGTGGGATGGGCGGTGAGGATGGCGCCGACATAGGCGTCGCGCAGGGTGTCGGCCAGCATGGCGATGCTGACGCCGTCCGCCTTCAGCTTGCCCAGCGCGCGCGACAGGCTGCCCTGCTGCGGCGCGGAACCGGCCTGGCGGTGGGCGCGGCGGCGGCGCACGTGGTGCAGGTCCTCGGCGATGTTGAACAGCTGGGCGTACAGGCCGCAAGCGCGCACCAGCGCCATCGCCGCCACCGGGCTCAGCTCCGCCGCCAGCGGCTGGCTGCGCTCCTCGGCGCTGCGGCCGGCGATGGCGCGCACCTCGGCGTAGACCTCGGGGCCGGCCTGCTCGCTCAATACATCGGCCAGCGCGCGGTCCAGGCGGGCCAGATCGGCGCGCAGCGGCAGGTCCTTGTCTAAATCGCTCATTCGGTATTCCTTGATGGTGACGGGCGGTCGTAACCACTCCCAGTTTTTGAATCGGCTCAAGTCAGCGCGGCCGCTGACTTCAGACGATTCGTTTCGCATGCAAAACATCATAGGCAGGCTTGCCGCTGTAGTGGCAACACTACTGTCATTTAAGCGCTTAGATATTGACCTGAGTGCGCATTGCGCAACATCAAGCTTTGCGCCGCCGTCCAGGCGAAGCCGCGGCGCTGCGCGCCGGGCGGGCATGCTAGAATGCCCGCCATCCAAGCACATAGCCCGATCGGGAACCGGTTTCATGGACAAAATCGTCATCGCCAGCCGCGAGAGCCGGCTGGCCATGTGGCAGGCCGAGCACATCCAGGCCCGGCTGCAAGCGCTCTACCCCCACCTCAGCGTGGACATCCTGGGCATGACCACCCAGGGCGACCAGATCCTGGACAAGACCCTGTCCAAGATCGGCGGCAAAGGCCTGTTCGTCAAAGAATTGGAAGTGGCGCTGGCGGAAGGTCGCGCCGACCTGGCGGTGCATTCGATCAAGGATGTGCCCATGGTGCTGCCGGAAGGCTTCGCGCTGGCGGCGATCTGCGAACGGGAAGACCCGCGCGACGCGCTGGTGTCCGCCCGCTACGCCGACCTGTCGGAACTGCCGGACGGCGCGGTGGTGGGCACCTCCAGCCTGCGCCGCGAATCGCAGATCCGCGCCCGCTATCCGCGGCTGGTGGTCAAACCGCTGCGCGGCAATGTGCAGACCCGGCTGCGCAAGCTGGACGACGGCGAGTTCGACGCCATCATCCTGGCCGCCGCCGGCCTCAAGCGCCTGGGCCTGTCCGAGCGCATCCGCAAGGAGCTGCCACCGTCGGAAAGCCTGCCAGCCGCCGGCCAGGGCGCGCTGGGCATCGAGATCCGCGCCGACCGCGCCGACCTGATGCAATTGCTCGCGCCGCTGAACCACGCCGCCACCCACGCCTGTGTCAGCGCCGAGCGCGCGCTGGCGCGCGAGCTGGGCGGCAGCTGCCAGGTGCCGCTAGGCGCCTTCGCCACCCTCAGCGAGGGCACACTGGCGCTGGGCGGCTTCGTCGCCAGCCCGGACGGCTCGGTGATGCTGACCGCCAGCGCCAGCGCCCCGGCCGAATACGCCGACGCGCTGGGCCGCGTCGTGGCCAAGAAGCTGCTGGACGACGGCGCCGGTCCGCTGATCGAGGCGGTGCTGGCCGACCCGCGCTGAGACGGCGATGCCACGCGTCCTGGTCGCCCGTCCGCTGGCGCAAAGCGCCGAGTTGCTGCGTCTGCTCGCCGCCGCCGGCTTAGACGCCGGCCATCTGCCGCTGATGGAAATCACGCCGCAGCCGGACGCGCTGGCGGCGCTGCCGCAACAAGCGGCGGCGGCGGACTGTCTGGTTTTCGTCAGCCCCAGCGCCATAGACCAGGCCTGGCCGGCGCTGCAAGCGCTGGACCTCGCCGCCAAGCGGCTGCTCTGCATCGGCCGCGCCAGCGCCGCCAAACTGGCCGCGCTCAGCGGCCGTCCGGTGCTGCACCCGGCCGAGGGCAGCGACAGCGAGGCGCTGCTGGCCCTGCCGGAGTTGGCCGATATGCGCGGACAATGCGTGTTGATCGTGCGCGGCGTCGGCGGCAGGCCGCTGCTGGCGCAAAGCCTGGCCGCCCGCGGCGCGGCGGTGGACTTCGCCGAAATCTACCGCCGGCTGGACGGCGCGCCGGACTGGGCGGCCTTCGACCGCGCGCCGCCGGACGCCGTGATCGTCACTTCCGGCGAAATCGTAGAGCAATTGTTCCGTCTCGCTGGCCCCAGTCGAATCAGGACGTTACAATGCCTGCTATATTGCGTGCCGCATCCGCGCGTTGCCGACCGGCTCGCCGCGCAAGGCGCGACGCGCATCATGACAACCCGGGCCGAAGACAGCGCGCTGGTCGCCGGCCTTAAAAAATGGTTCTGTCGTCACCCATGAGCGAATCCCAGATCACCGAAACCGCCAAACCCGAGTCCAAGAAATCGCTGAGTCCGGCCTTGCTGATCGCCATCGCCGCGCTGGGCGTGTCCGGCTGGCAGTACTTCAGCACCCAGCAGGAACTGACCGCCGCGCGCCAGGAACTGGCGCGCCGGCTGGCCGAAGGCAGCGGATCCGCCAAAGAGCTGCGCGCGATGACCGAGCAGGCGATCAGCGCCAACCGCGCCACCGAAGGCCGGCTGGCGCTGATGGAAGCCCGCGTCAACGAATCCGCCGGCCAGTACGCGACGCTGAACGGCATGTACCAGGAACTGACCAAGAACCGCACCGACTGGCTGCTGTCCGAAGTCGAGCACACCCTGGCCATCGCCAGCCAGCAGCTGCAGCTGGCCGGCAACGTGCCGGCCGCCGTGTCGGCGCTGGAAATGGTGGACGCGCGCCTGGCCAAATTCGACCGCCCGCAGTTGATCGGCGTGAAGAAGGCGGTGGCCACCGACCTGGAAAAACTCAAGGCCCTGCCCTATCTGGACAGCGTCGGCCTCACCGTCAAACTGGACCGGCTGATGCTGTCCGCCGACAGCCTGCCGCTGGCGGTGGACGCCCACCGCCTGGCCAGCCAGAAGCCGCAGGCCAAGGCCGCGGCGCCGGCCAGCGCGCCGCTGTGGGAACGGCTGGTGGCCGACGTCAGCAAGAGCCTGGGCGAGCTGATCCACATCCGCCGCATGGACAAGCCGGAAGCGCTGCTGCTGTCGCCGGAGCAGGCCTTCTTCCTGCGCGAGAACCTGAAAATGCGCCTGCTGGACGCCCGCCTGGCGCTGATCCAACGCGACGGCAAGACCTTCGCCGCCGACATCGTCGCCGCGCGCAGCTATGTGCAGCGCTACTTCGACCGCGATGCGCCGGCCGTCACCCAATGGCTGGGCACGCTGGGCGAACTGGAAGGCGCGCCGCTGGACGTGGCGCTGCCGGACATGAACGCCAGCCTCAAATCGGTGCGCGACGCCCAAGGCGCGGCAGGAGAATAAACCGTGAAATTCGCCTTGTGGATTACCGGGCTGTTTGCCCTGGCGGTGCTGGTCGGCCTGGCCGCCACCCTGAACACCGGCTACGCGATCCTGTTCCTGCCGCCGTACCGAATGGAAGTGTCGTTCAATCTGCTGATCGTGTCGGTGGTGGCGCTGATCTTCGTGGTGCACCTGGTGCTGCGCATGGTGGCGGTGGCCGCCAATCTGCCGGCTGAAGTGCGCCGCTTCCAGCGCCAGAAAAAGCTGAAAGCCTCCCGCCACGCGCTGCGCGAAGCCGGCATCTCCTACTTCGAAGGCCGCTTCCAGAAAGCCGAACGCGAGGCCAGCAAGTCGCTGGACGATGAGTACTCGCCGGAAAACAAGGCGCTGGCGCTGCTGATCGCCGCCCGTTCCGCCGGCGCCGCCGGCGACCTGGACAAGCGCGACGGCTACCTGGCGCAGCTGGACGCGATGCCGCCGCGGCTGCAACTGGCGCGCCACATGCTGGACGCCGAACTGAAGCTGGAAGCCAAGGACCCGCTGGGCGCCTTGGCCGCCATCGAACGCGCGCGCGCGCTGTCGCCCAATCTGACCAACGCCTTGCGGCTGGAGCTGAAGGTCCGCCTGCTGCAGAAGCAGCCGGAAGCGGTGCTGGCGCTGACCGAGAAACTGCTCAAGGCCGACGCGCTGGAGCCGGAACAGGCGCGACGCTACCGCTTGGCCGCCTATCAGCAGCAACTGGTGACCCTGCTGGGCGGCCAGGAAATCCGCGACTGGCTGCGCCGCATCCCGGAAGCCGAGCGCAGCAATCCTCAGCTGATGGACCAGGTGGTGGCGCGGCTGATCGTGCTGCAGGACTACGATTACGCCGCCACCCTGCTGGCCGGCGCGCTGGCCAACGACGATCACGACACCCCGGAGCTGTCGCGCGAGCTGGGCAAGCTGGCCGAGCACCTGAGCGAGGACAAGCGGCTGGAACTGCTGAAAACCGCGGAAAACTGGCTGAAGAAACGGCCGCGCGACCACTGGCTGCTGATGGCCTTGGGCCGTCTGGCCCTGTGCCAGCAACTGTGGGGCAAGGCGCAGAGCTATCTGGAAGCCAGCGCCTCGATCTCGCCGACGCTGTGCGCCCACGCCGAACTGGCGCGGCTGTTCGAAGCCACCGGCAAGGAAGAGTTGGCGGCTCAGCATTACAACAAGAGCCTGGAGCTGGCGCTGAAGCAAGGCTGCTGATTCCACGCGCTCGGTACGAAAAAGGACATGCTCGCGCATGTCCTTTTTTTTATCGCCGTGTTGCTTGCCGCCTCAACTCGACAGCAGCAACACGCCCCAGGCCAGCGCCAGATAACGCGCCGCCTTGCCCAGGGTCAGCCACAGAATGCTGGACCACCAAGGCAGGCGCAGCCAGCCGGCGGCCAGCGGGATGGCGTCGCCGACTACCGGCAGCCAGGACAAGGCCAGCACCGCCGGGCCGAAGCGCTGGAACCAGCCGGCCAGCCGCGGCGACAACTCCTTGCGCGGCGCCAGCCGGCCCAGCCACAGGCTGGTGACGCTGCCGGCGGTATTGGCCACCGTGGCCACCAGCAAGGCCGGCCACAACCAGTCCGGCCATTTGTACAGAAAGGCGGACAGCGCCAGTTCGGAATTGCCGGGCAGGATGGTGGACGAGGTGAAGGCCGACACCGCCAGCCCGCCCAGTCCCAGCCACACCAGATGGCTCATTCATCAAACCCTATGGTTTCGCCGCAGGCGGCGGCGATGGCGGCGCTGAGGGTGGAGAAGAATTCCGAGCCGTCGCGCGCGGCGATCCAGCTGCCGTCGCGGAAGGCGAAGTGGTAACCGCCGCTCTTGGCCGCTATCCACAGCTCCTGATTGGCGGTGTGGCGGTTGACGATGATCTTGGCGCCGTCGCTGAACTCGATGTCCAGCACATTGCCGGACACCAGATAGTCGGCGTCCAGGTCGTTGTCGTCGATGGCGGCTTCGATGCGCGCGAAGATGGCGTCGGTGTGCTGCAGAAATTCGGTTTCGTTCATTGCGCTTTCCCGTTGGGTGACGGCCTGAACGCCGTCTTGGCGCGGCTCAGGCCTTGATCGCCGGGCGCATCGGAATCACACGGCGCGCCGCAGCTTTGCTAGTATCGGGATTTTGCCACATTGGAACTCATTCGTATGCGCACCTTGCTGGCTTGTGCAAGCCTGACCCTGTTCCTGACCGCCTGCGGCTTCAAAGGCCCGCTGTATCTGCCCGCCCCCGCGGCCAAGCCGGCCGCCGCCGCGCCGGCAGCCAAACCCGCAGTCAAGGCCGACGCCTCCGCCCCGCGCGCCGCGGTCGAATCCGCCTCTCCCGCCGCCCGCTGACGGCTCCCGCCGCGCTCCCAGACCGGCGCGGCGGCGGCGACAAATGCCGAAGACATATTGATATTCCCACGTGGTTTCCTGCGCTTAAGTCATATCCTTTACACTCAAAGGCTGTAACTGCAGATAAAGGAGCCGCCGATGTCCCACTTCGCCCGTCATCTGGAACATCACACCATCGTCAATCCCTTTCCCGGCATCGCCAAGCTGGAAGCGGCCTTGGGCCACCGCATCGGCGCGCGCATAGGCTCCAATGAAAGCATGGCCAAGCCGGCCTCGCCGCTGACGGCGGAATTCGGCGAGATGATGACGGAGCTGGCCCGGCTCTACCCGGATCCGTACGCCCACGGCCTGCGCCAGCGCGCCGCGGCCCACAACCGCGTGGACGCGAGCCAGGTGCTGT
This sequence comes from Chromobacterium alkanivorans, assembly GCF_016937655.1. Lineage (GTDB taxonomy): Bacteria > Pseudomonadota > Gammaproteobacteria > Burkholderiales > Chromobacteriaceae > Chromobacterium > Chromobacterium alkanivorans. The sequence continues at coordinate 268,957 of NZ_JAFHKL010000007.1, read as the reverse complement.
TCGACACCGGCGCCGACAGCCTGATCCTGCTGGCTCTGCGTCTGGCCTGTAATGTCGGCGACGCGGTGGTGTGCACCGCCGGCACCTATCCCACCTTCCGTTATTTCGCCGAAGGCGTGGGCGCGCGCATCCTGGAAGTGCCTTACCAGCAACAAGGCGACCGGCTGCAGGCCGATCTGCCGCGACTGGCGGAGGTGGCCCGCGCCGAGCGCGCCGCCGTGCTCTATCTCGCCAATCCGGACAATCCCACCGGCCACTACTGGAGCGCCCAGGACATCCTGGCGCTGCGCGAAATGCTGCCCTCGTCCACGCTGTTGATTCTGGACGAGGCCTACGTCGATTTCTGCGTGGACGCGCAGGACGCGCCGCCGCAGGGCGCGCTGCCCAACACCCTGCGGCTGCGCACGCTGTCCAAGGCCTACGCGCTAGCCGGGCTGCGGGTGGGCTACGCCATCGGCCCGCAGCACATCGTCGCCAAGGCGGACCAGATCCGGCCGCAATTCGCGCTGTCCAGCTTCGCCCAGCTGGCGGCGCAGATCGTGCTGGACGATCCGGACTACTCGCGCCAGTTGATCGCCGCCACCATCCATCTGCGCGACAAGCTGTCCGACGCGCTGCGCGCGCGCGATCTGGTGGTGATGCCCTCGCACACCAACTTCGTCTGCATCGCCTATCGCGACGCCGCCAGCAGCGAGGCCATCCACCGCCAGTTGCTGTCCGACGGCATCGCCGTGCATCGGCCGCCGCACCCGGCGGTGCGCCACCTGCTGCGCGTCACCGCGCAGCCGCAGGCGCTGTCGGCCAAGGTGATGGCGGCGCTGGCGGAAGGTTAAGCATCGGCTCAAAGTCTGCTGCGCGTCGGCGGGATGGATAGATGACTCGTAGATTCCGCTTTCTCAGAACGTGTTTACGATCTTGCGAGCAAGAGCGAGACAAGGCGAAAACGAGCGAAAAAGCGGAATGTACGAGCGGTACATGAGCATTTTGAGCTGGTTTTTAACGCCGTATCGCCGACGCGCAGCAGATCGTAAACAGGTTCTCAGCGGTGTTCGCCTCTTGCCCGCGTCAATAAAAAACGCCCTGGGCCGACAAGCGGCTCAGGGCGTGGTCCTTTCCAAGCCTCCTCACTCCGAGGTGCTGGGATTCCAGTACGCCTGGCTGATGAAAGGCTGAGCCACCAGCTTGGCGGCGATCTCCTCCAGCTCCTCCCACTCCACCGAGGTGGACAGCAAGGTGGCGGTCATCTCCACCTCGTCGTCGCCAAACGGCTCCACGTCCAGATCCCCCACCGGATACTTGGATTCCTCCAACAGGTCGCTGAGCAAGGCCATCGCGTGCTTCTGGCCGGAGCGGCTGGAAATCACGCACAGCTGGTAAGTGACTTCGCTGGTCTCGTCGTCGATGGGCTTGCGGTTGATCGAGTTCACCACCGGACGCAGCAAGGTGTTGCTGGCCAGCACGAACAGCGTGATCAGGAAGGCCTGCGGAATCTGGCCGGCGCCGGCGCTGGCGCCGACCGCGGCCGAACCCCACAAGGTGGCGGCGGTGTTCAGGCCGCGCACGTTCAAGCCCTCTTTCATGATGGTGCCGGCGCCGAGAAAGCCGACGCCGGACACCACGTAGGACGCCACCCGCGCCGCGCCGCCGGTGCCGTCCAGCTGCAGCGCCATGTCGACGAAGGCCGCCGCGCCCACCGCCACCAGGGTGTTGGTGCGCAAGCCGGCGGTGCGTTGACGGAACTGGCGCTCATAGCCTATGGCCGAGCCCAGAATGAAAGCCGTCAACAGGCTGAGCAAGGTTTGCAGCAGACCAGACCCGTTGAAGCCCAGAAACTGCAGTAAGGTTTCCACTTGTTATTCCTCCTGCGGTCGATTGAAAAAACAGCTGTCCCGGCGCGCCGGGAAACAGTCAGGCAGTTTGCCACATCCGCGTGACCGGGTCGTGCCCGACCGGGCGGTTTTTGCGCGGAGCAAAGCGCATGAGCCCGGCCCGATCAACAAAATTGGCGACAGCGGATTCCTGCTGACAGCACGCTGTCAGCAGGGGGGCCGCACACTAACGTCACGGCCCTGAGCCGACCCGCGTATCCACCACGGAGAGCCTCAACATGCGCCCCCCTCTATTTCAGCTTCCCGCCGGACACGGCTTGGAAATCGCCAGCTTCGAACTAAAAGAAGGCGTATCCGAAGCCGAACTGCAACACGCCGCCCAGCAAATCGACGCCGACTGGCTCCGCCATGAAACCGGCTACCAAGGCTACGCGCTGCTGCGCGGAGAGGAACGGCGCTTCATCCACCTTACCTTGGCCGACAGCCCGGAACGCGCGCGGCAATTGTGCGCGCAATGGCCGGCAGAGCCCGCCTGCCGCGATTTTCTCGCCGCCATTGCCGCCGATACCGGCCGCATAGACTTTTATCACTGCCTATAAGCCGTATCCCCTACAAGGAGTTGACCATGTCCCCCTTCCTACACTGGTTTGAAATTCCCGTGCTCCAGTTCGAGCGCGCCGTCGCCTTTTATCAACAGGCGCTGCAACTGGAGCTGCGCGAGGAAAGCTTCGACAATAACCGCATGGCGCTGTTTCCCCACACCGAGGACAGTTGCGGCGGCGCGCTGCTGAGCTGCCCGCAAGCCCGCCCCCATGTCGACGGCGTGCGCGTCTATCTGGATGGCGGCGCCGATCTCGACGCCACGCTGGAGCGGATCAAGAGCGCCGGCGGCATCGTGGTGCAGCCCAAGACCGCGCTGCCGGAAAGCTGGGGGCACATCGCGCTGTTTTCCGATCTGGAAGGCAATCTGATCGGCCTGCACAGCGCAGCATGAGCCGACGCTACTGGATAGGCGTGGCCAGCCGCGACCATGTGCGGCGCGGTCTGGCCGGCGGCTTCGCCCAGCTGTGCCACGGCAAGGCCGCGCCGCTGAAGCGGATGGCGGCCGGCGACGGCCTGATCTATTACTCGCCGGTGTTGAGCCTGGAAGGACGGGAACCCTGCCAGCGCTTCACCGCCGTCGGCCTGGCGGCGGACGACCGGGTCTACCCGTTCCGGGTCAGCGCCGATTTCGAACCCTATCGGCGCGACATCGCGTTTTGGCCGGCCGAAGACGCCGACATCCGGCCGCTGCTCGGCCAGCTGGCCTTCATCGCCGATCCCGCGCGCTGGGGCTACGCCTTCCGCTTCGGTCATCTGGAAATCGGCCGCGCCGATTTCCTGTTGATCGCGCGCGCGATGCAAGCGACACTGCCGCCATCCATGCTGCGGGAACCCGACTGAATGCGCCGAGCCGACCGACTGGTCCAAATCCTCTTGCTGCTGCGCGGCCGCCGCCGCACCACCGCCCGACAATTGGCCGAATGGCTGGAAGTGGCGCCGCGCACCGTCTACCGCGACATGGCGGACCTGATGGCCAGCGGCGCGCCGGTCAACGGCGAAGCCGGCGAGGGCTATTGGCTGGAAGCCGGCTTCACCCCGCCGGCGGTGGCGTTTTCCGCCCGCGAACTGGCGGCGCTGGAAGTGGGTGCCCGCATGCTGGCCGCCTGGGCCGACCGCGACACCGCGGCGGCGGCGCAATCGGCGCTGGGCCGCATCCACGCGGTGCTGGGCTCGTCCGGCCTGCCGCCGGAGCCGCTGTACGCGCCGACGGCGGGCAATTACCCGCGCGAGCGGCTGGCGCCGCTGCGCGACGCCATCGTCTCCCGCCAGCCGCTGTGGGTGGACTACCGCGACGAAAGCGGCCGCGACAGCCAGCGCGCGCTGCTGCCGCTGGCCTTGTTCTTCTGGGGCGACCGCTGGCTGCTGGCCGCCTGGTGCGGGCTGCGCCGGGACTACCGCAGCTTCCGCGTGGACCGGCTGCAAAGCTGGCGCGCCACGGACTTGAGTTGCCCGCCCGAGGTCAGCCTGGCCGGCTATCTCGGCCACGTCGACGGCGACGGCCAGGCGCTGGCCTGGCTGGAGCGCCATCAGCGCCAGCCCTGGCATCAAGAATAAGAACCTGTTCCAAGCCTGCTGCGCTTCGTGAGGCCTTGCACGGTGAGTACCCGCTCAAATGCTCATCTAGCCCTCGTACACGCCGCTTTTTCACTCGTTTTCGCCTTGTCTCGCCCTTGCCCGCGAGACCTTGAACAGGCTCTAGGAGCCACTAACAGACCCCGGTGCCGCGTTGCGCTTCTTGTCCTGAGGCGGTACTTTCCGCGTCGGCGCGGCTTGGCTTAACGCGGTTTTATTCGCGCCGCCAAGCGCCGCGCCGCCGGCTCAAGGCAGCAGGATGATGGAGCCGCTGGTCTTGCGCGCCTCCAGGTCGCGGTGCGCCTGCGCCGCCTCGGCCAAGGGATAGCGATGCGACGGCGCCACCTTGACCCGGCCGTCCGCCACGCGTTCGAACAAGGCCTGGGCCGAGGCCTCCAGCTCCGCGCGGCTGGCGATGTAATCGGCCAGCTTGGGCCGGGTGAAGAACAGCGAGCCGCGGCTGGTCAGTTCCAGCGGCGCGAACGGCGGCACCGCGCCGGAAGCGTTGCCGAAGCTGACCAGCATACCGCGCGGGCTCAGGCAGGCCAGCGAGATCTGGAACGTGTCCTTGCCCACCGAATCGTAAACCACCGGCACGCCCTGGCCGCCGGTGATCTCGCTCACCCGCGCCACCACGTCTTCGCGGCTGTAATTGATCACATGCTGGCAGCCCAGGCCGCGCACGATGTCGGCCTTGGCGTCGGAACCGACGGTGCCTATCACCGTCGCGCCCAGCGCCGTCAGCCATTGCACCGCGATCTGGCCTACGCCGCCGGCGGCGGCGTGCCACAGCACGGTCTGGCCCGGCCGCACCGGATAAGTGCGCTGCACCAGGTACTCCACGGTCATGCCTTGCAGCATCATGCAGGCGGCGGATTCGTCGCCGATGCCGTCGGGCAGCTTCACCAGCACCGCCGCCGGCAGCAGCCGCTCGCTGCTGTAGGCGCCCAGCGGGCCGCCGGCGTAGGCGATGCGATCGCCCACCGCCAGGCCGGACACCTCCGGCCCCAGCGCCTCCACCACCCCGGCAGCTTCCTGTCCCAGGCCGGACGGCAACGGCAACGGATACAGGCCGCTGCGCTGATAGGTGTCGATGAAGTTGACGCCGATGGCGGTGTGGCGCACCCGCACCTGGCCCGGCCCCGGCGCGGCCAACTCCTGGCCTTGCAGGCCGAGCACTTCCGGCCCGCCGGTGTGGGAGAAAACGATGGCTTGAGTCATGCGGCCTCCTCGGCTCAAAAAATCCAGTGTGCGGCAGCGCCGCCGCCCCGGGCAAGCCGCTGTCGCAGAACAGACTGTTTCTGCTCTCAGGCCAATTGCCCGCGCCCCCAGGCCAGCACTTCCGGCAGGATGCGCGGCCAGGCTTCGAGTCTGTGGTCGTCGCCGTTGAACACCGTCTGACGGCAGTCCAGGTACAGCGCCGCCGCTTCGCGCCAGTCCAGCACCTCGTCGCAGCTGCCCAGCAGCAGCCAGTAGCGACGCGCGGACGGCTGCGCCACGCGCTGCGCCAGCAAGGCCGTCATGTCGGCGTCGCTCAGGGTGTAGACCACGCCGGTGTAGGGATTGGTCTGTTCGCCGATGAAGCACGCCAGGTCGTCGTAAGGACGCACCGCCGGATTGATCAGCGCCGCCGGGCGCTGGTGGCGCTCGGCCAGAAAGGTGGCGTAATAGCCGCCGAGCGAGCTGCCGATCAGCATGGTGTCGGCCGGCAAGGACGCCACCAGGGCGGACGCCTGCTCGATCGCCTCGGCCGGATGCGGCGACAACTGCGGACAATGCAGCGTCGCGTCGACAGCGTTCTGTTGCAGATAAGCGGCGGTTTCGTTCGCCTTCAGCGATTGCGGGCCGGAGTTGAAGCCGTGCAGATAAACAATGTGCATGCGGATGGGAACAAACGGTAAATAAAGAGTTCATTCTAAATGGCCATCGGCCCAAGAAAAACCCTGGCAGCCGCGGCTGGCAACCGTCCTTTCGACGGACTTGCCAATACATTCGCATGAATGATACAAAAGCGCGGAAAAAATAATAAAACCGACGATTTATGCCACGCAAAGCGGTTTACAAAGATAACAGGAGAACATTAATGCTTGCCACCTTGCCGGACAACGCCCTCGTAGCCGACGCCACCACCACCAAGCCTTACTCCGTCGCCAGCCTGATCATGGCTTGCGGCTTTCTGCACCACAGCGCGCAGGCTTTTCTCGACGATGTGCGCGCCGATCAGGCGCTGATCCGTTCCGGCTTCTGTCCGCGCCACCATGTGCACGTGGACCGCGACGGCCAGGCCACGGTGGACGGCTTCGTCCACGAACAGGTGGGCTTGTTGCTGCAGCACAACGCCTCCCTGCATTTCGCCTTGCATGAAATGCTGATGCAGTTCGGCCCGGACGCCTGCAACGACACCCTGGCCGGCATCATCGTGCGCGGCCTGCGCGGAGTGCAGGACTGGCAGGCGGCCTGCCAGTGCCTGGCGGCGATGCGCCGCGGTCCGGCCCGCGCCTGAGATCACGGGCAGCCGTCATTCCGGCGGCTTGGCCCGCTTGGCCAGATCCAAGGCCTTGAGCCCGGCGCCGACGTCGCCCTGAGCCGCCGCCTTGGCGTACCAGCGTATCGCCGCCGGCAGGTCCCGCTCCACCCCGTCGCCGTGCTCGTACATGCTGGCGATCAGGTATTGCGCGCCCACGTCGCCCTGGCGGGCGGCCTTCTCGTACCAGTACGCGGCCAGCCGGTAGTCCTTGGCCGCACCGCGGCCCAGGAAATATTGGGTGCCCAGATCCAGCTGCGCCGGCAGATAATCCTGCCGCGCCGCCAGCCGGAACCAGCGCGTCGCCTCGGTCTGCGACTTGGCCACCTGCTGGCCGCTTTCGTACAAAGCGCCAAGCGCGTGCTGCGCCTGCGGCAGGCCCGCGTCGGCGGCGCGACGCAGCCAACGCTCGCCCCGCGCGCGGTCCGGCGCGCCGCCCTCGCCTCGCCAATGCATCATCGCCAGATCGAAAGCCGCCACCCGGTCGCCGGCCTCAGCCGCCTGCTCGAACTGCCGGCGCGCGGCGGCGTAGTCGCCGCGCTGGTAGCTGGCCCAACCCGCCACGTCCGCGGCCAGGGACGCCAGCGTCCACGCCGCCAATAGCCCGCCTGCCCACGCTTTCATCGCCGTTCTCCGCCTCTGCCCGCCGTAAGTGCCTGTTCAACGCGCTTTCTCAGCCGTTTTCGCCTTAGCTAGCGAGATCGTAAACACGTTCTAAGAGATTAGTCGGCGACCGCCGGAAAATCTGTCAGCGACCGCTCCCACGGCGGCGGCTCGCCGCCCAGCCGTCTATCGATGAGCTCCAGGAAGGCCCGCGCCTTGGCCGACACGTACTCGCGCTCGGGAAACACCGCGTGCAGCGGCAGGGGATAACGCTCCCGCAAGGGCAGCGGCCGGCCGCCGGCGAATGCGGCTGAACCGGCGCCGAGAATCGCCGCGCAATGCTTGCTATGCTGAAAGTCCATCCCGCGCGACTAAACCACCATGGCTCCACCCTTAGGCCCTCATCCCGAGCGACAACTGTACCGCGACGCGGACGGCCGCTATTGCGCGCGGCTGGGCGGCTGTCAGTTCAGCAGCGTGTTCCAGCCGCTGTTCTACCGCAGCGGCGGCGTGTTCGGCTATGAAGCGCTGTTGCGCGTGCGGACGCAGGACGGCCAGACGCCGCCCCCCGACGCCTTCCTGTCCGGGCTGCCGCAGGAACAGGCGCTGGAAGCCGACCAGCTGGCGCGGCTGATCCACATCCGCAACTTCGCGCAAAGCGGCCAGTCCGGCTGCCTGAGCCTGAACCTGCTGGCCCAAACCGCGGTGGTGGACCATCACGGCCGCAACCACCTTCCGCTGCTGCAAGGCCTGCTGGACTCGCTGGAGCTGGACAGCGGCGGCGTGATTTTCGAGTTGCCGGAATATGAGGTGGAACACCACGGCCAGCCGCTGATCAACAGTCTGCGCTTGACCGCCGAGGCCGGCTTCGGCCTGTCGGTGGACGACTTCGGCGCGGTGGCCGCGCGTCACGGCAAGGTCAAGTCGCTGTGCCCGGACCTGATCAAGATAGACCGCAGCCTGCTGCTGGACTATATGTCCGGCGAACACCACCGGCTGCCGGTGCTGCTGGAGCTGGGCTGGCAGATAGGCTGCCGCATGGCGGTGGAAGGCATAGAAACCCGCGAGCAACACCAGGCGATGCAGGAACTGGGGGTCGAGCTCTACCAGGGCTTCTACCTGGGCAAGCCGGCCGAACTGCCGGTGACCTGCCAGCTGTGACCGGCGCGGTCCAGCCACAGGCTGAGCAAGGCCAGCGCGGCCAACGCCGCGCCCAGCCATACCGGCGCGCGCAGGCTCCAGCCGGCGTCCAGCAAGGCGCCGCCGCCCCAGGAACCCAGCATCAGGCCCAGATTGACCACCGACATGTGCAGGCTGTTCACCATAGGCCCGCTGCCGCCGGCGCGCACCACCCGCGCCACCATCGCCGGATTCATCGGCAGACCGGCCAGACCCAATAGCAGCACGCACGCCGCCGTCGCCACCTGCCATTGCGCCAGCAAGGCCAACGCCACCAGGGCAGCCAGCAAGACCAGCAGGCCGCCGCGCAGCACGGTGCGGGTATGACTGTCCGCCAGGCGGCCGCTGCACAGATTGCCGAGCACCGTCGCCAGCCCGTAAGCGGCGAACAGCCAGGGCAGCGTCGAAGCGGCGAAGCCGCTGACCCGGGTGAACAAGGGCGCCAGATAGGTGAAGGCGGCGAACACCGCGCCTATGATCAGGCCGCTGCTCAGATAAGCCGCCCATAGGCTGGGTCGCGCCAGCCGGCGGCCCTCCTCGCCCAGACTCAAGGTCTGCGGGCGGCCCCCGGACGGCGTCAGCGCGGCGATGCCCGCCGCGGCCAACGCCACCATGCCAGCCACCAGCCAAAAGCTCACACGCCAGCCCCAGCTCTGATCCACCCAGGCCGCCAGCGGCAGGCCGGCCACCGAAGCCAGCATCAGGCCGTTGAGCACCAGCGCGGCGGCGCGCGCCACCCGGTGTTCGCCCACCAGTTCCGCCGCCAAGGCCAGGGCCACGCCGAAGAAAGCCGACTGCGCCACGCCGCAGATCAGCCGCGACCACAGCATCTGCCGGTAATCGCCGGCCAGCGCGCCCAAAGCCTGCCCGGCCAGGAACAACAGCAACAGCCCGATCAAGCTGTGCTTGCGCCGCGCCGAACGCAGCAGCCAAGTCAGCGCCGGCCCGCCCAGCACCACGCTGGCGGCGAAGGCCGACACCAGATTGCCCACCGCCGGCAGGCTGACGCCCAGGGCCGCCGCCAGCGACGGCATCATCCCCGCCACCATGAATTCCGACGTCGCCATCGCGAAAATGCATAAACTCAACAGATACACTGTCGCCGGCATCGCCGCCTCTCCGTTCTTGTCCGCCATTCCGCCTCTCCCCTATCGCCATTGAATGAGCGCTCATGCTAGATTTCTTGGCGATACGGAAAAACAGTCTGCAATTCCATATATAACGGAATCAGATTCCGCAATAGCGAGGCCAGCATGGAGAAAATGAGCGGCATCGAGCTGTTCGCCCACATCGCCCAACAAGGCAGCCTGGTGGCCGCCGGACGGCAACTGGGCATTTCCGCCTCCGCCGCCGGCAAGGGCCTGGCGCGGCTGGAAGCGCGGCTGGGCGCGCGACTGGTGCAACGCAGCACGCGGCGGCTGACCCTGACCGCGGCCGGGGAGCAATATTTGCAGCGCTGCCTGCGCATCCTGGAGGAAGTGGAAACGGCCGAACGCGAGCTGCAACGGGGGCAGACCGCGCCGCGCGGCCGCTTGAAAGTGGGCCTGCCGCATGAATGCGGGGTGCTGGCTCCCCACCTGGCGGCCTTCATGCAAAGCTATCCGGAGATCGAACTGGACCTGGACTACAGCGACCGCCTAGTGGACGTGATAGGCGAGGGCTTCGACGTGGTGCTTCGCGGCGGCGAGCCCGGCGATTCGCGCTTGAGCGCGCGGCGGCTGGGCGGCTACCGCGTGCGGTTGGTGGCCGCGCCGGCCTACTTCTCCCGCCACGGCGAGCCGGCGTCGCCGGAGGATCTGACGCGTCACCGCTGCCTGCACTACCGCTATCCGCGCAGCGGCAAGCTGGCGCCGTGGCCGCTGAGCGGCGCGGACGCGACCGCGCTGCCGGTCAACGCCTGCGCCAACACCGGCGACGCGCTGATCCAGTTGGCGGAGCAAGGCGCCGGCATCGCCTGCCTGCCGGATTTCACCGTGCGCCGCCAACTGGCGGACGGACGGCTGCGGGCGTTGCCGGAAGCCTGGGCGGAACGCAGCGGCGCCCTTTACCTGCTGTGGCCCAGCGCCCCCTATCTACCGCCGCGGCTGCGCGCCTTCATCGACTTCTTCGCCGAACGCGGCTTCCCTGGCGGCTAAGGCTCCCGGGGCCCGCGAGCAAGAGCGAGCCAGGGCGAAAACGGCGGAGCAAACGAAACGCGCAGCTGGCGCATGAGCATTCCGAAGTCGTACTCACCGCGCCGCGTCTCACGCAGCGCGGCGGACTGGGAACCGCCTATCAGGGCGCCGACACCAGCCGGTCCGCCATCGCCTTGATCGCCCGCATCTGCACCCCGTTCTTCCAGGCGAAATTCACGCCGGTGTAGCCGAACCAGTCCCAGCAGCCGTTCGGGTTGACAGGCGGCATCGCCGTGGTCTGCGGATACAGCACGATGATGCGGTTGCCGTCCGCCCACTCGTTGTAGCCGGCGTGCCCGTAAAAGGCGTCGCCGACCGCGCCCGCGTACTGCCGGCAGCCGTGCAGCGCCACGTGCACCTTGCAGGCCTCGCCCTCGGCGCAGGCGCGCGGCACATAAACATAGCCCTCGTCGGCCAGGCTGCTGCCCGGCGGCGCGTACGGCTTCTGGTCGAAAGCCACCACCTGGCTGCTCAGCATGGCGACGCGCGGCTGCAACGGGCCGTAGATCTGCTTCAGGATCGCGCCGGCCTGATCGTAGCCTTCGCCCTTCCAGTCGCAGTGGTTGACGTAGGGCGACTTGGTTTCGCCGCAGTCATTGCCGTAAGTCGGCGTGATCTGGGCGTGGCCGGCCGGCAGGCCGCGCAGATACTCGATGCGCGCCGCCGGCACTCCCAGTTTGCGGAAATAGCTCTCGGCGCTGTCCACCACCGCCGTCTTCACGGTATTGTCCTGGCTGCCGCTGAACAGATAGACGCGGCGCTTGGCCAGATTGGACAGCGGGTCGATCTGCCCGCTCAAGGCGAACTGCTGCGTCGCCAGCACCAGGCCGCCCACCGCCGGCGGCGGTCCGCTCATGCAGGCCGGCGCGCCCGCCAGCGTGCCCTTGGAGCAATAGTAGGGCCCGCCCGCCACCACGCCGACGCCGCGCACCGAAGCGGAAAACGCCACCTGATACTGCACCGCCATGAAGGCGCCGGACGACAGGCCGGACACCGACGATTCCCGCGCGTCGCCGCGATGCGCCGGCAACGGCTCCGCCGCCGCAACCATCTGCGCCAGCGTCAACGCCAGCACCCCTCCCCACCACCAGCCTGGTTTCAACATAAGCCCCCCTTTCGCGCGAAACCCGCGCTCCCGCCTGATTATGACGCTCCCGGCCGGCAAAAATCACCCTGATGTCATGCTTCGTCGGCAAATCGGCCAGTTCCCCGCCCCGCGCTCTCCGCCTCGCGCAGCCGTCGGCGCTGTCCCGCGCCTTCGGTATTCCGTACTATTCCAGTTTCATCAATGACAAGAAGAACGGCATGCCCCCGCTCCCCGCGCCCCATACCGCCGGCCTGCGCGCCTTGCTGACAGGCCTGACGCTGGCTCTCGCCGGCTGCACACCAGAGCCCCCGCCGCCGCCCGCCTCGCGGGCCGACGCCGCCAGCGCGCCGGCCGCCGCCGGCCAGGTGCGTCGCTTGAACGCCGTGCCGGCCGGCGTCGAACTGCGCGGCAAGCTGACCGCCGCCTACGGCTGGACGGACAGCGCCGGCGAACAAGTGCTGGTGCTGGCGGAACAGAGGGAATCGCGCGGCGCCGACGGCACCCAGAACGCGGCCCTCTACGCCGCGCAATACACATTGGGACAGGACAGGCCGCGCCGGCTGTGGATGCTCAGCGACGGCGTGACGCGCTGCGAGTTCGACGCCAGCGCGGCCTTCGATCTGGAAGCCGTCGGCTTCCCTGACCTCAACCAAGACGGCGCGCTGGAAACCGTGGTCGGCTATCGCAGCGCCTGCGCCAGCGACGTCAGCCCCAACGACTACAAGCTGATCCTGCACGCCGGCAAAGCCAAGTACGGGCTGCGCGGCCTGGATCGCCAAGGTGTGCGCTGGCTGGATCCGGACAGCGGCCATCTGACCGGCCTGCCGCTGCCCGACGACTGCAGCCCGCAGGGTCAGCGGGCGCTGCAGGCCAAGGGCTGGGAGAGAGACTTCGAACCGCCCTATCTGCCCGGCTGCTACGTCGATGAAAACGACTTCGCCGCGGCGCCGCCGGCCTTTGTCCGCTTCATGCGCCAGCACTGGTTCGCGCGGATGCGCCAGCAGGAAGAAAGCTGGCTCAAACAACAGCAACAGGAATGAGCGCGGCAGGCGCCGGCGTTCGCTGGCGTTCCGCTCGTCCTTCGATATGCATGATAATAATTCTTGTTTGCAATAAAATCGAAGCCACCACCCGCGCCTTTCCAAAGGACTTTCATGGCTTTCGATTTTTCCCGCCCGCGGCGCGCCGCGCTGCGCTTAGGGCTGGCCGCCGGCCTCGCCCTGGCCTTGAGCGGCTGCGGCGCCCCTGAATCCAGCGCCGACGCCTCCGCCGCGGCGCCCGGCCAGTGGCCGCGCACCTTGCATACGCCAAAGGGGCCGTTGACGCTGGAACGGCCGCCGCAACGCATCGTCTCCACCAGCGTGACGCTGACCGGCACTCTGCTCGCCATCAACGCGCCGGTGGTGGCCAGCGGCGGCAGCGCCGCCAACTCCAAGGTCACCGACGGCCAGGGCTTCTTCACCCAGTGGGGGGCGGTGGCCAAACAGCGGGGCGTGCAGCCCTTGTACCAGGGCGAACCCAATGCCGAGGCCATCATCGCCGCCCAGCCCGACTTGATCGTGATGGCCGGCACCGGCGGCGACTCCGCGCTGAAGCTGTACGAGCAGCTAAGTCAGATGGCGCCCACCCTGGTGGTCAATTACGACGATAAAAGCTGGCAGGAACTGGCGACGCTGCTGGGACGCGCCAGCGGCCGCGAGGCCGACGCCCAGGCGGTGATCGCCCGTTTCGACGCCGAGGTGGCGCAGTTGAAAAGCAAGCTGAAGCTGCCGCCGCAACCCACCGCCGCCATGGTGTACAGCGAGGACGGTTCCGGCGCCAATCTGTGGACGCCGGAATCGGCGCAGGGCAAGCTACTGCAAGCGCTGGGCTTCACCCTCGCCACCGCGCCGGACAGCGTCAAGGGCAACACCAGCCAGGGAGTGCGTCGCGACATCGTGCAGTTGTCGGGCGAAAAATTCGCGGAGGGGCTGCGCGGCAACAGCATCATGCTGTTCAACGCCGACGCGCCCACCGTGTCCAAGGTGCTGGCCAACCCCTTCCTGGCGGGCAACGCCGCCGTGCGCGGCAAACAGGTCTACGCCGCCGGCTTCGACACCTTCCGCCTGGACTACTACAGCTCGCGCAATATGCTGGCCCGCCTGGCGCAGCAACTCCAATAGCCGAGCAGCGGTCGGCATCCTTCCTGACAGGCTCGCGCCCACCACGGCGCGGGCCTGTTTTCACATTGATCACCCCGCAGCCGTTTTCGCCTTGTCTCGCCCTTGCTCGCGAGACTTTGAACAGGCTCTTACGTCCACCTCTTCGTCGAGAAGAGCAGTGTAATTTTTTTAAGTAAATAAACAATGTTACTCATCAAATTAATTACATCTCTGGCAATCAATAAGAGATTTGCGATAGCAATGCCCATTTACCACCCCATCTGAAATCGCAGCCAAATCGTCTGCTCTCCTCTCCAGACGCCGTGTGCCGAATGCAAAAAAGCCCCGGGCGTTCGCACGCCTCGGGGCTCTTCAATACACTGACGCAAGCGACTTGATCCCGCTCGCCATGCCGCGCAAGGGACCAAGCGCCGCGACAAAAAAAAGCCGCCTATCTGGCGGCCTTCATGGTGGGGCGGCGGTCTCGCCGCCGGCTTGGATGATTCACGACCAGCCCAGGCTGCTCAGTTCCTCTGCGCTCAGGTGCCGCCACTCTCCCTGCGGCAGTTCGCCCAAAGTCACTGCGCCCAGGCTGATGCGGTGCAGCTGCTCCACCCGGTTGCTGGCCGCCGCCACCATGCGCTTGACCTGATGGTATTTGCCCTGGGTGATGGTCAGCAGGATCACATGGCTGTCCAGCTGCTCGATGCTGTCCGCGGCGAACTCCGCGCCTTCGTCGTTCAGATAGACCCCGCTTTGCAGCTTGGCGATGAATTCCTCGCTGGCCGCGTGCTTCAGCGTCACCTGGTAGCACTTGGGCACCAGCTTTTTCGGCGAACTGAGCGCGTGCACGAACTGACCGTCGTTGGTCAGCAGGATCAAGCCGGTGGTGTCCACGTCCAGCCGCCCGACGGCGGTGATGCCCAGGTTGCCGAACTGGTACGGCAGCAGACGATAGATGCCGGGATTGTGCTGCGGCTTGTGCGAGGTTTCGTAGTTGGGGGGCTTGTGAAACAGCAGATAGAGCGGGCCGGTCACCACCTCCCAGGGCTTGTCGTCCACCACCAGTTGCCGGATCTCGGCCAATTCCACCGGCTGGCGGTAATTGTCGACGATCTCGCCGTTGAGTTCGACCAGGCCGTACTCGATCAGCTGTCGGCATTCCTTGCGGCCGCCAAAGCCTTGTTGTTGCAGTAGTCGGTAAAGTTCCATGACCGGATGGTAGCACACCGCCCCCGGCCCGCTCTGCGCGTCGGAGCCGGTTCAAAGTCCCGCGAGCCGCGGCGAGACAAGGCGAAAACCGCGGGGAACGCGGAATGGCCGGATGGAGCGGGGACTTTCGAAACGGAGCTCGCCGCGCCGTCTCTCACGCGGCGCGGCAGACTTTGAACGGCCTCTCAGAGCCTGTTCAAAGTCTCGCGAGCAAGGGCGAGACAAGGCGAAAATGAGCGAAAAAGCGGAATGTACAAGTGGTACATGAGCATTTTGAGCTGGTTTTTAACGCCGTATCGCTGAAGCGCAGCAGACTTTAAACAGGTTCTCAGGACACCAGCGGCTGCGCCGGATCCGCCACGCACACCCGGTCGCGCCCCTCTTTCTTGGCGCGGTACAAGGCGGCGTCGGCGGCGGCCACCACGCTGCCGGCGTCGGTGCCGTGCAAGGGGCACAGGGCCAGCCCCACCGACAAGGTGACGCGGATGTTGTGGCCGCCGGCCACGATGGGCTGCGCCCGCACATCGCCGCACAACTGCCGCGCCTTGGCGTAGGCGTCGTTCAGCGACGCGCCGGGCAGCAGGATGAAAAACTCTTCGCCGCCGTAGCGGCAGACGATGTCGCCGCTGCGGAAGGCGTCGCTCAGATGCGCCGCCAGCGCCGTCAGCACCGCGTCGCCGCACTGGTGGCCGTATTGGTCGTTGATGTGCTTGAAGTGATCCGCGTCCACCATCAACACCGCGACGTCCCTATGCACCGCCAGCATATGGCTGAGGATGCGCGGCAGAATGTCGTCCAGGTGGCGGCGATTGAACAGGCCGGTCAGCGGATCGCGCAGCGTCTGTTCGCGCAGGCCTTGCTGCAGCAATTCGATTTCGCTCAGGTTCTGGCGCAGCGCCTGATTGGCCTGCAGCAAATCCTGCTCCAGCTGCTTGCGCTGGCTGATGTCGTTGATGCCGTTGATCACGAACCAGCCGTCGTCGGCGCGCACCACGGAACAGGAGATCAGCGCCCAGAACTCCCTACCGTCGGCGGCGCGCAGCCGCACTTCGCGATCGCGCACGCAGCCGCCTACGCGCAGCAGCGAGGACACGCGCTCGCGCTCGGCCGGATCCACATAGAAGTCCTGCACCCGCAGCGGCCGTCCGGGCGCCAGTTGTTCGCGGAACAGCTCCTCGGCGCGGGCATTGGCGTAGATCAGCTCGCCGCCCTGCAAGCGGTTCATCGCCAAGGGGAACGGCGCGGCGTCCGCCATCAGCCGCAACCGCGCCTCGCTGTCCGCCAAGGCGCGGGTCCGGGCGCGAACCTTGCCCTCTAGCTGGCGGTTGACTCCGCGCAGCCTGGCCTCGGTGCGGCGCAGGTCCACCGCCAGGGCCCCGAACACCAGCAAGGTGGTGGTCTGGATCAGCATCAGCATGCTGAGCGTCAGCAACGCCTGCTCGCCGTGCCCGAAAGCGCCGTGGCCGGACACGCCCCCCGCCAGGGCCAGCAACAGAATGCCCAGCGACAAGCCGTGCGCCAGCCGCAGTCGCTGGCGGAAGGCGAACCACAGCAAGGGCAGGCTGAAACAATACGGCAGGGCGGCGTAGCGTCCGGTGCTGTCGTCTATGCCCAGCATGGCCAGTCCGGCGACCAGCAAGGTCAGCCAGGCGGTCAGCCCGTCCAGCGAGCCCAGGCCGCCCTGGCCGTCTCCGGGGCCGGAGCGCCTCAGCAGCAGCAGGCAAGGCGACAGACTGAAAATGCCGGCCAGGTCCGCCAGCCACCAGGCGATGAAGTGACGGCCCAGCGACAACAGGGGCAGCGGCTGGCCGTGCAGCAAGGCCGCCGTGCCGCCCATGGCGGAGATGGCGGCGGCCAGCGCCGCGCCGGCGACGAAGGCCAACACATAGGATAGGCTGTGCAAGGGCAAGCGCCGGCCGCAGCGGTAGCGCACCAGCAAGGCGCCCAGCAAGCTGCCCACCGTGTTGGCGCCGGCGATCAACAAGGCGTCCGCCAGCGGCAGCTGGCGCGACGACAGGCAGAACAGCAGGGACCCTGCCACCAGCCCCAAGCCGTAGCGCTGGCCGCCGCGCAGGGCGACCGCCATGGCCAGACCCGCGGGAAACCAGGCCGGCGTCAGCCAGGTTTCCGCGTTCATGAAACCGGCCATCAATAGCCGCGCCAAGCCCCAATAGGCCGCGGCCACGCCCAACTGACGCCACGCGGCCGCCCAGAAACCCGCGGCGGAATCCCTCCATCGCTGCATGCCTGTCTCCACCTTCCCTCAGCGCGCAGCCGCGGTTGTCGGCGAGCGCCGACGGCCATCCGTCGCCCGCGCGCCGGATTGAGCGCGGCCGGTGTTCCGGGCCGTCCCCGGAACGGGGCTCAAGGCGGGAAACGCCGCTTTTTAGTCAATATAGATATTCAGATGAAATTCCGCCGTCATTTATTGGTCTGCGCATTCCGCGCGCGCGGCAGCCGGATCGCTATCTTGCTGATTCACATCGCGATTGAAGAAATGATAGCTATCATCTAAAACGGAATCACCGCTTCGTCATTGCGTTGCGCCACCCCGTAGTCGAACAGGAAGGTCAATGATGCGCTACAGCTCAACCCACAAGACCGAAACCCGTCAACGGATCCTGACCATGGCCTCGCTGCGCTTTCGCGCCGAAGGCGTGGCCAATGTCGGCATCGCCAATCTGATGGCCGACCTGGGACTGACCCACGGCGGTTTTTACGCCCACTTCCACAGCAAGGACGATCTGGTGGCGCAATCCTGTCGCCAGGCGCTGTTGGACATGAACGAGATTTGGCAGGCCCAGCTGGAGCAGGCGGCCAGCGGCGCCGGGCTGAAACGGCTGGCCAAGGACTATCTGAGTCCGGCGCACCGGGATTTCCCGGACTCCGGCTGCGCCGCCGCCGCGCTGGCCGGGGAGTTGGCCAGGCACGACAAGGCCACCCGCCAGGCGTTTTCAGAAGGCTTGCAGGCGCTGCTGCACACGCTGCGCCAGGCGCAGCAATGCGACGCGGCGGCCGGAGCGCGCCCGGCGCTGGCGCCCGAAGCCTGCCTGGCCCTGATGGTGGGCGCCTTGCTGCTGTCTCGCGCCATCTCGGACGAAGCGCTGTCCGACCGGCTGCTGAAAAGCGCGGCGGCGGCGCTGACTTTGCAAGCGCGGGCTTAAAAAGACGCGCCGACGCAGGCAGTACTCGAGTACGGCAAGTCGGCGCAAGGCGGCATCGGGGCTTGCTTAGCCGCTCTTAGAGCCTGTTCAAAGTCTCGCGAGCAAGGGCGAGACAAGGCGAAAACGACCGAAAAAGCGGAGTGTACGGTTGGTACATGAGCATTTTGAGGGTGTTTTCAACGCTGTATCGCCGAAGCGCAGCAGATCGTAAACAGGTTCTTAGAGTGTGTTTACGATCTCGCGAGCTAAGGCGAGACAAGGCGAAAACGAGCGAAAAGCGAAGTGTACGAGTGCTGCATGAGCATTTTGCTTGTACTCACCGTGCAACGCTTCACCAAGCGCAGCAGACTTGGAACAGGCGCTTAGACGATGTCGAGATGATCTATGCCTTCCAGCGGGTCCCTGGACTTGGAGCCTTCGCTGTATAGCTTGATCTTCAGCCTCAGATCGTTGATGGAGTCCGCGTTGCGCAAGGCGTCCTCGTAACTGATCAGGTCCGCCTCGTACAGCTCGAACAAGGACTGGTCGAAGGTCTGCATGCCGGTTTCGCGCGAGCGGCCCATCACTTCCTTCAGGCCGGCGATTTCGCCCTTGAAGATCATGTCGGACACCAGCGGGCTGTTGAGCAGGATTTCCACCGCCGCCACCCGGCCGCGGCCGCTTTTGATCGGCACCAGCCGCTGGGAAATGATGGAGCGCATATTCAGCGACAGGTCCATCAACACTTGTTGATGGCGCTCCTCGGGGAAGAAGTTGAGAATGCGGTCCAGCGCCTGGTTGGCGTTGTTGGCGTGCAACGTGGCCAGGCACAAATGGCCGGTTTCGGCGAACTGCAGCCCGTAACCCATGGTTTCGCGGTCGCGGATCTCGCCCATCAGAATCACGTCCGGCGCCTGGCGCAGGGTGTTCTTCAAGGCGATGTCCCAATCATCGGTGTCCACGCCCACCTCGCGCTGGGTGATGATGGACTTCTTGTGCTGGTGCACGTATTCGATAGGGTCTTCGATGGTGATGATGTGGTCGTGGTTGTGGCTGTTGCGCCAGTCCACCAGCGCGGCCAGCGAAGTGGATTTGCCCGAACCGGTGCCGCCGACGAAGATCACCAGGCCGCGCTTGATCAGCGCGATGTCGCGCAGCACCAGCGGCAGGTTGAGCTGGTCGAAGGTGGGGATTTCGGTGTTGATCTTGCGCAACACCATGCCGGCATGACCCTGCTGCACATAGGCGCTGACGCGGAAACGCCCCAGACCCGGCGGATTGATCGCGAAGTTCGCCTCCTTCTTGGTCTCGAACTCCTCGGTCTGCCGGTCGTTCATCACCGCGCGCACCAGTTCCTTGGTGTGCTGGGCGGACAAGGGCTGCGGCGCCACCGGGGTGATCTTGCCGTCTATCTTCATCGCCGGCGGAAAATCGGCGGCGATGAAAACGTCGGAGGCGTTCTTGCCGGTGGCGTGCTTCAGCAGATCCAGTATGAACTTGGAAGCCTGGTCTTTTTCCATGATGAGGTCCCGCGGGTCGCCATTTCTAGTGTAGAGCAGCGCCCGCTCAGAATTGATCCTTGTTGGCGGCCTTTTGTCTGGCGTCCGCCGGCGACACCATATTGCGCCGCACCAGCTCCTGCAGACACTGGTCCAGCGTCTGCATGCCGTGCTGCTGACCGGTCTGGATCATGGAGTTGATCTGGGCGATCTTGTTCTCGCGGATCAGGTTGCGGATCGCCGGGGTGCCCAACATGATTTCATGCGCCGCCACCCGCCCGCTGCCGTCCTTGGTTTTCAGCAGGGTCTGGGCGATCACCGCGCGCACCGATTCCGACAGCATCGAACGCACCATTTCCTTTTCCCCGGCCGGGAACACGTCGACGATGCGGTCTATGGTCTTGGCGGCGGAACTGGTGTGCAGGGTGCCGAACACCAGGTGGCCGGTTTCCGCCGCGGTCAGCGCCAGCCGTATGGTTTCCAGGTCGCGCAATTCGCCCACCAGGATCACGTCCGGGTCCTCGCGCAGCGCCGACTTCAGCGCGTTGGCGAAGCTGTGGGTCTGCAAGCCCAGTTCGCGCTGGTTGATCAGGCATTTCTTGCTGTCGTGGACGAACTCGATCGGATCTTCCACAGTCAGGATGTGGGAGAAGTGGTTGTCGTTGATGAAATCTATCATCGCCGCCAGCGTGGTGGATTTGCCGGAGCCGGTGGGGCCGGTCACCAGCACCAGCCCGCGCGGAAAGGCGGCGATTTCCTGGAAGATCTTGGGCGCGCCCAGTTGCTCCAGCGACAGCACCTTGGACGGAATCACCCGGAACACCGCGCCCATGCCGCGGTTCTGCACAAAGGAATTGACGCGGAAACGGGCGATGCCGGGCAGGTCGAAGGAAAAGTCGCACTCGAAGGTGTCTTCGAAGATTTTGCGCTGGTAATCGTTCATGATGTCGTACACCATGTCGTGCACGTCATGATGGTCCATCGGCGGCAGGTTGATGCGGCGGATGTCGCCGTTCACCCGGATCATCGGCGGCAGCCCGGCGGACAGGTGCAGGTCGGACGCCTTGTTCTTGACCGTAAAGGCCAAGAGCTCCGAAATTTCCATAATATAATCTCCACGATGACTGCGCCGCCGCCATGGTTTCAGCCGCCAGGCGACCACTTGAAAAATGAAGAACCGCCGCGCGCCGGCAACGCGTCCAAACGAGGCGCCGGCCCAATCCCGGCATTTCCGCTGATTGTAAGCTCAACTCAGCCATTTGGGATATCGCCGTCACCCCATATTATTAATGATGCGCGGCCATGATTCTTTGTAGAAACCCCAAACCCGGGCAACAAGCCGCACCGCCCGCAGCAAATAATTTCTCGACGCCATGACAGACTCCATCTCCCAACCCTTGCAACAAGTCCGCCAGCGCCTGGCGGACGCGGAACACGCCGCCGGCCGGCCGGCGGGATCGGTGCGCCTGCTGGCCGTCAGCAAAACTTTCCCCGCCGCGGACATCGAGCAAGCCTACCTTGCCGGCCAACGCGCCTTTGGTGAAAACTACGTGCAGGAATTGCAGCAGAAGGCCGAGGCGCTGGCCGGTCTGGAGATCGAATGGCACTTCATCGGCCCGCTGCAATCCAATAAAACCCGCGCGGTGGCGGAATTGGCGCACTGGGCCCATTCGGTGGAGCGGCTGAAAATCGCCGAACGGCTGTCGGCGCAGCGGCCGGACGCGCTGCCGCCGCTGAACGTCTGCATCCAGGTCAACGTGTCCGGCGAGGCCAGCAAGAGCGGCTGCGCGCCGGAACAGGCGCTGGAACTGGCCCGCGCGGTGGCGGCCTTGCCGCGCCTGACCCTGCGCGGTCTGATGTGCATCCCGGAGCCCACCGAAGACGCTGCGCGGCTGGCGGCGCAGTTCGCCCTGTTGCGCCGGCTGCGCGAGCGCCTGATGGCCGAAGGCCTGGCGCTGGACACGCTGTCCATGGGCATGTCCGCCGACATGGCCGTCGCCGTCGC
Organism: Chromobacterium alkanivorans; assembly: GCF_016937655.1. Lineage (GTDB taxonomy): Bacteria > Pseudomonadota > Gammaproteobacteria > Burkholderiales > Chromobacteriaceae > Chromobacterium > Chromobacterium alkanivorans. The sequence continues at coordinate 247,386 of NZ_JAFHKL010000007.1, read as the reverse complement.
CGAAGGCGCCACCATGGTGCGGGTGGGCACCGCCATTTTCGGCGCACGCCATTATCATTGAATGACATCGGCTTGAAACAACAGGAATTCAAGCCGGTTTATAAGGAAAAAGCATGCGGATTACCTTCATAGGCGGCGGCAATATGGCCAACGCCATCATCGCCGGCCTGATCAAGCAGGCGGCGCATCGCATCCACGTGGTGGACCCGGACGCCGGCAAAGTGGAACGGCTGCGCCAGGAATACGACGTCAGCGGCGGCGCGGCCTTGCCGGACGCCTTCGACATCGGCGACATCGTGGTGCTTGCGGTCAAGCCGCAACACCTGCGCGACTTGTGCCTGGAGCTGGAGCCCAGGCTCAACGGCGCGCTGGTGATCTCCATCGCCGCCGGCATCCGCCTGGACGCGCTGTGCCGCTGGCTGGGCAGCAAGCGCGTGGTGCGGGTGATGCCCAACACCCCGGCGATGATAGGCAAGGGCGTGTCCGGCCTGTTCGCCTCGGTGGGCGTCAACGAAGACGACCGCCAGGACGCCAACACCGTGATGCAGGCGGCCGGCATCACGCTCTGGCTGCAGAACGAACAGCGCATCGACGACGTCACCGCCGTGTCCGGCAGCGGCCCGGCCTATGTGTTCTATTTCATCGAAAGCATGATAGAAGCGGCGCAGCAGACCGGCTTCTCCGAAGCCGAGGCGCGCCGGCTGGTGCTGGCCACCTTCGAAGGCGCGGTGGAGCTGGCCAAGCAGAGCCCGCTGCCGGTGGCCGCCTTGCGCACCAATGTGATGTCCAAGGGCGGCACCACCGAACGCGCCATCGCCCGCTTTGAGGCGGAAGGCGTCAAGCAGGCCATCATCGCCGGCACGCTGGACTGCCGCGACCGCTCCATCGAAATGGGCCAACAACTCAGCCAGGACTAAGCCACATCATGTTCTTCGACACTTTGCGCTTTCTGATCCACACCCTTTTCGGCCTGTTCGTGCTGGTGCTCTTGCTGCGCTTCTATCTGCAAGTGGCGCGCGCGCCGTTCAAGCACCCGCTGTGCCAGTTCGTGATGGCCGCCACCAACTTCGCGGTGCTGCCGCTGCGCAAGCTGGTGCCGGCGATGCGCGGCTACGACAGCGCCACCATGCTGCTGGCCTGGCTGGTGGCGCTGCTGTCCAATGTGCTGGTCACCCTGCTAAGCTCGGTGCCGGAAGTCTTCACCTTTCCGCAGGTCTGGGTGGCGCTGTCCCTACTGTCCTTGCTGGAGGTGTTCAAACAGTCGCTGACCCTGTTGATGGGCAGCGTCATCGTCCAGGCCGTGCTCAGTTGGGTCAGCCCCTACAACCCGCTGATGCCGGTGCTGGACGCGCTGACCCGGCCTTTCCTGCGCCCGTTCCGCAAGGCCAATGTCGGCGGCGTGGACTTGTCGCCGCTGGTGCTGTTCCTGATCATCCAGGTGATCCTGATGCTGCCGGTGCGCATGCTGGAAGCAAGCTTCTTGACTCAACTCAAAGTGATATTGTAGCAATTCATGCTATTTGTCATATTTTTGGCGGCCGCAGCTTCGCGGCCGTTGATTTGGACAACTGATTTGCATCACCACACAGGAGACTTCCGATGAAAAAAATACTGTTCGCCGCCCTGCTGAGCGCCGCCGCCGCGCCCGCCTTCGCCAATATGCAGCTGGCGCAGAAATACAGCTGTACCGCCTGTCACGCGGTGGACAAGAAAATCGTCGGCCCGGCTTATAAGGACGTAGCCAAGAAATACGCCGGCCAGAAAGGCGCGGAAGCCTTGCTGATGGCCAAGGTCAAGAACGGCGGTTCCGGCGTGTGGGGCCCGGTGCCGATGACCCCGCATCCGAACATTCCGGACGCGGATCTGCGCGCGCTGGCCAAATGGGTGTTGTCGCTGAAATAAGCCATCTCGGCATGGCTGATCCGGCACGCCGCCCGGCGCGCCGGCCCCCGGAAAAAGGCGGCGGATTGCCGCCTTTGAACTGTCCGGGCCATTTTATGTCTTAGCCTGTTGCGCCAATACCCTTTTAACGATGCCTCAGGCTTGTTACCGGAGTGAAACAACGCTATACCGATTGTCAGCAGCAGGGAGTTAATATCACCTAAGCGCCTAAGACAGTTGCAGAAATAGCGGGGCGCCGGTAATCTTCTCCGCCTGTTGCCAACTCTATGCTGGAAGCACCTATTATGGCCAAACTAACCGAACAGGATATCCTCAACTGGACCGGCGACGATTACATGAACGCCGACCATCTTGAGTTTTTCAAAGACCGGTTGTTGCAGATGCAGCAGGAGTTGCTCTCTAACGCAAATGCGACCGCCAACCACCTGCAAGAGCAGGAAGCCACGCCGGATCCGGCCGACCGCGCCACGCTGGAAGAGGAATACGCGCTGGAACTGCGCACCCGCGACCGCGAGCGCAAGCTGCTGCAAAAGATCCAGGCCTCGCTGCGCCAGATCGAAGACGGCTCTTACGGCTTCTGCGAAGACACCGGCGAGCCTATCGGCCTGCGCCGCCTGATGGCCCGCCCCACCGCCACGCTGTCGGTGGAAGCCCAGGAACGCCGCGAACGGATGAAGCGTCAGTACGCCGACTGATCGTTCCGGCCCTCGCCCGCAAAACGCCCTGCCCGCAAGCAGGGCGTTTTTCATGCCCGCGTCTGCTCCATCCAGCAAAAACAAGCAGATAAATCCGCAAGCGATAGCTTATCCCTAACGATCGTCTAGTATGAATTTAGGGCATTAAAGCAGGCCGGCCGCTTGTCTAGCGTCGTGGAATCCGGTTATCTTGCTGCTATGCAAAAACTGAAATAGCAAGGAAGCCGCCTTTATGCAACGCCAGACCGACGACGTCAGAATCCGCGAAATCAAGGAACTGCTGCCGCCCATCGCCCACCTGTACGAACTGCCGATCACCGAGGCCGCCTCCGAGGTGATTTACGCCGCCCGCCGCGACATCTCCGCGCTGCTGCGCGGCGAGGACGACCGCCTGCTGGTGGTGATCGGCCCCTGCTCCATCCACGACACCGAAGCCGCCATCGAGTACGCCAAGAAACTGGCGCCGCTGCGCGACAAGCTGTCGCAGGAGCTGGTGGTGGTGATGCGCGTCTACTTTGAAAAACCGCGCACCACCGTCGGCTGGAAAGGCCTGATCAACGATCCGCTGCTGAACGAGTCCTTCGACATCAACAGTGGCCTGCGCATCGCGCGTCGCCTGCTGCTGACCCTGAACGACATGGGCATGCCGGCCGCCACCGAATTCCTGGACATGATCACCCCGCAGTACTTCGCCGACCTGATCAGCTGGGGCGCCATCGGCGCGCGCACCACCGAAAGCCAGGTGCACCGCGAGCTGGCTTCCGGCCTGTCCTGCCCGGTGGGCTTCAAGAACGGCACCGACGGCAATCTGAAGATCGCCGTGGACGCCATCCGCTCCTCCAGCGTGCCCCACCATTTCCTGTCGGTGACCAAGACCGGCCATTCCGCCATCGTCTCCACCGGCGGCAACCCGGATTGCCACGTGATCCTGCGCGGCGGCAAGGAACCCAACTACTCGGCCGAGCATGTCAGCGCCGCCGCCGCGGAGCTGGCCTCCGTGGGCCTGCCGCAAAAACTGATGGTGGACTTCAGCCACGCCAACAGCCGCAAGGACTACCGCCGCCAGATGGAAGTGGCCGACGACGTCGCCGGCCAGCTGGCCGCCGGCAACGCCAACATCTTCGGCGTGATGGTGGAAAGCCATCTGGTGGAAGGCCGCCAGGACCTGAAACCGGGCTGCGAACTGACCTACGGCCAGAGCGTCACCGACGCCTGCATCGGCTGGGACGACACCGAGAAGCTGCTGACCACGCTGGCCGACGCGGTCAAGGCGCGCCGCGCACGCCAGGGCTGAGCCGACGCCAAGCTCCAGGCTTGGAAGCAAGAACAACGGCGGAGCCTGCGCTCCGCCGTTTTCATTGGCTCAGCTGTTCGCCGGCCAAGCGGCCCAGCGTGGCGATCGCCCGCTCCAGCGCCGGCGACCACGGCTGGCCAAAATTCAAGCGCAGGCAATGGCCGAAGCGCGGCTCGGCGGAAAACACCATGCCCGGCGCGAAGCTGATGGACTCCGCCAGCGCCCGCTCCAGCAAGCGGCCGGCGTCCAAGCCTTCCGGGCACTCCACCCACAACAGCAAACCGCCTTGCGGCCGCCGCAGCCGCGTGCCCTTGGGGAAGGCCGCCAGCACCGCGTCGGCCAGCTGGCGCATCTGGCGCGCCAACTGCCGCCGCAGCTGAGCGGCGAAGCGCGCGTAGTCGCCGTCGGCCAACACATCCGCCAACAGGCTCTGGTACAAGGCCGAACTGACCAGGCTGCTGCTATTGCTCAAGCGCGCCAGCGCCGCATGATGGCGGCCGCCGGACAACCAGCCCAAACGGAACGAGGGCGCGAAGCACTTGGTGAAGGACGAGCAGTAAATCACTTCGCCGCGGCTGTCCCAGGCTTTCAACGGCGTCGGGTGCTGCTCGCCGAAGTAAAGCTCGCCGAACACATCGTCTTCGATGATGGTCAGCCCGTGGCGATAAGCCAGCCGCAGCAGCCGCTTCTTGGACTCGTCCGGCATCAGCGCGCCGGTGGGGTTCTGAAAATTGGTCACCGTCACCAGGCAGCGCGGCGCCGGCCCGTGGCGCAAGGCGAACTCCAGCGCCTCCAGCGACAGGCCGGCGTCCGGCGTGCACGGGATTTCCAGCGCCTTCAGCCCCAGCGCCTCCAGCGTCTGCAGCAGGCCGAAGTACACCGGCGTCTCCACCGCCACGGTGTCGCCGGGCCGGGTCAGCAAGCGCAGCGACAGGCTGATCGCTTCGGTGATGCCGTGGGTGAACAGGATGGCGTCCGGCTCCAGCGCCAGCTGCCACTGCGCCGCCAGTTCGCACACCAGCCGGTGCAGCCGCGCCTGCTCGCCGCGCGGCAGATAGGCGCCGATCAACTCCGGCCGCCGGCTCAGCGTTTGCTGCAGCCGCCGCGCCAGCGCCGCCGCCGGATACATGCTGCCGTGCGCTTCCGCCATGTGCAGCTGAGTGCCGATGTCTAGTCCCGACCACTCGATCAATTGCGACATGCGGCTGTCCACCCGCACCAGGGTCGCCGCCGACGGCAGACCGTCGTCCTCGGCGCGCGCCTGCTGCGCGCGGCTGGGCAAGGCGGCGAAGAAGCCGGCGCGCGGGCGGGCGCTAACGCGCTGCCGGCGCTCCAGATGGCGGTAGGCCGCCAGCGCGGTCAGTACGTTGACGCCGTGTTCGGCGGCCAGCCGGCGCACCGAGGGCAGCCGGCTGCCGGGCGGATATTCGCCGCTGTCCAGCCCTTGCTCGACCTTGGCGGCAATGCGCAAATACAGGGAATCAGTCATCGCTGTTATATAGAACAGATTGTGCGCAGCATAAACTGTTTGCGCCGGCTGTGGGAAGGCGCGAACCAACGCTTGCGCTAGGCTGGGCGCTACTTTTCATCGCAAGAAAGCGCATCATGCCGTCCACCTTCTGGCGCGACCTGTCGCCCTCCGCCGCGCTGGCCGCGGTGCTGGCCCTCTTGGTCGGCTACTCCGGCCCCTTCCTCATCATCGTCCACGCCGCCCAGTCCGCCGGCCTGTCCCCGGCCCAGCTAGGCTCTTGGATCTGGGCGGTGTCCATCGGCTCCGGCGTGGCCGGCCTGTGGCTGTCCTGGCGCTGGAAGGCGCCGGTGATCACCGCCTGGAGCACCCCCGGCGCGGCCTTGTTGCTGGCCGCCCTGCCCGGCGTGCCCTACGGCGAGGCGGTGGGCGCCTTCCTGGCCGCCGCCGCCATCGTCACCCTGCTGGGCGTCAGCGGCCTGTTCGACCGGCTGATGAAAGTCTTCCCCGCCGCGCTGGCGGCGGCGATGCTGGCCGGCATCCTGTTCCGCTTCGTCGCCGAACTCGCCAGCGCCGCCGGCCACGACCCGCTGCTGGTGGTCAGCATGGCCGCGCTGTTCTTCGTCGGCCGCCGCTTCTTCCCACGCTACGCCTTGCCGGCGGCGATCCTGCTGGGCCTCGCGCTGGCGGCGGCGCAAGGCTTGTTTCAGCCGCTGCCGACCCACGGCGGCGGCGGCCCGCTGTTCACCGCGCCGCAGTGGTCGTGGAGCGCCTTCTTCAACCTGGCCCTGCCGCTGGCGCTGGTGGCGCTGACCGGCCAGTTCCTGCCCGGCATGGCGGTGCTGTCCTCCTCCGGCTACCACATTCCGGCGCGCTCGCCGGTGTCGCTGCTGGGCGCGGTCTCCATGTTGACCGCGCCCTTCGGCGGCCACGGCGTGGTGCTGGCGGCGATCACCGCCGCCATCTGCACCGGTCCGGAAACCCATCCCGACCCCAAGCGCCGCTACGTGGCCGGCGTGATCTGCGGCGCGCTCTATCTGGCGATAGGCGCGGCCGGCGGCGCGCTGGCCAGTCTGATCCTGACCTTGCCCAAGGCGCTGGTGGCCACCGCCGCCGGACTGGCGCTGTTCGGCACCCTGGCGTCCTCGCTGAGCGCGGCGCTGGGCGACGAAGGCCGACGCGAGGCGGCGCTGATCACCTTCGTGGTGGCCGCCTCCGGCGTCAGCATCGCCGGCCTGGGCGCGCCGCTGTGGGCCTTGCTGGCCGGCGGCGCGGTGGCGCTGATCCTGCGCCCGGCCAAGCCCCGACAGGCCGAAGCCGCCGTCGGCCAACGCGGCTGAAGCGGCACTGGCAGCCCGGCGGCGGGCGTGATAAGTTAAGGGACTGGATACAATATTCCGCGCGGCGACCGAACCGGGCGGACCCTGCCCACCCTCGAGGAAACCATGTTCGCTGCCACCGTATACGCGCAACGCCGCGCCCGTCTGCAAGCGGCCGGCCTGTCCGGCCTGCTGCTGTTTGTCGGCAATGTCGATTCGCCGATGAACTACCACGACAACACCCTGCCCTTTGTCCAGGACTCCAGCTTCCGCTACTTCTTCGGCCTGAACGAGCCGGGCCTGGCCGGCCTCATCGACGCCGACAGCGGCGAAGCGACGCTGTTCGGCAACGATCCGGACGTGGCCGACATCGTCTGGACCGGCCCGCTGCCCAGCCTGGCCGAACGCGCCGCGCTGGCCGGCCTGGAGCAGAGCCGCGCCTACGCCGAGCTGGCCGCCGCGGTGGCCGCCGCGCGCGCCGCCGGCCGCGCCGTGCACTACCTGGCGCCCTACCGCGGCGAGACCCTGATCGAAATGGGCCGCCTGCTGGACGTGCACCCGGCCCAGGTCAAGGACGGCTTCTCCACGCCGCTGACCCACGCCGTGGTGGCGCTGCGCGAGATCAAGGGCGACGAGGAAATCGCCGAAATGGAAGCCGCGCTGGCGGTCACCCGCGACATGCATGTGGCCGCGATGCGCCACGCCAAACCCGGGGTGATGGAATACGAGGTGGTAGGCGAAATGGAAGGCATCATGCGCCGCCGCGACTGGCAGCTGGCCTACCCGTCCATCTTCTCGCGCCGCGGCGAAGTGCTGCACAACCATCACCACGACAACCGCCTGGAAAGCGGCGACCTGGCGCTGAACGACACCGGCTGTACCTCCGGCGGCGGCTACGCCAGCGACATCACCCGCACCTTCCCGGTGGGCGGCAAGTTCAGCCCGCGCCAACGCGAGTTGTACAACATCGTGCTGGACATGCAGCTGGCCGCCATCGAGGCGATGAAGCCGGGCGTGCGCTATCTGGACGTGCACAAGCTGTCGGCGCGGCTGATGGTGGAAAGAATGAGCGCGCTGGGCTTCTTCCGCGGCGACGCCAACGATATCGTCGAATCCGGCGCCTACGCCATCGCCTTTCCGCACGGCCTGGGCCATCAGATCGGCATGGACGTGCACGATATGGAAGGCCTGGGCGAAGACCTGGTGGGCTACGGCGACGACACCGAGCGCAGCCCGCTGTTCGGCCTGGGCTACCTGCGCCTGGGCAAGGCCTTGAAAGCCGGCATGGTGGTGACGGTGGAGCCCGGCATGTACTTCATCCCGGCGCTGATCGAAGCCTGGGCCGCCGAAGGACGCCACAGCCAGTACATCAACTACGACAAATTCCGCGAATACCGCGACTTCGGCGGCATCCGCATCGAAGACAATGTCTTGGTCACCGCCGACGGCAGCCGCGTGCTGGGCGCGCCGATTCCCCGGACGGCGGAAGAAGTCGAAGCCGCGATGGCCGGCTGAGTCTAGCCGCCACGCCTGTTCAAAGCCGCCCCCGGGCGGCTTTTTGCATATGGACGCCGCGGATGCCAAGGCGCACCATCTGCAGACTAAGAACCGCTAAAACACCTCGCAGAGAAGCTGAGCCAAGGCGCGCCGACGCAGGCAGTACCACTAGTACGACCAAGAGGCGCAAGGCAGGATCAGGGGTGTTGTTAGCGGGTCTAAGAGCGTGTTTACGATCTCGCGAGCTAAGGCGAGACAAGGCGAAAACTAGCGAAAAACGGAATGCTACGAGCGGTACATGAGCATTTTGAGCTGGTACTCACCGTGCCGACGCGCAGCAGATCGTAAACAGATTCTAAGCAGCCGGGAGCGATGATGGAACAGGTGGAGTGCGTGGTGATAGGCGCCGGCGTGATCGGCCTGGCCGTGGCGCGGCAATTGGCAATCGCCGGCCGCGAAGTCGTCGTCGTCGAAGCGGAAAGCGCCATCGGCCAGCATGCGTCCAGCCGCAACAGCGAAGTGATCCACGCCGGGCTCTACTACCCGCCCGGCAGCCTGAAAGCCCGGCTATGCGTGGCCGGCCGCCAACGGCTGTACGACTACTGCGCCCAACGCGCCATTGCCCACCAACGCTGCGGCAAACTGATCGTCGCCGTCGACGACGCCGAATTGCCGCGGCTGCAAGCCTTGCAAGCACGCGCCGCCGCCAACGGCGTGACCGATCTGCGCTGGCTGGACGCGGAACAACTGCAAGCGCTGGAGCCGGCCTTGCGGGCCCGCGCCGCGCTGCTGTCGCCGTCCACCGGCATAATAGACAGCCACGGACTGATGCTGGCCCTGCTGGCCGACGCCGAAGCCCACGGCGCGACGCTGGCGCTGCACTCGCCGCTGCACGGCGGCCGCGTCACCGGCGACGGGCTGGAGCTGGACATCGCCGGCATGCGGCTGCGCGCGCGCCTGACGGTCAACGCCGCCGGCCCTTGGGCGCCGCGGGTGGCGGCCAGCATTGCCGGGGTTCCACGTGAAACCATCCCCACGCCCTATTACGCGCGCGGCGCCTATTTCGCACTGCAGGGCCGCTCGCCGTTTCAGCGCCTGATCTACCCGCTGCCCGAGGCCGGCGGCCTGGGCACCCATCTGACGCTGGACCTGGCCGGACAAGCGCGCTTCGGCCCGGATCTGGAATGGGTGAACGACATCGACTACCGGGTGGACCCGGCGCGCGCCGAGCGCTTTTACGCCGGCATCCGCCGCTGGTGGCCGGCGCTGCCCGAGCAGGCGCTGGCGCCGGCCTATGCCGGCATCCGCCCCAAGATCGCCGGCCCCGGCGCGGCGGACGCGGATTTCCTGATCCAGGGGCCGGCGCAGCACGGCGTGCCCGGCCTGCTCCAGCTCTACGGCATCGAATCCCCCGGCCTCACCGCCAGCCTGGCGCTGGCCGAATACGCGGCGGCAACGCTGACGGCATAGCGCCGGGACGAGTTGTCCGCTTACAATCGGACAGTCTCAACCCGCCGCCTTGCAGCTTATGCTCATTCTGAATCAACGCCAGCAGGAACTGCTGGCCATGGTCAAGCGCGACAGCTATGTCAGCGTGGAAAAGCTGGCCGAACATTTCTCCGTCACCCGGCAGACCATACGCCGCGACATCGCGCTGCTGGCCGAGCACCAGTTGCTGCAACGCTACCACGGCGGCGCCAGCGTGCTGTCCAGCGTGGAGAACGTCGCCTACCAGGCGCGGCAGGTGCTGTGCATAGACGAAAAGCGCCGCATCGCTGAATGCCTGGCGCGTCAGATCCCGGACAACGCCTCGCTGTTCATCAACCTGGGCACCACCACCGAGGAAGTGGCCAAGGCGCTGCACCAGCACCGCGGCCTGCGGGTGATCACCAATAATCTGCACGTGGCGGACACCATGTGCGACTACCCGGACTGCGAAGTCATCGTGCTGGGCGGCATGCTGCGCAAGCGCGACCGCGGCATCACCGGCGAAGCCACGGTGCAGCTGATCCGCCAGTTCCGCGTCGACTACGGCATCATCGGCATTTCCAGCATCGAGCTGGACGGCACCCTGCGCGATTACGACTACCGCGAAGTGCGCAGCGCCGAGGCCATCATCCAGCAATCGCGCCACGTGTTCCTGGCCGCCGACCACAGCAAGTTCGACCGCCCGGCGCTGGTGGAGCTAGGCCATCTGTCGCAAATAGACGCGCTGTTCACCGACCAGCCGCCGCCGCCCGCCGTCGTCGAGTTGATGCGGGAGGCGGAGACTCAGTTATACGTGGCGGACTGACAATCCCTTAGAACCTGTTTACGATCTGCTGCGCGTCGGCGATACGGCGTTGAAACCGAGCTCAAAATGCTCATGTACCACGAGTACATTCCGCTTTTTCGCTCGTTTTCGCCTTGTCTCGCCTTAGCTCGCGAGATCGTAAACACGTTCTTAAGGCTGCTGCCGCGTCGCCGCCAGCACGATCTCGCGGATGCACACGTTCTGCGGCTGCTGATAGGCGTAGACGATGGCGCTGGCCACGTCCTCGGCCGCCAGCACGCCGCCCATTTCCTGTTTCCAGGCCTCGTAGCCGGCCTTGATCGCCTCGCTGCTGGTATGCGACAGCAGCTCGGTGTCCACCGCGCCCGGCGCGATCGTCACCACGCGCACGCCGTGGTCCGCCACTTCCTCGCGCAGATTCTCCGACATCGCGTGCACCGCGAACTTGGTGCCGCAATAGGCCACATGGTTGGGGAAGGTCTTGCGTCCGGCCACCGAGCTGATATTGATCACCGTGCCGCGCTTGCGCTCCACCATGCCGCCCAGCACCGCGTGGATGCCGTTGAGCAGGCCGTGCACATTGACGTCGAACATGGTTTTCCACTCTTCCGGCGCTTGCTCGGCCATCAGCCCCAGCAACATCACGCCGGCGTTGTTGATGATGGCGTCCACTGGCCCGAAGCGGCCTTCCGCCTCCGCCACCGCGGCGGCCAGCTGGGCGCGGTCGGTCACGTCCACCGCGCGGCACAGCGTGTTCGGCAGCGCCAGCGCCTCCAGGCGTTCGACCCGGCGGGCCAGCAGCAACAGCGGATGGCCTTGCTGCGACAGCAGGCGGGCGGTGGCGGCGCCGATGCCGGAACTGGCGCCGGTGATGACGATCAAGGCTTTACTCATGACAACACTCCTTTAGCAATAGAAATAACTGATAACAAATCCTTGAGCAGCACTATAATCCGCTATCGATTCGACGAAAAATCGTTTATTCCACTTGCTGTCATCGGTTTAACTTATGGATATACGCTCGCTCAAAGCCTTCATCGCCGTGTTCGAAGAGCGCAACATCACCCAGGCCTCGGCGCGCCTCTACCTGAGCCAGCCTGCGCTGTCCGCCACCATCCGGCAACTGGAAGAACAGCTGGGGGCCACGCTGTTTCAGCGCCAGCCGCGCGGCGTGGAAGTGACCGACGCCGCCCGGCTGCTGTATCCGGCGGCGCGGCGTCTGGTGGAGGAAGCCGACGGCCTGGCGCAGCTGTTTCGCGGCCGGCAGGACTGCCTGCCGCTGACGCTGGGCGTGGCGGCGGACCTAGGTCAAGCCGACGTGGCGCGCGTGCTGGCGACGGCTTACCGCGCGGTGGACGGCTTGCTGCTGGAACTGGCGGCGGGTTGCGCCGGCGACGCGCGGCTGGACGAGGAAGCCAACCGTTGCGAGGACGAGTTGTTCTTGCCGCTGTGGGAAGAGGAGTATGTGCTGGCGATGCGCGCGGACGCGCCGCTGGCGGGGCAGCCGCTGCTGCGGCCGGGACAATTGCTGGGCCAGGACCTGATCGCCTGCCCGGACCACCCCTCGCACCAGCGCTTCGCCAGCCTGCTGGGCGAGGCGGCGCGGGAGCTGGCGGTGGCGGCGCGCTGCGCCACCCTGCAACAGGCGGCGACGCTGGCCGCGGCCGGCGCCGGCATCGCCTTTGTCCCGCAGGGGCTGGCCCAGGACCAGCCCGGCCTGTGGAGCTGCCGGCTGGAACAGGCGGCGCTCAGCCGCCGCGTCGGCCTGTGCTACGCGCCGGACGCCTTGGCCAAGCCGGCGCTGGCCCGTTTGAAACAAGGCCTGGCCGCCGGCTGAGGAGCTGTTTTAAGAGCGGCTGACAAAACTCGGTTTTACGGCTGAGGCAAGACGCGCCGACGTAGCCAGTACCTTGAGTACGGCAAGCCGGCGCAACGCAGCGGATTATGTACCGGTTCTTAGAGCCGCTAACAAAACCGCGCAGCGTACCTGAGCCAAGGCGCGCCGACGCAGGCAGTACCCGTAGTACGGCAAGCCGGCGCAACGCAGGATCAGGGGTTTTGTTAGCGGGTCTTACTGCACCGCGGCGAAAGCCTTAGCCACATAAGGCGCATTGGCGCGGGTCAGCCCGGCCACGCACATGCGGCCGGTGCCCACCAGGTAGACGCCGAAACGCTCGCGCAAGACGTCAACCTGCGCCTGGTTGAAGCCGGTGTAGCTGAACATGCCGCGCTGATGGACCAGGTAGGCGAAGTCATGCTCCGGCAGCGCCTGCTTCAGCACCTCCACCAGGATGCCGCGCATTTCCAGGATGCGGCCGCGCATCTCGTTCACCTCGGACAGCCACAGCGCCTTGAGCTCGGCGTCGCCCAGCACGGTGGCGATCAAGCGCGCGCCGGTGGTGGGCGGGTTGGAGTAGTTGCGGCGCACCGTGGCCTTGAGCTGGCCCAACACCAGCTCCGCCTCGGCCTGGCTCGGACACACCACCGATAGGCCGCCGCAGCGCTCGCCGTACAAGGAGAAGATCTTGGAGAAGGAGTTGCTGACCAGAAAGGACACGCCGGCGTCGGCCATCGCGCGGATGGCGTAGGCGTCCTCTTCCAAACCGGCGCCGAAGCCCTGGTAGGCGATGTCCATGAAGGGAATCAGCTGCTTGCGCTTGGCCAGCGCCACCACCTGGTCCCACTGCGCATTGTCCAGGTCCGAGCCGGTGGGGTTGTGGCAACACGGATGCAGCAACAGGATGCTGCCGGCCGGCAGGGTTTCCAGCGTCGCCAGCATCGCGGCGAAGTCCACGCCGCGGGTCTGCGCGTCGAAATAGGGATAGCGATTGACCGCGATGCCGGCGCCTTCGAAGATGGCCACGTGGTTGTCCCAGGTCGGATCGCTGACCCATACCTGGGCATCGGGGAAATAGCGCTTGAGAAAGTCCGCGCCCACTTTCAGCGCGCCGGAGCCGCCCAGGGTCTGGATGGTGGCGATGCGGCCGGCGGTCAGCGCCGGGTGCGCGGCGCCGAACAGCAGCTCCTGCACCGCCTTGCGGTAGGCCGGCAGGCCGTCCATCGGCAGATAAGTGCAAGGCGGCGTCGGCTGGGCCGCCAGCTTGGCCTCGGCCTGCTGCACCGCCTGCAGGCGCGGAATGCGGCCCTGCTCGTCGTAGTACAGGCCGATGCTGAGGTTGACCTTGTCGCCGCGCGGGTCTTTGCCGAAGGCGTCGACCAGCGACAGGATGGGATCGCCGGCGTAGGCGTCGACGTGCTGAAACATGCGTTTCTCCTTGAGTAGTGTGGTATCGCCTCGTGCAACCATTTAGAACGGCTAACAAACCTCTGACGCTGCGTTGCGCCGACTTGCCTCAGACGTGAGGCTGACCGTGTTAGCCGCTCTTATAGAACGTGTTTACGATCTTGCGAGCTAAGGCGACACAAGGCGAAAACCGCTGAGAAAGCTGAATGTACTGGTGGTACATCAGCATTTCGGAGCGGGTTTCAACGCCCTTGTCCAACTATCCCGCCGACGCGCAGCAGATCGTAAACAGCTTCTTACTCCGCCCTCTGACGGGGCGGTGGATACAAGCTATTGTGCCAGACGGATTCAGGACCTGGCCGCCAGATCGTCGCGCTTCAGCGCCAGCATCATCGCCGCGATCCACGGCAGGATCAGCCAACCGCCCAGAATGTTCAGCGCCGCCACCAGCTTCAGCCGCGGGCTGCCCACCAGCGCCGCGGTCAAGGTGGGCACCAGATAGGCGCCGCCCAGGGCCAGCGCGTTGCCCAGATACATCGCCCATTGCTGCCATTGCGGCTCGCCGCTGTAGGCGCCGTATGCCCACAGCGCCAAGGCCGCGGCCAGCACCGTGAAGAACAGCTTGCGCGCCATCGTCAGTATTTTCATCTTTTTTCCGTTCCCGCCGCGGCGGAACATGCCGCCACAATGAAATGCCAAGCTTAATCAGGCTTGCGCCAATATGGCAAAAGCAATTGCATAAATCAGACAGTTTGCGCCACATCTTTACCAAACAGCGCAAGATTGATATGCATCAGGCAAGCATGGGATTCCCATTTCAACTAATGCGAACCATCTGCCTACAATCTACTTGCCCTCACCGCCAAACCGCCGCGCGCCTAGCGCGCGGCCACCATGAGCCGTCTCGAACCGCGACGGACCGCTCAGAGAAGAGGAATGCATCATGACGCCGCGCCCTACCCTGCTTGCCCTGGCCACCGCCCTTGCGCTGGCCGCCCCGCTCGCCGACGCCTGCTCATCGCTGATCGTCGGCAAACAAGCCTCCGCCGATGGCTCCGTCATCATCGCCCGCAACGAGGATTATTACATCAATAACTGGAACAAGCGCCTGGTGCTGCACCCGGCGCGCGCGGCGGCCAAGGATGAGATGCTGAGCTTCAAGAACGGCCTGAAAGTGCCGGCGCCCAAGCAGTTTTACCGCTACAGCGGCCTGATGGACTGGAACGGCGACAGCGCAGGCGGCGACGGGTTGTACGAGGAACGCGGCGTCAATGAATTCAATGTGGCGGTATCCGCCACCAATAGTGCGGAAATCAACGCCCGCGCCAAAAAGGCGGACCCGCTGCTGGACAGCGGCGTGGTGGAGGCGGTGATCCCCTCGCTGATCCTGCCGCAGGCCAAGACCGCGCGCGAAGGCGTGGAACTGCTGGGGCGCTATCTGAGCCAATACGGCGCCGGCGAAGGCAACGGCGTGCTGATCGCCGATCCGAACGAAGCCTGGTATATGGAAATCGGTTCCGGCCACCACTGGCTGGCCTATCGCGTGCCGCAGGACAGCTATTTGATGGTGGCCAACGGACTGCGCCTGCACGACATCGACCTCGCCGACCGCGCCAATGTGATCGCCAGCCCCGGCCTGGCCGAGTTCGCGGCCAAACACCAGCTGCTGCCCAAGGTGGACGCCAAGCGCTTCAACTTCGCCCAGGCCTTCGGCGTCGTCGGCGACAAATACAATGTGGACCGCGAATGGCTGGGCCAGCAGCTGCTGAACCCGGCGCTGCGCCAAGCCACGCGGCAGGCGCAATACCCGCTGACGCTGAAGCCTGAGCGCAAGATCGCGGTGGCCGATGTGGCCAAGGTGCTGCGCGCCACCTTCCACGGCACCGCGTTGGCCAAGTTGAAGGACGCGGACCGGCCGATGGGGGTGGAGCGCACCATAGAAACCCACGTCATCCAGCTGCGCGCCGGCCTGCCCAAGGAATTGGCGGCGCTGACCTGGCAATCCTTCGGCAGCCCGGCCGGCGCGGTGCTGGTGCCGATGTACGAAAACGCGATGAAGGACATCCCCGCGCCGCTGCGCGCCGGCGCGGCCGCTTATGAGAGCGGCTCCGCCTACTGGGCCTTCCGCGCCAACGCCACGCTGGCCCAGGCCAAGCCGGAGAAATACCTGCCGGTGCTGGCGCAATGGCAGACACGGCTGGAGCGGCAGTTCCAGAGCCAGCAGCCGGCGGTGGACGCGATGCTGGCCAGCCTCTACGCCAGCCAGCCGCAAACCGCCATCGGCTTCGCGGGCCAGTGGAGCGGCGGCAATATGCTGAGCGCGGTGCAATCGGCCCGCGACGTTTACGCCGGCCTGTTAACCGATCTGACCAAGGCCAGCGAGAAGAAGTACAGTCCGGAGGAGCTGGAAAAAATCAAAAACCTATAAGCGTCTAAGAACGTGTTTACGATCTCGCGAGCTAAGGCGAGACAAGGCGAAAACGGCTGAGAAAGCGGAATGTACTCGTGGTACATGAGCATTTCGAAGCAGTTTTTACGCCGTATCGCCAACGCGCAGCAGATCGTAAACAGGTTCTAACAGCCAGGAGCGGCACCGGCAAGCCCGGCCGCTCCTGCCAGCCCGGGCGTGTTATCTTTATGACATTCCCCTCGCCCGGCTGGCTGCGCCATGACCATCCACATCGACACCGATCCCGCGCGGCTGGACCGCGAACGCGTCTACCGCTACCTGTCGGAGCAGTCCTACTGGGCGCGCCAATTGCCGCGCGACATCTTCGAGCGCTCGCTCACCCATTCGCTGTGCTTCGGCGCCTACGCCGCCGACGGCGAACAGATAGGCTTCGCCCGCGTGATCACCGACTACGCCACCTTCGGCTACTTGGCCGACGTGTTCGTGGTTGAGGCCTGGCGCGGCCAAGGCGTGTCCAAGCAATTGATGGCGGCGATCGACGCCCACCCCGGCCTGCAGAACCTGCGCCGCTTGCTGCTAGCCACCGCCGACGCCCATGGCCTGTACGCGCAGTTCGGCTTTGGCGCGTTGTCGCGGCCGGAACGGCTGATGGAGCGGCTGGACGCCGAGGTCTACCAGCGGCTGGCGACGGACGCCGGAAACGCGGCATGAGCGTACATAAACAGTTCTGGGCCGATCCCTACCAGACCAAGCTGCTCGCCACGGTGGCGCGTGCAGACGGCGCGCAGATCTGGCTGGACGTCACCATCTTCTACGCCTTCTCCGGCGGCCAGGAAAGCGACGCCGGCAGCATAGGCGGCCTTCCGGTGCTGCGCGCGGAGAAACAGGGCCTGGACATCGCCTACACCCTGCCGGACGGCCATGGCCTGAGCCCCGGCGACGCGGTGACGGTGGCGATAGACTGGCCGCGCCGCTGCCGGCTGATGCGCTTGCACTTCGCCGCGGAGCTGGTGCTGGAAACCATTTGCCGCGAACTGCCCGACGCGGAAAAGATAGGCGCCCACATCGCCGAGGATAAGGCGCGCATCGATTTTGCGCTGGCCCAACCCATCACCCCACGGCTACCCGCCATCGCCGCCAAGGCGCAGGCGCTGATAGACGCCGACCTCGCCATCGTCAGCGCCTATTCCGACGAAGCAAACCAGCGCCGCTACTGGGAGCTGCCCGGCCTCTACCGCGTGCCCTGCGGCGGCACCCATTTGCACCGCAGCGGCGAAGTGGGCGAACTGAAGCTCAAGCGCAAGAACGTGGGCCAGGGCAAGGAGAGGGTGGAGATCACGCTGGCGCGGCCATAAGATCCTGTTCAAAGTCTGCTGCGCTTCGGCGATACGGCGTTGAAAACCTCTTCGAAATGCTCATGTACCACGTGTACATTCCGCTTTTTCGCTCGTTTTCGCCTTGTCTCGCTCTTGCTCGCGAGACTTTGAACAGGCTCTAAGAAAAGCCCGCGCGGGATAGCCCGGCACGGGTGGTTTCACGTGAAACGGCGGTCTGCAAACGCTCAGGCAGGCTGCTTCGGCCAGTCCGCCTCGGCCAACTGCGGCCACGCGGCCTGCTGCGGCAAGCGCGACAGCTCAACGCAGTAACGCTTCCACGCCGTCAACAAGCCTTGTTCCTGCGTCGTCGCCAGGCCCAGTTCCTGCGCGTCCTCCAAGGGCCGGCGCTGCGCGTAGGCAATCGCCAAACGCTGCTGCAAATCCTGCTGCGCCTGCGCCGTCAACGCCGCGCGCTGCGCGTCGGCATCCACTTTCCAAGCCTTCTTGTTCCACACCGCGAAGGGCGGCGGCTCCAGCTCGGTGGCCTGCAAGCTGTCCGGCGTATCGCCGATTTGCACCGTCGCCGGCTGCGCGCTGGCCTTGCTCCACAACTTGAGCGCGCGGAAATCCACCACCAGCAGCCAGCCGCCGTCGCGGTAGACCACCGCTTGCCTGTCCCCCGCCTGCGGCGGTTGCTGCTCGGTGGCGTTGGCCGGAACCAGCCAGGTTTCCTCAATATCCAGCGGCGACAGGTCCGCCATGGTGGTGCCCAAATACTCGCCGGTTTCCGGATGGTAGGCGTAGACGGTTTTCTGTTTGCGTTCTTGCATGGCGGTTTCCTTAGTATTTGATGCAGGCGAGCAGGGCTACGTTGCGGGGACGGGTTTCAACGCCAATGCCTCTGTTTGCGCCCGTTACGAGAGTCATTTGATCAGATGACAACATCTCTCTGCCGTATGCCCAGGCGCCACCGCCCGAGCCAGGAGTAAGCGCCAATGCACCTCCATCGCTTGGGCGTATGATTGTGTGGACATGAGGCCCGACAGTCCCGGCCTGCGCACTCCCCAGCACACGGCCCGGATCAACACGGCCCTCATCATCCCACCCTCGCACAAACTCCCCGCGTAAATCCGGCAGCTTGAAGGTTGTTGAGCCATCCCCAGCGCCATAAGTGGTTCCGATCACGGCAAACAAGCCGGGATAAGTGCTGCGACTAGCCAGCGAGCCATCACACTTCAGCCAACCCGGCGGCGCGTAAGGCATCGCAAAATGGCCTACCAGGCCCGGCGCGCCGGACATGGTCAGCAGATTGGTGATAGGGCCGTCCTCGCACTGGGTCAGGTCCACATAAAAACCACGAGACTTGACGCCGTCGTTGTTGAATACGCGAAACTGGTTGCCCCAGACATCGATATTCACATCGCTGAGCTTGCTGTCGCTCTGCGGCGCTTGCAGTTGCAACTGCCCACCCTCCTTGCCGCCCTCGGCCAGGAAGCGGGAGTTGGGCTGGAAGTCCACCCTCCCGTTCATCTTGCCGCCGCTCAGCGGCAAGGCGTCGGTGATGCCGTAACCGGCCAGCGTGGTCGGCTTGCTGTTGCCGCCCCAGGCCAGCTTCTTCAACGCCTGCAGCAACTGGTCCTTGCGCGCCGGGTCGGCGCTCTGGCCGCTGTCGCGTATCACCGTCAGCAACTCGTCCTGGCTGGACTGGGCGGCGGACTGGACATTGTTCAGCCACTCCGAGGTCACCACCGTGCCCAACTCGCCGGTGTAAGGGTTGCCGTCGTGGAACAGACCGTCCGGGCTGTTGATCGGCTTCATGGTGTTTTGCATCGCACTCTCGCTCCATTCAAGGGTGGGCCCGCTGGCCGAGCTGGCGGCGTGGGGCGGACTCCGGGCCGGGCGGGTGGTCCGGAAACCACCCTCTGACCTGCTTCGCTAGTGAATCAATACAGTGATTTTGCCGGGAAGCGACGCGCGTCAGCAGTGGACGGATGTCAGTAGCCTGGAGGCCTGCCCCAATGCAAAACGGCAGCCGAAGCCGCCGTTTTGCAGACACATAACCCTCAGTTTTAGACCGGCGCCGCAGGCCAATCCGTTTCAGCCAGTTGCGGCCACGCCGCCAACTGCGGCAGCCGCGACAGTTCAACGCAGTAGCGCTTCCACGCTGTCAGCAAGCCCTGCTCCTGCGCCGTAGCCAGCCCCAGTTCCTGCGCATCCTCCAAAGGCCGGCGCTGAGCGTAGGCAATCGCCAAGCGCTGCTGCAGCTCCTGCTGCGCCTGCGCTGTCAGCGCCGCGCGCTGCGCGTCGGCGTCCACTTTCCAGGCTTTCTTGTTCCACACCGCGAAGACCGGCGGCTCAAGCTCGGTGGCCTGCAGGCTGTCCGGCGTGTCGCCGATTTGCGCCGTCACCGGCTGCGCGCTGGCCTTGCTCCACAGCTTGAGTGCGCGAAAATCCTCCGCCAGCAGCCAGCCGCCGTCGCGATAGACCGCCGCTTGCCTGTTCTCCGCCTGCGGCGGTTGCTGCTCGGTGGCGTTGGCCGGAATCAGCCAGGTTTCCTCAATATCCAGCGGCGACAGGTCCGCCATGGTGGTGCCCAAATACTCGCCGGTTTCCGAATGGTAGGCGTAGACGGTTTTCTGTTTGTGTTCTTGCATAACGGCCTCCTTAGTATTTGATGCAGGCGAGCAGGGCTAGGTTGCGAGGGCGGGTTTCAGAGCCTCCCGTCACACCGGTTACGTTAACCCTGCCGGCATACTTGGTCGGGCTATATCCGGTGAAGTGAGTGCCTTGAATTGAGTCTCCTTGGCCTACGTCATTCACTAAAAAGCTCATCCCACTCCATTCCAGGCTAGGGTGTCTATGGGCCTCTACACTCCCTAATTGCGCGCCCCCAAATGAACGCCCGCCATCAACACCACGCTCTTCGCCCCACCCCCGCAAGAATTGACCATTTAAGTTCGGCAAATAAAACTTGCCGGAACTGGCATCCGTTCTATATACCGCAGGAGCGCTAGGCGGCGAGAATGCCGATGCGTAAAGATTTTTTTTGCTGACTTTCCAGTCCTGGTAATAGCCGGAAGAAGAACCGGACAGCCCAGGAGCGCAGCCGTCTACGCCAAACAAGAGGGTGTTATCCGCGATGAAAACCCGCCGAGTACTGGATAAGCTCCAGGTCAAAACGCCATCGACAAACAGGCGGTAATTTTGTCCGTCATAGCAAAAAGCGATGTGATACCAGCGCGCAGTGGAAAAAATGCCAGGAGTCCCAGCGGATGCCTCGACAATAAACCCAGGTTCAACGCCAGCCAACCATATCACCGGGGCCTTGCTCGCCTTATCCAAGCCAATCGTTATCTCCCCCCAGGTTTTGGATTGATTCATGGAGGCAATCCATGCCACCTGATAACCGTTGCTAGTACCAGTGCCGGTGAAGTTTGGGAAATGCCATCCCTCGATGGTGAACTCATTGGGATTGAACGCCTCCGCCAGCGGCATGCTGGCGTAGCCGCCGATTTCCTGTGTCTTTAGGCTTTGCGTTCCAAACTTGGCCTGCTCCGTCGACATCCCTGCCCCGCCAAATGTCGATACCACAGAGCCCCAGGCGCAATCCGCCAACTTCTCAGCCTCGTCCAGACGCAACATCGCCTGCACATCGCCCTTGATCGGGGCGAAACGATGCCCAATGGAGTTGAAGAGCTCTGGATAAGTACTTTGCCAAACCTGGGTGCCGTTGGCCCGCAACCAGCCTTCGGGCGCTATCGGCATGGCAAAGTACGCGACTTCCCCCGCCGGGGCCGCAGCCTTAACCTGGCTCATGCTAGCCCCATCGGTAATCCCGTACCCCGCCAAGGTAGTCGGCTTGCTATTTCCGCCCCAGGCCATTTTCTTCACTGCTTGCAGCAATTGATCCTTGCGGCTGGCGTCCAATTCCTGGCCGCTGTCCTTGATCAAGGCGATCAACTCGTCCTGCGTGGCGGCAGTCGCTTGCTGCAGGCTGTTCAGCCAATCGGCGCTGACAATAGTGCCCAGCTCGCCAGTGGTGGGGTTGCCGTCATGAAACAGGCCGTCCGGGCTGTTGATCGGCTTCAAGGTGTTTTGCATCGCGCTCTCGCTCCTTAATTGAGTCTGCCCATGAGCCGGGCAGGCGACATAGGCGGGGCACGGACCACATCAGCCGTCGTCAGACCGCCAGTTGACCCGCTTCGCTAGTAAATCGATACCCTCATTGTGCCGGGAAGCGACGCGCGTCAGCAGCGGACGGATGTCAGTGCCGAGCAGGCAAAAAAAAGGCAACCCCGCAGGATTGCCATGCTTGGAAACCAAGATTGTTTACGGCGCGATCGGCGCTTTGTGTACGTAACCGAGATGATTACCGGACAAGGCCGCAGGCAAGGCCAGCTGGAAGATCGAGTTATTCTCAGCATAAATATGGCTGATGCTGTAACCACGCCCCCATTCAGTCACCCCGGCCATATGCACCCAACCATCGCTTGGCGTGATGCGCTTATTCTCCATGGGCTTGCCATTGCGATACTGGCCGCAGTCGAAGTAAATAGAGCCGCTGATGCAACGCAGCCAGTTCATAAACGTAATCGGTCCTTCGGTTCCAACCCCATACGCCATCGCCATCGCCATATTCTTGCCATCAAACACTCCTGGCGAATAAGTCAATGCAGCACAACGCAACTCCGCGATGTGAAACTCAAAACCATAGCGCTTTTGTTCTCGCTCACGCACCAAGCTGTCCAACAAATCCAACACCGGTTGCGTCAGTTTCGGACCTGGGCCCTCATACGAGCCATTATCATGAATGAAACGCCCCACCGAGCTGGCGCTTTGGCTATATGAAACATTATGCATGGGCGTGGCAAACGGTGCGGTGATCTGATTGGTTCTCGCCTGCACAATGCCCTCGGGCGTGAACGGATCGAAAAAGCGACCGCCGTCCGCCAACAGATTCCGCCGCGGCAACATGCCCACGGTGATGCCGTCCTGAATGCCGTAGCCCGCCAGGGTGCTGGCCTTGTTGGCCTTGACCGCCACCTCGGCCTTGGTGGCGCCGTCGCTAATGCCGTAGCCCGCCAGCGTGGTCGGTTTGCTGTCGCCGCCCCAGGCCATTTTTTTCACCGCCTGCAGCAATTGGTCCTTGCGGCCGGCGTCCAGCGTCTGGCCGCTGTCCTTGATCAGCGAGATCAACTCCTCCTGGGCTGAGCGCGTCGCCAGTTGCAGGTTGTTCAACCAGTCGGCGCTGACTATGGTGCCCAGTTCGCCGGTGGTGGGGTTGCCGTCGTGAAACAAGGTGTCCGGCGTGTTGATGGGCTTGAGTGCTTCTTGCATGGAATCGCCTCCCGCGGATAAGAAAATGCGAAAAGAAAATCGGCCGGAGGCCGATGACAGCTGTCGCTGCTGAAAAGACTGGGGACGATTTTGCGGGAAACGCGCGCGGGGCGGCAGCGGACGGGTGTCAGTGCGCCGGAGGCGAAGCGCCGCGCTTGTCGCCGCGGCGCGGCGCCTTATATCACATCGGAAATCTGCTCGAAGCCGGCTTGCAACTCCTGGCGGATGGGCTCCAGCAGCGCCGCCATTTGCTGGCAGTTGACGTGCTTGTCCTCCTGGCTGTCCTGCAGCAACGCCATCAATGCATGCAGGCTCTGGTTGGCGGCGTGGACGTGGACGATGCCCTGGGTCAGGCCTTCATCGGCCTGCAGATAGCGCTGCTCCATGAGCTTGACCAGAGCGTAAGCCTCGTCCTGACCGGCGGTGACGATGCGCAGCTGCTTGATCTGCTCATGCAGGCGCTGCAACGGTGACAACTCCGGCTTGGCGACGGGGACGTTCATGGCTGGCCCTCCGGTGTCTCGGGCCGGGCATGGCAAGGGTGCGGCTGGCAGAAACTCAATATATTCATTATGGCCTCCACAAACATCTGCTTAAGGATGCCTGCGCGGCACGCGCGGAAGGCGTGGGCAGGCTCATGACAAAGTGGGAGGACCGCAGTGCGCACGGCAGCCCCCTTGCGGGGACTCAGTGCCATGGCCTGCCCTGTTTGCGGCAGACGCATGGACGTAGCGAACCGCTGGCCAGCGGTTGCTACCACACTAAAGTAGGACCTCCCAGTCCCGCGGCTGTGGATTGTCACAGCGCAAGGGCGAGAGTAAGGGGGGATGGCTGGAGCGTCAAGGCGGCGGCGGACCGGGGGGCGGAGATTAGCGCAAAAGCCGGCATTTGGCAGCACCGGTGCTGACCGTAAAAAAGCCGCATCCGGAAAGGATGCGGCTGGCGGGCGCTTGGCCGACTTAACTGAAGCTGAGCACGCTGTTGGCATTGCCCGCCACGCCGCTGGTAGCCGGAGAATATACCGTCGGGCAGCCGGTCGATGCGGCCTTGGTGTCGTAGGCCTCCAAATAGCTGGTGCTGTAAGTCTCAAACCCCACCTGGCAGTTCTTTGCCCAACCGCCATTAATTACCATGGTAGTTCCGCAAAGCGCTCTGAACCCATTGTTGCAGTTTTCCGCAATGGCCATCGGCGCGTAAATCACCCCAGCCCAAACCGCTTGAAAGCCGGTATCGCAAGTGAGCGCCTTGCCGCGTCGTCCCTGCGGCAAAGCCGGCACGGGTCCGGAACCGTGATTCCACATCACCGCGCCAGAATGCGCCTCGAAGCCCACTGCGGATTGCTCCACCACGCTGCCATCGCACCAGAGATAGGAGTTGCGTGCGGCGTGGAAGCCGGTTCGTACTCCCATCACTCGCCCCTCGGTGACCCACGCACGGCTGGTATCCGCACACAGCATCCCATGCGGGTAGGCGCTGCGATCATTGGCATCGAGTCGAACAGGTACTTTGGTAAGAAAGTTTTTGCCCTCGCCGACGATGTTCACGTAATGCAGCTCGCAGTGGGAGCCGCCACCAACGACAACGCCCCATTCCTTAACCTTGTTGATCCTCAGCTTGCTGTTGCTGAAGCGGGAGTTTTGCTCCACTTGCAGGCCGTTGCCCGTTCCCTCCAGGATCAAAGAATTTTCCGCCCCCCACACCCATGAGCCTTCGCCAATATGCAGGCAACGATGGCTCCAGTTGCCCTCGGTGGCTTCGCCAATCAGGTGAAAGCCGGAGAACTCGACGCCGCGGGCATTGGAGAACACCACTCCATGACTGGTTTTGTTGGCGTCGGCGATGAAACGGATCTGGCAGGCCGAGGGGTTGGCGATATTACCGCGGATGCGAATGCGGCTGGCGAAGGGCTGGTTGCCCAACCAGATGCCTGTCGCGGTGTATTGGCCATCATCCACCTTGATCAGCACGTCGGTCTTCAGGGTTTTACCGTTGAGGCTGTTCCAGGCGCTGGCGATGTCGGCAAACTCGCGGCCGGGGCCCACCTGCAGCTCCTTGTAGCCGTTTATCCCCCAGTCGTCGATTTTCATCGCGTCGGTGATGCCGTAGCCGGCCAGCGTGGTCGGCTTGCTGGCGCCGCCCCAGGCGATCTGCTTCACCGCCTGCAGCAACTGATCCTTGCGCGCCGGGTCCGCGCTCTGGCCGCTGCTTTTGACCACGGTCAGCAGTTCCTCCTGGCTGGCGATGACCGCGGACTGGACATTGTTCAGCCAATCGGCGCCGACGATGGTGCCCAGTTCTCCGCTGCTGGGGTTACCGTCGTGAAACAGGGTGTCCGGCGTGGGAACCGGCTTGATGACTTCTTTCATCAGTCTCTCCAAAAACGGTGAATGAATCAGGACAGGGTCAGGATTTGCTGGGATTGGCTGCCTAGGCGCGCCCAAACCTCCTGTTGCGTATCGAAGGTCGAAGACGCTGGAACCGGCGTAAGGTCGGCTGCAGGGTCTTTGTCTTGATCGGGGTTTGCCGTGGATTGGGGGTCTTGCATGGAGCGCTCCTCAAGGAAGGGGAAAGAGCACAGGCTCCCGCCCGCCAGGGCGGGGCTGTGAGGGGAAGGGAGAACGGAAGGGAAGGTCCGCGCGAGGCGCGGTTTAAGGCTGGTAGGCGAAGTAGACGTAGGTGTGGGCCGGCTTCAGATCCTTGAACAGATCTTCCAAACGCGGGTCGCCGAAGGTGGTCAGACGTTCCCCGGCCAGCGATTGGCCGGCGCGGAAGAAATACGGCCGGGTCTTGGCGCCGAACACGGTGACTTGCCACACCCAGGGGATGTCCGCCGTCCACAGTTGTTGGCCGGCGCGGTTGAGGCCGGCACGGAAGGGCTGCGGCTCGCTGACGGTGATGCGGTAGCCCATGCCGGCCGCCAGCCGGGTGAAATACGGGATGGACAGGCCGCCGGTTTCCGCCAGCTTGGCCAGCACCGCCTGCTGGCGCTGCTGGTAGGGTGCGTCCGTCGGCGGGGTCAGGCCGCAGACGCGCTCCCAGTCCGGCAGCAGGCCTTCGGCCAGCAGCGGCGTGGTGGCGCCCACCAGCTGCCGGGCGCTGTTCTGCACCCGGTCCAGCGCCGCGCCTTCGCTGCCCAGTTCGGCCTGCAGTCGCGGCCCGTCCGGACTGTAGCTGACCGGCGGCAGCAAACGCGTCAGCAGTTCGCTATGCGGGGTTTGCGGGCTCATTGCATCCCCCTCACCGTGAGTTTGCCCAGACGCAGCCATTCCACGGTTTTCTCATTCACCGCCGGCGCGATATTGTCGGCGGGCGACAGCAGTTGGCGGTCCACCACGCCGGGCAGGTCGGAGATCAAGGCTTCCAGCCGGCTCTTGTACAGTTTGCTGCCGGGGGCGAGGCTGGAGAAATGGGCGGCCAGCACTTGGCGCAGCGGTTCGGTGACGGCTTGCACGGTGGTGCCGTCCACCATCAGCGCCACTTCGATGTCCACCGGCCGCGGCGTGGGCGCCAGCACCAGGCAGTTCTTGGCGGTGACTGGGCGCAGGTCTTCGATATGGGCTTGCACCGCGGCCAGAGTGTCGGCCGAAGGCAGGCTGTCCTGAGCGGTGATCACCACGTCCACGGTGCCCAGGCCGCGGCGCAGCGGGTAGACGTAGGCGGCGGACACGCCCGGCACTTCCAGCGCCCAGCGCCGGTAATCGTGACGGTTGCCGCCGGCCGGCGGACGGCGGATCAGTTCCAGCAGCCGCGCCAGCAAGGCGGCGTCGTCCTCTTCGTCCACGCCGCCGTCCATGCTGGCGAAGCTGACGCGGCTGGCCAGACCGCTAGGCGCGGCCATCAGTTCGGCCACCGTGCCGGCCGCCACATTGCCGGCCAGGCCGGGCAGATCGGCGGCCACCGCCACGCGGGCCCGGCCGTCCACGTCCAGCTGGCCTCCGGCCTGGGTGGTGTAGAGTTGTTCGCCCAGCCGCACTTTCAGGCCGGCGACGAAACCGGCGCCGGGGTTGCCGCCCAATTGCAGCAGGCCCTTGGCCGCCACCGGCGGCTTGCGGCTGAGGCCGCGCACCCGGGCGTGCTGTTCCAGATAGTCGCGGTCGGCGCTGTCGGGAAAGATCTGGCGGGCAATCCAGCTTTGATGCTGGTACAAGCCTTCCACCGCGCTGGCGACCGAGCTGGCGCGCACGTAGAAGTCGCTGTCGGGGCCGACGTCGGCGTCGGCGCGCAGGTTTTGCAGATCGCGCAGCAGCGCGCCGCGTATGGTTTCAAAATCCGGGGTGGACAGGGGCATCAGGCTATCCTCACGTGGTGTTGGAAATGTCGGGTCTGGCCGCCGGCCTCTTCCACTTCGACCAGCAGCAGCAAACGGCCGCTGCCCGGGCGCTGCGCCTCTACGCCTACGCGGCGGGCGCGGCCGTCGCGCAATAGCGGTTGCAGGGCTTGTTCGGCGTACTGGCAGGCCAGCAGATCGATCTGGCTGCTGTCCTTGCTGCGCGACAACAGATGCAGGCGGGAGCCGAGTTCGGGATCGGCCCACCAGCCGCCCAGCGGGGTCATCAGCCTCAGGTAGACGGCGTTGGCCAGAGTGTCAGTGGTGGAGCCGGCGTAATCGCCGGTAATGGGGTCCAATAGAGGGTCCATGGCGTTATTTTCCGGGTTTGAAAGGGTTGGGGATAAGGGAAGCGGGTCAGTGCCGGCGAACATTCAAACAAGCGATATCAACAGCACGCTTGGTGAAAATCGTGTTTTACAACGGTGGGCTGGTCGTACCGTGCACGCCGTTATGCTGGTGGCCCACCAGGCTCTTGCCGCCGGCCACCACGTCGCCGCTGACGGTGACGCTGCCCTGAATGGCCATGCCGCCATTGCCTTTGATCTGACCTTGCGCCACCAGCTGCGCGCTGGTGCTGAGCGTGGGCGTGGTGAAGCTGGCTTGTTCGCTGGCGTTGACCTGCCAGTTCTTGCAGCGCAGGCTGAAGGTGTCGCACTCCACCTCGATCAAGCGGCCGCGCTTGAGCACGATCTTGCTGCCTTCGTCGCTGTACAGCGCCACTTCGCCGGGTTTGAGCTGTTTCAGCCGGTAGCTGCCGTGTTCGGTGGCGATCACCACGCCGTGGCTGCTGCGCCCGCCCAGGGGCAACACCACCGCCATGCTGCCCGGCGGCGGGTTGGCGCTGTAACCGTAGTGCTGGAACAGTTCGGCGTCCTGCAGCTGCTCGCCGGCCAGCGCGTCGGCCTGAACGGTTTGCACATCGCCGGCGCTGTCCACGCGGGTCAGCACCGCGCGGAAGCCCTGCCGCACATTGCTGAAGGCGCGGCGGATTCTCTGGTCTACGTCATTCCACATCGTTTCAACCTTTCTTTGTTTCAGCGTTTGCGCATCGCCGGCAGCCAGCGGCCGTCCTCTTTCAGCGTCAGCCGGGTGGTGCTGCCCTGCCCGCGTCCGCCGCTGAAGGTGCGCGCCATCAGGAAATAAGTGCCGCCCTTGATGCCGTGCGGCTCGCTTTCCACCTGGATGCGCTGGCCGGGGGTCCACAGTTCACCTGCGCTGTTGCGATGGCCGGCCACGGTGGCGCTGAGGGTGTAGCCGGCCAGCCGGGCGTCGGCCAGCATCTTGTCCGCGCGCGCAGCCAGTTCCGCCGGATTGGCGGCGTCCGGCTCCACCACGATGCGCGGTTTGTGATACCGGACGTCCGGGTCCGCGGACTGATGCTTGAGATCGTGCCTGCCCGGGGTCAAGGCCTGACGGTGGCCTTGGCCCAGCAGGGTCAGTTGCGAGTAGCGCGGCGCGTGGGAGCGGGTTTCCGCCAGGCTGAGCACATTGTTGCCCTTGCCGTCGCGACGCAGGATCAGCTTGGCCTTGGCCGGGGCGCTGTAATCCGGGCCGCCCACCACCAGGGTGCCGTCCGGATCGAACCAGGCGGCGAGGCCGTTGGCCGCCGCGGCGCGGGTCAGCACGTCCCAGGCGCTGTTGCCCGGGTCCACGCTGATTTTCTCGATCTGGCCCTTGCCCTTGGCGTCCACGCGCAGACGGCTGACGCCCAAGGGCTTGATCACGTTCTCCAACACATCGCTCAGCGTCATGCCCTTGCCGGTGAGCAGCGGCGCGCTGCAATCCAGCAACATGCCGGCCAGATCCCGGCCCGACAGCGTCAGCTGGTGACTGCCCGCGCCTATGCTGTGGCTGATGTCGTCCACCCGCCCCTGCAGCACCACGTCCGCGCCCACCAGCACTTTGACCTCGGCGCCCGGCTCCACCGCCGGCGGCACCTCGCCGCCGGGCAGGCCCAACGACACCTGCCAGGCGTCGGCGGCCACGGTCAGATCGGAGTCGATGCTGTACTGGGTCCAGTAGCGATGCGCCTTGCCGGCGATCTCCAGGCTGACTTCGTTATTGGCCGAAACGGTCTTAGCGGGCGTAGCCATGGATCAGCTCTCCTGCTTGCAGATGGTTGGGATGCGCCAGCTGCGGGTTCAGCCGCAGCAGCTCGGCGGCGCGGCCGCTGTCGCCGTACCACAGGTGGGCCAGTTGACGCAGATTGGCGGCGGATTCCACCTTGCGGGTGATCAAGGGCGGCTTGGCGGCCACCAGGCCGGCGGCGCTGCGTTGCACCTGCAGGCCCAGATCGCGCAGACTTTCAATCACCTGGCGCGCGTCCTCGCCCGGCAGCGCCTTGCGCCATTGCTCTATGGTCTGCTGCAAGGTGGCGCGCACGTCGCCGGCCACTTGCTCCAGCGCCGGCGGCGTCAACGTGGGCTGCGCGGCTTCCGAGCGGAACAGATCGGCGGCGGCGTTCGCCATCGAGGTGGACACGGTCAGCTTGAGCAGCGCGTCGATGCGGAGCTCGTCCTCGGTCCAGACCTCCAGCGCCTTGCCGGCCTGGCTCAAGCTGTCCGACGCGCGGCCGATTTTCTTGGACACGCCGTTGAGCCTGTCCTTCATCGCGTTCCAGTCGGCCAGAGTGGCCTGCGGCAGCTTGGCCTCCGCCTCCCACTTCAGGCCCGGCCAGATTTCCAGCTTGACGCCGAAGCGCCAGTTGGCGACCTCGTCCACCAGGGACGTCACCTGGCCGATGAAGGCCTGCGGATAGGCCAGCAAGTCCACCACCTGGGCAATGCCTTGCTGCGCCATGCCGGCGAGCTGCCGCACGGTGTCGCTCAAGCGCACGCGCAGCGCGCCCAGCCGGGTCAGCGCGGTATTGGCGTTTTGCAGCAGGCCCTGAGCCTTGGCGAAGGCCTCGCCGCCCAGGCTGCGCGCCTTGGCCGCCAAGGCGCCAATGGCCTCCACCTGCTGCAAAGGCTGCTGACTGGCGAAAAAGGGATTGCCCGGCGTGGCCTCCACCCAGTTCACTTCCACGGTGCAGGAGTCCGGCGCGTCGGCTTCGTGGCTGATCTGGTAATCCAGCAGCTGCGCCTTGGGCATGCTGCCGAATACCGGGTGGATCAGTTCGCCCGGACCGGCTTGGTCCAGCGCGGCGACGAAGTCGCGCAGCCGCTGCTGATAATCGCGGCCCCAGAAGAAGACGCTGAGCGACACCTTGCGCGCCTTGCGGCCCAGGTCCTCGACGTCTGCGCCGTCCAGATAGGGGTATTCGTGCATCGCCTGGTCGCGCTGGGCGCTGTCCACGCTGCGCAGGCATTCAAAGCGCACCCCGCGGAAACTGGCGTCCACCAGCGCGCCGGCGGCGGAACCGGCAAACAGACTGAGATTGAACATCAGCTTCTCCTTTGTTGTTGGCTATTGGCTGCGTTGACGGCGGCGACGATATTGCCGTTTTGGACGTCTACGGTGACTTGGATCGGTAGGGACAGCACGCTGCTGAGTTGGGCCAGAGTGGATTGCAAGGCGGACAAGATGGCTTGCAGTTGAGCTGCATCCGCTCCCCCTGTATTTGTACTGGCAACTTCTCCTCCCTCGGGTAGCAGGATCCCTCCAGCCGGTACGGGAGCTGCCTTAGGCTTAGCCGCCTCTTTTGCCTTGGCCTGCTCAGCTTTTTGCTTAGCCACTTCTTGCGCCTTGGCTTGCTCAGCTTTTTGCTTAGCCGCTTCTTGCGCCTTGGCTTGCGCAGCTTTTTGCTTGGCCGCTTCTTGCGCCTTGGCTTGCTCAGCTTTTTGCTTGGCCGCTTCTTGCGCCTTGGCTTGCTCAGCTTTTTGCTTGGCCGCTTCTTGCGCCTTGGCTTGCTCAGTTTTTTGCTTGGCCGCTTCTTGCGCCTTGGCCTGCTGAGCTTTTTGCTTGGCAGTTTCTTGTGGCTGGGCCTGACGCTTGCCCCCTGTGTCTGCAGTCTGTTGTTCAGCTTGGGGCCGTTTGTTTTTGACCGTCGTTGTGGGCTGAACTTGTTCTTGTGTTCCTACCTTTTGAGCACCTGCTTTGTTCAAATACTCTGCTCTGGGTCGCAAAAACTTTTTAGGGGCTTCCCAATAACCACTATCTGGTCCAAATTTCGCAGAAGCAGGCCCAGTGCTAGATTGTGAGCCAAAAAATTTTCCGTTTCCCGTTTTAGCGTCAAACGCCTCAACTAAGCCTGTGTGATTGTTTTTACCACGCCACAAAGCAATATCACCTGGCCGTACGTTTTTTAGATCGACCTCCTCGTAGTACTTTGACTTATCCAGTCCACTCGTATTTTCATAGGGTATCTCGTAACCTGCGCCTTTTATTGCCTGGTTAACCAAATTTGAACAATCAATTTTACGAACGCCACCAGCACTCGCCTTACCGTTACCACCATACCCGTATTGATAGCCCTTGAAACGTTCTCGCTGATCAAGAATAGCCGGATAACTTTTCATTGACTGCAACTGAAGTTGTGCACTTCCGACTGAGTCCGAGATACCCCCCTTTGAATTTACACCTTCAGCAGGTTGGGCTTGAGATACCCTATATAAGCCAGATTCTCTCAAATAACGCTGATATCTTTTTTGGCGATCAGACAATCCGTTGCTACCACCATTAATCAGTTTAGTAACGGCTCTCACATTACCGCTTCTGGCATATTTAACTATTTCAGGTTGTTTTTTTTGCCAAAACCACGTGGCAATTTTCGCAGCGATCGCAGCATTTTCGGCCAACTCTGGGTTGGCAATCAAATCTAAGTTTAATGCTTTTCCCGCAGCCTCATAATTAGATCGACCAGTGATTTGTATGAAGCCGCGCCCCCGATATCTAAATCCATCTCCCTTTTTATTATTTCCTAGATTTTTTTTACCCCACTCACCCCCATAAATTGCTTCATATACTTTTTCTTGACCAGAATTTATTAAGGACTGCACTTGAGACTCTGTCGTAATCCCTTGTGCATTGAGCCGATCTTTGAATTTTTTCAATACATTTTTTGCCGTCCGGTAATTCCCTTCCCGCAAAGATTCAAACCCTCCACTTTCATGAGCCATTTGTGCCAGAAACATCGCCTGCTCTTTAGGGTCACGGATATTTGCTGCTAGCATTTCATCGATCAACGTAGCCTTATTGGAAGCAAAAGCCTGTTGGCGTTTCTGTTTCATATTCGCCATAATGTGCCCTCTGGGAAAAAGCGGTGTGCCATCGGCACACCGCATACAGTCAAACTAAGCGTGTTACTCAATTACCTTCCGCAGCGACAGCAGCTTGATATCGCGGCGCGCTTCGCTTTCCACTCCGTATTTCTCGCCCACTTCCAGAGTGAAGCAATCCAGGTAGCTGGTGCGCTTGCCGCCCGGCGCCACCGGGAATTCGGTCAACTTGGCTCCTTCGATCGCCTCCCAGTCCAGCTCGCCGGACAGCGGAATGGAGACGGTGACGGACAGCTCGTATTCCGAGATGCCGCGCGCGAAGCCGCGGGCGCGGCCGCTGCTGTTCATGGTTTTCACCAGCTTGCGGCCGGTCTTGCTGCTGACGTTCAGATCGATGACGTCGATTTCCTGGCCGTTGACTTCCAGTACGATCGAACCTGCGTATTCTTTCAAAGCCATGTGAATGTCCTTTTCGGTTTCATGTGGACGGCCCTGCCGGTTTGGCGGCGGGCCGCCGGGTCAAGCGTTAACGAGGAAAACTAGGTCCGCTCGGGTAAGCACGCAGGGGCAAGACGGCGCGCCGCGGCACCCCGCGTGTTTACCCCGCGCCGCTTACAGCAGCAGATCGATGCGGCCGGCGAACACATGCAGGCCGTTGACCACGTCCACCGGGATCTTGGCGTCCAGACGGTTCACGTCTTGCGCGTCGCGCTCGACGATCAGGCCGTCCTTGTTGGCTTCCACCGCCTCGATGATTTCCAGCTCTTCCAGCTTGTAGAGCACGTCCAGCAGCTCGGAGCGGACCTTGGACGGGGTGCGATCGGACAGCTTTTCGCGCGGGAAGCGCAGCGCCACGCGTTCGCGGCAGGCGCGGCGCACGTAGTCCAGGGTGCGGATGGTGGTCAGATCCAGCAGCGACACGTCGTCCACGCCCTGGGCGTCCTTGGTGTAGGTGCTGATGGAGCGCACGATCTGCACGCGCTCGCCCGGGCCCACTTCCAGAGGGGTCACGCCGTTGTAGAGGGCGTTTTCCTGCTCGGTGCGGCTGGTGCGGGCGGCCAGTTCCACCACGTCCAGACCCTTGAGTTCCAAGGTGTTCAGCGGACGGGCCGGATCTTCCTCGCTGGCGATCACCGCGGCGTAGGCGGCGGCCAGTTCGCCCGGCAGTTTGGCGGAACCGCGATACCAGGCGGCGCTGACGCGGCCGCTGGCCAGCTTGGAGGCGATGGCGCTGACTTCCGCCAGCGCGCCGACGGCGCCGACCACGCCGATGGCGCCGCGTTGCTCCATCGGGCCGGACACGAAGTCCAGATGGGTGCGCAGCGCGGTGAAGGCGGCGTCGTTGTTGAACGGGCTGACCACGATGTGGTGGCCGCCGCTGACCACGGCCGCCAGCGCCGGAGCGATGTCCGGATCGGCTGCGCCGCCTTTCATCGCGGCCACGGTGATGCCGAGGCCGGCGATCTGCTCCTGCGCCTTCAGCGCGACGGCGTTGCCTGCCGCGCCCTTGTGGCGGGCGGTCAGGGTCAGCACTTCCTTGGCGACGGCGGCGGTCACCGGCAGGTCAGCCAGCTTGTCGACGGCGGCCTTGGCGGCGGCGGCGATCTTGGCGGCGTCGTCGCCGGCGGCCACGGCCACGTCGATGCGGCGGCCGCCGATGAACAGGCTGGCCACGCCGGCGCCGGTGGCCGGGCCGGTGAAGGTGAAGGTGCCGACGGCGGCGGCGGCGCTGTCCGCGTCGTCAACCGCGATCACGCTGAGCTGCAGATAGGGATTGGCGTTGATGGCGGCGCGGGCCAGCAGATGAGCGTA
Organism: Chromobacterium alkanivorans; assembly: GCF_016937655.1. Classification (GTDB taxonomy): domain Bacteria; phylum Pseudomonadota; class Gammaproteobacteria; order Burkholderiales; family Chromobacteriaceae; genus Chromobacterium; species Chromobacterium alkanivorans. The sequence continues at coordinate 213,334 of NZ_JAFHKL010000007.1, read as the reverse complement.
GGAGCCGCGGCCGAAAGCCTGGGCGGCCTGCTCGTCGCTGAACACGTCCAGCGCGGCCAGCGCCGGCTGAGCGGCGTCGGCAAAGCGCTGGCCGATCACCAGCACGCGCTGCGGATTGCCCGGCAGGGTGCGCACCGCCAGCTTGGTGTTGAACTCGAAGTATTTGCCCGGCTTGCGGATGGACGCCGGAATCTGGTCGAAGCTGATGTTGGGGCTGGCCATAGAGTATGGGCTCCTGATTGATGCGGTTGGGGGAAAGTCGTCGCGCCGGACGGCGCGGCGGGATACTGCGAAAAATCAAATGCGGGGCGGCTTGGGCTGCAGCACGACATCCTGGGCCTTGACGCCCGGCTTGCCGTCCAGGCTGTAGTCCAGCCGGGTGCTGCGCCATTCGGTGGCGGGGCCTTCCAGCCGGCCTCCGAAGCGGGCGAACACCTGGTCCGGATCGGCCTCGCCCTGCGGCGACGGCCAGTGGCCGTTGTCCAGCGCCTCGTCCAGCCAGTGGGTGGAGAAATCGCAGGCCACCAGGCTCCACGGCTCGCCGTCCCGCTGGGCCTGGCCCAGCGGGCGCACTTGCTCGGGAATCAGCGGCGACACCGCCAGGCTGAAATCCTGGGCCGCCAGCAAACGGCGCACCGCGTAAACCAGCTGCCAGACGCCGGCGCCGGCGTAGCCGCGATCCGCCTGCAGGCGGTCTCCGACGATGACGGTGAAGCGGGCCTGCGCCTTGTAGCGCTGGCGTTGGCTGGCCGAAGGCTGGCAGGCGGTCACGCCGCCGGCCACGGTCCACAAGGCCGGCAAACGCGCCAGCGCCTGCGGATTCAGGCCCGGGCTGCCCGCCGCCGGCGTCAGCCGGCTTTGGTGACGACCTTGCGCCAGATCCAGCCCGCAGAGGCCGGTTTCGTCCAGGTCGGCCGCCACTTCGCGCACCATGCGGCCCAGGCCCTGGCGCAGGCGGTCGGCGATGGCGTCTTGCAGTTGGATCAGCTGGGACATGATTTCCTCAAGGATTCATCGGTTTATCGATAAGGCTATTGTCTCGCGCCCGCGGTTTTGGGCTTAGCTGAGCGATGTCAGTGGAGCTTGCGGCCGCGGGCGCGGCCGGGGAGGATCAGACCTTGATGCAGGCCAAGAGGGCGATGTTGCGCGGGCGGGCTGCGCCGACCGAGCTGACATAGTTGCCCAAAGCGCCCTTGACGCCGGTCACGTAGTGCATTTCCAGGCCGGGATAGCCGGCCAAGTCAGGAATATCCGCGCCGAAGGCGGCGGTGCCGGCGGCTGCCTGTCCTGCGCCGACATTGGTGCTGATGTTGTACAGCTCGTTGTCGCTGAAATACTCGTTGGCGGCGACCAGCGTGCCTTTCTGCGCGCTGCCGAGCTTGCGAGCCGGATCTACGCCGCGCCCGTCGTCCCAGCCGCGAATGAATTCGCCGCGCAGGTCAGGGACATTGAACATGGCTTCGTCGCTGTTCTTCGCATCGCGGAAGCTGTCGCCGATCACGCTGAACAAGGTGGGATACGCGCTTTTGGCATAGGCCTTGCCATCAGCCTTCAGCCAGCCTTCCGGGGCTTTCTCCGCGGCAAAATGCATGACGGCGCCGCTGGGCACGCCTTGTCCCTTGCCTCCTTCTTGGCCGCAACAAGTCGCATTCATCTGGAACTGCGCGCCCTTGCCATCCGCGGCCATTGCAGCGTCTTCATGGCCAATTAAATTGAACTGCAGCTGCGGTTTGATACAGATCGTCGTTTGCGACATCTGGATTCCTTTCACAAGGTTTGAGAAGACGGAAATTCGACGCCGCGCCGGAGGCGGCGGATGAAACGGCGTACCGCCGCTCAGTGAATCAAACGCTTGAGGAATTCGCCCAGCAGCGTCACCGCCAGCGCGGACAAGGCGCCGGACATGGCGCCGCTGCGCGCGGCCTGGACTTCGACGTCGCGTAGGCGGCCGTCCAGCTCTTCCAGTTTTTTGTCTTGTTTGGCGAGGTGCGCCACGATCATGTCGAGCTTGCCTTCTATGCGGCCCAGGGCCATCAAATTGTCATGTTCCACGTGAAACCCGCCTTTCAGCCTTCGGCCAATTGTTGGCAGATCACGCAGCGGGTGCAGCTGGGCATGATCGCCCGGCGCGCGGACGGGATGGGATCGCCGCAATCCTCGCAGTGGCTGTAGCCGGTCTGATCGAACTGTTGGTAATGGCGGGCAATCGCTTGCTCGCGAAACTCGGTCTCCAGTTCGCTGGCCCGATCGAAAAAGTCGCTCATGGTTGTGGTCCTTCGGATGTGAACAGCCCGCCGAGCGCCGTCAGCCTTTGTTCCAGTTGCTGGCACCAGGCGCCGTAGTCGGCGGCGTGAGCCAGGAGGTCTGCTGCCGGTAACCCGGCGCCGGCGGCGGCGGCTTGATGGGGATTTGCAATAGATACGGAGTCGGTTGCGGGCACTGCGGCGGCGGGATAGCCGAGGACTTGCCGGTAGAGGCGCAGGCTGTCAGGGCCAAGGCCGCCGTAACGGCCGCCATCCTGTTGCACGACATATTCGATCCTTTGTTTCTGGTCTTGCAGCCGCCGCTGCAGGTCCTGTTGTTGACTCAGCAAGCGCGCCTCCTGTCGGCCCAGCAGCTCGCGCAAGCGTTGCTGCTGCAGCAAGGCGGCCTCCAATTGCCGCTGGGCGCGTTCCGCTTCGGCGGTCAGGCGGCCTTGATCCGCCGCTCGCTGTTCGGCCAAACGCGCGCGCCAGTTCTCCGCGCCGTGGCGCAGCCCAAGCGGATACGCCAAGCCAGCCGCCAGCAAGGGCGGCAACAGCCAGCCTCCCAGCTTCAGCCATGCGGGCCCCGAGCCCATCAGCGGCCGCCTCGGTCGCGCCAGGCGGCTATCAGGCGCAAGCCGGCGGAGTAACCGCCGACGATGCCGAGATAAATCAGCCAGATCTCCGCGCCCAGGGCGCCGCGCAGCCCCTCCACCACGAACAGCAGCGTGGCCGCGGCGCAGGCGATGTTGGCCCACAGCCGGGAATGGCTCAGCCGGCGGCCGCCGGGCCGGGTCAGCAAGTCGGACAGACGCATCATTTCTTCTCCTTGTCGAGGTCGGTCGGATTCAACTCAAAATGGGGAAACTCGCGGAAAGGCGCGTCCGCCCGGCCATACCAGTTCAGGCCCAGCGCGGCGCCGATCTCGCCCATCAGCTGCCAGTGCGGATGGTGGGCGTCCCAGACCGGCTTGCCGCCGATCAGCGGCACCACATCGAAGGCGCGCGCCGCCGGGCTGCCGTGCAGCATGGCGTTGTGCGCGGACTGGCCCGCGCGGGCGTTGGTCACCTTGAGCCCGGGCCGGCTGCGGCCCTGCGCGTACAAGGCGTCTTGTTCCGCTCCGGAACGCCAGGTGCAGGTGATCAAGGCCTCCACGCCGGCGTCGCGGCAGCGCCGCACAAACGCTTCGGCCAGGGGTTGCAACTGCGGGTGCAGGTCGGAAATAGCTCTGCTGGCCATGAAGACTCCTTTTGTTGACGAAACGTGGCTCATTGGCCGGCCGTCATGCGCGGCGCGCGCGCAGCCCTGCCAGGCGGACGGAACCGGCTTGAAACAAACAGGAGAAATCGGAAGAGGGGGGGAAGCGGCGTATCGCCTTAATGCAGGTCTTGGCTGGGCGTTTTCAGCACGCGCCACACCATGCGGTCGCTCAGTTGGAAACGGATGGCCAGCACGCTGACCGCCTCGTTGGCGCCCAGTCCCTGGTCCAGCAGTTGGTCGAAGTCGCTCAGCAATTGTTGATTGCGCGCCAAGCGCAAGGCCTGGCTGCAGCGCGGCACGTACAGGATGTCGCCGCCAAAATGATGAGTCAGGCTGGCTGCGGCGTCTTCGCCTATCACCTCCACCAGCGCGGCGAAGCGCAGTTGCCCCGCCTTGCTTTGGTTTTTGGAGATGGGCAAGGTAGTGCCGCCCAGCGCCTGCACCAATTGCAAGGTGCGCGGCAAACCGATCAGTTCCGCCACCAGGCGCATGGTTTCGGGCAGGGCCGGGGCGATATTGGCTACGGTCATCGCGGAAATCTCCTTGTAATCACGGAACAAAGACGATAAGTTCTAAATGAGTTATAATTAATCAAGGTCATGTACGCAGTTTGCATTTAGAACTGTCGTTCTAAACACTGGCAAGCCCATGAATTCTATCGAATACAGCCATTCATGCGCTGGCTCACACAAGGACCTTGCCTTGCGCCGACTTGTTTTGAACTTGCCTCAGATTCATAAGTGCTATTTTAGTTCAAAACGTAAAACCGATCAATTAGTACGATGTCACTACCTGTCCTTTAGTTCAGGTCATTTGACCGAGCCGTGGCGCCGGCCTCGCACGCCAAATGGAGTTCTATATGGAAAAAAACTTGGAACAAAGTGACTTCAAGCAACGGCTGGAGTTGCTGATAGGCGCGGAAAAGCCCTACGCCTGGGCCACCCGCATTGGAATCAACAAAGGTTCGTTCACCAATATGTGGTATCACGGCGGGGTGCCGCGCGCGGCCACAGCCAGCAAGATCGCGGAGGCCAGCGGCTGCAGGCTGGAATGGCTGCTGCACGGCAGCGGGCCGCAGTACGAGTCGGCGCCGCCGCTGGGCGCTTCGATCAGACTAGAACGCGATTCGGACTGTTTTGTACCCGACAACGTCCATGAAGAGTTCTGTTTCATCCCGCGCTATAACCTGAAGGCCTCGGCCGGCTTCGGTTCCAATGCCAGCGATGAAGCGCCGATGTTCTATATGGCGTTCCGAAAATACTGGATCAAGAACCATCTGAACGCGTCCGCCCGGGACCTGGCGGTGATCAGCGTCAAGGGCGACAGCATGAGCGGCGTGCTGGAGGACCGCGACACCATCCTGGTCAACACCGCGGAACACTCGCCCGGCGAGGGCCTGTACGTGATCCGCATGGGCGAAGACATCTTCGTCAAGCAGTTGCAGCGTTTGCCCGGCGGCGCGGTGCAGGTGCGCAGCGCCAATCCCTTGTACGAAACCTTTACCGTGGACCTGCAACGCAATACAGGCGAATTCGAAGTCATCGGCCGCGTGGTCTGGTTTGGCCGCCAGATCGGCTGACCCGGACCCGACGCGGGTGTAGACTGTTGTTTTGCCGCACCGCATGAAACGAGACACCACCATGATTCAACACATCGAAGCCAGCCTGAACGAGGCGCAAACCGCCTTGGCCAATCTGCTGGCCAACCCGGAAGCGCTGGCCAGCATCGACGCGGCGGCGCAAACCCTGATCGCCAGCCTGACAAGCGGTGGGCGCGTCTTTTCCTGCGGCAACGGCGGTTCGATGTGCGACGCCATGCATTTCGCCGAAGAGCTGACCGGCCGCTACCGCAAAAACCGCCGCGGCATGGCCGCCGTCGCCATTTCCGATCCCAGCCACATGACTTGCGTGGCCAACGACTACGGTTACGAGTTCGTGTTTTCGCGTTATCTGGAAAGCCACGCCCGCGCCGGCGACGTGCTGATCGGCATCAGCACCAGCGGCAATAGCCAGACCATAGTCAACGCCGCGCAAGTGGCCCGTGAAATGGGCGTCAAGGTGATTATCCTCACCGGCCGCGCCGGCACTCGGCTGGAGCCGCTGGCCGACGTCTACGTCAACACGCCCGGCGGTCAGTTCGCGGACCGAGTGCAGGAGTTGCACATCAAGGTGCTGCACATCCTGATCGAACTGGTGGAACGCCACTTCTGCCCGGAAAACTATTGAGTTTCCCCGCTTGGTCACGCTTGCCATTGTGCTGACGACGCGCGCCGCGCCATAAGCGACGTCCGTCAGTACAACGGCATTAATGCGACGCAAAAAAACCGCCGCCCGGTCTACCCGGCGGCGGTTCTGCTTTCCGGCGGCGCGCGCTAGCGATTGAGGAAGGCAGCGATGCGCTGATACACCATGCGGCAGACGTCCGGCACGATGGCCTCCAGATTGAGAAAGGCGTGCACCATGCCGTCCAGATGCAAATGCTCCGCCTCCACCTCCGCCGCGCGCAGCTTGTCGGCGTAAAGAAAGGCCTCGTCGCGCAGCGGATCGAAGCCGGCCGACACCAGCATGGTAGGCGGCAGCTTGCGGCTGAATCCGCCATGCAGCGGCGAGGCCTGCAGGCGGTTCTCCGCGTGCTGGAAGTAGTTATCGAAATACCAGGCCACCCGCGCCTTGGTCAGCAGATAGCCTTCGCCGTTCTCGTCCACCGACGGCTGGCTCAAGGTGTAGTCGACGCTGGGATAGATCAGCACCTGGCGCTTGATCCGCAGCGAAGCGTCGTACTGCCCCAAAGCGCTGAGGCTGGACGTCAGCGCGCCGCCGGCGGAATCCCCGGCCAGCGACAGCTGGCGCAGATAGGGCAGCCCGCGCGCGTCCAGCGCCTGCCACAAGCCCTTGGCCACGACGGCGGCGTCCTGCAAGCCGGCCGGGTACGGGCTTTCCGGCGCCAAGCGGTAGTCGGCGGCCACCACCACGTGCTGGCTGGCGGCGGCCAAGCGCCGGCAGATCGGATCGTAAACGCTGACGCTGCCCACCATGTGCCCGCCGCCGTGGAAGAACGCCAGCACCGGCAGCGCTCGCTTCGGATCCGGGTGGTAGACGCGCACCGGCACGGTGAAATCGCGGCCGGGCACCAGGTCGTCGTTGACCCAGGCGATGTCCGGTCCCGGCGTCACCAGCTGTCGGGTCAGATTGGCCAGCGCTTCGCGCGCGCCTATCGACGTCGCCTTGTATCCTTTGGCCACCAACTCGGCCAGTTCGCGGTTGTATTCTTCCAGCCAGACGGCCAGAGCGGGATCGAGCTGATGCATGCAAGCTCCTATCGGCCCAGGCGTGACGGACGGCGCGCGGGCGCAGCGAGAGAAAGGGGACTGCCGGGCGCGGGCCGCCGCGGCGCCAAGCGCACGGCGAGCGGTCCGTTGCGGACTTAAACCGGTTCAAAGCCCAGCGAGCAGCAGCGAGGCCAAGCGAAAACCGCCGGGAAAACGGTTTTGCCCCTACGGGCTTGGAACAGGCTCTCAGCCAGCTTATACCATTGGTATTGCCACGCAAGCGTACAAGCGCGCATGGCCTCGCTGTTATTCCCGTCGGACCCCGCCGGCGCTCCTTCAACCAAACAGGCGCTCGAGCAGGCTGGGTTTGCGCGTTTGCAACAATTGCTCGGCGCCCAACAGCAGATCGTCGATCAGCCCCGGGTCGGCCCGCGGCTGGCGCGCCAGCGCCGGATTGGAGTGGCCGGACGGCGCCAGCTCCAGATGCGGCCCGCGTCGCGTCAGCCTATAGCCGCCGGCGCAGCTGGGACAGAAGATCTCCTCGCCGTCGGCCATGCCGCGCGGCACCGCGATGATGGGACCGCAGCCCTGACAGCATTGCAGCGGAATGCCCGGCTCGCTGTGGCCGATCACGTGATCGAACCGGCCGGCCTCGCCCAGCAGGATGAAGCGCTCGCCCAGTTCGCGGTCGAACTGGGTGCCCAGATTCTCCCGTACGATGGCCAGCGCGCGCTCCTTGGGCATGCCCCGCCGATACGGCCGGGTGCTGGTCATCGCGTCGAAGGCGTCGGCGATGCCGACGATGCGCGCCGCCAGAGGAATCTCCTTGTCCCTCAGCCCCTGCGGATAGCCGCGGCCGTCCGGCGTTTCGTGGTGGCGCAGCACCGCGTCCAGCGCCAGCTCCGCCAGCGGGTGATCGCTGAGCAAGTCCGCCCCCACCCGGGGATGGGTCTTGATCACCTCGTACTCGGCGTCGCTGAGTTTGTCCGGCTTGTTCAACACCGCGTCCGGCACGCCCACCTTGCCCAGATCATGCAAAAAGCCGCCCAGCGCGATGCGCTCCACCTCGGACTGCGGCAGGCCAAGATCATCGGCCAACGCGTAGCTCAAGCGCGATACCCGCCATAAATGCCCGCCGGTATAGGCATCGCGCGCCTCCACCATCATCGCCATCGTATACAGCGTTTTCAGCAGCTCCCGCGCTTGTCGCATTTCCGTCCCCGCATGCCGATGAAGCCCGGCCGCGAGAGCGATATCTGCAAGCGCTCCGGCGGCGACTCAGGCCGAATGATTTCAATATGGCATATCAATGCGGCTTTGCTGCGCTGGCAGCAATACGACAGTCAAACGCTTGGAAATAGAGCAATCATTCCATTTGCATGAAATTTTCATTTTTCTTGGCTAGCCTAGGCGGCACGCGGATTGCGCGCCGCCAGCGGCGCCGGTCCATGCGTTCGCGCCGTCGCCTGACGGCGCTCCACACGAGGAGACAACAATGAAATCGCTGCTATTGCTGGGCTTTGCCCTGAGCCCCCTGGCCCACGCCGCCGCCGCCGAACCCATCCAGCCCGACCCGCGCTACAGCCATGTGCTGTCCTCGTCCGGCCCGCTGAGCCGCGAGCAGCTGCTGAAGACGGCTCCGCCGGCGCCGCAGAGCCGCGCCGCGCGCGGCGACGCCAATGTCGAGCTGATGTCGGTGCCCGGCCCGGCCACTTACACCTATCTGCGCTGCTATTACCGCACCGGCGGCGACGCCGCCAAGCCCACCACCGACTACGTGTGGGGCCTGGACCCCAGCAGCGGCGACTACTACCGCCTGAACGGCTATTGGTGGTCCAGCAGCGCCTTGGACTGGAAGAACATGTATTACACCGACGTGGCGCAAAGCACGCTGCAATCGGTGTGCCGCGGCACCTTGCAGAAAAAGGGTATCCAGCAGAACCCGGCGATGGTGTTCTCCGCCGACAACCAGCTGTCGTTCAACTACACGGTGTGGACCAACGACAAGGCCGGCCAAGGCGCCGCCGTCAACAAGATCGTCGCCTTCGGCGACAGCCTGTCGGACAACCAGAACGTCTACAACGCCTCGATGTGGACGCTGCCCAACCGCAACAGCTGGTTCCTCGGCCACTTCAGCAACGGCCAGGTGTGGGTGGAGTACCTGGCCGGCCGCCTGCAGCTGCCGGTGTACAACTGGGCGATAGGCGGCGCCGGCGTGGACACGCAAAAGCTGGTGATCCCCGGCGTGCTGCAACAGGTACAGTCGTGGAAGGACTACATGAAGCAGGCCCGCGACTACGATCCGGCCACCACGCTGTTCACCATGCTGATCGGCGGCAACGATTTCGTGAACTACAACAACTCGGTGGACAAGGTGATCAGCGGCCAGAGCCAGGCGCTGACCAGCCTGATAGACGCCGGCGCGCGCAACATCCTGGTGCTCAATCTGCCCGACGTGTCGCGGGCGCCGGTGTTCCAGTTCAAGTCCGGCGCGGCCCAGGTGGCCGTCCAGGTGCGCGACTACAACCAGCGCCTGAACGCGCTGGCCGCCCAGCTGCGCCTCAAATACGGCAGCGGCCTCAAGCTGAACGTGTTCGACAGCTACGCGCTGTTCAACAAGGTGCTGGGCAACCCCGCCGCCTACCAGTTCAACAACGTCACCCAGTCCTGCCTCAACATCAACGCGGACTCCAGCACCAACTACCTGAGCGCCCAGAGCCCGCGCGCCAACTGCGTGAATCCGGACAGCTTCGTGTTCTGGGACACCTTGCACCCCACCACCCGCACCCACAAAGTGCTGGCGGACGAGGTCTACGGCTTCATGAACGGCTCCGCCGGCCTGGCCGCCCTGCCGCGACGCTGAGGACCGGTTCTAAAATCGATTGAATCAAGCAAGCGACCCAGCCCTTCCCCGACAGGCCGCCCACCGGCGGCCTGTTGTTTTGCAAGGGCTTTTCCGGACGCGCATTTGAGCGCGGCTGCGGCAAGGCATACAATGAAGGATTTTCCGGCGCGCCCGCCCCCAAGCAGCGAGCCGGCCCGGAACCGCAAGCGAAGGCCCCCGATGTCCTCCCTGACCCCATTGCTGCAGAGCGCCGAAGCCGCGCGCGCAGAACTGATCGCCCGGCTGCAAGCCGAAGACACCAATTGTTACCGCCTGTTCCACGGCAGCGTGGAAGGCGCGCCCGGCCTGACCGTGGACCGCTACGGCGAGCAGCTGCTGGCCCAGACCTTCCACCAGCCACTGAGCGAGGACGAACTGGCGGCGATCCGCGCCCACTACCAGGCCAGCCATCCCGGCCTGCCGCTGCTCTACAACGACCGCAGCGCCGACAACTCCCGCATCGGCAACGCGCTGACGCTGGAACAACAGGCCGAGGCCGAAGCCGACCACACCATCCGCGAACTGGGCGTCAACTACCACTACCGCGCCCGCCACAAGGGCCAGGACCCGTGGCTGTTCCTGGATTTGCGCGCCGCGCGCCGCCACGTGATGCAGCTGGCCGCCGGCAAGAGCGTGCTCAATCTGTTCGCCTACACCTGCGGCGTCGGCGTGGCCGCGGCCAAGGCCGGCGCCAGCTTCGTGATGAACGTGGACTTCGCCGAATCCAGCCTCAGCGTGGGCCGCGCCAACGCCAAGCTCAACCTGCTGGCCACTCGGCCGCGCTGCGTGCAGAGCGATGTGTTCGCCGCCATCCGCCAGCTGTCCGGCATCGGCCAGCCGGAGCGCGTGCGCGGCAAGAAAATGCCGCCCTTCCCCAAACTGGAAGCTCGCCAGTTCGACCTGGTGTTCCTGGACCCGCCGCGCTACTCCAAGAGCCCCTTCGGCGTGGTGGACCTGATCAACGACTACCAGGCGCTGTTCAAGCCGGCACTGCTGGCCACCGCGCCCGGCGGCACGCTGATCTGCTGCAACAACGTCGCGCAGGTGGACGGCGACGACTGGCTGGAAGCGCTCAAGCGCAGCGCGGCCAAGGCCGGCCGCGAAGTGCGCGCGGCGGAATGGATCGCCCCGGACGCGGACTTCCCCAGCCCGGACGGCAAGCATCCCTTGAAGATCGTCGCGCTCAGCGTCTGATCTGTGCTCTTGACGGCTTAGGCCCCCGCCCTAGCTGCCGCCGTCACATCCAATCTCAGTGAACGCCCGCCTTGCGCGGGCGTTTTCGCATGAAAAACCACAGCGTTTAAGCCATATGGCATTTTTACGCATAACTTAAAATTACCGTTTATTTTCACCTGTAAATACTTAAATATCCCGATACGGCACCACGCCGCAACGGCCGCGCTAGACGGCATACAACAGACAGCTTGACTCAAATCACGTATCGGGAAAGTCGCTATGAAACCTCAACTGCTACGCGGCCTGCTGGCCGCCGCCGGCCTGTTCGCCGCCAGCCAGGCCCATGCCCAGCTGGACCCGCAATTGGACTATCTGTCCCCGGGCGGGCCGCTCAGCGAAGCCCAGGTCAAGGCCGCGGCGGCCAAGCCGGCCGTGGCGATGGGAGCCGCCACCTACACCTATCTGCGCTGCTATTACCGGCTGGACATGAACGCCGGCAAGCCGCAAACCAGCTACCACTGGGCGCTGGACCCCAGCAGCGGCGACTACTACCGCGTCAACGGCTACTGGTGGTCCGGCAGCATCGTCGCGCTGAAGAACATGTTCTACAGCGACGTGGCTCAGGACACCCTGGCCGGGGTCTGCCAGAAAACGCTGGCGGCCAAGGGCGTCAACCGCCCGGTGGCGCTGTACGCCGCCGCCAACAACCAGATGTCCTACAACCACACCATCTGGAGCCAGGACAGCGCCAGCCAGCCGGCGCGCGTCAACAAGCTGATCGTGTTCGGCGACAGCCTGTCCGACACTCAGAACATGTACGGCGCCTCGCAATGGCGGCTGCCCAACGCCAAGAGCTGGTTCATCGGCCGCTTCAGCAATGACCGAGTTTGGGTGGAGTATCTGGCCGAGCAGTTGAAGCTGCCGATCTACAACTGGGCGATAGGCGGCTCCGCCGGCGATCAGCACCTGGTGGTGCCGGGCTTGCTGCAGCAGGTGGAATCGTGGTCGCAATACATGCAGAAGGCCGCCAACTACCGGCCGGAAAACACCCTGTTCACCATGCTGATAGGCGGCAACGACCTGCTCAACTACGGCCGCACCGTGGACCAGGTGATCGCCGACCAGGGCAAGGCGCTGGAACGCGTCATCACCGCCGGCGCGCGCCACATCGTGGTGCTGAACCTGCCCAATCTGGCCCGCACTCCTGCGGCCCAGGCCAGCGGCAAGGCCGCCGCGCTGGCGCCGCAGGTGCGCGATTACAACGCCAAACTGGCGCTGCTGGTGACGCAATTGCAACAGAAGTACGGCAGCACGCTGAAGCTGAACCTGTTCGACAGCAACACCCTGTTCGACGACTTGCTCGACAACCCGGCCAAGTACCAGGTCAGCAACGCCACCCAGTCCTGCCTGGACATCGCCGGCAACGCCAGCCTGCCCTATATCTGGGAGCAGAAACCGCGCGCGGAATGCGGCAATCCGGACGCCTTCGTGTTCTGGGACGTGCTGCACCCCACCACCCACACCCATAAGCTGTTGGGCGGCTACGTCGCCAACTTCGTCAAGGCGGCGGATCCGGCGGTTTCGGCCGCGGCGGCGCTGAAAGCGCGCCGCTAAGCGCTGACCCCATGCCGCCGCCATCACGCGGCGGCTTGGGGTAAGATGCCGGTTTCAGCCGGACTTTCCGCCATGAGCCAAACACCGCAAACCGCCCTCAGACCCTGCCCCAAATGCGGCGCGCCCGCCCTGCTGGTCAAGGCCGGCTCCCGCCGCTTCTGGGTGCAATGCAGCCGCTATCCGGACAACGGCAACTGCGGCGCCATCGGCGCTCAGGCCGACAACAAGAAAGAAGCCGTCGCCAACTGGAACGCCGGCCGCTGAGCGCGCATCATGAATCTCTCGCCCTATCTGTTGACGCCGCTGTTGCTGGTGTTGTCCAATGTGTTCATGACCTTCGCCTGGTACGCCCACCTGAAGGACATGTCGTCCAAGCCCTGGTGGCTGGCCGCGCTGGCCAGCTGGGGCATCGCCTTGTTCGAGTATTTGCTGCAGGTGCCGGCCAACCGCATAGGCTACGGCGCGATGAGCTTGTCGCAGCTGAAGATCATTCAGGAAGTGATATCGCTGTCGGTATTCATACCGTTCGCGGTGTTTTACATGAACCAGCCCTTCCGCTGGGATTACGTCTGGGCCGGGCTGTGCCTGGTGGGCGCGGTCTATTTCATGTTCCGCGGCTGAAGCCGGGCTATTGGTTGGCGCGCACCCAGCGGTGCCATTGGGAGAACAGCTCCGGATTCAGCGCGGCGATGGCGGAGCGCTTCCAGATCACGTCGCTCCAGTAGTCGTCGCTGTTGAGGCTGGCGATCTGACCCCCGGCCTCTTCCAGGATCACCGCGCCGGCGGCGTAATCCCACAGCCGCTGGCCGCCGTGCAGATAGAGATCGTAGCGTCCGGCCGCCAGATAACACCAGTCCAGCGTGCTGGAGCCCAGATTGCGCAGGCTGCCGCAGGGGCAGGTGCTGCCGATGCGCGCGGCCAGCTTGCCGGAGCGCAAGTATTTGACCTCCACGCTGGCGATGGCGTCGCACATGGTGTTGACCACGGTTTTCAAGGGCAGGCGCTGGCCGTTCAGATAAGCGCCCTCGCCGCGGCTGGCGTAGAACATTTCCTGGGACACCGGGTTGTAGATCACGCCCAAGCGGCTCTTGCCGCCCACCATCAGGCCGACGGAGATGGCGAAATACGGCAGGCCGTTGACGAAGTTGGTGGTGCCGTCTATCGGGTCCACCACCCACAGGCCGTCCTGGTTTTCCGCCCACAGCCGGTCTTGCTCGGCCAATTCCATCTCCTCGCCCAGCACCGGGTGAGGCAGAATGCGCGGCAAGGCGGCCTGCAGCGCCTGCTGGCAAGCCATGTCGGCCTCGGTGAACAGCGTGCCGTCGTCCTTGCGGCTTTTGCCCACGCGCAAAAAGCGCGGCATCACCTCGTCGCGCGCCACTTCCCTGAGCACCTGCATCACCTGTTCCAGCACCTGCATTCGTTTTCCCCCAAGGCCGCTGCAATCCCATTTGCTGCAATCGCAGCAAACAAAGCAAAATACCGGTATCAACAGCGACTTTCAATACGTCATGCCCAGGTTTTACATTGACGCCGACCTTAGCGTCGGCCAAACGCTGGCCTTGCCGGACACCGTGGTGCGCCATGTCCAGGTGCTGAGGCTCAATGCCGGCGACGCCGTCACCCTGTTCAACGGCCGCGGCGGCGAGTATTCCGCCACGCTGGACGCGGTGATGAAACGCGACGCCCACTGCCGCATCGAAGGCTTCGACGAGGTTTCACGTGAAACGCCGATCTGGCTGGGCCTGGCCCAGGCCATCTCCGGCGGCGACAAAATGGAGTTCACCCTGCAAAAAGGCGTGGAGATGGGCGTGTCCGCGTTTCAGCCCATCGCCGCGGAACGCTCCATCGTCAAGCTGTCCGGCGAGCGCGCCGACAAGCGCGTGGCGCGCTGGCAGGAGATCGTGATTTCCGCCTGCGAGCAAAGCGGCCGCAACGCCATTCCTCAAGTATTGCCCATCCTGTCGCTGGAGCAATGGCTGAAACAGCCGCCGGCCGCCGACGCGCGGCTGATCCTGTCGCCGGCGGGCACCCAGCGCCTGGCCGACATCGCCGCCGCGCCCGCGCGCGCCTGGCTGATGGCGGGGCCGGAGGGCGGCTACTCAGCCCGCGAAGAGGCCGCGGCGCTGGACGCCGGCTGGACGCCGCTGAAGCTGGGGCCGCGCATCCTGCGCACCGAAACCGCGGCGCTGGCCGCGGTGGCGGCGATGCAGACCGTGTGGGGGGATTACCGCTAGCCTGAGCGGCGCGGGGCGCTCCGCCCCGCTATAGGAAACGCAGCGGATCTATCTTCCACTTGTCCGGCGACTCATGCTTGACGATGCGGTCGCCGCCGCCGAAGCCCATGCCTCGCGACAAGTCCACCATCTCCGGCGGGATGTAGACATTGCTCTTGGTGCTGAAGAACACCTTCACCTTGGGCGAGATCAGATTGCTCTCGTTCTGCTCCACCACCACGCCCAGCCGGCCGCTCTCCAGGCGCACCAGGGTGCCGATCGGATAAATGCCTATGCTGCGCATGAAAGCCTGCACCAGCTGCGGATTGAAGTGGAACTTGGACCACTCGTAGATCTTGCGCAAGGCGTCGGTGGGCGCCATGCCCTTGTGGTAGCAACGGTCCGAAGTCAGCGCGTCGTAGACGTCGACAATGGCCGCCATCTGCCCCAGCTGCGAGATCTCCTCGCCCTTGAGCCCGGCCGGATAGCCGCTGCCGTCGTGACGCTCGTGGTGCTGCGCCGCCACCAGCACCGCGGTTTCGGAAATGCCGGTGGTTTGCAGCAGGATCTGCTTGCTCTCCACCACATGGCACTTCATCACCGTGAACTCCTGCTCGGTCAATTTGCCCGGCTTGTTGAGGATGCGGTCCGGAATCTTCATCTTGCCGATATCGTGCAGCATGCCGCCGATGCCGGCGTGATGGATCACTTCCTTGCTCATGCCCATCGCGTTGCAGAAGCTGACCATCAACGCGCCTACGCTGACCGAATGCTGGAAGGTGTAGTTGTCCTTGTCCTTGATCCGGCACAGCGACAGCAGCGCGCCGCCGTTGCGCAGGATGGACGAGGTCATCTTGGTCACCGACGGCTCCACCATCTCCAGCTCCACCTGCTTGCCCAGCCGCACGTCCTTGAGAATGCCCTGGATGATCTGGTTGGCTTCGCTGTGGATCAGCTGGGCGCGGCCGAACTCGGCGCCGGCCTCCACCTGCCGCTCCAGGATGGTCTCGTTGCTGCCGAACTCGCGGATCTGCTCCTCCAACTGCTTCTTCACCTCGGTGGCGGTGGGCGCGGAGGGCAAGTCCATCCCCTTGCGCGTGTCTATGTACACCTCGTGAATGCCGGAGTCGGCAATCTTGCGGATCTCTTCCTCGTCCTTGACCAGAAAACGCTTAAGCAAAAAGGGGTGCGACATCCAATCGCAGTTCAGATCGTGGATGTACATGCCCACCTTGAGATCGGCCACTTCTATGCACTTGATCATTCTGTGCTCTTTATCCCGCCGCGCGCCTGTGCCGCCGGCCGCGCGCATGCGTCTCCGCCACCCTGTCACCGGGACCTCGCCGGCCGATATCGCCGGCGCAAATGGACCGGCCCGCCCGATGCCGCCCGGGCGCGCCTTTCTTCAGCATCAACTCCGCTATCGGCATTTGCAAGGTATTCCATTAGCCCGGCGGCCAAATTAGCGGCCTCGCATGACATGCGAATTCACCGTCAAGCTCGCGCAAAGCCTGCTAGATAACGCGGCGCGCCGTCGCTTGTCACGCGGCTGTAAATATTGCCGCCGCGGCCCTTGTGGCGCGCTCCCCACGTTCCGCCGCGCGGCGGCCCGCTTTTAACGCGTCGGCATGGACCGGCGCGAGCCTCTGGCTTTAATGTCTATAAATAAGGGCAAGACGCCGGGCTTCGCCTCCGCTCGCGCGCTGCCGCGGCAGACCGCCCTATAACAAGCTTCGCAAGGTATTGGGGAAAGAAGAATGGAACAGCAGAAATGGGGCCGCCTGAGCACCCGCATCATCCTGGTGGCCGCCGCCGCCATCGCCGTCGGCTTCGCCGTCATGATTGGCCTGATCGCCTGGCAGAGCTACAGCTCGGCGGTGGACCAGGGCTACAAGCTGGCCTCGGAACAGGCCAGCAGCTACGCCAAGGACGCGGAAAGCGACTTCGCGCGCAACTTCACCCTGCCGCGCCACCTGGCCGACGCGGTGCAGGGCATACAGCGCGTCGCCCACCCGGACCGCAAGCACACCGACAACACGATACAGCAGATGCTGGACAACGCGCCGCAATCGGTGGGCCTGTGGATGCTGTGGGAGCCCAACGCCTTCGACGGCAACGACAACGGCTTCCGCATGGACTGGCCGCGCCACGACCCCACCGGCCGCTACCAGCCCTACGTCACCAAGAACGACAAGGGCAAGGCGCAGATGGACGTGATGATGTCGACGGACCGGGTCAAGGAATTCCCCAAGTTCAAGGAGCACCCGGAAAGCTATCAGCCCGACTACGAAAAACCGGGCTGGGGCGATTTCTACTACGTGCCCAAGCAGCGCGGCCGCGACACCATCACCGAGCCCTACCCCTACGAAGTGCAGAACCGCAAGATCCTGGAAAGCTCGCTGGCCGTGGTGATCAAGGACGCCGCCGGCAAAATGCTGGGCGTGTCGGCCACCGACATCGCGCTGGACGACCTGCAAAAGAAATTCGGCCAGATCCGGCTGTATGAAACCGGCTACGTCAGCATGCTGTCCGAAGGCGGCCTCTACGTGGTGAATCCGGAAGCCGGCCTGCTGGGCAAGCCGGCGCCCAAGGACAGCCCGCTGACGCCCTATCTGGGCAAGATCAAGCAGGGCGAGGACTTCGTCTACGAGGCCGGCGGCTTCACCCACTTCTTCCACCCGGTGAAAGTGGCCAATACCGGCCAGTTCTGGACGCTGGGCGTCAGCATCCCCACCGCAGCCATCACCGCCGACGCGCGCCGGCAAAGCCTGACCGCGGTGCTGATAGGCGCGGTGGCGCTGGCGCTGATCCTGCTGGTGCTGGCCGGCGTGGTGCGCGCGCTGACCCGGCCGCTGAACCACCTGGCCGCCACCATGGAACAACTGGCCTCCGGCAAGGGCGACCTGACCATCCGCATCCCGATCCGCAACCGCGACGAAATCGGCCGCACCGCCGACGCCTTCAACCGCTTCATCGCCAGCCTGCGCGACATGTTCGTGGAAGTGCGCGAGCAGAGCCAGGCGGTCACCGCCGCCGCGGTGTCCTTGCAGGAGTCCGCGCGCCAGGTGGAAAGCGCCTCCGCCTCGCAATCGGACGCGGCCAGCGCCACCGCGGCCGGCGTGGAGGAAGTGACCGTCAGCGTGCAGCACATCGCCAACACCGCGCAGCTGGCGGAAAGCACCGCGCGGGAAACCGGCAGCCTGACCGAACAGAGCGTCGCCACCGTCAACCAGGTCACCGCCGAAATCCGCCGCATGACCGACAATATGCACGCGCTGGCGGAACGGGTGAACGGCCTGGGCGCGCGTTCGGCCGAAGTCAGCACCATCGTCAACGTGATCAAGGACATCGCCGACCAGACCAATCTGTTGGCGCTGAACGCGGCGATCGAAGCCGCGCGCGCCGGCGAGATGGGCCGCGGCTTCGCCGTGGTGGCGGACGAAGTGCGCAATCTGGCCGGCCGCACCGCCGAGGCCACGGTGGAGATCAGCCGCATCGTCAACGCCATCGGCCAGGAAACCCGCGACGCGGTCAGCGATGTGCAAAAGAGCAGCCAGTTGGTGGGCAACAGCGTCTCCATCGCCGAAGACGCCAACCAGGCGATGCAGACCGTGCTGGACCGCAGCCACGGCCTGGTGGGCAGCATCGTCGACATCGCCTCCTCCACCCGCGAGCAATCCGCGGCCAGCCTGGAGATCGCCCAGAACGTGGAGCGCATCAGCAGCATGGCGCAAAGCAATAGCGACGTGGTGCGCCAGGTGGCCGCCTCGGTCGGCCATCTGCGCGAACTGTCGGCGCGGCTGGAAGCGCTGGTGGGCGATTTCCGCACCTGAGCCGCCGGACGACGAAAGGAAAAGCCCGATGATTGAAATCGACTGGTGGCCATTTGTCGCCGCTTCGCTGCTGCTGGTGGTCACGCCGGGAGCCGGCACCCTGTCCATCCTCGGCGCGCTCGGCGGCGGCGGACTGCGCGCCGGCTACGCGGCCCAGGCCGGGCTGCTGGCCGGCGATCTGATCCTGATCGCGCTGGCCGGCGGCGGCGTGGCGGCGCTGCTGGCCGCCCATCCCGGCTGGTTCGAGCTGCTGCGCTACGCCGGCGCGCTCTATCTGGTCTGGCTGGGCGCGAAACTGTTGTTCCGCCGCGGCGGCGGAGCCGCCGCCGTGGCCGCGCCGACGCCGCGCAGCGCCAGCGCCTGCTTCCGCCGCTCGCTGTTGATCACCCTGGCCAACCCCAAGGCCATCCTGTTCTTCATGGCTTTCTTCCCGCAATTCCTGGACGCCAGTCGCGCCGGCCCGGCCGGCTTCGCGCTGCTGGCCGCGGTGTTCTGCCTGATCAATATGCTCTACCTGGCGCTGCTGGTGTGGCTGGCCGGCCATTTGCGCCGCCGCGCGTTCGCCCCCGGCGGCCGCCTGCTGCTCAACCGCCTGCTGGGCGTCTGTTTCCTGGGCCTGGGGATCAAATACGCGCTGCGCTGAGAGCCTGTTCGATGTCCGCTGCGCTTCAGCGATGCGGCGTTGAACAGGCGCCAATAGCCGTCCAAAGCTCGCAGCAGACGCGCAAGTGTCCCTTTTCTGCCATCAATTTCGATAAATGCGACATGGGTCTTACCGCCGCGCCGGAATTGGGATTACAATCCCGCAGTTTTGTTCGGACCACAGGCAATGACCCACGCAACAACGCTTCCCGCACGACGCACCGCCCGCCACGGCGGCGACCTGCCGTTGGCGCGAGGCCTTGCCGTTCCCGGACCCCGATGCAGTAAGAAAACAAGCTCCTGATTCCAGGGGCTTTTTTTTTACCCGCGACTCATAAAGCCAATATTGAAAGGACGCGACCATGGCCAACCCCCTCTACCGCAAACACATCATTTCCATACCGGACTTCAGCCGCGAGGAACTGGAGCTGGTGGTGGCCACGGCAGCCCGCCTGAAACAACAGCCGCGCAACGACCTGCTGAAGGACAAGCTGGTGGGCAGCTGTTTCTTCGAGCCCTCCACCCGCACCCGGCTGTCCTTCGAGACCGCGGTGCAGCGGCTGGGCGGCAGCGTCATCGGCTTCGCCGACGGCGGCAACACCAGCGCCAAGAAGGGCGAAACCCTGGCGGACTCGATCAAGATCATCGCCTCCTACACCGACGCGGTGGTGATGCGCCATCCCAAGGAGGGCGCGGCGCGGCTGGCCAGCGAATTCTCCGACGTGCCCATCATCAACGGCGGCGACGGCTCCAACCAGCACCCGACCCAGACCCTGCTGGACCTGTTCACCATCCGCGAGACCCAGGGCACGCTGGAAAACCTGACCGTGGCCTTCGTCGGCGACCTCAAGTACGGCCGCACCGTGCACTCGCTGACCCAGGCGCTGTCGCTGTTCGGCGCGCGCTTCTACTTCGTCGCGCCGGAGCAGCTGGCGATGCCGGACTACATCTGCGAGGAGCTGGATGAAAAAGGCATTCAGTACACCGTGGTCGGCAGCCTGGACGACGTGATTCCGCAAGTGGACGTGCTCTACATGACCCGGGTGCAGCGCGAGCGCTTCGACGAGGCCGAGTTCAAGAAGATCCAGGGCAAGTTCGTGCTGCGCGCCGACATGCTGCACAGCGCCCGCACCAATATGAAGATATTGCACCCGCTGCCGCGCGTCGACGAGATAGAAACCAGCGTGGACGCCACGCCGCACGCTTATTACTTCGAACAGGCCAAGAACGGGGTCTACGCGCGCCAGGCGCTGTTGTCGCTGGTGTTGAACGAGACCGTCTGATTCAGGAAAAGGAAACCATCATGCAATACACCCGCACCGTAGAAGCGCTGAAACAAGGCACCGTCATCGACCACATTCCGGCCGGCCAGGGCCTGGTCATCCTGCGCCTGTTCAAACTCAGCGAAACCGGCGAGCGCGTCACCGTGGGATTGAACCTGTCCAGCCGCCACATGGGCGCCAAGGACATCATCAAGGTGGAGAACATCGCGCTGTCGGAAGAACAGGCCAACGAACTGGCGCTGTTCGCGCCGCAGGCCACCGTCAACGTAATCGACAATTTCGAAGTGGTGAAGAAGCACAAGCTGGCGCTGCCGGACACCATCGAGGGGATTTTTTCCTGCCCCAATTCCAACTGCATCTCGCACAACGAGCCGGTGACCAGCTTTTTCTACGTCAAACCCCAGGCGCGCGACACAAAAATGAAATGCAAGTATTGCGAAAAGGTGTTCAGTAGGGATATCGTTGCAGAGGTGCGCTAAGTCGTACAAGGGTGAATAGAGAAATATCAAGAAAACACTGCGTTCGACAGTGGTAAAAAGCACGAGCAAGCGCCGCAGACCCCTGCGGCGCTTCTCATTTCCGGATCAGGACGCCGCCGGACCCTCGCTGGCGCCGTCGATGAAGCGCTGCAGAAACACCAGATCCAGCCAGCGGCCGAACTTGAACCCCACCTGCGGCAGCGTGCCCACCTGCTGGAAGCCCAATTTCTCATGGAAGCGGATGGAGCCCGCGTTGGCGGCGTCCACCGCGCCTATCATGGTGTGCTTGCCCAGCGCCTTGGCGCGCGGGAACAAGGCCTGCACCAAGGCGGTGCCTATGCCCTTGCCGCGCGCGTCGGCGGACAAGTGCACGCTGTGCTCCACGGTGAAGCGGTAGCCCGGTTTGACGCGGAAATCGCCGAAGCTGGAAAAGCCCAGTATCTTGCCGCCCTCTTCGGCCAGCAATACCGGATAGCCCGCGGCGGTGCGGTCCTGGAACCAGACGGCGAATTCGCCGGCGGACAGCGGATCGTCGTTGTAGATGGCGGTGGTGGTGGCGATGACCTCGTTGTAGATGTCGAGTATCGCCGCCAGGTCTTCCAGCGTGGCGTCGCGGATAATCATGTTCTGTCCCTTGCTGATGTGGCTTGTTGTTTGGATCGCGGGCACGGACGCCGACGCGGATCCTTAGAACCTATTTACGATCTGCTACGCGTCGGCGATACCGCGTTGAAACCAACTTCGAAATGCTCATGTACCACCTGTACATTGCGCTTTCTCAGCTGTTTTCGCCTTGTCTCGCCTTAGCTCGCGAGATCGTAAACACGTTCTTTAGGAATGCAAACAGTGTACCAGCAGCCGGTTCAGCCGGCAGCAGCCGGCTTTTTGCGCGGGCTGCGCTTCTTGCGCGCCGGCGTTTCCGGCGGCTCCGCCGCGGGCGGCGCGGCCGCAGCCGCTGCGGGCAGCGATTCGCCGTCCTGCTTGAGCCGGATTTCGCAATGCAGTTTGGAGCCGTTGCGGCTTTCCTGCACCGTCAGGAAGTCCAGCTTTTTCACCATCTGCGACAGCCGGGAATGACCGTAGACCCGCGGGTCGAACGAGGGATCGTTCTTGGCCAGATAAGTGCCCACCACCGACAACTCCGCCCAGCCGCTGTCGCGCGACACCGCCTCGATCGCATTGGTGAACATGTCCTGCAGCGGGTGGCGCTCCTTCTCAGGCTGCGGCTTGGCGCGGCTGCGCGTACTGCGCGTCTTGGGCTTGTCGGCCGCGTGCTTGGCCGCCGCCGGCTCCGGCCGCAGAATCTCGGTGAACACGAATTTGTCGCAGGCGGCGATGAAGGGCCGCGGCGTCTTGGACTGCTCGCCCAGGCCGATCACCATCAGCCCGGACTCGCGCAGCCGGGTGGCCAGGCGGGTGAAGTCGCTGTCCGAGGACACCAGGCAGAAGCCGTCGAAATTGCCGGTGTAGAGCAGATCCATCGCGTCGATGATCAACGCGGAGTCGGTGGAGTTCTTGCCCTTGGTGTAGGCGAACTGCTGAATCGGCGAAATCGCGTACTGATGCAGCACTTCCTTCCAGCCCTTCAGCTGGCTGGTGGTCCAGTCGCCGTAGGCGCGCTTGACCACGGCGGTGCCGTATTTGGCCACCTCGGCCAGCAACTCGGCGATCAGCGCCGACTGCGCGTTGTCCGCGTCTATCAATACCGCCAGTTTGCGGTTTTCCATACTTGGTTTCCGTAAGGCTATCGAGCCATGCTAAAACCGGCCGCCGCGGCTGTCAAAACCGGCGGCCGGACGCGGCGATGAGCCGGTTCTACGGCGGCGCGTCGCGCAGCGTCTGCTCCACGATGGCGGCAATCCTCCCCTCGCGCTTCATCTGCTCCAAGACGGCGTTCAGCTGCCGGATGAAATCGTCCAGATAGGGAAAGCGCTGCCGGCCGTGCTTGGTGAAGCCGACATAGGCCTGCTCACCGTTCAGATTGGCCGCCGCCACCAATTCGCCGCGCTGCTCCGCGCTGATCGCTCCGCGCCGCTGCAACCGTTCCAGCACATAAAGAATGGACAGCTTATCGTTCAAATAGCAGTCGGTGCGGCCGTTGATCAGCTTCAGCAGATTGCCCTGGGTGTCCGGCGCCTCGTCCAGCTGGATCTCGCCGCGCTGCACCGCCAGCCAGAACGCCTTGCCGCCGGGACGGAAACCGGCGTTGTTGCCGAAGCGCAGTCCCAGGAAATCCGCCGGCCAGTGCTGCCGCGGCGCGCGCATGACCTCCGCGCGGCAATACACCGCCAGCTGCTCCTGCCAGAACGGCGCCGAATAGCCCATGTAGTCCCGCTCCGGGCGGTAATACGGCGGCGACAGCGCCGGCGCGCGGCCGGCCTCCAGCTCGGACAGGCCGCGCTTCCACGGCACCGGCCGCAGATCGATGCGGTAATCGCTCAAGCGCTGCGACGCCGCGCGCAACACCTCGTTGTACACGCCCTCGGCCCTGCCGTCCTTCTCGTAGGAATACGGCGGATAGCCGTTGTCCACCAGCACCACCACCTGGCGCGGCGGCGCGGCCGCGACGCCCGCCGCCAGCCCGGCCAACAGCAAGAGCAATAAGCCCGGTCTCATCATTTGAATGACATAATCCGTGTCGATAAACACGTTATAGCCGCTGCGCCGCCAAGCCGTTGGCACGAGTCTTGCAGCGTCGCGGACATCGTCCACTCCCGCCGCCGAGGCCCGCCATGAAACTGTTCTCGCGCAACACGCCCGCCGCCACCAGCGAGGTGGTGATGTTCAATTACCGCCGGCCGGTGCGCGCGCGTCAGGTGGCGCTGGGCGGCGGCGGCCGGCTGTGGCTGGTCGAGGCGCTGGACCCGACCCACAATGTCTGGGTATGGCAAGAGGAGTCCAGCCAGGCGGAAGCCGCGGTGGACACCGCGCGCCGGCTCAGCCTGATGCTGAACTGAACCGGAATGGTGCGACGCGGCACCAAGCTGGCGCGCGGCACGCAAAAAAGCCGCCCTTGGGCGGCTTTGATGGCGAAGCGCAAACGCGCTTATTTCTTGGCGACGCTCTTGCCGAAGCTTTCCGCGGCGGCGCGCATCTTGGGCAACAGCACCGGCTCGGCGGCCTTCAGCGTGTCGCCGGCGATGGTGTTGATGATCTGCGGCTGCTGCTTCAGCAGTTTCTGACCTGCGGCGGTCTTGTAGAAAGCGTTGATCTGCTTGAGTTCGTCGGCGCTGAACTGAGCGCTGTAGGCCTTGGCCACGGTTTGTTCGAACTGCTGCTTGGCGGCGCTGGAGCCAAAGTAGTCGCTGGCCAGCTTGTGCACGTTCTCGCCGTAGGTCTTGAAGCCTTCCTGCGCTTTTTTCTGCTGGGCTTCGCTCAGCTTGATCTTGTTCTTGACGAAGTATTCCTGCAGCAGCGGCATCGCGCTGGCGGTGGTGCGCTGCGCCAGTTCCGGCAGCATATTGTTCAGGCTCAGCGTGGCGGACAACTCTTTGACGGCGGCGTCCTGGGCGGCGTCGGCGTGCGCCAGCAGCGGCAAAGTCAGCGCCAGGGCGGCCAGGCCGGCTTTGAGCGGGCGTGATGCGAACATGTGGAATCCTTTGGCTTGAGTTGGAAACAGCTGGCGTCGGCCAGGCCGACGCGGAAACACCGGCAGTGTGACACCGCCGCCGCCGCAGGTCAAAAAAGACGGGGGGCCGCCGCCTAGCGCGCCGCGTCGGGCAATGGCGGCAGCTGACTTTGCCAGCCCTGATAGGCTCCGATATTGGCGCGGGTAATCAGCTGCACCGGCACCACCACCGTGCGCGGCTTGGATTTGGGATTGTCCAGCAATTGGCGGCCCAGCCTCACCGCCTCCACGCCGATGGCGTACGGCGCCTGGCTGGCGGAGGCCACGATCTGATTCTGCGCCCGCAACGCCTTCTCGATGTCCGGCGAGCCGTCCACCCCGGCTATCATCACTTCCCCGCGGCCGGCTTCCCGCGCCGCCTGCTCCGCCCCCAGCGCCTGACGGTCGTTGCAGGCGAACACGCCGTTGATCGCGGGGTAGCGCCGCAGATGCCGCTCCATCAGCCGCTTGCCGCCCCAGCTGGACGCCAGCCCGCTCTCCTTGTAGCTGAGCAGGCGAATCTTGGGAAAAGCGGCCAGGCTGCGGCGACAGCCGGCCACCCGGTCCCAGACCGAGGACACCGGCGGGCCGCTCTGAATCACCACCGTGCCGCGGCCGCGCATCTGCTCCGCCAGATAGCGGCAAGCCAGCGCCCCGGCCTGGACATTGTCCGATTTGACCGTACCGTCGGCGCCGGGCGCGTCCACGTCCACCGCCACCACCCTCGCCCCGGCCTGGTGCGCCAGGCGCACCAGCGGCGCCACCGCCTTGCTGTCCGCGGCCACCAGCAGGATCAACTCCACCTGCTGGCGCAGCAATTGCCGCACCTGCTCCTCCTGCCGCTCCAGGCTGAAATTGGCGGACAAGGTGGTGACTTGCGCATTGGGATTGGCCGCGCGCGCTTCGTTCAGCGCGCCGCGCGCGACGATCTGGTAAAAGGGATTGTCCAGCGCCCCCACGGACACGCCGATGCGGCTCAAGGGCGCCGCGTAAACGGCTCCGGCCAGGGACAGCCAGCAACAGGCAAGAAATCGGCTCGGCATCATGGCCACTCTGTGATGATTGAAATACGTGTCATCCCAGTTTAGACCACCCGGCTTGGACCGAAACCACGCCGAGCAAGCGCTCGTTCACGGCAAAGCCCAGCGCCTGTTCAAAGTCTCGCGAGCTAAGGCGAGACCAGGCGTGCCCGCCGTGTCACGTCTCACGACGCGCGGCAGATCGTAAACAGCTTCTCAGGCCGCCTGGCTCAGACTAGCCCTCACCCGCTGCGCCAGCAAATCCAGCTGCAGCCAGCCCTCCTCCCACTGCCCGTGGCCGGACTCCACATTGATGTGACCGGCCTGGCGCAGCCAGGCGATGGGCGTGCGCCAGTAACCGGCCAGCCGCGCCGCGCGCGGCGTCTTGCAGAAGGGGTCGTTGCTGCTCGCCACCATCCGGGCCGGAAACGGCAAGGGCTGGCGCGGCGTCGGCGCGAAGCCCATCAGCTCCCGCGGCACGAAGGGGCGCTCCACATCCGCCGGCGCCACCAGCAAAGCGCCGGCGATGCGCCGCGGCTGACGCTGCGCGTAATGCGCCACCGCCACGCAGCCCAGACTGTGGGCGATGACGATGACCGGCTTGCGCGTCCGGTCCAGCGCCTGGTCCAAGCCCCTCAGCCAGTCGTCCAGCTGCGGCGCGTCCCAATCGTCGGCTTCCACTCGCGTCGCGCCCAGTCGCCGCTGCCAATGACTTTGCCAATGCCGCGGGCCGGAGTTGCGCCAGCCGGGTTGGATGATCAGGTCGAAATCCGCCAGCGAAGGTTCCATCGCTCAGCTCCTCAAAGGTTGAGCTCGCACTGTAGAACGGCTTTAATATTCTTGGAAATGATATTGAACGAGAAACTTATTCCCTATTTCTCTAAAAGACCTTGTCGTCACATAGATTTATTTGGAATTTGAAGATAAAAAACAATCACTTCTGGCGATAAAACATTTCTGATTAGATGCATTCATCGCTTGCCTCCTTCAGGAAACCGCCATGCCACGCTTCTCCGTCCGCCACGCCCTGCTGTCCCTCGCCTTGTTCAGCGGCGCCACGCCGCTGCTGGCCGCCGAATTGCTCAACGTCTCCTACGACCCCACCCGCGAGCTGTACCAGGACGTCAACAAGGCTTTCGCCGAACAATGGAAGAAACAGGGCGGCGACGTCGCCATCAAGCAGTCGCACGGCGGCTCCGGCAAACAGTCGCTGGCCATCCAGCACGGCCTGGAAGCCGATGTGGCCACGCTGGCGCTGGCCTACGACATCGACGTGCTGGCGGACCAGGGCCTGCTGCCCAAGAACTGGCAAAGCCGGCTGCCGGACAATAGCGCGCCCTACACCTCCACCATCGTGTTCCTGGTGCGCAAGGGCAATCCCAAGGGCATCCGCGATTGGGGCGACCTGATCAAGCCCGGCATCCAGGTGATCACCCCCAACCCCAAAACCTCAGGCGGCGCGCGCTGGAACTATCTGGCGGCCTGGGGCTACGCGCTGAAACAGCCCGGCGGCAACGAGGCCAAGGCCCGCGCCTACGTCGGAGAGTTGTACAAGCACGTGCCTGTGCTGGACACCGGCGCGCGCGGCGCGACGCTGACCTTCGCCCAGCGCGGGCTGGGCGACGTGCTGCTGGCCTGGGAAAACGAGGCGGTGCTGGCGGTGAAGGAACTGGGGCCGGACAAGTTCGACATCGTCACCCCCTCGCTGTCCATCCTGGCGGAGCCGCCGGTGGCGGTGGTGGACAAGGTGGCCGACAAGAAAGGCAACCGCAAGCTGGCCGAGGCCTATCTGAAGTTTCTGTACACCCCGCAAGGCCAGACCATCGCGGCGCAGAACTACTATCGGCCGCGCGACGCCAAGATCGCCGCGCAATACGCCGCCCAGTTCCCCAAGGTCAAGCTGTTCACGCTGAAAGACACCTTCGGCGACTGGCGCAGCGCCCAGCGCAAGCACTTTGCCGACGGCGGCGTGTTCGATCAGCTAGTCGCCAAGTAAAAAGCCGGGTTCAAAGTCCGCCGCGCTTCCGTGAGGCGGCGTAGAACAGGCTCTAATATGGAAACAGCCCGGCGACGCCGGGCTGTTCTGCATGCGGGGACGACGGATCAAACCGCCCGGCTTTCGCGCCAGGTCAGCCACACCCGCATGTCGAACTCCAGCTGGTGGTAGTCCGGCTCCATATGGCAGCACAACTGGTAGAAAGCCTTGTTGTGGTCCTTCTCCTTCAGGTGGGCCAGTTCGTGCACCACGATCATGCGCAGGAAGGGCAGCGGCGCGTCGCGAAACAAGGCGGCGACGCGGATTTCGTTCTTGGTCTTCAGCTTGCCGCCCTGCACCCGCGACACAAAGGTATTGGTGCCCAGCGTGCCCTTGACCGGGTGCTGCTGGCTGTCGTAGCTCACCTTGGACGGCAGCGCCGCGTTCTTCAGATAGCGTTGCTTGATCTCGGACACGTACTGGTACAACGCCTTGTCGGTCTGCACATCGTGGGTTTCCGGATACTTGCGCGCCAGCCAGGCGCCCAGCTGGCCGGAGTCCAGCAGCGCCTGCACCTGACTGAGCAGGGCGGCGGAATAGTGCTGCAAATAATTGAGGCTTGCCATCCCGCTATTGTAGAACGAGGACGCGTTCCGGTGTTGCCGCGGCGCAAACCGGCGCTACAGCAAACAGGACGGATCATCCCACTGATAGCTGAGCGCCAGCGCGCGCCGGCCGCCGGCGGTGTCCACCTCGCAAGGCGCGGACTCCGCGCCGCCCAGCGCCCGATAAAAGCCGCAGGCGTCCCGGTTGGCCTGGTACGCCCACAGGAACAAGGGCCGGCCCGGCGCGACGCGCAAGGCTTCCGCCGCCGCCGCGGCCATCAAGGCGCGGCCGATGCCGCGCCCCTGCTGCCCGGCCAGCACATGCAGATTGTCCAAGTAAACGCCCCGTTCCGGCGCCTCGTCCGGCAACAGGCAGACAAAACCCACCGGCTCTCCCCGCCACAGCGCCAGCCGCACCCAAAGCGTTTCCGGCGCGGCGAAGCGCCTTCGCCACATCGCCAGGCGTTCCGCCGCGGCGCCTTGGTCCAGATAGTCGTCAGGCAGGATGCCGCGATAATGCTGTTGCCAGCTGGCGACATGCAGCGCCGCGATCCGCTCGGCGTCCAAGGCCGTGGCGGCCCGCAAACGCAAGGGCTGAGCCATTGTTTCTCCTCTCATCCGCGATGGTTCCGCGCCGGCGGCCGAACTGGCTCTGGCCAGGACCGCCGGCAATCGGGACAATCCCGATACCGCTTACCTTAACCGAGGAAGACTTCCCATGCATGTCGTGATTTTTCGCGCCGCCGCGCGGCAACTGGACGCGGAATACTCCGCGGTCGCCCAGCAAATGCGTCAGCTGGCCATGGAGAACTTCGGCTGCCTCGCCTTTGTTTCCGCCTGTGAGGACGGTCAGGAGATCGCCCTGTCCTACTGGCCGGACGCCGACAGCATCCGCGCCTGGAAGGCGCACGCCGACCATGTATTGGCGCAGCAACTGGGGCGAGAGCGCTGGTATCGGCAATACCGGGTAGAGGTGGCGCGCATCGAACGCAGCTATGAATGGACCATGGACGCGTCAAGCTGAGGTCCGCGCTATCGCGCTGTTTCACGTGGAACCGGGCCGCCGCGCGGCGCGACTAGCGCCTTTTTATCCGCGCCCGGGCTTTCTTTAGCCGCTTTTTACGCGTCGGAGCCTAGCATGCACCATGTCCCATTGGAGGCCCTTGCTTATGAGCGCAAGCAAACCCGTCCGCCGCGCCTTGCCGGCGCGCGGCATTCCCGATTATCTGCCGGACGAGGACGCGGCGCCGCTGGCGCTGCGCCGCTACATACTCGAATCACGGTTCTCGGCAAGGCCGGGCCTGGCCGAAGCGACATTCGGCTGGCGCGCGTCCCTGCGCGCCTGGTGGCGGCGGCTGAGCGCGCGGCGATGAGACGCGGCGATCTCGCGCTACGCCACCGCCGGCTGTTGAACGCCTACGCCCAGGCGCGCCATCGGCGCATGCCCTGGCTCAAACGCAAGGCGCGGCTGCCGCGCGCGGCCCAAACGGGCTTGTTGCAACGACTGCGCGCCTGGCTGTGCGGCTGAGCGGCTTATTTGAGCCGCAGCGGCTCCACCAGCACATTGCTGGACTCGTCGGCCAGCCACAGCTGGCCGTCCTGGATGGTGGCGCTCAACTGCATGCTGCGCTGGCAGATGGCGACCAGCTCGGCCAGCGTGGCCGGCTCGACGCGAAACACGCTGAGCTTGTCCAGCCGGGCCAGCTTGTTCTCCAGCTGCGGCCACCACACTTCGCTGGCGCGGCCGCCGTAGCTGTACAACACCACGCGCTCGGCGCGGCTGCACGCTTTCTTCAGCCGCTTTTCGTCCGGCTCGCCCAGCTCCACCCACAGCTCGATCTCGTCGACATAGTTTTTCTGCCACAGCTCCGGCTCGTCGTCGGCGCTCAGGCCGCGGCTGAACTGCAGGGTTTCGCTGGCGTTGAGCGCGAAAGCGGCCAGACGCAGCATCATGCGCTCCACGGTTTCGGACGGGTGCTGGGCCAGCGTCAGCTGATGACTGGCGTAATAGCCGCGATCCATGTCGGACACGGCGAGATTGGCTTTGTAAATGGTGGCGGACAGGGCCATGCGGAAACCGGTTTTGCGAAAAAAGAAACCATTGTACGGGGCCGCCGGCCATTGCGCCCGTTCAATCGCTCGACGGCCGGCCGCGCAAGCCTGAAACAGGTTCTTAGAACGTGTTTACGATCTCGCGAGCAAGGGCGAAACAAGGCGAAAACGGCTGAGAAAGCGGAATGTACATACGGTACATGAGCATTTCGAAGGCGTACTCATCGTGTAACGCTCCACGCAGCGCAGCAGATCGTAAACAGGTTCTTAGGGCGAAGGCTGGCTGGAGCAGTCCAAAGGTTCGCCGCGCCAGGTAATGCTGGCCTCGCGGCCCTTGATCCACAGCTCCAGCCCCGGCGCCGCGTAGCGCGCGCCGCTGCCGCTCAGGCCCTGGTGCAGGATGGCGGTGGAGCCGTTGTACTCCAGCTTCACCGTGGGCGGGTGAGTGCGGTAAAAGGTGGCCAGCACGGTGCGGGTGGCGTTGCCCTTGCAGACGTAGCGCAAGGGCGTCAGCGACGGGGCCAGGCCCCAGGCCGCCTGCAACTGGGTGATGCGCATGATGTAAACGTCGCCCAGGCACATATGCATGTCCTCGGTCTTGACGCAGTCCTTCAGGCTTTTCACCCAGCGCCGCTGCTCGGCGATCAGCTTGGCCTCGGCGCCCGGCCGCCCTTGCTGCGCCTGCTCCAAGGCCTGGGCGTAAACCTTCTCCAGCCGGTTGTCCTGCCGGGTCAGGCTGTCGTCCTGACACACCATGGCCTCCACCGGATTGCCCGGCTTGTCGCAATTGAAATCGGTCGCCGCCGGCGCGTTGGCCTCCGCCGCTTCCTCCACAGCCTTGCCGCTCTCCGCCGCGCGGCCGTGGCCGCCCTCCGAACCGCCCTTGCCGGCGGCCAGCGCCAAGGCCGGACACAATATGATCAAGCCGACCAGCCTACGGGCGGATCCAGGCATACCGATTTCCTCTGAACTGCGTTATTCGCCGCCCATCCCGGGCGGACACATCAAAACAGGGCATCTTGCCGCCGCGGAGCCCAAACGCTCCGGCGGCGTGACAGCATGATACCAGTTCGCCCATTCGCATTTATTAATAATATCGGCCGTCAAAACGACCGCGCGCGGCTTTGAATTCCGCTGGAATGGATATGACAATGCGGCGACAAGTTCCCAAGCCGACGATTTGAAGGTAAACTCCGGCCTCCCGCGCGCAATTCCAATCTTTGCGCGCCGCGCGCGCTTCATCCCGAAGCGCCCATCGCATCCCTAACTTTTTCCCGTCAGCCTGGATTGGTTCGCACATACTGCGATAGGCCGTCGCAGGAGCAAACATGTCCACACTCACCTTTGCCGACCTCGGTCTGGCCGAATCCCTGTTGCGCGCCGTCAGCGAAACCGGCTACACCACCCCCACTCCGATCCAGGCCCAGGCCATCCCGCAAGTGCTGCAAGGCGGCGACCTGCTGGCCGCGGCCCAGACCGGCACCGGCAAAACCGCCGGCTTCACCCTGCCCTTGCTGCAACTGCTGATGGGCAAGCCGTCCACCCAGCCGGGCCGTCCGCGCGCGCTGGTGCTGACGCCCACCCGCGAGTTGGCCGCTCAGGTTGAGGAGTCGGTGCAGACCTACGGCAAATACCTGCCGCTCAAATCCATGGTGATGTTCGGCGGCGTCAACATCAATCCGCAGACCCGCGAGCTGCGCAAACCGCTGGACATCCTGGTGGCCACCCCCGGCCGCCTGCTGGACCACGCCGGCCAGCGCAACATCGATTTGTCCGGCGTTGAGATCCTGGTGCTGGACGAAGCCGACCGCATGCTGGACATGGGCTTCATCCACGACATCCGCAAAGTGCTGGCGCTGCTGCCGGCCAAACGCCAGAACCTGCTGTTCTCCGCCACCTTCTCCGACGAGATCAAAGGCCTGGCCGACCGTCTGCTGGACAGCCCCAAGCTGGTGGAAGTGGCGCGCCGCAACACCACCAACGAGCTGGTGGACCAGAAGATCCACCTGGTGGACCGCGACCGCAAAACCGACCTGCTGATCCACCTGATCAAAGAGCGCAACTGGTTCCAGGCGCTGGTGTTCACCCGCACCAAACACGGCGCCAACCGCCTGGCGGAAAAACTGGAGAAAACCGGCATTCCCGCCGCCGCGATTCACGGCAACAAGAGCCAGAACGCGCGCACCCGCGCGCTGGCCGACTTCAAGAGCGGCGAGCTGCAGGTGCTGGTGGCCACTGACATCGCCGCGCGCGGCCTGGACATCGACCAGCTGCCGCACGTGGTCAACTTCGAATTGCCCAATGTGCCGGAAGACTACGTGCACCGCATCGGCCGCACCGGCCGCGCCGGCAGCAAGGGTGAGGCGGTGTCGCTGGTCTGCGTCGACGAGTTCAGCTTCCTGAAAGACATCGAGAAGCTCACCAAGCAATCGATCGAGCGCTTCGCGGTGCCGGGCTTCGAGGCGGATCTGTCGGTGAAGCCGGAACCCATCCCGATGGGCGGCGGCAACCGCCGCGGCCAGCCGCAGCGCCAGGGCGGCGGCGGCAAGCCGCGCCACCAGCCGGACAGCAAGCCCACCGGCCACGGCCATCGCTCGCCGGCGTCCAAGCCGCGCCAGGGCCAAGGACAGAGCCAGGGCCAAGCCAAAAACGCCACAAACGGCCAGCCGGGTCAGCGCTCGCCGCAAGGCCAGGGTCAGGGTCAGCGCGGCAAGCCCGCCTCCTCGCGTCCGAGCTCGGCGTTGTTCAGCCCGCCGAAAGGCCGCTAAGCCTGCTCCCGCGGCGTCGCGCCCTGTCGGCGCGGCCGCCGCAGCGCCCCTTCGCCGGCCCCGCGGCGATGGAAGCGCTTTACGGCGAGCGCCAAACCTGCCTACGATTCAGCAACAGGCCCTGGGGCCGACAACAATATCGAGCGGAGGCGGCGCGCGCCGCGCTCCGCGCAGGCAGCACGCGTACAACGCGCACAGATCGAGCAAGGATTCGGGGAAATGATGAGACTTCGCAGCTGGCTGCTGGGCAGCCTGGCTGTAGTCCTGCTGGCGGCAGCTCAGCCGCAGGCCGCGCCACGTCTGAAAATCACCCTGTCCAACCAGGAGTGGCCGCCCTATATGGGCAAGGAACTGCCGTACGACGGCATTTTGTCGCGTCTGGTCAAAGAGGCGTTCGCCCGTTCCAACGTCGACGTCGCCTTCCGTTACTACCCCAACAACCGCACGCTGCAATCGGCGCGCAACGGCACCGTGGACGGCAGCTTCGGCTGGGCGCCGACGCCGGAGCGCAAGCAGGATCTGCTGTTCACCCAGCCGGTGCTGCATGCGCGCATGGTGTTTTTCCAGCGCCGCAACGCCAACTTTCCCTGGAACGACCTGTCCAATCTGCGCCACGCGCGGGTGGGCGTCACCGTCGGCAATTTCTATTCCGACGAATTCAACCGGCAGGTCAAGGCCGGTCACCTGATCCCGGACATGGCGCCGGACGACGTCACCAATTTGCGCAAGCTGCTGGCCGGCCGCATCGACCTGTTCCCCATCGACATGGAAGTGGGCCAATACCTGATCGCGCGCAACTTCCAGCCTCGGCTGGCCCAGCAACTGGAGCCGCAAAACAAATCGTTCTGGGTGGCGCCGCTGCACGTGGTGATCTGGCGCAAGCACCGCCAGGGCCAGGAATTGGTGGAGCGTTTCAATCGCGGCCTGAAGGCCTTGCAGGACAGCGGGGAGTTCGATCGCATCGTGGCGGAAACCCGGGCGGCCAGCCTGGCCTACCACAAGCCGATCAAGGCGCAGTGAAAAGAAGGCGAAGCTAGGGCGCGTCCGCGCTGCTCAGCACCACCGGCCGGCCGTGGAAATAACCCTGGAACCAGTGGAAGCCCAGCTCGCGGCAACGTTCGAACTGCTCGCGACTGTCCACCTTTTCCGCCAGCAAGATGCCGTCGAAATCGCTCAATTGGGCCATCAGCGCCGGCAGCCGCTCCGGCTCCACCGCCGCCACGTCCACCTTGACGATGTCCACCAGCGGCAACATCGCCGTCTGATCCGGCCCCAGGTGGATCACGTCGTCCAGCGCCAGGCGGAAGCCGCGTTGGCGCAACAGCGCCATCCGTTGCAGCAGGGCCTCGGTGACGGTCACCGTTTCCAGTATTTCCAGCACCAGCCGCTCCGCCGGCAATTGGTCCAGGATGGGGTCTTGCAACAAATCGGCGCTGGCGTTGATGAAACCGGGAAACTGGCCCAACACATCCGCGCAGCCCAGCTCTCCGAAGGCGTTGCGCAGCACCTCGGCGCTGGCGAGCAGATCGTCGCGCACCAGGGCGAAATTGGCCGGACTGGAGCGGAACAATAGCTCATAGGCCACCAGTTGCTGCTGGCGGTCGACGATTGCCTGCCGGCCAAGATAACGTGAAGAATTAGGCATGCCGACGATACTACAGGATATTGCCGCCGCTGTTGGGCATCTCCTGCTGAAGCGCCCAAAAAATATGACAGCTTATGCCTGACCCGCGCCATTAAATGCGGTAAGGTTGCAAATTACCCTCAAGTCAGCGAGTCCGCCATGTTGCCTACCCGACAAATTCCTCGCGAGGAGATCAAAACGCTGCCGCTGTTCGCCGGCCTGACGCCGGAACAGGTGCGGCTGGCCGCCACGCCGGAACTGGCCGCCGCCGCGCTGCGGGAGTTGGGCGGCTGCGCGGTGCTGGGCTTCGACACCGAATCCCGCCCCACCTTCCACAAGGGCGAGAAGCCGACCGGTCCGCACCTGATCCAGCTGGCCAGCGACGACGGGGCCTGGCTGTTCCCGGTGCAGGACGGCCAGTGCGCGCCGGAGCTGAAAACCCTGCTGGAAGATCCGCAGCGGCTGCTGGCGGGCTTCGAGCTCAGTTCCGACCAGGCGCTGCTGCAGCAACGGCTGGGCATACGCTGCGGCCGGGTGCTGGACCTGGTCTCCTGCTTCGACAGCGACGATGCGCGCATCACCGTCGGCGCGGTGCAGGCGGTGGCGCGGCTGTTCGGCCAGTACTTCCGCAAGTCCAAAAAGCTGTCCACCACCAACTGGTCCAAGCTGCCGCTGACGCCGGCGCAGCAGGCCTACGCCGGCAACGACGCCTGGGTGGCGCTGCGGGTGTTCCGCGCGCTGCAAGCGCGCGGACGGCTGCCGCCGGCGGCCAGGCTCAAGGCAGACGCGTAATCCGGTTCAGCGCCGGCACCGCCACCGGCGAGGCGCCGGCGAAATAGCTCTCCAGCACGTCCACGTCCACGCCGCCGCCCACCCGATTGACGCCCTGGGTCAGCACGGT
Organism: Chromobacterium alkanivorans; assembly: GCF_016937655.1. GTDB lineage: Bacteria > Pseudomonadota > Gammaproteobacteria > Burkholderiales > Chromobacteriaceae > Chromobacterium > Chromobacterium alkanivorans. Next base: position 177,885 of record NZ_JAFHKL010000007.1, on the reverse strand, counting down.
GAAGCCGTCGCCGCCGCCGGCGATGAAGTTGTTGACCTGCACCCGGTAGTTGAGCAGCGGATCGATGGCCACGCCGTTGATCTTGATGCTGGCGATGTCCACCTTGTTGCCCGTCGGCGCCGCCGGGTTCCAGCTATAGCTGAACCCCTTGGACACTTGCAGAATCTTGACCTTGGACGGATCGCTCCATTGCTGCTCCAGCAACTGGTCGATCTGCGCGCCGGTCAGGGTCAGCGTGGTCATCACATTGCCGAAGGGCTGGGTGGTGAACAATTGGCTGTAAGTGACGTCGCCGCCGGCGCCGGGAATGATGTCCGCGCGCACGCCGCCCGGGTTCATGAAGGCCACCACCGCGCCCTGAGCCGCGCCGGCCGCCAGTTGCGCGTCGGCCACCACGTCGCCCAAGGCGGTTTCGCCGGCCGCGGACGGGGTGCGGTCCAAAGTGCCCGCCGCCTGGCCCACCACACGGTTGGCCACCGGGGCCACCAGGTCCTTGTACAGCTTGACCAGATTGCTGACCGAGGCCAGCGGCGCGATGTCGCGCGCCACCACCCGGTTCTGCGCCTGGATGGAGCCGGGCTTGACGTCGCGGGTGGCCGGGTCCAGCACGAAGTCGATCTCGGTGAACAGTTGGCCGTAATTCTTGGCGCTGGTCACCCGACGGCCGTCTATCACGCAGTTGTAGGCCTGATGGGTGTGGCCGGTGACCACTAGCTTCACCGCCGGGTCCAGCTTCTTGACGATGTCGACGATGGGACCGGACACGCCGTTGCAATCGTTGAAGTTGCCGCTCTGGTAGCCACCCTCGTGCACCACCACCACCACGGCGGACACGCCCTGCCGCTTCAGCTGCGGAATCAGCTGGTTCACCGTGGCCGCCTCGTCCTGGAAGCTCAGCCCCTTGATGCCGTCCGGCGACACGATCTCCGGCGTGCCTTTCAGCGTCATGCCGATGAAGGCCACCGGGATGCCGCCGAACTTCTTGATCTCGTAAGCCGGGAACAGGGTGCCGCCGTCACTTTTCTTGACGTTGGCCGCCAGGAACTTGAACTTGGCGCCGACGAACTTGCCGTTCTGGCAGGAGGTGGTGGTCGCGCCCGTCTTGCAGCCGCCGTTCTGCATCCGCAGCAGTTCCTGCTGGCCGTCGTCGAACTCATGGTTGCCGACGGCGTTGAGGTCCAGGCCCAGCAGGTTCATCGCCTCGATGGTGGGCTCGTCGTGGAACAGACCGGACACCAGCGGGCTGGCGCCGATCAGATCGCCGGCCGACACCACCACGGTATTCGGCGATTTGGCGCGCAGCGACTGCACCCAGGCCGCCAGGTAGTCGACACCGCCGGCGTTGATCTTGACGGTCTTGCTCGGATCGGCCGGATCCGGCACCGTCAGCTGGCCCGGCATTTCCAGATTGCCGTGGAAATCGTTGAAGGCGATCATCTTCACCGCCACCGGCTGGCGCGAGACGCCGGTGTTCTGATCGCCCGGACCCCAGCCGCCGGAGCCGGCGGAACAGCCGAACAGCGCCAGGCTCGCCGCCAGGCACACGCTCATGGTTTTCAGTTTCACGAAACGCATCCTTGTCTTGTTTGTTGTCGCGCGCCGGCGCCGCCGGCCGCGATCGAATGGGGAGACGCCCGTCCACTGCCATGGACCGCGATGGACGCTCCGATCGCGCGCACTATAGCAAAACAAAATGACAAAGAGTTAAAACTTTCGTGATGCGAAGCAAAACGCCATGCCGGCCTCAGTCGGCGCGCGGCTCCGCCTCCAAGGCCGCCAGCGCGTCCGCGGTGTTGAGATTGGGAAAGAGGTGGTCGAACGCCACTTCGACATGGTCCAGCCCGGCCAGCCAGCCGCGGATGGAGCGGCCGCCGCCGGTCAGGTAGGCGGCCAGCCCGGCGCGCAGGCCGGGCCCCAAAGCCAGCAGGCTGGGATGCCAGCCTTCGCGGTCGCTCGCGCTGGCCGCCTGGCGGCCCGCAGCCACTTCCGCCAGCAAGCGGCGCGAGAAATCGGCCGGCAGCCGCACCGCGTCGCAGGGCATCACCAGCCAGACCGCGCCGTCGTCGCGTTCCAAAGCCGCCAGCACCCCGGCCAAGGGCCCCGGATAGTCCGGCAGACTGTCCGGCAACAGCGGGCAGCCAAAATCGGCGTACGCGTCCAGATTGCGATTGGCCGAAACCCAGACCCGCTCGGGCGGCGGCGTCTGCGCGGACAGCGCCGCCAAGGCGTGCGCCAGCAGCGGCCGCCCGGACAGGACGGCCAGGCCCTTGTCGACGCCGCCCATGCGCGTGGCGCGGCCGCCGGCCAGGATCAGCGCCTGGTGGCTCATTGCCAGCGTTCCGCCGCCCGGGCGTCGCTGTGCTTGGCCTCCACCCAGCGCGCGCTGCCGTCGGCCAGGATTTCCTTCTTCCAGAACGGCGCGTCCTGTTTCAGGTAATCCATCAGGAATTCCGCGGCGGCGAAAGCGTCGCGGCGGTGGCCGCTGGCCACCACCACCAACACGATGGCTTCGCCCAGCGCCAGCCGCCCGACGCGGTGGATGACGGTGGCCGCCTGCAGCGGCCAGCGCCGGCGCGCCTCCTCCACAATCGCGGCCAAAGCCTTTTCGGTCATGCCCGGATAGTGCTCCAGTTCCAGCGCCGTCACGTCGCGGCTGTCGCCGTAATCGCGCACCAGGCCGCTGAAGCTGACCACCGCGCCGCAGGCCGGGTTGCCGGACAGCGCTTCGATTTCCGCGCCGGCGCTGAAGCGCTGCGGCTGCACCCGCACCGTGAACGCGTCCATGCTCATCCTCCGGTCACCGGCGGAAACACCGCCACTTCGTCGCCGTCGCTCAAGACGACGTCCAGCCTCGCCATCTGCTGGTTCACCGCCACGCGGAACACCCGGTCGGCGGCCAGCTCCCGCGCCCAGACTTCGCCGCGCAGCCGCAGCTCCACCAGCAACTCCTCCACCGTGGCCGCCTCGCTGTCCAGGTGTTCGCTCTCCAGGCCGAACTCGTCCCGCAAGCGGGCAAAATACAAAAGATTCAGTTTCATCGCCTGCCTCCGTGCAGTTGAGCGGATACCGCAGTGTAAGCAATCCGCGCCGGGCCTCCAATACGTCAAGGTGGCTAGGCCAGCCGGGAGCGCAAGCGCCGCAGCAAGGCGCCGGCGGTCGCCGCGTCCTCCACCCGTCCCGCCGTGCACTCGGTCACGCCGGCCCCCGCCAGCGCGACGCGCTCGACGATCGCGTCGATCACCTGCCGCAGCGTTTCCAACGCCAACCCTCCCGGCGTCGGACAGCACACCCAGGGATGGCTTGCCGGATCCAGCACGTCCAAATCCAGGTGGATGTAGCAAGGCCAGGCCGGATTCAACGCCGCCGCGACGCAGCCGGGGTTCTCCGCCATCGCTTCCACACCGAACAAACGCAGCCGCTTGGCGTCTATCCATTCCCGTTCGGCGACGTCCAGGTCGCGCTGGCCGGCCAGGATCAACTGCTCCGGCGCCAAAGGCGTTTGCACCAGCGGCAGCATGCGCGAAAGTCCTTCGCCCATCAGCAGGCGCAAGGGCATGCCATGGAAGTGCCCGCTGGGCGAACTGGCCGGGGTGTTCAAATCCCCGTGCGCGTCCAACCAGACCACGTTGAGCCGTCCCTGCAAACGGTGGTTCAGATAGGCGAGCGGCGCCACCTCCACGCCGCAATCCCCACCGCAGGTCAGAATCCGTTCCGGTTGCCGCTGTTGCAGCAGCCGCCAACAGGACTGCTGCTGCGCCAGCAAGGCCTCCAAATGATCGACGCCGTCCATCCGCGCCGTAGCCGGCTCCGCCGCCAAGGCCACCCGCTGCGCTGATTCCAGCCCCGCCGCCTGCTGCGCATGCAGCGCGCCTTCCTCCAAAGTCGAACACGTGCCGGCCCCCTGCCACTGCGGAAACACGATTTCCAAATATCCCATGCCCCCCTCCATGCGCCCGAATAAAGTACCAGCCTAATGCGCCGGCGGGGACAAGTCATGGCGCAATGCAAAAAGCCGCTCTGACGAGCGGCTTTTGAACGCATGACGCGGCAACGCTTACTTGACGATCTGCGCCAGCTCGCCCTTCAGGTATTTATTGGCCATGGTGTCCAGGTTGATCGCCTTGATCTTGCTGGCCTGGCCGGCGGAGCCGAAGGCTTCGTAGCGGGCGATACAGATGTCGCGCATCGCGTCGGTGGACACCTTCAGGTATTTGCGCGGATCGAATTCGGCCGGGTGCTGGGCCAGGAAGCGGCGGATGGCGCCGGTGGAGGCCAGGCGCAGGTCGGTGTCGATATTGACCTTGCGCACGCCGTGCTTGATGCCTTCCACGATCTCTTCCACCGGCACGCCGTAGGTTTCGCCCAGATCGCCGCCGAATTCGTTGATGATCTGCAGCCATTCCTGCGGCACGCTGGAGGAGCCGTGCATCACCAGGTGGGTGTTGGGGATGCGGGCGTGGATTTCCTTGATGCGGTCGATGCGCAGCACGTCGCCGGTGGGCTTCTTGCTGAATTTGTAGGCGCCGTGGCTGGTGCCGATGGCGATGGCCAGCGCGTCCACGCCGGTGTCCTTGACGAACTGGGCGGCTTCTTCCGGATCGGTCAGCAGCTGGCTGTGGTCCAGCACGCCTTCGGCGCCGACGCCGTCCTCTTCGCCGGCCATGCCGGTTTCCAGGCTGCCCAGGCAGCCGATCTCGCCTTCCACCGACACGCCGCAGGCGTGGGCGAAGTTGACCACGGTGCGGGTGACGTCGACGTTGTAGTCATAGTCGGCCGGGGTCTTGCCGTCGCTCTTCAACGAGCCGTCCATCATCACCGAGGAGAAGCCGAGCTGGATCGAACGCTGGCACACATCCGGGCTGGTGCCGTGATCCTGGTGCATCACCACCGGGATGTGCGGGAATTCTTCCACCGCGGCCAGGATCATGTGGCGCAGGAAAGGCGCGCCGGCATATTTGCGCGCGCCGGCGGAGGCCTGCACGATCACCGGGGCGTTCACCTTGTCGGCGGCCTCCATGATGGCGCGCATCTGCTCCAGGTTGTTGACGTTGAAGGCCGGCAGGCCGTAGCCGAATTCCGCTGCGTGGTCCAGCAGCTGACGCATGGAAACGAGAGCCATGGTGTTCAATCTCCGCAAACTGCTCCGCCGGGGCGGAACATGGTTGGCGCCCGGACCGCGCGGCGGCCCGAGGCGAATTCATCAATCAGTGTCGGGACACGCTGGACAACAACACGCCGGCGCCGACGAAAGCGCCGCCGGACACCTTGTTGACCAGCTTGAGACGCCGCGCGCTGTTCAGCCAGCCGGCCAAACGCGCGCCGCCGCCGGCGTAAGCCAGCTGCCACGACGCCTCGATCACGTAAAACGTCGCCGCCAGGATAGCCAGCTGAGGCCCCTGCGGCTGCTGCGCGTTCATGAACTGCGGGAACAGCGCGGTAAAGAAGATAAAGGCCTTGGGGTTGCTCATCGCCACCAGAAAGCCGGTGCGGAACATGCCCCAGGGCGTGTGCTTGCCGGTCGCCGCCTCGCGGATTTCCTCCACCGGCTGCGGCTGGCTGCGCCAGGTCTTGATCCCCAGATAGATCAAATAGGCGGCGCCGGCGTATTTTACCAAGGAAAACAGCAGTTCGGAGGTGGCCAGCACCGCGCCCAGTCCGGCGGCGGAGCCGAACATGATCAAACCCAGCGCCGTCATCAGGCCGAAGCAAGTCATCAGCGTGCGCCTAACCCCGTAGTGAATGCCGTGGGTCATCGCCAGCAGCATATTGGGGCCGGGCGTGGCCGAGACGAAAAACACGGTGGTGACGAACAGCAACCAGGTATTGAGCGACATGGAAATCTCCGGCGGGTGAGCCATCAGGATGAAACGGCGATGAATAAGCCAGTGTAACGCAAGCCATTCATCCTGATCGCCTTTTTCCCCAGTCTCAGAACGTGTTTATGATCTCGCGAGCTAAGGCGAGACAAGGCGAAAACGAGCGAAAAAGCGGAATGTACTCGTGGTACATGAGCATTTTGAGCTCGGTTTCAACGCCGTATCGCCGACGCGCAGCAGATCGTAAACAGGTTCTTAGCCGGCGCGCTCGGCCAGAATGGCCACCGCCGGCAGCTCCTTGCCTTCCAGGAACTCCAGGAAGGCGCCGCCGCCGGTGGAGATGTAGCTGATGTCGTCGGTGATGCCGTACTTGGCGATCGCCGCCAGGGTGTCGCCGCCGCCGGCGATGGAGAAGGCCGGCGAGGCGGCGATGGCCTGGGCCAGGGTCTTGGTGCCGCCGCCGAACTGCTCGAACTCGAACACGCCCACCGGGCCGTTCCACACCACGGTGCCGGCTTTGGCGATGATGGCGGCCAGCTCTCGCGCCGAATCCGGGCCGATGTCCAGGATCATGTCGTCGGCGGCCACCTCGGCCGCGCTCTTGGTCACGGCGGCGGCGGTTTCGGCGAATTCCTTGGCGCAGACCACGTCAGCCGGCAGCGGCACGTCGCCGCCGCGGGCGCGGATCTTGGCGATCACCTTCTTGGCCTCGTCCACCAGCTCTGCTTCGGCCAGCGATTTGCCTATGGCCTTGCCTTCGGCCAGCAGGAAGGTGTTGGCGATGCCGCCGCCCACGATCAGCTGGTCCACCTTGTCGGCCAGCGATTCCAGAATGGTCAGCTTGGTGGACACCTTGGAGCCGGCGACGATGGCCACCAGCGGCCGCGCCGGCGCTTGCAGCGCCTTGCCCAGCGCTTCCAGCTCGGCGGAGAGCAGCACGCCGGCGCAGGCGGCCGGCGCGAACTGGGCCACCGCGTGGGTGGAGGCTTCGGCGCGGTGGGCGGTGCCGAAGGCGTCGTTGACGAACACGTCGCACAAGGCGGCGTAGGCGCGGCCCAGGTCGGCGTTGTTCTTTTTCTCGCCCTTGTTCAGGCGCACGTTTTCCAGCATCGCCACTTCGCCGGGGGCCACGCTGAAGCCGGACCGCCAGTCCGCCACCAGGCGCACCGGCTTGCCCAACAAACCGGACAAGCGCTCCACCACCGGCGCCAGGCTGTCTTCCGGCTTGGGCTCGCCCTCGGTGGGGCGGCCCAGATGGGTCATCAGGATCACGCCGGCGCCGGCCTTCAGGCACAGCTCGATGGACGGCAGGCTGGCGCGGATGCGGGTATCGTCGCCGATGACGCCGTTTTTCACCGGCACGTTCATGTCCACGCGGATCAGCACGCGCTTGCCGGCCAGGGCCAGTTCGGAAAGTTTATTGAATTTCATCGTTCGCTCGCTCGGGTTTGGATTCGCTTGTCGATTGATTCATCGGCGCGGACTCCGGCTTGGCGCCGGGGCGGCCGCATTTTTTGCAGTACGGAAAAAAGGCGAAATTGCGCGCGCCGCAGTCGCAGCCGCGGAACAGCTGCAGGCCGCAGTGCACGCAGTAGTCGGCGTCGTCGCCGGCAATATTGTATTGATGGTCGCAGGACGGGCAAGTTTTCTTCTGGTAGGCGCCCAGCGCCTGGGCGTAGGCCACGTGGCGCGCGCGCTCGCTCTGGCTTTGTTGCAGCTCGGCGCGTTTTTTCTCGGCGTAGCGCTGAAAGGCCTGGATCATGCGCAGGCCGGCGAACACCGTCAGCGCGATGCCCACCGCCAGCCGCACATAGCCGCCGAAATTGGGCAGATAGGGCAGCAGCTCGACGAAGAAGGCGAACAGCGCGAACAGGCCGAAGCCGTAAACGAAAAACCAGTAGCGATGGGTACGGTAGCGGCTGAACAGCCATACCGCCAGCAAGAGCAGCGGCAGGATCACCGCCAGCCGCAGCAGGAAGACCTTCAATTCGAAACGCTGGTAGGCCTGCTGGTAACGGTCCTGGGCGACGCCCTCCACCCGGGCGATTTCCTCCTGCAGCGTTTGCCGGTTGCGCTCCAGCGCGCGCAGGCCGTCGCTCGCCCGGTCTTCCTTCTGCTGCCATTGCAGGATTTGCGCCTGCAGGGCGTCCAACTCGCGGGTGCGGCGGCTGACTTCGGCGCTCTGCTGCGGATCGGCGCTGGTGGCGCGGCTGGCCAGCCAATTGGCCAGACCCTTGCGCTGGGTCTGGTAATTGCGCTCCAACTGTTCGCGGGTGGCGCCCAGGTTTTCCAGCTGGGCGCGCTGCGCGTCGTTCTGGCGCTGCAAGGCCTGCTGCCGCTGCCGCAGCGGCTCGACGCCGGCCTGCTGTTGCAGCGTTTCCAGCTGCGGCGGGCCGCCGTCCGGCACGTAGAACAAGTCGCGGATCACCAGCTCGCCCAGATTGGACAGAAAGCCGGCGAACACCAAGGCCACCAGCCAGGAGGCCAGCCGGACCCATTTTTCCGGGCGGGACAATGCTTGGTTCTGTCGCATGCTGCTCTCCTGTGACGGCGGGTTCAGCGGGGGCGCGATCGGCGATCGCCCGGCAAGTGTATGCCAAAAAAACGGCCCTACCTTAACACCAATCAAATGCAGGTGGATGTAGCGCCCGCGCTAGCAGGCGCAAAAAAATCCGGGCCGGCATCGCGCGCCGGCCCGGATTTCCGGGATCACATCGCCGTCAGCAAGCGAACATCGCGCGCGCGGTGCGCAGCATCTGGCAGCTGAAACCCCATTCGTTGTCGTACCAGGCCAGCACTTTCACCATATTGCCGCCAGTGACCTTGGTCAGCGTGGAATCGAAGGTGGAGGCTTCCTCAGTGTGGTTGAAGTCGCCGGACACCAGCGGCAGGGTGTTGTAGCCCAGGATGCCCTTCATCGCGCCGTTGGAGGCTTCCTTCAGAATGTCGTTGACCTCGTCCTTGGTGGTGTCGCGCGCGGCGCTGAAGGTCAGGTCCACCAGCGACACGTTGATGGTGGGCACTCGCACCGAGAAGCCGTCCAGCTTGCCCTTCAGTTCCGGCAGCACCAGGCCGACGGCCTTGGCCGCGCCGGTCTTGGTCGGGATCATATTGTCGGTGGCGGAGCGGGCGCGGCGCAGGTCCTTGTGCTTGACGTCGGTCAGCACCTGATCGTTGGTGAAGGCGTGGATGGTGGTCATCAGGCCTTTCTTGATGCCGATGGCCTGGTGCAGCGCCTTGGCCACCGGGGCCAGGCAGTTGGTGGTGCAGCTGGCGTTGGAGACCACGGTCATTTCCGGCTTCAACACGTCGTGGTTGACGCCGTAGACGATGGTGGCGTCGACGTCGTCGCCGCCCGGCGCGGAGATCAGCACCTTCTTGGCGCCGGCGTCCAGGTGGGCCTGGCATTTGTCCTTGCTGGTGAAGGCGCCGGTGCATTCCAGCACCAGGTCCACGTCCAGCGCCTTCCACGGCAGCTCGGCCGGGTTGCGGGTGCTGAAGAACGGAATCTTGTCGCCGTTCAGGATCAGGTGCGCGTCGTCCTGCTCGACTTCGCCGGGGAAGCGGCCGTGCACGGTGTCGAACTTGGTCAGGTGGGCGTTGATGTTGAGATCGCCGGTGGCGTTGACGGCCACTACTTTGAAATCGTCGTGCAGCTGGTTTTCGTAGATGGCGCGCAGTACCTGGCGGCCGATGCGGCCGTAACCATTGATGGCGATGCGGATAGTCATGCTTCTAAATCTCCTGGGGACGATCCGGAGCGCCCGGCTTCCCGGCCGGCGCTCCGCGTGTTGTGTAGTGCGTCCACTACATGAAACGGCGAACAAAAGGCCATTGCTTTCGCAATGGCCTGTCTTTACATCACAGCAGCGCTTTGGTCCTGGCCACTACATTGTCGACGGTGAAGCCGAAGGCCTGGAACAGCTGCGGGGCCGGGGCGGATTCGCCGAAGTGGTCGATGCCGACCACGTCGCCGTCCAGACCCACGTATTTGCGCCAGAAGTCCGGATGGCCGGCTTCGATCGCCAGCCGCGGCAGGCCGGCCGGCAGCACGCTGTCGCGCCAGGCCTTGTCTTGGCGGTCGAACACATTGGTGCACGGCATGGACACCACGCGCACGGCGACGCCTTCCGCCGCCAGCGCTTCCTGCGCCTTCAGCGCCAGTTCCACTTCGGAACCGGTGGCGATCAGCACCGCGCGGGCGCCGGCGGCGTCGCGCAACACGTAGCCGCCCTTCTGGATCGCGGCCAGCTGCTCGGCGTCGCGGACGACGAAGGGCAGGTTCTGGCGGCTCAGCACCATGCTGCTCGGCGTGGTCTTCTGCTCGACGGCGTGCGCCCAGGCCGCCGCGGTTTCGGCGGTGTCGCACGGACGCCAGGTGTTGTGGTTGGGGATGTAGCGCAACGTGGCCACTTGCTCCACCGGCTGGTGGGTGGGGCCGTCTTCGCCCAGGCCGATGGAATCGTGGGTGAACACGAAGATCGGGTTGATCTTCATCAGCGAAGCCATGCGCAAGGCGTTGCGCGCGTATTCGCTGAACATCAGGAAGGTGCCGCCGTACGGGCGCAGGCCTCCGTGCAGGGTCATGCCGTTCATGATGGCGGCCATGCCGAACTCGCGCACGCCGTAGCTGATGTAGTTGCCCTGGCCCTCGCGGTCAATCCACTTGGAGCCGGACCAGTTGGTCAGGTTGGAGCCGGTCAGGTCGGCGGAGCCGCCGACGAATTCCGGCAGCGCCGGCGACAGCGCTTCCAGCGCGATCTGGCTGGCCTTGCGGGTGGCCACGGTCTGGGCGGCGTCGGCGATCTTGGCCAGCGCGGCGGCCTTGGCCTCTTCCCAGCCGGCCGGCAGCTCGCCCTGCATGCGGCGGCTGAATTCGGCGGCCAGCTCCGGATAGGCGGCGCGGTAGGCGTCGAAACGCTTGTTCCAGTCGATCTCGGCCAGCGCGCCCTTGTCGCGCGCGCTCCAGGCGGCGTAGATCTCGGCCGGGATCTCGAACGGCGCGTGCGGCCAGTTCAGGCCTTCGCGCGCGGCGGCGATTTCGGCCGCGCCCAGCGGCGCGCCGTGGCAATCGTGGCTGCCCTGCTTGGTGGGCGCGCCAAAGCCGATGGTGGTCTTGCAGCAGATCAGCGTCGGACGCGCGCTTTCCTTCTGCGCGGTGGCGATGGCGGTGGCCACTTCCACCGGATCGTGGCCGTTGACGTTCTTGATCACCTGCCAGCCGTAGGCTTCGAAACGGGCCGGGGTGTCGTCGGTGAACCAGCCTTCCACATGACCGTCGATGGAGATGCCGTTGTCGTCCCAGAAAGCGATCAGCTTGTTGAGCCCCCAGGTGCCGGCCAGCGAGCACGCTTCGTGGCTGATGCCCTCCATCAGGCAACCGTCGCCCAGGAAGGCGTAAGTGTGATGGTCTACGATCTGATGGCCGTCGCGGTTGAACTGCGTCGCCAGCATTTTCTCGGCCAGCGCCATGCCCACCGCGTTGGTGATGCCCTGGCCCAGCGGGCCGGTGGTGGTTTCAATGCCGGGAGCGTAGCCGTATTCGGGATGGCCGGGAGTCTTGGAGTGAAGCTGACGGAACTGCTTGAGGTCTTCGATGGAGAGGTCGTAGCCGCTGAGGTGCAACAGGCTGTAGATCAACATGGAACCGTGACCGTTGGACAGCACGAAGCGGTCGCGGTCTGGCCAGTTGGGGTTGGCCGGGTTGTGTTTCAGGTGATCGCGCCACAATACTTCCGCGATGTCTGCCATCCCCATCGGGGCGCCGGGGTGACCGGATTTGGCTTTTTCAACGGCATCCATGGACAGGAAACGGATGGCGTTGGCAAGCTCGGTACGGGTGACCATTTCGGGAAAACCTCAAGACTTGTGTGGAAACCGGGACGACGGCCGCGCCACCCGAACATGCCTCCGGCATGGACCAACCGTCGCAAAATCATGGAATTATCGCCGATTTTCACCATTGGCGGCAACCGCCCCGCCGCGCGGAATACCGCGCCGGCATGCCGGCGCGCGAAAAATAGCCGGATGCGGCCGTTTTACCAGATAATGCCGGGGCGGGCGGGAAATGCATTTCGAATCAAAAGCCTGCGAACGATTCCGCAACCGGCTCCACCCATGACGAATGTGTAGAATGAGGAAAGGAGGCGCCGGCGGTGAAACCCGCGACGCAAATCGCGGTCAGTCTGGCTCTGTCTTTTTGCCGCGCAAATGACGCAACGACGCGAGCCGGCCGGCGCCGCCGGCTTGCTTGGCACAACCTTTTTGGAGATTTTCGATGCAATCATTCGATGCCCTACCCGCTCCGCGCAAAGTCGCCTTCGGACGCGGCTGGCGCTGGATCGTGGAGGCTTTCTACATCGTCCGCCAGCAGCCGCTGACCTGGGTTCTGCTGGCGCTGGCTTATCTGGTGATCAACTTCATCGTCAACATGATCCCCTTGCTGGGCGGGCCGCTGTCCTTCTTCCTGGCGCCGGTGTTCGCCGCCGGCTTCATCCTGGCGGCGAAAAAATGCGAGCAGGGATCGGAGCTGGAGCTGGGCGATCTGTTCGCCGGCTTCAAGACCGCGCTGCGGCCGCTGATCAATGTGGGCATGCTCTACCTGGCCATCCTGATCGTCATCGGCGTGGCGCTGGGCCTGTTGATGGGCGCGATGGGCGTGAGCGTGGCCAAGAGCGACCCCAACGCGATCCCGGTGATCGCCGGCCCGATCGCGCTGTTCGCCTTCATCGGCGGCGTGGCCATCTTCCTGGTCAGCCTGGCTTACTGGTTCGCGCCGGCGCTGGTGACGCTGAACCAGGCCGGACCGTGGCAGGCGATCCGCACCAGCTTGCAAGCCGGCCTCGCCAACTGGGGCGCGGTGCTGGTCAGCGGCCTGATGCTGGCGGTGCTGGCCTTCATCGCGATGATTCCGCTGGGCCTGGGCCTGTTGCTGTGGTTCCCGGTGCTGTACGTGACCGCCTACACCGGCTGGAAGGATATCTTCGGCCAATCCGCGGCGCCGGCGCGTCCGGACGAGCCGGTGGTGTTTTAAGAACCTGTTCAAAGTCTGCTGCGCGTCGTGAGACGTGGCACGGCGAGCACAGCTTCGAAAGACTCATGTGCCGCTTGCACATTCCGCTTCCTCAGCGGTTTTCGCCCTGGCTCGCGAGACTTTGAGCTGGCTCTAAGCCCGGCTCGCCGCTTCAATCAAGCCCCGCCCAGCGGGGCTTTTTCATTCCCGCTCACAGCAACATCGCGGCGATCCAGCCAAAACCCAGCAAGGGCAGGTTGAAGTGCAGGAAAGTCGGCACCACCGTGCCCCACATATGGTCATGCTGGCCGTCGGCGCTCAGGCCGGCGGTCGGTCCCAGCGTGGAATCGGACGCCGGCGAGCCGGCGTCGCCCAGCGCCGCCGCGGTGCCCACCAGGGCGATGACCGCCAGCTCGGAAAAACCGAAGCCCAGGGCCAGCGGCACGTAGATGGAGGCGATGATGGGCACGGTGGAGAAGGACGAGCCTATGCCCATGGTGATCAGCAGGCCCACCAGCAACATCATGAAAGCGGCCAGCCCGCGGTTGTCGCCGATCAAGGCCACCGACGAACTCACCAGCGACTGGACATCGCCGCTGGCGTTCATCACGCTGGCGAAGCCCGCCGCGGCGATCATGATGAAGCCCACCTGGGCCATCAGGCGCATGCCCTGGGTGAAATGATTGTCCAGCTCGGTCCAGCGCATCACGCCCGAGCCGGAGATCAGCGCGAAGCCCACCAGGCCGCCGAACACCATGGAACCGGTCCACAGCTGCGCCAGCAAGGACAGCAGCAAGGCAGCGCCTATGGACAGCCGCTGCCATCGCCCCAGCCTGACGCTGCCTCGCTCGCCGCCGGCGACGGCGACATCCTGATAGGCGCGCGGCCGCCGATAACTGACCAGCAAGGCCAGCGCCAGGCCGAACACCATGCCCGCCGCCGGAATCAGCATCGCCAGCGGCGCCGCGCCCTGGCTGACCCGAAACTGGCTGGCCGCGCCGGCCTTGTTGATGTTGGCCACCAGAATGTCGTTGAGGAAGATAGCGCCGAAGCCGATCGGCAAGGTCATATACATCACGGTGATGGAGAAGGTGATGGCGCAGGCCACCGCGCGCCGGTCCAGCCGCAACCGGTTCATCACCAGCAGCAAGGGCGGCACCAGGATGGGAATGAAGGCGATATGCACCGGAATGATGGTGCCGGAAGCAAAGCCGGCCGCCACCAGGCAGGCCAGCAAGCTCCATTTGACCAGGGTCAGCATAGTGGCGGAATGGCCGTCGCGCTGAATGTAGGCGACGATGCGTCCCGACAGGCCCTGCACGATGCCGGTGCGCGACAGCGCAATGGCGAAAGCGCCCAGGGTGGCGTAGGCCAGCGCCACCGGCGCGCCTGCGCCCAAGCCGCTGTTGAACGCTTGCACCACCGCGTCCGGCGTCAGACCGGCGTAAATGCCGCCTATGGCGGCGGACAGAATCAGGGCCAGCACCACCGGCACCCGCGACAGGCTCAAGGCCATCATGATCAATACGGCTAATACCACGGCGTTCATCGGAGTCTCCTCGTTCGCGCCCGTCTTGGCGGACGCGTCGATAGTCTGGCGTCCCGGCATCGCCGGGCCCCTATCCCCGAACTGCGCGCATCATGGTCTGATGGCTCTTCATTGTCGGCTGCGCCGCCGGCGTGGCCGGATGCGAGCGCGCCGGCCCCGGGCTTTGCCCAGGGCCGGCGCAACGCCGTCCGCCTTCCCTTTGCGGGCTCGACGGCGCGGCTGCGTGCTTACAACGACGGCAGCAAGCCGGCTTCGACGAAGCGGTTGTAGGAACCGCTGGCCACCAGCGCGGCGGCTTTCTCGATGTCCGGCGCGAAGTAGCGGTCCTTGTCGTAGAAGCTCACCTGCTCGCGCAGCTCGGCCTTGGCCGCTTCCAGCTTGGCCGAGGTCTTGTGCGGCGCGCGGAAGTCCACGCCCTGGCAGGCGGCCAGCAATTCCACCGCCAGGATGCCGGCGGTGTTGCCGGCCATGTCGCGCAGGCGGCGGCCGGCGAAGGTGGCCATCGACACATGGTCTTCCTGGTTGGCCGAGGTGGGCAGGCTGTCCACCGAGGCCGGGTGCGCCAGCGATTTGTTTTCCGAAGCCAGCGCCGCGCCGGTGACCTGGGCGATCATGAAGCCGGAGTTGACCCCGCCGTTGTTGACCAGGAAGGGCGGCAGCTTGGACAGATTGCTGTCGATCAGCAGCGCCATCCGTCGTTCGGACAACGAGCCGATCTCGGCCAGCGCCAAGGCCAGATTGTCGGCGGCGAAGGCCACCGGCTCGGCGTGGAAGTTGCCGCCGGACAGGATATCGTTGTCGGCGGCGAACACCAGCGGGTTGTCGGACACCGAGTTGGCCTCCACCGTCAGCACCGCGGCGGCTTGGCGGATCTGGGTCAGGCAGGCGCCCATCACTTGCGGCTGGCAGCGCAGCGAATACGGGTCCTGCACCTTGCCGCAGTTCTCGTGGGAGCGCTCGATCTCGCTATGCTCCAGCAGGCTGCGATAGATGCGGGCGGCGTCGATCTGGCCGGCGTGGCCGCGCACCGCGTGGATGCGCTCGTCGAACGGGGTGCGGCTACCCAGCGCGGCTTCCACCGACAGCGCGCCGGCCACCGAGGCCGAGGCGTACAAGTCTTCCGCGGCGAACAGGCCTTCCAGCGCGAAAGCGGTGGACGCCTGGGTGCCGTTGAGCAAGGCCAGGCCTTCCTTGGGCGCCAGGGTGATCGGTTCCAGGCCGGCGGAACGCATCGCCACCGCGCCCGGCACGCGGGTGCCGTTGACGAAGGCTTCGCCCTCGCCGATCAGCACCGCGCTCATATGCGACAGCGGCGCCAGATCGCCGGACGCGCCCACCGAGCCCTTCTGCGGGATCACCGGGTAGATGCGCTGGTTGAACAGGGTGATCAGCGCCTCGATCACCAGCCGGCGGATGCCGGAGAAGCCGCGCGCCAGCGAGTTGATCTTCAAGGCCATCACCAGGCGCACGGTGGATTCGTCCATCGGCGCGCCGATGCCGGCGGCGTGGGACAGCACGATGGAGCGTTGCAGCAACTCCAGCTCTTCCGGCGCGATGCGGGTATTGGCCAGCAGGCCGAAACCGGTGTTGATGCCGTAGGCGGTGCGGCCCTCGGACAGCACCCGCGCCACGGTGGCGGCGGAGGCGTCGATGGCGGCGTGGCTGGACGGGTCCAGTTGCAGTTGCAAATCGGTTTCACGTGAAACGCGGCGCAGCTCGGCCAGGCTGAGCGTGCCGGGAACAATGTTCAATACCATCTTGAGATTCTCCTTCTAAAGCGTTTGCAGCGCCGATCGCGGCGATGGGGGCTGGAATTGTTGTGTCGCGCCCCATCGGCGAACGGCTGGAATTTGCCGGCGGATCTGCGCCCGCCGGACAGAATGACAACTTAAGCGCGCGCCGCCCTCACGCCGCGTCGCGCTGGGGCTGGGGCTGCGCTTCCGCGTTAGGCGCCAGCACCCGGCTCCACAGGAAATGGCCGGCCACCACCAGCGCCACCCACACCATGCCCACCAGCAGCGCGGAGCGGGTGTCTTCGAAATAGCCGAGCACGCCGATCACGAACAACATGAAGCCTATCGCCGCCAGCGGCGCGTACGGCCAGAACGGCACCGGGAACTTCAGTTCCGCCGCCTGCTCCTTGCTCATCCGGCGGCGCATCGCCACCTGGGACAGCAAGATCATCAGCCACACCCACACCGTGGCGAAGGTGGCGATGGAGGCGATCAGCAGGAACACATCCTTGGGCATCAGGTAGTTGAGCACCACGCCCAGCAACAGCGCGGCCGCCATCACCAGCACCGTCATCCACGGCACGCCGTTGGCCGACAGCTTGGCGAAGCTCTGCGGCGCCTGGCCCTGGCGCGCCATGCCGTACAGCATGCGGCCGGCGCCGAAGATGTCGCTGTTGATCGCCGAAATCGCCGCCGAGATCACCACCGCGTTGAGAATGTGGGCGGCGGCGGGAATGCCCAGGCTTTCGAAAATCTGCACGAAGGGGCTGCCCTGGCTGCCGATCTGCGGCCACGGGAAGATGGACATCAGCACCGTCAGCGTCAGCACGTAGAACAAGAGGATGCGCACCGGCACCGCGTTGATCGCGCGCGGGATGGTGCGCTGCGGATCCTGCGCCTCGCCGGCGGAAATGCCGATGATCTCGATGCCGCCGAAGGCGAACATCACCACCGCCAGCGAGGCGACCACCCCGCCCCAGCCATTGGGCATGAAACCGCCGTGCGACCACAAATGATGCAGGCCGCTGGCCTCGGCGCTGCCGAAGCCGAACAGGATGATGGCCACGCCGCCGATGATCATCGCGACGATGGCCCCCACCTTGACGATGGACAGCCAGAACTCCATTTCGCCGAACACCTTGACGCTGCACAGGTTCAAGGCGCCGATGAAGAAGATGATGCTCAGCACCCAGACCCAGCGGTCCACTTCCGGAAACCACAAACTCATGTAGATGCCGAAGGCGGTCACGTCGGCCAGGCAGACGATGATCATCTCGAAAGCGTAGGTCCAGCCGGTGATGACGCCGGCCAAGGGGCCCAGATAGCTGGTGGCGTAATGGCCGAAGGAACCGGCCACCGGGTTGTGCACCGCCATCTCGCCCAGCGCGCGCATCACCATGTAGACGGCGGCGCCGCCGATCAGATAGGCCAGCAATACCGCCGGACCGGCCATCTGTATCGCCGCCGCCGAACCGTAGAACAAGCCGGTGCCGATGGCCGAGCCCAGCGCCATGAAACGGATGTGACGGGCGGACAGCCCGCGCGTCAGTGTTTGTGTCTGCATCTCTCTCCTCCTGGCCATGGCTGCGCTTGCCGGCCGAACGCGGATGCGCCCGCTACGCCGCGTCCCGCGGCCCGACATGTTTCATTGCGCAACCCAGCGCCGGCAAACTGTAGAGCCAGCGTGGGCGGACCACAAGACCAAGCCGCGGAATCAGCGGCAAGTCATGACGAAACCATGTGGACAGCGGGCGCGAACGCGCCGGCGCGTCTCAGCGAACGCGCAAGAACAGCCTGACCGTTTTTTCCTTTGCAAGACGATAAGCAACCCCGCCGCTTATTTGTACAAGCTTGTCGTGCGGAGCCACGACAGCCGGGCCTTCCCGACCGCCGCCAGTCGCCGCCGGCGTGAGCCGGCGGCGTTCCTACATTTAGAACCTGTTTACGATCTTGCGAGCTAGAGCGGGACAAGGCGTTGCGGCTGAAGACACGGAATGGTCATATGGCACATGAGCATTCTGAAGCGGCTTTCAACGCCCTTTTCCATCTATCCTGCCGACGCGCAGCTGATCGTAGGTTCTCAGCGCTTCAGCATCGGCAGGTCCAGGCCCTGCTCCCGCGCGCAGTTCTCGGCGATCTCGTAGCCGGCGTCGGCGTGACGCATCACGCCGGTGCCCGGATCGTTGCGCAGCACGCGGCCGACGCGCTTGGCCGCGGCCTCGCTGCCGTCGCAGACGATGACCACGCCGGAGTGCTGGGAGAAGCCCATGCCCACGCCGCCGCCGTGATGCAGCGACACCCAGGTGGCGCCGCCGGCGGTGTTGAGCAAGGCGTTCAGCAGCGGCCAGTCGGACACCGCGTCGGAGCCGTCCTTCATGCTTTCGGTTTCACGGTTGGGCGAAGCCACCGAGCCGGAATCCAGGTGGTCGCGGCCAATCACGATAGGCGCTTTCAGTTCGCCGTTCTTGACCATCTCGTTGAAGGCCAGGCCCAGGCGGGCGCGGTCTTTCAGGCCCACCCAGCAGATGCGCGCCGGCAGACCCTGGAAGCTGATGCGCTTCCTGGCCATGTCCAGCCAGTTGTGCAGGTGCGGATCGTCCGGGATCAGTTCCTTGACCTTCTGATCGGTCTTGTAGATGTCTTCCGGATCGCCGGACAACGCCACCCAGCGGAAGGGGCCGATGCCTTCGCAGAACAGCGGACGCACATAGGCGGGCACGAAGCCGGGGAAGTCGAAGGCGTTGTCCACGCCCTCTTCCAGCGCCATCTGGCGGATGTTGTTGCCGTAGTCCAGCGTGGCGGCGCCGCGCTGCTGCAGGGTCAGCATCGCGCGCACCTGCACCGCCATCGATTGCTTGGCGGCGGCGGTGATTTCGGCGGCGGAGGTCTTCTGCTTGGCGCGCCATTGCTCCACGGTCCAGCCCTGCGGCAGATAGCCGTGCACCGGGTCGTGGGCCGAGGTCTGGTCGGTGACCACGTCCGGGGTGATGCCGCGTTCAACCAGTTCCGCGAACACGTCGGCGGCGTTGCCCAGCAGGCCCACCGACACCGCCTTGCCGCTGTGTTTGGCCTCGTCGATGATGGCCAGCGCCTCGTCCAGGGTCTTGGCCTTGCGGTCCACGTAACGGGTTTTCAGGCGGAAATCGATGCGGGTCTCGTCGCATTCGACGGCGATCATGCTGAAGCCGGCCATGGTGGCGGCCAGCGGCTGGGCGCCGCCCATGCCGCCCAGGCCGCCGGTCAGGATCCAGCGGCCTTGCGGCTTGCCGTCGAAATGCTGGTTGGCGACGGCGAAGAAGGTTTCGTAAGTCCCCTGCACGATGCCTTGCGAGCCGATATAGATCCAGGAGCCAGCCGTCATCTGGCCGTACATCATCAGGCCCTTCTTATCCAGCTCGTTGAAGTGCTCCCAGTTGGCCCAGTGCGGCACCAGATTGGAGTTGGCGATCAACACCCGCGGCGCGTCGGCGTGGGTCTTGAACACGCCCACCGGCTTGCCGGACTGCACCAGCAGGGTTTCGTCGTCCTCCAGGCGCTTGAGCACGTCGAGGATGGTGTCGTAGCACTTCCAGTCGCGGGCGGCGCGGCCGATGCCGCCGTACACCACCAGGCTTTGCGGGTGCTCGGCCACTTCCGCGTCCAGATTGTTCTGGATCATGCGGTAGGCGGCCTCGGTCAGCCAGCTCTTGCAAGTCAATTCGCTGCCGCGCGGCGCGCGGATGTGGCGGGTCGGATCAAAACGCGGGTCGGACATCGGTGTTCTCCTTTGTAAACCCGCCGCCGGTTGTGGCCCGGCGGGCGGGGAATGACGCTATCGCTGTGAACGGGTTCAGGGCTGTTTCAGGTGCCGGCCTATGCTCCACGCCAGCCGGGCGGCGGTCTTGGCGCCGTGGCTGTCGATGTCGAAGGCCGGGTTCAGTTCCACCAGGTCGGCGGCCGCCAATTTGCCGCTTTCGGCCAGACGCCGGACCAAGGCCTCGACCACGGGCAGCGCCACCCCCATGGCGGCGGGGGCGGAAACCGCCGGCATCACGCTGGCGGGCAAAACATCCAGGTCTATGGTCAGGTAGACGATGTCCACCTGATCGACGAAGGCCATCATTGCGCTGCGCACCGTGGACAAGGTGTCCAGCGTCATGTCGCTGTCCAGCGTCCACTTGACGCCGAGCGCGCGGGCGCGGGCGAACAGCGCCTGGGTGTTGGACGGCTCGGCCACGCCCAGACACAGATAATGGAAGGGTCGCCCGGCTTGCGCGCAGTCGGCGGCGATCTGGGCGAACGGGGTGCCGGAAGTGGCCTCCTCCGCTTCGCGCAAGTCGAAGTGGGCGTCGAAATTGACGATGCCTATCACCTTGTCCGGGTGCGCCGCCGCCAGGCCGCGCCAGGTGCCGTAGGCGGTTTCGTGGCCGCCGCCCAGCACCAGCGGGAAATGGCCGTCGGCGCGCAGCCGGCGCACTTGTTCGCCCAGCCGCGCCTGCGCGGCGTCCAGATCGCCGTCGGCGCAGGCCACGTCGCCGGCGTCGCACAAGGGCAGCGCCTGGTGCCAGGCCAGATTGGCCAGCGCCTTGCGGATCGCCGTCGGGCCGGCGGCGGCGCCGACGCGGCCCTGATTGCGGCGCACGCCCTCGTCGCAGGCGAAGCCGACGATGCCCACGCCCGGCTCCAGCCCGGCGGCGTAGGGCCGCGCCAGCTGATGCCAGCGCCGCGCCAGATCGCCTTCGCCGGCGTCGACCCGGCCGCTCCAAACACTCATGTCCACGCTCATGCTTCAACAGCCTTTCATATGCTGCGCCACGCCGCGAAACACGCGCTGGCGCAAAGGGTTGTCGCCCAGGCCGTAGACGATCTCGGCCGGCGAATCGATGTCCCATACCAACAAGTCGGCGACATGGCCGGCGGCCAGCCGGCCGTGGCTGCCGCCGCGGCCCAAGGCCTGAGCCGCGTGGCGGGTGACCCCCGCCAGCGCCTCTTCCGGGGTCAGGCCGAACAAGACGCAGGCCTGGTTCATCGCCAGCCGGATGGAGGCGAACGGGCTGGTGCCGGGATTGAGATCGGTGGACACCGCCATCGGCACGCCGGCGGCGCGCAGCAATTCCACCGGCGGCTTTTGGGTTTCGCGCAGGAAGTAGAAAGCGCCCGGCAGCAGCACCGCCACGGTGCCGGCGGCCTTCAGCGCGGCCACGCCGGCGGCGTCCAGATATTCGACGTGATCGGCGGACCAGCCGCCAAATTCGGCCACCAGTTCGGCGCCGTGCAGATTGGACAGCTGCTCGACATGGCCCTTGACCTCGAGGCCGTGCACGCGCGCCGCCTCGAACACGCGGCGGGTCTGCGCCGGGCTGAAGCCCACGCTTTCGCAGAAAGCGTCCACCGCCTCGGCCAGGCCGGCGCTCGCGGCGGCCGGCAGGATGACGTCGACGATGTGGTCGATGTAGGCGTCGGCGCGGCCGGCGAATTCCGGCGGCAGCGCGTGGGCGGCCAGCAAGGTGGCGGACACCTCCACCGGCAATTCGTCCCGCAAGCGCCGCGCCGCGCGCAGTTGCTTGAGTTCATCGTCCAGGCTCAGGCCGTAGCCGGACTTGATTTCCACCGTGGTCACGCCCTCGGCCATCAGCGCGCGCAGCCGCGGCTTGGCGGCGGCGGCCAGGCCGGCCTCGTCCAGCGCCCGGGTGGCGCGCACGGTGGAGACGATGCCGCCGCCCTCGGCGGCGATCTGCTGATAGGGCACGCCGTTGAGGCGTTTTTCCCATTCGGCGGCGCGGTTGCCGCCGTAAACCAGGTGGGTGTGACAATCGATGAAGCCGGGGGTGATCCAGGCGCCCTTGGCGTCGATCACCGCGCCGTCGAAGCCGGCGGGATCGATGTCCGCGGCCGGCGGCAGCGCGACGATGCGGCCGGCTTCCAGCAATAGCGCATGGCCTTCCAGCGCGCCGTAAGGCGTCGGGCGGCTCGGGTCCATCGTCGCCAGCCTGGCGTTGATCCACAGGCTGCGGCGATCCGTTTCGGCTTGACTCATGGTGGGCTCGTTGCGGGTCATTTGTATATACAATTAATCCTAACTAAACCGCCTGTCAAGTTCGAAGCCGTGATTTTTGTAAATAGGCGGAATGGTCAGAATTGGCTTGCTGGCCAATCACTTGATGTTGCATGGCAACAAAAAAGCCGCCCGGCGGCGGCTTGTTTGAACGCGAAAATTCAGCGTTTATTTGTATATACATTAGCGCGCAACGAAAGCCGCGCGGACGCTCAGCGCTTGACCCGGGTTTGCGAGCGCAGCTTGTAGCGCGAGCCCGGATGGGTCAGCCGCGCGAAGCTGACCAGCTTCTTGTGCGACCAGGTGCGGCGCAAAACCAACAGGCAGGGCTCGCGCGCCGTCATGTCCAGCATCGCCTGCTCGGCCGCGCTGGGCAGCACCGCCTCCACGCTGTGCTCGATGTCGGTCAGCGGGCAGTTCTTCATCAGATAGTCGTTGGGGGTGCGGCTGCTGAAATCCTGTTCCAGATAGTCCGGCGCGAAGGCGGGATTGACGTAGCGGTCTTCCAGCTGGATGGCGACGTCGTCCTCGCGGTGCACGATCAAGGAGCGGAACACCGCGCTGCCCTCCTTCACCCCCAGCCGCAGGGCCACGTCCTCGGTGGCGAGCACGGCCTTGAGTTCGTAGACGTCGGCGCTGTGGCGGTGGCCGCGCGCCTCGATTTCCTCGGAGATGTTGTTGATGTCCAGCAGCGGAGACTCGGCCTTGCGCTCGGCCACATAAGTGCCGTCGCCGGCGAAGCGCAGCAGGATGCCGGCCTCGGCCAGATCGCGCACCGCCTTGTTGACGGTCATGCGCGACACCTGGAACTGGCGCGCCAACTCCAGCTCAGGCGGAATCTTGCCGCCGGGCAGAAACTGGCGGGAGCGGATGCCTTCGAGGATGTATTCCTTGATGCGCAGATAACGCGGTTGTGCTGTCGATGACACCTTGGGAACCCAGAGATTGAACGGTTGGCAAAAGGATTGTAGCCCAAGGCGGCGCGCAAGCCCCTGATCCAGCGCAGACAAAACCGGCCGCGGGCATTGCCGCCGCCCGGCGTCTGCGCCAAGATGAAAGTCCGTCGCCAGCTTGCGAGGCCTGACATGACGCTTGAGCAATGGTTGCAAGAGTATGACCTCAGTCACCGCCATCCCGTCAATATCCGCATCCACAAAATCTGCGTGCCGGCCATCGTGTTCGCGCTCCTGGGCCTGCTCGCCAGCGTGCCGGCGCCGCTGAACCCGGCCTGGCTGGCGGTGGCCGCCGGCCTGGCCTTCTATTGGCGGCTGGGCCGCGCCGCGGCGCTGGCGATGGCGGCGCTGTGCCTGCCCATGCTGCTGGCGCTGGAAGCGGCGGCGCGCGCCGGCCTGCCGCTGGCCCTGCCCGCGCTGGCGCTGTTCGTCGTCGCCTGGATCGGCCAATTCGTCGGCCACGCGATCGAGGGCAGAAAGCCCTCCTTCCTGCGCGATCTGCAATTCCTGCTGATAGGCCCGCTGTGGACGCTGCGCCGCTGGCTGTAGCGCGCTATCATCGGCTTTTTGCCCGAAAGCCCCGCATGTCCGTCGCCCTGCCTCCCGCCGCCGCGCTGTCCAGCCGCGCGCCCGGCGTCGATATTCTCGTGATCGCCGCGGCGGATTTCCACGCGGAAATCTCCTTGCTGGGCGGCCAGTTGCTCAGTTTTCGCGCCGCCGGCCAGCAACCCTTGCTGTATTTGTCGCCGCAGGCGCGCTACCAGCCGGGCAAGGCGATACGCGGCGGCGTGCCGCTGTGCTGGCCGTGGTTCGGCCCGCATCCGGACGAGCCGGCGCAGCCGGCCCACGGCGTGGCGCGCACCCAGGCCTGGCGTCTGGACGAGGTCCGGGAAGACGCCGGCGCGTTCCACGTGAAACTGTCCGGCCCGGAGCACGGCGGCCTGACGGCGCACATCGAATACCGGCTGGGCGCGACGGTGGAAGCGGCGCTGACCAGCCGCAACCGCGGCGACCGCCCTCAGCGGCTAAGCGCCGCGCTGCACAGCTATCTGGCGGTGGGCGACGCGCGCCAGGCCTCGCTGTCCGGCCTGGACGGCGCGCGCTGCCACGACAAGGTGGCCGGCCGCGAAAGCCGCTGGCCGGACGGCGAATTCCGCTTCCACGGCGAGGTGGACAGCATTGTCTACAGCGAGCGGCCCGCCTTGCTGCGCGATCCGGCCTGGAAACGTTGCATCCGCGTCACAGCCGAGGGCGCCGGCAGCGTGGTGGTGTGGAACCCGGCGGCGGAGAAAACGGCCCTGCTGGGCGACTTGCCGGCCGCCGCCTGGCTTGACTTTGTCTGCGTGGAAACCGCCAACGCCGGCGACGATGCCCGGGTACTCGCGCCCGGCGCCAGCCACCGTCTGGCCTGCCGGCTGACGCTGGAGCCCTTCCACGCCGAGGCCGGGGTATAATGAGGGCCGAAGCCGCCGCGGCGTCCAGCCCGGCGGACTGCGTTTTTCAGTTCCGGAACCCCTAGCGATGGCCAGACCCGACAAGATTTCCCGTTTCCTGCCGATTTCCTTTGCCAACGGCAACAGCGTGCGCCGCTTCGGCAAACACTGCCCCAGCTGCCGCGCGATGGTGGGCTCGGAGCATATGGAAGGCATCGCCAGCAAGCAGCAGGACAAGATCTTCCTCGCGGCCCAGGCGCGCTGCCCGTCCTGCGGCGCCGGCTTTCCGGTGCGTTGCGTGATCACCGACGACAAACGCGTGCACCGCGTGCTGCTGCCGCACTGGGCCTTCCGCATGTGGCTGCACATGGCCACCCGCAACGATCCGCAACCGCCCGGCGACGACAACTGGGCGCTGGAGGAAGGCCCGACGGAAGCGCCGCAGCAAGGCTTCGTGCTGCCCGACAACGCCTTCGTCACCCGCTCCGAAGAAGTGCTGGGCCGTTTCCAGGGCGAGCCTATCAACGCCTGGATCGAATACCAGGGCCAGCGCTTCGTGTTCGAGCGCGCCGCGCCGCCCAGCGGCGACGCCCGGCTGGACGCCAGCGAATTGCTGTTCGAGGGCCGGCTGATCTACCGTCAGGCCTGAGCGTCGACAAAGAAAACGGCAGCCCGTGGGCTGCCGTTTTCGCGTTCTTAAGATCCTGTTTACGATCTTGCGAGCTAGAGCGAGACAAGACGAAAACTAGCGAAAAAGCGGAATGTGCTTGTGGTACATGAGCATTTCGAAGACGGCACTCATCGCACAATCTCTCTACCGACGCGCAGCAGATCGTAAACAGGTTCTTAGAGCGGCTAACAAAAGTCAGTTTCACGTCTGAGGCAAGGCGCGCCGACGCAGGCAGTACTTGAGTACGGCAAGTCGGCGCAACGCAGCATCAGGAGTTTTGTTAGCCGCTCTTAGTGCGCGGCGGCCGGATAACGCTCCCTCACCCAGGCTTCGAAACGGCGGCACATCTCCGCCTCTCCCGCCTCGTTGTCGGCGATCAGCTCGGCGCCGTGCACCAGCCGTATCGTCGCGTCCAGCCGCTGCGGATATTCCTGCGCGTATGCGCGCTCCGCCGCGGCGGCGATCTGCCCTTCCGCTTCTTGCCAGGCCTCGTCCACGCTGCGATTGCAGGCCTCGGCCAGGTAACGGGCGTTGAAATGCTCGCCGGTCAGGCTCAGCAGGGTGGCGTCGTGGTCCAGGCTGTTGCCCGGCGCCCAGTAATGTTCGGCCAGCAGCGGGCCGATCGCCGGGTTGTCGGTCAGATAGCCGTATTCGCGCAGGAAATGGGCGCGGGTCTGGTACACCGCCATATGCGCCAGCAGATAGCCGTGATAGGACGCCGCCGACTCCTGGTTCAACAAATGCGGAATCGCCAGCAGCGGCCGCGGGCCGCAGTCCACGCCCAGGATGTCGCGCTCGCAGCGGCGCGCCAGCGCCAGCACCGTTTCCGGCGTCAGCTCCGCCTCCGGCAACCGGTACAGCTCGCGCTCGAAGTAGGCGACCACGGCGATGGAGCGCTCGGAGAAGGCGAAGAAAGGCTGGATCGCCTCGATGCGCGCGCGGATCAGCGCGTCCGGCATCGCCTCGCCGGCGGCGTTGCGCGCGTAGCGCTTCAGCCAGTCGGCGTCGTTCAGCAGGCTGTCGCAGAACATGCTCTGGGTTTCGGCGTAGGCCATCGAAGTGGGCGCGAACTCCTGGGAGAAGCACGGCGCGTTCTGGACCACATTGGCGAAGTGGGCGGCGTGGCCGCCTTCGTGGAACAGGGTGTTGATCGCGCGCGCGCCGCTGCCCACCTGGTCCGGCGTGGCGTCGGCGGTGAAATTGATCCGGCCCGGCACCCAGCGGCCGCCGTCGTAGAAGCTAGGCACCGGCCCGTGGCAGAAGCCGTTCTGATACTTGCCCTTGCGCTCCACCAGGTCCAGTTGCATGGTGGCCTGCCGGTATTGCACGCCCAACCGGCGGAAGCTCAGCACCCAGCGCTCCACCGCCTTGGAGAACGGCAGATAGGGGTCCATCTGCCGGGTGACGTCGCCGCTCATGTGGAAGCGCAGATTGTACGGCAGCAGCGCGTCCGCGCCCTTGTCCTCGGCCAGCCGCCGCAGCGCGGCCTGGTTGGCGTCGCGGGTGCGCGCCTCGAAATCGTCCAGCACGGCGAACAGCGCCTGCGGCGTCATCTGCTCGTTCTTCCTCACCTTATGCTCGAAATAATCGGCGCTGCCCAGGCTGCGCGCCAGCGCGTTGCGCTGCTTGACGATGTCGAGGAAGCCGTTGTCCAGCACCCAGCGCTCCAGGCCGAGCAAGGCGTCGTGCGAGCTTTTGCGCGCGGCGGCGTCCGGGTTGGTGGTCATATTGATGCTCAGCATGGTCAGCGTCGCCTCCTCGCGCTCGCCGCGCTCGTTGACGTGGCTGAGCGACAGATCGCGGCGCTTGGCGAACAGCTCGGCCTCCATCTCGATCAGCCGGCGCATCTGTTCCTGCGCCGCCGCGCTGTCGATGATGTTGCTTTCAAACAGCGCCAGCCAACCCTGGTAACCGTGCAGCAAGGCGTCGCGCTCGGCGTCGGCCGGCTGCGCCTGCAGGCGCTCCAGCGCCGCGCGCACCGCCGCCAGCCGTTCCGGGCTGGAAATGAAGGCTTTGTAGGCGGCCTCGGCGCGGGCGAAACCGTCGTGGTCGTCGGACACCGCCATATAGGTGTCCCAGAACAGGTCTTCCTTGGTCTTGTGCACCGCCAGGTAATCGCGGTTGAGCTGGTCGAAGCCCGCGCGCAGTTCGGCAATCGCTGTCATCTTGCTGACTCTCCTTTGCGCTGTCCGTAGGCCGCTTGTGGCGGGCCTGGACAGTCTGTTTATGAAATTTGCATTGAGTGTGCGCGCGCGTTCCGCGCCGGTCAAGCGCGGACCGCGTCCGTGACTAGTCGTTGGCGGCGGCCCATTGCAGCACTTCGCGCCGCGGGCCGGAGAACGGCGGCGGCACCGCGGACAGCAGCAGGCTCAGCCGCGGCTCCGCGCCCAGCGGCTGCACCATGAAGCCCAGCCGCCGCGCCAATTGCAGCATGGCGATGTTGCCGGGCGCGCAATCGGCCCAGATCCGGTGCCAGCCCAGCTGGCGGTAGCCGAAGTCCAGCATCATCCGAGCCGCTTCCAGCGCGTAGCCCTGGCCCCAGGCCGATTCCGTCAGCTCGATGCCGAAACTGGCTTCGCCGCCGCGCCCCAGGCCGCGCAGGCCCACCGAGCCTAGCAGCGCCTTGTCCTCGCCGCGCACGATGGCCAGCTGCCAGCCGCGACGGGGAGTGTCGCGCTGCTGCTCCAGAAAACGCAGCAGCAGCTGCCCGCTGCGCGCCGGCGTCACCTCTTCCGGCGGGTAATGACGGGCGAACTCGCGGCCGCTGCGCGCCATCGCGTAGGCGGCGTGGTCGTCCGGGCGGAAATCGCGCAGCATCAGACGTCGACTATAGAGCAAGGGGCTCAGCATAAGCCGCCCTTCTCCAGCCGCAGCCGATGAATGCGTTGTTCCAGCTCCAGACGCTGGTCTTGAACGTGTTGGTCTTGATGTCGGGCCTGGCTGCTCAGCCATCGGCCATCGGCCGGCGCTACGCGCTCGTCGCCGAGAATGTCGCGCAGCAAGTGCGGCGACAGGGGAATAAAGAACGATGCCATGACGGCGGTACCTGTAAAGAACGATAAAGATCATGGACGGCTGGCCCGCGGGGAGCGGGAAGACGTCCGGCATGCGCCGCCGGGCTTGCGGGGCCTGGCGACGCTGCGCAGTCTGCTACCGGGATGGCATGACGTCAAGCATAATCTGCGACAAACATCCAGTTGACATGAACGAAGGGACTCAACGCTCAGCGCCACCAGCCGAGATAACGGGCCAGGCTGGTGGAAATGGCCGCGTCGGTCAGCCCCAATTGCAGGCCCACCAGCGCCGCGTAAAGCTGCATGCCGTGCTCGTCCGGCATATAGGGCAGCGCCCAATCGCTCAACATCGGATACAACAGCCAGGCCAGCAACAGGCCGGCCGCCAGCGCCGCGCCCACCCAGGCGCGGGAGCGCGCGCGCAGGGCCAGCCGGATCAAGATGTCCGAACCGAAGAAAACCACGCTAACCAGATAGAGCGCCATCACGCGCCTCCTTGCAAAAAATTGACCATGCCGCTCCGCCGTCGGCGACGCGCGGGCGGTTTGGAGCGAATGCTTGTTTTTGGGGCAATCAGGGGCGGCAAGCGCATCACAACGATGCATGGCGACGCGGTGCGGCCGCGCTCTATGCTCTTGAACTACGGAAACGGGCCGGACTCGGCTCGGCAATGGGCCGGCGCCGCAAACGCCCGGCGACGGCCCATTGAGTGGTTTATAGCAGACTCTCCTAATGAAAACAGCCCGCGTTTCTTGCGAAACGCGGGCTGCTTCGGCGGCGGAAAAGCTCAGGCCGCGGCGGCGCGCCGCCCCTGCCACATCTGCAGCAAACCGGCGGCGGAGTACAGCAACAAGGCCGCCCAGATCAGGCCGAAACCCACCGCGCGGCCGCTGTCGAACGCTTCGCCGAACAACAGCACGCCCAAGGTCAGCTGGATGCTGGGGCCTATGTACTGGATCACCCCCACCGTCGCCAGCTTGAGCCGGCGCGCGCCGGCGGCGAACAGCAGCAAGGGCACCGCGGTCACCACGCCGGCGCCGATCAGCAAACTCGTCTGCACGGCGCCGCCATGGCCGAAAGCGCTCTGTCCCTGCCATTCGAACCAGACCAGGGCCAACGCCGCCAGCGGCGTCATCAGGAAGGTTTCCAGCGCCAGCCCTTCCAGCGAGGCCAACGGCGCTTTTTTGCGCAGCAGGCCGTACAGGCCGAAGGTGGCCGCCAGCGACAGCGCGATCCACGGCAGCGCGCCGGCGCTATAGGTGATCCAGGCCACGCCGGCCGCCGCCAGCAGCAAGGCGGCGTTCTGCAGGCCGCTCAGGCGCTCGGACAGGAAAAGCCTGCCCAGCAGCACGTTGAACAACGGGTTGATGAAGTAGCCCAGGCTGCCCTCCACCACGTGGCCGGCGTTCACCGCCCAGATATAGATCAGCCAGTTCAGCGACAGCAGCAGGGACGACAGGCCGAAAATGCCCAGCTTGCGCGGTTCGCGCACCGCGGCCGGCAGCCAGCCCCAATGATTGCGCGCGGTCAGCACCGCCGCGACGAACACCGCCGACCAGACAATGCGGTGGCACAGAATTTGCAAAGCCGGAACATCGTGCAGCGGCTTCCAGTACAACGGAAACAGACCCCAACAGATGAAGGCGGCAACGGTGAAAGCGACGCCGCGGCCGCTTTCGGAGGTAGAAGAAACAGGACTCATGGGATTTCACACAGCAAGAGAGGGGGTCAGGATGACAGCTTAACCAAATTGACTCTTTGGAAAAACCGCAATTCAATCAACAGATTGTTCATTATTTAAAACAATGACTTTCCGGATAATAAGCATGCTGCGCTGGCACAATCGCCGCAGTCGCCGTCCAGATCAGTCAATCTCTTTGACGTTGACGTAAACGTAACTTATAGTCCGAGCAAATAGAGAAAAGACTCTAGAACCCAGCCCCGGACCAGGGACCGCGCCGGCGCGCCGGCGATCAAAAACAATACCGGCTGGAGATGGAGCTCAACCGCTGACAACAAAGGAGAAGCCGTCGGCGCCGCACAGACCGCAAGCATGCGGCGGGCGCAGACGCACCGGACCGCCGCCCCGAATTTAGGGGCGGTGGCGCCGGGCCAGCGGGTCTAAAACTTAAGGAGAAGGCCGGCCGCACGCGCCCACAAGGCGCAGGCCGGCCCCATCGCCACAAGCGATGGGTCGTCCGCCGCGCGGCGCCAGCGCCCGCCGGACGCGCCCGAGAATGACAGGAGGAGAAACCATGTCGATCCGCCACGCAGACCTGGAAGAAAAATACACGGCCCCCACCGGCCAGGTGCTGATGACCGGGATTCAGGCGCTGGTGCGCCTGCCCATGCTGCAACAACAACTGGACCGCGCCGCCGGACTCAACACCGCCGGCTACGTCACCGGCTACCGCGGCTCGCCGCTGGGCAACGTCGACCAGACCATGCAGAAGGCCGGCAAATACCTGAAGGAACACAATGTGGTGTTCCACCCCGGCCTCAACGAGGACCTGGCCGCCACCGCGGTCTGGGGCACCCAGCAGGTGAATATGTTCGACGGCCCCAAATACGACGGCGTCTACGCGCTGTGGTACGGCAAGGGCCCGGGCGTGGACCGCTCCGGCGACGTGCTCAAGCACGGCAACGCCGCCGGCACCAGCCGCCACGGCGGAGTGTTGCTGGTGGCCGGCGACGACCACGCGGCCAAATCGTCCACCTTCCCGCATCAATCCGACCACATCCTGGCCGCCAGCATGATTCCGGTGCTGAGCCCGTCCGGGGTGCAGGAAATCATCGATTACGGCCTGCACGGCTGGGCGATGAGCCGCTATTCCGGCTGCTGGGTGTCGATCAAGGCGATCTCCGACACCATTGAAAGCTCGGCCATCGTCGACATTTCGCCGGAGCGCCTGCAGTTCAAGATTCCGGAAGACTTCCCGCTGCCCGAGGACGGCCTCAACATCCGCTGGCCGGACGCGCCGCTGGCGCAGGAAAAACGCGTGCTGCACCACCGCCTGTACGCGGCGCTGGCCTACGCCCGCGCCAACAAGCTGAACCACATCACGCTGGATTCGCCCAAGCCGCGGCTGGGCATCATCACCTGTGGCAAGAGTTATCTGGACGTGATGCAGGCGCTGGACGACCTGGGCATAGACGAGGCGCTGGCCGCCGACATCGGCCTGCGCATCTTCAAGGTGGGCATGGTGTGGCCGCTGGAGCCGGAAGGCGTGCGCCAGTTCGCCGAAGGGCTGGAAGAAATCCTGGTGGTGGAGGAAAAACGCCAGATCATCGAATACCAGTTGAAAGAGCAGCTGTACAACTGGCGCGACGACGTGCGGCCGCGCGTGGTGGGCAAATTCGCCGAAAAAGGCGAATGGGCGCTGCCGCACGGCGACTGGCTGCTGCCGGCCGCCGGCGAGCTGACCCCGGCGATGATAGCCCGCGCCATCGCCGGCCGGCTGGCGCTGATCTTCGACAGCCCCATCATCCACGACCGGCTGAAGTTCTACGACGACAAGGAAGCCCAGCTGGTCAAGCCGCGCGAATCCATCGCCCGCGTGCCCCACTACTGCTCCGGCTGTCCGCACAACACCAGCACCAAGGTGCCGGAAGGCAGCCGCGCCGTCGCCGGCATCGGCTGTCATTACATGGCGCACTGGATCCAGGCCGACAGCACCAAAACCTTCACCCAGATGGGCGGCGAAGGCATCACCTGGGTGGGCCAGGCGCCGTTCACCCACACCAAGCACATCTTCACCAATCTGGGCGACGGCACCTATTTCCACTCCGGCCTGCTGGCCATCCGCGCCGCCGTGGCCGCCAAGGTCAACATCACCTACAAGATCCTGTACAACGACGCGGTGGCGATGACCGGCGGCCAGCACGTGGACGGCTATCTGGATGTGCCCATGATCACCCGCCAGCTGGCGGCGGAAGGCATCAAGCGCATCGTCATCACCAGCGACGATCCGGACAAATACCAGAACGTCCAGGGCCTGGCGGCCGGCGTGGAAGTGTTCCACCGCCGCGAGCTGGACCGGCTGCAAAAAGAGCTGCGCGAAGTCGAGGGCACCAGCATCCTGATCCACGATCAGACCTGCGCCGCCGAGAAGCGCCGCCGCCGCAAGCGCGGCGACTACCCCGACCCGGCCAAGCGCGCCTTCATCAATCAGCAGGTGTGCGAGGGCTGCGGCGACTGCGGCCAGAAATCCGGCTGTCTGTCGGTGTTGCCGGTGGAAACCCCGCTGGGCCGCAAGCGCAAGATCGATCAGTCCAGCTGCAATAAGGACTACTCCTGCGTCGAAGGCTTCTGCCCCAGCTTCGTCACCGTGGAAGGCGGCCAGCTGAAGAAATCCGCCGGCAGCAGCGCCAGCCTGAGCACGATGCCGCCGCTGCCGGAACCGGCGATCCCCCTGCTCAGCGAACCGTTCAGCATCATGGTCACCGGCGTCGGCGGCACCGGCGTGGTCACCATAGGCCAGGTCTTGGGCATGGCCGCCTACCTGGACCGCAAGGGCGTCACCGTGCTGGACATGGCCGGCCTGGCGCAGAAAGGCGGCTCGGTGTGGTCGCACGTGCGCATCGCCGACAGCCAGGACAAACTGCACGCGGTGCGCATCGCCGCCGGCGACGCCAACCTGGTGCTGGGCTGCGATCTGGTGGTGACCGCCGCCGAGGAGGCGCTGGCCAAGATGCGCGACGGCTTCAGCCACGCCATCGTCAACAACTACGAATCGCCGACCAGCGCCTTCCTGAGAAACCCGGACGTGCGCTTCCCCAGCAAGGCGATGAAAGAGGCCATCGTGGAATCGGTGGGCGCCGGCCGCTACAGCGAGGTCAACGCCACCCGGCTGGCCACCTCGCTGCTGGGCGACGCCATCGCCAGCAATATGTTCATGCTCGGCTACGCCTGGCAAAAGGGTTTGGTGCCGGTGACGCTGGAAGCCATCATGGAAGCGGTGCGGCTGAACGGCGCCGCGGTCAAGTTCAACCAGGACGCCTTCAGCTGGGGCCGCCACGCCGCCCACGACCCGGCGCGCATCGAAGCGCTGGTCAGCCCGTCGGCGGTGGTGGCCTTCGTTCCGCGTGAAACTCCAGACGCTGTGCTGCACCACCGCGCCACCGCGCTGACCGCCTACCAGAACGCGGCGCTGGCCGAGCGCTACAAAGCGCTGGTGTCCCGCGTGCGCCAGGCCGAGGAGGCGCTGAACCCGGCCAGCAGCGCGCTGACGCTGGCGGTGGCCAAGAACTACTACCATGTGCTGGCGTACAAGGACGAGTTCGAAGTGGCGCGGCTCTACACCGACGGCAGCTTCCAGCGCGAGCTGGCGCAACAGTTCGACGGCGACTTCCAGCTGCGCTTCCATATCGGCGCCGGCTGGATCACCGGCGGCCAGCCGCGCAAAGTGGCCTTCGGCCCCTGGCTGCTGACCGGCATGAAGTGGCTGGCCAAACTGCGCTTCCTGCGCGGCACCCTGCTGGACCCGTTCGCCCGGCAGGCCGACCGCAAGCTGGAGCGCCGCTTGATCGGCGAATTCGAACGCCAAGTGGAAGACCTGCTCGGCGGCCTGACGCTGGACGCGCTGCCGCGCGCGGCGGAACTGGTCAAAACCTGGGAAGGCGTGCGCGGCTTCGGCCACATCAAGGAGCGCAACTACCAGCAGGCCAAGAGCAAACAGGCGCAGTTGCTGGGCGAGCTGAAGCCGGGCGGCAAGAACCGCCAGGTCGCCTAAGTCAAAGCAATGAAGTTGCTGTAAACGTAGTACCCGAGTGTTCCTACAGCTTGCGGGCGTCGACCATGTCGACGCCCTCTTTTTTCGCCCGTCCTTTCTGCCAGCCGCCCCTTTCTCCAATTGAAAATGCCATAGGCATTTTCTAGCTTCAAGACTGGCGCGCTCCCGCGCCGCCCCATCCCAAGCTCGTCCGCATAGGAGATCCCGTATGTCCCTGAACTGTCGCCATGGCTTGCTCGCCTTCGCCTGCGCCCTCTTGCTGGGCTGCGCGTCCACGCCCGGCAGCGACCGCTGCGCCGGCCAGACCCAGCCGCCGATGCCGGGCATGAGCGTGGTCGACAATCCCGCTTTGCTGAACAGCGCGCTGGGCCAGCCCGGCAAAGGCGGCCTGTGCGCCGGCCAGGTGCGGCGCCAGGACGCCGCGGATCAAACCGTGACGGTCTACCGGGTGTACGACAGCGGCAAGGCCAATTCGCGGCTGGGCCGCTGGTGGTCGTTCAGCGCGCCGCAAGGGCCGGTGGCCGCCTACCGCGCCGCCAACGCCATCTGCCCGAGCTGGAGCCAGCTCAACCGCGTGGTGCGCTGCCAATTGAAAGTGGGCGCCCAGGTGGCGGTGGGACCGGGCCAGAGCGCCGATTGCGCGCCGGACCCCAACTATCCGCCGTCGCCGGTCAACCAGGTCTACGTTCCCAACACCAGCCCGGACAGCCTGCTGGTGGAGCGCTGCGAGGATCTGGGAGATTTCCCGCCGGCCTCTTGAGCAAGACTCCACTCAATTGACGCCAATCATCTAAGCCATCAGCATGGTCGTTTATTCCAACAAGAGAAACGACCATGCGCCTTAAGCCCCTTCTCGCCGCCGGCCTGTGCGCCGCGCTGTTCCACGCCGGCCCGGCGCTCGCCGCCGAAGACAGCGCCGCCGCCGCCAAAGCGTTGCTGCAGGCGATGCGTTACGACGAGATGATCGTGCAGACGATGCAGCAGATGGAAGCCACCATGCAGCAGCAAATGGAGCAGCAGCTGTGGCAAAGCCAGCCGAACTGCGCGCAGACGCCGGCTTGCAAAGACAAGATCGGCGCTTTTCTGCAACAGCTGCGGAAAACCCAACAAGCCTATTTCCAGTCCGCCGAAACCCGCAAGTTGTTGCAAGAGGTGCAGGTCCAGGCGCTGAGCAAGCACTTCAGCGTCGCCGAGATCCGCGAGATGAGCGCTTTTTATCAAACCCCCACCGGCAGCAAGATGTTGCGGCTGATGCCCAAGATCGTGGCGGAAACCGGTCCGGCGGTGATGCAGGACCTCAACCAGCGCTTGCTGCCCGAGCTCAAGCGGCAGATGGACGAGTTCGCGCGTCAGAACGGCGTCCGCTGAACCGGGAAGCGGACAACAAAACGGGGCCGTCGGCCCCGTTGTCGTCTGGCGTCCGCGGCGCTCAGCTCTGGCGCACCACCATCGCCTGCTCCGGCGCCGGGAAGCCGCCGGCGGCCAGGGTTTCGCGAATCACGCGGTTGCTGTCGAAATACACCTGCCAGTAGTCCTGCGGCTTGCAATACGGCCGCACCGCCAACACCGGCCCCAAGGGCGTGAACTCCAGCAGGCCCACGTCCGGCGCCGGGCTGGCCAGCACATTGGGCACCTTGGCCACCGTCTCCCGCAGCAAGCTCATCGCCGCCGCGTGATCGGCGCTGGCGGCCAACTGGGCTTTCAGGTCCACCCGGCGCTGCTCGGTGGCGCTGAAGTTCTGGATGGTGTCGGAAAATATCTTGTTGTTGCCGATCAGGGTCAGCACCCCGTCCGGCGTGTCCACCGCGGTGGCGAACAGGCCGATGTGCTTGACCGTGCCGACGACGCCGGCCACGCCCACCAGATCGCCCACTTTGAACGGCCGCAGCACCACCAGGAAGATGCCGGCGGCGAAGTTGGCCAACAAGCCGCTCCAGGCCATGCCCACCGCCACGCCGGCGGCGGCGATCACCGCGGCGAAGGTGGTGGTCTGCACCCCGAAGAAGCCTAGGATGCCGATCACCAGCACGATGGTCAGCGTCACGTCCAGGAAAGACTTCACGTACTGGCGGATGGTGTGGTCCAGCGATTTGCTGGCCAGCTTGGCGTCCAGCAGGCGGGTGGCGAAATTGATCAGCCAGCGGCCCACCAGCCACAGCAAGATGGCCGACACGATGTTGAGGCCGATTTTCACCGCCAGATCGGACCAGTGAGTCCAGTTGATGGCATCCATTTGTAAATTCCCCTTTTCAACGGTTTTGCAACATGTTTAAAGATAGGAGCTTGCCACAGAAATACCAAATGAATTTTTACGCGAAGCTTCGCCGCCCTGCTTCTGCCGTCCGCGCGCTCAGCGCCTGGTCAAAGTCTCGCGAGCAAGGGCGAGACCAGGCGAAAACTGGCGAAAAAGCGGAATGTACGAGCGGTACATGAGCATTTTGAGCTCGTACTCGCCGTGCAACGCTTCACGACGCGCAGCAGACTTTGAACAGGTTCTCAGGCCCCGGACAAGGCGCGGCAGGTCTCCCCTATGCCGCCCAGGATGCGCAGATCAAAGGCGTGGTCCATGCGCGTGGGCGTGTAATTGATCAAGGCGGTGGCCACGCTGGCCTGCGCCGCTTCCAGCGGAATCAGGTTGACCGGCGACACCTCCAGCGACGAGCCCATCACCAAGAGCAGATCCGCCTGCAAGGCGGCGTCGAAGGCCAGCTCGATCAAGGGCACCGCCTCGCCGTACAGCACCACGTCCGGCTTGAGCACGTCGTGGCACAACCGGCAGACCGGCAGCGGATGGTGCAGCACGTAATCCAGCGCGTGGGTGGTGTCGCAGCTGGGGCAGCTGGCGGTCAGCAAGCTGCCGTGCAGCTCCAGCACCCGGCCGCTGCCGGCGCGCGCGTGCAGGCCGTCGATGTTCTGGGTCAGCACCGTCACCCGCTTGCCTTGCTGCTCCAGTTCCGCCAGAAACTGGTGCCCTTCGTTGGGCCGGTAGTCGCCAATCAGCTTGATGCGGAATATTTCGCGGAACGCCTGCCAGAACGCCTCCGGA
Source organism: Chromobacterium alkanivorans (assembly GCF_016937655.1). GTDB lineage: Bacteria > Pseudomonadota > Gammaproteobacteria > Burkholderiales > Chromobacteriaceae > Chromobacterium > Chromobacterium alkanivorans. The sequence continues at coordinate 140,893 of NZ_JAFHKL010000007.1, read as the reverse complement.
TCGCGGCGGAAATAATCGATGGACACCACCTCGGCCAGGCTCATGCTGCGCGACCACAAGCCGTTGGCGGAACGGAAGTCCGGGATGCCGGACTCCGTGCTCATGCCGGCGCCGGTCAGCGCCACAATGGTTTCCGCCTGCTCCAGCATCTGGCGCAGGCGGCGGATTTGCTCGGACATCTATCCATTCCAGCTAATGAATGAAGCGAAATGTAAGCCTGGTTCAACCAGCGTATCGCGGCGCCGAACCTTAGCTTAGCTTTTTCATGCCAATGGCTCAGCCGGCCGTTGGCACAGGGTATTTGACGGCGTTCTTGGCCATCTTGTCGCGCACCGCCGCGTCCAGGTCCACGCCGGTCGCCATCGCCAACATCGTCAGGTAGAGCAGCACGTCGGCGATTTCTTCCTGCAGATGGGTGAAGCGCGCCGGATCGTCGCGCAGCGCGACCGCGTCCTCGTCGCTCAGCCATTGGAAGATTTCCGCCAGCTCGCCCACTTCCCCCACCAGGGCCAGCATCAGGCCGCGCGGCTTGTGATAGCGGTTCCAGTCGCGTTCGTCGGCGAAACGCCGCAGGGCGGCGGTGAGTTTTTCAGTCGAAATCAGGGCTTCGGTCATCGTTCAATCCGGGTTTCACGTGGAACATCAGGCGCTTGCCGCCTCATGCGCCAAGCACCTTCAAGGCCGCCCGCTCCCCCCACCACGCCGCCTCCTCGAACAGCGACAGGCCGCTGAGATCGGAATGAGCGAACAAGAGCGGGCCGTCGGCCGCGCGCAAGGCTTGCAGGCCGGGATTGGACAAAAAGCCCGGCGCCGGACTGGCCATCGCGTGGCCGCGCGCGGTCAGTTCCACTTGCAGCAGCGACTGACGGAAACGCCAGCCGTAGACAGTCAGCAAATCGGCGGCGGCGACGGCGAACAAGTCTTCGGCGCTGGCGACCTCCAGCATTTTACGCGCATCCGCCGGCGCCAGGTCGGCGAAGGCGTGGTAGCTGGTGAACACGCTGCGCTCCGGCTTGGCGGCGCGGATCAGCTGGTGAGTGGACACCACATAGCCCAGGCCGCGGCTGCCGTACACCACATTGTCCCAGGCCAGCGGCGCGGCGGCCGGCTCCGCCGGGAAACGGTCGATCAGGAAATTGCCTATCAGCCACGGCGCGCGCGGCGGCAGGTGGCGCCGTTCGAAGCCCAGTTCCGGCAATTGCCCGCTCAGGTGCAGACTGACGTGCAAGGGCGTGGCCAGGATCACCCGCTCGGCCAGCAGACGCCGGCTTACGCCGGCCGCGTCCAGGTAGTCCACCGCCATGCCGCCGCCGGCCGGCGCCGCTCGCCAGGCCACGCCCGGCCATTGCCGCTCGGCGCCGATGCGGGCGCGCAGATGACGGATCAGCGGATTCAGCCCATCCGGCCAGGTCAGCACCGCGCCCTCCTCGGCATTGGCCGCCTGGCCGCCGCGGCTGCAAAAATAGTGCAGGCCGGCCCAGGCCGAAGTGGCGGCCAGCGCGCTGCCGTAATCGTCGCGGCAGCAGTAGTCCAGATACCACAGCAGGCCGGGCGCGGTGTAGCCGTTGGCCCGCAGCCAGTCGGCGAAACTCAGCCGGTCCAGCGCGGTCCAGGCCGGGTCTTGCGAGGACAAAGCCACCGGCACGCAGAACACGCGGCGGCCGTCGCTGCCGCGCTGTTCGCGCCAGGCCGCGGTCTGGGCGAGAAAACGACGCTGCTGCGCCAACTCGTCCGCGCCCATGCCCAGCCGCGGCAGCAGGCCTTCCTGCCATTGGCCGTCCAGCCACAACCGCTCGTCCGGCGCGTGCACGGTCGCGCGTTCGTCGAAACGCGGCCGCGCGCCGTAGGAGTCGGACTCGATCACCCCCATTTCGGCCAGCAGCTCGCGCACATGGCGCGACTCCGGCGACGGCAGCGGCAGATAGTGAGCGCCGGTGGGATAGCGATAGCCGCCGAAAGCGCCGGCGGCGGCGTTGCCGTCCGGTTCCGGTCCGTCCAGCACCACCACGTCGTCGAAGCCCTCCTTGCGCAGCCGCCAGGCGGCGAACAGGCCGGCCACGCCGCTGCCGACGATGGCGACGCGGCAGCGGCGCGTTTCGCGCGGCGGCGGCGGCCTCATGCCGCCGCGCAGCCGGTGGCCGGCGGCCATGCCCGGCCGGTTCAAGCGCAGCGGCACGCCCAGCCGCATCACTCGCTCGCAGCCGGACAGCAGGGGCAGGCCGGCCAGCGCCGCCGCCAGCCGCAAGACCTCGCGGCGGCGCATCAGCGCAGCACCTGCGACCAGTCCTGCTCGAAGTAGTGCACCAATTGCTGATTGTTCAGCTCATTGGGCAACACCTTCCAGCGCGGCATGTCCGGCGGGAAGAAGAACATCTGGCGCGTGGCCTCCTTGTCCAGGAAACGCAGCGGCACCGTATAGCGCTCCGGCGGCGTGTAGCCGGGCTTCTTGGCGGCGATGATGAAGCCCCATTCGCCGAAGGAAGGCACATAGGCGTGATAGGGCGTGGTGCTCAGGCCGGCGGCGCGCAAGGTGGCGTCCACGCTCCAGAACGAGCGCGGCGCGTGCATCGGCGAGGTGGATTGCACCACCGCCAGCCCGTTTTCCGCCAGGTGGCGCGCCAGCAGCCGGTACAGCGGCACCGAATACAATTTGCCCAGCGCGAAATTGGACGGATCGGGAAAATCGACGATGACGGCGTCGAAGCTGCCGTGGTCCTGCTCCAGCCAGCGCGCGGCGTCGTCGTTGACCACGGTGACGCGCGGATCGGTCAAGGAGCCCTGGTTCAAGGCCCGCAGCGGCTCGGAGCGGCTGAACAGCCGGGTCATCGCCGGGTCCAGGTCCACCAGGGTGATGCGCTGGATATTGCGGTACTTCAGCATCTCGCGCACCGCCAGGCCGTCGCCGCCGCCCAGCACCAGCACATTGCGCGCCCACGGCAGCTTGGCCAGCACCGGATGCACCAGCGCCTCGTGGTAGCGGTGCTCGTCGCGGCTGGAGAATTGCAGATTGCCGTTGATGTAGAGCCGCAGATCGCTCTTCCACTTGGTGATCACCAGCCGCTGGTAGGGCGTGGTCTCGGCGTGGATGATCTCGTCGCCGTACACCGCCTTCTCGCTCCAGCGCGTCAGATGGTCGGAGGCCAGGAAGCCGCCGGCCAGCAGCAGCAGAACCACGCCGCTGCGCGCCAGTTGCAGGCCGGGCTGGCGCAGTTCGCGGCGGAAGGCGCGGCAGGCCCACAGCGCCACGCCGGCGTTGAGCAGGCCGAACAGCAAGGCGCTGCGCGCCAGGCCCAGCTTGGGCGCCAGCACCAGCGGAAACAGCAGCGACACCGCCAGCGCGCCCAGGTAGTCGAAGGTCAGCACCTGGCTGACCAGCTCGGAAAAGCTCGCCTGGCGCTGGTTCATCGCCCGCATCACCAGCGGGATCTCCATGCCCACCAACACCCCGATCACGAAGACCAGGCCGTAGAGCACCAGCCGGAACGGCTCGCCGGCCCAGGCGAACACCAGGAACAGCACGGCGGCGGACACGCCGCCGATCAGGCCGACCAGCAGTTCGATCTCGATGAAGGCGTCCAGCACCCGCTCGTCCTTCACGTACTTGGACAGGTGGGATCCCACCCCCATGGCGAACAGGTAACAGCCTATGATGGAAGAGAACTGCAGCACCGAGTCGCCCAGCAAGTAACTGGCCAGCGCGCCGGTGATCAGCTCGTAGGCCAGCCCGCAGGAGGCCACGATAAACACCGATACTATCAGCAAGCGATTTCGCATTGGATTGTCATTGTGGGTAAAATAGCCGCCATTATGCCCCAGCCCACGGCCAAGCGCCGCGCGCACCCCGCCTCTGCAAAGGACGCCCGACCATGATTGCCGCCTTCCTGCCCGCCCTGCTCGCCTACCTGACTTATATGGGCAGCGGCCTCGCGCTGCTGGCGCTGTTCGCGGTGATCTATTGCTGGATCACGCCGATAGACGAATTGAAGCTGATCCGCGACCACGGCCACGCCGCCGCCGTCTCCTTCGCCGGCGCTCTGCTGGGCTTCTCGCTGACGCTGGCCTCCAGCGCCTGGCACCTGAACAACTGGAACAGCTTCATGCTGTGGGCGCTGCTGGCCATGCTGGTGCAGATCCTCGTCCACATGGTGGTGGCGCGCTGTCTGAAGGACCTGAGCCGCGCGCTGGTAGACAATAATCTGGCGATGGGCATCCTGGCCGGTTCCATCCACCTGGCGGTGGGACTGATCAACGCCGGCAGCCTGTCCTGAACCCGGCCGCGCCTTTTCAATTGGAGCAGACACTATGAGCCTGATGTCTTTCATCAAGAAGCAGTTCATCGACATCCTGGAATGGCAGGAGCAGGAAGACGGAGTGCTGGCCTGGCGTTATCCGATGCAGGACAACGAGATCCAGTACGGCGGCAGCCTGACGGTGCGCGAGTCGCAGGCGGCGGTGTTCATCAACGAAGGCAAGATCGCCGACGTGTTCGAACCCGGCATGTACAAGCTGACCACCCAGACCCTGCCGGTGCTGACCTATCTGAAGAACTGGGACAAGCTGTTCGAATCCCCCTTCAAGTCCGACGTGCACTTCTTCAGCACCCGGCTGCAGCTGGGCCGCAAATGGGGCACCGCCCAGCCGGTGACCATACGCGACCAGGACTTCGGCATGGTGCGGCTGCGCGCCTTCGGCGTCTATTCCTACCGCGTGGCCGATCCGCGCCTGTTCTTCACCGAGGTCAGCGGCACCCGCGACAGCTACAGCCGCGACGATCTGGAGCTGCAACTGCGCAATCAGGTGGTGGCCACCATGAGCAGCGTGCTGGGCGGCAGCGGCGTGCCCTTCCTCGACATGGCCGGCAACCAGGGCCTGATGGCGGACAAGATCCGCGAAGCGCTGCTCCCGGTCTTCCAGCGCCTGGGCCTGGAACTGGACAGCTTCGCGGTGGAGAACATCTCGCTGCCGGAAGAACTGCAAAAAGCCATAGACAAGCGCATCGCCATGGGCATGGCCGGCGATCTCAACCAGTACACCCGCTATCAGGCGGCGGAAAGCATTCCGCTGGCGGCGCAGAACGAGGGCGGCATCGCCGGCCTGGGCGCCGGTTTGGCGGCCGGCGTAGGCGTCGGCCAGCTGATGGGCCAAGCCATGCAACAGGCGGTGCAGCCGGAGGCCGCGCCCGGCGCGCCAGCAGCCCCGGCCGCCGCGCCGGCGGCGGACAATCCGCAAGCCAAGCTGGCCCAGCTCAAAGGCTTGCTGGACCAGGGCCTGATCACCCAGGCCGATTACGACGCGGCCAAGGCCGACGTGCTGAAGAAACTGGTGGGCTAAGCTAGCGCATGTACCGTATTGCCTGCCCCTCTTGCGGCGCCGATGTCGAGTTCAAGTCCGAAGCCTCCGCCATGGCGGTGTGCGCCTATTGTCAGAGCACCCTGCTGCGCAGCGCGGACAGCGTGCGCGACATCGGCAAGATGGCGGCGCTGCTCAATGATTACTCGCCGCTGCAAATCACCAGCTGCGGCCAATACATGGGCCGCGGCTTCAGCGTCGTTGGCCGCATCCAGCTGCGCTACGACGCCGGCCTGTGGAACGAGTGGTATCTGCTGTTCGACGACGGCGGCGACGGCTGGCTGTCGGAAAGCGTCGGCCAGTACACGCTGACGCTGGCCGTCGGCGCTGCGCCGCAGGCGGCCGGATTCGAGCAGCAACGCCCCGGCGCCGCCTTCCGCCACGACAAGGTCGACTTCGTGGTGTCCGATGTGCGCGCCGCCGAATGCACCGCCGGCGAGGGCGAGCTGCCGTTCCAGGTGGGCGCCGGCTGGCAGGCCAAGGTAGTGGACGCGCGCCGGCAGGCGCAATTCCTGACGCTGGACTACTCCGACAACCCGCAAAAGCCTCAGCTTTTCCTCGGCAACGCCGTCACCCTGCCGCAGCTGCGCATGGAGCGGCTGCGCGACGCGCGGATGATAGAAGAAGCCACCGGCAAGCTGAAGGGCAGCGTCGCCTCGCTGGAGTGTCCGTCCTGCGCCGCGCCGCTGAGCTACCGCGCCGGCACCGCCACCCAGCTGATCTGCGGCCACTGCCACACCCAGGTGGACGCCAGCGGCGACCAGGCGCTGGCGCTGAGCGCCGCGCAACAGCGGCTGGACACGCCGCTGACGCTGGAACTGGGCAAGACCGCCACCATCGATAAATTGCCATGGACGCTGACCGGCGCGCTGGTGTGGGCCGAGGAAGAAGACGCCGACAGCCGCTGGTGCGAATACCTGCTCTACAACGTGGACAAGGGTTTCCGCTGGCTGGTGGAAAGCGGCGACGGCTGGTTCATCGGCGAGTTGATGGACGTGTGGGTGGACAGCCTGCGCGCCGACTACGCGATGCTGGGCAACAAGGCCTATCAGCGCGCCTATCCCGACTACGCCGCCCGCATCGTCTACGCCGCCGGCGCCTTCCCCTGGCGCGCCCAACTGGGCGACCAAGTGCTGCTCAGCGAATACCAGATCTCGGGCGGGCAAAAGCGCTTGTCGCGCGAGCTGTCGGCGCAGGAACTGAACTGGAGCTGCAGCAGCCTGGCCACCTCGGTCGAGGTCGGCCGCTGGTTCGGCAGCCCAACCCCGATTGAACCGGGATTCTCCGCCGCGGAGGACGACGGCGGGGACTTGAAGGCCATCGCCGTCAAATTCGGCCTGGTGCTGTTATTGATCAACCTGCCGCTGGCCTTGCTGAGCCAGGATATCGGCGATGGACTGCTGATCTGCTTCTTCGCCTGCTGCGTGCTGGCGATACCGCTCAAGCAGAAGGACTGAACGCGATGTCGCCAGGACTCTATAAAGCCTTTTGCCTGCTGGTGATCGTGATCACCACCATGATCAATTTCTCCAATATGGACAGCTCTAGCCGCGGCACCGGTTCGCGCAGCTGGAGCAGCGGCAGTGGCGGCGGCTCTTCCGGCTGGGGCAGCGGCGGCGGCGGACATAAATGAAAACGGCGATCGGCCGGCACCTGCTGGCGGATTTTCACGGCTGTCCGCCGCAGCGCCTCAGCGATCCGGCCCAGGTGGAGCAGGCGCTGCGCCGGGCGGCGCAGGCCGCCGGCGCCACCGTGCTGGCCGGCCATGTTCACCACTTCGGCGAGGCCCAGGGCGTCACCGGCATCCTGTTGCTGATGGAGTCCCACCTCAGCATCCACACCTGGCCGGAACACGGCTACGCCGCGCTGGACCTGTTCATGTGCGGCCAAGCCCGCATCGACGCCGCGCTGGCGCGGCTGCGCGAGGCGCTGCAGCCGGCCGAGGTGCGCAGCCAGCTGCATCGTCGCGGCGACCTTCCTTCCCCTCTCCCCACCCCCTCTCCCGCAAGGGGAGAGGGGCTTTAACGACACCTACTCCACCAATTCCAGGCTCACCGAACCGTCGCCATGCTCCGCCGCCAGGCGGAACTGCGGCTGGCGCGCCAGATAGCACAACGCGCCGGCGCCGGTGTCGAAGCGCATGGCGACGCCGGCCACCGGCTGGATGCGCCAGGCCGGCTTGGCCGCCGGATCCACCACCTTGCGCTCGGCCAGATAGGCCGCCACCGCCGCGCGGTTCTCGTCCGGCGAATCCACCACCACGCGGCTGGCGTCGATGCCGGGGAAATGGCCGCCGCCGGAGGCGCGGTAGTTGTTGGTGGCCACCAGGAAGCTGGCGTTCTCGTCTATCGGCTTGCCCTGGTAGCTCAGCTTGACGATGCGATGGCTGTCCGGCGCCGCCAGCTTGCCGTCGGCGTCGTAGCGCGCCGGCTGGCTGACGTCGATCTCATAGCTGACGCCGACGATGCTGTCGAAGTTGTAGGAGCGGAATTCCGGGTTCAGCAGCGGCTGGGTCTTGGGCCCCTTGGGATCGACGCGCAGAAACTGCCCGGCCGACATTTCCAGCCACTCGCGCACTTCGCGGCCGCTGACCTTCACCGCCTTCAGGGTGTTGGGATAAATGTAGAGATCGGCCAGATTGCGGATCGCCAGCGGGCCGGCCGGGATGTCGGTGTAGTAATTCCAGCCCTGGCGGCCGCCGGCCTTGAACGGCGCGGCGGCGGACAACACCGGCAAGCCTTCGTACTCGGTGCCCTTGACCGCGTTTTTCACATACCAGGCCTGGGCCTCGGCCACGATCTGCACCGAGGGATCGTCCGCCGCCTGGGCGAAGTAGCTGTAGATCGGCGCGCGGGTTTCCGCCACCTTGCCGCGCACATAGTCCAGGGTCCGGCGATGCTCGGCGGCGATCAGCTCGGCCACCTTGGGTTCGGCCTCGGCCAGGGGCCGCTTGGCTTTCTTGTCGTAGATGGCGCGCAGGCCGGCCTGCTTGCCGCTCACCCTCCAGCCGCCGTCGCCGCGCTCCAGCACCAGGTCCACCACGCCGATATGGTCGCCCCAGCGGCCCGGCATCACCGCCGGCACGCCGTTGATGGTGCCGGCGGCCAGATCCACCTTGGGATAGCCGGCGAAGGCGGCGGACGGGAATTCGGCGTGGGCGTGGCCGAACAGGATGGCGTCGATGCCGGCCACCTCGGCCAGCCCGGCCACCGAGTTCTCGGCGAAGCGCGCGCTCTCGCCTTTTTCGAAACCGGAATGCGGCACCGCGATCACGATGTCGGCGCCCTTCTGCTTGAGCTCGGGCAGGTAGCGGCGCGCAGTGTCGACGATGTCCAGCACTTCCACCTTGCCCTGCAGATTGGCCTTGTCCCACTGCATGATCTGCGGCGGCACAAAGCCGATCACGCCGATGTTCAGCATCTGCGGCTGGCCGTCCTCGTCCTTGAATTCGCGCTTGAGCAGCGCATAAGGCTGGAAGTAAGGCCGGCCGGTCTTGGCGTCCACCACATTGGCGTTGACGTAGGGGAAGGCCGCGGTCTTCAGCGCCTGGCCAAGAAAGGGCAAGCCGTAGTTGAATTCGTGGTTGCCGATATTGCCGGCGTCGTAGCGCAGCCAGTTGAGCACTTTGTAGGCGGGATGAACCTCGCCGGCGCGCAGCGGCTGAATCTTGGCCACCAGATCGCCCAGCGGGTTGCCCTGCAACAGGTCGCCGTTGTCTATCAGCAGGCTGTTGGGCGCCTCTTGCCGCGCCGCGCGGATCAGCGTCGCCGCGCGCGCCAGGCCGAAGTCCTGTGTCAGCTTGTCCTGGTAGTAGTCGTAGTCCAGCAGGTTCATGTGCACGTCTGAGGTTTCCAGCACCCGCAGTTTCAGCGGGGCGGCCCAGCCGTTGACGGCCGTCGCGGCCAGCAGGGAGGAGACGAGGAGAGGCGCAAGTTTCACGGAACAGCCCTTTTCTGGTTTTATCGCGCCCGCATTATACGCCCGCCGTCGGCCGCTCCAGATAGAAAGCGCCCCAGGCGCACATCGCGTCTATCACCGGCCGCAGCGTGTCGCCCAGCTCGGTCAGCCGGTAGTCCACCCGCGGCGGCACCTCGGCGTACACCGTGCGCGCGATCAGGCCGTCGCGCTCCAGTTCGCGCAGCTGCTCGGTCAGCACTTTCTGCGACACCCCGCCCAGCAAGCGGCGCAGTTCGCCGGTGCGCCGGCTGTCCTCGGACAAGTGGCACAGGATCGCGCACTTCCATTTGCCGCCCACCAGCCGCATGGTGGCGTCGATGGGAAAATTCAGTTCGCTCATGCGGGCACAGTTACCTTTTGGTGCTTATGAAACAAAAAAGTGCATACTTATCAACAACTTGATCAATTGATAGCATGGCGGTTCCCATTTTACAGGAAGCGCCATGAAAACCCTGATCATCGTTGCCCACCCCGATCTCGAGCAATCCCGAATCAACCGCCGCTGGATGGCCGCGTTGAGCCGGCATCCGGAGCGCTATACCGTGCACGCGCTGTACCAGGCCTACCCGGACGGAAACATCGACGTGGCGCGAGAACAGGCGCTCTTGAACCGCCACCAGCGCATCGTGCTGCAGTTTCCGCTGTACTGGTTCAGTTCGCCGCCCTTGTTGAAGACGTGGCTGGACCAGGTGCTGGACGAGGGCTTCGCCATCGGCGCGTGGCCGGAAGACTGGCGCATGCGGGACAAGCGCATCAGCGTGGCGGTGTCCACCGGCATCCGCGAGCGGGACTTCGCGCCCGACGGCCGCTATCTGTACCGGATGGAGGAAGTGCTGCGGCCGTTCGAGCTGACCTGCCGCTACCTCCGCGCCGAGTGGCTGCCCGGCTTCGCGCTGCACGGCGCCGAGCACGATCTGAGCGACGCCGAGATCGAGGCCAGCGCGGACGCGTATCTGCGGCACCTGCAGGCCGAGGCAGTATAAATCCACTCGCCATGAAAAATGCCCGGCCGGAGCCGGGCATGACCTTGTCTGGAACAGCGAACGTATTCCTGTTCCAGTTGAAATTATTCCAGCAAGCCTTCCGCCTTCAGCGCCTGCTGCACGAAGGGCAGCGCCGCCACGCGCTTCTGGAAATCGATCAGCGCCGGGAAATCGCCCAGCGAACGCTGAACGAACTGCGCCCAGTTCAGGCAAGTGAACAGATAGGCGTCGGCCACGCTGAAACGCTCGCCCAGCAGATAGGGCGTTTTCGCCAGTTGCTGCTCCGCCAGCGCCAGCCGGCTCGTCAGCTTGTCCCAGGTCTGCTGCTTGAGCTCGTCGCTATTGGGATAGAACAGCGGCGAGAAGCCCTTGTGCACCTCGGTGGAGATATAGTTCAGCCATTCTTGCAGCCGGTAGCGCTCCAGCGTGCCGTTGGCCGGCGCCAGCTGCTTGGCCGGCACCTGGTCCGCCAGATACTGCACGATGGCCACGCCCTCGGTCAGCAATTCGCCGTTGTCCAGCTGCAAGGCCGGCACATAGCCGCGCGGATTGATGGTGGAGAAGTCCACCCCGCCGGCGGTCAGATGCGGCTGCACCTTGAGGTTGACCTTTTCGGTGTCGAAGGGCAGGCCGCTGGCGAACAGCACGATATGCGGGGACAGCGAGCACGCGCCGGGGGAAAAATACAGTTTCATCGCTTTTCTCCAGTTCAGGATGTCTCGGGACAAAGCACAGGAATGCGGAAAACCCGGACAGCCTGATCCAAATCGATGACAGTTGCAACCCTGAGCTCAGCAGGGCCGTTGGCCGGCGGACGCTCAGGGCGACTTCTTGGCGAACAAGCGCGGCCGCTTGTCCGGACCGGCGCCGGCGGGCGCCTGCGGCCGGCTCTTCAGCGCCACGAACAAATCTTCCACCTGCTGGCGCGCCCACGGGGTGCGGCGCAGGAAAGCCAGGCTGGATTTGACGCTGGGATCGTGATTGAAGCAGCGGATCTGGATGCGCCGACCCAGTTCCGGCCAGCCGTAATGGCCGACCAGCTGATTCAGCATCTGCTCCAGCGTGACGCCGTGGGTGGGATTGTTGGGTTGCGGTGCGCTCATGGTCGTGTTTTCTGGCTTGGGCGGGCGCAGTGTACCTTGCGCCCGCCGCGCCGCAAAGCCGTCCTCACGCGGCCGGCTTGGGCTTGCGTTGCCGCGGCGCGCGCTGGGACGCGGGCTTGGCCGGCGCCGGCGCAGCGGAAGGCGCGCCGTGCCGCTGCGCCAAGCCCATCGCCAGCGCCAGCCGGCCCAGGCGTTGCTGCTTCTCGCCGCTGATGGGGCCCGCCGCCTGCAGCAGCAGAATCGCCAGCTCCAGCGAGAACTGACGCTGCTCCTCGGTGGGCAGCAAATGCTCCAGCGTGGCCAGCGCGCGCTTCTCGTCGTTGCGCACCAGCCAGGTCTGGCGCCGCACCGCCTGCTTGAACTGCTCCAGCGTCAAATCCTCGCCCAAGGCGGTTTCCTGCATCACCCGGCGAATGGCGTTGAACGGCCGCACGTCCACCACGCCGTTGCCGATGGCGACATAGATCAACAAGCGCAAAAAGCCGTCCACCGGCCCGCCTTCGGCGTAATGCGCCTCCAGCTCCTGGCGCTTGAGCCGCAGCATCTCGCTGCGCTCCCAGCTGCCGTCCGCCTTGCGCACCCCGTATTCGCGCTGCGGCTTCAAGCCGGTCAGCGCCGCGCTCCACGGCGACTCGAACAAGGCGCGGAAGCTCAGTTCCTGCCAGGCGTCGCGACCGTCGCGCCAGCCGTCCAGCGCGGTCTCCATCATGCGCGCGTAGCTTTGCTGCCATTGCCAGAACGGGTTGTCCTCCGCCGCCGGCCGCCGTTCGTCGCGCACCTGCTCCGCCCATTGCCGCAGCCCGGCCAGCCAGGGGTTGCGGCTGGAAAACCAGCGCCGCTCCCATCGCGACGGGTGCATTTCGCGCAGCCAGCGCGCGGTGTGCTCGTTGCCGTACAGGCGCAGCCACGGCGAGACGAAGGTATCGTAAAGCTGCTGGTTGACCTCGCCCACCCGGCGCACCACTTCGAAGGCGGCCTCGCCCTGGCGGCCGTCGCCCAGCGCCAGGATGTCGTCGATGTCGCGCGGCTCGAAGCGGATCACATAGCGCCCTTGCAGATATTCCAGCCCGGCCATTTCCGGGTGGGTGTCGGTGATGATGGCCTCGTACAGGCCGGGCGGCAGCACATCGATCAGGTCCAGCGCGCTGGCCAGCTCGCTGTGCTCCTTGTTGGCCACGCCGGCGGACACGAAGATGCCCAGATGGCCGACCTGCTCGTGCAAGCAGTAGACGATGGTCTGTTCGTTGACGCGGATGTCCTCCACGCTGTGGTACAAATCGGCGATCCAGAACAAGGCCTGCTGCGGCGGAGTGATGTTGTCGCCCCAGGAGGCGAACACCACGATGGGCGAGCGGATATTGCGCAGGTCCACCGCCTGCCGCCCCTGCTCCAGCGTCACCTCGCCGTGGCTCAACCGGTTGCCGACGAACAGGTTCTGGGTGATCCACTCCATCTCCGCCTTGTTCAGCAGGTAATGACCGCCCCACCAGCGCTCGAACTCCAGAAAGCGCTCGCGCTCGCTGTCCACCTTGGCGTACAAGGTGTAAGGCTTTTTCCAGTAGGTGTTGGCCGGGTCCAGCTGCTCGAAATTGCTGACCAGGTTGGCGCCGTCGAACTGGCCGTGGCCCAGGTCGCCGGCCAACGAGGCCATCCAGGTGCCGCCGTAGAGGCCGCCGGAATAACGCATCGGATTCTTGCCGGCCACGCCGGCCCAATAGGACAGCGGCGAACCGGCCAGCAGGATGGGGCCCACCAGCTCCGGCGCGGTGGCCGCCAGCATCGCCAGCGCCCAGCCGCCCTGGCAGTTGCCGATGACGAAGGGCTTGCCGGCGCTGTGCGGATGCAGCTGGTTCACCTTTTGCAGGAAGATCTTCTCGGCGCGCCACACGCATTCAATCGTCTGCTTGGGCTCCGGCACCGGGAAGAACATCACGAAATAGCACGGGTGGCCCTGACGCAGCGCGATGCCGATCTCGCTGTCCATCTTGAAGCCGCCTATGCCCGGGCCGTGACCGGCGCGCGGATCTATCACCACGAAGGGCCGCTTGGCCGGGTCCGGCTTCGGGCAGCCGTCCGGCGGGCGGATCGCCGACAGCGCGTAATTGACCGGTTGCTCCAGTTCGCGGCCGTCGACGATGATGTCGTAATCGAACACCAGCACCGGCGGATGGCCGGAGGCGGCATGTTCCAGATAAGTGTCGCCGCGCTGCCGCAGGATGTCGCAATACAGCACCGAACGCTGCCAGGCGTCTATCCAATACTCCACCAAGGCGCCGTTCAAACCGCCCGCGCCCAGCGCGGAGAACCAGGGAAATGAAGAATCAGGCAGGCTCATGCGAAAACGCTCCCGCGACGATAAGGAAATGCCGCATTTCACTCTAGTTCAAATCCCCGCGCCGATCGGGAAAAAGCCCGCAGTCAAATCGCTTGCCGACGGGCTTTACATTTGGTAACAATTGATTTTGGCCAACTCATACTTAATTGACAGTCGCCATCCAGAATAATGGTGTAATCCTGCCGATGCCGCTCGCCCGCATCGCAGCCATTGATGGAATGGCCCACCTATGAAACCGCAGATACCCTTTATACTCGCCAGCCTTGTCGCCGGCGCCGCTCTGGCCGCGCCGCCGGAGCCGGCTTGCCCGCCGATGGGCAATTTCGCCGGCCGGCCGTGGAAGATAGACCCGGCCAAACGCGACGCCTTCATCGCCCAGCACCAGAAGGCGCTGCACGACAAGCTCAAGATCCAGCCGGCGCAGGAAGCCGCCTGGCTGGCCTTCGCCAGCGCCACCCGCCCCGGCCCGATGCCGCCTTGCGAGAACGCGTCCACCGCGCCGGAACGCATGGAACAGCGCGTGCTGATGGCGCAGCGCCACCTGCTCAACCTGCAAAAACGCTTGGAAGCGCTCAAATCCTTCTACGGCCAGCTCACGCCCGAGCAGCAAAAAATCATGGACCAGGACAGCCCTCCGCTGATGGGCGGCCGGGGCCAGGGGCCGATGCGCAAGCTGCAGGCCGGCCAGGGCAACGAGCCGCACAACTGAGCAGCGCCTCCCTACCCGCGCCCGTCCCTCCTCCCCGCGCATTGTTGCAAGCTGCTAAGTTGGCCGGCCCGGTTAACATTCGGTAACAACCCCCGCCCGGCCAGCAACACTTGCCAGACATCCGTGGCCAATACTGGCTCCATGATCAACCTCGGTAGGAGTCCTCAATCATGACCAAGCTGTTCAAGCCTCTGCTGATCGCCGGCCTGCTCGCTGCCGGCGTCGCCGGTTCCGCGCTGGCCGCCGGCGAAGCCCCGCTGCATAGCCCGATGCCGATGATGGAAAAAGGCCGCCACATGGACCCGGCCCAGCGCGAAGCCATGGCCGCCCGCCATCTGCAGGGGCTGCACGATCAACTGAAGCTGCAGGCGAATCAGGAAGCCGCCTGGAAAACCTTCGCCGCCTCGATGAAGCCGGGCGAACGGGCGATGCCGCCCAAGCCGCAAGCCGGCGAAACCGCGCCGCAACGCATGGAGCGGATGCTGGACATGATGAAACAACATCAGGACGGCATGCAGAAACGCCTGGACGCGCTGAAAACCTTCTACGGCCAACTGACGCCGGAACAGAAGAAGGTGATGGATCAGTGGCATGGCCAGATGGGCCACAAGGGCCGCATGGGCTCGATGGCCAAGCCGCAGCCCCAATAAGCGCGATGCGCTCGGCAACAAAAAACGGCAGCTCCAGGCTGCCGTTTTTTGCTTGTTGACGAGGCGAGTGGCGCTCAAGCGCGCCCAAACCACTTGTCGCCGAAGTTCACCAACAACACGCCGCCCACCACCAGCGCCGCGCCCAACAGCCGCGGCAGGCTCACTTCGCGCAGCGGCATCGCCAGCCAGCCGAAACGGTCGAACAATAGCGACACGCACACCTGGCCGGCGATCACCAGCGACAACATCGCCGCCACGCCCAGCCGCGGCGCCAGCAAGGTGGTGCCGAACACGAACATCGCCCCCATCGCGCCGCCCAGCAGCATCCACCACTCCACCCGGCCGAGCGCCGCCAGGTCCTGCCATTTCTGGCCGGTGGCGACGGCCAGCCCGGCCAGACACGCGCTGCCCACCGAAAACGACACCAGCGCCGCCAGCAGCGTGCTGTTGCCCAGCACGCCCTTGAGCTGGTTGTTGATGGCGGCCTGCAAGGGCACCACCACGCCGATGGCGAAGGCGAACAAGGGGTAGATTGGGTTCATCACTATCCTGTCGAATCAATTAAGAGCATGTTTACGATCTCGCGAGCCAGAGCGAGACAAGGCGTACTCGCCGTGTCACGTCTCGCGACGCGTGAGCAGATCGTAAACAGCTTCTAGGGGGTTTCACGTGAAACCGCGTTCACGCCGCGGTGTTGCGATGGAAAACGATCTTCTGCGGATTGCGGGTATAGGCGCAGAAACCGGGCTTGGGGCCCACCTTGGGATGGTTGCGGCAAGTATTGGGACGCCGCTCGTAAATGGCGCACAAGCGGGTTTTCTGATCCAGGTGCATGCAGTCGCCGTTGGCGCGCCGCGCCAGCGTGAACAGCTCGCGCTTGAAATTGAAGTGCTGGATCAGCCGCTGCTTCTCCAGGCGCTTGGCGATGTTCTTGATCGGTTCTTCCAGCTCGAACTCGTCCACCACGCCCATGCGCACCAGATCCGGCAGCCGCACTTCCACCGGCATGGAGCAGCAGCTGCCCATGCAGTCGTCGCACAAACCGTTCTTGTATTTGACCCAGGTGTCCAGGCGCTCGATGTCGGCCACGTTTGATTCCCCGTGCTGCCGGCGTGGCCGGCTATCATTTATTAAAGGATTGTTCCGGATAGGAAAAAAGGAAAGAGGCGCATTTTACGCGCCTCCCCGTCGCCGCAGCAATCGGCGCGCCGGTCGTTTCAGACCGGCAAGCCAGCGCTCAAGACTGCGGACGCTGCTTGAAGAAGGTCAAGGGCGCGGTGTAGGGCACCTCGCTCGGCGGCGCCGCCTTCAGGATGTGCTTTTTCATCTTGCCCATCACATGCATCTCGCAGGGCCGGCATTCGAACTTCAGCGTGTAGGTTTCATTGCCGGACTTCAGCGTCATCGGATCGGCGCGCACCTGGCCCATCACCCCCTTCACGCCCTTGGCCTGCTTCGGACACAGATTGAAGGAGAAGCGCAGGCAGTGCTTGGTGATCATCAGACTGACCTCGCCCTCTTCCTCGTGCGCCTCGTAGGCGGCGTCGATGAGCTCCACCCCGTGCTTGCGGTAGAACTGCCAGGCCAGGTTGTTGTAGACATTGGCCAGATAGCTCAGCGTCTTTTCCGGATACGGCGCCGGCGGCTCCAGCGCCGCCTTGCGCGGCTGGCGCGGCCAGGCCTGCAAGCGCGCGGCCTCCAGCCGGGCGATGGCGTCGCGGCGCAGCGCGTTGATCGCCGAGGCCGGCGCGAACCACGGCTGCGACAGCTGCAGCGTCACGTCGTGGGCGACGAACATGGTGTTGCCCAGCTTGGCCAGGCTGTCGCGCAGGCCGGCCAGCGCCTTGTCGGCGTCCTTGGCCGGTTCCAGCGCCAACAGGCTACAGGCGGAGGCGCTGACGCCGTCCTCGTCGGTAACGCTCAGCTCCAGGCCTTCGGCGGTTTCGGCCAGCGTCATCCACACCCCCACCTTGCGTTCGGCGGACTTCTTCAGCAGCGCCAACTCCCAGGCGTGGTCGCGGTTGCGGCTGATGTCCACGCCCGGCTTGAGGCCGGCCAGCACCGAGGCGTCGTTGGGGAACACCCGCCACAGCAGTTCGCCGTCCGCGGTCTTGCCCACTTGCTGCACGGTGTTGGCCTGCACCCCCACCACTTCGCGCTTCTTCATGAAATTGATGCCGTCGCCGTTGCTCATGGTTTCGCGGCTGGCGATCTCCAGCCAGTCCGGCCCCACCTTGCTGACCACGCCCAGGCCGACGCCGACGAATTTGGGCGAATCGAAAGCGCCGATGTCGATCTTGCGACCGGTGGCGAAGTAATCGGTGCCGCCGCGATGGAAGGTCTTGTCCGGGTCCGGCGCGAAGAAGATCTCGCTGTCGCCGCTGGAGGCGCGCGCCAGCTCCGGCCGCCGTTCGATGATCTCGTCCAGCAGCAGCCGGTAATGGGCGGTGATGTTCTTCACATAGGACACGTCCTTGTAACGGCCCTCTATCTTCAGCGAGCGCACGCCGGCGTCCAGCAGCGCCTCCAGGTTGGCGCTCTGGTTGTTGTCCTTCATCGACAGCAAATGCTTGTCGAAGGCCACCACGCCGCCATCCTTGTCGGTCAGCGTGTACGGCAGCCTACAGGCTTGCGAGCAATCGCCGCGGTTGGCGCTGCGGCCGTTGTCGGCGTGGCTGATGTAGCACTGGCCGGAGAAGGCCACGCACAGCGCGCCGTGGATGAAGTATTCGATGGTGGCGGCGTCGCCCACCGCGTCCGCCGCCTTGCGGATCTGCGGAATGGTCAGCTCGCGCGCCAGCACCACCTGGGAGAAGCCGGCGTCGGACAGGAAGCGCGCCTTTTCCGGCGTGCGGATGTCGCACTGGGTGGACGCGTGCAGCTGGATGGGCGGCAGGTCCAGTTCCAGGATGCCCATATCCTGGATGATCAGCGCGTCCACGCCGGCGTCGTACAACTGCCAGATCAGCTTGCGCGCCGGCTCCAGTTCGGCGTCGTGCAGGATGGTGTTGAGCGTGGCGAAGATGCGCGCGTGGTAGCGGTGGGCGAACGCGGTCAGGCCGGCGATGTCCTCCACGCTGTTGCAGGCGTTGTGGCGCGCGCCGAAGCTGGGCCCGCCGATGTACACCGCGTCGGCGCCGTGCAGAATGGCCTCGCGGCCGATTTCGGCGGTCTTGGCGGGCGATAGCAACTCGATCTGGTGCGACAACAGGCTCATGGCGTTTCCTGACATTTAGTATAGGTGGCCGCACTGGGCGATGGCGGCCGCAAAGGGGCGGAATTATAACGGAATCATGGAGTTATAGGTAGAAATTTGCAGCAGCGGCTTTTAAGTTAAGTCCCAGGATCACGGCCTAGTCATGCCGCCGTCACATGCCGCGACTACACCTCCAAATAGTCAAAATCGGTTTTATGCAAGTAAAAACCAATTCGGAGAGCGTCATGTTCAACCGCTTGACCATCGCCCAGCGCCTCAGCGCGCTCGTCGCGGCCCTGCTGGCCATCACCGTCTTGATCAGCCTGTTTGGCCAGCACGCGCAAAAAGGCATACTCGACGACTTCGCCACCACCTACAACGACCGGGTGGTTTGCCTGAAGCAGCTGAAAACCGTGGCCGACAGCTACGCGGTGGGCATCGTGGACGGCGCGCACAAGCTGCATGCCGGCGCCATCGACGCCGCCGGCTTCCTCGGTGGCATCGACGCCGCGCAGGCGGCGCTGAAGAAACAATGGGGCGATTACCGCGCCACCTATCTGACCGCCGAGGAAAAAACCCTGGCCGATCAGGCCGAGACGGCGATGCGCCAGGCCGACGCCAGCGTGGCCCGGCTCAAAAGCCTGGCCCAGTCCGGCGACCGCGCCGCGATGCAGCTGTTCCTGGACAAGGAAATGTACCCGGCCATCGATCCCATCGCCAACCGCATCGCCGCGCTGATCGATTTGCAGCTGCGGGTGGCGGCGGAAGAATTCGCCAAGGCCCAGGAACGCGCCGCCGCCAGCCGCGCCGTCGCCATCGCGCTCTTGATCTGCGGCGTGGCGCTGGGCGCAGTCTTGTCGCTGATCATCATCCGCTCGCTGATGGCCGAGCTGGGCGGCGAACCGCGCGACGTGGTGGCGCTGACCGAACGCATCGCCAACGGCGACCTCAGCCAGAGGCTGCAGGTCAAGGCCGGCGACCAGCACAGCGTGATCGCCTCGATGGCGCGGATGCAGAGCGGGCTGATCCGCATGGTGCGCGCCATGCAGCAGATCATCAGCCAGCTGAGCGCCAACGCCACCGAGCTGGCGGCGGCGGCCGAGCAGGTGGCCGCCAGCGCGGAAGAACAGACCCGCGCCGCCTCCTCGATGTCGGCCTCGGTGGAGCAATTGTCGGTCAGCATCTGCTCGGTGGACGACAACACCACCGACGTGGCCACCGAATCCGTCTCCACCGGCGAGCTGGCCACCCGCGGCGAATCCATCATCGACCAAACCCTGCACACCATAGAATCCGTGGCCGACATGGCGCGCGCCTCGCAGGACCAGGCCGATCTGATGAGCAGCCGCTCGCAGCAGATCGCCAACGTGATCCAGGTGATACGCGACGTGGCCGACCAGACCAATCTGCTGGCGCTGAACGCCGCCATCGAGGCCGCGCGCGCCGGCGAACAGGGCCGCGGCTTCGCCGTGGTGGCCGACGAGGTGCGCAAGCTGTCCGAACGCACCGCCCAATCCACCTCCGAGATAGGCGCCAGCATCCGCGAAATGCTGGATAGCAGCGCCCACGTGGTGCAGAACATCCACCACACCGTGGACCATATGGAAGTGGGGCTGCAACAGGCCAGCGACGCGCGCGCCGCCATCACCGGCATCAACGACAAGGTGGCCAAGGTCAAGCAATCGCTGAGCGCGATCTCGGTATCGCTGCACGAACAGCAGGCCGCCGGCACCGGCATCGCCGCCAATGTGGAGAAAGTGGCGCAGATGTCCGAGGAGACCAGCGCCGCCGCCAGCCAGACCGCGGACTCCGCCAGCCAGATGGAACAGATGTCGCACGAGCTGCAATCCAGCATCAACTATTTCACTCTGCCGCAGGCCGGCCAAAGCCAGGGCGAAGAAACGCCGCTGCAAACCGGCCGTTCGCTGGCGGCCGCCAGCTGAAGCGCCGCTTACCTCCTCTCCGCACTTGGCCTGGCGCTTGCCAGGCTTTTTTTTAGTCTGGCAATGGCCGGTGGCCTATGGGCCAGCCGGAGGGGGCGCCCCCCGCAAGCACATGCTGCATTGCAGCAATGTCGATAAGCGAAAATCTTCCGCTCATGCGCCCGCTGTCGCGATTGAAAACGCATGGCTTCCCCAGCCAATCCTTCGTTGGCACTCCAAATCCCGTTCGGAAAAACAAAAAGTAGATGCCTTTCATTCGCATTCTGCGGCGATCTGGCGCCATGGCGCGCTTATTTCCGACAAAACCATGTGCATGGCAGCATTGCAACAATATGACGAACTATTTTGCAATACCAATGAGATACCAATTGAGAACCAATAAAAGACCAGATAGTTTTAGCGCAGGACATCCGACAGAGGTGTCGCCACGTGATTGGAGTGACTGAAATGCCTAAGCCGACCAAGCTTGCCCTACTGCTGTTGACCGCCCTGCCCTGTGTCGTCATGGCGGCGGAAGACTCGATTCCGACCAACGACACCTCGCCCACCCAGGGCGCGCCGGCCACCTTCGAAGCGGTGGACGTCTACGACTTGATCACCAAGTCCGAAACCACCGTCAGCGCCATCTACTACGGCCGCAACCGTCAGGCGGACTGGCCCGCTCCGCCCAACGGCAAGAACCGCGACGACATCACCGTCAACGCGCTCAACCTGGGCCTGAACTTCCGTTCCGGCTACGCCTGGAACAAGCTGGGCTTCGACGCCGCCGCCCACGCCGCCATCCGCCTGGACAGCGGCAAGGGCTGGTCGGAAGTGCTGAACCACGACGTCAACGACAGCTCCCAGCCAGGCGGCGTGGACAAGAGCGCCGCGGTGCTGAGCCAGGCGGCGCTGAAATTCCGCCAGCACGAAGACGGCCAGGGCTTCTCCGCCCGCGCCGGCTACACCCCGATAGGCATCGGCACCCTGGGCACCTCCGGCGGCCTGCAATCCCACGCCTACCGCGGCGTGGAAATGAAATACAAGTTCGGCGACTTCGAAGTGGGCTACGGCTGGGCCGACCAGTTCCGCAACGAATGGGACACCCGCTTCCGCGACATGACCAACTCCTGGGAACAGGGCCGCAGCAACGGCAGCGCCGCCAAGCGCGTCGATTACGTCAACAGCCTGGGCTTCCGCTACGCGCCCAAGAACGGCTTCGTCGACGTGGGCGTGGGCGAAGGCAAGGACTACCGCCGCAACGCCCAGATCGCCGGCTCCTATTCCTGGCAGCTCAACGGCGACGACAAGCTGACCGCCACCGGCTACTACTTCACCGGCAAGTACCAGACCCAGCTCTCCGGCATCCAGAACCCCAAGAGCGAATACCACGCCAGCGGCAGCGTCAGCTACGCCACCAACGGCTGGACGCTGATGGGCGGCCTGGGCTACACCAAGGCCCCGGACTCCGGCGAACTGAACTTCCGCATGACGCCGTGGGGCAATAGCGACAACCGCAACTTCATCCAGACCTGGGGCCAGCTGGACGACTTCGTCTGGGACGGCACCACCGTCTACAAGCTGGGCGTCAATTACGACCTGGCCAAGGTGGGCGTGCCCGGCCTGACCGTGGGCCTGTCCGGCAACTACGCCACCGGGATGAAAAACCCGGGCAAGGCCGACACCAAGGCGCACGAGGTGGACTTCAGCATCGGCTACAGCGTGCAAAGCGGCATGTTCAAGGGCGCCAGCATCGGCGTCTACCCGGCCTGGCTGCGCACCGACGGCTTCTACGGCAAATCCGACCGCAACGACGTCAAGGTGATCGCCTCCTACAGCAAGACCTTCTGATCCGCGCGGCCGGCCGGGGCGCTCCCTCCCCCGTCCGGCCGCCGGCTCACTGGCATTGAACTGGTCTCGCTTTCATTGACACCACTTCAATGCCACAATGCGGCAACAAGACATTCAAATAGCATAACATTGCACCCCGGCCGCCACGGTTGACGCCGACGTCGGCCCCCATGGAGAAACCATCATGAAACTCAACGCCTTCGCTCGCGCCGCCCTGCTCGCCGCCGGCTGCGCCGTCGCCCTGCCGGCGCTGGCCGCCGACAAACCGGTGCTGGAAGTGTGGACCATGAGCCTGTCGCCCAAGTTCGACGGCTACTTCAAGGATCTGGTCGGCAAATACAACGCCCAGAACCCCAACGTCGAAATCAAATGGACCGACTACCCCTGGGACGTGATCCAGTCCAAGTTCACCGCCGCCGTCGGCGCCGGCAAGCCGCCGGCCCTGGTCAACCTGAACGTGCCCTGGGCTTACGACTACAAGCAAAGCGGCCTGTTGCAGCCGCTGGACGGCGTGATCAACAAGAGCCAGTACGTGGACGGCGCGATCAAGGACGTCACTTTCGACGGCAAGGTCTACGCCTTCCCGCACTACAACGGCGCCAACGTCATCGCCTATAACGCCGAGCTGTTCAAGAAAGCCGGCCTCAACCCGGCCAAGCCGCCCAAATCGCTGGATGAACAACTGGCTTACGCCAAAACCATCAAGGCCAAGACCGGCGTCGCCGGCTTCGCCCCGGCGCTGGGCCCCACCAAGATCGAGGGCTTCCTGATCCAGAACGGCCTGCCCTTGCTCAAGGACGGCAAGCCGGTGTTCAACAGCCCGGCCCACGTGGCCATGCTGAAAAAACTGGGCGACGCCTACAAGTCCGGCGCGCTGCTGAAGGACAATCTGTTCGCCCAGGACAATTTCCAGGTATCCATCGCCGCCTACAACAGCGGCCGCATGGCGATGCTGGTCACCACCCCGGCCTCGCTGACCCGGGTGCGCGACGAAGCGCCCAAGCTCTACCAATCCACTCAAGTGGCGCCTGCGCCCATCGGCCCCACCGGCATCGCCGCCGGCGGCTGGATGTTCAACTTCGGCGTGGCGCGCAACGTCAACAAGGCGCTGCTGCCGGAGATAGGCAAGTTCGGCAACTACCTGACCAACGCCGACAACCAGCTCGCCTTCGCCAAACTGGCCGGCACCCTGCCCACCGCGCGCAAGGCGGCGCAGGATCCGTACTTCCAGAAAGTGGCCAATGACGCCGGCGCGGCGGAAAAAGCCGTAGGCGTCGCCGCCGCCAGCCTGGACAAGACCCGCACCATCTACCTGGCCGGGGTCAAGGACCCGGACGTGCTGTCCGCCCGCCTGGCCGCCGCGGTGGAAAAAGCCGTCACCGGCCGCCAGGATCCCAAGGCCGCGCTGGACGAGGCGGCGGCGTTCTGGAGCGGCAAGCTCTGATACGCGCTTGACCGCGGCGGCGTCCTAGACCCCGCCGCCCCGCAACCCGCAGGCCGTCGCCGCATCCCGGCGCCGGCCTGCCGCTACGTCACAAGGTTCTGCCCATGCGCACCAAGACCACGCTGCAAGCCTATCTGTTCCTGGCCCCGGCGCTGCTGCTGATGCTGGCGTTCTCCTTCTGGCCGGTGGGCTTCGGCAGCTTCATCGCCTTCACCCAGTACAATCTGATCGACAGCCCGCGCTGGGTGGGCCTGGACAATTTCCGCGAGCTGTTCGCCGACGACCTGTTCCTGGCCTCGCTGAAAAACTCCGCCGTCTACCTGCTGGTGGTGCCGGTGATCCAGGTCATCGCCATGCTGCTGGCGGTGCTGGTCAACAACCAGCTGCCGGCGATCAAATGGTTCCGCGCCGCCTACTACCTGCCGGTGGTCACCTCGGTATCGGTGATCGGCATCATCTGGAACTTCATGTACACCGAGGACGGCGTGCTCAACGCCGCGCTGCACTGGCTGCGGCTGATCAACGAGCCGGTGGGCTGGCTCAACGACGATCGCATCGCGCTGTTCGCGGTGATGTTCATCACCGTCTGGCGCGGCCTGGGCTGGTATATGGTGCTCTATCTGGCCGGCCTGCAGGCGGTGCCGGCCGACATCTACGAAGCCGCGCAGCTGGACGGCGCCAACGCCTGGCAGCGTTTCTGGCGCATCACCGTGCCGCTGCTGGCGCCCACCATCCTGCTGTGCTCGGTGATGTCGGTGCTGGCCGCGGTCAAGGCCTTCGAGGAGGTGCAGATCATGACCAAGGGCGGGCCGATGCAATCCACCTACACCGCGCTGTTCTACGCCTACGAGTTCGGCATCAAATCCCTGAACTTCGGCCGCGCGCTGGCCGCCAGCCTGGTGATGTCGGTGTTCTGCGTGGCCTTGGCCTGGTTGAATTTCCGCTATCTGCAGCCGCGCGA
Organism: Chromobacterium alkanivorans; assembly: GCF_016937655.1. Lineage (GTDB taxonomy): Bacteria > Pseudomonadota > Gammaproteobacteria > Burkholderiales > Chromobacteriaceae > Chromobacterium > Chromobacterium alkanivorans. Next base: position 116,433 of record NZ_JAFHKL010000007.1, on the reverse strand, counting down.
ATCATAAGGAAACGCCATGCAAAACACCGCCACCCTCGCCGCGCCCGCCGCCCGCCGCCACAGCGCCCGGCTGGGCAAGCTGGCCAGCCGCGGCCTGCATTATCTGGTGCTGAGCCTGATCGCCGTGGTCACCGTCTACCCGTTCTGGTGGACGCTGGTCACCGCGCTGTCCACCGAGGGCGACGTGTTCGCCTTCCCGCCGCCCTTGCTGCCCAGCGCCCCCGGCCTGGACAACTTCAAGGAAGCGGTGTCCAGCATCGATCTGCTGGCCTTCTACAAGAACTCCGTCGTCATCGCGCTGGCCACCGTGGCCGGCACCCTGCTGGTCAGCGCGCTGGCCGCCTACCCGCTGGCGCGGATGCGCTTCCCCGGCCGCAAGCTGGTGTTCGGCGCCATCCTCGCCACCATGATCCTGCCCAGCGAAGTCAACTTCCTGGTCAACTTCATCACCGTGTCCAAGCTGCAGCTCACCGACAGCTACAGCGGCGTGGTGCTGCCCACGCTGGCCGGCGCGGTGGGCATCTTCCTGATGAAGCAGGCCTTCGAAGCCGTGCCGCAGGACTTGATCGACGCCGCCCGCGTCGACGGCGCCGGCGACTGGCAGATTTTCTGGAAAATCATGCTGCCCTTGTCCCGCCCGGCACTGGCGGCGCTGACCATACTCACCATGGTGTCGGCGTGGAACCAATACATCTGGCCGTCCATCGTGATGTCCAGCCCGGACAAATTCCCGCTGTCGGTGGGCGTGCTCTACCTGTCCGGCGCCTTCAGCTTCAAGACCCGAGTGGTGGCCGCCGGCGCGGTGCTGACCGTGCTGCCCATCCTGCTGGTCTTCCTGTTCACCCAGCGCTACTTCCTGCGCGGATTCGATGGAGCCGTCAAATGAGCGATACCCTGCAACAACTGGCCGGCCAGGCGCTGATGGTGGACGTGGCCGGCCCGCGCCTGGGCGAGGAGGAAGCCGCCTTCCTGCAAGAATTGGGCGCGCGCGCCATCTGCCTGTTCCGCCGCAATGTGCCGGACGAGGCCAGCATCCGCCGGCTGATCGCCGATCTGCAATGCGCGCTGGGCGAAGACATCCTGATAGGCATGGATCAGGAAGGCGGCGCGGTGATGCGCACCCTGTTCCTGCCGACGGCGCCGTCGGCGATGGCGCTGGGCGCGGTGGACGACGCCGAACTGGCCGAGCAAGTGGGCGCCGCGGTGGCGCGCGGCCTGGCCAGCCTGGGCGTGAACTGGAATTTCGCCCCGGTACTGGACCTCAACAACAACCCCGCCAATCCGGTGATCTCGGAACGCTCCTTCGGCGAAGACCCGCTCAAGGCGACGCGGCTGGCGCGCGCCTGGATCAGCGGCCATCTGTCCGAGGGCGTGGCCTGCTGCGTCAAGCACTTCCCCGGCCACGGCGACACCCACACCGACTCCCACCTGGACCTGCCGGTGGTGGACAAGCCCAAGGCCGAACTGCGCGATTACGAGCTGTCGCCGTTCGCCGCGCTGGCTGGCCTCACCCCCGGCATGATGAGCGCCCACATCCGCTTTCCGACGCTGGACGCGGACTGGCCGGCCACGCTGTCGCCGGCCATCCTGCAGCAACTGCTGCGCGAACAGCTGGGCTACCAGGGCGTGATGATCACCGACGGCATGAATATGAAAGCCATCCGCGAGCGCTGGGGCCAGGCCCAGGGCAGCGCTCAGGCGCTGGCCGCCGGCGCCGACCTCAGCCTGGTGCTGCAATTCCAGGACGAAATGAAGGAGAGCAAGCAGGCCTTGATAGACGCCGTCGCCGCCGGGCGGCTGAGCGAGGCGCGGCTGCGGGAAGCGGCCGCGCGCGTGGACGCGCTGATCCGGCGCTACCCCAGCCGTCAGCGCGATTACGACCCGGCGCAGCGCGCCGCCGACGCCGAATTGTTCGCCGACGCCTGGCGCCGCGCGCTGACCGCCCACGGCCAGCCGCAACGGCCGCCTGCCGGCGCCACGCTGCGCCTGGTGGTGCAAGACCAGGCGCCGTCCGACGGAGTGTCCGAGGCCGGCCTGTCCGCCGACGCGCTGGTTACTCGGCTGATCGCCCAGCTGTCGCGCCGCTTCAGCCTGGAAGTGATCCGCTACCAGCGGCGCGAGGAACTGGACTGGCGCCGGCTGCCTCAGGACGGCCGCTACACCGTGGTCGCCTCCACCACCCGCGGACGCTACGGCGCGCGCGAGCGCGCCGAATGGCGGCCGGACCTGCACCTGGCCTTGTGGAACCCCTACGCCGCCGCCGATCTCGACGCGCCGGCGCTGATCAGCTACGGCTTCGCCGACGCGGCGCTGGACGCCGTCGCCCAATGGCTGTCCGGCGAGATAGAAGCCACGGGCGCGCTGCCGGCGCGCTTGCAATAAAAGGACTCGATATGGCCCACCTCAAGCTCAGCAATATTAAAAAAGTCTACGACGACGGCAACGCGGTCATCCACGGCGTGGACCTCGCCGTCCGCGACGGCGAATTCATGGTCTTCGTCGGCCCGTCCGGCTGCGGCAAATCCACGATGATGCGCATGATCGCCGGCCTGGAAGACATCAGCGCCGGCGAACTGTGGATAGGCGGCCAGCTGGCCAACGACATCCAGCCGTCCAAGCGCGGCGTGGCCATGGTGTTCCAGAGCTACGCGCTCTACCCGCACATGACGGTGCGGGAAAACATGGCCTTCGGCCTCAAGCTGGCCGGCAAGAGCAAGCAGGACATCGCCGCCGCCGTGCACCGCGCCGCGCTGACCCTGCAGATCGAACACCTGCTGGACCGCAAGCCCAAGGCCCTGTCCGGCGGCCAGCGCCAGCGCGTGGCCATAGGCCGCGCCATCGTGCGCAAACCGGAGGTGTTTCTGTTCGACGAACCGCTGTCCAATCTGGACGCCGCGCTCAGGGTGCAGATGCGCATCGAGCTGGCGCGGCTGCACAAGGAATTGGGCAGCACCATGATCTACGTCACCCACGACCAGGTGGAGGCGATGACCATGGGCGACCGCATCGCCGTGTTCAACGCCGGCCGCATCGAACAGGTGGGCACGCCGCTGGAGCTGTACCAGCGCCCGGCCAACCGCTTCGTCGCCGGCTTCATCGGCTCGCCCAAGATGAACTTCCTGCCAGCGGCCATCGTCGCGGACGGCCCGGACGGCCTGACGCTGGAACTGCCCGGCGCCCACCGCTTGAGCCTGCCGTTTCAAGGCCACGCCGGCGACGCCACCATCCTGGGCGTGCGCGCCGAACACCTGCGCTTCGCCGACGCCGGCGTGGCGGCGACGGTGCAGTTGGTCGAACACCTGGGCGATGTGCAGATCGTCTACGTCCAGGCCGACGGCGTGACCGAACCCATCGCCGTCAAACTGGGCGGCCAGAACAGCGCGCCGCCGGCAGGCAGCGCCTGCCGCCTGGCGCTGGACGCCGAGCACTGTCATCTGTTCGACGCCCGGGACCAGGCGCTGCCCCGGCTGGCGGCGCAGCCGCAGCTCCAAACCGAGACCGAGTGAACGGCGGCAAGGCATAAGCAAAAAGGACGCAATCGCGTCCTTTTTCATTTACCCACAGGAAAACCTAGTCCAGCCGTTTTATCCACAACACCTCATCGCCGCGCGACGACGTCCGGCTGAGAACCTGTTCAAAGTCTGCTGCGCTTCAGCGATACGGCGTTAAAAACCAGCTCAAAATGCTCATGTACCACTTGTATATTCCGCTTTTTCGCTCGTTTTCGCCTTGTCTCGCCCTCGCTCGCGAGACTTTGAACAGGCTCTGAGAAACAAGCTTATGCCGCTTATCCACAAGCCTTCGTCTTCACGCCACCTTATCCACAGCAGCCAACTCAAAGCGGGTTCGCGTCGCGTCCAGCTCGAAACGCAGCAGCCGCCCGGCATGCGGCCGCAGCTGCTCGGCCAGCCAGTCCATGCCGGCCGCGCCGGAAGGAAACCCCTTGTCCGGCCGCTCGCTGACGAAAACCACGTCGCGGCTGCCGGCGTCCAGCTTGAATAGGTCCGACTCCAGCCAGTTCAGGCAACGGCACACTACCTGCCGCTCACCATTGAGCCATACCGCCTCGCCCGGCTGCGGCGTTTCCGTTTGATCGCGCCCCAAGGGCAGAAAAGGCTCGTCGCCGGCGGCCAGGTCCAATTGCAATACGCCGCCCAGCTTGGCGATGTCCTCGCCGCCAAACGGGCTCAGGCTGAGCAAGGACGCCTGGTTGTACAAATCCACCAGCGGCAGGATGCTGCGCAGCTTGTCCTTCTGCGCCGCCTTGACCAGGTATTCCAGCGAACAGCGCGCCTTCTTGTCGCCGGGCAAGTCCTTGTACAGCTGTTTCCACGCTTGCAGCAAGGCGTCCAGATCGCGCTCCGGCTCCGGCAGCGCGGGCAGCCGCGCCGGCAAGGCGGCGGCGTTTATATCCAGCGCGATCAGGCCGCTGACCTGGAGCTGCGGCAGGCGGGACAATAAGGCGGGGCTCAGGGCAATCTGCATCGTCGGGCTTTCCACGGTTGAATCCGCTCCAGCATAGGCCCGCCGCGGTCAAAGGGGAAACGCGTTTTTTTGCTGGGGTATTAGCGAGACTGAATCGCCTTGCGGTCCGGCGAGCGGAGCTCGCTCAATCCGTCCTCGGCGCGGGCTCAGTGGATGGAGCCGCCCATCTTGCCGTCCGCGTCCAGGAATTCGGCGGCGCTGAGCACCGCCTCTTCCAGCAGCGAGAAGAAGCCGGCCCAATACTCGCCCTCCGGCCCTTCCGCGGTGAAATCGGCGTATTCCGCCATGCGCGCCAGCAAGGAATCCTCGGCAGCGCTGGGATGGTGAGCCACGTGTTCAATGTAATGGCCGGCGAACTCGCGGCCCATTCGGTACGCCTCTTGCTCGCCGGCGCCGGCCGGCACCGCCGCGCAGTACAGACGCAAACGCGGCGGCAGGCAGACGGCGAAGGCGGGTTCCTGCAGCGACTCCGCCTGGTCGGCGGAATGCTCATGGCGACGAAATGGACGTTTTACGGACATAAGGCCTCCCATCGGTCTTGCTGCGCGCCTGGCTTCAGGCTAGGAGAGAACAGAGTAGCAGCTTTGGCGCGACAAGGCCCGCGCAGGGTGGAGCGAGCCGGCCGAAATAGCGGGCAAGGGGCGCTCAAACCGGGCCGCGGGCCCGCGCTGTGGATGAATCCCACTTTCCGCTCCGGCTGTGGATAAGTCCGCTAAAGCCCGTTTTGGCCGGCAAAGACAAAGCCCGGCGCAAGGCCGGGCTGTTCTGGGTGAAAACCGCGTCAACTCAGGCGGTCAGCCTTTGCTCGCGCGCGGCGCTCTGGCCCAGCAACCAGGCGTCGATCACCTCGGCGGCGTGCGCCGGCAGGTGCAGCTTGAGCTTGGAACGGCGCCACAGAATGTCCTCGCTGCGCGTCGCCCATTCCTCGTCCGCCAGATAGCGCAGCTCGGCCTCGTACAAGCCGGGCAGCAGTTCCGCGCCCAATTGCTCCAGGCCGGCGGCCGCGCCGATCAGCTTGGCCACGCGGGTGCCGTAAGCGCGCGCCCAACGGCGCGCCAGCGCTTCCGGCAGCCACGGATGCTGTTGGCGCAGGCCTTGCAGGAAACGCTCGAAATCCGCGCCCGGCATGTCGCCGCCCGGCAGCGGCGCGTCGGCGGTCCAGGTGGTCTTGTCATTGCCCAGCAGCGGCGCCAGCTTGTCCACCGCCTCTTCCGCCAGCTTGCGGAAGGTGGTGATCTTGCCGCCGAACACCGACAGCAGCGGCGCGCCGTCCAGGTCCATTTCCAGCGAGTAGTCGCGGGTGACGCTGGCCGCGTTGCTGGCTTCGTCGTCCAGCAGCGGGCGCACGCCGGAGTAGGTGGACAGCACGTCGGCCGGGCTGATCTGGGTCTGGAAGTAGCGGTTGCTCATCTGGCACAGATAGGCCACTTCCTGATCGTCTATCGCCACCTTGGCCGGATCGCCGCGGTATTCCACGTCGGTGGTGCCGATCAGGGTGAAATCCTGCTCGTAGGGGATCGCGAAGATGATGCGCTTGTCCGGGTTCTGGAAGATGTAGGCGTAGGGGTGGTCGAACAGTTTCTTGACCACGATGTGGCTGCCCTTGACCAGGCGGATGGATTTGCTGGACGGCAAGGCCAGCGTGTCCTTGATCAGGCTTTCCACCCACGGGCCGGCGGCGTTGACCAGCGCGCGGGCGCGCACCTGGCTGCGGCTGCCGTCTTCGGCCTGCAGCTCACACAGCCAGTGTTCGCCGTCGCGGCGGGCGCCGACGCAGGCAGTGCGGGTCAACACCCGCGCGCCGCGCTCGGCGGCGTCCTTGGCGTTGAGCACCACCAGCCGCGCGTCCTGCACCCAGCCGTCGGAATAGACGAAGCCGCGCTTGAACGCCGGCTTGATCGGCTGGCCGGCCGGATGGCTGGCGAAGCTGACGGTTTCGGAGCCGGGCAGCACTTCGCGGCGCGCCAGGTGATCGTAGAGGAAGAGGCCGCAGCGTATCATCCATTCCGGACGCTGGTTCTTGTCGTGCGGCATCACGAAGCGCAGCGGCCAGATGATGTGCGGCGCGGCCTTGAGCAGCACTTCGCGCTCTTGCAGCGCTTTGCGCACCAGGCCGAATTCATAGTATTCGAGATAGCGCAGGCCGCCGTGGATCAGCTTGGTGCTGGCGGAGGAGGTGTGCGAGGCCAGATCGTCCTTTTCGCACAGCATCACCGACAGGCCGCGTCCGGCCGCGTCGCGCGCGATGCCGGCGCCGTTGATGCCGCCGCCGATCACCATCAGGTCGTAAATCTCCACTGCCATCTTTCGCCTCTTCCTTCCAGGGGACCCAGTTCGAGTCGTTGTTCCCTCGCCCGCGCGCATCCGCGCGCCGACGATGCCATCCTACCCAGAATAATTATAAACGAACAAAAATACAACATTTCACTTTCGTTTTTACGTTGTTAGCACGCGATTTTGTCTTTTTAACTGCTTAAACGCGGAAATACGCAAAAAAACAGGCGGCAACCAGGGTCGCCGCCTCGTAAAGCGCCCGGCAGCGCCGGGCCCTGCGGGATCTAGCCGCGGTTCAAGGCGGCGTCCTGGCCGCGTCCGTGCCAGGTGGTCAGCGCCAACAGCACAATGGCGGCGACGCAAGAGCCCACCATCAGCATGAAGCCGCCGTCCCAGCCGAAGTGATCGACGGTGTAGCCGACCACCGCGTTGGCGGCCACCGAGCCGCCCAGATAGCCGAACAGGCCGGTGAAGCCGGCGGCGGTGCCGGCGGCTTTCTTCGGCGCCAGCTCCAGCGCGTGCAGGCCCACCAGCATCACCGGGCCGTAGATCAGGAAGCCGATGGCGATCAGCGCCAGCATGTCCACGGTGGGGTTGCCGGCCGGGTTCAGCCAGTACACCACGGTGGCCACGGTCACCAGGGCCATGAACAGCATGCCGGTGGCGCCGCGGTTGCCCTTGAACAGCTTGTCGGACATCCAGCCGCACAGCAGGGTGCCGGGAATGCCGGCCCATTCGTACAGGAAGTAGGCCCAAGACGATTTATCCACCGAGAAGTGCTTGACCTCTTTCAGATAGGTGGGCGCCCAGTCCAGCACGCCGTAGCGCAGCAGGTAGATGAAGACGTTGGCGAAGGCGATGTACCACAGCAGCTTGTTGGGCAGGATGTATTTCTTGAAGATGTCGCGCGCGCTCAGTTCTTGCTCGTGGCTGGCGTTGTAGTCTTCCGGGTAGTCGTTCTTGTAGGCCTCCACCGGCGGCAGGCCGCAAGACTGCGGGGTGTCGCGCATGGTCAGGTAGGCGAAGATGGCCACGCCGATGGCGGCGGCGGCCGGCACGTAGAAGGCGGCGCGCCAATCGTTGAACCAGCCCATGCCCAGGATGAACAGCGGGCCGATCAGACCGCCGCCCACGTTATGCGCGCAGTTCCAGATCGACACGATGCCGCCGCGCTCCTTCTGCGACCACCAGTGCACCATGGTGCGGCCGCTGGCCGGCCAGCCCATGCCCTGGAACCAGCCGTTGAGGAACAGCAGCACGAACATGATGCCGACGCTGGAGGTGGCCCAGGGGGCGAAGCCCATCAAGAGGAAGACGGCGGCTGACAGGATCAGGCCGACGCTGAGGAAGACGCGGGGATTGGAACGGTCCGACACCGCGCCCATCAGGAATTTGGAAATGCCGTAGGCGATGGCGACGCCGGACATGGCGAAGCCCAGGTCGCCGCGCGAATAGCCTTGCTCCACCAGGTAGGGCATGGCCAGCGAGAAGTTCTTGCGCACCAGGTAATAACCGGCGTAGCCGATGAAGATGCCGAGGAAGATCTGCCAGCGCAGTCTTCGATACAAGCTGTCTTGCTCAGAGGAGGGCAATAGCGGCTGATGCGCCGCCGGACGGAACATGCTGATCATGGGAACACCTCATTTTTTAGTGTGGCAACTACGGTCCGCTCTGCGTCGGCTCCGGATTACAAACGCGGCGGCTAAAGCGCCGCCGCGCGAAAACTGCGGTCGGCTCCAAAGAACCGGCCAGGCATCACAGGGTATAGGCCAGGGCCGCCAGCGCGCCGCCGATCAGCGAGCCCACCACCGGCACCCAGGCGTAGCCCCAGTCGCTGTCGCGTTTGCCGGGAATCGGCAGGATGGCGTGCATGATGCGCGGCGCCAGATCGCGCGCCGGGCTCATCGCGTAGCCGGTGGTGCCGCCCAGCGACACGCCGATGCCCAACACCAGCAGCGCGACAGGCAGCGCGTCGATGGCGCCCAGCGACATCTTGGGCGCCACCATGCTGAGGATGGCGAACACCAGCACGAAGGTGGCGACGATTTCGGACACCAGATTGCCCGGCAGGCTGCGGATGGCCGGGCCGGTGCAGAAGGTGGCCAGCTTGGTGTCGGCGCAATCGGTGCTGTCGAAATGCTTGCGGTAAATCAGCCACATCAGGCCGGCGCCGCTCATGCCGCCCAGCATCTGCGCCAGCACGTAGCCGGGCACTTTGTCCCAAGGAAACTTGCCGGCCACCGCCAGCGCCACCGACACCGCCGGGTTCAGGTGGGCGCCGCTGATCGCCGCCACGCTGAACACGCCGACGAAGACCGCCATCGCCCAGCCGAAGGCGATGACGATGAGGCCGCTATTGTGGCCCTTGGTGTTTTTCAGCAGCACATTGGCCACCACGCCGTTGCCCAGCAGCACCAGCAAGGCGGTGCCGATGAATTCGCCCATTAAAGGATTCATGATCGTTTCTTCCGGATAAGGAGTGCGTCCGCCGCGCCCTGGCGGCGGAGCATATCAGTCGTCGCGTCCAAGACGGACCCTTGCGTCAAGCCTGTTCGTCGTCGGCCCAGACCTTGGCGGCGTTCACCGCGCGCCGCCAGCCCTTGACCTTGCCGGCCACTTGCGCGGCTTCCAGCCGCGGCTTGAAGCGGTGGTCCAACTGCCACTGGCCCTGCACGTCTTCGACGTTCTTCCAGTAGCCGACGGCGAGGCCGGCCAGATAGGCGGCGCCCAGCGCAGTGGTTTCGGTGATCCTTGGGCGCACCACGTCCACGCTCAGGATGTCGGACTGGAACTGCATCAGCAGCTCGTTGATGGTGGCGCCGCCGTCCACGCGCAATTCGGCGATGTCCAGGCCGGCGTCGGCCTCCATCGCCTTGAGCACGTCCATGGTCTGGTAGGCGATGCTGTCCAGCGCCGCGCGGGCGATGTGGGCGGCCTTGGTGCCCAGGGTGGCGCCGACGATGGTGCCGCGCGCGTTGGGGTTCCAGTGTGGCGCGCCCAGGCCGGCGAAGGCCGGCACCAGGTAGACGCCGTCGCTGTCGGCCACTTCCTGCGCCAGCGGCCCCACGTCGGCGGAATGGCGGATGATGCCCAGGCCGTCGCGCAGCCATTTGACCACCGCGCCGCCGATGAAGATGGAGCCTTCCAGCGCGTACTGCACCTTGCCGTCCACCTTCCAGGCGATGGTGGTCAGCAGATTGTTCTTGGATTCGATCGGCGCGTCGCCGGTGTTCAGCATCATGAAGCAGCCGGTGCCGTAGGTGTTCTTCACCATGCCGGGGCGAGTGCATTGCTGGCCGAACAAGGCCGCCTGCTGGTCGCCGGCCACGCCGGCGATCGGGATTTCCACGCCCAGGTGGGTGGCGTGGGTGTGGCCGTAGACTTCGCTGGAGCTTTTCACCTCCGGCAGCATGCTGGCCGGCACGCCCATGATGTCCAGCAGCTCCGCGTCCCATTCCAGGGTGTGGATGTTGTAGAGCATGGTGCGCGAAGCGTTGGACACGTCGGTGACATGCACCTTGCCGTGGGTGAAGTTCCAGATCAGCCAGCTGTCCACGGTGCCGAAGGCCAGCTTGCCGTCGCGGGCGCGTTCGCGCGCGCCCGGCACATTGTCCAGAATCCACTTGATCTTGCTGCCGGAGAAATAAGCGTCCACCAGCAGGCCGGTCTTGGAGCGGATCAACTCGCCCAGGCCGCGCACCTTCAATTCATCGCAGAATTCCGCGGTGCGGCGGTCCTGCCAGACGATGGCGTTGTACACCGGGTGGCCGGTCTCGCGGTCCCACACAATGGTGGTTTCGCGCTGATTGGTGATGCCGATGGCGGCGATGCTGCGGCCGTCGATGCCGGCCTTGGCCACCGCCTCGGCCGCCACGCCCACCTGCCCGCCCCAGATTTCCTGCGGATCGTGTTCCACCCAGCCCGGCTGCGGGTAGATCTGACGGAATTCCTTTTGCGCCAGCGATACGATGTCGCCGCTGCGATTAAACAAAATGGCGCGAGAACTGGTGGTGCCTTGATCCAAGGCCAACACGAATTGATCCTGCATAGGGTTTCTCCTGTTCAGCCGGTGGGCGGCCTAGTGTCTGTTCGTTCGTTGCATGCGGCGGCGGATGCCGGTTCTGGACCGTGCTCCATCGCTCAAGTTATTGATAATGTTTCTTTTTGTACTTATGACGTTCGTTTTATTTTCGAGCCATTCTAGGCCCCGGCCCAAGCTTGTCAATCGTTCTTCGTAAAAAAATCTTAATATCACGACTTTCCACACCGCCCCAATCCATGCTGCAAAGCAATAAAGACAAGGATTTAGCGCCTGTAGCGCCCCACTACAAATGATGCCGTTTCAGCAAGTTATCGAGCAAAAACCCTATGTTGCAGCGCATTGAGCACCAGGATTCTCCACTGACTCTGTGTTGCAACAAAGTTTTTGTCTTTATCTGGAGATAAAATGACAATGCTCTGGTCCCAAGATCCACCCTGGGCTAGCGTTTCGGAGCCCCGTCCCGCTTGCCGCCAAAGAGAGTAAAACGCGCAAAAAACGAACATTCACCTCGGCCGCGTGGCGGGATTCGCACACAGATCGCGCATTTTCCGGCTCTCCGCGCCGCCGGCCTTACGTAGTCAAGCCGCTACAGCCCGACTGTGGCAGCATGACAGACAGTTCCATCAAGCGCGGCGCAGCCTCGATGGAAAGACACACGGATGTGATTGGCAAAACAACACCGCCCATGCCCGGCCGCGCGCGACGCCGCGGCCGGACCGGGCATAAAGGACTGTCATGCTTCGCAATACCAAAATCCTCGCCACGCTGGGCCCGGCGTCCAGCACGCCCGAAATCATCCTGGAACTGGCCCGCTCCGGCGTGAACGTGTTCCGCCTCAATATGAGCCACGGCAATCACGACGACCACCGCGCGCGCCTGGCCTCCATCCGCGCCGCCGAAGCCGCCGTCGGCCGTCCCTTGGGCGTGTTGGTGGACCTGCAAGGACCCAAGCTGCGCATCGGCCAGTTCGCCGTGCCGGCGACAGTGAACACCGGCGATAAATTCGACTTCGTGCTGGACGAAGTGGACGGCGACGCCCAACGCGCCAGCCTGCCGCATCCGGAAGCCTTCGCCGCGCTCAAGCCCGGCCACCGCATCCTAGTCAACGACGGCAAATTGGCGTTTCACGTGGAACAAGTGGAAGAACGCCGCATCGCCACCCGGGTGGAAGTGGGCGGCGAATTGTCCAGCCGCAAGGGCTTCAATCTGCCGCAAACCATCTTGCCGCTGTCAGCCATCACCGATAAGGACAGGCTGGACGCCGAATTCGCGCAGAAGGAAGGCGCGGACTGGCTGGCGCTGTCCTTCGTGCAGACCGCCAACGACGTGCGCGAGCTGCGCGAACTGGTGGGCCAGAAACTGGGCATCGTGGTCAAGATCGAAAAACCGTCGGCGGTGGACGAACTGGACGCCATCACCGAACTGGCCGACGCGGTAATGGTGGCGCGCGGCGATCTGGGCGTGGAGCTGCCGCCGGAAGACGTGCCGGTGGTGCAGCGCCGCATCGTCCACCAGTGCCGCCACCTGGGCCGCCCGGTCATCGTCGCCACCCAGATGCTGGAATCGATGATCACCGCGCCCACCCCCACCCGCGCCGAGGCCAACGACGTGGCCACCGCGGTTTACGAGGGCGCCGACGCGGTGATGCTGTCGGCGGAAACCGCCGCCGGCCAGTTCCCGCTGGAAGCGGTGCGCATCATGGACCGGGTGATCCGCCGCGTGGAAAGCGCGCCGGATTACCGCCGGGTGATGGCGCTGGACTACAGCGCCGCCGACGCGCCGGACCGCGCCGACGCCATCGCCGCCTGCGTGCGCAAAGTGGGTTCGCTGCTGCCGGTCACCGTGTCCGCCGCCTTCACCACCAGCGGCTCCACCTGCCTGCGGCTGGCGCGCGAGCGCCCGCACACCCCCATCCTCGGCATCTCGCCGCGGCTGGACACCGCGCGCCGGCTGACCCTGGTCTGGGGCGTGGTGGCCTACAACGGCCCGGACGCGGAAAACCTGGAAGACATGGTGGTGAAGACCACCTTCGCCGCCACCAAGCTGGGCCTGGCGGAGCAAGGCAAACCGATGGTGATCATCGCCGGGGTGCCGTTCGGCACGCCGGGCACCACCAATCTGCTGCGCATCGTCTACCCTTGAGCGCCGACTAAACGTCAAAACAAACGGAACCCTCGGGTTCCGTTTTTGTTTGCCCGCCGTCGGCCGCGACAGCGGCTATGCTTAGCTGATCAGCACGCACCGGATTCGCCTCGATGACCGCTAGCATCCGCCGCCTCGGCCTGACTTTGCTGCTGCTATGCGCTAGCCTGGCCGCGCCCTGCCGCGGGCAGGAAGCGGAAACCCTGACCGTGGCGGTGGACGCCAACGCGCCGCCGTTCATGTACGGCGAGAACGAGCGGGTCGGCGGCCTGTACCCGCGCCTGGTCAGCGCCGTCTGCGACAAGGCCGGCATCCCCCATGCCTTTCGAGCGCTGACCTGGCGCCGCGCGCTGTTCGAACTGGACCGCAACGCGATGGCGGCGGCCGGCATCTACAAAACCGTCAACCGCGAACAACGCTACGACTTCAGCCTGCCGCTGTACCAGGAGCGCATCGTGGTGGTCTATCTCCGCCAGCGCCCGATCGAATTCCGCGGCCTGGCCGATCTGGACAATAAGCGCGTCGGCGTGATGGCCGGCTGGAGCTACGGCGACGAATTCGACCGCGCCCGCGCCGACAAGCGCTTCATCGCCTACGACGGCGATTCCGACCGCCAGAACCTGCAACTGCTGCAGCGCGGCAATCTGGACGCGGTGCTGGCGATACAGGAAGCGATGGACGCCAGGATGCAAAACGGCGCCTATTCCAACCTGGCGATAGCGCCGGCCATCCTGGCCAGCAAGGCCACTTACCTCGCCATCAACAAAACCTCGCCCCAGCTGCCGCTGCTGCAACGCTTCAACCAGGCCTTGGAGAAAATGCGCCAGGACGGCAGTTATCAACAGCTGGTGAAGCAATTCTTCGCCGGCCAGAGCAAGCCCTGAGAACCGGGCCGGGCCGGGCCGGGCCAGGCCCGCCCTCCCGCTCGCGCGGCGACTGAATCCGCGCGAGCTTCATCCCCGCGCAAAACGGATTTTGTTATAGTCATCCACTTGTCCTACCGATGACCATGCCATGTCCATTTTGCACCTGTCGCCGCAGCAAGCCCGCCATCTGCAACTGGCCGCCCAGGGCCTGTTGAGCCCGCCGCGCCGCAAAGCCGGCAAGGCCGACGTGCTGGCCGCCGTCCGCCGCATGGCGCTGTTGCAGATCGACACCATCCACGTGGTGGCGCGCAGCCCCTATCTGGTGCTGCACAGCCGGCTGGGCTCCTACGACCCGGCCTGGCTGGACCAATTGCTGGCCGAAGGCCGGCTGTTCGAATACTGGGCGCACGAAGCCTGCTTCGTCCCCGCCGAGGACTACGGCCTGCTGCGCCACCGCATGCTGAATCCGGAAGCGATGGGCTGGAAATTCTCGCTGCGCTGGCTGGAACAGCACCGCGCCGACATCGACGCGCTGGTCGAAGGCATCCGCGCCAACGGTCCGGCGCGTTCGGCGGACTTCGAGCGCAAGGACGGCAAGGGCAACGGCTGGTGGGACTGGAAGCCGGAGAAGCGCCACCTGGAAGTGCTGTTCACGCTGGGGCGGCTGATGGTAAAGGAAAGACGCAATTTCCAGCGCGTCTACGACCTGGCGGAGCGGGTGAAGCCCGGCTGGGACGACGCGCGCGACCTGCCCACCGAGGAACAGGCGCAATGGCGGATGCTGCGCAACAGCTGCCGCGCGCTGGGCGTGGTCAAGGCCGGCTGGGTGGCCGATTACTACCGGCTCAAGCGCGGCCGCTACGACGCCATGCTGCACCAGATGGCCGACGCCGGCGAGCTGATTCCGGCCCGCATCGACGGCTGGCAGCACGACGTCTTCGTCGACGCCGGCCTGGCGGAATATTTGCCGCGAGCCGCGGCCGGCGAGCTCAAGGCCAGCGCCACCGCCATCCTGTCGCCGTTCGACCCGCTGGTCTGGGACCGCAAGCGCGCGTCGGAACTGTTCGACTTCGACTACCGCATCGAATGCTATACCCCGGCGCCCAAACGCCAGTACGGCTATTTCGTGCTGCCCATCCTCAACCGCGGCAAGCTGGTGGGCCGGCTGGACGCCAAGGCCCACCGCGCCCAGGGCGTGTTCGAGGTCAAAGCGCTGTACCTCGAACCCGGCGTGCGCCACAGCGCGCGGCTGAGCGCCGACCTCAAGACCGCGCTGCAAAAGCTGGCCGACTGGCACGGCGCGCCGCGGCTGCACGTGGAACGCGCGCCGGGGACGCTGGCGGCCGCGCTGACCGCCTGAAAACTACGTCAGCTGCTTGCGGTACTGGATAAAACCCAGGTTCTCCGCCAACTGATCGTAAAGCCGCCGCGCGGTGGCGTTGGTCTCATGGGTCAGCCAATACACCCGCGAACACTCGCGCTCGCGCGCCCACCGGTACACCCATTCGATCAGTTGCCGCCCGGCGCCCAGGCCGCGGCAATCCTCGGCCACGAACAAATCCTGCAAATAGCAATAATCGCCCAGGGTCCAGCTGCTGGGGTGCAATACGATGTGCACCAGCCCCACCGCCCGCTCGCCGTCCCAGGCCAGCCAGCCGCGCATCGCGTGATCCGGCAGCAGATAGCGCCGCCAGGTCCCCTCGACCGTGGCCTCGTCCATCGTCACTTGGTAAAAACGCTGATAGCCGCGCCATAGCGGCAACCAGGCCTCGTAATCTTCGGCCCGCAACGGGCGGATGGAAAGCGTATCGCTCATGCAGATCTCCAGTGGCGGCGCGCACGCGCCCAATGCGCGCATTGTGGCTCAGCCAAGACAGAGTCATAAGAACCACTTGTCCTTGATGCCAGGAACCACCGCTGGAACTTCGGCCTTCGCCAGCGCTCAATACAGCATTTTCCCCAACGAGGACGTTTACATGCGCGCCACGCTTTTGATCGCCGCCGCTTCCGCCCTGGCTCTGGCCGCTTGCAGCGAGAAGCAAACCAACCAATTGCAGGAATCCGCCTCCAGCGCCATCGGCACGGTTCACAACACGCTGCAGGACAGCAGCGCGCCGCTGGGCCAGCTCAAGGAACAAGCCAGCGCCGCCATCGGCGCGGCCAAACAGGCCGGCGCCGCCGCCGCCGCGCTGAGCCCGGAACTGAAAGAACAAGTGGACAAGCTGAAAGAGCAAGCCTCCGCCGTCAAAGGCGCGCTGCAGGCCCAGGAGAAAAAGGCCGAGCAGCCGCAAACCGAGCAGAAATAAGCCGGCCGCGTTGGCGGCATTTTTATGCCGCCGCGCGCTTTCTTTAGCGGATCTTTAGCCCCCTCTGACTAGGATGAGGTCGCCCCCCTAGCCAAAGGAGAAATCCGCCATGCTGACCCTGCCCGACCTCTGCGGCCCGCAAGACATCCTGCTCAATCAAGCCCTGCCCAATAGAAGCGCGCTGCTGGAATGCGCCGCCTCCCAGCTGGCCCAGCGCCACGCGCTGCACCGCCCGACGCTGGCCGCGGCGCTGCGCGAGCGCGAACAGGCCGGCAGCACCGCGCTCGGCCATGGCCTGGCGCTGCCGCACGCCCGCATCGATGGGCTGGAAGAAGCCCGCGCCTTGCTGCTGCGGCTGCAAACCCCCATCGCCTTCGACGCCCCCGACCAGCAGCCGGTGCACACCGCGCTGGTGCTGCTGTTGCCGCGGCAAAGCCGCGAAGCCCACCTGCATCTGCTGGCCAGCTGCGCGCGCATGTTCGCGGAGCGGCCGTTCCGCCAGGCGCTGGAACGCTGCCACAGCGCCCAGGCGCTCTACCACCTGCTGTGCGACTGGGCCGATCCCGAAGAGCTGAACGACCCGCACTTCCTGCTGGACAGCAACCGCTACTTCATGGACAGCGAAGCCAGCCTGCGGCCGGATTACACGGTGAAACGCAAGGTGGTGGCGCGCTTCTGAAGAACGTGTTTACGATCTCGAGAGCTAAGGCGAAAACGGCTGAGGAAGCGGAGTTTACAAGTAGTAAATGAACATTCCGAAGCCGCATTCACCGTGCCACGTCTCACGACGCGCAGCAGATCGTAAACCGGTTCCAACAGCCAGCCCCACCGGGCTGGCTGCCCCTCCTCAGCTTAGCTCCTCTTCTTCCGCCGTGGCTTCCGCTGCAAGGTGTCCAACTCGTCCAGGCTGAGGTGGAAGCGTTGCACCGCCTCCACGTGTTGCGCCAGATCGACCTGTTGCACACCCAGGTTCAACAGCAACTCCAGATAATTGAAGAAGCTTTTGCACATGCTGCGGCGGTGGCCGCGGTCGCGGAAATCCATATCGCTGGCGATGCGGAACAACAGTCCGCGCGCCGAGTGCTGGCGATTGAGCTTCAGCATCTGCGCCAGGTGGGCGGCGTACTGCCGGCCCAAGGCGCAGGCCTCGAATTCATCCTTGGCTTCGGCTGGCTGCCAGTAATGCGGATAAGTGCGGCCTGCGATGCGGCGGATAAAGGGCAGGCTGAGGTCTTTGGCGTGGGGGCCGGCAAAGCGGTAGCGCGAGCGCGGACCTAGCGGCGGGAGTGAGGATACGGAATCCAGACGGATGTCTTGAGTTTCAGCTGGGGGTGGAGAGAGTTCGATGCCTAGCACCGGACGGACAAGCTTTACCATTTGCAACCTCCTGAGCAGAAGGGCCCAGCCGCAAAGCGGCAGGGCGGGCACATGACAAGAGTTGGTCTACCGGTGAGTTCTTACGAAAGCCGGCGCGCCCATCAGGGCGCCACTTGCCATGGCCCGCCCGGATAGGCAAAGCAATGGCAACGGATACGCTGTGGAAACAGCGCATCCGCGGTAAGAACTCATAATCGGGAGACCAATCCCGAGCGCCGCGATTGCTGCGGCGCGGGGGCTATTGTTGGGGAGCAGCGGGAGAGCGTCAAGCCGGCGACATCCGGCGGGATGGGAATAGCCGCGCCTAGGGTGCTGCGCGCCGCGAATGGGCCGGCTCTAAGAACCTGTTTACGATCTGCTGCGCGTCGTGGAGCGTTACACGGTGAGTACAGCTTCGAAATGCTCATGTACCGCTTGACCATTCCGCTTTCTCAGCCGCAACGCCTTGTCTCGCCTTAGCTCGCGAGATCGTAAACACGTTCTAAACCATCATCCGTATAGCGGATTCAATGTCTTTGGCAACAAACTTCTCCAAAAACATCGCCAAAAGCGCCAAAAAAGCGGTTAAACATTGACTTCGCGTCGTTAAGCGAGGCTTGAAGCGGCGCGAATCACAGCTTGCTGATCGACACCCCGCCATCCACCATCAATGCAGTGCCAGTGACGAAACTGGACGCGTCCGATGCCAGGAACAAGGCCGCGCGCGCAATCTCTTCCGGCGCCGCCATGCGCTTGAGCGCGTGCAAGCCGGCCACCATCTCGCGCTGTTCCGCCGTCGCCGCCGCCGCGCGGCCCATCTCGGTGTCGGTGCCGCCCGGCAGCAAAGCGTTGACGCGCAAACCCTGAGCGCCGTATTCCGCCGCCAAGGTGCGCGCCAGGCCCACCAGCCCCGCCTTGCTGGCCGCGTAAGCGGCCATGCCGGGGAAACCGATGGCGTAGCCGACGAAGGACGAGGTGAAGATCATCGAACCGCCGCCGCTGCGCAGCAAGGCCGGCAGCTGATGCTTGGCGCACAGGAAGGCGCTGCTCAAATTGCTGTCCAGCGTCGCGCGCCAGCCGTCCAGCGACACCTGATCCAGGCTGCCCAAGGCGCCCAGACTGCCGGCGTTATTGAAGGCGATGTCCAGGCCGCCGAATCTATCCAGCGCCAGTTCCACCGCCTCCCGCGCGCAATCCTCCGAGGTGAGATCGCCGGCCAAGGCCGCGGCCTGGCCGCCGTCGGCGACGATTTCCGACACCAGCCGGTCCAGCTTGGCCGCGCGCCGCGCCACCAACACCACGCGCGCGCCTTCGCGCGCAAACAGCTTGGCCGCCGCCAGGCCGATGCCGGAGCTGGCGCCGGTGACGATGGCGGTTTTATTGATCAATGCGCTCATGGGGGTTTCTCCTGACAGTGAATGAGTCCTGCGCCGGTCTTCGGCGCGGCAATGGCTTCAGTCTCAGCCCATTCCACCCGTTTGGCATTCCGATTCTTGCTGACTTGAAACGCGGTTTCGGCGCGAAAACCGTTTATCATGGCGCGACTCCATTTCCATCCGGATTTTCACCATGAAAGCATTCAAGATTCGATCTGTTTGCGCGCTGCTGGCGCTGAGCGCCGCCGTCCACGCCGCTCCCGTTCTCGACGCGGCGCCGCGCACCGCCGTGGTGTCGGCGTTTGGTCCGGAGGAAACCCTGCTGCTGAGCCAGGCCGCCGACAAACGCGAATACCGCGTCAACGGCGTGCGCTTCACCACCGCGCAACTGGAGGGCCAGCCGGTGCTGCTGTTCATGAGCGGGGTCAGCATGAGCAATGCGGCGATGAACGCCCAGCTGGCGCTGGACCGCTTCAATGTGAGCCGCATCGTGTTCAGCGGCATCGCCGGCGGCGTGGACGACCGGCTGCGCATTGGCGACGTGGCGGTGCCGCGGCGCTGGGGCAATTACGCCGAAGCGATCTACGCGCGCGAAACCGCGCCCGGCCGCTACGCGCCGCCGCCTTACGCGGACCCGGCCGCGCGTCCCAACTACGGCATGATCCACCCGCGCGACGTCAAGCTGGCCACCGCCGACGGCGGCAGCGAAACCCGCTTCTGGTTTGACGTGGACCCGGAATTACTGCGCTTGGCCAAGGGCTTGCCGGCCGACACCCTGCGCGGCTGCGACGCCGCCCAGCGCTGCCTGCCCGCGCCGCCGCGCATCGTCGCCGGCGGCAACGGCCTGTCCGGCCCCATCTTCATGGACAACGCCGGCTACCGCGATTATCTGGCCAAGACTTACCAGGCCCAGGTGGTGGATATGGAAACCGCGGCGGTGGCCCAGGTGGCTCACGCCAACCGCGTGCCCTTCATCGCCTTCCGCAGCCTGTCGGATCTGGCCGGCGGCAGCGAACACGCCAATGAAATGGACACCTTCATGCAGATCGCCGCCGACAACGCCGCCAATACGGTGAGGGGGTTGTTGCGGTCGTTAAATCACTAAGAACGTGTTTACGATCTCGCGAGCAAGAGCGAGACAAGGCGAAAACGGCTGAAAAATCGGAATGTACATACGGTACATGAGTATTTCGAAGGCGTACTCATCGTGTAACGCTCCACGCAGCGCAGCAGATCGTAAACAGGTTCTAAGAGCCGCTAACAAAGCCACGCAGCGCACCTGAGCCAAGGCGCGCCGACGCAGGCAGTACCCGTAGTACGACAAGGAGGCGCAACGCAGGATCAGGGGTGTTGTTAGCGGGTCTAAGCCACCTGCAACAACACCGCCAGCTCATCCACCTCCTCGCTCCAGTCCGCATCCTCGGCCAAAGCCTGGCGCAGGAAATCCGCCTGCGCCGGCGTCCAGAACGGCGCGTCCGCCAGCACGGCGTTGCGCGGCAGCGGATGGCTGGCGATGAAGGCGCGGATGGCGGCGGGCTCGTCGGCCAGGCCCAACTGGCGGAACAGCCCGGACAGGGAATGTTCGCTGGTGTCCATGGCGCTTCTCCTATGAGGGGATGTCTGATGATAGACCCGAATCGGCCACGCCGCCGCTAGCCCTTGCGTCATGAAAAACGGCGGCCATGGCCGCCGTTGGATCATCCGTTCACGCTCACACCTTGTCGTAGAGCTTGGAGCCGCCCTTCAGGAACTCCACCGACTTGACCTCCATTCCCCGCCGCAGCGCGTCCTGATCGCTGAGGCCCTGCTTGGCCGCGTATTCGCGCACGTCCTGAGTGATCTTCATGCTGCAGAAATGCGGGCCGCACATGCTGCAGAAATGCGCGACCTTGGCGCTGTCCTTGGGCAGGGTTTCGTCGTGGAAGGCGCGCGCCTTGTCCGGATCCAGGCCCAGATTGAACTGGTCTTCCCAGCGGAATTCGAAACGCGCCTTGGACAGCGCGTTGTCGCGGATCTGCGCGCCGGGATGGCCCTTGGCCAGGTCGGCCGCGTGGGCGGCCAGCTTGTAGGTGATGATGCCTTCCTTGACGTCGTTCTTGTCCGGCAGGCCCAGGTGCTCCTTCTGGGTCACGTAGCACAGCATGGCGGTGCCGTACCAGCCTATCTGCGCCGCGCCTATCGCCGAGGTGATGTGGTCGTAGCCGGGCGCGATGTCGGTGGTCAGCGGCCCCAGGGTGTAGAACGGCGCTTCGTGGCACCACTCCAGCTCCTTGTCCATATTCTCCTTGATCAACTGCATCGGCACATGGCCGGGGCCTTCTATCATCACCTGCACATCGTGCTTCCAGGCGATGGCGGTCAGCTCGCCCAGGGTCTTCAATTCCGACAGCTGCGCCTCGTCGTTGGCGTCCCAGACGCTGCCCGGCCGCAGGCCGTCGCCCAGGCTGAAGGCCACGTCGTAGGCCTTCATGATCTCGCAGATGTCCTCGAAATGGGTGTAGAGGAAGTTCTCGCGATGATGGGCCAGACACCATTTGGCCATGATGGAGCCGCCGCGCGACACGATGCCGGTCATGCGGCCGGCGGTCATCGGCACATAGCGCAGCAATACGCCGGCGTGGATGGTGAAGTAATCGACGCCCTGCTCCGCCTGCTCGATCAAGGTATCGCGGAAGATCTCCCAGTTCAGGTCTTCGGCCTTGCCGCCCACTTTCTCCAGCGCCTGGTAAATCGGCACCGTGCCGATGGGCACCGGCGAATTGCGGATGATCCATTCCCGGGTTTCATGAATGTTCTTGCCGGTGGACAGGTCCATGATGGTGTCCGCGCCCCAGCGTATGCCCCAGGTCATCTT
Source organism: Chromobacterium alkanivorans (assembly GCF_016937655.1). Lineage (GTDB taxonomy): Bacteria > Pseudomonadota > Gammaproteobacteria > Burkholderiales > Chromobacteriaceae > Chromobacterium > Chromobacterium alkanivorans. The sequence continues at coordinate 94,732 of NZ_JAFHKL010000007.1, read as the reverse complement.
GTCCACTTCTTCGCTGATCGAAGACGTTACCGCGCTATTGCCGATATTGCCGTTGATTTTGACCAGGAAATTGCGGCCTATGATCATGGGCTCGGATTCGGGGTGATTGATGTTGGCCGGCAGGATGGCGCGGCCGGCGGCGATCTCGGCGCGCACGAACTCCGGCGTGATCTCCTCCGGCAGCGCCGCGCCGTAGGCCTGGCCCGGATGCTGGCGCGCCATCAACTCCACCAGCCGGCTGTTCTTGCCGCCGGCCGCGCGCAGCGAGTCCAGGTATTCGCGGCGCCGCAGGTTCTCGCGGATGGCGACGAACTCCATTTCCGGCGTGACGATGCCGCGGCGCGCGTAATGCATCTGGCTGACATTGCGGCCCGGCAGCGCCCGGCGCGGCTGACGCGTCAGGTTGAAGCGCAGCTCGGCCAGCTTGGGGTCGGCCTCGCGGGCGCGGCCGTATTCGCTGGACAGGCCGGCAAGCCGCTCACAGTCGCCGCGCTCGGCGATCCAGTCGGCGCGCAGCGGCGCCAGGCCGCTCTGGATGTCGATGCGCGCGTCCGGATCGGTGTACGGGCCGCTGGTGTCGTAGACGGTGATGGGCGGGTTGGCCTCGCCGCCGAACTGGGTGGGCGTGTCGTTCTGGCTGATCTCGCGCATCGGCACGCGGATGTCCGGCCGGCTGCCGACGACGTGGATCTTGCGGGAATTGGGCAAGGGCTGAATGGCGGCGGTATCCACCACCATGGAAGGTTTGGGCGTTGCGGGCGCGTTCATCGGGCGATTCTCCAATAGTCGATGAATGGCGCAAGGAGCGAGCCGCCGGATAGGCGGGCTGCGGACGATCCAGCGTCGATAAAACCGGACCTACAGCAAGTTGCGCTTCCCTACGCCGGTATTATCCGGGTCAGGTTCCAAGGGTGTTTCTCACCAGCGCAACAATCTTTAACGATTATCCTATCCTTTCAAGGATATGGATCATCTTGTCGACCGTCGCGCAGGACCCCTAGCGATGCTGTGAAGGTACGGCAAATGTGGGATAATCGCAAGTTATCGCCATGACACGCCGCCGCGTTTTTCCTGCGGCGGCAAGCCCCTCCGGAGTGAGCTGATGGATTTTGAGAATGCCCGTTTCAACATGGTCGAGCAGCAGATTCGTCCGTGGGACGTACTTGACACTAACGTGCTGGACCTGCTGTTTCACGTGAAACGCGAACAGTTCGTCGCCGCCGACAAACGCAGCCTGGCCTTTGTCGACACCGAACTGCCGCTGCCCAACGGCAGCTTCATGCTGCAGCCCAAAATGGAAGCGCGCCTGGTTCAGGACGCCGCCGTCCAGGCCCAGGACAAGATCCTGGAAATCGGCACCGGCAGCGGCTACCTGACCGCCTTGCTGGCCAAGATGGGCCAACACGTCTACAGCGTGGAAATCGACCCCGCCCAGCGCGAAACCGCGGCCGCCAACCTGAAGCAGGCCGGCATCGCCAACGTGACCCTGGTGGAAGGCGACGGCGTGCTGGGCCTGCCGCAGCAAGCGCCGTTCGACGTGATCGTGGTTGGCGGTTCGCTGCCGGTGGTGCCGCAGGAACTGAAAGACCAGCTGGCCGTCGGCGGCCGCCTGATCATGGTGGCGGGCGATCTGCCGGTGATGACCTGCAAGCTGATCAAGCGCGAAACCGAAGCCAGCTTCAGCGAAACCGGCCTGTTCGAAACCTGTATCGCCCGCCTGGCCAAGGCGGAAGCGGTGGAACCGGAACGCTTCGCGTTTTGATGGTCCAGGAAATCCGCGCCCGCGATCTGGCGGCGGCGCTGGCCGACACCGCCGCCGAGGCTCCGCTGCTGCTGGACGTGCGCGAAGCGTGGGAAGTGCAGCTGTGCATGATTCCCGGCTCGCTGCACATCCCGATGAATCTGATCCCGCTGCGCATGAGCGAGCTGCCGGACGCGCCCATCGTGGTGATCTGCCACCATGGCGTGCGCAGCGCGCACGTGGCGCGCTTCCTGCTGGACGCCGGCTTCGAACAGGTGCTGAGCCTGGCCGGCGGCGTGGAGGCTTGGGCCGCGGAAGTGGATCCGCAAATGGCGCGCTACTGAGCCCACCGCCATGCGTCGTCGTCGCCAGCCGTTCCCGCGGGAACGGCTTTTTCATGGAACGAAACCGGCCCGCCGGATTCCAATTCCCTCACGATAGCTAGAACCCGAATCTTCCATGCAAGCATTGTCTTACCTGTCTCCCGCCCTGGCCCGCGTTCATCCCGCCTGGGAGCAAGTGTTGTCAACGCCGGCCATTCAACAGCAATTGGCCGGCATCGACCGGGAACTGCAAGCCCAGCAAACGCAGGGCAAAACTCTGTTCCCGCCGGCGCCGCTGACCTTCAACGCGCTGACCTTCGCCGCGCCGGCCGATGTGCGCGTGGTGATCCTGGGGCAAGACCCCTACCACGGCGACGGCGAGGCGATGGGCTTGTCTTTCTCGGTGCCGCCCGGCGTGCGGGTGCCGCCCAGCCTGCGCAATCTGTACAAGGAACTGGCGGCGGACCTGGGCTGCGGCGTGCCCAATAGCGGCGACCTGACCCACTGGGCGCAGCAAGGCGTGCTGCTGCTCAACAGCGTGTTCACCGTGGAGCGGGACAAGGCCGGCAGCCACGCCAAACTGGGCTGGCAAATGGTCAGCGACGCGCTGATCGACGCCGTCAACGCGCAAAGCGCCGGCTGCGTGTTCCTGCTGTGGGGCAACTGGGCCAAGACCAAGGCCGAACGCATCGACACCAGCCGCCATCTGGTGCTGGACGCCGCCCATCCGTCGCCGCTGTCCGCCAGCCGCGGCTTCCACGGCTGCCGTCATTTTTCGCAAGTCAACGCCTGGCTGCTGTCGCGCGGCCGCGGCGCCGTGCAGTGGGGCGCTCCGGCGCCGCAGAACAGCCTGTTTTAAAGCAGCCCGGCGGCCCCCCTATGCCGCCGCCCTGCCCGTTTGACTCTTTTCCGCCGCGCCGGCATGGCCTAAGCTAGGGCTCCCGCTCCTATCCCGTGTTAGCGCCGTGGAAATTCTCGTCCTGCTGTGCCTGATCCTGCTCAATGGCCTGTTCGCCATGGCGGAAATCGCCATCGTCTCCTCTCGCAAAGTCCGGCTGTTGCAACGCGCGGACGACGGCCAGCGCGGCGCCCAGGCCGCGCTGAAGCTGGCCAACGATCCCAGCCGCTTCCTGTCCACGGTGCAGATAGGCATCACTTCGATCAGCATCCTGTCCGGCGTTTACGGCGAGGCGGCGCTGTCCGAACAGCTGCGTTGGCTGCTGCAGGATCTCCCGCTGCTGGCGCCGTACAGCAAGCCGCTGTCGGTGGCGCTGATGGTGTTCATCATCACCCTGCTGTCGCTGATTTTCGGCGAACTGGTGCCCAAGCGGCTGGCGCTGCTGAACCCGGAGGCGGTGGCCACCGCGCTGGCGCGACCCATGCTGCTGCTGTCGCGGCTCAGCGCGCCGCTGGTCCAGGCCTTGAGCCGCAGCACCGACGCCCTGCTGCGGCTGTTGGGCGCCAAGAAGAGCAGCGATCCGTCCATCACCGAGGAGGAAATCCGGGTGCTGATGGAACAAGGCGCGGACGAAGGGGTGTTCGACCGCGCCGAACAGGAGCTGGTGACCAATATCTTCCGGCTGGACAACCGCAAGGTGGCGGCGGCGATGACGCCGCGCAAGGACATCGTGGCGCTGGATCTGGACGATGCGCCCGAAGTGAACCACCGCCTGCTGCAAAGCCACCATTTCAACCACTTCCCGGTCTGCCGCGGCGGCGTCGAGCAAATCGTCGGCGTGCTGCACGCCAAACGGGTGCTGGACCGCGTGCTGGCCGGGCAGCGGCCCGACGTCGCCGCGGAACTGTCCCAGCCGCTCTACGTGCCCGCCAAGATCACCCTGATGCAGTTGCTGGAGCAGTTCAAGCAGACCCGCCATCACATGGCCCTGGTGGTGGACGAATACGGCGAGCTGGAAGGCCTGGTGACGATGAACGACGTTCTTGAAGCCATCGTCGGCGACATGCCGGCCATCAGCGCTGAAAACGACGACATCGCCCAGCGTGAGGACGGCAGCTGGCTGATAGACGGCATGCTGTCGCTGGACCGCTTCAAGGAGTGCTTCGACATTGCCGAGACGCTGCCCGGAGAAGCCGGCGGCAACATCCACACCCTGGGCGGCATGGTGATGTTCCAGCTGGGCCGGGTACCCAGCGTCACCGACCGTTTCGACTGGAACGGCTTCAGCTTCGAAGTGGTGGACATGGACAAAACCCGGGTCGATAAGATCCTGGTGACCCGGCTGCCGACCCCGCCGGCGGCCTTGCCGGCCGACGACGGCATCTAAGAACCGCTAACAACACCTCGCAAAGAAGCTGAGCCAAGGCGAAAACGGCTAAACCCCCGCTCACCCCACCCGTCGTCCGCACACCGTGCTGCGGCGGCTGCCGCCGGCGCGGCGTTCCGGATCGTCGAAGCTGGCCAGCTCGGCGAAACCCGCCTTGCGCATCATGCCGCCGGACGCGGCGTTTTCCTCATGGCGGTCCGCCACCACCCAATACGCGCCGCGCGCCGCCAGATCGTCGCAGGCCTGTTGCAACAGCAAGCTGCCCAGGCCCTGCCCGGCCTGATCGCGCCGTACCACCGCCTCCATGATGTAACCGGCTTGCTCCGTCGCGACGCCGGCCGGCCGATGCAGGGGAAACGCGTCGTGCAGCCGGTACAGGATGGCGGCGCCCAGCAGGCCGTCGCGCTCGAACAAGGCCGCCCAGGCCTCTCCCTCCGCCACCTGGCGCAAGCTATGCTCCACGCCGTCTTCCGGCAGCCAGTTCCACGGATTGGGCCCATGCTCCATGATCAGTGCCCGCAACGCGTCCACATCCCCCGCTCCGGCCAAACGATATTGCCAACTCATGCTCATCCTTTCGTAAAACGCAGCGTTGCCTGGCCGGCGTCCACTTCCAGTTCGGCCCAGGCGCCGTTCATCAAGGTCCATTGCGGCGGCAGATGGCCGATGTCGGCGTCCACCACCACCGGGCAAGACAGCCCATCCAAAGCCGCCTCCACCGCCTGACGGTAGCTCAGCGCGTTCGCGTCGGCGGCGTCCGGCCCGCTGCTGCGGCCCAACACCAGCCCGCTCAAGCCGTCCAGCGCGCCGGACAGCCTCAGTCCCAGCAAGGCGCGCAGCAGCTCGCAAGGCCTCAGCTCGCAGTTTTCCAGGTAAAGCAGCACCGGTTCCCGCTTGAACGCGCGCAAGTCGAAGTAAGGGCTGCCCTGCAAGCGGCTGAGGGTGTCCAGGCAGCCGCCTATCAAGCGGCCGGCGATGCGGGCCTTTTGCGCGCCCAGCACGCGCAGTTCGGACGGATAGCGCTCTCCGGGAGCGTCCCAACGCCAAAACGCCTTGTAATGGCCTTGCGGCGGCGGCAAACCGTGGCGCAAGGCATGCAGCAGCGCCGAATTCTCCTCCGCGCGCTGCGGATCGCCCAGATCGAACAGATTCGGCCCGTGCAGCGTCGCCCAGCCCGCCAACAGGGTCAGCGGCGCCAGCAGGGTGGAAATATCGGAAAACCCGGCCAGCCATTTGGGCGGCAGCCGCGCCAAGGCGAAAAAATCGATGCCGGCCAGCAATTCCATCGCCCGTTCGCCGCCCCAGGGCGGCAGGATGGCGCGTATCGTCGGATCGAACAGAAAACGGTTCAACTCCGCCAGCCGCTCGGCGGCCGGCGCGCTGGCGTCCTGGGATTCGCCGCGCAGGCAAGCGCCCTCCACCACCTGCCAGCCCTGATCGCGCAGACATTGCAGCGCGCGATCCAGCTGCCCGTGCAAGACCGGAGGCACGCCGGAGGACACCGCGGTGACGGCGACGCGGTCCCCGGGTCGCAGCGGCGCGGGAAAAGCCGTCATGGCAAGCGTCTCCTGTGGATAAACCTCATCGGCGGCCGTTCATTGGCGGTCCGCCAGATCCAAGACAAAGCTGTGGCTGGTTTTCTGTTGCCGATAAGCAAGATGACGATAGAAGGCGTGGGCCTCCACGCGTTGAATGTTGGAACGCAGTCGGACGGCCCGATAACCGCGCTGCAAGGCCCAGGCTTCGCAAGCGCTGAGCAATCGCCGCCCGATGCCCTGTCCCTGGCAGGACGGGCTCACCACGATGCCGACGATCTCGACCGCCGGCGACGCTTGCAGCGAGTGCGCGCAGCGGCAGTGCGCCCAGCCCTGCGCGACGCCGTCTTGCTCGGCCACCCAGACCTGATTGTCCGCCAGCGTTGTCAGCCTGGCGAAGCGCTCGCTGATTTCCGCTTCCGTCGCCTCGTAACCCAGATCCAGGCATAGCCGCGCCACCGCGACGGCGTCCGTCGCCCGCATGGTTCTGATCTCCACCATCTGTCTTCGCCTAGTTGCTCAAGGAAATGACATTGTCAGCATAAGGAGCGGTTGTCGGCAAGCAGGCTATTTGCTTTTCAACCGCCGCAGTTCTATCAATTTGGCGTATTTGATGTAGCTGTTGAAGCAACCGATGCTGATGTGGACCAAACCGGGGACGCCGTCGAGAAAACCCCGGCGGAAAAAGTAGAACTTGAGGAAGCGCAGCAAGGGGCTGAGGATAAGTTTGGCGATACCCACACGTTTTCCCCGCTGCAACAGCTGCTCGGCCTGCAAACTGGTGTAGCGATTCTGCTTGCTCAGATACAGCGCGATGTCTTCGCCGGACTCGTGCATCAGATCATGGCGCAGCTTGTGCACAGGGCCGTCGGCGATCACGTACTCGTGAACCAGGTCGTCGGACCAGCGCGCATGGCCGCGATGGAACAGACGCAGGGACCAGTCCGGGTAGCCTTCGCCATGCTTCAGAAAACGACCCATGAAGCGGTTGCAACGCGGGAACTGGAAAGCCGTTGCCTGTGGATTATCCAGTACGGCTTTGATTTCATTGACCAATTCCGTAGATAGCCACTCGTCCGCATCCAGACACAGCACCCAGTCGTGGCTGGCGGCTTGCACCGCCAATTGCTTCTGAGGACCGAATCCCAGCCAGTCTTGGTGGATAACTTTTGCCTTATAGGCGGAAGCTATCGCCAATGTCCTGTCCGTGCTGCCGGAATCCACAAGCACGATTTCATCGGCGAAGCCCACGCTGTCCAGACATTTTCCCAGCGATGTTTCCGCATTCTTGGTGATTAGCACCACGCTAATTCGCGCACGCATCTTGTTATATGTTTTCCCATATGTAATTTGAAGAAACTGGTAGAAGTCGTCACTTTGCTGTGGATAACCATGATTTTTCCATTGTTTTCATGGCTTTGCGCAAGATGAAATCTTGTTGTTCACCCTGCGTTTTGCAGACGGAAGACTTGTGGATAAATCTGGGCAAGCGGTGAAGTCACGGCTTGTCCACAGCTCCGATCCCATTTGTTCCCACCGGCTTGTGCATGGCGTAATTTTGCCTGGCAAGCTTCCAACGCCACCAATAACTCTTTAACGCAATTTTATATTGATGAAACTGATATAGTCGGCCATTGCTGTGGATAAGCGACAAAAACTTCAAAGGGTTCAGTTACTTGTCCTGTTGATGGGCTTTGGATAGTTTAGGTGCGCTGCGTCATCGCAAATTGTGGATAAATCCGCTCCGAGTTGTCCACAGCGCTTTATCCACAATTGAACTGCAGGGATTTTACTTGGTTAACCACAGCCATGCTCGGGTACAATGCGCGCCATGATGAATGTGCTGATTGTGCGCACCTCGTCGATGGGCGACCTTATCCACACCTGGCCCGCCATTTCCGAGCTGAAAGCGCATTACCCCAATTTCCGCATCAGTTGGCTGGCCGAAGAGGCTTTCGCCGACATTGCCCGTTTGCATCCGGCGGTGGACAGGGTGATAGCCTTGAATTGGCGGCGCTGGCGCAAACGCTGGTGGCAGCCTTCCACCTGGCGCGAAATCCGGGCCTTGCGGCGAGAACTGCGCGACACGCCTTGGGAATTGGTGGTGGACAGCCAGGGCCTGTTGAAAAGCGCTTTGCCCGCCCGCTGGGCCAAGGCGCCGCTGACCGGCTACGGCTGGGGCAGCGCGCGGGAGTCGCTGGCCAGCTGTTTTTACGACAAGCGCCACAAGGTGGACTGGAGCTTGTCGGCGATAGAACGCAACCGCCTGTTGTTCGCGCGGGTATTCGGTTATCAGCCTCAGGGAGCGCCCCGTTTCGGCGTGCCGGCCGGCGAGAGGCCGGGCTGGGTGCTGTCCGGCCGCTACGCGGTGTTGCTGCACGCTACCAGCAAGGCGTCCAAGGAGTGGCCGGAAGGCCATTGGGTGGAGCTGGGTAAACGCTTGTCCCTGCAGCATGATCTGGTGATGGTGCTGCCCTGGGGCAATGATCGCGAGCGCGCGCGCGCCGAAAGGCTGGCCGCGCAGATGCCGGCCGCGGTGGTGGCGCCCAAGATGAATCTGATCGAGGCCGCCGGCCTGCTTGGCCACGCCAACGCGGTGGTGGGTGTCGACACCGGACTGACCCACCTGGCCAACGCGCTGAACGTGCCCTTGGCGGCGATCTACACCGACACCGATCCGGCGGCCACCGGCGTGGTGGAAACGCCGTGGGCTACCAATTTGGGCGGCATCGGGCAGTGCCCGTCGGTGGACGAGGCGCTGCAAGCCTTGTTCGCGCGCAAGGACTGGACATGAACTGGCAACGCAGACTGTATTCCTGGGCCTGGCTGCTGGCCACGCCGCTGGTGCGGCATTATCTGAAGAAGCGGGCGCGCAAGGCGCCGGCCTATCTGGAGCATTGGGACGAGCGTTTCGGCAGCCAGTTGCGGCCGCGCGCGCAGGGAGCGATCTGGATACACGCGGTGTCGGTGGGCGAAACTCGCGCCGCGCAGCCCCTGGTGGCGGCGCTGCGCGAAGCCTGGCCGGACGCGCCGCTGCTGATGACGCAGATGACGCCCACCGGCCGCGCCACCGCCTTGCAGCTCTACCCCGACGCCGAAGTGCGCTATCTGCCCTACGACTACCCGCAAGCGGCGCAGGCTTTTCTCGCCGCCTACCGGCCGCGCCTGGGCGTGTTGATGGAAACCGAGCTGTGGCCCAATCTGATCCACGCCGCAGCCGAGCAAGGGGTGCCCTTGTTTCTAGCCAATGCGCGCTTGTCTGAAAAATCGCTGAACGGCTATCTGAAAATCAGCGGGCTGATTTCGCCCGCGGTGGCGGCCTTGAGCGCCGTTGCCGCGCAAACGCCCGAAGATGGCGAACGTTTGCGGCAGTTGGGCGCGCAAGAAATCGAAGTCTGCGGCAACACCAAATACGATATCCAGCCGCCGCCGGCGCAGCTGGCGCTGGCCGAGGAGTTCAAATCCAGGATAGGCCGACGCCGGGTCATGGTCTGCGCCAGCACCCGCGACGGCGAAGAGGCCTTGATCCTGGACGCCTGGCGGGCGGCGGGCCAAGCGCTGGGCGACGCGCTGCTGGTGCTGGTGCCGCGTCATCCGGAACGCTTCGCCGATGTGGCCGCGCTGGCCGAGAGCCGCGGCATGAAAGCGCAGCGCCGCAGCGACGGCGCGCCGGTGGACGCCGCCACCCAGGTCTGGCTGGGCGACAGCATGGGCGAAGCCTTCGCCTACTTCGCCTGCGGCGATCTGGCCTTCGTCGGCGGCAGCCTGCTGCCGCTGGGCTGCCACAATCTGATCGAGCCGGCCAGCGTGGGCGTGCCGGTGTTGTTCGGCCCGTCCATTTTCAATTTCAAGCAGGCGGCGGCGCTGGCGCTGGCCGCCGGCGCGGCGCGGCAGGTGGGGAGCGCCGCGGACTTGATCGGCGCCGTGGTCGAACTGCTGGGCGACGACGCCCGCCGCCGGGCGATGCGCGAGTCGGCGCTGGCTTTCAGCGGCGCCCATCGCGGCGCCAGCCAGCGCATGAGCGCCTTGTTCCGCCGCAAGCTGCAGGCCTGATTCGCGCAGGCGGCAAGCTTCGCTCCGCCGCTTGCGAAAAAATTAATCATTCGCCGGCTGATCTGCGCCGCGCCTTCTTCTACTCTTCAAACAAGAGCCGCGTCGCCGACGCGGCCCTCCCGCGGCCGCCGGCCCGGGACGGACGTGCAAAATCCAGTCATGCCCCAGGCCGGTCCACGCCGTCGGAGAACTTCCAAGCGGACAGATCGCACATGACCGGCGCAAGGCGCCGCCGCATCGACTCCGCTGTCTAACAAGACAAGGAGCTACCATGTTAGCCAATTACAGCGCGTTGCCCACGATGAGCCTGCCGTCCGCCACCGACCTGGTGCGCCTGGATCAGCGTCCGCACCCGCCGGTCACCCTGAACAGCCCGGCGCTGGAGGTGATGACCGATTTGCGGCGGATCAATCCGGTGGGCATTCATCAGAGCGCCAGCCTGCGCGAAGCGCACGACAGGATGATCAGCCACGGTATCCGGCTGTTGTTCGTCCACGACGGCGACGGGCAATTCACCGGCCTGATCACCGCCACCGATTTGCTGGGCGAGCGGCCCATCCAGTGCATGAAGGAACACGGCAAGCATTACGTCGACATCGGCGTCGGCGACGTGATGACGCCGCGCAAGCAGCTGGAGGCCTTGAGCCTGGGCGACATCGAGCACGCCAGCGTCGGCCACATGGTGGCGACGATGAAGCAGATGGGGCGGCAGCACGCGCTGGTGGTGGAGCTCAATCCGGGCAACGGCCATTACGAGTTGTGCGGGCTGTTCTCCACTTCCCACATGGCCAGGCTGCTGGGCATGCCGCTTTCCTTCATCCGCGTGCCGCAGGCGCTGTCGGAAATCCAGTACTCGCTGCTGCACGCGATATGAGGGGCGCGGCGCGCAAGTCGGCAAGAATCGGGTCGCCGCGGCGGCCCGATCTGCTTATGCTGGGGCTGTGATCGAAGGGAGAGCAGACCATGCACGGCGAAATTCTGGAAGAAGACCGCGACTACGGCCGCATCCGCGACGCCATCCGCTACCTGGTGGCGAACGCCGAGCGCCAGCCGGAACTGGCCGAACTGGCCGACGCGCTGCATCTGTCGGAATCGCGCTTGCAGCGCTTGTTCACCCGTTGGGCCGGGGTCAGCCCCAAGCGTTTCTTGCAGCATCTGACCTGCGAGGCGGCCAAGGCGAGGCTGAGCGGGCAGGCCTTGCTGCCGTTGTCGCATGAACTGGGCCTGTCCGGCGGCGGCCGGCTGCACGATCTGTTCGTGACGCTGGAGGCGATGACGCCGGGCGAATACCGCAACGGCGGCGCCGGCCTGGCTATCGAATGGAGCGTGGAGGCCAGCCGCTTCGGCCCGGTGCTGGTGGCGCGGACCGCGCGCGGGGTGTGCGCGGCGCAATTCGTCGCGGACGAGATGGAGGCCGTGGCCTGGCTGAGCCGGCGCTGGCCCAAGGCCGCGCTGAGCCACGTTCCGGGCGGCGGCGCGGCGGTGGCCGCCGCCATGTTCGAGCCGCTGCGCGCCGACGGCCAGACGCCGCTGGCGTTGCGGGTGCAGGGCAGCAATTTCCAGATCCAGGTCTGGCGCGCGCTGTTGTCGATTCCCTACGGCGGTTTCGCCAGCTACGGCCAGATCGCCGCCGCGGTGGGGCGGCCGCGCGCGGCGCGGGCGGTGGGCAGCGCGGTGGGCGCCAATCCGGTGGCCTGGCTGATTCCCTGCCACCGGGTGATCCGCGCCGAGGGCGCTTTGGGCGAATATCGCTGGGGAGCGGAGCGCAAGGTGGAATTGATAGGCTGGGAGGGCGCGGTGATGGCCGGCCTGCAGCCGGCCTGACGCGGTTCCGCGTTTACCAGGCCTCTTGGCTGAGCTGGCGGAAGAACAGCCGGGCCAATTGGTCCAGGGCCGGGTCGCCCTGGCTCTGCGCTCGCCGGTACAGCGCCATCGGCACCGCAGGCAGCGGCGGCAGCGCTTCGCGCGGCAGCGGCGCGACGTCGGGCAACTCCTCGTCCGACAGCAAGGCGCCGACCCCCAGCCCGGCTTGCAAGGCGGCCTGCACCGCCAGCAGGCTGGAGCTTTCCAGCACCACGCGGTAGGGCCGCCCGGCGTTCTCGAGCGCTTGCAGCATGGCGTCGCGCCAGCTGCAGGGCGCGGCGAACAAAATCAGCGGCAAGGGCTCGGCGGCCGGCATCGCGCCGTGCTGGGCCAGCCAGGGCAGCGGGCATTCCACCACCCAGCTGGGCGCGGCGTCCAGCTGCGCCACCCGCGGGCTGGCGATCAGCAGATCCAGCTCTTCGCGCTGGAAGGCCGCGCTCAATTCCCGTCCCGGCGCCACCCGGATGTCCAGTTGCAGCCCTGGCCGCGCCGCGGCGAAATCCGCCAGCACCCGCGGCAGATTGCGGCTGACCAGGTCCTCGATCAAGCCGATGCGGCAGCGGCTGGCCGGCACGGCCGGCGTGGACGGGCGCATTTGCTCGGCCAGGCTGACGATACGTTCGGCGTAAGGCAGCAATTGCCGCCCCGCCGCGGTGAGGCTGACGCCGCGCGGCGAACGCTGCAGCAGGGTCTGGCCGCAGTGTTGTTCCAGTTTGCGCAATTGCAGGCTTAGGGCCGGCTGAGTGCGGCCCAAGTCCGCGGCCGCGCGGTTGATGCTGCCGCGGCGCGCCACGGCGATCAGCGCGCGCAGCAAGGCGGTGTCCAAGTCTCCGGTCATGATTTTTTCTTATAACAATGCCTTGAATATTCAGTCTACCTATAAGCGACGGGAAAGTTTAGCCTGAGGACGGACATTTCCCATGAGGCGCGCAAACATGTTTATCGCGGCATTGCTGCTGGCGGTCGCCGGCTCCGTCGTCTACCACCTGTCGATCAAACAGGTGCCGGAGGCGGCGAATCCCTTTTTTTCATTGGCGGTCAGTTATGGCGTGGCCATGCTGGCGTGCGTGCTGGGAATGTGGTGGCTGCCGGGCGGCGGCCAGCGCGGACTGGCCGCGCTGAACTGGAGCAGCCTGGGGGTGGCGGCGGGCATCGTCGGCATCGAGCTGGGCTTTTTGCTGGCCTATCGCGCCGGATGGCACGTCGGCTACGCGGCGCTCAGTTCCAATGTGCTGACCGCGCTGGTGTTGCTGCCGCTGGGCTATCTGCTGTTCCGCGAACAGCCGTCGCTGGGCAAGCTCGGCGGCATGGCCTTGAGCATGGCCGGCTTGTGGGTGATGCTGCGTTTCCGCTGAGCGCCGCCCGCGGGGCGGGCGGCGCGCAAAGCGCTTGTCAGTCGGCGTGCAGCGGCAGGTGGACGGCCAGCTTGAAGCCGTCGGCCTGATCGCAGAACTCCAGCCGGCCCTTATGTTGCTTGACCACGCGGCTGACGATGGCGAGGCCCAGGCCGCTGCCGCCGTCGGTGCCGCGGTGTTCGGCCAGCCGCTCGAACGGCGCCAGCGCGGTTTCGCGCAACTCGGCCGGGATGCCCTTGCCGTGGTCCAGCACGCTGAGCACGGCGAAGCCGTCGACTTGTTCGACGCAGACTTCCACCGGCGGCGCGCCGTAGCGGCGCGCGTTTTCCAGCAGATTGGACAAGAGCCGCTCCAGCGCCAGCCCGTCGCCCTGCAACTCCGGCTCGGCCCGCCGCTCCAGACCCACCTCCATGCCTTCGCGGGCGAAGCGCGACACCACGCTGGCGGCGAGGTCGGCCAGCGCCACCGGCTCCAGCCGCGTGGTTTCCTCGGCGCGGGCGAAGTCGATGAACTGGCGCACGATCTGCGACAGCTCGTCGATGTCGGCCAGCATATCGTGCTGGTCCGGGCTGTCCTGCTGCAGCTCCAGCGTCAGCTTGAGCCGGGTCAGCGGCGTGCGCAGGTCGTGGGACAGGCCGGCCAGCATCAGCCGGCGCTCGCGCGCGGCGCTGTCCAGCGCCTGCGCCATCAGGTTGAAGTTATGGGCCAGCACTTTCACCTCGCGCGGGCCGTCCTCCGGCACCGCCGCCGGCATGGTGCCGGCGGCCAGTTCCCGGCTGGCCAGCACCACGCGGCTGATCGGCCGCGTCACCCGCCAGGCGACGACGAAGGCCAGCAGGCTGGCGACGATGGAGGCCAGCAGCGCCGCCTGCATGATGGTGTTGATCGGCCGGTCGCTGTAGCGGCCGAAAGGCAGCACCAGCCAATAGGCCTGGTCCAGCACGTGCACATTGACCCAGAGTTCGCTGCGATCCTCGATCTGGGCGTGGCGCACTTCGATGGGCTCGTTGAGGCCGTGCGACAGCCGTTGCGCCAGGGTCTCGCCCAGGCGCGGCACGTAGTCGGTGAAATTGACGCCCTGGTCGGCGTTGATGGGCAGCAGGCGCGGCAGGCCGGGGCGGTTGTAGCCGGCCAGGAATTCGGCGCGCTCGGTGTTGGTCATCGCCTCCATGGTGCCTTCCAGGAAGGCCAGGGTGTCCACCGTCTGCGAATACAGTTGCTTGTCCAAGAGCTTGTGGCGCTCGCCGGCGGCCATCCACAGGGTGACGAACTGGGTGGTCAGCACCACCAGCACCACCAAGACCGCCAGCCGGAAGAACAGCGAGCCGGTCAGCTTGCGCACGGCTTACTCCCGCGGCGTGCCGTCCGGCACGAACACATAGCCGTAGCCCCATACCGTCTGGATGAAGCGCAACTGGGTGTCGCCGCTTTCCAGCGCCTTGCGTAACCGGGAGATGTGCACGTCTATGCTGCGGTCCAGCGATTCGCCGTTGCCCTTGCCCAGCGCCATTTCCATCAGTTGTTCGCGGGTCAGCGGCCGGCGCGGATGGCTGACCAGCACCGACAGCACAGCGAACTCCGCGCTGGTCAGCGTCACCGGCTGGCCGGCCTTGCGCAGTTCGCGCTGGCCCAGATTGAGCACGAATTCGCCGAAGCTCACTTCCTCGTCGGCGTCGTGGCGCGCTCCCAGCGCCGGCGTGGCGTGATGACGGCGCAGCACCGACTGGATGCGGGCGGTGAGCTCGCGCGGATTGAACGGTTTGGGCAGGTAGTCGTCGGCGCCCATTTCCAGGCCGAGGATGCGGTCGATGTCTTCGCCGCGCGCGGTGAGCATGATCACCGGAATGGTTTCGCCCTGGGCGCGCAGCCGGCGCACCACCGCCAGGCCGTCCTCGCCGGGCATCATCACGTCCAGCACCATCAGGTCCGGGCGATTGCGCGCCAGCTTGCGGTCCAGGTCCTTGGAGTCCGGCAGCGCTTCCACCGCGTAGCCTTGTTGGCTCAGATAGCGGGTCAGCAGCTCGCGCAGCTTGGCGTCGTCGTCGACGACCAGTATCTTATTGTGTTCCATGCGTTTTTTCCTCGGAGCGGAGTGTCAGCTTAGCGGCTGGCCCCGGGATGCGGCAGCGCGCCTGATGAAGATATGTTAAGCCGGTTCTCGCGATCACACACCTTAACAAATCAGCGATTGTCGCTCATGTCTGCCTCATGCCGCGAGTCTAGGCTGCGTAATGGGGCGTTCCGGGGGGATGGGCGCGGGGAGATGCCTTTGGCATCCGCGGCGCTTGGTGTATGCTGTCCGCCCTCGCCGGGCCGTGCTTCGGGCCCGGAGTTCCTTTTCCAGCACCTTCGACAGGATAAAACAGCTTTCATGACGCGGTTGCCGATTCTTCTCATCATTGCCTTGCTGCAAGCGCTCGCCGGCGCGCCGGCCCTGGCGCGAGGGAAGGAGCGCGGCCCCATGCCGCCGGAGATGGAGCCGGCGCCGGGCCGCCGCTGCCAGGCGCGGCCCGATCCGGACTGCAAGGAGTTGCGCCGCCTGCGCAATTTGCGTCTGCGCGAGGCGGTGCAGGACGGCGATTTGCCGCCGGAGCAGATGCATAGGCCGCCGCCGCCCTACTGGCGGATGAGCCCGGACGACGCGGCGCCTCCGCCGCCGGATCGCGTCAAGCCGCATTTCTGGCGCGACCGCCGCAAGCGCGGCTCGGACTGAGCCCGCTGCGCGTCATGCCCGGCTGGCGAAGCGGGATTTCTATTGATAAGCTTTGAATAGAATACGCCGGCCTTTTCATTCCAATTCCAATTCTCACGGCCGGAACGGTTTGCGGCGCAAACCGTTCCGCGGCCTTGGGCCTGGCTGGCTGCCCGCCGCGCCGATAAGGCGCGGCGTCTTCTCGCCCATTCAGACGGGCGCAGCGATAAACGGCTATGCGCAAGGGGCATGCCTTGAAAAACAATAGGGGATACGGCGCGTTGCGGCGCGCCTGGGGACTGGGGCTGGCCTTGTGCTGGCTGGCGGACGCGGCGGCGGCGCAATGGGATTGCAGCCGCGCCACCGCGCCGCAGCGTTGCGAGTTGCACCGCCAGGGCACCATGGCCTGCAACGATTTGCCGGTTAACGGCAGGCACGCCTGCCTGCAGTTTTACACGCCGGCCTTGAGCTGCCTGCGCGAGCGCGACGCCAAGCGTTGCGAAGCCTTGCGGGCGGCGCACAGTTCTTGCGACGGGCTGGAGGGCAAGGCGCGCCGCGTCTGCATCAACGAGCGGTTGCCGCCGCCGGATTGCGCGCGTTCGGCCAACCCCGCGCGCTGCCGCGCCCGCGCCGAGGCCGAGCTCAAATGCGCGGACCGCGAGATCGCCCAGCGGCTGTGCGTGCGCCAGGCCTTGCAAGCCGATTGAGCGTTGTCATTTGGCCGTGGTCGGATCGAACCACAGGCTGCGGTCGGCGAAGGGCGTGCTGGGCGGCAGGAAGGGATTGTCGATGCGGATCAGCCGCCGGTGTTTCAGGTCCAGCCGCTGAATCAGGCCGGCGTGGTATTTCTGGAACAGCCGCTGGTACTCGCCGTTGCGCAGCATCTGCCGCATGCCCTGCTCCACGCGCTGCGCCAGCCGCTGTCCTTCCGCGTCGCGGCCGAACCAGAAGTAAGTGGGCAGCGGGTAGTAGAGCAATAGGGAGCGCTCCAGCGCGATATGCCGATATTGCGGCTGGTAGACGCGCATCTCCTCTTCCACCTCGGCCACGCCGCGCGAGAACGAATCGCCCAGGCCGCGTTCCAGCATGCGGAACAGCCCGTCGTAATTGGGGTCGGTCACCACGGTCAGTCCGGCCTGTTTCAGGATGGCGTTGTCGCCCCAGCCTTCTCCCTGGATGACGCTGAAACGGCGCAAGTCCGCCAAACTCGTCACCGCGTCGAAATCCGCTTGCCGCGCGTCGCGGATCAGCAGCACGCGATAGCCGAGCAGGCCGCGGTCTATCGGGATTCGCACCGGCAGATAGCGACGTTCGTAGTCGCGGTTGGTTTCGCGGATCACCACGTTGAGCCGGCCGCGCGGATGGCCCAATTCCTGCAGCTGGCGGGCCTCGTTCATCCTCGGCGCGAAACGCAGGCTGTAATCTCCCCAGCTCGCGCGGGTGGCGTCCAGCGCGGCGCGCAGAATCGCCCAATGGTAGTCGTAGCGCTCGTCGGCGGCGCTTTCCGGCGCGTGGCCGATATAGACCATGCCGGCCGCCAGGGCGGACGCCGGCAATCCGCCGCCGAAGGCGAGGAGGACGGCCAGCCAGCAGCCGGCCAGCCGGCGAAGAAATAGGGATTGCCGCATCGGAGGAACCTCGAAAAAGCGCGCAGACGCCGCGCGCCGCTTCTTCATGATGGATAGCGGCGCTGCGGCGCGCAAGGGGCGCCCGCCGTTGCCGGGTTTGCGCGGGGTCAAGCGGCGGGGCGAAACTAGGTCTATTAGTAAATATTCACATAGATACCAATATATCGGACTCCTATCATCCTCCGAATGCCGGAACAGCCTTGTCGGCAAGCGGCATTCACTCTCGGGGGACGACTTATGCAATTCAAGAAAACACTGCTGGCCTTGTCGCTGGGCCTGGCCCTGGCGCCCGCGCTGACCATGGCGGCGCCGCCGCTGACCGCGGCCAACAGCGGCTCCACCGCGGAAGCCGCGCGCGGCAACGCCTGGCTGGAAATCGACAAGGCGGCGCTGGATCACAATCTGGCCGAACTCAAGCGCCTGGTGGGCGCCGACACCAAGGTGTGCGCCATCTTGAAGGCTGACGCCTACGGCCACGGCATCGCCAACGTGATGCCGTCCATCATCGCCCAGGGCATTCCCTGCGTGGGCATCGCCAGCAATGAAGAGGCCCGCGTGGCCCGAGCCAGCGGCTACAAGGGCGTGGTGGCGCGCGTGCGCAGCGCCACGCAGGAAGAGATAGCCGACGGCCTGCAATACGATATGCAAGAGCTGGTGGGCAATCTGGAACTGGCGCGTCAGGCGTCCGCGCTGGCCAAGCGCCAGGGCAAGACGCTGCAAATCCATCTGGCGATCAACTCCGCCGGCATCAGCCGCAACGGCGTGGAGCTGGCCAGCAAGCAAGGCCGCCGCGACGCGCTGGCCATGCTCAAGCTGCCCAATCTGCAAGTGGTGGGCATCATGACCCACTTCCCGGTGGAGGATAAGGCCGACGTGCAAAAAGGCCTGGCGGCGTTCAAGCAGGAAAGCGCCTGGCTGATCAAGGCCGGCGGTCTGGACCGCAGCAAGATCACCCTGCACTGCGCCAACAGCTTCGCCACGCTGGAAGTGCCGGAAGCGCGGCTGGACATGGTGCGTCCGGGCGGCGCCATCTTCGGCGACACCGTGCCCAGCCATACCGAGTATCTGCGCGTGATGGCCTTCAAATCGCGAGTGGCGGCGGTCAACCGCTATCCGGCCGGCAACACCGTCGGCTACGACCGCACTTACACGCTGAAGCGCGAGTCCTTGCTGGCCAACATCCCGGTAGGCTATTCCGACGGCTATCGTCGCGCCTTCACCAATAAGGCGCATGTGTTGATCAACGGCCAGCGCGCGCCGGTGGTGGGCAAGGTGTCGATGAACACGCTGATGGTGGATGTGACCGAGATTCCGGGCGCCAAGATAGGCGACGAGGTGGTGTTGTTCGGCAAGCAGGGCAAGGCCGAAATCGGCGCCGCCGAGCTGGAGGACATCAACGGCGCCTTGCTGGCCGACCTCTACACGGTGTGGGGCAATTCCAATCCCAAACTGCTGGTGAACCGCTAAGAACCTGTTTACGATCTGCTGCGCGTTGGCGATACGGCGTTGAAAACGCCTTCGAAATGCTCATGTACCACTCGTACATTCCGCTTTCTCAGCCGTTTTCGCCTTGTCTCGCCTTAGCTCGCGAGATCGTAAACACGTTCTAAGAAGCTGTTTTAGTCTTGTCCCGCTCTTGCTTGCGGGACTTTGAACAGGCTCTACGCCGGCCCGCGCCGCCGCCATTCGCGGCGGCGGCGTGTGAGTCTTCACAGTCTGCTGGCGAATTGCCCTGGTTTGGACTTAGATGAATCATGTTCCCGCATCAGGAGTGCGCCATGCAGTTCGACGAAGTTCGCCCAGAGCATTTCACCACGCTGTCCCGCAACCCGTTTCCGCATATTCTGATCGACCGGGCCTTGCAGCAGATCGCCGGCGGCAGCGCCGATGGCTCGCAGTTCCGCAAGGACGTGCTGGCCGCGGCGGGCTGGAGCCATGGCGGGCTGACGCCGTTCGGCAAGTATCCGGCCGACGCCTGCGTGGCGTTCAACCGCATCCGCAAGGTGCTGGAAGTCACCCAGGAGCCCGGCGCCATCCTGGCGGAACTGGAGAAGGACGCGCCCACGGTCTGAAGCCCGGCGCGCATCATGCAAAAGCCCGCCTGTCGGCGGGCTTTGTTCTTGCGCGCAGACGCCGGATCTAGCCGGCGGCCTTTCTCAGGATGATGTACAACTCATCCTTCAGCCGCAGTTTTTCCTTTTTCAGGGTTTCGATTTCGAAGTCGACGGAAGGCTCGATGCGCGCTTCCATATTCTTGATCTTCTGGTCTAGGTCGTTGTGTTTGTTGAACAGGCGGGTGAAGTGCTCGTCTTCGGTTTTCAGCTTGCTGATCAGTTCGCGGTATTCGGGAAACATGGGCGACTCCTTGGGCGGGTGGATACATGGAGCGGCTGGCGACGCGGGCCCGGGCGAAGCCTAAGGACAAAAGCGGCGGTCGTCAGCGATCAGATACTGCCAAACCATGCTAACACCGCGCGGCGGCGAAGGTTATTGATCCAGAGCAGACACCCGCCCTTAGGCCACCAGCCGGGCGCGGCGACACGTTCTCAGAGCCTGTTCAAAGTCTCGCGAGCTAAGGCGAGACAAGGCGAAAACCGCTGAGAAAGCGGAATGTACAGGTGGTGCATGAGCATTTCGAAGTTGGCACTCATCGCACAATCTCTCTACCGACGCGCGGCAGATCGTGAACAGGTTCTCAGGGTTTGAACCAGGGCCGTCCACGCTGAGTGGGCAGCTGGTAGCGCTCGGCCAGTTTCTCGTAGCCGCCGGCGGCGGCGAAGCGGCGCAGGCCCAGGTTGAAGCGGTCGCGGTCGCGGACGTCGCGGAAGGCCAGCCGGTAATGGGTGGGAGTGAACAGCGCGTACGGACAGAGCTTGGCTTTGATGTCGATCTCGTGGTTCAGCTCGCGGCTCAGTTGCTGGAAGATGTTGACGTCGGAAATCGCCACGTCGGCGCGTTCGCTGTACAGCAGGCGGTTGAGGGTGACCTGCGGCGACTCCTCGCGGTAGGACGGAATCTGCGGCGTCAGCGCGGCGAAGGCGGGGCCCAGATAGAGGTGGGCGCCCTGGAAGGCCGCCACCCGGAAGCGGGCCAGATCGTCCAGCCGCCGCAGGCGGATGCGGCGTTTGCACAGCGTGATCGCCATGTTCTGGTAAACGATGTAGGGCTCGGAAACATGGCCGCCGCTATTGGCGATGGCGGCGTCCACCTGGCCGTTGGCCAGCCAGGTGTGGGCGCGCAGATTGGGGCCGAAGCGGATCTGAGGCTGATAGCCGGCCTGGCTCAGGGCCTGGCTGACGATGTCGAATTCCACGCCTTTGCCGCGTTCGGCGTCGATATAGGGCTGTTTGGTTTCGCCCAGCGCCACCCGGATCGACGGCAGCGCGGCAATCTGGGCGCTGAGCAGCAGAGCCGGCAAGGCGCGGAGGACGGGATGGAGCGGCGTAAGAGCCATGGGCCGGTAGCGAAGTCGATGTGTTTGCAATGGCGGGCGCCCTTGGGCGCGGCCGCCGAATAGATTCTTTATAGCCGCTGGCCCGGGTCCGGCCTCGCCTGATGCGCGGATCGCGGCTGCCGCATTGTAGCGATTGCGGGGCCGCGCTTCCCGGGTTTCCGGCAAGGGTCCGGCAAAAAGCGAGAATATGGCTTATCCACAGGGTTTGGCGCAACGCCGTGCTTATCCACAGCGTGTTTCGCGCGCGTCGGCCCCGCCTTTTACTTGATGCCCAGCCTTTCCATCCGGTAGCGCATCGAGCGGAAGGTGACGCCCAGCTGCTTGGCGGCCTGGGTGCGGTTGAAGCGGGTGCCTTCCAGCGCCTTGAGGATGGCCTCGCGCTCCACCCGGTCCAGAAAATCCTGCAGCGCCTCGCCGTCGGCGCAGGTCGGCGCTTCGCCGTCGCCATGGCCGCCGTGATCGCCCGGCAGCAGCTGCAGGTCCCGCAATTCGATGCGGGCGTCGCTGGCCAGCGCCACCGCGCGTTCCAGGATGTTTTCCAGTTCGCGGAAGTTGCCCGGGTAGTTGTATTCCAGCAAGGCCTTGAGCGCCGCCGGCGCCAGCCGCGGCTTTTCATCGGGAGAAAAGCGCTCCAGCAGGCTGGCGATGTAGCGCGGCAGATCCTCGCGCAGCTCGCGCAGCGGCGGCATGCGCAGCGGCAGCACGTTCAGCCGGTAATACAGGTCCTGGCGAAAGCTGCCGGCGTCCACCCGCGCCGCCAGGTCCTTGTGGGTGGCGCAGATGATGCGCACGTCCACCGCCTCTTCCTGGGCGTTGCCCAGGCGGCGCACTTTCTTTTCCTGAATCGCGCGCAGCAGCTTGACCTGCATCGCCAGCGGCAGATCGGCCACTTCGTCCAGAAACAGCGTGCCGCCGTTGGCTTGCTGGAAGAAGCCGTCGCGGTCGTTGTCGGCGCCGGTGAACGCGCCTTTGCGGTAGCCGAAGAATTCGCTTTCCATCAGCGTTTCCGGGATGGCGCCGCAGTTGACCGGAATGAACGGCCGTTCGGCGCGCGCGCTGTGCTCGTGTATCATCCGCGCCGCCTGTTCCTTGCCGGTGCCGGATTCGCCGCTGACGTAGACCGCGGCCTGGCTGCGCGCCAGTTTGCCGACCAGGCGCAGCGCTTCCTGGATCGCCGGCGATTCGCCGTCCAGCCGCACCGCGGCTTCGGCCTTGCCGTTGTCCACGCGCAGCACGGATTTCACCAGGCTGCGCAATTGCGCCAGGCTGACCGGTTTTTGCAGGTAGTCGAAGGCGCCGGCCTTCATCGCCAGCACCGCGTTGTCGGTGTTGCCGTAGGCGGTGATCACCGCGATGGGCACGTCCAGGCCCTGTTCGGCGATGTGGCGCACCACTTCGATGCCCTCGCCGTCCGGCAGCCGCATATCGGTCAGCGCCAGGTCGAAGGGTTGGCTGTTCAGGCTGAGCTTGGCGGCGCCGACGCTGGCGGCGGTGGCCACGTCCAGGCCCATCTTGATCAGGGTCAGTTCCAGCAGTTCGCGGATGTCCGGTTCGTCGTCGATCACCAGCACGCGCAGGGAGGATTTAGCCATAAGCCTTGTGACAGATCAGACGGAACACGCCGCCGGGCGGGCAGTAGTCCAGCCGCGCGTCGTTGGCTTCCGCCAGTTCGCGCGCGATGTACAGCCCCAGTCCGGTGCCGGCGCTTTCCGTGGTGAAAAAGGGTTCGAACAAGCGGGCCTGGGCATCTTCGCTCATGCCGGGACCATCGTCCATCACCTTGATGGTCAGGTGGTTTTCCACTTCGCCCACTTCGACGCGCACCGCGCCCGGCTGCTTGCTGGAGTAGCGCCAGGCGTTGGCCAGCAGATTGTTGAGAATCTGGCCGAAATGGCCGCGGTCGAACTGGACCGCGGCGGCCTGCGCCTGGTAGACGCAGCAGATCGCGCCGGCGGCGGCGGCCTCCACCACGCCGAAGTGGTCCAGCAGCTCGTCCAGGAAGGCTTGCAGCCGGATGGGCTCGGGCTTGATCCGGTCGCGGCGGTTCAAGGCCAGCACTTCCTGCACCATGTGGTTGATGCGCTTGCTGTTGCCCTGGACGATGCGGATCAGCCGCTGGCGCGCCGGGTCGGTTTCGTCTTCGGCCAGCAGGTCGGCCGCGTGGTTGATCGCCGACAGCGGGTTGCGGATTTCATGGGCGATGTTGGCGGTGAGCCGCCCCAGCGCCGCCAGCTTGACGCGTTTGCCCTCTTCCGCCATGTCGGCCATGTCGCGCATGAACAGCAAGAGCGCGTGGTCGTCGCCCACCAGCACCGGCACCATGCGGCCCACCAATTGGCGGCCGCGGATATTGCGGTCGATGAAGCTGGGATTGGGCGGGCAGCCGTTGTGCCGCCAGCGTTCCACCAGCGGCAGCAGCTCGGGCACGGCGTGGCCGCGGCGCATGGCGCCGAAATAGCGCGCCGCCTGGTTGTTGAACTGGCGCAGCAGGCCGGACGGGTCCAGCACCACCACCGCGTCGCGCTGGCTTTGCAGCACCAGCTCGTTCAGGCGGTTGAGGTTGGCGATCTCGCCGCCGCGGCGGGTGGCCAGCGCTTCGGAGTCGCGCGCCACCCGGCCCAGCTTCCAGGTGACGATGGAGGTGATGAAGCCGGCGGTGGCCAGCAGCGCGGAGTAGTAGAAATCCGAGCCGCGGCCTATGCCCAGGTATTGCTCGACGCCGACGAAGGACAGCAGGATCAGCGTGGCGATGGAGGCGTAGAACAGCGCGTAGCGGCCGGAGGACAGCAGGCCGGCCACCGCCAGATAGGGCAAGAGCAGGATGCCGTAGCCGCTGCGCACGCCGTCGTTGATGCCCATCAGCAGCACGATCATCGCGATGTCGGCGGCGATGGCCAGCGTCAGCTGCAGGGTGTGGGCCAGCCGGCCGTTGCGCAGCAGGAACCAGGCGCCGATCAGCGCGGCGTAAACGCCGCTCCACAGATAGAAGACTTTGCCGCCGGCCACCAGCGATTCGCCTTCGCGGTTGGCGAACAGCGACATCGCCAGCAGCACCAGCAGCAGCGCCGCCCGGAAACTGTTGATGAAGACCAGCCCGCTGCGCGGGGTCAACGGCGTCGGCGGGCGGTCCCGGTTCATGTCGTCGGCAGCTCGCTGATGGCGCTGACGCTCCATTTCTTCGGCATCAGCTTGCCCTTCTTGCCGCGCTTGCCGGCGAACTCCGCCAGCGCCAGTTTTTCATCGGAGGCCTTGCCGCGCACGGACAGCGTGGACAGCAGCGCTTTTTCGCCGTTGACCAGGCCGACGGCGGTGACGGCTTCGCCGTCTTCCACCGCCATCAGCATCAGGCCGCGGCCCTTGGCCAGTTCCTTGAGCTCGGCGGCCGGGAAGGCCAGCAGCCGGCCGTTGTCGGCGGCGGCCACCAACTGGGTGCCCTCGCCTATGCCGGCGGCCGGCAGCGGCGCCGGGGCCAGCACGGCTTCCTCCGGGTTCAGCGTCAGGAAGGCCTTGCCGGCCTTGACCCGGCCGGCCATGTCGCCCAGCTTGGCGATGAAGCCGTAGCCGCCGGAGCCGGCGACGACGAAGCGGGCCTCGTCCTTGCCGGACAGCATCTGCGCCGGTTTGGCGCCGTCCTGCAAGTCCACCAGCGAGGCCACCGGCACGCCGTCGCCGCGGCCGGTGGGCACGTCGGCCGGGTCCACGGTGTAGGCGCGGCCCTTGTTGTCCAGCACGATCACCGACCACACGGTGCGGGTTTCCACCACGGTGTGCAGCGCGTCGCCGTCCTTGAAGGCCAGCGCGGCGAGGTCGACGTTGTGACCGACGCGGGCGCGGATCCAGCCCTTCTGCGACAGGATGATGGTGACCGGCTCGTCGGCGACGGTCTGGGTCAGCACCGCGCGTTCGGCGGTCTTGATCTCGCTGCGGCGCTTGTCGCCGTATTTGGCGGCGTCGGCCTGGATTTCCTCGCGCATCATGCTGCGCAGCGCGTCCGGGGTGTCCAGCACGTGGCGTAGGCCTTCGCGCTCCTCGCGCAGATCGGACAGCTCTTTCTCCAGCTTGAAGCCTTCCAGCCGCGCCAGTTGGCGCAGGCGGATTTCCAGGATGTCTTCGGCCTGGATCTCGGTCAGGCCGAAGGCCTTGATCAGGTCCGGCTTGGGTTCGTCGGATTCGCGGATCACGCGTATCACTTCATCGATGTGGATGAAGGCGATCATCCGGCCTTCCAGGATGTGGATGCGCTTTTCCACCTGGGCCAGCCGGTGCTGCAGGCGGCGGGTGACGGTGGTGCGGCGGAAGTCCAGCCATTCGCTGAGAATGGGCTTGAGGCCTTTCTGACCCGGGCGGCCGTCCAGGCCTATCATCACCAGGTTCATCGAGGCGTTGCCTTCCAGGCTGGTCTGCGCCAGCAGGGTGTTGATGAACTCGTCCGGGTCCTGGCGGCTGGATTTGGGTTCGAACACCAGGCGCACCGGGCACTCGCTGTCGGATTCGTCGCGCACGCGGTCCAGCAGCGACAGCATCAGGCTCTTCAGGTTTTGCTGGTCCTGAGTCAGCGCCTTCTTGCCGGTCTTGACCTTGGGATTGGTGGCTTCTTCGATTTCCGCCAGCACTTTTTGCGCGCTGGAGCCGGGCGGCAGCTCGGACACGATCACGCGCCACTGGCCGCGCGCCAGCTTTTCCACTTCCCATTTGGCGCGCACGCGCACGCTGCCGCGGCCGCTCTCATAGGCGGCGAGGATGTCTTCGGCCGGGGTGATGATCTGGCCGCCGCCGGGGAAGTCCGGGCCGGGCACGTATTGCATCAGCGCCGCGGTGTCCAGTTCCGGATCGTCCAGCAGCGCGACGCAGGCTTGGGCCACTTCGGTCAGATTGTGCGGCGGGATTTCGGTGGCGAGACCCACGGCGATGCCGGAGGCGCCGTTGAGCAGCACCATGGGCAGGCGCGCCGGCAGCAAGCGCGGCTCTTCGAAGGCGCCGTCGTAATTGGGCACGAAGTCCACGGTGCCCATGTCGATTTCCGACAGCAGCAGATCGGCGATCGGCGTCAGCCGCGCCTCGGTGTAGCGCATCGCCGCCGCGCCGTCGCCGTCGCGGCTGCCGAAGTTGCCCTGGCCGTCGATCAAGGGGTAGCGCAGCGTGAAGTCCTGCGCCATGCGCACCAGCGCCTCGTAGGCGGAGCTGTCGCCGTGCGGGTGGTATTTACCCAGGATTTCGCCGACCACGCGCGCGGATTTCACCGGCTTGGCGCCGTGGGCCAGGCCCATGTCGCGCATCGCGTACAGGATGCGGCGCTGCACCGGTTTCTGGCCGTCGGCCACTTCCGGCAGCGCGCGGCCCTTGACCACGCTCATCGCGTATTCCAGGTAGGCGCGCTCGGCGTACAGGTCCAGCGGAATCCACTCGCCGTCGTCGGCGTCCGCCGCGGGAGGAGTGGGCGGCGGCGGGGTCAGGGCGGCGGCGCCGTCCGGCTTAGTCTCGGCAAACAGATCGTCGTTATCGTTCATATGGGCAAGGCAGGAGTTGAATCGGTTAGCGTTCATCGGCCGGCGTTTGCGCCACGGCAAAGCCTGTCCTCACGGTTATAGCTGGCGAGGACGCCTTGTCGTAAGCTTGGCCCGGAAGCGCCGCAAGCCGGCCGATGATAATGAATCAGTTCAGAGGAATTCTACTATGGCAAACCGAGTTGCGTGGCACTGCCACCGTTTCGATGGTTTTACGCCGCTGGCGCTGTATCGGGCCTTGCAGCTGCGCGACCAGGTGTTCGTGGTGGAGCAGCAGTCGATTTACGGCGATGTGGACGGCGTGGATCTGCACTGTCTGCACTTGTCCGGCCACGACGACGGCGGCCGGTTGCTGGCCTATGCGCGCTTGATCGCGCCGGCGGAGAAATACCCGGACGCGGCGGCGATAGGCCGGGTGGTGGTGGCGCCGGAGGCGCGCGGCCAGGGCTTGGGCAAGGCGCTGCTGGCGCAGGCGGTGGCGCAGTGCCGCGCGCATTTTCCGCAGGCGGCCATCATGTTGTCGGCGCAGACCGACGCGCAGGCCTTGTACGAGAGTTTCGGCTTTCGCGTGGTGTCCGAGCCTTACGACGACGGCGGCATTCCGCATGTGGACATGCGGCGCGAGGCCGGCGTTTAAAACCGCTTCATCGCGTATTCCACAATGAAAAACCCACCCCGCAAGGGGGTGGGCGCATTCAGGCGAGGGCTTGGGCTCAGCGTTTGACCGCCGGGCCGTCGCTGCCCAGTTCCACCGCGTAGGCCAGCGCCAGTTGCGAGAACTTCAGCGCGTGGCGAGCCTGGTTGCCGGCGCTGGCGAGGGTGTCGCGCACGGTGTGGATATTGGGGTTGGACTGGTTGAAGGCGGATTCGAACGGGAAGGACGCCGGGTAGCCGTTCTTGTGCCAGGAGGCGTGGTCGGAGCACGCGTAGCCGCAAGAGCTGTAGCCCACTTTCAGATTGGGCAGGTAGGCCTTGGCCAGATTGGCGAGGAAGGTGTTCTGCGACGCGTTGGTGTAGTCGGTGAACAGGAAGATGTCTTCCGCGCTGCCCTGGTAGTTGGTCATGTCCAGCTGCAAGGCGCCCACCACGTTGACCTTCTGCTGTTTGTAGCGGTTGGCGATGTCGGAGGAGCCGCGCAGGCCCACTTCTTCCGCGGCGTAGGCCATGAACTTGATGGTGCGGCGCGGCTGGTAGTTGTTGGCCAGCAGCACGCGGATCACCTCGGTCAGGCTGGCGATGCCGGAAGCGTCGTCGTCGGCGCCCGGCGCGCGGCTGGTTTCGCCGGTGCCGTTGCCCACGGTGGAGTCCAGGTGGCCGCCCAGCACCAGGGTTTCGGCGGCGTTGTCCTTGCCCTTGATGGTGAGGATCACCGATTTTTGCGGCCAGGCGCTGTGGGCGAACTGCTCCACGGTCACATCGCCGCGGCCGGCGGCCAGCTGCCGCCATTGGCTGGCGATCCAGTTGGAGGCGTTGACGCCGTGGCTGGTGGTGTAGAAGCGGTTCTGGTAGTTGGACAGCGACTGGATGGTGCCGAGGATGTTGCTGTCCTGCAGCTGCGGCAGCAGCTTGTTGACGACGGCCTGGTCGTTGATCTGGTAGCTGGGCAGCAGCGCGCTGGCCACCGGGGCCTTCAGCGCGGTGCGCGCGTCCTGCAGATCCTTGTGCACGATGAAGCCGCCGCAATGGCGCAGGCTGTGGTGGATGGCGTCCGACAATTGCGGCAGCACGCTGTCGTCCACTTGCACCAGGTGGACTTTCTCGGTGGCCACGCCCTTGGCGGACACGCCGGCCGGCAGCGCGCTCACCGCCAACTGGCGGCTTTCCTGGCTGAGGCTTTTCGGGCTGACCTGTTGCAGCAATTGATAGGCGTCGTCGCCGATGGAAATCCACACCGGGGCGGCCTGGGCGGCGCCGGCCAGGCTGGTGGCGGCCAAGAGCGCGACGAGACTCGGTTTGAGAGTGAGCATTCCGGAATTCCTGAGCGATGCCGGCCATGGACGGGCCATGGCCGGCGGATGGGAGAAGCGGCGCGGGCCGTCACGGCCGCGCCGTCAGACGGTCATCAGCTGCCGCAAGCCACGCCCACGGCGGTGAAGGCCTTGGTCACGTCGGCCTTGCTGTAGCCGCGCGCTTCGGCCGCTTTTTCAACGCCGCAAGCGGCGCTGTTGTAAGTGGCGTTGGCGGTCCAGTACAGGCGGTTGGCGTCCACGAACACTTCAAAGGCCTTGCGGGTGTTCCAGCCGGCGCTGGTGGCGATCAGGTAGAAAGCCTTGTTGTACACGCCGCTGGAGTAGTGCACGTCCAGGCCGCTGGTGTAGTCCTTGGCGTGGCCGATGGAACGGCCGTCCTTGGTCGGATCGGCGAAGTAGCGCAGCGCGCCGGTCTGTTTGAAGATCTCCGCGCCCACCAGGAAGTCGTTCTTGCCCTTCATGTAGTACTCGGCGGCTTCGCCGGCCATGTCGGAGAACGCTTCGTTGATGCCGCCGGACTGGCCGCTGTAGACCAGGCCGGAGTTCTGCTCGGTGAAGCCGTGGCTGACTTCGTGAGCGGACACGTCCAGCGACACCAGCGGGTAGAAGCGGGTGGCGCCGTCGCCGAAGGTCATCGCGCTGCCGTCCCAGAACGCGTTTTCATAGTTGCGGCTGTAGTGCACCTTCATCAGCAGCTTCTGGTTGATCGGGCGCAGGTTGAACCAGTCCTTGTACAGATTGAACACCACGTTGCCGAAGTAGTGGGCGTCGTTCAGCGGCGAGTAGGCGCCGTTGATCTGCTTGTAGGTGTTGGTGGGGCAAGCGAACTTGTACGGGGTGGTGCCGCTGGTGCCGCCGTTCAGGTTGATGGTGGCGACGTTGCCGCTGTCCATCTTGCAATCGCTGGTGACGATCAGCGGACCGTAGTTGGTGCCGTACAGGTATTTGCCGGTCTTGGCGTTGCCGCCGGGGCCGTTGGCTTCGGCGTGGTTCAGGCCTTCCCACTGCTTCAACACCTGGCCGCTGTTGGCGTCGATGATGAAGTGCGGGCGGCTGGGTTCCTTGCCGCCTTCCACCAGGAAGGACACCAGATAGACCAGCTGGGCGGTGTTGTTGTCCAGACGCACCACCAGTTCGGTCTTCTCGTTGCGGGTTTCATAGCCGTTGGCCTTCAGCGCCTTGGCGCTGGAGAGCGCCTGGGTGGCGCTGAGGGCCGGCTTGACCGTGGCCAGGTCGGAGGCGATGCCGCGCACATAGTAGCCGGACAGCTTGCTCGCCGAGGCCGTGGACGAGCCTTTGGCGAATTGTTTTTCCTCCACTACGGCTTCGCCCCACACCGGCACGCCTTGATAGTACTGCTGGTAGCGGGTGACGACTTTGCCGTTGGGGAACTGGGCGCTGCGTTGCGCTTTCAGTTCGCCTTGGTTGATGCCGGCGGCGCTGAACACGCTGGCGCCGTCGACGAGTTTGCTGGATTTGGCCAGCGCTTCCAGGTTGACGCGCTCGGCGGCGTGGGCGGAGCCGTAAGCCAGGGCGAGAGCGGACAGCACCAGTACGCGAACCATCGCAGTTTGGGTTTTCATCACGACTTTTTCTCCAATGTAGATCAGCAGGACACGGTAATGCCCCGCGTCAAGCCGGCGAGTCTTGCGTAAAGGCCGCCGGCGCCAGACAGGCTTGCGCCTGCCCTTTCGGACGCTTGGAAACCGCTCCCGAAGATGGCTGGCGCCATCGGGCGGGGGAGGCGTTCGCTGCGTCCCTCATGCGTTCCCGACATGGGACGTCGCTCTGAGCATGGGAAAGGAATTGCTGAAATCAGAGGACGTTGGCTTGGTTTGTTCTGACGACCACTTGCCAAATGCATAAATTATGTATTGGTTTTTCCGCCTTGATATGCATCTGTTCTAAGTGCCAGTTGCCTGGCGATTGCCGGCGACGGGCATGACCAAAATCAAAGCGGGGCGTCGAATCCTTGGTAGACAAGGAGAAGAGAGGGAAACATCAAGAAAATGAAAAGCCGCACCATCCCGATGCGGCTTGTTGTGATGCGGCAACATCCAAATCGCTATAAAAGCGGACAAACTGTCTAATTTGAGATGGTTGCGGTTTTTTGAATATGCGTAAAGCGCATGATATCAATGAGTTGTTCTCACCCGGGCGGGCTCAGGGCGCCAGCCGAGCGATCTTCCAGCCGCCGTCTTCCAGCAGGGAATACTGCACCCGGTCATGCAGCCGGCTGGGGCGGCCCTGCCAGAACTCCAGCCGGTCCGGCGTCACCGCGTAGCCGCCCCAGTGCGGCGGCCGCGGCACGTTCAGCGGGTGCTTGACCCCGAACATAGCCGCCCGCGACACCAGCACGCTCTTGGAGCCGATTTCGCTGCTCTGTTCGCTGGCCCAGGCCCCGACGCGGCTGGTGTAGGGGCGGCTGGCGAAATAGGCGTCCGAGACTTCCGGCGCCACCTGGGCCGCGCGGCCCTCGATGCGGATCTGCCGCTCCAGCTCCGGCCAGAAGAAGGTCAGCGCCACATAGGGGTTGTCGTTCAACTGGCGGCCCTTGCGGCTCAGATAATTGGTGTAGAACAGCAGCTGGCCGTCCTCCACCCCCTTGAGCAGCACGATGCGCGAGGCGGGGCGGCCGTCCGCCCCAGCCGTGGCCAGGTTCATCGCCGTGGGCTCCGGCACCTGGGCGGAGATGGCCTGGTTCAGCCAGCTTTCCAGCTGGGCCAGCGGGTCCGGCAGGCACTCCTCCGGCGACAATTCTTTCTTGGAAAAATCCTTGCGGATGTCTGCGAGGTTCAGCGACATTTCGTCCTCCTTGATGGGGCTTATCTTATGCCAGCTCCGCTTGGGCCATATAGGAGTTTGCGCAAGAAGAGCGCTATTTTGGACGGCGCGCGGCGCCGGATTCTGCTATGTCATATAAGGCGCTGGCCATGGGCCGGCGCGGCTTGCCGCCGCGGCGCAGGACTTGCGGTTCAAGTTAGGCTAAAATACCCCATTTCTTTCCGCGGCTTATCCGCCCATGCATCTGTTCGCCCTTGGTTTGAACCACCATACCGCACCGCTCTCCATCCGGGAAAAGCTGGCTTTTCCTGCGGAGGTGTTGCCCAAGGCGCTGGACAGCCTGGTCAGCTCGCACGCGGCGCGCGAAGCCGCCATCGTCTCCACCTGTAACCGCACCGAGATCTATTGCACCGGCGGCGACCCGCAGGCGGCGCTCAGCTGGCTGGCCAAATTCCACGGCCTGGCGCTGGCGGAGATGCAGCCCTATCTGTATCAGCTGGACGAGGCCAACGCCGCGCGCCACGCTTTCCGCGTAGCCTCCGGCCTGGACTCCATGGTGCTGGGCGAGACCCAGATCCTGGGCCAGTTGAAGGACGCGGTGCGCAGCGCCGAGCACGCCGGCACCATGGGCACCCTGCTCAACGGCCTGTTCCAGCGCACCTTCGCCGTGGCCAAGGAAGTGCGCTCCAACACCGCGGTGGGCGCCAGTTCGGTGTCGATGTCGGCGGCGGCGGTCAAGCTGGCCGAGCAGATCTTCCCCACCATAGGCGAACTGAACATTCTGTTCGTCGGCGCGGGCGAGATGATAGAACTGGTGGCCACCCACTTCGCCGCGCGCAACCCTTCCTGTATCACCGTGGCCAACCGCACGCTGGAGCGCGGCCAGCGGCTGGCGGAGCAGTTCGGCGGCAACGCCGTCACCCTCGCCGAGCTGCCGGACATCCTGCCGCGCTACGACGTGCTGGTCACCTCCACCGCCAGCCAGTTGCCCATCATCGGCAAGGGCATGGTGGAGCGCGCGATCAAGGCGCGCCGCCACCGCCCCATCTTTATGCTGGACCTGGCGGTGCCGCGCGACATCGAAGTGGAAGTGGGCAAGCTGGCCGACGTGTTCCTGTACAGCGTCGACGACATCGCCAGCGTGGTGGAAGTGGGCAAGGAAGCGCGGCAGAGCGCGGCCGCGGAGGCCGAAACCATCATCCAGGCGCGGGTCTGCGAATTCAGCGACTGGCTGAAAAAGCGCGAAACCGTGCCCTTGATCCGCGCGCTGCGCGACGACGCCGACCGGCTGCGCCGCACAGCGCTCGAGGCCGCGCTCAAGCAACTGGCGCGCGGCGAAGCGCCGGAGAAGGTGCTGGAAACCCTGTCGGTGCAACTGACCAATAAATTGATGCATCCCCCCACCCGGGCCTTGTCGTCCGGGCGCGGCGCGGAGCACGACGCGCAGGTGGAAGCCGTGGCGCGTCTTTATCGTTTACACCCGGAGTCGTAATGAAAGCGTCAATTGCGGCCAAACTGGCGCAACTGGCCGACCGTCTGGAAGAGGTGACCCACCTCCTGGCCAGCGAAGCGGCCACTCAAGATATGGATGCGTTCCGCAAGCTCACCCGCGAGCACGCCGAACTCAGCCCGGTGGTGGAAACCTACCAGAGCTATCGCCAGTGCGAGAGCGACATCGCCGCGGCGGAAGACATGTTGTCGGACCCGGAGATGAAGGAATTCGCCCAGGCGGAAATCGCCGAGGGCAAGGACAAGCGGGAGGCGCTGGAACTGGAGCTGCAGAAGCTGCTCTTGCCCAAGGACCCCAACGACGAAAAGAACATCTTCTTGGAAATCCGCGCCGGCACCGGCGGCGACGAGGCCGCGCTGTTCGCCGGCGACTTGTTGCGCATGTACACCCGCTACGCCGAGCGCAACCGCTGGCAGGCGGAGATCGTGTCCGCCAGCGAGTCCGATCTGGGCGGCTACAAGGAAGTGATCGTGCGCCTGATCGGCTTCGGCGCCTACTCCCGGCTCAAGTTCGAGTCCGGCGGCCACCGCGTGCAGCGGGTGCCGGTGACCGAGACCCAGGGCCGCATCCACACCTCGGCCTGCACCGTGGCGGTGATGGCCGAAGCCGACGAGCTGGCCGACGTGGTGCTGAACCCGTCGGATCTGCGCATCGACACCTTCAGGGCCAGCGGCGCCGGCGGCCAGCACATCAACAAGACCGACTCCGCGGTGCGCATCACCCATATTCCGACGGGGATTGTGGCGGAGTGTCAGGACGGACGCTCCCAGCACGCCAACAAGGCCAGCGCGATGCAAGTGCTGGCGGCGCGCATTATGGACATCCAGCGCCGCGAGCAGCAGCAGAAGGAAGCGGCCGAGCGCAAGAGCCTGATCGGCTCCGGCGACCGTTCCGAGCGCATCCGCACCTACAATTTCCCGCAGGGCCGCATCACCGACCATAGGATCAATCTGACGCTGTACAAGCTGGATTACGTGATGGACGGCGATCTGAGCGAACTGACCGACGCCTTGATCGCCGAGCAGCAGGCGGAGTTGCTGGCGGAACTGGGCGAGTGAGCGCCTGGCGGTACTAGCAAGGATTATTGCGTTGCCGCTGTCGGCGCAACGCGCTACACTCGCAAACTCAAGAACGGGCGGCTTGCCGCCCGCGCCCAAGCGACGTTCGCGCCGCCTGGGCTTATTCTCCGAACTTTGGGCCACTCGCGTGGCCTTTTTTCTTGTCCGCTCGCCGGAAGACGGGCAAAAAAAAGCCGGGCCCTGTCTGAACCCGGCAATGCCCAACGTGGATTGGCAGTCAATCTGGCGACGCCGCCGCATTTTCGGCGACACGCGATAAGCGGTGGAAAATTCTCCGTTGCAAGCGGATGTCATCCTGTAATATTTATAATCCGTTACTATTTCAGTACGGATAAAGCTTTAAGCTCGGGAATGACGGTTCCGTTTCCGGGCAAGCCAAGGCTGGGCTTGGTTTTGGCTGCGGACGCCGCGCTGGAAATCGGGGAGCGCGGCATGGACGGCCGGACCGGCGCGAGCGGCGGATCGCCATGCCATTGACGCATGGCGGCGACCTGCGCGCCGCCGGCCGCCGTTCAAACTGCAGCCGTGCCCGGCATGCCTAGCATACGATGTTGCGCCTGGCATGACAAAGCAGTTAATTTCATGATAACCATGATAAAAAGGCATGTAAGATGAAGCTGCCACCGCTGAATGCATTACGCGTATTTGTCGTCGCCGCCGAGCATTTGTCCTTCACCCGCGCCGCCGCCGCGCTCAGCCTGACCCAGGGGGCGGTCAGCCGCCACGTGCAAACGCTGGAGGAATACTACGGCGCCACCCTGTTCACCCGGCAGGCGCGCGGCCTGTCGCTGACCGCCGAGGGCGAGGCGCTGATCAAGCCGGCCCGCGAGGCTTTCCAACTGCTGAATGAGGCCAGCGAAGCGCTGCGGCTGCGGCAAAGCGATCTGCGCGTGCGCATGCCGCCCACCCCGGCGATGCGCTGGGTGCTGCCCAATCTGCCGGACTTCCAGACCCGCTACCCGGAATACACGCTGCACCTGGTGACCCAGCTGATTCACGACAAGCCCTTCAACCGCGCGGAGTACGATCTGG
This sequence comes from Chromobacterium alkanivorans, assembly GCF_016937655.1. Lineage (GTDB taxonomy): Bacteria > Pseudomonadota > Gammaproteobacteria > Burkholderiales > Chromobacteriaceae > Chromobacterium > Chromobacterium alkanivorans. Next base: position 59,924 of record NZ_JAFHKL010000007.1, on the reverse strand, counting down.
CGGTGGTGGGCATGGCGCGCGCCGAAGTGGCGCCGGACCTGCGCACCGAATGCATTTGCCGCGAGAAACTGATCCCGGTCTGCTCCCCGGCCCTGCTCAACGGCAAGCATCCGCTGAACACTCCGGACGATCTGCGTCATCACACCCTGCTGCACCCGTGGCGCGATCAGGACACCTGGAAGCGCTGGCTGAAGCTGGCCGGCGTCAACGGCGTGAACCCGGAAAGCGGCGTCACCTTCGACGCTTCCGAATACGCGCTGCACGCCGCCGTCGCCGGCATGGGCGTGACCCTGGCCCAGGTGTCCATGGTGACTCAGGACCTGGATTCCGGCCGACTGGTGATGCCTTTCGACACCGTGCTGGAAACCGAGTGGAGCTATTACCTGGTCTATCCGCACGAGTTGGCGGAACTGCCCAAGGTCAAGGTGTTCCGCGACTGGCTGGTGGCCATCCTGGCCAAGAGCGAGGCCAGCAGCTGGCTGGCGCGGCGCGGTTATTGAAGCGTGCGCGGCGGCGCGGACGCGCCGCCGCCTAAGAACCTGTTTACGATCTGCTGCGCATCGGCGATACGGCGTTGAAACCGTCTTCAAAATGCTCATGTACCACTTGTACATTCCGCTTTCTCAGCCGTTTTCGCCTTGTCTCGCTCTTGCTCGCGAGATCGTAAACAGGTTCTATGAACCTGTTCTAAGCCTGCTTTGTAAATCTTTGTGTCCGGCACTGGATTCCGGCGGCTTATCGGCGCAAAATAATTGACTAGTCAATTATTGTCAGGTCAACAAAAATGAACACCTTAGCCGCAACCGCTGGAGCGGACGGCGCGCTGGATTTCCGCCAGAAAGTGCTGGCCATGCTCGGCCTGTGCTTCGTGCTGCTGATGGTGGCGCTGGACCAGACCGTGGTCGGCACCGCCATGCCCACCGTGGTGGCGGAGCTGCACGGCTTCGATCTGTACGCCTGGGTCGGCACCTCCTATCTGCTGACTTCGGTCATCACCGTGCCCATCTTCGGCAAGCTGGGCGACGATCACGGCCGCAAGCCCTTCGTGCTGACCGCCATCATCCTGTTCACCGTCGCCTCCATGCTGTGCGGCCTGGCCCAGAACATGCTGGAACTGGTGCTGGCGCGCGCGCTGCAAGGCGTGGGCGGCGGCATGCTGGTGGCCACCACTTTCGCCTGCGTGCCGGACATGTTTCCGGAAACCGCGCAGCGCCTGCGCTGGCAGGTGATGCTGACCGCCGCCTTCGGCTTGGCCAACGCGGTGGGCCCGACCCTGGGCGGTTTTCTGACCGAATACCTGGGTTGGCGCTGGGTCTTCTTCGTCAATCTGCCGGTGGGTGCGGCCAGCCTGTGGTTCGTCTGGCGCTATCTGCCGGCGATGCGCCGCGCCGGAACCGCGTCCAAGCTGGATTGGCAGGGCGGGCTGCTGATCGCCGTGCTGCTGGGCTCGATGCAGCTGCTGGTGGAATGGCTGCCGCTGCACAAGCCGCTGTGGCTGATGGCCGGCCTGGGCCTGAGCGGCCTGGCCGCGTTGGCCGGCCTGCTGTGGTGGGAGCGGCGCTGTCCCAATCCCTTGCTGCCGCTGGACATGCTGAGCCACCGTAGCCTGGCGCCCTTGTTCGGCCTGTCGCTGCTGCTGGGCGGCGGCATGTTCGCGGTGATGTACTACGCGCCGCTGATGTTCCAGGGCGGTTTCGGCCTGTCGCCCAACCAGGCCGGCCTGCTGGTGACGCCGCTGGTGGTGTGCATCACCCTGGGCAGCATCCTGAACGGCCGCATCGTCACCCGGGTGCGCCGCCCCACCCTGCTGCTGGGCCTGGGCTTGCTGCTGTTCGCCTTCACCGCCGGCGCGCTGGGCTGGGTGGACGCCGTCACCGCGCACTGGCTGGTGGCCGCGCTGATGGCGGTGGGCGGCCTGGGCCTGGGTCTGCTGCTGCCCAATCTGACCATCTTCGTCCAGCAGAGCGCGCCGCGAGAGCAGCTGGGGGTGGCCACCGCCATGATCCAGTCCACGCGGATGATAGGCGGCATGCTGGGCACCGCGCTGGTGGGCGTTTTCGTCACCCACCGCTACGTGGCCGGCGTCAACGGCCTGCCGGCCGCGCCGCAGTGGCTGGGCTGGCTGCGCGATCCGCAAATCCTGCTCAGCCCGGACACCGCCGCCCGCTTCGAACAACTGACGACGGCGGCCGGGATCAACGGCGGCGCGCTGCTCGGCGCCTCCCGGCTGGCGCTGGTGGACGCCATTCACCTCAGCCAGTGGCTGGTGGCGGCGCTGGCGGTGCTCGGCTTATTGCTCGTGCGCCGAGTCCCGCATGTAGAATTGCGCGATGTCAAAACCAAGACGGCGGTAATCCATGACTGAACGCGCACCCAATCTGCTGCAGCAAATCGGCCGCACCGGCCGCGCCATGTACGCGGCGTTTGAACAGCAGGTGGGCTATCCCTTGCCGCGCTGGCGCATCCTCGCCGCGCTGACCGATCTGGAGCAGGCGACGCAGAAACAGCTGGCCACCCGGCTGATGATGGATCCGGGCGCGCTGACGCGGCAGTTGAAGGGGATGGAGGAGGAGGCGCTGGTGCGACGCATCACCGACCCGGCCGACAACCGCCAGACCCTGGTGACGCTGGCGCCGGCCGGACAGACGCTGATAGACGCGGTGCAGCCCAAGCGCGAGGCTTTTTTCCAGCGCGCGCTGGCGGACATTCCCGCCAGCCAGGTGGAAACCACGCTGGCGGTGCTGCATAAGCTGGAGCAGCGCTTCCGCGGTCAGGATTAGCCGCGGTTCCGCCGGCCGCCTGCCGTCATTCCTGCGGCTGCCACTGATAGGTCTTCAGCACCGCCTTGATGCGGCCGCTCTTCTGCAGGCGGTCTATCGCCTGGTTCAGCTGCGCCACCTTGATGTCGGAATGCGGCGCCACCGCGCACATGGTGGGCATGAAGGTGACCACCAGCGGGTGCAATTTGAACTGGGCCGCTTCCTGCGGCCAGTTGCGCGCCCAGGCGGCGAACTCCAGTTCCGAGACGATGGCGACGTCGCTCAGCCGCTTCTGCACCGATTTGATCAGCAGTTCCATCCGCGCCTCCTCGTTGTGGGAGGCCGGGTTGCCGCGCCAGAAGCGCTCCAGCGTCGGATAGTTGTAGCCGCGGATGGTGACGATGCGCTTGCCGGCGAGATCGCCCACCTGGCGCAGCTCCGCCGGCTGCTTCAGCGTCAGCGGCCGCTCCAATTGCGGGTAGATTTCATGGGTCCAGCCCAGCCGCGCGGCGTTGCCGAACCAGTCCGGATTGGCGTTGCAGACGATGTCCACCCGGCCGGACTCGATGGAGGCCTCCACCCGCTTGCGGGCGATCAGAATGAATTCCGGACGCAGGCTCAGCTCGGCGGCCAGCATCTCGCCGATATCCTTGGACAGGCCGCCGCGCAGGTGCTCGCCGTCCGGCGACAGCATCACCACCGGCGCCGCGTCGGTATCCGCCACGCCTATCCGTAAACCGCCCGCCGCCCACGCCTCCCCGCACCATGCCGCCGCCAGCCCCGCGAGCAGCCACAGCTTATTCGTAATGGCCATATGGATGTTCTCTCTTTATTCTTAAGCAAGCGCCCGGACAGTTGATTGCGAGTGTTAAGATGAGCTTTTGAGTCCGTTGCGCTTGTTATCGTTGTAGACAAAAAAAGTTCAGCCGCCATGACAAAAACATCCTCGCATCCCCTCCGGCAACACCTGTCCCGACGCATCCTGATCCTGGACGGCGGCATGGGCACCATGATCCAGCGCCATCAGTTGGAGGAGGCCGATTACCGGGGCGAGCGCTTTGCCGACTGGCCCAGCGACGTCAAGGGCAACAACGATTTGCTGGCGCTGACGCGGCCGGACGTGATCGGCGGCATTCACCAGGCCTATCTGGACGCCGGCGCGGACATCATCGAAACCAACACCTTCAACGCCACCTCCATCGCCATGGCGGATTACGCGATGGAAAGCCTGGTGTGGGAAATCAATCATGCCGCCGCCAGGCTGGTCAAGGAACTGTGCGAAAAGGCCAGCGCCGCCAATCCGGCCAAGCCGCGCTATTGCGCCGGCGTGCTCGGTCCCACCAACCGCACCTGTAGCATCAGTCCGGACGTCAACGACCCGGGCTACCGCAACGTCAGCTTCGACGAACTGGTGACGTCCTACACCGAGGCGATAGACGGCCTGGTGCAAGGCGGCGCGGACCTGCTGCTGGTGGAAACCATCTTCGACACCCTGAACGCCAAGGCGGCGGTGTTCGCCATCCACAAATACTTCGACGAGCGCCCGGACGCGCCGCGGCTGCCCATCATGATCTCGGGCACCATCACCGACCAGTCCGGCCGCACCCTGACCGGTCAGACCACCGAAGCCTTCTACAACTCGCTGTCCCACGCCGACGCGGTCAGCTACGGCCTCAACTGCGCGCTGGGCCCGGACCTGCTGCGGCCCTATGTCGAGGAGATGGCGCGGGTGTCCGCCGCTTATGTGTCGGTGCACGCCAACGCCGGCCTGCCCAACGCCTTCGGCGGCTACGACCTGGAGCCGGAAGCGATGGGCGTCTACGTCCGCGAGTGGGCGGAGTCCGGCCTGATCAACATCGTGGGCGGCTGCTGTGGCACCACGCCGGAACACATCGCCGCCATCGCCCGCGCGGTGGACGGCGTCGCGCCGCGGCCGCTGCCGGCGATAGAAGCCAAGTGCCGGCTGTCCGGCCTGGAGCCGTTCAACATCGGCGACGGTGACCTGTTCGTCAACGTCGGCGAGCGCACCAACGTCACCGGCAGCCGCGCCTTCGCCAAACTGATTCTCAACGGCGACTACGCCACCGCGCTGGACGTGGCGCGCCAGCAAGTGGAAAACGGCGCCCAGGTCATCGACATCAATATGGACGAGGGCATGCTGGACGCCCACGCCGCCATGGTGCGCTTCCTCAACCTGATCGCCTCCGAGCCGGACATCGCCCGCGTGCCCATCATGATCGACTCCTCCAAGTGGGACGTGATCGAGGCCGGCCTCAAATGCATACAGGGCAAGGGCATCGTCAACTCGATCTCGATGAAGGAAGGCAAGGACAAGTTCGTCGAGCAGGCGCGGCTGATTCGCCGCTACGGCGCCGCGGTCATCGTGATGGCCTTCGACGAGGCCGGCCAGGCCGACACCTACGCGCGCAAGATAGAAATCTGCGGCAACAGTTACCGCATCCTGGTGGACGAAGTGGGCTTCCCGCCGGAAGACATCATCTTCGACCCCAATATCTTCGCCGTCGCCACCGGCATCGAGGAACACGCGCGTTACGGCCTGGACTTCATCGAAGCCACCGGCTGGATCAAGCAGCAGCTGCCGCACGCCAAGATTTCCGGCGGCGTGTCCAACGTCTCCTTCTCCTTCCGCGGCAACAACAAGGTGCGCGAGGCCATCCACGCCGTCTTCCTCTACCACGCCATCCTGCGCGGCATGACCATGGGCATCGTCAACGCCGGCGCGCTGGAAGTCTACGACGAAGTGGATCCGGAACTGCGCGAACGCATCGAGGACGTGGTGCTGATGCGCGCGCCCAAGGACGGCGGCGACGCCACCGAACACCTGATCGCGCTGGCGGAAAAATACAAGGGCGAAGCCGCCGGCGAGAAAAAGGCGGAAGACCTGGCCTGGCGCGCGCTGCCGGTGGAAAAGCGGCTGGAACACGCCTTGGTCAAGGGCATCACCACCTTCATCGTCGAAGACACCGAGGAAGTGAGGCAGAAATCCGCGCGGCCCATCCACGTGATCGAAGGCCCGTTGATGGACGGCATGAACGTGGTGGGCGACCTGTTCGGCGCCGGCAAGATGTTCCTGCCGCAGGTGGTCAAATCCGCGCGGGTGATGAAGGCCGCCGTCGCCCACCTGGAACCCTTCATCGAAGAGGAAAAGATCCGTCTGGGCCTGGCCGACGCGCCGGCCAAGGGCGTGATCATCATGGCCACGGTCAAGGGCGACGTCCACGACATCGGCAAGAACATCGTCGGCGTGGTGCTGCGCTGCAATAACTACCAGGTGATCGACCTGGGCGTGATGGTGCCCTGCCAGAAAATCCTGGACGCCGCCATCGAGCACAAGGCCGACATCATCGGCTTGTCCGGCCTGATCACCCCCAGCCTGGAAGAAATGAGCCATGTGGCCAAGGAAATGCAGCGCCAGGGCTTCACCATCCCGCTGTTGATCGGCGGCGCCACCACATCCAAGGTCCACACCGCGGTCAAGATCGCCCCGCATTACCAGCATCCGGTGATCTACGTGCCGGACGCTAGCCGCGCCGTCGGCGTCTGTTCCAACCTGCTGTCCGACACGCTGCGCGACGGCTTCGTCGCGGACAACCAGGCCGAGCAGGACCGCGCCCGCGAAGGCCACGCCAACAAGGCGAACCGCAAGGTGGTCGGCCTGGAGCAGGCGCGCGCCAACAAGGAGGCGATAGACTGGACGGCCTACCAGCCGCCCAAGCCGCAATGGCTGGGCGTGCGCCGCTTTGAGCGCTATCCGCTGGCCGAGATCGCCGCCTACATCGACTGGACCCCGTTCTTCCAGAGCTGGGAGCTGGCCGGCCGCTTCCCGCGCATCCTGAACGACGAGATCGTCGGCGAATCCGCGCGCGCCTTGTACGAGGACGCGCAAGTGATGCTCAAGCAGATCATTGCCGAGAACTGGCTCTCCGCCAACGCGGTGATCGGCCTGTTCCCGGCCGCCAGCGTCAACCACGACGACATCGAAATCCGCGATCCGGACAACCGCGCCAGCCTGATGAGCTGGGTGGGCCTGCGCCAGCAACTGCCCAAGATGGACGGCAAGGCCAACTGGGCGCTGGCCGACTACATCGCGCCGCGGGACAGCGGCGCGCAGGACTATATCGGCGCCTTCGCCGTCACCGCCGGCATCGGCATCGATCCGCACGTCAAACGCTTCGAAGACGCCGGCGACGACTACTCCTCCATCCTGCTCAAGGCGCTGGCGGACCGGCTGGCCGAAGCCTTCGCCGAACTGATGCACGCCCGCGTGCGCCGCGAGTTCTGGGGCTACGCCGCCGCCGAGCAACTGGACAACGAAGCGCTGATCGACGAAAAGTATCAGGGCATCCGCCCCGCTCCCGGCTATCCGGCCTGCCCGGACCACACCGTCAAGACCGCGCTGTTCGAACTCTTGGACGCGCCGGCCATAGGCATGACGCTGACCGAAGGCTACGCCATGCTGCCCACCGCCGCCGTGTCCGGCTTCTACCTCAGCCACCCGGCCGCGCGCTACTTCGGCGTCGGCAAAATCGAACGCGACCAGGTGGCCAGCTACGCCGAACGCCGCGGCGTCAGCGTGGAACAGGCCGAACGCGACCTGGCCCCCAATCTGGGCTATGACGCCTGAGGCGGGCAAGCGCTGGCCCAGGCTGCTGCTGGGCGGGCTGCTCTTTGGCGCCGGGGCCTGGCTATTGCTCAGCTTCCGCGACCGCTACGTGGTGCTGTTGCTGGCCGGCGCGCTGCTGGCCTGGCAAGGACTGCCGGCCGGCCTCAAAGCCCGCGCGCTGTGGCTGACCGCGACGGGCTGCCTGCTGGACTTCGCCATCGCCGGCCTGGGGCTGTACCGCTTCGTCGGCGTCGGCACCCTGCCCTTGTGGAGAGTCACCTTGTGGCTGAGCTTCAGCTGTTGGTGGCTGCGCCTGCTGGACGCCTGGCGGCCGTCGCCGCGTTTGCTGGCGCTCATCGGCGCGCTGGCGGGGCCGTTGGCCTATTGGGGCGGCGCGCAACTGCGCGGTCTGCAAGCCGGCGCGCCGCTATGGCTGACGCTGCTGGTCTTGGTCCCGCTATGGGCGGCCTTGCTGGCCTGGACGCCGCGTTTGCTGCCGATGGACCAAGGATCGGTGGCGCAGGCGTGATTGTGGATAAGATGGGAATTTTTGCCGGTCTGTGGATAAGTTGAAACAGCGCGCCCCAAAACAAGAAAGCAGCCGATGGGCTGCTTTTTTTACGTCGGAGCCGTAGCCGCTCAGAGCACTTCGATATCGGACAAATGGTAGCTGCCGGTGCGGTTTTCCTGGCAGAACACCTTGGCGCGCACCTGGATGCGCTTACCCTGGTAGCGCGCCATATCGCCCTGATTCAGCGGCAGGCTGCGCAGTTCCTGTTCGCCGCAAGAGCCGCCGTCGTCAAAGCGCAGCGCTTGCGCCAGCTTCAAATGGAAGGCCTTGAAAAAAGTGCCGTCGACCTTGCTGCCGGACTGCACCGGCCCCACCACCGTGCCGCTCAGCACGATGCGGGTTTCGCCGTCTTCGCCAACCTCTATCGGCTTGGCGGCCCAAGCGGCGTGGCAGAACGCGAACATCGCGATGGCCAGCAGGCTGGCCTGTTTCAAGTGTTTCATGGGATGCCTCATTGATCACAAAACCATGGTCCCGGCGCCGTGAGCCGGAACAAGGTGTCATGCGATTGTAGCAATAGACGTCGATTTGGCTCATCGATATGGGCCAAGCGGCGCGGAACACCGCCGCAGCCTGAAGCGGCCAAGGCGCGACCCCGGCTTGCTTATCTCCGACATGATTCTTGTACATACATATCTACATATGCATAATCCAGCACTCAAAAAATGACTATCCACTATAAAAATGCACTCGCGCTTAGCATTCCCCTTCATCCTGGCGGGCAGCCTGGCAGTGACCGCCTGTTCCGGCGGCCCAGCCGCCCAGCCGATTCGTACCGGCGTTTTCGTCGATAGCCCGGTAGCGGGACTCGACTACGACAGCGGCAGCCATGCCGGCAAAACCACCGCCAGCGGCGAATTCCACTACTTGGACGGTGAAACCGTGGTCTTCCGCATCGGCCAACTGGAACTGGGCCGCAGCCTGGGCGCGGCCCAGATCACTCCGCTGCAATTGGCAGGCAGCCAGAACCCCGCGGATCCGAAAGTGCTGCGCCAGGTGCAACTGCTGTTGACGCTGGATCAGGACGGTAACCCCGACAACGGCATCCAGATTGCGGCGGAGACCTCTGCCCGCTTTGACCACAGCCAAAGCCTGGAACAGGCCGGCGATCTGCAAACTCTGCTCAACCAGCTTGGCATTGTGCGCAGTCTGGTCAGCGCCCAGCACGCCGCCAGCCATTTTCAGCGCAGTCTTGCCGCCTTGCACGCTCAGCCGCCCAGCCCGCGCTTCGTCCCCCTGGCTGAAGCCGACGGTGCGCCGTTGAGCGGATCCGCAGAACGTGCCGGCTGCGTGAAGGACAAACAAACAGGCCTCACTTGGGAGGTGAAGGCCGAGCGGGGTCTGCGCAGCCAGTCCCATCGCTACTACGCTAGCGCCAGTGTTAACCAGCAACAATCAGCCCACTGCGGGGCGAAGCAGACGGACTGCCAGCTTGCCATCTATGTCCAGGAGGTCAGACAGCAGAAGCTTTGCGGCTTCGATGATCAGACGGCAGGCGGAGATCGCGGTTGGAGGCTACCCACCGAGAGAGAACTGAAGACGTTGTTGGACTGGAGCCAGCGGGATAAAGCGCTTGGTCTGCCGGCCTTGGATCGCTACGCCTTCCCGGATGCGACAGCTACCTTTTATTGGAGCAGCACCAGCTACTCGGAGGACAGGATGGTGGTGGTTGCATTCGATGACACTCACCGCAGTCTGGCCAGCATTAGCCTGGGCTCGGACCAGGCGGCAAGGGTGCGCCTGGTGCGAGGCCCCAGGCTGGCCGACGAGCCGTTGCTGCATGGCATGGCCAAATCCTTGCCGGCCGACGTCTCGGTTCAGTCCGACAAGCCGTCCACCCTCCGCGTCACGGGCCGCCCGCTCTAATATTTGATAGCCCCATCCCTTGGATGCCGCGCCGGGAAAGGCGCGGCTCTCAACTTTCCCAACTGGAATCGCAAAGCCGTCCCATCATCGGCGTACTTGAGCAAGGCACGACCCCCGTTTGCCAATTTCCGACATGATTCTTGTACGAACAACTCTACAAACGCATAATCTGCCGTTTTGAAAATGATTCTTAATAACAGTGATGCACTCGCGCTTAGCATTCCCCTTCATCCTGGCGGGCAGCCTGGCTGTGGCCGCCTGCTCCGGCGGCCCCGCCGCCCAGCCGGTACGCACCGGCGTCTTTGTTGACAGCCCGGTAGCGGGCCTGGACTACGACAGCGGCAGCCATGCCGGCAAAACCACCGCCAACGGCGAATTCCGCTATCTGGACGGCGAAACCGTGGTCTTCCGCATCGGCCAGCTGGAACTGGGCCGCAGTCTGGGCGCGGCCCAGATCACCCCGCTGCAACTGGCCGGCAGCCAGAACCCGGCGGATCCCAAAGTGCTGCGCCAGGTGCAGCTCTTGCTGACACTGGACGAAGACGACAATCCCAACAACGGCATCCAGATCAGCGCCGACACCGCCGCCCGCTTCAGCCGCAGCCAAAGCCTGGCCCAGGCCGGCGATCTGCAAACCCTGCTGGACAGCGCCGGCATCGCCCGCAGCGTGGTGGCCGCCGACTACGCGGCCAGCCACTTCCGTCTGAGTCTGGCCGCGCTGCGCGAACAGCCGCCCGGCCCGCGCTTCACCCCGCTGGCCGAAGCGGACGGCGCGCCCTTGAGCGACGCCGGCGAACGCGCCGGCTGCGTGAAAGACAAGCAGACCGGCTTGATCTGGGAAGTGAAGTCCGTGCAAGGCCTGCGCAGCCAGTTCCACAGTTATTACGCCAGCGCCAGCCGCAATCCGGAACGCCCGGCCCAATGCGAACCCGGCCAGGAAGACTGCTTGGCCGTCACCTACACCGAAGCCGTGATCAAGCAAAAACTCTGCGGCTTCGAAGACAGCGAAGAAGACATCGCCGCGGAACGCGGCTGGCGGCTGCCCACCGAGCGCGAACTGAAAACCCTGCTGGACTGGAGCCAGTACGACCGCTCGCGCGGTCTGCCGGCGATGGACCGCCATGTCTTCCCGGACGCCGAAGCCGCCTTCTACTGGACCGCCACCAGCCGCCGCGGCGAAGGCGCGGTGGCGGTGGCTTTCGACGACACCCACCGCACCCTGCCCAGCGTCAGCCTTAGCCTGGGGCAGCCGGCGCGGCTGCGCCTGGTGCGCGGCCCCAAGCTGGCGGACGATCCCAACCCGGAAGACAATCCGCCGCCGCAACCAGCCTACATCCCGGTCAGCGCCGACGGCCAACTGACCACGCCGGCCCAGGCCGCCTGCGTCGACGACAACCAGCACCCGGACAGCTGGCGCGACATCATCCTGTGGCAGGCCAGGCCACGACCAGCCGGCGCGGCCAGCCTTAATCCGGCGTTGGCCGCGCTGCAACAGCAGCGGCTGTGCCAGCAGGACAACTGGCGGCTGCCCACGGTGGCCGAGGCCATCCGCTGGCTGCAATTGCAACAGGACCAGGACTATCCCGCCGCCAGCGCCGCCGCCCGAGTATGGGCGCGAGACGCCGGCGGCGAACTCTACGGCCTGGACCGCGACGGCGGGAAACAGAGCGCGGCCCAACTTGCCGGCCTGGCCGAGCAACCGCTGCTGGTCGCCCTCTCCATCCGCCCGGCCAAGCCGCCGCTGCCGGACAGCGACGGCGAGGAGCCGGACGCCGGCCAGCTGACGCAATGGCGGACCCGCTACAGCCAATACCAGCCTGGCGCGGAGCGCCAAACAGCCTGGCCCGCTCCCACGCTGGACGCGGCGGCGCAAGCCGGCTTCCGCGATCTGGGCCTGCTGCCGGCGGTGCCGTTTCCGGCCGACAACCCCTATAGCGCCGCCAAGGCGGCGCTGGGCGACAAACTGTTCCGCGATCCCCGGCTGTCCCGCAACAACCGCGTCGCCTGTATCAGCTGCCACGCGCCGGAACACGGCTGGAGCGATCCGCGCCCGGTGTCCCAAGGCCATATCGGCCAATTGGGCGGCCGCAACGCGATGACCCTGCTCAACACCGCCTATGTCGGCGCGCTGTTCTGGGACGGCCGCGCCGCCAGCCTGGAAGAACAAGCCAAGGGCCCGGTGGTCAACCCGCTGGAAATGCATCAGCCGCTGGGCCAGGCCGTGGCCAAGATCGCCGCCGCGCCGGAATATGCGCCGCTGTTCGCCGCCGCCTACGGCGACAGCCGCGTGGACCTGGAGCGCATGGCCAAGGCCATCGCCACCTTCGAGCGCACCCTGATCAGCCAGGACAGCGCCTTCGACCGCTTCCTCAAGGGCGAGCGCGCCGCGTTGAACGACCAAGCGCTGTGGGGTCTGCATCTGTTCCGCACCAAGGCGCGCTGCATCAATTGCCACAACAGCCCGCTGCTGTCTGACAACCAGTTCCACAACACCGGCCTCAACTTCATCGGCCGCGACAAGGAAGACCTGGGTCGCGGCGGTGTCACCGGCCTGCGCGCCGATCTGGGCAAATTCCGCACTCCCACGCTGCGCGACCTGCTCTACACCGGCGATTACATGCACACCGGCGACATGCCCTTGGATGAGGACGGCGCCGGCGTGATCGAGTTCTACAACAACGGCGGCAATTTGGTGGCAGCGGCGGGCGTGGAAAAATACACCCTGCCCAAGCCCTCGCCGCTGCTCAAACCGCTGGGCCTCAGCGCCGCGGAAAAGCAGGCGCTGCACGCTTTCCTGCAAGCGCTGTCCGGCCCGCCGCGGCTGCAGCCGGCCAGCGAAACCGAGCTGTTCCGGCGTTGAGAAACGCTCATGATCAGCCACGGCCCGGCATCGCCGTCGGGCCGTGTCCGCGTTGGAATTCACTGGCGTAAACGCCGTTTACGGTTTATCCCAAAATATCGCGCCATGACAGGCGCGTGTTTTTGCCAACCTGAAGCCGTGGACAACAAGGGGGGACGCGATGGCGTGGTCGTTGCGGAGAGCTTTCAATAATGCGGGAAACGGCGCCAACGCCGCCGGAGTGTGCGAGGCCGCGGTCTGCCTGTGGCTCAAGCACATCCAGGACCGCGTGGGGAAATTCAATATGGGCAGCAGCGCCGGCGACTACCTGCCCACCACCGCGCAGGCGGACGCGCTCTACCAGCAGTTCGACAACGGGACTTACCTGTTCCGCTTCGCCTCCTATCTGGAACAGCAGGTCTACCCCTCGGTGGCCGCCAACAACCGGGTGGGAGACGCCAGCCACGCGGAAACCTTCGGCCTCGCCTTCTGCCATTACTGCAATAACGCCCACGGCGCCAGCGCCCAAGCCTGGCAAAACATCATCGAAAATCTCATGGTGCGCGGCGACGCGCTGTTCCTCAACCTGATGCGCAATGGCGGCTCCTCGGGCCACGCCGTCGGCGTCTACAAGGGCAGCGACTATCTCTGGGTGTTCGATCCCAATAGCGGGCTCTACCGTGGCAATGTCAGCGCCGGTTGCTGCAGCGCGGCGGACCTGTTCCGCGCGGCGCAATACCTGGCTGGCCTTACCACCGGTTATTGGAACCAGACGGTTTACTATGGGCTGCATATGCGAGCCTGAGCCGAGCGCTGCGTAAGACCGCAAGGTGCGGGCGAGTGAGCGAAATTTGATAGCAGGGGAGCCAGTGTTTACTCACTATCGAAACCATTCGCTTCATCATCCCGCTCGTTTCCGCCCATGACCACACTCAATCTCAATACCTTCGTCCAGGCGGCTAGGCTTGGCGGCAGAGTCGTCATCAATGAAAAGACGCCTGAACCCACGGTGACTGTCGCCAGCCAAGGCTTCAAGGGTCGGCTCTATGCCTGCCTGTCCCAACTACCGCTGCTGAAAAACCTGGAAGCCGTCAAAAGCTATAGCCAGCGCGTACAGGCAGAAAACCAAACCGCTCTGGGCGTTTTCATCAACACGCTGTCGCACCGTTATGGCCAGGAAAGCGCCCAAGCGGCGTTGGACAGCATGGGCCGGCTTCAGGGCGCGCCGCTCAAGCAGCGAGTGGTGGAGCAACTGATTAGCGTGGCCGAACGCTTTCATGGCCAGGGGGACGCCAAGCCCTTGGCGCGGCAAGTCGTATTCCGCTCTTGGGAATGCAAGGGCATGGATCATCCCGGCCACGCCTCCGTCACCATCAAGAACAAAATCGATGTGAACGCCAATAAGCATGTGCAGGAGCACATAAGCTGGTGGCCGTTCAGCGACGCCCAGGGCGGGCAGATTGGCCGTCTGTTCGGCCAGCGGCAGGGAGGTTCCCTGAGCAGCTACCGGGAGGATAAGCAAGAAGAAGTCTCCAGCCGCACCGCGCAGAAACTCAGCGATGGCGAAGACGCGCGTCAGCAACTGGGTACCGCGGGTTATAAAGCCGCCAGCCAGGACCTGATGGCCAAAGCCCAGTACTACCCCCGCGCTGAACAAAAACGCACGCGGGACGGCGGCTGGGGCGTCAGCGCCCGCAAAGTCTATCTGCCGATGATGGGGCGCAATAAAGAAGTCGCCGCCAGCGGCAAAACCGCCAAATTCGTATTGTTCGGCCTCAATGAAAAAGCCATCCTCCACGAGGCCCATCACGTCAAGCAAGAAGCCGCCGAAGGCCGGATTGGATATACCCTGGCCAGCACTGAGGAAAACTGCGCTTCCATGGCGCTGCGCATGCTGCGCGCCGGCGGCGCGGAAAACTTCGTGCCGTTCAGCGCCAGTTGGGTAACCGAAGACCCCAACAAGGCCCATGCCTATGCCGAGCGCCTGCAAGCCAGGATGGACAGCCTCAACCGCCAGGTCGCCGACATCGGCGAGCGTTGCAGCGGCATGCTGCAACAGCCCGGCGTCAAAACGGAATGGGACGCTTTCCTCAATCAGGGCCGCATGGGCGAACTCAAGAGAGAAATCAGTCAGCTCAAGCAACAAATCAACAAGGAAAGAAGACCGGAAGCCCAAGCCGTGCAACGCCAAGCGCTGAAGGAGCGTAATGCCCAGCAAGTCTTTCGCATCGGCGCCCACTTCGAGCAACTGGCCGTCGGCAGAGCGGATGCCCTGGCGCTGGCCAAGGCCATGCGGGAAGGCGCCCCCAGTATTGACGACGACGCGGCCGTCCTCACCCGTAAAACCGCCGGACTGGTGGAGGCATTGCACCACTATCAGGAGGGCCATCCCCAAGGCGCGGAGCAACTGAGCCTTGCCGCCCACGCCATGATCAAACGCAGCGAAGAGCTGATGGGCCTCGCCATTCAATAAGCGTTGTGGACCCTTGCCGGTTTGCTCACAAGGTATCTCTATGGAAAAAAATGCAGAACTTCTAGACAGCCTGGGCCGCGCCATCGGCATGGAACTTACGCTGGACCCGCATGGCCAGTGTTTCCTGCTGCTGGATCAGCGCTTGATGCTTTCTATTCGCAGCCTGCCCGGCAGTCTCATTGTGTACGGCATGCTGGGTGAATTCAGCGCCAACGGCAGTGCCGGTTTCTGGCAACAAATGCTGGCTGTCAACCTGACGCTGGCCGAGGCCGGCGAGGGCAGCTTGGCGTTTGACGACAGCACCGGAGCCGTCATGCTGGTCAAACACTTGTCCAGCGACACGCTATCGTCCCATGACTTCATCGAAGCCGTGGACCGTTTCGCCGCCCGCTTGGAGCAACTGATCGCCTCTCTGGGAGAGATGGAAAGCTTCGATGCGCCGGCTGGTTTGCGTTGCTGATTGCGGACGGCTAGCCCAGGCGTCCACCCGCTCTTGACCTAGCCCACGGCAAGTGGCAACAATCCGTCTTGTGCCGCGCAATGGCGGCACCGGGAGTGCAAACCTGAATAGTAAGGAACACGCGTTGCAAACCGCGCGCGTGCCAACCATCGCGCCGTGCTGAGCGGCCATGATGGTGACGGCTGCACGCCAATCCCTTACGTTCTGGTCTGTCCCCATCGCTATGGGTTCAGAGAACTGCATGGGTAAATGAAATCAGACTCGCCTTTTCATTTTCATGTGGTCTTGGCGCTGAACCGCGCAGGTTCAGCGACAGGCTTTGCTCAGGAGCTTGTGCATGAATCCATTTTTCCCTCCGCGCCGCCGTTACAAAGGTGCATCAAGAGAAGCCGTCGAAACCCTGTTGCCCTTCGTCAGCTTCATCCCCGGCCGCACTTATCCCCATTACTGGCAAATCGAGCCCAGTTACGACTCTTATCCACAGGCCTGCGCCGACGGCCGTGAATACGCCGCCCATCTGCTGCAATGGCTGAAGGACAATCCGTTGCTGGTCGGTTCCGGCCTGCTTGGCCGCATCGCTCGCGACATCGATTTCGCCAATGCTCAGCAGCGCGGCGTATGGGTGGCCTTCTTCAACCACCTGGAACGCGTGCTGGCGCTGGGCTTGCGTCGCCTGGACGTGTTCGCCCATGTCGATGGCCAGCATGACTACCACCACGCGGTGGAGGCGAGTTTTGAGCTGGAGGGGAAGGTGAGGAAGGCTTAAGTCAGCCTGAGAAGTGAGAAGCCCGGCGGTGCCGGGCTTTTAAGTAGAGTTATGTGACTGCTGCGTAATGACTACAGCAAATGCTACTTTTCCCGCTTTTGGCATGAGTATGCAGCAGAAGGAGCAAAGCGACTAACACTAGATGTAGTGCTGTCTTGATTTTTTTTTGCTAAATCTTGTTTCCAAGAAGGCCATTGCTCAATATTTTGACTTGCCGCTTTCAAGACATCCTGAGCTGACTTTACTGGTTTATTCATGAGACCCTCCAGAAGAAAACTTGACAAGTATACTTGCAAAGTGGGCAACAAAAATAGTTTCTTTTTCCAGGTAGTTTAGTGGATACATCTGCATACGCAAGGGCGGAAGGGACTGTCCTGGCCATGGGAAGACTTTTCCACTACTGTTTTTGCGTTTTATCGGAAAGCCATCGCTCATCTGCATCGAGAATAGATCAAAGAATCGTCTTGGGCCAACTCCAACAAAAGGCTCAAATATTACTTTTGTTTTGTAGTCATCTTTTACCGAAGAAATAGAGTCGTCATGAAAACACATTGCTTTTGATTTTGGATAGGGCTCGATGTAAACAACCCTTTCAATCCCGGATGCAATGACATGCTTTGCACAGTTATGGCATGGAAATGTTGTGCAGTATAAACTTGTAGAAGAAGTAGATATGCCATTGCGAGCACAGTTTAAAATGGCATCCATTTCAGCATGAACGACCCGGCCATACTCTGTTATATCTTTTATTTTTGATCCATAAAGAACTTTTTTTATTCGATTTAATAATTTCTTACGGGCTATTTTCTTTTTTATATGGCGTGATGTTATCTGATTTTCTATTTTTTTAATAATACTATTTATTATTTCTTGTTTTTCTATAGAGTTAGAGTCTACTCCTCTTTTGTAATCCCTACCTCTTGTATCGTCGACAACTTCACCTGTTGCTGTGATACTTGGCCAATAGACCCCTCCTTTGAATTTAGGAACATCATTAGATCCAGTTGAAATAATGGTTTGGTCTTTAGCTATAACTGCTCCTACTTGACGGGATAAGTCAGCAGATCTTAAAGCTGACGAAAATGCCATAAACATGGCAAACTCATCAAACGTGGGTGTTTTAAATGGATCACCAAAAATTATATCAATAATTCTGTGAATGCTATTTGTTACAATATCCTCATTTCCATCGTAGCTAACAAAAAAATCTGAAAGATGGAATGCATCCCTAGTTTTTTGACCATAAGAATCTGGGTCTTCCTCATCTCGGCGAATAAGAGCTTCAGCTTGCTCTTCAGTCATAACCATGTCTATAAGAGTTTTTTTTCTCCTTTTTTCTTCTGAGTAAACTGATATTGCATAGAATCCAGTTTGATATATTTCTCGGAGACGTATGATTTCTTCAGGTGTTTTGATAGAGTTAATGATGAATGCTGTGTTTTTTAAAGGGCCAGGTTGTTCTGCAGCGTCTTGCTCTTTTTTTCTAGCCTCATTAATGATAAGAGAAATTCCTCCAGCTAAAATTCCATTGTCGTTCGCTAATTTCCTAATTTCATTGCCCTTGTCCATGTAATATGAGATGTGTTCAAATTTTTTTGGTAAGTTATCTTGATTTGGGTATATAAAATCAATAACTTGCTTAGAAACTCTTATGTCATGAGTGGTGTAATTGTAAGACTTTAGCTTATTTTTGATTGGTTCTATAATTTTCTTTAAATCAGTACCAATTGCTCCCACAAGAGCAATGACAATTTCAGATTCATTGAAATTTATAATATCAGACATATGATTCCCTCTGAATTCTGATTATTAAGCCACCCCCACGCTCCCATGCGTCACAAACCCCGGCCGTTGAATCAGGCGCTGATAATAGGCGTGCGCATGCGGCAGCTCCGGCTTGTCGAAAGGCGTCAGCTGCCAGCGATGGATGGACAGGCCGAGCACGATGTCGGCCAGGGTGAAATCGTCGCCGCAGATATAGGGCGTATCCTGCGAAGCCAGTTGCCGATCCAGGATGGCCATATAGTGGCCCCATTGCTGGATGCTGGCCTGGATTCGTGCCGGGTCCTGGTGTTCCGGGCTGTGGCGGCTGAGGCCGTGGAAGGCGTAGCCCCAGGAGCCGTTTAGCTCGGTGGCCTGCCAGTCCATCCACTTTTCCACCTGGGCGCGGCTGCGCGGATCGGTGGGCAGCAAGTGGCTGGCCCGGCGCGAGTCGGCCAGGTAGCGGCAGATGGTGTTGGATTCCCACAGCACCAGGCCGTCGTCCACCACCGCCGGAATCAGCGCATTGGGGTTGAGCGCCAGGAATTCCGGGCTGCTGGCCGGCTGGAAGCCGCGGCCCCAGTCTTCGCGTTGGTAGTCGATGCCGATTTCATGACAGGTCCACAGCACTTTGCGGACATTGATGGAACTGGTGCGGCCCAGGATGCGCAGCATGGAAATCTCCGGCGATGATGTTGGGATGGACCGGAGCAGTGTAGTCCTGCAGAGTGGGGGCATGCCATTGAAATGGCGAGTTGTGGCGAGGATGCGCCAGCTTGGCCGGGAGCCGAGGGGTCGGGCTTGGCAAGTGCAAGGCCCTTGTCATATGATGGCTGTCGATTTGGGCCGATAGCTCAGCTGGGAGAGCGCTGCGTTCGCAATGCAGAGGTCGGGAGTTCGATCCTCCTTCGGTCCACCAATTCCCCTTCTTGTTTTTCCTGCGTGCACAGGCGCGAGAGAGTTCGTAAGCATCGACATAAGGTCCGTGCCTATAACACTGAACTGCGTATCGCTATCCATGCAAACCCGCCGAACGGCGGGTTTGTCGTTGCTATGGCGTGCTTATTCTGAAGTCGTCGTCCAGCGCCACTCTCTAAGAATGTGTTTACGATCTCGCGAGCTAAGGCGAGACAAGGCGAAAACGAGCGAAAAAGCGGAATGTACTCGTGGTACATGAGCATTTTGAGCTCGGTTTCAACGCCGTATCGCCGACGCGCAGCAGATCGTAAACAGGTTCTAATGGACGAAGGTTCGGCCAGGGCGGTCATCCCCTTCAAGGAAAGCAATGATAGCTTCCAAGCCACTGCTACTGGCTGAACACCCGTCCTGGTCCGCCCTAGCGGGTGCTCATTGACCTAGCGGCGGTGTGCGCGGCGGGATCATGCGCTTGTTGCCAGTGGCTTCAAAGGCGCCAGCGAAGCGCAGCAGCGTGTTGTCATCATAGGCGCGCCCCGCAAAAGTCAGCCCCACCGGCATGCCGATATCAGCCATCACCCCCATCGGTACGGTAACAGTCGGAACGCCAAGATGGCGGATGGCCAAGTTGCCATTGGCTACCCACACGCCGTTGCTCCAGGCGATGTCGGCGGAGCTCGGATTGACGTCTGCATCTGCCGGGCCAACGTCGGCCACGGTGGGGAACAGCACCGCGTCCAGCTTCAGCTGATCCATCCAGTCTTCCAGATCCAGCTTGCGGGTTTTTTCAAGACCACGCAGACCATCCGGCACGCTTTCAATCCGGTCATAGGACTTGAGGCCCCGCTTGGCCATGTTGACGTACTCGTGCATGCCGGCGGCCAGGTCTCCTTCGCGGTTTGGCAAGGTGCCCGGATCGTGCGGGAAGATCTTCGGACCATCCACGTCGGCCAGTTTGTTGAGCTTGGGGTCGCCGTTGGCGCGCAGGAACTCATCGAAGGCCCAACCGGACAGCTCCCACAGCTCGTCATTGAGGAACTCGGCTGAGACGATGCCGCGGTTGAATACGGAGGGAGCGCCGGGACGATCGCCTTCACAGTTGGAAACCAGCGGAAAATCCACTTCGATGACTTCTGCTCCGGCGGCTTCCAGTGCCTGACGGGCCGCTTCCCAGAGATCGATCACAGACGCACGGGTATGGATGCGCTGTCCGGTGGGGCCGCCGATGCCAGGCGCCTCGCTGGTGCCGGCCAGTTCGTCCTTGTTGATGTACATGCGTGGTATGCCAAAGCGCTTGCCTTTGAGTATCTCGGGCTGAGCCAGCAGGTCGGAATAGGAATCTGGCCGGACCTCCGAGGCTTTGGGAATCTCCACCCAGGGCTGCAGGCGCCATAGGTCGCCACGGCTAATCGGGTCGTCTGCAACGATGACATCGAGCACTTCGAGCAAGTCTGCCATGGTGCGGGCGTACGGCACGACAACGTCCATGGTCGGTGTCAACGGCCAGTTGCCGCGTACCGAGATGACCCCGCGCGACGGTGTATAGGCGCACAGGCCATTGTTCGAGGCCGGGCCGCGGCCACTCGACCAGGTCTCCTCGGCCATGCCGAAGGCGGCGAAGCTGGCGGCCGTAGCGGTGCCGGCGCCATTGGAAGAGCCGGAGGCAAACGGCGCGGTCAGGTAGTTGGCGTTGTAGGGGCTTTCGGCGCGGCCGTAGCAGCCGCGCTGCATGCCGCCATTGGCCATGGGCGGCATATTGGTCTTGCCTAGGCAGATGGCGCCGGCTGCGCGCAGGCGCGCGATGGTGAAGGCATCGTGTTGGGCGACCAGATCCTTGAACGCCGGGCTGCCTGAAGCGGCGGTCAGCCCCTTCACCAGATAGCTGTCCTTGGCGGTATAGGGGATGCCGTCCAGCGGGCTCAGCGTTTCACCACGGGCGCGACGGGCATCGGACGCCTCGGCCTCCTTGATCGCATCCGGATTACGCACCACCACCGCATTGAGCCTAGTCTCCGTCGCGGGGCCATCGTAGGCCTCTATCCGCGCCAGATAGGCCTTGACCAGTTCAACCGCTGTCGAACGCCCGGATTCGAGCGCTGCACGCAGCTCGGCAATGGATAGCTCGGTCACCTCGATCATGCTACTACCTCCACTATTAAGACGGATTTCACCCCCATCGGGGTGACCGTTTCCTGCATGCACAGGCGGGTCATGCCGCACGGTAGCCGGCGCACGCATGGGTTGTTCTGCAATATGGCGGCTAATCTACAAGAGATAGCGTCATGCGGGAAAATGATTCATTTTGATGTACTTATTCATGCGGCGAATACCGGGGCGGCGTCATGTTGTGCGCCGCATCATCGGATTCAATGAGCTTGCGCATCAAATCGCGCAGCCAGTGCAGCGCAGGATTACTATCCTGTACTGGGTGCCAGATGCAGTTAAGGTGATAGCCTGGCAGTTCTTCCGGCAGCGCAACCATTTTCAACGGCCAGTAGCCCGCTATCATCGCCGCTACTTTCTTAGGCAGGATAAACAAATGATCGGTGTTGCTGACAATGGCGGCTGCAGCCATATAGCTTTGGCTGTGCACCGAAATCTTGCGCTGCAAGCCGCGCTCGGCAAGAAAATCATCCATTGGCGACTCCTGATTGCCCAGCGGCGCGTGGAAGACATGCGGCAAGGCAATCAGATCCGGTAGTGTCAGCCTATCGCTCTGGAGAGGGTGGTCATGGCGCAAGATGCCGATCAGCGGCTCCTTCAGCCAGGTTTCCCGGCACAGATAGCTGGGGATGGACATGTATTCGTCAAAACCCAGCAGGAAGTCGATTTCACCGTCGGCAAGCGCCAGTTCCGGAATGTCTTCCCGCAGGATGGTGATGTCGATATGAACGTTAGGCGCGGCCTCCGCCAGTTTTTTCACCAGGGGCGGAATCAGCACGCACTCTACATAATCCGTGGTGCACAGGGTGAAGCGACGCACCGATGTTGCCGGGTCAAAGGCCTCCGGCTGGCTGAAATGGCTTTGCAGCAGGCTGAGCGCCTGATGGACGCCCTGTTGCAGATAGAGCGCTTTTTGTGTCGGCAGCATGCCATGCGGCGAGCGCACCAGCAGCGGGTCGTCGAAGAATGTCCGCAAGCGATTGAGCGAGTGGCTCATCGCAGGCTGGCTGACAAACAGCTTCTCTGCCGCCCGTGTGACACTGCGCAGACTGATCAGGGCAT
Organism: Chromobacterium alkanivorans; assembly: GCF_016937655.1. GTDB lineage: Bacteria > Pseudomonadota > Gammaproteobacteria > Burkholderiales > Chromobacteriaceae > Chromobacterium > Chromobacterium alkanivorans. The sequence goes on along the minus strand of NZ_JAFHKL010000007.1, from coordinate 37,665 downwards.
CCAGTGCCAGCAGCAGGTTCAGATCCAGTTGATGCAGTTTCACACTATTCACCGTATTTATGAAAGTATTCGTATTGTTCATTTGCTGAATAGTTTGGCTCTCCATAGACTGCGTCTGTCAATCACTTCGTCGTTCATGGCAGAGGAAATCTGCCGTTCGAGAAGGCTGATCCGCCCGGCGAATGTGCATTGGTCGAGCTTCCATATCGCGCAGATCGGGAGACGTGCCGAGTCTGTCATCCGCAACTGCACGATCTATTGAATACTTCTGATGGCATTTATCAAGTCGATGGTGATCAAAATGAACAGTAAAACGCACAATAACAGTCTACCTGCCGCCGATGGTTTTCACATGCCGGCCGAGTGGGCAGAGCATCAGGCGGTATGGATGATCTGGCCGCAGCGCCCGGATAACTGGCGTCATGCCGGACGCGAGGCGCAACAGACCTTTGCCGCCATCGCCAAAGCCATTTCGGCGGCCACGCCTGTGTTCATGGCCGTGCCGGAACCGTTCATGTCACAGGCGCGCGCCGTCATGCCGTCCGAAGTCTCCCTGGTGGCAATGAATAGCGATGACTGCTGGATGCGCGACAGCGGACCGACCATGGTGATCGATCAGGCGGGCCATCTGCGTGGCGTGGACTGGAAGTTCAATGCCTGGGGCGGCTTCAATGGCGGGCTGTACCATCCTTGGGATCAGGATAGTGAAGTTGCGAGCCAGGTGTTGGCCCACCATGGCTTTGATCGCTACCTGGCCCCGCTGGTGCTGGAAGGCGGCTCGATTCATGTCGATGGTGAAGGTACGCTGCTCACCACCGAGGAATGCCTGCTCAATCCCAATCGCAATCCGGATTTGTCCAAAACCCAGATTGAGGCCTTGCTTTCCGAGTATCTGAATGTGACGCACTTCATCTGGCTGCCGGAAGGCGTGTTCATGGATGAAACCGACGGTCACATCGACAATATGTGTTGCTTTGCCCGTCCAGGGGAGGTTGTGCTGCACTGGGTCGACGATGAGCAGGATCCGCAGTATCCGCGTTCGCAGGCCGCCTACGAAGCGCTGTCCAAAGCGCGCGACGCCAAGGGCCGCCAGCTCAAGATCCACAAGATGCTGGCTCCGGGCCCCTTGTTCTATGAGCAGGATGAAACGGCTGGCGTGGTGGCTAGCGGGCAGGCCGTGCCGCGTGAGGTTGGCGAGCGCATGGCCGCTTCTTATGTCAATTTCCTGATCAGCAACGGACAGATTATTTTCCCGCTGCTTGATGAGCGTACCGATGCCGCGGCAGCCAGCCGGCTGCAGGAGATCTTCCCTGAGTACCGAATTGTCGGCGTCCCTGCACGCGAGGTACTACTTGGCGGCGGCAATATTCACTGCATAACCCAGCAGATTCCGGCAGGCAAGGCTAGCTGAGGCGCTATCGTACACGGCGGGTGAATTCCCGCCGTTTCTGTTTGCCATGAGCCGAGCTTGCGCAGAATTTTGCGTGCGGTCGGCTTATGGTTCCCAAGCGCAGGCAGCATGGGGTGCCGGTCGCATATCTCCCCATTAGGCCAGCCCCTGGCGCGCGAAAAAGTGCGCCGGCGAGTCGCCGAAGGCGCGCCGGAACATCGCGATGAAGTTGCTGGGCGAGGCATAGCCCAAGTCGTCGGCCACCTCGGCCACGGCGACGCCGCGCGCCAGCATTTCCATGCCGCGTATCAACAGCGCCTGCTGCCGCCATTGTCCAAAACTCATGCCGGTATGCGCCTGGATGTGGCGACGCAGGGTGCGCGGCGACATCGCCGTCGCGTCCGCGCAGTCGGCCAGCGCGTGTTGGCCGGCCGGCCCGGTCAGCAGGCGATGGGCCAGCTCCGCGATGCGCGGATGCTCCGGTATCGGCAAGCAGAGCGCCTGATGCGGCGCTTGCCGCAACTCGTCCAGCAGCACCGCGGCGATGCGTTCCTGCTCCGGCCGCCATTGCGCATAATCCGTCCACGTCACCGCGCGGCGCACCGCGGCGCGCATCAGTTCGGTGATCGCCACCACCTGCGGCTGCGGACTCAGCGTCCGGCTCCAGTCCGGGCTCAACAGCAGGCTCCAGCCGGTCAGCGCCCCGCTGACGCGCACCCGGTGCGGCACGCCGGGCGGAATCCAGCCGGCGCGGTGCGGCGGCAGAGCCCAGGCGCCGCGCGGGGTGCGGATCTGGATCAGGCCGCTTTCCACGCACAGCAGTTGCCCGCGCGCATGGCTGTGCCACGCGTATTCGCGGCTGCCCAGCCGGTAGTCGCTGTCTTCCTGGTCGTTGCCGGGCACGGCGATCAGCGGCGGGCCGCCGATCCATTCGCTGAGGTCCGGCGCGTCTTCCGGCAGTGTGACGTCAATGTTGGCCATTTTTCACCATTTATTGGCAAAACAGCGTTATAGCAGCTTTGACGGCGGCGCGCACAATCGTCGGCAAGGGCTGGGACCGGCCGCCGGCGCGGCGGCGGTCCAGCCGGATTTTCCAATGACGAATAAAGGACAAGCTATGTCATCTCTACGCATTGGCATTGTCGGCGCCGGCCTGGGCGGGCTGTGCCTGGCCCAGGGCTTGGCGCGCGCCGGCGTCGCCGCCACGCTGTTTGAACGCGACCAGGCGGCGGACAGCCGCTGGCAGGGTTATCGCTTGCGCATCGACGGCGACGGCCAGCAGGCGCTGCGGCAGGCCTTGCCGCCGCGCCAGTTCGAGTTGTTCCGGCAAAGCTGCTCGCTGGGCGGCGACGATTGTTTCGTCGATCCGCAGCTGCGCGCCTGGTCGGAACGCAAGCCGGCGCATTGGCGGCCGTCGGCGCTGGACGAGGACGCGGCCGAGCGCGACCTCAGCGCCAACCGGCAGACCTTGCGGGAAATCCTGGCCAGCGGTCTGGAAGACCGGATTTGTTGGGGCCACGCGCTGCGCGGCTTCAGGGAAACGCCTGGCGGCTTGTTGCTGGATTTCGAGGATCAGCCCGAACGGGAGGTGGATGTGCTGATCGCCGCGGACGGGGTGGCGTCGACGGTGCGCCGACAACTGGTCCCAGGCGGGGAGCCGGCGGACGAGGGCGCCGTGGTGCTTTACGGCGTCACGCCGCGGGACGCCTTGCCGGCCGAGGCGTTGACGTCGGAGCTGGGCCAGGGCGTGTGCGTGGTGTTCGGCGACGGCCTGACGGCGGTGATCGAAGCGATGCGCTTTCGCGCGCCCTTGCCCGAGCTGGCGCGGCGGTTGGCGCCGGAGGTGGCGCTGAGCCCGATGCAGGATTACTGGTATTGGGCCTGCGTGGCGCGGGCCGAGGACTTGGGCGGCGTCTTGCCGGCCGAACGCCTGAGCGGCGCCGAACTGCGGGCGCGGGTGCTGCAAGCGACGCGCGGCTGGCATCCGCGTTTGCAGGCGGTTTTCGCGCAGAGCGATCCCCAGTGCCTGGGCGCGCGCCCGATCCGGATGGCCGCCGAGGTGCCGGTCTGGCGCGGCGAGAGGGTGGCCTTGCTGGGGGACGCGGCGCATGCGATGAGCCCGGCCGGCGGGCTGGGCGCCAACACCGCGCTCTGCGACGGCGCGGAACTGGCGCGGGCTTTGGCTGGAGCGGGCACGGCCGCCGAGGCGGCGGCGGCCCTGCGCGTTTGGGAGCGGGATATGCGGCGGCGCGCCGAACGCGCCTTGCGGGCATCGCGCCAAGGCAGCGCGCGTTTGCTGCAAAGGACGAGCCTGGCGTGAGACGTGTCCGACGCGGCGTCGCCATGGTTGGCGGCGCCGCGTCGGGAGGCCTTATTTGCCGTTTTTAATGATGTGCTCGATATTGCGCTCGGCCAGCGCGGAGATGGTCAGCGAGGGGTTGGCCGCGCCGGCGCTGCCGGGGAGCAGCGCGCCGTCCATCACGTACAGGCCGGGATGGCCGATGACGCGGCCCCAGGCGTCGGTGGCCTTGCCGATCACCGCGCCGCCGAGCGGATGCGCGGTCCAGTTCAGCCCGGTGACGCCGGCGATGATGCCCGGGAAGCCGGGAATGGAGCCGGTGGCGGCGGCTATCCTGTCGTTCACCGTCTTGGCGGCGGCCACGCTGTCGCGGTTGCCGTTCTGCGCCCAGTTCAGCACGACTTTGTCGGTGGCCGGGTTATAGCTGAAATGTCCGCGATTGCTTTGGTCGAAGGCGATGCCCAGCGAACCGATCACCGTGGTCAGGTCCAGCGGCAGGCCCGGCACATACCAGTTTTCCAGGGTAAACGGCAGTCCGCTGTTCGGGTCGTGGATGCGGGAAGCGCTGGGAGTGCCCTGGGTGGCCAGCGACAGCGTGCTCATGCTGCGTGAGACGATGGTGCTGCCATTGCTGCCCCAACCTTGGCCTATGTGTTCGTTGAGATTGCGCAAAGTGCCTTGCGCCCGCGCCTTGACCAGCAATTCCGAGCTGCCGATGGAGCCGGCGGCGAGAAAGAGCCGGTCGCAGTTGAGCCGGTAGCGGTCCAGTTGCCGGCCGTCGGGCGCGCGTTTGATCACGTCGACCTCGTAGCGGCTGCCGTCCCAGGCGATGCCGAGCACTTCATGGCCGGGATAGATGGCGGCGCGGCCGGTGGCTTGCGCCTGGGCCAGGTAGTTTTGGTTGAGATCGAACTTGGCGCCGTTGGAGTTGCCGTGATTGGACAAGCCCACGGTGGCGGAGGGCGTGGATTGCCAGCGCAGCTCCTGGCGGATCACGTCCCAGTTGAAAATGGAGTCGTTGGTCGTGGTGACGTAGCCTGCCTTGCGAACATGCTCGTCCCAGACGCGGGAATGATGGAAGGGCTTGCTGTTGTAGATGTCCGCCGGCATGGCGTCCAGGCGCAGCATTTGCCGGACTCTGGGATAGTAGGTCTGGTTCATTTCCGCATAGCTGACCTGCTTGCCGAACAAGGCTTCGAAATAGCGCTGCTCCGGCTGAATCATCACCCCGGTGAACACCACCGATCCGCCGCCGACGCAGGCGCCGCGCCAGACATTCATATTCGGGTAGTTGGTTGAGTCCAGCACGCCGCCGAAGGAATCGAAATAGGTGGTTGCGCCTATCAGCATCTTGGCCTGGCGGCGGTGCCAGAACGCGCGCCCGTCCGGCAGGGTGTCGTTGGAGAAGATGTCGCGCCGCGGCGCATTGGGCCAGCGGTGGCCGCGCTCCAGCACCGTGACCTGCTGACCGGCCTGGGCCAGGCGCAGCGCGGAGATGGCGCCGCCGAAACCGGAGCCTATCACCAGGTTGGGGGTGTAGGCGGGCGGCCGCGGCACGGCCTGGAACAGTTCCGGAATCAGCAGCTGGTATTTGGCCAGCTGGAGGGCGTCCGAACCGATGAAGGCGGAGGCGGACGCCGGCAGCATCAGGCCGGCGGCGCCGGCACCCGCGCCCAGCAAGAGCTGACGGCGGTTCAGCTGAGCGGTGAGCGGAGAAGCTTGGTCATTGTCGGGGGGGGTAAGCCATGGGATCGCCCTTTCATGTTTAAGAGCCCGTGCAAGGTCTGTTGCGCTTTGGCGGCATGCGTTGACACTGGCTTTGGCAGGCGGGCGCGCCGCAGGCACGCTCCGCAGCTTCGGACAGGCTCTGGGGAAGCCGTTGCGGCCAAAAAGTTTGCTTATTAAGTAAGCGGGGTAGATTCTTGTCCGGCCGTCTTGGGGCGATACTGTCATTTATGACAGATATTTAATTGACATTAAATACTTTATAAAATATTTGCGCGAGGCTGACGCTGCCAGTTCTGGCGTCTTTTCCGATTTCGGGCCATGACAACGGGCCGGCTTGCCAAGCCGCGCCCGCCGTCAGGATTTAGGCGGTGGCTTCGAACGCCGGGTGGTAGCTGACTATGCCGCTTGGCAGCGGCGCGCCGAAGCTTTGCGCCATGAAGTATTCAGCCGGCACGCCCGGCAAAATCAGGCCCGGTTGCGGCTGGAAGCCGAAGCGCGCGTAGTAGCCGGGATCGCCCAGCACCACGCAGCCTTGTGAGCCCAGTTCGCGCAGCGCGGTCAGCGCCTGTTTCATCAGCAGGCTGCCTATGCCCTGGCCCTGCCGTTCCGGGTGCACGGACACCGGTCCGATGCCGTGCCAACCGGCCGCGCCGGTGGAGATGAGCACAGGGGAGGCGGCGATGTGGCCCACCAGCCGTTCGCCGTCCCGCGCCACGATGGACAGCGTGAGCTGGCGGCTGCGGCGCAGCGCGTTGACGATGAACTGTTCAGTATGGCTGGAATGTTCCTCGGCGAGGAAGGCGGCCCGGGTCAGTTCGAAGATGGCGTCGATGTCGTGGTCTTGTTCGTTTCTCAGCATGAGTGTCATAGCGTTTTCCTTGGAATGGAGCGCGCCAGCGCCGCCGCCTTGCGCGTTCGGCGGCGCGGCGGCGGGGTTCATTGGTTGTCGAGTTGGCCGCGCACGGCGCGCAGGCCGGCCTTGTTGATCTGGTAAGGCTGGCCGTTCTTGGAACTGATCAGGCGTTTGGCTCTGAGTTTCTGGAACACGAGCAGGGTGCAGTCGGACAGCAGATACCCTTCGCGGGTATAGCATTCAACGGTGGCGATACGGCCCGCGTCGTCGCGCAGGTGCGCGATGCGGCCGCCTTTGGCCAGGACGTGCAAAGTCCTTTGCTCCGGTTTGGAGATATTCATATTGGATGATCATTCGGCAATCAAATGCGAAAACGGGCAGCCGCCGCGATGCGGGCGCTACCAGCTAAGGGGCATTTTGACAACGGCCAGCCGGAAAACCGGGCGGCGTTATCGGATTGCTGCAATCTCCAACATGCAAAGCCTTGTGCGAGGAAAAATAAGAACGCCCATGCAAGATGGGCAGGACGAAATTCTAAGCGGATAGCTAAATAAAATCAACAGCCTGCGCGGTCAGCGCCAGCTCCAGCTGACAGTCGAAAGGCTCCAGCGCCAGTTGCGGCGCGTGCAGCCAGCGGGCGGGAGCGCAGCCGCAGGCTTCGTAGAAGGCGACGGTTTCCACGGCGGAGTGCGAGGAGATGTAGAGCGCGTCCGCGCCCAGTTCGCGGCCGGCGGCGGCGCTGGCCGTCAGCAGCGCGCGGCCCAAGCCCTGGCCGCGCCAGCGGCGGTCCACTTGCAGTTCCTTCAGTTGCCGGTAGCCGCCGCGCGGGCCTAGCGCTTGCGAGTCTATGGCGGCGAAGCCGGCCAGGTGGCCGTCGATTTCCAGCGCCAGCACCGCGCCGGCGGCGGCGATGCGCGCCAGCTCCCGCGCCAGTTCGCGCCGTTCCGTCGGCGACCAGTCGTCGATGAAGGGCTCGGCCACGCATTGCCGGCCATCGGGCCCGGTGCGATAGACCAGGCGGACCTCCTGACGACGCTGGAAGGCGTCCAGCCAGCGGACGGGGATGTCGTGCGGGCTCAGCCGGCGGATGGACAGAGAAGATGGATGGTTGCTCATGGCGCGGATGACGGATGCAAGAACGGAATTATCTCAGAACGTAGCGGCACGCGGCCGGCGGATATTCTGTTTGAATTTTATTATCGATCAAGCAGATTGATAGCTAAAACGAATTAATCAATTCGTTTATTTCAATTTTCACAAATATTAACAGAATGTTAGGATTGATAAAAATCAAAGGCATAGCGTGATCCTGGCCGCGCCGAAAAAGGACGTTCAAGTACTTGTCCTTTTCGAGCGCGGCTTGTCGTGAGCGGAGTGCCTGGCTGCAGAAACAAGCCGACGCTGTTGGCGGAGCCGTGTCGCGTCCCTGGACCGAACCGCGACCGGCCATGGGTTCCAAGCCTGGAGCCACGGCGCGCTTGCCTGCGGAGACAAGACTTGCCTTAGGCGAATTCCATCAATCTGAAGAATGTGGTCTGTGAAATGAGCAACAAAGTATCTGTAGCAAAGCGCTTGCCCGCGCCCTCCCTGGCGTTGAGCGTATTGAGCCTGGCGCTAGCCTGTTCCTGGTCCCCGCTGGCCAAGGCCGACACCATCTCCGGCGTTGGCAGCAATAATGTCTACGGCGCGGGTTCGGTGGACCCGGCAGTGGCGACCAATAGCAATAACTCCATTTACGGCGTGGGCGCCGGCAGTAATATGACCGGCACCAACAACTCGGCGTTTGGCGCCGCCGCCGGCGTGAATGTGAACGGGAGCTATAACACCTCGATCGGTCAGAATGCCGGTACCAATGTGCAGGGCAACAACAACGCCTTCATGGGCAACGACTCCGGCTACAACGTGACCGGCGACGCCAACGTAGGCACCGGCATCAACACCATCCGCAATGTCACCGGCACCGGCAACACTGGCAGCGGCGCCAATTCGGCCCAGAATATCCAGGGCGATTTCAACTCCGGCCTGGGCAACAACTCCAACAACAATGTGACCGGCAGCTACAACACCAGCAGCGGCACGTTCTCCGGCTGGGACATCAAGGGCAGCAACAATACCGCCAACGGCGCGAACGCCGGCAGAAATGTCACGGGCGACAACAATACCGCGGTGGGCACCTCCGCCGGCGGCGGCGTGACCGGCAACGGCAACTTCGCCGCTGGCAGCCAGGCCGGCCAGAACGTGTCCGGCAGCAATAATGTGGCCATCGGCAGCAATGCCGGCTCCAACATCAACGCCAGCAATGCGGTCGCGGTGGGCAGCAACGCCGCCGCCGCCGCTAACAATGCGCTGGCGATAGGCAGCAATGCCCAGGCCAACAATGCCAACGATGTCGCCTTGGGCGCCAATAGCCGGACCGCGGCGGCCAACCCCACCGCCAGCGGCGTGGTGGACGGCGTGACTTACAGCTACGCCGGCGCGGCGCCCTCCAGCGTGGTGAGCGTGGGCAGCGCGGGCAATGAGCGTCAAATCAGCAATGTCGCCGCCGGTCGGGTGAGCGGGAGCAGCACCGACGCGGTGAACGGCAGCCAGCTGAACGCGACCAATCAGGCGGTGCAGCGTGTGAGCGCCAAGGTGGACAACGCCGGTGCCGGCGCCGCCGCGGCCTTGGGCGGCGGCGCGTCCTACAACGCGCAGACCGGCGCGGTGAGCGGCCCGAACTACACCGTGTACGGCAACACCGTGAACAATGTCGGCGATGCGATAGACCGTCTGCAGAAAAGCGGCCCAGTGCAGTATTCCGACCCCAGCGGGCGGACGACGACGACCGTCGGCAACGACGTCACCCTGGTGGGCGGGGATGGCGGCAGGCCGGTGACCATCCACAACGTGGCCACGGGCGTGCGGGGCACGGACGCGGTGAACGTGGACCAGTTGAACGCGGCCAACTTCAACAATCAGCAGCAATTCAAGCAGCTCCGATCCGATCTGTCCGATACGCGCCGCGACGCGCTGGGCGCGGCGGCCGGCGCGATGGCCATGGCCGGCCTGCCGCAGGCCTTCCTGCCCGGCAAGAACATGCTGGCCGTGGCCACGGCGACCACCGGCGGCGAATCCGCCATCGCGGTGGGGCTGTCCTCGCTGTCCGACAACGGCCGCTGGGTGGTGAAATTCTCCGGTTCCACCAACACCCGCGGTCAGGGCGGCGCCAGCCTGGGCGCGGGCTTCCAGTGGTAAGCGGCAAGCAAGATCAATCAGCTGATAGTGAATTGAGATAGATGATGAAAAAAACGGTACTTGGCGGCTCTTTCCGCTACCTGTTGCTGGCGGCGGCCGGCGTGGCCTTGATGGGGTGCGGCACCAGCCGCCTGAGCACGATCACCGATGAAGGCCATCTGGCCGAGCAGGCCAGCCCGGTCTGGCCCAGCGTTGAGCACAACCGCTGGCAGCCGGAAGGCAGCGTTCCCAATCTGGCCAATCTGGCCAAGGTGCAGCCGGGCCTGAGCAAGGAGCAGGTTTACGGCTTGATCGGCCGTCCGCATTTCGCGGAAGGCATGATCGACGTGCGCGAGTGGGATTACGTGCTGAAGCTGAGCCCCAAGGCAGGCGAGCCTGCCCGGGCTTGCCAGTACAAGCTGCTGTTCGACAAGCGGATGAAGCTGGCTTCGGTGATCTGGCGGCAGGAAGCCTGCGCCGAGATCGCCTCCGCGGGCTGATCCGGCTCCGGGGTCATGCAAAAACGAACCGCCTTGACCGGCGGTTCGTTTTTTTCATGCGCGCGCCGCAACGGCGCAAAAAAGCGCGGTCCAGATGGACCGCGCTTTGCTTGCCGGAGGCGAACCGCGCTTATTTCAGATCGAAGCGGTCCAGGTTCATCACCTTGTTCCAGGCGGCGACGAAGTCGCGGACAAACTTAGGCTGCGCGTCGCTTTGCGCGTAGATCTCGGCCAGCGCCCGCAGCTGCGAGTTGGAGCCGAACACCAGATCCACGCGGCTGCCGGTCCATTTGAGCTGTCCGCTCTTGCGATCGCGGCCTTCGTACAGCTCGTTGGCGGCGGAGGCCGGCTGCCAGGCCACGCCCATGTCCAGCAGGTTGACGAAGAAGTCGTTGCTCAAGACGCCCGGACGGGCGGTGAACACGCCGTGCGGCGCATTGTCGACATTGGCGCCCAGCACGCGCAGGCCGCCCACCAGCACGGTCATTTCCGGCGCGCTCAGCGTCAGCAACTGCGCCTTGTCCACCAGCAAGGCCTCCGCCGGCAAGGAGTAGGCCTGCTTCTGGTAGTTGCGGAAACCGTCCGCCTGCGGCTCCAGCACGCTGAAGGACTCCACATCGGTCTGTTCCTGGCTGGCGTCGGCGCGGCCAGGCGCAAACGGCACGCTGACGCTGTGGCCGCCGGCCTTGGCGGCGGCTTCCACCGCCGCGCCGCCGGCCAGCACGATCAGGTCGGCCAGCGACACTTGCTTGCCGCCGCTCTGCGCCGCGTTGAAGTCCTGGCGGATGGTTTCCAGCGCTTTCAGCACGCGGGCCAGTTGCGCCGGCTGGTTCACCGCCCAGTCTTTCTGCGGAGCCAGACGGATGCGGGCGCCGTTGGCGCCGCCGCGCTTGTCCGAACCGCGGAAGCTGGAGGCGGAGGCCCAGGCGGTGGCCACCAGCTCGCTGACGGACAGGCCGGAGGCCAGCACCTTGGACTTGAGCGCGGCGATGTCCGCGTCGTTGATCCGCGGTTGACAGGCGGCCGGCACCGGGTCTTGCCAGATCAGATCCTCGGCCGGCACTTCCGGCCCCAGGTAACGGGTCTTGGGCCCCATGTCGCGGTGGGTCAGCTTGAACCAGGCGCGGGCGAAGGCGTCGGCGAAAGCGGCCGGGTTTTGATGGAAGCGGCGGGCGATCGGCTCGTAGATCGGGTCGAAGCGCAGCGACAAGTCGGCGGTGGTCATCATCGGCGGGTGTTTCTTCGCCGGGTTGTGGGCGTCCGGGATCATATGTTCCGGCTTGACGTTCTTGGCCACCCATTGATGAGCGCCGGCCGGGCTCTTGGTCAGCTCCCAGTCGTAGCCGAACAAGGTGTCGAAATAGCCGTTGTCCCATTGCGTCGGGTTGGGTTTCCACGCGCCCTCGATGCCGCTGGTGGTGGTGTATTCGCCCTTGCCGTCGCCAAAGCGGTTGATCCAGCCCAGGCCCTGCGCTTCCAGCGGCGCGGCTTCCGGCTCCGGGCCCACCAGGGCGGGATCGCCGGCGCCGTGGGCTTTGCCGAAGGTGTGGCCGCCGGCCACCAGGGCCACGGTTTCTTCATCGTTCATCGCCATGCGGGCGAAGGTTTCGCGCACGTCGCGGCCGGAAGCCAGCGGATCCGGATTGCCGTCCGGGCCTTCCGGGTTCACGTAGATCAGGCCCATCTGCACCGCGGCCAGCGGATTGTCCAGCTGGCGGTCGCCGGAGTAGCGGCTGTTGGCCTCGGCGCTGGTGGCCAGCCACTTGGTTTCCGCGCCCCAGTAGACGTCTTCTTCCGGTTGCCAGATGTCCTGACGGCCGCCGCCGAAGCCGAAGGTCTTGAAGCCCATGGATTCCAGCGCCACGTTGCCGGCCAGGATCATCAGGTCGGCCCAGGAGATGCGGTCGCCGTATTTCTGCTTGATCGGCCACAGCAGGCGGCGCGCCTTGTCCAGGTTGCCGTTGTCAGGCCAGCTGTTGAGCGGAGCGAAGCGCTGGTTGCCGGTGCCGGCGCCGCCGCGGCCGTCGGCGGTGCGGTAGGTGCCGGCGTCGTGCCAGGCCATGCGGATGAACAGGCCGCCGTAATGGCCCCAGTCCGCCGGCCACCAGTCCTGGGAGGTGGTCATCAGCGCCTTGAGGTCGTTTTTCAGCGCGGGATAGTCCAGTTGCTGGAAGGCGGCGGGGTAATCGAAGTCCGGGTCCAGCGGGCTGGAGGCCGGCGCGTGCTGATGCAGGATGTTGAGGTTGAGCTGGTTGGGCCACCAGTCGCGGTTGGACTGGGCGTTCACCACGGCCGGATTGCCGGCGGCGTGATGGAACGGGCACTTGGACGCGCTACTCATGACAGACTCCTTAGGTCAAGGTGTTCAATGACTTGCTGGGATCAGCTTAGTGAAGCTTGCCGTTGGAAGCCATTGAGCAATTTCAATCAGCTCTATGGCTTCCGTCAATCAATCATGCTTTGGCGATAGTTAGTTCATTAGGCGCGCCGCATAGTTCCTGGCTTTGGCAATAAGATGCCGTTCAAGACTGAAGCGGCGGGGCGGATTCTGAAAGGCGGCGCTCTACAAGGCGCGGCGGATTGCGGGCGTCTCCGGCTGGGGAACGTGCTCGCGCTCATGCGCCAGAAGCCAGGCCTTGCGCTCCAGCCCGCCGCCGTAGCCGGTGAGCGCGCCGTCTTTGCCCAGCACGCGGTGGCAGGGAACGATGACGGAGAGGCGGTTGGCGCCGTTGGCGGCGGCCACGGCGCGGACGGACTGCGGACGGCCCAGTCTCGCCGCCTGTTCCTGGTAGCTGCGGGTGAGGCCGTAGGGCACGCTCAGCAGCAATTGCCAGACCGCCTGCTGGAAGGCGGTGCCGGGCAGGTGCAGCGCCACTTCGAAGCCGCGGCGCGAGCCGGCGAAGTATTCGCCGATCTCGCGCTCGGCCTGCTGCAACAGCGGGCTGTCGCCGTCGGCGATTTCGGCGGACAGCAGGCGGCGCAGCGCCGCCAGCTCCGCGTTCAGGATGGGCCGGTCGCCGAACTCCAGCAGGCACAGGCCCTGTTCGCTGGCGCAGGCGATCATCGCGCCGAGCGGGGTGTCGAAGCGGCGCAAACGCAGCGGCCCGGCCTGGCGGGCGGCGTGAGTGTGAACGGTTTGGGGCATGGCTAAGCCGGCTTACTCGCCGTCGCTGTCCGCGTCCGGCTCGGCCGGCACCCATTGCAGCAAGTCGCCCGGCTGGCAGTCCAGATACAGGCAGATCGCCTCCAGAGTGGAGAGCCGGAAGCCCTTGACCTTGCCTTGCTTCAGCAGCGACAGGTTTTGTTCGGTGATGCCGATGGCCTGGGCCAGGTCCTTGGATTTGACCTTGCGCTGGACGAGCAGCATGTCCAGATGGATTTTGATGGGCATGTGTCGCTTTCAGATGAATTGCTTATTTTCGCACGCCAGCGCAATGCCTTCTCGTTGAATGCGCGCAATGATCATGACCACGGCGGCGATGAACAGGCTTTCCAGGTTTTCGGTGTGGAAGCTGACCGAGATCAGCCGCTGTCCCTCTGGCCGCATCATGGTCAGCCAGACGCTGATCAGCGGCTGGGAGACGAGGTCCGCCAATACCCAGAGCGCGACTCTGGAACCCACTTTGGACAATAAGGACGCGGAGCGATCCGTGAAGTATTCCCTCGTGGCGTAGAGCTTGAACAGGCGACGCAGGGCGTTCAGGCCTTGGGCCAGGATCAGCAAGGGGATGCAGGACAAAACCGCGCCGCCGACGCGCTGCCACAGCGGCAAGCTTGGGAGATTGAATTCGCTTGAGCCGTAAAAGCCTCTGACGGTGTCCACGGTGACGGTCAGGCCGGAGTCGAGAATGGCTTTGGGAAACAGCCAGAACAGGATGTCGAGCAGCAGCATGGCGCCTATGCCCAAGACGGTGACGTAGGCCATGGCGGCGCAATAGCGGCTTAATCGCGTGGAGTTCATGAGGGTTCCTTGTAGCGGTTTGGAAAGATAAGTAGAAACGATGTCAGCGGAAGTATCGCAAAACAATTATTTTTTATTGTAAAACGATAATTTTTTATTGCGCAAGTTTGATTTTAACTCCGTTGCGGCAAGCACACACCTTGGCCATGCCGCTGGCGGCGGCGGCGCCAGCCGCCGGGCCAGACGGGGCGCGGCTCTTAGACGGATTGAAGAGGCATTGTGCAGGGATTAGATAATTTACGATGATTTATTATCGTTTAACAATAATTAATTTATGTACTACAGTCATCGATTTCACGCGCAGGAGGGCTTGCCCTCACGTGCTCTCCGTAATGCCCGGCGTGTTTGCGCGCCGGATGGACGCAAGGGGATTGATGATGAGCGATGCAAATCAAGCAAACGGCGCGCCGAAGAGCCTGCCTGGGCGGCTCGCGCGGCGGCGGGGCGTGTCGCTGCGGCCATGCGCCGGTGTTTAAGACACAGGACCGAGGCCGGAGCGCGCGCATATTGTGCGTCGTGCTGGCGTGGGGGTTGGCGGCGTGCAAGGGAGACGGCGCCGGCTTGAGAACGGCGATGTCGCGGCCGTTTCAGGCCTTGGCCGCGCTGGCGCGCGGACCGGCGGTCTCAGCGGTCTATGCGCGTGGTCATCAGGATGGCGGTGCTGGTGCGCTCCACGCCGTCCAGCGCGCCGATGCGGTCCACCAACCGGTCCAGCTCGGCCACGCCGGCGGCTTCCACGCCGGCGATGAAGTCATGGACGCCGTTGACCGAATGCAGGGTGCGCACCTGGGGCAGCCGGCGCAAGGCGCTTTCTATCGATGGGCTCAGCCGCGGCGCGGCGGCGATCATCACCAAGGCGCGCACCTGGGCGGCGTCGTGGGCGGCGCCGGTGCGCACGCTGTAGCCCAGGATCACGCCGCCGCGCTCCAGCCTTTCGATGCGGCTTTGCACCGTGGTGCGGGACAGGCCCAGCCGGCGCGCCAGTTCCGCGGTGGGCGCGCGGGCGTTTTCGCGCAGCAGCGCGAGCAATTGCTGATCGGTGGCGTCCATGGCTGCTCCGTGCGGGGGTGGCGGTGTGGCGCTGTGCCGGACTTTTCGTCAATGCGATCAATAATATCCGACAGTTCGTCGCTCTGCGCGCTGCAATTTGCCGAACTTGACCCGAGAATGAGGCTTCCCCTGAGACGAGGAGCGGAACGATGCGGGATGCGATCATCGTGGGCGGCGGCCACAACGGCCTGGTGTGCGCCCACTACCTGGCGAAGGCCGGGCTGAAGGTGACGGTGTTGGAACGGCGCGGCGTGGTGGGCGGCGCGGCGGTGACCGAGGAGTTCCATCCCGGCTTCCGCAACTCGGTGGCCGCCTACACGGTGTCGCTGCTCAACCCCAAGGTGAGCCGCGACATGGAGCTGGCGCGCCACGGCCTGAAAGTGGTGGAGCGGCCCTTGTCCAACTTCCTGCCGCTGGACGACGGCGGCTATCTGAAAGTGGGACCGGGCCGCACCGCCGCCGAGGTGGCGCGCTTCTCGCGCCGCGACGCCGACAGGCTGGACGATTACGCGCGGCATCTGGACGCCGCCGCCGAGCTGCTGCGCGAGCTGGTGTTGCAAACGCCGCCCAACGCGGTGGCGGGCGGCTGGCTGAACGCCTTGCCGGAGCTGCTCAAGGCCGGCCGGCTGGGGCGGCGGTTGGGCAAGCTGGAGCTGGCGCAGCAGCGCGAATTGCTGGACCTGTTCACCAAGTCCGCCGGCGATTATCTGGACGGCTGGTTCGACAGCGACCCGATCAAGGCGGCCTACGGCTTCGACAGCGTGGTGGGCAACTACGCCAGCCCCTATGCGCCGGGCTCGGCCTATGTGCTGCTGCACCACGTGTTCGGCGAGGTCAACGGCCGCAAGGGCGCATGGGGCCACGCGCTGGGCGGCATGGGCGCCATCACCCAGGCCATGGCCCGCTCGGCGCGCGAGCGCGGCGCGGAGATCCGCACCGACAGCGCGGTGCGCGAGGTGCTGCTGGACAAGGGCCGGGCGGTGGGCGTGGTGACCGAGCGCGGCGAGCGGCTGGACGCGCGGGTGGTGGTGTCCAATCTCAATCCGCGGCTGCTCTACACCCAATTGCTGGACCCGGCGGCGCTGCCGGCGGATTTTCTGCGCCGGATGCAGGGCTGGCGCTGCGGCTCCGGCACCTTCCGCATGAACGTGGCCCTGTCCGAGCTGCCGGACTTCAGCTGCCTGCCGGGCAAGGCGCAGGCGGAGCACCACGGCAGCGGCATCATCATCGCGCCCAGCCTGGCCTATATGGAGCGCGCCTATCACGACGCGCGCGAGAGCGGCTGGTCCAGGCTGCCCATCGTGGAAGTGCTGATCCCGTCGACGCTGGATCCGTCCTTGGCGCCGCCGGGCCAGCATGTGGCCAGCCTGTTCTGCCAGCACGTGGCGCCGCAACTGCCGGACGGCGCCAGCTGGGACGATCACCGCGAGGAGGTGGCGGACCTGATGATAGACACCGTCAACCGCTACGCGCCCAACTTCAAGGCCGCGGTGCTGGGGCGGCAGATCATGAGCCCGCTGGATCTGGAGCGCACCTTCGGCCTGGTGGGCGGCGACATCTTCCACGGCGCGCTGGGCCTGGACCAGTTGTTTTCGGCGCGGCCGATGCTGGGCCACGCCGACTACCGCGGCCCCATTGCCGGCTTGTACACCTGCGGCGCCGGCGCCCATCCCGGCGGCGGCGTCACCGGCGCGCCCGGCCACAACGCGGCGCGCGAAGTGCTGCGCGACCTGGGGCGCCGCATGGCTTGAGCCGTCGGTTCAACATCTTGCAGGACGCGGCGCGCGCGCCGGGCGAAAAAAAGCCCGCGGCGCGAGCCGACGGGCCAAAGGGCTATCAAGAGGGAATCAGTAGAAGCGGTAATCCACGGTCAGGCCGACGGTGCGCGGCGCGCCGACCACGCCCAGATTGTTGCCGCGCGCCGGCAGCTGCGCGTACAGCACGCCCTGGTTGCCCAGATTGTTGACGTAGCCGCGCACCGTCCAGGCGGCGCTTTCGTAGCCGGCGTTGAGATTGGCCACGGTGTAGTCGCCGGCGGCGCGGCTGCGTTCGTTGTTGATGTCGGAGTAGTAAGAACCCACCCGGTTCAGGCTGCCGCCGACGAACAGGCCGTGATCCAGCCGCTGCTTGAAGCCCAGGTTCACCGTCAGATGCGGCGCGTAGTTGAATTGATTGCCCTGGATGCCGGGGTTGGCGGCGTCGCTCCGGGTCACCTTGGTGTTCAGCAGGCCCAGGCCGGCGCTCAGCGTCAGCCGCGGCGTGGCCCGCGCCTTGGTTTCCAACTCCAGGCCGTAGCTTTCGCCCTTGGGGATATTGGTGAAGCGCGAACCCAGGATGGCCTGGTAGCCGGTGTACTGGTTGAAGAAGGCGTTGACGTTGAGGCTGAGACGCTGCTCCAGGAAGCTGGAGCGGCTGCTGGCCTCGTAGGCGGTGACTTCTTCCTTGTTGTAGGTGTAGTACTCGTTGTTGTTGTCCAGGCCGGAGCCGCCGGCGTTGTAGCCTTTGCGCACCGAGACGCCCAGCGTGGTGTCCGGGCTGTATTTGTAGCTGAGGCCGAGCTTGGGCAGGAACAGGGTTTCGCCGATGTCGAAATCGGCGCGGGCCTGCTTGGGCATGCCCGGCTGCAGCGTGGTGTTGCGGCGTTGCGTCTCGCGCTCCACGCGGCTGCCCAGGTTGAGGCTCCAGCGCTCGTTCAGCGCCAGCGTGGCCTCGCCGTAGACGGCCTGGGTTTTCAGCTTGTCCTTGGCTGCCACGCGCGGCGCGGCGTTCATGTCCTGATCCCTATCGTAGTAATACACCCCCAGCACGCCGCTGAGCGCGCCGTGTTGCGGCGCGTAGCTCAGCCGCGCCTCGGCGGTATTGCTCTTCTCGTCCAGCCGCATGCGGAAATCGCTGCTGTCCACGAAGGCGCTGACGTTGTCGGCGTGGCCCAGCAACAACTGGACGCTCCAGGCGTCGTTGAACTGGTATTGCAGATCGGTGCTGACGGTGTTGTTGAAGGAGTCCTGATAGCGCGCCTCGGTGGACAGGCGGTGGTATTGGTAATCGAAGTAATTGCCGTCCACGTAGTTCAGGTACTCGCCCTTGTTCTTGCGGTGCGACACCGTCAGCTTGGCGCTGAAGCCGGGCAGGGCGCCGGGCTTCCACAGCAGCTTGCCGCGCGCGCTGCTGTGCTTGAGGTCGGACGGGTCCCAGGAGGTGTTGGCGCCCGGATAATTGACGTAGCTGTGGCCGTTCAGGCCTTCGGCGGCGATGCGGAAGGCCAGCTCGTCGGTGATAGGGCCGGACACCATGCCGGCCAGCGTGGCCTTGCCATTCTTGTTCTCGTAACCGGCGCGCAGCGCGCCCTCCCAATCGAAGCTGGGGTCCTTGGTGTTGATCACCACGGCGCCGGCCAGGGTGTTGCGGCCCTGAGTGGTGGATTGCGGGCCGCGCAGCACTTCTATCTGTTCCACGTCCCAGGGGCTGGCGTCCACGTAGCGCTGGCCGTTCCAGCTTTCCGGCATGCCGTCCACCGTGGTGCTGACCCGCGGGCGGGAGCCGGACACCAGAGTGTTGTAACCGGTGCCGGGGCCGGTGCCTTCAACGCCGCGGATATTGACGATGCCGGCGCCGTTGCTGCTGGCGTTGGGCGTGGCGGCCACGCTGTCGTACACCGATTTGTCGCCGCCGTGATCCATGTCGCGGATCACCGTCACCGCGGTGCTGGTGTCCTTCAGCGAGCGTTTGAGCTTTTCGCCGGTGACGGTGACCGTGGGCAGCGCGGCCGGCTGGTCCTGCGCGTCGGCCTTGGCGGCCAGCGCCGCGTGCGAAAGGGTCAGACCGCCGATGCCGGCCAGCGTCAGCCGGGCGGCCTGGGCAAGGGCTTGGCGTTTCAGATTGCGTTCCATCGTTCTGCGATTCCTGTTTTTTTTGTGCGTGACTCAAGATCGGCGCGTTTCTGAAGTTCGGCGGCGTCGTCTGGCTGACGAGGAATCGTTGGCTACTGCGGCGAGGGGAACGAGGAGCGCGGCCGGCCCGGTGCGGGTCGTTGCGATCACCAAGGTCAAATGATAGTATTTCTCATTCGCATTATGCAAATAAGGTGCAGAAATTCTTGCAAAGCATCGCGGGAAACGCCAGGAAACAAGATGCAGACAATGGAAGAAACGGCGTGGAATCAACAGGCTGCGCGCAGTGCGGCTTGCCTGCAACACCCCGAGGCGGGCCAGCCGGCCTGGTGGGAGCGGCTGGCCACCGTGGGCGCGCCGCTGACTGAGCGGCTGCCGGACGGCGGCGTATGCGTGACCTTCCTCTGGCGGGATCCCCACGGCTCCGCCGCCCGTTCTCCGCTGGCCCGCGTCTACGTGGACGTCAATTCCGTCACCGATCACCATCGCGCCCAGCCGCAGTCGCTGAGCCGGCTGGGCGACACCGACGTCTGGTGGTGGCAGACCGAGCTGCCGGCCAACTGGCGCGGCAGCTACGCCTATATTCCGGTTACCGCCGAGCAGGCCCCGCCGGCGCCGGACGCCGACGCGCGCGCCAGCCGGCTGCGCCACCGCCAATGGTGGCTGGACATCATGAGCCGGGCGGCGGCGGACCCGCTCAACCCCCGCGCCGGCTATGTCAGCAGCTGGGGCGCGCCCTTGTCCGCGCTGCACCTGGACGCGGCGCCGGACCAGCATGCCTGGCAAGCCTGGGACCTGCGCCGCCAGGGCGCGGACCCGGCGCGGCTGAGCTTGATCCATTGGGACAGCGCGCGGCTGGGCAAGTCGCGCCGGGTCTGGATCTACCACACCGGCGCGTTGCCGGCCAAGGAGCGAGGCGAGCGGCCGCTGGCCATTCTGCTGGACGGCCAGCACTGGGCCGAACGCATGCCGGTGTTCGCCGCGCTGGACGCGGACACCCGGCGCGGCCGGCTGCCGCCGGCGGTTTACCTGTTGGTGGACGTCATCGACAACCGGCATCGGGAGCAGGACCTGCCCTGCAACGCCGATTTCTGGCTGGCGCTGCAACAGGAGCTGCTGCCGCAGGCGGAGCGCGTCGCGCCGTTCAGCGCGCGGCCGGCGCGCACCGCGGTGGCGGGGCAGAGCTACGGCGGCCTGGCGGCGATGTTCGCCGGCCTGCGCTGGCCGGAGCGCTTCGGCTGCGTGCTCAGCCAGTCCGGCTCCTTCTGGTGGCCCTATGTGGAACTGCATGAACGCGCGCGCGCCGTCAGCGAACGACGGCTGCCCGGCAGCCGCGGCCGGCTGACCGAGCAACTGGAGGCCGGCGAATTGCCGCCGGGGCGGCTGCGGGTCTATCAGGAAGTGGGCAGCCGCGAAGAAGTGATGCTGGACGTCAACGCCAGCCAGCGCGCGGCCTTGGAGCGCGCCGGCCACAGCGTGCGCTACCAGGAGTTCGAAGGCGGCCACGACTGGCTGTGCTGGCGCGGCGGCCTGCTGGACGGGCTGGCCTGGCTGTGGCGGGAGCCGGCGGAGGATTGAGTTTGCTTGGCGGCAGGGCTTGGGGCTGTTGGCGATAATTTCAGGCAACAGCCATTACCCAAGTTGAATCCGCTGCGCGGATGATGATTAAGGGCCGGTTCCGCCCGGCAAACGGAAAGGGAGATTTGCGCGGCCAAATCTCCCTTTACCCTAAAGGCCGCCCTGCAAGCCTGGCCTGCGGCTTCCCGCCGGGTCCCGTCAGGCCCGAGGCGCGGCTGAACTCGCAGCGCGCTAACGTCGCGCTGCTCGAACAGGCAGCCGCTTAAAACCTCGGGCCTGCCACCCGACGGCAGGCTTGAAGGGAGTTAGGGCACGTCGGATACGTGGTTTCTTGAGTGCCTAACAATGTTTCGACACATGGGCAAAAGCGCGTGAACAGGCGCTCAGCCCCCGCGCGGAATCACCATCGGCGTATGGCTGACCGGATCGTCGATGATCAGGCAGCTCAGACCGAACACCTGCTCAATCAAATCCGAGGTGACGATGTCGCGCGGCGCGCCCTCGGCCACGATGCGGCCGTCGCGCATCGCGATCAGATGGCTGGCGTAACGGCAAGCGTGGTTGATGTCGTGCAGCACCGCCACCAGCGTGCGGCCGCCGTCGCGGTTCAAGCGGCGGAACAGCTCCAGCAGCTCGATCTGATGCGCGATGTCCAGATAAGTGGTCGGCTCGTCCAGCAACAGCAGCGGCGTCTGCTGCGCCAGCGCCATCGCCACCCACACCCGCTGGCGCTGGCCGCCGGACAGCTCGTCCACCAGCCTGTCCGCCAGCGCGTCGGTGCCGGTGGCCGCCAGCGCCTGGCTCACCGCCTCCTCGTCCTCCCGGCTCCATTGCCGCAACAGGCTCTGATGCGGATAGCGGCCGCGCGCCACCAGGTCCGCCACGGCGATGCCGTCCGGCGCCACCGCGCTTTGCGGCAGCAGGCCCAGCTGCCGCGCCACCGCCTTGGCCGGGAAGCTGTGAATGTCGCGGCCGTCCAGGCACACCTGGCCGGCCAGCGGCTTCAACAGCCGGCTCAGGCTGCGCAACAGCGTGGACTTGCCGCAGCCGTTGGGGCCGATGATCACGCTGAAGGAACCATCGGGAATCCGCACGTCCAGCTGTTCGCAAATCGTGCGCTGGCGGTAGCCCAGCCGCAGGCCCTCGCCGCGCAGCCGCGGCGGCTGCGCGCCGGCCGCCGGCGCGGCGTCCAGTTTCAAATTCAGGGAAGTCACGGTTTTCGGGCTCCGGTTTGACGCAGCAACAGCCACAGCAGATACAGGCCGCCGATGCAGATGGTGACCACGCCCACCGGCAGCTGGCGAGGATAGAACAGCTGCTGGGCGCCGTAGTCCGCGGCCAGCAACAGTAAGGCGCCGGTCCAGGCCGCGGTCAGCGGGCTGGTGGCCTGGGTGCGCTGCAGCCGCTGCGCGATCTGCGGCGCGGCCAGCGCGATAAAGGAAATCGGCCCGGCCGCGGCGGTGGCGGAGGCGATCAGCGCCACCCCCAGGCCCATCAGCCACAGCCGGGTGCGCTCCGCCGGCACGCCCAGCGCGCTGGCGCAGTCGTCGCCCATCTCCAGCAGCCGCATGCGCCGCTGCAGCGTCAGCGCCGCCGCCATCGCCAGCAGGCAGCACAGCGCGGACGGCAGGCCCTTGCTCCAGGTCATGCCGTTGAGCGTGCCCGCGCCCCAGGTGGCCGCGCTCATCGCCGCCTCCAGGCTGGCGTTGATCAGCAGCCAGTGATTGAGCGCGCTCAACATGGCGCTGACGGCGATGCCGACGATGATCAGGCGGAAGCCGTGCGCGCCTTGCCGCCAGGCCAGCAGATAGACCAGGGTGGCGGACAGCAGGCCGCCGGCCAGCGCGCCGCCGGCGATCTGGAAATGGCCGCCGTTGAACAGGGTGATCACCACCAGCGCGCCGGTATAGGCGCCGGTGTTGAAGCCCACCACGTCCGGGCTGCCCAGCGGGTTGCGGATCAAGGACTGGAAAATCGCCCCGCTCATGCCCAAGGCCGCGCCCACCACCAAGGCCATCAGCACCCGCGGCAGCCGCCATTGCTGCACCACCGCCACCTCCAGCCGGCCGCCCTGGCCCTGCAAGGCCTGCCACACTTGTTCCAGGCTCATGGGCAAGGCGCCGGCGCGCAAACTCATCGCCGCCAGCGCCGCGCAGGCGGCGGCCAGCAGCAAACAGGTCCACAGCCCGCTCAGCGCCAGCCGGCCGTTGCAGCGGCCGTCCGGGCTGCCCCAGCGCAACACCGCCGGCTTCACGAGCGGCCTCCGGGCGCGGCGTGGCGGCGGGCCAGCCAGATCAGGGCCGGCGCGCCGATGAAGGCGGTGACGATGG
Source organism: Chromobacterium alkanivorans (assembly GCF_016937655.1). Classification (GTDB taxonomy): domain Bacteria; phylum Pseudomonadota; class Gammaproteobacteria; order Burkholderiales; family Chromobacteriaceae; genus Chromobacterium; species Chromobacterium alkanivorans. The sequence goes on along the minus strand of NZ_JAFHKL010000007.1, from coordinate 14,873 downwards.
AGACCCGCAGCTCGCCCGGCGTCAGCAGCCGGCCGACGATGTCCGAGCTCAGCAACAGGATGGGGGCCAGCAGCAGGGTGAAAGGCAGGGTCCAGCGCAGATCGGCGCCGCCCAGCCAACGGGCCAGATGGGGAATCATCAGGCCGATGAAGGCGATGGGGCCGGCCACGGCGGTGCTGGCGCCGCACAGCAGGGTGATGGCCAGCACCGCGCCGGCCTGGATCAGCAGCGGACGTCCGCCCAGGCTCACCGCCAGATCGCTGCCCATGCCCAGGGTGTTCAGAGGCCGCGCCAGCAGCAGCGCCAGCAGGCCGCCGGCGGCGATCACCGGGGCCACCAGCGCCACCGGCGTCATGCTGCGCACGTCCAGCGTGCCGGCGTTCCAGTAGCGCAGCTGGTTGAAGGCCAGCGGGTCCAGCAGGGTGATGGCGGTGGACAAGCCCATCAGCACCGCGCTGACGGCCACGCCGGCCAGCACGAAGCGCAGCGGGTCCATGCGCCGGCCGCGCGCGCCCACCGCGTACACCAGCAAGGTGGCGCCCAGCGCCCCGGCGGCGGCGCAGCCCAGGTAACCCAGCTGGCTGTCCACGCCCCAGGCCGCCACGCCCAGCACCATGGCGAAGCTGGCGCCGGCGTTGACGCCCAGCACGCCGGGGTCCGCCAGCGGGTTGCGCGACAGCGCCTGGATCAGCGCGCCGGACAGGCCCAGCGCCGCGCCGGCCAGCAGGCCCAGCAAGGTGCGCGGCAAGCGGCCTTGCAGCACGATCACGCTGTCCGGATCGCCGCCGCCGTGCAACAGGCTGCGCCAGACGACGGCGGCCGGAATTGGTTTCGCGCCCAGCATCAGGCTCAACAAGGCAATGGCCGCCAGCGCGGCCAGGCAGCACAGCAACAGGGTCAGGCGGCGGCTTGGCGGCGCCTTGGGCGCGGGCAGGGCCGAGGCGGGGCTGATTGACATGATCAAATGCAAATGATTCCTAATACAGACTGCTGATGTTACCATGCGGCATCCATAACGGAACACCATCTTGCCGGGCGTGCGCGGGCAGCAAACCGCGCCGTCCGCCGGGCGCGCCGGCGCATGCCAAGCGGCCTCCACCCCTGTCGAGATAAAACTTTGTCATGAAAAAGTCGCCTATCTTCGTTGATTTCAGCCTGCTCAGGCTCAACCCGCATTTCCGCTCCATCTTCATCGCCCGTATGATCTCGGTGTTCGCCTTCGGCATCCTGATGGTGGCGGTGCCGGTGCAAATCCATCAGCTCACCGGCTCCACGCTGCAAGTGGGCGCCGCGATGGCGCTGGACGGCGTCGGCATGTTCGCCGGCCTGATGTGCGGCGGCGTGCTGGCGGACCGCATGGACCGCCGCCGGCTGATTCTGCTGGGCCGCTCGCTGTGCGGCCTGGGCTTTCTGGCGCTGGCGCTCAACGGCTTCATGACCAACCCCTCGGTGCTGGCGCTGTACGTGGTGTCGGCCTGGGACGGCTTTTTCAGCGGCATCGGCATCACCTCGCTGATGGCGTCGATCCCGGTGATCGTCGGCCGTGAAAACCTGCCGGCCGCCGGCGCGCTGAGCATGCTGACCATGCGCATCGGCGGCGTGCTGTCGCCCCTGCTGGGCGGCATGATCATCGCCGCGGCCGGGGTGAACTGGAACTACCTGCTGGCCGGCGTCGGCACCCTGGCCACCTTGATCCCGCTGACGCGTTTGCCGTCCTTGAAGCCGCAGGGCGGGGAGCCGGCGCATCCGCTGCGTTCCTTGCTGGAGGGCTTCGAGTTCCTGTGGCGCAACAAGGTGGTGGGCGCGGTGGTGGCGGTGGGCACGCTGCAAACCCTGCTCAGCGCGGTGCGAGTGTTGTATCCGTCGCTGGCGGAGGACGGCTACGGCGGCGGCGCTTTCGAGGTGGGCCTGATGTATTCGGCGGTGCCGCTGGGCGCGATGATAGGCGCCTTCACCAGCGGCTGGGTGGGTGGTTTGAGCCGTCCCGGCGCGGTGATGTTGAGCTGCGTGCTGGCTTCGTCGCTGAGCATCGCTTCTTTGGGCCTGGTCCATCATCTGGCTTACGGCCTGCTGGCCTTGTCCTTGCTGGGCTATTTCGGTTCGATCGCGTCCTTGTTGCAGTTCACGCTGGTGCAGGGCAATACGCCGGACCACTTGCTGGGCCGGGTGAACAGCCTGTGGACGGCGCAAGACGTGGTGGGCGACGGCCTGGGCGCCCTGGGCCTGGGCGCGCTGGCGCGGGCCTTGGCGCCGTTGACGGCGGTGGGTTGGTTCGGCGCGGCCGCGGCTGCGGCCAGCCTGGCGATGTGCGCGGGGTTTGGGTCTTTGCGGCGTTTGGCCGGCGGCGCGGCCGCCGAGGCGGAGGCGGCCGGGGAGCCGGCGCGGCAGGGCGCGGGGTCCTAGCGCCAAGGGTTTGTTGGAACGGATGTTGTCGCAGGGCGGAAACCTCGGTTGGGGTTTTCGCCTTTTTGCATTTGTTGTGGGGGGGAGGTTTAGGTGTCGCATTCTGCCCCGGATAGGAAGTGTTGCCTGGTGTGAGGGAATTTGAATCCGCTGCGCGGATGATGTTTTTGGTGCCGCTTTCCGCGCGGCGAACGGGGAGGGGGCGGGCCGCCGCCCCCTTCCATCCCCTCTCGTCCCCCAGGACGCGAAACCCCGAAGAAAAAGAGGCCTGCAAGGCGCGGCTGAACTCGCGATTTGCTAGCGTCAAATCGCTCAAACAAAGCAGCCGCTTAAAACCTTGCAGCCCCCTTTTTCTCCGGCGCGTCCCGAGGGGACACCTGGGCGCTACACGAGGTGGTCTTTTTTGAATAAGAGGGTGGTTTCGCGGAGTGGGTCATTTCTGTGGGTAACTTAGCTCCACAGCTCTTTTCTGTGGATATCTAAAGAAAACCAAGAATAAGCCACGAATACGATGCGCCCCTGGTCCCTTCTTGGTTATCTAGCGGAATCGGTCCTAAATCATCATCCGCGCAGCGGATACAAAACCCACACACCAAGCAACACCAACCACTCCACCTTGACCCAAAACCCACCCTCGGCAACAATCCTCAGGTTGCCGCCCACATGCGGCACACGGGATTGGCGTCTCGTTAACAAACTCAAATATAAGCCTCCGCGCATATATTCGTCATTTCTCCATGGCCACGCTATTCGGTAGGTGCATGGTGGGCTTTGAGCCTGCACTGTTAACGATTTGATTTGTTTAGACGCCAATCCTGCTCCCTCCGACTTGGGATCAGGTGCTTCATCTTGTGTCATTACAGGAGAAACACCATGCACCATCCTCAAAACTTTCCCCGTCGCCGCCGTTACAAACTGCACTCGCTGGAGCAACAGGAAGCCTTGCTTCCCTTTGTTCGCTTCTGCCCCGGCCGTACCTATCGGCATTACTGGCAGATGCCCGCGCCCAGCAAGGACTACCCCGCCGACAACGCCTACGGCCGCGAATGCGCGGCTCACCTGCTGCAATGGCTGAAGGACAATCGGGAATACGTCGGCAAAGGCCTGCTCAGCCGTGTGGCGCGCGACATCGATTTTGACCACCGCGATGGACGCGGCCAGTGGATGGGTTTCTTCAACTATCTGGAAATCATCATGCTGCTGGGCGCGGACCGGGTCCGGGTTTACCGCCATGTCGATAGCCAACACCAGATCTACCTGGCGCTGGGGCAGCGGTTCAATCTGGAAGCGCGCTTCCGCCGCATCCGCCTGCGCAATCGCTGACCTCGGCTGGTGGGTATCGCTGCGCTCCACCCACCCTACGTGAGGGGGACTTGTAGGGTGGGAGGAGCCGATAGGCGATACCCACCAAACCCCCGCCATCGGAACCCAAGGATGGATTCCACCGCATGTTCGCGTGGGTATCGCTACGCTCCACCCACCCTACGTGAGGCGGATTGGTAGGGTGGGAGGAGCCGACAGGCGATACCCACCAAACCCCGTCATCGAAACCCAAGGATGGATTCCACCGCATGTTCGCGCGGGTATCGCTACGCTCCACCCACCCTACGGCAGGCGGATTGGTAGGGTGGGTGGAGCCATCGGCGATACCCACCAATCCCCGCCACCAAAACCCAAGGATGAAGCCCGCCACATGTCCGCGTGGGCATCGCTACGCTCCACCCACCCTACGTGAGGCGTATTGGTAGGGTGGGTGGAGCCGCAGGCGATACCCACCAAACCCCGCCATCGAAACCCAAAGCTCAATCCCGCCGCCTTTCCGCGTGGGTATCGCTATGCTCGACCCACCCTACGGCAGGCGGATTGGTAGGGTGGGAGGAGCCGACAGGCGATACCCACCAAACCCCGCCATCGAATAGGCGATACCCACCAGCGCCGCTTCTGAGCGCGGCGCATACGCAAAAAAGCGGGGCCGCTGAAAGCTGCCCCGCTTGATTCCTGCCCGGCCACGCCTCCGCCGGCGCTCCAACGCCGATGCGCGGCGGGTGTTGAACCCTGGCTTACTGGCCGTGCTTCTCCTCGCCCAGTTTGTCCAGATAGCGCAGGATGCGGCCGCTGTCCTGCTCCAGCTTCTGCATCCGCTCGACGATTTCCTGCTCGTCCAGCGGCCCTTCCTGGCCAAACACCGCCAGCGCGGCGCCGATGTGCTGGCTGGCCTGCTGCTCGGTGGCCGCCAGCTCGCTCCAGGAACGGGTCTGGCCGAAGGACTGCTGGCCTTGCAGCTGCAACCAGCCTTGCAGCTCGCTGCCCTGTTCCAGCGGCTTGGCTTCTTCTATCGAGTGGTAGGCGGTCTGCTTGAAGATCACATGCCCCACTTTTTGCAGGCTGAGCTGGGATTTGTCGTGCACGCGGTTCACCTGCGCCATCACCTGCTGCGATTGTTCCACCTGGCTGCTGAAGCGTTGGCGGAAGGTTTCCACCGAGTCCTTGACCTGGCTGGCCACATTGCCGGCGGCGCTGGCCTGGGTCTGCATATTGCCGATGCGCAGCGACAGGTTCTCCAACACGTCCTGCACATTGTTGGCGGTGCTCTTGCTGCGCTCCGCCAGCTTGCGCACTTCGTCGGCCACCACGGCGAAGCCGCGGCCGGTTTCGCCGGCGCGGGCGGCTTCGATGGCGGCGTTCAGCGCCAGCAGATTGGTTTGGTCGGCGATGGCGGAGATGTCGGCTAGCGAGGTTTCTATGCCCTGCCACTCCTGGGCCAGCGCGGTGCTGGCGGTGTCCATGCTGCTGACGCTGTCGGCGATGGTGTCCAGGTGGCCGGACAGGTGCTGGGCGGTTTCCAGGCTGACGCGCGCGCCGTCGGCGGTGTCCTGGGTGATGGCGGCCACGTCGGCCATGGCCTGGCTGATGTCTTCCAGATCACTCTGGTTGCTGGCCAGGTCCTTGCGCAGATGCGGGTTGTTGAGCGCGGCCAGCTGCGAGGACAGGCGGTTGCGGCGGATGTAGCCGTCGTTGTCGGCCATGGTCTGGATGGCGCGGTTGACGCTGCCCAGCGAGCTGGCCAGGATGCCCGGCAGGCCCTGGCTCAGCGGGCGGCGGCTGTAGTCGCCGGCGCTGATGGCCTTGAAGCAGGTGTTGATTTCCTTGAAGTAGGTTTCGATCAGATCGAGGAAGTCGTTGAGCTGCCAGGCGAGCTTGCCCACTTCGCCCAGGTTGCGGGTGCCGGTGGCGCGGTGGTGCAGTTCGCCGGAGCTGGCGTAGCCCAACTGCTCGTGCAGGGTGTTGAGCAGGCCGAAGATGCGGCCGCTGTGGCGCCACAGCAGCAGGGACAGGGCGATGGAGACGGCGAGCAGCAGCGCGTCCACGATGCGGCCGACGATCTCGGGGAACAGATAGCCGTCCAGCAGCGAGAAGGCCACCAGCAGGTTGAAGCTTATGATGCACCAGCCCAGCTGGGTGCGCAGGAAGGGCGGCTTGTGTTTGAACTGGTTCATGCGGCGACTCCCGGCGCTTGCAGCACCTGGGCGTTGAGGGACAGGATGAAGTCCTGGTAGCTGACGCCTTTGTCCGCCAGCACTTGCTGCAGCCAGGCCACGGAGGCGTCCGGCGCGGTGGCCTTGTTGTGGCTGGCTTCGATCTGGCGCATTTGGGCGTAGACCGGTTCGATGGCGTTGATGGCTTCCTGGCTGGGCGGGCGGCGCACGGAGTAATAGCCTTGCAGCTGGCCGCGCAGGTCGTAGTCCGGGGTGACGTTGGCCAGCACCCAGTAGTAGTCGCCGTTTTTGCTGTGGTTTTTCACCACGGCGAAGAATTCCTGGCCCTGTTGGAGGGTTTTCCACATCAGCCGGTAGGCGCCGCGCGGCATGTCGGGGTGGCGGATCAGATTGTGCGGCTTGCCCAGCAGCTCGTGCTCGGCGTAGCCGGCGATGCGCATGAACACGCGGTTGGCGTAGGTGATGTGGCCGGTGGGGTCGGTCTTGGTGATGATCAGTTCATGAGGAGCGAGCCGGATTTCCTTGCTGGCCGTGCCGGCGGCGGGGTGCGTCATGGTCTGTTTCTCTCTTATTTGTCGATTGCATAACCTCTAAATGTTCATTTTCGGCCACTGGCCCAGTAGGGGCAAGCGTTTATTTATTTGTACTGCCCATGCTTGACGCGGTGCTGCTTAAATTAATTCTTAATAATCTAGTTCTTACAAAAACAAAAAGGATGCCTTTGGCATCCTTCGCGGTTTGGCCGAGATGGGCCTCAGATCGTAAACCGGCGCTCAGAGTTTGACGATCTGGCGGATCTGCGACACGCAGGCGCGGGCGTCGTCTATCAGCTTGGCGAATTCCGGGCTGTTGATCTCGGCGTGGCTGAGCCAGCGCACCTTATTGCTGATCCGGTACTGGACGCGGATGCCGGCCGCGGTCTGCTGCTGCTTGGCGTCCACTTCGTACCAGGGGGAACGCACCTTGCATTCGAAGGCCGGCTGGATGGCCTTGGCGCCCTTGAGCAGCACGTCGGACTGCATGGCGCTGGCGTCGCCCAGATAGACGTCGGCCAGGTTGCCGTTGCGCTTGTAGTTGTCGAAGCTGTCCCACACGCCCTTGAAGTGGGAGTCGTAGAGAAACAGGCCGGAAATCTTCTCCAGCATGCGCGGGTCGCGCACGCTCATGCGCAGCGGATAGCTGGATGGCACCATGAAGGAGGTTTTGTCGCGCTGGACCTTGCAGTCTTCCGGCTGGCCGCTCAGGCGGTTGCACAGGCTCTGGTCGGTGGCGCTGACGCCCTGGTAGCGGTCTTGCAAAATGGTGTCGATCAGCGCGGAGTTGGCCAGTTCGATGTCGGCGCGAACGTCGGCGCTGCCGTCGGCTTTCAGCGCGTTTTCGCGCTTGATGTTCAGATCGGTGCGCGCGGCTTCCATCGGCACCTGGGTCTGGCTGACCACGCCGTCCTTGCCGATGATGAAGGCCCAGCGGTCTTGCAGGTCCGACATGATGCGGCCGGGCTGGAAGAAGGGGTTGGTCGGGTCCAGCCACCAGGTCTGGCCGGCGATGTCGGCGCGGACGATCATGTGGTTGGGCGCGCCGACGCCGGGCAGCAGCAGCGGCGGGGCGAATTTGCCGCGGTAGATCAGCGCCGGCTCGGCGGCGACGCCGGCGCGGCGCAGCATGGCGGTCAGCAGGGTGGAGAGGTCCTTGCAGTCGCCGTAGCCGTGCTTTTCGATTTCCGCCAGCGTGAACGGCACCAGGCCGCGTTCCGCCAGCCGGGTGTCGTTGAGGTAGCGGTAGTTGCGGTTGATGTGCTGCATGAAGGCGGCCGCCTGCTCCGCGGCCGGCTTGCCCTGGTTGGCGGCCACCACGGCGGCGGCGGCTGGTGGCAGCGGCGCGGCCAGGATTTCGTTGTAACGGCGGGCGTGGGCGCCGAAGTGGTCTTGCGGCTGGTCCGAGGTGGCGATCACCAGCTGCGGCCATTCGCGCAGCGCGCTGTTGTTCCACTCGTTGATGTAGTTGAGGTAGCGCGGCCGGCGCAGCGATACCTTGATGCGTTTGCGGTCCGCGCTGGCGTCCACCGCGTAATCGTCCAGCATCATGCCGCGCCAGATCAGCGGGCGGGTGGACTGGAGCTCGAAATTGAAGCTGTCTTCGCGCGCTTTTTGCGGGCCTAGGTCCAGTTGGTAGCGCAGCTGGCGCACCAGCGGCTGCGCCACGCTGTGGGTCTTGATGCGGTAGGACACGGTGCTGCCCACCGACAATTCCGGGAAGGCCATCCAGGTTTGCATGTCGCGGCTGACGCCGGCGTCCGGATTGGGCGCGGCGCGGGTTTCGATCTGGGATTTGCCCAGTTTGATCACTTTGCCGTTGGGCTGGATCACTTCGGCTTGTTCCACCCGCAGCCGGTCTTCGGCCGGGTAGGTGAAATCGATGCGGGACAGCTGTTCGCGGCCGGAGGGGTGGAGGATGGTGAATTGCTTGCTGGTGACGCAGTCCAGGCTGTTGTCTTTATTGTGCTGGCAGCTGACGGCGGTTTTGACCGCCAGCGGCGCTTCGCTGACCGGCTGCAGCGCGGCGGCGCTGAAGCTGCTGTAGAGGCCGGCGGCCAGTCCGAGAGTGAGTGTACGCATATTGGAATCGAAAAGTGTGATGTCGCGGTGATGATTATACGGCGCGAGGATGGTGAAAACGCGCATCCGGCGTCCGCGCCGCCGGATGGGATCAAGCGTTCCATGTTCGCATATTAGCGCTTGCGAATGTGTATGGTTTTTGTGCGGCAGGCCTGTTGTGAGACGCCGGCAGACACATTCAGGTAGGGCTGGGCTGCGCGTTGCGATGGCTGGAGCGGGGGTGACGGTTTGGAGCGGCCGGCGGGCGCCGGCCTGACTCGTCTGTTACGGCGCTTCGGTGGCGAAGCCTATCTTGCTGATGCCCCCTTGCTGGGCGCTGGCCAGGGTCTTGGCCACGCTCTCGTAGCGCACGCTCTTGTCGGCGAACAAGTGCAGCTCCACTTGCGGGTTGTCGCGGGCGGCGGCGGCGAAGCGCGCGTCCAGTTCGCCTTCCGGCACTTTGACGTCGTTCCAGAACACCGCGCCGGCGGCGTCGATAGCCAGCCGGATTTCCTTGGGCTGGCTCTGCTGCGCGGCGGCGCTGGCCTGCGGCAGGTCCAGCTTGACGGTATTGGTCAGCAGCGGGGTGGTGATGATGAACACCACCAGCAGCACCAGCATCACATCCACCAGCGGGGTGGTGTTGATGTCCGCCATCGGGGCGGAGCCGCCTTTGTCGAAACTACCGAACGCCATCGATTTCTCCGGACTGAGTCAGCAGCTGGGCGTGCAGATCGTGGGCGAAGTAGTCCATGTCCTGCGCCATGATGCGCTGCATGCGGGTCAGGGCGTTGTAGGCCAGCACCGCCGGGATGGCGGCGGCCAGGCCGGCGGCGGTGGCCACCAGCGCTTCGCCGATCGGGCCGGCCACCGCGGCGATGGTGACCTGACCGGCCGCGCCGATGTTCACCAGCGCGTGGTAAATGCCCCATACCGTGCCGAACAGGCCGATGAAGGGCGCGGTGGAGCCCACCGAGGCCAGCACGGTCATGCCGGTTTCCTGCTTGCCGTTTTCCTGGGCCAGGCCTTTGCGGATGGCGCGGGTCAGGAACTCGTCCAGATCGCAGCTCTGGCCCAGCGGGCGCTCAGCCTGGCTGCGGTAGTGGCGCAGCGCGGCCAGGCCCTGGCGGGTGAGGTTGGCGAAGGGCGCGCGCGAATCCTGCAGCTGGGTTTCCGCCTGCTTCCAGTTCGGGGCGTCCCACAGCGCGGCTTCGGCCTGCTTGTTGGCGCGGCGGATGTGCCAGGTGCTGACGCCGCGCACCAGGATCAGGTACCAGGTCAGCACCGACATCAGGACCAGGATCATGAACACCGCGACCAGCACGGCGTCCCCTTGTTGGAATACAGTCATTAGATTCATGGTTTTGCAGACTTCAAAGAAAATTCAACGGGAATGAAAAAAGTGTATGGGATGGGCTTGCCGCCGCGTTGGGCAGGAATGAAGCGCCAGCGTTTGGCAGTGTCCAGCGCCACACTGTCCAGTCGGGGAGAACCGCTGCTTTTGGCCAAGCTCACGTCTTGCGGCAGGCCTTGGCTGTTGACATGCACCCGCAGCTGCACAGTGCCGGTTTCGTCTTCTTCAATGGACATCGCCGGGTAGGCCGGTTTGGGGTTGTTCGACTGCCGGTCGCGAAAAGGGGGCGCGCGAGTGGCTGCCGTCGTTTCGGCGGCGGGGTCCAGCGAGCGTTCGGCCTCGACGGGGGCGGCTGTTGCCATGGCGCTGCTGATCAGCGCCAGGACGATGGTCGTTGTCGCCAGTATGGAGCCGTTTTGGCGAAATGCCGCTGGGAGTTTCATGATCTGGCAGACTTCAAAGAAAATTCAACGGGAACGATAAAGGTGTAGGCGATGGCTTCGCTGCCGCGCTTGGCCGGGGTGAAGGTCCAGCGCTTCACCGCCGCCACGGCGGCGCGGTCCAGCCGCGGGAAGCCGCTGCTGTTGGCCAGCGCCACGTCCAGCGGCTGGCCCTGGGCGGACACGTGCACGCGCAGCTGCACGGTGCCGGTTTCGCCTTCTTCAATGGACAGCGCCGGGTAGGCCGGCTTGGGGTTGTTCAGATAGCCGCCCCGGTACATCGGCTCGGTGATCGAGGGTTTGGCGTCGGCGGACTGGCCGCGGGAGCTGCCGCCCTCGGCGGAGTTGGCGGCCGGGCTGGGCTTGCTTTCCGCCGCGGGGGCGGCGGTGGGCACGCTGATGGCCTTGGCGCTGGGCGCGGCCGGGGTGGGCGTGGCCATCACCTTGGGTTTGACCGGAGTCGGTTTCGGCGTCGGGGTGGGCTTGACCTGCGGCGTCGGCTTTTTCTCGGGCTTGGGCTGCTGCTTGGGCGCAGCCGGCGCGGCGGCCTTGCTGGGCGCGGCCAGGCTGATCATTTCCATGCTGGCGACGCGCGGCAGCGTGATCGGTTGCTGCATCGCCACTGCGCCGCCCATCAGCACGAAGACCAGGGCATGCAGGCCCACGGTGCTGGAGAGCGCCGAGTATTGAAGAATTCGCTGGTTCATGACGGTGATGATAATACAAACTATTCTCATTATCCAAGCTGGAAAACGCGTATATCCCTAAGTCATTGACATGGATAAATGAATGACGGGAAAAGGATTTTGCCAAGCGCCGCGCCCGCCGGCGCGCCGGAGCGTTCCGGCGCTTGCAATCCATGGTTTTGCCTGCATATCTTGCAGCATTGGCCACGGCGGAGTGCCGGTGGCGACATTATTGGAATACAAAACATGCAACAGTTCGACGGAACCACCATCGTGTCCATTCGCCGCGGCAATCGCGTGGCGCTGGGCGGGGATGGCCAGGTCACCCTGGGCAACATCGTGATCAAAGCCTCGGCGCGCAAGGTGCGCAAGCTGCACGGCGGCAAGGTGCTGGCGGGCTTTGCCGGCGGCACCGCCGACGCCTTCACCCTGATCGAGCGGTTTGAGGCCAAGCTGCAAAAGCATCAGGGCAATCTGCTGGTATCGGCGGTGGAGTTGGCCAAGGATTGGCGCACCGACCGCATGTTGCGCCGGCTGGAGGCGATGCTGATCGTCGCCGACAAGGATTGCACTCTGATCATCACCGGCAACGGCGACGTGCTGGAGCCGGAAGACGGCATCGCCGCCATCGGTTCGGGCGGCGCCTACGCCCAGTCCGCGGCGCGCGCATTGTTTGATAACACCGATCTGGCGCCGGAAGTGGTGGTGAAGAAATCGCTGGAGATCGCCGGCGACATCTGCATCTACACCAACCACAACCATGTGATCGAGCTGTTGGGCGAAGCCGAAGAGCCGGCAGCCAACTGAGCCGCCCGATTCAAGAATCAAATCGCCGGGAGCGCCGCTTCCGGCTGGAGAAAGTCATGACGCAAATGACCCCGCAGGAAATCGTCCACGAGCTGGACCAACACATCATTGGCCAGAACGCGGCCAAGCGCGCGGTGGCGGTCGCCCTGCGCAACCGCTGGCGCCGTCAGCAGGTGGATGAGCCGCTGCGCAGCGAAATCACTCCCAAGAACATTCTGATGATAGGCCCCACCGGCGTGGGCAAGACCGAGATCGCCCGCCGCCTGGCCAAGCTGTCCGGCGCGCCCTTCATCAAGATAGAGGCCACCAAGTTCACCGAGGTCGGCTATGTCGGCCGCGACGTGGACACCATCATCCGCGATCTGGTGGAAGTGGCGATCAAGGACACCCGCGACACCGCCATCAAGCGCAACCGCCCGCGCGCGGAAGACGCGGCCGAAGACCGCATCCTGGACGTGCTGCTGCCGCGCCCGCGTCAGCAGGCCGGCTTCTTCGGCGGCGAGCCGGAGGCGGAAACCAAGCCGGAAGACGGCGCCACCCGTCAGAAATTCCGCAAGATGTTGCGCGAAGGCGCGCTGGACGATAAAGAGATCGAAATCGAAATCGCCGCGCCGGCGGCGCAGATGAACGTGATGGCCCCGCCGGGGATGGAAGACTTCGCCAGCCAGCTGCAAGGCATGTTCCAGGGCCTGGGCTCCGGCAAGAAGCAGACGGCCAAGATGAAGGTGACGGAGGCGCGCAAGCAGCTGATCGACGAAGAGGCCGCCAAGCTGGTCAACGACGAGGAGCTGCGCGCCGAGGCGCTGAAGAACGTTGAGCAGAACGGCATCGTGTTCCTGGACGAGATCGACAAGGTCACCAGCCGCAGCGAAGGCCAGGGCGGCGCAGACGTCTCTCGCGCCGGCGTGCAGCGCGATCTGCTGCCCCTGGTGGAAGGCACTACCGTGTCCACCAAGTACGGCATGGTCAAGACCGACCACATCCTGTTCATCGCTTCCGGCGCCTTCCAGCTGTCCAAGCCGTCGGATCTGATCCCGGAACTGCAAGGCCGCCTGCCCATCCGCGTCGAACTGTCTTCGCTGACCGTGGACGACTTCAAGGCCATCCTCACCAGCACCAACGCTTGTCTGACCCGCCAGTACCAGGCGCTGATGGCCACCGAGGGCGTGGAACTGGAGTTCGTCGACAGCGGCATCCAGCGTTTGGCCGAGATCGCCTGGCAGGTCAACGAGAAAACCGAGAACATCGGCGCGCGCCGTCTCTACACCGTGATGGAAAAGCTGCTGGAAGAAGTGGCTTTCGACGCCAAGGCCGGCCGCTGCGAGATCGACGCCGGCTATGTGGACAGCAAGCTGGAGCAAGTGGCCGAGCGCGAAGATTTGGCGCGTTACGTGCTCTGATCCACTCCTATATATATAGAAACGCAAACGGCGGCCGATGGCCGCCGTTCTCGCATCCGCGTCAGCGCGCCTCGCATGCCGGCTTGGCGGGAGGGGCGGCCGCCAAATCGCGGAACGCCTCCGGGTGGCGCCGCCAATACCAGTCCTTCACCTCCTCGTGGTCCAGCTCCAGGAAAGCCTTCAGGCCCGGCAGCAGCAGCATAGGCAGCACGGTGGCCAAATGCAGCAGCGCGAAAATCAGGTAGACCTGATCAAGCGGCAGCACATGCAGCATCGCGCCGGCCAGGGCCGGCCCCAGCATCGATCCTATCTTCACCAACATCACATTGATGGCGGAAAAGCGCGCGCGGTAATTTTCAGGCACCGCCAGCGTGCGGTGGGTCTGGCCTATCAGTTGGTTCAGCGCGAACATCAGCCCCATCACCGCGAAACAGGCCAGGATCAACCAGGGATTGGAGCTCAAGGCCACCACCAGCATCAGCACGCCGCAGACCAGCATGCCGAAGGTGCGCGCCTGATAGCGGCTGAAGCGGCGCAGCAGCACATGGGTGAACCAGAGCGAGCCCAGCAGCATGCCGGCGCTGATCGCCGCCTCGCAACCGCCCAGCCAGGCTGCGGACAAACCCAGCGCGTGCAGCTTGACCGGCAGCAAGGTGGTCACCAGCGGCATGAAGGCCACCAGGGTGATGAAAACCGCCAAGGTCCAATAGCGTTCGAGCGGAATGCGCCAGCGCGCGTACAGGCCGCTGCGGATATCTTCCAGCCAGGGGCTGCGGACGGTGCCCGCCGCGCGCGGCGGCACGCGCACATATAAGGAAGCCGCGGCGGCCACCACCAGCAAACAGGCGTAGGCCAGCAGAGTCAGGGTGGGGCTGGTCGCCGCCATCAGGCCGCCGCCCAGCACCGGGCCGATCAGATTGCCCGCCGACTGCGAGCTTTTCTGCAAGGACAGCGCATCGCCCAGCCTGGCCGCCGGCACCATCTCGGCGGCGATGCTGAGCATGGACGGCAGCACAATGGACCAGGCCAGCATCGCCAGCGACTCCACCGCAATCACCCAGCCGATGCGATACCAGCCCTGCGCCGCCATCAGCGCCAGCAGCAAGGCGCTCAACATCGCCAGCAGCATGCCGCCGCCAATCAGGCGGTTTTTCGGCAGGCGGTCGCCCAAGGGCGCGGTCAGCGGCAGCGACAGCAGCATCACCAAGGCGGTGATAGAGCCGAACCAGGCCATATCGCGCGCGCCGCCGGACTGCACCACCCACCAACTGATGGCGACATAACCGGCGCCCATCGCCAAGCCGCTCAGCACATCGCTCAGCATCAAGGCGTAAAACGGCGCGGGCAAGCCCTCCAATCGTTGACGCAAGGTTTGCTGCATGGATGTCTCCTGGGCGGTGGAATGCGTTCAGCTTAACAATTAATGCCTAAGGCATAAAGTCTGCGCCGAATAATTTGCCGGAAAGCGGCTTTTCCGGAAAAAACAGGGAAAACCAACCCGCTTTTGCAGCTTATCTTCCGATGGCAACAAGCTGGGAAGCCCTGTTTTCCGGGCTGTCCAAAAGTTCTTGTAAAATCGCTTAGGCATGATTCTTATTGAAATCATGTGCTTACGTTTCGATATCTGAAAAACCCTATCTTTTTTCGAAATAGGTGTTGACGGAGTCGGGGCTGTAACGTATATTTCACCTC
>NZ_JAFHKL010000006.1 GCF_016937655.1 Chromobacterium alkanivorans | reverse complement strand
GCCGAAGGCGGCCTCGCCCAATTGACCCTGCCCGCCCAACGCCGCCAGCGAACTGTTCTGCAACCCCAAACCCGCACCCGCCACCACTGCAACCATGCTGACCTCCGGAAACTGGACTGTTCGGAGAGTCTTATCTAGAGAATCGGGGAAAAGTTTAGCAAATTTGAAAAAAACCATTTTTCATGACAAATGCAAACCTTGTATCGAGTACGGCCTCTCAGGCATTAGGCGCCCGGGAAAGGCTGCGCCGCGGACGAGCGCTTGAAAACTAGCAAACCCCTTGTCCCGACAGAGACAAGGGGCTATCGCCGTTTCCCGCTAGCGGCGCTTAACGCCTGATCAAAGCCTTGCGACCCTAAACACCCACTCAGCCGCCGCTCGGGTCAAACGCGGACTTAAATCAGCGCCCACAGGGCTGGCTGGCTAGCCGGCGTCCAACCGGAACCCGCCCAGGCGGTATGCGGCTGCAAGCAGCGATACTTCTTGCCTTCGAACACGACCACCTGGCCGGCCTTGTAGCTGGCGCCCTCTTTCCAGGCTTCGCCCTCCACCGGCGGCGTGGTGCCGCTGTCGTCGGCCTTGACCGTCAGCGCATGCGCGGCGGTTTGCTCGCCTTTGCTGTTGCTGACCTTGACCTTGAAGCTGTAGGCGGTGTCCTGCTTCAGCGCCGGCGCCTTGAAGTTGAGGGTGGCGGCGTTCAGCGCCAGGCCGGCTATATTGGGCGACACGGTCCACAAGTATTTCAAGTTGCTGCCGGAGGCGGCCTGGGCGCTCAAGCTTACGGCTTCGCCCGCCTTGGCTTCGGCCTTGCCGGTGACCGTGACCTTGCCCGGCGCGATATCGTCTACCGGCGGCGGCTTGATCTCGCCCATGGAGGTTTCGATTTCGAAGTTGTAAGCCTTGTTGAGGCCATAGACCGCGTTGTCGGTGGCGCTTTCCAGCGGCTTGACCTCATTGCCCGCCAGCTTGCCCAGCTTGACGATGCGGGACTTTTGGTTCACTTGCTGAGCCAGCGCGTACACCCATTTTTCCGGCTGCTGCTGGCCGGCGGCGACGACGATTTCATGACGCTCGACATCGCTGCCGCGCGCGCGGTCGAATACGCGCAGGGTCACTTTCATGCCCTGATTCAGCACAACGTCACGCTTGTTGATCTCGCCGCTGTGCTTCCACTGGACATTGGCCGAAGCCACATCCACATCGGAGCAGGAGTAGAAGGCTTCGTCGTTGTCATCCGGGGCACGCTGCCATACGGTGTAGACCACGCGCTTGCCGGTTGCCCAGGCCGGCAGCGTCACCGCAATGTCGGTGTAGCCGACTTTACGGCTGGCCAGATCGCCAGTCAGCTCCGGCCTATCGCGGCGTTGATCTTTGCCGATGGACACCAGATCGCTCCAAGTCAGGGGCTTGGAAGGATCGTAGCTGTCCTTGCTAATAAACACCTCGAAGTACTTGGTGTAGTGCGGGGCGCTCTGAGCGTAGCGGAAGGTCATTTTTCCATCCGCGCCGGGCGTCAGCACCGTGGCCGTCGGCCAGCTGTGTCTAGGGTTATCCAGCTCAGCCCAACTGCCCGCTTTGCCGCCGCCGCACAGCTTGCCGTTGGGCACCAGCTGCTGATGGTTGCCGTCGGACTTGGCTTGGGCATTCGCGGTCCAGTCGTCGACAGCGGTCGCCGCGGCCTTGCAGCCGGAAAACTTGCTGGAGCCGCTCCAATGCCCGCCCTCCAATTTGCACGCCACTTCACGGCTTACCGGGAAAGACATGGAGCCATGGGCGGAGGCGGTGGACGGGGCAATGGCCATCAGGGAGGCGGCAATCTGGCTCAGGGCCAACACAGGCAGGACGAGCTTGCCGGCGGTGCGAGGTGCGGTCATGTTCTAAAACCTTAAGTGCAAGGGTTGGGTTGTCGCCCTCCCCCGGCCATCCGCGGCCGGGAAAGGGCTTGCCCGTATTGTTCCAAACCCCGCCATGACGCCCAATCATTCTCAATAAAAGCTAAATTTTGGTGATTCCCAGGCGATATCCATCCTCAACGGAAAAAACCCGCAACCGGGTCTTAAACGCGCGCCAAACCGAAGCTGGCCGCGTTCGAACTAGCCGTCACGGCTACTGCCCCTTGCACATCGCATGCATATTGGAAACACCGACCTCGCGCCATGCGCCCCACTGTCCATCCGAACCCGGAGCGATGCCTCTGATCTCCCAGCCATTCAGCCATTCCTTGCCCTGGTAGGTGACTTTGGTGCAAGGCGTCTTGTAGACCGTGGCCGCATTCCAGCTGCCTTCGGCCGGCGGCGCGCTGTCCGCCTTGACCAGCAACTGGTGGCTGGCGCCCTGGCTGCCCTGGCTATTGCTGACCTTGACCTGGAAGGTATAGCGAGTGTCCTGCTTCGGCGCCGGCGCCTTGAAGTTGAGGGTGGCTGCGTTCAACGACAGGCCGGAGATGCTGGGCGACACCGTCCACTGGTATTTCAGATTGGTGCCGGCGGCCGGTTTGGCCGACAGGCTGACGTTGGCGCCGCTGCTGACGCTGGTCGGGCCGCTAACGGTCACCTTGCCCGGCGCGATCTCACCCGGCGGCGGCTTGGTGCCCTCGTCCGATTGCTCCAGCACAAAGCTGTATTCCTTGCCCAGGCCGAACACAGTGTTGGCGGTGGCGTTCTTGACCGGCACCACTTTGCCGTTTTGCAATTGACCGACATTGACCACGCTGGATTTGGCGTTGACGGCGGTGGCCAGCGCATAGGTCCATTCATTGGCCGCGGTTTGGCCGGCGGCGATCTTGATCGAGTGTTTCTCAAGATCCGTGCCGCGCAGCTTGTTGAACACGCGCAAGGTGATGGTGGTGTCGGGCTTGGCCTCGAAGGGGCTTGCCGTCAGCAGGCCCAGTGGTTTGAAATCCACGTTGTTGGCCACGATGTTGACGTCGGAGCAGCTGTAGAAGGCCTCGCCGCTGTCGCTGCGCTGCCATACATTGTAGATCACGCGCTTGCCCTGCATCCCAGCCGGAATATTCACGTCCAGCTTGGTCTTGGCGCTGGGCGCCACCGCGCCGGAGTCACCAATCAGCTGCAGATCGTCCCACTGCAGCGGGCGTTTGAAGTCATAGGAATCCTTACTGATATAGGATTTGAAATAAGCGGTTTGGTGCTGGGCGGTCTGATGATAAGTCATCGTGTATTTGCCGTCCGGCCCCGGCTGGATGGTGGTGGCCGGCCAATCGACCGTAGCGTCCAGGCCGCCGAAGGTTCTGGCGTCGCCGCCGGCGCACAGCTTGCCGTTGGGCACCACTTGCTGGTGATTGCCGCTGGCATTGCCCTGGCGCACGCCATTCCAGTCATAGATGGCTTGCGAGCCGCCGCTTTGCTTGACGGCCTGGCATCCCGGGGTCTTGGGGTTTTCCGGATTATCCGAAGTGCGGCAGTAGTAGATGCGGCTGATCGGCTCTTCCATCGAACCATGGGCGGAGGCGGCGGTCGGGGCCAGCAATATCAGGGAGGCGGCGATCTGGCTCAGCGCCAGCGCGGGCAGAGCTAAGCTGCCGGCCTTGCGAGATAGGGACATGATGTTCCTTGATTTAGGGTGGGTGTGGTTCAGGCCGGGACGGCTTCAAGCGCCTCCCCCAGCCTGTCCCCATTGTTCCAAACCCCTCCCATGCGCCCAATCAATCTCAAGAGATGCTCAAACGCTCCTAGGCTTCGTCCTCCCCGCTCTCCATCCACGGCGTCAGCAGCAGGAACTCGCTGCCCAGCCGGCTCTCGGACTTGACTTCGACGCGCCCGCCGTGGGCCTGCATCACCGCCTTGACGAAGGGCAGGCCCAGGCCGGCGCCGTCGCGGCGGCCTTCGTCCACCTGGTAGAACAGCTCGAACAGCCTGGGCAGCGCGTGTTCGGGAATGCCTATGCCCTGATCCACCACGCTGATGCCGGCCATCTCGCCCCAGCGCGCCAGCCGCACCACGATGTGGCTGTTGGGCGGCGAGTATTTGACGGCGTTGTCCAGCACATTGACCACAGCGCGCAACAGCATGTCGTAATGGCCGCGCACCCACAACGCTTCCAGCGCTTCCGGGCCATGCAGCGCGATGCGCTTTTGACGGGCGCTGGCCTCGATCTGGTCCATCGCGTCTTCGGCCAGGTCGGACAGCGCCACCGGCAGGAAGCTGGCCGGGTCCAACTGTTCGGCGCGGGACAGCTGCATGAAGTCCTGCGCCACGCGCAGGCTGTAATGCACTTGCCGGCGCAGATCGTTGAAGAATTGGTCCTGCCGCGGCCCGGTCTCGCCGCCGCGCTGCTCTATCATCGCCAGCATCGTGGTCAGCGGGTTGCGCAGATCGTGCGCCATCTGACGCAGCACGCGCCGGTCGCCGGACACGCTGGCCTTGACGTTTTGCAGGTCGACCAGGCTGATCAGGCTGCTGGACAAGCCGTCGCATAGTTCCTGACAGGGCGTGACCAGCAACATATGCTCGCCCTGGCCGCTGCGCACTTCTTCCACGCTGATGCCGCCGCTGCGCAGCGCCTTCGCGCGCGCTTGCGCGGCCAGTTCCAACACCCAGGCTTCGGCTTCGTCCGGGGTGCCTTGCTCGCACAGCAGATTGCGCGCCGCCTGATTGCTGAGGACGATCTTGCCGCCCTGCTCGAAGAAGATAGGATAGGGCAGCATATTGAGCACGCTGGCGTAGGCGTTTTGCCAGGCGCGCATCTGCTGCATCAGCCGTTCGATTTCATCAGTGTCGGATTCGGCGTCCTGGCCGCGCAGCGGCAGCTCCATGCCGGCCTCGCGCAGGTTCCGCCGCATCGCCTCCATTTCCTCCCGCAGCAGCAAATGGGTCTTGGTTTGCCAGCGCCAGGCGCAGCCGGCGTAGATCAGCAAGCCGCCGATCAAGGGCGAGCTGACCGGAATCCAGATCTGGGTTTGCAGCAACAACAGGGTGGACGCCAGCCAGCAGCCGCCCAGCCACAGCCAGGCGCGGCGATGCATGCGCGCCGGCGGCGCCAGCAGGCAGATCAGCAACAGGCCGAGCATGATGCCGAGATTGATCAGCAGCTTGTACGGAGCGGCCAGCATGGCGACCGGGCCGTGGTTCATCAAGGTCTGGGTTTGCAGCGCCAGGATCTGACTGCGGGTATGGCCCTCGCGGTCCAGCGGATAGCGGTTGGCGCGCAGACCCTTGAACGGATCCAAGGCCAGGTGGCCGACAAAGACGATCTTATTGTGAAACGCCTGCCGCGGCACCACGCCGGTCAACACGTCCAGCATCGAGTACTGCTGGATGTGGTGCTGAGCCGGCAACACCAGCAGCCAACCGTCGCTCTGCGGCGCGCAGCGCCGCCAGAACGCGGCCAGACACCAGGTGTTTTCCCGCGGCGGCAGTTCGTAGCCGGCGACGCGGATCGCCTCCATCACCATGTGCGGCGCCAGCTTGCGGCCATGCAGCTTGTAAGGCACCAGGCCGGTGACCACGCTGCGGTCGCCGATCAACAAGTCGCGGTGCCCCATCCCAGCCGCGGCGGCGTAAATGGCCGAGGGCTCGGGACCGTCGCGCCCCGACTCGGCTTCGGCGTCGGGCGGCAAGGCCAGCACCACCCGGCCATGCCGCCGGATGGCTTCCGCCAACATGCCTTCGTCCCGGCGCGACATCAGGTTCATGTTCAGCGCCACGCTGTCGGCCTGGTTCAGCCGCTCCAGCAGCGCGGCGTAGAGCACGTTGCCGTTGACTTCCTCGTGGCCCAGCGCCCGCACCGTGGCTTGATCGACATTGACGAGCACGACGTCGTGTTCGTCTTCATCGGTTTGCAGCTCGGAGAGCAGCTCAAAATACAAGCGGTCCAGTGAGTGGAACAGCGCGTCCTGGGTGGGAATGGCGAACACCGCCGCCAGCAGGACGAAAGCGATCAGGAAGCGCGCGTCGTAGCGACGCCCGCGCCGGAGCGCTTGGCAAAACCATTTCATAAGACATCCAAAACGCGGCATGAGAGCGCGGCGGGCCTGAACGGCGGCATCGGCCTCGGAGCCTGTTCAAAAGCCCGCGGGCAAGGCGAAACGAGCGAAAAAGCGGAATGTACAAGGGATACATGAGCATTTTGAGCTTGTACTCACCGAGCAACGCCTCACGAAGCGCAGCAGACTTTGAACAGGTTCTCAGACCCGCTCCAGCCGGTAGCCGTAGTTGTACACGGTGGAAATCACCATGCCCTTGCGCGGCCGCAGGCCCAATGCCGAACGCAGATTGCTGACATAGGTGGCCAGGCTGGCGTCGTATTTGCGGTCCGCCTGGCCCCAGATGCGCTGGCTGAGAAAGTCCTTGGTCAGGATACGGCCCAGGTTGCGGAACAGCAGCGTGGCCAGCGCGAATTCGCGCGCCGGCAACGTGGCCTTGCCGCCGGGAAAGCTGACGCTGCGCGCTTCCGGATTGAAGGTATAGCCGCCCGCCTCGAACGAGGCTTCCGGATCGCCCAGGCGCTGCTGCTTGCGGAACTGGGCGTTCAGCCGCGCCAGCAGCTCGCGTTCGCGGATCGGCTTTTGCAGGTAGTCGTCTGCGCCGTGCTCCAAGGCCAGCACGATGTCTTCTTCGTCGTCGCGCTGAGTCACCATCAGGATGGGCAAGGCCGGCGGCAGTTTGGCGCGCGCCCACTTGAGCACTTCCACGCCGTCTCGACCCGGCACCTCCCAATCCAGCAGCATCGCGTCGCAGCGTTGCTGCCGGAACTGAGCGACGAACTGATCGCCATCGA
This sequence comes from Chromobacterium alkanivorans, assembly GCF_016937655.1. GTDB lineage: Bacteria > Pseudomonadota > Gammaproteobacteria > Burkholderiales > Chromobacteriaceae > Chromobacterium > Chromobacterium alkanivorans. The sequence goes on along the minus strand of NZ_JAFHKL010000006.1, from coordinate 315,755 downwards.
CGCAGGCGACAGGCTGATGGCCGTGCTGCTCCAGCAGTTTGACCACGCGTGCGGATTGGAGCGGACAGTCTTCTAAAATTGCAACAATCATAAATAGGTGTGTAGGTTGAAAGCGGCGGATTCATAAGCGGAGCGCCAGCAGTGCGCGCCCGGGAGCTGAGTGCTTCCGCACGCGCCTGAGCGCCGCCGGATGCCGTCATGAATAGCCCAAAGAAGGCATTCTTACGGAAAGATGGTCAGGGAATCCATAGGACTACTCCTAACTTCCTAAAGAATCCCTCAATAAATTTAAGCCTATTGAACCGGAGCAACTGATACGTCATGCGGCTACAACCATCACAGCCGCGCCGGCGTCACGGCGCGGCCGGCGCCAGAAACACCCATTGCCGGTAGCTGTCCTTGTCGGCAAAGTCCCCCAGCTCCGCGGCGAAACCCCGCTGTTTCAACGGCCTCCCTTCCGCCAGGCTATGCACGCCGACGATGCCGCCGTCCGCGCCCTTGATCAGCCCCCAGTCCGGCTTGCCCGTCAGCGGGTCGGCGTAGAGCCGGCGCAGGTGGCGTCGGGTAAAGGGCGCGCGTTCGTCCTTGAGCAAGGCTTCCAGGGTTTTGGGATAGGCCGGCGCGGGGCCTGCGCGATGGTAGGCGGCGATGGCGCGCTGTAATTGCAGGCCGATGTGCAGCAGCTCTTCCTCCTGCTCGCGTTGCAGCTGCCGGCTCCAAGCGCCGGCCGCCGCGCTGAGGGCGACGCCCATGGCCAACGCCAGCGTCAACACGCCCAGATAGGCCAGCCCACCTTGCTTACCAGCTGCCATAGCTGCTGCCGTCCAGGCTCTTGCCCGGCGCGCCGCTGGTCACGTCGCCGATGCCTCCCTCCTCGGCCGGTTTGGCTTGCCAGCCGTCGCGCCGGCCGGCGATGGGATCAAGCGGCAGTTCGCGCAGATAGCGGCCGGCCACCAGATCCTGCAGCGCGGCCGGGTTGGCGCCGTGATCGGCGCGGTAGTCGTCCATCGCCTGGCGCAGCGCGGCCAGATTGTGGCGCAGCACGGTTTCGCGGGCGCGGTCGTTGTGCTTGAAGTAGCTGGGGCTGACCAGGGCCATCAGCGCGCCTATGATGCTCATCACCACCAGTAGCTCGATCAGGGTGAAGCCGCACGCCGGCTTACCATTGTTGGTAGGGTATGCCATTGATGCCCTTTCGAAGGCTCTTGGAGCGGATATCGTATACGTCGCGGCCGGAGGAGAACGCCTCGGCCGAGCTGTCGTAGCCGCGCGTGTCCCAGCTGTCCGCCGGGTCCTTGCCCGCGCAGCCCTCGCACATCGGATCCGCTGGCAGCCGGCGCAGGAAAAAGAGTTTGCCGCCATTGGGATCGCTCTGGTCCGGCACGCCGTCCACCAGGCTGGAGAGGCGGGGAGGATAGCCGCTCTGCTCCAGCGAAGCGTCTATCTTCTTGTCCGCCACCGCCTGCCGGTAGGCGTCGATGGCGTTGCGGATCTGGCGCAGACTGTGCCGCAGCTCGGCCTCCTGCGCGCGCCGCCTGGCCAGCTCGCTCAGCGGCAGGCTGGCGCCCAGCAGCAGCGCCATCAGGGTGAGCGCGGCCAGCATCTCGATCAGGGTGAAACCGGATTGACGCGGCATAAGCACCTCAGGGCGCGGCCAGCGGGCTGTCCAGCGCCGGCGCGGACGCCTCCTGCTCCGGCGCCGCGGCGGGCGCGGCCGGCCGCGGCGCTTCGGTCGTCAGCGGCTCCAGCGTCAGCCGGCCTTCGGTGCCGGAATGGAAATAGCTGTTGGAGGCGGCCGGCAGGTCCAGCGCCCTTTCAATGCGCGGGGTCAGCAGCAAGATGAGCTCGGTGTGCTCGACGCTGCGTTTCTGGCTGCCGAACAAGCTGCCCAGCCAGCCCAGGGTGCTGAGGCCGGGCAACCCGCTGCTGCCGCGGTCGTGTTGCTGATTGACCAGGCCGGCCAGCACCTGGGTTTCGCCGTCGCGCGCAGTCATCACGGTTTCGGCGTTGCGGGTGCTCATCGGATAGACGGTGCCGCCGCCGGCGGTTTTGACTTCGCCCTTGAGATTGCTGACTTCCATATTGACCTTGACGCTGACTTCATTGCTGAGGCTGATCCGCGGCTCCACTTGCAGGATCAGGCCGACGTCCTGATAGTTGACCGATTCCGTCACCACGCCGTTGGCGTTGGTGGTGGTGACCACCGGCACTTTCTCGCCTATCTTGATGCTGGCCTTTTCCATATTGCGCACGCGGATCTTGGGGTTGGCCAGCACCTTGGTCTTGCCCTGCCTTTGCAGCAGTTTGATCGCCGCGCCCAGATCCCCGCCGTTGCTGCCGCCAACGCCGATGCCGTCGCGGTTCAGGCCCAGCAGGTCGCCCACCGTCACCTTGTCCGATCCCTCTTTCGGCAACACCGAAAACCGCAGTTCCGCCGGATAGTCGACGCCGACGTCAAGCACGTCATTGGTGTTCACTTCCAGCACTTGCACGTCCATGGTGACTTCTGACTGGGCAATGTCCAGGCTGGCCACCAGCCGCTCGATCACCGCCATCACTTCCGGCGTGTCGCGCACGATCACCGCATTGGTGCGTTCGTCCAGGTGGACGTTCTTGGGCGAGCTGATCTGGCGCAGCGCGGCCAGCACATGACTGGCGTTGGCCTGACTCAGGTAGAAAGCGCGGGTCAGCAGCTCTTGGTATTCCTTGGCTTTTTCCGAACGCGCCGGATAGATCAGCATGCTGTGCTGGCTAAGCACTTTCTTTTCCAGCTGATGGGTGCGCAGCAGCAGATTGATGGCGTCTTCCGCCGTGGTCTGGCTGGCGACGATGCTGGCGGGGGCGGCGATGGGCACTTCCGGGTCGAACACGAAGTCGATGCCGGCCAATTGGGAGATGGCGTCGAAGATGCCGGAGATCGGCTGCACCTTGAAATTCAGCGTTACCGGCTGACGCAGGGCCTCGGCCAGGCTGGGGCGCGCGTCGCGGCGGCCGGCCTCCCGGTTTTGCAATTCGTCGCGCAGCGCTTGCGCCTGTCGGTAGTCCGGCTGCTCCTGCAGAATGCGGCCCAGCCGCTCCAGCGCCTCGCGCGGACGCTGCGCGCCGATCTCGGCGGCGGCGTCCAGCTCCAGCTTCAGCCGCAGCCGGCGCTCCAACTGCCGTTTCAGCTGCTGGGCGCGCATATGCTCCGGCGCCGATGCCAGCAGGCGGCTCACTTCCGCCAGCGCTCCCGCGTCGTCGCCGGCGTCCATCCTGGTCTTGGCCGTTCGCAAGGCCTCCTCCGCCAACGCCGCGCTCTTGACCACGACGTTTTTGCGGCGTTCGACATCGTCGGGCTTCCGCCGCAAAGCGGTTTCGGCGGCGCGCAATTGTTCTTCCGCGCCGGGCGGGGCCGTCTGGTTGAAGATCTTCTTGACCGGCCCGGGCAGCGCGCATCCGCCCAGCGTCAAACCAAGAGCGAGGGCCAGCAGTGTGGGTTTGCAATGTTTCATGATGCCTGGTGTCTGGTGTCTGGTGAAAACAGCGTCGTCTCGTCGGCGGCGACGCCTTAGTTAGCCGATGGATGCAACGCAATCGAATGCTCCCGCCCGTCCGCGTCCAGCAGCAGCGCGCGCTCCGCCTCCAAGGCCTTGAATGTGTATTGCCCCGCCAACTTGGCGCCCGGTTGCAGCGCCCTGGGCATCCGGCAGCCGACGCACAGCAGGAAGCTGCGCCCCAGGCCTTCCAGCACGACCACGCGCTGGCCGTCCTGCCGCCATTCGCCTACGGCGCTGAACGGCGCCGGCGCGGCCTCCAGCGGGGCTAGCGGCAGCGGAGCGGCCAGCGCCGACGCGGCGTCCGGCGGCGGAAGCTCGGGCCTCGCTTCTTCGCGCAGCGACGCCAGGCTCTGGACCGGAAACAGATCGACGCCGCCCGCCTGGGCCAGCGCCGCGCAGGCCAGCGCGAGGCCGCCCAGCCAATGCTTAAGCCGCCTCATCGTCCGGCGCCCAGCAGACTGAAGCGCATGCGCATGCTCAGCGTCGCGGTGTCGGTGCGCGCCCGCTCCAGCGTCAGCGCCTCCAGCCGCAGCAGCGGCTGCGCCGTCAGCGCGCCCAGCGCCGCCGTCAACTCCGGATAGCGGCCGCTGGCGCTCAGCTCCACCGTGACGCGGCGCAAAGCGCCGCCGGCCTCCGCGTCTTCCCGATAGCTGGCCTCGGACACGCTCAGGCCCGACTGGCGCAATTGCTCCAGCAACGCCAGCTTGCGCGGGGCCAGCGCCAGCCGCAGCTGGGCCTGCCATTGCCGCTCTCGCCCCGCCGCCGTCGCCGGCTGCGCGCGCGCCGGCGCGCTCAATTCCTGGCGGCGCTGTTGCAAGTCCGCTTGCTGAGCTTCTTGCACCAGCGCGCCGTAGGCCAGCAACAGACCGCAGGCCGCCAGCGACAAACGGCCGCAGCGCCCCAGCCGGCAAGCCAACGCTTGCCGATGCCAGCGCAGCCTGGCGCGCCATGGCCGTCCGCCGGCGGCGGGCCGAGCGCCGCGCTTGAAGGCCGCCAGCCGGCGGCCGGCGTCTTGCATCCAAGCCCTCATCGCAAGCCCACCTGCACCGTGGCCAGCACCGTCTGCTCCGAGTCGCCGGGCTTGAGCCCATGCCGCAACAGCTGCGCCTGGCCAAAACCGGCCGGCAGGTTCAGCCGTTCGACGAAATGGAAGACCTCCGCCAACTCCGCCGCGCTCAACTCCAGCCGGACTTGCTTGCCGGCGCCGTCGAGATGCAGCGACAAAATGCCCAAGCGCGGCGACCAGGCCTGTTCTATCGCCCGCAGCAGCGCCGGACGCAGCCGGGTTTGATCATCGCCCTGAGCCTGCAGCAAGGCCTGCGCCTTGCGCGCTTCCGGCGAGGCTGCCTGGGCGCGGCGCTGTTCGCGCTCGCGCAGAAAGCGCTGTTGCTGCCGCCGCTGCTCCCAGGCCGAGGTGTCCGCCTCCAGCAACTCCAGCTCCCATTGCCGCCAGCCCAAGGCCGCCAGCAACGCCAGCAATACGATGGCGGCGACGCCGGCCAGCGGCGCGCTCGCCTCTGGCCGGCTGAAATCCAGCCCGCGGGTATTCAGGCGGCGCATGGCTGGCTCGCTAGCAAGGGGTGGGGAAAGCCCAGCCAGCGCGCCCGCGCCGCCAGCGGCTGCTGCGTCGGGCCTTGAGTCGCGCTCCAGTCGTAGTCGCCGCCGGGCTCGCGGCCGCACAGGGCTTCCGCCGCCGCCACGCCTTCGGCCGCGCTTTGCCCCGGCGCCAGCGCCAGGGTGAGCAACTCTTCCCAGCCGCCCTCGCCGCGCCACAAACAAGTAACGGCGCCGGCCTCGGCCAGCACCAGCCCGCCCGAGGCCGACGCGCGCGGGTGGGCTTGCAGGCAGCTGGACAACAAGTCGCGGCAGCCGGCCAAGCGCCAGCCGGCCGCCCGCGCCGCGGCGCGCAAATCGGCCAGCAGCGGCGCGTGGGCGGCGAAGGCCAGCCGCGCCGCGCCGTAAGCGGCCGGCGCCAGGCGGATGTCCAGTTCGCCGCCGACGCCGCGTTCGCGCAGCAAGCCCTGCGCGTAGGCGCGCCACTGCGCGCGCTGCCCGGACAAGCCGTCCTGCCACGGCAACAGCTGGCTGTGCGCCCATGGATAGCCCAGCAGCACCCGCGCCCGGTTGCGCCAGGCCGGCCGCCGGCGCTGGACGCCGCCCAGCAGCATGGCCAGCGCCTCGGCCGGCTTGCCGTGATGACGGCAGCGCCGCGGCTGGCCAGGGACGCCATCGGATGATTGCAGAGGCGGCAGCAGGGTCGCCAGTTCGGCGTCGATCAACACGGTTCTGTCATTCCATGGCCACGGCACGGCTGACCTCCTGATAAGTGGTGAGTCCGCGCGCCACCGCCTCGTGGGCGGCGTCGCGCAGCGATTGATAGTCGGCGCATTGCGCCAGCGCCTGCTGGCGCTTCTGCGGCGAGCGCTCCAGCAGCGCCTCCTTGAGTCGGCTGTCCAGGCGCAACACTTCCGCCAGCGCGATGCGGCCGTGAAAGCCGCCGCCGCGGCAGCTATCGCAGCCAGCGCCGGCGCAGGCGGCGCACAGCCGGCGCACCAGGCGCTGCGACACCACGCCGTTGAGCGCTTCCAGGAAGGTAGCCGCTTCCACGCCCATGTAGAGAAAGCGGTCTATCACGCTGAAGGCGTCGTTGGCGTGCACCGAAGACAGCACGCGGTGGCCGGTCAGCGCCGATTGCACCGCGATGGCGGCGGTCTCGGCGTCGCGGATTTCGCCCACCAGGATGGTGTCCGGGTCGTGGCGCAGGATGGAGCGCAGGCCGCGGGCGAAAGTCAGGCCTTTTTTCTCGTTGACCGGAATTTGCAGAATGCCGGCCATTTCGTATTCCACCGGGTCTTCGATGGTGATGATCTTTTCCTCGCCGGTGTTGATCTCCGCCAGCGCGCCGTACAAGGTGGTGGATTTGCCGCTGCCGGTGGGGCCGGTGATCAGGGTCAGTCCGTAGGGCAGCTGCGCCAAGGCGCGTACGCGGCGCGCGGTTTCGCCGTGAAAGCCCAGGCTGTCCAGGCTCAGGCTGTCGCCGCGCTGGGATTTGTCCAACAGGCGCAGCACCGCGTTTTCGCCGTGGACGCCCGGCATGATGGAGACGCGGAAATCCACCTCGCGGCCTTGCAGCGCCACCTTGAAGCGGCCGTCCTGCGGCACGCGCTTTTCCGCGATGTCCAGGCTGGACAGCACTTTCAGCCGCGACAGGGTCTGACTGGCCGCCAACTGCCCCGGCACCCGGCGAATGGCCTGCATCACGCCGTCGATGCGGTAGCGGATTTGCAGCCCGTCGTCGCGGGACTCCAGATGGATGTCGCTGGCGCGGCTTTGCAGGGCGTCGTACAAGGTCATGTTGACCAGGCGGATCACCGGGCTTTCGTCCTTGGCCAGGCTGCTCAGCGAGATCGATTCCACCGCCTTGGCCAGGCTGTCCTCGGCCAGGTCCACTTCCGCGCCGTCCATCACCCGCTCGCGGGCCTCGGCCTGTTTCAGCCAGGCGTCGGCCACGCCGGGCAGGCTGAGAGCGAAGCGCTGGCCGCGGCCCAGCAGCCGGTTCTGCATGCGCAGCCGCAGGTCCAGCCGCAGCGGTTCGGCCAGCAGCAGGTACAGTTCGCCCCGCCACTCCAAGGGCGCTACGCGGCAGGACAGGGCCTCAGCCAGCGGCAACAGATCGAAGCGCGCCGTCGCCTCCCCCACCTGGGCCTCGCTCAGCGCGGCCAGGCCCAGCAGCCTGGCCGCCTGCGGCAGGCCGACCGGCTCGCGCTCCAGCTGCCGATTCAGCAGCTCGGACATCGGCAGGTCTTGTTCCCCGTTCTCGCGCCGCCATTGCCAGGCGGCCGGCAACGCGGGCTCCATCAATGCTTCCATACCCCTCCTCACCCCATGCCGCCGGCCAATTCGAAAATCGGCATATACAGCAGGACGACGATCAGACCGACCAGGCCGCCCACCGCCAACATCAGAATCGGTTCGAACACTTTGCTGAACACCTCGATCGCCTGGTCCAGCGCGCCGTCGTGAAACTGGGCGATGCGCTCGCACATGCCGCCCAGGTCGCCGCTCTGCTCGCCGACGCGCAATAAGCGCTCCGCCACCGCCGTGGTCAGCGCGTGACGCGCCAGGGTGTCCGCCACCGGCCGGCCGGCGCGCAACTCCTCCAAGGCGCGGCCCAGACGCTGGCCATACGCGGCCGGCAGCAGCCGCCCGGACAGCACGAAGGCCTGCAAGGCCGGCGTGCCGCCGGCGATCAGCAAGCCGGCTGTGCGGTAAAACCGCGCCAGCACGAACAGGCGCGCGACGTCGCGCAAGCGGGGCAGCGTCCACAGCAGGCTCAGCAGCGCGCGCTGGATCCGCGGCGCGCGCAGCAGCAGGCACAGCGCCGCCAGGCCGGCGGCCAGTCCCGCGCCCAGCAAGCCGCCGTGGGCCTGCACCAGCCGCGCCCACCACAGCATGGCGGCGGCGCTGGCCGGCATCTCGCGCAGCGATTCGAACACCACGGCGAAACGGGGAATCACGAAGAACAACATGAACAGCAGGATGCCGAAACCGACGGCGAGCACCAGCGCCGGATAGACCAGCGCGCCGCTCACCCGCTTGCGGATGGCGACGATGCGCAGTTCGTAGTGCTGATAGCGCTTCAGCGCTTCCGGCAGTTGGCCGCTGCCCTCGGACGCGGCCACGGTGGCCGCCAGCAGCGCCGGAAACACCTCCGGCTGCTCTTCCATCGCCCGCGACAGCGGCTGGCCCTGGTACAGCGCCTGCAACAGCCGCTCCAGCACGCCCTGCAAGGCTTTGTCGCCGCGGCCGGCCTTGTCGCGCAGCGCTTCCAGCGCTTCGATCAGCGCCAGCCCGGCCTCCAGCAGCGCCGACAGCTCCTGCAGCAGCAGGCCCAGCGCCGCGCCCTTGAGCGCGCGCTCGGCGCCGGCTTCGCGCCTCGCCTCCAGCACCAGGCCGTCGTCGGCGCTCAGTTGGGCCAGCGCGGCGGCTTCGCTGTCCGCCCGCAGCAAGCGCGTCCGCACCTCCCCCTGCCGCAATACGCGGATCCGGTAGGCCGCCACCTCAGCGCCGCGCCTCGCGTTCCGCGCGCAATTGCAGATACTGCCGCCACACCTTGTCCACGTAACGCTTGCGCGCGCCTTCGCGCGCAGCCGCGCCGCCGGCGTTGTAAGCCCCCACCGCGCGCCAGGTGTAGCCGTAGCGCGCGATGAAGTCCGCCAGGATGGACGCGCCCACCTGAACGCTCAGGCAGGGCTCGTCCAGCAGCCGCTGGCGGCTGATGCCGCGCAGGGCCAGCGCCGGCAGATGGAGGCTGTTGATCTGCATCAGGCCGATGTCGTGGCTGCCGTCCTTGTTGTAGTTGACGGCGCGCGGGTTCAGCGACGACTCCACTTTGGCGATGGAATACAGCAGCAGCGGGTCCACCCGGTGGCGCGCGCCGGCTTCGCGCCAGCAATTGGCCGCCTGCGCGCCGTCGGCCAGCAAGGCGCAGGCGGCCAGCAGCCCCTTACAGCGCATGGACCAGTTCACCGTCGCCTCCCGCCCGTCCGGCTTCGCCCAGCGAAACGATCTCGGCCTCGGCCTCGCCGCCGGGCACCCGCCATTGATACGGCCGTCCCCAGGCGTCCATCGGCACATCCTTGGCCAGGTAGGGGCCGTGCCAGCCTGCCACGCCCGCCGGCGCCTTCACCAATGCCTCCAGGCCTTGCTCCGCGCTGGGATAGCCGCCGACGTCCAGCCGGTATTGCGCCAAGGCGTCGCCCAGCGTCTTCATCTGCGCCTGGGTGGCTTTGACCTTGGCCTTGTCCACCTGGGAAAACAGCTTGGGTCCGACGTAGCCGGCCAACAGGGCGATGATCAGCAGCACCACCAGTAATTCCAGCAGCGTGAAGCCGCCTTGTCCGGCGGCTCGTCGTCGAGCGCTCATCGTCGTCATAAGAATCGCTTGTCCAAAGTCAGGCCGCGCCCGGCGGCGTGGGATTAGAAGAGAGGAAGCGGGCCCGCGCCGCCCGTGACGACGGCGGCCCACTCCTTGCCAACGCATGCTCACATGGGGCTTTCGCGGTTCTCAATCTTTCTGAAAGGAATCTAAAGTCGGGCGGACGCGCCGGGACCGGCCGGCCGGAGCAAGCCATTGAGGATGGTTTCAGAATCATGGCGCCGGCAGCTGCGCCGGCGTTTGAATAGCGTTTTTTTAATCGCGCGCCGCCGCCGGCCCCGCCCGGCGCCGCGTCCCGGAGAAACGCATGTCCCCTTCCGCCCCTGCCGCCGCCAACGCTGGCTATCCGCGCCTGCAAATCTTGTTTCACTGGCTTAGCGTGCTGTTGAAGGCCGTCCTGGCGCTGGCCGGCGGGCTGCGCCACCAGTTGGTCAGCCACGCCGCCGTCGACATGCGCAGCGTGATGATCGTCCACATCGGCTGCGGCATGGCCCTGCTGTTCCTGACCCTGCTGCGCGCCGCCACCCGGCTGGCCGGCCCGGCGCTGCCGCCGCTGGCCGGCAGCAGCCGCGCGCAACGCGCTTGCGCCCACGCCGCCCATCTGGCGATCTACGGCTTGATTCTGGGGTCCTGCCTGCTGGGCTGGCTCATCGTCAACGCCAAGGGCATGGCGATCCCGATGCCGCTGCTGGGCTTCGATTTTCCGCGCCTGGTCGCCGCCGATCCGGCCCTGGTGATCGCGGCGGTGCGGCTGCACGACTGGCTGGGCTGGATCTGCTACGGACTGCTCGCCGTCCACATCGCCGCCGCCGTCTGGCACCATGTCGCGCTGAAGGACGACACGCTGCGACGGATGAGCTGGCGACGGCCGGAGACGGCCGCGGCCGGCTGCCATCGCTGCTCGCCGGCCACCGAGGCGCAAAACGAGAACCTGGCGCCCGCCGACCGGCTGGCCTCCTGAGCCGCGCCCGCCCCACCCGAACAGCCAGGCTCCGGCCTGGAACCGGGATGGCACAATCGGGGTCTTCACCCTACCCCCGCCCTTATTCGGAGAATCCGCCCATGTTGCGCCCCCTATCCGCCCTGCTGTGCTGTCTGCCCGCTCTGGCCCTGGCCCAAAGCGTGGAACTGTCCTTCGTCGACGCCAAGGGCAACGCCGGCCCGGCCGGCAGCGTCCAGATTGAAGACACGCCCTACGGCGCGCTGCTGACGCCCAATCTTGAAAAACTGCCGCCGGGCCTGCACGGCTTCCACGTGCACGAGAAAGCCTCCTGCGCGCCGTCCGTCGGCGCCAACGGCGCGGTCACCCCGGCCGGCGCCGCAGGCGGCCACTGGGACCCGGACAAGACCGGCGCGCACGCCGGCCCTTACGGCCAAGGCCACAAGGGCGACCTGCCGGCGCTGTACGTGGGCGCCGACGGCAAGGCGAGCTATCCGGTGCTGGCGCCGCGGCTGAAAGCGGCGGACTTCGCCGGCCACGCGCTGATGGTGCACGCCGGCGGCGACAATCACAGCGATCACCCGCAGCCGCTGGGCGGCGGCGGCGCGCGCGTGGCCTGCGGCGTGGTCAAATAAGCCCGTCCTCGACAAGGAAAAACCGGCGCGATTGACAAGGCCGGTTTTTTTATTGACGATGACAGAATTCAAACGACCGTTTCAATACGATGAAACCACCCTCCTGGCTGTTCAGAGTCTTGCTCAATCTGTGGCCCCCCTTCCTGGGCGCCGGCATCCGCGTCCAGCGGCTGGCCGACGATTTCAGCGATATCGAAGTGCGGCTGAAGCTGGGCTTCAGCAATCGCAACTACGTCGGCACCCATTTCGGCGGCAGCCTGTACGCGATGACCGATCCCTTCTTCATGCTGATGCTGATGCACCAGTTGGGGCGGGACTACTATGTGTGGGACAAGAGCGGCAGCATCGACTACGTCAAGCCGGGCCGCGGCACGGTGCGCGCGCATTTCCGGCTGGAGCCCGCCGTGCTGGAGGAGATTCGGCTGCGCACCGCCGCCGGAGACAAATACCTGCCGCAATTGCAGGTGGACATCGTCGATCAGCAGAACGAGCTGGTGGCGAGGGTGTTCAAGACGCTGTACATCAAACGCAAGAAGAAATGAGGCGCCGCGCTTCAGCGCGTGGAAAACGGCAGCAGATAGCGCTTGCCGTCCAGGCTCAGCGTGGCCAGCCAGTCGCGGCTGCCGCTGACGCACAACGGCAGGGTGACCACCGCCTTCCAGTCCGCGCCGTCGCGCACGAAGGTGTAGCGGTTGAAGCCCATGTCCATGTCGGCCATATTGAACTCCACCTGCGGCGCTTCCCGGGCCGCGACGCCTTGCAAGCGAATCTCGAACGGCTTGCCGTGTTGCGGCGGCGACGCGAAACGCCAGACGCCGCCGCCGGGCAGAGCACAGGACGGCTGGCCGGCCGCGCAGGCCAGCGGCGTCGGCTTGGCCGGCTGCCGCTCGCCGTACCAGCGATAGATCAGGCCGAACTTGAGGCCGCCCAGCAGCAGCAAGGCGCCGCCCAGCGCCAGCCATTTGCGCTGTTTGGCGTTCATCGCCAGGCCCCCCGCATCAAGGCGACGCCGTGCGCGCCGTGACGACGGGCCGCGTCCAAATCGTCCAGACTCATGCCGCCCAGCGCGTAGACCGGCGCCGGCGCGCCGTCCGCCAGGCAGCGCCGGAAACCGTCCCAGCCCAAGGGCGCCACGCCGGGATGGCTGGCGGTGGCGGCCACATGGCCGAGCAAAGCGTAATCCAGACCCAACTCCCCTATCCGCGCCACTTGCGCCGCATCGTGCGCCGACGCGCCCACCCAGGCGAAATCCGGCCGCCGCGCGATGGCCTCCAGCCGCGCGGCGTTCAGGTGCACGCCGTCCACCGGCCATTCCGCCGCCCAGGCCGGATCGGCGTTGACCAGCAGCTTGCCGCCGCGGCAGTGAATAATGGCAGCCGCCTTGGCGACGAAATCGGCGAGCTCGACCCGCGTCATCTGCGGCTCGCGGATCTGCACCATCCCCCAGGCCGGCCCCTGCTCCAGCCGCCGCAATTGGGCGTCGACGCCGATCTCGTGCGCGCAGCTGATAGCATAGGCCGCCGGCAGCTCCAGCGATTTGAGAATGGGGCCGTTGGCCGGCAGCATGGGCTGCACCGTGCAAGCGCCCGGCGTCTGCCAGGCGAAGCGCTGGCCCTCCCGCGGCTGCGGCTCGCCGCGCCAGGACCAGACCCGGAAGAAGCGCAGCCGCACCGAAGCGTGCTCATAATGGTGGACTTTGCTCAGCCACGGCGTCGCGGCCTCCATCTCTATGCCCATTTCCTCGTAGAGCTCGCGCGCCAGCGCCTGCTCGCCGCTTTCGCCCGGCTCCACCTTGCCGCCAGGAAACTCCCAGTAACCGGCGTAGGGCTTGCCCTCCGGCCGGCTGCCCAGCATGAAACTGCCGTCCGGCCGCATCAGCGCGCCGGCCACTACCTCGATGATCTTGCTGTCGCTCATTGCTTGGTCTTGCCCGGTGAATATCGTTCCGGCTCTCGACGGCCGGCAGCGCATTCTACCGCAAGCGCTCCTCAGCAAAGCAATAAGGGCGCCACGGCGCCCTTGATGGATTCAAGCCCGTCTCAACCCGGACGGCCCGGCTTGGTGCAGCCCGCGTCCTTGTAAGGCTGGGAGCTGAACTGCAGCCAGCCCGGTCCCAGGGAGAATTGCGAGCAGGCGAGCTTGCCGTCTATCTTGCTCTGCCACAGATACCAGGGCGCGGGCGCGGCCAGGGTCATCAGGGGGAAGGACAAGGCCGCCAGGGCCAGAATGATTTTGCGAGTCATCGTGAATACCTCGGGACACAGTGAAGAAGAGCATGGCCGATGCGAGGCCTGGCCAGGCGCTGAAAATGCCAAACAAATATACAATACAATTCTAATTGCATAAAGCGCGACTTGCCGTAGGCATCAAGTCGCCCGACACGACGTTTTTTGCAAAAAATGCGCCCAGCAGGCCGATCCGCGCCGGCTAATCGGTAACAAAGTGTTACCATTAGCCCTGTAAGGCAGCGAATTCAACGCATTTGTCCCCATTGTCATGAACCCTCCGCCTCGAGAGCCTGTTCTCGGGCTCGCGCGCCAGGAACGAGACAAGGCGGGAACGACTGAGAAAACGGCATGCTCAAGCGGCGCTCGAGCGTTTCGAGGTCGTGCTCGCCGCGCAACGTTCAAGCCAGCGCGGCGGTCGGTTTCATCTCGCCCCGGCAAGTCCCCCGATTCGCAGCATCCGCCCCTCGCATCATCGATGCGGCCCTCGCCACCGCCAGAAGGAGATTTTTCTTGGACACCCTGAATTCACTGATCCTGGCCGGTTCGCTGGTGTTTCTCGCCAGCCTGGTGGTGTCCTCCATCGCCTCCCGCTTCGGCGCGCCGCTGCTCTTGGTCTTCCTGGCGCTGGGCATGCTGGCCGGCGAGGACGGCCCCGGCAAGATCGTGTTCAGCAATTACCAGCTCAGCTATGTGATCGGCACCATCGCCCTGGTGGTGATCCTGTTCGACGGCGGCCTGCGCACGCGCCAGGACAGCTTCCGCATCAGCCTGAAGCCGGCCGGGGTGCTGGCCACGCTGGGCGTGCTGATCACCACCGGCGTGACCGGCCTGTTCGCCGCCTGGGTGCTGAACCTCAGCTGGCTGGAGGGCTTGCTGATCGGCGCCATCGTCGGCTCCACCGACGCCGCCGCGGTGTTCGCCCTCCTGTCCGGCCGCGGCCTGGAAATCAACCGCCGCGTCGGCAGCGCGCTGGAGATAGAATCCGGCAGCAACGATCCGATGGCGGTGTTCCTGACCTCGGCGCTGATCGGCGTGCTGGGCCAGCAAGGCCAAGACGCCGGCGTCGCCGCCATGCTGTGGCTGTTCGTCAAGCAGATGGGCCTGGGCGCGCTGGCCGGCTGGGCCGGCGGCAAGGCCATGGTCTGGCTGTTCCAGCGGCTGGGTCCGCGCGGCGCGATGCTGGCGCTGTTCAGCCTGGGCACCGCCGGGGCGCTGTTCAGCCTGACCACGGCGGCCGGCGGCAGCGGCTTCCTCGCCATCTATCTGGCCGGCATCGTGGTGGGCAACGCCCGGGTGGCGGACCTGCCCAATCTGTTGAACATCCACGACGGCTACGCCTGGCTGGCCCAGGTGACCATGTTCCTGGTGCTGGGCCTGCTGGTGACGCCGTCCAATCTGCTGCCGGTGGCGCCCTACGCGCTGGCGATCTCCATCGTGCTGATGCTGGTGGCGCGGCCGCTGGCGGTGTGGCTGTGCATGCTGCCCTTCCCGGTGCCCAAGGCGGAAAAGCTGTTCATGAGCTGGGTGGGCCTGCGCGGCGCGGTGCCGGTGATTCTGGCCATTTTCCCGCTGATGGCGGGGCTGCCCAACAGCCAGCTGTTCTTCAACGTGGCCTTCTTCGTGGTGATGATGTCGCTGCTGTTCCAGGGCTGGACCATCGCGCCGCTGGCGGAGAAATTGAAGCTGAAGCTGCCGGCGCGGCCGGACGTAGAACACCGGGTGCCGGTGGTCAGCGGCCAGGAAGCCCGCTACGAGGCCGCCTCCTGCCTGGTGCGCGCCGACAGCCCGGCCGAGGGCCAGCTGGCCGGCGAGCTGGCCTTGCCCGGCGGTGTGAGGCTGGCCGCGCTGTACCGCGACGAACAAGCGCTGGAGCCGGCGGCCGGCCAGACGCTGCGCGCCGGCGACTGGGCCTGCCTGATCGGCCCCGGCCCGGCGCTGGAGACCGCCGGCGAGGCCTTCCACCCGCCCGGCGACGATCCTTACTACGGCTATTTCACCGTGTCCGGGCTGGCGCGTCTGGCCGACCTGGCCGACAGCTACGGCCTGACGCTGAGCGAGCGCGACCGCGCCGACAGCATCGCCGACTACTGCAAACGCGCCTGCGGCTATCCGCTGGTGGCCGGCGACGTGCTGCGGCTGGACCGTCTGGAGATGGTGATCCGCGCCGCCGCCGACGGCCAGGTCAAGAGCGTGGGCCTGCGCTATCTGACATCACAATAAGGCCTTGCGCTCCTTGGCGCTGCGTCCGGCCCAGTCGCAGGCGAACTGCCAGGCGACGCGGCCGGAGCGGCTGCCGCGCAGATGGCTCCAGTGCAGCGCGGCCTTTTCCGCCTCGGCGTCCAGCTTCAGGCCGAAATGCGCCAGCCACTCGGTCGCCGCCGCCAGATAGGCGTCCTGATCGAACGGGTAAAACGACAGCCACAGGCCGAAACGGTCCGACAAGGACACCTTCTCCTCTATCGCCTCGCCCGGGTGGATCTCGCCGTCCTGCACCCAGCCCTCGCGGTTTTCGCTCATTTTTTCCGGCATCAGATGACGGCGGTTGGATGTCGCGTACACCAGCACATTGTCGACGCGGCGCGCCAGGCCGCCGTCCAGCGCGGTCTTCAACGCCTTGTAGGCGTCGTCGCCCTGCTCGAAGGACAGGTCGTCGCAGAACAGGATGAAACGCTCCTTGCGCCCGGCCACCAGCTCGACGATGCGGTTCAAGTCGCCCAGCTGCGCCTTGTCCACTTCGATCAGGCGCAGGCCCTTGGCGGCGAACTCCGGCAGCAGCGCCTTGACCAGCGAGGACTTGCCGGTGCCGCGCGCGCCGGTGAGCAGCACATTGTTGGCCGGCCGGCCCTTGACGAACTGGCGGGTATTGCGCAGCAGTTGCGCGCGCTGGGCGTCGATATGGGTCAGGCGCTCCAGCTCCGGCGCGTGCGGTTCCGCCACCGCCTCCAGCCAGCCGGCCATGCCCTGGCGCTGCCAGCGGAATGCCAGCGCGCTCCAGTCCGGCTCCGGCCGCGCCGGCGGCAGCAAGGGCTCCAGACGCGCCAGCATGGC
The DNA here is from genome assembly GCF_016937655.1 of Chromobacterium alkanivorans. Classification (GTDB taxonomy): domain Bacteria; phylum Pseudomonadota; class Gammaproteobacteria; order Burkholderiales; family Chromobacteriaceae; genus Chromobacterium; species Chromobacterium alkanivorans. The sequence continues at coordinate 299,430 of NZ_JAFHKL010000006.1, read as the reverse complement.
TTCGGCCCGGGCCAGGAAGGCTTGCAACTGCTCCATGATTCCCCCTCAGATGCGAAACGACAAAAACAAACAGCCTGGCAGAAAGCCGCCAGGCTGTCGATGTCCGCGGCCGCGGCCGCGACCGAACTCAGTCCGCCAGATGCTGGAACAGCGGCGTGGACAGATAGCGCTCGCCGAAGGAGGGAATCACCACCACGATCAGTTTGCCGGCGTTTTCCGGACGCTTGGCCAGTTCCAGCGCCGCCCACACCGCCGCGCCGGAGGAAATGCCCACCAGCAGGCCTTCGCGCGCCGCCACCGCGCGCGCGGTTTCCATCGCGTCCTCGTTCTTCACGCGGATGATTTCATCGTAAATGCCGGTGTTGAGGATGGCCGGCACAAAGCCGGCGCCTATGCCCTGGATCGGGTGCGGGCCCTTGGGGCCGCCGGACAGCACCGGCGACGCGTCCGGCTCCACCGCCACGATCTGCACGCCGGGCTTGCGCGCCTTCAGCACCTCGCCCACGCCGGTGATGGTGCCGCCGGTGCCCACGCCGGCGACGAAGATGTCGACCTGGCCGTCGGTGTCGCTCCACACTTCTTCGGCGGTGCTGCGGCGGTGGATGGCCGGGTTGGCCGGATTTTCAAACTGCTGCGGCATGAAGTGGCTGTCCGGATTCTGCTCCACCAGCTCGCGCGCCTTGGCGATGGCGCCGCCCATGCCGTCCGGCCCCGGGGTCAGGATCAGCTCGGCGCCGTAGGCGCGCAGCAGCTGGCGGCGTTCGCGGCTCATGGTTTCCGGCATGGTGATCACCAGCTTGTAGCCGCGCGCGGCGCAGACCATGGCCAGGCCGATGCCGGTATTGCCGGAGGTGGGCTCCACGATGGTGGTGTCCGGGCCGATCTTGCCGGCCTGTTCGGCGGCGTCGATCATCGCCACTGCGATGCGGTCCTTGACGCTGTGCGCCGGGTTGAAGAACTCCAGCTTGGCCGCCACGGTGGCGCCGCAGCCGTCGGTCACCCGATTCAGCCGCACCAGCGGGGTGTTGCCGATCAAATCCGTCACTGCATTGGCAATTCGCATCTTTATTCTCCACAGACAGTTTTGAAGAAAACCATATTACCCAGCATCATAAACAAGCCAAGCGACGATCCAAAATATTGTTTGCTTATAATCGTCAAACTTGGCAGTCTCAGCCGGCCCCGCGCGCGCCGCGGCCCGGCGGCTACACTGAAACGACACACACCACCCGCAGACCGAGGTCCACTTCCCGCATGCCTACACAGGAAACCCTGATCCCCCTCACCGGCTGGCGCCGCAAGCTTTACATCATCATTTACGAGGCAGACACCCGGCCGGGCCGCATCTTCGACCTGGCGCTGATCGTCGCCATCCTGCTGTCGGTGCTGACAGTGATTCTGGAGAGCGTGCAGAGCATACAGGCCGCCTGGGGCGCCCAGCTCAAGATTCTAGACTGGTGTTTCACCATTCTGTTCACCATCGAGTACGCATTGCGGCTGATTTGCATCCACAAGCCTATGCGTTACGTGAAGAGCTTCTTCGGCGTCATCGACCTGCTGGCGGTGCTGCCGATGTATTTGGGGCTGTTCATCCCGGAGAGCCGCTTCCTGGCCGATATCCGCATCCTGCGCCTGCTGCGCATGTTCCGCATCCTCAAGCTGACCCGCTACATCGGCGAGGCCAGCGAACTGAAACGGGCGATGCTGGCCAGCCGCCGCAAGATCACGGTCTTCCTGGTCACCGTGGTTCTGCTGGTGGTGATCCTGGGCACGCTGATGTTCGTGATCGAAGGCCCGGAACACGGCTACACCAGCATTCCGGTCAGCATTTACTGGGCTATCGTCACCCTGACCACGGTGGGCTTCGGCGACATCACGCCCAAAACGCCGCTGGGCCAGGCGCTGGCCAGCGTGGTGATGATCACCGGTTACGGCATCATCGCGGTGCCCACCGGCATCGTCACCGCCGAAATCGCGCGCGGCAGCGGCGCCAAACCCAAGACCGTGGAAGCGGTGTCCGGCACCCGGCTGTGCCCGCACTGCTTCACCGAGGGCCACGACTGGGACGCGCGCTTCTGCAAACACTGCGGCGGCCAGTTGCCGCGGCCATCCAAGGGCGAGGTCAGCTAGCGCCGGCCAGCAACTGCCGGTAGCGGCCGGCCATCGCCTCGTCGAAGGCCACCAAGAGCACGCGCCGCAGCGGATGCGACTCCTGCGCCAGCCAAGCGCGCACGGTATCCACCGCGATGACGGCGGCCTGCTCCGGCGGATAACCGTAAACGCCGCAGCTGATCGCCGGAAAGGCGATGCTGGCCAGGCCGTGCCGCGCCGCCAGTTCCAGGCTGTTGCGGTAGCAGGCGGCCAGCAGTTCCGCCTCGCCGTGGGCGCCGCCCTGCCACACCGGCCCCACGGTGTGGATCACATGCCGCGCCGGCAGCCGGTAGCCGGCGGTCAGCTTGGCTTCGCCGACGCGGCAGCCGTGCAAGCCCCGGCATTCCTCCAGCAGCTCCGGCCCGGCCGCGCGGTGGATGGCGCCGTCCACGCCGCCGCCGCCCAGCAGGCTGGTGTTGGCGGCGTTGACGATGGCGTCCAGCGCCAGCGTGGTGATGTCGCCCTGCCAGGCCGTCAATTCGATCCGCTCTTCCATGCGTCCCCCTCCTTCCTTGATGCCGCCATTATCCGCCCGCGGCCGGCGGCGGGCGCAAAAAAAGCCGGCTGAAGCCGGCTTTTTCATCCTCCGCCTCAGGCGGGGTTGTTCAACAGCGAATTGCGCCGCGAATAACCAAAGTACACCACCAGGCCTATCAACAGCCAGACCATGAAGCACACCCAGGTCAGCAGCGACAGCTGGGTCATCAGGAAGCCGCAGCACAGAATGGCCAGCGTCGGGATGTAGGGCACGCCCGGGCAAACGAATTTGCGCGGCAGATTGGGCTCGCGCTTGCGCAGCACGATCACCGACAGCGCGATCAAGGTGAAGGCGGCCAGGGTGCCAATGTTCACCAGCTCCGCCAGCGTGTGCAGCGGCACGAAGCCGGCCAGCAGCGCGATGATGGTGCCGATCAGCCAGGTGGCCTTGTACGGGGTGCCGTACTTGGGATTCACATCGGAGAAGATCTTGGGCAGCAGGCCGTCGCGCGACATCGCGAACAGGATGCGGGTCTGGCCGTAAGTCATCACCAGAATCACCGTCATCATGCCGAGGATGGCGCCCAGGTCGACGAAGCCGGCGAACCAGTCCAGCTTGGCCACTTGCAAGGCCAGCGACACCGGATGGTCTACGCCTGCGAACTGCATATAAGGCACGATGCCGGTCATGATCGCCGCCACCACCACGTAGAGCAGCGAACACACGCCCAGCGACCAGATCACCCCGCGCGGGATGTCCTTGGCCGGGTTCTTCACTTCCTCGGCGGCGCAGGTCACCGCGTCGAAGCCGATGAAGCTGAAGAACACGATGGCGGCGCCGTGGAACACGCCGGAGAAGCCGAAGGGCAGCGCCGGCTGCCAGTTCACCGGCTTGACGTGCCACACGCCGATGCCGATGAACAGCAGCACCACGCCCACCTTGATCAGCACCACCACATTGTTGACGCGCTTGGATTCCTTGATGCCGAAGGCCAGCAAGGCGGTGATCACCATCGCCACGCAGAAGGCCGGCAGGTTGAACAGCGTATGCTTGCCCGGCAGCGAGCCGGCGGCGGCGGTCAGGTATTCGGGCAGGGTCACGCCGAAGCCGGACAGCAGGCTCTGGAAATAGCCGGACCAGCCCACCGACACCGCCGACGAGGCCAGCAGGTATTCCAGCAGCAGGTCCCAGCCTATGATCCAGGCTATCATCTCGCCCAAAGTCGCGTAGGCGTAGGTGTAAGTGGAGCCGGACACCGGCAGCATGGAGGCGAATTCGGCGTAGCACAGCGCGGCGAAGCCGCAGGCGAAGGCGCTGATCACGAAGGACAGCACCAGGCCGGGGCCGGCCACGGTGGCGCCGGTGCCGGTCAGCACGAAGATGCCGGTGCCGATGATGGCGCCGATGCCGAGCATGGTAAGGTCGAAAGCAGAAAGCTCCTTGCGAAGCCCACGCGAGGTTTGAGCGGTAGCCAGCATTCCCTGGACGCTCTTTTTGCGCATCAAACTCATTTGTTTCACTGTCCCGTAACGGCCGTCCGGTACAACGACAAAGCGCCCGCTGTCCCGGCGGGCGCTTCATACTCGGATGGGGCCTGTATGATCTGTTGTGTCCTATCCCCCGCTGCTCTGTCTGTCGTTGGCTTTAAATAAACGCGATAACAAGGGCTTGCCGTTGTCGAGCGCGGTGCTTAAGCCGCCGATCCACGCAGTTCATGCCGGGGAAGAATGCGATAGTACCGCAGGGCCGGCCGCCGGCAATGCGGGAAACCCCATATAGCCCGCGGCCATCAAACCCTGCGCGTCATCATAGCGCAAAACAAATCATGGCAATGGCATTAAATCTATCAATTTGCGCGCGGCGTTCTCCAATTGCTGACGGCCGTTGTCGCCGTCGCCCAATTCCTGCTGGCCCTGCCACAGCACAGCGCCGTCGGCGCTGTTGACCACCTCCAGCGCCAGCGTGCGCACGGTGCGCACCTGGTAGTCCGGCGACCAATACATGCCGCCGCCGTAGCGCCAATCGCGCCAGCCGCCGGCGTACCAGCCGTCCGCCGGCCAATACACCTGGCGCTGCTGGCTTTGCTTGAAGCACAACTTCCATTGCGGGCGCGCCTCGTCCACCGCCGCGCCTTTCAAGGCCAGCCGGTCCAGCAGCCATTCGCGCATGTCCACGCCGGCGCCGGCCGACGGCAGGCAGCTCAGGCCCACCGTGCCCGCGCCGGCCCAGGCCGGGGCGGCCGCCAGCGCCGCCAGCAGCGCCGCCATCGCTGTTTTCATCTTCATCGCCTCAATTCCAATATGCCGCCTCAGCATACACTGACCGCAGATAGTCGACGAAGTGCCGCACCCGCGCCGGCAACAGCCGCCGCTGCGGCACCACCGCGCACACCGGATAGTCCGGCGCGGAGAACTCGTCCAGCACCGTCACCAGCCGGCCGTCGGACAAATCGTCCTTCACCTCCCACAGCGAACGCCAGGCCAGGCCCAGGCCCTGCAGCGCCCAGTCGTGCAGCACCGCGCCGTCGTTGCACTCCAGCCGGCCGCCCACGCGCAGGTTCACCGCCTCGCCGTCGCGGCGGAACGCCCAGCCGCGGCTTTGGCTCTCGCCCAGCGACAGGCAGTTGTGCTCGGCCAGGTCCTCCAGCCGGCGCGGCAGGCCGTGGCGTGCCAGATAGGCCGGCGCCGCCACCACCACGCGGCGGTTTTCCGCCAGCCGGATCGCCACCAGCGAGGAATCGGCCAGATCGGAAATGCGGATCGCGCAGTCGATGCGGTCACGCTGCAAGTCCACCAGCCGGTCCGACAGGTCCAGCGTTACCTTGACGTCGGGGTGGCGCTGCTGAAAGCCGGCGATGTGCGGCGCCACGTGCTTGCGGCCGAAACCGGCCGGCGCCGACACCCGCAGATGGCCGCGCGCGCGGCCGCTGCCGGAGGCCACTGCCGCCTCCGCGTCCTCCAGATCGGCGAGGATGCGCTGACAGTCCTCGAAAAAAGCCGCTCCCTCCTGGGTCAGCGCCAGGCTGCGCGTGCTGCGGGTCAGGAGCTTGACGCCCAGCCTCTCCTCCAGCGCGTCGATGCGCCGGCCTATTATGGCCGGCACCACCCCCTCCTGGCGCGCGGCGGCCGACAAGCTGCCCTGCGACACCACGGCGACAAAGGTCTCCAATTGTTTCAACATCCGGGCCGCCCCACGATTAGCTAACAAAAAGTAAAAGATGATATGTCTATATATGCATTTTTTTTTACGCTTTGCCTAGATAGACTAGCCAGGTCCCGTTTCACTGTCCCAGGTGCGGACGCGGACGCCGCCTGTCCCGGCGCGCCCGCTCGCCGCCCCGTCCAACGATGCAAAGGAGTCCCAGCATGGCAGCCTCGCTTCCCCAGGGGATGGAAATCCTCGCTACGCTCACCCCGGCCTACGCCGACATCCTCAGCCACGACGCGCTGGCCTTCGTCGCCAAGCTGCATCGCCGCTTCGAGCCGCGCCGCCGCGAACTGATGGCCGCCCGCGCCGCGCGCCAGGCCGAGCTGGACGCGGGCAAGCTGCCGGACTTCCTGCCAGACACCGCCGCCGTCCGCGCCGGCGACTGGACAATCGCGCCGCTGCCGGACGATTTGCTCGACCGCCGCGTGGAAATCACCGGCCCGGTGGACCGCAAGATGATGATCAACGCGCTCAATTCCGGCGCCAAGAGCTTCATGGCGGACTTCGAGGACTCCAACTGTCCGAGCTGGGACAACCAGATCAACGGCCAGATCAATGTCCGCGACGCCTATCGCAAGACCATTTCCTTCGCCAACCCGGACGGCAAGCAATACCGGCTCAACGCCGACACCGCCACCCTGCTGCTGCGCCCGCGCGGCTGGCATCTGATGGAAAAGCACGTCAAGGTGGACGGCGAGATCGTCTCCGGCGCGCTGTTCGACTTCGCCCTGTCCTTCTTCCACAACATCAGCTATCTGCGCAGCGTGGGCAGCGCCACTTATTACTACCTGCCCAAGATGGAAAGCCATCTGGAAGCGCGGCTGTGGAACGAGGTGTTCGTCTTCGCCCAACAGGAACTGTCCATCCCGCAGGGCACGATCAAGGCCACGGTGCTGATCGAGACCATACTCGCCGCCTTCGAAATGGACGAAATCCTGTACGAATTGCGCGAGCACAGCGCCGGCCTCAACGCCGGCCGCTGGGACTACATCTTCAGCTGCATCAAGAAATTTCGCCAGAACCGCGATTTCTGCCTGGCCAACCGCGCCCAGATCACCATGACGGTGCCCTTCATGCGCGCCTACGCGCTGCTGCTGCTGAAAACCTGCCACCGCCGCGCGGCGCCGGCGATAGGCGGCATGGCGGCGCTGATTCCGATCAAGAACGATCCGGCGGCCAATGAGAAGGCGCTGGCCGGCGTCCGGGCGGACAAGGAGCGCGACGCCGCCGACGGCTACGACGGCGGCTGGGTGGCCCACCCCGGCCTGGTACCCATCGCCGCCGAAGCCTTCGGCAAGGTGCTGGGCGACGCGCCGAACCAGATCGCCAAGCTGCGGCCCGACGTCCAGGTCGGCGCCGCCGAACTGCTGGACTTCCGTCCCGACGCGCCCATCACCGAGGCTGGGCTGGCGATGAACATCAATGTGGGCATCCAGTACCTGGGCGCCTGGATTTCCGGCAACGGCTGCGTGCCCATCCACAATCTGATGGAAGACGCCGCCACCGCCGAAATCTCCCGCTCGCAGATCTGGCAATGGATACGCAGCCCCAAGGGCGTGCTGGACGACGGCCGCAAAGTGAGCACCGAACTGTTCCGCCAGCTGCACGCGGCGGAAGTGGCCAAACTCAAGACCGAGTACGGCGCGCGCTGGACCCGCCAGTACGACGACGCGGCCGCGATGTTCGACCTGCTGACCACTTCCGACGATTTCGTCGAGTTCCTGACGCTGCCGGGATACGAATACCTGGCCTGACAGGACAAATGGATCCCGACGGCGAAATTGTCGGGATTTGTCAGCCTGGCTGCGTAGCTTTGCGGATTGAAGCCCATGGACAACGGCCCTATGATGGGCCGCTTGTCATAATTCACCTTGCAAAGCGCCGGCCCCGAGCCTGTTCACGCTCTGGCGAGCGCCCACGAAACCAAGCGCCGCGCCCGCCGCGCGAGGTTTCGCGACGCGCAGCGGACTTTGAACAGACCCCACATGCAAAGCATCCTAGACTTCCAGGCCGCCGTGCTCAGCACCACCGGCTACGGCCTGGCGCTGACCGCCGTCATCACGATGTTCTGGCTGCGCAACCGCGACGAGCGGGCCTTCCTGTACTTCTGCGCGGCCGGCGCCAGCGTCAGCCTGGGCGGCGTGTTCAGCCTGCTGCCCGTCGGCCTGCCGCCGTGGCCGCAACTGGCGTTCAACAATCTGCTGTGGATGCTGTTCCACCCCCTCGCGCTGTGCGGCGTCCGCCATCTGAACGGCAAGAAGCCGCGCGTCTGGCAAAGCCTGCTGCTGGTGGCCGCCGGCATGGCCGCCTATCTGCAGGCCGGCCCGGCCGATATGGGGCGGCGCACCATCGCGGTCTGCCTGGTCTATCTAATCGCCTGGCTGCTGGCCGCGCGCGAACTGTGGCCCGGCCGCACCCGCATCGCCGGCGCCGGCTGCAAGATGGCGCTGGCGGTTTGCCTGCTGTACGCCTTGCTGTCGCTGACGCGCCTCGTCCACGCCGGCTGGGCCGGCGAGGTCTACGACGCCGACGCGATGCGCTTCTCCATGCTCGCTTCGCTGGGCATGCACTGGCTCAGCTTCGGCTTCATCTTGTGCGCGCTGTACATCTGCTACGAGCGCGCGCTGGAGCGGACCCAACACCAGGCCAGCCACGACGGCCTGACCAATCTGCTCAACCAACGCCGCTTCCGCGAACTGGCCGAGGCCGCCTGCCGCCGCGCCTGGCGCGAGCGCGAGCCGCTGGCGCTGCTGCTCCTGGACGTCGATCACTTCAAGAGCATCAACGACCGCCACGGCCACCAGTTCGGCGACCTGGTATTGCAACAACTGGCCGCCTGCCTGCGCGCCGAAGCGCGCGGCGACGACATCGTCGGCCGCTACGGCGGCGAGGAATTCGTGATGCTGCTGCCGCGCGCCGGCCTGCGGGACGCGCACGCGGCCGCGCAACGCATCATGCGCGCGGTGGACGCGTTGCGGCCGCAGCCGGCCGCCGCCGCCCCGCCCTTGCGCATCAGCGTCAGCATCGGCGTGGCCAGCACCAGCCAGCAGCCCTACGACGACCTGTCCAGCCTGTTCCGGGCGGCGGACAGCCAGCTCTACCGGGCCAAGCGCAACGGCCGCAACCGGATCGAACTGGCCGAAGGGCAGTATGCCGTCGGAAACTTTTCTCGGGCATGATGGGCCTACACACTGCGAATCGGACTTTTCCGATCAAGACAACAATGTCATGGGAATCGACACATGAACAAACCAACTCTCTTGCTTGCCAGCCTCGGAACCCTGTTCGCCGTCAGCGCCGCCCCGGCGCTGGCCGACAGCACCCAACTCAATCTGTCCGCCAGCGCCCAGCGCGAAGTGCCCAACGACCAGATCAGCGCCACCTTCTACCAGCAGCTGAGCAACGCCCAGCCGGCGGTGCTGGCCGACCGGCTGAACAAGGCCGCCGCCCAGGGCATCGCTCTAGGCCGCGCCTATCCCAAAGTGCAGCTGTCCAGCGGCGGCTACAACACCTGGCCCAATTACGACAAGAACGGCAAGATCCAGAGCTGGCAAGGCCGGGTGGAAATCCAGCTGAAAAGCCGCGATTTCGCCCAGGCCGCCGAACTGATGGCCAAACTGCAACAAAACCTGCTGCTGCAAGGACTGCAGTTCAGCGTGTCCGACCAGGCGCGCAAGGAGGCCGAGCAGACCATGCTGCCGGAAGCCATCGCCAACCTGGAGTCCCAGGCCAAGATCGCCGCCAAGGCCATTGGAAAAAATGTCAGCAATATCAAGGAACTGGACATCGGCAGCCAATCACCCATCTTCCGTCCGCCGATGATGATGAAGGCCGCCGGCATGGCCGCCAACGCGGAAGTGGCGCAACCGGACCTGCAGCCCGGACAATCGCAACTGCAACTGCAAGTCAGCGGCAAGGTGGAGTTGAAGTAAGCCTTCCAGCCGCCACGGCATTGCGCTAAAGTAGTCGCTCGCCGGGCCTTGCCGTCCGGCGAGCACTTCGCCTGCCAATATCCAGAACGACCCGAAACATGAAACTGATCGCCTCGTTGACCAGCCCCTACGCCCGCAAGGTGCGCATCGTGCTGGCCGAAAAGAAAATTGACTGCCCGCTGGAGGAAGACGTGCCGTGGAACGCGGACACCCGCGTCGGCGACTACAATCCTCTGGGCAAGGTGCCGGTTCTGGAACTGGATGACGGCTCGACGCTGTACGACTCGCGCGTCATCGCCGAATATCTGGACAATATCTCGCCGGTGTCGCGCATTCTGCCGCAGGAAAACCGCCTGCTGATCGCCACCCGGCGCTGGGAAGCGCTGGCCGACGGCATCGTCGACGCAGCGGTGGCCATCGTGCTGGAAAAGCGCCGCCCGGACGACAAGCAGATGCCGGAAGCGATCGCGCGCCAACGCGGCAAGATAGATCGCGGCCTGGCCGCGCTCGCCGCCGACCTGGCCGACCGCCAGTGGTGCAACGGCGTGAGCTACAGCCTGGCCGACATCGCCGTCGGCGCCTGCCTGGGCTATCTGGACTTCCGCTTCCCGGAGATAGACTGGCGCGACAGCCACCCCAATCTGGCCAGCCTGCTGGAGCGGCTGATGACGCGGCCCTCCTTCGCCGACACCCTGCCGCCGGTCGCTTGAATCGCGCCGCCGCCAAGAAAAACCGGGCCTGAGCCCGGTTTTTTCATGCCTGCGCCCGCACAACGGATCGTGAACGGGCACTCAAGCCGGCCGCGGCGCCAGCATGATGATGGCCATCCCGCACAAGGCCACCGCCGCGCCGGCGATGTCCCAGCCGCTGGGCCGCACGCCGTCCACCAGCCACAGCCACAACAGCGCCACCGCCACGTAAACGCCGCCGTAAGCGGCGTAAACCCGGCCCGCGGCCGCCGGATGCAGGGTCAGCAGCCAGACGAACAGCATCAGCGACAGCCCGGCCGGCAACAGCAACCACCACGGCCCCACCTTGCGCAGCCACAGCCAGGGCAGATAACAACCGACGATTTCCGCGACCGCGGTCAGGCCGAACAAGAGCAATAATTTCAACACGTTCAACATGGGGTCTCGCTGCGCTCCGGCATCAGATCAGGCCGGCGGCGATATTGATCATCAAGGCCAACACCGTGGCGTTGAAAAAGAAGGACAGCACGCAATGCAGCGTGCCCACCTTGCGCATCGCGCTGGTGGTGTAGCTGACGTCGGCGGTTTGCCCGGAGGTGCCGATGATGCAGGCGAAATAGAGGAAGTCGCCGTAATCCGGCTCCTCCTTGCCGGGAAACTCCAGACCCGGGGCCAGGCCGCGCGCGTGGGCGGCGTAGTAGGCGCGCGCGTAATGCAGCGCGAACATCACATGGATGAAGGCCCAGGAGGAAAAAATGGTCAGGATGGCCAGCGCGACGTGGCCGGCGCGCGGCCAGCCGTGCAAGTCCTTGACCGCCGCCAGTTCCAGCACGATGGCGGCCAGGCTGGCCAGCGCCGCCAGCACCGCCAGCGTCATCACCAGCGTCTGTCCCTCGTCCTCCAGTCTGGCCCAATGACGGATGTGCTGGCGGCCCTCGCTGAACATCATCCAGGCCACCAGCGCCAGATAGAGCGCGGCGCCCACGTTCCAGCCGACGATGTAGCGGGTGATCTCCTGCACCGGCCACAGCCAGGGCAGCGCCTGCACGGCCAGCAGGCCGACGACGGCGGCGATCGCCAGCCGCGGACGGGCCAACAGCATGCGCGCCGGCGCGAACCGGCGGATGGAGCGAAACAGGACGGACATGGCGGCGAGACTCCCCGACGATGGACAGGGCCTCAGTGTACCCGTCCCGGCGCGGGCGGCAAGCCCTCTCCGTTCAAGCCGGCGGCTCGCTGAAGCGCCGGGTGAACAGCCGGCGGCTCGCTGAAGCGCCGGGTGAACAGCCGGCGGAAGGTCTCGAACTCGCCCGGCGCCAGCGTCAGCCGGCATTGCCTGCCGTTGCGGGTCTCGGTCAGCGCGTCCTCGGTCAGCACCCGGCTGCCTTCGACGGTCAGCAAGGCCATCAGCCGGCTCTTGTTGAACGGCGAGCGCGGGTCTTCGGCGATGCGGCGCTGGATCTCGCTCAGCGCGCCGCAATCGGCGATCTCGTCGTCCAGGTCGAAGCCGTAGGCGATGCGCCAATCCTCGCCCTCCCCCGCCAGCCGTCGTTCCAATTGGGCGAAGCCGGCGCCGGCCGGCCAGACTACCCGGTAATCACCGTTGGCGGAGCGCGCCACTTCGCCGCACAGCGGCACCATGCGCAGCGGCTGCTTGAGGCCGTAGCCGCAATCCAGCAGATAGCCCTGGGCCTGGTGCCACAGCAGGACGGCGACATGAGTGCCGCCCAGCGGCAGCCAGTCTTGGCTGTCCTCGTCGAAGATCGTCGCGCGGATCAGGCTGGCTTCCAAGCCGTTGCGGCGCAGAAACAGATAGAGCAAGGGGTTCAGTTCGTAACACAGGCCGCCTTCGTCGCGCAGCGCGACTTTTTCCAGCAGGCTGCGCTCGCTGATGGGCTCGGGCCCGCCCTGGAACAGGCTCAGGTTTTCGAACGGCAGGCACAAGGCCGTCTCGCGCAGCAAGTCGTCGATGTCCTCGAAGGCCAGCGGCCGCTGCGCGTCCCAGCCGATGCGGGCCCGAAATAGAGCGTTGATGTCCGGCATAGTCCCTCCCGTCTAGCGTCAGACAGGCAATCTAACAGCCGCCGGACCGGATCGACAGATCAATTATCCGGGCGAGACGTTCAAAAAATTTGATGGTCCGCGCCCGGCACGCTCAAGCCTCGCTCACCACCAGTGCTCCAGCTGCACCCCGAAGGTGGAGCCGCTGAGCGCGCTGCCGAAAGCGCCGCCGTCGGCCAGCGTCGAACCGGGGGCGGCCGCCTGCTGGGCGGCGCGGTTCCAGCGCGCGTAGGTGTAGAAGAAACGCAGTTCCGGCCGGCTCCAGAACGCCTTGTCCAGCGCCAGCGTCGGCGCGATGGTGAACTTGCTCAGGGTACGCACCTGACCGTCGGCGGCCTTGACCCGGTCGAAGCCCACTTCGGCCGCCAACTTGAAGCGCTCGCCGAAGGCGTAGACCGGCCGCGCGCCGGCCGACCACCAGGTCTGCCCGCCGTCCGGCCGCGCGTCGCGCTGCCAGGCCAGCATCAGTTGGCCGCCGAACTCCCGCGTGGCCTGCCAGTCCAGCGCCTCCACCAAGCGGCTGCGGCGGCTGCCGCTGTCGCTGACGAGGCTGCCGGTACCGCCCAGGCCGGTGCCCGGCCCTACTCCGTATTGCAGCGAGAACAGATTGCGGCCGCCCAACACGCCTTTTTGCTCGTGCAGCGCGCTGAGCGACCAGCCGCTGTTCGCGCCCGCCACCTGGCCGGCGCGCTGGATGTAGCTGAGGCCCAGGCTCAGTTCGCCGCCGGGATTGACGGCGATGCCGCCCAATTGCAGATCGTGTTTGTTGGCCTGGTCCGCCTGCCACCAGTTGTCGTTGCGCGAGAAGGCGTAGCTGAGCTTGAGTTCCTGGCCCAGCTTGAAATCCTCCAGGCCGAAGCCGGTGCCGCTGGGATTCCAGAAATAGAAGTCGGCGATATGCACGTCGTGGCGCTTGTAGTAGCGGCGGCCGGCCCACAGCGTGGCGCCGTTCAGCTGCGGGATGTCGCTCCATTTGGCGTAGGCCTGCGGCAAACGGACATTGCCGTTGTCGCCCTGGAAGGTCAGCGAATGACCGTTGCGGTTGTACAGGCTGGCCATGCCCACCACGCTGAGTTTGCTGCCGTTCTCGGCTTGAAACAGCTGCTGGCCCAGTTCCAGCTCGGCGTACTGTTCGCATTCATTGCCCAGCCGGTACTTGGTTTCGGCGCCGGCCAGCTGGAAGCAGCTTTGCTTGCCGCCGCCGTCCGATCCGCCGGCGCCCAGGCGGGCGTAGCCGTGAAAATCCAGCGCTTGCGCGGCAACGGGCAGCAACAGGGGGGCGGACAAGGCCAGCAAGGCCAGGCCGCGGGGGGTGAATTGAGTCATTGTTCTCTCCATTTCCCTTAGTTTTGGGCACAGCGCGGCCTGCCGGCCGGGAATGCCGGCAGCTCGCAGAGGATTAACGCCTCGAAAATTCTGAGGCTCAGTTCAGCACGGCGCGGTACAGCAAGGATTCATAGGGCCGCAGCCGCGCCCGGGCGGGATGCGAGGCCGCGTCGGCGTAGTTGGCGCACAGCAGCTGCCAGCCGTGGTTCGGCGCCAGGTACTCCGCCGGCGGCGAGTAGTCGCGCTCCTCGGCGCTGAAATTGCTGATCACCAGCAGCTTCTCGCACTCGCCGGTCCGCGCGTAGACCCACAGCGCCGGATCGTCCGGCGTCAGGCAGCGGTAATCGCCGTCGCTGAAGATCGGGTATTGCTTACGCAGCGCGATCAAGCGCCGGTAGTGCTGCAGCACCGAGTCCGGATCGCGGCGCGCGGCGGCGACGTTGACCGTCTCCGCGTCCGGCGCCAGCCCTATCCACGGCTCCCGCCGCGAGAAGCCGGCGAAGCGGCCGTCGTCCCATTGCATAGGCGTGCGCGAGTTGTCGCGCGACTTCTGCCGGATCGCCGCCATCGCCTGCCCGCGCTCCAGACCGTCGGCCAGCAATTGCCGGTAGGCGTTATGGGTTTCCACGTCGCGGTAGTCTTCGATGTCGGCGAAGCCGGGATTGGCCATGCCGATCTCTTCGCCCTGGTAGATGTAGGGCGTGCCTTGCAAGCCGTGCAGCGTGGACGCCAGCATCTTGGCGGACTCCACCCGGTAGCGGCCGTCGTCGCCGAAGCGCGACACCACCCGCGGCTGGTCGTGGTTGCACCAGAACAGCGCGTTCCAGCCGCCGCCCTCGTGCATGCCGCGCTGCCAGTCCGACAGGATGCGCTTGAGCGCGATGAAGTCGAACGGCGCGGCGCGCCATTTCTCGCCGTCCGGGTAATCCACTTTCAGGTGGTGGAAGTTGAAGGTCATCGACAGCTCGCGCCGCTCGGGATGCGAATAGGCGACGCAGTGCTCCAGCGAGGTGGACGACATCTCGCCCACCGTCATCAAGTCCCGGCCGGCGAACACTTCGCGGTGCATCTGCTGCAGGTATTCGTGCACTCGCGGGCCGTCGGTGTAGAAATGGCGGCCGTCGCTGTCGTCCTCGGAAAAGGCCGGGTCCTTGGAAATCAGATTGATCACGTCCAGCCGGAAGCCGGCCACGCCCTTGTCCGCCCAGAAATTCATCATGTCGAACACCGCGCGCCGCACCGCCGGATTGTCCCAGTTCAGGTCCGCCTGGGTCTTGTCGAACAGGTGCAGATAATACTGGCCGCTGGCCTCGTCCCACTCCCAGGCCGATCCGCCGAACTTGGAGCGCCAGTTGTTAGGCCGGTCGCGCCAGATGTAGAAATCGCGATAGGGATTGTCCCGGCCCTGCAGCGCCTGGCGGAACCACGGGTGCTCGGTGGAGGTGTGGTTGACCACGATGTCCAGCATCACTCCGATGCCGCGCAGCCGGGCTTCGGCCAGCAGCAGTTCGAAGTCGGCCATGCTGCCGTAAGCCGGGTCTATCGCGTAGTAGTCGCTGACGTCGTAGCCGTTGTCGCGCTGCGGCGAACGGTAGAACGGCGTCAGCCACAGATAGTCCACGCCCAGCCAGGCCAGGTAGTCCAGCTTGTCCGCCACGCCCAGCAGATCGCCGGTGGCCGCGCCGTGGTGGCTGTAAAAGCTCTTGGGGTAGATCTGGTACACCACCGCGGATTTCAGGTTCTTGTTCATTGCTACGGCTTTCTCGTCAGGACTGCGGCAGCTGGCGGCGCGCCAACACCCAGGTCAGCGCGAACGGCGCCACCAGCGCCACCACCATGCCCGCCAGGAACATCGGGATCTGCTGCGGAATGATGGAGATGAAGGCCGGCAAACCGCCTACGCCTATCGCCGAGGCGCGCACATGGCTGAGGGTGATGGTGGCCGCCGCCAGCGCCGAACCGGCCAGCGCCGCGTAGAACGGCAGCTTGTAGCGCAGGTTGACGCCGAACATCGCCGGCTCGGTGATGCCGAAGAAGGCGGAAATCGCCGAGGTGGACGCCATGCTCTTCTCATTGCTGGCGCGCGCCAGCCAGAACATCGCCAGCGCGGCGCTGCCCTGGGCGATATTGGACAGCGCGATCATCGGCCAGATGAAGGTGCCGCCCTGGTTGGCGATCAACTGCAGGTCCACCGCGATGAACATATGGTGCATGCCGGTCAACACCAGCGGCGCGTACAGGGCGCCGAACAGCATCGCGCCCAGCAGCGGCGCCAGATTGAACACGTAGACCAGCGCGTCGGTGATGGCGATGCCCAGATGGCGCGCCACCGGGCCGATCACCGCCAGCGCCAGCACGCCGCTGACCACGATGGTGACGATGGGCACCACCAGCAGCTGGACGGAATTGGGCACCCGCGGCCGCAGCCACAGCTCCACCCGGCACATCACCCAGGTGGCGGCCAGGATGGGCAGGATCTGGCCCTGATAGCCCACTTTTTCGATGCGGAACCAGCCCAGCACGTCGAAATACGGCAGCGCCGCGCCGTCCAGGCCGGCGGCGGCCTTGCCGTAGTTCCAGGCGTTGAGCAAGTCCGGATGCACCAGCAGCAGGCCCAGCACGATGCCCAGCACCTCGCTGCCGCCGAAGCGCTTGGCCGCCGACCAGCCCACCAGCGCCGGCAGGAACACGAAGGAGGTGTTGGCCATCATATTGATCAGCCCCCACACCCCGTCCAGGCCCGGGTAGGCGTCCAGCAGGCTCTTGCCGTCGATGAACATGCCCTTGGCGCCCAGCAGATTGTTCAAGCCCATCAGCAGGCCGGCCACGATGATGGCGGGCAGGATGGGCATGAACACGTCGGAAAACACCTTGACCAGCTGCTGCAGACGGCCCTGTTTCTGATCGCCGCTGGCCTTGACCTCGGCCACGGTGGCGCGCTGCAGCGCCGCCAGTTCGATCAAGGGCTGGTAGACCCGGTCCACGTCGCCGGAGCCGATCACGATCTGAAACACCCCGCCGTGGCTGAACTGGCCCTTGATCAGCTCCACCTGGCGCAGCGCCTCCTGGTCCACCCGGCTTTCGTCCTTCAAGGACAGCCGCAGCCGGGTAATGCAGTGCGCGGCCTGCTGCAGATTGTCGCGGCCGCCCACCGCTTCGAGTATCCGGGCGGCAATGTTCTGGTAATCGTGGCTCATTTGGGGGTCCCTGTGTGTCTCGGCCTGGCGGTCTGCGCCGTCTAGCCCGTTATCAAACCTGGCGGCGGTATTGGCAAGCGCCGCCGATGCTGATGGCACGCTAACTGGTACAGACGAGTTGTGTCAACACTCGTATAGACGAGTTTGCGCAAAATCAAGCAAGCCCGTGCGCGGACGCAACAGCCGCGACGGCTCGCTTCAAATCAAGGGATTAGCGCGCGCGACGCCGGGCCGCTATTTGCGGCGGGCGACGTCGGAGAAGAAGAATTTGTCCAGCCGATGGCGGGACTCGGTGTATTCGAACTGGCGGCCGTCGTAGAGATGGGTGTGGTTCTTGACCACGATCACATGGTCCATGCCGTTCAGGTCCAGGTAGCGGCGATCGTCGTCGCCGCAGGCCTGCGCCTCTATCACCCGGCGCGCGTAGCTGATGTTCAGGCCCAGCCGCTGTTCGATGAATTCGTAGATCGAGCCGGCGGCGGCCTCCCGGTCCAGCCCCGGCACCAGGCCGGCGACGAAGTAGTTGATGTCCAGGATCACGTTTTCATTGTCGATATTGCGCACCCGCTTGATCCTGAGCAGCGGGGTTTTCTCGCGCACGTCCAGCAGCCGCGCCAGTTGGGCGTCCGCCGGCACCGTTTCCATCTCCGCCACCCGGGTGCTGACGCGGCGGCCCAGGTGCTGATGCGCCTCCTTGAAGCTGACGATGCCGCTGAGCTGGAATTCGATATTGCCGGAACGCAGCACGAACACGCCCTTGCCGTGGATTTTCTGCACATAGCCGCGCTCCTGCAGCATGTCCACCGCCTTGCGCACGGTGCCGCGGCTGGCCTCGTAGCCCTGCATCAGCTCGGCTTCGGAAGGGATGCGGTCGCCCTGCTGGTAACGCTGGTTGTCGATGTCGGCGACGATGTCGGAAAAGATTTGGCTGTATTTGTTCACGGCGTGGATTCGGCAAGATCTGGCGGAGCGCCCCAGTCCGGCAGTCTGCCTCAAGCGCGGGCGGCGCGCCAGCCCGCGCCGGGCGCGCTCTTGCGCCGCGCGCAATAGTGCATTGCCGGCCGCGGCTATTCCGCCCGCGGCGGCGGCGGCGCACACTGGCCGCACCTTAAGCCCTTTCCACAGGAGAACAAGATGTCCTCGTCCGCCCCTCTTCGTCCGCCGCTGCCGCCCTTCGATCGCGCCGGCGCCGTCCTCAAAGTCCGCCTGGCCGAAGACGGCTGGAACAGCCGCAATCCGGAACAGGTGGCCCAGGCCTATACCGAGGACAGCCAATGGCGCAACCGCGCGGAATTCCCGCGCGGCCGCGCGCAAATCATCGACTTCCTGAGCCGCAAATGGCGGCGCGAACACGAATACCGGCTGATCAAGGAGTTGTGGGCCCACGACGGCGAGCGCATCGCGGTGCGCTTCGCCTATGAATGGCGGGACGAGGCCGGCCAGTGGTTCCGTTCCTACGGCAACGAAAACTGGGAGTTCGCCGCCGACGGCCTGATGCAACGCCGCTACGCCTGCATCAACGATCTGGCCATCCGCGAAGACGAGCGCCTGTTCCACTGGCCGCTGGGACGCAGGCCGGACGATCATCCCGGCCTGAGCGAGCTGGGACTGTAAGCAAGTCCTAGGCGCCCATCACTCCTCGAAACAGGCATCCTCCAGCAACATGTCCTCGAAGAAGGCGCCGAAGGGCCGCGACGGGTGGCGGATATGGATTTCCAGCACCCACAGCATGCGCGCCGGCGTGAAGTCCACCTCCGCCAGCGGCCCCTCGTGGATGGCCGCGTGCGGGAAATCCGCCAGCCGGTGGCCGGACAGGTCCAGGTTCAGCGCCCAGCCGCGGCCGGCGGCGCAGTCCTCGGCGAACCGGTACAGCTCGCGCCCGCTACAGCCTTCGCTCGCCCATTTGCGCCTGACCTCGTGGAAAATGGCGCGGGCGTCGGCGGCGCAGCGCGCCATCTCAGGATCGGCGCCGGTGACGAAGCTGTCGCCGCCGTCGCCCTCCCACTGTTTCCACACCGGGCCGATGTCGATGAAGAAAATATCGTCGTCGCCCAGGCGCACGCCGGGATCGGACGCCGCGCCGAAAGTCTTCAGCGTATTGCGGCCAAAGCGCACGTAGACATCGTGCCAGCCGCGCAGCATGCCGCGCTCGGCCAGGATGTCCTTGGCCAGCTCCACCGCGTCCTCCTCCAGCATCCCCGGCCGCATCGCCGCGGCGATCAGGGCGATCGCCTGCCGGGTTTTGTCGCGCACCGCCATCAATTGCTGCGGATCGAAGGCCGGGCCCACGCCCTCCAAGGCCGATTGTTCAAGGTTTGCTTCCATTTCATGCTCCTTTGCTGAATGCGGGCAGGCGGCCGCCTACCCGGGTACGACAACGCTCAAACCGTGCAAGCGCGGCTGCAGCGCGATCTGACAAGCCAGCCGGCTGCGGCCGTCATTCACTTCCAGCACTTCCAGCGCCGCCAGCAGCCGCCGCTCCGTACGCTCCATCGCCGGCAAGCGCGGCAGCCAGTCCTGTTCGACGCGCACCAGGCAAGTGCCGCAGGCGGCCTGCCCGCCGCAAACGCCGCGCATCAGCCCGGCGGCGGCCAGCGCCTGCATCAGGCTGCCGGCGGCGGCCACTTCCAGCCTCCGCTCCCCGCCATCCGCGACGCGCACGCTCAAGGCCACCGCCTCCGGGGCGGATGCGGCGGAAAGCGCCGGCTGAAACGCGTCGGCCAGGAAGCGTTCCTCCGGCAGGCCGCGCTGTCGCGTCAGCAACTGGCGCGCCGCGCCCACCATCGCCGGCGCGCCGCAGGCATAGACCTCGGCGGCGCGCAAACAGGGGAAATCCTCGGCCGCCGCCTGCTGGACGAAACCGCGCCGTCCGTCCCAGCCCGGTCCGGGTTCGGACAGCACCGGCTCGAAGCGGAAACCCGGACGCTCGCGCTCCCACGCCCGCATCTCCTCAAGCAAATACAGGTCGTCCACGGTGCGGCCGCCCCAGTACAAGGTCACCGGCCGGCCTCCGGCCGCGCCCAGTCCCTGCAGCAACATCGCCCGCAGCGGCGCGATGCCGGTGCCGGTGGCCAGCATCAGCGCCTGTTCGGCGCCGGAGTCCTCCCGCCACACGCAGTCACCGTAGGGCCCCTCCAGCCAAAGCGCGTCGCCCGGCCGCGCTTGCCGACTCAGCCATTCGGAAAACGCCCCGCCCGGCTGCAGCCGCACCTGCAGCTCCACGCCGCCGTCGGCGCGCGGCGCCGCCGCCATCGAATAACTGCGCGTCAGCCCGCCCGGAGCCGTCACCGACACGAACTGCCCGCCGCGAAAACGCAGCGGCTCCGCATCGACGCACTCCAGCCGCAAGCCGCGCACCTCGCGTCCCAGCCTCTCTATCGCCGCCAGCCGGTAGCCGCGCGCGCCGCTGTCTGTCTGTTCCGTCATTTCCGTTCCTTGATCTCTCTCGCCGCGTCGGCGGCGCTGATGACCGGAAAGACTTTAGGCGGTCTTTGGACCAGCAAAAACATCCAGTTTTGATAAGATTGATGGTCCAGAAACCAGAAGTGCGGACCAGGGAAGGAGAGCGCGCATGCTGCGCAAATGGAATTTGCAACTCAGCCTGGACCGAGGCGGCGGGCTGCCGGTGCACCTGCAAATCGCCCAGCGGATCAGCGCCGACATCCAGCGCGGCCGGCTGCCGCCGGGCGCGCCGCTGCCGGGCAGCCGCGAATTGGCGGCGCAGTTGGGCGTCAACCGCAAGACCGCGGTGCTGGCCTATGAGGAACTGGCGGCGCAAGGCTGGCTGCTGACCCAGGGCCGGCGCGGCACCTTCGTCGCGCCCAGCCTGCCGCTGTTGTCGCCGCGGCCCGCGCCGGCCGCCGCGCGGACGCCGACAAGCGTCCCCGCGAACGACGCCATCGACTTCGGCGACGGGGTGCCGGATTCGCGGCTGATTCCCTTCGACGTGCTGGGGCGCGCCTACCGCCGCGCGCTGATCGCCGCCGCCCGCGCCGGGCGGCTGGCCTACGGCGATCCGCGCGGAGAATTGCCCTTGCGCCAGGCCTTGGCGGAAATGCTGGACATGGAGCGCGGCCTGGACGCCGACGCCGAACGCATCTGCCTGGTGCGCGGCAGCCAGATGGGCATCTATCTGGCCGGCCGCGCGCTGCTGCGGCCCGGCGACGCCGTGGCGCTGGACGCGCTCAGCTATCCGCCGGCGCGCGAAGCCTTCCGCTCCCTGGGCGCGCGGCCGCTGGACGTGGAACTGGACGCCGCCGGCATGCGGCCGGACGCGCTGGAGCGGCTGTGCCGAACCCAGCCGGTCAAGGCCGTCTACCTGACCCCTCACCACCAATACCCGACCACCCTGATGATGCCGGCCGAACGGCGCTTGCAATTGCTAGCCCTGTCGCGGCGCTACGGCTTCGCCATCATCGAGGACGATTACGACCACGAATTCCACTTCAGCCGCAGCCCGGCGCTGCCGATGGCCAGCCTGGACGCCGCCGAGCGCATCGTCTACGTCGGCTCCCTGTCCAAAGTGCTGGCCCCGGGCCTGCGCGTCGGCTATCTGGTGGCCGAGCCCGCCATCATCGAGCGCTGCGCCGCCGACATCATGCTGATAGACCGCCAGGGCAACGCCGTCACCGAGCTGGCGGTGGCGGAACTGATGCACAGCGGCGAACTGAAACGCCATCTCCGCCGCGCGCTGCGAGTCTATCGCGCGCGCCGCCAGGCGCTGGCCGACGCGATAGACCGCCATCTGGCCGGCCTGGCCGACTACGATCTGCCCGAAGGCGGCCTGGCGCTGTGGCTGCGGCTGCCGTCCTGGGTGGACATGCCGCGGCTGTGCGCGGACGCGCAAAACGCCGGCGCGCGCGTCTTGCCCGGCGGCGCTTTCGCCGGCGACGGCCGCGACATCCCCGCGCTGCGCCTGGGCTTCGGCGCGCTGGAGCCGGCTCAGTTGGAGCAAGGCGTCGCCCGCCTGGCCCGGGCGCTGCGTCGGCAAATTCCCGCGGCGGGATTGCGAACCTCATGACAAAGAACTAATCTGAGCCGATACCTCCACCCGAAAGGCCAGCCATGGACCACGCCAACGGCCCGTACCGTCTCACGCTGGAACGCCTGATCGACGCCCCGCCGGAACAGGTTTACCGCGCCTGGACCGAAGCCGAACTGCTATGCCAATGGTTCACCCCGCGGCCGTGGACCGTGGCCTCGGCCGAACTGGACGTCCGGCCCGGCGGCTCCAGCCTGGTGGTGATGCGCAGTCCGGAAGGACAGGACTTCCCCAATCGCGGCGTCTATCTGGAAGTGCGGCCCGGACGCCGGCTGGTGTTCACCGACGCCTACACCGAGGCCTGGCTGCCGTCGGCCAAGCCCTTCATGACCGTGACGCTGGACTTCGAAGCCCGCGACGGCAAGACCCATTACCGCGCCGACGTCCTGCACTGGACCGAGGCCGACCTGCGCGAGCACGAGGCGATGGGCTTCGCCAGCGGCTGGGGCCAGGCCACCGATCAGCTGGAGGCCTTGTTGGCCGGGCTGCGCAAAGAGCGTTGAGCGCGCGCTTGTTTATCAATCGCTTAGCTCGCGCCGTCGCCGCCGGAGCCGTCCGCTCCGCCGCGGCGCCTTGCCAAAACAGGCAAAAACCGCTACATTCGGGCGCTCTAGCCGAAAACGCGCGGGTGTAGCTCAATGGTAGAGCAGAAGCTTCCCAAGCTTACGACGAGGGTTCGATTCCCTTCACCCGCTCCAGTCCGATTTCCCAACCCGTAACCTAGATCCAAGCGCTGGCATGGCCCATCCGAGCATCCCCCAATGAAATTGAACTCCGGCCGGCTGTGGCTTCGCATCGCTGTTTACAGCCTCACCGCGCTGATTGCGGTCGTCGTGCTGGTGCAATCGCTGATCTACTGGCAATTCAATGAAGCCCAGGTGCGCGGCACCCTGTCCCACGCCTTGCAGGACACCGGCCGCGTCATCAGCATCGAAGGCCGCGTCACTCCGGTATTGTTCCCCTCCCCCGGCATCCAGATCGAAAAACTCTCCGTCTCCGAACCGGGCCAGCAAACGCCCTTCGCCCGCGTGGAGGAATTGCGCGTAGGCCTGGCCTGGTGGCCGCTGCTGTTCGGCAACCGCGAAGTGAGTTCGGTGGCCCTGTACGGCCCCAGCGCCAACATCAGCCGCGGCGAAGACGGCCGCCTGTCCATCGCCGACCTGTTCCAGCGCCATAGCCAGAGCAGCTTCTCCGTCAAGCTGGACACGCTGAAGATACGCGAAGGCACCCTGGTGCTGTCCGACCAGATGACGCATACCGACAGCCGCGTCGCCAGCATCAGCCTGGACGCCGACGATCTGCGCGGCAGCGCCAGCCTCAGCGCCGGCGCCATCCTGGAACAGGGCTCGCGTCCGGTGCGGCTGGCGGTCAACACCCCGCTGTCCATCCAGGACGACCAGGTCAGCCTGGAAGCGCTGGACGCGGTGGCGATGACCCAGGTGCCCGGCCTGGGCGAAAGCAAGCTCACCGTCAGCGGCCAGTACAAGCTCAATTTCGCCACCTTGCAGGCCACCGGCAGCAATGTGGCGCTCGCCTTCAGCAGCGAGCGGCCCAGCAGCGAAGTCCACCTGGCGCTGCCGCAGATCAACGCCAGCTTCGACGAACTGACCATGCCCTCCGGCCAGCTGAGCGCCAAGCTCAGCTACGCGCGCAGCCAGTACCAGCTGGAAGCCGCGCTGGAAAACCTCAAGCTCAACGAAGCCGGCCTGTACGCCGACAAGCTGCACGGCGACTTCAACTGGCTGGCCGGCTCCACCAAGGTCAACGTCAAGCTCAACGCGCCGCTGTCGCTGGCCGGCATGAACCAATTGCGGATGCAGCCGCTGGCGCTGACTTCCACCATCACCACCCCGCTGCTGCCGCGCGGCAAGCTGGTCTCCACCATGGACGGCGCGCTGGACGGCGACCTGGACGAGCCGCGCTTCAATCTGCGCGTCGCCGGCAAGATGGACGGCTCCGACCTGGCGGTCACCGTCAGCCAGTACGGCCTGATCAAGCCGCGCCACGAGGCGACGGTGTCGGTGGGCCGGCTGGACCTGAACCGCTATCTGCCGGAAAGCAAGGGCGACCCGGTGGCCATCTTCCAGAACACCGGCGACATCCCCCTGGACTGGCTGGACCTGTTCGACCTCACCGGCAAGGTGGCGATAGGCGAACTGGCGGTGGGCCGCTTCCGCATCAAGCAGATCAGCAGCAATGTGCGCGTCAACCCGCGCGAGCTGGAGCTGGACCAGATGTCGGCCGACATCTACGAAGGCCGGCTGCAGGGCGACGCCAGCCTCAGCCGTCGCGACGTGCCGCAGCTGAAAGTGAACCAGACGCTGCAAGGCATGAAGATTCGGCCGCTGCTGGTGGACCTGTTCAACTTCAGCCGCCTGGACGGCAAGGGCAACGGCAAGATCGACATCAACGCCGACGGCAAATCTTTCGCCCAGCTGCGCGACACCCTGAGCGGCAATGTGCAGATGAGCCTGAACAACGGCGCGCTGACCGGCATCGACCTGGTGGCGGCGCTGAAGAACCTGCCGGCCGAGCTGAAGGAATGGAACAGCGCCGCGCAGAACGACCAGAAAACCACCTTCTCCACGCTGTCCAGCAGCTTCCGCCTGGACAAGGGCGTGGCGCGCAGCCAGGACCTGAAGCTGGCCTCTCAGCTGATGAATGTGGGCGGCGGCGGCAAGATAGACCTGAAGCAGAGCATCGTCGACTACACCATGGACGTGCAGGCCAACCCGCTGGCCTTCGCCCGCCTCAAGGGCGTCAACGTGCCGCTGAAGATCACCGGCCCGCTGAACGCGCCGGTGTACGCGCTGGACTTCAACGCCATGGTCAAGGGCAAGAAGACCGAGGTGGAGAAGCAGCAGGCGCTGAAACAGCAGTTGCAAAAGCAGATCACCACCATCCTGCCTTAAGAACCTGTTTACGATCTGCTGCGCGTCGTGGAGCGTTACACGGTGAGCACAGCTTCGAAATGCTCATGTACCACGTGTATATTCCGCTTTCTCAGCCGCAACGCCTTGTCTCGCCTTAGCTCGCGAGATCGTCAACACGTTCTAAGCTCCGGCAAGCGACTTCAACACGAACGGCCCCCGCGACTCACGTCGCGGGGGCCGTTTCCATTTACGCCTTCAACGCCGGCAAAGCCCCACAGGCTGGAGCGAAACCACACCTAAAGACTTAGCAAGCGGAATCCACATGCGGCATCCGGGCATGTCTGAAGTGGCGCTCACCCTATGGCGCGCCACGACGCTCGGCAGATCGAGAGCCCCTTCCTAAACCGCTACTCCCCCTGCAGAATCCGGTACTCGGCCAGCGCCAGCTGCTCCGGCGTGCCCAGCAACACCAGCGCGTCGCCCTGCTCCACCTCGAAACTGTCGTCGAAATCGGTGCGCCTCACCCGCTGACGGCGGATCGCCTTCAACTCCACGCCCAAATCCCCCAAATGCAGATTGGCCAAGGGCTGGCCCACCGCCGCCGCCCCGGTGCAGACCTGCACGCTCTGCAAGCGCGGCACCAAGGCTTCGTCCATGGCCTCGCCCTCGTCGCTGGCGCCGCGGAAAAAGCCGCGGAACAGGCCGTAGCGCTCCTCGCGCACCGCGCGGATGCGGCGCACCACCCGGCTCGGCGGCACCCCGACCACCAGCAAGGCCTGCGAGGCCAGCATCAGGCTGCCCTCCATTACCTCGGCCACCACCTCGTCTGCGCCGGCGTGGCGCAGCTGATCCATATCGCTGTCGTCCACGGTGCGCACGATCACCGGCAGCCCCGGCCGCGCGTGTTCGACCGAACTCAGAATGCGCAGCGCCGCGTGGGTGTCGGCGAAAGTCACCACCACCGCCTTGGCGCGCATCAGGCCGGCCGCCACCAGCACCTCGTGCTTGCCGGCGTCGCCGAACACCACCGGATCGCCGGCCTCGCCTGCCTCGCGCACCCGCTCCGGGTCCATGTCCAGCGCGAAGAACGGAATCTCCTCCGCCTCCAGCAAGCGCGCCAGCGCCTGGCCGCTGCGGCCGTAGCCGCAGATCACCACGTGATCGTTCTTGGACATGCTCTCCACCAGCATGTGGTGCAGGTCCAGCGCCTGGAACATCCAGTCCTGCTTGATCAGGCGACGGGTGATCTTGTCGCCGTACAGGATCAGGAAGGGCGCGATCAGCATGGAAATCAGAATCGCGGCGATCGCCGCCTGGGCGGTGCCGGCCGGCACCAGATGCAGGTTCAAGGCCAGCGCCAGCAGCACGAAGCCGAATTCGCCGCCCTGGGCCAGCGCCAGCGCGGCGCGCATGGACTCATTGGACTTGTGACGGAAGCCGCGCGCCACGCCGAACACCACCGCCACCTTGATAGGCAGCAGCAGGGCCAGCATCAGCAGCACTTCGCCGAAGCGCTCGAACAACACCGTCAGCTCCAGCTTCATGCCGACGGTGACGAAGAAGAAGCCCAACAGGATGTCGCGGAACGGGCGGATGTCCTCCTCCACCTGGTAACGGTATTCGGTTTCCGAAATCAACATGCCGGCGACGAAGGCGCCCAAGGCCAGCGACAGGCCGGACAGCTCGGTCAGCCAGGCCACGCCCAAGGTCACCAGCAGCACATTGATCATGAACAGCTCGCCCGAGCGCTGGCGCGCCACCAGATGGAACCACGGCCGCAGCAGCCGTTGGCCGAAAAACAGCAGCAAGGCCAGCACCACCACCACCTTCAGCGCCGCCAGGCCCAGGTCCATCCACAAGGTGTCGCTGCCGCCGGCGAAGGCCGGGAACAGAATCAGCAAGGGGACCACCGCGATGTCCTGGAACAGCAGCACGCCGATGGCCAGTTGGCCATGGGTCTGGTTCAGCTCCAGCCGCTCGTTGAGCAGCTTGCTGACGATGGCGGTGGACGACATCGCCAGCGCGCCGCCGACGGCGAAGCCGGTCAGCGGGCTGCCGCTGAGCCAGCCCACCGCCAGCCCCACCAGCAGCATGGTCGCCGCCACCTGACCGAAGCCGACGCCGAACACCAGCTGCCGCATCGCGCGCAGCTTGGGCAGGGAAAACTCCAGGCCGATGGAAAACATCATGAAGACAATGCCGATCTCGCCGAGAAAGGCGGTTTCCTCGCCTTGCGGAATCAGATTCATCACGCCGGGGCCGGCCAGGAAGCCCACCACCAGATAGCCGAGCATGGCCGGCACTTTCAGGCTGCGGCACAAAGTCACCGACAACACCGCGGCCAGCAGAACCAAGACGATAGGGGCAAGAGACGAATGCATCGCGCGGCGGAACTCCTGAGGCTGATGGGGTGGAAGGCTGCAATTTTTAACACATGCCAAGCAAAAGATGCACCAGCCTGCGTTCAGCGATTATAACCTTTGATATACTTTCGAATTATGGAAAAAGTACAAGCTCCGTCCCGGCTTCAATTGGCCCGGGAAGTCCTGCAGATCGAGTCCGAAGCCCTCACCGCGCTGTCGAGCAGCCTGAACGGCGACTTTCTCGCCGCCGTGGACCTGATCCTGGCCAGCGCCGGCCGGCTGGTGGTCACCGGCATGGGCAAGTCCGGCCATGTGGCGCGCAAGATCGCCGCCACGCTGGCCAGCACCGGCACGCCGGCCTTCTTCGTCCACCCGGGCGAGGCCGCCCACGGCGACCTGGGCATGATCACCGCCCAGGACATCGTGCTGGCGCTGTCCAACTCCGGCGAAAGCGACGAGATCATCGCGCTGCTGCCGGCCTTGAAGCGCAAAGGCGTGCGTCTGATCTGCATGACCGGACGCGACGGCTCCACCATGGCGCAGGAGGCCGACATCCACCTGGACGCGCGCGTGGAGAAGGAAGCCTGCCCGCTGGGCCTGGCTCCCACCACCAGCACCACGGTGCAGATGGCGCTGGGCGACGCGCTGGCGGTCACGCTGATGGACGCGCGCGGCTTCGGCCAGGGCGATTTCGCGCTGTCGCATCCGGGCGGCAGCCTGGGCCGCAAACTGCTGGTTCACGTTTCCGACATCATGCACAGCGGCGACGAATTGCCGCGGGTGGCGCCGGGCACGCCGCTGAAGGACGCGCTGCTGGAACTGTCGCGCAAGCGGCTGGGCATGCTGGCCGTCTGCGCCGCCGACGACTCCCTGCTGGGCGTCTACACCGACGGCGACCTGCGCCGCACGCTGGAGCGCTCCGCCAACCTCTACGATCTGAGCATCGACCAGGTGATGAGCCCCTCGCCGCGCACCATAGGCCCGAAAAAACTGGCCACCGAGGCGGTGTTCCTGATGGAACAGAACAAGATCACCAGTCTGCTGGTCGTAGATGAAGACAACAAGCTGATAGGCGCGCTGCATCTGCACGACCTATTCAAGGCCGGCGTGATCTGAGTCGCCGGCATTAGCAAGGACAAGCATGCAAAGCATTTTCGAGCAGGCCCGCAAGGTCAAGCTGCTGATCATGGACGTGGACGGCGTGATGACCGACGGCCGCATCTACTACAACGCCCACGGCGAAGAAAGCAAATCCTTCAATGTGCAGGACGGCCTGGGCCTGCACCTGCTGCGATCCACCGGGGTCCGGCTGGCCATCATCTCCGGCCGCGCCGACCGCTGCGTCGAGCACCGCGCCCAGGCGCTGCAGATCGACCACTACTACGGCGGCGTGCACGATAAGAAGCTGGCCCTGGCCGAGCTGCTGACATGCGCCGGCCTGAGCGCCGAAGAATGCGCCTTCATCGGCGACGACCTGATCGACCTGCCCATCCTCACCCGCGTCGGCCTGGCCGTCGCCGTGCCGGAAGCGCCTGCCCTGGTTCGCCAGCACGCCCACTACGTGACCGGCTGCTCAGGCGGCAAGGGCGCGGTGCGCGAGCTGGCCGAGCTGATCATGCAGGCCCAGGGCTCCTTCGATCAAATCCTGGCGGGATATCTGGCATGATCCGCCTGCTGCGTTCCCACCGGCTGTTCCCGCTGCTGCTGGTCGGCCTGACCGGCCTGTTGACCGTGTGGCTGGACCAGGTCTCGCGCTGGGACAGCAACCGCCGCGAACTGGACCCGGACAAGCCCGAGTACGTGGCCGAACACCTGATCGCCACCCGCTTCGACCCGCAAGGCAAGCTCTACGAACGGCTGATCGCCACGCGCATGTGGCAGTACCCGGGCAAGGACGACGCCTTCTTCGAAAACCCCGAGCTTTACCTATACCAGCAAGGCGCGCTGCAATATCAGTTGATCGGCGACGTCGGCCGTTACAACAACAAGACCCAGCAGGCCTATTTCGACAAGAAGGCGACCATGATCCAGCCCGCCGCCGCGGACAAGCCGGAAACCAAGGTCGTCACCAGCGCCATGCATGTCGACACCGCCAAGAAAATCGCCCGCTCCGCCGCGCCCACCGTGTTCTTTCAGGGCAAATCGCACGGCAACTCCGTGGGCTTCATCTACCAGCAACAGACAGGTTTGTTGAACCTGCTGTCTCACACCAAGATCATTTATGAAAAATAAGCTCCGTCTCCTGCTGGCCGGCCTGGCGCTGGCCGCCGCCTCCGTCGCCCACGCCGAACAGGCCGACCGCACCAAGCCGATGGAAATCACCAGCGACAACGGCTGCACCATGGACCAGATCAAGGGCGTGTCCACTTGCGAAGGCAATGTGGTGATCATCCAGGGCACCTTGCGCCTGAACGCCGACAAAGTCGTCGCCACCCAGGACAAGCAGGGCAACCAGACCCTGGTGGCCACCGGCCGCATCGTCACCTTCCGCCAGAAGATGGACGGCAAGAACGAATGGGTGGAAGGCCAGTCCAGCCGCCTCGATTACAGCAGCTCGGCCAACCTCGCGGTGCTGACCGGCAACGCCCGCGTCAAACGCGAAGGCGATCTGGTGGTGGGCAACGTAATCACCTACAACACCCAGAACGAAACCTATCAAGTGACCGGCGGCACCGCCACCGGCCCCAACAAGGGCCGCGTCACCGTGATCCTGCAGCCCAAGAACACCGCCTCCCAGCCGGCAGCGGCCAAACCCGCCAGCGGAGCCGCCAAATGACGCAAAGCGTGCTCAAGGTGGAGCGCCTGCGCAAGCGCTTCAAGAAACGCACCGTGGTCAAGGACGTGGCGCTTGAAATCGCCAGCGGCGAGGTGGTGGGCCTGCTCGGCCCCAACGGCGCCGGCAAGACCACCAGCTTCTACATGATCGTCGGCCTGATCGGCGCCGACGACGGCGAGATCCGTCTGGACGACCAGGTGATCACCCACTACCCCATCCACCAGCGCGCGCGCCTGGGCCTCGGCTACCTGCCGCAGGAAGCCTCCATCTTCCGCCGCATGACGGTGGAGGAGAACATCGCCGCCATCCTGGAAGTGTCCGGCCTCAAGGGCAAGGAACTGGAGAAGGAGCTGGAGCTGCTGCTGGACGACCTCAACATCGGCCACCTGCGCGACAGCAGCGCCTTGTCGCTGTCCGGCGGCGAACGCCGCCGCGTCGAGATCGCCCGCGTGCTGGCCACCCGGCCGCGCTTCATCCTGCTGGACGAACCCTTCGCCGGCGTCGACCCGATCGCGGTGATCGACATCCAGAAAATCATCTCCTTCCTGAAGGAGCGCGGCATCGGCGTGCTGATCACCGACCATAACGTGCGCGAAACCTTGCGCATCTGCGACCGCGCCTACATCATCAGCGAAGGCTCAGTGCTCGCCTCCGGCGAGCCGGAAGAACTGGTCAACAACGAGAAGGTGCGCGAAGTCTATCTTGGCGAACACTTCCACCTGTAAGCGATGAAACAGACCCTTCAGCTCAAGGTATCGCAGCAGCTGACCCTGACGCCGCAGCTGCAGCAATCGATCAAGCTGCTGCAGATGTCCACCCTCGACCTGCAGACCGAAGTCGAGCGCTTCCTGCTGGACAACCCCTTGCTGGAGCGCGGCGACGAAGCGCCGCAGGGCGAGGCGCCCGACGCCCCCGCCGGCCAGGAGCAGGACGCCGCCGCGGAAGCCCGCGACGAAGCCTCCGGCGACGACGGCGAGCGCGGCGCCGAGGCCGGCGAACTGAGCGACTGGGGCAGCGGCGGCCGCCGCGGCGACGGCGACGACGAGCTGGACCCGATGCTGAACGTGCCCTGTCCGATCAGCCTGCGCGAACACCTGCTGGCGCAACTGGGCGAAGTGGCGCTGCCGACGCGCGACCAGGCCATCGTGCAACTGCTGATCGAAGAACTGGACGACGACGGCTATCTGGGCCAGACGCTGGAAGACATCGCCAGCCACCTGCCGCTGGAGCTGGAAATCGAGGCCGACGAACTGATGATAGGCCTGCGCCTGCTGCAGCAGTTCGACCCGCCCGGCGTCGGCGCGCGTTCGCTGCCGGAGGCGCTGGCGCTGCAATTGCAGCGGCTGGACCCGGACGAGCCTCAGCGCGAGTTGGCGCTGGCCATCGTCCGCGACCACCTGGCCTTGCTGGGCAACCGCGACTACACCCGGCTGAAAAAGCAGCTGGGCGTCGACGACGCCGCGCTGCGCGCCGCCCAGGCGCTGATCGCCCGCCTCAACCCCCGCCCCACCGCCGGTTTCGGCGCCAGCGACACCCAGTACGTGATCCCCGACATCTCGGTCCGCAAACGCAAGGGGCGCTGGGTGGCGACCCTCAACGGCGGCGCGGTGCCGCGCTTGCGCGTCAACCAGATGTACGCGCGGCTGCTGGCGGAAAACCGCGGCGGCAACGGCGAAATGTCCTCGCGGCTGCAGGAGGCGAAATGGCTGGTGAAGAACATCCAGCAGCGATTTGACACTATCCTGAAAGTGGCGGAAGCTATCGTTGAACGGCAGCAATCGTTCTTTGAACACGGCGAAGTGGCCATGCGCCCGCTGATCCTGCGCGACATCGCGGACGAGCTGGGCCTGCATGAATCCACGGTTTCCCGGGTCACCACCCAGAAATACCTGCTCTGCCCGCGCGGCCTGTTCGAGCTCAAGTATTTCTTCGGCAGCGCGCTGGAAACCGACAGCGGCGGCGAGTGCTCCGCCACCGCGATCAAGGCCCACATCCGCAGCCTGATAGACGCCGAATCGCCGAGCAAGCCGCTGTCCGACAGCGCCCTGGTCGAAGCGCTGGCCAAACAGGGAATACAAGTTGCCAGACGCACGATAGCCAAGTATCGTGAAGCCATGCAGATACCGCCGGTCAACCAGCGCAAGACGCTGTGATCCGCGCGGCAGAATACAGCGATCCGGCCGACCCGACCGGACTGTCAACACCAGAAGGAGCTAGGGTATGAACCTCAAAGTAACTGGACTGCATCTGGAAGTAACTCCCGCCCTGCGCGAATACGTTGAAACCAAAATGGAGCGCGTTACTCGACATGTCGACCATGTGATCGACATTTCCGTTACTCTGTCTGTTGATAAACTGGTGCAAAAAGCTGAAGTCAACGTGCATCTGTCCGGCAAGGACATCCACGTGGAAGCCACCGAATCCGATATGTACGCCGCCATCGATCTGTTGATCGACAAGCTGGACCGCCAAGTGCTGAAACACAAGGAAAAGCAGTCTGAACACCGTGCTCCGGCCCCTGAAGCCAGCCTGTAATCCCTTGAATTGGAAGGCGGGGGCCTGCGGGTTCCCGCTTTTCTTTGCACTTGCCCGTTTTCAGTACTATCAAGGCAACGTAGAATTGCCGGGTTTTTCTCAGCCGCATGCATAATCCAATATGAACCTCATCGGCAAAATCCTGACTCCCGAACACGTGCTGCTGGATCTCGACGTCGCCAGCAAGAAACGCGTGTTCGAACAAGTCGGCCTCTTGGTTGAAAATACCCGGGGCATCGCGCGCAGCGAAATCTTCGATTGCCTGTTCGCCCGCGAAAAGCTCGGCTCCACCGGCCTTGGCCAGGGCGTGGCGATTCCGCACGGCCGCGCGCGCGGCCTGAAGGAGGCGATGGGCGTGTTCATCCGCCTGAAGACCCCCATTCCCTTCGACGCCCCAGACGGCAAGCCGGTGCAGTGCCTGTTCGTGCTCTTGGTGCCGGAACAGGCCACCGACCTGCACCTGCAAGTGCTGTCCGAGCTGGCGCAACTGTTCTCCAGCCGCCAGATGCGCGAGCAGATGCTGGGCATCTCCATCCGCGACGAGCTCTACCAGCTGCTCAATAATTGGGTGCCCAATGCCTAGCATCAGCGTCCGCCGGCTGTACCAGGAAAACCAGCAGAAGCTCAACCTGACCTGGGTCGCGGGCACCGGCGGCGCCGACAATATGATAGGCAACGACGAACAGCGCCCCACGCAGGCGCTGGTCGGCCACCTCAATTTCATCCACCCCAACCGGGTCCAGGTGCTGGGCCTCGCCGAGGTGGACTATCTGAACCGGCTGGAGCAGTCCGCCGCCAAGACCGCGCTGGACCAGCTGTTCCACAAGAGCATGTCGGTGGTGATGGTGGCCAACGACCAGCCGGTGCCCAAGCTGCTGCGCGACTACTGCCACACCCACAACGTCCCGCTGATGACCACCAAGCTGGAAAGCCCCTACCTGATGGATGTGCTGCGCATCTATCTGGCGCGGGCGCTGGCGGTGTCCACCGTGCTGCACGGCGTCTTCCTCGACGTATTCGAGATCGGCGTGCTGATCATGGGCGATTCGGCGATGGGCAAGAGCGAATTGGCGCTGGAACTGATTTCCCGCGGCCACGGCATGGTGGCCGACGATGCGGTGGAACTGTACCGCATCGGCCCGGACACGCTGGAAGGCCGCTGTCCGCCGCTGCTGCGCGACTTCCTGGAAGTGCGCGGCCTGGGCATCCTCAACATCCGCACCATCTTCGGCGAAACCGCGGTGCGGCCGAAGAAGGTGCTGCGGCTGATCATCCACCTGGTCAAGGCCAACGACCAGGCGATGCAGGCGCTGGACCGGCTCAACATCCAGTCCGAGACCCAGGACATCATCGGCGTCACCATCCGCAAGGTGGTGCTGCCGGTGGCCGCCGGCCGCAACCTGGCGGTGCTGGTGGAGGCCGCGGTGCGCAACTACATCCTGCAGCTGCGCGGCATCGACAGCACGCGCGAATTCATCGAACGCCACACCAACTTCCTCAGAGACCAGGAAAATGCGCCTGATATTGATTAGCGGCCTGTCCGGTTCCGGCAAGTCGGTGGCGCTGCGCGCGCTGGAAGACGCCGGCTTCTACTGCGTGGACAATCTGCCGGCCACCATGCTGCACGAGGCGATGTCGCTGTACGCCGACTACGGCTACGAACAGATCGCCATCAGCGTAGACACCCGTTCCGGCCCGTCGCTGGGCGCCTTGCCGGCGGAAATGGAAAAACTGCGGGCCCAGCAGGTGGACGTGCGCCTGCTGTTCCTGGAGGCCACGCCCGCCACCCTGGTCAAGCGCTTCTCCGAAACCCGCCGCCGCCACCCGCTGTCCGGCGCCGACGTCACGGTGGAGGAAAGCATTCTGCTGGAACAGGAAATGCTGGCCGAGATCATGGAGCTGGGCACCCGCATCGACACCAGCGAGCTGTCCGCCAACGCGCTGCGCAGCTGGGTGCGCGAACTGGTGGACGCCGACAGCAGCCGGCTGACCCTGATCTTCGAATCCTTCGGCTTCAAACACGGCCTGCCGCGGGACGCCGACTTCGTGTTCGACGTCCGCTGCCTGCCCAATCCCTATTACGACCCGCAACTGCGCCCGTTCACCGGCCGCGACCAGCCCATCATCGACTTCTTCCAGCAAACGCCGGAAGTGCAGCAGATGGTGGACGACATCCAGCAGCTGGTCAGCAAATGGCTGCCCAGTTTCAGCATGGAAAACCGCAGCTATCTGACCGTCGCCGTCGGCTGCACCGGCGGCCAGCACCGCTCGGTCTACATCACGGAACGGCTTGCCCGCCTGTTCGCCGCCGAACAGGTGCTGGTGCGCCATCGCCAGCTTTACCGCCAGAACTGAACGCGTTCGGGCCGCCCCCGCCTACAGGAAACATTCATGCGCCCGATCCAAACCGTCACCGTCGCCCTGACCGGCGCCTCCGGCCTGCCCTACGGCCTGCGGCTGATCGATTGCCTGATCGCCGCCGGCGTCCGCGTCTGGGTGCTGTACTC
Organism: Chromobacterium alkanivorans; assembly: GCF_016937655.1. Taxonomy (GTDB): domain Bacteria; phylum Pseudomonadota; class Gammaproteobacteria; order Burkholderiales; family Chromobacteriaceae; genus Chromobacterium; species Chromobacterium alkanivorans. The sequence continues at coordinate 264,294 of NZ_JAFHKL010000006.1, read as the reverse complement.
GCAGGCCGCGCAAGTGGTGGCCAAACAGGAAATGGACCTGACCCTGCCCTCGCGCCCGGCCGAAGCCCGGCAATGGCTGACGCAACGCAGCGGCGCGCGCGACGGCCAGCTGGCGGTGTTCGGCCGCGAAGAATGGTTCGCGCCGGTGGCCTCCGGCTCCAACCCGGCCGACGCCATGGTGGTCTGCCCGTGCTCGATGGGCACGCTGGCCGCCATCGCCCAGGGCAGCAGCGACAATCTGATAGAGCGCGCCGCCGACGTCAGCATCAAGGAACAGCGCAAGCTGGTGCTGGTGCCGCGCGAAGCGCCGTTCTCCGCCATCCACCTGGAAAACATGCTCAAACTGGCCCGTCTCGGCGTTGTCATCCTGCCGCCGTCTCCGGGGTTCTATACTCATCCCAAGACCGTGGACGACATGATCGACTTCGTGGTGGCGCGAATTCTGGATCAGCTCCGCGTCGACAATCAATTGACGCCGCGCTGGGGCGAACCCGCCGCGGCGTCCTAGCCAGCCGCCGCGCCGCTTGCGGCCCGGTCAAAGAGGAACCTTGGGATGCCGACACAAGACCAAAGCATTCTCAGCCTGGACGCCTTGCGCCAACTGGAGCGCCAAGCCACCGACGCCGGCTACAACCTGATGCAGCGCGCTGCGATGGCCACCGCCGACTGGGTCAGCCACCATCTGCCCAGCGCGTCCCGGCTGCTGATCTGCGCCGGCCCCGGCAACAACGGCGGCGACGCCTTGTACGCGGCGCTGGAGCTGATGCGCCGCCGCTTCCGCGTCGACGTGCTGGTGCCCACCCAGCCCACCAGCCCGGCCACCTCGGAAGCGCTGCGTGAGCTGGAACAGGCGCAAGGCCATGTGATGTTCGATCTGCCGCGCGACTACCGCGCGCCGCAGCTGATCATCGACGGCCTGTTCGGCGTCGGCCTGAGCCGGGACTTCGATCTGGAATGGACCACGCTGATAGACCGCATCAACCAGCTGGGCGGCCCCATCCTCGCCTTGGATTGCCCCAGCGGCCTGGACGCCTATACCGGCGTGCCGGCCAACACCGCGATCCAGGCCAGCCACACCCTGACCTTTCTGTGCCAGAAACCCGGCCTGTTCAGCGCCTCCGGCGCCGATCTGGCCGGCAACGTGGAGCTGGAACTGCTGGACTGCCCGCCCAGGCTGATCCCGGCGGCGGACGGCAGCATCAACCAGCCCGACGTCCGCGCGCTGCTGCGGCCGCGCAACAGCCACAAGGGCTTGTTCGGCACCGTCTGCGTGATAGGCGGCGCGCCCGGCATGCTGGGCGCGGCGCTGCTGGCCGGGCGCAGCGCGCTGGCCTGCGGCGCCGGCAAAGTCCATGTCTGCCCGCTGGACGACCGGCTGCCGGTGGACCCGGTGGTGCCGGAGCTGATGATACACGCGCTGGACGACATCGCCGGCCTGCCCGACGCCGACGTGCTCGCCGTCGGCCCCGGCCTCGGCCAGCAAGAACGGGCCGGCCTCCTGCTGGACCAGCTCATTCTGCAACCACAGGCGCTGGTGCTGGACGCCGACGCGCTCAACCTGCTGGCCAACGACCACGCCGCCGCCGCGCTGATCGCCAAACGCCAGGCCGGCACCGTGCTGACCCCGCACCCGGCGGAAGCCGCGCGCCTGCTGGGGCAAAGTACCGAGACGGTGCAGAAGGACAGACTGCTGGCCGCGCGCCGGCTGGCCAACCACTTCAACTGCGTGGTGGTGCTCAAGGGCGCCGGCAGCCTGATCGTCGGCCCGGACGGCTTCTACCACCTGAACACCAGCGGCGGCCCGGCGCTGGCGGTGGCCGGCCAGGGCGATGTGCTGACCGGCATCATCGCCGCGCTGCTGGCCCAGCGCATGGAGCCCTTCGAAGCCGCCAGCCTGGCGGTGCACATCCACGGCCTGGCCGGCGACGACTTCGAAATGGAAACCGGCGGCCCCATCGGCCTGTCCGCCTCCGACACCGCCTGGCGCGCCAGCCTGATGCTGAACCGGCTGATTCAGGAGCGCGCTCAGGAGCAGGCGACTTAGAACCCAACCCCAGCAAGCCCCCGGTGAAAATCCATTTGCATTAGAATGGCTCATCGGCGCGCGGGCCGGCGGCATGGCCGTCCCGCGGCCCCTCATCCGTCACCTGGGGATTACCTTGCAGTCACAATCTAAAGCTTACGCCTACGGACTCGCCGCCGTTCTGGCCTGGTCCACGGTGGCCAGCGCCTTCAAAATCAGCCTCGCCCACCTCAGCCCGGCCCAACTCGTGCTCTACGCCAGCGCCGCCTCCCTGCTCTGCCTGCTGGGGCTGCTGGCGGCGCAGGGCCGGCTGCCCGAACTCGCGCCGGCCCTGCGCCGCCATTGGCGCGCCTCGCTGGTCTTCGGCGCGGTCAACCCGGCGCTGTACTACCTGATCCTGTTCCAGGCCTACGCGCTGCTGCCGGCGCAGGAAGCCCAGGCCATCAACTACACCTGGGCGCTGACCATGAGCCTGCTGGCGGTGCCGCTGCTCAAGCAGAAACTGCAGCGCCGCGACATCGCCGCCGCGCTGGTCTGCTATCTGGGCGTGCTGGTGATAGGCACCCGCGGCCAGGTGCTGGAACTGCGCTTTTCCGACAGCCTGGGCGTGGCGCTGGCGCTGGCCTCCACGCTGCTGTGGGCCGGATACTGGATCTTCAACGCCCGCGACGCGCGCGAGCCGGTGATAGGCCTGACGCTCAATTTCGCCTTCTCGCTGCCGCTGAGCCTGGCCTGGTGCGCCTATACCGGGCAGCTGGGCCCGGTCGCCTGGCAGGGCCTGGCCGGCGCCGCCTACGTCGGCGCCTTCGAGATGGGCTTCACCTTCGTCTTGTGGCTGACGGCGATGAAGTTGACGCCCAGCACCGCCCGCATCGCCAACCTGATTTTCCTGTCGCCGCTGCTGTCGCTGGCGCTGATCCACTTCCTGATCGGCGAAGCCATCCTGCCCTCCACCCTGGTCGGCCTGGGCCTGATCCTCGGCGGGCTGGCGCTGCAGAAGCTGGCCCCGCGCGCCAAGCCCGCCGCGGCGCTGAGCGCCGACGGAGGCGGCTAGCTCCGCGCGCATCCGGATTTGGTATTCGCGCCAGAACTGCCTAGGATTCAGTGTGGGCACTTGGAACTGTGAACATAATGAAAAGCATAAAAACCAAATTGATGTTCTGGTTGATGGCCTGGATCACCGCCATTCTGGGGACGACGGGCCTGTTTTCCTATCTGCACAACCAAGAACGCAATGAGGCCGATTACCAATCCCAACGCGCCGCGGTCAAAGCCCGCCTGGCGATGTCGCTGCCGCACAGCGTCTGGCAGCTGGACGACGAAAACGTCAGGCTGACGCTGGACAGCGAGCTGAGCTGGCCGTCCATCATCGCCATCAGCGTCAAGGGGGAGTCCGGGCTCAGCCTGGGCCGCAGCCACGACACCGACGGCAGCATCCGCGACATGCCGCCGTCGGAAGAGCCGCGTTCCGACGACATGCTGAACATCCCCATCATCTACCAGGGCAAGGAGCATCTGGGCAACGCCACCGTCTACCTGTCGCGCCAGGCGCTGGCCAAGCATCAGCGCGACCAGCTGATCGAACTGTCCGCCCAGATCCTGCTGCTGGACGTGATGATCTTCATGATCATGTCCTTCAATCTGCAGCGCTTCCTGTTCCAGCCGCTGGCGCGGCTGCAGCAGGCGCTGAACACCGCCATCCGCGCGCCGGACGCCAGCGGCGCCCAAGTCACCCACGTGGCCGACGACGAGATCGGCGGCATCGTCAACGGCTTCAACCGCATCGTGGCGCGCACCGCCGGCGACCTGGCCAAGCGCACCGAGGCCGAAGCCGTGGCCCGCGCCGAACGCGACCGCGCCGAAGAGGCCTACCGCCAGTTGATGGAGGCGCAGCAAACCCTGGTGGAAACCGAGAAGATGGCCTCGCTGGGCAGCCTGGTGGCCGGCGTGGCGCACGAGATCAACACCCCGGTGGGCATCACCCTGACCACGGCATCGCACCTGGGCACCGCCACCAGCCACATCATCGAGAAAGTGGACGGCGGCACCGTCAAGAAAAGCGACTTCCAGGCTTACCTCGACACCGCCAAGGAATGCAGCGACCTGATCCTGTCCAACGCCGAGCGCGCGGCCAATCTGATCCACAGCTTCAAGCAGGTGGCGGTGGACCAGACCAGCGAAGCGCGGCGCAGCTTCCAGCTGCAGGATTATCTGAACGAAGTGATCACCAGCCTGAAGCCGCGCTTCAAGCACGCCAACACCACCATCAGCGTGCAGTGCGAGGAAGACATCCTGCTGGACAGCTATCCGGGCTCCTTCGCCCAGGTGGTCACCAATCTGATGGTCAACTCCCTGGTGCACGGCTTCGAAAACCGCAGCAGCGGCAAAATCCTGATCGAAGCCCGGCGCAACAACCCGCATTACATCACGCTGACGCTCAGCGACGACGGCAAGGGCATTCCGCCGGAAAACCTGAGCCGGGTGTTCGACCCCTTCTTCACCACCCGCCGCGGCAGCGGCGGCAGCGGCCTCGGGCTCAACATCGTCTACAACATCGTGCGGCAACGCTTGGGCGGGTCGATCGAGGTGCACAGCGAAGTGAACAAAGGCACCACCTTCACCATCACCATGCCCTGCTCCGCCCCGGTCAATCAGAGCAAGGAGAACATAGCATGAGCGACACCACCAACCAGGAAGAAGACTGGCTGCTGGACGATGACGCTCCGTCTGCGGCTTCTCCCGCGGCCGGCGCAGGCGACGGCCGCCATCCGTGGAAAATCCTGATCGTCGACGACGAAAAGGACGTGCACACCGCCACCCGCATCGCGCTGCGCAACATCCGCTACAAGGAGCGTCCGCTGGAGCTGCTCAGCGCCCATTCCGGCAAGGAAGCCTACGAAGTGGTGCGCCAGCACCCGGACATCGCGCTGATCATGCTGGACGTGGTGATGGAAAGCGAGGACGCCGGCCTGAAGCTGGTGCACCAGATCCGCCAGGACTTGAAGAACGGCCTGGTGCGCATCGTGCTGCGCACCGGCCAGCCCGGACAGGCGCCCGAGCAGGAAGTCATCCTCAACTACGACATCAACGACTACAAGACCAAGACCGAGCTGACGGTGCAAAAGCTGTTCACCACCATCATCTCCTCCTTGCGCGCCTACGAAAACCTGCTGTCGCTGGAAAAGAACCGCCAGGGCCTGTCCAAGATCCTGGAAAGCGCTTCCGATCTGTATCAGCTGTACTCGCTGCGCGAGTTCGCCTCCGGCGTGCTGCGCCAGATCAGCGCGCTGCTGGACATCGGCAGCGACGGCATCCTCTGCGTGCGCAACGACAACAGCAACGGCCGGCCGGAACTGGAAATCCTGGCCGCCTCCGGCAACTACGAATCGCTGGGTCAAAGCGGCGACCTGACCCCCTTCCCCGAGCTGGAGCAAGTGATCCTGCGCTCCTTCGCCGAGAAGCGCAGCATCTACCAACACCCTTACGACGTGCTCTACATCACCTCGCGCAACGGCCGCGAATTCATCATCCACTTCACCCCGCAATGGCCGCTGGAGGAAGTGGAGCGCGATCTGCTCGACGTGTTCTGCCAACGCATCTCCGCCGCCTACGACAACCTCTACCTCTACAGCCAGCTGCGCAGCGCGCAGGAGGCCACGGTGGTGGCGCTGGCGGATCTGGCGGAATTCCGCGACACCGACACCGGCAACCACGTGTTGCGCGTGCAACGGCTGACCGACGCCATCGCCGGCCAGATGCGCGACAACGGCGCCTATCCGGAGCTGATGGGCAAGGAATTCATGGACATGGTGGGCATGGCCAGCATCCTGCACGACGTGGGCAAGGTGGGCACTCCGGACCACATCCTGTTCAAGCCGGGCAAGCTGGACCCGGACGAGCGGGTGATCATGGAACAGCACGCCACCATAGGCGCGCAGATACTGGCCAGATCGGCCAGCATGGTGGAAGGCATGAGTTATTTGTCGCTGGGCTCGGAAATCGCCGGCGGCCACCACGAGCACTTCGACGGCAACGGCTATCCCAGGAAGCAGAAGGGACAGGAGATTCCGCTGTCGGCGCGCATCGTCGCGGTGGTGGACGTGTTCGACGCCCTGCTCAACAAGCGGCCCTACAAGGAGCCGTGGACGCTGCACGACACCATGGACTATATCTCCGGCCGCGCCGGCAGCCAGTTCGACCCGGAAGTGGTGCGCGCGCTGGAAACCCTGGTCAAGGAACGCAAGCTGCAGGACTTGCCGGACGAATGAACGCCGCGGAAGCGGAGCCGGCAGCAAACAGGGCGAAACCAGCGGACTTCAAGCCGGTTTCGCCCTTCTTCCCGCGCGCCGTCCTGCTCCGCCTCTCAGAGCCTGTTCAAAGTCTCGCGAGCTAGAGCGGGACAAGGCGAAAACCGCTGAGAAAGCGGAACCTGCGGATGATAGGTGACCGCGCTCTCCGCGCCGCGTCTGACGCAGAGCAGCGGACTTTGCGCAGCGTCTCAGGCCACGTAGAACAAGACGCTGACAAACTGGCAGACGCTGCCGCCCAGCACGAACAGATGCCAGATGCCGTGGCCGTGGCGGATTTTCTCGTCGTTGAGAAACCAATAGATGCCGACGCTGTACAGAATCCCGCCCAAGGCCAGCCAGAACAGGCCGCCGCTGGGCAAGGACTCGATCAAGGGCGGCAAGGCCACCAGCACCAGCCAGCCCATCACCACGTAGAGAATCATCGACAGCAGCCGGGTGCGCCGTCCCAGCGTCAGCTCCTGAATGATGCCGAACACGGCCAGGCCCCAGCTGACGCCGAACAGGCTCCAGCCCCAGGCGCCGCGCAGGGTCACCAGCGCGAACGGCGTGTAGCTGCCGGCGATCAGCAGGTAGATCGCCGAATGGTCGCACTTCTGCAGCACCGCCTTGGCGCGGCCGCGAAAGCTGTGGTACAGCGTGGAGATCAGATACAGGGCCACCAGCGTGGCGCCGTACAGGCTGAAGCTGACCACCTTCCAGGGGTCGCCCTCGCGCGCGGCCATGGTCACCAGCACCACCAGGCCGGTAATGGCCAGCAAGGTGCCGATCAAATGGGAAATCCCGTTGAAACGTTCCCCGTGATACATAGGTATTATCCTTGCGCCGGCATCGCTCCGGCTTGACGTGCAAAAACTTTTGGAGCCGCTAGCGGGCTCCGGGTTCAATTGTCCGCCTGTTGCCGCCGGCGCGCCAGCCCTTTCTCGACGCGCCAAAACAAAAGCGGGCCGCAGGCCCGCTTTTGCTTACACGGCGAATCCGGCGCCTGTCGACGATCGCTCAGCGGATCGCCAACCGGCCGCGGCTCAGACGCCCAGCGCCTTCAGCACCTCGTCGCGCACGGTTTCCACCGCGCGGGTGCCGTCGATCTTGATGTATTTCGGCGCCTTGGCGTCGCCGCTGGCGGCGCGCTCACCGTAGAAGCCCACCAGCACCGCGGTCTGTTCGTGGTAAACCGCCAGACGCTTCTTCACGGTTTCTTCCCGGTCGTCGTCGCGCTGGACCAGCTCTTCGCCGCTCACATCGTCCTTGCCGGCCACTTTCGGCGGGTTGAAGCTGATGTGGTAGGTGCGGCCGGAGGCCAGGTGCACGCGGCGGCCGGCCATGCGCTCGACGATGGCCGCGTCCGGCACGTCGATCTCCACCACGTAGTCGATGTCCACGCCGGCTGCGATCATAGCCTCGGCTTGCGGGATCGTGCGCGGGAAGCCGTCGAACAGGAAACCGTTGGCGCAATCCGCGTCGGCGATGCGCTCCTTGACCAGGCCGATGATGATGTCGTCGCGCACCAGGCCGCCGGCGTCCATGATCGCCTTGGCTTCCAGGCCCAGCGGCGTGCCGGCCTTGACCGCGGCGCGCAGCATGTCGCCGGTGGAGATTTGCGGGATGCCGAATTTTTCCTTGATGAAATTGGCCTGGGTGCCTTTGCCGGCGCCAGGCGCCCCCAACAGGATCAGTCGCATGAAGATCGCTCCGTCAATTTGAATAAGATGATTTGATATCGAAATCCGGGCCGCGCCGACGCGGCCCGGCTTATGGCTTCCGTCCGTCGCCCAGCAAGCGGCGCACCCGCTCCAGATCCTCCGGCGTGTCCACGCCGGCCGGCGGCGCGGACTCGACCACGGCCACCTTGATGGCGAAGCCGTGCCACAGCACCCGCAACTGCTCCAGCGCTTCGAAACGCTCCAGCGGCGCCGGATCCAAACGGTTATAGGTCTTCAGAAAACCCGCCTGATAGGCGTACATGCCGATATGCCGCAGCACCGGTAGGTCCGCGGGCAGCGCGCTCGCATCCTGTGCGAAGGCGTCGCGGGCATAGGGAATCGGCGCGCGGCTGAAATACAGCGCGCGGCCGGCGTGGTCCAGCACCGCCTTGACCACATTGGGATTGAACATGTCGGCGGCGTCGCGGAACGGATGCGCCAAGGTCGCCACCGGCGCGTCGCCGGCGGCCAGCAGCGCCGCCAGCCGGTCGATCAAGGCCGGATCGATCAAGGGCTCGTCGCCCTGGACATTGACCACGATCTCATCGTCGGCCAGGTTCAGCGCCTGCGCCACTTCGGCCAGCCGGTCAGTGCCGCTGGCGTGGTCGGCGCGCGTCATCAGCGCCTCGATGCCGTACGCGCGGCAGGCGGACAGCACATCCTCGTGGTCGGTGGCCACGATCACCCGGCTCGCGCCGCTTTTGGCCGCCTGCGCGGCGACCCGCGCCACCATGGGCAGGCCGGCGATGTCGGCCAGCGGCTTGCCCGGCAAGCGGCTGGACGCCAGGCGCGCCGGGATCACCACGCAAAAGCCGCGGCTCATTTTATCTCTTCTTCCGGCGCCAGCTCGCGGGCCTCGGCTTCCAGCATCATCGGGATGCCGTCCTTGATCGGGTAAGCCAGCCGATCGCCCTTGCAGACCAGTTCCTGCTTGGCCTTGTCGAAAACCAGCGGGCCCTTGCACAGCGGGCACACCAGGATGTCCAAGAATTTAGAGTCCATGTTTTATCTTCAGTCGATCCAGAATCCAAGCGCTCAGATCAGGCTCCAACTCCGCCTGAACCGGCAAAACCCATAGTCTAGCACGCTGCGCTGCATCATGAATCACCCGCCGCAGCTTGACCGCGTCCTTGCTGGTGACGATCACCGCGTCCACGTCGGCCGGCAGGTCGGCGGCCTCGAATTGATGATGGTCGGGCCAGGCCAGGCACAGCTCCGGCCGCAGGCCCAAGCCGGCCAGCGTGTCGAAAAAGCGCTGCGGATGGCCGATGCCGGCCATCGCCGCCAGCCGCAAACCGGCAAAATCCGCCGCCGCCCGCGTCTCCTCGGGCGCATCCAGCCGTTGCAAAGCGGCCGGGCGCAAGCGCATGGCGAAGCGCCGCGGCCCGGCCGGCAAGACCAGGCCGGCGGCGTCGCCGCCATTGACCACCACCGCGCCCGCCGCAGCCAACCGCGACCACGGCTCGCGCAAGGGACCGGCCGGCAGCAGATGGCCGTTGCCGCCGCCGCGCGCGCCATCCAGCACCACGATCTCCAGATCGCGGCTCAGCCGATAATGCTGCAGCCCGTCGTCGGTCAGAATCAGTTGCACATCAGGGTGCAGCGCCAGCAGATGGCGGCCGGCGGCGACGCGGTCGCGGCCCACCACCACCTGCGCGCCGCTGGCGGCCAGCAACAGCGGCTCGTCGCCCACCTCCTCCGGCGCGCTGTCCGGCCGCACCAGCGTGGGCTGGCGGTGGCTGCCGCCGTAGCCGCGGCTGATCACGCCTGCCTTGACGCCGCCTTGTTGCAGTTCGCGCAACAGGCTCAGCGTCAACGGCGTCTTGCCGACGCCGCCGACATTAATGTTGCCGATCACCACCACCGGCGCGGCCAGGCGCTCGGCGCGCAGCCAGCCGCGGCGATAGCCTAGCCGCCTGGCCGCCGCCAACAGGGCAAACAGCCCTTCCAGCGGAGCCAGAAGGGCTGTCAGCCACCAGCGCGGCCGATACCAGTGCCGTTCAATCCAATGCATGCGGCTATTGCGAGCGGGTGGCGAAGGTCAGCTGATTGAGACCGGCTTCGCGCGCCGCCTCCATCACCGTCACCACCGATTGATGCGTCGCCTTGGCATCGGCGTTGACGATGACGATCACATCAGTCTTGCCCGCGGCGTCGTCCTTCAGCTTGTTCAACAGCGCAGCCTTGTCGCCGGCGGCCAGCTTGGCCTCCCCCACCGCCATCTCGCCGCTGGCGGACACCGCCACGGTGATTTCCGACGACTTGGTCTTGGCCTGCTCGCCCTGGGCGGCCGGCAGATTGATCTTGAGTTCGGCGAACTTGGAATAGGTGGTGGTGACCATCAGGAAGATCAGGATCACCAACAGCACGTCGATCAGGGGGATGAAGTTGATCTCCGGCTCTTCGCGGCTGCGGCCTCGGCGAAAATTCATACTCAACCCCCGTTTTTACGCTCGCCGTGCAGCACTTCCACCAGCTTGACCGCCTGCGACTCCATCTCCACCAGCAGGCCATCCACCTTGGAACGGAAGTGGCGGTAGAACATCATGCTGGGAATCGCCACGATCAAGCCGAAGGCGGTGTTGTACAACGCGATGGAGATGCCGTGCGCCAAGGCTTGCGGATTGGTGCCGGCCGGCGACTGCGAGCCGAAGATCTCGATCATGCCTATCACCGTGCCCAGCAGGCCCAGCAAGGGCGCCATCGCGGCGATGGTGCCCAGCGTGGTCAGCAAGCGCTCCAGCTGGTGCGCCACCACGCGGCCCTCGTCCTCGATCGCTTCCTTCATCACTTCGCGATTGCCGCCGACGTTGCGCAGGCCGGCGCAGAACAGGCGGCCCAGCGGCGAATGTTCCTGCAGCTTGCGCAACAGCTCGTCGCTGGCGCCGGCTCGGCGGTATTCCTGCAAGGCCTGCCCCAGCAGGCCCTCCGGCGCCACGCTGCTCTTTCTCAGGCTGAACAACCGTTCAAAGATAATCGCCAGCGACACGACCGAGGCGGCGATGATGGTCCAGATCGGCCAGCCGGCCGCTTCAATGATTGACCACACGAGGAGGTTCTCCGAAAAACGATTGCAAACACTAGGGTCTGCCGCGCCGGTTTCACCTTGGCGAAACCCGGCGCGGCAGACCCTGAACTTTAGCGGCATCCATGCCGGTTCAGCAACCGGCGTCGCGGCGCGCGCTCATCGCCGCGACCGCAAACAGGCGCTTAGCGGCGAAAACTACGCAGAGTTGTCAACAAAGCCGCCTAAACCCATCTTTTATAAAGGCTTTCGAATTCTCGCCCTATTTCGTCGGCGGCGCTCGAAACTCAACTTGACGAAAGCCCCGCCAGGCAAGGCTTTCAAGCAAATCTATCAATTTCGCGACCGCGATTGGGGGCTGCCGCTTTTTTAACCTTTGCCAGCAAAAGCCAAGCCCCGGCAAGCGATCCACACAGTTATCCACAAGGTTATTCAGCCGCCGCTGTGGATAATTGCCGCGCCTCAATCCCGCAGCGAAATCACGCGCCAGCCCTGCTGCTCGGCGTGGGCGCGCAGGGTGTCGTCCGGATCCACCGCCACCGGATGGTCGACCAGCTTCAGCAGGGGCAGATCGTTGTGCGAATCGCTGTAGAAAAAGCTCTGCCCGTAGCTGTCCATGCTCAGGCCGCGCTCGTCCAGCCACTGCTGCAAACGGGTGATCTTGCCCTGCTGGAAGCTGGGCACGCCGCTGACGCGGCCGGTGAAGCGCCCGTCCGCCTCCTCTTCCAGCTCGATGGCGATCAGATGCTCCACGCCCAGTTCGCGCGCGATCGGCCCGGTGATGAAACGGTTGGTCGCGGTGATGATGATGATTTCGTCGCCCTGGGCCGCGTGCGCGGCCAGCAGATCGCGCGCCTTGCGGGTGATGATGGGCTTGATGTGCTGTTCCAGGTAATCGGCGTGCAAGGCGTCCAGCTCGGCGCGGCTGAAGCGCTTCAAGGGCTCCAGCGCGAACGCCAGGTATTCGTGGATGTCCAGCGTGCCCTGCTGGTACTGCCGGTAGAAATAATTGTTGCGCTCGTCGTAATGCGCCTGTTCCAGAATGCCGCGCTGGATCAGGAAGCGCGGCCATTCGAAATCGGAATCGCCGGCGATCAGGGTGTGGTCGAGGTCGAACAGCGCCAGGTTGCGCAATGCGGTGGTGTCGGTCATGGTTCCGGGCTTGCGGTTTGCAAAACGTTTTTCACCAGCGGCACGGTAATCGGCCGCCTCATGGCCAGAGAGTAGCGGTCCAATATGTCAATCATGCCGATCAGGCTGGACAGGTCGCGCCGCCAGTGGGTCAGCAGGTAGCGGTAGACATCGTCCGGAATGGACAGCTGGCGGCTGGCGGCGTGGCTGCGCAGCGCGGCCAGCTTGTCCTCGTCCGACAAGGCCTTGACCTCGAACACCAGGCCCCAGCCCAGCCGGGTGCGCAGATCGTCGCGCACCGCCAGGGCCATCGGCGGCTGGCGTCCGGCCATCAGCAAGCGCGACTCCCCGCTCTCTTTCAGCGAGTTGTAGAAGGAAAACAGGGTGATCTGGTCGTCCGGCGCCAAGTCGTCGACATGGTCGACGGCGATGAAGCTGGCCTCGCGCGCGAAGTCAGGCAGATGCTCGGTCTTGCCGTCCAGATAGATGGAGGCGCGCCCCAGCCGCTCGGCGTGGGCGATCCAGGCCTGCAGCAGATGCGTCTTGCCGCAGCCGGGCTCGCCCCACAGATAGATGAAGCGCTCGCCGGCCTCGGCCGTCAGCGCGGTAATCACCTCGCGGTTGCGTTCGGCCAGGAAATTGTCGAAGGCCGGCAAGGGGGTGGGCGTCAAATCAAGTATTAACTGGTCCAAGTGAAGGCGATCAAACTGGGTTTTGATGTCTGTTTCTGATTTTACGCTGATAAAAGCGTGTGTTGAAATAAGCGCGCGCCAGAAAGCGGCATATCACCAGGGTGGCGGCCGCCATCGGCAGGGCCAGCAGCAGGCCGGCGAAGCCCAATAACTGTCCAAACGCCAGCAGGGAAAATATCACCGCCACCGGCGACAGGCCGATGCGCTCGCCCACCAGCCAAGGGGTGATCAGAAAGCTTTCCAGCAACTGCCCGGCGCCGAACACGCCCAGCACCAGCAGCACTTCGCCGGCGGAATCGAACTGCAGCGCGGCGGCCAGGCCGGCCAGCGCGAAGCCGAGAAAAGTGCCCAGATAGGGAATGAACACCAGCAGGCCGGCCACCACGCCGATGGCGATGCCGGACTCAAGCCCCAGCAAGGCCAGGCTGGACGCGAAGATCAGCGCCATGATCAGCATCACCGACAGCTGGCCGCGCAGGAACTCGCCCAGCACCCGGTCCAGTTCTCCCGCCAGGGCCTCCACTTCGCCGGCCCAGCGCCGCGGCACCAGCTTGGCCAGCATCGCCGCCATCCGCGGCCCGTCCTGCAGGAAATAAAACAGCAGCACCGGCAGCAACAGCAGATTGAACAGCAGGCCGGCCAGCATGAAGCCGCTTTGGGTCGCGCGCAGCGCCACCGCCGACAGCGCGCTCTTCAAGGCGCCGGCGTTGGCGGCCAGCGCTCGCTTCCAGCCGGCGGCGTCCAGTTCCAGCTGGATGGCGAACTCGGCGCGCAGCCAGGGCAGCAATCTGCCCTGGGCGAAGTCCACCAAGACCGGCAAGCGGTCGATCAGGCCCTGGGTCTGCTTGAACAGCATAGGCGCCACCACCAGCAGCAGGGCGAAGGTGGCGGCCATGCCGGCCAGCGTCACCAGGCCGGCGGCCAGCGGCCGCGGCAGGCCCTTGCCGGCCAGATGGCGCATCGCGGGATTGAGCACATAGGCCAGCACCGCGGCCACCGCGAACGGCGTCAGCGCGGCGGCCAGCTGCTGCAACAGCCAGCCGGCGAACAGCAAGGCTGTTGCGCCGATGACCCAGGGAATCAGACGGTTTTGGGAGCGTTTCATCGCGACTTCAGTTAAAATGTGCTGCTTTCGCGTCGGCGAAAGCTTGATGTAAAAATACTTCAAGATTTGCAGAAAGCGAGTTTACCTTGAACACCACTTCCCTCAGTTACCGTGATGCCGGCGTCGACATTGATGCCGGCGACGCGCTGGTCGAGAACATCAAGCCTTATGCCAAGCGCACCATGCGCCCGGAGGTGATCGGCGGCATCGGCGGTTTCGGCGCACTGGTGGAGATTTCCAAGAAATACAAGGAGCCGGTGCTGGTTTCCGGCACCGACGGTGTCGGCACCAAGCTGAAACTGGCCTTCGACTGGAATCGTCACGATACCGTGGGCGTCGACCTTGTGGCAATGAGCGTCAACGACATCCTGGTGCAAGGGGCGGAACCGCTGTTCTTCCTCGACTACTTCGCCTGCGGCAAACTGGACGTGCCCCAAGCCACCGACGTGATCAAGGGCATCGCCGCCGGCTGCGAACAGGCAGGCTGCGCGCTGATCGGCGGCGAGACTGCTGAAATGCCCGGCATGTACCCGGCCGGCGAATACGACCTGGCGGGCTTCGCCGTCGGCGTGGTGGAGAAGAGCGCCGTGATCAGCGGCCGCGACATCGCCCCCGGCGACGTGGTGCTGGGCCTGAAGTCCAACGGCGTGCACTCCAACGGCTACTCGCTGGTGCGCAAGATCATCGAACGCGCCCAGCCGGATCTGGACGCGCCGTTCGAGGACGGCCGCAGCCTGCGCGACGCCATCATCGCGCCCACCCGCATCTACGTGAAGCCCCTGCTCAAGCTGATGCAGGCGCTGCCGGTCAAAGGCATGGCCCACATCACCGGCGGCGGCATCACCGAGAACACCCCGCGCGTGCTGCCTGAGCAGGTCGTCGCCCAGATCGACGCCGCCGCCTGGCCGCAGCCCAAGCTGTTCCAGTGGCTGCAGCAAGAAGGCAAGGTAGACAGCCAGGAAATGTACCGCACCTTCAACTGCGGCATCGGCATGGTGGTGATCGTGGCGGCGGAACACGCCGAGCAGGCCGCCGCGCTGCTGCAGGCCGAGGGCGAAACCGTGTACCGGATCGGCGCGGTGCGCGCCCGCAATGGTGACGAACATCAAACTCAGATCGCCTAAAGCGCTGCGTTGGATGCTACTGGCGCCGCTGGCCCTGCTGGCGGCGTTTGTCATTTATCGCGAGGCCGCCATCCCGGCCGACCTCGCACGCCGTCAAGTCCCGGACGGCAAGCACGAACAAGCGTTGCGCGGCATCGCCGATGCCGCCGACTGGCAACATTATCCGGCAAGGTCTCCGTCGACTCCATCATGAAGAACATCGTCATCCTGATTTCCGGCCGCGGCTCCAATATGCAGGCCATCGTCGACGCCAACATCGCCGGCGCGCGCATCGCCGCGGTCATCTCCAATCGCCCCGACGCCGCCGGCCTCGCCTGGGCGGCCGAACGCGGCATCGCCACCGCGGCGCTGGACCACAAGACCTTCGCCAGCCGCGAGGATTTCGACGCCGCGCTGGCGCAGCTGATAGACGGCCACCAACCGGACCTGGTGGTGCTGGCCGGCTTCATGCGCATCCTCAGCGCCGGCTTCACCCGCCGCTACGAAGGCCGCATGCTGAACGTGCACCCCTCGCTGTTGCCGGCCTTCACCGGCCTCAACACCCACCAGCGCGCGCTGGAGATGGGCTGCAAGGTGGCCGGCTGCACCGTGCACTTCGTCACCGCCGAGCTGGATCACGGCCCCATCGTCGCCCAGGGCGTGGTGGAAGTGCTGGACGGCGACGACGCCGCCGCGCTGGCCGAACGCGTGCTGCGACTGGAACACCGGCTCTATCCGGCCGCGGTGCGCCGCTTCGTCGCCGGCGAGCTGAACATCGTCGCCGGCAAGGTGGCCAGCCATGCCGCCGTCGCCGGCAGCCTGATGGCGCCCGCGCCCTGATTCCATGAAAAGCCGTCGCCTGATCCTGTTGGCCCTGGCCCTGTCGCTCGCCCTTCATCTGGGCGTGCTGGGCTCCGGCCTGCTGCCGGACGTCCAACTGGACTTGCCGCCGGATCAGGACTTGCGCAGCATCAGCGTCAAGATGCAGGCGCTGGACGCCGACGAGCCCCCGGCCAAACCGGCGCCGCAAGGCGCGATGGCGCAATTGCGGCCGGCCGCGCCCAAGCCGGCGCAGGCCAAACCCAAGCCCGCCGCCAAGAAGGCAGAGGCCTCGGCGCCGCTGGCGGCGTCGGAAGCCATGGTCGCCCAGGCGCCGCCAAGCAAGAGCGTCGCCAGCGCGCCGGCGGCGGAGGCCAAACCCGACGCCTCCATGCCCGGCGCGGAGAGCAAGATCGCCTCGTCCGAGCCGGCCGCGGAACAGGCGGCGGCCAACGACAAGGACGAGGCCAGCGCGCCGGCAGCCGTCACCGCCGCCGCCGACGACGGCTATATCCATCCCAAGGGCAAGCTGCGCGGCTTTCCGCGCCAGGCCACGCTGGGTTATCAAGTGTTCTACGGCTCGGCGATGCTGGGCACCGGCACGCTGGATTGGGGCCGCGGCGACGGCGGCTACCGGCTGGAGATCAACGCCAACCCCTTCATCGGCCCCAAGCTGCGCTATCTGTCCGAAGGCCGTTTCAAGAGCAAGACCGGCCTGTTGCCGGACAGCCTGCAAGCCTGGCGCGGCGGTCAAGCCAAAGAGTCCGCGCATTTCGACTACAATGCGGGTCAGCTGCGCTACGGCGATCAGGGCGACAAGCTGCTGGATTTGAAGCCGGGCGCGCAGGATGTGTTCAGCCTGGCTTTCCAGCTGGGGCTGAAAGGCGGCGAACTGGGACCCGAGCCCATCCAGATCACCACCGGCAAAAAAGTGTACGAGTACCCGATGCATCCCAGCGGCGAGGCCGATTACGACACCGGCGCCGGCAAGATCCGGGTCATCGTGTTCCGCGCCCAGGGCGACGGCGACATTAATGAATTCTGGCTGGCGCCGGAGTTCTCCAATCTGCCGGTGCGCATCCAACGCATCGACAAGGACAAGCGGATCGACCTCAGGGCCGTCCGCATCGACGTGAACGGCGCGCCGCAATGGAAGCTGCCGCCGCAACCCACGAGAAAACACAAGAATGACTATTAATCACCATCAACTGAAACATATCGAAACCGTCATCGGCCAGATGATCCGCTTCGACCGTCCGGCCGACGCGGTGCTGTCGGCCTATTTCCGCGAACACAACAAGCTGGGCTCCAACGACCGCCACATCATCGCCGAGACCGCCTTCGGCGCGTTGCGCCGCCTGCTGCAGCTGCGCGCGCTGATCGCGCCGGACAAGGCCACCCCGCGCCGGCTGGCGCTGACGGCCCTGCTGAAGATCCACAAGCTCAATGTCAAGGAGCTGGGCGACGCCGCCAGCGCCGGCGAAAAGGAATGGCTGGGCCAGATCAAGGGCAAGGCGCTGCCGGCCAGCCTGGAAGTGGACGCCGAGTTGCCGCAATGGGTGATCGAGCGCCTGGGCGAGCAGACGCAGGAACAAGTGATCGCGCTGGGCAAGGGCCTGGCGGAAGGCGCGCCGCTGGACCTGCGCGTCAACACCATGAAGATGAAGCGCGACGAGTTGCTGGGCCGGCTGCAGGCCGACGGCCTGGAGTGCGAAGCCACCCCCTACTCGCCGCTGGGCATCCGCCTGAAAGCCAAACCCTCGCTGGCCAAGCACGAGCTGTTCAAGGCCGGCGTGTTCGAGGTGCAGGACGAAGGCAGCCAGCTGCTGGGCCTGATCACCGGCGCGCGCCGCGGCGAAATGGTCGTCGACTTCTGCGCCGGCGCCGGCGGCAAGACCCTGCTGCTGGGCGCGCAAATGGCCTCCAGCGGCCGCTTGTACGCCTTCGACGTATCGGAAAAACGGCTGGCCAAGCTGAAGCCGCGTCAGGCGCGCTCCGGCCTGTCCAACGTCCATCCGCAGCTGCTGGCCTCGGAAAACGACACCAAGGTCAAACGCCTGGCCGGCAAGGCCGACCGCGTGCTGGTGGACGCGCCCTGCTCCGGCCTGGGCACGCTGCGCCGCAATCCGGACCTGAAATTCCGCCAGAGCCCGGACAGCGTGGCCGAACTGAACGCCAAGCAGGCCTCCATCCTGGCTTCCGCCGCCCGCCTGGTGCGCGCCGGCGGCCGCCTGGTCTACGCCACCTGCAGCCTGCTGCCGCAGGAAAACCAGGACATCGTCGCCGCCTTCCTGGCCGACCATCCCGAGTTCAAGCTGGTCAAAATGGACGAGGTGCTGGCGGAGCAGAAGATCCCGTTGCAAATGGGCGACTACCTGGAACTGAAGCCGCAGTTGCACAATACCGACGGCTTCTTCGCCGCGGTGTTGGAAAAAACCGCCTGAGCATGCGCGAACCCCGGTCCTTGATGCGGCCGGGGTTTGTCATTCCGGGCAATACGCCTTACCATTGAATATTAGAAAAATCTCACATATTCATCCGCAAAGGCCGGCTCCATGCCAGACTCACCCACTGCCAGACAAGTCCGCAGCCGCGTCCAGCGCCGCCTGCGCTATCTATACTTGTCCGCAGTCCTGTGGCGACGCCACATCCCGATCTGGACCGCCGCCATTCTGATCGGCCTGATGGCCAGCGTCTTCGCCAACGGCAGCCACCTGTCGCACGCCATCTTCACCCGCATCTACGACAACTCGCCGTACTGGAGCCTGCTGATCACTCCGGCCGGCCTGGCGCTGGCCATCTGGCTGATGCGCAACTACTTTCCCGGCTCCGCCGGCGGCGGCATCCCGCAATCCATCGCCGCGCTGGAAGGCGGCATGCAGGCGCTGCGCGAACGCATCCTGACCATACGCGCCGCCATCGGCAAAATGCTGCTGACCCTGATAGGCATCAGCTCCGGCGCCACTTTCGGCTACGAAGGCCCCATCGTGCAGGTGGGCGCGGCGATCAAGTATTCGCTGAACCGCCACGCGGCGCTGCGCCACGAAGGCGCGGCTCGCAGCTTCATCCTGGCCGGCGGCGCCGCCGGCGTGGCCGCCGCCTTCAACGCGCCGCTGGCCGGCATCGTGTTCGCCATCGAGGAGATGGGCCGCACCTTCGACTTGCGCGCCAGCTCCACCATTCTGCTGTCGGTGATCGTGTCCGGCCTCACCGCCACCGCCATCCTCGGCAATTACAGCTATTTCGGCATGGTGTCGGTGAATATGGAGCTGGAGCAATCCTGGCTGGCCATCCCCGTCTGCGGCATCATCGGCGGCCTGCTCGGCGGCGTCTGCTGCCGCATCATGCTGGCGCTGACCCAGCGCCTGCCCGGCCCGCTGCACGGCTGGCGGCTGCAAAAGCCGGTGCTGTTCGCCGCCGGCTGCGGCCTGGCGCTGGCGGTGATCGGCATCGCCAGCGACGGCGTCACCTTCGGCACCGGCTATTTCCGCGCCCGCGAAATCATCGAGGGCAGCGGCGCCGGCATGCAGGGCTACGGCCTGCTCAAGCTGCTCAGCATGTTCATCAGCTTCATCAGCGCGGTGCCGGGCGGCATGTTCGCGCCGTCGCTGGCGGTGGGGGCCGGCTTCGGCCTGAACATGGCCAATCTGCTGCCCTTCCTGCCGCAGACCCTGATCGTGCTCTTGGGCATGGTGGGCTTCTTCGCCGGCATGACCCGCGCGCCGATGACCGGCTTCATCATCGTGATGGAAATGACCGACTCCTCGGCGATGATCATCCCGCTGATGGCCACCGCGCTGCTGGCGTCCAATGTGTCGCGGCTGATCACCCGCCGCGCGCTGTACGACGGCCAGGTGCACATCTTCCTGCGCCAGTGGCACGCGAACCAACCGCAGCCAGCCAAGCAAATTGACCCGCGGGCGGACGAAAAGTAAAATAACCCATTGAAACGCTCGGGTATTTCGCCGCAGTCAGGCGCAAGACCCGCAGCCAGATTGACGATCCAAGCAAGGACCACTGAATGAGCGCGCAACAAACCATCCAGCAAACCGTGACCGACAACCCGGTAGTGCTGTTCATGAAGGGCTCGGCCCAATTCCCGCAATGCGGCTTCTCCTCCCGCGCGGTGCAAATCCTCAAGGCCTGTGGCCTTGAACAGTTCGTGACCGTGGACGTGCTGCAGGACGCCGACATCCGCCAGGGCATCAAGGACTTCTCCAACTGGCCGACCATTCCGCAGCTCTACGTCAAAGGCGAGTTCGTCGGCGGCTCCGACATCATGTATGAAATGTTCCAGAACGGTGAATTGCAAGAGCTGCTGAAAGACCTGTAAGCACCTCTCCCCGGTCCCGGCCAACGCCGGGACCTTTGTTTTTGCAGCGGAATTTACCGTTTCGAAAACACCCGCCATGTCATACAATCAGGGTGACATCCGCTTGCCCGACCCAAACCGCCCCATGCCGACACATCAGGAAACCAAAGCCGCCCTCAGCCCCGCCAGCGCCATGCCCATCGAAGAGATCTGGCGCGCGCTGGTCAACGATCAGCTCATCCCCTGGTTTCAGCCGATAGTCGAAATCTCCAGCCGCAAGGTGATCGCGGCCGAAGCGCTGGCGCGCTGGCAGCACCCGGCGCTGGGCGTGCTGTCGCCGGTCAGCTTCGTGCCGGCGATGGAAGAGCGCGGCATGATCCGCGAACTGACCGAACTGATCCTGGAAAAATCGCTGTACGCCTGCAGCGACTGGCAGGAGCGCGGCCACGACATTCCGGTCACCATCAACCTGACCTCGATGTCGCTGGACGACGACAGCCTGTGCGAGCAACTGTTGCAGAAAGTGCGCATCCTGGGCCTGGAACCGGCCAAGCTGACGCTGGAATTCTCCGAGTCCACGCTGCGCCAGCACTGGCAGAAGGCCGACGCGCAGCTGTCGCAATTGCGCGCCGCCGGCTTCGGCATCGGCATCGACGAGTTCGGCATCGGCGTCACCCTGACCGACAAGCTGCTGATCAGCCATTTCAGCCTGCTGAAGGTGGATCGCGCCTTCGTCCAGGGCGTCAACTCCAACCAGCACCTGCAAGCCATCCTGCGCGAAGACATCGGCCTGGCCAAGGCCGCCGGGCTCACCACCGTGGCCATAGGCGTGGAGGACAGCGCCGATCTGGCCATGCTGGCCGAGCTGGGCTGCGACGCGGTGCAAGGCTATATCTGCAGCCCGCCGCGGGCCGCCGCCGAATTCTTGCAGTGGATTTCGGAATGGGAAAAGGGGTAAAATACCGCCCCATACCAAATACCCCCCGGCAGCCCGAGATCACCGAAGGCTGCCGGCTTCATAATTAATACCAAGAGCTGCTTTTGGCGCGCCCGCGCCGAAAGCAGCTCTTTGCCAAGGTATGGGAACGTCTCATGAACATCACCGTCGTCCAGCATCCGCTGGTGCAACACAAGCTCGGCCTGCTGCGCGAAGCCGACACCAGCACCATGAAATTCCGTCAGCTGACCCAAGAGCTGGCGCGCCTGCTCGCCTATGAAGCCACCCGCGACTTCGAACTGGAAAGCGTCACCATAGACGGCTGGTGCGGCAAGATCGACGTCCAGCAGATCAAGGGCAAGAAAGTCACCGTGGTGCCCATTCTGCGCGCCGGCATCGGCATGCTGGACGGCGTGCTCGACCTGGTGCCCTCCGCCAAGATCAGCGTGGTCGGCCTGGCCCGCAACGAGGAAACGCTGGAACCGGTGTCCTATTTCGAGAAGTTCGTCGGCAATCTGGACGAGCGCATCGCCATCATCATCGACCCGATGCTGGCCACCGGCGGCTCCCTGGTCGCCACCATAGACCTGCTCAAGCGCAACGGCTGCAAGCAGATCAAGGCTGTGGTGATGGTGGCCGCGCCCGAAGGCGTGAAAATCGTCAACGACGCCCACCCGGACGTGCAGATCTACGCCGCCTCGCTCGACAGCCACCTGAACGAGCACGGCTACATCATTCCCGGCCTGGGCGACGCCGGCGACAAGATTTTCGGCACCAAGCAAGCCTAATCATGAGCCATTCCAGCGCCGCTGCTCCCGTTTCGGACGCGGCGCTTTTTTGCGCGCCCAGCCCGGCCCCGAGCATGACGATACGCCCCGCCGCCGCAAGCGACCTCGCGGCGATCTGCCGTCTGGCCGACGAGATCAATCTGCAGCACCATCGCGCGCTGCCGCACATCTTCGCCGCCAACGGCGCCGCCGACCGCGATCGAGCGTTCTGGGCCGGCCAGCTGGACACCGCCGGCGGCGCGCTGTTGCTGGCTGAATCCGGCGGAGAAGTCACCGCCTTCGTCGCCTTGACCCTGCAGGACCTCACCCTGCCCTTCCTGCGGCCGCGCCGCATCTGCCGCGTCGCCACCCTGGTGGTGACGGCGGCTGAGCGCGGGCAAGGCCAAGGCAGCGCGCTGCTGGCGGCGGCCGAAGACTGGGCGCGGCAGCGTTCGGCCGACGAGATCCGGCTGGAGGTGAAGGACTTCAATCAGGCCGCGCTGAATTTCTACCTGCGTCGCGGCCTGGAACCGCAGTCGCGCATTCTGGGCAAACGGCTGGACCAGGCCCCCGTCCCCCATTCAGATCAAGAAAAGCAAAGAGGCTAAAATCATGTTCCAACAACTCAAGCTGGCCGTGTCCGGCGCCCAGATCCTGTTCGTCGCCTTCGGCGCGCTGGTGCTGGTGCCGCTACTGACCGGCCTCAATCCGGCGATGGCGCTGCTGGGCGCCGGCGTCGGCACCCTGCTGTTCCAGCTGTACACCGGCCGCCAGGTGCCCATCTTCCTCGGCTCCTCCTTCGCCTTCATCGGCCCCATCATTTATTCGATGCACACCTGGGGCCAGGGCGCGACGCAGTTCGGCCTGTTCTGCGCCGGCTTCATGTATTTCCTGTTCTCCGCCGTGGTCCGCTGGCGCGGCATGGCCTTCGTCAACCGGCTGCTGCCGCCGGTGGTGATAGGCCCGGTGATCATGATCATCGGCCTGTCGGTGGCCACCGCCGCCTCCGGCATGGCGATGGGCATAGCCGGCGGCAAGCAGGTGACGCCTTACGCGGTGTCCATGCTGCTGGCGGCGATCTCGCTGGCCACCACCATCATCGTCTCCATCTACGCGCGCGGCCTGTTCAAGCTGGTGCCTATTCTGGCCGGCGTCATCGTCGGCTATATCGCCGCCGCGCTGCTCGGCGTGGTGGATTTCGCCAAGCTGGCCGCCGCGCCGTGGTTCGCGATGCCCGCCTTCCACAGCCCGGAAGTCAACTGGGCGGCCGCGCTGTTCATGCTGCCGGTGGCCATCGCGCCGGCCATCGAGCACATCGGCGGCGTGATGGCGATAGGCGGCGTCACCGGCAAGGACTACACCAAGTCGCCCGGCCTGCACCGCACCCTGTCCGGCGACGGCCTGGGCGTCTGCGTGGCCGGCCTGATCGGCGGCCCGCCGGTGACCACTTACGCCGAAGTCACCGGCGCGGTGATGATTACCCGCAACTTCAACCCGGTGACCATGACCTGGGCCGCCTTGTTCGCCATCGCCATGGCCTTCTTCGGCAAGTTCAACGCGCTGCTGCAGTCCATCCCGCTGCCGGTGATGGGCGGCATCATGGTGCTCTTGTTCGGCACCATCGCCTCCATCGGCCTGAAAACCCTGATCGAGGCCAAAGTGGACCTGATGGAGCCGCGCAATCTGGTGATCATCTCGGTGGTGCTCACTTCCGGCATCGGCGGCCTCAGCCTGAAGCTGGGCGATTTCGAGCTGGCCGGCGTCGGACTGTGCTCGCTGCTGGCCATCGTGCTGAACCTGCTGCTGCCCAAGCACGCCGCCAGCCATGACGGCATCGTCGAGGGCCAGGACGTATAAGAAGCTGTTTACGATCTGCTGCGCTTCGGCGATACAGCGTTGAAAACACCCTCAAAATGCTCATGTACCAACCGTACATTCCGCTTTTTCGGTCGTTTTCGCCTTGTCTCGCTCTTGCTCGCGAGATCGTAAACACGTTCTAAGAACCCGCTTGCGATTGCGCACGCCCGGCCGGCCTCCACGCGGACGCCGGCTTTTTCACGGCCGCAGCCCGCCCGCCTCCACCGCCTGCTCCAAGCGCTGAATGAACCACTGCAGGGCCTTGCCCGGCTGCGCCTGCTTCCAGGCGAAGCACATCTGGTGGTCCGGGCTGTCCTCCGCCACCTCCTTGGCCACCAGTTCTCCGCCGGCCAGATACGGCTCCACCATGGAGCGCGGCAGATAGCCGCTGCCCAGACCGGCCAGGATCACGTCCAGCTTGGCGCGGCTGCTGTGCACGGTCAGCACGTCCTGCCCGTCCAGCAAACCGCCGGTGCGCGGCTGCAAGCGCCGCGAGGTGTCGCCTATCGCCACCGCGCGGTGCTGGCGCAGCACATGCGGCGGCAACGGCTTGTCCTCCGCCGCCAGCGGATGGCCGGCGGCCACCACCAGCACGAAATCGTAGCTGCCTATGGTGCGGGTGAAGTAGTCGCCGGGAGGCGGCATATTCGGCGCGCCTATCACCAGGTCGGCGCGGTCGTCGTACAAGGCGTCCCAAGTGCCGCCGAAAATCTCGCTGCGGAAAATCAGCCGCGTGGCCGAAGCCAGTTGATCGAATTCCGCGATCAAGGGAATCACCTGGGAAAAATCGACCAGGTCGCCGATCACGATGCGCAGCTGATGCTCCCAGCCCTGCGCCTGTTTGCTGACGCGCAGCTCCAGCTGACGCGCCGCGTCCAGCAGATGCCGTCCGTCCTTGAGCAGGCGTTCGCCGGCCGGGGTCAGCCTGGCGCGGTGGCCGCTGCGGTCGTAAATCTGCACGCCCAGGCTCTGTTCCAGCTTCTGTACGGTGTAGGTGACCGCGGACGGCACCCGGAACAAGGCGTCCGCGGCGGCGGCGAAGCTGCCGTGGTTGTCGATGGCGTCCAGCACCAGCAAAGCGTCGAGAGATAGTTTCATATTCAAATTTACTGATGGTTCAGTGCAAATCATTCCGCTATCTGCGGCGAAAAAACATCCTTAATATTCAGTCACTAAGTCGCGCAGCCCGCCAGAGCTGGCCGCCCGACTCCTTAGCGCGGCGCTGGATGGATTCTAGCATTTTGAACATCCTCGCCGCCGCCAAGCCACTCAATCACACAAGGATTTTGA
Organism: Chromobacterium alkanivorans; assembly: GCF_016937655.1. Classification (GTDB taxonomy): domain Bacteria; phylum Pseudomonadota; class Gammaproteobacteria; order Burkholderiales; family Chromobacteriaceae; genus Chromobacterium; species Chromobacterium alkanivorans. The sequence continues at coordinate 239,223 of NZ_JAFHKL010000006.1, read as the reverse complement.
CCATGTTGAAGCAAACCGTTATCGCCGCCCTGTCTCTGATCATGTTGTCCGGCGCCGCCACGGCCGGCGGCGAAGGCGCCAGCAACGCCCGCGAAATGCGCGAGCGCATGCAAGCCCAGATCGACGCCAAACAGGCCCAAGCCCCGGTTCAAGCGCCGCAAGCCAAATAAGCGCGCTCCACACTTTACAAGGAATTCCCCATGTTGAAACACACCGTTATCGCCGCCCTGTCCCTGATCATGCTGTCCGGCGCGGCCGCGGCCGGCGGCGAAGGCGCCAGCAACGCCCGTGAAATGCGCGAGCGCATGCAAGCCCAGATCGACGCCAAGCAAGCGCCGGCGCCGTCCCAGACCAGCCAGGCGGGCCGCTGATCCGGCTTTGTAAACGCGATCAAAGTTCATTAGCACACGCTCACAATCGTTTACCGCACTGCGGCAAAGGCCGCCATAGAATATCGACTCAAGCCCTGCAGCCGAGCGCAGCAAGCCCGGCCCCGGCGAGATCGCAATGAAAGGAAACCATCATGAAGAAAACCGTCATCACCGCGCTGTCCCTGATCATCCTGTCCGGCGCCGCCATGGCCGGCGGCGAAGGCGCCAGCAACGCCCGCGAAATGCGCGAACGCATGGAAGCCCAGATCGCCGCCAAGCAGGCCGCCGCCGCGCAGCCCGCAGCAACGGCCGCCGACGCCCAGACCAGCCAATCCGCCAGCTAAGATGGCAAGCCGCCCCCTCCCGCCCGCGCTTCGCGGCGGGAGGCCCGGCACCCGTGAAATGCGATTCACACTCGTTTGCAAATTGATCGCCGCCAGCGCCGGATAAAACCCCGGCCTTCACTAGAATTCAATGGCGATGCAAGCCGCCAACGCGACGGCAAGCCTCGCCGGGCCCGCAGCCGACCTCCGTCGACGCCCTGCGCCGAGCCGGTCGACCGGTCGATTTGCCATGAAAGGAAACATCATGCTGAAGAAAACCGTACTGACCACCCTGTCCTTGATCCTGCTGTCCGGCGCCGCGATGGCCGGCGAAGGATTGTCCAATATGTGGGAAATGCGCGCGCGCATGGACGCCCAACTGCAAACGCAACAGCAGCAAGCGCCGCAAGCGCAGGACGCCGCCGGCAAGTAAACGCCGAGACCCCGCGCAGCGCCCGCCCACGCGGGCGCTTTGTCATTCCGGCCGGCGCAAGCGCGCCATGATCAGCGTGTCTTCATAACGGCCGGCGCGCAGCTGCTCCATCCGCCGCCGCCCTTCCAGCTCAAAACCGAATTTGCGGTACAAGGCGATCGCCGGCTCGTTGTCGTGCACCACCGCCAGTTCCACCCGCAGCAGCCCCAGCCAGTTGTCAGCCAGCTCCAGCAGCGCCCGCAGCAAGGCCGAGCCCACGCCGCGGCCATGCCAGTCCGGATGCACGACGATGAACAAGTCGGCCGCGTGCCGGATGCGCGGACGCTCATTGCCGATCAGGCCGGCGTTGCCTATGACCCGACCCTCGGCGTTGCAGGCCACCAGGGAATGCACGTGCGGCTGCGTTTGCGCCAGCTTCCGCCGCCAGTCGTCCACCGATTGGTAAGGCAGTTGCAAAGTATTGGCCACCACCTCCTCCAACACCATCATCGCCGCCAGCGCGGGCGCGTCTTCGGGCTCCACCTTCCGGATATGCAGTTCCTGCACGATGTTCCTCCTATCGATTGTCGCGGCTCAAGCCATGAACCATCATGAGCGGAATCCGGCGAAGCCGGCAAGCGAAAATGACGTAGGGATTTCAACTCGGCGCAAGCGCTCGTCAAAACGGGTATCCTGATACCCTGCGACAAACCCTCAAACGCCTCAAGGAGCGCGTCATGCTGATGCACAAGGAATTGGCCAGCCTGCTGGTGGTGGACGTTCAGGAAAAACTCGCGCCGGCGGTCGCGGACGCGGCCGGCATGGCGGCCCGCTGCCGCTGGCTGATAGGCGTGGCCGGCGATCACGGCGTGCCGGTGGTGTTTTCGGAGCAATACCCGCGCGGCCTGGGCCACACGCTGCCGGAACTGCTGGCCCAGGCGCCGGAGCCGCACGTGGTGGAGAAAACCCACTTCTCCTGCGTGGCCGCGAACTGTCTGCCGGAGGCGGTCCTGGCTCGGCCGCAAATCATCGTCTGCGGCATGGAAACCCACGTTTGCGTGCTGCAAACCGTGCTGGAGCTGCTGGATATGGATAAACAGGTCTTCGTGGTGGCGGACGCGGTGTCCAGCCGCAAAGCGTCCGACATCGAACTGGGCCTGCAGCGGATGCGCGACGCCGGCGCCGTCATCGTCAGCAAGGAAATGGTGTTGTTCGAATGCCTGCGCCAAGCCGGCGGCGAACACTTCAAGCGGATGAGCCAGCGCTATCTGGTGGGCGAGCAGCCGTGACGCGGCGAAAATGAAACGGGGTCGCCGGCTTCGCCGATCGACCCCGATCCAAGGCGGCTGTGCCGCTCTCTTATCCCCTTTGGAGACTGGCGCGAGACGCCGGGCCATGCCCAGGCGTCACCAGATCGATTTATATTTAGCAATTGCCGTGCCAAGTTAACAGTTACCGGCCAAGCCTTTGATTCGTTAACACATTCGCAACACAAGCCCGCCCAAAGCATGGTGTAATGGGGGCTTGGCGGCATTCATTGCACCAAATCAAGGCATTTCGTTCGATTCTGCGCACCAAAAATGTGCAATGCGCGGCGACCGGCTGAACTTTCTCAGCCGCCCCCGCGCCTAATATCCGGCTACACTACAGCGGCCTTGCAGCCGGTCCGACGCCGACGCCTCGGCCCATTCGCAACGCCCGCCCCTCAACGGGCCGCCCGGCGGCCCGCCACGATAACGACAATAGGAAACTCCATCATGCAAGCAAGCGTTTTCAAGGACATCCTCAATACCCTGCCCGCCGTCGACGGCATCCGCGCCATCGTGCTGCTGGACGCCGGCGGCGAACCGGTCGGCCGGCTGGACAACCAGCCCGGCACCGCCGGTTCGGTGCGCGTTTACCACGCGCTGATCAAAAGCCACGGCCACATAGACCGCAAGGCCGCGCGCGAGGGCCTGGCGCTTTACGCCGAACACACGCAGGACGCCCGCGCCAATCCGGGCAAGCATCCCAATATCGACCGCCTGCTGTCCATCGCCGAAGCCGACGCCCCCGGCCTGCGCGCGCGTCTGGTGCTGAACCAGGACGAATGAAGCGCGCGCCGCGCCCAAACAAAAAGCCCGCTCGAATGAGCGGGCTTTTTCGTAAAGCGATTCCCGAAAGCGGAAATTAGGCTTCGGCAACAACCACGATCTTGATCGGGGCGACAACGTCGTGATGCAGGGCGATCTCGATGTCGTACTCGCCGATGGCCTTGAACGGGCCGTTCGGCAGGCGAACTTCGAAACGCTTAACCGGCACGCCGAAGGCGGTCACGGCTTCAGCAACGTCGACGTTGGTCACGGAACCGAACAGACGGCCGTCAACGCCGGCTTTCTGAGCGATGGTGACAACGGCCTCAACCAGTTTCTCGGCGCGCACTTTGGCGTCGGCCAGGATCTCGGCTTGCTTGGCTTCCAGTTCGGCGCGGCGAGCGTCGAACTCTTTCAGGTTGGCTTCGGTAGCGCGCTTGGCTTTGCCTTGCGGGATCAGGAAGTTACGGCCGTAACCATCCTTGACTTTAACCACATCACCCAGTTGACCCAGGTTGGCAACTTTTTCGAGCAGAATGATTTGCATCTTTTAAGTTCCTTTCCCGGCTTAGTGCTGGTCGGTGTACGGCAGGAAAGCCAGGAAGCGAGCACGCTTGATAGCGGTGGTCAGCTGACGCTGGTAGCGAGCCTTGGTGCCGGTGATGCGAGCCGGAATGATTTTGCCGTTTTCGGCGATGAAGTCTTTCAGGAGATCAACGGATTTGTAGTCGATTTCCTTGATGCCTTCTGCCGTGAAGCGGCAGAACTTCTTGCGCTTGAAGAGTTGACGAGCCATTTTGACTAACCTTTTACAAATTCAACATATTCGATATTGAGCACTAACCGCGGATTCCTGAGGCTGCGCTGGGACAGAAAGCCGGTGAGGTTCACCGTGTTTCCCGCCAGTTTCCCGGAAAATTTCCGGGCGTCTTCGCCTATCAGCACGGCCTGTATTTCGCAGGCCACATCCCGATCGAAACCATGAGCTGTCTGTCTGGACTGATGCTTGAGCCACATTTCCAGCACCGGCAAGCCGGCGGGCGTGTATCTCAGCGCATCCTCGCGGTCGACCGTGGCGGTCAGCGCCAGACGGTTCTGCAAGACCTTGCTCCGGCCGATTAGGCGGAAGCTTCAGCCTCGGCTGCCGGCTGCTGGGCGTCCAGCAGGTTCTTGGCCTTTTCGTCCTTCATCATCGGGGACGCTTCGGTAACCGCGCGCTCCAGCTTGATGGTCAGGTGACGCAGAACAGCGTCGTTGAACTTGAAGGCGTGTTCGATTTCAGCCAGGGTCTCGGACTGGCACTCTACGTTCATCAGAACGTAGTGAGCCTTGTGCAGCTTCTGGATCGGGTAAGCCAGTTGACGGCGGCCCCAGTCTTCCAGACGGTGGATTTTGCCCTCAGCGGCCAGAACCATGCCCTTGTAGCGCTCGATCATGGCCGGAACCTGTTCGCTCTGGTCCGGGTGGACGATGAACACGATTTCGTAATGACGCATGTTAACTCCTTGTGGCTATTGAAGCCTTTTGCCATGCGGTTGCAAAAGGCAAGGTGTTGAAACCGCAGCATTCTACGCGCTTAGCCAGCGGCAGGCAAATAAATCAGGGCCTTCCGCGCGGGGCGGCAACGACGCTGTGGCGAAAACGATGGGGAAAGCGGCCTGCGCGCGCGGCGGGCGCGCCATTTCGACGGCCTGTTCGCCGCGTGCGCCCCACGCCGCGCGGCGGCTTTTGAACAGGTTTTCAGAGCTTTTTGTCGCGGGAAATATCCACCACCACTCCATTGCTCAAGGTCACCGTGGTGGTGTAGGGCACCGCGTCGTTGGCGAGCCAGGACAGCGAGCGGGTGCTGGTCTCCACCACCGCGTTGGCGTCCTTGGTTTTGACCGTGGGGCCGTTGCTGCTGTAATCGGGCGCGCCGGCCTGGGACACCAGTTCGGCCTCGGACATGCCCTTGTGCAGCTTGATGTAGACCTCGAACGGAATCGGCCCCGCCGCGGCCAGCGCGGACGCGAGGGACAACAGAACGGCGAGCGGGGTTTTCATATGCCTTCCTTTGCGACGACGCGGCTCAGCGCACTTTTTTGACCACGTCTATCAGTTCGGTGACCATGCCGGTGGCGTCGCCCTGATGCAGCGCGCGCGCCACGCAGCCTTTCATGTGATTTTCCAGTAACTGCATCGATACTGCGTCCAGCGCCGACTTGACCGCCGCCACCTGGGTCAGGATGTCCACGCAGTAGCGGTCCGCCTCCACCATGCCGCTGATGCCGCGCACCTGGCCCTCGATGCGCGCCAGCCTCTTGATCAGAGCGCTCTTGCCCGGCTGCACCACGGTTTTGTCGGAAAGCGGGGCCGCTGCGTCGCAACAGCCGTCCTGCGGTTTTTCTTGCGTCATGTCCATCCCAATTCCAGGCGGGTTCAAAGCGGGCCCGGCCGCCGCCTGCGGGCCGGGCTGCGGCCATTGTGACGCAGTTGCGCGCGGCCGCCTAGGCCTCCACCCGCAGCATGCCCATCATCCCGGCGTCCTCGTGCTCCAGGATGTGGCAATGGAACATGCGCAGGCCCGGCATGTCCTGGCGGAAACGCAGCCGCAGCGTCTCGCCGGCGGAGACATTGGCCACGTCGCGCCAGGCCAGGAACGGCTCTTCGCGCCAGACGCCGTCGTTGCGGCGCGCCAGCGTCTGGAACTGGGTGCCGTGAATATGGAAGGGATGATCCATGTCCGCTTCGTTGACGATCTCCCACTCCTCCACCACGCCCACCTTGCCGAGGAAGTCCGCCCGCGCCATGTCGAAGGTCTTGCCGTTGATCAGGAACATCGCGGCGGGATTGGCCATGTCTTCGGACAGCACCACTCTGCGCCGCACCGCCGGCGCGCCCAGGGGCTCGATCTTGCGCAGCCGCGCCGGCAGCGGCGCCGTGGCGACGGCCGCGGCCCCTCGGCGCAGCTCCAGCAGGGTCAAGGTTTCTTCCTGCTCGGCCGACATCATCTTGCCGCGCCGGTACGGCAGGGCCAGCAGGCCGGCCCCGTGGCCGGGCGCGAAGCGGCCGGTCACCACCAACTCGGCGCGGGCGCCGGGCGGCAGCTCCAGGCTGTCGATGCGGCGCGGCCGCTGCAGCAGGCCGCCGTCGCTGCCGACCAGTTCCAACTCGTGGCCGGGCAGCGCCAGCTTGAGCACGCGCGCGCTGGTGGCGTTCCAGACCCGCCAGCGCTGGCGCTCGCCCACGCCCAGGGTCAAATGCGGCCGCCAGGCGCCGTTGACCAACAGGAACTGGCCTTCGCGGCCGTCCATGCGGTCGGCCTCGCTGTTGGCGGCGATCTTGCCGTCGGCGTCCAGCTTCAGGTCCGACAACACCAGTCTTTGCTCGGGCAAGTGGGCCAGCGGATCGCTGCGGCTCTTGACCACGAACACGCCGGCCAGGCCCCGATACACTTGCTCGGCGGTATGGCCGTGCGGATGCGGGTGATACCAATAGCTGCCGGCGCAGCCTTGCGGCAAGGTGAAACGGTACTCGCGGCTTTGACCCGGCGGCACCGGGTCTTGCGGATTGCCGTCCTGGTCCGCCGGAATCGGCAGGCCGTGCCAGTGAATGGTGGTGGGCTGGGGCAGCCGGTTTTCGAAATGCAGGCGCAGCTCGTCGCCCTCGAACACTTCTATCGTCGGCCCCGGCACCTGGCCGTTATAGGCCCAGAACACCGTCGCCGGCTTGCCCGGCAGCAGCGGCACGGGCTGCGCGCCCGCGCTCAGCCCGGCCTGGAACACGCCCGGCCGCGCGCTCTGGTTCGGCAAGGCCGCCAGCGACGGCAAGGGCCGGCCAAACGGCAAGCCCAGGCCGGCCGCGGCCGGCGCCGCCTCCGCGCCCATTGCGCCATGCCCCATCGCCGCATGATCGACGGCGGACGGCTGCGCCGCCCAGGCCTGCCGCAATAGCGGAACCAAGGCCAGCGCCGCGCCGGCGCCGATGAATCCACGTCTGTCCATCACTCGCACTCCCCTCTAAATAGGATACCCAGGTAAGGTATCAACAAGACTACGGCGGCGCCAGATCGGTTCCGTGTTCTGTCTACTTTTTTAGGCCCGCATCTGATCACAGTCAAACCGCGCGCCCAAGAAAAAGCCCCCGAGGACGGGGGCTGGGCGGATCTGCCTGCCGGCGTTCAATCGGCCTTGGGCTGAGCCAGCGTGCGCTGGCGACGGCTTTCCGACAACACCATGCCGGCGGACACCGACACGTTCAGGCTTTCCACGGTGCCGAACATGGGGATGGACACCAGCACGTCGCAGTGCTCGCGGGTCAGCCTGCGCATGCCTTCGCCTTCCGAGCCCATCACCCAGGCCAGCGGGCCGGCGGCGTCGCAGTGATAGAGGTCGGTGTCCGCCTCCATCGTGGTGCCGGCGATCCAGATGCCGGCGTCCTTGAGATCGCGCAGGGTGCGCGCCAGATTGGTGACCGCGATGTAGGGAATCACCTCGGCGGCGCCGCAGGCCACTTTGGACACGGTGGCGTTGAGGCCGGCCGAGCGGTCCTTGGGCGCGATCACCGCGTGCGCGCCCATCGCGTCCGCCACCCGCAGGCAGGCGCCCAGATTGTGCGGATCGGTGACGCCGTCCAGGATCAGCAGCAGCGGCGGCTCGCTCAGATTGTCCAGCACGTCGTCCAGGTGCACGAAATTGCGGCTGGCGTCTATGGTGGCCGCCACGCCCTGGTGGCGGGCGTTGCCGGTCATGCTGTCCAGGCGCTCCTTGTCGACGATGTGCAGCTTGATGCCTTCCTCGGCGGCCTTGTCTATCACCGCCTTGGCGCGGGCGTCGTGGCGGCCGCCGGCCAGCCAGACTTCCAGCAGGCTCTTGGGGTTCTGCCACAGGCGGGCATTGATGGCGTGAAAGCCGTGGATCAGGCGTTTGTTGCTCATGGCGATTCTCTAATGACAATCCCGCCATTTTAGAGCGCGCGGCGGTTCAGGGCAAAACCGGCTTGCTTTCAGCTGCCCAGCGCCTCCACGCCGGACATCAGCGCCAGTTGCCGCTGCTCGCCCACGGCGACGATGCCGGCCAGCAAGGCCGGCAGTTCCGCCGCCGGCACCGGGCGGCCGAAGTGATAGCCCTGCAGCAAGGCGCAGCCCTTGCTGGTGAGGAATTGCGCCTGCCGCTCGCTCTCCACCCCTTCCGCCACCACCTGGAACTGCAGTTTGCGCGCCATCGCCAGAATGGCCTCGGCGATGGCGGCGTTGTCGCCGTCGTCCGGCAAGCCTTCGACGAAGGATTGATCGATCTTCAAGGTGTCCAGCGGGAAACGCTTCAAATTGGACAGCGAGGAGTAGCCGGTGCCGAAGTCGTCGATGGACAGGCCCACGCCCAGCGCCTTCAATTCGCCCAGCTGGCGCACCGCCTCGACGGGGTTGAGCATGATCATGCTTTCGGTGATTTCCAGCTCCAGCCGCGCGGCGGACAGGCCCGCCGCCCGCAGCGCTTCCGCCACCTTGAACGGCAGCAGCTGCTGCTCGAACTGGCGCGCGGACAAATTCACCGCCAGCCGCGGCACCGTCAGGCCCTGACGGTCCCAGGCCGCCAACTGGCGGCAGGCCTCTTGCAGCACCCAGTCGCCGATGGGTTTGATCAGGCCGGTTTCCTCCGCCAGCGGGATGAAGCGGCCCGGCGGCACCAGGCCCAGTTGCGGATGGCGCCAGCGGATCAGCGCTTCCGCGCCCAGCACCCGGCGGCTGACCGCGTCCACCTGCGGCTGGTAGTGCAGCTCCAGTTCGCCGCGCTCCAGCGCCAGCCGCAGACCGTTCTCCAGCAGCAGGCGCTCGAAGGTCTGGGTGTTCATTTCCGCAGCGAAGAACTGATAGGTGTTCTTGCCCGCCTCCTTGGCGCGGTACATCGCCACGTCCGCGTTCTTGAGCAGGGTCTGGGCGTCGGTGCCGTCGTTGGGATAGACGCTGATGCCTATGCTGCCGGTGACGTAGACCTCGTGGTTTTCCAGCCGCAGCGGCTGGCCCAGCGCCGCCAGCGTGTCCTCGGCGGCGGCCACCAGTTCGGCGGCGTCCTTGAAGCCTGTCATCACCAGGGTGAACTCGTCGCCGCCCAGCCGCGCCAGCAGGCCGCGCGCGCCCACCGCCCGTTGCAGGCGCAGCGCCGTCTCGCGCAGCAATTCGTCGCCGGCCTGGTGGCCGAAGGAGTCGTTGATCAGCTTGAAGCGGTCCAGATCGATGAACATCACCGCCAGCGAGCCGCTGACGCAATCCAGGCTGATGATGGCCTCGTCCAGCCGCGAGGTCAGGCTGCTGCGATTGGGCAGTTGCGTCAGCGGATCGTGATTGGCCAGGAACTGCAGCCGCTCTTCCGACTGCTTGCGCAAGGTGATGTCGGAAAACACCGCCACGTAGTTGCTGAGCGCGCCGCCGGCGTCGCGCACCGCCGAGATCGCCAGTTCGGCCGGGTACCACTCGCCGCTCTTGCGCCGGTCCAGCATCTCGCCCTGCCAGTGGCCGCCGTCCGTCAGCGCCTCCAGCATCGCCTGCCGCCCCAGCTGTTTCTGATCGCCGAAGATTCGCGACACCTTGCCCAGCGCCTCGGCCTCGGCGTAGCCGGTGATCCGGCTGAAAGCGTGGTTGACCGCGATGATGCGCGCCTCGGCGTCCATCAACAGGATGCCTTCCGCCGAGTTTTCGAACACCTTGGCCGCCAGCCGCAGATTGGCGTCCGCCGCCAGGCGCTCGGAAATATCCATCACCACGCCGATGATGGCCTTCTTGCCCTCGTAATCGAACAGCCGGCTGTGAATCTCCACGTCCACCACCACGCCGTCCTTGCGCACCGCGCGGGTGCCGTACTGCAGCACCGCGATGTTCTCGCGGAAGCGCTTGACGATCTGCTGGCGGATGCGCGCCGCCTCGCCCGGCACCAGCAGTTGCTCCAGGCCCATGCCCTCCATCTCCTTGGGCTGATAGCCGACGATGGCGGCCAGCTTGGGGTTGGCGTAGATCAGCCTCTCGTCCTGCAGGATGTAGATGCCCACCAGCGATTGCTCCACCAAGGCGCGGTAGCGCTCCTCAGCCTCGCGCTTGGCCTTCTGCTCCTGACGGGTCTGGGTGATGTCGGTGTCCACGCTGCCCACCCCGGCCGGGCGGCCGTGGGCGTCGAACAAGGGAAACTTGGTGACCAGCAAATGGCTGAGCACGCCGTTGAACAGGAAGCTCTCTTCAAACTGGCGCGGCTCCAGGCAGGACAGCACCACCGCGTCCTGCGCGCGGATCTGGACGGCGTCCTGCGCGTCGAACAGCTCCTCCACCGTTAGCCCCTGCATGCCCTGCGGCGCGCGCCCCACCCGCCGCGCATAGGCGGCGTTGGCCAGCAGGAAGCGGCCGTCCAGGCCTTTCAGCGACATCATATTGGGGCTGTTGTTGACCAGGGACTCCACCCTGGCGCGGAATTCGCGCAGCGCGCTCTCGTTCTGGCGATGGCCGTCGGCCAACACCGACACCAGCAGAGTCGCGCAGCTCAAGGCCAGGGTCAGCGCCACCTCGCTGGCGCCGTTGAGCACGCTGGCGTGCATGGTCAACTCCGGCGCCAGCACGTACAGCGACAGCAGGGCCAGCACCCAGGCCCCCGCCAGCGCCGCGCCGCGGAAGCCCACGCGGAAGGCCGCCCACAGCATCAGCGGGAAGAACAGCAGCTGGCAGGGCAGCGAATAGGAGACGCTGCTGCCCAACAGGCTGAACCACACCACGCTGGCCAGCGCCAGGATCAGCCCGGTTTCCAACGCCTGGCGCCGCGTCGGCGGCGCGCCGGACGCGTACAAGGCCGGCGGCACGCACAAGGACAGCGCCAGGCCGGACACGCCCCAGGCCTGCGCAGCCCACGACCATAGCCCCTCCATGCCGAACCAGCGCCATCCGGCGCCGGCGGCCAGGCCGGCCAGCAACACCGACGGGTAGCAGGCCAGCCTCAGCAGCAGCCGCAACAAATCCGCCGGCTGGCGCACAGCCGCCCCGCCGCCCAGGCCGGCGGCGTACAAACCGGGCGCCAGCGCGTACAGGCTGATCAGCAGCAGAGCCGCCCATTGCGGCGACGACCATTGCGCCGCCAGCGCGGCGGCGGCCAGCGGCCACCACCAGGACTGCCGCCAGCCGCGGCGCAAAAAGCGGTAGCTCCATACGCCGTGCGCCAGGAAGGCCGCCAGCGAAAATCCCAATACCGGCTCGCGCGGCCAAAAAGCCGTGCACGCCAAAAACCCCAGAAACACCGCCGCGTCCCGGCAAGCCGATCCGACTGTCACGCCACCCCGCCCCCATCCGCACGGCATCCCGCCGCGCGCCGCAATTAATTTTGCATTAACAAATCAAGCGCATATATGCCAAACGAAAAACAAAAACACCCGGCTGACATACAATATATGCAATTGCCGGATGCAGCCAGACAATGGCGATGAAAATATTCACCCCGCCGAACACAAGCCGCGCCCGCCCGGCGCAAGCCGGGCCAACGGCGCGCGCCGGTCGGCTGCTATAATCCCGAAACCGCCAAGCCCGAAACCGTCAAAACTAGTGAAGCAGCATGTTGGATAATCTCCCGCGGATCCCTCCCGCCAGTCAGAAAACTCGTCACGGACGCCTGCCCGCCGGGCTGGACGCCAACATCGTCGCCCGCCTCGCCGCGGAGCGGCGTCCGCTGCTCATCCTCGCCGCCGACGCGCAATCGGCGCAGCGCCTGCAAGCCGAAGCCCCGTTCTTCGCGCCCTCGCTGCGCGTGGCGCTGCTGCCGGACTGGGAAACCCTGCCTTATGACCACTTCTCCCCGCACGGCGAACTGGTCAGCGAACGGCTGGCCACCTTGTGGCAGATCCATCAGCGCGAATGCGATGTGATCATCGCCCCGGTCGGCACCGCGATGACGCGGCTGGCCCCGATCAGCTATCTGCTGGGACGCACCTTTTTCCTGCAGGTCAAGCAGCGGCTGGACGTGGAACAGCTGCGCGCCAATATGGTCACCGCCGGCTACCACCACGTCACCCAGGTGATGGCGCCGGGCGAGTTCTCCATCCGCGGCGGTCTGGTCGACCTGTTCCCGATGGGCTCGGCGCTGCCCTACCGCATCGACCTGTTTGACGACGAAATCGACAGCCTGCGCACCTTCGACCCGGACAATCAGCGCACTCTGTACCCGGTGCCGGAAATCCGCCTGCTGCCGGCGCGCGAATACCCGGCCGATGAAAGCGGGGTCACCGCCTTCCGCCAGCGCTACCGCGAACGCATCGAAGGCGACCCCAGCAAGAGCCGCATCTATAAAGACGTGTCCCAGGGCCTGTGGCCGGCCGGCATCGAATACTTCCTGCCGCTGTTCTTCGACGACACCGCCACCCTGTTCGACTACCTGGGCGACGACGCGCTGGTCGTGCTGCACCACGATGTGCAACAGGCCGCCAACGTCTTCTGGCAAGACGTGGAGAGCCGCTACGACATGGCGCGCGGCGACACCGAGCGCCCGGTGCTGCCGCCGGCCGACATCTTCCTGCGCCCGGACGAACTGATGGCGCGGCTCAAACCCTACGCCCGCATCGAACTGGCCGGCGACGGCGAACTGGCGGAAGGCTGCGCCCCCTTGCCGGAACTGGCGGTGGAACGCCGCGCCGAGCAGCCGCTGCACAAGCTGGACGCCTTCATCCGCGGCGGCCGGCAACGCATCCTGATCACGGTGGAAAGCCTGGGCCGCCGCGAAACCGTCCACCAGTTCCTGCAAGAGCACGGCATCAAGCCGCGCCCGGTGGACGGCTGGGCCGAGTTCATCGCCGGCGACATGCCGCTGGCGCTGAGCGTGGCGCCGCTCTACACCGGCTTCGCCCTGCCCGGCGCCGGCATCGCCGTGGTCACCGAGTCCGAGCTGTACCAGCACGTGGCGCGCAGCCACACCCGCCGCAAGAGCGTTCGCGCCGGCTCCGATTCCATGCTGCGCGACCTGGCCGAAGTCAAGGCCGGCGACCCGGTGGTGCACGAGCAGCACGGCATCGGCCGCTACGTCGGCCTGGTGTCGATGGACCTGGGCGAAGGCGAAACCGAGCTGATGCAGCTGGAGTACGCCGACAGCGCCACCCTCTACGTGCCGGTCAGCCAGCTGCACCTGATCTCCCGCTACGCCGGCGGCGCGGCGGACCAGATCCATCTGCACAAGCTGGGCAACCCGGCCTGGGAAAAAGCCAAGAAGCGCGCCGCGGAAAAAGCCCGCGACACCGCCGCGGAACTGCTCAATCTCTACGCCCAGCGCGCCGCGCGCGAAGGCCACAGCTTCAGCCTGTCCCACAATGATTACGAGGCCTTCGCCGCCGGCTTCGGCTTCGAGGAAACCCCGGACCAGGCCAGCGCCATCGAAGCCGTGGTGCAGGACATGTGCTCCGGCAAGCCCATGGACCGGCTGGTCTGCGGCGACGTCGGCTTCGGCAAGACCGAGGTGGCGCTGCGCGCAGCCTTCGTCGCCGTCCTCGGCGGCAAGCAGGTGGCGGTGCTGGTGCCCACCACCCTGCTGGCGGAGCAACACTTCCAGAATTTCTCCGACCGCTTCGCCGACTGGCCGGTGAAAATCGCCGAGCTGTCGCGCTTCCGCAGCGCCAAGGAAAGCAAGGCCGCGCTGGCCGGCCTGGCCGACGGCGGCGTCGACATCGTCATCGGCACCCACAAGCTGGTGCAGCCGGACATCCAGTTCAAGAACCTGGGCCTGGTCATCATCGACGAAGAACACCGTTTCGGCGTGCGCCAGAAAGAGCAGCTCAAGCGGCTGCGCGCCAACGTCGACGTGCTGACGCTGACCGCGACCCCGATTCCGCGCACCCTGTCGATGGCGCTGGAAGGCCTGCGCGACTTCTCCGTCATCGCCACCGCCCCCAGCCGCCGGCTGGCGGTGAAAACCTTCGTCAGCCCGATGGCCAACGGCGTGATCCGCGAAGCGGTGCTGCGCGAGCTCAAGCGCGGCGGCCAGGTGTTCTTCCTGCACAACGAGGTGGACACCATAGAGAATATGCGGGAAAAACTGGCGGAACTGGTGCCGGAAGCCCGCATCGGCGTGGCCCACGGCCAGCTGCGCGAACGTGAGCTGGAACAAGTGATGCGCGACTTCCTGCAGCAGCGCTTCAATGTGCTGCTGTGCTCCACCATCATTGAAACCGGCATCGACATCCCCAACGCCAACACCATCCTGATCAACCGCGCCGACAAGTTCGGCCTGGCCCAGCTGCACCAGCTGCGCGGCCGCGTCGGCCGCAGCCACCACCAGGCCTACGCCTATCTGCTGACCCCGGAAGGCATCACCAAGGACGCGATGAAACGGCTGGAAGCCATCCAGATGTCCGAGGAGCTGGGCGCCGGCTTCTATCTGGCGATGCACGACCTGGAAATCCGCGGCGCCGGCGAAGTGCTGGGCGAAGGCCAGTCCGGCGAAATGCAGGAAGTGGGTTTCTCCCTGTTCACCGAAATGCTCAAGCAGGCGGTGCGCGACCTCAAAAAAGGCCGCACCCCGGACCTGGACGCGCCGCTGGGCGTCACCACCGAAATCAATATGCACAGCCCCGCGCTGCTGCCGGACGGCTACTGCCCGGACGTGCACGAACGGCTGGTGCTGTACAAGCGGCTGGCCACCTGCGAGAGCGAACAGGAAATCGACGACATCCACGAAGAGCTGATCGACCGCTTCGGCCTGCCGCCGCAAACCGTCAAGACCCTGATAGACAGCCACCGCCTGCGCCTGCTGGCCAAGCCCTTGGGCGTGCAAAAACTGGACGCCAGCGAAGTGGCCATCCAGGTCCACTTCGCCAAGAATCCGCCGATAGACCCGATGAAGATCATCCAGTTGCTGCAAACCAAGCGCAATTACCGGCTGGCGGGTCAGGACAAGCTGCGCGTGGAGGCCGACATCCAGGACGTTGCGCTGCGCGTGGTGAGGGTCAAGGAGCTGCTGAAGGAGTTGAGCGCCTAAGAACCTGTTTACGATCTGCTGCGCTGCGTGGAGCGTTACACGGTGAGTACCGCTTCGAAATGCTCATGTACCACTCGTACATTCCGCTTTCTCAGCCGTTTTCGCCTTGTCTCGCTTTTGCTCGCGAGATCGTAAACACGTTCTAAGAGCGGCCAACAAAACGTCCGACCTTGCGTTGCGCCGCCTTGCCTCAGCCGTGAAACTGATTGTTGTTAGCCGCTCCGAAGAAGAGGTTCACGATCTCGCGACGGATCATGAATCTTTCCTTCGGCGCCGACAATCCAAAGGCATAACCGGCCGGCAAAACCAAGCCGTCGGCATCCGCCCCGAATGAAAGAAGAAAGCGCTTACTTGAGCAATATCAAGACAAACGAGGACAGCGACTCTGAGGCAAAAAGCCTTGCCCCTTGTTTTTACAGGAAAAATTAGCGTCACAGGATTGAAACCTAAAACCCTGTGGATAACTTTGTTGATAAAACTGTGCAAATATGCTCTCAAGCCAAGCGCCAAGCCATTTTGAGCCTGAGTCCGCCCTGGATAAGAAAACAATCAAGTTATTGATTTTATTAGTTTTTTTAGAGATATCAAACGCTACGCAAGCCAAGTTGCAACTCGTTTTAGCTGAAAATATTTTCCACCCACCGCTGTGGATCACTTGACAACCATGTTTTTTACCGCACCCCAGAACGACGTCATCAGCGTCTCCTCCCTCAACCGCATGGCGCGCGATCTGCTGGAAAGCGGACTGCCGCCGATGTGGATAGGCGGAGAGATCTCCAACCTCACCCTGGCCGCGTCCGGGCACGCCTATTTCTCCTTGAAGGACGGCGGCGCCCAGGTCCGTTGCGTGATGTTCCGCGGCAAGGTGTCGCAACTGCCCTTCCGCCCGGCCGAAGGCATGCAGGTGGAGCTCAAGGGCACCGTCACCCTGTACGAGGCCCGCGGCGACTTCCAGATCAACGTCGATCAGATGCGCTCCGCCGGCCTGGGCCGCCTGTACGAGGCCTTTGAAAAGCTCAAGGCCAAGCTGCAAGCCGAGGGCCTGTTCAATCCCGCGAACAAGCGCCCCTTGCCTGCGCACCCAGCCGCCATCGGCATCGTCACCTCTCCCGCCGCCGCCGCGCTGCGCGACGTGGTCAGCACCCTGCGCCGGCGCATGCCCGGCATCCCGGTGATTCTCTACCCGGCCCAGGTGCAGGGCGAAGGCTCCGCCCAGCAAGTGGCCGACGCCGTCCGCCGCGCCGGCGAACGGCGCGAGGTGGACGTGCTCATCGTCTGCCGCGGCGGCGGCAGCATCGAAGACCTGTGGTCGTTCAACGAGGAAATCGTCGCCCGCGCGGTGGCGGCCAGCCCCATCCCCACCGTCAGCGGCGTCGGCCACGAAACCGACTTCACCATCTGCGACTTCGTCGCCGACAAGCGCGCGCCCACGCCCACCGCCGCCGCGGAACTGGTGTCCCCCAGCCGCGAGCACCTGAACGCTCAGCTGGAAACCGCCAAGCGCGGTCTGGAGCGCGCGCTCGGCCGCCTGCTCACCGACAAGTCGCAGCAACTGGACTATCTGGCGCGCCGGCTGGCCCATCCCGGCGAAAAGCTGCAACGCCAGCGCGAGGCGCTGCAGCGCCAGCAAGAGCGGCTGCAGCGCCGGCTGAGCGGCCTGTTCGAACAGCGCCGCTGGGCGCTGCAGCTGGCGGACAGCAAACTGCAACGCCGCCGCCCGGACCTGGCCCAAACCGCGCAAACGCTGGACCGGCTGCAAACCCGGCTGCAACGCGCGCGCCAGGACCTGCTCAACCGGCAGACGCAGAAGCTGGACACCCTGGCGGCCACCCTGCTGGCGCTCAATCCGGAAGCGGTGCTGGCCCGCGGCTACGCCATCGTGCAAAAACAGGACGGCACCGCGGTCAAATCCCCGGCTGAACTCCGCGACCGCGAACGCGTCAGCCTGCTGCTGGCCGAAGGCAGCACCGAGGCCGTGATCGACCACCCGCAAGGCGCGCAGCCCAGCTTGTTCTGAGCCCCAACCCTGCGGACGCCGCAAAAAGCGAACGGGCCGGAGGCCCGTTCGCGGTCGCGCAGGCTCCGCCTAAAAATATCCCGGGGGCTGCTCAGCCGCCGCTCTCAGTATTTCCTCCCACAGATCCGGCGCGCAATACGCCATCCCCACCGCGTCGCCATAGGACTGCACCGCCTCCGGCAGCGGCATGAAGCCCAAACGTTGGTAAAACCGTAATTCGATATCCGCGAACAACAAGAACACCTCCACTCGACAATACTGCCGATAGCCGGACATCAAACACTTCAAAGCCTGACTGGCGTAGCCCCGGCCCCGCAATGCGAGCGGCGTAGCCACTGATCCCAGGCCTAGCGTCACCCGTCCCGCCAGCCGCGGTAGCAAATAGGCAATCACGGAACACATCAGTGCTCCGTCCGAATCCGCCAACACGTGCCAGCGGCCGCGCCGGTATTTGCGCGATTCCCGACATTGCCGCAGATACTCGGTTTTGGTACAGCCATCGCCCCAGACATCCCTGCCCATCAGGTACACAGCCTCCATTTCCGACTCGGAGGCAGGCCTCAAGGTCAAGCCGTCACAGCACTGTGCCGGCAGGGCCGGTGCCGGCCCCAAGCAATCAAGCGTCATCCGCCCATCCCCCCCTCCAAACATGACGTCAGGCTTGCATGGCCATCATATTTACGCAAACAAACTTGAGCTGTGCTAGCATCCGGCGCGGCCAAACGCCGCGCGCGTTCCGCCCATCCGTCTTAGCGCCGCCAGGAAAACCTCATGTCGCCAGTACACAAATGGGAAATCACCGTCGCCGCCGGCGGCTACTATCCCGACCTCGCCCATAATTTCTTCGGCAACGACATCGACCTGGGCTACGAAAACGACCACATCGGCATGCAGTTCTACGCCTATTCGCGCCATATCGACGAGCTGGACGACCCCGAGCACGTTTCCCAACGTCTCTACAGCCTGCAGCTGCTGCTCAACGGCGCCTTGCGCGCCGCCGCCGGCAGCGTCAGCAGCATGCCGGTCCAGTTTCTGGGCTTCAGCGCTTACGAAAACGGCTGCAGCTATCCCATCAGCGCCCACCGGATCGAAGAAGAACCGTTCAGCCGCAACCCCAGGATCGACCAGATCCACACCCGCTACGAGAATCCTCGCCAACGCTACCCGTCCTATCTGCTCTACCTGGCCAAGCACGACCCCTGCCTGCGCGATCTGCTGTTCCTGCTGGGGCTGATCTCCACCAACACTACGCTGGAAAAAGTGCTGGCCTGGAGCACGCTGTACAAGATACTGGACAGCGTCAAACACTACGCCAAGGACATCGACGCCGGCATCGACGCCTTCGCCGACCCGGAGCAGCTCAGCCTGTTCACCGCCGCCTGCAACAACACCAGCATCCTGGGCATCTACGCCCGTCACGGCGCGTCGGAGAACCCGCCGCCCAAGCGCGCGCTCACCGATATCGACGACGCCAGCGCGCTGATCGCGGGCATGACCGCCCGCTTCTGCCGCAGCTACGTCGCCGCCAAATATTCCTGAGCCGCGCTCGCGGCCGCAGGTGCGCGACGACGCCGATCTCCATGAGGATATTGCTTACCAGATCCACCTGAACGACGTGTCGGTCAGCGCTTACATCCCGCCCAATGAACCACTGTCTGTTCCGCTGATTGAAAACGGCAAGGGCATCGCCACCTTCGCCGGCCTGCTGCCCGGCGGCACATGGTCGGTGGCCGTGGCTGGCGGCGAGCGGCCTAACCCGCGGCAAGAAGGCATGACCGTCACCATCGCCGGCACCAATGTCGCCACCGGCAAGCCCTTCCACATTCCAGCGGTCTTCGAGACCAAGGAAACCGGCGAGCCCGCCGAGTTCGTGGAGTGGCGCGTGCTGCGGGAACTGTAAGCGGAACGGCCGGCTGTCCGCCGGCCGGCCGCCGTTGACGTCTCCTTGCGGACGACAGCTCAAGCTGCCGTCCGCAACGGTTGCTGAAGCGCTTATTTGACTTGCAGCAGATCCGCCAGATGCACGTCCACGCCGCCGGCCGCGCCCACCGCGTTGACGTGATCGAAATAATCGTACCAACCGCTGGCGCGGATGCCGGCCAGCATCGCCTCACAGGCCTCGTGATTAGGCAGGCTCCAAACGCCCAGGAAACGATAGGGCGCCGCCTGGTCGGCGTCGGCCGCGATCTGGCTCAAGGTCAGCAATTGAATGCCCAGGCCGGGCAGCGCCTCGATATTGGTTTTGACCTGGTCCAGAAAATCGGTGCGGTGCAGAAAACTCAAGGCCAGCCAAGCCGGTTTCGGGCTGTACAATTCCACCAGATAATGCGCCATAGAAAATCTCCGTGAGTGTGAATGGCCGAAGCCGCGACCTATTGATTAAGCCGCGCGTCGCCGCGCCTGTCATTGCATCTTATTGCCAGCTGAAAAACTTTGATGTTATAAAAAGCATCCGCCCGCTCCCATTGAAGTTTCGATGAGCGGCGCTCAGCCACCGCGGCCATGGCCGCGTCAGCCAATTCTCCCAACAAGAAGCATTCCGCGCGCCCTTCCCTGCCTGGCAGCAGCCGGGCGCCAGCGGCATTGCCACCGCAGGACAAAGATTCATCATGCAGTGTAGACACGCCCTATTGCTGTCGCTGGCCGCCTTGAGCGCAAGCCTGGCGGCGGCGCCCCTGCCTTCTTACGACTTCGCCTTGAAAGACCCGTGGGACGCGCGCGCCAAGCCGTCGATGAAACAGACGGACAAAAAGAACAAGCCGCTCAAATTCAAAAGCGCGGTGCAGTTGAAGGAACTGGACGCCGGGCCGGACTTTTCGGTCAAAGCGGAGCTGAACTCGCCCAGTTTGCTGGAGCGGACGCAAAGAGAGCGGATGCAGCATTGCGTCGGCGCCAACCCGCCGCCGGGCTGCCCTGGCTTCAACCCGTTGCCGCGCTGCTTCGGCCGAAGCGACTGCGCGCAGCATGCGCCGTCGCCGGCGCATCCGCTCAGCGGCCCCACCCGGCCGCAGGCCGGCGATTACTCGCTGCGCGGCAGCTGGCTGCCGCGTTGAGTCGCAAAAAAAACCCGCTCCTTGCGAGCGGGTTTTTCATTGCCGGCGAGCAACTCAGCGGGCGTTCTGCGCCAGCCGCGCCACTTCCTCGGCGCTGCGCTTGTTGTAGCCCAGCAGATAGTAGGCCACCACCAGGAAGGCCAGCCAGCCCGGGCCGACGATCAAGGCGATGCGGGTGTCCGGGAAGTAAGCCATCAGCCCCACCACCAGGATCAAGAAACCCATGGCGATGTAGGAACCGTAAGGCCAGAACGGCATTTTGTAGGCCAGCTCCGCCAGCTGCTCGCGGCTCAGGGTGCGGCGGAAGCGCAGTTGGGCCAGCAGAATGATCACCCAGGTCCAGATCGCGCCGAAGGTGGAGATCGCCGTCAGCCAGGTGAACACTTCCTTGGGCGCCAGATAGTTGAGCAGCACGCCCACCAGCAGCGCGAACACCGACATCAGCAAGGCGAACACCGGCACGCCATGGCGCGACACTTTGGCGAACACCGGCAGCGCCTGCTGTTGCTGAGCCAGGTTGTACAGCATGCGGCCGGTGCTGAAGATGCCGCTGTTGCACGAGGACAGCGCGGCGGTGAGCACCACGAAGTTGATGATGCCGGCGGCGGCCGGGATGCCCAGCTGCTCGAAAGTCAGCACGAAGGGGCTGCCGCGGGTGCCCAGCTCGTTCCACGGGTAAATGGCCAGGATCACGAACAGCGCGCCGATGTAGAAGATCAGGATGCGCCAGAACACCGAATCCACCGCGCGGGCCAGCGCTTTCTTCGGGTTCTTGGCTTCGCCGGCGGTCAGGCCCAGCATTTCCACGCCCAGATAGGCGAACATCACCATTTGCAGCGACATCAGCACGCCGCTGAAGCCGTTGGGCATGAAGCCGCCGTGGCTCCACAGATTGGAGATGCCGGTGGCCACGCCGCCGTGGCCCAGGCCGAACACGATCATGCCCAGGCCGCCGATGATCATCAGCACGATGGTGACGATCTTGATCAGCGCGAACCAGAACTCGAATTCGCCGTAAGCCTTGACCGCGATGAAGTTGACCCCGCCCATGGCCACCAGCGCGGCCAGCGCCCAGTACCAGGCCGGCACGTCCGGGAACCAGATGCCCATGTAGACGCCGACGGCGGTGATTTCCGCCATGCAGGTGACCAGCCACAGGAACCAGTAGTTCCAGCCGGTCAGATAGCCGGCCAAGGGGCCGAGGTAATCCAGCGCGTAGCGGCTGAAGGAACCGGCCACCGGATTGTGGATGGCCATTTCGCCCAGCGCGCGCATGATCAGGAAGATGGCGAAGCCGCCCAGCGCGTAGGCCAGCATGATGGCGGGGCCGGCCATCTTGATGGCGGTGGCCGATCCCAGAAACAGGCCGACGCCGATGGTGGCGCCCAAGGCCATGAGGTTGATATGCCGCTCTTCCAGTCCCCGATGCAGGGTGTCCTGAGCAGGTTGCATAGTTGCTCCTTTAACTGTCTTTGTATTGCGTAAGGGATGTGGCCTTGACGCCTTAGAGCCTGTTTAAAGTCTCGCGAGCAAGCGCGAGACAAGGCGAGAACGGCGGAGAAAGCGGAGTGCGCATAACGCACATGGCCTTTCCAAGCAGTACTCACCGTGTGACGTCCCACGAAGCACAGCAGACTTTGAACAGGTTCTCGCGGCGCCGCCGCCGGTGTTATGGCTTGGGATTGTCGTTATGGCCCATAACACATGGGGCAGGAGATTACCTCAAGACCCTTGTCATGTCATGTTTAAGAATATAGATACGCGCAAAAGGCATAAATGCGGCGCTTTATGCCGGCGGCGCCGCCCCCGCGCCGGACAGACGCCGTCCGGCCGCTTCCGCCGGGCTTAAGCGCCGCCACACAAGGGCCCGGCCCAAGCCGACAGGTGCTATCAATAAAGCGTTGAATCGGTTTCTCGAGCCGGGAGCATGCACCCATGCGGCACCACAGCATCAGCCTGAAGCTCAACCTGGCCTTCATGCTCATCATGTCCGCCCTGCTGGCGGCCTTCGGCGCGCTGGACTACTGGCGCACCCAACAGGAACTGCGCCAGGCGCTGGACAGCGAAATCGCCGCGATCGGCGCGCGGCTGGCGGCCAATCTGGCCGGCCCGATGTGGAATTTCGACAGCGCCCAGGGCTTGCGGGTGCTGGAGGCGGAAATGGGCAAGCGCGCGCTGCGCGGCGTTTTCGTCCGCGACGCCAACGGCGCGCCCTTCGCCGGCTACCGCCGCGAGGCCGACGGCTCGCTGCTGCGCGGCGGCGCGCCGGCTCAGGACGCGGACATGACCCGCGAGCGCGCCGTGGTCTTTCACGACGGCTCGGCCGCGCGCACCGTGGGCAAGCTGAGCCTGCAAGTGTCCACGGAAGAAATCCGCGAGAAGCTGCGCGCGGTGCTGTGGCGGGTGACGGCGGAAATCCTGCTGCTGGATCTGGTCACTGTCCTGGTGCTGTCCCTGCTGGTGCGCCGCCTGCTGCACCAACCCATCCGCGAGGTCAGCCAGGCGCTGCACGCCATCGCCGACGGCGATCTGACCGCGCCGCCGCGCTACGCCAGCCAGGACGAGCTGGGCGACCTGGCCGAATCCACGCGCCGGCTGGTGGCCAAACTGGCCGGCATTCTGGCGCACATCGACGCCTTCTCCTCGGACTTGGCCAACGCCGCGCGTCAGATCAGCCAGGCGGTGGACACGCTGAGCCAGCAAGCGTCCGAGCAGGCCAACAACATCGACAAGAACAGCGCCAGCCTGGAGCAGATTTCCGCCTTCGTGTGGAAGAACCGGGACGACGCCCGCACCACGGACCAGATGGCCAGCGACAGCAGCAGGCACGCGGCGGCCGGCGGCCAGGCGGTGGACGAAACCATAGCCGCGATGTGGGACATCGCCAACAAGGTGCTGATCATCGACGACATCGCCTATCAGACCAATCTGCTGGCGCTGAACGCGGCGATCGAGGCCGCGCGCGCCGGCGAGCACGGCCGCGGCTTCGCGGTGGTGGCCGGCGAAGTGCGCAAGCTGGCGGCGCGCAGCCAGCTGGCGGCCAAGGAAATCAGCCAGCTGACGCAAAGCAGCGTGCGCCGCGCCGAACACGCCGGCGAACTGTTCAACCAGATGCTGCCGTCGATACAGAGCACCGCCAGCTTCGTGCAGGAAATCAACCAGTCCTCCAACCAGCAGGCGCTGCGAGTGGAGCGGATCAATCAGGGCGTCAGCGAAATCAGCCGCTCGATGCAGGCCAACGCCGCGGCGTCGGAGCAACTGACCGCCACCGCGCGCGGCATGAGCGAGCAGGCGGTGGAGCTGGCGCAGACCATAGGCTATTTCAAATACTGAGCCGGCCGCCGCGCCGTGAAAAAACCGCCGGGCTGACGCGCGGCGGTTTGACGGACGGCGGCGGGGCTCACACCGCCTTGAGCTTGCCCTTGGCCGGACGCGCCTCGGGCTTGGCTTCGGCGCCCGGCTCGCGCTCCCAGCTCTCCTTGTAGACGCGGCCGTAATAGCTGTCCAACAGCAGCTGCTTCAGTTCGCTGATCAGCGGATAGCGCGGGTTGGCGCCGGTGCACTGATCGTCGAAAGCGGCCTCCGCCAGCAGGTCCACCTTGGCCAGGAAGTCCGCCTCGGCCACGCCGGCGGCCTGGATGGACGCCGGAATGTCCAGCGTGCGCTTGAGCTCGTCCACCCATTCGATCAGCTTCTCCACCCGCTCGTGGTCGCGGCTGGCCTCCAGGCCCAGGTGGCGGGCGATTTCGGCGTAGCGCGCCACGCTCTTGGGCCGGTCGTACTGACTGAAGGCGGTCTGCTTGGTCGGCACGTCGGCGGCGTTGTAACGGATCACATTGCTGATCAACAAGGCGTTGGCCAGGCCGTGGGCCAGGCCGAACTCCGCGCCTATCTTGTGCGCCATCGAATGGCAGACGCCGAGGAAGGCGTTGGCGAAGGCGATGCCGGCGATGGTGGCGGCGTTGTGCACCTGCTCGCGCGCCTTGGGATCGCCGGCGCCGTTGCGGTAGGCGGACGGCAGGTAATCCTTGAGCAGCTTCAGGGCTTGCAAGGCCTGCGGGTCCGAATACTCGTTGGCCATCACCGAGGCGTAGGCCTCCAACGCGTGGGTCACCGCGTCGATGCCGCCGAAGGCGGTCAGCGACTTGGGCATGTTCATCACCAGATTGGCGTCGACGATGGCCATGTTCGGCGTCAGCTCGTAGTCGGCGATCGGGTATTTGACCCCGGTGTTCTCGTCGGTGACCACGGCGAACGGCGTCACTTCCGAACCGGTGCCGGAGGTGGTGGGCACCGCCACCAGCTCCGCCTTGCGTCCCAGTTTCGGGAACTGGTAGATCCGCTTGCGGATGTCCATGAAGCGCAGCGCCAGGTCTTCGAAATGCACTTCCGGGTGTTCGTACATCACCCAGATGATCTTGGCCGCGTCCATAGGCGAACCGCCGCCCAGGGCCATGATCACGTCCGGCTTGAAGGCGTGGGCCAGGTCCGCGCCCTTGCGCACCACCGCCAGCGTCGGATCGGCCGGCACCTCGAAGAACACCTCCACCTCCAGGCCCATTTTCTTCAGCAGGCGGATAGGCTCGTCGACGAAGCCGTTGTCGAACAGATACTGGCCGGTGACGATCAGGCAGCGGCGTTTGCCGGACAGGTCTTCCAAGGCCACCGGCAGGCAGCCGCGGCGGAAGTAAATCGATTTGGGCAGCTTATGCCACAGCATGTTCTCGGCCCTCTTGGCCACGGTCTTCTTGTTGATCAGGTGTTTGGGGCCGACGTTCTCCGAGATAGAGTTGCCGCCCCAGGAGCCGCAGCCCAGGGTCAGCGACGGCGCCAGGCTGAAGTTGTAGAGGTCGCCGATGCCGCCTTGCGAGGACGGCGTGTTGATCAGGATGCGCGCGGTCTTCATCTTGTCGCCGAAGTAGCGGATGCGCTCGCCCTGCAAGTCCTGATCGGTGTACAGCGCCGAGGTGTGGCCGATGCCGCCCATCGCCACCAGCGCGGCGGCCTTGTCGCAGGCGTCGATGAAGTCGCTGGCGCGGTACATCGCCAGCGTCGGCGACAGTTTTTCATGGGCGAAGGCTTCGGCGGCGGACAGGTCGCTGACCTCGCCGATCAGCACCTTGGTGGCCGGCGGCGCTTCGATGCCGGCCATCGCGGCGATCTTGGCCGCGCTCTGGCCGACGATGGCGGCGTTGAGGCTGCCGTCCTGCAGAATCACCTTGCGCACCGCTTCCGCTTCGCGCTTGGACAGGATGTAGCCGCCGTGCTTGGCGAAACGCTCGCGCACCGCCTCGTAGATTTCGTCGACGATGATGACGGACTGCTCCGACGCGCAGACCACGCCGTTGTCGAAGGTCTTGGACATCAGGATGGAGGCGACGGCGCGCTTGATGTCGGCGGTCTCGTCTATCACCGCCGGGGTGTTGCCGGCGCCGACGCCGATGGCCGGCTTGCCGGAGGAATAAGCCGCCCGCACCATGCCCGGCCCGCCGGTGGCCAGGATCAGATTGAGGTCAGGGTGATGCATCAGCTGATTGGACAACGCCACCGAAGGCTCGTCTATCCAGCCTATGATGTCCGGCGGCGCGCCGGCCGCCACCGCCGCCTGCAGCACCAGCCGCGCCGCCTCGCAAGTGGAACGCTTGGCGCGCGGGTGCGGCGAGAAAATGATGCCGTTGCGCGTCTTCAGCGAGATCAGCGCCTTGAAGATGGCGGTGGAAGTGGGGTTGGTGGTGGGCACGATGCCGCAGATCAGGCCTATCGGCTCGGCGATGGTGATGGTGCCGAAGGTGTCGTCCTCGGCCAGCACGCCGCAGGTCTTGTCGTCCTTGTACTTGTTGTAGATGTATTCGGAGGCGAAGTGGTTCTTGATCACCTTGTCCTCCAGCACGCCCATGCCGGTTTCCGCCACCGCCATCTTGGCCAGCGGTATCCGCGCGTCCGCGGCGGCCAGCGCCGCCGAGCGGAAGATGTGGTCCACCTGCTCCTGGCTGAAGCCGGCAAACGCGGCCTGCGCTTTTTTCACCCGCGCCACCAGCGCGTCCAGTTCCAATTCATTGCCTACGGTCATTTCAAGTCTCCCAAACAGTTAAACCTGTCGCGGCGAGAGAATGACTTATTAGTGACATTTTACTTTCATTTATGAAAATAAAATCGAGACAATACTATTGTCCATTCACCACGCATTCTCATCGCTACAAAACTTTTTTGTAGCAAGCGCATTACATCAATACGCTTTCAACGCAGAAAAACCCTGTCGCCCGCAAACGCGAAACCATAGCGGCGGCATTGATAAGTCCATGCTAAGCGAAAAAACGATATTCGTTTTTGCGCATTGCCAAACAAATACGGATTAAGCGGAGAAAAAATGTCCGAACCGGAATCGTGAAGAAAAAAGAGCGCGCCTCGGCTGTAACGGCGACGCTACCGCGCCGACGCCGCGCAAATAGAATGGCCGCCTGACGGCGGCCATGGGGAAGCGAAAAGCGGCGCGCCGCTATTTCATGAAACTGTATTTGAAGAACTGGCCGGCGCGGCTCATTTCGCGGATCTTGGCCGGATCGGTCTCGCCGTTCAGATTGGTGATCACCAGCTTGCCGTAGCCTTGCTTCAGATCGTTGCGGAAGTCGTAGAACGCGCCCAGCACCGCCAGCTTGCCGGCCTCCACTTCGCCGGCGTAGGTCATGATCGCGGTTTCCACCTGGTTGTTGACGTTCAGCAGCGCGCCGTTGGTGGGGTCTATGCCCTTGGGAATGTCTATGGTGGCCAGTTCTTTGCGTATCGCCGGCTCCAGAGCGCCATAGTCGCCGGAGGCGGCCTTGATCGCGCCGCAGGCGGCATGGCCGATGATGATCAGCAAGGGGGTGTGCAAATGCCTCACCCCGTACTCCACCGAGCCCTCGGCGGTTGCCAGTTGATTGCCGATGTCGCGCACCATGAACAGATCGTTGACCGCGTCGGCGTGGAAAGCGTTGGTCTGCACCCGGGAGTCCGAGCAGGTCACCACGGTGGCGCGCGGGCTCTGATGCTCGGCGAATCGCTCGAAATAGGCCTTGTCGTGCGACTTCATATAGCGGGCGTTGGCTTCGACGATGGCGTCCACCACGCCGCGCACTTGCTGGGCTTCGGAGGCGAGATGCGCGCCGGCGTGCGCGTCGCCGCGCTCGGCCGGAGCCGCCTTGCGCTTGGGCTTGGCCACGCGGCGCTTTTTCACCGGCGCATGCACTTCCGGGCTGGGCTCGCTCAAATTCTTGGCCGCCGGCGGCGGCGCCATCTTCACCGCCGGCTCCAATTTCTCCGGCGGCTTGGCTTCAGCGGGCTTGGCCTCGGCCGGCTTGGCTTCCGCGTGTTTCGCCTCGGGCTTGGCTTCCGCCTTGGCGGCGGGCTTGGCCTCGGTCTTGTGTTCCGCCGCCGGCGCGGCCGGCTTGGCCGGCTCCGCCTTGTGGGCGTCGGGCGCCGCCGGCTTCAACTTCAACGGCAGCTTGATCACCGTCTTGGGCTGAGAGCCCTCGGCCGGCGCCGCCTCTTCCGCCCAAGCCTGGGCCGTCAACAACAGCAGACAAAGCGCCAGTCGGCGCTTGCGTCCAAGCATCCCCATTTACAGCTCCTTATTGTCATCTTGGCCGTCATTATATTTATGCAATATCGGCCATGTTTGATAAAACTGAAAGTCGATATTAATAGACCGGCAATTAACACAAATCAATGACAATAAGTTAAAGCTTCAGCACACGCCATGCGAACGGCACCGACCGCTCAGCTGCTCTGTATCCAATACTCGACGATGCGCCCATCCGCCACCCGGTAGCAGGCGCTGCCGATCTGGCGCAAAGGCGCGCCGCTGGGCGGACGGCCGTCGCGGCCGGCCAGATCGCGCCCCGTCTGGGTCCAGCGCGCGTACGCCTTGTCCCCGTCCACCAGCAGCTCGTCCACCCGCAGCTCGAAGACGCCGTAGTCGCGCAAAAACTCGCGCACATGCGCGGCGTAATCGGCCGGGCTGCGTTCCAGCGTATGCGGCGACTCCGCCACCAATTGATGCGCCAGCACCTTAGGCGCCAGATAATCGCCCGCCGCGTCCGGATTGCGTCCGGAGCGCACTTCATTCAAAAAGCCGGTCACCACCGCTCGCGTATCCATCATCCCAAACTCCTCTGCCTACCCGCCGTTTTCAATGAAACATCCGCTTGATCCGCCCGCATTCGCTCGGCTCCGCGCACAAGCGCCCTCCGGTGCCCGCCGCGGCGCGCGCCCGCTCCAGCGCCTCGCTTTCATCCCGCAGCGCGCGCCGCGCGTGGGCTTGCATGCCCTGCCACCACCAGCGGCCCAGCCGCCCCCAGAACCAGCTCCATCCCCTCCAGGCTCCCGATGCCATGATGCGCTCCAATTGTTCTGCTATTGATCACGCAAGCATGCTAATCTACATGCCTAAACAATAAAATCCGTGAAATACCCACACACTGTTCTGAAATGAAAACAAACCACCCTCCCTCTCCGGACGCGTTGCTGGCCTTCGACGCGCTGGCCCGCCACGGCAGCTTCACCGCGGCCGCCGACGCGCTAGGCTGCGCCAAAAGCCGCGTCAGCCAATTGGTCAAGCAGCTGGAACTGGAGCTGGGCGCGGTGCTGGTGCTGCGCAACACCCGACGCGTGGCGCTGACCGAAGCCGGCCAACGGCTGGCCACGCACGCGCGCCAGCTGCGCGAGATGCTGGACCGGGTGCGCGGCGACGTGGGCAATGTGCAGGATTGCGTGGAAGGGCCGCTGGTGATCAGCTCCGCGTCCGCCTTCGCCCAGTTCCTGCTGGTGCCCATCCTGTCCGAACTGTCCAACCAGTACCCGGGCCTGGAAATGCAGCTGCAAGTGGAGAACCGGCTGCAAGACCCGGTGGCGGAAGGGCTGGACTTCTGCGTGCGCACGCGCAATGTCTACGACGACGGACTGGTGGCCAAGCCGCTGGGCTTCATGCGCGAAACCGTCTACGCCTCGCCCGGCTACCTGGCGCAGGCCCCCAGGCTGGAACACCCGGAAGACTTGTGCCTGCACCGCGTGCTGTACGACTCCAGCAAGGCGCCCAGCGAGGCGGTGGAATGGGCGCTGGAGAAAGACGGCGTCTACGTGCGCATGCCGGTGCGGCCGGTGCTCAGCTGCAATCAGTATTCGCCGCTGGTTTCCGGCGCGGTGGCCGGCTGCGGCCTGGCGCTGCTGCCCCACTACGTGGCCAGCAGCTTTCTCGCCACCGGCCAGCTGGTGCCGGCGCTGCCCGGCTGGAGCCACGACTGCTGGCCCGCCTTCCTGGTCTATCCTTACCGCCATCCGCTGCCGCGCAAGAACGAAGTCTTCGTTCAGCACGTGGT
This sequence comes from Chromobacterium alkanivorans, assembly GCF_016937655.1. GTDB lineage: Bacteria > Pseudomonadota > Gammaproteobacteria > Burkholderiales > Chromobacteriaceae > Chromobacterium > Chromobacterium alkanivorans. The sequence goes on along the minus strand of NZ_JAFHKL010000006.1, from coordinate 209,659 downwards.
GCCGCGGCTGCGCGCGCTGCTGGCGGCGGAACCGCAAACGGCTTGATCCAGGCCAAGACGCGCGGCCCCGCCCCTGGGCTATGCTGGCGCGCGACCCGGCGCTCGGCGAAAAGCGCGGGCAAACGATTGGAAAGGGATTTATGCAATACAGCGATATTCTCATCGTCGGCGGCGGCATGGTGGGCTCGGCGCTGGCCGCCGCGCTGTCCGGCCATGGCCTGAGCATTGCGGTGCTGGAGCAGACGCCGCCCACCCCGTTCGACGCGGCCCAGCCGCCGGATCTGCGGGTTTCGGCGATCAGCCCCGCCTCGGCCCGCTTTCTGGCCGGCATCGGCGCCTGGGACGCAGTGCTGGACATGCGCGCGGCGCCCTATCTGCGCATGCAGGTGTGGGAGGGAGAGGAAGCCGACGGCACGCTGTTCACCGCCGAGGAGGCCGGCGAAGCGGCGCTCGGCCATATCGTGGAGAACCGGGTGGTGCAACTGGCCGCCACCCAGGCGCTGCAACGCAAGCCGGACATCGACTACCTGGCGCCGGCCGCGATCCGCCGCATCGTCTACCAGCCCCTGGCCTCGCGCGTGGAATTGGAAGACGGCCGCCAATTGAGCGCCCGCCTGCTGGTCGCCGCCGACGGCGCGCGCTCCTCGGTGCGCGACGCCGCCGGCATCGGCGTCACCAGCTGGGATTACCCCATGCACGCGCTGGTGGCTTGCTGCGAGCAGGAGCAAACCCAGCAGGACATCACCTGGCAGCGCTTCACTCCCACCGGCCCGCAAGCCTTCTTGCCGCTGACGGGGCAATACGGCTCCTTGGTCTGGTATCACCGCCCGCCGGAAGTCCAGCGCCTGCTGGCGCTGGACGAGGCGGAGCTGGCCGCGGCCTTTCACGCCGCCTTCCCGCGCAAGCTGGGCAATATCCGCCGCATCGTCGCCAAGGGCAGCTTCGCGCTGACCCGCCGCCACGCGCAGCGCTACGTCAAGGACGGCGTGGCCCTGGTGGGCGACGCCGCCCACACCATCCACCCGCTGGCCGGCCAGGGCGTGAACCTGGGCTTCCAGGACGCGGCCAAGCTGGCGGAAGTGATTCTGGAAGCCGCGGCCCAGGGCAGGGATTTCGCCGCCGTCGACGCGCTGCTGCGCTACCAGCGCGCGCGCAAGCCGGCCAATCTGGCGATGCAGACCGCAATGGACGCCTTCTGCTACGGCTTCGGCAACGACATCGCCCCGCTGCGGCTGGCGCGCAAGCTGGGGATGCGTCTGGCCAATCACGCCGGCCCGCTGAAGCGCGAAGCGATACGCTACGCGCTGGGGCTGAAAGGCGGCTGAGCCCGGCCGCTCTCCTCTGCCGGCGGCGGCGTCATGCTTTGGCGGCTATGCTGAAGGGTTCCGACCCCATCCACGCCGGCGCCGCCTTCACGACGGGCCGGCCATCGCTCAAGGAGGCTGCCCGATGAAACGTCTGAGCTTGCTGGCCGCGCTGGTTTGCGCACTCGCTTCGCTGTCCGCGCCCGCGTGGACCTTCTCCCCTGTCCACGGCCCGCTGTTCAGCCAGGCCGGCGGTGGCGGCGGCGGCTCTGGCGGCGGTGGACATGATGGCGGCGGCTCCGGCGGCGGCGGACATGAAGGCGGCGGCGGTTCCGGCGGAGGAGGATCTGGAGGCGGCCCGCAAGGCGGCGGCCATGCCCCGGGCGGCCCGCAACACGGCGCGGAGCCGGGCAAGGCGCCCTCCGGCGCGCCCCATGGCGAACCGCCGGGAGAGCGCCGCGCGGCGCCGGGCGCCGACGACGCGCCCGCGCAGAATCAAGGCCAAAGCGGCGGCTCGCAATAAGCCGGCGGACAGCACGAGGCCGCGCCCTGGGGCGCGGCCTCGTTCACGGTCTCGAGACGACGGCTAAGGCCCTCTCAGACCGCCTCCACATTGTTGTGCACCTCGCTGTCGCGCAACACCACCTGCGCCCACACCGCCGCGTCCATATAGTACTGGTTGACCAGCTCGACTTCGAAATCCAGCACCTTGGCCAGCGCCTCGATCTGTTCGCTGTCGCCCTGTTCGCAAGCCAGCGCCATCCCCAGGAAGGGCGCGAACATGCCGCGGTGTTCCACCACCGCCTCGCGCACCGGCGTGGCCAGCTCCAACGGGTCCAGCACGTCGGGGAAAGGCGTGCCCAGCAAAACGTCCAGCATAGAGAACATGCCGGTCAGGAAAAGATGCTCGGCCTCCACCCGGTTGCCGCGGTAACTGCCCATCCGTTCCAGCAGGCGGGCGCGGATCAGCGATTTTTCCAGCAGCGACACCGCGGTGCCGTCGTCCTTGCGCGCGGTGAACAGCAGCATGGACAACCACTTGAACAAGGTTTCCCGCCCCAGCAGCAGCAAGGTTTCCTCTATGGTCTGCACCTTGCGCGACAGGCCGTGCACCGGCGAATTCATGAAACGCAGCAGCTTGAACAACAGCACCGAGTCCAGCTTGAACTGAGTCTCGATCTCGGCGGCCTCGGCGTTGGCGCGCAACATGCGCATGATTTGCAGCACCCGGGTCTGGCTGGCGTCCACCTTGCCGCCCTCCAGCGCGCGCACGGTGGCGATGAAAGGACCGTGGAACAAGGCGAAGCGATTGTGTCCCGGCCCGCGCAGACAGACGTCCAAATCCTCGGCGGTGCCGACGTTGCGCGCCATCCAGCGCACGGTGGGATAGCGCTTGGGCAATTGATCCAGGATGGGCTCCAGCACCTTGGCCGACGGCGCGTCGAAGTCCAGGATCATGAAGTCCATGCGGCTGAACAAGTCGTTCTGCAGATGGGCCGGCAGGCTGCCCGGATCGTAGGCGGCCGGCTCCAGCGCGAAGCGCATCGCTTTTTGCTTGAGCGCGTCCAGCTGTCTGATCATCTCCTCGGACACCGTGCCGGTCTGCGACGGCTCCAGCACGAAGATCACGCTGCTGGCCGGCATATTCGACAACATGGGCTCGTCCAGGGTGTCGATGGAGATGTGGACAAAGGCGCGGCGGAAGGCCAGCAGGCGGAAAATGTCCATATTCTGCAGCGTGCTGAGCATCAGCCTGTCGAATTCCTGCTGCTTGCCGGCGGCGATATTGCGCTTGCCCTGGCGCACGAAGAAATCGTAAGCCACCACCCTTTGCAGCCTGTCCATCACCGGCTGATGCGAGACGAAGCCCAGGGTGGGCGGCAAATCCAGCGGCGGCGCGTTCTCCAGCTGCCGGCTGGCCGGCGAGTCGTGCGCCAGCTCGGTGAACGGCGCGGGCACGACCTGTTCGTCGCTGGAGGAGTCCGAAGATTTCTTCATACGGCCGGTCAGGCCGCTGATCAGATTTTTCAGCATGTTCCATCCTACCGGATATGCCGGCGTCGTCCCGGCTTACGGTTTACAGTCTAGCCGATTCGGCCGGCAATTCTGGGAGTATCTACCGAAACATCGCCGCATTGCGCGCGATGGCGCAAGGCGTGGTCGATCAACACCAGCGCCAGCATCGCCTCGGCGATAGGCGTGGCGCGGATGCCGACGCAGGGATCGTGGCGGCCGTGGGTTTCCATCGTCAGCGGCTGGCCCTGCTTGTCGATGGAACGGCGCGGCTGGGCGATGGAGGACGTCGGCTTGATGGCGATGGACACTTCGATGTCCTGGCCGGTGGAAATGCCGCCCAGCACGCCGCCGGCGTGATTGCTGGCGAAGCCCTGCGGCGTCAGTTCGTCGCCGTGCTCGCTGCCGCGCTGGGTCACGCAGCCGAAGCCGGCGCCGATTTCCACGCCCTTGACCGCGTTGATGCTCATCATCGCGTGGGCGATGTCGGCGTCCAGCCGGTCGAACACCGGCTCGCCCCAGCCCACCGGCACGTTCTCGGCCACCACCCGCAGCCGCGCGCCGATGGAGTCCAGGCTCTTGCGCACGCTGTCCATATAGCTTTCCAGCTGCGGCACCACCTCGGGGTCGGCGGCGAAGAAGGGATTGCCGGACACGTGCTCCCAGCCCTTGAACGGGATGGCGACTTCGCCGATCTGGCTCATGTGGCCGCGGATGACGATGCCGTAGCGTTCGCTCAGCCATTTCTTGGCGATGGCGCCGGCGGCCACCCGCACCGCGGTTTCGCGGGCGGAGGAACGGCCGCCGCCGCGCGGGTCGCGGATGCCGTATTTGTGCCAATAGCAGTAATCGGCGTGGCCGGGACGGAAGGTGTCGGCGATATTGCCGTAGTCCTTGCTGCGCTGATCGGTGTTGCGGATCAGCAGCGCGATCGGCGTGCCGGTGGTCTTGCCCTCGTACACGCCGGACAGGATTTCAACGCTGTCCGGCTCGCGGCGCTGCGTCACGTGGCGGCTGGTGCCGGGCTTGCGCCGGTCCAGCTCCGCCTGGATGTCGGCTTCGCAGATCTCCAGCCCCGGCGGGCAGCCGTCCACCACGCAGCCGATGGCCGGGCCGTGGCTTTCGCCGAAGGAAGTCACCGTGAACAACAACCCCATGGTATTGCCTGACATCTTCACTGTCCTTTGTATGCGGAATCCTTGGCGAAGATTCTAGCACGACCCGTCGGACTACCAGCCGGCCGCCGTCGCCATCCGGCGGCGAAACCAGCCGGTGATGGACAAACGCTGCCGGCCGGCCGGCAACACCTCGTGCCAGAAGCGGTCGGACAGGAACAGCGCCAGGGTGCCGGCCTCCGGCCTGACGTCGACATGGCGTTCGCCGTCCTCGTCCAGGTACAGGCGCATCTCGCCGCCGGCGTCCGCCGGCCAGTCGTCGTTCAGATAGAGCACCGCGGTCAGCGCGCGCGCGTCGTCGTCGCGGAAGCGGTCCAGGTGTTTTTTATAGAATGCGCCCTGCGGATACACGGCGAAATGGGACTCCAAATCCTCCAGACCCATGTAAAAGGCCTGATTGACCGCCTGACGGACGGCGTCCAGCTTGGAGAAATACAAGGACGCGGCGGAATCCGCCTGCTCCGGCTCCAGCCACAGCACCGAGTCGGAACGGATTTCGCCGCGGCGGTTCTGCTGCGCGGCGCGCCCGACGGCGGCCTCGTGGAATTTTCCCTGCTGCCAGTTGGCCAGGCATTCCTCGCGCAGCAGGCGGATCTCTTCGACGGTGAACAGGCTGCGGTCCACGACCCAGCCCTGTTCGGCAAGGTTGTCGATAACGGGCCCCAGCAAATAGGGCGAAACTTCAAAGTCTTGTGTCATGGTTCATTCTCCCAGCCGCGATTTCTACCACAGCCGCGCGTCCAGGAGAATGCGGTTTATCAGTAATTTTCGACGACTTCCTCATGCCGCCCATGCAGCCATGCCAATACCAGTGGGAAATGGTCCCGGATGGCATCCTGGTGGGTCAATAATGACACATGGTCGTAGTCGTGCAGGTGGCCGGCGCGCCGGGACAGCAGATGCAGCCGCGACAGATGCGGGCCGGATTCGTCGCGAAACCGGCGCACGTCCTCCGGGTGGCCGCGGCAGGGATCGTTGCCGGCGGCGAAGTACAAGGCCGGCGGCAAGCGCGCGCGGCTGGCGGCTGCGCCGTAGTCGAAACCGTCGTCGCTGTCCACCCACGGCTTGGGCTGCGCCCACAGCTTGCTTTGCAGATGGCTCTTGTCGCTTTCGTCGTCCGCGCCCAGCCGGATGCGCCGCGCCGGCAGATAGCCGAACAGGCGGATCAACGCCCGCGAGGCGATATTCCACATGAAGTCCACTTCCACCAGCTTGTTCAGATTGCTCACCCGCACGCTGCGCTTGCTGCCGAAATAGACCAGGCTGGCCACTTGCCGCGCCAGCTCCGGAAAACGGATCAGACAGCTGGACATGTGCACGCCGCCCCAGGAATGGGCCATCCAGTGCAGGGGCGCGCCGCCCTTGAGTTCGCGGATGTGGCGGTGCAGCGCCGGCAGGTCCTCGCAGATGGTCTCGGTCTGGCCGTGGCGCGAGGCGCGGCTGATCTTGGGCAGGCTGCGGCCGCGTCCGCGCAGGTCGGCGACGAACACATCGCAGCCGGCCTCGGCCAGGTAATGGGCCAAGCCTCGGCCGGAATCGCTGTAGAAAGTGCGGCCGTTGGCCATCACCCCGTGCAGCAGCAACACCGGCGGGCCGTCCTCGCGGCAATAAATGCGTTTCAGATACAGCTGCTCGTCGCCCACCGCGACAAAGCGGTCCTGCTGGCGCTTTTCCATGCGTTCTCCTCGTATCGGCGTCTGCTTCGTCGTCTGCGCGACAATTCAAACAAGCGCTTGATCATGACAAAAAAGCCGCCAAAGAGAAAGCCCGCCCCGCCGCGGAACCGGTTCACGATCCCGCGAGACCTTGAACAGGCTCTCAGACCTTCAAGGCCGAAGCCCGCCAACCGCCGCCGCTGCGCGCCTGCCGCAAGGCCCCGCCGCGCAGCGCCAGCCACCAGGCCAGCGCGCACAAGCCCGCCATCGCCGCGAACAAGGCCCCGCCGGACGCGCGGGCCAGCACCCAGCCGGCCAACATAGGCCCCAGCGCCCCGCCCAGGCTGGCCAGGTTCTGCGCGCCGTAGTAGACGCCCTTGCAGTCCTCCGGCGCAATCGCGTCTATGTACAGATATTCGGCCGGCACCAGCACGATCTCGCCCACGGTGAACACCAGCATCGCCGCGCACATGCCCCACAGCCCGCCGGGCGCCCAGCCCAAGCCCAAGACGCCCAGCCCCAGCAATAGAAAGCCGGCGCCGATGGCCTTCATCAAGCCGGCCTGGCCGATACGCCGGCCCAGCGGGTATTGCAGCAAGATCACGCCGACCGCGTTGCAGCTGATCAACGCCGACATCCAGCGCAGCACCTCCGCCTCCGGCAGCGACTGCATCAGATACAGCGGCAGATAGCTGGAAAAGCGCGCGTACACCAGATTGGCCAAGGCGCAGCTAAGGGTGAACAACACCAACACCCGGTCTTGCCGCAAACGGCCGAGCGTCGCCAGAAAACCCGGCGCCGGCGCGCCGGTCTCGCGGCGCGGGGCGTCGGCGCCGCGCGGCGTCGCCAGGCCGCCAGCAACGGCCAAGGCGATCGCGCACCAGAACGGCCAATCGCCGTCCCAGACCAGCAGCAGGCTGCACAACAGCGGCCCCAGCGCCCAGCCGACATTGGCCAGGGTGTAGCGCAGCGAGAAGGCCTTGCCGCGCCGCTCCGGCGGCAGCAGGTCGCTGATCATGGCCTTGATCGCGATGCCGTGCACCGCCTGGCCGATCTCGCTGAGCGCCAAGGCCAGCGCGCTCCACCACAGCTGCTGGCTCAGCGGCAGCACCAGGTAGTTCAGCGCGATCAGCGCCGAAGCCCCCAGCAGCACCGGCCGTCGCGGCCAATGATCCAGCAAGTGCCCGCCGTACAGGCCCATCAACGCGGACAGCAGCAAGACCCCGCCCAGCAACAGGCCGGTCTGCTCGCCGTTCAAGCTCAGCTGCCGTCCCAGGGTCAGCACCAGCAAGGGAGCGATCACCGCCCGGCTCATCGTCAACAAGCAGGAACCGGCCAACAGCCAGCGCACCTGGATTTCTTTTTCGCGCATCGCTCCAACGCCTATGCAAACAGGGAATGTCCCCAGTATCCTGCTAAAAGCGGAATGTAAAAATGGATGCCGACGCGAAAAACGACTTCCGCTTTTAACCAAGGCCTCAATCGGGAACGAGCATGAAACTGGAACAGCAATACCAGGCGCTGCACCAGGCCTACGCCGGCCGGCAGCCCGCCCAGCCGGGGCTGGCCGAGCTGTGCGCGCTGTGGAGCTGCAGCGAGCGCAACGCCCGGCTGCAACTGGCCAAGATGCGCGCCCGCGGCTGGCTGGACTGGGAGCCGGGACGGGGGCGCGGCCATAAATCGCGGCTCAGCCTGCTCTGCCCGCCGGAGCAGCCGGAGTGGCAACGCCTGCAGAACTTGCTGCGCGACGGCAAGCTGGAACAGGCCTTCGCCCAATTGCCGCCGCAGCGGCGCGAGCAGCTGCTGAGCGCGCTGCCGCAATACCTGGGCAGCGCCGCCCAGGGCCGCTGTCTGCGCATTCCGATACCGCATGCGCCGCTGAGCCTGGATCCGGTCACTGTCAGCGGCCGGCTGGAATCCCACCTGGTGCGGCAGATATTCGACCGCCTGTGCCGCTTCGACCGCGCGCTGCAAAGCCTGCAAGGCGGCCTGGCCCACCACTGGGAGAGCGACGCCGAGGCTCGACGCTGGCGCTTCTGGCTGCGCCCCGGCCTGCAGTTCCACGACGGCTCGCCCTTGCAGGCCGACGCCGCGGCCGCCAGCCTGCTGCGCCTGCGCGAGGCCGACAATCCTTATCAGCGGCAATACCGCCACCTTAGCGCGGTCGAGGTCCACGACGCGCTGTCCTTCAGCTGCAGCCTGGACGACGGCGATTTCCTGTGGCCGCAGCGGCTGGCCACCGCCAACAGCTCCATCGTCCCGCTGCGGCGCGGCGCCGATTTCGCCCGACTGCCGGTGGGCAGCGGACCGTTCCGGACGCTGCGTCACAGCGAACAGCGGCTGAGCCTGGCCGCCTTCGCCGCCCATTACCGTGAGCGGGCGCTGCTGGACGAGATCGAACTGTGGTTCATTCCCTCCGGCGACGACGGCCAGGACTTCCATCTGCGCCTGGACTACGCCAGCGACGACGCCAACGGCACGCTGCAATCGGCCTGCACCTATCTGCTGCTGAATCCGGCGCTGCCGGAGAGCGAGCGCGCGCCGCTGATGCGCTGGCTGGCGGAGCCCGCGCTGGTTCAGGCCCACGACGCCTTGCAGACGCCGGCGGCGGGCCTGCTGCCGGGCTGGCGCCATCCCTTGCCGCAAGCCGAGCGTCGACCCCGGCTCGACCGCGCCCGCCTGCGCCTGTTCCATTACGACCTGCCCAGTTTCCCGCCGCTGGCCGCCGCCATCCGTCAGCGGCTGGCCGGCCTGTCCATCGAACTGGAAATCCACGCCCTCAGCCGACGCGATTTCTTTCACGACCAGAACTGGTGGCGGCAAGCCGATCTGATGCTGTGCAGCGAGGTGCTGCACGACGACCGCGACTACAGCTGCCACGAATGGCTGGGCACCCGGCAACCGTTGCAGCGCGGACTGGACGCGGCGACGCAGGCGCGGCTGAACGCGCAGTTGCGGGACATCCAGCGCCAAGCAGACACCCGGCGGCGCATGGCCGGATACGCCGCCATCGGCGACTGGCTGTGCGCGGAAGGCTGGGTGCTGCCGCTGTCGCATGAGCGCCAGGGCCATCAGGCCAGCCCGCAACTGGCCGGCCTGCAAATGAGCGAAAACGGCTGGACCGATTTCGCCGGCCTGTGGCTGCGGCCTGTCCCATCGGACTGGCCGGCGTGAATCGCGCCGAATTCCTCCCTCGCGGGGGCTTGAGAATCGGCGCGGCGTCCCTATATCGACAACAGGGCCCGTTACGCACCTAAACCATTGATCAAAAAGGAGAGTAAGATGAACATCCTGCCTTCCCGCGGCAATGTTAGCCTGTTTGACGAACTGTTCCGCGACTTCACCCCCGGCTTCTTCATCAAACCGCTGCACGGCGATCCGCTGCCCAGCCAGATCAAGATCGACGTCAAGGAATCCGAAACCCAGTTCACCGTTCACGCGGAGATCCCCGGCGTCGGCAAAGAGGATATCCACGTGGAAGTGGACGGCCCGCTGGTCACCATCAAGGCGGAAGTGCGCCAGACGGACAGCGAGCGCAAGGACGAACGCCTACTGCGCAGCGAGCGTTTTTACGGCGCGGTGTCGCGCAGCTTCCAGCTGCCGGCGGAGATCGAACGCAACGCGGCCAGCGCCAAGTACGAAAACGGCGTGCTCAGCCTGACGCTGCCGAAGAAACAGGGCGGCCAGGGCGGACAGCGGCTGCGCGTAGAGTAAGTCTCGCCAGCCATGAAAAAAGCCCCGGTTTCCGCCGGGGCTTTGTGTTGAGCGCGAAGCGGCTCAAGCTTCCAAGATCTTGGACACGATCTCGTACACGTCCTTGGACAGCTGCTGTCCGGCCAGGCGCTGCAATTGCTCGCGCATCAGCGCCTGACGCGCCGGCTCCAGCTTCTTCAGCCGGCGGAAGGCGTTGACGATGCGGCTGGCCACTTGCGGATTGATCGCGTCCAGCGCCAGCACCTGGTCGGCGAGGAAGCGGTAGCCGCTGCCGTCGGCGGCGTGGAACAAGGCCATATTGGCGCCGAAGGTGCCGATCAGCGCGCGCGCCTTGTTGGGGTTCTTCAAGGTGAAGGCCGGATGCTGCATCGCCGCCTGCACATGCTCCAGCGTGCCCGGCAGCTGGCTGCTGGCCACCAGCATGAAGAACTTGTCCATCACCAGCGCGTCGCCCTGCCAGCGGGCGGCGAAGGCGGTGAAGCAATCGTCGCGCTCGGCGCCGTCGCGATCGCGCAAGGCCAGCATCGCGCCCATCTGGTCGGTCATATTGTCCGCCTCCCGGCACTGCTTGGCGGCGGCCTCCGCCGGCCAGGCGTCGTCCAGGCGGTTCAGCATCGCCAGCGCGCGGTTTTTCAGGTCGCGCTTGCCGGCGTCCTGCGGCTTGTAATCGCGGGTCTGGCTCAATTCGTACGCCTCGCGCCATTCGCCGCGCAGCGCCTGCGCCAGTTCGTCCAGCACGAAGTCGCGCACCAGATGGATGTTCGCCGGATCGGCCGTCTCCACCATCTCCAGGATTTCCGCCTCGGACGGCAGGGCCAGCATCAGGGCCTTGAACGCCGGATCGGCGACATGGTCCTTGAGCACCGCGCGGAAGGCGGCGACGAAGGTCTCCGGCAGCTTCAGCTCGCCGCCTGCGGCCAGCGTCGCCAACAACTGCTTGAACAGGCGCTCGGCCAAGGTCTGGCCGGCTTCCCAGCGGCTGAAGCTGTCGCTGTCGTTGGCCATCAGGAAGGCCAGCTGGTCGTCGCGCCAATCGAAGTCCAGCTTCACCGGCGCGGAGAAGCCGCGCAACAGCGAAGGCACCGGTTCGGCCGGCACGCCGACGAAGGTGAAGCTCTGCTCCGCCGCCTTGACGTCCAGCACCCGGGTGCCGCCCTGCGCCTCGGCCTCGCCCTCCAGTTGCAGCGGCAGGTCGGCGCCGTCGGCGCCCACCAGGCCCAGCGCCAGCGGGATGTGGAAGGGTTGTTTCCCTTCCTGGCCCGGCGTGGCCGGGCAGGATTGGCGCACGTTCAGCGTATAGCTCCGCGCCACGCTGTCGTAACGGCCGCCGACGCTGAGCACCGGGGTGCCGGCCTGGCTGTACCACAGGCCGAACTGGCCCAGGTCCACGTCGTTGGCGTCGGCCATCGCCGCGCGGAAGTCGTCGCAGGTCACCGCCTGGCCGTCGTGGCGTTTGAAATACAGGTCCATGCCCTTGCGGAAGCCGGCCTCGCCCAGCAAGGTGTGATACATGCGCACCACTTCCGCGCCTTTTTCATACACCGTCATGGTGTAGAAGTTGTTCATCTCGATATAGCTGTCCGGGCGGATAGGGTGCGAGGTGGGGCCCGCGTCCTCCGGGAACTGGTGAGCGCGCAGGCCCTTGACGTCCTCGATGCGCTTGACCGCGCGGCTGCTCATGTCGGCGCCGAACTCCTGGTCGCGGAACACGGTCAGGCCTTCTTTCAGCGACAGCTGGAACCAGTCGCGGCAGGTGACGCGGTTGCCGGTCCAGTTGTGGAAGTATTCGTGGCCGATCACCCGCTCCACGCCCTGGAAGTCGGCGTCGGTGGCGGTGTCCTTGCGCGCCAGCACGTACTTGGTGTTGAAGACGTTGAGGCCCTTGTTCTCCATCGCCCCCATATTGAAGTCGCCGACGGCGACGATCATATAGATGTCCAGGTCGTATTCCAGGCCGAAGCGCTGCTCGTCCCACTTCATCGAATGCTTCAAGGACTCCATCGCGTGCTGGGTCTTGTCCTGATCTGCCGGCTCGGTCCAGATTTCCAGCGCCACTTCGCGGCCGCGCATGGTGACGAACTTGTCCTTCAGCGCCGTCAGCTTGCCCGCCACCAGCGCGAACAGATAGGACGGCTTCTTGTACGGGTCCACCCATTTCACCCAGTGGCGCTTCTTGTCCACCATGCCTTCGCCCACCTTGTTGCCGTTGGAGAGCAGCACCGGGAATTTGTGCTTGTCGGCCATGATGGTGGTGGTGAACTTGGCCATCACGTCGGGACGGTCCAGGTAATAGGTGATCTTGCGGAAGCCTTCCGGCTCGCACTGGGTGAACAGATTGCCGTTGGACGCGTACAAGCCCATCAGGCTGGTATTGGCCACCGGGTCGATCTCGGTCTCCACCTCCAGGATGAAGCTGTCCGGCACGCCGCGCACGGTCAGTTGCTCGTTGGCCAGCGCGTAGCCGCCCTCGTCCAGGCGTTCGCCGTCCAGCGTCACCGCCACCAGCGCGGCGCTGCCGTCCAGCACCAGATCGTCCCGGCGCGCGGCCTTGTCGTTGCGGGTCACCACCAGGCGCGCGTGCACGCGGGTGGCGTCGTCTTCGATGTCGAAGCTCAGATCGACCCGGTCGATCAGAAAAGCGGGGGCTGCGTAATCGTTGCGATACTTGACTTGCGGCTGTTGAGCCATGTCTACGTCTCCTTCGATGCCGGCTGCGCCGGTCTTGGCTGGAGGGGGGCGGCGCCGGAACGCGGCGCCGTCCCGATGAATGTTAGCGACGCAGCCAGCGGGCGCCGCCGTCCTGCAACAGCAGGCGGCAGGCGTCGGCCGGCGCGGCTTGCAGCTCCACTTGCGCGCTGATCAGCTCGTCGCGGCGGAACCAGTGCAATTTCAGCTTTTCGCCCGGCTGGTAACGCGCCAGCGCCTTGTCCAGGTCCACGGCCTTGAGCTTGTCCACGGCCACGATCACGTCGCCGCCGGACAGGCCGGCTCGCTGCGCCGCGCCGCCGTCGTAGACGTTGATCACGCGCACGCCCTGGGCCTCGGCCACCGCCTTGACGCCCAGGCTGGCCGGAGCCGGCTTGCCGCTCAGCGCCAGGCCGCCGCGATCGCCGGCGTTGGCGGCCGGCTCGAAGCGCAGCTCAACGCCCTGGCCCGCCAGCAGCTCGGCCAGCGGCAAGGGCTCGACGCCGCGCAGCGCGCGCTCGAAGAAGGCCTTGAGGTCCAGGCCGGTGGCGGCCTGCGCCTGGCTTTCCCACTCGTCCTCGGCCAGGCCCTTGCCGTCGTCCAGCCATTTGCGCCACAGCGCGCGCATCACGTCGTCCAGCGACTGACGGCCCTGGCTGTCGCGGCGTATGGTCAGGTCCAGCGCCAGCGCGGCCAGCGCGCCCTTGGTGTAATAGCTGACGATGCTGTTGGGGCTGTTTTCGTCTTGCCGGTAATACTTGGTCCACGCTTCGAAACTGGATTGCTCCAGCGTCTGCTTCAAGCGGCCGGCGCCGCGCTCGACGCCGCTGATGGTTTCCGCCAGCAGGCCCAGATAGCGCTTCTCGTCTATCAGGCCGCAGCGCACCAGGCTCAGGTCGTCGTAATAAGAGGTGATGCCCTCGAAGGCCCACAGCAAACGGGTATAGCCTTCCTGGTTCAGGTCGTAGGGCGTGAACGCCGCCGGCTTCATCCGCTTGACGTTCCAGCTGTGGAAATATTCGTGGCTGATCAGGCCCAGCAGCTTCAGGTAGCCGTCGCCGATTTCCTCGACGCCCTGCTGCGGCAGATCGTCGCGGTTGGCCACCAGCGCGGTGGAGGCGCGATGCTCCAGGCCGCCGTAAACGTCCTTGCCGACGAAGAGCATGAACACGTAGCGCTCGAACGGCGCCGGCTCTCCGAACAGCTTGATCTGGTATTCGCAGATTTTCTTGGCGTCGCGCGCCAGACGCTTGAGATCGGCGCGGAAGCGGCCGGAGACGACGAATTCGTGCGGCACACCGCAGGCTTTGAAGCTGACGCGCTCGAAGGCGCCCAGTTCCACCGGGTGGTCGATCAGTTCGTCGTAGGAAGCGGCCTGGTAGCCGCCGAAGCCGGTTTTCTTGTCCGCGCCGCGCGTCGGCAGGCTGGTCGCCACTTTCCAGTCGGCGTAGGCCTTGCCCTCCGGCGGCAGGATGTCCACCGCGCAAGCCTCGTTTTCATAGCCGTCCACCGCCAGGAAAACGCTGGTGCCGTTGTAGAAGCCGCGCTGAGCGTCCAGATAGGCGCCGCGCACCGACAGATCAAACGCATAAACTTTATAGCGCAGAACCAGCGCGCCCTTGACTGGCGCGGCTTGCCAGCTGTTTTTTGTCAGCTGGACCAGCTGAACCGCTTTTCCCGCGGATTCCGCGCGAATCTCCACAATATGCTTGGAGAACTCCCGGATCATGTAACTGCCCGGAATCCAAGCCGGCAACGAGAAAATCTGGCCATTCTTGGCGGGCCGGGAAACGGTCAGGACGACCTCGAAAAGATGCGCCTCCGGGGCGCAGGGACATAGGGTGTAGCGGACGGAAACGGTCATGATCTGCCTGCAATCGTTGCAAAACCTTCTGATTTTAGCACTTGCCGCGGGGAAACGCTGCGTTTTATGACATCTTGATCCAGGTCAAGAAGGCTGGGCCGCCAGACAATACAATCTCGGTCAGTAGCAACAGTATTTGCAAGAACTGTCACGCTCGCTTGAGACATAAATAAAGACAAATGGGAAAGCGACATCCCCCGGCCGTCCAAACTGGCCCGATATGGGTAATTGATTTAGAATGCCGGGTTAACTAAATGGGGAAATTGCGCTGTCGCAATACGGGATGAACTGCTAATACAGACATCAGTACCGCTGCGATCTGGGTCAAGCGCTTGATTTTAATAAAAGTCGTTTTCCCTGCGGCTTCGTCTGGATACAGTCACATCAGTACAGATGGGGACAGTATCCCGGACTTCAAGCCGCCGATTAGATATGTCACGTTCTGAGTTAGCAACCTTGGAGAAAACCCTAAATGGAAACGCAATCCACTTATAACTATAAGGTGGTGCGCCAATTTGCCATCATGACCGTCGTGTGGGGCATTGTCGGCATGTTGGTGGGCGTCATCATTGCGGCCCAACTGGTCTGGCCCGAATTGAACTTCGGCCCCTGGTTCCACTTCGGCCGCCTGCGCCCGCTGCACACCAATGCGGTCATCTTCGCCTTCGGCGGCTGCGGCCTGTTCGCCACCTCCTACTACGTGGTGCAGCGTACCTGTAACGTCCGGCTGATCTCCGACAAGCTCGCCGCCTTCACCTTCTGGGGCTGGCAGCTGGTGATCGTGCTGGCCGCCATCACCTTGCCGCTGGGCCTGACCACCAGCAAGGAATACGCCGAACTGGAATGGCCGATCAAACTGCTGATCGCGGTGATCTGGGTTGTTTACGCCATCGTTTTCTTCGGCACCATCGCCATCCGCAAGGTCAAGCACATCTACGTGGCCAACTGGTTCTACGGCGCCTTCATCCTGGCCGTGGCCTTGCTGCACATCGTCAACTCCGCCTTCGTGCCGGTGTCGCTGTGGAAATCCTACTCCGCCTACTCCGGCGCCGTGGACGCCATGGTGCAATGGTGGTACGGCCACAACGCCGTGGGCTTCTTCCTGACCGCCGCCTTCCTGGGCATGATGTACTACTTCATCCCGAAACAGGCCGGCCGTCCGGTTTACTCCTACCGCCTGTCCGTGGTCCACTTCTGGGCGCTGATCTTCACCTATATGTGGGCGGGTCCTCACCACCTGCACTACACCAGCCTGCCCGACTGGACCCAGTCCGTGGGCATGGTGTTCTCCCTGGTGCTGCTGGCTCCGAGCTGGGGCGGCATGATCAACGGCATCATGACCCTGTCGGGCGCCTGGCATAAGCTGCGCACCGACCCAGTGCTGAAGTTCCTGGTGGTGTCGCTGTCCTTCTACGGCATGTCCACCTTCGAAGGCCCGATGATGTCGATCAAGACCGTCAACGCCTTGTCCCACTACACCGACTGGACCATCGGCCACGTGCACTCCGGCGCGCTGGGCTGGGTGGGCTTCATCACCATCGGTTCCATGTACTACCTGATTCCGCGCCTGTTCGGCCGCGAATCCATGATCAGCCTGAAGCTGGTCGAGGCTCACTTCTGGCTCGCCACCGTCGGCGTGGTGCTGTACATCGCCGCGCTGTGGATTTCCGGCGTGACCCAGGGCCTGATGTGGCGCGCGCTGAACCCGGACGGCACCCTGACCTACGCCTTCGTCGAGGCGGTCAAGGCCACCTATCCGTACCACTTCGTGCGTCTGCTCGGCGGCTTCCTGTACCTGCTCGGCATGTTCCTGATGGCCTACAACACCTTCCGCACCGTAACCGCGGGCCGTGCCGTAGACGCCAAGATCCCGGCCATCACCGCCCACGCTCATTGAGGCGCAAGGAAACATCATGGATAAGATACAAAAACTGATCGAAGAACACGTCGGCTATCTGATCGTGTTCACCCTGCTGGTCGTCAGCGTGGCCGGCCTGGTGGAAATCCTGCCGCTGGCCTTCCAGAAATCGACCACTCAGCCGGTGGCGGGCGTCAAGCCCTACACCGCCGTGCAGCTGGCAGGCCGCGACATCTACATCCGCGAAGGCTGCCACACCTGCCACACCCAGATGATCCGTCCGTTCCGCGCCGAAACCGAACGCTACGGCCACTACTCCGTGGCCGGCGAGTCGGTGTACGACCACCCCTTCCTGTGGGGCTCCAAGCGCACCGGTCCTGACCTGGCCCGCGTGGGCGCCCGCTACTCCGACGAATGGCACCGCGTGCACCTGATCAACCCGCGCGACGTGGTTCCCGAGTCCAATATGCCGGCCTTCCCGTGGCTGGCCAAGAATCTGGCCGACGCCGACATCGTGCCGACCAAGATGAAGGCGCTGCGCCTGGTGGGCGTTCCCTATACCGACAAAGACATCGCCGAGGCCAAGGCCCAGGTGGAAGGCAAGTCGGAAATGGACGTGCTGGTCGCTTACCTGCAAGGCCTGGGCCTTGCCTTGAAGAACGTTCGTTAAGCCATGGACTGGGTAACCATCGGACGCTCGCTGTTCACGGTAGTGTGCTTTGCATTCTTCATCGTGGTGCTGGGCATCGCCTACAGCAAGCGCTCCAAGAACCGGTATGAGGACGCGGCCAACCTGCCCTTCCTCGACGACGACAAGGTGCAGGAAGCGGAACAAGACCAAGCTTCCAACGGAGCAAAAAAATGAGTGATTTCGTGAGCGAATTCTGGAACATCTGGATCACCGCGATCGTGCTGGGCGGCCTCGTCTGGCTGACCTATCTGGTGTTTTCGCAATCCAAGATCAAGGTGCAAAAGGGCGAACAGGTTGAGATCACCGGCCACGTGTGGGACGGCGACCTCTCCGAGTACAACCACCCGCTGCCGCGCTGGTGGATGCTGATGTTCTACGTGACCCTGGCCTTCGCCGTGGTCTACCTGATCCTGTACCCGGGCCTCGGCACCTGGAAGGGCGTGTTCGGCTGGACCTCGGTAGACCAGTACAAGAAGGAGCGCGCGCAAGCGGAAGCCAAGTATCAGCCGCTGTACGACCAATTCCTGAAGCAGGACGTCAAGGCCGTGGCCGCCGACCCCAAGGCTCAGGAAATGGGCAAGCGCCTGTTCCAGACCTACTGCGTGCAGTGCCACGGCTCCGACGCCCGCGGCGCCAAGGGCTTCCCCAACCTGACCGACAACAAGTGGCTGTGGGGCGGCGACATCAAGACCATCCACACCACCATCTCCGAAGGCCGTCACGGCCAGATGCCGGCCTGGGGCGCGGCGTTCGGCGAGGAAAAGGTCAAGGACGTGGCCAACTACGTGCTGTCGCTGTCCAAGCGCAAGCATGACGCGGAGCGCGCCGCGCGCGGCAAGGAAACCTTCGCCACGGTCTGTATCGCCTGCCACGGTCCGGACGGCAAGGGCAACCCGCAGCTGGGCGCGCCCAACCTGACCGACAACAACTGGCTGTACGGCGGCAGCGAGAAAACCATCATCGAAACCATCACCAACGGCCGCAACAACCAGATGCCGGCCTGGAAAGACTTCCTGGGTGAAGGCAAGGTGCATCTGTTGACCGCTTACGTCTGGGGCTTGTCCAACAACCCCAAAGCGCCGCAATAAACCGGTACCGATCTACTGCCCGCTGATGCGGGCAGTATTCTTTCGCGAAGATGTTATATGATTTCATATAACATCTTCGCTCCGACGCAGCCGCGCATTTCGCCAAGTCCATGCCCCGCATGGCCTTGGCCAAATCCGCAGAGAAGGAAACGCCCATGTCCGATTCGCTCAAGGAAATCCCGATCAAGGTAGAACCGCCGCGCCAGGCCGGCCCGCAGCCCGACGCCACCGAGACCGTTTCTCTGTACGAGTCGCATACCAAGATCTATCCGCGCGCCGTCAAAGGCCTGTTCAACAATCTGCGCGTGCTCTTCGTCATCGGCACCCAACTGGTCTTCCTCGGCCTGCCCTGGCTGAGCTGGAACGGGCGCCAGGCGCTGCATTTCGATCTGATCGAACGCAAGTTCTACCTGTTCGGCCTCACCATCTGGCCTCAAGACTTCGTCTATCTGGCCGCGCTGCTGATGTGCTGCGCCTTCGCCCTGTTCACCTGGACCACCATCGCCGGCCGGCTGTGGTGCGGTTATTCCTGTCCGCAGACGGTCTACACCGAAATCATGCTGTGGATAGAGCAATGGGTGGAAGGCGACCGCAACAAGCGCATCAAGCTGGACAAGTCGCCGATGAGCTTGCGCAAATTCCGCCTCAAGTTCACCAAGCACGGCTTGATGATTCTGTTTTCACTGTGGACCGGCTTCACCCTGGTGGGCTATTTCACGCCGATCCGCGACCTGGTCGCCGCCGCGCCGCGCTTCGACTACGGGCCCTGGGAAGCGTTCTGGATGTTCTTCTACGCCGGCTTCACCTATCTGCTGGCCAACTTCATGCGCGAGCAGGTGTGCAAATACATGTGCCCGTACGCGCGCTTCCAGAGCGTGATGTTCGACGCCGACACCCTGATCATCTCCTATGACGAGAAACGCGGCGAGCCGCGCGGCGCGCGCAAGAAAGGCAGCGACCCGAAGGAACAGGGCCTGGGCGCCTGCATCAACTGCAGCATCTGCGTGCAAGTCTGTCCGGTGGGCATCGACATCCGCAACGGCCTGCAGTACGAGTGCATAGGCTGCGCCGCCTGCATCGACGCCTGCGACGAGGTGATGGACAAAATGGCCTATCCGCGCGGCCTGATCCGCTACACCACCGAGAACGCGCTGGAAGGCAAATATCCGGAAAAAGCCATCGCCTCCCGGCTCAAGCGCCCGCGCGTGGTGTTGTACACCCTGGTTCTCGCCGTCGTCATCGCCACCGCCATCGGCTCCATGTGGATGCGCAAACCGTTCAAGGTGGACGTGATCCGCGACCGCGCTTCGCTGGTGCGCGAAACCGACGCCGGCTGGCTGGAAAACACCTATATCATTAAAATTATCAATACTACGGAACAGAATCAGCATTTCAGGATCACAGCATCGGGCTTGCCCGGCCTGAAAGTGCAGGCCGACCGCGGCGACATCGCCGTTGCCGCCACCGGCAACACCGACGTCACCGTCCACGTGCAGGCCGATCCGCAGTACGCGACCAAAGGCAGCCATGAAATCCGCTTCCTGATCCAGTCCATCAACCACCCTTCCCTGCAAGTGGAAGAGAAGTCCAGCTTCATCGGAGAGTAATACATGCAGCACACCCACTCCGCTCCGCGCCCCTGGTACCGCGAGCCCTGGCCCTGGATTCTGTTCGGCATTCCGCTGGTGTCCGTCATCGTCGGCGTGATGTTCCTCGCCACGGCGATCCGCACCGACGACGGACTGGTCACCGACGACTATTACAAGAAGGGCAAGGCCATCAATATGGAGCTGCGCCGCGACAAGCAAGCCTCCAATATGGGCTTGAGCGCGCAGCTGATGGTGGGTTCGGACCAGCGCACGCTGCGGCTGATCACCACCAGCAAGGTGGCGCTGCCCGCCGCCATCACCATGCGCATGGTGCATCCGGCCCAGGACGACTTCGACCAGCAGGTGGAAATGCGCCAGGCCGGCCCCAACCTCTACCAGGCCGTGCTGCCGGCGGTGCCGGTCAAGGCCAACCACTGGTATATCCTGCTGGAAGACCAGGCCAAGCAATGGCGGCTGCAAGGCGAATGGAAGCCAGCCGAGGGCCAGACCGTCTCGCTCGGCCACCCCAATCTGGAGCCGGTGGACTGATGATGAAACGACTGACCCTTTCCCTGCCCGCGCTGGCCTTGAGCCTGGCCTTGAGCGTCGCCCACGCCGGCGGCTTCGTGCCCGCCTACCTCAGCGGCACCATCGCGCCGCAACAGAGCGCCACGCTGCCCCAGGCCAAGGACGTGCTGGTCAAAGTCCGTCTACTGGATCAAAGCCGCCAGGACGCGCCGCCGCAACTGCTGGCCGAACAGATCCTGGAAAAGCCGCGCAGCATTCCGGCCGACTTCTCGCTGTGCTACGACAAGCAGGCGATCAAGCCCGACGGCCGCTACGTGGTGGAAGGCCAGATCTTCGTGAACGGCGAACTGCGCTACAACAGCAGCCGCCAGACCGAGGTGCTGAGCGCCGGCGCCGCCGAACATCCGCAGCTGCGGCTGGACGCCGTCGGCGGCAACTAAACGCCGAAACGCTCCGCCTCCCGGCCCTGCTTCCCGCAGGGCTTTTTCTTTGCCCGCCCCCGCCGCCCCTCCGGCAAGTGTTGCTGTTTTGCCTCAGCGCCGACTCGCCGCGCCCCCAAGCGTCCGGCGCTCGCCCGTTCGCCCGCAGACATGCTTAAACCCTTCTCCCAACGGGATTTTCGACAATAGCCCAAATACGAAGCCACGACGCGTCCCTGTCATTTTGCTTACAAATAAATATGCCAAATGAAGACAGTTAGTGACGCATTTACTCTATAAATACCGATTGTATGGCAATAAAGATTAAAAAATTTTCACATACAAACATTTACTAGTTATTATCAAAAATTGCCTACAAAATCCAAGGCAAGTAAAAACTAAAACAACACCCTCACTCGACCTTGCTCGTTCAAGTGGTGTCACTCAAGTCACACAAGGAAATAATCTATGTCGACCACTTCGCATCCCAAAGGGCTCTACCTGCTTTTTGTGACCGAAATGTGGGAGCGCTTCAGCTATTACGGCATGCGCGCCATTTTCGTGCTGTTCATGATCAAGGCCCTGATGTTCGACAAGGCTCACGCCGCCGACATCTACGGCACTTACACCGGCCTGGTCTATTTGACTCCGCTGATCGGCGGCTATATCGCCGACCGCTACTGGGGCAACCGCCGTTCCATTCTGGTGGGCGGCGTGCTGATGGCCATCGGCCAGTTCATGCTGTTCTTCTCCGGCTCGCTGCACGACAGCAATGTGCAAAGCGCCTCCTGGCTGCTGTACGGCGGCCTGGGCATGCTGATCGCCGGCAACGGTCTGTTCAAGCCGAACATTTCCTCGATGGTGGGCCAGCTCTACCCTGAGGGCGACAAGCGCGTCGACTCCGCCTTCACCATCTTCTACATGGGCATCAACGCCGGCTCGCTGATCGCGCCGCTGGTGTGCGGCACCCTGGGCGACACCGGCCATCCGGCCGACTTCAAGTGGGGCTTCATGGCCGCCGGCTTCGGCATGCTGCTGAGCCTGGTCGTGTTCTCGCTGTTCAAGAACAAATACCTGGTGACCCCGGAAGGCAAGCCCATCGGCATGGCGCCCAAGCGTCACCACGACAGCGGCGAGAAAGTGGTGCACGCGCCGCTGACCCGCGTGGAAAAAGAACGCCTGGCGGTGATTCTGATCGTGTCCGCCTTCGTGATCTTCTTCTGGTCCGCCTTTGAGCAGGCCGGCGCCTCGCTGACCTTCTTCGCCGAAGAGCAGACCAATCGCAATCTGCTCGGCTTCACCGTGCCGGCGTCTTACTTCCAGTCGATCAACCCGATCTCGGTGGTGATCTTCGCCCCCATCTTCGCCCTCATCTGGACCAAGCTGGGCCACAACAACCGCGAGCCGAACTCGCCGGTGAAAATGGCGCTGGGCCTGTTCTTCCTGGCGCTGGGCTACCTGGTGATCGCCTTCGGCGTGGAAGGCCTGGAGCCGGGCGTCAAGGTCAGCATGCTGTGGCTGGTCAGCCTCTACGTGCTGCACACCTTCGGCGAGCTGTGCCTGTCCCCGATCGGCCTGTCGCTGGTGGTGAAACTGTCCCCGGCCCGCTTCACCGGTCTGATGATGGGCATCTGGTTCCTGTCCAACGCCGCCGCCAACAAGTTCGCCGGCACGCTGTCGGAACTGTACCCGGACCCAAGCAAGCCGGTGCCGCACTTCCTCGGCTACGCCATCAGCAATCTGCACGACTTCTTCATGCTGTTCGTGGCCATGGCCGGCGTCAGCTCGCTGGTGCTGTTCGCGCTGTCCTACAAGCTGAAGAAAATGATGCACGGCCTGCAATAAGGCCAAGCGTCGCCGGCCGGGCGCCCTGCCCGGCCGCGCAGCAAGCCGGCGAGCGCCGGCTTTTTTTGCGCCCTCCCCGGTCAACACAGAGCGGGGAAAAGGCTTTATCATACGGGGCTTCCAGATCCTGGCCCTTACTCGCCGCCGCGCCCGCGCGCGCCGACGGCCTTCGTCCCGAATGAAAAGAATAAGTCTCCCCCGCTGGCAGCAAGGCGCCGTCGTCGTCCTGCTGCTGCTATTGCTGCTCCGCCTCGTCGGCATGTGGGTGATCCCGCTCACAGACACCACCGAGGCGCGCTACGGCGAAATCGCCCGCAAGATGCTGGAAACCGGCAACTGGGTGACGCTGTGGCACGATTACGGCATCCCGTTCTGGGCCAAGCCGCCCTTGTCCAGCTGGCTGTCCGCCGCCGGCATGGGCCTGTTCGGCGTCAATGAAATCGCCGCGCGCCTGCCCTCGCTGTTGCTGGCCGTCGCCACCCTGGGCCTCAGCGCCCACCTGATGCGCAAGCGCAGCGGCGGCGAAGCCGCCATGGCCGCCGCGCTGATCCTGGCCAGCGGCCTGCTCTTCCTCGGCGCCGCCGGCACGGTGATGACCGACCCGGCGCTGCTGTTCTGCGTGACGCTGAGCCAGGCCGCCTTCTGGCACGCGCTGACGCGCGGCAGCCGCGGCTGGGGCTACGTCTTCTTCGTCGGCCTCGGCCTCGGCCTGCTGGCCAAGGGCCCGCTGGCCATCGTGCTGGTGGGCATGCCCATCTTCTTCTGGGTGTTGCTGCGCATGCAGTGGCTGGCGCTGTGGCGCAAGCTGCCGTGGATCAGCGGCACCCTGCTGATGTTCGCCGTCGCCGCGCCCTGGTACGCGCTGGCCGAGCTGCGCACCCCGGGCTTCCTCGATTACTTCATTATGGGCGAGCACGTCAGCCGCTTCCTGGACGCCGGCTGGAAAGGCGACAAATACGGCTTCGCCCACGCCACGCCGCGCGGCATGATCTGGCTGTACGCGCTGGCGGCCATCTTCCCCTGGTCCCTGGCCATGCTGGCCTGGCTGCTCCGCCACGGCGCCAAATTGCCGCGGCTCTGCCGCGACGACGACGGCTGGCTGCTCTACCTGGCGCTGTGGACGCTGATGACCCTGCTGTTCTTCACCCTGTCCGGCAACATCATCTTCCCCTACTCGCTGCCCATGCTGCCGGGCTGCGCGCTGCTGTTCGCCGAATTGTGGCGGCGCGCGCGCGCCGACGGCGCCGAGCGCAGCGCGCTGCCGTGGATCGCCGCGGTCGGCGGCCTGTTGATGCTGGCGCTGCTGGCCTTCAACCACTACGACGGCAATCGCTACCTGCGCACTCAGAAGCAGGTGATCGCCGCCTGGCAAGCGCAAAACCCGAGCAAGGACAGCGCCCTGGTCTATTGGGCCGGCCGCCGCGAGTTCTCCGCCGAGTTCTATTCCCACGGCCGCGCCCGCGCCACTCAGGACCCGCAGCAGCTGCGCGCCTGGCTGGCCGGCAAGCCCGGCAGCTTCATCGTCAGCGACGAGAACGAGCTGGCGCGGCTGCCCGCCGACGTCCGCGCCCGCTTCGCCCCGCTGGGCCGCTTCCAGATCATGAACGACACCGTGCTGCTGCTCGGCGACGCCGCGCGCGCGCAGCCGGCCCAACGCGAGGACGCCCAGCATGACTGAGGCTTTTGTGCCGCCCTATCTATTGGCCCAACGCGCCAAGGAGCGCCCGGCCGACCCGCTGGTCAGCTGCGTGGTGCCGGCCTACAACGAATCCGCCAACATCGTGCCGATGCTGCAAACCCTGCATCAGCTGCTGAACGACGCCGGCTACCGCCATGAGCTGGTGGTGGTGGACGACGGCAGCGGCGACGACACCGTGGAACAGGTGCTGACCCACGCGGCGGAACTGCCGGTGACGCTGATCCAGCTGTCCCGCAACTTCGGCAAGGAGATCGCGCTCACCGCCGGCGTCGACCACGTCCAGGGCGACGTCGCCGTGCTGATAGACAGCGACTTCCAGCATCCGCCGGAAATGGTGCCGGTGTTCCTGCAGGAATGGCGCAAGGGCTACGACATGGTCTACAGCGTGCGCAGCAGCCGCGAAGACGAGCCGCTGGCCAAGCGCCTGTTCACCCGCGTCTTCTACCGGCTGGCCAACAGCGGCAGCCGCCACAAGATGCCGGCGGACACCCAGGACTTCCGCGTGCTGGACCGCTGCGTGGTGGAAGCGTTGCGCCAGATGCCGGAGCGCAACCGCTTCATGAAGGGCTTGTATCACTGGGTGGGCTTCACCCAACGGCCGATGCCTACCCAGACCCGGGAACGCCGCGCCGGTCAAAGCAGCTTCAACTACCGCCGGCTGCTGGACCTGGGCATTACCGGCCTCACCGCCTTCTCCAATATGCCGCTGCGCATCTGGACTGTGATCGGCTGCCTGATTTCGCTGTGCTCCATCGGCTACGCCGCCTGGGAGCTGACCCACACCCTGCTGTTCGGCAACCCGGTCAGCGGCTGGCCGACGCTGGCGGTGGCGATCAGCTTCCTCGGCGGCGTGCAGCTGCTGTCCATCGGCATTCTCGGCGAATACGTCGGCCGCATTTTCGACGAGGTCAAGCAGCGCCCCACCTATCTGGTCAGCCGCATCAGCGGCCGCCGCCAGCCGGGCGCCGGGGACGCGGCGGAATGAGCCGCGAATTGTTCTGGTTCGGCGTGGTCGGCGTCTCCGCCATGCTGGTTCACTTCGGCGTGGTGGCCTGGCTGCTGGTGCCGCTGGGCATGGCGCCGCTGCACGCCAATGTGCTGGGTTTTCTGATCGCCTTCCAGGTCAGCTACTGGGGCCATCGTCAACAAACCTTCCAGGCCCGGCACATCCCTCACCGCCAGGCCCTACCGCGCTTCTTCGGCGTCGCCTGCCTGAGCTTCGTCGTCAACGAGGCGATGTACGCGCTGCTGCTGCGCTTCACCCCGCTGAATTACCGCGCCGCCCTGTTGCTGGTGCTGATCGTCGTGGCGGCGCTGACCTTCGCGCTCAGCAAGCTGTGGGCCTTCCGCGGCCCGTCGACGGCACAAAAACTACACAGAACCCCTTAATTTCCAGCACAAACGGGTATAAAACTTTATCCGCTTGCCGCGGTCACACCCCCCATGACAAAACGACTGACACTCTGCGCCGACGACTTCGCCCAGTCCGACGCCATCAGCGCCGGCATTCTGGAACTGCTGGCCGCCGGCCGCCTGTCCGCCACCAGCGTGATGAGCCAGGCGCCCAGCTGGGCCAGCCGCGCTTCCGAACTGAAAGCCTTCGACGGCAAAGCCGACATCGGCCTGCATTTCAATTTGAGCCACCCCTTTGGCGAACACGTCCGCCCGCTGTCGCATTGGCTGATGAAAAGCCAGCTGCGCCAGCTGTCGCGCCCGATGCTGCGCGATGCCGCGGTCCTGCAAATCGATCTGTTCTGCCAGCATTACGGCCGCTTGCCGGACTTCATCGACGGCCATCAGCATGTGCACGCGCTGCCGGTGGTTCGCGACGCGCTGTTCGAAGCCATCGCCCAGCGCTGGCAAGAGCAGCCGCTGCCTTATCTGCGCTCGCCGGACCGCCTGGGCCACCCCGGCGACAACCGGCTCAAGGCGCTGGTGCTGCGCAGCGTCAGCACCGGCTTCGACGACGGCGCCCGCGAACAGGGCTTCAGCACCACGCCCTGGTTCGGCGGCATGTACTCGTTGACGCCGCAAGCCGACTTCGCCGGACTGATGCAGCAATGGCTGGCGCGCACCCCTGACCGCGGGCTGATCATGTGCCACCCCGGCCACCCGGCCGCCGACAAGGACGATCCGATTGCCGCGACGCGGGAAAAGGAATACCGCTTCCTCGGCAGCCAGGCCTTCGCCGACCTTTGCGGCCAGTACGACGTGGAAGTGGCGCGCTTCGACAAGGCCGCGCCCGCTCCCGCGCCGATGGCGGCCTGAAAGCCGGGCCCCGGCCAAGCCTAGCCGCTCACACCGCCGGCCAGCTCAACTCCCACGGCCGCGCCAGCTGCTGCAGCGCCGCGCCGCAGGCCTCGGACAAAAAGGCCTCGCCCCGGCTCGGCGGGCAGACGAAACAGAAGCGCTCGCCCTCCAGTTCGAAACGCAGCGCGTAAGCGTGCAGATAGCCTCGATCCGCCGGCGTGCCGCCGTACAGCAGATCGCCCAGTATCGGCGCCGACTGCGACTTCAAGGCCACCCGCAACTGATGCGTCTTGCCGCTACGCGGCCGCAGCAGGAACAAACGCAGGCCGGGCTGCAGCGAATAGCTGAAAAACTGCGTCACCGCCGGGTTCTGCTGGCTGTTCAGCAAACGCCAGGCGCCGCCGCGCCCCTTGGCCATGTCTCCGGCCACCCTGCCCTGCTTCTTGCCCGGCTTGCGGTCGGACAGCGCCAGGTAATATTTCTCGATCTCGCGGCCGGCGAAGGCCTCGCCCAGCCGCGCCGCCGTCTCGGCCGAACGCGCCACCAGGATCAGGCCGGAGGTGATGCGGTCCAGCCTATGCACCGGCCACACCGCCTCGTCGCCCAAGCCGGCGCGCAAGGCCTCCATCAGGCCGGCCTCCTCGCCGTCGCGGTGGAAGCTGACGCCGGGCGCCTTGTCCAACAGATAGAAACGCGGATCGCTATGCAATAAGGTGAACGCCGCCTCAGGCATCGGCGCCGTCCTGGCGGGATGCCTGGCGCATGCGCTGCTCGGTTTCCATCCGCATCTTCTTGCGGATTTCCGCGTCGCGGAAACGGTGTTGCTGCTCCGTCGTTTCCAGCGTCAGCGGCGGCACCGGCACCGCCTTGCCGTTCTCGAACGCCACCATGGTGAAATAACAGCTATTGGTGTGGCGCACCGTGCGCTTCTGAATGTCTTCCGCCACCACCTTGATGCCCACCTCCATCGAGGTCCGCCCCACGTGATTGACGCTGGCGAGAAAGGTCACCAGTTCGCCGACGTGGATGGCCTGCTTGAACAGCACCTGATCCACCGACAAGGTCACCACGTAACAGCCGGCGTAACGGCTGGCGCAGGCGTAAGCCACCTGGTCCAGCAGCTTCAGCAACACCCCGCCGTGGACATTGCCGGAAAAATTGGCCATGTCCGGCGTCATCAACACCGACATCACCAGTTCGCGCTGGCTCGCCTGATCCACCTGTTGCCCCATGCCTCACTCCCAAAATCGGACCCCGTCCGCCGCCGCTCGCGGCGCTCCACGTGGTCGCGCAAAGATTCGAAACGGCGTATTTTGCGCTCATAAACTTGTTTTAAACAGTTTCGAGCGAGATTTCCGCCCCCGCCGCTCGCGCAATCGCTTTTGGACAAAAACCCCGCATAGCGGCTAAACTGGAAATATCAAGCTAAGGCAATGAATTCATGAGCATTTCCGGGATATCCAGCTACGGAGGCTATGGCGGCTACGCATTGCAGGCCAGCCATGGCGCCAACTGCCAGTGTCCGGCCTGCCAGCAAAGTCTGGCCAGCGCCGCGACGCCGACGGCGGCCACCGCTGCGCCCGGAACCCCGGCCGCCGACTCAAGCTCAAGCGCCGTCGATCAGAAAGAGCAAGCCCGGCCCAACGCCACGCTAGGCGCCGACGGCAAGCCGCTGGACGAACAGCAGCAGAAACAAGTGGAAGCGCTGAAGGCGAGAGACAGCGAAGTGCGCCAGCACGAGCAGGCGCATCTGACCAGCGGCGGCGCGCTGGCCGGCGGCGGCGCCACCTACACCTATCAGCAAGGCCCGG
Organism: Chromobacterium alkanivorans; assembly: GCF_016937655.1. GTDB lineage: Bacteria > Pseudomonadota > Gammaproteobacteria > Burkholderiales > Chromobacteriaceae > Chromobacterium > Chromobacterium alkanivorans. Next base: position 181,471 of record NZ_JAFHKL010000006.1, on the reverse strand, counting down.
ACGGCAAGCAGTACGCGATAGGCGGCGAGGTCGGCATTCGCCTGGCGCGGGGCAGCACGCCGCAGGAAACCATTTCCAACGCGCAGACCGTGCAAAGGGCGGCGCTGGCGCCGGCCGACCCGTCCGGCCAGGACCGCGCGGTGGCCGCCGCGGCGGCGCAGATGGAACAACAAGCCCGCATCGAACTGATGCAGCAGCAGGCCGGCAAGCAGGGACTGAGCCCGCTACAGGCGCGGCAGCAAATCAACAGCCCCGAGCGGCAAGGCCCGGGGCTGGGGTCCAACATCGATACCTACGCCTGAGAAGCTGTTCAAAATCTGCTGCGCGTCGTGAAACGTGACACGGTGAGTACGGCTTCGAAATACGCATGCACCACGAATACATTCCGCTTTCTCAGCCGCAACGCCTTGTCTCGCCCTTGCTCGCAAAACTTTGAACAGGCCCTGTGAACCAGGCGCCGTTTCTATCACTCCGCCTTGCGCACGCCGCGCGCCAGCCGCAGACCGTTGGCGATCACCACCAGGCTGGTGCCCACGTCGGCGAACACCGCCATCCACAAGCTGGCCAGGCCGAACATGGCCAGGCCGAAAAACACCAGCTTGGTCAGCAGCGCCACCGCGATATTCACCTTCAGCACCCGCGAGGTGCGCCGCGCGTGGCTGAGCAAGTCCGCCAGCTTGGCCAGCTTGTCGTCCATCAGCGCCACGCCGGCGGTTTCCAGCGCGCTGTCGGAACCGGCCGCGCCCATGGCGATGCCCAGGTCGGCGCGGGCCAGCGCCGGCGCGTCGTTGACGCCGTCGCCCACCATCGCCACCGTCTTGCCGGAGGCTTGCAAGCGAACAATGCGCTCCAGCTTGTCTTCCGGCAGCAGGCCGCCGTGGGCTTCGACGATGCCGGTCTTCGCCGCCACCGCCTGCGCCACCTGCTGGTTGTCGCCGCTCAACATCACCGTCGCCACGCCCAGCTTGGCCAACTGGCGCAGCGCCGCCGGCGCTTCCGGACGAATGCGGTCCGCCACCGCGATCACGCCCAGCGCGCGCTCGCCCTCCAGCAACACCAGCGCGCCCTGGCCAGCCAGCTCCAGGCGCGACAGCTCGGTCCGCAGTCCCTCGCTCAAAGCGCCCTGCTCCCGCGCCAGCCGGCTGCTGCCCAAGGCCAGCTTCCGGCCGTCGGCCAGGCCGCTGACGCCGCGTCCGGCCTGCTCGCTGACTTGTTCCGCCTCCGGCCAGGACAGGCCGCGCGCGCTCGCCGCCGCCAACACCGCCTTGGCCAGCGGATGGGTGGAATGCGCGTCCAGGGCCGCGGCCCAGCGCAGCAGTTGATCCTGGTCCGCGTCGGCCAGCGCCACCACCTCGGTCACCTGCGGCTCGCCCTCGGTCAGGGTGCCGGTCTTGTCGAAGCACACCGCGTCTATCCGGGCCGCCATCTCCAGCGGCGCGCCGCCCTTGATCAGCAGGCCGTGCTTGGCGGCGGAGGCCAGCGCGCTGACCACGGTCACCGGCGTGGCGATCACCAGCGCGCACGGGCAGGCGATCACCAGCATCACCAGCGCGTTGTAGATCGCCTCGCCCCAGCTCAGCCAGCCCAGCAAGGGGGTGGCCACCGCGAACAGCAGCGCGGCCGCCAGCACCACCGGGGTGTAGACCTCGGCGAAGCGGTCGATGAAACGCTGCGTCGGCGCCTTGCTGGCCTGGGCGTTGCGCACGGTGTCGATGATGCGCGCCAGCACGCTGCCGTTGGCCGCCGCCGTGGTCAGCACTTCCACCACGCCGCTGCCGTTGATGCTGCCGGCGAATACCGCGTCGCCCGGCGACTTGTCCACCGGCAGGCTCTCGCCGGTGATCGGCGCCTCGTTGAAGGCGCTGTGGCCTTGCTCGATGCGGCCGTCCAGCGGCACCCGCTCGCCCGGACGCACCCGCACCCGGCTGCCCGGCGCCACTTCGGCGGCCGGCCGCTCCACCCATTCGCCGCCGCTCTGCAGCCAGGCGGTTTCCGGCGCCAGCGACATCAGGGCCTTGACCGCCTCGCCGGCGCGCGCCAGCGACATCGCTTCCAGCCGCTCGGCGATGGCGAACAGGAACAACACCATCGCCGCTTCCGGCCACTGGCCGATCAGCATCGCGCCTATCACCGCCACCGACATCAGGAAATGGATGTTGAGCGTGCGCGTGGACAGCGCGATCCAGCCCTTTTTCAAGGTGGGGATGCCGCCCAGCAGGATGGAAGCCAAGGCCAACGCCGCGCTGCCCCAGCCCTGATCCGCGCCGCTGAGCCAGGCCACGCCTTCGGAGCCGGCCGCGGCCAGGCCGGACAGCGCCAACAACCAGTTGCTGCGACGCGAAACCTTGGGCTGTTCCACCGGCGCGGAGGCGTCGCTCAGCTCCACCGCCTTCATGCCCACCTTGGCGATGGCCTGCTTGACGCCGTCCAGATTGGGCAGGTCATGGCGCACCAGCAGCACGCGTTCGATGAAGTTGAACTCCAGCGCGGCCACTCCCGTCATACCGCCCAGGGCTTTTTCAATCAGCTTGGCCTCGGTCGGGCAGTCCATCGCCTGGATGTGCAGCCTGGCCTGCTGCCGGCCGCCCTCGCCCAAGGACACCGCGCGCGGCGCCTCCGCGTCGTGATCGTGGCCCGAGCAGGCCTTGCCGCCATGATCGTGGTCATGACCATGATCATGGCCGTGCTGGTGGACATGTCCGGCCGCTTGAGCCGGCAACGCCGCCTCCAGTTTGCCTCCGCAGCAATCGTCCGCCGGGCGCGGATCGGGCTTGCCCTCGCCGCCGCGGCAAGATGCGTGGCCGGCGTGCGGCGCGAACCCGCGCCGCCGTCTTTGCGCTGGATGGAACATGGTGGCCTCCCTTGGTCGGATTGATATAGGCTCATTGCAAACCCTATAGTCGCTACAAGGTCAAGCTTTTTTGCTAAAATTTCCTCATCCGGCGGAGAACCGTCGCCACCGCCCGTCGCCGGGCGCCTTGCGGGAGAACTGAGATGCTGATTGGAGAACTGGCGCGCCAGACCGGCTGCGAAGTGGAAACCATCCGTTATTACGAACGCGAGGGCCTGCTGTCCGCGCCGCTGCGCAGCGCCTCGGGCTACCGCCGCTACAACGCCGAGCAATTGGGCGAACTGAATTTCATCCTGCACTGCCGCTCGCTGGGCATGTCGCTGGCCGACATCCGCCAGCTGGCCGCGTTCAAGGCCGACTCCTCGCTGGCCTGCGACGACATCAACCAGTTGATAGATCGCCAGGTCAGCAAGGTTCATCAGCAAGTGGAAAGCCTGCGCCTGCTGGAGCAACAGTTGCTGGCGCTGCGCGACCGCTGCCACGACCATCACACCGTGGCGGAATGCGGCATTCTGCAAACCCTGGTGGAAGCGTCCGAAGGCGAGCCTTGCGTCTGCCACACGCCCTTCGGCCAGGATCCCCACCCCCACCCACATTCCATGGAGAAGCAATGACCCGTTTGTTCAAGCCCGCCACCGCCGCCGCGACCCTGTTCGCGCTGGCCCTGTCCGCCTGCACCACCAACCCGCAAACCGGCCAGACCGAGATCAGCAAGACCGCGCTCTACGGCCTGGGCGGCGCGGCGGCCTGCGGACTGGTGGGCGCGCTGACCCATGGCGGCAAAGGCGCCCGCAATTCGGCGCTGGCCTGCGGCGCGATCGGCGCCGGCATCGGCGGCTATATGGATTACCAGGAAAAACAGTTGCGCGAGAAGCTGAAGAACAGCCAGATCGCGGTCGAGCGCATTGGCGACCAGCTCAAGCTGTCCCTGCCCGACAACATCACCTTCCCCACCAACGGCTATCAATTGAACGCCAGGGCGCAAAAGCCGCTGGGCGACATCGCCGGCGTGCTGGTGCAGTTCCCGGACACTTCGATCACCGTGGCCGGCCACACCGACAGCACCGGCGCCGCCGCCTTCAACCAGACGCTGTCGGAGAAGCGCGCCCAGTCGGTGACCGAATACCTGCAAGGCCAGGGCGTCAACTCGGTGCGGGTGCGCACCATGGGCTACGGCGCGGCCCAGCCGGTGGCCAGCAACGCCAGCGACAGCGGCAAGGCGAAAAACCGCCGCGTGGAGATCATGATCACGCCGCAGCAGATGGGTTGAGCGGCGGCAGACCTGCAGGCCCGGCTCCAGCCGGGCTTTTTCGCGCCCGCGCCGGCGGAGCGGCAAAAAAAATGGGCCAACCCACTGGGTCGGCCCTAACAACGCTCGTTTGGGGAGATGAGGAGAAACCACCGCACGCCACCCCACGGGAATGCGGTCACAACAAGTACACACACAAACTACAACAACAAACCTATCAGCGGCGCGGCGAACACCGTCGCCAAACCGCCCAGCATCATGGTCAGGCTGGCCACCACGCCTTCTTCCGCGCCCAGTTCGCTGGCCTTGGCGGTGCCGGCCGCGTGAGCGGCGGCGCCGAACAAGGCCCCGCGCGCCAGGCTGGAGCGCAGCGGCATCCAGGCCAGCATCACTTCGCCCAGCAACATGCCGCACACCCCGGTCATCACCACGAACACCGCGGTCAGGTCCGGCGAGGCGCCGATGCCGGAGGCCGTCGCCAGCGCGAACGGGGTGCTGATCGATCTCGGCGCCAGGCTGCGCTGCAACAGCTCGGACAAACCCAGCAGGCGCGCCAGCCAGATCGAGCTGAACACCGCCACCGGCATGCCCACCAGCACGCCGCAGCTCAGCGACAGCCAGTGCCGGCGTATCATCGCGCGGTGCTCGTAGATCGGCACCGCGAAGGCCACCGTGGCCGGGCCCAGCATCCAGGTCAGCCAGCGGGTGTCTTCGAAATACACCCGGTACGGCACCTTGGCCAACACCACCAGCGCAATCACCAGCAGCGGCACCGCCAGGATCGGGGCGCTCCACCAGTTGCGCTTCTTCAGATAAAACTTTTTGACCAGTCCGTACAAAACAACGGTAATCAGCAGACTGGCCAGTGCGATCTCATGCTCCATGCGTCTTCACCTGTTTCTGGCGGCCATGCCAGCGCATGGCGACTTCCAACCGGTAACATTTGTCCACCACCCAGGAGGTCGCCGCCATCACCAGCAAGGTGGACAGCACGATCACCGCGACGATGCGCAGCCCGGCGGCCATGATCACGTCCGGGTACTGGATCACCGCCACCACGGCGGGAATGAAGAACAACAGCATTTCGGCCAACAACCAGCGGGCGCCGCTGCGGCACCAGTCCAGCGGCAACCAGCCCAGCCAGAGCGCCGCCAGCACCAGGAACATCCCCAGCACGCCGGCAGGCACCACAGGCAGGAAATGGCTGCTCAACTGGCTGGCCGCGATCCACACCACGCTCAGCAAGGCCACCTGACCGATGGTCAGCGCCACTTGCTTGAATGCGGAAAGATTCGGGTTTGCCATGATTGAGCCACTACACAACACAGGGAGTGTTTCGAGTATAGAGCGCCGGCATACATTCAAAAAATGAATTAAAATTATTTCACGCATTCCAATCTGGAATGCACGACCCGGACTAAGGCATCTATGGACATCCGCGCGCTGCGCTACTTCATCGAGGTGGTCAAACGCCAAAGCTTCACCAAGGCGGCCGAGGCCCTCTACGTGACCCAGCCCACCATCAGCAAGATGGTGCGCCAGCTGGAGGAAGAATTGGCCTGCCCGCTGATCTTGCGCGAAGGCCGCAGCTTCCGCCTCACCGACGCCGGCCGCGCCACTTACGAGCGCGGCCTGGACGTGTTGTCGGCGATGAACCAGTTGAAGACCGAGCTGTCCGACCTGTCTGCGCTCAAGCGCGGCGAACTGGTGGTCGGCCTGCCGCCGATGGTGGGCGTGGCCTTCTTCGCGCCGGTGGTCAGCAGCTTCCGTCAGCGCTATCCGCAGATCGAACTGAAGATGGTGGAAGACGGCGCGCTGGCGATCGAGAGCAGCGTGCGCAGCGGCGAGCTGGAAATCGGCGTGGCGGTGCTGCCGGTGGACAATCAGGCTTTCGATCAATTCGCCGTGGTGCGCGACCCTTTGTGCCTGGTGGCGCCGGCTGGCTCGCCTTGGCGCGGCCAGAGCGTGGTGCGGTTGGAACAGATCGCCGACCAGCCCTTCGTGCTCTATCCTCAGGATTTCACGCTGGCGCGCCGGGTCAGCGACGCCTTCCGCGAGCTGGGCCGTCCGCTGCACGTGGTGGGGCGCAGCGCGCATTGGGACTTCATCGTGGAACTGGTGTCGGCCCATATGGGCGTCACCCTGTTGCCGCGCTCCATCGTCGAACGGCTGGACCGCGCCGACTACGACGTGATCCCGCTGGCCGAACCCAAGCTGGTCTGGCATCTGGCGCTGATCTGGCAGAAGAACGGATACTTGTCGCACGCGGCGCGCGCCTGGCTGGCGGTGACGCGCGATGTGCTGGGCGGTTTGGAATAAAGCCAGTCAACTCAAGGAAAACCGAAGATGAAACGATATCTGGGCATCGCCCTGTTCGCGCTGCTGCTGAGCGGTTGCGCGGCCTTGAACTACCAGAAACCCCAAGTCAGCATCGCCGACGTCAAGCCCGGCCGGGCCACGCTGTTCGAACAAAGCTTCGATGTCAGCCTGCGGGTCAGCAATCCCAACAATCTGGCCTTGAACGCCAAGGGCATGACGCTGGAGCTGAACGTGGCCGGCGAGAAGCTGGCCACCGGGGTCAGCAATCAGGCCATCGCGGTGCCGGCGCTGGGCGAGGGCCTGATCACGCTGCAATTGCACACCTCGCTGGCCGGCTGGCTGAAGCAGATAGGCAAGGCGATGGAGGCCGGCAACGGCGGCAAGCTGGAGTACCAGTTGAACGGCACGCTGGAGGACTTGAACGGCATGGGCCGGGTGCCGTTCCGCAGCAAGGGCGAATGGAAGCTGCCCGGCCAATAAACGCCCCGTCGCCGCCTTGCGCGGCCTTGCCGGCTCCGGGCCGCCGCTATCTGCCCGCGGCCCCGTCGACGACGGGGCCGGCACTCACTGCCGCGGCACCGCCACGCAGTTGTTGCCCTCGAAGCTGACGGTCTCCACCAGCTGGCTCTTGGGATTGACCACGAAGTTGGTGGTGCAGCTGTAATGGGTGGAGCCGCCGCCTATCATGCCGGTATTGACCCAGCGTCCCGGCGTTTCTATGGTCTTGGTCTGGCCGTTCTCGTTGTAAGTCACCTTGGCGCCCGGCTCGTACACGCGGTTTTCGCGCAGCGGCTCGCGCTGGGTGAACTCCTTGCTGTAGGTGTAGAGCATGTTGCCGTTCGGCATCTTCAGCGTTTTCTGCGGCGCGCCCCACTCCGCCAGCAATTGATTCACGTCGCGGCCCTGCCAGTAATATGCCTTCTGCGCATAGCCTTCCTGCGTCGGAAAGGTGCCGCAGGCGGTCAGCAGCAGCGCCGACACCATCATCAGTCTTTTCATCCGAAATCCTTCAATCCCCGTTTCACTATCCATAGCATAACAAAACGCCGGCCCCTGAACGGAGCCGGCGCAGTGTGACTGACCATGGGGCCGCGCAAGAGTTTCCTTGCGCGGACAATCCGCTGGTTTACAGACGGAAACGGTTGAAGGTGCTTTGCATCCCGCGCGCCAGATCGTTCAAGGCGCCCAGGGTTTGCATCGCCGATTGCAGCGCGGAGTCGGAATCGATGATCTGGTTGTTGATCGACTCGGTGCTCTGCGCCATCGCCGTGGTGGCGTTGTGCTGCTCGCTGGTGGACAGGGCCACGTCGCCGATCTTGTCCACCACCTGCTGCATCGCCTCGCTGATCGCGGTCAGGCGCGCGCGCGCCTGGGCGGTCAACTCCACGCTATTGTCCACCGCGCCGACGGTGCTGTTCATGTTCTGCACCGCCTTGCCGGTTTCGCCCAGGATGTTTTCCACCATCTGGCTGATTTCCACCGTGGCCTGACCGGTGCGCTCGGCCAGCTTGCGCACTTCGTCGGCCACCACCGCGAAGCCGCGGCCCTGCTCGCCGGCGCGCGCGGCTTCGATCGCCGCGTTCAAGGCCAACAGATTGGTCTGGTCGGCGATGTCGCGGATCACGTTGGTGATCTTGGAAATCTCCTGCGAACGCTGCTCCAAGGACGCCAGCAGGCCGGACAGCTCGCCCACCGATTCGCTGGTGCGCGACATCTCGCTGCTGATGCGCTGCATGTCGTTGGCGCTTTCGCGCGAATGCTCGCCGGTATTGCGCGCCAGGCTGTCGGTTTCGCGGGTGGCGTCGGCGATGTGGGAGATGCTCACCGTCACTTCCTCGATCGCCGCGGCGTTGGAGCTGGAAATGTCAGCCAGCACGTGGGAGTCGTCGGCCAGGCGCTTCACCGCGCCGCTGACTTCGATCACGCCCTGGGTCAGTTGTCCGGCCTCGTCGCGCAATTCGCGGAACATGCCGTTCAGGCGTTGCACGAACTGGTTGAAGGCCTGCGCGGTCTGCGCCACCTCGTCCTCGCCGGCCACTTCGATGCGGCGGGTCAGATCGCCTTCGCCCTGGGAGATTTCGCGCATCGCGTCGCGCACCTGGAACAGGCCCTTGAGCAGGCGGCCCAGATAGGCGGAGCTGAAGGTCAGCATCACCGCCAGCACGATGGCGACGGCGCCGGCGATCAGCCAGATGATGCCGTTGACCTGGGAGGAAATCACCTCCTCGTCCGCGGCCACGCCCATCACCCAGTCGGAGCCGGCGATAGGCCGCAAGGCCACCATATAGGCGCCGCCGTCGATGTCCACGCTCTTGGCCTGGTCGCTTTGCAGCAGGCTGGCGAACGCGGCCTCGTCCAAGGCCGGAATCACGCTGCCTATGGGCTTGAGCTCATTGCCCGGCTTGGGATAGGCGATGATCTTGCCCTGCTTGGTCAGCAGGAAGGCGTGGCCCTTGCCGGCCAGCTTGATGTCCAGCACCGACTTGACCAGCTTGTCGATCAGGATGTCGCCGCCCACCACGATGTCCTGGCCCTTGACCTTGTCGGCGATGGTGATCACCAGCTTGTCCTTGGTTTCCGGCTCGGAGTCCTTGTACGGATCGGTGACGATCAGGCCGTCCTGGGCCTTGGACTGCTGGAACCACGGCCGCTGCGCCGGCTGGTAGTCGGCGCTGGGCTTGGGACGCCCCGGCACCGAATACTTCATGTCGCCGGTGACGCCGTTGCCGGCGTAGATCACGTTGAAGCCGCCGCCCTTGGCCAGCTGCTGCAGATAGTAGCTGACCTGCGCGTCGTCGGCGTGGCTGAGGCTGGCGCTGATCAGGTTCTTGCGGACCGACAGCCATTCGGACACGAAGCCGCCCTGCAGTTGGGCGACCTGGTTGATCTCGCGCTCCGCCTCTTGGTAAGCGTGGGCGCGGATGTTCAGGCAGGCGGTGATGGTGATGCTGAGCGTGGCGACCAGAATGGACACCGCTGTCAGCAGCGTGAGCTTGTGACGGATGGAGCGCATGATAAGCCGTTGCTGATAAAAGCGTTATTATCCGTCATACGAGATGTCATGCATTGTTAAAAATAACAATGTCTTTAAATATTTGCGCATGTTTTAAATCAAACTAAGAGCTCAATCATGCGTTTCAAATATTCAGAGCGGCCGCAAACCTGGTCTTGCCGATTCTCGCGTCACAAAATGTCGACAATTTGCCCTAACAACGACAATTGCACCCCAATTTGAGCGATACTGGCGCCTGGACGCCGTCACGGCAATGGACGGCGCCCGGTTATTAGACAGAAAGGGGCCAAGATGAGTAAAAGCGGCAACCGGTCGCAAACCTTTCAGAACATCGTCGACGCCAGCCTACAGCTGTTCAATCAGGAGGGCGAACGCGTCATCACCACCAACCATATCGCCGAGCGGATGAATATCAGCACCGGCAAGCTGTACTATCACTTCCGCAACAAGGAAGAGATCATCAGCGAGCTATACCAGCGCTACGTCAAGGGCATGGCGGAACAGCTGTCCGCCGCGCTCCGGCACAGCAACTCGATCGAGGCGATGGTGGGCGCGATGGAAAAAACGCTGCGCCACATCTGGAGCTTCCGCTTCCTGCCCAAGAGCATGCCCAGCCTGTACTACCTGCACCCGGAACTGGCGGAAAACCACCAGCAGCTGTCGCGCGGCCAGTTGGCCGGCAGGCTGGCCCAGTTGTTCGCCCGCCTGCGCGAACAGGGGGTGCTGCTGGGCGACGACAAGCAACTGGCCCACCTGGTTCAGCACTTTCAGATGGTGCAGACCGGCTGGGTGACCACGCTCAAGCATTCCGCCACGCCGGCCGAACTCGAACGCATGGTGAAGGACGGCTGTCGCAGCCTGCTCTATCTGCTGACGCCTTACGTCGACCCGCGCTACCGGCCGCCTTTCGACCGCGTCTGCGCGCGCTACGCCTGAACGGCGGCGCATAAAAAAACACCCCTGGCTTGCCAGGGGTGTTTTGCATGCGGCCTTAAAATCCATCCACGATCTCGCGAGCTAGAGCGAGACAAGGCGAAAGCGGCTAAGAAAGCGGAATGTACACTTGGTACATGAGCATTTCGCAGTCGCTTTCAACGCCGTATCGATGAAGCGCAGCAGATCGTGAACCGCTTCTTAGATCATGCCCTTGCTTTTCAGCAACTCGAACATGGTCTTGCCGATTTCCGCCGGGCTGCGGGTGTAGGCGATGCCGGCCTTCTCGAAGGCCTTGAACTTCTCTTCCGCCGTGCCCTTGCCGCCGGAGATGATGGCGCCCGCGTGGCCCATGCGCTTGCCCTTCGGCGCGGTCACGCCGGCGATGTAGCCGACCACCGGCTTGGTCACGTAGGACTTGGCGAACTCGGCCGCCTCTTCCTCGGCGGAACCGCCGATTTCGCCGATCATCACGATGGCGTCGGTGTCCGGATCATCCTGGAACAGCTTCAGCGCGTCGATGTGGCTGGTGCCCGGGATCGGGTCGCCGCCGATGCCGATGCAAGTGGACTGGCCCAGGCCCAGAGCGGTGGTTTGCGCCACGGCTTCATAGGTCAGGGTGCCGGAACGGGACACGATGCCGATGCGGCCCGGGTTGTGGATGTGCCACGGCATGATGCCGATCTTGCACTCGCCCGGGGTGATGATGCCGGGGCAGTTCGGGCCGATCAGGCGGATGCCGGCTTCGTCGACGGCCTTCTTCACGTAAAGCATGTCCAGGGTGGGCACGCCTTCGGTGATGCAGACGATCAGCTTCACGCCGCTGTCGATGGCTTCCAGGATGGAGTCCTTGGCGAAGGCCGCGGGCACGTAGATCACCGAGGCGTCGGCCTGGGTCTGACGCACGGCGTCCTTCATGGTGTTGAACACCGGCAGGCCCAGGTGCTCGGAACCGCCCTTGCCCGGGGTCACGCCGCCTACGACCTTGGTGCCCACTTTCAGCGCCTGCTCGGCGTGGAAAGTGCCGTTCTTGCCGGTGAAGCCTTGCACCAGCACTTTGGTGTCTTTGTTTACCAATACGCTCATTTTGTATTCCTCAGCTCAGTGCGGGTCTCAGGCAGCGGCCTTGACGGCGGCGACGATCTTCTCGGCAGCGTCGTTCAGACCCTGGGCGGAAGTCAGTTTCAGACCGGAGTCGTCCAGGATCTTGGCGCCCAGCTCGGCGTTGTTGCCTTCCAGACGCACCACTACCGGCACGGTCACGTTCACTTCCTTCACCGCGGCGATGATGGCTTCGGCGATCATGTCGCAACGCACGATGCCGCCGAAGATGTTGATCAGCACGCCCTGCACCGAGGTGTCGGCCAGGATCAGCTTGAAGGCTTCGATCACGCGCTCCTTGGTGGCGCCGCCGCCCACGTCCAGGAAGTTGGCCGGCTGGCCGCCCTTCAGCTTGATGATGTCCATGGTGGCCATCGCCAGGCCGGCGCCGTTCACCATGCAGCCGATATTGCCTTCCAGCGCCACATAGTTCAGATCGAACTCGGAAGCCTTCACTTCGCGTTCGTTTTCCTGGCTCTTGTCGCGTTGCGCCAGCAGTTCCGGGTGGCGGTACAGGGCGTTGGAGTCCAGGTTGATCTTGCCGTCCACGCAGGCCAGCTGGCCGTTTTCGCGCAGCGCCAGCGGGTTCACTTCGAACAGGGCGAAGTCGTTCTCGACGAAGGCCTTGTAGGAGCCCAGCATCAGCTTGGTGAAGGCGGCAACCTGCTCGCCCTTCAGTTCCAGCGCGAAAGCGGCGTCGCGAGCCTGGAACGGCTGCATGCCCACCAGCGGATCGACCTCGATCTTGATGATCTTTTCCGGGGTTTCCTCGGCCACTTTCTCGATTTCCACGCCGCCTTCGGTGGAGACCATGAACACCACGCGCTGGCTGCCGCGGTCAACCACGGCGCCCAGGTAGAGCTCCCGCTGCACCGGGTACATGTCTTCGCACACCAGCACGCTGTTCACCGGCTGGCCGGCGGCGTCGGTCTGGTAGGTCACCAGGTTCTTGCCGATCAGGCCCTTGGCCACTTCGGCGGCTTCTTCGCGGCTTTTCACCACTTTCACGCCACCGGCCTTGCCGCGGCCGCCGGCGTGCACCTGGGCCTTGACGACGGCGAATTTGCCGCCCAGTTTATCGTAAGCGGCAGCGGCTTCTTCCGGCGTGGCGGCCAGAATGCCCTGTTGCACCGGCAGGCCGTACTTGGCCAGCAGCTCTTTCGCTTGGTATTCGTGCAGGTTCATCTATGGTTTCCTTTCGGAGAAATGGATGGCGGGCTGAAACCGACGCCCCTATTTCTTTGAGTCGCTTGTAAACCTTTAATGTATCTGGCGCGCGCCGTCACCCCCCAGGCTGAGCGGCGCCGCCGCATACTCCGTCAACCGGCCCCCGAGGGAGCCGTTTTGCCGGGCCGTGCGCGATTGTACACGACCCGGCGAACGCTCAACCGTGCAAAGCGCGCTTGTCGGCGGCCAGGGCGGCTTCGTGTATCACTTCCGACAAGGACGGGTGGGCGTGGACAATGCGCGCCAGGTCTTCGCTGGCGGCCTTGAACTCCATCGACACCACGCCCTCGCTGACCAGCTCGGACACCATCGGGCCTATCATGTGCAGGCCCAGGATGCGGTCGGTCTTGGCGCAGGCCAGGATCTTGACCGTGCCTTGCGCCTGGCCCAGGCCCAGCGCGCGGCCGTTGGCGCCGAAGCCGGAAGAGCCCTTCTTGTACTCGACGCCTTCGGCCTTGAGTTGCTCCTCGGTCTTGCCGACCCAGGCGATCTCCGGAGAAGTGTAGATCACCCACGGAATCACGCCGAAGTCCACGTGCGGCTTCTGGCCGGCGATACGCTCGGCCACGGCCACGCCCTCTTCCGACGCCTTGTGCGCCAGCATCGGGCCGCGCACCACGTCGCCGATCGCCCAGACATTGGGCAGATTGGTGTGGCAATGATCGTCCACCGCCACGAAGCCGCGCTCGTCCAGCTGCAGGCCCACCGCTTCGGCACCCAGGCCTTGGGTGTTGGGCACGCGGCCGATGGAGACGATCAGCTTGTCGAACTCGGCCTTGACCGCTTCGCCGTTCAATTCGTAGTTGACGGTGACGCTCTTCTTGCCGGCCTTGACTTCGCCGATCTTGACGCCCAGCTTGATGTCCAGCCCGGTGTCCTTGGTCAGCGTCTTGAACGCTTCCTTGGCGATCTGCTGGTCGGCGGCGGCGAGGAAGGTCGGCATCGCTTCCAGGATGGTCACCTCGGCGCCCAGACGCTTCCAGACCGAGCCCATTTCCAGGCCGATCACGCCGGCGCCGATCACGCCCAGGCGCTTGGGCACGTCCGTCAGCGCCAGCGCGCCTTCGTTGTCCAGCACCAGCTTGTTGTCGGTGGCCAGGCCCGGCAGCGCGCGCGGGCTGGAGCCTGTGGCCACGATCACGTGGCTGGCTTCCAGGGTGTCCACCACCTTGCCGCCGTCGCTGACTTCGATCACCCACTTCTCGCCCTGGCGGCCCTTGAAGGCGGCCAGGCCGTGGATGTTGGCGACCTTGTTCTTCTTGAACAGGAAGCTGATGCCGGCGGCGTTCTTGGTGATGATGTCGGTCTTGCGCGAAATCATCTGCGCCACGTCCATCTTGGCGCCGGAAACGCTGATGCCGTGCTTGGCGAAGTCATGCTGCACCGCGTGGAAGTTTTCCGACGACTGCAGCAAGGCCTTGGACGGAATGCAACCGACGTTCAGGCAGGTGCCGCCCAGCGACGCCTTGCCTTCCGGGTTCTTGAACGCGTCCACGCAGGCGGTGTTGAAGCCCAGCTGGGCGGCGCGGATGGCGGCTACGTAGCCGCCGGGGCCGCCGCCGATCACCACTACATCAAACGATTGGCTCATCTTGTTTTCCTTTGTCGGTGGCGGGCGCGCGGCCCGCCGGCTGCCGGGTCTACTTGCCGACCTTCAGCAGCAGAATGCCGAATGCGATCATGAACAGACAGAGAATGCTTTTGCCGATCAGGCTGTACAGGTCTTCGCGAACGCCGTTTCGGCGTTTTTTCCAGGTCAGCCAGCCTATGGCCACGCCGGCCAGGATGGCGGCGATTCCGTAAAACCAGTCGGGCAACTGCATTCAAGCTCCATTCATCGCAAGACAGGCCGGGAGCGCGCCCCCGGCCGCGGGTGATTACAAGTCGAGGATCAGGCGGGCCGGATCTTCAATCGCGTCCTTGATCGCCACCAGGCTCAGCACGGCTTCGCGGCCGTCGATGATGCGGTGGTCGTAGGACTGGGCAAGATACATCATCGGACGCACCACCACTTGACCGTTCTCAACCACGGCGCGCTCCTTGGTGGCGTGCATGCCCAGGATCGCGGACTGCGGCGGGTTGATGATGGGGGTGGACATCATCGAACCGAAGGTGCCGCCGTTGGAGATGGTGTAGGTGCCGCCGGTCAGCTCTTCCACGGTCAGCTTGCCTTCCTGGGCGCGCTTGCCGAATTCGGAGATCTGCTTCTCGATGTCGGCCAGGCTCAGTTGGTCGGCGTTGCGGATCACCGGCACCACCAGGCCGCGCGGGCTGCCCACAGCCACGCCGATGTCGAAGTAGCCGTGGTAGATGATGTTGTTGCCGTCCACCGAGGCGTTGACGATCGGGTATTTCTTCAGCGCGGCGACCACGGCCTTGACGAAGAAGCCCATGAAACCCAGCTTGATGCCGTGCTCTTTCTCGAAGCGGTCCTTGTACTTGGCGCGCAGGTCCATCACCGGCTTCATGTTCACTTCATTGAAGGTGGTGAGGATGGCGTTGGTCTGCTGCGACAGGATCAGGCGCTCGGCCACGCGCTGGCGCAGGCGGGACATCGGCACGCTCTGCTCCGGACGGTCGGACAGGATGGCGGCGACATTGACCGCGGCCGGGGTGGCGGACAGCGCGGCGCCGGCGGCGGCCGGAGCCAGCACCGGACCGGCCTGGGCCGGGGCGGCTTGCTTGGCGGCCTGCACGTCTTCCTTCAGCACGCGGCCGTCGCGGCCGGAACCGGCCACTTTGGACAGGTCCACGCCGGTTTCGGCGGCCAGCTTGGCGGCGGACGGCATGGCGGCGGCGCCTGCCGGGGCGGCGGCGGGCGCCGGAGCGGCTGCCGGAGCCGGCGCGGCTGCGGCGGCCGGGGCCACGTCGCCGGCCTTGGCGGCGGTGTCGATCTTGGCGATCAGCTGGCCGGACACGACGGTGGCGCCGTCCTCTACGATGATTTCAACGATCACGCCTGCCTGGGGCGCCGGCAGTTCCAGCACCACCTTGTCGGTTTCCAGGTCGATCAGGTTCTCGTCGCGGCTGACGGCTTGGCCAACCTTCTTGTGCCAGCTCATCAGCGTGGCTTCGGATACGGACTCGGGCAGTTGCGGGACGGTGACTTCAATCAGCATGTTCTTCTCCATGTAGAGGCAGCCCTCCGGCTGCCTCGAACTCATTCAGTGGTTATTTGGCGACCGACATGGCTTCTTCAACGAAAGCCTTGAGTTGGGCGACGTGTTTGCTCATATAGCCTACGGCCGGGGAAGCGGACGACGGACGGCCGGCGAAGGACAGCGACTGCTTGGCGCCCAGCAAACCTTCCAGGCGGTGGCGGATCTGGTACCAAGCGCCCTGGTTGCGCGGCTCTTCCTGCACCCACATCACCTCGCGCGCCTGCGGGAAGCGCGCCAGCTCGGCGGCCACCTGCTCGGTCGGGAACGGGTAGAGCTGCTCGATGCGGACGATGGCGATATCGTCGTCCAGGCCGCGCTCCTTGCGGGCGGCGGCAAGGTCGTAATACACCTGGCCGGCGCACAGCAGCACGCGCTTGACCTTCTTGGCGTCCTGCACCACCGAGTCGCCGATCACCGGGCGGAAGCCGCCGCTGGTGAACGCTTCGATCGGGCTCATCGAGTCCTTGAAGCGCAGCAGGCGCTTGGACAGGAAGATCACCAGCGGCTTGCGGTACGGACGCAGCACCTGGCGACGCAGCATGTGGAACATCTGCGAGGCTTCGGACGGCATCACCACCTGCATATTGTGCTCGGCGCACAGTTGCAGCCAACGCTCCAGGCGCGCGGACGAGTGTTCCGGGCCCTGGCCGTCGTAGCCGTGCGGCAGGATGGTGGTCAGACCGCACAGACGGCCCCACTTGGTCTCGCCGGAGGAAATGAACTGGTCGATGGCCACCTGGGCGCCGTTGGCGAAGTCGCCGAACTGGGCTTCCCAGATCACCAGCTGATCCGGAGCGGAACAGGCATAGCCGTATTCATAGGCCAGCACCGCTTCTTCGTTCAGGATGGAGTCGATCACCAGGAAATCGGCCTGGTTGTCGGACATATTGCGCAGCGGAACATAGCTGCCCTGGTCCCAGCTCTCGCGGTTTTGGTCGTGCAACACCGAATGACGGTGGGAGAAGGTGCCGCGGCCGGAGTCCTCGCCGGACAGGCGCACGCCGAAGCCATTGGTCACCAGGCTGGCGTAAGCCAGGGTCTCGGCCATGCCCCAGTCCGCGTTCTGCTCGCCGGCGGCCATCGCCTTGCGCGCGGCCAGCACCTTCTGCACCGTCGGGTGCAGCTTGAAGCCGTCCGGCAGCGAAGTGAACTTGTCGGTCAGGCGCTGGATGTCGGCCTGCGGCAAGGAGGTGTCGGTCGGATGCGCCCAGTGGGTGCCCAGATACTGGCTGAAGTCCAGCGCGTGCTCGCGCTTGTAATTGGTCAGCGCGGTCTGCTCGACATGCTCGCCCTTGTCCAGCGCGTCGCGGTAGGCCTGGATCTGCGCGTCGGCCTCTTCCGCCTTCAGCACGCCTTCCTGCACCAGACGCTCGGCGTACATCGCGCGCACGCCCTGGTGCTTGGCGATCTTCTTGTACATCATCGGCTGGGTCAGGAACGGGTCGTCGCCCTCGTTGTGGCCCAGTTTGCGATAGCACACCAGATCGATGACCACGTCCTTCTTGAAGGTCATCCGGTAGTCCAGCGCGGCCTGCATCACGTAGCAGACGGCTTCCGGATCATCGCCGTTGACGTGGAAGATCGGCGCTTCGATCATCTTGGCCACGTCGGTGCAATACATCGTCGAGCGGATGTCGCGAGTGTCCGAGGTGGTGAAGCCCACCTGGTTGTTGATCACGATGTGGATGGTGCCGCCGGTGCCGTAGCCGCGGGTCTGCGACAGGTTGAACGTGCCCTGGTTGACGCCCAGGCCGCCAAAGGCGGAGTCGCCGTGGATCAACACCGGCACCGCGGTCTTGCGTTCCGCGTCCTTGCGGCGTTCCTGGCGCGCGCGCACCGAGCCTTCCACCACCGGGTTGACGATTTCCAGGTGCGAGGGGTTGAACGCCAGCGACACGTGCATCGGGCCGTCGGCGGTCGGGATGTCGGACGAGAAGCCCATGTGGTACTTCACGTCGCCGGAAGCCATTTGCTGGGCGGCCTTGCCTTCGAATTCGGCGAACAGGTCGCGCGGCAGCTTGCCCAGGGTGTTGACCAGCACGTTCAGACGGCCGCGGTGGGCCATGCCGATGATCAGTTCCTGCACGCCCTGGCCGGTGGCGTTCTGGATCAGGTGATCCAGCGCGGCGATCGCCGACTCGCCGCCTTCCAGCGAGAAGCGCTTCTGGCCGACGTATTTGGTGTGCAGATAACGTTCCAGCGTCTCGGACGCGGTGATCTGCTTCAGGATGCGCTGCTTCTTGGCCGCGTCGTAATGCGGCGTGGACAGGTCGCCCTCGAAGCGCTTTTGCACCCAATGCTTTTCATCCGACTTGGTGATGTGCATGTACTCGACGCCGATATTGCCGCAGTAGGTCTGCTTCAAACGCGCCAGGATGTCGGACAGCGGCATCTTCTGCGGGCCCACCAGCGAGCCGGCGTTGAATTGCACCGCCATGTCGGCGCCGGTCAGACCATGGGTAGCCGGGTCCAGTTCGCGCACCAGCTCCTGATCCATGCGCTTCAGCGGGTCCAGATTGGCCTGACGGCTGCCCAGCACGCGGTAGGCGGAAATCAGTTTCAGCACCCCCACCTGCTTCTGCATGGTGTCCCAGTCCGCTCCGCTGCCGGCGCGCTGGCCGGCGGCCGGCTTCTTGGCCAGCTGAATGAAGGATTCCTGGATCGGCATGTGCGGCACATCGCGTTCGGCAGCGCCCGGCGCTTGCGCCAGCTTGTCGAAATAGTCGCGCCACTCGTTCGGAACGGAGTTGGCGTCAGCGAGGTACTGTTCGTACAGCTCCTCGATGAACGGTGCATTCCCACCGAACAGGTAAGAATGGCTGTACATGGATTGCATCATGGGGCTACCCTTTGTCGTTTCTGTTCGGAATCCGGCCAGCTACGCTCTGGCGCGAACTCCCTGTTGCTGCATGGGGAAAACGCTATCGGAAAAACTTGTTGTTGTGCTTCCCATAACATTCTGACCCTGCCGCCCGGCCCGCCGTCGGGCCGGAAAAAAAGGCTGACTGAAGCCCTGCTCCAGCCAACCCTCGTTCCTGCTTACTTGCGTTTCTCCACCGGGATGAAATCGCGGCGGGGAGCGCCGGTGTACAGCTGGCGCGGACGGCCGATCTTCATCGCCGGGTCGGAAATCATTTCGCTCCAGTGGGCGATCCAGCCCACGGTGCGGGCCAGCGCGAAGATCGGGGTGAACATCGACACCGGGATGCCGATGGCCGACAGCACGATGCCGGAGTAGAAGTCCACGTTCGGGTACAGCTTGCGCTCGATGAAGTACGGATCGGACAGCGCGATCTTTTCCAGTTCCATCGCCAGCTTGAACTTGGGATCGTTGTGCAGGCCCAGCTCGTTCAGCACTTCGTCGCAGGTCTGCTTCATGATGGAGGCGCGCGGGTCCATGTTCTTGTACACGCGGTGGCCGAAGCCCATCAGCTTGTAGCGCTTGTCCTTCACGCCCTGCATGAAGTCGGCCACGTTCTCCACGCTGCCGATTTCGTCCAGCATCTTCAGCACGGCTTCGTTGGCGCCGCCGTGGGACGGGCCCCACAGGCAGGCGATGCCGGCGGCGATACATGCGAAGGGGTTGGCGCCGGAGGAGCCGGCCAGACGCACGGTGGAGGTGGAGGCGTTCTGCTCGTGGTCCGCGTGCAGGGTGAAGATGCGGTCCAGCGCGCGCGCCAGCACCGGGTTCACCTTGTACTCTTCGCACGGGGTGGAGAACATCATGTGCAGGAAGTTTTCCGCGTAGGTCAGGCCGTTTTTCGGGTAGGAGAACGGCAGGCCCTTGTTGTAGCGGTAAGCTTGCGCGGCGATGGTCGGCAGCTTGGCCACCAGGCGGTGCGCGGAAATGCGGCGATGCTCCGGATTGGAGATGTCCAGCGAGTCGTGATAGAAGGCGGACAGCGCGCCCACCACGCCCACCATCACCGCCATCGGATGCGCGTCGCGACGGAAGCCCTTGAACAGGCTCATCAGCTGATCGTGCAGCATGTTGTGGCGCATGATGCCGCGTTCGAAGTCCTTGCGCTGGGCCGCGGTCGGCAGTTCGCCGTTCAGCAGCAGATAGCAGACTTCCAGGTAATCGCTCTTCTCGGCGAGCTGTTCGATCGGGTAGCCGCGGTAGTAGAGCTGGCCCAGGTCGCCGTCGATGAAGGTGATGCCGGACTCGCAACTGGCGGTGGCCAGGAAGCCCGGGTCAAACGTGAACATGCCGGTTTTGGAGAAGGTGCGGATGTCGACGACATCCGGCCCCAAAGTGCCGCTCTGGACCGGCAGATCCAGAGTTTCCTTACCCTCGTTGTAGGTGAGCGTTACTTTGCGATTAGTTTCCACAGCAATACTCCCAGTCGGTTTATGGTCGTTGTAATTGGGGTGATGCATAGCCGTCAGAGCGACCTGAGAATCGCCACGATGGCCATCTCTTCCGGATCGTCCAGGTCGGCCTTGCCGCTGACGACGTCCAGAAAATCGGTATCGGGCAAATCCAGCAACCGCCTATAAGCTTCTATCTCGGCCGGGGCCAGCTGGTCGAAGGGGCCGGCGAAGAACTTCTCCAGCACCAGATCCAGCTCCAGCAGCCCCCGCCGAGACCGCCAACGGATCCGCTTGAGTTCAATCGGATCGTAGGCGGTCATACTGCACGCTTGACCATCAGGTCCTTGATCTTGCCGATCGCCTTGGTCGGGTTCAGGCCCTTGGGACACACGTCCACGCAGTTCATGATGGTGTGGCAACGGAACAGGCGGTACGGGTCTTCCAGGTTGTCCAGACGCTCCTTGGTCGCTTCGTCGCGGGTGTCCGCGATGAAGCGGTAGGCGGCCAACAGGCCGGCCGGACCGACGAACTTGTCCGGGTTCCACCAGAAGGACGGGCAGGACGTCGAGCAGCACGCGCACAGAATGCACTCGTACAGGCCGTCCAGTTCCTTGCGGTCTTCCGGCGACTGCTTGCGCTCGCGTTCCGGCGGCGGCGTGTCGTTGATCACGTAAGGCTTGATCGAGTGGTACTGCTTGAAGAACTGGGTCATGTCCACGATCAGATCGCGGATCACCGGCAGACCCGGCAGCGGACGCAGCTCGATCGGCTGTTTCAGGTCGCGGAAGTCGGTCAGGCAGGCCAGGCCGTTCTTGCCGTTTATGTTCATGGCGTCGGAGCCGCACACGCCTTCGCGACAGGAGCGGCGGAAGCTCAGCGTGTCGTCCTTCACCTTCAGCTTGACCAGCGCGTCCAAGAGCTTGTGCTCGGTGGAACTCATCTCCACGCTGATGTCCTGCATGTACGGCTTGGCATCGGTTTCCGGATTGTAGCGGTAGATGCGGAATTTGACGGTTTCGGTAGTCATCTTGATGGAACCCTTAGTAGGAGCGGGTCTTCAGCGCGATCGTGTCGACCGACAGCGGCTTCAGGTTGACCGGCTTGTAGTCCAGACGGTTGGCTTCGCGATACCACAGCGTGTGCTTCAGCCAGTTCTTGTCGTCGCGGCCGTTCGGGGTTTCCTCGGTGTCCTTGGCGTCGTCGCGCACATGGGCGCCGCGCGATTCGGTGCGGGCGTTGGCCGAGATCATGGTGGCCTTGGCCACTTCGATCAGGTTTTCCAGCTCCAGCGCTTCGATGCGGGCGGTGTTGAAGACATTGGACTTGTCCGAGATCTCGGTGCGCTGCACCAGTTTCTCCACTTCCAGAATCTTCTCCACGCCTTCGGCCAGCATGTCCTTGAAGCGGAACACGCCGCAGTGCGCCTGCATGGTGCGCTGCATCGCCTCGCGCGCGTCGTTGACCTGCACGCCGCCGGTCTGGGAGTTCAGACGCTCGACGCGGGCCAGCGAGCGCTCGACGTCGGCCTGCGCCAGTTCCGGCAGATCTTCCGGCTGCTGCATGATGAACTCGATCATGGAGTTGGCCGAGCTCTTGCCGAACACCAGCAAGTCCAGCAGCGAGTTGGTGCCCAGGCGGTTGGCGCCGTGCACCGACGCGCACGCGCATTCGCCCGCCGCGTAGAAGCCCTGCACTTTTTCGCCGTGCACCACCACTTCGCCGTGATAGTTGGTGGGAATGCCGCCCATCTGGTAATGGCAAGTCGGCACCACCGGGATCGGCGCCTTGATCGGGTCCACGCCGGCGAACTTGATCGAAATCTCGCGGATGCCCGGCAGCTTGGACATGATCACTTCCGGATCCAGGTGGGTGATGTCCAGCAGCACGTGATCCTTGTTCGGACCGCAGCCGCGGCCTTCGTTGATCTCGGTCACCATCGCGCGCGACACCACGTCGCGGGACGCCAGGTCCTTGGCGTTGGGCGCGTAGCGTTCCATGAAGCGCTCGCCCTGCGCATTGCGCAGAATGCCGCCTTCGCCGCGCACGCCCTCGGTGATCAGCACGCCGGCGCCGGCCACGCCGGTCGGGTGGAACTGCCAGAACTCCATGTCTTCCAGCGGGATGCCGGCGCGGGCGGCCATGCCCAGGCCGTCGCCGGTATTGATGAAGGCATTGGTCGACGAGGAGAAGATGCGGCCGGCGCCGCCGGTGGCGAACAAGGTGGCCTTGGCCTGGAACACGACGATTTCCGAGGTTTCCATTTCCATGGCGATCACGCCCTGGACATTGCCGTCGGCGTCGCGGATCAGGTCCAGCGCCATCCATTCAACGAAGAAATGGGTGTTGGCGCGCACATTGCGCTGGTACAGCGCGTGCAGCATCGCGTGGCCGGTGCGGTCGGCGGCGGCGCAGGCGCGGCGCACCGGCTTCTCGCCGAAATTCGACATATGGCCGCCGAACGGGCGCTGGTAGATGGAGCCGTCGGCGTTGCGGTCGAACGGCATGCCGAAGTGCTCCAGCTCCACCACCACCTTGGGCGCTTCGCGGCACATGAATTCGATGGCGTCCTGGTCGCCCAGCCAGTCCGACCCCTTGACGGTGTCGTACATATGCCAGTGCCAATGATCTTCCTCGGAGTTGCCGAGAGAAGCGGACACGCCGCCCTGGGCGGCAACGGTGTGGGAGCGGGTCGGGAATACCTTGGACAGCACCGCTGTCTTCAGGCCGGCCTCGGACAATTGCAAGGCCGCGCGCATGCCTGCTCCGCCTGCCCCAACGATAACGGCGTCGAAATGACGAACAGGAATACCCATTACAGCCCCCAGACCACTTTAACGGAATAGATAAAACAGGAAACCAGCCAGACGATGGTGAACACGTGCAGCGCCAGGCGAACGCCCGCCGGCTTCACATAGTCCATCCACAGATCGCGGATGCCCACCCATACGTGCAGGAACAGGGCGATCAGGCTCACCTGGGTCAGCAACTGCACCCAGAACTGGCCGAAGAACGCCTTCCAGCCTTCGTAGCCGGACGGCATGGTCAACAGGAACAAAGCCAAAGCCACGGTGTAGATCAACATGATCACCGCGGTGACGCGCTGCATGATCCAATCGCGCAGGCCATAGCCGGCGCCGACGACATTGCGATTTACCATAGAGCAACTCCCAGAACCACGGTCAGCGCCAGGCTGACGGCCACGACGGTCTTGGCGGTGGCGCGGGCGGTCTGCAGTTCGAGACCTTTATGAATATCGAGGAAGAGGAAACGGATACCGGCACAGAAGTGGTGCATGTACGCCCACAACAGGCCGAGCAACACCAGCTTCATCAGCGGGTTGCCCACCACGGCGCGGTAGGTTTCGAACGATTCGGCCGAGCTCAGCGAACCGTGCAACAGGTAAATCAACAGTGGGAGAGAAAAGAACAGCGCAACACCGCTGATCCGGTGCAAGATCGAGACGATGCCGGGAATCGGCAGTCTGATCTTGGCCAGATCCAGGTGCTTTGGTCGTTGCTTCTGCATATGGCTTCCTTGGATGTTTTTAGAACCAAGAGGTTACACAACAGACGGCCCGCTTAGAGGCCGCCCGCCTGAAGGGCTCCGTTGTTGTTATGGCTGGATGCCCGTCATTACCGCTCATGCCGCACCAGGAATATCGCGGTGCAATATGACCCGGGGATTCTAGCAAAACTGGCTGGCCGCGGCCCGTTTTTCGCCGCCGGCCCAGCCGTCCACGTCACGTCAAAAGCCCGCCGCGTCAAGCCCGGCGGGCGGTGTAAGCCCAATTGTGCGTCAGACAGTAACGCTGCCGCCACTCCAGCGGCACCCCTTCCATCGAGCCGGAAATCCGGATCAGGCTCAAGGCCGGCGCCTCGGCCACCATGCCGGTGACGCCGAGCAGCGCGCTTTCCTCGCGCGGCAACATCAGCGCGCGGAACTGCTCGCACAATACTTTCAAACGGATGCCGAAACGCTGCTGCAGCGCCTGGTACACCCCGGACGAGCCGCGCAGCCAGCGCGCGTCCAGTCCTTCGAATTCGTCGGCCGGCAGGAAGGCCTCGTCCACCGCCACCGGAATGCCGTGCCAGCGCCACAGCTGCCGAACTCTCAATAAAGGCGCAGCGCGCCGCAATTGCAATGCCGCGGCCATGTCGTCGCTGGCGTTGCCGCGCGAAATGCCGAGGAACTCCCGCGCCAGATCGTCCGGCTGCTCGTTGAACAGCCCGGGCGTCAGCAGCAGGCCCTCGCCCCACTCGCTGGGCGCCGGCGCCACGAAAGTGCCCCTGCCCTGCGCTCGGTACAAAAGACCGTCCGCCACCAGTTCGCCCAAGGCCTTGCGCACCGTGCCCTGGCTGGCGCCCAGTTCGTCCGCCAAGTCCCATTCGCTGGGCAAGGCATCGTTCTCCTGCCACTCGCCATCGCCGATCCGGCGCAGCAACTGCTGCTTGATCTGGCTGTACAGCGGCTGTCTACGCAGCGGTCGATCTGTCATGTTCTCTGTTGTATCACCAAACAAATCAAGCGTAAATACAAGTCTTATATAAGATACAAGACTTTATCCGGGCCATCAGCTTTTCTGATGAGGATTAGCCCGCCACTTTGGCTATACTCCGTGTTACACTCAGCCGCACAAAAGCATTCAATGCTGCAGAGCAACATCTGCATATCGTCATTATCGGATACATCAAAGGAGAGTCCGCCAATGAAAGCTCCCGTTCGCGTCGCCGTCACCGGCGCAGCCGGCCAGATCGGCTACAGTCTGCTGTTCCGCATTGCCAGCGGCGAAATGCTCGGCAAGGATCAACCGGTCATCCTGCAACTGCTGGACCTGCCGCAAGCGCAAACCGCCCTCAAGGGCGTGATGATGGAACTGGAAGACTGCGCCTTCCCGCTGTTGGCCGGCATGGTCGCCACCGACGACCCGAACGTGGCCTTCAAGGACGTCAAGGTCGCGCTGCTGGTGGGCGCCCGCCCGCGCAGCAAGGGCATGGAGCGCAAGGATCTGCTGGAAGCCAACGGCGCCATCTTCACAGTGCAGGGCAAGGCGCTGAACGACCACGCCGCCCGCGACGTGAAAGTGCTGGTGGTGGGCAACCCGGCCAACACCAACGCCTGGATCGCGATGAAGTCCGCTCCGGACCTGAATCCGAAAAACTTCACCGCCATGTTGCGTCTTGACCACAACCGCGCGCTGTCCCAGATCGCCGCCAAAACCGGCAAGCCGGTGGCCGCCATCGAGAAGCTGGCGGTATGGGGCAACCACTCGCCGACCATGTACGCCGACTACCGCTTCGCCAGCATCGACGGCCAGCCGGTCAAGCCGATGATCAACGACGAAGCCTGGAACCGCGACGTATTCCTGCCCACCGTGGGCAAGCGCGGCGCCGCCATCATCGAAGCGCGCGGCCTGTCCTCCGCCGCCTCCGCCGCCAACGCCGCCATCGACCACGTCCACGACTGGGTGCTGGGCAGCCAGGGCAAATGGGTGACCATGGGCATTCCGTCCGACGGCTCCTACGGCATCCCGGAAGGCGTGATGTACGGCTTCCCGGTTGTATGCGAAAATGGCGAATACAAGATTGTGCAAGGTCTGGAAATCGACGAGTTCAGCCGCGAGCGGATGAACTTCACCCTGGCCGAACTGGAAGAAGAGCGCGCCGCCATCGCTCACCTGTTTGGCTGATCCATCCCAAGTCTTTTCAGCAAAAGCGCACCTTACGGTGCGCTTTTTTGTCTTTGATCAAGACCCGATTTCCCGACTGCCTATATTTAACAGACTGCCATTTGGAGTTGAGCATGATTGAAGTCGAAGTACTGAACCAAATCGCGGCCAAGATCGACGACCTGGCCACCCGTGGCGCCGACATCCGGGGGTATCTTTGACTACGACGGTAAAAAAGACCGTCTGGAAGAAGTTTCCCGCCTGACCGAAGATCCGGACATCTGGAACGACCCCAAGCGCGCCCAGGAGCTGGGCCGCGAGCGCAAACAGCTGGAAGACGTGGTGCTGGTGATCGACGAGATCGGCGCCATGGTCAGCGACAGCGCCGAATTGTTCGAGATGGGCCGCGCCGAAAACGACGACGACACCATCCTGGCCGTGCAGGCCGACCTGGACACCGCCGAAGCCAAGCTCGCGCAGCTGGAATTCCGCCGGATGTTCCACGACCCGATGGACCCGAACAACTGCTTCCTGGACATCCAGGCCGGCGCCGGCGGCACCGAGGCTCAGGACTGGGCCGGCATGCTGCTGCGCATGTACATCCGCTACGCCGAGCGCAAGGGCTTCAGCGTGGAAGTGCTGGAAGAGTCCGAAGGTGAAGTGGCCGGCATCACCAGCGCCACGCTGAAGATCAGCGGCGAATACGCCTACGGCCTGCTGCGCTCGGAAGTGGGCGTGCATCGCCTGGTGCGCGTGTCGCCGTTCGACTCCAACGCGCGCCGCCACACCTCGTTCTCCTCGGTCTTCGTCTACCCGGAAGTGGACGACAGCTTCGAGATCGACATCAATCCGGCCGATTTGCGCGTCGACACCTACCGCGCCTCCGGCGCCGGCGGTCAGCACATCAACAAGACCGACTCCGCCGTGCGCATCACCCACAATCCCACCGGGATCGTGGTGCAGTGCCAGAACGACCGCTCCCAGCATCGCAACCGCGACGAAGCGATGCAGATGCTGCGCGCCAAGCTGTACGAGCTGGAACTGAAAAAGCGCAACGAGGCCAAGCAGGCGCTGGAAGACACCAAGACCGATGTGGGCTGGGGCCACCAGATCCGTTCCTACGTCTTCGACCAGTCCCGCATCAAGGACCTGCGCACCAGCTACGAAGTGGGCAACATCAAGGGCGTCATGGACGGCGACCTGGACGGATTCATCGAAGCCAGCCTGAAACAGGGCGTCTGAGCCTAAAACCCGCTTAACCCGGCCGCCCGCGCGGCGGCCAACAGCCATTGCATTGAATTACGGAGTGAACATGTCTGAACACGAGCAAGCATCGCCCAGCCAGGACGAAAACCAGATCATGGCGGAACGCCGCCAGAAGCTGAAGAGCATCCGCGAACAACGCATCGCCTTCCCCAACGACTTCAAGCGCAGCCACTTCGCGCAAGCCTTGCAGGACGCGCACGCCGGCAAGGAAAAAGAAGCGCTGGAAGCCGAGAAGATCGAGGTTGCCGTCGCCGGCCGCATGATGTTGAAACGTGTGATGGGCAAGGCCAGTTTCGCCACGCTGCAAGACGGCAGCGGTCGCATCCAGGCCTATATCTCCAATGACGGCGTGGGCGAAAACGCGCACGCCGAGTTCAAGCACTGGGATCTGGGCGACATCGTCGCCGTCAAGGGCACCCTGTTCAAGACCAAGACCGGCGAGCTGACGGTGCAGGCCAGCGAAGTGCGCCTGCTGTCCAAGAACATCCGTCCGCTGCCGGAAAAATTCCACGGCATCACCGATCAGGAAACCAAGTACCGTCAGCGCTACGCCGACCTGATCATGAACGAGGATAGCCGCCAGACTTTCATCAAGCGCTCCAAGATCATCCAGAAGGTGCGCGACGTGATGGTGGGCGAAGGCTATCTGGAAGTGGAAACCCCGATGATGCACCCGATCCCGGGCGGCGCCGCGGCCAAGCCTTTCGTCACCCACCACAATGCGCTGGACATGCCCTTGTACCTGCGCATCGCGCCGGAGCTGTACCTGAAGCGCCTGGTGGTCGGCGGCCTGGAACGCGTGTTCGAGATCAACCGCAACTTCCGCAACGAGGGGATGAGCACCCGCCACAACCCCGAGTTCACCATGATCGAGTTCTACGAGGCCTACAGCGATTACCAGCGCATGATGGAGATGACCGAAACCATCATCCGCGAATGCGCGCTGGTGTCCTGCGGCTCCACCACCGTCAGCTATCAGGGCAAGGAAGTGGACCTGGGCAAGCCTTTCGACCGCTTCACCATCGTCGGCGCGATCAAGCACTACAACCCGCAATACACCGACGCGCAACTGGACGACGCGGCCTGGGTGGCCTCCGAGATCAAGCGTCTGGGCGGCAAGCTGCCGCCGGCGCCTGGCCTGGGCAGCCTGCAGCTGGCGCTGTTTGAAGAGTGCGCCGAGAGCCTGCTGTGGAACCCGACCTTCATCATCGACTACCCGGTGGAAGTGTCCCCGCTGGCGCGCGGCTCCGACAGCAAGCCGGGTCTGACCGAGCGCTTCGAACTGTTCATCGTCGGCCGCGAGCACGCCAACGGCTACTCCGAGTTGAACGATCCGGAAGACCAGGCCGCGCGCTTCCTGTCCCAGGTGGCGCAAAAGGACGCCGGCGACGACGAAGCGATGCATTACGACGCCGACTACATCCGCGCGATGGAATACGGCCTGCCGCCGACCGGCGGTTGCGGCATCGGCATCGACCGCCTGGTGATGCTGCTGACCGACGCGCCGTCCATCCGCGACGTCATCCTGTTCCCGCAGATGAGACCCGAATAAAGTCCTAAGCCGTAAGCTGAAAACCGGAAAGCCGCGCAATCATTGGGTTGCGCGGCTTTTTTATGTCCGGTACAGTCCGGGGCTGAATACCCCAAACCGATGCAATTAGGGGGGACTTATGGGGGGATATGAAAAATCGGATACCCCCACGCATGCAAGGGGACATGATGGCGTTGACGAAGGTAGCGATAGACAGCCTTAGCCCGCGAGCTGATGGCAAGCCGCTGAAGGTGCCAGACGGGCAAGGCCTTTATGTGTGGGTAATGCCAACCGGCGCGAAGTACTGGCGCCTGAAGTACCGGTTTGGCGGCAAAGAGAAGTCCCTGGCTATCGGCGTGTATCCGGAGGTATCAATCAAGGAGGCCCGCCAAAAAAAGGATGCCGCACGTCGCCTGCTTGCCGATGGCGTTGACCCAGGCGAGAAAAAAAAGGCGGTCAAGCGGGATCAGATCATAGAGGCCGCATCGAGCTTTAGGGCCGTGACCATGGAGTGGCACGAAAAAATGGCCGCAGAGTGGGCGCCACGACATGCCGCCGCCGTGCTCCGTAGTCTTGAGATGTACCTCTTCCCGGCCCTGGGCGACCGCCCAATCGCCCAGATCACAGCCATGGAGTTAATGCTGGAGCTGCGGAAAGTCGAGCAGCTGGGCTTGCACGATACAACCAAGCGCCTGCGCGAGCGATGCAGCGCAATTTTCCGGCGGGCGGAAGTGACCGGCCGCGTATCATCCAACCCTGCGGCGGCACTGGTGGACGAGTTTATTTCGCCAGTATCAGCCCCTCAGCCAGCACTGGAGCAGGAAGACTTACCAGCGTTCCTTGATACCCTGGCAACCACCGATCGCATCACCCTGCAAACCAAGTACCTGGTACAACTCATCATGATCTTGTTTACCCGCATAGGCGAAACCGTGCGCGCGGAATGGGATCACATAGACCTTGAGGCTGGCGTCTGGGAAATCCCACCGGAAACACGGAAGCTGAAGCGCAAACTGATGGCAAATGCCAGCGCGCATATCGTCCCCCTCCCCCGCCAAGCCATTGAAATTTTCCGCCAGTTGCAGGCGTTCAAGCTAGAGGACAGCAACTACGTATTCCCAAGCTTCCGCTATCGCAAGAACCATATGAGCGAAGCAACGCCGCTAAAGGCGTATGAGCGCATGGGATACGGCGGCAACAATAAGGCACATGGCCATGTTGTCACCCATGGTTTCCGCGCGACTGCATCTACAATATTGAACGAGGCTGGCTTCAACCCAGACGCCATCGAGCGCCAGCTATCGCACAAGGAGCCAAATAAAGTACGCGCGGCATATAACCGGGCCAAATACCTGGAGGAGCGCCGGAAAATGCTCCAGTGCTGGGCGGACTATCTGGACAAAGTGGCAACTGGAGAACAGACGCCGCCGCTGCAGGCTACCACCTAGACTACGTCAGGAAACACGAGCAAGACCTGCCGCTGAAAGACCATCCCTAGAAAAAACAACACAACACCTATTGGCAACAATCAAGAAAATGACAGAACCAAACTGGATTGTTTTGATACTATCAAGCGCACTTATTAGCGCACTAGTGAATGCTATATGGAATGCACTCTCCAAATACATTGACCACAAAAAGGAAACGCGAAAGCATCAGCAAAAAATAAGTCACACATATCTTGCGATAGCAAATGACCTAGAGGTTTTTGCAAAGAAATGCGACGCCCAGCTATACGATATATACGATGGACTAAGAGAAAGGGCAGAATTTCACGACGAACGAAAGCTGGACAACATTGGCACAGTGGAACTTGATTTTTCCTCAAACCCCGATTGGCAAGAATTACCAATCAAATTTGTTGCCGAAATAAAATCACTGCCAACTTTCTTCAACACTGCGCACGAATGGATATCTAGCCAATGGTTTGCATGGGCAGACACAGAAGAAACATTCGCATTTGAAGAAGAGCGCCTTGCATACTATGGGCTCATAGCCTGCAAAAAAGCGGAAAACATAAGAGAGAAACTAATTAAAGTACAAAAGGGAAATACAGAGGAATTCGAAAATCACTTCAATGAAATAATAGAAAAACGAAGAGAGCAACACATAAAAAACCCAGATAAATCGAACCTAATACCAGAGCTACATAATCATTTCAAAAAATAGAGCCCCAGCCATCTGAAGACAGCTGGAGCCTCTCTTTTAGTTCTAACCACCAGGCAAACCGTTCAGAGCTTCACCCTGTTTCAACACACGAGCCGCGCACTCCCCGTAATCCAGTATCAGTTTAAGATAGGCGCCGGTCAGCACATCCCAGTCGCCGGTATTGACTGTATCAATCGGCGGGCACTGCCGTTGCAGGTTTGCCGGCACCGGCTGCGGCGGCGTTGGCAGCCGTGATGGCATCATTGATGATGCGCAGGCGCTCAGGGCTGATACGACAATCAGCAGGCAGAGGCGTTTTAACGGTTTCACGAGTGTATCGCTCCACGATGGTTGGCCGCACTTCGGCCAGTTTGTTGATGCGCTGATCCAGACCAGCAGACAGCCCCTGCAGGCGATTCGCCTCGGCCGCAAATTCAGCCAACCCAGCCACAGCGTTGTCGCGCTCGGCTTTAACTGCCTGCCGCTGGTATTCGGCTTCCTTCACGGCACTGCCGGACCAATACGCCAGCCCGTGCGACAGCGCCAGCAAGCCCAGGCCGATCAGCCACGGCATGATACGTTCCAACATAGTCAGACCCTCAGATAGCCTTTGATGGACGATGCGGCGCGGATGCGCCGGCAGACGGCGTAACCCTCACGGCTCCCGTCTCCGTTGGTATTACCCTCGACGGTCTGGATGCGACCATCCGGCAGCACCTTCTCGACAAAACCGGTATGCCCCTGCCCCTTGCCGAAATCCATGATGAACACGTCACCCGGCAGCGGGGTGGAGACACGCAGCGCCGGCCGCTCGTTCCACTGACGCATAACGCCGGCGGTTTGCAGCAGTGGGTTAGCCTGGTGCAGATCAGCGCAGACCTTGGCCGTGCACCAGTACACGAAGGCCATGCACCAGGCGTAGCCCGGGCCGAGCTTTACACTGGCGAGGTAGTCGCGCACCTGCGGGCCGTCGTTGCTACCGCGCGGCTGCTCGGTTACGCCAAGCTGAGTGGCGGCGATCTTCAGGGCATCTTGTCCCAACATTCTTGACTCCATGAAAAACCCGCCTCATGGGCGGGGACAGAGAAAAGCGCCGCAGCAGCAGCGCCAGACCTTGGCAGCGGCCTTGATGGGCCGACTGGAATTCAGCGGATTACTGCGGGGGCGTTTCAGACACACCAATACGCGCGCTGACCAACCGTTTCAGCCACCCAATATCCCCCAGCATCGCCCGAGCGGCATCGAGCAACGGCACGGCCAGATATGCGGCGGCGGTGCCGATCACCCCCACCCAGCCGGATTCAAGCCCCCAGCGCTCGGCGCCGGCCACGCCGCCAAAATAGGCAGCCACGAACGACACCAGGGTGATAACGATGCGCTCGGGGAGTGGACGCGCCTTGAGCTGCAACAACTGCAGGGCCGCGCCCATTAGTGCGCCGACGAGTGCTGGCACATGCGCCCCACCAGCGGCAACCCCGGCTTTACCCGCACCAACGGCCCCAGCGATGGCCTGCGCGGACAGGCCAGCCCACACAGCCGCCGCAGCGGCGACAACAAGCGAACGGAACGCCAACAACGCGACAAAACCAGAGGCCAGTGCAATAAAAAACAGCGCCACGCGGCGCCGGACGATGTGGGTCATGAGGTTCCCTTGAATGAGAGCACCCGCGAGCAGCGGGCAATAAAGGCGAAGGGCCGCGAGATGCGGCCCTACTTAATAGGCATTACCGGGTTGAACGTAAGCACGATCGGCACCCGGTCTGATTCTTCCGGGTGCTGGATCGCCCCCATCAGCTTCCACCCGCAATACAACCGCAGGCAGCGGCCGGGCAGCGTTGGCCAGACCACGTACAGCATCCAGGCCGGACCGACGCGAGCCCAGCACCACCCAGGCCGAAAGGGGATGTTGCTGATCCACGGATTGCCGCGCACCAGGCGTGGCATCGAGCCGCCGACGGAGACGCCAGCAACGCGCTCATCAAAGCCGCCGCCGGGATTGCGCCAGATCCAGATCAGCCGGCGCAGGTAGCGCGGCAGCCGATTGACGGTTGGGTGCGCCGTCGGGTCACGCCAATACCGGTCACCGTCCAGCGTCGCGTCGCTGGTTTGCAGCCAGGACAACCAGCGCGGCAGGTTGCCAGCATCGTCCGCCAGCAACACCAGGAGTGGCGCACCCAAAACAGAAACGGCGGTGAGCGCAAGGCTGACCGCCGCCAGAAACACCCATCGGATCAGGCCCATCATGGCGTCACCACCAGTTTGCCGCGCAATGCTGCTTTCTGGTCTTCGATGTCCTGCAGGCGCTTGACCGTATCGGCCGGCAAGCTGGTGCCGGACGCAGCGAGCACGAGAATAGCTTCAAGAAGCGGCCGAGAGGCTTTCTTGTCCAGCTCCTCGAGCTGCGCCTTGATAGCGGCCATCTGCTGCGATGGCGGGTTTTTAAATGCTTGGTAGCGCGAATCGGTGTCATCTACCTCACCTTGATTCGGGTAGTCATTGGGGTCTTGCGGGCAGGAGAATGCGCAGATGATGGTCGTCTCGGCCGCATCCGAGAATTGAACGTAGGCTTTAGTCATGATCAGAATGTGTACCCAGAAATGAAGATGTTTACGCTGCCGTTGGCTTGCTTGTAGTAGAGAGTCTGCGCAGTAATCATCGGCAGATTGGAAAACGAAGCAGCAGGCCCGTACGTACTCGACGTATTACCTGCAAATATTTTTTCTGCTATCCCCGTACCACTGGCTGCTATATAGGCCATCCCAGAGCCAGTACCATTCAGGGAGGCATAACCCTCGCAGCTTCTTGCATTCTTCGGAACTGCGCTCGCAATTGATAAAGAGGTGTAACTGGTCGCCGCACCAGAGGAAATCACCTGAACCGGCGCCGGCGAAACCTGCCGATCTACCTGATAACCAACGACGAACTGACCGCTGCCGTTAGTCGGCCATACACCAATTAGCGCGCTCGCGGTATAGCCGGCCGGCATGTTCGCGCCGCCATAGATATTTCCGACCACGCTTGACGTAGCATTTATAGCCAGGATGTTGGCGGTGCCATTCGCCTGGTTGTAGATCGCATAGAGTGCAACAAAGCCGTTGACCGGCGCGCTACCAGTGTCCATACCGCCGACACCGGTTGTTGCCAGGTTAATAGTCTTGCTGAAATTGGCTAGCTGATAAGCCGTACCACCCAGCGCAGACTCCACAACAATTTCGTCAGCAGAAAACGTTGCCGAAGCGCTTGCTGCCGTAACCGACATCAGTGCATTACGCATAGTGCCAACGACCGATATTTTCGGAATTGTAGGCAACGGGTCCAGCACCACAGCATCCGCGCCGTCATACTCGATGTCCGCTAGTTGGCCAGCAGCCAGCACGGCAACAATCTTGTTACCCTGCGCATCGTATTGTTTCAGGTTGACCGCACCCTGCCCGGAGATGTTGATGGTCGGGTTGGTGCCGCTGGCCACATGGAATTTGGCACGGAAACGCAGGTTGGGGGCGTATGCCTGAATTGCGGGCGACGGCGTGAACGTGTACGCCGTAGCAGTGCCGGCAGTGGTGAACGCCGTTAAACCCTGCACCTGAATCTGACCAGCGTTTACGGCGTGCTGGCTCTGTGTTGCGTTGCCTACGCTAAATATCTGGACATTGCTCCCGGCCAGCGGCGCCCTGAGCGCCAGCGCGGCCAGCACCAGGGTCTTGACCTGGTCGCGCTTGGTCGGGTCAAGCGCGCCGCCAAACCCCTCCACCAGGTTAACCAGCTCCTCCTGTACCGCGTCGAACCATTCATAGCCGGGCGTGGTCGCCGGCACCCCAGCCTGCGGATCGCCCGCGGTAAAACCATTTTTCCCAGCGCCGAACTTATCGACGGCCGGATTACGATTGTTCGCTACACGTTGCATCAGCTTGCTCCATAGGAAATCAAAACGGTGGATGGCTGCGGGCACTCGCGCGCCATCACACAAGCCAGTTCGGTACTGCCCCAACTGCGCAGCGGATCTTCGGCGCCGGACTCGCAGGAGGATTCCGCCACCCGCACCGCATCCGGCACCTGCAGCGTCCAGGCAAAGCGCCAGTCCGCGCTATTGATGGGCTCTTCGCAGGTGAATTCACAGGTGTGCGCCCGGTGGCGCTTGGTCGTCACTCCCGCATAACCCAGCGCCTCGGCGATCTGCACAAAGCGCGGAATACGCGCGCCGCCGGCATCGGTCAGCCGGGCCACAAGCGAAGCCCTGCGCTCTGCCAGCGTGGGGGCGGCGGCGCTGCAGCTGTCCGGCAGACCGAAATCCGCCTCCCAGTCCGGCAGCATCGCCAGCGCCTTGTAGGGGTTACCTTCATCCAGCAGCCGGACGCCCGCAGCATCCACTGCGGCCAAGCGCCGGGCGGCCACCTTCACGAAAGCAACCAGGTCGACATTGTCGCGCGACCAGGCCGGGCCGGGCGGCAGCAGCCGCCACAGCACCTCTTCGTAATCGCTTACGTCCATGTGATCACCCCCAGCTTGGCCAGCTCACCCACCGCGCAGGCGACATTGCCAGCCGGCACCGTCAGTACATGGTCGGTTTCGCCAAGCACGGCACTGATCGCCTCGGTCAGATGGCTGCGCAGGATGGTTACCCCCGCCACCGGCAGCACGGTGCGGCCGTTGGCGTCACGTTTTACCGGCGCCGCCTCGGCGGCGATTTTGTCGCCCAAGGCCGTCGTGACGGCCGCGCGCATCGCCGGCGTGTCCGGTTCGATATGCAGGGTGATGTTGACCGGCTTGGCCACCGGCGCCATGGCGAAGATTTCCCCCCACGGCGTGCCGGTGGTCTCCAGGTGCACCCGCACCGTCTCGCACTCGGCCGCCGCCGGGTAAGGGTCAACGTCGTCATCCCGCATGAAGTACAGCCCCATGCTGCCCAGCCCTAGTAGCCTGGGCGCCGCCCAGGCACGGGTAACCCCGGCGATTTCT
This sequence comes from Chromobacterium alkanivorans, assembly GCF_016937655.1. Lineage (GTDB taxonomy): Bacteria > Pseudomonadota > Gammaproteobacteria > Burkholderiales > Chromobacteriaceae > Chromobacterium > Chromobacterium alkanivorans. Next base: position 145,737 of record NZ_JAFHKL010000006.1, on the reverse strand, counting down.
TTCGCCCAGTTCTCCCAGTCCACGTCGCGCCCAGTCTGGGCGCCGGCCTCGGTGACTTGCAAAATGCGCTGGCGGTAGCTTTCGATATCCTCGTCGTCCGCCCCGCCTGTCAGGCCATCTGCTTGCACCTGGGCGGCGGCGTCCAAACCGGGCACACCCGTCGTCAACTGGAGCCACACGCCGGCGTCGGTATCGCCATCAAAGCCGCCGCCCACCGCCTTGACGGTCAGATCCACATAGCTGCCAGCACCGACCACGCCGCCGGTCACGACGACAAACAGCCGGCCATCGTCGCGCTGCAGCTCGACGTCGGCACCGACTGGCGCACCGACATTGCCGGTGAAGCGCACCAGCCCACTGCTTTGCACCGCCGCGTTGGGCTTGTCGCCGCGCAGGTAGAACGGCCCCTGCCAAGCCAGCAGCGTGGATTCCGCCGCCGAGCTGGGCAGCAGTTGCTTGGACTGGTACTGCAGATAGCCGTACATGCCATGCACCGCCGCCGCGAGCGCCCGGCCGAACACGTCGGCATCGGAGCGCAACAGGGCATCCGGGTTTTCTGCCCCGAGGTCAGCTCGGATATCGCGCGTCAGCTGGTTCAGGGTTGGGATTTCATACGCCATGCGTCAGGCTCCAAATGTCAGAGAGGTCGGCCGTCAGGGTCTTGCCGCTGCGCAGGGTGATCAACACGCGGATGGCCAAGCCGTCATCGCCAAGGCGCGACACCGTCACCTCCACGGCGCTGGCCTGCTTGCTGTCCAGCCACCACTGCAGCGCCTCGCGGGTGTAGTCGTGGGCGTCACGCTCGGCATCGGCATCCAGCCGCCGACGCGCCAGCAGCCACAGGCGGGAGCCGATGCCAGCCGGCAAGGCCGCATCCAGCCCTTCCGCCCACCAGCCCTGCAAATCGCCGTCGGCCGGGTCGCCCTGCTCGGCGCGGCGCCAGGTAAACAGGCTGATCGCCAAGGCGCGCGCGTAGGCGTGGCTGGCAGCCAGCGGCTTGCCATCCAGTTGAACGAGAATTTCCATGGTCAGACCTGCAGGTTGGGCGGATCGGTCGGGCCGTTGGCCGTGCCGTTGTGCTCGATGTGGGTGTGGTCGTTGTGGGCATCGCGCACCGCGGCCAACGAACTACCGCCGCCATTGGTGTTGTCGATGATGTCGAGCGCGGCCTCGATGCGGCCGGTGGCACGAAATAGCGGCGTATCGGCCACCACCTCATCCGCCCCCTTCAGCACGATGCGCGGCGCGGTGATCTCGATGCGATCCTGGTACAGCACGATGGTGTGGCCGGCCGAGTTGTAGGCCGCTGATTCCCCGGGCTGGAGCCCGCGCACGCGGTAGCGGCGATCGCTGACACTGATCACCACCCCGTTGCTGCGGTCGCCACCCAGGAACAACGCCAGCGCCTCCGCACCGGGCTCCGGGCAGGCGGTAAAGCCGAACGGCTCGGCGTGCTCCATACCGTCCTTCAGCTCGTCCGCCGTCAGCATCAGCTGCACCTGCTGCATGGCCGGTGCCGGGTTGGCGCGCGTCACTCGCCCGCGGCCAATGAGGCCGAACAGGCGTTGCATGGCCTCTCTCATGTGTTGGGCTCCCAGTCAGACGGCAACAGGTACTCGAACTTGTCGCCCTTTTTCTTGCGGTTTTTCTTGCGCTTTTCCGGGTCGGGCGGCTCGGGCTGATAGCCCTCCGGCGGCGCCACCACCATGCGCACCACCGAACCGCCATCGTCCAGCCGGTAGTTGCAGGACACGATCAGCATGTCGCGGTCAAAGCCCAGAATCGGGTCGATCACGCGCACGATCTGGTTGAGCTGCCACAGCCGGCCGTCGCTCTGGCGCCAACCGGCCACCTCGTAGTTGGTAGTCAGCGCCTTGCCGATACGGTGATCGCGCTCCCACTGCGCACGGGTCGTGGCCATGGCCGGCGTCAGGTTGCCGCTCTCGGTGATGACCTTGACCCGCTTGCGGGCGATGCGGCTGTCCGTTGCCGTGCCGGCCACCTCGTTGGCCGCCGCGCCGTGGCGGTGGTTGCCGGTGGCGTGCTGGCCGATCACGCGGTATTCGCTGAAGCATTCGCTGAAATCAAAGCTGCAGTCGCCTGCCTTGGCGTTGCGGCCCACCTCAATCGGGTCGGTCGCGCGGCCGGCACTCCCTGGCGAAGCCAGCACCAGCCGGCCCTCTGCATCGTCGGTGGACAGCAGGCGGCCAATCTTCAGCAACCGGTCTACGCTCTCGAAAACCGTTTCGCCTGGCTGGATGGTGTGATCTGCCACCACCTCTCCGTCGCCCACCTGGCTCAGCACCGTGATGCCATAGGGCGCCGCCAGCGCCGTGGCAATCGCCCGCATGGAGCGCTGCTTGAACTGCGGCGGCTTGTTGATGGCGGCGCAGTCCACCAGGTCGGCCGTCAGGCTGCGGCCGGCAATGCCGAAGGCCGTGCTCTGCGGGTCATGCGCCTTGGGCGTGGCGAACACGTAGCCGGTCACCACCAGGTCTTGCCCGATGCGCAGTTGGCAACGGTCGCCGTGCTGGATCGGCACCTGATCGATGCCGCCCGGCCCCAGCCTGGCAATGCCGATCTGGAAGGACCGGCACTGCTCGTCCAGGCTGGCGGTGACATCCACGCTGGTCCAGCCCTCCCACGCATTACCCCCCACCGTCAGGCTGACCCGGGTCGCCGGATCAAGTGCCGCCGTTCCGGCATCAGTCATAGGTCACCTGTAATTCCTGCACCGGCACAAACAGCGGATGCACGATGTTGTTACGGCTCAGCAGTTCATCCGCCAGCGAGGCGTCGCCCTGCGCCCGGTAGGCCAGCACCAGCGCCGGCATGACGGCCGGCGGCGTGAAGGTCTGCAGCTGCAAGCCGATGGCCTCCACCTGGTTGAGGTGCGCCACGGCCGCACGCTGCACCACCAGCAGATACGCCGCCTGCTCATACTCGGCGCCATCCGCCATGGCCCACAGCGAGCCCGACAAGTCCTGCCGCAGGCTGGACACATCGGCCGCCACCGGCAGGTTGCCGCCATCGGCGGGGCGGCTGGTCGGCAGCGCGGCAACCGCCTGCAGGGTATTGGCCGCCACGCCGGCGGCCATCAGGCCAACCAGCACGCCCGCCACCTTGGTGGACACCGTCCCGCCGTTGCGCTTGCTCAGCGCCTTGCTGCGCGCCCGCAGCACGCGCATGGCGCGGCTTTGGTTGATGCCCCAGCGGGTCAGGTCGCCGTAGCGGTCGAATGCCCGATCCACCGACTCCAGAATGCTGAGGATCTTGCCCACGGCCGTGGCCGGCAGCGTGAGCACGGTATTCACCAGCGACTGCCAACTGTCGAAGTAGTCCAGCACCGCCTCCACCGCGTTGCTCACGCCCTTGATCGCCGACATCACCGCCGAAACCACATCGCCAACCACCGCGCGCGCCAGATCCAGCGCCGCCAGCGCCTGCTCGGCCATGGACTGCGCGCCCGTCAGCATGTCGTCGCTGGCGCTTTGCAGCGGCGCCGCCGTGCTGGCCAGCGGCACCGGGAACAGCAGGTCGCCGTTTTCTATGAACTCCAGCGGGATATCCACCCGCCCGCCTGCATCCAGATTCAGCGACCAGCGCGCCGGCTTGGCGTACACCGTGATCCGCCCGAACAGCGGGTGCACCAGCTCGCCGGCGCCCGGCTCCTCCAGCACGGTCAGCAGCGTGTTGAGCTGCTGCAGCCAGTCCTCGCCACAGCACACCGCCATGAAGCGGTACGGCCGCGTGGCGCGCCCCATGTCTTCCACCCAGGGCTTATCGCGCTGCGGGAATTCATGCTCGGCCACGCGGCGGCCGTTTTCGCCTTCCATCGAGATCCACTTGATCGGCACGCCCTTGAACGAGGCATCCCGCAGCTGATCCATCCAACTCATGGCACCCTCCGGTCATAAAAAAACCCGCCGGAGCGGGTTGGGTTATTGGCTGGTCGGCGCCAGCGATCGGCGGCCGTTGTTCTGGTTCACCGTCAGCTTGGTGTTGGTGGTGGCCGGCTGCTCGACACGTGTACCAGGTGGCGCATTGCCGATGTTCACCGTCAGCTCGGCCTTGGCCTGCTGGGTCGCCCCCTTGATGATGCTGGTGCCGGCGTTCAGACTCTGGCCGACCATGCCCGAAACGGCACCGCCCGCCCACTTCGCCGCGCTGATCATGGGCTCGATGTAGGGCTTGACCCGCTCCCACATGCCTTTGAAGAAGGCCACGATAGGCTCCCAGTTTTTGATGATCAGCCCCAGCGGGGTGAAGTTTTCAAAACCCCACTTGATGAATTGCCATCCGGCGTCGAACACCACCTTCAAGCCATCCCACAACGCCCCGAAAAACGCCTTGATCGGCTCCCAGTTGTTCAGTACCACCCCCAGCGGCGTCCAGCCCAGATAGGTCTTGATGAACTCCACTCCGGTGGACACCACACGCTTGATGCCATCCCACAGCCGCGAGAAAAACGGCCCCACCTGCCCCCAGTTCGAAAGCAGGAAGCCCGCGGCCAGCACCATGACACGCACGGCAATGCCCAACGGCGACAGACTGGCCACCGCGTTGAACAGGTTCAGCGCCCCAACCACCGCCATGGCCGCCAGCCTCATCCCCAGCATGGCCGCACCAGCACCCAGCAGCCCCTTAATCAACCAGGGATTGGCCGCCGCCATGTTCGACAGGCTGGTGACCATCGGCCCCGCCATCGCCATGAACTCGTTGAGCGGCGGCAACAACACGTTGCCGACGGCAATGCCGACATCGGTGACGCGGTTCCAAAACAGTTGCAGGCTGTTGGCCGTGGTGGCCGCACGCACGTCGAATTCCTTGGACATAGAACCGGCGTAGCCCGTGGCATCCCCTACCAGCTTAAGGTTGGTTTTCAGCAAATCCAGATTGGAGATGAACGGCGCGATCGCCTCGATGCTTTCCTTGCCGAATAGTTCGGACAGCACCGCCGCCTGTTTGGCCGGGTCCACCGACTTGATGCGGTTGAGCACATCCAGCACCGTGCCCTTGGAATCCATCTGCATCGCCTTGGCGACCTTGCTGGCATCCAGCCGCAGCGCCTTGAGCGTTTCTTTCTGCGACTTGGACGCCGCCGTGCCCTGCGTCAAGGCCAGCACAAAGTTCTTGATGCCGGTGGCCGCAACGTCGGTCGGCACCTTCACGGCATCCATGGTCGCGGACAGCGCGGCGATGGTGCTGGACGACAGGCCCGCCACCTTGCCGATTGACCCTACCCGGGTCACCACCTCGGCCACATTCTTGGCCGAGCTGTTGCCCTTGGCGTCCAGGTAGTTGATCTGATCGGCCAGGCCGCGCACCTGGTCTTGCGTCAGCCCCATGGCGGCACGCCAAGCCGCCATCTGCTCGCCAGATTGTTCCGCAGTGAACCCGAAGGCCACCCCCATTTTGACGGCGTCCTGAGCAAAGGCTTTCAGCTCGCCGCGCGCCACACCGGCAGAACCACCCTGCGCATAGATGGCCGCGATTTCCTTGGCCGCCATGGGCAGCTGCAGCGCCATCTGGCGGATTTCGTTGTTCATGTCCGCAAACTGCTGCGGCGTGTCGAAATCCACCACCTTGCGCACGTCGGCCATGGCCGACTCGAAATCGATAGCCGCCTTGGCCGCACCCACCAGCGGTGCCGTCACGGCCGCCACCTTGCCGAAGTCGATCTCGGCCATACCGGACTGGCGCAGGTTCTTGCGCAGTTTGGCGACGTTCTTGCGGATGCCATCCAGCGTGGGCGACAGCTTATCGACACCGGTAATCAGCGCCTTGAGCTGAAACTTGTCAGCCATCGTTGGCCTCCTGCCTGAGCTTGTTGATGCGCTGCGCGTGATCGCGCGCCTCAATCAACTGATCGAGGCCGCGCTCGGCCAGGGCGAACGGGTCGACCTGCCACCAGGCCGCCACGTCGAACAGCAGGACGTTCAGTTGTCCGAGGTCGGCGAGCCCGGACTCAAGAAAAAACCCGCCACCGCCCAGCAAGCCGTATTGAGATCGGCAATATCCAGCTGATCCACCGAAGTGGGCGGGATGCCGCCGCACTTGCTGATGTACTGGCACGCGGCGGGGATGTTGATCGTCGGGACGTTGCCTTCACCCAAGCTATAGGGAAACACGCCAATGGCTCGCGCCTCGGCCGGGACCGGCTTACGCAGTACCAGCTCGGTGATTTCTTCGCCATGCGCCTTAATCGGCGCACTCAGCGGGATACGAACTTCGCTCATTGCCAGATACCTTTCTCACCATTGAATTCCAGTTCCACCTTGCCGTCGTCACCCTTCAGCGCCGCCGGGTTCACCAGGAAGCCACCCGACAGCACGTAGACATTGCCGTTGGCAAACTCGACCGTGACGGTCAGGTCGTCGTTCTTGGTGATGGCTTCACGCGGGAAGTCTTTCGGCACCACACATTCCACCTTCACGTACGGGATGACATCCGTCTCGCTGTAGTGGACGCCGGCACTGGTCTTGAACGCCTCGCGCTCGACATCGGTCAGCGGCGCCTCGACGCCACCGGTGACGGCCACCTGATCGCCGTCGACTTTCACGTAGCAGGTGCCAGCTACTTTTTTGCCGCTCATGGGCTGCTCCTGAAATGACAACAGCCCGCACGGGGCGGGCTGTCATGGGGTTGTGGCTTAGTTGTACTGCAGGCGGAACTGGTTGAGCAGCGCCACCACACGCAAGCCGTTGATGTAGTCCGGCGGATACAGCACGTCCAGGCGGTTCGGATCGTCGGCGTTACGCTCCACGATCAGATTGGCCGCAAACTGTTTGGCGTTTTCCACCCAGCCCAGCTTTTCCATCTTTGCGTACTCGCTGACCAGCTCGGCACGGAAGATGGCCGGCGTCACGATCGGCGCACCAGCGCCGAAGCGCGTGCCGTCATTGGCCAGCTTGTGGCGACCGTACTTGCTGGTCACCACGCCCTTGAGGCGACGCAGCACGGCCGCCGACAGGTGCAGCGTTTCGCTGTCCAGGTAGCTGTTGTCCGGGCTGCCCCAGGCATTCTTCTGGTAGGTGGTGATGGCACGCTCAACCCGCACGGTATCGGCAGCGGTGTAGCTGGTGGCAATGCCGTTGTTCAGCAGGGTCTTGCGCTCGGAAATGGCGAAGCGCTTGCCGGCACGCGCCGGCAGAATGCCTTCCAGCGCGCCGCTTTGCGTCGGCCGGGACGGGTCAGCCTTCAGATACACCGCGTTGCGGGCGGCATAGGCCGCGGCAAAACCCCACGGCGCCGCCTGCACGTCCATCTCATAGCCAGCGATGGTGCAGTGCTGGTCGTTGCGGGCAGAACCCAGCGTCACCAGCGTGGCCATGCTGCCGCGAGCCGCGCTGTAGACATGGCCGTAAATCTGGCGCAGGTAGCTCCAGCGGCCGGCACTGTCGCCCATTTCCAGCTTCAGCGCATTCAGCGCGGCCGTGTCGGTATACGGACTGACGATGAAGTCGTATTCTTCGTCGCCCATGCCGGTGATCGCCGGCGCCAGATCGGGCGCGCCCGCGCCGCCGGCCATATCGACGATGGCGCAGGTCAGGCCAGCCGGCAGCGCCTCGCCGCCCGCCAGGCCGTAGTAGTTGGCCACCGCCGGGATGCCGTTACCCGTCAGCCCGGTCCAGCGCGCGGTCAGGGTGACCACGCCGGCCACAGCCGCCGCCGTCACCGGCAGATCGGCATTGGCAGTGATGGCGCCGGCCAGCGCCGTCGCCACCGCCGCCACGGTATCCGCCGCACCCACGGCCGCCTGCACACGCTGGCCGTCGATATACACCGCCAGCGTGCCGGCCGCGGTGACCGCACCGCCCAGGGTGACGGTGCCAGTGGCAGCGGCGCCGGCCGGATCAGCCACCGCCATGCCCCAGATGGTGGCCAGCGGGTCGGACTGGATGTAGCGCTCGTACATGTTAGCCAACATCGAGCCACGGCCGAACAGTGTCCACACGGTAGCGATGTTGTTCAGCAGCTGCGGCACGCCGGTCAGCGCGCCGCCGGCCACCAGTTTCTGGCCAAGCAGCAGCGTTCGCTTGTCGGCCGTCGCGGTGTTGGCCGCGCTGTTGTCCATTTCCGCGTAGAACAGCGGCACGCGCATGTCGCTGGGAATGGTGTTGAACGGAACGGTCATTCCTGATCACCTTTCTTGAGGGTTGGCGGCTTGGCCTTCTGCACGTCGCCATCCGCGAGGCGGCGCAGCCAATACTGGGTTTCGGGCACTTCGCGCCCGGAAGCGGGCAACACGTCGCCCCGGGCGGGGTCCGGTACGGACCGCCCGTCAGTCGGTTTCAGATACATGGATCAATCCTTCAGGTTGAAGCGGCCGGCAAGGTGATCTGCAGCCGATGCTCGATCTGGCCATCCGGCGTAGGGCCGTTATCGACATCGACGTGCACGCGCAGCAGATCGGCCAAGCCGTCCCGCTCCACGTCATGCCAGGTAGCCGGTGGCTCGCCAGCGGCTCGAACGCCACCAATCACGGACATCGATGTGAACCCGAAGCGCCACACCACCCGTGCCCGGTTGAGCAGCAGCAACGCGCCGCCGTCGTACTCCACCGGGTCACACCCCGGCGGCGACCAGCCGAGCAGCGCCAGCCACAGCTCGGCCCGCAGGTCGTGCAGGCGGTCGGCCACGGACTGGCCGCGCTCATCGCTGGGCGCCAGCGCCACCACCACGTCGAACTTTTCTTCCAAGTCCTGCATGTAGGGCGCCGTCGTGGTCGGCGTCTGCGGGTCTTCCCGCGTCGGCACGACGTAAGCTGAAGGCAGCGCCATCAGCGGCACGTTGTCATCCAGCAACGCAGCCAGCTCCAGCGCCCCCGCCACCCGGCCAGCAAAGGACGGACAGTAGCTGCGCAGCTGGGCAATGATCGGGGTAATTTTCATGGCGACAGGCAACAAAAAACCCCGCCGGGGCGGGGTTGGGTTAATGACGCAGAATTGACCTATTGGCGACTCATCCGCTGCAGCAGCTCACCATGCAGCGCCTCGAAGTCGATCTGCTGTTTTTTGCTGAAGATGACGGCATTCTCGTTTTTGCTGGCCGCATCGACATTGCCATCCAGCGTCTTGCTACCTGAGAAAACAAAGTGGATGAATCCACGGCTCAACCAGCCCGCCTTCTTGAATTCGACACTGGAGAGCGCATCGACCTTGACCGCTTTCTCACCCTTGCCGAAAAACGCCGCCTTGGCGAGGATTCCCTCGCGTTTGATCAGCAGCAAATCGCCGGACAGCTCCAGCTGACCATTGATGCCACTTGCCTTCATACATTTCTCCGGTTAGATACGGTGACCCGGATGCTATTTCAATCAAACAGCATCGTCCACCCACCGGCTATTTTGGCCGCAAGGCGCGACCAAGAGCAGCGGCCAGCACGCCCTCCACCTCTTGGGCAGAATCCTGCAGCGCATCCACGATGTAGTTGTCACGCGGCGCAATGCGCCAGCCAGTGAGCTTGCGTGCCGCCAGCGCCTCGCCGCGGGCACCTCGCGCCCGGCGATTACTGCGGCCAAGCCCCTGCCCCGGAGCCAGCTTGGTGACGCGCGCCCCCTGACGCACGCCGTAATGCAGATAGGCCGGGTAGTACTCTTTGGAACCCTCCGGCATGTTCGGCATCACCCGCACCATGAAACCGGAACGGCTCACCTTGAAACTGATGGCATGCAGCAGAGCGCCGGTGCGGTTGGTCGGGTAACCATCCTGCCCCTTGCCCAGCGCAAGCAGCATCTGAGCCCGGCCGGTGACGATCTTGCCCGCCTGGCGAAAGCCTGCGCGCACCTTGGACTTGTCGAAGTCGACCTTATCGAATTCATCAAAGCCCGTGATGTGCATCGACAGCGTGTCAGCCATTGCGCAACTCCTCGCAATCCAGCCGCATGAATTCCGGCTGATCGTTCAGCGGCGCCGCGCGGCGCACCCGGTAAACCACCGAACCGCGCACCACCTCCCATTCGGCGCTGATGTTCTTGCGGGTGCGGACATAGACGAAATGGGTCACGGCCTCGCCTACCTGCACAGAGCCCAGGTAAACCGAACCGCCCACCGCATCAATTCGTGCCCTGGTCGGGATCTCGCTCACCGTTTCCGGCAGGGTGGACATGTCCAGACCGGGCAGCTGCTGACTGAGACGCAGCCGGACAGGCGCTTTCAAGTCACCTGCCGCGATACGCCACTTCATCGATAGCTCCGGTACGGGTCCAGTAAGCCATCGACAAAGTCGCGCGGCAGCTCGATAAGCCGGCCGTCCTCGGCCAGCGCTTCGCGGTTGGCGTAGGCCGTGGCCACGCGCTGCATGATCCACAGCTTGATCGGCTCCGGCACGCCGGCCGCGTCGGGCCAGGCACCACAGGCGAAGCGCACACGCACCAGCAGGGAGCCATACGGCCAGATCCCCATCGCGACCAGCTTGCAGCCCTTGGCCAGCCGCCAGCTTTGCGCCGCCAGGTCGATCTCGGCGGAGCCTGTCACCGCAGTCACCTTGACCACAGAGGTGACATCACAGCGCAGCGGCAGCTGCAGCGCCGGGTCGTCGAACTCGCGCTCCCACGTCTGCGGCAGGATAGGCCGGCCCATCTTGTGCTGGCACGCCTCTACCGCAGCCAGCGTGTAGCTGGTGAGCAGCGCGTCGTCGTCGGTAATGTCGGCATCGACGCGGCACTGTTGCTTAATCTGCGCCAGCGGGACGATGTCGGCCGCAGCCTGCGGGGTGATCAGCTTTTCTTGCATGGTGCACCTCACAAGAAAGCCCGCACGCGGCGGGCTTGTCGGGTTGGCGGGTTACTTGTCAGTCGATTCGTCTTCGGCCTTGGCCTCCAGCGACACCTCCTTGCCGCCAGAAACCAGTGCGGCCTCTACCGCTTCCGGCGTCGGATCGAGCTCAGCGGGGTGCGCCTTCAGAGTCTTTTCATCCACCGACACGACGTCATTGGGCCGCAGATCCACGCCGGACAGCACGAAAGCGCCCAGCACACGGGCGCGAGTAAGTTTTGCAGTTGCCATGTTTTCTCCACTGAATTTTGGGTAACCAAGATGTGCCGGAGGAATATGTGGCATCAGCCGGATTCGCCGCCTGATCATCAGGAATTCCTTTCAGCGCACAGAACATGCCGACAGCCCCTTGCGGGGCCGCCGTAGCGATTAGGTCGCCGAGTTCTGGTAGTACTTGATGGCACCGCCGACATCCACCATCTTGCCGTCAGAACGCATGATGGAATGGAAGCCGACCAGACCCTGCTCGTTGTACTTGGAGTCGGTGTTGCGATACAGGATCGCACCCAGCACGTCACGAATCAGGTACTTCTTGAAGTCGCCAAACAGCATCGACTTGGCATTGGCCGCCATGGTGGCCATATGCTGGTTCACCTGGTAGCCGTAACCCAGGATGCTATCCGGTGCCGTTTCGGTCAGGCCCGGCAGCCAGATCGGACGGTTGGTGGTGTCCTTCAGCTGCTTCAGCTTCTTCAGCGTGTTGTCGTGGAACATCCAACGTGCATTGCCGCGATAGATCGGGTCCACGCTGTGCTCCAAGTCCACCAGGTCGTCATAGATGATGCCAGTGGTTTGACCGGTAGTACCCACCTTGCCAGCGCCGGCCGCGGTGACGATACCCTGCGGCTCACTGGAGCCGGTGCCGACAGTAAAGTAACGGTTGGCGACGCGCCCCAGGCGCAGCCCCAGCAGTTCGGTGATGTAGGCTTCGATATCGAACTCGCTGTCCTGCAGCAGCTCCAGCGAGACGGCAATCACCTTGCTGGAGAATTTGTAGGCACCCATCGTCGCCAGGCCGAAGGTAGTATCGCCAGTCGGGACCGTGGTGTTTTCGCCCAGCAGTTGGCCCTCTTCAGAGGTAGCGTCGGTCGTAACGAAGTCCAGCGGGTTGCCGTTACCGGTGGTAATGACTTGCGCCACTTCGCGCATGCCGCCGAACTGCCTCATGGCGGCCACGATGCTGCCCCACATTTCCCGCTGCACGGTGTAGCCACCGCCGGTATTCGAGCCGACCGTCTGGGCGTTCTGGATGCGGCCGGCCTGCGCCAGCGCTTCGACACCGGCACGGCCATCGCGCAGATAGGCCACCAGCACCTCGCGGCGCAACTCAGCCGCGTTTTCCACCGAAACATTGTGGAAACGGGCGGTGTTTTGATCGTTGGCCGCCATGCCCTCGGCAATAGCCAGGGTCTGCTCGATGGCCTTGATCTGGTTGTCGATTTGCTCGACTTCGGCGTTCATGGCCTGGAACTCAGCCTGACGCTCAGCCGTCCATGCGCCCTCTTTCTTCACCAGGGCCTGCATCTTGTTTGCGATTTCAACGCGCTTGGCGCGCAAAGCTTGGATAGACATCAGGGTCTCCATTAACGAAAAAAGCCCGCACTGGGCGGGCTGTTTGTTGCGGTAGTTCGGGGAAACCCGTCAGCTACCCAATTGGATGCAGGCAAGCACGCGCTCGGCATGAGCACGCGCCGCCTCAAGGCTGGCCGCATCTTCCTGCGGCTCAGGTTGTTGGTTAGCGACGGGCGGCGCCGCCGGTGGCTGGCTATCGGGCAGCAACAACGCCTTGGGCGCGTTGCGGCAACCGGTAAAGTCCCAGGCGCTGTTATCCACCTTCTGGCCGGTGACGATCAGATCGACAAAGCCGTATTGCTTGGCCTCCTCCGCCGTAAACCAGGTTTCTGCGGCCATCCAGTCGCGCACCTGCTGTTCGGCCTGGCCGGTCTTGCGGACGTAGTCACTGACAATGGTGTTGTCGACCTTGTCCAGCAGGTTGGCCGTTTCGCGCAGATCGGCACTGTTCCCCCAGGTCATGGTGCTGGCCTGATGAATCATGAAAAACGCACCATCGGCCATATGCACCTCATCGCAGTTGGCTGCGATGAAGGTGGCCGCACTGGCAGCCAGGCCGTCTACGTACGCGACAACCTTGGCACCGCTGCCTCGCAAGGCGGCCACAATGGCGCGCGCGCCGAACACATCACCCCCCGGACTGTTGATGCGCAGGTGGATGGTATCGACCGCCAGCGCCGCGATCTCCTTGGCGAAATCGCCTGCGTTGACACCCCACCAGTCGTCGATGGCGTCGTACAGCCACAGCGTGGCTTCATTCTGCTGGGCTTCCGCCCTGATCTTGGCCGGCGCCGCCCGGTTCTTCGGACGGATCAGCAGGTTGTGAATCGGCATTGCTGGCTCCTGCGTAGTAGATAATGTCGCCACCCGGCACAGGTGGCAGATTCTTGCGGCGGCGCACTTCGTTGACCGTCATCCAGCCTTGCGAGCCAGGCCCACCCAGCGCCTTGCCGAAGTACTCACCCTGAGACTTGCCGTCCCCCTCCTGAAGGGCGTCCAGCTCAAACTCACAGAAAAGGCCGGCATCGCGCGGGAACAGCTTGCGGTTAATCTCCTGCTGGATCGCCTGCAAGTGACGCTTGAGGGTGAACTTAATGAAACCGAGCGTCATGGATTCGATGCCGCTTCCCCAGCTAGTGACCTTGTCGGTGGCTCCGATCATGTGGGGCAACACACCGAAGATGCGGGCAATCTCGACCACACTGAACTGGCGAGCTTCCAGCAACTGGACGTCTACCGGCGAGAGCTTGAGCCGCTCCAGTTTGAAATCACCGGACAACACCATGGGGCGCCGCGTGTTGGCCAGCCCGTTGTAGCGGGTTTCGATTTCGGTCCGCAGCTCATCCTTCTGGTCAGAGCTGAGCTTGGCCGGCGTGGACAGCAGCACATCGGCGTGATTACCCTGCCCCAGCGAGCGCTCGCCAAACTCGTCTTGCGCCAGCGCCAGCCCGATAACCGAGCGCCCCGCGTGATGGCGGATGGGAGATAAGCTGCGCAGCCCATCAAACCCAAGGCCAGAGACATGCAACACATCGTCTTCATGCAGCGCCTTTACCGTGCCGTCGGGCCGCCACCAGGTGTACATGCGCCAACCACCGTCCATGCGCTTGACGTTTACGCGCCGCGGGTCCATCGGCTGAACACCGACAACCTTGCCGCGCCTGTCGCGCACCAGCCAGCACAGCATGTCGCCATCCAGCAAACGGGACTCCATACCGTATTCCCACATGGCGGCGGCAGTGTATTCGTTGGTGGCGGACTCGTTGAAAAGCCACCAGTAGTCGTGGTCAACACGCTTTCTTACGCCGCCTTCTCGGCTGTAAAAGTGCAGCGGCAGCGTGGTGAGGATGCCCGCCAGCAGCTGGACACAGGCGTAGACCGCGCCTTGTCGCATGGCAGTGGTTTCGTTGACCACCACACCGGACAGACCCGCAGTCAACACATCGCCCAGCGACTCCCCACCAAGGTTTTGCACAGTCGGCTCGACACGCTCCGGCGGCGCGGCAGGCTGACCACCGCCAAATAGGCGCTGCAGTAGGTTCATCAAATAATCTCCAGGTGATCTTCTTCAGGCTCCATGTGGACCATGGCGCGCGTTGCGGCCATGCATGTGGCGACAACCGGGTCGATTCGCCCCTGGCTGCGCTTTTTGTCCGGCTTGATGTTTTCGTTGCTGTCGATCAGCAACGTGACGTTGCCGGCGCACCAGCGCAGCAAAGGGTTAGCCGCATGGCGTAGCCGCTTGCTGTAAACCAGCCGCTCGATGTGCTTGGCGCCAGGCGACAGGCCGCCGAAGTTCTGCGGCAGCTTCACCATCGGCACGTCGTTTTCCAGCAGCTGGTTGGCCAGGTGCGTGCTGTTCCAGGTATCGAAGGCAATCTCCTGCACGTCGTAGTCCTGCACGGCCTGCTCGATCACCTCCTTCACCGGGTCGTAATCGGTCACATCGCCCTCGGTAACGGTGAGCCAGCCCTTCTTCGACCAAGCCTTGTAATCAGAACCGGCGTCCTGATCGCCTTGCAGCTTGGCCTCCGGCACCCAGCACCAGACCAACACGTACCAGTCGCCGTCCTCGTCGCCATCCGGCGGCGGAAACAGCAGCACGAAGGCGGTGATGTCACGCGTGGACGCCAGATCGAGACCACCGAAACAGCGCCGCCCCTTGAGCATGTCGCGGTCGAACGTCTTGCCGCCCTTGTCCCACACGGTCATGTCGAACCACGACAATGCGTCGCCGACGAAGACGTTGAGGTCTTTGGTCAGAAAGCCCGCGCGAGCGGACGGCAGCACCTTGGCCTGGCTGGCCTGCTCCTGCATGTAGGTGTAGGTTTTGGCACTCCCCAGCGAGGGGTTTGCCTTGGGCCACACGTCGGGGCTGTAGGGGTCGTCGCCTTCGTCGATGGTGTAAATGACACCGAACA
Organism: Chromobacterium alkanivorans; assembly: GCF_016937655.1. Classification (GTDB taxonomy): domain Bacteria; phylum Pseudomonadota; class Gammaproteobacteria; order Burkholderiales; family Chromobacteriaceae; genus Chromobacterium; species Chromobacterium alkanivorans. The sequence continues at coordinate 130,466 of NZ_JAFHKL010000006.1, read as the reverse complement.
TGCGGTCGTCGACGACTTCGCCGCGTAGCACCTTGACCAGGTACGTGCGGATCTCGACGCAGATGCCGTCAAGAATGAAACCCGCCGTGGTAATGGCGTTGATGAGCGGATGCAGCCGCGCACCGAGCGCGGATTTCATGACGTCCCACACCTCGCGGGTTTTGTGGGCGTGCAGCTCATCGACCAGCACGACGTACGGGTTTTTGCCGTCCAGGCTTTCGGCGTTGGCGGCCAGCGGCTCATAAACGGACTCGCCGAACTCGCCAAACAGCACCATCTTTTCCTGGTTGGCGCCTTCAAAAATCTTGATGGACTTGGCAAGCCGCGGGGACTTGCGCACCCAACGCTTAACGTTGGCAAAGGCGGGCTTGAACACCGGCATAGCCTGGGCGCGAGTGGTCGCAATGGTGTAAACCTGCGCGCCCTCTTCGCCGTCCATCATCCAGAGATAGGTGCCAATCGGCGCCATCCAGGTGCTCTTCCCGTTCTTGCGGGCCACCTCTTCGTAACCAGTACGGAAGCGACGCAAGTTGGAGCCGACCTCGCGCCAGCCGATCAGCACGGCCGTCCAAAACAGCTGCCAGCCATCCAGCACAATAGGCTTGCCGCCGAGCGGGCCGGTGGTATGCACGAACCAGCCCTGCACGAAATCAATGCAATGCCAGGCGTGCGCCGGCGAAAAATAGAAACCGCGCTTGTGCGCGGTTTGCAGATCCCGGTAGTGACGTTCGACAGACAGCATGGTCAGCTGGCCAACGACGATTTCCCCCTTGAGCACCGGGATGCCGTATCGAACATCCCACTCCTGCCATTGATCTTCAGGCGGGATCAGCCTGAGGCGGCTGACGGGTGGCCTCTTGCGTGATTTACGGCGCTGTCGAACAGGTCGTCCTGCGGCGTCAGATCCGGCAGCTTGGCCTTGGCCGTCACCACCGACGGCAGAGTCAAGCACGATTCCGGCAACCATTTGAGCAGCTCCCCTTTCAAGTTGCGGGCAACGTGGAACGCCTGGTGCGGCTGCTCGTAGCCGTTGGGCGTGCTGACAAAGTAGGTGCCGCCGTTCTTTTCCTCGACCTCGGCCAGCTTCCGCTCGGCGTCGATCCACCGGACGTAGGTTCGGCAGATGACGCTGATGGTCAGCCCGCAAGTGAGATGCTCAAGCCCGGCGGCCGAGAGGTTCTTGCAGATGTAGTCCCACACCTTGCGCTCACGCGGCGAGAGATCGCAGCCCGGAGGCGGCGGCGGGGACTTGATATCGGTTTGCTTATCAACCCCGTTTTGGGATGGCGGCACAGTACCACCGTGAATCACCGTAAACGGCGGCCTTGTATCGCTCATGGCTCGCTCCGGGGGCCTTTGCCCATCAAAAAAGCCCCCGACGCGTCAATTAACGCGGCAGAGGCCGTCTATTTTTAACCCCCCCCCTAGTTCAAAAAGGGGCACCATAAATTTTCGAAGCTAGGCGCTTGGTCGCGGAGGTTTGGCCGCAGACTTTGACCCACCCCCTCCCCCGCGGCGCGGGTTGCCAAAGCCGCCGTCCTCGGTCGCCGTCTTGCGGTCATGGCACGGCTTGCACAGTGGCTGCCAGTTCGACCGGGACCAGAACAACTTCGGGTCGCCCTTGTGCGGGACGACATGATCCACCACCGTGGCGGCTTCGACGAAACCGCGCCGGCGACATTCGGCACAAAGGGGATGCTCACGCAGATAACTCTCACGCGCCCGGCGCCACTTGCTGTCGTAACCACGACTGGTAGCACTGCCGCGCTTTTCGTCCGCCTCCTTCTGCACCTGCTTGCGGTGCTGATCACACAGACCGGACCCATCGCGCACCAGTACCTTGCAGCCGCGATGACGGCACGGACTCGGAGCAGCTTTCGGCATGTTGCAGACCCATAAAAGGCGACGCCCCGATCACAGGACCAGGGCACCAAACAAGAGGAGAGATAGAGGAGAACCGCCAGCCACCACAATGCAAAAAGCCCAAGGCTTTTTGACCTTGGGCTTTTCTGGACGCAATATGGGTAACTGCAGACCGAACTTTATTGGAACATTTTTACCCTGTCAAGCAGCCTCCAAAAAATTCTGATACAGCTGCGCCACCAACGACTCCAGCGCACCCTTGGCCGCCACGAACCAACCATCCAGGCACGGGCACACCCGTTCCCGGTAATACCTCTGGTGAGACACATGAGCCTGCCCGTACAACATGGCCGCCTCCCGGCTGGAACCATCGCGGCGCGCCCAGTGCCGCACCCAGTAACGCAACCCCTCGCGTCCAAACTTGTTGCCATCGGTGATGTGATGCGCAACAAAACACGTCAGGTCATCCAGCGTTGCCTCACCCATGCGCGGATTATCCCGCAACACCTTCCACATCAACGCCAAGTGCTGCTCGGCCGGCAGTCGGATCACCGCTTCCCACAACGACAGTGCCGCCAGATTGTCATTGCCGGTCAGATCGGACCAACCCTTGCCGTCCGCCGAATAATCCAGCGCCTTGGCGCCGTCTGCCGAGAGTACTTCCATCGCCTTCGCCACCGCAGATACCACATCCGAATCGCTCAGGCCGTAAATCGTCACATCATTCTGGTTCACACATCTCCTATGTCCGCCTTGAACCGTTTTCCTCGCGGCCAGCCTCTACTGGGCCAGCTCGTTTCGCATTCTATCAGACGCCATCAGGTGACCACGCCGTCATCCCGGCGCCACAGCCCACGCTCCTGCATATCCCGGATGCGCGCCGACGTCACCTGATCCCGACGATCAGCCGCGCCCGTCAGTAGCTCCCGCGCTTTTGCCATCGCCGACAAGTGTGCACCCTCGGTCCGCAAGCCTCCAGCGTCCGGCAACCTCGCCATGGCGTCCGGCCAATGCCCCCACGTCAACACCTCATCCAGCACCACCACCCACCGTTTCCGCGCCTGGTCCCATGACGCATTGCGCGCCTCAAACCACCCGAACCGCTCGGCCGCCCAATACACCGCTGGATGGCTCCACGCCTGCGGCGGCACCGGATTGCCATACTCGCATTCCCAGCTCAGGCGCTGTGCCTCCTCGAACGCCGCCTGGTAGTCCCGCACCGGCGAGAAATACCGCAGCAGCTTCGGCACCTCCACCGGCGGCCAGTCGCATTCCGCCCGGATTTGCTCCAGCCCCGCGTCCACCAGATCCCGGCCAATCCGGCGCTGCGCCAGCGCCGCCTCCAGCTCCTGCGTGAACAGCCTAACCAGCTTGCTATCCGGCAGGCATTTGGTGATCTTGTCCGGCCACATCCCGGTCAGGCGACCCAGCACGTACGCCGCCAGCTGCTGGAACGGGTCGACGCCACGCGCCGCACCAGCCGCCTCGATCTGCACCACCCGCTGGCGGTTCATGACCCGAACGCCTCTTCCAGCACCGAGAACACACCATCCAGCCCGGACGGCTGGCGGCGCGCAATCGAAACCACCTTGGCGCCGGGCGGCGGCGCCAGCAGCGAACCATTGGCGATGATCGCCGCGGCGTAGCCCGCCACATTGCCGGCAGAACGCAACCGCGCATCGGCGATTGCCGCCTGCATTTCCGCCGTGGACACCTCGCGCTGCCGCTTCACCTCAGCCACCCGGCTGCAAGCCTTGATCACATTGCTGCTCGGCAGCCCGTCGTCGCCAAGCAGCCGGCGGAAGTCGGCGACCTGCCCTGTTGCAGACAATCCCACGCCAGCAACACCACCAGCGTCAGTCGGAGCCACCTCACCGACAGCATCCTCCCGCGCGCCCGCGACCATCTCATCTCTATCAGACAGATATACAGATGGCTGGGGTTCATCGCCTTGGCCGGCGCGGGGTTCGCCTTGGCACGAAAACGCCTCAGCACGTTGAAACTCAAAGGGATTTTCTGCGGGATTCATGCGGGGTTCACACGCGTGGTTCATGCGGGGTTCCTCATTTGGACGCACTAATGCCATAGGCAGCCGATAGCAAAACGAGAACGTCTCCCCCGCAGCCTTCAGCAGCCCGCGGCGCACCAGGCGCGCCACCGATGCCCGCAGGGCGTCGTCCGTGCGCTTCGCCGGGGCCATCTTCGAGCCGCGCTCCGGCACCACCTCCATATGCTCACGAAGGCGACGATAGCTCACCAGCCGATCGCGCGGATCGCCGACCAGCCCGGTCGCATAGTTCATCCAGTACCGCATCAGGACGTACATCCTAAAATCCTGATCGGGCACGCCGGAGAGCGCTTCCATTTCGTCGCTCGACAACACAAAACCCGAACTCATGCCATTACCTCCTATTGCATTGCACCGTTCGCACAGCACGCACGAATCCCGCCCGCGTCATAACGCAGGGCACCACCAACCGCTACGGCATTACCGCCGCCAGGGCCGACGCTCTACAATCGGGGACGCCAGAGACAGCCCACGCGTTTGCAAGCACCGCTCCACGGCCCGCAGATATTCCATGCCGTACAGCCTCAATAACCGCCGCTCCTCGAAGCGCTGCCGCTCGACCCAATCCATGGCGGCCAACGATGCCAAGAAATCCGCATCACGTTCCGGGGCGCCGCTCTCCTGCCGCCATAGCACGCTCACATTTGGACTCCAGATGGCGAAGTAACAACTTCAGCAACGCGCGCCCCTCTGCGGGCCGGTCGGACGGATGCGCTTTGCGCACCCGGTATGCCTTGCGCTGCAGCACCTGCTGCACCGGATCAAGCGGCATGATCGCTCTCCGCATCAGCCAACGAATCGACAAACGTCAGCGCGGCCTTGTACGCGGCCGTCGCCTCCTGCAGTTCGGCGCGCACTGCGGCCAGCTCCTGCGGCGTCCAGCCATCCGCCAGCCCCGCCAGTGCGGCAATGGCCTCGCCAGACTCTTTTGCCGATACCGCCAGCACCTGGGCGTGCGTTACCGCCGGCAACACGCCCTGGCGGATGCTCACCGACAGGCCGATCGGCCCCAACAGCTCGTTAACGCACATCATGCGCAGATTGAACGGCAGCACCCCCATCACCACCGGCAGCATGTTGGCCGGCAGCAGCGTGGTGTCCTTGGTCTGATCATCCAGCCAGCGCCAGATGCGCTCGCTGTTGGCCTTGATCGCCGCATAGGCATCGCCGCCAGTGTGAAAATCCACCGGCCATACCTTGCTCATCCCACTGGCGAAATAGTGCTCGACGATTTCGCCGGCCGCCGCCTGCAGCGACAGGCCGCGCTCCCGGCGCCACTGGTCCAGATAATCCCGAACCACACCGATCACGGTTTTGTGCGAACTCTTGCGCATGCAAACCTCCACGCTGCCCTCTACAGTGACAGCACAAATAAAAAACGCCCGTGCCGGCAAGCACTAGGCAAACAGCGCCGGTCAAGGCTGTCCGGCGTCCGAGGAAACCAAATCAGATTCAAAAGAAACACACGACGAGACCGCACCAAGCGGCACCAGGTAGGAAATCTTGAAGTACGCAGCCAGCGCCTCGACGGTCCGAACACCGGGGTCCAGGCTCTTGCGCTGCGCAATCTTACGAATCGTGGATACGGGCACCCCGCTACCATCGGCAACTTCCGGCCATCTCCCACGGGAAGAATCGAGGTATTGCAGCACCGTCTGATAGAGAGGATATGTCATCGTGAATCTCACTGAACCGAATACGGTTAGATTAACCGAACCTCAAACGGTTTGCAAATTCGATGACAATCCAGATATGGATAGCAAGATTAGAGGCGTCCTCGCCAACAACCTCGCGCTGCTCATGGCGAGTTCACACAAATACGCCACCAACAACAAGTTGGCGGCGGCCACTGGCCTTGGCCTTGGCACGATCAACCGCGTCCGCAACCAGGAATCAGCAGCCAGCATCGAGACCGTTGACACCATCGCGGGGAAGTTCGGCATCTCTGCCAGTCAGCTAATTGACGAAAACCTGTTCAATCCGAAATCGGATACGGATAAGGCAAGCGCATTCAGCCTGGCTTCCGAACCCCTGCCGGACTGGCTATTACCCCTGATCGAAGCAGCCAAGGACGCCAACCTGAGAGGCAGCTTGCCGCCGAATGCCGTCAAGAATCTCATTGGCCTACTGCGCTCTTTGCCAGGCCCACCAACTGGCGATGCAATCACCGACGACACCCCAAGCGCCGCCAATTCGCTCCGACAGCTCGCCGGCAAACCCAAATCGACGTAAAAATGCGGCTGGCACACGCCAGTCGCATCAAATCAAACGCCGTGACCATCTGATGACCGCAGATGACCGCACCGGTCATTCCTGCGCCCAGCAAGGATGGAGACAATCACGGCATGAGCCCGCACGAGATACGACGCGACAACCTCCGCCGCCTCGCCGACCAGGCCGGCGGCGTGGCAGCGCTCGCGCACCGCATCGAACGCGACCAGTCACAGGTCAGCCGCTGGCTCGCCTGGCCCACCCCAAACAGCCGCGCCATAAGCACCAGAATGGCCACGCACATCGAACACACATTAGGACTAACCATGGGCTGGTTATCCACCCCGCACGCCGATAAGCTGCCGGAACACCCACTCATCACAGCCGCATGTCAGTACCTGAACACCTCGCCAGACCCGGCCATCGCAGATATACTCGCGCAGCTGCTCGAAGCCCTTACACCACCCCGCTAAACGTGATTACCCTGCTGGATACCGGAAGCCTACTCGCCCCACTTTCACAGCAGACCGCCACAGCCTCCCACCATCGAGCATGTTTAATCCTGGACGAATACGACAACGAGGTATGTGCGCACATCAAGGCGTTCCCGCGCGACAGCCACGGCCTGGCTAACGAGCTGGCCGGCTGGATGCTGCATCGGGGCGCCGGCATTGAAACCGCCCCCAAAATCTGGGTAATCATCCTGACCAGCGAAGAACTGAATGCGCTGTTTCCAAGTGCACGCTGGGGCAAGAGCAACGAATGGCCATGCCTGGCCGTGCAGCATGTACCCGGCCAGCCCATCGCCGCCCGCTCGGCGGACATCTGGACAGACGAACTGGCAATGTGGCATTCCACCGCCGCCTGCATCGCCATGGCGGAATGGATATGGGAGATTGACGGCAATGCCGGCAACCTGATCAGCACCGGCCGCGGCGAGTTCATCGCCATCGACTTCGCCGATTCGCTTGGCGGCGAATACTGGACCCCCAAACTGCTGCGCGAGAACGTAAACACCCCGTTCTACAACAAGCGCTTGCACATCGCTTGGGGCGGCGTCGCCACCGCCAGCCAGAGACACGCAATACAACAGGCGGCGGCCGGACATGCCGACATTCTGCGCACGGCCTGGCCGGAGATAGCCCGCTGGTGGGCCGCCATGTTAAAAACAGAAAAACAATGCCGCACCGCGTTCGAGTTCCTGCACGCGCGCGCCGCGCCCGACTGGATCACCACCCGCCTATGAAATCGACGGCCAAAATCATCCGCAGCTTGCGCGCGGCCAACCTCGGTAGCCGCGCACGTCAACACGCCTACTCGGGCTCCGGCCAGTGGCTACACTGGCGCGCGCCCGGCGGCGAAAGCATCCTGATCGGCGTCGCAATCACCCTCAACCAAATCAACTATCGCCAATTGCCCGATCTGGCCGACATTCAGCCCACGGTCGCCGCGCTGTGGGGCGACACAGTTGCCTGGCAATTGGGCAAGCTGCTCGACGCCACCGCCATGGCACTGCACGTCGGCAATCCATTACCGGAAGGCATCAGCAGCGAACCCATCCCGTTCTGCCGCGGCGACAACCCCGCGCAAATCCTTGACCGCCTGTGGCGCCACGGCCCGGCACAAAGCATCCTGCTCAAAAAAAAACCGCCCAGCCAACTTGCTGAGCGGTTTAACGACGGGAGCACCCCCGCGGTGGCACCCTCTGAATCGGCGGCGAACAACCACGCCGAGAACGATCAACGGGCCGCGCCGGCATCGCGCGGCGCAAAAGGTCAAAAAAAGTAACGCACTTTCTCATTCGTATAACATATATTACAAATGCAACATTTCCCATCCGTATCCATACGGATGGCAATATTACCAATAATGCGCTAGCCACCCCCAAGGCAACACGCCCACCCCTCGGTCCACCAACCACGGACCACGCAGCCCCACTCCAAACGCGCACCTCATAAACACCGCGAATGCACCTCCCCATCGCGGCCCTCTCCCGATTCTAACAACCAACCGGCATAGCCCCACTCCGCCAAGCAAACCATTTTCGCAACGCCACCAAACCGCATGTGGTTCAACTCGCTTGACATCAATCCGTATTCGGTTATTATTCAGCCCATAACGAACCGAATACGGTTCTGCTCCTTAACAACCCACGAATGCGTAGCCCGTCCGCACCGACGGGTCACACCCAACTGATGCAGCGCCCATGTGCGTTGCGGCCACACCTGCGAGAGGCAGGCCGCAGCGATGTCATTCAGACACAAGCGCAGATCACGACGCCCCGGCCGCGCACACATCACCGCGCCGCCACGCATCAGCCAACCCGCCCGGGGATATTCGGGAATAACCGGCCACCGGCCCGCAGCGCCCTGCATCAGGACGCTGCCAGACGTTGGTCACGGCGTCAGTTCGAGCCAGGCGGGAAACCGCCCCCAATAGGCAGCCGGATGGCGTTACCGGCCAAACAAACAGGAGAACCCATGAATCACCGCACTGTTTTGCGCGCAGAAGTCGTTGCAGACATTTATGCCGGCCCTAACTGTGACCAGGTAAAAAACCTCTTCCGCGCGCACGCCGACGGAGACATGGACGAGTCCATAGACTCCGCCGACATCGTTCTCAAGTGCAAAGAACTACCGCCCGGCACCATCATCGAGGTGCGCTATCCGGCCTGTCCGGCCTGCGGCCTTGCCCGCCTCGACACTCTCGACGCCAGCAAAAAGATCATCGGCCACGCCTCGAAATGCGAGTGCAGCTTCGACTGGGACAAATGGGCCCAGGACAAATACAGCTGACCAACACACTAAGCGGCACGGAAACCCCGTGCCGCTTTTCTTGAATCCTAATTGCTAATTAGCAGGTCGTTAGCAATCCATTAGCAACGCATTAGCAAACCATTAGCAGGAGATACGCGGACCATGAGCGACGACAGCGCATGGCAGGAACAGGCCAGGAGCGCGCTACACAGCCTGAGCCCGCGGCCGCGCACCACCACCAAGGCGGAACGCTTCCGAACGATGTTGCCCGACATCGAAGCCAGCATCCGCAACGACATCAGCCACGCCGACATCATCGCCGCGCTGGCCCGCGCCGGCCTCACGATGACCGAAAGCGAATTCCGCAACGCCCTGTGCCGCGAGCGCAAGCGACAGAAAGGCAAGCCAAGTGAAACAAGCAAAACCCAACCACCGGCCGCGCCCACGCCGGCCGCAGCACCCAACCAACCTACCGCAACCCGCAAGCCTGGCGATCATCGCCAATCACGCGACCGCAACCCAAACTGGTAACCAGGAGAAGAACCCCATGCAACGTACGGCCCACTTCATCATGCAAGGCAAGGGAGGTTGTTTTAAATCCGGGACCAGCTCGCTGGTGGCGCAATACCTCACCACCATGGCCAGCGCGCTGATCCAGTGCTTCGACACCGACCCGGTGAACCGCACCTTCAGTCGCATCACCTCGCTCGGCGTGCAAGGTGTGGAACTGCTGAACAACCACCAGCAGATTGCCACCCGTGAGTTCGACACGTTGATCGGCCGCATCCTCGACCACAGCGGCCACACCGTCACCGACACCGGCGCCAGCGTGTTCGTGCCGCTGAAATCCTACCTGGTGCAGTCGGACGCGCTGGGCCTGCTGGTGGACGAGGGCATCCGGCCAATCATCCATGTGCCGCTGCTGGGCGGGCTGGATTTCGTCGAAACCGCCAACGGCCTGCAGGACATTCTGGAAGACCTGCCCGCCGCCGACATCGTCGCCTGGTGCAACCCGTACCACGGCCCGGTCGAGCATGAGGGGCGCGGCATCGAGCAAAGCCAGCTTTACCTGCAGAACCGCCACCGCTTCGCCGGCATCGTCCACATGATGGAGCTGGACCCCCATACCTTTGGCCAGGACTACGCCGAAATGCGAAGCGACGGCCTGACCTACGCCGAAGCCGTGCAGCACAGCGCATACAGCCCCGTCGCCCGCCGCCGCCTGGCGCGCGTGTGGGCGTACTACTGCAACGCGCTGGACGGGCTGGACATCGGGCAGAAAGCGGCGGTGGCAGCATGACGCGCCTTTACCCCAACCGCGATTACATCCGCACCCGCGCCGATCTGCGCTCCGCAGAGCTGGCCGGCAAGCCGCTGCCGTGCTGCAGCCTCAAGGACCGCCGCACCGCCGCCGCCCGCCGCGAGATCGAGAACCGGCGCATCGAGAAGGAGGCCCGAGCATGAAACTCTTCAACGTCCCCGCCAACCTTCATCCAGACACAGCCAACCTAGTCGGCCTATTTGCCGAAGCGCTGGCATTCAAGCTGACTGCCGCGCAAGAAAAGCATGGCTACACCAACAACTGGATGCGCCCCGACTGGATGAACATCTGTCGCGCCCACCTCCTGCAGCATCTTGAAAAGGGCGACCCGCGCGATGTGGCCGCCTACTGCGCCTTCCTCTGGCACCACGGCGAATCGACCGCCGCGCCCCAGCCCGAGCCGGTGAACCAACAGCTGCTGGCGGCGCTGAAAGTTTTGCGCAAGCGCCATCAAATTGACGACCCTCACCATGCAGATCGGTGTGAATACTGCAAACAAGCAGACGCCGCCATCGCTGCAGCCGAGAACAGCCAGTCGCTGTGCAAAACGTGCACGAAGGCCAATAGAAGCTGCCCGATCTACCCGCAGGACACGCAGCACTGCGTAGAGTACGCCTCCACCCAGCGGCCGAGGATCGCCAAATGACCAATCGCTACATCATCACGGACCTTGAAACGATGGCCCTGACACCGGACGCGATCATCCTTAGCGTCGGCGCGGTCGTCGCCGACATCGAGCACGGAAAGGCCCACATCCGCGCCCGCTGGTATCGCCGCGTCGAATACCTGGAGCAATTGCCCACACGGCACGCCGACCGGAGCACCTGGAAATGGTGGCAGGAACAGAACGACGCCGCCCGACATGAAGCGTTTTCCTACAAGCTGGACCGCTTGCCGCTGTGGCTGGCGCTGCAGTCGCTGGACGCCTGGCTGAGGCTGAACCCGTACCCGATATGGGGCAACGGCGCACCGTTCGACAACACAATCCTCAGCCACGCCTATCTGCAACACGGAATGCACTGGCCGTTCTGGCGCGACTGCTGCCTGCGCAACCTGAAGAACATGGCGCCGCTATGGGGCGGCAGCACCCGCTACCCGGCCCGGCCGGAGCACCTGCGCAAGCACATCGCCATCGATGACGCCGAATACGAGGCCGGCCACCTGGCCGAGCTGCTGCACGGCCTGCAGACCAGAAACCACCCTGCAGAAGTCACGATATGAACCCACAAGGAGCCACCATGCAGGACATCCTTGCCCGCCTGCGCGACGCGATCGCCGCCCAACACGGCCAGCCGTTCGGCAGCACCGCCATCGCCCGCCAGCTGAACACCAACCCCGACCGCATCGGCCAGCTGCTGGCACTGCACGCCCGCGAACTCGACATCACCATCGCCCGCCACCACCCGCGCCAGTACCGCGCCAACGGCTCAGACGGCCATACGTTGCAGGCGCTGCTGGGCTACCGCCTGCCGGCAGCCATGCCGCCCGGCCGGCACATCCCGGAGCGTCACGCCCGCGGCCGAAGCTGCACCTCCAGCCACATGCCGCGCAACTCCAGTAGCGCGTTTTCAGCCATGGAATCCGCATGAACTGCTACCGCGACTATGGCGAGGACTACCACGTCACCCCGCGCCGCCCGCCGGCGCAGGATGTGAAGAAAGCAGCAGAGGCATGCGCAACGACATCGCCCAATTGATTGCGCCCTATATCGCCGCCGGCGCCACGCTACGGCCGGGCAAGAAGCACGACGTGCTGATCCTGCCCGGAGGCCGGCGCACCGGCATACCGAAATCACCATCCGACTGGCGCGCGCTGCGCAACCTGCGCGCCCAACTCAAACGACTACAGGCCACCCACGCGGTGGCCTGATTCATTCAGGAGAGAACAATGGAACTCAAGATCGACATCGAAAAGATGGTGGCCGACGCCATCGCCGCCAAGCTGGCGCCGGAAGTGCTGCAGCCCATCATCGAAAAGAATGTGGGCGAGGCCGTACAGTCGGCCATCGAAGGTCAGTTCCGCTACAGCAGCGACTTCCGCAAAGGGCTGGAACAGCACATTACCGACCACATGCCAAAAACTTACGCCGACATGGGCTATTTCGGTGACTTCGTGTCCAAGGCCGTTGTAGCCAAGCTGAACGCCATGATGGCCGAGCAGGCAGCGAACGTGATTAACCCCATGCTGGAGGAAATCACCAAGCCGCTGCCGTCGGAAATGAAGATCGGCGACCTGCTGCAGATGCTGTTTGACGACTTCAACGACACGTCGGAAAGCTACGCCGAGAAAAACGACTACCCCACCTTCATCATCTGGCAGAGCTATCCCGATAGCAGCGTGCTGCGTGGATACATGAGCGTGAGCATCGACCCGGAAGAGAACAAGTCGCGCCATTCCTGCAAGTACCATCTGGCCTTTGATGGCGACGGGCGCGTCACCACCATTCGCGTTGACGATGTGAAGATCACCGAGGGCCTGATTGCAGGCCGCATGTTTGGCATTTCCCGCATGCTGCTGCAGCTGTACAGCCAGCAGGTGAAGGTGATCTTCGACCGCACCGACTTTGACGGCGAATTCCAGTACCGAGACCCGGACGGCTACGACGACTAAACCACCAAGGCCACCCCAGCGGTGGCCCGGTCAATTCTGGAGCCTGACATGCAAGACGAAAACATCCTCCGCAAGATCAAGAAATGCCTGCGGCTGGCCGGTAGCAGCAATGAACATGAAGCCTCAACCGCGCTCCGGCAGGCCCACGCCCTGATGAAGAAGCACGGTCTACGCATGAATGACGTGCAGACCAGCGACATCAAGGAGCACTCAATCCGAGCAGGCGCAAAAAACAGGCCAGCACAATGGGAAGCCTGGCTCGCCTCCACCGTGGCAAAAGCCTTCAATTGCCGGTCGCTCCATCAGTCAATGTGGAGACGCGGCGAGTGGCAATTTATCGGTCGAGAGGCCGCCCCCGAGATTGCCGGTTACGCATTCAACCAACTCGCAAGACAAGCGCGCAAAGCCCGGCAGGAGTTTATCGAAACGCAATGCCAGCGGCTGGTCTCGCGGAGCAAAACGCGTCGAGCGGATCTGTTTTGCGAGGGATGGGTCAGGCAGGTTTACAGCCAGGTGCAACAGTTCGCTGGCGACACCAATCCCGACGCAGAAATCATCGAAAGCTACCTGCAGAACAAGTACGAACAAATCGGCGACCTGAAAACAAACAACCGCAACCAAGATCGCAAATTCAACCAGGCCGACACCAACGCCTACCGCCAAGGCCAGCGCGAAGGTGAAAAGGCCAAGCTTCACCACGGCATCGGCGGCCATGCGGGCGACAAGCAATTGGCGCTGACGTGACAACAGGCCACCACCACGGTGGCCTTACTTTTCAGGATTGACTATGACCACTATCCAACTGATTCAGCCGGTCGAGCCACAGCGCGATGAACAAGGCTACTGGACACACCCGGACATCCCCAATTTCGACGAGGACGCAGCCGCCTACACCGCCTGGCTGAAAGAGCAACGGCTAACTGTCCGGAGCGTTTGGCTCGAGTGGGAGGAAGAAGACCACCCCGCCTATGCCAGCTACTTCGAAATTGAAAGCAACGACATCCGCGAATGGAAGCCGGAACATCCCCCCGGCTGGTTCCTGCTGGGCATCTGGGACACCGAAGACGGCCCAGTGGCCACCTTTGCGAAACGTGAGGAGCCGGAGCACAAGCAATGCACCTGCGGCCCAGTCCGCCACTGGGAATGCAACGCCGGCAGCAAGGCAAGAGGGGGCGCCTGATGGACGTTAAAACAATCACCTTGGAGTTCCTGCGCCAGCACGGTTATGACGGACTCTCCGGCGACGAGTGCGCCTGCAAGCTGGATAGCCTGTTTCCGTGCGGCTACGCCGGCACCGAGGCTTGTCGAGCCGGCTACCTGCAGCCGATGGATGAACAGCAACGCCGTGACTACGACTTCATGATCGGCCCGGATAAGCCGGAAGGAACCGCGGCATGAGCGACCAGATCGAGCTTGACCTCACCACCACCGGGCAGCAAGCGGCGGCACTGTTACCGCCAGATGTGAGGCGCCGGCTTGCGGCCAACCACCTACGCGGACGCCAAGTGTTCTACGTCATGGGCAGCAGAGCAGGCGGCGTGATGACGTGGGCAGGACGTGGCCAGCAGCCTGGATGGGTGCGCGAGTGGCTGGCCAAGGGCGGCACGCTGAAGCAGCTGGCAGCCAGATTGGACCAGCAGGCAGCTACAACGCAGGAGAGCGCTGCAATCGCCAACACAAAAGGAGCCAATCATGGCTGAAAACAGCAAGATCGAGTGGACGCACCACACGTTCAACCCATGGTGGGGCTGCGCGAAAGTCTCGCCGGCCTGCGATAACTGCTACGCCGAGCGTGATGCGAACCGCTTCACGCCCAATTCGGAGCTGTGGGGCGCGCTTGCGAGCCGCCGCGAGTTCGGCGACAAGCACTGGAACGAGCCGCTGAAGTGGAACCGCAAGGCCCAGGCCGAGGGCGTGCGCTACCGCGTGTTCTGCGCCTCGATGGCCGACGTGTTCGACAAGAACGCCCCGGCCGGCGCCCGCGAGCGCCTGTTCGAGCTGATCAAGGCCACGCCGCACCTGGACTGGTTGCTACTGACCAAGCGCATCGGCAACGCCACCAAGATGCTGCCGCCCGATTGGGCCGACGGCTACTCGAACGTGTGGATCGGCATCAGCGTGGTGAACCAGGAAGAGGCCAACCGAGACATTCCGAAGTTGCTGGCGCTGCCGGCACGCATTCGCTGGCTATCCATGGAGCCGCTGCTTGGGCCGGTGGACCTGACCAAAATCGCCCACACTGCCAGCCCTGGTTTCTTTGGCGACGCCTTGGAGTGGCACCACCGCCCACATGGCAATAGGGACGATAAGTGGCCTGGTATTGATTGGGTGGTCGTCGGTGGCGAATCCGGCCCGAACGCGCGGCCGATGCACCCGGCCTGGGCTCGCTCCCTGCGCGATCAGTGCACGGCCGCCGGCGTGCCATTTCTGTTCAAACAGTGGGGCGAATGGATTGCTGAGGGCGTACAGATGCCAGAACCGTTGCGCAAGGCGCTCGATCACGATACTCGTCGATGGGTTGCCGATGACGCAGACGACAACCGATACACGCGCACCGCTGCGGCAGTCTACCGAGTCGGAAAGAAGGCCGCCGGCCGACTGCTCGACGGCGTGACCCATGATGGCTATCCAGCAATGAAAGGCGGCGAGGCATGAAGCAACGCAATCTGACCGATAAGCAGCGCCGTCTGATCGAAATGGACATGGCCGGCACCACGGATGCAGCCATTGCCCTGCCACCCTGGTCCAGCCAGTCGCCAGTAAAAGGCGACCGCTTCCTGCGCTGCGCCACTGTGCTGGATCGCTGCGGCATCAGCAAGACCACCATGTACGACTGGATCGCCGGTGGCGGATTCCCGGCCCCGATCCCGCTTGGCGGCAAAAGCGTGGCCTGGCTGGAGTCCGAAATCGACGCCTGGCAGTTGTGGAAGGTTGGACAGAGGGCGGTAGCGTGAGAGCCAACTGCCAGAATCAAAGCCACCGGACACGGTGGCTTTTTGCATTACAATGCAGCACAAAGCGTGATACCCCCGCCATGCGTGACGGATATGAGATCAAAAAAAACAGGGGGTATATATGGGGGTATCTTGTTTACAAAAACAAGAACACACAATATATATCAATAGGTTACACAATTAATTTTTACGCCGCAGATGCGTCCGGAATAAGCGCCTCCCGCCTCCGGCACGATGAAGCCGCTCGCCAACCGCGAGCGGCTTTTTCATTCGCGCTCGTTCAAGGCCGCGCCAAGTCCGAAGCCGCGTTTCGAAACAGTCCCGCCCACAGCGCTGCCGATTCTGATCGGGCCGCCCCCCTGTCCCCTCTCGCTTGCTTGATCTCGGCCAGAGCGCGCCCGCGCCAGGCGAGTATCATGGCGATGCGCGACGCGGCGCCCTGCCCGGCGTCGCAAGCCGTGCAGGCCCGCTCCCCATAGGGTTCTTCATCCCCAAGGAAACGCTTTCATGCCCAAACTGCTGCAAGTCCACTTCGACTACCCCGGCCCCTTCGGCGACGACATGAGCGCGCAACTGCAAGCGCTGGCGGCCTCCATCAATCAGGAACCCGGCTTCATCTGGAAGATCTGGACGGAGAATCCGCGCCGGCAAGAAGCCGGCGGCGTTTATCTGTTTGCCGACGAGGAAAGCGCGCAAGCCTATTTGCGCATGCATAGCGCCAGACTGAAGGCCTTGGGCGTAAGCGAGGTGAGCGGCAGAATCTTCGACGTCAACCCGGCGCTCAGCCAGATCAACCACGCGGATTTCGTCTGCGGCCCGGTCCAGGGCTGAGCGGCCGGAAAGTTTTGCTTTTGTTTGCCAAACCCCCTTGCCGTCAACATTAGACATCATTCCGCCGTGCAGCTTCGCGCATGCGCAATAGTCCCGGACGATATTGGCAGTACAACACTCGCTTGTACGACCAAAAGGACATTCGCCATGAAACGCCTATTCGCATTCGCCGCGCTGACCGCCTCGGCATGGTTCTGCGCCATGCCGGCCCAGGCCGGCGTCTCCATCGCCATCGGCCAACCCGGTTTCTACGGCCAACTCACCCTTGGCGGCTTCCCGCCGCCGCAACTGATCTATCCGCAACCGGTGCTCATCCAGCCCGCTCCGGTATCGGTGGCGCCGATGTACCTGCGGGTGCCGCCCGGTCACATGAAGGATTGGCGCCGCTACTGCGGCCGCTACGGCGCCTGCGGCCGCCCGGTCTACTTTGTCCGCGACGAGTGGTACCGCCAAGTCTATGTGCCGCGTTACCAGCAGGTCCGGCACGGCCATGAGCACTGGCGCGAACACGATCGGCGCGAGTGGCGCGGCGGCGACGATCACGACCATGGCCGCGGCCATGAGCGCGACCGCCGCGACTGGCGGCGAGACCGCTAGGGCCCCGCTCAGCGCTGCACCGTCGCCATCACTTCAGCCGCGTAGCGCAGGCCGCTGACGGCCTCCGGCGGAAACAGCGCGTCGATCTCCGCTCGCTCCGCCGCGCTCAGCTCCACCGCCAGCGCGCCCAGATTGTCGTCCAGATTGCGGATGCGGCGCGCGCCGGGAATGGCGACGATGTGATCGCCTCGCGCCAGCACCCAGGCCAGCGCCAATTGCGCCGGCGAGCAGCCCTTGGCCTCGGCCAAGGCCTTCACCCGGTCCACCAGCGCCAGGTTGCGTTGGAAATTCTCGCCGAGGAAGCGCGGATTGCCGCGCCGGTAGTCGTCGGCGTCGAAGTCGTCCGGGCTGCGGATCGCCCCGGTCAGAAAGCCGCGGCCCAGCGGGCTGTAGGCGACGAAACCGACGCCCAGTTCCCGGCACAGGGCCAGCGCCTCTTGTTCCGGATCCCGCGTCCACAAGGAGTATTCGCTTTGCAGCGCGTGGATGGGGTGGACGGCGTGCGCGCGGCGCAGAGTCTCGGGCGCGGCTTCGGACAAGCCCAGATAGCGGACCTTGCCCGCGCGCACCAGCTCCGCCATCGCGCCCACCGTTTCTTCGATCGGCACCTGCGGGTCCACGCGGTGCAGGTAGTAAAGGTCGATGACGTCGACGCCCAAGCGCTTGAGACTACCCTCGCAGCTGCTGCGCACGTACTCGGGCCGGCCGTTGACGCCGCGCGCGGCCGGATTGGCCGCATCCATCACGATGCCGAACTTGGTGGCCAGCACCACCTCGCGGCGACGCGACTTCAACAACTGCGCCAGCAGCTCCTCATTGCGGTAAGGGCCGTACATATCGGCGGTGTCCAGCAGATTGACGCCGCGGTCCAGCGCGTGATTCAGCGTGCGCAGCGATTCGGCGTCGTCATGCGCGCCGTAGAAGGCGCTCATGCCCATGCAGCCCAAGCCCAGCGCGGAAACGGTAGGGCCGTTACGGCCCAGGAGACGTTGTTTCATGCCTGCCATCTTTCGTGGTTGGTTAAGATGCCTGCAGCATAGACTCTTGCCTCAACGGGAAAAATGGGCTTAATCTGCATGCATTACGTAGAATAACTTCACAATGCCGCAAAATTCCCTGCACGCGCTGCAAGCCTTCCGTCTGATCGCCCAACACGGCAGCTTCACCCGCGCCGCCGCTCAACAAGAGATCACGCCTTCGGCGCTGAGCCAGACGCTGCGTCAGCTGGAAGCCCAGTTGGGCGTGCGCCTGCTGAACCGCACCACCCGCAAGGTAGGACTGACCGAGGCCGGCCAGGCGCTGCTGGCTCGGATCACGCCGTTGCTGGAACAATTGGACGGCGCGCTGGACGACACCCGTCAATGGCAGGGCCAGGTCAGCGGCACGCTGAAGCTGACCCTGCCCCACATCGCCGCCAGCCTGCTGCTGTATCCGCTGCTGCCCGGCTTCATGCGCGCTCATCCGCAGCTGCGGCTGGAACTGGATGTGAACAACCAGCTGGTGGACATCGTGGAGCGCGGCCTGGACGCCGGCCTGCGCTTTGGCGAGAGCCTGCAGCAAGACATGCAGGCGGTGGCGGTCAGCGCCCCGCTCCGCTTTTGCGTGGCCGCCAGCCCCCGCTATCTGCAGGCGCGCGGCGCGCCCGAGCATCCGGCCCAGTTGCGGCAGCATGATTGCCTGCGCTATCGCTTCGCCAGCAGCGGCCAGATCTACCGCTGGCAATTCGTCGACGCCGGACGGCCGTTCGAAGTCGCGGTGCAAGGCCCGCTGACCGCCAACGACACCGGAGCGGCGCTGCACGTCGCGCTGGACGGGCTGGGGCTCGCCTATTTGCCGCAAGCGATGGCCGCGCCGCATCTGGCGGACGGCGGCCTGGTGACGGTGCTGGACGAGTGGATGCCGCCGGCGGAGGCCTTTTACCTGTATTACCCGCACCACCTGCATCAGCCGGCGAAACTGCGTGTGTTCATCGATTATCTGAGACAGGCCATGGCCGGGCCCGCGCCGGATGCCCGCTGACGGCGCGTCGGCCTCAGCCCGCCCGACAGCAATTGCGTCCCGCCGCCTTGGCCAGATACAAGGCGGCGTCCGCGCGTTGCAGCAGAGCCTCCACCTCCAGGCCCGGCTGCGCGCAGACATGGCCTATGCTCAGCGTCAGGGGCACCGGCTGCTGCTGCCACTGCAGCTGGGCGCCGGCGAGCCGCTGCCGAGCCCGCTCCGCCAAAACCGCGGCCTCGACCCCATCGGCGTCCGGAGCCAGCAGCAGGAACTCCTCCCCGCCCCAGCGCGAACAGAGCAAATCCGGAAACGCCTCGCGCAGCAGGCGCGCCGCCTCCACCAGCACGTAGTCGCCGCCGTCGTGGCCGAAGCGGTCGTTCACCAGCTTGAAGTGGTCGATGTCGCACAGCAGCACGGCGAAGGGCCGGCGCGTCTGCAGCCATTGCAGCCAGGCGGACTCCAGCTGGCGCACCGCCTCGCGGCGGTTGATCAGTCCGGTGAGAAAATCGGTGCGCGACAGCCGGGCGTTCTCGTCCATCATGCACTTGAGGTCGTCCACGTCGCGAAAGGTGACGATGTGCCAGTTGGGCAGCAGGTCGGCGTGCAGCTGCGCGGTGACGATGAACCAGCGCAAGCGGCCGTCGGCGCAACAGACCCGCACCGTCATCTCCGCCAGATTGCGGCCCAGCGCCAGGCTGTCCTTCACCGCCTGCAGCCAGCTTTGCTCCACCTCCAGGCGGTAGGCCGGGTCGGGATAAGCCAGCCGGAACCAGGCCTCCATGTCCGGCATCTGCTCCAGCGTATAGCCTATCTGTTGCAGGAAAGCGCGGTTGAGATAGCGATGGACGCGCCGGCCGGGCTGGTCCAGCTTGGCGTCGGACTCCGAAATCAGGATGGGAATGGGCACGAAGTCCAGGCTGCGCGACAGCACCTCCTTGCCGACATCCACCGCCTCGTCGCCAATCCTGAAAGTCATCAGCGCGCTCCCGCCCAGCCCTTGGGTCAGCTCACTCCTGCGGCAACAGGCTGTCCTGCGCCAGCAGTTTGACGAACTCGTCCGCCGGCAGCGGCCGGGCGATCAGATAGCCTTGCACGTACTCGCAGCCCTCGCGTTGCAGGAAGTGCCATTGCTCTATCGTTTCCACCCCTTCCGCCACCACCTTCATGTTCAGGTTCTTGGCCATATTGATGATGGCGCGGGCAATGGCGGTGTCGTCGGCGTCGTGCGGGATGTCGCGCACGAAGGAACGGTCGATCTTCAGCTTGTCCGCCTTGAAACGCTTCAGGTAGGACAGGCTGGAATAGCCGGTGCCGAAGTCGTCGATGGACAGCTTCAGCCCCATGTTCTTCATATTGTCGATGGCCTGGATGGTGGCCATCGCGTCCTCCATCACCACGCTCTCGGTCACCTCGATGTCCAGCGCGTGGCCGGGCAGGCCGTTGGTGGCCAGCGCCGAGGTGATCTGATCCGCCAGATCGGACTGACGGAACTGCAAGGCGGACAGATTGATGGCCAGGGTCAGTTCCGGCAGGCCCTGGCTGCGCCAGGCGGCCAGCTGGCGCGTGGCCTCGCCTATCACCCAGTTGCCGATCTGCACGATGAAGCCGCGCTCTTCCGCCACCTCGATGAAGCGCACCGGCCCCAGCACGCCCAGCGACGGGTGGTTCCAGCGGATCAGCGCCTCGGCGCCGATGATGCGGCCGCTGGCCATTTCCACCTGCGGCTGGTAATGCAGCACGAATTCCTCGCGCTCCAAGGCGAAACGCAGCTGGCTCTCGATCGCCAGGATTTCGCGCGCGCGGGCGTTGAGGTCGGCGGTGTAGAACTTGTAGCTGTTGCGGCCCGAGGATTTGGCGTGGTACATCGCCGCGTCGGCGTTGCGCACCAGGGTTTCGTAGTCGCGGCCGTCGTCCGGGTAGACGCTGATGCCGATGGACGGCGTGATGGTGATCACATGGTTGTGCAGCTCGATCGACGCGGAGAAGGCGTCACGGATGCGCTCCGCCGCCAGCGCCGCCTCGCCGGGATCGGAAATCACCGGCAGCAATACGATGAATTCGTCGCCGCCCTGGCGCGCCAGCATCTCGCCCGGCCCCAGCACGCCCTTGATGCGGTCCGCCGCCACCTGCAGCAGGGTGTCGCCGGCGGTGTGGCCCAGCGATTCGTTGACGGTCTTGAAGCGGTCCAGGTCCAGCAGCAACAGCGCCAGCCGCTCGTTGTCGCGGCCGGCGTTGTGGATCGCCAGCTCCACCCGGTCCTGCATGTGCACGCGGTTGGGCAGGCTGGTCAGCACGTCGAAGTGGGCGAGGAACTGGATGCGCTCGTCGGCCGCCTTGCGTTCGGTCAGATCGCTGAAGATGGCCACGTAATGGGTGATTTCGCCCAGGCTGTTGCGCACCGCGTTGATCGCCAGCCATTCCGGGAACACCTCGCCGTTCTTGCGGCGGTTCCACAGCTCGCCCTGCCAGGAGCCGTGATCGGCGATGGACTGCCACATCTGCTCGTAAAACGGCTGGTCGTGGCGGCCCGAGGACAAGACGCTGGTCTTCTGGCCCAGCACCTCGTGCTGGGTGTAGCCGGTGATTTCGGTGAAAGCGCGGTTGACGCTGCGGATGCGTTTGTCGGCGTCGGTGATCATGATGCCCTCCACGGTGTTCTCGAACACCTTGGCGGCCAGTTGCACCCTCTCCTCCGCCGCGCGCTTCTCGGAGATGTCGCGCACCATGCGCCACACCGCGTTGATGCGGCCGAAAGCGTCGCGCATCGCCACGGTCTTGACGCTGACCGGCACCGGATTGCCGAAGCGGTTGATGTAGGTGGCCTCGAACTCGTCGCAGTAGCCGAAGCGCAAAACCTTGTTGTCCAGATTGAAGCGTTCCAGCGCCTCGCTCTCCGGCCCCACCAGGGTCCAGAAATTCTGCAGCTTGAGCTGGTCCAGGCTGTAGCACATCAGATTGAGAAAGGCGGGGTTGGCGTCTATCACCTGGCCGTCCAGCGAGCTGATAACGATGCCGTCCAGATTGGACCAGAACAGCTCGCGGTATTTGTTCTCGGAGCGGCGCAGCGCGTCCTCCACCTCGCGGCGGCGGGAGATGTCCGCCTCCAGCGCCAGCGTCTTGGCGCGCAACTCGTCCAGCAGGCGCTTGAGTTCGGCGCGGGTCCATTCCAGATGTTTGCCCAGATGACCGATCTCGTCGCGGCGCTGCCATTCGAACGGCCGGTCCAGCTTGAGTTCGGCCAACAAGCGCGCCTGCTCGGTCAGGGCCTTCATCGGGCTGAGAAAGCGCGAATGCAGAATGCTCATGATCAGCAGGATGGACAACACCAGCTGCGCCGCCAGAATCATCAGGATGTTCTTGATCTGGTTGTTGAGCGCGATGGCCAGGTGCTCGTTGTCGAACTCCAGCGTCACCTGGCCGATTTCCTCGCCGCGGTAGATCACCGGTTTTTCCACGAAGGACACGCTGCCGATGCGGCGTTCCGCGCGCACCGAGGATAGGAAAATCTGATTGGACTGGGTATCGGTGACGCGGATGGAAACCACCCTCGCGTCTTCCATCACCGAAGCGATCAAGGGGTTGCCGGCCTGGCGGCTCAGGTTCCACAAGGGCTCCTGCATGCCCAGGGCGACGATGTCCAGCAGGCGTTTTTGATCGGTTTCCAACTGGGCGGTCAGCGCGTCCCGTTGAATATTGAAACTCAGATAACTAATGATGGACGCGGGAATCAGCAAGCCCAGCACCACGGCGATGAGAAAAACAGCCCTAAGGGAAAGGCCGGTACTGGCTGTGGATTTATCGTCAGCGTGGTGTGCCATGTTTGCGTTTATTATCGCTCGCCATTAGCCGCAGGCAATTGAGCCCATGCGTCAGTTGTTCATATTTTCAAAAGTATACACCGGATAATCGCGGCAAAATGCTGGAATATTCACTAGTCATCGCCTTGTCAAGCCCGGCTCCGGCAAGCCTTGCGCCGGCGCGCTCCGGCGCCGCTTCCCGCGCTCCGTCATTGCCTTGCATTTAGCCTCGGCCTACAATCCACACACTTCAAAATCGCGCCAGGATTGCCCCATGTCCCAGTCCCGTTATGACAAAATTATCTCCGCCCGCTGGATCATTACCGTCGAGGAAGACGGCGAAATCCTGGAAAACCACGCCATTGCTTTGAAGGATGGCAGGATTGCCGCGATTATTCCAGCCGACCAAGCCGGCGCGCTGGAGGCGGATCAACGCGTGGAATTGCCCAATCACGTGCTGATGCCGGGCCTGATCAATCTGCACGGCCACTCCGCGATGACGCTGTTGCGCGGCATGGCCGACGACAAGGCGCTGATGGACTGGCTGACCAACCATATCTGGCCGGCCGAGGGCAAACATGTGCGCGACGACTTCGTGTTCGACGGCGCGCTGCTGGCGATGGGGGAAATGATCCGCGGCGGCACCACCACCATCAACGACATGTATTTCTATCACGGCGCGATGGCGCGCGCCGGCCTGGCCTCCGGCATGCGCACCTTCGTCGGCTGTTCCATCCTGGAATTCCCCACCAATTACGCCAGCAACGCCGACGACTACATCAGCAAGTCCCTGGCCGAGCGCCGCCAATTCCTGGGCGAAGAGCTGATCACCTTCACGCTGGCCCCGCACGCGCCCTATACCGTGTCGGACGACACCTTCGCCAAGGTGGTGACGCTGGCCGAGCAGGAAGACATGCTGATCCATTGCCACATCCACGAAACCGCGGACGAAGTGAGCAATAGCGTCAAGGAACGCCACCAGCGCCCGCTGGCCCGCCTGCAACAGCTGGGCCTGCTGTCGCCGCGCCTGATCGCCGCCCACATGGTGCATTTGAACGACGAGGAAATCGACATCGCCGCCAAGCACGGCGTGTCGGTCGCGCACAATCCCTCGTCCAATATGAAGCTGGCTTCCGGCATCGCCCCGATTCCCAAGATGCTGCAGGCCGGCATCGCCGTGGGCATAGGCACCGACGGCGCCGCGTCCAACAACAAGCTGGACATGCTGGCGGAAACCCGGCTGGCGGCGCTGCTGGCCAAAGTGGGCACGTTGGACCCCACCTCGGTTCCGGCCGCCACCGCCATCCGCATGGCCACGCTGAACGGCGCGCGCGCACTGGGCATCGCCGACAAGGTCGGCTCGATCAAGGCCGGCAAGCAGGCCGATCTGATCGCCATCGACCTGTCCGCCATCGAAACCGCGCCGGCCTTCGATCCGATCTCCCACGTGGTCTACGCGGCCGGCCGCGAACAAGTCAGCCACGTCTGGGTCAAAGGCCAGGCCCTATTGGAACAACGCCAACTCAAGACTCTGGACGAAGCCGCGCTCAAGGCGCGCGCGGAAGACTGGCGTCACCGCATCCTGGCGAAATAATCATGATCAATGTAGACGAAACCGAAATCGACAAATTCAGCCAGCTGGCGCACAAGTGGTGGGACATGAGCGGCGAATTCAAGCCGCTGCATGAAATCAACCCGCTGCGCCTGGGCTTCATCGACGAACGCGCGGCCATCGCCGGCAAGCAAGTGCTGGACGTGGGCTGCGGCGGCGGCATCCTGGCGGAGAGCATGGCCGCGCGCGGCGCCGCCGTCACCGGCATAGACCTGGCCAAGAAATCGCTGAAAGTGGCGCAATTGCACAGCCTGGAGTCCGGCGTGGCGGTGGACTACCGCTGCGTGGCGGTGGAGGAACTGGCGGCGGAAGCGCCGGCCAGCTTCGACGTGGTCACCTGCATGGAAATGCTGGAGCACGTGCCGGACCCGCAAAGCGTGGTGCGCAGCTGCGCCAGCCTGGTCAAGCCCGGCGGCTGGGTGTTCTTCTCCACGCTCAACCGCAACGCCAAGTCCTATCTGCTGGCGGTGGTCGGCGCCGAATACGTGCTGAACATGCTGCCGCGCGGCACTCACGAATACGCGCGCTTCCTCAAGCCTTCGGAATTGTCGCGCATGGCCCGCAACGCCGGTCTGGAGCTGGACGCCGTCCGCGGCATGAGCTACAACCCGCTGACCCGCATCTATGCGCTGGGCGACGACACCGCGGTCAACTATCTGATGGCCTGCCGCCGTCCCGAATAAGCGGCAAGAAAAAAGGCCTTCGCCAAAGGCGAAGGCCTGAATCACACTCCCGGTTCCACACCGGACACAACCCGCTAAAGTTCGCGAACGCCGCGTCGGCTTCGACGCCCTCGCGGGACGGCCCGCTTGCGGCGGCGTTCGGCTTGCGCCGTTCGTCGCCTGCGAGGCTGCTGTTCCCGCGCGGGCCGGCCGCCGGCCGGGTCCGCAAGGCGGCGGAAATGCCTCTCCGACGCCTCTCGCCCATTTTGATAGCCCCTCTCGTGTCAGCCATTTCAAACAAGCGTTTTAATCGTATGATTGATATGATGAATGCGCAAGAAAAACCTTCCGGACGCAGGTCTAGTGCGGCAAGTTGACAACAGTCCGCGCCAAAACCGCTGATAATGTTTTGATAACAACAATCTGTCGGACAAACTACTGCCAGACAAACGTTGCAGTTTGATTGCCGTCGCATATCAAACATAGGAAAATAATAATATTCTATTCCGGAGAGCAAGATGACGTTCAAAGCGAACGACTCACTGACCGAACAAATCGCCCAATACCTGGGCAAACAAATCATACAAGGCACGATGCAGGCAGGAGATCGCATCCAGGAGTTGCGCATTGCGTCGGAACTGGACGTCAGCCGCGGGTCCGTGCGCGAAGCTTTATTGATTTTGCAACGCCGCCATCTGGTGGAGATTTTTCCGCGCCGCGGCGCGGTGGTATCCAGCATCACCGGCCAGGATGTGCGCCATTTCTTCGAGCTGTGGTTTCTGTTGCTGGATCAAGCGGTCTGTAATCTCGCCACCTCGTGGCAGAACGACGACCTGGCCCACTTCTTCGAAGTCACCACCCAGTTGGCCGACTGCAATCGCAAAGACGATTTGCACGGCTTTTACGAGCACGGCGTCGATTTCCTCGACACCCTGTACCGCTACGCCGGCAACCGCTATCTGGAACACACGCTGAAAGACTTGCTGCCGCTGACCCAGCGCTGTCTGTTCGCCATTCTGCGGGCCGGCAAGAGCCAGATGGATCAGACCCAGCTCTTCCTGGAAAACCTGCTCAAGACCATCATCGCCCGCGACACCGCCAAATTGCGCCAGATGGTGGCCGAATTCGGCCAGCAATACAGCCAGCTGGCGCAAAGCGCGGCCGAGTCGCTAGCCGGACGCCATTGACGCCCACCGCCCGGCCAAAGCCCGGGCGGCGTCCAACACCAACTCCTTTCCCTCGTCCCTGCGCTTGCCGGCTCGCCAGGCCATGGTGACCTCCCACTGCCAGGCCGGCAGGTCGACAACGCTCAGCCGTCGCAAAACGCCGTCGGCCAGATCGGACTGAATCGACAATTCCGGCATGAAGCACAGAAAACCGTGGCGCAGCGCCAATTCCCTGGCCGCCGACGCCGGCTGGACCGCATGGATGGGCTGGGCCACGGTGCGCGCCAGCCGCAGCCGGCGTATCAACTCATCGCACTCCACGCCCCAGTACTGGGGGGCGATGCGGTAGGCGGCCACCTCCTCCAGCGATATCGGCTCCCGGCGCTCCGCCAGCGGATGCCCGGCCGCCGCCACCGCCACGATGGGAGAGCGCCACAGCGTTTCCATCTGAATGCCGGCCATCGCCGGGCAACGCAGCACAAAGCCCACCTGCACCAGGCCGGACAACAGGTTCTGCATGATTAGCGGCGAGTGATCGGTGTCGCAGCGGATTTCCAGCGGCGCCTCGGCCAGGTCCAACAGCAAAGGCCCAAAGACCGCCGAGGTCAGCGAGGGCAGGCAAGACAGCCGCAGACAGGGCAAGGCCGGCGTGCCCTGCAGGATTTCCCGCCCCTGCTCCAGCGCCGACGCCGCCTGCTGCGCCGATGGCAAAAAGGCCAGGCAGGCCGCTGTGGGCTCCGCGCCACGGCGATGGCGATGAAACAGGCAAGTCCCCAATTCCTGCTCCAGCGCCTGCACCCGCTGGCTGACCTGCGGCTGCGACCAGCCGCGCTTGGCCGCGGCCTGGCTGAAACTGCCCAATTCGGCGATATCCAGCAGCAGGCGCAAATCGGAGAGGACGATAGACATAAGAAAATCCAATATTAACTATTACAGATTAGTCAGTTACAGAATATCAGAACCGCTCATAAAATGACATGAAAATAAGGAGATTTCATGGCATTGCTAGCGCGGGCCCGGACCTTGGGCAAAGGCTTCATCCTGCTGGACAACCTGATCGTGGTATTCGGTTTCTTCATGGTCTTTCCCTTGATCAGCCTGCATTTCGTCGATCAATTGGGCTGGACCGCCGCCGCGGTGGGATTTGGGCTGGGCTTGCGCCAGTTCACCCAGCAAGGGCTCGGCTTGTTCGGAGGCTCCTTGGCCGACCGCTTCGGCGCCAAGCCGCTGATCGTGGCCGGCATGCTGCTGCGCGCCGCCGGCTTCGCCGCCATGGCGCTGGCGGACTCGCCGTGGCAGCTCTGGCTGTCCTGCCTGCTTTCCGGCCTGGGCGGCACCCTGTTCGATCCGCCGCGCTCCGCGCTGGTGGCCAAATTGACGCGGCCGCGCGAACGCAACCGCTTCTACTCGCTGCTGATGATGCAGGACAGCGCCGGCGCGGTGGGCGGCGCCTTGTTCGGCTCCTGGCTGCTGCAGTTCGATTTCCGCTGGGTCTGCCTGGGCGGCGCCGTCGCGTTTCTGGCGGCGGCGGCGGCAAACGCCTGCCTGCTGCCGGCTTATCGCGTCGCAGCCCGGCGCGCGCCGGCGCTGGCGTCCATCCGCATCGTGCTGAACGACCGCCGCTTCCTGAAGCTGGTGCTCACCCTCAGCGGCTATTACCTGCTCAGCGTGCAGATCATGCTGCTGCTGCCCATCGCCATCAAGCAGCTGACCGGCACCGCCCAGGCCGTCGGCTGGATGTACGGCCTGGAAACCGCCCTGTCGCTCAGCCTGCTCTACCCGCTGGCGCGGCTGGGCGAGCGTCATTTCCGCCTGGAGACCAGGGTGCTGGCCGGCATTGCGCTGATGAGCCTCAGCCTGGCCTGCATGGCCGCGGTGCGGCAGCCGCTGGCCGCCTTCGTCATCCTGGCGGCGTTCTTTCTCGGCACCCTCATCACCGAGCCGGCGCGGGAAACCCTGGTGGCCAGCCTGGCCCGACCGGAAGCCAGGGCCAGCTATATGGGCGCCAGCCGGCTGGGGCTGGCCTTGGGCGGCGGCGGCGGCTTCCTCGCCGGCGGCTGGCTGTACGATTTGGCCCAAAGCCGGCATCAGGCCGGCCTGCCCTGGCTGCTGCTGGCCGCAGCGGGCGCGCTCACCTTCATCGCGCTGGCGCGCCAGTTCGGCGCGGCCGCGCCGAGGGCGGCCAAACAAGCGGCCTGACAACAACAAAAGCCCGCCGGATGGCGGGCTTTTCATCAATCAGCTGGGCTGTTTGCCTTGCGGCAAACAGACAGTAAAACCGGTGTTACGCGTTCTGAATGTTGGACGCTTGCTTGCCCTTCGGACCGGACACCACTTCAAAGCTTACACGTTGCCCTTCTTTCAGGGTTTTGAAGCCTTGCATGTTGATGGCCGAGAAGTGAGCGAACAAGTCTTCGCCGCCTTCGTCCGGAGTAATGAAACCAAAGCCTTTAGCGTCATTGAACCACTTAACGGTACCTAATGCCATTCTTACTTCCTTGCAAAAAAAGGCTGGTGAAGCCGACCAACTTAGAGCTTAATAAGAGTTGTCTGGCTTGCCTAGCGCAAAAAAATGCCAAACAGTTAAGCCAAGCACCAGCTGCATTTCTACGCAACCCGCCGCCCATCGTCAAGTCGTAGAGGAAAAGTGCCAGTCCCCTTGAAAAAAACTCTTGGGGAACCCAAATTGAAGTAAGACGCAGATTCCACGAAAGCCGACATGTCTACGCAGTTCAAGGACGATGCCATACAAGAGGCGTCCCGGGTTAGGGAAAACCCACCCCCGATGTATAAGGTCTTGTTATTGAACGATGATTTTACCCCGATGGATTTTGTGATCCAGGTCCTCCAGCAGTTCTTCTACATGAACCGCGAAAAGGCCACTCACATCATGCTGCAAGTCCACACGCAAGGTCACGGCGTGTGTGGCGTTTATACCAAAGACGTGGCTGCAACAAAGGTCGAGCAGGTGTTGCAATATGCGAAAGCGCACCAGCATCCGCTCCAGTGCGTTATGGAGGAAAACTGATGATTGCCCAGGAGCTTGAAGTAAGCCTGCACATGGCGTTCATGGACGCAAGGCGCAAGCGCCACGAGTTCATCAGCGTGGAGCATCTGTTACTCGCGATGACCGACAACCCGTCGGCCGCCGAAGTACTGCGCGCATGTGGAGCCAATATCGACCAGCTGAAAAAACAGCTGGGAGATTTCATCGATGAGCACACCCCCACCGTGCCAGGAGAGGCGGAGGTGGAAACTCAACCCACACTCGGCTTCCAGCGCGTGATACAGCGCGCGATCCTGCACGTGCAGTCCTCCGGCAAGAAGGAGGTGACCGGGGCTAACATCCTGGTGGCCATCTTCGGCGAGAAGGATTCCCACGCGGTGTACTATCTGCACCAGCAAGGCATTTCGCGGCTGGACGTGGTGAATTTCATTTCGCACGGGATCACCAAGCAGCGCTCGCAGCAGCCGCCGCAGGAGCCCCGCGACAACAGCGGCGAAGCGGAGAGCGAGGAGCAGGCCTCCGGTCCGGGCGGAGCGCTGGAAAACTACACGCAGAACCTCAACCAACAGGCGCGCGACGGCAGGATAGACCCGCTGATCGGCCGCGAGGCCGAGCTTGAGCGCACCGTGCAGATTCTGTGCCGCCGCCGCAAGAACAACCCGCTCTTGGTGGGCGAAGCCGGCGTGGGCAAGACCGCCATCGCCGAAGGCCTGGCGCGCCGCATCGTCAACGGCGAAGTGCCGGAGATCCTGGCCAAGTCCACCGTCTACGCGCTGGACATGGGCGCGCTGCTGGCCGGCACCAAATACCGCGGCGATTTCGAACAGCGGCTGAAGGCGGTGATCAAGCAATTGACCGATGACAGCAACGCCATCCTGTTCATCGACGAGATCCACACCCTGATCGGCGCCGGCGCGGCCTCCGGCGGCACGCTGGACGCGTCCAACCTGCTGAAGCCGGCGCTGTCCAACGGCAGCCTGCGCTGTATCGGGGCGACCACCTACAACGAATACCGCAGCATCTTCGAAAAGGACAACGCGCTGTCGCGTCGTTTCCAGAAGATCGACGTCAACGAGCCGACGGTGGAACAGACCGTGGAAATCCTCAAGGGGCTGAAATCGCGCTTCGAGGCCCACCACGGCGTCAAGTACACCCAATCCGCGCTGTCCACCGCGGCGGAGCTGTCGGCGCGCTTCATCAACGACCGCCACCTGCCGGACAAGGCCATCGACGTGATCGACGAGGCCGGCGCCGCGCAGAAGATTCTGCCCAAGTCCAAGCAGAAGAAGGTGATCAACAAGACCGAGATCGAGGACATCGTCGCCAAGATCGCGCGCATTCCGCCCAAGACCGTGTCGTCCGACGACAAGAACGTGCTGAAAAACCTGGAGCGCGATCTGAAAAACGTGGTGTTCGGCCAGGAGAAAGCCATCGAAGGGCTGGCCAGCGCCATCAAGATGACGCGTTCCGGCCTGGGCAATCCGCAAAAGCCGATCGGGTCCTTCCTGTTCTCCGGCCCCACAGGCGTCGGCAAGACCGAGGTGGCGCGCCAGCTGGCCTACATCCTGGGCGTGGAGTTGATCCGCTTCGACATGTCCGAATACATGGAGCGCCACGCGGTGTCGCGGCTGATCGGCGCGCCTCCGGGCTACGTCGGCTTCGAACAGGGCGGCCAGCTGACCGAGGCGGTCAACAAGCATCCGTACGCGGTGGTGTTGCTGGATGAGATCGAAAAAGCGCATCCGGACATCTACAACGTGCTGCTGCAAGTGATGGACCACGGCACGCTGACCGACAACAACGGCCGCAAGGCGGACTTCCGCAACGTGGTGATCATCATGACCACCAACGCGGGCGCGGAGTCCTTGTCCAAGCCGACGCTGGGCTTCACCCAGACCAAGGCGGCCGGCGACGAGATGGGCGACATCAAGAAGCAGTTCAGCCCGGAATTCCGCAACCGCCTGGACGCCATCATCCCGTTCAAGATGCTGGACGAGCAGATCATCCTGCAAGTGGTGGACAAGTTCCTGATGCAGCTGGAACAGCAGTTGGCGGAGAAGCGGGTGGACATCCACTTCACCGACGAGCTGCGCCGCTACCTGGCGAAGAACGGCTTCGATCCGCTGATGGGCGCCCGCCCGATGGCGCGTCTGATCCAGGACACGCTGCGCAAGGCGCTGGCCGACGAGTTGCTGTTCGGCCGCCTGGTCACCGGCGGCGAGGTCACCGTCACCGTCGTGGACGACAAGGTGGAACTGCAATTCGACCACCAGGCGCTGACGCCCGAACCGGCCTGATCCTGCTTCCGCAATACGCAACGCCCGCTGACGCGGGCGTTTTTCTTTTCATCTCTCAACCACGCGGATGATGCTTGGCGTGCAACTGCTTCAAGCGCTCGCGCGCCACATGGGTGTAGATCTGGGTGGTGGAGATGTCCGAATGCCCCAGCAACAGCTGCACCACGCGCAAATCGGCGCCGTGGTTGACCAGATGAGTGGCGAAGGCGTGGCGCAGCACATGCGGGCTCACCGCCGGCAAGCCCTGCCGCTTGGCGTACTGCGAGATCAGATGCCAGGCCATTTGCCGCGTCATGCCCGCCTTGCGCTGGGTCACGAACACCGTGTCGCAAACCGCCCCCGCCAGCAAGAGCGGCCTCGCCTCGGCCAGATAGCGCTGCAGCCACTCCTGCGCCAGTTCGCCCAAGGGCACCAGCCTTTCCTTATTGCCCTTGCCCATGGTCTTGACCAGGCCGTCCAGCAGGTTCACCTGCTGCAAGCTCAGGCCCACCAGCTCCGACACCCGCAAGCCGCTGGCGTAGAGCAGCTCCAGCATCGCCCGGTCGCGCAGACCCAGCGGCGTGCCCACGTCCGGCGCTTCCAGCAAGGCTTCCACATGCCGCTCGGACAGGGATTTGGGCAGGCGCGGCCCCTGTTTGGGCGCGCGCAGCCGCGCGCAGGGATCGTCGCCGCGCACGCCCGACTGCGCCAGGTATTGATAGAAGCGCTTCATCGCCGACACCATGCGCGCCCGGGTCGCCGGCTTCTCGCGGTCCACCCCCAGCAACAGCGCCTGCTCCAACTGCTCCGGGCCGGCCTCCGTCAAACCCACGCCGTCGTCGCCCAGACGCGCGGCCAGCTTGCCCAGATCGCGCCGATACGCGGCCAGGGTGTTCTTGGACAAGCCGTCGCTCAACCATAGCTGGTCCAAAAACGCGTCAATGGCCTCTTCGGCCGCCTTCATCTCTTCGCTGCTCGCATCCATTGTCGTCGTCCGCTGATAGCCGGTCAGGCCGCCGCCCGCGCGGCGCACCCATACTGAATAATCTTCAGCCTTTGTCCGCCTCGCCGGCAAAACATTCCCTCGTCGGCCCGGCCGGCGCGTCAAAAGCGCGGAACGGCCGCCTTGCGCGCGTATCGGCGCGACTCAGCAGCCGAACTCATGCGCCAGCAGCCACTGCTTGATGTCCACGGTTTCCCGGCCCAATGAGCGGTTGAAACCGCCCAGGCTGCGGCGGGCCACCACGCGGTGGCAAGGCACGATGATGGGCACCGGATTGCGGCCGCAGGCATTGCCCACCGCCCGCGCCGACGAGCCCAGCGCCGTGGCGATATCCTGATAGCGCGTCATCCCTCCGCAGGGAATCCGTTCTATCTCGCGCCAGACGCGCAGCTGGTGCTCGCTGCCCAGCAGACGATAAGGCAGGCTGAAGCCGAAGCGCGGATCGAGGAAATAAGCGCGCAGCTGTTCCGCCACCTCCTGCTCCAGACTGCGCGGCGCCGGCGGCCTGAGGGCCCGCCGCGCGGCCAGGAACTCCAGATTCACCAGCGCGCCGTCGAGACACAGCATGCCCAGCTGCCCGAACGGCGCATCGATCACCGCGCTGTATTCCATTGTCCGCCTCCGGCGTCCCGATAATAAAAAAGCGCAAGGCATCGCCTTGCGCTTTGAACCGTCATCAAGCCTAAGCCTGACTCGACAAGGCTTAGCCTTGCTTGCGAGCCGGCAGTTTTTCCTTGATGCGTGCGGATTTGCCGGTACGGCCGCGCAGGTAGTACAGCTTGGCGCGACGCACGTCGCCGCGGCGCTTCACTTCAACAGCAGCCACCAGCGGGGAGTAGGTTTGGAAAGTACGCTCTACGCCTTCGCCGGCGGACATCTTGCGCACGGTGAAAGCGCTGTTCAGGCCAGCGTTTTTCTTGGCGATAACCACGCCTTCGTAAGCCTGCAGACGTTCGCGGTTGCCTTCCTTAACCTTCACCTGAACGACGATGGTGTCGCCCGGGGCGAATTCCGGCAGGGTTTTGCCCAGGCGGGCGATTTCTTCTTGCTCGAGTTTCTGGATCAGATCCATGATTTACTCCTGGTTTTTCTGGAGATCTTGTTCCTGCTGGTACTCCGCCAGCAGCCGAGATTCCTGTTTTGTCAAAATACGGCCTTGCAGCAAATCCGGGCGACGTTGCATCGTCCTGCCCAGAGCCTGTTTCAGCCGCCATTTAGCGATCAGCGCATGATTACCGGACAACAACACGTCCGGCACCCGCATGCCCTGATAGTCTTCGGGTCGGGTATAGTGCGGACAATCAAGAAGCCCGTCCACAAATGAATCTTCGTAAGCCGACTGCGCGTCGTTCAGGACGCCGGGCAGCAAACGCACCACCGCGTCCATCAACACCATGGCCGGCAGCTCGCCGCCGGACAGCACGTAGTCGCCGATGGAGATTTCCTCGTCGACCTCGCGCTGGATCAACCTCTCGTCCACGCCCTCGTAGCGACCGCACAGCAGGATCAGGCCCGCGCGTTGCGACAACTCCGCCGCTTTCGCGTGCGTCAGCGGACGGCCTTGCGGCGAAAGATAAATCACATGGCTGCGCTCGGCTCCGGCTTGCGCCTGCCTCGCCCTGGCCGCCGCGATCGACTGCGCCAGGGGCTCGATCTGCATCACCATGCCGGGGCCGCCGCCATAAGGCCGGTCGTCCACCCGACGATAGTTGTCATGCGTGAAATCGCGAGGATTCCAAGCCTGAAAACCCCAAATGCCCAAATCAAGCGCCCGCTGGCTGACGCCAAAGCGGGCAATGGAATCGAACATCTCCGGAAACAGCGTTACCGCGTCGATCTGCATCAGTAGTCCAGACCCCAGTCCACCTGGATCTTGCCTTCGGCAAGCTGGACTTCCAGCACATACTGATCCACGAAGGGAATCATGCGCTGACTGTCCGCGCCCTGCACCACCAACAGATCATGCGCGCCGGTTTCCATCAATTCGCTGACTTTGCCCAGCACTTCGCCTTGCTGATTGACGACCTCCAGACCGATCAGATCGGCCCAGTAGTATTCGCCTTCCTCGGCGGCCGGCAACTCTGCGCGCGGCACGGCGATCTGCATGCCGCGCAAGGCTTCGGCCGCGTCGCGGTCTTCCACGCCTTCCAGCTTGGCGGCAAGCGCCTTGGGCTGGAGAGCGCCGTTTTCAAATGTGTACGGCCTCCAGTCGTTCTCCTTGCCCAGCCACCAGACCGGGTAGTCGAACAGACCGTCAGCGTATTCGGTGTCGGCCTGGACTTTCACCCAGCCCTTGACACCAAAGGCGCCACGCACAAACCCCATCACTACGAGATCTTCGCTGCGCATGCGCCTAGTCCGTCAGTTGATGTGTCAACGAACGCTTAGGCAGCAGCCTTCTGCTCTTTCAGCAGCTTGGCAACGGCGTCGGAAACTTGAGCGCCAACGCCTACCCAGTGGTTCAGGCGGTCCATGGTGAAACGAACGCGCTCTTGCTTCTCGTTGGCAACCGGGTTGTAGAAGCCAACGCGCTCGATGAAGCGACCGTCACGACGGTTACGGGAATCGGTCACCACGATGTTGTAGAACGGACGGTTCTTGGCGCCGCCACGTGCCAGACGAATCACTACCATTGTCGATTGTCCTTGAATAAATACGGTATGTAGAAAAGCCCACGATTTTAGGTCAGTTTTCCCTTATCTTGCAAGCGCTTAATGCAAGACGGCTGTCAAGCCCGTCGTTACAAGCTCTTGGACACCATGGTCAGGGCCCGGTCTTCCGGGTGGGGCTCAACGGAAAAGCCCAGCTTGTGCATCAGTTTCAGCATGCCCTTGTTGCCGGCCAGCACCTCGCCGCGCATCACTTTCAGGCCCTGCTCGCGCGCCGCGTCGAACAAGGCTCTCATCAATAGATAGCCTATGCCCTTGCCCTGCCAGCGGTCGGCCACCTCCAGCGCGAACTCGCAGCCTTCGTTGTCCGGATCGGTGATGAAGCGCGCCACCGCCAGCATTTCCTCGCCGTCCTTGTGCTCGCGCGTCATCGCCAGCGCCATTTCGCGGTCGTAATCCAGCTGGGTGAAACGCACCAACATGCTTTGCGACAATTGCTTGATGCTGGACAG
Source organism: Chromobacterium alkanivorans (assembly GCF_016937655.1). Classification (GTDB taxonomy): domain Bacteria; phylum Pseudomonadota; class Gammaproteobacteria; order Burkholderiales; family Chromobacteriaceae; genus Chromobacterium; species Chromobacterium alkanivorans. Next base: position 94,613 of record NZ_JAFHKL010000006.1, on the reverse strand, counting down.
GTAGCGGTTGTAGCGGCTTTCCTCGGACAGATTGCGCACGAACTCCTGTTGCATGTCCGCGTCTTCCGGCCGCACCGGCCGCACCATCACATTGGTGCCGTCGTTCAGCTTGGCGCACACCACCATGTGGCTGGGGTAAGGCATGATCGCCATATGGCCGTAGCGCTTCAAATCCGGCCGCCGCGGCCGCACGATGATGCGGGCGTCCAGCGCGATCACCCCCTGCTCGTCGGCCACCAGCGGGTTGATGTCCATCTCGCGCAGCTCCGGCAGTTCGCACACCATCTCCGACACGTGCAGCAGCACGTCCTCCAGCTCGTCCTGGTCCACCGCCGGCAGGTTCTTGAACGCGCCCAGCAATTGGCCGATGCGGGTATGGCGGATCATGCTGGCCACCAGATAGCCGTTGAGCGGCGGCAGCGACAGCGCGCGGTCGTGCATCACTTCCACCGCGATGCCGCCAGCGCCGAAGGTGATCACCGGCCCGAAGGCATCGTCGTGGGTGACGCCCACCATCACTTCGCGGGCGAAACGGCGCTTGCGCATAGGCTGCACCGACACCCCGTCTATGCGCGCCTCCGGCCGCGCCTGCCGGGTGCGGCCGATGATGGCGTCGAAGGCTTCGCGCAGCGTCGCCTCGTTGCTGATGTTCAGTTCCACGCCGCCGACGTCGGACTTATAAATGATGTCCGGCGAATCGATCTTCAACACCACCGGGTAGCCTATCTTGTCGGCCTGCTTGACCGCCTCGTTGGCGGTTCGCGCCAGCCGGGTGGGGTTGACCGGGATGTGGAAGGCGGCCAGCACCTCCTTGGATTCGCGCTCGGACAGGATGTCCCGGCCCTCCTTCAAGGCCGAGGCGATCACCTTGCGCGCCTTGGCCACGTCCGGATCCGCGCGCTTGCCCTCCAGCGGCCCCGGCGTCTGCAGCAGCAATTGCTGGTTGCGCTGGTAGGCCGCCAGATTGCGGAACACCTCGATGCCGTACTCCGGCGCGCGGAAATGCGCGCACTTGGCCTTGGAAAACAGTTCGCGGCTTTCCGACACCTTGGCGTCGCCCAGCCAGGACAGGAACAGCGGTTTGCTGGACTCTCGCTGCAAACCTATCATCAGCTGCGCGGTGGTCAGGTGATCGGTGCCGGCCTGCGGCGTGAAGACCACCATCACGCCGTCCACGTTCGGGTCGTCCAGACAGGCCTTCACCGCGGTGCGAAAACGCGATGGGCTGGCGTCGCCGATGATGTCCAGCGGATTGCCGCGCGACCAGTTGCGCGGCAACACGCCATTCAGCAACTCCAGCGTGGGCTCGGACAGCTTGGCCAGCTCCACCCGGTTGGAATAGGCGCTGTCGGCGGCCAGCACGCCGGGGCCGATGCCGTTGGTAACGATGGCCAGCCGCTTGCCGCCCACCCGGTAATTGGCGGCCAGCACCTTGGCCGCGGTGAACAACTGGGCGATGGTGTCCACCCGCAACACGCCGGCGCGCGCCAGCGCGGCGTCGAACACGTCGCCGCTTTCCACCAGATTGCTTGAGTGCGTAACGCCGGTCACCGCGTCTTCGTAGCGGCCGGACTTGATCACCACCACCGGCTTGGTGCGCGCCGCGGCGCGCAGCGCCGACATGAAGCGGCGCGCGTCGTGGATGTGGTGGACATGCAACAGAATGCCCTGGGTGAAGTTGTCCGCCACCAGGTAATCCAGAATTTCGCCGAAGCCGACGTCCAGCGCGTTGCCCACCGAAATCACGCTGGAAAAGCCTATGCCCTTGCTGTCCGCCCAGTCCAGCATCGCCGTGCACAGCGCAGACGACTGCGACACCAGCGCCAGATTGCCCGGCCTCACCTTGCTGGTGTAGTTGCTGGCGTTGAAGCCGGCCACCGGCCGCATCAGGCCCAGCACGTTGGGGCCGAGGATGCGGATGCCGAAATGGCGGCTGATCGACAGCGTCTCGTTGATGATCTCCCGCTCCAGCTGCTCGCTGTCGGCGAACTCCTTGGCCAGCAGCACCGCCTTGATGCCCTTCTTGCCGCAGTCCTTCATGATCGCCGGCAAGGTGCGGGTGGCGGTCACCACCACCGCCAGGTCCACGGACTCGCTGATCTGGCGCACCGAGGCCACCGCCGGCACCCCGGCCACCACCTTGTGATTGAGGTTGACCGGAAACAGCTTGCCCTGGAAGTTGCCCGCCAGCAGATTGGCGAACACCGCTTGCCCGATCGAGCCCGGCGTGTCGCTGGCGCCTATCACGGCGACGCTGCGCGGCGAAAACAACGGAGTCAGGTAATGCGGCCTCATTGATGCTTATCCTCGGAAATAATGGTAACCGGCACGGTTTTCCCCGCCGGCGGCGGCAACGGCCACTCCGGCTGCAAAGTCACATGATCGATGCCGAACTCGCGCGACAACATGCGCTGGCAGGCCGCCAGGATGCGCGGCCAATCCTGCGGCGCGCCCAGCTGCAAATGCGCGGACAAGGCCACGCGGTCCGCGGCCATGGTCCAGATGTGCAGATCATGCACCGACCTGACCCCGGCGATGCCGCCCAGGGCGCGACCGATGCGGTTGAAGTCCAGCTCCGCCGGCACCTCCTCCATCAACACCGCCAGCGATTTGCGCAGCAGCCGCCAAGTCGACGACAGGATCAGGCAAGCCACCAGCATGGACAAGATCGGGTCCGCCGGCGTCCAGCCGGTCCAAAACACGATGGCCCCGGAAGCGATCGCCGCCAGCGAGCCCAGCAAATCCCCCATCACGTGCAGCAGCGCCGCCTTGCTGTTCAGGCTGTGCGCGCCGCGGCTCAGAATCCACACGGCCAGCACGTTCACCAGCAAACCCGCCGTCGCGATGCCCATCACGCCCAGGCCGTTGACCGCTTGCGGCTCCAGCAAACGCCGCACCGCCTCCACCGCGATGAAGACGATGACCCCGAACATGAACAAGCTGTTCAGAAAGGCGCCTATCACTTCCGCGCGGCCATGGCCGAAAGAATGCGACTCGTCCGCCGGACGGCGGCCGATATGCGCCACCCACAAGGCCAGCAGCAGCGACATGGAATCGGTCAGCATGTGGCCGGCGTCGGACAACAGCGCCAGCGAGCCCGTCGCCCAGCCGCCCACCGCCTCCACGCAGGCGAAGCCTATCGTCAGCAGCGCCACCCAGCGCAAGGCGCGCATGCTGGCGGCCCGCGCCGCCGCGCCCGTCACTCCGCCATGGGGGTGGCGATGCGGATGATTGTAATCGTGCTCGTCGTCATGCTCGCCGCCCACCGAGCCATCATCATGCAGACTGAATCTTGACGTCATCTTGACCTCCGGCAAGCCGAGTCCATCGCGTCCCGCTCCGCCGCAAGCGCCTAACGAGAATGGACTGGCGCGGACACTACAATATTGTTAATCTTTGCTGTTTAGCAATAGCTCTTTACTGCACCGCACAAAGTCGCCACGCGCCCTTGCACCAACAGAGGTCGGATGGCGGCGGGAGTCGATCCATCATGACGAAACGCGTCGTCACGCTTGCCCATTACTACACCCAGCCTGAAATCCAGCAAATGGCCGACAAGGTTGGCGACAGCCTGGAGCTTTCTTTGTACGCCAAGGAAGCCAATGCCGACATCATCGTTTTCGCCGGCGTGCGCTTCATGGCGGAAACCGCGAAAATCCTCAACCCGCAGGCGGAAGTGATTCTGCCCGACGCCGGTTCCACCTGTTCGCTGGTCACCCAGACCGACGTCGCCGCGCTGGCCAAATGGCGCAAGCAGCATCCGGACCACGTGCACGTGTCCTACATCAACTCCAGCGCCGAGCACAAAGCGCTGTCCGACTGGATCGTCACCAGCCGCAATGTCGACGACATCATTGCCCACCTGTACGCCGAAGGCAAAAAAGTGATCTTCTCGCCGGACCGCAATATGGGCGGCTACCTCAACTACCAGTACGGCTACGACATGCCGCTGTGGTCGGCGGTGTGCGAAGTGCACGACAAATTCAACGAGGCGGCGCTGGACGAAGCCTTCGCGGTCGCCGGCGCGGAGAAATACCTGATCGCCCACCCGGAAAGCCCGCTGCCGGTGCTGAAGAAGGCCGACTACGTCGGCTCCACCTCCGGCATGCTCAACTGGGTCAAGCAATTCTCCGGCAGCCCCGACGCGGTGATCTTCGTCGCCACCGAAGACGGCATCCTCTACAACATGGGCCTGGCCCGTCCGGACCTGGATCTGCGCCAGGCGCCGATCTACGCCGGCTGCCAGTGCAACTCCTGTCCGTACATGAAGATGAACACCATAGAAGCGGTCAAGCGCGCCCAGCAGGGCGTGGGCTTGCGCATCGACTACCTGAGCCGGGAACAGATGGACGCGGCGCGGCTGCCGATCGAGCGCATGCTGGAATTCAGCCAGCGTTATTACGCCTGAACCGCCTGCCCCAACCCGCCCACCGGCGGGTTTTGTTTGTCCCTCTTCCACGCCGGACTTTTCCGCGTCATCGTTGGAGCGATACAATCAGCCGGGCCACCTTTGCCGGCAAGAACAATAGAAAGACAGCATGAAGTTTCTCATCAGCAACGACGACGGTTATTTCGCTCCCGGACTGGCCATGCTGGCGCAAACCCTGTCCCGCCACGGCGAAGTCGTCGTTGTCGCGCCGGAGCGGGACCGCAGCGGCGCCAGCAACTCCCTGACCCTGGACCGCCCCCTGACCGTGCGCAAGGCCGCCAACGGCTTCCACTACGTCAACGGCACCCCCACCGACTGCGTGCACCTCGCCGTGACCGGCATGCTGGACTTCAAGCCGGACATGGTGTTCAGCGGCATCAACCACGGCCCGAATATGGGCGACGACACCCTGTACTCCGGCACCGTGGCCGCCGCCACCGAAGGCTTCATGCTGGGCATCCCCTCCATCGCGGTGTCGCTGGCCGGCTATAGCGGCCAGCACTTCGCCAGCGCCGGCCTGGTCGTTGATCAACTGGTGGAACGCTGCAAGCGCAACCCCTTCCGTGAACCGGTGCTGCTCAACGTCAACGTGCCCGACATCGCTCCGGAAGCGCTGGGCCAATTGACCGTCACCCGCCTGGGCCGCCGCCATTGCGCGCAGCCGGTGATCAAGTCTCAGAATCCGCGCGGCGAGACGATATACTGGGTAGGACCGGTCGGCAATGTGCAGGACGCCGGCGCGGGCACGGACTTCGGCGCGCTGGCCAACAACGACATTTCAGTGACGCCGCTGATGCTGGATTTAACCGCCTACGGCCAACTAGACGGAATCAAGACATGGCTACACCACAGCTGACGCCGGGCCAGCCGGCCTACGGCATGCTTTCCGACCGCACCCGACGCCGCATGGTCGAGCGCCTGCGCCAGAACGGCGTGGCCGACGAGCGCGTGCTGACCGCGATGTCGGACGTGCCGCGTCATCTGTTTGTGGACCAGGCGCTGGCCACCCGCGCCTATGACGACGTGTCCCTGCCCATAGGACACGGCCAGACCATCTCCCAGCCCTTCACCGTGGCGCGGATGACGGAAATCCTGTTGAATGGCAAGAAACCGGGCAAGGTGCTGGAGATCGGCACCGGCTGCGGCTACCAGACAGCGGTGCTGCTGAAGACCGGCGCCGAGGTCTACTCCATTGAACGCTTGGGCGCCATTCTTGACAAAGCCAGACGCAATTTGCGCGCCGCCAAGCTGGTGCACGCCCGCCTGGTTCACGGCGACGGCCATTTCGGCCTGGCCGAGGCCGCGCCCTTCGACGGCATCATCATGACCGCCGCCGCGCGCAACATTCCCCAGGCCCTGGTCGAACAACTCAACGACGGCGGCCGCATGATCATGCCGATAGGCGAAGAGGAACAGTACTTGTGGCTGATAGAGAAAACCGCGCAAGGCCTGCAGAAAAGCCGGCTGGACCCGGTGAAGTTCGTACCCTTGCTTGCCGGACGCAGTTAAAACTGCAAAAACACAACAGTTTCTTTGTCCGACAATTTATCAAATCACTTAAACAGACTATAAAAAACAAAAGTATGCTAAAAATGCATTGCAGCTATGCATATATATTCACGGCCTCGATCGGCATCGCCCTGAGCGGATGCAGCAGCATCGCCCAGCAGCCGGCCCCCGTGGAAAGCGCAACGCCGGCAGTCACCCGCAGCGCGCCGCCTTCGGCGCCCGTCGCGACCACCGGCAACAGTGCGGCGGTGACCACGCCGTACCAGGATAACGGAGGAGTGTCCGCCGCGCCGATAGGCTCCGCCTCGGCGGCGGGCGCAACAACAAAAGAAAAGACCCATGTGGTTCAGCCGGGGGAGAACCTGTTCCGCATCTCTCTGAACAACGGCCTGAAATACAAGGATGTCGCGGCCTGGAACAACCTGCCGGACAACAATATCAAAGTAGGACAAGTATTGCGCTTGACCCCGCCCGGCGACGACGTCCCCGCGGCGGCCAGCGCCGGTCAGCCGACGGCGGCCGCCGCGCCGGCCCAGCCAAGCGCGCCGGTGGAAAGCGCAACTGTCCAAGCTGGCGGTGTCAAGGCCTACCCTAAAGCCCTGAAACTGCCTTACAGCGCAGAAGCAGCAAAAACCCTGTCCGCCCAGAGCGAGGGAGGACCGGGCAACAACAAGAACGCTCAAGCTCCGATCAGCTCCGCCGGCGCGCCGGCGGCGGCAAGCGCTCCGGCCAAGGCCGAAGCCCCGGCGGCGACGCCGTCCAGCAAGCCCGAGGCCAGCAAGCCGGCGGCGAAAACGGACGAAGACGCGGTGCCGTGGCTGTGGCCGACCGAAGGCAAGATGATCCGGGGCTATTCCGATAGCAGCAAGGGCATAGACATCAGCGGCCGCAGCGGCCAGCCGGTGTTGGCGGCGGGAGACGGCAAAGTGGTGTACAGCGGCACCGGCCTGCGTGGCTACGGCAAGCTGATCATCATCAAGCACAATAAATCCTTCCTGTCGGCCTACGCCCACAATAGCCAGTTGCTCGTAAAGGAGGGCCAGTCTGTCAAGCGAGGGCAGAAGATTGCCGAAATGGGCAATTCCGACGCCGACCAAGTGAAACTGCACTTTGAAATCCGCCGCCTCGGCAAGCCGGTGGATCCGATGCAGTACCTTGACCATAAGTCCTGACGGGCGGCCGGGGCCCCCGTCCAGGATCAGAAAGAGACGGGGGTAGAACATGAGTAGCGAACTCGACATTCTCGAAGAGCAAGAAATTCTCGACGAGGAAAGCAATGAGGAAGCCGTTGCCGAAGTGGAGGCAGAGGAAGTCGGCGAAGCGCAGCCGGTATACGAAGAAGTTGCCGACGTCACCCAAATCTACCTCAACGATATCGGCAACAACGCCCTGCTGACGCCGCAGGAAGAACTGGCTCTGGCCCGCCGCGTGGTGGCTGGAGAATTCGAAGCGCGGCAGAAGATGATCGAGCACAATCTGCGGCTGGTGGTGAACATCGCCAAGCATTACATCAACCGCGGCCTGGCGCTGCTGGATCTGATCGAGGAAGGCAATATCGGTCTGATGCACGCGCTGGAGAAGTTCGATCCGGAGCGCGGCTTCCGCTTCTCCACCTATGCCACCTGGTGGATACGCCAGAGCATAGAACGCGCCATCATGAACCAATCTCGCACCATCCGCCTGCCGGTGCACGTGATCAAGGAACTCAACGTCTATCTGCGCGCTTCGCGCCACCTGGAAAGCCAGATCGGCCGCGAGCCGACGCTGGACGAAATCGCCCACCTGGTGGGCAAGCCGGTGGACGATGTGCGCAAGGTGATGAACCTCAACGAGCGCATGGCCTCGCTGGACGCGCCGCTGGACATCGACCCGATGCTGTCGATCGGCGAGTCCATCCCGGACGAGCAGCATGACGAGCCGGAAATCCAGTTGCACAACAGCCAGTTGGAGCACTTCGTCCACGAATGGCTGGGCCAGTTGAACGAGAAGCAGAAACTGGTGATCGAGCGCCGCTACGGTCTGAACGGCTACGAGATCTGCACGCTGGAGGAGTTGGCCGCCGCGCTGAGCCTGACCCGCGAACGCGTGCGCCAGATCCAGATCGAGGGCCTGGAGCAGTTGCGCCGCATCCTGCGCCGCAAGGGCATCTCCAAGGACTTCCTGTTGTAAGCCGCGGCAGCGTCGGCCGCCAGCAGCCCCCGGCCCCCCGGGGGCTTCGTCATTTGCGCGCCAGCCGGAAACGGCGGCTGCGGCGCAGCCAGTCCCGCTGCCGGGCGGCGTCCGCCGCGCGCGCGCGATAGCGCAAGGCCACGTAATCCTGCACCAGCGCCTTCAACTGCCGGTATTCCGCCTCAGCCAGCCCCGGCTTGGCGCGGCGCAACAACTCCAACGGCCCGTCGCATGGGCCCGCCTCGATCCGGCGCCGACGCAGCTCGGCCAACAGCAGCCGCCAGCCCCGCGTCAGCGGCTCCTCTCGCCCGCGGCCCCGCCGCCACCACCAAGCCAAGGGCAGGGCCGCCAGCAAGACGCCGACCAACAAAGCCCGCAACACGCTGGCCGCGCTCACGCTCTCGCCCAGCCCCAGGCGTTGAAACACGTTCCGCTGCCGCGCGGCGTCGTAGCCCACCACCCATTGCTGCCAGGCGAAGCCCGCCGCCTGCCAGTTCTGGCGCAAATCGCGCAGCCAGGCCGGCGGCAAACCCGCCACCCCGCGCTCCCTCAAGGCCGGCACGCTTTGCTCCGCGCCGTCCGCCAGCCGCAGCGGCGCCACCGCGCCGGTGGGATCGACGCGCAGCCATTGCCGGCTCTCCGCCAGCCAGATCTCGACCCAGGCGTGCGCGTCGGACGACTTCACCTGCCAGAAACGTCCCACCGGATTGTATTCGCCGCCCTGATAACCGACGACAATCCGCGCCGGCATGCCCGCGGCCCGCGCCAGGAACGCCAATGCCGACGCGTAATGCTCGCAAAAGCCTTGCCGGCTGGAAAACAGGAATTGATCGATCTCGTCTTGCCGGTCCAGCAGCGGCGGATTCAGCGTGTAGCGAAAGCTCTGGCTTTGGAAGGCCTGCAAGGCGGCCTGCGCGAAAGCGCCCTCCCCGCGCGCCGCCAGCTCCCGCGCCCAGGCGCGCGCGCGGGGATTGCCGGGCGGCAAGCGCAGGTAAAACGCGCGCTCGGCGTCGGACAAAGCCGCCCGATAGCGCGCGCCTAGCCGGCTGACCGCGTAAAAACGCTGAGTCCTCCTGTCCTTGCCGTCTCCGCGCAGCACCATGCCGTATCGCAATCGCGACGCGTCCTCGCCCGGCTGCGGCACATCCAGCGCCGGCAAACGCCCCTTGTCCGGCTCCAGCGTGATCGCATACTCCACCGTGTCGCCGCCGCTGACGCCCTCCGCGGCCACGCCGCGCGTCTCGCCGCCGCTCCAGCGGCTGCCGTCGAAACGGTCCAGCAGCAAGACCCGCCAGTACATCTGCGCCCGCGGCGGCGAGCGCTGCGGGAACACCACGGAAAAAGCCGGCTCCCGACTCAAAATCAGCTGGCTGACACTGCCCGGCTCCAGACTGTCGCCCAAGCCGCTGACCGCCTGTCTGCCCGGCTCGCTGGGCATGCTCCACAGCGGACCGGACAAGCGCGGCATGACCACGAACAAGACCAGCATCAAGGGTAGCGCCAGGGCCAGCGCCGACGCGGCCGAACGCAGGCTGCCGCGCCACGGCGCGCCCTCCAGCGCCGCCATCGCGCCGGTCAGCGCCAACAGGCTCAAAGCCAGCCAGACCGCCGCCGCCGGCGACTGATCGAACAGCAAGGGCATGGCCGCCAGAAACACCCCCAGCGCGATCAACACCCGCCAGTCCCGCTGCTGCGCGCACTCCTGCGCCTTGAAGCCCAGCAGCAGCAGCAAAATGCCGACGCCGCCCTCGCGCCCCACCAGGGTGCCGAGCGTGCGCCAGCACAGCCAGGCGGCCAGGAGCAAGGGCGGCAGCAACCACCAGAAGGCCGGAGGCGCCCGGCCCCGCCAGACCAGGACCGCCTTGCCCAGCAATAAGGCGAAGGCCAGGGCGACCAGCCAGAACGGCAGATGCAGCCATAGCGGCGCGGCGCTCAAAGCCACCGCCGCCAGCGCCGGCCAGGTCCTGCCGCGCTCAGGAACGCTCATCGCCGCGCTCCAGGTACAAGGCCAGGGCCGTCAGCGCCAACAAGCGCTGTTGCGGCTGCGGGCCCACGCTGCGTGTCGGCAGCTTCAACACATAAGGCTGACGCAGGCGCTCGCACTGCTCGACGCGCCAGGCCAAACGCGACAGCTTGAGCTCCACGTCGCCGCCGCGGCCGTAATCCTGCCAGTCCAGGGCCAGCAAGCCGGCGCGCCCTTCCCCGGCGAATTGCTTGCTGACCAGCGCGCCGCGGCGCGCCAGCACTTTCCAGGCGATGCGGCGCGGCGAATCCCCGACGCGATACGCGTCCAGATGGGAGAAGTCCTCTTCCTCGCCCGGCTGATCGCTGGGCTGATCGCCGCCGCCCAGACTGCGGCCGCGCTGGCCGTCCTGCAAGGGCGCGGGAAACAGCAGCGCCTGGGCCGTCAGCCTGACCCAGGCGCTGGCGCGCACCAGACCGAACGGCGCCTCGCTCCAGACCTGACAGGCCGGCAAGGCCATATAGCCGCGCCGGCTGCCGCAAACGCTCAGCAGCAGCTCGAACTCCTCCCCGCCGGGCAGGCGGTCAATCCGGGTTTCCGCGCCGTCTTCCAGCGCCAGGCTCAGTTGACGCTCGCCGTCGTCCTCATGCCGCAGCAACACGCGGAAACGCACGGCGTCGCCGGCGAAGACAGGCTCCGCGTCCAGCGCGCGCAACTGCAGGCCGGCCAACTGGCGGTAAGCCAGCAGCACCGCCACCAGCAGCAAGCCGGCCACCCAAAACGACAGCGCGTAGGCCAGGCTGACGTCGTAGTTCAACGCGCCTATCCACACCGCCAGCGCCACCAGGCCCAGCGTCAGGCCGAAGCGGGTGGGCAGCAGATAAATGCGGTTTTGCTCCAGCCGGCAATGCGGCTGCGGCGTCGCGCGGCGCAGCATCCATTGCCGCAGCCGGCGGCGCGGGTCAAGGAATGGGAACATGGGCGAGCAGCCCGCTGGCGGCGTCGCCGCCGTTGCCGCCGAGCAGACGATGGCCGGCCACGCTGGGGAAGACCGCCTTCACGTCCTCCGGCAGCACGTGATCGCGCCCTTCCAGCAAGGCCCAGGCGCGCGCCGCCGCCGCCAGCGCCAGGCCGGCGCGCGGGCTCAGCCCCGAGGCGAAGCGGCTGTCCCGGCGCGTGGCCTCGACCAAGGCCAGCACGTAGCCGGCCAAGGCCGGGCTGACCGTCAGCTGCGCGGCCTGGCGCTGCAGCGCGATCAATTCGCCGGGACGCAAGGCCGGCACCAGCTTGGCCAGCAGCTGGCGACGGTCCTCGCCCTGCAGCAAGGCCAGCTCGGCCTCGCGCGGCGGATAACCCAGCGAGATGCGCATCAGGAAACGGTCCTGCTGCGACTCCGGCAAGGGGAAGGTGCCGGCCTGTTCCGCCGGGTTCTGGGTGGCGATGACGAAGAAGGGCTCGGGCAAGGGATAGGTGGCGCCGTCCACCGAAACCTGACGCTCCTCCATCGCCTCCAGCAAGGCGGACTGGACCTTGGGCGAGGCGCGGTTGATCTCGTCGGCCAGCAGCACCTGCGAAAACACCGGGCCTTGATGAAAGTGGAAGGAAGAAGAGTCGCGCTGGTAGATGTTGACGCCGAGGATGTCCGAGGGCAGCAGATCGCTGGTGAACTGCACCCGGCGATATTCCAGGCCCAGCACGCCGGCCAGACCATGGGCCAACGTGGTCTTACCCACGCCGGGCACGTCCTCGATCAGCAAATGGCCTCGGGCGATCAAGCAGGTCAAGGCCAGGCGAATCGCCTGCGGCTTGCCCAGGATCAGCTGATTCAGTTGACGATACGCAATGGAGAGAGATTGCATTTGCACCCGCTTACGCGCACTATTTATCGATATCACATATCCCGCGCCCATTGTACGCAACAAGGAATCGCACGTGTTGACCTGGCTGAAAAATCGCTTGCAACGCTCAGGGCTCACCGCCTACATCACCCACCCCGAGTGTCTGCAGCACAATATGGGCGTGGGCCACCCGGAATGCCCGGAGCGCCTGATCGCCATCCGCGACCAGCTGATGGCCTCGCAGATTCTGGACGGGCTGCAGGAGATCGAAGCGCCGGAAGTCACCGAACAGCAGTTGGCGCGCGTGCATCCGCCGCACTATCTCGAATATCTGGAATCCTGCTCTCCCAGCATAGGCACTTTTCGCGTGGACCCGGACACCGCGATGTCCGCCGGCACGCTGCAAGCCGCGCGGCGCGCCGCCGGCGCCGTGGTCAAGGCGGTGGAGCTGGTGGCCGAGGACAAGGCGCCCAACGCCTTCTGCGCGGTGCGCCCGCCCGGCCACCACGCTGAAAGCGGCAAGGCGATGGGCTTCTGTTTCTTCAACAATCTGGCCATCGGCGTCACCCACGCGCTGTCCCACTATCAGTTCGAACGGGTGGCGGTGATCGACTTCGACGTCCATCACGGCAACGGCACCGAGGAAATCCTGCGCGACGATCCCAGGGTGCTGATGGTGTCCGTCTTCCAGCATCCGTTCTACCCCTATTGCGGCGACGCGCCGCTGGGCCCCAACATGCACAATGTGCCGCTGAAGGCAGGCAGCGGCGGCCGCGAGTTCCGCGAAGCGGTGGAGACGGTCTGGCTGCCGCTATTGCACGACTTCCAGCCGCAGATCCTATTCATCTCCGCCGGCTTCGACGCGCACCGCGAAGACGATATGGGTTCGCTGGGGCTGGTGGAGGCCGATTACGAGTGGGTGACCCGCCACCTGATGCAGATCGCCGATCTCTACGCCGACGGCCGCGTGGTCTCGGTGCTGGAAGGCGGTTACGACCTGTCGGCGCTGGGCCGCAGCGTGGCCGCTCACCTACGGGTGCTGTCCGACGGCTGAGCCGAGCCGCGCCAAAACAAAAAGCCGTCGCAAGCGACGGCCTTTTCATTCGCGGAGCCAAGCTCAGGAGGAGCTCTTGTCCGAGCTCTTGCCGCCTATCTTGTCCTCTTGACCGGTCAAGAGCTTGATCAGATTGGACTTGTGGCGATGCACCACCAGAATGGCGATGACGATGCAGCTGCCGAAGTAAACGCTCTGCGGCCCGACGATGAAATAGGCGTACACCGGCGTCAGCACGCAGGCGATGAGGGCGGACAGCGAGGAAATCTTCAGCACGAAGGCGACGAACAGCCAGGTGGCCAGCGCCGCCAGCGCCAGCCACGGGCTGAAGCCCAGCAGCACGCCCACCGCGGTGGCCACGCCCTTGCCGCCCTTGAAGCCGAAGAACACCGGCCACATGTGGCCGATCAGCACCGCCAGCGCCGACATCGCGATCGCCTGCTCGCCCAGCCCGTACTGCGGTCCGAACCAGGCGGTCAGCGCCACCGCCACCCAGCCCTTGACCCCGTCGCCGAGCAAGGTCAGCGCCGCCGCCAGCTTCTTGCCACTGCGCAGCACATTGGTGGCGCCGGGGTTGCCGGAACCGTAACTGCGCGGGTCGGCCATGCCCATGGCCTTGCTGACAATCACCGCGAAAGAGAGCGAGCCGATCAGGTAGGCCGCAACAACAAAGGCAAAAGCTGTCGTGGTCATGGTGTATCCATTAGAATAGAAGGCTTCGGATTTTACGGTATCGGGCGGCAAACCCCAACTCCCAGACAAACTGATGGACATCATATTCCTGCGCGAAGTGCGCGCCGACACCATTATCGGTGTCTACGAATGGGAGCGGAAAGCCCCGCAAACCATTGAAATCGACCTGGAAATCGGCATTCCCAGCGAAGCGCCCTGTCACAGCGACAATATCGGCGACACCATACACTACGGCGTGGTGGTGGAGCGGCTGCGCAAGGCGCTTTCGGAGCAACACTTCCTGCTGCTTGAGGCGCTGGCGGAATACATCGCCAAGGTGATCCGCGAGGACTTCGGCGCGCCCTGGGCCCGCGTCTCGGTCACCAAGCTGGGCATCCTGCCCGGCGTCAAACGCGTCGGCGTGCTGATCGAACGCGGCCACCGCCCGCGCTGAGCCCAAGCCGCCGGGCATTGACGCCCGCGCCCCGGCGCTCGATGATGTCAAGGTCACAGCGCCGGAGCGCCCCATGCCTCGACTATCCGTCCCGGAATTCCAGAGCCTGATCGATCAGGAACTGCCCCTGGTCCGCCTGTTCGGCATCCGGACCGAATCCATCGCCGACGGCGGCGCGGTGCTGCGCATGCATTTCAACCCGGACCTGATCCGGCCGGGCGGCACCATCGCCGGGCCCGCCTTGATGGCGCTGGCCGACGCCACGCTGTACGCGGTGGTGCTGGGCATGATAGGCCGAGTGGAGCTGGCGGTGACCACCAGCCTCAACATCAACTTCCTGCGCAAGCCGCCGCCGGCGGACGTGATCGCGGAAGGCCGCATCCTGAAGCTGGGCAAACGGCTGGCGGTGGGGGAAGTCTTGCTGCTGTCGGCGGGGCTGGAAGAGCCGGTGGCCCACGTCACCGGCACCTATTCGATTCCGCCCCCTCCCGGGAGCTGAAGCGACGCCGGGCCTTGCGCCCGGTCTCAGTCGGTGTTCACTTTCAAGCGCAGGCCGAACTGCTTGGGCGTCAAACGCAAAGACAGTTGTGCTTGCTTGTTCAGGTCCAGCACCGGGGACAAGGACAGGCGGTTGCTGACTGCTTCGCGCTCAAAGCGCAACCCGCCTAGAGTGATGTCCCTGTCGACGTCCCGAGGAAGGGCTTTGGCCCCCGCGTCGGCCGGAGAGGCGCAAGCCCAGGCTTGCGGCAAACACGTCGCCATGGCGCCCGCGCACACCGCCAGTCCCAGCCACAACATCAACAGCTTGCATGCCATGCGCACCATCTCCACCGGATGAAATGCGAGAACCTTCTCTCATCATGGACATTGGCGCGCCGGCCGCAAGTTTTTTATTGATTGCGCATGAAGTCGGCGGTGTTGTGGAAGGCCTCGATCAGCTTTTGCTTCAGCCAATCCTCGGCCACCAGCTCGTCCACCGCGCGGCGCATGCAGGACATCCACTGATCGCGCGCCGCCTCGTCCACCGCGAACGGCATATGGCGCATGCGCAGCCGCGGATGGCCGAAGGCCTCCATGTATAAAGACGGGCCGCCCAGCCAACCGGACAGGAACATGAACAGCTTCTGGCGCGAGCCGGCCAGGTCCTGCGGATGCATGTCGCGCAGCGGCTTGACCGCCGGATCGCTGTCCATGATGTCGTAAAAACGGTCGCTCAACCAACGCACCACGCCTTCGCCGCCCAATAATTGATAGGGCGTCATTTCCCGCACTTCATCGCTCACGCTTCATTCCCCGTCGTCGGCCGCACCAGCGCGGCCGCTGTTCTGGCCCGCTCGCGAGCCTGTTCCACCGTCTCCGCCGTGGCCAGGGCCACGCCCATGCGGCGCTTCAAATAACTTTCCGGCTTGCCGAACAGACGCAGGTCCGCGCCCGGCACCCGCAGGGCCTCGTCCACGCCGTCGAAAACGATGCCGGCCTCGTCCAGGCCGCCGTAGATCACCGCCGACGCGCCGGCGCTGAACATCGTCGCGTCCACCGGCAGGCCCAGGATGGCGCGCGCGTGCAATTCGAACTCGGACCAGCGCTGGGTCGCCAGCGTCACCAGGCCGGTGTCGTGCGGCCGCGGACTCACTTCGGAGAACCATACCTGATCGCCCTTGACGAACAGCTCGACGCCGAACAGGCCGCGGCCGCCCAGCGCGTCGGTCACCGCCTTGGACACTTCGCGCGCGCGCAGCAAGGCCAGCTCGCTCATCGGCTGCGGCTGCCAGCTCTCCACGTAATCGCCGCTGCGCTGCAGATGGCCGACCGGCGCGCAGAAATGCGTGGCGATGCCGCCCGCGCCGTCCGCCGCGCGCACGGTCAACTGGGTGATTTCGTAATCAAAATCGATGAAGCCCTCGACAATCACCCTGCCCTTGTCCACCCGGCCGCTGCTGGCGGCGTATTGCCAGGCCTTGGCCACGTCCTCCGGCCCGCGCAGCAGCGACTGGCCCTTGCCGCTGGACGACATCACCGGCTTCACCAGGCAGGGGTAGCCGATGCCGTCGTCGATGGCGGCTTGCAGCGCTTCCAGGCTGGACGCGAACGCGTACGGCGAAGTGGGCAGGCCCAGCTCTTCCGCCGCCAGCCGGCGGATGCCTTCGCGGTTCATCGTCAGATGCGCGGCGCGCGCGGTGGGAATCACCTCGGCCAGGCCGTCCGCCTCGATGCGCAGCAATTCTTCGGTGGCGATGGCCTCGATCTCCGGCACGATCAGATGCGGCCGCAGCTGCTCCACCAGCCGGCGCAAGGCCGCGGCGTCCGACATGTCGATCACGTGGCTGGCGTGGGCCACCTGCATCGCCGGCGCGCCGGCGTAGCGGTCCACGGCGATGGTTTCCACGCCCAGCCGCTGCAAGGCGATTACCACCTCCTTGCCCAGCTCCCCGCTGCCCAACAACATCACCCTGACGGCACTGCGACTTTGCGGCGTTCCGATACGCATGACGATTTTTCCTGGAAATGAATGGCTTGGCCCGCCGACGGCGGACGATGGGAATCCGAATCGGCGCGATTTTACCATGCGCCGGGCATCGGCTCGCTTCAGTTCAACCTATCGCTCAAGCGCGGCAGAACGCGAAATCCAGCGCCGGCGTGTCGCCGTTGACGATCTCCGCCAGCGCGCGGCCGGAACCGGCGCCCTCGGTCCAGCCCAAGGTCCCGTGACCGGTGTTCAGATACAAGCGCCGCAGCCGGCTGGGGCCGATCAGCGGCACATTGCCCGGCGTGGCCGGCCTCAGGCCGCTCCAGAAACGCGCGCGCTCCCAGTCGCAGGCGTCGCCGAACAAGGCGCGGCCGCGCTGCAGCAGCAAATCGCAACGCCGCGGCTCCAAATGCGTGGAATAGCCGGACAGCTCGGCGGTGCCGGCGATGCGCAGCTCGTCGCCCAGCCGCGACACCACCACCTTGTGGGCTTCGTCGGTAATGCTGGTCAGCGGCGCGGCGGCGGCGTCCAGAATCGGCAGCGTGGCGGAATAGCCTTTGGCCGGATACACCGGCAGGCGCAAGCCGGCCTGCGCCGCCAGCAACGGGGAATAAGCGCCCAGCGCCAATACGTAGGCGTCGGCCTCGATGCGCTCGTACGCGCCGTCGGCGGTGGTGACCGACACCCCGCTCACCGCGTCGTCCACGCGCTCCAAGGCGTTGATCCGGGTCTGGAAGCGGAACTCCACCCCGCGCAGCGCGCAGGCCTGGGCCAGCGCGACGGTGAACAGATGCACATTGCCGGATTCGTCGTCCGGGCTCCAGCAGGCGCCGCTCAGTTCGGGCAGGATGCGCGCCAGGGCCGGCTCCCGCTCCAGCGCCTGCAACGGCGTCAGCAGGCTTTTCTCCACGCCCAGCTTTCGCAGCTGCGCGCAGCCCTCGCGGGCCTGGGCCAGTTCGGCGTCGGAGAACAGCAGGGTCAGGATGCCCCGCTGCAACTGCTGGTAGTCTATGCCCAGCTCCTGGCGCAAACCCCGCAGCGTATCGCGGCTGTACAGGCCCAGCGCCACCATCTGGCGCATATTGCGCTCGCTGCGCCCCGGCAGGCATTCGCGCAGGAAATCCAGTCCCCAGCGCCATTGCCGCGTGTCCAGCCGCGGCCGGAACAGCAAGGGCGCGTCGTCGCGCAGCAGCCAGCGCAATACCCGCCACGGCGCGCGCGGATTGGCCCAAGGCTCCGACTGGCTGACCGAAATCTGGCCGCCGTTGGCGAAACTGGTTTCTCTCGCCGCGCCGCTGGCGCGGTCCACCACCACCACTTGGTGGCCCTTCTCCGCCAAAAACCAGGCGGTGGACACGCCGATGACGCCGGCGCCCAACACAACTACTCGCATCGACTCTCCACAAAAGCCAATGGGCAAGACCCGCTTGCCCATTGGCTTTACCAGCCGCGATCCACCCTTATGGCTTCTTCGCGTGCTCGTAAACCGTCTTGCCGCGCAGATGGAAATAATCCGACGCGAAATAGAAATTCTCGGAATGGCCGACGAACAGCAGACCGTCCGGCTTCAACAGCGGCGCAAAACGCTTAAGCACGCCGAACTGGGTATCGCGATCGAAATAAATCATTACGTTGCGGCAGAAAATGGCGTCGAACTGGCGCTTGACCGACCAGTTCGTCTCCACCAGATTCAAGCGCTGGAAGGTGATCATATTGCGCAGCTGGGCCTTGGCCTGGAAGCTGCCGTCCGGCTGCTTGTCGAAGTATTTGGCGGCGTAGCCCGGCGGCAGGCGCGCCACCTTGTCCGCGGCGTAAATGCCCTTGCGTCCGGTTTCCAGCACGCTGGTGTCCAGATCGGTGGCCAGCACGCTGATGCGCGCGCCCGGCACCGCCTCCAAGGCGGTGATCGCCAGCGAATACGGCTCTTCGCCGGTGGACGAGGCCGCGCACCAGATCGCCAGCTCTCCGCTGCCCCCCTTCTTCTTCAGATGCTCGGCCAGCAGCGGGAAATGGTGCTCTTCGCGGAAGAAGAAAGTCAGATTGGTGGTCAGCGCGTTGACGAACTGTTCGAACTCGCGCTTGCCGCTGATCGACTCTAGGAAGTCGACGTAGGCGGCGAAGCCGGGCAGCTTCAGCTCGCGGATGCGACGCACCAGGCGGCCGTAAACCATGTCTTTCTTCGACGGGTTCAACGAAATGCCCGCTTCCTTGTAGATCAGTTTGCGAATGCGTTCGAAGTCGGCATCGCTAAACGCGAATTCACGGGTGAATTCGATCTTCGGCAAGACGACGGGTGGCAGCTTATTCATTTTGTTGTCCCCATAAAAAAGGCCCGGGCAAAAGCCCGAGCCTGTATTCTACCGCGTCCGGATCACACCGAGAACGACGAACCACAACCGCAGGTGGTGGTGGCGTTCGGATTGCGGATCACGAACTGGGAGCCCTCCAGGCTTTCCTGATAATCGATTTCAGCGCCGACCAGGTACTGGTAGCTCATCGGATCCACCAGGAAGGTCACGCCTTGTCTCTCTATAGCGGTATCGTCTTCATTTGCGATTTCGTCAAATGTGAAACCGTACTGGAAGCCGGAGCAGCCGCCGCCGGTAACGAAGACGCGCAGTTTCAGATCGGGATTGCCTTCCTCGGCGATCAGCTCCTGCACCTTGGAACAAGCGCTTGCGCTGAAGTTGATCGGGGACGGCATTTCAGTTGCAGCAGTAGTCATGTCAAACCTCGCAATTCAGTTCCGGGGCCTTGAGAACCCGCCAACGGTCCGCTAGCGGCCTGGCTGCGTGCGCGCTGCGGTTTCTCAAACCCCTTCTAAAGCCGGCAGAGCGGCATTCACCCACTATTTTAGTCGGATATTGGGGCCGATGGCGAGTCTTCAAGCGAACTAGTTCTTTCCGCGCATGCGCGGCTGTCTCAAGGCAGCAAGGGAACGATGTCCAGACCGGCCCGCTCCGGCAGCCCGAACATCAGGTTCATGTTCTGCACCGCCTGGCCGGCAGCGCCCTTGACCAGATTGTCTATCACCGACAACACCACCACCACCTCGCCGCCCTGCGGCCTGTGCGCGGCGATGCGGCAGACGTTGGCGCCGCGCACCGAACGCGTCTCCGGATGGCTGCCGGCCGGCAACACGTCGACGAAGGCTTCGCCGGCGTAACGGCGCTCGAACAGCGCCTGCACGTCGACGTCCGCCTTCAAGCGCGCGTACAGCGTGGCGTGAATGCCGCGTATCATCGGCGTCAGATGCGGGACAAAGGTCAGGCCCACCGGCTGCGCGGCCGCCCGGCCCAGGCCCTGGCGGATTTCCGGCAGATGGCGGTGGCCGGCCACGCCGTAAGCTTTAAAGGAATCCCCGGCCTCGGCCAGCAAGGCCCCCACCTCCGCCTTGCGTCCGGCGCCGGACACGCCGGACTTGCAGTCGGCGATCAGGCTGGACAGCTCCACCGCTCCGGCTTCGATCAAGGGCAGAAAGCCCAGTTGCACCGCGGTCGGATAGCAACCCGGGTTCGCCACCAGCCGCGCGCCGCGGATGGCCTCGCGATTGATTTCCGGCAAGCCGTACACCGCTTCGGCCACCAAATCCGGCGAACCGTGGCTCATGCCGTACCATTTTTCCCATTCGGCGACGTCCTGGATCCGGTAATCGGCGGCCAGATCCACCACCCGCACGCCGGCGGCCAGCAGCTCGCGCGCCTCATTCATCGCAATGCCGTTGGGTGTGGCGAAAAACACCACATCGCAGTCCTGCAGCCGGGCTTGGTCGGGAGTGGAGAAGGCCAGATCGATGCGGCCTCGCAAGCTGGGAAACATGTCGGCCACCTTCATGCCGGCTTCCTTGCGCGAGGTGACCGCGCTCACGCGCGCCGACGGATGGCCGGCCAGCAAACGCAGCAGTTCGACACCCGTGTAGCCGGTGCCCCCGACGATTCCCACCTTGATCATGCCCATTCCTTTATATAAAACCGCGTCGCAAAAACGACAGTGTAGGCACTGCGATGCTGCCTTGCAATACGAAAGGGGAAAAGCGGGAAAACGACGGGCAAAGAAAAACCGCCTGACGAAGCAGGCGGTTTTCTTGAAAACAGAATCCGGCGAATTAACGCTTGGAGAACTGCTTGGCGCGGCGAGCTTTGCGCAGGCCGACTTTTTTACGCTCAACTTCACGAGCGTCGCGGGTCACGTAACCAGCAGCGGACAGAGCCGGCTTCAGAGCGGTGTCGAAGTCGATCAGAGCGCGGGTGATGCCGTGACGGATCGCGCCGGCTTGGCCGGTTTCGCCGCCGCCGACAACATTCACCTTGATGTCGAAGGATTCGAGGTTCTCGGTCAGTGCCAGCGGCTGGCGGATTACCATGCGACCGGTTTCACGAGCGAAATATTCATCAACCGGCTTGCCGTTGACGATGATCTGGCCCGAGCCCTTTTGCATGAACACGCGAGCAACGGAGCTCTTGCGACGGCCGGTGCCGTAGTAGTATTTACCGTTCATTTCTACGCCTTAAAATCAGATTTCCAGCACTTTCGGCTGTTGAGCAGTGTGCGGATGCTCGGAACCGGAGTACACCTTGAGTTTCTTGATCATGGCGTAACCCAGCGGGCCCTTCGGCAGCATGCCTTTTACGGCTTTTTCCAGAACGCGCTCCGGGAACTTGTCTTGCAGTTCGGTGAAGCTGCGCTCGTAGATACCACCCGGGTAGCCGGAGTGACGGTAGTACTTTTTGTCTTGTGCCTTGGCACCGGTAACGCGCAGCTTCTCGACGTTGACCACGACGATGAAATCGCCGGTATCTACGTGCGGGGTGTATTCCGGCTTGTGCTTGCCACGCAGGCGACGGGCGATCTCAGCGGCGAGGCGGCCCAAAACCTTGTCGTTGGCATCGACCACAAACCAGTCGCGTTTAACCTCATGCGGCTTGGCAGAAAAGGTCTTCATGGAACTCTTCCATCGTAATTCTTGAAAGTTACGGATTCTATTACAGCCCCGATCCGGCTGTCAAACCCTTGTGAGACAACAGAAATCCGGCGACCGGGCGGCGATGCTCGCGCAGAGGGAAAAATGCAGGCGGAATGGGGAGTTTAGCGGCGGCAAGACAAAAAAAAGCGCAACGTCTTGCTTTGTTGCGCCAAGTTCCACCTAAAGAAGGAGGATGGAGGAGACAACACCAAAACGCACACTTTGCATGCCACGTCCTGATGCAGGTTTCATTATCTGCATAGACTTGCTTCATTGCAAGGCTTTTTGTGCATTGCACTATAAAACGTGGCTTTTTACGTCACACGTGGCGAAAGACCCTGTTAAATCAAGGACAAAATCGCCATCGCACTGCAAGACAACTTTGGGGCCGCGTCGTTTTTTGCGCCGCTTTTGCCGCGGGCCCGCGCGGTGGCGGGGCCCCAGGCCCCGCCGCACTGTCCGACAATCCGCGGACGCTTACAGCTTGATCGCCGCGGCCAGAGCCACTTCCATCATGTCGCGGAAGGTGGTCTGACGCTCTTCGGCGCTGGTGGCCTCGCCGGTGGGGATGATGTCCGACACGGTCAGAATGCCCACCGCGCGCGCGCCGTATTGCGCGGCCACGCTGTAGATGCCGGCCAGTTCCATCTCGATGACCTTGACCTGCATCTTGTCCAGCACTTCCAGCATATTCGGCTGCACGCCGTAGAACAGGTCGGCGGAGAACACATTGCCCACCGTCACCGGCTTGCCCTGCTCCGCCGCGGCGTCCACCACCGTGCGCAGCAGGCCGTAATCGGCGATGGCGGCGTAGTCGTGGTCGTTGAAGCGCATGCGGTTGACCTTGCTGTCGGTGGACGCGCCCATGGCGACGAACAGTTCGCGCAGCTTGATGTCGGGCGTCACCGCGCCGCAGGAGCCGATGCGGATGATGTTCTTGACGCCGTAGTCCTTGATCAGCTCGGTGGTGTAGATGCTGGCGGACGGAATGCCCATGCCGTGGGCCATCACCGACAGGCGCTTGCCCTGGTAGGTGCCGGTGTAGCCGAACACATTGCGCACCGTGGTCACCAGCTTGGCGTCTTCCAGGAAGGTTTCCGCGATCATTTTGGCGCGCAGCGGATCGCCGGGCATCAACACGGTTTCGGCAAAATCGCCCGGCTGGGCGTTGATATGCGGTGTCGCCATCGTCTTTAGTCTCCAGATTCAAAAGAGCCCCGGCGCGCAGGCGCCGGGGCGTAAACGTCGTTCAATCCCGCCTCACAGGAAGGACTGACCGTAATCCATAGGGCTCAGGCCCAGATGCGCCGCCACGGTCTGGCCGATGTCGGCGAAAGTGGCGCGCTCGCCCAGCGAACCGGCCGGCACCTTCTTGCCGTAGCACAGCACCGGGATGTGTTCGCGGGTATGGTCCGTGCCTTCCCAGGTGGGATCGCAGCCGTGATCGGCGGACAGGATCAGGATATCGTCGTCGCCCAGCGCCGCCATCACCTCCGGCAGCCTCGCGTCGAACTCCTCCAGCGCTCGGGCGTAGCCGGCGGTGTCGCGGCGGTGACCGTAGCTGGAGTCGAAGTCGACGAAGTTGGCCATGATGATGGCCGGCCGCTCCTCATGGTCGCGCATCGCGCCCAGGGTGGCGTCCCACAGCTGGTCGAAGCCGGTGGCCTTGTGCTTGTGGGTGATGCCGACATGGGCGTAGATGTCGGCGATCTTGCCGATGGACACCACGTCGCCGCCGGCCTTGGCCAGCTTTTCCAGCACCGTCGTCGCCGGCGGCTCCACCGCCAGGTCCTTGCGGTTGCCGGTGCGCACGAACTGGCCCTTGCCTTCGCCGACAAAGGGCCGCGCGATCACGCGGCCGATATTGTACGGCTCCAGCAGCTCGCGGGTGATCTTGCACAATTGGTACAGCCGTTCCAGCCCGAACGTCTCTTCATGACAGGCGATCTGGAACACCGAGTCCGCCGAGGTGTAGAAGATGGGCTTGCCGCTCTTCATGTGCTCCTCGCCCAGCCGGTCCAGGATCTCGGTGCCGGAGGCGTGGCAGTTGCCCAGATAGCCGGGCAGCTCCGCCTTGGCCACGATGGCGTCCAGCAGTTCTGGCGGGAAGCTGTTGTCGTGGTCGCTGAAATAGCCCCAGTCGAACAAGACCGGCACGCCGGCGATTTCCCAGTGGCCGGACGGCGTGTCCTTGCCGCTGGACAGCTCGCGGGCGTAGCCGTAGGCCGCCGCCGGCTCGGCCGGGTCCATGCCTTCCGGGAAATAGCCGGAAGACAGCCGGCAGGCGTGGCCCAGACCCATGCGGGACAGATTGGGCAGCGTCAGCGCGCCGCTGCGGCCGACGTTGGCGCGGCCGGCGGCCGCCTCCATGGCGATGTGGCCCAGCGTGTTGCTGCCGGCGTCGCCGAACTGCGGGGCGTCGGCGGCGGCGCCGATGCCCAGCGAGTCCAGAATCAGAATGATGGCTCGTTTCATATTGCCGCTCCGGGATTACTGCTGGCGAATCTTCTGATAGACCAGCGGCAGCGCGGAAGGTGCCGCGTCTGCCAGTTGGATCGCCGCCTTCAGGCGGCGCTCCGCGTCGGCGAAGCTGTTTTCGTCCGCCGCGTGAATGTAAGCCAGCGGCGCGCCGGCGTCGATGCGCTGGCCCAGCTCGACGAAGCGGGACAGGCCGACGCGGAAGTCCAGCTCGTCGCTGGGCAGGCGGCGTCCGCCGCCCAGCGCGCACACCGCCATGCCGATGCCGCGGGTGTCCATGCCGCCGACGAAGCCGGCGCGCTCGGCCAGCACCGGGCGCACGATGGGCGCGGCCGCCATATGGGAATCATAGTTCTCCATGAAGTCGGCGGGGCCGCCCAGCGCGGCCACCATGCGGCCGAAGATCTCGGCGGCGCGGCCGGAGTCCAGCGCGGTTTGCAGCTTGTCGCGCGCCTCGGCCTCGTCCTTGGCCAGTTTGCCCACCACCAGCATCTCGGCGCACAGCGCCATGGTGACTTCATGCAGCCGCGGATTGCGCTCGTCGCCCTTCAGGTAACGAACCGCTTCGCGGGTTTCAATGCTGTTGCCGGCGGTCCAGGCCAAGGGCTGGCTCATCTCCGTAATCAGCGCGCTGGTGGCCACGCCGGCGCCGTTGCCCACCTTGACGATGCGCTCGGCCAGCTCCACGGATTTCTCCATCGTCGGCATGAAGGCGCCGGTGCCGGCCTTCACGTCCATTACCAAGGCATCCAGGCCGGCGGCCAGTTTCTTGGACAGAATCGAGGCGGTGATCATCGCCACCGACTCCACCGTCGCGGTCACGTCGCGCACCGCGTAGACGCGGCGGTCGGCCGGCGCCAGGTCCGAGGTCTGGCCGATGATGGCCACGCCCACTTCCTTGACCACGCGGCGGAACTCGTCCGGGCTGGGGAAGGGATTGTAGCCGGGAATCGCCGACAGCTTGTCCAGCGTGCCGCCGGTATGGCCCAGGCCGCGGCCGGAAATCATCGGCACGAAACCGCCGCAGGCGGCCACCATCGGCCCCAACATCAGCGACACCACGTCGCCGACGCCGCCGGTGGAATGCTTGTCCACCACCGGGCCGGGCAGGTTGAGGTCGCTCCACTGCATGCGGCGGCCGGAGTCGCGCATCGCCAGCGCCATGTGCACGTTTTCTTCCAAAGCCATGCCGTTGAAGTACACCGCCATGGTCAGCGCGGAGATTTGGCTGTCCGCCACGCTGCCGTCGGTGATGCCGGCGACGAACTGCTGGATGTCCTGTTGCGACAGCGCCTGGCCGTCGCGTTTCTTGCGAATGATTTCCTGAGGCAAAAACATGGCATTCTCCCTGCCTTGCGCCTGCCGCGGCGAAACGCGCCGCGAGCAATAAATAATGGCCGGGACCCGGGCCACGGCCAAGAATTAAGAGCCGCTAACAAAACCGCTTAGCGCACCTGAGGCAAGGCGCACCGACGCAGGCAGTACTAAAGTACGACAAGTCGGTGCAACGCGGCATCAGGGGTTTTGTCAGCGGCGATGAAACAGCGAACGATCAGTAGCCGCTAATCGGCTTAACCTCGCCCCCTTCGATTTCCGCCTGCAAATTGCCCAACAGGCCGGACGCGCCGAAACGGAAGCGCTCGGCGCTCACCCAGCCCGCGCCCAGCAGATGCTCGGCCAGCTCCAGGTATTCCGCCGCCTCGGCCGCGGTGCGCACGCCGCCGGCGGCCTTGAAGCCGCAAGCGCCGCCGGTTTCGCGGATGGCGGACAGCATCACGCCGGCCGCTTCCAGCGTGGCGTTCACCGGCACCTTGCCGGTGGAAGTCTTGATGAAGTCGGCGCCGGCCTGGATGGAGATCAGGCTGGCCTCGCGGATCAGCGCCTCGTCCTTCAGCTCGCCGCTTTCGATGATGACTTTCAGCGTCTTGCCCTCGCAGGCGTCCTTGCAGGCCGCCACCAGTTGCGCGCCCACCTCGCGGTTGCCCGCCATCAGCGCGCGATACGGGAACACCACGTCCACCTCGTCCGCGCCGTAGGCGATCGCGGCGCGGGTTTCCGCCACCGCGATGGCGATGTCCTCGTCGCCGGCCGGGAAGTTGGTGACGGTGGCCACTTTGACCTCGGGGCAGCCGGCCTCGCGCAGGGTTTTCTTGGCGATGGGCACGAAGCGCGGATACACGCAGACCGCGGCCACTGTGCCGGCTTCGCTCTTGGCCTTGCGGCACAGCGCGGCGACCTTGTCGTTAGTGTCGTCGTCGTTCAGCGTGGTGAGATCCATCAGGGACAGGGCGCGGCGCGCCGCGGCGATCAGTTCGGACATGAGCTAGCAAACCTTTCAAAATTGAACGGCCGGGCCTCGCCCAGCGTTCCAAAGCCTCCGCGTCGCCGGCCGGCGGCGACGCAAAAAAACCATTATGAAAATTTCTTTAAGTCAAAGCAATGCACAGCGACGGTGAACTTGTGCCAACGCAAACTCGGCCGCGGCACGCTATAAACGCCGCGCCTCCTGCACCCCACTCAACTCCATCATCCGCGACAGCACCCGGCTGATGTCCTGCACCTGGCGCACCTCCACGGTGAAGCGCATGCGGGCGCGGGTGTCGCGCGACAGGGTGTTGACGCCGATCAGGTTCAGCTTCTCGCGCGACAGCACGTCGGACAGGTCGCGCAGCAGGCCGGGGCGGTCCATCGCGATGATTTCGATGTCGATGGGGAAGACGCTGCTGCGCTGGTCGCCCCATTCCGCGGCGATCAGCCGCTCCGGCGCTTCCACCGACAGCTTTTTCAGCGTCAGGCAACTGGTGCGGTGGATGGAAATGCCGCGCCCCTTGGTGACGAAACCCATCACCCCGTCCGGCGGCGCCGGCTTGCAGCACTTGGCCAGCACCGTCATCAGATTGTCCACGCCCTCGATCAGCACGCCGCCGGCGTCGTGGCCGCCCTTGCTGGCCTTGACCAGGCTTTCCGGCGCCACGTCCGCCGGCGGCGGCGGCGCGAAGCTGACGATGGCGTTGGACACCACGCGCGTGGTCAGCTCGCCGTGGCCCAGCGCGCCGTAGACTTCTTCCAGCTTGTCGTAGCCCAGCTTCTCCGCCAGCGCGCCCAGATTGGGCTGCATATGGCTGTGGCGCGCCAGCTCGCGCTCGAACAGCATCTTGCCGGTTTCGCGCACGGTGTCGGCGTTGAGCAGGCGGATGTGCTGGCGGATCTTGGAAATGGCGCGATGGCTCTTCACCCAGCCGTCGTGCAACCAGTTCACCGACGGCCCGCCCTCCTTGGCGGTGATGATCTCCACCCGCTGGCCGTTTTGCAGTGGCGTGGACAGCGGCACGATCTGCCCCTCCACCTTGGCGCCGCGGCAGCGGTGGCCCAGGTTGGTGTGCACCGAGTAGGCGAAATCGATGGGGGTGGCGCCGAAGGGCAAGGCCATCACCCGGCCCTGCGGCGTCAGCACATAGATGGTGTCGGCGAACAGCTCGGTCTTGAACGCCTCGGCCAGGCCCTCACGGTCCGACATCTCCTCGCGCCAGTCCAGCAATTGGCGCAGCCAGGAGATTTTCTCCTCGTAGGCGGCGTCGCCCTTGCCGCCTTCCTTGTAGCGCCAGTGCGCGGCCACGCCGAACTCGGCGTGCTCGTGCATCTCGAAGGTGCGGATCTGCACCTCCACCGCCTTGTCCTCCGGCCCAATCACCGCGGTGTGCAGGCTGCGGTAATTATTGGCCTTGGGGTGGGAGATGTAGTCGTCGAACTCGCCGGGAATCGGCTGCCAGGTGCCATGGATGATGCCCAGCGCCGTGTAGCAGTCCGGCAGCCGCTCCACCAGGATGCGCACCGCGCGGATGTCGTAAAGCTCGGAGAAATCCAGTTTTTTCTTCTTCATCTTCTTCCAGATGGAGAAGATGTGCTTGGGCCGGCCGGCCACTTCCGCCTTGACGCCGGCGTTCTTCAGCTCCGCGCGCAGGGTGTCCAGCAAGCGGTCGATATAGTCGATGCGCTCCAGCCGGCGCTCGTCCAGCAGCTTGGCGATGCGCTTGTAGCTGTCCGGCTCGGTATGGCGGAAGCCCAGGTCCTCCAGCTCCCACTTGATCTGCCACACCCCCAGGCGGTTGGCCAAGGGCGCGAACAGGTCCAGCGTCTCGGTGGCGATGCGGCGGCGCACCGCCTCGTCCTCCACCTCGGCCAGGTAATGCATGGTCTGGGTGCGCCAGGCCAGCTTGATCAGCACCACGCGGATGTCGGCCACCATGGCCAGCAGCATCTTGCGCATGGTTTCCGCCTGGCGCGCGCGCTCTTCCGGCGTGGACAGCTTGTCGATGCGCGCCAGCTCGGTGATGCGGCGCACGCCGTTGACCCCCTCCACCAGCACCGCCACCGTGGGGTTGAAGGTTTCGCAGAGCCAGGCCTGCCAGTCCTCGCGGTAATCCGAGGCGGCGAACATCAAGGTGGCGACGATGGCGTCCGGCAACAGGTTCAGATCCGCGACGATGGCGGCCGCGGCCACCGCGTGGTTGAACAAGTCCTCGCCGGTCTGGGCCATGGTCTTGCCGCAGTACAGGGCGCGCGCCTCGTCAAAGGCGCGAGTGATCATCGCCTGCTCTTCCCCGCTCAGCGAAGAAGACAGGCCCTCCAGCCAGCGCTGCGGATTGGCCGCGTCTGCCAGGGTGTCAGCCATCGAACGAACTACGGAAACCATATCAACCCAGTTACTCAAATCTTGTTTCGACAGCGCCCGGCTATTCCGCCAAGCGCAACAACAGCCGGCGCACCGGCGCGGGCACGCCGGCGTCCGGCGCCTCCGCCAACGGCAGCCACTGGCCGTTGTCCTCCATCGCCGCGCCGCCGTTCAAGCCGTCCAGGCGCGCCGGCAGCGGCGTAATGATCAAACGGTAATGCGTGAACACATGCTCCAGTTCCGGCCAGGCCGGCAACGCGTCGCCCCGCCCCGTCCGTTGCAGCCAGTCCTCGGCCTGCGTCGAGGTCTCGAACTCCGGCAAAGACAGCAAGCCGCCCCAGATGCCGGTAGGCGGCCGCCGCAGCAGCCACACCTTGTCGCCATGGGTGGCCAGCAGCATCACCGTATGGCGGGTGGGCACCGTCTTCTTCGGCCGCGGCGTCGGCAGCTCGCCGGTGCGCCCCTCGCGCGCCGCCACGCAGCCGTCCACCATAGGACAGACGGTACAGGCCGGCTTGCCGCGACTGCACACCGTGGCGCCCAGGTCCATCAAACCTTGAGTGTAGGCGCTCATCAGCGCCGCATCCCGCGGCAGCAGGTCTTCGGCCAGCCGCCACAAACTCTGCTCCACCGCCCGCTCGCCGGGGAAACCGGCGACGCCGAAGCAGCGGGTCAGCACCCGCTTGACGTTGCCGTCCAGAATGGTTTCCCGCCGGCCGAAGGCAAAAGAAGCAATCGCCGCGGCGGTGGAGCGCCCCACGCCGGGCAGGCGCTCCAGCTGCTGGCGCTCGGCCGGGAAGCTGCCGCCAAACTCGGTCATCACCATCTGCGCCGCCTTGTGCAGATTGCGCGCCCGGCTGTAGTAGCCCAGGCCGCTCCACAAGGCCAGCACGTCCTCCTGCGGCGCGGCGGCCAGGGCGGCCACGTCCGGAAAGCGGGCGAGAAAGCGCGGGTAGTAGTCCAGCACGCTTTTGACCTGGGTCTGTTGCAGCATGATCTCGGACAGCCAGATCCGGTACGGGTCGCTGACCTGCCACGGCAGATCATGGCGTCCATGCGTTTTTTGCCAGGCGGTCAGGCGCGCGGCGAAGGAGCTGTGCAGCATCGTCTATCATCTTGAATCGAACCGGATATGGTAGCGGAAAGCCTCGCTGTCACCAAGCAGCCTCCGGACAAATAAGTTAAAATCAAAGAATTGCTTAAAAGTCTGCTTACTCAAGGAAGTTCCATGTCCAGTTTCCGTTCCCGCCAGCGTGCCAATATGCGCCGCGAATTCAATAGCCGCGACAATGAGGCCAGTTCGCCGGCAGGCGGAGACAGCCCGGCCGGCAAAAGCCCCGTGATCCAGAAGAAAGCGCCTTCGGCCGACTCCGCGCCGCGCGCGCCCTATTCCGGCCCGCGTCCAGGCAACGCCAAGCCCAATTGGCAAGACCGCGGCCCAGGACAGGGACAAGGCCCGCGCGACGGCGGCAAGCGCGGCCCTTATCAAGGACGCGACCAACAAGCCGGGCGCGACAAGCCCTATGGCAACGACCGCCGGCCGCAAGGCCAGCAGCGCTTTGAGCGCAACGAAGGCCAGGACAGCTTCAATAAAGAGCGCGGCAACAACTGGCAGCCGCGCAGCTTCGCCCGCGACGGCGAAGAGCGCCCGCAAGGCAGCGGTCCCAAGAAGCCCTTCCATCACCGCGAAGACCGCGAGCCGCGCGACTACAGCCGCGACCGCGGCCCGTCCGGCCGCAAGCCGCTGAACGCCGCCGCGGACGTGGAAACGGAACGCAAGCCCTATAGCCGCGATCGCGGTCCGTCCGGCCGCAAACCGCTGCATCTGGAGCGCGGCGACGAAACCCGCGCGCCGCAGGGCAAGCCGCGCTGGCAGCAGCGCGACGACGAACGCCACGTGGACCAGCCGCGCAAACCGTTCAATCCGTCCGCCGACCGCGAACAGCGCTTCCGCCGCGACGACGCCGAACAGGCGCCGCGCAAGCCGTGGCAGGAACGCCAGCACAGCGAGCCGCGCGACGACGGCCCGCGCAAACTGTTCGGCAAATCCGCCAAGCACGACAACCACTTCCGCCGCGACGACGCCGAGCAAGCGCCGCGCAAACCGTGGCAGGAGCGCCAGCACGACGACCGCGACAACCGCTTCCGTCGCGACGACGCCGAGCAAGCGCCGCGCAAGCCGTGGCAAGAACGCCAGCACGGCGACCGCGACAACCGCTTCCGCCGCGACGACGCCGAACAAGCGCCGCGCAAGCCGTGGCAGGAACGCCAGCACGGCGACCGCGACAACCGTTTCCGCCGCGACGACGCCGAGCAAGCGCCGCGCAAGCCGTGGCAGCAAAACGAGCCGGCTGAACGCGACGAGGGCGGTCCGCGCAAACTGTTCGGCAAATCCGCCGAACGCGACAACCGTAGCCGCCGCGACGACGCCGAACCCGCTCCGCGCCAGGAGCGCCCGCAAGGCGAAGCGGCCGCGCGCAACGAAGGCGGCACGCGCAAACTGTTCAGCAAGCCGTCCTATCGCGACAACGACCAGCGCCGCGACGACGCCGAACGCGCGCCGCGCCAAAGCTGGCAACAGGAAGAACGCCCGCGCCACGAGCGCCGTGAAGGCGACGCCCGCCAGCTGTTCGGCAAGCCGAACGCCGGCGGCCTGAAGCCGCTGGGCGACCAGCACCGCGTGGAAACCCGCGGCGAACACCGCCACGCCGAAGCGCCGCGCCACGCGCCGTCCGAACGTCAGGCCCCCAGCCTGACCCAGGTGCGCGACAGCGTACTGTCTCTGTTCGCCCCCTGCCCACGCGGCCTGGAAGCCATCCTGGCCGACGAATTACGCGGCCTGGGCGCGCGCGACATCGCCACCGCCGACGGCGGCGTGGCCTTCGCCGGCGACCGCGACCTGCTGATGGCGGCCAACCTGCACAGCCGAACCGCCAGCCGCGTGCTGCTGCAACTAGCCCAGGGCGGCTACCGCAACGAACAGGACATCTACCGCCTGGCGATGAACGTGGACTGGCCGCGCTGGTTCGACGTGTCCAACAGCATCAAGCTGAAGACCGACGCCATCCGCTGCCACTTCAAGAGCCTGGACTTCATCTCGCTGAAAGTGAAGGACGCGATCTGCGACCGCTTCCGCCAGGCGCAGCTGGGCCGTCCCAATGTCGACACCCGCCACCCGGACGTGCGCGTCCACGTGTTCCTGACCGAAGACAGCGCCACCATCTACCTGGACACCAGCGGAGAACCGCTGTTCAAGCGCGGCTGGCGCCAGGAAACCGGCGACGCGCCGCTGCGTGAAAACCTGGCCGCCGGCATCCTGATGCTGACCGGCTACAACGGCAGCCAGCCGCTGCTGGACCCGATGTGCGGCAGCGGCACCTTCCTGGTGGAAGCCGCCGACATCGCGCTCAACCGCGCGCCGGGTCGCCAACGCAAATTCGCCTTCCAGAAACTGCGCGGCTTCGATTCCGCCAGCTGGGAAAAACTGCTGCTGGACGCTCAACACGCCGAGAAGCCGCTGACCAAGCTGACGATCAACGGCTCCGACCGCGACCAGGCCATCATCAACGTCGCCAAGGACAATCTGGAACGCGCCGGTCTTGCCGGCCTGGTGGAACTGAAGGCGATGGACGTGCTGGACGCCCGCCCCAACGGCGAAAACGGCATCCTGGTAGCCAACCCGCCTTACGGCGTGCGCATGGACGAACTGGACCAGCTGGCCGAATGGTATCCGCTGCTGGGCGACTGGCTGAAAGCCCACTTCGCCGGCTGGCACGCCAATCTGTTCAGCGGCGACCTGCGCCTGGCCAAGCTGATCCACCTGTCGCCCAAGCGCCGCACCCCGCTGTACAACGGCTCGCTGCAATGCCGGCTGTTCGTCATCAATATGGTGGAAGGCAGCGCCCGCAAGGAAAAACCGGGCGAGCAGGCCGAGACCATAGAGCAGGACGATCACGCCGCGGAGTAAGCAATCGCGCGGACAGCAAAACGGCGAGCCATGGCTCGCCGTTTTTTATGGTACACCCCTCCCCGCTTGACCCCGCCATCCCCTTCGGCAACAATCGCCGCGTGCCGCTTCACTTAGCGGCGCTTGGGCTTAGCAGCCAATTTGGAATTAGGGCGGGTGCCGCTGCAGATGCAGCCGCGCCCGGAAAGCCATTGTCTTGCCATCCGGCGGGCCGTGGCGGGGAGGCCTAGTGCCTGCCGGTTCCCTTTTTCCCGGTCTGCTAACCTCGTCACGCGCCTGCCAGCCCGTTTAGCAGCGAGCCCGCAGGCGAACCACGAAAAAGGAGCGTTCCCCATGTTGGTTCTACCCTTGTTCAGCTATCCCCCGCCCTGCGACACGCCAGCCCGCGCCCCGGTTCAGGAGGCGCAGCCATGAATCCCATCCCCAGCTTCATTGAACTAGACCGCCTGATCCAGCAACTGCGCGCGCAGTGCCTGCGCCAAGACGCGCCGCCCATTCTCGAATCCGAATGGAAACGGCTGACGCATTGCAGCCAATACCTCCACGACAGCTGTCACGCCGCCTCGCTGGAACTGGGCCAGATCAGCAGCGCGCTGGCCGGGCTGCTGACGCTGCTGGATCAGTCCGAGATCGAGCATCTGGACCGAGAGCAGGCGTATTGCCTGCTCGAACCCTTCACCCGCCGCTTGCAGCAAAGCTATCGGCAGTTGCAGGAACTGAGCTGAGCTCGTCCACGCCCGCCGGCCCGGTCTGGCGGGCAGGACTGAGAAGCAGGCCAAACGAATAAAACCGTCGCAATCCGGACTAACCCATTCGGCATCTCCATGAGATAATCCCGCCCGGACGCGCGCTTAAAAACCAGAGCCTACCCACAAGGCCTGCGCGCCATCGTTACCCTACAACGCTGCAAGCACACACCATGCAAACCTCTTTCCTGTCCGCCACCGTCCTGCTGATCCTGATCACCGATCCGCTGGGCAATATTCCGCTATTCATCGCCGCGCTCAAGCAGGTCAAGCCGGAACGCCGCCGCCGCGTGGTCTACCGCGAATGCCTGATCGCCTTCCTGGTGCTGTCCGCCTTCATGTTCTTTGGCCGCAACTTCCTGGACCTGATGCATCTGACCGATGATTCGATGCGGGTGGCCGGCGGCGTGATCCTGTTCCTGATCGCCATCAAGATGATCTTCCCCGGCGAGGGCAGCGTGTTCGGCGGCGACAAGATGCACGGCGAGCCCTTCATCGTGCCGATTGCCGTGCCCTTGATCGCCGGCCCGTCGGCGATGGCCACCGTGCTGCTGATGTCCACCCGCGAACCGGAGCGGATGCTGGAATGGCTGGGCGCCTTGACCATCTGCATGCTGGTGACGCTGCTGGTGTTCCTGTTTTCCGGCAAGCTGCAGAAACTGCTGGGCGAGCAGGCGATCACCGCGCTGGAGCGGCTGATGGGCCTGGTGCTGACGGCGATCTCGATCGAGATGCTGTTGGGCGGCGTGGCGTCCTACATCAAGCAATTCCATTGAGCGGCGCGCTCGTCCGCATGGCCCCGGGCTAGCGGTAATGCTTGCGCAGCGCGTCCACCACGCCGTCGCGCTGCATATTGCTTAGCGTCTTGTTGAGTTTCTGCACGATGCGCTCATCCAGCCCCGGATTGCAGGCCAGATACATCTGCACCGTGTTGAAGCTGAACAGCAGGCGGACGGGCAGACGGTTGGCGGCGGCGATATAAGCGCCGCTGAACTCGCCGCTGGCCCAGAAATCGATATGGCCGGCCACCAGCTTCTTGGCGTTCAAATCGTCCGCTCTCGCCAGGTCCAGTTTGAAGCCCAGATCGGCCAGATACTGCGACATGCCCGAGCCTTTGTAGCTGCCTATGGTGTAGCCGCGCGCGCCCTCCAGCGTGGCCACGCCGGCCGGGCTGTGGGGGCCGGCGAACAGGCTCCAGGAATTGCTGACCAGGGGCCCCACCCATTTGAACTGACTTTCCCGGCTCTGCGTGCGCGAGGTCGAGTAAACGCAGCTATTGCTCTCCTGCTGCGCGATGGCGTAGGCGCGCAGCCAGGGCAGCAGTTCCATGCTGTACGGAATGCCGGCGCGCTGGAACAGTTCGCGCAGGATGTCGGTGGACAGGCCGCCGATCTTGCCCTCCTCCAGCGCGATGTTGAACGGCGGATAATCCTCGGTCAGCAAACGGAGGCGGGGCGATGTCGACTCCGCCCGGACACCGACGGAGAGCGCGCCCAACAGCAGGGCGACGTGAACAAATGCTGACTTCATGGCGGCAAGCCTCCCGCGCGATTCCGACGATGCGTCTTCCAAGCATAGAAGCTGGCGGCCCGGATGCGGCGCGGACATCCGCCCAAACCGCCGCGCCGCAACGGCGACAGAGGCGATTTGGTTCGTGTTGGGGTTATCCCGCATAGGGATATCGGCAATTCGTCGCCGCGCCTCCTCTTGTTAGCATCCCGCCTCATGGGCCAATAAGAGCCTGCCTTTCGATCGCATAAACGACTTCGGCCCGCCCGGCTTTCCGGGAGGCGCGGCTGGAGCGGACAACGCCACAGGGATCACGATGCAAACCAAAACCCCTCTTTACCAGCGCCTGTATTTCCAGGTGCTGCTGGCCATTTTCCTCGGCGTGATGCTCGGAGCCTTCGTTCCCGACCTGGGCGCGAAGATGAAGCCGCTGGGCGACGCCTTCATCAAACTGATCAAGATGATGATCGCTCCCATCATCTTCGCCACCGTGGTGGTGGGCATCGCCAAGATGGGCGATATGAAGGAAGTGGGCCGCGTGGGCGTCAAGGCGCTGTTCTACTTCGAAGCCGTCACCACGCTGGCGCTGGTGATCGGTCTGGTGGTGGTGAACGTGCTCAAGCCGGGCGCCGGCCTCAATGTGGACCCCAGCACGCTGGACGCGCATTCGGTGGCCAAGTACGCGGCCAACGCCAAGGAGATGAGCAGCATCGATTTCCTGATGCACATCATCCCGGACACGGTGGTGGGCGCTTTCGCCAACGGTGAAATCCTGCAGGTGCTGACCTTCTCGGTGCTGCTGGGCCTGGCCTTGACCAAGATGGGCGACAACGGCAAGACCATCGTCCACATCCTGGACGAGTTCTCCCATGCTTTGTTCGGCGTGATCAATATGCTGATGAAGCTGGCTCCCATCGGCGCCTTCGGCGCGATGGCCTTCACCATAGGCAAATACGGCGTCGGCTCGCTCAAGCAGTTGGGCTTCCTGATGCTCTGCGTCTACCTGACCTGTTTCGCCTTCGTCTTCGTAGTGCTGGGCACCATCGCCAAGCTCAACGGCTTCAGCCTGTGGCGCTTCCTGGTCTACATCAAGGAAGAGCTGCTGCTGGTGCTGGGCACGTCCTCGTCCGAATCCGCGCTGCCGGGCATCATGAAGAAGCTGGAAAACCTGGGCTGCTCCAAACCGGTGGTGGGCATGGTGATTCCCACCGGCTACTCCTTCAACCTGGACGGCACCTCCATCTATCTGACCATGGCCGCCATCTTCATCGCCCAGGCCACCAATGTGGACCTGACGCTGGCGGAGGAGCTGGGCCTGCTGGGCGTGCTGCTGCTGACGTCCAAGGGCGCGGCGGCGGTGACCGGCGGCGGCTTCATCACTCTGGCCGCCACGCTGGCGACGCTGGGCGGCAAGCTGCCGGTGTCCGGCCTGGCGCTGCTGATCGGCATCGACCGCTTCATGTCCGAAGCCCGCGCCATCACCAATCTGATCGGCAACGGCGTGGCCACCATCGTGGTGGCGCGCTGGGAGAAGGCGCTGGACGAAGAGCGCATGCGCCGCGTGCTGGCGGGCGAACCGGTGCTGCCGGCCGAAACCGGCGCCCAGCCGGACATCGCGCCGGAACCGGCGATGCAGGCGCGCTGATCCCGCCCCCGGGATGCCGACGCGCATTCCGCTTCCCGGGGCTTGCAAGGCCTACACGAATACCCCTTTCGAGGGGTATTTTTCATTGCATGACGGGAAGACGGCCCCCTGCCTCTCCTCCGCCGCCGCCCCCGTGCTAGAATTCCCGCTCCCGCGCCCGGAATCGTAGAGGAAGGGCGTATTGTTCTTTACTCTCTCGCAGGATTGCGTCCCCATGCCCAACACCTCTTTCACCTCGACTCTTCTCGACCGCAGTTCCGCCTCGCAACAGCGCTTGCGCGACGAGCAACAGGCGCTGTTCGCCATTCTGATCGAACGGGAACGCGAGTTCGGCTTCAATCCCGACATCACCGTCGAATATCCGGAAGCGCTGAGCGAGCTTCTGGACAGCCCCGCGGCCTATCTGGACGCGCGCATCCGCGCGGCCGAAGCCTCCCGCGGGCGTCCGTTCGCGCGCGTCGCCATCCTCACCACCTATGGCGATGCGCTGGGCGGCCCGCTGACGGCGGCCGGCTATCGGGAAGAAATCATCGACATGCCGGCAGGCCCAGACAACACGCGCGGCTACGCGCGCGAATGGCGTGACGACGGCGTCGGCGTCTTCTACCTGGAAGCGGTCAACGAGATGGACGAGAAAATCCAGCCCAGCTTCGTGTTCAAGCTGGAAGACGAGGCAGGCGAACTGCTGGCCGGCATGTCCGGATCGGTATCGGAGCAAAACGGCGAGCGTTGCGCCTATATCGCCACCGTGGTCGCTCGCGACGACGCACCCGCGGGCACCGGCAGCCAGGTGGCCGCCGCCGTCTGGCGCTACCTGAGCGAACAGGGCGTCGCCCGCGTCAACCTCGGCACCCAGACCGCCGGCCGTTTCTACGAGCGCCAGGGTTTTCGCGTCATCCACACCATCGTGCCCCTGTTGCGGCACCGGACCGGCGACGACGGCAACCGCGTGTGGCAAGACCTGGTGATCATGCGCAAGGATCTGTAATACGCCTAAGCTTTTGTTTTCACAGCCCTTAGAGCCTGCGTCAACGCAGGCTTTTTTTATGCTCACGGCACAGCGGCGGCTTGCTTTTGCCGCCGCGTGGTCCACGATAGAAGAATGGGCATAGGGAGACGAGAATGAGCGACTTCATGTTGCAATACGGCGATGAACTGTTGCCGGTGGAGGGGGACTTCCCGGAGGTGGGCGCTTACCTGCCCAGCTTCATGCTGGTGGGCGACGGCAAGCAGGACGTGGCGCTGGAGGGTCTGGGCGGCGTGCCCAAACTGATTCTGACCCTGCTGTCGCTGGACGAGTACGAGCATGGCGGCCAATACCTGCTGCAGGAAACGCGGCGCTTTCTGGAGCGCTGGCCGCAAATCAGCCTGGTGGTGATCACCGTGGACTCGCCGTCTTCGCTGGCGCGCGCCCGGCGCGAGCACGGCCTGCCCCACGTCACCCTGCTGTCCACGCTGCGCGGCCGGGATTTCCACAAGCATTACGGGGTATTGATCCGCGAATATCCGCTCAGCGGCTATACCGCGCCGGCCCTGCTGCTGGCCGACGGCGCCAACATCATTCATTACGCCGAGCGGCTGCGCAACACCCAGGATCTGTTCGACTTCGACAAGATCAACCATTTGCTGCGCGAGGCCGAGGAGCAGGCGCTGGAGGCGCAGCAAGAGCTTGAGCACGAGGAACAATTGAAGGACGAGGGGCCGTCGCAATAAATTCGCCCAGGCATACAACACGGGCCCGGTCTGCTAGCGCAGCGCCGGGCCCGTTTGCTTTCAAGGAGAAAGCGGTTTACGGCAGCACTTCCACCAGCTTGGCGTCCACCTTTGTGGAGGTCAGTTCCTTGTCCACTTCGCCGACGATGCGCAGCTTGCTGTTCTGGTCGAACTTTTTCGCCGGCAGGCGTTTCTGGCTGATCTTCACCGTCATGGTGCCGGTGGCGTCGCGGAATTCGTAGCGCTTGTGGTCGATCTGACGGACGATCTTGCCTTCCAGGGTTACAGGGGTGTCGTCGGCGGCTTTCTGCGCGGCGGCAACGGTGGTGACGGCGGCCGGCACGCCGGGGCCGGCGAACTCAGCCTGGGCGGCGAAGGGCAGGGACAGCGCGGCGGCGAGCAGAACGGTGATGGCTTTCATGAGGTGGCTCCTAGGTGTTGGTTTACAGCGCCATTAGAACAGCGCCGGCTTAACCCAAACTTAAGCGCTCGCCTTCTCCCCCAGCAAACGGCGCACAGAGTCCGAATAGGCCGTATAACTGGGCTGCTGACGGAGGTGGGCTTGCTCGCCGGCGATGCGCTGCTTTACGCCCTTGAGCGCCACTTGCAGCTCGGTATTCAATCTCAGGTTTCTATGGCTAAAACTCGTCGACAGCGGCTTGATCTCGGCGGCGATGGCATCGCGCAAGGCGCTAAGATTGGCGTAACAACCGCGTTCCAAGGCCTGGTTGGAGCAGGCTGTCAATACCTTGGCCAGCGCACTGGCTTCCTTGGCTTGCGGCGCGTTCAAATAGCGCGGGATCAAGACATCCAGTGTTTGATGGGAAACCGGGAGAAAAGGAAGTCGCATAAGTGTTTCCTAGTAAAAGTGATAACACTGCCCAGCATAGGTCCCCATCCCCGGCCCCGCTTGCAAGAAGCGCCGGACAAAACAAAACCGCCCGGCAAGCGGGCGGTTCGGGAAGCGGCGAGACAGCGAACTCAGCTGTTCAGTTCGCGCGCCAGGTAGAGCCAGGTTTCCACCACGGTGTCCGGGTTCAGGGACACGGTTTCGATGCCCTCTTCCACCAGCCACTTGGCGAAGTCCGGATGGTCGGACGGGCCCTGGCCGCAAATGCCGATGTATTTGCCTTGCTTGCGGCAAGCCTGGATCGCCATGTGCAGCATGACCTTGACCGCCTCGTTGCGCTCGTCGAAGGTGGAGGCGATCGGGCCGCCGGAGTCGCGGTCCACGCCCAGCGTCAGCTGGGTCATGTCGTTGGAGCCGATGGAGAAGCCGTCGAAATGCTGCAGGAACTTGTCGGCCAGCACGGCGTTGGTCGGCAGTTCGCACATCATGATCAGGCGCAGGCCGTTTTCGCCGCGCTTGAGGCCGTTGGCGGCCAGGATCTCCACCACTTGCTCGGCTTCGGACAGGGTGCGCACAAAGGGAATCATCACTTCCACATTGGTCAGACCCATCACGTCGCGCACTTTCTTGATGGCGCGGCATTCCAGTTCAAAGCAATCGCGGAAGGATTCGGCCACGTAGCGGGCGGCGCCGCGGAAGCCGATCATCGGGTTTTCTTCGTGCGGCTCGTACAGCTGACCGCCGATCAGGTTGGCGTACTCGTTCGACTTGAAGTCGGACATGCGCACGATGACCTTTTTCGGATAGAAGGCGGCGGCCAGAGTGGACACGCCTTCGGCGATCTTGTCGACGTAGAAGTCCACCGGGCTGGCGTAGCCGGCGATGCGGTCGCTGATGGTGGCTTTCAGATCCGCCGGCAGCTTGTCGAATTCCAGCAGCGCTTTCGGGTGGATGCCGATCTGACGGTTGATCACGAACTCCATCCGCGCCAGGCCCACGCCCTCGTTAGGCAGCTGCGCGAAGTCGAAAGCCAGTTCCGGGTTGCCGACGTTCATCATGATCT
Organism: Chromobacterium alkanivorans; assembly: GCF_016937655.1. Lineage (GTDB taxonomy): Bacteria > Pseudomonadota > Gammaproteobacteria > Burkholderiales > Chromobacteriaceae > Chromobacterium > Chromobacterium alkanivorans. Next base: position 54,452 of record NZ_JAFHKL010000006.1, on the reverse strand, counting down.
TGACCGGGGCCTTGGGCATCTTGTCCAGTTCCAGGTCGATCACTTCCACGTCCAGCAGGCCGTCGTAGATGTTGCCGGTGTCGCCTTCGGCGCAGGACACGGTCACCTGCATGCCTTCGGACAGCACCTGGGTGGCGTCGCCGCAACCCACCACGGCCGGAATGCCCAGCTCGCGCGCGATGATGGCCGCGTGGCAGGTGCGGCCGCCGCGGTTGGTGACGATGGCGGCGGCGCGTTTCATCACCGGTTCCCAATCCGGGTCGGTCATGTCGGTCACCAGCACGTCGCCCGGCTTGACGCGGTCCATCTCGGACGCGTCCTTGATGGTGCGCACCACGCCCTGGCCGATCTTCTGACCGATGGCGCGGCCTTCGCACAGCACTTGCGATTTGCTGTTCAGACGGTAGCGGCGCAGCGTGTCCTTGCGGTCTTCCTGCGACTTCACCGTTTCCGGACGGGCCTGCAGGATGTAGAGCTTGCCGTCGTGGCCGTCGCGGCCCCATTCGATGTCCATCGGACGACCGTAGTGCTTCTCGATGATTAGCGCGTATTCGGCCAGTTCGGCCACTTCGGCGTCGCTGATGGAGAATTGCTGGCGCTCCGCCGGGGACACGTCCACGGTCTTGACCGAGCGGCCGGCTTGCGAAGCGTCGGTGAACTCCATCTTGATCAGCTTGGAGCCCATGGTCTTGCGCAGCACCGCCGGACGGCCGGCTTTCAGCGTCGGCTTGTGCACGTAGAATTCGTCGGGGTTTACCGCGCCCTGCACCACGGTTTCGCCCAGGCCGTAGGACGCGGTGATGAACACCACGTCGTCAAAGCCGGATTCGGTGTCGATGGTGAACATCACGCCGGCCGCGCCGCAATCGGAGCGCACCATGCGCTGCACGCCGGCGGACAGAGCCACCACGTCGTGCTCAAAGCCTTTGTGCACGCGGTAGGAAATGGCGCGGTCGTTGTAGAGGGAGGCGAAAACGTGTTTCATCGCATCCTTGACGTTGTCAAGGCCGCGGATATTCAGGAAGGTTTCTTGCTGGCCTGCGAACGAGGCGTCGGGGAGGTCTTCGGCGGTGGCGGAGGAACGGACTGCAACGGAGATGTCGGCGCCGCCGGCATCGGCCACCATCTGATCCCAGGCCTCTTTGATATCGGCGTCAAGCTTGGCGGGGAACGGGGTATCGATGATCCATTGCCGGATTTCCTTGCCGATCCGGGCCAGTTCGCTGACATCGTCGATGTCCAGCTTGGCCAGCGCGGCGCTGATCTTGTCGGCCAGGCCGTTGTGCTGCAGAAAATCCCGGTAAGCCTGCGCTGTGGTGGCGAAGCCGCCCGGGACGCGAACCCCGGAGCCGGCCAGCTGGCTGATCATTTCACCAAGGGAGGCGTTCTTGCCGCCTACCTGCTCCACATCGGTCATGCGCAGTTTCTCGAACCAGATGACGTAGTTCTCAGCCATCACTTCACTTCCTGTGTTGGATTGGGACGATAGGGCCGCATTCTAGCCGAATTACGTGCCAGATGCGTAGCGTCTTTTGCACCGCAACACGGGTTTTCGGCTCGACAAGGACAAGCATTGCAACAGAATCAATAAGTTGACAGACATTCCTGATGAAAATGATTGTCAAAACCGTGTAATTTACGCACTACATGCTTGGCCGGCGCCCGCGGCGGGTTTCGTCGCGGCCTTTCAGAGTATAGAATCCCTTGAACCCCGGGCGCGCCGCAACAGCGCGGCAGGCGCGGTTCCGGCCTCGTTCACTCGCAATACAGGTGTTTGCATGCCCCACCATCTCCGCTCCGCCTTCTTCGTTTCCGACCGCACCGGCATCACCGCCGAATCGCTGGGCCACACGCTGCTGACCCAGTTCGACACCGTGGAATTCAAGCGCGAGACCATTCCCTTCGTCGATACCGTGGAAAAAGCTCAGGCCCTGGCCGAGGTCATCCGCCAGGTGTCGGAAACCGATCACCTGAAGCCGCTGGTGTTCACCAGCATCATCAACCCGGACGTGCGCAGCGCGCTGCAGGTTGAGAACGCGGTAATGATAGATTTCTTCGACACCTTCATCGGCCAGCTGGAGCAGGAAATCGGCCAGCGCGCCTCGCTGAGCGTGGGCAAGGCCCACGGCATGGTCAACGAGGAGAAGTACGATCACCGCATCGAGGCGGTCAACTTCTCGCTGAACCACGACGACGGCGTCAAATTGAAGGACCTGCACGAGGCGGACGTGATCCTGGTGGGCGTGTCCCGCTCCGGCAAGACGCCGACCTGCCTGTATCTGGCGCTGCAATACGGCATCCGCGCCGCCAACTACCCGCTGACGCCGGAAGACCTGGGCAGCCCGACGCTGCCCAAGCTGCTGCTGCCGTTCAAGGACAAGATCTTCGGCCTGACCATCGATCCGGCGCGCTTGCACCACATCCGCTCCGAACGCCGGCCGGACTCCAAATACGCCAGCATGGACAACTGCCGCCGCGAGGTGAACGAGGCCGAGTCCATGTTCCGCCACCACGGCGTGCCCTTCATCAGCACCACCCACAAGTCCATCGAGGAAATCGCCTCCACCATCATGCACAAGGCGGCGCTGGGTCGGCGCTTCTGAACGCGCTGTCGCAATGAAGCCAGCCGGGCCCGCCCGGCTTTTTTCATGCCCTTGCGCTGGGCAGTCGCCTGCCAATATCCAGATAGCACTTTGTTTCTTATCACTTTTTTACAATTAAGATTGGAACATATAGCAAGCGCGCGCTCTCAAATAGGCATCTTGATTCCCATGCCCGGATCCATCGATGCACATCGTCTCCATCGCCGCCCTGACCCGCTCCGCCGCCTCGCCGCTGAAGGAAGTGGGCGCGGTCGCCGCCAAGACCGACAGCCGCGCCGCCGCCAGCGACCCGCGCAAGGAAATGGCGGAATTCGCCGCCCCCCATCCGCCGTCCAGCGCGCCCAGCGGGGATTCCGCGCCCAAGGGCGAGTCTTTCGAACGGCTGTTGCGCCAAGCCCGGAACGCGGCCGCGAGCAAGAACGCCTCGCCTTACGCCGAAGACCTGATGCCGCCGGCCGGCAGCCTGCTGCACGTCCTGGCCTGAAAAGACGCTTGACGCTGCTTTGCCCGCCGTGCTCTGATAAAGCCCATGAACTACGCAACCGCATTCGCATCCTTTTCTTGGTGGTGGCGCCTGAACTAAGGCGGCGCCGGCGTTTGCATACCCAAAACCCGGAAGCTGCCGATACGGCGGCATAGGGTTTCCAGCAGTCCCCCTCCCCAGATCGGCAGTTTCCAACAAGCTCAAGCTTACTGGAGACCACTGTTATGAATCTGGACAGCATCACAGCCAAAGACATCATCCTGACCGGCGACCGCACCACCGGGCAATTGCATCTGGGCCACTATGTCGGTTCGCTGCGCAACCGCGTGATCCTGCAGGATCGCTGCCGCCAGTTTCTGCTGCTGGCCGACGCCCAGGCGCTGACCGACAATATGGGCAACTATCTGAAGGTTCGCGACAATGTGCTGCAGGTGGCGCTGGACTACCTGGCGGTGGGCATAGACCCGGAAAAAAGCACCATCTTCATCCAAAGCCTGGTGCCGGAACTGACCGAGCTGTCGTCCTACTACCTCAATCTGGTCACCGTGGCGCGCCTGGAGCGCAACCCCACCATCAAGGATGAAATCAAGCAGCGCGGCTATGAGCGCGACATCCCCGCCGGCTTCCTCACTTATCCCGCCGCCCAGGCCGCCGACATCACCGCCTTCAAGGCCAGCATCGTGCCGGTGGGCGAAGACCAGATCCCGATGATCGAGCAGACCAATGAGATCGTGCGCCGCTTCAACGCCAGCGTGGATCAGCCGGTGCTGGTGGAAACGCGCGCGGTGGTGCCGGAGCACGGCTCCCGCCTGCCCGGCATCGACGGCAAGGCCAAGATGTCCAAATCGCTGGGCAACACCATCACTCTGTCGGCCACGCCGGACGAGATCCGCCAGGCGGTGAAGATGATGTACACCGACCCCAATCACCTGCGCGTGGCCGATCCGGGCCAGGTGGAAGGCAATGTGGTGTTCACCTATCTGGACGTGTTCCATTCCGACCCTGAGCAGGTGGCGGAATGGAAGGAACATTATCGCCGCGGCGGCCTGGGCGACACCGTGATCAAGAAGCAGTTGGAAGAATGCCTGCAGACCCTGCTGGAGCCGATCCGCGCCCGCCGCGAGCAGTACGCGCGCGATCCGGCGGCGGTGATGGCGATGCTGAAGACCGGCACCCAGCGCGCGCGCGAAGTGGCGGCCGCCACGCTGGCCGAGGTTAAGGCGGCGATGGGCTTGAACTACTATTGATCGTTATTGAGGCGGGCTACATCGCAGAGCCCGCCCTTCTCGCGCACATACAGATCCAAGCCCATCCCCCCCACCAGCACGATGCTCTGCCGCTGACGCAGAAAGCCTGAAGAACGCAGCAGATGCTTCATCGGCTTGGCGTAAGGCGAACACAATGCCCGCAAGGAAATATTGGCGGGGAGTTCAGCAATGACTGCGCCCAGCATGGCGCGGCCTTTCCCTTTGCCCCGCCACGCCGGCGCTATGGAAAACATGTCGAGATTGACATTCATGCCGGCTCTGGACAACCAGGAAAAACCAACAGGTTGGCCACCATCCCGCAACAACCATAGCCCCGCTCCCCAAGCCGGCAGCGTGCCCAGCACAATGCGAGATCGCCTCGCTCCAATACAGCCGGAGAACAAATGCCGCAGCAAGGCAACATGGCCTGCCGCACTCAGATAATGGTCCGAGTAGGAACCATGGAAGCCCCCCTCTTGCACCAACTCGTATATGAAGGGGATATCCAGCCAGCCCTCTCCAGCGAGCTCGCACAGCCTTCGATGCCGACACTGTATTCTTGTCTCACCGCTCCATTCCGGTCCCGGTTGTGCTGTAATCGAGGCAAGCCGGCGCCCCAGGCACCGATGCCTGCACATGCCAATTGACTTAAAAAACAGGGGTATCGCTATGATGAAGACCACCAATCCGTTAAGCCTGATGATCTGCTTGCTACTTGGTTATATATCCAGCGCGGCTCAAGCGGAAGAAGTGGGCGAGGTGTCCACCACCTTCAAGCTGCTCAGCCCCAACGACAAGGTGGTGGTGGAGGCGTTTGACGACCCGGCGGTGCAAGGCGTGGCCTGCTATATCTCGCGCGCCAAGACCGGCGGCTACAAGGGCGCGCTGGGACTGGCCAAGGACCCGTCCCGCTTCTCGGTGGCCTGCCGCCAGGTGGGCGCGATCAAGTTCGCGCGGCCGCTGCCCAAGCAGGAACAGGTGTTCAAGGAGGGCGCGTCCTTCATCTTCAAGCATGTGCGGGTGGTACGCATCGTCGACGCCAAACGCAATACGCTGACCTATCTCAGTTATTCCGACAAGCTGCTGGACGGCAGCCCGGACAATGCGCTGACCGCGGTGGCGGTGCTGGATCAGAAAATCCCGTTACGGCCCTGAAATAAAAGCGATTGATTATTAACGATTTCTTGGCATGACGGGCATCAGCTAAACGGCAGCTCGACGCGCAGACCGTCGTAGCCGACCTCGACGCCGGGCGGACACTCGGCGCTGAGCGCGCCGAACTCCAAGCGATGGGTCATGTGGATCAGCACCGTGCGCTCGGCGCCGATGCGCTTGGCCCAGTCGAAGGACTGGCTCACGCCCAGATGGGACGGATAAGGGTCGTGGTTCAGGCAGTCCAGGAACAGCAGCTTCAGCCCTTGCAGCAAGGGCAGGCTGCTGTCCGGGATGTCCGACACATCGGTCAGCCAGGCCATGTCGCCGACGCGCCAGCCCAGACAGGGCCAGGAGCCGTGCTGCAGCGGCACCGGCGTCAGCGTGACGCCGCCGCACTCCACCGGCCCGTCCACCTGCCGCGGCAGCAGCACCGGCTTGTCCCACATCTTGGAGGGCGGCTGCAAGGCATAGCCGAAGCGGCTCTTGATATTGTCCAGGGTGAAGGCGTTGCCGTAGAGCGTGATCGGCCCCTTCTTCACGTAGCAGAAGGCGCGCAGATCGTCGATGCCGTTCAGGTGGTCGGCGTGCGGGTGGGTGTACAGCACCGCGTCCACCTGGCTCAGCCCTTCGCGCAGCGCCTGTTGGCGCAGGTCCGGCCCGGTGTCGATCAACAAACCCTGGCCGCCCGCCTTGATATAGGCGCTGGCGCGGGTGCGGCGGTTGCGCGGGTCCGCCGAGCGGCAGGTGGCGCAATCGCAGCCTATGGCCGGCGTGCCGGAACTGGAGCCGCAGCCCAGGATGGTGACTTCAAGCGAACCCAATGGCGTTTCCCAAGTGACAAGGCATCAGCGGCAGCGCTGCGGGCGCTCGGCCTTCTCGCGCACCCAGCCGCCGTCGCAACGAACGTTGCCGTCGGCGTCCTGCTGGCAGCTGCCGCGCGGCTGCTTGGCGCAATACGGATTGCCGTCGCGCGACAGCAGGCAGGCGCCGGGGCCGGCGTAAGTGACGCCGTTGGCGCGCACCACGCCGCCGCCGGCATACGGCGAGCACAGCACGTTGCCGAATTCGTCGATCGCGCATTCCCCCTTGCCGCACATCGCCTGGCCGCGCTGCACCAGGGCGATGCCGCCGTCTTCGGAGCAATAGCTGCGGCCGTTCAGATTGACGCAATTGGCCCAGGCCTGGGCCGAGAACAATATGGCCAGCAAGGCCAGTCCGGACAGCAAGATTCGCTTCATGCCCATTCCCCGCATCAACGGCCGGCCTTGGAGAACAGCCGGAAAAAGTTATCGCTGGTGACGCGCGCCACCTCTTCCACCGCCATGCCGCGCAGCTCGGCGATGTGGGCGGCCACATGGCGGACATAGGCCGGCTCGTTGACCTTGCCACGATACGGCACCGGCGCCAGATAGGGCGAGTCGGTTTCGATCAACATCCGCTCCAGCGGCACTTTCTGCGCCACTTCCTTGACCTGGGCCGCGTTCTTGAAGGTCACCACGCCGGAGAAGGAAATGTAGAAACCCAGTTCCAGCGCGGCCTGAGCCACTTCCCAGGTTTCGGTGAAGCAGTGCATCACGCCGCCGCAGACCTCGGCGTTCTCTTCGCGCATCAGGCGGATGGTGTCCTCGGCCGATTCGCGGGTATGGATCACCAGCGGCAGCCCCACGCGCTTGGCGGCGCGGATATGGGTGCGGAAGCGCTGATGCTGCCAGTCCAGATCGCCCTTGCACCAGTGGTAGTCGAGGCCGGTTTCGCCTATGCCCACCACGCGCGGGTGGGCGGCCAGCGCCACCAGTTCGTCTTCGCTGTACTCTTCGGCGTCCGGGTCGTCCGGGTGCACGCCCACGGTGGCGTACAGATTGCCGTGGCTTTCCGCCAGCGCCAGCACTTGCGGATACTTGGGACGGCTGACCCCTATCACCAGCGCGTGGCTGACCTGATTGGCCTGCATATTGGCCAGCACTTCCGGCATGCGCGCGGCGAGGTCGGGGAAATTGATGTGGCAGTGGGAATCAATGAACATTTTTGCGTCAATCAGGCTGCAGCGCGCTTGCGCGCGCCGCGAAAACAATCACATGGTATGGGTGGGCCGGCTGGAGTTGAGCACACCGCTGAGCAGCGCCTCGATCTTGTCCTTGGCCTGCTTGCCGGCGTCGCCGGCGACGAACTCGACGCCGACGCCCTGCACCCGGCTGTTGTTGGCGCCGGCCGGCGTCAGCCACACCACCTTGGCCTGCACCGCGATGCGCTGCGGGTCGTCCATCAGGGTCAGCAGCAGGAACACTTCCTCGCCCAGCTTCATTTCCTTGTTGGTGGGAATGAAAATCCCGCCGTGGCGCACAAAGGGCATGTAGGCGGCGAACAGCGCGCTGCGCTCCTTGATGTGCAGGGACAGCACCCCGGGACGGTTGGGATTGAGGTCCGGGCGAGTGGCGGAATTGTCCATACTTGGCTAACCCTCTATGTCAGGCGGCCTTGCCGCTGGCGAATATCTTCAGATAGTCCATCAGCACCGCTTCCAATTGCAAGCGCGTGTTCAGCGTGTGCTGGCCGAACGGCGCCAGCTGGTTGAGCGTTTGCTGACACGCCATCAATTGCGCGATGTCGGCGCGCGCCGCCAGCTGCTGCAAGGCGCGCTCCTGATCTGGATAATAGCGGACCAGACCGGCTAGTCTCAAACTCGCCAGATCATGCAGCCATTTCATCAACCAGCCTATGGGCAGCAGCAAGGGCAGTTTCTGCTTGTCCACCGCCTCGGACAGCTGCAGCACATTGGCGAAGCTGGGCTGGGCCAGGCCCTGGACGAACTGGCCGCGCAGCTTGGCCAGCGCCGGATCGTGGTCGAACAGCGGCGCGCCGCCGTTGTGGGCCAGTTCCAGCTCGGCGTCCGCCACGCCCTGCTCGCGCAGCCAGGCCAGCGCCTGCGCCGGGTCCGGCCGTGTCAGCGGAAACTGGCGGCAACGGCTGCGTATGGTGGGCAGCAGCCGCTGCGGCGCGTGCGCCACCAGCAGGAACAGCACTTCGGCCGGCGGCTCTTCCAGGATTTTGAGCAAGGCGTTGGCGGCGGCCGGGTTCAGGCTTTCCGCCGGCTCCACCAGCACGATGCGCCGGCCGGCGCGATGCGCGCTCAGGTGGGCGAAATCGATCACCTCGCGCACCGCCTCGATCTTGATCACCGGCAGCTTGCGGCTGACCTTCTTGCCCTCGGCGCCCTCCTTGCCTTCCTCGTCCTCGTCGCCCAGCGGCGACAGCCGGCGGAAGTCCGGGTGGGTGCCGTGCCGATACCAGCGGCAGGCCTCGCATTCGCCGCAAGGCCGGTGACCGGCCTGCGGCCGCTCGCACAGCAAGGACTGGGCCAGATGCTCGGCGAACTCCAGCTTGCCGATGCCGGCGGCGCCGGTGAACAGCCAGGCGTTGGGCAGGCGTTCACGCTCGGCGTTCAAGCGCGCCCAATCGCCTTCTTGCCAGGGCAGCAGCATCACGCGGCCTCCAGCAGTTTTTGCAGGCAGGCCGCGATGTCGACCTGGATCTCGGCGATGGAGCGGCTGGCGTCCAGCACCGCGAAACGCGGCTGGCCGGCGGCGCGGCGCAGATAGGCTTCGCGCACGCGCACGTGGAAATCGGCCTTCTCCTGCTCGAAGCGGTCCAGTTGCCGGGTCTTGGACATGCGCTCGGCCGCCACCTCCAGCGGCAGGTCGAACAGCAAGGTCAGGTCCGGCTGCAGGCCGTGCTGCACCCATTGCTCCAGTTCGGCGATGCGCTCGAAGGGCACGCCGCGGCCGCCGCCCTGGAAGGCGAAGGTGGAGTCGGTGAAGCGGTCGGACACCAGCCACTGGCCGGCGGCCAGCGCGGGCTCGATCACGCTGTGCAGCAATTGCTGGCGCGAGGCGAACACCAGCAGGGTTTCCGCGTCCAGCGAGGCCTCGGTGTCCACCGCCAGCAGCAGTTCGCGGATTTTCTCGCCCAGCGGGGTGCCGCCCGGCTCGCGGGTGAACACGGCGTCGACGCCGCGTTGCGCCAGCCAATCGCGGATAAAGGCCAGATGGGTGCTCTTGCCGGCGCCGTCTATGCCTTCCAGGCTGATGAAGCGGCCGCGTTGCTGCTCTAGCGCCATTACTGTCCTTTCTTCAAGATGTATTTGCGCACCGCCTGGTTGTGTTCGTCCAGCGTCGCGGAAAAATGCGAAGTGCCGTCGCCGCGGGCGACGAAATACAGGGCCGTGGTTTCGGCCGGATTGGCCGCCGCGTCCAGCGCCGCCTTGCCCGGCAGGGCGATGGGCGTCGGCGTCAATCCGGCGCGGGTATAAGTGTTGTAAGGCGTGTCGCGGCGCAGATCGGCCTTGCCTATCTTGCCCTGATACAGGCTGCCCATGCCGTAGATCACCGAGGGATCGGTCTGCAGCCGCATGCCCTGCTTCAGGCGGTTGACGAACACCCCCGCCACCATTGGACGGTCTGCGTCTTCGCCGGTTTCCTTTTCTATCAGGCTGGCCATGATCAGCAGTTCGTAAGGCGTGCGGTAAGGCAGTTCCGGCTTGCGCGCCGCCCAGGCCGCTTCCAGCCGCTGCTGCATCGCGGCGAAGGCCTGCCGATACAGTTCGGCGTCCTCGATGCCCGGGCTGAACAAATAGGTGCTGGGGAAGAACAGGCCTTCCGGCTTGGCGTCGCCGAAGCCCAGCCGCCGCATGATGTCCTCGTCGCTCCAGTCCTTGGCGCTATGCCGGATGTCCGGGTTGCGGTCTATCGCCTGGCGGAATTGGCGGAAGGTCCAGCCCTCGATCACCGTCAGGCTGGCCTCGTCCGGGTGGCCGTCGGCCAGGCGGCTCAGGATGTCCAGCATCGACGCCTGACCGTCGAAACGGTACAGGCCGGCCTTGATCTTGCGGTCCACGCCTTGCAGGCGGGCCAGCGCCACCATCACCTGGCGGCTGCGCACCACCCCCTCCTGCTCCAGCCCCCGCGCCACCTGGCTCAAGGTGCGGTTGGGCCCCACGGTCAGCTTGTAGCCGCCCTCCGGCAGGCCAACCGGAATCAGGACCACCCAGGCCAGCCAGGCACAGCCCAGCGCGAAGCACAGCAACAACAGGCGAAACAGTGTTTTCATCATTTGACGGGAAGAATGAGACGGCGCAGCGGAACGATCGCGCATGATACCAGACAAGCCGGCCTGACCGACATGTCAGGCCCTCCCCGCGCAATCAAGCAAAGTTTGCGCCAAATCAACTGTCCACCTTTCCATTTTGCATAGTTTTGCTCGCGTTCTATACCTGATTAAATGGACTGCTTAAATGATGCGAGTCTTTTCATGAAGCCATTCTTCAATCTGGGATGCGCATTGGTGGCCTGGACGGCGCTGGCCAGATTGGCGGCAGTCCGGCAGACCGACAGGGATTTATGGCGCCTGCCGATGGATGCCTTCCGACAAGGACGGCATCCGCAGCAGCTGACCTATCTGCAATCGCCCGCGGCGCTGAACGGCTACCACGCGCTGATCGTGGAACCGCTGTTGCTGCTGAACCGGCAACAGGACGGCGGCTGGCAACTGCTGCAGACCGCGGAGCAGGAAAGCGCCAACCAGATCATGCGCCGCCAGGTGGCCGCCTTGTTGCAGGCCTGGCCGATCGCGCTGACCGACATCCCCACCGCCGGCGCGCTGCGCCTGCGCATCGCGGTGGCGGCGCGCCAATCGCGGATCGCCCAGGACAGCCAGCCGCTGAACAGCAGCCACGTGGCGCTGCAACTGCCCTGCATGGCTTCCAATATAGAACCGTATCTGCAATTGGTGTCCTCGGTGTCCCAATTGGAGGACGCGATGGGGCGGGGCGTGGTCGCCGGCGGCGTCACCATGCAGTCGCAAGCCGAAGCCGCGGCCGGCGACGAGGACGACGGCTGGCGGCAATTGCTGATCCAGGACTGGTCCCCGCTGCTGCGCCAGCAATTGACGCCGGCGGCGCGCCGCGGCGCGGCCTCGCCGGCGCGATAAGACGCATGAAGACAGTCCGACCCGTCACAAAGTCGCAACAATATCGATGGAACGCCGCCCGCCTCCCGCAGTCCATCTCCCACGCAATCTCCACTGAGCCCGCACGATGAAACCCTTCTTTAAACTCGCCTGCGCGCTGATGGCTTCCGCCTTGCTGGCCAATATCGGCCACGCCGGGGAGCAGCCGGAGAATCTGGTTCTGCTGCCCAGCGAAGCCTTCCACCCCAGCCCGGACCATGCCGGCCAGGTGCTGTACCTGCAGCCCGGCGTCGACCTGAAGCGCTATCACGGCATCCTGATCGAACCGCTGATCTTTCTGGGCCGCCAGGCGGACGGCCAGTGGCAGGCCACCGCGGCCGACGAGCACAACCGCCTAGACGCCTGCTACCGCAGCAGCCTGGCCCGGGCGCTGTGCAGCGAGGGCCTGCCGGTGGCCTCCTCGGCCGGGCCGGGCATCGCCCGGCTGCGCGTGGCGGTGGGCCACATGCTGAGGGAGCTGGCCGAAGCCGACGCGCGGCGACCGTTGCCGGCCGCGCTCAATCTGGCCCGCTTCGCCGACGACATCGACCCCTATCTGGCCCAGGTGTCCACCGTAGGCCAGCTGGAAGACTCCGAATCCGGCCTGCTGCTGGCCGGCGGCGTCAATCTGCTGGGCAATAATCCGGACCCCGCCGACGCGCAACCGTCCAACGCGGAATGGCTGCAACAGCGCGTAGACCTGTGGAGCCGCGACCACGCGCGGCAGATGGCCCAGCACTTGGCGGCGGCTACTCCGTTTGGGGGAGTAGGCTAGCGCCCAGGCTGGCGGCATAATGCTTGTTTGATCCTCTGTCAGGAAGCCGACCATGCCGCGCAAAGTACTGAGCTTGTTGCTGTTGCTGTCCCCGCTGTTCGCCGCCGCCGACACCGTCACCGTGGCGGTCGCCAGCAATTTCCAGCAGACGCTGGACAAGATCGCAGTGGAGTTCAAGGCCGCCAGCGGCCACGACATCAAGGCCAGCGGCGGCGCCTCCGGCAAGCTGACCGCGCAGATCCGCCAGGGCGCGCCCTTCGACGTGTTCCTGTCCGCCGACGACGAGCGCCCGGCCGAACTGCTGCGCGACAAGATAGGCAAGCCCGACAGCCGCTTCACCTACGCCATCGGCAAGCTGGCGCTGTGGAGCAAGCAACGCGACGACGCCGGCGAAGCCGCGCTGCGCGGCGGCAACTTCAACAAGCTGGCCATCGCCAACCCGGCGGCCGCGCCTTACGGCCGCGCGGCGATGGAGACCCTGACCGCGCTCAAGCTCGTCGACGCGCTCAAGCCCAAGTTCGTCACCGGCGACAACATCAGCCAGACCATGCAGTTCGCCCAGGTCGGCGGCGCCGACTTCGCCTTCGTCGCTTACGCGCAGCTGCTGGAGCAAGGCATCGCCGACCACTACTGGCTGGTGCCGGCCAAGCTGCACCAGCCCATCCGCCAAGACGCGCTGCTGGTGCGCGACACCCCGGCGGCCAGGGCCTTCCTCGTCTTCCTCAAGGGCGACAAGGCGCGCGCGCTGATCAAGAAAGCGGGCTACGACTTCGCGCAATGAGCGCATCCGAATGGGCGGCCATCGCGCTTACGCTGCGGCTGGCCGCCATCAGCACCCTGATCCTGCTCCTGCTTTGCGTGCCGCTGGGCTGGTGGCTGTCGCGCACGCGTTCCCGCCTCAAGCCGGTGATAGAGGCCGGCGCGACGCTGCCGCTGGTGTTGCCGCCCACGGTGCTGGGCTTTTATCTGCTGGTGGCCTTCGGCCCGCACGGCCCCATCGGCCAGCTGACCGCCTGGCTGGGCTGGCCCGGCCTCGCCTTCACCTTTCAGGGACTGATCATCGCCTCGGTGCTGTACTCCTTGCCCTTCGTGCTGCAACCCTTGATCGTCAGCTTCAACGCGGTGCGGCGCGAGGAAATCGAAACCGCGATGGTATTGGGCGCCAACCGCTGGCAGCGGCTGACCCGGGTCATCCTGCCCAGCTGCCGCTCCGGGGTGCTGGCCGCCGCCAGCATGGGCTTCGCCCACACCGTGGGCGAGTTCGGCGTAGTGTTGATGATAGGCGGCAATATCGAAGGGGAAACCCGGGTCATCTCCATCGCGCTGTACAACCACGTGGAACAGGCGGACTACGCCAGCGCGCACCGTCTGGGCCTGTTGCTGGTCTTGTTCGCCTTCTCCACCCTGGCCCTGGTCTACCGCCTCAACGCGCGCCAGCGCCGCTACGACTGAGCCGACGGGCCGTGTTTGCTGACAATGCTGACATCTATCGATGCAAGCTGTTACATGACGTCAACAAAACGCAGTGTTCATGCGCTATAACTTGGAGTATCGTTTTTCTCGCCCGTCATGGGCCCGACAACCTGACCCAACAAGGATGAATCATGCGCAAATACCTGATGATCGCTGTTCTGGCCCTGACTTCCGCCAACCTGGCGCTGGCTGACGCCGCCTGCGACGCCAAGGCCGCCGAGAAAAAACTGGCCGGCGCCGCCAAGAGCAGCTTCCTGAAGAAATGCGAGAAAGACAGCGCCGCCGCCAATGCCCAAAAAAGCTGCGACGCCAAAGCCGCCGACAAGAAACTCGCCGGCGCGGCCAAGGCCAGCTTCGTCAAGAAATGCGTGAAGGACGCGGCCCCGGCCAAATAAGCCCCCTCTCCGGCGGCCTGTCCGCCGGGACAGCCCGCTCGCCGGCAAATTCCTGATTCTTCGCCTACACTGAGAGGTGGCAACAGGGATTCTGCGGGTGAGCCATGGCAAACAATATCCTCGGAAATTACAATCCGCTGTTATCGCTTTTCGGCAATAACAATCAATTCTTGAGCGGTTTATTGGGCTCCACTTCGCCCATCGTGCCGCTGATCCGCAGCAGCAACAGCTCGCAGAGCTCCGGCACCGATCCCAATGTGGTGCTGATTTCCGGGCTGGGCCAGTTGCTGTCCAGCCTGAACGTCTTCCAGGACAGCCTGCAACAGATCTATTCCCCGTACGCGGTCAACAACTCCATCAGCGGCAGCAGCAGCAATCCGTCGGTGGCCAGCGTTTCCACCGCCGCCGGCGCGCAAAACGGCAATTACAGCGTGTCGGTGTCGCAGCTGGCGCAGGCGCACAGCGCGGTCACCGCCTTCACCCTGCCGGACACCAGCAGCACCGCGGTGGGCAGCGGCACGCTGACCATCAAGACCGGCAGCTACGCCTACACCTCGCCCACCTCGGCCACCAGCTTCACCCCCAGCGGCAGCTCGGCCACGCTGTCCATCAGCAACGGCACCCTGTCCAGCATCGCCACCGCCATCAACGGCTCCGGCGTCGGCATGGTGGCCAATATCGTGCAGAACGCCTCCGGCAATTATCAATTGCAGATCAGCGCCGCCCAGACCGGCGCCAGCAACAATTTTCAGATCCTGGTCAGCGACAACGACGGCAACAACACGGATCAGAGCGGCCTGTCCCGCCTGGCCTTCGACCAGACCCAGGCGGTGGGCAGCGGCCAGAACCTGACCCAGACCCAGGCCGCGCAAAACGCCAACTACCTGATCAACGGCGCGTCCGGCTCCAACGCCGGCAACAGCGGCATCTCGCTGGGCTCATCCGTGTCCATGGACCTGCTGTCCACCGGCAGCACCAATATCTCGGTCAAGCTGGACCTGAACGGCCTCAACGGACAGGCGCAATCGCTGGCCGACGCCTTCAACACCATGCAAGGCAGCCTGAACGCGCTGCTGGTCAGCGGCGGCCTGCTCAGCCGCGACCCCATCGCCAAGCAATTGGCCAGCAGCATGAACCTGCAGGCCGCCGCCAGTTACAGCAACGGCAGCTCGCTGCTGGTCAAGCTGAACCAGATCGGCCTCAATTTCCAATACCCGCAGCAGTTCGGCCAGATGGGCAGCCTCAGCCTGAGCAACAACAGCCTGCAAAGCGCTTACAGCGGGGATTCCCAAGGCGTGGCCGATCTGCTCTACACCGCCGCCCGGGCGTTGAACTGGCTGGCCAACAGCTACGCCTCCTACGGCAACGGCACCATTCCGCAAACCCTGACCGCGCTGCAGAAAATGCAGTTCAGCCTGCAGCTGCGGCAATCCGCCACCCCGGCGTCCAACACCGTCCCCTCCAATCTCGCCTCCTTGACGGTCAACCAGTCCGGCACCATCCAGCTGAGCGCGCAGCAAATCAGCGCGCTGTCGCTGTACGCGATGGTCTACTCCCTGGGCGCGCCTTACGCGGTCAATTCCCAGATTCTGAACAACGGCCTGGGCCTGTCCGGCAACAGCGGCAACGGCATTTCCACTTATGCATGATTGATATTCGCTATTTGTTTTTCCTCTAGCATTGCCGATTCCATCTTGTCTCGTTAAAATTCATCGGATGATTGGATGAATCAGGAGCAAGCCATGTCGGCGCTTCCCTATAAACGCTCGCTGGTCGACATCGCGGTGGAAAACATCGCCAAGCGGCTGGCGGACGGCGATTGGCCGCTGGGCGCTCGCATTCCCACCGAGCCGGAACTGGCGGAACAACTGGGCGTCAGCCGCAACACGGTGCGCGAGGCGGTGCGGGTGCTGCTGTACGCCGGCCTGCTGGAGGTGCGCCAGGGCGACGGCAGCTATGTGCGCGCCACGGTCAACCCCGGCGAGGCGATGCGCGCCATCAGCCGCGCCAGCCTGCGCGAACACCTGGAAGTGCGCTGCATGCTGGAAGAAAGCGCGGCGAGGCTGGCGGCCAGCCGCTGTCCGGAAGCGGATCTCGGCGCGATAGCGGACGCGCTGGCGCGCCGCGGCGAACGGCTGCCGCAGGAGCCGCTGGAGGCCTTCATCGACCGGGATCTGGAGTTTCATCTCGCCGTCGCCAACGCCAGCGGCAACCAGGCCTTGGCCGAGCTCTACGCGTATTTCTCGCGCGCGGTGCGCCAGCATGTGCAGCAGTCCATCCTCGACGAGGCGCTGCCGGACCCGGACCTCGCCGCCCACCAAGCCATTTACGAAGCCATCCGCCTGCGCCGGCCGGACGAGGCGGCGCAAGCCGCCGCCGCCATCACCCGCCCCTTGCTGGAGGCGCTGGACCGCTTGCTGAACCGCTCCGCCGCGGCTTGAGCCCGATTCGAGCCGGCCCCCAGGCGCGGGGAGCCGGCTCCGACAACAACAAAAGCGCAGAAGGAAAACACATGTCCACACCCAAATCCATGCCGGACCACCTGCCGGTTGAAGACACGCTGATCGACGCCGAGATCGACGACGCCGGCGTGCAAAGCCAGCGCCCGGCGCTGAGCCGTCCCTGGCTGTTGCTGCTGGGCCTGATGCTGGTCGGCGCCAATCTGCGGCCGGCGCTGTCCAGCCTGTCCCCGGTGCTGCACGACGTCGCCGCCAGCCGCGGGCTCAGCGGCCTGATGGCCGGCCTGCTCACCACGTTGCCGGTGGCCTGCCTCGGCCTGTTCGGCCCCCTGGCACCGCGGCTGGCCCGCCTCTGGGGCAGCGAGAAAACCATCGCGCTGATCCTGGTGACCTTGGCGCTGGGCATCTTGCTGCGCACCCAGTTCGGCCAAGTCGGCCTGTTCGCCGGCTCGGCGCTGGCCGGCGCCAGCATAGGCATCATCGGCGTGCTGCTGCCCGGCATCGTCAAGCGCGACTTCCCCCGTCAGGTCAGCCTGATGACCGGGGTCTACACCATGGCGCTGTGCCTGGGCGCGGCGCTGGCCGCCGGCCTGACCGTGCCGGCGATGCACTGGATGGGAAACAGCTGGCAAGGCGCGCTGGCGATCTGGGCGACGCCGGCGCTGCTGGCGCTGCTGGTGTGGTGGCCGCAGACGCGTAAGCGGCAGGCGTCCCATCACGGCCAATGGCTGGTGCGCGGCCTGCTGCGCGATCCGCTGGCCTGGCAGGTGACCTTGTTCATGGGTCTGCAATCGTCGATGGCCTACATCGTGTTCGGCTGGCTGCCGTCCATCCTGATAGACCGCGGCGAGACCGCGCTGCACGCCGGCCTGCTGCTGTCCATTTCCATCATGGTGCAAGTAGTGTCCTCGCTGCTGGTGCCGGCGCTGGGACAGCGCTGCCGCGACCAGCGCCCGCCTATCGCCGCCACCGTGGCGCTGGTGATCAGCGGCCTGCTCGGCATGTTGTTCGCGCCCACCGACAGCCTGCTGTTCTGGGCGGTGCTGCTGGGCTTGGGCCAGGGCGGCCTGTTCAGCATGGCGCTGAGCCTGCTGGCGCTGCGCTCGCCGGACCCGCACGTGGCCGCCCACCTGTCCGGCATGGCCCAGGGCGTCGGCTACGCGCTGGCCTCGCTCGGTCCGCTCAGCGTAGGCCTGATCCGCGACCAGACCCACAGCCTGTGGCCGCTGGGCCTGCTGCTCGCGCTGATCTCCGCCGCCACCTTCGCCATGGGCATGCTGGCCGGACGCAAGCGCCTGGTGCAGGTGGAGTCGCGTCCGCTCTAAGAACCTGTTTACGATCTGCTGCGCTTCGGCGATACAGCGTTGAAAACACCCTCAAAATGCTCATGTACCAACCGTACATTCCGCTTTTTCGGTCGTTTTCGCCTTGCCTCGCTCTTGCTCGCGAGATCGTAAACACGTTCTAAGAACCTGTTCAAAGTCTCGCGAGCTGGAACGAGACCAGGCGTTGCGGCCGACGCTCAGCAGATTTTGAACGGGCTCCAAGCCCCGCCGCGCGCGGACCAAACAAAACCCCGGGCTTGCCCGGGGTTTTGTTTGACGGCGGAGCGGCTCAGCCCTTGGGGCGGCCGACGATGCCGTAGCGCAGCCACAAATCCGGCAGGCTCTCCTTGCCCAGCGGAATCGCGGCCTTGCCCAAGGCCAGCCGGTCCGGCAGCGTAGCCATGTCGCCGTCCCAGCCCGGCGCCCCTTCGTCCAGCACCGCGGCCAGGTCGCGGTCGTCCACCGCCGCCAGCTCGCCGCCGATCTCGATCAACAGCATGCCCTCCGGCGTCAGCCAGGCGGAACGCGCCGGCACGTCGTCGTCGTAGGGCAGCGTGCTCCAGCCCGACGGGGTACGCCGCGCCACCAGCGGCGCGGCGTCCAGCGTCACATAGACTTTCTGCGGCCCGTTCTGCACATAACAGCGCCCCAGCCCGTCGCGGCTGTAGTTGCGGCCGAAGAACTCGATCATCGCCTCGTGCTGCAGGCGTTCGTCCTTGATCCACCACTGGCCGCGCGCGTCCAGCCGCAGCCAGCCAAACACGGCGGGCACGTTCGGCCACTTGGCCATTGCCGCCTGTACTATCGCATCCATCATGCGTCTCCTTGCGGGTCTGCTCCCGCTTGACTCTCAGCTTTGACCACCAAACTCAGATCGCCCGCAACACCGCCATCGGCGATGTCCGGGTCACTCGCCCCACCAACGGCCAACCGGCCACCACCACTACCAGCGCGCCGCTGACGACGCCGGCGGGCAACAGCCAGGGATTGAACACCAAGGGCAGATTGAACAATTTGACCGAAGCCAAAGCGCCGATGCCCATCGCGCCCAACGCCGCCAATAAACCGGAAAACGCGCCCAGCCAGGCCAGCTCCGCCAGCACCACGCTGCGCACCTGTCGCCGCGACGCCCCCAGCGCCCGCATCAGGCCGACATCGAACAGCCGCTCGTCGCGGGTGGCCGCCAGCGACGCCCACAACACCAGCACGCCGGCGGCCAGCGCCAGGCCGAACATGGCCTCGATGCCGCGCGACAGCTTGTCCATCATCGCCCGCACCTCGGTCAGAATCGCCCCGACGTCGATCACGGTCAGATTGGGAAACTCGCCCACCAGGCGATTGACGAAGTCCTCGTCCACCGCCTCCAGCCGGAAGCTGGTGATCCAGCTGGCCGGCTGCTGGCTGAACTGGCCGGGCGTGCCGATCACGAAGAAATTGACGCGGAAACTGTCCCACGGCACTTCGCGCAGGCTGGTGACCTTGGCGCGGTAAGTGGTGCCGGCCAGGTCGAAAGCCAACATGTCACCCAGCTTGATGCCCAGGGTGTCGGCCAGCCCGCGCTCCACCGAGAACTGCGGCGGAATCCGTTTCTGGGGCTGCCACCATTGGCCCGCGGTCAGCTTGTTGCCCGGCGGCAACTCGTCGCGCCAGGACAGATTGAATTCGCGCTCGGCCAGCCGCCGCGCGCGCTCGTCTTCATACGCGGACGGCCGCACCGGATGCTCGTTGATCGCGATCAGCCGCGCCCGCACCATGGGCGCCAGTTCCGGCGCCGCGCGTCCCTCCGCGGCGAAGGCGTTGCGCACGCCGTCGAGCTGATGGCGCTGGATATTGATGACGAATTTGTTCGGCGCGTCCGCCGGCACGCTGCGCTGCCAGGCGCCGATCAGGTCGTCGCGGACGATGGTGAGCGTCAGCAAGGCCATCAGGCCCACCGACAAGGACACGATCTGTATCACCGCCAGCCAGTGGCGGCGCGCGATATTGGCGATGCCGAAGCGCCAGCCCACCCGGCGTCCGCGCGGCAGCCGCCGCATCAGATGGACCACGCCCAGCGCCAGCGCGCCCACCGCGGCGAAGAAGCCCAGCATGCCGGCCAGCAGCCAGCCGGCCACCGCCAGGTCGCCCACCTGCCAGGCGGCCAGGCCCAGCAGCGCCACCAGGGCCAGCAAGGGCGCCAGCACGCCCTGGCGCGTCGGCGTCAATTCATCGCGCAGCACCGCCGCCGGCGGCACGTCGCGTATGCCCATCAAGGGCGGCAGCGCCAGACCGGCCAGCAGCACCAGCGAGGCCAGCGGGCCCACCAGCCAGGTCAGCCAGCCCGGATCGGGCAGGATTTCACCGACATAGCCGCTGGCCAGCCGCATCAAGGCCAGCTGCACGCCGAAGCCGCCGGCGGTGCCCAGCGCGCCGGCCAGCAGGCCCAGCAAGAGGAACAGGCTGACGAACAGCCCCCACACCTCGCCCGCGGTCAGGCCCAGGCAGCGCAGCACCGCCACCTGCTGCCAATGGCGCGCCAGATAACGCCGCACCACCAGCGCCACCACCGACGCCGCCAGCGCCACGGTCAGCATCGCGGTCAGGCCCAGAAAACGCCGCGCGCGCTCCAGCGCGGTGCGCACTTCCGGCCTGGCCTCCTCCACGTTTTCCAGCCGCGCGTCCTTGGGCTTGGCCTTTTCCAGCCACTGGCGGAAATCGGCGACGCCGCGGTCGTCTCCGGCGAACATCAGCCGCCAGCGCGCGCGGCTGCCTTCCTGAATCAGGCCGGTGGCGGCCAGGTCGGCGCGGTTGAACATCAGCCGCGGCACGAAGTTGTACAAATCCATCGCGCCGTCCGGTTCGCGGACGATTTCGCCGGCCAGCCGCAGCTGCGCGCCGCCCACGCCCAGGGTGTCGCCCAGCTTCAGCTTCAGCCGCCGCATCAGTCTGGCGTCGGCCCAGGCGGTGCCCGCGGCCGGCCGCAGGCTGCCGGTTTCGATCCGGCCGTCGGCCAGCCGCACGCTGACTTCGCCGCGCAAGGGATAGTTGTCGCTGACCGATTTATACGTGGCCAAGGCCGCCTGGCCGTCGGAAAACACCATGGAGGGAAAGCTGATGTTGTCGGCCAGCCGCAGGCCGCGCTTTTCCGCCTCGCGGCGGATGGACTCCGGCGCCGGCTGATTGCCGTTGAGCACCAGATCGGCGGCCAGCAGCTGGGTGGCCTGGGTGGTCAGCGCGCGCTCCACGCGGTCTGAGAAAAAGGCCACGCTGCTCATCGCCATCACCGCCACCACCAGGGCCAGCGCCAGGATGGTCAGCTCGCCGGACACCAGTTCGCGGCGGATGAAGCGGAACACCAGGGTCAAGCGGCCGGCCAGCGTCATGAGCGCGCTCCGTTGAGCTTGCCTTCCACCAGCCGGTAGATGGCGTCGCAACGGCTGGCCAGTTCGGTGTCGTGGGTGACCAGCACCAGGGCGGTGCCCTGCTCGGCATTGAGCTGGAACAGCAGGTCGATGATCTGCCGGCCGCTGTGCGGGTCCAGATTGCCGGTGGGCTCGTCGGCGAACAGCAGGCCGGGATGAATGACGAAGGCGCGCGCCAGGGCCACCCGTTGCTGCTCGCCGCCGGAAAGATGACGCGGGTAATGGCCCAGCCTGTGGCTGAGGCCGACGCGGTCCAGCATCTGGCGCGCCGCTTCGCGCGCGTCGGCGCGGCCGGCCAGCTCCAGCGGCAGCATCACGTTTTCCAGCGCGGTCAGTTGCGGCATCAGCTGGAAATTCTGGAACACGAACCCCACCTTGTCTCTGCGCAGCAGCGCGCGCGCGTCTTCGCTCAAGCCGGACAAGGCTTGGCCGAACAAGGACACCTCGCCGCCGGACGGATGGTCCAGCCCCGCCAACAGGGACAACAGGGTAGACTTGCCGGAGCCGGAGGCGCCGACGATGGCCACGCTCTCGCCCGGATACAGGGTCAGCGTGGCGCTGCGCAGGATGTTCAGCGGCTCGCCGTGGAAATGCACCTGCTTGGCCAGCTCGCTGGCCGCCAACACCGCCTGGGTTTCAATTGGATTCATTTATGCGCTCGATACTAAGCAAAGTTCTACTTTCCGCCGGCCTGTGCCTGCTGATGCTGCCGGCGTCCGCCGCGACGATACTGGTGTTCGGCGACAGTCTGTCCGCCGGCTACGGCCTGTCTCCCGGCCAGGGCTGGGTCAGCCTGCTCGCCAAGGAGATGGGGGCGAAGCACCGCATCGTCAATGCCAGCGTCTCCGGAGAAACCACCGACGGCGGCCTGGCCAGGCTGCCGGACGCGCTGGCGCGCCATCGCCCGGACATCGTGGTGCTGGAACTGGGCGCCAACGACGGCCTGCGCGGCCTGCCGTTGGCGCAGATGCGCGGCAACCTGTCCAAGATGATCGCCTTGGCCAAACAAAGCAAGGCCAAGGTGGTGCTGGTGGGCATGGCCCTGCCTCCGAACTATGGCCCGCAATACGGCGCCGAGTTCCGCAAAGCCTACGCCGACCTGGCCAAGCGCGAACGCCTGCCCTTCGTGCCGCTGCTGGTGGCCGGCTTCGAGGCCGATCTGTCCCAATTCCAGCCGGACGGGCTGCACCCGGTGGCCGCCGCCCAGCCCGCGATGATGCGCACGGTCAAGGCCAAGCTGCCGCTGCGCTGAAAACCCGCGCGCGCGCCGCGCGGCGGCTTCCGGCTCGCCCAGGATATTCACGGAGTTGACTTTCTTCGCTGCAACGCAGCAAGATAAGTCAAAAGCATAATCATATCCTGGATTCTTATGAGCCGCCCGCCCCCCGCCCCCTGGCTGAAACGCCTGCTGTCTCCCTATCGCGGCCTGCCCGCCACGGTCTACATCCAGGTGTTGTGCAGCCTGATCAACAATATCGGCGGCATCTCCAAACTCTTCCTGCCGCTTTATCTGCGCGAGAACTACCAGCTGGGCTATGCGCAGATCGGCCTGATGATGGCGGCCTACGGCGCCGGCGCGCTGCTGGGGTCCCTCAACGGCGGCGCGCTGTCCGACCGCTTCGACGGCCGCAAGCTGGCCACGCTGTTCCTGAGCGCCTCCGGCCTGTGCCTGCTGTTGCTGGCGCTGGCGATCCCGCTCTGGCTGTTCGTGCCGGTGCTGCTGGTCTCCGGCTTCGCCGACGGCGCTTTCCGCCCGGTCAATCTGCGGCTGGCGCTGGAGCCCTGTCTGCCTCGGCAGCGCGCGGTGGCCCAGGGCATGCTGCGGGTGGCCTTCAATCTGGGCGTCGCCGGCGCCGGCCTGCTCAGCGGCTCATTGGCCGCCATCGGCTACGACTGGGTTTACGCCGCCAACGCCGCCGCCACGCTGAGCGCGGCGCTGTGGCTGGCCTGGGCCTACCGCCGCAACGACTCGGCACCCGTCCCTCCGGCTGCGCTCGAAACCGCCGAAACCGGCGCCGAAGCGCTGATCGGTCCCTGGCGCGACCTTCCCTTTCTGCGCATGTTGCTTGCCCTGACGCTGATGACCGCGGTATTCGACCAGATCTATGTGACGCTGGGACTGTTCCTGCGCGAGCATTATCAACTGGGCCCGCAATGGATGGGCTATCTGTTCACGCTGAACGGGCTGATGGTGGTGGCGCTGCAGATTCCGATCAGCCACCGCATTCTGGACTGGGGCTTGCTGGCCAGCACCCAGGCCGGCGTGCTGCTGACCGGCGTCTCCTTCCTGTGGCTGACGCTGGGCCAGGGCCCGCTGTGGGCGCTGCTGATGATGACGACGCTGACGCTGGGCGAGCTGTTGGTGTCGCCCTGTTACACCATGCTGGTGATGCACCGCTCGGAAGGCCGGCTGCGCGGCCGCTATCTGGGGCTGTACAACGCGGTGTGGCAGGGCCGCACCCTGTTCGCTCCGGCCTTGGGCACCTGGCTCTACGGCGCGGTGGGCGGCGTCGCGCTGTGGTGGATGTGCGCCGCCGCCGTCTGCCTGTCGGCGCTGATCCAGCAGCCGGCGCTGCGCCTCATGCTCGCCCGCCAATCCGAGCCGGCGCCGCAGAGCCGGTTCAAAGCCGCGCCGGCCAAGGCGAGCCAGGGCGAAAACGGCTGAGGAAGCGGAATGCGCGCGTCGTGGACCGTTCGGACCGCGCTCGCCGCGCCGCCTCTCGGCAAGCGCGGCAGGCTTTGGGCAGGCTGGCCTAGTCCCGCTCCGGCTCCGCATCCCACACGCACACCCGGTTGCGGCCGGACGCCTTGGCCCGGTACAAGGCGGCGTCCGCCTGCAGCAAGGCTTGCTGACTGCCGTTCAGCGGCGGCTGGCCCGCCACGCCTATGGACACCGTCTGCGCGTAACCGTCCGGCAAGCCGTCCAGCTGGGCCTGGGCCAGGCGCAGCCTGACCGCCTCCATTCTCTCCGCCAGCCGCTCCGGCGCCAAGCCGGGCGCCAGCACCACGAACTCCTCGCCGCCGTAACGCGCCAGCGTCATCCAGCCCTCCAGACAGGATGCGATGTGCTGCGCCGCCTGCTGCAGCACCTGGTCTCCCGCCAAATGGCCGAAGCGGTCGTTCACCTGCTTGAATTCGTCCAGATCCAGCATCGCCAGGCTCCAGACCGCGGCGTCCGACTGGTCCAGCTCCGCCATCCGGCAACGCAAGGCCCGCTGGTTCAGACAGCCGGTCAACACATCGGAATCCGCCAGCAAGCGCATCTGTTCCGCCGCCTGTTCCAGCATCTGCCTGCGCTGCTCCAGCAGCTCCCGCTTGGCCGCGCTTTCCGCGTACAGCTCCTGCAGCCGGCGCAGCACCACCGCATTGCGCTCGCGCAGCCTGACGGTGTCGCGCAGCAGCGGATTGAAGCTGGACAGGAACTCCCACTGCACCAGGATGAAAATCACCGCGCCCACCAGCAAGGCGCTGTACAGCAAAGTGCCCTCGGAATGGAAACGGTACAGCGGATACGCCCAGTAACCGACGAAAAACGTCAGGTGCAGATCGCGGCACGGCGCTTGCAGCAGACACACCGCGGCGAAACCGCCGGCCAGCCACAGCACCACCACGATGCGGTAGGGCCCCTCCATCTGCGGGAACATGAACCACATCATCATGCTCCACACCAGCGCGCTGAACAGCATCAGCTCCCGCAGGACCTGGTAATGCCGGAACACCTGGTCCTGGCTATGCGCGTGGCAGTGAAACCGGTAGACCAGCCGCGCGAACAGCAATTGCATCAGCAGAAAGATGCCCACCCAACACAGGATGCGCCAGGCGGGCGCGTGCCCGAGCATCAGCAGGCCGAACAGGGGTATCGCGATGAAGGATTGCAGAATCGAGAGTTTGAGCATGGAGACAAACTGGCGCACCAGTTCCGCCTCCAGCTCCGGATGCGCGGCCTGCCAGGGAAATGGCATCAGAATGCCCAGTCTCCGCCTCACGCCGCGGCCTCTCTCGCCAGGCAGACGCGGTCGCGCCCCAGCGCCTTGGCTTGATACAGCGCCTTGTCCGCCTGCTGCAGCAGGCCCAGCGGGTCGACGCCCGGCCGCCAGGCGGCCACGCCGCAGGACAGGGTCACCGGCAGGTCGCCGGTCAGCCGCCGCCAGTCCCAGCCGCCCACCTTGTCGCGCAGCGCCTCCATGCGCCGGCTCAGCTCGGCGCCGCTGCAGGCCGGGGCCAGCAGCAGGAATTCCTCGCCGCCGTAACGGCCGAACAGTTCGCCGTCCGCCAAGGCCTGCTGCGCCAGCTCGCACAGCTGCTGCAACACCTCGTCGCCGCGCGCATGGCCGCAGCTGTCGTTGACGCGCTTGAAATGGTCCAGATCGATGATGGCGATGGCGAAAGGCGAGCCCTGGGTTTCCGAGAGCTCCAGCAGGCGCTCCATTTCCCGCATCAGGGTGCGCATATTGAGCACGCCGGTCAGCGGGTCGCGCGAGGCCAGTTCGCTGATGCGCTCCACCGCGCCGTCCAGCTCCATGTTTTTCTGCTCCAGCATCGCGTTGTAGTTATCCAGCTGCGTCTGTTCCAGCGTCAATTCCCGCATCAGGCTAGCGTTTTCGGCGCGCTGCCCCATGGACTCCAGCGCAAAGCGATGCAATAAGGAAGTGAATTGCATCAGCGACAGGCAATAGATGATGCCGGAAACGCCCACCCAGCGCAGCACCGGCTCCGGCGACAGAAACAAGCGCAACAGCAGCAAGCACCAGAGCGGGCCGACGAAGCCGTAAAACAGTTCGCGGCGCGCCGACAGCATCGCACCCAGCACCGCGCTGACCGCGATGCCCCACAGCACCACGATCAGGCTGTAAGTCAGATCGCCGTCGGGCATCAGGATCCAGGCCGCGGCTCCCCAGCCCACGCCCACGGCGACGATCTGCACGGCAAAGCGCCGGTACAGCGCGGCGATCTGCCAGTCGTCGTGCTCGGGGCAGCGACAGGCGCGCCAGGTGGTGCCCCATTGCCACAACAACAACAGGCTGAGAAGCACCAGCCACAATACGGACGGGACGACCGGCGTCCGCCCCCATTCCAGTCCGATCAGCAGGGCCGCGCCCAATAAGGCGTGCGGCACGGACAGGTAGGTGGAGCGCATCGCATGCAGCATGGTGAGGCTGTCCAGCTGACTGATCGGCAGAGGCATGGCTCGGGCCTGTCGTTATCTTGGTAACTTATTGTTAGTTATAGCGAGCAATGCGCCAAGTCAGCGCGGGCCGCGCAATAAAAAGCCCCGCGGGCCAAGGCGCGCGGGGCAGGGTCGGACGCAATCCGCTTGCGACGGATTACAGGTCCTTGGCGTTTTCTGCCAGGTAGGAAGCCACGCCTTCGGCGCTCGGCTTCATGCCCTTCTTGCCCTTGTTCCAGCCAGCCGGGCACACTTCGCCGTGCTCTTCGGTGAATTGCAGCGCGTCAACCATGCGCAGCATTTCGTCGACGTTGCGGCCCAGCGGCAGGTTGTTCACCACTTGGTGCTGCACCACGCCGGAACGGTCGATCAGGAAGGAGCCGCGGAAAGCGACGCCGCCTTCGGCTTCAACGTCGAAGGCCTTGCACAGTTCGTGCTGGATGTCGCCCACCAGGGTGTAGCCAACCTGGCCGATGCCGCCCTTTTCCACCGGGGTGTTGCGCCATGCGGCGTGGGAGAACTGGCTGTCGATGGACACGCCGATCACTTCCACGTTCTTGGCTTTGAAATCGGCCAGGCGGTGATCGAAGGCGATCAGTTCGGACGGGCACACGAAGGTGAAGTCCAGCGGGTAGAAGAACACTACCGCGTACTTGCCGGCGGTAGCTTGCTTGAAGGAGTAGTTGTCAACGATCTGACCATCGCCCAGCACGGCGGAGAAGGTTTTCGCGCCATCGAAGAAGGGGGCTTGTTTGCCAACGAGTACGGCCATTGCGGATCTCCTTAAAGGTCTTGGTGTGACCGCGCTTCCCTGATCGGGCGTCGGGAAACGCGGCGGAATGCGAGGCTTTATAAATCAGGCCCGCCGACATCGGCAAATTGTAAATCCATATCGTTGCGATAAAGTTTTGCAATGCAGGCCCGGCAGGCGCTCGCGTCAAGTATGAGGCCGGTATTAGATTGGGCCAAAAGCGCAAGGTTCAAGCCAAGGACGCCGAGAGCCGCCGAATGAAAAACGGCCGCTGCTTGCGCAACGGCCGTCGGCGTCGAATCAAGCCGGCGTCAGGCGGAAGGCTCGGCCTTCTGGCGCAGGCGCAGGTTCAGTTCGCGTAGCTGCTTGTCGTCCACCGCGTTGGGCGCGTTGGTCAGCAGGCACTGGGCGCGCTGGGTTTTCGGGAAGGCGATCACGTCGCGGATGGATTCCGCGCCGCACATCAGCGTCACCAGGCGATCCAGGCCGAAGGCCAGGCCGCCGTGCGGCGGCGCGCCGAACTTCAGGTTGTCCAGCAGGAAGCCGAACTTGTTCTGTTGCTCTTCCGGGCTGATCTTCAGCGCGCCGAACACTTTTTCCTGGATTTCAGCGCGATGGATACGGATGGAGCCGCCGCCGATTTCCCAGCCGTTCAGCACCATGTCGTAAGCGCGCGCCAGGCAGGCGCCCGGATCGGTGGCCATCAGGTCCTCGTGGCCCTGCTTCGGGCTGGTGAACGGATGGTGGCAGGCGGTCCAGCGGTCGGCGTCCTCGTCGTGCTCGAACATCGGGAAGTCCACCACCCACAGCGGACGCCATTCCTTGACGAAGTAGCCGTTGGCCAGGCCGTGCTCGTGGCCGATCTTGATGCGCAGCGCGCCGATGGCCTCGTTCACCACCTTGGCCTTGTCCGCGCCGAAGAAGATGATGTCGCCGTTTTGCGCGCCGGTGCGCTCGATGATGGCTTTCAGGCCGTCGGCGGACAGGAACTTGACGATGGGCGACTGCAGACCTTCTTCGGTCGGCTTGCTGGCGTCGTTGACCTTGATGTAGGCCAGGCCCTTGGCGCCGTAGATGCCGACGAACTGGGTGTAGTCGTCGATTTCCTTGCGGCTGAGGCCGGAACCGCCCGGCACGCGCAGGGCCACTACGCGGCCACCCGCCATGTCGGCGGCGCCGCGGAACACCTTGAACTCTTCCGACTTCATCACGTCGGTCAGTTCGGT
This sequence comes from Chromobacterium alkanivorans, assembly GCF_016937655.1. GTDB lineage: Bacteria > Pseudomonadota > Gammaproteobacteria > Burkholderiales > Chromobacteriaceae > Chromobacterium > Chromobacterium alkanivorans. The sequence goes on along the minus strand of NZ_JAFHKL010000006.1, from coordinate 25,991 downwards.
GAATTTCAGGTCCACGCGCATGTCCGGCTTGTCGGAGCCGTAGTAGAACATCGCGTCGGCGTAGCTCATGCGCGGGAACTGCGGCAGCTCCACGCCCAGCACGTCGCGGAAGATCTCCTTGGTCATGCCCTCGGTGATGTCCATGATCTGATCCTCGTTCAGGAACGAGGTCTCGATGTCGATCTGGGTGAATTCAGGCTGACGGTCGGCGCGCAGATCTTCGTCGCGGAAGCACTTGGTGATCTGGTAGTAGCGGTCGAAGCCGGCCACCATCAGCAATTGCTTGAACAACTGCGGCGATTGCGGCAGCGCGAAGAATTCGCCCGGATGCACGCGGGACGGCACCAGGTAGTCGCGCGCGCCTTCCGGCGTGGAGCGGGTCAGCATCGGGGTTTCGATGTCGATGAAGCCCTGCTTGTCCAGGTGGTTGCGCACGCCCATCGCCACCTTGTAGCGCAGACGCAGGTTTTTCTGCATCGCCGGGCGGCGCAGATCGATCACGCGGTTGGTCAGACGCACGTTCTCGGACAGGGTCTCGTCGTCGATCTGGAACGGCGGCGTGGCGGCGGCGTTGAGGATTTCGATTTCCTTGGCCAGGATTTCGATCTCGCCGGAAATCATCTTGCTGTTGGCGGTGCCGGCCGGACGCTCGCGCACGATGCCGGTGATGGACAGCACGTATTCGCCGCGGCTGCTGTCGGCCAACTGGAAGGCTTCCGGGGTGTCCGGATCGATCACCACCTGCACCAGGCCTTCGCGGTCGCGCAGGTCGATGAAGATCACGCCGCCATGGTCGCGGCGGCGGTGAGCCCAGCCCTTCACGGTAACGGTCTGGCCGAGGTATTTCTTGTCAATAAGTCCGCAATAGTCGGTTCGCATTGGGTAAACCCTTTTATTCAAATTCGGTGAGGCTTCCCCGCCTGGGGGAAAGAAAGGCGTTAAGGGCTAGACAGGGTGTCGGTCTAGCCCTGCCGATTATGTTCGTCGTTCAGACGTGGACGCTGAGCGGCCGGCGGCGGATTCGGCGCCACCATGCCCATGGAGATCGCGTATTTCAACGCCTCGTCCACGCTCATGTTCAGATCGCGGGTGTCCTTCTTGGCCACCATCACGAAATAGCCCGAAGTCGGGTTGGGGATGGTGGGCACGTAGACCCCGATGAACTCGTCGTCGGACAGCGATTCGGACACGACTTCAGGCAGCGGGCCGGTCTGAAACGCCACCGTCCACATGCCGGAATGAGGGAACTGCACCAGCAGCGCCTTCTTGAAGGCCTGGCCGGAGTCGGACAGCAGCGTGTCGCTGACTTGCTTGACGCTGTTGTAAATGCTCTTCACCACCGGGATGCGCGACAGCAGCGCGTCCCACATGTCCAGCACGCGCTGGCCCAGCACGTTGGCGGCCAGCATGCCGGTGCCCAGCAGGATCAGCACCGACAGCACCACGCCCAAGCCCGGCAGGTGGAAGCCGAGCAAGGCCTCCGGCTGCCATTCCTGCGGCAACAGGTTCAGCGTCTGGTCCAGCGAAGTGACGATCAGGTTCAACACCCACAGCGTCACGGCCAAGGGCAGCCACACCAGCAAGCCGGTGACCAGATAGCCCTTCAGCGTCATTTTGATTTGCGGCGTCATCGGGGTTTACGCGCACCCACAGCCGGTGCCGCAGCTATGGCCGCCGCCGCTGTCCGAAGACGAGGCGGACGAGCCGCCGGACGCGCCGCCCTTGAAATCGGTGGCGTACCAGCCGGAACCCTTCAGCTGGAAGCCGGCCGCGGACAGCTGCTTGCGATACTCGGCGCTGCCGCAGGCCGGGCATTGCGCGACGGGCTCGTCGCTGAGTTTTTGCAGATGCTCTTTGGCGACGCCGCAGGCGCCGCAACGGTATTCGTAGATTGGCATAGCTTTGCTTCCCCACCAGTAATCATGATGGCATAATAAACCGAACTCATGCTGCACTGCACTATCCGAGCGTGAACTTACGCCCGGCATGCCTAGTCGGACAGATGCGGATGAAGGGCTCCAACATCAAGCCTTCGTCCCGCCAAATCGTCGATTATATCCGACTGAATCGTCAATACAAAAATCCCTTTGCTTCATTAGCCCGCAATACTGCCCTGCAACCCTACAAATCCCGGAGGTCACATGGTTTACCAAGAGGGTCAGATGGAAAGCATTCGCAACATTCTTGCCGGCAAGAAAGGCCTGATCGTCGGCATCGCCAATGAAAACAGCATCGCCTACGGCTGCGCCAGCGTGCTGCGCGACCTGGGCGCCGAATTCGCCGTCACCTATCTTAACCAGAAAGCGGAAAAATACGTGCGTCCGCTGGCCGACCAGCTGGGTTCGCCGCTGGTGCTGCCGCTGGACGTGGAACAGCCGGGGCAGATGGAGGCGGTGTTCGAGGCGATTCGCCAGCAATGGGGCAAACTGGATTTCGTCATTCACTCCATCGCCTTCTGCCCGATGGACGATCTGCACGGCCGCGTCACCGACTGTTCCCAGGCCGGCTTCCAGCAGGCGATGCGCGTCTCCTGCTACTCCTTCATCGAAATGGCCCGCCTGGCCGAGCCCTTGATGAGCCAGGGCGGCAGCCTGATCACCATGAGCTATTACGGCGCCGACAAGGTGGTGGAGAACTACAACATCATGGGCCCGGTCAAGGCCGCGCTGGAAAGCGTGTCCCGCTACCTGGCCAGCGAGCTGGGTTCCAAGAACATCCGCGTGCACGCGGTGTCCCCCGGCCCGCTGCGCACCCGCGCCGCCTCCGGCATCGCCCACTTCGACCAATTGATCGAGGACGCCATCGCGCGCGCTCCGCAGAACCGCCTGGTGGAAATCGAGGACGTGGGCACCACCTGCGCCTTCCTGATCTCCGACGCCGCCCGCGGCCTGACCGGCCAGACCATCTATGTCGATGGCGGCCACCACATCAAGGCTTGAGGAGGCCCGCCATGACACGCGACGAACACGCTTTTGCCGACATCCTGCAACAGGCGACCGGCCTGGGGCCGCTGCCGATGGCGGTGGCCCACCCCTGCAGCCGCGAAGCGCTGCTGGGCGCGGTGGAGGCCGCCGACCACGGCATCGCCACCCCCATCCTGGTGGCCCCCGCCGCCCGGCTGGCCAAGCTGGCCGACGAGCTGGAAGTGGACCTGAGCCGCTTCGAGCTGATCGACGTGCCGCACAGCCACGCCGCCGCCGAGCAGGCGGTGACCCTGGTGCGCGACGGCTACGCCGACATTCTGATGAAGGGCAGCCTGCACACCGACGAATTCATGGCCGAAGCGCTGGCGCGCGGCACCGGCATCCGCACCGACCGCCGCATCAGCCACGTCTGGATCATGAAGGTGGAGACCTATCCGCGCTATCTGTTCATCACCGACGCCGCGATCAATATCGAGCCCGACCTGCTGACCAAGCGCGACATCTGCCAGAACGCCATTGACCTGACCCAGGCGCTGGGCATCCGCCAGCCCAAGGTGGCCATCCTGGCCGCGGTGGAAACCATCAATCCGGCGATGCGCTCCACGCTGGACGCCGCCGCGCTGTGCAAGATGGCGGACCGCGGCCAGATCACCGGCGCCATCCTCGACGGCCCGCTGGCCTTCGACAACGCCATCTCGCGCGAAGCCGCCGACAGCAAGGGCATCGTCTCGCCGGTGGCAGGCGACCCGGACATCCTGCTGGTGCCGGATCTGGAAGCCGGCAATATGCTGGGCAAGCAGCTGACCTATCTGGCCGCCGCGGCTTCGGCCGGCATCGTGATGGGCGCGCGCGCGCCCATCGTGCTGACCAGCCGCGCCGACGACGCCAACGGCCGCCTCGCCTCCGCCGCCGTGGCCAATTTGCTGGCGCACAAGCGCCGGCAAAGCGGGCCGCGGCCATGAGCAGGGTGCTGCTCGCCGTCAACGCCGGCTCCTCCACGCTGAAATTCCGCGCCTTCGCGCCGGACGGGCGCCAGCTGCTGGCGCGCGGCATGGTGGACCGCTTCGGCCAGGCCAAGCCGGAACTGCAATTGCTGGACGGCAAGGGCCAGACGCTGAGCCGCCACGCGCTGGACGACGGCGGCCGCGCCAACGCCATCGCCGCGGTGATCAACAGCCTGGCCGACCAGCAGCTGGAGCCGCTGGCCGTGGTGCACCGGGTGGTGCACGGCGGCGGCCGCTTCACCGCCGCCGTACGGCTGGACGCCGACATCCGCGCCCAGCTGGAGGACTACGTGGCGCTGGCGCCGCTGCATCAGCCGGTCAGCCTGTCGGTGATTTCCGCCTTCGAGGAGTACGACGCCCGGCTGCCGCAGTTCGCCTGCTTCGACACCGCCTTCCACGCCCAGCAGCCGGAGGTGGCCACCCGCTTCGGCATCGCCCGCCACTGGCACGACGACGGGGTGCGCCGCTACGGCTTCCACGGCCTGTCCTACGCCGCCATCGCCAGGCGGCTGCCGGAACTGGGCCTGGAGCGCGCCAAGGTGGTGGTCTGCCACCTGGGCAGCGGCGCCAGCGCCTGCGCGCTGGACGCCGGCCGCAGCATGGCTTCCAGCATGGGCTTCTCCGCGGTGGACGGGCTGATGATGGGCAGCCGCCCCGGCTACATCGACCCGGAAGTCATCCTCTACTGGCAGGAACAGGCCGGCATGAGCGTGGCCGATGTGCGGCGCGAGCTGTACAAGAACTCCGGCCTGCTCGGCGTCTCCGGCCTGTCGTCCGATATGCGCGAACTGCTGGCCAGCGACCTGCCGGCGGCGCGCGAGGCCATCGAGCTGTTCTGTTACCGGGTGGCGCGCGAAGTGGCCAGCCTGGCCGCGGCGATGAAGGGCCTGGACGCGCTGGTGTTCACCGCCGGCGTGGGCGAGCATTCGCCGGAGGTGCGCGGCCGGGTGCTGCAACAGCTGGCCTGGCTGGGCTTTGAGGCCGACCAGGCCGCCAACCTGGCCCAGGCGCGGCGGCTGACCACCGCCGCCAGCGCGCGCGCGGCCTATGTGCTGCCCACCGACGAGGAAGGCGAGATGGCGCGCCAGGCGGCCGCGCTGCTGCAATAAGCGCAAGGCCCGCCTAGCGGCGGGCCTGCTTCGAGCCTGTTCACCATCCTTGCATCATCCGCACCGCGGATTCCAAGCCCAGCCTAGCGAGCGGGATTCACTCCAGCCAGTCGCTCATCGTCAGCCCCACGCCCAGCGCGCGGGTGCGCACGTTGTAATCGATCAGGCTTTCGCCGTAACCGTCGAAAGCCTGCACATAGCCGCGCAGCTTGCCCCTCAGCGGGAAGCTCCAGTCCAGCTGCAAGCCGTGCTTGCCGCTGTCGAAATTGGGCCGCCACAAGGCGCTGAAGGTCTGGCCGCGATATTGGTAGATCGCCTGCAGATCGCCGTGCCTCAGGTATTTGACGATGTCGGGGTTGTCGTCATTGTCGCCGGACTCCGGCAGCCGCGCCCACCAGCGTCCTTGCAGCGTGAACGGACCGTTGTCCAGCGCCGCCATCGCGTACACCCGATTCCAGCTGCGCGACAAGGGATTGGCGCGGCCGTTGGACTGGTGCAGCAGGCCCAGGCCGCCCATGCGCAGCCGGGTGTCGCCCCAGGCCCAGGAAGACGGCAGCGGGAAGGTCAGGATCAGCTCCGGCTCGTAGTCGGTGCCGCGGAACGGCGCGGAATGCGCCCTGTTGTAGATTTGCCAATGCGATTGCTGGGTGTAGGCGAACCACAGGTTCAGCGGGGTATCGAAAATGTCTTCCCACACCTTGGTCTTGAACGACAGCTGGAACTTGGCCTCGGTCTTGTCCAGCTCGCCGCCCGGCGTCTGACTGGGCGGCCGGGTCGGCGATTGCGGCTCGTTGTTGGGCTTGGCCATCTGCCAGACCGGCAGATAGTAATTGGGACGGTACAGGCGGAAGCCGAAGGTATCGCCGCGCGAGCGGCCATCCAGGTCCCAGGCTTCGGCCAGCCGGCTGGGCGCCGGCGCCGCGTCCGTCCGGACATCCGCGACCGGAACCCGGCTTTCCGCGGGCGGAATGGCGGAAGGAGGCGATATGGCCGCCGTCGCCGCGGGCTGGCCGGCCGCCAGGCCGTCATAGCAGGCCAGTCTCAACTTGGCATCCGCCAAGCGGCCGCACTCGGCCAATTGCTGCGGCAGCTCCGCCGCCAGGGTCTGCGCCGCGCACAAGGCCAGCGCCCACGCCGTCCATCCAGACATAGCCATGCCTCCCCCTAGGGAAATCAATGCGCCAGACACACAAAAGGCCCCGCGATGCGGAGCCTTTGCGTATTCTTCAGCGCTGGGCTGTGATCAGGCCATGGCCTTGATCTGAGCCGACAGACGGCTCTTGTGACGAGCGGCCTTGTTCTTGTGGAACACGCCCTTGTCAGCAATGCGGTCAATCACTTTTTCGGAAGTCTGGAACACTACCTTGGCAGCGGCTTTATCGCCTGCTTCAACTGCCTTGAGCACTTTCTTAACTGCAGTACGGAATGCAGTACGCAGGCTGGCGTTGTGCGCGCGCTGCTTAAGGGCTGTGCGTGCACGCTTGCGAGCTTGTGCGCTGTTAGCCATGAATCTTTCTCCTGATGAGCGGAATCTGAAACCCGCGATTCTAAGCCCTAAACTCAGGTTTTGCAACAATAAACCTGGCGGCGTACACTAGCGGGCTTGCTCAACGCTAGATAAACCACCCGCAACATGAATCTGCTCAAGGCTCTGGCTGCTGTCAGCAGCATGACCATGGTGTCCCGCATCCTGGGCCTGGTCCGCGATACCATCATCGCTCGCGTTTTCGGGGCCGGCATGGCCGCCGACGCCTTCAACGCCGCCTTCAAGATTCCCAACATGCTGCGCCGCCTGTTCGCGGAAGGCGCGTTTTCACAGGCTTTCGTGCCCATTCTGGGCGAATACAAGAACCAGCGCAGCGAAGAGGAAACCCGCGAATTCGTCGCCAAGATCACCGGCGTGCTGGGTTCGGTGCTGCTGCTGGTCACTGCCGTCGGCATGCTGGCCGCGCCGCTGATCATGTGGATTTCCGCGCCCGGCTTTTACCGCGAGCCGGCCAAGGCCGCCCTGTTCGCCGACATCCTGCGCGTGTCCTTTCCCTATATCTTCTTTATCTCGCTGTCGTCGATGACCGGCAGCGTGCTCAACAGCTGGGGCAAGTTCTCGATTCCGGCGTTCACGCCCACCTTCCTCAACCTCAGTTTCATCGTGTTCGCGCTGTTCTTCAGCAGCCACTTCGACCCGCCCATCATGGCGCTGGCCTGGGCGGTCTTCGTCGGCGGCCTGGTGCAACTGGTGTGGCAGCTGCCCTTCCTGAAGCAGATAGGCATGCTGGCGCGCCCGGTGTTCGCCTTCCGCGACCCGGCGGTCTGGCGCGTGATCAAACAGATGGGGCCGGCCATCTTCGGGGTGTCGGTGGCGCAGATCTCGCTGCTGATCAACTCCACCTTCGCCTCCTTCCTGCCCACCGGCAGCGTGTCCTGGATGTATTACGCCGACCGGCTGATGGAATTCCCGTCCGGCGTGCTGGGCGTGGCGCTGGGCACCATCCTGCTGCCCTCGCTGTCCAAACACGCCGCCACCCGCTCCGACGGCGAGTTCAGCGTGCTGCTGGACTGGGGCATCCGCCTGTCGCTGCTGCTGGCGGTGCCGGCCACGGTGGGCCTGGGCCTGCTGTCCGGCCCGCTGCTGGCCACGCTGTTCACCTACGGCAAATTCACCGCCCACGACGCGCTGATGTCGCAGCAGGCGGTGATCGCCTACTCCTTCGGCCTGCTCGGCCTGATCCTGGTCAAGGTGCTGGCGCCCGGCTTCTACGCGCGCCAGGACATCAAGACCCCGGTGCGCATCGCGCTGATCACGCTGTGCCTGACCCAGTTGATGAACCTGGCCTTCGTGTTCCCGCTCAAGCACGCCGGCCTGGCTCTGTCCATCGGCCTCGCCTCCTGCCTCAACGCCGGCCTGCTGCTGCGCGCGCTGCTCAAGCGCGGCATCTACCAGCCCTCCGCCGGCTGGAGCGGCTTCCTGCTCAAGATGGCCGTGGCCATCCTGGCGATGGCCGCCGCGCTGCTGGCGCTGCAATGGCTGCTGCCCGTCCACTGGCACGGTCCGGCCTGGCAGCGCGTGGCCTGGCTGAGCCTGCTGGTCGTCGCCGGCGCGGCCGTCTATTTCGCCGCGCTGTTCGCGCTCGGCTTCCGCCCGCGCGACTTCATGCGCCGCGAGCGCTGAGATGGAGGCCGGCCAGCGCCTGCCCGCCCTGACGCCGGCCGACCGCCAGGCCGCGGGCGTGCTGCTGGTCAGCTGCCTGTGCCTGACCCTGCTCTATTACCCTGCCAACCGCTACTGGATGCTGGACTGGCTGCTGCAATGGTGGCCGGCGCTGGGCCTGTCCTTCCGCCAGCAGGTGGTGCACAACCCGGACACCGATCTCTACCGCGCCGCCTACTGGGCGCTGGCCAGCATCGCCAGCTACTGCCTGCTGCCGCTGCTGGCCATCCGCCTGCTGGACCGCCGCCCGCTGGCCGATTTCGGCCTGGCCTGGCCGGACCGCGCCGCGCTGAAGACGGATTTGAAGCTGTTCCCGCTGTTCTACGCCGCGATGCTGCCCCTGGTGTGGTGGGCGTCGGGCCAGCCCGGCTTTTTGAAGATCTACCCCTTCTTCCGGCTCGGCGCCGGCGAGAGCCTGTGGCCGCACTGGCTGCTGTGGGAGTTGTTGTATTTCGCCCAGTTCGCCGCGCTGGAGTTCTTCTTCCGCGGCTATATGGTGCACGGGCTCAAGCCCAGGCTGGGCGTCAGCGCCATCTTCGTGATGGTGCTGCCCTACTGCATGATCCATTTTGAAAAGCCGCTGCTGGAAAGCCTGGCCGCCATCGTCGCCGGCGTCGCGCTGGGCGCGCTCAGCTACCGCTACCGCTCGATCTGGCTGGGCATCGCGCTGCATTGCAGCGTGGCGCTGACCATGGATTTGATGGCGCTGTGGCGCAAGGGCCTGCTTTAAAAAGCGGCTCGCGATCCGCCGCGCCTCGGCGGTGCGGCGCTGGAACCGATATAATTCAAGCCATGAACACTCAAGCCATGTCCCCGGAGCAATCGCCTCTGGGCAAAACCGTCAGCTACCAGGACCATTACGCCCCCGGCCTGCTGTTTCCGATCCCGCGCCAGGTCAAGCGCGACGAAATCGGCGTGGACGCCGCCGCGCTGCCGTTTGCCGGCGTGGACATCTGGACCGGTTTCGAACTGTCCTGGCTCAACGCCCGCGGCAAGCCGCAGGTGGGCATCGCCACCTTCCGCATCCCGGCCGACAGCCCGAACCTGATCGAGTCCAAATCGTTCAAGCTCTATCTGAACAGCTATAACCAGACCCGGATGGCCGGCCTGGACGCGCTGCGCCGCCAGTTGGCCGACGACCTGTCCGCCGCCGCCGGCAAGCCGATAGGCGTGGACATCATGCTGCCGCAGCAGTTTGGCGACGAAACCATCGCCGAACCGGCCGGCGACTGCATCGACGATCTGGACATCGAGGTGGACAACTACGCGCCCTGCCCGCAGATCCTGCGCGCCGACGCCGGCGAGGTGGTCAGCGAAACCCTGTGCAGCCATCTGCTGAAGTCCAACTGCCTGGTCACCGGCCAGCCGGACTGGGGCAGCGTGCAGATCCGCTACACCGGCCCGCGGCTGGACCGCGAGGCGCTGCTGCGCTATCTGATCGGCTTCCGCCAGCACAATGAATTCCACGAGCAATGCGTGGAGCGCATCTTCACCGACCTGCTGCGCGCCTGCGCGCCCAGCCGGCTCACCGTCTACGCGCGCTACACCCGCCGCGGCGGCCTGGACATCAATCCCTTCCGCAGCAATTGCGGCGAGATGCCGGTGGGGAATACCCGCACCGCGCGGCAATAAGATCTTTCCGGACGGGAAAAGCGAACAGGCCGGCGAATGCCGGCCTGTTTGTCGTTCTGGAAACCATGATCAATGGTTCTGAGAGCCTGTTCAGAATCTCGCGAGCAAGAGCGAGACAAGGCGAAAACCGCTGAGAAAGCGGAATGTACAGATGGTACATGAGCATTTCGAAGCGGGTTTCAACGCCGTATCGCCGATGCGCAGCAGACTTTGAACAGCTTCTTAAGGGTAGAACCAATACAAGCTATACCCCATCGCATGCACCTTGCCGGCGTCCAGCCGCATGGTCACCTTGACCTCGCTGTTGGAGTTGAAATGGCCGAGCTTGAAGTCGTCCGGCTTCAGGTATTCCTTGGGCGCGAACACTTTGCGGATCAGCACCTGATCGTCGGAATCCTTCAAGGTCACTTCCAGCATCGGATAAGCCTGGGAGTAAGTGGCGTGGTTCTTCAGCGTGGCGGACAGCTGGATCAGATTGGGGAAATCGGGGACAAAGGCCAGTTCCGACCACTCGGTGCGCACGCGGGCGATGTCGGTGGGCCAGGGCACCGCACAGCCCACCGCGTCGCACAGGCTTTCCAGCGTAGGGCGCAGTTCCGGCACTTCCGCGGCGATGCGGGTGCGGTTGAAATACACCAGCTGGCCGGCCAACACCAGCACGCCGATCGCCGAGGCGATCACGGCCAGGAAGGTCAGCGCCGGGTGGCGACGACGCGGCGCCTCGTCCTCATCGTCGTCGACGTGGCTGAGCGGCGACTCGACGCGCGGCTCCGGCGCCGGCGCGGGCTTGACCGGCGGCGCTTCAAACAGGGGCTCAGGCGCCGCTTCAGGCTCCGGTTCCGGAGCGGGACGGCGGCGGTTGCCGAACACTTCCGGCGCCGGCTCCTCCGGCGCGGCGTCTTCCGCGCCAAACGGGTTGCCCAGCGGCGCGCTGACATGGCGATTCTGCATCGCCTCCGCCAAAGCGCGTTGGAACTCCTCGACGTCGGCGCGCGCGGCCGGGGCCTCCTCCGCCATAGGCGGCGGCATCAGCAACTCGTCCGGCGGCGCTTCCGCCGCGCTGGCGCCCGGATCGAAATCCGGCACTTCCAGCTCGAAATCGTCCAGCGCCTCGCGCGGCTGGGCCGGCTGCGGCGGAACGGCCGGCTGCGGCGCCGCGGCGCGCGGAGGCTCCGCCGGCGGCGCTTCCGCTGCGACGAAATGCTCGGTGGCGTTGAACACATGCGAACAGCGCCCGCAGCGCACCAAGCCATTGGCGGCCGCTAACTGGGCATCATTGACCTTGAAGCGTGTCTGGCAATTGGGGCACTGTGTCGTATATGTCATACCGTGGGGCGTCGGGTTCCTGTCAGTCTGGTCCATCCTTCGTCGAACACCGGAGCATCCATCTGGAACCATTGTTCGTAGATGGCGGACAGCTCTTCGGCTTGTTCGGCGAGAATGCCTGAAAGCACGATTCTACCACCGGTTTTGACGTGGCTCGCCAGCAACTGGCCCAACATGCGCAGCGGATTGGCCAGAATATTGGCCAGTACCACGTCGTAAACCGCTTCCGGGTTCTGATCCGGCAGGCAGAAATCCGCCTTGACCTGGTTCTGCTCGGCGTTGTCCTGGCTGGCCCGCACCGCCTGCGCGTCGATGTCCACGCCCAAGGCCGAGGCCGCGCCCAGCTTGAGCGCGGCGATGGCAAGGATGCCGGAGCCGCAGCCGTAGTCCAGCACGCTTTCGCCGCCTTGTAGCTGCGCGTCCAGCCATTGCAGGCACAAGCGCGTGGTGGGGTGGCTGCCGGTGCCGAAAGCCAGGCCCGGGTCCAATTGCAGATTGACCGCGTTCGGTGCCGGCGGCTCGTGCCAGGTCGGCGTGATCCACAGCCGGTCCGAAATCCGGATCGGGTCGAACTGCGACTGGGTCAGACGCACCCAGTCCTGCTCTTCCACCCGCTCCATGCTGTAGCTGGGCAGGCTCAGGCCGCAGGCGTTGGCGGCGGCGGCGATCAGCAGGGCCACGTCGGCCGCTTCATCAAACAGGGTGATGATGCGGCTGCGGCTCCACAGCTTGTCCACCGGCTCGCCGGGCTCGCCGAAAATGGGTTCTTCGCGCTCGGTGCCGGCAAAAGCGTCTTCGATCGCGGTGGACAGCGCGCCGGCGTCCATCAGCGCGTCGGCCAGACGCTCGGCAACGGTTGACTCGGCGTCAATGGTGGCTTGCAGCCAGGCCATCAGGCGCCCCCTTTTTTCTGCTGCGACAAACGCTGCTCCAGATAGTGAATGCACGTGCCGCCGCGCTGGAAAGCCGCGTCCATGAACAGTTCCTGATGCAGCGGGATATTGGTCTTGATGCCGGAAATGGAGATTTCCGACAGCGCCACCCGCATCCGCGCCATCGCCTGCTCGCGGGTATCGCCGAAGGCGATCAGCTTGCCCACCATGGAATCGTAATGCGAAGGCACGGTGTAGCCCTGGTAAATATGCGAATCGATGCGAATGCCCGGGCCGCCGGCCGGGTGGTAGCTTTCGATCTTGCCCGGGGACGGCACGAAGGTGAACGGGTCCTCGGCGTTGATCCGGCACTCCATCGCATGGCCGCGCAACACCACGTCCTTCTGTTTGTAGCGCAGTTTCTCGCCTGCGGCGATGCGGATCTGTTCCTGCACGATGTCGATGCCGGTGATCATCTCGGTCACCGGGTGCTCAACCTGCACGCGGGTGTTCATCTCGATGAAGTAGAACTCGCCGCGCTCGAACAGGAATTCGAAGGTGCCGGCGCCGCGGTAGCCGATGCGGCGGCAGGCTTCGGCGCAGGCTTCGCCTATCTTCTGGCGTTGCTTGTCGGTGATGCCCGGCGCCGGCGCTTCCTCGATGATCTTCTGGTGGCGGCGCTGCATCGAGCAGTCGCGCTCGCCCAGATAGATGGCGTTGCCGTATTCGTCGGCCAGGATCTGGATTTCGATGTGGCGCGGCTCTTCCAGGAATTTTTCCATGTAGACGGTGGGATTGCCGAAAGCCGCGCCGGCCTCGGTGCGGGTCATCTGCACCGAGTTGATCAAAGCGCCTTCGGTATGCACCACGCGCATGCCGCGGCCGCCGCCGCCGCCGGCGGCCTTGATGATCACCGGGAAGCCGATCTTCTTGGCGATCTTGACGATCTCGGCCGGATCGTCCGGCAAAGCGCCGTCGGAGCCCGGCACGCAGGGCACGCCGGCTTCAATCATCGCGTTCTTGGCCGACACCTTGTCGCCCATCTGGCGGATGGTGTCCGGACGCGGACCGATGAACACGAAGCCGGATTGCTCGACGCGCTCGGCGAAGTCGGCGTTTTCCGACAGGAAGCCGTAACCCGGGTGGATGGCCTGGGAATCGGTCACCTCGGCGGCGGCGATCAGGGCCGGCACGTTCAGATAGCTCTTGCCGCTGGGCGCCGGGCCGATGCAGACCGATTCGTCGGCCAGCTTCACGTACTTGGCTTCGCGGTCGGCCTCGGAATGCACCACCACGGTCTTGATGCCCATTTCGCGGCAGGCGCGCTGGATACGCAGGGCGATTTCACCCCGGTTGGCAATCAGAATTTTTTCAAACATGGAATTCTCCGCTGGCGGATTCCGCGGCCGGCGTCGTCGCCGGCGGGGGCCGCCAATGCTGTCGTGGCAAACGACAAGGGCACAGACGCTGCGCCGTGCCCTGTTGCCGTCAGCCTGTCGTCTGGCTTACTCGATGATGAACAGCGGCTCGCCGAATTCCACCGGCTGGCCGTCTTCAACCAGAATGGCCTTGACCACGCCGGAGCGGTCGGCTTCGATCTCGTTCATCAGCTTCATCGCTTCGATGATGCACAGGGTGTCGCCGGCGTTGACGCTCTGACCCACTTCGATGAAGCTCTTGGCGCCCGGGCTCGGCGAACGGTAGAAGGTGCCCACCATGGGCGACTTCATCGCGTTCTTGTCGTTGCTGGCCGGCGCGGCGGCTTCGGCGGCCGGGGCCGCGGCGGCCGGGGCGGCGTTGGGCACTTGCAGCGCGGTCATCGGCTGAGCGTAGGCCATTTGCGGCGCGGCGGATACGCGGGTGATGCGGACTTTTTCTTCCCCCTCGGTCACCTCGAGTTCGGCAATGCCGGATTCCTCGACGAGATCGATCAGCTTCTTGAGTTTACGGAGATCCATTGATAATCCTTCGAGTGGGATATTCGGTAGAGTGAGTTAGGCTTGCGCGGCAAGATGCCGGATGGCGTGCGCAAGCGCCAGTTCATAGCCGTGGGCGCCGAATCCGCAGATCACGCCGACCGCGAGGTCGGAGAAATACGAATGCTTGCGGAACGGTTCGCGGGCATGAACGTTGGAAAGGTGGACTTCGATAAACGGCACTTGCACCGCCGCCAGCGCATCGCGCAAGGCGACGCTGGTATGGGTGAAAGCGGCCGGATTGACCAGAATGAAGGCAGTACCGTCATGCAGGCACTGCTGCACGCGATCAATCAACACATATTCCGCATTGCTCTGCAATGCCGACAATTCAAACCCCGCGGCGCTAGCCTGCTGTTCCAGCCGCTGGTTGATATCGTCAAGCGTTTCCCGGCCGTAGTGCTGCGGCTCCCGCTGTCCCAGCAGATTGAGGTTGGGGCCGTGCAACACGAGGATTTTTCCGGTCAAAGCCTGCTCCTGTTTATCATCTTGGGCGCGAGTTTGCCGCAATTCGCTGCAAGATGTCTAGCTTTTGCATCATTTCAAACAGTTGTTTGGATGCCGAACACGGCGGTTCTTCGAGTCAAAGCACTAGTATCCACGGGCGTTTTTCCGCCTGGCAAGTTTTTACCGCCTTGCCGAAAATCGATGTTGATTCAGCGCAAATCCAGCCACTTCGCTCACTAAGCTGATGCCGGCGGCCGGCGGCGCGGGTATAATTTGCCGATTCTGAATCTTTTACGTCTTATGCAGCTTTCCGACTTCGACTACCACCTGCCCGAGCAGCTGATCGCCCAGCACCCTCCGGCCGAGCGCGGCGCCAGCCGCCTGCTGCGCGTGGCCGGCCATGACCGCGCCGATCTGCGCTTCACCGACTTCATCGACCAGGTCAGTCCCGGCGACGTGATGGTGTTCAACGACACCCGCGTGATCAAGGCGCGGCTGTTCGGCGAAAAAGCCAGCGGCGGCAAGATCGAGGCGCTGATAGAACGCGTGCTGGACGCCCACACCGCGCTGGCCCACGTCCGCGCCTCCAAATCGCCCAAACCCGGCACCCGGCTGATCTTCGCCGATCGCTGGGAGGCGGAGATGGTAGAGCGCCACGGCGAACTGTTCAAGCTGCGCTTCCTGGCCGAGGACAATCTGTTCGACATCCTGGAAGCCTCCGGCAAGCTGCCGCTGCCGCCTTATATAGAACGCGGCGCCGGCGACGAGGATGACGAGCGCTATCAAACCGTCTACGCCCGCGAACGCGGCGCGGTGGCGGCGCCCACCGCCGGCCTGCATTTCACCGAAGACATGCTGGAGCAGCTGCGCGCCAAGGGCGTGCGCCTGGCCTACGTGACGCTGCACGTCGGCGCCGGCACCTTCCAGCCGGTGCGGGTGGACAATATCGCCGAGCACAAGATGCACAGCGAGATCTACGAAGTGCCGGAAACCACTCGCGCGCTGATCGCCGAGGCTCACGCCGCCGGCCGCAAAGTGCTGTCGGTGGGCACCACCAGCATGCGCGCGCTGGAATCCGCCGCCCGCGGCGGCGAACTGGCCGCCGGCTGCGGCGAAACCGACATCTTCATCACCCCGGGCTACCGCTTCCGGGTGGTGGACCGTCTGCTGACCAATTTCCACCTGCCCAAGTCCACGCTGCTGATGCTGGTGTCGGCCTTCGCCGGCTACGAGGAAATCCGCGCCGCCTACCAGCACGCGGTGGAGCGGGAATACCGTTTCTTCAGCTATGGCGACGCCATGCTGCTGGAACGCAAAGACTGACGCGCGGCCCCATCGGCCGCCTTTGAGGATAGACCATGTCCGGACTCACCCCCGACGCGCCCGCGCCGCAGGAAATCCAGCTGCACGCGGTGTCGCGCGTGCTGGAAATCAGCTTCGACGACGGCGCCCGCTTCGAGCTGCCCTGCGAATACCTGCGCGTCTACTCGCCCTCGGCTGAAGTGCGCGGCCACGGCGCCGGCCAGGAAGTGCTGCAAGTGGGCAAGCGCCACGTCGCCGTCACCGCGCTGGAGCCGGTGGGCCATTACGCGCTGAAGATCACCTTCGACGACGGCCACGACAGCGGACTGTACAGCTGGAGCTATCTATACGAGCTGGGCGCCAAGCGCGACCAGTACTGGCAGGATTATCTCAATCGCCTCGCCGCCGCAGGCGCGAGCAGGGAGTGACCATGGACAAGACGACCCACTTCGGCTTCAAGACCGTTGCCGAAAGCGAAAAAGCCGCCAAGGTGGCCGATGTGTTCCACTCGGTGGCCAAGAAATACGATGTGATGAACGACCTGATGTCCGGCGGGCTGCACCGGGTGTGGAAGCATTTCACCCTGACCACCTCCGGCGTCAAGGCAGGCGACAAGGTACTGGACATCGCCGGCGGCACCGGCGACCTGTCGCGCGGCTGGGCCAAGCGCGTGGGCAAGAGCGGCGAGGTATGGCTGACCGACATCAACAGCTCGATGCTGACCGTGGGCCGCGACCGGCTGCTGGACGACGGCCTGATGCTGCCGGTGTCGCTGGCCGACGCCGAGAAGCTGCCCTTCCCCGACAATTACTTCGACGCGGTGTCGGTGGCTTTCGGCCTGCGCAACATGACCCACAAGGACGCGGCGCTGAAGGAAATGTGCCGGGTGCTGAAGCCGGGCGGCAAACTGATGGTGCTGGAGTTCTCCAAGGTGTGGAAGCCGCTGTCGCCGTTCTACGACTTCTACTCCTTCAAGGCGCTGCCGGTGATGGGCAAGCTGGTGGCAAACGACCCCGACAGCTACCAATACCTGGCCGAATCCATCCGCATGCACCCTGACCAGGACACCTTGAAGCAGATGATGCTGGACGCCGGCTTCGGCAAGGTGGACTACCACAATATGACCGGCGGCGTGGTTGCGCTGCACAAGGGCTACAAGTTCTAAGAACCTGTTTACGATCTGCTGCGCGTCGGCGATACCGCGTTGAAACCAACTTCGAAATGCTCATGTACCTCCCGTACATTCCGCTTTCTCAGCTGTTTTCGCCTTGTCTCGCCTTAGCTCGCGAGATCGTAAATACGTTCTAAGATCCTGCTCAAAGTCTGCTGCGCTGCGGCGATACGGCGTTGAAAACGCCTTCAGCTCGCTCTTGCTCGCGAGACTTTGAACAGCTTCTAAGAGCCTGATTACGATCCGCTGCGCTCCGGCGATGCGGCCTTGATCAGACCAGACCCCTTCACCTTCCATCCACGGAGACAGCGCATGGGTATTCAGATCGCGGCGTTCAACCACCTGCTGAACCAACACCCGGCGGTGCGGGCGGAACTGGCCGCGCACGCCGGACGGCGCGTCGCCGTGGCGCTGCCGCCCTTCCACGTGGCCGGCGTGTTCACCGACGACGGCTGGCTGGCCGCCTGCGAGGGCGAGCCGGAGGCCACGGTGCGGCTCAAGCACGCCGTCGCGCTGGCGGCGGTGGCCGGCCGCGACCCGGCGCTGAGCGACATCCAGCTGGAAGGCGACGCCGAACTGGCCGCCGCCGTCGGCCGCTTGCTGGGCCGCCTGCAGTGGAGCGCCGCCGAGGACCTATCCCGACTGGTGGGCGACGCCGCCGCCCAGCGCGCGGAAACCCTGGCGCGCGGCCTGCTCGGCTTCAAAGGCCAGGTGGCCTGGCGGCTGGCCGCCAACTGGGTGGAGCACCTGCGCGAGGAAACGCCGGTGCTGGCCGGCCGCCGTCAGGTGCAAGGCTTCGTCGCAGCGGTGGACACCTTGCGCGACGACGCCGGCCGCCTGGAAAAACGCCTGGCGCGGCTGCAGGCCGCGCTGCAACAAGAACAGACAAAGGCCTGACGGCACATGCGGATTTCGCGCTTTTTCAAGATTGTTTCCACCTTCTACCGCTTCGGCCTGGACGACTTCCTGGAAGGCCATTCCAAGCTCGGCTTCGTCCACAAGCTGTTCGGCCTGCTGCCGCTGCGCCGCGACGCCAGCGCGCCGCTGCCGCAACGAGTGCGGCTGGCGCTGGAAAGCCTGGGGCCCATCTTCGTCAAGTTCGGCCAGGTGCTGTCCACCCGCCGCGATCTGCTGCCGCCGGACTACGCCGACGAGCTGGCGAGGCTGCAGGACCGGGTGCCGCCTTACGACGGCCTGCAAGCGCGCGAGATGATAGAACGCAGCCTGGGCCGCAAGGTGGACGAACTCTACGTCGACTTCGACAACACCCCGGTGGCCAGCGCCTCGGTGGCCCAGGTGCACAAGGCCTGGCTGCGCCAGCCCGACGGCGGCCGCGGCCGCGAAGTGGCGGTCAAGGTGCTGCGCCCCGGCATCCAGCCGGTGATAGAGCAGGACCTGGCGCTGATGGCCACGCTGGCCGGCTGGGTGGAAAAGCTGTTCACCGACGGCAAGCGGCTGAAGCCGCGCGAAGTCGTCGCCGAGTTCGACAAATACCTGCACGACGAACTGGACATGATGCACGAGGCCGCCAACGCCTCGCAGCTGCGCCGCAACTTCAAGAACTCGGACATGCTGATCGTGCCCGAGGTGTTCTACGACTACACCAGCCGCGACGTGCTGACGCTGGAATGGATGCACGGCATCCCGGTGGGCCAGGTGGAACGGCTGCGCGAAGCCGGCGTGGACCTCTCCAGGCTCAGCCGCTTCGGCGTGGAAATCTTCTTCACCCAGGTGTTCCGCCACGGCTTCTTCCACGCCGACATGCACCCGGGCAATATCTTCGTCGCCGCCGACGGCCGCTACATCGCGCTGGACTTCGGCATCGTCGGCACGCTGACCGACACCGACAAGCACTACCTGGCGGTCAACTTCCTCGCCTTCTTCAACCGCGACTACCACCGCGTGGCCACCGCCCACATCGAATCCGGCTGGGTGCCGAAAGACACCCGCGCCGAGGAACTAGAAGCGGCGGTGCGCACCGTGTGCGAACCCATCTTCGAGAAGCCGCTGTCGGAAATCTCCTTCGGCATGGTGCTGCTGCGCCTGTTCGAAACCAGCCGCCGCTTCAATGTGGAGATCCAGCCGCAACTGGTGCTGCTGCAAAAGACCCTGCTCAATATCGAAGGCCTGGGCCGCCAGCTGGACCCCAATCTGGATCTGTGGGACACCGCCAAGCCCTTCCTGACCAAGTGGATGAACGAGCAGATAGGCTGGCGCGGCCTGCTGCGCACGCTGAAGCACGAAGCGCCGCAATGGGCCACCACCCTGCCCACGCTGCCGCGCAAGCTCAACGACGCGCTGTCCTCCGCCAACAGCGAGCTGCTGATCAGCGGCTATATCCAGCTGATGCGGGAACAGAAGCGCCAGAACTGGCTGCTGGCGCTGATCGCCGTTCTGCTGGCGGCGCTGCTGCTGAAGAACTGGCTATGATTCAGAGTTCGCGCAGCGCCGTCCCCTCCGCCGGCTTGCGCAGCCAGCCCTCCAACAGCTTGTAGCTGTCCAGATCGAAGGACGGCTCGCCCTCCAGCGGGCCGCCGTCGCGCTGGCGCGAGCCCAGATAGCACCAGCGGTCGAACACATGCTCGGCGCGCTCGCCGGTCACCTCGTCGGTCTCCACCACCGCGATCGCGCCGGCGAACGGCCAGGCCTTCACCTTCAGCTTGGCCAAGGCCCCCAGCAGCCGGATATTGTGCACCTCGGCCGGCTCGCGGCCGACACAGGCACCGCGGCAGCGGCCCAGCTTCAAGGCCGCGCACGGCGCGCCCTTGCGGCTGGTCACCGCCTCCACCCCCAGCACCGATTGGCACAAGGCGTTGCCCAGCGCGATCTCCGCCAGGATCTTGCGCGCCTCGCGCGCGTGGCGGAACAGGCCGTACAAATCCGCGGTGCGGCTGAAGTCCAGCTCGCGCGCGTACACCACCTTGGGACGGGTGAAGCCGTCCTCAGTCACCAGCTGGATGGAACACAGCTCCGGGCTCAGCTTGCCGCGATGGTTGTGCCGCGGCGCCAAGGCGTGGACGCGCTGCAGCTCCAGCAGATGCGCGCCGAACTCGCCCAGGGTCTCCCGCCACTCCACCCGGCCAATGGGCTCGCCGATATGCACCTCGCGACTCTTGCCGCCGCCCTTGACCGCGGCGAAATGCGCCAGCACCCGGTTGCGCAGATTGCTTCCTCGGCCCACGTACAAGGGCTTGCCGTCCTCGCCGTACAGCGTGTACACCCCCGGCACGTCCGGCAGCAGCTCCAGTTGCTCCTGCAGCGCCTCCGGCAGGCCGGCCAGCTCCGGCGGCGCGGCCAATACCGCCGCCATCGCCGCTTCCAGCGCCTCCGCGCCCAGCTCCTGATTGGCGAGGCCCAGAAAGCGATGCACCGCCTCCGCGTCCGCCAGCGCCCGGTGGCGCTCCGGCAGGCGGATGTCGTGCCGCTCTATCAGGCTGTCCAGGCTGTGCTTGAAAAACTGCGGGTAGAGCCGGCGCGACAGCTTCACCGTGCACAGCGACTGACTCTGGAAGCGCAGGCCGGCGCGGCGGAATTCGTTTTTCAGAAAGCCGTAGTCGAAGCGCGCGTTATGCGCCAGGAACAGGCGGCCGGACAGCATCGCCAGCAAACGCTCGGCCAGCTCGGCGAAGCTCGGCGCTTCCGCCACCATGGCGTCGGAAATGCCGGTCATGTTCTCGATGAAGGGAGGGATGGGCTGGCCGGGATTGATCAGAGAGCTGAAGCGCTCCACCCGGTCGCCGTCGATCAGGATGACGCCCACCTCGGTGATGCGGTCGCGGCTGATGTGGCCGCCGGTGGTTTCCAAGTCGACGATGGCGCAAGGCTGGGCAAACAGAGGGTTCAATGTCTCGCTTTCGAGTGCGGCGCACGGCGGCTTGATTGCACTATAGCCGCCGCCCTGGCCCCGCAAGGTTGCAAATCAAGAGCGGCATTTTACTCCAAGAGCCGGGCCGCGCCCCGCTTTCCGCCGCGTCCGCCCTCCGCTACTTCGCCTTCGCCACCGGGATGTCCTCCCAGCGCGTGGTGTAGGCCGGCGACAGCATGTCCTGCTTCATCTTCCACGGCTGCTCCAGCCCTTCCGCCAACAGCTTGACCATGCCGCGGCCCATGCGCTGGTTGATCGCGTCCAGCGCCGCCATCAGGCGCCGCCCTTTCTCCGGGTCCGCCCCCTCGGCGAACAGATCCGGCTGCGCCCGCTCCGCGTCCACCAGCTGCCAGGCCATCACCCCGCATTTCTGGTAGCCGGCGCCGGGCCGCCACAAGCGCTCGACCGCCCGCCCGGCCGCGGCCACCAGCACCCGGCTGTCCGCGCTGGCCGGCAACAGCGGCACCACCTCGCTGTCGCGCTGCACCGTGCCTTGCTGGTAGACGCCGCGCTGCAGGCTCACTTGCAGGAAGCCGGCCAGCGAGCCCTGCCGCCGCAAGCGCTCCGCCACCTGCGCCGCGTGCATCGCCACCGCCTCGCGCGCCTCCTCCAGCCGCGTCACCTTGTGGCCGAAGGAACGCGTGGACATCAAGGACTGCCGCGGCGGCAGCGCCTCCTCCAGGCTCAGGCAGGACAGGCCGTCCAGTTCGTCGGCGATGCGCGCCACGGTGACGCCGAAGCGGCGGATCAGCCAATCCCGGTCCGCCGCCGCCAGCGCCGCGGCGTGGCCGATGCGCTCCAGCCTCAGCTTGAGCGACAGCTTGCGGCCCACGCCCCAAACCTCCTCCACCGGCACCGCGGCCAGCACGCCGCGGCGCTCCTCCGCGTCCAACGCTTGCAGATTCATCACCCCCTCGCTGGACGGATCCTGCTTGGCCAGGTGGTTGGCCAGCTTGGCCAGGGTCTTGCTGGGACCGATGCCGACGCACACCGGCAGGCCCAGGCCGCGCAGCATCGCGTCGCGCATCGCTTGCGCCAGCCGTTCCGGTTCCGGCTCGCCGGCGATGTCCAGAAAGCATTCGTCTATCGAATACACCTCCTGCGCGCGCGCGAAGCCGGCCAGCAAACGCATCGCGCGGCCGGACAAATCGCCGTACAGGGTGTAATTGGAGGAAAACACCGCCACGCCCAACTGCTCCAGCCGCGCCTTGTGCAGGAAATAAGGCGCGCCCATGGGCACGCCCAGCGCCTTGGCTTCGGCCGAGCGCGACACGATGCAGCCGTCGTTGTTGGACAACACGACAATCGGCGCGCCGGCCAGCCGCGGGTTGAACACCCGCTCGCAGGAAGCGTAAAAGGAATTGCAATCGACTTGGGCGTAGCAGGATGGCATGGCTGGGTGGAATGGAGCGAATCCGGCGCGGTGGGGATGCTTACAGTGTAGCGTTCGCGGCCAGGCGGAAGCGAGCGCGCGGCGAAAAACGGCGCGCCGTCCCGAAGGAGGCGCGCCGTTTCCACTATTCTCTAGCGTCAGAGAGCGAGGCTGTCCAGCAAGGGCGAGGAGAACAGGCGATACGGGTCATAGGCCGCCAGCGCCGCCTTGGCCGCGTCCCAGTTGGCCGCCGCCGGCTGGCCGGCGCGGAAGGCGTTGGGGATGGTCGTCTGCAGCATGGCGGAATCCGCCCACGCCGCCTGATCGGTATAGCCCCAGCCCTTGGACCACTCCGGGCGCACCGCCGCGTAGGAACCGTTGAAATTGGCTTCTATCCACTGTTCGATCTCGCGATAGAACTGGTTGGCGTACGGCGTGCCCGGCAGCGTCAGGATGTCCAGCCACACGGCGACGTTCCACTCCGGATGGTCCGGCCGCGGGCGGATGGCGGACAAGGCCGGCGCCACGCCGCCGCCGAGCGCCGCCTCGCTGGGATCGTCCAGCCCGGTCACGCGGATCTCCACCGGCCCGTTCATAGGATAGCGGCCCTGCTGCTGATAAGCCTGCACCCGCGCCTGATAGAAGGTGACGAATTCATTGAGCACGCGCTGCACGTTTTCGCGGCGGGTCAGCACCGCGTAGCCGTTGGCGGTGACGCGCAGCGTGGTGGGCTTGACGTAGAGCAGCAGGTTTTTGGACCAGCCCCACAGATCCCAGCTGGCCGTCGCCACCAGGCCGGCGCTGGCCGCGGCGAACTGCGCCTTGCCGAAAGCCGGCGTCAGCTTGCCGTCGCCCAGCGACAGGATCTTGTTGGCCAGATCGGTCACTTCGTCCGGCAGATTGTCGGAGAAGGGATAGTTGAACGGTTTGTCGGTCTGGCGGGAGAACAAGGGCTTGTTCGGCGTCACCGTCCACACCTTGAGCCAGGGATTGCTGGTGAACGGGAACCAGATCGCCTCCACCCGGCCCGCGCTGTCCAGATAGCTGGCGAAAGTGCGTCCGCCGCTGCCCGCCGCGGCGAACATTTCGCCGTAGGGAATGTTGAACCAGCTCTGACAGCGCAGGCGCTGGTTGGGCGCCGCCTGCAAAGTGGCTTCCACGATCAGCGAGCGGCCCACGTGCGCCAGCAGCGGCGCGATCTGCGGATCGTTGCGGGCAAACTTGCGCAGCGCGTAGGCGCCGCTGGCCTTGTCGTAGACCACGGCGGTGAGGCTGAGCACCAGATTGCTGATCGAGCCGTAGCTGGCGCCGGCCAGCCGGCGTTCGCCCTTGGCCGGAATCGCGGTGCCGTGGCCGTTGATGGCCAGCACGCCGCCCAGGGTCAGATCCCCCGGCGCCGGCGCGGCGGTCACGCCCAGGCCGGCCTTTTCCATTCCGGTGAGCAAGGCTTCCATGGTGATGCCGGCCTGGGCGGTGACCTTGGCCACCGGACCCGAGGCGTCGATGGACATCGCGGTCAGATAACGCGTGGTGTCCAGCAGCACCACCGCCGGGCAGCTGACGCCGGCGGCCAGCGTCAGCGGCGACCAGTTGTGCATCATGCCGCGCGCCCGCACCTTGTAGCCGTTGTCCTTGGCCCAGTTGGCCACCTTCACCACCTCGTCCGCGGAGCGCGGCGCGCAGGTCCAGACATCATCCACCTTGATGTCGCCGGCCCAGTTCTTGAAGCTCTGCTTATATAGGGGAATATCGGCGGGGAAGTTATTGGGCTGGCTGCAAGTCAGCCGCGCCGCCATGATCCGTTCGGCCGGCAACCACCCCGCCAGCGCCCCCGCCGAAGTCAATTTCAAAGCCCCGGTCAAAAAGTCCCGCCGGCTGGCGGCCAATGGTTTTTCCGCATCATTCGAACTCATTCCAAAACTCCTCGCACTCTTAAAAGTAAAAATAAAAACAATACGAATTAAACAGACTTAATTTAAATCGTATTTGGCAGGAATATTTGAAAAAACATAATGGAAATCACTGCATCGGCTATCCCATTATCTTAATAGAATGACGCTATCATGTATTGCAACCATTAAAAACCTGACTTATTTACCAGTTAAATTGCTTCACTAATTTAATTCACATCGGTGTAGATTTACGCGACACACAGGCAGTCCGAAAAGCATATTTCGGCATAATACTTTCTAAAATAAGATTGGAATAACTCAAATGGAAACCTTCCCGCTTACACGCCGGCAGCTGGAAATTTATTTTCATCAATCGTTATTCTCCACGCCCGAATTATTCAACATCGGTGGTTTCATAAAGATCCAGGGCGCTCTCGATATCGACACCCTGAAAGCCGCGCTGAGCGCGCTGATGGAGCACACGCCCGCGCTGCGCATCGCCGTCGACGAGGCGGACGGTCAGCCGCGCCAGGTGCTGTGCCCGCGCCACCCTTGCCCGCTGACGGTGATAGACACCCGCGGCGAGCCGGACCCGGAGCGCGCGGCCAGGGAATGGACCGAGCGCGACTTCGCCCGCGCCTTCGCCTTCGACGGCCAAACGCCGCTGGCCGCCTACACGCTGCTGCGTCACGGGGACGAGGATTTCATCCTCTACGGCCGCTTCCACCACATCGCCTTCGACGGCTGGGCCATCGCCCGGCTCTACGGAGAGAAATGCCGCTACTACAACGGCCTGCGCCTGGGCGCGCTGCCGGAGCCGGCCCCGATGATGACGCCGGCCGAATTGGCGGAGGAAGAGGACGGCTACTACGAATCGCGCCATTACGCGAAGGACAGGCAGTACTGGCAGGACAAGCTGGCCGGTTATCAAACCCGGCTGTTCGCCGACGCCGGCGGACAACTGGCCTGCGGCCAGCACAGCTTCCAGCTGTCGGCGGAGAGCTACCGGCGGATAGGCGAACTGGCCGCCGCGCACCAGGCCACCGTCTTCCACTTTTTCATCGGCCTGATCTACACCCATGCGCTGCGGGAGTTCGGCGCCGACGATCTGCTGCTGGCGCTGCCCATCCTCAACCGCCGCAGCGCTCTGGCCAAGAACACCCCGGGGCTGTTCGCCAGCTTGTGCCCGCTGCGGCTGAAGCTCCGGCCGCACTGGAGCTTCGCCGAACTGCTCAGCCTGATACAGCGCGAACTGAGAGCCGATTTCCGCCATCACCGCTACCCGATAGGCGAAACCGAAGGCCTCAGCCGCGACCAACTGCCCTACGAGATCAGCCTGTCGTTCGAGAAACACGATTACGACGCCATGTTCGACGGCACCGTCAGCAATATGACCGCGATGCGCGCCTTGTCGCAGCACTACCCGCTGAAGATCTTCGTCCGCGAGGCGGACTCCCGCCAGCCGGTGAAAGTGGACCTCGACTACAATCTGGCCAGCTTCGCGGAACTGGACGCCGCCGCCTTCATCGACGGCGTGGAACCCTTGCTGCACAGCCTGCTGCGCGATCCCGAGCAAACCCTGGCCAAGCCCGCCCGCCGCGCCGCGCCTCCCCTCGCCGTCGCCCCGCCGCATCCCGATCTGTGCAGCTGGTTCGAACACGCCGCCCGGACCTTTCCCGAACGCGTCGCCGTCCAGGGCGAAACCACGGCCCTGCGCTACCGCGAGCTGGACGCCCGCGCCAACCAACTGGCCCGGCAATTGCTCCAGCTCGGCGTCGGCCCGGAGCAGCGCGTCGGCCTCTGCTGCCAACGTCAGCCCGATCTGCTGGTCGCCATCCTCGCCATCCTCAAGGCCGGCGCCGCCTATGTGCCGCTGGACCCCGGCTACCCC
>NZ_JAFHKL010000059.1 GCF_016937655.1 Chromobacterium alkanivorans | reverse complement strand
GGGGGACCTGGCGGCGAAGTACAGCCCGATAGGCCGGATCGTGCTGGCGGTGCAGCAGGCGGGGATTGTGAAGATCGCCTTTATTACCGAACCGCCGCCGCGCAATTGAACGGTGACCTCGAAAAACCGTAGCGAGCGGCACGAGAGCAAGGCGCACCGCGCACAGCGACCGAGATAGTACAAGTTGTACAGCGAGGGAGCGAGCACGGAGTAACGCAGCTATCGAGCCGCGCAGCAGGTTTGTCGAGGTCACCGAAGGAGAACGAAGATGGGAATGAATGTAGGCTCGTCCGACGACGAC
>NZ_JAFHKL010000058.1 GCF_016937655.1 Chromobacterium alkanivorans | reverse complement strand
GCCGCCCAGGCGCAAAGCCCCGCTTCCCTCGCCATCACGCCGCCCCACCCCGATCTGTGCAGCTGGTTCGAACACGCCGCCCAGGCCTTTCCCGAACGCGTCGCGGTACAAGGCGAAACCACGGCCCTGCGCTACCGTGAGCTGGACGCCCGCGCCAATCAGCTGGCCCGGCAATTGCTGCAGCTCGGCATCGGCCCCGAGCAGCGCGTCGGACTCTGCTGCCAGCGCCAACCTGATCTGCTGGTCGCCATCCTCGCCATCCTCAAGGCTGGCGCCGCCTATGTGCCGCTGGACCCCGGCTACCCG
>NZ_JAFHKL010000057.1 GCF_016937655.1 Chromobacterium alkanivorans | reverse complement strand
CCTGGATATCGCTTTCCTTGATGTCGGCGCCGAAGCGGATCTCGTCGCGGTAATCGCCGGCCGGCCGGCTAGAATCGCCCTTGTCGATGATCAGGTCCTGACCATCGCCCAGGTTGAACAGATACAAATCGCGCGCGTAACCGCCGGTCATGGTGTCGTTGCCGCTGCCGCCTTCGAACACATTGTTCCAGCTGGTGGACGAAACCGACATCAGGTCGTTGCCGGCGC
The DNA here is from genome assembly GCF_016937655.1 of Chromobacterium alkanivorans. Taxonomy (GTDB): domain Bacteria; phylum Pseudomonadota; class Gammaproteobacteria; order Burkholderiales; family Chromobacteriaceae; genus Chromobacterium; species Chromobacterium alkanivorans. The sequence goes on along the minus strand of NZ_JAFHKL010000057.1, from coordinate 84 downwards.
CGCCGCGCAGCGTGTCGCCTTCTTCGCGCCAGTAGCCGGCTTCGCTGCCCACCAGGGTGTCGTTGCCGTCGCCGCCTTCCAGCA
>NZ_JAFHKL010000056.1 GCF_016937655.1 Chromobacterium alkanivorans | reverse complement strand
ACAGGGCAGCGTGCAGCAAATCTTCGACGCGCCGCAGGACGCCTACACCAAGGCGCTGCTGGCCTGCCGCCCGCACCTGGACCGGCGGCCGCAGCGGCTGGCGGTGATCGACGACTTCCTGCAGCCGGGCGGCTACGTGGAGCCGCCGCAGCGTGAGCGCGGCTACCAGGCTGACGACGAAATCATCCTGGACGTGCGCGGGCTCTGCAAATCCTTCGACGTGCGCGAAGGCCTGTTCGGCAAACGCCAGTTCCACGCGGTCAAGGATGTGTCCTTCAAGCTGGCCAAGGGAAAGACCCTGGGCATCGTCGGCGAATCCGGCTCCGGCAAA
>NZ_JAFHKL010000055.1 GCF_016937655.1 Chromobacterium alkanivorans | reverse complement strand
CTTGCCCGACGGTGGTCTTGCCGGAACCGGATTCGCCGACGATGCCCAGGGTCTTGCCCTTGGCCAGCTTGAAGGACACGTCCTTGACCGCGTGGAACTGGCGCTTGCCGAACAGGCCTTCGCGCACGTCGAAGGATTTGCAGAGTCCGCGCACGTCCAGGATGATTTCGTCGTCCGCCCGGTAGCCGCGCTCGCGCTGCGGCGGCTCCACATAGCCGCCCGGTTGCAGGAAGTCGTCGATCACCGCCAGCCGCTGCGGGCGACGGTCCAGGTGCGGCCGGCAGGCCAGCAGCGCCTTGGTGTAGGCGTCCTGCGGCGCGTCGAAGATTTGCTGCACGCTGCCCTGC
>NZ_JAFHKL010000054.1 GCF_016937655.1 Chromobacterium alkanivorans | reverse complement strand
GGCTGTACGGATTTGGATGGCTTCGGGGGCGGGACGTTGCTCTACTTGGGACATGTTTTAGGCTCCCTGATTTGGTAGAACGACTTGTAGGGGTAGTCGGGATGGTCTGGAGTACGGCAGGAACTGACCACGCGGACCTCATCGCAGGGCAGGAAGTGGACTTGCACGCCGCAGGACTTCTCATAGCGCGGGATTTCGACGACGGCGCGGTGTTGGGTGTAGTTGGCTGCATGGAGATCATAGTCATCCATATCGTACTGGCCGGTTTTATCCCGCTTTATCGGTGCCCTTGGATTGGGGTCTTTTTCCCACTCGACGGTGGCCATCAGTCCG
>NZ_JAFHKL010000053.1 GCF_016937655.1 Chromobacterium alkanivorans | reverse complement strand
CTGATGACCTGATGGTGGAGATGAACACCACGCCGCTGATCGACGTGATGCTGGTGCTGCTGATCATGCTGATCATCACGATTCCGATCCAGACGCACGCGGTGAAGCTGGACATGCCGGTGAGCAGTCCGGCGAAGCCGATGGAGAAGCCGGTGGTGGTGCAGATCGACATTGCGCCGGACAACGGGATCATGTGGAACGGGGAGCGTTTGGTAAACCGGGAGGCTTTGGAGAAGAAGCTGACGGAAGCGGCGGCGCGGGTGCCGCAGCCGGAGTTTCACATCAAGCCGAACAAGGACGCGGGGTATGAACCGGTGGCGATGGTGCTGGCGGAATCGCAGCGT
>NZ_JAFHKL010000052.1 GCF_016937655.1 Chromobacterium alkanivorans | reverse complement strand
AGTCGGCGCCGTTGCCGCCGTTCAGCAGATCGTTGCCGACCCCGCCGCGCAGCGTATCGTTGCCTTCTTCGCCGAACAGACCGTCGTCGCCCGCACCGCCTTCGATCAGGTCGTTGCCGTTGCCGCCGTACAGCGAGTCGTTGCCGCCGTTGCCCAGCATCCAGTCGTTGACATTGCCGCCGCGCAAGGTATCGCCTTGGTCGCTGCCCAGCAGCGGCACACCCTGCTGCATCAGCTGATCGGCCGTCCACTTCACGCCGCTGGCGAAGGTGATCAGCTCGATCCAGTTGCTCTGGTCGGCGAACCAGTCCTTCACCGTCACGCTGTCCTGGCCGTTGATATGGCGGAACACCATGTCGTTGCCGCTGCGCAGCA
>NZ_JAFHKL010000051.1 GCF_016937655.1 Chromobacterium alkanivorans | reverse complement strand
GGCGAGCAGATCATGGAAGCCCTGATGCTGCACGCCAAGCTGGGCCGCCGCGCCGCGCGCCGGCGCGCGATCGAGCTGTTGCGCGAAGTGGGCCTGCCGGAACCGGAAAGCAAGGTGGACAGCTACCCGCACCAGCTGTCCGGCGGCCAGCAGCAGCGGGTGATGATCGCCATGGCCATCGCCTGCGAACCCAAGCTGCTGATTGCCGACGAACCCACCACCGCGCTGGACGTGACCATCCAGAAGCAGATCCTGCAACTGATCGCCGACCTGCAGAAGAAACACGATATGGCGGTGCTGTTCATCACCCACGACCTGGGGGTGGTGGGCGAGTTCGCCGACGAAGTCATCGTCATGCGCCACGGCGAAATCCGCGA
>NZ_JAFHKL010000050.1 GCF_016937655.1 Chromobacterium alkanivorans | reverse complement strand
ATGGTTGATGGCGGCCGAGGTATGGTTGTAGCCCTCGACGCCGGCGGGGACCATTTCCGTGGCGGGGTTGGTGCCCATGGCTTGGGCCGGCAACAGCATGGCGCAGGCCAGCAGGGCCAGGCTGGCTTGGGAGAACCGCCAGGCGGCGAACTCAGACATGGTCAACTCCTTTCTTGCGGTGATGGGAAACGGCACAAGCTGGTCAGCACGAAAACACAGGGAAAAACACGGCGCGGGCTTTGGGGGTGTTGTCCGTGCCCTTCCGTGTGTTTCCGTGGCTGATGGCGATGTGGTAGAGCCGGGCGATAGGGGAAGTGCTGCGCGGGCTTGGCCTGGCTATCGGATTCCTCATGGTTATTGGTGCCGTCGAAGAACAGCGAAATAGTCAGGGTCTTGGTGCAGC
>NZ_JAFHKL010000005.1 GCF_016937655.1 Chromobacterium alkanivorans | reverse complement strand
TATATTATGTCAAATTAAGGACATACAGGAGAAAACCCTCAAAGCTCCTCCGCCGTCTTTGTTGCCACCCCTCTACGCCAAAATCTGCCATTTCACCGTGCCGCCCAGCTGATCGGTTTGCGTCATGTCGGCGTCGATGCCGATTCCGTTCACCGTTTGAGGCACTAGCGTCTGCACCATTTGATAACCCCGCTGCGGGATGCTCGGCACGCTGCTGCAAGACTGCCAGTAATGCTGGAAAGGCAATTCGTACAACTGCGTTCCGCTCAAGCCCGCCGCGGACCCCACATACAGGCCTGGCGCATAAGCCGCGTTGGACACCGCTTCGAACCATTGAGTGCAGTAATCGGCGACATCCTGCCCGGATGCGCCGTCCGCCACGCCTTCCAGATCACACCAGACGTTTACGCCGGGCAACAGCCCTGCGGTCTGCGCATGCGCGACGGTGTTCTGGCCGTCGCTCTTTCCCATGGCGGCATTGGGCGACCAACCGGGGTCTCTGACATGTTGCACGGCCATCAAGGCCAGGCCCGCGCCAAGAATGTCCTGAGCTTCGCCGGCGGACAAGTCCGCCGCGTAGGCATTGGGGCCCAGCGTCAGATAACGCACGCAAAACCGGTAGCCGGAGGCGGCGAATTGTCGGGCAAGCTCCAGCGACAACGGCGTGTCTGCGTCAAAGCCATGCGCGCCGGCCGGCGCGGCCGCCACGCAAGCGCCGTTCTGTTTGTAAGGGGTGGTTGAGTCGCTCATTTCAAGCTCCGCGCAGAAACAACACTCATCAGCATAAGCCAGGCGAAATCTCGCGCAATGGCCAATGGGAGGGTTGCGTTTCAGTCGTACGCATCCTCGCCACTGTCCTGAGGCCTGGCCGCGGGCTTGTGAAAGCAGCTGGGCGGCGGATTGCCTTTGATGGCGGCGCTGTAGATTTTTCTGGCCAGCGCGAAGTCGGACTCGCCGTAACGCGCCGGATCGGCCTTCAGCGCTTGCTCTAGCATATTGGTGAGGTGCGCCCACTCCTTGTCATTTAACGTTACGGTGACGGTATTTGCTCGGTACTTGCGTTGCCGTTCGGCTCCGGACATCGCCAGGCCGGTGACCGGACGACCGCGTTTCTTGCTTGCCGCGATCGCGGTTTCTTGCAACGGGTCTGCGCTCATCGGATGCCCTCCTCTACTGGTCTGAGTTCATTATGCGTTACCGTAACGGAAATTAAAAGTTATCGTCACCATAACGATAATTACCCGTGCAAGCGCCCTTCCGCTGGCCGCTTGTGCCCGGCATTTCGCCCTGGATGCATAATAAATTCGAAGGAGATATGGTATTGAGATGCTATTTTTTTTGTTTTTGGATTAAAATTTGGAATAAAGTAAATATGTGACAGGTATTTGCATGGCATTTTATTTGTCGAGTTCGCCCGCTCGGGCGATAACCAGCAACACTGGCTGCGCACAGCCGGAAGCAACGATCTAAATGACCAACAAAAACATAAAACTACATAATCAACGGCTGCCCCAGCACCTGCTGCGGGCCAGGGAATCGGTGATGGCCTACTTCCGCCCGATCCTCAACCGTTACGGGGTGACAGAGCAACAATGGCGCATTCTGCGAGTGCTGGAGGACTTCGGCGACCAGGAGGCTGGCGTCATTGCGGACCGGGCCTGCATCTTGCCGCCAAGCCTGACCGGCATTCTGGTCCGCATGGAAAAGGCGGGGCTGATTCATCGCCAGCGCGATCATGTGGACAGCCGGCGCCTGATCATTTCAATGTCGCGGGACGGACGCGAACTGATTCAACAAATCTCCCCGTTGGCGGAAGACTGTTATCGGCAGATTGAAAGCCATCTGGGTCAGGAAAAACTGACGCAATTGCTGGGCCTGCTGGATGACCTGGAGAAACTGCCGGCGCCGCGCGCCGGCTGATGATCAGGACTCCGGACCCGGGGCGGTCTCCGCTTCGGGTTCGGGCAGCCTTTGCGCCGGGTCCTGGCGGTAAAACAAGACAAGCTGCTCGTACAACTCAGGGCAATCCAGCTTGAGATGGTGCGGCAGTTCGAAAAAGGCTTCGCTCAACACGGCGAAGAACTCCGCGGGGTTCTCCGCCGCGTACGGGTCCAGCCAGCCGGGATCGATGCCGCGGTCCAGCATGCGGCACAATAGACGATACCCCCGGGACCAGACGCGGCTCCATTGCGCCTGCTTCATGCCCTTGTGCAAAGGCGGCGAGCCGTTGGCCGGACCGTTGAGCATGTCCAGCTTGTGCGCCACTTCATGGATCACCACATTCCAGCCGTCCAATTGCTCGGAGGCGCGCGCGTCCGGCAGCGACAGCACCACCGGGCCGTCCTGACGCGCCTGGCCGATCAGCACGCTCTCGCTTTCATGCTGCAAGCCTATGCCGTCCATCCAGATGTCGCGCGCGACAAATGGCGACGGGTACAGCACCACGTCGTTCCAGCCGCTCAGGGCGGCCTTGCCCAGATTCATCGCGGGCAGCGCCATTTGCAAAGCCACGCTGGCGCAGGCGCGGGCGCCTAGCCTTACCCCGTCCTGACCGGAAAAGCTTTTGCTGCGCAACACCCAGGCCGCCAGTTCGATCAAGCGCGCCAACTCCGCTTCGTTCAGCCCGGCCAGCAGCGGCATGCGCGCGGCCTGCTCCCGCAGCGCGGCCATCGTTTCCGGAGCGGTTTTGCCGGTCAGCGCGCGGCGAATCCACTCAATCACCATGAACTCTCGTCCCGTTTTATCGTCTCTCATACTCTGAGGGCGATTTTGCGCATTTCAATGCGCGCCCTTTCCGATCCGTCGCAAGACGTCAACATTCCGCTTTCGCTGCGCCGGCCCAAGCCGGCGCGACAGTCAAAATCATAAAATAAACGGGGGAATCATCATGAGCCTGCCTTGGCAAACGCTGGCGCTCAATCCTTTGGCGGCATTCGGCGTGCTGTTGTCGCTGGGGGTGATAGGCGGCCAGATCGCGGTGCGGGTGGCGCGGCTGCCCGCCATCGTCGGCTATGTGCTGACCGGCTTGCTGATCGGCCCGCACAGTCTGCGCCTGCTGGACGAGCAACTCTTGCAGCAAGCGTCCATTTTCGTGCACCTGGCCTTGGGCATCGCGCTGTTTGAGGCCGGGCGCCGCGTGGATCTGCGCTGGCTGCGGGTGGAGCGCACCCTGCTGTTGACCACGCTGTTCTATTGCCTGTTGACCTTGCTCGGCCTGTTCGCCGCCTTGCAGCTGTTCGGCCTGGGTCTGGCGGCCAGCCTGATGCTGGCGGCGCTGGGAGTGGCCACTTCGCCGGTGGTCACGCTGGAGATCGTGCGGGAATCGAACGCGGACGGCCAGGTCAGCGAACGCCTGCTGGTGGCCACCGCTTTGTCCAATCTGCTGGCGCTGCCCTGCTTCGCGCTGGCCTTGTCTTACGGACACTTGTCCGGCAACAACGGGGTGGAAAGCGGCATCCTGCTGCCGGGCTGGCTGACGCTGGCCTCCTGTGCCTTGGGCCTGCTGGCCGGCCTGGCGGCGATCCAGCTGAACCGCTGGCTGGGCGGCAGGCAGCGCGAAGCGCAGAAAGTCATGCTGTTCGGCTTGATCGCGCTGGTGGTCGGGGTGGCGGACATGCTGCAGGTCTTGCCGTCGCTGGCCTTGCTGACGGCTGGCCTGGCCACGCGCAACCTCAAGCACGGCCATACCGTGACCGAACGCGGCATCATGTCGTCCGCCCATATCTTTACCGTGGCCTTCTTCGTGGCCGCCGGCGCGCAACTGGCGCCGCAGTCGCTGGCGCAGTTCTGGCCGGTGGCCGTGGCCTGCCTGCTGTTGCGCACCGGCGTCGCCGTGCTGATCTGGTGGCTGGCGGCCGGCGCCAACGGCCTGCCCAAACGCCACGGCGCCTGCCTGGGGCTGGCGCTGAACTCCTGGTCCGGCGGCACCTCGCTGCTGATGAGCCTGGGCGCCATTTCCCTGGGCACGGCCGCGGGCGACTTCAGCGGAGTGATGATGGCGGTCCTGGTAATCAATGAATTGTGCGCGCCGGTGCTGACCCGCCTGGCCTTGAAGCTGGCCGGCGAAACCCGGCCGCAGGAGTGAGACGATGCTGGAATTCAACCGCAGTCAGCCGCTGACCCTGGGGGTGGAACTGGAGCTGATGATTCTCAATCGGCGCGATTACGATTTGACCCGCGGCTCGGACGATTTGCTGTTGCAGGTGAATCGCCAACAGCACGGTTTCGACATCAAGCCGGAAATCACCCAGGGCATGATAGAAATCGGCACCGCCGTGCACAGCGACGTCAACAAGATGCTGGAGGAGATCCTGGCCATCCGCGAACTGCTGGTCAGCAGCGCGCGCAAATTGAACCTGGGCCTGGCCGGCGGCGGCTCGCATCCGTTTCAGCACTGGGACGAGCAGCGCATCTATCCCAAGGAGCGCTACCACCTGGTGTCCGAGCTGTACGGCTATCTGGCCAAGCAGTTCACCGTCTACGGCCAGCACATCCACATCGGCTGCCCGGACGGCGACAGCGCGGTGCGGCTGACCCATTATCTGGCGCGCTATATTCCGCATTTCATCGCGCTGTCCGCGTCCTCGCCGTTCTACCAGGGGGTGGACACGCTGTTCCAGACCTCGAGGCTGACCAGCGTCAACGCCTTCCCGCTGTCCGGCTGCATGCCTTGCGTCAACAACTGGGCGCAATTCAACGACTATTTCCGGCGCATGGCCAATCTGGGCATTGTCGCCAGCATGAAGGACTTCTACTGGGACATCCGTCCCAAGCCGGAATACGGCACGGTGGAAATCCGCATCTGCGACACGCCGCTGTCGGTGGAAACCCCGGTGTTGCTGGCGGCTTACGCGCAGATGCTGGCGCACCGCTGCCTGGGCGAACGCCAGGACGAGGTGTGCCAGGAACATTACCTGACCTATAGCTACAACCGCTTTCAGGCCTGCCGCTTCGGTTTTGACGGCATGTTGGTGGATGCCGGCAACAATAGCCAGGTCGGGCTGCAGGAGGACTTGCTCAATATGCTGAATCAACTGGAGCCGCAGGCCGAGGCGCTGGGCAATCAGGCGCAGCTGGCCGCCCTGCGCCAGCGGGTGCTGAAGCGGCAATCGGACAGCGCCTGGCTGCGCCAGGTGTTCGACGACAGCGGCTCTTTGTCCGAAGTTGTGCGGCGGCAAAGCGAACACTGGATGTACGCGGCGCCGGGAGTGGGCGTAAACTGAGCGGCTCAAACCTCAGCCAAGCCGCCATGCCATTCGACCTGCCCGTCCTGCCCGACCCTGCGCTGCCTGCCCGCTACTGCATTTTCGAAGGGCCAAAGATCCTGTTGCTGGACCAGGCCTTGCCGGACGAGCGCGCGCGCGGCTGGCCCTTGTCCCAGCAACTGTTCATCGGCGTTCACGACGGCCACAATCTCTATCTGGCGGAACTGGTGGGCGCGCCGCCGGCCGGCTGCGACTGGCTGGCCCTGCGGCCGGCCCTGCTCAGCCTGCCTTCCGGGCTGACCCCCGCCATCGCCCGCGCCGCGCAGATCCGCCAATTCCAGCGCACTCACCGTTATTGCGGCCGTTGCGCCGGACCCTTGGTGCAACGGCCGGACGACAGCGGCAAGCGTTGCTCCAGCTGCGGACAGCTCTATTATCCCAAGCTGTCGCCGGCGATGATGGTGGCGATCCACCGCGGCCGCCAGCTGTTGCTGGCGCGCAGCCCCCACTTCGCCCCCGGCGTCTACAGCGCGCTGGCCGGCTTTGTCGAGCCCGGCGAGACGCTGGAGGAGTGCGTGCACCGCGAAGCCTTCGAAGAAGTGGGCGTGCGCATCAAGAACCTGCGTTATGTCTGCTCGCAATCCTGGCCCTTCCCTCATTCGCTGATGCTGGGCTTTACCGCCGAGTACGACAGCGGCGAGATTCTGCCGCAGGAAGGCGAGATCGAAGACGCCGGCTGGTTCGACATCGACGCCCTGCCGCTAACGCCGACGCCCATTTCCATCGCCTATCAATTGCTGAATCACACCGTGGCCTGGTTGCGCGAGCAGGATGATCTGCCGCGACCCGGTCTTGTCTAGATCTAGCGCCAAATTAAGATAGCCGGAAGCCGTCTGGCAGCCGGCTTCTTGCCTCTATCGAAGCAAACCCCTGCTTCGCAAGCGGCCCCTCGGTCGCTCGCCCGCTGCGCGCCAAGGCATCGCCTTGGCGACGCCGCCCTCCTCTTTTTCTCCTGTCTTCATATCCTCAAGCGCCGCGCTGACGTCCGTCTCTTTATATAAATTTTTCTACTCATATACATAAATACAAAAAGTAATACTGATATGCGAGCGGTGATAAGCTAGGGTCATTGCTACAGACAAAGCGACCCAATCTCTCCCAATGGCTGGAGATTTCGCAAATTCAATGAAATACGGCGCCGATAACGCAAATGGCCTCCTCCCTCAGGTCGAATCGCCGCGCCGCACAAGGAGTGCAAAATGAAAATCCGCATGCTTGCCTTATCCCTCATGCTGGCCTGCGCCGCAGGCGCCGCCCTCGCCAGTCCGACCCAATGCGAAAACAAGGACTACTCGTTGCAATTGCTGGGCTCTGGCGGGCCGATCTCCGATGACGGCCGCGCCTCGTCGGCCTCGCTGATCTGGTGGAAAAACAAGCCGGTGGCGATGATAGACGCCGGCGGCGGCGCCTTCCTGCGCTTCGGCCAATCCGGCGCGCGCCTGGAAGACGTGCGCTTCATCGGCCTCACCCACTTCCACACCGACCATGTATCCGATCTGCCGGCGCTGCTCAAGGGCAGCTACTTTTTCAGCTCGCCCCGCGCCATCGAGATGTCCGGCCCAAGCGCCGGAGCCGGCTTTCCCAGCCTGAGCGGTTTCATGAACGCCCAGTTCAACGCCAAGAGCGGCGCTTACGCCTATCTGTCTGGCATCTACTCCGGTCAGGGCGACATTCCGCTGAAGGTGTCACTGTCCAATGTGGACTACCGCAAGACCACGCCGACCAAGGTCTATGAAAAAGACGGCGTCAGCATCAGCGCGCTCGGCATTCCGCACGGCGACGTGCCCTGCCTGGCTTATCGCATCGACACCAAGGACGGCAGCATCGTCGTCTCGGCCGACCAGAACGGCAGCAACCCGCACTTCCTCGACTTCGCCAAGAACGCGGACATCCTGGTGATGCCGCTCGCCATCGACGAGCAGGCGGACCCCGCCTCCGCCTTCCTGCACGCCAAACCGTCCGCCGTCGGCCGCATCGCCGCCGCGGTGAAGCCCAAGCAGCTGGTGCTCAACCATTTCATGGGCAAGGGCCTGCGGCTCAAGGAGCAATCAATCTCCATCGTCCGCCGCTACTACAAAGGCCCGATCCACGCCAGCCGCGACCTTTCATGTTTCCCGGTGCATTGAGCGCCGTCACCCCGAAGGAGACCCGTCATGAAAAAACAGATCATTCTTTCCATCGCCATGACATCCTTGCTCGGCCTGAGCGCCGAAACCGCGTTGGCGGCGGAAGCCAGCCAGCCGGCGCAAGCGGTGAAAAGCCAAAGCGGCCACGGCGGCAAATGCGCCAGCGGCAAGTGCGGCACGGTGAAGATGTATGAAAAAGCCCATCTCAAGCACGACCCGCAAGACCAGCTGGTGCGCGCCCGCGACGGCAAGTGCGGCAAGACCGGTCAGGGCGTCCATGCCGACAAAGCCGGCAACAGCAAAATGGTGGAGGGCGTATGCGGACAATGAATCAGCGAGCCGTCGGCGTGGGGCTGCGCGCCGAACATGCTCAATGGCTGGCCGATCGCGACCCGCAGCCTGAGATCGACTTCCTGGAAATCACGCTGGAAAACTGGATGGACGTCGGCGGCCGCAAACGCGAGCAGCTGGACCGTCTGGCGGAGAAATACCCGCTGATCGCGCACGGGCTCAGCCTGTCGATAGGCGACGAATTGCCGCTGGACGCGGACTATCTCCAGCGCGCCAAACGCTTTCTCGACCGCTATCGCATCCGCCTGCACAGCGACCACCTCAGCTACTCCCGCGACCGGCAAGGCTATCTGTACGAATTGCTGCCGATTCCGCGCGACGAGGCGGCCGCAACGCGCATCGCCGCCAAGATCCGCCAGGTTCAGGACACGCTGGAACGGACGCTGATCCTGGAAAACATCAGTTATTACCACGCCCACCCCGGCCAGATGGCGGAGGCGGACTTCATCCGCGCCGTCGTGGAACAAAGCGGCTGCCAATTGCTGCTGGACATCAACAACGTCTACGTCAACGCCTGCAATCACGGCTACGACCCGCGGCGCTTCATCGCCGACATGCCGTCCAGCGCCATCCGCTACTTCCACATCGCCGGCCACTGGCGCCGCGACGACGGCATGTTGATCGACACCCACGGCGCGACCGTGTGCGAGGAAGTTCTGGAACTGGCCCGCTACGCCGTGGCGCGGCACGGCCCGCGCCCGCTGCTGCTGGAGCGGGACAACAGCATGCCGCCGTGGCGGGAGTTGTGCGCCGAAGCCGCCGAGCTGCGGCGGCGCATTCATCAGCCGGCGGCCCAGGCCGCCTGAGCGCGGCAAAGGAGAAAAACATGAACGCGACATCGGACATCGAAACCTTCTGCCGGCGGCTGCGAGACGCCCCCGCGGCCTTGGGCGAGCGCTCCATCGAGCTTTACCGCCAATTTCTGCGCGGCAATATAGAAGAAGTGCTGACCCACGTTTTTCCCCTGTTCTGCGCCAGGCTGCCGGCGGCGGAGCTGCAACGGCGCATCGACGAGTTTCTGACGGAACACGCGTCGTCCAGCCCTGAATTCCACCACATCGCCACCGAGTTTCTCTGCTTCTCCCAATCGCGTCTGCCCGACGATCTGCGGCAATGCCTGGAATACGAATGGCTGCTCTTCAGCGTGGAAATAGACGACGCCGTGGTGACGCCGCCCTCCGCAAGCGCGTTGACGGACCACTCCGTCGTCTCGCTCAACCCCACGCTGGCCTGCATTGAGGTTCGGCTGGATTTCGCCGAGCTGGCTGGCCCCTTCGCCGTCTTCCGCGATTCCAGCCATAGGGTGATCCAGAAGCCGCTGACCGGTTTCGATCGCTGGCTGCTGGAAAAGCTGCAAACGCCCTGCCGCTATCCCGCGCTGCGGGCCGAGGCTCCAGCAGACGCTGTGCCGGCCTGGCTGAATGAAGCCGCCGCCATCGGCTTGATACACATAGGCGACGCCCGCGCGTCGTCGCCGGCCGACGGCGTCTGACGCCGGCCGCCCAATTCAAGGAGTACGAAAATGATTGCCAAGATAATGAATGGTTTCGACCGGGCGCTTGCCGCCTGCAAGCAATACGACTTCATCGCCCTGCTGGGCATCCGGCTCTACCTGCTGCCGGTGATCTATGTCGGCGCCCACTCCAAGGTGGTCGGCTTCAGCGAGGCGGTGAACTGGTTCGGCGCGCCGGCCAGCGAAGGCGGCCTGGGCCTACCCTTCCCTGTTCTGTTCGCCTTCCTGGCCGCGGCCACCGAGGTGCTGGGCCTGGTCTGCATCGCGCTGGGGCTGTTCACCCGCGTGATGGCCATCCCGATGATGGTGCTGATGAGCGCGGCCAGCGCCATGGTGCACCTGCCGCGCGGCTGGCTGGCCATCGCCGCCAAGGACATGGAGTCCAGTCAGCGGCTGGCCGGCTTCCTGTCCTGGCTGGCTGAGAACTTCCCCGGCCGGTACAACTACATCACCGAGCTGGGCGATCCGGTCATCCTGAACAACGGGATGGAGTTCGCCGCCACCTACTTCGTCATGCTGCTGGTGCTGTTCTTCTACGGCGGTGGCCGCTACGTCAGCCTGGATTACTGGCTGCGCAAACGCTACGCCGCTTAGATCCGCTAAAACCCCTGATCCTGCGTCGCGCCGACTTGCCGTGCTCAAGTGCGGCCTGCGTCGGCGCGCCTTGCCTCAGTCGTGAAACTGACCGCGTTGCGCCGCTCTGTCCCGCGGCGGCGAGCTCAGTCTTTTTCATCGCCGCAGAACGCCCCTCCGCAACTCTTCTGGAGCCCCTCATGAACGGATTCGACGCGCTGACGCTGGCGCGAATGCAATTCGGCGCCAATATCAGCTTTCATATTCTTTTCCCCAGCATCAACGTGGCGCTGGGCTGGCTGCTGCTGTTCTTCAAGCTGCGCTACGCCGCGAGCGGCCGGCAAGGCTGGATGGACGCCTACCACTTCTGGATCAAGGTGTTCGCGCTGTCCTTCGCCTTGGGCGTGGTCAGCGGCGCCACCATGAGCTTTCAGTTCGGCACCAACTGGCCCGGCTTCATGCGCGTGGCCGGCAATATCGCCGGGCCGTTGCTGTCCTATGAAATCCTGACCGCCTTCTTCCTGGAGGCCACCTTCCTGGGCGTGATGCTGTTCGGCCGCCCCCGGCTGTCAGAGCGCGCCCACACCGCGGCCACCTTGCTGGTGGCCTTCGGCAACACCTTGTCCACCTTCTGGATCCTGACGCTGAACTCATGGATGCAGACGCCGGCGGGCTTCAAGATGGTGGACGGCCACGCGGTGGTGACCAGCTGGTTGCAGGTCATCTTCAACCCTTCCGCACCCTACCGCTTTGCCCACATGCTGATCGCCTCCGGCCTCACCGCGGCCTTCCTGCTGGCCGGCCTGTCCGCCTATCGCCAATTGCGCGGCGACGATGGCACAGGCAACCGGCTGGCCTTGAAAACCGGCGTCTACCTCGCCGCGATGCTGATCCCCCTGCAATTTGTCGCCGGCGACCTGCACGGACTGAAAACGCGTGAAGTCCAGCCGGCCAAGCTGGCGGCCATGGAAGGCGTCTGGCGCACGGAGAAGGCCGTGCCGCTGCTGCTGTTCGCCCTGCCTAACGAAGCGACTCGCAGCAACGACTACGCGCTGGGCATCCCCCATCTGGCCAGCCTGATCCTGACTCACCACCCGGATGGGGAAATCAAGGGCCTGGACGCCTTTCCCCAGCACCCGCCGGTGGCCAAAGTGTTCTGGTCCTTCCGCGCCATGGTCGGCATGGGCGCCTTGATGCTGCTGACGGCCTGGCTGGCCGCCTGGCGCTTGAAAAAACGCGGCAGACTGCCGAAGCCCTTGTTGCGCGTCCTGGTCGGCATGAGCTTCTCCGGCTGGATCGCCACGCTGGCCGGCTGGTACGTCAGCGAAATGGGGCGTCAGCCCTGGCTGGTCAACGGCGTGCTGACCACCGCCCAGGCCGCCGGCCACGCCAGCTCCGCCATGCTGACGTCCAGTCTGGGCATGTATCTGGCGCTCTACGCGGTCTTGGTGGCCAGCTATGTGGCCGTGCTGTTCCACATGGCGGGCAAGGCCGCCGCCGCCGACCGGACAACGCGTTTAGAGGAGAAACGGATATGAGCGCGAGCTACTGCCTGCCCATCGTCTTTGCCGGACTGTTGACGCTGGCGATGCTGATTTATGTGATTCTGGACGGCTACGATCTGGGCATCGGCATGCTGTTGCCCAAGGCCGCTCGTCCGGACAAGAACCGGATGATCGCCTGCATCGGACCGTTCTGGGACGCCAACGAAACCTGGTTGGTGCTGGGGATAGGCCTGTTGCTGGCCGCCTTTCCCGCTGCCAACGAAGCGGTGTCCGCCGAACTGTACCTGCCCCTGGCGCTAATGCTGGGCGGCCTGATCGTGCGCGGCGTGGCTTTCGACTTCCGCGTCAAGGCGCACGACCCGCACCAGCCCTGGTGGGATGCGGCCTTTTTCGCCGGCTCCTTGCTGGCCTCGGCCATGCAAGGCCTGATGCTGGGCCGCTATCTGACCGGTTTCGCCGCCGGCGTCGAGGCCTGGGCCTTCGCCTGCTTGAGCGCCGTCGGCCTGTGTTGCGCCTATGTGCTACTGGGCGCCAGCTGGCTCATTCTCAAAACCGACGGAAGCTTGCAGGCGCGCGCCTACGCCTGGGCCCGCCGCGCGCTGTTCGGCGCCGCCGGCTCGGTGGCGCTGGTTTCCATCGCCACGCCGCTGGCCAGCCCCGCCATCTGCGCAAAATGGTTCGCCCTGCCCCGTACGCTGATGTTGCTGCCCCTGCCGCTCGGCGCCGCCTTCCTGTTCGGCCTGCTCTGCTGGCTGTTGCCTAGGCTTGCGGCCAGGCAGGCGCGAGGCGACGATCGCTACTGCTGGCTTCCCTTCGCCCTGTGCGTCGGCATCGTCTTGCTGTCGTTCTGGGGGCTGGCTTACAGCGTGTTTCCGGACATCGTCATCGGGCGGATGTCGATCTGGCAGGCCGCCGGCGACGCCGAAGCGTTATGGGCAATTCTGGCGGTCGCCATCGTGGTCTTGCCCCTGGTGCTGGCTTACACCGGCTTTGTCTACCACCTCTTTCGCGGCAAGGCGGCGGATGAGTTGAGCTATCACTGACAGGCCGTTTACGCTCTCTCAAACAAGGCAAGATCTCGGCGCGACGATATGGATGACTGGCCAAGGGGCAAGGCCAGGGCTCTGAAAGGAAAGCGCCCTGCGTCGCCGGCCTTTTGGTCAGAGCGAGCGAGCGGATTGCCCGCCTATAACAGGCAGTAGCTGGCACCCTCATGTCAGCCTCCTGTTATGACCATGCCCCCCGGCCAGGCTTGGCTGGGGGCTTTTTATTTCCTCATATCGCATGATCAAGCCGACGCGCGTTGCACCATGTAAGATCTCCTCCGCAAAGTCCGAACTCATTCCCGTCGACAGGTCCGCTCAATATTCGCCGCAAACGCCGGCCTTACGCTCAGCAGACCACACTTGTCGAACGAACAAGACCAGGGCCACTAATTCCGGGAATCGATCCCACACTTCGTCGGAGTGATTGAAGTACATGTTTCGCAATTCGCCTTTGTGTCGTCATGTGCCTGAGATGTGTGAGCGGCGGCCAGGGGCAATGACTCGCCGTCAAGCCAGCGACCTCGGTTTGGCTTGTATCGGGAATGTGAGGACGAGAATGGCGAGAATAACGGCGGCCACGCCAAGGGCCTGCACCCATCCGATCTGTTCGCCGAGCACCAGCGCGGCAAGCACAACCGCCGTCAGCGGTGCGACTGCGGTAAATGTCGCAGCCTCACTCCCTCTCACCCGCGCAACTCCGCCGTACCACAACAAAAAGCCGCCGACCGTGGGCACCAGTGCGTACCAGACGACTGCTGCGATCGCTGCGGTGCTGGGTGCGGCAACCGGCAGTTCGAGGAAGGCAACGGGCAGCGACACCAGCAGGCCCAATCCCGTCATCGTCGTGGCCTGCAGCAATGGCTTGAGTGGCACCGGCATGCGCTTGTTGAGCAGAATGGACGCACTCTCGCATACGACAGCTCCCAGGATGTAGAGCATGCCGGTCAACGACGACGCTCCACCGCCTTTCCACCCTACCGCCATCACCCCGAGGGTGGCGAACAATACGCTGATCAGCAAGCGTAGTCCCGGTCGTTCGCCAAGCACTATCACGGAAAGGAGTTGTCGAGAGCCAAGGAGCGCATCGACACTCACCCGGAAATCCCTGTCTCGCTCGCCGAGCTTGCTGCCGAAGCAGGGTTGAGCCGTTTCCACTTTCTTCGCATATTCAAGGCTGCGATGCATCTGCCGCCGCACGCCTATCGTCTTCAGCGTCAACTGCAGATGGCGCGCCGCCTGATCATGGCGGGCCATTCGCTTCTCCAGGCGTCTTACCTCGCGGGCTTCGCGGATCAAAGCCATTTGACTCGTCATTTCATATCGAATTACGGGCTGACGCCGGGATCGCTCTCCCACTCCCTGCGCACACAGCATTTGTCAGTCACCGAGTAAGTCACAATGATTGATTGGAGTCATGCGGCCAGCCGGATCAAAATGTACAATATTAATTCTTGAATTCGCACATATTCAAGTTAACCCTGCTTGAGCAGATGTCAAAACAGCTAGGGCATGCCAATTGCAAGAAAATCCATGAAAATGACTAAACAGAGCGGCAGGACGAGATCCAAGGCGGTAAACGACGGCTTGGCGAAACAATGGACGGGTTTTGGGCATGCTAGAAACGCGGCACTGGATGGCGTTTTGTAAGGGATAAAGGCGGGATGTATTTAGACATTGCTGTCTAATATTTTTCCTGAAATGCATCAAGGGCTTACAGAAATAAATCTGTAAGCCCTTGATTTTATTGGTGCCGGCGGCAGGAATCGAACTCGCGACCCCCTGATTACAAGTCAGGTGCTCTACCAACTGAGCTACACCGGCGAAGAGAGGCGTATTATGTCGCGCCTCAATCGCTTTGGCAAGCCGTCAACCCGCCTTTTTCGACGCTTTTTTATGCGTCTTTTTGGACTGTTTGCTTACCGTTTTGTTTTTGCTGGATTTTTTGGCGCTTGCCTTATGCGGCGCGCGTTTCGCGGCTTTGGTCGCGTGGCGGGGCTTTTTGGTCGTTGATTTCTTGAGCGCCGATTTTTTAGTCGCCGGCTTGACGGCCGCCTTGCCGTGACGCGCTTGCTTGGCGCTGATGGCCTTGGCTTGGCGCTTGCCCTGCTTGGCGGATTTCGCCTTGGCCTTGGCCTTGGTCTTGGCTTGGCGCGCCGGCTTGGCTTGCTGGCTGGCGCGTACGGGCTCGGCTTGCTGAATGGTTTTGACCGGAGCGGCCTTGCGCGCGGGCTTGCTCGCCGGCGCCATCTGCACATCGCCGGGCAGAGGCATGTCTTCGGGTTCGGCCAGGCTGGCCGGGCTGATCAACGCCAGGCTCAAAGCCAGCGCAATGGTGTGCGTCGCGAATTTCATGATCGGGGGTCTGATGCTCTCTGGGATGAAACGGGCCGCGCGCGTTGCGCTGCCAAAACCCGCATACTAGCACGGTGTTTCCCGCGCCTTGGCGGAAATTGATCGCCGCGGGCTAAGTCCGATCCGCGACGTTGACTGATTTTTATTGCCGCAGTGCGCCATTGCCCCTTCTCATATGCTATACCCACAGTGAGATGCCAATGTAATGGATTATTGGCGCCTATGCTCCGCTTGCTTTCCCTTTCCTGACACGTTACGGAAACCGCATGCCTCAGCCTAAAATTTTGTTGGTGGACGACAGCGCCACCAATAGCTTGATGGTCCGCACTTTCGTTGAAGACCTGGGTTATCGGTGCGATCTCGCCGGTAACGGCCGGGAGGCCGTCGCCATGTGCAAGGAAGTCGGCTACGACCTGATCCTGATGGACATCATCATGCCGGTGATGAACGGGCTGCAAGCCACGATGGAGTTGCGGACCCTGTTCGGCGAGCACTGGGTACCCATCATCTTCCTGACCGGCTTGAGCCAGCAGCAAGACCTGATCGAGGGCCTCAAGGCCGGCGGCGACGACTACCTGACCAAGCCGGTCAGCCCGGACCTATTGACGGCCAAGATCCAGGTGTTCCTGCGCATCGCCCAGATGCAGCGGCAGATCAACCAGGACGCGGTGCGCCTGGAGCGTTACTTCCTCAACAACGAGCGCGAGCAAAGCTACGCGCTGGAATTGATCGAGCGCCTGAACCGGCAACAGCTGGAGCTGCCGTCCCATGTCTGGCGCCATCTGCGCCCCGCCTCTCAGTTCAACGGCGACCTGGTCTGCTACGCCCGCGCCGGGGACCGGGAATACCTGATGCTGGCCGATTGCACCGGCCACGGCCTGACCGCGGCCATCAGCGCAATTCCGGCGGTGGAATGCTTTTACGACCTGGCGCAGACTCAGGCGGCGCTGGGCGACATCGCCGCGGCCATTAACGACAAGCTGCATCGCCTGCTGCCCTTCGGCCGCTTCGTCGCCGGCATCCTCATCGCGATCGACGCCGCCGCCCAATGCGTGCAGGTCTGGAACGGCGGGATTCCCTGCGCGCTGATGTTTGATCCGCAAGGCCGCAAGATCAAGCAATTCCGTTCCGAGCACCCTCCTCTGGGAATTTTGGCGGCGCGGCAGTTCGACCGTTCGCTGGAGACCAGCATGCTGAAACCGGAGCATGCACTGGTCGTCTGCTCGGACGGCATCACCGAGGCCCAGGCGGACAATGGCCAGATGTTCGGCCTGGACGGGGTGATCAAGGCGGTGGAGACCGGCTGGCCTGGCCGGATCGGCAATACCGTATTGCAGGCGCTGCAGCGGCATCGTCAAAACGAAGCCATCCTGGACGACGCGTCCTTGCTGGTGGTGCACGCGCCATCGCTCAAAAACAAGCAAGGGGCCGACATGGGTTGCGTCTCCCCAAGCCGCTCCCGCTGGCACGACGCCTGATCTCAGCCCCGGTTTCGCCTTGATTCGAGATTGAGATGGCAACATAATCTGCCGTTTTCATAAATTGGAGCGAATCCGGATGACGCCGATCTTAGAGCGCAAGCCCCTGCCCTTGCCCGGCGGCCATGACAAGGTGTTGCTGCACTCCTGCTGCGCGCCCTGCTCCGGCGAAGTGATGGAGGCCATGCAGGCTTCCGGCATCGACTTCACCATTTTCTTCTACAACCCCAACATCCACCCGCTGAAAGAGTACGAACTGCGCAAGAACGAGAACATCCGCTTCGCCGAACAGTTCGGCATCCCCTTCGTGGACGCGGATTACGACCGCGACAACTGGTTCGAACGCGCCAAGGGCATGGAAAACGAGCCGGAGCGCGGCGTTCGCTGCACCATGTGTTTCGACATGCGCTTCGAACGCACCGCCCTGTACGCGCACGAGCATGGTTTTCCGGTGATTACCAGTTCGCTGGGCATTTCGCGCTGGAAGAATATGCAGCAGATCAACGACTGCGGCGTGCGCGCGGCCGCGCGCTATCCCGGCCTGATCTATTGGGAATACAACTGGCGCAAGGGCGGCGGTTCCGCGCGAATGATAGAAATCAGCAAGCGCGAACAGTTTTACCAGCAGGAATATTGCGGCTGCGCCTATTCCCTGCGCGACAGCAACCGCCAGCGCCGCGAAGCCGGCCGCGCGCCCATCCGCCTCGGCGTCAAATACTACGGCGACGAAGACGAGCAGACCTGAAGCGTCCCCGCCTCATTGCTCTATCTCGCGCGCATAGCGCGCCAGCGCCTGCAAAAGCTGGGCGAAGCGATGCGCGGCCAGGTTGCCGTCCGAGGGCGTGAGCCAGGTGCTGCTGATTTCCAGCTGGATGGCGGGAACGCCCAAGCTCGCGGCGAACTTGGCGATGGTCTGGTGCTTGGACGCGGCGAAGTAGTTGTCGGAGACGTTCAACAGTCCCTGCTGCCTCAGGTTTTGCTCCAGCTTTTGCAGCAAATCCGGCTTGCCCAAGAGCGAAGCTCCGTTCAGGGTGCCGAAGTCCACGTCGTAAGGCCGGTAGGGATGGCTGCCGTGCAGATCCAGCACCAATAACGGACGCCGTTTGGCGACCAGCGCCGCCAGCTTGCGCTTGAAGTCGTTATCGTCCTCGTAATTGGGGTCGGACGGCGAAGCGCGGGTGGTGTAGATCGCGGTGACGCCGGCCAGTTGGTGCAACATCGCCGCCAGGGCCGCGGTGCCGCCGCCGTCGGAGAAGCGGTATTGTCCTTCACGAAACGGACTAGTGGCGTGCGGCGCGGTCACGATGACGGGCCGCTCGCCTTCCAGCACCGCGAACCATGGCTCGCCGTTTTGCGGCGGCCTGTCCTTGGCCTCGTCCGCCTGCCGTTGCAGCTTGATGGCCTCGACGATGTGGGCCGGTTCGATGATGGCCCGCGCCAGCGGCGACTTGCCGACGGCGGGCGCCGTCGACAGCGCCAGGACCAGGATGCCCAATGCCAGTTTGCTTCCCACCGCCCCTCCCCGTTTCGGTGACCGCGGGCCGCATGCCCGGTCTTTGCTGGACCGAGCCGGCGCAGCTTGGTTCTGCGCGCCAGCCCGGCAAGGCAATGCTAAAGCATGGGCTTGCGCGCAGTGAGCAGCAGCAGGGCCGGACGCCGCGCATGCGGCCGCAACCCTTGCTGGCGCGCCAGCGCCCGCTCGTCCGGCGCGGGTTCGCCCAGATGCAGCAACTGGAATCCGGCGCCCAGCAAGCCGGCCACATAGCTTTCCACTGTGCGATGGTGCTTGATCACGCCGTCGACGAACCAGCGGGTTTCGCGCGCGTCCTGCCGGAAATAGCCGTCCAGCGTCCAGTGCGCCTGCCGCCCGGCCTCGTCCAGCGCCCAGCCCCGCGGGCTTGCGGTGCAAATCGGGTGCTCCACCGTCAGCGCGAACACGCCGCCGGGCTTCAGCGCGGCGAACACGCGCGCCGCCACGGCGGCGTAGTCCGCCACGTAATGCAAGGCCAGTGAAGACACCGCCAGATCATAGGCCTCGGCGGATGGCTGAAAGTCCTCGATGGCCGCGCACTGGTATTGGATGGCTTGATCCTGGGTGCGCGCCCGCGCCTGCTCCAGCATGCGTTCGGACAAATCCACCGCGGTGACGCCGGCCGCGCCCTGGGCGCGCGCCCAGCGGGCGAAATCGCCGAAACCGCAGCCCAGGTCCAGCACCTCGGCGCCGGTCAGCGGCGGCAGCGCGCCGCGCAAGGCGGGTTGCTCCAAGGCGCCGTTCAAGCCCGTGTCGCTGTCGCGCAAGGCCTGGTATTGGGAGAAAAAGACCGGATGGTCGTAGATGTTTTGCTGCATTTGGAGGCTCCGTAAAGACTTAAAGGAAGCGCTCCAGGGCGGCGCGCGGCCATGCCGACGCGCAAAAGCGCGCCAGGCTCTCACGGCATGGCGCGCGTCTTCTCTCATCCGGACTCTCACCGTCGGCTTCGGCTTCGCACCGAATCTGCTGACCCGCGCGTCGTGGCTACGACAGCGCGGCGCTCGCGGGCTCGCCGCCGGCAAACGCCGCGGCATACCGCCGGTGGGGAATTTCACCCCGCCCTGAAGACCGGCACAGCATAAAGGCCTCGGAGAAGTTGGACAAGCCCCGGCCCATCGCGCATAGTCTGCGCATTCCAATTGCAATGGAGCGATGCATGACCCTGAAACTGCCGATCTGGCTAGCCTTACTCCTGAGCGCCGGCGCCGTTTTCGCCGCGCCCGCGCCGGCCGCCAAGGCCGAGATCAATCATCTGCTGGACTACCTGGCCAAATCTGGCTGCGAATTCAATCGCAACGGCAGCTGGTACGGCGCCAAGGAGGCCCGCGATCACCTGAACGACAAATACCAGTACCTGCTGAAGAAGGACTGGGTCAGCAACGCGGAAAGCTTCATCGAGCGCGCCGCCACCCAGAGCAGCATCAGCGGCAAGGCCTACCAGGTGCGTTGCGGCGCCGCGCAGCCTGTGGCCAGCGCCGTCTGGCTGAAAGCGGAGCTGGGACGCTACCGCCAGCGCAAATAAGCGTCGCCTCGCGCGGCCGGCCGGCAATCCCGGCCAGCCGGACCGCCACGCAGCTGTTATAATCGCCGCTTTCCTGTAATCCAGTGTTCTTTTCCCGATGACTGCTGCCCAGCTGCTGGCCCGACTCAAGGCCGACCTCCCCTCTTGTCTGATCCGCGACCGCCACGCCTTGCGCCGCAAACTGAGCGACGCCGCCGAGCGGCTGAAGAAGAACCAGCCTGCGGACAAGCAGCTGGCCGACATCCAGTCGCAGATCGAACGCTCCGCCGCCAAGGTGGCCGCGCGCCGCGCCCATCTGCCCAAGCCCGATTTCGACGACGCGCTGCCGGTCAACCAGAAACTGGCCGACATCAAGACCGCGATCGAGCGCCATCAGGTGGTGATCATCTGCGGCGAAACCGGCTCCGGCAAAACCACCCAGCTGCCCAAGATCTGCCTGGAGCTGGGCCGCGGCGTGCACGGCCTGATCGGCCACACCCAGCCGCGCCGGCTGGCCGCGCGCTCGGTGGCCAGCCGCATCGCCCAGGAACTGAAATCCACGCTGGGCGAGCACGTCGGCTTCAAGGTGCGCTTCACCGACAAGTTGTCGGAAAAATCGGTGATCAAGCTGATGACCGACGGCATCATGCTGGCGGAAACCCAGACCGACCGTTACCTGGAAGCCTACGACACCATCATCATCGACGAGGCGCACGAACGCAGCCTCAACATCGATTTCCTGCTGGGCTATCTGAAGCAGCTGCTGCCGCGCCGGCCGGATCTGAAGGTGATCATCACCTCGGCCACCATCGACGCCGACCGCTTCTCGCGCCATTTCGACGGCGCGCCGGTGATTGAAGTCTCCGGCCGCACCTATCCGGTGGAAGTGCGCTACCGGCCGCTAGCGCAGCGCGACGAAGACGAGCGCGAGGTGGAAATGGAAGGCGCCATCGTCGACGCCGTCGACGAACTGTCTCGCCAGGGCCCGGGCGACATGCTGGTCTTCCTGCCCGGCGAGCGCGAAATCCGCGAAACGGCGGAAAAGCTGCGCAAGTCCGGCATCCGCGGCTACGAGATCCTGCCCTTGTTCGCGCGGCTGTCCAACGAGGACCAGCAAAAGATCTTCAAACCGTCCGGCGGCCGCCGCATCGTGCTGGCCACCAATGTGGCCGAAACCTCGCTGACGGTGCCGGGCATCAAATACGTGATCGACACCGGACAGGCGCGCATCAACCGCTACAGCCCGCGCGCCAAGGTGGAACAGCTGCAAGTGGAGAAAATCTCCCAGGCGGCGGCGCGGCAGCGCGCCGGCCGTTGCGGCCGCGTCGAGGCCGGCATCTGCGTGCGTCTGTACGGCGAGGACGACTTCAATCAGCGCCCGGCCTTCACCGATCCGGAAATCGTCCGCTCCAACCTGGCCGCAGTCATTCTACGCATGGCCGCGCTGCGGCTGGGCAAGGTGGACGCCTTCCCCTTCCTGGAAGCGCCCAGCAGCCGGCTGATCGCCGACGGCTATCAGGTGCTGACCGAGCTGGGCGCGGTGGACGACAAGGGCGAACTGACCGGCGTGGGCAAGGAACTGGCGCGGATTCCGGTGGACCCCAAGGTGGGCCGCCTGCTGCTGGCCGGCCGCGACTTCGGCTGCGTGCGCGAAGTGCTGATCATCGCCGCCGCCTTGAGCGTGCAGGACCCGCGCGAACGCCCCTTCGAGGCGCGCGAGGCGGCCGAACGCGCGCAAGCGCGCTTCAACGACGAGAAGTCCGACTTCCTGTCCTTTCTGCACCTGTGGGACTTCTTCGCCGACGCGCTCAAGCACAAGAAATCCAACCGACTGCTGATCAACACCTGCCACGAGCACTTCCTGTCCCATCTGCGCTTGCGCGAATGGCGCGAACTGCATGCGCAGCTGGCCGACATCGCCAGCGAGTTGGGCTTGATCAAGCGCGAACAGGCGCATGCCGACGCCGAACAGCCGGACGCGCAGATGACGCAGAAAAAGCGCCAGCAGCTAGACGCCGTCGCCTATGAAAACCTGCACAAGGCGCTGGTGACCGGCCTGATCGGCAACCTGGGCATGAAAAACCAGGAAGGCGACGACTATCAAGGCACTCGCGGCGTCAATTTCCATGTTTTCCCCGGCTCCGGCCTGAAAAAAGCCAAGCCCAAGTGGCTGGTGGCGGCGGAACTGGTGGAAACCACCCGCCTCTACGCCCGCTGCGTGGCCAAGATCGAGCCGGAATGGGTGGAAAAGCTGGCGCCGCATCTGGTCAAATACCATTACTTCGACCCGCATTGGGAAAAGAGCCGCGGCGAAGTGGTGGCCAGCGAGCGCGTCACCCTGTACGGCCTGACCCTGGTGCCGCGGCGCCCGGTCAGCTATGGCCGCATCGCGCCGGAAGAGGCGCGCGAACTGTTCATCCGCGGCGCGCTGGTGAATATGGAATACGTCAGCAACGCGCCCTTCTTCCAGCGCAACCAGCAATTGATCCGCGAAGTGGAGCAGCTGGAGCACAAGGCCCGCCGCCAGGACGTGCTGGTGGACGAAGAGGCGCTGTTCGCCTTCTACAGCGAACGGATTCCGGCCGAAGTGGTGGACGCCGCCAGCTTCGAGGCCTGGCGCAAAGAAGCGGAAAAAACCGAAGCCAAGCTGCTGCACCTGACGCGCGAGGAGCTGATGCGCCACGCCGCGCAACATGTCACCGAAAACCAGTTCCCGGAATGGCTGGAACTGGAAGACGGCCGCCTCAAGCTGCGCTACCGCTTCGAACCCAATCACCCGCTGGACGGCGTCACCCTGGACGTGCCGCTGGCCATTCTCAACCGCCTGCAGCCGGCGGCCTTCGAATGGCTGGTGCCCGGCATGGTGCGAGAGAAGCTGCAACAGCTGATCAAGGGCCTGCCCAAGCAGATCCGCCGTTGCTGCGTGCCGGTGCCGGACTTCGTCACTCGCTTCCTCAGCGGCAATCCGGACCCGCAGCAGCCGATCGCGCCGCAGCTGGCGCGCTTCATCCTGCGCGAGACCGGCGGCGTCAAAGTGGACATCGACGACTTCCGCGCCCAGGAACTGCCGGCCCACCTGCTGTTCAACTTCCGCGTCATCGACGACGGCAAGCAGGAAATCGGCCTGGGCCGCGACTTGCTGGCGCTGCAAAAGCAGTTCGGCCAGGCCGCCCAGCTGACCTTCCGCGACACCAGCGCGGAATTCGAGCGC
Organism: Chromobacterium alkanivorans; assembly: GCF_016937655.1. Lineage (GTDB taxonomy): Bacteria > Pseudomonadota > Gammaproteobacteria > Burkholderiales > Chromobacteriaceae > Chromobacterium > Chromobacterium alkanivorans. The sequence continues at coordinate 315,770 of NZ_JAFHKL010000005.1, read as the reverse complement.
GACGAGGTCAGCAGCTGGGACTTCGGCGAACTGCCGGAAAGCATACAGTTCGCCCGCGGCCGTCAGCAGCTGACCGGCTACCCGGCCTTGACGCTGGAGCAGGACAAGGTGGCGATCCGTCTGTTCGATACCCAGCTGGTGGCCGAGCGCCATCATCGCCAGGGGGTGATCCGGCTGCTGCAGCTGCAGCTGAAGGAACAGATGAAGCAGCTGTCCAAGGGCCTGCCCGGCATGACCCAGCTGGGTCTGCAACTGCGAGCGGTGGCCAATGTCGACGAATTGCTGGCCGACGCCATCGCCTGCATCTGCGACCGCGCCTTCATCGGCGACGACCCGCTGCCGCGCACGGAAAAAGCCTTCAACGATCAGAAAACCCGCGCCCGCACCCGGCTGCCGGCGGTCAATCAGGCGGTGACCCAGTACCTGGGCCAGGTGGCGGCGGAATACGGCCCGCTCAGCGTCAAAATGCAGAAGCACAAGCTGGGCTACGACTTGCAGCAGCAATTGGCCAAGCTGGTTTACAAGGGCTTCCTGGCCGCCACGCCGTGGAGTCAGCTGCCGCATTTGCCGCGTTATATGCGCGCGATGGGTCTGCGCATGGACAAGCAGCCGGCCAATCCGCAGCGCGACGGCCAGCGCGGCGCGGAAATCCGCGACCTGTGGCAGAAGTGGGAAACACGAGTGGCAGAGGACAACGAAGCCGAAGGCGCGTCCCAGGCGCTGCTGGACTTCCGCTGGCAAATCGAGGAGCTGCGCGTCAGCCTGTTCGCCCAGGAACTGAAAACGCCCTATCCGGTGTCCGCCAAGCGGCTGATGAAGCTGTGGAGCGAGCTGCCGCGCTAACGGCGCAAGCCGCGCATGGCACAACGGCGGCGTCCAGCCATCTGGATGCCGCCGTTTTTTTATTGCCTGCTTGCGGCCGAAGCCGCTCGCCTCAATGCACCGGGTGGGACAAGCCCGGCCTATCTCCCCAGGCCAGCAGGAACAGGCCCATCGCCAGGCCGATCAGGCAGAAGATCAGCAGATAGCCGGCCAGCGCCAGCGAACTGGCTTCCATCCACACCGACAACAGCACCGGCGTGAAGCCGCCCACCACCGCGTAAGCCACATTGTAGGAAAACGACAGGCCGCTGAAGCGGATGGGGGCCGGGAAGGCGCGCACCATCAGATAAGGCACCGCGCCGACGATGCCGGCGGCGAAACCGGTCAAAGTGTACAAGGGACGCAGCCAGCTCGCGTCCTGGCCCATGGTCTGGTAGAAACACCAGCTGCTGACGCCCAGCAGCAGGCTGCCCACGGTGAATACCGGGCCGCCGCCGAAACGGTCCGCCGCCAGGCCGGCGACGATGCAGCCCACGCTCAGCGCGACGATGGCCAAGCTGTTGGCGAACAGCGCCTCCACCGGCGGCACGCCGAACTGTTTTTGCAAAAAGGTGGGCGTCATCAGGATCACCACCACAATGGTGACCGACAGCATCGCGGTGGCCGCCATCGACAAGGCCATGCCCAGCCGGTGACCGCGCAGCGCCGCCTTCAAGGGCAGCTCGGCGGACAGCGCCTTGCGCGCCTGCATTTCGCTGAACACCGGCGTTTCATGCAGCCAGCGGCGCAAATACATCGCCACCAGGCCGAACACCCCGCCAACCAGGAAAGGAATCCGCCAGGCGCCGTCCTCCAGCTGCTGCGGCGTGAAGGCCAGGTTCATCGCCATCGCGATCAGCGAGCCGAACAGAATGCCTATGGTCAGGCCGGAGGTGATGATGCCGCAGGCGAGACCGGTGCGGCGCGCCGGCGCGTGCTCGGCGACGAAGACCCAGGCGCCCGGCACTTCGCCGCCAATGGCCGCGCCCTGCAATACGCGCAACAGCAGCAGCAGGATCGGCGCCCATATCCCTATGTTCTGATAGGTGGGCAGCAGACCCATCGCCAGCGTCGGCAGCGCCATCAACACGATGCTGAGCGTGAACATGCGCTTGCGGCCGAACAAATCGCCGAAATGCGCCATGACGATGCCGCCCAAGGGCCGCGCCAGATAGCCGGCGGCGAAGATGCCGAACACCTGCAGTTGCCGCAGCCAGCCCGGGATGTCGTGGGGGAAGAACAGCTTGCCCAGCACCAGAGCGAAGAACACGTAAATGATGAAATCGTAAAACTCCAGCGCGCCGCCCAGCGAGGCCAGGCCCAGCGTCTTGCAGTCGTTCCGGTTCAGCTTGCGCGTGTGCGCCGTCTCGGCGCTCGCGGTTTGAGTCATGTCGGGTCCTTTCCGCGACCAGGATGCGATCGCCCTCCCCGCCGCGCGGCGCGAAGGGCGCGATATTCATTTTTTGAAGGGATTGATCGTCGGCGCGTCCTCGTGCTGGACAATGCCGAAGCTGCGACGGATCAGAGAATTGAGCACCGGCTGGCGATGGCGTATCCACAGCGAGGTCGGCACCGGCCGGCAGCCCATTCTCGCCTTGGGTTCCAGCGCGGTGCGGCCGAAGATCACCCGCCGTCCGCCGGCGGCCAGCGCCGACTCTATCGCCGAATGCAGCAGGCGCAGATACAACGGCAGCGTCTTGGCCGCGGCGCGGTCGAAGCCTATCTGCGCGGCGGTGATCTCAGCGCCGTTCTTCAGGACCAGCAAGAAGCCCAGCAGCGCGCCGTCGCGCCACAGTCCGCGCAATTCCGCCCGTTCCGGCCCCAAGGCGGCCATCCGCCGCCAGTAAGCGGCGCTCACCGTCACCGGCCGCAGCGTGGCGTTGTCCTGCACCGCCAGATAGAGCTGCTGCATCCGCTCCGCCTGGGCGTCCACCTGCTCCGGCGTCATCACGCCGATTTCGCAGCCGGCGGCCTCGATAGGCTTGAAGATCTGCTGGCGGATGGCGCTGCGGTACTTGGAGGTCATGCCGGCCAGGTAATCGTCGTAAACGCGCCAGTCATCCGCCAGCGGCAACACCATATTGGGTTCCGTTTCCAGGGCGCTGTAGCTGAGCTTGCCCAGCGCCTGGCTGTCTTCCCGCGCCGTCTCGTCCAGATCCTTGACCAGCACGAAGTCGATCTGGCCGTTCAGCTTCTCGGCGCGGCGGATGCGGTAGAGGATCTCCGCCGTCGCCTGCCAGCGGGTCTGCGGGTCCAGGTCCGCGGCGAAGGCCGCGCCGTCCAGGCCGTAGCTGAGCATATTGCCGCAGACCAGCAGCCGTTGCCGCAGCCGCGGCTTGAGGTTTTGCGCCAGCGCCGCGCGCAGCGAGCCTTCCGGACGCGGCCCGGGGTGGGCGTGCATGGTCTCCAGGCTGACCTCCAGCAACTGCATCGCCACCGCCGCCACCGGCACGCCGTCGCGATAGGCCAGCGCGTAGCGGACTTCGAAATCGGCGAGCCCGGACTGCTCCAGCGCGCGCCAGTAATCGCGGGACATCAGCAGGCCGTGCGGCGCCGCCAATTGATCCCAGTGTTGTCCGTTCAGGAAGTCTATGCGCTCGGAAAAGGCGAAATTCAGCGCGCTGGCTTGCCGCAAGCGACGGCGCAGCTTCCAGCCGTCGCCCAATTGGCGGGCCAGTTGTTTGATTTTCTTGCTCATGGGTGGGGACGCAGCAGGCGGGCTCTATGATTGACAATCATTCCAGTGTGCCGCAATGCCAAACGGGCAACAAGCGTCCTCAACTCATCTCCCCTGCCAGCAGCCGGCGATAACGCTCCGGCGAATAGCCCAGTTGCTTGTTGAACATGGCGATGAAGGCGGAGGCGGTGCCGTAGCCCAGGTCAGCGGCGATGTCCTGCACCGCCCGGCCCTCGCGCAGCCAGACCAGGGCCCGCATCAGGCGCACCCGGGTGCGCCACTGGACGAAGCTCATGCCCAGTTCCAACTGAAAATGGCGCGCCAGCGTGCGCTCGGTGCCGTGCACCCGCTGCGCCCACTGCGCCAGCGTGGTGTCGTCGGCCGGGCGCTCGCGAATGGCCGCCAGGATGGGCGCCAGCTGGCGGTGACGGCTGTCCGGCAGATAACTGTCCTGGTGGCCGGCCCGGGCCAGCCGCTCCAGCAGCAGCTCGGCCTGGCGGCGGTCCCACGGGTCCTGGATGGCGGTGACGCCGCGTTGGCAGAAATCCTCCAGCAGCGCGCGCAGCAAGGGCGTTTGCGGGATCAGACAGGGGTGGCCGGGCAGCTTTGCCGCCTGCTCGGCGTCCACGTAGACCGAGGTGTAGCGTATCGCCTGACGCACCGAGGCCGAATGGCGAACGCCGGCCGGCACCCAGATCAGAAACTCCGCCGGCGCCGCCAACGCGCGCTCGCCCTGATCCGGCTCGTACAGGGTCAGCTCTATCACCCCCAGGCTGATGCTGTTCAACTGCCCCCAGGAATGGCTGTGCGGCAAACATTCGGAATCCGGCGTCAGCAAGTGGTGGCGCAGGTGAATCGGCGCGGGCTCCGGCAAGCCCGGGTCCAGCAGATAGTCGTCCAATTTGTCGGTTTCCCGTTATCGTCTTGTCTGAATTGCGCTATATGAGATAAATCAGACAGCGGTACACTGCGGACTGTCAATGCTTTTCTGTGCTCTTGCCGGCAAAACCGCCGAGAGCCGCATCCGGAGCCGCACCATGTACTCATTGTTTCCCATGCTGGCCGTGCTGATCTGGTCCGCCAACACCGTGGTGTCCAAAGCCGCGGCCCAGGCGCTGGACCCCGCCGCCATTTCCTTCTATCGCTGGCTGCTGGCCGCGCTGATTCTCACCCCGCTGAGCCTGCGGCCGGTGCTGCGCCAATGGCGCGTCATCCGCCCCTGGCTCGGCCGCTTCGCCGTGCTGGCCGCGCTGGGTATGGTGATGTACCAATGCCTGGCCTATTACGCCGCGCACAGCACCAGCGCCACCAATATGGGCGTGATCTGCGCCCTGATCCCGCTGCTGGGCCTGGCCTTGAACGCCATCGCCTTCCGCCAGCCGGTGGGCGCGCACGCGCTGTTCGGCGTCGCGGTGTCCTTGCTGGGCGTGCTCTACCTGCTGGGCCAGGGCCGGCCGCTGGATCTGCTCAGCGGCGGCGTCAACCGCGGCGACGCGCTGATGCTGGTCGGCTCTCTCTCCTACGCGCTGTACGGCATTCTGCTGCGCCGCTGGGCGCCGCCCTTCGGCAGCTGGACCAATCTCTACATCCAGGTGCTGCTGGCGGTGCTGATGCTGGTGCCAGTGGCGATGAGCGCGGACAGCCTGGCGGTGCCGCCGCAGGGCGTGGGCCTGGTCGCCTTCGCCGGCATCGCCTCCTCGGTGCTGGCGCCCTATCTGTGGATGCGCGGCATCCAGGGCCTGGGCAGCGAGCGCACCGCCATCTTCATGAATCTGTTGCCCTTGTTCACCGCCGTGATCGCCAGCGCGCTGCTGGGCGAGACCATCCACGACTTCCACTGGCTGGGCGGCGGCCTGATCCTGCTCGGCGTCAGCCTGAGCCAAGGCGGCTGGGCCAAGCTGCGCGGCCTCGCCCGTTCGACGGCCTGAGCTTCGCTTTTCCCGCCGCGCCCGGGCTCCACGGCCGGCGCGGCGGGATTGCCGCGGCCCCGCATATCGCCTAAGCTCTGTAACAAAACCGCAGCCGGCGCGGGCCGGCCATGACAACCTCTTTACCGTGGAACTCGAACCCATGTGCCAGTTATTGGGCATGAATTGCAATACTCCAACCGACATCCTGTTCTCCTTCGAAGGCTTTCACCGCCGCGGCGGTCAGACCGACCATCACGCCGACGGCTGGGGCATCGCCTTTTTCGAGAGCAAGGGCTGCCGCATCTTTTTGGACGACAAACCGTCGGTGGAATCGCCGGTGGCCAATCTGGTGCGCAACTATCCGATCAAATCGGAAAACGTGATCGCCCACATTCGCAAGGCCACCCAGGGCGAAGTCAACCTGGCCAACACCCATCCCTTCATGCGCGAGATGTGGGGCCGCTACTGGATCTTCGCCCACAACGGCAATCTGGAGAACTTCCAGCCCGAAGCCGGCTGCCATTACAACCCGGTGGGCGGCACCGATTCCGAACGCGCGTTCTGCCACCTGATGGAGCGGCTGCGCGCCAAATGGTGCCAGCAGCCGCAGCTGGATGAGCTATTCGCCGAAGTGGCGCGGCTGGCGGCCGAGATTTCCAGCCACGGCGTGTTCAACTTCATGCTGAGCAACGGCGAGGTGCTGTTCGCCCACTGCTCCACCAATCTGCACTACATCATCCGCCAGGCGCCGTTCAACACCGCCCACCTGGTGGACGACGACGTCAGCGTGGACTTCGCCTCGGTCACCACGCCGCACGACCGCGTGGCGGTGATCGCCACCCAGCCGCTGACCGACAATGAAAGCTGGACCCCGCTCGTCCCCGGCGAGCTGCTGCTGTTCCGCGACGGCTCCCCGCTGTCGCAGCACCTGCCGGACTGAGCGTCCGCCGACAAGCCCTTGCCGCCGGTGTTATGCTGGCGGCAACGTCTTGTGTTCCGCGAGGGCCGCCATGCAGCGATTCGACTTCAGCCACGCCCCCTTCGACGCCCTGAGTCCGGACGAGCGCCTGCGCCTGGAGGCCTGCGCCGACATCCTGTTCTACGCCGACGAGCAAACCGTGCTGGCGCCGGACGCGGCGGTGACCGCCATGTACGTGGTGATCAAGGGCGTGGTGCGGGAAATGGCCGGCGACGAGATCGTCGCGCTGTACCGGGCCCAGGACGGCTTCGACGCCCGCGCCATGGCCGCCGGCCAGACCTCCCACCGTTTCATCGTGCAGGAAGAAGCGCTGCTCTACAGCCTGCCGCGCGCCGAAGTGCTGGCGCTGACCGAGAGCAACCCGCGCTTCGGCGCCTATTTTTACGCCAGCGTGTCGGAAAAGCTGGGCCGGCTGGCGCAGAGGGCCGGCCAGCGCGAACTGCAAACTTTGCTGGCGGCCACCGTGCGCGACGTCGGCGGCCGCCAGCCGGTGTTCGTCGACGGCGACGCCAGCCTGCGCGACGCGGCGGCGGCGATGAAGGCGCACAAATCCAAATCCGTGCTGCTGCGCGACAACGGACGGCTGGGCATCCTCACCACCACCGACTTCCGCGACATCGTGCTGAACGGCGTGTCCTCGGACGCGCCGGCGGCCGCGCATTGCCAGTACGAGCTCCTGACCATAGACATCGACGACTTCCTGTTCAACGCCCTGCTGCTGATGACGCGCCGCAATCTGCGCCGCCTGGTGGTGACCGAGCGCGGCGAGCCGGTGAGCATGCTGGCCCAGGTGGACGTGCTGTCCTATTTCTCCAACCACTCCCATCTGATCGCGCAGCGGCTGGAGCGCGCGGCCACGCTGGACGAACTGACGGAAGTGGCGGAGCAGATCCCGCGGCTGGTGCGCATCCTGTCCGGCCACGGCGTCAAGGCGCTGCAACTGGGCCGGCTGGTGCAAAGCCTCAACGCCCGGCTGTTCGCCCGCGCCTGGCGGCTGATCGCGCCGCCGGAGCTGGTGGCCAACAGCTGCCTGTTGGTGCTGGGCTCGGAGGGGCGCGGCGAACAGATACTCAAAACCGATCAGGACAACGCGCTGCTGCTGCGCGACGGCGCGGCGTGGCCGCAACTGGAGGCCAGCTGTCAGGCCTTTTCCGCCGCGCTGGCCCGCTTCGGCTACCCGCCCTGTCCCGGCGACATCATGCTCAGCCATCCGGACTGGCGCTTCAGCGGCGCCGAGCTGCGCGACCGCCTGCACAACTGGGTGCACCGCCCGGACGGGCAAGCCTTGATGCGGCTGGCCATCTTCGTGGACGCGGAAGCCGTCTGCGGCGACGCCGCGCTGCTGGAGGACGCCCAAAGCTATCTGCGCGCCACCTTGCGCGACGACGCCGGCTTCTTCTCCCGTTTCGCCCGCGCCATCGAACAGTTCGACACCCCGCTGGGCCTGTTCTCCCATCTGCAGACCCGAGACCGCGACGGCCGCGCCGCGCTGGACCTGAAAAAAGGCGGCATCTTCCCGCTGGTGCACGGCATCCGCGCGCTGGCGCTGGAATACGGGGTCAGCGACAACAACTCGCAGCAAAGGCTGCAGGCACTGGCGGCGCAAGGCCGGCTGGAGCGGAGCCTGGCCGAGGACGTGGGCGAGGCGCTGTCCTATCTGATGCAGCTGCGGCTGGAACAGGGGCTGGAGCGGCTTGGCGCCGGCAAGCCGGCCGACAATCTGCTGGAACCGGAAAAGCTGTCCTCGCTGGAACGGGACCTGCTCAAGGACGCGCTGGCCGTGGTCAAGCGCTTCAAGGCGCAGCTGCGCCACCATTACCGGCTGGGCAGCTTCTGATGCTGACCGCCCTGCTGCGCCAATGGCAGCGCCGCCGGCTGCGCGATCCGGCCTACGCCGGCATGTATAGCGAGCATCCTGACGAACTGGTCAGCCTGGACTGCGAAACCACCAGCCTGAATCCGGCGGAGGCCGAGCTGCTGTCCATAGGCGCGGTCAAGCTGCGCGGCAACCGCATCCTCGCCAGCGAGGCGCTGTATCTGTTGGTGCGGCCGGAACGGGCGCCGCCAGCGGACAATGTGCGCATCCACGGCCTGCGGCCCATCGACGTTAATCAGGGCATGGAAGCCCTGGACGCGATGCGGCGGCTGCTGGACTTCGTCGGCGGCCGGCCGCTGCTGGGCTATTACCTGGAATACGATATGGCGGTGCTCAACCGCTATATCCGCCCCTGGCTGGGCGTGCCGCTGCCGCAGCGGCGCATCGAGATCTCCGGCCGCTATTACGACTACAAGCTGCGGCAAAACCCGGACGCCCACATCGACCTGCGGCTGGCCAGCATCTGCCAGGATCTGGACATGCCCGCGCCGCCGCGTCACGACGCGCTCAACGACGCCATCAACGCGGCCATGCTCTACCTGGCGCTGAAACAGCGCGGCTATGGCTAAGAACCTGTTTACGATCTGCTGCGCTGCGGCGATACGGCGTTGAAAACGCCTTCGAAATGCTCATGTACCCTCTGTACATTCCGCTTTCTCAGCCGTTTTCGCCTTGTCTCGCTCTTGCTCGCGAGATCGTAAACAGGTTCTAAGCCCGCAGCGCGAGGGCCGAACCTGCCGGAACATGGCGGCTTGCCATTGCGCATCAGACTGATAGCTTGTTCTGTTTGCCGCTCACAACCTTGGAGGCACAGGCATGCACTCGAGCCGAATCCAGCTAGCGGACGGCGAGCACACTGTTGTTGAATGGCACGGCGTTCCGGAACAAGCCCCGCAGGGCGTGATCCTGTTCTTGCCGGCCTTGGGCGTCAACGTGTCCTACTATCGCGCGCTGGGCGCGGCCTGGGCCGCGCGCGGCTATTGCGTGGCGGCGCTTGAGACCAGGGGCATGCGTCAAAGCTCGGTGCGGGACGTCCGCCGTCAGGACTTCGGCTACCAGGAAGTGCTGGCCGATATCGCCCATCTGCGTCGACGGCTGGGCGAACAGACATCCGGCCGGCCGCTGCTCCTGGCGGGACACAGCCTGGGCGGGCAATTCGCCCTGCTGCAAGCCTGCGAAAATCCGGCCGAGGTGGCCGGCGTGGCTTTGCTCGCGAGCGGCTCCAACTACTTCCGCGCCATGCCCGGCGCATTGTCCGCCTGGAAACGCGGCTTTGGCCTGCGGCTGATTCAACAACTCAACCGCGGCCTGGGCTACTTTCCCGGCGACAAGCTGGGCTTTGGCGGACGACAGCCGGGGCGGCTGATCCGCGACTGGACGCAGGAAGCCTTGCACGGCCGTTACCGGCCGGAAGGCGTGGACACCGACTACGAAGCGGCGCTGCGCCGGCTGGAACTGCCGGTGCTGCTGCTATCGCTGTCCGGCGATCGCTTCGTTCCCCGCTCCTGCGCGGATTTTCTGGCCGACAAGCTGGCGCGCGCCAGCGTGACGCAGCGGGAATTGCAGGCCGCGGATCACGGTCTGCGCGCCTTCTCCCACTTTGCCTGGGCCAAGTCCCCGCAACCGGTGCTGGACGCGTTTCAGGCTTGGCTGGAACAGCTGCCCAACGCGGCGGCCTGACTAGCGCCCTCCGCCGCGCAGCCGCCGGTACACCGTGCTGCGCGCCACCCCCAACTCCACCGCCGCGCGGCTGACATTGCCCTGACAGCGCGCCAGCGTCTGTTCGATCAAATCGTCGCGGCCGGCGGCCAGCGTCGGAGAGAGGGTGGCCGCTTCGGCGCGGCAGCCGGCCGGCAGGTTCTCGATCCCCAGTTCCGCGCCGTCGTCGGCCAGGGCCAGCATGGTGCGCAGCGCGCTGTGCAGCTGGCGCGCGTTGCCCGGCCAGCTGTAGGCCAGCAAGGCCGCCCGCAGCGGGCCGCCCAGGCGCACGCCGCGTCGCGCGGCGCCCAGTTCGTCCCAGATCTCGTCGATCAGAAGCGGCAGGTCGTCGCGCTCGCGCAAGGGCGGCAGCCGCACCGGATAGTCCTGCAGCCGGTAGAACAGGTCGGCGCGGAACTCGCCGGCCGCCGTCATCGCCGCCAGGTCGCGGTGAGTGGCGCAGACCAGCGCGAAATCCACCGCCTGCGTTCGGCCGCCGCCCAGCGGCGTGACTTCGCGCTGCTGCAAGGCGCGCAGCAGCCGCGCCTGCATCGCCGCCGGCATGTCCCCCACCTCGTCCAGGAACAGCACGCCGCCGTCGGCTTCGCGCAGCTTGCCCGTCATGCCCTTGCGCCGCGCGCCGGTGAACGCGCCCTCCTCGTAGCCGAACAGCTCAGACTCGATCAGTGCCTCTGGTATCGCCGCGCAGTTGACGGCGACGAAGGGTCCGCGGCCGCGCCGGCTGGCGGCGTGCAAGGCGCGGGCGAACACCTCCTTGCCCACGCCGGTTTCGCCTTGCAGCAACACAGGAATGTCGGCGTTCAGCACTTTGACGGCGCGCTGCAAGGCGACCGAGGGCCGCGCCGCCGCGTCGGCCTTGGGCGTTTGCCGCGCCGTCGGCGCCTGACTCGCCGGCGGCGTGATGTGCAGATGAAAATGCTGGCCGCGCCGGCCTAGCCGCGTTCGCAGGCCGTCGGCCGGCTGCAGCTCGCCGTCGAACAGCTGGCCGAAGCGCGCCCGCCCCAGGTCGGCCCAGGCCAGGCCGAGCCAGGCCAGCGCGCAGCTATTGGCCTCCACCAGCACCTCGTCGGCGAAAACCAGCACGCCTTCGCGCGGCGAGCCCAGCAAGGCGTGGTTCAGGTGGAAGCGCACCAGCCAATGTTCGGAGGCCGGCCGCGCCAGCCAGCGGTGTTCGATCTGGCGCGCCGCCAACCGCACCAAGCCCAGCGCGTGCGCGTCGTGGGCGCGCGCGTCGCTGCTGATGTTGAGCGCGCCGGCCAGGCGGCCGTTGGGCGCGAAGATGGGCGCGGCCGAGCAGGAGATGCCGCCGTTGCTGGCCAGATAGTGTTCGCCGCCGTTGACCTGCACCGCCGCGCCCAGCGCCAGCGCGGTGCCGATGGCGTTGGTGCCTCGGTCGCGCTCGCCCCAGGCCATGCCTGGCAGCAAGGCCACCTGTTCCGCCTTGGGCAGAAAACCGGGGCAACCGGCGGCGTTGAGGATCACGCCGTCGGCGTCGCTGAGCAGCACGATGCCGCGGCGGTCGACGACTTGTTCGCCCAGCCCGTCCAGCTCGGGCTGGGCCAGCCGCAACAACAGGCCGTTGGCCTCGCGCAGCGCGTTCAGCGCCGCGCTTTCCAGGCCGTCTTGCCGTCGCGCGCCCTGCGGCGGCAAGGCCTGCTGCCGGCAGCGCTGCCAGGACTGGGCGATTTCGCCCCTGAGCCCGGCCGGCGCCAGCCCTTGTTGGAAGAAGCTGCGGCGCGCCCGCTCCACGGGCGAGGCGATGGGATGATCCATGATGACTTCCCTCCGGACGTGAGCGCCGGCGCTAGGTCTCGCGAGCGGCCGCGAGACGGGACGAAAACGGTTGCGGCGGCGGATGAACCGCCACCTTAGCACGACGCGCGCCGGAGCCGGCGTCGCATCGGACGCGACACTGTAGCGTTTTGCGACAGCTTGCGCCGCGGCCAATCGGACAGGCCGCCCCCTTGGCGCCGGCGTCGGCCTGCTGCGGCGCAATGCGCGGCGCGCGGATCGCAACGGCCTGGCCGGCATGCCGCGTTTTGCATCGCAACACGCCGTCCCGGCGGCCGTCATTGGCACGCTTTCTGCTGCACAGCGGCCACCGCGGCCCGCCGCCGCGCGGCAACGGCCAATCCACAACAGGAGAAACACCATGCGTTACGCCCACCCCGGCACGCCCGGCGCGCTGATCGCCTTCAAGCCCCGCTACGGCAACTACATCGGCGGCGAGTTCACGCCTCCGGTCAACGGCCAGCACTTCACCAACACTTCGCCGGTCAACGGCCAGCCCATCGCCGAATTTCCGCGCTCCGACGCCGCCGACGTCGACAAGGCGCTGGACGCCGCCCACGCCGCCGCCGACGCCTGGGGCCAGACCTCGGCGCAGCAACGCTCCTATCTGCTGCTGCAGATCGCCGACCGCATCGAAGCCAATCTGGAGGTGCTGGCCGTCACCGAAACCTGGGACAACGGCAAGCCGGTGCGCGAGACGCTGAACGCCGACATCCCGCTGGCGGCGGATCACTTCCGCTATTTCGCCGGCTGCATCCGCGCCCAGGAAGGCACGGCGGCGGAAATAGACCACAACACCATGGCTTACCACATCCACGAGCCGCTGGGCGTGGTGGGCCAGATCATCCCGTGGAACTTCCCCCTGCTGATGGCGGCGTGGAAGCTGGCGCCGGCGCTGGCCGCCGGCAACTGCGTGGTGCTGAAGCCGGCGGAACAGACGCCGCTGGGCATCGCGGTGCTGATGGAGGTGATAGGCGATCTGCTGCCGCCGGGCGTGGTCAACGTGGTGCACGGCTTCGGCAAGGAAGCCGGCCAGGCGCTGGCCACCAGCAAGCGCATCGCCAAGATCGCCTTCACCGGCTCCACCCCGGTGGGCCGCCACATCCTGCAATGCGCGGCGGAGAACATCATCCCGTCCACCGTGGAGCTGGGCGGCAAATCGCCCAATATCTTCTTTGAAGACATCATGCAGGCGGAGCCATCCTTCATCGAGAAGGCCGCCGAGGGCCTGGTGTTGGCCTTCTTCAACCAGGGCGAGGTCTGCACCTGCCCGTCGCGCGCGCTGGTGCAGGAATCCATTTACCCGGCCTTCATGGCCGAGGTGATGAAGAAGGTGCAGGCGATCAAACGCGGCGATCCGCTGGACACCGACACCATGGTGGGCGCCCAGGCCTCGCAGCAGCAGTTCGACAAAATCCTGTCCTACCTGGACATCGCGCGCCAGGAAGGCGCCGAGGTGCTGAGCGGCGGCAAGCTGGAGCCGCTGGAAGGCGGGCTGGCTCAGGGCTATTACATCCAGCCCACCCTGCTGAAGGGCAACAACAAGATGCGGGTGTTCCAGGAGGAGATTTTCGGCCCGGTGGTCAGCATCGCCACCTTCAAGGACGAGGCGGAAGCCGTCGCCATCGCCAACGACACCGAGTTCGGCCTGGGCGCCGGGGTGTGGACCCGCGACATCAACCGCGCTTACCGCGTCGGCCGCGCGATCAAGGCCGGCCGGGTGTGGACCAACTGCTATCACCTCTACCCGGCGCACGCGGCCTTCGGCGGCTACAAGAAGTCCGGCATCGGCCGCGAAACCCACAAGCGCGCGCTCGACCATTACCAGCAGACCAAGAACCTGCTGGTGAGCTTTGACGGCAAGCCGCTGGGCTTCTTCTAACCCTTCCATCAAGAAAAAAGGCGGGGCCGATCGGCTCCGCCTTTGTCGTTCACCGCCGGCTCAGACCGGCGGCGTCCACTGCTCGCCCACCGCCGCGCCGCCCATCGCCGGATCGCTGTAGCCGTCGCGCCCGGTTTCCACCCGCCCGGCGAAACGGCGGCTGAAGCCGGGGAAGACCGGCGCGCCGACGCTGACGTCGTACCAGCCGTGGCTGTTCTTCAGCGGCCAATTCAACACCGCCTCGCCCTGCGGCCCCACGGTGACGCGTTGCGGCTCGCTCTTCGCGTAGGCGTTGGCGCGCACCAGGAACTCGCAGTTCTCGCGGCCGCTATTGTGCAGCTTCAGGTAAACGTCGCCGGCGGCCGGGTCGTAACAGACCTGGATTTCCGGCTGCGCCTTGCTCAGGCGGCCCAGCTGGCCGGCGTCGCCGGTGAAGTGGCGATGGAAGCCGTTGGGGCCCAATACCCACAGATCGTAAAGATTGGCGTCGTAATTGACCCGCCACAGCCCGGACAGCTGCTTGCCGGCCTCCACCGCGTAGCGGCGCGGCGGCGCGTCCAGATGGCGGCGGTCGTAAACGTGGAACACCGCCGCCGCTTGGCCGCTATTGGCGAAGATCAACTCCACGGTGCCGGCGTTGCCGTCCACGCGCGCGCTGGCGTGCAGCTCGTAAGGCAGCGCTCGCGAGCGGCGCAGGCCAATGGCCTGGACCGGCAGCTCCGGCAAGGCCGGCGCGCTGGGCTTGGTGCGGCCGGGCAAGGCGCGCGCCCGCGCCGCCAGCGCGGCGGTGGCCGGCAGCTTGGGCAGCTCCGCGTTGGGATTGACGAAGTCGAAACAGGACAGCAGATCGCCGCACACCGCGCGCCGCCAGGCGCTGATATTGGGCTCCTTGACGCCAAAGCGCTGCTCGATGAAGCGGATCACCGAGGTGTGGTCGAACACCTGGGAGTTAACCCAGCCGCCGCGACTCCACGGCGAGATCACGTACATCGGCACCCGCGGCCCCGGCCCGTAAGGCACGTGGATCAGGTCGGCGCGCTCGTTGCCGGTCTCGCTGCTGCGCAGATGATGGTATTCGCCGTCGGTGGCCACGGTGGAGGCGCCGGCCAGAACCGCCTTGGCTGGATCGGAGTCCCAGCTCAGATAGCTGGGCGCGGCCGGCGGCGGCACGTGGTCGAAGAAGCCGTCGTTCTCGTCGAAATTGACCAGGAACACCGTCTTGCTCCACACCTCGGGGTTGGCGGTCAGCGCGTCCAGCACGCGGGCGGTGTAGTCGGCGCCCTGCGCCGGGCTGGACGGCCCCGGGTGTTCCGAGCCGTCGGCGGTGGCGACGATGTAGCTGACCTGCGGCAGGCGGTTGGCCAGCACGTCCTGGCGCAGATCGTCCAGCGTCCAGGTGGACAGGCCCTTGCTCTTCAGCGCCGGCTTGGCGCCGGCCTCGCCGAAATAGGCGGCGCGGAAGCTGCGGAAGCCGGCCACCGGATTGTCGGTGAAGTTGTCGGCCATGTCCTGATAGATCTTCCAGCCCACCCCGGCCTGCTCCAGCCGCTCGGCGTAGGTGCTGAAGGTGTAGCCGCCCTTGGGGTTGTAGTCGACCGAGTCGTAGGCGTTAGCGATCACCGGGCCCTTGCCCTTCTGCAGAGGATCGTTGCCGCCGCACCACAGGAACACGCGGTTGGGGTTGGTGCCGCCCTGGAAGGCACAGTGATAGGCGTCGCACAGGGTGAAGGCGTTGGCCAGCGCGTACTGGAACGGCAGGTCCGCCTCCTTGAAATGGCCCATGGAATGGTTCTGCTTGTACGTGGGCCAGGCGTTCATCGCGCCCTTGCCCCAGGCGTACTGCGCGTCCGACCACACATGCGGCGTGCCCTCCACCCGCATATAGGCGAAAGTCTGCTCGGTGTTGAGGTGGAACGGCGCCACCACCCGCGGCGGCGTGGCGCTATTGCCCTGATTGGTCTGATACCAGACGGTCTTGCGCTTGAGCAGGGCGCTGTCGGCCAGCGGCAGCGGGAAACGGTCGCCGAAGCCGCGCACGCCGGCCAGGCTGCCGAAGTAGTGGTCGAAGGCGCGGTTTTCCTGGGTCAGGATCACGATGTGCTCGACATCCTGCAAGGTGCCGGTGCGATTGTTGGCGGGAATGGCCAGCGCGCGCTGGATGGAGGCCGGCAGCAAGGACAGCGTCAAGGAACTGGCGGCTAGCGCGCTGCCGCGCTTGATGAACTGGCGGCGGGAAGTGGAAACGGGAGTGTCGGTCATGGCGGGCTTGTCCGGGTTCAGGGCGCGCAGCGGAGCTTGGCCGGCGGCTGGGTTTGATTGGAATTGCCGTTGCCCGGTTGGCCGGCGTTGTCTTGATTGTCGCCCAGGCAGCCGGCGAGCGCGGCCGCCAGCAGACAGGCGGCCAGCCGGCGCGCCCAGCGGGCCGCCACGGGGGAGAGAAAGTTGAGCGTCATCGGAGTGCAGTCGTCTTGTGGCGGCGCGCGCGCCGCGGTGAAAAACCAAGGGCCCGGAAGCGGAATCCGGGCCCTTGCCCAGCCCGGCGGAACGGCCGGGCGGGAAAACGATAGCGAGAACGCGTTACCTGATGATGGCGGTTTTGTGAAATCGGATATTCATGCCGTCGTCAAGACCGTCGCGCTCAAGACTGCGGCGGGGGCGGCGGCGCCAGCGCTTCCGGCGCCGCTTCCTCGCTCCGCGCGGAGAAGCGATACCAATCTAGCCTCCGGGTCAGCGTCATGATGGCGGTCAGCGCGGCGAACAGCAGCAGGCTGCCCAGCAGCAAGGCGTTGTCCTCGGACTGCAACAGGCCGTACAGCACCGCGTACAAGAGGCTGAGCAGGCCGGCGAAGCCCAGGCCGCGCTTCCAGCCGCCGAGGATGTGGCTGACGTAGAAACCGATCTGGCCGACGCAGGCCGTCGCCGCCAGCAGATAGGCAGGCCCGAAACCCAGGTGCTCGGACAAGGCCAGCAAGACCAGGAAGAACATCACCAGCGCCATGCCCACCAGCACGTACTGGATGGGGTGCACGCGCAGGCTGCGCAGCGTTTCCAGCAGGAAGAAGGACAAGAAGGTCAGGCCGATGAACAGCACCGCGTATTTGACCGAGCGCTCGTTCTGCTGATACTGGTCCACCGGCTGCACCAGGCCGGTGCTGAAGGACGGCAATGCGCTCAGGCCGGACTTCCCTTCGCTGAAGGCCGCCTGCTGGAAGCGGTCGTTCAGATTGTTGGCGAACCAGCTGCTCTCCCATTGCGCCTTGAAGCCCTTGGCGTCCACATTGCGCTGCACCGGCAGGAAGTTGCCGATGAAGCTGGGGTGCGGCCAGTTGGACGCCAGGCTCAGCGTGCTGCTCTCGCCCACCGGCACATAGCTGATGCTGCGCGTGCCCTGCAGATTGAGCTGGAAGGCGAACGGCAGCGTCTGCGCCTTGGACAGGTCCAGCAGCTGCGGCAACGCCGCGTGTATGCCCTCGCTCATCCGCGGCAGGCCGGCGCCGGCCGCGAAGGGGAGCGCCTTGCCGCCGGCGTTCAGCCGCGGCACTTTGCCTATGCCGCGCGGATCGCTGATGCCCACCGCCAGATAGGGAGTTTTCAACTGAATCGACGGCTTGAGCAGTTCCGGCTGCGGCGGAATCTCGAAATGGCCGTTGAAGCCGGCCTCGCTGCCGAAGATCAACGCCTGATAAATGCCAAGCGAGCGCGGGCTGACTTTGAGCTTGCCGTCTATCGCCAACTGGCGCGGCAACACATAGCGCTCCAGCTCGTGCTTGACGCTTTGCGTCTTGCCGTTCTGCTTCTCCTCTACGGTTTCCACATAGGGAATCACCAGCACCGGACCGATCACGGTCTGCTCGCCGCTGGTGCTGGCCACCACTTTCTCCACCGCTTCTTCCTGGTAATGCTTGCGTTCGGAGATCAGGTTGCTGATCGCGCTCACCGGCACCAGCAGCGCCAAGGACAGCGTCAGCAGGATCAGGATCTTGGTCAATAAGGGGTTTTTCTTCATCGCTTGCCTCCGGGTTTCATCACGGAAGACAGCGTAAGCCCTGGGAGTGAAGCGGAAATGGGCTGGTGTGAAGAGCGTGTGAAGTCCGCGCGGCTCAGCCCGGCGGCAGCCACAGCCGCGCCTCGGCGCCGCCGTCGGCGTGGTTGAACAGCTCGGCGCGGCCGCCGTGCAGCTGCGCCACCTCCCGCACCAGGCTCAGGCCCAGGCCGGTGCTTTTGCCGCTGTCCGGGCGCGGCAGCGAGTAGAAGCGCTCGAACACGCGCTCCAGCGCGTAATCCGGCACGCCCGGCCCGTGATCGCGCACGCGCAGCAGATAGCCGCCCTCTTCCGGCGCGCCGTCCAGTTCGATCACGCCGCCCGGCGGGCTGAACTCCAGCGCGTTGTCCAGCAGATTGGACAAGGCCTGCGCCAGCAGCAGCCGGTCGCCGTTCAGGCTGGCCGGCGCCAGCCTGCGCACCATGCCGACGCCGCGCCGCGCGGCGGCCAGCGCCTTGCCGTCGGCGGTTTCCTCGATCAAGGCGGTCCAGTCCAGCGCCTGGGCGTCCGGCCGCAGCCGGGACTCCACCCGCGCCTGCCACAACAGCCTTTCGATCAACTGCTGCATGCGCAGGCTCTGCGCCAGGATGTTGTCGACGAAGCGGCGGCGCGTTTCCGGCGGCGGATCTTCCCGCAGCAGCTCGCCGGCGCCGCGTATCGCCGCCAGCGGGCTTTTCAGCTCGTGGCTCAGCGTGTGCACATAGCCTTCCACATAGGCCTTGCCCTCCAGCTTGCGCCGCATCGCCTCCACCGCCTGGCCCAGGCTGTCCAGCTCCGGGCTGCCCAGCCGCGGCAGATTGGCCGGCTGGCCGGCCGCCACCGCCTCGGCGTAGCCCACCAGCCGGCGGATGGAGCGGTTGATCCACCACACCATCACCGCGCCTATCAGCAGGGCCGCGCCCAGCAGCGCGCCGCCGGCCAGCATGATCTTGCGCTCGCTGCGGCGTATCACCGGCTCCATCGTCACATTGGGCTTGGACACGGTCAGCGAGCCGACGATGCGCCCATCCAGCCGCACCGGGGCGGCCACGTGCATCACGCTGCTGTTTTCGTCGTCCGGCTTGCTGCGGGTGCTGCGCGCGCCGTATTCGCCGCGCAGCGTGCGGTAGACGTCGTTCCAGCGCGAGTAATCGCGACCCAAGTCGCGGCCGCTGGAATCGAAAATCACCACGCCGCGCGCGTCGGTGACGTAGACGCGGAACTCCATATTGTTCTTGACGATGCCGGAGATGTTGGCGGCGATGGGCGGCCGCGC
This sequence comes from Chromobacterium alkanivorans, assembly GCF_016937655.1. Lineage (GTDB taxonomy): Bacteria > Pseudomonadota > Gammaproteobacteria > Burkholderiales > Chromobacteriaceae > Chromobacterium > Chromobacterium alkanivorans. The sequence goes on along the minus strand of NZ_JAFHKL010000005.1, from coordinate 296,778 downwards.
CTTGTCGCGGAAGGCGCGCGCCAGCCGTCCGTTGGCGATGTCGCCGTCGGCCAGGTCGGCGGCGGCGATGCCGGCCAGCACATTGGCGCTGTCCACCAGCGTGCCCTCGGTGGCGCGGCGCACGCCCGGCTTCACTTCCTGGGTGAAAATGGCCAGCACGAACCAGCCGGCCACCGCCACGATCAGGAAATAACCGAGGAACAGCCGCAGGCCGAAGCGCATGCTCACTCGCCCAGGCTGTAGCCCAGGCCGCGGTGGGTCTGGATGGGCTGGGCGTCGGGGTCGATGTCGCGCAGCTTGGCGCGCAGGGTTTTGACGTGGGTGTCCACGGTGCGGTCGAAGCTGTCCTCGGCGTCGCGCCACACCCGCTCCATCAGCTGCTGGCGCGAAAACACCCGGCCCGGCTCCGCCAGCAGGGTTTTCAGCAGCAGGTATTCGTAGCGGGTCAGGTTCAGCTTATGGCCGGCGAAATGAACGCAGGCGCGCGCCTCGTCCAGTTCGAAGCCGGCGGGCGCCGGCGCGGCGGCCGGTGCCTGGCCCTTGGCGTAGCGCCGCAGGATGGTGCGCGCGCGGGCGCTGACCTCGCGCGGCGAGAACGGCTTGGCCACGTAGTCGTCGGCGCCGATTTCCAGGCCGATGATGCGGTCCATTTCCTCGCTGCGCGCGGTCAGGAACATCAGCGGCAGATCGGCTCGCTCGCGCAAGCGGCGGCACAGCTCGAAACCGTTGATGTCCGGCAGGCCCACGTCCAGGATGCACAACGACGGGACGGCGTGGTCCAGCCGCTCCAGCAGCGGCAGGCCGCGCTCGAACCACTCGACGGCGAAGCCGTCGGTTTCCAAGGTGTAGATCAGGGTGTCGGCGATGCCGGCCTCGTCCTCGGCCAGCCAGATCAGCGGCTTCATGGCCGCGCCGGCGCCGGAGCCAGCCTTTGCGGCAGCAGCCGCAGCGCCTCGGCGTTGGACGGCGAGAACACTTTGTCGGCGGCCTCGTCCCAAGGCAGCCATTGCTGGGCCAGATGCTCGCGCGGCGCCAGCGTCACCGTCAGCGGCCGCTCCAGGCACAGGCCGAACACGTGTTCGTCGTTGTGGGTGACGCCGTCCGGATAACGGTGGCGCCAATGCGGATAGATTTCGTAGCGGTTGACCAGGCCCCAGTCGCTGAGCCGGGGGTCGTCGCGCTCCAAAACCAGGCCGGTTTCCTCGGCCAGTTCGCGCAGCGCGGTGTCGCGCAAGGCTTCCTCGCCTTCCCGGCTGCCGGTCACGGATTGCCAGTAACCGGGCTTGTCGGCGCGTTCGATCAACAGCGCCTGGCCGTCCGCGGTGTGGATCACCACCAGCACCGATACCGGTTGCTTGCTGCCCATCAGCGCTTGCCTCCGTTGGCCGGGCTCTGGCTGGCCAGCAGGCCGGCCAGCTCCACCGCGGATTTGACGCCCATCTTGTCGAACACGCGGGCGCGGTGCACTTCCACCGTCTTCATGCTGATGGCCAGCTCCTCGGCGATCTGCTTGTTGAGCTTGCCGGTGAGGATCAACTGCATCACTTCGCGCTCGCGATCGGTCAGCAGGGACAGCGCGGCGGACACCTTGCTGCGGCGGCCATGCAGCAGACGGTTCTGCTCGTCGCGCAGCACCGCGGCCTCGGCGCGCTCCAGCAAACGCTCGTCGTCGAACGGCTTCTCCATGAAATCCAGCGCGCCCAGCTTCAGCGCCGCCACCGCGTGCGGCACGTCGCCGTGGGCGGTGAGCATGATCACCGGCGGACAGTATGGCCAGCCGGCCAGCTTTTCCAGCAGCATGATGCCGCTCATGCCGGACAGCCTCAGGTCCAGGATGATGCCGTTGAAGTCGCCGCCGTCCGGGCAGGCCAGAAACTCCTCCGCGCTGTCGAAGCCGCTGGCCAGATAGCCCTGGCCGTCCAGCAGCCATACCAGCGACTCCCGCACCGCGGCGTCGTCGTCTATGATTGCCAAGCGTTTGCCTGCCATGGAGGCGTCTCCCCTGCCTTAGTCTTGCGGCTTGTCGTTGAGAATGCGGATTTCCCGCTGCGGGAACGGCATTTGAATGCCATGTTGCTGGAACAGCCGCCAGATTGCCATATTCAGATCGGATTTCAAGCCCATGAAGCCGTTTTCCGGGTCCGCCACCCAAAAGCCCAGCTCAAGATTGATGCTGCTGTCGGCAAACAGGGTGACGAAACCGCGCGGCGCCGGGTCCTGCTGCACCCGCGGGTGATTGGCCGCCTGCTTGAGCAGCTCCAGCGCCTTGTCCAGATCGGTGCCGTAAGCCACCGACACCGGCAGGCTGGTCCACATGCTCTTGTCGGAATACGACTGGTTGACCACGGTATTGGACATCAGCGAGTCGTTGGGAATCAGCGCCTCGGTGCCGTCCGCGCCCTTGAGCACCACGTAGCGCGAGGTCATCTTGGTCACGTAGCCCACGCGGTTCTCCACCATCAGCCGGTCTCCGATGCGAATGGAGTGGTCCAGCAGGATGATGAAGCCGGACACGAAATTGCTGGCGATCTTCTGCAAGCCGAAACCCAGGCCGATACCCACCGCGCCGCCGAACACCGACAGTACGGTCAGATCGATGCCCACCACCGGCAGCGCGATCAGCACCGCGGCGATCAGCAGCCCGGTGCGGGTCAGTTTGGCGAACACGATGCGCAGGCTGGGGTCCAGATGCTTCAAATTCATCAAGCGCGATTCGATCAGGCGGCTGGCCCACAAAGCCACCACCACGATGATGGACACCCACAGCAGGCCGTTGAGTATGGTCAGCATGTTCAAGCGGCTCTTGCCCACCGAGAACGACATCGACTCCAGCCACTCGATCACCACCATGTCGAAGCCTATGGCCCAGCTGACGAAGCCCAGCCACAGGGCCGTGGCCAGGAAATGCTCGGTATGGCGTTCGAAACGGCCCTTGGGCAGCGCCTGGCGCACCACCGCGCAGCACAGCCGGATCAGGGTCAGCCAGAACAGCATCGCGCTCAGCAGGTGCAACACCATCGCGCGCTCGTGCAGCAGGTGCACCCAGGCCGAACGCGACAGCATCACCAGCGCCTGCGCCGCCACCGGCAGCACCAGGCGGAAACCCACATAGGGCAAAAAGCGCTCGTAGCGCTCGGGGCTGTGATCGAAAAATTGCTTGAAGGCGAAACGGGCCAGATAGAAGGCGATGAACACGCACAACACGCCTATCGCCGACTCCATCATGCCGGACGGGGTTTGCAGAATGTCCAGCAAGGCATCGAAATCGATTTCTTCACGCTTGAACAGCAATGTGGTCTCCTAAAGCTTTGGAACGAGTCCCGATAAAAATCACAGCGGCAGATCGGCGGCGCGCGCCGTCTCCGTCAACTTGCCTTCCGTCAGGCGCAGCACCCGCTGGGTGCGCGCCGCCAGGTCCAGATCATGGGTGACGATGATCAGGCTGGTGCCCAGCGTGCGGTTCAGTTCCAGCATCAGATCGAACACCTGCTTGGCGGTGTGCACGTCCAGATTGCCGGTGGGCTCGTCCGCCAGCAGGCAGGCCGGACGGGTCACCAGCGCGCGCGCGATCGCCGCCCGCTGGCGCTCGCCGCCGGACAATTCGCCCGGCTTGTGCTGCAGCCGCTGACCCAGGCCCACGCGGCCCAGCATCTCGCTCGCCTCCCGCTCCGCCTGCTTGCGCGGCATGCGGCGGATCAGCAGCGGCATCATCGCGTTTTCCAGCGCGCTGAATTCAGGCAGCAGATGATGGAACTGATAAACGAAGCCCAGCGAAGCGTTGCGCAGCCGGCCGCGCTCGGACTCGGACATGGTCGCCAGATCGCGGCCCAGCACCTCCACCCGGCCGGCGCTGGGCGTGTCCAGGCCGCCCAGCAAATGCAGCAGCGTGCTCTTGCCGGAGCCGGACGCACCGACGATGGCCAGGCTGGCGCCCTTCTCCACCGTCAGGCTGACTTCGGACAACACCGTCAGCTGCAGCTTGCCTTCGTTATAGGACTTGCCCAGCCCTTGGCACGACAACACATTACTCATAGCGCAAGGCCTCCGCCGGTTGCGTGCGCGCCGCGCGCCAGCTGGGGTACAGCGTGGCGAACAAGGCCAGCGCCAGGGAAATCAGGGTGATGGTGGAGACATCGCTCCACTGCACGTCGGACGGCAGGTAGTCGATCATATACACCTCGCTGGACAGAATCTTGCTGCCGATCACGCGTTCGATCAGCGGCACGATCACATCCAGGTTCAAGGCGATCAGCACGCCCGAGGCCACCCCGGACAAAGTGCCCAGCACCCCGGCCACCGAGCCCTGGATCATGAAGATTTTCATGATGCTGGCCGGCGACGCGCCCAGCGTGCGCAGAATGGCGATGTCCGCCTGCTTGTCCGTCACCACCATCACCAGCGTGGACACCAGATTGAAGGCCGCCACCGCCACGATCAGCGTCAGGATGATGGTCATCATCCTTTTCTCGATCTGCACCGCGCGGAAATAATTGGAATTGGTGTCGGTCCAGTCCGTCACCAGGTTTTGCGGCAGCTTGGCGCGCAGCGCCTGCTTCACCGTCGGCGCCAGCATCGGATCGTCCAGCTTGAAGCGCACGCCGCTAACACTGTCCCCCATCCGCGACAACACCTGGGCGTCGCGCAGGTTTACCATCGCCAGCGAGGCGTCGAACTCGAACATGTCCACCTTGAAAATGCCCACCACGGTGAACTGCTTGGAGCGCGGCAGCATGCCCGCCGGCGTGATCGTGCCCTGCGGCACGAACAACATCACCTTGTCGCCCAGGCCCACATTCAGCTGGCGCGCCAGTTCCGCGCCCAGCGCCATGCCGAACTCGCCGGGGCGCAGGCTCTCCAGCTTGCCGGCCACCATGTGGCGGCCCACGTCCACCACCTTGTCCTCCAGTGCTGGCTCGATGCCGCGCACCAGGCCGCCGCGGACATTGCCGTAAGCGGAGAACAGGCCCTGGCCGTTGACGAAGGGCGCGGCGGCCAGCACATGCGGCTGCGCGCCGCCCAGCTGGGCCACCTGCCGCCAATGATCCAGCCGGCCGTCGTAAGTGCTGACCTCCAGGTGCGAGGCCACGCTCAGGATGCGGCCGCGGATTTCCTTCTGAAAGCCGTTCATCACCGACAGCACGATGATCAGCGCGGCCACGCCCAGCGCGATGCCGACGATGGAAATCAGGGAAATGAAGGAAATGAAACCGTTGCGGCGCTTGGCCCGCAAGTAACGCAGGCCGATAAAGGCTTCAAAAGGCCAATGCATCAAAAAAGCCCCTTTCCGGAGCGAGTCGCGGGCTCGCCGCGCGCGGCGGCCAACCCGAGGGGGTGGATGAAAACGGCGCTCAGCGCCCTTGATAGGGGTTGTGCAGGCTTTGCATCACCTGAACCAGGAAATCCTTCACCTGACCCTCGTCGCAGCCCATCAGCACCGCGTCTTCCAGCGCGTCCTGCGCCAGCTGGGCCAGCTCCTCCAGGTTCTCCTGCATCACTTTCAGTTTTTCCACGCAAGCCACCACATTGCCTTGCGGGTCTTTCCACACCGGTATGTCCACTTTCAATGCCATCGTCTCGCTCCAAAGCACATTGCCCGCAACGCGGGCAATGTCGTTCCTGCATCCTTATCAGCTTAAGCCGCCAATCAACGCTTGGCTTTTTTCTTGGCGCCGGCGGAGGCCTTGCCGCCCTTCTTCGCCGCCGCCTTGCCGCCGCTCTTGCCCGACTTCTTGGCTTCGGCCTTGCCGCCCTTTTTGGCGGCGGCCTCCGGCTTGCACTTCTTGCCCTTGCGGCATTTCGTCGCCGGAGCACTTTCCGCCGCGGCCTTGCGCGTCGGCGCCGCCACGTTCAGATCGTCCGAGGTGTCAGCCGATTGCGCCGCCGTGCTGCGGTTCACCCGCCGCGCGCCGTTGAAGCGGCCGTTCCAGTAGCTCTGGTTGATATTGGCCACTTCGATGTTCTTGCCGGTGCGCGGCGCGTGAATGAACTTGCCGTTGCCCATATACATGCCGACATGGGAATAGCTGAAGCCGCGGGTGTTGAAAAAGACCAGATCGCCGGGCACGAGTTCGCTGCGATTGATGGATTTCCCCACGCGGGCCATTTCGGCGGAAGTGCGCGGCAGATTCACTTTCAGGGATTTTTGAAACACATAGCGGATAAAGCCGCTGCAATCCAGGCCGTTTTCCGGCGAATTGCCGCCGAAACGATAGGCCACGCCCAAGAGGCTCATGGCTTGCAACAACAAATCCCCCACCGCGTCTTCCGCGGGGGAGGAGAATTTGGATATGGGATCGTCCTGGCCGGACTGCGCGCTAGCTTCCGCCGCGGGGCGCCCTTCCGGAGGGGCCTTTTCCGGCGCCGCTTCAGCGAATACCATAAAGCCCGCCAGCACCAGAGTCATTAAGCGGAGTTGCAATTTCATAGGCCGAACTCTATCGGACGGGGGCGGTAGTGTAAAGCCGCAGCCCGGCCGTTTCCAGCGCTTTGGGCCGGCCCGCTTGAACCTTGGACAAGACAGCCGGCACTAATGGCGTACAATCCATCGCATTGGCATGGCCGACGACAAAACCGCGCGGCGGGACGGCGCCGGCGCGCCCGGACGGCAAGCCTTTGTTTTTGAGTAAAAACCCAATGCCCACAAGGCAGAACCGATGCTGAGAGAAACTCTGATCGCCATGCGCGACCTGCCGCGACTGAAGGAAATCAGCGGCATCCTGATCCGTCACGGCCTGGGCGAATTCGCCCAAAGGCTAAAATTACCGCGCGCGGTGGAAAAAGCCGGTCAATGGCTGAACCTCAACCTGCCGGAGCCGGAAAACCGCCCGCCCACCCCGGTGCGCGTGCGCCTCGCCTTTGAAGAACTGGGCCCCACCTTCATCAAGCTGGGCCAGATTCTCTCCACCCGCGTGGATGTGTTTCCGCCGGACTGGATCACCGAATTCGAAAAGCTGCAGAACAAAGTGCCGCCGGTGCGACCGGAAGCGGTGCGCCGCCTGGTCAAGGCCGCGCTGGGCGACGAGCCGGAAGCCGTGTTCGCCCACTTCGACTTCAACCCCATAGGCTCCGCCTCCATCGCCCAGGTGCACCGCGCCACCCTGCACGACGGCAGCGACGTGGCGGTCAAGCTGCGCCGCCCCGGCATTGTGGACAAGGTGGAAGCGGACCTGCGCATCCTCAATCACCTGGCCGGCCTGCTGGAACTGGAGTTTCCCGACGTGCGCCGCTTTCAGCCGGTGGAAATCGTCGGCCAGTTCGCCCGCTCGTTGAAGCGGGAAATGGACCTGGCGGTGGAAGCGCGCAACTCCGAGCGTTTCGCCCGCGACTTCGCCGACGATCCGGAAGTGCAAGTGCCCAAGGTTTACTGGGACTACACCAACGCCGCCGTCAACGTGCAGGACTACATCGCCGGCGTGCCGGCCGCCCGGCTGGAACAACTGGCCGACAGCGGCCTGGACCCGGTGCTGCTGGCCCAGCGCGGCGCGGACGCGGTGCTGAAGATGATCTTGATCCACGGCTTCTTCCACGCGGACCCGCATCCGGGCAACGTCTTCTTCCTGCCTGAACACCGCATCGCCTTCATCGACTTCGGCATGGTGGGCCGCATCAGCCACGGCCGCCGCGACGAAATCGTCGACCTGCTCGCCGCCGTGGCCAACCGCGACGAGGCCGGCATCATCGACGTGCTGATCGAATGGACCGGCAACACCCCGGTCAACGAACGCCAATTCGCCCACGACGTGGGCGAATTCCTGTTCCAGTACGAACATGTTCCCCTCAAGGGCATCAACATCAGCCAGCTGATCGCCGACATCATGGCGCTGATCCGCGACCACTCCATCCTGCTGCCGCCGGACATGGCCATGCTGTTCAAGGCGCTGATCACCCTGGAAGGCCTGGGCCGACAGCTGGACCCGGACTTCCAGCTCATCGCCCACATCACCCCCTTCGTGCGCGAGCTTTCCATCGCCCGCTACCACCCGGCGGCCCTGCTCAAGCGCGGCCGCCACTCGCTGGGCGAAGCGCTGGCCATGCTCTCCAGCCTGCCGCGCGACCTGATGCGCATGGGCAAGGACATGCGCCACGGCAAATTCCGCGTCAACCTTGATTTGCAGCGGCTGGACAGCTTCGGCCGTCAGCTGGACCGCAGCACCAACCGGCTGACCATGGGCATCGTCACCGGCTGTCTGATCATCGGCTCCTCCATCGTGATGACCGTCAACGCCGGCCCCAAGCTGTTCGGCCTGCCCTTCTTCGGCTTCGTCGGCTTCATGCTGGCCATGTTCAACAGCGTGTGGCTGGTCTGGGCCATCTGGCGCTCCGGCAAGGATTTGTGACATGAAATCAAACAAGAAGAACCTCTTTGCGGCCGCCTTGCTCGGCCTGGCCGCCGCGGCCAACGCCGCCGACGTCATCACCCTCAACTGGCGCGACGGCGACGAAGTGGCCGCCGCCCTGCGACCGCAGCTGCGCGACGGCGAAAAATTGGGCGCGCTGGGCAACCAGCTGATCCTGGACGCCCCGCCCGGTCGCAGCGCCGAACTGCGCCGGCTGATCCGCCAACTGGACGTCAAATCCTCGTCCTTGCTGGTGGAAGTGACCCAGGACGGCGTCAGCCGCGAAAGCAAATCCGCGGTGCAGCTAGGCGGCCAGGTTCAGGGCGGCGGTTACAGCATCAGCACCGGCAAGCCGATGACGGTGCGCCCCGGCAGCCAGGTGGTGATCGCCGGCGGCGCCAGCCAGTCCAATACCCGGCTGCAGGCTAGCCAGGCGCTGCGCATGCTGGACGGCAAGACCGGCTTCATCGAGATAGGCAGCAGCCGGCCGCTGCCCTGGCTGATGTTCGGCGCCGACGGCCGGCCAGTAGTGGGCGTGCGCTACCAGGACGCCGTCACCGGCTTCTACGCCCGACCGCGGCTGCACGGCCAGCGCGTGACGCTGGAACTGGCAGCCAGCCAGCAAGCCTTCAACGGCCAGAACCTGGACAGCGCCAAACTGGCCACCACCGTGGAAGGCGCTGTAGGAGAATGGTTGACTGTGGGCGGCATCGGCCGCGACCAAAGCGGCCAGGAAACCGTGCTCATCGGCGTCAGCCGCAGCAATGTGCAACTGGAGCGCAGCATCAAGGTGAGAGTGACGCCGGCGCAGTAAGAGCCTGTTTACGATCTGCCGCGCGTCGTGAGACGTGGCACGGTGAGTACCGTTTCGAAATGCTCATGTACCACGCGTACATTCCGCTTTCTCAGTCGCAACGCCTTGTCTCGCCTTAGCTCGCGAGATCGTAAACACGTACGTAAGAGCCGCTAACAAAACCGCGCAGCGCACCTGAGCCAAGGCGCGCCGACGCAGGCAGTAAAAGTCGTACGACAAGGAGACGCAACGCGGGATCAGGGGTTTTGTTAGCGGGTCTAAGCGCCTACTCCGCCGGAGGCAGCCCGCGCTCGCTGTCCGGCATCTCGCCGCGGCCGCCGCGCGGACCGCGCGCGACCCGCCCGCCGCCGCGGGAAAGCGTCCGCGGCGAATCATAGGCCGAGGCCGGGCGCTCCAGCCTGGCCTCCAGCTCGCCGCCGCGCCAGGTCCACACCATCGCGTTCAAGCGATTGCGCGCCTGACGCGCGCGCCACGCGCCGCCGTCCTCGTCCACCGTCATCGTCTCCTCCTGATTGCAGCTGGCCACCAGGGTCCAGCTGCGCACCCGGTAGTCGCGCACTTGCAGCAGGCGGTAAGCCGGCGCGCACTCCGCATCGTCCGCGCGCAGCAACACCAACGCGTCCTTGCCAACCACGCGGGCGTCCACGATGCGCACCCGCTTCCATTGCGCGTCCAGCGGGGCCACCAGTTGCCTATCGTAGAATTTAAGCTCGAAGCGCCCGCCCAGAGAAGAGCGCAGCACTAGGTGATTGCCGGCCAGCGGCACGTCCTGATGCACGAAAGCCAGCGCCTCCTGCAAATCCAGCTGGCGTTTGAGCGTACCGTCGGCGGAGCGTTGTTGCGAACAAGCGGGCAAGGCCAGCAACAGCGGCACCAGCCAGGCAAAGCGGCGAATCCTCGTCATGCCAGCCCTTTCGCGGCATGGTTGCTGATCGTTCAATACTACCACCAATATTTCCAGCTCCCGCCCGCCCGTCGTCCCAAACCCGTCCCAAAGGCTCCACGCCCGCCCCATCTCCCCCTGCGCCCGGCGAACGCCGCGCTTGCCTAGCCCGCCGCGGGCCGGCAATAATGCGGCCGTGCTTGAGATTACAGGCACCGGGATTGAGAGCCCGTTCTGCAAAGATTCCCGGTTGTTCACCACAACCGGCGCCATTGCTACGCCCAATTTTCGGCGAGCCGTGGTGGGGAGGCCTTTACGGCCTGCCGGGTCCTTTGCGCCGGTCTCTCAACCCCGTCACGTGCTCGCCATCCCGACTGAGAGCGGGGCCGCGAGTAAGAACATCGCAAAGGAGTGTCGTTATGAAATGCAATCTCCCTCGCCGCCGCCGTTACCATCCCGACCCTCGGCCTCTGCCCTACCAGGCCTTGCCCTTCGCCGCCCTGCCCCCCGGCCAAGCCAGAGCGCACTGCTGGCACGTGCCGCCGCTTGCCGATCGCCGCCAAGCCTATCTGCTGGGACGGGAATACGCCGGCCACTACCTCGTTTTCCTGCAGGACAACCCAGGCAGCGCGGACCGTTTTCTGCTGGCGCGCATTGCCGAAGACGTCGACTTCAGCGCCCCCGGCGCGGCCAGCGCGTGCTGGGCCGGCTTCTTTCATCTGGTAGAGCAAGTGCTGACGCAGAGCATCGCGCCGCTGGACGTGTTCGACTACATCGACCGGCTCAACACCTACGAGGCTTCGCTGCAGCAGATCTTGCGTCAAACGCCGCCAGAAACTTAAGATATGCACAAAACAATACCGGCCGATTCTGCTGCGCCAGTTCGCACTGCAATAGTCCCGCTCCCCATGGAGGCAATCGCCATGACGATGACAATTCCGCAACAAGCCGCAGCTAAAACAAAGCCATCTCAGGCTAAATTTTCGCGGCGAGCGACAAATCCGCCAGCCGCCGGCTTAACATGGACAAACAATTCATTTTGCATAAGTCGACGCCGTGCGACGCGGCGGCGGCCAAAACCAAAGGCAGCTCTTTTATTTTGAGGATGATGAATATGCGCACTATATGCGTGGGCTTGTCCGCCTTGCTGGCGGCTCAACTCGCAGTGGCGGACCCGATACCGGCGGAAAACGGCTTCTCCGGCAGCATCGGCCTGGGCGTGGGCGGCAACCGCGTCAAATCCAACCTTTTCAAGGGGGATAAAAATCAAAGAACCAACAGCCTGAACAGCGCGCCGGAATCCCATAACGACTCCTTCGCGTTGCCGGTGCTGGACCTCAGCTACACCTTCGCCGCCAGCCGCACCCAGATCGTGTTCGACAGCCAGATCCACGACCCGCTGGGCATGGACGACACCCTGGAACTGGGCGTGCGCCAGCAAGTGGGCAACAACGGCATCGTCTCCGCCGGCCTGCTCTACGGCGGCCTCAGCAAAAACACCTGGACCGACCCCTACGCCGTGGGCGTGGACCGCGACGGCACCAAGCGCAAATCCACCGGCCTGTTGCTGGGCTGGGAAAACATCATGGGCACCGGCTTCAAGGCCCAGCTGACCCAGCGCAACATCAAGATAGACGACGAGCGCAGCGGCCAGAGCGTGGCCGGCCTCAGCGCGGCGGACCGCGCCACGCTGAACCGCAACGGCGACGCCACCTTGTTGAAAGCGGGCTATGAATGGGCGTTCGCCCCCAATCAAACGCTGACCCCCGGTTTGAGCTGGGGCAAAGACAAGCTGGACGGCGGCGCGATGAGCAACAAAAGCTACGGTCTGAGCCTGGACTACGCCTACAGCAGCGATCTCAACACCTTCAGCGCCGGCCTGCAATTCCGCAAACAGCGCTTCGACCAGGGCAACCCGCTGTTCAGCAATAAAAAAGCCGACAGCAACGCCTATGCCGTCGACCTCAACTACCTGCGCCATCAGCTGTTCGGCGAGAAAGCGCTGTCCGCCTTCGTCAGCGCCGCCTACGGCAAATCCAACGCCGACATCAGCTTCTACGACGCTGAAATCCGCTCGCTGGGCGTGGGGCTGATTTACTCGTTTTAAAAAGGCGCACCAAGCTCAGCCGTTTTTGAGTATGAATGGCTGCAATTAAAAAACCCGCTTCCGCGGGTTTTTTACATTGTATTTTCCGATAAACCTTACTGGATCATACGATACCAGCACCTGACTTATCGTTTGCTCTTGCAGTAAAAAGTAGACTCCCCGCCCACTTTATTAATTTCATACTCCCACTTCACAATATCAGGCGTAGCGCCATATATGCCGGCAACGCCCATGCTGCCATCTTTATGAATATTGATATGAGCATTGCTGCCATCAATGCCAAAAATCAAGCTAGCCCCATCAGACGCATAAGGTACATTATTTACAATAACCGGATCAATATCCAATGTAACAATGCAATTGGAGGAACTGCCAAACTGTCGGCTGGAGATAGCAAGATTGCCTATCCCCGGATTCTGGCTGGGGCCCACGCCTTCAGGCAAAAAAGTCCATTCTTTTTCAATCGAATACACCAACACGCCACCTAAATTCAGAGATCGCCCATCCGCGCTCACAAATCGAAATGTCGTTCTCAAAAAGCTAGAATTTGCTTGGGACTCCATTTGTTCATCCTTGTCAATAGAGTATAAGCCGTACCACACTCGCAACGCCGTCAGCTTTGCACCATGCAACCAAACCAACCTCTATTACACTCTAGACAAACGTTCCGTAGAAATCCCAAACACCTGAAAAAATGTCAGGATTTGTCAATCTTCAAGCACCTTAGCCAAGATTTTCCGCTTTGCTTGAATAGCAAATGACAACACCCTATCAAGGTCAGTATTAATATTTACATGACGCAACAGCAGGATGCCCATCGCTTTATTTTTCATTCAACACACCAAAAGCGTCATTGCATCTCAATAAAATGAAGCCCAACCATTCTCCAAATTATTTTTCACATTCATTAAGGTGGAAACAAAACCAGCGAGATCCAAATCAATCACCCCATCCTTTAGTGGAAAATTTGAACTCTAGCCCTCTCACCCTCAGGCTCACAATAAATCTCTGCCAACTACCTATCATTCTGAAATATTTCAAAAACAACATTATTTCTATCCGGCAGACTAGCTATTTGTACTAACAAATCATCGCTCATCTCAGAGATTCCAAGAGATCACTCAATCAACCCTATTCATTCTGCAGCATACTTGCATTCCACCTCTCATCAGCATGCTTTCACGACAAGCAGTCACCTCACAGCCTGCTCCAAGTACCCTTGTTTCTGCTGCTCAATTTGAGATAGAGCTACACCCCCCGTCATAAGACCCTGCTGCAGGCGAAGCAGCTATTGTCCAAGCTCATTAAAACGAGCACAACAACCCTAGTGACTAATCATTCCCCAAATTACCATAGCAATCTGGCAGCACATACCCTTCAGGCAGCTCCGGCCACTCCCCCATTTTAAGTATGGCTTCCGCATCATCAGCAATTGCATCAAACAAACTTGACAAGCCCATTGCGTAGCTCCTTAACCTTAACAAAGCCGATTGCATTGCCAATTCATCGTTAACACTTTTTGCACGAGAAAGCAGAGCAGCTCTAGACTGGCAAAGTGCCATATACTTCAATAGCAAATTTTCTAGTGACACCCTATAGTCAATCGACAAATCATCAACATCAACATCAACAGCACTAGAAGATTTTTCGTTAATAATTTCTAGAAAATTAATTTTCATTTCATCAAGAAAAGAATATGTTACCACCAATCACCCTATCAAATAGAAAATTCACTTCTGCGCAAATCCGAAGCTATTTGCTCCGCCACCTGTTCTACTTTCCGAATGGTGTAACACTCTTTGCTTCCGGAAGCTTTATTCACCAAAGGCGATCTTGATTAAAAAACAACCAAACTAACATGAATCCAGCTCAGGGTTACATTAGTTTTCGCCCAATATAAACCCCTAGCAGGACGGCCTTTACGCCCACAACAATTCGTTAAATTTAAAAAATCTCAAAATGCAGACCACTAACAATTAAATTAAATTTTTTAATATCAACAATCTCTCCTTGGAATTTTACATCCTCACTTTTCCGCAGAGTACCAATTATGCTTGCATCACACAAATAGCTGAACTCACTCCCGCCGAGGGCAGGAACCAAGGAGAAAAGTATTTTCTCAAGATCGGGATGCTGGATTTTTATAGCATTTTTCATAGAGAACGCGTCTTCCTTACTCTCTACCAAGTACCCAACCCCTGAGACCATAGCAAAACAGCAATTAATCTCAACATCTTTATCAAAGCCACTACTCAGAATAAAATTTTCCATTCATCTAACCATCAATGTGTGTAAACCACTTGGCCTGTAAATTTTTTCACAAAATCAATAACGGGAGTGAAATATTGCGTCCCCGTACCAGGATCTCTGATTGCAACCACTCGCTGGCCCTGCCTAGAAGTCACCCCATCCACTACAACAAAATGTCCACCGCCGGAGTCAAGCGAAACCCTTGCTATTACTGCATTACCTCTAGACGTTCCTGCTGCAATATCATTAACAGACTGTCCCACTGCCCACTTTGCTGAAGGCAACCCATTTTTTTGCAATGCACCAGTTAAGCCAATCACATCTGTACCTACACCAGGAATTAGATTAGCATCTTTTGCAATTTGCGTGATATTAACCCATTTCCCCGTGTCATTTAATATCATTGTACAAGAAGTTGGGCCACATGCCACATTGCCAATGTTTGACACATATCGCTGATCTATAACTATACGCGACCCAGCCCTTGACATTGAATTTGTTTCTGTTTGCAAGCTACCGGCCACATCTGTCGCCAAGCTCCCAGAACTTGCCCCATCGGAAGCGATTGCCTTAGGCCCCTTCAACCCTATCAACCAACCAAAATCACCAACCGCAAGTTTAACAACATCCAGAACCCCACCATAACGCATGGCTGCGTTACGTATTGCGCCTCCCGCCATGTCATTGGCGCATTCAACTGTACTACACGTCAATCTTGCCAACTGCAAGCTGTTTGCAACCTCAGTAACACACTGACTATCTGCCTTGCAAATTGAGGATACACTAGACATTGCATTATTCAATGCGGTATTGAATGCCTTTTGGTACTCTGGGCTAAAGTTATTTCGCCGATCACTTTCTTGAACCGCAGTTTTAATTAAGTCATTTTCACACAATGACTTAGCTGCACCTGATTTCCCTCCACACTGAGTTGCAAGCTTTCTTCCCAAAGCATCAATTTCTTTGGGCTTTAGTGTATTGTTCTCCACTTCATTCTTAGCCGTCTGTGCCCCTGCCAGCGCACCGGCACTATCACCGCCAGCCAACGAGCCAGCCAAACTACCCGCCATCGTCGTCAGCGCGGAAATGGTCTGTTTCTGGGACTCGTTGAGATCCTCGACTTTTTTCCCAGGATATAGCTGAGTTAACAACAATTCTGCCACGACGGGAGCCGTTGCGCCGCCCGCAGCCCCCGCTGCCGCGCTCTCTCCCTTCATCTGTGCCAGCGCCGCGCCCAGCAAGGCGTGCGCCATCACATTGGCTTCCTTATTGCCGTCGGTCATTTTCTTGACCACGCCGGCCAGGTAAGGCGCGGCGGCGCCGCTGATGGCGGCTTGCACATTGCCGCCGGCCAGGCCTTGCAGCGCGGCGGTGGCGGCTTGGGCAGCACGCTGGAAGTCACTGTTGGCACCCCATTTATCCTGTAGCGCCTTGTACTTTTCGCTCTTCGCGTACTCGGGATTGCGCCGAACCTTCTCGTTTTCCTCCATCATCATCTGAGTGGCGACGATCTGGGTGGCTTGCGCGCCGATCTGGCCGACCAGCTGCGCTTCCTGCAGGCGGTTGAGCTCCTTCTCCTTGTCGAAAATCGGGCTCAGGCCGTTGGCGGCGTGTTCGGCGTCGCGGCTCAGCTCTTTCAGATCTTGTTGCTGTTTGTCCTGGTCGCGGACCTTGATCGCGCCTTCGCTGACCGCGGCGTAGGTGGTGGATTCGGCATGGCCGCTGCTGTTGCCTCCACCCAGCACGCTGCTGGCGCCCTGGCTCATCAGCGTGCCTTTTAGCGTGTCGGTGATGTTGCCGCCGCTGCTGATGCCGAAGCTTTGGCTCTCCACCTTGAAATCCGCCTGGTTGTGCTGGTTGCTGAAGCCCAGCGTGCCGGTATCCATCGTGTTTTTATCCGCCTTGGCGGTGCTGGCGATCACCGCGCCGTCCAGCTGGGTGTGGCGGCCCACCTTGACGTCGAAACCGCCCTGGCCGGCGTAGAGGCCGGTTTGCTCCTGCACGCTGACGAAGTCGCTATTGGCCTTTTGACGGCTGATGCTGATGGAGGCGCTGCCGTTCATGCTGCCGAAGGTGAAGCTGGCGCCGGCAGAAGCGTTGCTCTGCTCGCTGTGGTAGCGGTCCTGATCTTGCAGACTCTGCAACGTCAGGTTCCGCCCTATGTCCGCCACCACGGTTTTGCCGCTGGCGCTGGCGCCGGTCAGGCTCGCGTCGCGGCGGCTTTGCAGGTTCAGGGTATCGCCGGCGCTGAGCACAGTTTCGTTCCAGCGACTGCCCTGGCCCTCTTCCTTGCCCCGGCCCTTGTTGGCGTTGGCGAAGATGGAGATGCCGGCCCCCTGGCCAACGCCGATGCTGAAACCGGCGTTCCAACCACTGCTCTTGTTGCCGCCGCTCTGAGAGTCTTCATTGCGGCCGGCTTGCAGTTGCAAATCCCGCGCGGCGTCCAGCGTCAGGTCCTTGCCGGCCTTGAGACGGCCGCCGGTAACGCTGATGTCGCCGTCCAGCGCCTGGCCCTGGGCGTCTTTGGCGCCGCTGCCGGTGGCGGTCAGGCTGAGATTGCCGCCGGCGGTGAGCTGGCTGCCCTGGCTCTGGCTCTGCTGGCGCTGGCTGTGGGATTGGCTTTGCTGGTTGCCCACGGACAAGCTGATGCCGACAAAGCTTTGTTCCGCCGCCGGTTTCATCGCTTCCTGCTGGTAGGCCTGATAAGCCTGGTAGCCTGACAGACCAGCCTGAACGCCTTGCAGCGCGGCCAGGCGGCCGCTGGCTTTTTTGCTGTCCTGCGCCTGCTGCACGGCGGTGTTGGCGGCGGCGCCCACCACGCCGGACAAGGCCACGGTGAGGCCGCTCTTGCTGGCTTCGTGCTTCTCGTCGCGCTGATAGCGGTTGGCTACGTCCTCCACGCGAATGTTCTGCGCTTGTACGTCGATGTCGCCGCCGGCAACCAGGTCGGAGCCCTTGATCAGCGCATTGCGGCCGGCGTCGATATTGACCTTGCCCAGCACGCTGCCCACCGTGCTATTGGTTTGGCTGACGCTGGTTTCGCCCACCTGATCGCGCTGTTTCTGACTGCCGATGGTGAAGCCGATGCCGCCGCTGCCCAACAAGCCGGATCGTTTGACGCTTTCGTCGTGCTGCTGGTATTGACGGTTTTCCGCTGTGGCGACGTTGACGTCGCGGCCGGCGCTCAGGTCCACGTCATGAGTGGCGGCCACGCTGCTGCCGGCCACGGTCAGGTCTTGTCCGGCTTGCAGGCTGATGCTTTCACCGGACAAGCTGCTGCCCTTCGCCAGCGTTTGCCGTTCATCGGTCTGGCTGAGGCTTTGCTTGCTGTTGGCCAGATTCTTGCGGGTGCTGGCGGCTTGCTCCTGGAAGCTGTGGCTTTCTTCCGCCGCGCCCACGCGGATATCCTGCGCGGCGCTGAGTTTGAGGTCGCCGTTGTCGCTGGCCAGTTCGCTGCCCTGCACAATGAGGTCCGTCTTGCGCGCCTGGATGGTGACGCCCTGCTGACCGCTGATTTGGCTGCCCTGCGCTTGCATGTCGCGAATGGCCTGCTGGCGCTGGCTGCGGGTCTGGCCGATGTGGTTGTTTTCGGAATCGTCGATTTCCACATGGCGTTCCGTCGCGCCGATGTCCACTTGCGTGCCGGACAACAGCACCTGGCCCTGATCGCTGGCGACTCGGCTACCTTGCACGCTCAGTTCCTGGCCGGCCACGGCGACCACGCCGGCTCCGCCGCTGAGCTGGCTGGCGATCAGCGTATCGGCCTGATAACGCGCTTCCACCCGGGAGCTGGCGCTGTCGGCGGTGAGCTTGGTGTTGTTGGTGGTTTTGTCCGCCTGCACCGTAAGCTTGTCGCCGGCGCTGACATTGAGCTGCCCCTTGGCCTGGGCGCTGGAGCCGCTCAGCGTCAGGTCCTTGCCCGCGCTCAAATTGAGCTTGCCGCCGGATTGCAGGCTGCTGCCCTGCGCGGTTTCCCATGTGCCGCTGACGGTGGCGACGCCGCTGCCGCCCACGTCGGCGCCCAGCGTGGCGTCGCGGTTGCCCATGCTGCCGGCGATCAGGTCCACGCTGCCTTCCTTGCGGCTGCGCGCGGTGCCCAAGGTCAAGTTGTTGCTGGCGCTGAGACTGAGCAGTTCGGTCGCGTCGATCTTGGCGCCTTTCAAGGCGATGTCCGCGCCGCTCAGGCTGATATCGCGCCCGCTGACGGCGGCCTGGCGGCCGGCGTTTTGCAGATCAGTGTCCAACATCAGGCTATCCGCCAGCAGCTTGACGGTGTCGGCCTGGATCAGCCCGCCGGTGTTGCGGATGACGTCGGCCTTGGCCACTAGGCTTTGGTCCGCCTGCAGCTTGCCGCTATTGCCCAGGCTGGCGGCGGACAGGCTGAGGTCTTTGCCGGCGATCACCGCGCCGTCGCCGGTGAGGCTCACGGTGTTGTGCGCCAGATAGACGGTGGGCACCAAGACGGTTTGAGGGCCGTTGGCGGTGTTGACGGTTTCGCTGACCATCCAGACGATGTCTTGCTGCAAAGCGGCAATCTGCGCCGGGGTCAGCGCCACGCCGGTGGTCAGCCGGAAGTCCTTGGCCACGTTGACGCCCTGGTTCATCAGCGTCTTGAATTGTTCGGTGGCGTCCTCTCCGCGCAGCGATGGACGGCCGGTCAGCGCCAAGATCTGGTCGCGCACCAGCTTTTGCTCGTAATAGCCGTCGCCCAGGCGCTTGTGCGCGCCCACCGGATCATAGTTCAACTGCTTCAGCATGTAGTCGCTGCTGATGAAGTTGTTGTACTGGGTGAAGCGGCTGTCGGTTTCGATCAGGTACTGAGCTGTGGGACTGGGGTTTTGCTGGAACAGCTGGTTGTTGGGCAGGCGGTCCAGCAAGCCGGGCTGAGCGGCGCTGCCCTTGAGCGAACCGGCTTTCGCGCCGGCCGCGGCGGAGGCAGCGGCCGCTGCCACGTCTTGCTTGTCCCAGCGCGCCTGCTCCGCTTCCGCGGCGGCCTTGGCCGCCTCGGCCACGCTGACCTGGGCCGGATTGACGGTGATGTTTTCTATGCTGGGCGCGCGCACGCTGACACCCTGGTGGCCGGCGATGGTGGCGTCTATGGTCTGCAGCGCCACCGTTTTGTCCTGGGTGTATGTGGGATACCAGTGCCGCGTATTGCGGTCGTAGTGGTCCGTGCCGGTTTCCTGGGTGCGCTCGTTGACGGAGTAGCCGCGGTTGATCACGCGCGCGTCGCCTCCGCCATTGCCCGCTCCGTTGATGGTGACGGCGCCGTTGGCGGCGATGCGGCTGGCGTCGTTCAGCAATTGCCCGCTGACGCTCACCGTCATATTGCCGCCGGCGCTCAGGCTGGCCACTTCGCCGACGGAGATCAGCTTGTCGCGGGTCTTGGTGCCGCTGGCGGAACGGTTGCGCAAGTTGAACTTGTTGCCGGGATCGACAAAATCCAGTTCCAGCGGGTTGAGGTGGACGGCCGGGTTCCATTGTTCGTTGCTGCCGGACCAGACCTCTCGCCATACCGTGTGCTCATAGGGACAGGCGGCGCCCTGGAAGCAGCTGTAACCTTGGTAGAAGGTCATGTCGTAGCCGCCGCTGTCGTTCTTCTTGATGGCGTTGTAATTGACCCAGCGTTCCTGTGTGCCCTGGAAGCGGACCAAGGCCTGCTTCTTCGCTTCGTTCACTTGCAGAATGGTGCCGTATCGCGTCTTGGCCGCTTCCGCGTCGTTGACCGGCAAGGACTTGGTCACCGCGGACCAATCCCAGCCGCCCACGCGCTCGAACACATCAAAGTAGTAGTTGTATTTGTACCAGCTGTATTTTTCGCTCTCGGCCTCGCGCTTGATGTCCACGTGGGTGCGCTGGTTGTTGAACCGGGCGGCGCTGATGGCAACGTCGCCTTCGGCCTCTATCGTGGTGGAGATGTTTTCGATCAAATCTCCGCTGCTCAGGCTCAGGGCGCCGCCGCTGTAGATGTAGCCGCTGTCGCGGTTGCTCAGGCGGGCGCCGGCGTTGAGGCTGAGGCTGCGGGTGGCGGCCAGCACCGCCTGGCCGCCGTGATTGTCGATGACGCCGCCGTTCACCGTGACGTCGCGGCCGCTGATCATGCCGCTATTGTCCAGCCCCCCGGCGCTCAGCGTCAGTTGTTCCGCGTCCAGCCGGCCCTGGTTGACCGCCTGGCCGGCGCTGTTGATGTCCAGGCGGCCGCTGGCGGCCAGCTTGGCGCCAGCGGCGTTGCTGAAACTGGCCGCCTGCAGACTGACGTTGCCGGCGCTGGCCCACTGGCTTTCGTTGCGCAGGCTGCCGCTGGTGCGGAAACTCAGAGACCCCTGGCTGGCCAGCGTCTCTCCGTCGCGGAAGACGTAGTCCTGCTGCAAATCCAGGCTGAGGCCGCTTTGTCCCACCATCTTGCCGCCCTGGTTGCCCAGTTGCCCGGCGGTCAGGCTCAGCGCCTGGCCGCTGTTCACCGCGCCGCCCTCGTTGTGGAGCCGGCTGGCGCTCAACTTCTGATTGCGATTGGAGATCAGCTTGCCCTGACGGTTGTCGATCTGGCCGCTCAGTTCCGCCTCCAGCGCGCCGGTGGTTTGGATCTGACCGTATTGGTTGTCGAAACTGGCCAGCCCCAAGCTGACGTCTCCCAGGCTCAGCAGGCTGCCGTAGCGGTTGCTCAGTTCGCCGGCCTTGAGCGCCAGCGCGCCTCGGCTGTTGAGCAAGCCGCCGGCGTTGTCCACGGCGGCGGCCTGCAGCGCAAGGCCCTGGTCCGCCACGATCTTGCCTTGCTTGTTGTCCAGCGCGTCGCTGACGGTCAGCCGCGCCGCGCCGCCGCTCTGCAGTTCGCCTTCCGCGTTATGCAACTGCGCCAACTGGTAGTTTGCGTCGCCGCCGCTGAGCAGCTTGCCTTGCTGGTTGCTCAGCAGACCGCTGTCCACTTTCAGGCCCTGGCCGCTGCTGATCTTGCCGCGCCGGTTGTCCAGTTCCCCTGCGCGCAAGCGCTGGCCTTGGTCAGCCACCAGCTTGCCGTCCTGATTGTCCAGCAGGCCGCTGGCGTCCAGCGTCAAGTCGCCCAAGGTCTGGATCTGACCCCCCTGGTTGCTGAGCGCGCCCAGGGTCAGCGTCAAGCCTTGCTGGCTGGCCGCCGCGCCGCCTTGATTGTCCATCTGGCCGGCGTTCACAGTGATGCGTTCGCCGCCCGCCAGCGTGCCTTGCCGATTGTTCAGCGCGCCGGCGTCCAAGCGCATCGCGCGCTGGGCGCTGATGTGTCCTTCCCGGTTGGCGATGTCCCCCTGGGTTCGCACGGCCAGCGCGCCGCCGCTTTGCAGCTTGCCGCCGCTATTGTCCAGCGCAGCCAGTTGGAAGTCGCCGTCGCCCAGGCTGACGATGCCCCCGCCCCGGTTTGCCAAGGCGCCGGCTCGCAGCGTCAGCGCTTGTCGGCTGCTGATTTCGCCGCCGTCGTTGTTGAGGCTCGCGGTCTCGATCTCCTGATCCCGGTTGCTCAACAGCTTGCCCGCGCCGTTGTCCAGCGCGCCGTCGGAGCGCAACGTCAACGCGCCTTCGCTCTCCACCTTGCCGCCGGCGTTGTCAATCTCGCCCGCTTGCAGGCCGACGGCCGCGCCGCCGTGGATGGAGCCGGCCTGATTGCTCAGCTTGCCCGTCGCCTTGATCGTCAGCGGTCCGCCACCGTCTATCCGCCCGGCCTGGCCATTGCCCAGTTGCGCCACTTCCAGCTTCAAGGCGGCGTCCGCCAGCAATGCGCCGCCGCGGTTGTCAAACGCTCCGCCCGTCTCCAGCGTTAAGGCGGCGGCGCTTTTCAGCGTGCCGCCGGCATTGTCCAGGCTGCCGACGTTCAGACTCAGGTCCCCATTGCTCCCCGTCAGGCCACCCTGATTGTTGAAGCCGCCGCGCACGGTCCATTCTTGCGCCGTGCCGCCCAGGGCCAGCAGTTTGCCGCCGCCGTTGTCCATCTGGCCAAGACTCAGCGCCAGGCTGTCGGCCTCGATGCGGCCGCCGCGGTTGTCCAGCAGTTGGCCGATGCGGAAGTCGCCGCTGCCCTGGCCTATCTGTTCCCAAACGCCGCCCAGGTTGTTGAGCGCGGCGGCGCTAGCCTGCCATTGGCCCGCTTGCAGCGTGGCCGAGTCGCTGTCGATCTGCCCGCCGGCCTGGACGATCAGCCGGCCGGTGTTCAAGCTGGCGCGGCTGAGCCCCAACCCGTCCGCCGCTTTCAAGGTGGCGCTGTCCTTGGCGCGCAGTTTGGCGTCGGCGGCCTTGATCGTCACCGCGTCCAGTTCCAGGCTGGAGCCGGCCAGCGCGTGGCCGCTCAGCTGCAGGCTGTCGCCGGCCTTCAGGCTCAGCGCGCCTGCCGCGCCCACTTGCCCCTTGTCGTCGCTGCCGGCGGCGAAGTCGCCGCTGGCGGCGATGCTGCGCGCCTTGACCCTTACTTCGCCGGCCGCCGCCATGGTGCCGCTCTGGCGCAAGGCGGCGTCGCCGTCCAAGGCCAACTTGCCGCGGCTGTAGCTGGCGCCGCCGTGTTCGATGTCGCCGGCGGCGTGGTACTGGATGTCGCCGCCGTTCTGGCGGCCGCTCAGGGTCAGCTGGCCGGCGCTGTCCAGCCGCAGCTGCTCGTCGCCGCTCAGCTGCCCGCTGCTGCGCACGCCTACGCCGACTTCGGTGGCCAACAGGCGGATTTTGCCGGCGTACATGCCGCCCAGTTGCGCCACGTCGATGGCGAAGCCGGGCCGGCCGGCGCCGGCCGCCGCCAAAGCCTGGACGTTTTGATGGTCGGCGCTGACGCGGTTGCGGCCGGCGCTGACGCGCAGATTTTGCGCCCAGATGCCGGCCTGCACTTCCACCGCGCGCGCCATCAGATCCGCGTATTCGGTGCTGCCGGCCTGCATGCCGGCGCCTTCAATGCGGATGGCGCCGCTTTCCACCCGGTAGCCGGCCAGGCTGCCGTCCGGGTTCAGCTCAGGGCGTCCGGTGGTCAAGGTCATGCGCCCGGCGTTGATGGTGCCGCAGCCGTCGCAGAGAATGCCGGAAGGGTTGGCCACGATGACCTGCGCGCGGCCGCCGGCCACTTCCAGGAAGCCGCGCAGCTGGCTGGGGTTGGCGCTGTTGACCTCGTTGAGGATCACCCGCGCCGGCGCGCCGGGACTGAGATTGGGATTGCCCTGTATCCAGCCGCCCAGCTGGGTTTGCACGCTGGTGGCGCTGTTGTTGAGAATGGCCCCGCCTTTGTCGACGTCGAACTGGCTGTACTGATTGCGGGACACCCCGGCGGCGCTGGGCGCCTGGATGTTCACCTGCGGCAGGCCGTTGGCGGTGCCGATCACGCCGGGACGCTGCGCCGCCGGCGCGTTCGGGTCCGCCGCGATGCCAGCGGCCAACGCGCCGCCTGCGAACGCGCACCAGCTTGCCCAGACGATGCCGCGCAAGGTCACGGCCAAGCGCCGGCTTGCCGCCGCCGGCGCGGCGGAACGGCCGCCGCCCGCGCCCAGCGGCTTGACGATCTCGGCGACGGCCATGATCAGGCCCCGCGCGCGGTTGAAAATCAGACGGTAACAAAGACGGTTCATGGCCAAAACTCTCGACAAGAGCGAGGCCGCCAACGCGAGGCGTTGCCGCCGGCCCCAAATTCAAAAATCAAAATTGCAGGTTCAGACTGAAGCCCGACGCGGCGCCGGTCTGGAAACCGGCGGGTTTCTGGATGGGCCAGCCGGTGAACATATCGTAGGACAGGCGCTTGAACAGGCTGCCGCGCATGCCGACCGCGCCGCCGGCCAGTTGCCGGCCTATCAACTGCGCGCTGGCGGCGCCGCTGACGCGGCCCAGGTCCAGCGCCAGATACAGTTCCTGGCCGCTGGGACCCATCGCCCAGGACAGCTCGTTGCGCCACAGCCAGCCGCGCTCGCTGGACAGGCTCAGGTCGCCGTCGAAACCGCGCACGGTGTAACGGCCGCCAATGGCGAACCGGTCTTGCGGCGCCAGCGCGCCCTTGCTCCACTGGCCTCGCCATTGGCTGTTGAGCCGCAGCTTTTGCGCGCCGATTTGCAGCGGCTGGTTGTAGCTCAGGTCCGCGGTCACGATGCTGGGCCGGGAGCTTCCGTTGCCGGTTTCTTCTTCCGGCGCGGGCAAGGCGCCCAGCATGCCGGTGCCGCGCCGCCAGTTGAGACCGGCGTCCAGCGTGGCGTCGCCCAGATAAGAACGCTGGTTCAGTCCCAGTTCCCAGCCTGCGGTCTGCCGGTGCTGCAGGCGGATTTCCGTGTCTTCGACGAAGTTGCGCGATTTGCGCTGGTAGGCTCGCAGGCTGAGCGTGGTCTTGTGCGCCTGGCTGCGATACACCACCCGCGACAGACTGAGCTGGCTGTTCTCGCTGTCGCCGCGGTACAGATATTTTTCGTTGGCGCCGGCGATGGTCTGGTGGTAACGGTAATCGTTGAGGCTCAAGCCCAGCTGCCAGTAACCCAGGGGCAGCGAGTAATGCAGCGAACGGCTTTTCGAGCCCAACGGGTCGTGCTGGAACAGGTCCTTGCCCTGGCTGTAATAGAACAGGTCGTTGACGGTGAGTAGATTGTCCAGCGACAGCGTGGCGCTGCCCTGATAACGGCCGGTGGCGTCGCTGCCGCCGTCGTCCAGGCTCAAGGACAGCCGGATGGGCAAGGCCTCTTTCCAGGCGATCACCAGATCGCTTTCGCCGTCGGCCCCGGCCGGCTCGATCTGGATGTCGGCGTCCGCCGTCGGCACCCGTTTGAAGTTTTCCAGCGCCTGTTCGATGTCGCGCAGATTGAGCACGTCGCCCGGACGTGCCGGCAAGGCGTTGGACCAGCGCGCGCGCCATGACGACGGATCGGCGAAGCGGATGGCGTGGATGCGGCCGGGAACCAGCGTCAGGGTCAGCACGCCCGGTTTCAGATCCTGCGGCTTGACCAGCACCCGGGTGGTGACGTAGCCCTGTGCGATCAGGGCGTTCTGCACCCGCTTCATCGCCAGGTTGACCCCTTGCGCGCCTAGGCAACGGCCGGGGGCGTCGGCGGCGGCCAGCGCCCAGCGGAAACGCTCGGCCAGTTCCCCGGCCAAGCGCAGTTCATGGATGGCGAAGCACGGCGCTTCGCTGGCCGGATAGTCCGCCTGCGCATCGGCCTGGCGCGGCAGACGCACGTCGGGCGCCGCCGGCTGCGCCTGCTCTTGCAAGGCCCGCTCGCGCTCTTGTTGCAGAATCAGTTGCTGATTGGGAGACGGCAACTCCGCCGGCAGCTTGGACCAGGCCGGCGCGGCCAGGCAAAACGCGCTTAGCGACGCGAGAATGGCCCCGGCTGGCCGTTTTAACAGGAAGGCCACCGGTTCTAATTTAAAGTGCGACACTTACGAATGCTAGTTTTCTTGAAAACGGGCGATTCTATGACAAACGCCGCCTCTCCCCATCCGTATAACTACGTAACCCACGGGTGTGAATCTTCACACCAAATCGTTTGAAACATTTTGTTTTTATTAGGAATAAATGACCGACACCATTCCACCCCCTCATCCTTCCTTCTTTCCCGCCCGCTTGTCCGCAACGCATCCATCATGAAAATCTAAAATTCCGCTGAGGGCCGAGAAACCCCGGAACCAGGGCAAGCCGCCGCCGGTCTTTTTTACATCTCGCCCCTTGCCACCGCTCCAGCCGCGTATAATTGCGATGGTATTTTCCGGAGCCTCGTCCATGTCTTTGCCATTCCGCCTTGCGCCCGCGCTTTTGGGTTTCGCCTGCGCCGCCGGCCTTGCCGCCGGCGTCACCACTTTCAGCCCCCAGGGCGAAGTCAAAGAAGTGCAGCAGGTGCGCGCCACCTTCAACAGCAGCATGATTCCGCTGGGCAATAGCGCCGCGCCGGCTCCGTTCGCCTGGAGTTGCGGTTTGAAGGCCAAGGGCCACTGGGTGGACGACAAGACCTGGGTGCTGGACGTGTCGGAAACCCCGGCTGCCAACACCGACTGCCGCTTCACGGCCAAGCCCGGCCTCAAGGATCTACAGGGCAAGGCCGTGGACACTGGCTTGAGTTTCCGCTTCTACACCGGCGCGCCGGTGGTGGTGGAGCGCTGGCCGCGCAACGGCCGCATCGAGGAAGACCAGGCCTTCGTGCTGCAATTCAACGGCGCCGGCGTGCCGGCCTCGTCCCTGTATTGCCAATCCTCCAGCTTGCCGGAACGCATCCCGGTCCAGCCCTTGCCGGCCGGCGAGCGCGCGGCCCTGCTCAAGCATCTGAAGTTGGAATCGCAATCCGCCAAGGTGCTGACCTTGCGATGCGGCCAACGGCTGGCGCCGGACAGCAAGCTCACCCTGGTGCACCAGCGCGGCGCGGCCGCGCCGGACCGGCTCAATTACCAGGTGCGGCCGCCGTTCACCGCCAATATGAGCTGCCTGCGCGAGAACGCAAAAGGCGCGTGCATCCCGTTCAAGCCCATCACCCTCAATTTCAGTTCGCCGGTGCCGGAAAAACTGGCGATGGCGATACGCCTGAGCGGCGCCGGCGCCGAGCGCGCGCCGCAGGCGGAGGCGCGCGGCAAGGGCGAGCCGGTGGACAGCGTCAGCTTCGCACCGCCGTTCCCGCCCTTGGAAACGCTGACGCTGAAGTTGCCCAAGGACTTTGGCGACGAAGTGGGCCGCCCGCTGGTCAACGCCGAGCGCTTCCCGCTGGCCATCAAGCTGGCCGACTATCCGCCCTTGGCCAAATTCGCCGCCGCGCCGTTCGGCATCATCGAATCCGGCGCGGACGCGGCGCTGCCCATCACCCTGCGCGGGGTGGAGGGCGACCTCAATATCAAATCGGTGCAATTGGGCGGTCAGGCGCTGCGGCTGAACAAGGACCAGGACATGATGGCCTGGCTGGCCAAGGTGCTGCGCTATCACGAAAGCGCGCTGCCCGCCGGCAAGGACAAGACCATAGAAAGCCGGCGGCTGTCGCTGCTGGCCAAGGAAAAGGCCGCCCAGCCGCTGAAGCTGCCCAGCCAGCCTGACAAGCAGGGCAAATGGCCGTTCGAAGTGGTGGGCATCCCGCTGCCCAAACCCGGCCTCTACGTGGTGGAAGTGTCGTCCCGGCTGCTGGGCAAATCGCTGCTGGCCAGCACCAAGCCCATGTATGTGCGCACCGCCGCGCTGGTCACCAATATGGCGGTGCACTTCAAGAGCTCCAAGGAAAACGCCGCGGTGTGGGTGACCACATTGGACAAGGGCAAGCCGGTGCCGGCCGCCCGCGTCAACATCTACGATTGCAAGGGCAACGCGCTGTGGTCCGGCAAGACCGACGCCAAGGGCGTGGCCGCGGTCAAGTCCGTGCTGCCGGCCGGCAACTGCGACAACGAGGAACTGTCCGGCCTGTTCATCACCGCCGCCGCCAAGGACGCCAACGGCAACGACGACGTGTCCTTCGTCCGTTCCAGCTGGAACCGCGGCATCGAATCCTGGCGCTTCCCCTTCCCCACCCAGTGGAGCGACAGCCCCAATATCCTGGCCCACACCATCCTGGACCGCGCGCTGTTCCGCGCCGGCGAAACCGTGTCGATGAAGCATTTGCTGCGCACCCAGGTCAGCCGCGGCCTGGCCCAGCTCAAGCCCGGCCAGCTGCCGCAGCAACTGCGCATCGTCCACGACGGCAGCGGAGACGAAATCAGCCTGCCGCTGAGCTGGCGCAACGGCCGCTACGCGGAAAGCAGCTACGCGCTGCCCAAGGAAGCCAAGCTGGGCGAGTACACACTGTACCTGGAGCGCAAGGGCGCGCGCGGCCCGGACGACAAGGACAAGCCGTCCAGCCCGGAGCTGGACGGTTACTCGCTGCACAGCGGCAGTTTCCGGGTGGAGGAATTCCGCCTGCCCACCATGACCGGCCGCGTCTCCACGGTGAAGAACGCCGGCATTGCGCCCAAACAGCTGCCGCTCAACGTATCCCTGTCCTGGGGCAACGGCGGCCCGGCCAAGGGCTGGCCGGTGGAAGTCAGCGCCATGCTGGCCGACGCCTACCAACGCATCAAGGGCTATGAGTCTTACAGCTTCTCGCCGCCGCAGCGTCAGCGCGACCAGGCCGAATCCTCGCTGGACGGCAAAGTGCTGCTGGACAAGGCCGCGCTGCAACTGGACGCCAACGGCAACGGCAAGACCACGCTGGACAAGCTGCCCAAGCTGGATCGCCGCTACGACCTGGTCACCGAGGCCGCCTACCGCGACCCCAACGGCGAAGTGCAAACCCTGACCCGCCGCATTCCCTTATGGCCGGCCGGCCTGCAAGTGGGCATCAATGTGGACAGCTGGATCACCGCCGGCCGCGCGTTGCAGCTCAAGGCCGTGGTGCTGGACACCGCCGGCAAGCCGCTGGCCGGCAAGAACGTCAAGATCAGCCTGCGCGAACACCGCTACCTGTCCAGCCGCAAGCGGCTGGTGGGCGGCTTCTACGCCTGGGACCACAACGAAGAGACCGACGACAAGGGCAAGGTGTGCAGCGGCAGCACCGACGGCCGCGGCCTGATGTTCTGCGAAGTCAATCTCAAGGACGCCGGCGACATGGAGCTGATCGCCGAAGCCGCGGACGACAACGGCAATCTGGCGCAAAGCGCGCAATCGGTGTGGGTCAGCAAGCACGACGAATTGTGGTTCGACGTGGACAACAACGATCGCATCGACATCCTGCCGGAAAAAATCAGCTACGCGCCCGGCGAAACCGCCCGCCTCCAGGTTCGCATGCCCTTCCGCAAAGCCACCGCCTGGCTGGCGATTGAACGCGAAGGCGTGATCGAAACCCGGGTGGTGGAGCTGGAAGGCAAGAACCCGGTGATCGAACTCAAGATCGAGCCGGGCTGGACACCCAACGTCTACGTCTCGGTGCTGGCGGTGCGCGGCCGCGTGCGCGAAGTGCCGTGGTACTCCTTCTTCACCTGGGGCTGGAAAACCCCGAGCGAATGGTGGGACGCCTACTGGAACGAAGGCGGCGATTACACCCCGCCCACCAGCATGGTGGACCTGTCGCGGCCGGCCTTCAAATACGGCATCGCCGAAATCCAGGTGGGCGACGCCGCCAAGCGGCTGGACGTCACCGTGAGCCCGGCGCGCAAGAGCTACGGCATCCGCGAAACCGCCGAAGTGGCCATCCAGGTCAAGCTGCCCGGCGGCAAGCCGGCGCCGGCCGGCACTGAGGTGGCCTTCGCCGCGGTGGACGAAGCTCTGCTGGAACTGCAGCCCAACCGCAGCTGGGAACTGATGCAGGCGATGTACCAGCGCCACAGCTACGGCGTGGAAACCGCCACCGCCCAGCTGGAAGTGGTGGGCAAGCGCCATTACGGCCGCAAATCGCTGCCGCCGGGCGGCGGCGGCGGCAAGGCGCCCACCCGCGAACTGCTGGACACCCTGCTGCTGTGGCAGCCGCGCGTGGTGCTGGACGCCAACGGCAGCGCCCGCGTCAAAGTGCCGATCAACGACGCGCTGACCCGCTTCCGCCTGGTGGCGGTGGCCGACGTCGGCAATGATCTGTTCGGCACCGGCGAAGCCGGCTTCAACGTCACCCAGGACTTGCAGCTGAGTTCCGGCATCCCGCCACTGGCGCGCGAAGGCGACCAGTTCAGCGCCGGCGTCACCGTGCGCAACGGCGGCGACAAGCCGCTCAAGGTCAAGGTCCAGGCCGGCGCGCCCGGCTTGCCGGACTTGCCGCCGCAGGAGATCAGCCTGCCGGTGGGCGAGGCGCGGTTGTTGAGCTGGCCGGTGACGGTGCCCAACGACGTCAAGGAATTGAAATGGAGCTTCAGCGCCCAGCAAGTGGACGGCAAGGCCGCCGACAAGCTGGCGGTGCGCCAGGAAATCGAGCCGGCTGTGCCCGTCACCGTGGAGCAGGCCACGCTGCAACGCGTGGCGCCGGAACTGAGCATCCCCGTCGCCTTGCCGCCGGGCGCCCTGCCCGGCCGCGGCGGCATCCGCGTCAGCCTGCAGGCCAAGCTGGGCAATGAACTGCCCGGCGTGCGCCGCTGGTTCCAGGACTACCCCTATGTCTGCCTGGAACAGCGCAGCTCGGTGGCCCTGGGCCTGGCCGACGCCAAGCGCTGGGATCAGCTGATGAGCGAACTGCCGCTGTATCTGGACGGCAGCGGCCTCGCCGCCTACTTCCCGCTGGCCGAAGGCGCGCCGGACCGCGGCAGCGACATCCTCAGCAGCTACCTGCTGGCCGCCGCCCACGAAGCCGGCGTCGCCATTCCGGAAGCCCAGCGCGCGCGGCTGCTGGACGGC
The DNA here is from genome assembly GCF_016937655.1 of Chromobacterium alkanivorans. GTDB lineage: Bacteria > Pseudomonadota > Gammaproteobacteria > Burkholderiales > Chromobacteriaceae > Chromobacterium > Chromobacterium alkanivorans. The sequence continues at coordinate 266,160 of NZ_JAFHKL010000005.1, read as the reverse complement.
CTGACCGCCTTCGTCGAGGGCCGGCTCAAGCGCGACCTGCCGCTGGGCCGCCAGGACGCCGACGCCCGCCGCCTGAGCGCGATGGAAGCGCTGGCGCGCTACGGCCGCTTCCGTCCGGCCATGCTGGACGTGCTGGACCTCAATCCGCAGAAAATGAGCACCGCCATGCTGGTGGACTGGCTGGCATTGCTTAACCGCGCCGCCGACGTTCCACAGCGCGCCGCGCGGCTGAGCGAGGCCGAAAACCTGCTGCGCGCGCGCCTCACCTACCAGGGCACGCGCATGGGCTTCAGCACCGAGGCCAGCGACAACGCCTGGTGGCTGATGGGCAGCGCCGACGTCAACGCCGCCAAGCTGTTGCTGACGGTGCGCAAGCTGCCGGGCTGGCAGGCGGACATGCCGCGCCTGCTCACCGGCCTGCTGGGGCGTCAGCAAAAAGGCCATTGGGGCACCACCACCTCCAATCTGTGGGGCAGCCTGGCCGTTGCGCAATTCTCGCGCCAGTTCGAAACCGCGCCGGTCAGCGGCCAGACCAGCGCCGCGCTGGGCGGCGCCAAGCTGAACCTGGCCTGGCCGCAGGAAGGCGTCAAGCAGTTGGGCCTGCTGCCCTGGAGCGCCGGCGGTGGCAGCCTGCAGCTCAAGCACGCCGGCGGCGGCGCGCCGTGGGCCACGGTCCAGGCCGAGGCCGCCATCGCGCTCAAGGCCCCGCGCTACGCCGGCTACAGCATCAAGAAAACGCTGAGCCCAGTCAGCCAGAAAACCAGCGGCCAGTACCAGCCCGGCGACGTGATCAAGGTCACGCTGGAGATCCAGGCGCAAAGCGATATGACCTGGGTGGTGGTCAACGACCCGATCCCGGCCGGCGCCACCATCCTGGGTTCCGGCCTGGGCCGGGATTCGGCGATCAACGCCAAGGCGGACAACGACGGCGACCCCGCCGACTACGTGGAGCGCCGTTTCTCCGGCTACCGCGCCTACTACAGCTACGTACCGCGCGGCGGCCTGAAAACCAGCTACACCATGCGCCTGAACAACCCCGGAGCCTTCAAGCTGCCGCCGACGCGGGTGGAAGCGCTGTACGCGCCGGACGTGTTCGGGATGTTGCCCAACCCGGTGTTCAAGGTTGGGAAAGGGGAAAACTAAGCCTGCGCCCCCTCTTTGGCCGATATCTAAAGAGGGGGCGCAGCAAGCGGGCAATGCCTCATGCCCGCGCGTCGACAACTTTCGTTCAAGACAAGGTCGCCGCCTTCGGCAACCGCCGCTTATGGAATGACGATGGACACGCTAAGCACGCGCGTTCCCAGCCTTTCTCCAAAGGAGCCGTCGGACTTGGGGCGGCCGTAGAGATGGAGCGTGATGCGGAAATCTTCTCGACCAGAGTCCGTCACATCATGAGTCCAGTAAAAAAACGATGCTTTTTCAACATGGAGCCGCGTCATATTGATTTCGGAACTGGCGGCATCCTGCTCGGGCAGCAACTGCCCTCTTTTGCAGAGGCATGGAGCGGTGATCGAAGTGGCTGCTTGTCCGCCGAGGTGGTCAACGGCATAAGGGATGACGCCCATCCCCTGACTTGGAGAGGCGCTCGCGCCATACCAGCGTATCGTATTCCCCACCCTGGCATCGGGCAGAGACAATAGGAGCAGACCATTCTGTAAACGCTCCTCGACTAGGGTATGACTGGAAAAAACCCGTACCGCGCCTTCATTGACTGCTGCGGGCGAATCCTCCCGCAGACCCAAGACGTTTTGCGGCACGTCCGGTTGCAGCGCCAGGGTCAAGTCGATAACCGGATTCATAATTCATCCTTACAATAGGTGAAGTGCCGGCAAGCTGAACAGTTTGCCGGCACTTCGGTTTCAATAAAACCTGATACTTCAAGAAACCTGGATAACCGGATCCCAATAGAAGTAACCAAGGGTTTTAACTTGATTGCCGCTTACTTGCTCGGTGATATAGAACCAAACCTGGTAATTTTCAGTGCCCGTGTCAGTCACGTTGCACCCAAGGTAGTAGTTTGGAATTTGTTGCGCGGTATAATTCAGGGGATCCACCACTTTGTCCGCATTCTGGTTGGGAATGGGCACCCAAGGTCTGGACTCGGTCGGAACCGGGATGGAGGTCACCTGACTGCCGGAGAATTTTTGGATTTTGTAAACGATAACGCTTTGGCTGACGTTCGAAGACAGAGACAATGCACGCCACCGGATCACATCGTCCACTTCAGCCTTCACCGCCAAATCAGCGGAAGCTTGTCCGCCAGTAACAAAACGGCTCTCCGCCACCATATAAACGTCCTGATGGGCGATGCCGGTTGGCTGTCCAGAGTTTTGGCTTGGACTAGGGTACTTGTTGAGAATGGTTTGCGTATCGAACACCATTTCAATGTTGACGATATTGCTCATCACTTCCTCCGTATATAAATCGTCTCAATAAGGCGAAATAATTTCACCCAAAGGCCATTTATTGATACAGCATGACCATGGGAATAGAACCTAGTGCAAATACCTAATTGGCAACTTACTTGCTGCAATATTTAATTGCGATTAAAAATATTTGACCATGAAATACCACAATCAAAATCTATTTCTGTAAAATCAGCATGCAATGCATACCCCACCGCCATGCCATCCACTCCGCCGCAAACTCGGTCTCGCACATGACGCGCATCCTCCCTCTTCGACTGCTGCGCTCCAAACCTCCACGCCATGCCTGCCTTTGCGAGCAAACCTCCATAAAGGGATGGACGTGGTTGGCGGCGCTGGCTTTGTGCGGCGCCGCCGCCCAGGCGCAGGCCCAGCCCAGTTTTCAGCAGGTCAAGGCGGAATGGCGGCCGTCTGACGTGGTGGTGCTGGACCGCAACGGCCAGCCCCTGCAGCGGCTGCGAGTGGACAAGCAAGGCCGGCGGCTGGACTGGGTGAGTCTGGCCGACACTTCGCCGGCCTTCCGCCACGCGCTGGTGGTGTCGGAAGACCGGCGCTTCTACCAGCACAGCGGCGTGGACTGGTCCGGCGTGGCCGCGGCGGCCTGGGGCAATCTGTGGAACACCCGCACCCGCGGCGCGTCCACGCTGACCATGCAGTTGGCCGGCTTGCTGGACAACGACCTCAAGATAGGCCGCAACGGCCGCAGCCTGTGGCAGAAAATGGGCCAGGGCTGGTCCGCCGCCTGGCTGGAAACGCATTGGAGCAAGGCGCAGATCCTGGAGGCTTACCTGAATCTGGTGGGTTTCCGTGGAGAGTTGGTGGGCTTGTCCGCGCTGTCCGCCACCTTGTTCGGCAAACTGCCGGCCGGCCTCAATCTGGAAGAATCCGCCATCGCGGTGGCCTTGATCCGCGCGCCCAACGCCGCGCCGGACAAGGTGGCCGCCCGCGCTTGCCGCATCCTGCAGGACATGCGCCGCCAGCCCAACTGCGCGGCGCTGGCGGTGCGCACCCGCCAGGCGCTGGCGCAAAGCCGCGCCGCCAATCCGCTGGCGGAGCAGGACGCGCCCCACTTCGCGCAAAAACTGCTGCAACGCCAGCCGCTGGCGGCCGGCAGCCGTGTCGGCTCCACTCTGGACCTGGGCCTGCAACGCTACGCCGTCTCGGTGCTGCGCCGCCACCTGGCCGCGCTGGCGCAACGCAATGTGCAGGACGGCGCGCTGGTGGTGCTGGACAACGCCAGCGGCGACATCCTGGCCTGGGTGGGCTCCAGCGGCCGCGGCCTGTCCAACGCCGCGGAAGTGGACGGCGTCACCTCGCTGCGCCAGGCCGGCTCCACGCTCAAGCCCTTCCTCTACCAGCTGGCGCTGGAGCGCCGTTACCTGAGCGCCGCCTCCCTGCTCAACGACAGCCCGCTGGACCTGCAAACCGGCTCTGGGCTGTACGCGCCGCAAAACTACGCCAAGGACTTCAAAGGCCTGGTGTCGGCGCGCACCGCGCTGGCCTCCTCGCTCAATGTGCCGACGGTGCGCGCCATCGAAATGGTGGGCCCCAACGCGCTGCGCGACCGCCTGTACCGGCTGGGCCTGAGCAGCCTGCAACAGGACGGCGACTACTACGGCTACAGCCTGGCGCTGGGCGCCGCCGACATCCGCCTGCTGGAACTGGCCAACGCCTACCGCACCCTGGCCAACCAGGGCCTGGCCAGCCCTGCCCGCTGGACGCTGGCGGACCCAAAACCCAAACCGCAGCGGCAGCTGGACGCCGCCAGCAGCTTCATCATCGCCGACATCCTGTCCGACCGCACCGCGCGCGCGCGCACCTTCGGCCTGGAAAGCGCGCTGTCCACCCGCTACTGGAGCGCGGTCAAGACCGGCACCAGCAAGGACATGCGCGACAACTGGGCGGTGGGCTTCTCGCGCCAGCGCACCGTGGCGGTGTGGGTGGGCAACGCCGCCGGCGAGCCGATGTGGGACGTATCCGGCATGCACGGCGCGGCGCCGGTGTGGCAGGCGGTGCTGGACCGCGCCCAGCAAGGCGCTCCGGCCTCCCTGCCGCCGGCCCCGCCGCCCGGCGTGGTGAGCCAGAACGTGCGCTACGAGGGCGATGTCGAAGCCAGCCGGCGCGAATGGTTTCTGGCCGGCACCGAGCGCGCGCTGATCGTGCCGGAGCGCGGCGGCGCCAGCCAGACGCCCGGCATCGCCGCGCCGGTGGACGGCAGCGTCTACGCGCTGGATCCGGATATCCCGCCGGCCAATCAGCGTCTGCTGCTGCGCGCGCGCGGCGTGGCCCGCCCGCAATGGTGGCTCAACGGCAAACGCCTGGGCTCAGGCGCCAGCCTGCCCTGGTTCCCCTGGCCCGGCCGCCACGCGTTGGAACTGCGCGACGCCAAGGGCCTGGTGGTGGAGAAAATCCGCTTTGAAGTACGCGGCGCGGTGGCCGTGCCTGGCCGAAAGGCCGGCAAAGCCGGGTCCCGCGTCAACTGATAGCAGCAAACGCCGCCTCATGCCATAAACATAAATGGCGAGTCGATTTAATCTCAACGACAAGGAGCGGCACATGAAATATTCATTCGAAAACCTGGCTCTATCCGGCGGCGGCGTCTGGGGCATCGCCTACCTGGGCATGTTGGAGGAACTGGAAAAGGCCGGCGCGCTGGCGCAAATCCAACGCGTGGTCGGCGCCTCCGCCGGCGCCATCTCTTCCATGCTGATCAGCTTCCAGCTCAGCGCAGCCGAAACCAAGAAGCTTGCAGACTCCTTGGTCTATAGCAAAATCCCGCAAAAAACCACCGAGCCGCGCTCGGTGCAACTGGACGCCGCCTACCACGCCTTCCAGGCCCATGCGCCGGGCATCACGCCCGACGACTTCGTCTGCCTGCTGCGGCTGATCAACAAGAAGGGCTGGTACTCCAGCGAATATTTCTACCACTGGCTGCAAGGCGTGGTCGCCAGTCAGTTCAAGGATGGCCGGCCGGGCAAGAAATACACTTTCGCCGATTTCGCCAACCCCGCACTGCACAAGAACGAACAAGCCTTCCGCCAGCTCCATGTGATCGGCTGCGACGCCAACACTCACCAGGCCATGGTGTTCTCCACCGAACTGACCCCGAACGTGGAAGTGGCCGAGGCGGTGCGCATCTCCATGTCCATCCCCTTCTTCTTCGAGGCGCAGAATTTCACCTACCCAGGCCAGGAAACCGGTGTGTTCGTAGACGGCGGCACCATCTGGAACTACCCGATCAATTTCTTCGACGACAAGTACCCAGCAAAGCCAAAGCAGGGAGAAGAGAAGGAGGAGAAAACCTTCGGTGCCCGTTTCGACGCGCCACCGGGCGAGCCGTCGTCGGACGCCAACCTGATCCAACACATCCAGAACATCACCCAGAGCGCCTGGCAAGCGCAAAACCTGAACTACCAGCATTCGCCGCGGGATCAGGCGCGCAGCATCAATATTCCCACCGAAGGCGTCTTGGCCACGGACTTCAATATCAAGACCGGTGACGACAAGTATCAGCGGCTATTCGAGGCCGGCGCCGCCGCCACCCGCGCCTTCCTCGCCGGCTGCGAACGCTAAGAAGCGGTTCAAAGTCTCGCGAGCCAGAGCGAGGCAAGGCGAAAACCGCTGAGAAAGCGGAATGTACAAGCGGTACATGAGCATTTCGAAGGTGTTTTCAACGCCGTATCGCCGCAGCGCAGCAGATCGTAACAGCCGCCCGCGCCTGACGGCGCGGGCGGTGCTCACTCCGCGGCCAGCAAGCGCCAGCGCTGATTCGCGCCGCCGTGGCAGCTCCATTGAATCAGCTGCTGGCCCGCCTGGGCCGAACCATTGGCCACATCCACGCATTTGCCTGCCTGCGCGCCCACCAGGCTATACCCGCCGGCGCCGTCCGCCTTCAGGCTGAAACGCTGATTGGCCTGGCCGCTGCATGGCCACTGGATCAGCTTGCCTCCATCCTGCTTGGACCCGCCCTCCACATCCAGGCACTGCCGGGAGTGCGCGGCCGTCAATTGAAAAGCGTCGCCGCTGACGGCCAGCTGCCATACCTGGTTCTGCCCGGCGGCGGCCTGCTGCACCACCGCCGCGCCGGCGGCCGCGCTATTGTCCTTGACCGTCAGCCACAGCCCGCTGCTCGCCGACTGCAGCCGGTAAGACTTGCCGGCCTGCGGCCCGACGGCGCTGCTGTCTATCAACTTGCTTGCGCGCGCGTCGCTACGGTCCAGCACGTCGGTCAGCGTCAAGCTCACTTGCAGCTTGGCCGGCGCCGGCGTTCCCGCCGGCAGCTTCAAATTGGCCGCGCGGCGCTCGCCGGAGATTTCGCCGCCTTGCGCCAAGGTCTTGCCGCTGGCGGCGTCGCTTACGCTGAGCTGGTATTTGAACTGCGGCGCGCCATAGAGGCTGGTTTGCCAGCTCACCGTCACCGCGCGCGCGGCGGCGTCGTAAGTGGCGTTCAGCTGCTCGATCTTGGCCGGATCCGCTTCCGGCGCGGCCGGGCGGCGGGTGGTGGAAATCAGCGGCGATTGAAAACCGGCTAGCGGCGCGCCCTGCTGCATCACAAAGCGCCCCTGCGAGGACACCGCGTGCTGCTTGGCCTGCGCCGGCGTCAGCTCGGTAACGGTGGGCGTGGCTCGGTTGATCGCCTGCCAGCCCTGCGCGCCGCGCGCCCAGACATCGTAGTACTCGGCGGTGCGGGTCACGTCCTTGGCCTGGCCGCTCCAGTTCTCGATGAAGCTGTTGGCGGACTGGGCGGCGAAATCGACATTGGCCACCGGGAAATCGAAAGTGGCGTGGTGGGTCCAGACCCGCGTGGCCGCGTCCCGCGTCCACATGCCAAAGTAGGTGTGGCCGTTTTGCTGCCAGTTGCGCACCAGGGACGTCACCGGCTGGCCCAGCGTCCACTTGGTCTGCAAGTCGAAATACTTCAGCCCCTCGCCCTCGCCGCCAAAACGCTCCACCTTGGCGCCGGGCTTGGCGTACACCGCGCGGATGGGGATGCCGCGCACCGATATCGGATCCCAGATCGAAAAGATATAGGCCGGCACGCCGTTGTTGTGGCTCTGAATGCCGGTGTAGCCGCCGGCCTCGCGGCCGCCGTTCCAGCCCAGGGTCTCGTAATAGGTATGCTGATGCGTGTTCAACACCTTCACCGTCATCATCAGAATGTCGGCGGAAACATTGGGATAATTGAGATGGGCGGAACCGGTGCCGGCCAGCGCCGGCGCAACGGGAACACAGATAAGGGCCAAGCGGGCGACGCCGCGGCTGAGTGAGAACATGGCAACACCTTTATCCAATGAGGGAAACCATGGCCGGCCGCATACGACAGCAGCCTGCCGCCAAACACTTAACAAGTGAGTGAACGACAGGCCGCCTGGTTCCGCCTCCACGGCGGAATGGCACTATTTACACCGGCTCAACGCTGGATCAGATAGCGTATCGTCGGGCCGTCCTGCTGGATTTCCAGCACGGTGTAGCCATGATTCTTGGCGTCCAGCGGGATGTTGTTGATCGACTGCGGGCAATCGGTCACCACCTCCAGGATTTCGCCCGACTGCAGCTGCGGCATCGCCTCCAGCGTGGCCACCGCCGGATACGGGCAAGGCTCGCCCATCATGTCCAAACGGTAATTGGGGGTATAACTCTGCTTGCTCATGCCGCCTCCTTGCTGAATCTCGCCGCCTGCGCCTTATTGGCGAAAAAGCGTTTCTCCCACCACAACACCGCCAGCATCGCCAGCGCCAACATCGCGTAAGTCAACACCAGGCCGCCTTGCGGGCCAAACACCGCCAGCAGGTTGACCTTAGCGTAATCGGTGGCCACCGCCGGCGCAATGTCGTCCCACCACGCCGCCAGCAAGGTGGCGCCGACGATATTGCCCAGCCCCACCCACCAGTAATGCACCTGGCCCTCCACCGCGCGATACATCCAGCCGGTTTCGCAACCGCCGGCCAGCACGATGCCGAAGCCGAACAAGACTCCGCCTATCACCGCGTTGGGGCCGGCCCACAGAATCTTGGGCGGCACACCCAGCTGCACATAGCTGTACACACCGATCACACTGACCGCCATGCCGGCGATGATGGCCTTGGCCATTTGGGTGCGGCCGGTCAGCCACAGGTCGCGGAAGGCCGAGGTGAAGCACACCTGGGCGCGCTCGATGATCAGGCCGAAAGCCAGGCCGAACAAGGCCGCCAGCCCCAGCTTGGGCATGGAGAAGGTCCGCGCCAGCGCCCACAGCGTGAAGGCGACGAAAATCAGCATGCCCAGGCGGAAGCGGCGCCGCGCCTGATCCTCGCGCTGCTGCAAGGGCTGCGGCGCGCTCACCTTCTGCAGCTTCACCGGAATGCGGAACACCGGCAGCATGCTCACCCGCGCGCCAAACCAGGAACCGGCCGCCGTAGCCAACGCAAACAGCCAGGCGTGCAAGGAAAACTGCGGAATGCCGGTGAAGAAGGCCGCCAGATTGCAGCCCATCGCCAAGCGCGCGCCAAAGCCGGCGATCAGGCCGCCCAGCACCGCCTGCACGATGCGCACGCGATGATGCGGCATGCGCAGCTTGACGTTGTTGGCCCACAAGGCCGCGGACAGACAGCCGGCGAACATGCCAATGATCATCATGCCGTCCACGCGGTCCAAGGGCGTGCCCTCAAGATGGATCACCTTGAAATAGCCCCAGGTTTCCGGGTGAAAACCGAACAACTGCAAAGCGTGGCCGCCCCAGCGCGTGAACTCCCCGGTCACCGCCCAGAAGGTGCCGGTAATGCCGAAATAATAAGCGGACAACACCCCGGCGGCGATCACCGCCGGCACCGGCGCCCAAAAGCGCACCAGGTATTGCATCTTGAAATCCTGCCAAGTCATGGCTCAGACGTCCCCCAATAAAAAAACCCGCCCGCGGGCAGGGTCAAAAGCACAGGCTTGGCATTGTAAAGCAACACGTCGGCCTCTTCAGCCGTGAATTGTCGCACCGGGCCGCCATCTGCGGCAAACCTAAAAGTCCAGCGAGCGCACCGTCACCATTCCGTCATCCGCCGCGCCTAAGCTGTACCGTATCCCACCATGTCGGCCGCGCGCCATGAACCACCCCATCGCACAGCAACAATACGGCTCGGACCAGGCCGGGCTGATCTGCGGCTTTTGTTTTCATCCGGACGGCGCCGGCGCGGAGATTGATTCCGCCCAGGCTCAGGCCTGGCTGCGCGCGCCGCCGGACGGCGAGGCCTTTCTGTGGCTGCATTTCAATCTGGCCAATGCCGCCAGCGAGCGCTGGCTGCGCGCGGCCTTGCCGCTGCAGGAGGATTTCTTCGAGGCGCTGCGCGGCGGTTCCAACTCCACCCGCATCGAGTTGCTGGATCAGGCCTTGCTGGCGGTGATCAACGATGTGGCCTTCAGCTTTGGCCTGGCCTCGTCGGACATCGCCACCCTGTGGGCGCATGCGCAGCCGCGGGTGCTGATCACCGCGCGGGTCAAGCCGCTGCACTCGGTGGACCGGCTGCGCGCGGCGGTGCGCGGCGGCGCGGCCTTCCGTTCGCCGGCGGCCTTGCTGGTGCACTTGCTGCAGAACCAGGCTGACGCGCTGGCCGGCATTGTGCGCGCCAGCGGCGCGCAGGTGGATGTGCTGGAGGACAGGCTGCTGGCGCAAAGGCTGGACGACCAGCGCGCGCAGCTTGCGGCGATGCGCCGCTCCCTGGTGCGCCTGCAACGCTTGCTGGCGCCGGAACCCAGCGCGCTGTTCCGGCTGCTGAACCGGCCGCCGGCCTGGCTGGACGCCGCCGACGCGCAGGCGCTGCGCCAGTCGTCGGAGGAATTTGCGTTGACGCTCAACGATCTGGCGGCGCTGGTGGAACGCATCAAGCTCTTGCAGGAGGAGCTGGCCGCGCGCCTGAACGAGCAGAGCAACCGCACCCTGTTCACGCTGACCCTGGTCACGGTGCTGGCGCTGCCCATCAATATCGTCGCCGGCTTCTTCGGCATGAACGTGGGCGGCGTGCCTCTGGCCAATCATCCGCACGGCTTCTGGGTGCTGGTGCTGCTGGTGGCCAGCTTCAGCCTGCTGGCCGGCTGGTGGGCGTTCCGCCGTCAGCGCGGCGTGTAGGCGGCCCTCACGCGGCCCCGCCTGCCGGCGCGAACATCCGCTGGCACAGAAAATCCACGAAGACGCGCAGCTTGGGCGACAGCTGGCGGCTGGACGGCCACAGCACATGGAACATGCCGGTCTGGCCCAGATAAGGCTCCAGCACGGTTTGCAGCCGGCCGGCGGCCAGCGCGTCGCGCACGATGAAGTCCGGCAGGTAAGCCAGGCCCTGATCCTGGCTGGCGGCACAGATCAGCGCCTCGATATTGTTGCAGCTCATGGCGCTGCTGGGCGGCCAGTCCTGGCCGGCCGGCGCGCCGTCCAGCGCCCAGGCTTGCAGCTTGCCGGTGCTGGGGAAGCGGTAGCGCAGGCAGGCGTGCTGGGCCAGGTCCTCCGGGCTTTGCGGCGTGCCGCGCTCGCGCAGATAGCCTGGCGAGCCCACCACCAGCAGGCGAAACGGCCCCAAGGGCCGCGCCATCAGCCGGGAATCCGCCAGCGGGCCGCTGCGCACCACCGCGTCCAGGCCCTCTTCTATCACGTCCACCATGCGATCGGAAAAATCCAGGTCCAGCTCCACTTCCGGATAACGCTGCATGAAGTCCGGCAAGATAGGCAGCAGCATGCGATAGCCCACCACCGGCAGGCTGACCCGCAGCTTGCCGCGCGGCGCGGCGCGGCTCTGCGCCAGTTCGGCCTCGGCGTCGTCGATGTCGTCCAGGATGCGGCGGCAGCGTTCGTAGAACAGCTCGCCCTCCGCCGTCAGCCGCACATGGCGGGTGCTGCGCTGGAATAGCCGCACCCCCAGCTTCTCCTCCAGCCGCGCCACGCTCTTACCCACCGCGGACGAGGACACGCCCAGCGCGCGGCCGGCGCCGACAAAGCTTTGCGCCTCCGCGGCGCGCACAAAGGCGGCCAAGCCGCTCAAACTATCCATGAAGCCCTCAATTAAAGAGTTTTTGTCCGCTTAATTTGGACACGGCGCCTGTTTTTCGTCAATTGCCGTCAAATTATCATGTGTTCGCCCAATGACCATCCGCATCCGCCCGCCGCGCCACGCGGGCGCTTGTCCCACTCTTTGAAAGGCGAAATCATGCATCCCTCCAAACCGGCGCCCTCCCAACGCGCTCCTTTACTGACCCTGGCCGCGGTCTGCCTGGCCGCGCTGACCACGCCGCTCAGCTTCACCGGCCCGGCGCTGGCCTTGACCGCGATAGGCCGCGAGCTGGGCGGCAGCGCTCAAGCGCTGACCTGGGTCACCAACGCTTTCATGCTCACTTTCGGCGGCTGCCTGATGGCGGCCGGCGCGCTGGCGGATCAATACGGTCGCAAACGGGTGTTCATGCTCGGCATCGGCCTGTTCTCGCTGTCCTCGCTGGGCTTGTTCCTGGTCGGCAGCCTGCTGTGGCTGGACTTGTTGCGCGCGGCCCAGGGCCTGGGCGCGGCGCTGTCCTTCGCCAGCGGCCTGGCCGCGCTGGCGCAAAGCTTCGCCGGCGCGGCGCGCACGCGGGCCTTCAGCCTGATAGGCACCACCTTCGGCATCGGCCTGGCCTTCGGCCCCCTGCTGTGCGGCTTTATGATCCAGGCCTGGGGTTGGCGCTCCATTTTCGCGCTGGCCGGCCTGGTTGGCCTGCTCTCCCTGGGCCTGGCCGCCTATTGCATGCGCGAATCGCGCGATCCGCAGGCCGCCGGCCTGGATTGGCCGGGCGCGCTCAGCTTCACGCTGGCACTGAGCCTGCTGACTTACGGCGCGCTGGCGGCGCCGGAGCTGGGCTGGGGCAACCCGCAGGTGATCGGCTTGTTGCTGGGCTCGGCGGCGGCGTTCTGGCTATTCGTGGCGCTGGAGCGGCGCGCGGCGCGGCCGATGCTGGACCTGAGCCTGTTCCGCTATCCGCGCTTCGTCGGCGTGCAATGCCTGGCCGCCGCGCCGGCTTACGCCTTCGTGGTCTTGCTGGTGCTGCTGCCCTTGCGCCTGGTGGCCGCGGAAGGCGTCAGCGAGGCGGAGGCCGGCCGGGTGATGCTGGCCTTGTCCGCGCCGATGTTGGTGCTGCCGCTGTGCGCGGCCTGGCTGACGCGCTGGCTGTCCGCCACGGTGCTGTCCGCCGGCGGCTTGCTGTTGTGCGCGCTGGGGCTGTGGTGGCTCAGCCGCTATCCGCAGCTGTCCGCGTTGCAGCAGACGCTGTGGCCCTTGCTGTTGATAGGCGTGGGCATCAGCCTGCCCTGGGGCCTGATGGACGGCCTGGCGGTCAGCGTGGTGCCCAAGGAGCGCGCCGGCATGGCCGCAGGCATTTTCAGCACCACGCGGGTGGCCGGCGAAGGCATAGCGCTGGCCTTGGTGGGCGCGCTGCTGGCGGCGCTGCTGCAGCAGCGGCTGGCGCCGCTGTCCGCGGCGGCGCCGCAGGCCTTGGCCGAGGCCTCCAGCCTGGGGTCCTTGGGCAAGCTGGCCGCCGTAGGCGAGCTGTTGCCAGGCCTGTCTGCCGAAACGCTGTCCCAGGCCTACGCCGCCGCCTTCCAGCGGCTGTTGACGGTGCTGTCCGTCCTGACCGTGCTCAGCGCGCTGGTGGTGGCGCTGTTCCTGCGCGGCGCCGGCCAGGCGCAGCCGGAGGAGACCGCCGCGGAACCGGCGCTGGATTCCGCCTGCTCTTGAGCGAGGACGCCGGTTTGCCTTCCCGCGAGCCGGCGCTCAGAACGTGTTTACGATCTTGCGAGCTAAGGTGAGACAAGGCGAAAACCGCTGAGAAAGCGGAGTGTACACACGGTACATGAGCATTTCGAAGCGGTACTCGCCGTGTCACGTCTCACGACGCGCGGCAGATCGTAAACAGGTTCTCAGGCCGTTTCATTGACGATGGCGATGGAAAACCCGTCCCAGCCCTTGACCCCTACGGTCTGCAGCGCGGTCGCGGTCAGCCGCGGCTCCGCGCCCATGTCTTCGATGAAGCGGCGCACGCCGCGCACGCCGGGGTCCTGGCTGACCACATTGGCCACCGCGCCGCCGCGCGCCACATTGTCGCCGACGATGGCGGCGCCGGGGCGCGCCAGCTTCAGCGCCCATTCCAGGTAGGCCGGGTTGTTCGGCTTGTCGGCGTCGATGAAGATCAGATCGAAGGGTTCGCTCCCCGCCAGCAGCGGCAGGCTGTCCAGCGCCGGCCCTTCGCGCAGTTCCACCCGATCCGCCACGCCGGCGGCAGCCAGATTGGCCCGCGCGGTGTCCGCGTGTGCGGGGTTGGCCTCCAGCGTCACCACCCGGCCGTCGGCCGGCAGCGCCCGCGCCAGCCAGATGGTGCTGTAGCCGCCCAGGGTGCCGATCTCCAGCACCCGCCGCGCCCGCATCAGGCGCGCCAGGATGTGCAGAAAGCGCCCTTGCAGCGGGGACACGTCCTGCGCCGGCAGGCCGGCGGCGGCGTTGGCCGCCAGCGCGCCGTTCAAGGCGCTGTCCTCCACCCGCAGCGCCGCGGTGTAATAGCGGTCCAGGCCGCTCCATTCTGCTTGCATCGGCTTCTCCTGGCGCAGCCACCCCGGGCAAGGGCCCGTCCCGGCCGCGCATGGTTGAAGCCACATGATAAGCGCATTCCGGGCCCGGCCGTCGCCACGCCTGTCATTGCGCCCAGGGGAACGGCGCTCATCGGAGAGGCCATGACCGACATCAAGGCGACGACGATGGGCCGGCTAGCCCTGGAGCAAGGGCGCGCAGGCGCGCAACTGCGCGCGCAGCCAATCATGGGCGGCGCTGCGGCCGTGGCGGGCGTGGCTGTAGACCTTGAGGGTGTAAGACGGAATATCGAACGGCGCGGCGTGAACGGCGATGGGCGCGGCCCGGCTCAGGGCCTGGGCCGCCAGCCGCGGCAGCGTCATGATCCAGTCGGACTCCGCGATGATGAAGGGCGCGGCCAGCACCGACGGCAGTTGCAGCGCCACGTCGCGGCGCAGGCCCCGCCGTTCCAATGCGCGGTCGATGCCGCCGCGGGTTTCGCCCCAGGGCGTCACCACCACGTGGCGCGCCGCCAGGTATTGTTCCAGGCTGAGACCGTCGCGGATGCCGGGGTGGGCGCGGCTGGCGATGGCCACATAGCGGTCTTCCAGCCAGTCGAAGCTTTCGATCCCGGCCGCCGGTTCGGCGATGTCCTCGACATAGCCCAGCGCGAAGTCGATGCGGCCGGCGGCCAGATCCTCAGCGGATTCGCGGCCGCGCGAATGCACCAGCTTGAAGCGCAGCCGCGGCGCCGCTTGCTGCAAGCCCGCCAGCAGCCGCGGCATCACCGCGAAGGCGGTGTAGTCGGTGACCGCGATCACGAAGGCGCGCTCGCTGCGTTCCGGCTGGAAGCCGCCGGCCTCGGCCAGCCCTTGCGACAGCGTTTCCAGCGCGGCACTCACCGCGCCGGCCAGCCGTTCGGCGTAGGCGGTGGGCTGCATCGCGTTGCCGATGCGGACGAAGAGGTCGTCGCCCAGGGCGGCGCGCAGCCGCGCCAGCGCGTGACTGAACGCGGACGGGCTCATCGCCAGTTCGTCGGCGGCGGCGCCGACCGAGCGCTGGCGCAGCAGCGCGTCGAAGACCAGCAGCAGGTTGAGGTCCAGACGGCGCAGGTCAGAATGCAGGATGTTCATCATGAATTGAAAACAATGCAGCGCATGCAGTTTGTCTTGGCCGTAGTATAGCGGCTTATCCATTCACCACGATTCAGGCCTTGCCCATGTCCATCCATATCCGCCCCGCCCAAGCCGGGGACGCCGCGCTGATTCTGCGCTTCATCAAGGAGCTGGCCGTTTACGAGCGCGCCGGCGATCAAGTGGCCGCCACCGAGGACGGCATCGTCGCCAGCCTGTTTGGCGCGGACAGCCCGGCGCGGGCGCTGATCTGCGAGGTGAACGGCGAACCTGCCGGCTACGCCGTGTACTTCTTCAGCTATTCCACCTGGCAGGCCAAAAAAGGCCTGTATCTGGAAGACCTGTATATTTCGCCGCGGCAGCGCGGCGGCGGCGCCGGCAAGCTGATGCTGCGCCGGCTGGCCCAACTGGCGGTGGAGCATGGCTGCGGCCGCTTCGAATGGAGCGTGCTGGACTGGAACCAGCCGGCCATCGATTTCTACCTGTCCATCGGCGCCAAACCGCAGGCGGAATGGGTGCGCTACCGGATGGACGGCGCCGCGCTCGCCGATTTCGCCGCCGGCTGAGGCGGCCCCTTAGAGCCTACGCACCGTGCAACCCTTCACGAAGCGCAGCAGATCGTAAACAGATTCTTAGCCACTCACCGTCAGCGCGGAGCAGCCGGCGCCGCCGGCCCGGCTGACCCGGATTTGCACCGGTATGCGCTCCTTCAGCGCCTCCACGTGGCTGATCACACCTATGGTTTTGCCGCCGGCGTTGAGCGCGTCCAGGGCGTCCAGCGCCAACTCCAGCGTTTCGCCGTCCAGGGTGCCGAAGCCTTCGTCCAGGAACAGCGAATCGATCGAGGTTTTGTGACTGGCCAGGTCGGACAAGGCCAGCGCCAGCGCCAGGCTAACCAGGAAGCTTTCGCCGCCGGACAGGGTGCGGGTGTCGCGCGCCGCGTCGCCCTGCCAGCTGTCGACGATTTCCAGCTCCAGCTCGCCGTCGGCGCGGCGGTGCAGCCAATAACGGCCGTGCAGCCGGCTCAGATGGCGGTTGGCCAGCGCCACCAGATGCTCCAGCGTCAGACCCTGGGCGAAGCGGCGGAATTTGTCGCCGGCGGCGGAGCCGATCAGGCCGTTCAGCCGCTGCCAGACGTCGGCCTCGTCGCGCAGGCCGTCGATGCGGGCGAACAGCTCCCGCTGTCCGTCGCGGCGCGCAAGGTCGTTGTCCAGCAAGGCGCGCAAGGCGCCGTCCTCGCCGGACAGCCGTTGCCGCTCGGCGTCCAGCGCGTCCATGCGCTGGCGCAGTTCCGCTTCCGGCAGGTCTGAGGCGTTTTCCCGCTCCAGCGCTTCCAGCCGTTCCGCGCCCTGCTGACGCAGCGCCGCCGTGCGCAGCCGTTCTTGTTCCAGCTGCCGGCCCAAGGCGCCCAGGCGCTCGCGCTCCACATCCGGCAAGGCCGCCGCCAGGAAGGCGGCGGCGTCCGCAAACGGGCTGGCGGCCAGCGCTTGGGCCCAGGCCTGCTCCGCCTCTTCGGCGCGCCGCCGCTGGCGCGCGGCGTCGGCCTCCGTCCGTTCCCGCGCGCCCCGGTTCCGGGCCAAGGCCCGCGCCAATTCCTCGCAGTCCGCCGCCGCGGCGAGCCAAGCGGCCTCGGCGTCGTCCTGTTCCGGCAAGGGCACGCCGTCCGGCAGCCCCAGCGCCTTCCAGCGCTCTTCCCAGTCCGCGGCGCGCTCGCCGGCCAGCCGGTGCGCGGCGGCCTGGGCCTCCGCGTCCGCCTCGCCCTGCCGGCGGGCTTGCTCCAAAGCCTTCCAGGCTTGCCAATCGGCGTCGCGCCGCTGCAGCCAATCCGCCTCCCGCCCCGTTTCCGGGGCCTGGAAGCCGGCGGCGGCGATGTCGGCCTCGCGGCCCTCGGCCTGTTCCCGCCACTCGGCCTCGCGCTGCGCGAGTTCGTCCCCCAGCGTTTGCAGGCTCTGCTCCAGGCTGCGCAGGCCGTGTTCTTGCAACGTCCGTTTCTGGCTCAGCGCCTGCGCGGCCTCGCTCTGCCGCCGCGCGTCCGCGCGCGCCAGCTCCAGCGCCGCTTCGGCCTGCTCGGCGGCGCGCAGCGCGCTTTCCTGCCGCTGTTGCCGCCGCTCGGCGTCCTGGCTCGCCTGTTCCAGCCGCTCTCCGCGCCAATCATCGTCCGCCAGCCCGCAGGGCGCGCCCTCGCTCAACCATTGCGCGGCCAGGCGCTCGCGACGCGCTTGCTCCTGCTCTGTCGTCTCGTCCAGCTGCCGCAATTGCGCTTCGTCTCGCGCCAGTTGCGCCGCCGCCTGCTGGCCTTGCTCGCGCAAGGCCTCGAGCGCGGCCTCCTTGGCGCTCAAGGCCGCCTCGGCGGCGCCGATGTCCAGCGCCTGGTAGGCGGCCACCGCCGGATGCTCGCTGGCGCCGCACAGCGGGCAGGGTTCGCCCGGCCGCAAGGCGGCGCGGTGCTGCTCCAAGCTGAGGATGCGCCGCTCCTGCTCCAGCAGCCGCCGCTTGTCCGCCGTCTGCTCCTGCATCTGCCGGTAATCGGCGCGCAACCCTTGCAGGTCGGCGTCATGGCGGGCGCGCTCGGCTTCCAGCGCCGCCCTTTCCTCGCGCCGGCCGGCCAGCCGCGCTTCCAGCGGCCTCAGTTCGGCGGCCAGCGCCGCCAGGCCGCGCAAAACCGTGGATTGCCGCAAGGTGAGCTGCCATTGCTCGCGCCATTCGGCCAGGCTGCAGCCCTCCAGCGCCGCGCTCGCGCCCTCTTCCGCCCGCCGCAAGGCGGCGTCGGCCTCAAGGCCCTGCCGTTCAGCCGCCTCGGCTTCCGCATTCAAGGCCGTCAGGCCCTGCCGCTGGCGCAGCGTTTGCGCGTCCAGTTCCGCGATGCGCGCGGCGCAGCCCTCGCGCTGTTGGCGCAGCCGCTCCTGTTGCGCGAAGCCGGCTCGCCAGCGTTCCAGCAACTCGCCCAAGCGCGCGTGATGGCTCAACCGCCTCGCGGAGGCTTCTTGCTCTCCCGCAACGGCCTTGAGCGCGGCCAGGCGCTCGCGCTGGGTCCGCTCCAGCCGGCGGGCGTGGCTCAAGGTCCGCCAGTGGCCTGCCTGCCAGTCCGCGTTCAAGGCCGCGCTCTCCTGCCCCAGCGCCTGGCTTTCCGCGTCCAGCCGCCGCAACTCCGTCCGCGCCTGCTCCGTTTCGCGCCATTGCGGCTGGATGCGCCGCGCCGGTTCGTCTCGACGCAAACGCTCCAGCTCCGGCTCCGCCTGCGCTTCGCGCTCGCAGGCCCGCCGCCATTCGCCGTCCGCGTCGGCGCTGTGGCGCCGCGCCTGCTCGACGGCTTCTCGCCATTGCCATTGCCCGCGCGCGCGCTCCCACTCGCCTTGCGCCTGGAGCGAGGCCGCGCCGAGCTCGGCCAGCCTCGCCTCCATTTCCCCCCGCCGCTCCGGCGCCAGCAACTCCACGCCGTCGGCGCGCGCCTGCCATTGCTCCAGAGTCTGGCGCGCGTCGCGGGCGCGCTCGAACACCTGTTGCGAGATCCGGCCGTAGATTTCGCTGCCGGTCAGCTCTTCCAGCAATTCCGCGCGCGCGTTGGCGTCGGCGTTGAGGAAGGCGGCGAAGCCGCCTTGCGCCAGCAGCATGGATTTGGTGAAGCGTTCGTAATCCAGGCCGGTGATGGCTTCGACGCGCTTGAGCTTGTCCGCCACCTGGCTGCTGAGAATCTCGCCGTCGGCGTCGGCCAGCTCCACCTTGGGCGCTTGCAGCGCGCCGTCCGGCTTGTCGCGGGCGCGGCGCTGGCTCCAGAAGGCGCGGTAACGCCGGCCTTTGACTTCGAACTCCACCTCCGCCAGGCAGTCCGCGGTGTGCCGGCTCATGATGTCGTTGCTGCCCTGGGTCACCGCGTCCAGCCGCGGCGTCTTGTGGTAGAGCGCCAGGCAGATGGCGTCCAGCAAGGTGGATTTGCCGGCGCCGGTGGGGCCGGTGATGGCGAACAGGCCGCTGCCGGCGAAGGGTTCGGCGCTGAAGTCCAGCTTCCACTCCCCTTGCAGCGAATTGAGGTTTTTCAGGCGCAGGGTCAGGATCTTCATGCCGTCTCCTCCCGCAGCGCGGCCAGGGTTTCGCGGTAGCGCAGCCGCAGTTGCTCCTGTAGCGGAGGCTCCAGGGTTTCCAGCGCCAGCCGGCGCTCGAACACGTCCAGCGGCGTCAGTTCGTCCAGGGTCTCTCCTGCGACGGCGGCCAATCCGGCGGCGGCCTGCCCGCGCTCCCGCCTCACCCGCAGCAGTTCCAGCGGCAAGTTCGCGCACATCGCCTGCGCGCGGGCGGCCAGATCGCTCAGGTAGTCGTCGGCGCTGACCACGACCTCCAGCCACACCGGCTGTGCGGCGCTGCCGGCTTCGGCGGCCTCCGCCAACAAGGCCGGCAACTGCGCCAGGCTGCCGCGCAACGAGCGCAAGGGCTGAAAACAAGGCACCGCCAGCGGCGTGACCGCGCGCAAGCCCTGGGCGTCCAGTTCCACCAACAGCACTTCCTTGCCCTGGCCGGCCTCGTCGAAGCTCAGCGGAATCGGCGAGCCGCTGTAACGGATGTGTTCGTGGCCGCCCACTTTCTGCGGCCGGTGGATATGGCCGAGGGCGATGTAGTCGACCGGCGGGAAGGCGTTGCTGGGGAAGGCCTCCAGCGCGCCGACGTAGATTTCGCGGACGGATTCGCTGGCGCTGGCGCCCACCGTGGTCAGGTGGCCGCTGGCGATGATGGGCAGTTCCAGGCCCAGCGCCTCGCGGCGGCGCAGCGCCTGCAGGTACACCTGTTGGTAGCGTTCGCGGATGGCGTCCTGCAAGGATTGCTGCTTTTGCTCCGCGCTCTGGCCAGCCTGGCTGCGCAGCACGTCGCGCGGGCGGATGTAGGGCAGCGCGCACAGCAAAGCGCCCGGCTCGCCGTCGCGGCGCATCAGGACCAGCACCTGTTCGGCCGGATCTTCGCTCAGCGCCGGCACCACGCAGGCGGACAGATAGGACAGCAGCGCGCGGCTTTCCGCCAGCGTGGCCACGGAATCGTGGTTGCCGCCCAGCAGCACCAGCTGCACGCCGGCGCGGTGGGCGGCGGCGATCAGGCCGTTGTAGAGTTCGCGCGCGTAGCTGGGCGGCGCGCCGGTGTCGAAGATGTCGCCGGCCACCAGCACCGCGTCAGCCTGGTGGACGGCGGCCTGCTCCAACAACCAGTGAATGAAAGCCTGGTGTTCCGCCTGACGGGTCTTGCCGATGAAATGCTGGCCCAGGTGCCAGTCCGAGGTGTGAAGAATGCGCATGCCGGCCGCTGTGTGGGATTGATGCCCGGCAGTGTACCGCGTTGCGGCGCGCGGCGGCGCCCGGCCTCCCGGTTTATCGCCCCGGCGCTATCTGACGCCGCCGGCCGGCGGCGGCAAGGTCTTGGCGTTCAGCGGCGGACAATAGGCGTAGCCGGGGTGGCTTTGGCAGTCTATCGGCGTCTTGGGCTGCTGCTTGTCGCGCAGCGCCTGATCGGCTTGTTGCTGAGCGAGTTCGGACGGCGGCTCGTTGAAACGCTTGCTGTCGTAGCCGCGGCTCCAGCCCGGGTCCGCCGTCGCGGCGGTCGGCGCGGACGCCGCCGCCTTGATGTCCAGCGTCAGCGCCGCCGCGCCGGCGGCCAGGCTCAAGCCGGCCAGGAATAAAGCGATCTGCGTCGAGTACCTCATCCGCGCCCTTCTCCTTTGCTAAATCCATTGCTTGCGATCGCCGTCGCTTTCGCGTCGGCCGAATAGATAGCGACTGGCGTCGGGCCGGCAAGTTCCGCCCCGGCGCCGCGGCGTCCATATGGACAGATGCGCCGCTGCAGCCATGGACATCGCCGCCGTATGCCTACAGAATGCCGAGGCCTCGCCCCGGCAAGGCCTTGATCAACCTGCCCCGCTCGGTGCGCCGCCCATGACCCATCCCGAATCCCTCGCCCTGCTCCGCCGCGTCGACCAACGCGTCCGCCTGCAACTGTCGCCGCTGGCCGCCGCCATCGATCAGCAAGCACATTACCCGGAAGATATCTTGCGCGGCCTGGGCGAAGACGGCGTTTACGCGGCGCTGTTGCCGGCGGAGGCCGGCGGCAGGGCGCCGGGCCTCGCCGCGGCGATGGCGGCCATCGCCGAAGTCGGCGCCGTCTGCGGCAGCACCGCCTTCCTCGCCTGGTGCCAGAGCGCCAGCGTCTGGCTGCTGCGCCACGCGCCGCCGCGAACGGAACTGAAATCGCTGATGACGGAATTGGCCGCGGGCCGGCGCCTGGGCGGCCCCGGCCTGTCCAACGCCATCAAGCACCTGGCCGGCCTGGAGCCGCTGCGGCTGCGCGCCGAACCCTGCGCCAACGGCTATCGGCTGTCCGGCGATCTGCCGTGGGTGTCCAATATCGGCGACGGACATCTGTTCGCCGCCGCGGCCGCCGTCGCCGACGGCGGCAAGCTGGTTTTCCTGGCCGATTGCGACGCGCCGGGGGTGCGGCTCTGCGACGGACCGCCCACCGCCGGCATGGCAGGCACCCGCACGCTGAGCGTGAAGCTGGACCAGGTGTTCGTGCCCGCCGAGCGAGTGGCGGCGGAGCCGGCCGACTTCGCCGCCTTCATCCGGCGCGTCCGTCCCGGCTTCGTGCTGGCGCAGGCGGCGGCGGGCCTGGGCATCGTGCAAGGCTGCCTGGACGACATTCAGGAAGCCAATCGGCGCGACGGCGAACAGAACCGTTGGCTGGACCATTCGTATCAGGATCTGGCGGCGGAATTGGCCGGTTTATGGAGCGAGGCGAAAACGCTGGCGCCTCAGGCCGAGGCGGGCCGGGTTCAGCCCCTGCGCGTGCTGCGCCTGCGCGCCGCCGTGGGGGAGTTGTGCCTGCGCGCGGCGATGTCGGCCCAACTGCACGCCGGCGCCGCCGGCTTCCTGCTGTCGCACTCGGCGCAGCGGCGGCTGCGCGAAGCCAGCTTCATCGCCATCGTGACGCCGACGCTGAAGCAGCTGCGCCGCGAAATCGATCTCGCGGAACAGGCGCAGCCGGCTTAGAGCCGCCGACAAAACCCCTGCTCCCGCCTTGCGCTTCCAGGCCGGAGCATGGGCCTTCTCCGCGAAGGGCGGTCAGCGCTAGTGACGCAGATAGGCGAACAGCGCCACCAGGGCGATACAGGCGATCAGCGTCGCATGCAGCAAGACTTCCTCTTGCCGGGCGCTGAGCCGCCATTTGGCGTGGCGCTTGGCGCCCGCCAGGGGTAAATGAGGCGAAAAATGCTGATAAAACGCGCTGGGACTTCGATCTGCGGAGTCGGAATGACCGCTTTTCATGAGAAATAACTCTGAAGTTGTCGGGTGTAAGCAATTTTACACCCGCCACTCTATGCTTTTTACATTTTTTTCACAAGCGCGGCTTGCCGGCCGCCGGCCCGGCGCTTTATTCGCAGCCGGGCTGACCCAGATCAAACGCCGGCGTCGCCCGCCTGGAAGCCCGTCAGCACGTTCACCGCGTTGACGCCGATGTCGTCCACCATATAGCCGCCCTCCATCACGAACAGCGTCGGCAGACCCAGTTGGGCGATGCGCGCGCCCAGACGCAGGAAGTCTTCGCTCTCCAGGCGAAACTGGCTGATCGGGTCATCCTTGAAAGTGTCCACGCCCAGCGACACCACCAGCGCGTCCGGCGCGTAAGCGGCGATCCGGCCGCAAGCGTGGCTCAAGGCTTCGCCGTAGGCCGGCCAGCCGGTGCCGTGCGGCAACGGATAATTGTGATTGAAGCCCAGGCCGGCGCCTCGGCCCTGCTCGTCGCCATGGCCGGAAAAATACGGGTAGGAGGATTTGGGGTCGCCGTGCAAGGACAGGAACATCACGTCGTCGCGTTCGTAAAAAATGCTCTGCCCGCCGTTGCCGTGATGGTAGTCGACATCCAGCAAGGCCACCCTGCCGGCGCCGCCGTCCAGGCAGGACTGCGCGGCGATCGCCGCATTGTTCAGATAGCAGTAGCCGCCCATATACTCGGCCGCCGCGTGGTGGCCGGGCGGCCGGCACAGCGCGAAGGCGCTTTGCTCTCCCGCCAGCAAGGCGTCCATCCCGCTCAAGGCCACGTCGGCGCTGGCGCGCGCCGCCTGCCAGGTGCCGGCGGTGATCGCCACCCCGGCGTCCATCGCGTAAAAGCCCAGCTTGCCGTCGATGAACTCCGGCTCGATGTCGCCGCGCAGATCGCGCACCGGCCAGATCAGCGGCAAGGCGTCGTGACTGCGGCCGGCGGC
Organism: Chromobacterium alkanivorans; assembly: GCF_016937655.1. Classification (GTDB taxonomy): domain Bacteria; phylum Pseudomonadota; class Gammaproteobacteria; order Burkholderiales; family Chromobacteriaceae; genus Chromobacterium; species Chromobacterium alkanivorans. The sequence goes on along the minus strand of NZ_JAFHKL010000005.1, from coordinate 242,828 downwards.
CGTCCACTCGTCCCAGGCCCGCTCCAGGAAACGCACGTAGCGCTGGCTGTGCACGCGGGCGTAACGCGCGCTGTCGTATGCGCGCGGCGCGGCCACCGGGCCCAGCCCCGTCGCCCTCACCCGCGCCAAGATGGTGTCCGCGCGCCCCGGCTGCTCGAAACAGGGCATCAACACCCCGTCCTTCAGTTCGCAACCATGGTGCAAATGGTGCGCGTCGCTGTAAATCGTCAACATCGCCGTCCCTCCTCGCCTCTCGCTTGAATCGGCAAAAGCCCAGTATGCGCCGCGGTCGCTGGAATAGTTTTGCTTTTGCCCGGGCTTCGGCGCTAATCTGGAGCAAGAAAGCGATATTGAAAGCGATGGTTGAGCATGAATAGACTCAAAACGCCGCTGGATGACACGGATCTGACTCTGTTGCGGCTATTGCAGCAAGACGGAGCCATGTCCAATCCCAAGCTGGCCGAACGCTTGTCCCTCAGCGTCACCCCGTGCTGGCGCCGGCTGAAGCGGCTGGAGGAAGCCGGCTACATCAAGGACTACCAGGCCAATCTGGACCGCCGCAAACTGGGTTACGACGTGCTGGCCTTCGTCCGGCTCAGCTTCGGCGAACACGCCGACGACGCCCCCAACCGCTTTGAAGCCCAGATGCGGGAACGTCCGGAAGTGCTGTCCTGTCACAAGATCACCGGCGACGCCGACTACCTGCTGCAAGTGGTCGCGCCCAATCTGGACGCGTACAGCGACTTCATCGAAACCGTGCTGCGCCGCACCCCGGGCCTGCACTCCATCCACTCCAGCCTGGCGCTGCGCGAAGTCAAGGCCGGCAGCCGCCTCCCCATCTAGCGCGCTCAGGCGCCATGGAAGAACCCGCCCATGATCACCGTCCACCACTTGAACAACTCGCGCTCGCAACGCGTGCTCTGGCTGCTGGAGGAGCTGAATCTGCACTATCGGATTCAACACTACCAGCGCGACCCGCTTACCCTGCTCGCCCCGCCGGAGCTCAAGGCCGCCCACCCGCTGGGCAAGGCCCCGGTCATCAGCGACGGCGAATTGACGCTGGCCGAAACCGGCGCCATCGTCGAACACCTGGTGGACACCTACGGCTCCGGTCGGCTCAAGCCCGCCGCCGGCTCGCCGGAGCACAGCGACTACCTGTTCTGGCTGCACCACGCCGAAGGTTCGCTGATGCCGCCGCTGGTGATGAGCCTGGTGTTCGCGCGGCTGGGCCAGCCGCCGGTGCCCTGGCTGCTGCGGCCGCTGGCGCGCAAACTGGCCGCCGGCGTTCGCCGCGCCTATCTGCAGCCGCAGCTGGACGCGCTGCTGAGCCATGCCGACCACAGCCTGGCCCGCAACGGCTGGTTCGCCGGCCCCGTCTTCAGCGCCGCCGACATCCAGATGAGCTTTCCGCTGGAAACGGCGCGCGCGCGCGGCTTCCTGGGCCGGGAACACCCGCACGCGCTGGACTTTCTGCAGCGCATCCACGCGCGCCCGGCCTACCAGACCGCGCTGGAAAAAGGCGGGCCTTACGCTTACGGCGCCGATTGAACCCTTATTAATTGAGCGGCGTCGAAACCAGGGAATATCCGCGGCATGGACGCCCTTCTTAATGGCAGGGCGCCGCTTATTTTCATTATTGCTCCATGCCTACGGCTTATTTAGTGTTGCGGCGCACACAAAAATGTAAAAAAGTTTGATTCAGGATTGCCTATACCCGCAAAGCCCCCTATAATCCGGGCATCTCAAATACTGCAAAGGTTCATCGTGGACAACGACGGAAGTAGTCGATCTTGTATCGCAACGCCGTCTTGCAGGATTTAGCAGAACGTTTCCTCTGCCACATCCTGCAATGACAGGGTGTGGTGTCTAAAAATTCGGCAGCAACGCACATCAGCGGCCCCTTCTTGAGCGGCCCAGTGCGAGCCGGAATCCAGGCCAAACGGCCGCTTAGTTCAGACATCCCCAGATTCGCGCCGCGCGGGCGGCTTGCCGCCTGATTGCGCACGGACTCCCCTAGACGGCGTTTGCCTTCGGATTTCGTCGCGTCCTCCTTGCATCGCCAACGGGAGGAATCATCATGCGCTTGATCACTAAACTGGCGGCCCTGCTACGCCCGGGCAAAACCACCGCTCCGGCAGCCGTTTACCAGTTGAACATTTTTTGCGTCCATGCGGACCTGACCATGCTGCGCGTGCAAGCGGCCAAGCAGCTGCACGCTCGCGGCCTGGAGGTGGAACGCATCGCCCTGACCGCCGGAGACAACGACCTGGCCTGTCTGAGCGTGCTGTTCGCCTGTCCCGACGTGGCCAGCCGTTGCCTGAATCAGCTCGCCGCTCATTTCTGCCAGCTGCCCCAGGTCAACCGAGTGCACTGGGCGCGCCACGCGCAGCGCCCCCGCGTGCCCAACCGCGCCTTTTTGCTGGCCCAGCGGGCCCACTTGGCGCACTGAACGCCCCTTGCTTGAACATTTCCCGCGCGCGGCCCGTCCGCGCGATTCTTGAAACGCAAACGCTGCCAGCCAGCAGGAGGTTCTGATGTTGATTGAAGACCCTGAACCGCGACCGCGCCGGCCCATGGCGAATTGCTGATCTGAGCCTCTCCCTTATTGCGACAGCGGGACTGGCCAATTAGCCGCCGCCGACCATCGCAATCGACCATTGAGTTTATTTTCATTTCTGCGTCTATAAAACACGGAAAGGGAATAATGCTGCCTGTCGCATTTTCAAAATGAAAATGAGGGAGAAGAATATGCGCCACAATAAACTGGCTTGGTTATTTAATTACCTCGCGCGCACCCCAAGCAAACGCCAAGACGAAACCAGCTGCCACCTGAATGTGATTTGCGACATCCCGGTGATTACCGCGCTGCGCAAGCAATTATTCTGGGAAATGCACACCCTGGGCCTGGCGGCGACCCACGTCACCATCACGCCGGCTTCCGCCGCCGGGCAAGCCTGCCTGAGCGTGCGGCTGGATTGCCCGGTGGCCCTGCGTCGCGCCTTCAATGAAATGGCGCTGCGCCTGAGCAAAATGCCGGAAATTCATCGCGTGCGCTGGGGGCGCCGCAAACCGGAGACGCGGGCGACGCCCCGTCGCTGGGCCGCCAGCGCCTGAGCGCACGCCCAATATCCGCCGCGCCCAGGCGCGCCGTTCAACCTCTTAAGTCAAGAAAGGCCAGCCATGTCTGAAGAACCGGAACCCCGATCTTGCAGACCCGAGGCCGCCCGCACCGCCTGATCTCCTCCGCCTGACGGCGGCGGGATAGGCTCGCGCGCCTCGCCACCGTCAAACACAGCCCTGTCATTGCATGCCGCCAGGCAGGGACCGGCACGTCCGCACGCGACGTAAAGCCGGATCGCAAGGAGATCGCCATGAACGACATCATCCGCCACAACATCCGGCCGCAGCGCTATCAACTGTCGGTCATCTGCCCCACGCAAGCGGTCAAGGCCGCGCGCAGGGAAATCCGCGCCGCCGCGCAGGGGCACGGACTGAAAGTGTCCAGCTGGAACGAAACCCTGCTGGTCGGCGAGTGCCAGGCTTCCGGCGCGCCGGCCAACTGGATGCTGGCCACCGAGTTCCGTTCCCGCGGCGACGCCTCCATGCACTTCCTGGAAGCCGTCATGCAGCGGCTCGGCAATCTGCCGCTGGCCCGGGTCCGGCTGGACATTCTGCCCGGCCAGATCCGGCCCGAGTGGTCCGCCGGGGTGCGTCCGCTGGCCCAGTCCTGATTCTTCTTTCCGCGCCGCCGCTCAGCCGCGGCGGCGCGGGCTTTCACACTTCAACTCCGCATAAAGGAAACACCATGACTGACGAAAGTTACCCGCGACCGCCCGCCCTGCATACACCGACAACAACGCAGGCGGGCGCAAAACTCGAACTCAGAACATCCGCAACACCCGCTGTGCTGCGCCCGCCAGACAAACGCTCCGCCTAAACAGGCCGGACGTACTGCGCGGGACTCGCGCGCAGGAGACTAAACAATGACGAAACACACTAGCAGCCGACACAAGCTGAAAGGCTATGTCGCCACCCCTAGCGCAAAACAGGAAAAACCGGTCATCCGAGCGGTACAGGAAGCCGACAGCTCCGTAGAAGAAACCCTGCAACGCGTACGCGGCCACCAGGACGGCCTGACCATGGCGGAAGCGCATCAGCGCTACGCCCAGTTCGGCCCCAACGAGGTGGCCCACGACAAGGCGCCGCACCCGCTGATCCAGCTGGCGCACGCTTTCAAGAACCCCTTTGTCGTCGTACTGATGGTGCTGGCCGCCATCAGCTATTTCACCGACATCTACTTCGCCGCCCCGGGCGATGAGGAATGGACCGGCATCACCATCCTGCTGACCATGGTGGGCATCAGCGGCCTGCTGCGCTTCTGGCAGGAGTTCCGCTCCGCCAAGGCAGCGGAAAAGCTCAAATCGCTGGTGCGCAACACCGCCACCGTGCAGCGCCGCCCGGCCAACGGCAGCAGCCCGATCCGCCAGGAAATCGCGATGAACGAGCTGGTGGTCGGCGACATCGTCCACCTGCAGGCCGGCGACATGATCCCGGCCGACATCAAGCTGCTGGAGTCCCGCGACCTGTTCATCAGCCAGGCGGTGTTGACCGGCGAAGCGCTGCCGGTGGAGAAGTACGACACACTGGGCGCGGTGGCCGAGAAATCCGCCAACGGCCAGGCCAACGGCGACACCGACCTGCTCGACCTGCCCAATATCTGCTTCATGGGCACCAATGTGGTCAGCGGCAAAGCGTCCGCCGTCGTGGTGGCCACCGGCACCGACACCTATTTCGGCTCGCTGGCGCGCAGCGTGGTCAGCCACAAGCGCGTGGAAACCAGCTTCGACCGCGGCGTAAGCAGCGTGTCCTGGCTGCTGATCCGCTTCATGCTGGTGATGGTGCCGGTGGTGTTCATGATCAACGGTCTGACCAAGGGCGACTGGATGTCCGCCCTCACCTTTGCGCTGGCCGTGGCCGTGGGCCTGACCCCGGAAATGCTGCCCATGATCGTGTCCGCCAACCTGGCCAAGGGCGCGGTGGCGATGGCGCGGCGCAAGGTGGTGGTCAAGCGGCTGAACTCGGTGCAGAACTTCGGCGCGATGGACGTGCTGTGCACCGACAAGACCGGCACCCTGACCCAGGACAAGATCATCCTGGAACACCATTACAATATCCATGGGCTCAAAGACGAGGGCGTACTGCAACTGGCCTGGCTGAACAGCTTTCACCAGAGCGGCATGAAGAACCTGATGGATATTGCCGTGGTGGAGCACGCCGACGAGCTGGGCAAGCGCGTCAAGCCCGACGGCTACAGCAAGGTGGACGAAATGCCGTTCGATTTCGTGCGCCGCCGGCTGTCGGTGATCGTGGAAAACCAGCGCGGCCGCCAGTTGATGATCTCCAAGGGCGCGGTGGAAGAAATGCTGGCCGTCTCCAGCCACGTGCAGGACGGCGATCAGATCAAGCCGCTGACCGAGGACGAGCGCGCCGCCCTGCTCAAGCGCAGCCAGGAATACAACGCCGAGGGCTACCGCGTGCTGCTGGTCGCCACCCGCGACATTCCGGCGGAAGAAGCCAAGCGCAACTACAAGACCAATGACGAGGCCCAACTGGTGGTGCGCGGCTTCCTGACCTTCCTCGATCCGCCGAAGGATTCCGCGGCGCCGGCCATCCGCGCGCTGAAGGAATACGGCGTGGCGGTCAAGGTGCTGACCGGCGACAACCCCATCATCACCGCCAAGGTCTGCCGCGACGTGGGCCTCAGCCCCGGCGTGCCGCTGGTGGGCAAGGACATCGACGCGATGGACGACGTGGCGCTGTGCAGCGCGGTCAAGCACACCACCATCTTCGCCAAGCTGACCCCGCTGCAGAAGTCTCGCGTGGTCAAGGCGCTGCAGGCCAACGGCCACACCGTGGGCTTCCTCGGCGACGGCATCAACGACGCCCCGGCGCTGCGCGACGCCGACGTCGGCATCTCGGTGGACAGCGGCGCGGACATCGCCAAGGAAACCGCCGACATCATCCTGCTGGAAAAGAGCCTGATGGTGCTGGAAGAAGGCGTGATCAAGGGCCGCGAAACCTTCGGCAACATCCTCAAGTACCTGAACATGACCGCCAGCTCCAACTTCGGCAACGTGTTCTCGGTGCTGGTGGCCTCGGCCTGGTTGCCGTGGGAGCCGATGCTGGCGATGCACCTGCTGATCCAGAACCTGATCTACGACGTGTCGCAGATGGTGCTGCCCTGGGACAAGATGGACCCGGAGTTCCTGAAGAAGCCGCGCAAGTGGGAAGCCAACAACATCAAGCGCTTCATGCTGTGGCTTGGCCCCACCTCCTCGGTGTTCGACATCACCACCTACGCGCTGATGTGGACGGTGTTCGGCGCCGGCGCGGCCTACTACGCGGGCATGGCCAACGGCGTCAGCGACGGCGGCGCCAGCATCATGCACTCCGGCTGGTTCATCGAAGGCCTGGTGTCGCAGACCCTGGTGGTGCACATGCTGCGCACGCGCAAGATCCCCTTCCTGCAAAGCACCGCTTCGCTGCCGGTCCTGCTGTCCACCTCGGTGGCCATCGCCATCGGCTGCTACCTGCCGTTCTCGCCGCTGGCGGAGAGCATAGGCTTCGTCAAGCTGGACACCAGCTACTTCTGGTGGCTGCTGGCCACGATGCTGGGCTATATGACGCTGGCGCAGACGGTGAAGACCTTCTACATCAAACGCTACGGCCGCTGGTTCTAAGCCGGCAGACAGTTCCAACCCCGACCCCGCTTGCGCGGGGTTTTTTTACGCCGGAGCAAGCCATTCCCAGTTCGACGCCGCGCTGGCACAATCGCCTCGCCCCCACCACAAGGAGATCCCATGAGCCTACCTTCTCTGCGCCGCGCCCAGCAGTGCTTCAAAAGCCTGCTCGCGCTTTCCATCGCCCTGTTCGGCCTGCTGGTCGCCAGCGGCAACATTCTGGACTACGACAGCAACTGGCAATTCGTCCGCCACGTGCTGGCCATGGACGGCATGGAGCCCTGGTTCAACGGCCAAGCGCTGAAAAGCCGCGCCATCACCCATCCCGGCGTGCAGCAAGCGGCCTATCTGGCCATCATCGCCGGCGAACTGAGCTTCGGCCTGATCTGCGCCTGGGGCGGCGGCGCCATGCTGCGCGGCGCGCTATGCGCGCGCGAGGACGCCTATCTGCGCGGCAAGACGCTGTTCACGCTGGGCTGTATTCCGGCGCTGCTGATCTGGCACACCGGCTTCGCGGTGATAGGCGGCGAATACTTCGCGATGTGGGCCAGCCAATGGAACGGCCAGATGAAGGCCTACGCCTTCATCGGCTTCATCCTGCTGAGCCTGGCCTACCTGTCGCAGCCGGAAGCGGCGGACGCCTAGCCCGCCCGGCAACGGCGGCGGCCCTCGTATATCATGAACCATGCCGACCTTCGCATCCGCGCCATGCTGTCCCGCCGCCTGACCCTGCCCGCCCGCATCAGCCGCTGGCTGTTGATCTGCGTTGCCGCGCTGCTGCCTCTGACCGTCATCACCCCCATCGTCTATTGGCAGGAGAGCAACCGGCTGCAACAGCAGGCCATGCTGCAAACCAGCCAGGCGGAAAGCATGCTGGACCTGATGCTGGACTACGCGGCGCAGGCCGCCGGCACCGTCGCCCCGCTGACCGGCCAGCCGTGTTCGCGGATTGAACAGGCGCTGCGCAAACAGGTCACCATCGTGCCCTTCATCCGCAGCGTCACGCTGGAGCGCGGCGGCATTCTTTATTGCTCCTCGCTGTTCGGCGTCTACCACCGGCAGATCTCGCCGCCGGACAAGCCGCAGCCGGAAACTACGCTGCGCCTGATGTCCGGCAACGAGCTGACGCCGGGCCGCCCTTTGATCATCTACCGCAAGCAGTCGGGCCAGGCCGCCATCTACATCGCCATCGACGGCGTGCATCTGCAGTTCAGCCTGGACATGGCCAGCGACTACAGCCCGGTCTATATGCGCGTCGGACGGCATTGGATAGGGCCGGATCACGCGGTGCACGACAACCCCAGCCCGCCCTTCGACCTGCTCACGATAGAACGCGCCTCCTCCCGCCACCCCTATACCGTGGTCAGCGGCTTCAACCACCGCGACCTGTACCGGCAGATGGCCAACAGCTATGAGCTGGTGTTTATCAGCATGGCGGCGCTGGGTCTGGTGCTGGCCGCCGCGCTGCGCTGGCAGTTGAACCGGCCGGCCTCGCCCACCATAGAGTTGCGGCGCGCGCTGGACAACGGCGAGTTCGAACCTTTTCTACAGCCGGTGGTGCGCGCGGACGGGCTGGGCTGGCAAGGCGCGGAAGCGCTGATGCGCTGGCGCCATCCGCGCGACGGCCTGATCCGGCCCGACCTGTTCATTCCCCGCGCCGAGGATTGCGGCATGATCGTGCCGATGACGCGGCAGATGATGCGCCAGCTGGCGCGAACCCTGGGGCGGAGCCGGCTGCCGCCCAAGTTCCACCTGGGCATCAACATCACCGCAGCCCATCTGCGCGACGACGCCTTGCTGGCGGACTGCCGACAGTTTCTCGAGCACTTCCCGCCGGGGGAGCTGAATCTGGTGCTGGAGTTGACGGAAAGAGAGATGGTGGAGCCCACGCCGGAGGCTTGCGAGCGGCTGGCTCGGCTGCGCGAACTGGGAGTGAAGATAGCGATAGACGATTTCGGCACCGGCCATTCCAGCCTGGTCTATTTGCAGCAACTGCCGCTGGACGGCATCAAGATAGACAAAAGCTTCACCGCCAGCATAGGCGCGGACGCGCCGTCCAGCCACATCGTCGACAGCGTGGCCGAGCTGGCGCACAAACTTAAGCTGGAAATCGTGGCGGAAGGGGTGGAGACGGAGGCCCAGCGCGCCTATCTTAGCCGGCTGGGCGTGGGCTGGCTGCAGGGCTATCTGTTTGCGCGGCCGATGCCGCTGCGCGAATTTCTGCTGCGCCCGGAGCTGGACGCCGCGCGCGCGGCGGCGGCGGAGTCCGGTTCGGCGCTTTAGAGCCGCTGACAAAACCACGCAGCCTACCTGAGCCGAGGCGCGCCGACGCTGAAAACGAAGTTTCCGCGAAGCTACAGTACCCGTAGTACGACAAGGAGGCGCAACGCAGGATCAGGGGTGTTGTTAGCGGGTCTTAGAACGCGTTTACGATCCCGCGAGCCAGAGCGAGACAAGGCGAAAACCGCCGAGAAAGCAGAATGTACGAGTGGCACATGAGCATTTCGCAGCGGTTTTCAACACGGCATCGCCGCGGCGCAGCAGAGCGCAAACAGCTTCTTAGCGCCGACTTTCCTTGCAATCGTCCAGCAAGGCCTTGTCGCTGTTCTCGTTACGCAGCGCGCCTTCCGGCCCCTTGGTCCACCAGCTGTATTGCTCGGCCGCGTATTTGGCGCCGGAGCCGGACACCACATTGGCCAACAGCATGGTCTTGCCCTCGATAGGCAATACCGCGAAGCTCTGCCCGTTCTTGACGTTGTAATACTTGACCGTCAGCTTGGCGCCGTCGGCGCAGACGTAGTTGACGATCTGGCGCTGTCCGGCCGGGATCTCCGGCAAGGTCAGCGGTTTGGCCAGCGCGGCCGCGCTGCTCAGGGCCAGTACGGCGAATACGGCGGATTTCATCATTTCACTCCTGTTCTTGGCTGCCGGCCGCCGGCCATTCGGCGGCGACCGGGGATAGACCGCGGCGCGGCGGCTTCGTTCGCCTCCGCCATGAAAAAGCCCGCCTGACGGCGGGCTTGAACGGCGAGCCGGGGGAAACGGCTCAGCCGTGCATGCGGGCGAAGTCCTGCATGAAGTTGGCCAGCGACTTGACGCCTTCTATCGGCATCGCGTTGTAGATGGAGGCGCGGATGCCGCCCACCGCGCGGTGCCCCTTCAGCTGAATCAGGCCGTTCTTGCGCGCCTCCAGCAGGAAGGTCTCTTCCAGGCCCTCATCCTTGAGCCGGAACACCACGTTCATTCGCGAGCGGAACGGCGCGTCGATATGGGTATGGTAGAAGCCGCCGCTGGACTCGATCACGTGATTGAGCAAGCCGGCCTTTTCCTCGTTGCGGGTGGCGATGGATTTGACGCCGCCCTGCTCCTTCAGCCATTTGAACACCAGGCCGGAGATGTAGATCGGGAAGGTGGGCGGCGTGTTGTACATCGAATCCGCGTCGGCGTGGACCTGGTAGTTGAGCATGGTGGGCAGGTCGGCGCGCGCCTTGCCCAGCAGGTCTTCGCGCACGATCAACACCACCAGGCCGGACGGGCCGATGTTCTTCTGCGCGCCGGCGTAGATCAGGCCGAACTGGCTGACGTCCACTTCGCGCGACAGGAAGTCCGAGGACATGTCGCAGACCAGCGGCACGTCGGGCAGGCTTTGCGGCACGAAGGGGAATTGCAGGCCGCCTATGGTCTCGTTGGAGGTGTAGTGCAGATAGGCCGCCTTGGGGTCGCGCTGCCAGGCGGCTTCGTCCGGCACGTAGGCGAAGTTGCGGTCCTCGCTGCTGGCCGCCACATTGACCTTGGCGTAGCGGCGCGCTTCCTTGATCGCCAGCTTGGACCAGTGGCCGGTGTTGACGATGTCCACGCTGTCGCGCTCGCCCAATAGATTAAGCGGCACCTGGGAGAATTGCAGCGAGGCGCCGCCCTGCAGGAACAGCACCTTGTAGTTGGCGGGAATCTGCATCAGTTCGCGCAAGTCGTGCTCGGCGTCATGGATGATTTCCATGAACTCCTTGCCGCGATGGCTCATTTCCATCACGCACATGCCGGAGCCGTGCCAGTCCAGCATTTCGCTTTGCGCTTCGGCCAGCACCTGGTGCGGCAGCACGGCGGGGCCGGCGGAGAAGTTGTACACTTTGGCCATGTTCATCCTCTATTTGCGTTGACGGCCCTCGGCACCCGCGCCGGCGAACTCCGGGCCTTGATATGCGAAGGCCCGATCGCGAAGCGCCGGGCCTTTGTTATAGCTTACTGGCTGAGCAGGAAGTGGGCTCTCGCCACGGCGACCGGCTTTCGCCGGTCTTCCTGCCAGGCTTCGATCAGCACATTGGCCACCCGTTTGCCCTGCTTGGTGATCTCGCACTTGGCGTACAGGGTTTGCGCGCGGCCGGGGCGCAGGTAGTCCAGCGAGAAATCGACGATCTTCGGCGTTTCCAGCGATTCGCGGTTCCACATCAGATGCAGCATCGCCGCGCTTTCCAGGAAGCCGCCGATCAGGCCGCCGTGCAAGGCCGGCAAGGCGGTGTTGCCGACGTTGCGTTCGGAGAACGGCAGCAGGAACAACAACTCGCCGGCCTCGTCCTCGGCCAGCTCCATCCCCATCAGCTTGTTATAGGGCAGCTCGTTGACGATTTGCGCATAAGCTTTTTGATCGCGCAAGGCGTTGAAACGCTCCATGAACTGGCTCATGCGGCGGCCTCCGGCAGCATCGGCGTGCGGCTGGATTCGCGCATGAAGGTGGCCACGCCGTGGGCGATCGGATCGCTGGGCGATTCGTGGTAGCACACCGCGCGGGTAAAGGCGATCTGGCGGGTCAGCCGATAGCATTCCGCCCGGCAGAAGATGGGCTTGCCCGGCGTGGCGGCCTTCAGATAATCGATGCGCAGATCCAGCGTGGCGATGGTTTCCAGCTCCGGCAGATGCGCCGTCACCGCCACCGCGCTGCAGGTGTCCACCAGCGAGGTGATCACCCCGCCGTGCAGAATGCCGGTGACCGGATTGCCGACCAGATCCTCGCGCCAGTCCACTTTCAGGGTGGGCCTGCGCCCCTCGGTGCCGATGTACTGGAAACCCAGGGCGTGACAGTGCGGAAAGGAGACGAAAAGCTGGCTCATCGCCTCCAGCACTTCGGGATTGGCCGGCGTCGGAATCATGCCTCGCCGCCCTCGTCCGCGGCTTCGACGCCGTCTTCGCCTTCCAGCGCGTCCGCGTCGTCGTCGCTATCGCCCTCGGCCACTTTCTCCAGGCCGATCAGCTGCTCGCCTTCGTCCAGATTGATCAGGCGCACGCCCTGGGCGGAACGGCCGGTTTCGCGCACTTCCGCCACCTTGGTGCGGATCAGCACGCCGCCGGTGGTGATCAGCATCACGTCGTCGGTTTCCTCCACCAGGCTGGCGGCCACCAGCTTGAAGCCGGTCTTGTCGGTCAGGTCCATGGCGATCACGCCCTGGGTGCCGCGGCTGGTCAGGCGGAAATCGCCGGTGCGGGTGCGCTTGCCGTAACCGCCGTTGCTGGCAGTCAGCACCATCTGGTCTTCGGAGTTGGTCACCAGCAGGGAGATCAGCTTCTGGCCTTCGCCCAGCTTCATGCCGCGCACGCCTCGGGAAGTGCGTCCCATCGGCCGCACCTGGCTTTCGCTGAAGCGCACCGATTTGCCGGCGTCGGAGAACAGCATCACCTGATCGCCCTCGACCGGCAGGCCGTCCTCGATCAGCTCGCCTTCAACCGCGATGTCTTCTTCTACGATGGCCTCGTCATCCTCGTCACCCTGGCCGGCCACGCTCTTGCCGCAGGTCAGCGCCACGCCGATCAGATAGTTGCCCTCGTCCAGATTGATGGCGATGATGCCCGCCGCGCGCGGCTTGGAGAAGGCGCGCAGCGGCGTCTTCTTCACGGTGCCGTCGGCGGTGGCCATGAACACGTACTGGTCGTCGCGGAATTCCTTGACCGGCAGCAGCGCGTTGATCTTCTCGCCATCTTCCAGCGGCAGCACGTTGACCATGGGCTTGCCGCGGCTCTGGCGGCCGCCCTGCGGCAGATCGTAGACCTTGCGCCAGTAGCAGCGGCCGCGGCTGGAGAAACACAGCACGAAGTCGTGGGTGTTGGCCACGAACAGGGTGTCGATGAAATCGTCGTCCTTGGTGGCCGCCGCCTGCTTGCCGCGACCGCCGCGGCGCTGGGCGCTGTAGTCGTCGATGGGCTGGGCCTTGATGTAGCCGGTGTGGGAAATGGTCACCACCATGTCCTGCGGGGTGATCAGGTCCTCGATATTGATGTCGCCGCCGAAGGGCTCGATCTCGGAGCGGCGCGCGTCGCCGAACTGGGCGCGGATGGCGGTCAGTTCTTCGCTGATGATCTGGTTGATCCGTTCCGGCTTGGCCAGGATGTCCAGCAAGTCCAGGATCACCGCCATGATGTCGCGGTATTCGGCGACGATCTTGTCCTGCTCCAGACCGGTCAGGCGCTGCAGGCGCATTTCCAGGATGGCCTGGGCCTGGGCGTCGGACAGGCGGTAGCCGTTGGCCTTGAGGCCGAACTCTTCCGCCAACCCGTCCGGGCGCGCCTTGTCCTGATCCACGCGGGACAGCATTTCCTCCACCAGCGGCGAGCGCCATTCGCGCTCCATCAGCGCGATCTTGGCTTGCGGCGGAGTTTCCGACGCCTTGATCAGCGCGATGATTTCGTCGACGTTGGACAGCGCGACGGCCAGGCCTTCCAGGATGTGGCCGCGTTCGCGCGCCTTGCGCAGTTCGAAGATGGTGCGACGGGTCACCACTTCGCGGCGGTGACGCAGGAATTCCACCAGGATCTGCTTCAGGTTCAGCAGGCGCGGCTGGCCGTCCACCAGCGCCACCATATTGATGCCGAAGCTGTCCTGCAGCTGGGTCAGCTTGTACAGGTGGTTGAGCACCACTTCCGGCATTTCGCCGCGCTTGAGCTCGATCACCACGCGCATGCCGGATTTGTCGGACTCGTCGCGCAGGTCGGAAATGCCTTCGATCTGCTTATCGCGCACCAGCTCGCCGATGCGTTCCAGCAGCCGCGCCTTGTTCACCTGGTACGGAATCTCGTCGACGATGATGGCCTGGCGGTCGCCCTTGCCGATGTCTTCGAAATGGACGCGCGCGCGCATGATCACGCGGCCGCGGCCGGTGCGGTAGCCTTCCTTGACGCCGGCGGTGCCGTAGATGATGCCGGCGGTGGGGAAGTCCGGCGCCGGGATGATGTCGATCAGCTCGTCAATGGTCAGTTCGCTGTTGGCCAGCAAGGCCAGGCAGGCGTCCACCACCTCGTTGAGGTTGTGCGGCGGGATATTGGTGGCCATGCCCACGGCGATGCCGGAAGAACCGTTGATCAACAGATTGGGGATCTTGGCCGGCAGGATCAGCGGCTCGTGCTCGGAACCGTCGTAGTTGGGACCGAAGTCCACGGTTTCCTTCTCGATGTCGGCAAGCAGCTCGTGGGCGATGCGCGCCATGCGGATCTCGGTGTACCGCATCGCGGCGGCGTTGTCGCCGTCCACCGAACCGAAGTTGCCCTGACCGTCCACCAAGGGGTAGCGCAGCGAAAAATCCTGCGCCAGGCGCACGATGGTGTCGTATACCGCGCTGTCGCCGTGCGGGTGGTATTTACCGATCACGTCGCCAACGATACGCGCCGATTTCTTGTACGCGCGGTTCCAGTCGTTGGACAGCTCGTGCATGGCGTACAGCACCCGACGGTGCACCGGCTTCAGGCCATCGCGCACATCAGGCAAGGCGCGGCCCACGATCACGCTCATCGCGTAATCCAGATAAGAGCGACGCATCTCCTCTTCGAGGCTGATGGGGATGGTTTCCTTGGCGAACAGGTTATCGGTCATAGTTTCTTGATTCGTAAGGATGAACAGGCCGCCCTGCGATTGCGGGTGCATTCACGCGCCCGCCGCAGGGCGGCCAGCATAGGTAATGACAGCCCGTATTCTATCACGAAACGGTCATCTCCAACTGACTTCCGTCAGTCCGGAGCAGGCTCCTCCGGCCCTTCCGCGCCCTCGTCTTCCGCCGCGCCCAGTTTAAGATGCTGCTGTAATTGCTTGTTATTGCGCACCCCCAGCTTGCGCAGCCGCTCGGCGCTGGCCACCAGATTGCCGCGACCGCTGGACAGCTGCTTCATCGCGTCGCCGAAGCTGTCGCGCGCCACGTCCAGCTGCTTGCCCAGTTTCTCCAGATTGGCGGCGAAGCCGACGAATTTGTCGTACATCGCCCCGCCCTGGCGCGCGATCTCCTGCGCGTTCTGGTTCTGGTACTCATAACGCCAGATGCTGGCCACGGTGCGCAGCGTCGCCAGCAGGGTGCTGGGCCCGACGATCATGATGCGGCGCTCGAAAGCCTCGTTGAACAAGCTCATGTCTTGCTGCACCGCCAGCAGATAGGCCGGCTCCACCGGAATGAACATGAACACGAAGTCCAGGGTGTTCAAGCGGTACAAGTCCTGGTAGCGCTTCTCCGACAGCGTGCGGATGTGGTTGCGGATGGCCGCCACGTGGGCCTTCATCTCCGCCGCGCGCTCGGCCTCGTCCTCAGCGGCGGTGTAGCGCACATAGGCGTTCAGCGACACCTTGGAATCCACCACCAGCTGCTTGCCTTCCGGCAGGTCTATCACCACGTCCGGCTGGTAGCGGCGGTTGCCGTCCTCGCCGACCACCACGTCGGACACCTGCACCCGGTACTCGCGGTCCTTGTGCAGGCCGGAGGTTTCCAGCACCCGCTCCAGCACCATCTCGCCCCAGGAGCCCTGCGCCTTGCTGCTGGCGCCGGTCAGCGCCCGGGTCAGCGCGATGGCGTCGTCGCCCAGCCGGACGTTGAGCTCTTGCAGGCGCTTGAGCTCGGTCTCCAGCGACAAGCGCCCCTGGCTGTCTTTCTCGTAGCTGTCCTGCACCAGCTTGCCGAAATCCTGCAGCCGCTGCTGCAAGGGCCCAAGCAAGTGGCCGAGATTCTGCTGATTCTGCTCGGTGAAGCGCTTGGCCTTCTCTTCCAGGATGTCGCCGGCCAGCGCCTTGAACTGCCCCGCCATGCTTTCGCGCGCCTCGGCCAGCAAGGCCAGTTTTTCCGCGTTCTGGCCGCGCTCCTGTTCCAGCAGCGTCGTCAATTCCTGTTCTCGCGCGGTCAGACGGGTAATCTCCTCGCCCTGGGTCTGCGTCCGCCCTTGCAGAACGGCCAGCATCTTGCCCTGCTCTTCGCTGGCGGCCAGCAGCGCGCCGACGCGCCGCAGCTCTGCTTGCAGCAGATCCAGCTGCCGCTCCCTGTCCTGCGCCTGCCGTTCCAGTTCCGGCACGCGCTGAGCGCGCGCCACATAGGCGCCCAACTGGGTCTGAGCGTCGCCCAGTTGCTGCCCCTGCTGCTGCAATTGCGCGCGCGCGGCCTGCTCCCGTTCCCTGCACTCGTCCAGCTGCAGACGCAGCATCTCCTGTTGCGCTCGCTGGTCCGCCGTCTGCCGCGCGAAACGGCCGCGCAGCATGACGGCGGCGGCGCCTGCGCTCAGCAGGCCCAGCAGCAGGCCGATCACCAACATTTCCATCGTGAAGCCTCAAATGGGCCGGCCCGCTCTCAGCGGCCCGGCAGCGATTGTTCGATGACGAAGCGGAGCCGCTGCGCCAACGGCGCCGGCGGCACTTCGATGATTTGATAAGCCAGACGCCGATACGTCCGCTCCATCGCCTCGCAAGTGCGCTCCGCCTCGGCGAAACTCTGCTTGCGCTCCTGGTCCTGAACGAAAATGTCGCGCCACGGCGGCAGCAAGAACACTTGGCGATGGTAAGGGAAACGCTCGGCGGCGGCTTGCATGTGGGCGGGAATCGGCAGGCCCAGCAAATCCAGATAGCCCAGCACGTCGGGCAGGCCGCGGTCGAAGAACACCGGCCCGGGCAGGTCCGCCGCCAGCCGCAGGCTGCGCAACTCCCAGGCCAGCATCGCCTCGGCGAAGGCGCCGGGATCCACCCAGGGCAAGGCGCGCCCGCCGATCAGCGTCTGGTCCTGGATGATGGCGCGGCCGGCCTCGTCCATCACCGAATGCCCGGCGGCGCGCAAGGCTTCGAGCAAGGCGCTCTTGCCCGCGCCGGGGCCGCCGGTCAGCACCAGCCGGCGCGCGTCCGCCTGTCCGCTCACGCCGCCGCCCAGTGCTGCAGATACACTTGCAATTCCTTGCGGCCCTGCCACTCGTTGGCGATCAGCTGATAAACCGCGTCGACGTTGTCCGGCAGCCACTCCACCTGATTGAACAGCATGGCGTCGAACTCCTCGCCGTCGCGCGCCAGCCGCAGCTTCAAGTGCTTGTCGCCGACCACGCGCTGACTCATCACCGCGAAACGGTCGTGGAAGTAAGGCACCGGGAAGCCCTGGCCCCACACCTCGGCCGCCAACTGTTCGGCAAAGGCCAGGTTCAATTCGCGCGGCGCCAGGCTGCCGTCGGTTTCTATGGTGCGGGTCAGATGGCGCTCTTCCAGCAGTTCGCGCGCCACCGCCTCGAAGGCGTGCTGGAATTCGTCGAAGCGCGTCTGTTGCAAGCTCAGGCCGGCCGCCATCGCGTGGCCGCCGAACTTGAGGATCAGGCCGGGATGGCGCTTGAACACCAGGTCCAGCGCGTCGCGCAGATGGAAGCCGGGAATCGAGCGGCCGGAGCCCTTGATCTCGCCGTTGTCGCCTGGCGCGAACACGATGGCCGGCCGGTGAAAACGCTCCTTGAGCCGGGAGGCGACGATGCCGACCACGCCCTGATGCCAATCGTCGCGGAACAGGCTGAGCGTGTAGCGGTTGTCGGCGTCGATGCCGGACAGCGCCGCCAGCGCCTCGTCCTGCATGCCGTGTTCGATGCTGCGCCGCTCGCGGTTGAGCTGATCCAGCTGCTGCGCCAGCCGCATGGCCTGCTCTTCATTGCCCGCCAGCAGGCAGGCGATGCCCAGGCTCATGTCGTCCAACCGCCCGGCGGCGTTCAGCCGCGGACCCAGCGTGAAGCCCAGGTCGAAGGTGTTGGCCTTGTAATGGGCGCGACCGGCGACGCGGAACAAGGCGGCGATGCCCGGCACCATGCGGCCGGCGCGCATGCGCTTGAGGCCGTTTTCCACCAGAGTGCGGTTGTTCTGGTCCAGCCGCACCACGTCGGCCACCGTGCCCAGCGCCACGTAGTCCAGCAGTTCGCCCAGATTGGGCTGGCCGCGCTCGTCGAACACGCCGCGCCGGCGCATTTCGGCGCGCAGCGCCAGCAGCACGTAGAACATCACGCCGACGCCGGCCAGATTCTTGGACGGGAATTCGCAGCCGGGTTGATTGGGATTGACGATCAGCGCCTCCGGCAACACGTCGCCGGGCAGGTGGTGGTCGGTGACCAGCACCTCGATGCCGCGCGCCTTGGCGGCGAGCACGCCGTCCACGCTGGCGATGCCGTTGTCGACGGTGACGATGATGTCCGGGCTCTGACGCGCGGCCAGCTCCACGATCTCCGGGGTCAAGCCGTAGCCGTACTCGAAGCGGTTGGGCACGATGAAGTCGACGCGCGCGCCCAGCATGGACAAGCCCTTGACCGCCACCGCGCAGGCGGTGGCGCCGTCGGCGTCGTAATCGGCCACCACCAGCAGGCGCTGCTTATCGGCGATGGCGTCGGCCAGCCGGTTCGCCATCGGCAGGATGTTTTTCAGGCTCTGATAAGGCAGCAGCGCCTTGAGGCCGTAATCCAGCTCGGCGCAGTCGCAGATGCCGCGCGCGGCGTACAGCCGCGCCATCAGCGGGCTCAGGCCCTGGCGCAGCAATTGTTCGTGAGTGTCGGCGGGAATGCTTCGGGAAACGATTTGGGACATGTTTTCTCAATACAAGGCGGACAACGGCAGCGGCCGCTTCCAGAATTTCCACAGGTCGTTGCGGCTCACCTTCAATTCCAGCCCGCCGGGGCCGTGAGCGCGCAAGGCCAGGCTGTCGATCCGGCCCTGGCGCAAGGCCTGCAGCAGGGGCGCGAACCAATCGCGCTCCAGCCGCGGCAAGGTTTCGCGCCAGCCCCAGGCGTCGCGGTACTGCGCCGCCGCCTGCAAGGCGTCCAGCGCCAGCAAGCTGTCGCGCCCGCCGGCCTGGTCGATGAAGCCGGCGAAGTCGTAAGGCGCCGGCAGGCAGGGCTCGCCGGCCTCGGCTGCGATCCAGCCCAGCCAGTCCTCGTCGGCGAACACCTGCTCCGCCGGCGCGCGCCAGCCCGGCTCCACGCCGCCGCCCCACAGCCACAGGCTGTTGACGCCGAGCTCGCCGCGCGCCTCGCGCTCGTCGTTCAGCGGATGCGCGTACAGCAGCATCTGCAATTCATTCAGCAGCCGGCTCCAGTCCAGGCTGCGCTCGCCCTGCGGCAAGTGCTCGTTGATGTCCTCGCCCACCACGTCCGGCAGCGGGCTGAAGCTGGCGGCGGCCGGCGCGTCCAGCTGCAGCAGCCAGCGCCCGGGCTCCAGCGGATGGATGCGCCAGCCGTCGTCGGCGAAATGGCGGTTAGCCGCGTCGGCCAGGGTTTCGGCCTCGGCCTGGCTCAAGCTCATCACGCCGATATCGGCCAGCAAGGCGCGGTCGCGGTCCACGCGCACATGCACCGGATCGGCCAGCAGCCAGTCGCCCCGTTCCGCCGGCAAGCCGGCGGCGCGCGCCCGCAAGCGCGCCAGGCCCGCCGCGGTGCCGCGCCACGGCGCGGTCAAAAGTTCGCTCAGCGTCGCCGGTTTGGCGGCGCGCTCGCCCTGGCCCAGCAGGCGCTGCAGCGCGGGAAGCTGCAGGCCCTTGCACACATCGGCGCCGTCGTGGCCGTCCAGCCAGAGCAGACCGGGCAACAACAATGTCAATTTCATTTATCGCTACACATGGATGACGAGATCGAAGTAATATCAAAGCCTTGCAAAAACGCCCTGGCATGGGCGCCGGGCGAAATCAGGCGGATAGCATCCGGAATCGCGGCTATAATTTACAGTTTGCACAGGAACTTATGCCGCGCAAGCTCCCCAAATGTTGAGACGCGGCCGCAAGGCCTGTGATTGGCAAATACGGAATTTACAAAGGTTGGCCCATGGCCAGCCTTTTATAGTGAACGATGGATTATCGCAAACTGCTACATATCCCGCAAAAATGCTTCCACAAGCTGATGAACCACCATCTGAGCTTGATCGGCGCGGCCGCCTCCCTGCCCTTGTTCGGCATGGCCACCGCCTTCGCCGTGGCTCAGAACGGCGCCCAACCCGCCGCCCCGGACATCCAGCAAAAAGAAGTCACCGAACGATTGAGCCTGCCCGCCTTCAGCTTCAGCGAAAGCGGCACCCGTTACTGGCGCGACGAGGCGATCCAGCGCGGCGACACCATCGCCCGCGTGCTGAATCGGCTGGGCATCCGCGACAGCGAGGCCAACCGCTTCCTGCACTCCAGCCCGCTGTCCAAGGACTTGCTCAAGTTGAAGACCGGCGCCACGCTGTCGGTGCAGACCAACGACTTGGGCGAATTGTTCGGCCTGCGTTTTCTCAATGACGACGAGAACGGCGAACAAGTGCTGGTGGCCGTCGAAAAGGTCAACGGCGAATGGCAGGCCAGCGCCGACCCGATCGCCACCGAGGCGGTGCAGACGGTGCGCTCGCTGCTGATCACCCGCTCGGTAGGCGCCACGCTGGCCAAGGCCCAGGTGCCGCGCGACATCCGCGCCCAGCTGTCGGAAATCTTCGCCGACCAGTTCAACATCAACTCGCTGGGCAAGGGCGACCGCATCAATCTGGTGTACGAGACCCTGCTCTACAACGGCGCCCCCATCGCCGCCGGCAACCTGCTGGGGGTGGAAATCCAGCGCTCCGGCAAGCTGCACCAGGCCTTCTACTTCGCCCACGACAGCGAATCCGGCGCCTATTACGACGCGCTGGGCAAGCCGATCAAGCAGGGCTTCAGCCACCAGCCGGTGGCCAACGCCCGCATCAGTTCCGGCTTCGGCTTCCGCAAGCATCCGATACTGCGCTCGCTGCGCCTGCACTCCGGCGTGGACTACGCCGCCGCCACCGGCACCCCCATCATCGCCCCGGCCGACGGCACCATGGTCAAGGTGGAACGCCAGAACGGCTATGGCAATATGGTGGAAATCCGCCACAATCAGAAAATGACCACGCTGTACGCGCACATGAGCCGCTTCGCCCAAGGCGCGCGCGCCGGCAAGAGCGTCAAGGCCGGCGAAGTGATAGGCTAT
This sequence comes from Chromobacterium alkanivorans, assembly GCF_016937655.1. GTDB lineage: Bacteria > Pseudomonadota > Gammaproteobacteria > Burkholderiales > Chromobacteriaceae > Chromobacterium > Chromobacterium alkanivorans. Next base: position 221,886 of record NZ_JAFHKL010000005.1, on the reverse strand, counting down.
GTCGGCAGCACCGGCCGCTCCACCGGCCCGCATCTGCACTTTGAAGTGCGGATCAACGGCCAGGCGGTGGACCCGGCTACGAACGCGCTGCCGACGCCGGGCCTGAGCGCCACCCAGCTGGCCGAATTCAAATCCGGCAACCAATCGCTGACCGCGCACCTGAAACTGCTGCGCGAACTGCCCACCAATATCGCATTGCTAGACTGATGAATAAACGCTTGATCGGACTGATGTCCGGCACCAGCCTGGACGGCGTCGACGCCGTGCTGGTGCGCTTCGACGAACAGGGCGCGCCCAGCGTCGAGGCCGACCATTTCGTCGCCTACCCGCCGCGGCTGCGCGAACAGGCGCTGGCGCTGCAAGCCCGCGGCGACAACGAACTGGACCGCGCCGCCAGGCTGGCCAATGAACTGGCCGAACTCTACGCCCAGGCGGTCAACGGCCTGCTGGCCGCGCAAGGACTGAAGCCGGCCGACATCGCCGCCGTCGCCAGCCACGGCCAGACCATACGCCACGCGCCGGACGCAGGCTATACCTGGCAGATCGGCAATATGGCCCGCCTGGCCGAGCTGAGCGGCATCGACGTGATCGCCGACTTCCGCAGCCGCGACCTCGCCGCCGGCGGCCAGGGCGCGCCGCTGGTGCCGGCCTTCCATCAGGCGGTGTTCGGCTCGCCGACGCAAAACCGCGTGATCCTGAACCTAGGCGGCATCAGCAATCTGACCCGGCTGCACCCCGGCCAGGCGGTGGTCGGCTTCGACTGCGGCCCCGGCAATATGCTGATGGACGCCTGGTGCCTTCGCCACCAGGGCCAGCCCTACGACGCCGACGGCCAATGGGCGGCCCAGGGCGCGGTGGAGGCCTCGCTGCTGCAGGCGCTGCTGGACGAGCCCTTCTTCCGTCAGCCGCCGCCCAAGAGCACCGGCCGCGATCTGTTCGACCTGCCCTGGCTGGAACAAAAGCTGCTGGGCCGCCACGTGCCCGCCGTCGACGTGCAGGCCACGCTGCTGGAATTGAGCGCGCGCAGCGTCGCCCAGGCCATCGCCCTGCACTGCCCGACCAATCAGACCGTCTTCGTCTGCGGCGGCGGCGCGCGCAACGGCGCGCTGATGCGCCGGCTGGCCGCGCTGCTGCCGGAGCAAGACATCGCCGGCACCGCCGCGCTGGGCCTGCCCGAACACCAGGTGGAAGCCGCCGCCTTCGCCTGGCTGGGCTGGCGCTTCCTGCGCCGCCTGGCCGGCAACCTGCCGGAAGTGACCGGCGCCGCCGGCGGGCGCGTGCTCGGCGCGCTCTACCCCCGCTAGGCGTTTCAACAGGGAACGCCATCAAGTCTTGTCAGCAAAGCTGAATACATTCCGACACGCTTAAACCGGGCGTGTCAGGCTATAATCAGCGACAGTCATAGCCGAACAAGAGAAAAATGCGACTTTTCAAGCGCAAAGCCGTAGTCAAAAACAGCCAGACGCCGTTGCCGCCGCAGCTGGCCTCGCTGCTGCGCGAGGCGTGGTGGCTGCTGATGGCCGTGCTGGCCGTCTATCTGGTGCTGGTGCTGGCCAGCTACTCCCCGCTCGACCCCTCCTGGTCCCACAGTTCTTCCGACCCCACGGTGCGCAACTACGGCGGCGCTTTCGGCGCCTGGCTGTCCGACATGCTGCTCTACGTATTTGGCCTGTCCGCCTGGTGGCTGGTGGTGTTCTGCCTGGTGGCCATCGCCTGGGGCTATCAGCGGATGGAAACCCTGGGCTTCAAGCTCAACCCTATCACCGTCGCCGCCATCGGCGGCTTTCTGCTGCTGCTGTTTTCCAGCGCCAGCATAGAAGCCATCATCCTGGCGGAAAAAGCGCTGAACCTGCCGCTGTCCGCCGGCGGCATGCTGGGCCATTTCATCGGCCTCGGCATCGCCCACGGCCTGGGCCTGTCCGGCGCCTACCTGTTGCTCAGCGTGCTGGCCGCCATCGGCTTCTCCCTGTTCACCGGCCTGTCCTGGCTCGACATCATGGAGAGACTGGGCGGCGCGCTGGAAGACGGCGCCTTGAAACTGTGGCATAGCTGGCAGGCGCGCAAAGATCGCGAAATCGGCAAGGAAATCGCGCAGAAGCGCGAAGCCAAGATCACCACCGAGAAAAAGAAGAACGAAGAGAAAATCCCGCTGCGCATCGAACCGCCGGTATTGGACGTGCCGCTGTCCACCAAGGCGCAGAAGCCGGTGCAGCAATCCTTGTTCGCCGACCCCAAGGACGGCGCGCTGCCCGGTCTGACCCTGCTGGAAGCGCCCAAGGAACAGCAGGAGCCGGTGTCGCAGGACACCGTGGAATACACCTCGCGGCTGATCGAGCGCAAGCTGGCCGACTTCGGCGTCGACGTCAAAGTGGTGGCTGCCTATCCCGGCCCGGTGATCACCCGCTACGAGGTGGAACCGGCGGTCGGCGTCAAGGGCGCCCAGGTGGTCAACCTGATGAAGGACCTGGCGCGCGCGCTGTCCCTGGTCTCCATCCGCGTGGTGGAAACCATTCCCGGCAAGACCTATATGGGCCTGGAACTGCCCAATCCCAAACGCCAGATCGTGCGACTGTCGGAGATCGTCGGCTCCGACGGCTACCAGAACATGGCCTCCAAGCTGACCATGGCGCTGGGCAAGGACATCGCCGGCCAGCCGGTGTCCGCCGACCTCGCCAAGATGCCGCACGTGCTGGTGGCCGGCACCACCGGCTCCGGCAAATCGGTGGCCATCAACGCGATGATCCTGTCGCTGCTGTACAAGTCCACGCCCAAGGAAGTGCGACTGATCATGGTCGACCCCAAGATGCTGGAGCTGTCGATCTACGAAGGCATCCCGCACCTGCTGGCCCCGGTGGTCACCGACATGAAACAGGCCGCCAACGCGCTCAACTGGTGCGTGGCGGAGATGGAGCGGCGCTACAAGCTGATGTCCAAGCTGGGCGTGCGCAACCTGGCCGGCTTCAACCAGAAGATCAAGGACGCGGACAAGGCCGGCGAGAAAATTCCCAACCCGTTCAGCCTGTCGCCGGAAACGCCGGAGCCGCTGGACACCCTGCCGCTGATCGTGGTGGTGATAGACGAGCTGGCCGACCTGATGATGGTGGCCGGCAAGAAGATAGAGGAATTGATCGCGCGCCTGGCGCAGAAGGCGCGCGCCGCCGGCATCCATCTGATCCTGGCCACCCAGCGGCCGTCGGTGGACGTGATCACCGGCCTGATCAAGGCCAACATCCCCACGCGGATCGCCTTCCAGGTGTCCAGCAAGATAGACAGCCGCACCATTCTGGACCAGATGGGCGCGGAAACCCTGCTCGGCCAGGGCGATATGCTCTATCTGCCGCCGGGCACCGGCTACCCGGTGCGGGTGCACGGCGCCTTCGTCGCCGACGAGGAGGTCCACCATGTGGTGGAATTCCTGAAAAGCACCGGCGGGCCGGATTACGTGGAAGGCATTCTCACCGGCCAGAGCGAGGGCGACGACGGTTCGTCCTCCGGCCTCGACGGCGACACGGACGGCGAGGCCGACCCGCTGTACGACGAGGCCGTCGCCATCGTGCTCAAGACGCGCAAGGCGTCGATTTCCTCGGTGCAGCGCCATCTGCGCATAGGCTACAACCGCGCCGCGCGGCTGATCGAGCAGATGGAATCGGCCGGCCTGGTTTCGGCGATGGAAAGCAACGGCAACCGCGCAGTGCTGGCGCCGTCCCGCGAAGACTAAGACCCCCCCCCAAGAAAACCGGCCGGGCGTCACGCCGCCCGGCCCCAACCAAGAGGTCCCGCATGGCGGATTTCAAGCCCGAACCCCCTTTTCGCCACGACTACGCGCCCAAGACCGGCGTGCTGCTGATGAATCTGGGCACGCCGCAAGCGCCCACCGCCAAGGCCCTGCGTCCCTATCTGAAAGAATTCCTGTCCGACCGCCGCGTGATCGAAATCCCGCGAGCGCTCTGGTGGCTGATCCTCAACGGCGTGATCCTGAACACCCGCCCCGCACAGTCCGCCAAGAAATACGCGGCGATCTGGGAAAAGGACGGCTCGCCGCTCTACACCCACACCCGCAAACAGGCGGCGCTGATCAAGGGCCAGCTGGGCGAGATGGGCTTGCGCAATCTGGTGGTGGACTTCGCCATGCGCTACGGCGAGCCCTCGGTGGAAAACGTCGTCGCCCGCATGCGCGAACAGGGCGTGGAGCGGCTGCTGGTGGTGCCGCTGTATCCGCAATACGCGGCCTCCTCCAGCGCCACCGCGCTGGACCAGGTGTTCCGCGCGCTGATGAAGCTGCGCAATATGCCGGAGTTGCGCACCGTTCGCCATTTCCACGACGACCCCGGCTATATCCGCGCGCTGGCGGAACAAGTGCGCGCGCATTGGCTACAACACGGTCGCGGCGACAAATTGGTGATGAGCTTTCACGGCGTGCCGCGTTTCACTCGCGACAAAGGCGACCCCTATCACTGCGAATGTCAGAAAACCGGCCGCTTATTGGCGGAAGAATTGGGTTTGTCGCAACAAGAGTATCAAGTCTGCTTCCAAAGCCGCTTCGGCCGCGCCGAATGGCTGCAGCCTTATACCAGCGAAGTATTGGCCCAGTTGGGCAAGGACAAGACCGGCAAGCTGGATATTCTCTGTCCCGGCTTTATCGCCGACTGCCTGGAAACGCTGGAGGAAATCGCGATGGAAGGCAAGGAAACCTTCCTCAGCCACGGCGGCGGCGAATATCGATACATTTCGTGTTTGAATGAAAATCCGCAATGGATTCACGCAATCTCGACTATGATCAAACAGAATCTGGCGGGATGGTGCGAGGCCCCGGAGGAAAACGCCCCGCTGCGCCAACAACGCGCCCAGGCCCTGGGCGCCAAGACTTGAAACCGGACTGCTCGCAAAAATTCGAACAAGTCGTTTAAATTCAAAAACTTGAAAAACAAGAAGCGCCACCTGGCAGTTATTCCAGGTGGCGTTTGCGCTTTAGACACACCATTAGCCAAGAAGTTTACAAATAGTTGCACCCCTCCCCGGTTTTGACATTGACACTCGCGCAAACAGCTACCCATAATCAAACGCAACCAATGGTCATTTTCACCAAATACCGTTGGCCACAAAGAGATGACTAGAGTCTACAGAATAGAGAATCAGGGGATACATCACATGAACAAATATGTCCGCCTCAGCGTCATTGCCGCTGCCGCCATGACCCTGGCCGCCTGCGGCAAGCAAGAGCAACCGGCCGCCAACCAGGCGGCTTCGGCCCCGGCTCAAGCCGCAGGCGACGGCGCCGTCGTCAAGATCGGCCAGGTATCGCCGATGTCCGGTCCGATTTCCCATCTGGGCAAGGACAACGAATACGGCGCCAAGCTGGCCATCGCCGATTTGAACGCCGCCGGCGTGGAAATCGGCGGCAAGAAGCTCAAATTCGAACTGGTGTCGGAAGACGACCAGGGCGACCCGAAGATCGGCACCCAAGTGGCGCAGCGCCTGGTTGACGCCGGCGTGGCCGGCGTGGTGGGCCACCTGAACTCCGGCACCACCATCCCCGCGTCCAAGATTTACTCCGACGCCGGCATTCCGCAGATCTCCCCGTCCGCCACCAACCCGGACTACACCAAGCAAGGCTTCAAGACCACCTTCCGCGTGATCGCCAACGACGTGCAGCAGGGCCGCGCGCTGGGCGAATTCGCCGCTGTCGGCCTGAAAGCCAAGAAGATCGCCATCATCGACGACCGCACCGCCTACGGCCAGGGCCTGGCCGATCAGTTCGAGGCCGCGGTCAAGGGCAAGGGCGCCGAAGTGGTGAAACGCGAGTTCACCACCAACACCGCCACCGACTTCAACGCCATCCTGACCTCGATCAAGGCCAGCAAGCCGGACCTGATCTTCTACGGCGGCATGGACGCGCAAGCCGGCCCGCTGGCCAAGCAGATGCAGCGCCTGGGCCTCAAGGCCAAGCTGATGGGCGGCGACGGCTGGCAAACGCCGGAATTCATCAAGCTGGCCGGCGAGGCCTCCGACGGCCAGTACGCGTCCAGCTGCGGCGTGCCGCGCGACAAGATGCCGGGCTTCGCCGCCTTCAACGACAAGTTCAAGAAGCAGTTCAACACCGAGGTGCAGATCTACGCGCCGTATGAATACGACGCGGTGATGGTGCTGGTGGACGCGATGAAGCGCGCCAAGTCCACCGACCCCAAAACCTATCTGGCCGAAGTGGGCAAGACCGGCTACACCGGCGTGACCGGCAAGATCGCCTTTGACGACAAGGGCGACATCAAGAACGGCGCGGTCACCGTGTACCAGGTCAAGGGCGGCAAGTGGGAAGTGGTGTCCACCGTCGGCGGCGAAGCCGCCGCCGCGCCGGCCGCCAGCGCCGCCCAGTAAGCCCGTCAAACCGCTAAACCCCGAAGAGGCGCTCCGCGCCTCTTTTTCTTTGCCCACCGCCGGGCCTGTTCAAGGCCGCGCGGCGGACTTGGCGCCGCCGCCAAGAACAATGGCGCCCTGAGGCGCCATTGAGGGGACGACGGACGAGCCGCGCTCAGTCGCGAAACTGCGCCGCGTGGCCGGTCAGGATCGCCATGCCGGCCTTCTGGATGTCCTCGGAGATCAGCATCGCCGCGTTCCAGGTCGCCACATAATTAAGGCCGTCCGCCACCGAGTGGTCGCGGCTGTAGTTGAGCACGTCCTTGCAGCCGCGCATCGACAGCGGCGACTTGGCGGCGATCAGCCGCGCCGACTCCAGCGCAGACTCCAGCGCGGCGTCGGCGTCCGGCAGCACGCGGTTGACCAGGCGCATCGCCAGCGCCTCCTCCGCGGCCACGTCGCGGCCGGTCAGCGCCAGTTCGCGCGCCAGACCCTCGCCCACCACGCGCGGCAAGCGCTGCAGCGAACCCACGTCGGCCACCATGCCCACGTCGATCTCGCGCACCGAGAACACCGCGTCCGCCGCGGCGACACGGAAATCCGCGGCCAGCGCGATGTCCAGGCCGCCGCCGACGCAGGCGCCGTGCACTGCGGCGATCACCGGCTTGCGGCAGCGCTCCAGGCTGTTGACGCAGTCCTGCAGATCCAGGATCAGCCGGCGCAGCTTCTCGCGCTTGCGCGCCTCGCAATCGTCGGCGATCTCCGCCTGCACGCCCATCAGCATGCCCAGGTCTATGCCGGAACAGAAATGGCGGCCCTCGCCGGCCAGCACGCCCACGCGCGCCTCCGGAGCATCGTCCAGCCACTCGAAGGCCGCGCGCAAGTCCTGCCACATCTGCCAGTTCAGCGCATTGGCCTTGTCCGCGCGATTGAGGCGGATCAGCGCCACGTGCTGGTTCAGTTCTACGCGCATCGTTTCCAGATTGATCATGCCGCCGCTCCCTGTTCCGGGCGCTTCTTGGGAATCCACGCCCACAGCATTTCACATTCGATCGGAGATTCGCCGGATTCGTCGGTGACCAGCACCGGCACCAGCACCTCGCCCTTTTCCGTATCGTGCATCAGTTGGATCTGCTCGGCGTTCAGGCTGGCCACCGCGCGCATATCGCCCTGCGAGCGGCGCACGTAGTTGACCTTCATCGACTTGAGCAGCATCAGTTTGTCGTCCGGCATATTCATGCCGACGACGAAGCCGGTAGACGTTTCCGCCAGCAGGGCCATCGCCGCGGCGTGCACGCCGCGAATGTGGTTCTGCACCTTTTTGCGGTTGCGGATGGACACCGTCAAGCGCTGATGGCCCACCTCCTCGAAACGCAGGCCGGCGGTGGACAGAAACGGCACGATCTTGCCGAACATCATGCTCAATACCGTGCTGCGCATCCCCGCCGGCAACTTGCCCACTTTGTCGGCAATGCGGCTCATGCTGTTTTTCTTGTACTCCATGTAGCGCCCCTCTGTTGTTGTCGTGATTCCGGCACTCAATGCCCGGGCAAGCCCAATACCGCGCGCACCTGCCGCTTGATGGTGTCCAGCGCGCCGTCGTCGATGCGCGCCAGCTGCAAAGCGCCTTGCAGCGCGGAAAACAGCATCATGCCGATGGCCTCCGGCGTGCCGGCGTAGCGCATCTGGCCGCAGGCCGCGCCGCGCCGGGTGATGTCCACCGCCCACAGCCGCATCTCGTCGATGAAGGCCGCCGCCTCGCGCTGCATCTCCTCCGGCAGCGTCAGAAACTCGGTGCTGAGAATGCCGCTGGGGCAGATCTGCCGGTGCTGCCGGTAATAGCTGTCGCTCAAACCGAAATACGCCTCCAGCTGCGCGCCGGGGTCCAGCGCCGCCTGCTGGTCGATGAAGCGTTGGAAACGCCGGCGGTAACGCTGGATCAAGGCCACGCCCAGATCGCTTTTCTTGGGGAAATGATAATGAATGGCGGCGTTGCGCACGCCCAGCTCCGAGCTGATGTGCTGGTAGCTGAAAGCGTTGAAGCCCCGGCTGAGCAGCAGTTGCTCGGCGATGTCCAGAATGCGCTTGCGGGTGTCGGTCTTGGGGTCGGAGCCTTGAGTCATGCGAAGCACTCTACTTACTGGTCAGTAAGGTGTCAATTGCGCGATTTTGCAAGCAAAGCTGGAAACTGAATCAATCGTCCCCATCTCTAATCCCCGTTGCCGATTCCACGCGCCGCCAGCCGTCCGCCCGCGCCGGAAAATCAGGCCGCTTGCGCCTACCATTAAGATCAGAAGGCCGGAATCGAGCCCCCCGCCACCCACTTGCACCCAAACCAGCACCCTAGATGAGCGAAAACATTCAGTCCCCCAGCCTGGAACAGGCCTTGCGCCAGATCAGCCAAGCGCCGGCCCAGCTCGACGCCCTGTCCGCCCTGCTGCAGTGCCTGCGCCCCGACGACGCCGGCAAGCCGCAACAAGCGGTCGTCAACCTGCAAGCGCTGTCCTATCTGCTGGAGCATCATTCCGACTACCGCGCGGCCTTGCGCAAGGCGCTGCTGCAATTGCTGACCGAAACCCGGCAGATCCCGCTGTACACCGAATGCGGCATCCTGGCCAACGAAGGCTTCGGCTCCACCTTGCTGCGCCGCGTCGGCGAGCGCATCCTGCCCATGCCCTACAAGGCGGACTCGCTGCAGGACCGCTTCAGCCGGCTGTTCAGCTGGAAGCAGGACTACGTCTGGCTGGCGGCGATTCCCGACGCCACCTGGCACGCGCTGTGGCGGGCGATGGCCTGGCAGGAGAACGACAACGCCGACGGCTGGCAGCAGACCCGGCTGCAATTGCTGGAATCGGTGCAAGTGCTGTCGGCTCAGATCACCGCCATCGGCCTGGAACCCGAGCTGGTGCGCATCAACCCGGACATCGAGCGCTTCGAATCGCCGTTTCTCAATCTGAACGCCGAAGTGCAGCGCTATGTCGACGGCTACCGCCGCGATCTGGTGGAAGGCCTGCCGCGCGCCGAGGACGACAAGCACGTGCTGGTGCTGCTGGACCAGTGCGAGAGCATTCTCAACAAGGTGCGCAAGAACGCGCGCCGCTTCGGCATCTCGGTCAACCTCACCTACCACGGCCTGCGGCTGGCGCAGAGCATCGCCCGCATCCGCGCGCTGCTGGCCATTCTGGACCCGGAGCACGACCCGGCCTCGCAGCCGCATTTGTTTCAGCTCATCGTCACCTTCGCCCGCGCCGAAAACCGCAAATACAGCCTGCGCGACCTGTTCAAGTCCAATGTGGAGCTGCTGGCGCTGCAAGTCACCGAGCACGCCGGCCGCCACGGCGAGCACTACATCGCGGAAAGCCGCAAGGAATGGTCCGCGATGGCCAAGGCGGCGATGGGCGCCGGCCTGATCGTCGGCTTCATGGCGCTGATCAAGCTGATGCTCAGCCGCGGCCACCTGCCGCCGCTGTGGGAAGGCATCGCCTTCGGCCTCAACTACGCCATCGGCTTCATCATCGTGCAGATCCTGCACCTGACCATCGCCACCAAGCAGCCGGCGATGACCGCCGCGCGCATCGCCGCGGTGCTGCATGAAAACAACGGCCACAAGAAACAGCTGGAGGACCTGGCCGACCTGGTGGTCAAAGTGATGCGCACCCAGTTCGTCGCCATCCTCGGCAACGTGCTGCTGGCCATCCCCACCGCCGGCCTGATCGCCTTCGCCTGGCAGGCCGCCTTCGGCGCGCCGGTGGTGGACGTGGCCAAGGCGCAGCGCCTGCTGCACGACATCGACCCCATCCACAGCCTGGCGCTGCCCCACGCCGCCATCGCGGGGGTGTTCCTGTTCCTGTCCGGCCTGATCGCAGGCTATTACGACAACAAGGCGATCTACCGCCGCATCCCTGAACGCATCGCCTCCCACGCCGGGCTGAAGCGGCTGCTGGGCGAGCACCGCGCCTGGAAACTGGGCAGCTATATCGAACACAATCTGGGCGCGCTGGCCGGCAATTTCTACTTCGGCATGTTCCTGGGCCTGACCGGCACCATAGGCTTCATCCTCGGCCTGCCCATCGACATCCGCCACATCACCTTCTCCGCCGCCAACCTGGCCTTCGCCACCGTGGCGCAGGACTTTCAACTGCCCCTGGCCACGGTGTTGCTCGGCTGCGCCGGCGTGGCGCTGATCGGCCTGACCAACCTGGCGGTCAGCTTCTCGCTGGCCCTGTGGGTGGCGCTGCGCTCGCGCAAGCTGTCCGGCAGTCTGCTGTGGCCGCTGGTGCCCATGCTGTTCAAACGCTTCCTCGGCGCGCCGCTGTCCTTCTTCCTGCCGCCCAAGGCCCCCGTCCAGGAGACGGCCGCCGCGGACGGCGACGCCGGCGAGGTCAAGAACCACTCTTAAGAACCTGTTTACGATCTGCTGCGCCTCGGCGATACGGCGTTGAAACCCGCTTCGAAATGCTCATGTACCACGAGTACATTCCGCTTTCTCAGCCGTTTTCGCCTTGTCTCGCTCTTGCTCGCGAGATCGTACACAGGCTCTAAGACAACGCCGGGCCGTCAACCGCCCGGCGCCGCCCGCGTTATTGCCGATGAAGGACTTAGAGCCGCCAACAAAACTGCGCAGCGTCCCCAAGCCAAGGCGCGCCGACGCAGGCAATGCCTGTGGCACGACAAGGAGGCGCAACGCAGGATGAGGGCTTATGTTAGCGACTCTTAAGGCTAAAGTTGGCGGCCGAACGGCCGATAGCATGACAGTAGTCCGTCCGCCGGCTGGCAGCCGGCGGCCCCGTGATGGAACGCAAACGACACAAGACTGAATTTTCTCGCAAGACAAGCGCGCCGGCGGCAGCGGCGCGCCAGGGAGGCGTCGTCATGGCATCCATCACCACCAGCGTAGGCCCGCTGGACGTGCAAAGCATTGTCAGCCAGCTGATCGCAGTGGACTCGCAGCCGCTGACCCAAAGCCAGACCCGGGTCAGCAACTACCAGTCGCAGCTCAGTTCCATCGGCCAGATCAGCTCGGCCTTGTCCAGCCTGCAGACCGCCGCCACCGCCATGTCTTCCGGCAGCTTTCTGCAACAGTTCCAGATCTCCTCCACCGACGGCACCGTCGCCAGCGCCAGCGCCACCAGCGGCGGCGTGGCCGGCAACTACGCGCTCAACGTCACCCAGCTGGCGCAGCCGCGGCAACTGGTGTTCGACCAAGACTCCAGCGGCCAGGCGATCACCGACCAGAACGCCGCGCTGAGCGGCGCGCCCGGCGCGCTGAGCTTCACCGTCAACGGCGCCACCAGCACCGTGCAGCTTGGCCAGAACGGCGGCGCCGTGTCGCTGTCCTCCATCGCCGACAGCATCAACAGCGCCGGCATCGGCGTCAACGCCTCGGTGGTGGAGTACGACAACACCTTCTCGCTGGTGCTGGCCTCCTCGCAATCCGGCCCCGCCAACGCCTTCAGCATCGCCGCCGGCGGCAGCGACAGCGGCTCCGTTTCCGGCAACACCCTGGCCGGCCTGGGCCAGAGCAGCGCGGCCGCCGGCGAATCCGCGGCGGCCCAGGACGCGCTGCTCACCGTCAACGGCGTCAAGGTTTCCAGCAGCAGCAATACCCTGAGCAATGTGATCAACGGCGCCACCGTCAACCTGAACAAGCTGGGCCAGGCGACGCTGAACATGAGCCAGAACACCGCCAACGTCACCTCCACGCTGCAGAACTTCGTCAGCGCCTACAACCAGGTGATCAGCGCCAGCAACGCCGCCCTTAACGGCAGCATGAAGAACAACAGCGACGTGATCGGCCTGCAAGAGCAATTGTCCGGCCTGCTCAGCACCCCGGTGCCGGGCGTCGACGCCTCTTCCTCCTACGCCTATCTGGCCCAGGTCGGCATCACCCAGCAGGCGGACGGCACGCTGAAACTGGACTCCAGCGCCTTCACCACCGCGCTGAACGCCAACCCCGACGCGGTCGCCAATCTGTTCGGCAACGCCCAGAACAACGGCTACGCCAACACCTTCAACACCGCCATCAACAATCTGCTGGGCCCAAGCGGCATGGTCACCACCGAACAGGGCGACATCAACGTCAAAATCAATGACGAAAACAATCTGCAGACCCGGCTGAACAACCAGCTGGCCACCGAGAAAAGCTCGCTGCTGAACGAATACACCGCGCTGAACAGCGAGCTGTCGGCCATGCAGCAATCCACTTCCAGCCTGGCCAACCTGCTGGCCTGAACGCGTCGATGTCGGCGGCGGCGCCCTGCGCCGCCGCGGCGTTTGCCGTATACTGACGCAACTCACGCAGCCTTGCGCTGTCGAACCCCGTTTGCACCAGCCCTTTCAGGGCCCCGGATTCAATGACTGCCCGCATTCAATACTCTCGTCGCCAACTACTCCAGATGGGCGCGCTCAGCGCCGGCCTTGGCCTCTTGCAAGGATGTCGCACCATGGTTGACCAATCCCTTTCCTCGCCGGCCGCCGTCGGCAGCAGCCTGTATTTCACCGCCTGCTCCGGTCCGCTGCCGGACGCGCGCCAAAAGCAGCAAGCCGTGGAACGGCTGCGCCTGGCCGGCTATCAGCTGGAAAACGTTCAGGCGCTGGACCGCCGCCATCAACGCTTCGCCGGCAGCGACGCGCAAAGGCTGGCCGACCTCAATCAGTTGATCTCGCGCCGCCGCGCGCCTCAGCTGCTGGTGGCCGGCCGCGGCGGCTACGGCGCCACGCGGCTGCTGCCGCACATCGACTACGGCCGCCTCTGCCCGCTGCTGCGCGAATCCGGCAGCCAGCTGATAGGCTATAGCGACTTCACCGCCATCCAGCTGGCCTTGCTGGCCAAGGGAGGGCTGGGCAGCTTCGCCGGCCCCATGGTCAGCGACTTCGGCGCCAAACAGCCCAGCGCCTTCACGCTGAACGAATTCCTGACCACCACCACCACCGCCAACCGCCAGCTGCGCGTCGACGCGCCGCAAGCCCACAACGCCAGCGGCGAAGGCGTGTTCTGGGGCGGCAACCTCAGCGTGCTCAGCAGCCTGGTCGGCACCCCCTATCTGCCGGACATCAAGGGCGGCCTGCTGTTCCTGGAAGACGTGTCCGAACAGCCCTACCGCATCGAGCGCATGCTGCAGCAACTGCATCTGGCCGGCGTGCTGGCCAAGCAACGCGCCATTTTCATCGGCGATTTCAATATGAGCCGCCAGGTCGACATCTACGACCCCGGCTACACCCTGGACGCGGTGCTGGCGGAAATCCGCCGCCTGACCGGAGTTCCGGTGCTGACAGGCATTCCTTTTGGTCATGTCCACGACAAGACCACGCTGCCGCTGGGCTTCCCCGCCCGCTTCAGCGCCGACGGCGGCGGCCTGAGCCTGCAGTTCTTCGACTACCCGGTAACGCCGGCCAATCCTCAGCAAAAAGAACTGCTTAGCGCGGCCGCTCCGCTCTAGCGCCTCCCAGGCCGCCGCCGTCCGCGCGCGGCGCGCCTTGACGCTCCGGCGAGACTAGGGCAAGTTTTTCGGCTTGCCCGCCATCCCTCCTCAGGAGCCTCGCATGCCCTCTCGTTTCCCGCTGCTGGCCGGCGCGCCGCTGCTCGTCGGCCTGCTGGCGTCGACGCCGGCTGACGCCGCCGAACACGGCTACCAGACCCCGCCCGCCGAATTGCAGGCGCTGGTGGACGCGCCGCGTCCGCCCTTGCAAAGCCTGGGCCCCAAACGCCGGACCCTGCTGCAAATCCATCGCCCCGGCCTGCCCGGCATCGCCGACGTCGCCCAGCCCGAACTCAAGCTGGCCGGCTTGCGCCTGAACCCCGCGATGCGCGCCGCCAGCCGTTTCGACTTCGGCAACGCGCTGAGCCTGCTGGACGTGAAGCAAGGCGGCAGCCGCGCGGTGCGCGGCCTGCCCGCCGGCGCCCGCATCGCCGACAGCGCCTGGTCCGCCGACGAAAGCCGCGTGGCGTTCAGCCTGTGGGGCGCCAAGGGCGTGGAACTGTGGCTGCTGAACGTGGCCGACGCCCGCGCGCGCAGGCTGGGCGACTTCCACCTCAACGCCGCCACCGGCCCAGGCTTCGCCTGGTTCGGCGAACAACTGCTGATCAAGCGCGTGCCCGCGCGCCAAGGCCCGGCGCCGCGCCCGCCCCAGGCCCCAAGCGGCCCCAACATCCAGCAAAGCGAAGGCGGCGCCCTGTCCCAGACCCGGACCTATCCCGACCTGCTCAAGACCCCGTACGACGCCGATGTGCTGGACTACCAGCTGCAAAGCCAGTTGGCGCTGGTCGGCCTGGACGGCAAGCTCAGCCCGATAGGCCAGCCTGACCGCTATCTCGGCGTCAGCGGCTCGCCCAATCGCCAATACCTGCTGGCCACCCGCCTGCAGCGCCCCTACTCCGGCCTGGTGCCGCTGTCGCGCTTCCCCAAACGCGTGGACGTGCTGGACCGGCAGGGCCGCATCGCCCGCACCGTGACCCAGCGCCCGCTGCTGGAACGCATGCCCTCGGGCAACGACGCGGTGGAGACCGGCCCGCGCGAAATCGCCTGGCGCGCCGACGCGCCGGCCAGCCTGTTCTGGGTGGAGGCGCTGGACGGCGGCGACCCCGGCCGCGCCGCCGCCGAACGCGACGCGCTCTACCTGCAAGCGGCGCCCTTCCAGCAAGCGCCGCGCCAATGGCAGCGGCTGGCCAGCCGCTTCGCCGACGTCCGCTGGGGCCGCGGCGACCTGGCCCTGGTCCGCGAACACTGGTGGAAAACGCGCGAACTGAAAGTCTGGCGCGCACGCCCGGATCAGGACGCGGCGCCGGAGCTGCTGAGCCGCCGCAAATCGGAAGACCGCTACAGCGACCCGGGCGAGGCGGCCATGGTCAGCAACGCCAACGGTCAGTCCGTGTTGCAGACCACGCCGGACGGCGGGTCCGTCTATCTGTTGGGAGAAGGCGCCGGCCCCGACGGCGACCGCCCCTTCGTCGACCGCTACGCGCTGGCCGACAAGCGCGCCACACGGCTATGGCAATCGCAAGCGCCGTGGTTCGAACAGCCGGCGGCGCTGCTGGACGACGCCGGCCGGGAGCTGCTGCTCAGCCGCGAAACCGTGGACCAGCCCCCCAACCTCTACCGCCTGGCGCTGGGACAAGCGTCCGCACCGGTGGCGCTGACCCGCATTCCACACCCGACGCCGCAATTGAAAAACGTCGCCAAGAAGCTGCTGCGCTACCGGCGCGCCGACGGCGTGGAGCTGACCGCCACCCTCTACCTGCCTCCCGGCTACGAGGCCAAGCGCGACGGCCCGCTGCCGCTACTGATGTGGGCCTACCCCACCGAGTTCAAAACCGCCGCCGCGGCCAGCCAGGTGACGGAATCGCCGTACCGCTTCAACCGCGTCAGCTATTGGGGACCGCTGGCGATGCTGGCGCGCGGCTACGCGGTACTGGACGACCCGGGCATGCCCATAGTCGGCGAAGGCGACAAAGAGCCTAACGACAGCTATCTGCCGCAGCTGAAAATGAACGCCCAGGCCGCGGTGGACGAAGTCGTCAGGCTGGGCGTGGCCGACCCGGCGCGCATCGCCGTCGGCGGCCACTCCTACGGCGCCTTCATGACCGCCAACCTGCTGGCGCACACCCGGCTGTTCCACGCCGGCATCGCCCGCTCCGGCGCCTACAACCGCACGCTGACGCCTTTCGGCTTCCAATCCGAAGAGCGCAATTTCTGGCAGGCCCAGGCGGTCTACCAAACCATGTCGCCGTTCAACTACGCCAATCAGATCAAAGACCCGCTGCTGCTGATCCACGGCGAGATGGACAACAATCCCGGCACCTTCCCGCTGCAGAGCGAACGGCTGTACCAAGCGCTGCAAGGACTGGGCGCCACCGCGCGGCTGGTGACCCTGCCGGCGGAAAGCCACGGCTACCGCGCGCGCGAATCCATCCTGCACATGCTGTGGGAGCAGGACCGCTGGCTGGGGCTGCACCTGGGCCGCGCCGACGCGGCCCGGCGGCCGTCCTAAGCGGCCAGGCCGCGCGCGGCTTGTGCGGCCATGAGCAGGCCGACCGCCAGCATCAGGCCGGCCGACAGATAGGGCGCGCGCCGCGCCCACTCTCCCAGGCCGCCGAAGCGGGCGCCTGCCTGGCGCACGCCCCAGGCGGCCAGCACCCCGACGCTGACCAAGGCCAGAGCCAGGCCCAGACTGAAGGAAAGCACCATGGTCGCCCCCAGGGAAAAGCGCTTCAGATGCAGGCACAGCAGCAGAATGGTCACCGAGGCCGGACACGGTATCAGGCCGCCGGTCAGGCCGAACAGCGCGATTTGCGCGGTGCCCACCTCCCGGCCGGCGAAGCGTCGCTGAATCTGCTCGGCGTGCGCGCGTTCATGCGCGTCCTGATAGACGGGCAACGCCGCCGACGCGCGTCGCACGCTGTTTGCCGGGCGGCTTCCGGCGGCCCGGCGATAGGCCCCGCCCTGCGCCGCGCCGGCCCCAGGCGCGAGATGCAGCGGATAACGGTGGGCATGGCCGCCGTGGGCCAGCCGCAAGGCGCTGACGCTGGCTCCGGCCGGCAACGGCGGACTCAACAGATACTCCCCCTCAGTTTCAAAACCGGATTCGCCCGCGCGGCCGTCGAGCTGCCACTCCAGCGTCAGGCCCTGTCCATCCGGCTTTGCGCGCCGCAAACCGGCGCCGTACTGATACAAGGCCACACACGCGGCCGCGCCCGGCAACAGCAAGGCCTCCAGCAGACCGTGGCCGGTGTCTATCATGCGGCCGCCCCTGGGCGGCCGCCGCATGGCCCGCGCGGCCAGATTGTCGCGCCAGGTGCGCCACAGCATCCAGGCCGCCACCGCCATGACCACGACGGCTGAAAACAGCATCAGATAAGGCTCCGCCTGCTCGGCGATCAACTGATTGCCGTAATGGAGCGCCAGCGCCGCCAGCAGCCAGACGATCAACGAATGCGACAAGGCCGCGCACAGGCCCAGCAGCACCGCCTGGCCTATGCTGCCGCGGATGGCGATGATGAAAGAAGCCATCATGGTCTTGGAGTGCCCGGGCTCCAGCCCGTGCAACGCTCCCAACAGGATGGCGGAAGGAATGAACAACCAGAGATTGATGCTTCCCTGTTGGATCAGTTCGGCGATTGGCGGCATCTTCGGCCTTCTTTTACAATACGTTCATGCCGGCCTCCCGCCCCCAGGCGGAAGAAGCCGGCGCCACCGCAGCAAAGCTGCGCCCCACATACTATACCCCAGTATATTATCAACAATAAGGGACGTCTACGCGCATGCCGCATACCGTGAAAGACAAGAAGAAGTTATTGACCCGCGTCCGCCGCATCAAGGGCCAGGCGGAAGCGCTGGAACGCGCGCTGGAACAGGAAGTCGATTGCTCGGCCGTGCTGCAACAGATCGCCGCGGTGCGCGGCGCCGTCAACGGGCTGATGATGGAGGTGATAGAGGGGCATCTGCGCGAACACCTGGGCCCGGAGGCCGCCGACCCTCTGCAACGCAGCCAGGACCTGGAACAGGTGGTGGGCGTGCTGCGCTCCTACCTGAAATAAGAGCCCCTAACAAAACCGCGCAGCGCACCTGAGCCAAGGCGCGCCGACGCAGACAGTACCAGCAGTACGACAAGGAGGCGCAACGCAGGATCAGGGGTTTTGTTAGCGGGTCTAAGCGCGCAAAAAAATAGGGAGGGCTGAGCCCTCCCTTCAAGTCTTGTAGCCAGGAGTGTTACAAGAAATCCTGCGCCGCCGGCCGTGGGCCGGCGCGCGAATCAGCCTTTGCGCTTATTTCCAGTTCTGCGGCAGCTTGTAGCCCGCGTACTTCTGCTTGGCGAAAGCCTTGAACGCCGGCGAGTTGTAGGCCGCCACCACATCCTTGGCCCAGGGCTTGGCCAGGTCGGCCGCGCGCACCGCGCCCCAGTTGACGTAGGCGTAGCTCTTTTCCTGATAGATCGCCTCGGTCAGCTTGATGCCGGAACTGGTGGCGTAGTTGCCGTTGATCACCGAGAAATCCACGTCGCTGCGCGAACGCGGCAGTTGCGCGGCTTCCAGCGGAATGATCTTGATCTTCTTCACATTGACCGCGATATCGCGCTCGGAAGCGGTCAGCGGGTTGATGCCCGGCTTCAGCTTGACCCAGCCCAGATCGGCCAGCATCACCAGCGCGCGGGCGAAGTTGGACGGATCGTTGGGGGCGGCCACGATGGAGCCCACTTTGACGTCCTTCAAAGCCTTGATCTTGCCGGCATAGATGCCCAGCGGCGCGGTGGGCACCTGGAAGGCCTCTTTCAGGTTCAGCTTGTGCTCTTTGACGAAATTGTCCAGATAGGGCTTGTGCTGGAACACGTTGACGTCCAGCGCGCCTTCCTGCAAGGCCAGGTTCGGGCGGACATAGTCGGTGAATTCCACCAGCTTGACCTTATAGCCCTGCTTTTCCAGGATGGGCTTGATCGACTGCTTGACCATGTCACCGAAATCGCCGACGGTGGTGCCGATCACGATGTCCTTCTTGGCCGGGTCCGCCGCCAACGCCGCGCCGGCCACCGCCAGTCCCAATACCGAAGCCGCCACTGCCTTGATCACGAATCTGCGCATTTCTTTCTCCTGCTTGTCCATTGATGGGTAAAAGGTCCGGGACGTCGGCGGCTGCCGCCGGCGCCGGCGAATGTCAACGCTTGTCCAGCTTGGCCGCCAAGCGATTGCCCAGCAGCTGGATGATCTGCACCAGCGCCACCAACATCAGCACCATGGCCACCATCACATCGGTCTGATAGCGGTAATAGCCGTAGCGGATGGCCAGATCGCCGATGCCGCCGCCGCCCACCACCCCCGCCACCGCGGTATAGCTCAGGAAGCTGATGGTCAGAATGGTCAGGCTGGAAATCAGGCCTGAGCGCGCCTCGTTGAGCAAGACCTTGCAGATGATCTGCAGCGGGCTGGCGCCCATCGCCTCCGCCGCCTCCACCACGCCGCGCGGAATCTCGCGCAGCGTCTGCTCGACCAGGCGGCCGAAATACGGAATCGCAGCGAAGGCCAGCGGCACCGAAGCGGCCACCGGGCCGATGGTGCTGCCCACCAGCGCCCGCGTCAGCGGCACCAGCGACACCATCAGGATGATGAAGGGGAAGGAACGCACCAGGTTCACCACCCAGCCCAGCACGCCGTTCAGCGCGCGGTTGGCGAATTGCTGACCCGGCTGGGTCAGATAGAGCACGATGCCGAGCGGGCCGCCCAGCAACACGGCCGCGCTCAGGCCTATGCCCAGCATCACCAGGGTTTCCTGGAAGGCCTGCCAGATTTCCGGCCCCATGCTCACCAGGTTTTGCAATGCTTCGTTCAGGGTTGCGGCATCCATTACGCGGCCTCCAGCAGAGAGCGCGCCAGATCGGAATCCGCCACCACTTCGTTGTTCGACACATCCACCACTTCCACCACCCTGCCGGCGTCCAGAGCCGCCGCGCGGTGGCAGATCGCCCGCACCACGCCCATCTCGTGGGTAACGATGACGATGGTGACGCCGAAGCGTTGATTGATGTCCTTCAGGCACTCCAGCACGGCCTGGGTGGTTTTCGGGTCCAGCGCCGAGGTGGGTTCGTCGGCCAGGATCACCTTGGGATTGGGCGCCAGCGCGCGGGCGATGCCGACGCGCTGCTTCTGGCCGCCGGACAGCTGCGCCGGGTAGTGATTGGCGCGGTCCAGCAAGCCCACCACTTCCAGGCATTCGTTGACGCGCTTGTCGATATCCGCCTTGGCCCAGCCCGCCACTTCCAGCGGGAAGGCGACGTTGCCGGCCACGGTGCGGTTGGCCATCAAATTGAATTGCTGAAACACCATGCCGATATTCTGGCGCGCGCGGCGCAAGGCCTTGGCGGACAGGCTGGTCAGGTCCTCGCCGTCGACGATGACCGCGCCGTGGTCCGGGCGCTCCAGCAGATTGATCAGGCGCAGCAAGGTGGACTTGCCGGCGCCGGAAAAGCCGATCAGTCCGAAGACTTCGCCCGGACGAATGGTAAGAGAGGTGTCCGTGACCGCGTCGAACCAGCCCCCCTCAGGGTGACGGAAACGCTTACGAACATTTTGCAGATGAATCATTCCAAACACTCCAAAAGCACAAGGCCCGCCAACGAACGCGGCGGGCCTTGCATGGGAATCTTCGGAATCACTGCTGAATCGAGATTACTGTAAGCAGATGCTGGATCACGTCCTGGGTCTGCTTACCCACGCTTTAGCTGTTTTACGCCCGCAAGCTGTGTTCAAATCGGCGACTAAATTTGTTTATGATTGAACATCTATTTTCGTTTTCAGTCAATAGCTTCATTCAAAAAAACATCGAAACTGTCTCATCCCGTTCAAAAACAGCGCCTGCTTAGCGCAAAGCCTTATAAGCAAATCCGCCTGCCGCATATGAAAACCGCCGCCAGCATGCGCTGGCGGCGGCGGAGCTCAAGCCCGGATCGAGGCTGGATTACTGCGCGTCGGACAAGCCTTGCTTGCCCATGGTCACGCTGTACTTCTGACGCAGCGTGTCCAGATAGCTGGACAGCTGGGCGTTGGCGTTCATCTCGCCCAGGATCGCGCTCAGCTGGCCGCGCTCGGCCTCGCTGGCCGCCGGCGCCGGAATCACCTTGTCGATGCGGTACAGCGCGTAATCGCCGTTGTCGCGCTTGGCGCCGGCGAAGGCCGGCAGCTTGCCCGACTGAGCGGCGAACACCGCGCGCGCGTCGGCGATGGGCAGGCCGGCCGGGTCGCGGCGCAACAGGGTCTTGGCTTCGCTCCAGGCCTTGCCCTCGCCCTTGCCGGCCTTCAGCTCGGCCAACAGCGCCTGGCCTTTCTTCTCGGCCAGCTTGGCGCCTTCCTTGGCCACCAGCTCGGTCTTGATCACGTCGCGCACCTCGTCCAGCGTCTGCTGACGCTCCGGCTGATGCTCGGCCACGCGCACCACCAACAGGCGGTTGTTGCCGATGTCCACCGGCTCGCTGTTGTGCTTCTTCTTCAGCACGTCCTCGCTGAACGCCGCCTCAAGCACCTTGGGGCTGTTGAGCAGAGGATCGGCCGCCGGCTTGCCGCGGCTCAGCCAGTCGGAATGCTGCGGCTGCAGCTTCAGCTGCTCCTGCAAGGCCTTCAGCGAATCGCCCTGCTGGTAGGCCAGCTCGGTCAACTTGTCGGCCTGGCTGCGGAACAGGCCGCCCGCCTGCTGACGCTGCAGCTTGTCGGCGATCGCCGCCTTCACCTCGGCGAAGTCCTGCGCCTTCACTTCGTCCAGCTTGATGATGTGATAGCCGAACTCGGTCTCGATCACTTCGCTGATCTGACCCGGCTTCATGCGGAACACCGCGTCGTCGAAGGGCTTCACCATCATGCCGTGGCCGAAGAAGCCCAGATCGCCGCCATTGGCCGCGGAGCCCGGGTCTTGCGACTTGGACTTGGCCAGCTCGGCGAAACGGGCCGGATTGGCGCGCACTTCCTTCAGCAGCGCTTCCGCCTCGGCCTTGACCTTGGCTTTCTGCTCCGGCTTGGCGTCCTTGGCCACCGTCAGCAGGATGTGGGAGGCGCGGCGCTGTTCATTGCTGAACTCGGCCTTGTGTTGTTCGTAGTACTTCTGCAGTTCGGCGTCGCTGGGCTTGAGGCCTTGAGCCAGCGCGTCCTGGGACAACAGCACGTAGTCGAGCTTGACCCGCTCCGGCACGCGGAAACGCTTCAGGTTGGCGTCGTAGAAGGCCTTGAGCGCGGCGTCGTCGGTCTTGACTTCGGCGGCGAAGTCCGCCGGCTTCAGCAGCAGCGAGCGCACTTCGCGGCCCTCGCCCAACAGGCCGGCCAGGCGGTTGACCACGGTGCCCGCCACGAACTCGGTGCCGGCGATGCCGGTCAACTGGCCTTGCAGCACGATGTCGCGCTTGACCTGGGCTTCGAAAGCCTCGGGCGACGGATAGCGGTTCTGCAGGAATTCACGATAGCGTTCCGGGCTGAACTTGCCGTTGTCCTGGAAGGCGGGAATGGAGGCGATGACTTTGCGCAACTGCTCGGGGCTGACGGAGACGCCGCGGTCGTGCGCGTCGGACAGCAGCAGTTCTTGGCGGATCAGGTTTTCCAGCGCGGCCTGACGGCTGGCCAGATCGGTGGGCTGGCCCTCCAGGGCTCGATCCAGATCGCGCTTGTAAATCTTGGCGGAACCTACCTTGGCGAGATAAGGGTCGTCGGAAGCTGCTTCATAGCTGCCCACGCCGAAGCCCACGAAGGTCAACGCAACAGCTCCCAATACAACCTGAATGAAGACTTTATTGTTCTGGACAAACTCGAACATGGCGATTGGCTTGAGCCACCCTTGTCAAAAAAAAAGGTGAACGCTGTATTTCGTTCACCTTTTTGTGAGTTCTGGCGGAGCGGACGGGACTCGAACCCGCGACCCCCGGCGTGACAGGCCGGTATTCTAACCAACTGAACTACCGCTCCGGACTGTGGTGGGCGTTGACGGAGTCGAACCGCCGACATTCTGCTTGTAAGGCAGACGCTCTACCAACTGAGCTAAACGCCCCTCGAAACACCTTGCCAGCCGCTAAGGGCTGCCAAGGCCGCTAATTATAGCGCGTCTTTCAGTGCCTTGCCAGCACGGAACTTCGGCGAACGAGCTGCCGGGATCTTGATGGTGGCGCCGGTCTTCGGGTTGCGGCCGCTGCGTTCTGCGCGCTCGCCAACATAGAAGGTGCCGAAGCCCACCAGGGTCACGGTGTCGCCCTTTTTCAGAGCGTCGGTTACAGCGGCCACCATGCCGTCCAGCGCCTTGGCGGCGGCGGCTTTGGAGATATCGGCCTCAGCGGCAATAGCGTCAATCAGTTCAGACTTGTTCACGTAAGTCCCCTTTCGTCGTTCTCGGTCTACGTAATTCGGATAAAAACCGCTTGCTTTATAGCAAGGGCGAAATCCTTGTGTCAAGCGGCTTTGACGGGCATTTTGCCATTTCGCAAACACGCTGGAAAGCCGCTTGGACACAAGTTATTCAGCGTTCGGCTAAGACCATGATTCTTAATGCTTCATCACGGACACGCCTTGCGCGCTTTCTTGCGTCGCTCGCAACTCCTCCGCCGGCTTGTCCTCCTCCGACAAAGGCTCCGGTTGCCGTTCCAACGCCAATGCCAAGACCTCGTCTATCCACTTAACGGCATGGATTTCGATTTTATGCTTGATATTGGCGGGAATTTCAACCAAATCTTTTTCGTTGCCTTTGGGGATCAACACATGCTTGATCCCGCCGCGATGGGCGGCCAGCAGCTTCTCCTTCAGGCCGCCGATGGGCAGCACCTCGCCCCGCAGCGTGATCTCGCCGGTCATCGCCACGTCGGCGCGCACCGGGATGCCTGTCAGGATGGACACCAAAGCCGTGGTCATCGCAATGCCGGCGCTGGGGCCGTCCTTGGGCGTCGCGCCTTCCGGCACGTGGATGTGCATATCGCTCTTCTCGTAGAAGTCGGGCTTGATGCCCAGCGAACGCGCGCGGCTGCGCACCACGCTCATCGCCGCGGTGATGGACTCCTGCATCACCTCGCCCAGCTGGCCGGTGCGAATGATGTTGCCCTTGCCCGGCAGCGACACCGCCTCGATGGTCAGCAATTCGCCGCCCACCTCGGTCCAGGCCAGGCCGGTGACTTGGCCGATGCGGTTCTCGTCCTCGGCGATGCCGTAGTCGAAACGGCGCACGCCCAGGAATTTGTCCAGGTTGCGGCCGCTGACCGTCACTTTGGCCGCCTTGCCGGCCTTCAGCGAGGCGCTGGTCACCACCTTGCGGCAGATCTTGGCGATCTCGCGGTCCAGGCTGCGCACGCCGGCTTCGCGAGTGTAGTAGCGCACGATGTCGCGCAGCGCGGACTCCTGCACCGCCAATTCGCCTTCCTGCACGCCGTTGGCCTTCATTTGCTTGGGCAGCAGGTATTTGGTGGCGATATTGACCTTCTCGTCCTCGGTGTAGCCGGCCAGGCGGATGATTTCCATCCGGTCCAGCAGCGCCGGCGGAATGTTCAGCGAGTTGGCGGTGGCCACGAACATCACGTCGGACAAGTCGAATTCAACTTCGGCGTAGTGGTCGATGAAGGAGTGGTTCTGTTCCGGATCCAGCACCTCCAGCAGCGCCGACGACGGATCGCCGCGGAAATCCGCGCCCATCTTGTCCACTTCGTCCAGCAGGAACAGCGGGTTCTTCACCGCCGCCTTGCTCATGTTCTGCAACACCTTGCCCGGCATCGAGCCGATGTAGGTGCGGCGATGGCCGCGGATCTCGGACTCGTCGCGCACCCCGCCCAGCGCCATGCGCACGAACTTGCGGTTGGTGGCGCGCGCCAGGGACTGGCCCAGCGAGGTCTTGCCCACGCCCGGAGGCCCCACCAGGCACAGGATGGGCGCCTTGAGCTTGTCGACGCGCTGTTGCACCGCCAGGTACTCCAGAATGCGCTCCTTGACCTTCTCCAGGCCGAAGTGATCCTCGTCCAGCACTTCCTCGGCCTTGGCCACGTCCTTGCTGATCTTGGTCTTCTTCTTCCACGGCAGTTCGAGCAGGGTGTCGATGTAGTTGCGCACCACGGTGGCTTCCGCCGACATCGGCGACATCATGCGCAGCTTCTTGAGCTCGGACATCGCCTTCTCGCGGCCCTCCTTGCTCATGCCGGCGGCCTTGATCTTGTTTTCCAGCTCGTCGAGGTCGCTGACCTCGTCCATCTCGCCGAGCTCTTTCTGGATCGCCTTGACCTGCTCGTTCAGGTAGTACTCGCGCTGGCTCTTCTCCATCTGCCGCTTGACGCGGCCGCGGATGCGCTTTTCCACCTGCAGGATGTCGATCTCGCCTTCCAACTGGGACATCAGGTGCTCGAGGCGCTGCTGCACGTCGAACATCTCCAGCACCTCCTGCTTCTGTTCCAGCTTCAGAGGCAGGTGGGCGATGATGGTGTCGGCCATGCGGCCGGCGCGGTCGATGCCGGCCAGCGAGTTCAACACCTCGGGCGGGATTTTCTTGTTCAGCTTGACGTACTGCTCGAACTGGGCGAGCAGCGCGCGGCGCATCGCCTCGGTCTCGGTCGATTCCTCGGCCTCCGGGCTCAGCGGCTTGAAGGCGCCGACGAAGCACTCGTTCTCCTCGCCGACGGACTCTATCATCGCGCGCTGGCGGCCTTCAACCAGCACCTTGACGGTGCCGTCCGGCAGCTTGAGCATCTGCAACACCGAGGCGATGGTGCCGACCTGGTACAAGTCGTCGGCGGACGGTTCGTCCTTGGAGGCGGAACGCTGCGCCACCAGGAGGATCTGCTTGCCCTCGTCCATCGCCAGCTCCAGCGCGCGTATGGACTTGGCGCGACCGACGAACAACGGGATCACCATATGGGGGAAGACCACCACGTCGCGCAACGGCAGCAATGGCAGCGCGGCTTCTTCTTTGAGTTCTGCGGGTTGCGGCATATCACCTAACCTTGCTTATGAAACAATGCTTGGGAGATGGGGGGCGGACAGTAAAATTCAACACCCCCATACTAAATCAGATTTCCGGCTCTACAAATAAAAAACCGCCCGGTTTGGGCGGTCTCCGGAGTCGCGGCGGACAATCAGGCCGATTGCGCCTTGTCGTCCTTGTCGCGATAGATGAACAACGGCTTGTCGCCCTTGTCGATAACCTTTTCATCCACCACCACTTTTTCCACGTCGCCCATGGACGGCAACTCGTACATGGTGTCGAGCAGCGCCCGTTCCAGAATGGAGCGCAGGCCGCGCGCGCCGGTCTTGCGGACCAAGGCCTGCTTGGCGATCACGCGCAAGGCGGACGGACGCACTTCCAGCTCCACCGACTCCATCGAGAACAGCTTCTGATACTGCTTGATCAGCGCGTTCTTCGGCTGGGTCAGGATGGTGACCAGCGCCTCCTCGTCCAGTTCCTCCAGCGTGGCCGCCACCGGCAGCCGGCCGATCAGTTCGGGAATAAGACCGAAACGGATCAGATCCTGCGGCTCCACTTCCTGGAACAGCATGGACAAGCTCTTGCCGTCGTCCTTGGAGCTGATGTCGGCGCCGAAACCGATGCCGCCCTTCTCCGAGCGCTGGCGAATGATCTTCTCCAGGCCGTCGAAAGCGCCGCCGCAAATGAACAGGATGTTGGTGGTGTCCACCTGGATGAATTCCTGGTTCGGATGCTTGCGGCCGCCCTGAGGCGGGATCGAGGCCACGGTGCCCTCGATCAGTTTCAGCAAGGCCTGCTGCACGCCCTCGCCCGATACGTCGCGGGTGATGGACGGGTTTTCCGACTTGCGCGAGATCTTGTCGATCTCGTCGATGTAGACGATGCCGCGCTGGGCCTTGTCCACGTCGTAGTCGCATTTTTGCAGCAGCTTCTGGATGATGTGCTCGACATCCTCGCCCACGTAGCCCGCTTCGGTCAGCGTGGTGGCGTCGGCGATGACGAAGGGCACGTCCAGCAGACGGGCCAGCGACTGGGCGAGCAAGGTCTTGCCGGAACCGGTCGGACCGATCAGCAGGATATTGCTCTTGGCCAGCTCGACGTCGCTCTTGCTCGCCGGGCTGCTCAGCCGCTTGTAGTGGTTGTACACCGCCACCGACAGGGTCTTCTTGGCGAAATCCTGACCAATGATGTATTGGTCGAGATCCGCGCGGATTTCCTGAGGCGTGGGCAGCGGACGATCTTCGGAGGCGGACGCGGCATCGCCGACGCCCTTCTCCAGCTCCTCGCGAATGATGTCGTTGCACAACTCGACGCATTCGTTGCAGATGAAGACCTGCGGCCCGGCGATCAGGCGTTGGACTTCATGCTGGCTCTTGCCGCAGAAAGAGCAGTAGAGAAGCTTTTCATTGCTGTTCTTGTCAGCCATTGGCGGATTCCATCACTCCTTAAGCTTTCACGTCCTTGTGGGACGTCAGCACTTTGTCGATCAAGCCGTAGGCCTGAGCCTCGTCGGCGGACATGAAGTTGTCGCGCTCGGTGTCGGCAACCACTCGCTCCAGCTGCTGGCCGCTGTGCTTGGCCAGCAGCTCGTTCATCTTGGCCTTGACCTTGACGAGTTCGCGAGCGTGGATTTCGATGTCGGTGACCTGGCCGGACAGGCCGCCGCCGTACAGCAGCGGCTGGTGAATCATCACCCGGCTGTTGGCCAGCGCGAAGCGCTTGCCCTGCGCGCCGGCGGCGAGCAGGAAGGCGCCCATGCTGGCGGCCTGGCCGATGCACAAGGTGGAGACATCCGGCTTGATGAAGTTCATCGTGTCGTAAATGGACATGCCCGCGGTAATCGACCCACCCGGCGAGTTGATGTAGAAGTGAATGTCCTTGTCCGGATTCTCCGATTCAAGGAACAACATCTGCGCCACAACCAGGTTGGCCGACTCATCCGTGACAGGGCCCACCAGGAACACGATGCGCTCCTTCAGCAGACGCGAGTAGATGTCATACGCGCGCTCGCCGCGGCCGCTTTGTTCCACCACCATGGGCACCAGGCCCAGACCTTGAGGTTCCATCATCGATTTCATCGGCCACTCCAGCTGTTATCAGGCGTTGTTGCCCATCAGGGCGTCGAAGGACAGTTCTTTCTCTACAACATTGGCCTTGGACAGCACAAATTCAACCACATTGTCTTCCAGCACCATGGAAGTCGGGCCTTCCAGGCGGTCCGGGCTGGCGTAGTACCAGGTCAGCACTTCAGCCGGATCTTCGTAGCTGTCGGCGAACTCGGTGATCATGGCCTTGACTTGGTCCGGCTGGGCTTCCAGCTTGTTGGAGTCAACGACTTCGGACAGGATCAGGCCCAGGGCCACGCGGCGCTCGGCTTGCTGAGCGAACAGTTCCGGCGGGAACGGCATGTCTTTGACGTTCATGCCGCGTTGCTGCATGTCGCGACGAGCCTGCTCGACCAGACGGCCGATTTCCAGGCTGACCAGGGCTTTCGGCAGTTCGATCTCGGTGGAGTCCAGCAGCGCCTGCATCACGTTTTCCTTGGTGCGGGCTTGCAGGCGGCGCTTCACTTCGCGCTCCACGTTCTTGCGGATTTCGGCGCGCATTTTCTCAACGTCGCCGTCGGCGATGCCCAGCAGCTTGGCGAACTCGTCGTTCACTTCCGGCAGCACGGCTTCAGCCACGTTCTTCAGCAGGATTTCGAACACGGCGGTTTTGCCGGCCACGTCCTTGCCGTGGTAATCCTCGGGGAAGCTCACTTCCACGCTCTTGATGTCGCCTTCCTTCATGCCGGTGACGCCGGCTTCGAACTCGGCCAGCATCTGGCCCTGGCCCAGCACGAACGGGAAGTTCTCGGAGGAACCGCCTTCGAAGGCCACGCCGTCGATGGCGCCCTTGAAGTCGATGATCACACGGTCGCCGGCGGCGGCTTCGCGCTCAACGCGGTTGTAGCGAGTGCGCTGCTTGCGCAGGATCTCGATGGTTTTCTCGATTTCGGCGTCGGTCACCGGGGTCAGCGGCTTTTCCACTTCCTTGCCGGCCAGCTCGCCCACTTTCACTTCCGGGTAAACCTCGAAAGTGGCGGCGAACTTGAAGTTTTCCTTGTCGTCGCCGGCGGCTACCGGCTCGAAGCGCGGGTAGCCTGCAACGCGCAGCTTCTGCTCGCTCACGGCGGAGTAGAAACCCTGTTGAACCTGTTCACCCATCACTTCTTCACGCACCTGGGCGCCGTAGTTCATTTCCACGATCTTCAGCGGAGCCTTGCCCGGGCGGAAACCTTGAATCTTGGCGTTGCGGGCCACGCGCTTCAGGCGTTCGGCCACTTGCGCGTCGATGGCGGCCATAGGCAGGGCGATATTCATGCGGCGCTCAAGATTGCTCAATGTTTCCAGCTGTACTTGCATGTTAAATCCTATAAGTGTGTGACAGGTTTAGTCATCTGGGACGGTACGACGCCACGGATCGGCAGACTCGAAGGACATTGCCTCACCTTGAGTGGCGCTGCGCGGAGTTACACCGCGCACCCAACGCGAAAGCGGACAGTATAGCACGCGGCCGACGCTGGCAAGTAGCCGCCGCGCCGCCGCGGCCGGCGGAACGGGCCTTGCGTCGCCTCGGTTTCCGGCGCGGCGGCGGCCGGAAGAACGGCAAGCTTTTGAATCGACGCGTGAATGCGCGAATGATTTTGGCCTGAACCAAGCCCGGCCGATAGGACGGCTCGGACAAGCGATAAAGGATTTCAATCAGCAATGTTGAATATTCCAATCGAGCCGACGCTTAACCTTGCCCCGCCGCTCTTGTATATTGTCAGCCGAAACGGCCGCCGCGGCGCAAACGCGGCAGGCCCCGGCGAGACTCCGGAGCTTGGATTCCGCCGGCTTGGCTCCATACTTCAGAACTGAACGGCGCGTTCGCGGCTCCAAGCACTCCGCCCCGGACCCGCGCCATCGGCTCTCTTACCGCTTCTCACACAGGAAAACATCATGACCACGACTCGCCACAGCCCCCTGCTGATTCTTGGCTCCGGCCCCGCCGGCTACACCGCCGCCGTTTACGCGGCGCGCGCCAACCTGAAGCCGGTGCTGGTCACCGGCCTGGCGCAAGGCGGCCAGTTGATGACCACCACCGACGTGGACAACTGGCCCGCGGACGCCGCCGGCGTGATGGGCCCGGAACTGATGCAGCGCTTTCAGCAGCACGCCGAGCGCTTCGGCACCGAAATCCTGTTCGACCACATCCACACCACCCATCTGCACGAAAAACCGATCCGCCTGGTGGGCGACTCCGGCGAATACACCTGCGACGCGCTGATCCTCGCCACCGGCGCTTCGGCCAAATACCTGGGCCTGGCCTCCGAAGAAGCGTTCAAGGGCAAGGGCGTGTCCGCCTGCGCCACCTGCGACGGCTTCTTCTACCGCAACCAGGACGTGGCGGTGATCGGCGGCGGCAACACCGCGGTGGAGGAAGCGCTGTACCTGGCCAACATCGCCAAGCACGTGATCCTGATCCATCGCCGCGACACCTTCCGCGCCGAGAAGATCTTGATCGACAAGCTGATGGAGCGCGTCAAGGAAGGCAAGATCAGCCTGAAGCTGAACGCCACTCTGGACGAAGTGCTGGGCGACGACTCCGGCGTCACCGGCCTGCGCCTGAAATCGATGCAGGACAGCAGCACTGAAGAGATCAAGGTGCTGGGCCTGTTCGTCGCCATCGGCCACCAGCCGAACACCGAAATTTTCAAGGGCCAGCTGGAGATGGACGCCACCGGCTATCTGATCACCAAGAGCGGCCGCGAAGGCAACGCCACCGCCACCAGCGTGCCGGGCGTGTTCGCTGCCGGCGACGTGCAGGACCACATCTACCGCCAGGCGGTGACCAGCGCGGCCTCCGGCTGCCAGGCCGCCCTGGACGCGGAGCGCTACCTGGACAACCTGAAGTAAACGCTTGAAAGCCTTCAAGAAAGCCTTGCAAGGCCTGCGCCAGCAGGTGCGCGATTCCCGCGCGCCGGCTGGCGTTTCCGTTTCCGCCGCGCCGCAGGCCGAGCCGGAGCCGGATTTCCGCCAGCTGTTCCGCGACGTCAAGCCGCTGAAGCCGGACGGCCGCCACGCCAGCCCTCGCCCCAAGCCCAGCCCGCATCCGCGCCGCCGCCATCAGCACGGCCAGACGTCGGAAGCGGTGCAACAGGCCTTGCTGCAGCAGATGGTGGGCTGGTTCGAGCCGGCCGAGATCGACGCCCATTTCGCCCGCCCCGGCATGCCTTCCGCCACGCTGAAGAAGCTGCGCGCCGGCTTCTGGCCGGTCAGCCGCCAGCTCGACCTGCACGGCTGCGACCGCTACCAGGCGCAGGACGCGCTGGCTCTGTTCCTGCACCAGGCGCGGCGCCACGGCCCCTGCGTGCGGGTGATTCACGGCAAGGGCTTCGGCTCCAACGGCCAGCCGGTGCTCAAACGCATGGTGCGCGCCTGGCTCAAGCACCACCCCGACGTGCTGGCCTTTTGCGAGGCCGGAGAATCCATGGGCGGCGCGGGCGCGCTCTTGGTGCTGCTGCGGCGCGAGCACGCGCCGTGAAAATTTCGTTACCCATTCCCATTGTCTAACCGGGCGAGAATCCGCTAATCTCAAAACAAGGCGGACGCACCGACCCAGTTCCACCACAGGAGTTACTGCATGTCCGGCATTGCTTGCCCCGACTTCACCCTGCCCGGCACCGCCGGCGTCTCGTTTCAGCTGTCCAGCAGCCCCAAGCCGCTGGTGATCTACTTCTACCCCAAAGACAACACCCCGGGCTGCACCAACGAAACCATGGATTTCCGCGACCTGCACGCCGAATTCGCCGCCGCCGGCGCCGCCGTTGTCGGCATTTCCCGCGACAGCCTGAAGTCTCACGAAAACTTCAAAGCCAAGCTGGAGCTGCCGTTCGAATTGTTGTCCGATGCAGAGGAGGTTGTTTGCAATCTATTTGGCGTCATCAAGATGAAGAATATGTATGGCAAACAGGTCAGAGGGATTGAACGCAGCACCTTCGTGATAGGCCGGAACGGCGACATCGCGCGCGAATGGCGCGGCGTCAAAGTGCCGGGCCACGCCGCGGCGGTGCTGGACTTCGTCAAGACGCTCTAAAAAACCGCGACGGGGTCGGCCGATTCCCGGCCCGCCCCGCGATAAAACCAGGGGATCATCATGGCCAGCCGCAAAAAAATCAGCGCCAGCAAGCTGTTTGTTCTCGACACCAACGTGCTGCTGCACGACCCCACCTGCTTGTATCGCTTCGAAGAACACGATGTGTTCATCCCCATCATCACGCTGGAAGAACTGGACACCCACAAGAAGGGCATGTCCGAGGTGGCGCGCAACGCGCGTCAGGCCAGCCGTTTCCTCGACGAGATCGTCAGCGGCGCCGAAGCCAAGATCGAATCCGGCATTCCGCTGAAGAGCGCC
Organism: Chromobacterium alkanivorans; assembly: GCF_016937655.1. Lineage (GTDB taxonomy): Bacteria > Pseudomonadota > Gammaproteobacteria > Burkholderiales > Chromobacteriaceae > Chromobacterium > Chromobacterium alkanivorans. Next base: position 189,691 of record NZ_JAFHKL010000005.1, on the reverse strand, counting down.
AGCCGCGACGCCGCCACCGGCAAGCTGATCCTGCAGACCCAAGCGATACACAGCGTGCTGCCGCCGTCGCTGCCGGTGGGCAAGGCCGACAACCAGATCCTCGGCATCGTGATGGCGCTGAAGGAGTTGCAGCAAGGCCGCTCGGTGATCCTGGTGTCCAAGGACATCAATATGCGCATCAAGGCCCGCGCGCTGGGCCTGGACGCGGAAGACTATTTCAACGACAAGGTGCTGGAAGACACCGACCTGCTCTACACCGGCACCCGCGAGATCGACGAGAGCTTCTGGGAGCGCAACGGCAAGGACATGAAGTCCTGGCAGGAACAGGGCCGCAGCTACTATCAGGTCAAGGGGCCGGACGGCCAGAACCTCTACGTCAACCAGATGCTGTGGCAGGAAGGCGCCCAGCCGCTGCAGGCGCGCGTGACCCAGGTGGAAGGCAAGACCGCGGTGCTGCAGACGCTGAAGGACTACAGCCACCACAAGAACAACGTCTGGGGCATCACCGCGCGCAACCGCGAGCAGAACTTCGCCCTCAATCTGCTGATGGATCCGGAGGTGGACTTCATCACCTTGCTGGGTCAGGCCGGCACCGGCAAGACGCTGCTGACGCTGGCCGCCGGTCTGGCGATGACGCTGGAGCAGAAGCTGTACTCCGAAATCATCATGACTCGGGTCACCGTGCCGGTGGGCGAGGACATCGGTTTCCTGCCCGGCACCGAAGAGGAAAAGATGGCGCCGTGGATGGGCGCGCTGGAGGACAACCTGGACGTGCTCAACAAGAGCGATGACGACGGCGGCGACTGGGGCCGCGCCGCCACCCGCGACCTGATCCGCTCCCGCATCAAGGTCAAATCCTTGAACTTCATGCGCGGCCGCACCTTCCTCAACAAATACCTGATCATAGACGAGGCGCAGAACCTGACGCCCAAGCAGATGAAGACGCTGATCACCCGCGCCGGCCCCGGCACCAAGGTGGTCTGCCTGGGCAATATTTCACAGATCGACACCCCCTATCTGACCGAGGGCAGTTCCGGCCTGACCTATGTGGTGGACCGCTTCAAGGGCTGGGGCCATTCCGGCCACATCACCTTGCAGCGCGGCGAGCGCTCCCGGCTGGCCGACCACGCCGCAGAAGTGCTGTGATGCACCCGCGCCTGGAGCTGCTGCATCAAGCCCCGGCGCCAACGGCGGCGCGTCTCGCGCCGCCGTTGTTGTTCGTGCACGGCGCCTTTTGCGGCGCCTGGTGCTGGCGGGAAAACTTCATGCCCTGGTTCGCCCGGCAAGGCTACGATTGCTGGGCGCTGAGCCTGGAAGGCCACGGCGGCAGCGAGGGCCGGGATTATCTGGCCGCCATCGGCGTCGACGACTATGTGCGCAACCTTGACCTCGCGCTCAAGCAACTGCCGGCGACGCCGGTGATGGTGGGCCACTCCATGGGCGGCTACGTGGTGCAGCAGTATCTGAGCCGCCACAAGCTGCCCGGCGCGGCCTTGCTGGCCTCGGTGCCGCCCGGCGGCCTGGCTTCGTCCAGCCTGCGCTTGCTGACGCAGGCGCCGGCCTTGTTTCTCAAGCTCAATATGTACCAGCACGGCCTGTACGATCCGGAGTTCGTCGAACTGAAGGACATGCTGCTGTCGCCTGACGCGCCGGAATCGGCGGTGGAACTGCTGATCAGCCGTTGCCAGCAGGAGAGCCCGCGCGCGCTGATGGACATGACCCTGGTCAACCCACTGGCCAACCGGCCGCTGGCGCGGCTGCCGGCGCTGGTGCTGGGCGCGGCGGAAGACCGGCTGGTGGGGCCGGAGGACGTGGTGGCCACCGCGCGGCGCCTGGACGTGGCGGCGGACATCCTGCCCCATCTCGGCCATATGATGATGCTGGACACGCGCTGGGAGAGCGCGGCGGAATGGCTGGCGGAATGGCTGGAACGGCAGTTCCCGGAAGACTGGGACCAGGCGCTCAGCGCCTGAGAACCGGTTTACGATCTGCTGCGCGTCGTGATACGCGGCACGGTGAGCACAGCTTAGAAATGCTCATGCGCCACGAGCATACTCCGCTTTCTCAGCCACAACGCCTTAGAACCTGTTTACGATCTGCTGCGCGTCGGCGATACAGCGTTGAAACCGAGCTCAAAATGCTCATGTACCACCTGTACATTCCGCTTTTTCTCTCGTTTTCGCCTTGTCTCACCTTAGCTCGCGAGATCGTAAACACGTTCTTACCCGCTAGATCGTGAACAGATTCTGAAACCCGACAATAAAAAAAGCGGCCTAGGCCGCTTTTCCAGTCACCCCGCCGTCTCAGGCGCGGGTATCGATATTCTGCCCCAGATGGGCCGGATTGCTGGCCTGGGCCTGCGCCATATTGTCGGACGCGCCCTGCACCAAGCTCAAGGCCGACTGCGACTGCGCCGACATGGCTTTTTTCAATGCGTAGATCTGGATGCTGTTGGACACGCCCTGCCCGCTGATCTGACTCAATCCATCCATACTTCGCCTCCCTCTGAAACACGCACAATGCGCATGGCTATAGTCTAGACGCATCGCCTCCGGCTGTCATCGCTGAATTTAGTCTTTTGTATCCAATACACTACAACGCCGACCACGCCGCGTCGCCGCCGCGCATAATCAGCCCATCCCTATTGACCCGAGCCCGTCCATGCGCCTGCACAGCCTGTCCCTGATCGATTTCCCGCTGATCCACCAAGCCTTCGCGCTGGCGTTCAGCGACTACCTGCTGCCGATGCGAATGGACGAAGAACAGCTGGCCGCCATGCTGCATCGACGCAGCTGGCGTCCGGAGCTGAGCGTCGGCGCCTGGCGCGACGGCGCCCTCGTCGGCCTGTGGCTGGCCGGCGTGCACTGCGACGAGGCCGGTCCGATCGGCTATTGCATCGCCACCGGCGTGACGCCCGACGCGCGCCGCCAAGGCCTGCTGCAGGCCATGGCCGCCGCGACGGAGCAAAGACTGGCCAGCCGGGGCATCCATCGTCAACGGCTGGAAGTGATCGCCGACAACGCCGCGGCCATGGCCGCCTATCTGCGCCTCGGCTTTCGCCCGCACCGGCGGCTGGACTGTTACCGCATCGAACACGCGCTGGCCGTGGACGCCGCGCCCGGCTGGCGTTGCGAAGCCGCGGATCTGTCGCAATGGCCGCGCTGGCCGCTGCACAGCGAGCCCGCCGTGCCCAACAGCCGCGACAGCCTGGAGCGCGCGCGGCCGCCGCTGCAATTGCTGACCGCGACGCGGAATGGCGAGGTGCTGGGCTACGCGCTCCACTCCGCCGCCGGCGACGTCGCGGAGCTGGCGGTCGCGCCGCCGCATCGGCGCCGCGGCGTCGCCCGCTCCCTGCTGGCCGCCGTACAGCGGCAAACCTCCGCGCCCGCGCTGTCCGTCAGCAATCTCGACGCCGACGACCTCGCCGGCGCCGCCCTGCTGCGCTCTTGCGGCGCCGGGCTGTGGCTGTCGCAATGGGAGATGCGCCGCCCTTGACCCGCGGCATGCCAAAGCAGTAATATCAAACAAATGTTTGCAAAACGGACAAATGTTTGATGACAGAGCGGGAACAACAAATCCTCGCCCTGCTGCGTCGGGATCCGCTGATCCCGCAGCAGGAGCTGGCGGATCAACTGGGCATCAGCCGCTCGGCGGTGGCCGGGCACATCATGAATCTGGCGCAGAAGGGGCATATCCGCGGCAAGGGCTACATCCTGGCCGAACAGCGCTATGTCGCCGCCGTCGGCGGCGCCAATATGGACATCGTCGGCAGCGCCTCCGCCGCGCTGCGCCACGGCGACTCCAACCCCGGTCAAGTGCGCTGCTCGCCCGGCGGCGTGGCGCGCAACGTCGCGGAAAACCTGGCGCGCCTGGGCGCAGACTGCCGGCTGGTATCGGTGGTGGGCGACGACATCCACGGCCGCTCGCTGCTGGAAGCCACCCAGCGCGCCGGCGTCGACGTGCGCGGCTGTCTGACGCTGCCGGACGCCTCCACGTCCACTTATCTGTCCATCCAGCAGGCCGACGGCGACATGGCGCTGGCCATCAACGACATGGACATCCTCAACCGGCTGACGCCGGAGCGCCTGCAAGCGCAGCGCGATCTGGTGCGCCACGCCGGCGCGGTGGTGGCCGACACCAATCTGAGCGCCGACGCGCTGGCCTGGCTCATCGCCGAAACCGGCGACAAGCCGCTGTTCGTCGACCCGGTGTCCGCGTTCAAGGCCGAACGCGTGCGTCCCTGGCTGTCGCGCATCCATACGCTGAAACCCAACCGGCTGGAAGCCGCCGCCTTGTCCGGCCTGCCGCTGGAGCGGGCGGAACACGCGCCGGAAGCCGCGCGCTGGTTCCATGAGCAAGGCGTGCGCCGCGTGGTGCTGAGCATGGCCGGCGCCGGCATCTATTACAGCGGCGAAGCCGGCGACGGCTGGCTGGACGCGCCGGACTGCGCCATCGTCAACACCACCGGCTCCGGCGACGCGCTGATGGCCGGCCTGGCCTGGGGCTGGCTCAATGAATTGTCGCTGGCGGACAGCGTGCGCTTTGCCCGCGGCTGCGCCGCGCTGACGCTGTCCTCCGCCGCCACCAACAACCCTTCGCTGTCGCGCGCGGCGGTGGAAGCTTATCTGAACGCCTGATCTCGTCATCAACAAGGAGCACGCAATGCACAACGCCCATCTCGACATCCATCCCGAAGTCGCCGCCGCCCTGGCCGCCAACCGCCCGGTGGTGGCGCTGGAATCCACCATCATCTCCCACGGCATGCCCTACCCGCAGAACGTGGAAACCGCGCTGCAGGTGGAAGCGGAAATCCGCGCCCACGGCGCGGTGCCGGCCACCATCGCCATCATCGACGGCCGCCTGAAGGCCGGCCTGAGCGCGGACGAGATCGAATACCTGGGCAAGGGCGGCCGCGACATCCCCAAAGTCAGCCGCCGCGACCTGCCCTTCATCGTCGCCGGCAAGCGCAGCGGCGCCACCACCGTGGCGTCCACCATGATCATCGCCGCGATGGCCGGCATCCGCGTGTTCGCCACCGGCGGCATCGGCGGCGTGCACCGCGGCGCGGAACAGAGCTTCGACGTGTCCGCCGACCTGCAGGAACTGGCGCAAACCCCGGTGGCCGTGGTCTGCGCCGGCGCCAAGTCCATCCTGGACCTGGGCCTGACGCTGGAATACCTGGAAACCCACGGCGTGCCGGTCATCGGCCACCGCTGCGACCGCCTGCCGGCCTTCTTCACCCGCGACAGCGCCTTCAAGCTGGACCACCGCCTGGACGAGGCCGCCGACATCGCCGCCGCGATGCAGGCCAAGTGGAGCCTGCAGCTGCGCGGCGGCATGGTGGTGGCCAACCCGATTCCGGAACAGTACGCGATGCCGCGCGACAAGATCGACGCCGCCATCGAGCAGGCGCTGCGCGAGGCCGAGGAGCAAAGCGTCGGCGGCAAGGAGTCCACGCCCTTCCTGCTGGCCCGCGTCTGCGAGCTGACCGGCGGCAACAGCCTGGCCGCCAACATCCAGCTGGTGCTGAACAACGCCCGGCTGGCCTCGGCGATCGCGGCGTGCTACTGCGAACTGAACGCCGGCTAAAGCCGGCTTGACGGCGGCGCGGATTGGGGCTGTAATTCCCTGCCCCAATCCTTGCCGCCGCCATGAACGCCCCCCTCTCCAACACGATGCTGGACGACTGGCGCAACCGCCTGATCGGCCTGCTGCAACAACAGCCTGCCGACGACGACGGCGCCCACGATCTCAATCACTTCCACCGCGTCTGGGCCTGCGCCCGGGAGCTGCTGGGCGCCCACCCCGGCGCCGACGCGCTGACCGTGCTGGCCGCCTGCTATCTGCACGACCTGGTCAACCTGCCCAAGAACCATCCGGAACGCCATCTGGCCTCGCGCCAGGCCGCCGCTCGCGCCCGCGCGCTGCTGGCCGCCGACGGCTTTCCGCCGGAAAAGCTAGACGGCGTCGCCCACGCCATCGAGGCGCACAGCTTCAGCGCCGCCATTCCGCCGCAAAGCCTGGAAGCCCGCATCGTGCAGGACGCAGACCGCATGGACGCGCTGGGCGCCGTCGGCCTGGCGCGGCTGTTCTACACCGCCGGCCGCATGGACTCGGCGCTGGCCCATCCGCTGGACCCGCTGGGCGAAGCGCGCGAGCTGGACGACCGCCGCTGGGCGCTGGACCACATCGAGGTCAAGCTCGCCAAATTGCCGGCCATGATGCAGACCGAGGCCGGCAGGCGCATGGCGGAACTGCGGCTGCAGTGGCTGCGCGACTTCCGCCGGCAATTCTGTCAGGAGTGGCGAACCGGCTAGCCCCAGCAAGCGTCGAACTCGGTAAGCCTTTGATAGTCAAATCAAAACAATTCTAATTTTGAAACTATCAATACGATGACAAAACCATTGGCATGGCGCAAAATAGTCGCACCCCACCCCCGAGTTCAAGCATGATTCTGAAGCTGCAACGCAATACCCAAGGCCGCGACTGGGCGGTCGGCGACATTCACGGTTGCTTCCGCCAATTGTCGCGCCTGCTGAAAATGGCCGCCTTCAATCCCGAATGCGACCGTCTGTTGTCGGTCGGCGACATGATAGACCGCGGCGCCGACAGCGCGGCGGTGCTGGAATGGCTGGCGCAACCGTGGTTCTACGCCGTGCGCGGCAATCATGAGCAATTGGCGATCGATTCGCTGCTGGGCGACAAACAGGCCGAAATCCGCCACGTCAACAACGGCGGCTCCTGGCTGCTGACGCTGCCTGCGCCTGAGCGGCAAGCCTGCCTGGCCGCGTTTCAACGCCTGCCCTACGCCATAGAAGTCGGCGACGCCGACGGCGGCAAGATCGGCGTGGTGCACGCGGACTGCCCGGGCAACGACTGGGACGCGCTGGCCGCCGGCCTCGCGAACGGCACGCTGCCGGAAACCGGCCGCAACGTCGCGTTGTGGTCGCGGGAACGCGCGCGCCAGGGCCGAGGCGGCGTCGTGCGCGGCGTGGACCTGCTGTTGGTGGGCCACACCCCGCAAGCCAGCGCCACCCGCTTCGACAATGTGCTGAACCTGGACACCGGCGCGGTCTACGGCGGCAAACTGACCCTGTTCTGCCTGAACGATTTCGTCGAACTGTCGCTGCCCAGCGAAGACGACGCCCTGCTCGGCTTCCACCTGCACGAATAGCGCGACGGTGGCGCGCCGCGGCCGGGATGGCTAGAATGCGGCGCTCTGTCTATTTCCCCAGGAGCCCAAGATGGCCAGCAAGAAAGCCGCGACCAAGCCCCAGGCGCAGCAACGCCAGCAGCAGGACAAGCGCTGGAACGCCGCGGAGCAGGCCTGCCGCGAAATCATGGCGCTGCTGGAAGCGCTGGGCCCCAGCCTGGCCTCGCAGCAAACCGCGACGCAATACGCGCAGATGGCGGCCGTGTACTACAAGAAAGTCCGCAACGGCCGGGTGCTGTCTCCCGGCGACTTCAATCTGGCCGCCGACGTGGCCGCCAGCGCCCGCCGCGCCTTGCAGGCGCTGGCCCCCACGCTGGACTTCTCCTCCCAGCCGCAAGCGGCCGACTGCCAACGCATGCTGGCGCTGGCCGACGAGGTGCTGGCGGCGATGAGCGAATTGAAGGCCGCCGGCCGCCGCCAAGCTTAAAGCGACGCCTTTCAGGCGTCGTCGGCCGCCAGTTGCTCCGTCTGCTGCAAGCGCCACATCTCGGCGTAGCGGCCGCCGCGCTCCAGCAGCTCGCGATGGCTGCCCTGCTCCAGCACGCCGCCGGCCTCCATCACCAGGATCTGGTCGGCGTCGACGATGGTGGACAGCCGGTGGGCGATGATCAGCGTGGTGCGGTTAGCGGAAATTTCCGCCAGCTCGCGCTGGATCGCCTTCTCGGTGCGCGAGTCCAATGCGCTGGTGGCTTCGTCGAAGATCAGAATGGGCGGGTTTTTCAGAATGGTGCGCGCAATCGCCACCCGCTGCTTTTCCCCGCCGGACAGCTTGAGGCCGCGTTCGCCCACCATGGTGTCGTAACCGTCCGGCAGGCCGCTGACGAAATCGTGGATGTGCGCGGACTTGGCCGCCTCCATCACCTCCTCGCGGCTGGCGCCCGGCCGGCCGTAGGCGATGTTGTAATACACCGTGTCGTTGAACAGCACCGTGTCCTGCGGCACGATGCCGATATGGGCGCGCAGGCTGTCCTGAGTCAGTTCGCGGATGTCGCGGCCGTTGACCAGGATGCGGCCCTGGCCGACGTCGTAATAGCGAAACAGCAGCCGCGACAGCGTGGATTTGCCGGCGCCGCTGGCGCCGACCACCGCCAGCGTCTTGCCGGCCGGGATTTCGAAGCTGACCTCGTTCAGAATCCGCCGCTTGCTCTCGTAAGCGAAGCCCACCTGCTCGAAGCGCACCGCGGCCGCCGGCGCGGCCAGCGCCGCCGCCCCCGGCGCGTCCGCCACTTCCTCGTTGGCGCCCAGCAGCGCGAACATGCGCTCGATGTCGGCCAGCGAATGCTTGATCTCGCGGTAGACGAAACCGAGGAAGTTCAGCGGCGCGTACAACTGGGTGATGAAGGTGGCCACCAACACCACGTCGCCCACCGTCATCCGCCCGGCCACCACCTCGCGCGCGGACAAGATCATGATCAGGGTGACGCCGCTGGCGATGATCAGGCCCTGGCCGGCGTTGAGCATGGACAGCGACACCTGGTTCTTGATCGCGGACGCCTCCCAGGCCGCCAAGTTCTTGTCGTAGCGCGCCGCCTCGTAGCCTTCGTTGTTGAAGTATTTGACCGTCTCGTAATTGAGCAGCGCGTCTATCGCCTTGGCGTTGGCCTTGGAATCCAGATCGTTCATGCTGCGGCGGTAAACGGTGCGCCACTCGGTCACCACCAGGGTGAAGGCGATGTAGACGGCGATGGTGCCGAAGGTCACCAGCGCGAACGGCCAGGCGTAGCGGTGCAGCAGGATGGCGGTGACCATGCCGATTTCCAGCAAGGTGGGCAGGATGTTGAACACGGTGAAGTTCAGCAGAAAACCTATGCCCTTGGTGCCGCGCTCGATGTCGCGGCTCATGCCGCCGGTCTGGCGCTCCAGATGGAAGCGCAAGGACAGCCGCAGCAGATGCTGGAACACGCCGCGCGCCACGCTGCGCACCGCGCCCTGTATCACCCGCGCGAACACCGCGTCGCGCAACTCGCCCAGCACGCTGGACAACAGCCGGGCGCAGCCGTAGCCGGCCAGCGCCAGCACTGGCAGCGCCGACAGCGTGGCCGGCACCGAGAGTTGATCGACGATGTCTTTCAGGTACAGCGGCACGCTGACCGCGGCCACCTTGGCCAGCACCATACAGGACAGCGCCAGCAGCACCCGCCACTTGAACACCCATAAATAGGGCACAAGCGTCTTGAGGGTGGCGACATCGTTGCGGCGGCCCGGAGCCGGGCCGGAATGGGTGAAACGCATATTTTGGGATTGCCTGTTGCGTCAAGCTGTTCCAAAGTGAGAGCTGAGCTGTCTTGCAGACATCATCAACGCTCGCCAGGGGGCGCGGACATGTGGATATTATTGCTGGAAGCGGCGATTGCCGGCGGATTGGCCACCTTCATCGTGTGGTGGACCTGGCCAAGGGAAAAATAGCGCCGCCGGCCTCGGGGTTTTAGTGCAGCACGCGCGGCGCCACCAAGTTCATCTCGGGAATTTCCGCCTCGAAACGCTTGCCGTCGTCGGCCAGGAACTGATAACTGCCCTTCATTGAACCGTAAGGCGTTTTCAGATGGGTGGCGCTGGAATAGTCGAAAGACTGGCCCGGCTCGATGCGCGGCTGCTCGCCCACCACGCCCATGCCGCGCACTTCCTGCACCTGCTCGTTGGCGTCGGCGATGATCCAGTGGCGGCTGACCAGCTGCGCCGGTTCGCTGCCGGTGTTGGTGATGCGGATGCGATAGCCGAACACATAGATGTCGTTGGCCATATTGGATTGTTCTTCGATGTAATGCGGTTCGGCTTCCACTTCGACACGGTAGGTTTTTTCCGCCATGTTCAGCGCTCCTTTTGTTGTTTGTGCTTCATTTTATCCCGCCGGGACGCTTTTGGCGCGGTAGAATGTGGCCATCCCGTGTTCATCCTTGCCCAAAGCAACGCCCTATGCGCACTTTCCGTATCGCCCCCAGCATTCTTTCCGCCGATTTTTCCTGTCTTGGCCAAGAGGTTCGCGACGTGATCGCCGCCGGCGCCGACATCATCCATTTCGACGTGATGGACAATCACTATGTGCCCAACCTGACCATAGGGCCTATGGTGTGCGAAGCCATCCGCCCTCACTGCAAGGGCACGCCCATCGACGTCCACCTGATGGTGAAGCCGGTGGACAGCCTGGCCGCCGCCTTCGCCAAGGCCGGCGCGGACATCATCACCTTCCATCCGGAAGCCTCCGAGCACGTCGACCGCACGCTGGGCCTGATCAAGGACGCCGGCTGCAAAGCCGGCCTGGTGTTCAATCCGGCTACCTCCTTGTCCTATCTGGATCACGTGATGGACAAGATAGACATGGTGCTGATCATGTCGGTGAACCCAGGCTTCGGCGGCCAGAAGTTCATCCCGCACGCGCTGGACAAGGTGCGCGAGGCGCGCCGCCGCATCGATGAATACACCGCCAAGCATGGCGGCGAAATCTGGCTGGAAGTGGACGGCGGCGTCAAGACCGACAATATCCGCGCAGTGGCCGAGGCCGGCGCCGACACCTTCGTCGCAGGCTCCGCCATCTACGGCCAGGCCGACTACACAACCGTGATTGACGCGATGCGCGCCGAGCTGGCCCAGCTCCGCTGAAGCCGGCCCTCTCTCCAGGAGCACAGATATGCATGCCTTCATCGTGACCGGCGCTTCCCGCGGCCTTGGCCTGGCGCTGACCGAAGCCCTGCTCGCCGACGGCTACCGCGTCGCCGGCCTGGCGCGCGGCGCCGTGGACGCGCTGGCCTCGCTGGCGCGCCGCTACCCGGAACGCCTGAGCGCCATCGACGTCGACCTTTCCGACGCCGCCGCGGTGGCACCGGCCATCGCCGCCGCGGTGGAGCAACTGAAGCCGGCCGATTGCGCCAGCCTCAACCTGATCAACAACGCCGGCGTGGTGAGCCCCATCGCCCAGGCCGGCCACTACCCGGCCGAGGACGTGGTCCGCGCGCTGGCGATCAATCTGGCGGCGCCCATGCTGGCCACGGACGCGCTGCTGCGCGCCAGCGCCGGCCTCAAGGCCCGCCGCCGCATCCTCAACATTTCCTCCGGCGCCGCCGCCAAGCCCTACCCTGGCTGGAGCGTGTATTGCACCACCAAGGCCGGGCTGGACCACTTCAGCCGCAGCGTGGCGGCGGAACAGGCCGGCCAGGCCAACGCCGCGCAAATCGTCGCGCTCTATCCCGGCGTGGTGGACACCGATATGCAGGCCAGCATCCGCGGCAGCGACGCCGAGCAGTTTCCGCAGAAAGCGCGTTTCGACGCGCTGAAGGCGGACGGCGAACTGAGCACCCCGGCCGCCTCCGCGCGCCGCATCGTCGATCACCTGCTGTCGCCGGCCTTCGGCCTGCAAGCCGTGGTGGACATCCGCAACCTGGGCTGAGAAGCTGTCCGCGTCCTGCCGCGCTTTGGAGCAGGCAACGGGCGGAGCCCAGTCCCCGCGCGCCACGCCTGCCCGGCTAAACCCAACCGGCGGCCCACGCCGCCGCACTGAAACGCATATGAATCTGAAACACATCAAAGCCGTCGCCTTCGATCTGGACGGCACCCTGGTCGACTCCATCCCCGATCTGGCCGCCGCCGCCAACGCCATGCGCGAACATCTGGACCTGCCGCCGCTGCCGGCGCTGCGCATCCAGGAGCATGTCGGCGACGGCATCGCCAGCCTGGTGCACCGCGCGCTGACCAATGAGCGCGACGGCCAGGCCGATCCGGCGCTGTGGGAGCGCGGCTACGTCTTCTTCATCCAGTACTATCGCGAACACCTGAGCGACAACACCGCCGTCTATCCCGGCGTGGCCGACGGCCTGGGCCTGCTGCGCGCGCTGCAGCTGCCGCTGGCGGTGATCACCAACAAGTCCGAACGGCTGGCCGTGCCGCTGCTGGAGCAGCTGGGCCTGCGCGACCACTTCAGCCTGGTCATCGGCGGCGACACCCTGCCGGAAAAGAAACCGTCGGCGCTGCCCTTGCAACACGCCTGCCAGGCGCTGGGCATTCAGCCCGAGCAAATGGCCATGGTCGGCGACTCCGCCAACGACGTGCTGGCCGCCCGCAATGCCGGCAGCGCCGCCGTCGCCGTCAGCTACGGCTACGCGGACGCCGCCTCCTTGGGCGCCGACCTGGTGGTGGCCAATATTGCCGAACTTTACGATTTGATGAAGAATAGCTGATCAGCTGATAACTTCTTTTACGGATGACAACTTCATGATGAGACAAGGATACCGGCTTGGATGCCGATGGCGTCGCTCAATGCCTGTTTGACAAGCTGCATTCGACCTCACCACGACCGCAAAAGCGCAGGACCCGCCATGACCCATGAAGAATTCAACCGCCTGGCCGCCGCCGGCTACAACCGCATCCCGGTTAGCCTGGAGCTGTTCGCCGACCTCGACACCCCGATGTCGGTCTACCTGAAACTGGCCAACCAGCCTTATTCCTATCTGTTGGAGTCCGTCGTCGGCGGCGAGCGCTTTGGCCGCTACTCCTTCATCGGCCTGCCGTCCACCACTCGGCTGCGGGTCAACGGCCGGCAGGTGCAGGTGGAATACGGCGACAAGGTGATCGAGCGCCACAGCGGCGACCCGCTGGCCTTCATCGAGGCCTTCCAGCAGCGTTTCAACACCCCGCCGCAACCCGGTCTGCCGCGCTTCGCCGGCGGCCTGGTCGGCTATTTCGGCTACGACACCATCCGCCACATCGAAAAGCGGCTGTCCGAAACCAGCAAGCCCGACACCATAGGCACGCCGGACATGCTGCTGATGGTGTCCGAAGAGCTGGCGGTGGTGGACAATCTGTCCGGCAAGCTGTACCTGATCGTCTACGCCGATCCGGAAGTCCCCAACGCGCTGCTGAAAGCCGAGGCGCGGCTGGCGCAATTGCGCGCTCGCCTGCGCGAACCGCTGGAAGCGCCCCTGTCCTTGCCGACCCAAGGCACGCAATCGGCGTCCGAATACGGCGAACAGGCGTTCAAGGACGCGGTATCCGCCTGCAAGCGCTACATCCACGACGGCGACATCATGCAGGTGGTGCTGTCGCAGCGCATGCAGATGCCGTTCGCGGAGTCCCCGCTCAGCCTCTACCGCGCGCTGCGCAGCCTGAACCCGTCGCCCTATATGTTCCTCTACCATTTCGACGACTTCCACGTGGTGGGCGCCTCGCCGGAAATCCTGGTGCGCCGCGAGCAGGACACCGTCACCGTGCGTCCCATCGCCGGCACCCGCCCGCGCGGCCAAACCCGCGAGCAGGACGAGGCGCTGGCCGCCGAACTGCTGGCCGACCCCAAGGAAATCGCCGAACACGTGATGCTGATGGACCTGGGCCGCAACGACGTGGGCCGCGTGTCCGTCACTGGCAGCGTGCGCGTCACCGACAATATGGCGATCGAGCGCTATTCCCACGTGATGCACATCGTGTCCAGCGTCGAAGGCAAGGTCGGCCCGGAAGTGTCGAACATCGACGTGCTCAAGGCCACCTTTCCGGCCGGCACCCTGTCCGGCGCGCCCAAGGTGCGGGCGATGGAGATCATCGACCAGTTCGAGCCCAGCAAGCGCGGCATCTACGGCGGCGCGGTCGGCTACCTAGGCTTCAACGGCGACATGGACCTGTGCATCGCCATTCGCACCGCGGTGCTGAAAAACCGCATGCTCTACGTGCAGGCCGGCGCCGGCATCGTCGCCGACTCCTCGCCGGACATGGAATGGCAGGAAACCCAGAACAAGGCGCGCGCGGTCCTGCGCGCCGCGGCGCTGGCCCAGCAGGGCCTGGACGCCTGAGCCGACGACACGGCCCGCCTAGGCGGGCCGTTTGATTTGGAACGTACGCCGCGCCGCGCGAAAAGTCGACCCGCTCTCAGGCCGCCGGCCACAGCACCGGAAACCAGTCCTCGCGCAGGCGCTGGCCCGGCAGCATGCCGTGCTCCGGATACGGCGGCGAAGTGCGGCCCGGACGTTCGGCGTAGCGCGCGTCGTCGCCCAGCCAGCGCAAGGACAAGGCCCGGCGTCGTCCGCCGCCGGGATTGCCGCGCGCGCCGTGCACGGTGCGGAAATCAAAAACCACCGCGTCGCCTGGCTCCAGATCCCACTCCAGCACGGTCATCCCCGGTTCGCGGTCCGGGTCCGGCGCATCGCGGTAGCGGCGCGCGTCGCCTTGATAGAAGCCGGACTCGTCCTTCCAGCGCAGCGGCCGCACCCACTCCTCCCAACGATGGGAACCGGCGATCAGCCGCAACGTCGCCTCCCGCACCGGGTCCGCCGGAATCCAGAAACTGACGGTCTGCTCGCCGTCGACAAAGTAATAAGGGATGTCCTGATGCCAGGGCGTGGGCTTATGGGTGCCCGGCTCCTTGACCAGCACATGCTCGTGGAAGAATTGCGCGCTGCCCGAGCCCATCAGCGCGGCGGCGCCGGCCGCGGCCGGCGACTCCCGCACCACCGCCTCGAACTCGGGAATGCGCCGCCAGTTGCAGTAATCCTCGAAGAAAGACCCCGGCTCGCCGGCGGCCACCACATTGCCGGCGTAAGGGCCGGGCGCGCGCAGATTGCGTTCGATGCCGGCGGCGATGGCTTCCACCCAATCGCGGAACAGCCCGCGCAGGCAGACGGCGCCGTCGCGCTGAAAAGCGGCGACGTCGGCGGCGGAAATTTCGGGACAGGCAAGCATGGCGTTCTCCTTATCTGCTGCGGGTGGGCGCCGCCGCTGCGGGCGGCCGTCCTCACTATCGCCGCAAATCCATGCCAGAATAAAATAATATGTTTTGACCATACTCCTCGGAAAAAGCGATGAAGCTGACCCTGCGTCAATTGCGCTACGCGCTGGCCGTGGCCCGCCACGGCGGCATCAGCGCCGCGGCCGAACGGCTGAACGTGTCTCAGCCGGCGATATCCGCCGCCGTCGGCGAGCTGGAAACCATCCTGGGCCAGGCGCTGTTCGTCCGCACCCGCGGCGCGGGAATGGCGACGACGCCGTTTGGCCGGCAGGCGCTGGCGCAGGCGCGGCGAACCGTGGAAGCCGCGATGGCGCTGGAGGGGCTGGCCGACAACGCGGACGCCTTGGCCGGAGAGTTGGCGCTGGGTTGCTTCGAGGACTTGGCGCCCTATTGCCTGCCGCCCCTGCTGCGCGCCTTGGGCGAACGCCAGCCGCGGCTGCGCGTGGAGGTGCGCGAATGCGGCTTCGACCTGATCGGCCCGCAACTGCTGCAGGGCGGGCTGGACGCGGCCATCAGCTATGATCTGGCGCTGCCGCCGGCGCTGGCCTTGACCGAACTGCGCACGCTGGCGCCGCACGCGCTGCTGGCGGTCGATCATCCGCTGGCGCGGGCGGAACAGGTGGGTTTGAAGGAATTGTGCGAATGGCCGCTGCTGCTGACCGAGCAGGCGCACAGCGGCCCGCATTTTCTGGACTTGCTGCGCATGCACGGCCTGCGGCCGGCGCGGCTGGAGTCGGTGCGCAGTTTTGAGCTGCAACGCGGCATGGTGGCGCACGGCCTGGGCGTGGCCATCGCCTACACCCGGCCCAGCGGCGATCACAGCTACGACGGCCAGCCGCTGGCGCTGCGCCCCATCGCCGAGCCGCTTCCCGCTCAGCGCATCGTGCTGGCCTGCCTGCGCGAGCGGGCGGACACGCCGGCCGTCGCCGCGCTGCGGGAATCGGCGCTGGACTGGTTCTCGGCCCGGCCGGAGTTCGGCGTCGGCGCGAATTGATGTGGGTTTCGAAAGCGCTCCCGCCGTCTCGCCTTTCACAAGGCGAGGCGACGAACCTGTTCAAAGTCCGCTGCGCTTCGTGAAGTGTTGCACGGCGAGTACCAGCTCAAAATGCTCATGTACCACATGTACATTCCGCTTTTTCGCTAGTTTTCGCCTTGTCTCGCCCTTGCTCGCGAGACTTTGAACAGGTTCTAAGCAAGCTGAGCCTGCAGATACTGGCTTATCTTGGCCGCGCTGATCTTCTGCATGCCGCACAGCTGGCCGTGATCGCACAGGTGCGCTCCATAGCGGCGGCTGAGTTCGCCCTGCAGATGACACAGCAGTTGCGCGGCCATTTCCGCGTCGGCCAGCGCGCGGTGGGCGCGGCCGGTGTCCGGCAGGCCCAGCCAGCGCGCCAAAGTGCCCAGCTTGTGGTCCGGCGCCTGCGGCAGCACCCGGCGCGACAACAACAGCGTGCAGGCGAAGTCCTGGCGGCGCGCCAGGCCCAGCTGGGCCAGTTCGTAATCCCAGAACTTGCGGTCGAAGCTGGCGTTGTGGGCGGCCAGCGGCGTGTCGCCGACGAAGCGCGCCGCTTCCGCCATCGCCACCGACGGCGGCGGCGCGTCGCGCAGCATTGCGTTGCTGATGCCGGTCAGGCGCTCGATCATCGGCGGAATCCACACCCCGGCGTTGATCAGGCTTTGATAACGGCCGACGATGCGGCCGTCTTCCAGCAAGGCCACTCCGATTTCGGTGGCGCGGCAATCGCGCCCCGGAGAGGCGCCGTTGGTTTCGAAGTCGATGACGGCGATGCGCCGACTCATTTCAGCGCCGCCCGCGCCGCCTCTTCCGGGCTCAGACCGTCGTAGTACTGGTCGGTGTACCACTCGGCCTGTTCCTCGATATGCTCCTGAGCCTCGGCCACGGTGGCGCCGGCCGCCACCAGATGGGTTTCCACCTCGGCGCACCATTCCAGCAGCGCGCGGGTTTCCTCGTCCAATTCGTCCTGTTTCTGTTTTTTGGCCATGGCCGCATCCTCCGCGCCGCTTCGGCGTGTCAAAAACCGTGCATTCTACCCGCGCCGGCCGTGGCGGCCAAACCGGATCAGACCCGCATGTGGCGGATGGACTCGCTCAACTCGCCGAAATGGCCGCGCAGCTGCACCAGCTCGTCCTGCACCTGGCCCACCGAACGGCTGGTGGTGCCGGCGTGCTGGGTCACCTCGTCGACGTTGACCAGGATTTGCGCGCCGGCCGCCTTCTGATTGTCCAGCAGCCGGGAGATATTGCGGATGCGCTCCTCCGCCACCCCGGCCTGACGGCCGATCTGATCCACCATGCCGCCCAGCTGCTTCACCAGTTCCACCCCCTGTTCCACCTGGCCGACGCCGCTTTCCATGCCGCTGACCACTTGTTCCGAGGTGGCCTGCAACTGGGAAATGACGTTGACGATGTCCGCCGTCGCCTGCGCGGTGCGCTCCGCCAGCGCGCGCACTTCGTCCGCCACCACGGCGAAGCCGCGGCCGGACTCGCCGGCGCGCGCGGCCTCGATGGCGGCGTTCAAGGCCAAGAGATTGGTTTGCTCGGCGATGCCGCGGATCGAGTCCACCATGCCGCCTATCTTGCGGATGTCGCCCTCCAGCAATTGCACGCTGTTGGCGCTGTGATGAATGGTTTGGGCCAGGTTGCCGATATTGCCCACGGTCTGCTGCACCGCCTTGCTGCCTTCGCTGGAACATTGCCCCACTTCGCCGGCGATGCGCAAAGTGCTGTCGGCGTGCTCGGCCACGCTGGCCAGATGGTCGGCCAATTGCTGAATGGCGCCGGCCATGGACTGCGCCGAATCGGTTTGCAGCCGGCTGGCCTGTTCCACGCTCTGGGTGAGCTGGGCGATCTCGTCGACCGAATCTCCGAGCGCGCCGGAGGTCTGGCCCACCTTGCCGACGATGCCTTGCAGGGTGTCCATCAGGGTGTTGAATTCGCCGATGGCGGCGCCCAACTCGTCGCGCCGCCCCACTTGCGCGCGGATGGACAGGTCGCCGCTGCGCTCGATGCGCTGCGCCGCGTCCTTGAAACGCTCGATAGGCGGCAATACCGAACGCGCCACCCACCAGCACAGCAGGGCCATCAGCAAGGCCGCGGCCAACGCCGCCACGATGATGACCACGGCGGCCACGCCCACCTGCGCCACGGTGCTGTCGTTCTGCCGCCGCGAACCGTTGTCGATGGCGTCGGCCAGTTTTTCCATCTTGTCCTCCAGCAGCGCGAAGTCCTGCTGGAAATCCTTCAACTTGGCGGTCGCCTGCTCCGGTTGGTCGAAGCCGACGGCGACGATGGCGGCGGCCGCGCCGGTATAGCGCTCCACCACCGGCAGGATCTGCTCAAGCAGGGCGCGGGCCTCGGGATCGCTGACCTTGTCCTGGTTTTCCTTCATCGCGCCGAGAAAGCGCTTGCGGTGCTCGTCCACGTCCTTGCGAATCTCGGTCAACGCGGCGCGGTCGCCGTTCTTCTGCGCCAGCATCAGCGCCAGCACGTCGCCGTGCACCGCGTCGTGCATCATGTCGGCGTCCATCTGCCGCCGCACCGCGCCCTGGCTGTCCAGCAATTCATTGATGCTGCGCACCAAGTGCGCCGTGCTTTGGTAGCCGACCGCGCCGATCAGCAGGCAGGACACCACTACGCCGAAAGCCAGCAGCTGCAGCTGCGCCCGAATCGTCAAGCCTTTCATCGCGGCCCCTTTGCCTCAGTATTAATGCTCTCAGCATTAACACTAATACATTCCCGCGATTCCGCCGAAGCAATTGCGCCGGCTACAGATCCACCTTGCCGCGCAGGGATTTGACTTCGCCGCGCCGCGTCTTGCCGGCCAGCCGGCGCTGCTTGGAGCCGTAAGTGGGTTTGGTGGCGCGGCGCGCCTTGGGAGTGTGGCTGGCGGCGTCGACCCAGGCCTGCAGCCGCTGCAGCGCGTCGGCGCGGTTCAATTCCTGGGTGCGGTGCTGCTGCGCCTTGATCACCAGCACGCCGTCCTTGTTCAAGCGCTGGTCCGGCAGGGCCAGCAAGCGCTCGCGCAGCCATTCCGGCAAAGAGGAGGCGCGCACGTCGAAGCGCAGATGCACCGCCGACGACACTTTGTTGACGTTTTGCCCGCCTGCGCCTTGCGCGCGCATCGCGCTGAATTCCACTTCGCGCTCGCTGATCGGATACCGCGGCTTGTCCATGATGCAGACCAACAATCAAAAGAGATAATTGTAGCGCACGCGCCGCATCCCATGGCATGGGCCTGCGTTTTATTTCAGAGTGAAATTGTATGAATATCAATAGACTGCTATTGTCGTGCGCTTGCCTGGCCGATACCCTGCCAGACGCTCTTTGCCCATAGAACACGATGTCATTTTTCCTCGACCCTCGGACAACGCTGGCCTGCACCGCCGGCTACAGCCTGGTCATTTCCCTGGTCACCTTCCTGTTCTGGCAGCGCAGCCAGCGCCAGCCCGCGGTGCTGGCGCTCGCCATCGGCGGCTTGCTGGACGCGGCGGCCGGCCTGCTCTATCTCGCGCCGCTGGAGCTGGACCCCGCCCTGATCTCCATCAGCGCCAAACTGCTGATCCAGTTGGCGGCGCTGCACGTGCTGATCAGCATCGAGCGTTTTTACAAGCACTCCAGCCACTTCAGCCTGCCCTTGGGCCTGGCCCTGGTCTTCATTCCCCTGCCGCTGTTCATCCACGACGGCCTCGCGCATTCTGCGCTGGCCCGCCACGCCATCTTCTCTCTGGGCGCTTGTCTGCTGTGGGGCTTGATCGCCTGGCGGCTGTGGCAGGCGGAACAGGATTCGCCGCGCGCCGGCAAGTCGCTGGCCTCGGCGCTGGCGGTGTTGACCCTGCTGCTGGAGATGACGCGGCTGGCGCTGGCGCTGTCCGCGATGCAGCCCGACATCGAAGTCGCCGGCCAGCCTCAGAACCTGTTGCTGCTGATGACGCAGTGGTCCGGCTACGGCGTGGTGGTGTGCCAGCTCTATCTGGTCTACGAACGGGCGATGGATCAGCTGTTGCAGCAATCGCGCAGCGACAGCCTGACCCGCTTGCTGAACCGGCGCAGCTTCGACGAGGAAGCGGTGACGGCGTTCCGCCTGGCCCAGCGCGAACGGCGAGCCTTGTCGCTGATCGTGCTGGACCTCGACCATTTCAAAAGCATCAACGATCGCCACGGCCACCTGGCCGGCGACCAGGCGCTGACCGCGCTGGCCGACTGCCTGCGACGCCAGGCGCGCCAGACGGATCTGATCGGCCGCCACGGCGGCGAGGAGTTCTGCATCCTGCTGCCGGACACCGGCCGCGAGCAGGCGGCGCAGGTGGCGGAGCGGCTGCGCGCCGCCATCGCCCGCATCGAGCTGCCGCTGCCGGAGGCCGGCGCGCGGCTGCGCTTCACCGCCAGCCTGGGCGTGGCCTGTCTGAACAGCAGCCACGCCTCGCTGGAAAGCCTGTTCTGCGAGGCCGACGCCATGCTCTACCAGGCCAAGCACCATGGCCGCGACAAAGTGATGCTGTCGGCTCTGCCCGCCGCCGCGGGCTGACTCAAGAGCGGGCGGACTGGGCCAGGCCCTCGCACACCGGCTTCTGCGGATCGCCGGCCGGCAGCTTGCCGCATACCGCGTCCAGTTGCCCGGCCAAGCGCGCCAGCGCCGCCGTCTGTTGTTGCTGCCGGCCCCAGGCCTTGAGCCGGTTCACCGCTTTTTCCAGCGAGCGCCGGTTGCGTTCGTAGAAGGCGCTGGGCGTGCTGCCCGCCTCCTTGAAGATGGCGCTGGCGGTGCTCTCGATCCGCTTCTCGTCCGCCGGCGCCAGTTCAATCGCCCCGCTCAGATAGCTGACGCCCCATTGCAGCCGCGTGGCCGGGCCGTTGGCGGCCTCGTAGGCCTGGCGGTACCAGTCCAGCGCCGCGGCCTTGTCGCCGCGCTGCTTGGCGTTGGAGGCCAGGATCAGCATGTGGTAGTACGGCGCGTGGGAGCGGCCCAGTTCCGCCTTCAGCAGCGCGTCGGATTCGTCCAGCCAGCCCGCCTGAGTCAGCAGATCGGCGCCGGCGGTGATCACCGCCTGGCGTTCATAGGGATTGGCGGTACCCTTGTCCGCCGCCGCCACCCGCTGTTTGACTTCATCGCGCAAAACGCGCGGCAGCTCGCCCTTGGGCTGGTTCAAACGCGCCAGCGCCAGCCGCGACGACAAGGCGCCCAGACGGTCGGCGGTGGACAGGCCGGCGTCCGCGGCCAGTTTTTCCAAGGCGGCGTCCCATTGCGCCGCCAGCGCCAAACGCTCGGCCCCCTCCGCGCTCAAGGCTTTGACGATGTCGGCGGCGCTGTTGATCAGAATGTCGGCGTTGGCGCGCGGCTGCGCCAAGGCGGCGCGCGCGACGGCCAGCCCTTGCGCGCGATCCGCCGCCGGCGTCTCCTCGCCGGCCGCGGCGGCCAGCGCTTTCAACTTCAGCCGCAGCGCGGTGGCCGCCGGCTGCGCCGGCGCCTTGTCCGCCAAGCGTGCCAATGTCGCCGCCACCTGTTTTTCAGGCACGATCTGCGCCTGGTCGGTGTCCCAGGAATAATCCGCCAGCAATTGCCAATCGCCGTCCGCCAGCGTGTCGCCGGCCAGCGCCGACTGCAGCAGCGCCTTCACCGGCCGCGCCGCGGCCAGCCCCAGTTCCAGCGTGCGCAGATAGCGCTCCGGGTCCACCTCGCCCGGCAAGCGGGTGATCTCCGCGCCGTCCGGCCGGAACAGAATCATGGTCGGGTAGCCGCGCACCTTGAATTCGCTGCCCAGCTTTTGCGCGTCCGGGCTGTCGCCGTCCAGGTAGACCGGCACGAACTGGCGAGTGCGGGCGATAAAGTCCTGGCGGTTGAAAATGGTGGCCTTGACCTGATTGCACGGCGGGCACCATACCGCGCCCCAGTACAGGAACAGCGGCTTGTTTTCCGATTTGGCCTTGGCGAAGGCCGCCGGCACGTCGCCCTGCAGCCAGCTGATGCCGGGCGGCAGCGCATGACCGTCGGCGGGAGCGGAGGCCGCCCCTGCCGGCAGCGCCAGGCTGGCGGCGACAAAGGCCAGCGAGATCAAGGTTAGCTTCATTGCGGAATTCTCTTATGGTAGGGTTGCCGAAGCATGCTAGCGTACTTATGCGTATGCAATAAAGCTCAATCGCTTATGTACATAGAACCCGCCTCAGGTCTTCTGCGCTTTGAAGAAGCGCCTCTAGCCACACGAGACTCCGGCATGGTCAAAAACAGAGCGCGTTGAGCACTCACCTATAGAGGGGATGTTGAAATATTAATCGGGAGGTCTGACTATGCACTCAATCCGTCGCATAAAGTCAGCATTGGTGATTTGCCTTGGGTTTATGGTCATAACCTTCGTTCACGCAGCCGGATTGCAATGGATCACGGTTCCTAAAGACACAAAGGGACCAGCTTTGCAGGGTGCCATATGGTATCCCTGTAACACCCCTCCTAAAGTCACGCCTTTTGGCCCAGTCAATTTTCTTGCTGCATTAAACTGCCCGGCAATGAAGGACAATTTGCCGCTGGTGGTGATTTCACATGGTTCTGGAGCTTGGTTTGGCGCCCATCATGACACGGCGGAGGCATTGGCAAATGCCGGGTTTGTTGTCGCCGCCATCAACCACCCCGGAAACAGTGCGCTAGCCGGCATGCAGAGGACGGATGACCTGTCCGCCTTAGTTGTAGATCGCCCAACCGACATGAGACGCCTCATTGATTACATGTTGAGCAAATGGAAAAACACCGCGACGATAGATCCTAAGCGGATAGCTTTCTTTGGATTTTCCAGAGGCGGCACAACGGGGTTAATTGCAATAGGCGGCAGGCCAAACCTGCAAAAAATGCAAGACAGATGCTTTCGATTGTTTTCGTATGTCTTAGGACGGGGCCTCTGTAAAAACCCTCCAAGCAATCTACCCCCGAGTGACCCGCGGATTCGAGCAGCAGTACTGGCGGACCCAATGTCTGGCGCCTTATTTGCTGATGGATTAAAAGCCATTGCTATCCCAATGCAACTTTGGGGATCGGAATATGGCGGAGACGGCGTAACACTGGAAGACACCAATAGCGTTGCTCGTAATCTTCCTACTTCACCTGACAGGAAAATCATACCTCGGGCAGGTCACTTTTCATTTCTAGCGCCTTGCAGTCTGGCACAACAAAAGACGTCATCAAACATCTGCACAGATAGAGCAGGTTTCGACCGCACTCTTTTCCATCAAAAATTTAACGCTGACATTGTCAGCTTCCTCATGAAAAACCTATAAGATTTCAATTTTACCCAACAAGAAAACAATTAAGCTTCAAGCATGCAATTCAACGCCATCTCGCCGACGCGCAGCAAAGTAAGCTTTCAGCGCTCGCGCAAAGTCTCTGGAGAGTGGCGCAAGAGGAAGTCCAGCGAAAAGGAAAAGCTAGCCAAATCTTGGAAAACGCGCGCATAGAGAACGAGTCTCCGGCGCGTGGACTTGTACAAAAAACTCTGTACCGCACCGTAGCTGCGCCAAAATAAGAGCCAATGGCGCATGCTTCCTGAATTGTTTCCCAAATGGCCTACCGTCCACTCCTACTTCACCACGTGGAGCGAGCCGCGTGAAGGTGGCGGCGTTTGGCTGGAAAAGAACAGAAGGCCATGGAAAAACCGCAAGCGGATACTCTGAGCGGCCAACCAAACACCTGATGCTGCGTTGCGCCGACTTGCCGTACTCAAGTCGGCGCGCCTTGCCTCAGACGTGAAACTGACTTTTGTCAGCCGCTCTCAATACCAACTTGCAGTTTATCCAGCCAGCCTTCCTGAAGCTCTTGCTCAAAAAAACTTTGAACGGCTTATCAGAGTAGTTCCAGCGCCATCGCCGTCGCCTCGCCGCCGCCTATGCACAAGCTGGCCACGCCGCGCTTGCCGCCGCGCTGACGCAAGGCCGACAGCAGGGTGATGATGATGCGCGCGCCGGAGGCGCCGATGGGATGGCCCAGCGCGCAGGCGCCGCCATGGACGTTGACCTTGTCGTGCGGCAGACCCAGGTCGTGCATCGCCGCCATGGTCACCACGGCGAAGGCTTCGTTGATCTCGTAGAGATCGACGTCGCCGGCGCTCCAGCCGGCCTGGGCCAGCAGTTTGCGGATCGCCTCCACCGGCGCGGTGGTGAACCAGCCCGGCTCCTGAGCGTGGGTGGCGTGGCCGACGATGCGGGCCAGCGGGCGCAGGCCGCGGCGCGCCGCTTCCTCCGCCGTCATCAACACCAGCGCGGCGGCGCCGTCGGAAATGGAGCTGGCGTTGGCCGGCGTCACCGTGCCGTCCTTCTTGAACGCCGGCTTCAGCGTCGGAATCTTGTCGACATTGGCCTTCAAGGGCTGCTCGTCGGTGTCCACCACCTGATCGCCGCCGCGGCCGCTGACCGTCACCGGCGCGATCTCGTCGCGGAACAGGCCGTCGCGGATTGCCGCCTGGGCGCGGTTCAGCGAGGCGATGGCGAAGGCGTCCTGGGCCTCGCGGCTGAAGCCGTACTTCTCGGCGCACCATTCGGCGAACACCCCCATCAGCTTGCCCTTGTCGTAGGCGTCCTCCAGGCCGTCCAGGAACATGTGGTCCTTGATTTCGCCGTGACCCAGCCGCAAGCCGGCGCGCGCCTTGGTCATCAGATAGGGCGCGTTGCTCATGCTTTCCATGCCGCCGGCCACCATCACCCGCGCGCTGCCGGCGCGCAAGAGATCATGGGCCAGCATCGTCGCCTTCATGCCGGAGCCGCACATCTTGTTGACCGTGGTGCAGTTCACCGCCAGCGGCAGGCCGGCGCCCAGCGCAGCCTGGCGCGCCGGCGCCTGGCCCTGGCCGGCCGGCAGCACGCAGCCGACGATGGCTTCGTCGATGTCCGCCGCCGGCACGCCGGCGCGCTCCACCGCGGCCTGGATCGCCGCCGCGCCCAGCTCCGCCGCCGTCTTGGCAGCCAAAGCACCCTGGAAGCCGCCCATGGCGGTGCGCGCCATGCCCACGATCACGATGTCTTGCTGTTGCATTGCTCACTCCTCAAGTCGATTGCCGGGCATCCGCGCCGCGCCTGTCCAGCGTTTTCTCGCACTGATGCCGCAATTGGGAAATTTCGCTCAATACCACCTTGATGTCTTCCATCTGCTCCAGCAGCTGCTGTTCCTTGCGCTGCAGGATGCGGATGAATTCGTGCAGCTGCGGCGCGTCGTCGCTGGCCGCGTCGTACAGCGCGAACAGCTCGCGGATTTCCTGCAGGGACAGGCCGATGCGCTTGCCGCGCAGAATCAGCATCAGCCGCACCCGATCGCGGCGGCTGTAGATGCGGCGCTGCCCCGCCCGCAGCGGCTCCAGCAATTGCTGGTCTTCGTAAAAGCGGATGGTGCGCGTGGTGACGTCGAACTCCTGCGCCAACTCGGTAATGCTGTAAGTCTGCTCCGCCATCTTCCTCTCCGCCTCCCCGGCGCCGCCGGACCATTCGCGCAACATTCGCCGTTGCGCTTGTCATTGTTGATTGACGTTAACGTAAACGTCAAGCTATCTTGAATACAGCATAGAGCAAATAGTCGAGGAAACAACATGCAAGCCAAAATCGCAGTGGTGGGCGCCGGCACCATGGGCAACGGCATCGCCCAGGTCTTCGCCGCCCACGGTTACGACGTGCGCCTGGCCGACGTCAACCAGGCCGCGCTGGACAAGGGCCTGGCCGCCATCGCCTCCAGCCTGGCGCGCCTGGTGAAGAAAGAGCTGCTGGCCGAGGCCGACGTCCCCGCCATTCTCGCCCGCGTCCAGACCACCACCCGCCTGGCCGATCTGGCCGACCGCGACCTGGTGGTGGAAGCCGCCACCGAGAACGCCGCGGTCAAGGAAAGCATCTTCCGCGAGCTGGCCGCCGTGGTGCGCCCGGACGCGGTGCTGGCGTCCAACACCTCGTCGATTTCGCTGACCCGCATCGCCAGCTGGGTCAGCCAGCCGGAGCGCGTGGTGGGCATGCACTTCATGAACCCGGTGCCGGTGATGCAGCTGGTGGAAATCATCCGCGCGCTGCAAACCAGCGACGCCGCCTACCGGCTGGTCTACGAACTGAGCCAGGCGCTGGGCAAGACTCCGGTCACGGTCAAGGACGCCGCCGGCTTCGTCTCCAACCGGGTGCTGATGCCGATGATCAACGAGGCCGCCTTCACGCTGTACGAAAACCTGGCCAGCGCCGAGGACATCGACACCGTGATGAAGCTGGGCATGAATCATCCTATCGGCCCGCTGGCGCTGGCGGACCTGATCGGCCTGGACACCTGCCTGTCCATCATGGACATCCTCTACACCGAATTCCGCGACAGCAAATACCGCGCCTGCCCGCTGCTGGCCCAACTGGTGCAGGCCGGCCACCTGGGCCGCAAGAGCGGCAAGGGTTTTTACAGCTACGCCTGAGCCGGCACCGCCGGCAACAGGCTTTATCAAGATCAGACGGAGGCAGCACCATGACCCAGGCAGTCCCCACCATCAAATTGCTGATCGGCGGCGAATTCGTCGAATCCCGCAGCGCCGAATGGCGTGACATCGTCAACCCGGCCACCCAGGAAGTGCTGGCGCGGGTGCCGATGGCCACCCAGGACGAAGTCGACGCCGCCGTCAGCGCCGCCAAGACCGCCTTCGCCAGCTGGAAGAAAACCGCCATCGGCGCGCGCGCGCGCATCTTCCTGAAATACCAGCAATTGATCCGCGAACACATGAAGGAACTGGCGGCCTTGCTGACCGCCGAACAGGGCAAAACCCTAGCCGACGCCGAGGGCGACATCTTCCGCGGCCTGGAAGTGGTGGAACACGCCTCCGCCATCGGCAATCTGCAACTGGGCGAATACGCGGAGAACGTCGCCGGCGGCGTCGACACCTATACCGTGCTGCAGCCGCTGGGCGTCTGCGCCGGCATCACCCCGTTCAACTTTCCGGCGATGATTCCGCTGTGGATGTTCCCGATGGCCATCGCCACCGGCAACACCTTCGTGCTCAAGCCCTCGGAACAAGACCCGATGGTGACCATGCGCCTGGTGGAGCTGGCGCTGGAAGCCGGCATCCCGCCCGGCGTGCTCAATGTGGTGCACGGCGGCGAGCAGGTGGTCAACGCCCTGTGCGACCACCGCGACATCAAGGCGGTGTCCTTCGTCGGCTCCACCAAGGTGGGCACCCACGTGCACCAGCGCGCCAGCCTCAACGGCAAGCGCACCCAGTGCATGATGGGCGCCAAGAACCACGCCATCGTGCTGCCGGACGCCAATAAGGAACAGGCGCTGAACCAGTTGGCCGGGGCCGCTTTCGGCGCCGCCGGCCAGCGCTGCATGGCGCTGTCGGTGGCGGTGCTGGTGGGCGAGGCCCAACAGTGGATTCCGGAACTGGTGGCCAAGGCGCGCGGCCTGAGCGTGGGCGCCGGCAAGGACAACCCGGACCTGGGCCCGCTGATCTCCTGCGCCGCCCGCGAGCGCGTGGCCGGACTGATCGCCCGCGGCGTGGAAGAAGGCGCGCGCCTGGAGCTGGACGGCCGCGACATCAAGGTGGCCGGCTACGAGCGCGGCAACTTCGTCGGCCCCACCATCTTCTCCGGCGTCAAACCGGAAATGAGCGTCTACCACCAGGAAGTTTTCGGCCCGGTGCTGTGCCTGATGGCGGCGGACTCGCTGGACGACGCCATCGCCATCGTCAACGCCAACCCCAACGGCAACGGCACCGCGGTGTTCACCCAGAGCGGCGCGGCGGCGCGCAAGTTCCAGGAAGAGATCGACGTCGGCCAGGTGGGCATCAACGTGCCCATCCCGGTGCCGGTGCCGCTGTTCAGCTTTACCGGTTCGCGCGGCTCCAAGCTGGGCGACCTCGGCCCCTACGGCAAGCAGGTGGTGCTGTTCTACACCCAGACCAAGACCGTCACCAGCCGCTGGTTCGACGACGCCGCCAGCGGCGGCAAGGTCAATACCACCATTTCGCTGCGCTGACCGGGAGCCCGCCATGGATTTCGCACTGACCGAAGAACAGATCGCCTTTCAGGACAGCGCCCGCGACTTCGCCGCCAGCGAGCTCGCGCCGCGCGCCGCAGAATGGGACGAAGAGGAAACCTTTCCGCTGGAGGTGATCCGCCGCAGCGGCGAAATGGGCTTTCTCGGCCTGTACACGCCGGAAGCCTACGGCGGCCTGGGCCTGCCGCGGCTGGACTCCGCCATCATCTTCGAAGAGCTGGCCGCCGGCTGCACCTCCACCGCCGCCTATCTGACCATCCACAATATGGTCAGCTGGATGATAGCCAGCTTCGGCAGCCCGGAACTGGCCGAGCGCTGGGTGCCGCGCATGGTCAGCGGCGAGCTGCTGGGCAGCTACTGTCTGACCGAACCCGGCGCCGGCTCCGACGCCGCCTCGCTGAAGACCCGCGCCGAGCGCAAGGGCGATCACTACGTGCTCAACGGCTCCAAGATGTTCATCTCCGGCGCCGGCAGCACCCAGGTGCTGGTGGTGATGGCGCGCACCGGCGGCCCGGGTCCCAAGGGCGTGTCCGCCTTCGTGGTGCCGGCGGACGCCGCCGGCGTGCAGTACGGCAAGAAAGAGAAAAAAATGGGCTGGAACAGCCAGCCCACCCGCGCCATCACCTTCGACAACGTGGAAATCCCGGCCGCCAACCGGCTGGGCGAAGAAGGCCAGGGCTTCGCCTTCGCGATGAAGGGCCTGGACGGCGGCCGCATCAATATCGCCACCTGCGCGGTGGGCACCGCCCAGGCCGCGCTGGCCGCCGCCCAGCGCTATGTGCAGGAGCGCCAGCAATTCGGCCAGCCGCTGGCCGAACTGCAAAGCGTGCAGTTCCGGCTGGCGGACATGCTGACCGAGCTGGTGGCCGCGCGGCAGATGGTGCGGCTGGCGGCGTGGAAACTGGACCAGGCCAGCCCGGACGCCAGCGCTTATTGCGCCATGGCAAAGCGGCTGGCCACCGATCTGAGTTTCAATGTGGCCAACAACGCGCTGCAGCTGTTCGGCGGCTACGGCTATCTGAAGGACTTCCCGCTGGAACGCCATGTGCGCGACCTGCGCGTGCACCAGATTCTGGAAGGCACTAATGAAGTGATGCGGATGATCGTGGCGCGCAAGCTGCTGCAGGACGGCGCGCTGGAAACCCTGCGCTGAGCGAAGCAGGCAAAAGCCCCACTGCGGCCTTGCCTCAGCCGCTTCGCTGGATTTTTCCGGATTAGCTCATCCACACCGAATCCATAAAGGCATACGCTATGAACGATTACGCCCACCTGAACGTGGAAAAACGCGGCCACACCGCCGTGGTCACCCTAGACAACCCGCCGGCCAACACCTGGAACCGCGACAGCCTGAGCGCGCTGAAGCGGCTGGTGGCGGACCTGAACGCCGACCGCGACATCTACGCGCTGGTGATCACCGGCCAGGGCGAAAAATTCTTCTCCGCCGGCGCCGACCTCAATCTGTTCGCCGACGGCGACAAGAAGGTGGCCACCGAGATGACCATGCTGTTCGGCGAGGCCTTCGAGGCGTTGTCCGCCTTCCGCGGCGTCAGCATCGCCGCCGTCAACGGCTATGCGATGGGCGGCGGCCTGGAGTGCGCGCTGGCCTGCGACATCCGCATCGCCGAAGAGCAGGCGCAAATGGCGCTGCCGGAAGCCGGCGTCGGCCTGCTGCCCTGCGCCGGCGGCACCCAGAACCTGCCCTGGCTGGTGGGCGAAGGCTGGGCCAAGCGCATGATTCTGTGCGGCGAGCGCGTGGACGCGCGCACCGCCGAGCGCATCGGCCTGGTGGAGGAAGTGGTGGCCAAGGACCAGGCGCTGGACGCCGCGCTCAAGCTGGCGGAAAAAGTCGCTCGCCAGTCGCCGTCGTCGGTGGCGGTGTGCAAGCAGCTGGTGCAACGCGCGCGGCTGCAGCCGCCGGCGCACAACCTGATCCACGAGCGCGAAGGCTTCATCAAGCTGTTCGACACCCAGGACCAGGGCGAAGGCACCCGCGCCTTCCTGGAAAAACGCCCGGCGCAGTGGAAGAACGCCTGACCCTCACCCAAGGACGAATCCGCCATGTCCCACCTGGTACTGTTTGAAGAACTGCCGGTCCGCGGCGGCCAGCGCATCGCCATCGCCACGTTGAACGCGGAAAAATCGCTGAACGCGCTGACCTTGGAAATGATACGGCTGCTGGACGCGCGCTTGAGCGCCTGGGAAAACGACGACGCCGTGGTGGCCGTGCTGCTGCGCGGCGCCGGCGACAAGGCCTTCTGCGCCGGCGGCGACGTGCGTTCGCTGCGCGCCGCGCTGCTGGAAGACGGCGAGGCCTATCCCAACCCGCACGCCGTCGCCTTCTTCAGCGAGGAATACCGGCTCGACTACCGCATCCACCGCTACCGCAAGCCGCTGATCGTCTGGGGCGGCGGCATCGTCATGGGCGGCGGCCTGGGCCTGATGGCAGGCGCCAGCCACCGCGTGGCCACGCCGGCCACCCGCATCGCGATGCCGGAAATCACCATAGGCCTGTACCCGGACGTGGCCGGCAGCTGGTTCCTGCAACGGATGCCAGCCAAGCTCGGCCTGTTCCTCGGCCTGACCGGCGCGCCGCTGAACGCCGGCGACGCGCTGCTGTGCAATCTGGCCGACCACGTGCTGCCGGCCGACGGCCAGCCGGCCTTGCTGACGGCGCTGCGCGAACTGGCCTGGGAACAGCCGGCGGAACGCCACCACGGCCTGGTCAGCGCCTTGCTCAACGAAATGGAACGCGGCGTGGCGCTGCCGGAGGCCAACGCCGGCCGCAACCTGCTGGCGGTGCACCAGCTGATGAACCGCGGCAGCCTGGAAGCGGTGGCCGCCGCGCTGCGCGACACCGCCTTCGAAGACCCGTGGCTGGCCGCCGCGGCCAAGAGCTTCGCCCACGGCTGCCCGACATCGGCCGCCGTCTGCTGGGAAATCTTCCAGCGCGCCAGGCATCTGTCGCTGGCCGAAGTCCTGCGCATGGAGCTGGCGCTGTCGGTCAACTTCTGCGCCAAACCGGATTTCCGCGAAGGCGTGCGCGCGCTGCTGGTGGACAAGGACCGCGCTCCGCAATGGCATTGCCGCGAGCTGGCCGACATCCCGCCGGGCTGGGTGGACAGCCATTTCGATTCGCCGTGGACGCCGGCGGAACACCCGCTGGCCGCGCTCCAATAACAATCGAGGAGACAGATTATGCAAACCATCGCCTTCATCGGCCTGGGCAATATGGGCGGACCGATGGCCGCCAACCTGCTGAAGCAGGGTTATCGGCTTAACGTATTCGACCTGTCCGCCGACGCGCTGGCCAAGCTGACCGCCGCCGGCGCGCGCGCGGCCGCGGACGCCGCCGACGCCGTCCGCGGCGCCGACGCGGTGATTTCCATGCTGCCGGCCGGCCGCCACGTGGAAGGTTTGTACCTGGGCGAGTCCGGCCTGTTCGCGCAACTGCCGGCCGGCACCCTGGTGATCGATTGCAGCACCATAGACGCCGCCACCGCGCGCCGGGTGGCCGCCGCGGCCGACGCCGCCGGCCTCAAGATGCTGGACGCGCCGGTGTCCGGCGGCACCGCCGGCGCGGCCGCCGGCACGCTGACCTTCATCGTCGGCGGCGCCGCCGCCGAACTGGAACGCGCGCGGCCCTTGCTGCAGGCCATGGGCAAGAACATCTTCCACGCCGGCGCCGCCGGCGCCGGGCAGACCGCCAAGATCTGCAACAATATGTTGTTGGGCATCCTGATGGCCGGCACCGCCGAGGCGCTGGCGCTGGGCGTCAAGAACGGGCTGGACCCCAAGGTGCTGTCCGAGATCATCAGCCAGAGCTCCGGCCGCAACTGGGCCACCGAGCTGTACAACCCCTGGCCCGGGGTGATGGAGAACGCGCCGGCCAGCCGCGGCTACAGCGGCGGCTTCATGACGGAACTGATGTTGAAAGACCTGGGCCTGGCCGAGGAAACCGCGCTGCACAGCCACGCGGCCAATCCGCTGGGCTCGCTGGCGCGCAATCTGTACGAGGAACACGCGCAAGCCGGCTTCGGCAAGCTGGATTTCTCCAGCATCCTCAAGCACTTCCACCCGCTGGATTGAGCGCCGTCGCGCGGCCCCGCCTTGGGGCCGCCGACAGCCGCCGTTCAGTGCTTGGCCAGGCCGAAGAAACGGCGGATCTTGTCCACCAGCTCCGCCCGCTGCGGCGAGCCATGGCCTTCCTGCCAATCCTGCGGCAGCTTGCGGGTGCGCTCGGCCAGCCGTTCGGCCAGAATCGACGAAATCGCCTCCGCCAACTCCTTGCGCGAACTCAGAATGGACTGGAAGGACTCCTTGTCCAGCCGCAGGCACTCCACATTGGAGCGCGCGATCACGGTGCCGCTGCGCGCCTCGCCGGTCATCAAACCCATTTCGCCGAAGAAATTGCCGCCCTCCAGCACGTCCACCAGCTTGCGGCTGCCGTCCGGCAGATTCACCCACACCTCCACCTCGCCGTTGAGCATGATGTAGAGCCAGTGCGCCACCGCGCCCTGATGCATGATGATGTCGCCGGTGACGAAGGGGGTGAACTTGAGCTGGTCGGCCAGCACCACCAGTTCCTCGTCGTTGAGGCTGGACAGCAGCTCCACCTTGCGCAGCGCCTGCACCCTCTCCTCCAGGTGCTTCTTCATCCGCGCTTCCATGTACTTTTCATTGTCCTTGATGGTCAGCACATTGTAGTGCGGCGAGGACATCTTCAGATTGTGGCGGCGCAAGGCGGCGTCGATATGGGTGCGCACCACGGAGTCGGTCAGGTCGTCGGCGGCGAGATCGGTCAGCCAGTAACGCACCGCGTACTTGCTGTAGCCGTTTTCGAAGCCCATCAGAATGCAGTTGGGCTCCGGCGACAGCGCCACGCCGGGCAGTTGCGCCTCGCGCAGGGAACGCTCCACCACGGAAATGATCTGGTTGGGCAGCGTGTCCCAATTGATGTTGAACCATACCCAGCGCCGCCATTGCAGCGGCGCGCCCTGGTGCTTGCCCAGGATGGCGAACTGCCCCTTCATCAGCTGGCTATTGGGAATCACCACGGTTTCCCAGTTGCGGGTTTCCACCAGCGTGGCGCGCCAATTGATTTCCACCACCCGGCCGGACAGTTCGCCGGACTTGATCCAGTCGCCCACCTCCACCGAATTGTCCAGCTGCAGCGACAGGCCGGCCAGGATATTGCCCAGCGTGTCCTGCATCGAGAACGCCAGCACGCCGGTGATCACCGCCGAGGTGGTGACGATGTGGCTCAGGTCCAGGCCGGCCAGGCGCAGCAGCACCAGGCCCCAGCCCACGCAGCCCAGCACCAGCAGAATGTCCTCCAGGATGCGCGGGGGATGCAGGCGCAGCAAGGGCAGGAACAGCCGCATCAGCATCATCGCCCACAGCCGGATCAGCGCCAGGCCCAGCACGATGATGGCCACCTGCTTGACCCACTCCGCCACCGCCTGCCCTTCCTGAGGCCCCAGATTGATCACCACCAGCGCAATGGCGGCGGCCAGCAAGGAGCGCAGCGTCGATTTGCGGGTTTCCGGCCGCAGCAGATAGAGCAAGGCGGCGCAGGCGGCGGTCAGCGCCACGAACAGCGTCAGGCTGTCGTGCCACGCCTGAGGGATCAGCTTTTCCAGCCAGCTAACCGTCGGGGCCGTATCCATGCCGCCTCCGCGATGAAGTCTTGATGGGAAACCGCCGATGGCGGCGCCGCTGCGGCAGGAAGAGAGAGGGAACAACAGGCCGGCCGCTTTTCATTGATAGCCCATCGCGGCGGATAAAAAAAATCCCTCCCGTGTAGGGAGGGCTGCAAGGTATCGGGGAAGTGTAATCGCCGGAGCTGGGGAGCCGCCGGAATCACAGCGCCCTGCTATACCAGTGCAGCGCGCAATTGAATGCTACACATTCCCATAGCATTTAGATATGAGTACATTTACTTAGCAAGCATGTCTCGCAGGACAGGCTCCACTTCGTCCGGCGTCGTCAGCCTGCGGATGCGCTCGAACAAGGCGCCGGCCTCCGGCCAGGTGCGCTTGAGCTGCCCCAGCCATTGCTTGGTGCGCGCCACCGGGTAGCGCCCGTCCTCGGACTGGACGCGGCACTGCAGGAACAGGTCCAGCACCCAGGGCTGCATCTCGCTCCAGGCCATCGGCTCGGCGCCGTCCCCGCGCTTGATGCGCAACGCCAGGTCCGGGCAGGCCACCAGGCCGCGCCCTATCATCACCGTGTCGCAGCCGCTTTGCTCGCGGATGGCGCGGTAATCGTCCAGCGTCCACACCTCGCCGTTGGCCACCACCGGCACCGCCACGCTGTCGCGGATGCGGGCGATCCAGTCCCAATGCGCCGGCGGCCGGTAGCCCTCCACCTTGGTGCGGCCGTGCACCGCCAGTTCCTGCGCGCCGCCGGCCTCCAGCGCTTGCGCGCATTCCAAGGCCCGGCTTTTGTCTTCATAGCCCAGCCGCATCTTGGCGGTGACTGGTATTTCCGCCGGCACCGCCGCCCGCACCGCCTGGACGATCTGGAACAGCAGTTCCGGATCGTTGAGCAGAACCGCGCCGCCGCGATGGCGGTTGACAGTGGGCGCCGGACAGCCGAAATTCAGGTCTATGCCCGGCGCGCCCAGGCTGGCGGCCTTGGCGGCGTTCTCGGCCAGACAGGCCGGGTCCGAACCCAGCAACTGCACCCGCACCGTGACGCCGGCGCGGGTCTTGCCGCCGCGCGCCAGTTCCGGCGCCAGGCGCATGAAGGTGCGCGTGGGCAGCAGCGCCGAGGTGACGCGGACGAACTCGGTCACGCACAGATCAATGCCGCCCACCCGGGTCAGCACATCGCGCATCGCCTCGTCCACCAGGCCCTCCATCGGGGCAAGAACCAATTTCATTGCAAACGTCGCCGGAAAAAAGGCGAATATTGTACCGCAAAGCGGGGAAAGGCAC
Organism: Chromobacterium alkanivorans; assembly: GCF_016937655.1. Lineage (GTDB taxonomy): Bacteria > Pseudomonadota > Gammaproteobacteria > Burkholderiales > Chromobacteriaceae > Chromobacterium > Chromobacterium alkanivorans. The sequence goes on along the minus strand of NZ_JAFHKL010000005.1, from coordinate 154,844 downwards.
TCCATGCAAATCGCCATCCGCCAAGCCGGCGCGGAATCCGTCCGCGACTGGCTGCCCTTATTCCTGGGCTATCTCGACTTTTACCGGACGGCGCAGCCGGCGGAAGCCTGCGCCGCCTTCCTGGAACAACGGCTGCGCAAGGGCGAAGCGGTGGTCTTTCTGGCCGAGGACGCGGCCGGCGTCCAGGGCTTCGCCCTGCTCTATCCCGGCTTTTCCTCGCTCAGCCTGCGCCCGCACTGGCTGCTGCACGATTTGTTCGTCTCGCCCGCCGGCCGCGGCGGCGGCGTGGGCCGGCTGCTGCTGGAGCATTGCCAAGCCCATGTCGCTGCGCTGGGCGGCGGCCTCACGCTGCAAACCGCCCACGACAATCTGAACGCGCAGCGGCTGTATCAGCAATCCGGGTTTAAACTGGATACCGAATTCCGGGTCTATGAATGGAGCGCCCCCGCCTCGGCGCCGCCGGCCGCGCCTTGACGCGCCGCCAAGCGCTGCGGCATCCTTCGCCCCCTTGATGACATTGCCCAATGGAGCCGACATGAAAAAGCATCGCGTCATCTTCGACACCGATCCCGGCCTGGACGACGCGGTCGCCATCCTGTTCCTGCTGGGCGCTCGCGCCGACATCGAACTCTTGGGCCTGACCACGGTGGCCGGCAACGTCGGCGTGGAACTGACCACCCGCAACGCGCGCATCGTCTGCGAATGGGCCGGCCGCGGCGACGTGCCCGTCTACGCCGGCGCAGACCGGCCGTTGGTCCAGGCCTACCAGGGCGCCGAGCACGTGCACGGCGCCAGCGGCCTGGACGGCGCGCCGCTGCACGAGCCCGCCATGCCGGTGCGCGCCGAACACGCGGTGGACTTCATCATCGACACCCTGCGCCGCGAACCGGCGGGCAGCGTCACCCTGTGCCCGGTGGGCCCGCTGAGCAATATCGCGCTGGCGCTGCGCCGGGCGCCGGACATCGCCGCGCGCATCGGCCGCATCGTGCTGATGGGCGGCGGCTATTTCGCCGGCGGCAATATGACGCCGGCGGCGGAGTTCAACATCCACACCGACCCGCACGCGGCCGACATCGTGCTGCGCAGCGGCGCGCCCATCGTGATGCTACCGCTGGACGTCACCCACCAGGCCACGACCACGCCGGCGCGGGTGCAAGGGCTGCGCAGCCTGCCCAACCGCTGCGGCCCTCTGGCGGCCGCGCTGCTGACCTCGCTGGAGCGCTACGACGTGCAAAAGCTGGGCCAGGACGGCGCGCCGGTGCACGACCCCTGCGTGATCGCCTATCTGCTGCGCCCCGAGCTGTTCCGCGGCCGCGAAGTCAATGTGGTGGTGGAACTGGCCGGCCACTACACCACCGGCGCCACCGTGGTGGACTGGCACGGCGAATCCGGCCGCGCGCCCAACGCGCTCTACCTGACCGAGGTGGACGCCGACGGCCTGTTCCAACTGATGGCCGACGCCCTCGCCCATCTGCCGTAAACCGAAGGAGGTCCCATGAAAATCGCTCCCGGCATCTATCGCCATTACAAAGGCCCGCTCTACGAAGTGCTGGGCACCGCCACCCATTCCGAAACCGGCGAACTGCTGGTGATGTACCGCGCGCTCTACGGCGAATTCGGCCTGTGGGCGCGGCCGGCCGGCATGTTCGAGGAAAGCGTCGCGCACGAAGGGCAGACCCTGCCGCGCTTCGCCCTGGTCAAGGCCTTCTGAGCGCCGCGATGCGCGTATTCCGCACCGACCAGTTCCCGCTGCCGCTGCCGCCCGGCCACCGCTTCCCGGCGCGGAAATACGCGCTGCTGGCGCAGGCGGTGGCCGGCTTCGCCGCCAAAGCGATGGACACGGCGCCGGCGGCCAGCCGCTACGAGTTGGCGCTGGCCCACGACGACGCCTATCTGGACAAGGTGTTCAACGGCGCGCTCAGCGCCGCCGAACAGCGCGAGATCGGCCTGCCGTGGAGCCCGCAATTGCTGGAACGCAGCCGCCGCTCGGTGGGCGCCACCATCGCCGCCGCCCGCTGGGCGCTGGCGCGCGGCTGCGGCGTCAACCTGGCCGGCGGCACCCACCACGCCGGCCGCGCGATGGGCAGCGGCTTCTGCGTGTTCAACGACATCGCCGTGGCCGCGCGGCTGATGCTGGACGAAGGCCTGGCCCGCCGCGCGCTGGTGATAGACCTGGACGTGCATCAGGGCGACGGCACCGCCGCCATCGCCCGCGGCGACGCGCGCATCTTCACCTTCTCCATCCACGGCGCCGGCAATTTCCCCTTCCGCCGCGAAGCCGGCGATCTGGACATCGAGCTGCCTGACGGCGCCGGCGACGACGCCTACCTCGCCGTCCTGGCCGAGCAACTGCCGCGCCTGTTCGCCGCCGACCCGGACCTGGTGTTCTACCTGGCCGGCGCCGACCCCTACGCCGGCGACCGCCTGGGCAAGCTGGCGCTGAGCCGCGACGGCCTGGCCGCGCGCGACCGCATGGTGCTGGAGTCCTGTCGCCAGGCCAAGGCCGCCGTAGCCGTCGTCATGGGCGGCGGCTACGCGGTGCCCATCGAAGACACCGTGGCGATCCAGACCAAAACCGTGCGCCTGGCCTGGCAACTTTTCGGCGCGCCGGGACAGATTTCCCCCGCCGCCGCGACTGATACACACCCACCCCGTCAATGGAGTCCCATATGAAAACCGCAACCTTCGCCGGCGGCTGCTTCTGGTGCATAGAGAGCGCCTACAACCGCCTGGCCGGCGTCCACGGCGCCGTTTCCGGCTATACCGGCGGCCCCGGCGCCAACCCCAGCTACAAGGAAGTCTGCGGCGGCCGCAGCGGCCACGTGGAAGCGGTGCAGATCCGCTACGACCCGGCCCAGATCGATTACGACACCCTGCTGCGCGCCTTCTTCGCGCTGCACGACCCCACCACCCTCAACCGCCAGGGCAACGACGTAGGCCCGCAATACGCGTCGGTGCTGTACTACCACGACGAGGAACAGCGCCAGGCCGCCGAACGCATGCTGGCGGAGCTGGCCGGCAACTACCCTGACCCCATCGTCACCCGGCTGGAGGCCGCGGCGCCTTTTTATCCGGCCGAAGACTATCACCAGCAATACTTTGACCAACATGGCCACGAACCCTATTGCCAGATGGTGGTTGCGCCAAAATTGGCAAAATTTCAGCAATATTTTTCTGTTTACTTAAAGAAATAAGCCACACCCTGCCAGGGGCGAGCCCAGCTCCCGGCTGGGTTCGCGCACCCCGGGCATCGCCGCTATAATCCGGCTCAGTAGCGGCGATGCCCAGATTGGCTGCGCGCCGGACGAACCCAATCTCCCCATGGCAGACAAGCACAGCATCATCACTGCATTCCGCACCGCCCTCACCCGTCACCTGGACCTGTTGCGCACCGCCTCCCCGCGCGGACGCCTGGCCTGCGCCGTGTTGTGGCTGCTCACCTTCGCCCTGCTGCTGGGCCAATCGGTGGCGCTGGACCTCAACCAGCAGCATCAAGAGCACCAGCAGGTGCACAGCCTGATCCTCTCCGGCCTGCAAACCCGGCTGCAGGAAAGCGAGATGCTGCAGCAAAGCGTGGTCGACATCGTCGACCAGGAAAACAGCCTGCGCGAAGCGCGCATCCGCCTGCTGGTGGAATCGCTGGCGCGCGAACAACCGCAGCTGTATTTCATTGGCTACCAGCCGCTGGTCAGCCACGCCTACCGCCGCGAATTCGAGCGCATGCGCAGCCAGTTGCAAGGCCAGCCCTACCGCATCCGCGACTACCAGCACCAGCAGGACAACGCCTGGGACCAGCAGCAAGCCTGGCGGCTGGCGGCGAAACGGCCGCGCTACCTGCCGCTGAGCATGGCCGAACCCGGCCTCGCCTCCGACGACTGGCGCGAAATGGGCCTGGACCTGCTGGCCGACAGCGTGCTGGCGCCCACCGTCCACCGCGCGATGGGTCAGGGCGAAGCGGTGTCGCCGGTGCTGCGCCTCAACAACGGCAAACAGGGCCTGGCCTTCTTCTCCGCCATCTACAACACCGAAGCGCCGTCGCCGGTGCCCTTGGTGCGCAGCGAGCAGACCGCCGGCATGGTGGTGCAAGTGCTGTCCCTGGACAGACTGGTCAGCCTGACCCCAAACATGGCGACGCGCTACAGCGTGGCGCTGCAGCGCAAGGACAGCGCGCCCAGCGGCTACGACCCGCTGATCTACCGCCACCAACAGCAGGACCAGCCCGGCTGGCTGGCGCAATGGCTGCTGCCCTCGCTGGAAATCCGCAAAAGCCTGGACACCCCCTATCTGCCCTATGAGCTGACGGTGCGTCGCCAGCTCAGCTTCGACCGCACCGCGCCGCTGGAACTGCTGCTCAGCGCCGTCTTCTCACTGGTGCCCGCCTATCTGCTGCTGATCATCCTGGCGTTGCTGGCGCAAAACCGCCAGGCGCAGGAACAGGCGCAAGACCGGCTGCACCGCGAGCGCGAATACGCGATGGTGGCGCTCAGCGGCATCAGCGACGCGGTGATCAGCATCGACATCGACCTGAGCATCCGCTACCTCAACCCAGCGGCGGAAACCCTGCTCGGCCTCAAGATCGGCGACGCCGCCCAGCGCAAACTGCACCAGGTGGTGCGGCTCAACTACGAGTTTGCGCGCCAGGTGGAGGAAGATCCGGTGCACAAGGCCATCCAGCGCCGCGAAACCGTGCTGCTGGCGCAGAACTGCTACCTGATCCGCAGCGACGGCGAAAAACTGCTGATCGAAGGCTCGGTGTCCCCGCTGCCCGGCCGCGACGGCCGGCTGATGGGCGCGGTGCTGACCTTCCGCGACACCGCGCCGATCCGCCGCCGCATGCTGGCGGCACTGGAAGCCAGCGAAACCCGGCTGCGTCAGCACGAAATGGAGCTGGCCCGCGTCGCCCGCATCAACACCATGGGCGAAATGGCCTCCGGCATCGCCCACGAAATCAACCAGCCGCTGTCCGCCATCATGAGCTACTGCCAGGCCGGACTCAGCCTGCTGGAAGACGAAGAGCCGGACATGGCCATGCTGCGCCGCGCGCTGGATTCCTCCGTCACCCAGGCCAGCCGCGCCGGCCAGATCATCCAGCGCCTGCGCGAATTCGTGATCAAAAAAACCCAGCAATTCAATCCCATAGACCTGAATCAGGTGGTGGGCAACGCGCTCAACCTGCTGGAATACGAACTGAAAACCCACGATATTCATATTGAGCAGAATATTTGCCACGACCTGCCATTGGTCTACGCTGACAACATACAACTGGAACAAGTGGTGCTGAACCTGATGCGCAACGCGCTGGACGCCATGGAAACCGTCGCCCCCTGGGGGCGGCTCAGCATCGCCACCAGCCTGAACGGCCGCTGGATCCGGCTGAGCATAGGCGACAACGGCGCCGGCATCGCGCCGGAATTGCTGGACCGCATCTTCGCGCCCTTCTTCAGCACCAAGGCCAGCGGAATGGGACTGGGTCTGGCCATCTGCCAGACCGCCATCGAGGCGTTCGGCGGCAAGCTGAGCGCTCGCAATAAATCAACCGGCGGCGCGGAATTCATCATTGAACTGCCGCAACGGGACGCGCCGCCGTCAACGGGGTAACCGGCAGGAGTCAAAAACACAATGCAAAACACCACGCCAACCGTCTACATCGTCGACGACGACCCAGCCGTGCTGGACTCGCTGGCCATGCTGATCGCCGCGCAAGGCATGCGCACCGTCACCTTTCCCAACGCGATGGAATTCCTCGCCCACTACGGCGGCAACGACATCGCCTGCCTGGTGCTGGACATCCGCATGCCGCAAATCACCGGCCTGGCGCTGCAAGAACAGCTGATCGACAAAAACGTGACCCTGCCCATCGTCTTCATCACCGGCCACGGCGACATCGAACAATGCCGCCGCGCCTTCCAGACCGGCGCCATCGACTTCCTGACCAAGCCGATAGACCAGGCCCGGCTGATCGAAAGCCTGCGCAAGGGCATACGCCTGAGCATCCTGCAACACCGCAAGGAAGAAGAAACCCAGGAAGTGATGGGCCTGCTCGCCCGCATCAGCGGACGCGAGCGCGAAGTGCTGGAACTGGTGGCGGACGGCATGTCCAGCAAGGAAATCGCCCGGGTGCTGGACCTGTCCCCGCGCACCATAGAAGTACATAGGGCCAACCTGTTCAACAAACTCGGTGTAGACTCTCTGGCGGACCTGGTGCGCTTCTACCTGAAAGCGCTGGAAGCCACCGGCAAGAAACCCAACGACGACAGTTTTTTGAACGATACGCCCACCCCTTACTGAAACAACGCCATGGAACGACTGTTCAAGCATGTCTGCCTGGTGGCGCGGCACAGCAAGCCCGCCATCGTCGAATCCCTGCGCCAGCTGGCCGACCACCTGTCCGCCGCCGGCGCCACCGTGCTGATCGACAAGGACAGCGCCACCCAGCAAGAGGCCGGCCCGCACGCGCTGATAGACCGCAACGACATGGGCAAGCTGGCCGACATCGTCATCGTGCTGGGCGGCGACGGCACCATGCTGTCCATCGCCCGGCTGCTGGCACCCTACCGCGTGCCGCTGATCGGCATCAACCAGGGCCGGCTGGGCTTCATGACCGACATCCCGCTGCACGAGATGCTGGACTCGGTGGACGCCATCCTGCGCGGCGACTTCGTGCCGGAAGACCGCATCCTGCTGCAGGCCGCGGTGATACGCGAAGACGCCGAAGTGGCCAACGCGCTGGCCTTCAACGACGTGGTGTTCAGCCGCGGCGCGATGGGCTCGATGATAGAGTTCGAAGTCTTCATCGATAACCAGTTCGTCTACAGCCAGCGCTCGGACGGCCTGATCGTCTCCACCCCCACCGGCTCCACCGCCTACTCGCTGGCCTCCGGCGGCCCCATCCTGCACCCCACGCTGCAGGCCATCGCCCTGGTGCCCATCTGCCCGCAATCGCTGAGCAACCGCCCGATCGCGGTCAACGACTCCTGCGAAGTGGAATTCATGCTCACCCGCGGCCTGGACGCGCGCGTGCACTTCGACGGCCAGTCCCATTGCGACCTGATGGAAATGGACCGCGTGCTGATCCGCCGCTACCGCAATCCGCTGCGCATCCTGCACCCGGTGGGTTACAACTACTACGACATGCTGCGCCACAAGCTCCACTGGGGCGAGCGCCTGCTCTGACACCTGACGCGAACACCCATGCTCCTATCGCTGACCGTTAAAGACTTCGTCATCGTCGACAACATCTCGCTGGACTTCCACGCCGGCTTCACCGTGCTCACCGGAGAAACCGGCGCCGGCAAATCCATCCTGCTGGACGCCTTGAGCCTGCTCTTGGGCGACCGCGCCGAAGGCGCGCAAGTGCGCGAAGGCGCCGAACGCGCCGAGATCACCGCCGAATTCGACACCCGCGGCCGCCCGGAAATCGACGCCTGGCTGGAAGAAAACGGCCTCAACGGCGACGACGACGTGCTCCTGCTGCGCCGGCTGCTGGACAAGTCCGGCCGCTCGCGCAGCTTCGTCAACGGCCAGGCCGCCACCCTGAGCCAACTCAAGCAGCTGGGCGAATTCCTGGTCGACATCCACGGCCAGCACGCCCACCAGTCGCTGATGAAGGCCGACGCCCAGCGCCAGCTGCTGGACGCCTACGCCGGCTCCGTCGCGCTGGCCCGCGACGTCAACAAAGCCTGGCAGGACTGGCAGACCGCCCGCCGCGCCCGCTCTGACGCCGAGCGGCTGTCGCGCGAATCCGAAGTCGAACGCGAACGGCTGAACTGGCAGATCAACGAGCTGAGCGAGCTCAATCTGCAGCCGGACGAATGGAGCGCGCTGAACCAGAGCCACTCCCGGCTGGCCAACGCCGCCGAACTGGCGCAAAGCGCCCAGCTGGCGGTGGAAACCCTGTCCGAGATGGACAACAGCTGCCTGACCATGCTGTCCCAGGTGCAAACCCGTCTCAGCAAGCTGGCCAACCTGGACCCGCGGCTGGCGGACACCCTGTCGCTGCTGGACTCCGTGGACGCCGAACTGCGCGAAGTGGTCTACAGCCTGCGCGACTACGCCAGCGACATCGACGAAAACCCCGGCCAGCTGGCCGAAGTGGAAGGCCGGCTCGACGCGCTGATGAGCACCGCGCGCAAATACCGGGTGCAGCCGCAAGACCTGCAGGAAAAGCTGGACGACTGGCAGCAGCAGCTGCAAGCGCTGGAAGCCTCCGCCGATATCGAAGCGCTGTCCCTGGCGGAAACCTCCGCGCTGGCGCGCTACCGCGCGCAGGCCGAAGCGCTGTCCGGCAAGCGCCGCCAGGCCGCCAGCGAACTGTCCTCCCGCATCGGCGCGGAAATGCAGCACCTGGCGATGAGCGGCGCGCGCTTCGCCATCGAACTGGCCGCCCTGCCCGAACCCGGCGCCCACGGCCTGGAATCCATCGAATACCTGGTGGCGGCCAACGCCGGCACCAGCCTGCGCCCGCTGGCCAAAGTGGCCTCCGGCGGCGAACTGTCCCGCATCAGCCTGGCGATGCAAGTGGTGATCAGCCAGGTGGCCAGCGTGCCCACGCTGATCTTCGACGAAGTGGACGTCGGCATCGGCGGCCGCGTCGCCGAAGTCATTGGCCACATGCTGCGCCAGCTGGGCCAGCGCTACCAAGTGCTGTGCATCACCCACCTGCCGCAAGTGGCCTCCTGCGGCAGCCACCACTGGCAGGTCAGCAAGAGCGAGCACAAGGGCCGGGTCAAGAGCCGCATCGAGCCGCTGGACAGCGAGCAGCGGGTGCTGGAGATCGCCCGCATGCTGGGCGGCGTGGAACTGACCCAGACCACGCGCGAGCACGCGGCGGAAATGCTGGCTTCAAATGCGGCTGCCCTCTAGGCAAAGCGCCTAAGACCCGCTAGAATTGCGCCCTCTTACCGAATCGGGAAGCGTGGCAGAGTGGTTTAATGCAACGGTCTTGAAAACCGTCGTGGGTGCGAGCCCACCGTGAGTTCGAATCTCACCGCTTCCGCCAAAACACATGCCGTCCTAGTTAGCGCCAATCTGTAGGAGTTCCGATTTGGTCTAATGGGATGGCCGCCCCCGCTTGCCAAGCAAACTTTTTGTTTAAGCCAAGAATAAGGTTGGGATTGCAGCCATACATCCGGACTTTTAACAAGGCCGTCGCCTCTGTCCCTAATTGGGATATGCTTACCGGCGCCGCTATCAGATCACCGCGCTTTACACACTTTGATAGTCCCGGGATATGTCGGTCACGATCTTACCTGTCTTGCCATCACATCAAGATTGCCTGCGCAACCGCTGGAAGTCTTCACTAATCTGCGTTGTCAAAATCGACCGACCCGACTACGTCCCGGCAAATACCGGGGTGTCGTCGAACCGGAACTCACCCTTATGCGCCAACAAGACCCAAATGATGCGGGCACTCTTGCTGGCTAGCGCCACCACCGCCACATTTGCATGCCGCCGTATCATCACCCCGCTCAGCCACGTTGAGGCGCGATCAGTTTTGCCCGTTGCAAAGCGCAGCAACGCACGAACGCCACAAGTCATCAGAGCACGCAAGTAACTGTCACCACGTTTGCCAATCCCGAGCAAGGTCGACTTGCCGCCGCGGGAGTGTTGTCGCAACACCAAACCAAGCCAGGCTGCAAATTGCCGGCCACTGAAATTTTGCCCCCCTCCCCCCACGATGGCGACAACGGCACTCGCAGCAAGTGGTCCGATGCCAGGGACCTTTGCTAATCGGACGCTAGCAGCAGAGTTACGGCACCAGCACTGAATGTCCTGCTCTAGCGCCTCGACCTGCCGGCCCAGCTCTTTCAGGTGGTCCGAGAGCGCCCTCAACAACTGTTTGAAGGTGCGGGTCAGCTCACTCTCGCCGCCCTCCAGAATCTCCGGAATACGTCGGCAGATCGTGTGAATACCTTGTGGAATGACAATCCCAAACTCGGCCAATAGGCTGTGAATTTCACTGGCGGTCGCGGTGCCCACTTTCACAAAAGCGGCGCGAGCGCGATGTACAGACAGAATCGCTTGCTGCTCGACAGCCTTGATCGGCACAAAGCACACGTCCAGCCGGGTCGCCGCTTCGCAAATCGCCGCGAAATCGGCTGCATCGTTCTTGTTAGTCTTGACGTCGGCTTTGACAAACTGCGGCGCCATCAGTTGAACGGTACGGCCAAAGCCTTGCAGCAACCGTGCCCAATGGAGGGCACCACACAGGCCTCCATGCCAATCAGGCATGAAGGTAGATTGACGAAGAAAGCTGCCATCTGCTCGCGGCGCAACTGTTTCTTCAGGGCTGCTTGCCGTGCTCATCTACGCCATGCAATTGGAAAACCGGCTTTGCCAGGTCAATGTCGACAGTCATAGGATGTCCCGTCCGTGAGCGATGGTTTGACACTGCCACTCTGGCGCATCGATGCCGTTAGACGGGGGCGTCATCCCATTAGATCAGCGCTGAACTTCCAGACCCAGCCGACGCGGAATCTTGGTACGAATTTCCCGTCGCGGAGTGGAAAGCAGCGAGAGACTGAATTGCCACCGTTGGGTGGTAGAACGCATTCATTCTTGGCCAGTGGGCTTCGACAAGTTGCGCATCCGCTTCGATGCGGCGGTTAGATACGCATTTCGCTTTGCTCAAGTTGGCTTTCTCGTTGATCTATCTACGATTTATCGACAGATTTTGCTAGCCGGTCTTAATTCCCCCGTTCATTTTAGCAAGAACATTCGCACATTTTTTAAGCAATTCAATTTCAAGTTCGCCAGTTAACTTCGCTAATACGGCTTATTACCTTACCCCTTGTATTGTTGGAAGATGGCTAAAAATGTATAATATTCATATTTTTTTCATTCTAACCAGTTTCGAGCTTCACACAACCACTTTCATTTTTTGGTTGATGGCTCACGGGTAAGCAAATTATAAGATATGACAACGTATCAAGCACATCTTTCGCATCCAAAGTATCGTCCAGACATTGATGGCTTACGGGCCGTTGCTGTATTAGCTGTTGTTGCTTTCCACGCTTTCCCAGGTTGGGTTCGTGGTGGCTTTATCGGGGTTGATGTCTTTTTTGTAATTTCTGGCTATCTCATATCTACTATCATTTTTGATAACTTAGAAAAGGGCACATTCAGTTTCTCTGATTTCTATTCACGCCGTATTAGACGCATTTTTCCGGCTCTCTTGCTTGTTTTGATTGCTTGCTTTGCTTTTGGTTGGTTCGCATTGTTAGCGGATGAGTACAAGCAATTAGGAAAGCATATAGCTGGTGGCGCAGGTTTTGTTTCAAACTTTGTGTTATGGAATGAAGCAGGCTACTTTGACAACTCTGCTGAAACTAAGCCGTTGTTACATTTATGGAGTCTAGGCATTGAGGAGCAATTTTATATTGCATGGCCGTTTTTACTATGGTTCGCTTGGAAGCGAAATTTCAATCTTTTAACAATCACAATCATTGTTTCCGTTATAACTTTTTCACTAAATATTAAAGGCGTTAAGCAAGATATGATTGCGGCCTTTTATTCACCCAAAACAAGATTTTGGGAATTGTTAAGTGGAAGTTTATTGGCTTGGGTTGCGTTATACAAGAAGAACGCATTCGCCAACGTGAAAAGCAAGATTGATGTTTGGCTTTCTCGCATTGTATATAGCGGCAAGAGTGAGAATTCTGGCAAGACACTATCTGATGTGTGTTCGTTTCTTGGCTTATTCTTGTTACTATATGGATTTTGGCGAATCAACAAGGAGCTGATCTTCCCCGGGACATGGGCATTAGTACCAGTCTTAGGTGCTGTACTAATTATTACAGCCGGTTCTAAAGCTTGGGTTAATCGCATAGTCCTGTCTAATAAAATTGCTGTTTGGTTCGGTTTAATCAGCTTTCCACTTTACTTGTGGCACTGGCCATTGCTTTCGTTTGCTAGGATTGTTGAAGGCGAAGCACCCAGTCGTGACATACGCATAGCGGCTATTGTACTCTCCGTTGTGCTTGCTTGGCTTACGTGCAAGCTTATTGAACGGCCGCTACGTTTTGGCAACCACAGCAAGATTAAGGTAACAGTGCTCGTTACTCTTATGACTATTGTTGGTTACGTGGGTTACAACATACACAAACGGAATGGGCTTGAGTTTCGCGTTTCTAGATTTGCAAAAATTTCTAAAGCAGCAGGCGAGTGGCAGTATCCTGGAAAACTAACTCCATTCAACTTTGAAGGAAGAACTTTTTTAAGGCAAAATTCAAAAAAAATGGAGGTTACCTTATTCATTGGCGACTCAAACAGTGAGCAATATTATGTTAGAACTGATGAATTAATTTCCACCCTGCCAAATGCTGTTAATAGCGTAATCTTTGCTACTGGCGGAGGGTGTTTAGCTATTCCAGCTTCTCCATATGATGAAGCTCATAAGCATTGCACCAATCTAATGGAGAGCGCTTTTAATTACGCGAAAAGCGATGTAAACGTCAAAAACATTGTGATCGGTGCGCAATGGCCCCAATACTTAAAAGATGGGGCGGCTTTAACTGGCAAATTTGGCGTCGGCGAGAAAGATTATCTTGCCTCATTGAAAAGATTGGCCGCCTACATTAGAGAGTTGAAGCGACTAGGTAAAAATGTCTATATTGTACTCAGCATTCCAATTGGCAGTGAACTAGATCCAAAATTTATGATTTTCAGAGGGCTTAAGCACTTCCCACACTTAATGCTAATGAGAGATGGAGGATTAAGCCGTCAAGTTATAAATGAACGATACGGAAAGGTTCAAGAGGATTTAAGAAAAGTAGTTGAATCAAGTGGTGCTAAGGCTGTAAATCCCATGGATTTCTTGTGTAATTCTGTGGTATGCCCCAGCGTGGATGGCAATGGTGAGCCGATTTACAAAGATGGTGGACATTTACGTCCAGCATACGTCAGAGATAGGGCTCGCTTCATAGACAGTCTCCTTACTAGCGGCTAAATTTTTGAGAGTGACATTTTGCTTTATTTTTGACAGCGCAATTAATTGTATTAATAGACCACCTTAGCCACGTAACTACTGAGTGAAAATAAGTGTCCCTCCATTAACCCCAGCCCTACGCTGGGGTTTTTCTTGCCCGTGTTCAGAGCAACTTATGCCATTCAAATATATCAACTATCACCACATGTCCCGACACGCGCTAAACTAGCGGCATGTATGCTATATCTCCATATTCGCATTGCCGCTCACAAGCGGCAAGAATCTAGCCCAATGCGGAAACAAAGTTTTTATAACTCATTGATAATTCGACCGCCAAAATAATGGCCCAAGCAGATGCTTGGGCCATTGCCGTTTCGGGGCCTCTACCGCGTGGGCTTTACCTTTCCAGCCCACTCCCGACTAGCAAAATCTTGTCCTCTTCTCATGGTGCCCTCCTTGCTGTTGGACACCAAAGCACCCTGTCACGGCGCTTTGGCGATGGCCCGCTTCGAAGGCTCTACTTCTTCAGCTTTCCAAAATAAATAAAGCCCAGTTATTGCCGGGCTCTACGTGGTGAGGGACCAAATGGATCCTTGACAGCAGGCTAATTTTCCAGCTCCATGGAATAGTAACTATTTCTTATTTTTACCTTGTTATCATTTTCTATTTTTTTATTCGCAAAGCTCCACATTTCTTTTAGGTTCTCCTTAAAGAAATAACCATCCTCCCTAGAATCATATTCACAATTTCTAATTTTATTGTTTCGCCACAACCAGATTTCACTACTGCCCATATCAGAAAAAGCAGTCAATGCCTGAGCCACCGAGTTGGCAACCCCAACACATACACCATATCTTTTGGATGCAGCCGCATCCACTTCCTTTGCTCCTGTCACTATCGAAAACAACATCAGAGCGCTTCCTAAAAGCAAAAACCGCATAACCATCCTTATACAACATCAAGAAGCCCTCCAAAATGGAGGGCGAACCAAATTAGAACTTGTAGCTTACACCAAGCTTGAATAGATTGGTGCCCGATGTCACATCCTTACTATCCTCACTCATGGAGTTCATCGCACTCTTGATATACTCGTACTCACCACGCAGGGCAAAGTTTTTTGTGACCGCATAGCTAGCACCAATGCCAATACCAGGCAATACTTTACTTCTACTGGCGCTGAAACTGGATCCGTCGGCTTCGACTTTCAATGTGCCATGTACGTTGTTAAGGCTGACTTTGCCAAAAAGTTCAACATCTTCTGACACTGGCAGAATCCCAACCAAAGCCAGTCTCTCAGCATGCATCGGTATCGAGAAGTTTGCTTTCCCGTCTCGCCCGGTAGCAGAGGATTTCATCTTGCCTAAGTCGAGATATGACAGTTCCGTCGCAAAGTAGGAGCCGAAGCGGTAGCCGGCTCCGAGCTCCCAGATACCTCCTGCGCTTTTACTGTCAGAGATGCCTTCATGGCTTTTCATCTTTTCCGAGTTGTAGCCCAGATTACCAAAAACATATGCACCACTCTCAGCCGCATGAGCGGCAACTGCGGACATACTCAGAATGGATGCAATGATGATTTTTTTCATTTTTAACCTACTGGTTGGGGAATGGGCATTCATTTTCACCAGAATATTTCAAACGTTTGTATTACATCTGTCGCGCGACTAGCCAAGTTCCGTAACAGGGTGTAAATATTTGTTTACAAAACACACTTAGCATAAGTTGATTGCATAAAATCACATTGGAAACATCCATTAAACCCATGAAAAATAGAGCAATTAATCGAGACACCTAAGCTAAGTGCACTTCAGAATCCCTGCGTATTGCTATTGCACACCCAAGAATCCTGCCACAACGCTTGAGTGTGCTGTCGACATCTGTGCCAATCGTCACCCGCTGCCAACCCTCATTAAGAAAAAACAGCTCCGCGAACCAAAGTTCGCGAAGCTGTTGTTTCAGATTGAAAACAGGAAAAGCTTACAAATTACTGCATTGCCCCGTCACGCCGCTGCGCCAAGATTTGCCACCTGCATTTTTGCAGTTATGCGCATGTTGGTGATTGCCAATGACCTTCCCTGTGCAGTTCTTTGCAGAGAAGCACTGCCCCGGTTTTCTTGGCTGAATTTGATTGACTAGAGCGTCCACTGTATTGCTGGCATTGTTGCTGGCTTGTTGCGTGGCGGAGGCGACTTCCTGAGTGTTGGAAGACCCAGCCGGAGATGCGCTGACCAAGGAAGAAGCCAGCAAAAGGGCGGCGGCAAAAGGAAGAGTCAGAATATTAATAGCCTTCACAATTAAACTCCTTTAAACGTGCTGGAAAATGCAAAATCAGCAAGTTTCCATAGTGACAATAAAATTAAGGCAATAGGAATACCTTGAGGCGATTGCCTAGATACTCGCACAAACCTTGATTAATACAGTCAAAACACAACTGATATTGATAATCAAGTCAACACCAATGCGGCCGCACACTTTAAGGACTGACTGTCATGCCCTCAGTTCTCAATTTTTGTTAGGTATTATTCACATTCTTTTGTGATTATTTGAAATGGGTTAACCCTACTTGCTAGAACATAGCAGAAAATAATCTTCAGCCTATTAGGCGGTCAGGGGTTTTGTTAGCGGACTAAAGCAATTAATCCATATTCAAACCGCCGAACACACTGCTGACAGCGTGAATTGGCTGATCATGCCGGCTAATCAAATCACACAAAAACAATCTGAATTAAAAGCAATGTAAAAACCTGCCCGCTGTCAGTCCGAATCTCACCGCCTCCGTCCAAATCAAAAGCCCGGACATATCACCCGGGCCTTTGCCTTTTTCGCCCCGCGTCCGGGGCCATCTACCTGGCGGTGTTGCCCTGCATCGAAGCGATCAGCAACTGCAGCCGCTCATACGCGCATTCCACGCCATACCTCGCCTCCAGCAAGCTCCACAGCACCTGCGGGGACAAGGCGATGACGAATGGCGTTTGGCGCGGCGGCTGACGGGACATCTCTTGGCGCAGCGCCTCGGGCAATTGTTTGAAGTGGGATTGGGCGGCACGAATATGCCTGAGGGCGCGACGCGCCTCGCGTAGGGTGTCGATCTTGGCCATGGCGGCCTCCTAGTAGCATTT
This sequence comes from Chromobacterium alkanivorans, assembly GCF_016937655.1. Lineage (GTDB taxonomy): Bacteria > Pseudomonadota > Gammaproteobacteria > Burkholderiales > Chromobacteriaceae > Chromobacterium > Chromobacterium alkanivorans. Next base: position 138,803 of record NZ_JAFHKL010000005.1, on the reverse strand, counting down.
TGGATTTCGCCCTTTTTGAGAGGGCGGCCGGGTGCTCAAAACCGCTACTAGTCGGCGGGCGTATTCCCCTTGCGGGTATTGTATTAGCCGCACACCCGGCCATGGACGCGCATTGTCCCACAACTGGGAGTTTGCCAAAACCATGGACGCAAAAAAACCGCGAGTCTTACGGGTGCGGTAGCCGCTAGTAGTATTAGGTGTTTTGAGCACCGGAAACGACCATAGCCCGTTGGCGCGAAGCATGTCAACGGCACATGGTCCGCCGTCGACTACACTCAAGTAGCATCGCCGTATTGGAGAACCCCATGTCCACGCCGCCACGCCATCTCAGCGTCAGTATTGCCTGCCCTTTCGCCCGCGCCTACGCCTTGCTGGCGCCGCCGGAAAACTTCCCGCGCTGGGCGTCCGGCCTGGCCGGGGCCTTGCGCCGCGACGACGACGGCTGGCTGGCGGACACGCCTCAAGGCGTGATGCCCTTGCGCTTTTCGCCGCCCAACGACTACGGCGTGCTGGATCACTGGGTGTCGCCGCCCGGTCAGACGGAGATCTACGTCCCCTTGCGCCTGCTGGCGCGCGACGAGGGTTGCGAGCTACTATTGACCTTGTTCCGTCAGCCCGGCGTCGACGACGCGCAATTCGAGGCCGACGCCGACTGGGTGGCGCGCGACCTGGCCGCGGCCAAAGCCTGGCTGGAGCGGGTCTGAGCCGCGACGCTCAGTGCGCCGCCTGCGCCGCTTCGGCGGCGAAGCAGTGCAACACGTGCCGGCCGATGCTGCCGGCCAACTCCTCGTCGGCCAGGAACACCGCCCCCAGCCCTTCCCCGCGCAACAGCTCCGCCTCTTCGGCGTTGCGCGCGCGCAGCGCGATGCGCAGCTCGGGGTTCAGCGTGCGCGCCACCTCCACCATCTGCCGCAGATTCAGAGCGTCCGAGGTGGTCACCGCCAGCACCGAGGCGTTGACGATGTGGGCCTGGATCAGCACGCCCGGCTCGGCGGCGTCGCCGGTCACCGCCGCCCGGCCCTGATTGCGCAGCGTTTCCACCAGTTCGCGGTTGTGGTCCACCACCACAAAGGGCACCCGATTGCGCTCCAGTTCCGCCGCCACGCCGCGGCCGATGCGGCCGTAGCCCACCAGCACCACCTGGCCTTCCAGGTATTTGCGCTCGGTGCTCATCGGCAGCTCGGCGTAGGGATCGGGCCGGCGCTCCAGGCTGCGCGCCCATTCGGAACGCGCCAGCAGCCAGCCACGCAAGGGCTCCAGCAAGGCGAACAACAGCGGATTGAGGGCAATGGAGATCAAGGCGCTGGCCAGCACCAGGCTCATGCCCTGCGCCGACAGCAGGCCCAGCGTCACGCCCAGGCCAGCCAGGATGAAGGAGAATTCGCCGATCTGCGCCAGGCTGGCGGCGATGGTCAGCGCGGTGGTCAAGGGATAGCGGTAGAGGATGACCAGGATCAGCGCGGCCAGGGTTTTGCCCAGCATGATGACGGCCACCGCGCTCAGCACCATCAGCGGCTGCTCCAGCAGAATCGCCGGATCGAACAACATGCCCACCGACACGAAGAACAGCACCGAGAACGCGTCGCGCAGCGGCAGCGATTCGCGGGCGGCGCGGTGGCTGAACTCGGACTCGCGCATCATCATGCCGGCGAAGAAAGCGCCCAGCGCGAAGGAGACGTTGAACAGATAGGCGGCGCCGAAGGCGATGCCGATGGCCGCCGCCGTCACCGCCAGCGTGAACAGCTCGCGCGATCCGGTCTTGGCCACCCGCCACAGCAGCCACGGCAGCAGGCGCCGGCCGGCAATCAGCATCAAGGCGATGAAGGCGGCCACCTGCAGCAAGGTCAACATGATGGTCTGCCACAGCGGCGCGGCGTTGGCGGCGGCGGGCGCGCCGCTCAGCAGCGCGGCCAACGGCGGCATCAATACCAGCACCAGCACGCAGGCCAGGTCCTCCACCACCAGCCAGCCCACGGCAATGCGGCCGTTGATGGTGTCCAGAATGCCGCGCACTTCCAGCGCCTTGAGCAGCACCACGGTGCTGGCGCAGGACAGCGACAGGCCGAAGATCAAGCCGCTGGACCAGCTCCAGCCCCAACACCAGGCGATGAACAAGGCCAAGCCGGTGGCGGCGCTCATCTGCACGATGGCGCCCGGCACGGCGATGCGCTTGACCGACAACAGGTCTTTCATCGAAAAGTGCAGGCCGACGCCGAACATCAGCAGCATCACGCCGATTTCCGACAGCTGCGCGGCAATCTTCATATCGGCGACGAAACCCGGCGTGGCTGGGCCGATGACGATGCCGGCCAGTAGATAGCCCACCAGCGCCGGAATGCGCATCCGCTCGCAGAGCAGGCCCAGAATCAGGGACAGGCCGAGGCCCGCCGCGATGGTGGTAATCAAGGAAACATCATGGACCATGGCGGCCGCCTCCCTTGCTTAGAACCTGTTTACGATCTGCTGTGCGTCGGCGGGATGAGTAGAAAGGGGCGTTGAAAACTGCGTTGAAATGCTCGGGGTGCATTCCGCTTTCTCAGTTGTCTTCGCCTTGTCTCGCCCCAACTCGCAAGGCTTTGAACAGGCCCTTGGCCATTATTCGGAACGCATGAAATGCGCAGTCTGTTTTCAGACTAGAGAGGCATGAAAAGTGAAAGTTCCGCCGTAAACATCACGCGGGCGTCCGTGAGACGCCCGTGCGCGGCTACCTTTTGGCGGCCTTGATCGAATACATCAGCTCGTCGCCCTCCGCCAGCAAGGCCTCGATGGAGAAATGGCGCTCCGCGTCCAGCTCCACGATGCCGTCGGAAAACGCCAGTTGGTAAGGCTGGCCGGAGCCGGCGTTATAGGCGTCCAGATGACGCGAGAACTTGGCCACCGCCGCATGAGCCCGCTCATGCTCAACCTCGGACAACAACACCACGAACTCGTCTCCGCCCAGCCGCGCCAGCAAGTCCGCCGAGCGGAAAGAGCTTCGCATCAGCTCGGCGAAAGTCGCCAGCGCCTGGTCGCCGGCGGCGTGGCCGAAGCAATCGTTGATCGCCTTGAATTTGTCCAGATCGAGGAAGGCCAGGCTGACCGGCAGGTTTTGCCGCGCGCAGAAATTAAGGCTGTACTGCGCCAGCAGCCGGAAGCCGCGCCGGTTGGAAATGCCGGTCAGTTCATCGGTGGTGGCGGCCTGGAAGGCGATCAGCTCCGCCTCCACCATGCGCGCCAGATCGTGCAAGGCCTGCGCGTCGTCGTGATCGAACTCGCGCGGCTGGACGTCGATCACGCACAGGGTGCCCACCTTGGCGCCGTTGGCGGCATGCAGCGGGCAGCCGGCGTAAAAACGGATATGCGGCGCGCCCGTCACCAGCGGGTTATCGGCGAAGCGCTCGTCCGCCAGCGCGTCCGGGATGTAGAAGATGTCGTCGCCCAGGATGGCGTGGCCGCAGAAGGAGATGTCGCGCCCGGTCTCCGACGCCGCCAGGCCGACGCAGGATTTGAACCACTGGCGGTTTTCATCCACCAGGCTGACCAGGGCGATGGGCACCCGGAACAAGCGTTTGGCCATCCGGGTCAGGCGGTCGAAACGCTCCTCCGCCGCGGTGTCCAGCACGCCGAGCGCGCGCAAGGTCGCCAAGCGCTGCGGTTCGTCCGCCGGAATGTCCGGTGTATTCATGTCCGCCTCCTGCTGTCTGTCCGCCGCCCGCGCGGCTTTCCGTGTAATGATAATAGCATTATACGGCGCAAACAAAGCGCCGAAAGCCGCGCGCGCGCCGCCGTCTAACGCGGACGCCAGCCGCTTTCGCGCAAGGCGCTCAGCAGGCGGTTGGCGTCCAGCCCGCGCGCCGCGTGACCAAGGTTGCCGCTCAGGTCTCCGGCCGCCAGCAAGGCGTTGACGATGGCCTCTTCCACCGCTTCCGCCGCCGCCTCGAACAAGGGCGAGAGATGGTCCGCATTCACCATCTCCACCGCGCAGGTCAGCGCTCCCTTGCCGGCGTAATCGGTCATCGGCAGGCCCTGATTGCCGGTGGCGAAGGCCACGAAGATGTCGCCGCTGGAATCCTCGGTGCCGCCGCCGGTGCGGGCGATGCCGATGCCGGCGCGCTGCGCCAGCCGCCGGCATTGATCCGGCAGCAAGGGCGCGTCGGTGGCCAGCACCGCCACGATGGAGCCCATGCCGGGCTGCGGCAGCCGCCCGGTCTCAAACGGCGAGGGAATCTCCGCGCAACTCAGGCGGCGGCCCACCGGATAGCCCTCCACCAGCAAGGAGCCGCGCTTGCCGTGGTTGGCCTGCACCAGCGCGCCCACGATCCAGCCGCCCGCCTCCGCCGGCAGCCGCCGCGAGGCGGTGCCGATGCCGCCCTTGAACTCGTGGCAGATCATGCCGCTGCCGCCGCCCACGCTGCCCTCGGCCGGCAAGCCGCCGCTGGCCGCTCTTTGCGCGGCGCGCGCATGCTCCGCCGTCACGTGGAAGCCGTTGATGTCGTTGAGCAGGCCGTCGAAGGTTTCCAGCACCACCGGCATGGTCCAATACAGCTGCGGCTCGCCGGCCACCGCCTCGCGTTCGCCGGCGATCAAGGCGTCGCGCACTACGCCCACGCTGTGGGTGTTGGTCAGCGCTATCGGCGTGCTCAGCACGCCGGCCTCGCGCAGCCACTCCAGGCCGCTGGCGTCGCCGTTGCCGTTCAGCACATGCACGCCGGCAAAGCACGGCGTGCGCCGCGCCAGTCCCGGCCGCGGCTCGACTACCGTGACCCCGGTGCGCGCGCGGCGGCCGTCGTCGAAATCCGCCCAGGCGGCGGCGTGCCCCACCCGCACGCCGGGCACGTCCGTAATCGCGTTCAGGGGGCCGGGCTCGCCCTGGCCGATGCGAATGCCCAAGGTTCTGGCTCTGGACTGCATGATCATCTCTCCTTTTGTTCATCAACAATCAAGATCTTGCCCGGCGGCCGCTGCGCGGCCAGCAAGGCGCCGGCCAGCGCGATGCCGCCGATGATCCACCAATCGCGCGCCGGCGCGTCCCGCAGCACCGCCCATAATAGGGAGAGGCTGCCCGCAGCCGCCAGCAAGGGCGGCCACGGCCAGCCGGGCATGCGGTAAGGATGAGGATGCCGGCCCAGCCGGCTGCGCAAGGCCGCCAGCGCCAGCAACAGGTAGTTCAGCATCAGGATGATCACGGTGAAGGACGCCAGATCATCCAGGCTGGAATGAAAGGTCAGCAAGGCGGACGGGATGGCCAGCGCCAGCGTGGCCACCCAGGGCGTGCCGAAGCGCGGATGGATGCGCTTCAGCGCCCGGCTGGCCGGCGCCGGCCACAGGCCGTCTCGCCCGCTGGAGTACAAAAAGCGGCCGCTCTGCACCACGATGGCGATGATGGCGTTGAACACCGAGAGAAAGATGCCGCCGCTGATCACCCGCGCCAGCGCCGGGCGGCTCAAATGGCTGAGCACGTAGTTGATCGGATCCGCCTGCCGGCTCATCTCCGCCAGCGACGGCGCGCCCAGAATCAAGGCGGTCACCGGTATCAACTCCACCAGCACCACGATGGCCAGCGCCGCCAGCACCGCCTTCGCCACCGGCCGGCCGCTTTCGCGCATGTCCTCGGCGAAATACACCGCCCCGCCAAAGCCGTTGTAAGCGAACACCGCCGTCCCCACCATGGCGGCTATCGTCGCGGCGGGCACCGCGGCCAGACCGCCGTCGGCCGCCGCCTTCACCGGCTGCCACAGCACCGCGGCCGGCTGCCGCGCCTCGCTGAAGCCCAGCCAGGCGATCAAGGCCAGAGCGGCCAGCTCCAGCAACAGGAAGGAGCCGGTCAGCCAGGCGTTCAGCTTGATGTCCAGCACCGCGATGCCGAAGCACAGCACGATCATTGCCAGCGCCACCTCGGCGCCGTCCAGCCGGGTGCCCAGCGCGGAGTTCAGATAGGGCGCGGCGCCGGTGGCCAGCACCGCGGGGATGAACAGCAGCAGACACAGAATCAGCAGATACATCTGCAGGCTGAGCGCGCGGCCGAACACCCTATCGATGATCACGTACTCGCCGCCTGCGTTGGGATGGGCCGCGCCCAGCTCGGCGTAACACAGCGCGAACGCGACGGCCAGCGCCGCCGCCAGCGCAAAGGCCAGAAAGGCGCCGCTGCCGGCGCCTTGCAGCGCGAACGGCGCGATCACGAAAATGGAACTGGCCGGCGTCACGCCGGACACGGTGATCAGCACCACGTCGGTCACGCTCAATGAACGGCGCAGCCCGGGGCCGGCCTTGGATGTGCTCATGCTCTCGTCTCCTCTTATTGTGCGGCGCCTTGTAGTCAGACGCGTGGGAGACAGTGTATTTTGACGCGGGAAGGTGCCCAATCACCGTGATGGGTTACCCCAAGCGGGGATTGCCGGATGGAAGCTTTGTTGAAGGAATTGCCGTTGCACCATCATCTGGCGCAGCTGATGGCGCAGATCGGTCTGCCCGGGTTCTGGCGCCAGCTGGTCTTGCTGCTGCGCGGCAGCGTGCCGCTGGACAATGCGCTGGCCGCTTGCTACCACGCGGACGCGCCGCCGCAGATTCTGGAGGAATGCGATTTTCAGCACCAGGCCGCGGCGTCGCCGATGGCGCTTTACTGCCAGGGCCTGTATCTGCTGGACCCCTTCTATCAATACGCGCAGCGGCCTTTCGCCGACGGCCTCCACCACTTGCCCGACATCGCGCCGGATCACTTCCGCCAGAGCGAATACTTCCAGCGCTATATGAGCGGCGAGGTTGGCGTGGACGAGGTCCAACTGCTGCTGCGCGTCGCCCCCGACCAGGTCTTGTCATTGTCGCTGGGCAAGGCGAACGAGTTCGAGCCGACCGACATCGGCAAGCTGCGCGTGATGCAGCCCTGGCTGCTGTCCGCGATGCGGCGCCACTGGCAGCTGAGCTCCGCGCCCACGCCGCCATCGCAGCGCTTGTCCGACCAGCTGACGCAGACGCTGAGTCGTTTCGGCCACGGCAAGCTGTCCGAACGCGAAGCCGAGGTGGCGCGGCTGACGCTGTGCGGCCTGTCCAGCAAGGCGATTGCCCAGCAATTGGTCATTTCGCCGGAGACGGTCAAGGTCCACCGCCGCAATCTGTATCTGAAGCTCGGCGTGGCCAGCCACGCCGAGCTGTTCAATTGCTATATCGAGCAACTGCGAGGCAGCGAAGCCTAGGTCAGACTCATTTCCCCAGCCACTTGGCCGACAGGCCGGCGAATTCGCCGTTTTGCAGGCTCTGGCTCAGCCATTGGTCCACCCAGGCTTTCCAGCGCCAGTCGTTGGGCAGCAGATAGGCTTTTTGCGAAAAGTCGAACGGCTTGTCCGGGTGCACCGCGCACAGTTCCGGATGCAGTTTCTGCTGATAACGGGTTTCCACCGCGTCGGTCACCATCAGATCCGCCTTGCCGTCTATGATCTGCCGGAAAATGGTGACGTTGTCCGGATGCACGGTCAGCGTGGCCGCCGGCAGCCGGGCACGGGCGAACTTTTCATTGGTGCCGCCCGGGTTGACGATCAGTTTGACCTGGGGCTGGTTGATCTGGGCGATGGTCTGGAAGCGCTGCGCGTTTTCGCAGCGGGTGATCGGCGTTTTGCCGTCGTTCAGATAAGGCAGCGAGTACAGCGCCCGCTTCTGCCGCTCCAGATTGATGGACACCCCGCTCATCGCGATGTCGAACTTGCCGGCCGCGTGGTCGCGCATCAGCGTCGGCCAGCTGGTGGCCACCAGTTCCAGCTTGACGCCCAGCGCCCGCGCCAGGCTTTCGGCCATGTCGATGTCCAGACCGCGGTATGCGCCGCTGGCCGGGTCCCGTTCGCTGAACGGCCGGTAGTCGCCGGTGGTGCCCACTCGCACGCTGCCGCGTTGCAGGATATCGTCCAAGCGGTCCGCCAGCGCCGGCTGGCCCGCAATCAGGCCGCCCAACAGCAGGCAGCCCAGCATGGTTTTTTTCTTCATCATGGTTGGTTTTTTCTTTTGATGTTTGCGTAATGGGCGCTGCCAGCGCCCGGCTCGCAAGACGCCGCTCAGCGCGGTCTCAATAAGCCAGCGGGAAGGCGAAGACCTCGCGCTGATAGGTTTCCACCACCACGCTGAACGGCGCGTTGTCGCTGCCGCGGTAAAGCACCGCGCGGTGTTGCAGCACTTGCTGCGCGATGTCCAGGCCGGCGGCGGCGGTCTCTTTGTCCGCGGGCTTCATTTCCCAGCCCGCCGGCAACGGCGACCACAGCAGCTTGACCTCCTCGGTCTGCCGGCGGAAATTCAGCGCCGCCACCGCGCGGCCGAACGGCACGTCGCTGCTGTCCAGCTGACGGTTCATCTCCTCGCTCAGTTTGGACGGCAAATACCAGTTGTCGGCCTCGGACAGCACATGCTCGCCGCAGGCCAGTTGCACCCGCCGGTAGGCAATGCGCTCGCCCGGCCGCGCCTGCAGCTGGGCGCGCACTTCCGGGCTGGCGTCCTTGTGGTCCGCCGGATTGCGCAAGGCGCGGATTTGCGCCGGAGACGCCATCCGGTGATCGGCGCACCACTGCTGCAAGGTGCGGGTGGCGCTGCTATTGCTCAGCAAGGTGGCGTTCAAGGTCTGCAGCAAGGCCAGCGCCTTGACGCGGGTGTCGCGGCCGTCCTGCCAGCCGGGATAGGACCAGGCCTCCGCCAAGGCCGGGGCGGCGGCCAGCCATAAACAGCCGGCGGCCAAAAGCGTTTTTTTATGCATTGGGATTCCTAAGACAATCAAGGAGTCGAAAATAATAAAGCAAAAGCTTTAATTTTGATAGCAAGCAGTCGCTGAATATTCTGTTTTCATTTGTGCCCCGTACCCGCGGCCTCGCGGTGCAGCCCGGCCGCCCGCTGCAGGGCGAGAAAAGCCGGCGATTCCCGTTGCCGCTCCAGCTCCGTCCAGATCCTGCCCGGCAAGCCCGGCTCGCGGTGCGCCAGCTGACGCGACAACATCAGGAAATAAGGCTTTTCCTCCAAGGGCAGCCGGCAGCGCTCTATCGCCTCCGCCAGCTCCGGATGCTCGCGCAGAATCTGCTCCGCGCGCGGCGTCTGCAAGGCCGCGCCGCTCAGGCGCCGCAGGCGCAGCATCTGCAGGATGGCCAATGGGTCGCGGTTGCTGTCGTCTATCTCCACCTGCTGCTTACGCAGAAAGGCGCCGATGGAGAAATCGGTCTGCACGCCTATCGGCGCCATGCCGCTGGACAGCCGCGCGCCGTCCCAGTCCACCGTGGTGCCCTTGAGCCGGTACAAGGAATAGCTGGAGCTGTGCAGGCGCTGGCTGACGTCCGGCGCGCCGCCCGGCAACATGGGGTACAAGCCCCATTGCGAACGCTCCGGCACGAAGCTGGCGGCGAAGGCGCCGTCCATCTTGCCTTGGCGCAGCATATTGATGCAGCGCCGCCACGGCATCGGATGCAGGAACAACTCCCGCTTCAACGCGCCCTGCAGTTGCTTGATCAACTGAATGTCCAGCCCGCCGCCGCGACCGTCCAGCCAGGGGTAGGAAACCTGATCCTCGTAGCAGAGCAGCAAGGGCTCCGCCGCCGCGCCCAGCGACCAGACCAACGCCAACACCGCCGCCGCGCGGCTCAATGCCCGCCTCTTCATTGCCTTGTCCATGGATGAACGATGGTTCCGTTATCGCTCATGCCGCCGTCGCATGCCAAGCCGCCTATTTCCGGGCCAGCGCCTGCTCCCGCTCCAGCATGTCGAAGATGCCGGGGCGCGCCGGCTCCCCGTCGTAATACGGCGCGCTCTCCAGCCGCCCCACCTGCTTCAGATGGCGGACCAGCACCTTGCCGCTGTCCGGATAGACGCAGACCTCGTGCGGGTCGTTGACGCCGATGCCGAGGTAAACCAAGTCTTGATCGAAAGGATTGGCGATCTGATGCGCGACGCCGGTGCCGGCCGGACAGGAAATGCAGTCGCCGGGTCCGATTTCCTGCAGGCTGTCGCCCAGGCGCAGCACGCCGCGTCCGGACAGCACATAGAAGATTTCATCCTCGCGGGCATGGGCGTGGAAGGGACAACCGGCGCGCCCCGGCGGCAGCCGGGTCAGATTGGCGCCCAGCCGGCCGGGCAAGGCGTCCAGCGCCGGCGTCAGCGGCTGGTAGCTGCCGCCCCACCCTTCTCCCTCCCGGTAGTCCACGGCTTCCACCTGGTCGATATTGACCACATGCGACGGCTTGCTCATTCTGCGCTCCTCATGACCCGCGGCCGGAAAATGCCAGAATCATCCTGCAAATCCGGCCCGCCCGACAAGCGTCAATCGAGTCCGCGCAGCAAATCCGTCATCATCCGTACGGTTTCGACACAGCTTTCCCGCCTGTCGTACTCGTCCATGCCCGCCGTCCCCATGCTGACCCCGGCCTGGCGATGACGCATCGCGCTGGCCACCTTGACGCTGGCCGAGGCGTGAAATTCGCGGCACCCCGTCGCGCGCGCCAGTTCGGCCAGATTGTCCGGCCGCACGCCGCAACCCGGCATCAGAATCAGCCGCGCCCCCGCCTGGCGGCGCAAACGGTTGATCAGGGCCGCGCCTTCCAGCGCGTCCGGCGCCTGGCCGGAGGTCAACACGCGCCGGCAACCGCTGGCGATGACTTGCTCCAGCGCCTGTTCGGGATCTCGCGCCATGTCGAAGGCGCGGTGAAAAGTGCAGCTCATCGACCCGGCCAACTGGACCAGCTCGCGGCTGCGCTCCACGTCCACGTCGCCGTCCGCGGTCAGCAGGCCCAGCACCACGCCGTCCGCCCCCAGTTCGCGGCAGGCCAGCACGTCGCGGCGCATCACTTCGAACTCGTCGTCGGAATACAGGAAATCGCCGCCGCGCGGACGCACGATCACATGCAGGCCGATGTCCAGCCGCTGCCGCGCCAGCGCGATCATGCCCGGCGACGGCGTGACGCCGCCGGTTTCCAGGCTGGCGCACAACTCCACCCTGGCCGCGCCGCCCTGCGCGGCGGCCAGGCAGGACGCCAGCGAGCCGGCGCACACTTCCAACTGTCTATCTTGCGACAAAATATTCCCCTTGCTCGGCTGAATGCCTTGCGGATTTTGACCCGTTTCGCCGGCCGCGTTAAGCTGCGCGCTCGAGATGACGCAAACGTAAGTCGATATGCTCTATTTTGAAGATTTGAAAGCGGGACAACTGTTCCACAGCCCCACCCACGTGCTGAGCGAGGAAGAACTGATCGGCTTCGCCCGCCAGTACGATCCGCAATACTTCCATACCGACCCGCAAAGCGCCGCGGACAGCCTGTTCGGCGGCCTGGCCGCCAGCGGCTGGCAGACCAGCAGTCTGAGCATGCGGCTGGTGACCCAGACCGAGCTGGGGAAAATGGCCAACGGCTTGATCGGCATGCAGATCGACAAGATGCGTTGGCCCCAGCCCACCCGCGCCGGCGACGCCTTGCGCGTCACCGTTGAGGTGCTGGACAAGCGCCGCTCCAACAGCCAGCCCGGCTTCGGCGTGGTGAAGGTGCGCTGGACCACCCTCAATCAGCGCGACGAGGTGGCGATGCAGCTGGAGTGCGCGATCTGGGCGCAATGCCGCGCCCAGCCGCAAGAGGAAGCGCCGCGTCCAGCGGCGGCGCAGCACGCCTGAGCCGCGTGGTCAGGCTCAGCGGCGAACCTGGATCAGTTCGGCGCTGCGCAAAGCTTCCAGGGTGTTGCCGCCGGCGTAGCTGATGGACGACTGCAGGTCTTCCTTCAGTTCGCGCAGCAGCTTGCCGATGCTGCCCTTGTACTCCACCAGGATTTTCTTGCCTTCCACGTTGACGTAGGCGCCCTTGTTGAACTGCGAAGCGCTGCCGAAGTATTCCTTGTAGTGCTTGCCGCTGATCTCGACGATCTCGCCGGCGGATTCGTCGTAGCCGGCGAACAGCGAGCCCGCCATGACCATGCTGGCGCCGCAGGCCAGCGCCTTGGCGATGTCGCCGTGCTCGACGATGCCGCCGTCGGCGATCACCGGCACTTTGACCGCGGCCACGCAGTCCTGCACCGTGGAAATCATCGGCCGGTGGAAGCCGGTCTTGTTCTTGGTGATGCAGACGCGGCCGCCGGCGATGCCGGCCTTGATCGCGTCGCAGCCCCAGCTTTCAAGGTCGCGCGCGGCCTCGGCGGTGGCGATGTTGCCGCCGATCAGGAAGGTGTTCGGGAACTGCTGCTTGATGTGCTTGATCATGCGCTCGGCCTTCACGCACCAGGCGTTGGCGATGTCCAGCGTCATGTATTCAGGGGTGAGTCCCGCTTGCTTGAGCGCGGCCAGCTGTTCCAGCGTGTCTTCGTTGACGCCGACGCTGATGGAGGCGAACAGGCCTTTTTCCTGCATTTCGCGGGTGAAGGCCACCGCGTCCACATTGAAGCGGTGCATGGTGTAGAACCAGTTCCGAGCGGCGAAGAGCTCGCTGCTCTCGGCGCAGACCACCGACTTCATGTTCGACGCGTAGACCGGCATGTCGAAACGGCGCGGACCGAATTGCACCGAGGTGTCGCATTCCTTGCGGCTGTCCACCACGGTTTTTTTCGGCACCAGATAAACGTCGCCGTAATTGAGTTCTGTCTTGATCATGCGTGTGCTCCCAAAGCGGAAATAGAGTCAAAAAACAAGGGGCCCCAAACATAAACGGGAGCCCCGACGGCTCCCGTTTACAGTGCCCCCTGCGACGCCTCGCTTGGCTCGCACGCACTTACCGGCACACCTTACGCCGCCGGTTTCTTCACGTCAAGCTATTTTATTTCGGATCAAGACAAAACATTTCACTTGTCGCACCAGCTTTCTTCTTCCTCGCCCAGCCAATTGAGCAGCGGCTGCCAGGCGTCACGGTCGCGCTGGGTGCGCGACGGCGGCAGATCGAACAAGGACAGTCCGCTGGACGCCGCCTGCACGTAAAGCTGGGTGTCGCGCAGCCAGGTCAGCACCGGCACTTCGTGATCCGCCAGGAATTTCTCCAGTTCGCGCGCGGAGCGGGTGCGCGGGTCCACCCGCATCCCCACCACCGCCATGAAGGCCTTGTTCTTGCGGATGGCCTTCTCTTCCAGCAGCTGCTCGAAAAAAGCCTCGCTCGCCCACATGTCGAACGGCGACGGCTGGATGGGCACCAGGATGCGTCCCACCCGGGACACCAGGGCCGCCAGCTTCTTGCCGTGCAGGCCGGCCGCGCTGTCCAGCACCACCACCTCGGTGCCCTTGGGCGGCCGCGCCGTCTCGCCGGCCTTGACCTCCCAGCCGGCGATGGACGGCAGCGCCGCGTCACGCTGCGCCAGCCAGCCCAGCGAGGATTGCTGCCGGTCCACGTCGCCCAGCATCACGCGCTTGCCGCGCGCGGCGTAATAGCCGGCCAGATTGGTCGCCAAGGTCGATTTGCCGCTGCCGCCCTTGGGGTTGGCCACCAATACCGATTGCACATCCGCCTCCTCTGCCGTTTGCGATGGCCCACTATACCAGAGGGGGAGCGCTTGCCGCAGCCGGGCTATAGGGGTAAGGTCGAAGCCCGGAAAAGGAGCCCGCATGCCGCAAAACTATGACGCCATCCTGTTCGACATGGACGGCCTGATGATAGACACCGAAAGAATTTCCATGGAGTCCTGGCGCCGCGCCGCCGATGAGCTGGACATGACGCTCAGCGATCAGCTGCTGCTGGACATGGTGGGCCTGTCCATGCGCCGCTGCACCGAATTCCTCAGCGAGAGGCTGGGCAGCCAGGACGAGGCCGTCGCGCTGCAAAACGTGGGTCGCCGCCATTACTGGCAGATGCTGGAGCATGAGGAGATTCCGCTGAAGACCGGCATCGAGGCCTTGCTGGACTGGGTCGACGCGCAAGCGCTGCCGCGCGCGGTGGCCACCTCCACCCAGCGCCAGCTGGCCGACATCAAGCTGGGCCGCACCGGGCTCTCGCGGTATTTCGACACCGTGGTGGCCGGCGACGAAGTGGCCCACACCAAGCCGGCGCCGGACGTCTACCTGGCCGCCGCGCGCAAGCTGGACGTGGACCCGCTGCGCTGCGTAGTGCTGGAGGACTCGATCTACGGCCTGCACGCCGGCGTCGCGGCCGGCATGCGAGTGATCCTGGTGCCGGACCTGGTGACGCCGCCGGCGGACCAGACTCATCAAGCGCTGGCGGTGTGCCAGGACCTGCACCAGGCGCTGGAAGTGCTGCGACAGTTGGCCTGATACGAGCTGCGGCGCGTAATGAGGCGCGGTACGGCGAGTTCAGCCGCACCGCCTTGTCACGCCTTAACGGCCACAATCGTTCACGGGCTCTCAGCCGTGGCCGCGGATGCGCGCGACCAGCTCGTCGCGCACGTCCTCGGCCTGGTCGTTGCCCACCTGGCAGGTGCCGGCCGCCTCATGGCCGCCGCCGCCGTATTGCAGCATCAGCGCGCCCACATTGGTGCGCGAAGTGCGGTTGATGATGGACTTGCCCACCGCGAACACCGTGTTCTGCCGGTTGACGCCCCACAGCTGGTGGATGGAGATATTGCAGTCCGGGAACAGCGCGTAAATCATGAAGCGGTTGGTCGGGTGGATCACCTCCTCATGCAGCAGGTTCAGCACCACCAGATTGCCGTAAACGCGGGAACAGCGCCGGATCTGCTCCTTGGCCAGCGCCTCGTGCTTCGCGTACAACTCCACGCGTTCCTGCACGTCCGGCAGCGCCAGGATCTGGTCGATGCTGTGGTCGCGGCAATAACGGATCAGGTCCAGCATCAGCTGGTAATTGCTGATTCGGAACTCCTTGAAGCGCCCCAGGCCGGTGCGCGCGTCCATCAGATAATTGAGCAGCACCCAGCCGGACGGATGCAGCACTTCCTGCAGCGTGTACTGCGCGGAGTCGGCCTTGTCCACCGCTTCCATCATCTCGTCGCTGATCTTGGGAAACGCCTGCTTGCCGCCAAAATGGTTGTACACCACCCGCGCCGCCGACGGCGCCTTGGCGTCGATCACGTAGTTGTCCGCGCTGGAATTGCGCAGGGTTTCGGAAAGATGGTGGTCGATGACCAGATGCGCCGCCGCCACGTAAGGCAGGTTGGTGGTGATGTCGTTCTCGGTGATCTCCACCTTGCCGTCCTGCATGTCCTTGGGGTGGGCGAACTTGATCTCGTTGATCAGATTCAATTCGTTGAGCAGCACCGCGCACACCAGTCCGTCGAAATCGCTGCGCGTCACCAGGCGATATTGCTGTTGCGACATGAGTTCCCTCTCTCCCGCTTGAAGGGCCGGCGCGGCCCCGCCCGCGCCGTACGGCGCCTCAGTCGACCGGCGACACCTCCAGCGCGCCGGCCATCCCGTCCGTCAACGCCGCCAGCAGGGCCTCCGCCTCGGCGAGCGGCAGGCTCAGCCTCAAGCTCACCCGTTCGCCGTAACGGGGCGCCGACACCGGCACGCCCAACTCCTGGCACAAATGGCGCAACCGCGCCTCGCCGGCGAAATCCACCGTCGCCTCGTAATCGCCGCGCGGCACCACCGCCACCAGGCTGGCCGCGTCCATCGCGGCGTTGACAGCTTGAGTGTAGGCTCTGACCAGGCCGCCCGCACCCAATTTTATTCCGCCGAAATAACGCACCACCACCGCCAGCACATCGCAGACGTCCTTGTGCCGCAGCACGTTGTACATCGGCCGCGCCGCGGTGCCGGAAGGCTCGCCGTCGTCGTCCAGCATGGAGTCCGCGCCGCACAGCAGCACCGCGCAGTAATGACGCGCGTCCGGCCACTGGGCGCGGATCTCCGCCAGCCGCGCCAGCGCCTCTTCCCGGCTGCTGACCGGCTGCACGATGCCGATGAAACGGCTCTTCTTGATTTCAACCTCGGCCTGCGCCGACGCTTGCAAATGGAACATTCCGTCCCTCTGACTGTCCGAAGGGGTGGATTGTACCCCATAGCCGGCAAAGCGCCGGGGCAGGCACTACAATGAAAACGGGAATGCGCCTTGTTCACCCTTAAGGAGCCAAAGCCATGATCATCCTGCTCGTTGTGCTTGCTTCGCTGCTTGCCGTGGTCTGGTACATGCTGGACAAATTCTGGCTGGATGACGAGGAAGAGGCTCGCCTGTCCCATTATCTGCCGGACAAGGATCATGTCTAAAGAGAGGGCTTGACGTCCGCCGCACTTAGGCGAGGCGGCGTTGAACCGGATCTTGAGAGCGCGTCCGTTTTTGAGGCTCGCGCTCCCGCTCGCTTGTCATTCCGCGGCGATGGCATGAAAATGAGCGCTTCAATTTGACAAGGGCATCGTCTTGCCGCTAACCGCCATCTGGATTGCCAGCGCGCTGCTCGCGCTGATCGCCGAGTTTTTCTCCGGCACCTTTTACCTGCTGGTCGTCGCCGTCGCCATGTTGTGCGGCGGCGCCGCCGCCTGGCTGGGCGCCCCCGAAGCCAGCCAGTACGTGATCGCCAGCATCGCCGGCGTGGCCGGCGTGGCGCTGGTCTACGGCTACAAGCGCCGCCATCCGCGCACGCCTTCCCAGCCGCGCGCCGACGACCCGGACCTGGGCCAGCCGGTGCAAGTCCTCCACGCCCCCGCTTCCGGCCACCTCCGCGTGCAATACCGCGGCGCTGCCTGGGACGCCGCGTCGGTGGACGGCGCGCCGCTGGAGACCGGCGCCACCGCCTACATCGTCGGCCGCGACGGCAACCTGCTCAAAATCAGTTCAACCCAACCGGAACAATAAGACCCATGGAACTCCTGCCCCTGATCCTGCTCGTCGCCGTCATCGTTTTCGTGTTCAAGTCGCTGGCCGTGGTGCCGCAGCAGAACGCCTACATCGTGGAACGCCTCGGCCGCTATCACGGCACTCTGGCGCCCGGCCTCAACATCATCGTTCCCTTCATCGACCGCATCGCCTACAAGCACAGCCTGAAGGAAGTGCCGCTGGACGTGCCCAGCCAGGTCTGCATCACCCGCGACAACACTCAGTTGAAAGTGGACGGCATCCTCTACTTCCAGGTGACCGACGCCCAGCGCGCCTCCTACGGCACCAGCAACTTCATCATCGCCATCACCCAGCTGTCGCAAACCACGCTGCGCTCGGTGATCGGCAAGATGGAGCTGGACAAGACCTTCGAAGAGCGCGACGAGATCAACCAGACCGTGGTGGCCGCGCTGGACGAGGCCGCGGTCAACTGGGGCGTGAAAGTGCTGCGCTATGAGATCAAGGACCTGGTGCCGCCGCAAGACATCCTGCACGCGATGCAGGCCCAGATCACCGCTGAACGGGAAAAGCGCGCGCGCATCGCCCAATCCGAAGGCTTGAAGATGGAGCAGATCAACCTGGCCAACGGCGCACGCGAGGCCGCGATCCAGAAATCCCAGGGCGAGATGCAAGCCACCATCAACAACTCCGAGGGCGACAAGCAGGCCGCCATCAACAAGGCGCTGGGCGAAGCCGAGGCGCTGCGCCTGGTGGCCGACGCCACCGCCGACGCGATCAAGCGCGTGGCCAGCTCCATCCACACCGAGGGCGGGCTGGAAGCGGTCAACCTGAAAGTGGCCGAGCAATACGTGGCCGCCTTCGGCAAACTGGCCAAGGAAAACAACACCATCATCCTACCGGCCAACGTCGCCGACGTGGGCTCGCTGGTGGCCAGCGCGATGAGCGTGGTCAAACAGACCCAGCGCTGAGGCGCAGCCTTGGCAACAGGCCCGGCCGACGCGTCAACGCCGGCCGGGCCCCGCTCCCGCATTGAACTCTTCAACCCTTGCCCGGCTTGAATATCCGCCGGGCCGCCCCCATAATCGTGCGCATGAAATTCTTCACCGACCTGTTTCCCGTCGTCCTGTTCTTCGCCACTTACTGGCTGAGCCGCGACATGTTCATCGCCACCGGCGTCGCCATCGTCGCCACCACCTTGCTGGTGGGCTGGACCTGGCTGCGCCACCGCAAGGTGGACACCATGCAGTGGGTCAGCCTGGGCCTGATCGTGGTGCTGGGCGGCGCCACCCTGCTGCTGCACGACAAGCACTTCATCATGTGGAAGCCCACCGTGCTGTACTGGGTGATGGGCGCCGGCCTGCTGATCAGCGACTTCCTGGGCAAGAACGGCCTGAAGCTGATGATGGGCCAGCAGTTGCAACTGCCCGCGCCGGTCTGGCGCAAGCTGACCTGGGCCTGGGTGGGCTTCTTCGCCTTCATGGGCGCGCTCAACCTGTTCGTCGCCTATCGCTTCAGCGAAGACGTGTGGGTCAATTTCAAACTGTTTGGCGGCCTGGGCCTGATGCTGGCCTTCGTCATCGCCCAAAGCCTGTTCCTCGCCAAATACATTGAGGAAAAGAAATAATGCTTTACGCCATCATCGGCCAAGATCATGAAGACTCGCTGCCGCGCCGGCTGGAGGCCCGCCCGGCCCATCTGGCGCGCTTGCAGGCGCTGCAGGACGCCGGCCGCCTGGTGCTGGCCGGCCCCTGTCCCGCCATCGACAGCGCCAGCCCCGGCCCCGCCGGCTTCAGCGGCAGCCTGATCGTCGCGGAATTCGAATCGCTGGACGCCGCCCAAGCCTGGGCGGACGCCGATCCCTACGTGGCGGCCGGCGTCTACGCCGGCGTCAGCGTCAAACCCTTCCTCAAGGTGTTGCCGCAATGAGCGCCACGGTTGAACTGCTCAGCGCCGCCCTGCAGGCGCTGACGCCGGAACACCTGGACATCCAGGACGACAGCGCGCTGCACGCCGGCCACGCCGGCGCGCGCGACGGCGGCGGACATTACACGCTAACCATCGTCAGCGCCCGTTTTCAGGGACTGAGCCGCGTGCATCGCCACCGGCTGATCTACGAAACACTGGGCGACTTGATGCAAACCAAGGTGCACGCTCTGGCCATCAAAGCGTTCACGCCTGAAGAAATCTGACTTGATTCCATCCAAGGGGTATCCCATGAAGCTTTCCCGCATCGCCGCCGTCGCGCTGGCCGCCACCATCGCCCTGCCCGCCGCGGCGGAATCCATCGCCGTGGTCAACGGCGCCGCCATCGACAAGAAAGAGCTGGACGCCGCCGTCGCCAACATTGTGCAAAGCAGCGGCGGCAAGGCCCAGGACAATCCGGAACTGCGCGAGCAGCTGAAAACCTCCTTGATCACCCGCGAAGTGATCCTGCAGGAAGCCCGCAAGCGCCAACTGGACAAACAGCCGCAATTCGCCCAACGCCTGGACGACATCCGCAATGAAATGCTGCGCGAAGCGCTGTTCGCCGACATCGCCAAACAGGCGCCGGTGAGCGACGCCCAGATCAAGAGCGTCTACGACAAGCTCGCCGCCCAGCAGTCCGGCAGCAAGGAAGTCCACGCGCGCCAGATCACGCTGAAGAGCGAGGCCGACGCGCAGAAAGTGATCGCCGATCTGAAAAAGGGCGCCAAGTTCGACGAACTGGTGAAAACCCGCTCCATCGACCCCAACGCCAAGCAAAGCAACGGCGAAATGGGCTGGGGCAACCTCAACCGCATGGACCCGCCGCTGGCCGCCGCGCTGAAGGACATCCGCAAGGGCCAGACCAGCAGCAAGCCGTACCAGTCCCCGTTGGGCTGGCACGTGTTCAAGGTGGAAGACATTCGTGACGCCAAGCTTCCGTCGCTGGATGAGGCCAAGCCGCAAATCGGCCGCCAACTGCAAGAAGAAGCCATCGCCAAGGCAGTGGAAGACCTGCGCGCCAAGGCCAAGATCCAATAAACCAAACCTTCAGGACACCTAAGAATATGCGTAAACTCCTGCTGACCAGCGCCCTTGTAGCCGCCTTCGCCGGCAGCGCCATCGTGGTTGCCGGCCCGACCGTCAACGGCCAGGCCATCTCCGACGCCCGCATCGACGCCGTGGTCAAGATGATGGAAGCCCAAGGCCAGCCGGCCAATCCGCAAGCGCGCGACATGGTCAAGGATCAACTGGTCACCGCCGAAGTGCTGCGTCAGGAAGCCGTGAAGAAGGGTCTGGACAAGTCGCCGGAATTCGCCGCCGAACTGGCCAATATGCAAGCGATGGCGCTGGCCAACCGCCTGATCAAGGACTTTGAGAAGTCCAATGCGGTCAGCGACGCCGACCTGAAGGCCGAGTACGACAAGCTGGTGGCCAGCGTGCCGGAAACCAAGCAATACCACGCTCGCCACATCCTGGTGAAAACCGAGGCCGAAGCCAAGGCGGTGATCGACGCGCTGAAGAAGGGCAAGTCCTTCGACAAGCTGGCCAAGGAAAAATCGCAAGACCCGGGCAGCAAGGACAAGGGCGGCGATCTGGACTGGCAGGAAGCCGGCACCTTCGTGGCGCCGTTCTCCGAAGCCATGACCAAGCTGTCCAAGGGCGAAGTGACCGCCAAACCGGTGAAGACCGAGTTCGGCTGGCACGTGATCAAGCTGGACGACGCCCGCGTGCAACGCAATGTGCCGGCGCTGGACGACATCCGCCCGCAACTGACCCAGCGCATCATGGGCGGCCGCGTGGAAAAGCTGATCGCCGAGCTGAAAGCCAAGGCGCAAATCCAGAAGTAAGCCGCGAACTGCGGCAAGCCCGACGAAGCGGACCTCGGTCCGCTTTTTTCATACCCCTCGCATAAACGACGGCGCCGCGCCGCGCCCCGTCCCGCCTCGCCGCCGCCCCGCCCCATGCCCATGGTTTTTCCGCGACGGCGCAAAAACGTCTCCAAAAATTTATCCGCTGTCCTATAAGTAATTATTCACTTTTTGATCACTTCATAAATATATTAAATTGGAAGCACCACAATAAAGTCACCACGGGACAAACTGATGAAAAACCTGCGCATTGGACAAAGACTCGCCCTCGCCTTCGGCGCGCTGATCGCCCTGGTGCTGATCATGAGTGTGGTCATGCTCAACGGACTCTCCTCCATCAGCGACAGCATGGAGGACATCACCGACAACCGGCTGGAATCCTTGCTGATCGTCGCGCAGCTGGATCACCACCTGCAACAACAGCGCATCGGCGCGCGCGACCTGATCATTGAGACCGACCCGGCCAAGATGGCCGAGATCAAGGCGCAGACCGACCAGACCATCAAGGCCTTCAACAACGCTGAAAAAGCGCTGGAAGACCACTTCGCCAAATTCCCGCCGATACCGGCCACCGCCGCCCTGCTCAAAGACGTGGGCCAGGCTCAGGCCGCGCTGGACGCGCCCACGCAAAAGCTGATGGCCTTCGCGCTGGCCAACCAGAACAAAGAAGCCGAAGCCTTCATGGTCAACCAGCACCGCCCGCTGATCCACCAACTGGAACAAAAGGTGGAAGCGCTGGGCAAGGCGCTGGCGGACCGCGCCCAGGACAGCCGCAAGGACGCCGAAACCAGCGCCACCGCGGTGCGCGCCACCTCGCTGACCATCACCGCCGTCTGCCTGGCCGCGGCCGCGCTGATAGGCTGGCTGCTGACCCGCTCCATCACCCGCCCGCTGAACAGCGCGGTGGAAGCCGCGCGCGAAGTGGCCGCCGGCAATCTGCGCATCGAGCTGACGCCGGACGGCAAGGACGAGCCGGCCCAGGTCATCGCCGCGCTGGCCGATATGCGCGAACAACTGGTGAAAGCCATCGGCAACGTCCAGCAAGGCGCGGAAGAAGCCAATAGCGTGGCCAGCCAGCTGTCCGAATCCGCCGATCAGGTGCTGACCGCCTCCCACCAGCAAAGCCAGGCCGCCGCCAGCTCCGCCGCCGCGGTGGAGCAACTGACCGTCAGCATCAGCCACGTGGCCGAAGCCGCCCAGGAAGTGCGCGAACACGCGCAGACCAGCCTGGTCACCGCCAAGAACGGCACCGCCCAGCTCAGCCTGCTGATCAAGGAAGTCGACAACGTCGAAAAGGCCGTCAACGGCATCGCCGAAGCGGTGAAGAACTTCGTGGCCAACACCCGCAAGATCACCAGCATGACCAGCCAAGTGCGCGACATCGCCGACCAGACCAACCTGCTGGCGCTGAACGCCGCCATCGAAGCCGCCCGCGCCGGCGAACTGGGCCGCGGCTTCGCCGTGGTGGCCGACGAAGTGCGCGTGCTGGCCGAGCGCTCGGCCGAATCCGCCAAGGAAATCGATCAGGTCACCCACGTGCTGGGCACCCAGTCCGTGGAGCTGGAAGACGCCATCACCAGCAGCCTGGCGTCACTGAGCAGCAGCCAGTCCTTTGTCTCCACGGTGGAGAACGCCCTGCAGGAAGGCGAACAGGCGGTGGCCAAGTCCACCGACAGCACCGGCACCATCGTCAGCGCGGTGCAGGAACAGAAGCTGGCCAGCACCGAGATCGCCCAGAACATGGAGAAAGTGGCGCAGATGGCCGAGGAGAACACCGCCATCGTCAGCAATGTGGCGGACAGCTCGCGCTCGATGTCCGACATCGCCCAGAACCTGCATCAGGCGGTGCGTTTCTTCCGCATCTGAGCCGCCGGCGCTAGTCAAACATCAAAGCCGCCCTCCCGGGCGGCTTTTTCAATTGAACGCGCTCAGCCGGCCCTCAGAGCCTCAGTACGTGTTTACGATCTCGCGAGCCAAGGCGAGACAAGGCGAAAACCAGCGAAAAAGCGGAATGTACAAGTGGCACATGAGCATTTTGAGCTTGTATTCACCGTGCAACGCTCCACGACGCGCAGCAGATCGTAAGCAGGTTCTCAGATTTTTTCGTCGAAGCTGAACACCGGCGTGCCCTTCCTCAGCACCTCGCCGCGGAAAAAGGCCGGGCTCTTGCGGTACATGTACAGCATGACCAGCAAGCCCGTCAGCGCCACCGTCACGCCCAGGATGAACACCAGGCCCAGGCCGCCGATATGCGAGCCGCTGCCGAAGGCAGGGTCCATGCTGTCCAGCGTGGTGCGGATCAAGGCGACGAACAAGAGAACGCCGCCCAAGCCCGGGCACAAGCCGCGCAACAGGAAATGACGCACCGAAGTCAGCGCCTGCTTGCGGAAATACCAGACGCAGGCGAAGGCCGTCAGGCCGTAATAGAAACACACCATCATGCCCAGCGCGGTAATGGTGTCGGACAGCACGTTCTCGCTCACCACCCGCATCACCGCGTAAAACGTTGACGCCACCAGCGCGGACACCACGGTGGCGTAAGCCGGCGCCTTGAAGCGGGACTCCACCACCGCGTACCTGGCCGGCAGGGCCTGATAGTGGCCCATCGCCAGCATGGTGCGCGCCGGCGACATGAAAGTGGACTGCAGGGACGCCGCGGAGCTGGACATCACCGCCAGCGACAGCAGAATGGCCGCCGGCCCCATCACCGGCCCGGCCAGCGCGGTGAACACATTGGCGGCGATGGCCGGGTTGGCGAGGCCGGTGGCGTCGGTGCCCACGCCGGCGAAGGACACCACCGCCGCGCTGATCAGCACATAAGAGCCCACCAGCAGCACCATCACCAGCGTGGCGGCCTTGCCGGACAGATTGGCGCGCTTGTCGCCGGTGGTTTCCTCGCTAATGGTCACCACCGTGTCCCAGCCCCAATAGGCGAAGATGGACACCGCCACCCCGGCGGCGAACTGGGAAAAACTCTCCACGGCGAAGGGATTGAACCAACTCCACTCCACCGGGATGGAATACGGATGGCCGCCGTCGGCGGCGGCGCTGAACGCGGCCCAGGCGAACCAGCCCAGCACCAGCACCTGGAACGACACCAACACATACTGCACCCGCTTGGTCGATTGCAGGCCGCGACAGGAAATCCAGGTGGCCACCGCCATGAAGCTGAGGCAGGAGGCGATGTTCACCACCGTGTCGTCAGGCAGCGCCGCGATGTCCGGCCGCCCCAAGGCCTGGCCCAGCGCCAGATACATGAAGTCCACCGCCACCGCGGCGGTGTTGGACAGCACCAGCACCGTGGACACCACCAGCCCCCAGCCGGCGATCCAGCCTATCCACGGCCCAAAGGCGCGCGTGGCCCAAGTGAAGGACGTCCCGGCGTCCGGCATTTCGCGGTTCAGCTCGCGGTAGCCTATCGCCACCAACAACATGGGAATGAAACTGACGAAAAACACCGCCGGCATCTGCTTGCCCACCTGAGTGGCCGCCGGCCCCAGCGAGGCGGTCAGCGTGTACGCCGGCGCGCATACCGAAATCCCTATCACCACCAGCCCGAGAATGCCGATGGAGCCGGCGGGCAAACCCTTGGCGCTCAAGCCTCCCCCGTCCGGGGCCGGCAAAGCGTTGTCAACATTACGCATGGTGCATCTCCTTTGCTCCGGGACCGCGTCGCTACGTCGGCCCTCGCCTTGTTGTCTTTATGTCCGCGTCGGCGCGCAAGCCCCGGCGCGAATGCGCGCATCCCGCCGTGTCCGCCGGCCGGTCCCGCTTATGGCAGGACCGCGCGCGTCAGGCGTGGTTGCATGGAGTATGCGAATAATTAACACAAAAACATCAAATGGCAAAAATAATAGACGCCACCAGCGTGGGGCGATATGCTGGCTCGGCAGGATCCGGCCCGCGCCGGCGCCTAGCGTCAGAGCCGGGCCTACCCGGCCGCACGGATCGAAAGAACCACGCAAAGAGAGAGAAGGAAGAGAACATGAATACCTGGAAGCACTGTCTGCTCGCGCTCGGCCTCGCCGGCGCCGCCCACGCCCAAGCCAATACCGTCAACGTCTACAACTGGTCCGACTACATCGCCCCCACCACGGTGCCGGCCTTCAGCAAGCAAACCGGCGTCAAGGTCAACTACAGCGTCTACGACAGCATGGAAACCCTCAACGCCAAGCTGATGACCGGCCGCTCCGGCTTCGATCTGGTGGTGCCGTCCAACAATGTGCTGGGCCTGGGCATCAAGGCCGGCCTGTTCCAGCCCTTGGACAAGAACAAGATCCCCAACTACAAGAACATAGACCCGGCATTGCTGAAGATGATGGAAGTGTCCGACCCCGGCAATAAATACGCGGTGCCGTATTTCTGGGGCGTGATCACTCTGGGCATCAATGAGGAAAAGGTGAAAAAGGCGCTGGGCGGCAAGCTGCCGGCCAATGAGTGGGACCTGTTGTTCAAGCCGGAATACGTGTCCAAGCTCAAGTCCTGCGGCGTCAGCATCCTGGATTCCCCGTCCGAATTCTTCCCGATGGCGCTGCACTACTTCGGCAAGGACCCGGGCAGCACCAAGGAAGCCGACTACCGCGCCATCATGCCGCAGCTCAACGCCATCCGCGCCAGCGTCACCCGCATCTCCTCCTCCGGCTACATCAACGACATGGCCAGCGGCGAAGTCTGCCTGGCCATGGGCTACGGCGGCGACCTCAACATCGCCAAGCGCCGCGCCGCGGACGCCAAGAACGGCGTCAAGGTAGTGCCGCTGATGCCCAAACAGGGCGTGGCCATCTGGGTGGACAGCATGGCCATCCCCAAGGACGCCAAGAACGTGGCCAACGCGCTGTCCTTCATCAACTACAGCCTGGACGCCAAAATCGCCGCGGACAACGCCAATACCGTGACCTTCGCCCCCGGCAGCCTGCCGGCGCGGCAGTTCGTCAACAAGCAGTACCTGAACGACCGCTCCATCTTCCCCAGCGCCGAAGACCTGAAAAACAGCTTCATTCAAAAGAGCGTGGGCCAGGAAACCCTGCGCATCTACGGCCGTTTTTGGCAGAACTTCAAGCTGGGCCGCAGCTGAAGCCGCCGCCCGCCGGGAATGAACAACAGCCGCTTGCAGCGGCTGTTGTTCATTGAGCCCTAGTCTCGCCTGGCGTTCAGCTCAGCAACTGGCGCAGCACATAGGGCAGGATGCCGCCGTGTTGGTAGTAGTCCACCTCCACCGGCGTGTCGATGCGCAACAGCAAGGGCAGTTCTCGCTCGCCGCCGGCGGCGTCGCGGACCAGCAGCCTTACCCGCTGCTGCGGCGCGATGCCGTCCTCCAGCCCGCGCAACTCGAAGGTTTCGTCGCCCTTGAGGCCGGCGGCGCTGTCGCCGTCCAGAAACTGCAGCGGCAACACCCCCATGCCCACCAGGTTGGAGCGGTGGATGCGCTCGAAGCTCTTGGCCACCACCGCGCGCACGCCCAGCAGGCGCGTGCCCTTGGCCGCCCAGTCGCGGCTGGAGCCGGTGCCGTACTCCTCGCCGGCGAAGATCAGCGTCGGCGTGCCGGCGCGCACATAGGCCATCGCCGCGTCGTAGATCGCCATCTGCTCGCCGTCCGGCTGCAGCAGGGTCAGGCCGCCCTCCACCGGCTTGCCGTCGGCGTCCGGCGCCAGCATCAGATTGCGGATGCGCACATTGGCGAAGGTGCCGCGCATCATCACCTCGTGATGGCCGCGCCGCGAGCCGTAGCTGTTGAAATCGCCGGGCTGAATGCCCTGCCCCTGCAGATACAGGCCGGCCGGCGAGCTGGGCTTGATCGAGCCGGCCGGGCTGATGTGGTCGGTGGTCACCGAGTCGCCGAAAATCGCCAAGGCGCGCGCGCCGCGGATGGGCGGCTGCGGCGTGGGCTGCATCGCGAAATCCTGGAAGAACGGCGGTTCGGCGATATAGCTGGACGGCTCCCAGCCGTAGACCTCGCCCGTGCTGGCGGCGATGTCGTTCCACAAGGGGTTGCCGCTGGCGAAGTCCTGGTACAGCCGGCGGTAAGTGGCCGCGTCGGTGGCTTGCAGCAAAGCCGCGCCCACCTCCTGCTGGCTGGGCCAGACATCGCGCAGATACACCGGCTTGCCGTCCACGCCGACGCCCAGCGGCTCGTGCTCCAGATCGATGTCCACCCGGCCGGCGATGGCGAAGGCCACCACCAAGGGCGGGCTCATCAGGAAGTTGGCCTTGATCGCCGGATGGATTCGCGCCTCGAAGTTGCGGTTGCCGGACAAGACCGACGCGCAGATCAAATCCTGGCCGCTGACCTCGTTCTCCAGCTGCGGCTCCAGCGGGCCGACGTTGCCGATGCAGGTGGTGCAGCCGTAGGCCGCCACGCGGAAGCCCAGTTGCTCCAGCGGCGCCAGCAAATGCGCCTTGCCCAGGTAATCGGTCACCACCCGCGAGCCGGGCGCCAGCGAAGTCTTGATGTGGCCGGCCACGCTCAGGCCGCGCGCCACCGCCTTCTGCGCCAACAGGCCGGCGGCCAGCATCACCCCCGGGTTGGAGGTGTTGGTGCAGGAGGTGATCGCCGCGATCAGCACCGAGCCGTGGCGCAGCTTGCCGCTGAAGCCGCCGGCGCCGTCCTTGCCGTAGCCGCCGGTCTTGGCCGGCTGCTGCAAGAGCTCGTTGAAGCGCTGCTTCAGCTCCGGCACCGCGATGCGGTCCTGCGGCCGGCGCGGACCGGCCACGCTGGGCGTCACCTCGGCCAGGTCCAGCTCCAGCACGCTGCTGTAGTCGATGTCGCCCTGCTGCGGCATGCCGAACATCTGCTGGGCCTGGAAGTAGCGGCGGAACGCGTCCACCTCCGCCTCGCTGCGGCCGGTGGCGGTCAGATAGGCGGCGGTCTGCTCGTCCGGCGGGAAGAAGCCCATGGTGGCGCCGTATTCCGGCGCCATGTTCGCCAGCGTGGCCCGGTCCTGCAAGGTCAGCGAGGCCGCGCCGGCGCCGTAGAACTCCACGAACTTGCCCACCACCTGCGCCTTGCGCAGCAGCTCGGTCACGGTCAGCACCAGGTCGGTGGCGGTCACTCCCTCGCGCAGCCGGCCCTTCAAATGCACGCCCACCACGTCCGGCGTCAGGAAATACACCGGCTGGCCCAGCATGCCGGCCTCGGCCTCGATGCCGCCCACGCCCCAGCCCACCACGCCCAGGCCGTTGATCATGGTGGTGTGCGAATCCGTGCCCACCAGACTGTCCGGGTAATACACCCCGCCCTTGCTCAACACCCCGCGCGCCAGATACTCCAGGTTCACCTGGTGCACGATGCCTATGCCCGGCGGCACCACCTTGAAGGTGTCGAAGGCCTGCATCCCCCATTTGATGAAACGGTAGCGCTCCGCGTTGCGGCGGAATTCCAGTTTCATGTTAAGGTCCAAAGCGTTGTTCTCGCGGAAGTGGTCGATCTGCACCGAGTGGTCCACCACCAGGTCCACCGGCACCAGCGGTTCGATGCGCTTGGGCGGCTTGCCGAAGCGCTCGGCCACCGAGCGCATCGCCGCCAGATCGCACAGCAGCGGCACCCCGGTGAAATCCTGCAGCACGATGCGCGCCACCACGAAGGGGATCTCCTCGCTGCGCGGCGCCCGCGGCTGCCAGCCGGCCAGCTGGCGCACATGCGCCTCGGCCACGCGCTGGCCGTCCAGATGACGCAGCAAAGACTCCAGCACGATGCGCAGCGACACCGGCAGCCGGCCGACATCGCCGACGCCCAGCTCCGCCAGAGCCGGCAGCGAATGAAATTGACAGGACTGGCCCGAGGCCAGGGTAAAGGAACGCAAAGTGGATTCGGAACGAAGCGACATGGTGGACTCCTGTTGAAAGCCAAGATGCAAATCAAGGGCAGAAGCGATGGGAGCGCCTTGCAAAATAGCCTGTTCGAGGCGCTCCGCCTCGTGTTCAGACTGGAAAACAGGTCAATGGTTCAGTCCTGAATTTGCATTTAGCATACAATCGAAACCTCATTCCCGTGCGAAAGGCATGCCATGACACACAGAATAGAACACGATTCCTTCGGCGACATCGAAGTCCCCGCCCACGCGCTGTGGGGCGCGCAGACCCAACGCTCGCTCGGCCACTTCGCCATTTCCAGCGAAACCATGCCGCCGGAACTGATCCTGGCGCTGGCCCAGGTCAAGCGCGCCGCCGCGCTGACCAACCGCGAGCTGGGCAAGCTGCCGGCGGACAAGGCCGACGCCGTCGTCGCCGCCGCCGACGAAGTGCTGGCCGGCAAACACCCGGACGCCTTCCCGCTGTCGGTGTGGCAGACCGGCTCCGGCACCCAGAGCAATATGAATATGAACGAGGTGCTGGCCAACCGCGCCTCGGAACTCCTGGGCGGCGAACGCGGCCCCGGCCGGCTCGTCCACCCCAACGATGACGTCAACCGCGGCCAATCGTCCAACGACATCTACCCCACCGCCATGCACGTGGCCGCCGCGCGCGCGGTGCACGACCGGCTGCTGCCGGCGCTGGGCCGGCTGCGCGCCGCGCTGGTGGACAAAGTGGCCGCCTTCGCCGACATCGTCAAGATAGGCCGCACCCATTTGCAGGACGCCACCCCGCTGACCCTGGGTCAGGAACTGTCCGGCTGGGTGGACCAGCTGGAGCAAGCCGAACACGCCGTCCGCGCGGCGCTGCCCGGCCTCTACCAGCTGGCCGTGGGCGGCACCGCCGTGGGCACCGGCCTCAACACCCACCCGGAATTCGGCCCGCGCGTGGCCGCCGAGCTGGGTCGCGCCTGCGGCCTGCCCTTCTTCAGCGCCGACAACAAGTTCGCCGCGCTGGCCGGCCACGACGCGCTGGTGCACTCCCACGGCGCGCTCAAGCAACTGGCCACCGCCTTGATCAAGATCGCCAACGACATCCGCTGGCTGGCGTCCGGCCCGCGCAGCGGCCTGGGCGAACTGCTGATCCCGGAGAACGAGCCGGGCAGCTCCATCATGCCGGGCAAGGTCAACCCCACCCAGTGCGAGGCGATGACCATGCTCTGCTGCCAGGTGCTGGGCAACGACGTGGCGCTGTCCATCGGCGCCGCCTCCGGCAATTTCGAACTGAACGTGTTCAAGCCGCTGATCGTCCACAACTTCCTGCAAAGCGCGCGGCTGCTGTCCGACGGCATGGACAGCCTCAACCATCATTGCGTGCGCGGCATGCAGGCCAACCGCCCGCGCATCGAGCAATTGCTGGAGCAATCGCTGATGCTGGTCACCGCGCTCAACCCGCACATCGGCTACGACAAGGCCGCCGCCATCGCCAAGCTTGCCCACGCCAACGGCGGCACCCTCAAGCAGGCGGCGCTGGAACTGGGTTATGTGACGGCGGAGCAGTTTGATCAGTGGGTGGATCCGAAGGCGATGATCTAACCTCTTTTTCAGTGCGCTGAACCAGGCTTGGCGCTCAGAGAGCCGCGCGTCCAAGGCGCCCCAAGCCTCTGCAGCCGACCTCCGCGCGGGTATCGCTACGCTCCACCCGCCCTACCCCTGGCCAACCGCCTCGCGTAGGGCGGGTGGAGCCGCAGGCGATACCCGCCAGCATTCGCCGTCTTCCTCGGCGACCGGTCTTAACTCCCGTTGAGGGTCTCGCCAGCTCCGGCGAAACAAGGCCTTGCGGCGGAGAAAACGGCTTTGCTCAGACGGCGCTCAGTCGAACAAACCCAAGGTGCGCGGCTGCGGCTGCGGCGCCGGCTTGGCCGCGCCCTGGCGCGGCGCCAGCGGCGCGTCCTCTGCCCGCATCTCCTCCGCCGGATACAGGCGCAGCAAGCGATACGCATCCTCCGGTCGGCGCGCCGTCAGCCAGGCCTGGTAATCCTCCGGCCGCACAATCACCAGCGAACGCTTCTCGTCCTCCGGCTTGTGGGTGCGCCGCATCAGCGCGTGCGCCTCGGCGTTCACCGTCAGCTGGGTGAAGGCGTGGCTGATCGAGCCGTCCGGCTCCGACCAGGCCCGCCACAGCCCTGCCACCGCGAACGGCGCGTCGTCGGCCAGGCCGATGCGCCAACGCACCGCGCGGCCGGTTTCGTACGAAGGCTCGAAAAAGGCGCGCATCGGCACCAGGCAACGCTGGCCGGCCCGCCACGGGTAACGGAAGTTTTTCAGCTCGGCCACGGTTTCCGAGCGCGCGTTGGTGGTGGACAGCCGCATGCCTTCCGGCTGATGGCGCTTGGGCACCAGGCCGTAATTGCCCAGCCGCAGCTCCAGGCCCTGGCGGCCGGCCGCGATGAAGGGGGCGGCGTAGTCCTGCCAGGCCTCCTCCGGCCAAACCAGCTCGCCGGGCTCCACGCCGAACAGCGGCAGTTGATCCGGGTGGGGACATAGATAATTGACGCACATCGGCGCAGTCTACCGGATATTGCGCCGGCCGGCCCGCCGCCGCGGTTTGACAAGCTCGCCCCAAGCGGCGACCATAAGCTCACTATGCGCCGCTTTGTCCCGTTCTCCAGCCAAGATTGGATTGACGCCTTTTTCTGAGGCGGGTTGGCGCGCGACCGGACGAAGCTCGACAACCCGCCCCAGCAGGCGGGTTTTTTCATATGTGCCCCTATCCCAAGGAGACTGTCATGCCAAGCAATGAACAATTCAAAGATGCGGCCAATGAGGCGACACTGCACTTGGTTTGCGGCAAGATCGCAGCGGGCAAGTCCACCTTGACCCGCCGCCTGGCCGACCAGCCTCGCACCATGCTGATCAGCGAGGACGAATGGCTGGCTAAGCTCTATCCCGGCGAAATCCGCACCATGACCGACTACGTGCGCCGCTCGCAGTCGCTGAAGGACGCGCTGGCGCCGCACGTCGCCGCCCTGTTGCGCCAGGGCCTGTCCGTGGTGCTGGACATGCCTGCCAACACCCTGGACAGCCGCCGCTGGATGCGCGAGGTGATCAACGCCAGCGGCGCCGCCCATCAGCTGCACCACCTGGAGGTCAGCGACGAGGCCTGCAAAGCGCGGCTGCGTCAGCGCAACGCCAAGGGCTCCCACCCGTTCAGCGTCAGCGAAGCGGAGTTCGACCACATCACCCGCTACTTCGTGCCGCCCAGCCCGCAGGAAGGCTTCAACGTCGTCGCCCATCGCAGCGCGGAAGACTGAGCCGCCCCGCCTCAGCGAAAAACGCCGGCCCGCCGGCGTTTTTTCTTGCCCTCGCATGAAAGCGCCGGCTTCCGGCGCGGCCCTTCCCTCCCTGGCATGGCCTATTGGATATAAAAATTGATAACCATGTGACAGCTTACCAGCCGGATATATTTAGGCTTGAATAGCGGGCATGAACACCACCGAAATCCGCCGCCATAAACTGGGCTTGTTGATCGAACGCGATTTTGACGGAACCGTTTCCCGACTCGCGGAGCTGATCGATCGTCGCCCTCCGCAAATCTACCGCCTGTTCTCCGACGCCCCCAGCGGCCGCGGCATGGGAGAAAACCTGGCCCGCCACATCGAAACCCGCCTGAATCTGCCCCGTTACTGGCTGGATCAGGAGGGCGACATCGACGCCCTGCCGCCGCTGCGCGACCGGGTGGCGGAGTTTGAAGCCTCGCTGTCGGAACGCGCCTTGCTGCAGTTGCTGATAGACGATCTGCACCGCGGCGTGCGCGGACAGACGCTGAGCCGCAAAGCGCTGATCAGCCTGCGCGGCATGGTGGAAGCGCTGGCCCAGGAGCGGCGGCCCATCCTGGACGCCCCACCGCCGGACCTCTGGGCGGACGACGCCGCGGAGTGAGCCGCCAAGCGGCGTTGGCCGATACGCAACACCCCGCCTCCAATAACCTTATGGTTATTGTTGCTTAATATCTTTATTGATAGGCTATGCCAGTCGCTTTTTGACGCATGGAGACTGGCATGACCTTAGCGCCGCCTTGCCCCCGATTTACCCAGCACGGCGGCCACGCCGCCGCGAAAAACCCACGCCCACGCATCCCCGCCCTGTGTCCCAACGATTGAACCTCACCGGAGCCCGCATGCCGCTCAACGTCAAGCCGGACGACACCGTCGCGGCCTGCGCCATCGCCATGGACGCGCTGCAATCGCTGAGCTCGCTGATGCACGCGATCGAACGCCTCAACGAAACGCCGGACCCGCAGGCGCGCAGCCATATCGCCGAACTCTGCCGGCTGGCGGTGGAAATGGCGCAAGACGCTCACAATGAGCTGGACCTGATCCGCGAACAGGCCGAAACGCGCACCCGCCGCCCCCGTCAGAAAACGCCGGGCTAGGCGCCGACGCCTCGCGCCGGCTGGCCCCTTCGTCCGTCCCTCCGCCCCACTCCGGGGAGCATTTGCTTAGCCAGTTTGAATAGCCACACAATGCGCCGAGGCGCCTGGCCGCCGCTTTACTGCGCCTTACCCTGTTTCGCCGGCATTAAGCGAATGCTAATATTCAATCGCCACAAGCCGTCGGCATCCGCCGCCGGCCCATCGCCACCACCAAGAAGGACACCACCGATGGATACCCTGTTGTTTCTGCTGCTAGCCGCTTCCCTGCTGGCCCTGATCCTGCGCAAGCGCCAATGGGCCTACGCCTGCTGGGGCCTGGCCTTCGCGCTCACCCTGTACTGGTTCAAATTCCACGCCACCAGCAGCCTGCCCATTTCCCTGTGAGGAGCCAGACATGACGCAAAACCTCACCGACAAGCTGAACCTGCTGGGCCTGCTGCTGATCAACCTGATGTTGCTGGTCGCCTTCTACTTCCAGTTCGCCCAGCATGAACTGCCCTGCCCGCTCTGCCTGCTGCAACGCGTGGCCTTGTGCGCCATCGCCGTGGCGCTGGCCGCCAACGTGCTGCTGGGCGACAAGCCCGGCCATTACGGCATGATGCTGCTGGCCGCCGGCGCCGGTTTCGCCGTGGCCGGCCGCCAAGTGCTGCTGCACATCGCCCCCGGCGACGCCGGCTTCGGCCCGCCCATCCTGGGCCTGCACTTCTACACCTGGGCCGCGATCGCCTTCTTCGCCGTCTTCATCGGCTGCGGACTGCTGCTGATGCTGTGCCAACGCGAACACAGCTTCGATCGTCAACCCCCGGCGCAGCTGGGCCGGCTGGCCAAGGCCGGCGTCGCCCTGACCATGTTGCTGCTGCTGGGCAACGCCCTGTCCGTGTTCCTGGAATGCGGGCTGGCGGCCTGCGGAGAAAGCCCGATCAGCTATCTGCTGCTCAATTAAGCCCGCGCCGCGCCGCCGCTAGATCGACCAATCCTCATCCGGCGCGGCGGCGCGCGCCGTCGGCGCTTCCGGCCGCAGCACCAGCCACAGCGCCAGCGCGATCAAGGCGCCGCCCAGCGCCTGGGACAAGGTCGCCGTCTCGCCCAGCGCCAGCCAGCTCCAGAAAATGCCGAAGGGCGGGATCAGAAAGGTCACCGTCAGCGCCTTCAGCGGGCCGACGTCCGCGATCAAGCGGAAGTACAGCACATAGGCCAGCGACGTGCACAACAGGCCCAGCGCCAGCATCGCCAGCCACACCTCCGCTCCCGCCGCCGGCCAACTCAGCGGCTGCGCGCTCGCCTGCCACGCCATGAACGGCAACAACAGCAACACCGCGCCCAGCTGGCTACCCAAGGCCACCACGCGGCTGTCCAGGCCGCCGCGGTCCGCGATCCAGCGCTTGGTCAGAAAACCGGCCAGGCCGTAACAGGCGGTGGCCGCCAGGCAGGCCGCCACGCCCCACAAGGCTTCCGGCCCCGCCGCCGGCCCCGTCCGCGTCAGCACCGCCACGCCGGCCAGGCCGATCAACACCCCGGCCAGCTTGTTGGCGGTGACACGCTCGCCAAACGCCGCCGCCCCGATCAACACCCCCATCAAGGGCGTGCTGGCGTTCAGAATCGCGCTATAGCCGGCCGGCAACACCCGGGCCGCCAGTGCGAACAGCAGAAAGGGCAAGCCGGAATTGACCACCCCCAGCAACAAGGTGGCGGCCAACTTTCCCTTGAAGGACAGCCCCACCCGCAACAAGGCGATCAGCCCCAGCAGACCCGCCGCTCCCAGCGCCACCCGGCCAAACGCCGTCGGCAGCGCGCCCAACGCCGGCGCGGCGATGCGCATGAACAAAAAGCTGCCGCCCCACAAGGCCGCCAGCAACAGTAAGCGACCCAAGCTCGCCATCCCCATGATGTCTCTCCCTTCGCCTTGAATTTAACTTTGCTAAACCAGATACTGAAATCATCAGCCGCCAATGCAGTACAAACAAACGATTTTTCCTGCCAAATGCTTTAGAAAAACTAAATCGACATGCCCAAACCGCCGTTGGACACCCTCCGCTTCTTCGAAGCCGTCGCGCGACGGCTCAGCGTCAAGCTCGCCGCCGAAGAACTGCACGTCACCCCCGGCGCCGTCTCCCAGCAACTGCGCAAGCTCGAAAGCTTCCTCGGCCAGCCCCTGTTCGAGCGCCGCGCGCGCGGCCTGGAACTCAACGCCGCCGGCCGCGACTATCTGGACGCCTGCCGGCAAGCGCTGGAGCTGATAGACCACGCCACCGCGCGGCTGACCGACGCCCGCCGCGTGATCCTGCTCAGCTGCACCCCGTCGTTTGGCGCGCAATGGCTGCTGCCGCGGCTGCAGGGCTTCATGCGCGAGCATCCGCGCATCGACGTCCACGTCAGCACCGGCAACCGCGTGGTCGACCTCGCTGCCGAGAACATCCACTTCGCCGTGCGCCACGGCCTGGGCGACTACCCCGGCCTCAGCGCCTGCAAGCTGCTGGACGACGAACTGACGCCGGTGTGCGCGCCCGCGCTGCCGGCGCGGCTGGACGCGCTCAGCGGCGAACAACTGCTGCACGACGAACACCGCGAGGACTGGCGGCTGTGGAGCCGAGCCGCCGGCCTGGACCGGCTGGACTGCGAACAAGGCGTGGTCTGCGTGGACTCCAACGCCGCCATCGAAGCCGCGCTGGCCGGCCGCGGCTACGCGCTGGCGCGGCGCTCGCTGCTACAGGCGGAGCTGGCCGCCGGCCGGCTGCGCGAACTGCCGGCGCCACGGCTGCGCAGCGCCCTCGCTTATTACCTGATACACCGTCCGGACCTCCTGCGCGACCCGGAAATGGGCGTCTTCAAACAATGGCTGCTGGAACAAGCCGCAGCGGCCCAAAACAAAAGCCCGCCGGGCGGCGGGCTAGATGCGTAACAGCGTCTTGCTAAGGGCTTACAGACGCAGGTTCTCGATGCGGGTCACATGCGGCGGCTTGCCTCCCAGCGGCTGGAAGATGTACACCGCCACCAAGTGCGGCTGCGCGCCGGGATAGACCACTTCCGCGCTGGCCAGGAAGATGAAGTTCTCCCCCGCCACCACCTGCGTGGACACCGCCAGCGGCACGTATTTCACGCCCAGCAAACCTTCCGTGGCCTGATGAAACACCTTGCGGTCCTGCTCGTTCAGCGGCCGGAATCCGGACCAACCACCCAGCAATTGTTCAGACATGGTTCATGCTCCCATAACGGTTATCCAACACAGGAAACAACACGGAGCAAGCTCTGCCCGCCCCGCCCATAGCTGGTATAGCAAGCGCCTTCGCACCGAGGCAAGACGCTAGTTATTACTACGTACTTGACATTTCAAATATAATTACCATTTGTCATTTTTATATTGCCAAACAGACTTTGAGCGAGCTCTCGGGCGTCGTCGGCCAAACCACAGACCCATGAAAAAGCCCCACACGGGGGCTGTCTACCTATCAGCACATATCTCAATGCCTGAGCTAACACACGTTGACAAACACTGAGCGCAAACCGATCTGTCTTAATCTAGCTTTGTTGCTCCTCTTTCAGGTTCAAGGTCTGTTTTCTCCGCATCACGCCGGATCGTCTTCAAATGCTTGTAGAGCGCCGCACGCGAAATGCCCAGTTTCTCCGCGACAACTGACGGCGCGTTGCGTACATTGAGCAAGCCTCCGGTCTCCAGCCGGCGGATGAACTGCATTCTTTGCTCGGCATCCATGGTTTTGATGGGCCGACCAAGACTTGACTCCTGCTCCTCAACGGCCCGGTCCAACGCTTGATGCCAGTTGTCATGGAAAAACGGGGCGTGCGGCTCAAGCGAGCCGGGCAGAAATGCCAGGATCTTAATCTGGTCCGCAATATTCTCGAGCTGCGAGACGTCGAAGTTGAGACACATGACGGCGACAGGCTTGCCCTTGGCATCGCGTATTACCGCCGACATAGACCGCAGGTTGCGACCATCGCGATTCACCTTCCGATATGGCCCGATCACGTCTGCGTCCAATTCCGCCTTTGGGAATTGATCACCGAGAGACGAGTCGCCAATTTTCCGCTTCGAGATTGGATTGGCAATGAAGGCAATTCTTTCGGTCTTGAGATCGTGGATCACGACTTCCAGTTGCGGATGAAACAATCCACTGATTGCCGTGGCGATTGGGTAATAGGATCTCAAGCGATTGTCGACGTCGGCATCGTTCCTGCTCATCTTTTCACCTCGAAGGAATCTGGAATCGGAGCCGCAATGGACGCCAGCGTCGACAGATCCAGGTTGCCTCCCGTCACCATAATGACCGCCGTTTGGCCTCGAACAAGTTCCGGCCGCGACAATGCAAGCGCCAAGGCGGCTGCGCCGCCTGGTTCGACGACCAGCTTGAGGTCCTGAAGCGCAACGCGCATTGCCTCACGAATCTCATCATCGCTTACCGTATAACCGGGGCCCAGGAGGCGCTTGTTGATCTCAAATGGGATTTCGCCCGGTTTGATAGTCATCAGCGCGTCGCATATCGAAGCCGCCGCCGGATTGTTGGGCACTAATCGTCCTGCGGCTAGCGAACGGCCCATGTCGTCATAGCCGACAGGCTCCACTGCGTGCATGCGGATGTCCAATCCGGAGCCTTCGGCGCTTAGCGCGCAACCTGCGATCAAGCCGCCGCCTCCCGTGCCGCACAGCAGCATCGTCGGCGTTTCACCAGCAACTTTGGCATCCCGAATGGCCTCGAGAAATGCAGTACCTTGCCCAGCGATGACGTCGGGATCATCGAAAGGCGGCACGATGACCAAGCCGTTTTGCAGGGCAAGATCCTGGCCAATTTGTTCTCGGCTCTCGGTGAGCCGGTCATACAACACGACTTTAGCCCCCCATCGTTCCGTACCAGAGATCTTTGCCCGTGGCGCATCCGAAGGCATCACGATAGTCACCGCAACTCCGAGACATTGTCCGGCATACGCCAACGCCTGGCCGTGATTGCCCGCCGACCAAGCAACGACGCCCGCTTTGCGTTCGCTTTCAGACATCATCAAAAGACGATTGAAAGCCCCTCTGACTTTGAAAGAGCCGGTGAGCTGAAGACATTCGGCCTTGATGAGAAGCCGTGCTCCAAGCCGCCGATCCAGTACCGGATTTCGAAGCAATGGCGTACGGGCGATATATGGGCTCAGCCTGGATGCCGCGGCCTCAACATCGGCAAACGTGGGTATTCTCATTTCAACACTCCCTGAATTTGATGACTGCCCGGAACCTGTTCAAGAAATCCAATCGGATCCACCAATTTCAGTTCCAAAGCTCGTTTTAGCGCCAGCGCACCTATGGCAAGGTCTTGCAAACCAATACCCGAACTGTCGAAGATCGTGATGTCATCGCGTTCGATGCGACCTTTTGCGCTTCCATCGATAACGGCGCCAAGGGTGACGATATCCTCTTGCCTTATGAGGCCTTCCTTGATGGCAGCCTCAAATTCGCCAAGCGATACGGACTGCTCAAGCAAATCGGTGAACAGCCGTGCAGAGGCGACCAGGGAAGCATCGAGTTCCTGTTTGCCGGGCGCGTCGGAACCCATTGCACTGATATGCGTGCCAGGCTGCACCCATTCGCGCGACACCAAGGGTTGCCGTGCCGCAGTGACGGTAATGACGATATCAGCAGCCTTGACCGTGCTCTCAAGATCAGACGCCGCTGCATCCTGAATGCCAAGCTCGTGCCGAACTCGCTCGGCCAATCGCTCGGCCTCCGGCATATTGCGATTCCATATCCGCACGCAATCGACCGGCCGCACCGCAATGGCGGCTTGCAGTTCAAACCACGCTTGATGACCCGCGCCGACGAGACCTACGCGGTGACTGTCTTCCCGTGCCAGATGGCGTATGGCGGCGCCATTGGCAGCAGCCGTCCTGAGCGATGTCAGATAGGTGGCGGCGATGAGAGCCTTGGGAAAACCCGTCTCGGCTTCGAGCAGGAGCGTTGACGACGCATGCGCAGGAAGTCCCGAATGGCGATTGCCGGGCCAGTAACTGCCTAGCTTTGCGCCATAGATGGCGCCATTGTCCAGCGCGCCGCATTTCACGCCGAATAGCTCGGCCATGCTCGGGCCCTTTGCCATTACCGCTGGATACGCCCTCGCTTCGCCTCGAACGAGCTGGCGGAATACATCTTCAACCACCTCGATCGCATCCAATATGCCAACAACGCGGGCCGCAATTGCTTCACTGACAAAAAACATCTGGATTTCCCTCCGGCTTCTCTACACAGCTAACTGTTTTTAATTCTAAGAAGGAGTATTCAAACTGTCAACTGTAGACTATTTGTCTAGCAATTCACTAGATGTCGCGCTGCGCACTGCGTCGCGAGCGCGCATTGCCGTCGCCCCAACCCTCATTCGTCTTAGAACCTGTTCATAATCTGCTGCGCATCGGCGATACGGCGTTGCAACCCACGTCGAAATGCTCATGTACCACATGTACATTCCGCTTTTTCAGCCGCTTCCGCCTTATCTCGCCCTTGCTCGCGAGGCTTTGAACAGGCCTTAGCTCCATCCAACAAAACGCGTTCCAAGCCATCAACGCTTGCAATTTGACAACCAGTTGTCAATAATGGCAACCGGTTGTCAAACAGGAGAAGCCCATGCCCCCAAACCAAAGCGATCGCCGTCAACGCATTACCGACCTGATGCTGCTGATCTTCCGCCTGAACGGCACCCTGCTGGAAAGAGGCGACCAGCTGGTGGCCCACCTGGGCATCAACAGCGCGCGCTGGCAGGTGCTCGGCGCGGCGGGCCTGGCCGGCGAGGCGCAAACCGCGCCGCAGATCGCCGCCCGCATGGGCATCAGCCGCCAGGGCGCGCAAAAGCAGCTGCACAAGCTGGTGGAGGAAGGCTATTTCGAAGTGCTGCCCAATCCCCAGCACGCCCGCTCCCCGCTGTACCGGCTAAGCGCCAAGGGCGAACGCACCGTGGCCGGCACCCAGCGCAGCCAGGCGCTGTGGACGGCGCAACTGGCGCAACAACTGCCGGACGCGGATTTCGAATCCGCCTGCCAAACCCTGCAACAACTGCTGCGCACGCTGGACACGCTCAGCCCCCCCATTGGAGAAGAGCCATGAACCGCACGCTCAAACTGATTCACTTCATCGCGC
Source organism: Chromobacterium alkanivorans (assembly GCF_016937655.1). Classification (GTDB taxonomy): domain Bacteria; phylum Pseudomonadota; class Gammaproteobacteria; order Burkholderiales; family Chromobacteriaceae; genus Chromobacterium; species Chromobacterium alkanivorans. The sequence goes on along the minus strand of NZ_JAFHKL010000005.1, from coordinate 98,988 downwards.
TGGCCCTATTCCTGGGCAGCATCCTGGCCTGGATCGTGCTGTCCGAAACCGGCCCAGCCACACCGCCGACCCTGCTGGCGCAAACTCGGTGGTACATCCATATCGGCACCTGGGCGTTGACCGTGCCCGGCCTGTGGCTGATGTTGATCAGCGGCCTGCTGCTGGGCTACCGGCGTTACGGCCCGCGCAACCGCTTCTTCCAGCTCAAGCTGGGCCTGACGCTGGTGATTCTGCTCAACGCCTCCTTTGTGGTGGCGCCGGCGGTGGATCAGGCCTACCTGCTGGCGCAAGCCGCGCTGCCCGCCAGCGCCGTGGGCGCGGACTTCCACGCAGCGACTTTGCGCGAGGCGATAGGCGGCGGGCTCAACATCCTGCTGATCGTGATCACCGCCGCCGTTGGCGTCTGGCGGCCCGGCGTTCGCGCTCGCGCGGCGGGAAGCATCCCGTCAGTTGGCTGAGGGAGGCTTGGGCATGAAGCCGTATGAGCGGCTCCGCTCACACCTGTTCTTTTTCAATAAAATGCCCCGCCAGCGTCAGCAGGCGGGGCATTTTACAATCAGCTCAAGCACGGTTTGACCCAGGCCAAGCCGCGCCCAAACCGGTTCAACGCTTACGCTTGCGCTCCAGCCAGGCCAACACGCTCAGGCTGCGGTGCAGTTGATGCACCGCCTCCACGTGGCGGTACAGGTTCAATCGCCGCCCGGCCAGACCCAACAGCACTTCCAGATAATTGAAAAAGCCCAGCCGCAGGCCGCGGCGGTGGCTGCCGTCGCTGTAATCGATGTCGCGCGCAATGCGATGCAGCAAGCCGCGCCCGATGTGCAGCTGGTTGTTTTTCAGCAATTGAGCCAGATGCGCGGCGTATTGGCGGCCCAGGAAGCAGGCTTCCTCGTAATCCTGAGTCTCCTCCGGCTGCCAGTAATGCGGATGATTGCGTCCCGGGATATAGCGGACAAAAGGCAGGCGGATTTCCTTGGTGACCAGCGCGATGAAGCGGTAACGCGAGCGTGGCAGCGCCGGCTGTTGCGGGGAGTCGATGACCTGACGGACCGGCTTAACCTTGGAATGGGATGGAGTGGATTCGATGTTGGGCATCGGACGGACTGACTTCGCCATTGCAACCTCCTTGAAAGAGAGGGCCTGGCCGACAAGCGCGGCAAGGCGGGCACATGACAAGGTTAGTCTCACCGGCATCCCAGCCCCGGCGCGCCCAAGGGCGCCCCTGCCACGGCCCGCCCAGATTTAGGCAAAGCAATAGCAACCGGACACGAAAATGCCGCTTTCGCGGCGTGTCCGCTGGGATGGATTGCAGGAGACTAATCCTGGCGCTGTTTGTGCGGCAGCGCGGGGGCCATTGTTGGCTAGATGGAGGGGGGAGTCAAGTTGGAATGGATCTGGAGTTTTAGATAGGGGACGGTAACTCACCTTCCTTTTTTGGGTTCTGCCACTTAATCGTAAAGTTGAGCAACACGGCCAACTCATGAGCCGCCCAAAGCTAGCTTATTAAAAAACACCCGACTAGTCATAATAACATCAACAACATTTCCATCGCTTGTTCTACAAACGACAAATCGAAACAATACAGATCCACCTCAACCCACCCCTTGTTGCTTTAAATACACAATCAGCACCATCCAGACTGAAAAGAATGCAACATGCCATAGAAATAACTAAACTACTCCGAAGTCGAATCCAAAAACAGACCATCTTTACAAGGGGGCTCATCATGAAGCTTTCACCCAGTGAAGTCCAGCAAGAGATCAACAAAGTCAGACAAAACAACTACAATCAATTTATTAAAAAAATTCACCTAAGAAATGTCCGTGGATTTAATGATGAGAATGTAGAATTCAAAACCCCCGTTACTGCTCTAATCGGAACAAATGGAGGTGGAAAATCAACAATACTAGGCTCGGCCGCATTAGCCTATAAAAACATAAAACCAAGACAGTTCTTCCCAAAAGCATTCCTTGGGGATGAAAGCATGAGCGATTGGAATATTGAATTTGAACTTGTTGACAAATCAATTCAATCAGACAAAACGATAACTAAAACGGCTCGATTTGCACAATCTCAGTGGAGAAGAGATGAGTTTGGATCTAGGCATATTGAATACATAGAAATTCAAAGAACTGTACCTGCTGGAGAAATGTCTAGATTCAGAAAGTTCTTAGCGGGCAATAGTGACGACTTCGAGACCATTAGTCTCAATGAGAATACAATAAAATACGCAACAGCAGTCTTAGACAAAAAAATAGAAAATTACAAATTAGTCAGAAAAAAAGACAACCACTCAATAAGAATGTACTTAGGCAACACTCAAACCAACATTGGTTACTCACAATTTCATTTCGGCGCTGGCGAAGCCTCGATAATCGAGACAATAGATCGAATCGAATCAGCACAAAACAATGCCTTAATTTTAATAGAAGAAATAGAAAATGGGCTTCACCCAGTTGCCGTAAGACTGTTTGTTCAATACCTACAGAATGCAGCAAAGCGCAAAAGGCTGCAAATCATATTTACAACTCACTCTCAAGAGGCTGTCAACGAACTCCCTTCCGAGGCAGTTTGGGCCACCATAAACAAAAGAACGTGGAATGGCAAATTAAATATCGAAAGCCTGAGGGCCATCACAGGAACTGTCAACGCAACCAGAGCCGTTTATGTAGAGGATGAATTTGTCAAAGAGCTGGTTGAAAATGCACTAGGGAGACATGGAAATGGATTGGCTGAAACTACAAAAGTATTTTCAGCGGGAGGATATCCAAACCTAATCAAAGTAAGTCAGTTTCACAACGAGAACCCACTCCTAACAATTCCATCTGTAGCTTTAGTTGATGGAGACATTTACGATCCAGAAACAAATGGGGAGCTTCCTAAACATGCAATGTTTATCGGTGAAGGATACCCCGAATCGACAGTGTTTAATTACATACATGAAAACAGAGTTGAACTAATCTCCTTTATCAAACAAAGGTGCCTCCTGTCAAGATTCACAGAAAGTAGAATTTTAAATGCAATTGAAAGCGTTCACAATTCATCATGTGATCACCACATAATATTTAGCGAGCTCAGCCAAAAATTAGACTTCACATCCTCCATATATATCCAGTCAGGCATGATAGATATATTTAATGAGCGCAACAAAAATTACTGGGTAGATATCGTCAATTTTGTTTCACAACAGCAATAATTAAAAACCCGCCTCGCGGCGGGTTTCTTCACTTCCAGATCAGGCTTAAGTTCAAGCCAACTTAGCCAACTGCACCTTGATCTTGTCCAGCTTGTCGTTCAGCTCGGCCAACTGCGCCTTGTCGCGTTCCACCAGGTGAGCCGGGGCTTTGTCGACATAGCCCGGCTTCTCCAGCTTGGCGCTGAGCTTGGCCAGTTCGGCTTCCGTCTTGCCCTGCTCCTTGGTCAGGCGCGCGGTTTCCGCGGCCTTGTCCACTTCCACCTTCAGCATCAGGCGGGCGTCGCCGGAGATGGCCACCGGGGCGTCGTCTTCCGGCAGCGCGGCGACGATGGAGCCTTCGGTCAGCCGCGCCAGCAGCTTGAGATAGGGCACGAAGTCCGCCACCGTGGCGTCGCCGGTTTCGATGAACAGCGGCGCTTTGACTGCCGGGCCGATGCCCATTTCGCCGCGCAGATTGCGCACGGCGTTGACCATGTCCTTGAACGCGTCCATGCGGGCGTTGGCGGCGGCGTTGATCTTGCCGGCGTCCGCCACCGGCCACGGGGCCAGCATGATGGACGGGGTGGTCTTGGCGTTGGCCAGCGGGGCCACGGTCTGCCACAGCTCTTCGGTGATGAAGGGCATCAGCGGGTGGGTCAGGCGCAGCGCCACTTCCAGCACGCGGACGATGGTGCGGCGGGTGGCGCGCTGCTGGGCTTCGTTGCCGGTTTGCAGCTGCACCTTGGCCAGTTCCACGTACCAGTCGCAGTACTCGTTCCAGATGAATTCGTAAATGGTCTGGGCGGCGATGTCGAAGCGGTAGGTTTCCAGCGCGTTGGTGACGTCGATCTCGGCCTGTTGCAGGCGGCCGATGATCCACTGGTCAACGAAGCTGAATTCCAGCGGCAGGCTTTCGTCCTGGCCGCAGTCCTTGCCTTCCACGTTCATCATCACGAAGCGGGTGGCGTTCCACAGCTTGTTGCAGAAGTTGCGGTAGCCTTCGGCGCGCTTGAAGTCGAAGTTGACGCTGCGGCCCAGGGTGGCGTAGCTGGCCATGGTGAAGCGCAATGCGTCGGTGCCGTAAGCCGGGATGCCTTCCGGGAACAGCTTTTCCGTGGCCTTGGCGATGGCCGGGGCTTTTTCCGGGCGGCGCAGGCCGGTGGTGCGCTTGGCCACCAGCGGTTCCAGCGCGATGCCGTCGATCAGGTCCACCGGGTCGATGACGTTGCCCTCGGACTTGGACATCTTCTTGCCTTCGTGGTCCCGCACCATGCCGTGGATGTACACGTCGCGGAACGGCACCTTGCCGGTGAAGTGCTTGGTCATCATGATCATCCGGGCCACCCAGAAGAAGATGATTTCGTAGCCGGTCACCAGCACGTTGGAGGTGAGGAAGGCGCGCAGTTCGGGGGTGTCTTGCGGCCAGCCCAGGGTGGAGAACGGCACCAGGGCGGAGCTGAACCAGGTGTCCAGCACGTCTTGTTCGCGGCGCAGGGTCTTGCCCGGCGCTTGCGCCTGGGCGTCGGCCTCGCTGCGGGCCACGTAGATGTTGCCGTCTTCGTCGTACCAGGCCGGGATTTGGTGACCCCACCACAGCTGGCGGCTGATGCACCAGTCCTGGATGTTGTTCATCCACTGGTTGTAGGTGTTGACCCAGTTTTCCGGGATGAAGCGCACTTCGCCGCTGGCCACGGCTTCAATGGCTTTGGCGGCGATGGACTGGCCGGTGGGGTCCGGATTGCCGTCTTGGTCCACGGCCACTTTGTCCATGGCCACGAACCATTGGTCGGTCAGCAGCGGTTCGATCACGGTGCCGGTGCGGTCGCCGCGCGGCACCATCAGTTTGTGCGGCTTGGTCTCCAGCAGATAGCCCTGGGCTTGCAGGTCCGCCAGCATGGCTTTGCGCGCGTCCTGGGTGCTGAGGCCGGCGTAGGCGGCCGGCAGTTCTATCGTGCCCTGGGCGCTGCCGTCGAAGCCGAAGATCTGGGCTTTGGCCAGGATCTTGGCTTCCAGGCTCATCACGTTGATCAGCTGGGTGCTGTGGCGCTTGCCCACCTGGTAGTCGTTGAAGTCGTGCGCCGGGGTGATCTTGACGAAGCCGGTGCCGAACTCCTTGTCCACGTATTCGTCGGCGATCACCGGGATCTGGCGGCCGGTGAGCGGCAGTTCCAGCTGCTTGCCCAGCAGGTGCTGATAGCGCTCGTCGTCCGGGGCGATGGCCACGGCCACGTCGCCCAGCAGGGTTTCCGGACGGGTGGTGGCGACAGTGACGAATTCGTCGCTGCCCACCACCGGGTATTTGATGTGCCACATGTGGCCGTCTTCTTCCTCGGAAACCACTTCGAGGTCGGAGATGGCGGTGCCCAGCTTGGAGTCCCAGTTGGACAGGCGCTTGCCGCGGTAGATCAGACCTTGTTCAAACAGGCGGACGAAGACTTCGGTGACGACTTCGGCGCGGGTGTCGTCCATGGTGAAGTATTCGCGGTCCCAGTCCACGGAGCAGCCTACGCGGCGCATCTGGCTGGTGATGGTGCCGCCGGATTGCTCTTTCCACTCCCACACTTTGGAGGTGAAGGCGTCGCGGCCCAGGTCGTGGCGGTTGACGCCCTGCTCGGCCAGTTGGCGCTCCACCACGATCTGGGTGGCGATGCCGGCGTGGTCGGTGCCGGGCACCCACAGGGTGTTGTCGCCCTTCATCCGGTAATACCGGGTCAGACCGTCCATAATAGTCTGATTGAAGGCGTGACCCATGTGCAGGGTGCCGGTGACGTTGGGCGGCGGCAGCTGGATGGCGAAGGACGGTTTGGCGGTGTCCATGCTGGGCTTGAAGTAGCCGGCCTGTTCCCACTGATCGTACCAGCGACGTTCGATGTCGCCGGGTTCAAAGCTTTTGGCAAGTTCCATGGTGATGAATCGTAGTTCTTCTAGAATGGAAAAAATGGGTCGATTATACCCGGTTTTGGAGCGTTCTCCGAGAGCCGGCGCGGGCGGATCAGGCAGTAGGCATGGGATAAGCGGACGATGAGCGAAGAAACGCGCGTTTTGGTGATTGAAGACAGCATGGTGTTGATCCGTCCCTTGTGCCGCATGGTGGAGGAAATCGGTCTTTCGCCGCTGCCGGTGTGCTCGCTGATCGAAGTGCGCGAGGCGCTGGCGACCGGCCAGCGCTTTTTGGCGGCGGTGGCGGATTACAATCTGCCGGATTCGCCCGACGGCGAGCATTTGCCGCTGCTGTTTCAGCTGGCGATTCCCACCATTGTGCTGACCTCTCGCTCGGACGGCGAGGTGCGCGACCGCATTTTGCAGCTGCCGGTGGTGGATTACGTCAGCAAGGAGAGCCCGGCGGCTTTCGATTACGTGATGCGGATGTTGACCCGCATCCGCAAGAACCCGGGCATCAAGGTGCTGGTGGTGGACGATTCCGCGTCCTACCGCCAGTTTCTGCGCGAAAACCTGGAGCGCCACCGCTACCAGGTGCTGGAGGCGGAGGACGCCAAGCAGGCGCTGGAGATTTTGCACTCCGACAAGCACATCAAGCTGGTGCTGAGCGACAACGACATGCCGGGCATGGACGGGGTGCGCATGACCAGCACGATACGCCGCTTTCTGGATCACGACCGCCTGGCCATCATCGGCATTTCCGGCAACCAGGACCCCACCATGACCACGCGCTTCATCAAGGCCGGGGCGGACGATTTCCTGCAAAAGCCGTTCAACTTCGAGGAATTTTTCTGCCGCGTCACCCGCAATGTGGAGTTTGTGGAAAACCTGGAATCGCTAAAGGAAACCGCGGACCGCGACCCGCTGACCGGCCTGTCCAACCGCCGGCATTTTTTTGAGAAGGTGATGCAGCTGAAGAACGGCTACGGGGTGGCGGTGCTGGACATCGATCATTTCAAGCGGGTGAACGACCAATACGGCCACGATGTGGGCGATCAGGTGATCTGCAACACCGCGCGGCTGATGGAGCAGTTTTTCCCGGACGGCATCGTCGCGCGCTTCGGCGGCGAGGAGTTCGTGATGCTCAGCCCCAGCCCCATCGAGCTGGACATGGTGTGCCGGCTGGAAAGCCTACGTCTGGCGATTGAGGGCTGTATCCTGACCACCGCCAAGGGCGGGCTGCGCTACACGGTGAGCATAGGCGTGGCGGCGTCGGACATGCCGGAGATCAGCCGGCTGCTGAAGCTGGCGGACGAGCGGCTGTATCACGCCAAGCAGCATGGCCGCAATCAGGTGTGCGGCGGCTGAGAACCTGTTTACGATCTGCTGCGCTGCGTGGAGCGTTACACGATGAGCACGCCTTCGAAATGCTCATGTACCACGAGTACATTCCGCTTTTCGCTGGCTTTCGCCTTGTCTCGCCCTTGCTCGCGAGACTTTGAACAGGCTTAAGACCCCGTTCCCGGCCTGCCGCGCTTGGCGAGGCCTGGTTTCGCTTTTGCTCGCTGGACTTTGAACAGCTTCTGAAGCAGCCCCCCGACCGAATGGCCAGTTCGCCGTTTTTTTGCGCCGGGACGCCGCCTATAATGACATCGCTTTTTCCGTTCCTCGCGCGCGGCCCCGCGCTTCCCTCGGAGCCGGCGTTTCAACCGGACATCCGCCATGAGCCATCATCACCCGCACGGACCAGGCTGCGCCTGCTGCACTCTCCCCCTGTTGGCTCAGTTGCACGATGAGCTGTTTGAGCGCCCGGACTGGCAGGACGAGGCCAAACGGCTGATCCGCCAGCAGGAAAAGCGTCTGCTGCCGCCCTCGCCGCCACAGACGCTGATCATTTACGGCGGCCCCATCCACACGCTGGCCAGCAGCGGGCGGCAGACGGTGGACGCCGTCGGCATCGCCAAGGGCCGCATCGTGGCCGCCGGCTCCCGCGAGGAGGTGCGCCAGGCGATGGCCGCCGCCGGCCATAAAAAGCCGGAGGAGATGTCGCTGGAGGGCGCCACGCTGCTGCCCGGCTTCGTCGATCCCCACATGCATATCCTGCCCAGCGCCTTGTTCTCGTCCTGGCAGTACGTGGGCGCCTTCTCCGGCCAGACGCTGAAGCCGGATTACGGCATCGCCGGGGTGGAGGACACGGTGCGCGCGGCGCTGACGGACCCCAAGAAACAGCAAAAGGCCAAGGACGGCACGGCCTGGGTGCTGGGCTTCGGCCTGGACCCTTCGCTGATGCGGGTCTGGACCGAGCCGGACCTGGACTGGTTCGCCCAGTTTGGCGACAAGCACCCGATTTTCCTGATGAACGCTTCCGGCCACATCGGCTACGCCAACGCGCCGGCGCTGGCCAAGGCCGGCATCAGCCCGGAGTGCAAGGGGGTGCTGGTGGAGGAGCAGGTGCTGCAGATGATGCCGGCGCTGCCCTCCCCGTCCCCGGCCGCGCTGCTCGCCAGCATCAGCCAGGTGCTGCACAGCGCCGCCAAGATGGGCAACACCACCTTGTTCGACGCCGGCCTGGGTTCCGGCAAGGGAGTGTTCGAGGTCTTGCTGCTGGACCTGGTGGCCCAGACCGCGCTGAACCCGGTGCGCATCGCCGCCGCGCTGTTCTCCAATGAAACCCGGCAGATGGACGAGTGGACGCGGCTGTTCCGTCCGGACCTGGACGGCATGGAGGACAAGCGCTTCAGCATCAAGGCGCTGAAACTGGTGTCGGACGGCTCCAACCAGGGGCTGACCGGCTATCAGACCGAGGCCTACAAATGCTATCCGCAGCACCAGGTGCCGAACGTGCCGGCCACCGGCCTGTTCAATTTCCGCCCGCCCAGCGCCTTTACCCCGCATTTGCGGCAGGCGGTGGAGCACGGCTGGCCGGCCATGGTGCACGCCAACGGCGACCGCGCCATCGACGAGGTGCTGCAGGCTTACGAGCACGCGCTCAACCACCCCGCCGCGCCGCTGCGCCCGGATTGCGCCGGCATGCGGTTGCGCCACCGCATCGAGCACGCCTCGCTGTTGACCGACGAACACATTTCCCAGATGGCGCAGCTGCAGCTGTCGCCCAGTTTTCTGATCGGCCACGTCGGTTATTGGGGCAGCGCCTTCCAGCAAACCATTCTGGGCGAGGCGCGCGCCAAGCTGCTGGACCGCTGCCTGTCCGCCAAGCGCGCCGGCCTGCGCATCAGCCTGCATTCCGATCACTTCGTCACTCCGCTGGGCGGCCTGCGCATGATGGAGCAGGCGATTTTCCGCGTGATGGAGGCGGCGCCGGAACAGGCCGGCGGCAAGCCGGCGCTGAACCCGGCGGAACGTCTGGACCGGCTCAGCGCCTTGCGCGCGGTGACGCTGGACGCCGCCTGGCAATGCCATATGGACCATATCGTCGGCTCGCTGGAGCCGGGCAAGCTGGCGGACCTGGTGGTGCTGGAGCAGGACCCGCTGGACCCGGCGGTGAGCAATCTGCGCGATATCGCGGTGCTGCAGACCTGGCGTTCCGGCGCGCCGGTGTATCTGCACGCTAAGCTGGGTTGCGCGACGGAGTCGGCGCCGCCGGCCTGAGAACCTGTTCAAGGTCTGCTGCGCTTCGTGAAGCCTTGCACGGCGAGTACCAGCTCAAAAATGCTCATGTACCCCTCGTACATTCCGCTTTTTCGCTCGTTTTCGCCTTGTCTCGCTCTTGCTCGCGAGACTTTAAACAGGATCTGAGCCGCCGTTGACCCCGGCGCGCGCCGGCCTTTTGTTCAGCTTTTGTCAGCTCCGCCATATTGCCAACGGCATATAATTCGCTCTGTGCGCGGCGTCGCCGCGCCGTCCGACGCCATGCACAGGAGCGCCCCATGTCCCTCCCCCATCAGCCCGGCTGCGCGTGCTGCACGCTGCCCAGCCTGTCCTCGCAACTGGATGAACTGCAACACCATAACTGGACCGAAAGCCTGGCCAGCCTGATCCGCACCGCCGCCGAGCGCGCCAAGCTGGCGCTGCATCAGGACGCGGCCATCTTCCACGGCGGGCCGATCTACACGCTGCAAGGCGGCCAGCCCGGCCGGGTGGAAGCCTTGGGCATCGTTCACGGCAAAGTGATGTCGGTGGGCAGCCTGCGGCAGGTGGAGACCGATATGCAGGCCCACCCTCGCGCCGAGCGCATCGACCTGCGCGGCAAGACCTTGCTGCCGGGCATGATAGATCCTCACATGCACATCCTGCCCAGCGCGCTGTACCGCAACTGGATCAATCTGTGCCCATTCGAGGGCCAGACCCTGCGCCCGGGCTACAATCTGGGCTGGATTGCCGGACAGTTGCGCGAGCAGCTGCCCAGCCATAGCGGCCACACGCTGAACGGCGCTCAACGCTGGCTGACCGGCTTCGGCGTGGACCCGTCGCTGATGACGGAATGGCAGGAACCGGACCTGGACTTCCTCGACAGCATCAGTTCAGAGGTGCCGATTTTCCTGATCAACGCCTCCGGCCACCTGGGCTACGCCAACTCCGCGGCGGTGAAACTGGCCGGGCTGGATCCCAAGGACAAGGGCGTGACCACCGAGGCCGACGTCGGCAAGGTGCTGACGGTGATCCCCGGCCTGGCCGCGCCGCACATACTGGCCAAGATTCAGGAAATCCTGCACGACGCCGCCGCCAACGGCATCACCACGCTGTTCGACGCCGGCCTGGGCGCCGGCCTGGGGCCGCTGGAAATCACCCTGCTGCGCGCCTTCGCGCAAAGCCCGCTGGCGCCGGTGCGCATCGGCGCCGCGCTGTACTGCAACCAGGACTGGATGCAGGAGCAGTGGCTGCAAACCTATCAGCTCAACCACAACAAGCACGACGACGACCGCTTCAGCGTCCGCGCGCTCAAGCTGATCGCCGACGGCTCCAACCAGGGCCTGACCGGCTACCAGTCGCAGGATTATTGCTGCGCGGGTGAGCACCATGTGCCCGGCGTCTCGCCGCGCGGCCTGTTCAACTTCGAGCCGCCGATCACCTTCGCCGCCCAGCTGCAACGCGCGCTGAACGCCGGCTGGCCGGTGCTGGTGCACGCCAACGGCGACCAGGCGGTGGATTACGTGCTGGCCGGCTTCGAACTGGCGCTGTACGACGAACACGCCAAGGACGGCGCGCCCAACCCCAAACTGGCGCTGCGCTCGCGCATCGAGCATTGCTCGCTGTTGAGCGACGCCAGCATCGCCACCATGGCGCGGCTGAAGCTGTCGCCCAGCTTCCTGATCGGCCATGTCGGCTATTGGGGCCAGGTGTTCAAGACCACCATTCTGGGCCGCGAACGCGCCCAAATGCTGGACCGCTGTCAGTCCGCGCTCAAGGCCGGCCTGCGCATCAGCCTGCATTCGGACCACTTCGTGTCGCCGCTGGGCACCTTGCGGATGATGGAACAGGCGGTGACGCGGGTGATGGAGGCGGACCCGGAGCGCCAGCCGCTGAACCCGGCGGAATGCCTGGACCGCATCGCCGCGCTGCGCGCGGTGACGCTGGACGCCGCCTGGCAATGCCATATGGACCACATCGTCGGCTCGCTGGAGCCGGGCAAGCTGGCGGACCTGGCCATCCTGGAGCAGGACCCGCTGGACCCGGCGGTGCCGGTGGGCACGCTGCGCGACATCCGCGTGCATCAAACCTGGCTGGCCGGCAAGCCGGTCTATCAAAACCCCAAGACGCACTAAGCCGCGTCCAAGGCGCAAAACAAGACCGGCCGGGATTCCCCGGCCGGTTTTTGCGTCTGCCCCTCTTCCGCGCGGCGGATAGAGCCGAAGCGCCGATTCAGTGCGCCACCGATTTGGACATCAGATTCATCACCAACACCCCGGCCACGATCAGGCCCATGCCTATCATCGCCGGCGCGTCCAGCTTCTGGCCGTACATGACCCAGCCGACGATGGATACCAGCACGATGCCGACGCCGGACCACAGCGCGTAAGCCACGCCCACGGGAATCTGGCGCAGGGTCAGCGACAGCATGTAGAAGGCCAGCATGTAGCCGGCGGCGGTCAGCAAGGACGGCCCCAGGCGGGTGAAGCCCTCGGACGCTTTCAGCGAGGAGGTGGCGATCACCTCGCTGACGATGGCCACGGCCAGAAACAACCAGGTTTTCATTCAAGACTCCAGTTCGGCGCACGGCTTGCCGCCGCGCTCGCGCAGCCTGGCGCGCAAGGCGTCGTACAGCCAGTTGAAGATATAAGTGTAAGGCAGGAAGAAGGCGAAGAAGCCCAAATCCAGCAGGAAGGCCTGCCAGTAGCTGACGTCCAGCCACCACGCCGCCAGCGGCACCAGCAGAATCACCAGGCCGCCCTCGAACATCAGCGCGTGCAGGCAGCGCACCGCGGTGGTGCGGGTCCAGCCCATCAAGGCCTCCAGGCGGTCGAACAGCATATTGAACACCACGTTCCAAGACATGGCCGCCGTCGACATCATGAAGGCCAGCGCGCCCATATGCAGCAGGCTTTGTTCCATCAGCAATGAGGCGATAGGCACCAGCAAGGCCATCGCGCACAGTTCGTACAGCACGGCGTGGAAGCCGCGCTCCAGCCAGGATTTTTGTTTGTTCATGTTATTTCCCAATCATGACCGTTTAAAGAATGCCTTATTCTGATTGGTTTTTCGGATGGGTAAAAAATAATTACCATCGGAAAATCCGATAAATTAAATCAAGCCCGCCCGCGCGCGGTTCAAGCGGTTCAACAAGCTGGCGCGCAAGCCGTCGTACAGCCAGTTGAAGACGAAGGTGTAAGGCAGGAAGAACAGGAAGAAGCCGATGTCCAGCAGGAAGGCCTGCCAGTAGCTGACTTCCAGCCACCACGCCACCAGCGGCACCAACAGCACCACCAGCCCGCCTTCGAACAACAAGGCGTGCGCCACGCGCAGCGCCGGGGTGCGCACCCAGCCGCGCAGCCGCTCCAGCCGCTCGAACAAGGCGTTGAACACGATGTTCCAGCTCATCGCCACCGTGGTCATCATCAGGGCCAGCACGCCGATCTGCGCGGTGTCCTGGCTCAGCAGCCAGCTGGCCATCAGCATCAGCAGCATGACGGCGCACAGTTCGTAGACAATGGCGTAGAAGGCGCGCTCCGGCCAGGATTTCTTCACTTGCATCGATTCTCCTTAAAAATCTGCTGCGCTTCGGCGGAATGGATATGAAAACCAGCTCAAAACGCTCATGTCCCGCATGTACATTCCGCTTTCCCAGCTGTTTTCGCCCTGGCTCGCCAGACTTTGAACACCCGGTTTGCAGGGCAATGACGCGATTTTTATTGGTTTTTCGGATAGGATAAAGATAGGTTTAATCGGAGAAACCGATATGAGTATGTCGCTGGACGCGCTGGCGGCCTTCGCCAACGCCGCCGAACTGGGTTCGTTTTCCGCCGCGGCGCGGCGGCTGGGCAAGAGCCAGTCCACCATCAGCGAGGCCATCGCCAATCTAGAGATCGACCTGGCGGTGCAGCTGTTCGACCGCGGCAGCCGCCAGCCGGCGCTGACCCAGGCCGGCCGCCACCTGCTGGGCTATGCGCGGCAGATGCTGGCCATCGGCGATGAGTTGAACCAGCAGGCGCGATTGATGACCGCCGGGCTGGAGCCGCGGCTGACCCTGGTGCTGTCGGACACTTACCAGTCTTCGCGTTTTCAGGAAGTGACGCAGCAATTGGAGCAGAACTTCGAGGCGCTGGAGCTGGAATGCCTGGTGGGCGAGCAGGACGACGTGCTGGACTTGATCCAGACCGGACGCGCGCACCTGGGCTGCATGGCGGCGCAGAAGCAGTACCCGGCCGATATCGGCCACGCCACGCTGGGCGAGGTCAGCGAGGTGGCGCTGTACGTGGCGCGCAACCACCCGCTGGCGGCTTTGGAACAGGTGGACCGGCAGGCGCTGAGCCGCTACCGCGAGCTGCGGCTGAACACCTATACCGAGAGCAAGCCGGAGACGCTGAGCCGGCGCTGCTGGTTTGCGCCCAGCTATCTGATGCTGCTGGAAATGGCGATTCTGGGCGCCGGCTGGGCCGAACTGCCGCGCTGGCTGGCGGATTCCTTCGGCGCGGAGCGGCTGCGCGAGCTGCGCGCGCCGGGCTGGCCCAAGGCGCGCCACATCGACCTGGTGTGGTCGCGGCGGCGGCCGCTGGGCCTGGCCGCGGTCTGGGTGCGCGAGCAGTTGCTGCGTTCCTGACAAGGCCGCCGCACCGCGGCGCCAGGCGCGGCGGATGACGAGAACTCAGCCGCCGGGCACGGTCATCGGCCGCAAAATCCACATCGGCGGCCGGCCGGGGTGCAGCTTGCGCAGCCGCAAGGTCGGCGGAAAGATTTTTTCCATGCCGAAGCCAAAGGCCAGGGCGCGGTCCGCCAGGCAGACGATGTCGCCCGGCTGCGAAAACACATCCCAGCGCTGATTGGGCAAAGCCGGCTCCGGCAGCAAATCCAGCTGCAGCGGCGAGCCGTCGGCCACTTCATTGGCGGCGATCACCAATTGATTGCCGCTGGTGGCCAACGCGAACAAACCCCGGTCGAAGTCGATATTGAACAAGGCGGCGAAATTGTTCTGGAACGGCTGCAGGCTGAGCCGCGCGCCCCTGATCGAGTCGTCGGCCACAATGGCGTAATCAGGAAAATAGGCCGAGGTGATGAAGTACGAAGTGCTGCTGAAGCCCATCTCTTGCTCCTTCCGTAAACCCAAAAAAACGGCGGCGGGCCATGCCGCCCGCCGCCGCGATTTTTGCCTTGCGCTTATTCAGCGGTTTCCAGCACCAGTTCCGAACGTTGCGCCGAGGTCAGCGGCTTGAGCGCCCATTGCTGCGCCGGCGAAGCGTTGAACTCGTACAGCCAGATCAGGCTGCCCACGCCGCCGCGGCTCTGGTTGTCGATCACCAGATTGGGGTTTTGACGGCTGGAGATAAAGCCCGGACGGGAGAACAGATCCCATTGCTGGCTGAGCGAGGACGGGTTGTACGGACGCAGCACCAGCGGCTTGCCGCTGGACAGGTCGGAAATGTCGATCACCAGTTGGTTGCCGCTGGTGGACAGCGCCAGCACGCCGCTGGCGAAGTCGATGTTGAACAGCGAGAGGAAGTTGCCCTGAATGGGCTGCAGGTACAGCTGGGAACCGCTCATCGAATCTTTGGCGGTAATGCCCAGCGCGGTGTTTTGGCTATAGGTGAGGAAGTAAGGAACGCTAGAGAAAGACATATGGCAACCCCCATGTTTATGCCAATCAATTATTGGCTTTCTCAAACTAGCAAGCTTTTCCCGCATTGCAAGCGCCCGCTCGAAACCGGCCGCGCCCGGCGTAAAATTCACGCAAAAACCCGATAAAAAACACAAACTTAGGCGTCGATAGGTGAAATTGCTTAATTTAGTCCAGCACAGAATGGTCTGTCCGCGCACAGACGACACAAAGGAAAACAGCCGGGCGTCGCCCGGCTGTCTTGTTAGCGCTTGCTGAGTCGAATCAGACCGACAGGTAAGACGACTGCTTCAGACCGCGGCAGAACTCGGCGAAGAACAGGCTGCGTTCTTCGCTGCTGAGGTCCGCGGCGCGGGACTTGGCTTCGTAGCGGTTGAGGATGTCCTCCGGCGACAGGTGCACATAGCGCAGCATGTCTTCGATGGTGTCGTGCTCTTCCACGCCGGAGAACTCCAGCTCGCCGCCGTCGCGCACATAGACGTTGACCGAGTCGGTGTCGCCGAACAGATTGTGCATATCGCCCAGGATTTCCTGGTAAGCGCCCACCAGGAACACGGCGATCAGATACTCATCGCCCTGCTTCACCTCGTGCACGGACAGGCTGGACTCGATGCTCTGCTGGTCCACGTACTGCTTGAGCTTGCCGTCGGAATCGCAGGTCAGGTCTTGCAGCACCGCGCGGCGCGTCGGCTGCTCGTTCAGACGGTGCAGCGGGGTGATCGGCAGGATCTGATCGATGGCCCAAGTGTCCGGCAGGCTCTGGAACACCGAGAAGTTGCAGAAGTACTTGTCGGCCAGACGGTCGGTCAGCTCGTCGTACACCTGGCGCTGCGAACGCTGGCTGGCTTGCAGCTGGCTGTGCAGGCGGCGGCACAGCGCGGCGTGCACGTCTTCGGCCAGCGCCTTTTCCTTCAGCGACAGGCGGCCGGCGGCGTACAGATCGGTGACTTCCGACACGTAGTGGCTGGCGCGGTAGTAGATTTCAGTGACCAGGTCGTCGTCGTTGAGCTGCACCAGCTCAAACAGCTTGCGCACCGGCTGCGACAACGCGGCGATGTCGTCCACCTGCGGCACTTCGTCCGGCAGGCGCTCGACATCGGTCACGTTCATGATCAGCACCGCGTGGTGGGCGGTCATCGCGCGGCCGGATTCGGACAGGATGCGCGGATGCGGAATGCCGTTCTCGCCGCAGAACTCGGACAGCATGGAGACGATCACGTGCGCGTACTCGTCCATGTCGTAGTTGATCGAGCTGTCGTTGCGCGAATGGGTGCCGTCGTAATCCACGCCCAGGCCGCCGCCCACGTCCACGTGATCAATGGGCAGGCCCAGCGCGCGCAGTTCGGCGAAATAGCGAATGGCTTCGCCGAAACCGCTACGGTAATCGCCGATGTGGGCGATCTGCGACCCCATGTGGAAGTGCATCAGGCGCACGCAGTCGGCCAGGCCGGCTTCGGTCAGCTTGTCCGCGGCGGAAATCAGTTGGCCGGCGGACAGGCCGAATTTGCCCTTCTCGCCGCCGGTGTCCGCCCATTTGCTGGACGCCAGCGAGGACAAACGCACGCGCATGCCGATATTGGGACGAATGCCCAGCTTGCGGGATTCGTCGATCACCAATTCGACTTCCGACTCTTTCTCGATGACGATGAACACCTGGTGGCCCAGACGCTCGCCCATCAGGGCCAGACGGATGTAGTCGCGGTCCTTGTAGCCGTTGCAGACGATGGTGCAGCCCTTGGGCGCCAGCGCCAGCACCGCCATCAGTTCCGGCTTGGAGCCGGCTTCCAGGCCGATGGACACGTCAGGCGTGGCGATGATGCTCTTCACCACCGCTTCTTGCTGGTTGACCTTGATCGGATAGATGGCGGTATAACGGTTGCCGTAGCCTTGTTCGGCGATGGCCTTGTCGAAGGCCGCGCACAGACGAGTGACGCGGTCTTGCAGAATATCCGGAAAACGAACCAGCAGCGGCAGGTCCAGGCCCTTGCCGGACAGCTCGCCCACCAGGCGGTGCAGGTCGATTTCCTTGTTTTGGCGCACATTCGGACGCACGACGATATTGCCGTTGGCGCCCATGTCGAAGTACCCCGCTCCCCAATGCCGGATGCCGTACAACGCCCGGCTATCAGCCACAGACCAAGCCATGAGTTTTCCCCTCAAGAACTGACGGAAAGCCCTGAACCCCGCGCAATGGGTGGACACAGGGATTTCCAAAGGACGCGCCCAGGCCGCCGCAGAAAAAGCGATAAGCCAGCCGCAAGAGCATCCTTATGATGGATAACCCCGCTCCTTAGTGCGCGGCTTTCGGGCTGAACAGCTTTTATGTGGGCCTGGGATGTCGGAGCGAAACAATTGAATTGTAGGTTTGCAAAGCTGCAAACGAGCGCGGATTGTAACAACATCACGCGGCTTGACAAGTAAAAAAATGTATAAAAATCCGCATGTCCAATTTAATCGACAAGCCCGCACCAGGCGGCCCGGCGAGCCTTGCCCGGCAAGGCTTGAGCAAAAACAGCCCCCTATATTTTCCTCATGCCGGCAAGCGGCCGATTCTCCGGCCGGAGTCGCCGCGTTTCAGGCAATGGACTTGTCCAAAATATTCAACAAGGTCGCGCTGGGTCCCCCTGCGCCGCAGCCCGAAAAAACCACAATGCGGTCTGGCGCGCCAAGCCCCGCCGGACAAGGCTTTTAGCCCAAATACGGCATGTTTTTTCAAATCTGCGCCACGCGCCGCCACTAGCCGCGCCGGCTCTGGTTACAATGCCCCGGTCATCCCTAGCCGCAAGCACGAGCCAGCCCATGCGCGAGCATCACCACGATTTTCTGTCCTGGACCATGAATCCCGCCTCCTCCGCCGCCACGGAATGGCAACTGCCCTCCGGCGTGCGGGCGCGCTGGCTGGATTACGGCGTCGTCGAGTTGGAGCCGGTCGCCGCGGCCAGCGATTCCCTGCTGCTGTCCAGCGGCGTGCACGGCAATGAAACCGCGCCGATCGAAGTGCTCAACGCCATCCTGGCCGACATCGCCGGCGGCAAGCTGGCGCTGCGTTGCCGGCTGCTGGTGATTTTCGGCAACCTGGACGCGATGCGGCTGGGCAAGCGTTATCTGGATTACGATATGAACCGGCTGTTCAACGGCGCGCACGCGCGCCAGCCGGAAGCTCGCGAAGCGGCGCGCGCCACGCGGCTGGAACAGGCGGCGGCGGACTTCTTCGCCTCCGCCCGCGGCCGGCGCTGGCATTACGATCTGCACACCGCGATCCGCGGCTCGGTGTTCGAGAAGTTCGCCATCTACCCTTATCTCCACGAGCGTCCGCACAACCGCGCGCAACTGGCCTGGCTGAAAAGCTGCCAGGTGGAAACCGTGCTGCTGCACAGCCAGCCGGCCAATACCTTCAGCTACTTCACCAGCCGCCACTGCCAGGCGGACGCCTTCACGCTGGAATTGGGCAAGGCGCGGCCCTTCGGTCAAAACGATCTGTCCCGCTTCGCCGGCATCGATCAGGCGCTGCGCCGGCTGATCGCCGAACCGGAGCAAGAGCTGCCCGGCTACCGCGACGGCGACCTGCCGCTGTTCCAGGCCAAGTACGACATCGTCAAACACAGCGAGGCCTTCCGCCTGCACCTGGCCGACGACGTGGAAAACTTCACCGCGCTGCCGGACGGTTTCCTGATCGCCGAGGACGGCGAGCACCGCTACGTGGCCGTCGGCGGCGAGGAGCGCATCCTGTTCCCCAATCCCACGGTCAAGCCCGGCCTGCGCGCCGGCATCGTGGTGACGCCGGCGCGCCTGCCCTGAGAACCTGTTCAAAGTCCGCGGCGCTTCGCGAAGCCTTGCGCGGTGAGTACCCGCTCAAAATGCTCACGCAGCCCTCGCGCATTCCGCTTTTTCGCTGATATTCGCCTTGTCTCGCTCTTGCTCGCGAGACTTTGAACAGGCTCCAGGCCAGGCGCGACAACGCCGCAGCTTTGGCTGCGGCATTGTTGATTCCGGCAGAACCCGCCCGCCGCGCAAGATTTTCAGCGCGCGGCCTCCTACTTAAATAAACTCGGCGGCCGCCACCCGCGCCACCGCGGCGATCACCGCGTTGCGCTCGTCCATCATCGCCGACGATCCCCAGTAATACACCGACAGCAGCAACGGCGACTTGCCCGGCCGCCAGGCCACGGCCACGTCGTTGGCGGCGCCGTGGCCGCCGCTGCCGGTCTTGTCCCCCACTCGCCATTCCGCCGGCAAGCCGGCGCGGATGCGCAGATTGCCGGTGGTGTTGCCCAGCAGCCAGTCGTTCAACAACCCGCGCTGCCGCTCCGGCAACAAGGGGGAAAACAGCAGCGCATGCAGATTGGCCGTCATCGCCGCCGGCGTGGTGGTGTCGCGCGGATCGTCCGGTTCGGCCAGGTTCAATTCCGGTTCGATCCGGTCCAGGCGGCTCTGGCCGTCTCCCAGCGAACGGGCGAAGCGAGTCACTTCCTGCGGCCCGCCCAACTGCTCCAGCAGCAGATTGGCGGCGGTGTTGTCGCTGAAGCGCATCGCCGCATCGCACAAATCCTTCACCGACATGCCCTGCTCCACATGCTGCTCGGCGATAGGCGAATAGTCGATCAATTGATCGCGCCGGTAGTCGACATGGCGGTACAGCAGGTCAGGCTGCGCCGCGCTGCGTTGCAGCAAGGCGCCCACCAGCAGCAGCTTGAAGGTGCTGCACATCGGGAAACGCTCATCGGCGCGATAGGCCAGGCTCCGCCCGCTGTCCACCTCCTGCGCGAACACGCCGATGCGGCCGCCGGCGTTGCGCTCCAGCTCCGCCAGCTGTCGCGCCGCCGGCGCCTCGCCCGGCGCCCGCAACGGCGGGCGGGCACAACCCAAGATCAACGGCGAGGCGGCCAAGGCCGCCAGCAAAACGCGCCGCTGCGCGAAATAATCCATAGTTCCATCCCCAGATCGGTGTGACGACGCGGCCCATGGCGGGGCCGGCCATCGCGGTTTAGTTCCCCCGATGCGCATTGCCGCTACCCGTGACAATGACAATGAACTAAAATGCGATACATATTCTTTTGCGCTTGAACTCATCTAAATGGCCCGTAAGGAATCATAGACAGATTCAAGCTTTTTAAATGAATCATTAAACAATCGAATGACATGGAAAAGCTCACGCAGTTCCGTACGCCGGCTTGGCGGCGCGTCGTCGCCCTCCTCGGCCTGGGCCTGGCCCTGCTGGCCGCGCCGGTTCAGGCCAAAGCGCCGCCCACCCATCGCCACGCCAGCGCGCCGGCGCAAGAACAGTTGCTGGAACACGGCAGCTACACCAACTCCGACGGCGTAGAGGTCCACAGCCCGGCCCACACCCGCTCCGGCAAGGCGCCGGCCGGCGCCAGCGCGCGCTGCCGCGACGGCAGCTACAGCTTCAGCCAGCATCGGCGCGGCACCTGCTCGCATCACGGCGGCGTGGCGGCCTGGCTCTGAGCCCGTCTCAGAGCCTGTTTACGATCTCGCGAGCCGAAAACCGCTGAGAAAGCGGAATGTACATGCGCTACATGAGCATTTCGAAGCGGGTTTCAACGCCCTTATCTAAACTATCCCGCCGACGCGCAGCAGATCGTAAACAAGTATTCAGAACATGCTTACGATCTCGCGAACTAAGGCGAGACAAGGCGAAACCGGCTGAGAAAGCGGAATGTACATGCGGTACATGAGCATTTCGAAGCGGGTTTCAACGCTGTATCGCCGACGCGCAGCAGATCGTAAACAAATTCTCACACCAGACAGCCGGCAAACACCAAGTACACCGCGCCCGCGCCCAGCAACCAGCGGCCGTCCACGCTGCCGCGGCGGAACAACAGCCACAATCCGACAATCGCCGCCATTGTGGCCAGTCCGGACCACAGCAGGACGCCGTCGAACATCCACGGGGTGAAGAACAGGCCGAAGGCGCTGGGAATCGTCGCCTGAATCATCATCGCGCCGGAAATATTGGCCAGCGCCAAACGCTCCTTGCCCTGACGCAGCCAGATCAGCGCGTTCATGATTTCCGGCAGCTCAGTGGCCACCGGGCTCAACAGCAAGGCCACCAGATGTGGCGCCATGCCCCAGTGCCCGGCCAGCGCCTCCAGCTGCGCGACGAAACCGTGCGCGGCCGCCGCGATCACCACCAGGGCCAGCAAGGCCTGCGTCGCCGCCCAGCCCAGGCCGCCGCCGGCGCGCAGCTTCAAGGGGTCCAGCTCCTCCTCTTCCGGCGCGGTGTCCGCGCTGCGGATCTCGCGCCAGACATAGGCGGCGTAAGCGGCCAGGAACAGCACGCCCAGCCAGGGCTTGATGGCGAAGGCCACCAGGCCCAAGACCACCTTCAAGGCGAAGACCAGCAGGAAGGCCAGTTGGTCGCCGGCCAGCCGGCGGTGATCGACGCGCAGCAGATAATCTCCGCGCCCCAGCCGGCTGCGGTTGCGCCACAGGGCGAAACCCACCACCGCGTAGGCCAGCGTGGCCAGCACCAGCGGCCCGCCCAGAGCGGCGCCGACACCGATATCCTTATGTTGCGGCGTATCGCCGAAGGCCATCGCGGTCAAGGTCACCGCGCTTTCCGGCAAGGCGGTGCCGAAAGCGGCGAGCACGGTGCCGACGGCGCTGGCGCCCAAGTTCAGATGGCGGCCGCACCATTCGATGGCGTTGACGAAATATTGACAGGAAAGATAGATCAGGACGGCGAGTCCGAGCAGAAAAAACAGGGTCAACAGCATGGATAGTCTTGGGCCGGGCAAGCGAATGGACAATGGCGCAACGACGCGGCTTGCCCGGCGGCAAACGCATCGTGGCCAAAGGTCTCGCTTGGCGGCGCCGGCAATGCCGGCCGCTGACCGCGCCATGAGGAAAGCTCCTCAAGTTTGTTGACGCGGCCTCTTCGGCGGGGCCGAAGATGGCTACTCCCCAATGACAACGGCGCCATTGTGCCAGCCCGGGCGCGATGGCGCAAACCTAGGCGCCCGTCATGCGCGCCGCCGCTTAAGCCCAGCCTAATCCTCGCTTCGCCAAATGCGAATTGTCGATGTGGGTCAGATCATCGAGTCTATTCCCGAATTCCGGATTTAAGAGTGGCTAACAAAAATCAGTTTCACGTCTGAGGCAAGGCGCGCCGACGCAGGCAGTACTTGAGTACGGCAAGTCGGCGCAACGCAGCATCAGGAGTTTTGTTAGCCGCGCTAAATAGAGAACGATGGAGGCCGGACATGGATCAAGACCTATTGGCCCAGCTGCGCGACAGCGCCCGCGACTTGCTGAGCCGCGACAATCACGCCGCCCGCGTCAGAGACGGACGCGGTCGCCTGCCCAGCGGCCATGAGGCCGCGTCTTGGCGCGACCTCGCCGCCGCCGGCTGGCTGGCGATCTTGCTGGCGGAACGCGACGGCGGGCTGGGACTGGACCTGGCCGCCGTCGCCGCCGTCGCCGAGGAGATAGGCCGCAGCCTGCTGCCGGAACCGTTCACCGCGGTGGCGGTGCAGGCGGCGCAGGCGCTCAGCGCTTGTCCAGACAGCCCGCTGCGCGCGCAATTGCTGGAACGGCTGGCCGGCGGCCGGCTGCTGGCGGCGCTGGCCTGGCAGGAACGCGCCGGCCAGCAGGACGACGACCCCATAGACACCCGGGCCGAAGCCGACGGCGAGCATTACCGCCTTCACGGCCACAAAACCTTCGCCTTGCCGGCTGCCGCGGACCTGGACGGCTGGCTGCTGAGCGCGCGCGGCGACGCCGGCTGGCTATTGTTCTGGCTGCCGGCCGGCCTGCCCGGCCTGACGCCCAGCTACAGCCCCGGCATAGACGGCAGCATGATGGCCAGCCTGCGACTGGAGCAAGTGACCGTGCCGCGCGCCCACGCGCTGGCCGGCGGCGACGCCGCGCGGGACGCGGTGCGCCAGGCCAACGACGCCTCCCGGCTGGCGCAAAGCGCCGAACTGCTTGGCGTGGCGCGGCAGGCGCTGGCGTTGACCCTGCCCTATCTGGCCTCCCGCCAGCAGTTCGGCAGGCCCATCGGCAGCTTTCAGGCTTTGCAGCACCGGCTGGCGGACGCCCACATCCAGCTGGAACTGGCCGCGGCCGGCCTCGACGAAGCGCTGGAGGAACAAGCGGACCCGGCGCGGCTGGACAGCGCCCGCGTCAGCCGGCTGAAAGCCCGCTGCGCCGACGCCGCCATCGGCATGTGCCGGCTGGCGATCCAGCTTCACGGCGCCATCGGCTACACCGACGAGTGCGACATAGGCCTTTACTTCAAGCGCGCGCTGCACCTGAACGCCTGGCTGGGCAATGCCGAGCACCAGCGCCGCCGCTACCGGAAACTGCGCCCGCAGATAGCGGACGCTGAGCCGGAAGCAGCGGCGACGGCGGACTACCCCCGCGACGCCGACTGGGAAGCCATGCCGGAGGACGACTTCCGCCGCATGCTGCGCGGCTTCTTTTCAAGCCGCTATCCGCCGGCGCTGCGCCATCCGCCGCGCCGGCTGCGCTGGCACGAAATCCACGACTGGTATCTGACCCTGTCCCGCCAGGGCTGGATCGCGCCGGCCTGGCCCAAGGCCTTCGGCGGCATGGGACTGTCGCCGGCCCGCCACCTGGCCTTCATCGAGGAGCAGGAACGTCACGGCGTGGCGCGGGCGCCGGACCAGGGCATCGTCATGGTGGGTCCGCTGCTGATCCGGCACGGCAGTCCGGAGCAACAGCAGCGCTTCCTGCCCAGCATCCTGTCCGGCGAGCATATCTGGTGCCAGGGCTATTCCGAGCCCAACGCCGGCTCCGACCTGGCTTCGCTGCGCACCGAGGCGGTGGCTGACGGCGAGGAATTCGTCGTCAACGGCCAGAAGACCTGGACCACGCTGGCCCAGGACGCCACCCACATCTTCACCCTGGTGCGCACCGATCCGCGCGCCCGGCAGCAAGCCGGCATCAGCTTCCTGCTGATAGATCTGGCCACGCCCGGCATCACCATCCGCCCCATCGCCACCCTGGCCGGCCACGAGGAATTCTGCGAAGTCTTCTTCGACCAGGCGCGGGTGCCGGCAGCCAATCTGGTGGGCGGTCTGAATCAGGGCTGGAACATCGCCAAGGCGCTGCTGGGCTTCGAACGCATTTTCCTGGGCAGTCCCCAGCAAGCGCAGCAGGCGCTGGCGCAACTGGCGGCGCAAGCGCGGGCTCAGGGCGACTTCGACGATCCGGTGTTCGCCGACCGCTACACGCGGCTGGAACTGGACGTGGCCGACCTGGGCGCGCTGTACAAACACTTTGCAGCCATCGTCCGGCGCGGCGAAGCGCTGCCGCCGGCGGTGTCCGCGCTGAAAATCTGGGCCACCGAGACCTATCAGCGCATCAGCCTGGAGCTGATGGACCTGGCCGGGGAATACGGCAGTTGGGCCGACGCCGACCCGCACGCCGGCCAGGCGCCGGCGCTGTTGTTCAACGCCACCCCAGCCAGCATTTACGGCGGCAGCAACGAAATCCAGCGCAACATCCTGGCCCGGCACGTGCTGCAACTGCCGGCCTGAAGACCCGCGCCGTGTTCCGCGGCGCTTCCCCCATGCTAGAAAGGAGAGTCCGCTTATGCGCAGCGCTTTGTCCCATCTCCGGGTACTGGACCTGTCCAGGATTCTGGCCGGCCCCTGGTGCACTCAAAACCTGGCCGACCTGGGCGCGGACGTGATCAAGGTGGAGCGGCCCGGCAGCGGCGACGACACCCGCCACTGGGGACCGCCCTGGCTGCCGCGCCGCGAAGGCGAGCGGCCGGACTCGGTGTATTACGCCTCCACTAACCGCAACAAGCGCTCCATCGCCATCGACATCGCCTGCGCCGCCGGCCAGCAACTGGTGCGCGAGCTGGCCGCCCGCAGCGACGTGCTGATTGAAAACTACAAAGCCGGCGATCTGGCGCGCTACGGCCTGGCTTACGCCGACCTGCGCGCCGTCAATCCGCGCCTGGTCTACTGCTCGATCACCGGCTACGGTCACAGCGGCCCCTATGCCGGCAAACCGGGCTATGACTTCATCTTCCAGGGTCAGGGCGGCCTGATGAGCGTGACCGGCGAGCGCGACGAACTGCCCGGCGGCGGGCCGCAGAAAGCGGGTTTCGCCGTGGCCGACGTGCTCACCGGCATGTACGCCGGCGTCGCCATCCTGGCCGCGCTGCAGGCGCGCGAGCGCAGCGGCGCCGGCCAGCATATCGACATGGCCTTGCTGGACTGCGTGGTGGCGCTGGGCGGCAACCACGCCACCAGCTATCTGCACACCGGGGAGGTTCCCCGCCGCTGGGGCAACGCCCATCCCAATATGGTGCCCTATCAGGTGTTCGCCACCGCCGACGGCCACATCGTGGTCGCCGCCGGCAACGACGGCCAGTGGCAGCGCTTCTGCCAGGCGATAGAACGCCCGGAGCTGGCCACGGACGCGCGCTACGCCAGCGCCAGCGGCCGCATCGTCCACCGTCCGGACCTGGTGCCGAAGCTGGAGCGCGCCTTGCTGCTGCGCGACAGCGCCGACTGGCTGCAACGGCTGGAGGCCGCCGCCATCCCGTCCGGGCCGATCAACGACTATCGGCAAGTGTTCGCCGACCCGCAAGTGCGCCACCGCGGCCTGCACGCCAACATTCCGCTGCCGGACGACGAGGCCGGCTGCGCCACCGTGGCCAGCCCGCTGCGGCTCTGCGACACCCCGCCGCGCTACCGGCTGCCGCCGCCGCGCCTGGGCCAGCATACCGGGGAGATTCTGAGCGGACTTCTCGAAAAAACACCGGAAGACATCGCGCGGCTGCGCGCCGAAGCCGTCATTGGCTGAAGCCGCCGCGCTTAATAAGAGCCTGCAAGGAGGAGAACAAAAATGAAGCAAACCCGTCTGAACGCGGCGCTGGCCGCGGTGCTGGCCAGCGCCGGCATGAGCGTTGCCGCCGCCGACTTCAAAGTGGGCGTGCAGCTGTCGCTGACCGGCCCGCTGGCCCTGGCCGGCAATGAGATGTACCACGGCGTCCAGACCGCCGCCGACGTGTTCGCCCGCCGTTATCCGCAGCATAAAATCCAACTGGTGGTGGTGGACGATGAATCCACGCCGGCCAAGGCGGTGGCGGCGGTGGAAAAGCTGGCGGAACAGAAAGTGACGGCGATGGTGGGCGGCGTGATATCCAATATCACCGGCCCGGCGTCGGAAGCCGCCAACAAGGCCGGCATCCCCTTCGTCACCTCCGGCGGCACCAGCGACGATATGGTGGGACGCGGCCTGAAAAGCTTTTTCCGCATCAGCAACACCCCGGGCTACGCCCGCGGCATGAGCGGGCTGCTCGGCAGCCTGGGCGTCAAGTCCGCATCCATCGTCTACTCCTCCCGCGACGCCACCAGCGACCTGGCCGCCAAACTCAAGGCCAAGCTGGCCGCCGCCGGCATCGCCACCGTCATGCATCCGTTCGACCCGGCGGTGAAGGACTTCAAGCCCATCGTCAACAAGATCAAGCTGCGCGACCGCAGCGAGGCCATGGTGATGATCGCCTACGAAAACGACTACGTCGGCATCCTGCGCGCCGCCCGCGTGCTCAAGCCGCCGCTCAAGGCGGTGGTGGGCGCCTGGGCGCTGGCCACGCCCAAGATGGCGGCGGCCTTCCCGGAATTGACGCCCAATGTCTTCGGCGCCACCGTGCTGCCCACTCAGATCGGCAACAACCCGCAGGCGCAGGAGTTCGAGCAGGCCTATCGCCAGCGTTACAAGAGCAGCGCCTCCTACCACGCCCAGACCAGCTACGCGATCTCCCGCCTGCTGTTCGACGCGCTGGCCAGGACCGAGCAGGCCGGAACGCTGAGCAAAAACGGCGCGCTGGCCGCCGAGCTGCACCGCGCCGGCGCCGAGGCCACCCTGCTGGGGCCGGTGCGCTTCGATGAACGCGGCGACAACCCCAACTACACCGCCCACATGGGGCAGTTCCGCGCCAACGGCGACATCGACATCGTCTGGCCGGCCGCTTACGCCACCGCCAAGCCAAGCTACCCGGCCCTGCCCTGGTGAGCGGGCCCGCGCGGAAAACAAGGGAACGACTCATGACGGAACTGATTCTGCAGGCGCTGTACTCCGGCGTGCTGGTGGGCGGCGCCTACGCGCTGGTGGCGCTGGGCCTGGCCCTGGTGTTCGGCACCATGAAAATCATCAATCTGGCGCACGGCGAACTGGTGCTGCTGGCCGCCTACATCGCCTACGCCGCCGAGAGCCGGCTGGAGCTCAATCCGCTGCTGGCCATTCCGCTGGCGCTGGCGGTGGTGTGCGTCAGTTCGGCGCTGGTCTACCTGCTGGTGGAACGGATCCGGCAGGATCGCGAACTGAACTCGCTGATTCTGACCTACGGCATCGGCATCATTCTGACCAATGCCATCCTGCTGGTATGGAAGGCCGACATCCGTTCCACCGCCAGCACCTGGTTCCAGGAGCCGCTGATCCTGGGCGCGCTGTACAGTATGAACAGCGAGGCGCTGTTCTTCTGCGTCAGCCTGGCGCTGATAGGCGCGGCGGGGCTGTGGCTAAGCCGCAGCTGGCATGGCCGCGCGCTGCGCGCCGTCGCCGGCAACCGCGAAGCGGCCAAGCTGATGGGGGTCAATCCGCGCAAGATAGAAATGGTCTCCTTCATCCTGGCCGGCATCCTGGCCACCTTCGCCGGCGTCGCCATTTACAGCTCCGGCGTAATCCAGCCGGCGATGGGCCATTCGCTGACGGTGAAGGCCTTCATCATCGCCGTGCTGGCCGGCACCGGCTCCATTCCCGGCGTGCTGCTGGGCGCGCTGTTGCTGGGCATCGCGGAGTCGTTGACCGTCACCCTGTTCAGCTCCGCGCTGCAGGAGCTGGCCGGCATGCTCTTGTTCCTGCTGGTCTTGTTCATCATGCCCAACGGCCTGTTCGGCGTGAAAGGGAGGCGCGGATGAAAGCTTCAACCTGGGCCACCGCCCTGCTGCTGGCCGCGCTTTACCTGCTGGTGCCGCTGTTCTTGGGCGAGCGCCTCTACCTGATGAGCCTGATCGTCTCCGCCTTGACGCTGGGCGGCATCGCGCTGGCCTGGGCGCTGCTGGGCAATCTGGGCGGCATGGTCAGTTTCGGTCACGCCGCCTTCTTCGGCGTCGGCTCTTATGTGTCGGCGCTGCTGACGCTGAAACTGGGCTGGCCGGTGCTGCCGTCCATGCTGCTGGGCGGCGTGGGCGCCGCCGTGGCCTCGCTGGCGATGCTGCCGGCGCTGCGGCTGCAAGGCCCCTACTTCGCGCTGGCCATTCTCGCCTACGCCCAGATCTTCCGCATCCTGGCCACCGAGTGGCGCGGACTGACCGGCGGCGCCGGTGGTCTGTCCAGCATTCCGTCGCTGCCGCGCATCGCCGGCGTGGACCTGTCCAGCAAAACCGGCGCCTATCTGGTGATCCTGACCCTGGTGCTGCTGTTCGTCGCGGTTTACCGCCGGCTGCGCGCCAGCGATTACGGCCTGGCGTTGAAAGCGATGCACGATTCAGAGGACGCCACGCGCGTAGTCGGCGTCAACAGCACCGGGCTCAAGGCCGCCATGCTGCTGGTGTCCGCCGGCATGACCGGCGTCATCGGCGCCTTCAACGCCCACATCATCAACTTCCTGGAGCCCGACTACGCCTTCGACGGCTCCTGGACCATCATTCCGGTGATCGCGGCCATCTTCGGGGGCTACCGCACCATCGCCGGTCCGCTGGTCGGCGCGGCGGTGGTCTACCTGGTCAGCCAGTTGCTGTTCAAGAATTTGCTGCCCATAGGCCATGAAATCATGCTGGGCGCGTTGCTGGCGCTGATGATCATCGTCAGTCCAGGCGGGCTGTTGCCGCTGTTGGAGCGCGCACTGCGCCGCCGCCGAACCGAGGAACCATCGCATGCTGAAACTTGAAGACATATCGGTGCGCTTTGGCGGACTCGCCGCGCTCAAGGGCGTCAGCCTGGAGATCGGCGACGATGAGATCGTCGGCCTGGTCGGCCCCAACGGCGCCGGCAAGACCACGCTGTTCAACACCATCTCCGGCCTGGTCAGGCCCAGCGGCGGCCGCATTTTATTCCAGTCCCGCGACATCCTGTCCTTGCCGCTCTACCAGCGCGCGCGGCTGGGCATAGGCCGCTCCTTCCAGATTCCTCAGCCCATGCACCAACTGACGGTGCGGGAAAACCTGCAAGTGGCGCAACGCTTCGGCGCCGGCCAGCGCGACCCGGAGGACATCGAGCGCATCCTGGACCTGCTGGCCCTGAGCGCCAAGGCCGAGCGCCAGGCGGCCGGCGAGCTGAGCCTGAGCGAACTGAAGGCGCTGGAAGTGGGCAAGGCCTTGGCCACCCGCCCCAAGATCCTGCTGCTGGACGAAGTGCTGGCCGGCTTGGAAACCAGCAGCAAGCGCCGTTTCATGACCATGCTGCAAGGCCTGCAGCAACGCTATGCGCTGACCATTCTGCTGATAGAGCACGATATCGAAACCATACACCGGCTGTGCCGCCGCGTTTGCGTGCTCGATTTCGGCGAGTTGATCGCCGACGGCGAGCCGGACGCGGTGTTCCGCGATCCGCGCGTCGTCAGCAGCTACACCGGAGAGAACCATGCTTGAAATCCAGCGCCTGCGCGCCGGTTACGGCGGCATCACCATCTTGTGGGACGTGGATCTGCGCTTCGCCGCCGGCCAGCTCACCGCCATCATCGGCCCCAACGGCGCCGGCAAAACCACGCTGCTGCGCACCATCAGCGGCCTGCTGCCGATACAGGGCGGCGACATCCGCCTGCGCGGGAAGTCCTTGCGCAATGTGCCCGCCTGGGACATGCCCGGCCACGGCATGGTTCTGGTGCCGGAGGGCCGGCTGGTGTTCAAGGACATGACGGTGGAGGAGAACCTGAGGATGGGGGCCTTTGTTCCCGCGGCCCGGTCGTGGGCGGCCGACGGCCTGGAGCGCGCTTACACGCTGTTTCCCAAACTGGCCCAGCGCCGCCGCCAGCTCGCCGGCTCGCTGTCCGGCGGCGAGGCGCAGATGCTGGCGCTGGGGCGCGGCCTGATGGCCGAGCCGCAGCTGCTGCTGATAGACGAACCCTCGCTGGGCCTGGCGCCGGTGATCAGCCAGGAGCTGTTTGCCTGCCTGGAGGCGCTGAAACGGGAGGGCAAGACCATCGTACTGGTGGAGCAAAGCACCCGCAGCGCGCTGGCGGTGGCCGACCATGTCTACCTGATGCAAAGCGGCAAGGTGCTGCTGTCGCAGCCCGCCGCCAGCGTGGAGTTGGAGGCCTTGCACGATTTGTACTTCAGCCGCGAAGCGGCGGAGGCCGGCGCGCCTAGCCCAAGCCCAGCCTAGCCAGCCCTCGAACAGGTTCTTAGAACCTGTTTACGATCTTTCCGAGTGATGGCTCCAAGATATGGAATCCGCTGCGCGGATGATGATTTTCATTGCCGGGGCTGCCCGGCGAGCAGGGAGGAGATATTTGCTTGGCCAAATATCCCCTCCACCCCTAAAGGCCACCCTGCAAGCCTGGCCTGCGGCTTCCCGCCAGGTCCCGTCAGGTCCGAGGCGCGGCTGAACTCGCAGCGCGCTACCGTCGCGCTGCTCGAACAAGCAGCCGCTTAAGACCTCGGACCTGCCACCCGACGGCAGGCTTGAAGGGACCCAGGGCGCGTCGAATACGCGACTTCCTGTGTACCAAACCGTGTTTCAAGTACTGACAAAAGATCGGTAAACAGGTTCTTAGTCCGGCGCGGCCAAAGCCACCACCGCCTCGCCCTGCAGCCGGGTCTCACCGTGCTGGTTGACCGCCCGCAGTTGCAGGCGCACGCGCCGCTCGCCGTCCTGCTCGAATAGCTGCGACACCGTCGCCTCGCAACGCAGGCAGTCGCCCAGGCGGGTGATCGAGACAAAGCGGGCGCGGCAGCTGCGCAGCGCGGCCTGCGGCGCCCAGCGCGTCAGCAGCTGCGCCAGGTAGGCCATGCCCAGCATGCCGTGGGCGAACACATCGTCCTGACCAGCCGCGCGGGCGAAATCGCTGTCGATGTGCATGGGGTTGTGGTCGCCGGACGCGCCGGCGTACAAGGCCAGCGCGGCGCGGCTGATCGCCGGCGCGGTGAAGGCCGGCAATTCGTCGCCGACTTGCGGCTCGCTCCAATCTGCGGTGTTCATTTCTCTCTCCCTCCAGCCAGGCTCAGGCCGGCTTGACCACCGTGACCCGGCGCAACTCCGCCACCACTTGCCGCTCGGCGTTGCTGACCGTGGTCTCGATCTCGATAAAGCCCAACTCGCCGCCGGAGCGGCTCCGCTTGACGTAGATGTTGGCGATGCGGCCGGCGTAATCGAGGCGATCGCCGGCGAACACCGGCCGCCGGTAGGCGAAGCTCTGCTCTCCGTGCAGGATGCGCGCGATATCGATGTCCAGCAGACGGAACAACTCGCCCCGCTGCGGCGACTCGAACTCCAGGCAAAACAGAAAGGTCGGCGGCGCCAGCAAGGCCGGGTAGCCGGCGGCCTCGGCCGCGGCTTGATCAAAGTGGACTGGGTCGCTTTGCGCGGTGGCCAGGGCGAAAAACCTCAACCGTCCCGCCTCCACCAGCACCGAATACGGCGTCAGCGCCCGGCCGATATGGCTGTGATCCAGCATGCGAACTCCTTTCCTTAGAACCTGTTTACGATCTGCTGCGCGTCGGTGATACGGCGTTGAAAACACCTTCGAAATGCTCATGTACCACGTGTACATTCCGCTTTCTCAGCCGTTTTCGCCTTGTCTCGCCTTAGCTCGCGAGATCGTAAACACGTTCTTAGAGCGGCTAACAAAACTCCTGATGCTACGTTGCGCCAACTTGCCTCAGACATAAAACTGACTTTTTTAGCCGCTCTTTGCTCGCCCAGCCATCTTCACACCGGGTCCCAGCTGAACACGTCGGCCGAGCGCTCCAGGCCGACGAAAGAGCCCTGCAGCGCCGGCATCGCGTGCTCGGCTATGGTTTGCGGCGTCCAGCCCTGATCGCGCTGCACCGAGCGCAGTGGCCGCGGCTGGCTCATCAGGAAGATCTCGTTGTTGCGCACGCAGAACACCTGGCCGTTGACCGCGCCGGCGGCGTCGCTGGCCAGGAACACCGCCAGCGGCGCGATCTTGGCCGGCATCATCTGTTTGATCTTGTCCACCCGCTGCCGCTCGGCCTCGGTCTGCGACGGGATGGACCCTATCATCCGGCTCCAGGCGAATGGCGCGATGCAGTTGGAACGCACGGCGAAGCGCTGCATGTCCAGCGCGATGGACTTGGACAGCGCCACCACCGCCAGCTTGGCCGCCGCGTAATTGGCTTGGCCCAAATTGCCGATCAGCCCGGAAGTCGAGGTCATGTGCACCAGGCTGCCCGAGCCCTGCTCCTTGAAATGCGGCGCCGCGGCGCGGCTCATGTGGTAGGCGCCGTAAAGATGGACCTTGAGCACCGCGTCCCATTCCTCCTCGCTCATCTTGTGGAAGATGCGGTCGCGCAAGATGCCGGCGTTGTTGACCACGCAATCCACCCGGCCAAACGCTTCGATCGCGGCGGCGATGATCCCGGCCGCGCCTTCCGCGCTGGCCACGCTGTCGCTATTGTCCTGCGCCAGCCCGCCCCGCTCGCGGATCTCCGCCGCCACCCGCTGCGCCGGCCCGGCGTCGCGGCCCTCGCCGCTGAGCGCGGCGCCGATGTCGTTGACCACCACCCTCGCGCCTTCGGCCGCCATCGCCAGCGCGATATCGCGCCCGATGCCGCCGCCGGCCCCGGTCACCACCACCACCTTGCCCGCCAACATGGCTTGCTTTTCCATTGTCTGCCTCCTTGTTCCCAATAGCTGTTCAAAGTCTCGCGAGCCGGGGCGAGACAAGGCGTGGGGGCTGAAGAAGCGAAGAGTGCATACGGTATCTTCCAAAGCCGGTTGCAACGCCGTCTCGCCGACGCTCAGCAGATATTGCGCAGGTTTTCAAAGCGCTGCGGCGCCGCCCAACACCGCGGTGACCTGCGACGACAGCGTGCCGCCGTTGCCGTGCACCAGCGCGGTAGTCGCGCCGGCCACCTGGCGCGCGCCGCAATCGCCGCGCAACTGCCTCACCGCCTCTATCACCTGGAACACGCCGTACATGCCGGGGTGCGCGCAGGACAGGCCGCCGCCGTTGGTGTTGACCGGCAGCCGGCCGCCCGGCGCGATGGCGCCGTCTGCGACGAAGGGCCCACCCTCTCCCTTGGCGCAGAAGCCCAGGTCTTCCAGAAACAACAAGGTGTTGATGGTGAAGGCGTCGTAGAGCTGGACCACGTCGATGTCGGCCGGGCGCATGCCGGCCATCGCCAGCGCCCGCGCGCCGGATTCGCGCGCCGCGGTCACGGTCAGGTCCGGCATCGCCGAAATCTGCCGGTGCCAGGTGGCGCCGGCGACGCCCAACATATAGGCCGGCGGCCGCGGCAGGTCGCGCGCGCGCTCGGCGCGCACCATCACGTAGGCGCCGGCGCCGTCGGTCACCAGGCAGCAATCGCGCACCGACAGCGGGTCCGCCACCATGCGCGCGTCAAGCGCCTGCTCCAGGCTCAGCGGCTCGCGCGCATAGGCCTCCGGGTTGAGCTGGGCCCAACGCCGGGCCGCCACCGCCACCTCGGCCAGGTGCTCGCGGCGGGTGCCGTACTGGTGCATGTGCCGCGCCGCGGCCAGCGCGTAGGCAGTGACCGGCAGCGCCGGCTGGTACGGATGTTCATGCGGCATCGGGTCGAGGAAGCGCCGCGCCTGATTGCTTTCCTTGCGGCCGAAGGTCGCCGTGCGCTGGGTGCTGCCGTAGCAGACCAGCACCGCGTCGCAGACGCCGGCCTGCAGCGCCAGCGCCGCCGGCAGCATATGGGCGACAAAGCTGGAGCCGCCCAGCATGGTGCTGTCCAGGAAGCGCGGGCGGATGCCCAGGTACTCCGCCACCGGCAGTCCCCACATGCTGGCGTTGACGCTGGCGGTGGTCAGACCGTCGATCTCGCCCAGCGTCAGGCCGGCGTCGGCGATCGCGATGCCGGCGGCTTCGGCCAGGATTTCCATCTCGCTGCGGCCATGGGCCTCGCCCAGGCCGGCCTGGCCGACGCCGACGATGGCCACCGCGCCGCGCAACCCTTGCGCCCGGCTCATGTCCGCCCCCCTTCCGGCACGAAGACCAGCAAGGCCTGGCCTTGCTCGCTGACGATGGACGCCCGCACCGCCATGCCGATGCGCACCGCATCCGGTGCCACGCCTTCCACCCGGCTCATCAGCCGTACGCCCTCGGCCAGATCCACCAGCGCGATGTTCAAATCGCCGCCCTGCTCCGGTTTGCGGCGCACCACCGAACTGGAATAGACGGTGCCGGCGCCGCTGGGCCGCACCCAGGTCAGCGCCGCCGCGCCGCAATGCGGGCAGGCCACCCGCGGATAGAACACATGGCGCTCGCACGCCGCGCAGCGCTGTATCTGAAACACGCCGGCCCGCAGCGCCTGTTGGTAGATCCGTTCCGGCCCGGCGGCCTCTGATGTAGTCATGCCTATGCTCCTGGGGGAATGAGTCAGAAAGGAAACGCTGGGCGACAGGCCGCAGAAGCCTTGCGTGAACACCGACCACAAGCCGGGCCGCCGCGCGATGGAAGTGACGGGGTCGGCCGTCGATTGGCGCGCCATGTTCAGAACTCCTCCGCCAGAATCCGCTCGGCGCGCAACAACACCGGCCGGTCTATCATCCTGCCGTCCAGCAAGGTGGCGCCGCCGCCGGCCCGCGCCGCCGCCTCCCGCACCCGCAGCGCCCAGGCCAGCTGCGGCTCGCTGGGGCGGAAGGCGGTATTGACCGCGGCGATCTGGCCTGGGTGAATGCACAGCTTGCCGCCGAAGCCCAGCCGCCGCGCTCGCTGCGCGTCGCGGTGCAATTGCGCTTCATCCAGCGCGGTGGTGACCCCGTCCACCGGTGGCGGCAGCTCGGCCAGCCGCGAATTCAGCACCAGCCGGGAACGGAAATACAACAAGGCCTCGCCGTCGTCGTCGTCGATATCCAGATCCAGGTCCAATTGAAAATCCAGCGCGCCGAACACCAAGCGCGCCACCCGCGGATGGGCGGCGATGGCGGCGACCTGGTCGAAGCCGCGCGCGGTTTCGATCAGCGGCAGCAAGGGCGGGCCGGCGCGGCCGGCGGTCAACGCGTCCAGTTGCTCCACGCTCTCGGCCTTGGACAGCACCACACCGTCCAGGGACAGCTCCCGGCATAGCTGGGCATCGGCGGCGAAGTCGGGGCTGTCGGCGGCGTTGACGCGCAACAGCCGCGCCGGGCCGGCGCCGGCGCCGGCGGGCAGCGCCAACCAATTCGCCGCCGCCCCTCGCGCCAATGCCTTGTCCGCCGCCGGCACCGCGTCCTCCAGGTCCAGAATCAGCGCATGGGCGCCGGAAGCGGCGGCCTTGGCGAAACGCTCCGGCCGGTTGCCAGGCACGAACAGATAGCTGTGCCATGCGGCAAGCGGCCTCATGTCCGCGCTCCCGGCAACAGGCTGCCCACCACCGCCGCCCCGCGGATCTTCCACAGATTGGCCAAGGCCAGCCTGGCCTCCTCCGGACCCGCCGCGCCGCCGAAGGCCGCCAGCCGCAAGGCCTTGGCTTCCAGTTCGGCGCGGCTCAAGGTATTGCCGGGGTCGCCCTTGGGCTGTTCCACCTTGCATGTCAACCGGCGGCCATCGCGAGTATTCACCTCCACCTTGCCTATCCAGCGCAGCGGATAGGCGGCCTCCACTTCGGCGTCCGCCTCCATCGTCACTTTGGCGGCAAAGTCGCCAACGGCGTCGTCGTCCAGCGCGCGCTCGAATTCGGTGATGCCGGCGGCGCCGTGGCAGGCGATCAGGCCCAGCACCGTGCCCATGGAAAACTTGGCCTGATGCACGCTCTGCGGCCGCCCCACCACGCCCAGCACCTCCAGCGCGGCGACGTGCACCCGCGCGTTGACGCGGACGATATCGTCCGCGCCGAGGCCGTGCTCGCGCATCAGCTGCAACAGCGCGTCCGCCGCCGGATGGGTGTGGCGGCAGGAGGCGTGGTACTTGAACGAGGTTTCCAGCAGCGCCCAGCGCTCGCCCAAACGGTCGCACAGCCGGCCGGCGTCGGCGTCGCTGGACATGCCGGCCGCCATGCCTTGCGGGCCTTCCAGTATCTGCGTCGCGCCGCGGAAGCCGTCGCGCGCCAGATAGGCCGCGCTCAAGCCGCTGGCGGCGGCATGGGCGGCGTGCAGGGGCTTGGAGTCGGCGGCGGTGCGCAAGAACTCCCACAGGCCGGCGGCCTGGGTGCCGGCGCTGCCGATGGCGTGGTTCATCTGCTCCGGGTTCAGCCGCAGCAAACGCCCCACCGCCACCGCCGCGGCGATGCCGCCGACGGTGCCGGTGGTGTGGAACACCCGGTAATGGGAACGGCCCAGGCTTTCGCCGGCGCGGATGCCGGCCTCGTAGCCGGCGATGGCGGCCAGCAGCAGTTCGGCGCCGGAACGGCGCAAGGCCTGCGCCGCCGCCAGCGCCGCCGGAAACACCACGGTGCCGGGATGGAACACCGCGCCGTTGTGCACGTCGTCCTGCTCCGCCACGTGGGAGGCGGCGGCGTTGACCATGGCTGCGAACAGCGGCGAGCTGCGCCGCCGCGAAATCAGCAGTTCCGCCGCGCCGCCGGCCGGCCCCATCGCCTCGGCCAGCGCGGCGATGCTTTTCACCGGCCGCGCGCCCTTGCCGGCCAGCGCGGCGCCGAACCAGTCCAGCAGCAACTCCTCGGCCCGGCGCCATACCGGCTCCGGCACCTGTTCCGGCCGCAGCTCGGCGGCAAAGGCCGCCAGGCCGGCGCTGCCGCTGGCCGGTGTCGACGTTATCGCTGTCATCCTTGTCCTCCCGTTTCAGGTTTCAGATCGCCCGCTGTTCGCGCAGGCGGTGAATATCGGCGGCGGCGTAGCCCAAGTCCCGCAAAATCGCCTCGGTGTGCTGGCCCAGCGCCGGAATCGCGTCCATCCGGTAGTCGAAGCCGTCGTTGTCGCCCGGCGGCAGCAGCGCCGGAATCGGCCCCGCCGGGGACTCCACTTGCCTCCAGCGCCGCCGCGCCGCCAGCTGCGGATGGCGCCAGACGTCGGCCATGTCGTTGATGCGGCCGTTGCCGATGCCGGCCCGCTCCAGCCGTTCCAGCAACTGGGCCGAATCCAGGCCGGCGAACACCTGATCGATGATGGCTTGCAGCGCCTCCCGCCCTTGATGGCGCTGCGGATTGGACGCGAAGCGCGGATCGTCGGCCAGCGCCGGCGTCTCCAGCACCTGATCGCAGAAGCGCCGCCACTCGCGCTCGTTCTGTAGACCGAACAGCAGCCACTGGCCGTCGCCGGCCTGGAACGGGCCATAGGGGTAGATGCTGGGATGGCTGGCGCCGCTGCGCCGCGCCTGCGGCTGCCCCTGGAAGGCGAAATACAGCGGATTGCCCATCCATTCGGCCAAGGCCTCCAGCATCGACACTTCGATATGGCTGCCCTCCCCGCTGCGGCCGCGCTGGATCAGCGCCGCCAGGATGTGGCTGTAGCCGTACATGCCGGCGGCGATGTCGGCGATGGAAATGCCGGCGCGCGCCGGCCCGTCGGCGCCGCCGGTGATGGAGAGCAGGCCGGCCTCGGCCTGGATCAGCAAGTCGTAGGCTTTCTTGCCGGCGTAGGGGCCGTCGCTGCCGTAGCCGGAAATGTCGCAGACGATCAGCCGCGGCAGCCGCGCGCGCAGCGCGGCGGCGCCCAGTCCCAGCCGTTCCGCCGCGCCCGGCCCCAGGTTCTGCACCAGCACGTCGGCGCGCTCCAGCAACGCCGTCAACACGGCGGCGGCGGCTGGCTGTTTCAGGTCCAGGGTCAGGCTTTCCTTTGAACGGTTGATCCAGGCGAAATAGGAGGACAAGCCGCCCACCCGCTCGTCGTAGCGGCGGGCGAAGTCGCCGTCGCCGGGGCGTTCCACCTTGATCACCCGCGCGCCCAGGTCCGCCAGTTGCCGGGTGGCGAAGGGCGCGGCGACGGCGTGTTCCAGCGAAACGACGGTAATGCCTTGCAAGGGTCCCATTCGGGTCTCCACGAGACTGCCGTGCTCAGAACCTGTTTACGATCTGCTGCGCGTTGGCGATACGGCGTTGAAAACACCTTCGAAATGCTCATGTACCACTTGTACATTCCGCTTTCTCAGCCGTTTTCGCCTTGTCTCGCCTTAGCTCGCGAGATCGTAAACAGGTTCTCAAAACGAGCGCGGCAGGCCCAGCACGTGTTCGGCCACGTAGGCCAGGATCAGATTGGTGGAAATCGGCGCCACTTGGTACAAGCGGGTTTCGCGGAATTTGCGTTCGACGTCGTATTCGCAGGCGAAGCCGAAGCCGCCGTGGAATTGCAGGCAGACATTGGCCGCCTCCCAGGAGGCGTCGGCGGCCAGCAACTTGGCCATATTGGCTTCGGCGCCGCAGCTTTGCCGCGCGTCGAAACGCGCGCAGGCTTCGAAGCGCATCAGGCTGGCGGCTTCCAGATTGACGTGGGCGCGGGCGATGGGAAATTGCACGCCCTGGTTCTGGGCGATGGGCCGGCCGAACACCTGGCGCTCGCGGCCGTACTCGGCGACGCGCTCGATGAACCAGCGGCCGTCGCCTATGCACTCGGCGGCGATCAGCGCCCGTTCGGCGTTGAGCCCGTCCAGCAGGTAGCGGAAACCCTGGCCCTCCTCGCCGATCAGGTTCTCCGCCGGCACTTCCAGTTCGTCGAAGAACAGCTCGTTGGTCTCGTGATTGACCATATTGGCGATGGGCTGCACGCTCAGGCCGCGGCCCACGGCTTCGCGCAGGTCGATCAGGAACAGCGACATGCCTTCCGAGCGCCGGCTCGTCTGTTCCAGCGGGGTGGTGCGCGCCAGCAGTATCATCAGATCGGAATGCTGGACCCGGGAAATCCACACTTTCTGGCCGCTGACGCGGTAATGGTCGCCGCGGCGGACGGCGCGGGTCTTGATGCGGGTGGTGTCGCTGCCGGTGGTCGGCTCGGTGACCGCCATGGACTGCAAGCGCAATTCGCCGCTGGCGATGCGTGGCAGGTAGTCGCGCTTTTGCCGCTCGGAGCCGTGGCGCAGCAAGGTGCCCATATTGTACATCTGGCCATGGCAGGCGCCGGAGTTGCCGCCGCAACGGTTGATCTCCTCCATGATCACCGAAGCCTCGGTCAGGCCCAGGCCGGAACCGCCGTATTCCTCAGGAATCAGCGCAGCCAGCCAGCCGGCCTCGGTCAGCGCGGAGACGAAGGCCTCCGGATAGCCGCGCTGCTGATCGATCTCGCGGAAATAGGCGTCCGGAAACTGCGCGCACAGCGCGCGCACCGCTTCGCGCAGCGTCTGGTAATCATCCTTGCTTTGCCGCATCGCATCCTCCCTTAACGATTCAGGCGCCGTCGTCCGGCGCCCATTGCAGGCGGGCCTCCATCGCCGGCTGCCCGGCCGCGTTCCAGGCCCACAGGGCCACCATGCGGTCGGCCGGGTCCGGCAGGCCGCCCAAAGTGATCTCGGTGTTTTCGAACAAGGGCCGCAACGAGCGGAAGCGGAAACCGCCGGGGCGGAAGCCCGGCGCGCTCCGGCCGCACAGCTCCAGCAACAGGGTGGCGAGCAAGGGCCCGTGCACCACAAGGCCCGGGTAGCCTTCGCTGCCGGTCGCGTAATCGCGGTTGTAATGGATGCGGTGGGTGTTCAGCGTCAAGGCCGAATAGCCGAACAACAGGACGTCGTCGGCGCGCAGCGCGCGCCGCCACGGCGTGGCCGGAATCGGCGCCGGCGGCGCGGCGGCCTGGTCCGCGGCCGGCGGCCGGCAATAGACCAGATCCTGCTCCTCCACCAGCGCCAGGCCGTTCTCGCCGCTGATTTCGTGACGCAGCGTCAGAAACAGCAAGGGCCCGCTGCGGCCGCTCTTGTCCTGGATGGCGGCGATGCGGGAGTCGCGGCTGGCCCGCTCCCCCAGCCGCAGCGGCTGCAGCCATTCCACCCGGCCGCCGGCCCACATCCGCCGCGGCAGCTCCACCGGCGGCAGGAAGCCGCCGCGGCGCGGATGGCCGTCCGCGCCCAGCGCCTCCGGCGGCGACAGGCGGTTGAAGTACAGCCAGTGCCACAGCGGCGGCAAGGCCTCGCCCGGCTCCGGCGGCGGACCGGCGCGCCCCAGCAAGGATGCCAGCGCCGCGGCCGGCGCCGGCGCCAGCCAGTCGTCGCGCCGCTCGCGCTTTCCCAACCATTGATTCACATGTTTAATGTCAAACACTGCGCCCGCTCTCTTTCTCATGCCCATCGGCAATTGCTCGAACTGGAGTGGAGACTGCGGGCTCAGCATGAAGAGGCCGGCCGCGACTGGCAATTCGCATTTGCCGAAGCGGGATTTAGGCATGGCTTAAGAGCCACTGACAAAACCTCGCCGAGAATTGAACCCAGGCGCGCCGACGCAGGCAGTAGCTGCGGTGCGGAAGGCTCAAGGCGGGATCAGGGGTTTTGTTAGCAGACCTGAGAACTGTTTACGATCTCGCGAGACAAGGCGAAAACCGCTGAAGAAAGCGGAATGCACGAGGGGTACATGAGCATTTTGAGCTGGCACTCGCCGTGTAACGCTTCATGAAGCGCAGCAGACCTTGAACAGGTTCTAACCGCGGGCCCCGCCAAGCGGCGGGGGCCGATACCAGCACAAGGAGGAAAGCCCTGCCATGGCTTTGCATTTTGATTTGGTGGACTTGAGGCTGTTCGTCTTCATCGCGGAGGAAAGCAACCTGACCCGCGCCGCCGCGCGCGCGCATCTGTCCTTGCCGGCCGCCAGCATGCGCGTCAAGCATCTGGAACAAGCCATAGGCGTCAAGCTGCTGAACCGGGAGAGCCAGGGCGTGTCCTTGCGGCCGCCGGGGCGGACGCTGCTGCATCACGCCCGCAAGGTGCTGGGCCAGCTGGAGAGCTTGCGCGGGGATTTGCAGGAGTACGCCGAGGGCGTCAAGGGCCATGTGCGGGTGCAGGCCAACACCACGGCGATCACCGAGTTCATCCCGCCGGTGCTGAGCGCCTTTCTGCTCAGTCACCCGGACGTGAACACCGATCTGCGCGAGCGGCTGAGCCACGACATCGTGCGCGCGGTCAACGAAGGCACCGCCGACATCGGCATCGTCGCCGACAGCGTGGACACCGCCGGCCTGCAGGCCATGCCCTACCGTCAGGACCGGCTGGTGCTGGCGGCTTCGGCGCGCCATCCGCTGGCGCGCAAGCGCGCGCTGGATTTCGCCGCCACGCTGGACTACGACTACGTCGCGCTGCACGAGGGCAGCGCGATCCACTCCTTCCTGGCGCAGGCGGCCGCCCGGCTGCGCCGGCCGCTGAAAATCCGCACCCAGGTCAGCAGCTTCGAGGCGGTGTGCCGGATGATAGCCGCCGACGTAGGCATCGGCATCCTGCCGGAGTCCGCCGCGCGGCGGCACGCGGCCAGCCTGGACATCCGCCTGGTGCGGCTGAGCAATGACTGGGCCGCCCGCAATCTGCTGATCTGCGTGCGCGAGCTGGACAGCCTGCCGCTATTCGCCCGCCACCTGATCGCGATGCTGGAGGCGGACGGCCACGGCGAGGCTTCGCCGCCTCGAGCGCGGCCGCAACGCTAGCGCTAGTAACGGAACCACTCGCGCTTGGCCAGCGCCGCCTCCACCTGCTCGCGCTTGAGCAAGGCGTCGCGCATCTCGTTCCGCGACGCCAGCGCCATCTGGTCGCCGTAGTAAGGCGATTGCGGCTGGCTGCTGTTGCCGTAGGTGTTGATCACCTTGGCGCTCAGCGGCCGGCCGAACTCCACCAGGGCGGTGAAGGTGTCGCCGAAGATGGCGCGCTGGCGGCCGTCGCCGTCGCCGATATAGCTGAAGGTGCGGAAGGCGCCCAGGCCCTCGGCGCCGCCGCTGGCCGGCTGATCCAAGCGCGCCGCGCCGCCGGCGGGGCCGCGCCGCAGCCGGTAGACCTCGCCGAAGGCGACGTCCAGCGGCACGCCGGCCTGTTGCAGCCCCTGGGCCGCCGCGCCCAGCTTGCTCAGCGCGAAGCCGGCGTCGCGCAGGCCGGCCGGCGTGCTGTAGGGCTGCGCCGCGTCCGCTTCCCGGCGATAAGGCAAGGCCTCTTCGCCGCCGGAGGCCGCCACCCAGGCGGCGAACAGCACCGCGCCCTTGCTGGCGGCGTCGCTGCGCCGGTCCCATTGGGCCAGCACTTGCGCCGCGGCGATCAGGCCGGCGTCGCCGGAGGCGCGCGCATAGGCGATCAAATCGTCCAGCACTCGGTCCGCCAGCAGCAGCCGGGTGTCGTGCTTGGCGCGCAGCAGCGTGTCCAGGGTGAAGGCCGGCGTCTGCTCGATCAGCTCGATGCCGCGCTGTTCGCGCAGCAGCGGCGACGCCCGCGGCGACAGATAAGCGGCGTAGGCGGCCGGGTCCAGCGCCGGCTTGCTCATATACCAGGGCACGCTGTTGGAGTTCTGCACCCAGCCGCTGGCCGGGTTGGTCGCCTGCGGCAATTCGTCCAGCCGCAGCGCCTGGCGCCAGATCAGATCGCTGCGGCTGCCGTCCACCGGCTGCGCCCAGAAGGCGGCGTCGCCGCCGGCGCGGCGCGGGGT
Source organism: Chromobacterium alkanivorans (assembly GCF_016937655.1). GTDB lineage: Bacteria > Pseudomonadota > Gammaproteobacteria > Burkholderiales > Chromobacteriaceae > Chromobacterium > Chromobacterium alkanivorans. Next base: position 56,090 of record NZ_JAFHKL010000005.1, on the reverse strand, counting down.
TAGGCCGCCGAAGGCCGCCCAGATATTGCGCTGGGCGTCGGCGTAGATGATGTTGTGGTAGGGGTTGCGCAAGCGCGCCACGGTGTTGCGGAAGGCCTGGAAATTGGGCGCCTGCGCCATGTCCCACCATTGCTCCAGCACGCCGGGAGTCTGCAGCTGGTCGACGCCGACGATGCGCAGCGCGTAGCTCTGGCCGCCCTTGTCGAACACCGGGCCCTGCTCGGCGCGGCGCAGCGTCAGCTGTTCGGCTTGCAGGCTGCCGTCCGGCTGGCGGATGTACATGGTTTCGCGCCTGGTTTCGAAATCGCGCGCCACGCCGTCCAGCAGGTATTGCTTGCCGCTGAGCTTGAGTTGGTACAGGTCGCAGCCGTCCTGGGTGTTGACGGTGTGCACCCAGCCCAGCCGCTGGTTGAAGCCGATGCGCATCACCGGCAGGCCCACCAGGGTGGCGCCGTAAATATCGTATTCCGGGCTCTTGAACTGGGCTTCGAACCAGGTGTGGCTGCCGCCCCACAACAGATGCGGGTTGGCCAGCAGCATGGCGTTGCCGGAGCGGCTCTTGGCCGGCCCCAGCGCCCAGCCGTTGGAGCCGCCGATCAGATTGATGGGCGTGGTCACCGCGTCCGGGTAGATCAGCGAGCAATTGGCCGCGCCGGTGGCGGTGGAGCCGCTCAGATAACCGAAGAAGATGCGCAGGGTGTGGCCCAGCACGTCCTCGCTGCGCACCGGCAACACCTCGCGCGCCGCCGGGCTCAGGCTTCCGCTGGCGGCGGCCTGGTCGTTGATCCCGGCGACGAAGGCGTCCAGGTAGGCGCGCATGCGCGGGCTTTGCTGTTGCAGCCATTGTTTGGAGCGTTCGGGGAAGCCCATCGCGCGCACCAGGCGGTCCACTTCCGCCATATTGCTGGGAAAGGGTTCGCCGGCCTCGAACACCGCGCCGTAGTATTCGGCCCCGCGGCCGCGGCCCTGGGCGTACAGCCGCAGCAGCAGCTCCGGATGCGCCTGCATCTGGGCGCGGCCGAAGGCGTAGGCCAGGCTGTCGGCGCGCGCAGCGTAGATGTGCGGCACGCCGCTGCGGTCCCACAGCACCTGGCTGCCGCGCGGCTTGCCGTCTTCGTCCAGTTCGCAGGCCGTCAGCAAGGACAGCATGGCGATGCCCAATAGGGCGAGGATCAAGCGTTTCACTACCCTTTCTCCTTTCGCGCCGCTCACGGCCACTGTTGCGCATGGTTTCCCTGCGTCAACCGGCGGGTGAACGGCTTGCTAATGCATCGCAAACCGGTGCGCTTAACGCTTGCGCCCGATCTGGTGTTGAATCCGCTGCGCGGATTGATGATTTACATTGCCGGGGCTGCCCGGCGGGCAGGAAGGGGAATTTGCGCGGCCAAATTCCCCTTCACCCCAAAGGCCGCCCTGCAAGCCTGGCCTACGGCTTCCCGCCGGTTCCCGTCAGGCCCGAGGCGCGGCTGAACTCGCGATTTGCTAGCGTCAAATCGCTCAAACAGGGCAGCCGCTTAAGACCTCGGGCCTGCCACCCGTCGGCAGGCTTGAAGGGACCAGGGGCGCATCGGAAACGCGCTTCTCGCCCCACCAGCTTGGCTAAACTCCAACGTCAGTACCCTACTCCCCCCTAGTACCAGCGGAACACCCGCGCGCCGCTGACGAAGCCGGCGATGCCGATCAACGTGAGCACCGCCGCCGAGCGCGCGATTTCCAACACCCCGGCGCCCTCGACGAAAATCATGCGCATGCCGTCGGCCAGTATCGTCAGCGGCAACACCTCGATCACCGCCACCATCCAGTCCGGGAAGTGCTTGTAGCTGAAGAAGATGCCGGAGAAGATCACCAGGAACAGAATGGTCATTTCCAGCAGGCCGTTGGCGGTCTGCGCCTTGGTGGCGCGCGAGGCGGCCAGGATGGCGATGCCGGCGAAGCAGACATTGCCGGCCAGCAGCAGCACGATGAAGGGCAGCGCCCCGCCCTGGGCGTGCACGTCGAAATAACTGCTGGCGAACAGGTATAGCACCAGGGTCTCCAGCAGGCTGAACACCAGGCAGGCCAGCACGTGGGCCAGCAGGAAGTCGGTCTTGCGCATCGGGGTGATGCGCATCTGCCGGGTGACGCGGGTGGCGCGTTTTTCGATCAGCGACCAGCCGACGGCGATCAGGCAGGTCTCCATCACCGCCATCGCCACCAGGCCGGGCACGAGGAAGTCGATATAGCGCAGGCCGGGGCTGTCCAGCACCGACATATTCTTGTCCACCGCCCGGCTCAGCGCCTCCGGATCGTCGCCGAGGAAGAAGTAAGTCAGCAGCGCCTCGTTGTTTTGCGGGTCCAGGTAGTAGATGCGCTTGCCGCTGTCGGCGCTGGGCTCCATGAACACTTGCACGTCGCCGCGCTTGAGGCCGCGCAGCACCGATTCGCGGTCCGGGTAGTACTGAAAGCGGTATTTCATCCGGATCAGGTGGTCGCGCTTGATTTCGTCGGCGTTGATGACGCTGGACAGCGGCTGGTTGCGGGCCTCCACCTTGCTGATCCAGGCCTTGACCGCGGCCTGTTCCTGCAGGCTGGGCGGCAGCACCACGCCTATGGTCCGTTCCTTGATTTCACCGCCGGAGAAGGACACGCCCAGCAGCCACACCAGCAGCAGCGGGAAGCCGAAGGACCAGAACAGGATTTGCGGCTCGCGCAGGTATTGGCGGAATTGAGTGATGATCAGATTGAGCAGGGCGTTATTCATGGAAACCTCGGCCGGCCAGTGACAGGAATAAATCGTCCAGCGTTTTCTTGCGCACGATGATTTCGTCGATGTCGATTTGTTGTTCGCGGATGAACTCGGACAGGCGGAACAGGAAGGCCGAGCCGTTGCGCACCAGCAGCCGCGCCTTGGCGGACGCTTGGTCGTAGCTGTAGCTGATGATGTTGTCCTTGTGTTTGGGCTCGGCGCCGCCGGCGCCGCTCTTGACCCGGTATTCCACCACTTCGCCCGGCTCGTGCGCCGCCAGCAGTTCGTCCAGCGTGCCCTGGGTCAGGATGCGGCCCTGGTGCATGATGCAGATGCGGTCGCACAGGTATTCGGCTTCTTCCATGTAGTGGGTGGTCAGCAACATGGTGGAGCCCAGCTCCTTGTTGAGCTTGCGCAGGATGTCCCAGGTGCCGCGCCGCACTTGCGGGTCCAGGCCGGTGGTGGGTTCGTCCAGGATCAGGATTTCCGGCTGGTTGAGGATGGAGATGGCCAGGGCCAGCCGCTGGCGCTGGCCGCCGGACAGCCCTTCCACCATCACCTTGCGCTTGGGGATCAGTTCCACCAGCTCCAGCACCTCGTCGGCGCGGCTGCGCGGCCTGCCGTAGAAGCTGGCGAACAGGTTGACGGTTTCGTCCACCCGCAGCTTGTTGATGAACAGCGACTCCTGCAACACCCCGGCCAGCCGGTGGCGCAGATAGCTTTCGTCTTTCTGCCAGCTGCGCCCCAGGATGCGTATCGTGCCGGCCTCCGGCTGTTTCAGTCCCTCCAGCATTTCCACCAGCGTGGTCTTGCCGGCGCCGTTGGGCCCCAGCAGGGCGACGAATTCGCCGCGGTGGATGTCCAGCGAAACGTCGTTGACCGCGGTGTAGTCGTTGAAGCGCTTGGTCACCGACTGGAATTCGATGACTTTTTCTCTTGTTGTGGCTTGGTGCATTTCACTTTCCGTAGAAGCCGAAGGAGAACCGAAACAGCGGAAAACTCCGCGCAGCCGCAGGAGTCGTCCGCCTCTTTCCATTGCCGTGGCGCTGTCAAACGAGTTGATAACGGTCCGCGTCCTTCAGGAAAGGAAACTGGGCGCGCACATCGTCCAGCTGCGCGCGCGACAGCCGGGCCTGATACACGCTTTCCAGCTGGCGGCCGTGGTACAGGGTGTCGCCCAGCGGGTCTATCAGCATGGAGTCGCCGCTGTAGCGGATGTCGTTGCCGTCCACGCCCACGCGGTTGACGCCGATGACGAAGGCCTGGTTTTCGATCGCCCGCGCCGGCAGCAGCGTCTGCCAGTGCTTGGCGCGGCGCTCCGGCCAACTGGCGATGTAGAGCGCCAGGTCGTACTGGCTGTTGTTGTTGCGCGACCAGACCGGGAAACGCAGGTCGTAGCAGACGAAGGCGGCCACCGACCAGCCGTCCACCTTGACGATCAGCGGCGCGTCGCCGGCGGTGTAGTGCTCGTGCTCGCCGGCGAAGCTGAACAGATGCTTCTTGTCGTAGCTGAACAGGCTGCCGTCGGCCTTGGCCCACAACAGGCGGTTGTAGTAGCGGCCCTGGTCTTCTATCGCCACGCTGCCCACCAGATCGGCGCGCTTGGCGCGCGCGGTGTCGCGCAGCCATTGCACCGCCTTGCCGTCCATGGTTTCGGCGATTTTTTCCGGCCGCATGCTGAAGCCGGTGGTGAACATTTCCGGCAGCACGATCAGCTGGCTGTCGTTCACCGCGCTCAGGTGGCGCTCCATCCGCTGCAGGTTCTGATCCACCGATTCCCAGGCGATGTCGCTTTGCACCAGGGTGACGGCTAAGTCTTGATTTGGCATGGTTTGCTTTCCCAATCGGTCAATATCACTTCGTTGTGGTCGCCGCGCTCGCGGCTGCTCTGGCGCACCAGCACTTCGCCGCCGTCGTCGGACAGATACCAGCCGGTGCCGCTGATCTTGCGCCGCTTTGATTGATAGGCCACCACCCTCGTCTGCCGCGGCTGGCCCAATAGGTCCAGCGTTTCATCCGGCAGCCGCTGGTAGCGGACTTCGTCGATGTCGAAGTGCTCAAGGTCCAGCACCCGCAGCGTGGCCTCGGCCTGGCCGCCGGCGAGGAAGCGTTCGGCGGCGTCTTCGCTGCTGGCGTCGAAATCCCCCAGCTTGAAGCGGCGCACTTCCAGCTGGCCGTCGTGCAGACGCAGGGTCAGCACGCCCTGGCGCAGCCGGCCCTTGATCACGGTCTTGTCGCCGTCCTCGTCGGAGACGCCGGCGTAGCGGCACAGGCCGTCGGCGCCGAAGTCCATGCTCTCGTCCGATTGCAGCGAGTAGTCGAACCACAGGCCGCTGCAGCGCAGGTCCATCCGGTTGCTGACCTGCAGCACCGGCAGGTCGTCCAGCCAGCCGCGGCGGCGCTCGGTGCGCAGCCGGCCTATCGGCTCGCCGTTGCTCAGCACCTGGTAGTCCAGCAGCAGTTCCGCGACCGGTGGGGACCTCGAAAAACCTGCTGCGCCGTCCGATAGCTGCGTTGCTCCGTGCTCGCTCCCTCGCTGTACTCCTTGTACTATCTCGGTCGCTGCGCGCGGTGCGTCTTGCTCTCGAACCGCTCGCGACGGTTTTTCGAGCTCCCCCGGCGCTTCGATCAGCGCTTCCTCGTCGGCCAGCATCTCAGCGCACCGCCGCCGCGTCGCTCAGGTCGGCGTCGTACAGGCTCTCCATATAGCCGCCGGCCATGCTGGTGTGACGCTTGATTTCCGCCAGCGGGGACTGCGCCGCCGGGGCGTTCAGGAAGCCGACCTTGCACGCGTAGTCCAGATAGCGGCCGAACAGCGCCTGGTCGGAATCCGGGCAGCGGATGTCGGTGTTGGCCAGCAGCTCCTGGATTTCGCTGGTGTCGTACTTGGCGTGTTCCTTGCAATCGCTGCCGTCGTAGAAGATGGCCATCAGATCGGTGAAGGTGGAGCGGTAGCCGGCGCCGCCGCGGTGCATGCGGCCTTCCTGCAGCGCTTCGAAGTAGTCCTTGGACGGCACGTCGCGCAGGGTGTAGCCGTAGCCGCGCAGGCGGGCGACGATGCCGTCGTAGTTGATTGGGCGCGGATTGGTCAGGTTGTAGGTGCGGCGATTGCTGGATTGCAGATTCATCGCCGCGAACAGCGTGGCCTGGGCCACATAGTCCACCGGCGAGATGTCGAAGGCTTCGTCCGAGGCGAAGGTGAGCCCGGTTTCCACCAGCGACTTGATCATTTCGTAGTAGATGCCCTTGACCTTGGTCTGCTTCAGCGGGTAGCAGCCGGTCTGGCTGTCGCCCCAGATATTGCCCGGGCGCACGATGACCCAGTCCAGGCCGCGCTCGCCGGCCTCGTGCACCATGCGCTCGGCGGTGAACTTGGAGCGTTCGTAGTCCATGTTGACGAAGCCCTGGCCCACGTCCAGATCGGTCTCGCGCAGCACGAAGTCCGGCTGGTACAGCTTGTCGCCCACCATGCTGAAGCTGGAGGTGAACAGCAGCGGTGCCTTGCCGGCCAGGCACAGTTCGATCAGATTGGCGGTGCCGCCCACGTTGACCGGGGCGATCTTGTTGTAGGAAGCCACCAGGCTGACGTTGGCCGCGCAGTGCAGCACCAGGTCCGCCAAGTGAGCCAGGTCGCGGTAGGCGCTGGCGTCCAGGCCCAGCATCGGCTGGCTGATGTCGCCCAGCACCGGGATGATGCGCCAGGTTTCGGTGGCCAGCTTGCGGCCCTCGTCGTAGCAATACAGCACGTCCTCGATGCGGGCGCGCGCGGCGTCCTTGTTCTCGGCCCGCACCACGCAATAGACGTTGGCGTCGGTGGTGGCCAGTATTTCCTGCAGCAAACGGCCGCCCAGCACGCCGGTGGGACCGGTCAGCACGATGTTCTTGACGCTGGTCTTGGCTCGGTAATCCATGACTTCACCTTATGATTTGGGTTGATTCCAGTCGGGGGCCGGCGCGGCCGGCCCCCGATTCTGCGTCTCGCGATATTGCAGAACCTGATCCAAGTCTCTCGAGCTAGAGCGAAACCGGTTTCAACTCCGTGTCGCCGAAGCGCAGCAGGCCTTGGACAGGTTCTTACAGGGTGCCTACCCTCATGCCTCCATCCAGCGGAATCACGGTGGCGTTCAGATAGTTGGTCTTGCAGGTGGCCAGGAAGGTGACCACTTCGGCGATGTCCTCCGGCAGCCCCCAGCGCCCCACCGGCACGATGGACTTGACGATGGCGTCGTCGGACTGCTCCACCATCTGGCGGTCGACGAACTGGTTGAGCATCTTGGTCTTGCAGATGCCCGGCGCGATCGCGGTGACGCTGATGTTCAGCGGCCCCAGCTCCCGCGCCCAGGACTCCGACGCCTTGATCAAGCCGGCCTTGGACGCCGCATACGCCGACCCGCCGGCCGCGCCCCAGATCCCGGCCACCGAGGCGATGTTGATGATGCGGCCGTACTTCAGCCGCGCCATGTGGCGGGAGAACACCGCGGTGGCGTTGAAGGCGCCGTTGAGGTTGACGTCGAACACCCGCCGCGCCAGCTCGCCGCTTTTCTCCGCCATGCAGTAGCCGCGGCCGATGACGCCGGCGTTGTTGACCAGCACCGTGATGCTGGCCCCCATCCGTTCGACGATGGCGGCGCTGGCGGCGTCCACGCTGTCGGGGTCGGTCACGTCCATCACGAAGCCGCGCAGGCTGTCCGGGCAATCCAGCTCCCGGCCCAGCTGCTCCAGCGCGGCGGCGTCCAGATCGGTGGCCGCCACCGCGTAGCCCACTTCCAGCAGCGACTTGACGATGGCGCTGCCGAAGCCGCCGGCCGCGCCGGTGACGACGGCGACTTGCCGGGTCACGCCACCTCTCCTTCCTTGAAGGCGATGTCGATCACTTTGCGGGCGTTGGCCATGGCGTCGAAGATGCGTTCTTCGAAGAAGCGCACGTCGTCCTGGTTCATCAGCAGGTTGGAGTAGATCCGCGACAGCGGCGAGAACTGAATGCCGTAGCGCTTGGAGATCTCGCGGATGATGATGTCGCAGAACTTGACCTTGTCGCTGTAGCCCTCGGAGCGGTCCACCATGGTGTCCTGCGAGTGGTAGACCAGCGCGGTGGGCATGCCCTGCACCACCAGCGGCAGATCATTGGCGTGAGCGGCCTTGATGAAGGTGTCGGAGATCTGCTCGGTGAAGCGGCCCATGCGCTCGTAGCAGCCCGGGTCCTGTTCGATCAGCTCGAAAGTGCTCTTGATCGCAGCCAGGCCCAGCGGGTAGCCGTTGAAGGTGCCGGCGTGGATCACCTTGCCGCGGGTATAGAGATCCATGATGTCGCGACGACCGGCGATGGCGGAGATCGGCATGGAACCGCCGCCCAGCGCCTTGCCGAAGGTGGACAAGTGCGGGGTGACGCCGAGGATGCCCTGGGCGCCGGACAGGCCCAGACGCACGCCGGTGATGATCTCGTCGAAGATCAGCACGATGTTGTACTTCTCGCAGATCTCCTTGGCGCGCTCCAGATAGCCTTCGCGCGGGAAGATGCCGCCGCCGTTGACGCAGATCGGCTCCATCAGCACCGCGGCGATTTCATTGTGGTAGCGCTCGATGGTGGCTTCCAGCACCTGGATGTCGTTCCACGGCAGCATGAAGGACTGGTCTTCCAGCGCGCCGTCGGCGCGGCCCAGGGTGTCCAGCAGGTCGCCCTTGAAGGTTTCCGGCACCGGGAAGCTCAGGTCCTGGCGCTTGCGGCCGCCCATGATGTTGTCGGCGTTGCCGTGGTAGTGGCCGTGGAAGCGGATGAAGCGCTGCTTGCCGGTGAAGCCGCGCGCCAGGCGCAGCGCGTTCTGCACCGCCTCGGTGCCGCTCAGGCAGAAGCGGATCATCTCGGCGCAAGGGATGTGCTTGACCATCAGTTCGCAGACTTCGACCTCCAGGTCGCAAGTGTCCACCGAGGTCACTTTCTGCATGTAGCGGATCAGCGCTTCGTTATAGGCCTCGTTGTGGTGGCCGACGAAGAGCGCGCCGAATTTGCAGAACAGGTCCAGGTGCTCGTTGCCGTCCAGGTCCCAGACCCGGGAATTGCGGCCGCGATTGAACGGCACCACCAGCGGCCGCTCCGGGTCGCCGAAGTTGTAATGGGTGCCGCCCGGCAGCAGCTCCCAGCATTGCTTGTAAAAATCCTTGGACTTGATCAGCGACAGCTTGGTATTGCCTTCCATATTCCTGCTCTCCTCTTGCTTGCCCTGTGATGCTGCGGTTGGTGCTACGGTTGATGACGGGATGTCATTCAATTCGGGTTCGGGTCCGATGTCGTCTTCGTCCAGCGCCGCCATGCGGGCGCTGAGCGGGCGGTAACGCTCCAGCCGCTGCGGCGTCAACACGCCCAGCTGGCGCAAAGCCGCCACGCGGCTCAGATAGGCGGCGCCGGCCATCAGCTCCACCGCGATGTCGGCCACCTTGCGCTTGGCCACCGGCGCCAGCTCGCTGCCTTGCAGCCACTCGTTGGCCGCGCCCATCGCCGCGCCGCACCAGATCTGGTAATCGACGGCGCGCTCGGCCGCGCCGGAAATCGCCCAGCGCGAGGACTGGCCCAGATACCACTGGAACAGCAGCGCCATCTTTTTCTTGGGGTTGGCGTTGGCGGCGTCTATCAGCGCCTGATTGCCGCGGCCGGCGAAGAAGGCCTCGGTGTCGGCCCATACCTGGGCCAGCGGCTGGCGGAACACCTGCTGTTCCAGGCTGGCCACCTCGGCGGCCGGGATCTGCTCCAGGCCGGGGTACTGCTTGTACAGGCCGTGCAGCTTCTGCGCGCGCACCGCGTACATGCTGCCGCCCTTGAGCACTTGCACCTTGGCGCCCAGCTCGAACATGTCGGCCGACGGCGCCATCGCCATGTCGGCGATCTTGGCCTTGCCCAGCAGCTGCTTGACCGGGTCCGAGGTGCCGGCTTCGACGCAGGCCTGGTTGATGGAGCCGGTGACCACGTAGGCGGCGCCCAGCGAGAACGCCGCCAGCGTGGCGTGCGGGCTGCCGATGCCGCCGGCGGCGCCGACGCGCACGGTGAACGGGTAGTTCTGGCTGGCGGCGATGTCGTCGCGCAGCTCCGCGATGGAGCGGAAGATGCAGCTGAGCAGGCCGTTGTCGGTGTGGCCGCCGGAATCCGCTTCCACGGTGATGTCGTCGGCCATCGGCACTTTCTTGGCCAGCTCCGCCTGGCGCTCGCTGATCAGGCCGTCGGCCAGCAGCTTGCGCACGATCTTCTCCGGCGCCGGGCTGAGGAAGTGCTGCGCCACTTCGCGGCGCGACACCTTGGCGATCACGCGGTTGCGGCGGATCACCGCGCCCTTGTCGCCGGCTTCCAGGCCCTTGACCCGGTAGTAGACGATGGCGGCGGACAGGTTGACGTAGGCCGAGGCCTCCACCACCTTGACGTCCTGTTCGATGAACAGCTTGACGCAGTTCATTTCCCAGTCCGGCTGGCTGGGGTTGTGCAGCAGATTGATCGCGTACGGCCCGTTGGGCAGCGCCTGCTTGATGCGGCGGATGGCGCTGCCGATACGCTCCAGCGTCAGGCCGCCGGCGCCGAAGGCGCTGAGGATGCGGCGCGAACCCAGCGCGATCACCATCTCCTCGGAGTTGATGCCGCCGGCCATGGCCCCGGCGTAATAGGCGAAGCGCACGCCGTAATCACGCAGGAAGGACGGATCGCCGAAGTATTCCGGCAACATCGCCGGCACCATGCCCAGGCAATCCACCTGGCCGTTGCCGGCCAGGCCGCCGGCCGGCTCCAGCAGCACCGCGTCCTGCTGGCGCAGCACGTGCAGCGGCCGCGCCAGCTCCAGCAGCTGGGCCTGAGCCTGTTCCGGCGTCTGCTGGAATTTGCCGGCATGGCCCTGCCATTTGTACACCGGGGCCGCGAAACGCGGCGCCACGCAAAGCTTGTCTTGGTTCATTCATGCCTCTATCGCTGTCAGCGCCGGCGCCGAAGCGTCCGCCGCTGCCGGCGCGCGGCTGAAGCCGGCGCCTAGGTTGTCGCACATGCCGATGACGTTGCCGCGGTAAATGATCTCCGCGAGGAAGACCAGCGCCATCCGCTCCAGCTGGCCGTCGGCCTGGTAGTCGCAGTGGATGGACTTGCAAGTGAGCCGGTAACTCAGGGTGTCGGCCTCGCACTTCACTTCGCCGCGGAACTTGGCGCTGTAGCTGTGCGGGCTGAGCGCGTGCGGCACCATGCCCGGCAGCGAATACAGCCCCAGGTAGCACAGGTAGAACTTGACCAGTTGCTCGCAGCCTTCCACCAGGAAGGTGCCGGGCATCACCGGGTCGTTCTTGAAGTGGGCGCGGAACACCCAGTGGCTGGGGTCGATGTCGCGTTCGGCCACCGCCTCGCCCAGGCCGAAGGCGCCGCCGTCGGCGGAGATGGACACCACCCGGTCCAGCATCTTGGCCGCCGGCGCGTACAAGCGCGGCGCGCGCGGCGCGGCGTAGGCGGCGTCGCCGAAGCAGGCGGTGAAATCGCCGCGCTGCAAGGCCTCGATATGGCTGTTGTCGAAGGACTTGCGCTCGCAGCGCAGCGGCGGCTGGAACGGCTCCGCCGGCTGGCCGGCCTTCAGATAGGGCGCGGTGTTGACCCCCTTGGATTTCTCGATGTCCTTGGGCAGGAAGAAGCCGGAATTGGCCTCCAGCTTGAAGCTCAGCCTATCGCCGACGTAGCACAGGTACTCGTAGGCGATCAGCACGTTCTTGCCCACCTTGAGGAAGGACTTGATGTTGACGCGGCCGCGCAACACCTCGCCGGCCTTGGGCAACGGGCCGTAGACCGTGGTCTGGCTGTCCACCGCCCGGTAGCGCAACTGGCCCTTGAACAACTGGTCGCAGCCGATGTAGGTGAAGGCCACGATCATCGCGTGCGAGGCTTCCAGCGACACGAAGGCCGGCACCAGGCCGTCGGACACGTACCAGGCGTCGGGGTGCAGATCGTATTCCCACTCGATGAAGCACGGCTCCAGCTTGCCCGGCTGCGCCGACAGCGCGGTGATGCGCGAGGCGAACATATACGGCGGCGACGGCATGCGGGTGCGGATCGGGTAGCTGTCGGCCTCGGCGTAATCCGGGCCCAGCACCTTGGCGATGGAGCCGTCGGTCAGCTCCACCAGCTGCGCCTCGTCGAACAAGGGGCGCGGACGCGCCGGCGCCGCGGCCTTGGGCTTGGCCGCGCGGCGCGGACCGGCCGGCGCGCCTGCGCCCAGCAATTGCGCGATGCGCTGGTAGAAGCGCTGCTCGGCCTGCAGATAGCTGAGCTGGGTCTGCGCCTGACGGCTGTGCTGCCTTTGCAAGACCGGCGCTTCGCTGTCGACCGGCGCCGCGGCGGTCGGCTGCGGCTGCGCTGGTGCCGCCGCCGGCTGCGGACGCCGCCAGGGTTTGACGCCGGCGAACAGCGCGCGGTTGGCCTCGTTGACTATCATCTCGGCGATGGTGTGTTCGCGGCCGGTGTGCACGGTGGCGACCAGGGCCGGACCGCCCGTCTGCGGCAGCGCCGGCGTTCTGGCTTCCAGACGGTTGGCCTCGCCGGGCTCTTGCAGAATCATGTGGGCGTAGCCGCGGTCCAGGCCCAGGCTGTTGACCGCCGCCAGCCGCAGGCCGCCGGTCGGCGTCGGCCAGTCCTCGCCGGTTTCGCCGGCGCGGAACACGGCGCGCAGCGCGTCCTGCGGATAGGCGGCCAGCGCCGCCGCGCCGGGCAGTTGCCGGCGATGCAGGCACAGCGCGGCCTTGATCACGCTGACGATGCCCTGGGCCGAGGCCAGCTGGCCGTAGTTGGCGGCCACCGAGCCGGCGATCACGCCGCTGTCGCGGTACACCCGGGACAGGCCATCGATCTCCACCTGATTGTCGCTGGCCAGCGCGCCGCCGCTCAGTTCCAGATAGCCCACCGCCGCCGGGTCCGCGCCGGCCTGGCGCAAGGCCGCCGCCGCCGAACGCGCCACCGCGTCGGCCACCGGCTGGAACTCGGTGCTGTCGCCGCAGGCGTGGCCGATGGCCAGGCCGCGCATCACCGCGTAGACGCGGTCCTTGGCTTCCAGCGCCGCCTGCTCGCGCTTGAGCACCACCACGCCGCCGCCCTCGCCCACCGGCGCGTCGACATGGCCGGCGCCGCGGCGCGGCGCCCACAACACGTTTTCCAGGCCGCCGGCGAAGCTGCCGCCGGCGACGATCACCGCGTCCACCAATTGCTCGGACAACATGAATTGCGCCAGCTCTATCGCCTTGAAGGCGGCGTTTTCATGCGCGCACAGCGAGAAGGCCGGGCCGTCCAGCTTCAGGTGAGCGGCGATGCGGCTGGCCACCACATTGCCGATGCCGCCGGTGATGCCTTCCGGATACGGTTCCGGGAACAGGCTGTCCTTGACTATGGTTTCCAGCGCCGCGGTCTGCGCCTCGCTCAGCGCGATGCCGCTGTGCGCCAGGCTGTCGCGCACTTGCCAGGCCATCTCGTTGCGCGCCTGGTAGCGCGAGCAGCTGTAGTCCACGTCGCCGGCGACGATGACGGCGATATTGCGCTTGTGGCCGTCCAGCTGGTAGCCGGCGTCGTAGAAGGCGCGTTCGGCGATGGGCATCAGGAATAAGTGCGACAGCAGATGGCTGCCCACCACCTTGGGCGGCAGCTTGAAGCGCTTGCAGTCGAAGTCGAACTGCTCGATATAGGCGCCGGCCGGCGCCTGGCGGTAGCCGCGCGCGCCCAGCACGTCGGCGCGCCGCTCCAGGCCCAGCCAGCGGGTGCGCGGCAGCGGGCGGAAATGGCGGCGGCCCTCGGCCACCGTTTGCAGCAGAGCGTCCGGGGTTTCGGTGTCCGCCAGCGCCACGCCGACGCCGACGATGGCCAGGCTTTGTTGTTCGGCCGGCAGTTGCGGCCAGGCGGTCACCGGCGCGTCGGCGCGGTGTTCGCGCAGCACCATGTGGCCGTTGACGCCGCCGAAGCCGAAGGCGTTGATGCCGGCGCGCTTGGCCTGGCCGCGCTGCGGCCACGGCGTGGTGTCGCGCACCACGTGGCGGATGTCCAGCTGGCCGCCCGGAGTGCTGACCATGTCTTCCACGTTCAGCGTCGGCGGGATCACGCCGCTGCGCATCGCCAACAGCACCTTGAGGATGCTGGCCATGCCGGAGGCGGTCAGCATGTGGCCGATATTGCCCTTGTTGGCGCCGATCAGCGGCCGTTGCGCCTGGTCGGCGAAGAAGGTCTCCACCGAGCCCAGCTCCACCTGGTCGCCCACCGGGGTGCCGGTGGCGTGGCATTCCAGATAATCGATGTTCTTGTCCACGCCGTCGTAGGCGCGTTTCAGCGACAGCAGCTGGCCGTTGAGGTCCGGCACCAGGATGTGCTTGGCGCCGCCGTCGTTGGACAGGCCGATGGATTCGATCACCCCGTAGATGCGGTCCTTGTCGCGCACCGCGTCGGCGTAGCGCTTGAGCGCGATCACGCTGGCGCCCTCGCCGGCCTTCAGGCCCTGGGAGTTGCGGTCGAACGGCACCGACTGGCCGTCGGCCGGGAAGGCCTGCAGCACGTTGAAGCCGTGATCGATGTAGATGTGGTCGGCGTGGCAGACCGCGCCGGCCAGCATCAGGTCGGCCTTGCCGCTTTGCAGGTAGTAGCTGGCCACGCGGATGGCGTACAGCGCCGAGGCGCAGGCCGCGTCCAGCGCGAAGCTGGGGCCGGACAGGCCCAGCGCCTGGGCCGCCAGCGTGGCGTTGTGGCTGCCGGTCATCAGATTGAGATCGGACAAGCCTTCCGCCTGCCAGGGCTGGCGGAAATGGAAATCGTCGCGTTGCAGCAGTTCCTGGACGTAGGGCTCCAGGATGCCTTGGTAGAAGCCGTTGAGCAGCTTCTTGCCGGCATGCGTGGGCATGCCGATATTGCCGATGATCAGGCCGCAGCGCTCCAGCGCCTCGGCGCTGTGGGCCGCGCCCTGGCCGGCGTCGTTCAACGCCTGTTCCGCCGCGTAGAGCGTCCATTGGAACAAGGGGTCCAGCGCCTCCAGCTGCGCAGCCGGCAGCCGGTAGCGGCCGGCGTCCAGCTTGAAGCCGCGCACATGGCCGTTCTTGTTGTAGGCGATCTTGTCCGCGGTGCCCGGCACCGGGTGGCGATACAGCGCCGGGTCCACGCCCAGCTCTTCCCGGCTCAATTCCGAGGTGCAATCCCGCCGCTCCAGCAGGTTGCGCCAGTACTGTTCTGGCGTTTCGGCGCCTGGAAACAGGCAGCCTAATCCGATAATGGCGATTTCTTCCATAGTGCATTCATGCCTAAAGTAGAGCCAACATTCCCAAACCTTGGGCGCAACCGTCCCCCTCCGCCGCCGGCCGCTGTTGAAGCGGCGGGCGGCGGCGCGGGATCTGGATTGAACCGGCGCGGGCCGATTTCGAGTGCGGCGGCGGTCAGGCGAACGCTCCGCCGCCGCGCCTCGGCTGTATGGCCGGAACGCGTCGCCGCGCTCCGGACCGGCCGCGCCCGCGGGCGCGGCCTTGCTCGCGTCACACCGCCACGCTGGCCTCCGGGTCGCACATCAGCTGCCGCAGCTTCTTCGACACGGTGAACTGCAAGCCGGAAAGCTTGCTGTACACCTTGCCGTCGGCGCCGTGGACGATGACGTCGGCCAGCAGAGTGGTCGCGGTTTGCGCCGTGACCGCCATGCTCAGATAGAAGGCCTGGTCGAAAGCCAGCGGCGCGTACTGCCGCCACTCGGCGATCTGCAGCGGCAGCCCGGCCTTGTCGGACTGCGACATCAGCCAGACCAGCGGCGTTTGCAACGCCACGTCCGCCAGGTAGGGGTTGAAGGAGTTCACCGGGAACTGCCCCTGTCCGGCCGCGGCGGCCAGCCGCCCGCCGGCTTGCAGGCCCTGGCCGTCGAGACGGAACAAGGTCTGCACGCCGCGGAAGGCCGGGCCGTGGAACAGCCAGGCGCCGTCGCGCATGTCGCCGTACAGCGGCGGATGCTCCAGCGGCGCGCCGGTCGGCGCTTGCGGTCCGTCCGCCGGCTGCTCCGCCGCCAGCCGGCTCATGGTCACCCGCGCCTGGTAGCGGTTCAGCGCGGCGCCGTCCACCTGGTTGAAGATGCTCACCTCCAGCGTGTGGCGGTCGCCGTTGCCGCCGGCTTCGGCCACCGGCCGCAGTTCGGCGATGAAGCGCTTTTGCTCGCCGGCGTCGAACACCACGCCCTTGAGCACGCGGAAGTCCGTCAGCGTCTCCAGCCGGTAGCCGGGCAGCAGGTCTTCGCACAGCTGCACCATCCAGCCTGCCGCGGCCGTGGCCGGCAGCACCGGCTGCCCGCCCACCACGTGGTCGGCCAGGAAGCCGTTGACGGCCGGGTCCAGCTCGCGCTCCACCCGGGTCAGCGCCGGCAGGGTCTTCTGCTTGCGCCCCACCTTGTAGCTGCCGCCGCCCACGATCACCTGAGGCACCAGGCCGGCGGCGAACTCGTCGACGAAGAACTGCGCGCCGACCGAGGTGGGGATGATGGCCAGGCCGCGGTCGGCGTAGGCCTTCTTCAACACGTCGTTGACCATGCCGCTGTCCCACGGACCCCAGTTGATGCTGCGCACCTGCTGTTTCGGATACAGGGTCTGGTACAGGTAGGCGAACTTGTTCAGCGCGTCGTTGGCCATCGCGTAATCGGTCTGGCCGGCGTTGCCGAAGAAGCCCGACACCGAGGAGAACAGCACCAGATGGCGCAGACCGTCCGGCTTGACCGCCGCCAGTAGGTTCTCCAGCCCTTTGACCTTGGTGTGGAACACCGAGCGGAAATCGGCCGGGGTCTTTTTCTCGATGCGCTTGTCCGCCAGATTGCCGGCGCCGTGGATGATGCCGCGGATCGGGCCCAGCTGCCGCTGCGCCTCCGCCGCCGCCCGGGCCACGTCCTTGGCGTCGCCGATGTCGCAAGCCAGATAGATGGCCTGGCCGCCGGCCTGCTCGATGCCGGCGATGGTGGCGCGCACCTCGGCCAGCTGCAGCACTTCCTTGAGCAAGGCGTCCACCTTGACCGGGGTCACCGTCTCGCCCTGCTGTTGCAGGTGGCGGATGGCGCGCGCCTTGAGCTCGGCCAGCTCGCCGCCGCCCTCCGCCCATTCCGGCGGCGGCGCGTCGATGCGAGTGCGGCCCAGCAGCGCGAAGCGAGCCGGATAACGCTTGGCCAGCGCGATCACGCACTCGGCGGTGATGCCGCGCGCGCCGCCGGTGACCAGGAACACGGTCTTGGCGTCGATGCTGGCCACGGCCTGAGGGTCGGTCGGCGCCGCTTCGAAGCCCAGCGTCATCCGCTCGCCCTTGACGCCGCGGCCCACTTCGGCCACGTCGGACTGCACGTCGCGCAGCTCTTCCAGCAGCATCGCCGCGATGGCGCCCTTGCCGCATTTGGGATCGAAATCCACGGTGCGGCAGAACACGTCTTCCCACTCGATGTTCAGCGCCTTGCTCAGGCCGCTGACGCCGGCGGCGGCCACCGGGAAGGCGGCGCGCCGGGCGGTGCCCAGCTCGCCGTCCAGCTGGCTGGCCACGAAGAAGCACGCGCGGCCCGGGCCTGGCTGCGTCAGCGAGGGCTGCAGCAGCTTGGCCAGCAGGAACAAGGCCTGAGCGGTGTCGTACTCGGCCGCGGCGAAGGCGTTGGCCAGCGATTTGACGTTGCCGGCCGGCACTTGCAGATGGATGAAGCCGCCCACCTGGCCTTCGGCCACCGCGATGCGCGACAGCACGTCTTCCAGCGCCAGCTCGTCGGCGCGTTCCAGCACGTAGTCGTTGACGTGCTTGATCGCCTTGCGCTGGCCCTTGGCCTGCTGCCACTTGAACACCAGCCGCGCCACCTGCTGGCCGTGGGCCAGCAGCTGTTTGGCCACTTCTTCGCTTAAACCCTTGCCGTCGTCGGTCAGCAGCCAGAGCCGGCCGGCGGCCAGCTCCAGCAGGTCCGGCTTGGGCAAGGCCTGTTTCCGCGCCTGGAAACGATGGATGGACGCGGTTACCGTATGGGCATCACTTACAGGGGATTGCTGAGCGAGGGCAGATGCCGTCTCCCGGGGCTCAGCTAGGGATTTTTTTGCTGCGGTGTCCTCCACGGCTACGTCTGCGACCAGTTTCTTGGTCGACGACACCACGCCCAGCTGACGCAGGGGCTTGGCCTCCGCCGCCGGGGTTTCGTGCAAGGCCGGTTCGCTGGAGACCGGGGCCGGCGCGGCGGCCGGAACCGGAGCGGCTTCGGCGGCCGGCGCGGCGGCGCCGCCCTGCTTCAGCTCGGTCAGCAGTTCGGAGATGGTCTGCTTGAAGAAGCCGCCCATCTTGCGGATGTTGCTGAAGGCGTCGATGTCGAAGGTTTCCATGTCCTTCTGCTTTTCCATGTCCTGGAAGTGCGGCACTTCGGCGGACAGCTGGTCGAACATGGCGCCGAAGATTTCCAGGCGCTTGATCGAATCGATGCCCAGGTCGGCCTCCAGATCCATTTCCTCATTGATCATGTCGGCCGGGTAGCCGGTGCGATCGCTGACGATGGCGATCAGCTGCTTGATCAGGTCGGCCTCGGTCAGGGCTTCGAAGCGCTGGATCAGCGCCTGGTCTTCGGCGCTGATCGCGGCGGCGGCAGGCGCGGCGGCTACAGCGGCGGGGGCGGCGACCGGGGCGGCCGGCGCGGCTGCCGGAGCCACGGCTTGCGGGATTTCCTGCAGCGTCGGCTTGGGCGCTTGCACCTCAGCCGCTTGCGCCGCCGGAGCGGCGACGACGACGGGCTGCGCCAGAGGCGCGGCCGCCGGCAGTTCCACCGCGGCGCGCGGCGTCGGCAGGCTCACTTCCAGCGGGGCGCGCTGTTGCAGGCGGGCCGTCACCTGGCCGCCGCGAGCGGCGACGTCGCCGCCCAGCAGGGCTTGCTGGTTGTCGAAGTAATGCTCGTGGTTGACGTGGTAGAGCTCCTGGTTCTTGTCCAGCAGCTGCAGGCTCTGGCCCAGGCTGGCCACCACTTCGGTCAGTTGCTGGCTGCCCTGGAATTTCTCCAGCAAGGTGTATTGCTTGGTCATCAGCGAGTCCAGCAGCTGAATGTAGTCCTTCTGATTCAGCTGGAACTGCTGGTGCACCTGGCTGAGCATGTTCTGCGCCTGGATCTGCGCGTCCAACACGCTCAATACTTCGTTGTCCGAGCTACTGCGTTGCATGATTCCCTCTCCGCTTATGACATGAACGGGCGCCAGCCACATCATGTCGTCCCTGTTGTCGACCAAAGTTTCCACCACTACCGTACTATCCCGCTCCGTCTCCGGCGCCCGCGGCGGCGAGCTGGCGGCGAGCCGCTCGTCGATGAAGGCGTCGATGACGCGCGTATCCTTGCGCATGGCGTGCGCGCGGCGCTGCTTGGCTTTCTCCGAGTAGAAGAAACCGCCGCTCATTGTGTAAGTCAGCGCCTTTTTCTTAGGCTCGGCCGCCAGCGGCAGGGCCGCCTGCGGATCGGTGGAGCTCAGCTCCACGCCCTCCACCGCCAGCCTCGCCAGCGCGCGCTTGAATTGCAGCGCTTCCTCGCCGTTGGCGCTGGGGTTCAGCGACACCACCGCGTGCGGCTTGTCCTTGAGGATGTCCGCCACCAGCTTGCCCAGAATGCCCTTGGGGCCGATCTCGACGAACAGGTAGCCGCCCTGCTGATGAATGCGTTCTATGGTTTGCTGGAAGCGCACCGGGCTGACCAGTTGGCCGATCAGCGATTGCTTGATCTTGGCCGGGTCGTCGGCGTGACGCTCGCCGCTGGCGGTGGAGTACACCGCGGCCTGCGGCGCCAGGAACGGGATGCCGGCCAGGCTGGCCTCGAAGGGCGCGCAGGCGTGGCGCACGAAGTCGGTGTGGAAGGCCGCCGACACCGCCAGCACCTGGCTGCGCACCTTGCGCTCGTTCAGGAATTCATGGGCCTGGCGGATGATGTCGCTCGCGCCGCCGAACACCAGCTGCTGCTGCGAGTTGTAATTGGCCACCACCAGCTCCGGGAAGCGCTCCAGCACCGCGCTGGCCTCGCTCTCCGGCAGCGAGGCCGCCAGCATCGCGCCCGGCTCGCCGCCCGGCACCGGGCTGGCCACCGCCGCGCCGCGCGCCAGCGAGGTCCGGTAGAAGTCCTCGTCGCTCAACACGCCGGCGGCCCACAAGGCGGTCACTTCGCCGTAGCTGTGGCCGGCCAGGAAGTCCGCACGCAGGCCCAGGCCGCGCAAGAGCTTGTAGTAGCCGGCGCTGATCGCGCCTATCGCCGGTTGCGCGGTGCGGGTCTGGGTCAGTTCCGCCATCTGGCGGTCCGCCGTCTCCGCGTCGAAGGCCGGCGGCGGGAAAATGGCCGCGGACGGCAGCGGCAGGCCGTCGGCGTGCGCCTCCGCGTCCAGGCCTTCCAGGGTTTCGCGCATCGCCGGGTAATCGTTGGCGATGTCGCGGCCCATGTTCACGTATTGCGCGCCCTGGCCGGGGAACAAGGCCACCACGCGGCCGGCCAGCGGCGCCGCCTCGCGCTTGTAGTAAATGCCCAGCGGATGTTCCCAGTCCTGATCCGGACGCGCGCGCAACAGCTTGATCGCCTCGTCCAGCAGGCCGGCCGCCTGTTCGGCGGAGGCGGCGACGAAGGCCAGCCGCGCGGAGGCGGCCGGCGCGCGCGCCGCGGCGCCCTGATGCAGGCGGAATTGATAGCCGGCGTCTTCGGCGCGGAAAGCGGCCAGCTTGTGCTCGGCCAGCGCCAGCAGCTGTTCCGGGCCGTCAGCGTACAGCAGCACCACTTCCGGGCGCAGATTCAGGCGGAAATCGCCCTGCGGCCGCGCCTGGTGCTCTTCCATGATGGCGTGGTAGTTGGTGCCGCCGAAGCCGTAGGCGCTTAAGGCCGCGCGGCGCGGCGCGCCGCCCACCGGGCTCAGCCACGGCCGGCTGTCGATGTTGACGTAGAAGGGACTGGCGCTGTCCGCCAGTTCGCGGCTGGGCTGGCTGACGTTGATGGTGGGCGGCAACACCTTGTGATACAGGCTGAGCGCGGCCTTCATCATCGCCGCCGCGCCGGCGGCGCAGCGGGTATGGCCGATCTGCGACTTGACGCTGCCTATGGCCACCGAGCCGGGCTGAGCGCCGCCGGCTTCGAACACCGCGCGCAAGCTCTTGATCTCGGTCTCGTCGCCGGACTGGGTGCCGGTGCCGTGCGCCTCCACCAGCTGGATCTCGGCCGGCGAGATGCCGGCGCGCTCGTAGGCGCGGCGCATCGCCTTGACCTGGCCTTCGTGACGCGGCGCGAAAATGCTCTTGGCGCGGCCGTCGCTGGACGCCTGCAGCGATTTGATCACCGCGTAGACGCGGTCGCCGTCGCGCTCGGCGTCTTCCAGGCGCTTGAGCACCAGGAAGCCGACGCCGTCGCCCAGCATCATGCCGTCCGAGGATTCGTCGAAGGGGCGCGACAGATTGCTCTTGGACAGGGCCGGAGTCTTGCTGAAGCACAGGAAGGAGAAGATGGAGTTTTCCAGGTTGACGCCGCCGGTCAGCACCACGTCGCAGCTGCCGTCCACCAGTTCGCCCACCGCCGCCTTGATCGCGGCCAGGCTGCTGGCGCAGGCGGCGTCCACCATGTAAGAGGTGCCGCCCAGATCGAAATAGCTGGCGATGCGGCCGCAGGCGACATTGCCGAGGAAGCCGGGGAAGCTGTCCTCGTTCCATTCCAGATATAAATGGTTGACGCGGTCTATCACCTCGTCGGCCACCGCGCCGGGCAGGCCGGCGTGGTTCAGCACCTTGCGCAGATACGGTTCCTGCTGGCGGAAAGCCAGCGAAAAGGAGGTGTTGCCGTTGCCGGCGCCGCCCAGGATCACCCCCACCCGGTCCTTGTCCACCGGCAGCGCGTCGTCGCCCACCAGCCTGGCGTCCAGCATCGCCTGCTTGGCCACGTGCAGCGCGAAAATCTGCGCGGTGCTGATGGACTCCAGCATCAGCGGCGGCAGTTTGAATTCCACCGGATCGAAATCGATGGCCGGCACGAAGCCGGCGCGGTGGCCGTAAGTCTTGTCCGCGGCGCTCGGGTCCGCGCTGTAATAATCTTCCTTGCGCCAGTACTCATCGCCGTTCTTCTGGTCGATGTCGGTCAGGGAATCCTTCTTGTCGACGATATTGGTCCAGAAATCGTACAAGGTGGCCGCATCGGGAAAGTGGCTGGCCATGCCCACAATCGCGATATCCACCGTGCCCGGTCCTATCCTGCTCGATACGGTCTTGCTCATTGCTCCTCCCGCGGTGAACCTGCTGTTTCGCATCATTCGCTTGCCGCCGCGCACCAACCGGGAAGCGCAATCGCCGGCCGCACGGCCAGGGTCGACTGCCTTTCTTTAAATCCGGTCCCGCACGCAAAGCCTGGATCGAATTCGCGTCCGGCCAAACCGCCGCACGCGCCTGCTGCCTATTACCCAAACCACATCAAAAACCGCGCTTTAAAGTTGACAAAATCTTTACAACTCAAACTGTCAAATCCGGTTTTGGAAAATTATGACGTTGAAATCTTAGTGTTTCCTTAGGGCTTTCTTGCAGTTGACTGATTTACCTCCACAGTTCTGGAGAAAAATATATACAGAACAAATTAAGTCATTGATTTTCAATGTGTATCCTTATTGACACACCAATGCCAAAGTCATTATTTTTTAGTAAATCCATTACTGAAAAATAAAATTTCCGCGCTGAAAAAAGAAAACTGAGGGGAATCTGAGCAGACAATAAGAACAGTGCCTTATCGGCGCGGCATTCAAATTCAACGCCCAGACTAATACCAGTGGTATTAATACTAGGGAAAACCCCTACCTCGCCGTCGCCTTAAAAGCGGCTGAAAAAATCAGTTTCACGGCCGAGACAAGGCGCGCCGACGCTGGCGGCACTTGAGTACGGCAAGTCGGCGCAACGCAGCATCAAGGGTTTGTCGGCCGCTGTTATCACCGCTTCCCCGCGCTCAGAAAACCCTAAGCAGGAATAGGCATACTGCCCCCATTTCATCCCGGAGACAGTCATGCCCCAGTCCACCCACCCCCCCCGCCGCCCCGGCGCCGACGCGGAGGCCTGACCATGGTCTCCCTCGCCCGCGCCTCGCTGATTTACGAGTGGCGCCGCTTCTTGCCCGCGGTGCTGGCGGTGGCCTTCGCCGGCCTGCTGGTTCAGGTGCAGCTGAGCCTGCTCTTGGGCATGTTCAGTTCGGTAGGCGTCTACATCGACCGCTCCAGCGCCGATCTCTGGGTCGGCTATCCGGCCACCCAGAGCGTGGACCTGGCGCGGCCCATTCCCGGCAAGACCGAGAACAATCTGTGGGCGCACCCGGAAGTCACCTCGGTGGAGCGCTTCACCTGGACCATGGCGGACTGGCAACGGCCCGGCGGCGGCAAGCTCAGCGCGGTGCTGATCGGCATCGACCCGCGGCCGCAGGCGATGACCTTCGCCACCCTGCTGACCCCGGCGCTGCGCCAGGAGCTGACGGTGCCCAGCACCGTGCTGGTGGATGAGAGCGACCTGGAAAAGCTGGGCGTCAAGATAGGCGACTACGCCGAGCTCAGCGGCAAGCGGGTGCGCATCGGCGGCACCGTCAACGGCATGCGCGCGATGGGCGGCGCCAATATCCTGACTTCGCTGAACACCGCGCGCCGCATCGACCCCAATCTGCGCAACGACGCCACCGACTACTTCCTGGCGCGTCTGCGCGATCCCAGCCGCGCCGAGCTGGTGCGCGACCAGCTGCAGCCGGCGGGCAGCTTCAAGCCCTTCCAGGTGTGGACCGCCGAGGAATTCTCCATCCAGTCCCAGGTGTACTGGCTGTTCGAGTCCGGCGCCGGCTCCGGCTTCCTGTTTTCCTCCGCGCTGGGCCTGCTGGTCGGCATCGTCATCACCAGCCAGACGCTGATGGCCGCCATCGTCGCCGCGCTGCGCGAATACGCCACCCTGCGGGCGCTGGGAGTGTCTTCCTCCTCCTTGCGCGCCGTGATCCTGGAGCAATCGTTCTGGGTCGGCCTGGCCGGCCTGGTGATCACCGCCGTGGTCGGCGCGTTGCTGGTGGTCGCCGCCCGTCACGCCCACATCGCGCTGGAAGTGCCGGTGTGGGGCTGCATGGCCACCGGCACCCTGGTGCTGGGCATCGCTCTGCTGTCCGGCCTGTCCGCGCTGCGCGCGCTGAACCAGGCCGAGCCCTCTACCCTATTGCGATAAGGAGACTTTCATGTCCGCCTCCCCCGCCATCGTCGGCGAAAACCTGAACCGCTCGTTCAGCAACGGCAAGACCGAGCAAACCGTGCTCACCGATATCTCGCTGTCCATCCTGCCCGGCGAGCTGACCCTGATCATCGGTCCGTCCGGCTCCGGCAAGAGCACCTTGCTGTCCGTGCTCTCCGGCCTGCTGCCGCCCAGCTCCGGCCGCGTCACCGCGCTGGGCATGGAACTGACCCGGCGCTCCATCGAGGAGTTGAGCCGCTTCCGCCTGGAGCATTGCGGCTTCGTGTTCCAGGGCTTCAATCTGTTCGCCTCGCTGACCGCGCTGGAAAACGTGCTGCTGCCCTTGAACTACGGCCCCAAGATCGCCAAGCCCGAAGCCGAAAAACGCGCGCAGGAAGCCCTGGAGCTAGTGGGCCTGGGCCCGCGCGCCAAACTGCGGCCGATGGAGCTGTCCGGCGGCGAAAAACAGCGGGTCGCCATCGCCCGCGCTCTGGTCAAGCGGCCCAAGCTGATGTTCGCCGACGAGCCCACCAGCGCGCTTGACAGCCACAACGGCCAGGTGGTGATCGATCTCTTGCACCAGATCGCCCAGGAACAAGGCACCACGGTGCTGGGCGTGTCGCACGACAACCGCCTGATCAAGCACGCCGACCGCGTCATCACCCTCGAAGACGGCCAGGTGGTCAAAGACCTGCGCGTGCACAACACCCCGATGGAGGTAGCATGAGCAGCCCTATTCCCAAGACCCCGCTGCGCCTGGGCCCGCTGCTGGCCTTGAGCCTGTTGCTGGCCGGCTGCTCCGAGCCGCCGCCTCCGGCGCCGGTCCAGCAATCGCCGTGGGCCGCCATCGCCAAGGGCCGCGTCAGCATAGAAGGCGGGGTGATCAATATCGCCGCGCCGCGCGCCGGCATCATCCGCGAGGTGTCGGTGGAGGAAGGCGCCGAGGTCAAGCCCGGCGCGGTGCTGGCCCGCATCGACGACCGCGAGGCCAATCTGGCGATGAAGGTGCGCGAGCAGGAGCGCGACGAGGCGCGGCAGGAGTTGACGCTGACGCAGGTCAAGCACGCCATCGCCCAGCGCGAACTGCAGCGCGTGTCCGCGCTGAGCGGCGACGAGGTGGTGTCCAAGCAGGAAAAGGACAATGCCCGCGACCAGGTCAAACTCAGCGCGTCCGAGCTGGCCCGCCAGCAGGCGGCGGTGGCCACCGCCGACGCGCAAGTGGCGGCCAGCAAGCTGGAAGTGGACCAGCACGTGGTGCGCGCGCCGCTGGCCGGCCGCATCATCCGCCGCCAGGCCCGCCCCGGCGACGGCACTTCCACGCTGAACGTGACGCCGCTGTTCATGTTCGCCCCCAACGGGCCTCGCATCGTCCGCGCGGATCTGGAAGAACGCTACGTCGGCTCGGTGACGCCGGGACAGGCGGCCGAGGTGACGCTGGAGGCGGACGAAACCAAGGTCTACAAGGCCAAGGTGCTGCGGCTGGGCCAGGTGTTCGGCAACCGTCCGGACAACGACGACCCCAATGAGAAACAGGATGTGCGGGTGATCGAATGCGTGCTGGCGCTGGTGGACGCGCCGGAAATCCGCATCGGCCAGCGGGTGCTGGTGCGCATCGCCCGACAAGACAAGGCGGGCAAGCCATGATGCGCGCGATGCGACCGATCGCCCTGCTGCTGACCCTGGCGCTCGGCGGCTGCGCCGGGCTGGAACCCTCGCGCCCGGCGCCAGCGCTGCCGGAGCGCTACGGCCAGACCCTGCCCGGCCCCGGCCCGGACGCCCAGGCCTGGGACGGCTTCGGCGACCCCGGCCTCGGCCAGTGGATAGCCGCGGTGCGCGAGGGCAACACCGATCTCGCCGCCAGCCTGGCGCGGCTGGACGCCGCGCGCGCCGAACTGGGCGTGCTCAACGCCGACCGTTATCCCAAGCTGGACTTCGAACAATCGGTGGAACGGCGCAAGCTGTCCAAGTTCGACCTGGGCGAAGTCGGCGAAGACACCGCCAACCCCAGCACCCGCTACAACACGCGGCTGGCGCTGGGCTATGAAGTGGACTTGCGCGGCCGGGTCAGCGCCGCGGTGCGCGCCGGGCGCGCCGATCTCAAGGCCAGCGGCGGCGACCGCGACGCGCTGGGCCTGAGCCTGGCGCGGCAAACCGCCGAGCTGTGGCTGACGCGGGCGGAGCTGACCGCTGACATCGAACTGCTCCGGGAAGCCGCGCGGCTGCGCCAGCGCCTGCTGGCCGGCGTCGCCGCCAAGCGCCGCGTCGGCCTCGCCAGCGGCAAGCAGCTGCTGGAGCCGGACAGCGAGGCCAGCGAAGCCGCTCGCCTGGTCGCCCAGCAAGGCGACGCGCTGAAGCGGGTGGAGCGCAGCCTGTGCCAGCTGGCCGCCAGGATGCCGGACGCCTGCGGGCTGCCGCCGGCGCGGCCGCTGCGCGAGCTCAGGCTGCCGGAAGTGGGCGGCGAGCTGCCGGCCCGGCTGCTGCAGCGCAGGCCGGACCTGGGCGCGGCCCAGGCGCGCTACGACGCCGCGCGCGCGCGCATCGACGAGGCCGAGGCCGCCCGCTGGCCGTCGCTGACCCTGAGCGGCGGCCTGGGCATCAGCGCCGGCAGCTGGTCCGGCTTGCGCGGCAACAAGGTGCTGCACTGGTCGCTGCTGCCGCAGCTGGACATTCCGCTGTTCGACGCCGGCAAGCGCCAGGCCGAGGCCCAGCGCGCGCGCTCCGCCGCCGCCGAGCAATACGCGGCCTGGCGCGGCGCCGTCACCCGCGCCGTGTACGAAGTGGAAGACGCGGCGGCCGCCGCTCATTTCGCCAAAACGGATCAGGAGGCCAGGCAGCGCCAGTACCTGGACGCCAGCCGCCGCCTGCGCGCCGAGCGCGACGCGCGCGGCGTGGGCCTCAGCGACGGCCAGGCGGAATGGCGTGCGCAACTGGCAGAGCTGCAGGCGGAACAAGGCGTGCAAGGCGCGCGCCGCCAACAGCTGCTGGCGGCGGCCAATCTGATCGCCGCGCTGGGCGGCGGCTGGGAGGGCGCGGACCAAGCCGCGCCTTGAACGTCCGCTTGCGATGCGCCGCGCTTGACGCGGCCGGATCGCAAGCGGGCTCCGCGCATCGGCAAGGCAGAAGCCCGGCCGGCTCAGGCCGGCCGCGCCCCGCGCTCCGCCAGCGGCGCGGCGCAGCGCGGCAGCCGGATTTCCACGCCCAGGCCGTTGCCGTGCAAGCCGTCGGTCAGCAACAGGCTGCCGCCGTGCAACTCCACCACCCGCTTGACGATGGCCAGCCCCAGGCCGCTGCCGGTGACGGTATTGTCCGGCAGGCGCACGAAGCGTTTCAGCACCTGCTCGCGCCATTGCGGCGCGATGCCCGGCCCGTCGTCCAGCACCGCCAGCCTCAGGTTGGAGAAACTCTCGCTCACCTCCACATTGATGGACGCGCCGTCCGGGCAGTAGCGGATGGCGTTGTCCAGCAGATTGTCCAGCAAGCTGTCCATCGCGCTGGCGTCGCCGCAGCAGGCCGCCGTCTGCGCGCCGTCGTAGGCCAGGGTGATGTCGCGCTCCATCGCGCGCGGCACCTGCCGCGCCAGGGCCGCGCGCGCCAGCGCCGCCAGGTCGAAGGCCAAAGGCAGCACCCGCGCCGACTCCGCGTCCAGCCGCGACAAGGTCAGCAGCTTGCCCACCAGTTCGCCGCTGCGGCCTATGCTGACGTCAAGCATCGCCGCCAGCGCCGCCCTCTCCTGTTCGGATTCCGCGCGCGCCAGCAGGTGCACTTGCGCGCCTATCGCCGCCAGCGGCGTGCGCAGCTCGTGCGCCGCGTCGGCGAAGAAGCGTTGCTCGCCTTCGCGGAAGGTCGCCAGCCGCGACAGCAGCTCGTTGACGGAATTGAACACCGGCCGCAATTCCTGGTATTCGGGATCGGCGCAGGCCAGCGGCGCCGTCGACTGCACGTCGCGCGAGGTGATGGTGGTGGCCAGCGTCGCCAAGGGCTGCAGGGCGCGGCCGTAGCCGACCCGCAGCAGCAACATGATGATGGGCACCGCGGCGATCAGCGGCAGCAAGAAGAAGATCAGGATTTCGGCCTGCACCCGCTGCACGAAGCTGCGCGCGATCGCCAACTGCACCCGGACCTCGTCCCCGCTCGCCGTCAGCATGCGCCAGCGGCCCTGGTTGGCCGGCGCGCCGCCGCTGGGCGGCTGCTCCAGTTCCGGCCAGGCGCCGGACACCGCCAGCAGGCGCTGCCGCTTGTCGACGATGCGATAGGCCAGCTCGTTCTTGGCCGGCGGCCTTTCGCTGTAGCCGTGGCCGAACTGGCCGATCAGCTGATCGACGACGCGGGCGCGCTCGCTCTCCTTGATGTCGGCGCTGTAGACGGTGGCCAGCGTGCGCGCCAGCCCGCGCAGATCCCCGTCCAGATAACCGGAGCCCACCCGGGTCACTTCCCAGTAAAACCAGGCGAACAGGACCAGCCATACCGCCAGTATGGTGCTCAGGCTGGTCCATAACAGCCGCCGGTAGAGCGAGCGCCGCGCCAGCGAGGGAATGATCATGCCGGCTTGGGCAATAGATAGCCGACGCCGCGTATGGTGCGGATCCAGTCCGAACCCAGCTTGCGCCGCAGATTGTGGACATGCACTTCCAGCGCGTTGTCGGACTCGCAGCACAGGTGCTCGACCAGATGCTCGCGACTGACCACCTTGCCGGCCTTGCGCACCAGTTCAAACATCAGCGCGAACTCGGACGGCGACAAGGCCACCGCCGCGCCGCTCATCGACAGCTCGCGGGTGTCGGCGTTGATGCACAAATCGCCGATCTGCCAATTGGCCGACACGAAGCCGCTGCTGCGCCGGGTCACC
The DNA here is from genome assembly GCF_016937655.1 of Chromobacterium alkanivorans. GTDB lineage: Bacteria > Pseudomonadota > Gammaproteobacteria > Burkholderiales > Chromobacteriaceae > Chromobacterium > Chromobacterium alkanivorans. The sequence goes on along the minus strand of NZ_JAFHKL010000005.1, from coordinate 27,347 downwards.
GCCTGCAGCCGGGCCAGCAGTTCTGGGATGGCGAAGGGTTTGACCAGGTAGTCGTCGGCGCCGTTGTGCAAGCCGGCCAGCCGGCTCTCCAGCGCGTCGCGCGCGGTCAGGATGATCACCGGCAGCGTCGATCCGTTGCCGCGCAGCTCCTGCAGCAAGTGCAGGCCCTCGCCGTCCGGCAAGCCCAGATCCAGCAGCAGCGCGTCCTGCGGCTCCTCGGCCAGAAAGGTGCGCGCCTCCTTCAGCCGCCGCACCCAGACGGTGCGAAAACCGGCCTGGCGCAGAGCCTGTCCCAGCGCCTCGCCCAGCGCCAGATCGTCTTCCACCAACAGTATGTTCACGACATTTACCCGCCGCAGATATGATGTCGAAATCATGCCAGAGCGACCTGGCAAAAGCTACCGCGCCGGCCTCAGTCCTGAGCCTGCAACAGATGGTCCAGCGACAGCACGTCGCCCAGCCGCCGCAGGGCCTGCAACTCATCGCGATGCTCGCGCGCCAGCTGCTCCGCCAGCGCCTCGCCCTTGGGCTGCAGCCGCACTTCCACGCAGCGGCGGTCTTCCCGCCCCGGGCTGCGCGCCACCAATTGCTGCTGCTCGCAGCGGCTGATCAGGCCCACCACGCTGTGGTGGTGGGATTGCAGCCGCTCGGCCAGCTCGGCCACCGTGGCCCAGTCGCGGCCGGGGAAGCCCTTGATCTGCAACAACAGCAGATACTGCAGCATGGTGATGCCGTGGCGCTGCGCCGCCTCCTCGCTGAAACGCTGGAAGCGGCGCAAGCGGTAGCGGAAATCCGCCAGCCGTTCAAAATCCTGCTTGGAAAAACTCGGGGGCTCGGACACGCGGCTCTCCTCGTCCGGCTCAGCCGTCCAGCAAGGCGCGGTAGCATACCGGCGAAGCCAGCTCCCCCGCCTCGATACGTTCTATCTCGTCCAGCTTGTCGCCCAGGAACTGCGCCAGGGCCTGCGCCGGCTGGCGCTCGCCCTCCTGCGGCACATACAGCAAGGCCAGGCCGCCGCGCCGGCTGGCTTTCCACAGCGGCCACCAGCGCTGCGGGTTCGCCGCCAGGTCCGCCCAGTACACCTCGCAGAACGTGGACCAATGCCGCTCGTCCTGGCGCAGCCATTTCAGCAGGCCGGGCGCAGGCGCCACGCCCTTCAGCCAGTGGGCGGCGTCCAGCCCCTGGCGCGGCAGGCCCTTGGGCCAGTTTTCTTCGATCAAAAATGCGTTGTCCAGGCCCGGCCGGTATTCGTTCACCGGCAACAGGCGAATTTTTGCGTCCATTGCGTCACTCCTGGTTTCATCTGGCGGCGGAGGCGGTGCGGCGTCGTCAGAAATATCGCATTACGATATTTAATGGTCAAAAAAAGGCGGCCGGGCCGCCAGTTTGGCCGCGGTGACTTCACCGCGGCCGCGTGCCGCTACAACGCGGCCTTGAAGATCGCGCAAATCTCTTCGTGGCTGGCCTGGATCGGATTGGTCAGGCCGCAGGCGTCCTTCAGGGCGTTGGCGGCCAGCTCCGGGATATCCTCTTCCTTGACCCCCAGCTGGGTCAATCCGGCCGGAATGCCTACGTCGGCCGCCAATTGGCGTATGGCGGCGATCGCCGCTTCCGCGTTGGCGGCCACGCCCAGCGCCGCGCCGACGTCGGCCAGCCGCTGGCCGGCGGCCTTGGCGTTGAAGACCTGCACATGCGGCAGCAGCACCGCGTTGCACACCCCGTGCGGCAGATCGTAGAAGCCGCCCAACTGGTGCGCCATCGCGTGCACATAGCCGAGAGAAGCGTTGTTGAAGGCCATGCCGGCCAGGAACTGCGCGTAAGCCATCTGCTCGCGCGCCTCCATGTCCAGGCCGTTGCGCACCGCGCGGCGCAGATGGCCGGCGATCAGCGTCACCGCCTTCAAGGCGCAGGCGTCGGTGATGGGCGTGGCGATGGTGGAGACATAGGCCTCCACCGCGTGGGTCAGCGCGTCCATGCCGGTGGCCGCGGTCAGCCCCGCCGGCATGCCGGCCATGGTTTCCGGATCGTTGACCGACAACACCGGCGTGGTGTGCTTGTCGACGATGGCCATTTTGATGTGGCGGGACTCGTCGGTGATGATGCAGAAGCGGGTCATTTCCGAGGCGGTGCCGGCGGTGGTGTTGATCGCCACCAAGGGCAGCTGCGGCTTGGCGGACTTGTCCACGCCCTCGTAGTCCTGGATCTTGCCGCCGTTGGCGGCCACCAGGGCGATGCCCTTGGCGCAGTCGTGCGGCGAGCCGCCGCCCAGCGACACCACGGCGTCGCAGCCGTGCTCGCGCAGCAGCGCCAGGCCGGCGCCGACGTTGGCGGTGGTGGGATTGGGGTGCACGCCGTCGAACAGCACGCTGGCGATGCCCGCGTCGCCCAGCAGCTCGGTAACGCGGCCGGCCAGCCCGGTTTTCACCAGGCCGGTGTCGGTCACCATCAAGACCTTGCGGTAGCCGTAGCCGCGCATGGTTTCAACGGCTTGTTGCAGACAGCCCGCGCCCATCAGGTTGACGGAGGGGATGAAGAAAGCGCTGGTGGCCATGGCAACTCCTGTTCTTAAGACATTTGTCATAAGCGCAGTATGCGCAATTTGGCCGATGCGGCATTTGCCTCACATCAAAAGATGTCCAATCGCGCCGCTCACTTGTGCGGCAACACGTCCTGCGCCAATTGGACGATCAAGGCGCCGAAGCCGTCCCACATGATCTGCACCCCCAGGCACAGCAGGATGAAGGCGGACAGCCGCAGGAACACCACCGAACCGGTCTGGCCCAGGTAGCGCAGCAGCTTGTCGGCGTGGCGGTAGCACAGATAGACCAGCACGCTGCACACCAGCACCGCGCAGCCGCCGGCCAGCGGCGAGATCGCGTATTTGACGATGCCCTTGCCGGTGTCGGTCAGCGAAGCGCCCATGGTGATGGCCACCGAGATCGAACCCGGCCCCACCGTCAGCGGAAAGGTCAGCGGGTAGAAGGCGCGCTGCTTCAGCGCATCGTGGTTCTCCGCCTGGATGGGCTGATCGGTGGAGGTGGGGCTGCTTTCCGGCGGCGCGTCGTTGAGCATGCGCCAGGCGGCGAAGGTGATCAGCAGGCCGCCGGACAATTGCACCACCGGCAGCGACACGCCGAAGAAAGACAGCACATAGCCGCCGGTGAACATGCTGCCCAGCAGCAGCAAGGCGCAATACATGGCGATGCGGCGCGCCAGATAGCGGCGCTGCTGCGGCGTATTGCGCGCCGTCATCGAGATGAAGATGGGCACCAGTCCCGGAGGGTTCATGATAGGCAGCAGGGCAGCCATCACAAACAGAAACTTTGTTATGAATATTGTCAGCAACTGCATGAGTGACTCCGAAACCATCGAATTCAGATCGGGAACGGCGGCGGGCTGCGCCGCGCCAGCCGCCATATTACACAATTCATCAGTATTGCAAGCCGGCTCTCGCTCGGACTGCGGCGCCCCGCCTCGGTTCCGGCGCGCCGCGCGCGCGGCCCTCGCCGCCGCCGCGCCCAAAACAATCAAGCCCTTACGCAAAAACAGCCCGGCAAAGCCGGGCTGTCAGCGGACGGCCAGCCCAAGGCTGGCAGAATTCACAGAGGGTCAGCGCGTGGCGGCGGCCAGCTTGCTGCCCTGGTTCTCTTGGCGCAAGGCGCGGGCCTTGACCAGGGCCTCGCTGAAATCAATCTCTTCCAGCGCCACCATCCGGGTCTTGTGCTTGAACTTGTAGCCCAGCCACAGCGCCAGGAACAGCGGGATGCCCAGATAGGTGGCGATCACCGCGCTCCAGTCGATATGGCCGCCGATGAAGGCCTCGTAGTTCTGGCCCAGCATGATCAGCAGGCACAGCGCGAAGGCGAACAGCGGCCCCAGCGGGAACCACTTGGCCTGGTAGGGCAAGTCCGCCAGATCGTGGCCCTGCTTGACGTAGCCGCGGCGGAAGCGGTAGTGGCTGATGGCCACGCCCAGCCAGGCGATGAAGCCGGTCATGCCGGAGGAGTTCAGCAGCCACAGATAGACCGCGTTGGTTTCAAACAAGGAGGTCAAAAAGCACAGCGCGGCGATCACGCTGGTGGCGTACAAGGCGTTGCGCGGCACGCCGTTGCTGGACAGCTCGGCGAAGCGCTTGGGCGCCATCTTGTTGCGCGCCATGGTGTAGAGCATGCGGGTGGACGCGTACATGCCGGAGTTGCCGGCGGACAGGATGGCGGACAGGATCACCGCGTTCATCAGGCTGGCGGCCATGGCGAAGCCGGCGCGGTTGAACACCAGGGTGAACGGGCTGGCGCCCACGTCCTTCATGTCGTTCTTCAGCAGCAGCGGATCGTTGTACGGCAGGATCAGGCCGATGATCAGGATGGACAGCATGTAGAACATCAGGATGCGCCAGAAGATCTGCCGCACCGCGCGCGGAATGGTCTTGCCCGGATTGGCGGACTCGCCGGCGGCGACGCCGATCAGCTCGGTGCCCTGGAAGGAGAAGCCCACGATCATGGCCACGCCGACGAAGGCGGCCAGGCCGCCGACAAACGGCCCCTGCCCCTGCTGCATCACCGACAAGCCCGGCGCGATGCGCTGCGGGTTGGGGTCGGTCATGATGCCGAAGATCATCAAAAAGCCGATGACGATGAAGGCGACGATGGTGGCCACCTTGAGCATGGAGCACCAGAACTCCGCCTCGCCGAAGCCCTTCACCGAGAAATAGTTGAGCACGAAGATGATCAGCAGGAAGCCGGCGCTCCATACGATGCCGGGCACCGCCGGATACCAGTAATGCATGATGATGGCGGCCGCGGCCAGTTCCACCGCCACGGTGATGGCCCAGTTGTACCAGTAGTTCCAGCCCTGGGCGAAGCCGAAGGCCGGATCGACGAAGCGCGAACCGTATACCTGGAAGGAACCGGACTCCGGCATGAAGGCGGCCATTTCGCCCAGGCTGGTCATCAGGAAGTAGACCATCAGGCCGATCAGGGCGTAGGCGATCAAGGCCCCGCCGGCGCCGGCCGACGCCACGGTGGCGCCGGAAGCCAGGAACAGGCCGGTGCCGATAGAGCCGCCGATGGCGATCATCGACAGGTGGCGCGCCTGCAAGGTGCGCCTAAGCTCTTGGCTTTCTTGCTTTTTTTCCATCTCTTTGTCTCAAGTGCGCCTGCTCGGCGACATGGCCTTCGGCTCGCTGCGGCCAGCCGGCGGCCTGTTGTCGCTACGACAGGCAGTCGTAATCGAAACGCAAAAGAATGACAGCAACCACGACTGTTGACTAGTCAAACATGGCTTTGAAGCTTAAAAAACGAAAATGTCATGTTCGCAAAGGAATATCGCACCCGGTTGGACTGCGTCCATGGCCCCGCTCAAGGTCTAGCGAGCGCCGCGCGGCGGAACTGTCGCGGGAATCATACAGTTTTCGCCTGCTCCGCCGGCCGCGGCCCGCCTCGGCGCTGCCGGCGCGACCGCGTCGCCGCACCGTGGTTGCATGGGAAAACTCACAGTCGACGACGGTCTTCCTTTATTTACAAATAAGAATGAATCTCATTTGCAAAAATGACAAATAAGACCTTGTCATATAAAGAGAAATTTAAATTTAATCCAAATTAAAACAAATAAGACATCACAAACCGTCACAATCGCATTTACAATTTTCACACCTCCCCATTGAATAAAAATCCACTCCAATCGAATAAAAACCTCTCGCCGCTTATTCAATAAACCCGTTCGCCATATCAATATAACGATTGCTCATAACTCTATAGCGGCTAATTTATTCGCCCCTGTCCAACATCTGCCATAAAATGGCCTCGCTTGCTGAAGCGAATCGTGTTTTTCCATTATTTACATTTTGGTCATCACATAACGATAAGCGAACCGCCCGCGCAGGAACGCGGGCAAGCCGCAATTCCATCGCTTTTGATTACACAACTCAATGAGATAAACCATGAACGCTATTGTCGATCCTGTTTTTCACCCTTTTGGAGTTTCCGATACGGATCTGGCCAAACAAATACTGGAGCGGGTTTTCAAACTGCGCCGCGTCCACCCGGAAGACCTCGCCGCGCCGGAAGACCTCGCCGCGGAGATGGCTCCGCACCTGCCCAGGATTCAAGCCGCCGTCGCCCGCCGCCAGCCGCTGCAAATGATTCTGCCGGCCTTCCCCGGCAAATCGCCCAATCGCAATAAAACCCTGGGCGCGATGCCCGATTTGGCGGAACGCCACGCGCTGGACAATCTGCACCAACTCTGCCGAGACATTCAAAGCCTCTACCCGCCGGGCGCTCAAGTCGCCATTTGCTCGGACGGTTACTGCTTTTCCGACGTGGTGTATATCCCGGACGCCGAAGTCGCCGCCTATATGGACGACTTGATTCGCTACGCGCGGCAACGCCACGGCGACAGCTTCAGCTTTTACGACTTGAAAGACCACTTCAGCTATATCGGCGACCTGGATTCGCAACGCGAAGAACTGCTGATTCTTTACAGCGACTCCATCGAACAAATCAAACGCCAATGCCAGGACGAGCCGGCGATGCGCGCGATGTACCAGGGCATTACCCGTTTCCTGTTCGAGGACGCGCAAGGCATGGAGCGCTTCGCCGGCCACAGCAAGACCAGCTTGCAGAAAATGGCGCGCGCCAACGCCTACCGGGTGATCCAGCGCAGCAACGCCTGGAGCCGGCTGCTGGAGCGCGCGTTTCCGGACAGCCTGCGCCTGTCCATCCATCCGCAATTCCGCGTATCCGCCAAGATAGGCGTGCGGCTGGTGGACAGCGCCGACGCCTGGCTGACCCCCTGGCACGCGGCCGCGATCAAGCACGAACACGGCGTGATGCTGAAAAAACGCAGCGACATCGACGAAAACCAATCCGCGCTGGTCTTTGTCGACGGCCGCCCCAGCCACTTCATCGCCACCGCCGCCTGACCCCCCGCCTTTCATCGTTCATTTCGAGTATCGCCATGCAAAACGAACCTCTTGTCGCTTCCATCGTCTCCATTCTGCTCGACGCCTTCCAGGGCGAAGCCGACCACCCGCAGCGCGAACCGCACCGCCAGGCGCTGAGCGCCCAAGTGGAGAGCTTCGTGCGCCGGCAACAGCCGCTGCAGCTGCTGCTGCCCGGCTTTCCGCTGAAATCGCCCAATACCCGGGACAAGACCGCGTCGGACCGGCCCGACTACGCCGAATACGCGGCGCTGCAGCGGCTGGACGAGCTGTGCCGCGCCATTGGCCGCGTCTACCCGGCCGGCTGCGGGCTGGAACTGTTCAGCGACGGCCTGAGCTTCCACGATCTGCTGGACATCCCGCGCGACACCGCCAACGACTACCATCGCCGCCTGCGCGCGCTCTACTCCAGCCCGGCGCTGCGCTGGCATGACTACGCCAGCGTCCAGCCCGGCTTCGACCGCCAGCGCGACCGCGCCGAAAGCGTGCTGCGCCGCTACCTGCCCGCCGCGGCCGCCGACTTCGCCCAAGCGCTGCCGGAAAACCAGGCCGGCCGCCAGCCGCAATGGCTGAGCCTGCTGCGCGAGGACAACGCGGCGCGCGGCATCGCGGAGGCCGAAGACTGGCCGCGGCGCGCGCTGCGCCTGGCCTGGCGCGGCATCGCGCTGGACGCGATGCTGGCCGAACATTTCCCGGACGCCATCCGGTTGACCATCCACCAGTCCGGCGCGCCCGGCGGCAAATTCCCCATCCGGCTGTCGCCGGCCCAGGCCGAGGCGGCGCTGCCCTGGCACCGCGTCTACCTGCTGAACCTGGCCGGCCGCGGCGAACTGGTCTCCAGGCGCCAGGCGCTGGACGCGCGCCGCGCCAAGGCGGTGAGCTTCGACGGCCAGCCCTGGCTTTATCTGGAGCAGGCCGGCGACGAATGGGAGGCTTGCGAGCTGTCGGTGATGCTGGCCGGCCGCTTCGGCCTGCTGATCGAGAACCGCCGCCCCGGCGCCAACTGCCTGTCGCTGCCGCGTCCGGCCCTGGCCCGCCTGGCCCAGCTGTTCGGCTTTGTCGCGCTGCGCGGCTTCGCCGTGGCCGACGAGGACAATCTGGTCGACTTCAGCGCCCAGTTCGGCACGCCCTACATCTGGCAGTTCGGCGCGGTGCACAAGGTCAAGCCGGAAGAGGACGCCGACGGCTTCGTCCACTCCTTCGAGGAATTGCCGCTGCACTGGGACCTGAGCATGCTGCCGGCCGACAATGAGTTCGTGCGCAAGAACCCGCGCTTCAGCGCCAGCCTGTTCGCGCTGTATTGCAAGACCGCGCCGCAGCGCGGCGAAGGCCAGACCACCCTGGTGGACGCGCGCAACATCCTGCGCCAGGTGCCGGCGGCCACGCTGGCCGAATGGGAAAAACTGGAAATCCGCTACCACACCAAGTTCACCTATTTCGGCGGCGACGCCCGCGTCTATCCGCTGGTGGAAACCCACCCGGACACCGGCGAATCCGTGCTGCGCTTCCAGGAAAACAGCAACTCCGAACTGCAGAAGTTCTTCGTCGACGTGGAAGAGCGCGCCGACGACTACCCCAATCTGGTGCAGGAACTGCTGGAGCGGGCTTACGCGCCGGAAAACCTGATCGAGCACGACTGGCACGACGGCGACCTGGTGTTGATAGACAACTACAACAGCCTGCACGGCCGCCGCGCGATGACGCGCGCCTCGCATGGACGCGAGCTGTGGCGCGTCCAGGTCCACCAAGGCTAAGAACCTGTTTACGATCTGCTGCGCTGCGGCGATACGGCGTTGAAAACATCTTCGAAATGCTCATGTACCGTATGTACATTCCGCTTTCTCAGCCGCAACGCCTTGTCTCGCCCTTGCTCGCGAGATCGTAAACACGTTCTAAGACCGCTCCACACCGTCCGGCCCCGCCGGACGGCGTCATCCCCACCTCTCGTCCCCTGAGCCGCCATGAACCCACGCAAGCAGAAAATCCTCTTCGTCGGCGAGGCCGTCACCCTGGCCCACGTCGCCCGCCCCTACACCCTGGCCGCCGCGCTGCCCGCCGCGGACTACGACATCCACCTGGCCGCCGCGCCGCGCTTCGACTATCTCTACCAGCGCCAGGACATCCATTACCATCCGCTGATCACCAAGAGCTGCGAAGACTTCCTCCACGCGGTGGACAACGGCAAGGCGCTGTACCGCCGCGAAGAAATCATCGCCTATGTCGAAGAGGAACTGCGCCTGATCGAACGCCTGGACCCGGACGTCATCGTCGGCGACTTCCGCCACTCGCTGGGCATCAGCGCCGCGCTCGCCGGCAAGCCGCTGGTCAATCTGATCAACGCCTACTGGAGCCCCCACCGCCATCCGGCGCCGCTGCCGGTGCCGGAACTGGCCAAGATCAATCTGCACCGCCTGCCCGTCATGCCCTCGCTGATGCGCTGGATCACCCCGCTGGCCACCCGGCTACTGGCCCGCTCGCTCAACCGCGCCCGCGCCCATTACGGCCTGGCGCCGTTCGCCAACTGCTTCGAGGCATGGAGCCACGGCGATCAAGTGCTGTACTACGACTCGCCGGAACTGGTGCCGCTGGGCCCGCTGCCCGCCCACCACCGCTACCTGGGCCCGGTCACCTGGTCGCCGGGCGGCGCGCTGCCGGACTGGTGGCCGCAGCTGCAAAACCGCCCCACCGTCTATCTGTCGCTGGGTTCCTCCGGCAATCTGGCGCTGCTGCCCACGCTGATTGACCAGCTGCTGGGCGAAGGGCTGCAAGTGATCGCCAGCACCGGCAGCCGCCAGCGGCTGCCGCAGCGCTCCGGCCTGTTCAGCGCCGACTTCCTGCCCGGCGAGGCCGCCGCCGCCCGCGCGGACCTGGTCATTTGCAACGGCGGCAGCCCCACCAGCTACCAGGCGCTGCAACAAGGCCGGCCGGTGATAGGCATCCCGTCCAATATGGATCAGCTGCTGGCGATGCGGCATATCGAAGCCTACGGCGCCGGCGTCGCGCTGCGCCGCCACCACATCGAAACCGGGCGGCTGCCGCCCTTGCTGCGGCGCATGCTGGCCACGCCGTCCTACCGCCAGCGCGCGCAGCAACTGGCTTGGCACTTCGCCGCCGCCCGGCCGGACCTTACCTTCCGTCAAGTCTTGCAACAATTCGACATACAATCGCCGGCGCAAGTAAAACCCGGTTCAAACAAGGAGCGCATAATGCCGTAAGCATCGACCATCGGCCTGCTGCGGCGCCCCCAACCGCCCATCCATGCCGGCGGTCGCCTTCGAACGATCCGGAGCGGCCCGCGCCGCTCCAACGCCGCATTCCTGGAGCCCCGCCGTGACCCAATCCGCCGCGCCTCGCCGCCCGTTTTACCGTTCCCCGCTGTGCTGGGGCCTTGTCGTCGCGCTCGCTCTGGGCGGCGGCTGGTGGTGGCGACAGCACGCGGCCGCGGACGCCGCGGGCCAACGCCGCGCCGCGCCGCCGGCGGCCGTGGGCGTGGCCGCCGCTCAGCTGCAAAACGTGCCCTTGCAGATCAGCGCGCTGGGCACCGTCAACTCCACCTACACCGTCACCGTGCGCAGCCGCGTGGACGGCCAGCTGGACAAACTGCACTTCGAAGAAGGCCAGCCAGTCAAACAGGGACAGTTGCTGGCGGAGCTGGACCCGCGCCCGTTCCAGGCCGCGCTGGCCCAGGCCGAAGGCCAATTGCTGCGCGACCAGGCCTTGCTGCAAAACGCCCAGCTGGACCTGGCCCGCTACCGCCAGCTGCTGGAGCAGAACTCCATCGCCAAACAACAGGTGGACACCCAGGCGGCGCTGGTGCGCCAGTATCAGGGCACGGTCAAGCTGGACCAGGGCGCGGTGGACAACGCCAAACTGCAGCTCAGCTACAGCCGCGTCAGCGCGCCGGTGTCCGGCCGCGCCGGCCTGCGCCAGGTGGACCCGGGCAACATCGTCCACGCCAGCGACGCCAACGGCCTGGTGGTGATCACCCAGACCCAGCCCATCAACGTGCTGTTCTCGGTGCCGGAAGTCAGCCTGGGGCAGGTGCTGCGGGCCAGCCGCGCCCAGCCCGGCCTCGCGGTGGAAGCCTGGGACCGCGACAACCGCAACAAGCTGGCCGACGGCAAGCTGCTGGCCATAGACAACCAGCTCAACACCAGCACCGGCACCGTCAATCTCAAGGCCCGCTTCGCCAACGCCGACGAGGCCCTGTTCCCCAATCAATTCGTCAATGTGCGCCTGAGCCTGGGCGAGCAGGAAAACGCCGTCACCGTGCCGGCCACCGCCGTGCAGCTGGGCAAGACGGGCAGCTATGTCTACACCGTCAACGCCGACAGCAGCGTCAGCCTGAACCCAGTGAGCGCCGGCGCGCGCGTCGGCGACATCGTCATCGTCGAGCAAGGCCTGAAGCCCGGCCAACGCGTGGTGGTGGACGGTCTGGACAAGCTGCGCGACGGAGCCAAGGTCACCGTGGTGGACCGCGCCGCGCAGAGCCGCCAGGCCGCCCAAGGCGCGGGCAAGACCGGACGCCACAAGCGCGACGGCAGCGGCCCTGCCGGCAAACGCCGCGCCTCGGCGGCGCAGTAAGCGCGGAGAGACGGCATGAATCCCTCGCGCCTGTTCATCCTGCGCCCGGTGGCCACCACCTTGCTGATGGTGGCCATCCTGCTGACCGGCCTCGCCGCCTGGCGCATGCTGGCGGTGTCCGCGCTGCCGGAAGTGGACTACCCCACCATCCAGGTGGTCACCCAATACCCGGGCGCCAGCCCGGAAGTGATCACCTCCTCCATCACCGCGCCCTTGGAGCGCCAGTTCGGCCAGATGCCCGGCCTGTCGCAGATGTCGTCCACCAGCTCCGGCGGCGCCTCGGTGATCACCCTGCAGTTCGGCCTGGAATTGAGCCTGGACGTGGCCGAGCAGGAAGTGCAGGCGGCGATCAACGCCGCCGGCAACCTGCTGCCGTCCGATCTGCCCAATCCGCCGGTGTACAGCAAGGTCAACCCGGCTGACACCCCGATCATGACCATCGCCGTCACCTCGCCCACCTTGCCGCTGACCAAGCTGGAAGACCTGGTCGACACCCGGCTGGCGCAGAAACTGTCGCAAGTGCCCGGCGTCGGCCTGGTCAGCATCAGCGGCGGCCAGCGCCCGGCGGTGCGCATCCAGACCAATCCGCGCCAGCTGGCCGCGCTGGGCCTGACCCTGGAAGACGTGCGCACCGCCATCGCCAGCGCCAACGTCAACCAGGCCAAGGGCAGCTTCGACGGCCCGCACCAGGCCTCTACCATAGACGGCAACGACCAGCTCAAGTCCGCCGACGAATACCGCGGCGTCGTCATCGCCTACCGCAACGGCGCGCCCATCCGCCTGTCCGACGTCGCCCAGGTGGTGGATTCGGCGGAAAACACCCGCCTGGCCGCCTGGGCCGGCGCCACGCCGGCCATCATCCTCAATGTGCAGCGCCAGCCCGGCGCCAACGTGATCCAGGTGGCGGACCGCATCAAATCCCTGCTGCCGCAGCTGCGCGACACCCTGCCCGGCGCGGTGGACGTCAAGGTGCTGAGCGACCGCACCGTGACCATACGCGCCTCGGTGGCGGACGTGGAGTTCGAACTGATGCTGGCCATCGCCCTGGTGGTGATGGTGATCTTCGTCTTCCTGCGCAATGTGCCGGCCACCGTCATCCCCGCGGTGGCGGTGCCGCTGTCCCTGGTGGGCACCTTCGGCGTGATGTACCTGGCCGGCTTCTCCATCAACAACCTCACCTTGATGGCGCTGACCATCGCCACCGGCTTCGTCGTCGACGACGCCATCGTGATGATAGAAAACATCGCGCGCTACATCGAAGACGGCGAAACGCCGATGGCCGCGGCGCTCAAGGGCTCCAAGCAGATCGGCTTCACCATCATCTCGCTGACCATCTCGCTGATCGCGGTGCTGATTCCGCTCTTGTTCATGGGCGACGTGGTGGGCCGGCTGTTCCGCGAATTCGCCGTCACCCTGGCGGTGCCCATCCTGATCTCCGCCTTCATCTCGCTGACGCTGACGCCGATGATGTGCGCGCGCCTGCTCAAGCATGTGCCGGAAGACAGGCAAGGCCGCTTCTATCACGCCAGCGGCCGCTTTTTCGATCGGGTGATCGCCCGCTACGGCCGCATGCTGAGCTGGGTGCTGGAACGGCAGACGCTGACCCTGCTGGTGGCGCTGGCCACCGTGGCGCTGACCGCCGCGCTCTACCTGGCCATGCCCAAGGGCTTTTTCCCGCTGCAGGACACCGGCGCCATCCAGGGCGTCAGCGAAGCCTCGCAGTCCATCTCCTTCGGCGCCATGGCGCGCAAACAGGAGGCGCTGGCGCAGCAGCTGCTCAAGGACCCGGCGGTGGACAGCCTGTCCTCCTTCATCGGCGTGGACGGCAACAACGCCGCGCTCAACAACGGCCGGCTGCTGATCAACCTCAAGCCCAAGGACCAGCGCGACGACATCCGCACCGTGCTGGCCAGGCTGCAAAGCCAGGCCGACGCGGTGCCGGGCATGGCGCTCTACCTGCAACCCGTGCAGGACCTGACCATAGATTCCCGTGTCAGCCGCACCCAGTACCAGTTCACGCTGCAGGCCACCAGCGCCGAGGACCTGTCCGCCTGGACGCCCAAACTGGTGGAAAAGCTGCGCCGGCTGCCGCAGCTGGCCGACGTGGCCGGCGACTTGCAGGACCAGGGCCTGCAAGCCTACGTCAACATCAACCGCGACGCCGCCGCGCGGCTGGGCGTCAGCACCGCCGCCATCGATAACGCGCTCTACGACGCCTTCGGCCAACGGCTGATCTCCACCATCTTCACCCAGACTAACCAGTACCGCGTGGTGCTGGAAGTGGACCCGCAGCACCAGCAGGACCCGCTGTCGCTGAAGAGCCTGTACGTGCCCACCGCCAACGGCGGCCCGGTGCCGCTGGACGCGGTGGCCAGCATAGAAGAGCGCCCCACCGCGCTCGCCATCAACCACCTGGGGCAATTCCCCACCGCCACCGTGTCCTTCAACCTGGCCCCGGGCGCCTCGCTGGGCGCGGCGGTGGACGCCATCCGCCAGGCCGAGGCCGAACTGGGCCTGCCGGCCAGCATAGACACCAAGTTCCAGGGCGCCGCGCTGGCCTTCCAGGCCTCGCTGTCCAACACCCTGTGGCTGATCCTGGCCGCCATCGTCACCATGTACATCGTCTTGGGCGTGCTCTACGAAAGCTATATCCATCCCATTACGATCTTATCCACCCTGCCCTCCGCCGGCATCGGCGCGCTGCTGGCCCTGCTCCTGTCCGGCAACGATCTGTCGGTGATCGCCATCATCGGCATCATCCTGCTGATCGGCATCGTCAAGAAAAACGCCATCATGATGATAGATTTCGCGCTGGAGGCCGAGCGCGAACGCGGCATGAGCCCGCGCGACGCCATCTACCAGGCCTGCCTGCTGCGCTTCCGCCCCATCCTGATGACCACCATGGCCGCGCTGCTGGGCGCGCTGCCGCTGATGCTGGGCGGCGGCATGGGTTCCGAGCTGCGCCAACCGCTGGGCGTGGCCATGGTGGGCGGCCTGCTACTCAGCCAGGTGCTGACCCTGTTCACCACCCCGGTGATCTACCTGGCCTTTGACCGGCTGGCGCGCCGCCTCGGCCGCAAGGCCAAGCCGGAACTGAGCGCCGAGGGCGAAGCATGATCCCGTCCGCCCCCTTCATCCGCCGGCCGGTGGCCACCACCCTGTTGACCCTGGCCATCCTGTTGGCCGGCATGCTGGCCTTCAAGCTGCTGCCGGTGTCGCCGCTGCCGCAGGTGGACTTCCCCACCATCTCCGTCAGCGCGCGCCTGCCCGGCGCCAGCCCGGAAACCATGGCCGCCACCGTGGCCACCCCGCTGGAACGCGCGCTGGGCCGCATCGCCGGCGTCACCGAAATGACCTCGTCCAGCTCGCTGGGCTCCACCCGCGTCACCCTGCAGTTTGAGCTGGACCGCGACATAGACGGCGCCGCGCGCGACGTGCAGGCGGCCATCAACGCCGCGCGCTCCCTGCTACCCACCGGCATGCCGTCCAACCCCACCTACCGCAAGGTCAACCCCGCCGACGCGCCCATCATGATCATCGCGCTGACCTCGGACAGCCTGAGCCGCGGCCAGATGTACGACGCCGCCGACACCATACTCGGCCAGAAGCTGGCCCAGGTGGAAGGCATAGGCGACGTCAACGTGGGCGGCGGCGCGCAGCCGGCGGTGCGGGTGGAACTGAACCCGCGCCAGCTCAACCACTACGGCATAGGCATGGAAACCGTGCGCGGCGCCATCGCCGGCACCAACGCCAACCGGCCCAAGGGCTTCCTGGAAAACGACGAACGCCACTGGCAGGTGCAGGCCAACGACCAGGCCAACAAGGCCAGCGACTACCTGCCGCTGATCGTCAGCTACAAAGACGGCGCCGCGGTGCGCATCGCCGACGTGGCCGAGGTCAAGGACTCGGTGGTGGACCTGCGCAATGCCGGCCTCTTGGGCCGGCAGCCGGCGGTGATGCTGATGCTGTTCCGCCAGCCCGGCGCCAACATCATCGAAACCATAGACCGGGTCAAGACGCTGCTGCCGCAGCTGCAGGCCTCCATCCCCGCCGCCATCAACATGCAGGTGGTGATGGACCGCAGCCCCACCATCCGCGCCTCGCTGCAGGAAGTGGAGCGCTCGCTGCTGATCTCGGTGGCTCTGGTCATCCTGGTGGTCTTCCTGTTCCTGCGCAACGGCCGCGCCACCGCCATTCCCGCCATCACCGTGCCGGTGTCCCTGGTGGGCGCCTTCGCCGTGATGTACCTGGCCGGCTTCTCGCTCAACAACCTCAGCCTGATGGCGCTGACCATCGCCACCGGCTTCGTCGTCGACGACACCATCGTGGTGCTGGAGAACATCTCCCGTCACATCGAGGACGGCATGAAGCCGATGCAGGCCGCCTTGCGCGGCGCGCGCGAAGTGGGCTTCACCGTGCTGTCCATGAGCGTCTCGCTGATCGCCGTCTTCATTCCCATCCTGCTGATGGGCGGCGTCATCGGCCGGCTGTTCCGCGAATTCGCCGTCACCCTGTCCGTGGCCATCCTGGTGTCGCTGCTGGTCTCGCTGACCACCACGCCCATGCTGTGCGCGCGCTGGCTCAAGCCGCGCGAAGAACGGCCGCCCGGCCGGCTGTTTCAATGGAGCGAGCGCGTCTTCGACGCCATGCTGGACGGCTACCGCCGCAGCCTGGACTGGGCCTTGCGCCACGGCCCGCTGATGATGCTGATCCTGGCCGCCACCATAGGCCTCAACGTCTACCTCTACCTGGCGGTGCCCAAAGGCTTCTTCCCGCAGCAAGACACCGGCCGGCTCAACGGCATGATACGCGCGGACCAAAACATCTCCTTCCAGGCCATGCAGCAAAAGCTGCAGCGCTTCATCACCGTGGTCAGCCAGGACCCGGCGGTGGACAAAGTCTTGGGCTTCACCGGCGGCGGCCAGCGCAACAGCGCCAATATGTTCGTCAGCCTCAAGCCGCTGGGCCAACGCCAGGAAAGCTTGGACCAGGTCATCGCCCGGCTGCGCAAGACCCTGGCGCGCGAACCCGGCGCCCAGCTCTTCCTGCAAGCGGTGCAGGACATCCGCATCGGCGGCCGCTCCAGCAACGCCCAGTACCAGTACACTCTGCAAGGCGACGACCTGGCGGAACTGCGCGAATGGACGCCCAAGGTGCAGCAAGCGCTGATGAAGCTGCCGATGCTGGCCGACGTCAACACCGACCAGGAAGTCAAAGGCCTGCAAACCACCCTGGTGTTCGACCGCGACGCCATGGCTCGGCTGGGTCTGACCCAGGCCCAGGTGGACGCCGCGCTCAACGACGCCTTCGGCCAGCGCCAGGTGTCCACCATCTACAACGCGCTCAACCAATACCGCGTGGTGATGGAAGTGGCGCCGCAATACTGGCAAGGCCCGGACGGGCTGGACAGCATCTTCCTGCAGACGCCGGGCGGCCAGCCCACGCCGCTGTCCGCCGTCGCGCGCTGGGCGCCCGGCAACACCGCGCTGTCGGTCAACCACCAAAGCCAGTTCGCCGCCGCCACCGTCTCCTTCAACCTGCCGCCGGGCGCCGCGCTGTCCGACGCCACCGACGCCATCAATCAGGCGCTGGACGGCGTAGGCCTGCCCAGCAGCATCCACGGCAGCTTCCAGGGCAGCGCCAAGACCTTCCAGGCCTCGCTGGACAGCCAGCCGCTGCTGATTCTGGCCGCGCTGATCGCCGTCTACATCGTGCTGGGCATGCTGTACGAAAGCGTGGTGCACCCGGTCACCATACTCTCCACCCTGCCCTCGGCCGGCGTCGGCGCCTTGCTCGCCATCATCGCCACCGGCGGCGAATTCAACGTCATCGCGCTGATAGGCGTGCTGCTCTTGATCGGCATCGTCAAAAAGAACGCCATCATGATGATAGACTTCGCGCTCAACGCCGAGCGCGAACAGCAGATGACGCCGGAACATGCGATACGCCAGGCCTGCCTGCTGCGCTTCCGCCCCATCATGATGACCACGCTGGCCGCGCTGTTCGGCGCGCTGCCGCTGGCGCTGGGCCGCGGCGACGGCGCCGAACTGCGCACCCCGCTGGGCATCTCCATCGTCGGCGGCCTGCTGCTCAGCCAGCTGCTGACCCTGTACACCACCCCCGTCGTTTACCTGTATCTGGACCGCTTCCGGCTGTGGTGCCGCCGCTGGCGGCCCGCGCGCGCCGCGCTGAACCGCGGAGCCGAGGAATGAAACCCATGAAAACACAACGCCTTACGCTGGCCTGCGCGCTCTTGCTGGCCGGCTGCGCGCTGGGCCCGGACTACACCAAACCCAAGCTGGACGTGCCGGCCGCCTATAAGGAAGACGGCCGCTGGAAAAGCGCTCAACCTCAAGACGCCCTTTCGCGCGGCGACTGGTGGCGCATCTACCAAGACCCGCGGCTGGACCAACTGATGGACACCCTGAACCGGCAAAGCCCCGGCATCGCCCAGGCCGAAGCGCAATACCGCCAGGCCCAGGCGCTGCTGAAACAGGCCGAAGCCGGGCTCTTCCCCAGCCTGGGCCTCAGCGCCGGCCAAAGCCGCGGCGTCAGTTCCCCCGGCCAAGCCGCTTCCACCAGCTACAACCTGAGCGCCAACGCCAGCTGGGAACTGGACCTGTGGGGCGGGCTGCGCCGCTCGGTGGAAGCCGGCTCCGCCAAGGCCCAAGCCAGCGCCGCGCAACTGGCGGCGATACGCCTCAGCACTCAGGCGCAGCTGGCCACCGCCTATCTGCAAATCAGCGTCGCCGACCTGCAACTGCGGCAACTGCAGGCCAATGAACAAGCGCTGGCGGAAACACTGAAGCTGACCCGCAATCAATACCAGGCCGGCATCGTCTCAGACGCCAACGTGGCCCAGGCCGAAAGCCAATGGCAAAGCGCCCAGGCGCAACGGGCGGACAAGCAGCTGACCCGCGCCCAGCTGGAACACGCCATCGCCGCCGCGCTGGGGCAGACGCCGGCCAGCTTCAGCCTGCCGGCGGCCGGCGCCGAGCCGCGGCTGCCCGCCATCCCCGCCGGCCTGCCCTCGCAACTGCTGGAACGCCGCCCGGACATCGCCGCCGCCGAGCGCGCGGTGGCGCAGGCCAACGCCGAAATCGGCGTCGCCCAGGCCGCCTTCTTCCCCACCCTCACCCTGTCCGCCAGCGGCGGCTACCGCGGCGCCAGCTTCGCCGACTGGGTCAGCCTGCCCAACCGTGTCTGGTCGCTGGGCCCGGCGCTGGCGCTCAGCCTATTCGACGCCGGCCTGCGCAGCGCCCAGAAAGAACAAGCCATCGCCGCCTACGACGCCAGCGTCGCCGGCTACCGCCTGGCCGTGCTGTCCGCCTTCCAGGGCGTGGAAGACAACCTGGCCGCGCAGCGGCTGCTGGGCGAAGAAGCCGCCTCGCAACAAGCCGCGCTGGACGCCGCCCGGCGCGCGGAAACCATCACCCAGAACCAATACCGCGCCGGCACCGTCAGCTACCTCAATCTGCTGACCGCGCAAAGCAGCCGCATCAACGCGGAAACCACCTTGTGGAACGTGAAGAACCGGCAATACGCCGCCAGCGTGGCGCTGATCGCCGCGCTGGGCGGCGGCTGGCAGGAGGCGACACCCGCCCCGTGACGAACGACCGCGCTTAGGGAGGGAGGAGCCGTAGGCGATACCCGCCAGCGGTCTCGGTGCTTCGCCTGATCCGGCAACGCCTTCTTTCACCCTGAGCCGCGAGGCGGCTGACGGGAGACGCGCGCGGTTTGCGATTATCTGACCGCTGCCAACAAGCCCCGCATCCAAGACGCCCCAGCCCCCTGCAAACAACCTCCGCGTGGGTATCGCTGCGCCCCTCCCACCCGACCCATGACCGGCGGCCACACGTAGGGTGGGAGGAGCCGTAGGCGATACCCACCAGCGATCCCTATGCTTCGCCCGCTCCAGCACCGCCGTTTCGCTCTGGGCCGTGGAGCGGCTGACAGGAGACGCGCGCGGTTTGCGATTATCTGGCCGCTGCCAACAAACCCCGCATCCAAAACGCTCCACCCACCTGCAAACAACCTCCGCGTGGGTATCGCCGCGCTCCTCCCACCCTACCCATGACCGGCGGCCGCGCGTAGGGTGGGAGGAGCCGTAGGCGATACCCACCAGCGGTCTCGGTGCTTCGCGCCTTGTTTCGCTCTGGGTCGCGAGATCGCAAGCGCAGCCTCTGTCAAACCGCATGGTTCAAGGCCGTGGCCGCTTCCTCACGAACATTGTCCAGCATGCCGTGATAGTCCTCCATCGCCCAGCGCACCAAGCGGCACAAACCGGCAATGGGCTCGCCGTCCTCGGAGCCCAGGCTCAGGCACAAGCGCTCCGCCGCCTCCACCGCGGGGATCACCAAATCCAAAGCCTCCAGCCCCAGCTGGCTGGCGTCCAGCACCTCGCCCAGCAAGCGCCGCCGCTCGTTCACATCGCACAAGGAAGTCATCGCCAAGCCTCCTGTAGCCAGGACAGCGGATCAAGGGACAGAGAAAGGAAAAAAAGGAAGAATCGCATCGCGGCCTCCAAGTCGTTTCCGGAGAGAAGGCCCGCTCGTGCAGCAGGTTTGAGCAGGCACGTGACAAGGGTAGAAGACCGGCTTACTAGACCAACGACCGGCAGCCACAAGGGCTCCTCGCCACGGCCCGCCCCAAATGGGCATGCGTAGCGCGCAGACATAACGGTGTCCAGACGGACACTGCTGGTCTGCGGTCTAGTAATTACAAATGGGCTTCTACTCCCGGCGCGGCGTGATTTGGCGCAGCGCGAGCCACAGGGTACTGAGCCGGGCAAGCAGCGTCAAGGCGCCGGCGTCGCGGGCGGAAAGAAAGCCAAACGGCGTGCTTCCCATGCAGGAGCACGCCGTTTCCACAGCCATCCGTCAGACGGATGAGCAGTGGCTAACAAAACTCAGTTTTACGACCTAGGCAAGTCGGCGCAACGCAGGATCAGGGGTTTTCTCAGCCGTTCTTAGAACCTGTTTACGATCTTGCGAGCTAAGGCGAGACAAGGCGAAAACAAGCGAAAAAGCGGAGTGTACATGCGGTACATGAGCATTTTGAGTTTGTTTTTAACGCAGTATCGCCGACGCGCAGCAGATCGTGAACAGGTTCTTAGAGCCGCTAACAAAACCGAGCAGCGTACCTGAGCCAAGGCGCGCCGACGCAGAAAACGAAGTTTCTGCGAAGCTACAGTACCCGTAGTACGACAAGGAGGCGCAACGCAGGATCAGGGGTTTTGTTAGCGGGTCTTATTGAACCAGCCCGCCATCTGCAGCTTTTTGACGTTGACATTGCGCGCCGGGCTGTCCTTGCCCAGCACCTGATCGAACTCGCGCATCGCCGCCAGATAATCGCCCTTCAACGGCTCCGGCACAAAGCGATAGCCGCCCTTGACGTAGTCATGCACGATCTCGCTCATCACGCTGCGGCACACCTCGCCGCGTCCGTCCGCCTTGAACATCAGGCCGAAATCCACCGGCACCACCTCGCCGCCTTCGGTTTTGACGAAATTGGCCGAAGACGGGTCTCCCATCATGAAACCAAGACGGAACAACTCGCCCACCGCGCCCTTCACCTCCTCCGTGGAGGGCGTCGAGCCGGCGATAAAGGGCATCGCCAGCGTATCGCCCTGCATCCGCGCTTCCGGCAAGGCCCGCTGGCTGGCCTTGAGATGGCTATTGCACATCGCCAGCTCATGAGCGACGGCGCTCTTGTCCATCGCCTTGAAGGATTTGACCACCATATCGCCGTCCTGCTGCACCCGGCCGCGGGAGCCGGCGGCGCTGAAACCCTTGCCGGCGCCATCGGCCTCGACGCGCGGCGCGGACTGCGGCGCAATCGCCAACCTGGCCGGCGCGGTCTGAACCGGCCGTTTCTCGGCCACCACCGGAGCAGGCTCATCGGCAAAACGCAAACGGCGGGTGCGGCTAGCGGCAGCCGGCTCATCCGACTGCGGCTCGGCGCGACGGCCATTGGAGACGGTATTCAGGCTGGTCATCAGATCAACCAGGCGGAAACGACGCGATCCCGACTCCGCCTGCAGCGGGTCCAGCTGGCGCAAAAACTCACTGGCGCGCCGGGTCTGATCCGGATGCAGCAAGTAAGAACGGCCGGTGTACAACACCAGAGTGCCGTCCTTGCGCATGCCGATACGCGCCTTGTCCGCGTTGACATCGGCGCAGCTCTCGCGCAAAGCCTGGGCGGATTGCAGCCCGCGCATGGGGATATGGGTGGAAATGGTGGTCATGAAAGTCCTTTTCTTAGGAGATTGCCCATCAGGGCTTATAGACGGAACCGAGGTTTAACAACTCCTCAGCGCAGACAATCACCGCGTCCAGAGCGGCCGCCATCGACGGCAAATCGCAACCCTGGCACGGCAGCCGCAGCCAGCAACTCAGCCGCTCGTCCTGATCTAGGCTCACCACCGGCTGCCAGACTTGAAGCGCCAGCTGATTGCGGCGCAAAGCCTGCGCCAACACAGCGGGACCGGGCGACGGCAAGGCGTCGCCAAGGTCCGCCTGCATGAACCAGCTATCCTGATCGAGATAGACAAAATGGAGGGAAAAGCTCTGCTCCAGCTGCAGACTGAGCACCTCCTGATCCGCGGCCAGCTCCGGCGCGTCAAAACCCAGGTGTTGCAACAGCTCCGCGACGCAACGATGAAAGGCGATCAGGTCCGGCATGAGAATCCTGCAAACGAAATGGCGAATGCCGCTTTATACCCTCGCCCCTCCGCCGCGCACTTCCAGAATTCGCCCAAGCGCGCCGCCTGCGCCGATGTGAAACGGCCGCCTCTCAAGACGGCCGCGCGCCTGCTGACGCCAGGCGGCGGCCCCCTGTTTCAACGCCGCAGCCGGCACGAAAAGTTACAGACGTTACAGTTTCCGCGATTTACAGCCCAAGCCTTCGCCATCAGGATAGCGCCACACTCTCAACCAGGCAGAAGGAAGCAAACCATGTTCAAGCATCTGATTTTATTCGCATCGCTGGCTGCGCCGCTGACCCAGGCCGTGGCGGCCGATCCGCTCGCCGTCGCCGCCGACAAGCTGGCCAAACTGGAACGCGATTTTGGCGGCAGCATCGGCGTCTACGCCATCGACACCGGCTCCGGCGCCACCGTGGCCAACCGCCCCAACGAGCGCTTTCCTCTGTGCAGCTCCTTCAAAGGCTTTCTGGCGGCGGGGGTGCTGGCGCAAAGCCAACAAAAACCCGGCCTGCTGGACAAGCGCATCCGCTACAGCAAGACGGCTCTGCCTAATTGGTCCCCGGTTACCACCAAACAGCAAGCAAACGGCATGACCGTGGCCGAGCTCAACGCCGCCTCCGTGCAATACAGCGACAACGGCGCGGCCAACCTGCTGCTCAAGGAAATCAACGGCCCCGCCGCTCTGACCGCCTTCATGCGCTCCATCGGCGACGCCAGCTTCCGCCTGGACCGCCTGGAGCCGGAACTGAACTCCGCCATCCCCGGCGACCCGCGCGACACCTCCACCCCCAAGGCGGTGGCGGAAAGCATGCAAAAACTGGCGCTGGGCAAGGCGCTGGCCGAAACGCAACGCCAACAACTGGCGGACTGGCTGAAGGGCAACACCACCGGCAACGCCAGAATCCGCGCCGCGGTGCCGGCCGGCTGGGAAGTGGGAGACAAAACCGGCACTTGCGGCGTCTACGGCACCGCCAACGACTTCGCGGTGATCTGGCCGCCCAAGCGCGCGCCCATCGTGCTGGCGGTCTACACCAAGCACGCCAAGAAAGAAGCCAAGCACAGCGACGAAGTCATCGCCGCCGCGGCGCAGGCGGCGCTGCAAGCGTTCAATGTGAAGAAATAAGGCGGGATGAGGCGCGGCCGAGGGGCCGCGCTACTGGCAGCGGGCCATGACGTAGGTTCAGGCTCTGGTTTACTTGGTGAATACGCAATAAAAAATCGTTACAAGCAGCGGCTCTTTGATGAGGTTTTCAAGGACCATCAGCATACCGTGGGCAAGCCAACTGACTCCTACTGTAGTGGCTACCAATTCAGGCCATATAAGGAGCCGTGATAATAGCGACCCACCCTATTCAAAAACACATGGACTACACATATGAGACTAGACTCCTAGTCCATCACACTATATACCCTGAATAAGCCCGACCCCACTTGCTAAAAACAGTTGAGTTTGCTCATCATTAGCAGGTTCTAAGCCACCGAAAAAATTAGCCACCTCAAACAAATCAGCAACACTCTTGGCCCATTCATACATATCTTCGGAACGAACCATCCCTCCTTTTCTACAATCCTCAGAAGACAAAAAAACCACCAAGTCATTCAAATTACCATAATGAATAACCTGAAGGGTTGCTCCTCTTATCAATCTTGTTCCAATTTCCACTTCCTCCATATTTAGAAGTATGGCCACATCCTCCTCTTGCGAAGCAAGCCTCCGCCAAAATCCGGCATCAACAACGTCACTTATAGCCAACGGTTCATCACCATCGCGAATAACGTTTTTGACATTCCTCTCATGCCCAATCAAGCTTAAGACACAAGGAGCCACCTTTAAAGGTGGTACGTTTTCAAACACAAACTCTAACAATCCATTCATTCTTGCTGCTCCAACTGAAAAGCTTGCGTCAACAGGATGCCTCGCTGCACCCGATCGACCCGCTGCTGCATCAGCTCGACGAATCCTGCCAGCATTTCGATCACAGCCTCCATCTGCTCAGCCTGGAACTCAACCAAGTCAGCACCGCCTTGTCGGTGCTGACGGCGATGCTGGAACAATCCAAGCTGGACACGCTGGAGTGCGAGCAGGTGTATTGCCTGCTGGAGCCTTTCGCCCACCGCTTGTAGCAAACCACGATGCAGATGCAGGAACTGGCTTGAGCCTTATAACCGACCAAAGCCACGCGAGGGGCTTTTGGAGAGGCTTGGGCTTTAAGCTGTGGCGCGGCCAAAGCTTGTGTTGCTAAGGTGCTGCGTGGGCAAGCCTTTTGGCTTGCCCACCCTACTTGCTACTTGCTTATGACCACCTCATCACAAACTATGCTCCATGTACCACTCTGTGCATCTTCTAAAGTTAACGCGACACTATCTCGTGTTTCAACAGCTCGTTGGTTTATATGAGTAGTCTTCTTACTCATAACATACTCCCCCACAAGGGTGATTCTTTGTCGTGGCTCTCCATTCTGCATGAGCATCGCATTGCACCCATTGAATGAATCTGCCTCCCCACCTCCCTCGCATGCAAAAACAGTTACACCATTAGACAAGCGAAAGACATTTCTCACAATCAATTCTATTATCACACTACAATCCTTTATCTCTAAGCATTTGAAGAATTCGAATGTCTTCATTACTTAAACCAAGCATTTTTTGGTGCCTAATCATGAAATCTTTGACATGTGTTTCGGCACTGCCTAATCCACTAGGTCCCAATCTATCAACCACTCCAATGCGGGCTTGTGTTCCATGTAGAAACTCTTCCAAAACAGCAGCCTTACTTGGATTCTGACGCAAAAGAATGCTGGAGTTGTTGACACCTCCCACAGACGCCTCCGCTCCAAAGTAATCTAGCATACGGAGCTCGTCCGACCCCGGCTGAGCAATTATTAAAGAGCGTTTATTACCAACAGCTGTGAGCAACTCTTGGGATGCAGGCTCAACACCCATTAACTCACTAGGGCTACGCAAGGAGCCATACTGTATTTTGCTTGCTCCCACCTCACCATACCGTGCTACCACTCCCCGCTCAACCGTCCCGACCATACCTCCAACGGGTGCCCCAAACATCAAGAACGTCTGTGCCGCTTCACCCACCGCAGCCATCGTATAACCAGCCGCGCTGATATAGTTTCCCTTGGCGTACTGCGAACGCGCCAATTGCGTGCTGCTGTAGCCAGTCATGCTCTCGAAGAGGTTTTTAAAGCTATTGGTCGCCCGAGAACCGTATTCTCCTGCCCAGGACCACGGGTTATCTTCCATCACCCCCAAGCCGCCACCATTATAGCCGCGCTGGAACGCCGCCCACGCGCCTTCGTCGAGGTGGCGTGGTCTACCTATGGCTTCAACTCTAGATGGATCATAGTTAGCCTCGGCTAGAGAATTACCCCCATCAACCGTAGAGATCGCCATATCATCATCGTCACCAGCAGGTAGCACCAATCTTGAACCTGACTCCTGTGCCTTAGCCGCTGTCGCGCGTTGCGCCATCGGTTCGTCGTCCACCACGCCATAAGCAGCCTCGCTGCTCAATGAATCCAGGCTGAGCCAAGCCGGTTCCAGAACCTCCGCCCGGCCGCTAAAGCCCCAGTCGCGAACCTGCTTGGCAAAAGCCGCCTTCTGCTGTTGCCGCTTCAGATCTCGCTGTTGGATGCCATCCACCACCTGATCCCCCAGCGCGCTGCCAAACGATTCCGCCGCGATCGCGCTCCAGTTTGGACGTTGGCCGGTCAGTTGCGACTGAATGCCGCCCGACACCAGACCGCGCGCCGTGCCTTGCGCCAGGCTAGTGAAGGAATCGTTTAGTGTATCGAGAGTGGAGAGATCATTCTGTGTGCCGAAGGTGACCTGGCTACTGGCTAAAGCGCCGACACCGCTGGCCGACACCGCGGCCCAGTTGAATCGCTTCTGCAAACCGGTGGCCACCGCCACGCCCTGGGT
Organism: Chromobacterium alkanivorans; assembly: GCF_016937655.1. Lineage (GTDB taxonomy): Bacteria > Pseudomonadota > Gammaproteobacteria > Burkholderiales > Chromobacteriaceae > Chromobacterium > Chromobacterium alkanivorans. The sequence continues at coordinate 1,188 of NZ_JAFHKL010000005.1, read as the reverse complement.
GACGGCGTTGCCCGCCGCCGCCCGCAGCGCGATTGGCGCGTTTTTCAGCGGATCGCCCAGCAGCCCGGCCCCCATGCCGGCGCTCACCCCCGCGCCAAGCGCGTTCATGCCCACCTGGCTCCACGAGAACTGGTCTTGCATCCCCATCGCCATCGCCACGCCCTGGCCGGCCATTGAGGCCACCGCGCCCGCCGCCGCGTAGCCGGCGAAGGTGGCCGCGGCGCCGGCGGTTACGGTAGCCGCTGCCGCCGTGCCCGCCGCTACCGGCGCCGCGCCCAGTACCGGGATCAACGACTGGCTGAAGATCGGGCCCAGCGTCACCACCGCCACCACGGTGACAATGGCGACGAAGATGGAGCCGAAACCACCGCAGCCCCCTCCACCTCCGCGCTGTGGCGGCGGCGGCGGATCCGGCAGCGTCGGTGTCACATCCCCTATCGCCTCGCCCGGATTGTATACCCGGTAGGTGCCGCTGTTGTTGTGCACATTCGCAACTTTATTCGGCACTTTCAGCACTTGGCCGGCCATCAACGCCTCGCTACCGCTCAGGCTGTTGGCGTCCGCCAGCAGATACCACATCGCCTGGTCGCCCCACAGCGCCGCCGCCAGGCTTTGTAGGCTGTCCCCCGCCTTCACCGTGACGAAGTCCGGCGTCTGCCCCGGGTAATTGGGGGTAATCGGCTCGTAGTTCTGGTCGAAGTCGGCGCTGTTCACCGGCTGGCCTTCGCGGTACCGGTCTTTGCGGTTGCCGATCTGGCTTTGCGCCAAGGCTTGCGCGTAGTCGACCCGGCTGGCGCCGTCGTTGCCCACCGAGCCGATCTGCTTGCCGTCCAGAAAGTAATAGTCCTGCCGCTTGTAGGTGCTGCCCTTGGCGATTTCCTCGCGCTTGAGCACCAGGCCCTGGGCGTTGTTGACGTAGCGGAGGCTGCGGTTTTTGGTTTCGTCGCGCGCTTCAACGAGGTGGCCGTTGACGTTGTAGCGCAGACGGGAGTAGCCGCTCTGCCAGTTCGGCGCGTCCTTGTTGTACGGTTTGGAGGTGATGGTGCTTTGCTTGGCCTCATCCCACCATTCATAGCCGTAGTAACTGCTCACGGTGGTGCCGCTATCGGTCTGCACGCTACGGTCCAGCGTGCCATCGGCCAGGTAGTGGTAGGTGGTGCTGGCGCCGTCCCGGGTTTGCTGCAGCAG
>NZ_JAFHKL010000049.1 GCF_016937655.1 Chromobacterium alkanivorans | reverse complement strand
GGGCGTTAAAAATACAACGCAAACACAATCAAGCTGTTTTGCAAACTCGCTTGTGTTTGAGTTGTGGTGGAGGATGACGGGATCGAACCGACGACCCCCTGCTTGCAAAGCAGGTGCTCTCCCAACTGAGCTAATCCCCCTCTAAACCTGAAATGCAGCGTTGAAACGCGCCTCGTGTGCATCAGCACACGTCGCCGCCTTTCGCTTTGCCTTTCAGCTTTATTCGTGCGGCCGGATCGCTCCGACAACAGAAATTCTGGTGGGTCTGGTTGGACTCGAACCAACGACCCCCGCCTTATCAAGACGGTGCTCTAACCAGCTGAGCTACAAACCCATTTCATGTTCAGCCATCGCTGGCTGACGCCCTTAACTACAAATAACCGATAGGCTGTAAGTACTCGA
>NZ_JAFHKL010000048.1 GCF_016937655.1 Chromobacterium alkanivorans | reverse complement strand
TTCCTACTGGAACCGCCCCGGTCTGGAACCGCCCCGGTCTGACCGCTTCCCGTTTCCTGCCCAATCCCTTCGCCGCCGACGGCTCCCGCCTCTATCGCTCCGGCGATCTGGCCCGCCGCCGCGCCGACGGCGAGATCGAATACCTGGGCCGCGCCGACCATCAGGTCAAGCTGCGCGGCTTCCGCATCGAACTGGGAGAAATCGAAGCCGCGCTGTGCCGGCTGCCCGCGGTGCGCGAGGCGCTGGCGCTGCTGGACCGTCCCGCCGCCGGCGAGCCGCGACTGATCGCCTATGTCGTCGGCGACGGCGAACCCGCCGCCTTGCGCGCCGCGCTGGCCGCCGAGCTGCCCGAGCACATGCTGCCCGCCGTCATCGTGGCGCTGGAACGCTTCCCGCTGACCCATCACGGCAAGGTGGACCGCGCCGCGCTGCCGGCGGCGCAGGCCGCCAGCGACGCGCCGCGCGTCGAGCCGCGTTCGGACGCCGAGCGCGC
>NZ_JAFHKL010000047.1 GCF_016937655.1 Chromobacterium alkanivorans | reverse complement strand
GTCAGCGTGTCGTTGCCGATGCCGCCTTCCAGCGTGTTGTTCCAGCTGCTCCACGCCACCGTCAGTTGATCGTTGCCGGCGCCGCCGCGCAGCGTATCGCGCTCTTCGCGCCAAGTGCCGCCCTCGTTGCCGCCAATGATCACATCGTCGCCGTCGCCGCCTTCCAGCAGGTCGGCGCCGTTGCCGCCATACAAGGAATCCTTGCCGGCGCCGCCGCGCAGCGTGTCGTTGCCTTCCTCGCCGAACAGACCGTCGTCGCCCGCGCCGCCTTCGATCAGGTCGTTGCCGTTGCCGCCGTACAGCGAGTCGTTGCCGCCGTTGCCCTGCATCCAGTCGTCGACATTGCCGCCGCGCAAGGTGTCGCCCAACTCGGAACCCACCAGCGGCACGCCTTGCTTCATCAACTGCTCAGCCGTCCACTTCACGCCGGAAGCGAAGGTGATC
>NZ_JAFHKL010000046.1 GCF_016937655.1 Chromobacterium alkanivorans | reverse complement strand
ACCACCGTCGGGCTGACCCTGGTGCGGCTGCACCAGGCCAGCGGCGGCCAGGCGCTGTTCCACGGCCAGGACCTGCTGGGCATGGACGCCAAGGCCTTCCATGCCTACAAGCGGCGGATCCAGATCATCTTCCAGAACCCCTACGCCTCGCTGAACCCGCGCTTCACCGTGGAGCAGATCCTGAGCGAACCGATGCAGCTGCACGGCATTGGCCGCGACGGCGGCGAGCGGCGCAAGCTGGCGCAGGAACTGCTGGACAAGGTGGGTATGCCGGCCGGGGCGCTGCAGAAATACCCGCACGAATTCTCCGGCGGCCAGCGCCAGCGCATCGCGATTGCGCGCTGCCTGACCTTGAAGCCGGAAGTGCTGATCTGCGACGAATCGGTGTCGGCGCTGGACGTGTCGGTGCAGGCGCAGGTGCTGAACCTGCTGCAAGACCTGCAGGACGAATACGGCCTGTCCTATCTGTTCATCTCGCACGACCTGGCGGTGGTGAAACATATCTC
>NZ_JAFHKL010000045.1 GCF_016937655.1 Chromobacterium alkanivorans | reverse complement strand
GCCGAGCGCCTGGAGTTCCTGGTGCGCGACAGCGCCATCCATGTCGTCGTCGGCGACGCCGAATCCGCCGAAGCCCTGCCCGCCGGCCTGGCGCTGCGCTGGCTGGACGTCGCCGTCTCGTCCGGCGACGCCACGCCGCCGCCGCGCCGTCTGCATCCGCAGCAGGCCGCCTACGTGATCTACACCTCCGGCTCCACCGGCACGCCCAAGGGCTGCGTGATCAGCCACCACAATGTGGTGCGGCTGATCGCCGCCACCTCGGAGCGCTTCGCCTTCGGCCCCGACGACGTCTGGTCGCTGTTCCACTCCTACGCCTTCGACTTCTCGGTGTGGGAGATCTGGGGGCCGCTGCTGTTCGGCGGCACCTGCCTGGTGGTGCCCTACTGGGTATCGCGCTCGCCGGAGGCCTTCGCCGCTTGGCTGCAACAGCACCGGGTCTCGGTGCTGAACCAGACCCCGGCCGCCTTCCGCCAGCTGATCCCCGCCGCCGCCGACCACGCCCTGCCGGACTTGCGTCTGGTGATCTTCGGCGGCGAGGCGCTGGA
>NZ_JAFHKL010000044.1 GCF_016937655.1 Chromobacterium alkanivorans | reverse complement strand
CACTCCCGTCAACACCTTTTGCGACAAAAACCTCAACAAAAGCGGGCCAGGCCGGGCAAACCCTTGATGCGGCAGCGGATATCCGGACGGGGTATTTGACCGCACCCGCTACCCGCCCCGCGAAACCATGAAAAACGGGCCGGCGAAACGCCGGCCCGCTACTCTCCATATACTAATTATATGGATAGTCTATCGAGAGATCAGTCCTCGCTACGGCGTTTGCTATTGCTCCGACGCGCCGTCGGCTTACGTTGACGCGGGGCCGGCGACGTCTCTTCCGTCGAGGACTTGCCTGCCATCGCAACAGACTTGTCCGCTGGAGGCGCTACCGCCCCGGCTGCAGGCATGGACGCCGCAGACGCCGATTTGGATGTCGCGGACCGCTTAACCGCAGGCTTGGCCGCCACGGACGCTGCTCCAGCGACTTTAGGGGCCGTCGCCTGGCTAGACACGGACTTATTCTCCGCAGGCGTGCTTGCTGCTGGCTTGCTTGCTGCCGGCTTGCTTGCTGCCGGCTTGCTTGCTGCCGGCTTGCTTGCTGTCGGCTTGCTTGCTGTCGGCTTGCTTGC
>NZ_JAFHKL010000043.1 GCF_016937655.1 Chromobacterium alkanivorans | reverse complement strand
CCATGGACCTCAGCACCCTGCTCGCCAGCTTCGCCTCCGCCTTCAACCAGGACCAGCGCCTGCTCACCCTCAGCCTGGGCGACGGCAGCGTGGCGGCCGAGCAATTGCTGCCGCTGAGTTTGGCCGGCGAGGAAGGCGTGTCCCGGCCTTACGCCTACCAGTTGACCTGTCTGTCCCCGGACGGCGCGATCGAACTCAAGACCCTGCTCGGTCTGCCGGCCCGGCTCGGCATCCTCGACGCCGCCGGCGCGGAGAGCCTGCGCTGCGGCGTAGTATCGAAAGTGGAAAGCCTGGGCTCGGACGGCGGTTTCAGCCGCTACCAGCTGACCATAGAGCCGCCGTTCGCGCTGCTGCGGCATCGCGTCAGTTCGCGGGTGTTCCAGGACCTGACAGTGCCGGACATCGTCAAACAGATTCTGGCCGAGCATCAGCAGGCCAATCCGGTGTTCGCCCGCGTCCAGACGCTGGACTTCAAGACCGGCGCGGCGACGCCGCGCAGCTACTGTCTGCAATACCGCGAGAGCGATTACGATTTCATCGTGCGTCTGCTGCACGAAGAGGGCTATGCCTGGCGCTTCGATCATCTGGACGGCGACACGCCCCAGGTGCAGCTGGTCGCT
>NZ_JAFHKL010000042.1 GCF_016937655.1 Chromobacterium alkanivorans | reverse complement strand
GCCGAACCCTTTCCGGAGAACGGCCTGCTGCCGCTCAATTACCGGCAGCGGCTGAACAATGAGCAGTTGAAGGAGCGTGACCTCAGCGATGAGAAATACCGCCGCCGCAAGGCCGCCGCCGAGGGCGGGCCGGTCTACGCCTCGCCCACCTGCACCAAGAGCCTGACTATTTCGCTGTTCTTCGACGGCAGCAATAAGCACGAGGAATCCGATAGCCAGGCCAAGCCCGCGCGGCACTTCCCATATCGCCCGGCCTTATCACGTCGCCATCAGCCACGGAAACACACGGAAGGACACGGACAACACCCCCAAAGCCCGCGCCGCGTTTTTCCCTGTGTTTCCGTGCTGACCCGCTTGTGCCGTTTCCCATCACCGCAAGAAAGGAGTTGACCATGTCTGAGTTCGCCGCCTGGCGGTCCTCCCAAGCCAGCCTGGCCCTGCTGGCCTTCGCCATGCTGTTGCCGGTCCAGGCCATGGGCACCAACCCGGCCACGGAAATGGTCCCCGCCGGCGTCGAGGGCTACAACCACACCTCGGCCGCCATCAACCGCTTCAGCGTCAACCGCGCCGGCGGGCACAACATCGGCCCGTTCAATAGTTATGGAGGTTCACAATCCTGCTGCGCCTCGCTGCCGCGCCAGTGGCGGCCCGGACTGATGGCCACCGTCGAGTGGGAAAAAGACCCGACCCCCGATGCTCCAATTGCACTAGATAAGACCGGGCAATATGACGTTCTTGCCTATAAACGCCATGCGGCCAACTACACCCAACACCGCGCCACCGTCGAAATCCCGCGCTATGAGAGT
>NZ_JAFHKL010000041.1 GCF_016937655.1 Chromobacterium alkanivorans | reverse complement strand
CGCCACCGAGGCCGAAGACGGCCTGACCGAGTGGAACGCCCAGCGCCAGATCGTTCCCGGCGCGGTGGCGCTGGCCAGCTTCGACTACCAACCCGTCAGCACCCAGCACAGCGGCGACGACAGCCGCATCGATCAGGGCCAGAACGGCAAGGCGCTGCAGTCTTCTTTGCACGACTACGACCCGCAATCGCTGTACTACGCCGGCGACGCCGACCAGCTCAGCCACTACGCCCAGCTGCGCCAGCAGGCGCATGACCTGAACGCCAAGCAATTCAGCGGCGGCGGCTCGGTGCGTGGCCTGGCCGCCGGCCAGTGGTTCCGCCTGGACGAGCACCCGGCCCACGACGGCGACAGCAGCGAACAGCGCGAATTCGTCGTCACCCGCCAAAGCTTAAGCGCGCGCAACAACCTGCCGGCGGATCTGAAAGCCTTCCAAGACGGCAAAGAGGCGCAACCGTTCCGCGCCGACTTCGACGCCCAACGTCGCGGCGTGCCGCTGACCCCGGCCTACGCCCACACCGAGCTGGCCAAGCCCAAGTCCCGCGGCGTGCAAACCGCCACCGTGGTCGGCCCCCAAGGTGAAGAGGTGCATACCGATCAGCACGGCCGCATCAAGGTGCAGTTCCACTGGCAACGGATGGACGAACACCCCAGCATAGGCGCGGGCATGGACGACAAATCCTCCTGCTGGCTGCGGGTGGTGATGCCCAGCGCCGGCGCCGGCTGGGGCCACCAATTCATCCCGCGCATTGGCCAGGAAGTGCTGGTCGACTTCATCGAAGGCGACATCGACCGCCCGGTGATCACCGGCGTGCTCTACAACGGCAGCCACCCGACGCCGGACTTCAGCGGCGCCGGCGCGCTGCCGGCGAATAAAACCCTGTCCGGCATCAA
>NZ_JAFHKL010000040.1 GCF_016937655.1 Chromobacterium alkanivorans | reverse complement strand
TGCCACCGCTCACGGCCATTACAAGGCCAATCTGGAGCTGCGCGACATGATAGGGCGGGGCACGGCGCGCAGCGAGGACCCGGTCAAGGAAACGCTGGACCTGACTCAGGAGCTGATAGACCGCGGCATTCCCGGCGGCTACTACGATATGGGGCGTTATCTGAAGGCCGGTTACGGCGTGAAACAGGACGAGGAACTGGCCAACCGCTACTACCGCAAGGCGGCGGACCTGGGCAGCCCGGAAGCGCAGTACTTGGTGGGAGATAAACTGACCAACTTGACGGTTGCACAGGCAGCTGCGTACTCCGTTGGTTTGAAAATGAAAAAGTGTGCAGGTGAACAAGGGCATGGAAAGGCCGCGAAAGAGTACGCTGCATCAATGATGGGTGAGAATAATCCCGAAGCGGTTAGGTTTTTCCAGCTAGCAATTAAGGCCGGAGATGCGACAGCTGCTGCTTTCCTTGTTAATGGTTTCACTACACCAGCTATCGATGCCAATGATAAGACAAGTCAGTACAAGTACTTGGCTTTATCAAAGGATGATGAGAGGGTTCGTCGTTACGAGTTAATTGGAGGAGTTCTCAGCGACTACTCTTACGCCCACCCCAAGGTGCTGGAACTGGACGAGATCGTGCCGTTGCCGCCGGCCCCGCTGCCGGCCTGGGACGGCAAGCTGAAGTGGCTGGAAGCGTTCAAGGCCAATGTGGCGCCGGAAAAACCGTCGGAAGCCTTGATGAGTAAGCTAGCCGCGGCCAAGGGCCTGGATGCCAAGACCGGACGGCCGCTGAACGGCAAGCATGGTTAAAACGCTGTACGCCTTGTCGCTGTTGGGGGCTCTGGCCGCCTGCGACGCCAAGGAGCGCGCAGTGCCGGACTTGAAAGCAGTCGAAGCCAGGCTGGCCTTCAACTGCGTATATGAGAAAGACCAT
>NZ_JAFHKL010000004.1 GCF_016937655.1 Chromobacterium alkanivorans | reverse complement strand
GGCTCAATCCCGTTTGCCTCTCTGTTTTACCCTTCTGTCTTGCTTTAGTTGCCGCTTGTCCAGCCAGGCTTGCCTGCATCCGCTTCTCTATACAATCCTGAAAAAACAGCTTAAGCAATGGGAATGGAATGGGCCGGCGAGCGAGGTTGGGGGGCTTCACCATGGTTGAGCTATTGGTGGCCATTGCGGTGGTGGGGATAGGCCTGGCATTGGCGGTGCCGGCGTTTAACCAATTCATCGACACGAATCGTTACCAGGCATTGTCGCGCGCCTTGGTGGCGGACATGACCAATGCCCGCGCCGAGGCGATTCGCCGCGGCGTGGCGGTGGGCGTGTGCGCGTCCACCGATGGCAGCAGCTGTTCCAATACGGCCAGCAATTGGTCGGTGGGCTGGTTGGTCTACGCCGATCTCGACGGCAGCGGCGCGCCTTCGAGCAGTGAAATCCTGTCGGTGCATAATCCCGGCGGCGCGGCCATCGCTTCGAGCACGGTGGCCGGTTTTCGTTTTGCGCCCAGCGGCGAGGCGCGAGGGGCGACGGCCAGCGGCACGCGCTTGAGCTCCACGCTGCAGATTCAGTTTCGAAGTCAGACCACTACGGCCAGCAGTACGGTGCAGGTGGCGCCGTACGGCTTGATCAGCGGGAATTGAATATGCGTACGGGGATAAAAGCGGAGGCGGGCTTCTCCTTGCTGGAGGTGCTGATCTCGGTGCTGGTGGTGGCGCTGGGCTTGTTGGCCATGGCCGGCATGCAGCTGAAGTCCATCCGCGATTCGCACGACGCTTATATGCGCAGCCTGGCCTCGGAGTTGGCGGTGGAGGCGGCCGAGCGGGTGCGGGCGGCGACAGGCGACCAAGTCTACGCCTTGAATTCCGCCAGCAATCAGATGGATTTGAATAGCGCGCTGGGATGCTACGCCTCCGGGGTGGCGACGTCGGAGTGCACAGCCAACAGTTCCGGCACTCAGACTATTGCCGCATCCGACACTTCTTATTTCTCAAGCACTGCCAATAGTTTGCTCGGCTCCGGTTCCGTACAGGTGCTGTTGAAAAAAACGGACGGCACGACGGCCAGCACCTTGAGCGCTTGTAGTTACAGCCTGGCCGGCGCTTCCGGCACTGGCACGGCCTGCCAGGTTTCGGTCAGCGTCAGCTGGCAGGAAAAAGCGGCGAGCGGCACCACGCCCATGCAAACCCAGACCTTCGAGTACCGATTCCGATGAAAACCTTGGCGATGCGCAGCCGCCATGAACGCGGCATGACCTTGATCGAGCTGATGGTGGCGTTGACGCTGGGCTTGATGGTGGTGCTGGTGGTCGGCCAGGTGTTCTATTCCAACAAGACCGTGTTCCGTAGTCAGGCGGCGCAGGCCGAGGTGCAGGAGAAGGGGCGTTTCGCCATCCGTTGGGTGTCGGAACAAGTGCGTCAGGCCGGCTACGTGGATACGACCAAGTTGGCAAATGGTCTGGCTGTGAATTTCCCCGCCAGCGGCACCACGTTCACCAGCGCGGGAACGGTGTTGCTGGAGGCGAGCGGCACCTTGAACTACCGTTTTTACGGCAATGGCGACAATCAGATCATCGATTGCCAGGGCAGTCCGGTGGCCAGCGCGTCGACTGCCTATAATTTTTCGATTGCCCGCACCGCCAGCGATGTGATGACCTGCACTTCGGCGGGCAGCACCAGCACGGTGTTGAGCGGAGTGAAGCAATTGGTGCTGTCGTACGGGGTGGATAGCAGCACGACGCCGGATAATATCCCTGAGAGTTATGTCGCCGCGGCCAGCGTCACCGATTGGACCAAAGTGCATGTGGTGCGGGTCTGCATCCTGGTGGAGTCGGACACCCAGTACACCGCGCCCAGCGGCTATTCGGTGACCGATTGCAATGGCAGCGCTTATCCGGCGGCCGGGGTGTCCAATAACGGCAAGCTGGCGCGCACTTTCCGGACGTCCATCTTCTTGCGGAACAATCTGTCATGACGGCCAAGGCGCAACAACAGGGGTTTTCATTATTGGTGGCCCTGATTTTCCTGACCGTGCTGGCGATGCTCGGTTTCGGCGCCGTGCGTTCAGCCCTGATGGAAGAAAAACTGGGCGGCAACAACCGCGAGCGGGCCATAGCCTTCATGGCCGCGGAAGTGGCGATGCGTCAGGCGGAGACCTATATCGCCACGGCGGACAATCTGCCGGCGAGCGGCACCACGGCGAGCGGCACCGTCGCGGTGTCCAATTCTGCCGCATCCGCCACCTATACCATCAGTTATGTCAGCACCAGCGGGGGGCGCGATTACTACCGCCTGCTGGCGACGGGCTATGGCGGCCGCAAGACTCTGTTGAACACAACTCAGACGCAGTTGGAATCCATCGTCTGGGTGGAGCAGTAAGGAGACGGGATATGGCGCGCATCATGATGCGGGGTTGCTTGGGTCTGATCTTGGCCTTGTTCCAGGGAAGCCTGGCCTGGGCGCTGACCATCCCGACTCAACCCCTATTGCAAAACACTTTGCAAGTGAACCCGATCAATCTGCTGGTGATGGGCAAGAGCCATAATCTGTTCGTCGCGGCTTACAACGACTACACCGATCTGGATGGCGTCGGGATGCCGGACATTGGTTACAAGCCCAAGTCCATCGATTATTACGGCTATTTCGATTCCTTCAAGTGTTACACCTACAGCTCGTCCAGCAGCGCCTTCATTCCCTACGCCGCGACCAGCGACAAAACCTGCGACGGCTCGCACTGGAGCGGGGACTTCCTCAACTACGTCACCATGTCGCGCATCGACGTGCTGCGCAAATCCTTGTACGGCGGCAAGCGGGCCAGCGCTTCGCCGGCCACCCTGATCCGCTCCAATATCCCGCTGGACGCCCATGTGTGGGGCAAGTCCTTCGGCAGCGTCATTTCGACCAGCCCCACGGTGTCCTTGGCGTCCTATATCGACACTACGCTGGGTGTGTCCAAGTATGAAAACGGCGCAGGCACCACCACCAGCACCATAGCCAGTATGTTGTCGGCGGGCCGCAACATCGTCATGGTGAACATGGACAGCGGGACTTATCCCGGCACGCCGGTATTGCGGATCGCGGCAATGGATCCCACCAAGAACGTGATGACGGACTGGGTCAGCACCGAGAGCAACGGCAAGCTGTCTCAGAACTTCACCGCCTTGACCATGCAAGTGCGGGTTTGCGTGGCGGGTCTGCTGGAAAGCAATTGCAACCAGTACGGCAGCAATTACCTGCCCACCGGCCTGCTGCACAAATACGGCATCAGCAGCAATATGGAGTTTGGCTTGCTGACCGGCTCTTACGATTCTCCGCAACTGGGCGGGGTGCTGCGCGACGCCATCGGCAAGTTCGGCAATGAGTTGAACAGCGACGGCACTTTCAAGGCCGGCGGGATTGCCGACATCATCGACCGCCTCAGGATCAACAAGCCCAGCTCCAGCTACGACACCTCCACCAGCGGCAGCGGCAACTGGGGCAACCCGGTGGCCACCATGTATTACGAGGGTTTGCGCTATCTGGCGGGCAAGAGCGGGCCCAAATTCATCACCGGCACCACTTCGATCGACACCAGTACTTTGGGCTTGCCCAAGATCACCAGCTGGACCAACCCCTATAACGGCAGGGCCTGGTGCACCAAGCCCTTTGTCACCGTGATCAGCGAGGCCTTGACCTCCTACGACAGCCAGATGCCGGGTTCGCCCTGGGGCTTCTCCTACAGCAATGATTTGAGCGGAATGAACGTTAGCCAGCTGGGCAACACCTTGTGGGGATACCAGTTCGGCAGCGGCAGCCAGAACGTGATGATAGGCGAGGTGTCCGGCGGCACTGCCGACGGTTTGCCGACCAGCAAGGCCGCGTCCAACTTCGATGTTCGCGGCCTGTCGCCGGAGGAACCGACGCGGCAGGGCAGTTTTTACGCGGCGATGGCCGCCTATTACGCGCGCACCAATATCCTGGTGACGCCGACCAGCCCGCCCAGCGGCGCCACCTTGGCGCCGGTGCGCACTTTCGCGGTGGGGCTGTCCTCGCCCCTGCCCAAGATTACCGTGCCCTTGACCGGCGGTTCGGTGACGCTGGTGCCCTTCGGCAAAGTGGTGAACGGCGCAAGCAACACCATGACCATCACCAACTTCTTTTTGACCAGCGCGGCCAGCGACGGCAGTTCTTATTCCTTCCAGGCGAACTTCGACGACAGCGAGTTCGGCAGCGACTACGACCTGGACTCGATCGCCACCTATCAGATCACCAAGGTGGGCAGCAACCAGGTGCAGGTGACGGTCAATTCCACCTATGCCGCCAGCGGCTACTGGAACCATCTCGGCTTCATCATTTCCGGCGTGCAACCGTTGGCGGGGGCCTCCACCGAGAACAAGGCCGGCGCCTACCTGGTGGTGCGTGAGAACGACACCACCCAGAACACCGCCACCCAGTGCATAGGCACCAGCAGCGGCCAGACCGGCTATAACCCGCTCAACTACGGCCTCAGCAGCGGTTCTTGCCGCGTGTTGCCGCTGACCTTCACCGCCACCTTCACGCTGGACCCGACCAAGGGCTCGACCACTTTGTTTGAAAGCCCGCTGTGGTATATGGCCAAGTACGGCGGCTTTACCGACAACAAGACCAATCCCAGCAGTCCCAACTCTTTCGATCCGAGCAATGTCTGGCAGTGGGACGCGGACGGCGACGGCAATCCTGACAACTACTCGCTGGTCAGCAACCCGTCCAAACTGAATGCCCAGCTGGACCAGGCCTTCCAGAACATCAGCAACCAGAACGGTTCGGGCTCGGCCGGCGTGGGCAGCAAGTCCACCATCAGCGGCGACACTTATTACTATGAAGCCTCGGTCAACAGCGCGGACTGGTCCGGGGATTTGAGCGCGCGCAAGATTCTGATCAGCGGCACCAGCCTGTCCCTGAGCAATCCGCTGTGGAACGCCAAGCTGAAGGTGAACAGCGACACCGGCCGCCAGATCATCACGTCCAGCGGCGGCATCGGTGGCGGGCAAGCCTTCCAGTGGTCCAGCTTGAACACCGTGCAGCAGCAGGCCTTGCGGGCCTCGTCGTCCGAGCTCAGCTCGGTGACGCAAAGCCGGCTGACTTATCTGCGCGGCAATCCGGCGAACGAGGGCTACGGCAGCACCCAGTTCCGGCCGCGGCCGGCCACCAAGCTGGGGGACATCGTCAACTCCTCGCCGGCTTACATCCCGGCGCCGGCGAACGGCTCCAGCGATCCGAACTACAGCACCACCAGCTACCAGTCCTTCGTGACGAGCAAGGGCAGCCGTTCCTCCATGGTGTACGTGGGCGCCAACGACGGCATGCTGCATGGCTTTCAGGCCACGACCGGCGCCGAACTGCTGGCCTACATCCCCTCGCCGGTGTTCGGCAACCTGAACCTGCTGGCCAGCAACTCCTATACCCATAACTTCTATGTCGACTCGACCCCGGTCGCCGTCGACGCCCAGATCGGCAGCACCTGGGGCAGTTACCTGGCGGGCGGCCTGGGAGCGGGGGGCAAGGGCCTGTATCTGCTGGACATCACCAATCCGGACGCGTTCAACGAAAGCAGCGCCGCCTCCATCGCCAAATGGGAGTTCAACGCCACTAACGATCTGGACATGGGCTATGTGTTCGGCGCACCGCAAATCATCAAGCTCAATGACGGCAAGTGGTATGTGGTCAGCCACAACGGCTACAACAGCACCAACGGCGACGCCGCCCTGCTGATTCTGTCGTTGGACCCCAGCACCAGCTGGGTCTTGAACAGCAATTACTACAAGCTGTCCACCTTGTCCGGCACCGCGGTGTCGCCCAACGGCCTGTCCACCATCGAGCCGGTGGATCTGGACGGCAACGGCACGATAGACGTGGTCTACGCCGGGGACCTGAAGGGCAATCTGTGGAAGTTCGACCTCAGCTCCAGCACGCCGTCCAACTGGAAGGTGGCGTTGAACCGCGTGCCCTTGTTCAGCGCCAAAGACAGCAGCGGCGTGGCGCAGCCCATCGTGCTGGCGCCGGTGACGGCGGCCATGCCGGTCAGCAACGGCGCCACCTCGGCGAGCAACACCAACCGGATGGTGATGTTCGGCACCGGCAAGTACATCGAAAGCTGCGACAAGACCAGCAGCTGCAGCCCGGAATCCAACAGCCACAGCGTGTACGGCATTTGGGACTGGGGCGCGCCGGTCTGCGATCGCCGCCTGTTGTTGCAACAGACGCTGTCCACCAATGTGATCAGCGGCACCACATACCGGCAGGCCACCAATACTTCGATCAGCTGGAAAGACTACACCCTGGCCAGCGCGACGGCGAACCTGAGCTGCTCGACGCAATACAGCTCGATCGGCACCACCTCTGGCAAGCTGGGCTGGTACGAGGATTTGAACATCAGCGGCGAGCGGGTGGTGGGGATGTTGAATTATTATTCGAAGACGCTGGAATACCAGACCTACATCCCCTCTTCGGATAGCAGCGACATTTGCACGCCCAAGGACGCCGCCTATATTCTGCGGGTGCAGTACGACAACGGCGGCGCCGGGATCAAGCCCAAGCTGGCGGACACCGTGGCGCAGACGACGGACTCCTCCGGCAGCTACAAGCCCATCATCGGCAAGCAGATGGGCGGTTCGCTGGGCACCACCGATTTTGTCCTGAGCGGCAAGGTCTTTTCACTGTCCAGCAGCACCACGGGCAGCACCTCGATCACGGGCTGGAATCTGGGGCGCAGCTGGAAGCGGGTCACCTGGCGCGAACTGACCAATAACTGAGGGCGGGGAATGAAACATCGCAATAAGCGGACACGGCGCGCGCAGCGCGGCTTCACCTTGATAGAGCTGATCATCGTGGTGGCCATCGTCGGGATTTTGGCCAGCATCGCCTTGCCGGCGTACACCAACTATGTGCAGCGCACCTATCGGGCCGAAGCGCAGACCGAGTTGCAAGCCATCGCCCAGGCCCAGGAAAAATACTTCACGCTCAATAATGGCTACGCCTCCTCGCTGACGGCGCTGAGCTACGCCTCCTCCAGCATCAGCAGCCAGGACAGCCGCTACACCATCACCATGGGCGATCTGAGCGCATCCGCCACGCTGGCCAACGGGCAGGGGTATTCCTTGCAGGCGACGCCGGCCGGGGCGCAGGTAGGGGAGAGCTGCGGCACGCTGAGCCTGAACAGCTTGGGCAGCAAGGGGGCCGCCAGCGGCACGGTCAGCAACTGCTGGCGCTGAGGGCGAAACGCGACAGCCTCGCGCCGGCGTCCGCTGCTTGGCTAGCGGCAGCGGCGGGGGGCTGTGGTATCCTTCGCAACTTGATGTCCATGGGCGGCGCGCCCGCTCATGGACGATTGCCGAGTTTGAAGGAAGCCGATGTCCTACCCGACACCTTTGTTCGAAAATAAAGTCTGCACCCAGGCACAGCTGGCGAACAAGCTGGCGGCCTTGCCGCGTCCCATCGTCTTCACCAACGGCTGCTTCGATATCCTGCACCGCGGGCACGTGAGCTATCTGGCGCAGGCCAGGGCGCTGGGCGCCAGCCTGGTGGTCGGCGTGAACACCGACGCCTCGGTGCGTCGCCTGGGCAAGGGCGACGACCGGCCCATCAATCATCAGGACAACCGCGCGGCGGTATTGGCCGCGCTGGAAAGCGTCAGCCTGGTGATCTGTTTCGACGAGGACACCCCGGCGCAGCTGATCGAGCAGGTGCGTCCCGACGTGCTGGTCAAGGGCGGCGACTGGACGCCGGACAAGATCGTAGGCAGCGCCGAGACCCTGGCGCGCGGCGGCCAGGTGCACTCCATCCCCTTCCTGTTCGACACCTCCACCACCTCCACCTTGAATAAGATTCGGGCCAGCGAGGCCGGCCGGTGAGCGAGCACGCCTTCGCGGTGCTGCGCCATCTCGCCGATGGACGTTTTCATTCCGGCGAGGACATCGCCGGCGAACTGGGCTGTTCCCGCACCTTGGTCTGGCAGGCGGTGCACGCCATCCAGCAGGAGCTGGGCGTCAGCGTGTTCAGCGTGCGCGGCCAGGGCTATCGCTTGGCGGCGCCGTTTGAATGGCTGGACGTGGCGGCCATCCGCGATGGCCTGGACGAAGCGGCGGCGGACACGTTCACGCTGGCGGTGGCCGAGCGCACCGACTCCACCAACAGCCAGCTGCTGGCGCGCGCCGCCAGCGGCGGCCTGCACGGCCTGGTGTTGGCGACGGAACTGCAAACCGCCGGCCGCGGCCGGCTGGGGCGGCGCTGGCAGGCGCGCTTGGGCTCGGGCCTGACTTTTTCCCTGCTGTGGCGCTTCGACCGCGGCCTGTCCCAATTGGCCGGGTTGTCCCTGGCGGTGGGAGTGGCCTTGGCGCGGACGCTGCGGCGGCTGGGCGCGCCGGTGGCCTTGAAATGGCCGAACGATGTGCTGTTGAACGAGCGCAAGCTGGCGGGCATTCTGATCGAGCTGTCCGGCGACGCGCTGGGTCCGACCGCGGTGGTGATCGGCGTCGGCATGAATGTGAGCGATCCGGGCGAAGTGGACCAGCCGGTGGCCTGTTTGGCCGAGGCGGGCGTCAAGCTGGCGCGCAGCGCGCTGCTGGCGGAGCTGCTGAACGAACTGCACCGGGTGCTGAGCGATTTCGACCATCACGGCTTCGTGCCCTTGCGTCAGGAATGGATGAACTTGTCCGCTCATCAGGACGCGCCGGTTCGCCTGAGTTTTTCCCATGGCGAGCCGGTGCAGGGCGTGGCGCGCGGCGTGGCGGAGAGCGGCGCCTTGCTGGTGGACACCGCCGACGGGTTGAAGACCTATCACGCCGGCGAGGTCAGTTTGAGGAAGCTGGCATGAAGTTGTTGATCGACGCCGGTAATAGCCGGGTCAAATGGGCGGTGCATGATGGCCGTGCTTGGTTGGTGCAAGGCGCGGTGGAGCACGGCGACATCGCCAGCCTGGCCGAAGTGTGGCGGCAATGGCCGATCACGGCCGCCTGGGGCGCGTCGGTGGCGCGCGAGGAGGTGGCGAAGGCCTTGGCCGCGGCAACGCCCTGTCCCCTGCGATGGGTGCGGGCGGAGGCCGGTTTCGGCGATGTGCGCAACGCTTACCGCAATCCGGCCGAACAGGGCGCCGACCGCTGGTTGGCGGTGCTGGCCGCGCGGCAGTTGCACCAGGGCGACGTGATCGTCGCCTGCGCCGGCACCGCGCTGACCGTGGAGGCCTTGACGGCCGAGGGCGATTATCTGGGCGGCCTGATTGTGCCCGGGCTGAATCTGATGCTGAGCAGCCTGGCGCGCAACACCGCCAATCTGGACCGTTCCGCCGGCGTGGTGACGCCGTTCCCGCAAGGCACCGAAGACGCCTTGGCCAGCGGAGCGGTATACGCGCTGACCGGCGCGGTGGAAGCGCAGCGCCGGCAGTTGCAAGCGCATACCGGGCGCGCCCCGGTACGGGTGCTGCTGACCGGCGGCGACGCCGCGCGCTTGGCGCCTTGGCTCGCCGGGCCGGTCGAGATCGTGGATAATCTGGTGTTATTGGGCTTATTAAGGGTGGCCGACGAAAAATGAAGTGGTTTCTAGCCTTGGTCGTGGTGCTGAATTTGCTGGTGGCGATGTATGGCTCGTTCAAACAGCGTCCGCCGGCGGACGTGCGGGCGCAGGAAGTGAGCCCGGAGCTGGTTAAACTGCTGCCGGCCAACTGGAAGCCTAACGCCGCCTCCGCGCCGGCCGCGTCCGCTCCGGCGGCGGAGCCTTTGCGCGAAACCTCCGCGCCCAAAGCGGAGCCAGCCGTCGCGGCCAAGCCTAAGGCCAAGGAAGCGTCCGCGCCGAAAGCGGCGGCCGCCAAAGCGGAAGCCGCCAAGCCCGAGCCGGGCAAAGCGGACGCCAAGGCCGAAACGGCCAAGCCGGCGGAAGCCGCCGCGGCCTGCCTGCAATGGGGGCCGCTGGACGACAAGCTGTTGGCCAGGGTCAAGGGCGGCGTGCCGCAACTCAAGCTCAAGGCCGGCCAACTGAGCGAGGCCAGCAAGGAAGAAGCCGCCGCCGGCGGCCGATTCTGGGTCTACTACCCGCCGCTGGCCACCCAGGCGGAAACCTCGACGCTGTCGTCGGAGCTGAAGGGCAAGGGCTTCGACAACTACATCGTCAAGAACGACGACTTCAAGGGCCATCTGTCGCTGGGCCTGTTCGGCAAGGAAGACGCGGCCAAGGGCCTGGCCGCGCGGCTGAAGGCGGCGGGCTACGACAAGGCCTTGGTGCAGCAGAAGGGGCAGAAGGCGAGCAAGACCACGCTGAGCTTCAAGACGCTGGACGCGCAGCAGGCCGACAAGCTCAAGGCGCTGCAAAAGCGGCTGACCCCGGGCATAGGCCTGAAATCCTGCGGCTGAGGCGAACAGTCTTGATCTGACCGCTTGCCACCGCCGGCGCGGCGATGCACTATCAGGCATCAGCCCCTCCGGGCGCAGGCGCAGGTCTTCATTTCTCCGATGACGGCGGCCTTTGGCCGCCGTTGTTCATTCTGTCAGCAGGCTATGTCCAGACGAACCAATATCACCCGGCTGTTGGACCGGGGCCGCTTCAATGACCGCACCTTGCGGCATCTGGGGTGGTCCATGGCTTTCATCGCCGGCGCGCTCAACGCCGGCGGCTTTCTCGCCGTGCACCGCTACACCTCGCATATGTCCGGCATCGTGTCCGGCATGGCCGACGAGTTCGCGCTGGGCGAGGTGACCTTGGGCCTGTCCCTGCTGGTGATGTTGTTGTGCTTCATCGCCGGCGCCATGCACAGCTCCTGGCTGATCCTGTGGGCGCGCCGGCAACGGCTGCGCGGCGGCTACGGCGTGTCCATGATGGAGGAGGCCGGCTTGCTGCTGCTGTTCGGACTGCTGGGAGCCGCGCTGTCCTTGCACAAGGGCTTTTTCACCCCGCTGACGGTGATGCTGCTCTGCTTCATCATGGGGATGCACAACACCATCGTCACCAAGCTGTCCGGCGGCTTGTTGCGCAGCACCCACATGACCGGCATCGCCACCGACATCGGCATCGAACTGGCCAAGCTCAGCTACTACGGCCGCGAAAGCATGCCCAAGGTCAAGGACGTGCGCGCCAACCGCGTCAAACTGCGCACCTATCTGCTGATCCTGCTGTCGTTTTTCGGCGGCGGCGTGGTGGGCGCGCTGGGTTTCAAGCATATGGGATACAGCTTCACCCTGCCGCTGGCGCTGCTCTTGTTCTTGCTGGGCCTGCGTCCGGTCTGGTACGACGTGCGGCTGCGTTTTCGCTTGTGGCGCATTCAGCTGGAAAGCCATTGATTTGATTGGACCTTGTGCGTCCGCGCGCATCGCGGCACACTTCGGGCTTGCGCCCCAAGGGGGGCGGCAGCCTTAAGCCGTCGGCTGTGCAAGATGGACGGTAATCGCCGGGATATCCTGGCCCGGCGTACTCTCTCGCGGAGAGTATTATGAGCGAAGCCATTTTCGGCGACGGCGCGATCCGCCGTCAGGGCCTGTACGGCTCTTCCATTGAAAACACCTATGCCGGCGTATTGTCCTTCATGCGCCGCAACTACAGCCGCGACCTGACCGGCGCCGACGTAGTGGTGTCCGGCATTCCGTTGGACCTGTCCACCACCTTCCGTTCCGGCGCGCGCTTGGGTCCGCAGGCGATTCGCGCCGCCAGCGTGCAGCTGGCCGAACTGAGCCCCTTCCCCTGGGGCTTCAACCCCTTCGACGAGTTGGCGGTGGTCGACTACGGCGATTGCTGGTTCGACGCGCACAACCCGTTGACCATCAAGCGGTCCATCATCGAACACGCGCGCACCATCCTGGCCTCCGGCGCCAAGATGCTGACCTTTGGCGGCGACCATTTCATCACCTACCCGCTGTTGATCGCGCACGCAGAGAAATACGGCAAGCCGCTGGCGCTGCTGCACTTCGACGCCCACTGCGACACCTGGCCGGACGAGGAGCCGGACAGCCTGAACCACGGCACCATGTTCTACAAGGCGGTGAAAGAGGGCTTGGTCGATCCGCGGAAATCGGTGCAAGTGGGCATCCGCACCTGGAACGACGACTTCATGGGCATGAACGTGCTGGACGCGCCCTGGGTGCACGACAACGGCGTGGACGTCGCCATCGCGCGCATCAAGGAGGTCATCGGCGACAGCCCGGTCTACCTGACCTTCGACATCGACTGTCTGGACCCGGCCTTCGCGCCGGGCACCGGCACCCCGGTTCCAGGCGGCCTCAGCAGCGCCCAGGCCTTGAAGATCGTCCGCAACCTGGGCGATCTGAACATCGTCGGCATGGACGTGGTGGAAGTCGCGCCCGCTTATGACAACAGCGAATTGACCGCCATCGCCGCCGCGCATCTGGCCTGCGACATGCTGTGCCTGATGCGCAACAAGAAGCTGGACGGCACGCTGTAACAGGTCCAGCTTGTTTGGATTTGCAGGAACGCCGCTTTCATCAAGCGGCGTTTTTATTTGCGCGGAACCAGGACCAGGCGCGAGCCGGCACGGCCGCCGGCTCGCGGCGCAGCTCCATATAGCGTTCGCCGTCGCGCAGCTCGGCGAAACCCAGCCGGCGATAGAAGGGGCGCGCGTCGCGCGACACCAGCAGGAAGCGCCGCAGCTGCTGCAGTTCGGGATGGGCCAGCGCCGCTTCCATCAGCGCTTGGCCGACGCCGAGGCGACGGGCCTCGGCCAGCACGAACACATCGGACAGATAGGCGAAGCTGACGTAGTCGGTGACGATGCGGGCAAAGCCCAGTTGCCGCTGCCCGCGGTAAGCGCCGAAGACCAGCGAGTGCTCGATGGCCTTGTCCAGCTGCGCCGGCGTCAAGCCTTGCGCCCAGTGGGTTTGGGCCAGGAAGCGCTGAATCATGTCGCGGTCCAGCCGGCCGCGTTCGCAGCTGATCTCCAGATGGGCCATGGCGGCTCCAGGCGATGACGACGCCGCCAGTATCCGCGCGCGGCATCTCCGCCGGATGACGAAGACATGGCGGAATCTTTACAGCGTCGCTAGAGCGCGGGCCAGCGGACCGCCAGCAGCAGCAAGAGACCGATTTCGCACAACTCTATGCCCGCGCCCAGGCAATCGCCGGTCATGCCGCCCAGCTTGCGCAGCAGGAAGCGCCGCCAGGCCAGCGCCGCCAGCGGCGCCAGCAACAAGGGCGGGGCTAGCCAGGCGGACAGCGCCGCCAGCAGCGCCGCGTTGACGGCCAGGCTGGGCCAGTGGCGTTTCCAGGCGAAGCGCTCGCCGCTGCCGGGCGCGATCGCCGGAAGGCTGGCCGACCAGTACACCGCGAAACAGCGGCACCAGGCGGGAATCAGCAGCAGGCCCCAAGCCGGCGCCGGCTGCTTGGCCAGCAGCATCAGCAAGACCAGCTTGGCGACGACGGCCAGGATCAGCGCCAGCGCGCCGAAGCTGCCGACATGGGGATCTTTCAGCACCTCGAAGAAACGTTCGCGCGAGCGGTGCGCCGCGCCCAGCGCGTCGGCGAGATCGCCCAGGCCGTCCAGATGCAGGCCGCCGGTGACCCAGGTCCACGTCAATAGCGCCAGCAGCGCCGCCAGCCAGGGATCGCTGAGGCGGCCCAGGGTCAGCGCCGCCAGCAACAGCGCGCCGACGATCAGACCCACCGCGCCGAACCAGCGCGCGCTGTCGGCCAGCCATTCGGGCTTGAATTCGCGCAACTGCGGCGTAGGCAGGCGGGTCAGGAACTGCAGCGCCAGAATCAGTCCGCGCACGGGGCTTCCAGCCGCATCAGATAGGCCGGATGCCCGTCCAGGATGGACAACTGGGCAAAGCCGCCGCGCTGCACCGTCATCAGCTTGGCCACCGAGAAATCCGCGCCCAGCAGCTCCGCCAGCAAAGTGGTGATGACGCCGCCGTGGGTGACCAGCACGCGGTGGCTGCCGTTGGCCGTGGTCATCCATTCGGACAGGCCGGCCAGCACCCGGGTGCGGAACGCCTCGTAGGGCTCGCCGCCGGGCGGCGTCAGTTCGCCGGCGGCCAGCTTGGCGCGCCAGTCCGGATAGCGCTGCGCCAGCACCTGCACGTCCATGCCGTCCCAGTCGCCAAAGTCCATTTCCGCGAAACGCGGGTCCACTTTCAGCGTCAGCGAACCGTGCAAGGCGTGCTGGACCGCGAACTCGCGGCAGCGTTGCAAGGGCGAGCTGGCCATCGCCGTCACCGGCGCCAGCGCGCAAATGCGTTGCCAGCTTTGCGCCATCTGAATGTGTCCCAGAGCGTTCAGCGGCAAATCGCAACTGCCGATCAAACGACCGTCATGGTCGATCTCGCCGTGGCGCAGCAGGGTCAGGGTATAGGGGTTCATTCCGCTTTTCCGGTGATGCCCGCCTCGGCGAAGGTGGCCATCTCGTTGTGCAGGCGGATGGCCATTTGCAGCAAGGGCACGCACAGCGCGGCGCCGGAGCCTTCGCCTAAATGCATGCCCAGGTCCAGCACCGGCTCCAGCTTCAGCGCGTGCAGCGCCAGCAGGTGGCCGGTTTCCTCGGAGCGGTGGCTGGCCAGCAGCCAATCCCCCGCGCGCGGCTCCAGCGCCAGCGCGCATAGCGCGGCGGCGCTGGAAATGAAGCCGTCCACCAGCGCCGGCGCGCCCTGGGCGGCGCTTTCCAGATAGAAGCCGGCCATGGCGGCGATTTCCAGGCCGCCCAGCTCGGCCAGGGTTTCCAGCGCTGACAATTCGCGGCCGGCGACGCGGGCCAGCGCGGCGCGAACCACTTGGCGCTTGATCTCCAGGCCGGCCTCGTCCAGGCCGGTGCCGCGGCCGACGATGCGCTCCGGCGGCAAGCCCGCCAGCCGGCAGATCAGCGCGGCGGACGCGGTGGTGTTGCCTATGCCCATGTCGCCGGCGATCAGCAGGTTGGCGCCGCCGGCCAAGGCTCGGCGCGCGGCCTGGCGGCCCACCTCCAGCGCGGCTTCCGCCTGCGCCGGCGTCATTGCGGCCTCCCTGGCCAGATTGCCGGTGCCGGCCCGCACTTTGGCGTGGACGATGGGCAGCGCGGAAACGTCGCTGAGCACGCCGGCGTCCACCACCTCCAGTCTGGCGTCCAGGCTTTGCGCCAGCACGCAGATGGCCGCGCCGCCATTGGCGAAATTGCGCACCATCTCGCCGGTCACCACCGACGGATAGGCGGACACGCCTTCCGCCGTCACGCCGTGATCGCCGGCGAACACCGTGATGGCCGGCCGCAGCGCGTCCGGGCAGGTCTTGCCCTGCCAGGCGGCGAAGCGGCAGGCCAGCTCTTCCAGCCTGCCCAGGCTGCCCGCCGGCTTGGTCAATGTGGCCTGACGGGCGCGGGCGGCCTGGTAGGCGGCGAAATCGGGTGAGCGAAAGGTGTCGGTGAATGTCATGGGATGGCCAGCTCCAGCCTGGATGAGAGAGTGATTCAGCGGCGACTTTAAGCGATAGCCCGGCGCGGGGGCAACCCACAGCCGATGGACGATTTGATCCTAACTAAACATATTTCTTTTGGCACCATCCCGTCGGGATGCTCTCCGGTATAATCCGGAACCTGCAGGTGTCCGCGGCTTGAGCGCCGCGGATGAAACGGGAAGCCGGTGCAAAACCGGCGCTGCCCCCGCAACGGTAAGGCCTGGCGTGCAGGAAACGGTGCAAGCGAGTCGCGATTGACTGGCGAGCCCTTGAACCTGAACGCCCAGGCGATGCAACGGCCACTGTCCATCGGATGGGAAGGCGCATCGCCGCAAGGCCCAGCCCGGAGACCGGCCTGCTGGCATGCGCGATCATGGAGACAACGCTCGCGCCCGCCGAATGGCCGCCCGGAAGGCGCGCCACGCTGGAGTATCGCGGGGAGGCGATCCGACAGACGGCCCGGCGTCTTGCCGCGGCGTCCCCCTTTTCATGCCTTCTTCGCACTCTTCCTAACAATGCCGCCGCGGCGGCCAGATCATAAAAGTGGAGTGTGTTTCATGTTCAAGCCTCAACAATGCGCGTTGCTGGTCTCGCTGGCCTGCGCCGGCCAGGCCTATGCCGCCAATGTGCCCGAGTTCGCCGGCGATCCGGTGATTGTGACGGCGACGCGCCAGCCGCAGTCTATAGCGAAAACCCTATCTGATGTCAGTGTAATTACACGTCAGGAAATCGAGGAGTCAGGCGTTCGTGATCTGGTGCAGTTGCTTGCGCGACAGCCTGGCATTGAGAGTGCGAGCAATGGCGGAGCGGGTACAAACGCAAGTCTGTTTTTAAGAGGTGCTAACCCGAAGCATACGTTGGTCTTGATTGATGGCATGCGTATTGTTTCCGCTTCTAGTGGCGCATCAGCCCTTGAGCATATTCCATTGGCCCAAATCGATCGCATCGAAATTGTGAGAGGGCCTGCCTCTAGCTTGTATGGGGCCGACGCAATTGGTGGTGTGATACAGATTTTTACTCGGCAGGGCGAGGGGGCTCCGGTATGGAGCCTGAACTTTGGTGGTGGAGATCGGGGGACTTTCCGTTCGGATGCTTCTTTTACGGGTAAGACCGGTGGGACTGCTTATAGCTTTGCAGTGAGCCGTGAGCAGACAAGAGGCTTCTCTGCTACCAATCCTAAGGCTGGTTATTACTCCTATAATCCGGATCGCGATGGGTATGAGAATACTGCTTACAATGCCAGAGTGACGCAAACCTTATCGCCTGGGCATGATCTAAGTTTGCAGTTGTTTCAAACTTTTTCGGAAACAGATTACGACGAAACCAGAGATGCGCGCGACATGTTGCGGGCACGGCAAACCGGAGCCAGTATCGAAACGCGTAATCAGTTGAGCAGCAACTGGAAAAGTTCTTTGCGCTTTACTCGGACAGAAGACAAGCAGGAAAATTTCACTGCAGGAAATATGGATACTCGTTCTAGTCTGTATGCGACAGAGCAGAACGAATGGCAGTGGCAAAATACGATTGACACAGCATTGGGTGGCTTTGTGGCTGGGGTGGTGTACACCGATCAGCATGTCAATGGAAATGCTTACTACTTCCCCCAAGGATATTCTGTGACTTCCCGAGACAATAAGGCGGGATTCTTGAGCTATCAAGGCGAGTTCGGAAAACATCTGTTGCAAGCCAGCGCTCGTAGGGATGTGAACTCTCAGTTTGGTGGAAAAAATACGGGGTCCATCGGTTATGGTTTCCGTTTGAGTGAAGAGTGGCTGGTTCGGGTGGGCTATGCGACGGCTTTCAAAGCTCCGACCTTTGATGATTTGTATGGGTCTTACAAGCCTAATCCGCTATTGAAGCCAGAGGTGTCTCAGAACGTTGAAGCTGCAATCAAGTGGCGTCAAGGTAGTAGCCATGCGGAATTAACTTGGTATCGCAATCAAATAGATAGTTTGATCGTGTATCAAAATAATCTGACTGGGGCTCAGAATAAAGATGCGCGTATTAATGGTGTGACTCTATCTGGTGGTCGTTCTATCAATTCGTGGGATATTTCCGGATCGGCAACGTATCAGGATCCGAAGGACAAGCAGCTTGATACTCAACTGATACGACGCGCGCGCGCGTTTGCTCAATTGAATGCTTCGTATGATTGGGGGCGCGCCTTGACTGGCGTGGAGTGGAAGGTTAGTGGTCGCAGGCCGGATACTGATTTTAATACTGGAAAATCAATCTGGCTATCGGGTTACTCTGTGACCAATCTGTTTGCCGACTACCGGGTCAATAAAAATTGGACGGCTGTTGCGCGACTGGATAACGTTTTTGATAAAGAATATGAAACAGCATTTGGCTATAACACCGGTGGTTTGGGGTGGTATCTTGGCGTGCGTTACGTTTCCAAATAAGAAGGAATCATGCCCCACCTGATCACCGGCGGCGCGCGCAGCGGCAAGAGCCGCTACGCCGAAGCCCTGGCTCTGGCCCATCCGGGCCCGGTCTGCTATCTGGCGACGGCGGAGCTGCGCGGCGACGACGCCGAGTTCGCCGCCCGCGTCGAGCATCATCGCCGGCGGCGTCCGGCGCAGTGGTCGCAGGCGGAAGGCGGCCGCGGGCTGGCCGCCGAACTGCGCCGCCGCGACGCGGCGGGCGGGCTGTTGCTGATCGATTGCCTGGGCATGTGGCTGATGCGCTTTTTCGACGAGGACGGCGGTTTCGACACCGCCGGTTTCGAACAAGAGCGCGCCGAGCTGCTGACGGCGCTGGAACAGGCTCGGGGCGAGGTGCTGCTGGTCAGCAATGAAATCGGCTGGGGCGTGGTGTCGGCCAGCGCCCAGACCCGTTGCTTCGTCGACGAGCTGGGACGCTTGAACCAACAGGTGGCGGCGGTCTGCCGGCGGGTGACGCTGGTGGCCTGCGGCTTGCCGCTGGTTTTGAAAGGCGGGGAATGAAACGCTTGCTGGGTTTGACGCTGCTGCTGAGCGCGCTGCCGGCGCCGGCCGCGGTCAGCGTCCAGGACGGCAGCGGCCGGACCATCACGCTGGCGCAGCCGGCGCAAAGGATTTTGACCCTGGTGCCGCACGCCACGGAAATGCTGTACGCGATAGGCGCCGGCGACAAGCTGGTGGCCACGGTGGAGCATAGCGACCACCCGGACGCGGCCAAGCGCCTGCCGCGAGTGGGCAGCTTCACCGGTTTCAGCCTGGAGGAAGTGATGCGCCAGCGGCCGGACCTGGTGGTGGCCTGGCGCGACGGGGGCGCGCCGCGCGAACTGGAGCGCCTGCGCGGCCTGGGCATCCCCGTCTATCTGAGCCACCCTTTGCAGCCGGACGACGTGGCCAAGGAAATGCTGGCGCTGGGGCGCTTGACCGGCGCGGACGCGGGCGCCGGCAAGGCTGCCGCCAGCTACCGCCAGCGGCTGGCGGATCTGCGCCGGCGCTACGGAGCGCGCGCGCCGGTGCGGGTGTTCTACCAGGTCAGCCAGACGCCCATCTTCACCATCAGCGATCAAAGCTTCATGGGGCCGCTGATTCGCCTGTGCGGCGGCGTCAATGTGTTCGGCGAGCTTAAGCAGCCGGCGGCGCAAGTGTCCGCCGCCACCGTGGTGACCGCGCGTCCGCAGGCGATTCTGGCCGGAGACGAGGCCAGCCTGCGGATGTGGCGTCGCTGGCAAGCGCTGCCGGCGGTGGCCAAAGACGCGCTGTTCGCCTTGCCGGGCGACGCCATGGTGGTGCCCGGCCCGCGGCTGGCGGACGGCGCGGCGGCCCTGTGTCTCGCGCTGGACACAGCGCGGCAGCGGCTGGGTTTGACGGCCAAGTGAGCGCCGGCTATCCTCGCCGCCATGGACAAGGAACTGGAATATCTCGAGTCGCGGGTGACGGCGTTGGTGGCCCGCATTCGCGAGCTTGAAACACAAAACGGCCGTTTTGCCGAAGCGCTGTCCGAGGCGCTGCGCGACAATGCGGAGCTGAACTTCAAAGTCAACGAAACCCGCGCGCGGGTGGCGGCTCTGGTCGAGCGCCTGCCCAAGGCGTCGGAGGATGCGGAATGAGCGACGTGGCTCAGGTTGAAATCGAACTGCTGGGACGTTCCTTCACCATCGGCACCCCGGCGGAAGAGAAGGAAACGCTGCAAGAGGCGGTGCGCCTGCTGGCCGGCAAGATCGAAATGATCCAGCAACACGGCAAGGTGATGGACGCCGACAAGATCGCCATCATGGCGGCCCTGAACATCGCTCACGATTTGTTGAAGACAAAAGTGGGAGAGGGCTTGGAGATGGCGGCGTTTCAGCGTAAAATACGCAGTATGAGCGAAGCCGCCGACCAGGCGCTCCGCGAAAGCCAGCAAGCGCTGTTTTAAATCAGCCGCCTGTTGGCGAACACCAAGGTCAGTACCCCCTGCGGTGTTTGTGAAGGCACACAATTCCTTTGTACCAATGCGTTCGCTTCAGGCTGCCAGCGTGAGTCATGGGCGTGCCGCGTCCTCTTGAGGATGCGCCCGAAATGACTGGCAGGTGGCCCTCCCTGGAAACAGGGTACAAGCGAATTTTGCCCGAACGACACTCGCGGGGGCTCCCCCCTCTGCCATGACCGCACCTTTCCTTGCTTCCGATCCGAATGCCCTCGACAAGCCCGCATTGCGCAGGCGAATTCGCCGCGCGCGCCAGGCGCTGAGCCCTCGTTATCGCTTGCAGGCGATGCAGGCGATCGCCCGTCACGCCTCGCGGCTGCTCAAGCGCGGCAAGCGCGTCGGCGCCTATCTGGCCGCCGGCTCTGAGCTGGATCTGGAAATTCTGATGAGCGCCGCGCTGTGGCGCGGCGCGGAAGTCTATCTGCCGCAGATTCCGCGGCGCGGCCGCCGGCTGTGGTTCAGCCGGCTGGGCGCGGCGGACCGCTGGTATCTGCACCCGCGTTACCGAATCGCCGAATACGACGGCCCGGCGCTGCGCGCCGAACGGCTGGACGTACTGTTCGTGCCGCTGCTGGCCATCGACGCCGACGGCTACCGCATGGGCCAGGGCGGCGGCTTCTACGACACCACGCTGGCTTTCCGCCAGCGCGCGCGCCAGTTCGGCAAGCCCCTGCTGGTGGGCGTGGCCTACGACTGCCAGCGCGTCGAGCGGGTGCCGCGCGAACCGTGGGACGTCCGGCTCGATTACCTGCTGACCGAATCCGGCCTGCGCAGGCTGCCTTTGGGGCCGCAATGCCGATAGCTGTCGTCTTCCTGGCCGTTTTGCCGGTGTTGGCCCTGCTGGGGCGCTTGGAGTGGGCGGCGGTATGGCTGTATGCGGGCCTGAGTCTGCTGTGCTTCGTCCTGTACTGGCGCGACAAGCGGGCGGCGGAGCGCGGCGGGCCGCGCACGCCGGAAGCCAGCCTGTTGTGGCTGGGCGTCTTGTGCGGCTGGCCCGGCGGGCTGATGGCGCGTCGGCTGTTCCGCCACAAGACCGTCAAGCAACCGTTCCGGCTGCTGTTCTGGTGCGGCGCGACCTTGAACCTGGCCTTGCTGGGCGGCTGGCTGTATCTGCGCGCGGCTTAGAACTCGTTTGCGCTCCGCTGCGCGCGGTGAGGCGGGTACGGACCGCCGGCGTTGAAAGCCCCGCCATCTGCCGCCGCGCGGCGGACTTTGAACAGGCGCTCAGCGCCAGGGGCGGCGGCCGTAGTCGCCGTAATAGCCATAGGCCGGCGTCACCACGACGGGCGCCGGGCGCACCACCATCGGCGCGGGCCTGACCACCACCGCGCGGGGCGGGGCCACCACGCAGGCGCTCAAGGCGCCGCTCAGCAACAGGCCCATCATCAGCTGTTTTTCACGCGTTTTCATGATCTTTCCTTTCGATCCTGGTTTTGAACGCCCTTGCGGGTCAGTGAAGACAGCCTAAGCCGCAATCTTTCCAGTAAGATTGAGCAAGCGTTAACCCTTTCCCTGACTGATTAACAGACATTGCCCATGCGATACTGGCTGATGAAGTCCGAACCGGACGATACCTCGATCGACGATCTCGCCGCCGAGCCCGAACGCTTGTTCGAGTGGACCGGCGTGCGCAATTACCAGGCGCGCAACTTCATGCGCGACGGCATGCAAACCGGCGACCGGCTGCTGTTCTGGCACTCGTCCTGCCCGGAGCCCGGGGTGGCCGGCCTGGCGGAAATCGCCGCCGCCGCTCATCCGGATTCCAGTCAGTTCGATCCGGAAAGCCCTTACTACGACCCCAAATCCTCTCCCGACGCGCCGCGCTGGCTGGCGGTGGACGTGCGTTTCCTGCGCAAGACCCGGCTGCTGTCCCCGACCGAGCTGCGCCAGCACCCGCCGCTGGCGGAAATGACGGTGCTCAAGCGCGGCAACCGGCTGTCCATCACGCCCTTGAGCGAGGACGAATGGCGCTACATCACTGAACAACTGCTGGCATGCTGAGCGTTCCGCTGGTTCTGGCGCTGCTGGCCTGCGGCGCGGTGGCCGGCTTCCTGGCCGGCCTGCTCGGCGTCGGCGGCGGCCTGGTCATCGTGCCGGTGGTGTTGGGCGTCTTGTCCGCCGCGCAGCTGGGCGGCGACCACGCCCAGCATCTGGCGGTGGGCACTTCGCTGGCGGTGATGATGTTCACCAGCCTGTCCAGCGTGCGCGCCCACCATAAGAGGGGAGCGGTGGACTGGCGCATCGTGCGGGCGATGGCGCCGGCGATGGTGGTCGGCACCTTGCTGGGCAGCCTGGTGGCCGGCGCGATCTCCGGGCTGGCGCTGAAATGGTTCTTCGTCGGCTACGCCTATCTGGTCGCCGTGCAGATGTTCTTCAACCTCAAGCCGCAGGCCAGCCGAGGCATGCCGGGCCAGGCCGGGCAATGGGGCGCCGGCGGGCTGATCGGCATGGTCTCCAGCTGGGTGGGCATAGGCGGCGGCTCGATGAGCGTGCCCTTCATGAGCTGGTGCAATGTGCCGGTGCACACCGCCATCGCCACCAGCGCGGCGCTGGGCTGGCCCATCGCCGTATCCGGCGCCGTCGGCTACCTCTACAGCGGCTGGGGCGCGGCCGGCTTGCCGGACGGCGCTCTGGGCTTCGTCTATCTGCCGGCGACGCTGGCGCTGATGTTGATGACGGTACTGATGGCCCCGCTGGGCGCGCGCGCCGCGCACAAGCTGCCGGTGGCGCGCTTGAAGCAGGTGTTCGCCGCCTTGATGGCGGTGATGGCCAGCGAAATGCTGTTCAATCTGCTGCGCGGTTGAGCGCGGCGCGTTTTCCCTTGTTCCCCGATGGAGAGGCCATGTTGTATCCGCCGATAGCGCCGTTCGCCAGCAGCATGTTGCAGCTGGACGGCATGCATGCGATGTATTGGGAGCAGTGCGGCTCGCCACAGGGCTATCCGGCGCTCTACCTGCATGGCGGGCCGGGCGACGGCTGCGTGCCGGCCTGCCGCCAGCTGTTCGACCCCGGCTTTTACCGCGCGGTGTTGTTCGATCAGCGCGGCAGCGGCCGCTCGACGCCGCGCGGCGAGCTGCGCGACAACAGCACCGCCCATCTGGTGGCGGACATCGAACGGCTGCGCGAGCACTTGGGCATAGAGCGCTGGCTGGTGTTCGGCGGCTCCTGGGGCAGCACGCTGGCGCTGGCTTACGCTCAGGCGCATCCGGAACGGGTCAGCGGCCTGATTCTGCGCGGCATCTTCCTGGGCGAGCGCCGCGAGATCGACTGGTTTCTGCACGGCATGGGCCAGTTCTTTCCCGAGGAGTGGCAACGTTTCGTCGCGCCGATCCCGGAAGCCGAGCGCGGCGACTTGTTGGCCGCTTACTACCGGCGCCTGACCGATCCCGACCCGGCTGTGCATCTGCCGGCCTGTCGCGCCTGGTGCCGTTACGAGGGCGCTTGCGTCGCGCTGCGGCCCAACGCCGACGCCGCCGAGCGCGCCGGCAGCGAATACGTGGCCTTGTCGCTGGCGCGGCTGGAGGCGCATTACTTCGTCAACCGCGTGTTTCTGCCGGAAGGAGCGCTGCTGGACGGGCTGGCGCGCATCCGCCATATCCCCGCCGCCATCGTGCAAGGCCGTTACGACGTGGTCTGCCCGCCGGCCACCGCGCTACGGCTGGCCCAGGCCTGGCCGCAAGCCCACTACGAACTGGTGGAGGCCGCCGGCCATTCGCTGTGGGAGCCGGACATCCTGGACGCGCTGCTTCGGCAGCTGGAGCGCTTTCGCGACGCCCATCTGGCCGGCCGGGTTTGAATCGGCGCAACTAATTAGCCGCAGCGGGGGTCGAACCCAGCTTTCCACTCCAACCGGATGCAAGGATGGACATGAAAGCGATGATGCTCTGCGCCGCGGCCGCCTTGGCCGCGATTCCCGCCGCCGCCTCCGCCTACAGCGACGAAGCGCGGCTGCCGTTCGCCGGCCAGCCGGGCGAACTGCCGCTTGAGGTCGTGCTGCGTTTCGCCAAGAACCGGCTGGGCGAAGACGGCCAGTTCGAATACCGCAGCCTGAAAGTGATACAGATCAGCTCGCCGGAAGCCTTCGACAAAGCCAGCATCGCCTTGCTGCGCGAAGGCCTGATGGACGACAGCGTCAAGGGCACGCGCCAGCGTTTCCAGCTCAGCCGCGAAGACAATGTATGGACCCTGCGCGCGGTGAAGGAAGACTTCTCCTGCTGGCGCGGCCGCAAAGGCTGGGGCGTCAAGCCCTGCCCGTGACGACGACAGGCTGAGACGCCGGCCAAGCATTTGTTTTTTTGGGGTCTTATCGCGGGAGCGAAGACGCCGTTATAATGGGGGCAACCTTTTTGCGGACGGGCTATCCGGAGCGCTGCTTATCACTGGCGCCTTCGGGCAGCCCGCCTTTTGTATTTCCGCCTTTTGAATTTCAGAGTCCAGACAAAGATCGCCATGCAAGAACAATACAGCCCGCGCGCGGTGGAAGCCGCCGCCCAGCAGAAATGGCAGAAGACTGCCGCCTTCAAAGCCGTGGAAGACGCGTCGCGTCCCAAGTACTACGCGCTGTCGATGTTCCCGTATCCGTCCGGCAAGCTGCACATGGGCCATGTGCGCAACTACACCATCACCGACGTGCTGGCCCGCTTCAAGCGCCTGCAAGGCTTCAACGTGCTGCAGCCGATGGGCTGGGACGCCTTCGGCCTGCCGGCCGAAAACGCCGCGATGAAAAACGGCGGCGCGCCGGCGGCCTGGACCTACGCCAACATCGAGTACATGAAGCAGCAGCTGGACAGCCTGGGCTTTGCCCTGGACTGGGAGCGCGAGCTGGCCACCTGCAAGCCGGACTACTACCGCTGGGAGCAGTGGCTGTTCACCCGCCTGTTTGAAAAAGGCGTGATCTACAAGAAAAACGGCGTGGTCAACTGGGACCCGGTGGATCAGACCGTGCTGGCCAACGAACAAGTGGTGGACGGCCGCGGCTGGCGCTCCGGCGCGCTGGTGGAAAAGCGCGAAATCCCGATGTACTACTTCCGCATCACCGACTACGCTGAGCAGCTGCTGGCGGACCTGGACAAGCTGGACGGCTGGCCGGAGCAGGTCAAGACCATGCAGCGCAACTGGATAGGCAAGAGCTTCGGCTCCGACGTGGCCTTCGCCTACGACGAAGCCAGCATCGGCCACGCCGGCCAGCTCAAGGTCTACACCACCCGTCCGGACACCCTGATGGGCGCCACCTATGTGGCGGTGGCCGCCGAACATCCGCTGGCCACCCAGGCCGCGGCCGGCAAGCCGGAGCTGCAAGCCTTCATCGCCGAATGCAAGGCCGGCTCCGTGGCCGAGGCCGACGTGGCCAAGATGGAAAAGAAGGGCATGGACACCGGCCTGTTCGTCGTTCACCCGCTGACCGGCGCCAAGCTGCCGGTATGGGTGGCCAACTACGTGCTGTGGGGCTACGGCGAAGGCGCGGTGATGGCGGTGCCGGCGCATGACGAGCGCGACTTCGAGTTCGCCAACAAATACAGCCTGCCGATCCAGCAGGTCTACGCGCCGGCCAGCGGCGACGACAACTTCGACGCCGCCGCCTGGCAGGACTGGTACGCCGCCAAGGACGACAGCATCCGCACCGTGGGCAGCGGCAAATACGACGGCCTGAACTTCGCCGCCGCCTTCGACGCCATTGTCGGCGATCTGGAAGCCAAGGCCGCCGGCCAGAAGAAAACCCAGTACCGCCTGCGCGACTGGGGCATCTCCCGCCAGCGTTACTGGGGTTGCCCCATCCCCATCATCCACTGCCAGAGCTGCGGCGATGTGCCGGTACCGGAAAAAGACCTGCCGGTGACGCTGCCGGAAAACGTGATTCCGGACGGCGCCGGTTCCCCGCTGGCCAAGATGCCGGAATTCTACGAAACCAGCTGCCCGAAATGCGGCGGCGCGGCCAAGCGCGAAACCGACACCATGGACACCTTCGTCGAGTCCAGCTGGTACTACGCGCGTTACGCCTCGCCCAAGTGCGACACCGCGATGGTGGACAAGAAGGCGGCCGACTACTGGCTGCAAGTGGACCAGTACGTGGGCGGCATCGAACACGCCATCCTGCACCTGCTGTACGCGCGCTTCTTCCACAAGCTGATGCGCGACGAAGGCCTAGTGTCCAGCGACGAGCCGTTCAAGAGCCTGCTGACCCAGGGCATGGTGGTGTGCGAAACCTTCTACCGCGAACTGCCCAACGGCGCCACCGACTGGATCGCGCCGCAGGACGTGGTGCTGGAGCGCGACGCCAAGGGCAAGATCGTCGCCGCCAAGCACCGCGTCGACGGCCAGCCGGTGGTGGTGGGCGGCATCGAGAAAATGTCCAAGTCCAAGAACAACGGCGTGGACCCGCAGGAATTCATTGAAAACTACGGCGCGGACACCGCCCGTCTGTTCATGATGTTCGCCGCGCCGCCGGAGCAGAGCCTGGAGTGGTCCGACGCCGGCGTGGAAGGCGCGTTCCGCTTCCTCAAGCGCTTGTGGAAAGCGGCGAACGAGCATGTCGCCGCCGGCCTGGCGCCGGCCTACAGCGGCGGCGAACTGTCCGCCGGCCTGAAAGACCTGCGCTTCAAGCTGCACGCCACCATCCAGAAAGTGGCCGACGACTACGGCCGCCGCCAGCAATTCAACACCGCCATCGCCGCGGTGATGGAACTGCTGAATACCTACGATAAAACCGACACCTCCGGCGACGCCGGCCGCGCGGTGGCGCAGGAAACGCTGGAGGCCGTGGCGCTGTTGCTGTCCCCCATCGTGCCGCATATCTGCGACGCGCTGTGGAACGCGCTGCGTCCGGGCAGCGAACTGCTGCAACAAGCCTGGCCGAAAGTGGACGAGAGCGCGCTGATCAAGAGCGAGATCGAACTGATGGTGCAGGTGGGCGGCAAGCTGCGCGGCAGCGTCACCGTGGCCGCGGACGCGGCCAAGGACGCGATCGAAGCCGCGGCGCTGGCGCACGAAAACGTGCAGAAGTTCATGGAAGGCAAGCCGGCCAAGAAAATCATCGTGGTGCCGGGCCGCCTGGTCAACATCGTGGTGTAAACCGGCGTGGCCCGGTCCAGCGCGCTGGACCGGGTCAGGCAAGCATAGTTTCCCGATAAGGAATCGCGAATGAGACTTTCCCTGCAATGGTTGTGGCTGGCGCTGCTGGCCGTCACGCTGAGCGCCTGCGGCTTCCACCTGCGCGGCCTGGGCGGCCCGATGAAGCCGCTGCCGTTCGCCTCGCTGTATTTCGACGGCGGCGGCACCGCCGTGACCGGCGACGTGCGCACCGTGCTGGCGCGCGACCCGCGTCTGCAACTGCTGGACAATCCCAAGCAGGCCGAGGCGGTGGTGACCATCCTCAGCGAAAACCAGGCCAAGGACATCCTGACCCTGAACGTGGGCGGCAAGATCAACGAGTACCAGCTGACCTACACCGCCGTGGTGCGCACCGTGCTGTTCGGCGTGCCGGTGGAGCCGGACATGAATGTGGTGGTGCGCCGCAGCATGAACTACTCGGACAGCGCCATTCTCGGCAAGGAACAGGAAGAGGCGCTGATCTGGGCCGACGCCCGTCGCGACGCGGCAGAGCAGATCGTCCGTCGTCTGGCCTACCTGAAAAAGCCGGCCGCCGCGCCGCTGACCGGCCCGCAAAGCCTGAAGCCCGCCGATGCCCAGCCTAAGCCCTGACGCGCTGATCGCGGCGCTGGGCAAAGGCCTGGCGCCGTTGTACCTGATCCACGGCGAGGAAGCGCTGCTGGCGCTGGAAGCCGCCGACGCGCTGCGCCAGGCGGCGCGCGAGCAAGGCTATCAGGAGCGCGAAGTGCTGACGGTGGAGGCGGGGTTCGACTGGTCGCAGCTGCGCGACGCGATGAGCAGCGTCTCGCTGTTCGCCGAGCGCAAGCTGCTGGAAATCCGCATCCCCAACGGCAAGCCCGGCACCGAAGGCGCCGAGGCGCTGCAACAGCTGGCGGCCCAGCCGCCGCAGGAC
Source organism: Chromobacterium alkanivorans (assembly GCF_016937655.1). Taxonomy (GTDB): domain Bacteria; phylum Pseudomonadota; class Gammaproteobacteria; order Burkholderiales; family Chromobacteriaceae; genus Chromobacterium; species Chromobacterium alkanivorans. The sequence continues at coordinate 398,392 of NZ_JAFHKL010000004.1, read as the reverse complement.
ACGGTGACCCTGATCACCCTGCCCAAGCTGGAGCGCGCGCAGCAGCAGTCCAAGTGGTTCCAGGCGCTGGAAAAGCTGGCGGTGACGGCGGAGGCCCGATTGGTGAGCCGCGCCGAACTGCCCAGCTGGATCACGCGCCGGCTCAAGGCTCAGGGTCAGGTGCTGGGCGGCGAGGCGCTGGCGTTTTTTGTTGATCGCGTCGAAGGCAATCTGCTGGCTGCGCGCCAGGAAGTGGACAAGCTGGCCTTGTTGTACCCGGCCGGCGAACTGACGCTGGAGCAACTGCGCGCCGCGGTAGCCAATGTGGCCCGCTTCGACGTGTTCCACCTGTCCGAATCCTGGCTGGCCGGCGACGTGCCGCGAGTGCTGCGCATGCTGGACGGCCTGATGGCCGAAGGCGAAGCGCCGGTGCTGGTGTTGTGGTCGCTGACCGAAGACGTGCGCATGTTGCTGCGTCTGCGCCAGGGCCTGAAGGATGGGCGCAACGCGCGCGACATGTCGCGCGAACTGCGTTTGTGGGGCGACAAGCAACGTCTGGCCGAGCCGGCCTTGCGTCGCATCGGCCCGCGCAAGCTGATGACCGCGCTGGAGGAATGCGCGCGCATAGACCGTCAGATCAAGGGCGTGGAAACCGGCGACCCCTGGCAGACCATGCGCGGGCTGGCGGGCCTGCTGGCCGCTTGAGCCGGCGGGCAACTTACCGAGATTCGCGCCCCGTGCGCGGCAAACAGGAGAGCACCATGGCTTTATTCGATTCCTTGAGCGGTTTGCTGTCCGGCGGCGCGGAAGGCGGCGCCGGCGGAGCCTTGCAGGCCTTGCTGCAACAGCAGGGCGGCTTGTCCGGCCTGCTGGAGCAATTCCAGCAAGGCGGGCTGGGCGAGCTGGTGTCGTCCTGGGTGGGCCAGGGCGGCAATCTGCTGGTGTCCGCCGAGCAGATCCAGCAAGTGTTGGGCTCGGAGCAGTTGTCCGGCCTGGCCGAGAAGTTCGGGCTGGAACAGGGCCAGCTGTCGCAGCTGGTGGCCGAGCATCTGCCCGGCCTGGTGGACAAGCTGACCCCCAACGGCCAACTGCCGCAAGGTGATGATCTGCTGTTCCAGGGAGCGGATCTACTCAAGGGTTTGTTCCGCTGATCCCACCCATCCATGCAATAACGCCGGCCGCGAGAGACTCGCCGCCGGCGTTTTTCATGCCTTTGGCCGGCCCGCTTGCAAGCGGGATCAGGTCGGCCAAGGAATCCGTTCTGAGAACGTGTTTACGATCTCGCGAGCTAAGGCGAGACAAGGCGAAAACCGCTGAGAAAGCGGAATGTACATAAGGTACATGAGCATTTCGAAGGGGTTTTCAACGCCGTATCGCCGACGCGCAGCAGGTCGTAAACAGGTTCTTAATGATGATGGCCGGCCGCGCCTGCCGCCGTCACCGTCAACTCCGCCGCCGGGCTCTTCAGCTCATGCGCGTCCTGGCCGGCGGCCGGAATCTCCGCCCAGTTGGTCTCGCCCTGCTCGCATTGCTGCTTTACCTTGAAGAACAGCTTGCCCGGCTGGGCGGCGATCTTGGCCTGGAACACGAATTCATCGTAGAAATTGGACGGCAGCTTGCCGCCCTTCCAGGTGATGCCGCTCACATCCTCGCTGACCTTGCGGCCGTAATTGTCGAAAGGCTTGACCGCGCTCTTGACCACTTCCACTTCCCAGCCGGCTTTCGGCATCGGCTGCGCCAGGCGCACGCCTTCCGGCAGCTCTACGCTGACGGCGGTGGTGGGGCTGCCGTTGCAGCCGTGGCCGATTTTCAGCACGCCCTTGTAATAGCTGCCGCTGGCGACGGTGGGCGTTTCCAGGGTGACGTGGGCGAAGGCAGAACCGGAAGCGGCCAGCAAGGCCAGCAGGGCGAGTTTTTTCATGGAAGCTCTTTGCGGATCAAGGTTAGCGCCGTTGCCGGCCAGGGGCGGCAAATGCGAATGAGGATTGACCGCATCAGTTTAGCGCCTGCTCATTCCTTTCGCATGCGACAAAGTGTCGCATAGTTCGTATGAGAATAATGCATTTGTAACGTCATTGTCATGGCCGCTATACTGGTCCGCCCACCCAATGGTTCAGGAGCAGTCATGATGGTTCGTGCTTTATCCGCGGCAACGCTAATGATGCTTTCCACTCATGGCTGGTCCGCAGGCGGCTACAGCGGTCTTGGCGCCGCCAGCGTCAGCGCCGAAGACGTGGCGCGCTACCGCGCCGCGCCGCTGCCGGCGGAACTGAGCCGCAAAGTGCAGAATATGCTGGACCTGCGCGCGCCCGGCGCCGGCGTGCTGGCCCCGGACGGCAAGGCCTTGTACTTCAGCTGGCGCGTCACCGGCGTGCCGCAGGTATGGAAGCTGGACGGCCCGCAGCGCTTCCCGGTGCAGCTGACCGGCGGAGAGGACGCCACCCTGATTCAGGAGGTCAGCCCGGACGGGCGCTGGCTGGTGCTCAGCCGCGACCGCAAGGGGGAGGAAAACCCCGGCCTCTATCTGCAAGCCGCCAACGGCGGCGCGCTGCGCGAAGTGCAGCACAAGGCCGGCGTGCAGACCCAGTTCCAGTTCCTCAGCAAGGACGGCCAATGGCTGTACTACCGCAGCAACGACGAGCGGGCCGACAGCTACACCCTGTACCGCTACCGGCTGGCCGACGGCCGCCGCGAGCGCCTGTTCGGCGAGCGCGGCGCCTGGAGCATCGCCGGCCACCGCGACGATGGCCGCTTGCTGCTGCAAAAGACGCTGAGCAACGCCAGCGCCGAATTCTATCTGTGGACGCCGTACGGCAAGCCCGTGCAGCCGCTGCTGGGTCAGGGCGAAACCACCGACTACCGGATGGATTTTGGCCTGCGCGACGGCGAATACCTGGTGAGCACCAATAAGTTCGGCGAATACCACCGTCTCTATCTATGGCGCGCCGGCGCGTTCCAGCCGCTGACGCCGGAGACGCGCGGCGACGTCCAGAACCTGGACATCGACCGCGAGCAGGGCCGCGTCTACTACACGCTGAGCCAGGGCGGCTACGGCAAGGCGCTGGCGCTGGACGGCCGCCGCGCTTACCGCGCGCTGAAGTTGCCGGCCTTCCCCGGCGCGGCCCAGGTCAATGTGGTTAACCTCAGCCGCGACGGCCGCTACGTCAATTTCAGCGTGGAAACCGACACCGCGCCGGCCAGCAGCCATGTCTGGGACAGCAAGAGCGGCAAGCTCAGCCAATGGCTGCTGCCGTCCGCGCCGGAGCTGGACACCCGCGGCTTCGCCAAGGCCAGCCTGGAAAGTTATCCGGCGCGCGACGGCACGCCGATTCCAATGTTTGTGCGCCGGCCGGCCCGCTGCGCGGCCACGCCCTGCCCGGTGGTGGTCAACTTCCACGGCGGCCCGGAAGGGCAGAGCCGCGCCGGCTTCTCGCCGCAGGCGCAGCTGTTCGTCGACGCCGGCTTCATCTATGTGCAGCCCAATGTGCGCGGCTCCATCGGCTACGGCAAAACCTGGCTGGACAGCGACAACGGCCCGCGCCGGCTGCAAGTGCTGTCCGATATCGAAGACGCCGCGCTTTACATCCGCAGCCAGTGGGGCGCGGCCGGCGCGGCGCCCAAGATCGGCGTGATGGGCGGCAGCTACGGCGGCTACTCCACGCTGGCGGCGATGACCATCTTCGCCGGCGCCTACGACGCCGGCGTGTCCAATGTCGGCATCGCCAACCTGGTCAGCTTCCTGCAAAACACCGCGTCTTACCGCCGCGCGCTGCGCGCCGCCGAATACGGCGACCTGGAACGCGACAGCGCCGCGCTGGAGCAATTGTCCCCCATCAACTATATCGACAAGCTGCGCGACCCGCTGCTGATCATCCAGGGCGTCAGCGACCCGCGGGTGCCGGTGGGCGAGGCGCTGCAAATGTATCGCGCCATGGCCGGCAAGGGCGTGGACGGCGGCCTGATCCTGTTCCCGGACGAAGGCCACGGCGCGGCCAAGCGCGAAAACCAGGTGCTGCAACTGGGCCACAGCCTGTGGTTTTTCCAGCGTCACCTGTTGGGGCAGAATGGAGGCGGCGCCGCCAAAGCCGGCCGCGCCGAACCGGGAGAAAAACATGAGTCCACAGGCGCTTGAAGACTACCTCCACCAACACATCCCGCTGTCCGCCGCGATGGCGGTCGGCGTGGTCGAGGCCAGCGGCGATAGCGTGATCCTGCGCGCGCCGCTGGCGCCCAATATCAACCACCGCGCCACCGTGTTTGGCGGCAGCGCCTCGGCGGTGGCCATCCTCGCCGCCTGGTGTCTGGTGTTCATGCGCTTGCGCGAACGCGGCTTGCCGGGCCGCGTTATCATCCACGGCAACAGCATGCGTTACGACAAACCCATCGCCGCCGGCTTCCTGGCTCGAGCCGCCGCGCCGGAGCCCGCCGCCTGGGACAAGCTGGAGCGCGCCTTGCGGCGCGGCCGCATGGGGCGGCTGCGGCTGGCGGTGGCGCTGGAATGCGACGGCGAAGCGGTGGGCGGCCTGGACGGCGAGTTCGTGGTGCTGCCCGGCGAAGGGGATTCCCAAGACTGAAACGCGCCCCGCGGTGGCGCGGCATCGCTTATCAAACTTTAAATCCAATCTGAATAGCTTATTTTTTGTGCTAAAAAGAAATATCTTGTGCCGGGTTGGGTTGAGCGATAGCCAAAATAACCGCGTCTCGGCGTTCCGGCCGCAACCGCGCCGCAACGCCGGCAGGCGTGCGCTGGGGGAGGCCGATGGCGTTAAAAGCGCAGAAGGAGCTGGAACTGGTGCTGCGTCTATTGCAGCGCAAGGGTTTGCACGCCGTGGACCGACAGTCCTGGCCGCCGCCGCTGCCGGATGTCGGCGCCACCCTCAGCGACGGCCGGCGAATCGCTTTTGAAGTGACGGAAGTGCATGCGGACGAACATCTTTTTGGCGGCGGCAAAGGCTGTCTGCGCGCGCGCGAGGTGCGCCAGGCGCTGCAGGGCGAGGATGTGGACATCAGCGTGCCCAACGCGCCGATCGCCGCGATCAAATACCGGATTCAGGCCAAATGCGTGAAGCGCTACGCGGCCAAGCCCGGTTATGAATTGAGCCTGCTGCTGGCGGCCAATATTCCACAGTTCGGCGGCGTGGCCGCCACCACCCTGTTTCCCGCCTTCATCCAGGAAGCGGCGCTGACCGCCGCCACTCACGATTTGCTGGAATCGTCGGCCTTCGAGCGCGTTTACCTGCATCTGATCCAGCCCGGCGTCTTGTACGAATGGAGCAAGCAGGAGGCCTGGGTGGAAATGGCGAAGACAACAGAGGAGGCGGCTCGCCCGCCTTTCTGGGCGGAGCCGCTGCTCGGCGGCGTCTGTTGGCAGGGTAGCGCGTCCTGAAAGACAGGACGCGCGTTTGCATTCCAGTCCTTTCCGCGCTGCTCCGTTTCACAAAATTTCCCGCCCCGACGCGAATGGAAGCGTATTGGGCGTGATCCTTAGGGTTTTGATGGCGGGGATTGGTGGGTATCGCCTATGGCTCCACCCACCCTACCAATCCGCCTCACGTAGGATGGGGGAGCGCAGCGATACCCACGCGGAAACGCGATGGGACCGATGCTTGGATCTTGGCGGCGGGGTTTGGTGGGTATCGCCTACGGCTCCACCCACCCTACCAATCCGCCTCACGTAGGGTGGGTGGAGCGCAGCGATACCCACCGCAAGACGCTTAGCGGTTTCGCAGGCGGATGCGGCGGAAGCGCGCTTCTAGGTTAAACCGCTGTCCCAGCGCCAGGTAGATCTGGTGTTGGCTATCGACATGGCGATAGACCCGGACCCGGTCGGCACCCAGCAGCATGATGATTTCCAAATAGTTGAAGAAACCCATTCACTGGCCGCGTCCGTCGCGGTCGTCAAAGTCGATGTCGCGCGCTACACGGCTGAGCAGGCCTTTGCCGACGTATTCGCGGTTGTCCTTCAGCCATTGCAGCAGGTGAGCCGCGCATTCGCGGCCATAAGCGGCATCGGCGGGAGCATCCTTGCTGGGCATGGGCATTTGCCAGTAATGCGCATAGGTACGGCCGGGGCAGAAGCGAACAAAGGGAAGCAAGGCTTCCTGCTGCTCCAGCGAGTGCAGTTTGTAGCGGCGGCGACGGGGAAAGTTTTGAGGATGTTGCATGGTGTTTCTCCTGCTGTGACACAAGATAAACCACCTGCCGGGGAAGACTGAGGTGAGGCAGGCGCGTGAGCGGATTGGCGTACCGGGCTAGCATTAAACCGGCGAGTGCATGGCACCCTCCTCCCACACGCCTGCCGAATGGCGCGGCCATGGCAAAGCAGCCCACGCAGCATGCTGCGTAGGCCCAGGGTTAATGCTAGCGACGGGACGCCAATCCCGTGTGCCGCTTGTTTTGGCGGCAACCTGGGGATTGTTGCCGAGGGGGCCGGCGGGGTCAAGGTGAGGTGGCTTCTTCTTGGCTTGTTTGAGATATCCACAAGATGGGGCGGTATGGGGAAGTTATCCCCAGCCGCCCCATGTGACTGAACCATTCTTTATTTTTAAAACCTGCCGGCGTTGCGCTAGCGGCTGGACGTCGGCCCCCATTTCGCCAGAATCTCGCGCTCCTCCTGGGTCATCTGGGTCAAATTGGCCAGCGGCATGTATTTGGACGCCACCGCCTGCTTGATTCTGAGAGCGTTGCTGACGATTTCCTGCGCATCGTCGAACTTCAAGCCGGCCGGCGGCGCCACAAAACCGGCCTGGCTGGGCGTGGCGGAGTGGCAGGACAGACAGCGGTTCTGGATGATGGCGTGAATCTGGCGCAGGCGGGCGTCGGCCGCCGTTTCCGTCGCCGCCGGCAGCGGGGAGCTTGCCGCGGCCTTGGTGGGAGCCGGCGTCGCGGCTTGCGGGGCGGCGGGCGCGCTGCCGGGCAGGGGCGGCGCGGCCAACAATGCCACGCCGACCAGCAACAGGCCGCCCAGCGCCGGCAGCAGCGGCCGCTTGCGGCCGGAGTGGCGCAGCACGAAGTATTGACGGATCAGCGCGCCGGACAGGATGAACAGCACCATGATCAGCCAGGCGTGGGGGTTGCCGTAGGTGAAGGAGTAATGGTTGCTGATCATCAGGAACACCGCCGGCAGCGTGAAATAGGTGTTGTGCACCGAGCGCTGCTTGCCGCGCAGGCCGTCCAGCGGATTGGGTTTTTCGCCGGCCCGGATGGCGCGTACCATGCGGCGCTGGCCGGGGATGATCCAGAACAGGACATTGGCCGACATGCAGGTGGCCATCACCGCGCCGGTGATCAGGAAGGCGGCGCGGCCCTGGAAGATCTGGCTGCTGGCGTAGGCTACCAGCGTCATCAGCAGCGCCACCGCCAGGCTGAGCGGGCCGTCGCGGTTCATGTTCGGGCTGATGCGGCGGCAGAGCTGGTCGTAAGCCAGCCAGCCGCCCAGCAGGAAGCCGGTGGCGATCAGCGCGGCCTGGCCGCCGGACAAGGCCGCCGCCCAGGCCCAGGGGCTGGCCGGGTTGACCAGGTAGAAGGAGGCGTTGAACAGGTAGAGCAGGGAGAACAGGCCGAAGCCGGACAGCCAGGTGGCGTAGGATTTCCAGAACGACCAGTGCAGCTTGTCGTCCAGCGGGAACGGCGGTTGGCCCAGGTATTTCTGGTTGTGGTAGAAGCCGCCGCCGTGTACGGCGAACATCTCGCCGTGCAGGCCGCGCCGGGCATCGGCGGCGGAGGGCGGGGACAGGCTGTTGTCCAGCATGACGAAGTAAATCGATTCGCCTATCCAGGCGATGGCGGCGATCACGTGCAACCAGCGCAGCAGCAGGTTGCCCAGCTCCAGCAGGTAGTTTTCCATGGCGAGGTTTCCGGGTGGGGGACGGGAACAGCGTCAACTGCCGCGATAGGTGGAGTAGGACCACGGCGTCACCACCAGCGGCACATGGTAGTTTTCGTCCGCATTGGCGATGCCGAAACGCAACGCCACCTGGTCCAGGAAGCGCGGCTCCGGCAGCTTCACGCCCTGAGCGGCGAAGTAATCGCCGGCATGGAACAGCAGTTCGTACACGCCGGCGCGCAGTGATTCGCCTTCCAGCAGCGGGCGCTCGCAGCGGCCGTCGCGGTTGGTGGTCGCGTCGGCCAGCAATTGGCGTTGTTCGCCGTCCAGCCGGTACAACTGGCAGCGCACGCCCGCCGCCGGCTTGCCGTGCATGGTGTCCAGCACATGGGTGGATAGTTTGCCCATGGTTGTTTCTCCTTTGTTGTACGGCCCGATCTGGCGGACCTGTTGTCGATCTTGTTGTTCGCGATGGCGATTTAAAATTGTCGACAATTTGTGTTGACGATAGTGTTTGCCCACGACAATAATTGTCAACAAAATTCTGAAGGCATAGAGCAGGATATGGAAATACCGGGAGGAGACATGTTGCATTCCGCTAACGGAACGTCCGCCGCCACCGCGCCCAGGGCGTCCACCCTGGTGGGCGACGGCGCGCCGAGCAATGACGCCGACCGCCTGTACTGGGAAATCTTCGACGCGGTGATAGACCAACGGCTGTTGCCGGGGGTCAAGCTGACCGAGGCGGTGCTATGCGACGCCTTCCAGTGCTCGCGCAGCAGCGCCCGCAGCGCGTTGGCCCAGTTGGCGCACGACAAGATTGTCGATATCCAGCCCAATCGCGGCGCTTTCGTCGCCAAGCCGGACGAGAAGGAAACCCGCGATGTGTTCGAGGCGCGGCGCATGGTGGAGGCGGCGATTCTGGACAAGCTGCTGGCCTTGCCCGATCTGGCCGCGCGCTTGCCGCCGATGCGGCGCATGGTGGCCGACGAGCGCGCCGCTTTCGAACGCGGTGATCGGGTCAGCTGGATTCGCCTGTCCAACGCCTTTCATGTGCAACTGGCGCGGTTGGCCGACAACGAGGTATTGACCGAGCTGATGCACGGCCTGTGTTCGCGCACCTCGCTGATCATCGCTTTGTACGATGTGCCCGGCCGCAGCGCCTGCTCCTTCGACGAGCATGAGGCGATCCTGACGCGGCTGGAGGCCGGCGACCGCGCCGGCGCGGCGGCGGCGATGCACCACCATCTGGAGGATTGCGAGCGGCGGATGAAGGTGGAGGCCCCTGGCCGGCTGGACCCGTGGACGGTGTTCAACCTCAAGCGCTGACAGCGGGAAGGATGGCCATGCAGGCGGATTATCCACGCGATTTGATCGGCTACGGCCGCGAGCTGCCGGAGGCGAACTGGCCGGGCGCGGCGCGCATCGCCGTGCAGTTCGTGCTCAATTACGAGGAGGGCGGCGAGAGCAATGTGCTGCATGGCGACGCCGGCTCCGAGCAGTTCTTGTCGGAAATCATCGGCGCGGAGGCCTACCCGGCGCGGCATCTGTCGATGGAGTCGATTTACGAGTACGGCTCGCGCGCCGGGGTCTGGCGCGTGTTGCGCGAGTTTGAGCTGCGCGGCCTGCCGTTGACGGTGTTTGGCGTGGGCATGGCGTTGGAGCGGCACCCGGAGCTGGCCAGCGCGCTGGCGGAGCTGGGCCACGAGGTGGCCGGCCACGGCTATCGCTGGATTCATTACCAAGCGGTGGACGAGGCGGTGGAGCGCGAGCATATGCGGCGCTGCGTGGAGGCGATCCGCCGCCTGACCGGCCAGCGCCCATCCGGCTGGTACACCGGCCGCGACAGCCCCAACACGCGGCGGCTGGTGGCGGACGACGGTGGTTTTCTGTACGACTCGGATTACTACGGCGACGATCTGCCGTTCTGGACCCGGGTGCGGCGCAGCGACGGCGGCGAGCAGCCGCATCTGATCGTGCCTTACGCGCTGGACACCAACGACATGCGCTTCGCCACCGCTCAGGGCTTTAATACCGGCGAGCATTTCTTCAGTTATTTGAAAGACGCTTTCGACGTGCTCTACGCCGAGGGCGCCGACAAGCCGCGCATGTTGTCGGTGGGGCTGCATTGCCGGCTGATCGGCCGCCCCGGCCGCTTCGCCGGCCTGCGCCGCTTTCTCGATTATTTGGAAACGCATCCGCGGGTGTGGGTGTGCCGGCGGGTGGATATCGCCCGGCATTGGCGGGAAGCGCATCCTTTCACCGGAGACGGATCATGTCCTTGACGCTGGCGCAGTTGAACACGCTGCCGACGGAGCGGTTCGTCGCCGCGCTGGGCGGCATTTTCGAGCATTCGCCCTGGGTGGCGGCGCAGGCGGCCGATCAGCGGCCGTTCGCCAGCGTGGCCGATTTGCACGGCTGCATGCGGCGACAGGTGGAGGAGGCGGACGAGGAGGCGCAATTGCGCCTGATCCGCGCCCACCCTGAGCTGGCCGGCAAGGCGGCGCTGCGCGGGGAGGTGACCGCCGAATCCGCCGCCGAGCAAGGCGGCGCCGGGCTGGACCAGTGTTCGCCGCAGGAGCTGGAGCTGTTGCGGCGGCTGAACGCCGACTACCGGGCGCGCTTTGGTTTCCCCTTCATTTTGGCGGTGCGCGGCTATCAGCGCGCCGACATCATCGCCGAGTTTCAGCGGCGGCTGGCCGCCGAGCCGGAAGCGGAGCGGCAGGCCTGTTTGCAGCAGATCTACCGGATTGCCGGCCTGCGTCTGGCCGAGCTGATCGCCTAGCCGGAGCCGCTATGTCCAGCCAGATTCTCGTCATCTACTTGTTGTCCATCCTGGTGGTGATCGCCGTGCCCGGCCCGCTGTCGCTGTTCATGGTGGCCACCAGCGCCGAGCATGGCTTGCTGCGCGCCTGGCCGGCGTTTGTCGGCGGGGTGCTGGCCTCTTTGTCGCTGCTGCTCTTGTCCGCGCTGGGCGTGGGCGCGCTGATCCTGGCTTCGCCCGGCCTGTTCGCCGGTTTGCAGCTGCTGGGCGCCGGCTATTTGCTGTGGCTGGGGCTCAAGGCCTGGCGCGGCGCCGGCCAGGCCGCGGCCGCGCAGGACGGCCGCAGCGGCGCGCCGGCGCAGTGGTTTTCCCATGCCTTTCTGTTGGGCATCAGCAACCCCAAGGACATCGCTTTTTTCGTGGCGCTGCTGCCGCAGTTCATCGACGCCCAAGCGCCGCTGGCGCCGCAACTGGGCTGGATGGCGGCGGGCTGGGCGGCGATCGATTTAATGTGCAAGACCGCGTACGGCTTGCTGGCGCAGTTGTTCTTCCAGCGGCTGGCGGTGCTGCGCATGGTGTTTCTCAAGGCTTCGGCCTTGTTTTTCCTCGCACTGGGGCTGGCGCTGATCTGGAGCCGGCTGACGGCATGAACGGCGGACGGCGCGGCCTGCTTGCGCGCCGATGCACTTAAGAACGTGTTTACGATCTCGCGAGCAAGAGCGAGACAAGGCGAAAACGGCCGAAAAAGCGGAATGTACGGTTGGTACATGAGCATTTTGAGGGTGTTTTCAACGCTGTATCGCCGAAGCGCAGCAGATCGTAAACAGGTTCTAAAAAGGAGAGAGTCTGATGGCGCTTGTCAATCACCCGGCGGGAACGGTGCTGCACGCTCCGGCGGCCGATGTGCCGGAATTCGCCCGGCGTTACGCCAACCTGGCCGCCGCCGATTTCGGCGCCAGGGTTTTGGCCTGTTCCGATCAGTGGTTCGCCGCGGCGGAGCGGATGCTGCAAGCGTCCGAGCCGGTGTTCATCGTCGGCGAGTTCGACGATCACGGCAAATGGATGGACGGCTGGGAAACCCGCCGCCGCCGCAACGGCGGCTATGACCACGCGGTGATCCAGCTGGGCTTGCCCGGGGTGATCAAGGGCCTGGACATCGATACCAGCCACTTCAGCGGCAATTATCCGCCGGCGGCCTCGGTGGAGGCTTGCCGCTCGGCCGGCGATCCGGACGAGCGGACCGAGTGGGTGGAGATCCTGCCGGCCGCGTCTTTGGGCCCCTGCGCCCATCACTTCATCGCCATCGACGATGCGCGCTGCTGGACTCATCTGCGCCTGAATATCTATCCGGACGGCGGCGTGGCGCGCTTTCGGGTCTACGGCCAGCCGGTCTGCGACTGGGCGCGGCAGGACCCGGCTGTGCCGCACGAGGTGTCGGCGCTGGAAAAGGGCGGCCGCATCGTCGCCTATAACGACGCCCATTTCGGCGTGCCGTTCCGGCTGCTGATGCCGGGGCGCGGCGTGAATATGGGCGACGGCTGGGAAACCCGCCGCCGCCGCGAGCCGGGCAACGACTGGTGCATCGTCGAGCTGGGACACGCGGCGCTGGTGGAGCGCATCGAAGTGGACACCGCCCACTTCAAGGGCAATTACCCGGACCGGATTTCGGTGCAGGCCGCCTATGTCCGCCATGGCACCGATCAGTCCATCGTGACCCAGGCGATGTTTTGGGAGCCCTTGCTGCCGGAGCAGAAAACCGAGATGGACCAGCAGCACTTTTACGGCAAGGACTTGCTGCGCGATTTGGGCGCGGTCACCCATGTGCGCCTGAACATTTTCCCGGACGGCGGGGTCAGCCGCTTGCGGATCTGGGGCCGGCTGGCGGATTGAACCGGTCTGGCGGCATTGCTTCACTGAGGAGCGCGGCATGATGATTCTGTGCTTGGAGCCTTTGAGCAAACAGGCTTTTGCGCCGTTTGGCGATGTGATTGAAGCCGACGGCAGCGATTGGTTTCCCATCAACCAGGGCAGCACCCGCCGCTATCACCGGTTGGGCCTGGTCGATGTCGCCGGCGGTCTGCCCGGCATCAGCATGGCGCGCGGCGACGCGCACCGCCTGCCGCTGGAGATCCGCATGCTGGAGCGGCATCCGCTGGGCAGCCAGGCCTTCATTCCCTGCAACGGCGTCGCCTGCGTGGTGGTGGTGGCGCCGGCCTGCGCCGGCGACCGGCCGGACGAAAGCCGGATCCGCGCCTTTCTGGCGCGCGGGGATCAGGGCGTCAACTACCACCGCGGCACTTGGCATCACCCGCTGACCAGCCTGGAGCGGGCCGGCGATTTCCTCCTGCTGGACCGCATCGGCGCCGGCGACAATTGCGACGAGGTTATGTTGTCGCGGTCCTATCTCATCAATCCGGTCGGCGCGGGCTGAGTCCGCGCCGCCGTCCCTTTTTGTTGTCAAGGAGTCGGTTGTGTAATACCAGCAAGTCGCCAGGGCGGCGGCGCATGAATAAGCGGCCCGGCATCTATCAAGGAGACGAGCATGGATTCCAAGCAGTCGGTGCACCCGGTGGATCAGCGCCTGCCCATGGGCAGGCTGTTCACTCTGGGCCTGCAACATGTGTTGGTGATGTACGCCGGTGCGGTGGCGGTGCCGCTGATCATCGGCGCTTCCGTGGGTTTGCCCAAGGAGCAGATCGCGTTCCTGATCAGCGCCGACCTGTTTTGTTGCGGGGTGGTGACCTTATTGCAGTGCGTGGGCGTTCGCGGCCTGGGCATTCGGCTGCCGGTGATCATGGCGGTGACTTTCGCCGCGGTGGGGCCGATGGTGGCGATAGGCGGCAATCCGGCGCTGGGCCTGCCCGGCATCTTCGGCGCCACCATCGGCGCCGGGGTGCTCAGCCTGTTGCTGGTGCCGCTGATGGGGCGGCTGATCGGTCTGTTTCCGCCGCTGGTCACCGGGGTGGTGATCACCTCCATCGGTCTGTCCATCATCCGCGTCGGCATTGATTGGGCGGCCGGCGGCAAGGGCAATCCGGACTACGGCCATCCGCTTTACCTGAGCGTGTCGGTGGCGGTGCTGCTGTTCATTCTGCTGGTCACCCGCTATCTGAAGGGTTTTCTCTGCAATATCGCGGTGCTGCTGGGCTTGCTGTTCGGCTTTGTCCTGGCCTTGCTGCTGGGCAAGGTCAATTTGGGCGGCCTGGGCGAGGCGGCCTGGTTCGCGCCCATCGTGCCCTTCCGTTTCGGCCTGCCGCGCTTTGAGCTGTGGTCCATTCTGACGCTGACCGTGGTGATGCTGATCATCTTCGTCGAGTCCATGGGCATGTTCCTGGCGCTGGGGGAGATTGTGGAGCGTCCGGTGGACCGGGCGGCCTTGGTGCGCGGTCTGCGAGTGGACGCGCTGGGCACGGTGATAGGCGGCCTGTTCAACTCTTTTCCGCATACCTCCTTCTCGCAGAACGTCGGCCTGGTGGGCGTCACCGGCGTCAGCAGCCGCTGGGTGTGCGTGATGGCCGGCGGCATCCTGGTGGTCTTTGGCCTGGTGCCCAAGATGTCGCTGATCGTGGCGTCGATTCCGCCCTTTGTGCTGGGCGGGGCCGGCCTGGTGATGTTCGGCATGGTGCTGGCCACCGGGATCAAGATTCTGGGCAAGGTGGACTATCAGACGCAGAGGCATAATCTGCTGGTGGTGGCCATCAGCCTGGGTCTGGGCATGATTCCGACGGTGTCGCCCGGTTTCTTCCGGCAATTGCCGGAGGTGCTGGCGCCCTTGCTGCATAGCGGCATCCTGCTGGCCACGGTCAGCGCGGTGGCGTTGAACCTCTGGTTCAACGGCCTGGCGCGGCCGCGGGAAACGGCGGCGTCCGGCGTTGCGCTTGGGGAGGCCGCGCACTAGGGGCGTGTCGCGGCGGCCGGGATCAGGCGGTTTCTGCGCCCGCCGCCGCGATCTCGCGCTTGTTGCCGTACATCTTGCGGTCCGCCACCGTCAGCAGCTCGTCGATCAACAAGCCGTCCTCCGGGTAATAGGCGATGCCGATGCTGACGCCGACCGAGATCAAATGATCGTTGACCTCATAGGGCTGGTGAATCACCTGCTTCAGCCGGTTGACGATCTTGTCCGCCTCGCGGTTGGATTCGATGTCTTCCATCAGCACCACGAACTCGTCGCCGCCCAGCCGCGCCACCGTGTCCTCGCCGCGCAGTTCTTCCTTGATGCGGGCGGCGATCAGTTGCAGGATGCGGTCGCCGGTGATGTGGCCGTAAGTGTCGTTGACCGGTTTGAAGCGGTCCAGGTCCAGAAACAGCAGGGCCAGCCGCTTGCCGCTGCGGTCCACTCGCGAGATGGCGTGCTGCAGCCGGTCGTAGAACAGGTTGCGGTTGGCCAGGCCGGTCAGGCGGTCGTGGTTGGCCAGGTAGAACAGCTGGTTTTCGCGCTGGCGGCGGCCGTGCGCCAATTGCAGGTAGTGATGGGAGACCAGCAGCAGGCCGGCCAGCAAGGCCAGCGACAGGAATAGCAACATCCCCCATTCAAACGCGCCGATCTGCCGCCAGCCCAGTTGCTGGCTGATGGTCAGCAATAAGGGCTGGCTGGCGCCGCCCAGCGGGTGGCGGGCTTCCAGCCGCGGGAACAGCAGGGTTTCCAAGGCGCTGGCGTGTTCGGCGCCGCGCAGCAGGGTGGGCGGGCCGGGCGGCGGCTCGTTGCGGTGGAACAAACGCACTTCCACGCCTTCCCGCAGCGACAGCGGGCTGGGCAGCAGGCTGTCGGCGCGTATCGCCATGGCGGCGAAGTGGGCCGGCGCCAGCGAGGCGGCCAGCGGCTTGCTCAGCATGTCGTCCATCGCGCGGATCAGCAGGTAGCCGGCCGGGAGGCCGGGCAGCTTGATCTGGCTGGAGATTTCCATGCGGCCGCTTTCCAGCGCGTTTTGCAGGGCCTGGCGCGCGGCTTGCAGCCGGCCCAGGTCCGCGGCCAGCAGGCCGGGCTGGGGCATGGGTTCGATGAAGGCGAGCGAGAACAGGCCGAAGCGGCCTTCCCAGCCGTCGCCGCTGGCGGCGGGCACCGGCAGCGCCTGGCCGTACAGCTGCTTCAGGCGTTGGCCGAACATCGGCAGCTGGTCGGGGGTGATGCGTTCGATATGGCCCAGCCACAGGATTTGCGGATAGCGGCGCAGCAGTTGCCGGGCCAGTCTTTTTTCGGACGGCAGGTCCCGGCGGCGATCCAGCGCGCTGAAGGTGGCGTAGCTGTCCAGCACGGTTTCATGGCTTTGCAGCTTTTGATTGAGTTGTTCGGACAGCAGCAGGGCGTCGCGGTTGAATTGCTGCTCCGCGCCCAGCAGCGCGTGGCTGGCGATCGACAGGGCCACGAGCGCGCTCAGCACCAGCCATATCGCGATGCATCCTGCATAAACCAGCCGTGTCCGCATGTAGCAACCGTAGGAAGGGGGAAAGAGGGGATGACAGATTTTATAAGAAGGCGCGGCTATTTTTTAGCTTTGACTGATGAAAAAGCGGGTTTTAAGTAGTTGTACGTAAAACAATACTGTTGTTTTTCGTCATGAAATTGAAACCAAACGGCCCGCGCGGGCGGGCCGTTTTGGCGATGAGAACCGGGTGGGCGTCGCTTAGAGCCGCTAACAAAGCCTCGCAGAGAACCTAAACCAAGGCGCGCCGACGCAGGAAGTACAAGTCGTACGACCAGGAGGCGCAACGCGGGATCAGGGGTTTTGTTAGCGCGTCTGCGCCCAATCGGCGACCAGGCGTTGCGGCGTGCCGCAGGCCTTGCGCTTGAGCACGAAATTGCGGCATTTCTCCAGGAACTGGCCGCGGTTTTCCACCATGTCCTGGCGCATCTCCAGCAGCTCGGTCTGGCGGCAGCGCTCCATCCGCTCCAGATCCGGCTCGGCCTTGCGCGCGCGTTGCAGACGGAAGCGGTCGTCGTTCAGCGCCAGCCCGGCGGCCTGGCGCAGCCAGACGCCGAAGTCGTGCGGATCGTGCGGGCCGATGTCGTGGACCATGCCCAGACGCCAGGCTTCGCGCGCGCTTAGAGGCAGGCAGGCTTCGGTCAGTTGCCGGGCCTGTTCTTCGCCCACCGCGCGCGGCAGGCTGTAGGTCCAGTATTCCGAGCCGTACAGGCCCATGGTCTTGTAGTGCGGATTGAGCACCACGCCGCCGCGGGCGAACACCAGGTCGGCGGCCAGGGCCAGCATCACGCCGCCGGCGCCGGCGTTGCCGGTCAGGCCGGAGACCACCAGCTGGCGCGCGGTCAGCATTTCCTGGCAGACGTCGTCTATGGCCTGGATATTGGCCCAGGCCTCCAGGCCCGGTTCGGGCGCGGCCTGGATCACGTTGAGGTGGACGCCGTTGCTGAAGCTGCCGCGGCCGCCGCGCACCAGCAGCACGCGGGTGTCCTGGGCCTTGGCCCAGCGCAGCGCTTCGCTCAGCCGCCGGCATTGTTCGGTGCTCATCGCGCCGTTGTAGAACTCGAAGGTCAGCTCGCCGACGCGGCCGTATTCGCGGTAGCGGATGGGCTGGTAGCTTTCCTCGCAGTGCGGATGGGTGGCGATGGACCAGTCCAGCCGCGGCACGTCGTCCAGCAGCCCGGCCAGCACATGACGCGCCGGCTGCTTGAAGGTTTCCTCGCCGGCCTCGGGCTTGCGGCGCAGCGCGCCCAGCCACAGGCTGTGCTCGCCGGCGCCCACCAGCACGGCGTCGTCGTGCACCGCCAGCAGTTGGCCGGGCTGGCCGGCGCGGTAGTCCAGGTGGGCGTCGTAGACGTAGTAGTCGCCGCCGGCCAGCTGCGTCAGCACGCCGGGCTGGCCGTCGGCGGCGTCGATGCGGCGCTTGATTTCGGCCGCCGGTTGCTGCCACAGGAAGGCGCGGTCGCTCTGCCGCATATTGGGCTGCAGCCGGCCGCGCACATGCGTCTGGCCGTAGTCCAGCGGCGCGGGTTCGAAGCCGGCGCCGAACTTTTCCACCACGTCGCGGATGCAATACATGGCGGCGTCGCTGACCGGGCCGTTGTAGAGCTCGGATTTGCGCGTTTCCGGCGGCATGTCGAATTCGCAGCTGGACCAGATCGGGCCGGCGTCCATTTCCTCCACCGCTTGCAGCGCGGTGACGCCCCAGCGCTTCTCCCGCAGGGTGATGGCCCAGTCCAGCGCCGAGGCGCCGCGGTCGCCGACGATGCCGGGGTGGATGATGACCACCGGCCGGCTGGCGTCGCGCCACAGGGTTTCCGGCACCCGGTCCTTGAGGAAGGGGCAGATGACGAGATCGGCGCCGGATTGCTGGATGCTGGCGCTGACTTCCTGCTCGTTGGTGAACAGCTGCACGCTGACTTGGTGGCCGGACTGGCGCAATTCCAGCCAGGCGCGCTGGGTGAGTCCGTTGAACGCCGACGACAACAAGATGATTTTCAATGACCGCATGACCGCTCCTTGCCCAAAAATGAATGCATGGCCGGCGGCGGTTGCTTGCCGCGCGAGCCGTGCGCATGGGCAAGGATGATAGTTTTAGTTCTGATAATGACAAATGACTAAAGTCAAGCCTGATGCGATTGAAAATCAGAACGCAGCTTTCTGCCATCAATGATTACAGATGCTTTGGTTTTGTGATCTGTATATATGGCGACGGCGCGCGGGGAGGGGAGGGCGTGCCTAGTCCTGCTGGTTCAGGCACTGCTTGATGCCGGCCAGCTGACGCCGGCTGACCGGCAGAGGCTGGCCGATGTCGGCCAGGCGCACCTGCCATTGTTCCTCGCCGTCGGCGCTGGCGCGGAACAGTTCGCGCAGCGCGTGACGCATCACCAGGCAGTTGCGGTGAATGCGCACGGCGGCGTCGCCCAGCCGCTGTTCCAGCGCGATCAGGGTTTCGTCCAGCAGGTATTCCGCGTCCGGGGTCACCAGGGTGACGTATTTGAGTTCGGCCTTCAGATAGCGGGCCTGGGAGAAGGGGATGGGCAGCAGGCGATCGCGTTGGCGCACGGTGAAGCTGGCTTCCGGCTGCGGCGCCTCGCCGCGCTGGCGGCCGGCGCGTTCCAGCGCTTGGCGCAGCCGTTCGCGCCGCACCGGCTTGAGCAGGTAGTCGATGGCCTCCAGCTCGAAGGCGTTGACCGCGTACTGTTCATGGGCGGTGGTGAAGATCAGCTGCGGCGCCAGCGGCTGGCGTCGCAGCTGCTGGGCCAGTTCCAGGCCGGAAACGCCGGGCATGGAGATGTCGGCCAGCACGATGTCAGCCGGGTTCTGCGCCAGCCAGACCATGGCCTGGCGGCTGTCGGTCAGACAGTAAACGTGTTGCAGCCCTTGTTCGCGCAATAGTTGGCGCAGGCGTTCGCAGGCCAGCGGCTCGTCGTCCACCACCAGCGCGCGCCAGTCTTGCCAGGGGCTTACAGCACCCATTGAGGTTTGCCCAGCTTTTCCACCAGCATGCGCCAGGCTTGCAGGATTTTCTGGAACTTGTTGTTGGTGGGGGCGAGGTCGCGCACCTTGCTCAGCATATCGTGGGCGCGGCGCATATGGCTTTCGTGCCAGCCCTGGCGGTGGACGTAGGCCATGGTGGCGTTGATCAGGTTGAGCATCACCTGGATGTTCTGCGGCATTTCCTCGTGGGCTTTGACGAAGCGTTCGATGGCGGAGTCGAACTGTCCGGCCTGGGCTTCGCGCACCGCCTGGTTGTTCAGCTCCAGCACCGATTGCACGTTGTCTGCGATCAGCTGGCGGCCGTCTTCGCCCAGGCCCACTTCTTCGAACATGTCGCCGAAGCGCGCCAGCAGTTCCTCGTCGTCGTGATGGTTGCGCACCAGATCGCGCATCACGCTGTTGCCGGCGTCCTTGTGTCCCTGGGCGTAGCAGGCGCGGGCGAACTCCATCTGCGCGTCGCTGCTGAGCTTGGGCGCCAGCTGGCGGAATTTGGTTTCTGCGTCGCTGAACAACTGCCGGGCCTTGTCGCGGTTGCCTTTTTTGCTTTGCAGCTGGCTGTCCACCACGGAGGCCATCCATTCGCCTTCTTCGTTGTAGCGGTAGTCGCGGCGCAGATTGGACAGGGTGCGGCCGACGTTGGCGGTGTCGCCGCGCGCCAGTTGCACCCGCGCCAGCGCGGCGTAGTGGGTGGGGCTGCGGTGCCAGGTGTATTTGGCGATGTCCAGCGTGGTCTGGCAGGCGTCTTCCGCCACTTCCAGCTGATTGTTGAGCAGGGCCACTTCCGCCAGCTGTTGCTGGCGGCGGAACACCACCGGCGAGATGTCGGTGGCCTGCTTCAAGGTGGCCTGGGCTTCGTCCAGATTGTGGTTGCTGCGGTAGAGCTTGGCCAGCCAGTCGTAGGCTTCCATCACCCGGTCGTTGTCGGTGAGCACTTCTTCGAACAGCAGCCGCGCCTCGTCGTAGGCCTTCAGCCCGGTCAGCGATTTGGCCAAGCCCATTTTAGCCCAGGGCACCGGCTTGATGCGCAGCACGTCCATGTACAGCGAGCGCGCGCTGTCGAAGTCGCCTATCTTCAGCGCCAGCGAGCCTTTGAGCTTCATGAAGTCCAGCGTGAATTCGCCGCGCTCGCCGATCAGGCGCGAGCAGACTTCGATGGCGCTCAGGTATTCGTGGCGCATGATGGCTTCGTCCACCAGGCGGAAGGCTTCGCGGCGGCGCATCGCCTTCTCCAGCCGCTCGCGCAGCACTTCGCCGGTGAAGGGTTTGAGCAGGTAGTCGTCCGGCCCCAGCTCCGCGGCGGAGATCACGCGTTGGGAGCGGCGTTCGCCGGTGACGATCATGAACACGCAGGACTGTTTGATCAGATTGCGTTCCTTGACCTCTTCGAACAGGTAGAGGCCGTCGTAGCCGTTGCCCAGGTCGTAGTCGCACAGCACCACGTCGAACTCGTATTTGCCCATCTTGGCCAGCGCGTCGCCGGCCTTGCTGGCGTATTCCACCTTGTCGGCCCCGAAGGAGGACAAGGTCATCGCCAGCGCGCGTTGCATTTCCGGCAGGCTGTCGATGATCAGGAACAGGCGCTTGCTGTACGGATCGTCGTAGCTTTTCCGCGGCGCGGCGCCGGTCTTGCTCGCGGCGGCGACGCTTTGGAAGGTTGTGGAGTTGGTGTTGGCTGTGCTCATCTCGCTATCTTTGACGATTCTCCGCAAACTGTCATCAGTGCGACTTACAAAAATCGCTCAAGCGGCCGCCGCGGCGGCGAGCGGCTCAGCCCGAACTCAGCCGGCGCTCAGCTTGGCGTAGCGCAGGTCCAGCCACTTCACGCCGTGCTCGGCGAAATTGATTTGCAGGCGCACATCCTCGCCGCCGCCTTCGGCGTTGATCACCACGCCGCTGCCGAACTTGGCGTGTTCGACGGATTGGCCGATGCGGAAGCCCTGGCTGTTGTCGGCGGCGACGCGGCCCACTTTCGGGACCGTGCGCCAGGATGCGTTGGTCGATGCATTTGTCTTGGCCTGCGTTTTCACTTTAGCAGATAGGTCGTGGGTGAGCTCCGCCGGGATTTCGTCGACGAAGCGCGAGCGGATCGGGTAGCGGCTCTGGCCGTGCAGCATGCGGCTTTGCGCGTTGGACAGGTAGAGCCGCTGGCGGGCGCGGGTGATGGCCACGTACATCAGCCGGCGTTCCTCTTGCAGGCCCTTGCCGTCGTTCATGCTGTTTTCGTGCGGGAACAGGCCTTCTTCCAGGCCGGAGACGAAGACGGCGTCGAACTCCAGGCCCTTGGCGGCGTGCACCGTCATCAGCTGCAGCGCGTCGCTGCCGGCTTCGGCCTGGTGTTCGCCGGCCTCCAGGCTGGCGGCGCTGAGGAATTCGGTCAGCGCCTGCGCCGGCTCGTCCGGCATGAAGCCGGCGGCGGCGTTGATCAGTTCGTCCAGGTTGGCCAGCCGTTCTTCGCCTTCCTTCTTGTCCTGCTCGTACATCGCGCGCAGGCCGGAGTCGTCTATGGCCAGGCTGACGGCCTCGGCCAGCTTCAGTTCGCGGCTGCGCTCGCGCATGCGCTCCACCAGCAGCACGAATTCGCCCAGCTTGGCGGCGGTGCGGCCGCCGCCGGAGGCGCAGGCGGCCTGCCACAGCGTGACGCCCTGTTCGCGGCTGGCCGCCTGCAGGCCTTCCACCGTGCGCGCGCCTATGCCGCGCGCCGGCACGTTGATCACGCGCAGCAGCGCGTTGTCGTCTTCCGGATTGGCGATCAGGCGCAGATAGGCCAGCGCGTGCTTGACTTCCTGGCGCTCGAAGAAGCGCAGGCCGCCGTAGATGCGGTAGGGAATCTGGGCGTTGACCAGCACGTGCTCCAGCAGCCGCGACTGGGCGTTGGAGCGGTAGAGAATGGCCATGTCGGACAGGTTGAAGCCGTCGCGCTTGAGGCTGCGCACTTCGTCGGTGATGAACTCGGCTTCCTCGCCGTCGGAGTAGGCTTCGAACAGGCGGATCTTTTCGCCCTCGCCGGCGTCGGTCCACAGATTCTTGCCCAGCCGGCCGTCGTTCTGCTCGATCAGCGCGTTGGCGGCGTTGAGGATATTGCCCATCGAGCGGTAGTTCTGCTCCAGGCGCACCGGTTCGCTGACCGAGAAATCGTTGAGCAGGGAGCGCATATTGCCCACTTCCGCGCCGCGGAAGGCGTAGATGCTCTGGTCGTCGTCGCCGACGGCGAACAAGGAGCCGCCGTCGCCGGCCAGGAGCTTGAGCCAGGCGTATTGCAGGCGGTTGGTGTCCTGGAACTCGTCCACCAGGATGTGGCGGAAGCGGCTGCAGTAGTGTTGGCGCAGCGCCTGGTTGGCGCTCAGCAGTTCGTAGCTGCGCAACAGCAGTTCGGCGAAGTCCACCACGCCTTCGCGGCGGCACTGGGCGTCGTAGGCGGCGTAGAGCTCCACCAGCTTGGCTTCGTAGGGGTTGAGCGCCGGCGGCAGCTTGTCGGCGCGCAGGCCGGCTTCCTTGCTGCCGTTGATGAAGCTTTGCACCGCGCGCGGCGGGAATTTCTCGTCGGACAGCTCCAGGCTTTTCAGCAGGCGCTTGATCGCCGCCTGCTGGTCGGCGGAGTCCAGAATCTGGAAGGTCTGCGGCAGGCCGGCGTCGCGGTAGTGGGAGCGCAGGAAGCGGTTGCACAGGCCGTGGAAGGTGCCTATCCACATGGTGCGCACGTTTACCGGCACCATGGTCGCCAGCCGGGTCTGCATCTCGCGCGCGGCCTTGTTGGTGAAGGTCACCGCCAGAACGCCGCTGGGGCTGGTCTGTCCGGTGGACAGCAGCCAGGCGATGCGGGTGGTCAGCACCCGGGTCTTGCCGCTGCCCGCGCCGGCCAGCACCAGCGCGCTCTTGTCGGGCCAGGTGACGGCGCGCAGTTGTTCTGGGTTGAGGCCGGCGAGGAGATCTGTCATGGCGAGGTGTCTATCTGGTTCAGGCAAAACGCCATTTTACACCAGGCGCCGGCATCGTCGGCATTGCGTGGGGAAAAGCGAAAATGGCAGCCCGGAGGCTGCCATTCGCGGAAGGCGGGATTAGCGCCCGGCGCTTTGCGCCCAGTCGAAGCTGGGGCGGAAGCTGTCCGTCAAGGTCAGCGCCATGCTGGCGGTGATGTGGTCCTTGTCCTGATAGCGCACTTTGCCGTCGCGGCTGGCGAAGCAGGTCTTGGCGTCGCAGAACTGGTCCAAGGGGTCCCACAGGCGAATATTGGCGTGACGAGCGGCGACGCGTTGCAACAACTGGACAATTTGCAGGCGACGGCTCTCGACTTCCGCGCGCGGAGCGTCGCAGGCCGCCGCGCCCAAACGGGCCACGCATTCCGGCGGCGACTTGCTCATTTCCGCCTCCGGCAGCACCAGGACGACTTTCAAGCCCAGGCCGGCCATGTCTTGCGCGCTGCGGTCCAACGATTGTTCCAGGACTTGCAGCGAGGAGGCGCGGTCCAGCGGAGCGACGCCGGCCTTCATGCCGCCGGATACGCCGGGGATGCCTTCGAGGCCGGCCGCCACCAGACCGGTCATGGCCGGCCTGCCCGGCAGGTCTTGGGCGGTATAGCTGTTCCAGCGCGCATTGAGCAGCACGCCGGTGACGCCTTGAGCCGCCAGCTGCGGCAGCTCCGCGCGCACGGCCCGCGCGAAGCTGGGGCACCAACTGCGTTTTTTGCCTTCGCCCACCGGCATGGCGTCGGCCAGCGGCGGACAGCCATGGTAGACCCGGCGCAGGATGGCGACGCCGCGTTCTTTGGCCAGCGCGTCGTACAGCGGCATCAGATGGTCGGTATGGGAGTCGCCCCAGGCCAGCAGTTTAAGCGGCGCGCCCGGCGCGCCGATCAGGCATTGCGCGCGCGGCGGCAAGGGCGTGCCGTCGGCCGGCATGCCGCAATCGCCCACAAAATGAAAAGCGTCGCTCTTGGCTTGCAGAATGCTTTGTTGTCCCGGCCAAGGGAAGTGCTTGGGCAGATACATGGCGACCGTGCCCAGCAGCCACAGGCCCAGGGTGATGCTCAGGCCGGTCCGCAGCGTGGGTTTGACGTCGCGCAGCTTTCGCCATTGTCCCCGACGCAGCGGCTGCTCCACATAGCGGTAGCTCAGCCAGGCCAGCGCCAGCGCCAGGACGCCGCCCAAGAGCAGGTCGCGCGTCAGGTCGCGCTCGCCCAGGCCCCAGTAACGGCCCAGCGCCAGCAGCGGCCAGTGCCACAGATAAAAGCCGTAGGACAGGAGGCCAATGCTGGTCCACGGACGGGAGCCGATGCAGCGGCTGATCGGGTTGGACGGGTCCAGCATGCCGGCCAGAATGAACAGCACGCTGCCGGCGACCGGCAACAACACGATGACGCCGGGAAAGACCATGCGCTCATTCAGCAGCGCGATGGACCCCAGCAACAGCGCCAGGCCGAGCGCGGCGATGGGCAATGCCCAGCGTCTTCCCTTGCGCGGAGGCGGCAGCACCGCCAGCAAGGCGCCGGCGGCGAATTCCCAGGCGCGGGCGGGCATCAGGTAAAAGGCCTGCGGCGTATCGCGATAGGACAGCCATAGGCTCAGGGCCAGCGATCCTAGCAAGACCGCGCCAAGGGTCAAGCGCATGCGCGCGTCGGTGACATGGCGATCCGCCTTGCTTAAGCGGAAGACGCCCCAGAGCAGCAAGGGCCAGACCAGATAGTACTGTTCCTCCACCGCCAGCGACCAAGTGTGCAGCAAGACTTTGAGATCGGCGTCGGAGTCGAAATAATCGAAGGCGTGCTTGAGGAAGTGATGGTTGGCGGACAGGGTGGCGACCGCGCGGACTTCCCGCCCCAGCTTGATCTGGTCGTCCGGCAGCATCACGAAGTAGGCCAGGATCAGGCTGGAGATCAAGACCAGAGCCAGGGCCGGCGCCAGCCTGCGGATGCGGCGCGCGTAGAAAGCCTTGAAGTCGATGCGGCCTTGCGCCAGCAGCTCTTGACGCAGCAGGCCGCTGATCAGAAAACCGGAAATGACAAAAAAGATATCGACGCCGACGAAGCCGCCGCCGAATCCGGGCAGGCCGATGTGAAAGGCGACCACGCTGAGCACGGCCAGCGCGCGAAGGCCGTCGATGTCTGGTCGGTAAGCTTTGGCGTCGATACAGGAGTTAAGGGTGAGCGACATATTGCGGAGGGGTCAGGCCATGATTATGGCTTGAATAATGAAAAACTAAACATTTTATCGGTATTTCGGCTTGCTATCCTGGTTTTATCACCATAAGAAAGTATGTTGTTAGCATTGAAAGGAAGGCCGGATAGCCTAGGAACTCCCAATAGCGGGCGTAGCGCCAGTAGCGCGCCGGCAGCGGCTGGCCGGCGGCCACGGCCGTGCGCGCCATCTCCGCCATCCGGGTTTGCAGCCGCAGCACCGGCAGCCAGCACAGGCCGGCGAACAGGAACAAGCCGATGGAGGCGAGCAGCCAGCCGCTGGCGAGCGGCCAGCCGGCCTGCCGCGCCAGCCACAGGCCGGACAGCGGCTGAAAGATCACCGCCGGCGTGGTGAACCACCAGTCGGCGCGCACCACCAGCCGCGCCACCTCGGCCTGGGCCGCGCTCTGGCGGCCGCGGTTGGCGAAGAACAGGTAGAAGGCGGAGCCGAAGCCGGTGCCCACCATCAGGGTGGCGGACAGGATGTGCAGGGTTTTGACCACGAGATAGGCGTTCATGCGGCAGTCTCCCGGCGGGCGCCCAGCCACAGCAGCATGGCCAGGATGGGCAGGTTTTTCACAAGGGGCGCGAACGGGTGCAGCCAGTTTTCCGGCAGCCAGAACGCCAGCGTCAGGCTGTAGCCGGCGACGGCGGCGGCTTGAGCCCACCACAAGGCGCGGCAAGGGCGCCACAGGGTCAACAGGCCGAAGGCGAGGTCCAGGCCGCAGGCGGCGAGAAACAGCGGGGCGGCCCAGTCGGCGGGCAGCGGCAAGCGCTGCAGCAAGGAGACGGACGCGTCCCAGGCGCTGAGCGGCGGTTGCAGGCCGCTCCACAGCCACAGCGCCGCTAGCGCGTATTCGATGCCGCGGGTGGACGGATTCATGGCGCGTCCCGGAATTGGCTGCTGGCCAGCGGCGCGCGCTGCAGCAGCGCGCCGAGCGCGGCCGGGTCGCCGCAGCTGCCGCGGTTCAGCATGGCCAGGGCGTCGCGGCTGATCAGGCTGGACGGCCAGCGTTCGGTCAAGGCCGCCAGCGCTCGGCTGGCTTGCGGTGGCAGGTTGAGGATGCAGGCCGGAGACGAGAGGCCTTGCAGTTGGCGCAATTGGCGCAGGTAGTCGGCCAGGGTCAGCGCCTCGGCGCCGACGAAATCGACGACGCCTTCCGGCGCGTCGTCGGCCAGAGCCAGCCGCGCCAGCCCCTCCACCGCGTCGCCGAGCGCCACCGGCTGGATGCGTTGATCGCCGCCGTCCGGCAGCAGCCACAAGGGCAGCCGCGCCAGCAGCAGCAGCAGGCGGCTGCTGGCGCCTTGCGGGCCGTAGATCAGCGAGGGGCGGGCGATGCGCGCTTCCAGTCCGCTGGCGAGCAGGGCGGCGTCGCCGCGGCCCTTGCCGGCCAGGAACAGGGTGTCCGCTTGCGGGTCCGCGCCGAGGGCGGACAGCTGCACCCAGCGCCGCACGTCAGCCTGATAGGCCATGCTGGCCAGTTGCAGCGGTCCCAGGTGGTGAATGGCTTCCAGCGCGCCGGCCGGCCGGTCCAGCAACTGGCCGGCGGCGTTGACCACCACGTCGACGTCTTCCAGCCAGTGGCGCCAATCGGCGCGGGGGCGGCACAAGTCCAGCTGGCGGCGGCTGGGCGCGCTGACGCGGTGGCCGTCTTGTTCCAGCCGCTGGCGCAGCGGCCGGCCGACGAAGCCGCCGCCGCCCAAGAGCAGTATTTTCATTGCGCGGCCTCCTGAGGCGCGGCCTGAGTCTGTCGCGCGATGGGGCGCGGTGCGACTTGCCGCCAGACCAGGCGCAGCAGCACCAGCAACTGCGCGACCACGCCCAGCAAGGCCCACATCAGGATGCCGCGGATGTCCAGCCACAGGGAGGCGGAGGGGGCGTCCGGCGCGAACAGCAGCACGGCCAGCAAGGGGCCGGCCAGAATCAGGATCAGGAAGGCGCGCTGCCAGAACGGGCCGCCGGCGCCGTGCTCGCACAGCGCCTGGGTCACTTGTTGCAGCGGGCCGGCCAACAGCCACCAGCACAACAGGCTGCACAGCAGGGGCACGACGATCATGCTGGTAATGAATCCGCTCATGGTGGTTCTCCTTTGTTTCTGAAATTTCTGTCAAAACAGAAATGTGGTGGCGAAAAAATTCGCGGGAATTCCGGCGGCTCCAAGCCGCCCGACGCCGCCCGCGCGCGGCGAGTTTATTTATCCCGTCCCAGCAGCTTCTGAATGCTGGCGCCCATTTTCAATACCCGGCTCAGGGTGGCGGTGGACAGGCGCAGCATTTCCCGGGTCCAGGAGGTCAGCGTTTCCATGAAGTGCCAGGTGTTGCGGATGCGTTCCTGCGCCAGCGGGCTTTCCTGCTGGAAGTCCGGGCTGTCCATGCATTCCTTCAGCACCAGCAGCGTGGGTTCGATTTCGCGGCGCTGCCGCTCGGCCACGATGATGCGGAACAGTTCCCAGACGTCGCCGGAGGTTTCGAAGTGGTCGCGACGGTCGCCCAGCACGTGCACGGTGCGGATCAGCTGCCAGTTCTGCAGCTCTTTCAGGCTGTTGCTGACGTTGGAGCGGGCCACGGTGAGGGTGTCGGCCAGTTCTTCGGCGTTCAGCGGGCGGCCGGTGATGAACAGCAGCGCGTGTATTTGAGCGACGGTGCGGTTCACGCCCCAGCGGGTGCCCATTTCGCCCCAGTGCAGCACGAAGCGTTGGGATACGGGTGTCAGTTCCATGGCGTTAACAATATTTGTTTCCGAAATTTCTGTCAACACAGAAATTCATTGGCATGGCGATAAGCCTGCAGGCGGAGCAAAGGCCGAGCCCGGCTGCGGGCGCGGCGTCGACGGCGTCAGTGTTGGTGGAACAGGGCGTTGTGTCCGGCGGCGCCGGTTTCGGCGGTCTGGGCCTTGCGGCCGCGGATGCGGTCCCACACTTTTTCGTGGAAGTAATAGGCCACGGTGTTGACCAGCGGCTCCACCAGGGCCAGCAGGCTGGAGACGCCGATGTTGCCGGTCAGCAGATAAGCCACGCTGAAGGCGACGGTGAAATGGCAGATGGAGAAGGTGATGGTCTTGAGCATGGTTGGGCTCCACGGTGAGAATTTATTGAATGATAGTCATTCTCATTTGTGTGCGCCAGTTGATTCTTGCGTTCAGGTCGATAGCGTGAAGCTAATGGGGGGTTGGTGTTGATTAAGGACTGGCCGGCGGCGGCGCGTAGGCCGCCGCCGGCGGGGAGGCTTACTGTTTGACGCCCAATTCGCGCAGGCGCTCGTTCAAATAGCCGTCCGCGGTGTAGCGCTCGGACAGCACCACCTCCGGGCGCGGATGCAGGAACAGCGGCAGCGAGATGCGGCTCTTGGTCGCGCCTTCGCCGCTGGGGTTGACCACGCGGTGCTGGGTGGACGGGTAGTAACCGCCGGAGGCCTCTTGCAGCATGTCGCCGATATTGACCACCAGGGTGCCGAAATCACAGGGCACGTCCAGCCACTCGCCCTGCTTGTCCTGCACTTGCAGGCCGGGTTCGTTGGCGGCGGGCAGGATGGTCAGCAGATTGATGTCGCCGTGGGCGGCGGCGCGCAGCGAGCCGGCCGGTTCCCGGCCGGTCAGCGGCGGGTAGCGCAGCACG
This sequence comes from Chromobacterium alkanivorans, assembly GCF_016937655.1. GTDB lineage: Bacteria > Pseudomonadota > Gammaproteobacteria > Burkholderiales > Chromobacteriaceae > Chromobacterium > Chromobacterium alkanivorans. The sequence goes on along the minus strand of NZ_JAFHKL010000004.1, from coordinate 369,624 downwards.
CGCAGCAGGGTTTTCTGGCTGTCGGCGATCATGTGGGACAGCGGTTCGGTATAGCTGGCGGCGATATGGGCGGGGGTGTATTGCTGCACCCAGGACAGCAGTTCCTGCGCCAGCTGGTTGGCGACGGCGTAGTAGCGGTCGGCGTCTGCCTTGAGTTCCGGCGGCACGCGGCCCCACGGGTAGATGTGGAAGTATTCCTTGATGTCTTTCAGGCTTGCGCCCTTGGCGGTTTCCGATACCTCCGGGGAGAACCAGCCGTCCTGGCGTTCCATCGAGAAAGCGTAGTCGTATTTGGCCTGGCTGTTGAAGAAGGCCAGCCAGTCGGCGTAGATCTTTTCCACCAGGCTTTGCGGGATCGGATGGTTGACCAGCACGCCGAAGCCGGTTTCGTGCAGCGAGCGGGTGAATTGTTCCGCCGCGTCCGGCGCGTGGTAGTCGACAACTCTGACATTCATGGGGTGGGGTTCCTGAGGATTGCAGGACGCTGCCATTCAATGGCGGGGCAGGCGCCGAGGGCTGGGATTCTACCCGCGCCTCCCGGCATCACCAAGCATGGGTCGCCGTCTCGAGGGATGGGTGTAGCGTCGCGGCAACGCCGCCTTGGAAGCTGTTTACGAGCCGCTGCGCGTCGTGAGACGCGGCACGGTGGGGGCCGCGCCGAAATGCTCATGCTCCACTTGTACTTTCCGCTTTCTCAGAACGTGTTTACGATCTCGCGAGCTAAGGCGAGACAAGGCGAAAACGAGCGAAAAAGCGGAATGTACTCGTGGTACATGAGCATTTTGAGCTCGGTTTCAACGCCGTATCGCCGACGCGCAGCAGATCGTAAACAGGTTCTCAGCGGTTTCCGCCTGGTCTCGCCCAAGCGCGCGAGGCTTTGCCCAGGCGTTTAGCCGACGGCGCGGACGAGCGGGGGCGCGCCGTCGCCTGCCGGGGCCTCGGCGCGGAGCCGGCCCGCGCGCAGCAACTGCTGGACGCGCCAGAACAGGATGTCGGAGGACAGCAGCGCTTCCCGGATGTGGACGAGGGCGTCGCCGACCAGGCGGGACACCGCGCGCGGCTGCTCGCCGCTCAGTTCCAGCAGCAGCGCGTCGTAGCGGTCCAGCGGCGCTTCGACGACGTCATCGTCTTGCAGGCGGCGCAGGCCCTGGCCGTGCTCGCGCCAATGGCGCCATTGCGCGGCCAGCGCTTCGCGTTCTCCGGCCGTCAGCGGACGAGCCCGTTCGCCGGCGGCGGGCAAACGTTCCAGCGGCAGCATGGCCACGCTCCATTCCGCCAGGCTCTCTTCCCGCGGCCAAAGGGGCTCGGGGACCGAGACCACGGCCAAGGGGCAGTCCGCCGGCAGTTGCTCGGCCAGCAGCGCCAGCGCCAGTTGCTCGCCGGCGCTGCGGCCTTGCCAGACGGTGAGCGGCCGCGGCCGCTCCAGCAGCCGCAGCAAAGCCTTGCGGCCGGCCTGATGCCGGCGCAGCCAGTCGTCCTCGCATTCCGGCAGCCAGGGCTGGGCCTGCAGCAGCTGCTGGTGCCAGGCCAGGCGCAGGCCCTGATCGATGGCGTCGGCGTCCAGCAGCGGGCCGGCGCTCAGGTCTTCGATGAAGGGCAGCACCTCGCCGTCGAGCAGGCCGTCGCGCCGCAGCGCGCTCAGCATGCCGGCGGCGGAGTCGCCGACGGCGAGGTGGACCCGCTCAGCGCTCATACGCGCTGGTCCATATCCAGAGCCGGGGTGCCTTCGGCGCGGGCCACCACGCGGGCGGGCACGCCGACCACGGTGGTGTGGGCCGGCACGTCCTCCAGCACCACGCTGCCGGCGCCTATCTTGGCGCAGGCGCCCACCTGGATATTGCCGAGAATGGAGGTGTTGGCGCCGATCAGCACGCCGTCGGCGATCTTGGGGTGGCGGTCGCCGTGTTCCTTGCCGGTGCCGCCCAGGGTGACGCCCTGCAGCATCGAGACGTTGTCGCCGATGACGGCGGTTTCGCCCACCACCACGCCGGTGCCGTGGTCCAGCATCACGCCCTGGCCGATGCGCGCGGCCGGGTGGATGTCGGCGCCGGTGACTTCCGAGATGCGGTTCTGCAGGAACAGCGCCAGGGTTTTGCGTTCCTCACGCCACAGCCAGTGGGTGATGCGTTGGCACTGGATGGCGTGGAAGCCTTTGAAGTAGAGCAGCGGGGTGGAGTAGTTGTCGCAGGCCGGGTCGCGGTCGAAGCAGGCGCTGATGTCGGCGCGCGCGGCGGCGCTGATGGCCGGATCCGCGTCCAGCGCCTCGCGGAACAATTCCATCAGCGCGCGGGCGTCCATCACCGGGCTGGCGAGCTTGCTGGACAGGTGGAAGGCCAGCACGTCTTCCAGGGTGTTGTGGCGCAGTACGGTCATGTGCAGGAAACTGGCCAGCATCGGCTCGTCTTGCGCGGCGTGTTCGGCTTCCTGCCGGATGGCGAACCAGAGCGGATCGCCGTTTGCTTCGTTCATTGTGCGAAACTCCCATCCGCTGGGGCGGCGCGGCCTCAGCGGTCTTTCAATTGCCAGAATAGTGCGCGGTCGAACGGGGACCACCAGGCGGTGCGCACGCCGCTGGCGGCCAGCGCGTCGCGCACCCACTGGTTGCAGGTGGTCAACGGGCTGTAGCGGCCTTGGGCCAGGTAAAACGCGTCCTGATCATGATAATGATAGCCCCGCATCCACAGGGCCTGTCCGGCCGCGTCGCGGGCGACGGCGGCCTGGATGAAGCCGGTCAGCCGACGGTATTGTTCCGGCGCGAGCAGCAGGCGCCGGGTGGCGGCGCCTTCGCGCGGCATCGGCAGGTATTCCACGTGCAACACGGCGCCGTCCAGTCCGGACAAGGCGTAAAGCGCTTTGCCGGGGGTGAGGTCGGACCAGTCCCGCGTTTCTAGGAAAAAGCTGCGGCTGCCCCAGCCTATGCCCACATAGGGCAGTTTGTCCAGATTGGGCCCGGCCCGCGGATGCCGCGGGGAGAAGGTCCCGTCCCAGTCCATGCCCGGGGCGCGGCGGGGCAGCAGCAGGCCGGCGTGCACGCCGTTGCTGTCCAGATAGACCGGAACGCCGGCGTCGTCCTGCCGCCAGTCCAGGTTGACCGGCAGCAGCCCAAACGCCAGCGCGGCGAGCAGGTAGAGCGGAATCGGCGCCAGCAGGCCCAGCGCCGCGCGCGCCAACAGGCGCGGCAGCCGGGCCGCCGGACGCGGCGGGCGGGATGGCATCGCGGCTACAACAGGACGACGTCGAATTGCTCCTGGGTGTAGGTGGTCTCCACCGACAGCGAGATCGGCTTGCCGATGAAGTCGATCAGCATCGCCAGGCTTTGCGATTCCTCGTCTATGAACATGTCGATCACCGATTGCGCGGCCAGGATGCGGTAGCCCTTGGCGTCGAACTGGCGCGCCTCGCGCACGATTTCGCGCTGGATCTCGTAGCACACGGTCTGCGCGGTTTTGATCTCGCCGCGGCCCTGGCAGGTGGGGCAGGGCTCGCACAGCACGTGGGCCAGGCTTTCGCGGGTGCGCTTGCGGGTGATTTCCACCAGGCCCAGGCTGGTGAAGCCGTTGAGGGTGACGCGGGTGCGGTCGCGCGCCATCGCCTTGGCCAGCTCCGCCAGCACCGCGGACTGGTGCTCGTCGTTGTCCATGTCGATGAAGTCGACGATGATGATGCCGCCCAGATTGCGCAGCCGCAGTTGCCGGGCGATGGTCTGGGTGGCTTCCAGATTGGTCTTGAAGATGGTTTCGTCGAAGTTGCGGTTGCCGACGAAGCCGCCGGTGTTGACGTCTATGGTGGTCATCGCCTCGGTCTGGTCGATGATCAGGTAGCCGCCGAACTTGAGGTTGACGCGGCGCGCCAGCGCCTTGTCGATCTCGGCCTCGATGCCGTGCAGCTCGAACAGCGGCCGTTCGCCGCTGTAGCGTTCGATCTTGTCGACGGCGATCTGCACGTATTGCTCGGCGAACTCCACCATGCGGCTGTAGTTCTCGGTGGAGTCCACCACCACCTTGTCGGTGAAGTCGCTGACCATGTCGCGCAGCACGCGCACCGCCAGCGGCAGGTCTTCGTAAAGCAGGCTTTGCGCCGGCAGGTGCTGGGACTTGTGGCGGATGTCGGACCACAGCTTGGACAGGTAGTCGATGTCGGCGGCCAGTTCGTCGTCGCGCGCGGTTTCGGCGCTGGTGCGGATGATGTAGCCGCGCGGGCTGTTGGCCGGCAACAGCTTTTCCAGCCTGGACTTCAGATTGTGGCGCTCGCTTTCGCTGTCTATCTTCTGCGATACGCCGATATGCTCTTCCTGAGGCAGGTGCACCAGGAAGCGGCCGGCCAGCGAGATCTGAGTGGACAGCCGCGCGCCCTTGGTGCCTATCGGGTCCTTGATCACCTGAACCAGCACGGTCTGGCCTTCGAACAGCATTTTCTCGATGCGCTGAGGCTCGGTCGGGTGCTGACGTTGCTCCAGCACGTCGGCGATGTGCAGGAAGGCCGCGCGCTCCAGGCCGATTTCAATGAAGGCGCTCTGCATGCCGGGCAGCACGCGCTTGACCTGGCCCAGGTAGATGTTGCCGACGATGCCGCGGCTGGCGGCGCGCTCCACGTGCAGTTCCTGGACCACGGCGTCTTCCAGCACCGCCACCCGGGTTTCCTGCGGGGTGATGTTGACCAGGATTTGTTCCTTGGGGCGCGGCAGATCGCGCGGCAGGGGTATCGATTGATGCAGCATGGTGGTCCCCCGCGCGCTCATGGAAACTGGAAGCCGAATTCGCTCAGCAGCGCCGCGGTCTCGAAGATAGGCAGGCCCATCACGCCGCTGTGGCTGCCGTGGATGCGTTCGACGAAGACGCCGGCCTTGCCCTGGATGCCGTAGGCGCCGGCCTTGTCGAAAGGCTCGCCGCTGTCCAGGTAGCGTTCGATGTCCTGCTCGCTGAGCGGGCGGAAGAACACCTCGGTCACCGAGGTCTTGAGGCTGACCTGTTCGCCTTCGCGCACCGCCACGCTGGTGATGGCCTGATGGCTGCGGCCGGAGAAGGCGCGCAGCATGCGGCGGGCGTCGTCGGCGTTTTCCGGCTTGCCGAAGATTTCGCCGTCCATCGCCACCGTGGTGTCGGCGGCCAGCAAGGGCCGCGACGGCAGTCCGCAAGACATCACCACCCGCCAGCCGGCCTCGGCCTTGGACAGCGCCAGCCGCTCGGTGTAGGCGACGGCGGATTCGCCGGGCCGCACCGATTCGTCGATGTCGGCGTGGATGCGTTCCAGGTGCATGCCCAACTGTTCCAGAATTTCGCGGCGGCGCGGGCTGCCGGAAGACAGGTAAATCCGGGTGTCATTTGCGGTCATGATAGTCTGCTCATTTGTTCTTTCGGTCGCCGTCTAGGTTACCAGACGCGTGATGCCGCAACCAACGAATCCATCAGGCTCCGGGCGTTTTCTGGCCGGAGCGTTCCGGCTTACATGGCGTCAATTTGCTGTTTTTAAAGGCGCGGAGGCGGTGCGCGGCCGAGTTTTTTTCCGGCGTCCTGCTGCGGCGACGCGCGCTCCCCGGTATCATGGCGGCTTGCTTCTCCATCCCCTGCCGTCATACCCCGATGCCGAATTCCAGCGTTTCCCCGTTTGCCCGCGCCGCCACCATGGCGGCCATCCTGTTGATCCTGTTCAATCCTCTGGGCATCGATCTTTACCTGTCGGCGATGCCGGCGATGCAGCGGCACTTCCAGGCCGATGTCGCGATCAGCCTCAGCGTGTTCATCTTCAGCCTGGGGCTGGGGCAGTTGCTGTTCGGCCCGCTGGCGGACCGCTTCGGTCGCAAGCCGGTGGCCTTGGGAGGCCTGCTGCTGTACGCGGCGGCGGCCTTCCTGGCCAGCCGCAGCGACAGCCTGGGCGGATTCCTGGGGCTGCGCGCGCTGCAGGGCCTGGGCGCCAGCGCCAGCTCGGTGTGCGCGTTCACCCTGGTGCGCGATTGCTTTTCCGGCAATGCCGCCGCCCAGCGCTACAGCCTGCTCAACGCCGCCCTGAACGTGGTGCCGGCGATGGCGCCCTTGCTGGGCGGCTGGCTGACCGCGCGCTGGGGCTGGCAGTCCTGCTTCCTGGCGCTGGCGGGCAGCGCGGTGCTGGCGACGGCGTGGCTGGCGTGGAAGATGCCGGAAACCCGCCCCGACATGTCGCATGCCGACGGCGGCCCGGCGATAGGCATGCGCCAGGTGCTGGCGACGCCGGCGCTGCGCCGCTACGGCGCTTGCTGCTGCGCGGCGCTGGCCTTGATCGTCAGCTATGTGACGCTGGCGCCGGCGGTGCTGATCGAGCGCGGCGGAGTGGACGCCACCACCTTCGGCCTGCTGTTCGGCGGCAACGCGCTGCTGGTGATGGCGGCCAGCTTCCTGGGCCTGAAGCTGATCGGCCGCTTCGGCCAGAAGGCGATGTTGCGTTACGGCCTCAACATCATGTTGCTGGCCGGCGTCTTGCTGCTGGCGCTGTCGGGGCAGCCGGGCGCTTGGCACTATATGTTGCCGATAGGCGTGCTGAGCGTCGGTTTCGCCTGGACGCTGGGGCCGGCCAGCGGCATGGCGATGGCGCCGTTTTCCCAGGCGGCCGGCCGCGCCGCCGCCTTGCTGGGCTGCGGCCAGATGCTGTTCGCCGCCGGCGTGTCGGCGGGCCTGGCCGCCTTGCCGCTGCCGGGCGAATGGGCGCTGGGCGCGACGGTGCTGCTGCTGGCCGGCCTGTGCCGCTGGCTGACCCGTCCCGCCGCGGCGATTCGGGAAAATCCTCACTGATTTTCAAGTGTTTGGCATGTATTGTGAGATTTGTGGCGCCGGCCCGGCTTTAGCTCTTGTCGGGCAGCCTACAATCGGCAGACAATTGGCCCAAATTTTGAGAGTTGATTTCGACAATGAGGCGCGACGGCAAGCTGTCCGGCGCTTCTCCGTTCTTTGCACTGATTAGCAGATTTCATGAACAAACATATTCCGCGCAAGCGCTTCGGCCAGAATTTCCTGCAGGACGCCAGCGTCATCGCCAACATCGTGCACGCGGTGAATCCGCAGCCGGACGACGTCGTCATCGAGATCGGCCCCGGCCTGGGCGCGATCACCAAGCCGCTGCTGGCCGCGCTCAAGCATCTGCACGTGGTGGAGATAGACCGCGACATCATCAGCCGCCTGCAGAAGGAGTTTCCGGCCGAGCGCCTGAGCATCCACGCCGGCGACGCGCTGGCTTTCGACTTCGCCTCGGTGGCGGAGGGCAAGCTGAAGATCGTCGGCAATCTGCCGTACAATATTTCCACGCCCTTGCTGTTCCATCTGGCCGCTTACGGCCAGAAAGTCACCGACATGCACTTCATGTTGCAAAAAGAAGTGATCGAACGCATGGTGGCGGAGCCGTCCACCACCGACTACGGCCGGCTGACGGTGATGTTGCAGTACCGTTTTGAAATGGAGAACATCCTGCATGTGCCGCCGGAAGCGTTCTGGCCGCCTCCGAAGGTGGATTCCGCGGTAGTGCGGATGATTCCGGCGCCGGGCCGTTGCGGCGTGGCCGTCGACGAGGCGCTGCTGGAGCAGGTGGTGACCACGGCGTTCTCGCAGCGGCGCAAGACGCTGAAGAACAACCTGAAGGGCCTGCTGGACGCGGACGGCTTCGCCGCGCTGGAGCTGGACCCCGGGCTGCGGCCTGAAAACCTGCCGGTGGAGGATTACGTCCGTCTGGCCAATTATCTGAGCGGGAAAGGCCATAAGGTCAAACGCCCGTAACGGGGCGTTGTAAAGCAAAAATACGAGCGGGCGTTCAGCGCCCGCCGCACTACAAAGAGTCGTCCGTCCCCGTCCTTGTCGGCGGGGGCTGTCTATCACAGGAAGTGAAAAAGGAGAAACTTCATGCGTATTCGCTCCACCCTGATCTGTGCCGCCACTCTGGGCGCCTTCTGCGCCGCGCCGGCCATGGCCGCCGAACTGACCGGCACCCTGAAGAAGATCAAGGATTCCGGCGTGATCGTCCTGGGCAACCGCGACGCGTCCATTCCGTTTTCCTACTACGACAACAACCAGAAGCCGGTGGGCTACTCGGTTGACCTGGCCAATAAAGTGGTCGAGCAGGTGAAAAAAGAGCTGAAAATGCCCAACCTGCAGGTCAAGTACAATCTGGTGACCTCGCAGACCCGCATCCCGCTGGTGCAGAACGGCACCGTGGATCTGGAGTGCGGCTCCACCACCAATAACGTGGAACGTCAGAAGCAAGTGGCGTTCTCGGTGGGCATCTTCGAGATCGGCACCCGTCTGCTGACCGCCAAGACCTCGGGCATCAAGGACTTCCCGGACCTGAAGGGCAAGAACGTGGTCACCACCGCCGGCACCACCTCCGAGCGCCTGATAAAGGCGATGAACGCCGACAAGAAGCTGGGCATGAACATCATCTCGGCCAAGGATCACGGCGAATCCTTCCTGATGCTGGAGTCCGGCCGCGCCGCGGCCTTCATGATGGACGACGCGCTGCTGTACGGCGAGATGGCCAAGGCCAAGAGCCCGGCCAACTGGGTGGTGACCGGCAAGGCCCAATCCTACGAGATCTACGGCTGCATGATGCGCAAGGAAGACCCCGCCTTCAAGAAGGTGGTGGACGCCGCGCTGAGCAACACCTTCAAGTCCGGCGAGGTCAACAAGATCTACGCCAAGTGGTTCACCAGCCCGGTGCCGCCCAAGGGGCTGAACCTGAACTTCCCGATGTCCGATGAATTCAAGGAGCTGATCGCCAAGCCGACCGACAAGTCTGCCGAGCAGATGTAAGTCGCGGTTGGCGCGCCGCCGCCCTGTCCTCCTCGCCGTTGCGCGCGGAGCCGGGGCGCACGGCCGTACCCGCTTTCTTTGTGTGTGGCCGGGCGCTTGCGCCGGGCCGCGGCCCGTCGGCGCATGAGCGCGCCCGGCGGGCTGGCGTTGTGGGAGTGAAGCATGAATTACCACTGGGACTGGATGGTGTTTTTCAAGTCCACCGGGGTGGGTAGCGAGATCTATCTGAACTGGTTCGTCTCCGGCCTGGGCTGGACCATCGCCGTGGCGCTGGCCGGCTGGGCGATCGCCCTGGCCTTGGGCTCGGTGCTGGGCGTGATGCGCACGGTGCCGAGTCGCTGGCTGGCCGGCATCGCCGCCGCCTATGTCGAGTTGTTCCGCAATGTGCCCTTGCTGGTGCAATTGTTCGTCTGGTACTTCCTGATCCCGGACCTGCTGCCCGAGGGCGCGCAGACCTGGTTCAAGCAAGACCTGACGCCGGCCACTTCCGCCTTTCTGTCGGTGGTGGTGTGCCTGGGCCTGTTCACCGCGGCGCGGGTGTGCGAGCAGGTGCGCACCGGCATCGAGGCCTTGCCGCGCGGTCAGCGCAACGCCTCGCTGGCCATGGGTTTCACCTTGCCGCAAACCTATCGCCACGTGTTGTTGCCGCAGGCCTTCCGCATCATCATTCCGCCGCTGACCAGCGAGTTTCTGAATATTTTCAAGAACTCCTCGGTGGCTTCGCTGATCGGCCTGATGGAGTTGCTGGCGCAGACCAAGCAGACCGCGGAGTTCTCCGCCAACATCTTCGAGGCCTTTACCTTGGCTACCATCATCTATTTCGTGCTCAATATGAGCTTGATGACGCTGATGGCCTGGATTGAACAGCGGGTGCGCATTCCCGGCATGATGGGGGGCAAGTGATGGATTTCGATTTCAGCCAGATCGGCCCGGCCTTGCCGGGACTGTGGCAGGGCATGCAGCTGACCCTGAAGCTGCTGGTGATGGCGGTGGTGGGCGGCGTGGTGCTGGGCACCTTGCTGGCGCTGGCCCGGCTCTCCGACAACCGGGTGTTGTCGCCCCTGGCCAAGTTCTACGTCAATTATTTCCGCTCCATTCCGCTGCTGCTGGTGATCTCCTGGTTCTACCTGGTGGTGCCGCTGCTGCTGAACTGGATCACCGGCAATTTCGAGCCGGTGGGCGCGTTCACCTCCTGCCTGGTGGCCTTCGTGATGTTCGAGGCGGCGTATTTCTCCGAGATCGTCCGCGCCGGCATCCAGGCGATTCCCAAGGGCCAGGCCGGCGCGGCCTACGCGCTGGGCATGAGCTACGGCCAGGTGATGCGGCTGGTGATCCTGCCGCAGGCTTTCCGCAAGATGACGCCGCTGTTGCTGCAACAGTCCATCATCCTGTTCCAGGACACTTCGCTGGTGTACGCTGTCGGCTTGATGGATTTCCTCAACACGGCCCGCTCCAAGGGCGATGTCGTCGGCCTGCCGCATGAGTTCCTGCTGTTTGCCGGCGCAGTCTATTTCGTGATCAGTTTCGGCGCTTCGCGGCTGGTGAAGCGCATGCAAAAAAGGTTGGCTGTATGAGCGCAATGATTTCCCTGAAGCAAGTCAGCAAGTGGTACGGACAGTTCCAGGTTCTGACAGATTGCACCACCCAGGTCGCCAAGGGCGAGGTGGTGGTGGTGTGCGGGCCGTCCGGTTCCGGCAAATCCACCTTGATCAAGTGCGTGAACGCGCTGGAGCCGTTCCAGAAGGGCGAGATCATCGTCGACGGCATCTCGGTGGGCGATCCCAAGACCGATCTGCCCAAGCTGCGCAGCCGCGTGGGCATGGTGTTCCAGCACTTCGAGCTGTTCCCGCACCTGTCCATCACCGAGAACCTGGCCATCGCCCAGGTCAAGGTGCTGGGCCGCGGCCAGGACGAGGCGCGCGACAAGGGCCTGAAGCTGCTGGACCGCGTCGGCCTGAAAGCGCACGCCGACAAGTTTCCCAGCCAGCTGTCCGGCGGCCAGCAGCAGCGGGTGGCGATTGCGCGCGCGCTGGCGATGGACCCGATCGCGATGCTGTTCGACGAGCCGACCAGCGCGCTGGACCCGGAGATGATCAACGAGGTGCTGGACGTGATGACCGAGCTGGCGCACGAGGGCATGACCATGATGTGCGTGACTCACGAGATGGGCTTCGCCCGCCGCGTGGCCAATCGCGTGATCTTCATGGATCAGGGGCATATCGTCGAGGATTGCGCCAAGGACGAGTTCTTCGGCAACCTGGACGGCCGCTCCGAGCGCGCCCGTCACTTCCTGTCCAAGATCCTGCAGCACTAAGCAGCTATTTACGATCCCGCGAGCTAAGGCGAAACAAGACGAAAACGAGAGAAAAGGCGGAATGTACACGTAGTGCATGAGCATTTTGAGCCCGGTTTCAACGCCGTATCGCCGGCGCGCAGCAGATGGTAAACAGGTTCTAAGCCAGGCTCTGGTCAAAGACAAAGCCCGCCGTTTGGCGGGCTTTTTGTTTGGGCGGCGCGCTCAGTTGCCGTTCTTGATCTGCTGGCTGACCTGGTTTTCCTCCTGGTTCAGCGTCTTTTGTTCCTGCCGGGTGATGTGGCCGTGGTCCAGCTTGGCCATGCCCTGTTCCTGCTGGCGGATGTCGCGGTCTTCGCCGCGCAGCTTGCGCGCTTCGTCGCGGCTGATCTTGCCTTCCTTCAGTTCGCGGTGGATGCGGCGGTCCTGGTGGTGCAGCCGCTGATTGACTTCCTCCCGGCGCGGGTGTTCTTTCTGCCATTCGGATTCGGCCCGAGCCTGGGCGGCGAACAATAGGCTGGCGGCGAAGAGGCCGGTCAGCATGAGGGGGCGAGCGTTCGTTTTCATCTTGATCTCCTTGGGTGGCAATGATTGCCAGATGTCAGCCTAGGAGAGCGCGCGGCGAGTGTTTGTTAAGGCTGGTTAATCTGTGTTGCCGGCGGCGGGGGACGACATGAAAACTGAGAAATCCCCGTCCGCGGGCGCGTGGCGGTTCAGAAAGTCCAGCTTGGCGGCGCGGTCCAGCCGCTTGAACGCGTATTCGGCCTTCAGCGCCTCGGAACGGCCGGCGCAGACCAGCACCAGGGCCAGCGCCTGCGGCGGGTTGAGCCGGGTGTAGCGCGCGCCCTTGCCGGCGGCGTGCTGGGCGTAGCGGCGCGCCACGTCGGTGGTGACGCCGGTGTAGAGCGCGCCGTCGCGGCAGCGCAGCACGTACAAAAACCAGGGCCGGGGGGAAGCCCGGCCCTGTGGATCCCGCGCGGCGGCGGATTTAGATGCTGGCATCCAGGTTGGCCAGCGGGCTGATCAGCACCCGCTCGGTGCGGTTGCCCTTTTGCACGGTGACGCGCAGCCTCCATTCGCCGACGGTGATCTCATCGCCTTCGCGCGGGATGCGCTCCAGGCAGTCCATTAGCAGGCCGGCCACGGTGTGGAAGTCTTCGTCCTCGAAGTCGCCCAGCGCGATGTGCTGTTCCAGCGTCACCAGCTCCAGGCTGCCTTCCACGTCGAAGCTGCCGTCGGCCTGCTGCACGATGGCCGGCAGCTCATGGCGCTCGTGCTCTTCCGGGAATTCGCCGGCGATCGCTTCCATCAGGTCTTTCTGGGTGACGATGCCTTCCAGGCTGCCGAACTCGTTGACCACGAAGGCCATGTCCGCCGAGTGCTGACGGAAGCTCTCCAGCGCCTTGAGCACGGTGACGGTTTCCGGCAGCACCAGCGGCTGGCGCAGCGCGGCGTCGATGTTCATTTCGCCGCCGTCCAGCAACTGGGTCAGCAGGTCCTTGCGCGCGACGATGCCCAGCGGCTCGTCGATGCTGCCGTCCTTGATCACCACCAGCCGCGAGTAGGGGCTGTCGCGCAGCACTTTGCGCTGCGCGTCCTGGCTCTGGCTCAGGTCCAGGCGATGCACGTCGGCGCGCGGCGTGGCGATCACGCGGATCGGCCGCTCGGCCAGGGTCAGCACGCTGTGTATCATCGCGCGCTCGTTCTGGGCGAAAGCCTCTTGCGGCTCGGCGTCCTTGCTGTCCTCCACCTTGCCTTCGTCGGCGCTGGGGCTGGTCAGCTTGCTGCCCATCAGGCTCAGCACCGCGTTGGCGGTGCGTTCGCGCAAGGACTGGTTGCGGTTCAGGTAGCGGATGCGGTTGGCTTGCGATACCTGGTTGAAGGCTTCGATCAATACCGAGAAGCCGATCGCCGCGTACAGATAGCCCTTGGGAATGTGGAAGCCGAAGCCTTCCGCCACCAGGCTGAAGCCGATCATCAGCAGGAAGCCCAGACACAGCATCACCACGGTGGGGTGGGCGTTGACGAAGGCGGTCAGCGGTTTGCTGGCGGCGATCATCATCAGCATGGCGACGATGACGGCCAGCATCATCACCGGCAGGTGTTCGGCCATGCCGATGGCGGTGACCACCGAGTCGATGGAGAATACCGCGTCCAGCACCAGGATCTGGGCGACGACGGTGCCGAAGGCGGCGTAAGCCTTCTGGCCGTTGCTCTTCACTTCATCCACGCCTTCCAGGCGTTCGTGCAGTTCCGTGGTGGCTTTGAACAACAGGAACACGCCGCCGCCCAGCATGATGAGATCGCGTCCGGAGAACGGTTGGCTGAGCACGTGGAACAGCGGCGAAGTCAGCGTCACCAGCCAGGAGATGCTGGCCAGCAGCAGCAGGCGCATGATCAGGGCGAGGGACAGGCCGGTGATGCGGGCGCGGTCGCGTTGGTGCGGGGGGAGCTTTTCCGCCAGGATGGCGACGAAGATCAGGTTGTCAACGCCCAGCACCACCTCCAGGATGATCAGCGTGAGGAGGCCAAGCCAGGCGGAAGGGTCAGACAGCCACGAAACGTCCATGATGAAAACGAAGATTCCTTATAAATAAAAACGGGGTAAAAATAGCACAGTCGGGGCGCGATTAACAAAAATCCGTCGCGCCCGGCCGCGCCGGCAAGAAAAAACCCCGCCGCGGCGGGGTGGGATCGTCAGCCGCTTGTTACAGGCCGCCGTAGGAGTGCAGGCCGGCCAGGAACATATTGACGCCGAGGAAGGCGAAGCTGGTGACGAACAGGCCCACCACCGCCCACCAGGCCAGCGCCGCGCCGCGCCAGCCCTTGACCAGGCGGATGTGCAGCCAGGCGGCGTAGTTCAGCCACACGATCAGGGCCCAGGTCTCCTTCGGGTCCCAGCTCCAGTAGCCGCCCCAGGCGTCGGCGGCCCACATCGCGCCCAGAATGGTGGCGATGGTGAAGAACAGGAAGCCGACGGCGATGGCCTTGTACATCACCTCGTCCAGCACCTCGGCCGGCGGCAGCTTGTCCTTGAGCCAGCCCTTCAGCGCCAGCAGTTCGGCGATGCCGAGCATGGCGGCGATGGCGAAGGCGCCGTAACCGACGAAGTTGGCCGGCACGTGTATCTTCATCCACCAGGATTGCAGCGCCGGGATCAGCGGCTGGATCTCGTGGGCCTGGCGATCGAAGGTGTACCACAGGATGAAGCCGACCGAGGCGCAGATCACCAGCAGCACGAAGGCGCCCATCTGCCGCGCCGCGTACTTGGCTTCGTAGTACAGATACATCAGCGCGGTGATCAGCGTGAACAGCACGAAGACTTCGTACAGATTGGACACCGGGATGTGGCCGATGTCCGGGCTGATCAGATAGCTTTCGTACCAGCGGGTGAACAGGCCCGCCAGGCCCATCACCGACGCGGCCCAGGTCAGGCCGCTGCCCATGCGGTTCAGGGTGTCGGAGCGGGTCAGCAAGCCGACCCAGTACGAAAAGGCCGCCAGGAAGAACAGCGTGCACATCCACATGATGGAGGACTGGCTGGACAGCATGTATTTGAGCAGGAAGGCGGTCTGGCCGCGCGCCAGCTCATGCTGGTAGACCTGGATCGCCAGCAGCGAGATACAGCCGGCCAGCGGGAAGAACCAGCGCCAGGATTTCCAGAACCAGCCCAGGCCGATCAGGCCCAGCGCCGAGCCGGCCAGGATGGCCTGCTCGTAGCCGTCCATGTAATGGTTGTACAGCGCGTAGCTGTAGCCGGCGGCGCCCAGCACCAGCAGCGCGTAGAGCCAGTCGGCCAGGTTCAGCCGTTTCAGTAGCGGCTGCCGCGAGAAAGAAGCGTGGGCCAGTTCCATCATGCACCTCGTACCAGCTGTTTGATAAGTTGAGTATGGCGCGCAAAGTCGCCGTCCAGATCGCGATTATGCCGGTTTGACGTCATCGCGACCCGTACTTTGGAACCGTTGACGCGCACCCACAGGCGCAGCTCGCGCACGTAGAACATCAGGATGATGCCGAAGACCAGCAGCACCGAGCCCAGATAGACCAAGGTCTTGCCGGGCGAGCGGGTCAGTTGCAGGCCGGAAGCCTGCACCTGCTCGAAGCCCTCCAACTGCAGGAACACCGGCGCGCCGTAGTCGTGCAGCGAGCTGACCGCCACCAGGCTGTCCAGCAGGAAGCGGTAATGCTCGCTGTCCAGCTTCATCGGCGGCAGGCCGGCTTTTTCGTCGGCCACCGACATCACGTCCACCACCGCGCCTTGCAGGATCTTGATATAGGTTTGCGCCACCGCCTGGCGCTTGTCCTGCGGCACGCGGTCGTCCAGGAACTTCTCCAGGCCGACGAAGCCGCTGTCGCCGAAGCGCGCCAGCACCCATTTGACGCTGTCGGTGAACTGCTGCTGCATCGCCGGGCTGATGGCGTCGCCTTTCAGCGCCTTGTGCGCGGCGCGGCGGGCGATCTCGTCGTAGCGCGCCGGGTCTTGCAGCGCGGCGCGCAGGCGCATGAAGCGCTCCACGCTCATCTCCTCGTCCAGCGGGATGCGCACGTACTGGAACGGCTCGGCCACGGTCTTGCGCACGCCGGCCATCAGATAGCTGGCGCCGTCCTGCTGAATCGGCGCCATGTAATGCATGAACTCCACCGCCTGGCCCTGGGCGTCGCGCAGCTTGAAGCTGATCGACGGCCCCTGGTTTTTCAGCTGCTTGTCCTGCTTGACCTCGCGCGCGTCGTGCATGCGTTGCGACAGGGTGCGCTGTCCTTCCTGGGGTTTGCCGATGTTCTCGATGTTGAAGACGCGCAGCTCGCCCACTTCCAGCGTGTAATCCTTGCCGTTGGCCTTCAGCGGCTGGCTGGACATCGACACCGCCGGAACCTCGGTAGGGCGCGCCTGCGGCGCGGCCAGGTTCCAGGCCTTGAACTTGAGCGGGGACGCGCCGTCGCCGAAGCTGGACTGGTAGATGGCGATGCCGTCCACGATCAGCGGGTGGTTGACCTTGACCGTGGCTTCGGTGGTCTTGCCGCTGGCCTTGTCGGTGACCACGATGTCGCTGGCGAACAGCTTGGGCATGCCGTTGCTGTAGTAGTCGACGTGGAATTTCTTCAAGGTGATGATGAAGGGCAGTTCCTGCACCAGATAGCCGTTGCCGGCGTTGAGGAAGGTGACGTCGGCGCTTTTGTTCTCCGCGATGGTCACGTTGCCGCGGAAGGACAGATTGTTCGAGCTCAAGCGGCTGGCCGCCGGAATCTGGTTCTGCGGCACATCGCGGGTCTCCGGCACCACCTGGCCGGTCAGCTCGCCGATTTTCAAGGGCAGGTTGCCGTCCAGCAGGCCGCCGATGCAGATCACCACCAGCGCGATGTGGGCGAAGAAATAACCCAGCTTGCCGGCCGCGCCTTTCTTGGCCGCCAGCACCAGGCCGCCGTCAGCGCGCGGCTGCTCCTTGAGGCGGAAGCCCTGGGCCTGCAGATAGGCGCGCGCCGCGTCGGCGTCGAAGCCTTCGGCCTCGAAGCTGGCGCTGTGCTTCATCGCCGCCAGCGAGTTGTCGGAGGCCTTTTCGCGGTAGGCGCGCATTTCCTTGATGAAGCCGGGGCCGTTGCGCAGAATGCACAAGCTGGTGGACAGCACCAGGAAGGCGAGAATGGTCAGGAACCACGCCGAATGGTAGACGTCGTACAAGCCTAGCCATTCAAACGCTTGAAACCAGAATTGCCCGAATTCGAAGGCGTAATTGGGATAGGGTTCGTTCTGTTTCAGAACCGTCCCGATGACCGAGGCGATGGCCAGTATCGTCAACAGACCGATGGCGAAGCGCATCGAGCTTAGCAACTCATACCAGGCGTGAGCCAGGCTGTTGCGGCTAGTTTTTTTCATAGTGGCGTAAAGTGCAAAAAGGAAAGCTCGTTGACGAGTCTTCCCTTTTGAGCCGGCGTGCCGGCCAAAGTTGCCGGCGCGCCCCGGAGCGCGGGCGGCGGAGCCCCCGCAGGGGCGGCCCCTGAGGGGCCGTCAGGCTCGGCCGGTGGCGGCCGGGCTGCTCAACGCTTAGCGCAAGCCGGAAATGTACTCGGCCACCGCCTTCATTTCGGCGTCGCTCATGCGATTGGCGATGTCCTGCATCGGGCCGTTCTTGCGGTTGGCGCCGCCCTTGAATTCGTTCAGCTGCTTGACGATGTAGCCGGCGTGCTGGCTGCCCAGGCGCGGGTACTGGTCGGGCAGGCCCTTGCCGGCGGGGCCGTGGCAGGACATACAGGCGGGCACTTGGGTGCCGGCGTTGCCGACGCGGTAGATCTTGGCGCCCAGCGGCATTTGCGTCTTGTCGGAGGCTTCGCGGTCCTTGGGCTTCTGCTCGCTGTAGTAGGCGGCGACGTTGCGCATATCGTCTTCGGACAGCATGGAGGCCATACCCAGCATGGTCGGGTCCTTGCGCACGCCGGCCTTGAACGCTTTCAACTGGGTGTACAGATAGTGCGCGTTCTGACCCGCCAGCGTGGGATTGGCCGCGGCTACGCTGTTGCCGTCAGTGCCGTGGCAAGCCGCGCAAACCGTTTCTACGATCTGTTTGGCCTTCACCGGGTCCGCCTTGACGGCTACCGGCGTAGCCGCCAACGCGTTTCCGGCCAGGGTTGCAGCCGCCATCGCCAACAGCATCATACGTTTCATGGTCGCTCCTTTAGGGGCTATCCCTAAATATCTGTAAAAGTGGCAATTTCAAACCTGCTATTCTATACCAACTGATTTCACCCTTACTACTATGTCGACTTTTCAAAACGCCCGATTTTATACCACCGTCAACCACATGAAGGACTTGCCGCCCACCCGCGCGGAGGTCGCCTTCGTGGGCCGCTCCAACGCCGGCAAGTCCAGCGCCATCAACACACTGGCCAATCACGCCCGTCTGGCGCGGGTGTCCAAGACGCCGGGCCGCACCCAGCACATCAATTTTTTTGAGCTGGGCAACGAATGTTTTCTAGTCGATTTACCCGGTTATGGCTATGCCGAGGTGCCGGAAGCGGTGCGCGCGCACTGGGTGGAGCTGCTGGGACGCTATCTGCAATCGCGCCAGAGCCTGATCGGCCTGCTGTTGATCATGGACGCGCGCCATCCCTTGAAAGAGCTGGACCGCAAGATGCTGGAGTTCTTCCGCGTGACCCGGCGGCCGGTGCACATCCTGTTGTCCAAAGCCGACAAGCTGTCGCGCCAGGAGCAATCCAAGGTGCTGGCCCTGGTCAAGCGCGAGCTGAATGACTATCCGGACGTTAGCGTGCAGATGTTCTCCAGCCTGAAGAAAAGCGGGGTGGAGGACGTGGAGCGGGTGGTGAACGGCTGGTTCGACCAGCACATGGGACAGCCGGCCGAGGACGAGGCCGCGCCGCCGGAACTTTAGGAACAGGCCTCCACCTAAACAAGCAGGTGGCCAACACCTCCCGCTTGCCTCCCTGAGCGGGGCCTGGATGGATCAGGCTTACCCCGGCAGCAGCTTGCCGGGGTTTTTTATCGGCGGCGGAAACAAGAAAGGCGAAGGAGATGACTCCTTCGCCTTTGTCATGGACGCCGTCTTGCGGTTTACAGGCTGGTGACCACGGTTTCCACGTGCAGGTTCTCGGCGGCGTTGCGCACCGCGTCGCTGGAGCGGAACGGCCCCAGGCGCACTTTGTAGACGCCTTCCTGGTTCACGATGCCGAGCTTGGATTCGTACTTGTCGTCCATCTCGCCCAGCATTTTCTGGACCATCGCCTCGGCGTTGGCCAGTTTGGAGAAGCTGCCCAGTTGCAGGTACTTGGGCGTGTCCTCGGCTCGGCGCGCGGTGCTGACGGGACGGGTGCTGGCGACGTTCTCGCCGCCGGCGTCCGGCCACACGCGTTCGATGGCGATCTTGGCGCTGCCTTGCTTGATGAAGCCCAGGCGATAGGCCGCCGCGTAGGACAGGTCCATCAGGCGGCTCTTGTGGAAGGGGCCGCGGTCATTGACCCGCACCACCACGGATTTGCCGTTGTTCAGATTGGTGACCCGGGCGTAGCTCGGGATCGGCAGCGTCGGATGGGCGGCGGTCATGGCGAACATATCGTATTTCTCGCCGGAAGACGTTTTGCGGCCGTGGAACTGCTTGCCGTACCAGGAAGCGCGGCCCGTGGCTTGATAGGGCTTTTCGCGCGTGTCGGGGCGGAAGCTCATCCCCAGCGCCGTGTAGGGCAGATTGGCCGACTTGATCAGCGGCTCTTCCTGCGGCACGGCGTCCGGCACCAGGTTCAGGTTGACCGGAATATGGTCGGCGGGACCATCGTTCTGGAAATAAGCTCCATTCTTGGCAACGGTTTTCTTGTTGCCGGTCGACGAGGAGGCCGACTGGTTGGTGGCGCTGGCCGTCTTCACGGTGGAACAGGCCACGAGTACGAGACTGACGAACACAAGCCACAGCCATCGGAGTACTGATTGCATAGATCTCCCTTATGCTGTCGGAACCACTGCGAAAACTCGGCGCGCCGTTTGATCGTCGGCGCTTCGCGCTTGCATGCAAGCGCTCGGTCCGGGCTTTACCAGAGTCCCTTGTTGGGCCGATCTGCGAACCGCTTCAGCTTCCCCCTGCGAAATCGAGCTGTCGCCAAGCCTCGAACACCGTCACCGCGACCGCGTTCGAAAGATTGAGACTTCTTGATTCTGGACGCATCGGCAAACGAATCCTCTGCTGGGCAGGCAAAGACTCCAGCACTTCAGGCGGCAGACCGCGGGATTCGGGACCGAACAAAAAAACGTCCCCAGGTTGATAGGATATCTGGTCATGGCGCTCGGAGCCCTTGGTGGTGGCGGCGAAAATACGCCGTCCGCGCAAAGTCTCTTGACAAGCCGCCCAATCCTCATGAACCACTACGCGAGCGTACTCGTGGTAATCGAGTCCCGCGCGGCGCAGCTTGGCGTCCTCCAAAGGGAAGCCCATGGGTTTGACCAGATGCAGTTCACAGCCGGTGTTGGCACATAAACGAATCACATTGCCCGTGTTGGGCGGTATTTCCGGCTGAAAAAGAATTACAGTGAACATCGTTGGCAGGCTGGATTGTTCCAAAGAATCAAAATCTTGGTCAAGTTTTAGGAGAAAAGGCCCTGGCGAGCACCCAGCCATCGACCCGTTTTGCCCCCTGTTTTTTCAAAATTTCGGCCAGCGCCGACAGGGTGGCGCCGCTGGTGGCGACGTCATCGACAATGGCGATGGAAAGCCCGTCACAGCGGCAATTTACGCCGAAAGCATGGCGAAGGTTTTTCCTGCGTTCGGCGCGCCCGAGCGAGGCTTGGGGCGGAGTGTTGTATTTTCGCCAACACAACTCGGCGCTCAAACGGCTCGCCATTGTAGCAGCGATCGCTTTCGCCAGCTCATGACTTTGATTGAAACCGCGCTCGGCAAGTCGTTCTTTTGCCAATGGAACGGGAATGACGAGGTGATATTTTGGGCTGCGCGGCCGGGCGAAATCGGCGAGCAGGCCGCCCAGCGCCGCGCCCATTTGCAGCTGTTTTCCGTATTTGAAGGCGTGGATCAGCGCGGCGAGCGGGTAGTCGAAGCGGTAGGGCGCGTACAAGGCGTCGAAGGCGGGCGGACGGCGCTGGCATTGGCCGCAGCAGCCGCCGGAGACGGGTAGCGGTTCCGCGCAGCGCGCGCATTGCGTGGACGGCAGCGCCGGCAGTTGCCGGCGGCAGTCGCCGCAAAAGCCCCGGTCTGCCCGCCAGTCTCCGCAGAGCCAGCATGGCTGATTAAATATTGTGCAACTGTCAATTATGAGTCTCTTCAGGTTTGACAGCATAAGGTCCTCCCCAGCAAGATGCGCTGATTCGCCCCACGCCCGGCCGGGCGTGGCACTCTGACGGTCCTGACGGCGCGAGCTGGAATTATCCTTGCCTGATCAAGGTGTTCCAGCGCCGGGCAGCGGCCACAGCCAGGATAGACCATGCATTCTTCCGCTATCGAATTCAAGCCTTCCGCCACCCCGCACCCGGAGTCCCCCAGCTGGACTGCGGCGGAAATCGAAACCTTGTTGGCGCTGCCCTTCATGGAGCTGGTGTTTCGCGCCGCCGAGATCCATCGCCAGTTCTTCGACCCCACCAAGGTGCAGCTGTCCACGCTGATTTCCATCAAGACCGGCGGCTGTCCGGAGGACTGCGGCTACTGTCCGCAATCGACGCATCACGACACGCCGGTGCCCAATCAGCCGATGCTGACGGTGGACGAGGTCTTGAGCGCCGCGCGCGCGGCCAAGGCCAACGGCGCCAGCCGCTTTTGCATGGGCGCGGCCTGGCGCGGCCCCAAGGACGCGGACCTGGAGAAAACCCTGGAAATGGTCAAGGAAGTCAAAGCCTTGGGCCTGGAAACCTGCGCCACTTTCGGCTTGCTGAAAGGAGGCCAGGCGGAAAAACTGAAGGCGGCGGGCCTGGATTATTACAATCACAATCTGGATACCTCGCCGGACAAATATTCCGATATCATTGCCACCCGCGACTACGAAGATCGTCTCGACACTTTGGGAAAAGTACGCAGCGCCGGTCTGTCGGTGTGCTGCGGTGGTATTGTTGGCATGAATGAAACCCGCAACGATCGCGCAGGTCTGATTGCACAGCTAGCGAATCTTGAGCCGCAACCGGAATCGGTGCCGATCAACAAGCTGGTCAAGGTAGAGGGCACGCCGCTGGAAGGCGCCGCGTCGCTGGACTGGACCGAGTTTGTGCGCACCATCGCGGTGGCCCGCATCGTGATGCCCAAAACCTATGTGCGATTGTCCGCCGGACGCCGTGAAATGGATGAGTCCACGCAGGCTTTGTGCTTCCTTGCCGGGGCCAATTCCATCTTCTACGGCGACAAGTTGCTGACCACCGGCAACCCCGAGGTGGACGCCGACCGGCAGCTGCTGGAAAAGCTTGATTTGACGCCGCTTTGAGCGGTTTGGGCGGCGGATTCGCGGGCGATGTAAAAAATGTATATATAAGGAATAGCTTGGGCGGTCGGCGGAGCCGGTTCCGGCCAAGCCCTTTTCACGGGATATTTCGAGCCGATATGCGCCTTCAAGACCTGCCTGCCGCCCTGCTGGATCTTTCCGCCACCCATCGCCGTCGCCAACGCGCGGTCGTCGACAGCCCGCAGGGCGTCGAAGTGGTGGTGGACGGACGTTCCTACGTCTCTTTCGCCAGCAACGATTACCTTGGATTAGCCGATCATCCGGCTCTGGTGCGCGCCGCGCAGCAGGGCCTCGAACGCTGGGGCGTGGGCGGCGGTTCGTCGCATCTGCTGGCCGGCCACTTCAGCGTGCAGCAAGAAGCCGAGGAGGCGCTGGCGGAGTTCGTCGGTCAGCCGGCGGCATTATTGTTCGGTTCCGGCTACGCGGCCAATCTGGCGATTGTCAGCAGCTTGCTGGACCGCGGCGACGCGGTGTTCGCCGACCGGCTGAACCACGCCTCGCTGAACGACGCCTGTAGACTGAGCCGCGCCGAGTTCAAGCGCTTCCATCACAACGACCTGGCGCAGCTGGAACGCCTGCTGGCCGAGTCCGACGCCAAGACCAAGCTGATCGCGGTGGAAGCGGTGTACAGCATGGACGGGGACGAAGCTCCGCTGCCGGCGCTGCTGGCCTTGGCCGAGCGCCACGACGCCTGGCTGTACGTGGACGACGCCCACGGCTTCGGCGTGCTGGGCGACGGCCGCGGAGCGCTGGCCGAGCACGGCCTGTCCAGCCCGCGTTTGATTTACATGGCGACCTTGGGCAAGGCCGCCGGCGTGGCCGGCGCCTTCATCGCCGGCGGCGCCGATCTGGTGGAATGGCTGATCAATTCCGCGCGCAGCTATATCTACACCACCTCCCAGCCGCCGGCGCTGGCCTGTGCGATCCTGGCCAGCCTGCGTCTGATCGCCGAGGCCGGCGAGCGGCGCGCGCGGCTGCGCGAATCGATAGAAATCATCAAATCCGGACTATCTGAATTCAAATACTCTGCAGGGGCTTCCCGAACGCCGATTCAGCCACTTATCATAGGCGGCGATGAACAGGCGTTGGCCTTGGCCGCCCGTCTGCGCGACCAGGGCTTGTGGGTGCCGGCGATCCGCCCGCCCACGGTGGCGGCCGGGACCGCGCGCTTGCGCCTGTCCTTGTCGGCCATGCACCAGCCGGAACACTTGCAGCGCCTGCTGTCCTGTATTCAGCGCGCCGCGGCGTCCTGAGCCGACGCACCCATGGGGAGGGGCGCATCGGCATGGCCGGATTTTCCAGCTAACTCATACTACGATAATCACATGAAGAGCATGGCTGAATATCTGGCGACGCCAGAGCAGGCCGCCGCGATGGCGCTGTCTCTGCTGCAAGAGCAGGGAGGGGTGCGCGTTGCCGCGGTCTGGCGGCAGCTGGGGGCGGCCTGGCAGCTCTTGGCGGCCTTGGGCGCCGCCGACGCCTTGCCCGGCGCGGAGACGCTGGCGGACGGAGACAGATTGGACGCCGGCTGCGAGGCGATGCCCTTGCGCGCCGGCGAACAGGTGCTGGGCTGGCTGGTGTGGCGCGGCGACGCCGGTCCGGCGCTGAACCCGGCCGCCGCGCTGCTGTGCGCCCATCTGCTGTGCGCGCGGCTGGGCGCGGAGCAGGTGGCCTCGCGCGAAGCCAATGAAGCCCTGTTCGACATTTCCCAACTGGCCGAAGAATGCGGCACCATCGACCAGGTGCTGCCCGGCCTGCACCGCCAGATGATGCGGCTGATGGACGCCAGCAATTTCTACATCGCCCTGTACGACGACGAAGCCCAGGTCATCCACTTTCCCTTCTACATCGACCAGCGCGACCCCGCGCCGCCCGCCAGCGACGCCATCTTCCCGCTGGCCGGCCACGCCCAGTCGCTGACCGCCTGGCTGATCCGCGGCGGCAAGCCGGTGGTGCTGAGCCGCGAGCGCCTGCTGGAAGTGTGCCAGCAGGAAGGCCTGAGCCGGCAGGGCCTGTTGCCGGCCAGCTGGATGGGCGCGCCGCTGGCCAATGCCGGCGGCCATGTGATCGGCGCGGTGGTGCTGCAGCTGTACGAGGATCAAACGCCGCTGACCTCGGCCGAGCAGCAGTTGTTCCTGTTCGCCGCCCGCCACGTCGGCTTCGTGCTGGAGCGGGTGCTGCACCGCAGCCAGCTGGAGCGCCAGGTGTGGCTGCGCACCAGCGAGCTGGAAGGCGCCAACGCGCGGCTGCGCGCGGAAGTGGCCGAGCGCAAGCGCGCCGAGCGCTTTCAGGGCGCGCTGTTCCGGATCGCGGAGCTGTCCAATACCAGCCTGTCGCTGGAGGCCTTCCTCGGCGGCCTGCACCGGCTGCTGGCCGAGATGGTGCCGGCGCGCAACTGCCTGGTGGCCTTGTACGACCAGTCCGAGGACTGCATCACTTTCCCCTATTGCGCCGACGAATACGCGCCGCCGCTCAAGCCGCACCGGCCGGGCAAGGGTTTCGTCGAACAGGTGCTGCACAGCGGCCGGCCTTTGCTGATCGATCCCTACTCGCAGCAGAACCGCCAGCCCGAGGCCGACGAGGAGCTGCCCCGGCCCAAGAGCTGGCTGGGCGTGCCCCTGTATTGCGGCACCGATCTGTTGGGCGTGCTGGCGGTGCAAAGCTATGAAGAGGACGTGGTCTACAACTTCCGCGATCAAGAAGTGCTGGAGTTCGTCGCCAACCACATCGGCGCGGCGCTGACCCGGGTCAAGGCGCTGGAGAGCCTGCAAACCTCTTACGTGGAGCTGGAGCAGCGGGTGCGCGAGCGCACCAGCGAACTGGACGCGGTCAACGCCCAGCTGGAGTTCGACAGCCTGCACGATCCGCTGACCAAGCTGCCCAACCGCAGTTATTTTTCCAAGGCGCTGCGCCGGGCCTGGGAGACGTATTCGCATGGCGGCGGCGAACGCTTCGCGGTGCTGTTCATCGACCTGGACCGCTTCAAGCTGGTCAACGACACCCTGGGCCACCTGGCCGGCGACCACCTGCTGTTCGAGGCCGGCGCGCGCATCCGCTCCTGCCTGCGGCATTACGATTTTCTGGCGCGGCTGGGCGGCGACGAGTTCGCGGTGCTGATGTTCGGCATGGACGGCGGCGGCGACTGCGAACGCATCGCGCAGCGCATCGTCAGCGAGTTCGAGCGGCCGGTGATCCTGGCCGGGCGCGAGGTGTTCTCCACCGCCAGCGTCGGCGTGGTGCTGGCGGACCACGAGCATTACCACAAGGCCGACGATCTGCTGCGCGACGCCGACCACGCGATGTATTGCACCAAGCAGCAGGGCCGGCAGGGCTACACCCTGTTCAACCACGAACTGCGCATCAACCAGGCGGACCAGCTGGCGCTGGAGAGCGAGCTGCGGCGCGCGCTGGAAGAGGAAGGGCAGTTGCAGCCGTATTTCCAGCCCTTCATCGACGGCGACAGCGGCGAACTGGTCGGCTTCGAGGCCCTGGCCCGCTGGCAGCATCCGCAGCGCGGCCTGATCTCGCCCGGCCTGTTCCTGCCCATCGCCGAGGAGAGCGGGCTGATCACCCGGCTGGACCGCTACATGCTGAACGCCGCCTGCGCCCAATTGAGCGCCTGGCGGGTCCAGGACAGGGTGGGGCCGGAAGTGGCCTTGCACATCAACCTGTCGTCGGCGCATTTCCACGATCCGGAGCTGGCGGCCTGGATAGGCGAGCGCATCCGGCATTACCGGCTGCCGCCGGCGACGCTGCACCTGGAAATCACCGAAAGCGCGCTGATCGATCAGCCGGAAATCGCCGCCACCGTGATGCACGCGCTGCATGAGTTGGGGGTGAGGCTGGCGCTGGACGATTTCGGCACCGGCTATTCGGCCTTGTCCTATCTGCACCGCTATCGCTTCGACGTGCTGAAGATAGACCAGTCCTTCGTCTTCGACCTGGACCGCACCCAGGAATCGGCGGCCATCGTGCGCGCCATCCTGGCGCTGGCCAAGGCGCTGGACCTGGACGTGGTGGCCGAGGGCGTGGAAACCGCCGCCCAGCTGGCCATGCTCAAAAAGATGGGCTGCGGCAAGCTGCAGGGCTTTTACTTCGCCGCCCCGGCGCCGGCCCAGGGCGTGGACTGGGAGCGGCTGGCGCGCTTCCGCCAGGAGTTCCAGGATGAGCGCTAGCGGATGGCGGCGCTGGCCGCAGGCCTTCAACCGCTGGCGCTACAATCTGTACGCGCCGGTCTACGACCGGCTGGCGCAAGCTTTCGCCGCGCGCCGGCGCCGTTCCATCGCCCTGCTCAATCCGCAGCCGGAAGAGCGCGTCTTGCTGGTGGCCGCCGGCACCGGCCTGGATCTGGACTTCATGGTGCGCTGTCGCCACGTGGCCGCCATCGACATCTCGGACGGCATGCTGGCGCGGCTGAGCGCCCACGCCGCGGCGCTGGGCATGGCGGTGGACGCCAGGGTGATGGACGCGCAGGCGCTGGATTTCCCGGACGCCAGCTTCGACGCGGTGGTGCTGCACCTGGCGCTGGCGGTGGTGCCGGACCCGCAAGCCTGCATCCGCGAAGTGGAGCGCGTGCTCAAGCCCGGCGGCCGGGCGGCGGTGTTCGACAAATTCCTGCCCGACGGCCGGCGGCCGTCCCTGTTGCGCAGCGCCGGCAACCTGCTGTCGCGCGTGATCGCCACCGACATCAACCGCCGGCTGGAAGATATCCTGGCGGCCTGCCGTTTGCGCAAGGTTCATGACGAAGACGCCGGCCTGGGTGGTTTCTTTCGCATCGCGATCTTGCGAAAATGAAGGTTTCACCCCATCTGGTCGTCCATGAGTCTGTTTGTTGAAACGCTGGGCCAAGGCCCGGACGTGGTCCTGTTGCACGGCTGGGGCCTGCATGGCGGCGTGTTCAGCCGCGTGGCGGCGCAATTGGCCGCCGGCCATTGCGTGCATCTGGTTGATCTGCCCGGTCACGGCGCCTCCGCGCCGCTGGCCTCCTTCGACGCCGACGCGGTGGCCGATCTGCTGGATCAGGCCTTTCCGCTGCCGCTGCAATTGGTGGGCTGGTCGCTGGGCGGCCTGATCGCCCAGCATTGGGCGGCCCGTCATCCCGACAAGATCAAGAGCCTGGCCTTGGTGGCCACCAGCCCGCGCTTCGTGCGCGACGACAGCTGGCCGCACGCGCAGGAGCGCAAGTCCATCGAAGCGGTGGCCGCCAGCCTGGACGGCGCCTTCGAACAGACGCTGGAGCGTTTCCTGGCCTTGCAGATGATGGGCGCGCCGTCGGCGCGCGACACGCTGAAGGCCTTGCGCGCGGAGCTGTTCGCCCATGGCCGGCCGCAAGGCCTGCTGCCGGCGCTGGAATTGTTGCTGACGGCCGACGCGCGCGCGCTGGCCGGCCGCATCCAGTGCCCGACGGGCCTGTTCTACGGCGCCCGCGACGCCATCACCCCGATAGGCGCCGGCCGTTGGCTGGCCGACGCGCTGGGCGACGCCCGGCTTTATGAATTTCCGCAAGCGTCGCACGCGCCGTTTCTGTCGCACGAAGCCGAATTCGTCGCCGCGCTTGCCCAGCACTTGGAAACCCATGCATGACTGAAGCGTTTTACACCGACAAGGCGCGGGTGCGCGCCTCGTTCGAGAAGGCCGCCGCCAGCTACGACTCCGCCGCGGTCCTGCAGCGCGAAGTCTCCGACCGGATGTCCGAGCGGCTGGACTACATCAAGTTTCAGCCGCAAGTGGTGCTGGACGCCGGCGCCGGCACCGGCTACGGCTCGGCCCAGCTGCGCGCCCGCTATCCGGACGCGCGCGTGGTGGAGCTGGACCTGGCGCAGGCGATGCTGCAAGCCTCGCGCGCCAAGCAGCAAAGCGGTGACGGCCTGCTGAAAAAACTGTTCCGTCCCAGCCAGCCGTGGCAGGTGGTGGCCGATGTCGAGCGCCTGCCGCTGGCCGACGCCAGCGTGAACATGATCTGGTCCAGCCTCACCATCCAGTGGGTCAACGTGCCGGACAGCGTGTTCGCAGAATTCCGCCGCGTGCTGAAGCCCGAAGGCATGCTGATGTTCTCCACGCTGGGGCCGGACACCTTGCACGAGTTGCGCGGCGCCTTCGCCGGCGTGGACCGCGCCACCCACGTCAACCAGTTCATCGACATGCACGACCTGGGCGACGCGCTGATGCGCGCCGGCTTCGCCGAGCCGGTGATGGACATGGAAAAAATCGTGCTGACCTACGGTCGCGCCCGCGAAGTGATGGCGGACCTGAAAGCCATAGGCGCGCACAACGCCACCAGCGGCCGCGGCCGCGGCCTGATGGGCAAGCACGCCTGGCAGCGGGTGGAGGCGGCGTATGAGGCGCTGCGCCGCGACGGTAAACTGCCGGCCACCTACGAGGTGGTGTACGGCCACGCCTGGAAGGGCGGCGACAAGAAGCTGGCCAAATTCAGCGAGGACGGCCGCCAGGTGATCGAGTTCGTCAAGAAGCGGCCGGAATAAGGCGATGCCGACCATCCGCCCGGCCACGGCCAAGGATGCCGGCTGCCTGGCCGCCCTGTCGATTCAGGTATGGCTGAGCACCTACGTCACCGACGGCGTCCGCCGGGACATGGCCGACTATGTGCTGAGCGAATTCACGCCGGCCAACTTCGAGGCGCTGATCGCCAGCCCCTCGCATCAGCTGCTGGCGATGGAGCAAGACGGCTTTCTGCTCGGCTACGCGCTGATGAAGCTGGACAGCCGATGCCAGGGCTGCGATTTCCCCTGCGTGGAAGTCGAGCGGCTCTATCTGGTGGAGAGCCGCACCGGGGCGGGCCTGGGCCGGCGCTTGCTGCAGGCGGCGCGTCAATGGGCGTCCGGCCTGCCCGGTCAGCCGCGTTTGTGGTTGACGGTATGGCACCGCAACGAACGCGCGATCGCCTTCTACCGCCGGCTGGGCATGAGCGTCCACGGCGAATGCCATTTCGAATTGGAGGGCGCGCGGCATCTGAATTACGTGATGCTGGACTCCGCGTCCGTTGGGGCGGCCCAGGCGGCCGCCGATCTCTGAAAGCCCGATGGAATCATGATTAGCAAACACACACTCCGCCCCTGGCTGTTGGCGGGCATGGCCGCGCTGCTGTCGGCTTGTTCCACCTTGTCCACCCCTCCCGCGGCGGTGCCGCCCAAGCCGGCGCTCAAGCCCAAGATCGGCCTGGCGCTGGGCGGCGGCGCGGCCAAGGGCTTCGCCCACGTCGGCGTGATCAAGGTGCTGGAAGCCGCCGGCCTCACCCCGGACCTGGTGACCGGCACCAGCGCCGGCAGCGTGGTCGGCAGCCTGTACGCGTCCGGCCTCAGCGGCATGCAGCTGCAGAGCCGCGCCATTCAGCTGGACGAATCCAATCTCACCGACTGGACGCTGTCGAGCAAGGGCGTGATCAAGGGCGAGAAGCTGCAGAGCTGGATCAACGCCCAGGTGGCCAACAAGACCATGGAACAACTGCCGCGGCCGTTCGGCGCGGTGGCCACCGAACTGGACAGCGGCCGCAAGGTGGTGTTCCGGCTGGGCAACACCGGCCAGGCGGTGCGCGCCTCGGCCAGCATTCCCAACGTCTTCCTGCCGGTGAAGATCGGCAATAAGAGCTATGTCGACGGCGGCCTGGTCAGCCCGGTGCCGGTCAGCGCCGCGCGCGAGATGGGCGCCGACTTCGTCATCGCCGTCGACATCTCGGCGCGGCCGCGCAAGGGCGCAGCCACCGGCTTCCTGTCCATGCTGGACCAGAGCCTGAACATCATGAACGGGCCGGCGCTGGCGCAGGAACTGAAGCAGGCCGACGTGGTGATCCGCCCGCAAGTGCAGAATATCGGCTCCGCCCAATTCGACGCGCGCCATCAGGCTATTCTGGAGGGGGAGCGCGCCGCGCAGGCGGCGCTGCCGCAGATCCGGCAATTGCTGCAGCAAAAAGCCGCGGCCATGAACAAGTGAGCCGGCTTCTTCGGACGCGGGGCCGGCAAGGCCCCGCGCGAGGCCGACAAGCGGTCGGTTTTAAATGTAAATTGGATTAATGGCATAATGCTGCCGGGCCGGCCTTGCATCGCAACATGGCCGGCCGCCCACCATCAGCAACCGCGGGCCCCGCCTGCCTGGAGACCTGGATGATCAAGCTTTACGGCGCTGCGCTGTCCCCTTATTACAACAAGGTCAAAATCGCCTTGCTGGAAAAGGGCGTCAACTTCCAAGAAATCCTCACCGGCCCTTCGCAGCAGGAAGAAATGCTGGCGAAGAGCCCGATGGGCAAGATTCCTTTCGTCGAAGTGGGCGGCCACGCGATGGCGGAGTCGGCGGTGATCCTGGAATGGCTGGAAGACGCTTACCCCACCGCCTCCCTGCTGCCGCCGACGCCCAACGGCCGCGCCCACGCGCGCCAACTGAGCGCGATGCTGGATTTGTACGTGCTGATGCCGGCGTTGCCGCTATACCGGCATTGGCTGTTCGGCAGCCCGCTGGAAGCGGGCGCCATCGAGGCGGCGCGCCAGCAGATCGCGCGCGGCGTGGCCGCCTGCGCCCAACTGCTGGATTACGGCCCCTGGGCCTGTGGCGAGGACTTCAGCAGCGCCGACATCGGCGCCGCCTGCATCCTGCCGGCGCTGTCGCAGATGAGCAAGGCCTTGCTGGGCGAAGACGTGACCGCCGCCTTCCCCGAGCGCGACGCCTATTTGCAGCGCCTGGCCGCGCGCAAGAGCGTGAGCCGCACCTGGAGCGAGCGCGAGGCGGCGCTGACCGCCTTCCGCGCGCGCCAACAGCAGTAACACCGCTGTCCCGCTTGCCGGAATTCGGCGTTTGAGCAATTATAGAGTTCAAACTCCAATCAAGTGTTTGCGTTGGCGCGGACACGGTTCCCAAGCGGGAGGCGGTGATGAAGTTCGACATACAGCTGCTGCTGCTGGCGATGGCGCCGGTGTTTCTGGCCTTTGTCGCCGGCGAGTTGTGGCATCTGCGCCGGCAGCGCCGGCTCAGCCTTTACGATTGGCGCGATTCGGTGTGCAGCGCCTGCCTGGGCTTGCTGCACCAGGGCGCGGACAAGCTGGCCTGGGTGCTGGTGTTGCCCTTGTACGCGTGGATTTACCAGCAACACCGCTTGTTTCAGTTTTCCGATTCCTGGCTCAGCTTCCTGCTGCTGTTCATCGGCCAGGACTTTCTCTACTACTGGTTCCACCGCGTCAGCCACCGCGTGCGCTGGTTGTGGGCGGCGCACAGCGTGCATCACAGCTCCACCCGCATGAACTTCACCACCGCCTTCCGCCAGAGCCTGATGTATCCGCTGGCCGGCATGTGGGCGTTCTGGCTGCCGCTGGCCTGGCTGGGCTTCCCGCCCGAACAGGTGGTGGGCGTGGTGCTGCTGAACCTGGCCTTCCAGTTCTTCGTGCACACCCAGGCCTGTCCCAAGCTGGGCTGGCTGGAGTACGTGCTCAACACCCCGTCCATCCATCGCGGCCACCACGCCAAGAATCCGCGCTACATCGACCACAACTACGCCGGCGTGCTGGTGGTCTGGGACCGCCTGTTCGGCACCTATGTCGAAGAGAGCGCCGACGATCCTTGCGACTACGGCACCGTCAAGCCGGTGAACAGCTTCAATCCGCTGTGGGTCAGCGTGGTGGAATGGCGGGACATGCTGCGCGAAGCCTGGCGTGCGCCCAACTGGAAAGACCGCTGGACGGTGCTGTTCGGCCCGCCGGAGGCCGCCGAGGCGGTGGCGGCGCGCTGGCGCTGAGGGCATGAAAAAAGCGGACCGGGAGGTCCGCTTTTGCGTAGCATGGTCTTGAGCCAGCCTAGCGCGGCTAGCAAGCATCAGCGTCAGCGCTGAGCCAGTCGGCGCAACTCTACACCAGGATGCTAAACCAGCACCTTGCCGTTCTTGGCCGGCAGGGTCTTGCCCTTGGGCTTGCGGTCCATGCGCACGGTGCCGGTCTTGCCGTCCAGCGAGTACTTGACGTCGTAGCCGACGACTTTTTCGCTGCTCTCGTTCACCTCGTTGCAGATGGTCTGGGTGCTGTTGACCTGGTCGCGCTGCTGCATGCCTTCCTGCACCTTGTTGCCGGCCAGGCCGCCGGCCAGCGCGCCGATCACGGTGGCGGCCTTCTTGCCGTTGCCGCCGCCCACCTGATTGCCCAGCACGCCGCCGATCACGCCGCCTATCACCGAGCCGGCGATGCGGTTTTCATCCTGCACCGGCGCCTGGTGAGTCACTTGCTGCTGATGGCAGACCTGCTTGGGCGCGTTGACGGTTTCCTTGATCGGCGTCACCGCCAGGATGCGGGCGTGGGTGGCGTGGACCGGCGCCGCCGGCTTGGCCGGCGCGCTGGGTTCGGCGGGCTTGCTCGCCGCTTGCGCCGTTTGCACCGCGGCGGCGGGCGCCGCCGCCGCAAGAACGGCCGGAGCGGAGGCCACGGCGGGAGGCAGCACCGCCGCGGCGGCGGAAGCGGCCGCCGGCGCGCTGGTGGTTTGCTGCGGCGCGGCCGCGGTTTGCGGATTGGACTTCACCGCCTGATAGCCGGCCACGCCCAGGCCGCCGAGAGCGATGCCGCCGCCCAGCACGCTGGCGATCAACAAGGATTGTTTCATGGTTCGTCTCCAAAACGAGGCCGTCTATGCGGCCGTAATCATGATGAGTGAGATGAAATTCAGACACTTCATGGTGGCAGACAGTTGCAAATCAAATGTTTTCCATTTGTTACTAAAAGTGGCGAATCGTTAGCGTTTGCGGCGGCGGTAGCCGTGCTCCGGGGGCGCTAGCGGTTTGATTTAAATCAAGATATCAGCGAGCGAACGCTTGCTTATATGCGAGTCGGCTGATAAGCGCGCAAGACGGGCGCTGTGGCAGAAATTTGCAGTAGTCTGCAGGTAATTGAGCAATTAGAGCAAAGTATTTGTTTAAATAATCGAATTTAATTTCATTGTATTCAATATATGACGCGTTCAAGGCATAAAAAGCCAATGTCGTCGTTTGACGCGGGGCTTGCTTGGGTGCTTAATGTCCAGCTTGTCGATGTTTGCAACAGAAACGACGCGGCTTGCCTGAATTGTCATGCTGTTGGTATTAATGTTGCTGGAAAATGATGATTGAGGGGGCAGCCTTGACTGATATTTCAAACGAAGCCGGTTTGAAGCGCGGTTTGAAAAACCGCCACATCCAATTGATCGCGCTGGGCGGCGCGGTGGGCACCGGCCTGTTCCTCGGTTCGGCCAGCGTGCTGAAAGCCGCCGGCCCGGCTATGATTCTGGGCTACGCCATCGCCGGCCTGATCGCCTTCATGATCATGCGCCAGCTGGGCGAGATGGTGGCGCAGGAGCCGGTGGCCGGCTCCTTCAGCCACTTCGCCTACCGTTATTGGGGCGATTTCGCCGGCTTCCTGTCCGGCTGGAACTACTGGGTGCTGTACATCCTGGTCAGCATGGCCGAACTCACCGCCGTCGGCGCCTATGTCCAGTACTGGTGGCCGCACGTGCCCACCTGGGTGTCCGCGCTGGTGTTCTTCGTCTGTATCAACGGCATCAATCTGGCCAACGTCAAGGTTTACGGCGAGGCGGAGTTCTGGTTCGCCTTGATCAAGGTGGTGGCGGTGATCGCGATGATTCTGTTCGGCGGCTACCTGCTGCTGACCGGCACCGGCGGCCCGCAGGCTTCGTTCAGCAATCTGTGGAACGACGGCGGCTTCTTCCCGCACGGCTTCAGCGGCCTGTTCATGATGATGGCGGTGATCATGTTTTCCTTCGGCGGCCTGGAACTGATCGGCCTGACCGCGGCCGAGGCGGACAATCCGCGCACCACCATCCCCAAGGCGGTGAATCAGGTGATCTACCGCATCCTGATTTTCTACATCGGCTCGCTGGTGGTGCTGTTGTCGCTGTACCCATGGAGCAAGGTGGCGTCCGGCGGCAGCCCCTTCGTGATGATCTTCCAGCAGATCGGCTCCGGCCTCACCGCCAATCTGCTCAACTTCGTGGTGCTGACCGCGGCGCTGTCGGTGTACAACAGCAGCGTCTACGCCAATAGCCGCATGCTGTACGGCCTGGCCAAGCAGGGCAACGCGCCCAAGACGCTGATGCAGGTGGACAAGCGCGGCGTGCCGGTGACGGCGATCCTGGTTTCGGCGCTGGCGACCTTCGCCTGCGTGATCCTGAACTATGTGTTGCCGGGCGAGGCGCTGGGCATTCTGATGTCGCTGGTGGTGGCCGCGCTGGTGACCAACTGGGCGATGATCAGCCTGACCCATTTGAAGTTCCGTCGCGCCAAGAACGAAGTCGGCGAGCAGCTGGTGTTCAAATCGTTCTGGTTCCCGCTGACCAACTGGATCTGTCTGGCCTTCATGGCGATGATTCTGTTGATCCTGCTGCTGACCCCGGGCGCCGCGGTATCGGTCTATGTGCTGCCGATATGGCTGGGCCTGTTGTGGGTGGGTTATCGCGCCAAGGGCGCCCCGGCAGAAGAACCCGCGCGCCAGACGCCTTGAGGATGTTTGCGCTCGCCAGGCGAGCGTAATCGGCAGGGCCGCCTCCCCGGGCGGCCCTGCTTTTTTTGCGCCGGCCATGCGCAACCGGCGCGCCTGTTTTTGGACAAAATGTCTAAATTCAAGGCGATATGGCAATGGTCTGCTGTTGTTGGCCCATTGTATTGAAATGTTTTTTGACCTTATGTCTTGTTTTGTTTAATCTGGTCATGGTTTGTTTGAAGTTGATGTATGTAATAGGGATGTCTTGCTGATTTTTATTAGACTTATTGTCTAATTTGCGAGTGGTGAGGGCCTTGCTGCATTGATGAAGCAATACCGTTCCATTCACTAATCAGCAGGAGGCGCCAAGGTGAGCGTTACCCCCACTTCCACCGGTTTGAAGCGCGAGCTGAAAAACCGCCATATCCAGTTGATCGCGCTGGGCGGCGCGATCGGCACCGGTCTGTTCCTGGGTTCGGCCAGCGTGTTGAAAGCGGCCGGCCCGGCGATGATTCTCGGCTACGCCGTCGCCGGCTTCATCATCTTTCTGATCATGCGCCAATTGGGCGAGATGCTGGCCGAGGAGCCGGTGGCCGGCTCGCTCAGCCATTTCGCCGGCCGTTACTGGGGCAAGTTCCCCGCCTTCCTGTCCGGCTGGAACTACTGGGCGCTGTACGTGCTGGCCGGCATGGCCGAACTGACCGCCGCCGGCGAGTACGTGCGTTATTGGTGGCCGGAAATTCCCACCTGGGTCACCGCGCTGGTCTTCTTCGTGGCGATTACCGGCGTCAATCTGAGCAGCGTCAAATACTACGGCGAGACCGAGTTCTGGTTCGCGCTGATCAAGGTAAGCGCGGTAATCGCGATGATCGTATTCGGCGGCTATCTGCTCTTGTCCGGCAACGGCGGTCCGCAGGCCTCGGTGAGCAATCTTTGGCGCGACGGCGGCTTCTTCCCGCACGGCGTCGGCGGCCTGTTCATGACCATGGCGGTGATCATGTTCTCCTTCGGCGGGCTGGAGCTGATCGGCATGGCGGCGGCGGAGACTCAGGATCCGCAGAAAACCATTCCCAAGGCGGTGAACCAGGTGATCTACCGCGTGCTGATCTTCTACATCGGCTCGCTGCTGGTGCTGCTGTCCTTGTATCCGTGGAGCAAAGTGGCCGCCGGCGGCAGCCCCTTCGTGATGATCTTCGAGCAGATCGGCGCTGGCTTCGCCGCGCACGGTTTGAATTTCGTGGTGCTGACCGCGGCCTTGTCGGTGTACAACGGCGGCGTCTACGCCACCAGCCGCATGCTGTTCAGCCTGGCCCAGCAGGGCAACGCGCCCAAGAGCATGGCCAAGCTGGACAAGCGCGGGGTGCCGGTCAACGCCACCTTGCTCTCGGCGCTGGCGACCTTCGCCGGCGTGGTGCTCAACTATCTGCTGCCCAGCGGCGCGCTGGCGCTGTTGATGTCGCTGGTGGTCACCGCCTTGGTGATCAACTGGGCGCTGATCAGCCTGACGCATCTGAAGTTCCGCCGCGCTCAGGGCGGCCGCAAGCTGGTGTTCGCTTCCCTGTGGCATCCGTTCGCCAACTGGCTGTGCCTGGCCTTCATGCTGATGATTCTGGGCGTGATGTTGTTCACCCCGGGCGTCGCGGTGTCGGTGTACGTGTTGCCGGTGTGGCTGCTGGCGCTGTGGCTGGGTTTCCGTCTGAAAAGGACGGGGCCGAATGAGGCCGGCTTGGCCGTCGACCAGGCGTGAGCGCGCATGCCGGGCTTGACGCGCAGGGGCGGAAACCGGCATGCTTCCACGCTTATGAAGCAGATCATCCCTTTCCAGACCAAAACGTGGTGGTGGCGCAGCTAATCGGCGCGCCAGGGATTTTCGCATCTGTTTTCCGGGCCGCCGTCATGGGCGGCCTTGTTGTATCCAGCCTTACCCCGTGCGGCGGCAAATTGTTCTGACTCAGGAGTTGTCATGTCTCGCACGCAATGGGGTTCCCGCCTCGGTTTCATTCTGGCTTCGGCCGGCGCCACGGTGGGTCTGGGCTCCATCTGGAAGTTTCCCTACGTCACCGCGATGAACGGCGGCGGCGCCTTTCTGCTGATCTATCTATTGCTGACCTTCACCCTGGGCATCGCCTTGCTGCTGGCCGAGATCGCCATCGGCCGCGCGGCGGCCTGCGGCGCGGTGAGCGCGTTCGCGCGGCTGGGCTCGCGTCGCTGGAAGCTGGTGGGCTACGCCGGCGTGCTGTGCGGCTTTCTGGTGTTTTCCTTCTACAGCGTGGTGGGCGGCTGGACCCTGGGCTATCTGCTGCGCGCGCTCGACGGCCGGGTGATGAGCAACGACCCGGCGGCGCTGGCGCGCCTGTTCGGCGATTACGTGTCCGACCCCTTTGAATCCCTGCTGACTCACGCCCTGTTCACCGGGCTGACCCTGTTGGTGGTGATGTGCGGGGTGCAGAAGGGGATTGAGCGCGCCGGCAAGGTGCTGATGCCGCTGCTGTTCCTGTTGATGCTGGGCCTGATCGCCCGCTCGCTGACCTTGCCCGGCGCAGAAGCCGGCGTGGCGGCGCTGCTGACGCCGGACTTTTCCAAGGTGACGCCGGGGATGCTGGTGGAGGCCTTGGGCCTGGCTTTCTTTTCCTTGTCGGTGGGCGCCGGCTGCATGATCGCCTACGGCTCCTACCTGGGCCGGGACGCGAAACTGGCGGGCGCCGCGCTGTGGGTGACCGGCCTGACCACGCTGACTTCGGTGCTGGCCGGCCTGATGATCTTCCCGGCGATCTACGCCTTCGGCCTGGACCCGCAGGCCGGCCCGGGCCTGACCTATATGACCATGCCGGTGGTGTTCAACCACCTGCCCTTCGGCCAAGGCCTGGCCGCGGCTTTCTTTCTGTTGCTGCTGATGGCGGCGCTGACTTCGTCGGTGTCCTTGCTGGAGCTGGTGGCGGTGTTTCCCATCGACGAGTGGGGCGTTGGCCGCCGCAAGGCGACGCTGTTGATCTGCCTGCTGGTGTTTTGCGCCGGGGTGCCGGCGGCGCTGTCCTTCGGCCCGCTGGCGGACTGGAAGCTGTTCGGCCGCAATGTGTTCGAGTTGATGGACTACACCGCGTCCAACATCCTGCTGCCGCTGGGCGGCATCGGCACCGCCTGCTTCGCCGGCTGGGTGATCTGGCCGACGATGCGCGCCGAGCTGCAATTGCCGGCGGCCTTGAGCGCCGGCGTGCGCTTCATCTATTGCTGGGCGGCGCCGGTCTTGATCGGCCTGGTGTTGATATACAATGTCTGATTTGATTTGCTTACGGCATAAATGAGGAAAGGAGGGGCCATGATTAAAACCGAGTCCGCGATCAAGGGCATGGAGTTGGCCGGCTCCCTGACCGCGCAAGTGCTGCAGGCGGTGGAAGAGATGATTCGGCCCGGGGTCAGCACGCTGGAAATTGACGCTTTCTGCGAGCGCTACATCGTCGAGCAGCTGGGCGCGCTGCCGGGCAGCAAGGGGCAGTACGGTTTCCCGTTCAGCGTCAACACCTCGACCAATCAGGTGGTATGCCACGGCTGGCCGTCCGAATCGCGCTTGAAGCGCGGCGACATCGTCAATGTCGATGTGACAGTGTTGAAAGATGGTTATTACGGCGACAGCAGCAAGACCTTCGCGGTTGGCGAGATCAGCCCGTACGCGCGGCGCTTGATGGACGTGACTCAGCGCTGCCTGTACCTGGCCATCGCCAAGGTGCGTCCGGGCGCGACCCTGGGCGACATCGGCTATGCGATCCAGCAGCACGCGGAGGCGCAGGGTTATAGCGTGGTGCGCGAATATTGCGGCCACGGCATCGGCGCCGCGATGCACGAGGAGCCGCAAGTGTTGCACTACGGCCGGCCCGGCCAGGGGCTCAAGCTGGAGGCGGGTATGACTTTCACCATCGAGCCGATGATCAACCAGGGCGGCAAGGAGGTGAAGGTGCTGCGGGACGGCTGGACGGTGGTGACGCGCGACCGCAGCCTGTCGGCCCAGTTCGAGCATACCCTCCTGGTCACCGCCGATGGTTGCCGCATCCTGACCTTGCGTGAAGAAGAGAAGGCGGGCTTGGCGGCGCTGGGACTGCTGGCGGCTTAGAACCTGTTTACGATCTTTCCGAGTGATGGCTCCAAGACATGGAATCCGCTGCGCGGATGATGATTTTCATTGCCGGGGCTGCCCGGCGAGCAGGGAGGAGATATTTGCTTGGCCAAATATCCTCTCCACTCCTAAAGGCCACCCTGCAAGCCTGGCCTGCGGCTTTCCGCCGGGTCCCGTCAGGCCCGAGGCGCGGCTGAACTCTCTACGTGCGAATCTTTGATTCGCTCAGTGATGGCGCGCTACCGTCGCGCTGCTCGAACAAGCAGCCGCTTAAGACCTCGGACCGGCAGGCTTGAAGGGACCCAGGGCGCGTCGAATACGCGACTTCCTGTGTACCAAACCGTGTTTCAAAGTACAGACAAAAGATCGTAAACAGGCTCTTAGACCCGTTAAGCAAATCCCTGATCCTGCGTTGCGCCTCCTTGTCGTACTACTAGTACTGCCTGCGTCGGCGCGCCTTGGCTCAGCTTCTCCGTGAGGTGTTGTTAGCGGTTCTTAGAAGGGGTTTACGTTCTCGCGAGCGAAAGACTTAGAGCCAGCGCAGCAAGCCGTAGACGACGAAACTGACCACAATGGCGAGCAGGGTCTTGCCGTTCTTCCACGCCACCGCGACGGCGACCAGGGTGCCGATCAGGTAGGCGTTGCCCAGCGACAGATCAATATGTCCGGCCGGGGCCAGCGCCATCGGCACCACCAGCGCCGACAGCACCGCGGCCGGCACATAGTGCAGCGCGCGGTTCAGCCAGTCCGGGAAGGCCAGGCGCTGGCCGAACACCAGGAAGCTGGCGCGGATCAGCAGGGTGGCCGCCAGCATGCCGAGTATCATCCACCAATGGTTCATGCCGCCTCCTTGCGCTTGCCTTCCAGCAAGAGTCCGGCGCCGACGCCGAGCAGCGCCGCCAGCATCAGGTCCAGTTTGTAGGGCAGGCCGCGCGTGAACAGCGCGGTCAGGCCGGCCACCGCCGCCGCCGCCAGCGTGGGCCGTTTTTTCAATTGCGGCGCGACGATGGCGGCGAAGGTCGCCACCATGGCGAAGTCCAGCCCCAGTTGCGCCAGCCCCGGCACCGAACGCCCCAGCAGCACGCCGGCCAGCGTCCACGCCTGCCAGTTGCCGTACATCGCCAGCGAGGAACCCAGCCAATACCACTGGCCGCCGGCCGCGCCCTGGGTGCGGAAGCGGTGTTCGACCACGGCGAAGGTTTCGTCGGTGAGCCAGAAGGCCAGCGGCCAGCGCCAGGCCAGCGGCCATTGCCGCGCGTAAGGCAGCAGGGTGGCGCTGTACAGCGCGTGGCGCAGATTGACCACGAAGGTGGTCAGCCACAGCACCGGCAGCGCGGCGCCGGCCGCCACCAGGCTGACGGCGATGAATTGGGAAGAACCGGCGAACACCAGCAAGGACATGGCCTGGGTCGTCAAGGGGCTGAGCCCGGCGGCGATGGCCAGGGTGCCGAAGATCAGGCCGAAGGGCGCGGCGCCTATCAGCATCGGCAGGCTGTCGCGCGCGCCTTGCAGCGCCCAGGCGGCGGGGGTGGAGCGAGTCATCGGAACGGGGCCTTGCGAGGATGAGGTGCATTCATCATGCAGGCGAAAGCGTCCGGCGTCTTGAACGATTTTGCAGGGGGGCTTGCCGTGCGGCAGGGCGCTTGCGCGAGCCAGCGGGAACAGGCGCTCAGCGGCGCAGGCCCAGCGCGCGCTGATAGGCCGCCGGCGCCAGGCCCACGGTGTGGCGGAAGGCGCGGGTCAGGTGGGCCTGGTCGGCGAAGCCCAGGCTGAGCGCCACCGCGCCCGGCGTCTGGCCCTGGGCCAGCAACTGGCGCGCGCGGTTGACGCGCAGCTGATTGCGCCAGGCCACCGGCGGCAGGCCGAAGTGCTGGCGAAACTGGCGGCACAGCTGCCAGGGGGAGAGCTGGGCCGCCGCCGCCAGCGCCTGCAGCGACAGATTGTCGCTGATGGCGTCGGCCAGCATCTGCCGCGCCAGCTCCACCGCGCGCGGCGCGGCGGCCTGGGTCTGGTCGCGCACCTGCATATGGCGTTGCAGCACCGCGCCGAACATCCGTTGCAGCGCCGATTCGCGCAGCAGCCGGTCCTGGCTGTCGCGCAGCAGGCGATGCAACTGGTCCATGCCGGCGGCCAGCGGCGCGTCCAGCGCCACGGTGTCGCGAAAATAAGGCCGGGCGTGGGCGTCGCCGCTGATGTCGGCGGCCAGCCGCTGCAGGAAATCGGCGGACGGGTAGAAGCCGCGGTAGGCCCAGCCGCGCGCGTCGGCGGTCTCGCCGGTGTGCACTTCGCCGGGGTTGATCAGCACCAGCGCGCCGACGCCGGCGCGGTGGGTGCCGCCGCGGTGATGGTAGGATTGCGCGCCCAGAGTCAGCGCGTTGACCACGTACTCTTCATGAAAATGCGGCGGAAACACCCGTTGGGCGTAGCTGGCGTCCAGGCATTCCAGAGCGCCGATGTCGTCGGCGCGGAAAAAGTCGGAACGGTCGGACGCCTGGGGGGACATGGCGGGGCGTCGCGGCCGGCCTCAGGAACCGGCCATGAAGGTGCGGATGCCGGAACCGACGAACTGCACGCCGATGCAGATCAGCAAAAAGCCCATCAGCCGCGTCATCACCTCGCGGCCGCCGCGGCCCAGGCGCTGGGCGATCAGCTGCGAGGATTTCAGCGTCAGCCACATGCCGAAGCAGGTGCCGCCGATGGCGGCGAAGGTCATCGCGAAGGCCAGCGCCTTGGCCGGCAGCGTGGTCAGTTCGGCGATCTCGGTGGAAATGCCGATGACCACGGCGATGGTGCCGGGCCCGCTGATGCCGGGCATGGCCAGCGGGAAGAAGGCGTAGTCCTCGCGCTCCCCGGTCTTGGGCGCGTTGCCCGGGTCTTGCGACAGGAACAGCATGCGGTAGCCGAGCACGGCGACGACGAAGCCGCCGGAAATGCGCAGCGCGCCGTAGGAGATGCCGAAGGCCGACATGATCAGGTTGCCGGCCAGCAGGCTGACCACCATGATGGCGGCGGCGAACACGCAGGCGCGCCGCGCCTGGTTGTCGCGCGCGGAGTCGCTCATTTCGCGGGTCAGGGTGATGAACAGCGGA
Source organism: Chromobacterium alkanivorans (assembly GCF_016937655.1). GTDB lineage: Bacteria > Pseudomonadota > Gammaproteobacteria > Burkholderiales > Chromobacteriaceae > Chromobacterium > Chromobacterium alkanivorans. Next base: position 327,982 of record NZ_JAFHKL010000004.1, on the reverse strand, counting down.
ATTTTGGACAGCGGGTTGGTGATGGTGAGCAGGCTGAGCAACCCGCCGAACAGGAATTGGAGCGACAACGTCTTGAGCATGGCACTACGCTGATGAAGCGAACATTACAAGGAATGGACGCAGTCTGCCTGAGGCCGCGGGCCGGTGACAAGGGAAATTCCACGGCGCGCGCGCGGCATGACATTGGCTGTGGCATTATGCCGCACGGCGGTCCATAAGGGCTGTGCTAGAGTGCCCCAAACCCAAGGAGTCCATTATGCGAAAGACATTGAGCGCGTTGCTGTGCCTGTGCCTGCTGAGCGCCGGCGCGATGGCGCACGAATTCAAGCTGGGCGATCTGAAGATCGGCCATCCGTGGAGCCGGGCGATGCCGGAAAGCAGCCCGACCGGCGGCGTCTACCTGTCGCTGAGCAATCGCGGCAAGACCGCCGACAAGCTGTTGTCGGCCAGCACGCCGCGCGCGGCCAAGGCCGAGCTGCACACCCACATCAACGACAACGGCGTGATGCGCATGCGCGAAGTGGCCGGCGGCGTGGCCGTGGCCGCGGGCCAGGAAGTCAAGTTCGCTCCGGGCAGCTATCACGTGATGCTGATGGGCCTGAAGCAACCCTTGCGCGTCGGCGACCGTTTTCCGCTGACCCTGCGCTTCGAGAAGGCCGGCAGCGTGACCGTGGACGTGGTGGTGGAAGACGGCGTCGCCGCCGCCGCCGCCGCGCCGGCCGAACACGCGCATTGAGCCGCGTGGCCGCGGCCGTTTGCTACCGGTAACGTTGCGCCGAAGTTACATCGTGCAGCGCAGCAATCGGCGCGGCCTGGAGTAAATGCTTTACCAGGGGCCGGCGACTGGGCAGACTTGGCGTCGGGAATGTGTTGCGAACAAGACGTCATTGCCACTGCCGGCGCCCTGACAAGGTCAAACGCCAAGTCTGCACAAAGAGAGAAACGATGGAGGAGCGGCCGCTTGCGGCCGCGCACAACAAAATCCAGGGACGCCGGCAGTTCCTTTCCCCTCCATGCCCCCTTCTATACTGTTATGCTGTCAGCCATCCCGTAGCCGACCGCGTTTTCCCGCATGACATCTTCTATCCCCCCCGCCAAATCTCCGCGCCTGAGCATTGAATACTGCACCGGCTGCCGCTGGCTGCTGCGCGCCGCCTGGATGGCGCAGGAGCTGTTGACCACCTTCGAGAAGGAGTTGGCGGAGGTGGCCTTGCAGCCCGGCAGCGGCGGCGTGTTCCGCGTCGAGCTGGACGGCGAGCTGCTGTGGGACCGCAAGGCCGACGGCGGTTTCCCCGACATCAAGCTGCTGAAGCAGCGGGTGCGCGACCGGGTGGCGCCGCAGCGTTCGCTGGGCCATAGCGACGGCGCCGTCTCCTGATTCAAGCATCGCCATGAGCGAGCCGCAGCGCAAAATCATCCACGTCGATTGCGATTGTTTCTACGCCGCCATCGAGATGCGCGACGACCCCGCCTTGCGGCCCTTGCCGTTGGCGGTGGGCGGCCGGCCGGAGAGTCGCGGCGTGATCGCCACCTGCAATTACATCGCGCGCCGCTACGGCGTGCGCTCGGCGATGTCGTCGGCGCGCGCGCTGCGCCTGTGCCCCGATCTGCTGATCCTGCCGCCGGACATGGCGCGCTACCGCGAGGCCAGCCAGCAGATCATGCGCATCTACGAGCGCTACACGCCCTTGATCGAGCCCTTGTCGCTGGACGAGGCCTATCTGGATGTGAGCGGCCAGCCGCACGAGCAGGGCAGCGCCACGCGGATGGCGGAGGCGATTCGCCGCCAGATTCGCGAGGAGGTGGGCATCACCGCCTCGGCCGGCATCGCGCCGAATAAATTCCTGGCCAAGGTGGCCAGCGACTGGAACAAGCCGGACGGGCAGTTCCTGATCCGGCCGCAGGATGTGGCCGGCTTCGTCGCCGCGCTGCCGGTGGAGAAGATACACGGCGTGGGCCGGGTCACCGCGCAGCGGCTGAACGAGCTGGGCATCCGGCGCTGCGGCGACATGCTGGCCTGGGAGCTGGCCGATCTGCTGCGTCACTTCGGCCGGTTCGGCGAGCGTCTTTACGAACTGGCGCGCGGCGTCGACCCGCGGCCGGTGTCCACCGACCGCAGCCGCAAATCGATCAGCGTCGAGGAGACTTACGCCGTCGATCTGCCCGACGCCGGCGCCTGCCTGTCCAAGCTGCCGGAACTGATAGACCGGCTGAGCGCGCGCATCGCGCGCAGCGGCAATCCCGCGTTCAAGGGCTTGTCGGTCAAGCTCAAGTTCGACGATTTCAGCCAGACCACGGTGGAGCACGCCGGCGGACAGTTGTCGCCGGCGCGTTTCGGGGAGTTGCTGCGGGTGGGCTTCGAGCGCGGCCGACGGCCGGTGCGCCTGGTCGGTGTCGGCGTCAAGCTGGCGGACGAGCACGACCTGCCGCGTCAGCTGCGCCTGTTCGGCCGCGACGGCCGCCCGCTGCCGGACCTGCCGGCGGCGGACGCCGCAGCGGGCGAGGCGGAGCCGCCCCCGCGGGAGGGCTGAGGCCCGTCGGCGCCGGGCCGGTTCAGGGGCGCTTGAAGTCGCCGGCGTAGACCTGGAGCAACTGGGCCGGGTCCATATGCTTGCGCAGCGCGGCGTTGACCTGCTCCACCGTCAGCGCGGCGATGGCGGCGTCCACCTTGGCGTTGAAGTCCATGCCGCGGCCGATCTGCAATTGGCCGTCCAGCGCCGCGCTCAGCGCGCCGTCCTGGGCGCGGGCGATTTCCCTTTCCTGCTGCAGCGCTTTCTTGGCGTCGGCCAGTTCGGTGGCGTTGACGCCGTCGCGGATGAAGCGCGTCAGCTCCTCGGCCACTCCCTGTTTCAGCTTGTCCAGGTTCTGCGGCGCGTAGATGGCCACCAGGCTCAGGCTGGCCACCGGCTCGAAGCTGCCGGCCTTGAACTGGCTGCCGGCGTAGTAGCTGATGCCGTCCTTCTGGCGCAGGCGGTCCAGCAGCCGCGATTTGACGCCGCCGCCCAGGATCTTGTTGGCGACCAGCATCGCCGGGTAGTCGGCGTCGCTGTCCCGCATCGCCAGCGGCGCGGTGGCCAGGTAGAAGGCGTTGGCCTTGTCCTTGGCCAGCAGCTGTTGCCGGCCAGGCTTGGCCGGCGGCAGCTGGCTGGGCGCGCGGCGGTACGCCACGGGGCTGTTCCAGCCGCCGAACAATTTTTGCAGCTGGCTTTGCGCGGCCTTGGCGTCGAAGTCGCCGACCAGGGCGAAGCGGGCGTGGTTGGCGCCGTAGAACTGGCGGTGGAAGCGCTTGAGCTCGTCCAGCTTGGCGGCTTTCAGCTCGGCGGCGGCCTCGTCCAGCGTCGGGCGGTAGCGCAGATCGCCCTTGCGATAGATATTGAGCGCCTGGCCCACGGCCTGAGTGGCCATGGCCTGCGGCTCGTTGCGCTGGGCGTCGATGGCGGTCAGCTCTTCCTTGCGCAGCAGCTCGAACTCCTGTTCCGGGAAGCTGGGCTGCTTGAGCAGGCCGGCGATCAGGTCCAGCAGCGCCGGCAGATGGGCGCGGGTGGTTTCAAAATCCACGCTGACTTCCTGACCGGAGCCGGAAACGCTGAGCTTGGCTTTCAGCTGATCCAGACGATTGCTGATTTCGGCGCGGCTGAGCTTGCCGCTGCCGCGCTCCAGCATGTCGGCGGCGAGGCTGGGCACGGCGCCGCGGCCGAACAGGCTTTTCTCGTCGCCGAAGGCGAAGCTGAAACTGCCGTTGACGGTTTCGCCGCGGGTCTTCTTGGACAGCAGCGCCAGCTTGGCGCCGTTGGCGAGCGTGGTTTTCTCGGTGCGGGCGTCGATATTGGCCGGGCTGGGATCGAAGGCCTCGCCCTGGCTGATCGCGGCGCGGCCCTTGTAGCCGTCCACCAGCTTGGCCACGTCCGGCGTGGCCGGGATCACGCTGCGGTCCGGCTTGGCGGTGGGCACGAACTGGCCGTAGGTGCGGTTGGACGGCTTGAAGTAGTTTTCGGCCGCCCGCTCCACGTCCTTGACGCTCAGCGCCTCGATGCGGTCGCGGGTCAGGAAGAACAGGCGCCAGTCGCCCTTGGCGATGGCCTCGGACATCTCCACCGCCAGCTGCTGCGGATCGTTCAGGGTCTTGTCGATGTCGTTGAGCAGGCTGGTCTTGGCGCGCTTGAGTTCGGCCTCGGTCACCGGCTTGCTCTTGAAGCCTTCGATGGCGGCGAGCAGCGCCTGGCGCGCGTCGGCCAGTTTCTGGCCCTTGTTCAGCTCCGCCCAGAAGATGATGTAGCCGGGTTCGGCCAGCGCGAACGGCCAGGCCTCGACGCCGACGGCTTTCTTGCCGCCCACCAGCGCCTGGTACAGCCGGCCGTTGGGCGTGCTGGCCAGGATGTCGGCCAGCACGAGGATGGCCGCCGCGTCCGGGTGGCTGCCGGCGGAGATCGGATACAGCACCGCGGCCAGCTGGGTGTCGCCGACGCGCTCCACGGTCAGTTCGCGCGCGCCGTCGCGCTGCGGCTCCTCGGTCCAGGTGGGTGTCAGCTGACGCTGCGGCTTGGCGATCTTGCCGAAGGCCTGCCGGACGACGGCCAGCGTCGCCGCCGGGTCGAACTTGCCGCTGATCATCAGCACCGCGTTGTCCGGCTGGTAGTACTTGCGGTAGAAGGCCTGCAGATTGTCGATGCGGACCTTTTCCACGTCCGAGCGCGCGCCTATGGTGTTGTGGCCGTAGTTGTGCCAGTCGTAGCTGACCGCGGTCATCTGCTTCCACAGCACGCGGTGGGGATTGTTCTCCCCCATTTCCATTTCATTGCGCACCACCGAGAACTCGGTGTCCAGATCGCTCTTGGCGATCTTGCTGTTGACCATGCGGTCGGCTTCCATTTCCAGCGCCCAGCGCAGATTGTCGTCGTTGGCGGGGAAGGTTTCGTAGTAGTTGGTGCGGTCCAGGAAGGTGGTGCCGTTGAACTGCATGCCGCGCTTGCCCAGCTCCTGCATCAGATTGCCGCTGCTGGGCGTGCCCTTGAACAGCATGTGCTCCAGCAAGTGGGCCATGCCGGTCTCGCCGTAGCTTTCGTGACGGCTGCCCACCAGATAGGTGACGTTGACGGTGGTGGTGGGCTTGGAGGCGTCCGGCGCCAGCAGGACGCGCAGGCCGTTGGGCAGCCGGTATTCGGTGACGCCTTCCACGCTGGTGTAGGCTTGCAGCTGGCTTTGGCTGGCGGCGGCGGGTTCGGCGGCGATGGCCGGCAGGGCGTGGCCCAGGGACAGGGCGAGCAGCAGGCTCAGGGTCTTGATGCGCATGCGGTGGCGTTTCCTCTGCGTGAATGAGGGGCGGCGGCGCGCGGCGGCGCCGGAATGCTATAGGCTTGCGATTTTGCTTGCCTTCGTCAAGTCGGAAACATTCCGGGCATGACGTAAGTCTGGGGCAAACAGGGGTAGGCCGGCGCGGCGGGGCATTGGTTCCCGCCATGGAACTTAGAGCCTGTTTACGATCTCGCGAGCAAGAGCGAGACAAGGCGGAAATGACCGAAGAAGCGGAATGTACATACGGTACATGAGCATTCTGAGGTCATTTCCAACGCCGTATCGCCAAAGCGCAGCAGATCGTAAACAGGCTCTCAGCGTTTTAGATTGCTGATGCTCATCAGCATGCCCATGCCGACGAACAGGGTGACGGTGGCGGTGCCGCCATAGGACATGAAGGGCAGCGGCACGCCCACCACCGGCAGGATGCCGGACACCATGCCCATATTGACGAAGGCGTAGACGAAGAAGGACAGGGTGATGGAGCCGGCCATCAGCCGGCCGTACAGCGTCTGGGCGCTGGCGGTGATCATCATCGCGCGGCTGAGCACCAGCAGATAGAGCACCAACAGCAGCACATTGCCGGCCAGGCCGAATTCCTCGGAATACACGGCGAAGATGAAGTCGGTGGTCCGTTCCGGGATGTAGTCGAGGTGGGTCTGGGTGCCGTTGAGCCAGCCCTTGCCCCAGGGGCCGCCGGAGCCGATGGCGATCATGGACTGGATGATGTGGTAGCCGTCGCCCAGCGGGTCGGTGGTGGGGTCTATCATGGTCAGCACCCGGCGGCGCTGGTAGTCGTGCAGCAGGTTCCAGACGATGGGCAGGCTGGCGGCGCCCAGGCCGATGCCGGCGAAGATCACCTTCCACGGCAGGCCGGCGAAGAACAGCACGAACAGGCCGGCGGCGGCGATCAGCAGCGTGGTGCCCAAGTCCGGCTGCTTCAGCACCAGCGCGCTGGGCACCGCCATCAGCAAGGCGGCCACCAGGTAGTGCCACCAGCGCATCGACAGCTCGTATTTCTGGAAGAACCAGGCCAGCATCATCGGCAGCGCGATCTTCATGATCTCGGACGGCTGGATGCGGGTGATGCCCAGTTCCAGCCAGCGGGTGGAGCCGTTGACGGTGACGCCCTTGAAGTGGACGGCCAGCAGCAGCAGCACGCCCAGGCCGTAGATGGGCGGCGCGAAGTTCATGATGCTTTGCGGCCGCATCCGGGCGATGATCCACATGATGATCAGCGACAGGCTGGTGTAGATCAGCTTGTTGTCTATCTTGTCGAAGGACTGGTTGTTGGCCGAGTACAGCAGCACCATGCTGAGCACGAAGATCAGGCCGAGGAACAGCATCAGCCAGCCGTCCAGCGGTTCTTTGATCTGCTGCCAGACGCGTTTAATTAGGGAGGTCTGCATTGTCGTTGGCGGTGTCGGTGGGCATGGTTTTCAGCGTGCCTTCGATGTCTTTCGGCACCTTGCCCAGCAAATAGTAGTCGAACAGCGCGCGCACGATGGGGGCGGCGGCGGCGGCGCCGAAGCCGGCGTTCTCCACGATCACCGCCACCGCGATGCGCGGCTTGTCCACCGGGGCGAAGGCGATGAACCAGCTGTGGTCGCGGTATTGCTCGGCCAGCGCGGCGGCGTTGTACTTGGCGCCCTGCTTGATCTGCACCACCTGGGCGGTGCCGGTCTTGCCGGCCATCGGGTATTGCAGGCCCACGCCCAGCCGCGCGCCGGTGCCGCGCGTCATCACGCCTTCCATGCCGCGCTTCACGTATTCGAAGTTTTCCTGCTTGAACGGAATCTGGCGGATGGGCATCGGTTCGATGATGCGCGCCTTGCCGCTGCGGGTGTCCACCACCTGCTGCACCAGGTGCGGCTTGAACACCTGGCCGTCGTTGGCGAGGATGGCGGTGGCGTTGGCCATTTGCAGCGGGGTGTAGGCGTTGAAGCCCTGGCCGATGCCGATGCTGACCACATCGGCCGGATACCAGCGGCGGAATTCCTCTTTGTAGCGGGAGAAGCGGCGCGCCTTCCATTCCTTGGACGGCAGCACGCCTATGGACTCGCCGTCCAGATCGATGCCGCTCTTGCTGCCCAGGCCGAACTGCGCCAGCGCCGGGTGGATCTTGTCTATGCCCATGTCCCAGGCCAGCTTGTAGAAGAAGGTGTCGCTGGAGACTTCGATCGCGCGCTGCAGATTGATCATGCCGTTGCCGGCCTTCTTGCTGTCGCGGAACTGGTGGCTGGAGCCGGGCAGGGTGAAGTAGCCGGGCGCCGGGCGGATGTCGCGCATGCCGATGGCGTGGTTCTCCAGCGCCGCCATCGCCATGAAGGGCTTGAAGGTGGAGCCGGGCGGGTAGGTGCCGCGCAGCGCGCGGTTGATCATCGGCTTCTGCCAGTCGTTGTTCAGATTGGTCCAGGTCTGGGTGTCGATGCCGTCGATGAACAGATTGGGGTCGAAGCCCGGTTTGGACAGGAAGGCGAGCACGCCGCCGGTGGACGGCTCTATCGCCACCAGCGCGCCGCGGCGGTTGCCGAACAATTTGTCCGCCATTTCCTGCAGGCGGATGTCCAGCGCCAGCTTCAGGGTGTTGCCGTTGACCGGCGGCGTGCGGCGCAGCGAACGCACCGCGCGGCCGCCGGAGTCGGTTTCCACCTCCTCGAAGCCGACCTTGCCGTGCAGGTCGTCCTCGTACACCGCTTCCAGACCGGTCTTGCCTATGTAGTTGGAGCCCTTGTAATTGGCGGTTTTTTCTTCCTCTTCCAGCCGCTCCTTGTCGCGCTGGTTGATGCGGCCGATGTAGCCGAGCACATGGCTGGTCATTTCCTTGAACGGATAGTCGCGGAACAGCCGCGCCTTGACCTCCACGCCGGGGAAGCGCCAGGACTGGGCGGCGACGCGCGCGGCCTCTTCCTCGCTGAGCTTGGTTTTCAGCGGGATGGATTCGAAGTTCTTGCTCTCGATCAGCAGGCGCTTGAACTGGCGCTCGTCGCGCGGGGTGATGTCCACCAGCTTGCGCAGTTCGGCCTCGGTGGCGGCCAGGTCGGCGATCTTGCTGGGCGTCAGCTCCAGCGTGTAGGCCGAGTAGTTCTGCGCCAGCACCACGCCGTTGCGGTCCAGGATCAGGCCGCGGTTGGGCAGGATGGGCACCAGCGAGATGCGGTTGTTCTGCGCCAGCGTGGAAAAGTGTTCGTGCTGCAGCACTTGCAGCCAGATGAAGCGGGTGAGCAGCACCAGGAACATCAGCACGATCAGCGCGTAAGCGACGATCAGGCGCAGCTGGAACTGGCTGTCTTCGGCCTGCGGGTTCTTGAAGCGGGTCGGTTGAGGCATGGATGGTCCGCGGCGCTACACCGCGTTGTGGCGGTAGGGCATCAGCATCAGCTTGGTCAGCAGCGGCCACAGCAGCGCGCCGATCAAGGGCGGCAGGAAATAGCCCCAGCCGACGAAGGCGGAGCCGGTCAGCATGCGCACCACCACCATGATCAGCTGGTTGGTCAGCAGCAGGCCCAGCACCACCAGCGTCTGCTGGCCCAGGTTGAACATCACCACCTGGCGCTGGCGCGCCAGCGCCAGGTAAGCGGTGATCGAATAGGCCAGCGCGTGCTGGCCGAACAGTCCCGCGGTGGAGATGTCGGCCACCAGGCCCAGCAGGAAGGCGGTGCCGATATTGACCCGGCGCGGCTGGTTGATCACCCAGTACAGGATCAGCATGCCGATGAAGTCCGGCAGCCAGCGCGTGCTGCCGTGCGGCAGCGGGATCAGTTCGATCAGAACGGCGAAGACGAAGGTGAACAGGATGAAGCGGCGCTTCACCGGTTTGAGCAGTTCCTTGGGGCGCTCGAACGTCATCGGGGGCTTACTCCTCGGCGGCGGCTTTCTTGCCGCCCTTGCTCTTTTTGACGATGGGGGCCGGTTCCGGCGGACGCGGCGGCGCCTGCTTGTCGCCCAGCACCAGCATGTAGCGGGTTTGCTGCACGCCGGCCAGCGGCGCGGTGGCGATGCGGGCGAAGGTGGCGCCCTGATTGCGCTCCACCCGGGTCACGCGAGCCACCGGGATGCCGGCCGGATAAACGCCGTCCACGCCGGAGGTGACGATGTGGTCGCCGTCCTTGATGTCGGCGCTTTGTGGCAGATAGCGGATTTCCACGCCGCCGCCGTAGCCGTACAGAATGGCGCGCTGGCCGGTGCGGGCCACCATCACCGGCACCATCTGGTTCTTGTCTATGACCAGGGTCACTTCCGCGGTCAGCGGCTGCACCCGGGTGACCTGGCCCAAGAGGCCGCTGGCGTCCACCACCGGCTGTCCGGCTTTCAGGTTGGCGTCGCTGCCCTTGTCGATGATGATCTTGTAGGAAAACGGATCGCGGCCGGTGTACAGGGTTTCGGCCATCTGCGCCTGCTGGTGGTAGCTGGACTTGATGCCGTTGAGCTTGCGCACTTCGTCCAGCTCGCGCTGCAGGGTTTGCAGCCGCGACAACTGCGCCGACATTTCCAGCTGGCGCGTGCGCAAGGCGGTGTTTTCCTGCTTCAGTTCGGTTTGGGAGCTGAGAAAGTCGCTGACGTGGCGCATCGCCTGCGCCGGCATGTTGACCGCGCGCTGCACCGGGTACAGCGCCAGCGAGGTGGCTTCGCGCGCCTGTTCCATCAGGCCGAAATAGCTGTCGCCGACCAGGAGCGCCACCGAGGCGGCCACGGCCATGGCCAAGCGCGCGCCGGGCGGCGGCCCGGAGCGGAAAAAGCTGGGGGTGTTGGCAAAGTCCATCGGCTCAGACCTCGCCCCTTGACGCGGGGCGCTGTGCTTCAAAAACGGGCGCGCTTGCCGCGCGCCCGCCATCATCGCTTGCTTTACGAGCGGCCGCCGCCGCCGGAGCCGGGCTCAGGCGGACGGCGGCCGTTCCGGTTTAAGGGACGTTGGTGAAAATGGTGCCAATCTTGTCCATTTTCTCCAGCGCCTTGCCGGAGCCGCGCACCACGCAGGTCAGCGGTTCCTCGGCCACGAACACCGGCAGGCCGGTTTCTTCGGCCAGCAGGCGGTCGATGTCTTTCAGCAGCGCGCCGCCGCCGGTCAGCACCATGCCCTTGTCGGCGATGTCGGCGCCCAGTTCCGGCGGAGTCTGTTCCAGCGCGATCTTCACCGCGGATACGATCTGGTTCAAGGGTTCGGTCAGCGCTTCCAGGATTTCGTTGGACGACACGGTGAAGGCGCGCGGAATGCCTTCGGCCAGGTTGCGGCCCTTGACTTCCATTTCGCGCACCTCGGCGCCCGGGAAGGCGGAGCCGATGGTCTTCTTGATTTCCTCGGCGGTGGTTTCGCCGATCAGCATGCCGTAGTTGCGGCGGATGTAGTTGATGATGGCTTCGTCGAACTTGTCGCCGCCGACGCGGACGGAGTTGGAATACACCACGCCGCCCAGCGAAATCACGCCGACTTCGGTGGTGCCGCCGCCGATGTCCACCACCATGGAGCCGGTGGGCTCCTCAACCGGCAGGCCGGCGCCGATGGCGGCCGCCATCGGCTCTTCGATCAGTTCCACGCGGCGCGCGCCGGCGGCCAGCGCCGAGTCGCGGATCGCCTTGCGCTCCACCTGGGTGGAGCCGCAGGGCACGCAGATCACGATGCGCGGGCTGGCGGCGAAGAAGCGGTTGGGGTTCACCTTCTTGATGAACTGCTTGAGCATCTGTTCGGTGACGGTGAAGTCGGCGATCACGCCGTCCTTCATCGGGCGGATCGCCTGGATGCTGCCCGGGGTGCGGCCCAGCATGCGCTTGGCTTCCAGACCCACGGCCAGAATGGATTTCTTGTTGGTGGGCGCGTCGCTGTGAATGGCGACTACCGAGGGCTCGTCCAGCACGATGCCTTTGGCGCGCATGTAGATGAGGGTGTTGGCTGTGCCAAGGTCAATGGCGAGGTCGTTGGAGAAGTATCCGGTCAGCGAACGAAACATTGGGCGATCCTGGTCAGTTTTCGTCATGTGGCGGACGCGCCGTCGCGTCCGCTTGTAATCTGTTGTTTGTTGTCTACTCGTACGACCCGAGTCTAGCCGCCGCGTGGCAAACGACGCTTGGCGCCCACTGGGCGACGCCGGCTAAGCGGCTTCGCCCGGCTGGCCTTACGCATCGTTTTCCGACGCCGTGTCGGTTCGACGAGGCCTGCACGATCCGGCCCCGGCGCGGCGGCTTGCCGCCTGTCGGCCGCGCGGTGAAAGCGCTGCCGAAATTACGCCGTGGCGCGATGTCGATCTTGGGAGAATCAAGCGGGCTATGATACCCTATAACGCTTGAAATATTAAAGGTTTTGAACGAGGACACCATGTCGCTGACGCATCAGGATGTCGCACGAATTGCCAAGCTTGCCCGCATCAATGTCAATGAAGCGGAAATTGCCGCGACAAGCAAGCAACTCAATAATATTTTCGGCCTGATCGAACAGATGCAGGCGGTGAACACCGACGGCATCGAGCCGATGGCCCATCCGCAGGATGTCTCTTTGCGTTTGCGCGAAGATGTCGTTACCGAAACCAATCAGCGCGAAGCTTTCCAGGCCGTGGCCCCGCAAGTGGAAAAGGGCTTGTTCCTGGTCCCCAAGGTCATCGAGTGATGCTCTGATTGCCTGCGCCGGTTTAGGTTCCCGCCCGCGCGGGAGGCCGGCGCCGGCCGCTGTCTGAAAGGACGGCGGCGCCCTTCCCGGATAGCTAAAGATTCCATTTGAAATGACACAGTCTACTTTAAAGCAACTGTCGCGGCAGCTGGCGGCCAAGGAAGTCTCCAGCCTTGAGTTGGCCACCCAATACCTGGACCGCATCGAAGCGCTGAACCCGGCGCTCAACGCGCTGGTCACCGTCGACCGCGCCAAGACCCTGGCCGAAGCCGCAGCCGCCGACGCGCGCATCGCCGCCGGCAACGCGCACGCGCTGACCGGCGTGCCCATCATCCACAAGGATCTGTTCTGCCAGCAGGGCTGGAAAACCAGCTGCGGCTCCAAGATGCTGGACAATTTCGTGTCGCCGTACAGCGCCCACGTGGTCGAACAATGCCAGGCCGCCGGCCTGGTGACGCTGGGCCGTGCCAATATGGACGAGTTCGCGATGGGCTCGTCCAACGAGAACTCCTTCTACGGCGCGGTGAAAAACCCCTGGGACCAGAAGGCGGTGCCGGGCGGCAGCTCCGGCGGTTCCGCCGCCGCCGTGGCCGCGCGGCTGACGCCGGTGGCCACCGCCACCGACACCGGCGGCTCCATCCGCCAGCCGGCCTCCCATTGCGGCGTCACCGGCATCAAGCCGACTTACGGCGTGGTGTCGCGCTACGGCATGGTGGCCTTCGCCTCCTCGCTGGATCAGGGCGGCCCGATCGCGCAGACCGCCGAGGACTGCGCGCTGATGCTGAACGTGATGGCCGGTTTCGACCCGCGCGACTCCACCAGCCTGGAGCGCGCCGGCGAAGACTACGCCCGTGATCTGAACCAGCCGCTGGCCGGCCTGAAAGTGGGCCTGCCGCGCGAATACTTCGCCGCCGGCCTGAGCGCCGACGTGGCGCGCGCGGTGGACGAGGCGGTGGCGGTGCTGAAGAAGCAGGGCGCGCAGGTGGTGGAAGTCAGTCTGCCCAACACCGAGCTGTCCATCCCGGCCTACTATGTGATCGCGCCGGCCGAGGCCTCGACCAATCTGTCGCGCTACGACGGCGTGCGTTACGGTCACCGCGCCGCCGAGTACAAAGACCTGGTGGACATGTACGAGAAGACCCGCGCCGAAGGCTTCGGCAGCGAGGTCAAGCGCCGCATCCTGGTGGGCAGCTATGTGCTGTCGCACGGCTATTACGACGCTTACTATCTGAAGGCTCAGAAAGTCCGTCGCCTGATCGCCAACGATTTCAAGGCCGCCTTCGAACGGTGCGACGTGATCCTGGGGCCGGTGGCGCCGACCGCCGCTTTCGACATCGGCTCGATGAACGACGACCCGGTGCAGATGTATCTGTCCGACATCTACACGCTGTCGGTGAACCTGGCCGGCTTGCCGGGCATGAGCGTGCCGGCCGGCTTCAGCGCCAATGGCCGCCCGATCGGCTTGCAGATCATCGGCAACTACTTCGGCGAAGCCAAGATGTTGAACGTCGCGCATCAGTTCCAGTTGGCTACCGATTGGCACAGCCGCGCGCCGGTTTTGTAATTGAATGAATTAGCCACGGAAGCACACGGAAGGACACAGGCAAGCCCTGGCTTCCAAGGGGCGGATTAGCTGATGGAGGGTAGTGTCAGCCGTTTTTCCTTCCGTGTTTTCCGTGTGCTTCCGTGGCAAAAATAATAGAAGGATTTTCCAACCATGAAATGGGAAGTCGTCATCGGCATCGAGGTGCATGTGCAGCTCAATACCGTCTCCAAGATTTTCTCCGGCTCCAGCACCGCCTTTGGCGCGGAGCCGAACACCCAGGCCTCCGCGGTGGAGCTGGCCTTTCCCGGCGTGCTGCCGGTATTGAACAAGGCGGTGGTGGACAAGGCCATCCGTCTGGGCCTGGCGCTGGACGCCAAGATCAATCAGAAGAACGTGTTCGCGCGCAAGAACTACTTCTATCCGGATCTCCCCAAGGGCTACCAGATCAGCCAGATGGACCTGCCCATCGTCGAGCACGGCCAGCTGAAGATCCTGGTGGGCGAGCAGGAGAAGGTGATAGGCGTGACTCGCGCCCATATGGAAGAGGACGCCGGCAAGAGCCTGCATGAAGACTTCCACGGCCTGTCCGGCATCGACCTCAACCGCGCCGGCACGCCCTTGCTGGAAGTGGTGTCCGAACCGGACATGCGCTCGGTGGACGAGGCGCTGGCCTATGTCAAGGCGCTGTACGCGCTGGTGACCTGGCTGGGCATCTGCGACGGCAATATGCAGGAAGGCAGCTTCCGCATGGACGTCAACGTGTCGGTGCGCCCGGAGGGCCAGCAGGCCTTCGGCACCCGCCGCGAGATCAAGAACCTCAACTCCTTCCGCTTCCTGGAGCAGGCCGCCAAGTACGAAATCCAGTGGCAGATCGACACCCTGGAAGACGGCGGCAAGGTGCAGCAGGCCACCGTGCTGTTCGACCCGGACACCGGCGAGACCCGGATGATGCGCAGCAAGGAAGACGCGCACGACTACCGCTACTTCCCGGATCCGGACCTGCTGCCGGTGCGCATTTCCGACGAGCAGATCGCCCGCATTCGCGGCGAGATGCCGGAACTGCCGGCGGCGATGCAAGTCCGTCTGGCGGAGGCCTATGGCGTGTCCGCCTACGACGCGGCGCTGCTGACCTCCAGCCTGGCGCAGGCGCAGTACTTCGAGGCTGCGGCCAAGGCCTCCGGCCAGGGCAAGCTGGCCGCCAACTGGATCAACGGCGAGATCGCCGCGCGGCTGAATCGCGACGGCAAGGAGATCGCGGACTGCCCGATCTCGGCGGAGCGTCTGTCCGGCCTGATCGCGCGCATCGCCGACAACACCCTGTCCAGCAAGCTGGCCAAGCAGGTGTTCGATGCCTTGTGGGACAGCGAGCTGTCCGCCGACGCCATCATCGAGCGCGACGGTCTGAAGCAGGTGTCCGACGTCGGCGCCATCGAGAAGATGGTGGAAGAGGCGATCGCCGCCAATCCCAAGGCGGTGGAGGAATACCGCGCCGGCAAGGAGAAGGCGCTCAACGCCTTGGCCGGCCAGGTGATGAAGGCTTCCAAGGGCAAGGCGAATCCGGCCCAGGTGCAGGACATCCTGCGTCAAAAACTGGCCTGATCCTGTGGGACTCCGGGACGGCGGCGCCGAATGCGGCGCCGCCGTCCTGTTTTTGTGCTGCGGCGCGGCAAGTGGTCTTGCATTGGACTGTCCTTGGAAATATTCCCAGGCCCGGGGTGTGGTGTTTCGGGAATAGTTCGAGTGTTAACAGCTCACTTTGACTGATGTTTTTAAGCCTCTGATTTGACAAGGAATCCGCTTTTTGCGCTGTCCGCTAAGTCATTGTCTCAAAAGGTGAATTAGAACTTCTCGATGTTGACCGTGGAGAAGTTCTTTCTTATAGTGGCGGAAAGTGGGGCGAAGTGGGTGAAAGTGGGGCATTTGCCCCAGGGGGCGACGGCCCCTTAGGTTTATTCGGTCAGCGGGCTCGAAATCATGATTGGTGGTGTCAGCATCTTGTCTCTCGATAGCAAGGGGCGTTTGGCTATTCCGGCCAAACACCGCGAGACACTGCTGTCCGCTTTCGGGCACAAACTGGTCGTCACCCTCGAGTCCCAAGACCACTTGCTGATCTACCCCGAACCCAACTGGCGTCCGGTCGAAGCCCGTCTGTTAGCCCTTCCCACCGGCAATCCCACTCTGAAACGTTACCAGCGCCTCGTGCTCGGCCACGCGGAAACGCTGGAAATGGACAGTGCCGGACGCATTCTGCTGCCCGCGCGCCTGCGCGATCTCACCGGACTCGACAAGGACGTCGCGCTGGTGGGCATGGGCAACCGCTTCGAGCTGTGGAATGCCGAGGAATGGGACAGCCAGACCGCTGACGCCCTGGCCATCGATCAAGCCGATCTGGCCCAACACCTTGGAGACTTTACGCTGTGAGCACCACCCCTTTCGTGCACCTGACGGTGCTCTTGACCGAAGCGGTCGACGCGCTCGCCATCCGGCCGGATGGCGTCTATGTCGATTGCACGTTCGGTCGAGGTGGCCACAGCCGCTTGATCCTGTCGCGACTGGGGCCGCAAGGCCGCCTGATCGCCTTCGACAAGGATCCCGAAGCCATCGCCGTGGCCACGCGGCTGGCGGAGGAAGACCCGCGTTTTCAGATCGTGCACAACGGTTTTGAAACGCTGGGGCAGGAACTGGACCGCCTGGGCGTGCCCCGGGTGGACGGCGTGTTGATGGATCTGGGCGTGTCCTCGCCGCAGATCGACGACGGACGGCGCGGTTTCAGCTTCCGTTTCGACGCGCCCTTGGACATGCGTATGGATACCACCCGCGGCATCACCGCGGCCGAATGGTTGGCGACGGCAGACGAGGCCGATATCAGAGAGGTCATCAAGACTTATGGTGAAGAGCGGTTTGCTCGCAAGATCGCAGCAGCCATTGTTGCGCAAAGGGCTGACGCCCCCCTCCAGACCACGCGTGAGCTCGCCTTGCTCGTTGGGCAAAACGTCCGTACTCGGGAACCGGGTCAGGACCCCGCAAC
The DNA here is from genome assembly GCF_016937655.1 of Chromobacterium alkanivorans. GTDB lineage: Bacteria > Pseudomonadota > Gammaproteobacteria > Burkholderiales > Chromobacteriaceae > Chromobacterium > Chromobacterium alkanivorans. Next base: position 311,518 of record NZ_JAFHKL010000004.1, on the reverse strand, counting down.
GCGTACCTTCCAAGCGATCCGGATCTTTGTGAACCGCGAGCTGGACGAGCTCAAGGCGGTGCTGCCGCAGGCGGCGCGCCGCCTGGCGGAAAACGGCCGCCTGGCGGTGATCAGCTTCCATTCGCTGGAAGACCGCATCGTCAAGCAATACCTGCGCGACGCCAGCAGCGAGGAAAAGCTGCCGGCCTGGGCGATGGTGCGCGCCTCCGACATGGCGCAGCCGCCGATGTCCACCGTGGGCAAGCCGGTGCGCGCGGGCGATGAGGAGGTGCGCGCCAACGCGCGCTCCCGCAGCGCCATCATGCGCGTGGCCGAGCGCACCGCCGCGCCGTGGCGGGAGATCGACGCATGAACAAGCTCAACGCGATACTGCTGGTCATCGTGGTGCTGTCCGCCTGGTCGGTGGTCACCTCGACCCACGTGTCGCGCAAGCTCTACAGCGATTTGCAGAAAGAGCGCAAATCCGCCCAGCAGCTGGAGATCGAGTTCGGCCAGCTGCAGTTGGAGCAGAGCACCTGGGGCGCGCACGCGGTGATTGAGAAAGCCGCGTCCAGCCGCCTCGACATGCATACCCCGGATCCGCGCCAGATCCAGGTGGTCTCGCCTGGAAAGGGGATGTGATGCGCACTTACTCCCCGCGTCACCAGCAACGCATCCCGGACGCCAGCCCCGCGCTGCGCATGAAGCCGGGCCGCGTGCGTTTCGTGCTGTTGATGCTGGCGCTGCTGTTCCTGGCGCTGATCGGCCGCGCGGTCTATCTGCAAGTGGTGCAGCAGGACTTCCTGCAGAACCAGGGCGAGGCCCGTTTCCGCCGCGCGCTGACGCTGGAAGCCAACCGTGGCGTGATCACCGACCGCAACGGCGAGCCGCTGGCGATCAGCTCGCCGGTGCAGACCATCTGGGCCAGCCCGGCGGACATGGAGCCGGTGCCGCCGGCCAAGCTGCGCGAACTGGCGGCGATGCTGGACCTGTCGCCGGAAGAGCTGTCGGCCAAGCTGTCCGACCGCAAAAAAGAATTCGTCTACGTCAAACGTCAGATCAGCCCGGAGCTGGCCGACAAGGTGATGGCGCTGGGCGTGCCCGGCATCGCCAAGCAGCAGGAGTTCCGCCGCTTCTACCCGGCCGGGGAAATCGTGTCCCACATCATCGGTTTCACCGGCGTGGACGGCAAGGGCCAGGAAGGCGTGGAACTGGCGCGCGAGAAGATGCTGGCCGGCAAGGACGGCCGCCGCGTGGTGCTGAAGGACCGCCGCGGCCACATCATCGAAGACATCGCCGCCATCGAGCCGCCGCGCGACGGCCAGAAGCTGGCGCTGGCGGTGGATCACCGCATCCAGTACCTGGCTTACCGCGAGTTGAAGGCGGCGGTGGAGTTGAACAAGGCCAAGGCCGGCAGCGTGGTGGTGGTGGACGCGCACACCGGCGAACTGCTGGCGCTGGCCAACTATCCGTCGTTCAACCCCAACAACCGCAGCGGCGTGACGCCGGAAATGATGCGCAACCGCGGCGTGATCGACCTGTTCGAGCCGGGTTCGACGATGAAGCCGCTGTCCATCGCGCTGGCGCTGGAAAACGGCAAGGCCGGCCTCAACACCGTGCTGGACACCCACACTTACATGATAGGCCCGGCCACCATCCGCGACGTGGCGCCGCGCCCCAGCCTGGACATCCTCGGCATCATCCAGAAATCGTCCAACGTCGGCACCAGCAAGCTGGCGTTGATGAGCTCGCCGGAACAAACCTGGAAGCATTACGACGCGCTGGGTTTCGGCCGCGCGCCGGAAACCGGCTTCCCCGGCGAGGCCGGCGGCCGGCTGCGCGACTGGCACAACTGGCGGCCGATCGAGCAGGCGACGATGTCCTTCGGCTACGGCATCTCGGTCAGCCTGATCCAGATGGCGCGCGCCTACACCGTGTTCGCCAACGACGGCGTGATGCTGCCCATCTCGCTGTACAAGACCAATACGCCGATGCCGGGCAAGCGCGTGCTGGCGGAAAAGACCGCGCACGAGATGCGCGATCTGCTGATCGCCAACAGCCAGCCGGGCGGCGGCGCCGTCGGCGGCCGCATCATCGGCTACAGCATAGGCGGCAAGAGCGGCACCGCGCGCAAGCTGGAAGGCCGCGCCTATGTGGCCAACAAGCACCGCGCGCTGTTCATGGGCTTCGCGCCGGGCAAATCGCCGCGCGTGATCGTGTCGGTGATGATAGACGAGCCCTCAGCGGGCAAATATTACGGCGGCGCGGTGGCTGCGCCGGTGTTCTCGCAGATCGCCGGCGGCGCGTTGCGAGTGCTGAACGTGCAGCCGGACGAGCCCTCCAACAACACTTTATTGCCGGAATCCACCCCGGTGCCGGTGGATTTTTGATCAGATCATGAAAAGCCGTTTGACCCCCATGCCGGACTGGAATCCGGCCGACATCAAACAATTGGGACTGCCCGTCAAGCGGGTGGAGACCGACAGCCGCCGCGTGCTGCCCGGCGACGTGTTCCTGGCGTGCCCCGGCCTGCATTCCGATGGCCGCGACTACATCCACGCCGCGCTGGCGAAAGGCGCGGCCGCGGTGTTGTGGGACGACGCAGGCGGCTTCGCCTGGAATCCGCTGTGGCAGGCGCCCAATCTGCCAGTGCCGCATCTGCGCGACCGCATCGGCATGCTGGCGGCCGAGGTTTACGGCTATCCCAGCCGCGCGCTGCGCGTGATCGGCATCACCGGCACCAACGGCAAGACCTCGATTTCCCACTGGCTGGCGCAGGCCTTCTCGCTGCTGGGCCAGAAGGCGGCGCTGATCGGCACCGTAGGCAACGGCTTTTACGGCGAACTGACCGAAACCACCCACACCACGCCGGACCCGGTGACCATTCAGCAAAAGCTGGCCGAATACCGTCGCCAGGGCGCGCACGTGGTGACCATGGAAGTATCCAGCCACAGCCTGGATCAAAGCCGCGTCAACGGCGTGGACTTCGCCACCGCGGTGCTGACCAACCTGACCCGGGACCACCTGGATTATCACGGTTCGATGGAAGCCTACGGCGAATCCAAGAAGAAGCTGTTCTTCTGGGAGGGCCTGAAACACGCGGTGATCAACGCCGACGACGCTTTCGGCCGCCAACTGGCCGCCGAGATCGACCCGGCGCAGACCCAGGTGGTGACTTACGGCCTGGAACAGGGCGACGTGCGTCCGCTGGCGCTGGCCGCCACGCTGGACGGCCTGCAGCTGACGGTGACCACGCCCTGGGGCGTCGCCGACGTGCGCACCGGCCTGGTGGGCCGTTTCAACGCCGCCAACCTGCTGGCCTGTCTGGCCACGCTGTGCGTCAACGGCGTCAGCCTGCGCGACGCCGCCTCGGTGATGGCGCGCATCCAGCCGGCGCGCGGCCGCATGCAGAGCGTCGGCGGCGCGCATGAGCCGCTGGTGGTGATCGACTACGCCCACACCCCGGACGCGCTGGAAAAAGCCTTGTCCACGCTGGCCGAGATCCGCCCGGAAGGCGGCCGCCTGTTTTGCGTGTTCGGCTGCGGCGGCGACCGCGATCCGGGCAAGCGCCCGATGATGGGCGCCATCGCCGAGAAAATCGCCGACGTGGCGGTGCTGACCAGCGACAACCCGCGCACCGAAGACCCGCAAGCCATTCTGCGCGACGTGCTCGCCGGCATGCAGCGGCCCGGCCATGTCGAAGTCGACCGCGAAGCCGCCATCCATTGGGCGGTGAGCCAGGCGCGCGCCGGCGACGTGGTGCTGGTGGCCGGCAAGGGGCATGAGGAATACCAGGACATCGCCGGCGTCAAGCGGCCGTTCTCCGACTTCCGCGTGGCGGAAGAGGCGCTGACCGCCTGGGGAGAGCGCGCATGATGACGCTGCTGCAGGCCGCCGAACTGGCCCGGGGCGCATTGAGCGGCCCGGACGGCGACATCCTGCGCGTGGTGACCGACAGCCGCGAGGCCGGTCCCGGCGATCTGTTCGTCGCGCTGAAGGGCGAGCGTTTCGACGCCCACGACTTCGTCGCCGAGGTGGCGGCCAAGGGCGCTGCCGCGCTGGTGCGCGCGGATTACGCCTTGCCCGGCGCCAGCCTGATCCGCGTCGACGACACCCGGCTGGCCCTGGGCCGGCTGGCTTCCGGCTGGGCGCTGCGCCAAGCGGCGCTGCGCATCGGCGTCACCGGCTCCAACGGCAAGACCACGGTCAAGGAAATGCTGGCGGCGATCTTGCGCCAGCATGCGGGCGCGGACGCGGTGCTGGCCACCGCCGGCAACTTCAACAACGACATCGGTCTGCCGCTGACCCTGCTGCGGCTGACGCCGGCGCATCGCTACGCGGTGCTGGAGATGGGCATGAACCATCACGGTGAGCTTAGCTATCTGACCGGCCTGGCCCGGCCGCGCGTCGCCCTGGTCAACAACGCGATGCGCGCCCATGTCGGCTATTTCGGCTCCACCGAGGAGGTGGCGCGCGCCAAGGCGGAAATCTTCGAAGGCCTGGACGAGGGCGGTGTGGCGGTGTTGAACGCCGACGACGCCAATCTGGCGCTGTTCCGCCGCGCGGCGGACGGCCATCGCCAGATCGCCTTCGGTCTGAACCCCGAAGCCGATGTTCACGCCGCCGACATCGAACTGGGCGCCTTGAACAGCCGCTTCACGCTGCGCTGCGCCGACGGCGAGCGGCGGATAGAACTGCCGGCGCCGGGCGAACACAATGTGCGCAACGCGCTGGCCGCCGCCAGCCTGGCGCTGGCCGCCGGCGTGCCGCTGGACGACATCGCCGCCGGCCTGGCGGCCTTCGGCGGCGCCAAGGGCCGTTTGCAACTGAAGCAAAGCCCGCGCGGCCTGAGCGTGATCGACGACAGCTACAACGCCAACCCGGATTCGATGAAGGCCGGGATCGACGTGCTGATCCGCCTGCCGGCGCCGCGCTGCTTCGTGATGGGCGACATCGGCGAGCTGGGCGAGGCCGCCGACGCGCTGCACGCGGAAGTGGGCGAGTACGCGCGGGCGCGCGGCGTCGACCTGCTGCTGACGCTGGGCGAGGCTTCGCGCCACGCCGCCGTCGCCTGCGGCGCGAGCGGCAAACATTTTGATTCGATTGACGAGTTGTACGAGTTTCTCGACCGGCAGTTGCCGTCGGGTGCCTCCGTTCTGGTCAAGGGGTCGCGCTTCATGCGCATGGAACGGGTGGTGGAACACCTGATGCAACAATTTAGAGAGGAACAATAACGTGCTGCTCTGGCTGGCTGAAATGCTGGGCTCCCACATCCGGGCCTTCAACGTCTTCAACTACATCACGCTGCGCGCGGTGATGGCGGCGCTGACCGCGCTGGCGATCTCGCTGCTGCTGGGGCCGTGGGTGATCCGCAAACTGACCGAACTCAAAGTGGGCCAGGCGGTGCGCAACGACGGCCCGCAAACCCATCTGGTCAAGGCCGGCACCCCGACCATGGGCGGCTCGCTGATCCTGCTGGCCATCGGCCTGACCACGCTGCTGTGGGCGGACCTGTCCAACAAATACGTGTGGCTGCTGCTGGCGGTGATGTTCGGCACCGGAGCGCTGGGCTTTTACGACGACTGGCGCAAGGTGGTGTACAAGGACCCGAAAGGGGTGTCCGCCAAGTTCAAGATGGCCTGGCAGTCCGCCATCGCCATCGGCGCCGGCGTGTTCCTGATCGCCACCGCCAAGCTGCCGGCGTCCACCGAGCTGATCGTGCCCTTCGTCAAGACCATCTCCTATCCGCTGGGCGCGATCGGTTTTTGCATCCTCACCTATTTCGTCATCGTAGGCACCTCCAACGCGGTGAACCTGACCGACGGCCTGGACGGCCTGGCGGCCCTGCCCACCGTGATGGTGGCGGCCGGCCTGTCCATCTTCGCCTACGTCGCCGGCCACGCGGTGTTTTCCAAATACCTGGGCCTGCCCTTCATTCCCGGCGCGCACGAGGTGGTGGTGTTCTGCGCGGCGATGTGCGGCGCTTGCTTGGGATTTTTATGGTTCAACGCCTATCCGGCCCAGGTCTTCATGGGCGACGTCGGCGCGCTGGCGCTGGGCGCGGCGCTGGGCACCGTGGCGGTGATCGTGCGTCAGGAAATCGTGCTCTTGATCATGGGCGGCCTGTTCGTGGTGGAAGCGCTGTCGGTGATGATCCAGGTGGCTTCGTTCAAGCTCACCGGCAAGCGGGTGTTCCGCATGGCGCCGCTGCATCACCACTATGAGTTGAAGGGCTGGAAGGAAACGCAAGTGGTGGTGCGTTTCTGGATCATCACCATGATGCTGGTGTTGGCCGGTCTGTCCACCATCAAGCTGCGTTGAGGAAGACTATGGACTACGCGAATCGTCACGTCGTGGTGGTGGGCTTGGGAGGCTCGGGCCTGGCGGCCGCGCGCTACCTGGCCGCGCACGGCGCGCGCGTGAGCGTGGCCGACGCCAAGCCGTCGGCCGAGCGCGTGGCCGAGCTGCGCGCCTTCCTGCCGCAGGCGGAAGTGCGCGCCGGCGACTTCAGCGCCCAGACCTTCGCCGACGCCGACTTGCTGGTGTTGAGCCCGGGCGTGCCGCTGAAGCACCCGGCTGTCGCCGCCTTCCGTCAAGCCGGCGGCGAGGTGATAGGCGATATCGAAGTGCTGGCGCGCGCGATCCGCGGCGACGGCAGCAAGGTGATCGCCATCACCGGCTCCAACGGCAAGAGCACCGTCACCAGCCTGGCCGGCCATCTGTGCGCCGCCGCCGGCCTGGACGCGGTGGTGGCCGGCAATATCGGCCTGGCGGTGCTGGAAGCGCAGCTGGAGCGCGAGCGAAGCGACAAGCGCCCGGACGTGTGGGTGCTGGAGCTGTCCAGCTTTCAGCTGGAATCCACTTACAGCCTGGAGGCCGACGCGGCCACGGTGCTGAACATTTCCGAGGACCACCTCGATCGCTACGACGATCTGCTGGACTACGCCCACACCAAGACCCGGGTGTTCCACGGCGCCGGCGTCCAGGTGCTGAACCGCGACGACGCGCTGGTGCGCGCGATGGTGCGGCCCGGCCGCGCGGTCAAATGGTTCTCGCTGACAGAGAATGCCGGATACGCGTTGCGGCAGGATGACGGCCGTTACTGGCTGAGCCTGGACGGCGAGCCGGCCTTCGATTGCGCCGAGATGAGCTTGCAGGGCCTGCACAACGCCGCCAACGCGCTGGCCGCGCTGGCCTTGTGCGAAGCGGTGGGCGCGCCGCGCGCCGCCTTGCTGCAAGGGCTGAAAACCTTCCAGGGCCTGGAGCATCGCGTCGAGCTGGTAGACGAAATCGGCTCGGTGGCGTTTATCGATGATTCCAAGGGCACCAATGTCGGCGCCACCGAGGCGGCGCTGAACGGCATGACCCGTCCGGTGGTGTTGATCGCCGGCGGCGACGGCAAGGGCCAGGACTTCGCGCCGCTGGCGCCGGCCTGCCGCCGCATCGCCCGCGCGGTGCTGCTGATCGGCCGCGACGCCGGCAAGATCCGCGCCGCGCTGGCCGCCACCGGCCTGCCGCTGCACGACTGCGCGACGCTGGAAGAAGCCACCCGCCGCGCGGCGGAACTGGCGCAGCCGGGCGACGTGGTGCTGCTGTCGCCGGCCTGCGCCAGCCTGGACATGTTCCGCAACTACGCGCATCGCGCCCAGGTGTTCATCGACGCCGTGCGCGAGCTGAAGGCGCGGCAAGCGGAGGCGACGCGGCCATGATCGTGCACGGAGCCCGGCGCTACGCCGCCATCAAGCCGTTCGACGAAGCGCTGTCCTGGGCGCTGGCCCTGCTGTTGTCGATCAGCCTGGTGATGGTGTACTCGGCGTCCATCGCCTACGCCGAGGCCGACGCGGCCACGCACAACCGCTACTTCTACCTGATCCGTCACATGATCTTCATGACGATAGGGCTGAGCGCGGCCTATATCGCCTTCCAAATCCCGACGGCGTTCTGGCAGAAGTACTCCGGCAAGATTTTCCTGATCGGACTGGTGTTGCTGGTGCTGGTGCTGATTCCCGGCATCGGCAAGATGGTCAACGGCTCGCGGCGCTGGATCAATCTGATCGTGCTGAACCTGCAGCCGTCGGAGGTGATGAAGTTCGCCACCGTGCTGTACGCGGCGGATTACACCGTGCGCAAGAGCCATCTGCTGCACAGCCTGAAAGAAGGCTTCGCGCCGATGTTCGCCGCCATGGTGGTGGTGGCCTTCCTGCTGCTGCGCGAGCCGGACTTCGGCGCGCTGATGGTGGTGATGAGCATCGCGATGGGCGTGCTCTTCCTCGGCGGCATCAATATGCGCATCTTCAGCGGGCTGGCGGTGATGGCGGTGGGCGCCATCGTGGTGCTGATCATCTCCTCGCCGTATCGCTTGAAGCGGGTGCTGGGCTTCATGGACCCGTGGGACGACCCCTACGGCAAGGGTTACCAGCTGTCGCATTCATTGATCGCCATCGGTCGCGGCGAGTGGTTCGGCGTCGGCCTGGGCGGCAGCATAGAGAAACTGTTTTACCTGCCGGAAGCGCATACCGACTTCATCATGGCGGTGATTTCGGAAGAGTTCGGTTTCGCCGGCATCTGCGTGGTGATCGGCCTGTACGCCTGGATCGTGCGCCGCGCCTTCCACATCGGCGTGGAGTCGAAAAAGCTGGAACGTTACTACCAGTCGCTGGTGGCGCAGGGCCTGGGCATCTGGCTCGGCATCCAGGTGTTTTTCAACATCGGGGTGAATATGGGCCTGCTGCCGACCAAGGGTTTGACCTTGCCGCTGATGTCTTTCGGCGGCTCGGCGATGTTGATGAATTTGATCGCGGTGGCGGTGCTGCTGCGGGTTGATTATGAAAACCGCCGCATCATGCGCGGCTACAAAGTGTAGCCGCGCATGAGCAGCGCTGTCAGGCGCGTTAGGGCGTAAGCCCGTAGGCGGCGGTTTCTGCGAGCCCGAAGGGCGAAGCAAAAACCGGCGCATGATGCGCGGCAACGAGATTTAACGGAACGGATAGAGATGGCGAATCGCACGGTCATGGTGATGGCGGCTGGCACGGGTGGACACATCGTCCCCGGCCTTGCCGTGGCCAAAGAGTTGCAAAGCCGGGGCTGGAACGTGGTGTGGCTGGGCACCCGCCGCGGCATGGAGAACAAATTGGTGCCGCCGACCGGCATTCCGCTGGAGCGGCTGAACTTTCACGGCGTGCGCGGCAAGGGCCTGCTGGGCTCGGCCAAGGGTGCGTTGCAGCTGATCGGTGCCTTCTTCAGCAGCGCGGCGCAGATTTTCCGTCACCGCCCGGACGTGGTGCTGGGCATGGGCGGTTACGTCTGCCTGCCCGGCGGCGTGATGGCGGGCCTGCTGTGGAAGCCGCTGGTGTTGGTCAACGCCGACGCCGGCCTGTTGTTGAGCAATAAGGCTTTGCTGCCCTTCGCCAAGAAACTGGTCTGCGGTTTCGACGGCGACGCGGCGCGCAACGCCAAGGCGCTGGTCACCGGCAATCCGGTGCGCGGCGAGATCGAAAGCATCGCCGCACCGGCGGAGCGCTTCGCCGGCCGCGGCGGACCGCTGAAGGTGCTGGTGGTGGGCGGCAGCCTGGGCGCCAAGGTTTTGAACGAAACCTTGCCGCAGGCGATGGCCAAATTGCCGGCCGAGCAGCGGCCGCGGCTGACGCACCAGACCGGCGAGGCGAATTTCGCCGCGGTCGAGGCCGCTTATCAGGCGGCGGGCCTGCGCGAGCAAGTGGAGTTGCTGCCTTTCGTCGACGACATGCCGAAGCGCCTGGCCGAATGCGACCTGGTGATCTGCCGCGCCGGCGCGATCACGGTCAGCGAATTGTGCGCGGCCGGCGCGCCCAGCGTGCTGGTGCCGCTGGTGGTGTCCACCACCGGTCATCAGCGCGACAACGCCGAGTGGATGGCGCAGGCCGGCGCGGCCTGGCATCTGCCGCAGAAGGAATTGAACGCCGACGGGCTTGCGGGCCTGTTGGCGGGTTTGGACAGAGAACAGTTGCTGGACAAGGCCGAGCGCGCGCGCGCGCTGGCCCGTTCCGGCGCGGCCGGCCGGGTGGCCGACCTGTGCCAGCAGCTGGCCAAGGAATGACAGGGCGTCAAACGAGCGCTCAAGCAGAGACACAGACATGAAACACAGGGTCAAACACATACATTTCGTAGGCATAGGCGGCGTCGGCATGTGCGGCATCGCCGAGGTGCTGCACGGCCTGGGCTTTACCGTGTCCGGTTCCGACATGGCGGAGAGCGCCACCAGCAAGCGGCTGATCGATCAGGGCATTCGCGTGTTCTACGGCCACGACGCCACCTATATGCACGGCGCCGACGTGGTGGTGACCTCCACCGCGGTCAAGGCCGACAACCCGGAAGTGCAGGAAGCGCGCGCCAGCAAGATCCCGGTGATCCCGCGCGCGCTGATGCTGGCCGAACTGATGCGCTTCAAGCAGGGCATCGCCATCGCCGGCACCCACGGCAAGACCACCACCACCAGCCTGACCGCTTCGGTGCTGGGCGCGGCCGGCTTGGACCCCACCTTCGTCATCGGCGGCAAGCTGACCGCGGCCGGCACCAATGCGCGGCTGGGCTCCGGCGAGTTCCTGGTGGCCGAGGCCGACGAATCGGACGCTTCCTTCCTGCACCTGACTCCGGTGATGGCGGTGGTGACCAATATCGACGCCGACCACATGGACACCTACGACCACAGCTTCGACAAGCTCAAGCAGGCTTTCGTCGATTTCCTGCAGCGGCTGCCGTTCTACGGCCGCGCGGTGCTGTGCGTGGACGATCCCAATGTGCGCGAGATCCGCGGCCGCATCACCAAGCCGGTGACCACCTACGGCCTGGACGATTCCGCCGACATCTACGCCGAGAACGTGCGCGCCGCCGCCGGCCAGATGCATTTCGACGTGGTGGTGAAGAACGGCAAGGAAGTGCGCTTCCCGGTGGTGCTGAACATGCCGGGCCGCCACAACGTGCTCAACGCGCTGTCCGCCATCGCCATCGGCCTGGAGTGCGGCGCCAGCGTTGAGGCGATCCAGCAAGGCCTGGCCGAGTTCGCCGGCGTAGGCCGCCGCTTCCAGCGTTACGGCGAAGTGCCGGCCAAGGACGGCGGCAGTTTCACCCTGGTGGACGACTATGGCCACCATCCGGTGGAAATGGCCGCCACGCTGGCCGCGGTGCGCGGCGCCTTCCCGGACAAGCGTCTGGTGCTGGCCTTCCAGCCGCACCGCTACACCCGCACCCGGGACCTGTTCGAAGACTTCGTCAAAGTGCTGTCCGGCGTGGACGCGCTGCTGTTGTCCGAAGTCTACGCCGCCGGCGAAGCGCCCATCGTCGCCGCCGACGGCCGCGCGCTGGCGCGCGCGGTGCGGGTGCTGGGCAAGGTGGAGCCGGTGTTCGTCGAGGACATCGCCGAGATGCAGCAGACCATTTTCGATCAAGCTCGCGACGGCGACGTGGTGGTGACCATGGGCGCGGGCTCCATCGGCGCGGTGCCGGCCAAAGTGGCGGCGGGCGCGTGATGATGAATGACAAGGACAAGGCAATGAAGCAGTACGGCAAGGTGGCGGTGATGATGGGCGGCAGTTCCTCCGAGCGCGAAGTGTCGCTGATGAGCGGCGCCGGCGTGCTCAAGGCCCTGCTGTCCCGCGGCGTGGACGCGCACAAATTCGACCCGTCGGAACAGCCGCTGACGGCGCTGAAGGAAGAAGGCTTCGACCGCGTGTTCAACATCCTGCACGGCCCCTTCGGCGAAGACGGCACCTTGCAGGGCGTGCTGGAAAGCATGGGCCTGCCCTATACCGGCTGCGGCGTGATGGCGTCGGCGATCTGCATGGACAAATGGCGCACCAAGCTGCTGTGGCAGGGCGCCGGCCTGCCTATCCCGGAATTCGAGCTGCTGGACGAGAACAGCGACTTCGCCGCGGTGGAAGCCAAGCTGGGCCTGCCCATCTTCGTCAAGCCGGCCACCGAGGGCTCCAGCATAGGCGTGACCAAGGTCAAGCAGCCGGGCGAATTGAAGGCGGCGTTCGAAGAGGCGCGCAAGTACGACAGCATCGTGATCGCCGAGCGTTTCATCGGCGGCGGCGAATACACCTGCGCGGTGATAGGCGACACCGCCTATCCGACCATCAAGATCGAGCCGGCGACCGAGTTCTACGACTACGACGCCAAGTATTTCCGCGACGACACCGTCTACCGCTGCCCGTCCGGCCTGAGCGAAGAGCTGGAGCGGCGCGCGCGCGAACTGTCGCTGGCGGCCTTCCGCGTGCTGGGCGGCCGCGGCTGGGGCCGGGTGGATTTCCTGATGGACGAGGCCGGCGGCATTTACCTGCTGGAAGCCAACACCAATCCGGGCATGACCAGCCACAGCCTGGTGCCGATGGCGGCGCGGGCGATGGGCATCAGTTACGAGGATTTGTGCCTCAAGGTGCTGGATATGGTGCATGTGGGATAACCATCGGCTGCTAAGAGGCCTGGCCAATCTGATGCTGGCCGCCGCAGCGCTGATGTTGCTGTATGCAGGAGGGTTCTGGTTGACGCACGCGCCGGTGTTTCCGGTGAAGAAGATCCAGATTCGCGGCGACATGAAACGCGTGACGCCGGAACAGCTGAAGTTCATTGCCGAGCACGAGCTGTCCGGCACCTTCTTCACGCTGGACATCGACAAGACGCGGGCGGCCTTCGGCAAATTGCCGTGGGTGCGGGATGCCCAGGTGCGGCGGCGCTGGCCGGACGCGCTGGATATTTCGGTGGAAGAGCATGTGGCGCTTGCGCGCTGGGGAGAGAACGGCCTGGTCAATACCCGAGGAGAGCGGTTCGACGCCGCCAGCGACCAGGACCTGCCGGTGTTTTACGGGCCGGCGGGGGCAGAGAAGGACATGAGCGAAATGCTGGGCGGGCTGCGCCAGGATCTGGCTCCGGCGGGCGTCAAGCCCGCGGCGCTGTGGCTGTCCAGCCGCCGCGCCTGGAAAGTGGGGCTGGACAACCAGGTGCAGCTGGAGCTGGGACGCAACGACGTGAGTCCGCGCGCCCGCCGCTTCGCCCAGTACTGGAAGAGCAAGTTGGCGGCGTTGCCGTACCACGTGGAATACGTGGATATGCGCTACCCGAATGGATTCGCCGTGCGGATGCCCGATTACAAGGCGCCGCCGGCCAAGGGAAACAAGTAATTAGCAGTTGGAGCGACAGGTGAGCAAACCAAAGGAAAGCAAGAACATGCTGGTTGGCCTCGACATCGGCACATCCAAGATCGTGGCGATCGTCGCAGAAGTCCTGGAGGACGGCCAACTCAATATCGTCGGCATGGGCCACACCCCGTCGCGCGGTTTGAAGCGCGGCATGGTGGTGAACATCGAATCCACGGTGCAGGCGATCCAGCGCGCGCTGGAAGAGGCCGAGCTGATGGCCGACTGCAAGATTCACGAAGTGTTCGCCGGCATCGCCGGCAGCCACATCAAGAGCGTGAACTCGCACGGCATGGTGGCGATCAAGGATCGCGAAGTCACCAAGATGGACATCGACCGCGTGATTGAAACCGCGCGCGCGGTGACCATCCCGCCCGACCATCAGGTGCTGCACATCCTGACCCAGGAATACAGCATCGACGGCCAGGAAGGCGTGCGCGAACCGCTGGGCATGAGCGGCGTGCGGCTGGAGGCCAAGGTGCACATCGTCACCGGCGCGGTGTCCGCCGCCCAGAACGTGACCAAGTGCGTGCGCCGCTGCGGTCTGGAAGTGTCCGACCTGGTGCTGCAGCCGATGGCCTCCGCCATCGCGGTGCTGTCGGAAGACGAAAAAGACCTGGGCGTGTGCCTGATCGACATCGGCGGCGGCACCACCGACATCGCGGTGTACGCCAACGGCGCGATTCGTCACACCGCGGTGATTCCGATCGCCGGCGACCAGATCACCAACGACATCGCCATGGCCTTGCGCACCCCGACCAAGGAGGCCGAGGACATCAAGATCCAGCACGCGGTGGCGCTTGTGGCGATGGCCGACCCCAGCCAGATGATAGAAGTGCCGGGCGTGGGCGAGCGCGGGCCGCGGCAGATGTCGCGCGCCACGCTGGCCGAAGTGGTGGAGCCGCGGGTGGAAGAGCTGTTCCAGCTGGTGCAGCAGGAACTGCGCCGCAGCGGCTTCGAGGACCTGCTGTCCTCCGGCATCGTGCTGACCGGCGGCGCCAGCCTGATGCCGGGCATGGTGGAGCTGGCGGAAGAAGTGTTCCACATGCCGGTGCGCGTCGGCGTGCCCAAGTATGTGGGCGGCCTGGCGGAAGTGGTGAAGACCCCGCGCTTCTCCACCGGCGTCGGCCTGCTGTTGTACGGCAAGGATCAGATTCAAACGCATGCCGGCCCCAAGGTGGAGACGGCGGGTGTAGGCCAGATGTTCACGCGCATGAAGGCGTGGTTCGCTGGCAATTTCTAGGAGTTTGTTTACGATCCGCTGCGCGTCGGCGATACGGCGTTGAAAACGCTTCAGAATGCTCATGTACCGTATGTACATTCCGCTTCTTCAGCTGTTTTCGCCTGGTCTCGCTTTAGCTCGCAGGATCGTGAACATTTTACTAAGCGCTACGCGGCCGGCGCACTCGCTGGCCACGATAGCGATCGGGCAGATGTAACGGGTAGTTAGCTCATCTTTATTGAGGAGAGGAAAATGAGCGGAATGGTCTTTGAAGTTATGCAAGAAACCGCCAATGTGGCGATCATCAAAGTCATCGGCGTAGGCGGCGGCGGTTGCAACGCCATCGACAATATGATCGACGGCAATGTCCACGGCGTGGAATTCATCTGCGCCAACACTGACGCTCAGTCGCTGCTGCGCAACAAGTCGCCGCAGAAGCTGCAGTTGGGCAACAACCTGACTCGCGGCCTGGGCGCGGGCGCCAATCCGGAAGTGGGCCGCAGCGCGGCGCTGGAAGACCGCGAGCGCATCGCCGAGATGCTGCGCGGCTCCAATATGGTGTTCGTCACCGCCGGCATGGGCGGCGGCACCGGCACCGGCGCGGCGCCGGTGGTGGCCGAAGTGGCCAAGGAAATGGGCATCCTGACCGTGGGCGTGGTCACCCGTCCGTTCGAGCACGAAGGCAAGCGCATGAAAGTGGCGCAGAACGGCATCGAGGATCTGAAAAAGCACGTCGATTCGCTGATCGTGATCCCCAATGAAAAACTGATGGAAGTGCTGGGCGACGACGTGACCATGCGCGAAGCCTTCCGCGCCGCCGACGACGTGCTCAAGGGCGCGGTGGCCGGCATCGCCGAAGTGATCACTTGCCCGGGCCTGATCAACGTCGACTTCGCCGACGTGCGCACCGTGATGTGCGAAATGGGCCTGGCGATGATGGGTTCCGCCTATGCCTCTGGCATCGACCGCGCCCGCGTGGCCGCCGAACAGGCCGTGGCCAGCCCGCTGCTGGACAACATCACCCTGGAAGGCGCGCGCGGCGTGCTGGTCAACATCTCCACCGCGCCGGGTTGCCTGAAGATGAGCGAATACCGCGAAATCATGGGCATCGTGCGCCAGTACGCGGACGAAGACGCGCAGATCAAGTTCGGCACCGCCGAAGTGGAAGACATGCCGGAAGACACCATCCGCGTGACCTTGATCGCCACCGGCCTGGGCCAGAAGAAAACCGCGCGCAACACCGAGGAGCGTCCGGAATACATCAAGATCGTCAAGACCGGCACCGACGACCGCGCGGTGGAAGTGGTCAGCTACGACGACTTCGACACCCCGGCCATCATGCGCCAGGGCCGTCGTCGCGCGGCGCCGTCCATGGACTTCTCCAACCCGGAAGTGAGCGAAAGCTACGACATCCCGGCCTTCCTGCGCAAGCAGGCGGACTGAGGCGGAGCCGCTATAGAAGAAAGCTATTTAATACTGCAAATCAATCAATAAAGTGCGGTTTTTGACTGTGCTAGAATCGGGCATTCCCATCCGTTTGAGAAGCCCGACATGATATTGCAGCGCACGCTGAAACAAGCGATAAGCGCCACGGGTGTGGGTTTGCACTCCGGCGAGCGGGTGAAGCTCACCCTGCTGCCGGCTGCGCCCGACACCGGGATCGTCTTTCGCCGCACCGACTTGCCCGAGCCGGTGGAGGTGAAAGTGGATCCATCGCTCGTCAACGACACGCGACTCTCCTCCACGCTGGTGACTGACGCCGGCGTGCGTGTCGGCACGATCGAGCATTTGATGTCGGCCCTGGCGGGCTTTGGCATCGACAACCTCGTGATTGAGGTCACGGCGGCGGAAATCCCCATCATGGACGGATCCGCCGCCCCTTTCATTTACCTGCTGCAGACCGCGGGCGTGGCCGAGCAGCACGCCAGGAAGCGCTTCATCCGCGTCACCAAAACGGTGGAAGTGGAAGAGCGCGGCGTGTGGGTGAAGTTGGAGCCGCACGATGGTTTCAAGGTCACCCTGTCCATCGACTTCAACCATCCCGCCTTCAATCTGGCGCCGCAAACCGTGGCGGTGGACTTCGCGCGGCATTCCTATACCGACGAAATCAGCCGCGCGCGCACCTTCGGCTTCATGCACGAGGTGGAATACATGCGCAACCACGGCCTGGGCCGCGGCGGCAGCCTGGACAACGCCATCGTCATCGACGACGAATACGTGCTGAATCCGGAAGGCCTGCGCTTCCCGGACGAGTTCGTCCGTCACAAGATCCTGGACGCCATCGGCGACCTCTACATCATCGGTCATCCGCTGATCGCCGCCTTCTCCGGCCACAAGTCCGGCCACGCGATGAACAACAAGCTGCTGCGCAAGCTGCTGGAGACGCCGGACGCCTGGGAATACGTCAGCTACGACGACCCGCTGGACGCGCCGTCCAGCTTCCACCGGCTGCCGGAGGTGGCCTAAGCGGTGTTCGGCTTCTGGCGCCTGTGGCTGCTCGTCACCATCCTGCTGCTGGGCTGGGCAGGCGTCTGTTATCTGTTGACCCGCAATCCGCTCTACCTGCGCTACCTCGGCCGCATCGTCCGCTGGAGCGGCGGCCTGGTGGTGCTGGTCAGCGTCTTCTGGCTGATTTACCGGCTGCTGTCCTAAGAGCCTGTTCAAGGTCTTGCGAGCAAGGGCGAGACAAGGCGAAAACTAGCGAAAAAGCGGAATGTACGAGGGGTACATGAGCATTTTGAGCTGGTACTCACCGTGCAACGTTTCACGAAGCGCAGCAGACTTCGAACAGGTTCCAAGCGGGCCGGAGGAGTAATGAACCCATGTCCAAATTGACTCATTTCGACGCCGGCGGCCAGGCCCATATGGTCGACGTCGGCGCCAAGGCCCACACCCGCCGCCGCGCGGTGGCGGAAGGCCGCATCCGCATGCTGCCCGCCACCTTCGCGCTGGTGAAGGGCGGCGGCCATAAAAAAGGCGACGTGCTGGGCATCGCCCGCATCGCCGCCATCATGGCGTCCAAGAAGGCCGCGGACCTGATCCCGCTCTGCCACCCGATCGCGCTGACCCGTGTGGCGGTGGAGTTCGAGCTGCTGGAGGCCGACAGCGCGGTGCGCATCGAAGTCACCGCCGAATGCAGCGGCCAGACCGGGGTGGAAATGGAGGCGTTGACCGCCGCCAACGTCGGCCTGCTGACCATTTACGATATGTGCAAGGCGGTGGACCGCGGCATGGTCATCGACGGCGTGCGGCTGCTGGAGAAAGAGGGCGGCAAGAGCGGGCATTGGCGGCTTGACGTCTGATTTTCCACGCAGTGCGGCAAGCCGGGGTCTTACCCTGTATGCTGTGTATACATCGTGGTTTCTGGAGGAACAGCCATGAGCGTCATGTCCGTGCGGGT
Organism: Chromobacterium alkanivorans; assembly: GCF_016937655.1. Taxonomy (GTDB): domain Bacteria; phylum Pseudomonadota; class Gammaproteobacteria; order Burkholderiales; family Chromobacteriaceae; genus Chromobacterium; species Chromobacterium alkanivorans. The sequence goes on along the minus strand of NZ_JAFHKL010000004.1, from coordinate 293,748 downwards.
GGCCGATGAGCTTGCCCAGCAACTCGAAGCCTTGGCGCACGCTACCGGGCGCAGCAAATCCTTCCTGGTGGCGGAAGCCATAGGCGATTATCTGGAGCGTGAGGCTTGGCAAGTACAGGCCATAGAGGAGGGACTGAAGGAGGCGGATGCCGGAGATTTCGCCTCTTCCGACGAAGTGGGGGCATTCTTCGCCAAGCACGGAGCATAAGTGCGGCTCGTCTGGTTGCGGAGCGCGCTGCAAAACCTTCAGCAAGAGACTGAGTATCTCGCCGAGGAAAACCCCGCAGCGGCCGTCGCTTTGGTGAAAGCGGTCAGGGTCGCAACCAACCATCTGATGGATTTCCCCTCAACTGGCCGGCCTGGACGAGTGCCCGGCACGCGTGAGCTGGTGTTGGAGGGCTTCCCCTACCTGATCCCGTATCGCGTCAAGGACGACCAGGTGCAAATTCTCCGTATTTTTCATACTCGCCGTCGGCCGCCCAAACGTTGGTAAGCATTGACGCTGGCCTGAAATTTACGACGTTTGTTTTGCGCCGGCACGCGCCTCCTGATGCCGGCGCTCGACCGGCTTGTCCCGCCAATAGCCGGCCAAGAGCGAGCCGGAAATATTGTGCCAGACCGAGAACAGCGCGCCCGGCAGCGCCGCCAGCGGGCTGAAATAGGCCTTGCCCAGCTGGGCGGCCAGGCCGGAGTTCTGCATGCCCACCTCGATCGCCAGCGTGCGGCACACCGATTCGTCGAAGCCCAGCAAGCGTCCCCCCCAATACCCGCCCAACAGGCCGATAGCGTTGTGCAACATCACCGCCAGAATGGTCAGCGCGCCCACGGTGGCGATGTGGTTCTTGCTGCCGGCGACGATGGCGGCGATCAGCGCGACGATGGCCAGCATCGACAACAGCGGCAGCAGCGGCTCCAGCCGACGGACCTGCGCCGCGAAGCAACGGTGGGCCAGCAGGCCCAGCCCTATCGGCAGGATCACGATCTGCAGGATGCTCAGCAGCATCGCCGCCACCTCCACCTTGATTGCCGCGTCCACGTACAAGCGGGTCAGCAAGGGCGTGGCCACCACCCCGACCAGCGTGGACAGCGAGGAGATGGTGACCGACAGCGCCACGTCGCCGCGCGACAGATAGATGATTACATTGGACGCGGTGCCGCTGGCGACGCTGCCCACCAGAATCATGCCTATCGCCAGCTGCGGCGGCATCTGGAACAGCCGCGCCAGCGCCCAGGCCGCCAGCGGCATCACCAGATAGTGCAGGCCCAGGCCGGCCAGCACCGGCGCAGGCCGGCTCAGCACCCGTTTGAAATCGTCCAGCGTCAGCGTCAGCCCCATCGCGAACATGATCGCCGCCAGCAGCAGCCCGGTATGCGGCAGCAAGGGGGTGAAGGCGGCGGGCCGCTGGTAGGCGACGGCGGACAGCAAAACGGCCCATAGCGGGAACAGGCGGGTGATCTTGGCGAGCACGGCGACTCCTGGCGCGGATAATCCGCCCATCATAGGCGATGCGCCCCGGGGCGTGGCAAGTCCGCGCGCCCGCATGGCTGATCCAGCGTCAGCCGTCGGCTGCGCAATCGTCTTTTGCCAGCGGCGGCGCGGCGCGGTTTAATCGGGGCTTCGATACCGTGGAGCGCGCGATGCAAGCGACGATTGCCGGCAAGACCGTGGCCGACTGGCAGGCCAGCCACCCCTTATTGACGCCTTTGATGGCCTTGCAGCCCTTGGCGTGGTTCAACCCGGCGCTGGCGCCGGCGGCGGAAGCGCTGGCCGACGTCGGTTTGAGCCGGGCCGAGGTCGCGGACGCCGACGCGCGGCTGCGCCGCTTCGCGCCCTATCTGGCGCGGGTGTTCCCGGACGCGGCGGCCAGCGGCGGCATCATCGAATCGCCGCTGCTGCCGCTGCCGGCGATGCGCGCGGCCTTATGGGCCGAGGCCGGCTTGGAGAGTGGCGGCAGCCTGTGGCTGAAGGCGGACAATCTGCTGCCGATTTCCGGCTCCATCAAGGCGCGCGGCGGCATCTACGAGGTGCTGAAGCATGGGGAAGACTTGGCGCTGAGCCACGGCCTGCTGCGGGCGGGCGACGATTACGCCAGGCTGGACAGCGCCGAGGCGCGCGCCTTCTTCGGCGGCTACCGGGTGGCGGTGGGCTCCACCGGCAATCTGGGCCTGTCCATCGGCATCATCAGCGCCAAGCTGGGCTTCCAGGTCAGCGTGCACATGTCGGCGGACGCGCGGCAGTGGAAGAAGGATTTGTTGCGCAGCCACGGCGTCGAGGTGGTCGAGTATCCGTCCGACTACAGCGTGGCGGTGGCCGAGGGCCGCAAGCAGGCGGCGTCCGACCCGCGCTGTCACTTCGTCGACGACGAGAACTCGAAGAACCTGTTCCTGGGCTACGCGGTGGCGGCGGAGCGCCTGCGCGGCCAGCTGGCGGAGCAGGGCGTCCGGGTGGACGCCGAGCATCCACTGCTGGTGTATCTGCCTTGCGGCGTCGGCGGCGGGCCGGGCGGGGTGGCTTTCGGCCTCAAGCTGGCGTTCGGCGACGCGGTGCACTGCCTGTTCGCCGAACCCACCCACGCGCCCTGCATGCTGCTGGGCGTCTACACCGGGCTGCATGACGCGGTGGCGGTGCAGGACTTCGGCATCGACAATCTGACCGCCGCCGACGGCCTGGCGGTGGGCCGTCCGTCCGGCTTCGTCGGCCGCGCGATGCAGCGGCTGATCGACGGCTATTACACGGTGGACGACGGCGAGCTGTACCGCTTGCTGGCCTTGCTGGAGCGCGAGCAGGGATTGCGGCTGGAGCCGTCGGCGCTGGCCGGCATGCCGGGTCCGCTGCGGGTGCTGAGCGAATCCCAGGGTTATCGCCAGCGCATGGGCTTGAGCCCGGAGCGGCTGGCGCGCGCCGCGCATCTGGTATGGGGCACCGGCGGCGGCATGGTGCCGCCGGCGGAAATGGACGCCTATCTGGCGGAAGGCCGGCGGCGGCTGTCGACGTGAACGATAATGGCGGCATGCTGAATCTTCCACCGCGCGCCGGCGTCCGGCTGGACGGCGCACAATGGTCCAATCTGCACACCTTCGCGGCGGCGGCGCGGCATCTGAGCTTCGCCCGCGCCGCCGAGGAACTGTGCCTGAGCGCCAGCGCGGTCAGTCATCGCATCGCCCGGCTGGAACGGGCGCTGGGCACCCGCTTGTTTCTGCGGCTGACCCGCAGCCTGCGGCTGAGCGAGGACGGCGAGCGCATCTACCAGGCCTGGCTGGCCGGCCAGACGCAATTGGAGGCGGCCCTGAATCCACGGGACGACGCCGAGCCGGCCGGCGCGGTGGCGCTGTACGCGCGGCCGTCGCTGGCGCAATGCTGGCTGGCGCCGCGGCTGGCGGATTTCGCCGAGCGCCACCCGCGCATCGCGCTGGACGTTCGCAGCGGCAACGAGATGGTGGATTTCCGCGCCTGGAACATAGACCTGGCGCTGTACTACACGGCCGGCGATTTTCCCGGACTGGACGCGCAATGCCTGATGGACGAGCAAGTGGCGCCGGTGTGCAGCCCGGAGTACGCGGACCGGCATAAGCTGCGCGGCAATCCGGCGGCCCTGGCCGCATGCCTGCTGCTGCACGACGCCCAGGCCTGGGAGCGGGCGGCGCACGACGCCGAATGGCGCGAGTGGGCGCGGCGGCGGGGCGCGGCCTTGTCGTCGCGCGGCATGAGTTTCGACCGCTCCGATTTGTGCGCGCAGGCGGCCGCGCATCACGCCGGCGTGGCGCTGGGCCGGCGGCGACTGGTGCAAAGGCAGTTGGAGCGCGGCGAACTGATTCTGCCGCTGGGGCCGTTCGAGCCGCTGGGGCCGCAGGCGTATTACCTGGTGCGCGCGCCGCAAGCGCCTTCGCCGCGGGTGCGGGCGGTGATGGACTGGCTGCGGGTTTGCGCGGCGGATTAGGCGTCCTTCCCCTTTTCGCGCCCGCCCCCTCGCGCGCCTTCCCGGCGGCGTGCTAGTCTGCTCAAGTTCAATGTCATGTCGACCGCGGGAGGCGCTTGATGATCACCCTGTATCAGTTCGGCCCGGCCATGGGCTTGGTGGACCCCAGCCCCTTCGTGATGAAGGCGGACCTGTTGCTGAAGTTGTCCGGCCTGTCCTACCGCCGCGTGCGCGGCGACATGCGCAAGGCGCCCAAGGGCAAGCTGCCTTATATCGACGACGACGGCCAGATCGTGCCGGACTCCACGCTGATCCGCCTGCACCTGGCGGACAAGCACGGCCTCACGCTGGAAGCCGGTCTCAGCGAGGAGCAGAAGGCGCTGGCCTGGAGCGTGGACTGCATGTTGGGCGATCACTTCTACTGGGGCATCGTGCATGAACGCTGGATGGTTGACGAGAACTTCGCGCGCGGTCCCAGCGTGTTCTTCAAGACGGTGCCGGCCTTGTTGCGCGGCCTGGTGACGACGCTGGTGCGGCGCAAGGTGCGCGCCAATCTGCAAGGACAGGGCATGGGCCGCTTCAGCGCGGCCGAGCGGCTGCGGCTGCTGGAGACGGACGTGGCGGCGCTGTCCGCCCTGCTGGGCGACAAGCCCTATTTCATGGGCGAGGCCGCCACCTGGATAGACGCCAGCGTCTACGCCTTCGTCAGCAGCGCCTTGACCGACGCGATGGGGGAGACCGCGTCGCGGACGCTGGTGGCGGCGCGGCCCAATCTGGTGGCGTATGCGGAGAGGCTGCGGGCCGAGTTTTACGGCTGATGGGCCGGGTGGATTCGCCGCGCCGCAGTAAGAACCTGTTTACGATCTGCTGCGCGTCGGCGATACGGCGTTGAAAACATCTTCGAAATGCTCATGTACCACGTGTACATTCCGCTTTTTCGCTCGTTTCCGTCTTGTCTCGCCTTAGCTCGCGAGAGCGTAAACACGTTCTAAGACAAAAACAAAGGGGAAAACATGAAGTTGGGGAAACTGTTGCCATGGGCGGCCTGCTTGTGCGCGGCCGGCGCCTGGGCGGACGCCGCGCTGGACTACGGACGCTACGGCATTGATCTGAACGGCATCGATCCGACGGTGCGGGCGCAGGACAATCTGTCGCTGCACGCCAACGGAGGCTGGCTCAAGCGCGCGACGATTCCGGCCGAGCGCTCCTCCACCGGGGTGGCGGAAGTGCTGGCGGAGCGCAATCTGGAACGGCTGCGCCAGCTGATAGAGCAGGCCGGGCAGGGCGAGGCGACCGGCGCCGAGGCGCGGCAGATCGCCGCCTTGTACCGCAGCTTCATGGACGAGGACGCCGTCGCCCGACGCGGGCTGGAGCCGCTGCGCGAATCGCTGCGGGCCGTGGCCGGTCTGGGCACGGCGGCGGAGGCGGTCCGTTATATGGGCCGCCTGCAGGATCAGCCGGTGGATACGCCGTTCCGCTTCTATGTCGGCCAGGACCCCAAGGATTCCGCCGCCTACCTGGCCGGCGTCGGCCAGTCCGGCCTGGCGATGGACCAGGACTACTATCTGGGCAAATCCGCCGACTTCGCCGCCGCGCGCCAGGCTTATCTGGCTTATCTGGAGCGCTTGTTCGCGCTGGCGCAGATCGACCAGCCGCAAAGCCGCGCCCGCGACGTGCTGGCCTTCGAGACGCGGCTGGCGAAAATCCAGTGGACCAATGTCGAAAACCGCGACATCCAGAAAACCTACAACAAGTTGAGCCTGGCCGAGCTGGGGCGCCGGCAGCCCGGCTACGACTGGACGGCGCTGCTGGCCGACGCCGGCCTGGGCGAAGCCAAACAGCTGAACCTGGACCAGCCCGGCTATCTGAGCAAGCTGGCGCCGCTGCTGCGGGCCGCGCCGGCGACCACGCTGCGCAACTACCTGTTGGCGCGCACGCTGGACGCCTACGCGCCCAGCCTGACGCCGGCCTTCGTCGACGCCCACTTCGACTTCTACGGCAAGACGCTGGAAGGCCGCAAACAGAACCGGCCGCGCTGGAAACGCGGCGTGGGCATGGTGGAAAACGGCCTGGGCGAGGCGCTGGGCAAGCTCTACGTGGCGCGCTACTTCACGCCGGAAGCCAAGCGCCAGGCCGACGAGCTGGTGCGCAATCTGCTGAAGGCCTACGACCAGTCCATCGACACCCTGGACTGGATGAGCGCCGCCACCAAGCGCCAGGCTCACGTCAAGCTGTCCAAGTACACGCTGAAGATAGGCTATCCAGACAAGTGGCGCGATTACGGCGGCCTGCAGCTGGCGCCGGACGATCTGGCCGGCAATGTGCGGCGCATCGCAAGCTTCAACTACCGGTATATGACCGACAAGCTGGGGCAGCCGGTGGACCGCAAGGAATGGAGCATGACGCCGCAGACGGTGAACGCCTATTACAACCCGGCCAATAATGAAATCGTGTTTCCGGCCGCCATCCTGCAGGCGCCGTATTTCGATCCCGGCTTCGATCCTGCGGTCAACTACGGCAGCATAGGCGCTACCATAGGTCACGAAATCAGTCACGGTTTCGACGACCAGGGCAGCCAGTTCGACGGCGACGGCAATATGCGCAACTGGTGGACCGCCAGCGACAAGGCGCGCTTCAAGGCGGCCACGCGCAAGCTGGTCAAGCAATACGGTCGCTACCAGCCGGTGCCCGGCCACTACGTCAACGGCGAATTGACGCTGGGCGAGAACATCGCCGACAACGCCGGCCTGGAAGTGGCGTACAAGGCCTACCGTCTGGCGCTGGGCGGCAAGACCGCGCCGCTGCTGGACGGCATGAGCGGCGACCAGCGCTTCTTCATCGCCTTCGCCCAATCCTGGCGCAGCAAAACCCGGGACGAGGCCACCCTCAAGCAGCTGGTGTCGGACCCGCACACGCCGGACTTGTGGCGGCCTATCGGCACCGCCAGCAATATGGAACCGTTCTACCAGGCTTTCGGCGTCAAGCCGGGCGACAAGATGTATCTGCCGCCCAAGCAGCGTTTCCATTTGTGGTGGTAAGAGCCGGCTCATAATCTGCTGCGCTGCGTGAGACGCCGCACGGTGAGTACCGCTTCGAAATGCTCATGTACCACTTGACCATTCCGCTTTCTCAGCCGTTTTCGCCTTGTCTCGCTCTTGCTCGCAAGATTTTGAGCAGGCTAAAGGACATTCTCAGAGTAAACGTTTGAGTTGGCCGGGCGTGAGCCCGGCATGGCGGCGGAACATGGCGATGAAGGCGCTGTCCTGCGCATAGCCCAGTTCCGCCGCCACCCGGCTTACGCTTTCCCCCTCGGCCAGCAGCCGGCTGGCCTCCATCATTTTCAATTGCCGCCGCCAGGCGCTGAAGCCGAGGCCGGTCTGTTGCTGGAACAGCCGGTTGACGGTGCGGGCGCTGGCGCCGGCCTGCGCGGCCAGTTGCTCCAGCGTGGCCTCGTCGCCGGGCTGCTGCAACAGCTGCTCGGCGATGCGCAGCAGCCGCCGGTCCTGCGGCAGCGGCAGACTCAGCGCCTGCTCCGGCGCGCGGCCGGCCTCGTCCAGCAACACCTCCACCAGCCTTTGCTGCGCCGGTTCCAGCGGCGACAGCGGCCATTCCGCCACCCGCACGATCAACTCCCGCAGCAACGGGCTGACGGCGATGACCTGCGGCCGCCGCGGTAGCGCGGGATAGGCCGCCGGGTCGAAGTACAGGCTGCGGTAGGCGAAGGGCTTGCCGGTTTCGGCCTGGTGCCATAGCCCCGAAGGAATCCAGGCCGCCATCGTGGGCGGCAGCACGCAGCGGGTATGGCCGATGCGGATTTGCAGCACGCCGCTGACCGCGTACATCAGTTGCGCGCGGCGGTGGCGGTGCAGGCCGGAATCATGCGGCGCCGGCGCGTCTATCGCCATGCCCACGATGGGGTCGGCGAGTTGATCCGGATCCGGGGCCGTGGCGGGCTGGTAGCGCGGCATTATGTCCGATTCTCAATGTTTCATGGCTATCCATCGATAATAGGCGGGACTTCGTTCTCCTACAATCCGTGCTCGATGTTTGAAGGAGAACAAAAATGAAATCCGCGATCCGTGCGGCGCCGCTGGCGCTGCTGATTCTATTGCTGGGTTTTCCGCAATTGAGCGAAACCATTTACGCGCCGGCCTTGACCGAGATCGCGCTGGCTTACCATGTCAGCGCCGGCCAGGCGCAATTGACGATGAGCGTCTACTTCCTGGCTTTCGCCTTCGGCGTGGTGTGCTGGGGACGTTGCGCCGACGTGTACGGACGACGGCCGGCTCTGCTGGCCGCTTTGGCCTGCTACGGCGCGGGCGCGCTCCTGGCCGTGCTGAGCCGCGATTTCGCCGTGCTGTTGCTGGCCCGCCTATTGCTGGCCTTCGGCGCCAGCGCTGGTTCGGTGGTGGTGCAGACCATGCTGCGCGACCGTTATCAGGGCCCGGCCTTGCTGGCGGTGTTCGCCACCGTCAGCGCCGCCTTGTCGTTGTCGCCGGCGCTCGGCCCGCCGCTGGGCGCGTTGCTGGTGGCCGGTTTCGGCCACCAGGGCGTGTTCGCCGCCTTGTGCGGCTTGGCGGCGCTGTTGCTGCTGCTGTCCTGCAAGCTGGCCGGTGAGACCCGGCCGGCGGACTTGCCGCCGCCGGCGGCGTTGGGCGCGGTGGCGGCCAGGATGGCGCGCGATCCGCGGGTGCTGGCCACGGTATGGCTGGTGGCCGGCTTCAATCTGTTGCTGTTCGGCTTTTACACGCTGGCGCCGTTCACGCTGCAATTGCTGGGCATGCCGCCCTGGCTGTTCGGCCTCAGCGGCTTGCTGGTGGCCGCCGGCGGTTTGTTCGGCGCCTTCGTCAACCGCCGCTTGGCGGTGCGCGGCGGCGGCGAACGCTTGCCGCGTCTGGCGCTGACGGCCGCCACGGTGGCGGCGCTGATTCAGTTGTTCAGCGCCTGGCCGGGCCTTTGGCCGATCGCGGCCGTCGGCGTGTTGCTGGTTTGCCAGCTGGCGATCGCGGCGGCCTTCGGCTGCGCGATTCCGCCCTTGCTGGCGGAAGCGTTGAGGGATTATCGCCAAGTGCAAGGCACGGCCGGCGCGCTGCTGGGCCTGATGTACTACCTGTTGATCGCCGGCGGGCTGGGCCTGATCAGCGCGGCCTATCAGCCCCATGTCTGCTACCAGCCGCTGGTCATGGCCTTGCTGTGCGCGGCGATGTGGCCGGCGGCGCGGTGCTTGAGCCGGTGAATCCGCCTTCCCAAAAAAACAGCCCGCGGCGATACGCCGACGGGCTGTTTGTTTGGTTGGCGCGCGGTGGAGCCTATGGCGACGAAGGGCTTACCACTTGTCCTTGTCGCCGGCGAACAGGTTTTCCTCCACCTTGCGCTTTTTGCCCGCGGCCGCTTTCTTGCCGGCGGCTCCGGCGGACGCCGTAGCCTTGTCCGCGGCGGGCGCGGGGGCGAGTTCGCGCAGCTGCAAGCCGCCGGGCGGCACCTGTTCCAGCGGGATGCGCACGTTTTCCAGATGGCCTTGCGACATGGTGGGCGTGACTTTGTCCACGATCACTTCGCAGCAGTCATACTCGGTGCGCCCCAAGGATTGTCCGGTCTGCGGATCCTTGATTTCCTCGCCCAGCGAGACCAGCTTGTAGCGCGCGCCTTCGCGCACCGACTGCCCGCCTTGGCTCAGCACCACATTGTTGCCGGTGCGGGACGCGACGGTGATCGGGAAGGTCCGCACCAGGATGGCGTTGACGACGCGATCGACGATCTGGCCTTCCATGCCCTGGCGTACCTGCTCCGGGCTGCCGTTGCCCAGCTTGCCCACATTGCCCTTGAGCATGCTGGAGAGCTGAACCTGGCGGTTGGCGACGTTGATCACCCGCTGCGACAGCATCCAGTTGCCGGCGGACTTGTCGTAATTGAACGCGCTGATGTGGCCGGTCCAGATCAGGTCGGCGCTGACGGCCTGGCTCATCTTGGAACGTTCCGCAGACGGCGCCTGTCCCGAGCCTATCAGGTCCAGTTCCTGGCGTACGTCGTCGCCCAGTTCGCGGTCCAGCACGGTGAAGCGGCCGGTGTTGGTCAAGGCGTCCAGGGTTTGCTGATGGATTTCGCGGGCGACTTGTTCCGACGGCACGGCAACGCCGGCCACCTTGAACGAGTCCCGATCAATCATGATCGGTCCCACGACGATCCGCAGCTTGCCGCTGCCGGCCGGCTGGCTGAACTTGGCGATCTTGGCTTCGATCGTGGCCTTGTAGGTCTTGCTCAGCAGGCCGGGCTCTTCCAGCTTGACCAGTTTGAAGCCGGTGACCACGCCGCCGGACTCCTGCTGGACATACTCGGTGAAGGCGTTGGCGCTCAGTTGCGCGGCATCCTTGCCGGCCGCGGCGCTGAGCGTGGCCTTGAGCTGTTCCGAAGCCATGTCGAAGGAAACGCCGTTGACTTGCTTGATCGCCAGTTTCAACGCTTCTTCCACCGCCTCCGCCGCGCTGGCGCCGGTTCCGGTGGCGCTGGCCGCCACCGATTCCACCTTGCCCACGTCCGGCATGGCTTGCGCCAGGCTCTTGTTGGCGGCTTTGGCTGGCTGGGGCTGAGCGGCTTCTTCCTTTTGGGAACAAGCCGCCAACGCCAGCGCCAGCCCTGCCGCGCCAATAGCGAGAGTTAACTTCATGCGCCCTCCAGAGCGGAATCCGCTGGCTTACAGCGCTTGGGTCGCGTCTTTGGGCACGGGGATGTCGTTGCTCTTGGCGAAGCTGACGGCCTGTTTCAGCGTTTCATACAGATTCTTGCTGTTGCTGGGCAGGCTGGTCAGGATGTAGGAGCCGGTGGACAGTTTGGGCAGGTCCATCGGGGACGCGCTGCTCAAGGCCGATTTGAAGCCGTCGAACTGCTTGGTCATACCGGCGTATTTCAGCAGGCCTTTGCCCAGGGAAGCCAGGCCTTCGGTGTAGGTTTTCTTGGCTTCGGCGTCCATGGCGCTGCCGGAGGCTTTCTGACGCTCGCTGATGATTTTGGAGACGTTGCTCTGCACCGAGTCGGCTTTGCTCAGATTGTCCTTGGTGGCGCCGGAGGCCAGGGCGTCGGCTTCCGCCTTGGCCAGTGCGGCGGCGTCTTTGGCGCCCAGCGCGTTGGCCATCTTGTACTGGGACAGCAGGATTTCCTTGTTGGCGGCCACGTAGGAGTTCACCAATTGCTCCTGCTGGGACACCAGGTCGGCGCCGGCGGCGCTGTTGTTGTTGCCGCCGGCCAGGCTGGTGACGGCGTCGAACATGCCGGCGTGGGCGGGAACGGCTGCCAGGGAAGCGGCGGCCACGGCCAGGGCGATCAGGGTTTTGCGCATTATCATCTCCGGTTGATTTCAGGTGTTGTTGTGGTTGGGGGGTTATTTGAGGCCGACGTTGGTCATCTGGCTCAGCAGTTCGCGGGCGACGTCCTGCGCGGCTTTTTTCAGCGCGTTGACTTGGGCTTCTTCTTCGGTCGGGCCCAGGCCGGCGGCCTGGATCGGGCCGACTTCCGCCTTGGTCTCGGGGATGGATTCGCTGGCGTCCAGCAGCTTGCCGGTGGCGGCCACGGAGACGCGGTACATGCCGGTGGCAGGGTCGGTGTCGGCCAGGCGCACGTCCAGGGTGCCGTAAGCGATGTAAGGCACTTTGGCGTTCTGCAAGCCGTTGGCCACGTCGCGCTCGGTTTGCGGCTGCAAGTCGTTGCCGGACTTGAAGTCGGCTTCGACGCTCTTGATTTTCAGCAGGCCTTTGCTGTACGGCTCAAGGTAGGCGGCGTCGACCACCTTGAAGCCGGCGGAGGCGAACACGCCGTTGAACACGCTTTTCAGGTAGTTGCTGGGGAAGATGGTGTAAGTCTTCTTGGTGGCCTTGCGAGTGGTGCTGCCGCCGGTCTCCGCCGACGCGCGATAGCGGGCGGCGTTCTTGCTGGCCTTGCCTTGCTCCTTGACTTCGACGCTCTGGTACTCGCGATCATCGAAGCGCTGCGAGGTGTCGGTCTGACGAGAAACGAAGATGAAGGTCAGCTTGGACTTCTGGCCGTTGCCGGCCTGGGCCACCGCGGAAGTGGACTTGACCGCGTTGTTGAGTTGAGACACGTTCAGCGTGGCGCGGACAGTGACGGTGTACTGACCCATGTCCGGGCGGTCCTCTTCGCTGAGGATGGCGGTTTCCAGAATGTAGCGCTCGGGGTCGGCTTTGACCTTGTCGCGTATCGCGTCCAGGTTCTGAGTCTGGGCGTCGCCGGCTTCGGCATAGTGTTTTTCCACCGCGCGCAACTGGGCCTGCAGCAGCGCCTGGGCCCGCACTTCCGGCGTCACTTTCTTGCCGAACAGCGAGGTTTCGTATTTGACGGTGGCTTGGCCCTTGGCGGTGGCCGTGGCGGCGCTGGCCTGGTGGCCCACCACCAGCAGCAGCGATAGCAATAGTGCGCGGATCATTTGCATGACTTGAGTAGCTCTTGTGTGGACGAAATTTGTTTGTCGATATCCGAGGCCGAAGTGGCTGATTTCAGCCAGGCGCTGCGGTTGCCCGCCAGGTTGTCGGACAGCTTGTTGTACAAGCCTTTGAGGGCGTCGTAGTAGGCGGGGAAGTCGTCTATCGTGTCTTGGGACGCCGGAACGAGCTTGACCTCGCCGTTCTTGAAGTCAGCGTCCAGATAGCGCTTGCCGGAAACCGGCTCCTGGATTTCGATATGGGAGTAGGCGCCGTAAATGTAGCTGGCGCCGGCGGCGGCTTCGCCGCTCTTGATGCGTTTGAAGCGCGGCAGATCCAGGGTGATGGCGTAGTCCGCCTCCGGCAGCTTCAGCATGAAGACTTCGCCGTCGGAGATGCGCATGGACATCACATTGCCGATGGCGTAGCCCTTGGAGTAAGGCAGCAGCGGCACGTCGGTTTTACTGGACAGGCTCTCGGCGAATAGGTCGGCCACCCAGGTTTCGGCGGTGCCGGGAGTTTGGGTCAGTTTGGCGGGCAGCGCCTGAAGGGCCTCAGGCCCCAGCTTGACCTTGGCGACTTGCAGGTAGCGCGGCACCTGATTGGGCAGCGCAGCCTTGTTCACGATGTCGGCGAAGCGGGCGATGATGCCCGGCTTGTCCTGATCGCCGAAGTACACTGCCTGGAAGCGCCGCTGCATTTCCTTGGGGCTGGGTTCCCGGTCGATCAGATCCAGGTGCGCGAAGCTGAACGGATAGGAGCGCAGCACCGTCATGGTCTTGAAATCGAAGAACATGGCCTGGGCGTTGACCTGGGTCATCAGTTTGGCCACGCCGCCGAATTGTTCCGCCGATACGGTTTCGCCGGTGATGACCAGGGCCAGCACAATCGCCTGATCCTGGCCTTTCAATGAGGAGAGGCCGGCTTGATTCAACTCGAAGTGGCGCGGCTGCTTTTGGCTCAGCGCGGCGTTGAGTTGCTTGTTGAGCGGAGCACCGGACGCTTGCAGCGTTTTTTCCAGACGCAGGCTGTAGGGAAAGCGGGCGGCGACGGACTTGCTGTCTCCGGAGTAGGCCAGTCCGGCGAAAGTAACGCTGGCGGCGTGCACGGCATTGACGGCGAGCAAGGCGAGCAAGCCGGTCAGGCAAGATAATAGAAATTTGTTAGGCATTGCCGAATCCATCCTCATTCTTTTTTTTGGGTGAATCTGGGTGCTGTTATGCACGACTCTAATAGTTCACCTGTGAATAGTCCACAAAACAAAGTCCAGGATGATACACCCATGACATTCGGTATTCCATATGTTTAAAAACTTACCTTATTAATAATTGCTAGGCTTATGAACACAATGGAATGGCTGGAGAAGCTGGTGAGCTTGGGCAATGAAGCTGGTGGTTTGCAGCCCGGCGAAGGGGAGGGAGCGGCGGTGGAAGTGGGCTGATTGCTTGAATATTTTTACTGATTTGTGGCATCGTGTTGAAAATTTCAAACAGCAATGGAGAGCAGCGCGATGAAGCAGGCCAGCGATATCATTGTGTTCCAGCGCCACGACGTGGCGGTGGAGTCTTTTGTGGCGGCGGAGGATCGCCGCGTCGCCGGCGAATGCAGGCAAAGCGTGGCCAACCATTATTCCGACCCCAGCGGCCAGTTCCACGCCGGCATCTGGAGCGGCGGCCTAGGGCGCTGGAAAGTGCGCTACAGCGAGCACGAGTTCTGCACCTTGCTGCAAGGTCGGGTGCGGGTCAGCGACGAGGCCGGGCACAGCGTGGAGTTGACGCAGGGCGACCATTTCGTGATCCCCGCCGGCTTCGTCGGCGTCTGGCAGGTGCTGGAGCCGGCTTGCAAGACTTACGCGGTGTTCGAGCCGCGGCAGCCGCAGGAATAGGGCGGCTGCGCTGAAATGCGAAACAGCCCCGCACTGCGGGGCTGTTTTTCGTGGCGGAGGCGCTGAGCTTAAAAAGTGAAGCCGGCGCCGATGTACATGCCGTCGGCCAAGCGGCGGTTGCGGTTGCCGTCCTTGCGTTCGATATCGAAGTAGCGGTAGCCGGCCTCCACGGTGAACGGGCCGATCGGGTTCCAGCGCACGCCGGCGGCGAGGTCGCTGACGTTCTTGACGCTGCCGCTGGCCATGCTGTCGCCGGCGTAATAGGCCTGGCCGTAGAGGCTGACCTTGGGCGCCAGCTGGATGTTGGCGCGGCCGCCGAGCAGGGCGGCGGTGCCGGAGCCGCTGTCCGGGTTCAGGCCCATCAGTTTGCCGCCGCCGGCCAGGGTGACCGGGCCCAGCGGAATCGCGAACTCCAGGCCGGCGCCGCCGGCGTTGCCCTTGTGGTCGCTGTTCAGGTAGTCGATGGAAAGACCCAGGCCCAGGCCTTGCGGGGTGCGGCTGAATTGCTGGAAATCCTTGCCGGCGATGAAGCTGTAATCGGCGGCGTGGGCGGCGGCGGCCAGGGAGAGCAGCGCGGCGGCGGCGCCCAGTTGCAGAGTTTTCATGGGGTCACTTCTCTTGGGTGAGTTAGACAACAAGGGAAGTGACCGCTTTTTAAATGACAAGTTCGCATTCCGCCCAATATTTCTTGTGCGGATCATTCGCTGGCGAGCAGGTTTTCCAGTTCCAGCAGCCGGGTCTTGAGGGCGGCCACTTCCGCTTCCAGTGCGGCGACGCGGCCGGCGATGCCCACCTCGATCACGCCGCAGCCGTTGTCGCCGGAGACCGGCAGCGCTTGCGGCTCGCCGCTGAGCAGATGGGCCCAGCGCGCCTCGCGCTCGCCGGGCTGACGTTCCAGCTTCAGCACCAGCGGCGGGTATTTGTCGGCCAGCGCGTTGAGGGCGGTTTCCACTTCCTCCACGCCGCTGAAGCCGTAGATGCGGCCGGAGCGGGTGCGGATCTCCGCCGCGGTCTGCGGCCCGCGCAGCATCAGCAGCGCCAGCGCCGCCAGTCGCGCGCCTTCGATATTCCATTCGTAATTGAGCCTGTGCTCGTACTTGGCCACCCGGCTGCCGGCCGGCAGCCGCTCGCTCGCCAGCTTCTTGGCGATCAGGCTGTCCAGCGCCGCGCTAATGTCGGCTTCGGACAGCTGCATCACCGGTTCGCGGCTGGTCAGCTGATTGCAGGCCGAGGCCAGGCCGTTCAAGGTCATCGGGTAGGCGTCCGGGGTCAGCGCCTGTTTTTCCACCAGGGCGCCCAGCACGCGCACTTCATGCGCTTCCAGTTGATGTGTGTCCATCCATGTCTCCGCTTGAGGCTGCCGACGCCGGGGGCGGCGGCGGGCCGGATTGGCATGTAGCGATTCTAGCGCGGTTGGCAGGCCCTCCGCACGGTGAGATCATGGTCTTGGCTTGACAGCGGCCGGCGCGCTTGCCACGCTGTGCGGTTTTTGTCGATGCTTGGGGAGTGCGCGATGACGCGAGTGGACGTGTTGCTGGTGGAACTGGGCCTGGCGGCTTCGCGCACGGCGGCGCAGAACCTGATCGCCGCCGGGCGGGTCAGTTGCGACGGCGCGCCGGTGAGCAAACCCAGCCAGAAGTGCGCGCCGGGCTGCCGTTTCGATATCGCCGCGGATCCCTCCGATCGTTTCGTGTCGCGCGGAGGGCTGAAGATGCTGGGCGCGCTGGAGTCGTCCGGCCTGGACCCGCGCGACGCGCTGGCGCTGGACGTGGGCCAGTCCACCGGCGGTTTCAGCGATTGCCTGCTGCAACAAGGCGCGCGGCGGGTGGTGGGCGTGGACGTGGGCCACGATCAATTGCATTCGCGGCTGCGGACGGATCCGCGCGTCCGTTATTTCGAAGGGGTGAACGCCAGGGCCTTGGACCACGCGGCGCTGTTGGCGGCCAACGACGGCCTGCCCTTCGACCTGATGGTGTGCGACGTGTCCTTCATCTCGCTGACCCTGGTGCTGCCGTCGGCGTTGCCCTTGATCCGCCCCGGCGGTCATCTGCTCAGCCTGGTGAAGCCGCAGTTCGAGGTGGGACGCGAGGGTTTGGCCAGGGGCGGCATCGTCCGCGACGAGAGCCTGTATCCGCGGGTGCGCGACAAGATCAGCGAAGCGGTGCGGGAGCAGGGCTTCGAGCTGCTGAAATGGTTCGACAGCCCGATCACCGGCGGCGACGGCAACCGCGAATTCTTCATCTACGCGCGCAAGCGCTGAGCGAGGCGAAGCCCTGTTATGATGAGGGCATCGCCAGGCCCGCGCGCGGCGGGTATTATTCCGCTTGGCCGAACTCGCTTTGTTCGCTGCGCAGCACCATGACCGGGCAGTTGGCGCGGCGCAGCAGGTTTTGGGCGAAGCTGCCCAACAGCAGATGGGCGATGCCGCTGCGGCCATGGGTGCCGAGCACGACCAGATCGGCGTTGTGGCTGTCCGCGTAGCGCACCAGCAGTTCCGCCATGTCGGCGCCGCCGTCCCAGCTTTCCGCCATGTGAATCTGCACCTGCTCCACGCCGGCTTCCACCGCCTGTTTGCGCGCCTGTTCCAGCACGCGGTTGCCGTCGCGGAACGCTTGATCGTGCAGTTCGTGAGTGCCGAGCAGGCCGACGCCTTCCACCGCCAGATCGCGCAGGCTGGCGATGTGGAACAGGGTCAGGCTGGCCTTGCTGAACTTGGCGATCCGGATGGCTTCACGCAGCGCTTTGTCCGAATTGCTGCTGCCGTCCAGCGCGGCGATGATGAGTTGGTACATGTCCTTATGTCCTTTATGGCTGGTGAGACAGTGGGATTATCGTGACAGCATAACGCGGCGGGAGACTCAGGCCAAGCCGGCGTGGACCGGGCTTGACCTGGCGCAAGGCGTTGACGTCGGGCCGGGGCGGTGTTTTACAATTCGATCATCTGTTTAAGGGTTTGATTTGAAATGCTTGTTTTTCTATTGATCGTGGGCGCGTGCTTGTTGGCTTTGCTGGGATGGGTGCTGTACTCGCGCCGCGCGCCGCTCCAGGTCAAGCGGACGCGCGCGGAGGACAAGGTGTACGCCTTGAACACCCAGATCCGCGCGGTGGAGCCGCCGGAGCATTCCACCGGCGCGGCCTTCGGCGTGCTGCTCAAGGCCGCGCGCGGCGACCGCGCCGCGGTGGAGAAGTGGATCGTGGCCGAGCAGTACCGCGGCAGCGTGCCGGTCAGCCGCGAGGAGGCGATCGAACTGCTGGCGCGGCGCTTGCTGTTGAGCCGCAACTGAGGCGCTTGGCGCGAGTGAACGAAAACAGGCCCGCATGAGCGGGCCTGTTTGCATTGGTCAACGGGTTCTCAGGCCAGCAGACCCAGGTATTGACGCTCCCACGGCGTGATCTGGCTGTGGTAGTGAGTCAGTTCCACCTCCTTCACCGCCAGATAGGCGGCGCTGAACTCCGCGCCGAACAGCCGCTCGGCGGCGTCGCCCGCGGCCATCGCCTCGCAGGCGGCGTCCAGGGTATTGGGCAGGCTGGCGCGTTCGCTCTTGAACACATTGCCGGTGGCGGGCTCGCTGGGCTGCAAGCGGCCTTCTATGCCCAGCAGGCCGGCGCCCAGGCTGGCCGCCAGCGACAGATAGGGGTTGGCGTCGCAGCCCGGCAGCCGGTTTTCCACGCGGCGGCCTTCCGGGCCGGACACCGGCACCCGCAGACCCACCGAGCGGTTGTCCAGGCCCCAGCTCAGGTTGACCGGCGCGGCCATGCCCTTGACGAAGCGGCGATAGGAGTTGGGGCTGGGGCAAAACAGCGGCATCAGTTCCGGCAGATAGCGCTGCAGCCCGGCGATGAAGCCGTGGAAGGTGTCGGAGGCTTCGCCGTCGGCGCGGCTGAACACATTGTCGCCGCGCTGGTCCACCACGCTTTGGTGCAAGTGCATCGAACTGCCCGGCTGGCCCGGCAGCGGCTTGGCCATGCACACCACGCTGAGGCCGTGGCGGTTGCCTATCTCCTTCAGCGCGGTCTTGAACAAAAAGGTCTGGTCGGCCAGCGCCAGCGCGTCGCCGTGCTTGAGATTGATTTCGAACTGGCTGGGGCCCATCTCGTGGACGAAGGTGTCGGTGGCGATGCCCAGCATTTCGCAGGCGCGGTAGAGATCGTCGAAATAGGCTTCCAGATCGTTGAGCGAGGAGAAGCTGAAGGAGTCGAAGCCGGCTTCGCGGCGGCCGCTGCGCAGCGTGGGCGGCTGAAACGGCTGCTGCGGGTCGCCGTGGGCGGCGAAGATGTAGAACTCCAGCTCCGGCGCCACCACCGGCGTCCAGCCGAGCGCCGCGTAGCGCGCCAGCACTGCTTTCAGCGCCGAGCGCGGCGCCAGGGGCGCCAGGCTGCCGTCGTGATCGACGCAATCGCAGATCACGCTGGCGCGCGGGGTCTTGGCCCACGGCACCTGGCGCAGGGTGGCGAAGTCCGGGACCAGGGTCACGTCCGGATCGTGCTCGCCGTAGAAGCGGTAGTCCGGGAATTCGCCTATGCAGCTTTGAATGGGCACCGCGCGCGCGATGCGCAGCGGCTGCCCCTTGATGAAGGCCTTGGCCGGCAGGGTTTTGCCGCGGGCAAAACCGTGCACGTCGGCGAAAGCCAGTTCTACGTCACGAACATTCTGTTGAATCAGCCATTCGGCCAAGTCCGCCGGGATGGTGGCCTGGGACATGAGTCTCTCCCGATGCGCTTGCGCGTTATTGTTTGCATGTTTGGGTCTGTCTGTCCGTGGCGTTGTTTTATTTTTGGAGCGTTTGCTCTGCGGCCATTATGCCATCAGGCAGGGGCGGGAGGGCAAGCCCCGCATTGAGGCGGCAAAAAGCCCCGGCGAGACGGGGCTTGGGGAAATGCGGGGAGGGGAAGGCTTGGCCGCGGTTCGCGGCCTGAACGGAACCCTTACAAGCGGAAGCGGCCCACGGTCTGCTGCAGGGTGTCCGCCTGCTGATCGATGGCGCGCACCGCGTGCACGGCGTTGCTGACCGAGTTCTGGGTTTCCTCCACCACGCCGGCCACCTGTTCCACATTGCCGGCGATATTGGTGCCGGCCTGGCTTTGCTCGCCCATCGCCACCACCACGTTGTGCACGTGCTCCAGCGCCTGGCTGGCCTGCTTGCTGATGGCGTCCAGGGTCTGGGCCGCCTGCTGCACCTGCTCGACGCCGCCTTCCACCGCCGGACGGATTTCGTCCATATGCTTGGACACGCTGCCGGTTTCGCTGACCACCGCCTGCACGATGGTGGAGATTTCGTCGGTGGCGGCGGCGGTGCGTTCCGCCAGCTTGCGCACCTCGTCGGCCACCACCGCGAAGCCGCGGCCCATTTCGCCGGCGCGCGCGGCTTCGATCGCCGCGTTCAGCGCCAGCAGATTGGTCTGGTTGGCGATGTCGCGAATGGTTTCGGCGATGCCGCTGATGTTGCGGGTGCGTTCCGCCAGCTTGCCCACCATATCGCTGGCGTCATGCACCTGGCCGGCGATGTTGCGGATGCCGTCGGCGGCCTGGGCGGCCAGCGATTCGCCCTGGCGCGCCAGCTCCACGGTGTCGCGCGAGCCGGATTCGGTGTCGCGGGCGCTGGCGGTGACGTGATCTATGCTCACCGACAGCTGTTCGATGGCGGCGGCGGCGGAGCTGGTGGAGGAACTGGCCACGCCGGAGACGTCGTGCACCTTGTCCATGTCGCTGGAAAGCTGGCGGCTGGCCTGGTTGATATTGGTGGCGGCCAGGCGGATCTCCTCAATCATCTGGCGCAGCTTCAGCTGCATTTCGCGCATCGCCGCCAGCAGGCTGTGCGGCGGGCCCTGCACCGCGATGTCGGTGCCCAGGTCGCCGTCGGCGATGGCCTTGACCACCTGCGCCGCGTAATTGGGATCGCCGCCCAGCGATTGCATGATGCTGCGCGATACCAGCAGGATCAGCGCGGCCAGCGTGATCATGCCGATGCCGGCGATGATCAGCAGCGTGCGCGCCTGGCTCCAGAACAGCTGGTCGATGTCGTCGATGAAGATGCCGGTGCCCACCATCCAGCCCCAGGGGTCGAAGCGCACCACGCCGTTGAGCTTGGGAACCTCTTCCTTGCTGCCCTTGCGCGTGGTCTGGATGGTCACCAGGCCGTAATGGTCTTTCTGCAGCGCTTCCTCGTACACCGCCACCGTGGTGCGGCCGTCCGGCAGCGTGCTGCCCATGTCCACCTTGCCCACCCGGTCCTTGTTGGGGTGGAACATCACCACGTTTTGCGGGTTGCGGCCGAAGAAGTAGATGTCGTCCACCTTGAGCGCGTTGAGCGCGGCGATGGCTTGTTTCTGGGCGTCGGCGCGCGGCAGGCCTTTTTCTTCCAGTTTCTGGAAGTGGCTCATGGTGCCTTCCGCCATGCGCAGCAGGTGGGTGATTTGCTCGCGCTTTTCCTGGCCCAGCGTGGCGCGGGTGGAAAGCAGCGCCACGGCCGCGATGCTGAGCAGAGCCAGCAGGCTGGCCGCCATGATGATGAACAGTCTGGTATTGACCCGCATGATGTTCGCTTTTCGAAGGTGGATGTCTGATTGTGGGCTGTCGGCCCTGTCTTTGCCGGCGGCAAGGACAGGGCCGGGATTATCGCCTGTTCTAGTATGGTTTTATGACATTACAAGCAACAAGATCAAGGGTTTGGTATTAATACGGAAGGATGAACGCCGCTGGCGGCGGCGTTGCGACGGGGTTTTCAGTCGTGGACTTGCAGTCGGCCGCTGGCGATGGCGGCCTTGAACACCTGGTAATCGGCTTCCACCTGGTCGGCATAGGCCAGCGCGTAGCCAGCGATGGCCTGGTCCAGCTTGTCGCTGTCGCCCACATAGCCGGCCAGTTGGGCGGCCTGGCCGCCGGATTTGGAGTGGGCGCGCGCCAGCGCCCAGGCGCAGGCCTGGCCGTAGGCGGTCAGCGCTTCCGACGTGGCGAAGGCCTCCAGCGACGGCGCCGCCTTCATGTCGCGCAGCTGGCGCACGTAGAAATGGCGGCCGGCCGGGCCGGTGGTCCAGCCCAGGAACAGGTCGCTGGCCGCCTGCATCAGGCGCTGGCCGAACACCACGCGCTTGCCCTGGTGGCCATGCACGCAGGCCTGGGTGTAGGGCTCCAGCACCGAGGGACGCGCCTCCTTCAATTGCAGGAACAGCGGCTGGTCGAAGTTGTCTTGCAACAGCATCACCAGACAGCGGGTGCCCACGCTGCCCACCCCCACCACCTTGAACGCGCAGTCCACCAGCCGGAAACGCTCCAGCAACTGGCGGCGGTCTTCCTTCAGCGTGTCGATGTAGTTGTCCAGCATCGGCTTGACCAGCGCCTCGGCGTCGTCGGTGGACAGCCAGCTGTCGTCGTTGTCCAGCAGGGTGTTCTTGTCGTGCAGATGGAAGATCACCGGCGGGTTGTCGCGCAGGCGCAGCGTGCCGTCCTCCAGCTCCGTCATCTTGGGCAGCAGCTTTTCCTGGGTCTGGTGCCTGGCCTTGTCGGACAGCTTGAGCATTTGCTGGCGGATGGCGTCGGTGGGCGCGCGCTCCAGCAATTGCTCGAAGCCCACCTTGGTGTACCACAGCTCCAGCTGCCCCATGCGCGCGTACTCGTTGACGCGGCGGCGGTAGACCTCGCTGGCGCGGCACACCATGTCCCGCGCCTGGCTTTCGCTAAAGCCCTGGCCGCGCGCGGCCAGCACCAGGCTGACCGCCAGCCGTTTCAAATCCCACTCCCACGGGCCGTGGTGGGTTTCGTCGAAATCGTTGATGTCGAAGATCAGCTGCCGCTCGGGAGAGGCGAAGAAGCCGTAGTTCATCAGGTGGGCGTCGCCGCAGATCTGCAGCTTCAGGCCGCTGGACGGATTGGCGGCCAGGTCGGCGGCCTGGATCATGGCGAAGCCGCGGAAGAAGGTGAACGGCGAGACCTGCATCCGGCTGTAGCGCAGCGGAATCAGTCCCTGCACCCGGCCTTGGGAGGTGTGCTCCACCATGGCCACGACGTCGCGCGGCGCGCTGAGCCGGTTTTCCGCTTGCAGGGTGCGGGAGCAGGATTGGCGCAGCGCCTTGCCGGCGGCGTAGTGCAGTTCGTACTTTGCGTGGTAATTGGACATGCGGGCTCCTGGGCGAAGATCTCCTGTCCAGTGTAACCGCTGGAGGATTTTTGTCAGCGGGGAAGCGGCGCCGGACGACGGCCGCGCTTATCCACAGACTTGTCCCCGTTTCATCCACATTGCGCACAGCGCGGCGGGCGTTTTAAAAGTTGTACACAAGAGAGAAAGGCAAGCGGATGCAATCAAACCGGGCGTTTGGCGGAGCCACTTTGTAGTTATCCACAGTGTTGTGCACAGTTTGCGCACATTTTCCACAGCGGAGGGGCCGCGGCCGGCGCTGTCCACAGCCCGGCCGGGGGACGGATCAGCCGCGTTGCGCGCAGTCGTTGACCAGCTTGCGCCAAGCCTTGCTGTAACTGAGGCCGTGGGTGTTCACCGTCAGCCTGCTGGCGTCGCCGTCCGGGCGAATGAGGATTTCCAGCCCGTCCTTATTGGTGGCGGGGTTGGTCAGGCGCACGGCTTCGCCGCGCTCTCCGCCGCGCTCGCGTTCGATGTATTCGCTGGGGATGCGCAGCTTGCGCATGCGCTCGTCCAGGCAGTTGGCCACGACGGACGGCGGGGCCTTGGCTTTCAGCGTGGCGACCGGGTCGTTCAGATTGGCGAGAGCAGGCACCACCGCGCAGCTCAGGGCAACGCCGAGCGCGGTTTGCAGCAATAGGGATTTGCAGTGTTCGATCAGATTGGGCATGGCTTTAACTTGCAGAAGGACGACGTACCAGGGTTGGAAACGCCGCGTCGCGCGCAAGTTCGAGTTAGGCCGCTTGCAGGTGTTAAGGAGTTTGGGAACGGGGAGGGAAGGGCGCCTTGGACCGGCCTTCAGCTATGCAGCGCGGCGGATTCGCCGACGATGGCGAGCAGCAGCCAGATTTGCCAATGGCTGCTGCGCGCCAGCGAATCGGCGCCGCGCAGCTCCAGGCTGCGCTGGATGCGCAGCTGGCTTTGCCAGCGCATCAGGCCGCGCGAAGCGCGGACTTCCAGCAGCAGCAGCGGGGCCAGGGTCAGCAGTTTGACGATGAAGAGCGGCTGTTGCAGGCGGGCGGGGTCCAGCGACAGCAGGGCCAGGCCGCTGATGGTCCACAGCGCCAGCGCCAGCAGCCACCAGCGGTGGCAGCGGAACAACTGCGGGGTCTGGCTGGGGAATTGCTGTTGGCGCAGCAGGCCGGCGCGGCTCCAGAGCGCGGCCAGGCCAATGCCCAGCGCCAGTAGATGCAAGCTTGCCAGCAGCCAATGCCACAACATGGTTTGCCTCCCGCGCCCAAGAGATGCCCTACACGGTAAACAGGGGCGCGGCGGCTGGCAAGCTTATTTGGTTCGCCGCTTGACCGGCTGCGGCTTTAGCCGCCGAAGCGCTGCCCAGGCTGGGCGCGGCGCAGGAAATCCAGCATGGCGGGCACGCGCTCGGAACCCTCGGCTGGGGACCAGGCGGCCAGGTTCTGCTCCTGCAGCGGCAGATAAGGGCCGTGCTTGACTTCGAACACCACGCTGCCCGGCAGCAGCGACACCACCGAGTGCCAGGTATTCGCCGGCATTTCGAACACGCGCGCGCCGTCTTCGCCCAGGCGGTGGCGGCCTTGCACCACGCCGGCATCGTCGAACACGATCACCTCGAAGGCGCCGCTGAGCGCGATCAGCATTTCCCAGCTGTGGTCGTGGCGGTGCGGGCGGACATAGGTGTCCGGCTCCATGGCGATGGCCAGGCGCTGGATCGGGTCTTCCAGCTGGGCGTGGAAATTCTGGTTGGCGCGCAGGCGCGGCGCACAGGCGGCTTTGGCCGACAGCGCGGCCAGGTCTTGTTGGTTCAGGGTCAGCATGGAATCGCCCGGTAGGGAAGCAAAGCAGCGATTATCAATGAAAACGCCGCCGGCAGCGAGGCCGGCGGCGTTGTTCGCGCCTGGGCGGAAACCGGCCAGAGGCCGGCTCCCCGGGCGGCGGAATCAGGAGCGGATCTGGCCGTCGCCCAGCACGATCCACTTCTGGCTGGTCAGGCCGGTGAGTCCCACCGGGCCGCGGGCGTGGATCTTGTCGGTGGAAATGCCGATTTCCGCGCCCAGCCCGTACTCGAAGCCGTCGGCGAAGCGGGTGGAGGCGTTGACCATCACGCTGGCGGAATCCACCTCGCGCAGGAAGCGGCGCGCGCGGCCGTAGTCCTCGGACACGATGGCGTCGGTGTGGTGGCTGCCCCAGTGGTTGATGTGCTCGATGGCGTCGTCCAGGTCCTTGACCACCTTGACCGCCAGGATGGGCGCCAGGTATTCGCTGGCCCAGTCCTCATCGCCGGCCGGCCGCACCTTGTCGCCCAGAATCGCGCGGGTGCGCTCGCAGCCGCGCAGCTCCACGCCTTTTTCCCAATAGGCCTCGGCCAGGCGCGGCAGGATGAATTCCGCGAAGGCGGTATGCACCAGCAGGGTTTCCATGGTGTTGCAGGTGCCGTAGCGGTGGGTTTTGGCGTTCAGCGCGATGTCGAAGGCCTTGTCCGGGCTGGCGGTGTCGTCGATGTAGACATGGCAATTGCCGTCCAGATGCTTGATCACCGGCACCCGCGCCTCGGCGCTGATGCGGGCGATCAGGCCCTTGCCGCCGCGCGGCACGATCACGTCCACGTATTCCGGCATGGTGATCAGCTCGCCCACCGCGGCGCGGTCGGTGGTGGCCAGCACTTGCACCGCCTCGGCCGGCAGCCCGGCTTCGCGCAGGCCCTCGTGCACGCAGGCGGCGATGGCCTGATTGCTGTGGAAGGCTTCGGAACCGCCGCGCAGCAGCGCGGCGTTGCCGGATTTCAGGCACAGGCCGGCGGCGTCGGCGGTGACGTTGGGGCGCGCCTCGTAAATGATCCCCACCACGCCCAGCGGCACCCGCATCTTGCCCAGCTGAATGCCGGACGGCCGGTAGGCCATGTCGCTGACCTCGCCCACCGGGTCCGGCAGCGCGGCGATCTGGCGCAGGCCTTCGGCGATGCCGGCGACGGTTTTCTCGTTCAAGGCCAGGCGGTCCAGCAGCGCCGGCTCCAGGCCGGCCTTGCGCGCCGCGTCCATGTCCTGGGCGTTGGCGGCCAACAGCTTGGCCTGGTCGCGCAGGATGGCGTCCGCCATCGCCAGCAGCGCGCGGTTCTTCTGCGCGGTGTCGGCGCGGGCCAGTTCGCGGCTGGCCTTGCGGGCGGCCTTGCCCGCCTGTTGCATATAGTCTTTGACGTTCATGTCTTTGAGTCCGGGATTGCAAAAACGTGTGGAATGGACCGAGAGTAAACCAAAGCGCGGAGAGCGGCCAGTCTGTAGCCCCGCTCAGGGGGCGGTATCGGGCGGCGCGGCCGGCGGGGCGTACCACGCGGCGGCCGGCACCACCACCGGCTGCTCCGGCTGGGCCACGAAGTTGGGCGACATGATTTGCACGCCGAACTCATTGAAGACGTCCTGAATCTGAGCGTGCAGCGCGTGGCGTCCCTCGGCCGGCAGCACGCCGGGGCGCAATTGCGCCTGGAGCTCGTATTCAACGTAGTAATCCTGCAAGCTCAGTTGCCGCACTTGCGGCGCGACGGCGGGGTCTACCGATTCCGCGCGCCGCGCCGCCAGTTCCAGCAGCGCCTGAACCTGCCGCCACGGCGTGTCGTAGCCTATGGTCACTTTGGTGCAGACCGCCAGGCCTTTGCGCCGCGAGTGGCGGCTGAGATTGACCACCTTGCCGCTGACCACCACCGCGTTGGGCAGGGTGATTTCATATTCGGCGCGCGTCTGGATTTTGGTGGACAGCGCCGAGAGCTCGGTGATCTTGCCTTCAACGTCGCCGATCTGAACATAGTCGCCAGGACGGAAGGCCCGCGAGTAAATCAGCACCAGCCCGCTCATCGCATGCGTCATGATGCCGGCCGATCCCAGGGTCACCATCAGGCCGAAGAAGACGCTGACGCCCTTGAAAGCATCGGAATTGGCGCCGGGAAGATAAGGGTAGGCCACCGTCAGCGCGAATAGCCACAAGACCCCGGAGGCGAGCCGCCGCGTAGCCCCCACGGTTTCCGAGTGCAGGCCGGGCAGTTCCAGCTGGCCGCGCTCCACCAGGGCGAACAAGGCGGCCAGGCCTTTGTTCAGCAAGCGGGTCAGCAGGAAGATGACGACTACCGTCACGAGGCCGGGCACCGCCGCCAACGTGCTGCTGGCGATGTCGGCCAGCAGCCGCATCAGCGAGCGTCCCAGTTGCTGGCCCCAGCTGCGGGTATAGGGGAATTGCTTCAGCACAAAGGACAAGTAGACATAGCAGGCCATCAGGGCGCTGAGCACGGCGGTCAAATCCACCAGTCGCTGTTCCGCTCGGCGCAAGAGCAGCAGCAGATTGTAGCGAGAACCGCCGCCGCTTGAGGCGGCCAGCTTGCGCAAGGAGGCGCGTCTCAGCCGACTGATCAGCCAGAGCAGGCCGCCCAGCGCCAGCGTGGCCAACAGCGCCAGTGCGGCGGCGCGCAGCATATGGCCGGGCGAGCGTAGTTCCAGCGCTTGCAGCCGCACCTGATCCAGCCTTTGCCGCACTCGCTGGCCCGCTTGTTCCAGGCTGAGGAAATCGCCGGGGTCCAGGTCTTGCTCATAAAGCGCGAACAGAGGCTTTCCGTTCAGGCTGAATTGCAGCGCCTTGACGCCATTCGCCTGAAGCGGCGCGGCCTGCACCGCTTGTTGCAGGTCCTCGCCGCTCAAGTTCTTGCCGCGTTCCAGCGCGCGGGCCACGCGCGCTTCCGGCGTTAGCGCGCCTTGTTTGGACAGCAGCAGCACGATGTCCTGATTGCCCACCGTCAGCGTGCGCGCGCTGTCTTCCGGGCTTGGGTTTTGTCTGGGTTCGGCGGCGGGCGCGACTGGGCTGTACAGGCAGAGCAACAGCAGGCAATAGCGGGCAAGGGTTGGCATCCGCATCCTCTTTGTCGAAATATTTTAATGTCATTACCTGGTTTCAGGGTAGCGGAAGCCGCCGCCGTTTTCATAGGAAGGCGATGAAGCGGTTTGCGTTCTGCCGCCGGTTGCCAGCGGCGACGCGATGAGCGCGCCTTCGAAAGGCTGTCCATAAGGTCTGTGACTTCCACCCCCTTGGCTATTTGCGCCAAGCTCGCTCTGCTTCGCGAGACGTGGCGCAGGCGCTAAGAACCTGTTTACGATCTGCTGCGCTGCGGCGATACGGCGTTGAAACCCGTTTCGAAATGCTCATGTACCACTCGTACATTCCGCTTTCTCAGCGGTTTTCGCCTTGTCTCGCTCTTGCTCGCGAGATCGTAAACACGTTCTAAAGCGTGATGGGAGGTCAGGGAAATGGGAGGGTCTTGTTAGATGATTGAGGGATAAAGGTATTTCACAATATTATTTATGGATATAACAGTCCTTGGGTATAGTCGGGAACATCGCCGATTACTCCTTAAGAAAAGGTCTGTCCATGAAGCTCCGCCTTGCTCTGGCCGCCCTGTTGCTGGCCGCGTCCGGCTCCGCGCTGGCCGACGCCACCCTGCTCAACGTGTCCTACGACGTGATGCGCGACTTCTACAAGGACTACAACCCGGCCTTCCAGAAAGCCTATAAGGCCAAGACCGGCGAAACCGTCACCCTGCAACAGTCGCACGGCGGCTCCAGCAAGCAGGCGCTGGCGGTGGCCAACGGTCTGGCCGCCGACGTGATCACCATGAACCAGGCCACCGACATCGATTTGTTGGCCGGCAAGGGTCTGCTGCCGGCCAACTGGGCCAGTCGTCTGCCCAACCACGCGGTGCCGTTCACCTCCACCATCGTGTTCCTGGTGCGCAAGGGAAATCCGCAGCAAGTGCGCGACTGGAGCGACCTGGCCAAGCCCGGCCTCAAGGTGGTGATTCCCAATCCCAAAACCTCCGGCAACGGCCGCTACAGCTATCTGGCGGCCTGGGGCTATGCCTTGAAGCAGCAGGGCGGCAACGAGGCCAAGGCTCAGGATCTGGTGGGGAAAATCTTCAAGAATGTACCAGTGTTGGACGGCGGCGGCCGCGCCGCCACCACCACCTTCATGCAGCGCCAGATTGGCGACGTGTTGGTGACCTTCGAGAACGAGGCGGAAATGATCGCCCGCGAATTCGGCCGCGGCGGTTTCGAGCTGGTCTACCCCAGCCTGTCGGTGCTGGCGGAGAACCCGGTGTCGGTGGTGGACAAGGTGGTGGACCGCAAGGGCAGCCGCAAGCAGGCGGAAGCCTATCTGCAATATCTGTGGAGCCCGGAAGGCCAGAAGCTGGCCGCCGACAACTACCTGCGCCCGCAGGACCCGGCGGTGGCCAAGCAGTTCGCTGCCCGCTTCCCGGCGGTGAAGACCTTTACCGTGGCCAGCGTGTTCGGCTCCTGGGCCGCGGTCAATCAGAAGCACTTCGCCGACGGCGGCAGCTTCGACCAGATCTTCAGCAAGAAATGAGCGCATGATGGCGGCCAGTGGCTTCAATCTGATCAACAAGCGCCATTCGGTGCTGCCCGGCTTCGGCCTGTCATTCGGCATCACCCTGTTCTGGCTGGGCCTGATCGTGCTGCTGCCCTTCGCCGCGCTGCTGTGGTCCGCGCACGGCATGGGCTGGGCGGCCTTCGTCGACGCGGTGGCCCATGAACGCGTGATGGCCGCCATCCGCCTGTCCTTCGTCTCCGCCGGCATCGCCGCGCTGATCAATCTGCTGTTCGGCTTCCTGGTGGCCTGGGTGCTGGTGCGCTACCGCTTTCCCGGCAAGCGCTTGATCGACGCGCTGGTGGACCTGCCGTTCGCGCTGCCCACCGCGGTGGCCGGCATCGCGCTGACCACGCTGTACGCGCCCAACGGCTGGATAGGCCAATACCTGGAACCGCTGGGCCTGAAAGTGTCGTTCACCCCGCTGGGCATCATCGTCGCGCTGACCTTCATCGGCCTGCCCTTCGTGGTACGCACGGTGCAGCCGGTGCTGGAAGACCTGGAGCGCGAGCTGGAAGAAGCCGCCACCTGTCTGGGCGCCGGGCGCTGGGACATCTTCCGGCGCGTGATCTTCCCGGCGGCGCTGCCGGCCTTGATCACCGGCGGCGCGATGGCCTTCGCCCGCGCCACCGGCGAGTACGGCTCGGTGATCTTCATCGCCGGCAATATCCCCATGGTGTCGGAAATTGCCCCGTTAATCATCGCCGCCAAGCTGGACCAGTTCGATCAGCACGGCGCGGTGGCGGTGGCGCTGGTGATGCTGGCCATCTCCTTCCTGTTCCTGTTCGCCATCAACCTCATTCAATGGTGGGCCGCGCGCCGCCACGGCGCGGGTAAATGACATGCAAAGCCTGACCACTGAATCGCGCCTGGTGCGCTATCTGCTGACCGGCCTGGCCCTGGCCTTCCTGTTCCTGTTCCTGCTAGTGCCGCTGCTGGCGGTGTTCTGGGAAGCCTTCCGCAAGGGCTGGGACTTGTACCTGGCCGCGCTGACCGAACCGGACGCGCTGGCGGCGATCAAGCTGACGCTGACCGCGGCCGTCATCGCCGTGCCGTTGAACCTGGTGTTCGGCGTGGCGGCCGCCTGGGCCATCGCCCGCTTCGAATTCCGCGGCAAGAGCTTCCTGACCACGCTGATCGACCTGCCGTTCGCGGTGTCGCCGGTGGTGGCCGGCCTGATGTACGTGCTCTTGTTCGGCGTCAACACCGCGCTGGGCGGCTGGCTGCAACAGCACGGCCTGCAAGTGATCTTCGCCGTGCCCGGCATCGTGCTGGCCACCGTCTTCGTCACCTTCCCCTTCGTGGCCCGCGAGTTGATCCCGCTGATGCAGGCCCAGGGCGCGGACGAGGAGCAGGCGGCGCTGGTGTTGGGCGCTTCCGGCTGGCAGACCTTCTGGCGCGTGACCCTGCCCAACGTCAAATGGGGCCTGCTCTACGGCGTGATCCTGACCAATGCCCGCGCGATGGGGGAATTCGGCGCGGTGAGCGTGGTTTCCGGCCATATTCGCGGCCAGACCAACACCATTCCGCTGCACGTGGAAATCCTGTACAACGAGTACAACTTCGTCGGCGCCTTCGCCTGCGCTTCGCTATTGGCCTTCCTCGCCCTGGTGACCCTGGGCGTCAAGAGCCTGGTGGAGTGGCGGATGGCGCGACAGAGCGACGCCGCCGCGGAACGCAGCGCGGCCGCTCGCCTGGCCGCCGCCGGCCGCGCCATAGCCAAGGACCAGCCCGCATGAGCATAGAAATCCGCAATATCCGCAAGCAGTTCGGCGACTTCGTCGCGCTGGACAATGTCAGCCTCAACGTGGAGGCCGGCGAACTGCT
Source organism: Chromobacterium alkanivorans (assembly GCF_016937655.1). Lineage (GTDB taxonomy): Bacteria > Pseudomonadota > Gammaproteobacteria > Burkholderiales > Chromobacteriaceae > Chromobacterium > Chromobacterium alkanivorans. The sequence goes on along the minus strand of NZ_JAFHKL010000004.1, from coordinate 263,165 downwards.
GGCGCTGCTGGGGCCGTCCGGCTGCGGCAAGACCACCTTGCTGCGCATCATCGCCGGCCTGGAACAGCCGGACGCCGGACAGGTGCTGTTTGCCGGCGCCGACGCCACCCACACCCACGTGGCCGAGCGCGAAGTGGGCTTCGTGTTCCAGCATTACGCGCTGTTCCGCCACATGACGGTGTTCGACAACGTGGCCTTCGGCCTCAGCGTCAAACCGCGCAAGAGCCGGCCCGGCAAGGACGAGATCCGCGACAAAGTGATGCAGCTGCTGAAAATGGTGCAGCTGGACTGGTTGGCGGACGCCTATCCCGGCCAGCTGTCCGGCGGCCAGCGTCAGCGCATCGCGCTGGCGCGTTCGCTGGCGGTGGAGCCCAAGGTGCTGCTGCTGGACGAACCCTTCGGCGCGCTGGACGCCAAGGTGCGCAAGGACTTGCGCCGCTGGCTGCGCGATCTGCACAACGATATGCACATCACCAGCGTGTTCGTCACCCACGATCAGGAAGAAGCGCTGGAAGTGTCGGACCGGGTAGTGGTGATGGACCACGGCCACATCGAGCAAGTGGGCCGTCCGGACGACATCTACGAAAACCCGGCCACCCCCTTCGTCACCCAGTTCCTGGGCGATGTGAACCTGTTCCACGGCCGCATCGAGCGCGGCCAGTTGCAGATCGGCGGCTACGCTCATGCGCTGGAAGGGCTGAGCCTGGCCAGCGGCGACGAGGCGGTGGCCTATGTGCGCCCGCATGATCTGGACCTGTCGCGCCACGCCGACGGCGCGCTGGCGCAGGGCACGGTGGAGCATATCCACGCGGTGGGGCCCATTGTGCGGGTGGAGCTGGTGCAGGCCGACGGCCAGAGCATCGAGGCGGCGGTGAGCAAGGAGCGCTACCGCGAGCTGGGGGTATTGCCCGGCGACAGCCTGTACGTGACGCCGAAGAAGCTGTCGGTGTTCGCCAAACCGGAAGGTCAGGATTACGTGATCTGAGCGCTTGTCGTCTTCATTCAAAACGCCCCGGTTTCCGGGGCGTTTTTTGTTGGAACGATGGTTGGTCTAGCTTGTTGGTGGGTATCGCCTACGGCTCCACCCACCCTACAAATCCTCCTGCTGTAGGGTGGGTGGAGCGCAGCGATACCCACGCAGATATGCGGCGGAATCCATCCTTGGGTTTCGATGGCGGGGTTTTTGGTGGGTATCGCCTGCGGCTCCACCCACCCTACAAATCCCCCGCCGTAGGGTGGGTGGAGCACAGTGATACCCACCAGCTAGGGTCAGCGATTGCGCAGGCGGATGCGGCGGAAACGCGCTTCCAGCTTGAGCCGTTGTCCCAGCGCCAGGTAGAGCTGGTGTTGGCTATCCACATGGCGATAGACCCGGACCCGGTCCGCGCCCAGCAGCATGATGATTTCCAGATAGTTGAAGAACCCCATCCACTGACCGCGTCCATCGCGGTGGTCAAAATCGATGTCGCGGGCGACACGGCTGAGCAGGCCCTTGCCGACGTATTCCCGATTGTCCTTCAGCCATTGCAGCAGGTGAGCCGCGCATTCGCGGCCATAGATGACATTGGCGGGGTAGTCCTTACTGGGCGCGGGCATTTGCCAATAATGCGCATAGGTGCGGCCGGGGCAGAAGCGAACAAAGGGAAGCAAAGCTTCCTGTTGCTCCAGCGAGTGCAGTTTGTAACGGCGGCGACGGGGAAAGTTTTGAGGATGTTGCATGGTGTTTCTCCTGTAATGACACAAGATGAAGCACCTGATCCCAAGTCGGAGGGAGCAGGATTGGCGTCTAAACAAATCAAATCGTTGAAAGTGCAGGCTTATAGCCCACCATGCGCCTGCCAAAATGGCTTTGCCATGGATAAAGCAGCCAACGCAGCATGCTGCGTTGGCTTGTCGACTTCGGAAACGAGACGCCAATCCCGTGTGCCGCATGTGGGCGGCAACGTGGGGATTGTTCCTGAGGGAGTGCTTGGGGTCAAGGCGGTGTGGCTGGTTCAGCAAGGTGTGCGGGTGAGGATTAGGCAAGCGCGTAGCGGGATTGGCGTACCGAGTGAACCCCAAACCGGTGAGTGCATTACACTCTCCCTCCATGCGCCTGCCAAATGACGTAGCAAGGCTGGGATTGTTGCCGAGGAAAAGGGGTGGATCAAGGCGACGTGGTGAGTTTGGTTAGGTGAGAGGGTTTTGAATCCGCTGCGCGGATGATGATTTTCATTGCCGGGGCTGCCCGGCGGGCAGGAAGGGGAATTTGCGCGGCCAAATTCCCCTTCACCCCAAAGGCCGCCCTGCAAGCCTGGCCTACGGCTTCCCGCCGGGGCCCGTCAGGCCCGAGGCGCGGCTGAACTCGCAGCGCGCTACCGTCGCGCTGCTCGAACAGGCAGCCGCTTAAGACCTCGGGCCTGCCACCCGTCGGCAGGCTTGAAGGGACTAGGGGCGCGTCGGCTACGTGGTTTCTTCTTGAAACATCATCCGCAAAGCGGATGCAACAACCGCCTCACGCAAATACCAAAGCCCCGGTCAAATCCCCCGGCGGCTGCGCGCCGCGCGCGCGGAACGCCGCATTGCGCGCGCTGACCCCTTCTAGTTCCGGCAAATCATGCAGCCGGCTGATGAAACGGATGATGGACGTCGTATCGTAAAAGGTGTGATCCACATGCCCGCGCTTGGCGAACGGCGACACGATGATCGCCGGAATCCGTGAACCCGGCCCCCAGCGGTCCCCCTGCGGCGGCGCCACATGGTCCCACCAGCCACCGTTCTCGTCATGGGTGATCACCACCAGCATGTGCTTCCATTGCGGCCCGCTCATCAAATGCTGCAACACATTGGCCACGTGACGGTCGCCGGACTCCACATCGGAATAACCGGCGTGCATGTTCAGATTCCCCTGCGGTTTGTAGAAGGCCACCGCGGGCAGTTTGCCGGCCACGGCGTCGGCGATGAAGCGGTTGGAAATCGGGCTATCGCCCAGGCCGCCGTCCAGCAGATGGCGCTCGCGGGCGGCGCTGCCGGGCGCGAACTGGTGGAAGTAGTTGAAGGGCTGGTGATGATATTGGAAGTTGGGCGCGTCGCCGCCGCCCTTGCCGTCCAGCGCCGCCTGCCAGCTGCCGCCGTACCAGGCCCAGCCGATGTGCTTCTCGGACAGCAAGTCGCCGATGGTGCGGTAGCTTTGCGGCGGCAGGGTGCTGGGGTCTTGCGGGTCGGCGTAGCGTTTGTCGCCGCCTTCCGCCGGCCGCACGAAGCTGGGTTGGTAGGGCGGGGCCATGGTGTTAACCGCGTAGCCGTCCGGGGTGATGGCGCCGTTATTGACGAATTTGGGCGGGCCGTCCAGCGCCGAGGCCGGGGACTTGGGGTCCAGCGCCAGTTGGCGGCCGGTGGGGCCGTCGGCCAGCACGGCGATTTTTTTCTTGGCGGGGGTGTTGGCGGCGTTGAAGTATTCCGGGGTGCGCGCGGCGATCAGGAACTGGTGGTTGAGGTAGGAGCCGCCGAAGGCCGCCATGAAGAAGTTGTCGCACAGGGTGAAGCGGCGGGCGATCTGCCATTGATTGAGGGTGCGCGCGGTGTCCGGGTAGTGGCCCATCACCAGCGCGCCGGAATCGGCCCAAGCGACGAACTGGTCGTTGCGGCCGTCGTTGATCTGCATCTGGTTGTGATAGAACAAATGGCAGAGGTCGCGGGTGATCACCGCCTCCGGCAAGGGCTGGCCTTCGGCATCCTTCAGCGGGAACGGCGCATTGGGCAGACCCTGGATGTCTTTTTCCTCGATGAAGTAGCGCTTGCCGGCCACGGTCTGGCCGGTGGGCACCAGGCCGCCCCAGATCTTGGGCAGGCCGGACAGCGGGCGGCCGTCGCGGTCGCGTTGCTGCGCCTGTTCCGGCCTGACCGCGCTCAGCGGTTTGGCCACGCCGGGGAAGTTGCCGTAGAGGTTGTTGAAGCTGCGGTTTTCCAGGTAGATCACCACCACGTTCTTGATATTGGCCTTGAGCAGGGCGTCCAATTGGCCACGGCGTGGATGGCCGGATGGCGTCGCCGCAGCTGCCGCGGGCAGCGCACAGCTGGCGCCGATGGCGGCCAGGCCTTCGAACAGACGGCGGCGGGAAGGGTCTTGCGGGGCGTCCGCTTCGGTCTGCGGCGGGCGGTCCTGCTCATCGGCGGTGGTCATGATGCGTCCTTGTCTGGGGTCCAGCATGTACGAACCTGTTTACGCTCTGCTGCGTGTCGGCGATACGGCGTTGAAACCGAGCTCAAAATGCTCATGTACCACGAGTACATTCCGCTTTTTCGCTCGTTTTCGCCTTGTCTCGCCTTAGCTCGCGAGATCGTAAACACGTTCTAAGGGCGCGTCAGCCGGGTGGCCGGCGCGCGACATCGTCCATCATCCCGCCGCGGTGTTGCGGCGGGATGTCGGTGGTGAAGGAGGTCTCAGTCGGCGCGCAGTGCGGCGGCGCGCGCTTCCGCCAGCGGCTGGATAATTTCCTCCGGCAGGAATTCGCGGAATAGGGTGTCCGCCGGCGGCTGCCCGCGCAGCAGTTCGATTGGGTCGCGGCCGTCTATGCTGCCGAGGTTGGGCACGTGGACGAAGTAGCCCAGCAGCCGTTGCAGCCGCGGCGGCAGCGTGCGGGCCAGCTCCCGGGAAACAGCGAGGTATTGGTTTTCCGCCTGGCGCAGCCAGCCCAGGTTGTAGCTGATGACGACGCCGGTGCGCGGCTGCTTTGTCTGGTTGGCGCCGCCGCCGTGGATCAGCGAGCCCAGGTAGATCAGCACCGAGCCGGCGGGCATGGCGGCGCTGATGACTTCTTCCGGCCTGGGGTCGCGCGGCTCCGGCCAGCGGTGGCTGCCGGGCACGACGCAGGTGGCGCCGTTGTGCTCGGTGAAGTCGTCCAGCGCGTACATGCAGTTGATCATTTTTTCCGATCCGGGCGCGATGCCGGGGAACATCAGGTCGTCGCTGTGCAGGAATTGGCGCGGTTCGCCGGGGCCTATGCTGATGGCCTGGGTGAGGTTGAGCTGGTATTCGCGGCAGCCGCGCAGCAGGAAGGCGTCCATCACTTGCAGGATCAAGGGGTGGATGGCGAGCTCGCGGGTGGCTGGCACGCGTTCGATCAGGCCGCTGATCCGACGAGTGGCGTAGCCGTAGAAATCGCCCTGACAGGGGGCGGAGCGGTCCAGCAGCGGTTGCAGCTGGGCGCGGAACTGCGCCAGGCCTTCCGGGGTCAACAGATGTTCTATCACGATGCCGCCGTCTTGTTCGAGCGCGGCGATCAGGGTTTCCGGCGCGGTGTCCGGGCGGAAGCGTTGCAGGCTGGGCATGTCTTGGGTTCCATCGTTTTATCTAATGAACCGGCGGCCGGGCCGCGGCGGTGTGGATGTCGAGCGATGTTATCTTCCGGATAGTCGTCGTGTTTGTGGAGCCGGCCTTTAGGTCAGGTGATGGATTATCCATATAGTGAATGTATTTATTAATGTAAATCGGCGCTTGTCGCGCCTTGCGCCCGGCGGGTTGTCGACCTTACCCTGAGCCTTCCTCGCCACCCCAGTCTGGAGTCCCCATGAGTGTGTCCCTGTTGAGCCGTTACGCTTTCTTCTCCTGTTGCCTGTTGTTCACCTTGTTCAGCCTGCCTTTCGTCCATTACGAGTGGTTGTGGCCGTTCACGCTGGCGGCGGCCGCGCTGACGCTGCTGGGGGTGTTCGATCTGCTGCAAACCCGTCACGCGGTGCGGCGCAATTACCCGATCCTGGGCAATATCCGCTACTTGGTGGAAAGCATCCGTCCGGAAATCCGCCAGTATTTGCTGGAGTCCGACCGCGAGCAGCTGCCGTTTTCGCGCGCGCAGCGTTCGCTGGTGTACGCGCGGGCCAAGAACGAGGGCGCGGACAAGCCGTTCGGCACCTTGATCGACGTCTATCAGCCGGGCTTCGAGTTCATCAGCCATTCGATGCGGCCGGCGCCGCTGAGCGATCCGGCCGGTTTCCGCGTGGAGATCGGCGGCCCGCAGTGCGCGCAGCCGTATTCGGCGTCCCTGTTCAATGTGTCGGCAATGAGTTTCGGCGCGCTCAGCGCCAACGCCATCCGCGCCTTGAACCAGGGCGCGCAATGCGGCGACTTCTATCACGACACCGGCGAGGGCAGCATCAGCCCTTACCACTTGGAACATGGCGGCGCGCTGGTGTGGGAGCTGGGCAGCGGCTATTTCGGCTGCCGCGACGCGGCCGGCGGTTTCGACGCGGAGCGCTTCGCCGAGCAGGCGCGCAATCCGCAGGTGAAAATGATTGAGATCAAGCTGAGCCAGGGCGCCAAGCCCGGCCACGGCGGCATTCTGCCCAAGCACAAGGTGACGCCGGAAATCGCCGCCACCCGCGGCGTGCCGCTGGGACAGGATTGCGTATCGCCATCGCGCCACAGCGCGTTTTCCACGCCGTTGGAGATGATGGCCTTCATCGCGCGGCTGCGCGAGCTGTCCGGCGGCAAGCCGGTGGGCTTCAAGTTCTGCCTGGGGCATCCGTGGGAGTTCATGGGCATCGCCAAGGCGATGCTGGAAACGGGGATTCTGCCGGACTTCATCGTGGTGGACGGCAAGGAGGGCGGCACCGGCGCGGCGCCGCTGGAGTTCACCGACCATATCGGCGTGCCGCTGCGCGAGGGCCTGCTGTTTGTCCACAATGTGCTGGTGGGCTTGAATCTGCGCGACAAGATCAAGATAGGCGCCAGCGGCAAGCTGGTCAGCGCCTTCGACATCGCCAGCGTGCTGGCGATAGGCGCGGACTGGGCCAACTCCGCGCGCGGCTTCATGTTCGCCATCGGCTGCATCCAGAGCCAGAGCTGTCACACCAACCGCTGCCCCACCGGGGTGGCGACGCAGGACGCGCTGCGCCAGCGCGCGCTGGTGGTGCCGGACAAGGCGGACCGGGTGTTCCATTTCCACCGCAACACCATGAAGGCGCTGGCGGAGATGCTGGCCTCGGCCGGGCTGGAACATCCGTCGCAATTGCGGCCGCACCACTTGGTGCGCCGCGTCAGCGATACCGAGATCCGGCTGTTCTCGCAGCTGCACGTTTTTTTGCAGCCGGGAGAGCTGCTGCAGCCGGAGATCAAGGCGGCCTTTTACGGCCGCATGTGGCAGATGGCGCGGGCGGACAGCTTCGAGGCCCAGCCGGCCTGAGCCTATTGCGGGGCGGAGGCGGCGCCGCTTTCTTCGTCGTCCGCGTCCTTGGGCGGCGGTACGATGCGCCATTGGCCGTCCTGGCGGCTGAAGCGCATCCGTTGTTCGCGCTCCACCGGCTTGCCGGTGAGCTTGCGGGCCTGATAGCTGACTTCGCAGTCCAGCGTGGCGTTTTCCTCGTCGTTCTGGCAGTCGTTCACCGCGGTGACGCGCAGGTCTTTGAGTGTGGACTCTACCATGGAGCGCATCAGCAGGGTGTGGGTGGATTCCGGCTTGGAATCGAATGAGGCGAGCGCCTGGGCCTTGAAAGCGGCTTCCGCCTCGGCCGGGGTCGGCTGTTCCGTCGGCGCGGCCTGGGCGAAGCCGGCGGCGAGACCGGTGATCAATATGATGATGTGTTGTTTCATGCCGCGACTTTAAGCCGGTTTGGCCGGCGGCGGCAAGCTGGGCGGCGGTCCCGGTCTTTACTTGCGGTGGTGGGCGATCAGCTTGGCCAGCGCGGCGCTGACCAGCGGATTGCTGACGCTGGCGGCGGCTTCTTCCATGCCGTCCAGCGCGTTCTGGCTGATTTTCAGCTTTTTTTCACGCGGCTTGCGCGCCAGGCGGACGTCCACCTTGACCCGGGTCTTGCCGGCGATGAAACCTTGCTTGGCCAATTGCGGCAACAGGCCGGGGGCCAGCATGCGCAGGCGGGCGGCGATGATGCCGGTGTCGGTGTAAATCACCAGCTCGTCGTCGCGGATGCGCACGGCGCGGCAGCTGCCGACCAAGAGCGGCGGCAGCAGTTTCTGGAAGGCGCGGTCCAGCTTCATCAGCTCTTTGGCTTCGGCGGTGAGCCGGGTCAGGGTGCTGTCTTTGCTGGCGATGTCGTTGAATTGGCGTCCGAACATGGCGGGCAGTCTAGTGAAAACAGTCCATTGTAGCCGCTGAGGGGGGCGCTTGGGGAGCCTTGGGCCGGCGGCGCCCCCAAGTCTTACTGTCCGCCTTCCACGTCTTCCAGGCTGAAGGTCTCGGTATGGTCGTTGTAGGAGAAGATCTCCGCGTAGCGTCCCCAGCTGATCACGGTGTCCAGCGTTTCCTCGGCGGTCTCGTCGGACAGCGAGTCTTCCAGCTCCTGGGCGAAGCGCAGCCGGGGGGCGCGCTGGCCGGGGCGCTCCTGCAACACTTTGCGGATATGGGCGGCCATCGGCACATGGCGCAGCAGATGTTCGGCGAACTGAACCTTGCGCTCCTGAGTGCCGTAGTCGGCGAACAGCTTGCCGGCGGCGGTGAGCAGGATGTCGCCGTCCTTCAGCTCGGCGAAGCCCAGGTGCTCCAGGATTTCCGCCACCGGGAACAACTCGTCCACTTCCAGCCGCAGTTTTTCGGCGATTTCCGGCATGTCGGCCTTGCCGTGATAGGGCGCTTGCGCCACTTCCTCGATCAGGCCGGCCATCAGGTTGGTGGACACCTCGCTCAGCTGGCTGCCGATTTCCAGCGGCAGCTTGTGCAGAGTGTGGGCGCTGCGGCGCGCGGTCATCAGCGCGTAGATGTCGTCCACCATCTTGCGGAAGGCCGGGTCCAGCCGGTTGCGGCGGTGCGGGAACGGCACCTTGATTTCCGCCACCACCCGGCCGGGGTTGGACGACAGCACCAGGATGCGGTCGCACATGAACACGGCTTCTTCGATGTTGTGGGTGACGATGAGCACGGACTGGATCGGCAGCTGGCCTTCGCTCCACAGGTCCAGCATGTCGGTGCGCAGCGTTTCGGCGGTGAGCACGTCCAGCGCGGAGAAGGGTTCGTCCATCAACAGCAGGGTGGGGTTGACCACCAGGCCGCGGGCGAAGCCGACGCGCTGGCGCATGCCGCCGGACAGTTCGCGCGGGTAGGCGTTCTCGAAGCCGTCCAGGCCGATCAGGTCGATGGCGGCCAGCGCGCGGCGGCGGCGCTCCTTGGCTTCCACCCCCAGCGCCTCCAGCCCGGCCTCCACATTTTGCAGCACGGTCAGCCACGGGAACAGCGCGAAGGTCTGGAACACCATGGCCACGCCCTCGGCCGGGCCGCTCAGCGGCCGGCCCTGGTAGGCGACTTTGCCGCTGCTGGGCTTGATCAGGCCGGCGATGATGCGCAGCAAGGTGGATTTGCCGGAGCCGGAGCGGCCCAGCAGGCCGACGATCTCGCCTTCGCGCAGCGTCAGGTTGACGTCGTCCAGCACCTGGATTTCGTCGTTGCCCTTGTTGAAGCCGCGGCAGACGTTTTCCAGCTGGAAGATTTCCCGTCCCAAGGTGGTGGTGTCTGGTGTCATGGTTGCCCCCTTAGCTGAGACGGAGTTTGTTTTCGGCGATGGCGTACAGCGGACGCCACAGCAGGCGGTTGAACAGAACGACGAAGATGGACATCACGGCGATGCCCAGCAGGATCTTGGGGTAGTCGCCGGCGGCGGTGGTCTGGGCGATGTAGGCGCCCAGGCCGTGGGCGGCCAGCTTGTCGTCGCCCCAGGACACGTATTCGGACACGATGCTGGCGTTCCAGGCGCCGCCCGACGCCGTTATCGCGCCGGTGACGTAGTAGGGGAAGATGCCGGGCAGCATCACTTGCCGCCACCACTGCCAGCCGCGGATGCGGAAATTGGCCGCGGCTTCGCGAAAATCGTTGGGAAAGGCGCTGGCGCCGGCCACCACGTTGAACAGGATGTACCACTGGGTGCCCAGCACGATCAGCGGCGACAGCCAGATGTCCGGGTTGAGCTTGAAGTGGACGATGAAGACCATGAACACCGGGAACAGCAGATTGGCCGGGAAGGCGGCCAGGAACTGCGCCAGCGGCTGGATTTTTTCCGCCAGCGCCGGGCGCAGGCCGATGTGCACGCCCAGCGGCACCCAGATCAGCGAGGCCAGCAGGATCAGCAAGGTGACCCGCAGCAGGGTGATCAGGCCCAGGCCCAGCACGCGCAGCACTTCGGCCGGGCCCACTTCGGTGTGGATGAAGCTCACCAGTTTCCAGGTGGCCAGCAGACCCAGCGCCGCCACCAGCAGCCACCAGGCCACGTCGATGCCGCGCGACACCGGGGTTTGCGCCTCCGAGTGCAGGCCTTGCGGCAGGCTGTAGTTGAGGCGCAGCCGGGCAGTTTTGCGCAGCAGTTTGCCGAAGGGCTTGAGCAGCAGCTGGATGGCGCGGGTGCGCTGGATCAGCTTCAGCACCCAGGACTCCGGCGCCGATTGGCTGGAGGTGTCCTCCAGGCGGAATTTGTCGGCCCAGGCCACCATCGGGCGGAACAGGAACTGGTCGTAGACGACGATGACCACGGTCATGGTCAGGATCACCCAGCCCACCGCGGCCAGGTCCTTGTGCTGGATGGCCATGGCCAGGTAGGAGCCGACGCCGGGCAGGGTGACGGTCTTGTCGCCGACGGTGATGGCTTCCGACGCCACCACGAAGAACCAGCCGCCGGACATGCTCATCATCATGTTCCAGATCATGCCGGGCATGGAGAACGGCACTTCCAGCTTCCAGAATTTCTGCCACGGCGTCAGCCGCAGATTGAGCGAGACTTCCTCCAGATCGCGCGGCACGGTGCGCAGCGATTGGTAGAAGCTGAAGGTCATGTTCCAGGCCTGGCTGGTGAAGATGGCGAAGATGGCGGCGAACTCCGCGCCCAGCACCCGGCCGGGGAACAGCGCCAGGAAGAAGGTGACGGTGAAGGAGATGTAGCCCAGCACCGGCACCGATTGCAGGATGTCCAGCATGGGCACCAGCAGCAGGCCGGCGCGGCGGCTCTTGGCCGCCAGCGTGCCGTAGATCAGGGTGAAGACCAGCGCGGCGGCCATCGCGGCCAGCATGCGCAGCGTGGTGCGCAGCGCGTATTCCGGCAGATTGGCCGGGTCCAGCGTGATGGGAACGGTTTGCAGCGCGGTCAGCGGCGCCCAGGTTTCGCGGATGCCGGTGGTGGCCATCAGCAGGAAGCCGAGCAGAAGCGGAAACGCGATCAGATCCCAGCGGTTGGGGATCAGCCGCTTGGCCGTGGCGGGCATGAAATGGCGGACAAGGGCTGTCATCGGGCCTCTCCGGTTTATCGCCGCCGGCGCCGGCGGTTCGTTGTCTGTTTTGTCCGGGCGGAGTTGCGGCGGAAAGCTGGCCCGACTGTCTGGCATTGCGGCGCGACGCGCGGCCGGGATCGGCTCGCCTGCCTTCACAGCATAGGTCAGCATCGCGGCTGGCGAGGCTGTCGCGGGGGCGGGTTGGCGGCGGGAGAAATGCGCGTGGCGTAGGCGCTGGATACTAGCAGAGTTGCGTGGACGGGAATGTTACCGACGCCGCAGATTTGTTGGGCTTTTGTGACGGATTGTACTGTTTGAAACTGAGTGGCGTTTCGCCACCCGCGGCGGGGGGTCCGAGCGGGTGGCCGCGCCGATGCTTACAACACGTTGACGGCGGCGCTGCCGGCCGCCACCTCCACGGTCTTGACGCTGGCGGTGGCCGGGCTGGGCGCCGCGCCGGCGTTCAGCGCGCCCACTTTGTGGAAGGCGCAGCTGAGCTTGGCCGGCGTCAGCGTCACCAGCGCGTAACCCTGGGCGTCGCTGTCCACGTATTTGAGCCAGCTGTTGAAGCTTTGCAGGGTGTTGGTGAAGGTGTTGACCACCTGGCCGCTGACGGTGGTGTAGATCAGCGGCTTGGCCTTGGAGAAGGCCGGCACGGTGTCCACCACGTTCTTGAAATAGCTGAACAGCGAGTTGCTGGACACGCCGGCGGTGACCAGGTCCACCATCACTGGACTGGGGCTGGCGGCGTCGTAGTCGTCCATCACCGGGCCGGCGAAGAAGGCGTGGATGTCGCCGGTAAGCGCCACCACATTGCCGATGGCCTGGGTTTTCAGATAGGCCATCAGCGCTTTGCGCTCGGCGTTGTAGCCGTCCCACTGGTCGGCGTTGAGGATGAATTTGTCGAAGAACATCGACGGCGGCAGGCCGGCGTCCAGGCCGGGCTTGATGGCGGCGTTGAAGGTGCCGGCGGAAATCGCGCCGCCGCTGAGGGTGCTCAGCAGCGGCTGGGTATTGGCATAGCTGACCACCGGGGTGGAGCCGCTGGTGTTGGCGGCGGCCAGGTCCAGATAGAGCGCGCCTTGCAACTGGGCGATTTGCGGCTGGGTCAGCGTCAGGCCCAGGCCGGCCAGCTGCGGCGCCAGGCCCTGGGTCAGCAGCGAGGCCACCGCGACGGTGCCGTCGAAGCCCATGCGCAGCAAGGAGACTTCATTGCCCCATAGCTTCCAGGTGGTGGCGGCGGACTTCATCTGGCTCTGCCACCAGGCGCGCTGGGTTTCGCCCAGAATGGAGACATTGAGCAGATTGCCGCCGGTGGAGGCCATCTTGCTGGCTTCCACCTGGGCCAGGGTGTTTTTCTGCACGAAGTAGCGGCTGCCGATTTCGCCGCCGGCCTGGGTTTCCGGGATGATGTGGTCGCTGCGGTACAGGCGCTCGTCGGTCATCACCAGAGTGGCCAGATCGCCGAAGGCGAAGCTACGGTAGATCTGGATGTTCTGGAAGGAGGGGTTGTTCAAGTCCAGCTGCACGTCGGCCGGCATATTCTCGAACCAGGCCTGGCTGGCGCTGCGGCGGCGCGCGGTTTGCGGCGAGCTGTCGTCGGTGGCGGAGTATTCCTGGCGGTCCTGCCAGCAGTCGTCGGAAAACTCGTGGTCGTCCCAGATCGCTATCATCGGGAAGCTGGCGTGCAGCTTTTGCAGCCGGGCGTCGTTGCGGTAGGACTTGTACAGCGTGCGGTAGTCCGCCAGCGTGGTGGCGTAGCGGGCGCCGTCGGCGCGCAGGGTGCCGTTGGGCAGGCTCAGCGCCGGATGGCGGCTTTCATTGCCGCCGCTCTGGAAGCCGGCGCCGACGGTTTCATAGATGTAGTCGCCCAGGTGGACGATGAAGTCCAGGTCCTGATTGGCCAACTCGTCGAAAGCGCCCCAGTGGTTGACGCTCCAGTCCTGACAGGAAATGAAGGCGAACTTGAGCTGGGACAGCGGCGCGCCGGCGGCCGGCGCGGTCTTGGTGCGGCCGGTCATGCTGACCGCCTGGCCGGTGAGGAAGCGGTAGTAGTAGGTGGCGGCGTTGCCGAGGCCGGTGACCTTGTGGCGGATGGTGTAGTCCCAGTCCGGCTGGGCGCTGAGCGCCACGTTCACCAGCAGGGTGGAGAAGTCGGCGCGGTCGGACAATTGCAGCGTGACCTTGACGTTCTGGCGGCCGTCGCCGCCGTCGACCCGGGTCCACAACACGATGCTGTCCGGCTTGGGGTCGCCGGAGGCCACCCCCTGGCCGAAGCCGCTGCCGTTGATGCCTAAGGTCGAGCCGGCGCCCCCGGGCAGGCTGCCCGCGCCGCCGCCGCCGCATGCGGTCAAGCCGCCGGCGGCGACGGAAGCGGTCAAGAAGCCGCTCCACTTCAGAAACTGTCTGCGGTCCATCGATGTCTCCCCTCTATTGTCTATGCGTGCTTGTGCTGAAATCGGGCCGTGGGCGGCCCTTGTCGGAAGGCGCTATTGTTTGAGGGGATTATTAAAGTGGCATGACAACAGGTGTCAATTTAATTGAGTGTTTGCTCCAATTCGCGCGGAAAACGTGGATTAAAACCAACACTTGTTTGAGTTTGGTCGGGTTTCGCGCGCCGACGGACACGGCCGCGCCGCGGCGGGCGCTTGGCGCGCGCGCATCTGGCGGCGGCCGGGCGCAAACGAAAATAAAGACCGCGCGCAAGCGCCGGCCCCCTTGATACAGCGCAAGCGCGCCCCCATAAAATAAGGCGGCTAATGTGCTACACTTTCAAGCATTTTTGCGGACACCTTACCTAAACAGCCCGCTGGTCTCTGGAATTCGATTACATGATTTCTTCTTTGCTTAAAAAAGTATTCGGCAGCCGCAATGACCGGCTTCTGAAGCAATTCCACCAGACGGTGGTGCGCATCAACGCTCTGGAAGAGGGCTTGAAAGCGTTGTCCGACGAGGCTTTGGCGGCCAAAACCGATGAGTTCAAGCAACGCCTGGCCCAGGGCGAGACGGTGGACGGCCTGTTGCCGGAAGCCTTCGCGGTGTGCCGCGAGGCCTCGCGCCGCGTGCTGGGCATGCGCCACTTCGACGTGCAGCTGATCGGCGGCATGGTGCTGCACTACGGCAAGATCGCCGAGATGCGCACCGGCGAGGGCAAGACCCTGGTGGCCACGCTGCCGTCCTACCTGAACGCGCTGACCGGCGACGGCGTGCATGTCGTCACCGTCAACGACTACCTGGCCAGCCGCGACGCCGGCATCATGGCCAAGCTGTACAACTTCCTCGGCCTCTCCGTCGGCGTCAACCTGTCCCAGATGCCGCACGACGAGAAGCAGCAAGCCTACGCCTGCGACATCACCTACGGCACCAACAACGAATTCGGCTTCGACTATCTGCGCGACAATATGGTGTTCAGCGTGGAAGAGAAGGTGCAGCGCAAGCTGGCCTACGCGGTGATCGACGAGGTGGACTCCATCCTGATCGACGAAGCGCGCACCCCGCTGATCATCTCCGGCCCGGCCGACGACAATATCGACATGTACCAGCGCATGAACGCGGTGCCGCCGATGCTGAAGCGTCAGGAGACCGAAGAGGGCGAGGGCGATTACTGGGTGGACGAAAAGGCCAACTCGGTGATGATGTCCGAAGCCGGCCACGAGCACAGCGAAGAAATTCTGACCCGCCTGGGCCTGCTGAAGGAAGGCGACAGCCTGTATTCCGCCACCAACATTACCCTGATGCACCATCTGATGGCCGCCCTGCGCGCCCATTCGCTGTTCCACAAGGACCAGCACTACGTGGTGCAGGACGGCGAAGTGGTGATCGTGGACGAATTCACCGGCCGTCTGATGTCCGGCCGCCGCTGGTCCGAAGGCCTGCACCAGGCGGTGGAAGCCAAGGAAGGCGTGGAGATCAACCGCGAGAACCAGACCCTGGCCTCGATCACCTTCCAGAACTACTTCCGCCTGTACGGCAAGCTGGCCGGCATGACCGGCACCGCCGACACCGAAGCTTACGAATTCCAGAGCATTTACGGCCTGGAAACCGTGGTGATCCCGACCAACCGGCCGATGATACGCAAGGACGCGCAGGACAAGGTCTACCGCTCCGCCAAGGAGAAGTACGACGCCATCCTGGCCGACATCAAGGATTGCCACGAGCGCGGCCAGCCAGTGCTGGTGGGCACCACCAGCATTGAAAACTCCGAGCTGATCGCCAATCTGCTGCAAAAGGCCAAGCTGCCGCACAATGTGCTGAACGCCAAGGAACACGCGCGCGAAGCCGACATCGTGGTGCAGGCCGGCAGCCCCGGCGTGATCACTGTGGCCACCAATATGGCCGGCCGCGGCACCGACATCGTGCTGGGCGGCAATCCGGAGCCGGAGATCAAGGGCGTCGAATCCGACGACAGCCTGTCCGCCGAAGAGAAGCGCGCGCGCATCGCCAAGATCCGCGCCGACTGGCAAGTGGTGCACGACAAGGTGCTGGCCGCCGGCGGCCTGCACATCGTCGGCACCGAGCGCCATGAATCGCGCCGCATCGACAACCAGCTGCGCGGCCGTTCCGGCCGTCAGGGCGACCCGGGCTCCTCCCGCTTCTACCTGTGCCTGGAAGACCCGCTGCTGCGCATCTTCGCTTCCGACCGCGTCGCCGCGATCATGGACCGGCTGAAGATGCCGGAAGGCGAGGCGATCGAACACCCGTGGGTGTCCCGTTCCATCGAGAACGCCCAGCGCAAGGTGGAAGGCCGCAACTTCGACATCCGCAAGCAATTGCTGGAATACGACGACGTCGCCAACGACCAGCGCAAGGTGATCTACCAGCAGCGCAATGAAATTCTGGTGGAAACCGATGTGTCCGACGTGGTGGTCAATATGCGCGAAGGCGTGTTGTCCGACCTGGTGGACCAGCATCTGCCGCCGGAATCCATGGAAGAGCAGTGGGATCTGCCGGGCCTGGAGAAAACGCTGGAAGCCGAGTTCCTGCTGCCGATCAAGGTCAGCGAATGGCTGAAGGCCGAACCGGCGCTGGATATCGAGTCCATCCGCGAACGCATCATCGAACAGGCCGCCGAGACCTATCAGGCCAAGGTGGAACTGGCCGGCGACGGCGTGATGCGCCAGTTCGAACGCAGCCTGGTGCTGCAGATGCTGGACAACCACTGGCGCGAACACCTGGCGGCGATGGATCACCTGCGCCAGGGCATCCATCTGCGCGGTTACGCGCAGAAGAACCCGAAGCAGGAATACAAGCGCGAAGCCTTCGAGCTGTTCGCCGACATGCTGGAGCGCATCAAGCGCAGCGTGGTCAATGTGCTGATGACGGTGCAGATCCGCAGCCAGGAAGACGTGGACGCGGTGGAGCCGCATCAGGTGGGCGAGTACGAAATGCAGCACGCCGCGCCGGGTTCGGCGCTGGGCGAGGACGAGGACAATCCGCTGTCCCCGGACGCGCTGGCGGCGCAAGGCCTGCGCATCGGCCGCAACGACGCCTGCCCTTGCGGCAGCGGCAAGAAGTACAAGCAGTGCCACGGCCGTCTGGATTGATTCCACCGCCGCGGAAGAAAAAGCCGACGCTTGCGTCGGCTTTTTTCATGCCGGCGCGCTTTGCAAGCGGGCGGCGCGGTGTTAGCATCGTCGCGGGTCAACAGTTCACCCAGGCGTCGCCGGTGCCCTCACCACGCTAAACCTGTCTTGGCTAGATTCATCCCGCTTGGCTCGAACCCGTGCCAGGCCGTAACGGCGACCGCGGCAGTCCATCCCGACCTTGGCACGACGACAGGATTCGAACCATGTCTCGTACGCTTTATCCCTTTTACTGCAGCGACATCTCCGCGCTGGCGCGCTCGCTCAAACAGCAATGGGCGCAGGAAAGCGCTCCGCCCAGCCATCTGCATATCCTCAATATGCTGGCGCGCTCCGCCGGCTTCCACAATTTCCAGCACTGGCGCGCGGAGTGCGATCGCCCGGCGCCGCCGGCCGAGCTGTCCGCGGCGACGACGCGGCTGTTGCGCCATTACGACGCCGACGGGCGCTTGACGCGCTGGCCGAAGAAATTCAGCGAGCAGCGCGTCTGCCTGTGGGTCTTGTGGGCCGGCCTGCCGCGCGGGGAGAGGTGGTCGGAGCCGGAGGTCAACGCCTTGATCCGCGCCGGCGAAGCCTTTGGCGATCATGTGCTGCTGCGGCGCGAACTGGTGGAGCAGGGCTTGCTGGGGCGGACGCCGGATTGCCGGCAGTATTGGCATGTGGAGCAGGCGCTGCCGGCGGAGGCCGAGGCCCTGGCGGCGGAAGTGGGCCGGCGCAGAGCCGGCCGTTGAAGCGGCTTGGGCGTCGACTGCCGCCGCCGTCGCCTTACAACTGGGCTTTGATCGCCGCTTCCAGCTTTTTCTCGTCCAGGAGGCCGGTGAGCTTGGCGGCGATCTTGCCCTTGCGGTCCAGGATCAGGGTGTAGGGCAGGCCGCCGGTGGCGTTGCCCAGGCTGCGCATCAGGTTCAGGGTGTCGCTGTCGCCCAGCAGGATGGGATAGCCTATCTTCAGTTGGCCGACGAAGGCGCTGACTTCCTCCTTGTTGTCCAGCGCCACGCCCACCACTTCCACGCCCTTGGGCGCCAGCTTGGCGCGCAGGCGGTTCAGCATAGGCATTTCTTCGCGGCAGGGGCCGCACCAGGTGGCCCAGAAGTTCAGCACGGTGACCTTGCCCTTGTAGGCGGCGATGGTGGCGTTGCCGCCTTGCAGCTTGGTGAAATTGGTTTGCTCCAGCGTGGGCGCGGCCATGGCGGAGAGCGGCAGCAGCGCGATCAGCGCGGGGGCTAGCAGTCGTTTCAGCATCTTGTTGAGCTTCCGGTAGGTGTTTGAAGTGTATTGGATATCCGACAAGGTCAAAGTTCTCGACGTGAACCAAACAAATGTTTCATGTTAAAATGGTCGATTGACCTTTTTGCGGAGTGGGCATGTCTATCCTCGTCTGCGGGGCCCTCGCATACGATACCCTGTTCTCGTTTCATGGCCGTTTTGACAGCCAGATCCTGCCGGATCAGCTGCACAAAATTTCCACGACCTTCCTGGCCCCGACCATGCGCCGCGAATTCGGCGGCATGGCCGGCAATATCGCCTACAGCCTGTGTCTGTTGGGCGAAACCCCCATCGTCATGGGCGTGGTGGGTGAGGATTTCGAGCCGTATCGCCAACATCTGAAACGCGCCGGCGTGGACGACCGCTTCATTCGCTTGATCCGCAAGCAGTATACCTCGCAGTGCTTCGGCATCGCCGACAAGGATGGCAATCAGTTGATGGCCTTCCATCCCGGCGCCATGGATTTTGCCACTGAAAACCACATATCGGATATTCCGGATCCGATCGAGCTGGCGATTCTGTCGCCCGGCGGCTACAGCGCCTTCCTGCAACACTCCAAGGAGTTGGCCGCGGCCGGCATTCCCTTCATCTTCGACCCGGGCCAGGAGCTGCCGCTGCTGTCGCGCGACGAGATCCACGAGATCGTCGAGCTGGCCAGCTATGTGGCCATCAACGACTACGAGAGCGAGCTGATGCGCGAACGCGCCGGCTTGTCGGTGGAGGATTTGCGCAAGAAGGTGGAGGCGCTGATCGTCACCCGCGGCTCCAAGGGAGCGGAAATCTACGTCGGCGACACCGTGCACCTGATCCCGCGCGTGCAAATGCCGATCAAGCCGGTGGACCCGATGGGTTGCGGCGACGCCTTCCGCGCCGGCCTGCTCTACGGCATCAGCCGCGGCCTGGACTGGAAGATCACCGGCCGCCTGGCCAATGTGATCGGCGCGATCAAGGTCACCACGCCGGGCTGTCAGAATCACTTCTTCGACTGGGAGTCGCTGAAGGATCTGTATCAGCAGGCTTACGGCGAACCCTGGCCGTTGTGACGATGCGGCCCGCGGGCCAAACCGACGAGGACGCGCAAGCGTCCTTTGCTTTTTGACGGTCCCAACGCAACAAGTCTTGAATTCATCCCGCGCCACCCCCACCATTAGCGAATTCAATTCGAAAACCCAAGGGGATTCCATGCCGCCCGTTCCGCATCTGGCAACCGCACTGACCGGCCCGCTTTACGAACTGGAAAGCCGCATCCTGACCGCCCAGCCTCAGATCGAACACTGGTTCCGCAGTCAGTGGCATAACCACGCGGCGCCGTTCTACGGCTCGGTGGACCTGCGCAACAGCGGTTTCAAGCTGGCGCCGGTGGACATGAACCTGTTTCCCGGCGGCCACAACAACCTGAACCGCGACTTTCTGCCGCTGGCGGTGCACGCCGCGCAAAGCGCGGTGGAAAAAGTGTGTCCGGAAGCGCGCAGCGTGCTGCTGATACCGGAAAACCACACCCGCAACACTTTCTACCTGCAAAACATCGCCGCTCTGGTGCATATTTTCGAACAGGCCGGCCTCAAGGTGCGCCTGGGTTCGCTGAACCCGGAAATCACCGAGCCGACCGAACTGCAATCGGCCAACGGCGACACCGTGCGGCTGGAGCCGATCGAGCGCCGCGGCAATCGCCTGGTGCTGGCGGACGGCTTCAACCCCTGCGTGATCCTGCTCAACAACGACTTGTCCGGCGGCATCCCCGACCTGCTCAAGGGCCTGGAGCAGAACCTGCTGCCGCCGCTGCACGCCGGCTGGGCGGTGCGCCGCAAGAGCAATCACTTCGCCGCCTACGACAAGGTGTGCGAGGACTTCGCCCGCTTGATCTCCATCGACCCCTGGACCATCAACCCGTATTTCGCCAGCTGTAGCGGCCTGGACTTCCACGCCCGCACCGGCGAAGAGCAATTGGCGGACGAGGTGTCGAGGATGCTGGACAAGATCCGCGTCAAATACCGCGAATACGGCATAGACAACGATCCCTTCGTCATCGTCAAGGCCGACGCCGGCACCTACGGCATGGGCGTGATGAGCGTGAAGAGCCCGGACGAAGTGCTGGGCCTGAACCGCAAGGCGCGCAACAAGATGTCGGTGGTCAAGGAGGGCCTGGAGGTGTCCGAGGTCATCGTCCAGGAGGGCGTGTACACCTTCGAGACGGTGGAGGACGCGGTGGCCGAGCCGGTGGTCTACATGATGGACCGCTATGTGACCGGCGGCTTCTACCGCGTGCACACCGGCCGCGGCATCGACGAAAACCTGAACGCGCCCGGCATGCATTTCGTGCCGCTGTCGTTCGAAACCGCCTGCCTGCCGGACAAGCAGGGCACGCCGGACTGCGCGCCCAACCGTTTCTACTCCTACGGCGTGATTTCGCGGCTGGCGCTGCTGGCCGCCTCGCTGGAGCTGGAAGCCACCGATCCGGACGCCGACGAATGAAAGCCTGGCTGAGCCTGGCGCTGCTGGCGGCCACGGCCCCCGCGCTCGCCGACGAGGCCTTGACGCCGCAGGCGCTGGAGGAACTGGTGCAGTGCGCGTCCTTCGAGCGCTACCGGGCGCTGCAACCGGCCTTGCTGGACGTGGTGTTCGACAAGGGCCCGGACTGGATACGCAAGAACGAGCAGGCCAGCACCCTGGGCGTTTACGCCTACGATCTGAAGCGGCCGATCCGGGTGTTCGGCGCGGAGACGACGCGGCTGGCGCTGCACAAGGAGTTCGTGTCGGTGCCGCTACCGTCCGGCTGGACGATGGCCGAGGCCGCGTCGCGGTTGCGGCTCAAGCGGGCGCCGATCAAGGCGGCGGAGCAGCATTACCGCTTCGTCGGTAATGACGGCCCGATGTTGTCCGCCTACGAGATGCCGGCCAATCCTCTGGCGGCTTTGTTGGGCGCGCCGCAGCAGGACGCGCCGCTGCGTTACCTCGGCTGCTCCTATAATGGGGCCGACGAGCAAACTTTCCTTTCCGTCGCCGCCCAGGCCGACGAGATGATGCAAACGGCGCGCAGCGGCATGGAGCGCATGCTGCGCGACGCCGCCAAGCCAAGCGAGGACCGATAAACATGCGCATCCTGTTCATTGCCGATCCCCTGGATCACTTCAAGCTTTACAAGGACACCACCTTCGCGATGATGCAGGAGGCCGCCGCGCGCGGCCACGCCCTCAGCTTCGCCCAGGCCCATCAATTGTCGGTGGAGGGCGGGCGCGTGCTGGTGGACGCGCGCGATCTGAGCCTGACCGGCCAGTACGAAGGCGAGCATCCGGCCTGGTTCAAGCTGGGCGAGGTGCATCGCCAGCCTCTGCAGTCCTTCAGCGCGACCGTGATGCGCAAGGATCCGCCCTTCGACATGGAATACCTGTACGCCTCGCAGCTGTTCACGCTGGCGGAGGCGCAGGGCGCCAAGGTGTTCACCAGCGGCCAGGCGCTGCGCGATTTCAACGAGAAGCTGGCCATTCTGCAATTCCCGGAACTGACCGCGCCCACCCTGATCACCGGCGAGTCGCACCGGCTGCGCGCCTTCATCAACCAGCATCAGGACGTGATCCTGAAGCCGCTGGACAGCATGGGCGGCGACAGCATCTTCCGGCTGCGCCCGGACGACGCCAATCTGTCGGTGATCATTGAAACCATCACGCTGCGCGGCAAGCGCACGGTGATGGCGCAGCGCTATATCCCGGAGATCCGCGACGGCGACAAGCGCATCCTGGTGATAGACGGCGAGCCGGTGGACTGGTGCCTGGCGCGCATTCCGGCCGCGGGCGAGACCCGCGGCAATCTGGCCGCCGGCGGTCGCGGCGAGGCGCGGCCGCTGACCGAGCGCGATCGCGAAATCGCCAGGACGGTGGGGCCGGAGCTGAAGAAGCGCGGCATCCTGCTGGCGGGCCTGGACGTGATCGGCAACTATCTGACCGAGGTCAACGTCACCAGCCCCACCTGCTTCCGCGAAATCATGGACCAGACCGAGATCAAGGTCGCCGGTCTGTACATCGACGCGCTGGAGCGGCGCTGCCAGCCGCACTGAGGCCGCTGTTTCTTCCTTTCGCCACGGTCGGCCGCAAGCCGGCCGTTTTGTTTTTTATTGGCGTCATCTTGGGCTGGCATGCTGAGGCGCCGGCCGCCGCGCCAATTTTACGGACTCCCCCATGAAAGAAAGCCCGTTCAAAGGCAAAACCGGGATCACCCGCCTGATCAACGCCTTCGGCTATTCGCTGGACGGCCTCAAGGCGGCGTTCCGGCACGAGGACGCCTTCCGCCAGCTGGTGCTGCTGGCGGCGCTGCTGATCCCGCTGGCCTTCGTCATCCACGCCCAGCCGCTGGAGCGCGCCTTGCTGGTGGCCAGCTCGCTGGCGACGCTGATCATCGAATTGCTGAACTCCGCGATCGAGGCGGCGGTGGACCACACCTCGCTGGAGCGGCATCCGCTGGCCAAGCGCGCCAAGGACATGGGCAGCGCCGCCCAGTTGCTGGGCCTGATCAATCTGGCCGCGGTGTGGTGTCTGGTGTTGTTCGCCTGAAGCGGGTATGGTGACGGCTGCCTGAACCAAGAGGGAGCCGTCCGATGATGTCGCCAGTGGAATCCGGAGTCGAGGAGTGGGTGTTGAACATCGTGCTCTGGCTCAAGCTGGGCGTGGAGGCGCTGGGCGCGCTGGTGATAGGCGTAGGCATTCTGGCCCTGGGCGTCCGCTATGTTCGCCGCTGCCTCAGCGCCAACCATGACGATTACAACCAGGTGCGGCTCAGCTTCGCCCGCTTCCTGGCGCTGGCGCTGGAGTTGCAACTGGCGGCGGATATTCTGTCCACAGCGGTGGCGCCCAGTTGGGACCAGATCGGCAAGCTGGGTGCCATCGCGGTGCTGCGCACCGCGCTCAATTACTTTCTGGGCAGGGAAATTCGCGAAGCCGAGGCGGCGCGCCGGCTCAAGGAGCCGCCGACCGGCTGATCCGGTGTTTGGGGCAAGTCCCGTCCATCTTCCCCTTCAATGAAAACAGCCCTGCGCGGTCTTGCCGTGCAGGGCTGTCGTCGCAAGCGCGGCCGGCTTAAGCCGGTTCGGCTTCCTTGCCTTCCGGCGGCGCGATCACCTCGCTATAGCCGCATTCCTTCTGCGGGCAGACTTTCTCGGTGCCGCGGCGCTTGGTGGTCTTGATGGTCAGGATCGGCCAGTTGCACTTGGGGCAGGGCTCGGCCACCGGCGGATTCCAGGTGGCGTATTTGCACTTGGGGTAGGTGTTGCAGCTGTAGAACAGCTTGCCGTAGCGGCTCTTGCGTTCGATCAGCTGGCCGGCCTTGCACTCCGGGCATTCCACGCCGGTTTCGCGCGGCTTCTCCAGAGGCTCGATGTGCTTGCACTTAGGATAGTTGGCGCAGCCGATGAACTTGCCGTAGCGGCCCTTCTTGATGTGCAGTTCGCCGCCGCATTCCGGGCAGCTGCGGCCCTCGATCACCGTCGGGGCTTCCGCCTCTTCCGCCGCCTGTTCGGCGGTTTCGCCGATATTGCGGGTGTAATCGCAGTCCGGATAGCCGGTGCAGGCGATGAAGCGACCGCGCTTGCCGAACTTGATGGACAGCGGCTTGCTGCATTTTGGACAGGCTTCGTCCAGGCTCTCGGTGGTGACCTCGGCGCGGGAGATGCTTTCCTTCTCCGCGATCTGCTTGGAGAAGTTCTTCCAGAAGCTGTCCATCACCGGCACCCACTCGCGCTGGCCGTTGGCCACTTCATCCAGCTGATTTTCCAGCTTGGCGGTGAAGTTGTAGTCCACGTACTGCGCGAAGTGTTCGGTCAGGAATTTGTTGACGATGTCGCCGGTGTCGGTGGGCTGGAAGCGCTTCTTGTCCAGTACCACGTATTCGCGGTCCTTCAGCGTCGAGATGATGCTGGCGTAGGTGGACGGCCGGCCGATGCCGAACTCTTCCAAAGCCTTCACCAGCGAGGCTTCCGAGTAACGCGGCGGCGGCTGGGTGAAGTGCTGGGTGCCGTAGAGCTTGTCCACCGGCAGGGTCTCGCCCTCTTCCAGCAGCGGCAGCTTGGCGTTGTCCTCGTCCTCGGCGTCGTCGACGTCTTCCTCGTACACGGCGAGGAAGCCGGCGAAGGTCTGCACCTGGCCGGTGGCGCGGAACACGCCTTCGCCGACGGCGATGTCTATGCTGGTGGTGTCGAACTTGGCCGGCGCCATCTGGCAGGCCAGGGTCCGCTTCCAGACCATGTCGTAGAGCTTGAACTGGTCCGAGGTCAGGAAGGGCTTGACCATGTCCGGGGTGCGCAGGATGGACGTGGGGCGGATCGCCTCGTGCGCTTCCTGGGCGTTCTTGGACTTGTTCTTGTAGGCCACCGGGTTCTTGGGCAGGTAGTCGCCGTCGAATTTAAGGCCGATGTAGCCGCGGATTTCCTCCACCGCCTCGCCCGCCAGCGCCACCGAGTCGGTACGCATATAGGTGATCAGGCCGACGGTGCCCTGGCCGATGTCTATGCCCTCGTACAGCTGCTGCGCGGTGCGCATGGTGCGGTCGGTGGTCATGCCCAGCTTGCGCACGGCTTCCTGCTGCAGCGTGGAGGTGGTGAACGGCGCGGCCGGGCTGCGCGATTTCTTTTTCTTCTCGATGCTGCTGACCACCGCCGGGTGGCCTTCCAGCCGCGCCAGCACGCTGGCCTGCTCGGCCTCGTTGGGGATGTCGAACTGTTCCAGCTTCTTGCCGGCCATCGAGGTCAGCTTGGCGCCGAACTTGGTGCGGCCCTTGTGGCTGTCCAGATGCACCGACCAGTATTCCTGCTCGACGAAGGCGCGGATTTCGTTCTCGCGCTCGCAGATCAGCCGAAGCGCGGGGCTCTGCACTCGGCCGGCGGACAGGCCGCGGCGGATCTTCTTCCACAGCAGCGGCGACAGATTGAAGCCCACCAGGTAGTCCAGCGCGCGGCGGGTCTGCTGCGCGTCCACCAGGTTCTGCGCGATTTCGCGCGGGTTCTGGATCGCTTCCAGCACCGCGTTCTTGGTGATCTCGTGGAAGACCACGCGCTGGGCGGTCTTGTTTTTCAGCAGCTTCTTGCCGTTGAGGATCTGCACCAGATGCCAGGAAATGGCCTCGCCTTCGCGGTCCGGGTCAGTCGCCAGATAGATGTGTTCGGCGTCGCCCACCGCTTTGACGATGGCGTCGACGTGTTTGCTGTTGCGCGCGATCAGCTGGTATTTCATCGCGAACCCTTTTTCAGGGTCCACTGCGCCGTTCTTGGGCACCAGATCGCGCACATGGCCGTAGGAGGCCAGGACTTCAAAGTCAGGGCCTAGGTATTTCTTCAGCGTTTTCGCCTTGGAAGGCGATTCGACGATCAAGAGACTGGTGGGCATATTATCTTTTCTATGTGCAATCGCCGGCATGCCGGCCGATCCGTCCGGTCCGGGCGTTTCTGCCGCGCGGCAGAAGGTCGCCAGGCCCGTGCGTGGGCTGCTGCGTTCCCGTCGACAAGGAGGATGAAGGCTTCACCCTGAAAAATTTCGCGTCGACAGAAAATATATTCGTCAAATAAAACAAGAGCGCAAGAGCGCTCTTGGATCGGCCGCCGGCACCGGCGGCCAAGGGCGGCATGTTAAGCCCGCTCCATGAGGCTGACAAGTCATTGCATGGTGGGTTCGCCATGCACGGCATCCAACAGCGCCTCGCCCAGCAGAATGGGCAGTTCCGCCTGTTGCGCCCACAACACCATTAAGGCCACCAGCTTGGCGCTGCCGACGTTGATGTCGTCGCCGTGCAGCTCCATCAGGCGGTCGATGACCATTTCGCGCTGAGCGGGCGTCAAGGCGCCGTGGTCCTCCAGGAACTGCAGCAGGCCGCGCACGTCGGCGGGCAGGTGCTCCAGTTCGTCTTCGGCGTAAACGCGCATGCCGCTGGCTTCGTTGGCGCCGACGTAGCCGCTGTCGTCCAGACCGCTGATGCCGTCCAGCCAATCCAGCGCGTCGTTGATCTCCTCGTCCTCGAAACCGGCGGCCTCCAATTGGCGCATCAGCGCGCCGCGGTCGCCGAAAGCGTCCGGATCGCGGAATTGTTCAAACAGGAAGGCGAGTACGTCAAACATCAATCTATCTTCTTAAAGTGCGGGTTAACGCGGTTCAGCCCGGTTTCAGGCGCTGGAAAAGCCCGCCGGGATGGCTGGCCACCAGGCCGGCCAGCTCAAGTTCGAGCAGCATCGCGTAAAGCTCCCCCACAGTCAACCCGAGCGTGGTCGAAAGCGCATCCATAC
Source organism: Chromobacterium alkanivorans (assembly GCF_016937655.1). Taxonomy (GTDB): domain Bacteria; phylum Pseudomonadota; class Gammaproteobacteria; order Burkholderiales; family Chromobacteriaceae; genus Chromobacterium; species Chromobacterium alkanivorans. The sequence continues at coordinate 236,881 of NZ_JAFHKL010000004.1, read as the reverse complement.
TGATGGGGTCGAATCCCATGGCTTCAAGCAGCGGCGATTCCGCAGCGGGGGCCGCCGGCTTGGCGAGGGGGCGCTTGCGCTGCAGCCTGCCCACTTCGTCCAGCACGTCGTCCACGGTTTCCACCAGTTTGGCGCCGTCCTTGATCAGCCGGTGACAGCCGCGGGACTGCGGATTGTGGATGGAGCCGGGGATGGCCATCACTTCGCGATTGTTCTCCATCGCCAGCCGCGCGGTGATCAGCGAGCCGGAGCCGGTGTTGGCCTCCGCCACCAGACAGCCGCGGCTGAGGCCGGCGATGATGCGGTTGCGGCGCGGAAAATGGCCGGCCAGCGGCCCCATGCCCAGCGCGAACTCGGACAGGATCAGGCCTTCCTCGGCGATGCGGTGCGCCAGCTGGCGGTTGCCGGCCGGGTAGACGCGGTCGATGCCGGTGCCGACCACGGCGATGGTGGAGGCGGTCTGGGGCAAGGCGCCGTGATGGGCGGCGGCGTCGATGCCGCTGGCCATGCCGCTGACGATGCAATAGCCGTGCTCGGCCAGTTCGCCGGCAAAGCTCTCGGCGTTCTGCCTGCCCTGCGGCGTGGCGGCGCGGCTGCCCACGATGGCGAGCATGGGTTCGGCCAGCAGTTCGCGCCGGCCGCGGGCGAACAGCAGTGGCGGCGGCGAGTTGGATTCGGCCAGTTGCGGCGGATAATCGTCGTCCAGCAAGGACAGCAGCTGGCAGCCCGGCGCCTGCGCCCATTCCAGCGCCGCCTCGGCGGAGGCGGCGGCCTCGCGCCGTCGCAGGGCTTCGGCCGCTTCTTTGCCGATCAAGGGCTCGGTCTGGCGGCTGTTGGCGTTCAAGGCGGCGTCGGCGCCGCCGAAGGCGTCGATCAGCCGCAAAAAGCCGGCCGGGCCGATGCCGGGGGTCAGAGCCAGCAACAGCCAGTCGTGCGGCGGAGCCTTCATTCCTGTTCGGGGCTGGCCACGCCGTCGCCCACGTAGATCGGCCCGCGGCTGTCCAGCACCAGCGCGTAGGAGACTTTGTCGAACACGCGGTAGACGAAGGCGTTGCCGGCGCGTTCCGCCGGCAGCGTCACCGTGCGCTTGCCCTGTTCGTCCTTGATTTCCAGCGGGCGTCCTTTTTTGAACAGGCCGAACACATGGCCGTTTTCGACGCCCTGCGACTGGCCCAGATTGAGTACAATAGTAGAGTATTGGGCCGCGCCGTCCACGCCGTTGTAGACCGAGACCACCTTGCCGCTCAGATGGGCGTCGGCCGGGTGCGGCGCGTAGTTGTTGAAGTTTTGCAGCGGCGCGCGCATCAGGTGGTCGCCCACCAGGATTTCCTCGCTGACGCTCCGGACTTTCAGAGTCTGGACTTCGCCCTGAGGCTTGTCCGCGGTCAGATCGCCGCTGTAAGTCGCCTCCACGCCCAGCACCTTCTTGGTGTCCGGGTCTAGCAGCGGCTTGCCCAGCCGGTAAGCCTGCCAGGTGCCGGCCTCGTTGACGCCGGTGGCGTAGACGCGGTCTCCGGTGGCGACGGTTAGATGCTCCTCCGGCCCGGCGATCAGCTTGGGCGACTGCAGGAACTGCGCCATGTCCACCACCAGCGGCCGTTTGAGGAAGGGCTCGATCGCCGAGGCGGGGATGCTGGCCACCGCCTGGTCCAGCGTCTCGGCGCGGGCCTGCGGCGACAGTTTGACTTCGCGCTGCGCGCCGCGCGCCAGCGACAGCCGCGGTTGGCCGTCCACGTAGTCCAGCGCCAGCACGTCGCCCGGATAGATCCAGTGCGGGTTCCTGATTTCGCCCTGGTTCATCCGCCACAGCCGCGGCCACTTCCAGGGGCTGTTCAGATAGCGTCCGGAGATGCTCCACAGCGTGTCGCCGCGCTTCACGGTGTAGCGGCTGGGCGCGTCAGCCTTCAACTGGAGGTCGGCGGCGAAGGCGGGCGCGGCGAGCCCGAGGGCCAAGGCGAAGGATATAATGCTTTTACGCATGGGAAATGCCCCAATATGAAGGTGGACGGACACCTGCGGGGTGGCCCGCATACAAGGAATCGCGTTTCGAACATGTCTATTATCGGCGTGCCGATCGCGATACGACAACTTGATGAGTGAATGAAACGATGGGGAGTCATTAAATCCGATGGCATTGTTGAATATTTTGCATTACCCGGATGAACGGCTGCACACCGTGGCCAAACCGGTGGAGGTCTTCGACGAGGCCTTGCAGACTCAGATCGACAATATGTTCGAGACCATGTACGAAGCCAAAGGCATCGGCCTGGCCGCGACCCAGGTCGATTTCCACCACCGCCTGGTGGTGATGGACATTTCCGAAGAGCGGAACGAGCGCCGCGTGTTCATCAACCCGGAAATTCTGAGCAAGGACGGCGAGACGGTGTACGAAGAGGGCTGTCTGTCCGTGCCCGGCATCTACGACAAGGTGACCCGCGCCGAACGCGTTAAGGTGCGCGCGCTGGACCGCAACGGCAAGCCGTTCGAGCTGGAGGCCGACGGCCTGCTGGCGATCTGCATCCAGCACGAGATCGACCATCTGGACGGCAAGGTGTTTGTCGAATACCTGTCGCAGATGAAGCAGACCCGCATCAAGACCAAGCTGAAAAAGCGTGAAAAACAGAATATGTGACGACGGCGCCGTGGGCGCCCCGTCCGGAATGGTTTGAATGAAATTGATCTTTGCCGGTACGCCGGAGTTTGCCGCCGCCGCGCTGCGCGAGTTGATCGCCGCCGGCCATGAAATCGCCCTGGTGCTGACCCAGCCGGACCGTCCGGCCGGCCGCGGCATGAAATTGAAGCCCAGTCCGGTCAAGGAAGTGGCGCTGGAGCACGGCTTGCGCGTGGAGCAGCCGGCGTCCTTGCGCAACGAGGAAGCTCAGCAAATGCTGCGCGACATCGGCGCCGAGCTGATGGTGGTGGCCGCTTACGGGCTGATCCTGCCGCAGGCGGTGCTGGACATTCCCGCGCGCGGCTGTCTGAACATCCACGCCTCGCTGCTGCCGCGCTGGCGCGGCGCGGCGCCGATACAGCGCGCCATCCTGGCCGGAGACGCCGAAACCGGCATCACCATCATGCAGATGGACGTGGGCCTGGACACCGGCGACATGCTGTCTATCCATCCGGTGGCCATCGCCGCCGACGAGACCGGCGCCACGCTGCACGACAAGCTGGCAGTGGAGGGCGCGCGCGCCATCGTCGCCACGCTGGCCGGACTGGAGACGATTCAGCCGGTCAAGCAGCCGGAGGCGGGCGTCACTTACGCGCAGAAGCTGAGCAAGGCCGAGGCGCTGGTGGACTGGAGCCTGCCGGCGGAAGAGGTGGCGCGGGCCATCCGCGCCTACAACCCGGCGCCCGGCGCGCATACGCTGCTGGCCGGCGAAGCGCTGAAACTGTGGATGGCCGGCGCGGAAGCCGGGCAGGCCGAGCCGGGGCTGGTCGTCGCCGCGGACGCGGACGGCGTGCTGGTGGGCTGCGGCGCCGGCCTGGTGCGGCTGACGGTGTTGCAGGCGGCCGGCGGCAAGCGGCTGGCCGCGCGCGACTTCGTCGCCGGCAGAGGCCAACTGGTTGGCGCGCGGCTGGGCGAGTGATCGGATTGACTGAGGCGAGAGGGAAGGGTAGCGGGCAATGACGGACAACTGGTTCAAGACCACCTTGCTGATGGCGGCGATTCTGGCGCTGTTCGCCGTGATCGGCGGCATGATAGGCGGCAAGAGCGGCATGATTCTGGCCCTGTTGTTCGGCGGGGCGATGAATGTTTACGCTTGGTGGAATTCCGACCAGATGGTGCTGCGCATGTACAACGCGCAGGAAGTGGACGCCCAGAGCGCGCCGGAGTTCTACGGCATGGTGGCGGAACTGGCGCAGCGCGCCGGCCTGCCTATGCCGCGCGTTTACGTGATCCACGAGGAGCAGCCCAACGCCTTCGCCACCGGCCGCAGTCCCGAACACGCGGCGGTGGCCGCCACCAGCGGCATCATGCGCCTGCTGGACTACCGCGAGCTGCGCGGGGTGATGGCGCATGAACTGGCCCATGTCCAGCATCGCGACACCTTGATCTCCACCCTTTCCGCCACCATGGCCGGCGCGATTTCCGCGCTGGCCAACTTCGCCATGTTCTTTGGCGGCCGGGACGAGAACGGCCAGCCGGTGGGCTTGCTGCCGCGCCTGGCCATCGCCCTGTTGGCGCCGCTGGCGGCCAGCCTGATACAGATGGCGATTTCGCGCGCGCGCGAATTCGAGGCCGACCGCGGCGGCGCCGAGATTTCCGGCGATCCGCTGGCCTTGGCTTCCGCGCTGCAGAAGATCGAGTACTATGCGCAGGGCATCGTGATGCCCACCGCCGAGGCGCATCCGGAAACCGCGCAGATGATGATCATCAACCCGCTGTCCGGCGGCGGCGGGATGGGGGATCTGTTCCGCACTCACCCGCAGACCGCGGACCGCATCGAACGGCTGCAGGCGATGGCGCGCGGCGTATATTAATTGAAGGGCGTCGGGCGGCCGCCGCGCCGCCTGGATCGCGCAAGGCCAATGCCGGACGGCATTGGCCTGTTTGTTATGGTTTGATAGAAAGCACCCATGCATCATATTCAGCAATTGGCCGCCAACATTCTGTTGCGCGTCGAATCCGGAACCAATCTGACCGAGGCGCTGGCCGAGGCTCAACGCAAGGCGCCGGAGTTGACGCCGTCCGAGCGCGGCGCTTTGCAGGATCTGGCCTACGGCAGCCTGCGCCATCTGGCGCGGCTGCGTTTTTACTTGCGCCAATTGGTGGCCAAGCCCTTGCCCGAGCCGGTGCTGGAGCGGGTGCTGATCGTGGCTTTCTATCAATTGCAGCACACCCGCGCCGCCGAGTACGCGGTGGTGAACGAGGCGGTGACCCTGGCCAGCCGGCTGGCCAAGGGCAATTTCAAGGGCCTGGTCAACGGAGTGCTGCGCAACTTCCTGCGTCAGCGCGCGGCGCTGGAACGGGCGGCGGAAAAGGACATTGAGGCCAGCTTCAACCACCCGCTGTGGTGGATCAAGGGCTTGCAGCGCGCTTACCCCGACGCCTGGCAAGCCGTGCTGGACGCCGACAACGGCCATCCGCCGATGACTTTGCGCGTCAACCGCCGCCATGGCGACGCCGCGGCCTATCTGGAGCGGCTGCGCGCCGCCGGCCTGGACGGCGAGGTGCTGGACGGCGGTTCCATCCGACTGGCGCGGCCGGTCAATGTGCGAGACTTGCCGGGCTTCGCCGACGGCGAAGTCTCGGTGCAGGACTGGGGCGCGCAGCAGGCCGCGCATTGGCTGGACCTGCGCGCCGGCCAGCGGGTGCTGGACGCCTGCGCCGCGCCCGGCGGCAAGACCGGCCATATCCTGGAGAGCGCCGACGTGGAGGTGACCGCGCTGGACATCGACGAGCAGCGGCTGCAGCGCGTGGCCGACAATCTGGAGCGCATCGGCGCGACCGCGCGGCTGCATGCGGCCGACGCCGGCCAGCCGGACGGCTGGTGGGACGGCCGGCCCTTCGACCGCATCCTCGCCGACGTGCCCTGTTCCGCCAGCGGCGTGGTGCGCCGCCACCCGGACATCAAGTGGCTGCGCCGCCCCGGCGATTTCGCTGCGCTGGGCGTGCAGCAGGCCGCAATGGCCGACGCGCTGTGGCCTTTGCTCGCCTCCGGCGGCAAAATGCTTTACGCTACGTGCTCCATTTTCCCCGAAGAGAATCAGCAACAGCTCGACTCCTTTCTGAAACGCCATGCGGATGCCGCGTGCCTGAGACAGGAGCAGTTGCTTCCTTGTGAGCGTCATGACGGCTTTTATTACGCGTTGCTTGAAAAACGTTAGCCTGCTGCTGTGTTTGCTGGCCGGCCTCGCCATGGCGGCGCAGGCCGAAACCATCAGCTCGCGTCGGGCTGAGGCCGAGGTGACGGCCGACGGCCAGCTGTCCGTCAGCACCCGGTTTCAGACGCGCTTGACGCCCAGTCTCAGCGACGCGCTGGAACAGGGCGTGGTGCTGCCGTTCCGGCTGGAGTTCCAGCTGACCAAGCCGCGTTTGACCGCTTACTATCTGAATTTCAGCGAGTGGTTCGATCCGCACGCCCAGCTAGGCTTCAAGCTGTCCTACCAGTCGCTGACCAACCGTTACCGCGTCACCATCGGCGGTCTTTCCAATTACTATCCCACCCTGCGCGAAGCGCTGGGCGCGGTGGGCGCCATCCAGGGCTGGCGCGTGCTCAATGCCGGAACCCTGGATCCGCGCGCCTCGGGGCGCGTGGCCGGCCAGGTGCGGCTGTTGCTGGACATCGGCGAACTGCCCAAACCCTTCCAGCTGAACGCGCTGGGCTCGGCGGACTGGTCGCTGTCGTCCGACTGGGTCAAGCTGGACGTAAAGGACGGCGGCTGATGCGCTACGCGGTGATTGCGCTGGCGACGCTGGGCGCCATCCTGCTTTATCTGCTGGCCCTGGCCACCGGCAACGCGTCCAAACTTAACGAATATTACTGGTGGGTGTTCGGCCTGAACGGCCTCTTGCTCGCCACGCTGCTGGGCGTGGTGGCGCGCCAGCTGCTGCGCTTGCGGCAGCGGGTGCGGCAACGGGTGTTCGGCGCCAAGCTGACCCAGAAGCTGGTGATGATGTTCGCGGTGGTGGCCCTGGTGCCCGGCATCCTGGTGTTCACCGTGTCCGCCCAGTTCCTGACCCGCAGCATTGAAAGCTGGTTCGACGTCCGCGTCGAGTCCGCGCTGGACCGCAGCCTGGGCCTGGCGCGCAACTCGCTGCAGTACGTGCAGGAGGACCTGGGCCGTCGCGCGCGTTCGGTGCAGGACGATATCGAATCCTTGCCGGAAGGCTTGCTGCCGGCGCGGCTGGAGCGTCTGCGCGAACAATTGGGATTGCGCGAGCTTGCTGTCTATAGTCGCAGCGGCCAGCTGCTGGCCTTCGCCGGCGGGCTCAGCGAGCGAGTGCCTCCTCCGCTGTCGCGCGAGAGCATAGGCAAGCTCAAGCCGCGTCAGACGCTGGACAGTTTCGAGAACGACGGCGGCAGCGGCCTGGTGCTGAAGTCGCTGTTGATTTACCGCAATCTGGACAGCCAGCAGCGCGTGCTGCAGGCCCTGCAGTCCGCGCCCGGGCGCATCGCCCAGGACGCGGAGCAGATCGAGACCGCGCGCGCCGAATACCGCCAGCTGCTGCTAGGCCGCGAGGGCCTGACCACCTTCTACATGCTGACGCTGGCGCTGTCCGCGTTGTTGGCGCTGACCGCGGCGCTGGCCTTCGCCTTGTTCCTGTCCGAGCGGCTGTCGGCGCCCTTGTCGGAACTGGCCGCCGGCACCCGGGCGGTGGCGCAGGGCGACTTCTCCAAGCGCCATCCGGTGTACCGTCGCGACGAACTGGGCATGCTGACCACCTTGTTCAACCGGATGACGCAGCAGCTGGAGGACGCGCGCCACGCCGCGGACCTCAGCCGCAGCGAGCTGGAAAGCAGCAAGCTCTACCTGGAAAGCATCCTGGCCAACCTGAGCGCCGGGGTGATCGCCTTCGGCGCCGACTGGCAGCTGCGTGCCGCCAATACCAGCGCCTCGCGCATTCTGGGCGTGGATTTTGCCGAGGTGTCGGATCAGGATTTCCCGCACTGGGCCACGTCGATTCCGGCGGTGGCGCCGCTGGTGGAATGCGTGCTGGAGTACGCGTCCAAGAACAGCGACAGCGACTGGAAAACCCAGCTTAACTATTTGACGGTGCAGGGCGAGCGCACCTTGCTGGTGCGCGGCGCCCATCTGCCGGAAGCGTCGGCGGTAGGCTATGTGGTGGTGTTCGACGACATCACCGAACTGGCGCGCGCCCAGCGCGACGCGGCCTGGGGCGAGGTGGCCAAACGGCTGGCGCACGAGATCCGCAATCCGCTGACGCCGATACAGCTGTCGGCCGAGCGCCTGGCGATGAAGCTGCAGGACAAGCTGGCCGGCGCTGACGCCGACATGCTGCGCCGCTCCACCGACACCATCATCAAGCAGGTGGGCGCGCTCAAGGCCATGGTGGACGCGTTCCGCGATTATGCGCGCGCGCCGCGCACCAAGTTGACCGAATTGGACCTGAATCAAGTGGTGCGGGAGGTGATGGCTCTTTACGAATCCAACTCTGCTGTTAAGATGGCGCTTGATGAAAGGCCGTTGATGATCATGGCGGATGCGGCATTGTTGCGGCAGGTTTTACATAACCTGATTCAGAACGCGCAAGATGCGGTCCTTGACGTTGACATCCCGATGATTCAAATTAGCAGCCGAAAAGAAGAAGGCTATGCGCTCGTTTGCGTGGAGGATAATGGTCCGGGCTTCGCTCCGGAGATCCTGCAACGCGTGTTCGAACCCTATGTGACCAGCAAGACCAAAGGCACCGGTCTTGGCCTGGCGGTGGTCAAGAAGATTCTTGAAGACCACCACGGGCAGATCAAAGTGGGCAATCTCGAACCCAACGGCGCGCGCATCCTTCTCTCCCTGCCATTGCTGGAGGCCTAATGCGTAGCAGCGATATTTTGATTGTTGACGACGAAATCGGTATTCGTGAATTGCTCTCCGAGATACTGCAGGACGAGGGGTATACCGTTGCGTTAGCGGAAAACGCCGAGGTGGCCAGGCAACTGCGCAACCAGACACGTCCGGCACTGGTGTTGCTGGACATCTGGATGCCGGATTGCGACGGCGTGACGCTGCTCAAGGAGTGGGCCAAGTCCGGCCAGCTGAACATGCCGGTGGTGATGATGTCCGGTCACGCCAGCATAGACACCGCGGTGGAGGCGACTCGCATCGGCGCTTTCGACTTCCTCGAGAAGCCGATCGCGCTGCAAAAGCTGCTGACCACGGTGCAGCGGGCGCTGAAATACGGCGACATGCAGGCCAACACCTCGCTGAACCTGGACAAGCTGGGCCGCAGCGAGCCTATCCAGGAGCTGAAGCGGCAGCTGGAGCGCGTGGCCAAGGTCAAGTCGCCGGTGTTGCTGACCGGCGAACCCGGTTCCGGTTTCGAACTGGTGGCGCGCTTCTTCCACCAGGGCAATACCCCATGGGTGACCCCGGCCAAACAGGAGCAACTGGCGGACGCGCCGCTGGAGCTGCTGCAGAAGGCCAACAACGGCGTCTTGTTCCTGCCGGAGATCGGCCAGTACGGCCGTCGCGTGCAACAAGGGCTGCTGTTCCTGCTGTCCAAGCTGGACCGTTTCAATGTGCGGCTGCTGTGTTCCTGCAGCCGCCCGCTGCAGGAATTGCTGGTGGATCCCGAATGCGACAATCGCCTGCTGACGGCCTTGTCCAGCGTGATCGTGCCGATTCCGCCGCTGCGCGAGCATTCCGAGGACATCATCTTCATCGCCGAGCAGATCCTGACCGAGCTGGTGGAGTCCAAGCAGGTGCCGGCGCGCAAGCTGACCACCGCGGCGCTCAACGCGCTGCGTCAGTACGACTGGCCGGGCAATCTGGAGCAGTTGCGCAGCATCATCAAGAGCCTGGCCCTGACGTCGGAGTCGGACGAAGTGGACGCAGGCGAAGTCAACAAGGTGCTGGCGCAGTTCCGCCACGAGAAGCCGGTGGAGGAGTCGGGTTTCGACTTCAACATGCCGCTGCGCGAGTTGCGCGAGCAGCTGGAGCGCCGCTACTTCGAGTACCATATCTCGCTGGAGAACGGCAATATGAGCCGGGTGGCGCAGAAAGTGGGCCTGGAGCGCACCCATCTGTACCGCAAGCTCAAGCAGTTGGGCATCAAGTTCGCCCGCAAGACGGTGGAAGAATAAGTTCGCTTCGCCGTTCGACGCATAAGGCCAGCCGGATACCGGCTGGCCTTATGCTTTTGGATGATGGCGCGGCGGCGGCGTTCGGATTAGGCTGGAAACATGACGGAACTTAACGACCAGGCGCTCTTGCGCTACAGCCGGCACATTCTGCTGCCGGAAATCGATATCGCCGGCCAACAGCGGCTGAGCCGGGCGCGGGCGCTGATCGTCGGCGCCGGCGGGCTGGGCTCGCCGGTGGCGCTCTACCTGGCCAGCGCCGGAGTAGGGCGGATCAGCATCGCCGACGACGACGTGGTGGAGCTGTCCAATCTGCAGCGCCAGATCGTGCACGACAGCGGCAGCCTGGGGCGCTTGAAGGCCGAGTCCGCCGCCGACAGGATGCGCGGCATCAATCCCGAGGTGGCGGTGACCGCGCTGACGCGGCGGCTGGGCCTGGCGGAACTGGAGCAATTGGCGGCCAGCCACGATCTGGTGCTGGACTGCAGCGACAATTTCGCCACCCGCCACGCGGTGAATCGCGCTTGCGTCGCCGCCGGCACGCCGCTGGTGTCCGGCGCCGCGGTGCGCTTCTCCGGACAACTGGCGGTGTTCGATCCACGCGACGCGGCGTCGCCTTGCTACCATTGCCTGTTCCCCGACGAGGGCGAGGCCGGCGACGGGCCCTGCGCGACTTTCGGCGTGCTGTCGCCGCTGGTGGGGGTGATCGGCAGCCTGCAGGCGGTGGAGGCGGTCAAGCTGTTGGCCGGCATCGCGCCGCGCGTAGGTTGGCTGACCCTGTACGACGGTCTGGCCGGCGAGTTTCGCCAGATCAAGGTGCCGCGTGACCCTGGCTGCGGGGTGTGCGCCGCGCGATGAAAAACGCCCCGGCGAACCGGGGCGTTTGTTTTGAGAGCGGCGGGCTCACAAGTGCTGTTGCACCAGCTTGCGCACTTCCTTGAAGTCCATCACGCCGACGTAGCGCTTGATGATCTTGCCCTGCTTGTCGATCAGGAAAGTGGTCGGCGCCAGCTGGATGTCGCCGAAGGCTTTGGCGATCTCGCCGTTGCTGTCCAGCGCCACGAAAAAGGGCAGCTGGTATTTGTCCACGAAGCTCTTCACGTAATTGGGCGGGTCGTAGCTGAGCGCCACCGCGATGGTTTCATAGCCCTTGCCGGCGAACTCCTGATGCATCTTCTTGATTTCCGGCATCTCCTCGACGCAGCCCGGACAGCTGGTGGCCCAGAAGTTGACCAGCACCACCTTGCCTTTCAGCGATTCGGTGCTGGCGGTTTGGCCGTTGAGCGAGGTGTAGCTGATCTGGGGGGCCGGCGAGCCGGCGAACAGCGCCATATAGGCGACGGCGGCGACCAGCGCGACGCCCAGCAGCGCGAGCAGACCTTTCTTCATTTCCTTGTCCTGCGGTAAGGTCCGGGCGCGGCCCGGACTGTTTATGCCATGACGATCAAGCCTGTTCGGCCAGCATTTGTTCCAGTAGTTCCTTCAGCTTGCCGTCCAGCGCCACCGCCTTGCCTTGTTTGGCGTCAAACACCGCGAAGGTGACGTCGGCCTCGGCCACCAGCTTGCCGCCGCCGGCCAGGCTCACGCGCTGATGCATCACCGCGCTGCGGGTGCCTATGCTCTTGACCCCGGTCTCGATCACGAGCTCGTCGCCCATGGTGGCCGGGTAGCGGTAGTCGATATTGATGTTGACGACCACCAGCGCCAGGCCGGATTGCAGGAACCAGGGCAGGTCGCCGCGGCTTTCGAAGTAGTTCCAGCGCGCCTCTTCCAGAAATTCCAGGTAGCGGGCGTTGTTGACGTGTCCGTACAGGTCCAGATGGTAGCCGCGCACTTTGATCTTGGTATCGTGCTGCATGATGGTGTTTTCCCCTTTGCTCGTGATGGCGCCCGGCGCCGTCGTCGGCGACGCCGCGACGCGCAGGTTTATTCGCCCAGTTCCAGCGGCACGAAAGCTTCGCGTTCCAGCGCCTCGTCGACCAGGTCGGTGACGATGGAGTGGATTTCCACGGCGAACCATTGCTGGAACAGCTCCAGCGACAATTCTTCCGGCCACAGGCTGTCGTCGTCGCACCAGTCGGCCAGTTCGGCCTGGAACAGTTGCTGGTAGCGCTCGTGAACGAAGGCCTGGGCGTCGGCGTAATCCTCCGCCGCCGGGATCAGCAGCGCGTTGCAGTCCTGTCCCAGGTGCGCCAGCGAGATCTCTTCGTCCAGGCCGCCGGGCAAGGCTTGCAGCCAGGCGTGAAAGGGGGCGAGAGGGCGGATCAGGGCGATGCTGCGATTGACTTCGTACATGGGGATTCCTCGATGATGTGTCAGCGACTGGATAATTGGTTGTCGCGAGTGAAAACGAATTTTTGGCGGATGCGCTGCGAGCTGTATTGCTCGGCGAGCGAGGCCGGGAACGGCGCGTAGGGCGCGGCCAGTTCCACGATGCGGCGCGCGGCCTCGTCCAGCACGCCGAAGCCGGAGCTGCGCAGCACGCGCACCTCGCGCAGACCGCCGTCGGCGGAAATCAGCACCTCCAGCGTCACCGCGCCGTGGATGTTCTGGCGGCGGGCGGCTTCCGGATAGTTGAGGTTGCCGATGCGCTCCACTTTCAGCCGCCAGTCTTCCTGATAGCGGGCCCAGGGGTAGCCGCGTGCGCTTTCGGCCAGCTTGCCCTGTTTGCCGCCGCTTTCCTGTTCATTGTCGGCCAGGCCGCTGTCGCCCAACTGCCGGCTCAAGTCGCCGACCTGGGCCAGCAGGCTGCCGGCGCTGACGTGCCCGACCGCGCCGGACTGCGCCGGCGGCAGCGCCGGCTTCTTGCCGGCGTCCGGCGGCCGGGCGATGGTTTGCTGCCGCGGCGAGGCGTCGGCGGGTTCCGGGGTGCCGGGCTCCTGAGGGACGGCAACCGGCTTGGCGCGGTGGCTGGCCAGCTTGTCCGCCTGCGCGCTGTTGCCGGCCCCTTGATTGTTGTGTTCCGCCAGCCGGCGGGTCTTGGGCGTCTGGCGGCTGGGCGTCTGGTTCAACTGCACATTGATGATCTGGGCGGAGGCGGGCGCGGGCGGGCTGGAGCGCGGGCGAATCTCCAGGCTGAACAGCAGCAGATGAACCAGCAGCGAGGCGAGCAGCGTCAAGCCCAGCGGCAGCATGGTGGCGCTGGGGGATGAGGGCGAGGGCGGGCTAGTGGACATGGGTGGCTGTTGGCTTTCACCGGGTAAGCGGAGTTCGCCGCGGATGCCGCCGCAGGCGGAACCGAGTGCAGCTGAAAGTGTAGCACGGCGGCCAGCAAAAACGCCGCGCTGAGCGCGGCGTGACGGTGCGTCGAAACCGACGGCTATTATTTTTCCAGCAGGCTGCGCAGCATCCAGGCGGTTTTCTCGTGAACCTGCAGGCGCTGGGTCAACAGGTCGGCGCTGGGCTCGTCGGAGGCGCGTTCAACCACGGCGAAAATGCTGCGCGCGGTGCGGCACACGGTTTCATGGCCGTCCACCAGTTGGCGGATCATCTCCTCCGCCTTGGGCGGAGCGCCGGCGGCTTCCTGGATCGCGGTCAGCTTGGCGTAGTCGGCGTAGCTGCCCGGCGCGTGGTGGCCCAGCGCGCGGATGCGTTCGGCCACGGCGTCCACCGCCAGCGCCAGTTCGTTGTACTGGGTTTCGAACATCAGGTGCAGGGTGTTGAACATCGGCCCGGTCACGTTCCAGTGGAAGTTGTGGGTTTTCAGGTACAGGGTGTAAGTGTCGGCCAGCAGGCGGGACAAGCCATGAGCGATTTCCTGGCGGTCTTGTTCGTTGATTCCAATATCCATCGCGATATCCTCATAAGTGAAGGGAGAGCGGACGCCTGGCCGGCTGACGCCAGCGCGGCGGCTTTTGGACTACACTCTCCCGTTTTGCGGGAAAAAATCATGAAACCTTGGCTGGACTGCCGCAACGGCACTGTCCGTCTCACTCTGCACGTGCAGCCCGGCGCCAAGAAAACCGAGGCGGCGGGCGAACATGGCGACTGCCTGAAAGTGCGCTTGGCGGCGCCGCCGGTGGACGGCAAGGCCAATGCGGCCTTGCTGGCCTGGCTGGCGCAGCGTTTCGCCGTGGCCAAGCGCGACGTCCAACTGCTGTCCGGCGACAAGAGCCGGCACAAGGTGGTCTTGTTGCAATGCGAGATCACCGAGGAGGACGCGCTGCGGCGGCTGGACTTTCAGTGAAGGCGCCGGTCGGGCGGGGTGGTCTTGTCCACCCGGGTGTATTCTCCATCGATGGCGTCGGGATCGGCAGCGGGTCCGGGTCCGGTCGCCGCGCGAGCGTTGACGGCAATGCTGGGGCCTTTGAAAGGCAGCAGCAATAGTACGGCGGCCAGGTCGCTGATGACGCCTGGTATCAGGAACAACACGCCGGCCAGCAAATAGCGCAGCGGCCAGAGCAGGGAATACAGCGATACGCGGTCGCCCTGGCGCATCACGCTGCCCAGGGTGAACAAGGCGCCGATCTGCTGATTGCGCAGCATCCATAAGCCCAGCAGGGAAGACAGCACGACGAACAGGAAGACGGCCAGGCCGCCGAAGCGATCCGCCAAAGCCACCAGCGCGGCGATTTCAGCGAAGGGGTACAGCAACAGCAGGATGAGGAAGGTGCGCATGGGCAACTGAATCCGATAAGTGGGTTTCGCAATCAGGCGGCGGACGCGTAAACCTGATCCCTTATTCTACACATGGGTATGGCTTGTCGGCTTTCAAGGCCGGCTTGGAATTATCGTTCGGGCTTAGATGATCTCGCGGGGCTTCGGTTCCCGTTTGCATCCGGCTTTTCCAGTCGTGACGCTGTCATTCTCATGAAAAAAAATGCAAAAACCCGTTGACGACCCTGAACTGTTTCATTATAGTTGCGCTCTCTCTTGGGTCGTTAGCTCAGCTGGTAGAGCAGCGGACTTTTAATCCGTTGGTCGCAGGTTCGAATCCCGCACGACCCACCAGTTTCCGATGCCGGAAATTGCCAAGAGTTTTGTTAGAGGGTCGTTAGCTCAGCTGGTAGAGCAGCGGACTTTTAATCCGTTGGTCGCAGGTTCGAATCCCGCACGACCCACCACTACAAACTCTTAGCGCCCTGGATCGGGTCGTTAGCTCAGCTGGTAGAGCAGCGGACTTTTAATCCGTTGGTCGCAGGTTCGAATCCCGCACGACCCACCAAATTTATAGCAATCAGGCCAGTTCGCGAGAACTGGCCTTTTTGTTTTTCTCCCGTGTTCCCTGCTCCCTCTCTTCTTGTTTGCCGGCTGTCTCGGCAGTCATGTCGTCGCCATGGTAAATTTGATAATGATTGTAAGAATCATTCGCATTATAATGGCGAGTTAACCGCATCTTGCCGCCGTCCGCGCCGCCGCGCGCGGGCTGTCGGTTTCGCATCAAACAGGAAACACAGAGCATGACGACCGTTGCCGAGAAAACCCGCACCCAGGACCTGAAAGCCCGCACCCACGAAACGCACGACGCGCTGGACCAGCGCATCATGGCGAATCAGCCGTTCGCCACTCGAGAAAACTACGCGCGCTTCCTGCTGGCGCAGTACCGCTTCCTGCGCGACGCCGACGCGCTTTACGACAATCCCGAGCTGGCGCGCCTGTTCCCGGACCTGGCCGAGCGCCGCCGCTACGACAGCATCGCCGCCGATTTGCGCGATCTGGACCGGCCGTTGCCGGAATTGCGCGAGGCGCCGATCAGCAGCACGCTGGACGTGGCCAGCGCGATGGGTTGGCTCTACGTGGTGGAAGGCTCCAAGCTGGGCGCGGCGATCTTGTACAAGCTGGCCGGCAAGCTGGGGCTGGATGAAAACTGCGGCGCCCGCCACCTGGCCGGCCATCCGGACGGCCGCGCCCGCCACTGGCGCGCGTTCACCGCCGCGCTGGACGGCCTGCAGCTGGACGAGGCGGCCGAGCAGCGCGTCACCGCCGGCGCGGTGGCGGCTTTCGCCTGCATGAACAGCCATCTGGACCAGGTGTACGCTTGAGTCAGCGCGCGCGGCACCCCGCGGTGCGCTGGTTGTATCTGTGCGCCGGCGCCTTGATGCTGGCGCTGGGCATCATAGGCGCGCTGCTGCCGGTGATGCCCACCACCATCTTCCTGATTTTGGCGCTGGCTTGCTTCAGCAAGTCCTCTCCGCGGCTGGAGCAGCGGCTGCTGGCGCATCCGCGCTACGGGCCCGGCCTGCGCCGCTGGCGCGAGCAGCGGGTGGTGCCGGTCAAGGCCAAGTGCTTCGCCGCCTTGGGCATGGGCGCGGGCTTCGTCGCCTTGCTGCTGGCGCGGCCGCCGCACTGGGTGCCGTGGCTGGTCGGGGCGATAGAATTGAGCGTCTTGCTGTATCTGTTGTCGCGGCCGTCGCAGGCGGTCGACCTGGCGGGGGCGGCCCCCGCGGCGCAGCCGGATTTAGCCAAAACCCCGCCGCCGCGTTAAGCTTGCGCATCGACACCGAAAACGGGAGCTGTGTGATGAAGGTAAACGGAATCGTCGCGGCCTTGGCCGCGCTGGCCTTGCCGGCCTTGGCATTGGCGCAGACGGCGGACGAACAGTTGCTGGCGGCGCAGATGTACTACCAGCAGGTGCGCGGCGCGCAGCAAAAGGCGGACGCGCGCTTGGCGCAGGCCGAGTCCGACAAGCTCAAGGCGGAGCAGCGCCTGACGGAGGCTCAGGCGGGCTTGGGCGGCGCCAACGCGGAACTGGAAGCGGCCAAGTCGGCCCAGGCCGCCGCGGCGCAGACCAGCGAGGCGGCCACCAAGGCCTTGAACGAGGCTTGGCAACGCAAGGACGGCGGGCAGTAAGGCCGCGCCGGCGGGTTAGCCGCCGCGCAATTGCCGGTAACGGTTGAGGTCGCTCTGGGTTTTTTGGCGGAAAGCCGCCAATTCCTGTTGCTTGACGACTATTTGCTTGGCCAGGTCGCGTTGTTCCGCCTGCAGCACGTTCAGATTGCGCTGGCTGTTTTGCGGAGGCGGCTGCTTGTTGCGTTGGCTCTGCGCGATGTCTTGCTGAATGCCTTGAATTTGCAGCGCCAGGCCGCGGCCGCGTTGCTGCAGCGCGTCCAGCGCGCTTTGCAGCACCGCCTGCTGTTTGGCGCGTTCGGCCTGCAGTTGCTGCAGATTGGCGTAGCTTTCCACCAGCGCGTTGTCGCGGCGGGTGTTTTCCAATTGCTGGGCGTCGCGCTGTTTTTGCGCGGCTTCGGCGGCTTCGCGCGCCTGGCGCGCGGCCGGGCTTTCCGCCGGCTTGGTGACGGCGCCCTGCTTGGACAGCTCGGCGACGCCCTGCTGCTGGCTCTGCAGCGGCGGGGAGTCGCTGTAGTGCACCTTGCCGGACTCGTCCACCCACTTGTAGAGGCCGCCGGCGCAGGCGGCGGTTCCCAATATCAGCAGCGCGAGTCCGGCAGGTTTCATCAGTCGTTGACTCCGTATTGCGCCCGGTAGGCGCGCACCGCGTCCAGGTGCGCCGCCAGTTCCGGGCTGTGTTCCAGGAAGCCGAGCAGGTCTTTCAACGTGGCGATGGCGATCACCGGCAGGCCGTGTTGCTGGGCAACTTCTTGTACCGCGGACAATTCGCCGCTGCCGCGCTCCATGCGGTCCAGCGCGATGGCCACCCCGGCCGGTTCTGCGCCGGCGGCGCGGATCAGCTGCACCGATTCGCGCACCGAAGTGCCGGCCGAGATCACGTCGTCGATGATCAGCACTTTGCCTTGCAGCGGAGCGCCCACCAGGGTGCCGCCTTCGCCGTGATCCTTGGCTTCCTTGCGGTTGTAGGCGAAGGGCGTATTGCGGCCCTGTTCCGCCATGGCCATGCACGCGCCGGCGGCCAGGATGATGCCTTTATAGGCCGGACCGAACAGCATGTCGAATTGCACGCCGCTTTCCAGTATCGACTTGGCGTAGAAGCGGGACAAGTGCAAAGTGGACAGGCCGTCGTTGAACAGGCCGGCGTTGAAGAAGTAGGGTGACTTGCGGCCGGCCTTGGTGATGAACTCGCCAAACTTCAAAACCTGCTTGTCGAGCGCAAAACGAATAAAATCCTGACGGAAATCGCTCATCGTTACTCCTTATTAACTGTTAACTGTTTGAACGGCTGAAAAAATTGCCGGCAAGCATATCACGGGAGAGTCTCTTGCTTCGAATCGTTTCCGCCAATCTGAACGGCATCCGCTCCGCCGATAAAAAAGGTTTCTTCGACTGGCTGGCCGGCATCAACGCCGATTTTGTTTGCGTACAGGAACTGAAGGCCCAGGCCGGCGATCTGTCCGAGCGCATGCGTCAGCCGGATGGAATGACCGGTTATTTCCACTACGCGGAAAAGAAAGGCTATAGCGGCGTCGGCCTGTACACCCGCCACCGGCCGGACGCGGTGGTGGAGGGGCTGGGCGTCGACTGGATAGACGCCGAAGGCCGCTTCCTGCAACTGGATTTCGGCAATCTCAGCGTGATTTCGCTGTATCTGCCGTCCGGCTCCAGCAGCGACGAGCGCCAGCAGGTGAAGTTCGATTTCCTCGACGTGTTCATGCCGCATCTGGAAACGCTGCGCGCGGCCGGCCGCGACATCGTGATCTGCGGCGACTGGAACATCGCCCACAATGAGATCGATCTGAAAAACTGGAAGGGCAATCTGAAGAATTCCGGCTTCCTGCCGGAAGAGCGCGCCTGGATGACGGACTTGTTGGACCGGGTGGGCTGGCGCGATGTGTGGCGCAGCCTGTATCCGGACACGCCGGGCTACACCTGGTGGAGCAACCGCGGCCAGGCTTACGCCAAGGACGTGGGCTGGCGCATCGACTACCACATCGTGACGCCGTCGCTGATGGAGCTGGCGCGCAGCGCCTCGGTGTACAAGGACGAGAAGTTTTCCGACCATGCGCCGCTGATCGTCGATTACGAGCGGAGCTTGTGATGTTGGACGAGGACGACGTCACCTTGATCACGGTGCCCGGCTGGGGCAACTCCGGCGCCGAACACTGGCAGACCAGCTGGGAACGCTGTTATCCGCTGGCGCGCCGGGTGGAGCAGGACGATTGGCTGTACCCGGAATGCGAGGCCTGGGTGGGCGGCATCCGGCGCACGCTGGAGCAGGTGCCGGGCCGCTGGCTGCTGGCGGCGCACAGCCTGGGCTGCCATGCGGCTGCGGCCTGGCTGCGGACCTTGTCCTTGCGCGAACAGAAGCGGCTGCAAGGGCTGTTGCTGGTGGCGCCGCCCGCCTTGCCCATCAGCGAGGCGCGGGCGCGCGCCAGCGGCGAACTGCCGGAGGACGCGCCCTTGCCCGCGTTCGCCGGCTTCAGCGCGCCGACGCTGCGCTTGCCCGCGCCGGCGATGCTGGTGGCCAGCCGCGACGATTTGTTCTGCGAGATGGCCGAGGCGGAGGCGATGGCGCGGGCCTGGGGCTGTCCCTTGGTCGACGCCGGCGCGAACGGACATTTGGGCAGCGCCGCGCGCCTTGGGCCTTGGCGTTTCGGTCAGGAGCTGCTGCAGGAGTTGATGCTGGCCTGAGCCTCGGAACCTGTTCAATGCCTGCTGCGCTTGGAGAAGCCTTGCATGGCGAGCTCCTGCGCAAAATGCTGGTGTATCACGTGTACATTCCGCTTTTCGCCAGTTTTCGCCTTGCCTCGCCCTTGCTCGCGAGACTTTGAACAGGCGCTAACGCGCCACCGGCCGCGCCGGGTCGCTGCACCACTCGCTCCAGGAGCCGGGGTAGAGCCGGGCGCCTTCGAAACCGGCGTGGCGCATCGCCAGCAGGTTGTGGCAGGCGGTGACGCCGGAGCCGCATTGATGAACGACGTCCGCCGCATCGACGCCGTCAAGCGCCGCCAGCCATTCGGCGCGCAGTTGCTCAGCCGGCTTGAAGCGGTTGTCGGCGTCGACGTTGTGCATGAAGAAGCGGTTGGCCGCGCCGGGGATATGGCCGCCCACTGGGTCCAGCGTCTCGCCTTCGCCGCGGAAGCGCTCGGCGGAGCGGGCGTCCACCACGGTGAAGGCAGGATGCTCGAGATTGGCCAGCACGGCGGCGGCGTCGACTGTGTCTTCCAGCGCCGGTTTGATCGAGAAACGGCAGGGACGGCGTTCCGCCGCCTGATTGTCGAGGGCGTAGCCGGCCCGGGTCCAGGCTGGGACGCCGCCGTCCAGCACCGCGACCGCGGAGTGGCCCAGCCAGCGCAGCAGCCACCAGGCGCGGGCCGCGTATTGTCCGGCGGCGTCGTCGTAGGCCACCACCTGGGTGTCCGGCGTGATGCCGATCGCGCCGAAGTCCACCGCCAAGCGGCTGCCGTCGGGCAGCGGATGGCGGCCGTTGCCGCCGGTCTTGCTGCCGGACAGATGGTAATCCAGGTTCAGGTAATGCGCGTTCGGCAGGTGGCCGGCTTCATAGACGGTCAAGCCATAGTCAGCTTGGTCCAGCCGGAAGCGGCAATCCAGAATCACGAGGCGTTCCGTCGGCAGCGCCGCCAGCTGTTCCGCCAGCTGTTCCGCGGAGATCAAGGTTTGGTGCATGGCATTCCTCTTTCAGATTGGGGAGGTGGGGCGCCGGACCGGCTTTGGCCGGATCCGCGACGCCAGGTCGACGCCGGACAGTTTCACTGCCGGCGGACGGCATCGGGTCTCAGCGCAGGAATTCGGCCTGGTATGGACGCGGGCAGGGCAGCAGCCGGTAGCTGCCGGACTCCAGGCGCAGGGTGTCCACTTGCTCGGAACCGTCCCGGCCGCAACGGCGCAGCGCCAGCCAGTGGCGACCGTCGGCGTCCACGCCGTCCACCGGCCAGCTTAGGCCTGATTCCACGAAGAAGCGGTAGCAGGCCAAATCGGCGCCTTCCAGCCCGTCCGGCACCTGGTCGACCTGGATCTGATAGTCCAGCCAGCAATGGGTTTGGGCGGAGGCGAGCTGCCGGCGCAATTGCTCCGCCAGCTGCGGCCAGGCGCGCGGAGCGCCTTGGCGGCGGGCGGCGGCCCAGATCGGAGCGGGGAAGTGGGCGTCGTCGGCGAAGCGGGGGATTACGTGCCAATGCAGGTGCGGCACCATATTGCCGAGGCTGGCCAGGTTGATCTTGGCCGCTTGCGTGCAGCGCAGCAGCGCGGTTTCGACATGATGGACCCAGTCCATCAGGTGCAGCCGGTCGAGGACGGACAGGTCGGTCATTTCCTTGACGTGGGCCTTCCAGATCACCCGGCAGAATCCGGGATAGCCTTCCTCGTCCACCAGCAGGACCTTGAGGCGGTCGTCTTCGTGCAATACTTGCCCGGACGGGCCCCGGCACAATTCACAATCCATGATGGCGGCCTTTTGAAATGCGGAAGCCTTATTGTAACGGTTGCCGCGGGCTTCGGCTAAACCTCGGTTCGCTGCTATCATTACAGAAATTATGATTTGAACTATTTATCATGCCTTCTGCCTTATGCCGTCGCCTGTGCGGTGTTCAGGCGCTGCGGCGGGCAAAAACGGAGAGCTTGATGACGGATATGATGATTATTCTGGCGCTGATCCTGGCCAGCGCCTTTTTCTCGGTATCGGAGATTTCGCTGGCGGCCTCGCGCAAGATCCGTTTGCGCCAGATGCTGGACGAGGGCAACGCCAACGCCGGGAAGGTGTTGGCCTTGCAGGAGCATCCGGGCCATTTCTTCACCGTGGTGCAGATCGGCGTCAATGCGGTGGCCATCCTCGGCGGCATTGTCGGCGAGGCGGCGTTCACGCCCTTCTTCGCCCGGGTGCTGGGTTTTTTCCTGTCTCCGGAGCTGGCGCAGAGCCTGGGCTTCCTGGCCTCCTTCCTGTTGGTGACCAGCTTGTTCATCCTGTTCGCCGACTTGACCCCCAAGCGTCTGGGCATGGTGGCGGCGGAGTCGGTGGCGGTGCGCATCGTGCGTCCCATGCTGTTCATGGTCTTGCTGTTCAAGCCGCTGGTGTGGCTGTTCAACGAACTGTCCGGTCTGCTGTTGCGGCTGGTGGGCATGCCGACCAGCCCGCGCGACGAGATCACCAGCGACGACATCTCGGCGATGATGGACGCCGGCGCCGAAGCCGGCGTGCTGCATCGGCAGGAACACCAGGTGATCGAGAACGTGTTCGAGCTGGAAAGCCGGCTGGTGCCGTCGTCGATGACGCCGCGGGAGAGCATCATCTATTTCACGCTGGACGAGGCGGAGGACAGCATCAAGTCCAAAGTGGCGGAGCAGCCGCACTCCAAGTTCCTGGTCTGCGACAACGGCATCGACAATGTGGTCGGCTACGTCGATTCCAAGGACTTGTTGCGTCGGGTGCTGGCCGGTCGGGCGATCTCCTTGAAAGAGCCGGGCTTGTTGAAAACGGTGCTGATGATTCCGGATTCGCTGACCTTGTCGGAGTCCCTGGACCAGTTCAAGGGCACGCGCGAGGACTTCGCCGTCATCCTGAACGAATATGGTTTTGTGGTGGGCCTGATCACCCTCAACGACGTGATGTCCACGGTGATGGGCGATCTGGTCGGACAAGGGCAGGAGGAGCAGATCGTCAAGCGCGACGAGAATTCCTGGCTGGTGGACGGCATCACGCCGGTGGAGGATGTGTTGCGGGTGCTGGAGATCGACGAGTTGCCGGACGACCAGAACTACGAGACGGTGGCGGGTTTCATGATGTATATGCTGCGCAAGATTCCGCGCCGCACCGATTGCGTGCAGTACGCCGGCTACAAGTTCGAGGTGGTGGACATCGATAACCACAAGATCGACCAGATCCTGGTGACGCGGGTGACGGCCAAGGAGCCTGCGCAGGCCTGAGAACCTGTTTACGATCTGCTGCGCTTCGTGAAGCGTTGAACGGTGAGCACAAGCTCAAAATGTTCATATGCCATTCGGGCATTCCGCTGTTTCGCTAGTTTTCGCCTCGTCTCGCTCTTGCTCGCGGACTCTGACGGCTTTGTACGATCGGTTACACGATTTAACACAGGCCTCACAGACTGAGGCGAATCGGCTTGCATATGATGAATTCAAGGACGCACCAGGACGGTGCCCTGACAACCGATAAGTCGCAGACTTGGAGAAACATCATGCAAAAGATCGCCGCACTGATCCTGGCTTCCGTACTTGGCCTGACTTCCGCCGCCGGCTTCGCCGCCGACGCCTCCGGCCCGGCCGCCAAGGCCGCCGCTCCGGCGCACGCCAAGAAGCACCACGCCAAGAAACACCATCACAAGAAGCACGCCAAGAAAGCGGCTTCCGCTCCGGCCGCCCAAAAAGCGCAAGCCGCCAAAAAACACGCGAAGAAGCACCACCACAAAAAAGCGCATGTGAAAAAAGCGGCTTGATTCTGCGGCTACAGGCAGGGTATCGGAAGGAGGCTACGGCCTCCTTTTCGCGTTTTGGGCCGGGCGCGGCTTGTGTTTGAGCGGTGATTGAAAACGCAATGGTTTTGTAGTGGCATGGTTTTGTGAAGCCCATGCTTTTGTTGTGAAGCATTGTCTCCAATTGCCAACAGGCATTGCTACAGCATTTGGCTGCTTGTCTCCCTCAGGAAACCGCCAGCGCCAAATGCGCTGTTTACGTCGTTTTCTCCGCTTTTCTTGCGATAAATTCCGCCAAATCCATGCATATCTGATTTTTTCAGCACTTTTGAGCATTCGTCGCGTCGATGTCGACGTAAGGCAATCCTTTTGACCTGTTTTAACTGTTATTAAGGACAGGTTGGTGAAATTTGGGTTGGCAGCGATGGAGTGATTGCTCGAATCTGATACCACTGTAATACCACATGTCCGAACTAAAACGCCGGCTTGCGGTGCTGCAGCGGGGACAGCATGACGCTGCCGTGATCACTGACAGAATTGAGGAGGTCCGAATGTCGAAACTTTCGTTGACGTTGTCGGCGCTGTTTGGGGGGGCTGGCTTGTTGTTGAGCAGCGCGGCGGCGTTTGCCGCGCCGGCCTGCAACGCGTGGAGCAACGCGCAGACCTATAACGGCGGCGACTACGCTTTGTACGCCAACAAGACCTGGCGCGCGAAGTGGTGGACGCAGAACAATCAGCCGGGCGCGGATCAATGGGGGCCGTGGGAAGAGCGGCCGGCCAGCGAATGCACGCCGGGCGGCGGCGATCCGGGCCCAGGCCCGGGCACCGGCGTGCCGCCGGAACCGACGCCGACCGTGGGCCGCCATGTCGGCTCCTATTTCGCGCAATGGAGCATTTACGGCCGCAATTACAAGCTGCGCAATCTGGTGGACGCCGGCGGCGACAAGAAGCTGACCTTCCTGAATTACGCCTTCGGCAACGTCTACGCCGACGGCAAATGCGGCATGGTGACCCGCGCCGAGAACGGCAACGGCGACGGCGGCGACGCCTGGGCCGATTACCAGAAATCCTTCGGCGCCAATGAGTCGGTGGACGGCAAGGCCGACAGCTGGAGCGACCCGCTGCGCGGCAACTTCAATCAGCTGCGCAAGCTGAAGCTGGCCAATCCCTCGCTGAAAGTGCTGATTTCGCTGGGCGGCTGGACCTGGTCGAAGAATTTCGGCAAGTTCGCCGCTACCGACGCCGGCCGCAAGACCATGGTGGCGTCCTGCATCGATCTGTATCTGAAAGGCAATCTGCCGGTGGGCGAGAACGCCGGCGGCGCCGGCGCGGCCAAGGGAGTGTTCGACGGCATCGACATCGACTGGGAATACCCGGGCGGCGGCGGCCTGCCGAGCAATAGCGTGGATCCCAACGACAAGCAGAACTTCACCTTGCTGATGGCGGAGTTCCGCAGCCAGCTGGACGCGCTGACCGCGCAGAACAAGCGCCGCTACTACCTGACCGCGGCGATTGGCTCCGGCGTCGACAAGATCCGCCAGACCGAGCCGGCCAAGTACGCGGCCTATATGGACTGGATCAATGTGATGACTTACGACTTCAACGGCGGTTGGGACGCCAAGGGGCCGACCAACTTCCAGTCCAATCTGTTCCGCGACCCGGCCGCGCCGGTGACGGGCGATCGCGTCTACTACAACGTCAATGACTCGATCCAGACCCTGGTCACCGCCGGCGTGCCCAAGGCCAAGCTGAACGTGGGCATTCCGTTCTATGGCCGCGGCTGGACCGGCGTGGCCGCCGGGCCCAAGGCCGACGGCTTGTACCAGGTGGCCACCGGCGCGGGCAAGGGCACTTACGAGGCAGGCATCGAGGACTACAAGGTGCTGAAGACCCGTTCCGCCAAGCAGTTCGTGCATCCGGTCAGCAAACAGCTGTGGACCTACGACGGCAACGAGTTCTGGAGCTACGACGACCCGGCCACCATCCGCACCAAGTTGGATTACGTGCGCCAGCAGCAGCTGGGCGGGGTGTTCAGCTGGTCTCTGGACGGCGACGATGCCCAGGGCACCTTGTTGAAGACCACCAGCGAAGTGCGTCAGGACGCCGCCGCGGCCAAGAAGAAGGCGGCGGCCAAGGCCTCGGTGGCTTCGCCGCTGAAGTAAGACGGAAGCAGGCAAGAGAAACCGCCGGGCATGCCCGGCGGTTTTTGTTTAAGCCGCGCCGTTTTCCAGTTCGGCGATGCCGCGCACCCGCAAGGGCTTGGGCGTCTCGTCCAGATTGGACCAGACCCAGTTGAAGTGATCGATCACCTGTTCCGCGCTCAGCCGCGGCCGCGGCTTGCAGTTATGGGCGTCGGCGATCAGGGTGACGGCGTATTCCTGCGACATCGCTGAGCGCAGCGTGCTGTCCACGCAGAACTCGGTGGCGGAGCCGGCCAGCCACAGTTCCTCAATCTCGCCGTCTCGCAACAAGGCGCTCAAGGTGGTGTGCTGGAAGCTGTCGCTGAAGCGCTTGTGCACCACGACGTCGCCATCCTCGCGCGCCAGCGCCGGATGCAGCCGCCAGTCGTCGCAGTCGCGCGCCAGATCGCTGCCGGGGCCGCTGTCGTGCTGGATGAAGATCACCGGCATGTCTTGGCGGCGCGCCAGCGCGATGGCGCGGTTGAGGTTGGCCAGCACGGCGTCGGCGCGGCCGGCGCGCGGCTGGCCTTCGATCAGGCCGTATTGAACGTCGATGATGATCAGCGCTTTGTTGCCCATGGATTGTCCTTCTTCAACTTACAGCAGCACGCGCTCAATGCCGCCGTCGCGCGCCTGGTCCACGTACTGCTTCAACCAGTTGGGACCCAGCACGTGCTTGGCGATTTCCACCACGATGTAGTCCGCCTCGGTGCCGGTGTCCGGACTGTAGCGCGACAGGCCTTGCAGGCAGGACGGGCAGGAGGTCAGGATCTTCACCGGCTGGGCCGGTTTGGCGCCGCCGGTCAGGGCCTGCAGGTTCTTGTTGATTTCCTCTTCCTTGCGCGAGCGCACCTGGGTGGCGATGTCCGGCCGGCTGGCGGCGAAGGTGCCGGATTCGCCGCAGCAGCGGTCCGACAGCGCCACGCCGCCGCCCAAGAGCTCGTTGACCACCTTCATCGGCTGGTAGGCCTTCATCGGCGTATGGCAGGGGTCGTGATACAGGTATTGCTGGCCGCCGACGCCTTCCAGCTTGACGCCTTTTTCCATCAGGTATTCGTGGATGTCGATGATGCGGCAGCCGGGGAAAATGTCCTCGAAGCGGTATTGCGACAATTGGTCGTAGCAGGTGCCGCAGCTGACCACCACGGTCTTGATGTCCAGGTAGTTGAGCGTGGTGGCCACGCGGTGGAACAGCACCCGGTTCTCGGTGGTGATGGCGTCGCCCTTGTCCTGATAGCCGGCGCTGGTCTGCGGATAGCCGCAGCACAGATAGCCGGGCGGCAGCACCGTCTGCGCGCCGACATGCCACAGCATGGCCTGGGTGGCGAGGCCGACCTGGCTGAACAGGCGTTCCGAGCCGCAGCCGGGGAAGTAGAACACCGCTTCCGCGTCTTCCGACAGCTTGGGATTGCGGATGATGGGCACGATGCTGGCGTCTTCCACGTCCAGCAGCGCGCGCGCGGTTTTCTTGGGCAGGCCGCCGGGCATGGGCTTGTTGATGAAGTGGATCACCTGCTCCTTGACTGGAGCCTTGCCGACGGTGGCCGGCGGCTGCCGGGTCTGGGAGCCGATCAGGCCCAGCCGTTTGCCCACCGCGTTGCCCAGCCGCTGCGCCTTGTAGGCGACGCCGACCAGGCCGGTGCGCAAGGCCTTGATGGTGGCCGGGTCCTTGGCGGTGAGGAAGGCCATGCCGACGGCGGTGCCGGGGTTGAAGCTTTTATTGCCGGTCTTGCGCAGGAAGTTGCGCATCGCCACCGAGACGTCGCCGAAGTCGATCTTGACCGGGCAGGGCTTGACGCAGCGGTGGCAGACCGTGCAGTGGTCGGCGACGTCGGACAATTCCTCGAAGTGCTTGAGGCTGACGCCGCGGCGGGTCTGTTCTTCGTAGAGGAAGGCCTCGGTCAGCAGGCCGACGCCGAGAATCTTATTGCGCGGCGAGTACAGCAGATTGGCGCGCGGCACGTGGGTGGAACACACCGGCTTGCATTTGCCGCAGCGCAGGCAGTCCTTGATCGAGTCGCTGATGGCGCCGATGTCGGACTGCTCCAGAATCAGCGATTCCGCACCCAGCAGCGAGAAGGACGGGGTGTAGGCCATGGCCAGGTCGGCGCCGGGCAGCAGCTTGCCGCGGTTGAAGTGGCCGTTGGGGTCCACTTGTTGCTTGTAGGCGCGGAACGGGGCGATTTCTTCCTCGCTGAGGAATTCCAGCTTGGTGATGCCGATGCCGTGCTCGCCGGAAATCACGCCGCCCAGCGCGCGCGCCAGCGCCATGATGCGCTCCACCGCCTTGTGAGCGCTCTGCAGCATCTCGTAGTCGTCGGAGTTGACCGGCAGGTTGGTGTGGACGTTGCCGTCGCCGGCGTGCATGTGCAGCGCGACGAACACGCGGCTGCGCAGCACTTTCTGCTGGATGGCGCGGATGGCGGCCAGGATGGGGCCGTCGGTGTTGCCGGAGAACAGTTGTTCCAGCTCGGCCTGCATTTCGCGCTTCCAGCTGACGCGCACGACCAGGTCGCGCAGCGCGTGGAACACGCTGTCCGGCGCGGCGGCGGCGTCTTCCAGCGGCGCGTTCGGCCAACGCTCGCGGTATTCGTGGAAGGGTCGGTCAAGGTGTTCCAACAGCCATTGCCAGCGGTCGCGGGTGATGGCGAGCTGGGACAGCGCCGAGGCGCGGCGGTCGCCGATCAGTTCTTCCGACGGCAGATTGGTGTCCAGCTTGTCCACCGGCAGCCGGCCGTGGAAATACTCGGTCAGGGTGTCGAGCAGGCGCAGCTTGTTCTGGATCGACAGTTCGATATTGATGCGCTCGATGCCGTCGCTGTAGTCGCCCAGCCGCGGCAGCGGGATCACCACGTCTTCGTTGATCTTGAAGGCGTTGGTGTGCTTGGCGATGGCGGCGGTGCGGCTGCGGTCCAGCCAGAAGCGCTTGCGCGTTTCCGGGGTGATGGCGATGAAGCCCTCGCCGTGGCGCGCGTTGGCCAGCCTCACCACCTGGCTGGCGGCTTCCGCCGCCGCGTCCTCGTGATCGGACACCAGATCGGCGATCAGCACCATCTTGGGTCGGCCCTTGCTCTTGGCCTTGGTCACATAGGACACCGCGCGCACATAGCGCCAGTCCAGGTGCTCGAGACCGGCCAGCTGCACGCCGGCGGCGAGCGCGGCGCCGCCGGGTTTGAACAGATCGGTGATTTCGACGATGGCCGGCGTGGCTTCTGCCACGGTGCCGAAGAACTCCAGACAGACGGTGCGGATGTGCTTGGGCATGCGGTGCAGCACGAAGCGGGCGCTGGTGATGATGCCGTCGCAGCCTTCCTTCTGCACGCCGGGCAAGCCGGCCAGGAATTTGTCGGTGACGTCCTTGCCCAGGCCCACTTTGCGGAAGGCGCTGCCGGGGATGTCCAGCTGACGGCTGGAGACGACGGTCTGGCCGTCGTCCTTGAGCTGGCTGACGCGGAAGCGGGCGACGTCGACATCGTGGATCTTGCCGTAGTTGTGGCCCAGGCGTTCGATGAACTGCCATTGGCCGTTGGCGTCCACCATTTTCCAGCTGGCGAGGTTGTCCAGCGTGGTGCCCCACAGCACGGCTTTCTTGCCGCCGGCGTTCATCGCGATATTGCCGCCGATACAGGAGGCCTCCGCCGAGGTGGGGTCCACCGCGAACACCAGGCCGGAGGCGGCCGCGGCTTCGGCGACGCGGGCGGTGACCACGCCGGCGCCGCATTGTATGGTGGCGCGAGGGCCGTCCAGACCAGGCAGTTCGACCTGTTCGACGCCGAGGTGGCGGTCCAGCTTCTCAGTGTTGATGACCGCGCTCATGCGGTCCAGCGGCACCGCGCCGCCGGTGTAGCCGGTGCCGCCGCCGCGCGGGATGATGGTCAGGCCCAGCTCGATACAGGCGCGCACCAGGGGCGCGATTTCGGCCTCGCCGTCCGGGCTCAGCACCACGAACGGATATTCGACGCGCCAGTCGGTGGCGTCGGTGACGTGGGCGACGCGGGACAGGCCGTCGAACTGGATATTGTCGCGGCGGGTCAGCCGCGACAGTTTTTTCAGGATCTTGGCGCGCAGCTCGCGAGTGTCTTCGAATTGCTCGGCGAAGCGTTCGACCGCGGCGCGCGCCGCGGTCAGCATCTTGCCCACCTTGTCGTTGCCTTCGCGGCGTTTCTCCACTTCGGCCAGCCGGTGGCGCATCGCGTCCACCAAGGCCGCCAGCCGCTTGGGATTGTCCAGCAGGTCGTCGACCAGATAGGGGTTGCGGTCCACCACCCAGATATCGCCCAGCACTTCGAACAGCATGCGGGCGGAGCGGCCGGTCTTGCGTTCGGCGCGCAGCTCCTCCAGCAGTTTCCACATCGGCGCGCCCAGCAGGCGGATGAAGATCTCGCGATCGGAATACGAGGTGTAGTTGTACGGGATCTCCCGCACACGGGCTTGGGTGGTGGTGGTCATTGTCCGTGCAGCTGTCATTATTGGAAAAACGTCCACCAGTGTAGCCCAATTGTTGCGTTGCGAAAAACCCGCATTCACTAGGGATTTCCCTCTTTACTTCAAGATATTGGCGCGGATTGTATATTGTTGGGCAGGGATGGCGGGGGGCGGGGCGCGCCGTTTTCCGCGGTCTGGCTGCGCGGGAGAAGGAATGCTGTGCGCTATTCCGTTTACGGGGCGAAAGCTGCTGATTTTATGCGTTTTATGGGTAAACTGAGGCTTGGGTGCGCTGCGCCCGTTTGGATGGCGCGGGCAGGACGGGAATGGAGAACAGGATGATGTGGAAGAAGTGGGCGATGGCTTTGTTGTTGGCGGCGTCGCTGAGCGGCTGCGGTTACAACGCGATGCAGACCCAGGACGAGGCGGCCAACGCGGCCTGGTCCGAGGTGATCAACCAATACCAGCGGCGCGCGGATCTGATCCCCAATCTGGTCAAGACGGTGCAGGGCTACGCCAAGCATGAAAAAGAAGTGCTGACTCAAGTGACCGCCGCGCGAGCGCGGGTGGGCAGCATCCAGATGGATCCGGCGACGGCGACCGACGAGAAAAAGCTCAATGACTTCGCCGCGGCGCAGAATCAGCTGGGTTCGGCGCTGTCCCGCCTGCTGGTGGTGTCGGAGAACTATCCGCAGCTGAAGGCGGATCAATCCTTCCGCGACCTGCAGGCGCAGTTGGAGGGCACCGAGAACCGCATCGCGCTGGCGCGCAAGCGTTATATCGATTCGGTGCAGGCTTACAACAGCACGGTGCGCACCTTTCCCAACAATCTGACCGCGATGATGTTCAGCCTGAAGACCCGGCCGAATTTCACGGTGGAGAACGAGAAGGCCATCTCCGCCGCGCCGCAGGTCAGCTTCGGCGAGCCGGAGGCGAGCAAATAAGATGACGGCGCTATGGCGTTGCTTGGGTATTGCACTGCTGCTGTGCGCACAATTGGCGCGGGCGGAGCTGGCGGTGCCGCCGGCCAGTTCGCCGGTGGTGGACCTGGCCGGCTTTTTATCGACGGACGAGCGCGGGCAATTGGAACGGCAATTATTGGCGTTTCATCAGCACAAGGGCAGCCAGCTGGCGGTGCTGATCGTGCCTTCGGTCGAGCCGGAGACGCCGTTTGATTACGGCACCCGGGTGATGGACGCCTGGAAGCTGGGCCGCAAGGGGGTGGACGACGGCGTGCTGCTATTGATTGTGGCGGACCAGCGCAAGAGCCAGCTGCTGGTGGGGCGCGGCCTGGAGGGCGCGATTCCCGATATCTACGCCAAGCGCATCCTGCAGGACACGCTGCGGCCGCTGTTCAAGCAGGGCTTGCGCTTCCAGGGCATCCAGGCGGCGCTTGAACAGCTGGAGGGCCTGATCGACGGCGAGAAACTGCCGCCGCCGGCGCAGACTCAGCAGCAGGGCTGGGAAGACAGCTGGCCGGCGCTGGCGTTCGCGGTCTTGTTCGGCGCCGGCGTGGTCAGCCGTCTGTTCGGGCGGCTGATCGGCAGCTTCATCATGGGCTGCCTGGGCGTCGTCGCGGCCTTGTTGCTGGGCGCAGGCGTCGTGTTCGCCTTGCTGGCCGGGGCGGTGGCGGCGCTGCTTTGCCTGGTGATCGGTTCCCACGGGGTGTCGTTCGGCGGCGGAGGCGGCGGCTGGGGCGGTAGCCGCGGAGGCGGCGGCTGGTCCGGCGGCGGAGGCGGTTTTGGCGGCGGCGGCGCTTCGGGAGATTGGTGATGTTGAAATCATGGCATAGAGCGTTGCGTCACCTGGCCAGCACCGGCTGGTTGGCGCGGCGGCAATTTCCCGCCGCGGAACTGGCGCGCTTGCAGCAAGGCATCGCGGCTTCGGAACGCGAGCATGCCGGCCAGCTGCGTTTCGTGGTGGAGTCGGCGCTGGACTGGCGCGACGCCTGGCGCGGCATGAGCGCTCGCGAACGGGCGCTGGAGTGGTTCGGCCTGCTACGGGTATGGGACACCGAGGACAACACCGGGGTGCTGGTGTACGTGTTGCTGGCGGAGCGCCGCATCGAAATCGTAGCCGATCGCGGCATCGATAGACGGGTGCCGCCGCGGGCCTGGGAGGAGATTTGCGCCGAAGTCGGAAGCGCGATGGCTGAGCGCCGGCGGGTGGCGGGCCTGGAAACCGGTTTGCGGCGCATACACGCGCTATTGGTTGAGCATGCGCCGCGTCGGGACGGTCCCGGCATCAACGAATTGCCGGACGAGGTGATCGTCCGCTGAGTCAGGCCGCAACGGAGGCGGCGAGTTGCGCCGCCAGTTGCACCGCCTCGAACAGGCTGCCGGGGTGGGCGCTGCCGCTGCCGGCCAGGTCCAGCGCGGTGCCGTGGTCGACCGAGGTGCGGACGATGGGCAGCCCCAGCGTGATATTGACGCCGGCGCCGAAGCTGGCGTGTTTGAGCACCGGCAAGCCCTGGTCGTGATACATCGCCAGCACCGCGTCGCAATGCCGCAGCTTGTCGGGATTGAACAGAGTGTCGGCGGGCAAGGGCCCGACCAGATCCATGCCCTCGCCGCGCAGCCGCTCCAGCAGAGGTTCGATGACTTCGATTTCCTCGCGGCCCAGGTGGCCGCCTTCGCCCGCATGCGGGTTCAGGCCAGCGACCAGCACTCGCGGCGCGGCAATGCCGAACTTGGCGCGCAGGTCCGCGTGCAGGATGCGGACGACTTGTTCCAGGCTGTCCGTGGTGATGGCGTCGGCGACCTCGCGCAGCGGCAGGTGGGTGGTGGCCAGCGCCACGCGCATGCCGCCGCCGGCCAGCATCATCACCACCTTGGGCGTGCGCGTGCGTTCGGCCAGGTATTCGGTGTGGCCGGAGAAGGCGACGCCGCCGTCGTTGATTGCCCCCTTGTGCACCGGCGCGGTCACCATGGCGGCGAACTCGCCGGCCAGACAGCCGTCGATGGCGCGGTCCAGCGTCGCCAGTACATAGCCGGCGTTGGCCGGGTCCAGCCGTCCGGGGACGGCGGGGGCCGCCAGCGGCACATGGCAAACTTCCAGTCCTTCCGCCGGAGCCGGGGCGCCAGGCGCGTAGTCGTGCAGCGAGAGCGCAAGGCCCAGCTGGCGCGCGCGCGCGGCCAACAGGGTCTTGTCGCCGATCAGCACGCAACGGGCGTCGACCCCGGCTTCCGTTAGCCGCAGCGCCAGGTCCGGGCCGACGCCGGCCGGTTCGCCGGTGGTGATGGCCAGCACGGGGGCGCTCATGCTCGCTTCATGCATGTTTACTTCTCGTCCAGCCGTTCTTCGACGAAGGCGGAGTCGCGCAACTGGCGCACCCAGTCGGCGTACGCCTGCTCTATCTTGCGGGAACGGATCTGCTGTTTGATCGCCAGCCGCTCGCGGTCGCCGGACACGTCCTGATTGCGCTTGCCTTCCACCAGGATCAAATGCCAGCCGAAGGGCGTGCGCACCGGCTGCGACAGCTGCCCGATAGGCAGCTGCGTCATTGCGCTTTCAAAATCCGGCACCAGATCGCCCAGGTTGACCCAGCCCAGATCGCCGCCCTTGGCGTTGCTGCCGTCTTCGGAGTAGAGCTTGGCCATGTCGGCGAACTTGGCGCCGCGCTGGATGCGGTCGCGCACCTGCTCGATGCGGGTCTTGGCGTCGTTGGCCGACACCGCCTCGTTGGTGCGGATCAGGATGTGGCGCACATTGTATTGCTCCACCATCATCGGCGCGCCGCTGTCGCGCTTGTTCTGCAATTGGAAGATGAAGAAGCCTTGCTGGGTGCGGATCACATTGGTGTGCTGGCCGGTCTTCAGCTGTTCCAGCATCTGCACGAACTCAACCGGCAGCGATACCGCGCTGCGCCAGCCCATGTCGCCGCCTTTCAGCGCGTTGGGGGCGTCGGAGTAGCTGGCCGACACCTTGGCGAAGGGTTGGCCCGCGTCCAGCTCAGCCAAGGCTTTTTCCGCTTTCTTCGACAGGGCGTCGATCTGCTTGGCGTCGGCGCGTTCGGGGACGTTGATCAGGACGCTGGCCAGGTGGTATTCGGCGCGGTTGCCGCTCTGCGCGCTTTTCAGCACCTGGTCGACTTCGGTCTCGTTGACGTTGACCTTGGCGGCGACTTCGCTGTCGCGCAGGCGCGCGATGGTCAGTTCCTTGCGCACTTCGGCGCGCAGCTTGTCGAAAGCGAGGCCCTCCTTGGCCAGTTGGGCTTTCAGGCCGGCCACGTCCATCTTGTTCTGCTTGGCCAGGTTCGCCACCGCCTGATCCACCGCGGCGTCGTCGATGCGCAGGCCGCCGCTGGCGGCGTACTGCAGCTGAACCTCCTCGGTGATCATCTGTTCCAGCATCTGTTTTTCCAACACGGCGCGTGCCGGCGGCGTCACGTTCTGAGCCTGCAATTGCTTGATCGCCTCGTCGACGCGGGCTTGCAGGTCCAGCCAGGTGATCACGTTCTTGTTGACCACCGCGACGATGCGGTCCACTTCTTTGACCGGGGCGGCGGGAGCGGCGACGGCGCCTTGCAGGGCGCCGGCCAGCAGCAGGGCGAGCAGAGTCTGTTTCATGATCATCGCTTATAAATCGTTAGTCTTGCTATAGCCGGGAATCGCCAGCTTCAGCGTGTTGAGCGGATTGTTGCCGAAGCCGCCAAGGCCCTTGAATTCCAGCTGGAAATAAATGGCGTTCTTGGTGGTGGTCAGATCGCTGACATAGCGTTGGCCGACCAGCCGCGCCGACCAGCAACCGTCGTTGTACTCGAATCCGGCCAGTTGTTCCAGCGGCTTGCGGTCGGCCAGCGAGTAGTTGTAGCGGCCCAAGGCATACCATTTCTTGGCGATCGGCCATTGAGCGCCGATGTCGATCTGGCGCAGCGGACCGTAGAGCGAAGTGTTGTCTTGTTGCTCGTAACGGCCGTAGCGGTAGCGCGCGCTGAGCACCTTGCCGGGCGCCGGGTTGTAGCGCAGCTGGGCATTGTAGCGCTCGGTGGTTTTCAGCGCCTCATTCCATTCGTAGGAGCTGTCCAGTCGCCAGCCCTGGGCCAGATCGCCGCCGGCGCCCAGCAACAGATTGGAGCCGCTGACGGTGCGCTGTTGTGGAATACCAGCCAGAGTGATGTCGTCTTGGTTGAAGTAGTAGCGCTTGCCCACCGTCAGCCGGATTCGTTCCATGCCGTTTTCCTGACTGATCAAGCGACTGGTCAGCGCTGTGGTTAACTGATTGGCGCCGTTGATGCGGTCGGAGCCGGAAAAGCGGTTTTCAGTAAACAGCTGCGCGAAATTGAAATCGTTTTCCGAAGTGTCGAAATTGGGCAGATTGTTTTGGCTGCGGGTCGGAATATTGACGTAGAACAAGCGTGGCTCCAGCGTCAACAGGTGGTCCTGACCCAGGAACTCGGTGTCGCGGTCGAAGTAGAGGCCGGCGTCGGTGCTGAAGATGGGCAGGCTGCGCGACACCGAACGACTCTGCTGGCCGGGCAAGGCGTCCAGATTATATTCGGTCAGATGGAGGCCGATCTTAGGCCGCAGAAAGCCCCAGCTCTTGTCCAGGCTCCAGGTCAGGCTGGGATAGGCGACCAGGCGGTCGCCGGTCTGCAGCGTCGGATGCGAGAAGCGAGTCAACTCGCTTTGCAAATTGGCGCTAAAGCCTTGTGGCAGTTGCTGGTTGGCGGTGAAAGTCAGCTGCGGCAACCGCGCGTAGGGAATGTCGCCTGGCGCGGGGTTTTCCAGCAGGGTCTGATAGCGTTGTGCGCGCAAGGTGGCGTTGGCCGAGCCGCCCTGCCAGCCGAAGCCGTAGCTGAGCCAGGCTTCGCGTACCAGGTTGACGTTGGTGGCGATGCTGAGGCGGTCGCCGAAATCCTTGAAGTAGTTGGGGTCGGAGACGTAGTTGGCGTTGTAGCCGAAGGTCAGGCCCGGCGCCAATGTCTGGCCATGTGTCGCGTACCAAGCGTAGCGGTTCTTGTCGGTGACCTTGTCCTTGGGCAGTTGCTCTGTGTAAACCGAGCCGGAGTAGTTGGGCTGCAGATAGCGGAACTCCGCGCCCAGCATGGGGCCGTGCTTGTCGTTGAAGTGCGGAGTGATGGTCGCGTCGTAGTTGGGCGCGATATTCCAGTAATAGGGTAGCGCGACCTCGGTGCCGTTGCTGCCGGTCTTGAAAGTGGGCGGCAGGAAGCCGCTCTTGCGGTTGCCGTTGAGCGGGAAATCCATCCACGGCGTGTACAGAATGGGCACGCCGTAGAAGTTCAGCCTGGCGTTGCGGGCGGTGCCGACGCCGTTGACGTAGTCGAGGTCCAGCAGCGAGGAATTCAGATACCAAGAGTCGTCGCCGGGCTCGCAGCTGTTGATGCGGCTGTTGTAGACCCGATACTGGTTTTGGCCGCGGAAGTCCACCTGCTGGCCGTCGCCGCGCATCGGCACCGTGCTCATCGGGCGGGCGCTTGCCGGCGCGCCCTTGGCGGCCGGCGCCGGTTTGCCCATCGCGAACACCGGGTCCATGCCGGTGCCGCTGTAGTTGGCGACGTTGTAATCCAGCGTGGTGCCGGTGACCACGTCGACGCCGCGCGTCATCTTGAAACGGTCGCCGGCCTTGATCCTGTCCTTGTTCTGGTAATAGTCCAGCCAGTCGGACTCCAGCTTCTGGTCGTCGCGGGTGACCACCACGTTGCCGCGGGCTTTAAGCTCCACGTTCATCTCGCCGTCCATATCGTCGGCGGTGACGTGGGTCTGGCCTTCGGCCTTGGGCGGGGTGGGCAGGGCGATCGGGGCGTCTTCATCGGCCAGCGCCAACGCCGGCTGCAAGGAAAACGCGGCCGCCAGCGCCAGGGCCAGCGGATTGGGTTTGATTCTGGGCATGCACAAAGCCATATCTAAGGGGCGGCGGGGCAGTATAAAATCAGCCAATTCTATCAGCACCAAGACGAAGCGACATGCATAGACAGGAACTCATTAAAAAATGGCTGGCGGATTTGTACCCGGGACAGGACATCGGGCTCGAATTCGCGGCCGCGGATGCCGACTTCCGGCGCTACTTCCGTGCGACCTGGCCGGACGGCGCGAGTTGCATCGTGATGGACGCGCCGCCGGAAAAAATGAGCACCGACGCCTATGTGCAAGTGCGCGACGTTTTCGCCATGGTCAATGTTCCCAAGCTGCTGGCGCGCGATCGCGAGCAGGGCTTGCTGTTGTTGGAGGACCTGGGCCGGGTGACCTATCTGGCAGCCTTGGAGCACGATGCGCGCGAACCGGTGCAGCGTCATTTGCTGCTGGAGGCGCTGGACACCCTGGTGGAGATCCAGTCCGCCAGCCGGCCGGGAGTGTTGCCGGAATACGACGAAGCGCTGCTGACGCGCGAGCTTGCGCTGTTTCCTGAATGGTTCTGCGCCAAGGAGCTGGGGCAGACGCTGACTTTCGCCCAGCGCCAGCTGTGGGACGCCGGGGTCAAGGCCTTGTTGCCGGTGTTGCAGGCCCAGTCCAAGGTGTTCGTGCACAGGGACTTCATCGTGCGCAACCTGATGCTGACGCCGGGCAAGCCCGGGGTGCTGGATTTCCAGGACGCGGTGTACGGCCCGATCAGCTACGACATCGTCAGCCTGCTGCGCGACGCCTTCATCGAGTGGGACGAGCCCTTCGTGCTCGACATCGCGATCCGCTATTGGGAAAAGGCGCGCGCCGCCGGCCTGCCGGTGCCGGCCGAGTTCGACGTCTTCTATCGCGACTTCGAATGGATGGGGGTGCAGCGTCACCTGAAAGTGGCCGGCATCTTCGCGCGCCTGTTCCACCGCGACGGCAAGGACAAATACCGCGCCGAAATACCGCGTTTCATCAAATACCTGAAACGGACCACCCGCCGTTACCAGGAGCTGGCGCCGTTCTATCAACTGCTGTTGCAGCTGGTGGGCAAGGATCAGACCGACGAAGAACTGCAGTCGACCTATCCGTTATTGAGCTACAAGGGGTGAGCATGCCGATAGCCATGATTCTGGCGGCCGGCCGCGGCGAGCGGATGCGGCCGCTGACCGACCATGCGCCCAAGCCTCTGCTGACGGTGGGCGGCAAGCCCTTGATCGTCTGGCAGATCGAGCGCCTGGTGGCGGCCGGCTTCGCCGACATCGTGATCAACCACGCCTGGCTCGGCGCGCAGATCGAACAGACGCTGGGCGACGGCGGCCGCTTCGGCGCGCGCATCGCTTACTCCGCCGAGGGCGAAGCCTTGGAAACCGCCGGCGGCATCGCCAAGGCCTTGCCCATGTTGCGAGCGGGGAGAGAGCGCGCCTTTCTGTGCGTGGCGGCGGACATTTACACCGATTACGACTACGCAGGTCTGCTGCCGCGTTTGGACGCGCTGGAGCGCAGCGAGGAGCCGGCCATGCACTTGGTGATGACGGACAACCCGGCCTTCCATGCCGGCGGCGATTTCGCGCTGGAGCCGGACGGCTGTCTGCGCGCGGACGGCGCGCGCATGCTGACCTTCTCCAGCATCGGTCTCTACGATACCCGGATGTTCGCCGGTCTCTCCGCTGGCCGTTTCGCGCCGATGCGTCCGTTCTACGATGCGGCGATCGCGGCGGAGCGAGCCAGCGGCGAGTACTTCAGCGGCGTCTGGCACAATGTGGGCACGCCGCAGCAATTGCAGCAGTTGGACGCGCAGCTGCGCGCCGGCCTGGTCTGAGGCGATGTCGGCTCCGTCTCTTCCGGGCGCGCGTCGGATTCTCGGCATCGATCCCGGCAGCCGCATCACCGGCTTCGGGGTGATAGACCTATTGGGCCAGCAGCGCCATTACGTGGCCTCCGGCTGCATCCGCACGCCTCCGGGCGCGCCTTTGAGCGAGCGCATACGCGTGATCGTCGACGGCCTGTTCGGCGTGATCGATACCTACCGGCCGCAGGCGGCGGCGATCGAGCAGGTGTTCGTCAACGTCAATCCGGCGGCCACGCTGATGTTGGGCCAGGCGCGCGGCGCCTGCATTTCCGCGCTGGTGTTGCGGGATCTGCCGGTGGCGGAATACACCGCGCTGCAGGTCAAGCAGTCCGTCGCCGGTCACGGCAAGGCCGCCAAGGAGCAGGTGCAGCACATGGTGGTGCGGATGCTGAACCTGTCCGGCACGCCGCAGGCCGATGCCGCCGACGCGCTGGCGGTGGCCCTGGCGCACGCCAATCTCAGCGCCGGCGCTCTGGGCCAGTTGGCGCAAAGCGGCCTGAAAATCCGCGGCGGCCGGCTGGTGTAGCCGGCGCGCCTGTTATCGCTTTATAGAAAGAACCTGAACATGATCGGACGCCTGAGCGGCAATCTTCTGGAAAAGCTGCCGCCGCAAGTGGTGCTGGACGTCAACGGCGTCGGCTATGAACTCGATGTGCCGATGACCACGTTTTACCAACTGCCGGCGCTGGGCCAGAAAGTCACTTTGTTTACCCAGCTGGTGGTGCGGGAGGACGCTCATCTGCTGTTCGGCTTCGCCTCCAAGGAGGACCGCCAGACCTTCCGGCAATTGGTCAAGGTGACCGGCATCGGCGCCAAGATCGCCCTGGCCATTCTTTCCGGCATGACCACCGACGATCTGGCGGTGGCGGTGGCCAGCGAGGACATCAAGCGCTTGTCCGCGGTGCCGGGCATAGGCAAGAAGACCGCCGAGCGGCTGGTGCTGGAATTGCGCGGCAAACTGGCCACCGGCAGCAATCTGACCGCGCCGGGAGGCCTGGCCTTCGCCGCCACGCCGGATGAGAAGGGCGACATCGTCAACGCCTTGCTGGCCTTGGGTTACAACGAGAAGGAGGCCGCGGCCGCCACCAAGGGGCTGCCGGCCGACGTGACGGTGAGCGAGGGCGTGCGTCTCGCCTTGAAGAGCTTGATGAAGTTCTGAAAACGCTAGCTGGCTCTTAGAACGTGTTTACGATCTCGCGAGCAAGAGCGAGACAAGGCGAAAATGGCTGAGAAAGCGGAATGTACAAATGGTACATGAGCATTTTGAAGACGGTTTCAACGCCGTATCGCCGATGCGTAGCAGATCGTAAACAGGTTCTTAAAGCCGGCGGCGCTTTGCCTATAGTGGGGAGTGCCGTGCGCTGGGCATGGCGATGAATCCGGCATGGCCGGGAGGCGTACCCACCGTGAAAACAGGACTGGCGCGAGCATGTCTGTTGCTGGCGGCCTGCTGGGCCGGCGGCGTCCACAGCGGCGTGTCGTGTCCGCCGCGGCCTATCCGTTTCGCTTTTTACGAAATCGGCCAGTTCTACAGCGCCGGCCGCGGACTGGATCGGGACGTGGCGGAGGAGTTGCGCCGGCGCAGCGGCTGCGAGTTCGAGTTCGTGGTGATGCCGCGGGCCCGCATCTGGCAGGAGCTGGAGGCCGGCTCGCTGGATATGACCGGCTCCGCGATCGAGACCCCGGAACGCAGCAAAATCTATTGGTTTCTCAACTACATCCAATTGCGCCAGTACGCGGTTTTGTCTATCGATGTGCCCGACTCCATCCGCTCGATGGAGGCTTTCATCCGGGACGCGCCGTCCAGCCGCTGGGCGATTGTGCGCAGCTATAGCACCAGCCGTTATTTCGATCCTCTGGTGGTGCAATTGGGCGTGCAGCGTCGTTTGGTGGAAGTGGCGGAGGAGGACGTCCTGTTCCGCATGCTGGATCAGCGCCGCGTCGCGGGCATTTTCTCCACGCCCATGGTGTATCGGCAGAAAATCAGACAGCATGGTTTGGACGACAAGGTGAGAGTGGCCGACTGGGAGAAGGACGACGCGCCCAGTCCGCGCAGCCTGGTGCTGACCAAGCGGACATTCCCGGAAGCCGAAGCCAGGGCATGGCGCCTGTTGGTGGACGGCATGAACCGCGACGGCACCATGTTGCGTCTGATCAACCGCTATATGAGCAGGGAAGAGGCCGCCGCCGCGGTGTGGGCCGGCGGGAAACGCTAGTCGGGCCGCGGATAAAAAAAGCCGCCCATCAGGGCGGCGAATGGAGGCGGGCACACTTCCGTGTGTTCCTTGGGACGACTCCGGGTAAAGCGTGGGTCGGCGCGGCGGTTCAGGGCAAGCGAGCCAGGCGGACTGCGCGCCGACGAATCAAAGCGGTATTAGCCGGCGGCCTTGAGGCTGACGTTGGTGCGCACCGAGGTCACGCCCGGCACGCGGGAGGCTTCTTCGGCTACGCGGCGCAGCGCTTCTTCGCTGGGCGCAGTGCCGCTCAGGGTGACTTCGCCGGCCTTCACGCTGGTCTGGATATTGGCGCCAACCTGGGCTGCGGCTTTGGTCACGGCTTCCTGCACGGCCTGGTTCAGACCGGCGGCGGCGCTCGGCGCGGCTTCGGCGATCAGGGCTTCAGCGGCGCTGGCGTCGCCTTTGGCGGCGGTGGCGCGTTGAGCCTGTTCGGCCGGAGCGCTGGCGTCGCCTTTGGCGGCGGTGGCGCGTTGAGCCTGTTCGGCCGGAGCGCTGGCGTCGCCCTTGGCGGCGGTGGCGCGTTGAGCCTGTTCGGCCGGAGCGCTGGCGTCGCCTTTGGCGGCGGTGGCGCGTTGAGCCTGTTCGGCCGGTGCACTGGCGTCAGCCTTGGCGGCGGTGGCGCGTTGAGCTTGTTCGGCCGGAGCGCTGGCGTCGCCTTTGGCGGCGGTGGCGCGTTGAGCTTGTTCGGCCGGTGCGCTGGCGTCAGCCTTGGCGGAGGTGGCGCGTTGAGCTTCGCCGGCCGGAGCGCTGGCGTCTTGGGCGGCCCAGCTGGCGCTGGTCAGCAGGGAAGTCATCAGAGCAATGGCAAGAGTGGATTTCTTCATGGGGTTAGCCTTTTCGAGAGAGTGAGTCACATCGCTTGCGCTTGAATCTGTTGCGCTTCGATCATTTGCGCTTACCCTATGGCAAAAGGCGTGCCAGCTTTGTTTTGTTTTTATTTTTCAATGGCTTGTGTTTTTTAAGACTGAAATGGCCGGTCGGGGCGAGGGGGTTTTGTCGCCGCTGGGCGACAGTCTGGCGGGAGAGATGGGCAGGGCTTTGATTTTTTAGGGTTTTCGCCTGTCGCCGATCGGCGACAGGCTATGGGGCACGCGGCGGCGCTCATTCCAGTTTGAAGGCGGCCGGCGTCAACTCGTGTTTTTGCAGCAGGCGGTAAAATTCGGTGCGGTTGCGGTCCGCCAGCCGCGCGGCATCGCTGACATTGCCGCCGGTCAAGCGCAGCAAGCGTTCCAGGTAATCGCGTTCGAATTGCCGCTTGGCCTCCGCCAACGTCGGAATCGCGCTTTCCTCGCTGGCGACGGCTTTCTGTATCTGCGCCAAGGTCACCAGCGAGCCGGTGCTCAGCACGCAACATTGTTCCACCACATTGGCCAATTGCCGGATATTGCCCGGCCAGGGTGCCGCGCTCAGGTATTCCAGCGCGTCGGCGGCGAAACCGCTGACGGCTTTCTGGTAGCGGGTGGCGATTTTGTCCAGGAAGTGAGCGGCCAGCAGCGGGATGTCTTCGCGGCGCTCGGCCAGCGGCGGCAGGCGCAACGACACCACGTTCAGGCGGTAGAACAAGTCTTCGCGGAAGCTGCCTTCCTGGATCAAGGTCTCCAGTTCGCGGTGGGTGGCGGAAATCAGGCGGATGTCCACCGGGTTGGCGCGCGTCGCGCCGACCGGACGCACTTCGCGCTCTTGCAGCACGCGCAGCAGTTTGACCTGCAGCGGCGGCGGCATGTCGCCGATCTCGTCCAGAAACAGGGTGCCGCCGTCAGCCTGTTGAATCAGACCGGTCTGGCGCGCGTTGGCGCCGGTGAACGAGCCCTTTTCATGACCGAACAGCTCGCTTTCCAGCAGATTGTCCGGAATCGCCCCGCAGTTGACCGCGATGAAGGGTTGGCCCGCGCGCGGGCTGGCCAGGTGGATGGCTTTGGCCAGCACCTCCTTGCCGGTTCCGCTTTCGCCGCGCAGCAGCACGCTGGCGCCGGTGGCGGCGACCATGCGGGCCTCGGCCAGCAACTCCTCCATCGCCGGGCTGCGGCTGACCAGGCCGGAGCGCCAGCCAGTGGCGGCCTGGTCGGCCGGCCGGCCCGGCCCCGCCAGCGACAAGCCCTGGGCGACCTTGTCCAAGAGGGCCTTGCCGTCGAAAGGCTTGACCAGATAGCCGAACACGCCGCGGCTGACCGCTTCCACGGCATCCGGCACGGTGCCGTGGGCGGTCAGCAGAATCACCGGCATCGCGGGATAGCGCTGGCGGACTTGTTCAAACAGCTCCAAACCGTCCATGCCCGGCAGGCGCCAGTCCGTCAGCAACAAGTCGGCGCGGCGCGCCGCCAAGGCGTTCAGCGCCGCTTCGGCGCTGTCCAGCGCTTCGACCTCGTAGCCGGCGGCGCCGAGGCGAAGGCCGAGCAAGCGCAGCAGGTCGGGATCGTCGTCCACCAGTACGATGCGGGCGATGGCGCTCATGGTTGGCTCCCCTTGGTTTTGCTGGGCTTCAGCTGGAGTTCGCGTTCGACTTCGCGCAAGGCGTTGAGCTTGCCGCTCAGGTCATCGTAGCGTTTTTGCAGATCTCGGTTTTGCGCCTGTTGCCGCTCCAGCGCTTCCGCCAGCTTGCGTCGCTCCTGCAGCTGTTGAAGCTGCAGCCGCGCCAGGCCTTGGCTGGCCGGATCCAGAGCGTCGGTCTTGGCGAGCAGGCTTTCCAGTTGTGCCTGTAGTTTTTGCGCATCGGCGCGGCTCTCCGCAGCCTGAGTCTGCTGGAGCAGGGCCAGCAAGCGGCTGCCGCCGCAGCTTTCCCGGCCGGCCAGGGCCAGCGTTTGGAGCTCTCGCGTCTGGTTCAGCAACAGCAGGATCTGGTTGGCGTCCGGGCAGAGGATGATGGGCGCGGCCGGCGCGGCGACGGGTGGACGCTGATGGGCGCAAGCGCTTAAGGCCAGCAGACCGCAAATCCAGAGCAGCCGCCGCGCGTTGTGAATAAAAAGGCGAGGTGTCTTCATGTCTTGTTCTCCGGTTCCGGCCATTGCAGGCGGAAGCAGGTGCCGGTCTGAGGCTGGGGCTCCAGCGTCAGCTCGCCGCGCATCAATTGGGCGAAGCCGCGCGCCATCGCCAGCCCCAGGCCGGTGCCGGGCAGTTCGCCCGGCGGCGGCGAGCCGCTCCAGAACGGTTCGAAAATCTTTTCCCGACAGGCTTC
This sequence comes from Chromobacterium alkanivorans, assembly GCF_016937655.1. Classification (GTDB taxonomy): domain Bacteria; phylum Pseudomonadota; class Gammaproteobacteria; order Burkholderiales; family Chromobacteriaceae; genus Chromobacterium; species Chromobacterium alkanivorans. Next base: position 193,171 of record NZ_JAFHKL010000004.1, on the reverse strand, counting down.
CGGCACGCCGGGGCCTTGGTCGCTGATTTCCAGCCAGACGCCGCCGGCGTCGCGGCCATGGCGGATGCTCAAGGCGCTGCCGGCGGGGCTGTGGCGGATGGCGTTGATCAACAGGTTGTCCAGTATGGTTTCCACTTTGGAGCGGTCGCCGCTGACTCGTTCCGCGTCGCCCTGGACTTCGGCGGTCAGGCGCTTGGCCTGCAACAGCGGGCGGCTGGTCTGCAGCCGATCCGCAATCAGCGCTGGAAGATCGAAGGTTTCCACGGTCAGGGTTTCGGACAGCCATTGGCCGGCATCATAGCGCAATAAGGCTTCCACGCGCTGGCGCAGGGTCTGCGCGTTGTTTTGCAGGATGGCGACGATTTCCTGCTGCTGGGCGGACAGCTGTCCTATCACCTCTTCGCGCAGCAGCGCGGCGGCTTCGTGGATGGCGGCCAGCGGGGTTTTCAGCTCATGGGAGGCCTGGCGGAAGAAGCGGCCCTTCTGTTCTTCCAGCGCCGCCAGCCGGCGGTCCAGCTGGGCCAGTTCGCGCGCCAGGCGTTGAAGGTCGGCGGGGCCTGACTGGCGCCAGTCCTGCAAGCGCGCGCCGTCGCTCATCCGCGCGATCTTGGCTTGCAGCTTGCGCAGCGGCCAGCTGATCAACAAGGTCATCGCCAGCGCCAGCGCCAGCGCGGAAGCCAGCGACAGCCAGGCCAACCTGTCGGCGGTGCGGCGCATTTCGGTGATGGAGTCCTGCCATTGGCGCTGGCTTTGTTCCAGTTGGCGGTTGATCAACTGGCCTTGCGCCGTCAGGTGCAGGTCCAGTTGGCGGAACAAGCGGTCGCGTTGCGCGCCGGAGCGCGCCGGCAAGGCCTGAAGCTGCGGCTGGATCGCCAGGATGGCCCGGGCGCTGAGCGCCAGCTCGTCGCCGTCGCCTCGCTGCAGCTTGCGTTGCGCCAGTTCGATTTCCTGCCAGGCGCCGGCGGCGGTGTTGGCCAGCGCGCGGTCTTTCAGGATTTGGGCCTGGCGGGTGGCGCGTTCGAACTGAATGGATTGTTCGCGCGACACGCGGTTGGCGTCCAGCCATTCCTTGGCTTGTTCCTGATGCGAGCGCAGCGTGGAGGCGGCGTGTCCCAACTCGTTGCGCAGCTGGATCAGCACGGCGGAGGGCACGACGGCGACGATCAGAAAGCTGGCCAGCAACAGGCTGCGGAAAGAAACGAAACGAAGCATGATGGGGTCGGCGTCGACGCCGCGGGCGCATGCCCGCGGCTTAAGGGCAAAGATCAAGCAGACAGCGGAGCGGCGGCTAAGTTCTGGCGGGAAATCCATTCAGCCAGCTCGGCCACGCTCAGAACGGGCAGCGCGTGCGTTTGAGCGTAGTCCGCGATTTGCGCGCCGCGCATCATGCTGCCGTCCGGGTTCATCAGCTCGCAGAGCACGCCGGCGGGCTGGAAGCCGGCCAAGCGCGCCAGTTCCACCGCGGCCTCGGTATGGCCTCGGCGGCTGAGCACGCCGCCTGCGGCGGCCACCAGCGGGAAGACATGGCCGGGGCTGACCACGTCGTCGGCCCGGGCCTGCGGATGGACGGCGGCCTGGATGGTGCGCACCCGGTCGGCGGCGGACACGCCGGTGGATACGCCCTGCGCGGCTTCGATGCTGACGGTGAAGGCGGTGCCGTAGCGGCTGCCGTTGCGTTGCGTCATCGGCGGCAATTGCAGCCGGGCGGCGTGCTCGGCGGTCAGGCACAGGCAGACGATGCCGCTGCAATCGCGGATCAGGCGCGCCATTTCGGCTTTGTTCAGCGCGTCGGCGGCCAGGATCAGGTCGGCTTCGTTCTCGCGGTCGTGATCGTCGGGAACGATGACCGGCAGGCCGCGGCGCAAGGCGTTCAGCGCCGCTTCGACGCGTTGGGACAGGGTGTCGGGGGGTGTGGCGATACTCATGGAAACGGTCCTCGGATAGTTTGAGAAACAGGTTCCAGGGCGTGAAAAGGGCAGGCGCGAACCCACCCGCGCGCCAAGCGCGCAGCGAACACGCCGCGACCGCGCGTAGCGCGGCGGACGGCGATGTCGTCTTCTCTCATCCGGACTATTACCGTCGGCTCTGGCCTGTCACCAGATCTGCTGACCTTCCGCCGAGAGGCGAAAGCGCTCGCGGGCTCGGCCCAAGGGCCATACCGCCGGTGGGGAATTGCACCCCGCCCTGAAGACGTTGCGTTGGCCCGCGATGATGGCCGGACCAGCGGCGATTATAGCGCGGTGGTAAGATTGGGCATTCGTTTTTTTGGCCGGCGGCTGACACCATGATTGAAACCGACAACCTGTACGGCGGGGCGGCCGAGCCGCGCATCGTCACCCAGCAAAGCCTGTCCAGCCAGGAAGAGGCGCTGGAGCGCGCCTTGCGGCCCAAGCAGCTGGACGAGTACGTCGGCCAGAAGAAGGCGCGCGAACAGCTGGAAATCTTCATCGAGGCGGCCAAGCGGCGCAGCGAAGCGCTGGACCATGTGCTGCTGTTCGGCCCGCCCGGCCTGGGCAAGACCACCTTGGCGCATATCGTCGCCCGTGAAATGGGCGTCAATTTGCGGCAAACCTCGGGACCGGTGCTGGAACGCGCCGGGGACCTGGCCGCGCTGCTGACCAATCTGGAGCCGCACGATGTGTTGTTCATCGACGAGATCCATCGGCTGAGTCCGGTAGTGGAGGAGATCCTCTATCCGGCGCTGGAGGATTACCAGATCGACATCATGATAGGCGAGGGGCCGGCGGCGCGTTCGGTCAAGATCGATCTGCCGCCGTTCACCCTGGTGGGCGCGACCACCCGCGCCGGCATGCTGACCAATCCGCTGCGCGACCGCTTCGGCATCGTCGCGCGGCTGGAGTTCTACAACACGGAAGAGCTGACCCGCATCGTCAGCCGTTCCGCCGGTTTGTTGAACGTCAAGCTGGCCGACGACGGCGCGTTCGAAGTGGCGCGCCGCAGCCGCGGCACGCCGCGCATCGCCAACCGGCTGCTGCGGCGGGTGCGGGATTACGCCGAAGTCCGGGCCGACGGCGTGGTCAGCGCACAGGTGGCGGACGCCGCGCTGGCGATGCTGGACGTGGACCCGGCCGGTCTGGACGTGATGGACCGCAAGCTGCTGCAGGCGATTCTGGAGAAGTTTTCCGGCGGGCCGGTGGGGCTGGACAATGTCGCGGCCGCCATCGGCGAATCCACCGACACCATAGAGGACGTGATCGAGCCCTTTCTGATCCAGCAGGGCTATCTGCAGCGCACCCCGCGCGGCCGGATGGCGACGGCGCTGGCCTATCAGCATTTCGGGCTGCCGTTGAAAGATTGACGCGGCTTCGCCGGCGCTGTCGCTTGCGCGCAGCAGCATGGCCATCCGCTGATCGCCTGCGCCGGCGCGCAGGCGTACAATTCCTGCTTTCACGCATTCCGCTGCGGCGGGGGATGATTATGTTTTACGCTTTGTTCGGCCTGACTCTGGCGGTGGCGATCGCCACCTCGATATTCACCGCGCGCTTTTTCGATCCGGCGGTCAACAAGATTCTGGCGCGGGTTCTGGGGCGGGATTTGACCGACGCCTGGCGCAAGTACATTTTCTTCGCCATCGTGGTCACCGGCGTTTCCGGCGGGGTGCGGCAGTGGTCGCTGGAGAAATACCTGCCGCCGGCCGCGGGCAAGGGCAGCACCATGATGGAGCTGACCGGCGAGCGCTGGCTGCTGGAGTTGTTCAACACCTTCATCGACACGCTGCGTTCCATCGCCTGGGTGATGTTGCTGTTCTTCCTGTGCGCGATGCTGGCCTATGTGATCATCAAGGCGATTGAGATGCGCAAGGGCGAGCAGCCGCCCGAAGAATGAAAAAAATCCCGGGCCTTGACCGGGATTTTTCGTTGAAACAGGGGCGGCTCAGCGGCCGATCTTGATCTGCGACCACAAACGGTTCAAATCGCGGCGGGACTTCACGTCCAGATCTTTCAGCGCCACGTATTTGCCCTTGGCCGGCTCCAGCATGATCACCGGGTTGGCCTTGATTTGCGGCTTGAAGAAGGCTTCTGCCGCTTTGACCGGGTTGGTGGCGCCGATCTGGTTGGATATCTCGGCGGCGTTCTTGCCGTCCAGCATGAAATTGATGAAGCGGTGCGCCAGGTCCGGCCGCGGCGCGTCCTTCAAGATCACCATATTGTCCACCGCCAGGATATTGCCTTCCTTCTGCGGCTGGTAGGCCAGCTTGAACGGGCGCTTGGCGTGTTGCGCGTCCTGCTGCGCCTGGAACAGGTCGTTGGAGTAGCCGTGGGCCACCCAGATATTGCCTACGGTCAGTTCCTTGATATAGCTCTGGTTGTTGAAGGCGGCCCAGTAGGGCTTGGCCTTGCGGATCACCTCGGCCGCGGCTTTCCAGTCCGCGGGGTTGGTGGAGTTGGCGTCCTTGCCCAGGTAGAGCAGGGCGGCGGACATCAGTTCGCGTTGCGAATCCAGCACGGTGACCCGGCCCTTGATCTTGGCCAGCACCGCCGGATCGAAGATCAAGCCCCAGCTGTTGGCCTGCGGCAGCACGCCGGCTTTCCGCAACTGGGTCTCGTTGTAGCCGAGCAAGGTCAGCGACACCACGGTGGGTGCGGCCACCTTGTTGCCGGCGTCGAACGGCGCGTTCAGGCTCAGGTATCCGGTGTTGAGGTTTTTCCAGTTGGGCAGCAAGGCCTTGTCCAGCGGCTGGGTCTTGCCCTGCTTGATCAGCGTGCTGACGGCGAAGGCGGTGGGAAACACCATGTCGTAGCCTTTGGCGCCGGCGGCCAGCTTGGCCAGCATCTCCTCGTTGTCCCCGTAATAGTCCTGCACCAGCCTGCATTTGCACGATTGCTCGAAACGCTTGGCGGTGTCTGCGGACAAGGCGTTGTTCCAGTTGTAGATATGGAGTACGTCCTCGGCCATTGCCGAGCCCCAAGTCAGAGCCAGAAGCGCCGAAAGGGCCAGCTTTTTCATACGCGTGAATCCTTCAGTTCAAAGAATGGGATGGGAATAGCGGAGCGCAAGCGCCGCGGCGCCTGCGCCGCTGTCACAGCGCGACCATATTGTCGCGATGGATCAGTTCCGGTTCGATCATATAGCCGAGCGCGGCCTCGATCTCCCGGGTGGGTTTTTGCATGATGGTGCGCGCCTCGCTGGAGCTGTAGTTGACCAGGCCGCGCGCCACTTCCTTGCCTTCCTGATCGACGCAGGCCACCGCCTCGCCGCGCAGAAAATCGCCTTCCACCGCGCAAACGCCGATAGGCAGCAAGCTGGTGCCGCGTTCCCGCACCGCCAGCGCGGCGCCGGCGTCCAGCACCAGGCGGCCGGACAGTTTCAGATGGTCCGCCAGCCATTGCTTGCGCGCCGCCATGCGGCTGGTGGGCGGCAGCAACTGGGTGCCTATGCCCTCGCCGTCCGCCAAGCGCGACAGCACCTGATGCTCGCGGCCGCAGGCGATCACGGTGGCCGCGCCGCTGCGCGCCGCGCGCTTGGCGGCCAGGATCTTGGTGATCATGCCGCCGGTGCCGACGCTGGAGCCGGCGCCGCCGGCCATCTCTTCCAGCCGGGGCTCGCCGGCGACGGCTTCGTGAATGAAGTCCGCGTCCGGGTGTTTGCGCGGGTCCGCGCTGTACAGGCCTTGTTGGTCGGTGAGAATGATCAGCGCGTCGGCTTCGATCAGATTGGTCACCAGCGCGCCCAGGGTGTCGTTGTCGCCGAAGCGGATTTCGTCGGTGACCACAGTGTCGTTCTCGTTGATGATGGGCACCGCGTTCAGGTTCAATAGACTGGTCAGCGTGGAGCGGGCGTTCAGGTAGCGGGTGCGGTCGGCCAGGTCTTCATGCGTCAGCAGGATTTGCGCGGTCTGCAGGCCAAAGCCGCGGAAGGCGGTTTCATACGCTTGACACAGGCCCATCTGGCCAACCGCGGCGGCGGCCTGCAACTCGTGCACGCCCTTGGGGCGCACGGTCCAGCCTAGTCGTTGGCAGCCTTCGGCGATCGCGCCGCTGGAAACCAGCACCACCTGCTTGCCGCGCCGCTTCAATTCGGCGATCTCCGCGGCCCAGCGATTGAGCGCCGCAATGTCCAGGCCCTTGCCGTCATTGGTGACGAGACTGGAGCCGACCTTGACCACAATCCGGTCGGCGGCGTGAATAACCGAGCGCATCCAAAACTCCATGAGTCAAAAACGATAGATGCGGGGGAGTTTACCCGAAAAAGCGGGGGCCGGACCGTCTCCAGCGGGGTGGATATTCGCGGACCGCAGCAGGAAGCGGCCGCCGCGTCGGTAGTCTGTTGATTACACGGGCTTTGACGCGGCGCGCGGCGTTTGGCCGGCCGCGCGGCCAGATAAAATATTGATCTGGATCAGAAATGCTCGCTGTCGCGATATTCCATGATCTGGAACAGCGGAGTCTGCGAATGCAAGCGCGATACCCGGATCAGGCTTTCCCCTTCGCCGTCGTGCAGGCGGAATTCGCGCAGCTGGCTGTACGGACGTCCCGTCATCAACAGCAGTCTGGGCATTCCCGCTGGGGTGGCCAGCAGCAAGGCGAACTGAAAGCTGTCGCCGGGGTGGGTGATGCTGGGCATGATCAGCGCGGGCCTAGGCGGCCCGCCGATAAACTCCACGCCGCATTCGATTTCCCGACCGTCCGCGCGCAGCGCGACCCAGCGGGCGATGCCCAGCTTGGCATTTTCCGGTTGGCTTGGCGGAGTGATCAGCAACAACTCTCCGGCGCGCAGCGACTGATCGCGCGGCTGGCCGTGCAGCAGCAAGCCGTTGTCGCTCTGATTGGAAATGGCCAGCAGGCAGGGCGGAGGCGGCGGCCGGTGGCGAGGCGCGTCCTCTTCGGTGGCGATGCCCGGCAGTCGCCAGTTCAAATCGTTGCGATGGAACCAGATGCCCGGCAGCGCCGCGACGATTTCGATGATAGTTTGAGTCTTGAGCCGAGGATGGCGGCGGCGTTTGGGCTGATGCCACTCCTCCACCAGCAAGGACAGCAGCTGCAATTCGTCGATCATCAGGCCTTGTTGGCGGTTGTTCTGCGCTTTTTGCAGCGCCTCGTGGCTTTTCTCCAGAATATCGCGCAGCGGTTCCAGATCCAGCAGAAAGCAGCCGGGTCCCAATTTGCTTGCGGAAATCGGCAGAAAGCGGGGCGGGGAGTCTATTTGCTGGTCAACCAGATACCCATGCACCGGCTGAGTCAAGGCCTCTACCGGAATCAGCCGGGCCTTGGCGGCCAGATCGAAGATCAACTGCCGCGACAAGGCTTGCTCGGTGGGCGCAAGACGGTTGCTGGGCGTCAGCCCCATCAGCAGGATTTGCAGATAGATGGTCTGGATGGAGTCGTCGTTGGCCAGCCCTTTGTCCTGCCAGCCGCGGCTGCTGGCGAAGACATGCAGCTGATGGCAGTCGTACCAGAAATCCGGCGTGATCGGGCTATAGCATTGCTGGCTGATGCTCAGCAACTGGCGCGCCGCCATCATGGTGTAGGCCATCAGCTCGATCTTCGGGTGTTCGCGATCCAGCAGGCTGCGCTTGGCCAGACGGTCGTGCAAGGTTTGCTTGAAGGTGATGAAAATCAGCGCAAACAATTCGACGCTCAGCAAGGCTAGTTGGCGCACCTTTGGCGTGCCTAGGCTGTCGTGCTGGCGAATCTCGTTTTCCAGCAGCGGATAATAGCGATCCACCGCCTTTAGATACAGCTTCAGCAGCTTATGGCGCAAATGGCTGTCCAGCGGAACCCGGGACAGGTTTTGCAGGGACTGGCTCAATAAGCGCCCGCATTCGGGCAGGTCGGTGAAGGGCAGCCGCTCCAGCCAGGCCGCCACGCTATCCGGTTGAGTATCTATCAGCAGAGGATCCATAGTTTGTTCTGGCAGGATGAGCAGCGGCATGCAAGGCGATTCACAATGTAAATCTTGCCATTTCCATGCTATGAGCACTCGCCCCGCCATGGCAAGGCGGATTACGGCAAAGCGATGCTTTGCCCGTCGGCAGTGTTGGGCGCGCGCGCCAGTTCTTCCAGCGTGGCTTCCGCGGCGGCGATCAGAAAGGCCATTTCCTCGTCGGTGATCGTGTAGGGCGGCATGAAATACACCGTGTTGCCGATCGGGCGCAGCAGGCAACCGCGGCGCAGCATCGCGGCGAAGCAGGCCTGGGCGAAGTCGGCTCGGGTGGTGTCGACCTCGAAGGCCCAGATCATGCCGCGGTGACGGAAGTCCCTGATGTCCGGGCGCGCTTGCAGGCCGGCCATCATCGCGTTGAAGCGCTGCGCCTTGGCGGCGTTGACGGCAAGGACGTCCTCCTCCTCGAAGATGTCCAATACCGCCAGCGCCGCGGCGCATGCCAGCGCATTGCCGGTATAGCTGTGCGAATGCAAGAAGCCCCGGGTGACGTCGTCGTGGTAGAAAGCCTGGTAAATCGGGTTGCTGGTCAACACGCAGGAGAGCGGCAGGAAACCGCCGGTAATGCCTTTGGACAGGCAGAGGAAGTCCGGCGTGATGCCGGCCTGCTGGTAGGCGAACAGGCTGCCGGTCCGGCCAAAGCCGACGGCGATTTCATCGGCGATCAAGTGCACCTGATGGTGGTCGCACAGCCGGCGCAACTCGCTCAGATAGAGCGTATCGTACATCGCCATCCCAGCCGCGCCTTGAACCAAAGGCTCCACAATGACGGCGGCCACTTCTCCCGCGTGTTTGGCCAGCAGGTTTTCCAGCGCCTGGATCGCTTTGCGCGCGGCATCGGCCGCGCTTTCACCGGGCAGCGCGCGGCGGGCGTCCGGAGACGGCGCGCGCAGGCCCGGCTTCAGCAAGCCGGCGTAGGTGTTGGAGAACAAGGGAACGTCGGTGACGGCCAAGGCGCCCACGGTTTCGCCGTGATAACTATTTTCCAGGCTGATGAAACGCGTCTTGTCCGCTAGCCCCTGATTGCGCCAGTAGTGAAAGCTCATCTTGAGCGCAATTTCTGTGGCGCTGGCGCCGTCGGACCCATAAAACACGTGGGCCAGGCCGCTGAGCTTGCATAGGCGTTCGGATAGCTCCACCACCGGCTGGTGCGTAAAGCCCGCCAACATCACGTGTTCCAGTTGGTCCAGCTGATTCTTGATCGCCTGCTTGATGCGAGGGTGGCCATGGCCAAACAGATTGACCCACCAGGAGCTGACCCCATCCAGATAACGCTTGCCGTCGAAGTCGCTGAGCCAGACGCCGTCTGCGCTGGCAATGGGTACGATGGGCAAAGCCTCATGACGTTTCATCTGGGTGCAGGGGTGCCAGACGGTATTGAAGCTGCGCTGCAGCCAGTCTTGGTTATCACTCATATCTGTTCTATGTATTCAGACTAAGAGTTCGATGCTATCACAGGGAGAGCGAGGCAGCGGACTGACCAAAAACGTCACATTTCTACCCGTTGCGCTGTTTATGACTTGAGGATTGGCAGGAATGGGTGTGAAGAAGGGGGTGGCATACTTTCTGCATAAGTTGCTCTCTATAAAACTAAGCTCTGGAGCCGAGAGATGAGGAAGGCGGCTGGTTTTACCTTGATTGAACTAATGATTGTTGTCGCCATTATCGGAATTTTGGCGGCGATTGCGATTCCTGCTTATCAGAACTATGTGGTTCGCGCCAAGGTGGCGGAAGGTCTGACCTATGCGGATCAGGCCAAAACCTCGGTGTCAGAATACTATCTGGCTGGCAATACTTGGCCAAGCACTAATGCTAGTGCAGGTTTGCCTGATACTTTGGCAGGAAACTATGTCAGTAATGTACAGGTTGGAGTTAGTAGTGGAGTCAGTACTGTGACCGTATTGTTTAATAGCAGTGTGGTTTCTGGTTTGACTGTGGTCTTTACCCCTGTAGCTAGTGGTGGTACTGTTGCGTGGTCGTGCTCTACCGATGCGGCTTATGCTCAATATGTGCCTTCGTCTTGCCATTAAATGGAGCTTGCAATGCAAAAATCTCAACAAGGTTTTACTCTTATCGAACTGATGATAGTGGTGGCTATTATTGGTATTCTCGCCGCGATTGCTATTCCCGCTTATCAGGACTATACCAAACGTGCTAGAGTGTCAGAGGGGCTAAGCTTGGCTTCGGCAGCCAAAACTGCAGTGGCAGAGTACTATGCTTCAAATGGCTCATTTCCAACAAGCAATGCTTCTGCCGGACTGCAAACCAGTATTTCTGGTAACTCGGTGACAGATCTTTCTGTTGGCACGAGTGGGGTTCTCACCGTAACTTACAGTACTACGCTTGTGGACTCTACCAATAACAAATTGACTTTGACGCCATCGGCGTCTGGTGGTGCCATCATTTGGATTTGCGCTGCAGCATCTTCAAATGGCGTTAAATCTCAATGGTTGCCTGCAAACTGCCGTTCGGGCAACTGATGTTTAATTTAAATTGAAATGGGGTGCCGAAAGGCACCCTTTTTATTATGAGTCAAAATATAAAAATATTCGTCTATTTTTTGATTTCTTTGTCAGTTTCAGCTCCATTTTTAAGTTGGCTTCGTTATGCGCCACTTCCAGATTGGTTTTCAGATGCTTCTGCACTCGCACTTCTTGGTGCTGCTATGTGTGGTTTGTGTTTATTGAGTATTGATAAGGTATCTGTGTCATGGCTTGAGCTAGTTTTGCTCGTTCTTGCTTTTTCTGCTTTGCACTCTAGTTTCTATGGTTACCTAGCGCTACTATTTATTGGGTTGGCTCTGTTTTCTATTTTGCTTAGAAATTGCCTTGACTCATCTGATATCGATGATTTGGTATTCGTTTTTGCATGTGTGGTTACTGTTTTTTCGTTGTTGCAATCTTTGATGGGGCTGTTGCAGGCATTTAAATTGGCTTACCTTTTTCACGGATTTATTGTATATGATCCAAATTCCAATGTGGTGGTAGGGAATGTGGCTCAGCGCAATCAGTATGCTAATTTTCTATTTTGGGGCGTGCTTTCGATTTGTTATTTGTATGCGGTTGAAAAGCTTAGGGTAGGGTTTGCTTTGCTGTGTTTGCTTCCGATTTTGCTTGCGCAGTCTTGGTCTGGAGCTCGTTTGCCTTTAGTCTATGCATTATTGACTGTTGTGTTAGTTTGGTATTGGTTTAGGAAAGGAGGAAGAGAGAAAGAGCTGGGCCGGTTAGCGGTAGCTGTATCGGTTTCAGTGTTGTTGATTGCGGTATTTCAATTTTGGAGTCGTGATATTGTTGTTTTTTTAAATTATCTTGGATTGCCGATTGATGTGGTGAGCGGGGCGGAACGCATATCAGATGGAGGTCTTGCTGTCAAAAGACGTATTGAATGGACCAAGGCATGGTTAATTTTTTCTCAGTACCCTTGGTTTGGGCTTGGTTGGGGTGGATTTGCCGCGGAGGCCACAAAGATGGAACTGACTGCGGGCTTGCCAAAATTTTCAGAAAGCTGGTTATTTACTCATAGTCATAATTTATTTTTTCAAATTTTGGCAGAATCTGGACTGGTTGGTGCATTACCTGTTGCACTCGGTATTGTTTTTTGCATTGCATTATTTTTGTGGCGCGCGAAAAGGAAGGCGGAATATTTTTGGTTGTTCGGTGTATTTATGGTGTTGTTGACTCATAGTATGTTTGAGTATCCATTGTGGTATATGCCATTTTTGATTATGTTTGTATCAATCTGTGCGCTAATAGACAATGGTGGAGGGAGGGTGTTTTTGTTTCGGCCTGTGTTCCTTAAGGTATTCTCTTGTGTTTTTGGACTTGGATTTATTTTGTATTTTGTTGTTGGTTTGTTTTCATTTTTTGTGATTGTTAGGAATAATTTTCCAGTTATAGATGTAAAAGAAAATGTATCACGCTTGCAACAATTGTCTTCGGCAGGCAAAAATCCTTTTTTCGCAAGAGAGGTTGATCTCGTAATTGGCAATTATATGTTGCCGAGTCGTGAACAACTGGACTTGAAGTTGGCTCATTTTAATTCGCTGGCCAGCTATCGTCCCTACCCTAATGTATTGATAAAACTAAGTGTTTTTCAATCACTCAGCGGACGGGAAAGTGAAGGCTTACAGTCGCTCAAGATTGCGATTGCCAGTTATCCTGATCATGTCAAAGAGTTTTCTGAAATGCTGGCAAGAGTTCCTGAACCTCATGTTGCCCCTTTGAGGGAGGTTGCCCTGACTGCGGCCCAAGCCTATGCCAAGTACCCTGCGTATAGCCAAGCGGCGCAACAGGCCGCAGTGATGACCGTGGCCGCGCCTGTGACGCGAAAAACACTGTTTTGACCGCCAGAGTGCGGTTTGTTTGAGCGCGCGCTTGCGGTATCCTGCGTCCTCTATCTAGCAAACGACAGCCGTAATATGAGCGCTCAAAGATTTTCCACATTCCTGGCGATGCTGGCCCTGTGCCTCATCGCCATCCTGCCTTTCGCCTCTCGCATCCACTATGTGCCGCTGCCGCAGTGGTTTGGCGAAATCAATGTGGTCTGGCTGCTGCTGGCGGCGGCTGTCTTCTTGTTGCCGAGCGGATCATTGTTCCGCTGCATGCCGCGCAGCGCCTGGTGGTGTCTGGGCATGGGCCTGCTTTGGGCTGGGCAGCCGTTCTGGGTGGACGCGCTGTTCCCCGGGATGAATTACGCCACAGCCTTGGCCTGGTTGGCCGCGGCCTTGCTCGCGGCGGTTGCCGTGTCTTTGCGCGAGGAGATGGGGGAGCGGCCGTTTGCGGTTTGGCTGGCCTGGGGTTTGATAGTTGGAGGTTTGGTGCAGGCGGCGATAGGCGTGGCTCAGTTGACCGGTTACGCCGCGGAGCTGGGCTTGTTTTACGATGGCTCTCACCCCACCAGCAATATCTTTGGTCATATCGGCCAACGCAATCAATACGCGCATTATTTGATGTGGTCGGTGGTGGCCGGGGTGTATTTGTATGCTGCCGGCCGGCTGCCGCGCTGGGGCCTGGCCATTCTCGTGCTCGGCCTGGCTTTGATGCTGGGGTGGGCGGGCTCGCGCACCATTCTGTTGTATCTGGTGGCCTTGTCCGGGCTGGCGGCGCTCTGGCATTGGCGCATTGGCAGCGCGGAGTCGCGTCGGATGTTGTGGGCGATGTGGCTGTCCTGCCTGGTGGTGTTGGCGATGCAGTTCGCCCTGCCTTGGTTCAATCAGCTGATTTCCCTGCTGACGCACGAAAACCTGCAAAACAGTTCCGGCCTGGCCCGCTTGGCGGCCAATGGCGACGATATGGGGTCGCGGCGTTTCGCCGAAATGCACAAGGCTTGGCTGAGTTTCCTGTCGCATCCGTTGACGGGGGTGGGCTGGTCGCAGTTCGCCGCGGAGAGCGTGCGTTTGCAGCCGCTGCCGCAGTTCGCCGCATCCGGTTTCAACAGCGGTTTGTTCACCAACTCCCATAATCTGATCCTGCAATTGCTGGCCGAGATGGGGGGCGTGGTCACTTTGCTGATCGTCGGCGGTTTTGCCTGGGTGCTGTGGCCGTTCTTCGGCCGCCGCGCCACGCTGGAAGGGGTGTTGGCCCTGGGCTGCCTGGCGGTGACGCTGACGCACAGCATGCTGGAGTATCCGCTGTGGTATTACTACTTCCTGGCGATGCTGGTGATCTTCGCCGCGATGGCGCCGCGCGGCGATCGGCAGTTGGCTTGGCCGCTGCGTCTGCCGCTGTTCGCGGCGCTGGTTTGGGTGGGCTGGCTGTCGATCAGCAGCCTGTCGATGTTCTGGGAACTGGTGGGCCTGTACACGCCGACCAACGACGCCAAACGCGATGAGGTTAGGATGGAGCGTCTGATCGAGATCGCCGACGCCAAGCCGCTGTTCGCCTACCATGCGCTTTACACTGTGGACGATTACTTGAAAGTGGGGCCGGAGCAACTGGAGCGCAAGTTGGCGCTGGAGAACCGCTTGACCGCGTTCCGCCCTTATCCGGAAGTGATGTTGAAGCGAGCGCAGCTGGAGGTGCTGGCCGGCAAGCAGGTTCAGGCGGAGCGGACGCTGCGGACGACGCTGGCCTCTTTCCCGACTTACGCCGGCGTGTTCTTGGGCACCTTGGACGACGATAGGGCGGAATGGGAGCCTTTGCGCGCGGTGGCTAGAGACGCTTACGCCAAGTTGCCGGCAAAGTACCAGACCATGGGCGAGTAGACTATCCTCTTCGGATTTTCCGGGTATAAAAAAACCACAGGCGGCCAGCCTGTGGTTTTTTATTGAGCGGGGAGTGGTTTAGCCTTCGATCACCACGCCCTGGCTCAGCGCTGCCTTCATCTTGCCCAGGGCCTTGGCCTCGATCTGGCGGATGCGTTCGGCGGAGACGCCGAATTCGGCGGCCAGCTCATGCAGGGTGGAGCCGCTGTCGTCGGCCAGCCAGCGCGCTTCAACGATGCGGCGGCTGCGCGGGTCCAGCGCGGCCAATGCATGTTGCAGGCCTTCGGTCTGCAGGTGGTCGAAGGCGCGACGTTCCAGCTCGCGGGTCGGCTCATTGTGATGGTCGGCCAGCCAGTCGATCGGCGCGTAGCCGTCGTCGTCGTTGTCGTCCGCCAGCAAGGCGACGTCCTGGCCGCTCATCCTGGTTTCCATCTCGCGGACTTCTTCCGGCTTGACGCCCAGATCGGCCGCGATCTGGCGAGCTTCGTTTTCCGACAGCGCGGAGAAGCTGCTCTTCATGCTGCGCAGATTGAAGAACAGTTTGCGCTGAGGCTTGGTGGTGGCGATGCGCACCAAGCGCCAGTTGCGCAGGATGAATTCGTGAATCTCCGCCTTGATCCAGTGCACGGCAAAGGAGAACAGTCGCACGCCGCGATCGGGCTCGAAGCGTTTGACGGCCTTCATCAGACCGATATTGCCTTCTTGGATCAAGTCGGCTTGCGGCAAACCGTAACCGGAGTAGCCGCGGGAAATCGACACCACCACGCGCAGGTGCGAGAGCACCAGCTGGCGCGCGGCTTCCAGGTCGTTTTGCTCCTGAAAGCGCGTTGCAAGCTCGTTTTCCTGCTCAGGCGTCAGCATGGGCACGCTGTTAACAGCTTGGATGTATTGCTCCAGGCTGCCGCTGGTGGACGGGACGGGCAAGGCAAATGTTGTGGTCATCTGTATAACTACCTCCTTGGGTAGTGATATGTTAGCACTCGTATATGGAGAGTGCTAGCAATGAAAGGTTCCAGCGTCAATGATTTTTTCTATCGTCTCGATAGTAGCGCAGCCGGTGCGCCGACGCCGTTCGCTCTGATTAACAGTTGTTGCGCCGCTTACATGGATAGGGAAGCGGCCGCGATTCATTTGGGTTCTATCTTGCGCAGATGATGGTCCGAGGCGAGGCGGGCGCCCAGCATCGCCAGCAGGGCGGAGACGGCGACGGCGACGGCCAGCTCGATCGGGCTCAAATTGCGCAGTTCCACCCGCTCGCCGTACAACTGGGCGAATTCGCGGATCGCGGGGTTGGCGACCGAGGTCAGCCAACCGGTCAGCGCCCAGGCGGCCAGGCCGGCCAAGATGCCCTGCCACATCGCGTGGTACATGAAGGGGCGGCGGATGAAGCTGTCCGGCGCGCCTATCAGTTTGGACACTTCGATTTCGTCCTGCCGCGCCAGGATCTGCATGCGGATCGCGTTATTGGTCACCAGCACCAGCGCCAGGCCCAGGGCGATGGCCAAGAACCAGGTCAGGTGCTTGCCCATTTCCACCATGCCGTACAGGCGTTTGGCCCAGTCCGCGTCGAATTGCGCTTGTTCCACCATGGGCAGGCCGGAGAGTTCTTTTTGCAGCATCTCCAGTTCGCGCGGCTCCAGCGCCTTCGGCGTGACGACGAAGGCGTCCGGCAGCGGGTTGCTGTCCAGGCCATCGGTCAGGCCGGGCAGGCCGTTGCGCTTCTCCATGTCGGCCAGCGCCTTGCTCTTGCTGACGAAGCTGTAGCTCTTGACCTTGGGGTGGCGGGTCAGCGTGGAGGTGACCGCGGCCAGGTCCGCTTCTTCCGACGACTGTTCCATGAACAGGGTGACCTGCGGCGTGGCGCTCAGCCGGCCCACCCAGTCCTGCACGCTGCTGACGGCTAGATAAAGCGAGAGCGGCAAGGCCAGCGCCAGCGACAGCATCAGCAAGGTCAGCAAGCTGCCGAATGGCTGACGCAGGATTTTGATCAGCGCCAGTTTGGCGCTTTGCCAGTTCAGATAGAGATAATGTTTCATGCGGCAAATTGTCCTTCCCGCAGGCGAATGATTCGGCGGCCGTAGTCTTCCATCAGGGTTTCATCGTGAGCGGAGATCAGCACGGTGACGCCTACCTGGTGGAAGGATTTGAACAATTCCATGATGTCCAGCGCGTAGGCGCGGTCCAGGTTGGCCGAGGGTTCGTCCGCAAGCAGGATGCTGGGGCGGTGCACCACGGCTCGGGCGATGCACAAGCGCTGCTGTTCGCCGCCGGACAGGCGGATCGGCATGCTCTTTTCCTTGCCGAGCAGGCCCACCTTGTCCAGCGCGGCGCGCACGCGTTTGGCGGCGTCGCGGCGATCGAAGCCTATGATGTCCAGCGGCAGCATCACATTGTCGAACACGCTGCGGTCGAACAGGATCTTGTGGTCCTGGAACACCAGGCCGATGTGCTGACGCACATAGGGAATCTGGCTGGAGCGCAGCTTGGACAGATTCTGGCCGTTGACCACGACGCCGCCGGCGGTGGCGCGCTCAATGCCGGCGATCAGCTTGAGCAAGGTGGACTTGCCGGCGCCGGAATGGCCGGCGAGAAAGACCATTTCGCCGGTGTCGATGTTGAAAGACAGGTTTTTCAGGGCTTCATTGCCACCTGGGTAGCGCTTGGTGACCTGGTCGAACTGGATCATTATTCTGTTCCCGCGTTAGCTGGTGACGGCAAGAGTGAGAGCTTGCAATGGCTGCTGCGTTCAGTCGAACAGCGCGTCGATGTAGTCCTTGGCCTGGAACGGCCGCAGGTCGTCTATGCTTTCGCCCACGCCGACAAAGCGCAGCGGAACGGGGCGTTGCTTGGCGATGGCGGCGATCACTCCGCCCTTGGCCGTGCCGTCCAGCTTGCTCAGAATCAGCCCGGTCAGGCCGAGGGCGTCGTCAAAGGTCTTGACCTGGTTGATGGCGTTCTGGCCGATGTTGGCGTCCAGAACCAGGATGATTTCATGCGGCGCGTCCGGCAAGGCCTTCTGAATGACCCGCTTTACCTTCTTGATTTCTTCCATCAGGTGCAGCTGAGTGGGCAGGCGGCCGGCGGTGTCGGCCAGCACGATGTCGATGCCGCGGGCGACCGCGGCCTGGATCGCGTCGTAGCAGACGGCGGCAGAGTCGCCGCCTTGTTGCGCGATCACGGTGACGTTGTTGCGCTCGCCCCAGGCCATCAGCTGTTCGCGCGCGGCGGCGCGGAAGGTGTCGCCGGCGGCCAGCAGCACGCTCTTGCCCTGGCTCTGGTAGTACTTGGCCAGCTTGCCAATCGAGGTGGTCTTGCCGGCGCCGTTGACGCCGGCCATCATGATGACGAAAGGCTTCTTGCCGCTGACGTCCAGCGGTTTCTCCAGCGGCGAGATCAGGTCGCTGAGCGATTCTTTCAGCGCGTCTTTCAGCTCCGAGGCGTCCTTCAGACCTTTCAGAGAAACGCGCTCGCGCACGTCGCCAAGCAAGTGCAGCGTGGCGTCCACCCCCATGTCGGCGGTGAGCAGCACGGTTTCCAGCTCCTCGTACAAGTCTTCGTCGATCTTGCCGCCGCCGAACAGCCCCGCCAGCGATTTGCCCAGCTTGTCGCGGGTTTTGGACAAGCCGGCCTTCAGGCGTTCGGCCCAGCTCATTTTCTTCAGCGAAGCGGGGGCGGGGTCAAGCGGCGCGACGGCTGACGGCGCCGTAACGGCAGGCGTCGGTTCCGGGGCGGCTTGCTGCGGCGCGGACGCCGGCGTCTCAGGCTGGGCGGCGAGGGGGGCGGTTGCGGGCAGCGTGGCGGGTTGGGCGTCGGCCGCGGGTTCCGTCTGGACGGTTGCCGGCGGCGTGGGCTCGGATTGGGTTTTTCTTTTGAAGAAGCTAAACATGCGTTAAGGCCGGCGGAATTCGATAAATGGCTAAATTGTATCCTCAAATGGCGATGCTTACCCAATTGTTGCTGCGTAGCGGGGCAGACGCCGCGGCATCGCCGAAATCTATATATAAGGAATAGACGGCTGCTTGTGGCGTGAGGAGCGACAGATGGCGGCCGGTTTGCGCGACAATGAGGCGCGACGGCCCGTATCGGGTTACACTCAGCCCCTTGTTTTTTGAGCTTGGAATTATGAGTCAGTCGCGTAACACGGTCAGAATCATCGGTGGCGAGTATCGACGCCGGCTTTTGCCGTTTCCCGACGCTCAGGGTTTGCGGCCAACGCCGGACCGTGTGCGGGAAACCTTGTTCAACTGGTTGGGCCAGCAACTGTACGGCAAGTCCTGCCTGGACCTGTTTGCCGGCAGCGGGGCTTTGGGCTTCGAAGCGGCTTCGCGCGAAGCGCGGCGCGTGGTGATGGTGGAGAAGTCCCGCGCGGCGGCCGAGTCCTTGAAGGCCAACCGGCAATTGTTGTCCGCCGCGGCCATCGATGTGGCGCAGTTCGAGGCCCTGGCCTATCTGAAGGCCTGCCGCGAGCGTTTCGACGTCGTCTTCGTCGACCCGCCGTTTGACTCCGATCTGCTGGCTCAGGTATTGCCCTTGCTGGCTCCGGTGATGAGCGAAGACGGCCTGGCGTATATCGAGAGCCGCCGTTGGCCCGAGGAGCTGCCGGGTTGGGAGGTGCTGAAGCGCGCCAAGGCCGGCCAAGTGCACTACGGTCTGCTGCGCCGGGCGGCGGAGCCGGCCTGAGCGGTTTGCCTGCAGGCAGTCTCATAAATATATAACGGGGCGAACTTGCGAGCCCGACTGTCGGGTGACAAAATTCATGTTGTGGAATACTTGAGGAATTTACTATGTCTTTGATGATTACCGACGAATGCATCAACTGCGACGTCTGTGAGCCGGAGTGCCCCAATAACGCGATTTCCCAAGGCGAGGAAATCTACCAAATCGATCCCAATCTGTGCACGCAGTGCGTCGGCCACTACGATGAGCCGCAATGCCAGCAGGTCTGTCCGGTCGATTGCATCCCTCTGGATCCGTCTCACGAGGAGACTCAAGAGGCCTTGCATCAGAAGTATTTGCGAATCTCCGGCCAGGCGTGACGCGCTAAGCTTTTGAATTTATTGGAAGCGCCCCGGGCTTGCCGGGGCGCTTTGCTTTGGTAGGCAAAATAATTAGAAAAAAATGCAAAAACCGGTTGACGGCCATCGGGGCTATCTATAATATTCGGGTCTCTTTCAGGAGGGATTCCCGAGCGGTCAAAGGGATCAGACTGTAAATCTGACGGCTCTGCCTTCGAAGGTTCGAATCCTTCTCCCTCCACCAGAATTTAGCGTCTTGGCGTGTGCGATGAAAGTCGCTCGAGGTTGTTGTTGCAGGCGGGTGTAGCTCAATGGTAGAGCAGAAGCCTTCCAAGCTTACGACGAGGGTTCGATTCCCTTCACCCGCTCCAAGCGTGTAGCCTGTTTTGAAGGGCCCATGTAGCTCAGGGGTAGAGCACTCCCTTGGTAAGGGAGAGGTCGGCAGTTCAATTCTGCCCATGGGCACCACCATTTACTTTGTGTTGTTTCGTATCCAGGAAATTTTGCCATGGCTAAGGAAAAGTTCGAGCGGACTAAACCGCACGTAAACGTCGGCACCATCGGTCACGTGGACCATGGTAAAACCACTCTGACCGCTGCTATCACCACTATTCTGTCGAAGAAGTTCGGTGGCGAAGCCAAAGACTACTCCCAGATCGACAGCGCGCCGGAAGAAAAGGCTCGCGGTATTACCATTAATACCGCTCACGTAGAATACGAAACCGAGTCCCGTCACTACGCTCACGTAGACTGCCCGGGTCACGCCGACTACGTTAAGAACATGATTACCGGTGCTGCCCAGATGGACGGCGCTATCCTGGTGTGCTCGGCCGCTGACGGTCCGATGCCGCAAACTCGCGAACACATCCTGCTGTCCCGTCAGGTTGGCGTTCCGTACATCATCGTGTTCCTGAACAAGGCCGACCTGGTGGACGACGCTGAACTGCTGGAACTGGTTGAAATGGAAGTTCGCGATCTGCTGTCTTCCTACGACTTCCCGGGCGACGACACCCCGGTGGTGATCGGCTCTGCTCGTCTGGCGCTGGAAGGCGACCAGTCCGAATACGGCGAACCGGCCATCTTCAAGCTGGCTGCCGCTCTGGATTCCTACATCCCGACTCCGGAACGCGCCATCGACAAGCCGTTCCTGCTGCCGATCGAAGACGTGTTCTCGATCTCCGGCCGCGGCACCGTGGTAACCGGTCGCGTAGAGCGCGGCATTGTTAAAGTCGGCGAAGAACTGGAAATCGTGGGCCTGAAGGCTACCGCGAAGACCACTTGCACCGGCGTGGAAATGTTCCGCAAGCTGCTGGACCAAGGTCAAGCGGGCGACAACGTGGGCGTGCTGCTGCGCGGCACCAAGCGTGAAGACGTTGAGCGTGGCCAGGTTCTGGCCAAGCCGGGTTCCATCACCCCGCACACCAAGTTCCAGGCTTCGGTGTACGTACTGAGCAAAGACGAAGGTGGCCGTCACACCCCGTTCTTCGCTAACTACCGTCCGCAGTTCTACTTCCGTACCACCGACGTAACGGGTGCCGTTACTCTGGCGGAAGGCGTGGAAATGGTAATGCCGGGCGACAACGTGGAGATCACTGTTGAGCTGATCGCTCCGATCGCCATGGAAGATGGTCTGCGTTTCGCCATCCGCGAAGGCGGTCGTACCGTCGGCGCCGGTGTGGTAGCTAAGATCATCGCTTAATCAGGTTTAAAGGCCAGTAGCTCAATTGGTAGAGTATCGGTCTCCAAAACCGAGGGTTGGGGGTTCGAGACCCTCCTGGCCTGCCAATTAAGACCAGCCGGCGCTTGTGCGCCGGTTGGTCTTTTGTCGCATACGCGCAAGAGAAGATATCGACATGGAAATGCAAGATAAAATCAAACTGGCGCTGGCCGGTTTGCTGGTGGCGGCCGGTATCGTCGGCTTTTACATGATTCCGGCGGACCAGGGTATTTTGCGCGCGCTTTCGTTTGCGGCCGGCGTGATTCTGGCGGCTGGGGCGGTTTGGTTGTCGCAGCCGGGCAAGAGTTTCGTCACTTACGCCAACGAGTCTCTGGTCGAGGCGCGCAAGGTGGTGTGGCCGACTCGCAAAGAGGCGATGCAGATGACCGGCATGGTGTTTGTTTTCGTGCTGGTGCTGGCCTTGTTCATGTGGTTGGTGGACTCCAGTCTGTCCTGGCTGTTTTATGATGTGATTCTCGGTCGAGGTAAATAATGGCAATGCGCTGGTATGTGGTTCACGCTTATTCCGGTTTTGAAAAAAGCGTGCAAAAGGCGTTGCGCGAGCGCATCGAGCGTTCTCATGTCGCCGATCAGTTTGGTCAAATCCTGGTGCCGGTAGAAGAGGTGGTCGACGTCAAGAATGGCCGTCGCTCCATTACCGAGCGCAAGTTTTTCCCGGGCTATGTGTTGGTCGAGATGGAAATGACCGACGACACCTGGCACCTGGTCAAGAGCACGCCGAAAGTGACCGGCTTCGTTGGCGGCACCGCCAACCGCCCGGCGCCGATTTCCAAGAAGGAAGTCGAGGCCATCATGCAGCAGATGCAAGAGGGCGTGGAAAAGCCGAAGCCGAAGGTTCTGTTCGAAGTGGGTGAGAAGGTGCGCGTCATCGACGGCCCGTTCAACGATTTCAATGGTTCCGTCGACGAAGTGAACTACGAGCGCAACAAGCTGCGCGTGTCGGTGCAGATTTTCGGTCGCGACACCCCGGTTGAGCTCGAATTCAGTCAGGTTGAGAAGTTGTAAGTCTGCCTCTTGGCAAGCTTTTTTTAAGCGTGTATACTGTTGCGCTTTCGTCGGGAAGCGAGTTGACGCTCGCGCTATACCCAAACTAGGAGTTTAATCGTGGCAAAGAAAATTGTCGGCTATATCAAGCTGCAAGTGCCCGCTGGCAAAGCCAACCCGTCGCCGCCGATCGGTCCGGCCCTGGGTCAGCGTGGTTTGAACATCATGGAATTCTGCAAGGCGTTCAACGCCGCGACCCAAGGCGTTGAGCCGGGTCTGCCGATTCCCGTAGTGATTACCGCCTTCGCGGACAAGTCCTTCACCTTCGTGATGAAGACCCCCCCGGCCACCATCCTTCTGAAGAAGGCTGCTGGCATCAAGTCCGGTTCGGCTAAAGCCAATACCGACAAGGTGGGTAAAGTGACTCGCGCTCAGCTGGAAGAAATCGCCAAGACCAAGCAGCCGGACCTGACCGCTGCCGATCTGGACGCCGCTGTTCGCACCATCGCCGGCTCCGCCCGTTCGATGGGTCTGGAAGTGGAGGGCGTGTAAATGGCTAAGGTTTCCAAGCGCTTGCAAGCTCTGAAGGCTGGCGTTGATCGCAACAAGCTGTACGCCATCGACGAAGCTATTTCCCTGGTGAAAGCCGCCGCCACCGCCAAATTCGATGAGTCCATCGACGTGGCCGTGAATCTGGGCGTGGATCCGCGCAAATCCGACCAAGTGGTCCGTGGTTCCGTGGTTCTGCCGCGCGGTACCGGCAAGTCCGTACGCGTTGCCGTGTTCGCTCAAGGCGCGAACGCTGAAGCCGCTAAAGCCGCTGGCGCCGAAGTCGTTGGTTTCGACGACCTGGCCGAGCAGGTTAAGGCCGGCAACCTGGACTTCGACATCGTGATCGCCTCCCCGGACGCGATGCGCGTTGTGGGTCAGCTGGGTCAGATCCTGGGTCCGCGTGGCCTGATGCCGAACCCGAAGGTGGGTACCGTGACCCCGAACGTAGCCGAGGCCGTGAAAAACGCCAAGGCCGGTCAGGTTCAGTACCGTACCGACAAGGCCGGTATCGTTCACGCCACCATCGGCCGCGCTTCTTTCGAAGCCGAAGCCCTGCGTGAAAACTTCTCCGCTCTGGTTGATGCCCTGGTGAAAGCCAAGCCGGCAGCTTCCAAGGGCGTGTATCTGAAAAAGATCGCCGTATCCAGCACCATGGGTGTCGGCGCTCGTGTAGATACCAACTCGATCAGCGCTTAATCGCTGTTTGAGTTTGGCGGGGCGGTTCGCCGCCTCGCCAAGGCTTTGGGCTGGCAAGTTCGCTTGCCAGGTTGTCAAAGACCGTAGGCGCCGCAAGGCTTAATCGCAGATTTGCCGGTAAGGAAGTCCGCACCCTACGCAGATGGTGTACCCGAAACAGGCTTCTGAACAAAGTTCAAGCTCATGTAGCTCAGGGGTAGAGCACTCCCTTGGTAAGGGAGAGGTCGGCGGTTCAATTCCGCCCATGAGCACCAGTTCTTTATGATGTCTCCTGATGTAGGTCGCCGCTGCAAAGCGAAGCGAAAATCCTTTCGCTTCATTTCAGTCTAGGAGGTAGACCTTGAGTCTCAATATCGAAGATAAAAAGGCGGTCGTAGCTGAAGTATCTGCCACGCTGGCAGGCGCTCAGACCCTCGTTATCGCTGAATATCGGGGCATCGAGGTAAGCAGCATGACCAAACTCCGCGCTCAGGCGCGTGAGAATGGCGTATACCTGCGCGTTCTGAAGAACACGCTGGTTCGCCGTGCTGTGGAAGGCACTCCGTTTGCCGGTCTGGCTGACCAAATGGTCGGCCCGCTGGTTTACGCTGTTTCCACCGACCCGGTAGCTGCTGCCAAGGTGCTGCATCAATATGCCAAGGCTGACGACAAAATCATCGTCAAGGCAGGTTCCTACGATGGCCAGGTGCTGAACGCCGCTCAGGTTGCTGAGCTCGCGTCCATCCCGAGCCGCGAAGAACTGCTGTCCAAGCTTCTCTACGTTATGCAGGCTCCGGTCGCTGGCTTCGCCCGCGCGCTGGCCGCCCTGTCCGACAAGAAGCAAGCCGAAGCCGCTTAACTTATTTGATTCTTATAGAATTCAGGAGATTTTCACATGGCAATCACCAAAGAAGACATCCTCGAGGCCGTTGCTGGTCTGACCGTGATGGAACTGAACGACCTGGTTAAGGCGTTCGAAGAGAAGTTCGGCGTTTCCGCCGCTGCTGTTGCTGTTGCTGGCCCGGCTGGCGCCGGCGCTGCTGCCGCTGAAGAAAAAACCGAGTTTGACGTTATCCTGACTGGCGCTGGCGACAACAAGGTTGGCGTGATCAAGGTTGTGCGCGCAATCACCGGTCTGGGCCTGAAAGAAGCCAAAGACCTGGTTGACGGCGCTCCGAAAGCCCTGAAAGAAGGCGTGGCGAAGGCTGAAGCCGACGACATCCTGAAACAGCTGACCGAAGCCGGTGCTAAGGCTGAAATCAAATAATCTTCTTTGAAAAAAGAGGGTGAGGCTGGCGGAGAAATCCGCCAGCCTTATTGCGCTTGTAGTTGGCCGAAACGAAGAAGGTAAAAGCCAGCAATTATTGAGCGTGGCTGCTGACTTTTGGTTTCTTGCTTGCGCCACCCCACCTCGATGGAGACTCTATGAGTTATTCGTTTACTGAGAAGAAGCGTATTCGTAAAAGTTTTGCGAAGCGTGCCAGTGTTCTCGATGTCCCATTCCTGTTGGCGACCCAGATTGATTCCTACACCGAATTTCTCCAGTTGGGTGTGCCGCTTGACCAGCGTAGGGATGTGGGCCTTCAGGCTGCGTTCAAATCGATCTACCCGATCATTAGCCACAACGGCTACGCGCGTCTGGACTTCGCTCATTACATCTTGGGCGAGCCGCCGTTCGATGTGCAGGAGTGTCAGCTGCGCGGCATCACCTACGCCGCTCCGCTGCGCGCGCGCATCCGCCTGACCATCTTCGACAAGGAGTCTTCCAAGCCGGTGGTGAAGGAAGTGCGCGAGAACGAAGTGTACATGGGCGAAATCCCGCTGATGACGACCAATGGCTCGTTCATCATCAACGGCACCGAGCGCGTCATCGTTTCTCAGTTGCATCGTTCCCCGGGCGTGTTCTTCGAGCACGACCGCGGCAAGACTCATTCCTCCGGCAAACTGTTGTTCTCCGCCCGCGTGATTCCTTACCGCGGTTCCTGGCTGGACTTCGAGTTTGACCCGAAAGACCTGCTGTACTTCCGTATCGACCGTCGCCGCAAGATGCCGGTGACCATCCTGCTGAAGGCGCTGGGTTACACCAACGAAGAAATCCTGTCCGAGTTCTACAGCTTCGACACCTTCTACCTGACCAAGAGCGGCGTGTTCATGCGCGTGGTTCCGGATCGTCTGAAGGGCGAAGTGGCCAAGTTCGACATCGTTGCCGCCGACGGCAAGCTGATCGTGGCCAAGGACAAGCGCATCACCGCCAAGCACATCCGCGACATCCAGACCGCTGAGCTGGACCGCATCGAAGTGCCGGCCGACGCGCTGCTGGGCAAGGTGCTGGCGCACAACGTCGCCAACGCCGACACCGGCGAGCTGATTTCGCGCGCCAACGACGAAGTGACCGAGGAAGTGCTGGCCAAGCTGGCGCTGGCCGATATCCAGCAGGTGGAAGTGCTGTTCACCAACGACCTGGATCAGGGCTCTTACATCTCCCAGACCCTGCGCGCCGACGACATCCAGGACCAGCTGCAGGCCCGCGTGGCCATCTACCGCATGATGCGTCCGGGCGAACCGCCGACGGAAGACGCGGTGGAAGCGCTGTTCCAGCGTCTGTTCTTCAGCGAAGAAACCTACGATCTGTCGCGCGTGGGCCGCATGAAGTTCAGCTCGCGCACTTATCAGTACAAGTTCGACGACAAGACCCCTGAGTGGTTCAAGGTGCTGATCGGCGAGAAATTCGCCGAGCGTCGCGATGTGATGGAAGGCACGCTGTCGACTGAAGACATCGTTTCCGTGATCGCCATCCTGACCGAGCTGCGCAATGGCCGCGGCGAAGTGGACGACATCGATCACCTGGGCAACCGTCGCGTGCGTTCGGTGGGCGAACTGGCCGAAAACCAGTTCCGCGCCGGCCTGGTGCGCGTGGAGCGCGCGGTCAAGGAACGCCTGAATCAGGCGGAGTCCGACAATCTGATGCCGCACGATCTGATCAACGCCAAACCGGTGTCCGCCGCGATCAAGGAGTTCTTCGGCTCCTCGCAGCTGTCCCAGTTCATGGACCAGACCAACCCGCTGTCGGAAATCACCCACAAGCGCCGCGTATCGGCTCTTGGTCCGGGCGGTCTGACCCGCGAACGCGCCGGCTTCGAAGTGCGCGACGTACACCCGACCCACTATGGCCGCGTGTGCCCGATCGAAACGCCGGAAGGCCCGAACATCGGTCTGATCAACTCGCTGTCCGTCTATGCGCGCACCAACGAGTTCGGCTTCCTGGAAACCCCGTACCGCAAAGTCGTGGACGGCAAGGTGACCAACGAGATCGACTACCTGTCCGCGATCGAAGAAGGCCGCTACGTGATTGCTCAGGCCAACGCCGAGCTGAGCGAAGAAGGCGCGCTGATCGACGAGCTGGTGACCTGCCGCGAGAAGGGCGAAACCATTCTGGCGACTCCGGACCGCGTGCAGTACATGGACGTGGCCACCGGCCAGGTGGTGTCCGTTGCCGCCTCGCTGATTCCATTCCTGGAACACGATGACGCCAACCGCGCATTGATGGGCGCCAACATGCAGCGTCAGGCCGTGCCTTGCCTGCGTCCGGAAAAAGCCCTGGTGGGCACCGGCATCGAGCGTTCGGTGGCGGTTGACTCCGGCACCACCGTGGTGGCGCGTCGCGGCGGCGTGGTCGACTATGTCGACGCGACCCGCGTGGTGGTTCGCGTCAACGACGAAGAGGCCGTTGCAGGCGAAGTGGGCGTGGACATCTACAACCTGACCAAGTTCACCCGCTCCAACCAGAACACCAACATCAACCAGCGTCCGGTGGTGAAAGTGGGCGACCACATCGCCCGCGGCGACGTGGTGGCCGACGGCGCCTCCACCGACCTGGGCGAGCTGGCGCTGGGTCAGAACATGACCATCGCCTTCATGCCGTGGAACGGTTACAACTACGAGGACTCGATCCTGATCTCGGAGAAGCTGGTCGCCGAAGACCGCTACACCTCGATCCATATCGAAGAACTGTCCGTGGTTGCCCGCGACACCAAGCTGGGCCCTGAGGAAATCACCCGCGACATCCCGAACCTGTCCGAGCGCATGGCCGGCCGTCTGGATGAATCCGGCATCGTCTACATCGGTGCGGAGGTTGAAGCGGGCGACGTGCTGGTGGGCAAGGTGACGCCTAAGGGCGAAACCCAGCTGACGCCGGAAGAAAAGCTGCTGCGCGCGATCTTCGGTGAGAAGGCTTCCGACGTGAAGGACACCTCGCTGCGCGTGCCGACCGGCACCGTGGGCACCGTGATCGACGTTCAGGTGTTCACCCGCGAAGGCATCGAGCGCGACAAGCGCGCTCAGTCCATCATCGATTCGGAACTGAAGCGCTATCGCCTGGACCTGAACGACCAGCTGCGTATTTTCGACAACGACGCCTTCAGCCGCATCGAGCGTCTGATCGTGGGCAAGGTCGCCAACGGCGGTCCGAAGCGCCTGGTGAAAGGCACTGTGATCGATCAGGAATACCTGGCCGATCTGCCGTCCAAGCACGACTGGTTCGACATCCGCATGGCCGATGAAGACATCGCCAAGCAGCTGGAACTGATCAAGGAAAGCCTGGCGCAGAAGCGCGAAGAATTTGACCTCAAGTTCGAAGACAAGAAGCGCAAGCTGACCCAGGGCGATGAACTGCCGCCGGGCGTGCAGAAGATGGTCAAGGTTTACCTGGCCGTCAAGCGCCGCCTGCAGGCCGGCGACAAGATGGCCGGCCGTCACGGTAACAAGGGCGTGGTGTCGCGCATTCTGCCGATCGAAGACATGCCTTACATGGGCGATGGTCGTCCGGTCGACATCGTGCTGAACCCGCTGGGCGTACCGTCGCGTATGAACATCGGTCAGATTCTGGAAGTGCATCTGGGTTGGGCCGCCAAGGGCATCGGCGAGCGCATCGACCGCATGGTCAAGGAGCAGCAGACCGCTTCCTCGGTGCGCGGCTATCTGGAGCGCATCTACAACGAAGCCGGCAAGGCCGAAGACATCGCCTCGCTGAGCGACGACGAAGTGCTGGCGCTGGCCGACAATCTGCGCAAGGGCATGCCGTTCGCCACGCCGGTATTCGACGGCGCCAAGGAGACCGAGATCAAGCACATGCTGGATCTGGCCTACCCGGACGAAGACCCGCTGACCGAGAAAATGGGCTTTAATGAGTCCAAGACCCAGATGACCCTGTACGATGGCCGCTCCGGCGAAGCCTTCGACCGCAAGGTCACCGTGGGCGTGATGCACTATCTGAAGCTGCATCACCTGGTCGACGACAAGATGCACGCGCGTTCCACCGGCCCGTACTCGCTGGTGACCCAGCAGCCGCTGGGCGGTAAGGCCCAGTTCGGTGGCCAGCGTTTCGGTGAGATGGAGGTTTGGGCGCTGGAAGCTTACGGCGCCGCCTACACCCTGCAGGAAATGCTGACCGTGAAGTCGGACGATGTGACCGGTCGTACCAAGGTGTACGAGAACATCGTCAAGGGCGAGCACAAGATCGATGCCGGCATGCCGGAATCCTTCAACGTGCTGGTGAAGGAAATCCGTTCGCTCGGCCTCGACATGGACCTGGAACGTTATTGATTGGGTTGAATGGGCGCGGCAAGCCGCCGCGCCTGTCCCCTGACTGGAGACGCAATGAAAGCTCTGCTCGACCTCTTTAAGCAAGTTACGCAAGAAGAAGAGTTTGATGCGATTAAGATCGGCATCGCCTCGCCTGACAAGATCCGTTCCTGGTCTTATGGTGAAGTAAAAAAGCCTGAAACCATCAACTACCGTACCTTCAAACCGGAACGCGACGGCCTGTTCTGCGCGCGCATCTTCGGACCGGTGAAGGACTATGAGTGCTTGTGCGGCAAGTACAAGCGCCTGAAGCATCGCGGCGTGATCTGCGAGAAGTGCGGCGTGGAAGTCACCTTGTCCAAGGTGCGTCGCGAGCGCATGGGCCACATCGAGCTGGCCAGCCCGACCGCGCACATCTGGTTCCTGAAGTCGCTGCCGTCGCGTCTGGGCATGGTGCTGGACATGACGCTGCGCGACATCGAGCGCGTGCTGTACTTCGAAGCGTTCGTGGTGACCGATCCGGGCATGACCCCGCTGCAATACCGTCAACTGCTGACCGAAGAGGACTTCCTGGACAAGGAAGACCAGTACGGTGAGGAATTCGTCGCCATGATGGGCGCCGAGGCGGTCAAGGAATTGCTGAAAAAGCTGAACCTGGACAGCGAGATCGAGACCCTGCGCGCCGAACTCAAGGCCACCAGCTCCGACACCAAGATCAAGAAGATCTCCAAGCGCCTGAAAGTGCTGGAGGCCTTCCAGCGTTCCGGCATGAAGCCGGAATGGATGATCCTGGAAGTGCTGCCGGTGTTGCCGCCGGAACTGCGTCCGCTGGTGCCGCTGGACGGCGGTCGCTTCGCGACTTCCGATCTGAACGATCTGTACCGCCGCGTGATCAACCGCAACAACCGTCTGAAGCGTCTGCTGGAACTGCGCGCGCCGGACATCATCGTGCGCAACGAGAAGCGCATGCTGCAGGAATCGGTTGACTCGCTGCTGGACAACGGCCGTCGCGGCAAGGCGATGACCGGCGCCAACAAGCGTCCGCTGAAATCGCTGGCCGACATGATCAAGGGCAAGGGCGGTCGTTTCCGTCAGAACTTGCTGGGTAAGCGCGTGGACTACTCCGGTCGTTCCGTGATTACCGTGGGCCCGACCCTGCGTCTGCACCAGTGCGGCCTGCCGAAGAAGATGGCGCTGGAACTGTTCAAGCCCTTCATCTTCCACAAGCTGGAAGTAATGGGCCTGGCATCCACCATCAAGGCGGCCAAGAAGCTGGTAGAGCAGGAAGTGCCGGAAGTTTGGGACATCCTGGAAGACGTGATTCGCGAGCATCCGGTACTGCTGAACCGTGCGCCGACGCTGCACCGTCTGGGCATTCAGGCGTTTGAGCCGGTGCTGATCGAAGGCAAGGCCATCCAGTTGCACCCGCTGGTCTGCGCGGCGTTCAACGCCGACTTCGACGGTGACCAGATGGCCGTTCACGTGCCGCTGTCGCTGGAAGCGCAGATGGAAGCCCGCACCCTGATGCTGGCCACCAACAACGTGCTGTCCCCGGCCAACGGCGATCCTATCATCGTGCCGTCGCAGGATATCGTGTTGGGTCTGTACTACATGACCCGCGACAAGGTGAATGGCAAGGGCGAAGGCATGGTGTTCGCGGACACCAAGGAAGTGCATCGCGCCTACGAAACCCGTCAGGTCGAACTGGCGACGCGCATTACCGTGCGTTTGCGCGAATGGGAAAAGGACGAGCAGGGCGAGTTCCAGCCGGTGATCAAGCGTTACGACACCACCGTGGGCCGCGCCATCCTGTCCGACATCCTGCCGAAAGGCCTGCCGTTCGAGCACATCAACAAGGCGCTGAAGAAGAAGGAAATCTCCAAGCTGATCAACGTATCGTTCCGCCGTTGCGGCATCCGCGATACCGTGATCTTCGCCGACCAGTTGATGTACACCGGTTTCGCCTACTCTACTCGCGGCGGCATCTCCATTTGCGTGGACGATATGCAGATCCCGGCCAAGAAGGTCGACCTGCTTGCCGACGCGCAGAAGGAAGTCAAAGAGATCGAAGAGCAGTACCGTCAAGGTCTGGTGACCCAGGGCGAACGCTACAACAAGGTAGTGGACATCTGGGGCCGCACCGGCGACAAGATCGCCAAGGCGATGATGGACGAGCTGTCCAAGCAGAAGGTGCTGGACCGCGAAGGCAAGGAAGTCGATCAGGAATCCTTCAACTCCATTTACATGATGGCCGACTCGGGCGCGCGGGGTTCCGCCGCCCAGATCAAGCAGCTGGCCGGCATGCGGGGTCTGATGGCCAAGCCGGACGGCTCGATTATCGAGACGCCGATTACCGCGAACTTCCGCGAAGGCCTGACCGTACTGCAGTACTTTATTTCCACTCACGGTGCGCGTAAGGGTCTGGCGGATACCGCCTTGAAGACCGCGAACTCCGGTTACCTGACCCGTCGTCTGGTCGACGTGACCCAGGATCTGGTGGTGATCGAGGACGATTGCGGCACCAGCAACGGCTTCACCATGAAGGCCGTGTTGCAGGGCGGCGACGTGATCGAACCGCTGCGCGACCGCATTCTGGGCCGCGTGGCCGCGATCGACCTGGTGGATCCGTCCACAGGCGAGACCGTGATCGAAGCCGGCACGCTGCTGGACGAGCAACTGGTGGACGTGGTGGACAGCCTCGGCATCGACGAGGTGAAAGTTCGCACCGCCATCACTTGCGACACCCGCTACGGTCTGTGCGCCAAGTGCTACGGTCGCGACCTGGCGCGCGGCAAGCGCGTCAACGCCGGCGAAGCCATTGGCGTGATCGCCGCCCAGTCCATCGGTGAACCGGGCACCCAGCTGACCATGCGTACCTTCCACATCGGTGGTGCGGCGTCGCGAAACGCGGCGGCGAGCCAGGTGGAAGGCAAGTCCAACGGCACCGTGCGCTTCTCCAGTCAGATGCGCTATGTGGCGAACACCAAGGGCGAACTCATCGTCATCACCCGCTCCGGCGAAGTGGTGATCCACGACGATATGGGCCGCGAGCGCGAGCGTCACAAAGTGCCGTACGGCGCGACCCTGATGGTGACCGACGGTCTGCAGATCAAGGCCGGCGCCGTGTTGGCCACTTGGGACCCGCACACCCGCCCGATCATCACCGAGTACGCTGGCCGCGTGAAGTTCGAAAACGTGGAAGAGGGCAACACCGTTGCCAAGCAGACTGACGAAGTGACCGGTCTGTCGACGCTGGTGGTTATCGATCCGAAGCGCCGCGCCGGTTCGCAGTCCAAGATGCTGCGTCCTCTGGTGAAGCTGCTGGACGACAACGGCAACGAAGTGAAGCTGGCCGGTTCCGAAGCCTCGGTATCGATCACCTTCCAGGTGGGCGCCATTATCACGGTGCGCGACGGTCAGGAAGTGGGCAAGGGCGAAGTGCTGGCCCGCATCCCGCAGGAATCGTCCAAGACCCGCGATATTACCGGTGGTCTGCCGCGTGTGGCCGAGCTGTTCGAAGCGCGTTCGCCGAAAGACGCCGGCATGCTGGCGGAAGTGACCGGTACGATCTCCTTCGGCAAGGACACCAAGGGCAAGCAGCGCCTGATCATCACCGATCTGGAAGGCAACGGTTACGAAAACCTGATCCCGAAAGACAAGCACGTGCTGGTGCACGATGGTCAGGTGGTGAACCGCGGCGAATCCATCGTGGACGGCCCGGTGGACCCGCACGACATCCTGCGTCTGCAGGGTATCGAGGCGCTGGCCCGCTACATCGTCCAAGAGGTGCAGGAGGTGTATCGTCTGCAGGGCGTGAAGATCAACGACAAGCACATCGAGGTGATCATTCGCCAGATGCTGCGTCGCGTGATCATCTCCGACAGCGGCGACACCGAGTTCATCCAGGGTGAGCAGGTGGAGCGCGCCGACGCGCTGGAAATGAACGACAAGATGCTGGCGGAAGGCCGCGAGCCCGCGCAGTACGAAAACGTGCTGCTGGGTATCACCAAGGCCTCCTTGTCCACCGACTCGTTCATCTCCGCGGCTTCCTTCCAGGAAACCACCCGCGTGCTGACCGAAGCGGCGATCATGGGCAAGAAGGACGATCTGCGTGGTCTGAAGGAAAACGTGATCGTTGGCCGTCTGATCCCGGCGGGTACCGGCCTGGCTTACCACCGCACCCGTCGCGGTTCGACCCAGCACACGCTGGAAGCGGCCGAAGCCCAGTTCTTCGACATCGCTCCGGCCGACGCGCTCGACAGCAACGAATAACGCTTAGTCGTCCTGGCCGGAAGGGGCGGAATTGCCCGCCTCCGCCGGTCCTGACGCAAAGTGTTGAAAAAACGCTGCCCTATCAACGGTTAAGGTGATGGGGCGGCGTTGTTTTCATTGACGGTAGGACGTTGACTAAAATATAATCCTCCGTCCTTTCTGGCGGCGTGTTGCCGTTGGAGAGCTTCAACTAGGAACTGATAGTAATGCCAACCATTAACCAACTCGTTCGCAAAGGCCGCGTCGCCATCAAGGCGAAGAGCAAGGTGCCTGCGCTGGAAGCCTGCCCGCAGAAGCGTGGCGTGTGCACCCGTGTCTACACCACCACTCCGAAGAAGCCGAACTCGGCTCTGCGTAAAGTGTGCAAGGTTCGTCTGACCAACGGTTTCGAAGTGATTTCCTACATCGGTGGTGAAGGCCACAACCTGCAGGAACACTCCGTAGTGCTGCTCCGCGGCGGTCGTGTAAAAGACTTGCCGGGCGTTCGCTACCACACCGTTCGCGGCTCCCTCGACACCGCAGGTGTTAAAGACCGTAAACAGGCTCGTTCCAAGTACGGCGCCAAGCGTCCCAAGTAATTGGGGTGCTCTCAAGGCGGCCTGATCAACACTCAGGGTCGTCTAGTAAGTGACTGCTCCATTGGGTAGTCATGAGCCCAAGCTCAACTGAATAATCTAAGGAAGTAACATGCCACGTCGCAGAGAAGTCCCCAAGCGCGAAATCCTGCCGGATCCGAAGTTCGGTTCCCAGGACCTGTCCAAGTTCATGAACGTAGTCATGATCGATGGCAAGAAATCCGTTGCAGAGCGCATCATTTACGGTGCTCTGGAGCAGATCGAAAAGAAATCCGGCAAAAACGCCCTGGAAGTGTTCAACGCAGCACTGTCCAACGCCAAGCCGGTAGTTGAAGTAAAAAGCCGCCGCGTAGGCGGTGCCAACTATCAAGTTCCTGTTGAAGTACGTCCGTCGCGTCGTATGGCTCTGGCCATGCGTTGGCTGCGCGACGCTGCGCGCAAGCGCGGCGAAAAGTCCATGGACCTGCGCCTGGCTGGTGAGTTGCTCGACGCGGCCGAAGGCCGTGGCGGCGCGATGAAGAAGCGTGACGAAGTGCACCGCATGGCAGAAGCCAACAAGGCCTTCTCGCACTTCCGCTTCTAAGCAGACCCACTATTTAAGGTGTAGATCGTGGCAAGGAAAACCCCCATTGAGCGTTACCGTAACATCGGTATCTCTGCTCACATTGACGCCGGTAAGACGACCACTACCGAGCGTATTCTGTTTTACACCGGCGTGAACCACAAGCTGGGCGAGGTTCATGACGGCGCTGCCACCACCGACTGGATGGAGCAGGAGCAGGAGCGTGGCATTACCATCACCTCCGCTGCTGTGACCACCTTCTGGAAAGGTATGGGGATGCAGTTCCCCGAGCACCGCTTCAACATCATCGACACCCCGGGACACGTGGACTTTACCATTGAGGTAGAGCGTTCCATGCGCGTTCTGGACGGCGCGGTGATGGTGTACTGCGCGGTGGGCGGCGTTCAGCCCCAGTCTGAAACCGTATGGCGTCAGGCTAACAAGTACAAAGTTCCGCGTATCGCTTTCGTGAACAAGATGGACCGTCAAGGCGCCAACTTCTTCCGTGCGGTTGAACAGGTGAAGACTCGCCTGCGCGGCAACCCGGTGCCCATCGTCGTGCCTATCGGCGCGGAAGACGGCTTCACCGGCGTGGTTGACCTGCTGAAGATGAAGGCCATCATCTGGGATGAAGCTTCCCAGGGTATGAAATTCGAATACGGCGAGATCCCGGCCGACCTGGTTTCCGTGGCTGAAGAATGGCGCGAGAAGATGGTTGAAGCCGCCGCCGAAGTCAGCGACGAGATGATGGACAAGTACTTGGGCGGCGAAACGCTGACCGAGGAAGAAATCATCGCCGGTCTGCGCGAGCGTACCCTGCGTTGCGAAATTCAGCCGATGCTGTGCGGCTCCGCGTTCAAGAACAAGGGTGTTCAGCGCATGCTGGACGCCGTGGTTGAACTGCTGCCGGCGCCGATCGACATTCCGGCTATCGCGGGTGAAACCGACGGCAAGCCGGCCGAGCGTCACGCTTCCGACGACGAGCCGTTCTCGGCTCTGGCGTTCAAGCTGATGAACGACCCGTACGTTGGTCAGCTGACCTTCTTCCGCGTCTACTCCGGTGTGGTGAAGTCCGGTGATACCGTGCTGAACTCCATCAAGGGCAAGAAAGAGCGTATCGGCCGTATCGTGCAGATGATGGCGAACGACCGTATCGAGCTGGAAGAAGTGCGCGCAGGCGACATCGCCGCCGCCATCGGCCTGAAAGAAGTGACCACCGGCGAAACCCTGTGCGATCTGAACGCCGAAATCATCCTGGAGCGCATGGAGTTCCCGGAGCCGGTGATTCACGTTGCCGTTGAGCCGAAGACCAAGGCCGACCAGGAGAAGATGGGCGTTGCCCTGAACCGCCTGGCCAAGGAAGACCCGTCGTTCCGCGTGCGTACCGACGAAGAATCCGGCCAGACCATTATTTCCGGTATGGGCGAACTGCACCTGGAAATTCTGGTTGACCGCATGAAGCGCGAATTTGGCGTTGAAGCCAACGTTGGCGCTCCGCAAGTGGCTTACCGCGAAACCATTACCAAAACCGTTACCGACGTTGACGGCAAGCACGTCAAGCAGTCCGGTGGTAAGGGTCAGTACGGCCACGCAGTCATTACCCTGGAGCCGTCCGGCGAGGGCAATGGCTACAAGTTTGTCGACGAGATCAAGGGTGGCGTGATTCCGCGTGAATTCATCCCGTCCGTGGACAAGGGTATTCAAAACACCCTGTCCAGCGGTATTCTCGCCGGCTTCCCGGTGGTTGACGTTACCGTGCGTCTGACCTTCGGTTCCTACCACGACGTCGACTCCTCGCAGATCGCGTTCGAACTGGCTGGCTCCCTGGCATTCAAAGAAGCCATGCGCCGCGCCGGTCCGTGCATCCTCGAGCCGATGATGGCGGTGGAAGTGGAAACTCCGGAAGAGTACATGGGCGATGTGATGGGCGACTTGAACCGTCGTCGCGGCATCGTTCAGGGTATGGACGACGATGGTTTGGGTGGCAAGAAGATCAAGGCCGAAGTACCGCTGGCCGAGATGTTCGGTTACTCCACCGACCTGCGTTCCGCTACCCAGGGTCGTGCGACCTACTCCATGGAGTTCAAGCACTACTCCGAAGCTCCGAAGCATGTTGCCGACGCCGTAATGGCCGCTCGCAAGTAATGCGCGCTGAGGCTGGCCGGGCCGTGAGGTCCGGTCAGTCCCGATCTAATGTTCTTTAATTAAGGATTTTTGCAAAATGGCAAAAGAAAAGTTTGAGCGGACCAAACCGCACGTAAACGTAGGCACCATCGGTCACGTGGACCATGGTAAAACCACTCTGACCGCTGCTATCACCACCATTCTGTCCAAGAAGTTCGGCGGCGAAGCCAAAGACTACTCCCAGATCGACAGCGCGCCGGAAGAGAAGGCTCGTGGTATTACCATCAATACCGCCCACGTAGAATACGAAACCGAGTCCCGCCACTACGCTCACGTAGACTGCCCGGGTCACGCCGACTACGTTAAGAACATGATTACCGGTGCCGCCCAGATGGACGGCGCTATCCTGGTGTGCTCGGCCGCTGACGGTCCGATGCCGCAAACCCGCGAACACATCCTGCTGTCCCGTCAGGTTGGCGTTCCGTACATCATCGTGTTCCTGAACAAGGCCGACCTGGTGGACGACGCTGAGCTGCTGGAACTGGTTGAAATGGAAGTGCGCGATCTGCTGTCTTCCTACGACTTCCCGGGCGACGACACCCCGGTGGTGATCGGCTCCGCTCGTCTGGCGCTGGAAGGCGACCAGTCCGAATACGGCGAACCGGCCATCTTCAAGCTGGCTGCTGCTCTGGATTCCTACATCCCGACTCCGGAACGCGCCATCGACAAGCCGTTCCTGCTGCCGATCGAAGACGTGTTCTCGATCTCCGGCCGCGGCACCGTGGTGACCGGTCGCGTTGAGCGCGGCATTGTTAAAGTCGGCGAAGAACTGGAAATCGTGGGCCTGAAGGCTACCGCGAAGACCACTTGCACCGGCGTGGAAATGTTCCGCAAGCTGCTGGACCAAGGTCAAGCCGGCGACAACGTGGGCGTGCTGCTGCGCGGCACCAAGCGTGAAGACGTTGAGCGTGGTCAGGTTCTGGCCAAGCCGGGTACCATCACCCCGCACACCAAGTTCCAGGCTTCGGTATACGTACTGAGCAAAGACGAAGGTGGCCGTCACACCCCGTTCTTCGCTAACTACCGTCCGCAGTTCTACTTCCGCACCACCGACGTAACGGGCGCCGTTACTCTGGCGGAAGGCGTGGAAATGGTAATGCCGGGCGACAACGTGGAGATCACTGTTGAGCTGATCGCTCCGATCGCCATGGAAGATGGTCTGCGTTTCGCCATCCGCGAAGGCGGTCGTACCGTCGGCGCCGGCGTTGTTGCCAAGATCATCGCTTAAGGATCGGAGAATCTAATGTCTAGCCAGAAAATCCGCATCCGCCTGAAAGCTTTCGATTACAACCTGATCGATCGCTCCGCTCAGGAAATCGTTGAAACCGCCAAGCGCACCGGCGCCGTTGTTAAAGGCCCGGTTCCGCTGCCGACCAAAATCGAGCGTTTCAACGTTCTGCGTTCCCCGCACGTGAACAAGACTTCCCGCGACCAGCTGGAAATCCGCACTCACCTGCGTCTGATGGACATCGTGGATCCGACCGACAAGACCGTCGACGCTCTGATGAAGCTCGACCTGCCGGCCGGTGTTGATGTGGAAATCAAGCTGCAGTAATCGCTTAAGTTCAAGGGTTTGCGAGCTAAGTTCTTGCGATTCTTGAATTTTCTGTGATACATTAGCGGACTCGCCATTTTGGCGAGTCCGTTTTTGTTTTTTCTGTCGTGTTTTTTATGCCGGTCAATCGTAATCGGCGCCTGAAAAAGGAAATAAACATGAGTTTAGGTCTTGTCGGTCGCAAAGTCGGCATGACCCGCATTTTTGCCGAAGATGGCGCAACCATCCCGGTAACTGTGCTGGACATGTCCGCTAACCGCGTCACGCAAATCAAAACTGCTGAAACCGACGGCTACAATGCCGTGCAGGTTACCTATGGCTCCAAAAAGGCCAGCCGTGTTGTTAAGGCTGCCGCGGGCCACTTCGCCAAGGCTGGCGTTGAAGCAGGTCTGGGTCTGGTCGAGTTTCCTCTGACCGCCTCCGATCTGTCCAACTTCAAGCCGGGCGATGCCATCGCTGTTGAGATCTTCACCGTTGGTCAACTGGTTGATGTAACCGGCACCTCCAAAGGTAAAGGCTTCTCCGGCGTGATCAAGCGTCACAACTTCTCTTCCAACCGTGCTTCCCATGGTAACTCGCGTTCGCATAACACGCCGGGTTCCATCGGTCAGGCGCAAGATCCGGGCCGCGTTTTCCCGGGTAAGCGCATGGCGGGCCAATACGGTAACGTCAAGAGCACCGTGCAGTGCCTGGAAATCGTTCGTGTCGATGCCGAGCGTCAACTGATTCTGGTTAAAGGTGCTGTTCCTGGCGCCAAGAACGGTGACGTAGTCGTTCGTCCTAGCGTGAAGGCAGGTGCGTGATGGAATTGAATGTAATCAATACCCAAGGCAAGGCTGTTGGCAGCCTGCAAGTGTCCGACTCTTTGTTCGGCCGCGAGTACAACGAAGCCCTGGTGCACCAGGTCGTTACCGCATTCCTGGCGAATGCTCGTAGCGCCAACCGCGCCCAGCTGACCCGTGCTGAAGTGAAGCACTCGACCAAGAAGCCTTTCCGTCAGAAAGGTACTGGTAACGCTCGTGCCGGTATGACTTCCACCCCGAACCGTCGTGGTGGTGGCCGTGCCTTCCCGAACAAGCCGGACGAGAACTTCACCCAGAAAGTTAACCGCAAGATGTTCCGTGCAGGCATGGCCGCGATTCTGTCGCAGCTGGTCCGCGACGAGCGTCTGATCGTGGTTGACGAACTGAACGTTGAAAGCCCGAAGACCAAAGAATTCGTTGGCGCCGTTCAGCCCATGGGCCTGGAGCAAGCTTTGTTCATCACTAGCGAGCTGAGCGAAAACCTCTATCTCTCTTCGCGTAACCTGACGAACGTGCTGGTTATCGAAGCGGTTCAAGCTGACCCGTACAGCCTGTTGCGCTTCAAGAAGACCGTGATCACTCGCGACGCTGTGAAGCAACTTGAGGAGCAGTGGGCATGAATCAAGAACGTCTGTTGCAAGTAATTCTTGCTCCCATCGTTTCCGAAAAGAGCACCATGATTGCTGAGAAGAACCAGCAAATGGCGTTCCGCGTTGCCAAAGATGCGACCAAGCCGGAAATCAAGGCTGCTGTTGAAATGCTGTTCAATGTAAAAGTTGAAGGCGTTTCCACTGTCAATGTCAAGGGCAAGGTTAAGCGCTTTGGCCGTTCCATCGGTCGTCGCAGTGACTGGAAAAAGGCCTACGTTAGCCTGGTGGAAGGTCAAGAAATTGATCTGACCGCTACCCCGGCCGCAGCGGAGTAAGGAGATAGAGCATGCCTATCGTTAAGGTAAAACCGACTTCCGCGGGCCGCCGTGCCGTTGTCAAGGTAGTAAACCCTGACCTGCACAAAGGTGCTCCGCACGCCGCCCTGCTGGAAAAGAAATCTTCCACCGGTGGCCGTAACCACAATGGTCACATCACCACGCGTCATCGTGGCGGTGGCCATAAGAAGCACTACCGCATCATCGACTTCCGTCGCAACAAGGATGGCATCCCGGCGAAAGTGGAACGCATCGAATACGATCCGAACCGCACCGCCCACATCGCCCTCCTGTGCTACGCCGATGGCGAGCGTCGCTACATCATCGCCCCGCGCGGTGTGAAAGCCGGCGCCGAGCTGTTGTCCGGCGCGGAAGCTCCGATCAAGGCCGGTAACGCTCTGCCGATCCGCAATATCCCGGTGGGTACCACTATCCACTGCGTGGAAATGCAGCCTGGCAAGGGCGCCCAGATGGTTCGTTCCGCTGGCGCATCCGCGATGCTGCTGGCTCGCGAAGGCGCTTACGCTCAGCTGCGTCTGCGTTCGGGCGAAATTCGCCTGGTGCACGTTGATTGCCGAGCGACTGTTGGTGAAGTGGGTAACGAAGAGCACTCCCTGCGCAAGCTGGGCAAGGCTGGCGCTACTCGCTGGCGCGGTATCCGCCCGACCGTTCGTGGCGTTGCCATGAACCCGGTTGACCACCCGCACGGTGGTGGTGAAGGCCGTACTGGCGAAGGCCGCGTGCCGGTTAGCCCGTGGGGCACTCCGACTAAGGGCTTCCGTACCCGTCGCAACAAGCGTACCGACAATATGATCGTACGCCGTCGCTATTCCAAAAAAGGGTAATTGACAATGGCACGTTCGCAGAAAAAAGGCCCGTTCGTTGATCTGCATCTGCTGAAAAAAGTAGATGCGGTGCGGGCAACCAGCGACAAGCGTCCGATCAAGACTTGGTCCCGTCGTTCGACCATCCTGCCGGATTTCATTGGTCTGACCATCGCTGTGCACAACGGTCGCACCCATGTGCCTGTTTATGTTTCCGAAAACATGGTCGGCCATAAACTGGGCGAATTCTCGCTGACTCGTACCTTCAAAGGCCACGCGGCCGATAAGAAGGCGAAGAAGAGATAAGGTGAAGCGATGAGAGTATCTGCAAATCTGAAAAGCGTTCGCCTGTCGGCACAAAAATGCCGCCTGGTGGCCGATCTGATCCGCGGCAAATCCGTTGATCAGGCTCTGAATATCTTGGCCTTCTCCCCGAAGAAGGGCGCGGTAATCATCAAGAAAGTGCTGGAATCTGCCATCGCTAACGCCGAGCACAATGAAGGCGCCGACATCGACACCCTGCGTGTCACCGGCATCTTTGTTGACAAAGGCGCTAGTCTGAAGCGTTTCACCGCCCGTGCTAAGGGTCGTGGTAACCGCATCGAAAAGCAGACCTGCCACATCTCGTTGACCGTTGGCAATTAAGGGGTAAGAAATGGGTCAGAAGATTCATCCGACGGGATTCCGTCTTGCCGTTAACAAAAACTGGTCTTCCAAGTGGTTCGCGAATTCGCAGAACTTCCCGGAAATGCTGAAGCAGGATATCGAAGTTCGCGAATTCCTGAAAAAGCGTCTGGGTCACGCTTCGGTTGGCCGTGTGACCATCGAGCGCCCGGCTAAGTCCGCCCGCATCACCATCCACAGCGCCCGTCCGGGTGTTGTGATCGGTAAAAAAGGCGAAGACATCGAGCTGCTCAAGCAAGAGCTGCAAAAGCGCCTGGGCGTTCCTGTGCATGTGAACATCGAAGAAGTTCGCAAGCCGGAACTGGACGCTCAAATCATCGCCGACGGCATCGCTTCCCAGCTGGAGAAGCGCGTGATGTTCCGTCGCGCCATGAAGCGCTCTATGCAAAACGCAATGCGCATGGGCGCTCAAGGCATCAAGATCATGAGCTCCGGCCGTCTGAACGGTATCGACATCGCTCGTAGCGAATGGTACCGCGAAGGCCGCGTGCCGCTGCATACCCTGCGCGCAGACGTAGACTACGCAACCTCCGAAGCCAAGACCACCTACGGGATCATCGGCATCAAGGTATGGGTATACAAGGGCGAGCTCAAGCCGGGTCAAGTTCAGCCGGCTCCGGTAGCGACCGAGAAGAAATCGAGAAAGGGTGCTCGAAATGCTGCAGCCAACTAGACTCAAGTACCGTAAACAGCATAAAGGCCGCAACACGGGTATCGCTACTCGTGGCAACAAAGTGAGCTTTGGTGATTTCGGTCTGAAGGCGGTTGGTCGTGGTCGTCTGACCGCGCGCCAGATCGAAGCTGCGCGTCGCGCGATGACCCGTCACATCAAACGTGGCGGCCGCATCTGGATCCGCATCTTCCCGGACAAGCCGATCACCTCCAAGCCTGCTGAAGTTCGTATGGGCGGGGGTAAAGGCTCTCCGGAGTACTACGTGGCCGAAATCCAGCCTGGCAAGATGCTGTATGAAATGGATGGTGTTTCCGAGGAACTCGCTCGCGAAGCTTTCCGTCTGGCCGCAGCCAAGTTGCCGATCGCCACTGTGTTTGTAACTAGACAGGTAGGTCAGTAATGAAAGCGTCCGAACTGAAAGCCAAAACTGTTGACGAGCTGA
The DNA here is from genome assembly GCF_016937655.1 of Chromobacterium alkanivorans. GTDB lineage: Bacteria > Pseudomonadota > Gammaproteobacteria > Burkholderiales > Chromobacteriaceae > Chromobacterium > Chromobacterium alkanivorans. Next base: position 151,024 of record NZ_JAFHKL010000004.1, on the reverse strand, counting down.
AGGCGGAACTGCTTAGCCTCTTGAAGGCCCAGTTTGCTCTGCGCATGCAGCACGCCACTCAGCAACTCGCCAAGACCTCTGAACTGAAGAAAGTACGTCGCGACATCGCTCGCGTGCGCACCGTTCTGAAAGAAAAGGCAGTTTAAGATGAGCGAAACCAAAGTGGTACGTACGCTGACCGGTACCGTAGTCAGCGACAAGATGGATAAGACCGTGACCGTACTGGTCGAGCGCAAAGTAAAGCACCCGATCTACGGCAAAATTATCCGTCGTTCTAAGAAGTTCCACGCGCACGACGAGAACAACGAGTTCAAGGCCGGCGATATCGTTGTTATCAGCGAGTCCCGTCCGCTCTCGAAGACCAAGACGTGGGTGGTAACTGCCCTGGTAGAGAAATCCCGCCAGGTGTAAAGACTTGCAGGGGGCGAAAGCTCCCTGTATAATGGCCATCTTCCTACTCCTATCGAGTAGGAGTTCCGCCCTTACGGGGTCCAAAACTGGCCGTTGGATACGCCACAGTTTCTGTGGCGTTTCGTCTGTTTGGTCTTGCTCTTATGCGAGAAACCGGCAGGTGAGAGTGACGGATAAAGTTGGATTAGAAAGGTAATCATCACATGATCCAAATGCAGACCATGCTTGAGGTCGCTGACAATACAGGTGCGCGTCACGTTATGTGCATCAAGGTATTGGGCGGTTCCAAGCGTCGCTATGCAAGCGTAGGCGACATCATCAAGGTGACCATCAAGGATGCTGCACCGCGCGGACGCGTCAAAAAAGGCGACGTTTACAACGCGGTTGTGGTTCGCACTGCCAAAGGCGTGCGTCGTCCTGATGGCTCGTTGATCAAGTTCGACGGCAATGCCGCCGTCCTGCTCAACAACAAGCTTGAGCCTATCGGCACTCGTATCTTCGGGCCTGTTACGCGTGAACTGCGTACCGAGCGCTTCATGAAGATCGTTTCGCTGGCTCCTGAAGTACTGTAAGGAGATCGCATGCGCAAAATTCGCAAGGGTGATGAAGTCGTAGTAATCACCGGCAAAGACAAAGGTAAGCGCGGCACCGTTCTGCGCGTTCTGGACGAGAAACTGGTTGTTGAAGGCGTGAATGTCGCCAAGAAACACCAGAAGCCGAATCCGGTGCGTGGCGTGGCCGGCGGCATCGTTGAAAAGACCATGCCTGTTGACGCATCGAACGTCGCCATTTTCAATCCGGCAAGCCAAAAGGCTGACCGCGTAGGCTTCAAGGTTCTTGAAGACGGCCGCAAGGTACGCGTGTTCAAGTCCAACGGCGAAGTCATTGGCGCGTAAGGAACAAAACATGGCACGTCTCTACGATTTCTACAAAGACACCGTAGTGCCTGAACTGATGAAACAGTTCGGCTACAAGTCGATCATGCAAGTCCCGCGCATTGAGAAGATCACTGTGAACATGGGTGTGGGCGAAGCTGTTGCCGATAAAAAGGTAATGGATTTCGCCGTGGGCGACCTGGAAAAGATCGCCGGCCAGAAGCCGGTTGTCACCACCGCTCGCAAATCCATCGCAGGCTTCAAGATTCGTGATCACTACCCGGTAGGTTGCAAGGTAACTCTGCGTCGCGAACGCATGTACGAGTTCCTGGACCGCCTGGTGACGATCGCGCTGCCGCGCGTTCGCGACTTCCGTGGTGTTTCCGCCAAGTCTTTCGACGGCCGCGGCAACTACAACATGGGCGTTAAAGAACAGATCATCTTCCCGGAAATCGAGTACGACAAGATCGATGCTCTGCGTGGTATGAACATTACTGTTACCACCACCGCGAAGACTGACGAAGAGGCCCGCGCTTTGCTGGCCGCGTTCAAGTTCCCGTTCAAGGGTTAAGCACATGGCAAAACTTGCACTGATTCAGCGCGAAGAGAAGCGTGTCAAGCTGGCTGCAAAATTTGCTGCCAAGCGCGAAGCCCTTATCGCGACTATCAACAATCAAAGCCTCTCGGAAGAAGAGCGCTTTGCAGCTCGCCTGCAACTGCAGCAGCTGCCGCGCAATGCTTCCCCGGTTCGCCAGCGTCGTCGCTGCGCCATTACCGGTCGTCCGCGTGGCGTATTCCGCAAATTCGGTCTGGGTCGTAACAAACTCCGTGAAATCGCTCTGAAGGGCGAGATTCCGGGGGTTGTGAAGGCCAGCTGGTAATAGGAGACACATAAATGAGCATGCACGATCCTATTTCCGATATGTTGACCCGCATCCGCAACGGCCAAATGGCTTCCAAGGTGGCTGTTTCCATGCCGTCTTCCAAGCTGAAAATTGCGCTGGCGCAGGTGTTGAAAGAAGAAGGCTACATCGAAGACTTCGCCGTTGCCGGCGAAGAGAAGAAGCCTGTTCTCGATATCCAGCTCAAGTACTATGCTGGCCGTCCGGTGATCGAGCGCATTGACCGCGTTTCCCGCCCTGGCCTGCGTGTGTACAAGGGCTCCACCGAAATCCCGAAAGTCATGAATGGCTTGGGCGTGGCTATCCTGTCCACCTCCAAAGGCGTTATGACTGATCGCAAAGCGCGCGCGGCCGGCATCGGCGGCGAGTTGCTGTGCGTCGTGGCTTAAGGGGGTCAAATGTCTCGCGTAGCTAAGAATCCCGTAGTCATCCCGGCTGGCGTCGAAGTGAAGTTCGGCGCTGCAGAAGTGACTGTTAAGGGCGCCCTGGGCTCCCTGAGCACCGCTCTGTGCGAAGAGGTAGATGTCAAGCTGGACAACGGCCAACTGACATTCGCCGCCAAGAACGACAGCAAATTCGCTCGTGCCATGTCCGGCACCCTGCGCGCGCTGCTGAACAATATGGTGACCGGCGTGTCCAAAGGCTTCGAGAAGAAGCTGCAGCTGGTAGGCGTGGGCTATCGTGCCCAGGCTCAAGGCGACACCCTGAACCTGTCTCTGGGTTTCTCCCACCCGGTGGCTCATCAAATGCCTGAAGGCGTTAAAGCTGAGACCCCGAGTCAGACCGAGATCCTGATCAAAGGCGCTGACAAACAGCGCGTTGGCCAGGTGGCTGCCGAAATCCGCGCTTACCGCGCTCCTGAGCCGTACAAAGGCAAGGGCGTTCGTTACGCTGATGAGGTTGTGGTTCTGAAAGAAACCAAGAAGAAGTAACTGAGGCACTGATATGGACAAGAAACAAGCTCGACTCCGCCGCGCACGTAAAACCCGTGCCCGGATCGCGGAGCTCAAGATGGTGCGTCTCACTGTGTATCGCACCAATAGCCACATTTATGCCCAGATCGTTGATGAGACCGGCAGCAAAGTACTGGCCAGCGCTTCTTCGCTGGAAGCCGACGTGCGCGCTGATCTCAAAAATGGCGGCAACGTGGCAACTGCAGCCGTGATCGGCAAGCGCATTGCTGAAAAAGCAAAAGCTGCTGGCATCGAGAAAGTTGCTTTCGACCGCTCTGGTTTCAAATACCACGGTCGTATGAAAGCGCTGGCTGACGCCGCTCGCGAACACGGTCTCGTATTCTAATTCGGAGTGAAGAATGGCTAAACACGAAACGGAAGATCGTGGCGACGGTCTGGTCGAGAAAATGATCAGCGTCAACCGCGTCACCAAAGTGGTTAAAGGCGGCCGTATCATGGCTTTCTCCGCCTTGACCGTGGTTGGTGATGGCGATGGCGGAATCGGCATGGGTAAGGGCCGTTCCAAGGAAGTTCCGGTTGCCGTACAAAAGGCAATGGAACAAGCTCGCCACAACATGGTTAAGGTTCCGTTGAAAAACGGCACTTTCCACCACACTGTGGTTGGCAAGCACGGCGCTACTACTGTATTCATCCAGCCCGCTAAAGAAGGTACCGGTGTGAAAGCCGGCGGCCCGATGCGCGCTATCTTTGATGCTATGGGTGTTCATAACGTCTCGGCAAAAATTCATGGTTCCACCAACCCGTACAACGTGGTGCGTGCAACTCTGGATGGTCTGAGCAACATCAACACCCCGGCGCAAATCGCCTCCAAGCGTGGCCTGAGCGTCGAGGACATCCTGGGGGTGAGCCATGAGTAACGCCAAGACTGTAAAGGTCACTCTGGTAAAGAGCCTGATCGGTCGCCTGGAGTCTCACAAGGCTTGCGCCCGTGGTCTGGGTCTGAAGAAGATTCGCCAGACTGTTGAAGTGCTCGATACCCCTGAAAACCGTGGCATGATCAACAAGATCAGCTACTTGTTGAAATTCGAGGGCTAAGAGATGCTGCTGAACACTGTACAGCCGGGTGCCGGCGCCAAGCATGCCAAGCGCCGTGTAGGCCGTGGCATCGGCAGCGGCCTGGGCAAGACTTGTGGCCGCGGTCACAAAGGTCAGAAGAGCCGTGCAGGTGGTTTCCACAAGGTTGGTTTCGAAGGCGGTCAAATGCCGCTGCAACGTCGTCTGCCGAAGCGCGGCTTCAAGTCGCTGAACGCAGGCAAGGTTGCCGAGATTCGCCTGTCCGAACTGAACCTGCTGCCGGTTGATGAAATCGACCTGCTCTCTCTCAAGCAAGCTGGTCTGGCTTCCATCCAGGTGACTTCCGCCAAGGTGGTGCTGTCCGGCAAGATTGAGCGCGCAGTAAAACTGCGCGGCGTTGGCGTAACCGCCGGCGCTCGCGCCGCCATCGAAGCTGCCGGCGGCAGCGTAGAATAAGGCAATAATCTGTGGCGAATACTTCTCTAGTGGCAAATGCCAATAAGTTTGGTGATCTCAAGCGTCGAATCTGGTTCCTGATTGGTGCCCTGATCGTTTATCGCATCGGTGCTCACATTCCGGTTCCGGGTATCAACCCTGCCGAGCTAGCGAAGTTGTTCCACTCATCGCAGACGGGCCTGCTCGACATGTTCAACATGTTCTCGGGCGGCGCCCTCTCGAGGTTTACGGTGTTTGCCATCGGCATCATGCCGTACATCTCGGCCTCCATCATTCTTCAGCTCGCCTCCGAGGTTCTTCCGAGCCTCAAGCAGCTGAAGAAGGAGGGCGATGCGGGACGTCGTAAGATAACCCAGTACACACGTTACGCCACCGTTTTGCTCGCGACTTTCCAAAGTTTCGGCATTGCGGTGATGCTGTACAAGCAGCCTAACCTGGTGGTGACTCCGCAGTGGGAGTTCTACCTGACGACAGTCGTATCGCTGGTAACCGGCACCATGTTCCTCATGTGGCTGGGCGAGCAGATCACCGAGCGCGGGATTGGCAACGGTATTTCGTTGATCATCTGCGCGGGTATCGCCGCTGGCGTTCCGGCTGCGATCGGCAAGACCTTGACTCTGACCAGTCAGGGTTCTTTGCCCATCCTGTTTGCCGTCGTGCTGTTTGTCGGAGTGATCGTAGTGACTTATGTGGTGGTGTACGCCGAGCGCGGCCAACGCAAAGTCCTGGTGAACTACGCCAAGCGTCAGGTCGGTAACCGCGTCATGCAGGGCCAGAGCACGCATCTGCCGCTCAAGCTCAACATGGCGGGGGTGATTCCGCCGATTTTCGCGTCCAGCATCATCCTGTTCCCGGCCACCGTTCTCGGCTGGTTCGGTCAGGGCGAGCACATGGGCTGGCTGAAGGGCATTGCAGACAAACTGCATCCCGGACAGCCGATCTACGTGCTGCTGTATGCGGCGGCCATCGTCTTCTTCTGCTATTTCTACACGGCGTTGGTGTTCAACCCGAAGGAAACGGCTGACAACCTGAAGAAGAGCGGTGCCTTCATCCCGGGTATTCGTCCAGGTGAGCAGACTTCCCGATACATCGAGAAGATCATTCTGCGGCTGACGCTGATTGGTGCGATCTATATCACACTGGTCTGCTTGCTGCCGGAATTCCTGATCTTGAAGTGGAACGTTCCGTTCTACTTCGGCGGCACTTCGCTGCTGATCATCGTGGTGGTAACCATGGATTTCATGGCGCAGGTACAGTCTTACGTGCTGTCGCATCAGTACGAGAGCTTGCTGAAGAAGGCCAACTTCAAAGGCAACGCGCTCACGCGCTGACAACTTGAGCTCACGCTGGGTTATTGGCTAAGGAAGACACCATCCAGATGCAGTGCGAAATTCCGAAGTTCGCTTCGGAGTTTTGCTTGTGAATGGACACGTGGTAACCGGGCACTTCAGGCGGGGTGCGATTGCGAAGGCATTCGCATCCAGTCTGACAGCCGCTTGGAGCGAGGGGCTTTCCCCTCGGTCCTGCTTGTCCCGGATAGTGTTCCGTGCGAAATAACGCACTTGCTCTTTTAGAGGATTGAAAGGAACTGACATGCGAGTACAGCCTTCGGTAAAGAAGATTTGCCGCAACTGCAAAATCATTCGTCGCAATCGCGTAGTTCGCGTGATTTGCACGGATCCGCGTCACAAGCAAAAACAAGGCTAACATTTGTTAGACCTCGATTTGCGTGTTACAATCGCAAACTTTTCAAGGTCTTAAGGCTTAAGGAAAGAGTATGGCCCGTATTGCAGGGGTAAACATCCCCAATCATGCGCATGCCGTTATCGGCCTGCAGGCAATTTTCGGCATCGGTCAGACTCGCGCCCAGCAGATTTGTGCTGCTGCCAGCGTGAACCCTTCCACGAAAGTGAAGGATCTGACTGACGCTGAAATGGAAACTCTGCGTGACGAAGTCGCCAAGTTCACCGTTGAAGGTGATCTGCGTCGTGAAGTCACCATGAGCATCAAGCGTCTGATGGACATGGGCTGCTATCGCGGCTTCCGCCATCGTCGTGGCCTGCCGTGCCGCGGTCAGCGCACTCGCACTAACGCTCGCACTCGTAAGGGTCCGCGTAAGGCGATCGCCGGCAAGAAGTAATTAATAGGAACAACAGATAATGGCTAAAGCAAACACAGCAGTTCGTGTACGCAAGAAAGTGCGCAAGTCTGTTAGCGAAGGCATCGTGCACGTGCACGCTTCGTTCAACAACACCATCATCACGATCACCGACCGTCAAGGCAATGCATTGTCTTGGGCTACCTCTGGCGGCGCTGGTTTTAAGGGCTCGCGCAAGAGTACACCCTTTGCCGCTCAGGTAGCTGCAGAGCACGCTGGTAAAGTTGCCCAAGAATACGGTGTGAAGAACCTCGAAGTTCGTATCAAGGGCCCGGGTCCGGGTCGTGAATCCGCTGTTCGCGCACTCAACGCGCTGGGTTTCAAGATCACCAGCATCTCCGACGTGACGCCGGTACCGCACAACGGTTGCCGTCCGCCCAAAAAACGTCGTATCTAATTCGGAGAGTGTGAGAACATGGCACGTTATATCGGCCCTAAGTGTAAGCTCGCTCGTCGTGAAGGCACTGACCTTTTCCTGAAGAGCGCGCGTCGTGCACTGGATTCCAAGTGCAAACTGGATAGCCCTCCGGGCCAGCATGGCGCTCGTAAGAGCCGCCTGTCTGACTACGGTGTGCAACTGCGTGAAAAGCAGAAGATCCGTCGTATTTACGGTGTACTCGAGCGCCAGTTCCGCAATTACTTTGCGGAAGCTGTGCGTCGCAAGGGCTCCACGGGTGAAAACCTGCTGAAGCTGCTCGAGGCCCGCCTGGACAACGTTGTATATCGCATGGGCTTTGGCTCCACTCGCGCCGAAGCGCGCCAGCTGGTTAGCCACAAGGCTATCGTTGTGAACGGCCAGGTTGTGAACATTCCGTCCTACCAGGTTAAAGCCGGTGACGTAGTGTCCGTCCGTGAAAAAGCCAAGAAGCAGGCCCGTATCGTAGAAGGTCTGGCTCTGGCCGAGCAGGGTGGTTTCCCGTCTTGGGTCCTGGTTGACTCCAAGAAAATGGAAGGCACTTTCAAATCCGCTCCGGAACGTTCCGAACTGTCTAGCGATATCAACGAACAACTCGTTGTGGAATTCTACTCCAAGTAATCGCTAGCTCTTAGGGAATGACTATGCAAAACAGCGCTTCGGAATTTCTGAAACCTCGTCTTATCGACGTTCAGCCGGTTTCCGCCACTCACGCTCGTGTGTCGATGGAGCCGTTCGAGCGCGGCTACGCTCATACTCTGGGTAACTCGCTGCGCCGGATTCTGCTGTCGTCGATGCCGGGCTATGCTCCGACCGAAGTGACTATCGCTGGCGTTTTGCATGAGTATTCCGCACTTGATGGCGTGCGCGAGGATGTCGTTGACATCCTCCTCAACCTCAAGGGCGTAGTGCTTAAGCTGCATGGTCGTGACAGTGTTGTGCTGTCCTTGAAAAAGGACGGCGAAGGCGCTGTCTTGGCTGGCGATATCGAACTGCCGCACGATGTGGAAGTGATCAATCCGGACCACGTGATTTGTCACATCTCCTCTGGCGGTAAGATCGACATGGAGATCAAGATCGAAAAAGGCCGCGGCTATCAGCCGGTGTCGGTTCGATCCAATCATGAAGACAACCGTTCCATCGGTACCATTCAACTGGACGCTTCCTTCTCGCCGGTTCGCCGCGTGAGCTTCGCTGTGGAAAGCGCCCGTGTTGAGCAGCGTACCGACCTCGACCGCCTGGTTCTCGACATCGAGACCAATGGCGTGATCGAGCCGGAACAGGCAGTGCGCAACGCTGCCCGTATTCTGATGGATCAACTGTCGATCTTTGCCGATCTCCAAGGCACAGCGGTTGAAGAAGTCGTTGAAAAGGCGCCGCCGATCGATCCGATCCTGCTGCGTCCGGTAGACGATCTTGAACTGACGGTTCGTTCGGCCAACTGCCTGAAAGCTGAGAACATTTATTACATCGGCGATCTGATCCAGCGTACTGAAACCGAGCTTCTGAAGACTCCGAACCTCGGCCGCAAGTCGCTGAACGAGATCAAGGAAGTTCTCGCTTCCAAAGGCCTGACTCTCGGAATGAAACTCGAGAACTGGCCGCCTGCTGGCCTCGAAAAGCCGTAAGGTTTGAGATAAAAGGACATTAACAATGCGTCATCGTTACAGTAATCGTAAACTGAACCGCACGACCAGCCATCGTCTGGCGATGCTGCGTAACATGGCCAACTCGCTGCTGAAGCACGAAGTGATCGTGACCACGCTGCCGAAAGCCAAGGAACTGCGTCGTGTGGCCGAGCCGTTGATCACGCTCGGCAAAAAGCCGTCTCTCGCCAACCGTCGTCTGGCGTTTGACCGCACTCGTGACCGCGATATCGTGGTTAAACTCTTCGACGTTCTCGGCCCGCGCTTCTCCGCCCGCAATGGCGGCTATGTGCGTATCCTGAAGTACGGTTTCCGCAAGGGCGACAACGCCCCGATGGCTCTGGTAGAGCTGGTGGACCGTCCGGAAGATGCCGTAGCGGTTGAAGACAACTCCGCCGAGTAATCGACGAAGTTGAGGAAAAAGCCAGGCGCAAGCCTGGCTTTTTTCATTGCTGGACAAGAAAAGACCCGCCTTGAGCGGGTTTTTTCCTGTCCGGCGGCCTGGCGGGAGAACGGCCTAAAAAATCGACAAGCCGGTGCGGGTGGTGAAGCGGTCCAGCGCCTCCAGGCCCAGCACCGAATTGCCCTTGCCGTCCAGCTCCGGGCTCCATACCGCGATGCTCATCTTGCCGGGAATGATGGCGAGCATGCCGCCGCCGACGCCGCTTTTCACCGGCAGGCCGACGCGGTAGGCGAACTCGCCGGCGGCGTCGTAAGTGCCGCAGGTCAGCATCACCGCGTTGATCTGCTTGGCCTGGCTGCGGCTCAGCGATTGCCGGCCGTCGCGGGTGATGCCGTGGTTGGCGAGGAACAGGCCGGCGTTGGCCAATTCCACGCAGTTCATCGTGATGCTGCAGCTGTTGAAATACTGTTGCAGCACCGTCTCCACCTCGTTGTCGAGGTTGTCGTAGCTTTTCATGAAATGGGCCAGCGCCGCGTTGCGGTGGCCGTGGGCGCGCTCGGATTCGGCGACGCGGGCGTTGCCGCACAGCGTGGCGTTGCCCGACTCCTGGCGCAGGCGGGCCAGCAGCGCGCCGTGGGCGTCTTCGAAATGGCTGACGGCGCGGTCGGTGACCACCAGGGCGCCTGCGTTGATGAAGGGATTGCGCGGCACGCCGTCCTCGTACTCCAGCTGCACCAGCGAGTTGAACGGATTGCCGGACGGCTCCTTGCCAACGTGGCGCCACAGTTCCTCGCCGTCGGCTTCCAGCGTCAGCGCCAGCATGAAGGCCTTGGAAATGCTCTGGATGGAGAAGGGCACGGCGGCGTCGCCGCAGCGGTAGTGTTGACCGTCCAGGGTGGTGATGGCCATGCCGAACTGGCGAGGGGGCACCTCGGCCAGCGCCGGGATGTAGTCGGCGACGCGGCCCTGGCCGTAATAGGCGGCGACTTCGCCGTGGATTTGATCGAGCAGTTCTTGCAAATTCATGAATCTATTCAGCATAAATCGGTAATAACGCCGGCGAACCGGCGTCGGAAAATCAGAATTCGTAGCGGGTTTCCAGCACGCTGAACTCGGCGCCCAACTCCAGCACGCCTTCATTGCGCGGCACCAGGTTGACGCCGAAACAGACCCCTTCCGGCAAGGTGCGGATGCTGACCAGGGTGCGCAGAGGCTGCTGTTCCGGCGATTTGATCCCGGTGTCCGGGTCCACTGTGGTCAGCACGCAGCGCGAGCAGGGTTTGGCGACGTCGAACACCACCTCGCCGATCTGCACCACCTTCCAATCGTCTTCTTCCCAGGCGTAATCGCCGCTGACCACCAGATTGGGGCGGAAATGGCGCAGCGATACCGGCTGGTCCAGCTCGTCGTTCAGGGCGTCCAGCGAGGCCTGGTTCACCAGCAGATAAGGATAGCCGTCGGCGAAGGACATCTCGTGGTCGCGGTCCTTCAAGCGGCGGTTGGAGCGCATGCCCAGCCACAGCAGCCGGCAGGGTTCGCCCAGCACTTCGCCGAACCAGCGATCGACGGCGGCGTCGCCGTGATAGGCGGCGAAGTTGTCCTTCCACACCGTGGCCGGCGCTTCTTGCTGGTATTGAGTGCTCATCGCCAGCACCGGCGCCTTGTCCGGGAACTTGAACAGCGCGCCGCCGGGTATCAGATCCACCTCCACGCGCACCAGCTGCGGGTGGGAGCGGGCGGTGAAGAAGCGGCCGTTGTCGCCGGCCAGCAGCCATTCGCGGTCATGAAGCAGGCCCTGCTTGCCGGCGAAGGCGCGGCTGTAGGACAGGCCGCGACAGGATTTCAACGGATGGACGAACATTTCGACAAGTTGCATGGAGGGCTCCGCTAAGCTGTGGTTACGGCATGTTATCACTGTGGCGGGCAACTCAGAAAATCCCACAGCCGACGATCCTGGCTGAAGGCGACGTTGAAGCGCAGCCAGTCCGAGGGCATGCCGTAGGCGCGGAACAGATGGCCGGGGGCGAGCAGGATCTTGTGCTGCTGCGCCTGTTCGGCCAACTGCCTGGCGTCCAGCTCCCCGGGCGGCCGGGCCAGCAGGAACAGGCCGTTGTCCGGCCGCGCGAACAACTGCCAGCCGTGTTCGAGGAAGAGCTGCTGGCATTGCGCCTGCGCTTCGGCCAGCCGCGCGCGCAGCCGCTCCAGCTGGCGGCGATAGCGGCCCTCCGACACCAGTTCCAGCGCCAGCCTCTCGTTCAGTTCCGGCGAGGTCAGCCCGGACATCATCTTGTAGTGGACGATGCGCTCGAGCAGCTCGGACGGGCCGCACAGATAGCCGACGCGCAGCCCCGGCGACAGCGATTTGGAGAAGCTGTCGATATAGAGCACGCGCTTGAGCCCGTCCAGCGCCGCCAGCGCGGGCTGGCGGCCGCCGGCGAAGTCCGCGGAAACATTGTCTTCCACGATCAGGAAATCGTGCTCCTCGGCCAGCCGCAGCACCTGGTGGGCGACGGACGGCGAGTAGCTGGCGCCGGTGGGGTTTTGCAGCCAGGGATTGGTGAAGAAGGCCCGCGGCCGGTGTTGGCGGAGCAGCGCGCGCAGCGCTTCGAGATCGGGCCCGTGTTCGGTCCACGGCACCGACACCAGCTTGAACTCGCGAAAGGCCAGGCAGGACAGCAGATTGCAATAGCCGGGATCGTCCACCAGCACGGTGTCTCCGGCCTGCAGCAGCGCGCAGGCCGCCATGTCCAGCGCGCGGCTGGCGCCCTGGGTCAGCGCGATGTCGTCGGCGCGGGCCGGGATGCCGCGTTCGGCCAGCCGGTCGGCCAGATGCTCGCGCAAGGGCTGAAAGCCCTTGGGGTCGCCGTAGCCGGGCGCGGCGACGGCGTCGCGGGCCAGTTGCCGCAGCGCTTTTTGCTGGGCTTCGGCGTCGTACCAGTGCGAGGGCAGCCAGCCGCAGCCGGCGAACAGGGTATTGGCGTCCTGCTGGTAAATCTTGCGCAGCAGCCAGTATTCGTCCACCGGCCAGACGCGCGGCGCGGCGGGCAGTTCGGGCGGCCGGCTTTCCCGCCTCGCCTCCACGTAAAAGCCGGAGCCCGGCCGCGCCGCCAGATAGCCCAGGGTCACCAGCCTATCGTAGGCCTCGACCACGGTGAATGGGCTGACGCCCAGCTCCCCGGCCATTCTGCGAATAGATGGGATTTTTGCACCGTTGCGCCACTGGCCGCATTGGATGGCGGAAATAGCTGAATTAACGATGTTTTCCACCAATGTAATGCCATCCGCAGGCATAAGATTCAGGCTGGCCATTGCGCGTTATTTGAGCATCATTGATATTGGGCCTGTCCGTTGAGAACAGCTTGTGATAAATATCTCGTCATAAGCCGGATGGCATGTTGCAGCCGTCAATCTGTATGTTTTTTGTTGAGCTTTGCAGGCGAAACGGCTAAGACAAGAACAGAGCCTACCGGCATCGAGAATGATCATAACAGCGCTTTGTCGTGAATTGACAAGCAATCGCGGCAAGCCAAGTCGAATTGGGGATGGAGGACGGAAATGCGCTCTTTGCGTGTAAAGTTGATTGTATTCATTGCGGTGTTGCTGGTTTTGCTGGGCGCCATCATTACGACCTTGGTGTATACCCAGATGCGCAACGAGATTGTCCAGGGCGTGGATAACGAACTGTCCAGCACCTCGCGCGGCTACGCCAATCTGGTCAAGGACTGGTACGGCAGCAAGGTCAAGGTGGTGATCGCCGGCAATCCGGTGGTGGGCACGCCGGAACCGATGCCGATGCTGGCGCGCCTGAGCCAGGCCGGCGGCTACGACATGACCTATATCGGCACCGCCGACCATAAAATGATCCGTTCCGACTTCAAGCCGCAGCCGGCGGGCTACGATCCGGTGGCGCGTCCCTGGTATCAGCAGGCCCAGGCCAGCGGCAAGCCGGGCGTGTCCGATCCCTATGTCGATTTCGACACCAAGAAGCTGGTGGTGACCTTTGTTTCGCCGGTGTTCGACGGCTCCACGCTGAAGGCGGTGGTGGGCGGCGACATCTTCATCGACGACCTGGTCAAGACCGTGCTGTCCGCCAAGCTGCGCGGCAACGGCTATGCCTTCCTGGTGGACAAGAGCGGCAAGGTGATCGCCCACCCCGACACCACCTTGACGCTGAAGCCGCTGGCGGAAAAAGTGCCGGCGCTGTCCGCCGAGAAGCTGGTGCAGTTGTCCACCAGCAGCGCGATGGAGGAGATCGAGGTCAACGGCGAAGCTAAGCTGGTGCAAGTGGACCCGGTGGAGGGCACCAACTGGCTGCTGGGCGTGATGATAGACAAGTCCGTGGTCAGCGAGCCGCTGGAGAAACTGTTGCTGACCGTCGTGGGCCTGGGCGCGCTGTGCGTGGTGGTGCTGATCCCGGTGGCCAGCGTGATGCTGAGCAAGATGTTGGCCGGCCTGGGCCGCTTGCGCAACGCGATGCTGGAGATTTCCAAGGGCGAGGGCGATTTGACCCGCCGCATCGAAGTGCAGGGCCAGGATGAGATCGCCGAGACCGCCACCGCGTTCAACAGCTTCATCCAGCGTCTGCAAAGCATGTTCGTGGCGGTGCGAACCGAGGCGGAAAACGTCACCAACGGCGTGCAGAGCGTGGCCACCACCGTGGACCAGGTGGCGCGCGATTCCCGGCAGATTTCCGACGTGTCCAGCTCCAACGCCGCGACGCTGGAAGAGATCACCGTCAGCATTTCCCACATAGCCGACGCCGCGCGCGAGGCGGACTCGCTGGTCAACCACACCGGCACCGTGTCCAGCGAAAGCGCGGACGAGATGCAGCGCATCTCCCGCGAGATGAACAGCACGGTGGAGGCGGTGAAGGGCTTGTCCGGCATGTTGGTGTCGCTGGATCAGCGTTCGCAACAGATCAGCGGCATCACCAATGTGATCAAGGACATCGCCGATCAGACCAACCTCTTGGCCTTGAACGCGGCGATCGAGGCGGCGCGCGCCGGCGAAATGGGCCGCGGCTTCGCGGTGGTGGCCGACGAAGTGCGCAAGCTGGCCGAGCGCACCGGCCAGGCCACGGTGGAGATTTCCAGCATGGTCAGCACCATCCGCGAGGAAACCAGCCAGGCGGTGACCAATATGCAGCGCACCGTCAGCTCGGTGGACGACGGCGTGGAACTGACCGACAGCGCGGTGCAGCGCATCGAGCAGATCCAGCAGGCGATGCAGGAGGTGATGGCCAAGATGAACGAGATCACCTTGTCCACCAGCGAGCAGCACAAGGCCACCACCTTGATCGCGCAGAGCACCGAGCAGATCAACGGCCGCATCGTCGACAGCGACGGCGCCTTGCAGACCGTGCACGACACCTTGAACGACCTGTCGCAGGCGGCCAAGGACATGCGGCAGCTGTTCTCCAGCTTCCGAGTCTGAGCGGACAGGCGCGACACGAAAACCCGGCTGCGGCCGGGTTTTTTTCATGCTTGCGGACTGTACTGGCGATTTTGCCGATACGGGAATGGGCAAATCCGCGCGAACTGTACCTGTAATTGTATTGGTGGCCCGGCTAGATTAGTTGTCATCATTCGGCAGAGAGCCAGGGGAGACAACGATGAATCAGCCGCAGATGGACGCGTTCTGGATGCCGTTCACCGCCAACCGCCAGTTCAAGCGCGCGCCGCGCATGCTGGTGAGCGCCGACGGCATGTATTACACCGACGATCAGGGCCGCCAGATCCTGGACGGCAGCGCCGGCCTGTGGTGCGTGACCGCCGGCCACAACCGCAAGCCCATCGTCGAGGCGGTGCAGCGCCAGGTGGCGACGCTGGACTACGCGCCGCCGTTCCAGATGGCGCACCCGAAGGCTTTCGAGGCCGCCGACAAGCTGGTGGCGATGGCGCCCAAGGGCTTAAGCAAGGCTTTCTTCGTCGGCTCCGGCTCGGAGGCGGTGGACACCGCGCTGAAGATGGCGGTGGCTTACCACCGCGTGCGCGGCGACGCCGCCCGCGTCAAGTTGATCGGCCGCGAGCGCGGCTATCACGGCGTCAACTTCGGCGGCATTTCGGTGGGCGGCATGGCCGGCAACCGCAAGCACTTTCCGGTGTCCTTGCCGGCGGTGGACCATCTGCGCAGCACCCACGACCTGGCGCGCAACGCCTTCAGCCGCGGCGAACCGGAGCACGGAGCCGAGTTCGCCGACGAGCTGGAAGCGCGGATCCTGACCCTGCACGATCCGTCCACCATCGCCGCCGTCATCGTCGAGCCGATGGCCGGCTCCACCGGCGTGCTGATTCCGCCCAAGGGCTATTTGCGGCGCCTGCGCGAAATCTGCGACCGCTACGGCATCCTGCTGATCTTCGACGAGGTGATCACCGGTTTCGGCCGCCTGGGCGCTGACTGGGCGGCGAACAAGTTCGGCGTGCTGCCGGACATCATCACCTGCGCCAAGGGCCTGACCAACGGCGTGGTGCCGATGGGCGCGCTGCTGGTGAAGCCGGAGATCCACGACGCCTTCATGGCCGCCGCCGGCGAGCGCATGATCGAGTTTCCGCACGGCTACACCTATTCCGCCCACCCGCTGGCCTGCGCCGCGGCGATCGCCTCGCTGGACCTGTACCGCGAGGAGCAGCTGTTCGAGCGCGCCGCCGGCCTGTCCGCTTATTTCGAGGAGCGCGCGCACGCCTTGCGCGGCCAGCCCTACGTCAAGGACATCCGCAACCTGGGCCTGGTGGCCGGCATCGAGCTGGACAGCCGCCCCGGCGCGGCCGGACAGCGCGGTTTCGACGCCTTCCTCAAGTGCTGGGAACAAGGCGTGCTGGTGCGCTTCACCGGCGACATCCTGGCGGTTTCGCCGCCGCTGATCATTGAGAAACACGAGATCGACCGGCTGTTCGACACCATCGCCGCCGCCTTGCGCGCCTGCGAATAAACACGGCAGCGCGTTAACCCATTCAAATCGGAACCACCCATGCAAACCATTCCTCACTACATCGGCGGCGAACGCTGCGAAGGCCGCAGCGGCCGCTTTGGCGATGTCTACAACCCGGCGCTGGGCAGCGTCGCCGCCCGCGTGCCGCTGGCCAGCCCGGACGAGGTCCAGGCCGCGGTGGCGGCGGCGCGCAAGGCCTTTCCGGCCTGGGCGGAAACCTCGCCGCTGAAGCGCGCGCGGGTGATGTTCAAATTCAAGGAGCTGCTGGAGCAGAACCAGCAGCGGCTGGCGGCGCTGATTTCCAGCGAGCACGGCAAGGTGGTGTCGGACGCCATCGGCGAAGTCGCCCGCGGCCTGGAAGTGGTGGAGTTCGCCTGCGGCATCCCCCAGTTGCTGAAGGGCGAGTTCACCGAGCAAGTGGGCGGCGGCATCGACAGCCATTCCATGCGCCAGCCGCTGGGCGTGGTGGCCGGCATCACCCCGTTCAACTTCCCGGCCATGGTGCCGCTGTGGATGTTCCCGGTGGCGCTGGCCTGCGGCAACTGCTTCATTCTCAAGCCGTCCGAGCGCGACCCGTCCGCCGCTTTGTTGCTGGCCGAGTTGCTGCAGCAGGCCGGCCTGCCGGCCGGGGTGTTCAATGTGGTGCACGGCGACAAGCAGGCGGTGGACGCCTTGCTCGGCCACCCGGACATCGCCGCGCTCAGCTTCGTCGGCTCCACCCCCATCGCCCAGTACATCTACGAAACCGGCGCGCGCCACGGCAAGCGGGTGCAGGCGCTGGGCGGCGCCAAGAACCACCTAGTGGTGATGCCGGACGCGGACCTGGACGGCGCGGTGGAGGCGCTGATCGGCGCCGCCTACGGCTCGGCCGGCGAGCGCTGCATGGCGATCTCGGTGGTGCTGGCGGTGGGCGATATCGGCGACGCGCTGGTGGAGCGGCTGGCCGAACGGGCGCGCAATCTGAAGATAGGCGTGGGCGACGACGCGGCGGCGGAAATGGGGCCGCTGGTGACGCGCCAGCATCTGGACAAGGTGACGGGCTATGTAGCTCAGGGCGTGGCCGAAGGCTCGCAGCTGGTGGTGGACGGCCGCGGCTATCGCCATCCGGGCCACGAGGACGGCTTTTTCCTCGGCGGCTGCCTGTTCGACCACGTGACGCCGGAGATGACCATCTACAAGGAGGAAATCTTCGGGCCGGTGCTGGCGGTGGTGCGGGTGCCGGACTTCGACAGCGCGGTCAGCCTGATCAACGCCCATCCCTTCGCCAACGGCACCAGCATCTTCACCCGTTCCGGCGGCGCCGCGCGCGAATTCAGCCACCGCATCCAGGTGGGCATGGTGGGCGTCAATGTGCCGATTCCGGTGCCTATGGCTTTCCACAGCTTCGGCGGCTGGAAGGCTTCGCTGTTCGGCGATCACCATATGCACGGCCCGGAGGGCGTGCGTTTCTATACCCGAATGAAGACGGTGACCAGCCGCTGGCCGGCCAAGATGACCGCCGAATTCGTGATGCCGACGATGAAGTGAGGCGGCGCGGACTGAATCCTAAGGAATGACGACCCTGAGCGCGGGGATGACCGCTCGCGTTCAGTTTGACCCGGAGCAATCCGGGTTTTTTTATGCTGTTGATATTTTCGGAAAAAATGTATCAAATTAGGATTAATCGCATAAAAAGAGCGATGGGCGCTGTCTAGAATAAGCTAACAAGGTGTGGGGAGATGGAGATGAACAAAACAACAATGAGCCTGCGCGGCCGCTTGCTGCTGCTCTTGGTGGCGATGGCGCTGCTGGTGACGGCGATAGGCGTGCTGTCGGTGATGCGCGAGCGCGACACCATGTTGCAGGACCGCAAGGACAAGACGCGCAATCTGGTGGAGTCGGCGGCGGCGCTGGTGAGCTCCTACGAGAAGATGGCGGCGGACGGCAAGATGAGCGAACCGCAGGCCAAGCAGCTGGCGGCGGCGGCGCTGAGCAGCATGCGCTACGACGAGCGCGAGTATTTCTTCGCCTTCGACAAGGGCCTGACCTATGTCGCCCACGGCGTGAAGCCGGCCTTGATCGGCAAGAATCTGCACGGAGTTAAAGAGGGCAGCGGCCAGGACATGGGCCAGCTGTTCGACCAGGCGCTGAGCGCCGGCGGCGGCAAGGGTTACGCCGGCTACGTCTGGGACAAGCCGGGCTTCGACGCGCCGCAGCCCAAGATCTCCTATTTGATGACCTCGCCCGGCTGGGGCTGGGTGCTGGGCACCGGCATCTATCTGGACGACGTGGCCGCCGCCTATCACAAATCGCTGTTCAATCTGGCGCTGGAGGTCGGCGTGATCCTGCTGCTGCTGGCGGGCCTGGGCGGCTACATCATGCGCAGCGTGCTGGGCCAGCTGGGCGGCGAGCCGGCGGTCACCGTGGACATCGTCAAACGCATCGCCGCCGGCCAGCTGGATATGGAGGTGCCGGTGAAGAGCGGCGACCGGGACAGCCTGCTGGCCAATGTGGCCGGCATGCAGGGGCAGTTGCGACAGCTGGTGGGCGACATCGCCGCCGCCGCCAACCGGGTGTCGGAGATGAGCGCCGACGTCAGCAGCCATGCCAGCGAGGTGGCCAACGGCTCGGAGCAGCAGAGCGAGGCGGCCACCTCGATGGCGGCGTCGATAGAAGAGCTGACCGTCAGCATCAACCATATTTCCGACCGCGCCCAGGACGCCCGCAATCTGTCCGAACAGTCCGGCGAATCGTCGCAGCAGGGCAGCGAGGTGATTTCGCGTGCGGTGGCGGAGATGCGCCGCATCAATGAATCGGTGGAACTGGCCGCCGGCACCATCAACGAGCTGGTGGACAAGGCGCAGGTGATCTCCGGCATCATGCAGGTGATCAAGGACATCGCCGACCAGACCAATCTCTTGGCCTTGAACGCGGCGATCGAGGCGGCGCGCGCCGGCGAGCAGGGCCGCGGCTTCGCGGTGGTGGCGGACGAGGTGCGCAAGCTGTCCGAGCGCACCGCCCAGGCCACCGAGGAGATCGCCGGCATGATAGCCGAGATTCAGCAAAGCTCCACCCAGTCGCACGGCTCGATGGAAGAGGCGGTGCGGCGCGCCAAGAACGGCCTGGAACTGGCCGAGCAGGGCGGCGCGGCGGTGAGCGAGATCCGTCAGAGCGCCGGCGGGGTGCTGGGCGTGGTCAACGACATCTCCCACGCGCTGAAGGAACAGGGCACCGCCAGCCAGGACATCGCCCAATACGTCGAGCAGATCGCGATGAGCTCCAGCAAGAACGCGCAGGCGGCGTCCACCGCCTCGGCGGCGCTGGCGGACATGCGCCAGCTGGCCGGCAATCTGCGCGGGCTGGTGTCCCGCTTCCGCTGTTGAGCGCCGCCGCGCTAGGCCGTCTTAGAACCGGTTCTTAGAGCCTGTTCAAAGCCTCGCGAGCGAGGGCGAGACAAGGCGAAAACGAGCGAAAAAGCGGAATGTACGCGTGGTACATGAGCATTTTGAGCTTGTTTTTAACGCCGTATCGCTGAAGCGCAGCAGACTTTGAACAGGTTCTTAGCGGCCGATCTCGGTGCGCACGTCCAGCAGTTCCGGGAAGAAGGTCAGCTCCAGCGCCTGCTTGAGGAAGCGCACGCCGCTGGAGCCGCCGGTGCCCTGCTTGAAGCCGATCACCCGCTCCACCGTCTTCATGTGGCGGAAGCGCCACAGGTGGAAGTATTCCTCCACGTCCACCAGCTTTTCCGCCATCTCATAGGCTTCCCAGTGTTGTTGGGGCTGGTCGTAAATGGTCTTGAACAGCGGGATCAGTTCCGGATTGCGCTGATAGGGCTGCGACCAGTCGCGCTCCAGGCTGGAGGCCGGCACCGGCAGGCCGCGCCGCGCCAGGTGGCGCAGGAATTCGTCGTAGAGGCTGGGCGCGTCCAGAATGGCTTTCAGCGCCGCGTGCTTGTCCGGCTCATGGGCGAACACGTTCAGCATCGCCTGGTTCTTGTTGCCCAGCAGGAATTCGATGGAGCGGTATTGGTGCGACTGGAAACCGGAGGAGTTGCCCAGCACGTCGCGGAATTCCATGTACTCGGACGGCGTCAGCGTTTCCAGCACCGCCCATTGTTCGAACAGCAGGCGCTGGATCTGTTTGACCCGCGCCAGGCATTTGAAGCTGGGGCCCAGCGTGTCCTGCTGGACGAAGCGCACCGCGGCTTGCAGCTCGTGCAGCATCAGCTTCATCCACAATTCCGACGTCTGATGCTGGATCACGAACAGCAACTCGTCGTGGTGCGGCGGGTTGGACAGCGGCTTCTGGCAGGCCAGCAGTTCGTCCAGGCACAGATAGCCGCCGTAGCTCATGCGCTCGGAAAAGTTGGTGACGATCCCGGCTTCCAGTTTTCTCTCGTTCATGGTTTTTCCCTTGTAGAGGCGGCGCGTCTTTCTTGGTGTGCTTCCGGTGCGGGACCGGTTCGCGCCGCCGGCGAATGATGATCGGGAATCCGGGGCCGAATGTCAAAACGCGCGATGTTCCGGTGAGGAAACATCGCGCGTTTTCAAGGCGAAGGCGGCAAGGCTCAGGGCCGGTGCTTGCGGCCCAGCAGCATGGCCAGCAGCAGCAGCGCCGCGCAGCCTATCAAGACCGGCGCGTTGCCGTGGCGCATATAGGGGGTTAGCCCCTGGCGGCCCTGGGCGAAGCCCTGCAGCACCTGGCGGGTGTAGGGTGCCGCCACCGAGGCGATCTCGCCGTCCGGACGGATGATGGCGGTCATGCCGTTATTGGTGGCGCGCAGCATGTAGCGGCCGTTTTCCAGCGCGCGCGCCTGGGACAGCTGCAGATGCTGGCTCATCGCCACGCTCTTGCCGAACCAGGCCAGATTGCTGACGTTGGCCATGATGCTGGCCTGGGAGGCCGGGCCTATCAACTCCTCGCCGAAGCTGTCCTCGTAGCAGACGTTGAAGGCGATTTTCTCGCCGGCCAGCGCCAACGGCGGCTGATTGGCGCCGCCGCTGCTGAAGCCGGACATCGGCATATTCATGAACTGGTAGATCCAGCCTATCAGCCCCGGCACCGGGATGAATTCGCCAAAGGGCACCAGGTGGTCCTTGGCGAAATACGGACGGCCCGGCGTGGTCAGCGCCACCACCGCGTTCAAATAGCCGCGGCCGTCGTTGGTGCGGCGGGGCACGCCGGTGGCCAGCGCCATGCCGGCGCGCTGGGCCTGGCCTTCCATCATGCTCAGATAGCCGGAGGGCAGGTCGTCGAGGAAGAGCGGCAGCGCGGTTTCCGGCAGCAGCATCAGGTCGGCGCGGGCGGTGGCCACTTGCTGGTAATACACGCGCAGCGACTCTTCCAGGTTTTCCGGCGACCATTTCAGCTCCTGGGCGATATTGCCCTGGGCCAGCGCCACGCTGATCGGCTTGCCCTGCGGCTGAGTCCATTCGATGCTTTTCAGCCAGAAGCCGTTGCCCCACACCGCCAGCGCGGCGATCAGCAGGCCGGCGCGCATCTTCCAGCCGCTGTGGACCATCAGCGCCAGCGCGCCGGCGGACAGCGCCACCAGATAGCTGACCAGGTGGGAGCCGCCCAGCGGCGTGTAGCCGGCCAGCGGGCTTTCGGTGATCTGCGAATAGCCGGCGGCGGCCCAGGGGAAGCCGGTCAGCACCCAGCCGCGCAGCCATTCCCCCAGCTCCCACAGCGCCGGAAAGGCCAGCAGCCAGCGCTGCCACGGCTTGGCGGTGACGCGGGCGCTCAGCCACATCGCGAGGCCGGGGTAGAGCGCCAGATAGGCGGGCAGCAAGAGCACCAGCGGCAAGGCGATCCAGACCGGCAGGCCGGCCACGTCGTGCAGGCTGTTGTAGATCCAGTTGAAGTTGCTGGTGTAGGCGGCCAGGCCCCAGACATAGCCGATCCAGAACGCGCGTTGCGGGTGGCGCTGGGTCAGATCCGCCAGCGCCGCCAGCGACAGCGGCATGATCCAGAACAGCCGGTAGGGGGCGAAGGCGAACAGTGTGAGGCTGCCAGCCAAGGCGGCTGCCAGCAGGACCAGTAAAGTGCGCATGGTAGGCATCAGGCGAAGCCGGCCGGCAAAAGCCGGCCGACGGATTGTCAAATGGCTGATATTCATCTTAGAAACGGGAGGCGCGGGCACCAAGTGCTATCCGGCCTCCGGCGCCCGCAGGCTGTTCTAGCGTTCATGGTTTCGTGAGCCGGAGCGAGGCAAGGCCTTGCGGCTGAGAACCAGGAATGGACATGCGGCGCATGCGCGTTCCGAAGTGACTCGCCGCGCGGCGCCTCGCGCCGGATCGTCAACCGCTTCAGACCTCGCTGGTCTCGCCGGCTTGTATCCGCTCCACCAGCAGGGTGTCGACGCGGCGGTTGTCGGCGCGCAACACGGTGAAGCGCAGGCCGGAGGCTTCCACCGCCTCGCCGCGCTTGGGCAGATGGCCGGTCAGCGAGATCACCAGGCCGCCGACGGTGTCGACGTCGTCGTCTTCGAAATCGGTTTCAAAGTAATGGTTGAAGTCCTCGATTTCGGTCAGCGCCTTGACCCGGTAGCGTTGATGGCCGCGCACCGGCAGGATGTCTTCCTCGTCGTCCTCGGTGTCGTATTCGTCCTCGATGTCGCCGACGATCTGCTCGATCACGTCCTCGATGGTCACCAGGCCGGACACGCCGCCGTATTCGTCCACCACCACCGCCATGTGGTTGTGGGTGGCGCGGAAATCGCGCAGCAGCACGTTCAGCGGCTTGGATTCCGGCACGAACACCGCCGGGCGCAGCACCGCCTTCAAGTCGAAGCTGGCCGGCGCGTGGAAATAGCGCAACAGTTCCTTGGCCAACAGAATGCCCAGCACGTCGTCCTTGCTGTCGCCTATCACCGGAAAGCGCGAGTGTCCGGAGTCGATCACCATAGGCAGGAAGCGGGTGATCGGGTCGTCGCAGCTGATCACGTTCATCTGGCTGCGCGGAATCATCACGTCGCGCACGGTCAGCTCGCTGACTTCCAGC
The DNA here is from genome assembly GCF_016937655.1 of Chromobacterium alkanivorans. GTDB lineage: Bacteria > Pseudomonadota > Gammaproteobacteria > Burkholderiales > Chromobacteriaceae > Chromobacterium > Chromobacterium alkanivorans. The sequence continues at coordinate 127,861 of NZ_JAFHKL010000004.1, read as the reverse complement.
ACGCCCTCGATCATGCCGAGCGCTTCCGCGTCCAGCAGATTGCGCTCGAAGGCGTTGTGCAAGAGTTCGATCAACTCTTCGCGATCTTCCGGCTCGCGCAGCAACATGGTGGACAGGCGTTCCAGCCAAGTCGGCCGCGGTTTACTGGGGTCTTCCATTTCTTAGAACTGCTCCTCTCGATAAGGGTCGGGATATCCTAGCCTTTGCATGATGACGGTTTCAAGCGTCTCCATGGTTTCGGCTTCGTCGTCTTGCTCATGGTCAAAGCCCTGCAAGTGCAGCATGCCGTGCACCAGCAGGTGGGCGTAATGGGCTTGCAGCGGCTTGTTTTGCTCGGCCGCCTCTTTTTCCACCACCGGCGCGCACAGCACCAGGTCGCCGATCAGCGGCAGGCCGGGCACCGGCTCGCCCTCGTTGAGGGCGAAGCTCAGCACATTGGTGGCGTAGTCCTTGCCGCGGTAGTCGCGGTTCATCTGGCGGCCTTCGTCGGCGTCCACGATCAGGATGCTGACCTGGGCCTGTTTGACGCCGGCTTGCAGCGCCGCCTGGCTCCAGCGGCGCAGGTCGGCCGGCCGCGGCAGCGCCGCGGTTTGGCTGCGCACGTCCAGGCTCAGTTCCAGGCGCGCGGCCAGGCGCGCCAGCAGCGGGTTACGCTTGGCTCTTTTCATCTTGCTTGCTTTGGTATTGGTCGTAGGCGTCGACGATTTTCTGCACCAGCGGGTGGCGCACCACGTCGTCGCTCTGGAAATGGTGGAAATGGATGCCGCGCACCTTGTCCAGGATGCGCTCCACCTCGACCAGGCCGCTTTTCTGATGGCGGGCCAGGTCGATCTGGGTCACGTCGCCGGTGATCACCGCCCTGGAGCCGAAGCCGATGCGGGTCAGGAACATCTTCATCTGTTCCGGCGTGGTGTTCTGCGCCTCGTCCAGAATGATGAAGGCGTTGTTCAGCGTGCGGCCGCGCATATAGGCCAGCGGCGCGATTTCGATCAGGTTCTTCTCGAACAGCCGGGTCACGCGGTCGAAGCCCATCAGATCGTACAGCGCGTCGTACAGCGGCCGCAGATACGGGTCCACCTTCTGCGCAAGGTCGCCGGGCAGGAAACCCAGCTTCTCGCCGGCTTCCACCGCCGGGCGCACCAGCACGATGCGCTTGACCGTGTCGCGCTCCATCGCGTCCACCGCGCAGCCCACCGCCAGATAGGTCTTGCCGGTGCCGGCCGGGCCGATGCCGAAGGTGATGTCGTGTTGCTGGATGGCCTTGATGTAGCGGCTCTGGCGCGGCGTGCGGCCGCGCAGATCGCCGCGGCGGGTCACCAGCACCGGCGCGTCTTCGTCGTCGGCGGGCGCCGCGGCGCCGTTGGGCGCGTGGCGGCGCAACTCCACCAGGCACAGTTGCACGTCGTCTATCGACAGCTCCTGTTTTTCCGCCAGCAGATAGAGCCGGGTCAGCGCCTCCACCGCGGTCTTGGCCTGTTCGCCTTGGACGCGGAAGCTTTCGCCGCGGCGCTGCACCGTCACGTCCAGGCCGGTTTCTATCTGTTTCAGATTTTCGTCCAGCGGGCCGCACAGGCGGGCCAGCCGTTCATTGTCGACAGGGTTGAAGCTCAGGGGTTCGGCGTGCGATGTAGTCATGCGGCTCGTAGTCTGGGTCGTTGTCGGCGGCCCGCGGCGGGGCGGGACGACCGATGGACAAGGGTTAAGGCTGCGGCGTTCATCAAATGTTCCGCAGACAATCCAGTTCCGGCGCGCTCATGCTGGCGTGGAACTCGGTGATCTCGTAGCGGGCGAGGCCGGCGACGGCGAACGGATCGCGCGCCAGCAGGGCTTCCAGCTCGGCGCGTTCGCCGCGCGCCAGGATCACGCCGCCGGTGCGCGGGCTTTTGCGGCCGGAGGCCAGCAGCAGGCCGGAGGCGTAGCCCTGCCGCAACCAGGCGACGTGCGCTTCCAGCTGCGCGTCGATGTCGGACAGCGGGGCGATATAGCTTAGCGAAACGATGAACATGGCGGCGTCAGCGTGAGTGCAAAGCGCCAAGCATACGCCCGCCCGCGGCGTCCGGCGCGAAAAAATGGCGGACGGGCCTCATGCTCAGACGGTTTCCGCGATCAGCGCCTCGCCCACCAGCGAGTGCGGGCGGGCTTCGGTGATGCGCACGTCCATCATCTGATTCAACAGCCGCGGGTGGCCGACGAAGTTGACCACGCGGTTGTTGGCGGTGCGCGCCGCCAGCATGGTGGCGTCTTTCTTGGACACGCTTTCCACCAGCACGCGCTGCACCGTGCCCACCATCTCCTGGTTGATGGCGAAGCCCTTGGCCTCGATCACCTCGTTCAGGGCTTCCAGCCGGCGCACTTTTTCCGAGTGCGGCGTGTCGTCCGGCAGGTTGGACGCCGGCGTGCCCGGACGCGGGCTGTAGATGAACACGAAGCTGAAATCGAACTCCATGTCCTTGACCAGCTTCAGCGTTTGCTCGAAGTCGGCCTCGGTCTCGCCGGGGAAGCCGACGATGAAGTCGGACGACAGGCACAGGTCCGGCCGCAGCGCGCGCAGCTTGCGGATGATGGACTTGTATTCCAGGCCGGTGTAGCCGCGTTTCATCGCGGTCAGCACGCGGTCGGCGCCGCTTTGCACCGGCAGGTGCAGATGCGACACCAGCTTGGGCAGCTTGCCGTAGCAGTCGATGATGCGCTGGCTGAATTCGCGCGGGTGGCTGGTGGTGAAGCGGATGCGCTCCACGCCCGGCACTTCGTGCACGTATTCCAGCAACAGCGCGAAGTCGGCGATTTCGCCGTCGGCCATCGCGCCGCGATAGGCGTTGACGTTCTGGCCCAGCAGGGTGATTTCCTTGACGCCTTGCGCGGCCAGGCCGGCGATTTCGGTCAGCACGTCGTCGAAGGGGCGGCTGACTTCCTCGCCGCGGGTGTAGGGCACCACGCAGAAGGAGCAATACTTGGAACAGCCTTCCATGATGGAGACGTAGGCCGCGCCGCCTTCCACCTTGGCCGGCGGGATGTGGTCGAACTTCTCGATCTCCGGGAAGGAGATGTCCACCTGGGAGCTGCCGCTGGACTGGCGCGACTTGATCAGCTCCGGCAGCCGGTGCAGCGTTTGCGGGCCGAACACCACGTCGACGTAGGGCGCACGCTTGACGATGGTTTCGCCTTCCTGCGACGCCACGCAGCCGCCGACGCCGATGATCAGGTCGGGCTTGGCCTCTTTCAGCGGGCGGATGCGGCCCAGGTCCGAAAACACTTTCTCCTGCGCCTTTTCGCGCACGCTACAGGTGTTGAACAGGATGATGTCGGCTTCTTCCGGCTTGTCCGTTTTGACCATGCCTTCGGAGTCGGACAGCACGTCCGCCATCTTGTCCGAGTCGTACTCGTTCATTTGGCAGCCAAACGTCTTGATGTATACCTTTTTCATTGCGGCTAGATTCCAGCGTGTTTCTGTCAGTTCCCGCCGGGCCGGGCCCGGCAGGCGCCGCCGCGGGCGGCTGAGGTTATCGGGACGGTTGGGCGGCCGCTTCGGCTTCCCTTTGCTTCAGCAGCTCCACTTCCTCGGGGCGCAGCACCCAGATCCGGTTGATCTGGCCTTGCATATTGAAGGTGACGCCCACCGGCCGGCCTTCCAGGCCGTCCAGTTGGCCGCGCAGCAGGAAACGGTTGTTCTCGTCGAAGATGCGCAGGCCGGGCGCCAACGGGAACTGGCGTTCCGAGCGGATGAAGATGCCGAGCAGGCTTTCCAGCAGCGAGCGGTCTTTCTTGACGAACTCGATGGTGGCGTCGTCCGCGGCGCGGACCGTGCCGGCCTTCAGTTCCATCGGCAGCAAACGGCCGGCCAGGGCCGGGGCGGCGAGCCATGCCGCGCACAGGGCGACTATGAGTATTTTCATAAGGAATTGAATACGTTGCGCGCGATTCTATCATAGCTTGGCCTGGGGGCTGGCCAAATCTTCCTTGCAGCATAGGCGTTTTGGCGTGCCGGCGCGGCCCGCATTTAGAACCTGTTCTTAGAGCGGGCGTTGCATGCCGACCGCGCTTTCGCCATAAGTCCGGCGGGTGTAATCGTCGCGCGCGCAGGCCTGGTAGCCGAAGCGGCGCCAGTAGCGCGCGGGGCCCTGCACCGCCACCAGCCGCGCCTGGCGCAAGCCGCGTCGGCGGCCCTGGCCCAGAACGGTTTGCACCAGGCGCGGTCCCAAGCCGTGGCCGCGCGCGTCCGGATGCAGCGCCAGATCGTGGATGAACAGGGTGTCGGCCGCGTCCGGCAGCCGCTCCAGCGGACGGTTCAGGCTGGGCGGGCTGCCGCCGGTCCAAGGGTGGGCGAACACATAGCCCAGCAATTGGCCGGGGCGCTCCGCCACCCAGCAGGTGTCCGGCGACAGCCGGTGGCGCGAGGCCAGCGCGTCGCGGCTCTCGATCAGCGACGGCGGATAGCAGTGTTGCTGAACTTGCAGCACGGCGGGAAAATCTTGAACTTGCATCGGGCGCAGGACAATGGCGTCCTGCCGGCGACAGACTGCGGACATCGGGTGCGGCCAATCCATGAAAGACAAAAAGCAAAGCGCGCGGCTAAGGCCGCGCCGCGTCGAAGGCGGCGATTATAGCCGGGCGGGGAAGGCGGAGCCAGCCGGCGCCGCGGAGGATTGCATGGGCGCGGCCCTGGCGCCTATACCACAGCAAGACGCGATGTCAGACGCGTGTGGGCGGGAGCATGATGCGATGACGATACCTGCGCCGGTGCGGCCGCTGGAACAAGATTTCGACGCTTATCTGATCGACGCTTTCCAATGGCGCAGCCTGGGTTTCCAGGGCGTGGGGGTGTTGGGCGCTTTGGGCTTTCTGCTGGTGCGCCGCCTGTACGGCGGCATGGTGCCGGGCTGGCTGTTCCTGGCGGTGGGCCTGGGCCTGGGCGGCTTGATCCTGTTGCAGATCGCGGCGCGGCGCGGCCGCTCCCTGCTGTTGTGGCAGGTCTTATTCGCCATTGGCTATTGCCTGGCGATGAAGCGCGCGCTGGACGCCGGCGGCTACGGCGAATATCTGCTGTTGCCGACGCTGGGCGTGTCGGCGCTGGTGATGTCGATCAGCATGTCCAGCGTATGGCACACGCTGAGCTTTTGGGGGCTGCTGCTGCTGGTGTTCGATCCCGCGCGGGTGTTTCTGCGCTGGGGCGGCGAGCAGGCGATTTACGGCTTCGGCTTTCTGGCCATCATCATCGGCGGCATGGTGCTGGTGCATCTGCAGGTGGTGCAGACGCTGCGCAGCAATCATCTGTTGCTGAACAAGCTGAGACGGCAGGCTTTTTACGATTCGCTGAGCAGTCTGCCCAACCGGCGTTCCTTTCTGCAGCAGGCGGAGTACGCGCTTGGGCACGATGACATCGTTTTCTACCTGGCCATCATCGATATCGATCTGTTCAAGTGCATCAACGACACCCACGGCCACGCGGTGGGGGATCAGACGATACGCGAGGTCAGCGCCTTGCTGGCCGAAACCTTTCACGACCAGATCTACGGCCGCATCGGCGGCGAGGAATTCGGCGTGCTGCTGGCGGCGCGCAGCGACGCGGCGGGGCAGGCGCGGCTGGAGTGTTTCCGCCAGCAGGTGCGCGCCGCTCCCTTTCCCCATGGCCAGGTGACGGTCAGCGCCGGCGTTTGCCTGGTGGGGAACGGCGGGCTGCAGCAGGCTTTCCATCGGGCGGACCAGGCGTTGTACCGGGCCAAGGCCGGCGGCCGCGACCGGGTGATCGCCTGGCAAGCGGCTTGAGAAGCCGCTGGCGATCCGCGGCGCCGGCATTGAATTTCTGGCGGAAAAATGGTCTATTCCTCATCCGCCTTTTCATCGAGTCGTCCGCTATGTCGCATTGGCTGTCCCAGATCGATCCCGATTCCGTTCGCCGCACCCCGCTGGGCGCGCGCGGCCACAATCTGCTGCTGACGCCGCTGGCCGCGCCGCGGTCCTTGCCGCTGAGCGCGGAGGAACAGGACATGGTGCGCGGCTGGCTCAAGACGCGGCGCGACCGCGCGCGCTGGAGCACCTTGTTGGCGCCGGCGGACAGCCCGACCTTGGCTGAGAACCTGCTGCGTCGCCTGCTGGAGGCCGGCTGGTGCGAAGTGGAGCTGCACGCCGAAACCGGGCTGCGCTTCCAGCCCTTGCAGCCGTTCTGGGTGCAGTGGCTGGACATGTACGGCCTGCGCCACTTGCTGGGCATGGCCGACGCGCGGCCGCAGGCCGAGGTGGTGGAACTGTGGCGCGGCTGGCAGCCGCGCCATCCGCTGTTGTTGGGCTTGGCGGAAAGCCTGAGCCCGCATCTGCAATCCTCCACGCTGGAGCGCCGGCTGAAGCTGGCCCAGGCGCTGGACCAATGGCTGCTGGACGGTTGCTGGGGCACCGAGCGCCAGTTTTCGCAGCGCGCGCTGGGGCGCAGCAAGGCCTTCGGCGTCGCGGACCGGCAGTGGCTGGCGGAGTTCGGCGTCGACCTGGAGGCCTGCGGCGTCGCCGGCCACACCCCTCACGTTTTCCTGTCCGGGCCGCTGGGCCTGTGGGCCGGGCAGCAATGCCTGCTGTCCGCCGCCTTGTTGCAGCAGGGCGTGGCCTTGGGGCCGGAGGCCTTGATGAGCGTCAGCGCGGTGGAAGGCGCGATCCGCAGCGTGCGCATCGTGGAGAACCTCAGCGTGTTCCAGACGCTGAGCCAGCAGGCGTTGCCGGTGCTGACCATCTGGGTGCCGGGCCAGCCGCATCAGCGCTGGCGCGAGGCGGTGCGCCATTTATTGACTCTGCTGCGGGTGCCGGTGCAGATCGCCTGCGACCTGGCCCCGTCCGGCATCGCCGTCGCCATGGCCGCCGGCCAGGTGGCGGAGCAGGCCGGCCGGCCGTGGTCGCCGTGGCGGATGCAGCCGGAGCAGCTGACGTTGGCCAACGGCGCCCAGCCCTTGAGCGAGGCGGACCAGGCGCAACTGGCGCGGCTGATGGGCGGCGGCTTGCCGCCCTTGCTGCATGGACTGGCGATGGAGATGCAGGAGCGGCAGTGCAAGGTGGAGCAAGAGGCGCTGTTCATCGAGGACTGGGGAGACTGAGCGCCCCCTGTCCGGCGGCTTGAAAACCGCCGGGCAATCCGGCCGCGACGGCGGACGGCGAGCGGAAAATGGGGGCGGGCGGCGACGCGCCGGCAATGACATCCGGGCAAATTGGGCCGGGTGTGAAAAATCTGCCCGGCGATGGGTACACAGCGGGAAAAAGCTGCGTTATCATCGCCCCCCAAACCCTTGATGGCAAAGGCAAGATATCAGGGTTTTCAGGAATTGAGAGAGGCTGGCGGGGTGTCAGGCACCCCCGCCGGCCTCTTGCTTTTGGGCCGCCGTTTGGGCGCGTGAGCGCGCCGCCAGAAGAGGAACATCCTTCCCATGTTGATTGGCTTCGTCGTCGTCTATCTGCTGCTGTCCGTGGGCATCGGCCTGTTCGCCGCCACCCGCGTGCGCAATGCCCGCGATTTCGCCGTGGCCGGCCGCAGCCTGCCGTTTCCCATCGTCACCGCCATGGTGTTCGCCACCTGGTTCGGCTCGGAGGCGGTGCTGGGCATTCCGGCCACCTTCATCGACAAGGGCTTCGCGGGCATCGTCGAAGACCCGTTCGGTTCGTCCATGTGTCTGGTGCTGGTGGGGCTCTTGTTCGCGCGGCCGCTGTACCGGCTCAATCTGCTGACCATAGGCGACTTCTACAAACAGCGTTTCGGCCGCAATGTGGAGCTGTTCGTGTCGCTGTGCATCATCGCCTCCTACCTGGGCTGGGTGGCGGCGCAGCTGACCGCGCTGGGAGTGGTGTTCAACGTGCTGTCCCAGGGCGCGATCAGCGCCAACGCCGGCATGCTGCTGGGCGCCGGCATCGTGCTGGTGTACACGCTGTTCGGCGGCATGTGGTCGGTGGCGCTGACCGATTTCTTCCAGATGACGGTGATCGTCGCCGGCCTGCTCTACCTGACCTGGCTGATAGGCGATATGGCCGGCGGCCCGGTCAAGGTGCTGCAGCACGCGGCGGCGCAGGACAAGTTCACCATGATTCCCAGCCTGTCGCCCAAGGACGTGGTCGGCTTCGTCGGCGCCTTGCTGACCATGATGCTGGGCTCGATTCCGCAGCAGGATATTTTCCAGCGGGTGATGTCGGCCAAGAACGAGAACGTCGCGGCGCGCGCGTCCATCGTCGGCGGCGGCCTGTACCTGACTTTCTGCATGCTGCCCATCTTCATCGGCTTCGCCGCCACCCTGATCGATCCGACCATGGTCAGCCGCTGGATGCAGCAGGACGCGCAGATGATTCTGCCCAGCCTGATCCTGGAGCGCACGCCGCTGTTCGCGCAGGTGATGTTCTTCGGCGCGCTGCTGTCCGCCATCATGTCCACCGCGTCCGGCACCTTGCTGGCGCCGTCGGTGACCTTCACCGAGAACGTGCTCAGCCGCTTCATCCCGGTGATGTCGGACCGCCAGTTCCTGCTGGCGATGCGGCTGACCGTGGTGGGCCTGGCCATCGTCACCACGGTGTTCGCGCTCTTGTCCGACGCCACCATCTACGAGATGGTGGGCAATGCCTACAAGGTGACGCTGGTGTCGGCGGTGGCGCCGCTGTTCGCCGGCCTGTTCTGGAAGCGTTCCACGCCGCAGGGCGCCTTGCTGGCCATCGCGCTGGGCCTGGGCAGCTGGCTGGCGCTGGATTACTTCGGCCCGGCGGACCCGTTCTGGCCGCCGCAGCTGGTGGGCCTGGGCTTCAGCGTCTTCGGCATGGTGGCCGGCAGCCTGCTGCCGCAGCGGCTGGGGCGCGGGGCGCTGGCGGGGATGGCTCGAGGCTGAGTCAGTGCCGGTTCACGATTTTTTCGGCTAAGGTCATTGCCCAATGCATTGAATCCGCTGCGCGGATGATGGTTTGCATTGCCGGGGCGGCCCGGCGAGCAGGGAGAGGATATTTGCTTGGCCAAATATCCTCTCCACTCCTAAAGGCCACCCTGCAAGCCTGGCCTACGGCTTCCCGCCGGTTCCCGTCAGTCCCGAGGCGCGGCTGAACTCGCAGCGCGCTAACGTCGCGCTGCTCGAACAAGCAGCCGCTTAAGACCTCGGGCCTGCCACCCGACGGCAGGCTTGAAGGGACCCGGGGCGCGTCGAATACGCCGTTTCCTTTGTATTAACGATGTGGATACCCGTGGATAAAAAGATCATGAACAGCTTCTTGGAACTCAGATCGTAAACTGGTTCTCAGAACGTGTTTACGATCTCGCGAGCTAAGGCGAGACAAGGCGAAAACGGCTGAGAAAGCGGAATGTACGCGTGGTACATGAGCATTTCGAAGATGTTTTCAACGCCGTATCGCCGCAGCGCAGCAGATCGTAAACCGGTTCTCAGAAATTGGCCGGGGTGTTGGCGCTAATGATCTCGGCCTCGTCCGGCCCGATATTGCGGAATTTGTGCGGCAGGGTGCTGGGGAAGTAATAACCGTCGCCGGCGGAGAGAATGCTGATGTGGCCGTCCACGGTCAGCTCCACGGTGCCGCGCACCACCACGCCGCATTCCTCGCCTTCCGGGTGGGTGATCATTTCCTTGCCGGTGTCCGCGCCCGGAGAATACAGCTCGCGCAGCATGCGCATCTGACGGTTGGGGTTGGAGGCGCCGATGATCAGCAGCTTCAGGCCGTCGCGGCCCAGGTCCGGCTGCTGTTCGCGGCGGAAGGTGTAGGGGTCGCTGGGCGGCGGTTCGCCAAAGGTCAGGAATTCGGTCAGCGTCATCGGGAAGCCCTGAATCAGCTTCAACAGCGAGCTGATGGACGGGCTGACCCGGTTCTGTTCTATCAGCGAGATGGTGGCGTTGGCCATGCCGGCCCGTTTCGCCAGCTCGCGCTGCGACAGCGCGAAGTGCTCGCGCACTTGTTTGACGCGTAATCCAATATCCATGCCTGTAACCTCGGTGGCGTGCCTTTGTCGGCCTCTGCTTAGTATTTTCGACAATTTTTCGAAATAGCGTCACAGTATACTGATGTCGTCGCCGGCCATGCAGTGCAATTCGCGCTTTCTGGTCGACGGCGGCGCATTTTCGACGCCTGGGGCCGCTCCGCTGCGTTCCGCCCGCCTTGTCGTCTTCCCGCATCCGCTTCTTCCGCTCCGCAGCCTGCGTCTCTTGCCACAGCCTTTCCCGCTTTGCGTTTGATTTTTTAGACAGCGCCGCCGCGCTGCCACAGTATGGAGTCATGCGCGCCGTCCGGCGCGCCGGAGGGACGCATTGAAAGCCTTATTGTGGATGGCGGGACTGGCGGCGCTGTGGCTGGCGTCGCCAAGCTGGGCGCTGAGCTTGTCGGCGGAGGAGCGGGACTGGCTGCGCCGGCATCCGGTGCTGCGCGTGGGCGTGGTGCCGCAAGCGCCGTACGCGGCGCTGGACGCGCGGCGGCAGTCGCTGAGCGGCGCGCACGTGGAGCTGATGAACCGCCTGGCCGCCGAGCTTGGGCTCCAGCTGGCCTGGACCTTTTACCCGAACAAGACGCAATTGAGCGCGGCGGCGCGGGCGGGGCGAGTGGATGTCGCGCCCGGCCTGGAGCAGACCCCGGCCGGACTACGCTACTGGCTGTTTTCCGGCCCCTTCCTGCGCATCCCCTACAAGCTGGTCGGCCGCGGCGAGCCGGCGGCGGCGCTGGAGCTGGAGCAACTGCCCGGCAACGCGCTGGTGGCGGTGCTTGAGCCGGGCGCGGCGGCGGCCTTCCTGGCCGCCAATTACCCGGCCTTGCGGCGCTGGCCGGCCGGCTCGGATCGCTCCGCGCTGCAGCAGGTGCTGCGCCAGCGGGCGGATTACGCGGTGGTGGACGAGGCGCAGCTGAACCAGTTGCTGCGCGAGCCGGAGTTCTCGCCCCTGCGCGCGGTGGGCGACAGCGGAACTACCCGGCTGCTGCGGGTGGCGTCGCGGCAGGACTGGCCGCAGCTGGCGACGCTGCTGGACCGGGCCCTGAGCGCGCTGCCGGCCTCGCAACGCGGCCATCTTTACACGCGCTGGGTGCAGGCCGAGCCAACACCGCTGGGCGACAGCCTGCCGTTCTGGCGGCGTCTGAGCCAGCTTGCGGGTCTGCTGATCCTGGCCTTGGCCGGCGCGCTGCTGTGGCAGAGCCGGCAGCAGCGGCAGGTGCGGCAGTCGCTGGCGGCGGCGCGGCAGGCGCTGGCGCAGCGGGAGGCCAGCGCCGAGGCCTTGCGGCTGACCCAGTTCTCGGTGGATCACAGCACGGTGGGCATTCTGTGGCTGAACTGGGACAGCCGGCTGCGCTACGCCAACCAGGCCGCGTTGACGATGCTGGGCTGCACCGAGGCGCAGGCGGTGGGGCAGCCGCTGTCGCGCTTCCAGCCGGAGCTGGACATGGACGGCTGGCTGGACCTGTGGAGCCGGGCGCGCAGCCGCGGCCTGCTGCAGTTCGAGATCGATTGTCTGCGCGCCGACGGCGACAGCCTGCCGGTGGATGTCTCGCTCAGTTTTCTGCGTTTTGGCGGCGCCGACTACCTGGTGGCCTTCATGCACGACGTCAGCGAGAAGCGGCAGGCGCGCGCCGCCTTGCGGGAAAGCGAGGCGCGTTTCAAGGGGATGGCCGGCAATGTGCCGGGCCTGGTGTTCCGGCTGGAGCGCGGCGACGCGACGGAGGAGCCGCGGCTGGCCTTCGTCAGCGAGGCCAGCCTGGCGCTGACCGGTTATCCGGCGGCGGATTTGCTGGCGCGGCCGGAGGGTTTGCAGGCGCTGGCGCACCCGGAGGACGCCGCCGGGCTGAGCGACAGTTGGCTAGCGGCCCGGCGCGAGCAGCGCGACTGGAGCTGGCAGGGCCGGATTTTGACCCGCGACGGCGCGGAGCGCTGGGCCGATCTGCGCGCCAGCGCCCGCCGCCACGGCGCGACGGGCATGGTGTGGGATGGCATTCTGTGGGATATCAGCGCCGGCAAGCGCAATGAACTGGAACTGAGCGCGTCGCGCGCGATGCTGCGCGATCTGGCCGCCCACCTCGAAACCGTGCGCGAGGAGGAGAAAGCCCATATCGCGCGCGAGGTGCACGACGAACTGGGCCAGGTGCTGACCGTGCTCAAGCTGGAAACCTCGATGCTGGAACTGAGCCTGGGGCGGCCGGAGGGCGCGGCGGCGCAGCGGCTGGCCAGCATCAAGAAGCTGATCGCCCAGACTTTCGCCCTGGTCCGCGACGTGGCCACCGCGCTGCGGCCGCCCATCCTGGACGCGGGCCTGGCCTCGGCGGTGGAGTGGCAGGCGCGCCGCTTCGAAGCCCGCAGCGGCATACCCTGTCTGGTGTTGGTGCCGGACGCGCCGCTGCGGCTGGACGACGCCAAGGCGGTGGGCCTGTTCCGGGTATTGCAGGAGGCGCTGACCAATGTGCTGCGCCATGCCGAGGCCCACACGGTGACGCTGCATTTGCAGGCGCAGCCGGGCGAGCTGACACTGAGCATTGTCGACGACGGCAAGGGCTTCGAGCGGCGGCCGGGGGAGGCGGGCAGTTCCTACGGCCTGGTGGGCATGCGCGAGCGCCTGCTGATGTTCGGCGGCAGCCTGGACGTCGCCAGCGCGCCGGGACAAGGCTGCAGTTTGACGGCCCGGCTGCCCTTGCGGCCGGATGAAGGGGAGGAGAAGACATGATTCGAGTGATTGTGGCGGAAGACCACACCATTGTGCGCGAAGGCATCAAGCAGCTGATCGGCCTGGCCGACGATTTGCAAGTGGTTGGCGAAGCCGCCAACGGCGGCGCGGTGTTCGACGCCTTGCGCGCCGCCGCCTGCGACGTGCTGCTGCTGGATATTTCGATGCCGGGCCTGAGCGGCCTGGACGTGATACCGCGCTTGCGGGCGCTGGCGCAGCCGCCGGCCATCCTGGTGCTGTCCATGCACGACGAGGTGCAGATGGCGGCGCGCGCGCTCAAGGCCGGCGCCGCCGGCTACGCCACCAAGGACAGCGACCCGGCTCTGCTGCTGACCGCGATCCGCAAGGTGGCCGGCGGCGGCCGCTACATCGACCCGCAGCTGGCGGACCGGCTGGTGTTCGAAGTCAATCTCAGCGACGAACGGCCGCCGCATGCCCAGCTGTCCGAGCGCGAGTTCCAGGTGTTCCAGCGGCTGGCGCAAGGCGCCAACGTCAACGAGGTGGCGCAGCTGCTGGCGATCAGCGCCAAGACCGTCAGCACCCACAAGGTCAGGCTGATGCAGAAGCTGCGAGCGCAATCGCTGGCGGATCTGGTGCGTTATGCGATCGAGCATCAATTGTTTTAACGCTAGGCCTGCTGCGGCGCACTAAGAATTTCCCTACAGCCAGCGCCGTTTATCCCGACGGCAAAATCCGCCGCCCGCCGATGGCGGGCGCGCGCCGCGCTCCCTAGCATGGTTGGCGTACGCATTCACTTTCAGGTGCCGCCGCCATGTCCGCAGCCAGCGATGTGCTTGTCCGCTTCCTTGACGTCCAGAAAAGCTATGACGGCGAGAACCTCATCGTCAAAAACCTGAACCTGGACATCCGCCAGGGCGAATTCCTCACCCTGCTGGGGCCGTCCGGCTCCGGCAAGACCACCAGCCTGATGATGCTGGCCGGCTTCGAAACCCCCACCGGCGGCGAAATCCAGCTGGCCGGCCGTTCCATCAACCGGGTGCCGCCGCACAAGCGCAACATCGGCATGGTGTTCCAGAACTACGCCTTGTTCCCGCACATGACGGTGGCGGAAAACCTGGCCTTCCCGCTGTCGGTGCGCGGCGTGTCCAAGACGGACATCCAGGACAAGGTCAAGCGGGCGCTGGCCATGGTGCAGCTGGACGCCTTCGCCGGCCGCTATCCGGGCCAGATGTCCGGCGGCCAGCAGCAGCGGGTGGCGCTGGCGCGCGCCTTGGTGTTCGAGCCGCAACTGGTGCTGATGGACGAGCCCTTGGGCGCGCTGGACAAGCAATTGCGCGAACACATGCAGATGGAGATCAAGCATCTGCACCAGCGCCTGGGCGTCACCGTGGTCTACGTCACCCATGACCAGGGCGAGGCGCTGACCATGTCGGACCGGGTGGCGGTGTTCCACCAGGGCGAAATCCAGCAGGTCGACGCGCCGGCCCAGCTTTACGAGCGGCCGGGCAACGCCTTCGTCGCCAACTTCATCGGCGAGAACAACCGGCTGCAAGGCACTTTGCTGAGCCAGGACGGCGAGCGCTGCCTGGTGGAGCTGGAACGCGGCGAGCGGGTGGCGGCGCTGGCGGTGAAGGTGGGCGAGACCGGCAGCCAGGTGTCCTTGTCGGTGCGGCCGGAGCGCGTGCACCTGAACGCGCGCAGCGAGGCCTGCGCCAACCGCTTCTCCGGCCGGGTGGCGGAATTCATCTACCTGGGCGATCACGTGCGGGTACGGCTGGAGGCCTGCGGCCGCGCCGATTTCTACGTCAAGCAGCCCATCGCCGATCTCGACCCGCAACTGGCGGTGGGCGATGTGGTGCCGCTGGGCTGGCAGGTGGAGCACGCGCGGGCGCTGGACGCGCTGACGCTGCAGGAATAAGCCGGCCTTCCTCGTTGGTTCTTAGAACGTGTTTACGATCTCGCGAGCTAAGGCGAGACAAGGCGAAAACCGCTGATAAAGCGGAGTGTACACACGGTACATGAGCATTTCGAAGCGGTTTTCAACGCCGTATCGCAGACGCGCAGCAGATCGTAATCAGGTTCTTATCGCGGCGGCTCCTCCGTTCCGCCGCCCTCGCGCAGGAGAGTGATGATGACACGCTGTAGTTACGCCTTGCCGGCCGCGGCCGTATTGATCGCCGGCCTGGCCGGCGCCGCTCAGGCCCGGGATTTGACCGTGATTTCCTTTGGCGGCGCCAGCAAGGTGGCGCAGGCCAAGGCTTATTACCAGCCGTTTCAGCAAGCCACCGGCATCAAGGTGCTAGCCGGCGAGTACAACGGCGAAATGGCCAAGCTCAAGGCGATGGTGGACACCAAGAGCGTGTCCTGGGACGTGCTGGAAGTGGAGTCGCCGGAACTGGCGCGCGGCTGCGACGAAGGGTTGTTCGAACGGCTGGATTACGCGCGCATCGGCAATAAGGCGGATTTTCTGCCGGGCGCGGTCCAGGCCTGCGGCATCGGCACCCTGGTCTGGTCCACCGCCTTGGCCTACAACGCCGACAAGCTCAAGACCGCGCCGGCCGGCTGGAAGGATTTCTGGGACGTGAAGAAATTCCCCGGTAAACGCGGCATGCGCAAAGGCGCCAAATACACGCTGGAAATCGCCTTGCTGGCCGACGGCGTTCCCGCCAAGGACGTGTATCGCGTGCTGGCCACGCCGGCCGGCGTCGAGCGCGCCTTCAGGAAGCTGGCCCAGCTCAAACCCCATATCCAGTGGTGGGAGGCCGGCGCGCAGCCGCCGCAATACCTGGCCTCCGGCGATGTGGTGATGAGCTCGGTCTACAGCGGCCGCATCGCCGCGGCGCGGAAAGAGGGCAAGAACCTGAAGATCGTCTGGGACGGCAGTCTGTACGACTTCGACTCCTGGGCCATTCCCAAAGGCTCGCCCAACAAGGACGCGGCTTACCGCTTCATCGCCTTCGCCAGCAAGCCGGAAAACCAGAAGGTCTATTCCCAGAACATGAGTTACGGCCCCAGCAACAAGAAAACGCTGTCGCTGCTGAACCAGGCGGAGCTGCAGGAGCTGCCCACCGCGCCGCAGAACATGAGGAACGCGATGAAGGTGGATCTGGAATTCTGGGCCGATCATGGCGAAAGCCTGGAGCAGCGCTTCACGGCCTGGGGGCTGCGCTGAGAGAGTGTTTGGCAAGCCACGCCGGCCAAGCCGGCGTCACGATGCAGTCAACAAGGAGAATGGGGATGGTGAAGAAACAAGGATGCATGCTGCTGGGCGCGGCGCTGGCTTTGGCCGGTGCGGCTTCGGCCAAGGATTTGACGGTAATTTCCTACGGCGGCGCCAATAAGGACGCCCAGGCCAAGGCCTATTACGCGCCATTCCAGAAGAGCGCCGGGCTCAAGCTGGTCAGCGGCGAGTACAACGGCGAAATGGCCAAACTCAAGGCGATGGTGGACACCAAGAGCGTGTCCTGGGACGTGCTGGAAGTGGAATCGCCGGAACTGGTGCGTGGCTGCGACGAGGGCCTGCTGGAACGGCTGGACTACGCGCGCATCGGCAACAAGGCGGACTTCGTGCCCGGCGCGGCCCAGCCCTGCGGCATCGGCATCTTCGTCTGGTCCACCGCGCTGGCCTACAACGCCGACAAGCTGAAGACCGCGCCGGCGGGCTGGAAGGATTTCTGGGACGTGAAGAAATTCCCCGGCAAGCGCGGCTTGCGCAAGGGCGCCAAGGGCACGCTGGAGATCGCGCTGCTGGCCGACGGCGTGGCGGCCAAGGAGGTCTATCCGGCGCTGGGCACCGCGGCCGGCGTGGACCGCGCCTTCAAGAAGCTGGATCAGATCAAGCCCTATCTGCAGTGGTGGGAGGCCGGCGCCCAGCCGCCGCAATACCTGGCTTCCGGCGATGTGGTGATGAGCTCCGCCTTCAACGGCCGCATCGCGGTGGCGCGCAAGGAGGGCAAGAATCTGAAAGTGGTGTGGAACGGCAATCTCTACGACTTCGACTACTGGTCGATTCCCAAGGGCACGCCCAAGCGCGAGCAGGCCTACCAGTTCATCGCCTTCGCCAGCAAGCCGGAAAACCAGAAGGTCTATTCGCAGAACATCGCCTACGGTCCCAGCAATAAGCGGGCGATTCCGTTGCTGGACAAGAGCGAGCTGCCGGATCTGCCCACCGCGCCGCAGAACATCAAGGACGCGCTGAAGATCAATCTGGAATTCTGGGCCGACCACGCCGAGAGCTTGGAACAGCGTTTCAACGCCTGGGCGGCTAAGTAAGCGCTCGTCCTTCATTTAGCGGAGGCCGCCTTTCGGCGGCCATAACGGAGTAAGGTCATGACGGCTTCCACGGTATCCCATTCCCGCGCGTCCGCGCCGGACGAGCGGCCCCTGAAGGCGCGGCTGGCCCGGGCGGAGCGGCTGGGCAAGCTCAAGTCGCTGGCGCTGGTGGCGCCGCTGCTGTTGTTCCTGTTGCTGACCTTCATCGTGCCCATCGGCGCGCTGCTGCTGCGCAGCGTCGACAATCCCGAGGTGGCGGGCAACTTGCCGCGGACGGTGCGGGCGCTGGCGGTCTGGGACGGCAAATCGCTGCCGCCGGAAGCGGCCTACCGCGCGCTCGTCGACGACGTGAGCCTGGCCGGCGAGCGGCAGACGCTGGGCGATCTGGGCAAGCGGCTGAACATGGAAGTGCCCGGCTACCGCAGCCTGCTGGGCAAGACCGCGCGCGCCTTGCCGCTGGAGCCGGCGCCGGCCTCGTTCAAGCAGGCGCTGACCGAGCTGGACGAGCGCTGGGGCGATCCAGCCTACTGGCTGGCGATACGCCGCAACCAGTCCGCCTACACCCCTTACTATCTGCTGGCGTCGCTGGATCACCGCATCGACGACCTGGGCGAGCTCAGCCGCGCGATGCCGGATCAGGGCATTTACCTGAGCGTGTTCGCCCGCACCTTCTGGATGAGCCTGGTGGTGACCGCGCTGTGCCTGCTGCTGGCCTACCCGCTGGCTTATCTGCTGGCCAGCCTGCCCACGCGCCGCAGCAATCTGCTGATGATCATGGTGCTGCTGCCGTTCTGGACCTCGGTGCTGGTGCGGGTGGCCGCCTGGATCGTGCTGCTGCAGTCAGGCGGCCTGATCAACGCCGCCTTGATGAGCCTGGGCCTGATCGAGCAGCCGCTGCAGCTGGTGTTCAACCGCGTCGGCGTCTACATCGCCATGGTGCACATCCTGCTGCCCTTCATGATTCTGCCCATCTACAGCGTGATGAAGGGCATCTCGCCCAGCTATTTGCGCGCGGCGATCTCGCTGGGCTGCCACCCCTTCGCCAGCTTCTGGCGGGTGTACGCGCCGCAGACCGTGGCCGGCGTCGGCGCCGGCTGCCTGCTGGTGTTCATCCTGTCCATCGGCTACTACATCACCCCGGCCTTGCTGGGCAGCCCCAATGACCAGATGGTCAGCTATTTCGTCGCCTTCTACACCAACACCACCATCAACTGGGGCATGGCCACCGCGCTGGGCGGCTTGCTGCTGGCGGCCACCTTGCTGCTGTACGCGGTTTACCACCGCCTGGTGGGCAGCGAGCGGCTGCGGCTGGGCTGAAGCGCCGCCTGGATAGCCGCTTGGACCAAACCGATACTGGAGAGCCAAACCGATGCCAAGCCATCACACCTTGCCGGAAGAACGTTTGTGGTTTTACCTGCACCGCCTGCTGAGCGGCCTGACGCTGCTGTTTCTGGTGCTGCCGGTACTGGTGATCATCCCGCTGTCCTTCAACGGCAGCGCCTTCCTGGTCTATCCGCTCAACGGCTTCTCCCTGCGCTGGTATCAGGAATTCTTCTCCTCGGCGGAGTGGATGCGCGCCTTGCAGAACAGCCTGATCGTCGCGCCGCTGGCCACCGTGCTGGCGATGACGCTGGGCACGCTGGCCGCCATCGGCCTGACCCGCGCCGAGTTTCCCGGCAAGGGCCTGCTGATGGCGGTGCTGATCTCGCCGATGGTGGTGCCGGTGGTGATCGTCGGCGTGGCCGGCTATCTGTTCTTCGCGCCCTTGGGCATGGACAACAGCTATCTGACGCTGGTGTTGCTGCACGCGGCCTTGGGCGTGCCCTTCGTGGTGATCACCGTCAGCGCCACGCTGCAGGGCTTCAACCGCAATCTGGTGCGCGCCGCCGCCAGCCTGGGCGCGTCGCCGCTGCGGGTTTTCTTCAAGGTGACGCTGCCGCTGATCGCGCCGGGGGTGATCTCCGGCGCGCTGTTCGCCTTCGGCACCTCCTTCGACGAGGTGGTGGTGACGCTGTTCGTCGCCGGGCCGGGCCAGACGACGCTGCCGCGGGCGATGTTCAGCGGCATCCGCGAAAACCTCAGCCCCGCCATCGCCGCGGCGGCCACGCTGTTGATTGGTTTCTCGGTGCTGATGCTGCTGACGCTGGAGTGGTTGCGCGGCCGTTCCGAGCGCTTGCGCAGCCGGCCGGCCGGCTGAGATGGGCTTGGCCCTACTTTGGGAGGGGTTGAAATTCGGCCAGTGTGCCGCACACTAGCGGAGTCACTCACCCCTGAACCCAAATAAGGAATTCCCACATGGCTACCGTTACTCTGCGCGGCAATCCGGTTGAAGTGGCCGGCGCGCTGCCGGCCAAGGGCCAGCAAGCCCCGGCGCTGACCCTGACCTCCGCCGACCTGGCCGAAGTCAAACTGGACAACTACGCCGGCAAGAACAAGGTGCTGAACATTTTCCCGAGCGTGGACACCCCCACCTGCGCGATGTCGGTGCGCAAGTTCAACGAACGCGCCGCCAAGCTGGCCGACACCGTGGTGCTGTGCGTGTCCGCCGACCTGCCGTTCGCGCAGAAGCGCTTCTGCGGCGCCGAGGGCATCGACAATGTGGTGACCCTGTCCACCTTCCGCAATCCGCAGTTCGCCGCCGACTACGGCGTCAAGCTGGCCTCCGGCCCGCTGGCCGGCCTGACCGCCCGCGCGGTGGTGGTGCTGGACAAGGACAACAAGGTGCTGCACAGCGAGCTGGTGGCCGAGATCGGCGAAGAGCCGAACTACGACGCCGCGCTGGCCGCGCTGTAAGCTGCGCCACCGCAAACCAAACCCGCCGGTATGGCGGGTTTTTTTGCGCCCGGCGCGGACGCCGAAGCCGGCCGGCGGGCGCGGGCTTGCCCCGCAAGGCAAGCCCTTCCAGGGCATGCGCAACTCAGCGGTTCGACGCGCCGCCGCCAGGGAAAAATAATCCTATAGTGGAGCCATCACCGCGGCTTTAAATTTATCTTTTCAAAAGATTCGACCTTGAGCCATACGACGCGGGCGCGGCTTAACGGCCCAAGCCGTTACGCCGCCGCATGCTCAAACCAGATCGCGCCCATGCTCGCGCGACGGAACCCGGCTGGAGGACATATGGCTAAGCGGCTACTCTTTTCCCTCTTATTGCTGGGGTGCGCGCCGGGCTGCTTGGCGGAGCAGGCCCTGTCCTTGCAGTATCGGGACAAACCGCCCTACAGCTATAGCCAGAATGGAAAACCGGCAGGTTTTTTATTGGAGCGGACCATTGAAATCTTGCACCGCGCGGCGGTGTCGGCGGAGTTTGAGGAAGTGCCCGCCAAACGCATTCTCAACAATATCCAAGCCAATAAGAAACTGATTTGTTCCCCCGGCTGGTATAAAACGCCGGAGCGCGAGGCCTTTGCGCTGTTTTCCTCGGCCATTCACCAAGACAAGCCGCACCTGGTATTGGCCAATATCAAATCCGCAAAAAACATCCAAAAATTCAGCACGCTAAAAGCGCTGTTCGCCAGTCCTGAATTCAAGCTGGGCAAAGTGGCCGGCGTTTCCTATGGCCCTGAATTGGATGCGATGATTGAGCACGCCGCCGCCGCGGTGATGGATTCGACGGTGACGCCGGGCGAACTGGCGCAAATGATTGTTTCTCAGCGCGCCGACTATATGCTGATCGATGTCGAGGACTACAAATACTTGCTGCAGAAAAAAGAAATCGATGCGAAAAAACTGACGATCTTGTCTTTCAAAGACATTCCCGAAGGGCTCAAGCGCTACATCATGTGCAGCAAGCAGGCCAGCCCCGAACTGATGCAGCGCATTAATCAATCCATACTTCCTCTTCCCTGATTGGCCTGACGCCCGCGCGCGGCTATCCCGCGAATTACACGCCATGCTTATCTTCCCGCGGCTTGCGGCTCTCCCAATGCCTTGACGCCCTCCACCAGCCTGTTTAGGCTTGGTTCCGCGCCGTGCTCAATCACACAGCGCAGGGCTTGCAAACCCAAACTAGCTTCTCCCGCAGACACAACGGTCCGCTTTGGCACCGTTACGTCTGTTGCCACGCCGTACCCATTCGGGGCGGGTCGTGGCAGGGAGCCCCTTGAGGGCTGCCGGTTCTTTGGAAGAAGCTAGCCGGTTTTGCAACCTTGTCATGTGCCTGCCCCAGCCTCGCCTGGGCAGGTTTCCACAGATGACATGGAGACCGTGATGACCTTCTCTACCTTTCCCCCCGCTATGCCGCCTCCCGCTTGCCCCCATTGCGCAGGCCAAGCCGCCACACCCGCCGCTGCACCGTTGATGGAGCAGTTACACCGCTGTTCAAAGCGCTTGCCCGCCGTCACCGGCGATCTGGTGCAGCTGGGCGAACTGGGCCAGCAACTGAACCATTGCTATGTCGAACTGGACAGCGCGCTACTGCGCGGCCTGATGGACATGCGCACCGCCCACACCGGCTTATTGGCCTTGATCACCTTGCTGGAACGCCGCGACGAGCCGCTGCTGTTTACCAGCGAGGACGCGCTGGCCTTGCTGGAGCCGATACAGCAGCGCTTGAAACAGGGGCTGGAACACTTTAACGGCGTGCTGTGATGGCTATCAGGGAGAGCATTGCCATGATGAAGCTGCTGATCCAGCACCGCGACGTCCTCCAACGCGCCGCCAGTTTGATCTCCGCCTACGAAGAGTGCATCGGGGCCATTGCGCTGGCGGACGACCACCCGGACCATCCGGCCGACACTGCCGCCATCCATCTGGAGATCCGGCAGGCGCAGACGAGTTTTTACCTGTGGGACAAATGGCGTGGCGAGCACGAGCCCGCCCGCGTCGCCTTGTTGCGGATGTGGGCGTCCGGGAAATGGACCAACCGCGACACCTGTGCGCGGGAATGCTATCGCCTGGCGGGCTTCAGCAATATAGTCACCGCCCGTCAGGCGCTGGTGGGCGCGCCGGCGCCGGAGCCTTTGGCCGTCCGAAGCCAGCCCGCGCTGTGGGTGAAGCTGTAGGCGAACCCCGCCAACGCGCGGCTGTTCGGCAGGTTTTGGGCGTCGAGGTCGTTTCCCGCGTGGGTATCGCTGCGCTCCACCCACCCTACGGTTGGCAGCGCGTGGGTAGGGTGGGTGGAGCCGTAGGCGATACCCACCAACGCGCGGCAGTCCGGCGGTCCTATGGCGTCGAACCGTTCCGCGTGGGTATCGCTGCGCTCCTCCCACCCTACGGTTGGCGGCGTTTGGGTAGGGTGGGTGAAGCCGTAGGCGATACCCACCAACGCACGGCTGCCCGGTAGGTTGATGGCGTCGTGTCCGTTTCCGCGTGGGCATCGCTTCGCTCCTCCCACCCTACGGTTGGCGGCGCGTGGGTAGGGTGGGTGGAGCCGTAGGCGATACCCACCAACAGGCGGCTATCCGGTAGGTTGATGGCGTCGTATTCGTTTCCGCGTGGGTATCGCTGCGCTCCTCCCACCCTACGGTTGGCGACGTTTGGGTAGGGTGGGTGGAGCCGTAAGGCGATACCCACCAACACGCGGCTGTCCGGCGGCCTGTGGCGTCGCACCCGTTTCCGCGTGGGCATCGCTGCGCGCCCCCACCCTACGGTTGGGGCCGCGTTGGGTTGGGGGAAGCCATCAGAACGTGTTCACGCCCTTGCGGGCGTGAACGGGTGCTTAATAGGGCTTATTGGGCAAGAACTTGCCGTCCAGGGTGATCACCGCGCGTTCGCCGCCGTCCGGGTCTTCCACTTTGCGGATGTCCAGCTTGAAGTTGATGGCGCTGATGATGCCGTCGCCAAATTTCTCGTGCACCAGCGCCTTCAGCGTGGTGCCGTAGATCTGGATCATTTCATAGAAGCGGTAGATGGTGGGGTCGGTGGGAATGCCGCCGGGTATGCTGCCGCGCAGCGGAATGGCTTGCAGTTGCAAGGCGTCGGCCGCGCTCAGGCCCAGCCGTTCGCAGACCAGCTCCGCGGCCGGCTTGGGCAGCGCGTGCTGGCCCAGCACGGCGGCGGTGACATAGGCCAGGCTGAGGCCGGTGTCGGCGGCCACTTGCTCCCAGCTCAGGTCTTTCAAGGCCTTGGCGGCGAGGGCGCGGGCAGTCAGTTCGACGCGGAGGTCCTGGCTGATGTTGGATTGTTGCATGGGATGGTCCTTTCTCTAGGGTTGGTGTCGGATGCGCCGGTTTCAGGCGGCGCGGGTCAGCGGAAAATCCGTCAGGGAAACGAAGCGCTGGCTGGAGTGGTCCAGGGCCAGGATGTCGCCGGTTTCGATGTCGTAGACCCAGCCGTGCAGGCGCAGCCGGCCTTGGCGCATCGCCAGCGCCACCGAGGGATGGGTCTTGAGGTTGGCCAGCTGGGCGACGACGTTTTCCCTGACCATGTCGTCCAGCCGCTGGCGGGCGCTGTCGTGGCTGCGCGCCGCGTTGACCACTTTGGCGGAGTCGGCGTGGCGCAGCCAGCCGGCCACCGCTGGCAGATGGTCCAGGCAGTGGCCGTTGGCGATCGCCGTCATCGCGCCGCAGTCGGAGTGGCCGCAGACCACGATGTCGGCGACGCCCAGCGCGGCCACCGCGTACTCCACCGAGGCGGTGACGCCGCCCGGCTCCGGCCCGTAGCAGGGCACGATGTTGCCGGCGTTGCGGATCACGAACAGCTCGCCGGGTTCTTGCTGAGTCAGCAGTTCCGGCACCACGCGGCTGTCCGAGCAGGTGATGAACAGCGCGCCGGGCGCCTGCTTGTCGGCCAGCTCGCGGAACAGCGCCGAACGCTGGGGAAAGGCTTCCTGTTGGAATTTCAGAAAACCGTCGATGAGGGTTTGCATGGCTTGCTCCTTGGCGGGGAAGGGATGCGCCAAGGATGAGGCTTTTTTTCTATAGGGTCCAAGACCGATATAAAATGATTTCCATAATTATTTCCTATAGTTTGGGCGCATGATTCTCCGACACATCCGTTATCTGCAGGCCGTGGCCGAGCACGGCAACTTCACCCGGGCGGCCGAGGCGCTGCATGTCTCGCAGCCCACGCTGTCGCAGCAGATCAAGCAACTGGAAGAGGCGGTGGGCGCGCAGCTGCTGGACCGCGGCGGGCGCACGGTGCGGCCCACCGACGCCGGCGTCGCCTATCTGGAATACGCGCGCCGCGCGCTGCGCGAACTGGAGGCGGCGCAGCGGGCCACCCGCGATGTCGGCGATCTGTCGCGCGGCAGCCTGCGGCTGGCGATGACGCCGACTTTCGCCAGCTATCTGCTGGGGCCGCTGGCGGCGCGGCTGCGCCGTCTCTACCCCGGCATCGAGCTCTGCGTGCGCGAGGCGACGCTGGACGCGATCGAGCTGGCCTTGCTGGAGGACGAGATCGACGCGGGGATCGCCTTCGATCAGGCGCGCTCGGCGGAGATCGACGCGCGGCCGCTGTTCAGCGAAACCCTGGCCGTGGTGGTGGGCGACGGCCACCCTTGGCGGCGGCAGACGGAGGCGGTCGGCGCGGAAGCGCTGGCGCGGACGCCCTGGGCGCTGTTGAGCGCGGACTTCGCCACCCGCGGCCACATCGATCGTTATTTCCGGGAGCTGGGCCTGAAACCGCGGATCGCGGCGCAGGCCAACAGCATCGGCGCGGTGATGGAAATCGTCCGTCACAGCGATTGCGCCACCATTCTGCCGCGGGCGATCACGCGCCAGCACCCGGAGCTGGGCGCGGTGGGCTTGAGAACGCCGTTGCCGGCGCGCAGCGCGGCGGTGCTGACGCGCAAGGCCGCCTATCGCAGCGCCGCTTTGCGCGCGGCATTGCCGGTGTTGGAGGCTTTGGGAGAGGAGTTGGGCGCCGAGGGCGTGGAGCGGGGGGAAGGCTGAGAGAGGCGCGGGCGGCGCGGGGCCGCCCGCGACGGAGGCCGGCTGAGCGGCCTCCGGGAGGGGCTTAGGCTTGCTGGCCGGCCAGCTTGCCGCGCGGCGCGTTCTCGGCGGCCGCCATGTCGGCGACGGCGCGGGCGTCGTGCTCGGCGTCCAGATAACGGGTGCGCCAGCCGCTGTTGACGCCCCAGTAGTAGAAGCCCAGCGACACCACCGCCACCACCGCCATGTCGGGGCCGTAAGGCAAGAGGCCGATGCCGCCGAAGTCGCGGCTGCCGATATAGGACAGCAGCGCCATCGTCGGCAGGTAGAGCACCATCCACAGCGCGCCCTTCAGTTCGCGGCCGAATTCCGGCCAGCCGGCGCGGGCCTGATACCAGAAGTAGACCGGCAGCGCGGCCACGATCAGGAAGATGATCTCGCCGGTCAGCGGCCAGCGCGCCCAGTACAGCACCAGGGACGCGCAGACGAAGGCGAAGGGCGCGATCACGCCGAGGCCGGCCAGGCGCAACGGGCGCGGCAGGTCGTCGGCGCAGCGGCGCAGCGCGGCCACGCTGATCGGGCCGGTCAGGTAGGAAATCACGGTGGCCACCGAGATCACCGCCGCCAGCGTGCCCCAGCCGCGGAAGAAGAACAGGAACACGAAGGAGATCGCCAGGTTGAACCACATCGCCGGACGCGGAATCTGGTACAGCGGGTGGATGCGGCCGAAGATCTCCGGCATGGTGCCGTTGCGCTGCATGCCGTAAATCATCCGCGAGGTGGTGGCCATATAGGTGGCGCCGGTGCCGCTGGGGCTGACGAAGGCGTCGAAGTACAGCAGCAGCATCAGCCAGTTCAGACCCAGCGCCATCGCCAGTTGGGCGAAGGGCGAGCTGAAGTTCAGGCCTTGCCAGCCGTGGGCCAGGTCAGACGGCGACAGCGCGCCGATGAAGGCCACTTGCAGCGCCACGTAGATCACCGCCGCCAGCAGGATGGAGCCGACCACGCCGAAGGGCACGCTCTTGCCCGGATTGCGGGCTTCGCCGGCCAGGTTGATCGGGCTCTGGAAGCCGTTGAAGCTGAACACGATGCCGCTGGTGGCCACCGCCGTCATCACGCTGGCCCAGCCAAACGGCGCGAAGCCGCCGGGGGTGTCGCCGCCGAGGTTGCCGGGGTGGAAGCCGCTGTAGATCAGCGCGCCCACGGTCAGCGCCGGCACGATCACCTTGAAGATGGTGATGGCGCTATTGGCCTTGGCGAACAGGCGCACGCCCCAGTAATTGAGCATGAAGTAGACGATGACCAGCAGCGCGGACAGCATCAGGCCGGGCGGGGTCAGTTCGCCGTTGGAAAACAGTTGCTGGGCCCAGGGGTAGGGCCAGGAGCTCATGTATTGCACCGAGGCTTCGGCCTCGATCGGAATCACCGAGACGATGGCGATCCAGTTGGCCCAGCCGGCGATGAAGCCGAGCAGGGAGCCGTGGGAGTAGCGGGCGTAGCGCACCATGCCGCCGCTTTCCGGGAACATGGCGCCCAGTTCCGCGTAGCTGAGGGCGATGGAAAGAATGATCACCATGCCGACTATCCAGGCGACGATGGCGGCCGGGCCGGCGATCTGGGCGGCGTGGGCGGCGCCGAACAGCCAGCCGGAACCGATGATGGAGCCCAGGCCGGTCAGCATCAGGGCGACGGGGCCGATATGGCGGGAGTGTTGCTGCGTCAAAGGTATCTCCTGTCTAAAGAACCTGTTTGCGATCTCGCGAGCAAGAGCGAGGCAAGACGAAAACAGCTTCTAAAAACCCGACGGTCCGGTGGAGTCAGCTCCGGACGCGGCGGGCAAGCGATGGGGACAAGTTCCGGCCACGACGCGCCCGCCCGGCCGTCCGCGGCGGAAGGCATGGCATGGTGAATGGCGGCGTGCTGGAGGCGTCGGCGCGGAGAGCGTCGGCGAGCTTGTCCCGGGTGCCGGGTGGACCCGGTCTGATGTGCTCTTTTATAAGAGGGGGCTAATCTACCTTTGCTTTTCATTACGGTATGTAACGAAATGTACTCGCTAGCTTATTTCAAACATGACAAAAGATTGAAAATGGCGAGCTAAAGGGCGATCTATTGCGCGTTTAGGCGAATGGCAAGCGTTTGGATGGAATAAATGCTCTATGTGAAGCCAGGCGGCAATTTACTGCCTAATTGCCGCCGGCGCGGCGCCTCAGGCCGGCTGCTGTCGCAAGGTCCAGCCCGGCGCGCCGTCGGCGGCGGCGTGGGCGGCGTCCGGCGCGTCGATGCGGAACCAGCTCAGGGTCTGGTTCAAATCCTGGGCCGCGTCGGCCAGGTGTTGCATCACCGGCGCGGCTTGCTGCATTTGCTGATCGATGGCGGCGGCCAGATGGGCCACTTCGTGGCCGTGCTGGCGGATGTCGCCGCCGGCGCGCGCCTGGGCGGCGCTGTGCTCGCGGATGTCGGCCATCAGCCGGTTCAGGCGTTCCAGCCCGGCGTCCACTTGCAGCAGCGCCTGGTCCAGCGCCTGTTGCGAATCCAGCTTGTCGGCGCAGGCGTCGCCGGCCTGCTCCAGCGCGGCGTGCAGCGAGCCGGTGGCTCCCTCCACCCGGCCCAGCGCGTCGAAGATGCTGCCGGTGGCGGCGCGGGTGCGCTCCGACAATTTGCGCACCTCGTCGGCCACCACGGCGAAGCCGCGGCCGCTTTCGCCGGCGCGCGCGGCTTCGATCGCGGCGTTGAGCGCCAGCAGATTGGTTTGTTCGGCCACGTCGCGGATCAGGCCGCTGACGCCGGCGATGTCGTCCAGGCTGTGCTGGAGCTGGCGCATTTCCGTCTGCGCGCAGTCCATATTGTCGGCCAGCGTCCGCATCGCCTCGGCGTTGCGCCGGCCCAGTTCGCGCGCGCGTCCGGTGTCGTCCGCCGCTTGCCGGGTGTGGGCGTCCGCCTGCAGCAGATGGCCGGCCACGGTCTGGGCGCTGTCGGCCACCGCGTGGGCGGCCTCGTTGCTCAGCTTGGCCTTGGCGCTTTGCTGGCGGCTGGCGTCGGCCACCTGCAAGGTCAGCAATTGCAGGCGCTGGCAGTCGCCGCCGCTGCGGCGGGCGTCGGCCTCCACTCGGCGCAGCAAGTCGCTCAGCTTGTTCAGGAACTGATTCAGGCGGGCGGCGGTGGCGGCCAGCTCGTCGCGGCCCTGGGCCGGCAGCCGCATCGCCAGATTGCCTTCCCCCAGCGCGTCGGCGGACGCCGCCATCGCCTGCAGTTGCCGCTTCAGCCGCCGCGCCAGCGCCAGCTGCATCGCCGCCACCACCAGGCTGGCCAGCGCCAGCGGCCCCAGGGTCAGCCAGGCCAGGCCTTGCAGCGTGTCCTGCAATTGCGCGGTTTCCTCGGCCAGCCGCCGCTGTTCCTGCGTCTGCTGGCGGTCCAAGAGCGCCGCCAGCGGCTGCAGGCTTTGCTGCCAGGCTTGTTCCGGAATGGACAGCGCGTCCTGCGGCGCGGTCTCGGCGATGGCCAGCGCGCTGCTCAGATTGCGCTCGTAATCCTGCCACAGCCGGCCCACCGCCTGACGGAAGGCGGCGGCTTCATTGGCGGGCAGGCCGGAGGCGATGTCGCCGGTCAGCCGCGCCACGGCCAGGCTGGTTTCCCGCAGCCGCGCCGGGCTGTCCGGCAGCAGCGGGTCCAGCCGCGACAGCTGCAGCACGCCGGCCTTGAGCTGGTACAGGCTGGCGCTCAATTGCTGACGCGCGCTGTGGCGGTCCACCGCGCGGGTCAGGCCGTTCAGTTGCTGCCCGGTGAGGAGGAGAGCCAGCGCCAGGCTGGCGAGAGTGAAGAAGATGGTCAGCCACAGGCGTTTGGCCAAAGTCATGATGATGTCGTGCGTTGCGATGCGGGAGAGCCGCAGTCTAGGCGCGCCGGATGACGGCAGGATGACATGAAGATGAATTGTCCCGGTGCGAAGCGTTTCGCCGCGACCATTCTTTGCCGACGCTGAGCGGCGATGCGGCTAAAATAGCCGGGTTTGTCATTTAACTTGGTTGTTGGCTTATGACTTTGCTATCCCCGGACCAGTTGGAACACGCGCTGTGGGCGTCCACGGAGCTGCTGCGCGAGCAAGTGGACCTGTACGACTACAAGAACCACGTGTTCGGCCTGTTTGTGCTCAAGCGCCTCCACGATGTGTTCGCGGAGCGGGTGCAGGCGCGGGTGGCGGCCGAGGGCATGAGCCGCAAGCGCGCCGACGGCGTGGTGCAGGAGCAATACGGCGTCTATCCGCAGCACGCGCGCTGGCCCGGGCTGCAGGAGCGCAAGAAAGGCATAGGCGAGGCGCTGGACAAGGCGGTGGCCGCCATCGAGGAACATCATCCGACGCTGGCCGGCGTGCTCAGCGTGGCGCAGTACCAGGGCCACAAGCGCTTGAACGACGAGGTGCTGCATCCCTTGATGAACCATATCGGCGCGCTGAAGCTGGGCGACGCCGATCTGGAGGACCCGTCCCGGCTGGGCGAGGTCTGCGAAGGGCTGGTGCGCCGCTACGCGGCGGAGTCCGGCAAGCGCGGCGGCGCTTTTTCCACGCCGGGGCCGGTCAGCCAGTTGCTGCTGCGGCTGGCGGAGCCGCAGCCGGGCCAGAGCCTGTACGACCCCAGTTGCGGCGCGGCCGGCACCTTGCTGGACGCCTGGCGCATGCTGGGCGCGCGGCCGGGCGGGCGCCTGCCGGACGGCCGCGTCGCGCTGGAGTTGTTCGGCCAGGAAAAACTGCCGGCCACCTGGGCGATGGCCAAGCTGTGCGCGTATTTCCACGGCGTGGACATGAGCCTGGAACTGGGCGACACCCTGGTGGAGCCCAGGCATCTGACCGCGGAGGGCTGGCTGCCGCGTTTCGACCGCATCGTGGCGCAGCTGCCGTTCACGGTGAAGAACTGGTGGACGCCGCTTGAGGCCGAGGCGGCGGAACCGCCGCCGACCGACGGCAAGAAGCGCCGGCGCAAGCGCCCTCCCGCCGAGCCCAATTACAAGAAGCTGGTCGATGAGCACAAGCGCTTCGGCTACGGCGTTCCGCCGCGCAGCTTCGGCGATTACGCCTTCGTCCAGCACGTGCTGGCCACCTTGAAGGAGGACGGCCGCGCCGCGCTGGTGATGCCGCACGACGTGCTGTTCCGCGACGGCGACGAGGGCCGCATCCGCAACGGCCTGCTGTTCGGCAGCCAGGGTCAGTCCGGCGACCGCATCGAGGCGGTGATCGCCTTGCCGCCGGCTCTGTTCTACGGCTCCGGCATGCCCACCTGCGTGGTGGTGTTGAACAAGAACAAGCCGGCGGGCCTGCGCAACAAGGTGATCATCGTCGACGCCAGCAAGGAGTTCGGCCGCGGCCGGGTGCAGAACACGCTGCGGCAGGA
The DNA here is from genome assembly GCF_016937655.1 of Chromobacterium alkanivorans. GTDB lineage: Bacteria > Pseudomonadota > Gammaproteobacteria > Burkholderiales > Chromobacteriaceae > Chromobacterium > Chromobacterium alkanivorans. The sequence continues at coordinate 97,798 of NZ_JAFHKL010000004.1, read as the reverse complement.
GGACATCGAACACATCCTGCGCGCTTATCGCGCCGCGGTGGAGCAGGAGGCGGAGGAGCCGGACTATCTGCGCCTGGTGGGGCTGCGCGAGATCAAGCAAGGCCACCGCGGCAATCTGAACGTGCAGCGCTACTTCGCCCAGGACGAGGCGGCCGAGGTGGTGGACGCCGAGGCGCTGGCCACCGAGCTGGCCGCCTTGCAGGAGCAGGAACAGGCGCTGGACGCGCGGCTGGCGGCCTTCTTCTCCGAAGAAGGGGGTTGGCAGGCGGAGGCGGGCGAGCTGGAGGGCTGCCTGGCCTTGACGGACGAAAAATTGGACTTGCTGTCCAGCCAGTACGCGGCCAAGCGCAAGCTGCGCCCCAGCGGCATCCAGACCTTGCTCAACCGCGGCTACGGCACGCGGCGCATGGGCAAATGGAGCCCGCATCAATCGTTCAAGCCCAGCCCGCTGGGGGTGATCCCCGGCAACTGGGAGGTGTGCAAGCTGGGCGAACTGGCGGCGCCGCTGGCGGCCACCGCCGAGGGCGAGTTGCTGGAGGCCACCGAGGACGGCGGTTGGCGCCGGGCCGGCGCGGGCGTGGGCACGACGCTGCCGCCCAACGCTTTCGCCTTCGATCCGGCGCGCCTGTATCAGGGCGCGCTGGCGCGCCACGCCGGCGACGCTCCGGCGCTGGCGACGGCGGAGCAGCGGGCTTTCGCGCTGGACGAGGCGCGGATCACGCCGGCTTTCCTGGAGTGCTACCGCCAGTCCGAAGGGTGGCGCTTCTGCCTGGAGCGGCTGGGCGCGGCGGTGGAGGGCGTCGAGTTCGGCTTCGAGGCGCTGGCGGAAATGCCGTTGCCGGTGCCGCCTCTCAGCGAGCAGCGCAAGCTGGTGGAGGAACTGGCGCGCCAGGACGAGGCCTTGCTCGTCCTGCAACAGCGCCTGCTGCAATGGCAGGCGCGGCGTGACGCGCTGTTGGAGGCCTTCCCGGCGGAAGACTGAGGGCCGGACGCCGTCGCGACGGCGGCTTATTTCTGCCAGTAGGTCTTGACGTTGACGAACTCGTACAGGCCGAACTCGGACAGCTCGCGGCCGTAGCCTGAGGATTTGACGCCGCCGAAAGGCAGGCGCAGGTCCGAACTGGTGTGGCGGTTGATGAACACGCTGCCGGCTTCGATCTGGCGCGCCAGCGACCAGGCGCGTTCCTTGTCCGCGCTGTAAATGCTGGCGCCCAGGCCGAACGGGGTGTCGTTGGCCAGCCGCAGCGCGTCGGCCTCGTCGCTCGCGCGCAGGATGCTGGCCACCGGGCCGAACACTTCTTCGTGATAGACGCGGCAGTCCGGATTGACGCGGTCCAGCACCGTGGCCGGATAGAAGAAGCCGGGCGTGGCCGGCATCTGTCCGCCCAGCCGCAGCTCGGCGCCGTGGGCGACCGCGTCCAGCACCTGGGCGTGCAGGGCTTCGCGCAGATCGGCGCGGGTCAGCGGGGACAAGGTGGTGGCCGGGTGGCGCGGGTCGCCGGCGCGCAGTTTGGCGGCTTCGGCGCAGAAGGCCTCGATGAAGGCTTCGGCGATCTCCGGCACCACGATCATGCGCTTGGCGGCGTTGCAGCTCTGGCCCGCGTCGCGGAAGCGGGAGTTGGCCGCGTCCTGGGCCGCGGCGGCGACATCGGCGTCGGCCAGCACGATGAAGGGATTGCTGCCGCCCAGCTCCAGCACGGTTTTCTTCAGATGGCGGCCGGCCAGCGCCGCGATGGCGCGCCCGGTCTGGGTGGAGCCGGTGAAGGCCACCGCGTCGCACTGGCGGACGGCTTCTTCCACTTGATCATGATCTATCCAGGCCACGTCCAGCACCGCCAGGCCGGCGGCGCGCGCCAGCTCCAGCAGGCGCAGGGTGGATTGCGGCACCGACGGCGCCGGCTTCACCAGGCAGGCGTTGCCGGCCATCAGCGCCGGCACCGCGAAGCGCAGCACCTGCCAGATCGGATAATTCCACGGCATCACCGCCAGCACCGTGCCCAGCGGTTCGAAAGCCACGCCGCTTCGGCTGGCCTGGGTGGGGATTTCCAGCGAGGCCAGCAACTCCGGCGCCAGCTGGGCGTAGTAGCGGATCAGTTGGGCGGACTTGTCGATTTCGGCCAGGCATTCCGCGGTGCGCTTGCCCACCTCCAGCGTGACCAGGCCGGCCAGTTCTTCGCGATGGGTTTGCAACTGGTCGGCCAGGCGCAGCAATTGGCCGGCGCGTTCTGCCACGCTCAGTTCGCGCCAGTGGCGCTGCGCTTCCCGCAGTTGGGCGAGGGCGGCGGACAGTTGGGCTTCCGGCCAGGCGGCGCGGGTGTAGACGACTTCTCCTGTGGCGGGGTTGCAGCTGGTAAAGGCGGTCATGACATGCGGTATCGATTTCAAGCAAAGACACAATGTAGCAAAAATCCCCGGGGGCGGGGGTGAGCGACGTCAATTCCGCGGCGCTTTGCCATTTATATTTCTAATTTGAATAAATGATTAAATTTATAGTTCTTTAGGTTTTATGTGACTTGCTTATAGACTGGTTCGCAATCGCCAGGCAGTGGCGTTGACGGATGGCGGGATTCAGAGGCAAGGCATGATTGAAATAGAGAACTTATACAAGCATTACCGGGTGGACGGCCGCGACGTGCCGGCGCTGGACAATGTCAGCCTGCGAGTGGCCAAGGGCGAGGTGTTCGGCATCATCGGCCGCTCCGGCGCCGGCAAGAGCACGCTGGTGCGTTGCCTGAATCTGCTGGAGCGCCCGGACCGCGGCGCGGTGAGACTGGGCGACACCGATCTGACCGCTTTGGACGGCCGGCAATTGCAGCTGCGCCGCCAGCGCATCGGCATGGTGTTTCAGCACTTCAATCTGCTGAAGTCGCGCACCGTGGCCGCCAATGTGCGTTTTCCGCTGGAACTGGCCGGCGGCGTGTCCGCGGCCGATATGGACGCCCGCGTCGAGGAGCTGCTGGCCCTGGTGGGCCTGTCCGGCCACCGCGACAAATATCCGGCGCAGTTGTCCGGCGGCCAGAAGCAGCGCGTCGGCATCGCCCGCGCGCTGGCCAATCATCCGGAACTGTTGCTGTGCGACGAGGCGACCTCGGCGCTGGACCCGGAAACCACGGACGCCATCCTGGCCTTGCTGGCCGACATCAACCGCCAGCTGGGCCTGACCATTGTGCTGATCACCCACGAGATGCGCGTGATCCGCCAGCTATGCGATCAGGTGGCGGTGCTGGACCACGGCCGCGTGGTGGAGCAGGGGCCGGTGCTGGACGTGTTCCTGCATCCGCAGCACGAGGTGACCCGCGGCCTGCTGGCGGAAACCGGGCTGTATCAGGAAGAGGCGCGCCAGACCTGGCAGCAGCGCGTGGGCGCGCCGTTGATCAAGCTGACCTTCGTCGGCGATCCCACCTTGCAGCCGGTGCTGGACGTGGTGGGCAAGGAGGCGGGCGCCCGCTTCAATCTGGTCAGCGGCACGCTGTCCGAGATCAAGGGCACGCCGTTCGGCCAATTGGTGGCCGGCGTGATCGAGTCGGAGGCCCCGCTGGAGAGCCTGCCGGAATTATTCGCCCGTCAGGGCGTGCGTTGCGAGGTGCTGTGATGGAAGGTTTCGACTGGGCCCAATTACTGAGCATGGACTGGCTGGAAATCGGCCAGGCCACGCTGGACACCTTGACCATGCTGGGCGCTTCGCTGCTGTTCACCGTGCTGTTCGGCCTGCCGCTGGGCGTGGTGCTGTACGTCAGCTCGCCGGGCCAGTTGCTGGCGCGGCCGCGGCTGTACGCGACGCTGTCCTTCCTGGTCAATGTGTTCCGTTCCTTGCCCTTCGTGATTTTGCTGATCGTGATGATTCCGCTGACGCTGAAGCTGGTGGGCACTTCGATAGGCGTGGCCGGCGCGATTCCGCCGCTGGTGGCCGGCGCCTCGCCCTTTTTCGCCCGCTTGGTGGAAAACGTGCTGCGCGAGGTGGACCGCGGGGTGATAGAAGCCAGCCAGTCCATGGGCGCCAGCCTGAGCCAGATCGTGCGCCACGTGCTGCTGCCGGAAGCCTTGCCCGGACTGGTGGGCGCGGCGACGGTGACTACGGTGGCGCTGGTGTCCTACACCGCGATGTCCGGCGTCATCGGCGGCGGCGGCCTGGGGGATCTGGCGGTGCGTTACGGCTATCAGCGCTTCCAGACCGAGGTGATGGTGGTGACCGTGGTGTTGCTGCTGTTGCTGGTGCAATTGATCCAGAGTTTCGGCGACCGGCTGGTGCTGCGCTGTCAGCGCGGCTGAGCGCAGCGCGCATCGGCCGCCATCGGAAACTCGAACAGATTTGAATCCAAAACCTGTGTTGAATAGAGGAAAACGTATCATGAAAAAGAATATCGCTCGCTTCGCCTTTACCGCCGTGACCGCGCTGTGGGGCGCGCAGGCGCTGGCCGCCGATCCGGTGACCGTCACCGTGGCCGCGTCCCCGGTGCCGCACGCCGAGATCCTGGAAGCCTTGAAGCCGACCCTGGCCAAGCAAGGGGTCAAGCTGGAGGTGAAGGTGTTCAACGACTACGTGCAGCCCAATCTGCAAGTGTCGGAGAAGCGCCTGGACGCCAACTTCTTCCAGCACATCCCCTATCTGGACAAGTTCAACAAGGACCGCGGCACCAAGCTGGTGGTGGCCAGCAAGCCGGTGCACATCGAGCCGTTCGGCGCTTACTCCAGCAAGTTCAAGAAAGTGGCCGACCTGCCCAAGGGCGCGACCGTGGCCATTCCCAACGACCCGACCAACGCCGGCCGCGCCTTGCTGCTGCTGGATCAGGGCGGCGTGATCAAGCTGAAGGACCGCCACAATCTGTATCCGACGGTGAAGGACATCGCGGCCAACGCCAAGCAGGTGAAGATCAAGGAACTGGAAGCCGCCACCCTGCCGCGCGTGCTGCCGCAGGTGGACCTGGCGCTGATCAACGCCAACTACGCGCTGGAAGCCAAGCTCAATCCCAAGCGCGACGCGCTGTTCATCGAAACCACCTCGCCGTACGCCAACCTGCTGGTGGCGCGCGCCGACAACAAGGACAGCGCCGGCGTGAAGAAGCTGGCCGCCGCGCTGGCCAGCCCGGAAGCGCGCAAGTTCATCGAGAGCAAGTATCAGGGCGCGGTGATCCCGGCGTTCTGAGTCTCTTGTTGAGCCGCCCGGCATCTCTGGGTTTGAACGACAAAGCCCCGCTTCGCGGGGCTTTGTCTTGTCGGCGTCTTCAGCGCCGGCTCATGTCGCGGCGAGATCGGCCGGCCTCTCTCCGGTCAGGAAGTAGCGGATGGTTTCGCTGACGCTGCGCATCGCGTCGCCGAAGGGCAGCGGATCGGCGCCGCGGAAGAACAGGCCCTTGCCCACTTCGCCGCGGAAGGCTGCCGCCAGTTTGAGGTCGATGCAGAACTGGCCCATCTTGGCCACGCCGTCGCGCAAGCCGCAGGCGCTCAGGCAATTGAGGCTTTGGGTGCAGCGCGCCGGATCGGGCTTGGCATTGGCCTGCAGGATGGCTTCGCGCTTCAGATAGCTTTTCAGGAAGGGCGTCAGCACCCCGCGCGCCGGCAGGCCGGCCACGCTCATGAATTCGGCGATGTCTTCCGGCTTGGCCTCGGCCAGCGTGCGCTTGAAGTTGTCGTGGGCGTCGCCTTCGCGGGTGACGGCGAAGGCGGTGCCTATCTGCACCGCCGACGCGCCGAAGTCCTGGATGCAGGCCTTCATCTTCTCAAAGCTGTTGACGCCGCCGGCGACGATCAGCGGGATGCGCTCGCCCTCCAGCTGCAGGCTTTTGAACAGCTGGCGGCTGTCTTCCAGCACTTTTTGGAAGCTGAAGCGTTCGGCGTCCAGCTCGGCGAGGCTGGTCGCGCCCAAATGGCCGCCGGCGTGCTTGGGATGCTCGATGACGATGGCGTCCGGCAAGCGGCCTTTCTTCATCCAGCGCTTGAGCACGATGCCGATGCCGCGCGCCTCGGACAGGATGGGAATCAAGGCCACCTTGGGAAAGTCCGCGGTCATGTCCGGCAGGTCCAGCGGCAGGCCGGCGCCCATCACGACCGCTTCGGCGCCGGATTCGCAAGCCTGGCGCACATAGTCCGGGTAGGAGGCCACGGCCTTCATCACATTGACCGCCACCATGCCGCGGCCCTGGGCGTAGGTCAGCGCGCCCTTCACTTCGCGATCCAGCGCGATCAGGTTGAGGCGGTCCAGCTCGGCCTGGCCGCGCGCGTATCGCGACTGCTCGACCAGGTCGGCGTGCAAGTGGCGCAGATCGACGCTGGCCACGGTGCCCAGCGCGCCTTCGCGCGCGACGTGGCCGGCCAGGCTTTTGGCGGAGACGCCTATGCCCATGCCGCCCTGCACGATGGGCAGCAGGGCGCGTTGTCCTATTTGCAGGGGAGCGTAGAGCGGAATGTTTGTGGTCATTTAGCAACGATGCCGGTACGGATGAATAACTAGGCGATCTTAGGCGCGGCGGGATTGAGAGTCTTTGCTCTAGAGCAAAAAACTAAGGATGGCTCGCTTTTTAACGCGGGAAAAAGATCGATGCTTCAATGACTTGGGTATTTTTATGTCTTGCATAAGATAGTGCAAGCTTTTGATTTTAGTAAGGATATTTCTAAGGAGGTGGTTTTTGGTTTTCTGATTATGTTTATGTCATTTCATTTTGGTGAAAAATGGATTGCGTAGGCTTTTTTTTCATCAATCGCGAAAAAGGCCACGTCGCAAACTGCTAGCACATCTTTCAACTCCATTTCCTGGCCATTTGGTCAGATTTCGCTGTGGAAACCAGCACTTACATTGCCCCTGCGGTTAGAAAAATGGATTAGGAGATAGTTATGGCGCGTTTTTTTCCTATCGAGCTGGGCAATACGCTGATCAGTAGAGTGAACGGAATGGATAGGGAGACGGATTTGTTGAAATTCCGTCATCATGTTTTTCGCGAACAGCTGCATTGGGTGGCTCCAAGTCCAGATGGCTTGGACCGTGACGAATACGATGATTTTTCCGACAACCTTGCCGTCCAAGACAAATATGGCGTACTGGGGTCTGTGCGTCTGACCCATGGCACGCACCCTTTTATGATAGAGAGAGAATTTTCCCGATTATTGGCCTCGGGCGAGAAAATCATGAAGGGGGAGAGGACGGCGGAGATCACCCGCTTTGCGGTAGAAAAGCACATTTCTCCGCAGCAAATGAGGACGGTTGGACGTTTGCTCTATCTGAGCCTGTTGGAATGGTCGTTGCCGCGCGGCATCGAGCGCATGTATTTCGTGGTTGAACCGGTTTTTTACCGGCACATTGTTCGGATGGGGTTTCCGGTAGTGCCAGTGGGCGTGCCCATGCACTTGGACGGCGGCGTGCTATCCATGGCCGGCTATGTGGACTGGCCGCAGGCGGAACCCGAGTTTATTCTGGGGTTGCGGAAGGGCATTGAGGCGCCAAAGGAACGGGCTCGCGCTTGGCGGGAGTTTGAAGCGCAGCATGCCTCAATGCCGCATCTGATTTGACACGTTTGAGCTATGGGCCGCTGACGACAAGACCGGGAGGCGGCAACAGATGCATGCCGAGCACGATGGCATGGGTACGATTGTTGGCGTTCAGCTTGCGGATGACGTTGGCGACGTGGAATTTCACCGTGCGCTCGCTGATGTCCAGAATGGTGGCGATCTCCCAGTTGGTCTTGCCGCGGCTCATCCAGTGGAAAATATCGTATTCACGCTGGGACAAGGGCATGGAGCTGGGAGTTGCCGGCGGCAAATTCGCTACGCGCACCGCGGCCTGATGCAAGTGTGGAGTCAGGCAATCCAGCATGGCCACCAGATTGCTGTCGTTGATGGTTTCGCTGCCGCTCAGGGAGAAAATGCAACCCAGGTTGTTGCGTTGCGACACCGCGCTAAAGCTCAAACCGTCGCCTAAACCGACGGACGAGGCTTCCGCAATGAATTTCTTCTCATCCTTGCCCTTTGCTCGGCTGAACCTGTCATTCCACGAGACCGGGCCCTGGCCCAGGTGAATGCGCAGAATGGGATCGCATTGGGAGTAGTTTTCCTTCATGTACTGCTCGGTCCACTCAACCGGATCACTGACATTCACCACGCGTTCCAAGCGTTGGATCTGCTGTTGTTGGTTGACTCGACCCAAAGCCAGGACAATGTGCTCTGAAGGCGCCTGGCTGATGATGACGTCAAGGAAAGCCCTGAGCTCGGCTTCGGTTTCGATTTGTCCTGCAAGGTGAATCCATTCCAGCAACGTCCATTGCTGACTCGCGGACAAGCCGCTGGGCAGCGGCCGTGCTATCGCGGAATTTGAGATGACCATGAGCAAATCTTTCTTGATCTTGTGGTTTTACGCTGCTGGATAGTAGCCCACATGCAAAAGGCATGGGAAGCGCTAACTCCTTGTTCTGGTGCCAAGAACAGCGACTGTTGCATTCGTCGCCGACATTATAACAAATTGCCTGTCCAAAAATCCGTAAGTAGAAATAATTATATTGATCAATGACTTAATTGGTGCTATTTGACGGGGGGCAAACTAGGGGGGAAGTCGGGGCGTCATAAGGGAGACGCTTGGACAAGCCGGGAAAACTGGACCTTCTGTCAGTGTTCCCGATAACTGAAGCGCTGGAACAAAGGCGCGATCTCTTCTATCAGCTTCGGCGCCGGCCAGCCGGCGGGAGCCGGGAGCAAGGCGGCGGACGGCGGCGGGCGCAGCCGCTGCCAGTGGTAGTCGGCGACGCCCAGCGCGGCCAGCCGCCGCGCCAGCGCGGCCAGCTGCGCTTCGCTGTGCCAATGCGGATGTATGCTGCTGCGACATTCAAAATTGCTGTTGTTTTGCAACAGACAGTGCAGCGCCGCCTCGGCCTGCTCGCCGCTGCGGGGCAAGCCGGTCAGCGCCGGGTAGGCGCAAAAATCGGTCTTGATGTCCAGGCCGACCCAATCGAGCAGCGGCAGCGCCCGACGCAGGCGCTGCGGATAAGCGCCGCCGGTATGCAGGCCGGTGGCGAAGCCCAGCGCCCGGGTCTGCTCCAGCAGCGCCGGCAGCGCCGGCTCCTGCAACGGTTCGCCGCCGGAGAACACCACGCCGTCCAGCAGGCCGACCCGGCTTTGCAGCCAGCGCAGGGTGTCCGGCCAGCGGGTTTCGCCGCTTTGGCGCCGCAGCAGGTGCGGGTTGTGGCAATAGCCGCAACGCCAGGGGCAGCCGGCGAGAAAGACCACGGCGCACAGTTTGCCCGGCCAGTCGCAGCTGGAGAACGGGGTTAGCCCGCCGATGCGGGCCGCTGCGGGCTCAGCTGCCTGCGCGTTCACTGAAGCAGACCCGTTCGTCGAATTCGCCGCGCTTGCCGATATTGAAGGACTGCACCGGGCGGTGATAGCCCATCACGCGGGTCCAGACTTCGCAGCGGGTGCGCTGTTCGTCCTGGAGCGGAGCGGCGTCTTGGCCGGGGATGCGGGTGGGGGGAGTCATGAGCTTTCCTTTCTTGAGGGCTTATGAAGGCTGGCGCGCCAGCAGTTCCGCGTCGCAGCGCGGGCAGAATTCGTGGTGGCCGGACAGATAGCCGTGCTTGGGGCAGATCGAGAAGGTGGGCGTCACCGTGATGTAGGGCAGGCGGAAACGGGACAGCGCGCGCCGCACCAGTTCGCGGCAGGCGTCGGCGCTGCTGACCGCTTCGGTCATATAGAGATGCAGCACGGTGCCGCCGGTGTATTTGCGCTGCAGCAGTTCCTGGCGTTGCAGGGCCTCGAAGGGGTCGTCGGTGAAGCCCACCGGCAGCTGGCTGGAATTGGTGTAGTAAGGATGGGCGTCGCTGCCGGCTTGCAGGATGCCGGGGTAGCGTTTGCGGTCTTCCTTGGCGAAGCGGTAGGTGGTGCCTTCCGCCGGCGTCGCTTCCAGGTTGTACAGGTGGCCGGTGCTTTCCTGGAATTCGACCATGCGCTGGCGGATGTGGTCCAGGTAGTCGCAGGCCAGTTGGTGGCCTTCCTCGCTGGTGATGTCGATGCGGTCGGCGCTGTAATTGCGGATCATTTCATTGATGCCGTTGACGCCTATGGTGCTGAAGTGATTGCGCAGCGAGCCGAGGAAATGACGGGTGTAGGGATAGAGGCCGTCGTCTATCCGCGCCTGCACTTCGCTGCGTTTCTTCTCCAGCGCGTCGCGGGACAGTTCCAGCAGGCGGTCGGTTTCGGCCAGCAGCCCGGCGTAGTCGCCGGCGAAGCGGTGGCCCAGGCGCGCGCAGTTGACGGTGATGACGCCTACGGAGCCGGTTTGCTCGGCGCTGCCGAACAGGCCGTTGCCGCGCTTGAGCAGTTCCCGCAAGTCCAGTTGCAGCCGGCAGCACATACTGCGCACCATTTGCGGCTCCAGGTCGGAGTTCACGAAGTTCTGGAAGTAGGGCAGGCCGTATTTGGCGGTCATTTCGAACAAGAGGTCGGTGTTTTCGCCGTGCCAGTCGAAGTCGCGGGTGATGTTGTAGGTGGGGATGGGAAAGGTGAAGGAGCGGCCTTTGGCGTCGCCGGCCAGCATCACTTCGATATAGGCGCGGTTGATCATCGCCATTTCGCGCGCGCAGTCGCCGTAGCGGAACGGCATTTCCTCGCCGCCTATCACCGGGATCTGCTCGGCGACGTCGTCCGGGCAGGTCCAGTCGAAGGTCAGATTGGTGAACGGCGTCTGGGTGCCCCAGCGGCTGGGCACGTTGAGGTTGTAGATCAGTTCCTGAACGCACTGGCGCACCTCGGCGTAATCGAGTCCGTCTTTTTTGACGAAGGGCGCCAGATAGGTGTCGAAGGAGCTGAAGGCCTGGGCGCCGGCCCACTCGTTTTGCAGGGTGCCGAGGAAGTTGACGATCTGGCCGCAGGCGGAGGACAGGTGGCGCGGCGGCGCGGATTCCACCTTGCCGGGGATGCCGTTGAAGCCATTTTGCAACAGGGTGCGCAGCGACCAGCCGGCGCAATAGCCGGACAGCATGTCCAGGTCGTGGATGTGCAGGTCGCCCTGGCGGTGGGCGAGCGCCGCTTCCGGCGCCAGCACCCGCTCCAGCCAGTAATTGGCGGTGAGTTTGCCGGCGATGTTGAGAATCAGGCCGCCCAGGCTGTAGCCCTGATTGGCGTTGGCGTTGACCCGCCAGTCGGCCCGGTCCAGATATTCGTCGATCGCGGAGATGGCATCCACCATGGCGGTGGGCGCGGAGGCTGTGCTCATTTCTATATCTAGTGAAGTTATCGAATGAGCGCCACTATAAATTGTGTTTTATCGCTTGTGTGCCTGAGGTGGTGATAACTTGACGCGGATCAAGCGCGGCGCTTTTGGCGATGGCGGCGGCTGGGTTTTCAGGCGAAAACCTGGCCATTGGGAGCGCAATGTCGTGTTGTTTGCGACAGCGCATGACTTATGCTGGATTGGGGCCGGTGGCGGCGCTCAAGGGCGGCCTTGGCGCAGCGGCGGCATATTGTTGCCAACTTGATGCTGTTTCATTGAGTCTGTTGCAACAAACTCATGGCATTCAGACTGAATCAGGTGCATACTTGGATTGCATAGAAAATAGGGCAATGTATTTTCAACTAAGCTGTAAAACTATATGACAAAGTGCGCTCCGCGAGCGGTGCAGTGGGGAAGCTGCGGTCGGTTCTGTTCCTGGCGTGGATTTGTCCATGAAGATGCATTCACAACAATTTGCAAGTTCTTCTTTAATCATCAAAGGGTATGGTGTACCCTTTTTTAAAGAGATACTACTTAATAATGTTATCAGCATTGTCAAATCCAGGTCGTCCGTCCGGGCGTGAAGGGTAGGCGATGCCGAGCCTGGAACATCCCTGATTATGGACACCTTAAAAGCATTGATGGTCTTCATGACCACGGCGGAAAATGGCAGTTTCTCCGACGCCGCGCGCAAGCTGGGCGTATCGCCGGCCGCCATCAGCCAGAGCATCGCCCGGCTGGAGCAGGAACTGGAGGTTCGCCTGTTCAACCGCACCACGCGCCAATTGACGCTGACCGAGGACGGGCGCCGTTTCTACGCCCAGTGCCGCGGGCCGGTCAACAATCTGGATTCGGCGATCAATCAGCTGAAGGCCAGCCGCGACGAGCCGGCCGGCCATCTGCGGGTCAGCATGCCCAACTCCTTTGGCCGGCGCTTCATCCTGCCCATCATGGGCGAGTTTTGCGAGCGCTATCCCAAGGTGCGGGTCTTCTTCGGCCTGGACGATCATTTCAGCGATCTGATCGAGGACGGCTACGATGTGGGCGTGCGTTCCGGCATGATGCCGGACAGCCGCATGGTGGCGCGCAATCTGGCGCAGATGCCGTTGTACGTGGTGGCCTCGCCCGGCTATTGGGACTTGCACGGTCGCCCGAGCGCGCCGGAGGAGTTGAGCAACCACGATTGCATCAATTTCCAGTTCCCCACGTCCGGCCGTCTGTTCAAATGGGAGTTCGACCGCAAGGGCGAGCGCATCCCGCTGGAGGTCAACGGCACTTACACGCTGAACGAGATGGAGGCGGTGGCCGAACTGGCGCGGCTGGGCATGGGCGTGGCTCAGTTGCCGGGCCATGAGGTGGTGCATCTGATCCGTTCCGGCGAGCTGGAGCCGGTGCTGACCGATATGGTGTCGCTGGAGCGCTCGATCTACATCTGTTTCCCGCACCGCGACCACATCGCGCCGCGCACCCGGGTCTTCGTCGACTTCGTGGTGGAGAAATTGGCCGATCATCCGGACATCATGGCGGATCTGCCGGGCCTGGACCTGAGCGCCAAGCGCAAGGCGGCCCAGAAAAACGCCATCTGATCCCCGTTTCCGCCTGATCCCGAAGCCAGCCTCCGCGCTGGCTTTTTTCTTGTCCGTTCGCCGCCGCCAGCCATCCTTTCTCCCAGGTGTTGTTAAATATAATGAGCGCGTGTATTGTATTTTTATACCAATCATGAACGGACGCGCCGCGTTCGCTTCGCCTAGGAGACAGCCATGAACGCGCCGGCCAGACTGGAACATACGAGCTCTTACTACGCCGCATCGGCCCATCCGGCGCCGGAGCGCCCGCCCTTGCAAGGCGCTTTGCAGGTCGATGTCTGCGTGATCGGCGCCGGCTATACCGGCGTGTCCGCGGCGCTGCACCTGGCGGAGCGCGGTTATCAGGTGGCGGTGCTGGAGGCGGCGCGGGTGGGCTGGGGCGCGTCGGGCCGCAACGGCGGCCAGATCGTCAACAGCTACAGCCGCGACATGGACGTGATCGAGAGCCGGCACGGCAAGGCGGCGGCCGCGGCGCTGGGCGCGATGGCTTTCGAAGGCGGCCGCATCATCCGGGAGCGCATCGAGCAGTACGGCATCCAGTGCGATCTGAAAACCGGCAATGTGTTCGCCGCCTTCACTCAGAAGCAGCTGGACGAACTGGCGGCCAAGAAGCGCTTATGGGAGCGTTACGGCCATACCGGCCTGCACCTGGTGGACCGCGAGGGCATGCGCGGCATCGTGGCGTCGGATCAGTACGCCGGCGCCTTGCTGGACAACTGGGGCGGGCATATCCACCCCTTGAACCTGGCGCTGGGCGAGGCGGCGGCGCTGGAGTCGCTGGGCGGCCGGATTTTCGAGCAGACGGCGGCCTTGAAGATTCATCCGAGCGGCCGGGTGCGGGTGGAAACCGCTGGCGGCGAGGTCAGCTGCCGCTTTCTGGTGGTGGCCGGCAACGCTTATCTGGGGGAACTGCTGCCGTCGCTGGCGGAGAAGAGCCTGCCCTGCGGCACCCAGGTGGTGACCACCGAGCGTTTGCCGGAGGCCTTGGCCAAGAGCCTGTTGCCGGGCGATCACTGCGTCGAGGATTGCAATTTCCTGCTGGATTACTATCGGCTGACCGCCGACAACCGGCTGCTCTACGGCGGCGGCACCGTCTACGGCGCGCGCGATCCGGGCGAGGTGGAGCGGCTGATCCGTCCCAAGATGCTGAAAACCTTCCCGCAGCTGGAGGACTACAAGATCGAGTTCGGCTGGACCGGCAATTTCTCGCTGACCCTGTCGCGGCTGCCGCAGGCCGGGCGCATCGGCGACAATGTCTATTATTCGCAGGGCTGCAGCGGCCATGGCGTCACTTACACCCATCTGGCCGGGCGCTTGCTGGCGGAGGCCATCCACGGCGACAGCCGGCGCTTCGACCATTTCGCCAGCCTGCCGCATTATCCCTTCCCCGGCGGCCGCGCGTTCCGCGTGCCGATGCTGACCATGGGAGCGTGGTGGTACGGACTGCGGGACCGGCTGGGCTGGTGAGTTATTCGTCGGGGGCGAGGCGGCGTTCGCGGTTGGCGCTGCCGGCTTCGCCCACCACCCGGTTGCGCCCGGCGTTCTTCGCCGCGTACAGATACATGTCGGCGCGGTGCAACAGGGTTTCCGGCATGTCGTCCAGCGTCTGGGTGGCCACGCCTATGCTGGTGGTCAGGCGTTTCACCACCGGCAGTTCGGTCTGCGCCAGCCGCTGGCGGATGTCGTCGGCCAGCGCCAGCGCGCCGCTCTGCTCGGTCTCCGGGCAAATCACCAGGAATTCGTCGCCGCCCCAGCGCGCCACCGTGTCCAGTTGGCGCGCGCGCTTTTGCAGTAGCTGGCTGAAGGCGGCCAGCACCTGATCGCCGGCCAGGTGGCCGTAGTTGTCGTTGACGTCCTTGAAGTGGTCGATGTCCAGCAGCAGCACCGAAAACGGCCGCCGGGTGCGGTAGGAGCGCTCGGTTTCGCGTTCGAGTATGGTGTTGGCCTGGCGGCGGTTGGCCAGGCCGGTGACCGCGTCCTGGCCGGCGATGGTGTTGAGCTCTTGCAGCATGGCGTGGGATTCGCGGGCGCGGCGGTAGGCGAACAAGGCCAGCGACACGGCCAGGTTGACGCAGAGCAGCAGCGCCAGCGCCATGGTTTGCGCATTGCCGTCGTCGGGGCCTGTTCCCAGCGCGGAGAGCAGCTGGTAGCGTTGGGCCAGCCAGAGCAGCAGCAGGTTGGCCAGGAGCAGGATGGCCAAGTCGAGCAAGATCTGCCGCAGGCTGAACAGGCGTGGCTTCATGGGGCTTGGGCCGTTTCCGATGAGTGCAGGCCGCCGGGAGGCGGTTCGATTGCGTTTATTCTTTTCGGATTAGCCCAAACTCGGCCCGGCCACAAGGAGCGAGCGCCGGCGAGGCGCTCCAAAAGTCCGTCGAAGGCCAGCCGGGCCTCGGCTTGACCAGCGGTTTTCGCCTTGTCCCACCCGGCTCGCGGGCGCTTGAAGCGGCGTTTAAACGGCCATGAAGCGCGCCAGCGGCGTGGCGCTCCAGTCCACGCTGTCCAGCAGGTTCTTGACGATGAGCCCCAGCTCGGTGTCGCCTTCTATCAGCAGCTTGCGGTGGAAAAACAGCGTGTCCGGGTCTTCCTCGCGCAGCATCATGCGGGCGAAGTCGGCCAGCGTGGCGGAGAGCTGCAAATCGGGCGCGGCGGCGTCCGGGTCGCGGCGGAAGCCTTGTTCGTCGGCGCGGAAGCGCAGGGTCAGGCCGGCGTCCAGCACGCGGATGGCGAAGCGGCGGCCGCTCAGCAGCACCATGTCCGCCGGCAGCACGCCGCGCCGCGCCAGTTGATTGAGGCTGGTGACCAGCAGCCAGGCCGGCGGCGCGGCCGGCAGCCGGGACAGCAGCGCGGCGGCGGCGGCGGGCAGGGCGAGATCAGGAATGCGCATGGGAAACTCCTAGGGCTTGGTTGCCGGCCTGGCCGCGCCAATAGCCGTCCACCAGTTCGGCGTCGGCGAGGCGGCCGCTGGCGGCTTGCAGCGTGTCCGGGTCGGCGCCGTCCAGCGCCTGGCGGAACAGGGCGACCACGTCGCCGGTGGCGCGCGACTGCGGGCTGACGCGCACGGCGTCGACGCCGACGGCGGCCAGGCCGCGCAGATGCGGGAGCAGGCTGTGGCAGCCGGCGGACAGGGTCTGGATGCCGTTGAGGGTGAGGAAGTCCTGCTGGTCCTGGGTGCGCATGTTCAAGCCGTCCGGGTGCTCCAGGCAGCGGAACTGGCAGTCGTCCTTGCTCAGATTGTAATGGCGGGCGGTGAAGCAGCGCGCGGACAGCGCCAGCGGCAGCTTGCCCCAGGCGAACAGCTCGGTGGCGATGGGCGCGCCGATCTCGGCGTAGCGGGCCAGCAGTTCGGCCAGCGTGGCGCGGTCCATTTCCACCGGCGGCACCCAGCGTTCGGCGCCCCAGTCGCGGATCAGTTTCAGGGTGTCGGCGTTGTAGATGTTCAGATGCGGGCCGGCGACGAAGGGCAGGCCGTGTTCGCGCGCCAGCTTGATCGCGCCCAGGTCGTTGGCTTCCAGCGCGATGTCGCCGTTGGCGGCCAGCTGGCGCGCGCGGCGCAGATCGGACTCGCTCTCCAGCAGCGCCTGGCAGCTGAGGGTGACGCGTTTGCCGGCGGAGGCCAGGTCGCGCGCCAGCGAGATCCAGTCCTGCGGCCGCATTTGCTGGCGGCGCGAGCACACCACCTCGCCCAGATATATCCGGTCCAGCGGCCAGTCGGCGGCGGCGGCGTAGAAGTCCAGCAGGGTGTCGCGCGGCCAGAAGAACAGCACCGGTCCCAGCGTCAATTGCAGATTAAGGCTTGTCATTGGCGGTTTTCCATCGGGACGGCGCTCATTTCCACGGCCGGTTGTAGGCGCCCAGCGTCTGCTGCTGCCCCTCCGACACCTTGTTCAGCGCCTGGTGCCAGGCGGGGCGCGGCTGGAAGCGCGCGCCGTCGCGGCCGGCGGCGTCCAGCGCTTCGCGCAGCGCGCGCGTCACCTGGGACACGTAGGCCGGGCTGCGCTGGCGGCCTTCCACCTTGATCGCGGCCACGCCGCTGGCGATGATTTGCGGCAGCATGTCCAGCACATTGAGGCTGGTGGGTTCTTCCAGCGCGTAATAGGTTTCGTCGCGCACCTGGAAGCGGCCCTTGCACAGCGTCGGGTAGCCGGCGGGTTCGTCGTTGCGGTAGCTGTCGATCAGGATGTCGTTGAGGCGGGCGTTCATGCGCCGCTCGCCCGGCTCCCAGCGCACGAATTTGGCCGGCGAGCACACGCCGTGGGTGTTGGGCGATTCGCCGGTGGCGTAGCTGGACAGTTGGCAGCGGCCTTCCACCATCACGCACAGGCTGCCGAAGCCGAAGACTTCGATCTCGACGTCGGTGTGCTCGATCACGTGGCGCACCTGGTCCAGGGTCAGCACCCGCGGCAGCACCGCGCGGCGGATGCCGAACATGTCGCGCGCCAGGTTGATGGCTTCGTAATTGGTGGCCGAGCTTTGCACCGACATGTGCAGGCGCAGCTGCGGGTGGCGTTCGGCGGCGTAGGCCATCAAGCCCAGGTCGGCGAGGATCAGCGCGTCGGCGCCCAGCGCCGCGCCCTGGTCCACCGCCGCGCGCCAGCGGGAGGCGTCGCCGCCCTGGGCGAAGGTGTTGATCGCCAGCAGCACTTTGCGGCCGTGGCGGTGCGCGTAGGCTATGCCTTCGCGCGCGCTGGCGTCGTCGAAATTCAGCCCGGCGAAATTGCGGGCGTTGGTCTGGTTTTTCAGGCCCAGGTAAACGGTGTCGGCGCCGTTGTCCACCGCGGCCTTGAGCGCCGGCAGGCTGCCGGCGGGGCAGACCAGCTCGGGCAGGGATGTGTGCAGAGCCATCTTGGTCGGTCCGGTTCAAAACCCGCCGACGATAACAAGCCCCGCGTCGCGGGGCCTTGTTCTGGGTCAAGCGTAGGCGGAGGGCTTAGAAGAAAGGGAAGACCAGCTTGGTCTTGGCCACCAGCACGATGTAGAACACCGCCGCCAGCGCGCAGAGGAAGGCGATCAAGCGGGTTTGCGGAGTTTTGCCGCGGCGCAGAGCGATGGTGCCCAGCGCCACGTAGAGCACCAGGCCGACGATTTTGGCCAGCAGCCAGGGACTTTGCAGCACGGGCCAGCCGCCCATGATCACCAGCGCGATGGCACAGCCCAGCAGCAGGGTGTCGATGACGTGGGGCAGGATGCGCACCGGCTTCAGCGCCAGGATGTTCTGCTTGCCGCCCAGCATCAGGCCGCCGCGCACGGCGAACAGCAGAATCGACAGATAGGCGAAGCCCATGTGGGCGTGTTTGACGATCAGATAAGGATACATAGGCGTCCAAAGTTGAGGAGTTAGAACGGGTTTACGCTCTCGCAAGGCATGCTGGATCGTAAACAGGTTCTTAGAACCTGTTCAAAGTCTGCTGCGCTTCGTGAAGTAGTACGAGCTCAAAATGCTCATGTACCACGTGTACATTCCGCTTTTTCGCTCGTTTTCGCCTTGTCTCGCCCTTGCTCGCGAGACTTTGAATAGGCTCTTAGACGGCGCTTAACGATAGCGCGCCCATAATACCCGCGCCGCGCCCGTTTGCGGGTTCGGCGTGCCGCCGCCGCCTTCGCCCGGCAAACCGTTCTGACCGCTGATGTCGATCACGGTTTCCGCGCCCAGGCTGTTCAGCGGCCGGGAGGGCGGCGGCGCGCCGGGCGGGCGGCTTTGCAGCCCCGCGCTGACCGGGCCGAAGATATGGGTGCTGCCGGCGGTGTCCAGAGTATCGCCGGCCAGCACCGCGCCGTGGATGCGGTTGCTGGCGCCCAGCCGGATCTTGCCGCCGCCGAAGGCCTGGGCCGCGTCGTAGCTGCCGGCCAGCAGCGCAATGCCGAGCAGCGGGGATTCGCGCAGCGCGTTCCGGTCCGCGGCGCAATGGTTCAGCGGATAGACGTCAGGGAAGTCCGGGCTGCGGCAGACGCGCGCCGCGCCGGCCTGGCGCAGGCTCCACAGTTCCACATTGCTGCTGGTCTCGATGTGGCCGGTGGCGAGGATGGCGTTGTCCAGCCGGCCGTACAGCGACAGATTGCCCTCGAACAGCACCACGCCGGGCAGCATGCCCTGAGGCGGCTTGAGGCGCAGCAGCCATTGCTGCGCGGCGCTGCCGGACAGGCAGCTTTCGGCGTCGCTCTCGCACAGCCGCAAGGCCGGCTGGCCGGCCACCGGCGCGCAGCGCCTGCCGTCGGCCTGCAAGGCCGGGCACAGATCGTTGCGTTGCCAGTCGTCGGCGCGCTGCCGGCCCAGCCGGTAGATTGCGCCGTCCGGCACGCCGGCCACATGTTGCAGCCGGACGCGGATGCGCTGCAGCGCGTCGGCGGAACGGTCCGCCGCATCCCAGTAGACGATGAGGTTGGCGGCGTCGCGGTAGTCGTTGGCGTTGACGCGGGTCGCGCCCAGGCGGAACTCCGGCACCGGCTCCAGCGGCACTTTCAGCCCGGCCTGGTGGCGCACCCGCACGGTGTTCGGCGGCGGCTGGCGCGCTTGGCCGGCGGCGTCGAAGATTTGCGCGCCGTTGTGGCTGAAGGCGCCGCCGATGAGGCCGTCGTCGATGTTGGCGTTGCCGCGGCTGTCCAGCAGGCCCTGGGCGCGCAAGGCGTTCAGCCGGTTGCTGCTGCTGGTGCGCACATCGCCCTGGCTCAGCAATTGCGCGGAAACGGCGACGTTGCCGGACAGGGTCACGTCGCCGATGGCTGACAGCCGGCCGACTCGTTCGCCGCTGCTGCCGACGGCGCCGTTGGCGGCGGCGGTTTCCACGTCGCTGCCGCTGCCCATGACGATGTTGCCGCGCGCTTTCAGCGTCAGGAACTGGCCGCTGTTGACGCGGATGTCGCCGTTGCTCCACAGGCTGAGCGGAGTCTGGCCTTCGCCGCGCTCCGGATTGCCCTGGAACAGGATGTCGCCGGTGGCCTGGATCGCGCTGACGCCGCTCAGGCTGCCGCTGGTGTCCACCGCGCCTTCCACTTGCAAGAGCGCGTCCTTGGCGCCGGTGACCACAATATTGCCGCTGGTGGACAGGCCGCCGCGGATCTGCGCGGCGGCGTTGACGCTGGTCGGCGGCGGCGCGCCGTTCAATTGGTAGACCACTTCCAGCGTCACCGTGGCGTCGCCGCTGGCGGCGGTGATCCAGGCTGCCGCCTTGTCGTCGTCGACCACGACGCCGCCGGCGCGCGGCGCCGGCAACAGTTTGATCCGGAGGGCGTCGGCCAGCCCCTGGCTTTCCGGCGGCAGGCTGGCGCGGTCCAGGCTCAGCGCCGCGCCGTCCAGTTCCAGCGCCTTGAGTTGCGCCGGCGTCAGCGCCGACAGGTATTGCCGCACCAGCTCCGCGCCGGTCCAGGCGCGCCATTGCGCCTCGCTGTTGCCGCGCAGCGAGCGGGTCAGCTCCTGCTGGCCGCGCAGGTGGTGCATGCCGCCCAGCGCCAGCGCGGTCAGGGCCATGCCGGTGAGCAGCACCATCAGCACCGCGGCGACGCCGCGCTGGCGGCGCGGCGGGGAGGGCGGGCGGCGGCGGGCTCTCATGCGGGGGCAGCCAGATTGGTCAGGCAGCTGGCGAAGCTGCGGGCTTCGCCTTGCTGCGCGTTGTCGTAGTTGAGCAGCAGCTGCGGGAAGGTCTGGCTCGCCGCCGTCGCCGCGGCGTAGGGCCAGCAGGGCTGTTCCAGCCGCAAGGCCATGCTGAGTTGATGCCGCGGCGGCAGCGGGCCGGTCAGCGCGCGGGCGCGCCATAGCGAGGGCTGGGTCAGCGCGTCGGCGATGGCGGCGCAGTCGTCGGCCTGCAGCTGGTACAGCACGCTGTTCTGGCCGGCTTCGCCCAAGCGGGCCACGCCGCGGCAGGCGTAAGCGCCGGCATCCAGCTGCGGGCGATAGCGCCACACCGCCGCGTTGGCGCTGCCGGAAGCCGCCGGCGCGGCGCTGAGCGCGCTGACGGCGCCGTCGGCGTCCAGGCGCAAATCGCTGACCGACAGCAGCTGCAGGTTCTGTTCGCGGCCGCCGGCGGCGCCGAAGCCGGCTTCCTGCGCCTGTTGCTGCACGCTGAGCAGGGCCGCCATCAATTGGCCGTCCCGCTGCGACAGGCTGGCGCTGCCCTGGTCCGGATCGAACACGCTGCGCGCGGTCTGGCGATACAGCGTCAGCATCGCCAGCGTGGTGATCAGGGCCAGCAGCATGCCGATCAGCAGTTCCAGCAGGGTGAAGCCGGCGGCGCGCTTATTCATGATTGCTCAGGGAGAGGGTGGCGGAGGCCGCGTCCCGCAGTTGCAGGGTCTGGCCGCGCAGCTGGGCGTTGGCGGCGATTTCGGCACCGCCGTTCCGCGGTTGTCCGCGCAGCGTCACCGCGGGCGCGGAGCGGCAGGCCAGCCGCGCGGTGGCGCTGACGCCGCTGGCCAGCGGCCAGTCGTCGGCGCTGCCGCAGAGCAGCCCGCCTTGTTGCAGCTGCTCCCGCGCCTTGCTCAGGACCAGCGCGTGTTGTTGCAGCTGTTGCTGGCTGCCCAGGCTGCGCGCGTTGACGAAGACGACGCCGAGGCCGGTCAGTATCAGCAGCAGCATGGCGATCAGGCTTTCCAGCAGGCTGACGCCGCTTTGCGCCTTATAGGTCACCGCGTAGCTCCTGTTGCGCGCCGCGGATGCAGTAGGCCGGCCGGGTGCCGCAGGCGACGCCGGCCGCCTGCGCCGCCAGCGGCTGGCCCTGGTTGTTCAAGGCCAGGCATTGCGCGGCGGGCGTTTGCAGGCAGCTTGTTCCCAGGGAGACCGGGCGCGGCGCGGCGGCGCGCCATAGCGCCGCGCCTTGGCAGCGCTCGCCCTGAGTGCCGCTGGCCGGCGCGCCGGCGAATACGCACAGCTGGCCTTCGGCGCTGGACATCAGTACCGCGGCGGCCTGGTCCGGCGCCGCCGCCTGCGGGTTGCTCAAGGCCGCGGCCTGGGTCTGGGCGTAGGCCCGCGCCAGCTGGCTGCGCGCCAGCGTCAGCTTGTGGGCGTCGCTCCAGCCCTGCGCCAGCGGCACGCTGAGCAGCGCCAACAGGCCGATCAGCGCCAGCGTCGCGCACAATTCCATCAGGCTCAGGCCGCGCTGGCGGCGGAACGCGTTCACCATTGGGTCTGGCACGCCGAGGTGCTGGTGTTGGCGCTATGGTCGGCGCCGCTGAGTTTCAGCACGCAGCCGGATAGTTGCGGGCTGACGCCGCTGGCGGTGAGCAGGAAGCTGCCGCCCTGCGGCTGGTAGCCGTAGTTGAATTCCGCTTGCGCCGGCTGCCAGCTGCTGTTGCCCAGCGCGGCGCGGATGGCGCTGGCGCTGTCCGCGCTGGCGGCGGGATAGGCCAGGTGCAGCAGCTTGTGGTTTTCCAGGGCCAGGCTCAGGGCCATCAGGTCGCTCTTGGCGGTATTGGCCTTGGCCGCCTGCACATGGCGCTGGTAGGACGGCACCGCCACCAGCAGCAGAATGCCGACGATGGCGGCCACCACCATCATCTCGATCAGGGTGAAGCCGGAATGGCCTTGCGGCCGGACGGATGCGCTCACGACATCGCCTAGTTAAATAAACGTCATATTTTAGCTTTATTGGACTCATATTGGTATTGATTGGCATCAATATGCCTTGTAAATATCCTGCCGGAAAGCAAGCCGCCGCCTGCGCGCCGCCGCGCGGCATTATCTGCCGCGCGCGGCGCATGCGGCCGATCCGGGCCGCGGATGCTACACTTGGCCTGATTTCACCTACCGCCTATTCCCGCATGCTGCTTCTTTACCAGTCCAACCGCTTGGAGCAATTGGGCCAGCTGTTTTGCGGCATGAGCCAGAGCCTGCCGCTGTCCGATCCCTTCGCGCCGGAAACCGTGATCGTGCAGAGCCGCGGCATGGGCCGCTGGATCACGCTGGACCTGGCGCGCAGCAACGGCGTGGCCGCCAATCTGGACTTCGTGCTGCCGGCCGCCTTCGCCTGGCGGCTGATGCAGCAGGTGATGCCGGAGCTGCCGCGCAAGTCCTCGTTCACGCCGGAAGTGCTGAGCTGGCGGCTGATGGAGCTGCTGCCCACGCTGGAGGGCGAGCCTTTTCTCGCCCTGTCGCGCTATCTGGAGGGCGGCGAGGCCGCCTGTTTCGAGCTGGCCGGCAAGGTGGCGGACATCTTCGACCAATACCTGGTGTTCCGGCCGGACTGGATACGCGGCTGGGAGGCCGGCCAGTTGCTGGGCCTGGGCGAGGACGAAGCCTGGCAGGCCGCGCTGTGGCGGAGGCTGGCGGACAGCGATCCCGGCCGCCACCGCGTGCGCATGCTGGACGAGTTTTTCGCCGAGCTCAAGGCCGAGCATCTGCCGGAGCGGGTGACGCTGTTCGGCATCGCCAGCCTGGCGCCGATGTATCTGGCCCTGGTCAAGCGCCTGTCCCAGCTCACCGACGTCTGCCTGTTCACCCTCAATCCCTGCGAGGCGTATTGGGGCGACATCGTCGACGCCCGCCGCAAGCTCAAGCTGCAGCAGAAGGGGGATTTGTTCGCCACCGAGGGCCATCCTCTGCTGGCGTCCCTGGGCAAGCAGGGGCGGGATTTCTTCGAGCTGATCGCCGAGGACAGCGAGCTGGACGCGCGCCCCTTGTTCGACGTCCCCGGCGGCGACGCGCTGCTGGCGCGGCTGCAGCGCGACATCCTGCAGTTGAACGAGCCCAAGGACGCGCCGCGGCCGCTGGCGGCGGACGACGATTCGGTGCAGATCCACGCCGCCCACGGACCGATGCGCGAACTGGAGGTGCTGAAGGACCGCTTGCTGGCGATGTTCCGCGACGATCCCGGGCTCAACCCCGCCGACGTGGCGGTGCTGACTCCGGACATCAACAGTTACGCGCCCTATATCGACGCGGTGTTCGGCGCCCGTCCGCAGGAGGACGCCGCGCCGGACATCCCCTACAGCATCGCCGATCGCCGCATCGCGCGCGAAGAACCGTTGCTGGCCAGCTACGCCGCCTTGCTGGATCTGGCTGATTCCCGCTTCGCCGCCGATCAGGTGCTGGCCTTGCTGGACGCGCCGGCGCTATTGCGCCGCTTCGGACTGGACGACGCCGACGTGCCCTTTGTGCGGCAATGGGCGCGCGAAGCCGGCATCCGCTGGGGGCGGGACGCCGCGCACAAGGCGGCGCTGGGCTTGCCGGCGGACCCGCTGTTCACCTGGCGTTGGGGCCTGGACCGGCTGCTGCTGGGCGCGGTATTGCCGCCGGCCCTGGCCGGGGACGACAGCGGCCTCTACGCCGGCCTGTTGCCGCACAGCAGCGCCCAGGGCCAGTTGGCGGAAGCGCTGGGGCGCTTCGCCGCCTGCTACCGCGAACTGGAGCGGACGGCGGAAGAATGGGCGCGCCCGGCCAGTCCGGCGGAGTGGGCTGAGCGGCTGCAGCAGGCTTGCGAGTCTTTGTTCGACGCCGACGCCGACGACGAGAAAGCGCTGGAGGTCTTGCGCGGCGCGCTGGCGGAATTGGCCGATGACGCGGCGCTGGCCGGCTTCGAGCAGGCGGTGGGCCTGCCGGTGGTGCGGGACTGGCTCAAGCGCAAGCTGACGCTGGCCTCGCCGCTGGGCTTTCTTTCCGGCGGGGTGACTTTCTGCGCGATGGTGCCGATGCGCTCCATCCCCTTCCGCGTGTTGTGCCTGATAGGCATGAACGACGGCGCCTACCCGCGCGACGAGCGCCCGGTCAGCTTCGATCTGGTGGCGCGCCATCCGCGTCGCGGCGACCGCTCGCGCCGCTTCGACGACCGCTATCTGTTCCTGGAGGCCATCCTCTCCGCGCGCGAAAAGCTGTATCTGTCCTATGTGGGGCAATCCGCCCGCAGCGGCGAAACCCTGCCGCCGTCGCCGCTGATCGCCGAGCTGCTGGACTGCTTCTCCGCCATGTGCGGCCAGGATCTCGGCCGGACGCTGACGGTGCGCCATCCGCTGCAGCCGTTTTCGCCCGCCGCCTACGACGGCGCGGACCCGCGGCTGGCCAGTTTCGAACCCACCTTCGCCGCGGCCTTGTCGCAGCCGGAGGCCGCGCCGCGGCCCTTCGCCGGCGCGCTGCCGGCGGCGGCGCTCAGCGGCGTGGTCAATCTGCACGACTTCATCCGTTTCTGGCGCAATCCGGTGCGCGCCTGGCTGGCGGACCGGCTCGCCATCCGCCTGTTCGGCGGCGACGAGGAGTTGCCGGTGCGCGAGCCCTTCACCGTGGACGGCGACGCCAGCCAGGCGGTGCGCAGGCAGTTGGTGGAGGCCATGCTGCACCGTCGTCCGCAAGCGCCGGTGCGCGAGCGCGTCGCCGCCGCCGGCCTGTTGCCGCCGGCCGCGCTGGGCCGGGCCTGGCTGGTGGAGGAGGCGCGCTCCAGCGTCAAGCTGGCGGCGCGGCTGCCGGCCGCGCTGAGCCGGGAAGTCTTGCCGCCGCAGCCGGTCCATTTGCAGGCGGCCGGCCTCACCCTGGTGGGCGAGCTCACCGGCCTGCGGCCCGAAGGCCAGTTGAGCTTCGTCGTCGGCAAGATCAACGCCGCCCAGCGCGTGGCCTTGTGGCTGGGTCATCTGATCCTGTGCGCGGCGCGGCCGCCGGACGTGGCCTGCCGCAGCGTCTGCTACGACGACGCCGGCGGCCTGTTGCTGGAGGACGAGCCGGAGGCCTTGGCCTTGCTGGAGCCGTGGCTGGCGCGCTGGCGTCAGGGCCAGGATCAGCCCTTGCCCTGCTTCGGCCGCACCAGCTGGGCTTACGCCGAGGCCTTGGCCGCGGAGCCGGAGCGGCGCGACAAGGCCTTGCAGAAAGCGCTGGAAAAGTGGGATCCGAGCTTTGTCCGCGAAGGCGGCGTCGCGCAAAAGGACGAGGCGGCGATAGCGCTGGCCTTCCGCAATCAGCAGCCGCTGGACGACCCTCTGTTCGCCCAGCTGGCGGAAACTCTGTTGCTGCCGCTGGCGGAGCGACTGCAGGGCGGCGGCGAGGATTGAGGCGGCCGCCGCGCCGACTCAGTCCTCCGGATACGGCACTTCGAAGTACTGCTGATACAGCGCGTGGATCGATCCGTCGCGCCGCATGCTGGTCAGGGCCTGCTGGAAGGCGTCCACCACCGGTTGCGGCACGCTGCTTTTGCTGAAGATGAAATAAGAGCCTCCGATATTCCACACCGGCGCGAGCGGCACGATCTCCGCTTCCGCCGGCTGGGCCTGCAGCGCCGCGCGCATGGTGACGCTACTGGCCAGCAGTAGGTCCAGCCGTCTGGCCCTCAGTTTTTGGATATTGATGTCCTGCGTCGGCCCGCTGTCCACGCTGACGCTTGGCGGCGGGAATTTCAGCCAGGCGTCGATAATGGCTCCGTAGCTGTCGCCGCGGGTGACGCCGAGCACCAGCTTGCCGTGCTTGTCCAGATCGGCCAGGCGGTGTATCGGCCAGCGCGCGGCGTTGCTGCTAAGGCTCCAGATCCGCACCGTGGAGGGATTGTCGGCCCAGACAAAGTGGGCGAACTGCTCGCGCTCCGGGGTTTTCAGCGCGTTCATCGCCATGTCCACCTGCCCGTTTTTTACGTTGAGCAAGTTGCGCGCCCAAGGCATTTGCTGGTAGTTCAGCTTACAGCCGGCGCGGCGCGCGGCCTCGTTGAGCACGGCGACGGAATAGCCGTCCAGCTGTTGGCGCGCGGACAGATAATGGTAAGGAGGCCTGGTGTCCCAGCCTACGCTCAATTCCCGGCCGCAGGCGCCGACGGCCGGCGGAGACGAGACCTGGCCCGGGCCGGCGCATAGCGCGGCGGCGCAGAGCAGCCCCTGGACGGCGGCGCAGAGGATTCCAGCTTGCAGGAGGCGCATGGCGAGGCTCCGGTGAGGGATGCTTCACTATAGTTGGACGACGACTGGGGATAACTTGGCGTTCTCGCTCCCGCCTGTGGATAAGCGGCGAGGGCGGGCCAGGAGGCGGCGGGAATGCGAAAAGGGATTAGCGTGAGCTAACCCCTTGATATCCTTGGTGGCGAATCAGGGACTCGAACCCCGGACCTGCGGATTATGATTCCTGTTTGAGTTTTGTGTTTTTATTATTTATCAATGACTTGCGTAGATTGCCTGATGGCTTGTCAAATCTAAAACAACCTCAATAAATGCCTTGTTGGCTGTGTCATGGCACAACTGTGGCACATGCTCCAGATCAATCCCCCCGTGCTGGCTGTCGGCTAGAGGCTGTTCCAGCCTTACGCCGCCACCGCCCCAAAGGGGCTGCCAGCTTTGCAAGTTGGCTGCTGGTGGGCTGTTGTTCCTCCTAGTGTAACGAAAGCTCTCGTCGATCATATTTCTAGTGCCACGATGGCTTTCGGCTTGGCCTCAGTGAAACGCAAATAAAAATTTGGCATAACTTTATTGTCGCTATCTCAATAGCCGTGGAAATGGTTCGTTAAGTGAGTGATCCTCAAAATTCTCTAGTTTTTTAAAGTCAATTTCTACTGCGATTTTTTTTCCTTCGCAAAATGAAACAGAGTCATTTATTAAATCAACAAGACCTGCTTTTTCTTCGCAATACAAACGGAGTAAATTTCCGCTTATTATTATGGCGAGACCAGAGAGGTTTTCGGATTTGTCTACTTCTACTACAGAAAATCTTTCGAAAAGATCCTCGAAAATTGTAAAGGCAAGTATGCTATAGCGTGGTAATTGGAGTAGGCGGTTTAATATTTCTTCATCTTCTGAAAAATCTGTATTGACCTTTGGTATCTCAAGTCGTAGTTCTGCTCTTTCTTCGGAGGTGGAACTTGACAAAATAGGCATTTTTCGGAGTGCGCAATTGTAAAATAAGACCTTGCTAAGAGTTTCTATTTTGGTTTCACTTGGTAGTGAATCATTGTTGCGGATATTGTTCATTCGAATATTGAATTTAGCATGCAATTCTTCGCGAGTAGTATGGTCCGAACAGTGTAGAATAAATCCAAGAAACAAATCGAAGTCGGTCAGTATTTGTTCTTGGCAATCAATTCCAAATACATTTTCAGAGGCTTCGATTGAAATTATGCACTCAAAGAGCCACATAATTTTTTGTTCCAGTGTTTCTTTGCTCCAAGTAACAATGTTAACCCTAGGAGGAGTGTTGCGTGAAATTTCTCTAAATATAATATTGTTATTTTTGTATGTGACACCATGAGAGCCAGAGTGAGAAATTGCATTCCTTACTTGAGGGTTGTACCCTTTCAAAAGCTCTAAGAACTCCTTTCTGGCGAGTATGTACTCAGTCTTATTTCTTTCTCCCATCGATGCATTAGTATCATCGATGTCTTTGTAGTTCCCTGTCTTGAACTGGTAGCATGCAACAACCAAAGTGATGTAAGGATCAAACAGATCTGAAACAATACTCCTGTAGATGTTGACCAAGTGGGCTTTGTCGGCGTCAGAGCCTTCCTCAAATTCGCCAACTCGGGAAAACTCATCCATTATTCTTGATCTATGTACTTTAGTTTTTGCCTTGATGCCAACCCAAGGTATGAAAACTGTTTTTAAGAAACGTGCGCTGTCAATTTTCATACAGTCATGCATCAAGCACAACAGTCCGTATGTATTGGATGTTCTGGCTTGTAAATCGCCAGGCAGAAAGAATAGTCCGCGCAATACACTGATGTCTTTCTCCGTTAAACTTTGATGGTCTGTAAAGAAGAATAAGTTTTTTGGGTCAAGTAATTCAAAAATATTCATTATCATTGTTCTTCCTGAAGACGATAGTCAAGCAGATGTAACTCTGCCAATATCTATTGCAGCACAGTATCTTGTGGGATTATCCTAATAAGTCAAGTTAACGCCATGCTAGCTTGTTGGTTAGAAGCAGTTCATTATCTCTTGGTATATGCCAAAATAAAGAGTGAAGTTACATCATTAAAAGGCATTCTGAAGCTTTTCTGAGCTCCCCGCTCCGGGAGGCTGACGAAGATTAAGCGTTTACCACTAACAGGATGTCAAGCACTGACCCCCGCACTGCGTGCGGTCTCACGAGGCGGTGCTTGACATCCTGTTTGGTTGGATATTCAGCAAATATCTCTGGAAAGAAGAATTTATCTTCGACCGCTAGATAATTTGCATACCACTTTTCTCATGCCATTCAATTTTTAAAATCGCTCAAAAAAAATCAGTCATTCCACCCCGCTGAGCCTAGAGGGTCTAGAGAAACCGGGGCGATTCAGAGGGGCGATTCAATGTGGTGCAGGAAATGGGTGGGTGGAAGTCGGTGCAGATGGTGCAGCGGTACGCCCATTTGAGTCCGGCGAACCTGGCTGGCCATGCCCGGACCATTGACGCGGTGATGGGGCTCGGTACAAATGCGCCACAAGCCTAAAACGGAAAAGGGTCAGCTTGCGCTGACCCTTTTCATTTTGGTGGCGAATCAGGGACTCGAACCCCGGACCTGCGGATTATGATTCCGTAGAACTAATTATTGATCTGTTTTGATCTACATTGATTTCACTTCTTAACTTGATGAAATATATGGAAAAATTGAATTTTTTCTCTGATTCTTCATTGACTCTCATTGATCTGATGGAATACGATTTGCCTACATATTGCCTACATGGATAAATTTTGAGCAAGCAGAATTTTACGGCAGCCCGGGTCGAAAGCTTTAAATGTGATCCAGAGAAGCGGCAAACTATCTACTGGGATGCGAAGACGCAGGGGTTTGGTCTTCGTGTGACCTCAACAGGTGCCAGAGCATACATCTTTGAGTCCCGCCTCTTCGGGAAGACAATTAGGGTGACAATTGGTGATGCTCGCGCCTGGGAGCTTGGTAGGGCTCGAACAGAAGCTGCGCGGCTGAGAACATTGGTGGATGAAGGTAAAGATCCGCGTGAAGTTCGTGCGGAAATGCAAGCTAAGCATGAGGCAAGGCGTGCAGAGTCCATGCGACAAGATATGCTTGTCAGGGAGGCTTGGGAGCAGTATTTACTCAATCGGAAAGATAAGTGGTCCGATCGTCATCTGCAAGACCACATGCGTCTGGCAGAGCCAGGTGGTCGCATGGCACTTAAAGGTAAGCGGCAGATTGTGCCTGGGCCATTAGCATCTCTGATGGTCTTACGTCTTTCTGAGCTTACTAAAGACACTGTAGATGCATGGCTTGCTGTGGAAGTGAAGTCTCGTCCTGCAAGGGCTAGGCTTGCCTTCTCATTGCTGAAAGCTTTTATTACCTGGAGCCAAGAGCAAGTTGATTACGAAGGGTTGGCATCCCCAGAAGTGTGCACGAATAAGCGAATACGAGAACATTTACCCAAGCCAAAAATGAAAGTGGATTGTTTGCAGCGAGAGCAGCTAGCTGCTTGGTTCCGTGCCGTTAGAAGCCATCCCAATCCTGTTATCAGTACCTATTTGCAAGGCTTGTTGATTACAGGTGCAAGACGTGAAGAGTTAGCCGGGCTACGCTGGGAGGATGTGGATTTTCGTTGGCGGCAACTTGTACTTGATGACAAAGTGGAAGGCACTGGGGGAAGAACAATACCGCTTACACCTTACCTTGCGCGACTATTGATGATCTTGAAAGAATACAATGAAACGCTACCAAGTAAGCGCAGGTTGTTGACCCTGCAGAAAATGGGTAAATCTTGGGCACCTTCGCCTTGGGTTTTTCATAGTAAGACGTCTGCTGATGGAAAAATTGCAGAGCCACGGATTGCGCATAATGAAGCGCTTCAGACTGCTGAGTTACCGCACATTACCCTTCATGGGCTGAGACGATCGTTCGGGACACTCTCGGAGTGGGTTGAAGTTCCTGTTGGTGTTGTAGCTCAGATCCAAGGCCACAAGCCGTCCGCTATTGCAGAAAAGCATTACCGGCGCAGGCCATTGGACTTGTTACGCATGTGGCACGACAAGATCGAAACTTGGATGCTTGAACAAGCAGGTATCCCATTTCAGTCATCAGTGGACTGAAGTTGTGCTATTTGCAAAGATTACTTTGTATTTGCATGCAGATTCCCACATTTTCCTTACAGATATTTACCTCACAGCAGTACAATCTTCTTGGCATGTTCCTGACTACTGTTGGCGCACGCAATGTGCGTCGCCGTCAGTAGAACCGATGGTAGTGGACAAGAGGATTTACTTATGCAAAACACATCCCCAGCAGATCAGATAACAGCAAGTCTGCAGCTCCTTAAAACCATACAGAAATACTTGGATATGCAAAGTTGGACTCCCGTTATGGGAGCAATGCTGCTTGCCGGAGTCCACCCTCCATGCGATTGTGAAGCCATCCCTACAACGGGCGGTACTAGTCTTGATGGGAACCCCATTATTGGAAGTGGAAACACTCCGTTTTATGAGGCTGGCATTATCTTGCGGCAATGGAATGATTGGTGCGCAGATGAGGGCAGCTCTCCTTCTCACGTGGTCCCTCTCGATTTTATCAACTGGTGTATCGAAGACGAGATTCAGGAACGCTATGCAGTTTCCAGCTCATTCATCTGGATCAGTATTTTCAAAAATTCATTAGGTTCTATTAATGCGCCGGTCCCCTTTGAAATAGCGGAATATGCTTCACAAGCAAAAGAGCCGTTGGACGTTATAATTAAAAAACTAGATCTAATAGATCGGAAAATTAATAAACAACAACATGCAAGTGCTAATGCATTAGTTTCTATTTCCTCTGATAGTGATGTGGGAAAGTTAAAAATTAATCCATATAGACAGCATCTTACAACAGAAGAGTTTGCTAACGGATTAAACGTAATGCCTCAGACGATATTGAAGGCTTATAGCATAAACGAGAATTATTGCGGGGTTAGGCCGATTAAACTTTCCAATAGAAGGCTTGCTTGGCCATTAAATGCTGTTGAGCTTGCACTAAGGAAAAATAATGGCTAATCAAAATTCGATCCCAGAATCGCCATATCCAGTTGATTTCCTACCCCCACTTATTTCTGATGCTGTTAAAGAAGTTGCCAATAATTTAAAGATTCCTATGGATCTTGCTGCGCATGCTGCACTTTCTGCAATATCCACAGCGTGCCAAGGAAAAATTAATGTTAAATTTCCGAACTTTCCTGCTGCATCATGTGGTTTGTTTTTATGGGTAGTTAGTAATGCGAGTCGTGGGAAATCAATTGCAAACGAGCGTTTTTTTAGGGGAGTTGCAAAATTTGAAGAGGAGTACAATCAGAGTGTCACAGTAGACAAGATTTTACTGGATGCTCAGACGGGGGCTTGGAAGAATGAAGGTGTATCAATAAAAAATGAATTAAGAAAGCTAGTACGTGGTACGGATGATTATAAATTATTAAATGACGAATTGATTGCACATGGTTTGAGAAAGCCAATCCAAGGTAAGCAAAAAACTATTTGCTATGCTCAAATAACCTCCCAAAAGTTACATGAAGCTCTGGTTAGTGATGGAGTTGCTGCTATTATTTCACCAGAGGCTGGTCATTTGGTATTGAGTGAGGCTTTTGGCCAACCTGGCATTTTAAGTAGTTTCTGGAGTGGTGAAGATCAAGCGATGGGCCTTATTAAAGGCGATAGGAAGCCGTATCACCCGAGATTGACAATTTCCATAATGACTCAATCAGATCCATTTCATGAATTTATGGATCTGCGTGGTAAGAAGGCATTTAGCTCAGGGTTGCTTTCCAGGTTTTTGGTTTCATTTCAGGGTGGTCATGAGATTCCACAAGAGGCAGCAAGTATTATTGATGAAATTCCAGAGCCGTGTTTAATTAAATTTAATAATAGAATTTACGAAATACTAAGAAAAGGTGATGTTGATTTTAGAGATAGAATCTGTTTGGAATTCTCAAGAAAATCAAAATTGCAATTTGAAGAATTTCAGCAAAAAATAAACAATATAATAAAAGAAAAGCATGTGCCTGTAGAGATTGAAACATTCTATCGTAGGCTGGTTCAGCATGCATCCAGAATTGCCGCATTGTTTCAGTATTTTTGCAATGAAAATGAAATAATTGAAGACCATGTAAAAAATGCGATTGATTTGTGTTCTTGGTATGCGGTAAATTATGAAAATATTTTCTCCAAATATCTGAGATCAGATATTTCAGCTGGGGAGCGATTTGCAAAAAAGTTAAATGATTGGCTGGAAAAGGCATCGTGGTCACGATACACATATCCCACGCTAAAGAATGGAATTTATAGCTTTAGGGATTTGCAAAATTATGCAGGATTTAAAGGGAAGGCTGCGGAATTAACAGAGGCAATAAATATATTAGAATCTCGTAGGGTAATTAATGTCCTGTCCGGAAAGAAGGGGGCATTAATTGTTTTATATCCGTTTCATGAGCAAAGTATCCATTCTATTATTGATGTGTATGGGTTAAGTGACCTCTACCCCAGTAGACCTCCCGTTCCATATGGTAGTGGACCAGTTCCTAGTTCTACGCCAATTTTAGATCAGCATCTACGCACTTTTAATTATCAAGAAAATGATCAGCAACAAGTTACGAAACCTTCTGTAGTTACTGTAAACGGTGCTGTTAACAGCAATGATCTTTCATATGTTCAAAAGGAACTACAAGAGAAGGCTACTAAGGAATGCTTGGGAAACATTACTGTAGATGTAGAATTTGTTAAGAACAATTCTCAATGATATTTAATTTGCACAAATGCTTTGTGCAATGTTAATTTTAAACAAAATCCATCAAATGATGAGTTACTTTAAATCACTACATAGCTACAGTAGTAGTGTAGTCATGTGGAAGTCTGAGTTAGAGATGGAAATGCAGGCAATCTTTACTCTCATGGGCTTCTTGGTAGCTCCACTAAATACATCAAAATGACAAGTGAATTTTTAATGTTTGAATTGATTTAATATTTTAGTGGAGTTGAAAAAATGTATTTACGACTTGAATTTCAATTATATATAGTAAATTTAATAGGCTTGCTAATAGATTTTCTAGTTACGTGATGTAGGTATTGGTAATATAAAGCTAGTTATGTATCTGTAGCTAAGCATGCGGTGCCCTAGCACAGGTATGAGCTTGCTAACTGGCTAGTATAGGCACGTAATGTGACGTGCCAATTGGCTAGTACAGTAAGTAAAAAAATACTTCAAGTGTTCAGGTTATGAAACCTACCTCTTGGAGCTTAAAATGATCCGTAATGCTGCAAATACCAACCAGACCCTATTTTACCAACCACACTTCAACAATCTGCCTGTCATGACGGACAAAGGGCCGCTCATCACTGAATACCTAGCTGGATTGCAGCAAGCGATGCATGCTGCACTTGCTGATTACAATAGGGTCTTTGCATTCAGGGTAGATATCAGATTTCCTGATGATTTGATGAGCTATGAAATCTATAATAGCAATGAAGTCATTCAGCGCTTTCTTGCTTCATTCATTGCAAAGATCAACCATGCACGTAAAGTATCTGCTGCTAACTATGGCAGAAGCCATCCCTGTGTCGTGCGTTATGCATGGGCACGGGAAGTAGGACATGATGGTAAGCCTCATTACCACTTGGTATTCCTGCTGAATAACGATGCCTACTGCACCGTAGGCAAGTATGAGCAAGGTAGGGAAAATATCTTCAACAGACTGGAAGGGGCATTGGCTAGTGCGTTGAGGGTCAGTGTGGAGCAGGTAGCTGGCCTGGTTGAAATTCCTCGTCAGTCTAGCTACTGCCTGTTACGGAATGATCCCTGCACCTGGGGAGATTTCTTCTATAGAGCCAGCTATCTGACCAAAGTGGCAACTAAATACTTTGGTAATGGCTTGCATGCATTTGGCTATAGCCAGCGGTAGACAAGCTGGCTTGCAACTCTTCATGTAAGTGATGTCATCTACTTTTAAATTTGATTTATTACCATGGCTGGTCTAGCCTAGCTACATTGATGAATTTTTGAGTAGAGAATAATGATCATGGAATTGCAAGCTAAGAGCTTTACTGAACTACAGGATCTGCTGAAGGCCGTTGATGCTGAAATTAGCCGTCGTGAGACAGAAGAGAAGGCTAATGCCAAGAAGCAGATCCTGGAACTGGCTAAGTCGTATGGCCTGAGTTTGGATGATGTGCTCAGTAAAGCTACTACTACTGTACGTAAGCCAGTTGAAGCCAAGTACAAGAACCCGAATGATGAGTCCCAGACTTGGACTGGTCGTGGCCGTAAGCCAGCCTGGGT
Organism: Chromobacterium alkanivorans; assembly: GCF_016937655.1. Classification (GTDB taxonomy): domain Bacteria; phylum Pseudomonadota; class Gammaproteobacteria; order Burkholderiales; family Chromobacteriaceae; genus Chromobacterium; species Chromobacterium alkanivorans. The sequence goes on along the minus strand of NZ_JAFHKL010000004.1, from coordinate 62,931 downwards.
ACAGGCTCAGCTAGATGAAGGTTTTAGCTTGGAAGACTTGGCAATCTGAACTGATCAAAGACGGATATTAAAAAGGCGCTACATGTGTAGTGCCTTTCTTATTTCAAGCTTTGCTTTACTTGGGCGAGTAGCATCCTGCTCTGGCCAAGCGACTGCAGGGGGGCTGACATATCAATAGCTTTCCGGCCAGAAAAACACTTCTTTCAGAAATATAAATGGCCGCCTTCCCATGGAAAGCAGCCATTTCGTCGCTTCAAGTAGTTCCCGCGTTGCTTATGCTCGCCCGTACCAACCCTTGCTCTGATTCACGACCTTGAGCACCTGCAGCATCATCAGGACTTCATTCAGCACCCCCACTACCGTAGCCAGCGCTGCACCCGAGTGGAATCCAAACAGACTGATGGGAGCAGCCACGGCCAGCTCGAAGACGTTGGATGCGCCAATCAGTGCGGATGGGCACGAGGTCCCCCCGGTTTAAGTAGCATAGAGCTTTAGAGTCCGGGCTTAATTTGACCTCCTCCCAACTAACCGAGCGGTCTGACTTAGAGATCCCGGGCTTCAAGATGGGCGAGCCGGAACCCGCTCGGGGTCTGGTCGCCCAGCGAACTGTGCGGCCTGAATTCGTTGTGATCCTGCCGCCAACGCTCGATCTTGTCACGTGCGTCGTCCAGCGATAGAAACCAATGCACATTCAGGCACTCGTCGCGCAGACTGCCGTTAAATGACTCGATAAAGGCATTAATCCGTGGGTTTTCCTGGTCGTGAGAAATCCAGTGTGACGCCTTGCTCATAGGCCCACTGGTCCAGCGCCAGGGAAATAAACTCGCTGCCGTTGTCGACCTGAATCCGTTGCGGTGTCCCGCGCAAGGCCTGCACATGCTGCATTATAGCAACCACGTCCGCAGCTTTCAGCGCGAAATCCACCGTGATCGCTAAGCTCTCCCGGCTAAAATTATCCACCACAGTTTAGGCCCGGATTTTCTGGCCGTTGAACAGCTGATCGGCGACGAAATCCATGCTCCAGCACGCATTCACATTGGAGACGGCCGGCCGAGCCTGGCGATGCGCCGCTGCCACTCGCCGTTTGGGCCGCTTGCGCGCAGATTCAAGCCTTCTTCGCAATAGATCCGGTAGGTCTTCTTGTGATTGATCCGCCAGCCATCGCGCCGCAGCAGGACGTGGATGCGGCGCGCTCCATAACGAATGCGGGTGGCGGCGATCTCGCGGATTCGCTGCCGCTCCGCACGATCGTCTCGAGGGTGAGGGCGGTAAAAATAGGTAGCTTGCCGCAGCTGAATGACCGCGGTGGCGCGACGGATGCTGACGCGGTACGCGTCGATCAGGAAGTTGGCCAACTCGCGTTTGCGGGCCGGCCTCACAGCTTTATTTGGATGACTTCCTGCAGCATCTGCTTGTCCAGGCTCAGGTCGGCGACCATGCGCTTGAGGCGGGCGTTCTCTTCTTCCAGTTGTTTCAGGCGGCGCAACTCACTGACGCCCAGGCCGCCGTATTTCTTCTTCCAGTTATAGAAAGTCGCTTCGGAGATGCCCATTTTGCGGCAGACCTCCCCGACTGTCGTACCCGACTCCGCCTGACGCAAGGCAAAAGCGATCTGCTCTTCCGTGAACTTCGATTTTTTCATGACAAATCTCCTACCCGGATAGGGTTAAATTTGCCAGAAATCTCTACTTTCCACCGCTACCATTTTTTGGGAGGAGGTCAACTACGGGATAGATATATCAGATCTACGCGTAGCGCCTTACCGTTCCCGTAAACAGTGGGAGTAACCCCATATTTTTGCAGCCTGATTCAGATGTGCCGCTGCCTGAGTAAAAGCAAGGCCACTCCGGCAATGACAGCACCGGCATAGAAGGTGGTCGATGCACCCCAGTACTGCCACAAACTGCCAGCAATCACACTTGCCAGCAGCATGGCCAGGCCGCTGAGCAGGTTGAAGACACCAAAAGCCGTCCCCTTCATGTCACTGGGTGTGGTATCGGCCACCAGAGTCGCCAGTATGCCCTGGCTGAACTCCCATTCAAGGGGTCTCAGTCCGTCAACTTGCTGGAGATATGCAAAGAGGTCATCAAGGAAAAAATCTGTTTTACCGGGCAGAAAAATATTGATCTCGGCCCGATCGATTCAGAAGAGACCCTAGTTGATGGGGATTCCAATCTGATTGGCATATTGCTTGGCAATCTGGTGGACAATGCGATCCGCTATACACCACCCCATGGTCAGATCGATATAGCAATCCGCCAGACTCAAACCGAAATATTGCTGGAAGTCAGTGACACTGGGCCAGGTATCCCCGAACAGGAGCGAGAGCGTGTGCTGGAACGCTTCTATCGTGGCAGTCATAGTGGAATAGAAGGAAGTGGGCTTGGACTTGCGATTGTGAGTCGTATCACAGAGCAGCACAAAGCTCGACTTGAGTTACTCACCGGTTCCGCCGGGCATGGATTGCTTGTGAAGATCAGATTTCCGCGCGAGAGAAGTGTCCAAGCACTACAACATGGCTGAAATTCTTGCATGACCACAGAATATCGGGAAGTGCCTGGGGTTCATTTCATGCCAAACCCTTGGCTGACAAGCGAGCGCCTGCACTATAATCAGCGGGATGTACGCATCCCGACTTGTGTTGATCCTGCTCTTGACCCTGGCGCTCTCCTTTATCGCCTTGGGGAGCGCACGCGTACACCCCACGGATACCGGCGCGGCATCCCATACTGCCTGTGCCACACTAGCCGGGCATGAAATCTCCCAGTCACCACGCACGCTTACGGCTCCGTCTGCCGGGCAACATGCTTGCCAGCACAAGCTGGATTGCAAGTCATGCTATTCCCTGGTGGCCTTGCTCATCCCTCAAGCCCGGTTGCGTTCGGGTAATGCCCAAGCCACACCACCGCCGCTGCAAAAGCCGCTTGCCATCCGCGCCGAACCTCTCTGGCGTCCACCCATTACTGCCTGATTTGTCTCTGTCTAGTTGAACAGGAATGCTCTTTTCCTGCTCATTGCGTGGCAACACCCAAACGGTAGCGACTTGTGTGCGCGACCGTTTGGGCTGATTACGGCCAAATAACCGATGACAATGAATGATCGTAATGTTTGTTAAGTGTAGAGGTGGTCCTTTATCGCCAGTGGCTTTCAATGGCCACGTCTGGCAGTTCAAAATCATGATGTGCTTGCTTGTGTTGCTGAGCCCGCTGACATCCGCTGCCAACCATGAAAAGGCCGTCGCTGTAGAGGAGCCACAGCCTGCGGCACCGTTACAACTCCAGAAAGATTTGGCCGGCGAGGTACTAATGCAGGCTATGAGCCTGACCGGCATTGCCTACCGTTTTGGTGGGCAATCGCCGGCTACCGGTTTTGACTGCAGTGGCCTCATCCGCTTCGTGTTTCTGAAGTCGGTAGGATATGAGCTACCCCGAACAGCGGCAGAACAAGCCCGGCAAGGTAGGGCCGTAGGTATGGGTGAATTACAGGCCGGCGATATCGTGTTCTTCAATACACGGGGATTCCGGTTTTCGCATAGCGGCATCTATCTGGGCAAAGGCAAGTTCATCCATGCCCCCAGAGCGGGCAAAACGATAGGTATCAGTGATATGACCCAAGCCTATTGGGTCAAGCGCTTTGATGGTGCGCGCCGGATTCTGCAACATGCCAAAGCAAAGCAGCAGGAAGCCTTGGCAAAATGAGATTGGGACATGGTGGTGAGACTGATCTAGATCAACAATGCAGCCGCAAAGAATTATTTTGCATTCACTTTTGCCACTCAAAAGTGCTATCTTGGCAAGTATGAAAGCCTTATACCGTTTCCTGCTCATGCTTCTGCTCACGCTTCCAGCACTCAATGTGCTGGCAGCAGGTGTAGACATGGCCATGGCCGGGAAGGCAGTCATCTCGGCGGACTGCATGGCCCATGAAACCCATGCGGCCTGTCATAAGGAAACAGCCGGCAAGATGACGACCCATGCTGCCACTGCAAAAGCAGCACATGGCATGTTGTGTAACGGGGCTGGCTGCGTGCAACTCTGTGCACCCTCCATGTTCCAGCATACAGCCTGGTCTGCCGCCCCGCTTGCTCAGGTTGGTATTTTTGTACCTACCCAGCCTGCCAAACTGGCTGGTATCACCCTTTCTCCGCCGCATCGCCCCCCTTTACTTGCCTGACCGTATTTTCTGACTTGCCGGCCTGTTGCCGGTTATCTGAATCATTGTCATTGCCAGAAGGAGGGCCATCATGGTCACCGTCCGTACCCGCGTTCTTGCCGTCTTGATCGGCGCATTCAGCACCTCCATTTTTGCTGCCACTCCAGTCACGCTGTACAAGAGCCCGACTTGCAGCTGCTGCGAAGCCTATATCAGCTATCTCAAGCACAACGGCTTTGATGTCACCGCCATCAATCGCGACGACATGCAGCCGATCAAACAACAGATGGGTGTCACGCCGGGTCTGGGCAGCTGCCATACCGCCAAGATTGGCCGCTATACCATTGAAGGCCATGTACCAGTGGCCGCCATCAAGAAGCTGATTGCCAGCAAGGCCGACGTGGTGGGCCTGTCTGCCCCCGGCATGCCATTGAACAGCCCCGGTATGGGTGAAGAAAAGCCAGGTACGCTGGCCATCTACACCATGACTAAAGACCAACGTACCGGCGTGCTGTTCGGCCGATTCTGAGTCATTGTCCGACGGGGTGTGGCCGGGCTTTGGCCATCGCCATCCCGCTGGGCGGGAGCTACACAATGAAATATCAAAAACACGCGCTGCTGCTGGCACTACTGCTACCAGCAGTCGCCATGGCACAGATGAATGGCATGGACATGTCGGAGCAATTCGCTTTCGGCCAGCCCGCGCAAGAATCTGCTGTAACACGGACCATCTATGTCGAAGCCACCGATACAATGCGGTTGAAATTCGACTCCATGCGCATCCGTCGCGGTGAAGTAGTGAAATTCGTGGTGAGAAATAGTGGCCAGGCTCCGCATGAGTTCGCTATTGGCGATGAGTCATTCCGCAAGGAGCATCTGCTGGAAATGCGAAAACAGATGGCCGGGATGGAACATCACGATGTCAATGTGCTATCTCTCAAGGGGGGCGAGACTAAAACGATTGTCTGGCGCTTTGATCCAGTCAAGAGTAAGTCCGTTCTGTTTGCCTGCTATGTTCCAGGGCACTTTGAAGCCGGCATGTATCACCGGCATGTCATGCTGAAATAGGCCTTACCCAATTGATCGGCTCATCGCGTGGAGTAGACAAAATGCTCACCTTGTACCGGATACGCCAACACCTGCATACCTGGAGCCGGCTGCTGCTGGCCGTCTGGGTATTGGCGTTTGCGCTGGTCTCGGTGGCAAACTGTCAGGCCATGCCGGTAGCGCCAGATCATGAGGAGACCAGCCTGCTGGCTCCATGGCAGCATACGCATGACCAGCCCCACAATGAGCTGTGTAGCAAAGTGTGTGCCGATGCCCAACATTTGTTGGTGAAGGCCGATCCACACTGGCAGCAACACATGCCCTTGGTGTTATTGGCCGCCAGCCTGATTTGGCTGAGCGGACTAAGTATCACCATTCTTTTGCCACAGGCTATCCGGGTGTGGCCACGGCCACCCGCCCGGCCACTACGCCTGCAGTTTTCCCGCTTCAACAACTAGCCCCACATGCGGAATGGCAACACCATTCCTACCTCACCCGTTCCTGCCATTGCGGCAGGGCAATCCTTTGTCACGTCTATACGGAGTCGAATCATGAAAACCCAATGGAAAACCGTCATCGCCCTGGCTATTGTTGCCACCACCTTTACCGCACAAGCAAATGAAGCCCATCACCAGGATGCTTCCGCTGCGGTTGTCGCCAAGAAGGCGGCCAAACCCGCTGCCAAACCAATGGCAGCAAGCAAGGAGATGGAAGCTCAGATGGAAAAGATGAATGCAGTACACGCCAAGATGGCCGCTGCCAAAACACCTGAAGAACGGCAAGCGGCCATGCAGGAAGGAATGGGCATCATGAAGGACAGCATGGCCATGATGAAGAAAATGCACATGGCCCACTGTCAGGGCGGCATGTCCAACATGGGCATGAAGAAGGGGATGAAGCAAAGTGATGACATGCCGATGAAATCCATGATGCAGGGTGATATGCGCATGATGGACATGATGATCCAGATGATGGATCAGCAGTCGTCAATGATGAAAACGCCGATGGCGCAATAACTGACGAGGCTAATCATGCACAGACGTTCATTCTTGAGCGGCATGTTGCTGGCAGGCCTGGGGGGCTTCAGCTTGAAGTCCCTCGCAGCCTCCATGTCTCATGCCATGCCAGTGGATGGCAGCCCCATGCCTTTGCTGGATCCCGCATTACTGGCTTCTGGTGCAGATCAGGGCAGCATGCCCCTACTGACCAATGAAAGCAGCCAGCCTGGCTTGTTCAAGGCCACGTTGACGGCCAAAGTGGTACGTGTCCCACTGCTGAAAGACGGACCTACCGAATTCTGGACCTATAACGGCAGCCTGCCCGGACCACTGATTGATGTCATGGAGGGGGATACGGTTGAAATCACACTGCACAACCAACTGAGCCAACCGACCTCTATTCACTGGCATGGACTGCCGGTACCGCCGAGTCAGGATGGCAATCCACAGCAGGCCATCGTCCCCGGTCAGCGCATTACTTACCGTTTCACCTTGCCGGAAGGCAGTGCCGGGACTTACTGGTATCACCCTCATCCGCATGAATTCACTGCAGAACAAGCCTCTCGTGGTCTTGCCGGTGGTTTTATCGTCCGGGCAAAGCAGGATCCGCTTGCCGGGTTGCCTGAGCGTTTGCTGATTCTGTCTGATCTGAAGCTGGATCACATGGGCCAGATTGCACCGAATAACAGCGATGATTGGATGAACGGACGCGAAGGACAGTTTGTCCTGACCAATGCGCAGAACAAACCGATCGTCCATTTCGATACGGGAGGACGTGAGCGCTGGCGGATCTGGAATGCCAATAGTGCGCGCTATCTGCGCCTGCAGTTGCCTGGCTCGCTGCTGATCCTGATTGGAACCGATGGTGGCTTGCTGGAGCACCCCGTCACCGGCCTGACCGAGCATGTGTTGGCACCGGGCCAGCGTATCGAATTGATCGTTGATGCAGGCAAGCGACGTGATCAGGGCAAGCTGATTGCAGCGGTGTATGCGCGTGGAAAAATGGGCGATGTCGCTCCTGACAAGCCGCTGGACATTTTGACTGTCGATTTTTCACGGGTGATTACTGACCAAGTTGCCCCCTTGCCGGCCAGACTGGCCACCATCAAGGATCTGGGACGCCCTGTGGCCCAAAAGCAGGTTGTCTTCTCCGAGAAGATGACCATGACCAATGGCCAGCATGGCATGCAGTTCCTGGTGAATGGCAAGGAGTACGACATGCATCGCATTGACTTGAGCAGCCGAGTCGATGAGGTGGAGCTATGGGAGATTGTCAACCAGTCCGACATGGATCATCCCTTCCATCTGCATGGCACACAGTTCCAGGTGCAATCGCGGGAAATGGACGGAGTGGTCAAGGCCGAGCCCTATCTGGCCTGGCACGACACCATCAACCTGAAGTCGGGTGAAACTGTGCGTATCAAAACGGTACAGCACTGGCCAGGTATCCGGATGTTCCATTGCCACATTCTTGAACATGAGGCGGTTGGAATGATGGGCCAATTGCAAGTGGTGTAAGTATTTTGGTAAGCACAGCACCATTAGGTGCTGTGCTTACTGTGCGAAATTCAGGGAGAAATAAAATGCACTCGCATCATGGATTTGTACCTTCAAAATTCAGATGGATATTTTGGGGATTTGTAGCGGTAGCAGTTTTTTTTCTATGGGCGGAACATAAGGCACATCTCTTAGGCGCATTACCATATGTATTCTTTTTGGCATGTCCGCTAATGCATTTATTTATGCATCACGGCCACAACAACAAGATGGAAGATGATTTTTCCGACGTAAAGGATGAAAGTAAAAAAGGAGATAAATCATGAATCATGCTGATTATGGCTATGGGCTATGGTCACTAGTTATTATGAATTCATTGGTATTTATTATTTTTGCCTTTAGTTTTACCAAACCAAAATCAAAAAAAGATTGGCGTTCTCTTGGAATGTTTTCAGCCTTTGTAGTCGCGCTGTTTACGGAAATGTATGGATTCCCATTAACAATCTATTTGCTAATGCCCTGGCTTGTAAATAAGTACCCCGGAATAGATTTTTTGAATCATGACTCAGGTCACCTTCTTGAGGTTATTTTTGGATGGAGATCAAATCCACACTTTGGTCCATTCCATCTCCTAAGCAATATATTTATTATTTTAGGTTTCTTCCTGCTCGCATCTTCTTGGAGGGTGCTGTATGTGGCGCAGCTTAACAAGAGTATTGCAACAACAGGGCCGTATTCGAAGATCAGGCATCCACAGTATGTTGCTTTTGTTGTGATCATGTTTGGGTTCTTGCTTCAGTGGCCGACGCTGATAACCTTGGCGATGTTTCCGATATTGGTTTATATTTATTCGCGTTTGGCATTTAGGGAAGAGATAGATATTGAGAAAGAATTTGGAGTGGTGTATTTGGAATACAAAAATAGTGTCCCTGCTTTTGTCCCGAGAAGATTTTATTAAAATAAACGGGTACCAATGGAAAGGCGGTGTGAAATGCATCAGCACTCTAATTGCAATGGTGTTAATCCAGAAAGACATGTGGGTTTGAAAGATGTTATTTACACATGCCTAATGCATTCCGAAATAAAGCAAACTCATCCAGGAAAATGCTCAAAGTGTGGTATGGACTTGGTAACAGTAAATGGAGAAAAAGAATCGAATTCCATAAGCCACCATCATGCCAAAATTGATGTCGATCATGTTTCCGACAATTGTATGAAAGATGCTATTTATACATGCCCAATGCATCCGGAAGTAATATCTCATACGCCAGGAAATTGCCCTAAGTGTGGCATGTCGCTTGAGTTGGCAATACCTATGGAGAGTAAGGAAAGTTCGGAATATATCAACCTGAATAAGAGATTCTGGTGGACACTTCCGCTCAGTGTCATCGTTCTTGCACTAGCTATGTTTGGCCATCAGTTTGAGTCTGACTTCACTCAATATCAGTCATGGCTTGAACTGCTGCTATCGCTTCCCGTAGTGTTTTATGGAGGAGGGATATTTTTTGCAAGATGCCTGCAATCAATAATGCATCGGCACTTAAATATGTGGACTCTTATTGGAATTGGGACAGGCGCTGCATTTTCATTTAGTCTTGTGGCCACTTTGTTTCCTGATTTTTTCCCATCAAGCTATAGTGCGATGGGGCGTGTAGGAGTTTATTACGAAGCAGCAGATGTCATTATCTCATTGACACTTCTTGGCCAATTGCTTGAGCTTAAAGCCCGATCACAGACTTCAGCAGCAATCAGAGCGCTGCTAGGACTTGCTCCAAAAAGTGCTCGCAAAGTTCGGGAGGATGGGGTGGAAGTGGATATCCCCATTGCTGATGTGATAGTTGGAGATTTATTGCGTATTCGCCCAGGGGAAAAGGTTCCAGTTGATGGCACTGTTGAGAATGGTAGTAGTGCAGTCGATGAGTCAATGATCACAGGTGAACCACTGCCAGTTACAAAAAGACAAGGAGACTCAGTAATTGGTGCAACGCTAAATACAAATGGAACGCTCGTTATGCGGGCTAGGCAAGTTGGTGAGCAGACCATGCTCGCCCAGATTGTACAGATGGTTGCACATGCACAACGATCTAAGGCTCCTATGCAGAGAATGGCAGATGATGTTGCAGGGCTATTTGTTGTGGGAGTTCTTATTTTTTCTGTAACAACATTATTCGTGTGGGGTCTGTTTGGTCCTGAGCCTAGTTGGATATACGGATTATTAAATGCCGTTGCTGTTTTGATTATTGCATGTCCATGTGCTCTTGGTTTGGCTACGCCCATGTCAGTTATGGTTGCAACTGGAAAGGCAGCATCTAGTGGGGTTTTATTCAAAGACGCAGCGGCCATTGAACAGCTATGTAAAGTTGACACTTTAATAATTGATAAGACAGGGACAATTACAGAAGGAAAGCCGATGCTTGAAAAAGTAGTCGCGCTTGGAGCGTACAATGAGCTTGAAATTTTACAATTTGCTGCCAGTGTAGATCAAGGAAGTGAACATCCATTGGCACATGCTATTGTGCAAGGAGCTGAGAGAAATAAAATTTCTCTGTTGCCATGTACTGATTTCGAGTCCAGTACAGGTATTGGTGTGCATGGCTTAGTTGCTGGAAAAAAAATAGCCTTGGGTAGTCGTATATTTATGCATGAAAATGGTGCAGATATATCTAAGCTTGAGGAGAAATTGAAAGAACTAAACGGAGAAGGGGGAAGCGTTGTTTATTTAATGATTGATGGAGTGTTGTCTGGAGCCTTTTCAATTACTGATCCAATCAAGCCAACGGCTGCAGAGGCTATATCTTCACTAAAAGAAGCAGGGATTAATGTTGTGATGGCAAGTGGAGATGGAATTGGCACTGCGCAATCAGTTGCAAATAAGCTTGGTATTAACGAAGTTCACGGAGAAGTAAAGCCAGAGGATAAGTTATTACTTGTTCAATGTCATCAAAATCAAGGCCATTTTGTTGCAATGGCCGGTGATGGCATTAATGATGCCCCCGCATTGGTTCAAGCTGATATTGGAATTGCAATGGGGAATGGAACAGACATTGCAATGAGTAGTGCGCACGTTACTTTAATTAAAGGAGATTTGAAAGGCATATTGGCGGCTAGAAAAATATCTAGCCAGGCAGTGAAAAATATGAAGCAAAATCTACTTTTTGCATTGCTGTATAATGCATTGGGTATCCCTATCGCAGCAGGGATTTTGTTCCCTATTTTTGGAGTTCTGTTATCGCCAATGATTGCTGCTTTGGCTATGAGCTTAAGTTCAGTTTCAGTTGTATGTAATGCGCTTCGTTTACGTCGTGTATAAAGGAGATTGACATGGAATGGTTTGTTCAGAATGGTTTGTGGATTTTATTTGCAATCGCGGTGGTGCTGATGATGCGGCGAGGGGGTATGGGATGTGGCATGGGTGGACAGCACCATAAGCATGCAGCAGAGCAGCCCGCTGATAAGATAGACCCTATCTCAGGCCGTAGTGTTGGTGATGGTGTTCAAATTGCATCGGTATATAAGGGGTTTACTTATTTTTTTGAAAATAAGGAAAATAGGGATATTTTTGAGAGCAATCCAGAGAGCTATATAAAAGAGACGAAACCTACACGCCATCAAGGTTGCCATTGAGTAGATTGATTATTGAATATTTTTTGGACATGAATAATGAATGTAATAATAGGATATGTAGTTGTGATTTCCTTGATATTTGGTGCCTTTATTATTCATGGAGGAAATATTGAAGTTATTCTAAAGGCAATGCCAACAGAGCTAATGGCAATATTTGGTGGGGCATTTGGGGCTTTTGTTGTCGGTAATCAATCGAAAGTTTTGAAGGCTGTTTTAAAACTACTGCCTACTATTATAAAGCCGTCAAAGTATACAAAAACCAGGTACATGGAGCTTATGGCATTGCTGTTTTCAACATTGGTCAAAGTACGAAAGGAGGGATTAATGGCAATTGAGGCTGACATAGAGAGGCCTCACGATAGCCCACTTTTTGGAAAATTCCAGGAGATTGGATCTGATCACCATGTAATGAAATTTATTACTGACTATCTAAGGATAATGGTATCAGGGAACTTAAATTCGTTTGAAATAGAAAATCTGATGGATGTCGAAATTGAAACACATCATAACGAGGCACATGCGCCAATAGCTGCAATTATAAGGCTTGGCGATGCTTTGCCTGCATTTGGCATTGTTGCTGCTGTTCTTGGCGTAGTCAATACAATGGGGTCTGTTGGCCAACCACCGGCAGTTCTTGGGGAGATGATTGGCTCGGCACTAGTTGGAACATTTCTAGGGATTTTATTAGCTTATGGTATTGTTGCTCCACTTGGATCATTACTTGAACAGAAACTAGATGAAAGTACAAAAGAATTGCAATGTATTAAAACTGTTATCTTATCCAGCCTTCAGGGTTATGCACCACAAACGGCAGTTGAATTTGGACGGAAAGTTATCTTTTCTACTGAAAGACCTGAATTTGAGGAGCTTGAAAGCTATGTTAAATCGATAAAGTAATTATGCAATGATTATTTGTTGCCAACTGGTCTTCATGGCATTGCCATAATAAATTTATGGTTTAAAGATGCATGGGGAGTGTACCAGTTATGAAAATTAGCAAATGGAATGTCCATCGCATAATTCTTGCTAGAATTGTTCCAGCCTGGATATTGCTTTCAATATTCTTTGGTGTTTTTACGTACGGAACGGAGACGGCGAGAATAAATAAATTTGTTTTTGGATTGGCAAGTGATGCTGTTGGGGATTTTAATAAAGAGGTTGGCGTTGAATTTTATACACTTTCTTTTGATCGTCAAGAGGAGGTATTGCAGAGTATCTTACATAAAGGTCAATTTGTCGGTATTTCTGTCTATGATAAAAATAGAGTGCTAAAGAGTGAGCACTGGTCTCGCGCTGATAAAAATCTTATAAATAAAATTAAAAATAGCAATAGATATTTCCCGATGGCAGGTGAGCATCACCATGAAATAATTAAATATGGAGATGATTTGTATGTTATGGCCATGGCGTCGCTTCAATATAATAAAGGGAACATAGGTGGGTATTTCGAGGGGGCGTATAAGGTGCCTTCTCTTGCAGTTTATGAAATGAATGATCGGATTTATGAATCATTAGCTGCTGTAATCGTTGCACTGTTTGTCTCCGGATTGATTTTTTATTCTATCGTTTTTTCATTGTATAAAAAAGCATCAAGCTTGTCGTCTGATTTGTTGGAAAGTAATTTTGACTTAATGGAAGTACTGGGCAGTGCCATTGCTAAACGTGATTCAGATACGGATGCACACAATTACAGAGTAACTTTGTATTCAGTAATGCTTGCAGAGTCTTTGCATGTTAAAGAAAGTGAAATGATTAGCCTTATTTCTGGCTCCTTCTTGCATGATGTAGGAAAAATTGGCATCCCTGATGCGATTCTACTAAAGCCAGGGAAGTTAACCATTGATGAGTTCGAAGTGATGAAATCCCATGTCCACATCGGACAGCACATACTTGAAAAATCAAAGTGGCTGAAAGGTGCGCAAGAAATTGTCTCGTGTCATCATGAGCGCTTTGATGGAAAGGGCTATCCTAATGGACTGCAAGGTGAGTACATCCCATTTAAAGCTCGGTTGTTTTCTATTGTTGATGTATTTGATGCCCTGACATCCGTTAGGCCATATAAGAATGAAATGAGCTATGCTGACGCAGTCAAAATAATGCTTGAGGAAGGTGGTAAAAGCTTTGATGGTTTAATTTTAGCTAAATTTCTTGAAATTGCACCTGAAGCATATGCAAAAATTAATAAAGCAAGTGTTGATATTCTAAGGGGTAAGTTAGAGAGTAAGTTGCGTTTTTACGCGGCAAGCACAGATTGAAACCGTCTATTTTTTCAATATTGATTTGGTGTAATGAATAAATTTTAGATATAAAATATTTTGTGAATAACTGCCAATTGATGTGTTTTTATGGGAAATGCGGCGGAAAATCCCGCCGCAGAGCTAGGCTTTAGTATGCTCGAAAGGTAATGCCATTTGGGTTATTGCCAACGGAGTAGTTGGCAATAACTTTGCCACTTTTAGCATTAATAGCACTGACAGTATTTGCCTTTGTATTTGTGATAAAGGCAGCCTCACTGCCAGGGCTAACAACAACACCATGCGCCCCTAGACCGGTGGTTACGGTACTAGTGATTACATTATTTCGTGCATCCAAGATGGAGACTTTATCATCCGGTTGGGCATCGCTTCCTTGATTGGCTACATAAACCTTGTTGCCATCATTACTAGCGAACACTTGAATTGGATTTTTTCCTACAGCTACCCGAGTGGTAATTTGGTGGTTTGCCGTATCAATGACTGCTATTTGGTTATCATCTCGCAGAGAAACATAGGCATGCCGTCCATCAGGTGAAAAACCAACTTGTACGGGTGCATGTCCCACGTGGATACGGTCTATTTCCTTTAGGCTCTTGGTGTCAATTACGGAAATGTTATCGTCTTTCACGTTGGCCACATACAGCTCATTTCCATTCGGGCTGGCTCGAAGTCCATGGGGAAATGCCCCTGTGGCTACTTTTGCAATAAGAACCTTACGCTCCAAATCTATCACTGTGATAGCGTTATCTTCAGAGCTGGTGATATAAGCCCGTTGTCCTGTCGGGTCCGTGATTACGTGTGCCGGATGATGGCCTGCGGGCATGTTTGCAAGGATCTTGCTTGGCTGGTCTGCATCTAGCAGTAGTAATTGGCCAGGTTCATCTTCATCATGTCCACCCGCATGATCCATTCCAACCATGTTGTGACTATTTGCTGGCATACCCACAGCTAGCAGAATTTTCCCATCAGGTGAGATTTGTACATTGTGTGGTGTAATGGGGACTTTTACGGTATTTACTTTACCTGACGGTAATGTGATTACACTGATAGAGTTATCACCCTCATTGGCACTATAAATTTTGCCCATGGGTAATGTTGCCGCGCTAGAAAATGCTGTGCTAATGGCGAGCGAGGAGGCTGCCAGGATAAATTGCATGGTTTTCATTCATGAACTCCTTAATTTAGTATGCGTTTGCTCCGTGTTGGAGTGGTACTGCTTTTAGTAAGAGGTTCATGCTTGTGGTGGATGATGAGGAGGAGTATGGGTTATGCTCCTCCATTGCTTAGGAGTTGTTGACTGCCATACAGCACCAAAGTTGGTATAAGCCGTTACGTCTAAGTTACTAATTAGTGGCGAAACACAATGCTGTAGGCAATGTACTGCTATATCACACGAGACAATGTCATCTTTACAGTGCTTTTTGTCTTCGTGTAGATGAAATAGTGAATGGATTTCTGATGTATCCTGGTCTGTAAAAGGCGATGCCGATGCATCGACTACTTGCATGAATTGCAGAGGTAACCAAAGCAGCACCAGCAAAAATACGTGGTTAATTTGACTCATCATGTAAATTTAAACCAGTTCCGACTCCGCACCCTTGATACGAATCAAGATCGGGTATTATTTTTTTTTAATACGGAACAATATTCCAAATAACGGTAGCGAAGGGGGGATGGTGACAATTAAAATGGAAACTGGGATATCGTTAGAAATGGCAGGTAATTTCCCCAGGAAATGTCCTGCTGTTACCACTATTGTCACCCATATACAGGAACCAATCAGAGACAGGATTATAAAGTGTCGATAAACCACTTTGGTTGCGCCGGCAATAAAAGGAGAGTTTCCACGTAACACTGGGAAAAATGTGCAAAAATAATGGCTGATCGATGGTGTCGTGAGAAAAAATCTGGATCGTACTTGTGGCTCGGCTCTTGTAATTGGCAACTGCTGGATTACCAAATAGCTGGTGTCCAACTTTTCTGCCTACCCAGTAATTAGCGTGATCTCCTAGAAATGCGGCTAGTGATAGTAGTATCAGAACTAGATGGGGAGAGAGTACGCCATTGGCGGCCAGTACGCCTGCGGTAAAGATAAGTGAATTACCTGGGAGTAAAGGGCTGAACACAAGGCCTGTATCTATAAAAACTATCGCACAGAGAAAACCATAAAGCCAACTCCCATATTTTTGACCAAAAATCTGCATATGAGCTGGGTCCAATTGTGATAACTGATTAAATATACTTTAAAATGTTAAATTCATTCATCAGCCTACTTTCTATCTAGCTTATTCGAGATCTGCCTATTCTAGGCTCCATTGATGCATCTCACCCAGTAGACGAATAAAATATTTAGCAGCTTATTGCAATATTATTTAAGCACCGGTATGGCATGTCCTCGCATGCTGTGAATTATGAAATAATATCGCACCCTAGCCTATTTTCTAGCATCTGTATATACAGGTGTGACTAAGTTGTTCCATTCAAGCTACATTGCTTAGTTTCACCATTATTTCTACTTTTTTTCGGTCCTATATTACTCCCTTGAATCAGCACAGCGACACCCACTCCGGGTGTCCTTTATGCCCTGGCCTCCGTCTTGACGGGGGCCATTTTCATTGGAGTGATCTCATGTCCCATCTCATCGAATCCATGGCCTTTGTCGGAGCCACGCCCTGGCATGGTCTGGGCAATCCGCTTTCTCCCCAGCAGCCGCTGGAAGTGTGGCTGACGGAAGCCGGCATGGACTGGCGTATCGAGCAGAGTGATGTCTTGTTCAATGTGGCTAATGACGGCATGCACATCCGCCCGTTTGCCGATTCCAAGGTGCTGTATCGGTCTGACTCGCTGGCTCCACTATCGGTGGTCTCGCCGCGTTACAAGGTGGTACAGCCGTCTGAAGTGCTGGAGTTCTATCGCGACCTGGTCAGTGCTGGTGGGTTTGAGCTGGAAACCGCTGGCGTATTGAAGGGTGGTCGCAAGCTGTGGGCGCTGGCCAAAACCGGTCAGGAAGCCCTGCTCAAGGGCGGGGACCGGGTGAAGGCCTATCTGCTGCTGGCTACCAGTTGTGATGGCACGCTGTGTACCACGGCCCAGTTCACCTCGGTACGGGTGGTGTGCAACAACACGCTGCAGATGGCAGTGAAGGACAGAACCGGTGCAGTGAAGGTGCCCCACTCCACTGTATTTGATCCACAGCAGGTAAAGGGTGCACTGGGTCTGGGGTTGTCGGCCTGGGACCGTTTCATCAGCAACATCAAGCAGCTGTCACAGCGTTCGGTCTCGCCTGAAGAAGCCAGCCAGTTCTTCCGTGAAGTCCTGGACGAACCGCTGGTGGCAGGCGCTGATGATGCGGTCACTTCCAAGGCGCTGCAGCAGGTATCGGCGCTGTATAGCGGTGGGGGCATGGGTTCAATGCTGGCCGGTACTCGTGGAACGGCATGGGGCCTGGTGAATGCCATGACCGAGTATGTCGATCATCGTCGTCGCGCTCGCAGTCAGGACTACCGGTTGGATTCGGCCTGGTTCGGTCAGGGTGCCCAGCTGAAGGGCAAGGCACTGGAGCATGCACTGGCCTTGGTGGAGTGATGTCATGGCTTCCGTGCAATCCATTGCTTTGACCGCAGCCTGTCTGACGGCAGGTATGCGCGACTTCTGTACCTGGAACAGCCTGGGTGTGGCATACGACGGCCAGGATGCCGAACGCAGCCTGCTGGTGATCTGGGGTGCTGGTTGTCTGGAGCTGCATGCCGAGCTGGTGCAATACGCACCGATGGTGGCAGCCCTCACGGATACCTTGTACGACCAGCTGGATCAGGCTGCACCGGGAGTGTGGCATTACGAGGTGACCGAAGCCCTGGGCAGTGCCATTGCCGAGTGGATCGTGCTGCATGATGGTCAGGCCCCTTCCCTCGATTGGGTCAAAGCCTGCCTGGTGCGACTGGCCGGGGAGTTCATGCTGCGGGGTCAACCACAGCAGTGGCCAGCCATCCGCCAGGTCCTGCTGACGCTCTCTCCTGAGCTGCCGGTAATCGTGCCGGTCGCGCCTGTTTGAGCCTGTTGCCGGTCTGATTTCCTCTCGCTCCTCCTCTTCGTGCTGTAGTCCTGTTCTCTGCTGTCGTTTCTCTCGTTTCTCTCGTTTCCGTTTACCCCCTATCAAACCTATTGCCCGGTCAGCCTTGCTGCCGGGCTTTATGCCTTTATAAGGAGTGTTTTGCCATGGCTGAACGCTACGCACAGGCCATTCGTCTGGCCTCTACCCTGAAGTTGTCTCGTGATGAATGGCTGCGCATTCGTCAGTTGGGCATTGGTTCATCTGATGCAGCCCCGGCCATTGGGCTGTCGCAGTACAAGTGCCCCTTGTCTCTCTGGCTGGAGAAGACCGGTCGTAAGGAGTCGGAAGATCTGTCGGAGAAAGAGGCTGTGATCTGGGGCACGATTCTGGAACCCATTCTGGCCCGGGTGTATGCCGAACGTACCGGTCGCAAGGTACGGCGGGTGAATGCCGTACTGCAGCACCCGACTCACCGTTTCATGCTGGCCAATCTGGATCGGGAGGTGCGTTGCCCGGAGGAAGGCTGGGGCATCCTGGAAATCAAGACGGCGAGCTATCACTCTGCCCCGCAGTGGGAAGAAGGGATTCCGGTGGCCTATCAATGCCAGGTCCTGCATCAACTGGCCGTCACCGGCCACGACTGGGCCGATGTGGCGGTGCTGATCGGTGGTCAGGATTTCCGTATCTATCGCGTGCTGCGCGATGAAGACAAGATCGCCGACCTGATCGCCCGGGAGACAGTGTTCTGGCAGCACGTGGTGCTGGACACTCAGCCGGCACCGGATGGCTCGGATGATGCAGGTGCTGCGCTGTCCTGGCTATTCCCGCGTGATGACGGCCAAACCATCGACCTGACCGAATCGCTTGAGGGTAATCGGCTGTTCTCTGCCTTGTTGGCAGAACGGCAGCGGAAGGAAGAGGCTGAGGCCAAGGAAGCGGCCATCCGCCAGCAAATCCAGAACGTGCTGGGCCATGCCTCTGCGGCTGTGTTCCAGTCTGGCCGTATCACCTGGAAGCGGTCCAAGGATCGCGTTACCCCTGATGTCGAACGCTTGTCGCAAGACCACCCCACTCTGCTCGCCCAGTACAGCAAGTCCATTGCCGGTTCCCGGCGCTTTGTCATTCAGACTGAAAGGAAAGCATCGTGATTAAAGGTCTCGCCATTACCCCACCCGTGATCGGGCGTATCAGCATTGGCAAGCTGGTGCAGAAGCAGGAACGCTGGCTACCGGAGAAGGACGACAGCTTCTCATTGACCACCCAGGTACAGAGCCGGGATGGCTGGTTGCTGCATCCCTTGCACCAGGCCCTATCGGAGCAGGCCCAGAACGGCAAGATCCGCGCCATCCCGATCCAGCTGCTGTTCAACGACAGCGAGCTGAATCTGCGGGCCGAATACAGTGCCTTCGACCGGAATAACGGTCGACCGGTGTGTGTCGGTAACGGAGAAACGGCACGACGGGTGACGGCTCAGGGCATGGAAGAAATTGACTGCGTAGGACCAGACCGTTGTCCGTTGGCCAAGGAGCTGGGCTGCAAGCTGTATGGTCGGCTCAACGTACAGGTGGAAGGTCAGCAGGATGAGCTGGGCAGCTTCATCTTCCGTACCACCGGCTACAACTCTGTGCGGACATTAGCAGCACGGCTGAAGTATTACGAGGCCGCCAGTGGGGGTAACACCAAGCATCTGCCGCTGTTACTGCGTCTACGGGCCAAGAGCACCACCCAGTCGCACCGCACCCCGGTGTACTACGTGGATCTGACGCTGCGCGATGGCCAGACCCTGGCCGAAGCCGTCAGTACGGCACGCAAGGTAGCCGATGAACAACTGGAAGCCGGTATCGACACTGCCGAACTGGAGCAAGCCGCCCGGCTGTTGCTGCAGAACGGTCAGTTCGAAGATACCGAGGAGGAAGTACCGCAGTTGCTGGAGGAGTTTTATCCGGCAGTGGAAGGCAGTGCTGAGTCAGAGGAGAAGCCGAAGGCGGTGTCTCGCCCTACCCGGCTCACCTCCAAGCTGGGTGCCGTCAAGTCCGCTTAGCCAGGCGGCTGGTCAGTTGTTCCACCATCGCCAGCACCATCTCCCGATCTGCACTGTCCAGGCGGGCCAGCATCTGTGCCAGGTGCTGCGCCTGCTCCGCTGGGCGATTGCTGGATTCCACCAGCAAGGCTGAAGCATCGCAGTGGAACAGGCTGGCCAGTTCCAGCAGGCGGGCCACCGTCGGCATGACCAGTCCCCGCTCCATGCGGGATACCGCCTCATTGCCGATATCCAATTTCCCTGCGACCTGGTCTTGGGTCAGTCCTGCTTCCTGTCGTCGTGCCGCAATGGCTTTGCCAACGCTCACGGCCAGTGGATCGGGTTTCTTTTCTGCCATCGTAGTCTCCATTCAACTCTAATAGTCGCAAGACAACCCATTGACATGAAGAACCCATTGCGTTGAAACTCATCGTTATAAGTTGAAAGTCAACTTGAAAGACAACTATTTACTTTGCTCACAAGGAATCATTCCATGTCCCGCACTTATCGCACCCTAGTTCTGGGCAGCGCCCTGACCAGTCTATTACTGCTGACCGCCTGCTCCGGGTCCAGCTCGCCATCCACTTCCGAAGCCAAGCAGGCCATCCAGAAGTCGCTGGGAGACTGCAGCATTGTCACCGTCAGCAATTTCGACAAGGTCAACGGCATTGCCGATGGCGATAACCGTTACACCCTGCAGGTGAAGTACGCACTGGAATTCGCACCGCTACCCGAGAATGCCAAGCTGCTGGATGAGATGAATGCGCGTCTGGCCAGTCAGACCGACTGGATGCCGTGGCAACGTGACGACTATGTGATCAAGGTTCGTGCCGCCATCATGGCCAACCTGCACCGCACCTGCCCGAACATGCCGCGTAATGTCTACGGCGATTATGCACAAGCCAATATTGCCTCTTACGCCAGCACCATCCACATCGATTACACCTACAACAATATGCGCATGGTGAAGTCCGATAACGGCTGGATCGGTCTCTGAGCACGCGAAAGGCAACACCATGCTCAATAGCTTGCTTCCCCCGCGTCGTCACCCGATGCAGCTGCCCCTGCTGATGGTAGTCAGTGTGCTGCTACTCAAGCATGCCTCAGCCGATCGCATGGGCTCACTCAGCCTTTTGCTGCTCGGTATCGCACTGGGCGACAGCCTGCACCGGCAAGACCCGACACACCCCAGACCAGATCGCTAAATTCTGCGCACCCGTCATCTACATCAATCCGGTAGTGGTTCACCTGACCTGCCGGTCTTTATATAGAAAGGCAAGACATGAAATCCCTCTCCCTCACACTTATCGCCATCGTGCTCAGCACATCGGCCATGGCCGCTCAGCCCGGCCAATGGAATAAATCCGTGGCCCTAGATGGCCAGACCCTGCATTACGGCGTCACCGACGACAAAGGCAATTCACTCGATATCCAATGTGGTAAAGAGCCGGCCACCATGCATGTCAGCCTGAACCAGCGTTACTACGGCCCGGGCTACCCGCAGGACTTCAGCATGCAGATCGGAAGCAAAAAGCTGTTTCCCTCCGATGCGGGCAGCAATGCCGGTGGTGACAACTTCCGTGCTGCCTGGGATGCATTACGCGCCGGCAAGAAAGTGATTGTTCATGCTGGAAAGGCCAGCATGGCCGTTCCGGTGGCTGGCGCTGCGGCAGTACTTCCTGCCAACCCTGCGAAGGCTCAATGCGAGAGCTGGTAAGCCCGCACCGGCAACTTCCTCCAAAACAGATCGCCATCTCTACCGAGGTGGCGATTTTTATTGTCCCCAATGAAAGTGAGGCCTGACATGCGCACGCCCGCCACCCCGCCGGAATCCACCCTACCGCTACAAAGCTGCCTGAGCCAATTGCTGGACAAGCAAACCCGCCATCTGTCCGCAGATTACCGCCAGTACCTGCAAGATGAACTACAGAAGATCGTCAGCTATCAGGCCACCATCGGCGTAATGGGCAAGAGTGGTACCGGCAAGTCTTCGCTGTGTAACGCTCTATTCGGCCAAGAGGAATCCGCAGTTAGTGACGTGACCGGTGGCACCCGTTACCCACAAGAAATCACCTTGGCCTATCAATCAGGGCGAGGCATCTCGCTGATCGACATGCCTGGCGTGGGTGAGAGCCTGCAGCATCATGAGGAATACCGCGATCAGTACAAGGCGCTACTACCGGAACTGGATCTGATCCTGTGGCTGATCAAAGCTGACGACCGGGCCCTCAGCCTGGATCAACAGTGCTATCAGGAATTGCTGCAGCCCAATCTGGCCAACCACGCCATCCCGGTGTTGTTTGTCATCAGCCAGGCTGACAAGATCGAACCCTGCCGGGAATGGGATGATCAACAGCATCGTCCAGGTCCATTGCAGCAAGAGCATTTGGTCCTGAAACAACGGGTGATCACCGAAACCTTCAACATCCCGGCCAGCCACATCAGCGTGATTGCTGCTGCAGAAAACTATGGCTTGCCCGAACTGGTGGAGAACATCGTGCGAGTGTTACCGCATGAGAGAAAGTGGGGGGTAGTACGGGAAACCAAGCCGGAGCAGATCTCCAACACTACCTGGCAACTCTGTCTGGCTTGCCTGTGGCAGCTACTGCGTAGCCGTTTGGGTGACCTGGCCCGCAAGGGCAAGGAAGTGATGGTCGACAAGCTCAGTGCCCTGTGGGGACGCTGAGCTGGCGGCATAAAACACTCCCCAGCCGGAGAGTGTTTTTTTTTGCGATTGCGGCGGGGAAATGGCCGAGTTCAGAGTGAGTCGATCACCCAGGCTACAAAGTACGATTCATGCCACACATCAACAACGCTACACACGGATAGGCAAGGTTACCTTAGGTTGGATGGGTACCAGCATCTTGGCATAAGAGCGTAGAATTTCGTTGTAGAGATCCGCATGCTTTGGGGCTTCAACCGAGATGATTAGCGCATAGCGAATTTTCTCAGCTCCGGTTGTTGGCCCACCGGCTTCACGTGCGTTGTAGTGGATGTCAAACACCGGATTGTCTAGGCTACTGCCCCGCATGGACTTGTTACCATGCAAAACTGTTTCCCACTTACCCAAATCAGAACGGCGCTCCTCCTCGGTTGCATATTTCTTCATGTCAAAGAAGCCCTTCGTATCAGCGTTTGTCTTACCTTCCTTGACCTTCTTATCACTGGGTCGAAATACTACTTCCAAACCGGCCCGTGTGTAGGCAATTGCATCTTGTGGGTCAGTTGAAGAAGCGTAGCAGAAGGTCGCCTTTAGGCGAATGTTGCCTTGTAAACCGCCAGTAGGAATTGGAAGCGTTGCCCGGAGATACTTGCCTGGCTTCAATTCACCCTGGTAGACCACTCGCGCCACGCCTGCTGGGCAAGTAATGATTTCTGCCAAATCTTCTGGCACTTTCCCCCAGCCCACTTCGAGTTTGTCATGTGAGGCTGGGTCTGCACCATGTACAAGCAGGGCTTTGATGGCTAGCGGGGTCAAATCGGCACCAAGAATCGCGCGAACACCGACGGCGTTGCGCAGTAGATACGGTGCTGCAAAACTGGTACCTAGTTGCGGTACCAATGTTGGCTTCGCACCTTCCGCAAGGACATGGAAATACTTAGAGCGGGTAGCGTCTCCACCAAAAGCCATGAGATCAGGCTTCACGACCCCAGGGCTACGTCCAGGACCAATGGCGCTGTAGGCCGCACGGGCCCATGTTGTGTCGACGTTGTCTGCGGCCCCCACTGACAATGCATTAACGCAATCAGAGGGAACCTGTACCCGAGAATTGCCAACCGACCGATCCATCTCACCGTTATTGCCAACAGCCACAGTCATCAGCGTATCGCCATCGCTGAGCAAATCGTCGATTACAGATGTCCAAGCATGTACATCTGCATCATCAATCGGCAGATCAGGTCCTAAGCTGAGATTAATGAACTGATACTGGCGGGACAGTAGAACTTCTTCGATAAGCCCCAGCGTTCGGTACAACTCTAAGGGGTCTTCCGAATTGGTCTCCCGATCCAGAACGCGTAGATGGTCTACGTAGGAGTAAGGGCGGGGTGCAGTACTATTCGGAGTTATGGGGCCAAATAGAAATGCCGAAGTTACTCCGAGGCCGTGCTCTAAGCCCCCGGGATCATCCGCAGCATTTTCATCTAATAGGCGATAGTTGTTCAGCCATGGTCCGATGCTGTGATGCTTGGGAAGGCCGCCATCAAGAATTGCTACCTTAGGCTCGGATGATAACGGTTGCTCAGTTGGCAGATTGCACGACACGGTTAGACCTGCGGATCGTTGCATAGGGCGCATGCCACGCAGTTGGGGCATTGGACGAATAACGCGAACAAATGAGAACTGAGCCAAACGCTTGATGCTGTCGTTTTCTCCCTCGGCAGGAAGGAACCATAGATTGCCCGCGCTGAATGCCAAGTCTGTATGGATGGTAACGCCAACCGCTGCAGCGTACTTAGCGAATGCACGTTGCACGAACTGGTCCATATCTCCGGGTAGCAAATGAAGGCCTACTTCGAAAAAGTGGTTTTGGGCCGTGTCTAGCGAAACGATACGGTCGTCTGGCTTGAAAGCGGAAAAGCGCTCAATATGTGATAAGTCTTTCGCTTCGTTTGAGCCATCTTCCAGTTGTGCTGCCCAATCGTTTAACTGACGAAATGATTGTCGTCTGCCGACCACGAAAAGCTCTGTGGTGCTTGATTCGCGGGGATCCCCCTTCTTGGACCATGCCTCGGGAGTAAGCTTGACAGCCCTGCTGCCGACCGATTCAAGGCCAGCTTTGCGTAACATCGCTAATGGGAAGAATGAGCGTGCAATGTAACTTGGGTTGAGAGCTAGACGAGCAACGCCCAAGTCCCCAGGACAGGCCATATCAGGGAGGCTGTCTAGAATATTTGATGCCTCAGTGAACTGCGGTGCCAACCGTTTTCTAGATTGCTCTAAGGTATAAACCTCCGCCTTGTCCATTCCACGTTTGGGGCCCTTGATTTCGTAGGTAAGCAACTCACCTCGTCCGATCAGGAAGTTTGTCTGGCTCATGCTTTACGCCTCCGTTTTTGGGGAACGACGGTTGGTCCGTCAGTTGTGTACTTGCGAATAGTGTCCCGGCTAACCCCCGTGATGTCCGAGATGCTGTGCTGTGATAGGCGGGTTTGCTTTGCTAGTAACACCGCCATGTCGATACGTCCTTGACGTTCCAGTGACAAGGCGCGTGCTTTGATGAAATCCTCAATTAAATCCTCATCCGAGGCCGTACCCAATGCCACCGCGCGTCGAAATCGCTGTATCTCTCGTTCGATATCGCTGAAAGACTGTCCACGAAATGCGAAGGCTAGGATTTCGATCCATCGACCAAACAGTGCGAAGTCAGGCCCAAGGAATCGCTTGATTGCGTCCTTGATCGCTGCAGGTTCCGGGATCTTGAATTCAATGACTAAGTCAAACCGTCTCCATAGTGCAGGATCGATCAGTTCTGGATGATTGGTTGCCGCCAACAGCAAACCGGTTGCAGGCCATTCATCAACCTCTTGCAAGATCACTGTTACTAGGCGCTTGAGTTCTCCGATATCTGCGTCATCACTACGTCGTTTGGCTATTGAATCGATTTCATCTAGCAGCAAGACACATGGGCTACGCTTGGCAAAGTCCAAGGCGGCGCGCAAATTGCTGCCGCTACGCCCCAATAGGCTACTCATCACTGCAGTCAGATCGAGTACATATAGCGGAACGCCAAGTTGCGCTGCCAACCAGCGTGCAGTTAGGGTCTTGCCGACGCCTGGTTGGCCGACAAAGATGGCAGAGCGAGTTGGGGTTAGTCCTAGTGATGTAAGGCGCGATACCTGCTTGCGCTCCTGGATCAATTGCCCGAGAGCTTCTTCAAGTTCGGTCGACAGAAGCGGGGTCTCTCGATCCGAGGGGTCTTTGAAAACTTTTAGTAACGATAGCCTAGACTCATCATCCACCGGCAGAGCTTGGTCTGGCAGTGATGGTGCGACTGTCTTGCGTAATGGAGCTCCCGTCCGGTGCGGTTTGGCGCGCAAGTACAAGTCCACTTGCTCAGCCAATTCTGGCTCCGTCCCTCGGTACTTCCTAACCAGCCTTGCGGCGAAAAGGCGCACATCCTCAGTTTGCTCAGCCAAAGCTAGTCGAACAATTTGGACTAAATCAGCCTTAAGTCCTGTAATTTCGCCCATAATTATCTCAGTATATTGATTTCATTGCATTTTATTTTCATGTGCAATGGACTAATTTATTATCGCATCTTTTTTGTAGACAAGAAAGCTTGCGACGGTGATGGATGGACGATTCCATAGTTTGGCTGTGAGCTGGCATGCTGGGGAAATCTGAGGGTGCCTTCCATGCGGAAGGGCCGGTTCGGCTAGTGCAACGAAAAAAATGGCTAGGGCTTGGTCTGAGTGATTGCTACGGGGAGGGGCTTGGGTCAGTAATCTGTTATTGCTTTGTGATGGAGGCGGTGAAATTTCTAGCCCGTGTAGGCGGATGTAGGCATTTGCCTAATTTTTAGGCAAAAATAGAGCGTTGGAGTAGATTGTCCCATCTAGCTCAGTTGTGATTGGGTGGTCTGGGGCGTTGCATGGTTGCTATGGGTTTGTGAGGCATGAAAATGCCTACACAGTGCCTACACGAGGCTAGAAAAGCAAAAGGCCAACTCGTGAAAGTTGGCCTAAGTGCTTGATAATGCTGGTGGCGAATCAGGGACTCGAACCCCGGACCTGCGGATTATGATTCCGTCGCTCTAACCGACTGAGCTAATTCGCCGTGAAGACTTGTCGAAAACAACTCTTCGCAAACTGTGGTGGCGAATCAGGGACTCGAACCCCGGACCTGCGGATTATGATTCCGTCGCTCTAACCGACTGAGCTAATTCGCCACGTTTTTCGATGCACGAGTGCACCGAGACGCGAAATATACGCAGCCGAAAGCCGGCTGTCAACAAGATTCTCGCGACCGCCGCCTTACAAGGTGTAGCAACGGTCGCCGCGCAGGAAGCCGCTCCAGTCTATGCTTACGCCCTTGCCGAAGCCTATGGCCTTGAACAACTCGCCCATTTCCGACGGCGACAGCAGCTTCTGCACCGCGGCGGCCTGCGGCAGATAAGCGGCGGCGTCGGCCGGATCCAGCCGCTCCAGCAATTGGGTGATGCCGGCGTTGATCAGGAATTGAGCCTGGGTGGTGTAGCCGATCAGGTCCAGGCCGGCGTCTAGGCCGGCCTGGGCCACCGCGCTGAAATCGACGTGGCAGGTCAGGTCCATCAGGCCGGGCAGGTAGAAGGGATCGTCCACGGTATGGTGGCGGTAATGGCCTATCAGCGTGCCCATATGGCGCTGCGGGTGGTAGTACTCGGCGGCGGGGAAGCCGTAGTCCAGCAACAGCACGGCGCCGCGATCCAGCTTTTGCGCCAGGGTGTGGAGGAAGCCGATATTGGCCGGGCTGATTTCGGAAACATAGTCGTCGTGTCGCGGCTGGATGGCCTGGGCCCGTTGCAGCAGTTGCGGGTCCTGGATGGGGCGGTCCGCCCAGGCGAAGCGCTCGCCGTCCAGCGCCACGCCGCGTTGCAGCGGCTCCGGGGTCCAGTGGATCAACTCGCAGGGCATGGCGTCCAGCACTTCGTTGCCGATGAGCACGCCGTCCAGCCGCTCCGGCAACTGGCTCAGCCACTGCACGCGATCGGCCAGCTGCGGCAGCGCCTGGCGGATATTGTGTCGCTGACGCTCGATCAGGTCCGGCGACAGGTCGACGATGCAATAGCGCTCCGGCAGCGTGTCCAGCGCTTGCAGTTCGCTGAGAATATCGATGGCGAGCTTGCCGGTGCCGGCGCCGAACTCATAGACCGCATTGGCGGTTTGCGGCAGCAGCTCCGCCAGCTGGCGCGCCAGCGCGCGGCCGAACAGCGCGCTCATTTCCGGCGCGGTGGTGAAATCGCCGGCCGCGCCCAGTTTGCGGCTGCCGGCGGCGTAGTAACCGAGGCCGGGCGCGTACAGCGCCAGCTCCATGTAGCGGGAGAACGGGATCCAGCCGCCGCATTGGCGGATTTCCGCCTGGATGGCGTGAACGAGGCTTTGGCTGATGGCCAGCGCGTCGGGGCTGGCGGCGGGTAAGGTGGTCATGGCGGTCATCCTGCTACAATGTGCCGCGATTGTGGTGGAAACTGGCGGACAGGAGAAGAGGGTGAAGCGATTTTACCGTTGGATGGCCGGCTGCGCGGGCGGCCTGTTGCTGGGACCGGCGCTGGCGGCGCCGCAATGGACGGTGAGCAGGCCGTTGCCGGACAACCCTTTGCAGGTGGCCAGCCTGGACGGCGAGGCGATGGTGGGGCGCAGCCGCTTCCCGGCGCGGCTGGAGCTGGCCTGCCGCGTCGACAGCCCGCCGTTGCGGCTGTCGCTGCATGTGTCGGATCAATTGGGCGGCTGGGACGTGCGCCCGTTTGAGGGGCCGGGTGGTCTGGGCGAGCGACGCAAGCTCAGGCTGGGCATGGCCGGTTTGCGCCGCGGCGCGGACAGCCATTTCGCCGGCTGGTACGAGGAGGGCGACCGCTTCGTGTTCGCCTGGCCGTCGCAGGGCGAGTTCTTCGCCTGGCAGTCCGATACGCACAAGGAGCTGCTGGTGACGATAGACGGCGCCAGCCGCAAGCACGGCAAGCTGACGGCGCGCTTCGCGCTGCCGCCGTCCAGTCAGGCGGCCATGGCGGTGGCCCGGCCGTGCATGGGCAAGAAATAGGCGTCGCGGCCGGCGTCATCGCGGCGCAACGCATGTGTGGGAGCCTGCGGCGGCGGGCAAGGATTCAGAGGAGCGGGAATGGCGGATAAGGGGACGGCAGGGGAGCGGCGGGTGGCGCTGATCAGCGGCGCGGCGCGGCGCGTGGGCGCGGGCATCGCCCGGCATTTGCACGCGCGCGGCCTGCGGGTGGTGCTGCACTACCGCGGTTCGCGCGGCGAGGCGGAGGCCTTGGCGGCGGAGTTGAACGCGGCGCGGCCGGATTCGGCGCGGCTGCTGCAGGGGGATTTGCTGGACACGGCGGCCTTGCCGGCGCTGGCGGCGCAGGCGGTGGCGGCGTTCGGCCGGCTGGACGGCCTGGTCAACAACGCGTCCAGCTTCTTCCCCACCGAGGTGGGCCGGATCGACGAGGCGGCCTGGCACGATCTGATGGGCAGCAATCTGAAGGCGCCGCTGTTTCTGTCGCAGGCGCTGGCGCCCGAGTTGGCCAAGCGTCGCGGCGCCATTGTCGGCATCGCCGACATCCACGTGGAGCGGCCGATGGCCCGTCACGTGGTCTACAACCTGGCCAAGGCCGGCCACGCTCAACTGATCCGCAGCCTGGCGATCGAGCTGGCGCCGGCGGTGCGGGTCAACGGCGTCTCGCCCGGAGTGAATCTGTGGCCGGAGGACGACGCGTCCTTCGACGCGGCGGAGCGCGCGGCAATAGAGGCCAGCATTCCGCTGCGCCGCACCGGAGTGCCGGAGGACATCGCCCAGGCGGTGGCCTTCCTGCTGCTGGACGCCGGCTACGTCACCGGCCAGATTCTGGCGGTGGACGGCGGCCGCAGCGTGGTGTTGTAGGCGCGGGGCGCGCGGCATTGTTCGCCGGCGTGGATTTCGCCGCGGAAAAAAAGTAAAATCGCCTGTTTTTCAATTTCTTAGCCGTACTCCATGTCCGAAGCAAGCAGCGTCCTCGACGACAAGGCCAAAAAGGCCGTGTTTGAAGGCAATAAACTGGCCAAGCGCCTGCGCCACCATGTGGGTGACGCCATCAATGACTTCAATATGATAGAAGAGGGCGACCGCGTGATGGTCTGCCTGTCCGGCGGCAAGGACAGCTACACCTTGCTGGACATTCTGCGCGGCCTGCAGAAATCCGCGCCTATCGACTTCTCCATCGTGGCGGTCAATCTGGACCAGAAGCAGCCGGGCTTCCCCGAGCACGTGCTGCCGGAATACCTGGACTCCATCGGCGTCGAGTACCGCATCGTCGAAGAAGACACCTATTCCATCGTCAAGCGGCTGGTGCCGGAAGGCAAGACCACGTGCAGCCTGTGTTCGCGGCTGCGCCGCGGCATTCTCTACCGCGTGGCCGACGAGCTGGGCGCGACCAAGATCGCGCTGGGCCATCACCGCGACGACATCCTGCACACCCTGTTCCTGAACATGTTCTACGGCGGCAAGCTGAAGTCCATGCCGCCCAAGCTGGTGTCCGACGACGGCCGCCACATGGTGATCCGCCCGCTGGCCTATTGCCGCGAGAAGGACATCGAGCGCTACGCCGCGCTGCGCGAATTCCCCATCATTCCGTGCAATCTGTGCGGCTCGCAGCCCAATCTGCAGCGCCAGGTGGTCAAGGAAATGGTCAACGACTGGGACCGCCGCTTCCCCGGCCGGCTGGAAAGCATGTTCCGCGCCTTGCAGAACGTGGTGCCGTCGCACCTGGCCGACACCGGCCTGTTCGACTTCGCCGGCCTGAAGACCGGCGACGCGCCGTTCGAGGACGGCGACACCGCTTTCGACAAGGAAGAATTCCGCGATCCGCCGCCGCCGCAGGACGACGAGGCCGAAGCGGCTCAGAAGAAGCGCACCATCAGCATTCTGGATTCCCGTAAACCTTTGTCCGGAGAGCACGGCTGTGGCGCGTAGAGCTTTGCATCCGTTCCGCCGCCGCGTGCGCGCCGCGGTGGATGAAATGCCGGAGGTGGAGATTTCGGAGGCCGGCAATATCCGCTCGCTGCATCTGGGTTCGGAAACCATCCAGAGTTCGATGGACCTGGACGATCCGGCCGAGCTGGTGTTGTCGTATAGCCGGGCGATGATGGGTTTTCTGTTGTGGAACGACGAGCCGCAGCACATTTTGCAGATTGGGCTGGGCGGCGGTTCCTTCGCCCGCTTTATCGACGAATACCTGCCGGACGCAGTCAGCGTGGCGGTGGACATCAACCCGCAGGTGATTGCGGTGGCGCGCGCTTTTTTCCAGCTGCCGGAGGAAGGCGATTTTTTCGAGATCATCGAGGCCGACGGCGCCGATTACGTGAAGATTTTCCGCGGCTCCACCGACGCCATCCTGGTGGACGGCTTCGACGGCCTGCAGATCGTCGACGCGCTGACCACCGATGACTTCTTTGAGGACTGCAAGCGCGCCTTGAGTCCCAAGGGCGTGTTCGTCACCAATTGGTGGAGCGGCGACAAGCGTTATCAGAGTTTTGTCGAGCGCTTGTTGAATGTGTTCGAGGGCCGGGTGCTGGAGCTGCCTTCCGCCAGCCACGGCAATGTGGCGGTGATGGCTTTCCGTCAGAGCCCGACGCTGACCCAATGGGATGCCTTGAAGGAGCGGGCGGACCGGATGGAGTGCCGTTTTGGCTTGGAGTTCGGCGAGTTTGTCAATCGCCTGAAGTTGACCAATCAGCACACGGCGGGGCATTTACTGGTCTGAAGCGGCGCGTCGGCGTACATTTGCTTACCCAATGACGCGCGGCAAGAGGCGTATAATGCCGGCATTACGGCCGCGCCGGCTTGAGGCGGGTGGCGAGCTGCGCGAAACGAGTTCGAATACAGAGAGCTCTGAGGCAGATCAGTACGAGCGGCAACGGAAGGCGGCAAGCTGGCTTGCCGTTGAATGAACTTTATGGCGGTGGATCGGACAGTTTAGGGCAGGCGCGGCGCGGGCGGTTTCGCTTCCGCGCCGCTTGCCGTGAATGTTCGGTCCGCCGCTATC
The DNA here is from genome assembly GCF_016937655.1 of Chromobacterium alkanivorans. GTDB lineage: Bacteria > Pseudomonadota > Gammaproteobacteria > Burkholderiales > Chromobacteriaceae > Chromobacterium > Chromobacterium alkanivorans. The sequence continues at coordinate 31,570 of NZ_JAFHKL010000004.1, read as the reverse complement.
GTATTTACATACTGTTGGGACTTACACCGTGATCAAGCAGCAACTGCTCAATCGGATTGCAGACAAATCCGCCGTCATCGGCATCGTGGGCCTGGGCTATGTCGGCCTGCCGCTGATGTTGCGCTTCGCCGAAGTCGGCTACAAAGTGCTGGGCTTCGACATCGACCAGTCCAAAGTGGACGCCCTGATGGCCGGTCAAAGCTATATCGAGCATATTTCCGCCGACAGCATCGCCACCGCGCTGAGCCGCGGCTTCGAGGCCACCACCGACTTCAGCCGCGTGCCGGAAGCCGACACCCTGATCCTGTGCGTGCCGACGCCGCTGAACAAATACCGCGAGCCGGACCTCAGCTTCGTGCTGGACACCATGGACAGCCTGGTGCCCCATCTGCGCGAAGGCCAGCTGGTGTCGCTGGAGTCCACCACCTATCCGGGCACCACCGACGAAGAACTGCTGCCGCGGATGGAGTCGCGCGGCCTGAAAGTGGGCGAAAACGCCTTCCTGGTGTTCTCGCCGGAGCGCGAAGACCCGGGCAATCCGAACTTCACCACCCGCACCATTCCCAAGGTGTGCGGCGGCGTGACCCCGGCCTGCCAGGAAATCGGCGTGGCGCTGTACGGCGCGGTGATCGACAAGGTGGTGCCGGTGTCCTCCACCCGCGCCGCGGAGATGACCAAGCTCTTGGAAAACATCCACCGCGCGGTGAATATCGGCCTGGTCAACGAGATGAAGATCGTCGCCGACAAGATGGGCATCGACATCCACGAAGTGATCCGCGCCGCGGCCACCAAGCCGTTCGGCTTCGTGCCCTACTATCCGGGCCCGGGCCTGGGCGGCCACTGCATTCCGATCGACCCGTTCTACCTGACCTGGAAAGCGCGCGAATACGGCGTCAACACCCGTTTCATCGAGCTGGCCGGCGAAGTGAACAGCAATATGCCGGACTACGTGGTGTCCAAAGTGGCCGCCGCGCTGAACCTGCGCAAGAAGGCGATCAACGGCAGCCGCGTGCTGGTGCTGGGCATCGCCTACAAGAAGAACGTCGACGACATGCGCGAAAGCCCGTCGGTGTTCCTGATGGAGAAACTGCGGGATCTGGGCGCGGAAGTGGCCTACAGCGACCCGCACGTGCCGGTGTTCCCCAAGATGCGCGAGCATCATTTCGAGCTGTCCAGCGTGGCCTTGAGCGCTGAGAACCTGGCTGGCTACGATTGCGTGCTGCTGGCCACCGACCACGACAAGTTCGACTACGCGCAGATCAAGGCGCACGCGCAACTGGTGGTGGACAGCCGCGGCAAGTATCTGGAGCCGGCGGACCATATCGTCAAGGCCTGATTGTTTTTAGCCATGGAAGCACACGGAAAGACGCGGACAAAGCTGGAGCCTGCAGATCACGATGACTTGAGGGCTTGGATATTTGGAGGTTTCCGTGTTGTTCCGTGTGCTTCCGTGGCTCACTGAATTTAGGGTTTAAACTCATGCAAACTCTGCACCTTCCCCCGATTACCGACCGCAAGATCCGCTTCGCGCTGGTGGGCTGCGGCCGCATCGCCCAGAACCACTTCGGCGCGCTGGAGCAGCACGCCAACCGCGCCGAGCTGGTCGACGTCTGCGACATCGACCCGGCCGCCTTGAAGGCGGCGGTGGCGCGCACCGGCGCGCGCGGCCACGCCAGTCTGGCCGACATGCTGGCCAAGTCCGACGCCGACATCGTGATCCTGACCTCTCCGTCCGGTCTGCACCCGAGCCAAAGCATCGCCTGCTCGGAAGCCGGCTTCCACGTGATGACGGAAAAGCCGATGGCCACCCGCTGGGAGGACGGCCTGGAAATGGTCAAGGCCGCCGACCGCGCCAACAAGCACCTGTTCGTGGTCAAGCAAAACCGCCGCAATGCCACCTTGCAGCTCTTGAAGCGGGCGATGCAGGAGAAGCGTTTCGGCCGCGTCTACATGGTCAACGTCAATGTGTTCTGGACCCGGCCGCAGGAGTATTACGACGCGGCCGGCTGGCGCGGCACCTGGGAGTTCGACGGCGGCGCTTTCATGAACCAGGCCAGCCACTACGTGGACCTGCTGGACTGGCTGATAGGTCCGGTGGAAAGCGTGCAGGCCTATACCGCGACGCTGGCGCGCAATATCGAGGTGGAAGACACCGGCACCGTCAGCGTCAAATGGCGCAGCGGCGCGCTGGGCAGCATGAACGTGACCATGCTGACCTATCCGAAGAACCTGGAGGGCAGCATCACCATCCTGGGCGAGAAGGGCTCGGTGCGCGTGGGCGGCATGGCGGTCAACGAAATCCAGCACTGGGAGTTTGCCGAGCCGCACGCGATGGACGAGGACATCAAGCAGGCCAGCTACGCCACCACCAGCGTCTACGGCTTCGGCCATCCGTTGTACTACGACAATGTGATCAAGACCATGCGCGGAGAAGCCGAGCCGGAGACCGACGGCCGCGAGGGGCTGAAGTCGCTGGAATTGCTGATCGCAATGTATCTGTCGGCGCGCGACGGCCGCCGCGTCAGCCTGCCGCTGGACTACTAAGCGCTGGGATTTGCCAAGAACTAAAGGTTTGATCATGAGCTACTCTGTTCACCCCACCGCCATCGTCGACGACGGCGCGCAGATCGGCGAGAACACCCGCATCTGGCACTGGGTCCATATTTGCGGCGGCGCGCAGATCGGCGCCGGCTGTTCCTTCGGCCAGAACGTGTTCGTCGGCAACGACGTGCTGATCGGCGACAACGTCAAGGTGCAGAACAATGTGTCCATCTACGACGCGGTGACGCTGGAGGACGACGTGTTCTGCGGCCCGTCCATGGTGTTCACCAACGTCAACAATCCGCGCAGCCATGTGGCGCGCAAGCATGAATACCGCCGCACCCTGGTGAAACGGGGCGCGTCCATCGGCGCCAACGCCACCGTGGTGTGCGGCCACACCATAGGCGAGTACGCCTTCATCGGCGCCGGCGCGGTGGTGACCCGCGACGTGCCGGCCTACGCGCTGATGGTGGGCACGCCGGCCAAGCGCATAGGCTGGATGTGTTCCTGCGGCGAGCGGCTGGCCAACGACATCGGCACCCACAGCTGCCTGTCCTGCGGCAAGCATTACGAGGTGGGCGGCAATCACTGCTCGCCGCTCAAGAACGACTGAGCGGCATTCCTGATGCGGCCTTACGCCGGCTTGCCTCAGGGCGCTTCTCCGTTGTTCTGCGTGTCGCGCTCTGTGCGATATCTTTCAAAAATTGATTTGGGGTTGATCCTCTTATGTCCATCCAGTTCATTGATCTGAAAGCGCAGTACCAGCATCTGAAAGCCGACATCGACGCCCGCATTCACGCGGTGCTGGACCACGGCCAGTACATCATGGGGCCGGAAGTCAAGGAAGTGGAGCAGGGGTTGGCGGAGTACACCGGCGCCAAGCACGCCATCGGCGTTTGCGACGGCACCAAGGCGCTGCTGATCGCGATGATGGCCTTGGACATCGGCCCCGGCGACGAGGTGATCACCACCCCGTTCACCTTTATCGCCACCGGCGAGATGATCGCGCTGTTGGGCGCCAAGCCGGTCTTCGTCGACATCGACCCGGTCAGCTACAACCTGGACCCGGCGCTGTTGGAAGCGGCGATCACGCCGCGCACCCGCGCCATCATGCCGGTGAGCCTGTACGGCCAGTGCGCAGACTTCGACGCCATCAACGCCATCGCCGCCAAACACGGCATCGCGGTGATCGAGGACGGCGCGCAGAGCTTCGGCGCCGGCCAGCGCGGCAAGAAGTCCGGCAATCTGTCCACCATAGGCTGCACCAGCTTCTTCCCCAGCAAGCCCTTGGGCTGCTACGGCGACGGCGGCGCCTGCTTCACCAACGACGACGCGCTGGCCAAGAAAATGCGCGAGATTCGCGTGCACGGCCAGGACCGCCGCTATCACCACCCCATCATCGGCCTGAACGGCCGGCTGGACACCATACAGGCGGCGGTGCTGTTGGCCAAGCTGCCGAGCTTCGCCGACGAAGTGGCGGCGCGCGAACGCATCGGCGCGCGTTACAGCGCGCTGCTGCGCGAGGTGGCGAGGGTGCCGGTGATCGCCGAGGGCAACAGCCATGTCTACGCGCAGTACACCATCGAGGTGGACGATCGCGAGGCGGTGCAGGCCAAGCTGAAGGAGTTGGGGGTGCCCACCGCCGTGCATTACCCGATTCCGCTGCATCTGCAGCCGGCCTTCGCCCACCTGAACCTGCCCGAAGGCAGCTTCCCGCTGTCGGAGGCCGCCGGCCGCCGCGTGATGAGCCTGCCTATGCACCCCTTCCTGGACGAGGCGACGCAAGACGCCGTCGTCGCCGCGGTCAAGCAGGCGCTGGCCTGAGCGCATGGGCTTGTTGCTGTCCCGCCTGCCCAAGAGCGGCTTCATCCGCCACATCATCACCCTGATCACCGGGGCGGCGGTGGCGCAGGTGATTCCGCTGCTGGTGTCGCCGTTGATCACCCGCCTGTACAACCCGCACGAGGTGGGGGTGCAGGCGGTCTACGTCTCCTGGCTGTCCACGCTGGCGGTGCTGGCCACCGCCCGTTACGAGATGGCCATCGTGCTGCCGGCCGAGGAGAAGCGGGCCGGCAATCTGATGGGCCTGTCCATCGCCTGCGCGCTGGCCTTGTCCCTGCTGGTGGCCGTGGTGGTGGCCTTCGACGGCCACGCCCATATCGCCCGCCATCTGGGCGCGCCGGAACTGGAGCCCTGGCTGCTGCTGCTGCCCTTGTCTGTCGCGCTGGCGGGCTTGATGCAGGCCTGGACCAACTGGAACAACCGCCATCGCCGCTACCAGGCCAACGCCAACGGCCGCATGCTGCAGTCGCTGAGCATGGCCGCCACCCAGGTGGGGCTCGGCTGGGCCGGCGCCGGCGCGGCCGGCCTGATCCTGGGCCAACTGGCCGGTCAGCTCGGCTCCCTGCTGGCGCAGACCTGGCAGGACCTCAAGGCCCGCTTCGCCTGGCGCCATGAACTCAGCCGCGCCGGCATGCGCGAGGTGGCGCGCGCCTATATCGAATTTCCCAAGATCAACGCGCCGCACGCCTTGAGCACCGCCTTGCTGGATTCGGCGACGCTGGTGGCGCTGACCATGCTGGCCGGCACCGCCTCGGTGGGTTTTTACGGCCTGATGATGCGGGTGCTGAAGCTGCCGGCGGCCCTGATCGGCCAGGCGGTGGCGCAGGTGGCTTACCGCGAGCTGGCCGACGCCCGCAATCAGCACCAGCCGCTGCGTCCCATTCTGCGCAAGATGATGCTGACGCTGGGCGGCATGGCCTTGCTGCCCTTCCTGGTGATACAACTGGCCGGGGAACCCTTGTTCTCGCTGGTGTTCGGACAGAACTGGGCCACCGCCGGCCGCTATGCGGAGGCGATGTCGCTCTACATCCTGTTCCACTTCGTCGCCTCGCCGCTGGGCATGGTGCCGCCGGTGATCAATCGCCAGCGCCAGGCCTTCCTGTGGTCCCTGCTGCAGGCCCTGTTGTTCCTGGGCACGATGTGGGCGGGTTTCTCGCTGTGGAACGACGCGGTGGCCACCTTCCAGCTGGTGTCGGTGGTGATGGCCGCTTACTTCCTGGCTTATTTTGCATGGCTTTACAAGGCAGCCCGATGAATTGGCACGCTCTATTCAGCCGCATCCGCTTCCGCCTGTCGGCGTGGGTGCAGCCCAGAATGGTGTATGGATTCACCCGCGGCGACGGGGTGTTCCTCAAACGCACCCGGGTATCCAACATGACCCGCATCGAACATGTCGGCAAGCTGATGGTGGACGACAACGTCTACATCGGCCATTTCAATCTGATCGACGCCTCCGGCGGTCTTTACATCGGCGAAGGCTGTCAGATCACCAACTATGTTTCGCTGCTGACCCACTCCAGCCATGTGGCCATCCGCCTGTACGGCGACCGCTACCTGGAGAGCAACAACCACGTTGGCTATCTGAAAAAGCCCACCAAGCTGGGCCCGTACAGCTTCGTCGGCCCGCACTCGGTGCTGATGCCGGGCGTGGAGCTGGGCAAGGGCAGCATGGTGTCGGCCTACAGCTATGTGCCGGCCGGCGCTTACCCCGATTTCGCCATCCTGTCCGGCAACCCGGCCAGGGTGGTGGGCGACACCCGCGAGCTGGACGCCAAGTGGCTGGACGAGCACCCGGAACTGCTGCCCCTGTACGAGGCCTGGGCGCATGACTGAGCCTGTCAGCGACAAGATTGCCAGCGTCGCGGTGATCGGCTCCGCCTCGGTGCATACCTGGCGCTTCCTGCGCGGCATCGCGCCGCATGTGGAGCGCGTGTTCCTGGCCTGCAACGGCGAGGTTCCGGCGGATGTGGCGCCCTTGCTGGCCGGCAGCCTGCGCGTGGACTTCCGCCTGGCGGCCTTGGGCACGGTGGCGCGCCTGCGCGCCTGGCTGCGCGAGACGCGGCCGCAGCTGCTGCACATCCATCAGGCCAACAGCGTGGCCTGGCACGGCAGCCGCGCGGCCGCCAGCCTGGATTTGCCGATGGCGCTGACCGCCTGGGGCTCCGATGTGCTGCTGCTGCCTGACCGCAATCCGCTGATGCGGGCGATGGTGCGCGCCAATCTGGCCGCCGCCGACGCGATCACCTCGGACTCCCTGCACATGGCGGCGAAAATCCGCGAGCTGGCCGGCGAGGCTTGCCGCATCCGCCTGCTCAATTACGGCATGGACGCCATGCCGGCGCCGGCGGCCAGCGCGAGCAAGGGCAAGACGGTGCTGTCCTGCCGGCTGCACAAGCCCTTGTACCGCGTCGACGCCATCTTGCGCGCCTGGCAGCGAGTGGAGCGCAGCGGCCGTTTCGACGACTGGCGGCTGACCGTGGCCGCCAGCGGCAGCGAGACCGAGGCGCTGCGGCGGTTGGCCGCGGAATTGGGCCTGAGCCGCGCCGACTTCGCCGGCTTCGTCGACAGCGCCACCTTGGGGCGCATGTACGCCGAATCCCGGGTCTTCGTCAGCGTGCCGCGCTCGGACGCCACCAGCATCAGCCTGCTGGAGGCGATGGGCCACGGCTGCCTGCCGCTGTTGTCCAATCTGCCGGCCAACGGCGAATGGGTGATAGACGGCCTCAACGGCGCGATCGCCGAGGATGTGGGGCGTTTGGACGAGGCCTTGCTGCGCGCGATGGAGTGGGCAGGCGAGGACGCGAGGCTGGACGAGGTCGCCGCGCTCAACCGCCGGCTGGTGGCGGACAAGGGACTGCATCAGCCGAATATGGCCGGCTTCGCTCGGCTGTATCGGGAACTGCTGGGTTCCGACAACTAAGAATTTCGCCGCGGGCCCGGGATCATCGCGGGCCGGACGGCCGCTAAACAGAGCTTCAATATGAAAATTGCCCATCTGACTTCCGCCCATCCGCGTCACGACATCCGCATCTTCGTCAAGGAGTGCGCGACCCTGGCCGCCGCCGGGCACGAGGTGACGCTGATCGTGGCCGACGGCCAGGGCGAGGAGATCAACCGCGGCGTGCGCTTCCACGATGTCGGCCCCAAATCCGGCGGCCGCCTGGCGCGGATGACCGGCACCGTCAAACGGGTCTACCAGGCGGCGCTGAAGCTGCGCCCGGACGTGGTCCATTTCCACGACCCCGAGCTGATTCCCGCCGCGCTGCGCCTGAAGCAGGCCGGCATCAAGGTGGTCTACGACGTGCACGAGGACGTGCCGCGCCAGATCCTGGCCAAACACTGGATTCCCGGCGCGGTGCGGCCCCTGGTGTCCAGCGGCTTCGAGGCGCTGGAAGACTGGGCGGCGGGCCGCTTCGACGCGGTGGTGACCTCGACGCCGCACATCCGCAAGCGCTTCGAGAAACTGGGCGCGCGCGCGCTGGACGTGTGCAACTTCCCCATTCTGGAAGAATTGGTGCGCGACACGCCGTGGGAGCAGCGCCGCAACGAGCTGTGCTATATCGGCGGCATCTCGCGCATCCGCGGCATCGAACCCATTGTCGAGGCGCTGCCGGACACCGCGACGCGGCTGAACCTGGCCGGGCCGTGGAGCGAGAGCGATCTGAAGGCCCGCGTGTCGGCGCGGCCGGGCTGGGCGCGGGTCAACGACCTGGGCGTGCTGGACCGCAAAGGCGTGGCCGAGGTGCTGGCCAAGAGCAAGATCGGCCTGGTGACCTTGTTCCCGACGCCGAACTACGTCGACGCGTTGCCGATCAAGCTGTTCGAATACATGGCCGCCGGCATGCCGGTGATCGCGTCGGATTTTCCGGTGTGGCGCGAGATCGTGGCCGACGCCGGCTGCGGCCTGCTGGTGGACCCGCAGGACCCGGCCGCCATCGCCGCCGCCGTCAACGAACTGATGGCCGACGAGGCGCGCATGCGCGCGCTGGGCGAATCCGGCAAGCAGGCGGTGCTGAGCAAATACAGCTGGGCGGCCGAAGGCGAGAAGCTGGTCGGCTTGTACGCGGCCTTGTAATGCGGACTCCGGGCCGGCCAGAGCAGGGCCTGGGGCGAATGAAATTGTTAGCGGCCTGAGCCGCCATTGAAAAACCATGAAGATTCTGTACATCAACCACTACGCCGGCAGCCCCCGGCACGGCATGGAATTCCGCCCCTACTATCTGGCGCGGGAATGGGTGAAGGCCGGCCACGAAGTCAATATGCTGGCGGCCGACGTCTCCCACCTGCGCCAGACGCATCCGCAAGTGGACGGCAAATACCGCGACGAGGATATCGACGGCATCCGCTACACCTGGTGCCGCACCCGCCCCTACCAGGGCAACGGCGTCGGCCGCGTGCTCAATATCTTCAGCTTTCTGGCCCGGGTGATGGGTTTGTCCGGCCGTTACCTGAAGCACTGGAAGCCGGACGTGGTGATCGCCTCGTCCACCTATCCGCTGGACACGGTGCCGGCGGCCTGGATCGCCGGCAAGACCGGCGCGCGGCTGGTGTACGAGGTGCATGATCTGTGGCCGCTGACGCCGGTGGAGGTGGGCGGCATGTCGCCCAAGCATCCCTTCATCCGCCTGCTGCAATGGGCCGAGGATTTCGGCTATCGCAAGGCCGACACCGTGGTGTCGATGCTGCCCTGCGCCAAGGACTATATGGCGGCGCACGGCATGGACCCGGCCAAGTACGCGGTGATTCCCAACGGCGTCGACGTCGCCGAATGGCGCGGCGAGGCCGAGGCCGAGGCCCTGCCGGCCGAACACCGGATGCGGCTGGCGGAATTGAAGGCGCAGGGCCGTTTCCTGATCGGCTACGCCGGCGGCCACGGCCTGGCCAATGCGCTGGATTACCTGCTGGAGGCGGCGGCGCTGATGCGGGACTCGGCGGTGACTTTCGTGCTGGTCGGCGACGGTCCGGACAAGGCGGCCTTGGCGGCGCGCGCCGCCGAACTGGGGCTGGACAAGGTGGTCTTCCTGCCGGCGATCGCCAAGCGCGCGGTGCCGGGCTTCCTCGCCGAAATGGACGCCTTGTTCATAGGCTGGCGCAAGCTGCCCATCTATCGCTTTGGCATCAACCCCAATAAACTGTTCGACTACCTGATGGCCGGCAAGCCGGTGATCCATTCGGTGGAAGCCGGCAACGACATGGTCAGCGAGGCCGGCGCCGGCCTCAGCGTCGGCGCCGAGGACCCGGCCGCCATCGCCGACGCGGCGCGGCGGATGGCGGCGCTGCCGGCCGAGGAGCGCGCGCGCATGGGCGCGGCGGGCAAGGCCTATGTGCTGGAACACCATGATTACGCGGTGCTGGCGCGGCGGTTTTTGCAGGCGGTATAGCGCGGGGATGCCGGGGTTTCGACCTATGCCGCATGGCGGCTTAATCTCTGGCCAGGCAGGGAAAATATAGCGATTTAAGGTGAGCTAGGATGGCCGTGGCTAAAGAGGGGAGGCGGGAGCTTTGTCAGCGTACGCTGGTAAGCCTTTATGGTGGGCTGTTGTTGTTCATGCTGCTGAAGGGTGTGATCAGCTTATGGATGTGGGCGAGCTATCAAGAGCCAGCGGAAGCAGATTTGCACTTTACAGCTGGTAAGGTCACGGCGTATCCACTGAACCGGAATCCTGGCTTACGCGTTGACCTAGTTTTCGATTTGAATTGTTCACTGAATGGATATGCAAGATGTTCCGCTTGTTCAGTGCGTGGGAAGTGTGACGCAGTCGGACGAGTGATTCCAGAAGAAGCGTTCGGTTCCAAGGTTGAGGTTTGGTGGTACAAAAACAATGAGCGGGCGACAAGCGGAAGGATCTATGCGCTTCGTCTGAATGATGAGTCGGTGTTTGGTTACCAGGATGCGGTCAGACGATATCGTGAAGAGCGGGGCGAGTTGCTCAGCGATGGGGTGAAAAACCTGGCTGGTTTGATTGGGATTGTACTGTTGCAGAGTGGATACCTGTTTTGGCGCAGGAGAACGGCGTCCCAGGCAGGGTAGTGATTGCGCCCGGTGTGTCACCGAGGCATGACTGATAGCGAAAGTGATAATAGCGATGAGCGAACAAAAATTCCTGCCCTTCGCCCTGCCGGACATCGGCGAGGACGAGATCAACGAAGTGGTCGACGCGCTGCGTTCCGGCTGGGTCACCACCGGTCCCAAGACCAAGCAGTTCGAGGCCGATTTCGCGCAATTCATCGGCGACGGCGTCGAGGCGATCGCGGTCAACTCGGCCACCGCCGGCCTGCACCTGGCGCTGGAAGCGATAGGCATCGGCCCCGGCGACGAGGTCATCGTGCCCAGCTACACCTTCACCGCCACCGCCGAAGTGGTGCGCTATCTGGGCGCGCACCCGGTGTGCGTGGACGTGGACGCGGCGACGTTCAATATCCTCCCGGACGCGATCCGCGCGGCGATCACCGCCAAGACCAAGGCGATCATGCCGGTGCACTTCGCCGGCCTCGCCTGCGAGATGGACGAGATCATCGCCATCGCCCGCGAGCATGGATTGAAAATCGTCGAAGACGCCGCCCACGCGCTGCCCACTTACTACAAGGGCAAGCTGGTGGGCACTCTGGACTCCGACGTCACCGTGTTCAGCTTTTACGCCAACAAGACCATGACCACCGGCGAAGGCGGCATGGTGGTGTCCAAGAACAAGGACATCATCGCGCGCTGCAAGGTGATGCGTTTGCACGGCATCAGCCGCGACGCCTTCGACCGCTACGTGTCCAAGACCCCGGCCTGGTTCTACGAAGTGGTGGCTCCGGGCTACAAGTACAATATGCCGGACACCGCCGCGGCGATGGGCATCCATCAACTGAAGAAAATCCGCCGCTTCCAGGAGCTGCGCGAGGTGATGGCCCAGCGTTTCGACCGCGAGCTGGCCGATCTGCCGCTGATCCTGCCGGCGCGGCCCAAGGACGCGGGCAGCAACCACGCCTGGCATCTGTACCCGGTGCGCATCAAGCCGGAAGCCGGCGTCAGCCGCGACGACTTCATCGCCAAGATGGCGGAAAAAGGCATAGGCTGCTCGGTGCACTTCATTCCGCTGCATCGCCAGCCGGTGTGGCGCGACGGCTATCAACTGACGCGCGAGCAGTTCCCGGTGGCCGACGCGGCGTTTGAAGCCGAGGTGACGCTGCCGCTGTATACCCGGATGACGGCAGACGACCAGACCCGCGTCATCGCCGCGGTGCGCGAGATTCTGGGCGCATGAGCGAGCAGTTGGAAAAAAAGGGCGGCGAACTGCTGCCGCCCTGCTGCCGGCCACGCCGCCACGGTTCGCGGCTGCTGAAGCGCGGCTTCGACATTGTCGCTTCCGGCCTGGGGCTTGCCGCGCTGGCGCTGCCGCTGTTGGCGGTGGCGCTGTGGGTGAAGCTGGATTCGCCGGGCCCGGTGTTTTTCCGCCAGGTGCGGGTGGGGCGGGGCGGCACGCTGTTCCGCATCCACAAATTCCGCACCATGCAGGTGGACACCGAGCGCCATGGCCAGCTGACCGTCGGCGCGGATAGCCGCGTCACCGGCGCCGGCCGTCTGTTGCGCAAAACCAAGCTGGATGAACTGCCGCAGTTGATCGATGTGCTGTTCGGCGACATGAGCCTGGTCGGACCGCGGCCCGAGGTGCCCAAGTACGTCGCCCATTATCCGGACGAGGTCCGCGACATCGTATTGTCGGTGCGCCCCGGCATCACCGATTGGGCGTCGATCAAGATGATAGACGAGAACGAAATCCTGGGCCGGGCCGAGGATCCGGAGCGCGCCTACATCGAGCAGGTGCTGCCGGAAAAACTGGCTTATTACGTGCGTTACGCCGAAAGCCACAGCCTGTTTGAAGATGTCCGCATCATCGTCGCCACCCTGATGAAGATCGTCAGCCGATGACGGTTTCCATCCGGATGGCGGGGCCCGCCGATGCCGGCGCCCTGAATGAGGAATGTTGTCCGGATGCGCTGTATCAATGGCGGCCGGACGCGAAAGAATGACCATGTTTGAAAAACTGCTCGCCTTCTCCCGCCACAACAAGATGGCGATGCTGGCGCTGATGGACGCGCTGCTGTTGCCGCTGGCGCTGTGGAGCGCGGTCTTCCTGCGCCTGGGGGGCTATTGGGATCCCAAGCTCAATCCGCATCTGTGGATCTTCATCGTGCCGCCGCTGTGGGCGATTCCCATCTTCATCAAGCTGGGCCTGTATCGCGCGGTGCTCAAATACCTGGACGACAAAATCATCCTGACCGTGTTCTCCGGGGTGACCTTGTCGGTGCTGGTGTTGCAGGCGGTGCTGCAGATGGCCCACATCTGGGCGATGCCGCGCACCTCGGTGATCATCTTCTGGGTGTTCGCCATGGCTTATATCGGCGGCAGCCGCTTCCTGTTGCGCGGCCTGGTGCGCCGCATCGACGCGGTGGACGCGCCGCGCGAGCACGTGATCATCTACGGCGCCGGCCATGCCGGCGTGCAATTGATGCTGGCCTTGCAGGCCGGCCGCGAATACCGGCCGATGGCCTTCGTCGACGACAGCCCCGAGCTGCATCGCCGCACCTTCCGCGGCGTGGCGGTGCACCCGCCGCGCGATTTGCCGCAGCTGGTCAAGGACGTGGAAGCCAAGTGCATTCTGCTGGCGATGCCCTCGGTCAGCCGCAGCCGCCAGCGCGAGATACTGGAAACCCTGGAACTGCTGCGGGTGCCGATCAAGCGTTTGCCGGGTATGGCCGATCTGGTGTCCGGCGAGGCGCGGGTGGAGGAGTTGAAAGAGGTCGAGATCGAAGACCTGCTGGGCCGCGACCCGGTGCCGCCCAAGCAGGAACTGCTGGCGCGCAATATCCGCGGCAAGGTAGTGATGGTCACCGGCGCCGGCGGCTCCATCGGCTCCGAACTGGTGCGCCAGATCGCCAAGAACCAGCCGGCGCGCATCATCCTGTTCGAGCAGTCCGAATACGCGCTGTACGCGATAGACCAGGAACTGGGCCGCGTCGCCGCGCCGCCGGAGCGCACGCCGGTCCTGGGTTCGGTCACCGACTACCAGCGGCTGGTCCAGGTGATGCGCGCCTTCAAGGTGGACACCGTCTATCACGCCGCCGCCTACAAGCATGTGCCGATGGTGGAGCACAATCCGGTGTCCGGCATCGTCAACAATGTGTTCGGCACCGACACCACCGCGCGCGCGGCCGAGGATTGCGGCGTGGACACCTTCGTGCTGATCTCCACCGACAAGGCGGTGCGCCCCACCAATGTGATGGGCGCCACCAAGCGCCTGGCGGAACTGACGCTGCAGACCCGCCACGCGCGCGGCAGCGCCACCCGTTTCGTGATGGTGCGCTTCGGCAACGTGCTGGGCAGCTCAGGCTCGGTGGTGCCGCTGTTCCGCGCCCAGATCAAGGCGGGCGGACCGATCACCCTGACCCACGCCGACATCACCCGCTACTTCATGACCATTCCCGAAGCGGCGCAACTGGTGATACAGGCCGGCGCGATGGGCGACGGCGGCGACGTGTTCGTGCTGGACATGGGGCAGCCGGTGCGCATCATCGATCTGGCGCGGCGCATGGTGCACCTGTCCGGCCTGGAGCTCAAGGACGCGAGCCGGCCCGGCGGCGACATCGAGATCCGCATCACCGGCCTGCGGCCGGGGGAGAAGCTGTACGAGGAGCTGTTGATCGGCGACAACGTGCTGGCCACCGACCACGAACGCATCATGCGCGCCCAGGAATACTGCCTGCCGGATGAGGAAATGCGGGCGCTGCTGGCGAGCATGGACCAGGCTTGCCGGAGTCTGGACGCGCCGGAGGCGTTTGCCTTGCTGCAACAAGCGGTGCGCGAATTCCGCGCCGCCGACGCCACTCAGGACTGGGTGACGCGGGCGAACGCGGCCTCTTGAGGCCGGCGGTCTACCACTTGCAACCGTCCTCGCGCGCGCTTTGCACCGCCAGGATCGGGATCGCCAGCAGCCCGAAGGAGGAGTAGCGGGTCTTGCAGTCCGGCTTTTCGGCCCGCTCAATCGAGCGGGCCAATTTCGTTTTGGCGGGGTCGGCCGGCAGCGGGCTGAGCTTTTCCGGCGCGGCGGCGGCCTGTTCGCGCAGTTGCCGGCGCAGGCCGCCCAAGGTCAAGGCCGGGCCGGGCGCCGACGCGTCGCGCCTGTTTAGGGTCGGCCCGGCTGGGGCGGAACGCTCGCCGCGGTCGGCGGCGTCGGCCCGTGTCGCCGCCGATGGGCGCAGCGGGGGCGCGGCTGGTTTTCGGGCGGGGGAGGCCGGCGCGACGGCGCGGGCGGGCGGCGGAATGATGGCCGGCGCCGGCGGGTTCAGCTGTATCCGCAGCGGCGGGCCGGCAACGGCGTCCGGACGGCTGCCGGGCTTGGCCAGCCACAGCAGCGCGCCGTGGGCCAGCAGGCTGAGCAGCAGCGCTGCGGCGACGCCGCGAGGGCGGAGAGGGGGCGGGACGGTCAGAGCGTTCATGCCGTCAACGATAAGGAAACTCGTCCGGCGGGTAAAGCCTCAGTCGGAGATCATCACCCGGTTGCGTCCGGCCTGCTTGGCGCGGTACATGCGGGTGTCGGCCAGGTCCACCAGCGCGCGCCAGTCGGCGCAGCCGTCCTGAAACAACTCCGCCACGCCGATGCTGGCGGTCAAGACCTTGCCTTCCGGCCGCTCGCCCAGTCCCTGGGCGCGCAAGCGGGCGATGACCTGGGCGGCCTGGGGCAGTTGCGCGCCGGGCATCAGCAGCACGAACTCCTCGCCGCCCCAGCGCACCAGCACGTCGCTGCGCCGCAGCCGGCCTTCCATCAGCTCGGCGAAATGGCGCAAGACCTGGTCGCCGGCCAGGTGGCCGTAGTGGTCGTTGATCGTCTTGAAATGATCCAGATCGATGAAGGCCAGGCTCAGCGGCTGCCGGCTGCGCTGCGCCTGCAATTGCAGCAGGCCCAGCATTTCCTCGCCGCTGCGGCGCGAGAAGACCCCGGTCAGCGGGTCGCGTATCGCCTGGTGGACCAGCACGATGATGAAGGCCAGCTGGCTGATGCCGGCGATGGCGGAGACGCCGGTCAGCAAGGACAACAGCCAGAATTCGCCGCCGAAGCCGGGCAGGTTGTCGCCGTTCAGCTCCAGCAGGCCGGTCAGCAAGAAGCCGAACAGCGCCGGGCTGGCGAAGGCCAGGCTTTCCAGCAGGGTCAGCGGAAAGATGGCCAGGCCGGCCAGCAGCACGAAGGGCAGGAAGGCGTAGCCGGCGCCGATGGCGGCGGACAAGCCCTCCAGGTGGTAGCGGCGCAGCAGCAAGTGCGAGGCGATGTAGAACAGGGTGGGGATGGCGAACAAGAGCGCGATGCCGCGATAGGCCGAAGACAGGCGGCCGTCCATCGGCTGCCAGACCGCCAGCGCGACGAAGGCGGCGGACACCAGCAGACGCAGCCCCGCCAGCTGCAGCGACAGCGGATAGGGCAGGGTCAGCAGGTCGATCACCGCCCAGGCCGGCGTCAGCGCGGAGAACAGGATGGCGAACAGCCGGCAGCGGTTGACCAGCATCAGCGCGCGTCGCTGCGCCAGCAAGGGCATGTGCTGGCGAGGGCTCAGCAGCCAGAGCGTATCGCCGCTCTGGATTTCGCCGGGCGCCATGCCCAGCAGCTTTTGCCAGATGAAGTGAGTAATATGCATGCGGATGGTGCCAGGTAGTTGCGTTATTCTACCGTGGTTTATGACTTTGGGTTTGCAGCAGGTCAAAATCGACGGCTTGGCGGCGGCGCTCGCCTGTCGCGTTTCACGAAACGCGGCGGACTTTGACCAGGCTCTTGGGCCGTGTTTACGCTACTATCGCAACTCCTGATCAACCCGACGGAACCGCGCGATGGAAACTCGGTGGCTTGAAGACTTCCTGGTGCTGGCGGAAACCGGCAGCTTTACCCGCGCGGCGGAATTGCGCCACCTGACCCAGCCGGCGTTTTCGCGGCGGATCAAATCGCTGGAGAGCTGGCTGGGGGCGGATCTGATCGACCGCACCACCTACCCGACGCGGCTGACCGAAGCCGGCGCGCTGTTTCGCGAGCAGGCAGTGGGCATGCTGTCCCAGCTCAACACCAGCCGCGCCCTGCTGCGCGGTTTGCAGCCGCTGGCCGCCGGCACGCTGGAGTTCGCGGTGCCGCACACGCTGTCCTTCTCCTTCTTCCCCAAATGGCTGTCCCAGGCGCAGCGCGGCTACGGCGCCTTGCCCTGCAGGCTGCAGGCCAGCAATGTGCACGACGCGCTGCTGGCCTTCGTGGAGGGCGGCAGCGATCTCTTGATGTGCTACCACCATCCCAAGCAGCCGGTGGAGCTGACCGACGCGCGCTATCTGGGATTGAAGCTGGGCGTGGAGCGGCTGCGGCCGTTTTCGATCGCGGAGGCCGGCCGGCCGCGCTACCCGTTGCCCGGCAGCGCGCAGCAGCCGCTGCCTTTCCTCGGCTACGCCAGCAACGCCTATTTCCGGCTGATGAGCGATCTGATCCTGGAGTCCGCGCCGCAGCCGGCCAAGCTGGCGCTGCGCTATGAAACCGATATGGCGGAAGGCCTCAAGCACATGGCGCTGGAGGGACACGGCCTGGCTTTCCTGCCGGAGAGCTCGGTGCGCCGGGAGGCGCAGGAAGGCTTGCTGGCGGCCGCCGGCGACGAGTCCTGGCAGGTGGAGATGGAAATCCGCCTCTATGTGGACCAGAAGCGTCAGCGCCCGGCCTTGAAGGTTTTTTGGGAGTATCTGACGCATCAATACCCGGCCTGCTGAGCGGGGGCGCCGGGGAACGCGCGCGCCCCGCCAAGGTTATGCGTTTCCCGCATGACCCCATCGGCATTTCGAATTGGCCAGCCGTCGCGGCATGGCATAGAGTGCGCTGCTTCAAGCCACGCGAGCGCGTGGCGCCATCCGTACCAGGAGAAGCATCCATGACGACCCGCATAGAACATGATCTGTTAGGCGATCGTGAAGTGCCCGCCGACGTTTACTGGGGCGTGCACACCTTGCGCGCAGTCGAGAATTTCCCCATCACCGGCCAGAGCATCGCCGCTTACGGCGACCTGATCCGCGCGCTGGCCTGCATCAAGCAGGCGGCCGCTCAGGCCAACCGCGATCTGGGCTTGCTGCCGGCGCCGATCGCCCAGGCCATCATCGCCGCCTGCGAGGAAATCCGCGCCGGCCGCTGGCATGAGCAGTTCGTGGTGGATGCGATCCAGGGCGGGGCCGGCACCTCGACCAATATGAACGCCAACGAGGTGATCGCCAACCGCGCGCTGGAGCTGATGGGCCACGCCAAGGGCGAGTACCAGCATCTGCACCCCAACGAACACGTCAATCTGTGCCAGAGCACCAACGACGTTTACCCGACCGCCTTGCGGCTGGCGGCGTTCTGGGGCGCCAACAAGCTGCTGACCCGGATGGCGACGCTGCGCGAGGCTTTCGCCGCCAAGGCCGACGAGTTCAAGGACTACCTGAAGATGGGGCGCACCCAGCTGCAGGACGCGGTGCCGATGACGCTGGGCCAGGAGTTCATGACTTACGCGGTGATGCTGCAGGAAGACGAGCAGCGCTTGATGGAAGCCAGCGCGCTGATGCTGGAGATCAATCTGGGCGCCACCGCCATCGGCACCGGCATCACCGCGCATCCGGATTACGCGCGCCTGGCCTGCCTGCACCTGTCCGAGCTGAGCGGTCACACCTTGCTGACCGCGCCCAATCTGATCGAGGCCACCCAGGATTGCGGCGCCTTCGTGCAACTGTCAGGCGTGCTCAAGCGCATCGCGGTCAAACTGTCCAAGAGCTGTAACGATTTGCGTCTGCTGTCGTCCGGCCCGCGCGCCGGCTTCGGCGAGATCAATCTGCCGGCGCGCCAGGCCGGCTCCTCCATCATGCCGGGCAAGGTCAATCCGGTGATTCCGGAAGTGGTGAGCCAGGTGGCTTACGAGGTGATAGGCAACGACGTCACCATCACCATGGCGGCGGAAGCCGGCCAGTTGCAACTGAACGCCTTCGAGCCGGTGATCGCCTACAGCCTGTTCCGCAGCATGGGCCATCTGGCCGCCGCCTGTTCCACGCTGACCGACAACTGCGTCAAAGGCATCACCGCCAACCGCGAACGCCTGCACGCCAGCGTGGAGAACTCCATCGGCCTGGTGACCGCGCTCAACCCCGTCATCGGCTACGCCGCGGCCACCAATGTGGCGGCCCAGGCGCACGCCACCGGCGCCAGCGTCGCCGACATCGTGCTGGAGCAAGGTTTGCTGAGCCGCGAGCAGCTGGATTTGCTGCTGAAGCCGGAAGAGCTGACCCGGCCGCGCTGGGTGACCGTGTAATCGATTTCCCTTGTTTGACTTATCGTTGTGAGCGTTTCAACTTGATCAGGCCGCCTTGCGCGGCCTGTTTTTTTATCGGCGCGGGCCGTGCTTGCGGGGAGGGCGGAATGCGGGTATAAAAAATTGTGCATCGCACAATGAAAGGGCGACAGATGCAAGCTGCGCTATGGTGGGGCTTGGAGTTTCCGCGCGGCCTGTGCGCGCTGGGCGCCGAACAATGGCGCGTCCGGCGGCAATGGCTGCGCTCGGGCTGTTTTCACGGCGCCACGGTGTGGCGCGGCGCCGCGCCGTGGCCGGACAAGCTGCGCCGCGTGCTGACGCGGGCGAGAGCGGACTGGCTGGCGCTGTGTTTCGACGACAGCCAGGCCGCGGAGGCCTTGCTCAGCGAGATGCGGGCGCATCCGCTGTGGAGCAGCGAGGCCGGCGACCTGCTGCTGGCCTGGCAATTGGACGGCCAGCGGCAGTGGCGGGCGGGCCTGCTGCGATGGGGGCGGACGCTGTCCGGCTAGCCGTCGGCGGGGAAAGCGCTTCCAGCATCGGCGAATAGCCGCCATAATCGCGGCTTTCAATCGCACAGGGCGGCACGCCATGGCCAATCATTCGATGTTGACCCCCGCTCAGCTGCAAGCGCTGGCTCCGCAATTGCAACAGTACGCGCAAGACCAGTTCGGTCTCGAGCTGGGGCAGTTCGACGCGCAATTCCTGCTGGACTTCGTCGCCGACAAAATCGGCAAAGACATTTACAACAAGGCGCTGGACGACGCGCAGCTGGCGCTCGCCGCGCGGATGGAGTCCTTGCAGGCGGCGATTTGGGAATTGGAGAAGTAGAAGCCGCGCGCGCGGCCTTGCCGCTTGCCCGCGGTTTGCGGGTACAATCGGCGTTCCACCCTTCACTTGCGGTACCCATGCTCTACTTGCGTTTGATGTTGAAAGGCTTTGTGCTGGCGATTTTGCTGGTGGTGCTGGGCTTCAGCTACGTGGCCTGGAGCATTGTCGATTTTGGCGGCAGCGCAAACGAGCCGCAAGCCGACGCGGCGCTGGTGTTGGGGGCGGCGGCCTGGGGCAAGCGCCCGTCGCCGGTGTTCCGCGAGCGCATCAACCACGCGGTCAAGCTGTACAAGTCCGGCAAGGTGCGCTGGATCGTGTTCACCGGCGGCACGCCGGAACCGGGCTATCCGTCCGAAGCCGACGTCGGCCGCGACTTCGCCGCCAAGCAGGGCGTGCCGATGACGGCGATGCTGGCGGAAAACCAGTCGCGCACCACCTGGCAGAATCTGGAAAACGCGCGCGAGCTGAGCAGCCAGTTCGGCATTCGCTCCTTCCTCTTGGTCAGCGATCCGCTGCACATGCGCCGTTCGGTGCTGATGGCCACCGACATCGGCCTGACCGCCTATCCCGCGCCGACGCAATCCAGCCGCTACCGCACCCTGTCCAGCTGGTCCCGCTTCCTGGCCAGGGAAACCTGGCTCTATATCGGCTACCGGGTGTTCCGCAAGCTGTCCTGACCGCGTCCGCGGCTCGAAGCGTCCAGGCATAAAAAAACCGGCGATAAGCCGGTTTTTTCACGTCGGACGGAAAGGGATCAGCGGCTGTGCCACAGATCGATCAGTTCGCCGCCTTCCACCGATTTCACTTCGGCGCGCGCTTGCAGCCAGGCCAGCAGTTGCAGGCGCAGCTCGTCGCTGATCTTGACCTCACCCACCGGGAAGGCCACGCCTTCCAGCTTGCAGGCGCCGTCGAAATGGCCGCCGAAGCTGATGCCGGCCTCGTCCACCTGGATCAGCCAGGCGTCCAGCAGCGCCTCGGAGTCCGCGCCGTCGTGCAGCAGGGCGATCAGATGGAAGCCCAGCTCGCGGAATTCGCCTACGCGCATTTTCTTGCGTTGGCGGGATTTCAGACGGCTCAGGCGGTGGGGGGAATTGGGGTTGCGCAGGGACATGACAGCTCCTTATTCAAAGACCCGGCGATGATAGCAGGCTTGCCGGCTTTGCGCTGCGCCGGCTGTGCGTAGGTTTCTGTCACTCTAACTAAACAAATATCATATAAAAAGGTAATTATTTGCCGTAGTCATTGCCATTGGAATGGAATTAGTATTTTTTCTCATTCTCAATACATGAAATGGATGACTACAGGGATGAAAAGCACAAAAACAATATTGGCGGTATCCGTGATTTCGGCGCTGTTGAGCGCGTGCGGCGGAGGTGGCGGCGGCAGCGCCGGCAACAGCAGCGGCGGCACGGCCGTTGGAGCGTCGGCATCTGGCAGGATGCTGGCGACGGACGGCGCGGAAGTGGCGGCGCTGCAGTGCTCGGGCAATGCGTGCCGTTTGCCGGCTTCGGCCGGCAGGGCGCAATCGGGCTCCGCCTACCAATACACCAATACCGGCGCATTGGCGCAAACGGTGTCGATCAGCGGCGCCGCCTTGAGCACGGGCTGGCAGATGGTGGTGTCGCGCGTCAGCAGCGGCGACACCTCCAGCCAGGCCAAGCTGGGCGCTTCCGGCCTGCGCGGCGGCTCGGACGCCGCCGCGGAGCGTCTGGAGGCGGAAAGCCGGGCGGTGATGGCCGCGGTGGGCGCGGCGGCCCGCTCCGGCGCCTTGTCGCTGCGGGCCGCCGGTTCGCACCGGCTGCTGGCGGAGCAGGCCAAGCTGCAGGCGAGCAGCTACGCGATCGGCGACAAGCGGGTCTGGCACGATATGGACAAGGACAGCGCCACCAGCCTGCAAGCGATGCGCGACCTGCCCAACGGCGGCGGCAAGGTCTACGTCTGGGCGCAGGACGAGCTGGACGTCAGCGTAGGCAGCGACCAGGCCGACGCGCTGGCCGAGCGCTTCGCCAACAGCGTCTACCCGCTGGAGGCCTCGGTGGTCAGCGAGCCCTGGGGCGACGACATCGATCCGGGCTGGCGCGCGCTGGCCCTGCCCGGCGACACCAAGGACGTGCATCTGGTGCTGAGCCGGTTGAACGACCCGAACCGGGCCGGCGGCGGCCGTCTGCTCGGCTATGTGCGCTGGACCAACGCCTTGCTGGCGTCGGCAGCGCCGACCGTGTGCGGCGCCGACCAAGAGTGCCGCGACGTGGTGGGCAAGAGCAACCAGGCGTTGGCCACCTTCGTGGACCTGGACACCTTCGCCCAGGTCGATCCGGGCCGCAACTGGACCATGAAGGGCAACGGCCCCAGCCTGGCCTTGTCCACGCTGGCGCATGAATACCTGCATGTGCTTTACGCCTACAACAAAATCCTGCGCAAGCCGCCTAGCTCCGGCAATCCCACGGTGTGGGAAAACGAGCTGGCGGCCCAGACCATGGGCTATCTGGTGTCGGCGGACACCTTCACCGGCGGTCGCGGCAGCGACGCCAATTCCCATCCGGACCTGCGCCGCGGCGGCGACTTCGAAAGCTTCCTGCGCCGGCCGGCTTGCAATCTGAAGGGCTGGAGCGTGGCGGCGTCGAACTACACTTGCTACCCGAAAGCGCTGGCGACGGGCATGCAGATGCTGCACCAGTTCGGCGCGGGGGTGATGAAGCCGTGGGTGACCGGCGGCAATACCGGCGAGCGGGCCTTGAACGACGGCTTGCGCGCGGTGGGCGGCGGCGATTACAGCAGTCTGATGCTGCGCCTCAACACCACGCTGGCGCTGGGCGGCAATCCGGCCAGCGGCTACGGTTTCCCGGCCAAGACGCTGAATTTGCCGGCCAACCAGTACTTCCCCCAGGGCAAGAGCCTGCTGCTGCCGGCGGTGCCGTTCCAGGCGCAGGAAATCGGCTGGAGCGCGTTGGCCACGGCGGAAACTTATAAGCAGAGCCTGCCGCTGTCCCGCGGCTTGGCGCGGGTGACGGTGCCGGCCAACAGCCACCTGATCCTGGTCAAGCCGTGATGCGCGGGCTGCTGCTGTGGCTGGGCCTTTGCGCCGGCGTCGGCGCCATGGGGCTGTCGCCGTGGGAGGAGGGCACTCTAGTCGCCGTGGGCGCGCCGCCGCTGGTGCGCCTGGGCGTGGAGAAGGGGGATGGCGGCACCTTCGTCATCCAGCCCGCCGCCGACGGCAGGGGCTTGGGGGCCGCGGAAGTGGCCGCCTTGAAAAAGCGGACCGGTTCGCGCATCCGCTATCGGGCCGGTCCGTTCAAGACTCATCCGCTGCTGGGGCGCGAGGCCGTGCTGTTGCAGGCGGAAGTGCTTGAGCCGCGTTGAGTCGTGAAAATCGCCTGGCGTCGTCAAGACGCCAGGCGCTTGTCTTCCGGGCCTACAGGCCCAAATTCCTCCACATCCCGTCTACGCGCTGTTTGACCGCCTCGTCCATCACGATGGGCACGCCCCACTCGCGGTTGGTTTCGCCGGGCATCTTGTTGGTGGCGTCCAGGCCCATCTTGCCGCCCAGGCCGGACACCGGACTGGCGAAGTCTAGGTAGTCGATAGGCGTGTGCTCGATCAAGGTGGTGTCGCGCACCGGGTCCATGCGGGTGGTGATCGCCCAGATCACCTCTTTCCAGTCCCGGGTGTTGACGTCGTCGTCCACCACCACGATGAACTTGGTGTACATGAACTGGCGCAAGAAACTCCAGCAACCCATCATCACCCGCTTGGCGTGGCCGGGGTATTGCTTCTTGATGCTGACCACCGCCATCCGGTAGCTGCAGCCTTCCGGCGGCAGGTAGAAATCGACGATTTCCGGAAACTGCTTTTGCAGGATGGGCACGAAGACCTCGTTCAAGGCCACGCCCAGCACCGCAGGCTCGTCCGGCGGCTTGCCGGTGTAGGTGCTGTGGTAGATCGCGTTTTCGCGCATGGTGACGCGGTCCACGGTCAGCACCGGGAAGCGGTCCTGCTCGTTGTAATAGCCGGTGTGGTCGCCGTAAGGGCCTTCCATCGCGGTGTCGTTCGGATGGATATGCCCTTCCAGCACGATTTCGGCGCGCGCCGGCACTTGCAGGTCCGAGCCCAGGCATTTCGTCAGCTCGGTGCGGCTGCCGCGCAGCAGGCCGGCGAACTGGTATTCGGACAGGGTGTCCGGCACCGGCGTCACCGCGCCCAGGATCGTCGCCGGGTCGCAGCCCAGCACCACCGCCACCGGGTAAGGCTTGCCGGGGTGTTGTTGGCAGAACTCGCGGTAATCCAGCGCGCCGCCGCGATGGGCCAGCCAGCGCATGATGACGCGGTTGCGGCCTATCAACTGCTGGCGATAGATGCCCAGGTTCTGGCGCTTCTTGTTGGGGCCGCGGGTCACGGTCAGGCCCCAGGTGATCAGCGGCGCCACGTCGCCGGGCCAGCAGTGCTGGATAGGCAGCCGCTCCAGATCGACTTCCTCGCCTTCCCAGACGATTTGCTGGCACGGTGCCTTGCTGACTTCCTTGGGCGCCATCGACAGCAGCTGCTTCAACAGCGGCAACTTGTCCCAGGCGTCTTTCAGGCCTTTGGGCGGTTCCGGCTCCTTCAGGTAGGCCAGGGTCTTGCCGATCTCGCGCAACTGCATCACATCGGCGGCGCCCATGCCCAGCGCCACGCGCTCGGGGGTGCCGAACAGATTGGCCAGTACCGGGTAATCGAAGCGTTTGCCGTCCTTGGCTGGCTGTTCGAACAGCAGCGCGGGGCCGCCGGCTTTCAGTACCCTGTCGCCGATCTCGGTCATCTCCAGGTGCGGAGAGACCGGGGCCGCAATTCGTTTCAGCAGGCCTTGTTGTTCCAATTGGGAGACAAACTCCCTTAAATCTGCATATTTCATGACCGTCTCATGATCTGGCGCAAAGTTTGATATTAGGCGCTTGGATAATCTGCCACCGGACGCCGAACGCTACTGCTGCCCGCAGTCAAAGTCAACGATGGCGGCAAGCGCCAAGCCTGCATTCGACCAAACATGATAGGAGAACTCAATATGAAAAAGCTCGCTCTCGCCGCCATGATCGGCCTGGTTTCCGCTAGCGCCTTCGCCGCCCAAGGCGACATCCTGGCGCGCTTCCGCGTGATCAACGTCAACCCCGACGCCAGCTGGAGCAACTCCGGCGCGGTTGCGGGTTTGAACGTCGACGCCAAGGACAGCTGGGCGCCTGAGGTCGACTTCACCTACATGATCACCAACAACATCGGCGCAGAGCTGATTCTGGGCACCACCCGTCACGAAGTCACCACCAATGCCTTCGGTTCCGTCGGCAAGGTATCGGTGCTGCCGCCGACCCTGACCCTGCAATACCATTTCATGCCGGACGCGACCTTCCGTCCCTATGTGGGCGCCGGCATCAACTACACCCGCTTCTACAATGACGGCCTGAAAGTGGGCGGCGTGACCAACCTGAGCGTGAAGAAAAACAGCTGGGGTCCGGCGCTGCAACTGGGCGCGGACTACGCGATCAACAAGAACTGGTTCGTCAACCTGGACGTCAAGAAAATCTGGATCAAGACCGACGTGACCGCGGATCAACTGGGCGGCGCCAAACTAGGCGAACTGAAGATCGACCCGTGGGTATTCGGCATCGGCTTCGGCACCAAGTTCTGATCGGCTAGCCGGTTTGAATCCAAAACGCCCCGCGGGGCGTTTTTTTCTTGCTTGTCGCGTTAGAATGGCCGCTTGTGAAATTCCCGACACTGGAGAAGCAAGATGACTGATTGGGTTGCCCAGGCGGTGCGCAAGATCGAGGCCGATTTCAATCGCTCCAGCGACACGCATCTGATTCCGCTGCCCATCCCCGGCGCGCCGGAGATACAGCTTTATTTCAAGGACGAGTCCACCCACCCCACCGGCAGCCTGAAGCACAGGTTGGCGCGCTCGCTGTTTCTGTACGGCTTGTGCAACGGCTGGATTCGCGAAGGCAGCACCATTATTGAGGCCTCCAGCGGCAGCACCGCGGTGTCCGAGGCCTATTTTTCCCGGCTGCTGGGCCTGCCCTTCATCGCGGTGATGCCCAAGAGCACCTCGCAGGAAAAGATCCGCGCCATCGAATTCTACGGCGGCCGCAGCCACCTGGTGGACGATCCGGCCACCATCTACGACGAATCCAAACGTCTGGCGCAGGAGCTGAACGGCCATTACATGGACCAGTTCACCTACGCCGAGCGCGCCACCGACTGGCGTGGCAACAATAATATCGCCGACACCATTTTCACCCAGATGGCGTACGAGCCCAATCCGGTGCCGGACTGGATCGTTTGCGGCGCCGGCACCGGCGGCACTTCGGCCACCTTCGGCCGTTACGTGCGCTACCAGAAACTGCCGACCAAGGTCTGCGTGGTGGACCCGGAAAACTCGGTGTTCTACGACTGCTTCCAGACCGGCAGCATGGATTGCCGCTGCGAAGGCGGCTCCGGCGTGGAAGGCATCGGCCGGCCTCGAGTGGAACCCTCCTTCATTCCGACAGTCATCGACAGTGTGATCCGGGTGCCCAATGTCGCCAGTTACGCCGCCATCCACTTCCTGGAGGAAGTGCTGGGACGTCGCTGCGGCGGTTCCACCGGCACCAACTTCTACGGCGTTTGCGAGCTGGTGGGCCAGATGCGCAGCCAGGGCCGCAGCGGCTCCATCGTCACCTTGATCTGCGACGACGGCAACCGCTACCAGGGCAGCTATTACAACCACGACTGGCTGCAGGCCAACGGTTTCGACATCTCGAGCTGGGTGGAACGCTATCGCCGCTTCTTCAACGAAGGGCAGTGGTAAGCGTCGTTTGGCGGCTCGTAGACGGCGAGATGCCGGCAGTTGTTGTCAAAAAGCATCAATTATTTGAATTGGAACCATGTTGCGCCGCACCGAAAACCAGCCGGGCGGCGCGCGGTTTTCTGCTGAGAAAATAGCAACTTACCGGCCTGGCCGGAACGCCCGGTTCGCACAATGGAAAAAATGCGCTGAGGTCTTGAATTTTCAAGGGATTTCAACGGCCCCAGCTTTATCTTTTTTGTTAAACTGGCGCCCTTTTTCTTGGGCGGGGAAGATAATGGCTCTCCTTGAAATCAAAAATGTCGTCAAGCGCTTTGGCGACTACACGGCGGTCAACAATGTCAGCTTGTCGGTAGAAGCCGGCGAGTTCTTCACCCTGCTTGGGCCCTCCGGTTGCGGCAAGACCACCTTGCTGCGCATGCTGGCCGGCTTCGAGCAGCCGGACGCCGGCCAGATCCTGCTGGACGGCCAGGACATGTCGCAGGTGCAGCCGGAAAAACGTCCGGTGCACACCGTGTTTCAAAGCTACGCCTTGTTCCCGCACATGACGGTGCGCGAGAACATCGCCTTCCCGCTCAAAATGGCCAAGTGGGACAAGGCCAAGATCGCCGCCCAGGTGGACGAGTTGCTGGAAGACGTGCGCCTGACCCAGTTCGGCGACCGCTACCCGCACGAGATGTCCGGCGGCCAGCGCCAGCGCGTGGCCATCGCCCGCGCGCTGGTGGATCGTCCGCGGCTGCTGCTGCTGGACGAGCCGCTGTCCGCGCTGGACGCCAAGCTGCGCGAGGAAATGCAGCTGGAACTGATCAAGCTGCAAAAAGAAGTGGGCATCACCTTCGTCTACGTTACCCATGACCAGGGCGAGGCGCTGGCGCTCAGCCACCGCATCGCGGTGATGAGCCATGGCCAGGTGGAGCAGCTGGAGGCGCCGGAAACCCTGTACAGCAAACCCAAGAACCGTTTCGTCGCCGACTTCCTCGGCCAGTGCAATGTGCTGGAGGGCAAGGTCAAGAGCGTGGACGGCGACACCATGCTGGTGGATCTGAAAGGCTGCGGCGAAGTGCGCTGCCTGGCGGTGCCGGACGTGCGCGAAGGGCAGACCGGCTGGCTGGCGCTGCGGCCGGAAAAGGTCAAGCTGGACAAGAGCTTGCCGGCCCACGAAGACGAGGCTTATTTCAAGGGCCGCGTCCACGACTGTCTGTACCTGGGCGACGTCACGCTCTACGTGGTGGAAGTGGGCGAGGGCGTGATGGTGGAGGCGATGCTGCCCAACAGCATTCCGGGCGTCGCCAAGTTCTTTGACGACAACGACATCGTGGAACTGGCCTGGCGTTTCGACGCCGGCAGCTTCCTGACGGAGTAAACGCGCATGGCGATTCGAGATCGATTCGGCAAGTGGGCGCTGTCGTGGCCGCCGCTGGTCTACCTGATCCTGTTTTTCCTGGTGCCGTCGCTGATCATGGTGGTGGCGGCTTTCCGCAATCCGGGCGATTACGGCGGTCTGGCGCCGATGTACTACCTCGAGGAAGGCAAACTGGTCTGGGATCTGACCCTGGACAACTTCTACCGGCTGGTGGAAGAGCCGCTCTACATCGAGCTGTTCATCAAGTCCGCCGGCTACGCGGCGATCACCACCGTGGCCTGTCTGCTGATGGCCTACCCGCTGGCCTGGCTGATCGCGCGTTCCGGCAAGAAATACCGCGACCTGATGCTGCTGCTGGTGATCCTGCCGTTCTGGTCCAACTTCCTGATCCGCATCTACGCCTGGATGATCATCCTGGGCCCGCAGTCGGCGTTCACCAAGATGCTGAACGTGGTGGTGACCTCGCTGGGCTTCGAGCCGGTGCGGCTGCTGTTCACGCCCTTCGCCGTCATCGTCGGCCTGGTCTATGTGCACCTGCCCTTCATGGTGCTGCCGCTGTACGCCAATCTGGAAAAGCACGACATGTCGCTGCTGGACGCGGCGCAGGACTTGGGCGCCAACGCCTGGCAACGCTTCTGGCGCGTGACCTGGCCCTTGTCGCTGCCGGGCGTGTTCGCCGGCTCCGCGCTGGTGTTCATACCGGCGCTGGGCATGTTCGCGATACCGGACATCCTGGGCGGCACCGATTCCATCATGATCGGCAACCTGATCAAGCAGCAGATCCTGGACACCCGCGACTGGCCGTTCGGCTCGGTGCTGTCCATCATGTTGACCGGCGGCGTGCTGCTGATCGCGGCCTTGGGCGCGATGGTGGGCAGAGGAGGCAAGAAACGTGGCTAAGAAACAATCCCGCTGGCTGTGGGCGTCGGCCTTGCTGACCTACGCCTTCCTCTATCTGCCGCTGGTGATCGTGGTGCTGTACTCGTTCAACGATTCCAGGCTCAACGCCGAGTGGGTGGGCTTCACCCTCAAGTGGTACGACAAGCTGTTCCACAACGAGAAGATGCTGAGCGCGGCGGCCAACTCGCTGATCATCGGCATCATCGCCAGCGCCTGCGCCACCGTGCTGGGCACGCTGGCCGGCATCGCCATGCATCGTTACAAGCTGCGCCTGCTGCCCTTCCTGGTGCTGACGCCCATCGCCATTCCGGAACTGCTGATGGGGGTGTCGCTGGTGATCTTCTTCGTCATCGTCAACCAGCTGATCGGCATTCTGGAACTGGGCATGATCACCATCCTGCTGTCCCACGTCGCCTTCTGCATCGGCTTCGTCGCCATCGTGGTGCGCGCGCGGATGCAGGGCATGGACGACAGCCTGGTGGAAGCCGCGCGCGATCTGGGGGCCACGCCGTTCCAGGCCTTCCGTCTGATCACCTTGCCGGTGATCAAGCCGGGCATCATCGCCGGCGCGCTGATGGCCTTCACTCTGTCCATCGACGACTTCGTGATCACCTTCTTCACCGCCGGCGCCGGCGCCAGCATGCTGCCGCTGGAAATCTACTCGATGATCAAGATCGCGGTGACGCCGGAAGTGAACGCCGTTTCCAGCTTACTGATGCTGTTGACCCTGGTGCTGATCGTCATTGCTTCGCGCGTGTCGCCCAGCGCGCTGCGGGCCAATGGCTGAAAGCCTGTTTACGATTTGCTGCGCGTCGGCGATACGGCGTTGAAAGCAGCTTCAGAATGCTCATGTACCAACTGTACATTCCGCTTCTTCGGCTGTTTTCGCCTTGCCTCGCTCTTGCTCGCGAGATCGTAAACACGCTTTGAGCGCCTGTTTAAGTAGTAGGGCCCCGGCCGGGCAACAAGGGAGCCGGCCGGTTTTTCATGTAGTCGCAACGCACTTGTGCGAATAGAAGGAAAAACGCAATGAAAAAAGTCCTGGTGACGCTTGCCCTGGCCGTATCTGCTCAGGCGTACGCAGCGGAAGAACTGCACCTCTACAACTGGAACAACTACCTGTCGGAAAGCACCGCCAAGAGCTTTGAAGCCTACTGCAAGTGCAAGCTGGTGCAGGACTTCTACGGCGACAACGAAGAAATGCTGGCCAAGCTGGCCGCCGGCGCCAAGGGTTACGACATCGTGGTGCCGACCGGCTTCGCGGTGGAAGCGCTGATCAAGCAGGGCAAGGCCCAGCCGCTGGACAAAAAACAGCTGCCCAACTTCAAGAACCTGAACCCAGGCTACCTGAACAGCTTCTTCGACAAGGGCAACCAGTACTCGGTCCCCTACGCCTTCACCACCACGCTGCTGGGCTACAACGAAACCAAGCTGAAGGAACTGGGCTTGCTGGACAAGGCCAATAGCTGGGCCTTGATCTTCGATCCGGCCGTATTGGCCAAGCTCAAGGGCAAGATCACGGTGCTGGATTCCCAGCGCGAACTGGTGTCCGCCGCGCTGATGTATCTGGGCAAGCCGGCCAACTCCACCAATCCGGCGGATTGGAAAGCCGCGCGCGACGTGATCCTGAAGGCCAAGCCTTACTGGGCCGCCTTCAACAACCAGAGCTATATCAAGGAACTGACCGTGGGCAACATCTATGTCGCCTTCGGCTACTCCAACGATATGTACCAGGCGCAACAGGACGCCAAGAAGGCCGGCCGCAAGTTCGGCGTCAACTTCGCGCTGCAAAAAGAAGGCAACACCCTGTCGCTGGACAACTTCGTGGTGTTGAAGGACGCGCCGCGCAAGGACCTGGCCTACAAGTTCATCAACTTCATGCTGGACGGCAAGAACGCCTCCGGTCTGACCAACGAGATGGGCTCGGGCAACCCCAACGCCGCCGCCGGCAAGTTCGTCAAACCGGAACTGACCAAGGTGCACGCGATCTTCCCGACCGCCAGCGAACTGCCGCGTCTGCAACAGCTGAAGGATTTGAACGCCAAAGACCGCCGCGAGCTGAACAAGGTGTGGTCCGAGATCAAGCTGAAGTAAGCGAGATACTCTATATAGGGAAAAGGCCGGGATTCCGGCCTTTTTTTATGCTCAATCCCAGCGCCGGCGCGCCAGATCGCCGATGGACGCGATGCGAATGTCCACATGGGCGGGGCGCCGCACCTGCTTGCTGACCCAGACCGTTTTCATGCCCAGCTTCTTCGCCGTCAGCAGATTGGGCAGCGAGTCTTCCACCATGATGCAGTGCCGCGGATCCAGTTTCTCTCTGGCCAATACTTTACGGAAAGCGCCCACGTGAGGCTTGGGCACGTAGTCCACTTGCTCGACGCCATAGATGGAGTGGAAGTGCCGCTCTATCGCCAGGCGCTGCAAAATGCCCTGCACGTAATGATGCGGCCCATTGGAGAAGATCAGCTTGCGGCCGGGCAGCGCGCTGAGCGATTCCGCCAGGTTGTGCTCGGCGAACAGCCATTGCTCCAGTTCTTCCAGTTTATGGGTTTCCAATAGGAAGTCATGAGGGTCGATGCCGTGGTGGGTGACCAGGCCATGCATGGTGGCGCCGTATTGCGCCCAATAGCGCTCGCGCAGCAAGCGGGCTTCCACCGCGTCCACTTGCAGATGTTTCATCATATAAGCGGACATCGCGTGGCTGATATGGGCGAAGATGCCGCCGCTGGCGTGGTGCAGCGTGTCGTCCAGGTCGAAAATCCAGGTTTTGTTGCGCATGATTGTGCTTCTAGAAGGGCGGACGAGGAGGGGAATTATCGTTTTTTCAGTCCGGAAACGACAGTCCCTACCAGTGCATGGCGGCTACGCTGAAATTCTTCATATGAATGATTCAATATAAATCATGGGGATAGCTTGCGAGAGGCCTCTTTTGTCAAAAATCTTTCACG
>NZ_JAFHKL010000039.1 GCF_016937655.1 Chromobacterium alkanivorans | reverse complement strand
ACTCAGCGCAACACTGTCCGCGTCCAGCAAGGGGCTGTGCAATTCGATCAAGCGCATGCCTGTCCTCCTTTCCCGTGTCCGAACCTTGGCCGCGTCATCAGCTTTTCACCTGCATGCCCAGCTTCTTCAGATCCACGCCGGTGTCCGAGTAAGACGCGCCGGTGTAGGAGTAGCTGACCCCGGTGGTGGAGCAACTGGAGCCGGTGCTGGACACGCTGGAGCCGGTGCTGCTGACCGAGGAGCCGGTGGTGGACATGCTGGAGCCGGTGACGCCGGTGGACGAACCGGTGACCGAGATCGACGAGCCGGTGACGCTGGCGGAGGCGCCGGTGGTGGACACCGAGCAACCGGTGACGCTGGCGGACGAACCGGTGGTGGACATCGAGCAACCGGTGACGCTGGTGGACGAACCGGTGGTGGACATCGAGGTGCCGGTGATGCTGGTGGACGATCCTGTATCCGACATCGAGGTGCCGGTCACGCTCTTGGAGGTGCCGGTCACCGAGCAACTATTGCCGGTGACGCTGCTGGAGGTGCCGGTATAAGAGGACGACACCCCGGTCATGCTTTGCGACATGCCGGTGGCCGACACGCTGGTGCCGGTCATCGAGGTGGACACGCCGGTCATGCTCTGCGAAGTGCCGGTCACCGAGGTGCTGGTGCCGGTCAGGCTGGTGGACACCCCGGTGAAGCTGGTGGACACCCCGGTGAACCCGGTCGAGATCCCGGTAAAGCTGGTGGACACGCCGGTAAAGCCGGTGGACACCCCGGTGAAGCCGGTGGAGACGCCGGTAAAGCTGGTGGAAACCCCGGTGAAGCTGGTGGACAGGCCGGTGAAGCTGGTCGACACCCCGGTGAAGCTGGCCGACAGGCCGGTAAAGGACACCGACACCCCGGTGAAGCTGATCGAGGCGCCGGTGACCGAAGTGGAGGTGCCCTTGACCGAGGTGTTCTTGTCCTGCCCCACCGCCTCCGAGCTA
>NZ_JAFHKL010000038.1 GCF_016937655.1 Chromobacterium alkanivorans | reverse complement strand
TTGTCGGTGTGCACCTCCGCGTTCACCGGCCCCACCACCGTCGCGCTCTGGATGCCGGGCAGAACCGGCTTGGGCGTCAGCCGCAGCGGCCGGAACGGCCGGTCGTCCCGCATCGCGCGGAACACGACCATCACATTGCGGCCCTGGCCGCTGCTGTCCGGCCCGTCCTGCAAGAAGGTCAGCTGGCTGGCAGCCACGTAGTAGCGGCGGTTGCGCGCCGCGTCCGGATGGCCGTCCAGCGTGAAGGCGCCGCCGGTGGCCAGGCCGCGGGCGTTGGCGGTGCCGGTCAGTTGGTGGGAATCCGCCTGCAAGGCCTCCAGCCGCAGCCGCGCCAGCCGGTCGCCGCCGGCCTGGTCGCTGTAGCCGGCGCCGTAGTCGTAATGCTCCAGCCGGATGCCGTCCAGGCTGGCCTGGGTTTCCTGGGCGTCGCTGTCCAGCCGGTTGGACGGCGCGTGGTAGTCGAAGTCGCGCAGCGCGACATTGGTCGGCCGCACCCGCCGCGTGCGTTGCAGCCGCTGCACGCCTTCGCGGCCCGGCACCGGGCGGAATTCGTCGCCGTCCGGCAGGAAGCGCAGCTGGCCGTAGCCGGCGGACAGATCGTCGAAGCGCTGGGTGTCGGACAGCACCACCACGTGGCGCTCCGGCTGATGCTCGATCCAGAAGTAAATGCCTTCGTCTTCCAGCAGGCGCTTGACGAAGTCGAGGTCGGACTCCAGGAACTGCACGCAGTATTCGCGCGGCTCGTAGGCGTGTTCCAGTTCGAAGCGGAAGTCCGGCCGCTGATGCTCGCCGAACACCTGCTCGACGATCTGCGGCACCGTCAGCTGCTGGAACACGCGGCAGTTCTGGTTCTCGGCCAGGAAGGACAGCCAGCTGCCCAGTTCCAGCGTATAGGTGTAGCTGTCCTGGGTCTGGCCGCTGTCGTAGCCGCCCAGCACCTGGCAATGGAAGGGCCGGACGCCCTCGTCGCCCAGGTCGATGTCCACCGTCAGCTGCGAGCCCAGCAGGCCGTCCAGATCCAGCGCCGGATCGGCGCAGGCGATGTCGAGCTGGTAGCTGGGCTCTTGCGACAGGCGCTCGTCCGCCTTGAA
>NZ_JAFHKL010000037.1 GCF_016937655.1 Chromobacterium alkanivorans | reverse complement strand
TTGGCGCTGACCAGGCCCAGTTCCGCCTGGAAGCTGTTGCGCTGCGCGTCCAGCACGTCCAGATAGCTGGCGTAGCCGTTGTCGTAACGCAGATTGGCCAGCCGCAGCGACTTGTTCAAGGCCTGGAACTGCGTGGTCTGCGCCGCCTGGATCTCCCGCGCCGCGCCGTAGCCGGACAAGGCGTCCAGCGCGTCCTTGAACGCGCTCTGCACCGTCTTCTGGTACTGCGCCAGCGCCTGCTTCTGCCGCGCGCTGGCCGCGTCCACCGCGTAACCGGTCTGGCCGAAGTTGAACACCGGCGCCGCCAGGTTGCCGACGAAGCTCCAGGTCCGCGTCGGGCCGGTGAACAGCGTGTCCAGCGACAGGCTTTGCGAACCCAGCGCCCCGCTCAGGCTGATGCTGGGGAAGTAGGCCGCGCGCGCCACGCCGATGCGGGCGTTGGCCGCGATCAGCTGCTGCTCGCTGGCGGCGATGTCCGGCCGCCGCTCCAGCAGGCTGGAGGACAGGCCGGCCGGCACTTCCGGCGGCGCGGACAGCGCGTCCAGGCTTTGGCCGCGCTGGATGCCGCCGGCCACCAGCTGCTTGGGCGAGTGGCCGAGCAGCACGCCCAGCGCGCTTTCGGTCTGTTCCAGCGCGCTGGCGATCTGCGGCACCTTGGCGCGGGCGGAGGCCGCTTCGGCCTCGGCCTGCTGCTGGTCCAGCTCGGAGATCAGGCCGCCCTTGAAGCGCTTGGTCTGCAGCTTCAGCGACTCCTCGCGGCTTTGCAGCGTGCGCTTGGCGATGTCCAGCTGGGCGTCGTAGGCGCGCAGCTGGAAATAGGTTTGCGCGGTCTGCGCGGCGATCGCCAGCGTGGAGCTGTCGCGGGCGAAGCGGCTGGCGGCGAAGTCGGCGCGCGCCGCCTCGTTGCCGCGGCGCAGCTTGCCCCACAGGTCCAGTTCCCAGGACGCGGTGAGGTTGGCGTTGCGCACGTCGCTGACCAGCGGCGCGCCAGGCGTCGTCGTCGCGGTCGAGGTGCGGCCGCGCTGGTAGCCGGCGTTGGCGTTCAGCGCCGGCAGCAACTGGGCGCGGGCGATGCCGGCCTGGGCGGCGGCTTCGTCGACGCGGGCGGCGGCGACGGCCAGGTCCTGGTTGCGCTGCAGCGCTTCGGCGATCAGCTGGTCCAGCACCGGATCGTGGAATTGCTTCCACCAGTCCAT
>NZ_JAFHKL010000036.1 GCF_016937655.1 Chromobacterium alkanivorans | reverse complement strand
GCTGGCCCGAATCTGGGCCGAGGTCCTGGCCGTGCCCGCCCCCGGCATCGACGACAATTTCTTCGCCCTGGGCGGCGACTCCATCCTCTCGCTGCAAGTGGTCGCCCGCGCCCGCGACCAGGGCCTGGCGCTGAGCGTGCAAGCGCTGTTCGGCCGGCCCACCATCCGTCAGTTGTGCGAAACGCCGGAGCCGGCCGACAACGGCGAGACCGCCGCGCGGCAAGCTTTCTCGCTGATTGCCGAAGCCGACCGGCTGCGCCTGCCGGACGACGTGATCGAAGCGCTGCCGATGTCGCGGCTGCAAGCCGGCATGCTGTTCCACAGCGAGCTGTCGCAGAACGGCGCGATCTTCCACGACATCTTCAGCTTCGATCTGCGCCTGCCCTGGGACGAGACCGCCTGGCGCGCCGCGGTTCGCCGCTTGACGGAACGCCACGCCGCGCTGCGCACCACCTTCCACTGGAACCACTATTCGGAACCGCTGCAGCTGATCCACCGCGACGGCGACATACCGCTCAAGGTCGTCGATCTGCGCGCGCTGGACGCCGACGCGCAAAGCCGGGCGCTGACCGACTTCGTCGCCGCGGAAAAAACCCGGCCCTTCCAGCCGCAACACCCGCCGTTGCTGCGGCTGGCGCTGTTCCGGCTGGAAACCGGCCGCGCGCGCCTAACGCTGAGCTTCCACCACGCGATTCTGGACGGCTGGAGCGTGGCCACCCTGGTCACCGACCTGCTGCGGCTGGCGCGCCAGCCGGAGAGCGCCGGCGGCAGCGACGCGGCCGGCGCCTTGAGCGCGCTGTTCATCGAACAGGAAAAGCAGGCCGAGAACGACGCCGAGCTGAAAGCGGCCTGGCGGCGACGGCTGGCCGGCGTGGAAGCCTCCATCCTGCCCCGACTGCGCGCTCAGCCCGCCGCGGCCGGCCCGCGCAGCGTCCGCCGTCTCAGCCGCATGCTGCCGGCCGAGCTGTCCTGCTCACTGGACGCCGCCGCCGCGCGGCTGGCGCTGCCGCTGAAAACCGTGCTGCTCGCCGCCCACCTGCGCGTGCTGGCGCTACTGACCGGCTCCGCCGCCGCCAGCACCGGCTACGTCACCCACGGCCGCCCCGAGCGCGAAGACAGCGCCGCCGCGCTGGGCCTGTTTCTGAACACCGTGCCGCTGAGCGTGGAGCTGCGGGCCGGCAGCTGGGCGCAATTGGCGCGCCGCGTCTTTGCCGAGGAAACCGCCTTGCAGCCGCTGCGCCGCCTGCCGTTGGCCGCCATCATGCAGCTGAACCAGGGGCGACGCGGTTTCGAGGTCGGCTTCAACTACATCCACTTCCACGTCTACGAACAGGCGCTGCGCTTGCCGGAGGTGACGGTGGAAGGCGTGGAAGTATTCGAGGAAACCGACTTCCCCTGCCTGGTGCAGTTCAGCCGCGATCCGCGCAACCAAGGCCTGGAACTGACGCTGGCCTGGGACGAAGCGGAATTCGACGCGGAGCAGATCGAGGACATCGCCGGCTATCTGCGGCAGGCGCTGACGGCGCTGGCCGCCGACCCCGACGCCGACTGGCTGGCCGCGCCGCTGCCGAGCGCCGAACAG
>NZ_JAFHKL010000034.1 GCF_016937655.1 Chromobacterium alkanivorans | reverse complement strand
TATAAACATGACGAGCATCGCAGCCAGAGGAATCGGCGGTCCCCCGCCCAAGCGCCGCATCGCGGGCTTGGTCGGCGTGATCGTCTTCCATGCACTGTTGATCTACGCGCTGGTGTCGGGCCTGGCCCAGGGCGTGGTCAAAGTGATCCAGCAAAAAGTGGAAGTGGCGGTCATCAGCGAACCGCCGCCGCCTCCGCCGCCCCCTCCGCCCAAGATCGAGAAAGTGGTGCAGCCCACCGCCGCGCCCAAGCCGCAGGCCTATGTGCCGCCGGTGGTCAATCCGCCGCCGGTCACCTCCACGGCCAACGCGATCCAGTCCACCACCTCGGACCCGGCCCCGCAGCCGGCGCCCACCCCCGCCCCGGCGGTGGAAGCGCCCAAGGGCCCGGTGTCGGCCAAGGCCAACTGCACCCAGCTGCAAGCCCCGGAGTACCCGAGCAAGGCGCAGCAGGACGAGATCCAGGGCGTGGTGCGCGTGGCCTTCCAGGTGGGCGACAACGGCCGCTTCAGCCACATCGCCAACATCTCGTTCGACGGCGGCATCCCGCCGCGCTACCGCAGCGGCTTCCAGTCGGCGATCAGCGCCGCGCTGCAAGGCTACAGCTGCAAACCCAACAGCCTGTTGAGCCAGGAATTCGGCTTCAAACTCGATTCCGGCGAATGAGCGCGAGCGCGCCGCGACCGGAACAAGCAATCTTTAGGAGAACCAGAACATGAGCAAAATCACCCGCATCGCCTTCACCGCCGTGGCTCTGCTGAGCAGCCTGAACGCCCTGGCCGCCAAAACCGCGCACGTGACCAGCAACCCGTACGGCATCGACGCCCTGTGGGCGCAAGGCGACATCGTCGCGCGCGGCACCCTGATCATTCTGCTGATCATGTCCGCGGCCACCTGGTACGTGGGCATCGTCAAACTGCTGGAACAACGCCGCCTGCTCAAGCAAGGCCGCGAGCTGCTGGAATCGCACGGCGCGGAACTGCAAAAACGCGCCAGCGAACTGGCCGACGAAGGCATGTTCAGCGCGGTGGCGGCGGCCGGCATCGACGCGGCGGCCGAACACAAGGGCGAACTGGCCGGCCGGGTCGACCTCAACACCTGGGTGTCGATGGCGATCTCCGACGCGGTGGACTCCGCCAGTCACCATATGCAGAACGGCCTGTCGGTAGTGGCCACCGTCGGCTCCACCGCGCCGTTTGTCGGCCTGTTCGGCACGGTCTGGGGCATTTACCACGCGCTGACCGCGATCGGCATGTCCGGTCAGGCGTCGATCGACAAAGTGGCGGGCCCGGTGGGCGAAGCGCTGATCATGACCGCGATCGGTCTGGGCGTGGCGGTGCCGGCGGTGCTGGGTTACAACTGGCTGGTGCGCCGCAACAAGCTGGTGCTGGACATGGTGCGGGTGGTGGCCGGCCGCCTGCACGCCAGCCTGCTGAACGCGCGCTGAGGCGGCGACGATGAAAGGGCGCAACGCAAGATTCGGCCAAGGCCACGGCAAGGGCGACGAAGACGCGGTGATGTCCGCGATCAACACCACGCCGCTGGTGGACGTGATGCTGGTGCTGCTGATCATCTTCCTGATCACGGTGCCGGTGGTGACGCAGACGGTGAAGATGGCCTTGCCGAAGGAAAGCAACATCCCGACGCAAACCAAGCCGGAGAACATCGTGCTGGGGGTGGACACCGGCAACACCATCTACTGGAACACCACGCCGGTGAAGACGCAGGAAGAACTGCTGGCGCGGCTGGTGAAGGAGGCGAAGAAGGATCCGCAGCCGGAAGTGCACATCCG
>NZ_JAFHKL010000033.1 GCF_016937655.1 Chromobacterium alkanivorans | reverse complement strand
TTTGTGGTCGGCGTCGTAACGGGACTGGGTCTGGCTGCTGACGCCGCCGTCGCCGTTCCAGCGGTATTCGCGGTAAGCGGTGGCGCGTCCCAGCAGGTCGTTGTCGCGCTGCGCCGCCAGCTTGCCGTTGATGCGGGTGCTCTCCAGATAGCCGTCGGCGCTGTAGCTGTAAGTTTCGACATTGCCGTTGGACGCATAGGTGGCCTGCACCCGTTCGCCGGCGGCGTTGTACAGCAGGTCGACGCCGTCGCCGCCTTGCGGGCCGCGGCCGATCTGGCCGTTGACCAGGCTGCCCTTGGTGGTGACGAAGCGGTTCATGCTGTCGTAGC
Organism: Chromobacterium alkanivorans; assembly: GCF_016937655.1. GTDB lineage: Bacteria > Pseudomonadota > Gammaproteobacteria > Burkholderiales > Chromobacteriaceae > Chromobacterium > Chromobacterium alkanivorans. The sequence goes on along the minus strand of NZ_JAFHKL010000033.1, from coordinate 1,513 downwards.
GGTACCAGTAGTCCTGGGTCCGCTGCTGGCCGTTGACGCCGTCGTGGTAGACGCTGTTGACGTTGAGGCGGTTGCCGACGGCGTCGTAGCGGTAAGTGATCAGGAACTTGGGATCCTTGATCTGGGTGACCCGGCCCAGCGCGTCGTACTGGATGTCGGCGTACTGGTAGAACTCGCGGCTCTGGCTGTTGAGGCTGGTATAGCCTTCGAAGGTCTTGTTGCCGTCCTGGTCGTACTCGTACAGGGTGTAGCTATCCAGCGCGTGGTCGGACAGGCTTTTCAGATAGCCGTTGCCGTAGTACTGGTAAGTGATGTGCTGGCCGGTGCTGCCGCTTTGTTCGGCCACCTGGCCGGCGTAGTTGTAGCGGTAGCTGAAGCGATGGTTGCCCAGGTCGACGTGGGCCACTTTATGGCCGAACAGGCTGACGTCGTCGGTCTGGCTGCGGCCGTTGGCGTCGGTCTTGACGCTGCGCCAGCCGCCGACGACGATGCCGCCGGCGCCGGCGATGGCGGCGTCCCACTGGTAGCGGTAAGCCACCCGGCGCCCGGCGGCGCTGACGGTGGCCAGCACCCGGCCCAGGCTGTCGTACTGGGTGGTATCGGCCAGGGTGTCCTTGCCGTCGCTGGTGCTGCGGTGGACGATGCGCTGGCCGGCGCTGTCGTAGTCGTATTCGTCGACACCGCGGCGGCCGTCGGCGCGCGCGGCGCGGTCCTGGCGGATCAGCTGGTTGTTGGCGTTGTAGCGGTAGTCGCTGCGGCGGCCGATTTCGTCGACGCTAACACGCAGATTGCCGAACACGTCGTAGCCCAGCTGCTTGACGCCGCCGTCGGCGTGGATCTCGCCGCCGCTCTTGCCCTGACCCCGCTCGCCGCCGGCCAGCCAGCTTTGGCGGTTGAGTTGGCCGTTGGCGTCGACGGTGGCCACCAGATTGCCCAGCGCATCGTAGCGGTACTGAGTGCGCGGCGCCCGCTGGACGCTGCTGCCGTCGGCCAGGGTGATTGCGGTCTCTGGGTCCTGCTTGGCCAGCAATTGGCCGAAGGCGCTGTACTCGAAGGTGGTGACGTTGCCGCGGCCGTCGGTTTCGCTGCTCACTTCGCCGAAGGCGTTGTACTGCTGGCGGCGGATGATGTTGTGCTCGCTCTGGCTGGTGCCGGTGATCACCCAATCAAGACGGGTCGTCTCAACGCCGCTATGGCGGCGCAGATAGCCGCTGACGTCCAGCGCCGCACCATCGGCGCCGGTCAGCAGCGCGCCTTGAGCGTCGGCCAGCTGATAGCGGTACTCGTAGTCGCCGGCGGCCAGCGCGTTGGCATCGAGCGCAAACTGCCCCTGGCCGTTGCGGCTCAGCGTCACCTGGGTCCAGGCGCCCTGGCTGCCCTTGCTCCGATAGGACAGCAACAACTGTGCAGCCTGGGTCTGCGGCGGGTTGAAGCTGACCAGCAACGGCAGCGTCAGGCCCTTGGCGTTGACGCTGACGGCGCCGCCGCCCAGCGTCAGCTGGCCGCCGGCGCG
>NZ_JAFHKL010000032.1 GCF_016937655.1 Chromobacterium alkanivorans | reverse complement strand
TTGCTCGGCGCTCGGCAGCGGCAGCCGCGCCAGCGGGCAATCCGGCTGCGCGGTCGCCGCCTGCAGCAGTTCGCGGTAGTGCTCCAGCCAGCGGGCGGCGGTGTCGGCGCCGATCAAGCCGGCGCGGTATTCCAGCGTGGCGCGCAGGCCGTCGCCGGCCGGCTCCAGCATCAGGCTCAGGTCGAATTTGGCGTCGGCGGGGAACAGCGGCAGCGCTTCCGCCTCCACTCCCTGCCAGTCCAGGCGGCCCAGCGGCGCGTTCTGCAATGCGAACAGCGCGCGGAACGGCGCGTCCTGGGCCTGGGCGCGCGGGCCGGCCAGTTTCACCACCTGATCGAAGGGCGCGTGCTGATGGGCGAAGGCGTTCAGGCAGTCGGCGCGGTTGCGCGCCAGCAATTGGGCGAAGCTGGGCGCGCCGCTCAGATCCTGGCGCAGGATCAGGGTGTTGACGAAGAAGCCGAGGGTGGCTTCGAACTCGGCGCGGTCGCGGTTGGCCACCGGGCTGCCGACGCAAACGTCGTCGCGTCCGCTCAGCCGTTGCAGCAGCGCCTGAAAACCGGACAACAGCGCCATGAACAAGGTGGCGTCGGCGGCGCGGGCCTGGGCGCGCAGCGCGTCGATCAGAGCCGCCGGCAGCGTCAGGCTGACGTGGCCGGCCGCCTCGCTCCGGTTTTGGCCGGCGGCGAAATCGCCGGGCAGCTCCATCTCGCCGTCCAGGCCCGCCAGTCGTTCGCGCCAGTAGTCCAGCGCGTCGGCGTCGCCGCCGGCGCGGGTTTCGCGTTCCCATTCCGAAAAATCGGCGTATTGCAGCGCCTCGGGCAGGGCCGGCTCGGGCAGGCCGGCGGCCAGCGCCGGGTAGAGCGCGCCCAGTTCGCGCACCAGCACGCCCAGCGACCAGCCGTCGCAGGCGATGTGGTGGATGACGATGGACAGCACATGGTGCTGCGGGCCGAGGACGAACAGGCGGGCGCGGATCACCGGATCGCGCCGCAGATCGAAACGCAGGGCGGCTTCCGCGCGCAGCAGCGCCGCCAGGCCGGCCTCGTCGCAGGCGCTGCGCGGCAGCTCGCAGCCGGCTTGCGGGCGGATCAACTGGCAGGGTTCGCCGTCGACCAGATCGTATTGGGTGCGCAGGATCTCGTGGCGCGCCACCAGGGCGTTCAGCGCGGCTTGCAGCGCGTCGGGGTCCAGCGCGCCGCGCAGCCGCAGCGCCAGCGGGATGTGGTAGGCCGTCGAGTCCGGCGCCAGGTCCGCCAGCGTCCACAAGCGACGCTGGGCGCTGGATTGCGGGAAGACATAGGCGTCGAAAGAGGCGTGGGCGTCAATTGCGTTCATGGTTGGCCTTGATTGGACTGCTTGAAGGAGGCGTCGCCGTCGGCGCCGGGGGTGACGCGCGCCAGCTGGCGGCGCGCCTGCCGCACCGGCGCGGCGGCCGATGTTTGTCCGCGCAGCGCGTCGGCGTGCTGCGCCAGCTCCGCCGCGCGCGGATGTTCGAACAAGAGGCGCAGCGGCAGCGCCAGGCCCAGGCGTTCGCGCAGCCGGTTGGCGGCGCGCACCGCCAGGATGGAGTCGCCGCCCAGCTCGAAGAAGCTTTCGTCGCGGCTCACCTGCGGCAGCCGCAACAGCTCGGCGAACACCTCGGCCACCAGGAATTCGCTGGGCGTGCGCGGCGCTTCGAACACGCGCCGGGTCAGCGGTTCCGGCGCCGGCAGCGCGGCGCGGTCTATCTTGCCGTGGTGGGTCAGCGGGAAACGCTCCAGCGCCACGATGACGGCGGGCAGCATGTGTTCGGGCAGCTCGGCGGCCAGCGCGGCGCGCAAGGCGGCGGGTTCGCCGTCGCCGACGACGTAGGCGATCAGCCGCGGTTCGCCGGCGGCGGGGCGGTCCAGCAGGACCAGCGCTTCGCGCACCGCGGGCAGCCGGCACAGCGCGGCTTCGATTTCGCCCAGCTCGATGCGGAAGCCGCGCAGCTTGACCTGATGGTCGGCGCGGCCCAGGTATTCAATCTCGCCGTCGGCGCGGCGGCGGGCCAGATCGCCGGAGCGATAGAGACGGGAGCCGTCGGCGGCGAAGGGATTGGGCAGGAA
>NZ_JAFHKL010000031.1 GCF_016937655.1 Chromobacterium alkanivorans | reverse complement strand
CGGCAACAACCGCTTGATCGAAACCCGGTTGCCGGCGCAAACCGTGGGCCAGCGCGATGCCGCCAGCGGCCAGTACACGGTGGCGACCCAAGACCTGATCAGCCGCCAGCGTTACGACGCCAACGGCAACCTGATTGAAACCACCGACGCCCGCGGCGGTAGCCAACGTCACTACTACGACCGCGCCGGCCACAAACTGCTGAGCGTCGACGCCGCCGGCTACGCCACCGCCTGGGACTACGACGCTGGCGGCCGGGCGATCCGCGAAACCCGCTACGCCAGCGCTCTGAGCGGCGCTTACGACAGCGCCACCCCGTTGGACACGCTACGCCAGCAACTCAAACCCCAGGCCAACGACCGGGTACGCGAAACCGACTACGACCGGATGGGGCGGATCAGCGTCGAACGCACCCTCAAACTCCAGGTGGCCAGCGCCGACGGCCAAAGCCAGAGCGAGGTCGCCGCCAGCACCCGCTACCAGTACAACGCGCTGGGCAAGGTGACCCAAAAGACCGACGCCGCCGGCCAGGTCACCGACTGGCGCTACGACGCGCAGGGCCGGGAAACCCGACGCCAGGACGCGGTATTTACCGATTACTTGGGTCGAGCCGTGCGGCCGACCAGCGACAGCGAATACAACGGCCTGGACCAACTCAGCCGTCAGATCCGCCACGGCCTGGACGAGGCCAGCGAAGCCGACGACCAGATCGTGCGTTACCAGTACGGGATCGGCGGCCGCTTGCTGAGCCAGAGCGACGCGATGGGCAACGGCATTCGCTACGACTACGACGCCGCCGGCCTGCTGACCCGAACCCAGCGGGCGCGACGCCAGGCCGACGGCAGCGAAGTGAACGACGTCACCGGTTACCGCTACGACGCGGCCGGCCGCCAGACCGAAAGACGCGACCAGGCGACCAGCATGCGCTTCGAGACGCGCTACAACGCCTATGGCGAGATTGCCGGCAAACGCACTAGCGCCGACGGCCAGGGGGCATGGCAGGAGTTCGCCGACTACGACGGCGCCGGCCGAGTGTTTCGCCGCAACGAAGGCGGGGTGACGCGCGCCTATTTGTACGACGCCAACGGCAATGCCACGCTGCAGATCGAATCGGACAGCGTGGACCTGAGGCAAATGAGCCGGGATCAGATTCTGGCGGCGATCAACCGGCCGGACAGCGGCTTGCGACTGACGGTGAGCGAGTATGATGGCCGCAACCAGCGAGTAGCGACCTACCAGCCGAAGATGGTGAACGCGCGCGACCAGGCCTTGGTGCAGGCGGAGCGTTGGGTGAGCGCGGTGCCGCAGGAGGGCAGCGGCGGGGTGGTGAGCGCGGGGGCTTCGAAGATAAAAGAGAATGAGCAGAGTTCACCTCTAGCGCTGGGAGGTGTCGCGCTTGGTGGAGGGGTGGTATCCGGATCGGTAACGTTGACGCCTACTGCGGTATTGAGAGAAGACCGAGAGGAGTTGGGGTCGTCAAGGAAGTTTGACGTGTACTTGCAGGAAATGAACGTAAATGTGAATTTGCCACCGTTGCCGGAGTATGGTGACGATACTTATCAAGTGGTGATTACGTTTCCTGGCCGGAGAGTTGTTTCACGTACGCTTACTGTGCCTGCTAACGGTGTATTAAATACTCCGGTTAGTATGTTGTATGCGCAGTTTGTTTTTGCGGGGTCTCAAAATTGGCCGGATAGTGCTGTTCTTGGTTTTGAAGTTGCGGTGTATAAAACGGCGCGTAATGCAGCAACAAACACTACACAAAGTTTGATGCTATTTCAAAGTTCGGGGCAATTCAGTGGAGCTGCAATACGCAATCATACATCTAGCAGCTACAACGGGGTATTCGGGGCTAATCAATTGCACTTCCGTTCCCCTGATTCACGTATTGCTAAAGTGCTGCTGCTCACACGTCCAGCAAATAGCGGGGAGGGCTGGCGGCGTGATGAGATGCCCCTGTTGACATTAAATGGTCAGGTGCAGAGTAGTTGGTTTGCATTGGATTGGGGAGGGTTGCCTCGTGGTAATTTGGAGTATCGTTTGCTGGCGTTGGACGCGGCTGGAACCGTGTTGTTTGGCCAGCAGAATCCATCAGGGGCCTTCTTGGCACTGAGTGGTAGCAAGCCCGTATTTCCGCAGCCTGCCAGCGCGTTGCCCTTGGGACAATACGGTTCCGCCGTATTGGGTAAGGATGGTGCAGTCAATCTATATGGTTTGGGCTCTGCAGTTGTGCGTGCCAACATCCGCTTTCGTCTCCAAGGTGGAAGTTGGGGGGCTCTTCAAAATATAGCGGCAACTATTGGCAATGGCTGGTTCCAGTTCCTGCCGTCCAACTACGGCCTGGCCGCCGGCCAGACCTGGGAGTACGAACTGGAGCGTCTCGACGCCAAAGGCCAGTCGTTGGGCGCTGTGGTGGGGGCCTTCCGCCCGGGCGAGGCCAACAGCCTCAGCCAACCGGTCGCCTGGCGCGACCAGCCGCAGATCGTCCACATCGGCGGCAATCAGCCGGCGGCGGCCAGCCGCGGCCTGATTCGTTATCGCACCGCTGGCGGCGCCTGGGCCGAAGCGCCGCTGAGCCGCGCCGCCAACGGCGAATGGGACTGGGACAGCAGCGCGCTGGCCAAGGGCCTGAGCGCGCCGACGGTGTATGAGTTCGAATACCAGCTGTTCGACGCCAAGGGCCTGATGCTCAAC
>NZ_JAFHKL010000030.1 GCF_016937655.1 Chromobacterium alkanivorans | reverse complement strand
GGTGTCCTACTTTCACATGGCGAATGCCACACTATCATCGGCGCTAAGGCGTTTCACGGTCCTGTTCGGGATGGGAAGGCGTGGGACCACCTCGCTATGGCCACCAGACATAAACTTGTACAAACTAGAAGAAGCCTGAGTTGATGTTTCATCAACCCACATATATTCGGTATTCAATTGTGTCGCACAACCACTATCTCGTCGTCTCTCGGTTTCCCAAGACACTCAAATGATAGGATCAAGCCTCACGAGCAATTAGTATCGGTTAGCTTAACGCCTCACAGCGCTTCCACACCCGACCTATCAACGTCCTGGTCTCGAACGACTCTTCAGGAGGGTCAAGCCCTCAGGGAAGTCTCATCTTCAGGCGAGTTTCCCGCTTAGATGCTTTCAGCGGTTATCTCTTCCGCACTTAGCTACCCGGCAATGCGACTGGCGTCACAACCGGTACACCAGAGGTGCGTCCACTCCGGTCCTCTCGTACTAGGAGCAGCCCCCGTCAAACTTCCAACGCCCACTGCAGATAGGGACCAAACTGTCTCACGACGTTTTGAACCCAGCTCACGTACCACTTTAAATGGCGAACAGCCATACCCTTGGGACCGGCTACAGCCCCAGGATGTGATGAGCCGACATCGAGGTGCCAAACACCGCCGTCGATGTGAACTCTTGGGCGGTATCAGCCTGTTATCCCCGGAGTACCTTTTATCCGTTGAGCGATGGCCCTTCCATTCAGAACCACCGGATCACTATGTCCTGCTTTCGCACCTGCTCGACTTGTCGGTCTCGCAGTTAAGCTACCTTTTGCCATTGCACTATCAGCACGATTTCCGACCGTACCTAGGTAACCTTCGAACTCCTCCGTTACACTTTGGGAGGAGACCGCCCCAGTCAAACTGCCTACCATGCACTGTCCCCAATCCGGATCACGGACCAAGGTTAGAACCTCAAACACACCAGGGTGGTATTTCAAGGACGGCTCCATGAGAACTAGCGTTCCCACTTCATAGCCTCCCACCTATCCTACACAAGTCTGTTCAAAGTCCAATGCAAAGCTACAGTAAAGGTTCACGGGGTCTTTCCGTCTAGCAGCGGGGAGATTGCATCTTCACAAACACTTCAACTTCGCTGAGTCTCAGGAGGAGACAGTGTGGCCATCGTTACGCCATTCGTGCGGGTCGGAACTTACCCGACAAGGAATTTCGCTACCTTAGGACCGTTATAGTTACGGCCGCCGTTTACTGGGGCTTCGATCAAGAGCTTGCACCCCATCACTTAACCTTCCAGCACCGGGCAGGCGTCACACCGTATACGTCCACTTTCGTGTTGGCACAGTGCTGTGTTTTTGTTAAACAGTCGCAGCCACCGATTCTCTGCGACCTCTCAAAGCTCCTCCCGCAGGGGATTCACTCTAAGAGGCATACCTTCTCCCGAAGTTACGGTATCAATTTGCCGAGTTCCTTCTCCTGAGTTCTCTCAAGCGCCTTAGAATTCTCATCCTGCCCACCTGTGTCGGTTTGCGGTACGGTTCTTATGCAGCTGAAGCTTAGTGGCTTTTCCTGGAAGCGTGGTATCAGTCACTTCAGGTCCGTAGACCCTCGTCATCACGTCTCGGCCTTAAGGGGCGGCGGATTTGCCTACCACCCCAGCCTACCGGCTTAAACAGACTATTCCAACAGTCTGATGACCTAACCTTCTCCGTCCCCACATCGCACTGCATAAAAGTACGGGAATTTTAACCCGTTTCCCATCGACTACGCTTTTCAGCCTCGCCTTAGGGGCCGACTCACCCTACGCCGATGAACGTTGCGTAGGAAACCTTGGGCTTTCGGCGAGCGGGCTTTTCACCCGCTTTATCGCTACTCATGTCAGCATTCGCACTTCTGATATCTCCAGCATCCCTTACGAGACACCTTCACAGACCTACAGAACGCTCCCCTACCATCTGCACTTACGTGCAAATCCGCAGCTTCGGTTATCAGTTTGAGCCCCGTTACATCTTCCGCGCAGGACGACTCGACCAGTGAGCTATTACGCTTTCTTTAAATGATGGCTGCTTCTAAGCCAACATCCTGGCTGTCTATGCCTTCCCACCTCGTTTACCACTTAACTGATCATTTGGGACCTTAGCTGGCGGTCTGGGTTGTTTCCCTCTTGACGATGGACGTTAGCACCCACCGTCTGTCTCCCATGCTCGCACTTTCCGGTATTCAGAGTTTGCCATGGTTTGGTAAATCGCAATGACCCCCTAGCCATAACAGTGCTTTACCCCCGGAAGTGATACATGAGGCACTACCTAAATAGTTTTCGGGGAGAACCAGCTATCTCCGAGTTTGTTTAGCCTTTCACCCCTATCCACAGCTCATCCCCTAGTTTTGCAACACTAGTGGGTTCGGACCTCCAGTGCGTGTTACCGCACCTTCATCCTGGCCATGGATAGATCACTCGGTTTCGGGTCTACGCCCAGCAACTAAATCGCCCTATTCGGACTCGGTTTCCCTACGCCTCCCCTATTCGGTTAAGCTCGCTACTGAACGTAAGTCGCTGACCCATTATACAAAAGGTACGCAGTCACGGAACAAGTCCGCTCCCACTGTTTGTATGCATCCGGTTTCAGGTTCTATTTCACTCCCCTCCCGGGGTTCTTTTCGCCTTTCCCTCACGGTACTGGTTCACTATCGGTCGATCATGAGTATTTAGCCTTGGAGGATGGTCCCCCCATCTTCAGACAGGATTTCTCGTGTCCCGCCCTACTTATCGTACGCCTAGTCCTTGGAATGCGTTTTCGTGTACGGGGCTATCACCCACTATGGCGGTCCTTTCCATGAACCTTCCACTAACACAATCCATAACACGTACAGGCTCTTCCGCGTTCGCTCGCCACTACTAACGGAATCTCGGTTGATTTCTTTTCCTGCAGCTACTTAGATGTTTCAGTTCGCTGCGTTCGCCTCCTCAGACCTATGTATTCAGTCTGGGATCTCCTTGCGGAGGGGTTTCCCCATTCGGACATCGCGGGATCAAAGCTCTATTGCCAGCTCCCCCGCGCTTTTCGCAGGCTTACACGTCCTTCTTCGCCTATGATCGCCAAGGCATCCACCAGATGCACTTAGTCGCTTGACCCTATCATTTCAGTAACCTAGGTCACCAAAACAACAAGTTGTGTTTGTGCGACGACTACACCGCCCCTTTTGATATGGCGACGTAGCCTAGATACAATCAAATACCCAAGATGACGATTTGTCCGCGTAAAGAGTTAACTCTACGTGTCCATCTCGCCGTCTTTATATATTCGGCTTCTTCAGTTTGTTAAAGATC
>NZ_JAFHKL010000003.1 GCF_016937655.1 Chromobacterium alkanivorans | reverse complement strand
CGCCGCCGGACGGCGCCGGAACAAAGAAGCCTCCCTATGGGAGGCTTTGTTGCGTCCGCGGCCGCGTTCGGAACAGCAAGACAAAACGGCGATGCCGCCTGGCGTTTATTGATAAACGCCAGGCGGCATCGCCGTTGTCTGTTTATTTTTTAGGTTTTGCGGCCTTGCTTGCCGCCGGCTTGTCCGCAGGACTTTCCGACGCTTTCGCCTGTTTCTCCGGCGCGATCTCGGTCAGCAACTGCTCCAGCAGCTTGCTGCGCGAGGCGATGTGGTGATCGAAACGCCAGTCTTTCAGCAGGTCGATGGCGACGTCGAAATAACGCATGTCGATGTCGTAGAGCAGGCTGAGGTCGAAGGAGCGGCCCATTTCCAAGGCGGTCGCCAATTCCTTGAGCACCTGCATCTGCTGCGGGTCGTGTCCTTCTTCTATGAAACGGCGGATTTTCTTGGCGGCATTCATGGGGGAGGCTCCCTTGTTGGCAATGCGCCTATCTTAGCCAATGTCGCCGGGGCTGTAACTTGCATTGGCGCAAAGTAGAGCCGTTCCGCCGCCTTCCTCCCCTTTGGCCCCTAGCTCCTCTCTCGAATACCACCCAAAAGAACTATCTCGATTAGATCGTTTTTCTTTGTCCTTGCCCACGTCTGGAGAATGGGTTTCCCGGCGCGCGGGCAGTAAGGTGTGAGTATGGAGTTGGACTGGCCGGCCGCCTGGCCGCAGAGGGAGGAAAGATGACATCCGCGGCGTATAAGCAGTACTCGGTGCTGGCCGTCAGCACTTTTGCTTTCACCGTCTGTTTCATGGTGTGGATGATGATGGGCGTGGTGGGCATTCCGGTGAAGCAGCAACTGGGTCTGAACGAAACCGAGTTCGGCATTCTGGTGGCGATGCCGGTCTTGTCCGGCTCGTTGGTGCGAGTGCCGCTGGGCATCTGGACCGACCGCTACGGCGGCCGCATTGTCTTGTTCTGTTTGATGCTGAGCGCGGTGCTGCCGATTTATCTGATGGAGTACGCCTCCCAATACTGGCATTTCCTGCTGATCGGTCTATTCATCGGCTTGGCCGGCGGCAGTTTTTCGGTGGGCACGCCCTATGTGGCGCGCTGGTTCGACGCGCGGCATCAGGGGATGGCGATGGGGGTGTTCGGGGCGGGCAATTCCGGCGCGGCGGTGAACAAATTCGTGGCGCCGGCCTTGATCGCGCTAGGCGGCTGGACGCTGGTGCCCCAGGTTTACGCCGGGGTGATGCTGGCCACGGCGCTGCTGTTCTGGTTTTGCAGCCATCACAATCCGGCGCATTTGAGCGGCGGCGGCCAGCGTTTCATCGATCAACTTAGGGTGATGCGCGACCCGAGGGTGTGGCGCTACTCGCAGTATTACTCGGTGGTGTTTGGCGGCTACGTGGGCTTGTCCTTGTGGCTGACCAAGTATTTTGTCGGCGAGTACGGCTTTGATATGAAAACCGCTGCTTTTCTCGCCGCCTGTTTTTCCTTGCCCGGCGGCGTATTGCGCGCGATCGGCGGCTGGATGTCGGACCGTTTCGGCGCGTATCGCACCACGTGGTGGGTGATGTGGGTGCTATGGGTTTGCTTCTTCATTCTGTCTTATCCGCAAACCGAGATGGTGGTGGCCACCGTCAAGGGGCCGTGGAGCCTGCATATCGGTTTGAACTCGGTGTTGTTCACCATGGTTTTGTTCATCGCCGGCGTGGCGATGGCGGTGGGCAAGGCTTCGGTGTTCAAGTTCATCGCCAATGATTTTCCCGACAACATCGGCGCGGTGTCCGGCGTGGTGGGTTTGGCCGGCGGCCTGGCGGGCTTTGTGTTGCCGATTCTGTTCGGCGCGCTGGTGGATCTGGCCGGGGTGCGTTCCAGTTGCTTCATGCTGCTGTACGGCACGGTTTGCGTCAGCCTGGTCTGGATGCATTACTCGTTCAAACCGGTGGCCGAGCAGCGTTTGCGCCTGGCGGCCGCCGCCAGCCGCTGAGTTTGAGTTGCATGGCGGCGCGTTTAAGCGCCGCCGTTAAAAGATTGTCAAATAGCGCCGGTCCGGCCATGACCCGGGCCGACGGGGAGGGTTGAGTCATGTCTTATGTCATCAAACGGTGGGAGCCGGAAAGCGCCGAGTTCTGGCAGCGGGAAGGCCAGAGCATTGCGCGGCGCAATTTGTGGATTTCGATTCCGTGTCTGACGCTGGCTTTCGTCATCTCGGTATTGTGGAGCGTGGTAACGCTGAACCTGCCGAACGCGGGCTTTAATTACACCAAGGATCAGCTGTTTTTGCTGACGGCCTTGCCCGCGCTGTCCGGCGCGACCTTGCGCATTTTTTACTCCTTCATGCCGTCGATTGTCGGCGGCCGCAAATGGACCACCTTGTCCACCGCCTCGTTGTTGATCCCGGCTTTGTGGTTGGGCTTTGCGGTGCAGGATCCCACGACGTCCTATCCGGTGATGCTGGCGATCGCCTTGCTTTGCGGCCTGGGCAGCGGCAATTTCGCCAGCTCGATGGCCAATATCGCTTACTTTTTCCCCAAGGCGCAGAAGGGCGCGGCCAACGGCTTGAACGCCGGCTTCGGCAACCTCGGGGTGTCCTTGGCCCAGTTCGTGATTCCGCTGGTGGTGACCGGCGGCATGTTCGGCGCCTTTGGCGGCGATGCGCAACATTATGTTAAAGACGGGGTGGAGAAGAGCCTGTGGTTGCAGAACGCCGGCTTTGTCTGGGTGCCCTTCATTATTGTGGCCACGGTGGCGGCCTGGTTCGGCATGAACGACCTGGCGGACGCCAAGGCTTCCTTCACCGAGCAGGCGGTGATTTTCCGTCGCAAGCATAATTGGCTGATGTGCTGGCTCTACATCGGCACTTTCGGCAGCTTCATCGGTTTTGCCGGCGCTTTCGCCTTGTTGACCAAGACCCAATTCCCGGATGTGCCGGTGGCCAAGTTCGCTTTTATCGGCCCCCTGCTTGGTGCGCTGGTGCGCCCGATCGGCGGCGTGATTTCCGACAAGCTCGGCGGCGCGCGGGTGACTTTGTGGGTGTTCGCGGTGATGGCCCTGGCGGTGGTGGGCGTGCTGCACTTCCTGCCGGCGCATGACGCGGCCGGACAATTGAGCGGCGGCAGCTTTGCCGGTTTCTTCGCGATGTTCCTGCTGCTGTTCACCATGGCAGGCGTGGGCAATGGTTCGACTTATCGGATGATTCCGACCATCTTCACCACGGGGCGGCTGCGCGCGGCGGCCGGCCGCGGCGAAGAGGCGCGCAAGCAGGCCGAGGCGGACGGGGTCAAGGAGTCGGCCGCGGCAGGCGGCTTCATCAGCGCCATCGGCGCCTATGGCGGCTATTTCATTCCGCAGAGCTTCGGCGCCTCGATGAAGGCGACCGGCGGCGCGGAGCCGGCCTTGCTGTGCTTCATCGTGTTTTATCTCAGTTGCATCGCCTTGTGCTGGTGGTTCTATGCGCGGAAGAATGCGGAAGTGAGTTGCTGATCCGCTGAGGACGGGAAAGCAAGAGGAGCGGCGGGGCGTCCAGGCGACGCGCCGCCGCTTTGTTCTTCATCGGCGTTCAGGGCAGTTTGACGATGTAGTTGGGGCCGCCTTCCCGCGCTTTTTGCAGCGCTTCGTTCAAGCGCTCCAGCATGGGTTTGGGCGTGTTCTCGCTGCCGCGCAGAGCGCTGAGTCCGACGCAGGCGGCCGCCTTGCGCTCTTCTCCCTGGTAGACGAAGCTCAGCTGGCGCAGCGATTTGATCAGCCGGCGCGCCAGTTCATTGGCGCCGCTGACTCCGGTGTTGGGCAGCAGAATGATGAAGGCGTCGTCTTCGCGCTGGGCCACCAGGTCGCTGTCGCGCGTGCTTTGCAGGCACAGGCTGCCGGCCAGGCGCAGCAAGTGGCGGTGCGCCGAGCCTTCGTCAAGTTCCGGCATCGGCTCGGGCACGTTCATCAGGCTGAGGATCAGGCCGGAGACGGCGCCGCCGTAGCGGCGCGCGCGGCCGGTTTCGGCATGGGCGGCTGACAGCAGGCGGTGCATGCCGGCCACGCCGGTCAGCTTGTCGTCGTCGGTGAGCTTGTCTTCGGCGCGCAGGCTTTTCATCAGGCTGATCGAGCGCTCTACCAAGTTGCGCTCAAAATCCAGCAGCTGGCTCATCACCTTGGTTTCCGTACGGTCGCTGAAGCTGTAGACCAGCATGAGCGCGCCCTCCAGCTCCACCTCGCGCAGCGACATCTGCACCTCGAAGCGGCGCCCGCCGCTGGCTTGCAAGGTCAGCGAACGGTTGTAGATCATGCTGGTGCGGCGCAGTTCGCCGGCCAGCAGTTCGCCGTCGGCGGGGTCGGGCAGGAAGCGGGAGAAGGGTTGGCCGATCAGGTCGCCGTGCGGGGTGGCCAGCAGAATGGCGGCCAGCTGATTGGCGCTGACGATCTGGCCGTCGGCGGGAAGCGCGATGATCAAGGCGCCCTGTACGGTGTCGATCAGCGATTGAAAGGCTTGCAGTATCGCCATAGGGCTCTCCGTAAGTCGCGTGAGGCCGGCGAGTTCGCTCCTGGCGTGGCCAGGCGCGTAGCAGTGGGGCCGCTGGTCTTAAATGCGGCTGACAAAAACGCCGGACGCCGCCTTGCTTCGGCTCGCCGTCTTGTCCGCGGCGCGCCTTGCCTTGGGCGTGAGGCTGATTTTTGTCCGCCGCTCTAAGTGTATTCCCTGAGTACAGATATTTCATGCCCAACTTGTTTGGAGGCGTTTGGTTCGCTCATCTTTGCCGGGAAATGGCTGCGCCTCCGCCGGAAATCAGAATTAATTGCCTGTGTACGCTGGAAATCGCCATCAATCATGGTAAATTCGTGTTTGTACGCAAAATACACTAGCGAGAACCATGGCCCGTCGCCACCCCTGACGCGGCTTTCGGCCCGCCCACACGGCGGTTTTCTCTCCCTTGCCCGGCATGCCGGGTCCCTTCCGTTCGTTCCCGGGCTTCATGATCTGGCCTGGCGCGGGCCGCGCCTTGTCGGCGCAAAAACAGCACCTTTGCCGCTGCGGCGATCGCGTTTGGGCGCGGGCGTCGGTTTCGGCGATTCAAAAACAAATATTCGGACAAAGAAGCAGACTGCATCATGGCAAGATCACAATGGGGCTCGCGCCTCGGTTTCATCCTCGCCGCCGCCGGCTCGGCCATCGGGCTGGGGGCAATCTGGAAATTTCCCTATGTCGCCGCCACCAATGGAGGCGGCGCCTTCCTGTTCATTTATCTCGGCATTTGCCTGACGCTGGGCCTGGCGCTGATGCTGGCCGAAATGGCGCTGGGCCGCGCGTCCAAGGCCGGCGCCGTCGGCGCCTTCCGGCAACTGGCCGGTGGCGGCTGGCCCGTCATCGGCTATATGAGCGTCTTGGTGTGTTTTCTGATCCTGTCCTTCTATAGCGTGGTGGGCGGCTGGACCATCGCCTACATCGTCAAGGCGCTGGGCGGAGGGATCATGACCTCGGACGCCAAGACCCTGGGCGCCATCTTCAGCGGCTTCATCAGCGATCCGCTGGAGCCCATCGCCTATCACGCCGGCTTCGCCTTGCTGACGGTGTGGGTGGTGGCCGGCGGCGTGCAGAAGGGCATCGAGAACCTGTCGAAATTCCTGATGCCGGCCTTGTTCGTGCTGATGCTGGTGCTGATCGCCCGCGGCCTGACCCTGCCCGGCGCTTGGGAAGGCGTGAAATATTTCGTGGCCCCGGACTTTTCCAAGGTCAGCAGCGCGATGCTGGTGGACGCGCTGGGCCTGGCCTTCTTCTCGCTATCGCTGGGCCTGGGCATCATGATCACTTACGGCTCTTACGTCAGCAAGGAATCCAATCTGCTGGGCTCTGCCCTCTGGGTGATCGCGCTGACGGTGGCCACTTGCTTCCTGGCCGGATTGATGGTGTTGCCGGCGGTGTTCGCCTTTGGCTTCGATCCGTCGGCCGGCCCGGGCTTGACCTTCATCACCATGCCGGCGGTGTTCGCCCATCTGCCGCTGGGGCAGCTGTTCGCGGTGATGTTCTTCTGCCTGCTGCTGCTGGCGGCGTTGACGTCTTCGGTGTCCCTGCTGGAGGTGGTGACCAGCTTCGCTATGGACGAGTTCGGCCTCAAGCGCACCCAGTCCGCCTGGGCGATGACGCTGGGCATTTTCCTGCTGGGCATCCCCGCGTCGCTGTCGCTGGGGGTGTGGAGCGAGTACCAGCTGTTCGGCATGAGCTTTTTCGACTTGCTGGATTATCTGACTTCCAAGCTGCTGATGCCGGTGGGCGAACTGCTGCTGGCCCTGTTCGTCGGCTGGAAAGCCTGGCCGGTGGTGCGCCGCGAACTGAGCGGCGACGGCGCCGGACGCGGCATGCGTCTGATGCGCGGCTTTTGCATGGCGATGGCGCCGGCCTTGATAGGCTGGATCATGATCGCCAGCCTGCGCGCGGCCTGATCGCCGTCTCCCCTCAACCCGCCGCCTTTCGCGGCGGGTTTTTCTTTGCGCGCGGGTTTCCTCGGCGCCAGCCTCATGCCGCTGTGTTCGCCTTGTTCAGCCATTGCCTATAGTTAGAGCGGTTGGACCGCCGCGCAAGGCACTGCGCTCCGGCGGTTCTTGATCCACGGCTTGCAAACAGGATACCCGATGCACTTCCGTCTGAAGCTGGTGCACAAGCTGGCCTTGTTGATCGCTCCGCTGGTGCTGCTCTTGTTGTGCGGAGCGCTGTGGTTTGCCTTTACGCAGTGGCGGACGGTCCAGGCTTTGCAGCGCGATCAGGCCCTGGTGGACGATGTGCAGCAAGTGGGCGAGCTGATTCACGCGCTGCAGATCGAGCGCGGGCTGAGCAACCGTTATCTGAACGAGCATAAGCCGATGCCGGCAGCCCTGCCGCGGCAAAAAGCGCTGGCCGACGCGTTGTTGATCCGCTTGCGCCGGCAACCCGCAGACGAACTATCGCGCAAGGCGAGCTTGTTTCTCTCTCAGCAGCTGCCGGCGGCGGAACTGCTCGCCACCTTGCGCCGCGACGTGGCGCAGCGCCATATTTCGCCGTTGCCGGCGTTTGAGCGCTACACCGAAATCATCGAGCGGCTCTCCAAGGTCATCACCCTGTTCTATTCCCAAAGCGAGGACGTGCGCGCCTTGGTGCAGCAATGGTCCGCCTTGCATTGCCAGACGGAGTACACCGGCCGCGCGCGCGGCCTGATCGGCGGAGTGCTGGCGGTGGGCAGTTTCAATATCAACGAGTTCCGCCTGGCCAGCGGCATGGTGTCGCAGGAGGCGCTGTGCCGCAGCCTGTACCGGCAGAACGACGGCGACGAACGTCTGCTGGCCCAGGCGATGGACGCGAGCGGCGCGTACGAAGCGCTGCGCGACGCGGTATTGGCGCGCGGACCCGGCGCGATGCAGAGCTTGCCGAGCGAGGAGTGGTTCGCGGTGGCGAGCCGGCGCATCGACGCCTTGCTGGAAGTGCAGAACGCGGTGCTGGCCCGGATTCACGACGCGTTGGCGCAGCAGCAGTCGGCCGCGCGCTGGCAAAGCTGGCTGGCGCTGGCGGTGCTGGCCGGGGTGTTGCTGCCCATCGCCGCGGCCTTGCTGCTGGCGCGCAGCATACTGCGAACCTTGGGCGCGGAGCCGGACGAGGTGGCGCAGGGCATGCGCGAGCTGGCCGGCGGTCAACTGGATTTCCGGCTGCGGCTGGCCTCGTCGGACGAGGACAGCCTGGCCGCGCACATCCGCCAGATGGGGCGAAAGCTGAGCGGGGTGATCGGTCAAGTGCAGCAGGACGCGGACGCGGTGGCCAACGCCGCTTTGCAATTGAACAGCGCCTCGCAGGGTTTGTCCGACAGCGCCTGCCGCACTTCCTCCGACATCGAGCAGACCAGCCACGCGGTGGACGAGATCGCCGGCCAGATGTTCGCGATGGCCCGCGACGCCAGCCGCAGCGGCGACGTGGCCAGCGAGGCCGCGCGCCAGGCGGAGGAGGGGCGCCGGGTGGTCGGCGAAACCATAGAGGCGATGCATGTGATCGCCCAGCGCACCGACATCATCGACGACATCGCCTATCAAACCAATTTGCTGGCGCTCAACGCCGCCATCGAGGCGGCGCGCGCCGGCGAGCTGGGCAAGGGTTTCGCCGTGGTGGCGGACGAGGTGCGCAAGCTGGCGATGCGCAGCCAGACCGCGGCCAAGGAGATAGGCCAGGTGGCGGCGGGCAGCGTGCGTCTGGCGGAGGAGGCGGGCAAGAGCCTGAGCGCCATTGTCGAGTCCAGCCAGCAAACCCGGCAACTGGTGCGGGACATTTCCAAGGAGGCCGTGGCCCAGGCGCAGCACGTGGGCGGCATCAACCAGGTGATGCAGGGCCTGAGCCAGCTGTCCCAGGGCAACGCCGCCGCCAGCGAGCAATTGTCGGCGGCGGCGCAGGAAGTGTCGCAGCGCGCCGGCAGCCTGCGCCGGCAGATGGCCTATTTCCGCCGGCCAACGGACGTTTAACGCACTTCGCGCATATCGTCGCGCTGGACGCGCAGCCGCACCGGCGCGCCGTCGGCCAGCAAGTCCGCCGGATTGCGGTTCAGCCGGTCCACCTGCAGCAGCGCGCCGGCGCTTTCCACCTGGTAGCGGACGATGTTGCCCAGCAGCTGGCGTTGCCTCACCACCGCCGGCAGGCTGTCCGTTTCGGCGCTGTCGCCGGGCAGCAACTGGATGGACTCGGGGCGGATCGCCAGATGGCCCTGGATCTCCAGGCCGAACAGCGCCCGGCTGTCGCCGGCGGACAGCAGATTGTAGTTGCCCATGAAGCGGGCGACGAACTCGGTGGCCGGCTGGGTGTAGATGGTTTCGGCGGCGCCCTCCTGCTCCACCTTGCCCTGGTTCATCACGAAGATGCGGTCCGACAGGGTCAGCGCTTCCTCCTGGTCATGGGTCACGAAAACGGTGGTCAGCCCCAGCCTGCGCTGAATGTCGCGAATCTGCTCGCGCAGATTCTTGCGGATGCGCGCGTCCAGCGCCGACAGCGGTTCGTCCAGCAGCAGGATGCGCGGTTCCACCACCAGCGCGCGCGCCAGCGCCACCCGCTGGCGTTGGCCGCCGGAAAGCTGATGCGGGTAGTGATCTTCCTTGCCGGACAGCTCCACCAAGGCCAGCGCGTCCGCCACCTTGCAGCGGATGTCGGCGGCGGAGCGCTTTTGCATCTTCAGGCCGAAGGCGATGTTCTCGCCGGCGCTCATATTGGGAAACAGCGCATAGCTTTGAAACACCATGCCGATGCCGCGCTTTTGCGGCGCGCAGGCGGTGATGTCCTCGCCCTGCAGGCGGATGGCGCCGCCGCTGGGCGTTTCGAAGCCGGCGATCATGCGCAGCACCGTGGTCTTGCCGCAGCCGGACGGGCCCAGGAAGGTGACGAACTCGCCGGCTTCCACCCGCATATTGAAGTCGTGCACCACCGTGTGCTGGCCGTAGCGCTTGTTGAGATGCCGGATGTCCAGGTATGCCATTATGGGTTCTCTCTTATTCGGCGGCCGTCGCCTCGCGCAGCGCGCGGCGGTGACGGCCGGCCACCTGCAGCAGGCCCATGGCCGCCCAGGTGATCAAAAAGGCGATGATGGCCAGCGCCGCCGGCTCGTAAGCGCGGTTGGCGCCGATCAACTGTAGATAAGGTCCGAAGGCCGGCCGCGCCAGCAGGCTGGCCATGGTGAATTCGCCGATGACGATGGCGAAGGTCAGAAACGCGCCGGACAACAGCGCGGACTGGATATTGGGGAAGATCACTCGCAGCAGGATCACTCGCCAGCCGCCGCCCAGGCTTTGCGCCGCCTCGGCCAGCGAGCGCACGTCGATGGCGGACAGGCCTGCGTCGATGGAACGGTACAGATAGGGCAGCGCCAGCGTCACATAGCTGCAGACCAGCAAGAGATCGGTGCCGCGCTCGCTGCCGGTCAAGGGCAGCCAGGCGTCGCTGCCGAACAGGCGCAGATAGCCGAACACGATGACGATGGCCGGGATCACCAGCGGCAGCAGGGTGATGAACTCCACCAGCGGGCGCAGCCGCGGCAGCTTGAGCTGGATCCAGAACGCGGTGGGCGCCACCAGCAGGATGCCGATGACGATGGTGAACAAGGCCATCAGCGCGGAATAGGCGAAGCTTTGCTGAAAGCCGGGATCCTGCAGCACCAGCTTGTAGGCTTCCAGACTGTAGCCCTCGCGCAGCATCTTCAGGCTGAATTCGAAGGTGGCCAACAGCGGCAGCAGGAAGTACAGGCCGCCGGCGACGACGGCGATCCAGGCGCCCAGCCGCGACGACGGTCTGTGAACGGGCTCGTGTTTCATGTCCGGCTCCTTTCCGCGCGGCCGCGCAGCCAGATATAGGCGGCGTTGGACAGGCCGGTGACCACGATCATGCCCAGCGCCAGCGCGTAGCCCAGGTTCTGGTCGTGCAGCACGTCGCCGCGGATTTGCGCGTAAAGCAGGATGGTGACGATGTTGAGCGAACTGCCGGTCAGCGCGTAGGCGGTGGCCACCGCGCCGAAGGCGTTGGCGAACAGCAGCAGCGCCGCGCCCAGGATGCTGGGCCACAGCACCGGCAGCGCGATGCGGCTCCAGTAGGCGAAGGCGGAACCGCCCAGGCTGTCGCAGGCCTCGCGCCATTCGGTCTTGAGGCCGTCTATGGCCGGGCTGACGATCAGCACCATCAGCGGAATCTGGAAGTACAGATAAGTCAGGGTCAGGCCGCTGAAGCTGAGGATGCTGAAACCGCCGGCGTAGAGGTCGAAATCCAGATAGCGGCGAAGCAGCACCGTCACCAGGCCCATGCGGCCCAGCGTGGCCAGGAAGGCGAAGGCCAGCGGCACGCCAGCGAAGTTGGACGCCACGCCGGAAAAGGTGGCCAGCGTCGGGCGGATCCAGCCCGGCAGCCGACCGCGGATCGCGGCCAGGGCCAGCAAGAGGCCGAAGGCCGCGCCCAGCAGCGCCGAAGCCGCGCTGATCTGCAGGCTGATCTTGTAGGCGTCGAGAATCGCCGGCTCGAACAGCCGCGCGATATTGTTCAGCGTGAAATGGCCGTCGGCGTCCTGAAAGGCGCCCAGCAGCAAGCGGGCGGTGGGCAGCAGCAGGAACAGCAGCGCGAACAGGAAGAACGGCGCCACGCCCAGCCAGGACAGCGAGACGAAGCCGCCGCCGGAGCGGCGCGGCGACGCCGGGCCGGAGCGGCCGGAGAGGGAGTCGGAAGATGCGGACATGAGGGCGTGTTTCCAAAGAGAACCCGCGCGCGGCGAAGCCGCGCGCCAAGGGAGAGAAGCCGGCTTACTTCACATTGCTGCCGACCACGCCGTCCCACTGCTTGGTGATCACCGCCTTGTACGCCTCTTGCTGCTCCAGCGTCGGGAACAAGGCCTTCTTATAGGCGGCGGCGTCCGGCATCCGGCTCAGCAAGTCCTGCGGGATTTTCTTGCGCGCGGCCAGATCGTTGAAGCGGGTGGGGTGGCAATAGCCCTTGAGCCAGGCCAGCTGGCCCTCGTCGGAGAACAGGTATTCCTGCCACAGCTTGGCGGCGTTGGGGTGCGGCGCGTAGGCGCTGATGCCCTGGGCGTAAACGCCGGCCACCACGCCGCTCTTGGGCACCACCACCTCCACCTTGGGGTTGCCCTTCAGGGTGTCGCGGTCGGCCAAGGCGTTGTAGTCCCAGCGGATCACGATGGGAGTGCTGCCCTGGGCCAGCGAGGCCGCCTTGCCGATCACCGGCACGAAGTTGCCGCTCTTGTTCAATTGGGCGAAGAATTTGAGGCCGGCGTCGGCGGCCTTGGCCACATTGCCCTTGGACTGGGACAGGCCGGCGGCGAACACGCCCTGGATCGCCTGGTTGGCGGCGCGCGGGTCGCCGGCCAGCGCCACCGCGTTCTTGTATTCCGGCTTCAGCAGGTCGCTCCAGTCGGTGGGCGTTTTGCTGACCAGATCCTTGTTCACCTCGAAGGCCAGCACGCCGTAGTAATCGCCGTACCAATAGCCGTCCTTGTCCTTGACGCTGTCCGGAATGGTTTTCCAGTTGGACACCTTGTAGGGCTGCAGCAGGCCGGCGGCCTTGGCTTGCGGGCCGAAGGACAGGCCCACGTCGATCACGTCCGGCGCCTGCGGGCCCTTATTGCTCTTGTTGGCCTTGATCGCCTCCAGTTCGTCGGCGGAACCGGCGTCCGGATTCAGCTCGTTCACCTTGATGCCGTATTTGGCCTTGAAGCCGGCGATCACGCCGCCGTAGCCGCACCAG
Source organism: Chromobacterium alkanivorans (assembly GCF_016937655.1). Taxonomy (GTDB): domain Bacteria; phylum Pseudomonadota; class Gammaproteobacteria; order Burkholderiales; family Chromobacteriaceae; genus Chromobacterium; species Chromobacterium alkanivorans. The sequence goes on along the minus strand of NZ_JAFHKL010000003.1, from coordinate 463,578 downwards.
TCGTGAGGCAGGGCGATCACGTTCAGCTCGCCTTCCTTCTTGGCGGCCTGGATCAGCGCGTTCAGGTTGTCGGCGAAAGCGGTGTTGGCCAGCAGGGCCAGCGCGCCCAGCACGGCGCAGCGCAACGGTGTATTCATGGCATCCATCCCTTTGGACTAGGTCAAATAAAAGCGATGCTGATGGTATTCCGTACAGATGACATTCCGGTTTACGTCGCATGGCAATTTGATTGCGGATCGGTGACGAATCGTCGCGACGCGGCGCCTCCGCGCGGCGGACGCTTCATTTCCTTGTCATTTTTGCTTGGTAAAAAGCCGGCGGAGACCTGATAGCTGGACTAGTCCTGATGACTGAACCGAAACCGCTTTCCCAGGCCGCGCGCATCCGCGCCGCCTTATTGCAGCAAATCGACGGCGGCCTGCTGCGGCCCGGCGGCCGGCTGCCGTCGGAGCGCGCGCTGGCCGAGTTGTTCGCCACCACCCGCATCACCCTGAAGGAGGCGCTGGGCGTGCTGGAGGCCGAAGGACGGGTGTACCGCGAAGAACGGCGCGGCTGGTTCGTCGCCTTTCCCAGGCTGGAGTACGCGCCGCTCCACGGCAACCATTTCCAGCGCATGGCCGACGCCCAGCAACGCGCGGCGGAAACCCGGCTTCTGGGCGTGGAGACCGTGCTGGCTTCGCCCGAGCTGTGCCGGGCGCTGGAAGTGCCGCCCTTGAGCTCCTTGTGGAAAATTCGCCGCCAGCGCAGCCTGGACGGACGGGTGGCGTTGTACGTGGAGCACTTTCTGCGCCCGGAGCGCTTTCCGGACATCCAGGGGCAGGACCTGAGCCGGTCGCTGACCGAGCTGTATCGCCGCCGCTACGGCATCGAGTACGCGGCCGCGGTTTTCGACATTTTGCCGGCGGCGGCCCAGGGCCGGGTGGCGCAGGCGCTGATGCTGGCCGAGGGCAGCCCCATCCTGCTGGTCCGCCGAGTGAATCGCGACGCCGCCGGCGCGACGCTGGACTGCGATTACGAGTACTGGCGACACGACGCGGTGCGTTTGCGCGTGGACAGTCCTGCCGCGGCGGCGGCGAATTGAGCTACCATCGCGGCATTGGACACTGTTTGCAGGAGATCGCATGAGCCGCGTTTTAGTGTTGTACACCGGTGGCACCATAGGCATGACCGAAACCCCGGACGGCCTGGCGCCGTCGCCGGGCTTGCTGCCCGGCCTGCTGGAGCGCTTCCGCCGCCCCGGCCTGGATTTCGACGTGGTCGAATTCGAAGAGTTGATCGACTCCTCCGCCATCGAGCCGCGTCACTGGAACCGCATCATCGCCGCGCTGGCCGAGCGCTACGGCGACTACGACGGCTTCGTCGTCATCCACGGCACCGACACCATGGCCTATACCGCCGGCGTGCTGGCCTTCGCCTTGCGCGGCCTGGCCAAGCCGGTGGCGCTGACCGGCGCGCAATTGCCGTTGCTGCATCCGCGCTCCGACGGCTGGAACAATGTCGCCGACGCGCTGGAGGCCGCCTGCCAGCCGGAGCTGCGCGAAGTCGTCATCGCCTTCGACCGCCTGCTGCTGCGCGGCAGCCGCGCGCGCAAGCTGGACGTCGAGCAGTTCGCCGGCTTCGGCTCGCCCAACGCCGAGCCGCTGGCCCGTTTCGCCATTCACCCGCATTGGAACCAAGCCGCCTGGCTGCCGGCGCAAGGCGAGTTCCAGCCGAAGGCGCTGCGCGAAGACCTGAATATCGCCTGCCTGTTTCTGAGCCCGGGGCAGGGCGCGGCGCTGGCCGGCCGCCTGATGGCGGACCCGATGCTGGACGCGGCGGTGCTGATGAGCTACGGCAGCGGCAACGCGCCGGCCGATCCGGCGCTGCTGGCCGGCGTGAAGGCCTTGACCGCGCGCGGCGGCGCGGTGCTCAACATCACCCAGGCGCCGCGGGGCGCGGTGGAGGTGGGCGCTTACGCCGCCAGCCAGCCGCTGGCGCGCGCCGGCGCGGTGGCCGGGGCGGACCTGACGCCGGAAGCGGCGCTGGCCAAGCTGCACGTGTTGCTGTCCGCCGGCCTGAGCGGCCCGCAACTGGCGGCGCAGTTGGCCCGGCCCTTGCGCGGTGAGATGAGCGCGCATTAAGACACTATGCGTCACCCAGGCTGCTCATTTTTTGAGCGGCCTTTTTTTGTGCCGATTTTTCATGGCCTTGCCGTGCTTGTCCACAGCTCACCCACACGGCTTTACACCTTGGATGTGGGCAAACGGAAAAGTGGACGCCGTGGCGGCGGAACGGCGATGGAGGGCGTCGCGGCATGCCGTTATCTTGATTCGGCGCGGATTTTCGCTCAAAAAATAAGCGGATGAAAATGCGCTTGACGGAACAAGGACTTGGCGTGTTTATCCACAATTGTCCCACATGGCTTTTCACGCTGGATGTGGGTAAACCACGAGCTTGCTTATTTTTTGAGCGAAACAATCAAATCCATTTTGCGGCAAGGGCTTAGCCGTCTTGTCCACAGCTGACGCACAGGGCTGTCCCCCTGACTTGTTGAGAACAGCGGCCCGACTGTTGATAGCGCGGCAAGCGGCGTATAATTGAACGCTTTTCCGCAATTCGAGAGCAGCAGGATGTCAGAGGGCGCGACGCGGCCGTTGAAGATCGCCATCGTGGGGCCGGAGTCCTGCGGCAAAACCACGCTGGCGCGCGCGCTGGCGGCGGCGCTGAACGCGGCCGGCATTGCCGCCGCCTGGGTGCCGGAATACGCGCGCGACTATTTCGCCGAGCGGCCGTACCGTTCCACGCCGGAAATCATCGAGGAAGTGGCGCGCGGACAGTTGGCGGCGGAACAGTCCTTGGCCGGCGACGTCCAAGTCTTGTTGTGCGACACCACCGCGCTGAATTGCAAGATCTGGAGCGAGGTGGCGCACGGGCATTGCAGTCCCGGCCTGCTGGATTTGTACCGGCCCGGCGATTACGCGCTGACCCTGCTGGCCGAGCCGGACATCCCCTGGGAGCCGGACCCGCTGCGCAGCCATCCTACCCAGCGCGACTGGCTGTTCGGCCTCTACCGGCAGGCGCTGGAGGAGGCTGGCATTGCCGCGACGCGGGTGGGCGGCGCGCACGAGCGGCGCATGGCCCTGGCCTGGGCGGCGCTGGCGGCGATCTGGCCGGGCGAGCTGCCTAAATTTTGAGCGGAAAGAATAAAGCGCTGGAAATTCAGCAAATTGCCGCAATTATCCACAACAGGCCCACAAGCTTGTCCTGCCGCGGCGTGGATAGTTGTCGGCGATAGATTAAAAAATAAGCGACAGTAAAAAGGCGTGAAAAAAGAAGGCGCTGCGGTTCTTGTCCACAGCCCGCTCACAGCCCTGTCCCAATCGAGTGTGCAAAAATGAACGAAACCTTTGAATTGAGCGGCGAATACATCGCCTTGTGCGATCTGCTGAAAATCTGCAATGTCTGCGACTCCGGCGGCGCCGCCAAGCATTTCATCGCCGAAGGCAATGTGCGGGTGGACGGCCAGGTGGAACTGCGCAAGACCTGCAAGATCCGCGTGGGTCAGCAAGTCAGCGGCGACGGCTTTACCATCCGCGTCGCGGCGCCATGAACGACGACGACTTCGACCCGCCGCCGGAAGCGCCCGAGCCCCCGCCGGACGACGCCTGCTGCGGCAGCGGCTGCGACCCGTGCATCTGGGACAGCTACAACGCGCTGATGACGGAATACCGCGCCAAACAGGCCGCCTGGGAGTTGCGCGAAGCCGCGCGCCAGGCCGCCGCCAACGGACAATGAGCATGGCCAGCATCGATCTGCATTTCCATTCCCACGCCTCCGACGGCGCCTTGCCGCCGGAGCAGGTGATCGCGCGCGCCGCCGAGCGCGAAGCCACGCTGGTGGCGCTGACCGACCACGACTGCACCCACGGCCTGGCCGCGGCGCGGGCCGAGGCGGCGCGGCAGGGCCTGGCCTTTCTCAACGGCGTCGAAGTCTCGGTCAGCTGGGGCAAGCACACCGTGCACATCGTCGGCCTGGGCATAGATCCTGATCAGGCGACGCTGGCCGCCGGCCTGCAATCCATCCGCGACGGCCGCGTCAACCGCGCGCGGCAGATGTCGGACGAGCTGCTCAAGGTGGGCATCCAAGGCGCTTTCGACGGCGCGATGGCCTTGTGCGACAACCCGGAAATGATAGGCCGCACCCACTTCGCCCGCTTCCTGGTCAACAGCGGCCAGGTCAAGGACGTGCGCACCGTGTTCCGCAAATTCCTGACCCCGGGCAAGCCCGGCTACGTGGCGCACGAATGGGCCGGCCTGGAAGACGCGGTGGGCTGGATCCGCGCCGGCGGCGGCGAGGCGGTGATCGCCCATCCCGGCCGCTACGATATGGGCCGCACCCTGATAGAGCGGCTGATCAACGACTTCAAACAGGCTGGCGGCCGCGGCATCGAAGTGGCCAGCGGCAGCCACAGCCTGGACGATATGCACAAGTTCGCCTTGCTGGCGGACCGCCACGAGCTGTATTCCAGCGCCGGCAGCGATTTCCACGCGCCGGGCGAGGGCGGCCGCGACGTCGGCCGCACCGACGACCTGCCGCCCATCTGCAAACCCATCTGGAACGCGCTGGCCGCGCGCATCATCCGGCCCGCGGACCTGGCACAAGGCTGACCTCATGGCACAGTTTTTCATGATCCACCCGGACAATCCGCAGGCGAGGCTGGTGCGCGAAGCGGTGAAGATCCTGCGCGAGGGCGGGGTGGTGGTCTATCCCACCGACTCCTGTTACGCCTTGGGCTGCATGCTGGGCGACAAGCCGGCGATGGAGCGCATCCTGGACATCCGCCAGCTGGACCTGCGCCACCACCTGACCCTGGTCTGCCACAATCTGTCCGAGCTGGCCAACTACGCCAAGGTGGACAATAGCCAGTTCCGCATGCTGAAAGCCGCCACCCCCGGCAGCTACACCTTCATCCTGCAAGCCACCCGCGAAGTGCCGCGCCGCACCCTGCATCCCAAGCGCTCCACCATCGGGCTGCGGGTGCCGGACCACAAAGTGGCGCTGGCCCTGCTGGAAGAGCTGGGCGAGCCCATCCTGTCCTGTACCCTGATGCTGCCCGGCGACGAGGAGCCGCTGACCGATCCCTATGAAATCCGCGAGAGGCTGGAGCACGCGGTGGACGCGGTGATAGACGGCGGCTGGTGCGGCACCGAGCCCACCACCGTGATCGACATGACCGAGGGCGTGGAGCTGCTGCGCCGCGGCAAGGGCGACCCGGCGCCGTTTGGTCTATAAACTCCGCTTTTGCCTCCCGACACCGTTTTCAACCCACAAGAGACATCATGGGCGACATTAACCTGATCCAGAAAATCACCATTTACGCGCTGCCGGTGTTGTTCGCCATCACCTTGCACGAGGCCGCCCACGCCTACGCCGCGCGACGCTTCGGCGACAGCACCGCCTATATGATGGGACGGATGACGCTGAACCCGCTCAAGCACATCGACCCGATCGGCACCGTGTTGCTGCCGTTGTTGTCGGTGACGCTGGGCGGCTTCATCTTTGGCTGGGCCAAGCCGGTGCCGGTCAACTTCGGCGCGCTGCGCAAGCCGCGTGAACACGGCCGGCTGGTGGCCGCCGCCGGCCCGGCCGCCAATCTGCTGATGACCCTGCTGTGGGTGCTGCTGTTCAAGCTGGCCATTGGCATGGACACCAGCTACAGCGAACCGCTGATGCTGATGAGCCAGGCCGGCATCGGCATCAACATCTCGCTGATGCTGCTCAATCTGCTGCCCATCCTGCCGCTGGACGGCGGCCGCATCGTGGAAAGCTTCCTGCCGCCGGGCATGGCCTGGAAGTATTCCAGGCTGGAACCTTACGGCATGTGGGTGCTGCTGGCCTTGATCGCCACCGGCTTGCTGACCACCATTTTGCGGCCATTCTACGGCCTGATGTACGGGCTGGTGCGCGCGCTGATTTAAGGCCTAGGTTCGCTCCAATCCTGACGCGCCGGAATTCGTTTCCGGCGCTGTCGCGCTTATTCTCTGAAACGGAATTCAAACATGTTCGCCAACCGCATTCTCTCCGGCATGCGCCCCACCGGCAGCCTGCACCTTGGCCACTACCACGGCGTGATCAAGAACTGGGTGCAGCTGCAAAGCACCCATGACTGTTACTTCATGGTGGCGGACTGGCATGCGCTGACCACCAATTACGACGACGTCTCCATCATCGGCAAGAGCGTCTGGGACATGGTGATAGACTGGCTGGCCGCCGGCGTGGACCCGGAACAGGCCACCGTCTTCATCCAGTCCAAAGTGCCGCAGCACGCGGAACTGCATCTGGCGCTGTCCATGGTGACCCCGCTGTCCTGGCTGGAGCGGGTGCCCACCTACAAGGACCAGATCGAAAAACTGTCCACCAAGGACCTGGGCACTTACGGCTTCCTCGGCTACCCGCTGCTGCAGGCCGCCGACATCCTGATCTACAAGGCCGGCCTGGTGCCGGTGGGCGAAGACCAGGTGCCGCACATCGAACTGACCCGCGAAGTGGCGCGCCGCTTCAACAACCTGTTCGGCCGCGAGCCCAACTTCGAGGAATTGGCCCGCGCCGCGGTGAAGAAGATAGGCAAGGCAGGCAAGGAGTTCGACCGCTTGCGCACCGCCTATCTGCAAGACGGCAACGCCGAGGCGCTGGCCGGCGCGCGCGAAATCCTGGCCGCCAGCCAGAACCTGGGCGCGGCGGACCGCGAGCGCCTGTTCGGTTGGCTGGAGAACAAGGGCAAGAGCATTCTGGCCGAATGCGAGGCGATGCTGACCGAGGCGTCCAAGATGCCGGGCCTGGACGGTCAGAAAATGTCCAAGTCCTACGGCAACACCATCACCATGCGCGAAGACCCGGCCACCGTCACCAAAAAAGTACGGGCGATGCCGACCGATCCGGCCCGCGTGCGCCGCACCGATCCGGGCAGCCCGGACAAATGCCCGGTATGGCAGCTGCACCAGGTGTACAGCGACGCCGACACCCGCGAATGGGTGAAGCAGGGCTGTACCAGCGCCGGCATCGGTTGCTTGGACTGCAAGCAACCGGTGATCGACGGCGTACTCCGCGAACAGCAGCCGATGTTTGAACGCGCCGAGCAGTATCTGAGCAATCCCAAGCTGGTCAAGGAAGTGGTGGCCGCCGGCAACGCCAAGGCCGAGCAAGTGGCGCGCGCCACCATGCAGGACGTCAAGGAAGCGATGGGGCTGGGGTACTGAGCGCCTTCGTCAGGATGAATGGGAAACGCCCGGCTTGCCGGGCGTTTTTCTTGGCATGGCGGACGCCGGCGGCGCCTTGCTTGGGATGCGTGGGCGTCTCAATAGCGCGCCGGCCTGGCGTGGCAGGCGGCGAGTATTCCGCCGCGGGAAAGCTTGAGCCGTCGTTTGGCGACAAACGGCGGCTTTTTGCATCGGTTTGGCAACGCGGCTCAGGGCGGCGCGCAGCGGAGCGTAAGCCGCTTGCTAGGCAAAAGCCTGGCACACATCCACCCAGTCGGCCTGGGTGATGTGGTGCAGCTGCTGCGGCGACAAGCGCACCGCGCTGTGGACCGCGCCGGCGGCCGGCAGCACTTCGTCGTAAGCCTGCAAGGACACGTCCAGGTAGACGGGCAGCTCGGTGGCGAGGCCGAACGGGCAGACGCCGCCCACCGGGTGGCCGGTGATGGCCTCCACCTCGTCCGGCGGCAGCATCTTGCCCTTGCCGAAGGCGTCCTTGAACTTGCGGTTGTCGATGCGGGCGTCGCCGCGCGCCACCAGGATCACATCGCGGCCGTCGTTCAGGCGGAAGGCCAGCGTCTTGGCGATGCGGCCGGGCTCCACGTCGTGGGCGGCGGCGGCTTCAGCCACGGTGGCGGTGCTGACGTCCAGTTCTATGATGGGGATGTCCAGCTGACGGGCGGCGAAAAACGCCTGGACGGACGCTAAGCTCATGGTGGCCTCAAAGCGAAAGGTGGAGCGTTTCATTATTCCGCCCCATCCTTCGCTTGTGAAGCATTTTTACTTCAGTCCTGCCGGGTGATGTCGCTGAGCTTGTCGGCGATATCCTGCGAGGTGGCGGCCTGTTCTTCCGAGGCGTTGGCGATTTCCACCACGAAATTGCGCATGGTGTTGATCTCGCCGACTATGGTCTGCAAGGCGCCCTCGGCGCGCTGGAAATCGCTTTCCGTGGTCTGCACCTGTTCGCGGCCCTGCTCGATGGCGCGCACATTGTGCTGCACCTCTCCCTGGATCGCGCGGATCATGTCGCCGATTTCCTGGGTGGCCTTGGTGGTGCGCTCGGCCAGCTTGCGCACCTCGTCCGCCACCACGGCGAAGCCGCGGCCCATCTCGCCGGCGCGCGCCGCCTCGATCGCCGCGTTCAAGGCCAGGAGGTTGGTCTGGTCGGCGATGTCCTTGATCACGTTGACAATGTGGCCGATGGCTTCCGAGCGCTGGCCCAGCGAGACCAGGCTGTCGGCGGTCTGGCGCACCATGGTGCCCACTTGCTGCATGCCCTGGCTGGTGTCGCTGACGATGGCCATGCTTTTCTTGGCCTCGCCCAGCATCAGTTCGGCGGATTCGGAGGCGGAGGAGGTCTGCACCGCCACGTTCTGGATGGTGGTGCTCATCGCCTGCATGTTCTCGGACAGCTCGTTGATGCGGGCCTCCAGGAATTCGCGGCGCTGGTTGCCCTGGTCTTGCAATTGCTGGGCGCGGACTTCGGCGGACACGTCCTGAAAGCTGGCCATGAAGCACAGCAGCTGGTCCGGATGGGCGGAGTCCCAGATCGGGAACACCTTGGTCTTGAACATGACCTCGCCCACCGGAATCATCGCGATATGCTGGTCTATCTTGCGGCTGGCCAGGTCGGCCAGGATGCGGCGGTTGTGTTCCGGGTCGCGGTGGAACTGGTGGATGCTGTGGCCGTGGGCGTGGTTGACGTCGACGCCGGCGCGGAATTTCTGGTTCATCATCTCTCGATGCCGGCTCAGGATGTCGCGCGCGGTCTTGTTCATGTAGAAGATCGCATTGTCGCGGCTGGTGTCGCACAGCATGATCAGATTGTCGGCGTGGTCCAGCACGCTCTCCAGTTGGCGCACCTGTCGCGCCGCGTCCGCGGTTTTGTCCACCGCCTTCATGAAGCCGAACATCCTCATCTCCCGCCTAGGTAGTTTTACTCAAGCAACAGCTGCTTGTGGTTTGGCTGAGGCGGGAGGGGAATGCAAGCCTTTTTTGATTTAAATCAAATGCAACGCAGTGATTTTAAATGGTTAATTTATTCTCCCAGCGGCAGCAGCAGAGTCTCCTTGACCTCTTCCATCACCACATAGCTTTTGGATTCCTTGGCGGACGGCAGTTGCAGCAGGATGTCGCCCAGCAGCTTGCGGTACATCGACATGTCCGGGATGCGCGCCTTGATCAGGTAGTCGAACTCGCCGGACACCAGGTGGCATTCCAGGATTTCCGGGATGCGCATGATTTCGCGGCGGAAGGCGTCGAAGATATTGCCGGATTTGGCCTCCAGCTTGATCTCCACGAACACCAGCAGCGCCGCGCCCATCGCGTGCGGATTGAGGCGGGCGTAATAGCCTTCGATGATGCCGTCGCGCTCCATCCGACGCACCCGTTCGGTGCACGGCGTGGTGGAAAGTCCTACCTTTTCAGAGAGTTCCGTCATCGAGATGCGGCCGTTTTTCTGCAGCAGGCGCAGGATTTTCAGGTCGGTTTTATCCAGCGCTTTGTCGCTGCCAGTACTTTTCTTCATGTTTTCACTGTATCCATGAAAGTTTGCAGTTTTAAAATCTGTAGTCTGACGCTACTTTGGTGAAAAAACCCAGTGTTTCATTAATATACTACGCAAAATCACTATAGCCATGTAGTGCTGCAAACGGAGAGAGAAAATGAAGGTTATCGTGCTGGGCGGCGGTGTTCTGGGCGTGTCCACGGCTTGGTATCTGGCCAAGGCGGGTTGCGAGGTAACGGTGCTGGAGCGTCAGGAGGGCGTGGCGCTGGAAACCAGCTTCGGCAACGCCGGCCAGATCTCCCCCGGATATTCCACGCCCTGGGCCGCGCCGGGCATTCCGCTGAAGGCGGCCAAATGGCTGTTCCAGCGCCACGCGCCGCTGGCGGTGAAGCCGGACGGCAGTCTCTACCAGTTGCAGTGGATCGCCAAGATGCTGGCCAACTGCAATGAAGACGCTTACGCGGTGAACAAGAGCCGGATGATGCGTCTGGCCGAATACAGCCGCGACAAGATGAAAGAGCTGCGCGCCGAAACCGGCATCGGCTACGAGGCGCGCCAGGGCGGCACGCTGCAGCTGTTCCGCAGCCAGGCTCAAGTGGACGGCGTCAGCAAGGACATCGCGGTGCTCAAGGAGTGCGGCGTGGACTTCAAGGTGCTGGACCGGGACGGCTGCGCGGAAGTGGAGCCGGCGCTGGCCGGCGTCAAGCACAAGCTCTCCGGCGGCCTGCAACTGCCCAATGACGAAACCGGCGACTGCAATCTGTTCACCGCCCGCCTGGCAGAGATGGCGCGCGCCAAGGGCGTGGAATTCCGCTTCGGCGTGAGCGTGGACGGCATCGAGAGCGACGGCAAGCGCATCACCGGCATCCGCGTCGGCGACGATTTGCTGCGCGCCGACCACTACGTGGTGGCGATGGGCAGCTTCTCCCGCGACATGGTCAAGTCGCTGGGCATCGACATCCCGGTCTACCCGGTCAAGGGCTATTCGCTGACGGTGCCGATCACCAATCCGGCCGGCGCGCCGGTGTCCACGGTGCTGGACGAAACCTACAAGGTGGCGATCACCCGTTTCGACGACCGCATCCGCGTCGGCGGCATGGCCGAGCTGTCCGGCTACGATCTGTCGCTGAACCCGCGCCGCCGCGAAACGCTGGAAATGGTGGTGGGCGATCTGTACCCGAACGGCGGCGACATTCCGGCCGCCAGCTTCTGGACCGGCCTGCGGCCGATGACGCCGGACGGCACCCCCATCGTCGGCGGCACCCGCTTCGCCAATCTGTCGTTGAACACCGGCCACGGCACGCTGGGCTGGACCATGGGCGCCGGCTCCGGCAAGGTGCTGGCCGACATCATCACCGGCGCAAAGCCGGAGATCAGCCTGGACGGTCTGTCCATGCAGCGCTACGCCAAGCAGGGCGAAACCCTGGTGGTGCCGGCCGCGCGGCCGGCCGTGGCGGGCGCCTGAGCATGCGGCCGCTGATCGCCACCGTACGCACCCAATACCTGCGCGACAACTACCTGCTGGCCAAGCGCCAGCACGGCGGGCGGGTATTGGCGGTGCTGAAGGCCAATGGCTACGGTCACGACGCGACGCGTTGCGCCCAGGCGCTGGCCGATGTCGCCGACGGCTTCGCCGTCGCCTGCCTGGAGGAAGCGCTGCAGCTGCGCGCCGCCGGCGTGAGCGCGCCCATCCTGTTGCTGGAAGGGGTGTTCGAGGCGGCCGAACTGGCCGAGGTGGAACGTCACCGGCTGTGGCTGGTGGTGCAGAGCGAAGAGCAGTTGCGCATGCTGGAAGACGCGCAGCCGGCCGCGCCGTTCCAGGTCTGGTTGATGCTGGACAGCGGCATGCACCGCGAGGGCTTCCTGCCGCAGCATTACCGCGCGGCCTGGGAAAGATTGCAGGCCAGCGGCAAGGCGGAGAGCATCGTCAAGATGACTCACTTCGCGCGCGCCGACGAGCCGACGGTGCCGATGACCTTGGCGCAGATCGAAACCTTCGACGCCGCTACGGCGGGTCTGCCGGGCGAGGAGAGCGTGGCCAATTCCGCGGGCATCCTGTGCCATCCGCGCTCGCGCCGCGACTGGGGCCGCGCCGGCATCCTGCTCTACGGCGCCAGCCCCTTGCCGGCGGGCTTCCCGCAGGGCGACGCGCTGAAGCCGGTGATGCGGTTGAGCAGCCGGATTTTCGGCGTGCGCGAGCTGGCCGCCGGCGAGCCTATCGGCTACGGCAACAACTTCGTCACCGAACGGCCCACCCGGGTGGGCCTGATCGCCGGCGGCTACGCCGACGGCTATCCGCGGCTGGCGTCCAGCGGCAGCCCGGTGGCGGTGGACGGCCGCCGTTCGCGCATCATCGGAAGGGTGTCGATGGACATGATCACCGTGGACCTGAGCGACTTGCCCGCCGCCGGCATCGGCAGCGAGGTGGAGCTGTGGGGAGACGCGGTGTCGGTCAACGAGGTGGCCGCCGCCGCCGGCAGTATTGCTTATGAATTGCTGTGCAATATCAAGCGCGCCCACTTTGTGTTCGAATAAGTTTTTTCTGATCTTCTGAAAGATATTTCAGAATCAAACGACTAAGCGGAAAGCCCGGCCTTTGGCCGGGTTTTTTTATTTGAATTGCATTTTGTGTTGCACTGACGCCGCAAGGCTGGCATCAAGGCTGGGTAATAGTGTCATTATTTGATAATTATTCTCATTAGTCTGGACGCGTCATGGAATTTCTGTTTTCCTTTATTTAAAAATAGTTACGAATCCGATGATGATTAAATATAAAAAACCATCTCCAGCTCGGCTCTGGCAGATGGCGGGGATCGTTTGTTGGGGCATGGCGGCGCAGGCCGCGGAGGTGCCCGGCATGTCTGGCAGCATGCATCAACAAATGGAAAACGATTCGCGGCGCCTGTTGCAGGACAACAGTCGCCGCTTCGACGCCATCATCCAGCAGCATAGGCTGCGGCAAATGCAGCCGGACAGCAATATGATGCGGCGGCCGCAAGCGGCGGACATGAGCGAGCTGGATTGCCTGCGCGTCAAAGGCGTGCGCCTGGCCGGCATCAAGCTGTTGAGCCGCAAGGAAGTGGCCTCGCTGGGCGAACTGGCCAGCGACTGCCTGAACAACGAGGAGCTGAACCGCTACAGCCGCGCCTTGACCCAGCTTTATCTAAAGAAGGGCTATATCGCCGCGCGCGTGGCGGCCGAAGGGCCGGACGAGCAGGGCGTGCTGACCTTGCGCGTGCACGAAGGCCGGGTGGAGAAAATCGTCAGCGACGACCGGCGCAGCAATCCGGCCGCCTTGTTTCCCGGCGTGGTCGGCCGGCCGCTGAACATCCACGACGCGGACCAGGGGCTGGATCAGGCCAACCGCCTGCCGTCCAGCAAGGCGACGCTGGACATCCTGCCCGGCGAAACCGTCGGCGGCTCCATCCTCAGCCTGCGCAACAACCAGGACGCGCCGTGGCGGCTGAGCTTCAACGCCGACAACACCGGCCGCGACAACACCGGCCGGGTACAGGCCGGCGTGGGCCTGTCCTGGGACAGCCCGCTGGGCTTGTCCGATTTCGTCAGCGTGTCGGCGCAGCGCACCAGCGACGACAACGCGGTGCGGCACAGCCGCAGCGAATCGCTGTTTTACTCTCTGCCTTACGGCTATTGGACTTTCAGCGGCTTCATCAGCCGCGCCGATTATCTGAACACGCAGCAGCTTCCCAATAATGTGGTGCAACTGTCCGGCAGCACCGCGCAGAGCGGCCTGCGCGTGGACCGGGTGCTGAGCAGGGGTCAGAACCAGACCACCTCGCTAATGGCGCAGCTGATCCATAAGCGGGTGCGAAATTACATTCAGGATGTCGAGTACGGGGTGTCCAGCCCCACGCTGAGCGTGGCCGAGTTGGGCTTGTCGCGCTTGCAGCTGCTCAGCGGCGGCGTGCTGATCGCCGACGCCGGCGTGCAGCGCGGCACGCGCTGGCTGGGGGCGAATGCGCCGGACCCGCGCGTGCCGGACGGCCCCAATCCGCAGTTCACCAAGTGGAAGGCCTCGCTGAACTGGTTGCAAAGCCTGGGCTTGCCCGGCGGCCCCTACCAGCTCAACAGCGCGCTGACCGGGCAGACCAGCCGCGACTATCTGCCCGGCGTCGAGCAGATGGACGTGTCCGACGCCAGCGCGGTGCGCGGCTTCCGCCGCAACTTTCTGGCCGGGGAAACCGCCTGGTTCTGGCGCAACACCTTGTCGCGCCGTTTCGAGGTGGCCGGCGTAGGCGTAACGCCGAGGATAGGCGTGGACGGCGGCCGGGTGTTGCCGAACCGTTCGGTTCTGCAGTGGCAGAGCATTGCCGGCGCCAGCCTGGGCCTGGCCTTCAGCTATCGCAAGGCCAGCCTGGATCTGGAATACAGCCGGCCTTTGTACAAGCCCGCCGGCTGGCAGCAGGAAGGCCATCAGCTGTTCGCCAGGGTGGCGGTTTCCTGGTGATGATTTTGTCATTTATTTTTTGATGTGAAGATTTTTTGAAAGAAATTAGTCGCGAAAGCGACTAAGCGATATTGGCAGTATTTCATTTGAATTGATTTAAAAAGAGACGTAGATTCGAAATCAAACGTATGTTTCATTGTGGGCGAGTCCGGCTGGCAGGCCGGCGCAGCCCGCGGAACATGGGTGGCTTGGATAGACGGTTTTGGACCGGATCTGCTTGTTCTCTGAATGAACGGGACTCAAATCATGAAGAAAAAAATAAATTTCGGCTTATCGGTAACGGGGAAAGTGGCCGCGGCGCTGACCCTGGCGTTTTGGGCGGCGGAAGCCGCGATGGCGGCCGGCATCGTCGCCGGCGGCAGCGGCGCGCAGCCGCAGGTGAGCAACGCCGCCAACGGCGCGGCGGTGGTCAATATCGTGGCGCCCAGCGCCGCGGGCCTGTCGCATAACCAGTACCAGGATTTCAACGTCGGCAAGCCGGGCGCGGTGTTCAACAACTCCGCCACCGGCGGCCAATCGCAGCTGGCCGGCCAGCTGGGCGCCAACGCGCAGCTGGGCGGACGCGAAGCCAGCGTGATTCTGAACGAAGTGATCAGCCGCAATCCGTCCTTGCTGCTGGGCAGGCAGGAAGTGTTCGGCAAGGCCGCCGACTACGTGCTGGCCAACCCCAACGGCATCACCTGCAGCGGCTGCGGCTTCATCAACACCCCGCGCGCATCGCTGCTGGTGGGCAACGCCAATATCGAGAACGGCGCCATCGCCTCCTTGCAGGCGGCGATGAACGGCAACGCGCTCAGCGTCAACGGCGCCGGCCTGAGCGGCGTCAACGTGCTGGATCTGATCGCGCCGCGCATCGACGTGCGCGGCAATGTGGCCGCGCGCGAGCAACTCAATGTCCGCGCCGGCTTCAACCTGGTGGATTACCAGGGCCAGGACGCCAAGGTGCTGCGCAGCGACAAGGCGCCCGAGGGCGTGGGCTCGCTGGACAGCGTGTTCCTGGGCGCGATGCAGGCCGGCCGCATCAACATCATCAGCACCGCCGACGGCGCCGGCGTCAATGTGGGCGGCAGCCTGAACGGCGCGCAGGAAGTGTCGGTGGACGCGCGTCAGGGCAAGCTGGCGCTGGAAGGCGCGCAGATCCGCGCCAGCGAAGGCAAGGTGGCCTTGGCCGCGCGGCAGATCGACAGCCGCGGCCGGGCGGAAACCTCCACCACCCAGGACAGCGGCCACGACGAGAGCTGGTTCATCTGGAAAACCGGCGAAACCAATACCGCCAGCAAGGGCAGCGACACCCGCATCAAGCACAGCGTGATCAGCGCGCGCGACGATGTGAGCCTCAGCGCCGGCGACGCGGCGACCTTGGCCGCCACCGACATCAATGGCCGCAATGTGGCGCTCAGCGGCAAGGATCTGACGCTGGACAGCCAGCTGGCGGACAGCGCGTCCAGCAGCAGCAATCACGCCTGGAAAAACTCCTGGGCCTACAACCGCGACCAGAGCGAAAGCAGCCAGCGCCAGGAAGGCGTGCGCATCCGCGCCGAGCAGGACGCCACGCTGACCGCGGCGGCAACGGCGGCGGATAACCAGGCGACGGACGGCGCGCAACCGCGCGGCCAGATCGCCATCCGCGGCGGCAGCGTCAGCGCCGGCCAGGACATCCGCCTGCAGGCCGACGGCGGCGTGAAGCTGAGTGGCGTGGTGGAAACCGATACCCGCAGCGATAGGGGCAATCGCAAGAACGACGGCGCCAGCCTGGAAACCGGTTCCTGGGATCACGCTTCCAGCGAGCAACGCCTGGCGCAAAGCCAGCTGCGCGCCGGCCGCGATCTGGATATCCGCGCCAGCGGCGATATCGACGCCAAGGCGGCCAAGCTGGCCGCCGGCCGCGACGCCTCCCTGGATGCGGGCGGCGCGCTCGGCCTGGGCGTGCAGCAGACGACGAACCAGAACAGCCAACGCAACGACCAGGTGTACTGGGGCGGCATCGGCGGCGGCGGCAACCGCGACAACGGCAAGACCGACACCGTCAACACCGGCAGCGATCTGACCGCCGGCGGCAAGCTGACGCTGCACGGCGACAGCGTGGCCATCGCCGGCAGCCGCGCCCGCGGCGAGCGGGACGCGGTGGCGATCAGCCGCAGCGGCGACATCAGCATCGACAGCGTGGTCAACCAATCGCAAACCCGCACCGATCAGCGCAGCGGCACCGCCTTCAACATCACCAAGAGCAGCAGCAAGGGCAATGCCAGCCAGCAGCAGGCGGTCAACGCCGAGCTGAAGTCCGACACCAATCTGACCATCCTGTCCGCCAAGGACGTGGCGATCAGCGGCAGCCAGGTGCGCGCCGGCGGCGAATTGAACGTGGCCGCCAACGGCGACATCAAGGTGGCGGCGTCGCAGACCCGCGACACGGTGAAGAGCAAGGACACCGAGCTGGCATTGCGCGGCGTCGGCGAAATCACCGGCGACAAGCAGTACCGCGGCGGCGTGCGCATCGAACACAGCAGCAGCAGCGTGGACCGCGACGCGACCCAGAACCAGGCGGCGACGCTGTCCGGCGACAAGGTGGCGCTGAACGCTCAGGGCGATCTGACCGTGACCGGCTCCAAGCTGAACGCCGGCGCCGGCGGCGCGACCCTCGGCGGCCAGAACGTCAGCCTGAACGCGGCGCAGGACACGGTGAAGGAAGGCAAGAGCAGCAGCGTCACCGGCGGCGGCCTCTATATCGACGCCGGCCTGGACAAGACCGGGGTGGCGTTGGGCGTGGACCAGAAGAACAGCCGCAGCCAGTCCGACAGCAGCACGGCCCAGGTCAGCGCCATCAACTCCAAGGGCGGCGTCAGCATCGTGGCCGGCAACGGCGACGGCGACATCCGCAACCAAGGCGCCCAGGTCAAGGCCGATGGCGACATCAAGCTGGCCGGCGGCCGGATCGACAATCAGGCGGCCAACAGCACTCAGAAAACCACCACCGACAGCAGCCATTGGGGCGTGGAAGTGGGCGTCAACGCCGATTACAGCGGCGTGACCCGTCCGCTGGTGGCGGCCGGCGAGAAGGTGGCCAAGGGCGATGTGGCCGGCGCCGCGGGCGCGGCCGGCAATCTGGGTGCGGCCAATCTGGGCGTGGACCTCGGCGTCAAGGCCGGCGTCGGCAGCGAAACCCGCCAGTCCAGCACCGCGCAGGCCAGCAGCCTGAACGGCGGCAACATCAAGGTGGACGCCAAGGCCGGGCTCAGCGATCAAGGCACCCAGTACCAGGCCGGCAACACGGTGGACATCAAGGCGGACAGCCACCAGTTCAGCGCCGCGGCCAATACTCAAAGCCAGAGCGGCAGCAAGACCGAGGCCGATGTCGGCGTGCGCGTCTACACCACCACCGGCGAAGACGTGAACGTCAAGGCTGCCGGCAGCGGCAGCACGGTGACCAGCGCCTCGTCCAGCTCCAGCGCGGTCACCGGCGGCATCCGCGCCGGCAACGGCGTCAAGGTGGAGGTGGACAACAACGCCGCCTACCAGGGCGTGGCCATCGCCGGCGGCAAGGGCGCGGCCAGCGTCAGCGCCGGCGGCGACCTGAGCTTCAGCCAGGCCAACAACACTAGCAGCAGCGAGCAGCGCACCGTGGGCGGCAAGGCCAATCTGGCCATCACCACCAGCCCGATCGAGGGCGGCGGCAAGAATGTCGGCGGCAGCGGCGGGGTGGCGGTGAACGTGGACAAGCAGCAAGCCAAGTCCAGCACCGCCGTGACCGGCGGCGTGGACGCCGATGCCGGCGTGGCATTGACCGCTGGCGGCAAGCTGGCGCTGCAGGGCGACAAGATCGCCAGCCGCGGCGACGTGGCGCTGCAGGGCGACAAGGTGGAGTTCAAGGCCGCCGAGTCCAGCGCCGACAAATCCGGCAGCCAGTGGGGCTTCGACCTCAAGGCCGGCGGCAGCCAGAGCAATGGCCAGGAGAAGGCGAGCCAGGGCTTCAACGTGGGCGCCGGCGGCAATTACGCCAGCACCGACGAGTCCAGCCGCAGCCAGGCCGGCGGCAGCGTGGTCAGCGGCGGCCAGGCCAGCATAGCAGCCGGCAGCGGCGGCATCCGTCTGAGCGGCACCCAGGTGCAGGGCGACGGCGCCAAGCTGAACAGCCAGGGCGATATCCGCCTGGAGTCGGCGCAGTCCAGCAGCCAGCGCAACAATTGGAGCGTGGCAGGCAATATCGGCGGCGGCAACAAGGCCAGCAGCGACAAGGAAAACGGCCAGATCAAGCCGGACAGCACCAAGAACGTGCACGACGTCAAGGCCGGTCTGGACGTGAAAGTGGACCAGCAGGACAAGCTGAGCAACGCCAACGCCACCGTTATCGCCAAGCAGCAAGTGGAGCTGAACGCCGAAGGCAACGCCACCCTGGCCGGCGCCAACGTCAGCGGCAAGACCGTCAACGGTCAGGTGGGCGGCAAGCTGGCGCTGGAAAGCCGTCAGGACCGCGACAATAGCGTGAAGGTGGATGTGTCGTTGGGCGTCAACAGCTCCAACGGCAAGGAGGCCAGCCTGGTCGACCAGGCCGCCGACAAGGCCGGCCCGCTGAAGGATAAGGTGAAAGAGAAGGGCACTGAGCTGGTCAACGCCGCGTCCGACAAGGTGAAGGAGAAGTACGACAGCCTGGCGTTCAACAAGGGCCTGAAGGAAGACACCACCAATGCGGTGAGCTTCAACGCCAGCAGCGAAACCGTCACCCTGCCCGAGCAGCCGACCTCCGGCCCGGCCAAGTCCGGCACGCTGGACACGCTGGCGCGCAAAGGCGGCAACACGCTGAAGGACAAGCTGCTGAACGCCCAGGACAAGGGCACCGAGCTGAAGGCCGACGTGGACGTCAGCGTCAAGCGCGACAACTCGGTAGGCACTGTCACCGGCATCGCCGGCGTCGACGGCGTGACGCTGCAGGTGGGCGGCAAGACTCAGCTGACCGGCGCGACCATTTCGTCCGCCAACGGCAAGGTTGACCTGGGCGAGTCCAAGGTGGAAACCGCCGACATCGCCACCGAGCGCTACAACGGCGGCGGTGGGGTCAAGCTGAACAGCACGCCGTCCGGCATCCTGAAGCAGGCGGTCAGCGATGTGACTTCCGGCAAGGCGCCGCTGATCCGCGCCGAGCATCAGAATACGCCGACCGTGGTGCAAGGCGGCATTCAGAGCAAGTAAGGCGCTTGATCCAAGCGAAAACCCCCGTCAGGCAACTGGCGGGGGTTTTGTTTTTAGTCGGCCGCTCTCACAAGGGAATGAACTCGGTTTCGCCCGGCACCATCGGAAAGCGCTGGGCGATCCAGTCCGCGCGGGCCTGGGCCAGCCGCTCGCGGCGGCTGGACACGAAATTCCAGTCCAGATAGCGTGGGCTGGCCGGCGGCGTGCCGCCCAGCAGCATCACCCGGCTGTCGCGCTGGGCAATCAGTTCGCCGCCCTGGGCGGTTCGCAGCAGGCCCAGCTGATTGACGCTCAGCGCGGCGCCATCCACGTCCAATTCGCCGGCGGCGACATAGGCGGCCAGTTCGTCCACGCCTTCCGGCAGCGTCAGCCGCGAGCCGGCCGGGATCACGGCGCTGGCGTAGAACACCGGCAGCGGATAGGCGACCGGCGAGCGTTGACCCCAGCCGGCGCCGATCAGCAGGTTCAGCTCCACGCCGTCCTGCTTCCAGCGCGGCAAGTCCTCGGCCGGATAGTGGGCGAAGGCCGGCTCGCACTCTTCCAGCTCGTCCGGCAGCGCCAGCCACAGCTGCATGCCTTCCACCGCCACGCCTTGCCGGCGGATGTCGGCCGGCACCCGCTCGGAGTGGGTGATGCCGCTGCCGGCGGTCATCAGATTGACCGCGCCGGGCTCTATGCGCTGCACCGTGCCCAGGCTGTCGCGGTGCATCATCGCGCCGGAGAACAGATAGGTGACGGTGGCCAGGCCGATGTGCGGATGCGGCCGCACATCGCCGGCGCTGCCTTCGGCGGCGAAATGGGCCGGGCCCATGTGGTCGAGAAACACGAAGGGGCCGACGCGACGCGCCTGGCGGGTGGGTAGCAGCCGGCGCACCGGAAAGCCGATGTCGCGGTCCAGGCTGGTAATGGTTTGGGTAAGCAGCGGCATAATGCCTCCTGGCAATGGGTATGCGGGTCAGAAACGTCCGTCGCGGAAATCGGCTATGGCTTCTTCCACTTGTTCGCGGCTATTCATCACAAACGGTCCCCACTGGGCGATGGGCTCGCCCAGAGGTTTGCCGGCAATCAGCAGCAAGCGGCTGTCGGCCACTGCGCGGACGATGACGCCGTCGCTGTCGGCGCGATTGTCCAGCACCGCCATCTGCCTGGCCTTGACGCCGCGCTGTTGCGCGCCGACGGCGACCTCGCCCTGGTAGACGTAGAGAAAGGCGTTGTGGCCGGACGGGATTTCCAGTGCCTCTTCGCCGCCGGCGTCCAGATGCAGGTCCAGGTAGAGCGGCTCGGTGGCTTCGCGTTCCACCGCGCCGGCCTGGCCGCGCCAGTTGCCGGCGATTAGGCGGGCCTCGCCTTGGGCCGGTGCAGACGGAATCTCGGCGGCGGGAATGTCGCGATACCACGGCGCGCACAGCTTGCGCTCCGCCGGCAGGTTCAGCCACAGCTGGAAGCCGTGCATCAGGCCGTCTTCCTGCTCCGGCAGTTCGGAGTGGACGATGCCGCGGCCAGCGGTCATCCATTGCACGCCGCCGGGGCCGAGCAGGCCTTCGTTGCCGGCGTTGTCGCGGTGGCGCATGCGGCCGGCCAGCATATAGGTGACGGTTTCGAAGCCGCGGTGCGGATGGCTGGGGAAGCCGGCGATGTAGTCGCCGGGGTTGTCCGAGCGGAATTCGTCCAGCATCAGGAAGGGGTCCAGTCGCCGTTGCAGATCGGCGCTGAGCACGCGCAGCAGGCGCACGCCGGCGCCGTCGGTCACCGCCTGGCCGTCGACCAGACGTTCCGCTTCCCGGCTGATGAAAGAATGTTGCATGACCATGTCTCCCTGTGGCGCCGGACGGGCGTCCGGCGGTTGGCATGGTCGGATTATTGCGCGCCGCCGCGGCGCTTGATAGCGCAAAGAATTGCGCGCCAGGTTCAAATAATTTGAAGGCGCGGCGGCGGGCCTCAGCTCAGGGCGTTCTGCGAGCTTTGGCTGCGCAGATAGTCTTCCAGCGCGTGGCCGGCGGACAGGATGTGGAAGCGGATGAATTCCGCGGCCTCGTCTGCCTTGCCCTGGCGCGACAGCTCCAGCAGTTTGCTGTGTTCCTCGTGCGCCCGCTCCATGGTGCGGGTGAACAGGATCTGCATCCGGGTGTAGCGGTCGGTCTTGTTGTGCAGTTGCTCGATCAGCGCCAGCGTGTTCGGCCGCTTGGCGGCGCGGTACAGCGCCAGATGGAAGCGGGAGTTCAATTCGCCCCAGTGGCGCACGTCGTTGTTGCGCAGCGCTTGTTCGAATTCGCGCAGGGTTTGCTGGGCCAGATCGTGATCGGCCTTGGTGTGACAGGGGATGGCGGCCTTGAGCACCGAGCCTTCCAGCATCGCGCGGATTTCCAGCAGCTCCAGCACGTCTTCCAGCGACAGCTTGGACACCAGCGCGCCCTTGTGGTCGATGATCTGGATCAGGCCTTCGGCTTCCAGCTGGCGCAGCGCCTCGCGCACCGGCACCCGGCTGACGCCGTATTCATTGGACAGCGCCTCTTGGCGCAGTTGTTGGCCGTCGGCGAATTCCCCGGAGAGAATGCGCTGGCGCAGGGATTCGGTTACTGCACTGGTGAGCGTCTGGCGCTTGATCGGCTGCATGGTGGTCATCGTGGTGGGTGTCGTCGTCAGTCAAGCGGTGTCATGCAAATGTATTCGATTATACGGAGCTTGAACTGTCAGACAAGGCCCAAAACTGACCTTATGAGTCGCGAAAATGAAAAAACCCGGCGTTTGGCCGGGTTTTTGAAGGTTTGGGGTGGATGATGGGGCTCGAACCCACGACAACAGGAATCACAATCCTGGACTCTACCAACTGAGCTACATCCACCGCCGAAAGCGGTGAGCCGACGCCCTGAGGCGGCAACTTGAAATAGGGTGGGGTGGATGATGGGGCTCGAACCCACGACAACAGGAATCACAATCCTGGACTCTACCAACTGAGCTACATCCACCACTGAAACAACGACTGCATTGTACTACAAAATCTTTGGCGCGCCCGACAGGACTCGAACCTGTAACCCCCGGCTTAGAAGGCCGGTGCTCTATCCGGTTGAGCTACGGGCGCTCGGTCGGGCTTCGCCTTACTGCTGGTCGGGGCGGCGGGATTCGAACTCGCGACCCCCTGATCCCAAATCAGGTGCGCTACCAGGCTGCGCTACGCCCCGACGACAGAGACCGCAACTATACGGATGGCGATTTGGGCTGTCAACTAGTGTTTGCAATTAAATTGCGGCGGCGCGGGAGCGCAATATTGGGCGTATGGCGGGCAGGGCGGCAGTTCCCTTTATTTATCTTGATGTTAAGTAAGTTTTGTTGCGCAGCGGCATTTCGGAAGCGGCTGAAAAATGCGAGAATATGCGCCTTCTTTTTCAGCCTCTTTTATGGAACCGGCCCATGGCAGCACAACTGATTGACGGCAAAGCGGTAGCGGAAAAACTGATCGCCCAGGTGGGCGAGGGCGTGCAGGCGCGCCTGGCCGCGGGCAAGCGCGCCCCGGCGCTGGCGGTGATCCTGGTGGGCGAGGACCCGGCGTCCGCGGTGTACGTGGGCAGCAAGAAGCGCTCCTGCGAGAAAGCCGGCATCCGTTCGCTGGCCTACGACCTGCCGGCCGGCACCAGCCAACAGGAATTGCTGGACATCATCGATCGCTTGAACGCCGACGCCGACGTCGACGGCATCCTGGTGCAGCTGCCGCTGCCCAAGCAGATCGATCCTCAGGCGGTGATCGAGCGCATCGACCCTAAAAAGGATGTCGACGGCTTCCATCCCTATAATATGGGCCGGCTGGCGATCAAGATGCCGCTGCTGCGGCCGTGCACCCCGCGCGGCGTGATGACCTTGCTGGAAGAATACGGCATCGACCCTAAAGGCAAGAAGGCGGTGATCGTCGGCGCGTCCAACATCGTCGGCCGTCCGCAGGCGCTGGAAATGCTGCTGGCGCGCGCCACGGTGACGGTGTGCCACAGCGCCACCGCCGACCTGGCCGCCGAAGTGGCCGCGGCCGACATCGTGGTGGCAGCGGTGGGCATCCCCAACTTCGTCAAGGGCGAGTGGATCAAGCCGGGCGCGGTGGTGATCGACGTGGGCATCAACCGCCTGGACAGCGGCAAGCTGTGCGGCGACGTGGAGTTCTCCGCGGCGGCCGAGCGCGCCGGCTTCATCACCCCGGTGCC
Organism: Chromobacterium alkanivorans; assembly: GCF_016937655.1. Lineage (GTDB taxonomy): Bacteria > Pseudomonadota > Gammaproteobacteria > Burkholderiales > Chromobacteriaceae > Chromobacterium > Chromobacterium alkanivorans. The sequence goes on along the minus strand of NZ_JAFHKL010000003.1, from coordinate 440,001 downwards.
GGGCGGCGTCGGCCCGATGACGGTGGCCACCTTGCTGCAGAACACCCTGGATTCCGCCAATATGCACGCTTGAACGGCGCGTCCGTTCGGCCAAAACGCCATCGCCGCAGCCGCGGCGGCGGCGTTTTTGTTTTATCGGCGGCGTTGGCGACAAACGCTTGCAAACAAAGCGAGACGCTGGCGGCCCGGCTATCGTAAAATCGTCCGTTTTAGTTCGCAGTAAGCAAATCCGATCATGAGTCAAGACAAGCAATCGGCCACGCTGTTGATCAGCGCGCCGGACAAGAAGGGCCTGGTGGCGGCGATCGCCAACTTCCTGATGACCTACAACGCCAACATCATGCACGCGGACCAGCATCAGGACACCAGCGAAAACCTGTTCCTGATGCGGGTGCAATGGGATGTGAACGGCTTCACCCTGCCGATGGAGAATTTCGCCGCCGCTTTTCAGCCGATTGCCGACGAGCACGCGATGAACTGGAAGGTGTCGCTGTCCACCCGCAAGCCGCGGATGGCCGTCTTCGTGTCGCAGTACGAGCACTGCCTGGTGGACCTGATGCACCGCTGGCGCATCGGCGAGCTGGATTGCGAGATTCCGCTGGTGATTTCCAATCACGAAACCTGCCGCCGGCTGGTGGAGTTCAACGGCATCCCCTTCCACGTGATCAAGGTCACCAAGGACAATAAGGAAGAGGCCGAGGCCGAACAGTTCCGCCTGCTGGAAGAGGCCGGCGTGGACTTCATCGTGTTGGCGCGCTACATGCAGATCCTGTCGCAGGGCTTCGTCGAGCGTTATCCGGACCGGGTGATCAACATCCATCACAGCTTCCTGCCCGCCTTCGACGGCGCCAAGCCCTACCACCGCGCTTTCGCGCGCGGGGTGAAGCTGATCGGCGCCACCAGCCACTATGTGACCGAGGACCTGGACGAAGGCCCTATCATCGAGCAGGAAGTCACCCGCATTTCTCACCGCGACGAAGTGGACGACCTGATCCAGAAGGGCCGCGACCTGGAGAAAGTGGTGCTGTCGCGCGCCGTGCGCTGGCATATCGACAACCGCGTGCTGTCCTATAACAACAAGACGGTAGTCTTTGACTGAGAGCGGACATGCGCCTGCTGATTGACGATGTGGTGGATTTGCTGCGCTTCCGGGTCAAACCCCTGGGCGAGTACCAGTATCCGCGCTGGCAGACCCTGTTGTTTTTGATCGCGCTGGGCCTGGTGGCCAGCGCGGACACCGCCGAGTTGGGCAACAACCTGACCGGCCGCATGCTGTTCATGGTGCTGTTCACGCTGGCGGAAACCTTGTGTTTCGCCGGCTTCATCGGCTTGTGGCTGCGTTTTGCCAAGTGGGACGGCCATGGTTCGCTGTTCGGCCTGGTGGCGGTGGCCAGCGGTCTGCAATTCATCGAGCCGCTGACCAGCTGGTTGCCGGACGACGCGGCGCTGGCGGTCAACGCGGCCTTGTCCATCTTCGGCATCCTGGTGCTGGTCAACGCGCTGGCCGTGGTGTCCGGCATCCACCGCTTGCGGGTGGCGCTGGGCGTGCTGCTGTTCGCGCCGGTGGCCATGGTGCTGCTGGCCGGGGCCCTGTCGCTGGGGTCGGCCGCGGGCTGGGTGGACTTGCCCGCAGGCGTGGCCGACGCCGCGCGCGGTGCGGAGAATTCGGCGCCCGCCACCGGCATCTGAGCCGCGGGCTGAAAAAAGAACAGGACATGCCGAGGCATGTCCTGTTTTGCATGGAGGGCGCGTGGACGGGCCGGCGCGCTCAATCCACCTTGGCGATGTAACGGGCCAGACCCAGCAAGGCGCGCAGCGCGTCGCCCTTGGCGGTGACCTCGCCGCGCAGCCGCGCGTAGCGGCGCAGGATGGCGCGGCCTTCTATGAACAGGTCCATGTCGGTGTCCGGCGAGGACACCAGCGCGATGCGTTCGATCTCGCCCTGAGGACGCGGCTGGCCCTGCGCGATGCACAGATAGACCTTGTGCGCGTTGAACGGGGTGATGTGATCGAACAGATACAGCATGGAGTTGATGCGCAGGCCAGTTTCTTCCCGCACTTCGCGGATCAACGCCTGGGAGCGCAGTTCGCCGCGGGCGGCCTTGCCGCCGGGAAGGTTGTAGCGGCCGCCTTTGGCCGCGGTGACCAGCACGCCGTCAGGCAGTTCGATAATAGCGGTTGCGCGCCTGGCCAGGTCCGCGGGCAGGCGCTCGTTTCTTTTTTCTTCCAAAACACTCATTCTTCAAAAAATTAGTTAGGGCCACCGACTTGGGGGTGGCCCTGGATATTATTTTTCCGATTCTAAAGCACTAGACCGATCAGTCCAATAAGCTGTGCTCAAAATTTGCTCAAATATATGATTGGAATATGTTTTATCGATCTGGTATGCGTTGTGAAAAAACTTGTTTGAAATATCAGGTCAGCTTGATGAGCAGGCCGCCCAGGCCCACCAGCAGGCAGTAGTAGCCAAACGGCCGCAAGGATTCGATTTCGCTTTTCTTGAAATAGCGCATCAGAAAAGCGGTGCTGGCGTAAGCGCAGGCGCCGGACAGCAGGCCGCAGGCCAGCAGCAAGCCGGCCGAGGCTTGGCTGTGCGCCAGCTTGGGCACTTCCAGCACGCCGGCGGCGGCGATGATGGGAGTGGCCAGCAGAAAGGAAAAGCGCGCGGAAGAGGCGTAGTCCAGGCCGTGGGCGAGGCCGGCCACCAGGGTGGCGCCGGAGCGGGAGAAGCCGGGCAACAGGGCCAGCGCCTGGCCGGCGCCGATCTTGATCGCGCCCGACAGGCTCAGTCTTTCCAGATCCAGATGGGCTTGCCTCCGTTTCAGGCGGTCGCCCCACAGCAGGAGCAGGCCGTTCAGACTGAGGAAGACCAGCACCGCGGTGGCGCTGCCGAACAGCGCGCGCAGCTGCTTTTCCAACAACAGGCCCAGCAGGCCGGCCGGAACGGTGCCGGCGATCAATAGCCATAGCAGCCGGGCTTCCGGATTGTCCGCCTTGCCGCGGGCCTTGAGAAAGCCGCTGATCAATTGCAGCCAGTCGCGGCGGAAATACAGCAGCAGCGCGGCGGCGGTGCCCAGGTGCAGCACCACCATGAAGGGCAGGAAGTCCGGGTTCGTGCGATTGATGGACCAGTGCAGCCAGTCCGGGATCAGCACGCCGTGCCCCAGGCTGCTGACGGGAAAGAGTTCGCTGACGCCTTGGATGACGGCGAACAGCAGGGCTTCGATGGGATTCATGACGGGTCCTGTGGCGGTGGGAGGACGGCTTGCGCCGGCCTGCTTATCAACGCCGCCGCCACGGCCCGGTTGACCGGCTCAGCTCCGCTGCCGGCGCTCCAGCTCCTGTTCCTCCTCTTCCAGCCGGCGGCGGATGGCGGCGAAGAAGCGGTGAATGCCGTGCACGGATTCGGACAGCTCGGCCAGGCACTGTTGGCGTTGCGCCGGCGTCAGCGCGGCAAGCTGGACCTCCGGGTCCGGATTGCGTTCGAAAGCCAGGGTCAGGATGGGCTCCAGCAGCGGCGCCTGCTCCGGGTCGTCGAACAACAGGCCCCAGTCCTCGTTCAGCAACTGCATGCCTTCGGAGAAGCCCTCGGCCCAGTCGTTGCCGCGCAGCTCGCCGGCGGCGTCCGGCTCCAGCCAGGGCTGGAAGGCGCCGTCTTCGCGCAGCGCGGCGGAGATGTCCAGCCAATGTCCCATCAACAGTTTGGCGAACTGTTCCAGCGCCTTGTCGCTGGGGAAGGCGGAATCGTCGTCGAAGGCGTCGCCGATGATGACGGGCAGGCATTCGGTAGGCTTGATCTGTTCCGGGCCGCTGAGCAGGGCGGCGAAAAAGCCGTCCAGGCGCTCCAGGTTCATGCCTTGCTGCGGCAGGAAGCGGTTCAGGGTGGCGGCCAGGCGTTGGTAGTCGGCGTCGGAAAGCGGGGTATGGCTCATGGCGGACCAGGGCTAGGGGAAAAAAGCCCATTATCCGCCATCTGACGGCCAAGCGCACCGCCGGCCGCCAGTCGCGACACAATCGCGATGCGGAGGACTTGACGGCTCTGTTACAATTGTTCTTTTTTGACCCAACCTCTAATAGGTTTCCATCATGTTGACCGTGTATAACACCCTGACCCGCCAGAAAGAAGAGTTCAAACCCATCGAGCCCGGCAAGGTGTGTATGTACGTGTGCGGCATGACGGTCTACGACCTCTGTCATATCGGCCACGCGCGCATGCTGACGGCCTTCGACCTGATCTACCGCTGGTTCGTCGCCTCCGGCTACGACGCCACCTATGTGCGCAACATCACCGATATCGAGGACAAGATCATCAAGCGCGCCGCCGAGCGCGGCATTCTGCCGCAGCAATTGGTGGAAGAGACCATCGCCGACATGCGCCAGGACGCCGCGGCGTTGGGCCTGTTGTCGCCGACGTTCGAGCCGCGCGCCACCCAGCACGTGCCGGGCATGGTGGCCCTGATCGAAAAACTGATCGCCAACGGCAAGGCCTACGTGGCCGACAACGGCGATGTGTATTACGCGGTGCGCGAGTTCGAGGGCTACGGCAAATTGTCCGGCCGCACTCTGGACAAGCTGCGCGCCGGCGAGCGGGTGGAAGTGGACCCGCACAAGCGCGATCCGCTGGACTTCGTGCTGTGGAAGGCCGCCAAGCCGGGCGAGCCGTCCTGGGACAGCCCGTGGGGTCCGGGGCGTCCGGGCTGGCATATCGAGTGCTCGGTGATGAGCTGTCATCACCTGGGCGAGCATTTCGACATCCACGGCGGCGGCGAGGATCTGCAGTTCCCGCACCATGAGAACGAAATCGCCCAGTCCGAGGGCGCGCACGGCCACCAGTACGTCAACTACTGGCTGCACAACGGCTTCATCAACGTCGACGGTGAGAAAATGTCCAAATCGCTGGGCAACTTCTTCACCATCCGCGACGTGCTGGGCCATTTCGACGGCGAGGTGATCCGCTTCTTCATCGTGCGCAGCCATTACCGCAGCCCGGTGAACTACACCGACAGCATCCTCGTCGACGCCAAGCACGGCCTGACCCGGCTCTACACCGCCTTGCGCGGCCTGGAGCTGCCGGCCGCCGCCGGCATAGACTGGAAGGACCCGTTCGCCGCGCGCTTCCAGGCGGCGATGAACGACGACTTCAATTCTTCGGAAGCGGTGGCGGTGCTGTTCGAACTGGCCGGCGAAGTCAACAAGAGCCGCGACCCGCGACAGGCGCGGCTGCTGAAGGACTTGGGCGGCGTGCTGGGCCTGCTGCAGCGCGACCCGGAGGAGTTTCTCAAGGGCGGCGTCGGCGACGACGAGCTGTCGGCCGAAGCCGTGGAAGCGCTGATCCAGGCGCGCAAGGACGCGCGAGCCAGCAAGAACTGGGCGGAGTCCGACCGCATTCGCGACGAACTGACCGCCAAGGGCATCGTGCTGGAGGACGGCGCCCAGGGCACCATCTGGCGTCGCGCCTGAGTCGTTGCCGCCGCCGTTGACAGTGGATTTTGGACTTGTCAAGCGGCGGCAAAGCGCGGATAATCGATAGTTTCGCAAGCAGTACAGGCAAATCCCCTGTACCCGATTTGAAAGGAAGACAGATGAAAACCGATATTCACCCGACTTACAAAGACCTGACCGTTACCTGCTCCTGCGGTAGCCAGTTCGTGACCAAGTCCACCATGTCCAAGGACGCGTTCGGCATTGAAGTTTGCTCCAACTGCCACCCGTTCTACACCGGCAAGCAAAAGATCGTCGACACCGCCGGTCGCGTTGACAAGTTCAACCAAAAGTTCGGCGGCTTCTTCAAGCGCTAAGCGCCGAGAACACGTTGGACACCCAGAAAAAGGCAGCTCAGGCTGCCTTTTTTCTATGATTCCGGCGCGCCGGCGGCGGCAGGGCCTGGCAGATCCCGGCCGGCGGCGCGCGCATCCACATCTGCAAGGTTGAGGCCATGGCGATCCACATCGTTTACCTGTCCCACGGCGGCAAGAAATACTACGACCAGACCCGCTTTTCCGTGTTGAGCCTGTTGCATCTGCTGCTGAAGAAGCAGCGGCAGGACGTGAAGATCATGGTGTACACCGACGCGCCGGACAGCGTGCCCGCGCATCCGCTGGTCCGCACCGAGGCCTTGAGCCGGGCGCAATTGCAAGCTTATCGCGGCCAGTTCGACTACGTGCACCGCATCAAGCTGGAAGTGATGCTCAAGGCGGCGCGCGAACTGGGCACCGCCGTGTTGTACGTGGATTGCGACACCCGCTGGCTGCGCGTGCCGGACGAGCTGTTCGCTCGGCTGGAGGCGGGAAACGCCAGCTGCATGCACGTCAACGAAGGCGTGTTCGGCCCCGGCTTCTTCCCGGACTACCTGGCCGCGGTGGACAAGCACGGCGCCGAGCTGCGCAAAATGGGAGTGGCCGACGTTCAGGGCCTGGCGATGTGGAACGCCGGCGTGGTCGGCGCTTCCGCCGACATGGTGCCCTTCTTCGAAACCGCCTTGCGCGTCAACGACTTCCTGCTGCCGCGCGTGGAGGCGCGCAACTGGACCGAGCAGTTGGCCTGGTCGCTGGTGGCCTGCGACGGCCGCCAGCCGCTGGCGCTGGGGGATGCGCTGCACCATTACTGGAACTACAGTTACGAGGCGCCGCTCTACCTGGCGGAGGTGTTCGCCGGCATGGAGGCGGATTGGGACGTGGCGCGGCAGGCGGCGTACTGTGGCGAATTCGCCTGGGACGAGGCGCGCCTGAAAGCGATACAGGCCGACCCCGAACACAAGCGTCAGCGCCGCCGCAACAAGCTGCGCAATTCCATTTCCAAGCGCAAGGTGGATTGGCGCATTCTGATCGCTCGGCTGCGCGGCGCTTTGCCGTCGGCTGACTGAAAGCGTTTGAACGAGAGTCATGCTTACTTATTCGGAACAATCCCAAACCCTGGCCAAGCCCACGGAAAAGCCGTGGATCCTGCTGCTGCTGTGCTTCGTCTGGTTGTGGCCCGGCATCCTGGGCCACGACCCGTGGAAACCGGACGAGCCTTTTGTGCTGGCGGCGGTGCAGGGCATGCTGGACACCGGCAACTGGCTGCTGCCCACGGTGCAGGGCGCGCCCTACCTGGATAGCCCGCCCTTGTACTACTGGGTGGCGGCCTTCATGGTCAAGCTGCTGTCTCCCTGGCTGCTGCCGGCGCACGACGCCGCGCGGCTGGCCACGCCGCTGTTCATGGCGCTGGCCTTGCTGCTGGCCGGCATGACCGGCCGCGACCTGATCGGCCGTCGTCACGGCCGCAGCGTGGTGATGGTGCTGATAGGCTGCGTCGGCCTGGTGGAAACCGGCCACCAGCTGACCTCGGTGGTGGCCGGCTTCGCCGGTTTCGCCGCCGCCTTCTACGCCTTGTCCCTGACCCTGCGCTCGCCCGGCCTCGCCGGCGCCTTGCTGGGCGCGGCCAGCGCGGCGATCTTCCTCAGCGCCAGCCTGATGGAGCTGCTGTTGCTGTGGATGGTGGTCTTGCTGCTGCCGGCCTTCTCCGCCTGGCGCAGCAAGCAGTACGCGATCACCGTGCTGCTGGCCTTGCTGATCGCCGCGCCCACTTCCATGGTGTGGCCGCTGGCGCTGGCCAAGAGCCATCCGGACGCGTTCAGCCTGTGGTGGAACGACTACTCGCTGGGCCAGCTCAACGGCTTCGGCCGGGTGCAACTGTTCCACGACTTCGGCTATTACAGCCTGAACGCCTTGTGGTTCGCCTTCCCTGCCTGGCCGCTGGCGGGCTGGACCCTGTACCGCAACCGGGAACGGCTGGACCAGGCGCGCTTGCAACTGCCGCTGATGTTCTTCGCCGTGGTGCTGATCCTGCTGACCTTGTCCAGCCGGCCCAATATGACTTACGCGATTCCCTTGCTGCTGCCGCTGTCTCTGCTGGCGGCGGTGGAGCTGGACAACCTCAAGCGCGGCGCGGCGGCCTTCCTCAACTGGTTCGGCCTGATGACCTTCGGCTTCTTCGCGCTCTTGGTGTGGGCGGGCTGGGCGGCGATGAACTTCGGCTGGCCGCAGGGCCTGGCCGGACGCGCCCAATACTTCAGCCCCTATTACCAGGTGCATGTGTCCAGCCTGGCCGCGGTGTGCGCGGTGATCGCCACCCTGGTGTGGCTGTGGGCGCTGACGCGCAAGCATTTGCGCGGCCGCCAGGCCATCAGCAACTGGGCGGCGGGCCTGACTCTGCTGTGGGGTCTGGGCATGACCTTGTGGCTGCCGTGGTTCGACGCCGCCAAGAGTTACCGGCCGGTGGTGGAGCGGATGATGAAGGCGCTGCCGGCCAACGCCGCCTGCGTGGCGACCGAGAGCCGCAACCAGCTGGCGCTGATCAGCTGGCGCTACTACGCCGGCCTGGATCTGGTGTCCTATCCGGCGGGCAACGCCTCGCCTTGCGACTATTTGCTGGTGGTGCGCTCCGAAGACGAGGGCATCGCCGAGCCGGGCTGGGAAGTGCTGTGGTACGGCTCGCGCCCGCGCGAGGACAATATGAAGTTTGCGCTGTTGCGGCGCATTCACTCGCCATGAGTTGCGAAAAAACCCCGGCTTGCCGGGGTTTTTTCTTGGCCGCGCGCCGACTCAGCTTTGCAGCTCGTCCAGGTTCTCGAACAGCTTCAGCGCTTCCGGGTTGGCCAGCGCGGTGAGATTGCTGACCGGCAGGCCGTGGATCACGTTCTTCACCGCCAGCTCGACGATCTTGCCGCTGATGGTCTTGGGGATGTCGGCGACGGCGATGATCTTGGCCGGCACGTGGCGCGGGCTGGCGCCGGTCTTGATCTGCGCCTTGATCCGCTGCTGCAGGTCTTCGTCCAGCCGCGCGCCGGCGCGCAGGCGCACGAACAGCAACACGCGCTCGTCGTCCTGCCACTGCTGGCCGACGGCGATGCTCTCCAGCACCTCGTCGAAAGCCTCCACCTGGCGGTAAATCTCGGCGGTGCCGATGCGCACGCCGCCGGGGTTGAGCACCGCGTCGGAGCGGCCGTAGATGATCATGCCGTCGTGGGCGGTGAGTTCGGCGTAGTCGCCGTGGCACCAGATATTGTCGAAACGGCCGAAATAAGCCTGGCGGTACTTGCCGCCGTCGGCGTCGTTCCAGAAGCCCACCGGCATCGACGGGAAGGGGCGGGTGCACACCAGCTCGCCCTTCTCGCCGCGCACCGGTCGGCCGTATTCGTTGTAGATGTCCACCGCCATGCCCAGGCCGCGGCATTGCAGCTCGCCGCGGTAGACCGGCAGGCTGGCGCAACCCAGCGCGAAGCAGGACACGATGTCGGTGCCGCCGGACACCGAGGCCAGATTGATGTCGGCCTTGATGTTGGCGTAAACCCAGTCGAAGCTTTCCGCCACCAGCGGCGAGCCGGTGGAGAACACCGCGCGCAGCGAATCCAGCTTCCATTCCCGCGCCGGGACGATGCCGCTCTTGCGCAGGCCGTCTATGTATTTGGCCGAAGTGCCGAAATGGGTGAAGCGTTGCCGCTCGGCGTAGTCCCACAGCGTGCGGCCTTCGCCGACGAAGGGCGAGCCGTCGAACAGCATCAGCGCCGCGCCGGAAGCCAGGCCGGACGCCAGCCAGTTCCACATCATCCAGCCGCAGGTGGTGAAGTAGAACAGGCGGTCGCCGTGGTGCACGTCGCCGTGCAGCTGCTGTTCCTTCAGGTGCTGGAGCAGGGTGCCGCCGGCGCCGTGGACGATGCACTTGGGCTTGCCGGTGGTGCCGCTGGAATAGAGGATGAACAGCGGGTGCCGGAACGGCAGCCGTTCGAAGCTCAGCGCTTGCGGCTGGTAGGCGGCGGTGAAGTCCGCAAGGGTGATGGCCTTGGGCACGTTTTCCGCGAACACCCCGGTTTCGCCCAGATAAGGCACCACGATGATTTGCCGCACCGAGGGCAGCGCCTCCGCCAGCGCCGCCATCTTGGCGCGGATGTCCACCGCCTTGCCGGCGTACCAGTAGCCGTCCGGGCAGAACAGCAGCTTGGGTTCGGTCTGGCCGAAGCGCTCCACCGCGCCGTCCGCGCCGAAATCCGGCGAACAGCTGGTCCACACCGCGCCCAGGCTGTTGGCGGCCAGCATCGCGGCGATGGTTTCCGGCATATTGGGCATGAAGCCGGCCACGCGGTCGCCGGACTGGATGCCGGCGCCGCGCATCGCCTGTTGCAGCAGCGACACCTGGGCGCGCAGCTCGCGCCAGCTCCAGCGCCGCTGCAACTGGTCCTCGCCCCAGAACACCAGCGCGTCGCCGTCGTCGTCGCGGCGCAGCAGGTTCTCGGCGTAGCTCAGCCGCGCTTCCGGGAAGAAGCGGGCGGCCAGCATATTGTCGCCGTCGCTCAGCGCCGTCGCGCCCTTGTCGCCGATCACGCCGCAGTAGTCCCAGACCAATGACCAGAAGCGGGCCGGATCGGCCACGCTGGCGCGCCACAGCTCGGCGTAGCCGTTCAGCTTGCGGTCGTAGGCCAGTTCGGCCAGCTTGGTGAAGGCGGTCAGGTGGGCGCCGGCCAGGCGGCCGGCGGAGGGGGTCCAGATGGGCGTGTCGGGGGTCATGCTTTCTCCTGTGTCTGAGAACCTATTCAAAGTCTGCTGCGCTTCGGCGATACAGCGTTGAAAACCGTTTCGAAATGCTCATGTACCGTATGTACATTCCGCTTTCTCAGCGGTTTTCGCCTTGTCTCGCCCTTGCTCGCGAGACTTTGAACAGGCTCTGGGACTTCGAAAACCTGCTGCGCGGTCCGATAGCGGCGTTGCTTCGGGTTCGCTCCCTCGCTGTACTATTTGTACTATCTCGGTCGCTGCACTCGATGCGCCTTGCTCTCGAACCGCTCGCGACGGTTTTCGAGGCCTCCTTTTTTTCTCCGCGCGCCGGCCCATGGGCGGGCGGCGGCTTGTTATCGTTCCGGCTTGGCGTGGCGTTGATCGCCGATGGCGTGCGCCAGCTTGGAGGCCGGCGGCTTGCCCAGCGCGTCGGCGATGAACCAGGCGGTGTCCACCAGCGCGGCCAGGTCGACGCCGGTGCTATGGCCTTCGCCGTGCAGCAGGTAGACGACGTCCTCGGTGGCGACGTTGCCGGAAGCTCCCTGAGCATAAGGGCAGCCGCCCAGGCCGGCAACAGAAGAATCGAATGTCATCATTCCGGCGCGCAAACACGCATGAATATTGCTGATGGCCATGCCGTAAGTGTCGTGGAAGTGGCCGGCAAGCTGCGTCATTGGCACAGTCTTGCTCACCGCCTCCAGCATCGCCAGCACGCTGGCCGGCGTGCCCACGCCTATGGTGTCGCCCAGCGAGATTTCGTAGCAGCCCAGGTCCAGCAGCCGCGCGGCCACTTCCGCCACCTTGGCCGGCGCGATGCGGCCCTCGTAGGGACAGCCCACCACGCAGGACACATAGCCGCGCACCGGCACGCCGGCCGCCTGCGCGCGCGCCGCCACCGGCGCGAAGCGTTGCAGGCTTTCGGCGATGCTGGCGTTGATGTTGCGCCGGCTGAAGCTTTCGCTGGCGGCGCCGAACACGGCGATTTCGCGCGCGCCGGCCGCCAGCGCCGCGTCCAGCCCCTGCTCATTGGGCACCAGCACCGGGTAGGCGACCGGCCCGGTCAGATCCAGCCCGGCCAGCACCTCGGCGCTGCCGGCCATCTGCGGCACCCATTTGGGCGAGACGAAGGCACCGGCTTCTATGCTGCGCAGGCCGCTGGCCGTCAGGCGGCGGATCAGCTCCAGCTTGACGGCGGTGGACAGCGCTTGTTTTTCGTTTTGCAGCCCGTCGCGCGGGCCCACTTCCACAATCTTCACATGCGGCACTTCGGCTCTCCGTTAGCGGCGGCGCGGCTGCACCGGGATGTAGATGTCCATCTGGCGTTGCGGCTGGTCCGGCGCGCAACGGCCGTCGTAGCGCTCGAAGGTGCCCAGCGGCGCCTGCTCCCATTGCTTGGACGCCGGCAGCCAGTCCTGCATGATGTAGCGCCAGGCGGCCTGGATCGCCAGGCCGAACTCGGCGTCGCTGCCGGCCGGCTCGGTGGTGAACACCGCGCACTTGGCCGGCGGCGTGCGCCGCTGCGCGCAGCCGGGCGGCAGCGGCAAGGGCTGCGGGTATTCCATCCCTATCATATAGCCGAAGCGGCCGGTGTCCGGGTCGAAGTCGTGGATCAGCCCGTACTCGGCGGCGTCGGCGCGGCCCAGCGCCGCCAGCAGCGGCTGGCGCAGCGTGGCCGCGTATTCGCCCCAGAATTCGGGAATCTGGCGTAGATTGTCGCCGTTCTCCATCCGGGTGGCGATGCTGTAGCCGGCCAGGTTCAGGCCGGGGTGATTGATGATGATGGGGTCCATGGGTGTCACTCCGCTTCGAAGTCGACCAGCTCGTCGCCGTCGTTGACCTGCTCGCCGGTGCCGAAATAGAAAGCCTTGACCACGCCGTCCGCCGGCGCGGGGATGGTGTGCTCCATCTTCATCGCCTCCAGGATCAGCAGCGGCTCGCCCTTGTTGAGCTTGACGCCGGTGGCGGCCAACAGGGCGACGATGCGGCCCGGCATCGGCGCTTTCAAATGGGTTTCGCCGTGCACGTCCTCGGCGGCCACCGCCAGCGGGTCCAGCCACTGCGCTTCCAGCCGTTGGCCGGCGGCGAACAGCACTCGTTGCTGGCCGCTGCGGGCGACCACGGCTTCCAGTTGTTTGTCGTCCAGCCGCGCGCGCAAGCTTGCGCCGTCCAGGCTGCCGGCGGCGGAGAATTGGCGGCCGGCGGCGGCGATCTCGAAGCCGTCGCCCAGATGGCGCAGCGTCACCGGGTAATCGTGGCCGGCGATGTGGAACACGAGGCTGCGGCTGAGCGCGCCGTTGAGCCGCCAGCCGGCGCTGGCCGGGTAGGCGCCGGGCGCGGCCAGCGCTTCGGCCAGCGCCAGCAGCGCCAGTTGTTCGGCTTCGGGCGCGGCCGGCGGCGGCAGCAGCGCGTCGTGGTGACGGGCGATCAGGCCGGTGTCCACTTGGCCGCCGGCGAAACTGGCGTGCTGCACGATGCGGCGCAGGAAGGGAATATTGGTGGTGACGCCGGCCACCTGGTAGTCGGCCAGCGCCGCGTCCAGCCGTTGCAGCGCCTGGCGGCGGTCCTCGCCCCAGACAATGAGCTTGGCGATCATCGGGTCGTAGAACGGCGAGATGCCGTCGCCGGCGGCCACGCCGGTGTCGATGCGTACGACGGCGGATTCCGTCGGCGCGCGCAGATGGAAGAGGGTGCCGGTGGCGGGCAGGAAGCCTTTGTCCGGGTCTTCGGCGTAGATGCGCGCCTCGATGGCGTGGCCGCTGATGCTGAGCTGGTCCTGGGTCAAGGGCAGCGGCTGACCGCTGGCGACGGCCAGTTGCCAGGCCACCAGGTCCTGGCCGGTGATCATCTCGGTGACCGGGTGCTCCACTTGCAGCCGGGTGTTCATTTCCATGAAGAAGAAGCGGCCGGGGCTGCCGTCGGCCAGCACTTCCATGATGAATTCCACGGTGCCGGCGCCGACATAGCCCACCGCGCGGGCGGCGGCGCAGGCGGCCGCGCCCATCGCTTCGCGGGTGGCCGGCGGCAAGTCCGGCGCCGGTGCTTCCTCCAGCACTTTCTGGTGGCGGCGCTGCACCGAGCAATCGCGCTCGAACAGATACACGCATTGGCCGTGGCTGTCGGCGAACACCTGGATTTCCACATGACGCGAGCGCGGCAGGTATTTCTCCACCAGCACCTTGTCGTTGCCGAAGCTGGCGCGCGCCTCGCGCTGGCAGGAGGCCAGCGCCGCCTCGAAGTCCGCGGAGGCTTCCACGATGCGCATGCCCTTGCCGCCGCCGCCGGCGCTGGCCTTGATCAGCACCGGGTAGCCGATGGCGTCGGCCTGGCCGCGCAGGAAATCCGACTCCTGGCGCTCGCCGTGATAGCCCGGCACCAGCGGCACCTGGGCCCGCTCCATCAGCGCCTTGGCCGCGGATTTGCTGCCCATCGCGGCGATGGCGGAGGCGGGAGGGCCGATGAAAGCGATGCCGGCGGCCTCGCAGGCGGCGGCGAAGTCCTCGTTCTCGGACAGGAAGCCGTAGCCGGGGTGGATGGCTTGCGCGCCGCTGCGGCGGGCGATGTCCAGGATCAAGTCGCCGCGCAGATAGGAGTCCGCCGCCGGGGCCGGGCCCAGCCGGTAGGCCTCGTCGGCCAGTTTGACGAAGCGGGCGTCGGCGTCGGCGTCGGAATGAACGGCGACGGTGGCGATGCCGAGCGCGCGCGCGGTCTTGATCACGCGGCAGGCGATTTCACCGCGGTTGGCGATCAGTATTTTATTGAACATGGTCCGTCCCTTGTTTCTTGTTCGCGTCATGACCAGTTGGGCGGCCGTTTTTCGAAGAAGGCGGCCAGGCCTTCGCGCGCCTCGGCGCCGGCGCGCACGCTGGCGATTTGGCCGGCGGTGTCCTCCAGCAATTGATCGTCCCAGGGCGAGCCTTCGCGCAGCATGGCCAGCAAATCCTTGGCCGAGGACAGCGCCTGCGGCGCGCCCTGAGCCAATGCCTCGGCGATCTCGGCCACGCGCGCGTCCAGCGCCTCGGCCGGCACCACCTCGTGCACCAGGCCGATGCGCAGCGCGGTGGCGGCGTCGATGCGCTCGGCGGACAGGAAATAGCGCCGCGCCTGACGCCAGCCTATCGCGTCGGCGACATAGGGGCCGATGGTGGCCGGCACCAGGCCCAGCCTCACCTCGGTCAGGCCGAACTTGGCGGCCTCGGTGGCGATGGCCACGTCGCAGACCGCGGCCAGGCCGGTGCCGCCGGCCAGCGCCGCGCCGTGGATGCGGGCGATCACCGGCTTCTTGCTGCGGTAGACGCTCTTGAGCATGGCCGCCAGCCGTTGCGCGTCGGCCAGGTTCTGCTCCTCGCTGTAGCCGGCGGCGCGGCGCATCCAGTCCAGGTCCGCGCCGGCGGAAAAGCTCTTGCCGCGGCCGGCCAGCACGATGACGCGGCAGTCCGCCTGCAGCTGCAGATGGGTGAAGGCGGCGGTCAGCTCGGCGATCAGGGTTTCGTTCATCGCGTTGTGAATGTCCGGCCGGTTCATCCAGATCGTCGCGGTCTTGCCGCTGTGTTCGATTTCAAGCGTGGTGTAGCTCATCGGTTTCGCCTTTATCCGTCACATCCGGAACACGCCGAAGCGCGTGCTTTCCACCGGGGCGGACAGGGCCGCCTCCAGCGCCAGGCTCAGCACCTCGCGGGTTTGCGCCGGGTCTATCACCCCGTCGTCCCACAGCCGCGCGCTGGCGTAATAGGGGTGGCCCTGGCGTTCGTACTGCTCGCGCACCGGCGCTTTCAGCGCCTCTTCCTGCTCGGCGCCGAAGGCGTCGCCCAGCTGTTCCTTCTTCACCTGGGCCAGCACGCCGGCCGCCTGTTCGCCGCCCATCACCGAGATGCGGCTATTCGGCCACATCCACAGGAAGCGCGGCGAATAGGCGCGGCCGCACATGCCGTAGTTGCCGGCGCCGAAGCTGCCGCCTATCAGCACGGTGAACTTGGGCACGCGGGCGCAAGCCACCGCGGTGACCAGCTTGGCGCCGTCCTTGGCGATGCCGCCGTTCTCGTACTTCTTGCCCACCATGAAGCCGGTGATGTTCTGCAAGAACAGCAGCGGAATGCCGCGCTGGCAGCACAGTTCGACAAAGTGCGCGCCCTTGAGCGCGGACTCGGAAAACAGGATGCCGTTGTTGGCGATGACGCCGACGCGGTAGCCGTTGAGGCGGGCAAAGCCGGTAACCAGGGTGGCGCCGTAGTTTTGCTTGAATTCGTCGAACTCGGAATCGTCCACCAGCCGGGCGATGATCTCGCGCACGTCGAAGGGTTTTTTCGGGTCCGCCGGAATCACGCCGTAGATTTCCTCGGCGGCGTAGCGCGGCGGGCGCGGCTCGGCGCGGTCCAGCTCGCCCTGTTTGCGCCAGTTGAGGCTGGACACGATGCGGCGGGCGATGGACAGCGCGTGGGCGTCGTTTTGCGCCAGGTGGTCGGCCACGCCGGACACGCGGGCGTGTACGTCGCCGCCGCCCAGCTCCTCCGCGGTCACCACCTCGCCGGTGGCCGCCTTCACCAGCGGCGGGCCGCCCAGGAAGATGGTGCCTTGTTCCTTGACGATGACGGTTTCGTCGGACATCGCCGGCACATAGGCGCCGCCGGCGGTGCAGCTGCCCATCACCACCGCGATCTGCGGGATGCCGGCGGCGGACAGATTGGCCTGGTTGTAGAAGATGCGGCCGAAGTGCTCGCGGTCCGGAAACACCTCGTCTTGCAAGGGCAGGAAGGCGCCGCCGGAATCGACTAGATATACACAAGGAAGACGGTTGTCGCGCGCGATTTCCTGGGCGCGCAAGTGCTTCTTCACCGTCATCGGGTAATAGGTGCCGCCCTTGACCGTGGCGTCGTTGGCGATGATCAGGCAATCCACGCCGGCGATGCGGCCGATGCCGCTGATCAGGCCGGCGCCGGGCGCGTCGTCGTCGTACATGCCGAAGGCCGCCAGCTGCGACAGCTCCAGGAAGGGCGCGCCGGGGTCCAGCAGCAGATCGATGCGCTCGCGCGGCAGCAGCTTGCCGCGGGCGGCATGCTTGGCGCGCGCCTTGTCGCCGCCGCCCAGCGCGGCCTTGGCCACCTTGTCGCGCAGATCGGCCACCAGCGCGCGCATCTTGTCGGCGTTGGCCTGGAAGTCCGCGGCGCGCGGCGAGAGTTTGGATTCGAGGATGGGCATATCGTTTTACCTTGTCATTCGCCGTCGACGAAGCGTGCGGTCAAGTCTTGTTGGAGTGCGGCCGAGTGCGGCAGGAGAAAAGGCCTGAGGCAAGGCGCGTAGCCGCAGACAGTACACAGAGTACGGCAAGGCTGCGCAACGAGGCATCAGGCATTTTCTCCGCCGGGACTACCGGGTTTCCGCCATCAGCTCGCGGCCTATCAACCAACGACGAATCTCGCTGGTGCCGGCGCCGATCTCGTACAGCTTGGCGTCGCGCAGCAGCCGGCCAGTCGCGTATTCATTGATGTAGCCGTTGCCGCCCAGGCACTGGATGGCGTCCAGCGCCATCTGGGTGGCGCCCTCCGCCGCGTACAGAATCGCGCCGGCGGCGTCCTTGCGGGTCTGGCGGCCGGTTTCGCCGCGGTCCAGCGCCTGGCCCACCGCGTAGACATAGGCGCGGCTGGCGGACAGCTTGACGTACATATCCGCCAGCTTGCCCTGCATTAGCTGGAAATCGCCGATGGCCTGGCCAAACTGTTTGCGGTCGTTCAGATAGGGCACCGTGATGTCCATGCAGGCCTGCATGATGCCCAGCGGGCCGGCGGCCAGCACCGCGCGTTCGTAGTCCAGGCCGCTCATCAGCACCTTGACGCCGTTGCCTTCGCCGCCCAGCACATTGGCGTCCGGCACGAAACAGTTGTCGAAGAACATGGGGTAGGTGTTGGAGCCGCGCATGCCCAGCTTGTCCAGCTTGCTGCCGTGGCTGAGGCCGGCGAAGCCGCGCTCCACGATGAAGGCGGTGATGCCCTTGGCGCCGGCGTTGACGTCGGTTTTGGCGTACACCACCATCACGTCCGCGTCGCCGCCGTTGGTGATCCACATCTTGCTGCCGTTGAGCAGGTAGCCGCCGTCGGCCTTGTCGGCCTTCAGCTTCATGCTGACCACGTCGGAGCCGGCGTTGGGCTCGGACATCGCCAGCGCGCCGACATGCTCGCCGGACACCAGCTTGGGCAGCAGCCGGCGTTTTTGCTCGTCGTTGCCGTTCTTGTGGATCTGGTTGACGCAGAGATTGGAGTGCGCGCCGTAGGACAGGCCCACCGAGGCGGAGGCGCGGCTGATTTCTTCCATCGCGATCATATGGGCCAGATAGCCCATCTGGGTGCCGCCGTACTGCTCGTCCACCGTCATGCCCAGCAGGCCCAGGTCGCCAAACTTGCGCCACAGATCGGCCGGGAACAGGTTGTCGCGGTCGATGTCGGCGGCGCGCGGGGCGATTTCGCTTTGGGCGAAGTCGCGCGCGGTTTCACGCAACATGTCGTAGGTGTCGCCAAAGGCGAAGCGCAGGCTGCTGTACATGGTTTCTCTCCTCTGATGGGCGCGCGTAATTCGCGTGATATGCTCTATCATTACTTACGTTTACGTAAGCGTCAACATGGCAACGACGGAAACCGGCGCGAAACCGTTATCATGGCCGGGTTTGCATGTAGAGAACAGACAATGACGATATGGGTGGACGCGGACGCCTGTCCCAAGGTGATCCGCGAAACATTGTGCCGGGCGGCGCAGCGCACCGGCGTGGAGCTGGTGTTTGTCGCCAATCAGCTACTGACGGTGCCGAAAGCGCCCAATATCCGCGCCTTGCAAGTCCCCAAGGGTTTTGACGTGGCGGACAACGAGATTGTCCGCCGCATCGCGGCGAACGATCTCTTGATCACCGGCGACATTCCCTTGGCGTCCGAGGCCTTGGGCAAGGGCGCGCAGGCGCTGAACTGGCGCGGCGATGTGTATTCGCCGGACACCATCGCCGCGCAGTTGACGATGCGGGATTTCATGGACACGCTGCGCGCCAGCGGCGTGCAGACCGAAGGCCCGCCGCCCTTGAGCCAGGCGGACCGCCAGGCTTTTGCCCGCCAGCTGGATATCTGGCTGGCCAAGCGGCGGGGCTGAGGCGGCAGCGGTTATGGAGGAGAGGGGAGCCGCGTGGGTATCGCTGCGCTCCACCCTCCCTACCCATGACGAGCCACTGCGCGTAGGGTGGGAGGAGCCGTAGGCGATACCCACCAGCCGCTCCCGTTTCCAGCGCCAATAGGCCTTAGAACCTGTTTACGATCTGCTGCGCGTCGGTGATACGACGTTGAAAACAACTTCGAAATGCTCATGTACCGTGTGTACACTCCGCTTTCTCAGCTGTTTTCGCCTTGTCTCACCTTAGCTCGCGAGATCGTAAACACGTTCTTAGCCCTTCTTCTTTCTACGCGGCTTCCTCTGCAAGGTTTCCAACTCGTCCAGGCTGAGATGGAAGCGTTGCAGCGCCTCCACATGCTGCGCCAGGTCCACCTGTTGCGCCCCCAAGTTCAGCAGTATCTCCAGATAGTTGAAGAAGCTTTTGCACATGCTGCGGCGGTGGCTACGGTCGCGGAAATCCATATCGCTGGCGATGCGGAACAGCAGTCCGCGCGCCGAGTGCTGGCGGTTGAGCTTCAGCAACTGCGCCAGATGGGCGGCGTATTGGCGGCCCAAGGCGCAGGCTTCGAACTCATCCTTAGGCTCGGCCGGCTGCCAGTAATGCGGATAAGTGCGGCCAGCAATGCGGCGGATGAAGGGCAGGCTGAGGTCTTTGGCGTGGGGACCGGCAAAACGGTAGCGCGAGCGCGGCCCTAGCGGCGGGAGTTGGGATACGGAGTCCAGACGGATGTCTTGGGTTTCAGTAGCGGACGAAGTGAGTTCGATGCCTAGCACCGGACGGACAAGCTTTACCATTTGCAACCTCCTGAGCAGAAGGGCCATGCCGCAAAGCGGCAGGGCGGGCACATGACAAGAGTTAGTCTACCGGTGGACTCCTACTAAAACCGGCGCGCCCGCGAGGGCGCCACTTGCCACGGCCCGCCCGAATAGGCAAAGCAATGGCAACGGTTGCACTGTGGAAACAGCACATCCGCGGTAGAAGTCCAAGTCGGGAGACTAAGCCCGAGCGCCGCGATTGCTGCGGCGCGGGGGCTATTGTTGGGGAGGAGGGAAAGGGCGTCAAGCCGGAGAAGCCCGGCAAAGAAAATCATCGTCGGAATCCAGCTCAGTGCAGCGGGGTTCTGCGTGGGTATCGCTGCGCTCCACCCACCCTACCAAAGTCGAGCGGCAGCCCGTAGGGTGGGTGGAGCCGCAGGCGATACCCACCAGCAATCCCCTCCAGCGAGCATGTCAGGCATCCAACGCCCCCTCTCTGCGCGGCGGGGTTCCGCGTGGGCATCGCTGCGCTCCACCCACCCTACCAAAAGGCGAGCGGTCGCGCGTAGGGTGGGTGGAGCCGCAGGCGATACCCACCAGCGACAGCCACTAAGCTCCCCAAACAACAACGCCCCCAAAGCGGGGGCGTTGCAGAGTGCGGCGAGGGAGTCAGGCCTTGCCCAGATGCGGCTCGGCTTCGAACTCCGCTTCCTTGCTGCTGCCCGGCTGACGGATGGTCAGCGAGAACAGCAGCGCGACGATCAACAGCGCCAGGATCAGGTGGAAGGTGGCCAGGAAGCCGCCGAACAGCGAAGCGACGATGGAGCCGACGATGCTGCCGATGCCGAAGCCCAGGTAGATCACGCCGTAGTTCTTGGTCAGATTGTTGAGGCCGAAGAAATCGCTGACCAGCGACGGGTAGACGGTGATGGTGCCGCCGAAGCTGAAGGCGACGCAGGCGATGGCCAGGAAGAACAGGGTGGCGTTCAGGGGCACGAACAACAAGGTCAGCATGCCGGCCAGCGCGGACACTTGGGCGATGGTGATCACCCGGATGCGCGGCATCTTGTCGGAGAGGATGCCCAGCACCAGGCGGCCGGACAGATTGGCCACGGCGATCACCGCCACGGCGTTGGCGGCGGTCAGCGCCGGCAGGTGCACATAGCTTTCGCCGATGTCCTTGGCCACGCCGATCACGTACAGGCCGCTCATGCACACGGTCAGGAACATCAGCGCCAGCATCCAGTACTGCGGCTGGCGCATCGCCTCGGCCAGGGTGTAGTCATGGCTGGCGTTCTGTTGCGCGGCGGCTTGTTGCTGCGGCGCGTCGCGCATCAGCAGGCTGCCGGCCACCACCATGGCCATGGCGATCAGGCCCCACAGTTCAAAGGTGGTTTCCAGGCTGAAGCGGGCCAGCAGCGCCAGATTGATGTATTTGAAGCCCAGGCTGCCCAGGCCGTAAGCGCCGATGGCGCAGGCGGACACCAGGCCCTTGCGCTCCGGGAACCATTTGACGCAGTTGGACAGCGTCAGCAGGTAGCCGGCGCCGTCGGCCAGGCCCACCAGCACGCCGGCGCACAGATACAGCATGACCAGATTATTGGCCTGGGCGGTGAGGAAGAAGCCCAGGCCCAGCATCAGGCCGGCGCCCAGGGTGACGCGCTGCACGCCGAAGCGTTCCTGCAATTTGCCGGCCAGCGACGAGGCCACCGCCAGCGCCAGGCTGAGCAGGCCAAAGGCGAAAGCCACTTGGCTGACCGGTTCCGACAGCTTGGCGGAGAGTTGGGCGTTGAACAGGCTCCAGGTGTAGACGGAGCCGAGGGCGAACTGGGTGAGGACGGTGCCGGCCAGGGTACGGTAGCGGATGGTGTTGCTTGAGGCGTTCATGGCGCTGCTCGCTTAAAGTCATTACTGTTGGTGTGACTATAAGCCTGTGCTTATGTAGGGGGCGCGGCGGCGGCATGAGATGCAGGCGGCGCGGAATGAAGTGCAGATTCGGAGGCGTCAATGACTGGGCTTGGAAAGGGGTTTTTCGCCTGTCCGCAGGGCTGTGCTGCGGCAGGGGGATCGCGGCGGGTTCATGGGGTGAACTTAATGGCTGGTGGGATGATCTACCTTGCCTGATTTCTTGGAAGGCATGAAGAGCATTATGGCTAAGGCCAATAAGAGATGGCAGGGGTTCGACGCCCTATCGGACGGCTTGGGGCGGATGTCCGATGAAACAATCAAAAGCGTGGTGGCCAACGGCGATCCGGTTCATGTTGGGATGGGAGGCCGAGGGGCGTTGATACGGCTGGATGGAAGGCCGGTGTTCGTCAAACGGATAGCGCTGACGGATCTGGAGCTAGAGCCTTCCCGGTTTTTGTCGACGGAAAATCACTTTGAATTGCCGCTGCGTTACCAATACGGCATCGGTTCCGTGGGTTTTGGCGCATGGCGGGAGCTGGCCGCTCACCGTTTGGTCAGCGAACAGGCGCGGCGGGGCGACAGCCCGTGCTGCCCGCTGCTATACCATTGGCGCGTTTTGCGAGATGAACCGACCGGCATCAGCCTGGCTGCTTGGGAAAGCCTGGAGACATACTGCGCGTATTGGGATGGCGAGGAGGCGATCCGCCGCAGAGTGATGGCGATTCAGGACAGCTCTTCGTCTTTGTTCTTGTTCATGGAGTACGTTCCGCAAACGCTGTTTCAGTGGCTGGGGAGCAAAGTGGGGCAGGGGGAGACCGCCGCCTCGGCCATCCTGGCGATGGAGCTGCAGTTAGAGGCGTTGTGCGCCGATCTGCGCAAGATGGGGATGGCGCATTTTGATCTGCATTTCGCTAATTTGCTGACGGATGGCGAGCGGATTTATTTAAGCGATTTTGGTCTGGCCTTGTCGGATCGTTTCGTATTGAGCGGCGATGAGGCGGATTTTCTCGCCGCCCATCACGGCTATGACGCCGCCTGCGCGTCTCTTAGCTTGGTTCATTGTCTTATCGCGCATGCCTATGGACGGCATGACTGGTTTGGCGTCGGCGATTGGGTCGAGTCGTTGGATGATTATCTGCGGGGCGATCGCCGCATGTTTCCCGCCGCAGTGGATGGCCTTTTGGACAAGCATGCCGCCGCCGCGGTCCGCATGGATGCGTTTTTTCATACCGTTCGGCGCGATAAATCCCAGGTTTGGCCTGCTCTCTAGCAAGGGCGCTCGGGCATCTTGCTCAAAGATGCATCAACTGCCGGAACGCTTTGATATTGCTGCGGCTGACCGGGATTTCCGCCTTCAGCTCGTACAGCTTGATGATGTAGGTGCTGTTGAGCCAGGGAGCGATTTCGCGGATTTTGTGGATGTTGACGCAGTAGGAGCGGTGGCAGCGGAAGAAGCTGTCGGCCGGCAGGCGGGCGACGAATTCGCTGATGCTCATCGACATCACGTAGCGGTCGTGCGCGGTATAGACCAGGGTGACTTTCTCGTCGGCCTCGGCGTAGTAGATCTGTTCGCAGGGGGTGACGATGAGGCTGTCGCCCTTGACCAGATTGACGGTGCGGCTGGCGGCCGGGGCCTCGGCCGGCGCGGCGGCGGCGGCCGGCGGCGTCTGCGCTTCCAGCTTGGCCAGCAGATTGATGATGCGGGCTTCGTTGTAGGGCTTGAGGATATAGTCGAAAGCCTCGACTTCAAACGCTTCCACCGCGAACTCCTTGTAAGCGGTGACGAAGACGATGCGCGGCGGCCGCGACGATTTGTGCAGGTTCTTGGCCAGCAGCAGGCCGTCTATCGACGGGATGTTGATGTCCAGAAACACCACGTCCACTTCGTGTTCCTGCAGGAATTTGAACGCTTCCAGCCCGTCTTCCACGCTGGCGACGATGTCGATGCGGCTGTGCTCGCGGATCAAATAGGCCAGTTCCTCGCGCGCCAGGTATTCGTCTTCCACGATCAGGGCTTTCAGCATGCCGGCTCCTCGGTGGCGGGCAGGTCGAAACAAACGGCGGTGCCGGGCTCCAGCCGGGTTAGCCGCAAGCCCTCGCCGTACAGCAGCTTGAGCCGCTGGTTGACGTTGCTCAGGCCTATGCTGCGGCTGGACAGCGTGCCGGCGGCCACGCCGTCCAGCACTTCCTGGCTGACGCCGTAGCCGGTGTCGCGCACGCAGACATGCACCTTGTCGCCGTCGCGCTTGACCGCGATGCTGACCCGGCCCGGCTCCTTGCGCGGCTGGATGCCGTGCAGGATGGCGTTTTCCACCAGCGGCTGCAACAGCAGGCTGGGGATGCGCACGTGGACGTCGTCGATGTCGAACTCCACCGTCAGCTTGGCGCCGAAGCGCGCCTGTTCTATCGCCACGTAGTCGCGCACTTGCTGCAGTTCTTCCTGGATGTCGATCAGCCGGTCGCCCAGCGACAGGTTGTAGCGCAGGTAGTCCGCCAGGTTGGAGATCAGCTGGCGCGCCTGCTGCGGCTGGATGCGGATCAGAGAGGAGATGGCGTTCAGGGCGTTGAACAGGAAGTGCGGGTTGATCTTGCTTTGCAGCGCGCTGAATTCCGCCTTGCGCGCCATCTCTTCCAGCTGTTTGACCCGCGACACTTCCATCTGGGTGGAGATCAGCTGGGACAGGCCCACCGCCACTTCGCGCAGCGGCGTGCTGATGCCGTGGCTCTTGCGGTAGAAGATTTTCAGCGTGCCGCTGACGCCGGCTTTTTCGCGCAGCGGGATGATGATCACCGAGTGGAAGTCCGCCAGGTGATATTGCTGCAGATTGTTCTCGATGATGATCTGGTCGCCGGCGATGGCCTGGCGGGTGATGGCGCCGATGGCGGAGTGCTCGTCCATCTCGTAGTAGTCCTTGCCCAGGCCCACGTAGGCCAGCACGTCCGAGGTGTTGGTGATGGCCACCGCGTCGGCGTCCAGCTGGTCGCGGATCACGGTGCAGACCTGGACCATGGCGTCGCGGTCCAGGTTCTGGAAATAGGGCAGGGTGCGGTTGGCGATGGTCAGCGCCAGCTTGGCCTGGCGCGCGGCCAGCAGTTCTTTTTCGTCGTTGAGGTCTTGCACCAGCTTGATGATCAGGCCGACGCAGACGGTGCCGACAATCATAGGGAAGGCGATGTGGCGGACGATGGGCACGCCCACCGCCGGCTCGGTCAAGAGCAGGATCAGACCCATGGTCAGCCCTTCGCACAGCATGCCGGCCAGGATGCCGTACAGCCACAGCCGTCCTCTGTCGGCGCGGCAGTGGATCCAGGTGGCCAGCAGGCCGGCGCAGACGCTGGAGATCAGGCAGGGCAGCGAGGTGTAGCCGTTGATGTCGATCAGGTAGCGGTGCAGGCCGGAGACGATGCCGGCCGGTATGCCCACCCAGGGGCCGAACAGGATGCCGCCGGACAGGATGGCGATGATGCGCACATTGACCAGCGAGCCGTCCACCGGAATGCCGGTATAGGTGCTGAACACGGCGAACAGGCAGAACAGCAGCGACACCGCCGCCAGTTCGGCCGGGCTGTGGTCCTGTTTGCGCAGCAGGTGTTGAAACGGGCGGGTGCGGGTGAGGAAGAACAGCGCCATCAACATCAGCGCCGCCCGCTCGAACACCGCCAGCAGCATGGCTTGGTTTTCTATCATGGCGTCGGGAATGGGGCGGCCGCGCCCGGTCGGGCCGGCCTCAAGCCCTGATTTTAAGTCATGCGGCGCGCTTTGGCCGCAGGCGGGCGCAGATTAGGCGGGCGTCATGTCCTGGGCGGCTCCAACTCCGCCAGCAACTCCGCCAGCTTGCGGTCCAGCGCGTCCTGGCTGCGCTGGTTGAGGCCGGACAGGATGGCGTGCTCGTTGGCCACGTGGGCGGTGACGGCGCGGTCTATCAGCTCCAGCCCGCTCGCGGTCAGTTGCACCAGGGTGCTGCGCGCGTCCTCGGCGCAGGCGGGGCGGTCGATCCAGCCCTTGCTTTCCAGCACTTTCAAGCGGTGGGTCATGGTGCCGGAGCTGATCATCAGCGAGGAGAACAGCGCGGTGGGCGCCAGGCTGTGCGGCGCGCCGGCGCGCCTGAGCGTGGCCAGCACGTCGAACTCCCAGCCGCTGAGGCCGAATTGCTCGAAAGTGGCGTCCAGCCTGTGCTGCAGCAGGATGGAGCAGCGGCGCAGCCGGCCGATCAGGCCCATCGGCGCCACGTCCAGGTCCGGTCGTTCCCGGTGCCATTGCGCCAGGATGGCGTCCACGGCGTCGCCAGCGTTCTGTTGCGTCATGCGCATTCCTTTATCTTGAATTCAAGATTTTATTTGTCTTGAATTCAAGGTAATGTTATCTTGAATTCAAGTCAGTTTTCGATGCGATTATAAGCGATTGCGAAAGGAATGCCCATGTCTGCGCGCCTGATGGCCTCCCGTTGGAGCGATGTGTTGTTGACCGCGCTGGCTCCGGCGATCTGGGGCTCCACCTATATCGTCACCACCCAGCTGCTGCCGCCGGACCGGCCGTTCACCGCCGCCTTGCTGCGGGTGCTTCCGGCCGGCCTGTTGCTGATCCTGGCCAGCCGCCATCTGCCGCGGCGCGGCGACTGGGGCCGCCTGCTGACCTTGTCCGCCTTGAACATCGGCGTGTTCCAGGCGCTGTTGTTCGTGGCCGCCTACCGTTTGCCGGGCGGACTGGCCGCGGTGCTGGGCGCCATCCAGCCGCTGCTGGTGATGGGCCTGGCCTGGGGGCTGGACGGCCGCCGTCCGGCGCGGGTGGCCGCCTGGGCCAGCGTGGCCGGGGTGGCGGGCATGGCGGCCTTGCTGTTGTCGCCGGGCGCGGTCTGGGACGGCGTGGGCATGCTGGCGGCGCGGCGGCGATGGCCAGCGGCACCTATCTGACCCGGCGCTGGCGACCGGCCGCGCCGCTGGCCGCCTTGACCGGCTGGCAGCTGGGCCTGGGCGGGCTGATGCTGGCGCCGCTGGCCTGGGCGCTGGACCCGGCCTTACCGGCGTTGGGCGCGGCGCAGTGGCTGGGCTACGGCTATCTCTGTCTGTTCGGCGCGCTGCTGGCCTATTTGCTGTGGTTCCGCGGGCTGAGCCGGCTGTCGCCGGTGGCGGTGTCCTCGCTGGGCTTGCTCAGCCCGCTGACCGCGGTGTTGCTGGGCTGGCTGCTGCTGGGGCAGGCACTGGGGCTGTTGCAGCTGGCCGGCCTGGCCACGGTGCTGGCCAGCGTGCTGGCGGTGCAGCGCAGCATGGCCGCGCCGCCGCCAGAGAGCAATTCAGTGATGGCGGGCGCGGCGCGCGCCGGGTCTTGAGCGGTAATGGAATCAATCAGAAGAAATCACTCAAAGGAATCTGTTCATGAAGAGCGCTTTGCAAAACCTGTTGGAAAACCGCGTGTCGGCCAATCATTTCGATCCCGCTCATGTGTTGGCGGACGCGGAGATCGAGCAATTGCTGAACGCCGCCACCCGCGCGCCGTCGGCCTACCATTTGCAGAACTGGAAGTTCGTCGCGGTGCGCAGCGCCGGGGCCAAGCGTCGTTTGCAGGCGGCCAGCTACGGCCAGCAAAAAGTGGCGGACGCGGCGGTGACCTTTATCTGCTGCGGCACGCTGAACGCGCATCGCGGGCTGGAGGCGTCGCTGCGGCCGGCGGTGGAGGCCGGCATTCTGCCGCCGGAGGTCAGCGACAGTTGGCAGCGCGCGGCGGAGAGCGCGCACCGGGACGACGCGCGCGCGCAGCGCGACGAGGCGATCCGTTCCGCCTCATTGGCGACGATGGTCTTGCTGCTGGCGGCGGAGGAGCGCGGCCTGGCCAGTTGCGCGATGGGCGGTTTCGACGCGGCCGCGGTGGCGCGGGAGTTTGGCCTGACCGCGGACGAGTTGCCGGTGATGCTGGTGACGGTGGGGCGGGCGGCGGGCGGCAATTGGCCGCAGAAGCCGCGCCGGCCGGTGGCCGAGGTGATGGTGTTGGCTTGATGGTCTGCTTGATCGTGAACCGGCTCAATGTCCGCCGCATTCGCGCAGGCGGGGTTTTGAACCGGTTCGCCGCTATCGGAACGTGTTTGCGATCTCGCGAGCTAAGGCGAAAACGGCTGAGAAAGCGGAATGTACAAGTGGTACATGAGCATTTCGAAGTGGTACTCACCGTGTCACGCGTCACGACGCGCAGCAGATTGTAAACAGGTTCTCAGGCGCTGCGCGCGGCCGGCGGCTGCGCCAGCACCGTGCGGCAGTGGCTTTCCAGGCGGGTGATTTCTTCCAGCACCGCGTCGATGTCGCGGCGTTGTTCTTCCAGCTGGCGGCGGCGTTCCAGCACCAGATCCAGCAATTTCTGCGACTGGCCGGCCTCGTCGTGGGCCTGTTCGTACAGGTCCAGGATTTCGCGGATGTCGGACAGCGACAGGCCGATGCGCTTGCCGCGCAGAATCAGCTTGAGCCGGGCGCGGTCGCGGCGGTTGAATACCCGCTGGCGGCCGTCGCGCTGTGGTTCTATCAGGCCCTGTTCCTCGTAGAAGCGGATGGTGCGCAGGGTGACGTCGAAATCGCGCGCCAGGTCGGAGATGCTGAAGAATTCGGGTTCGGTCATAGTGTGTTCCAGGGCAAGCGGCGATTGTAGCTTTTTTTTAACGCGTTCTCAGCCCTAGCATGATTTACGTTTACGTAATCGTCAACTTGTGGGATGAATGAAAAAAACAAGACCAATACGTACCGTCCACCAGGAGAGAGATGAGATGACCCTGCCCAGCTATGTCCACGGCGCCAGCCCGCAACCCTTGATCGGCCAGACCATAGGCCAGTTGTTCGACCAGACCTGTCGCGAGCACGCCCGCCGCGAGGCGCTGGTGGTGCGCCACCAGCAGATACGCTGGAGCTACGAGGAACTGCGCGAGCAGGTGGACCGGCTGGCCTGCGGCCTGATCCGGCTGGGGCTCAAGCCCGGCGACCGCATCGGCATCTGGTCGCAGAACAACGCCGAATGGGCGCTGACCCAGTTCGCCACCGCCAAGGCCGGCCTGATCATGGTCAACATCAATCCGGCCTACCGCCGCTCCGAGCTGGAATACGCGCTGAGCAAGGTGGGCTGCCGCGCGCTGATCCTGTCGCCCAGCTTCAAGAGCAGCGACTACCTGGCGATGGCGGCGGACCTGCTGCCGGAGCTGGCCGCCTGCGAGCCGGGCCGGCTCAAGTCCGCCGCCATGCCGCAGCTGGAGATGGTGATCCGCCTGGGGCAGCAGCGCACGCCGGGCATGCTCAATTTCGCCGACCTGATGGCCGCGCCGTCGGCGGAGGAGAAGGCGGGCCTGCAAGCGCTGGGAGAGGCGCTGCAGTTCGACGACGTGATCAATATCCAGTTCACCTCCGGCACCACCGGCAGCCCCAAGGGCGCCACGCTCACCCATCACAATATTCTGAACAACGCCTACTTCGCCGGCGCGGCGATGGCCTTCGGCCCGGACGACCGGCTGTGCATTCCGGTGCCGCTCTACCACTGCTTCGGCATGGTGCTGGGCACCTTGCTGTGCCTGACTCATGGCGCGACCATGGTGTTTCCGGCGGAGAGCTTCGACGCGCAAGAGGTGCTGCGCGCGGTGCAGGAGGAGGGCTGCACCGGCCTGCACGGGGTGCCGACGATGTTCATCTCGGTGCTGGACCGGCCGGATTTTTCCGACTACGACGTGTCCACGCTGCGCACCGGCATCATGGCCGGCAGCCCGTGTCCTATCGAAGTGATGAAGCGGGTGACCAGCCAGCTCAATATGAGCCAGGTGACCATAGGTTACGGCATGACCGAGACCAGCCCGCTGAGCTTCCAGAGCGCCACCGACACGCCGCTAGACAAGCGCGTGGCCACGGTGGGGAGCATCCACCCGCATGTGGAGGTGAAGATAGTGGACGTGGAAGGGCGCATCGTGCCGCGCGGCCAGAGCGGCGAGTTGTGCACGCGCGGCTATTCGGTGATGCCCGGCTATTGGGGCGACCCGGCCAAAACCGCCGAGGCGATAGACGCCGCCGGCTGGATGCGCACTGGCGACTTGGCGGAGATGGACGCCGACGGCTATGTCAACATCGTCGGCCGGGTCAAGGACATGGTGATCCGCGGCGGCGAGAACATCTATCCGCGCGAGGTGGAAGAATTCCTCTATAGGCACCCCAAAATCCAGGAGGTACAGGTGATCGGGGTGCCGGACGAGCGTTTCGGCGAGGAGTTGTGCGCGTGGGTCCGGCTGCGCGACGGCGAAAGCGCCAGCGCGGACGATATCCGTGCTTTTTGCCAGGGGCAGATCGCGCATTACAAGATTCCGCGCTACATCGAATTCGTCGATAGTTTCCCGATGACCATCACCGGCAAGATCCAGAAGTTCGTGATGCGGGAGAAAATGAAGGAGAAGCTGAGTTTGGCGGAAGGCAACACTGCCTGACCCGACTCAAACAATGGGTGCAAAAGCCCCGGCTTGCCGGGGCTTTTTGGCTTACAATGCCGCCAGACCGATCTTTAAGCTGAGGAATCCACCATGACTACCGTATTCAACGACGCCGATTTGCTGCGTCTGGAAAACCTGCTGACCCCCTTGTCCGCCAGCGGCAGCACCATGCGCCCGGACGAGGTGCAGGGCTTTTTCGCCGCGCTGGCGTGCGGTCCGGACGCGGTGGACGCTGATTTCTGGCTGGAAGAAGTGCTGGGCGACGCCCCGGCCTTTGAGAACGCGGACGATGCGGCCGAGCTGAAAACCCTGCTGCAGAAGCTGTACGACGCCACCGCCGCCGCGCTGGCGAATGGCGAGGAACTGGACCTGATCCTGTACGCGGAAGACGACAGCGATAGCGACGAGCCGGATTACTGGCCGTGGGCCAACGCCTTCCTCTACGCGCTGGACGTGGTGGACACAGACTGGTTCGAAGTGGCCGACGAGGACGAGGGCTTCGAAAGCCTGATGATGCCGATGCTGGTGTTGGGCGGCGCTTTCGAGCAAGAGGACGGCGAAGATCTGCTGACCTTCAGCGACGAGGAAGTCGAAGGCTACAAGGAAGAAATGCTGGAAGCGCTGGCCGCGGTTCACACCTACTGGCGCGCCAAGGAGCAGGCGCCCAGCACCGTGCGCCGCGACGGCGACAAAGTGGGCCGCAACGACGTCTGCCCGTGCGGCAGCGGCAAGAAGTACAAGGCCTGCTGCGGCCGTAACTGATTCCGGCGCTCGGCGCGGAACCCAAAAAAAGGAAGCCTTGCGGCTTCCTTTTTTTCATGGCGGCGCGCCGCGGCGCTTGCTGAAATTGTTAAGTACCGGGCGCGGCGACGGGCTTTAACGCGCGTTCGGCGGCCTCCCGGGCGTTGAGCCGGTCTATGTAGTCGAACACGTCCAGCAGCGAGGTGGTCAGCGCCAGCACTTGCTCAAGCAGGCTGAAGAAGCCTTCCCAATAGCCTTTGGCGGCGCTGTCGTCGCTGAAGTCTATGTCCGCGGCGATTTGGGCGAGCAGGTTTCGCAGCCCGTCGTCGGGATTGTCCTGCAGATACTTGATGAAATGTCCTGCGAATTCGCGGCCCAGCAAATGCGCGGCGTGTTGGTCGTCTATCGGCGGAACTTGCCAGCAATGGACGCCGCGCCGGTTGGTCGCGTTGGCTGCAAACGGCAATTCCGCGCGGGACGTCGGGTCCGGGTCTGGACGGTAATGGCGGCGGGATGGGGTTTTGATCGACATGATCACCTCCGTGTAGCGGTTTTTCATTGCCACCCCCACGGCCAAGCGGAGGTGGCAGACCGAACAGGGTTGGCCGACCGGACTACACGACTCCGGCACACCCGTTAAGGTGTCCCCACCCGGCCCGCCATTGTGAGCGCGCACGAGTGCAGCGATCCAAACGCAAGACTCAAGCGCTTGTTCGCAGTGTAGTTCGCCGGACGGCCAAGTCCGGTGCCGCGAGGAACGGCACGGCAGCGATTGTGCACAGCTGCCCGCTGCCCGGTCAAGGCGCAGGCCGGGCGTAAAAAGCCCGTCAATGCTCGCTTACGCGGCCGGTATCGGCTGAGGGCGGAAAATAGCCGGCCGGCAAGCCCGGATGGGTGCGGCAATGAAAAAGCGGCGCGCTCCCCGGGGAGGGGAGACGCGCCGCGAGCTTGAGGCTGGCTGTAGGCTTAGAACGTGTTTACGATCTCGCGAGCTAAGGCGAGACAAGGCGTTGCGGCTGAGAAAGCGGAATGTACGCGTGGTACATGAGCATTTCGAAGCGGGTTTCAACGCCCTTGTCCAACCATCCCGCCGACGCGCAGCAGCTCGTAAACAGGTTCTTAGGTGTTCATCGCCGGGTAGTCGGTGTAACCGCGCGCGTCGCCGCCGTAGAAGGTGGCCGGGTCCGGCGGGTTCAGCGGCGCGCCGCTTTGCAGGCGCTCGGCCAGGTCCGGATTGGCGATATAGCTGCGGCCGAAGGCGGCGGCGTCGATATAACCTTTGCGGATCAGGGTTTCGGCCTTGTCGGCGTCATAGGCGCCGGCGCCTATGATCACGCCCGGGTAGCGCTGGCGCAGCGCCTGGCGGAAGCCCTCGTCCAGCACCGGGCCGCCGGCCCAGTCCGGTTCGGAAATGTGCAGGAAGGCCAGTTTGCGCTTGGCCAGTTCCTCGGCCAGGTAGAGCGCCATCTCCAATTGGTCGGTGTTGGAGATGCCGTTGAAGACGCCCAGCGGCGAGATGCGGATGCCCACGTGGTCGGCGTCCCATTCCGACACCACCGCGTCCACCACTTCCAGCAGGAAGCGCGCGCGGTTTTGCACGCTGCCGCCGTATTCGTCGGTGCGGACATTGGCTTGCGGCGACAGGAACTGGTCCAGCAGATAGCCGTGGGCGCCGTGGATTTCCACCAGGTCGAAGCCGGCGCGGCGCGCGTTGTCGGTGGCGCGGCGGTAGTCTTCCAGAATGTCGGCCAGCTCGGACACTTCCAGCGCGCGCGGGGTGTCGCACTGCTCGCGCACCAGGCTGCCGTCGGCGGCGCGGATATTGGTGCGGCTGTCGGCCTGGATCGCCGACGGCCCCACCGGCGCTTCGCCGTCCGGCTGCAGCGAGCGGTGGGAGATGCGGCCGGTGTGCCACAGCTGCAGCGCCGTCAGCCCGCCCTTGGCGTGGACCGCGGCGTTGACCTTGGTCCAGGCCTCCACCTGCGCCTCGCTGTAGATGCCCGGCGCGCCGGCGTAGCCCTTGGCGGTGGGGGAGATGTGGGTGCCTTCGGCCACGATCAGGCCGGCGCCGGCGCGCTGGGCGTAATAGGTTTCCGCCAGCGCGGTGGGCACGTCGCCCGGCTCGGTGTTGCGCAGCCGGGTCAGCGGCGCCATCGCCACGCGGTTTTTCAGGGTCACGGCGCCTACGCGCAGCGGGGTGAACAGTTTGTCGACTTGCATTGCGGTTTCCTTGGCTCTAAGCGGGAGAAAGTGGGAGGCGCGATCACAGATCGAAGCCGAAACCCTGTTTGCGCGCCACCGGCGCGACCTGCGGGAAATACACGTTGCGGTAGTACTGCGCGGTGTTGGCGGACCAGGGCTGGCCGTCGGCGCGCTGTATGCTTTTCCAGTAATCCATGATGGCGGCGTCGTACTGCGCGATCATCGCAGGCAGTTCCGCCGCCTGGTAGCGCTCGCGATGCACGAAGCTGGCGCGCGGCAGTCGCGGCTTGACCGCGCTGTCCTGATCGGCGTAGCCCAGCACCACGCCCACCAGCGGGAAGGTCAGCTCCGGCAGTTCCAGCAGCTCCACCATGGCTTGCGGATCGCGGCGGATGCCGCCGATGGGCACCACGCTGAGGCCGGCGGAACGAGCCGCGGTCATGAGGTTGCCCAGCGCGATGCCGGCGTCCACCGCGCCGACAGCGAAGGCTTCCACGCTATTGTGTATCACTTGCTCGGCGCCGGCCTTTTCCACGCCGATCCGGGTTTTGTAGAAGTCCGGAACAATGGCGACAAAGACCGGCGCCTGGGCGATCCACGGCTGGCCGCCGGCGATCTCCGCGATCTTGCGGCGGCGTTCCGCGTCCTGCACCACCACCAGCGTCACTTGCTGGCCGTTGATGGAGGTGGGGCCTTTCCAGGCGGCGTCCAGCACCGCGTCCAGCACTTCGGCGGGAATGGGCTTGTCCTGGTAGCTGCGCACGCTGCGGTGCTCTTGCATCAGTTCCAGCGTTGAATTCATGATTCAGACTCCTTAAAGTAGACCAGTCGTCTAGTTGTAATGTCAAAATAACCCGCTCCGGGGAGCGGGCGGGGGCGCGGCCTTTTAAGGCTAGGGCGCGCGCAGAATCTGTTGCGTGTGCGCCATCGCCGCCAGCAGCGGCGCGCGCGAATGCTGGGTCTTGAACAGCAGCGCGCTGCCCACCCACAGGCTGTACAGCGCGCTGGCGGTCTCGTCCGGCAGCAGGGCGGCGTCCAGCGAGCCTTCCTGCTGGCCGCGGCGGATGCAGGCGGCCAGATTGCGCACCACGAAGCCCATGCCTTCGGCCAGCGCCTCGCGCATCGGCTCGGACAGGTCGGACACCTCGGCCGCCAGCTTCACCGCCAGGCAACAGCGCTGCGGCTGATCGCAACGGTGGGTTTCCAGCCAGCCGTCGAAATAATGCAGCAGGCAATCGCGGGCGCTGCCGGCGTCCTTGGACAGAAAGTTAACCAGCCTGCCGTCGTATTTCTCGAAATAACGGCGCAGCAGTTCCACGCCATAACCTTCCTTGCTGCGGAAGTAATGGTAGAACGAACCCTTGGGCACGCCGGCCGCGCCGAGGATTTCCGCCAGGCCCACGGCGGAGAAGCTCTTGCCGAGGATGATGGCTTCGCCGGTGGCCAGCAGGTGTTCGCGAGTGTCTGAAAACTGGTTGGGACGTGACATGGGCTGAAGTCTACTAGACCGGTCGTCTAGTTTCAAGAAATTTATCGCGCCTCGCGCGAAGCGTCGCGGCCGCGATACTTCCGCGACGCGTCCGAAGGCTACGCGGCGGGCCAGCGGCAATGCCTTTAGCATGGCAAGTATTGATAATAAGAATCAATTGCAACTAAAATGCCGGGTTTTACGCCAAGCGCCGCTGCGAGAGGAAGCCGTATGAAATCAATCTGGAAGCTGTTGGGCATCGTCCTGCTGAGCGGCTGCGCCGCCCTGTCGCAGGAGGCCGATCCGGCCGGCGATCCGCCCGGCCGCATCGTGGACCTGCGCAGCGGCGAAGCGCTGCAGCCGGCGCAATTGCTGCAACGGCTGGCGCCGGCGCCGCGCTTGCTGGTGGGGGAAAAGCACGACAACCGCGAACACCACCGCATCGAGCGTTGGCTGGCGGCGGAGTTGGCGGCGCGCCGGCCGCAGGGCAGCGTGTTGCTGGAAATGCTGACGCCGTCGCAGCAGGCCAAGGTGGAGCAGACCCAGGCCGGGCTGCGCGCCGGCCAGCCGCTGTCCGGCAAGGCGCTGGCGCAGGCGGTGGACTGGCAGCCGGGCTGGCCGTGGCCCTTGTACGGCGGCCTGGCCGAGCATTTGCTGCGCGCGCCTTACCCCTTGCTGGCGGCCAATCTGGACAAGAACGAGATGCAGGCGGTGTACCGCAGCCAGGTGCAGCTGCCGGGCAAGTTCTCCACGCGGCCGGAGGTGCGCGCCAAGCTGAGCGATCTGATCCGCGAGGAGCACGGTGGGCAGGTCAAGGCCGAGCACCTGGCCTCGATGCTGGCGGTGCAGCAGGCGCGCGACCGGCGCATGGCGGAACGGCTGCTGGCCGCGCCGGCGCCGGCCATGCTGATCGCCGGCGCCTATCACGCCGCCGCCGACATCGGCGTGCCGCTGCATGTGCGCGATGTGCGGCCGCAAGCGCCGCTGCAGGTGCTGATCCTGGCGGAAGAGGGCATGAAGCTGGACGCGCGCCAGGGCGATTACGCCTGGTTCGTCGCGCCGGCCCGGCACTGAGAGGGTTGCGTCAAAATTTGATAATGATTCTCATTACGTATAATATTTCCAACTCAAACAAATAAACCTTCGCTGGAATTTCCGATGATGAACACCATGAAACGAGCGGCTGCCGGCTGCGCGCTGGCAGGCGCGTGCTGGCCGCTGACGGCGCTGGCGGAAGCCGGCGCGGCCTTGCCGGCCGACCTGAGCGCGCTGGGCATGTACCGCGCCGCCGATCCGGTGGTGAAGACCGTGATCCTGGGCCTGTTGCTGGCGGCGCTGGCCTGCTGGG
Organism: Chromobacterium alkanivorans; assembly: GCF_016937655.1. Lineage (GTDB taxonomy): Bacteria > Pseudomonadota > Gammaproteobacteria > Burkholderiales > Chromobacteriaceae > Chromobacterium > Chromobacterium alkanivorans. The sequence goes on along the minus strand of NZ_JAFHKL010000003.1, from coordinate 404,472 downwards.
TGGTGCTGCTGGTCAAGGGCGCGGCGCTGTGGCGCGCCGGCCGCGCGACCGGCCGCGCGCTCAGCCTGCTGGGCGAGGCCGCCACCTTGAGCGAAGCCCGCGCCGGCAGCGCCGGGCTGCCGGCGCACGAGCCGGCCCGCGGCTTGCTGGCCGAGGCCGACGCCGAGCTGCGGCTGTCCGCGGCCGGCGCGCCGCGCGACAGCGTGCAGGCGCGCGTGGGCTTCCGGCTGGAACAGTGGCAGGCGGAGCAGGGGCGGCGTCTGGCCGCCGGCATCGGTCTGCTGGCCACCATAGGCGCGGTGGCGCCCTTCGTCGGCCTGTTCGGCACCGTGTGGGGCATCATGAACAGCTTCGTCGGCATCGCCCGCAGCGGCAGCAGCTCGCTGGCCACCGTGGCCCCGGGCATCGCCGAGGCCTTGCTCGCCACCGCCATCGGCCTGGTGGCCGCCATCCCCGCCGTGGTGATCTACAACCTGTTCAGCCGCGCGCTGGCGCGGCAGAAGGGCCGCAGCCAGCAGGCGGCCGGCCTGGCGCTGCTGCTGCTCAGCCGCGAGCTGGACGCGCGCGCGGAGACCGCTTGAATGGCCGGCGGTTTTCCCGTCCGCCAGGACGACGAGCTGGCGGAGCTGTCCGACATCAACGTCACGCCCTTCATCGACGTGATGCTGGTGCTGCTGATCATCTTCATGGTGGTGGCGCCGCTGTCCACCGTGGACACCCGGGTCGAACTGCCGGCCTCCAGCGCGCGCCAGCAGCCGCGGCCGGACAAACCCCTCTACCTGACGATGAGCCAGGACCGTTCCTTGCTGCTGGGCAAGCAGCCGGTGACGCTGGCGGAACTGGCCGGGCGGCTGGACCGCGACAGCGGCGGCCGCCGCGACACCCCGCTGTTTTTCCAGGCCGACCGCCAGGCGCGCTACGAAGACGTGATGGCGGTGATGGACGCTTTGCGCGAGGCCGGCTATCTGAGCGTCGGCCTGGTCGCCCGCGAGGGAGGCTGAGATGGCCGTAGCCGCATGGGACCGCCCGCCGCAGCCGCTGGCCAGCTGGGGCAACGCCTGCCTGCTGACGCTGGGCGCGCCGCTGTTGGCGCTGCGCCTGTACTTGTCCGTCGCCGAGCCGGTTTCGGCTCCGGCCGCGCCGGCCGCGGTGATGCGGGTTTGGGCCGCGGAGGTCAGCGCCGCGCCGTCCAGCCGGCCGCTGCCCACCGGCGCGCAGCAAAGCCTGGCCGCCGCCGCCAGCCGTCCCAAGGCCGCGCGCCGTCCGGAGCCGCTGCCCAAGCTGGCCGAAGCGGAAGCGCCGCGCCTGCTGGCGGCGCGGCGAAGCCGGGAACAGCCGGCGGACAAGGCCGAGGCGCGGGACAGCGAGCAGACCTCGCAATCCGCGCTGGCCGCCAGCAGCAGCGCCGCGCCGCGCGCCGACGCCGGCGACGCGACCGCCGCGCCGTTCAATAGCGAGGGCGCCGCGCGCGCGATGAAGCAGAGCTGGGAGGGCCGGGTGCAAAGCCATCTGGCCCGCTTCCGCCGTTATCCGGAAGACGCCAGCCGCCGCCGCCGCGACGGGGTGGTGAAGATGAGCTTCGTCGTCGACGCCGACGGCCGGGTCTTGTCCAGCCAACAGCTGGCCGGCTCCGGCACCGCCTCGCTGGACCGGGAGGCCGCCGCCATGTTGCAACGCGCCCAGCCCTTGCCGGCGCCGCCGGCCGATTTGCTCAAGGGCGGCCGCGTCAGCGTCAGCCTGCCGATGCGTTTCGAGCTGAGCGAGATTTAGCCGTCCTTCACCGCGCCGCCGCGCTTGCGGAACGGCGGTGAGAGGCGCGCGCATTCCGTTTCGTCGGCGCCGTAGCGCCTACCCGTCTGGTTTTCCGCGCCGGCTTTGGCCGCGCGCATTCTGAATCGAGGTTCGCATGAAGTTGGATTCCCATCTGTCCGCGGCGGCGCTGGCCGGCGTTTTGCTGGCGTTCGCGCCGGCCGCGTCTGCGGAAGCGCCGCCGCAAGCCGAGCGCCGGCCGCAAAAGCTGGAAGCGCACGGCGACGTGCGCGTCGACGACTACGCCTGGCTGCGCGACGACAGCCGCAGCCGGCCCGAAGTGCTGGCCCATCTGCAGGCGGAAAACCGCTACGCCGAGGCCCAGCTGGCGGCCGCCGAGCCGCTGCGCCGCACGCTGCTGGCCGAGATGCGGGCGCGCGTCGGCGAGCGCGAAAGCTCGCTGCCCTTCGTCGACGGCGGCTGGCGCTATCGCGAAAGCTATGCGTCGGGCGGCCAGCAGCCGCGGCTGGAGCGCCAGCCCGCCGCCGGCGGCCGCTGGCAGCTGCTGCTGGACGGAGCCGAGCGCGCCGCCGGCCAGCGCTACTACCGCTTGGGCGCCTGGAGCGTGGCCGCCGGCCGGCCTATGCTGGCGGCGGCGGAAGACCTGGGCGCGCGCGGCGCGGCGCGGCTGTCGTTGCGCGACCTGTCCAGCGGCCGCTGGCTGCCGGAAACCCTGGAGCAGACCTCCGGCAGCCTGCAGTGGAGCGCCGACGGCGGCAGCCTGTTCTACGTCAAGCTGCACCCGCAAACCCTGCGCCCCTACCAGCTCTACCGCCACCAGCCCGGCCAGCCGCAGAGCCGGGACGCGCTGCTGTATCAGGAGGACGACGAGGCTTTCTCGCTGAACCTGTCCAACACCGCCTCGCGCCGCTATCTGCAATTGATCGCCAGCAGCGCGGACAGCTCGGAAACCTGGCTGCTGGACGCGCGCGCGCCGGACGCGCCGCCGCGGCGCTTCGCCGCGCGCCAGCCCGGCCGCGAATACTATCTGGATCACTACCGCGACCGTTTCTATCTGCGCTCCAACCACGCGGGCGGCCGCTTCGGCCTGTACCGCGCGGCGGCGCCGGGCGCGGACTGGGAGACGGTGCTGGCGCCGGACTCCAAGCGCGAACTGGACAGCTTCCAGCTGTTCCGCCGCTATCTGGTGGTCAAGGAGCGCGCCGACGGGCTGACCCGCATCCGCCGCATCGCCTGGCAGGGCGGCGGCGAGCGCAGTCTGGCTTTCCCGGACCCGAGCTACCGCGCCTGGCTGGCCTACAACCCGGACCCGGACAGCGGCCGCCTGCGTTACGGCTACTCCTCGATGAGCATGCCGACGTCCACCTATGAATGGGATATGGCCGGCGGCGGCAGCCGCCTGCTGCAGCGCAAGGCCGTCGCCGGCTATCGGGCGGGGGACTATCGCAGCGAGCGGCTCTGGCTGACGATGCGCGACGGCGTGCGCGCGCCGGTGTCACTGGTCTACCGCAAATCCTTGTTCCGAAAGGGCGCCAGCCCCTTGCTGGCCTACGGCTACGGCGCTTACGGCACCAGCATGGACGCCGCTTTCGGCAGCCAGCAGCTCAGCCTGCTGGACCGCGGCTTCGTGTTCGCCATCGTCCATGTGCGCGGCGGCGGCGAACTGGGCGAAGACTGGCACCGCCAGGGCAAGCTGGCGCTCAAGACCAACAGCTTCAACGATTTCGTCGACGCCGGCCGCGGCCTGCTGCGCCTAGGCTACGCCGCGCCCGGCCGCTTGTACGCGATGGGCGGCAGCGCCGGCGGCCTGCTGGTGGCCGCGGCGATGAACCAGGCGCCGGAACTGTTCCGCGCGGTGGTGGCGCAAGTGCCCTTCGTCGACGTGCTCTCCACCATGCAGGACCCGAGCCTGCCGCTGACCACCAGCGAATACGGCGAGTGGGGCAATCCGGAGCAGGCCGACGCCTACCGCTGGATCAAGGCTTACAGCCCTTACGACAATGTCGGCGCGCGGCGTTATCCGCATCTGCTGGTCAGCGCCGGCCTGCACGACGGCCAGGTGCCGTACTGGGAGCCGGCCAAATGGGTGGCCAAGCTGCGCGAGCGGCAATGGCCGGGCCAGCGCCTGCTGCTGTTCACCGACATGACGGCCGGCCATCGCGGCCAGTCCGGCCGCCTGAACCGGCTGGAGGCGGCGGCGCGCGATTACGCCTTCCTGCTGACGGTGGACGCCGAACCGCCGGTCCAGCCCCAAGCGCCGCTGTGAACCTGATCTTGACGTCCGTCGCCGGCAGCGCCGGCGGCGGCCTGGAGTTTTTCCCGATGCCCATTCCGCCCCAAGCCCGGCCGTTCCGCTCGCGGCTCTCCTGTTCCATGCCGTCCGTTTTCGCGCCTGACGCGGCGGACGGCGCCCACTGTGGAGAGTTTGCTTGTGAAAAAGAAAATGATGGTCCGGCTGGTCAGCGCCGCCCTGGCGGTGGCAGCCGCCCCGGCCGGCGCGGCGGAAAGCGTTGCCGGGCAGGGGAATGTTGAGTTCAAACCCTTGGTGGTGTCCGGAGACGCGCTGAGCGACGAGCAGCGCGCGCTGGAGAAACCCGGCGCGGTCAGCAGCCGCGGCGCGGACACCAAGCTGCAATCGCTGGACAGCATCCTGCGCGGGATTCCCGGCACCTATACCCAGATAGACCCCGGTCAGGGCGCGGTCAGCGTCAATATCCGCGGCCTGAGCGGCCTGGGCCGGGTCAACACCATGGTAGACGGCGTCAGCCAGAACTATTACGGCTCGGCGCCGTCCTCCTTGAGCCACGGCGCAGCGCCGTCAAGCTCCTTCGGCGCGCTGATCGATCCCAATTTCATTGTCGGCGTGGACGTCAACCGCGGCACTGGCGGCGGCGCCAGCGGCGTCAACGCGCTGGCGGGCAGCGCAAACTTCCGCACCCTGGGCGTGGACGACGTGATCTTGGACGGCCAACAACAGGGCGCGCGCCTCAAATACAGCGTGGGCAGCAACGGCCTGGGCCGCAGCGGCATGGTTGCCGGCGCCGCGCGGACGGAGTTTGCGCCCGGCGTGCGCTTGGGCCTGCTGGGCGCGATCAGCAGCAGTTCGATAGGCGGCAACTACCGCAACGCTCAGGGCGTGGACAGCGAGGCTTTCGGTTTCGGCTACGATGAGCACTTCACCCAGAACCCGCAGTCGCAGATGTTCAAGGCCAATCTGCGCGTAGGCGATGTCCACGAGGCGGAACTGTCGGCGCGGCGCTACCGCAACAACTTCGTGCGCCGAGACATCCAGAGCGACGACTTCTACCTGAAGTACAACTACACCCCGCATTCGGAATGGCTGGACTTTTCCGTGCTGGCCAGCCACGGCCGCGGCCGCCAGGCCTACCAGCGCAACTCGCTGTTCAGCTTCTACAACAGCAGCACCGATAACATCGGCGACGCGCTGGAAGCGCGCAACAGCAGCCGCTTCAGCCTGGCCGGCGGCGACGCCACGCTGAGCGTAGGCGGCAAGTGGATGCGCAACCGCTTTACCCGCAATGTGAACAGCATGGTGCAAAACACCGACGGCAACCCGGACGCCAACCAGCAGGCGATAGAAAACAATATCTTCGCGCCGGCCGGCCGCCAGGAAATCCGCAGCCTGTTCACCGGCCTGGAGTTCCGCCGCGGCATTTACACACTGCAGGCCGACCTCAACTACAGCCGCTTCGCGCTCAGCGGCCACAAGCCGGCTTGCGATCCGCGGGTGGAATGCTTCCCGCAAGGCGCGGCCGACATCAAGCTGGAAGAAAGCGCGCTGAATCCCTCGCTCTTGCTGTCCGCCGAGATCAAGCCCTGGTTCCAGCCCTTCGCCAGCTATGCGCGCACCATGCGCGGGCCGAATCCGCAAGAGGCCTTCTTCGCCAATTCCGGGGGCCAGTCGATGAATCCCTTCCTGAAAAGCGAGCGCGCCGAAACCTATCAGCTGGGCGTGACGTCGATGTTCCACGGCCTGCTGAGCGAGCGTGACACCCTGCGCACCAAGGCGCTGTTCTACCGCAGCCGCATCGCCGATTACATCTCCAGCCAGTCCTTCAATGTGTGCAAGGGCGGGCGTAAATGCACAGATGACGAGTATTGGACCAACGCCTCCGACGACTACATGGACGGCATGACCATCTACACCAATTCGCTGACCCCGGTGCGCACCCGCGGTTTCGAGCTGGAAGCGGAGTACGACGCCGGTTTCGCCTACGCGCGGCTGTCCTATAGCCGCGAGCACACCAGCCAGCCGACCTCCTTCGCCAGCGGCATGTTCTCCGTCGGCAATGTCAGTGAACTGCCGGACGAGTACTACACGCTGGACCTGGGCAGCCGCTGGCTGGACCGCAAGCTGGAAGTGGGCGCGCTGTTCAAGCGCGACGGCGCCAACCGCCGGCTGTCGCCGGACCAGTTGCAGGACCCTGACACCAGCGCCTACCTCAAGGAGGAGCGGAAGGCCAATCCGGTGATCATCGACCTTTACGCCAGCTATCGCGTCAACAAGCAATGGCTGATCCGCGCCGGCGTGCGCAACCTGACCAACCGCAGCTATTCCGAGCCGCTGAACACCTTGAATTCGCTTCCGTCGCAGTCGTCGGACATTTCGCCCAACAGCACGGCGCGCGGCCGCAGTTATATGCTGGCCGCCGAGCTGCGTTTTTAAGAACCCGCATACGATCTGCTGCGCGTTGGCGATACGGCGTTGAAACCCGCTTCGAAATGCTCATGTACCACTCGTACATTCCGCTTTCTCAGCCGCAACGCCTTGTCTCGCTCTGGCTCGCGAGATCATAAACAGGTTCAAAGCCAGGTCGTCTCAAGGTAGATTGTTCAGGTTCAGGCATGACCGGAACCTGGACAAGACCAAACGACAAAGGAGATCTCCATGAACAAGCTCAGTCGCGCCGCCATCGCCGCCTTGTGCGCGCTCAGCGTAGGACACGGCGCGCAGGCCGCCGAGGCGGAAAACCGCAACGGCCCGTCCGGCAACGGCGGCAACAATCTGTTGATCGCCGCGGCGGCCTGGAAACAGACCGCGGCGGAATACCGCGCGCTCTACCATCAGGCCTTCAACCTGGCGCGGATGCGGCTGGACCAGGCACTGGCCGCGCGCAAGCCCGGCGACAAGCCGCTGGCGGTGATTACCGACATCGACGACACCGTGCTCAACGCCGTCAATTACTGGGGCTATCTGATCCAGCAGAATCGGGATTTCTTCGACGACGCGATCTGGGACAAATGGATTCCGGAGAACAAGCTGACCGCGACGCCCGGCTCGCTGGACTTCTTCAACTACGCCAAAGCGCAGGGCGTGGAAGTGTTCTACGTCAGCAGCCGAGATCAGGGCGACAAGACCTATGAGTACGCGCTGGGCAATCTGCGCGCCGCCGGCTTTCCCTTCGTCGACGAAAAGCACGTGACCATTCTGCGCGACAGCTCCAACAAGGAGCCGCGGCAGAAGGAGATCGCCGCCCAGTACGAGGTGGTGGCGATGCTGGGAGACAATCTCAATGACTTTCAGCGCAAATACTACGTCAAGGACGTGGACGAGCGCGCGCGGCTGATGGAGGAGGACCGCGACTTGTTCGGCCGCAAATTCATCCTGATGCCCAATCCCACCGACGGCCACTGGATGCGCGCCATCTTCGGCGACTCCGAACCGCCGGCCACGGACCGCAATCGCGAGACCTTCAAGAAGGCGGCCAGCAAGTCCGCCTGGCAGCCGGCGCCCTGAGAACGTGTTTACGATCTAGCGAGCCTGGGCCCTGCGGGCGTTTGCTTCGCGCCGGGCCCGCCACTATGATAGCCGCGGGAGCGCCGCGCGCTGCCCTCGTTTCCGCGGTAGGCGAAGCCTGCCGCGGGTTTGACTCCTCATCTTGCCTTGAAGCCATGTCCGCCGACGCCACCGCCACCGTTTCCCCGTCCGATGCATCCGCCGCCGAGCGCGCGCTGGAGCCGGCCATCGCCCCTCACTTGCAATTGCTGGCGCATAGCGCCGGCGAGGAGGTGAGCCGGACCCACGCCAAGCTCGGCCTGCTGCTGTTGTGGTTGAGCGACGACGTGCTGGGCGCGGTGAACGCGGATTTGCAGGCGCTGGACGTGACCGAGAGCAAGCTGAACGTGTTGATGCTGTTTTCGCTGCAAGAGCAGGGCTGGTGGCGGAACGGGCCGTTGACCCCGTCGGCGATCGCCGACTATCTGGGCGTGACCCGCTCCACCGTCACCGGCCAGCTGGACTGGCTGGAACGGCGCGGCCTGCTGCAACGACAACTGCGCGACGAAGACCGCCGCAGCCTGGGGCTGAGCCTGACCGAGGCCGGCCGGGAACTGCTGCGGCAGGCGCTGCCGGGCTTCTGGCGCGCCTGCCAGCGCCTGACCGAGGCGCTGGACGAAAGCGAGTGCGCGGCGCTTTGGGCCTTGCTCGCCAAGGTGTGGAGTCGACTGAAAGCGGACTGAAGCCGCCTTCTCAGCGCGGCGCGCTGGGCTGGGCGCCGGTCGCCGCCAGCGTGTCGGCGCGGGCGCGATCGCTGGCTTTGCAGCGGCAATGGCCGATCTGATGCAGTTCTATCAGGTGGCCGGCCGGGTCGCGCAGGAACAACTGCGTCAATTCCGGCGCGGCGACGTTGGCCTGCCGCCAGTGGGCGATGCCTTGCCGCAGCAATTCCGCCTCCGCCTGGGCGATGTCCCGCACCGCCAGCGCCACGTGATTGTCCACCGGGTCCTGATCCGCGCCCTGCGCGTACGGCGACACGCCGTCGTTGCCCAGCAGGTGAATCTGGCAGTCGTTGCCCAGGTCCAGGAAAAATCCGGGCACTCCGGGGATGTGCCAGCGGCCGGCGTCGGCGTTCAGGCCCAGCACGTCGCGGTAAAACGCGCCCATGGCCTCAACCAGGTTCAGCGGCATGCGCAGGCCATGATGGTGCAATTCCAATACTTCGATAGCCATTAATTTGCTTCCTTAAAGTGGGGGGTGACGATAGAGGCGGCCGCCTGTCGCTATATAGTACGTTATACGTACTATACGTCAAGCGTATTTTTATTTGGGATAAACGCAAGCGTCAGCCAAGCCAGCAAGCCGCGCGTCAGCGGCTATATTGCCTTCATGCAATGCGGGTAGTTTTTCATGCGGATTATTTTAAATAACAAATTTAAATAGAAAAAAAATTTGCTATCTAATTGGATGGAATCTAATATCTGTTTAATGACTTGTAACTTGATGTTGATAGGGACCACGACGGGTCAAGCATGACGCGAAATCTATTCACCAGCCTGGCGGCTGGTTTCTTGTTGGCCGGCGGCGCGGCGGGCGCGGAGACGCCGGTCTGGAAACAGCCGGAGTACGCGGCGGCCATCGTCCAGGCCAGGGCGGGGCAGACCGCGCCGGCGCTGGCGCTGCTGGAGCGGGAGCGCGCGCGCGGTCCGCTGCCTGCGCCCTTGTTGGACGATTATCTGACCCTGCTGTGCTGGAGCGGGCGCGGCGCGGAAGCGCTGCGGCTGCTGCCCGGGCACGAGGCCGACATGTCGGCGGACACGCTGGCGCGGCTGGCGCGCGCGGCGCGCGACCAACGCGACGCGGCGGAGGCGGCGCGCATCTATCGCGTGTTGCTGGCGCGTCAGCCCGCGGCCGGCTATCGCGCCGGCCTGGCCATGGCCCAGGCCGAAGCCGGACAGGCCGCCGCCGCACTGGCCACGCTGGACGCCGCGCCGCCCGGCGCGCCGGCCGACGAACTGGAGCTGAGCCGCGCGCGCGCTTACGTCTTGCTGCAAAGCGGGGACCTGACCCAGGCGCTGGATTATCTGATCCGCGCGCGGACGCGCTTTCCCGGAGACCCGGAACTGGAACGCAGCTATCTGGGCTGCCTGTTGCGCCTGGGCGCGCCATGGCAGGCGGACCAGGCGTCCGTCGCGGATTCCCGGCTGGCATTGCAGATCGATTTCGACCGCGCGGCGACTTTGAGCCGTTGGGGACGCATTCAGGAAAGCCAGGACAGCGGGCCAGGCCGGCACGCGCAAACCGACGCGGCGCTGGAGCTCAACCAGGACATCGCGGCGCGGCCGGACGCCGCGCGGCCGCCGTTCGCCGCGCTGGCGGCGGACGACCGCGTGCAAATGCTGCAACAACGCGGCCTGTCCGCGCAGGCCATCGCCCTGGACCGGCAGCGCGTCGGCCAGGCGTGGTCGCCGTACGCCCGCGCGGCCTTGGCCGACGCCTATCTCAATCAGCGCCAGCCGCTGCGCGCCGAGGCGCTGTACCGCTCGGCGCTGCGCGACGCGCCGCAGGCGGACGAGGCCTTGGATTGGCGCATCGGCCTGGTCTACGCCCTGTTGGAGTCCGGCCGGCACGCGGCCTGCCGCCAGGAGCTGGCCGCACTGCAAGCCGCCACCCCCCGGCAGAAAACCGACCGCGCCAGCGGCCGACGCGTGTTCAACCCCGCGTTTCAGCGCGTGGCCTTGCTGGACGCGATGGTCACCGCTTATCAGGAGGACAGCCGCGGCGGCTGGGAGAAGATGGAGGCTTTGCTGGACGAGGCGTCGTTCAATCCCGAATTGCGCCAGAACCAGGGCAGCCTGGCGCTGATGCGCGGCTGGCCGCGGCTGGCGCGCGGCGTGTTCACCCGGTTGGGCGTGGACGAGCCGGACCAGCCGGAAGCGGCGGCCGCCGGCCTGGCCGGCGCCGCGCTGGACCTGCAGGAGCTGGACGAGGCGGACCGCCAACTGCGGCGGCTGAACGAACTGGACGTGGATAACGCCGGCGTGCGCCAGTTGCGGGAACGCGCCCGGCTGGAACGGCGGCCGGAGCTGGTGCTGGAGGGGAAGAAAGACCTGAGCGGCGGCCAGGGCGCGGGCGAACAGAACGCCTGGGAGAGCTCGGCGCGGCTGTATTCCTCGCCGTTCGGCCACTGGCGCTTGTTCGGCCTGCACCAATTGCAACGCGCCAGCTATGTGAACGAGACGACCTCTGCCCGTTACGAGGCGCTGGGCATGGGCGCGGAATGGCGCGGCGAGCAGGGGCGCGGCGAATTCGGCCTGACTGGCCAGATAGACGGCGGACGGCGCGGCGGCGCTTTCGCCGGCTACGACTGGACGCCGGACGACTATTGGACGCTGGGCGCGCGCTTCGAACTGAACAGCGCCGAAGCGCCGTTGAAAGGCCGGCTGGACGATGTGCGCGGCAACCGCGCGCAGCTGAGCCTGCAGTACCGCGCCGACGATTACCGCAGCTACGCCTTGCAAGCCGAGGCGCTGTCCCTGTCCGACGGCAATCTGCGTCGCGCGGTGTCCGCCAACTGGGACCAGCGCTGGGTCAGCGGCCCGCGCTACAAGCTCAACACCATCCTGACGCTGGCGGCCAGCGCCAACGACGCGGTGCCGTCCGCCCGCTACTTCAACCCGCGCGCCGACGGCGAAGCCTCGGTGACGGCGATGCAGGAGTGGAAGCTGTGGGGCGAGTACGAAACCACCTGGCACCAGCGCCTGGGGCTGACGCTGGGCAGCTACACCCAACGCGACTTCGGCGCCGGCGGCGTGTGGGGCCTGGTGCTGGAACAGGAGTGGCGCTGGGGCAGCCGCGGCAGCCTGCGCTACGGCTTCACCCGGGTGCGCCATCCCTATGACGGCAAGGCGGAAACCGGCAACAAGGTTTATCTCAATCTGGATTGGCGCTTCTGATGAAAATGAAACAATGGCTGGCGGCCCTGATGACGGCCTGCCTGTTGTGGAGCGGCTGGGCGCAAGCGGCGGCCGGGCGCTTGGTGATCCTGTGTTACCACGAGGTGGACAAGACCGACAGCGGCGCCTCGGACCCGTTCGCGGTGGACGCCCGCGCGCTGGTGAAACAGATGGAATGGATGCGGGGCCAGGGTTACCGCTTCGTCAGCCTGCAACAGGTGCTGGACGACCGCGCCGGCGGCAAGCCCTTGCCGGACAAGGCGGTGCTGCTGACTTTCGACGACGGCTATCGCAGCGTGTACACCAATGTCTATCCGGTGCTGAAGCTGTTCCAGGCGCCGGCGCTGATCGCGGTGGTGGGCAGCTGGCTGGAAGCGCCCGAGGGCAGCCGGGTCAGCTACGGCGACGGCGTGGCCGGGCGGAGCAAATTCCTGAGCTGGGAGCAGATCCGCGAAATGCGGGCCAGCGGCCTGGTGGAAGTGGCCAGCCACAGCTACGCCTCCCATCAGGGCGTGCTGGCCAACCCTCAGGGCAATCTGGAGCCGGCGCTGACCGCCCGCGCCTACCGCGCCGGCGGCTATGAAAGCGAGCCGGCCTACCTGGCGCGCATCCGCGACGATTTGCGCCGCAACAGCGCGCTGCTCAAGGCGCGGCTGGGCGTGGCACCCAGGGCGATGGTATGGCCCTACGGCAGCTACTCGCCGCAAGCGGCGCGGGTGGCGGCGCAGGAGGGCATGCCGGTGACCATGGGGCTGGGCGCGGGCATCAACGGCCGCGACACCCCGCTGGCCTCGCTGCGCCGGGTGCTGCTGGACGCCAATATGGACCTGGCCGATCTGGCCTATCAATTCAAGCAGCTGAACGGCTGGCCGGACGGCGTACGGCCGGAACCCAGCCGCATCATGCACGTGGACCTGGACTACATCTACGATCCGGACCCCAAGCGCCAGGACGAAAACCTGGGCCGCTTGCTGGACCGGGTCAAGGCCATGGGCGCGAGCACCGTTTATCTGCAGGCCTTCGCCGATCCCGACGGGGACGGCGTGGCGCAGGCGCTGTATTTCCCCAACCGCCACCTGCCGATGCGGGCCGACCTGTTCAATCGCGCCGCCTGGCAATTGCAGACCCGGGCCAACGTCAGGGTCTACGCCTGGATGCCGCTGTTGGGCTTCGCGCTGCCGGCCGGCCATCCGCTGGCCGGCGAACGGGTGCTGGCGGAGCAGGGCGGCGGCGCCCAGGCCAAGGTCCAGGGCTATGCGCGGCTGACTCCGTATTCGCCGCCGGTGCGCCAGCTGATCCGCGAGATTTACGAAGACCTGGCGCGCGGCTCGCGCTTCAGCGGCCTGTTGTTCCACGACGACGCCACCCTGTCCGACTTCGAAGACGCCGGCCCGGCGGCGCGGCTGGCGCGGCAAGGGCAGGGCCTGGCCGCCAACGTGGCCGAAGTGCGCGCCGATCCGGCGCAGATGGCGCGCTGGACGCGCGACAAAACCGCCTTGCTGGACGACTTCAGCATGGAGCTGGCGGCCGTGGTGCGCCAATACCAGCCGGACTTGCGCACCGCGCGCAACCTCTACGCCGAGGTGGTGCTCAACCCGGATTCGGAAACCTGGTTCGCCCAGTCCTTCGACAGCGCGCTGAACCGCTACGACCGGGTGGCGGTGATGGCGATGCCGTATATGGAAAACGCGGCCGACCCCAAGGCCTGGATGCGGCGGCTGTTCGACAAGGTGGCGGCCAAGCCGGGCGCGCTGGAAAAAACCGTGTTCGAACTGCAGGCGGTCGATTGGCGCAGCCGCAAGCCGATTCCCACCGCGGAACTGGCGGCCACGGTGCGCGAGCTCAACACCCTGGGCGCGCGGCATATCGCCTACTACCCGGACGACCTGTTCCACGACCAGCCCAGGCTGAAGGCGTTCAAGCGGGTGTTTTCGCTGACCGCGCATCCGGAAGAATGAAGGCCGGCGGCGGCGGTCAAGCGCCCGCGACAGGGCGCGCCGCGGCCGGAGGCGAGGTCCGTCGGCGAGGCGGCGGGACCGATAGACGATTGATGATCCATCGCATCAAGGGGCGAGGAGACGTGTTGTGAACCTGGCATTGATACTGCTGCTGGCATATGCCTTTTTTTATCCGTTGTTCATGGCGTACTTGTGGATGGTGGGGGCGGTGCATTACTACCTCCACTACGAAAGAAAAGACCCGCCGCTGAACCAGCCGCCGACGCTGGACTATCCGCCGCTGAGCGTGGTGGTGCCCTGCTACAACGAAGAAGACAATGTGCGCGAAACCCTGGCCTACGCGCTGGCGCTGGACTACCCGGATTTCGAAGTGATCGCGGTCAACGACGGCAGCCGGGACGCCACCGGCGCCATCCTGGACGAACTGGCCGCCGCGCATCCGCGGCTGCGCGTGGTGCACCAGGCCACCAACCAGGGCAAGGCGGTGGGGCTCAACACCGCGCTGGCGCTGGCGCGCCACGAATACCTGCTGTGCATAGACGGCGACGCGCTGCTGGACCCGTACGCGGGCAAATGGCTGATGCGCCATTTCCTGACCTCGCCGCGCGTGGGCGCGGTCACCGGCAACCCGCGCATCCGCAACCGCACCACCTTGTTGGGGCGGCTGCAGGTGGGCGAATTCACCGCCATCATCGGCCTGATCAAGCGCGCGCAGCGCACTTACGGCAGATTGTTCACCGTGTCCGGCGTGATCACCGCCTTCCGCAAGACCGCGGTTTACCAGGCGGGCTACTGGAGCGAGGACATGCTGACCGAGGACATCGACATCAGCTGGAAACTCCAGCTCAAGCACTGGAACGTGCGTTTCGAACCGCGCGCGCTGGTGTGGATCTTGATGCCGGAAACCCTGCGCGGCCTGTGGAAGCAGCGGCTGCGCTGGGCCAAGGGCGGCACTCAGGCGCTGATGCGCAACGCCTGGGTGCTGCGCACCTGGCGGCACCGCCACATGTGGCCGGTGTACTCCGAATACTTCCTCAGCGTGGTCTGGTCCTACACCATGGCCGGCATCATCGTGTATTGGTTGCTGAGCCTGGTGTTGGGAGACTGGCTGCCCCAGGTGGGCACGCCGCTGATCCCGCGCTGGCACGGCATGGTGCTGGGCGGCACCTGCATGCTGCAGTTCATGATCAGCAAGATGATGGACAGCCAGTACGACGCCAAGCTGGGCAAGAACTACTACTGGATGGTCTGGTATCCGCTGGTTTACTGGCTGCTGAACGTCTGCACCACCATCGTGGCTTTCCCGCAGGCGGTGTTCCGCAAAAAGGGCAAGCGCGCGCGCTGGGTCAGCCCGGACCGGGGGGTGAGGGCATGAGCCGGTTGGGAGACGGCCTGATCATCCAGGCCTCGCACAATATGAGCGCCTTGCAGCGGCTGCTGTCCTGGCTGATGACCCTGGCGTGCTGGCTGGCGTGGTTCTATCTGTGGCTGCCGGCCCTGGCTTACGTCGGCTACCTGATCTGGGGCCGGGACGTGCTGCCGGCGGCGCTCCGCGCCGAGGACGCGCCGGAACACCTGGGCAGGCTGCGCGACTACGGCTTGGAGATCGCGCTGATCGGGCTATGCCTGCTGCTGTGGTCGCGGATCAATTACTGGCGCTTCGCCGGCAAGCAGAAGCGCAGCCCCATCCCCAACGTCACGTTGGAGAAACTGGCGGAAGACCTGGGCGTGTCGCCGGACGAGCTGCGCGACGGTCAGGCCGCCAAGGTGGCGGTGGTGCACCACTGCGGCGAGGGCGGCATCGCCCGCATCGAAACCGTGACGCGGCTGCCGCCCGGCTGAGTCACCAGCCGCCGAACAAGGGCAGCAGCGCCAGAGCCAGCAACAGCGCCCAGGCGGCCGCGCCGGCGCACAGCGCGCTATAGGCGAAGTGCTGCGACTCAACCTCTTCCTCCAATCCCAGGATGGCCGGCAGCCCGTGGTAGAGCAGGGCGAAGGACGCGGCCAGGCCCAGCAGCGCGCCCAGCAGATTGAAGGCCGGGTCCGGCGCCAGCAAGGCCAGGCTGGACAGCCACAGCGGCACCGCCGCGCCGGCGGCCAGCAGGAAGCACTGATCGAAGCCCGCGGCCAGCTTGCGGCCGGCGGCCAGCGCCTGCAGCGTCCAGGCCATCAGCGGCACGGTGGCCAGTTCGGCGACGAAGAACAGCGCGGCGGCGGCCAGCCAGCGTTCCAGGCCGGCGGCGGGCGCGTAAAGCTGGCCGTGGGCCAGGCCGGCGTAGCAGATCATCAGCGCCGGCAGCAGCGAGAACGGCAGCACCAGCTTCAGCATCAGGCGGCGCGGCGTCGGCGCTCGCGCGCGCAGTTCGTCCCAGCCGCCGTGGCTGGAAAACAGCATCTTCGGATAATGGCTCAGCTTCATGGCAACACTCCTTGGGCGGGACGGGCGACGGCATACTCTCAATATGTATCATAATGTGATATAAATTCAAGCATGAATCCCTTTCCAGACTCCCCCATCCTGAGCAAGGCGGATTTTGAGCGCCTGTCCGAGTTCCGCCATCAACTGCGCGTGTTCCTGCGTTTCAGCGAAGACGCCTGCCGCGGCCACGGCCTGACCCCGCTGCAATACCAACTGCTCTTGCACGTGCAAGGTTATCCGGGCCGCGACTGGGCGACGGTGGGCGAGCTGGCCGAGCGGCTGCAGTCCCACCACCACGGGGTGGTGGCGCTGGCCAGCCGCTGCGAGGAACTGGGCCTGGTGCAGCGCCGGCCCGGCCGCGAGGACCGGCGGCAGGTGGAAATCCACCTGACCGAGGCTGGGCGCAATCAGGCGCAGGCGCTGGCCGCCTTACACCGCGACGAAATCCGGCTGCTGCGCGACAAGCTGGCGCCGCCGGGCTTCGACCCGGCTTAGATCCGGCTTAGACCCGCGAACAAAATCCCTGATCCTGGGTTGCGCCTGCTTGTCGTACGGCTGGCACTGCCTGCGTCAGCGCGCCTTGGCCCAGGTTCTCCGCGAGGTTTTGTTCGCGGCGCTTAGAACCGGTTTACGATCTCGGGAGCAATGGCGAGACAAGGCGAAAACGGCTGAAAAAGCGGAGTGTACACACGGTACATGAGCATTTTGAAGCCGCTTTCAACGCCGTATCGCCGACGCGTAGCAGATCGTAAACAGGTTCTTAATCGCCCAGATAGCGCCGGCGCAGCCGCCGCAGCCGTCCGTCCGCGGCGACGCGGTCCAAGGCCTGCTGCAAACGCTGGACGCGCTGCGGCGGCGTGGCCGGATTGAGGGCGAACCAGTATTGGCCGCCGCCGTCCAGCAAATAAGCCGGCGCCGCCGTGCGCGGCGGCAGCTTCAGCTTGCCCAGATGCCAGCGCATCGCCCAATCCAGCATCGCCACCAGATCGACGCGATCCAGCAGCAGCTTGTTCAGATTGGCCGCGTCGTCCTGGCCGGCGTCCAGCCCGTCGCGGCGCGGGTCCAGCGCCGCCAGCCGGTTGAAGGCGGCGGAGCCGGCCAGCGCGCCCACCCGATAGCGCCGCGCGTCGGCCGCGCCGCTCAGGCGGATGTCGCGGCGGGCGGACAGCCGGTACAGAAAGACGCGGCGCGGCCCTATCGGCCCCACCCACTGGAACTGCGCTTCCCGCTCCGGCGTGCGCACCATGGCGAACAACAGCGCGTCCGGCGTTTTCCGCACCGTGGCGTAAGCGCGCAGCCAGGGCCGCACCTCGATCTTTAGACTGAGCCCGGCTTCCGCCGCGACCAGGCGCAAGGCCTCGGCGGCATAGCCCTTGACCTTGTCGTTTTCCACATAGCTGAGCGGCGGCAAATCCTCGGTATAGGCCTTGATGTCGGCCGCCGCCGCCGTCAGCGTCCAGCACGCGCCCAGCGCCGCCAGCAGCGGGCGGATGATTGTCCCCGGAATGACCTTTTTTTGTCCGTTATGCGCGATGGCTCACAGCACGGCAGTTTGCCAGACAAAAGGGCCGGTTTGATGACAAATGGGCGGTTTCAGCGCAGCGCCAACGCGGCGCCCAGTCCGATCAAGGCGCAGCCTATGCCGCGGTTCAGGCCGCGCTGCCAGCGCAGCATGCCGGCGTGCAGCCGCGGCTGGGTGAACAGCACGGCCACCAGCGCGAACCAGGCCAGGTGGGAGGCGGAAATGAACAGGCCGTAGCCCGCGCGCAGCGCCGGCGGCGTGTCCGCGTTCACCGCCTGGCTGAACAGGCTGAGCACGAACAGCGAGGTCTTTGGGTTGAGCGCATTGCACAGCAGACCGGCGCGCAACGCGGCCCAGGCGCTCTGCCGGCCGCCGTGTTCCGCGGGGCCGGCGGCCAGCGGCGGCTGGATGAAGGTGCGGTAGCCGATGTACAGCAGGTAGCCTGCGCCCAGCAGCTTGAAGCCGGCCAGCAGCCACGGCGTGCGGCTGAGCAGCAGGCTGAGGCCCAGTAACGCGCACAGCACGTGGAACTGCACCCCCAGCGCGATGCCGCAGGCGCCCAGCACCCCGTGACCGCGTCCGTACTGCAGGCTGTTGCGGGTGATGACGGCGAAATCGGCGCCGGGGCTGATCACGGCGAGCAGGGTGAGCAGGGCAACGGTCAGAAATTCATTCATCGCGACAAGACTTTCATGGTGGAAACCCGGCGGATTGTCGCGGACTTGGCGCGCGGCCAAAATCGATTTATTGTCGGTGCATTGCGTGAGGAAAAATCACAGATGAGCTATCGCATTCCCGCCTTGAACGCGGTGCGCGTGTTCGAGGCCGCCGCGCGCCACGGCAGCTTCGTCAAGGCCGCCGCCGAGCTGTGCGTGACTCACGGCGCGGTCAGCCGCCAGGTCAGGCAATTGGAGGAGGGCTTGGGCGTGGCCTTGTTCGAGCGGCGCAACCGGGCGGTATTCCTGACGGCCGCCGGGGAAAGCTTTCGCCACAGCTGCGCCGAAGCGCTGCGCGTGCTGGAGCAGGGGGCGGCCCGGGCGCGGCGGCAGGCGGACGCGCCGCTGCGGCTGTCCTGCGAGCCCACCATCATGATGCGTTGGCTGATTCCGCGGCTGCCGGCGTTTCAGGCCGATCATCCCGACATCGAGCTCCTGCTGTCCGCCGCCGGCGGGAAAGTTGATTTTTCCTCACAGAGGATAGACCTGGCGCTGCGCCGCGACGACAGCGGCTGGGGCCTGGGCGACCACGCGGCGGAAGTGGCGCGCGAATGCGTGGGGCCGGTGTGCGCGCCGGCGCGGCTGAGCGCGGCCGGCGGCGATTGGCGCAGCTTGCCGCTGCTGCACACGGATAGCAGGCCGGAGGCCTGGAGCCGTTGGCTGGCGGCGCAAGGCGAGACAGCGAGCGCCGAGGCGGGCCGTTTCGAACACTTCTATCTCAGCCTGCAGGCGGCCGAAGCCGGGCTGGGGCTGGCCATCGCCTCCGTCTACATGGCTGCGGACGCCTTGGCGCTGGGCCAGCTGACGGCGCCGGAGGGCTTCCGCGCCGACGGTTCCAGCTATGTGCTGCTGTCGCCGCGCCCCTTCGACGGCGACGCGCGCCGGCAGGCGGTGTTGGAGTGGTTGCGCCGGCAGATGGCGCGGGACCTGGCTAGTCAGCCCGGCGCTGACTGAGCGGCGGCCAGGCCGGACTGCAAGCATTCGAACAACTCGCGTTCCTCGAAACGCACGTGAGCCTCCATCAATTCGGCGAAGCGCGCCAGCGTCGTCGCGTCCGGCGTCGCCAATTCCGCGATCAGCGCGCGCAGCCGGCGGTGCTCGTCCAGCGCGCGAGCGGCCAGCGCCGCGTGTTCGGTGCGCGCCAGTCGTGGGAATAGCGTGCTTTCTTCCTCGGCGAAATGCCGCTCCAGCGCGTCGGCGCTCCAGACGCGCAGCTCGGCGGTCAGGCTGGCCTGGCGTTCCGGCTCGCCGCTGGCGGCGGCCAGGCGCGCCTGACGCGCCATTTTCAGCGCCTGGTGATGTTCGCGGGACAATTCCAGCAAGGCGGGGTGTCGTTTCATGAAGAGGAGTCCGGAGAGTGGGAAGGCGCGCGGCCGCGGCGCAGGCTGCTCAGCAGCAGGACGAGGAAACACAGCAGCGTCAGCGCATTGAGCAGGCCGGCCGCGCGCCGCCAGGCGAAAGCGCCGTCCAGCATGCCGTACAGCCGCAGCAGCAAGGACAGGTGCAGCGCCGCCAGCGGCGCGTAGAAGGCGGGACGGTAAGGCAGCTTCAGCCGCGTCAGCGCCGGGATGATGATGGGCGCGTGGCCGAACACCATGGAAAACACAAAGCCCAGGCCCATCGCGTGCAAGGCTGCGTCGCGCCAGGGATGGCCGGGCAGCAGCGCGCCGGCCAGGCCCAAGACGCCGGCTACGGCCAGCCAGCCGTAACCGCAGAGCAGGGCGACGGCGATGTAGCGGGTCAGCCCGCGCTGGCGCGCGTTGCGCCGGGCGATGTCGTGGCGCAGCAGCCAGACGGCCAGCGCCAGCAAGGCCGCTGCGTACAGCCGCAGGCCGATGTCCGGCCGCCACAGGCTCAAGGCGGCGCCGCCGCCCAGTGCCAGGGCCGCCAGCGCGAAGCCGCGCCGGGCCGAAGGCTGCAGCGGCAGCAAGCGGGTCAGCTCCAGCCGTTCGCCGGCAATGGTCAGAATCAGGAAGGCCAGCCACCAGGGAATGGCCGGCTGCACATCCCCGCCCAGCAGCCAGGCCAGGTTGCCGATCAGCCAACACAGCGCGGCGGCGGCCAGGGTCAGGGTGAAGGTGGCGGCATGACGTCGCAGCACCTGGACGCCGCCGGCCAGCAAGACGACGGAGGCCAGCGTCTGCAGCCACTGCGCCGCCAACGGCGGCAGGCCGGCGATCAGACTCAGGCCGGACAGGCTGGCTGCCACCGGCGCCAGCAAGGCCCAGCGGCGGTTCAAGGCCACCGCCCGCTCCAAGCTGATCACGCCGCCGAAGAAGGCGCCTATCATCAGCGCGCCGTGCCAGCCGGCCAGCGACGCTGTCGCGGCCGGCACCGCCCAGCCCAGGCGCGCCAGGCCGGCCAAGGCGCCGCAGAGCAGGGCCAGCGCGGCCAGGCCCAGCCAGGGCAGCCGCCACGCCTGCGCCGGACTCATGCCTGCCAGCCGAAATGACGACGGCTGTCCTCGCTCATCCGTTCCGGCGACCAGGCCGGCTCCCAGACCAGGTCGACGTGGATGCGGCGCTGCGGCGGCAGGCCGTGGGTGAGCGCGAACTCCACTTCGTCCAGAATCATTTCGCCCATCGGACAGGCGGGCGAGGTCATGGTCATCTCGATCAACAGCCGCTCCGGCTGCGGGTCGATGCGGTAGACCAGGCCCAGATCGATGATGTTGACGCCGATTTCCGGGTCTATGACCTGGCGCAGCAGGCCGCGCGCCAAGTCCACTTCCTGCTGCTGTTCGGGGGAGAGGGGGTCCGGCATGGAGGTCGCCTTTTAAGGTATATATTTTTTACACCTTATGGATGCTACGCCGGCAGAGGCGGCCGGGCAATAGGCCGTTCAGCTTAGCGCGGCTGACAGTGCCGGTTTCACGTCTGAGGCAAGGCGGCGTCAGGCGTTTTGTTGGCCGCTCTTAATCGCAACGCCGCACCCGCTCCCAATCCAGGCCGAAGCGCGCCAGGTATTTGCGCAGCCGGTCCGCGTCGTTGGGCTGGGCCTTGAGCTGGCGCGAGGCGGCGAACAGCCGGCGGCCGGCCTCGGACAGAGAGGCCGAGTCGCGGCAGACGCGCAGCACGCCCTCCAACTGCATGCGGTCGAACAAGTCCAGCTGAGCCAGCCGCTCCGGGTCCAGCGCCGCCAGCGCCTCTTCCGACGCCTGCTCTTGCCAGCCGTGGCGCAGCCGCGCGATCTCTTCGCTGACGCCTTCCTCGTCGATGCGGCCGGCGTCGGCCAGCGTGGCCATCCGCGTGACCGAGGCGGACAGCTCGCGGAAGTTGCCCTGCCAGCGCGCCTGCGGCGAGGCGGCGAAGGCGAGGTAGGCGCGGCGCGCCTCGGCGTTGAAGCGGGCGCGCTGGCCGTGCTGCTCGGCGTGGCGCGCCAGCTCGAACTCCAGATTGGGCTCGATGTCCTCGCGGCGCTCGGCCAGGCCGGGCAGGTCGAAGCTCCACAGATTGATGCGCGCGTACAAGTCCTCGCGGAAACGGCCGGCGCGCACCCATTGGCGCAAGTCCCGCACCGTGCCGCAGATCAGCTGGAAATTGCTGTGCACCTCGCAATCGCCGCCAAAGGGGAAGAAGCGTTTTTCTTCTATGGCCTTGAGCAGCATCGCCTGCTCGTCCAGGCCCAGCTCGCCTATCTCGTCCAGGAACAGCATGCCGCCGTCCGCGCTGCGCAACAGGCCGAAGCGCTCGGCGTGAGCGCCGGTGAACGCGCCCTTCACATGGCCGAACAGGGCCGACATCGCGCTGTCGCCGCGCAAGGTGGCGCAATTGACCTCGACAAAGCGGCCGTCCAGCCGATGGCGCGTTTTTTTCAGCTGATACAGCCGGCGCGCCAGCTGGCTTTTGCCGGCGCCGGTGGGGCCGCTGAGCAGGATGGGAGCGTCGGAGCGCACCGCCACCCGCTCGATCTGCTCGATCATGCGGTTGAAGCGCGGGTTGCGGGTGGCGATGCCGGACTTGAGAAAGGACACGGTGTCGTCGCTCTCCTGGCGGAAACGTTGCGCGATCTGGTCGTAGCGCGACAGATCCAGGTCGATGAGGCTGACCTCGCCGGCCAGGCGCTGGCCCTGGCGCGCCGGCGAGCTTTGCAGCAGCCGCGCCGGCAGGTGGCGGGATTCGGTGAGCAGAAACCAGCAAATCTGCGCCACGTGGGTGCCGGTGGTGATGTGGACCAGGTAATCTTCGCGTTCGGTGTCGAAAGCGTAGCGCGCGGCGAAGTCGTGCAGCGCCGCGTACATCTCCTCGAAATCCCATGGGTCTTGCAGATTGACCGGATGCAGCCGAACCTCGGTGCCCGGCGACACCGCGGCGATGTCCTGCGCCGTCAACTGCGCCAGCCGCGAATGATGGTTGTCGTGCAGCAGTTCCAGCCGCCGCAGCGGCATCTCGGGCTGGGCGCAAATGCCCACCGAGGGCCGCCATTTCTTCCAGCGCTCGGCGCCGTGGCCGCGCCGGTCCAGCACCGTGCCCAGGAAACCAATCGCCACTCTGTTGCGCATATCTTATCTATTTGGATAATTGAATAGATTATTTTATCAAAAAAGACTTGTCTGTGTTTTTGCGAAAACCGGCGGATCGGCGTTGAATGGAAGGTTTGTTATTGTTTAATCAATGGCTTGATCATTTTATTTCGAGCGGTCATGAAGCTGGCACGATTCTGGCAATAAGCGGAACGGGCGCGGAGGCGCAAGCCTGTCCGCGCCTTGGGGCGATGCGCGCCGACGGCGCGCCAAGAGCCTGTTCACGATCCAGCGAGCAAGAGCGGGGCAAGGCGAAGCAGCGGAAGAAGCGGAATGTGCAGTGGCTGTCCGAGCATTCCGACGCCGTTGACAACGCCCTGGTCCAAGCCGCCACGGCGCAGCAGATCGAGAGCAGGCTCTAAGAGCGGCTAACAAAAGTCAGTTTCACGTCTGAGGCAAGGCGCGCCGACGCGGGCAGTACTTGGGTACGGCAAGTCGGCGCAACGCAGCATCAGGTGTTTTGTTCGCCGCTCAAAAAACCGATATGCACAAAGAAAGACAAGAATATGACCGTGAATCCCTATCAAACCCTGCTGGCGGCCAACGGCGCGCCA
This sequence comes from Chromobacterium alkanivorans, assembly GCF_016937655.1. Taxonomy (GTDB): domain Bacteria; phylum Pseudomonadota; class Gammaproteobacteria; order Burkholderiales; family Chromobacteriaceae; genus Chromobacterium; species Chromobacterium alkanivorans. Next base: position 381,318 of record NZ_JAFHKL010000003.1, on the reverse strand, counting down.
ATCAAGATGTGGACGCAAGGCGTCCCGGTGGAAGACGCCGCGCGCGAGCAACTGCTGCAAACCGCGCAACTGCCCTTCATCTTCCGGCACTTGGCGGTGATGCCGGACGTGCACCTGGGCAAAGGCTCCACCATAGGCAGCGTGATTCCCACCGTGGGCGCCGTCGTTCCGGCGGCGGTGGGCGTGGACATCGGCTGCGGCATGATGGCGGCGCGCACCACCTTGAGCGCCGCGGACCTGCCGGACCAGCTGGGCGGCCTGCGCGGCGCGATCGAAGCCGCGGTGCCGCACGGCCGCAGCCCCTCCCGCTCCGGGCGCGACAAAGGCGCCTGGCAGCAGCCGCCGGCCGGCGTGGACGCCGCCTGGGCGCGGCTGCTGCCGGGCTTCGACGCCATCACGGCCAAATATCCCAAACTGGCGAAAACCAATAACCGCCTCCACCTGGGCACGCTGGGCACCGGCAATCACTTCGTCGAGGTGTGTCTGGACGAGGCGGACCGCGTCTGGTTCATGCTGCACTCCGGTTCGCGCGGCGTGGGCAACGCCATCGGCAATCTGTTCATCGAACTGGCCCAGGCGGATATGCGCCGGCACATCGCCAATCTGCCGCACCGCGAACTGGCTTATTTCGAAGAAGGCAGCCGCCATTTCGACGACTACGTGGAAGCGGTGGGCTGGGCGCAGGACTATGCGCGCCAAAACCGCCAACTGATGATGCGCCAGGCGGTGGACGCCGCGCGCGGCGTGATCACCAAGCCCTTCGACGCCGAAGTGGAGGCGGTGAACTGCCACCACAACTACGTGCAGCGCGAAACCCACTTCGGCCGCGAGGTGCTGGTGACGCGCAAGGGCGCGGTGGCCGCGCACAAAGGCCAGCTGGGCATCATTCCCGGCTCCATGGGCGCCAAGAGCTTCATCGTGCGTGGTCTGGGCAATGAAGAAGCCTTCTGTTCCTGCAGCCACGGCGCCGGCCGCGCGATGAGCCGCTCCGAAGCCAAGCGCCGCTTTGACATAGACGATCAGCGCCGCGCCACCGCCCATGTGGAATGCCGCAAGGACGCGGAGGTGATCGACGAAATCCCGATGGCCTACAAAGACATCGACGCGGTGATGGCGGCGCAATCCAGCCTGGTGGAAGTGGTGCATACCTTGCGTCAGGTGGTGTGCGTGAAAGGATGAGGACTGGTTCGCCATCCGGCGCGCGCGGTTTTTAATGTCCTTTGCTAGCCGTTTGGCCGGCGCGCGGCGGACATTGAGCCGGTTCTAATGCAAGGCGTCGGCTGGGCGGGAGGCTCCGCCGACGGCCTGGAGACAAAGACAATGCGAGAATTTTTATTTCAACACCCGCTGGAAGACGCGATGCGCGAGCGGGTGCGGCGCGAACTGGACGCGCTGGAACGGCGGCACCGGGTGCGGGTGCTCTACGCCTGCGAATCCGGCAGCCGCGCCTGGGGTTTTCCGTCGCCGGACAGCGATTACGACGTGCGCTTCATCTACGTGCACGAGCCGGAATGGTATCTGCGCGTGATGCCGCAGCGCGACGTGATCGAACTGCCGATCAACGACGAGCTGGACATCAGCGGCTGGGAGTTGCGCAAGGCGCTGCGCCTGCTGCAAGGCTCCAACCCCACGCTGTGCGAATGGCTGCAATCGCCGTTGGTGTACCGGGCGGACCCGCAGGCCTTGCGCCTGCTGCGCGGCTTGGCGCCGGATTTCCGCTCGGATCTCAAGTGCCGCTGGCATTACCTGGCGATGGCGCGCAAGAACTTCAACGCCCATCTGCAAGGCGACAGCGTGTGCCTGAAAAAATACCTGTACGTGCTGAGGGCCTTGCTGGCGGTGCGCTGGCTGGACGCCGGGCGCGGCATGCCGCCGACGCGCTTCGCCCAGCTGGCCGGCGTGGTGGACGACGCCGGGCTGGCCGCCGAGATCAACCAACTGCTGGCGGTGAAGATAGCCTGCGGCGAGTCGATGCGCGGACCGCGCCGCCCGCGCATCCACGCCTTCATCGAACAGCAGCTGGCGGCGGCGGAACCGGCGCCGGCGTTGCCCACGCCCTGTGGCGACAACGCGCGTCTGGACCAGGCGCTGTGGCGGCTGGCCAGGCCGCTAGACCATGAACTGGGATTGGTGTCCAGCTGAAAGGACAGCATTGCGTATTCCATCGGGATAATAAGATGTTGGCGGCAGGCGGTCCGGCTCGCGCCGGTCGCCGCCGTTCTGACATCAACCCGGGGGTATCCTGATGAGCTACACCAATGTCGAATCCAGGCCTGGCCAACAGCCGCGCCATGGCCAAGTGTTCCAGCCGGAGTCGCGCGGCCAGTTCTGCGTGGACGGCGTCAACGCCCAATGCCCGCTGCTGAGCTGGCAGGTCAACGGCCTGGAAGGCGGCAAATTCTTCCCCGCCGTCGCGGGCGGCCTGCGCGACCCGCTGGCGCCGGACGACGTGGCCAATGTGGCGCCGCCGGCGGACGGCAAAATCGCCAGCGCCGGCCAGGCCTTCGCCGCGGTGCTGGACGAGCAGAGCGCCGAGCGTTGGCACAAGCACCCGGTCAAATCCGGCCAGGCGCAGGAATTCCACTGGAGCTACCACGCGATCCACCTGACCCGGCGCTGGAACTACTTCATCACCAAGGCCGGCTGGAACCCCAACCAGCCGCTGAGCCGCGCCCAGTTCGAGTCCGAGCCCTTCCACAAAGTGGAGCTGACCGCCCAGCCGTACTGGTCCCACGGCGCCGAACTGATGCCGCCGGAGCCCACCATCCACAATGTCAGGCTGCCGGAGCGCCAGGGCTACCACGTGGTGCTGGCGGTGTGGGAAGTGGCCGACACCGGCAACGCCTTCTACCAAGTGATCGACTTCGACTTCAGCTGATCGACGCGCTTCGCGCCACGCGCGGCGGCCTGGGCCGCCGCCGTCGCCTCCATGAAAGGAAGGGCAGATGAATCAATTCGCCAAGCCGGAACGGCGCGCGTTGAGCGACGACGCCGCGTTGATGCCGGAGATTGCGGGCAACTTCTTGATGGGTTTCTGGCACAACTGGCCGTCGGAGCCGGGCAACGGCTACCAGAGCGGCCAGTCCGCGGACCTGCCGCTGGCGGAAACCCCGGCCGACTACAACATCGTGGCGGTGGCCTTCATGAAGGGCGCCGGCATTCCCACCTTCAAACCCTACAATCTGAGCGATCAGGCCTTCCGCGAACAAGTGGGCGAACTCAACCGCCAGGGGCGGGCGGTGCTGATCTCGCTGGGCGGCGCGGACGCCCACATCGAGCTGCATGCCGGGCAAGAGCAGGCGCTGGCCGACGAAATCATCCGCCTGGCGGAGACCTACGGCTTCGACGGCCTGGACATCGACCTGGAGCAAAGCGCCATCGCCGCCGCCGACAACAGCGCGGTGATTCCGGCCGCGCTCAAGCGGGTCAAGGACCACTACGCAGCCGAGGGCCGCCACTTCATCATTAGCATGGCGCCGGAGTTTCCCTATCTGAAAGTGGGCGACAAATACGCGCCTTACCTCGCCGCGCTGGACGGCTATTACGACTTCATCGCCCCGCAGTACTACAACCAGGGCGGCGACGGCGTCTGGGTGGACGAGCTGAACGCCTGGCTGTCCCAGGACAACCAGGAGCAAAAGGAAGACTTCCTCTATTACCTGACCGACAGCCTGATCAACGGCACCCGCGGCTACCTGAGCATCCCGGCGGACAAGTTCGCCATCGGCCTGCCGGCCAACAACGACGCCGCCGCCACCGGCTACGCGGCGGACCCCGGCGCGGTGTACCGCGCCTTCAGTCGCTTGGCCGCGGACGGCAACCCCATTCGCGGCTTGATGACCTGGTCCGTCAACTGGGACGCCGGGCGCGACGCCGGCGGCCGGCCCTATGACTGGGGTTTTGTCCGCGACTACGCCGAACTGATCCACGGCGACAGCGGCGGCGGCCGCCCCGGCGCGCCGCAAAACCTCAAGGCGGACAGCCGCAGCGACACCGCCATCAGCCTGAGTTGGGAAGCTTCCCAGGGCGGCGAGCAGCCGGTGACGCATTACCAGCTGCACCGCGACGGCCAGCCGGCGGGCCAGACCGGCGCGCTCAACTATCTGGACAGCGGCCTGCAGCCCGGCACCGCCTACCGCTACTTCGTCACCGCGCTGGACGCCGCCGGCCAGGCCTCTGGCCCCAGCAACAGCGTGACCGTCAGCACCAGCGGCGGCGAGCCGGAGCCGGAGTATCCGGAGTGGCTGAACGAGCACGACTACCAAGTGGACGACGGCGTCAGCTATCAGGGCGGCCATTACCGCTGCCTGCAAGCCCACCGCTCCAACCCCGGCTGGACGCCGGACGTGGCCTTCACCCTGTGGCGGCCGGCGTGAGCTGAGCGCGGCGGCGGGCCTTGCAGGGGCCGGCCGCCGCTTTTTATTGCCGCTTGGCCGCCCAGCTGGAGAAGCGCTGCTCCAGCGCCTCGCCGTGGTCGGTCCAGAACGCGGCGTCCATCGCCAGCGCGCTGGCCATATTGGCCGGGTGGCTGGGCAGCTCCGCCTGGACCGCGGCCGGCAGCAGGCCCAGCGCCTTGCGGTTGCTGGGGCCGTAAGGCATCTGCTCCGAATACAGCTTTTGCGGCTCCGGCCGGCTGGCGAAGGCGATGAACTTCAGCGCCTCGTCCTTATTGGGCGAACCCTTGGGAATGGCCCAGTAGCTGAACTCGCTGATGTTGTTGCGCCACACCATGCGCAGCTTGCGGCCCTCGCGCCGCGCCAGGCTGATGCGGCCGTTGTAGGAAGAACTCATCGTCACGTCGCCGGACAACAGATACTGCGGCGGCTGGGCGCCGCTTTCCCACCACTGGATATGGGGCTTGAGCTGGTCCAGCTTGCGAAAGGCGCGGTCCACCCCGGCCGGCGTGGACAAGGTCTTGTAGACCTCGGCCGGCGGCACGCCGTCCGCCATCAGCGCGATCTCCAGCGTGTAGGGCGCGCCGCGGCGCAAGGCCCGTTTGCCGGGGAAGCGCTTCACGTCCCAGAAATCCTGCCAGCTCTGCGGCGCGGTTTTCAGCTTGTCCTCGTTGTAGGCCAGCACCATGGAGGCCAGGAACATGCCGATGGCGCAGGGCTGGACCGCGCCGGGCACGAAGTCCGCCTTGTCGCCTATCCGCCGGTAATCCAGCTTCTCCAGCAAACCCTCCTCACAGCCGCGGCCCTGCGCCGCGGCGTCCACCTCCACCGCGTCCCAGCGCACGCGGCCGGTGGCCGCCATCGCCTTGATCTTGGCGAACTCGCCGTTCCAGGCGTCTGCGACGATGCGCACGCCGTTTTGGCGCTGATAAGGCGCGTAATAAGCGCGCGACTGCGCCGCCTGGTTCTCGCCGCCGTAGGACACCACCACCAACTCGCTGGCGGAGGCGACGCCGCCGGCCAACAGGCAGGCGGCGATGCTCAGATGCGTCAATTTCATGATCTCTCTCCTCTGGATGCTGCGTGGCCGGCTTATCCTTGCCGATCCGGACAGTCTAGGAAGCGATCAAAAAACTGTAAAATTTATTTTGATTTTATTAAAAAACTGTTGCGGAGTCGGATGGCTTTGCCGTGCGCGGCGCCGGCGAGGCTGGGCGAGACAAGGAAAAAGCCGCTGGGGCAGCGGCTTTGTTTGGAACAGGTTCTTGAGCCGCTAACAAAGCCGCGCAGCGTGCCTGAGCCAAGGCGCGCCGACGCAGGCCGTACCCGTAGTACGACAAGGAGGCGCAACGCAGGATCAGGGGTTTTGTTAGCGGCTCTTAGTAGCTGGGCGGGGTAATCACCCAGACCACAACGGTCTCCTCGCTGCCCGGATTGCGGTAGCGGTGCGGCTCGCTGCTGGAATAGGCGAAGCTGTCGCCCTGTTCCAGGTGAAACTGGCGCTCGCCGACAAACAGCTCCAGCGAACCCTTGAGCACGAAGCCGGCTTCCTCGCCGTTGTGGCTGTAACCCTCGTCGCAGCTGGCGCCGGGCGGAATCAGACAGTGGATCATCTCCAGCTGGCGCTGGTTTCGGGGCGTCAGCAAGTGGTCGACGAAACCGTTCTTATAATCCAGCCGCGGCCGCTGCTCGCGGCGCACGATGTAGTCCTTCTCGTCCGCGGCCTGCTCGGCGGCGTCGTTGAAAAACCATTGCACCGTCACCCCCAGGCTGCGGGCGATATTGACCAGCGCGTTGATGGACGGCTGGGCCAGCTCGCGCTCGATCAGGCTGATGTGGCCCACCGACAAGCCGCTGGTTTCGGCCAGCCGGCTCAGCGTCAGGCCCTGGCGCTTGCGCAGCTGGCGGATGCGGGCGCCCAGCTGCAGCGGGGCTTCGACGGCGGATGTTGCGTTTTTGCTCACGATGAAATCCTGTGCGGCGACGCTTGGCCGCGGTTCATGCTTGAATTTTATTAAAAAAATTTGCAATAAATTTTAATTTAAGCAAAATCAAAAAGCCACAGCGATGGCGTCCGCCAAACCCGATCAAAGGTCCACGTGATGAGCACCTTGTTCCCCTTGCTGTTCTCCCCGCTGCGCATCGGCCCGGCGCTGCTGAAGAATCGTATCATGTCCACCGGCCACGACACCGTGCTGCCGGTGGACGGCCGGGTCAGCCCGGCGCTGGTGGCCTACCACCGGGCGCGGGCGCGCGGCGGCGTCGGCCTGATCGTGCTGCAAGTCTCCGGCGTCCACGAAACCGCGCACTACACCTCGCACGCCCTGATGGCCACCGACGACAGCTGCGTGCCCGGCTACCGGCAACTGGCCGAGGCCGTGCATGCCGAAGGCTGCAAGCTGTTTGCCCAGCTGTTCCACCCCGGGCGCGAAATCATGGAAAGCGCCGACGGCCTGTTGAGCGTGGCCTACGCGCCGTCGGCGACGCCCAGCGAGCGCTTCCACGTGCAGCCGCGCGCGCTGAGCCGCGAAATGATAGACGAAATTATCGCCGGCTACGGCGCGGCGGCGCGGCGGCTGCGTGACGCCGGCGTGGACGGCGCCGAGATTGTCGCCAGCCACGGCTATTTGCCGGCGCAATTTCTCAACCCGCAAGTCAACCGCCGCCAAGACGGCTACGGCGGCGACGACGCCGGCCGGCTGCGCTTCCTGCGCGAAGCGGTGGCCGCCGCCCGCGCCGGCGGCGGGCCCGGCTTTGTGGTGGGGCTGCGCATCTCCGCCGGCGAGGAAGAGGGCGGGGGCATGGACGCCGAGCTGGCGCTGGCGGCGACGCGGGCGCTGGAGAATGAACTGGACTACGTCAGCCTGGTGGCCGGCAGCTCCGCCACCCTGGGCGCCGCCATCCACATCGCGCCGCCGATGGCGCTGCCGGCCGCCTACCTGGCGGCGCAGGCGGCGCGCTTCAAGCGCGCGCTGAGCATCCCGGTGCTCTTGGCCGGGCGCATCAACCAGCCGCAGGAGGCCGAACAACTGCTGGCCGGCGGCCAAGCTGACGCTTGCGGCATGACCCGCGCGCTGATTTGCGACCCGGAACTGCCGGCCAAGGCCGAACAGGGCCGGCATGACGACATCCGCGCCTGCATAGGCTGCAACCAGGCCTGTATCGGCCGCTTCCACCGCGGCCTGCCCATCTCCTGCATCCAACACCCGCAAAGCGGCCGCGAACTGGAATACGGCGAACTGCGGCCGGCCGCCGCGCCGCGGCGGGTGCTGGTGGCCGGCGGCGGCCCGGCCGGCATGAAGGCGGCGGTGATCGCGGCGCAACGCGGCCATCAGGTCAGCCTGTACGAAGCCGGCCCGCAACTGGGCGGCCAGGCGCTGCTGGCGCAACTGCTGCCCGGCCGCGCGGAATTCGGCGGCCTGATCACCAATCTGGAGCGGGAGCTGCAACTGGCCGGCGTGGAAGTGAGACGCAACGCCAGGGTGGACCGCGAACTGGTGCGGCGGCTGGCCCCGGACGCAGTAGTGGTGGCCACCGGCGCGCGGCCGCGCTGGCCGGCGCTGGAAGGCGGCGGCGCCATGCAAGTGTTGGATGCCTGGCAAGTGCTGCGCGGCGAAGCGGTGCGGGGCGGCAAGGTGTTGGTGGCGGACTGGCGCTGCGACTGGATCGGGCCCGGCATCGCGCTGCGGCTGGCCGCCGCCGGCCACCAGGTGAGGCTGGCGGTCAACGGTACCCATGCCGGCGAAGCGCTGCAAATGTATGTGCGCGACCACCTGGCCGGCCAATTGCAGCGCGCCGGCGTGACGGTGACGCCGTACGCGCGGCTGTACGGCCACGACGACGACAGCGTGTACCTGCTGCACACCGCCAGCGAGGAAGCGATGGTGGAAAGCGAAGTGGACTGCCTGGTGCTGTGTCAGGGGCACCAGGCCGAGGATGGTTTATTGGAAGAGTTGAGCGGCTGCGGCGCTGAGCTGCACGCGATAGGCGATTGCCTGGCGCCGCGCACCGCGGAAGAAGCCATCTATGAAGGCATGCGGCTGGGCTGGCGTTTGTAGTTGCCGGCCCGGCTGCCTGGCGGCCTCAGCCCAGCGCCTCGAAGCGCTCGCCGACGAACACCCGGCTGGGGTTGCCGCGCGCCACCTGATGGTGCAGCAAGCGCCGCGCCGCGCGCGCGCCGGCCAGGTCCCGCTCCGCCAGCTGTTCCAGCTTCAGCGCGATCAGGCGCAGCGCCAGCCGCTTATTGGCGTGCTGGCTGCGTTCCGACTGCACCTTGACGCTGATCCCGCTGGCCAGGTGCGTGGCGCGCACCGCTGATTCGGTGCGGTTGACGTGTTGGCCGCCGGGGCCGGAAGCGCGCAGGGTTTCGAAGCGGATTTCACCGGCCAGTTCGGCGGCCGGCTCCGGGCAGCGCGCCACGCCGATGAACCAGTTTTTGCGCGGGTGGCGCGGCCGGTAAGGGCTGGCCGCCCGCCATTGCAGCGTGCCGGTCCATCGTGTGGCCAGCGCCTCGGCGGCTTCGCCCTCCAGGCTTAGCAGCGCCGAGCGCAGCGTGCCCGGCCGTGGGCCGTCTTCCCGCTCCAGCAGTTCCAGCCGCGCGCCTTGCGCCTCGGCTTCCGCCTGCAAGCGCGTCAGCGCCTTGGCCACCGCCAGGCAGCACTCCTCCGGTCCCTGAGCGGCGGAAAATTGCAACAGAATCATCAGCAGCACTCCCCGCGGGTTTTATAGGTCAGCACCGGCGCCAACCGCGCCAGCGGCCTCACCAGGCCGGCCTGGACCAGGGTGTCGACAATGCTGTCCACCGGCTTGTAAGCCTCTGGCGCTTCTTCGTAGATCAACTGGCGGTCCTGGCAGATCACCTGGCCGCCCAAGCGGGTGCGCGCCAGCTGCGCCGGGCTGAAGCGCCGCGACAGCCGGTCCTTGCACTCGCTGCGCATCCATTTGCGGCCGGCGCCATGCGCCAGCGACAACAGGCTCAGCTCGCTGGGCAGCGGCTCCACCAGATAAGTGAAATCCCCGCGCGAACCGGGAATCGCCACCAGGCCGGCATCCGCCGGCGTGGCGCCCTTGCGGTGCAGCCAGCCGTCGACGCCGCCGATGCGCGCCGGCGACACCAGGTTGTGGTTGACGTCCAGCAGCGCTTCGCCGTCGGCGCGCAGCCGCTCCAGCATGCGCCGCGCAATCAGCAGCCGGTTGGCCTCGGCGAAGCGCAAGCCGGCGTCGTGGCGCGCCAGGTAGGCGGCGAAGTCCGCGCTGTCCTCCGCCAGGCCGGCGTGGCCGTGGCGGTCCACCTGCTCGCGCAGAATGGCCTGGCCCAGGCCGCGGGAACCGCTGTGCACCAGCAGCAACAGCCGCTTTGGGTCCAGCGCCAGCCCGGCGGCGCGTTCGGCGTCGTAAATCCGGTCCACGCGTTGCAGCTCGGCGAAATGATTGCCGCCGCCTATGGTGCCCAGCGCGCTGTCGTAACCGCTGGCCGGCAGCGCCAGCGCCGCCACCCGTTCGCGCCAGTCCTCGTCCAGCGGGCCGTCCAGATTGCCCAGCCGCTTGTCCAGCTTGTCCGCGCTCAATTTGCCTACGGCGAGATCCGTGCGCCACAGCGCCATGCCGCAGCCGATGTCTCCGCCGATCAAGGCCGGATACACGCGGCCGACGGCGAAGAAGGCGGCGCCCACCGGGTAGCCGCGGCCGGGGTGCAGGTCCGGCATGCCGGCCACGCGGGCCATGCCCGGCAGCGCGGCGCTAGTGTGAAGTTGCTGGATCGCGGCGCCCTCGATCCAGGTGTCGTCCGAGGCCAGCAGAGTGACGGTCTCGGACAGGGTTTGCATGCAATTGCCCATGAGTAATCCCACCCAATCCGGCGCGACGGCGGCGGCCTGGCGCAACGAGCGCGCAGGCGCAATGCGGTCCTGAGCCGGAGGGTTCAGTAAAACGGTATTGAAGGAAATGAGTTGGCTAGGGCAGAGCCGGGGCCGGAGGCCATTCGACGCGCGCGGCGGCAATGCCGGGCGCGGGGGAATCGATCAAGCTTGGGCGCGCTCTGCCAGGAAGGATGCTGTATGCCGCATGATGGTCTCCTTGGCTGCGTGATGAAAGAAAGGCCGGCATGGTAACGCAGAAGCCGCGGCGATGCAATACGCATGCGCCGCGGCTGCGCCGTCAGCCGGCGATATGCGCCGCCAGCCCGCTGGCGCCGGCCGCCACCTCCGCGCCCAGCGCGTGGCCGTCCGGGTAATCGCCGCCGTTCTGGCGGCGGAAGGGGATGGGCGCTTCGTCCCACACCCCAAGCAGTCTTTGCCGCCAGGCGTCCTTGGCCGCGTCCATATCGGTGGCGGAAAGACGGTTGGCGTCGTACACCGCGTGTGTGGGCAGCACCGCCATGCCGGGGTAGAACAGGCAGCCGTGTGTCACCGGAAACAACAGTTGCTCCAGCGGCCCGTTGATGCCGCGCGGACCGTAGTCCCGCTCCGGCCCGCCCACCATTGCGGCCAGCATCGCGCGTTTGCCGCTTAGGGCGCCGTCGCCATAGCGCCAGCGGTTGCCCTCGTTGCGGTAGCCATAGGCGAAGCCGTAAGCGTAGACTCGGTCAATCCAGCCCTTGAGCAAGGCGGGCAGGCCGTACCACCACAGCGGAAACAGCATGATCACCAAGTCCGCCGCCAGCAACTTTTGCTGTTCAGCCGCCACGTCGGCGCTCTGCCGGCCATTGGCGTAAGCGTGCTGGGATTCGGAGATCAGGAATAAGCGCTGTGGATTGATCCGGTCCGGGAAATCCTGCGCGTCGGCGCCGGCTTTCCAGCCCATTGCGTAGAGGTCGGACTCCATCACGCCGTAGCCCTGCTGTTGCAAAGTCTGCCGCGCCAGCGCGGCGAATTGGGCGGTTAGCGACGCCGGGTCCGGATGGGCGTGGATGATTAGGGCGTGTTGCTTCATGCGGCCTCCAAGCGTTTAAAGGTGGAAAGCCGTCAGTCTGACGCGCGCTCAACTATTCGTGAAATCACGGTTTTTATTGCTTACTATTCATCAGATGGATACCAAACGACTCGACCTCAATCTGCTGGTAACGCTGGAAGCCTTGCTGGTGGAACAGAACGTGACCCGCGCGGCCGCGCGGCTGAGCTTGAGCCAGCCGGCGGTGAGCGCGCAATTGAACCGCCTGCGCGAGTTGTTTGACGACCCGCTGCTGGTGGCCGTCCACCGCGGCATGTATCCCACGGCCAAGGCGCTGGAAATGTTCGAGCCCTTGCGCAAGGCGCTGAACGAAGTACGCGCCACCGTGGCCGGGCACCAGGATTTTGAACCGGCCAGCGCTGAGCTGACCGTGGCCATCGCCTGCACCGACTACCTGCAAGCCGCGCTGCTGATTCCGCTGGCGCGGGAGCTGCGCAAGAGCGCGCCCGGCGTGCGGGTGGCGGTGCGCAATCTGGACCTGCACCACCTGGAAGCGCAGCTGGAGCAGGGCGATCTGGACCTGGCGCTGCTAACCCCGCCGGCGGCCCCGTCCAAACTGCACAGCTGCCGGCTGTTCGACGAACACTATGTGTTGATTGGCCGCCACGATCACCCGGGCCTGAAGGAAGGCTTGAGCGTGGAAGAATACGTGGCGCTGGACCACGTCATCGTGTCCTTGGACGGCAACGGCTTCTTCACCCCGGTGGACCGCACGCTGGCGGCGCTGGGCCTGCGCCGCAACGTGGCCTTGTCCGCCGCGTCCTTCCTGTTTGTGCCGGAAATGGTGGCGCAGTCCGACTTTGTCGCGCTGGTGCCGCAGCGACTGGTGCAAGACCGCGGCGACGCGCTGAAGCAAGTGGAGTTTCCGCTGCCCACCGAAGGCTTCGAAGTGGGCATGGCCTGGCACGACCGCACCCAGCAACATCCCGGCCAGCGTTGGATGCGGGATTTCATCGTCACCCTGGTTAATGCTCAGGCGGGATCGGCGGCGGATGCGGTGCCTTTGTCTTAAGAGCCGCTGGTAAAACTACAATATTGGGTTGCACAGGTTAGCAGCCCTCTTTTTTATTAAATTTAGGTAGTTTATGTTCAGTAAGTTATTCGGGAAAAAACCGGTCAAAACTATTCAACAGGCTGCGGCGACAATAAAGTTTGCGGGGAGTGTTCAAGGTACAGGGCTTAATGCACTTCGTATTGAAATTGCTAAACGACTATTGGGCATTGGCCTCAAAAACGGGTATTTGGCCAAGTTGCAATATGCGCATGAAGAGCAGCAGCGTATTTGTTTGGTACTTGATGCGCCAGGCAAGTCTGACAGCCAAAGACCAGAAGTTGCGGCTGCCTTCTCCGGAGTCATCCCGATGGACATCGTTTTTTTCGATGCCATTCCAAATGAGATATTGCAAGAAATAACATCTTCTTGTCCTCCAATTCTATTGTCGGAAACCAAGCTTTTTGAATGTCCCATCGTGGTGGGAAGGGGGACGAACCTTGACATGCCCGCGGAATGGAAGGCAGCCATCGTGTGTTTTTTCGTGGCGGCTCAAGACTACCAAGAGGCTCTGAGCGTGGCTGTGGAGCAGTTACGGTCTGAGGGCTACGAGTTCAAGTCGGTATATGAGGGCAAGGTTCATCTCGTGGATGCCAGCCAGTGGTGGACTGGCTATGTGATGGAGAAATGGAGCAAATACGCGGATGGCTTCCCCTCTCAGCTGGAAGTTGAGGCGATGGTTGCAACGGGTGCTTACTTCAAAGGCCCGGTTTTAGGTTGGGAGGTTGAGGCCGAAATGTAGGCCTGCCACCAACAGGACAGCCCAATAGCGATGCTTAGGCTGCTAGTACGTCAAATGGTGTGTTGGCGAGTGACTTGCAGCCATTCGGCTCCTAAAGACCCCGCCGGCTTGACGCCCTCCCGCTCCTCCCCAACAATAGCCCCCGCGCCGCAGCAATCGCGGCGCTCGGGATTGGTCTCCCGAGTATGAGCTACTGCCGCGGATGCGCTGTTTCCACAGCGTATCCGTTGCCATTGCTTTGCCTATTCGGGCGGGCCGTGGCAAGTGGCGCCCTCGCGGGCGCGCCGGCTTTCGCAGTAGCTCACCGGTAGACCAACTCTTGTCATGTGCCCGCCCTGCCGCCTTGCGGCCGGGCCCTTCTGCTCAGGAGGCTGCAAATGGTAAAGCTAGTCCGTCCGGTGCTAGGCATCGAACTCACTTCGTCCGCTACTGAAACCCAAGACGTTCATCAGGACGCCTCTCCACTCCCGCCGCTAGGTCCACGCTCGCGCTACCGGTTTGCCGGCCCCCACGCCAAAGACCTCAGCCTGCCCTTCATCCGCCGCATTGCTGGCCGCACCTATCCACATTACTGGCAGCCGGCCGAGCCTAAGGATGAGTTTGAAGCCTGCGCCTTGGGCCGCCAGTACGCCGCCCATCTGGCACAGATGCTGAAACTCAACCGCCAGCACTCCGGGCGCGGGCTGCTGTTCCGCATCGCCAGCGATATGGATTTCCGCGACCGCAGCCACCGCCGCAGCATGTGCAAAAGCTTCTTCAACTATCTGGAGGTGCTGCTGAACTTGGGGGCGCAACAGGTGGACCTGGCGCAGCACGTGGAGGCGATGCAACGCTTCCATCTCAGCCTGGACGAGCTGGAAACCTTGCACCGGAAGCCGAGGCGGAAGAAGAGGAGCTAAGCTGGTAAGGACAGCCGGCCCCTTCGGGGCTGGCTGTTGAGGGAGGGTTGCTCCGGAAAACAGCCACATTCGTATCCAGCAAAGCAGGGGTGTTTCGGTTGACACTCCCTCGCTGAACTGAGAACCTTCCCGCTTCCATTTTTTTGTTATTGCTCGCCATGAAAATCACCGCCAACACCGCCGTTACCCTGCGCATGAAAGTTACCGACAGCCAGGGCCTGGTTTACGACGATGGCAAGAAGCCCGTCTCCTACCTGCACGGCGATTACGACAACCTGTTCGCCAAGCTGGAAGCCGCGCTGGAAGGCCAGGAATCGGGTTTTCAAACCACGCTGGAACTGGCCACCGAAGACACCTTCGGCGCCCGCGACGAAGCCCTGGTCACCACCATGCCCAAGGCGGACTTCCCGCCCGGCGTGAAGGTGGGCGGCCAAATCCAGCGCATCGGCCCGGATGGCGAGCCGCGTTACTACTTCGTCACCAAGATCAAAGGCCCCACGGTATTGTTGGACGGCAACCACCCGCTGTGCGGCAAAGCCCTGCGCTTTGTCGTCAAAGTGGTGGACGTGCGCGCGGCCACGGCTGAGGAAATCGCTCACCAGCATGTGCACGGCGAGCACGGGCATCAGCACTGATAGCACCGGCCTCACATAAACAAAGCCCTCCCGATCTGGGAGGGCTTTTTTTTGTCTGGAGGCCACTATGCTTAGTGCCTGATTTGTTTGTCATTTATATTGCCGCGCTTGCATTACTGCTCAGAGAGCATCCTATTTGCAGTTGTTCACCGGATTGGGGGATGAGAACAACTATTACATGGGCAACTTCCAATCCGATGCATAGTTTCGAAACCTAGGAGACTCAGTTTTAGGGGCGAGGTAGCACGTACTGTCAATCCTGAATTTCGAAGCCATCATATCTCGAAGGCTCCCAAGCCGTTCTACTGCTGTTAGTTCGCCTGTAATGTTTTTGTATAAATTTGAAAAGCATGACGAATTGTTGGCCTGAATGAATTCAGGGAGTGGTATTTTGAAGTTAAACTCGGGAAATTGAGGTAGACTTTTTACTGCGGCGATCGAGTTGTAGACTTTTATAAGGAAGCTTCCTTGAATTCCCTGATCTGTATTAATGCCATATTGCCGTTTTAAGTTTTTAGCGGCTTTATCAATTTCCTTTTTCCATTTCTCGATAGACTTGTTGGCACGGGCTATGCCCGATTCATCGTAAGAAATTCGAATTTTTCGTAAGAGTTCTCGTATCTCTTGGAAGTCATGAGTGTCCCTGAGGTCTCGTGCTGATTGAATGATTTGAGAAACATTACCGGTCTGAGCAGTAAGCCATGCGGAGAAAATAGGGAGTTCAATTGAAATGGCTGCTGTTCGTCCGTTGTCTATGACTTCGGAGATTGAGGTGGACAGATTTTTTGAAAGGGATTCGACTAGTTTTGCTGTGAAGTCGTGTCCATAGGCGCCCGTTTTTCTCATCCAGTGAATCTGATATGCATGCCGAATTGGATGTAGAAAAGTGTCTGCTTTAAAATGTTTTGCAGCAAGACTGTAATAGATTGATTTGTAGGAGATCCAATTTAGGGATGCGATAAACATATCCAGTGCTCGAGTTGTACCTCCGAAGCCACGGTTTTTTTCTATCGCTGCTCGTCTCATTTCTTCTTGAGAGTGGATGTGGCCATCGGAGCCGATTAATGTAATGTCTTTATTCCATCGTCCACGAGTTTCGTTTACGTCGGATAGTTCGTTGAAAATTGCAGAACTAATTTCGCTGTACTTTTGAAACTCTTGTGTATTTGGTTCGCCGAGCATCTTCATCGTCAAGTAGTAGACGCTTGAGCGAAGATCCCAAGTGCAAATCATATTCATCTTCAATAGGTTAAGAAATTCACGAAAATCATTGTCAACAAATTCTCCGCCCCTAATTTCAGGACGTACATTTTTTGCTTCAGATATGGTTTTAGTCTCAAGTGCCTTAAGATCAAAGTCTTTTGGTGAAAGAAATTCAATAAAATTAAAAATGTTCTTTCGTGTTTGCACATGTTCTGGCTTGTAGTTGTCAATGCAAATTAATTTGTCGTAGAATAGAATTGCATGTAAAAAATTTTCGAGAGCCACAAGATCGCCATTGATGGTATCTGGATTCTGAACTGTGATCTGACCCATAACTCGTTGCACTGCAGTCAGTGAGGCGTTGTCGATTAAAGCATAAGACATGTTGACTCCCTGTGGTTTTAGTATGAAGTTGATCGGCGGGCTTTGGGGGGCTTGCTAGGTTATAGTGCTATGCATTTATATATTAGAAAGATTTTCCCCGATTTCATGAATTGCAGCGCGCAATACCTGCAAACAAATTTTTGCTGTATGTTCCCGAGGGGAAAATCCAGAACTCAATTGCTCAAACGGATGTATGTAGTTGCGAAAATCTCTAAGCGAGTGGCTGAATTTGTGTGTGTCGTGTTGTATCAAATTAAGTTCTTTTGCAACATCAATAAGGCTGCTAAGGCTCCACTCATAAAATGGCTTAACTTTTGAATGGCTATCTTTGGGTGATGATTTGGTAGAATTAAATTGTCTTGGGTGTTGAATGGCTACTCCAAGGAGAATGCCTTCAAGCGCACTTCCAGCTAGAAGTATTACGGCTAGCGGGGAGCCAGAATTGAAACATTTTTCTATTTCCTTAATCCTGTGTTGAAGTACGTTAGTAATGGCATTTTCTAGATGGAGAGCTGTTAGTTCAATGTCTGTGAATTCACGACTTAAAAATTCATTTTCTAAATCTTTAGGCTTGTTATTGTTGACTTCAATTTTTTCTAACCTTTGAAAGGTAATGTCGGCCTCTCGTCGAATAATCTTCCACTTGTCGAAGGCTAGATATTGATTGAATTCATTAATTAAGAGGTCTAGTGCATGAATTCTATCGACAAAATTGACAGGGGCGAAGGTGTTTTTAATGCACTGATCAAGGGTTGGGGTTCCATTTATTTTAGTTAAACGGTCTTCGGTGAAAATCCATCGTGAAGGAAAGCCTTGCCCGTAAGTATCATTAAAACCTAGATCGTTAAAGAATTTTACTAGCTTTGTGCCAGATCGATATTCTGATTTTTCATTAATTATTTCTCGAAGAAATTCTAGGGTTTTTTTGCTGAGAATCATAGGTTGGCTGCCCGTGATAAGAAGTGTGTAATGAGATAAGGAGACCGAAAGATATCTAATATTTTTTTAGAGTACAGTTGTATTGTGTCAATATTGTTGATGTATGCGTGCTAATGTGATTTGGTTATTATCAATAGAAGGCGGTATGATATTCATTGGCTTGTGTAAGTGTTTAGGCTGCTTGTAGTGATTTTTGCTCTACCTATTTTAGATGAATAGTCAAGCCAAAGTGATGCCAGGTTCGATTGAGTTTTTAATTTGGTACATAAGCGTCGGCATTGGTCATACGGTTAAAAAAATAGCATCTGTCGGTTATAAGTCCATTACCACTCCCTCCAATCATCCCCCCGCCGCCACCTTCTCCAAACTCGGCAAAGTATGGGTATACAGCTTGGCCAAATCCTTGGGGCTGGCGATGGTTTCAAAGTGCTCCATCTTGATGGCCAGGAATTGCCCATTACTGCCATCGCGCACTTCGCCCACTTCCAGCGCTTTCAGCGCGCTGATCCAGTACCAGTTCTGGCCCAAGTTTTGTTTATCGCAATAGGCGTACCACAGCGGCAGGCGGAATAGCCGCTCAAAGGTGAGCGCCTTTTTGAGTTCTTCCTCCAGGCTGAGGGTGAGTTCGCCGCGCGATGGGGTGTAGTTCTTGGCGTCGATGGCGATCATGCCCAGCGAGGGCAGCAGGAGCAGAAAGTCCGGCCGTTTGGCCGTGCCATGGAATAGGGTGGCAAAGCTGTTTTTGCTCTGGCAGATGCCCACATAGGCCAGCTTGTGCTGCTTGAACCAGGCGTTGAGCGCTTTCTCGCCCTCATGCCCCTTTTTCTCTGCTGAGCTAGGGGCGGGCTGGGCTGGGGCGGAGGGCTGAGCTGTGACTGGCGGCAGGCTAGGCGCGGAAGTTTGCGCGCTTGTTGGGCTAGCGGGCTGGATAGGCGTTATGGCTTGCGGCGGTGTTGGCGCGGCGCTTGGCTGTGGAGCGGGAACTGCTGCCGGTGTGCTTGCTTGTTGTGGGGGACGATTCTTGAAAATATTTGCGAAGGTGAATGCCATGGTGTCGTTTGAACTGGTGATTTAGAAGAGGATGAGGGCGGCTAGCCGGTTAGCCGCGCCTGATCCGCCTGAGAAGCCGCGTCGCGGTCGCTGAACAGGCCCAGGCGCACCAGGCGGGCGAGGATGGCGCCGCGGCTGCGGCCCAGTTGCTTGGCGATGGCCTGGCTGTCCGGCTGGGCCGGGCTGTGCCATAGGGTTTTCAGTTGCTGGTCGTCGGCCACGGTCCAGGCCGCGCCTTGCTTGTCTGCGGCGGGCGGCGCGGCGGGTTTGGCCGGCGGCGCTTCCGTGGCGGCGGGCACGTCCCAGAGTGGCGGCAGGTCCAGCGCTTGCATGCGGGCGTTGTCGGCCTGCATCGCCGCTTGCTGGTGCTCGTACAGGCCTAGGCGGACCAGCCGGGAGACGATGGCCAGCGGGCTGCGGCCCAGTTTTTCCGATAGTTGGCGCACCGGTGCGGGGGAGGCTTCCCACAGCAAAGCTAAGCGGTTGTCTTCGGCTATGCTCCAGCGCTGGCCCTGGCGCGCGCCGCCGGGGGCCGGCTGAGGTTCGGGCGCGGTGGGCGGGTCTGCTGCGTGTTGTTTGGCGACGCGCTTGAGCTGCTCGTAATACAGTGCGCGCGCCTTGTCCAGTGCCGGGTCCTTGGGGGTGCCCAGCGGGTCGCGCCGGCCGGCCGGGTCTACGCCCAGGACCAGTTGTTCGACGATTTCGAGTTCTCTCATAGGGATGCCCGGAGCCGGTCTCGCATTGCTTGCGGGGCGGGTGCCGCCGTGGATAGGCCATGTTATCGCCGCGGCCGGGTTCTATGCAAATTGAGTTTGCGGCGCGCGGCCCGGGGCCGGGCCGGCGCACACTTTAAGCCTCGATTTCTATCAAGGTGGGATTGGCGGCGGCGGCGGCCTGTTCCAGCGCCTGGCGCAGCAGCGGTTCCGGGGTGCCCAGCGCCAGGGTTTCGGCGCGCCAGCCGTAGGCGCGGGCCAGCGCCGGGAAGTCCGGGGTGTAGAGGTCCACGCCCAGCGGTTCCATCTTGGAGGCGCGCATCGCGCTTTTGATTTCGCCGTAGCCGCGGTTGTTAAGCAGCAGCACGATCAGGTGGGCGCGGGTTTCCATCGCGGTGCCCATTTCCGCCAGGGTGAACTGGAAGCCGCCGTCGCCGGCCAGGCACAGCACCGGCCGCTCCGGTTCGGCCAGCGCGGCGCCGATGGCGGCGGGCAGGCCGTAGCCCAGCGCGCCGAAGCCCACGGAGGCGTTGAACCAGCTGTTGCCGCGCGGCGCGCAAAAGCCGAGGTTGCCGGCGTAGACCAGGCGGGTGGAGTCTCCCACCCAGCGCGCTTGCGGCAGGATGTCGCGCACGCGGTGCAGCCAGGCCAGGTCGGCGGCGTTTTCCGGTTCCATTTCGGCGGCGGCCAGGCGGCGGGTGGCGTCGGCGCGCTCCGCGCCCTGGCGGTGGGCGGTGGTGATCCGCGGTATCAGCAGTTGCAGGGTTTCTTTGGCGTCGCCCAGCAGTGGTAGATCCGCGCCGCGGCCGCGGCAGAGTTGTTCCGGGTCGATGTCGATGCGGATCAGCGCGCCGGGCAGGCGGAAGCCGCCGTCCACGTACATGTCGAAATCGGTGGGCCCCAGTTCGCAGCCCACGGCCAGCACCACGTCGCTGGCGGCAATCAGGCGGCGAGCGGCCGGCAGCGAGGGGCTGCAGGACAGCGCCAGCGGGTGGCCGTCCGGCAGCGCGCCGCGCGCGTTGATGGTCATCAGCGCCGGCGCGTCCAGCATTTCCGCCAGCCGGGTTAGTTGCGGCGCGGCCTGGCGCGCGCCGCCGCCTATCAGCAGCAGCGGCCGCTCCGCGCTGGACAGCAGGCGGGCGGCGCGGTCGATGGCGGCGGGGGCGGCCGGCCCGCGCAGCAGCCGCATCGCCGGCGCTTGCGGCGGCGGCAGGCCGTCGGCGGGCGCGGCCATCAGGTCCAGCGGGATTTCGATGTGCACCGGGCGCGGGCGGCCGCCGTCGAACACGGCGAAGGCGCGCGCCAGCACTTGCGGCAGTTCCGCCGCCGCGGTCAGGGTGTGGCTGAAGGCGGCGATCTGGCTGGCCAGCGCGTGCTGGTTCGGCAGTTCGTGCAGGTGGCCGTCGCCGGAGCCCAGTTTTCCGCGCGCGTTGACGCCGGAGATCACCAGTAGCGGGATGGAGTCGGCGTAGGCCTGGCCCATGGCGGTGGCGATATTGGTGAGGCCGGGGCCGGTGATGACGAAGCAGACGCCGGGCTTGCCGCTGACGCGGGCGTAGCCGTCGGCCATGAAGCCCAGGCTTTGTTCGTGGCGGGCGGCGATGTGGTGGATGCCGCTGTCGGCCAGGCCGCGGTAGAGCTCGATGGTGTGGACGCCGGGGATGCCGAACACGGTGTCGACGCCGTAAGCCGCCAGCCAGGCGGTGAGGTAGCTGCCCAGGGTGGTGCTCATGCGGATTCCTTTTGTCTTGGCGCGGCGGCGCGCAGTTGGCCGGCGAAGCGGGCGATGCGGCGGCAGGCTTCGGCCAGGCGTTCGTCGTCCACCACCAGGCCCAGGCGGATGAATCCGGCGGCGGTGGGGCCGAAGGCGGCGGCGTCCAGCACGGAGACGCCGGTGGCTTCAAACAGCCGCCAGGCGAAATCCCCGGCTTCCAGGCCGCAGCCGCGCACGTCCAGCAGCAGGAACATGCCGGCTTCCGGCAGCGGGCATTGCAGGCCGTCCACGCCGCTGAGCAGGCTGTGGGCCAGGTCGCGCCGCCGTTGGTACAGCGCGCGGACCGGTTCGACGAAGGCGTCGTAGTCTTGCAGCGCCAGCAGCGCGGCTTGCTGAATGAAACCGGGGATGCCGTAGAGCATGCACAGGGCCAGCGTGCCCATGTGCTGGATCAGCGGGCGCGGGCCGGCGGCCCAGCCCAGCCGCCAGCCGGCCATGGCGTGGGATTTGGACAGGCTGCCCAGGGTCAACGTGCGCTCCGCCATGCCGGGCAGCGCGGCGATGCTGTGGTGCGGGGCTTCGAAGCTGAGGCCGGCGTAGACTTCGTCGGCCACCACCCACAGGTCGTGGCGGCGGGCCAGCGCCGCCACTGCGGCCAGTTCGTCCGAGCGCAACGCCGCGCCGGTGGGGTTGCAGGGGGTGGCGAGGAAGATGGCGCGGCTGCGCGGGGTGACAGCGGCTTCCAGCGCGGCCAGGTCCAGGTGGAAGCCGTCGGCAGGTTTGACCGGCACCGGCACCAACGCGGCGCCGCTGGCGCGGATGCTGGCTTCGTAGGTCAGGTACATCGGTTCCGGCACCAGCACTTCGTCGCCGGCCTGGCACAGGCAGAGCGCGGCGGAGAACAGGCCGTTTTGCGCGCCGGCCACCACGATGACGTTGTCGGCGTCCATTTCCAGGCCGGTGGCGGCGGCGTGGCGGCGGGCGATGGCGGCGCGCAGGTCGGCGCGGCCGTCCACCGGGCTGTAGTGGGTGTCGCCGTCGCGCAGCGCGGCCACCGCGCGTTCAATGATGGGGGCTGGGGTGGCGAACTCCGGATCGCCCACGCTGAGGATGATCACGTCCTCGCCGCGGGCGGCGGCTTGTTGCGCCGCAAAGTGGATGTTCCAGGCATCGACGCGTTCGCCGGCGATGCGTTCGACCAGGGGGGAAAAGCGCATGGGGGTCTCCGTAATAATGGGATAGCGCGGTATCAGAAGGCGGTGCGGACCGGCAGTCTCTTCTCCAGCCGCAGAAAGACGCGTTCTATCAGCCAGGCCAGCGCGAAATAGATCAGCGCCACGGTCAGCAGCGGTTCGTAAGTGCGCAGGGTTTGCGCGCGCACCAGGTTGGCCGCGCCCAGCACGTCCATCACCGCCACGGTGGAGGCCAGCGCGGTGGATTTGAGCAGCAGCACGGTTTCGCCGGCCAGGGATGGCAGCAGGATCAGCAGCGCGCGCGGCAGCCAGATGCGCCGCGCCGTGGTCAGCCGCGACATGCCCAGCGCGCGGGCGGCTTCCAGTTCGCCCTTGGGCACGGCGGCCAGGCCGCCGCGCACCACTTCGCCCACATAGCCGGCCACGCTCAACGCCAGCGCCAGCGCCACATACCAGAAGCCTTCGCGCAGGTAAGGCCACAGCAGGCTGTCGCGCAGCGCCGGAAAGCCGGCGAACAGGCTGCCCAGGCCGTAGTAGAGCACGTAGATCTGCACCAGCAGCGGGGTGCCGCGGATCAGGTTGGTGAAGGACAGGCTGAGCCAGGCGAGGAAGGGCTGGCGGGACAGCCGGGCAAAGCCCACCGCCACCGCCAGCGCGAAGCCCAGGCCGCCGGAGAGCAGCAGGAGTTGCACGGTGACGGCGACGCCGCGCCAGAGCATGGGGCCGTAGTCTTGCAGCCATTGGAAGTTCATGCGGGTCTCCCGTTCACAGCGCCGGTTGCCAGCGGCGGAAGCGGCGTTCAATCAGGCTGAAGCCGGCGTTGGACAGCAGGGTCATCAATAGGTAGATGGCGGCCACGGTCAGATAGAACAGCAGGTACTGGCGGGTGGAGCCGGCGGCCTGCTTGGTGGTGAACAGCAGTTCGCTGTAGCCCACCACGCTGATCAGCGCGCTGTCCTTGATCAGCACCAGCCACAGATTGGCCAGGCCGGCCAGCGCGTAGGGCATCATCTCCGGCAGGATCACCCGGCGCGCGGTCAGCCAGCGGCCACAGCCAAAGGCGCGCGCGGCCTCGATGTGGCCGTGCGGTATCGCCTGCACTGCGCCGCGCATGATTTCCGCCGCGTAAGCGCCTTGCACGATGCCCAGCACCACGATGGCGGCGGCGAAGCCGTTCACTTCCACCTGCGGCTGGCCCAGCAGCGCCGCCAGCGCGTTGATGGCGTCGCCGCCGGCGTAGTAGAGCAGCAGGATCAGCAGCAGCTCCGGCAGCGAGCGGCACACGCTGGTGTAGGCGTTGGCCAGCCGCTTGAGCAGCGGGTGGCCGCCCAGCTTGACCAGCGCGGTGGCCAGGCCGATGAGCAGGCCCAGCGCGAAAGCGCCCAGCGAGATTTCCAGCGTGACCACAGCGCCTTGCAGCAGGGCGGGGCCCCAGTCGCGGACTACGGCGTCGTAGGCTTGTTGCAGTGCATCCAGCATATAGGCTCTCCCTGGGGCGGCGCGGGCTGGCGGGGCGCTGTCACTTGGCGTCCGGCGAGATGTTGACCTTGAAGTATTTCTTCTGGATGGCGTCGAAGCTGCCGTCGGCGCGCAGTTGCAGGATGGCCTGGTCGAACTGCTGCTTGAGCGCGGTGTCGGCCTTGCGCAGGCCGGCGCCGATGCCGGGGCCGAACAGCGGGTCCTTGGGCGCCAGGCCCTTGGATTCCAGCCCGGAACCGTCCTTGCCGCCGAGGAAATCGCTGGCGGCCAGCGCGTCCAGCAGCATCAGGTCCACGCGGCCGGCGACGAGGTCGGCGTTCAGTTCGTCCTGGGTGTTGTAGTAACGGATGACGGAGCCGGCGCCGTAGTATTTCTTCAGGAAGTTGGCGTTGGTGGTGGCGGATTGCACGCCCAGGGTCTTGCCCTTGAGGCCGGCCGGGCTGAGCACGGTTTTCTGGCCTTTAGGGCCGACGAATTCGGAGGCGGTGTAGTAATAGGGCAGGCTGAAGGCGATGACTTTTTCCCGCTCCGGGGTGATGGACATGGAGTTGAAAATCACGTCTATCTTCTTGCTGTTGAGCGCGGGGATGATGCCGTCCCAGGACACTTCGGCGATCTGACAGTTTTGCTTGAGGCGCTGGCACAGCTTGCGCACCAGTTCCACTTCAAAGCCGCTCCATTGGCCGTTGCTTTGTTTGATGGTGAACGGCGGGTAGGGCTCGGCGGCGATGCCGATGCGCAGCGGATTGGCGGCGGCCGCGGCGGCACAGCACAGGACGGCGAAGGCGGCGATGAGAGTGCGGAGTGAGTTCATGGGGTTTCTCCCTGGGGGCGTCAGGCGTTGACAAACTGGCGGCAGCGTTCGCTGCGCGGCGCGGCGAAAACCTGTTCCGGCGGACCGGCTTCCTCGATGCGGCCCTGATGCAGGAACAGCACCTTGCTGGACACTTCGCGGGCGAAGGCCATTTCGTGGGTGACCAGCAGCATGGTGCAGCCTTCCTCGGCCAGCTGGCGTATCACCCGCAGCACTTCGCCCACCCGTTCCGGGTCCAGCGCGGAGGTGGGTTCGTCGAACAGCATGACCGCCGGCCGGGTGGCCAGCGCGCGGGCAATGGCCACCCGCTGTTGCTGGCCGCCGGACAAAAAGGCCGGATAGGCCTGGCGCTTGTCCGCCATGCCCACTTTCTCCAGCAGCGCCTCGGCCAGCGCCACCGCTTCGGCGCGCGGCTGGCGCAAGACGCGTATCGGCACCTCGATCAGGTTTTCCAGCACCGTCATGTGCGGCCACAGATTGAAGTTCTGGAACACCATGCCCAGCCGGGTGCGCAGCCGGTCCACCTGGCGCGGGTCGGCCGGCGCGCGCCGTCCGCGTTTGTCGGTGCGCAGGGCGATTTCCTCGCCGGCGATCAGCACCCGGCCGTCGTCCGGGACTTCCAGCAGATTCAGACAGCGCAGCAGGGTGCTCTTGCCGGAGCCGCTGGCGCCGATCAGCGACACCACTTCACCGGCGGAGGCGGCGAAGGAGACGCCGTCCAGCACGACTTGGCTGTCAAAGCGCTTGCGCAGGTTTTCCACCGCGACGATGGGCGCGGGGGGAGGGTGGATGGCGGGTGTGGGGTGATGCATGGGCTCTCCTCCTTGCGGCTGTGGCAGCCTGCTGTTGGGGACCTCGAAAAACCTACTGCGCGGTCCGATAGCGGCGTTGCTCCGTGCTCGCTTCCTCGCTGTACTGCTTGTACTAGCTCGGTCGCGGTGCGCGGTGCGCCTTGCTCTCGAACCGCTCGCTACGGCTTTCGAGGTCCCCGTTATTGTCAGTCGCGTGTGGGCGCGGCTCTGCTGAGTGTGGCAACATCCATGCCAGCGGGCCTGTTTTTTAATTGCATGAATTTAAAAGGGTTTTGCGCTTGCTCGTGGCGACAAAAACCGTCAATACTGCAACTATTCATAAAAACGCCAAATTTTGGGCACCCGTGCTGGTGGTGCGGAGTAGAGGGGGAGACATGGACGCGGACCTGAGCCAAGGCATTGCGCTGTTTGGCGATTTTTTCGACGCGATCGGCCTGTCGGTGGCCATCATCGACCAGGACGGGCGCTACGCCTATTACAACCAGGAGTGCTCGCAGCTGGACGATTACACCGCCGAGCAGGCGCTGGGAACCTATCTGCTGGAGCTGTACCCGGAGCTGGACGAGAACAGCAGCACGCTGTTGCAGGCGCTGCGGCAGGGCCGCAGCTACCGCAATCATTACCAGCGTTACCGCAATCCCAGGGGCAAGGCGGTGCATCAGGTGCACACCACGCTGCCGCTGAAGCGCGCCGACGGCCGCATCGTCGGCGCGGTGGAATTGTCTCGCGATCTAACCGTGGTCAGCCCGCTGCATCAGGCGCTGGTGGATTTGCAGCAGGGCGTGGAGGAGGTGGCCGACGGCGGGCTGATGGGCATCATCACCGACGACGCGGCGATGAAGCAGTTGATCCATCAGGGCCGGCGGCTGGCGCGCGCCGACGTGCAGGTGTTGATCCACGGCGAAACCGGCACCGGCAAGGAGTTGTTCGCCCGGCTGCTGCATCAGGAGGGGCCGCGCGCCGAGCGTCCCTTCGTGGTGCTCAATTGCGCGGCGTTGCCGGAGCCGCTGTTTGAAAGCACCTTGTTCGGCACCGTGCGCGGCGCTTTCACCGGGGCCGAGGACCGGCGCGGGGTGCTGGAATCCGCCCACGGCGGCACCCTGTTTCTGGACGAGATCAACTCGCTGCCGTTGTCCATCCAGGGCAAGCTGCTGCGCGCCTTGCAAGAGGGCACGTTCAGCCGGGTGGGGTCCGGCGCGGAGGTGCGCGTGGATGTGCGGGTGGTGGCGGCCAGCAACGAGTCGCCGCAGCGGATGCTGGACGAGCGCAAGATCCGGCCGGATCTGTTGTACCGCTTGAACGTGGGCAGTCTGGCGGTGCCGCCGCTGCGCGAGCGGTTGCGGGACATCCCGCTGCTGGCGCAGTCCTTTTTGCGCAAGCACGGCAAGGTCACCGGCCACCGCGTGCAGCGCATCAGCCACGCGGTGATGGAGCGGATGCTGCGCTATCACTGGCCGGGCAATGTGCGCATGCTGGAGAACGTGCTGCTGCGCAGCCTGATCCTGTGCGAGGGCGGGGACGAACTGGATTTCCTGTTGCTGGAAGACGAGGGCGAGGCGGCGCAGCGGCGCGCGGAAGAGCGCCGGCCGCCGGCCGCGCCGCCGCCGGACGCCGAGGGCACGCTGGAGCAGCGGATGGCGCGCTATGAGCGGCGGCTGTTGGTGGATTGCCTGGAGGGCTGCGCCAATCTGACCGAGGCCGCGCGCCGGCTGGGCCTGCCGCGCGCCACCTTGCAGTACAAATTGAAGAAGCACGGGATACAGCTGGCGCGCACGGTGCTGGGGTGAACGGGGCGGGGATATCCCGAAGAGAGCTGCCGATGGGGGTGCTGAACAGCATAAAAGGAGCCATCATGCACGACAGCGATTGCGGTGGAGCCCGGTGACGGCCAGTGGGCCTAAGATTTCCGCGTGGGTATCGCTGCGCTCCACCCACCCTACCCATGGCGAGCGGCCGCGCGTAGGGTGGGTGGAGCCGCAGGCGATACCCGCCAGCGCTCGCGGTTTTCCACATTGGTGCCTTTAAACCGCCTCTCAGAGCCTGTTTACGATTTCGCGAGACAAGGCGAAAGCGGCTGAGAAAGCGGAATGTACCAGTGGTGCATGAGCATTTCGAAGATGGTTTCAACGCCGTATCGCTGACGCGCAACAGATCGTAAACAGGTTCTCACAAATCCAGCACCAGTGGCCCGCCCCCCGCCGCCCGCGACACGCAGATCATGATCCGTTCCCGCCGCTCCGCCTCGCTCAGGTATTGGTCGCGGTGCTCGGCGTCGCCGGCCAGCAGCCTGGTTTCGCAGCTGCCGCAATAACCTTCCCGGCATAGGCAGTCCGGCCGCAGCGCGGTCTGCCGTTCTATCGCCGCCAGGATGGACTCGTCGGCGTCCACCCGCAGCCGCAGGCCGGAGCGGGCCAGTTCCACCTCGAAACTTGCGCTCTCTCCCGCGGCGTCCGTGCTGAAGCGCTCATAGTGCAGCCGGCCGGCTGGCAAGCGCCGCGCGCAGGCGTCCGCGGTCGCGGCGATCAGCCGTTCCGGCCCGCAGACATATACCTGGCTGTCCGCCGGCGCGGCGGCGATCAGCGCGTCCAGGTCCAGCTTGCGGCCGGCCCTGCTCTCGTACAGGCGGATTCTGGCGTCGCCCCGTTCGCTTCGTTCGGCCAGCTCTGCGGCGAAGGCGGCGCCGGCGGCGTCGCGGAAGGCGTAGTGCAGCTGGTAGCTGGCGTCAGCGCCCAGCGCCGCCATATGGGCGATGAAGGGGGTGATGCCGATGCCGCCGGCGATGAACAGCCGCGGGCCGGGGGCGGCGGCCAGCGGGAAGCGGTTGGCCGGCGCTTGCACCCGCAGGCGGCTGCCCGGCTGCAGCGCGTGCAGGTAGCGCGAGCCGCCGCGCGAGTCCGGCTCCTGCTTGACCGCGATGCGGTAGACCCCGCCGCCGGGGTCCAGCAGGGAGTAGGCCGCCGGTCGGCCCGGCGGCGGCATGTCCACCACGATGTGGCTGCCGGACGGGCAGGGCGGGGCCGGGCCGTCCAGCGGCCGCAGGGTGAAGGCCTTGATCCCGGCGGCCACTTCCTCGATGGCGCAGACTTCGGTGACGATGGCGGGCATGCGCGGCGCTCCGGTTCAGCCGCGGTAGGCGGCGGCCACCAGCTGGTGGAAATGGGCGATGCCGTGCTCGCTGATGCCGCTGCGCTGGCTGTCCGCCATGATGCGGCCCTGGCCGCGGTAGCCGCGCGATTGCAGCCCGCGCTGCACGCTTTCCACCAGCCGCAGGTCCTCGGGGCGGAATTCGTCGCGCGCCCAGCTGACGAAGCGGCGCTGTTCCTCGTTCAAGTCCTGATTGAGAAACAGGATGTCGTAATGCTGGACGGTGACGCCGGCGGATTCCGGAAACTCGTAGATCACCGTCATCGCCGCGTCGCCGGGTACCACGTTGAACATCACGCCGGGCCACAGCCAGTAGCCGTTGAAGGCCTGGTTGGCGGCCTCGCCGTCAAAGGCGTAGCTGCTGTCGCTGGACTGGGCGGCGCCGCGCTGCAAGGTCCAGCGGCCGTGGAAGCTGTGGGTGTAGCCGTCGGTGGACACCGATTGCGAGAAGCTGGGGTGGGCCGGCGCGCAGTGGTAGCACTCCATGTAGTTGTCGACGATGACTTTCCAGTTGGCCGGCGTGGTGGTGACCACGCGCTCAGCCACCTTCAAGTCCGCCACTTGCGGGCACACTTGCATGAAGTGCTCTTGCAGGCCGGCGTATTCGACCTCGATGTCCGCCGCGTCCGGGTCCATGTTGACGAAGACGAAGCCGCAGTATTCGGCCACCCGCAGCGGGCTCAGATGGCTGCCGGCGCGGTCGAAGTCCGCCACCTGCTCGCAGTTGCGCGCGTGCGCCAGCTGGCCGTCCAGCTTGAAGGCCCAGGCGTGGTAGGGACAGGTGATCACATTCTTGGCTTGGCCGCTGCCGCTGAGCAGCTCGTGGCCGCGATGTGGACAGACGTTGTAGAAGGCGCGCAGCGCGCCGTCGCGGTCGCGCAGCAGCAGGATGTTTTCGCCTATCACTCGGCGGGTGACGTAGTCGTTGGGCCGGGCCAGTTCGCTGCCGTGGCACAGGCATAGCCAGGACTTGGCGAAGATGCGCTCTTTCTCGTAGGCGAACACCTCGTCGGCGGTGTAGCAGCGCGCCGGCAGGGTGTGGGCGCGGTCGATGTCGCGGCAGAAGTCGGCGGGCAGTTGCGGCGCGGCGGGCGGGGGCAGGGCGACGGCGTGCTGTTGCATGGCGGGGCTCCTTAAAAAGCCTTATGAGTGGGGGACGGCTGTCGATGATTTAACGGTTTGCCGGCGGCGGCGGAGCGGATGGCGGCGACGCTTACTTTTCATTGCGCGACAATTTGCATTAGCGCGAACCGGGCGCTCGCGCTTATGCTGGCCATGGAGCGTGCTGGATTGAATGGGGAGCGCCGCGGTGGACGAATACCATTTCCTGTTGTTGCCGGAGTTTTCCTTCATTGGCTTCGCCGCCTTGATGGAGCCGTTTCGCATCGCCAACCGCTTTCAGCCCGACGCCAGCCGCTGGCGGCTGCTGTCCGTCGACGGCCAGGCGGTGGCGGCCAGCAATGGCATTGCGCTGATGGTGGACGGCACGCTGGCGGAGGCTGGGCCGTGCACCTGTCTGTTCGTGGTCAGCAGCTTCCATCCGCTGCGCCATTACACGCCGGAATTGGGCGCGGCGCTGCGGCGGCTGGAGCGCGGGGGCATGACCCTGGGGGCGATAGACACCGGCTGTTTCATCCTGGCCGAGGCCGGCTTGCTGCGCGGCGAGACGGTGACGCTGCACTGGGAGGCGATTCCGGCCTTCCGGGAGCGCTACCCGCAGGTGAGGGCCAGCCAGGAGCTGTTCCTGACCGAGCGACGGCCCACTTCCGCCGGCGCGGTGGCCGGGCTGGATCTGGCGCTGGCCTTGCTGGCGCGGCGTCATGGCCGCGAGCTGGCGCTGGCGGTGTCCGAGCAACTGGTGCAGGGCCAGATGCGCAGCCCGTCCGAGCACCAGCGCCTGCAAGTGGCCAGCCGCTACCAGGTGCACAACAAGAAGCTGGCGCAGGCGATACGGTTGATGGAGGAGCAGTTGGAGGAACCATGGCCGCCGGAGGAGCTGGCCGCGCGCTGCGGCGCCACCCGCCGTCAGCTGGAGCGCCTGTTCCGCGCCCATCTCAAGGCCTCGCCGGCGGAGTTCTACCGCGCGCTGAGGCTGGACCGCGCCCGCTGGCTGCTGCGCCAGACCGAGCTGAGCGTGGTGGAAATCAGCGTGGCCTGCGGCTTTGAGTCGCCGTCCTATTTTTCCCGCGCCTACCGCAAGCGTTTCGACCGCAGTCCGAGGGAGGATCGCGAGGATCGCAGCGGCGCTTGAGAAGCTGTTCTAAGAACGTGTTTACGATCTCGCGAGCTAAGGCGAGACAAGGCGAAAACGGTTGAAGAAGCTGAATGTACAGGTGGTACATGAGCATTTCGAAACCGTTTTCAACGCCCTTTTCTATCCATCCTGCCGACGCGCAGCAGATCGTAAACAGGTTCTAAGCGGTTTTCGCCTTGTCTCGCGCTAGCTCGCGAGACTTTGGAGCGGTCCGGCGCGGCGGGCATTGGCTGGCCGCGGACGGTATTATCGGGTACTGTTGAGGGTTTGGATTGGCGCGGGCGGCGCGCCTCCATAAAATGACAGGGCAAACCCCAAATAGCCCTACGCTGGAGAAACCCGAAAATGGCCATCATCCGTCAGGAAGACTTCGTGCAAAGCATTGCCGACGCCTTCCAGTTCATCAGCTATTACCACCCCAAAGACTATATCGACGCGCTGTACCAGGCGTATCTGAAGGAAGAAAGCCCGGCGGCCAAGGACGCCATGGCGCAGATCCTGATCAACAGCCGCATGTGCGCCGAAGGCAAGCGCCCGATCTGCCAGGATACCGGCATCGCCGTGGTGTTCCTGAAAGTGGGCATGAAGGTGCAGTGGGACGCCCAGTTGTCGGTGCAGGAAATGGTGAACGAAGGCGTGCGCCGCGCTTACCTGAACCCGGACAACAAGCTGCGCGCCTCGGTGCTGCTGGATCCGGCCGGCAAGCGCCAGAACAGCAAGGACAATACCCCGGCGGTGGTGCATTTCGAGATCGTCGAAGGCGACGGCGTGGAAGTGACCTGTGCGGCCAAGGGCGGCGGCTCGGAGAACAAATCCAAGTTCTACGCGCTGAATCCGTCCGACTCCATCGTGGACTGGGTGCTGAAGACCCTGCCCACCATGGGCGCAGGCTGGTGTCCGCCGGGCATCCTCGGCATCGGCATCGGCGGCACGCCGGAAAAGGCGATGCTGCTGGCCAAGGAAAGCCTGATGAGCCATGTGGACATCCAGGACTTGAAGGCCAAGGCGGACAGCGGCGCGGAACTGAGCCGCGTGGAGCAGCTGCGCCTGGAGCTGTTTGAAAAGGTCAACGCGCTGGGCATCGGCGCCCAGGGCCTGGGCGGCCTGACCACGGTCTTGGACGTGAAGATTCTGGATTACCCCACCCACGCGGCCAGCCTGCCGGTGGCGATGATCCCCAACTGCGCGGCCACCCGCCACGTGCATTTCCACCTGGACGGCAGCGGCCCGGCCTCGCTGGAAGCGCCGCGCCTGGAAGACTGGCCGGACATCACCTACGACAACTCCAACGGCAAGCGCGTCAATCTGGACGCCATCACCCCGGAAGAGGTGCAAAGCTGGCAGCCGGGCGACGTGTTGCTGCTCAACGGCAAGATCCTCACCGGCCGCGACGCCGCGCACAAGCGCATGGTGGACATGCTGAACAAGGGCGAGAAGCTGCCGGTGGACTTCACCAACCGCTTCATCTACTACGTGGGCCCGGTGGACCCGGTGCGCGACGAAGTGGTGGGCCCGGCCGGCCCCACCACCGCCACCCGCATGGACAAGTTCACCCGTCAGATGCTGGAACAGACCGGTTTGCTGGGCATGATAGGCAAGGCCGAGCGCGGCCCCACCGCGATCGAGGCGATCAAGGACAACAAGGCGGTCTATCTGATGGCCGTCGGCGGTTCCGCCTACCTGGTGTCCAAGGCGATCAAGGCCTCCAAGGTGGTGGCCTTCGAAGACCTGGGCATGGAAGCCATTTACGAGTTCGAGGTCAAGGACATGCCGGTGACGGTGGCGGTGGATTCCTGTGGATCCAGCGTGCACAACACCGGCCCGGCCGAGTGGCGCGTGAAGATAGGCAAGATTCCGGTGGTCCCGGTGTAATGCTCGCATGAAAGAAACGGTCGCCTTCGGCGGCCGTTTTTGTTTGGCCGGCGGCGCTTGAAAACGGTTTGATCCAGACCAAAGTCGGGCGGCGAACCGTCGCCTATGCTCGGCGGCACACCCTTATTTCTCCGCCCGCATGTTGACCGAATTTTCATTGATCCTGACCTTGTTGCAGCAGATGTGCGTTTACCTGGTGATCGCCTATCTCTTGTCCAAGACGCCGCTGTTCATCCCGCTGACCCAGGTCACCATCCGCCTGCCGCACAAGCTGGTGTGCTATCTGGTGTTCTCGGTGTTCTGCGTGATGGGCACTTATTTCGGCCTGCACATCGACGATTCCATCGCCAACACCCGCGCCACCGGCGCGGTGCTGGGCGGCATGCTGGGCGGACCGTGGGTGGGGTTGGCGGTGGGCTTCACCGGCGGCTTGCATCGTTATTCGCTGGGCGGGGTCACCGCCGGCGCCTGCATGGCGTCCACCATGGCCGAAGGCCTGCTGGGCGGGCTGGTGCACCGTTATTTCGTGCGGCGCGGCCAGGTGGGGCGGGTGTTCGACCCGCTGGCGGTGGCCGCGGTGGCGCTGCTGGCCGAATGCCTGCAGATGTTGATTCTGCTGGCGGCGGTCAAGCCCTTCGCCGCCGCCTGGCATCTGGTGCGCAGCATCGCGCTGCCGATGATGATAGCCAACACCCTGGGCGCGGCCATGTTCATGCGTATCCTGCTGGACCGGCGCGCGCTGGCGGAGAAGTATTCCTCCGCCTTCTCCTCCAAGGCGCTGCAGATCGCCGCCCGAGCCGAGGGCGTGCTGCGCCACGGCTTCGACCGCGACAACTGCATGACCATGGCGCGCATCCTGTACGAGGAGCTGGGCGTGGGCGCGGTGGCGCTGACCGACCGCGAGCGGCTGCTGGCCTTCATCGGCGCCGGCGCCGACCACCACCTGGCCGGCACGCCCATCACCTCGCCGCTGACCCAGCGCGCCATCGCCGCCAACCAGGTGGTGTACGCCGACGGCAACGAGACGCCGTACCGCTGCTCCATCAGCCCGGCCTGCAAGCTGGGCTCCTCGCTGGTGATCCCGCTGCGCGGCGAGGACGAGCGGGTAATCGGCACCATCAAGCTGTACGAGACGCGCAACAAGCTGTTTTCCGGCATCAACCTGACCCTGGGCGAGGGCATCGCCCGGTTGTTGTCCAATCAGATCCTGCAAGGCAAGTACGAGCAGCAGAAACAGCTGCTGGCCCAGACCGAGATCAAATTGCTGCACGCCCAGGTCAACCCGCACTTCCTGTTCAACGCGCTCAACACCCTGTCCGCGGTGATACGCCGCAACCCGGAACACGCGCGCCAGCTGGTGCAATACCTGTCCACCTTTTTCCGCAAGAACCTGAAGCGTTCCAGCGAGATGGCCACGCTGGGCGACGAGATCGACCATGTCAGCGCCTATCTGCGCATCGAGGAGGCGCGCTTCGCCGGCCGGCTGCAGGTGGAGATAGAAGCGCCGGAGGCGGCGCGGCGGGCGGAGCTGCCGGCGTTTTCCCTGCAGCCGCTGGTGGAGAACGCGATCAAGCACGGCACCTCGCAATTGCTGGAACCGGGCCGTATCCGCATCGCCGCCCGCTGCGACGCGCAAGGCCTGCGGGTGACGGTGGAGGACAACGCCGGGCTCTACCGCAAGCCGGAGCATAGCGACGGCCTGGGCATGTCGCTGGTGGACCGCCGCATCCGCGCCCGTTACGGCGAGGCCTACGGGGTGGCGGTGGACTGCGCACCTGAGCTTTACACCCGGGTCAGCCTGTTGCTGCCCTGCCGTTGCCCGCGGGCGGACGCGCAGCGCGCCGGAGCGGCGGCGTGAGCGCGGCCGGCCTGCCCAGCGCGCTGCTGGTGGACGACGAACCGCTGGCGCGCGACGAATTGCGCCAGCTGCTGCAGGCCGCCGGCGGCCTGGACATCGTCGGCGAGTGCGGTAACGCGGTGGAGGCCATCGCCTTCATCCATCGCCGCAAGCCGGACGTGGTGTTTCTGGACATCCAGATGCCGCGCATCAGCGGCCTGGAAATGCTGGCGATGCTGGACCCGGAAGCCATGCCGCAAGTGGTGTTCGTCACCGCCTACGACGCCTACGCGCTGCAGGCCTTTGAAGAGCACGCCTGCGACTACCTGCTGAAGCCGGTGGATCCGGCGCGGCTGGCCAAGACCCTGGCGCGGCTGCGCCAGCGCGCCGCGCCGCCGCCGGAGGCGATGCGAGCCCTGGCGCCGCTGAACCTGATTCCCTGCCAGGGCGTCAACCGCATCGTGCTGTGCCGTTTGGAGGAGGTGGCCTACGTCTGCTCCCGGCTCAGCGGCGTGTACGTGGTGGACGCCGCCGGCGCGGAGCGTTTCACCGAGCTGACGCTGCGCACGCTGGAAGAGCGCAGCGATCTGTTCCGCTGCCACCGGCAATACCTGGTGCGCTTGTCGGCGATACGGGAAATCCTGTTCGGCGACAACGGCGTGGCCACCGTCTGCACGCTGGACGGCCACAGTCTGCCGGTCAGCCGCCGCTATCTGAAGCCCTTGAAGGACGCGCTGGGCATCGCGAGCTAGCGGCCCGCCCGTCCGAATGCGCCGCGCATCCCCCGCCGGTGTGCTACACCTCAGTCCAGGGGGAGACATTCGATGACAAAACCAATACTGCTGTGCGCGGCCTGGGCGCTGGGCTGCGCGCCCGGCCTGCTCCACGCCTGCAACGGCACGGCGACCCAGGACAGTTCGCCGAACATTACCCGGCCGGACCTGCACGGCATCGCCGTCTTCCTGCCGCAATTGCTGGAGAACAATCAGAACAGCCCGTTCGCCGAACTGCTCTACGTGGTGGCCAGGCATTACAAGGAAGGCAAGATCAGCTTCAGCATCGAGCCGGTCAAGCGCGTCTACATGGACACCAACGACAAGAACGCGGACTTCCGTTTTCCCATCATGAAAGTGCGCGAAGGCGCCGACGACGCCACGCCCTACCAGTTCACCAAGGAGATGCTGGGCAAGGTCACTTTCGTGCTCTACACCCACAAGACCAAGCCGCTGGACAAGGAAGACGTGCTGCGCATGGCCAATCTGGCCAAATACAATATCGAGGCGCCGCCGGTGAACTGGGGCTTTCCCAGCAAGAGCGTGGTCAATCTGGAGCTGTCGCTGAAAAAGCTGAACCTGGGCCGGGTGGACGGGGTGTTGTGGGCGCAGGAGGAGGCGGATTATCTGGTGCGCAAGTTCAAGCTGAACAATATCCGCCGCGCCCGCTTCGACGACTACCCGGACGTGTTCTTCCTCAACTGCAACCGCCGCGGCGATTTCGTCCACCAGGCGCTGAACCGGGCCATCCGCGCCGCGCGCGCCAGCGGCGAACTGCAGAAAGCCTACGCCAAGGTGCATAAGCCGTATCAGGATTGGCAGCCCTGAGAACCTGTTTACGATCTGCTGCGCGTCGGCGATACGGCGTTGAAACCGAGCTCAAAATGCTCATGTACCACTTGTACATTCCGCTTTTTCGCTCGTTTTCGCCTTGTCTCGCCTTAGCTCGCGAGATCGTAAACACGTTCTGAGGGACTGTTCAAAGCCTGCTGCGCTTAGAACCTGTGTACGATCTGCTGCGCGTCGGTAGAGACATTGTGCGATGAGTGCCCGCTTCGAAATGCTCATGTACCACGTGTACATTTCGCTTTCTCAGCCGGTTTCGCCTTGTCTCGCCCTTGCTCGCGAGACTTTGAACAGGCCTTGAGCGCCGCTCGCTCCGCTCCAGCCGCCGCTGGCGACGCCATGCTGCCGCTGAGCCGGTTTCCGCCACACGGAGGCCGCGCCCGCGCGTAAGTTCCGGGTAAGACTATCACCGGAGCTGACAAAAATGGATCACGCATTGACCTTCGTGATCGCCACCCTTTGCATACTTGCCATCTGCTACCGCCTGTACGGGGTGTTCTTCACGCGCAAGGTATTGGGTGTCGATGATAGCGCCGTGACCCCGGCGCATGAATTGCAGGACGGCAAGGACTATGTGCCCACCAGCAAGTGGGTGGCGTTCGGCGGCCACTTCGCCGCCATCGCGGCGGCCGGCCCGCTGGTGGGGCCGGTGCTGGCCGCCCAGTACGGCTATCTGCCCAGCATGTTGTGGCTGCTGATAGGCTGTGTGATCGGCGGCGCGGTGCACGACACCGTGGTGCTGTTCGCCTCGATGAAGCATCACGGCAAATCCTTGTCGGAAGTGGCCAAGACCGAGCTGGGCCCCTGGGCCGGCTGGTGTACCGGCCTGGCCATGCTGTTCATCATCACCATCACCATGGCCGGTCTGTCCATGGTGGTGGTGCATGCGCTGGAGCGCAATCCCTGGGGCGCGTTCGCGGTGAGCATGACCATTCCCATCGCCATCGCCGTCGGCCTGTGGGAGCGCGTCACCGGCAGCATGAAGAACGCCAGCTATGTCGGAGTCGCCGCCATCATGGCCTGTGTGTTCGCCGGCCCCTACATCCAGGGCACCGCGCTGGGCGAGATGCTGACGCTGAAGGCGTCCACCGTGTCCCTGCTGCTGCCCATCTATGCCTTCTTCGCCACCGCGCTGCCGGTGTGGATGCTGCTGACGCCGCGCGCCTGTCTGTCCAGCTTCATGAAGATAGGCGTGTTCGGCCTGTTGGTGGTGGGCGTGGTGTTCATCAACCCGCAAATCCAGTTCCCCGCCGTCACCCAGTTCATCCACGGCGGCGGCCCGGTGCTGGCCGGCCCGGTATGGCCGTTCATCTCCATCACCATCGCCTGCGGCGCCATTTCCGGCTTCCACGCCTTCATCGGCTCCGGCACCACGCCCAAGCAGATAGACCGCTGGAGCGACATCCTGCCGGTGGGCTTTGGCGCGATGCTGGCCGAATGCGTGGTGGGGGTGATGGCGCTGATTGCCGCCACCGCGCTGCACCCGGCGGATTACTTCGCCATCAACTCCGCGCCGGACGCCTTCGCCAAGCTGGGCATGCAGGTGGTGAACCTGCCGCAGCTGTCGCAGGAGATCGGCCTGGACCTGTACGGCCGCACCGGCGGCGCGGTGACGCTGGCGGTGGGCATGGCGGACATCTTCACCCGCATCCCCTGGTTCCATAATCTGGCGTCCTACTTCTTCCAGTTCATGGTGATGTTTGAAGCGGTGTTCATCCTCACCGCCATCGATTCCGGCACCCGTGTTGCCCGCTATCTGATTCAGGACTTCGTCGGCGACGCCTGGGCGCCGCTCAAGCGCACCGACTGGATGCCCGGCGCCATCGGCGCCTCGGTGGTGGCCTGCCTGCTGTGGGGCTATCTGCTGAACTCCGGCGACATCAATTCGGTGTGGGCGCTGTTTGGCGTGTCCAATCAGCTGATGGCGTCCATCGGCCTGATCATCGGCGCCACCATCATCCTGCGGCTGTCGCACAATCGCGCCTACATGATGACCTGCCTGGCGCCGCTGGCTTATCTCTACGTCACCGTCAACTACGCCGGCTACTGGATGATCAAGCACGTTTACCTGAACCCGGCGGCCAAGGGTTACAACCTGTTCAATGCCGCCATTTCCATCACCATGCTGGCGCTGGGCCTGGTGATCTTGCTGTCCGCCTGCCGCAAGTGGAGGGCACTGCTGGCGCGTCCGGCGCCGGACGCGAGCCGGGAACTGGCCGCCGCCAAGGCTTGAGCCGCTTAATCAAAATTGGGGTAAGACTTGGCCCGCTGGCGACAGCGGGCCTTTTTTTGCGCCAGGGCCGTGAGAACCTGTTTACGATCTGCTGCGCGTCGGCGATACGGCGTTGAAAACGAGCTCAAAATGCTCATGTACCACGTGTACATTCCGCTTTTTCGCTCGTTTTCGCCTTGTCTCGCCTTAGCTCGCGAGATCGTAAACACGTTCTGAGAAAGCCAGAGGGCGCTTTCTCAGGTGGTGGATGTCAGCGTTTAGTGACGTAGTCAGGCAGGCCGCTGATCTTCTTCTCGTAGTCCGGCACATTGATAGGCCGCACGCTGTTGTTGCCCTGAATCATCGACGGAATCGCCACCGCGTGTTCGGCCAGGTCCCAGCCCAGGATGGTTTCATCCGGCTCGCCGGGGTCTTGCGGCCCGGTGATCGACTCATAACCCAAGACGCTGTTCAAGGTGACGTTGCGGCCAAGCAGGCGGCTGATCTCCCTGAGCGCCGCGGCCTCGTCGTTGAGCGGCTGGCTGGTGCGGAACAGGCGGGAGAGGGCGGCTCTGGGCACGTAGACGCGCATCATGATGCCGGTGGCGCCGGAGTCGTTGTCCAGCGCGTAGCCGTAGGCGACTTCCGGATTGCCGGCGATGTAGAGGCCGCGCCAGATCGGTTGCAGTTCCTGAGAGCGGCGGGTGATGCCGCCGGTGACGATGCTTCTGGCTGCGGCGAGGGAACCGCCGTGATAGCCGGCAAAGACATAGCCCTGGTCCAGCAGCCGTTGATGGGTGGCTTGCAGACGTTCCTGGCTCCAGTTGCGGGTGGTGCCGTTGGCGAGGAATTCCACCGGCTCGCCCGGCGCGAAGAAGCTGGAGCCGGGGTGGTACTCGCGGTTGACGTGAGCGCCGTCGGCGTTGGTGGCGGCGCAAGGCTCGCTATCGGCCGGGCAGGTCAGCGACAGCACGTCCGCTCTTTGCGCGTCGTCGGCGCTGGCGCCGGCGTGGTTGGCGCGATAGGCGTTCAAGCGCGCCTCCGCCTCGGCCAGGCCTTCGCGGGCCATTTCCGGCGTTTCGCGCACCGCGGTGCCCAGCTGTGCCAGCGCCTCCGGGTCTTGCGCGCCGCTGACCGGGCGGGAATGGATCAAGTCATCGACCACCTGGCGGAAACGGTCGAAGGACAGTCGGGTGGCGATGTATAGCCCGACGATGTTTTCCACCCGGAAGCCGCAAGCGGACAGTTCTTCCCAGCCCCTGGGCTGGCGGCTGCGGGCCAGCGATTCCAGCGGAATGCCGCAGACGCGGTGGGCGGACAGCGCGCCCAGCGCGTTTTCCTTGCTGAAGTGCACCCGGTGCTGGATGGGCGCTTTGGCCAGCGGCTTGAATTCATTGATCTGCGGCTTGCCGGCCACCACCTTGTACAGCGCGCCTTCCCAGGTCTTGTTCAACTGGCAGCGGTTTTGGGTGACGTAGTTGTAGATGGCGTCCAGCGGGTCCAGCCAGCACAGCAGGACGCCGCTATGCCATTCGCTCCAGCGCTTTTGGCGGTTGTGCTGCGCTGGCGCGGCGGTGTAGCCCACGCCCGGCCAAGACAGGATGATGTCATTCCTCGGATTGGCGGAGCTGAACGCCAGCTTGGCCTTGTCCGGCCAGCGCGCCAACGCGGCGTCGTCCAGGTCCACGCTGTACAGCGGCGAGTGATCGACGATCTTCTTATTGCTGTCCATGTCCATGATGAACAGCTTGATGCTGGTGGGCGCGTCTTTGCCGATAGGCACCGCCCAATTCAGCGTGAACCATTCGGTGCGGCGCTTATGGGTGAATTTCTTGACCTTGCCGTCTGGGGTGGCCAGTTCAATGGTCAAGGTGCCCGGCGCGTGACCGGTGCCCTGGCCGTCGTTGATCCGGACCTTGGCGAAATCGTCGATCTTGATGGTGGCGCTGTTATTGGCGGCGGTGGTGAAACGGTCTTGCACGAACATCGAGTAATACAGCACGCCTTCGTTCGGCGACGGGGTGATTTGCAGCGGCAATGAGGTGCTGATGAATTTGCCCGGTTCCGCCGGCGAGAGAATGCAGTTGTCCGCGCATTGTTTGAAGATTTCGAAATCGGTTTTGATGACGGAACTGGTGGCCTGTTTGAAACTGGCGGTCTGAGCTGTTCCGGCGGCAAAGGGGCTGGCTTCGTCGGTTTCGCACGCGGACAATAAGGGAATCAGGCCCGCGGCAAGGGCAAGGCTTTTATACAATCGCATATGGCGCTCCTAAGTGATGGAATGAAGCGAGCGAGCCATTGTTGTGATCATTTTTTTAAATGATTGAATTTTATATTTACAGTATTCCGGTGTTTGTTTTTTTAGGTCAATGGTAAATAATTACAGTTCTATGTCATTGATTTTGATTGGAAAATTGTTTTTTAGGAAAGTGTTAAATAAAGATGGTTTTGTAAGGACTTTATTGTTGTTTCTATTGATGTGATGGATGGGTATTTAAATTTTTATGGCATTTTACTGGTCGCGGGTTTTTATTGCGGGGAGGGGGGCGGAATGGCGATGTGGTTTCAATTAAACCGCCTTGGCTTGACGTAATGCGCCGGCGTGCCAACAATTTCCGTCTGCGTACCGCTGCGGCATTGTCAGTGTCGGCGTAGGCGTTAATGGCGGGCGCAGGCGGGGAGCCCTCGCGGGCTGCCGGCTCCAAGATGTCGGTCTGCTAACCCTGCCAGATGCCTGTCGCTCCCGCTTGGCTGTCCAGGATGGAGCCTGTCGGGTGACAAATATTCGGGATGTATTGTCTGTGTTGGTGCACGCGTCAATGGCGGGCGCTGACAGGGAGCCTCTTCGTGGGCTGCCGGTTCCGATATGCCGGTCTGCTAACCCTGCCAGATGCCTGCCGCTCCATTTACGGTATTTATTGGAGGAGGAATGCCTGAGATGGCTAAGCTGCGGACCGCGCCGTCTTGACTTATCCCCCCCGCTCGCCAACAATCCCCGCGTGCCGTCGCAATCTCGGCACAAGTGGGTTTGACAGCTCCTAAAGTATATCGGCAGACACTGCCGCCTTCGTGCGGCATTGTCTGTGTCGGCGCACGCGTACATGGCAGGTGCCGGCGGGGAGCCCCTCCGTGGGCTGCCGGTTCCGATATGCCGGTCTGTCAACCCTGTCAGGTGCCTGCCGCTCCCGTTTGACAGCGGGAAGCAGGTGTAGCCCATATCGGAGACGTCATCATGATTGATTCGAATCGCGTTCCGCGAACCTTGTTTTCCCCCGACCCTAACCTGCTGAGCGTTGCTTATCGCCGCGTTTAAGCGCTGAGTCCCCTTGCTATATCCCCTCGGCCCGTATGTCGTCGCGCCGCATGGCAAGACGGTGGCGGCGCCTTGGCCGGGGTAGGCGAGCGTCTCAATAGCGCGTTGGCAGGGCATGGCAAGGCCAAGCGGCGGGTGATCCCCGCCGGGGAAAGCTTGAGCCGTCGTTTGGCGACAAACGACGGCTTTTTGCGTTTTTGGCACCTAAGTTCGCACATGGGGCAGGGAGCATCGGCTTTTCCGCGTGGGTATCGCTGCGCTCTACCCACCCTACCCACGGAGCGTAGCGTGCGGCGTCAGCCCGTAGGGTGGGAGAAGCCATCGGCGATACCCACCAACAATGGTCTTGGGCAAACATCAGCGGCCGTCGACTTTCTCTGCGTGGGTATCGCTGCGCTCCACCCACCCTACCCACGAGGTGTAGCGCGCGGCGTTAGCTCGTAGGGTGGGAGGAGCCATCGGCGATACCCACCAACAATGGCCTTGGGCAAACATCAGCGGCCGTCGGCTTTCTCCGCGTGGGTATCGCTGCGCTCCACCCACCCTACCCACGGAGCGTAGCGCGCGGCGTCAGCCCGTAGGGTGGGAGAAGCCATCGGCGATACCCACCAACAATGGCCTTGGGCAAATATCAGCGGCCGTCGGCTTTCTCCGCGTGGGTATCGCTGCGCTCCACCCACCCTACCCACGGGGTGTAGCGCGCGGCGTCAGCTCGTAGGGTGGGAGGAGCCATCGGCGATACCCACCGGCGGCGGCTTAGGGAAGCCGCCGGCGGCAGATCGTGAAACCGGCCCTCAACGCATAAACCGCAGCGGCAGGCCCTGGCAGTCCGGCTGGATGCTGCCCTGGAACCAGGCCAACTGGCCGGAAACGATGGTGGCGCTGACCGCGTGGCGGAAGGCCAGATGCGGGAACGGGGTCCAGCCGCAATGGGCCAACAGCGGGTCATGGCAGACCGGACGCGGCGCCGGCAGGCGTTCCACCAGCGTCAGATCGGCCCAATAGCCTTCGCGCAGATGGCCGCGTTCGGCGATGGCGAAGCGTTGGGCCACCGCGTGGCTGGTCTTGTCCACCAGTTGCGGCAGCGTCAGTTCGCCGTCGGCCACCAGTTCCAGCAGCGCCGGCAGCGCGTGCTGGACCAGCGGCAGCCCGGCCGGCGCTTGGGTGTAGGGCTGCTGTTTTTCCTCCCAGGCATGCGGCGCGTGGTCGGTGCCTATCAGGTCAATGCGGCCGTCGCGCAGCGCCTGGCGCAGCGCGTCGCGGTCGGCGCGGCTCTTGATCGCCGGATTGCATTTGATCAGGTGGCCCAGGCGGGCGTAGTCGCCGTCGTCCAGCAGCAGATGGTGGACGCAGGCTTCGGCGGTGATGCGCTTGCCGGCGACGGGGCCGGGCTGGAACAACTCCAGTTCGCGCGCGCTGCTCAGGTGCAGCACATGCAGCTGGCTGCCGTGGCGCCGCGCCAGTTCCACCGCCAGCCGGGTGGACTGATAGCAGGCTTCGACGTCGCGGATCAGCGGGTGTTGGTCCGGCGGGATGTCGTCGCCAAAGCGCAGCCGCCAGGCGGCTTCGCGTTCGCGGATGCGCGGCGTGTGTTCGCAGTGGGTGAGGATGGGCAGCGGGCAAGCGGCGAACAGCCGTTCCAGCGCGGCCGGGTCGTCCAGCAGCAGGTCGCCGGTGCTGGCGCCCATGAACACTTTGACGCCGGCGACGCGGTTGGGCGGCAGCGCGGCGATCAGGTCCAGATTGTGGCGGGTGGCGCCCAGGTGGAAGCCGTAATTGGCCACCGAGCCGGCGGCGGCGCGGCTTTCCTTGTCCGCCAGCGCCTCCAGGCTGGTGGTGGCCGGCCGGGTGTTGGGCATGTCCATGAAGCTGGTGATGCCGCCGGCCACCGCGGCGCGAGATTCGCTGGCGATGCCGCCCTTGTGCGGCGCGCCGGGTTCGCGGAAGTGAACCTGGTCGTCGATCATGCCGGGCAGCAGCCATTGGCCGGCGGCGTCGATGTCGATATCGCCGGGGCGGCCGGGCAGGCTGGCGTCGATGCGGCGGATGCGGCCGTTGCCGACGCGCAGGTCGGCTTCCCACTCGCGGCCGTCGCTGACCAGGCGGGCGTTGCGGATCAGGATGTCGCTCATTCAGAACTCGTTTTGCAGCGCTTTGTAGCCGCGCACCAGTTCGCTATTGGCGCGCAGCACGTCTTCGGAGAATTCGGCGGCGGAGACGCTGGCCTTGGGCAGGCGCGCGGTGTCGCTGGCCGCGCCTATGCGTTCGGTGGAGGCCACGTAGCAGCCGGCCGGCAGTTCGCAGCCGTCCACCACCGCGTTGTGGCGCACCACGCAGCCGTCGCCGACGCGGCAGTTGAACAGCACGCTGTTGAAGCCGACGAAGACGCGCTCGCCCACGGCGCAGGGGCCGTGGATGATGGAGCGGTGGGCGATGGAGGTGTGCGCGCCGATGGCGACGGCGGCGCCGGCCTTGGAGTGGATGACCACGCCGTCCTGGATATTGGAGTGGGGGCCGATGACGATGGCCTCCATTTCGCCGTTGGCGT
This sequence comes from Chromobacterium alkanivorans, assembly GCF_016937655.1. Lineage (GTDB taxonomy): Bacteria > Pseudomonadota > Gammaproteobacteria > Burkholderiales > Chromobacteriaceae > Chromobacterium > Chromobacterium alkanivorans. Next base: position 337,549 of record NZ_JAFHKL010000003.1, on the reverse strand, counting down.
CCACTTCGTCGGCGCGGATCACCGCGTAGGGGCCGATGAAGACGTTGTCGTGGACGATGATCTTGCCGCAGAGGATGGCGGTCTTGTCGACGTAGGCGGATTCGGCGATTACCGGCAGGTGGCCGGAGGGGTTTTTGCGTATCAAGCGCTGCTCCCTGAGAGTGTGTTCACGATCTGCTGCGCTGCGGCGTTGAGAACATCTTCGAAATGCTCATGTACCAAATGTACACTCCGCTTTCTCAGCTGTTCTCGCCTTGTCTCGCTCTTGCTCGCGAGATCGTGGATAGATTATGAGAGCTGGCTGGCCGCCACCGCGTCGTGCGGGTGCAGGCTTTCCTGATGGCGGACGTCGACCCGGCTCAGGCCGTGGCCGGCCAGAGCCGCTTGCAGCCGGCGCGCGGCGTCTTCCACATACATCAGATTGGCGCCGTTGAGGGCGGCGAAGGCTTGTTCGTCGGCGCGCTTGACCGCGGTTTGCACCGGGGTGGCCAGCGCCTGCTCGGCCAGGTCTATGCGCGCCGCCAGGTCCCAGTCGGCGGCGTCGGCGGCGATGTCGAAGCGCAGCCGCGCCTGGCTGCGCTGGCTGTGCGGGGTGGCCAGCGTGGCGTGTTCCAGCAGCCAGTCGTAAACCGCGTCCGGCGTGGCCGCGCGGTCCTGTTGGCGGAAGGCGTCGGCGATCAGCCGGCGCGCCAGCGCGGCGGAGCAGGGGCAGGTGGAGGAGTAGGCGATTTCCACCTCGGCCCACAGCCGGCAGCCGTCGTCGTCCCGTTCCGCGCCCAGCGCGGCCGGGTAGGCTTTCCAGCCGGACAGGCCCGGCGTGGCCAGCGCCGGGCGCTGGCACAAGAGTTCGAAGCGGAATTCGGCGCGGGCGGCGTCGCTGCCGCAGTCGGCGTGGCTGTCCACCATCGCCCGCAGCAGCCGGCTGAGGGCGTCCGGGCTCAGCGGCGCGGCGTCGGCGTGGGGCTGCAGCAGCCGGTAGAGCCGGGACATGTGGATGCCCTTGATCGCCGGCCGGGGCAGATTGACTTGCACGCTGGCGCGGGCGGCGACGCAGCCGTGGGCGGCGTCCGCCAGCCGTAGCGGCAGCGCGATGCCGTCCATGCCCACCCAGTTCAAGGGCAGCAGCGCGGCGGCGGCGCCGCTGCGCGCGATGTCGGGCAGCGGGGCGTTCATGCGGCGTCCTCGGCGGCGCTTTCCAGCGGCGGGAACGGGTCCGGCAGCAGCGCCCAGGCGGCGGGACCGGCGGCCATTTCGGCCTCGTCCAGCAGGCAGTCGTCCAGTTGCCGGCGCAGTTCGGCTTCGTCCATGGCGATGCCGATCAGCACCAGTTCCTGGCGCGCGTCGCCGATGACGTCCTGCCAGTGGCTTTCAATCTGGCGCAGGCTGTCCTCGTCCTGCGGCCAGTATTCGCGCGGGGTGGCGGCCCACCATTGGCCGGCCAGTTCGTGGCGGCACACCGCGCCGGCCTGCGACCACAGCTGGGCGTGGGCCGGGCGGCTGGCCAGCCAGAAATAGCCTTTGGAGCGCAGCACGCCCGGCCATTCCCGCTGCGCCAGCTCGAAGAAGCGCTGCGGGTGGAAGGGGCGGCGCGCGCGGTAGACGAAGCTGGCGATGCCGTATTCCTCGGTTTCCGGCGTGTGCTCGCCGCGCAGCTCGCTGAGCCAGCCGGGCGCGTCGGCGGCGGCGTCGAAGTCGAACAGGCCGGTGTTGAGCACCGCGTCCAGCGGCACCTGGCCGAAGCGGGCTTCGACAATGCGGGCACGCGGGTTGAGCTGGCGCAGAATGCCGGCCAGCCGCTCTTGGTCCGCGGCGTTTATCAGATCGGTCTTGTTGAGCACGATCACGTCGCAGAACTCCACTTGTTCGATCAACAGATCCGCCACCGTGCGCTCGTCGGCCTCGCCCAGCGATTCGCCGCGTTGCCGCAGATGGTCGCGCGAGGCGTAGTCGCGCAGGAAGTGACAGGCGTCCACCACAGTGACCATGGTGTCCAGCCGCGCGGAGTCGGCCAGGCTGCGGCCCTGCTCGTCGGCGAAGGTGAAGGTTTCCGCCACCGGCAGCGGTTCGGCGATGCCGGTGGATTCGATCACCAGCTGGTCGAAGCGGCCTTCGTCCGCTAGCCGCGATACTTCCAGCAGCAGGTCTTCGCGCAAGGTGCAGCAGATGCAGCCATTGCTCATTTCCACCAGCTTTTCCTCGGTGCGGGACAGCGCGGCGCCGCCTTCGCGCACCAGAGCGGCGTCGATATTGACCTCGCTCATGTCGTTGACGATCACCGCCACGCGGCGGCCTTCGCGGTTGTTGAGAATGTGGTTGAGCAAGGTGGTCTTGCCGGCGCCGAGGAAGCCGGACAGCACGGTGACCGGCAGTCTGGGGTCTAGCGAGGCGGAAGAGGGCGTGGGCGTCATGGCATGGGTCCGATTGAGTGATGGCGATGCGGATGGCGAGAGCGCTGGGCTGTCGTTATTTTTGTTATGTTATAACATTTTATTTTTCGACGGCAAGGGTCGAATATCGCCACTAGTTCTTTCTGGCTAGTCCTTCTCGCCAAAGTACTAACCGCGACTAGTGCCAATGCGCCGCCCGGCGTCGACCTTCGGCGAATGTCGATGCTTGTCGCTAGGTTCTAAGCTTGCAATCAAGTGAAAAGGTCCGTTTCCCCCGGTGGCTGGAGCCGCCGGCCCGCGCGGCGCGGACCCCGATATTTGGAGGCAAGATGAGTCACTTTCTCGACCGTTTGAATTTCCTGGGCAAGACCCGCTCCACCTTTGCCAATGGTCATGGCGCCGTCGTCAACGAGGATCGCGGTTGGGAAAACGCCTACCGCCAGCGCTGGCAGCACGACAAGGTGGTGCGCTCCACCCATGGCGTGAACTGCACCGGTTCCTGTAGCTGGAAGGTGTATGTGAAGAACGGCCTGATCACCTGGGAAACCCAGCAGACCGATTACCCGCGCACCCGGCCGGACCTGCCCAATCACGAGCCGCGCGGCTGCCCGCGCGGCGCGTCCTACAGCTGGTACGTCTACTCCGCCCAGCGCGTCAAATACCCGATGATCCGCGGCCGGCTGGCCAAATTGTGGCGCGAGGCGCGCCAGACCCTGAGCCCGGTGGAGGCCTGGGAAAAGATCAGCCAGACGCCGGAGCTGGCCAAGCAGTACAAGTCCAAGCGCGGCCAGGGCGGTTTCGTGCGCGCCAGCTGGGACGAGGCCAACGAGATCGTGGCCGCCGCCAACGCCTTCACCATCAAGCGATACGGTCCGGACCGGGTGGTGGGCTTCTCGCCGATCCCGGCGATGTCCATGGTGTCCTACGCCGCCGGCAGCCGCTACCTCAGCCTGATCGGCGGCGTACCGCTGTCCTTCTACGACTGGTACTGCGATTTGCCGCCGGCCAGCCCGCAGACCTGGGGCGAGCAGACCGACGTGGCCGAATCCGCGGACTGGTACAACTCCACCTATCTGATGGTGTGGGGCTCCAATGTGCCGATGACGCGCACCCCGGACGCCCACTTCTACACCGAGGTGCGCTACAAGGGCACCAAGACGGTGGCGGTATCCAGCGACTTTGGCGAAATGGCCAAGTTCGGCGATATCTGGATGGCGCCCAAGCAGGGCACCGACGCCGCGCTGGCGATGGCGATGGGCCATGTGATCTTCAAGGAATTCCACCTCGATAATCCGTCCGGTTACTTCACCGACTACATCCGCCGCTACACCGACATGCCGATGCTGGTGGCGCTGAAGCCAGACGGCGAGCGTTACATCCCCGATTACTTCCTGCGCGCCTCCCATCTGGAGGGCGGCCTGGGCGAAGACAACAACCCGGACTGGAAAACCCTGCTGATCGACGAGGCCAGCGGCGACATCGTCGCGCCCAACGGCTCCATCGGTTTCCGCTGGGGCCAGGCCGAGGGCAAGGCCGGCAAGTGGAACCTGGAGCAGAAGGACGGCGGCAACGGCCGCGAGGTGTCCGCCAAGCTGTCGCTGATCAAGGAAAGCGACGCGGTGGTGGGCGTCGGCTTCCCTTACTTCGGCGCCGAGCACGACGAGCTGCTGACCCGCAATGTGCCGGCCAAGCGCATCCGCCTGGCCGACGGCAGCGAAACTCTGGTGGCCACGGTGTTCGACCTGATGGCGGCCAACTACGGCGTAGACCGCGGTCTGGGCGGCGGCAACGTCGCCGTCGACTACATGGACGACGTGCCCTACACCCCGGCCTGGCAGCAGAAGCACACCGGCGTGAAGCCGGAACTAGTGATCCAGGTAGCGCGCGAGTTCGCGCAAAACGCGGATCAGACCCAGGGCAAATCCATGGTCATCGTCGGCGCGGCGCTGAATCACTGGTACCACATGGACATGACCTACCGCGGCATCATCAATATGCTGATGCTGTGCGGCTGCATCGGCCAGTCCGGCGGCGGCTGGTGCCATTACGTGGGCCAGGAAAAACTGCGTCCGCAAACCGGTTGGGCGCCGCTGGCCTTCGCCGGCGACTGGAACCGCCCGGCGCGGCAGATGAACGGCACCAGCTTCTTCTACGCCCACACCAGCCAGTGGCGGCATGAAAAACTGGGCGTCGGCGAAATCCTGGCGCCCACCGCCGACGGCCGCATGGCCGGCATGGCGCTGATCGATTACAACGCCAAGGCCGAACGGATGGGCTGGCTGCCGTCCGCGCCGCAGCTGTCCGCCAACCCGCTGGACGTAACCCGCGCCGCGGCCGCCGCCGGCCAGGACGCCGCCGCCTACGTGGTGGACGGCCTCAAGTCCGGCAAGCTGGACCTGGCCTGCAACGACCCGGACAACCCGCAGAACTTCCCGCGCAATATGTTCGTGTGGCGCTCCAACATCCTAGGCAGCTCCGGCAAGGGCCACGAATACTTCCTCAAATACCTGCTGGGCACCCAGAACGCGGTGCTGAACTCGGAAGACGACTGCATCAAGCCCACCGAGATCACCGTGCGCCCGGCGGCGGAAGGCAAGCTGGACCTGCTGGTGGTGCTGGACTTCCGCATGTCCACCACCTGCCTGTACGGCGACGTGGTGCTGCCCACCGCCACCTGGTACGAGAAGGACGACCTCAACACCTCGGACATGCACCCCTTCATCCACCCGCTGTCCGAAGCGGTGCAGCCGCTGTGGCAGTCCCGCACCGACTGGGAAATCTACAAGGGTTTCGCCAAGAAGCTGTCCGAGCTGGGCAAGGACTACCTGGGCGTGCAAAAGGATCTGGTGCTGACCCCGCTGATGCACGATACCCCGGAAGAACTGGGCCAGCCCTTCGATCCCAAGGACTGGAAAAAAGGCGAGTGCGAGCCGGTGCCGGGCAAGACCATGCCCAAGATGACGGTGGTGGAGCGCGACTACGGCGCGATCTACGACAAGTTCACCACCATCGGCCCCTTGCTGGAAAAAGCCGGCAACGGCGGCAAGGGCATCAGCTGGAAAACCGGCCATGAAGTGGACATTCTGCGCGGCCTGAACCAGGTGGCCAGCCAAGGCGCCGGCAAGGGCCAGCCCAAGCTGGAAACTGCGATCGACGCCGCCGAGATGATTCTGACCCTGGCGCCGGAAACCAACGGCCACGTGGCGGTGAAGGCCTGGGACGCGCTGTCCAAGATCACCGGCCGCGACCACACCCACCTGGCCAAGCCGCGCGAGCACGACAGCATCCGCTTCCGCGACGTGCAGGCGCAGCCGCGCAAGATCATTTCCTCGCCCACCTGGTCCGGCCTGGAAAGCGAAGAAGTCAGCTACAACGCCGGCTATACCAATGTGCACGAGCTGATTCCCTGGCGCACCATCACCGGCCGCCAGCAGTTCTATCAGGATCACCAGTGGATGCGCGCCTTCGGCGAAGGCCTGTGCGTGTACAAGCCGGCGGTGGACCTGAAAACCACGCAGGCGGTGCTGGGCAAGCACGGCAACGGCAATCACGAACTGGTGCTGAACTTCCTGACCCCGCACCAGAAGTGGGGCATCCACAGCACCTATTCCGACAATCTGCGCATGCTGACGCTGAGCCGCGGCGGCCCGCACGTGTGGCTGTCCGAGGACGACGCCAAGAAGGCCGGCATCGTGGACAACGACTGGATCGAGGTGTTCAACGTCAACGGCACGCTGACCGCCCGCGCCGTGGTGTCGCAGCGGGTGCCGCAGGGGATGACGCTGATGTACCACGCCCAGGAGAAGATCGTGAACGTGCCGGGCGCGGAAGTGTCCGGCAAGCGCGGCGGCATCCACAACTCGGTGACCCGCGCGGTGACCAAGCCCACCCACATGATAGGCGGCTACGCGCAGCTGTCCTGGGGCTTCAACTACTACGGCACCGTGGGCGCCAACCGCGACGAATTCGTGGTGGTGCGCAAGATGAACACAGTGGACTGGATGGATAGTCCGGCAGGAGACCAACAATGAAAATCCGCGCTCAAATCGGCATGGTGCTGAACCTGGACAAGTGCATCGGCTGCCACACGTGTTCGGTCACCTGCAAGAACGTCTGGACCAGCCGCGACGGCATCGAATACGCCTGGTTCAACAATGTGGAAACCAAGCCCGGCATCGGCTACCCCAAGGAATGGGAAAACCAGGAAAAGTGGAAGGGCGGCTGGGTGCGCAAGCCCAACGGCAAGCTGGAGCCGCGTCAGGGCGGCCGGCTGAAAATCCTGGGCAATATCTTCGCCAACCCCAATATGCCGGCGATAGACGACTACTACGAGCCGTTCACCTACGACTACGAACATCTGCAGAACGCGCCGGAAATGCAGACCCCGCCCACCGCGCGGCCGGTGTCGGTGTTGACCGGCAAGAAGATGGACAAGATCGAATGGGGCCCCAACTGGGAAGACGACCTGGGCGGCGAATTCGCCAAGCGCAGCAAGGACGCTTTGTTCGAAGGCATCCAGAAGGAAATGTACTCGGCCTTCGAGAACACTTTCATGATGTATCTGCCGCGGCTGTGCGAACACTGCCTGAACCCGGCCTGCGTCGCCTCCTGTCCGTCCGGCTCCATCTATAAGCGCGAAGACGACGGCATCGTGCTGATCGATCAGGACAAATGCCGCGGCTGGCGCATGTGCGTATCCGGCTGCCCGTACAAGAAGATCTATTACAACTGGACCTCCGGCAAGGCCGAGAAGTGCACCTTCTGCTACCCGCGCATCGAGGGCGGCCAGCCGACAGTGTGCTCGGAAACCTGCGTCGGCCGCATCCGCTACCTGGGCGTGCTGCTGTACGACGCCGACAAGATAGACGAAGCCGCCGCGGTGGAAGACCCGAAGAGCCTGTACGAGGCGCAGCTGGGCGTGTTCCTGGACCCGAACGCGCCGGAAGTGATCGCCGAGGCGCAGAAGCAGGGCATTCCGCAGAGCTGGATAGACGCCGCGCAGCGCTCCCCGGTCTACAAGATGGCGATGGAGTGGAAAGTGGCCTTCCCGCTGCACCCGGAATACCGGACCCTGCCGATGGTGTGGTACATCCCGCCGCTGTCGCCGATCCAGTCCGCGATGGAAAACGGCCTGATCGGCGAGAACGGCATCATCCCGGACGTCAAGGATCTGCGCATCCCCATCCAGTACCTGGCCAATCTGCTGACCGCCGGCAAGGAAGAGCCGGTGGTGAAGGCGCTGGAAACCATGGTGGCGATGCGGCGCTATATGCGCAAGAAGAGCGTGGAGAAGGTGTCGGACGCCGCCACCCTCAAGGGCACCCATCTGAATCCGGCCCAGGTGGAGGAGATGTACCAGGTGATGGCCATCGCCAATTACGAAGACCGCTTCGTGATTCCGTCCAGCCACAAAGAACTGGTGGAGAACACCTTCGAGGACAAGGCGTCCTGCGGCTTCACCTTCGGCAACGGCTGCTCCGGCGGCGAGTCCGACGCCAGCTTGTTCGGCAAGAAGAAGGCCACCCCCATCGTGTTCCACGACATGCGGCGCGACCGCAAGTCCAATTCCGGCCAGTGAGGGAGAACGCCATGCGCATCTATCAAGCCTTATCCGCCTTGCTGTGCTACCCGGAGCCGGATCTGGTCGCGGCGGCGGACGACATCCGCGTCGAAGTCGCGGCCGAGCCGCGCATCGCCCGGCTGCTGGAGCCGCTGCTGCTGTCCTTGGAGGGCGAGGATCTGATCACGCTGCAAGAACGCTATGTGCAGACCTTCGACCGCAACCCCAGCCATTCGCTGCATCTGTTCGAGCACATCCACGGCGAGGACCGCGCCCGCGGCCAGGCCATGGTGGACCTGCTGGCCGAATACCAGGCCCAGGGCTTCGAACCGGCGGCGAACGAGCTGCCGGACTATCTGCCGCTGTTCCTGGAGTTTCTGGCGCAGTGCCAGCCGGAGGAGGCCGTCCGGCTGCTTTCCGACGCGGTGCACGTGATCGCCCACGTCGCCGGCAAGCTGGCCGACAGCCGTTCCCACTACGCCGGCGTGCTGCAGGGGCTGGTGCTGCTGTCGCCGGTGGAGCCGGAAGCGCTGACCGTGCCGCCGGTACGCGACATGGATGAGATGCTGGAGACCTTCGGCCCCGGCGCGGACGGCGTGGAGCCGCTGCTGAAGCCGGCGCGGCCGGCCATCGCTCCGGTGAACTTTTACCCGCAGCGGCCGCAGGGCTGAATCCCGCTGCCAGGAGAGCAACATGAACTATCTGCACCAATTCGTATTCGGCATCTACCCCTACATCGCTCTGGCGGTGTTCCTGCTGGGCAGCCTGATCCGCTTCGACCGCGAGCAATACAGCTGGAAGAGCGAATCCTCGCAACTGCTGTACCGCGGCCAGCTGAGGCTGGGCAACATCCTGTTCCACCTCGGCATCATCGGCCTGTTCTTCGGCCATCTGGTGGGCCTGTTGACGCCGGTGGCGGTATGGGACGCGCTGGGCGTCAGCCACAGCTTCAAGCAAGTGTTCGCGATGACGGCCGGCGGCATCATGGGCGGCCTGTGCCTGATCGGCATCCTGATCCTGCTGCACCGCCGCTTTACCTGTGACCGGCTGGCGGCCAACACCACCTGGCGCGACAAGCTGGTGTTGCTGTGGATTCTGGCCACCTTGTTGCTGGGCCTCAGCACCATCGCGGTGTCGGCGCAGCACCTGGACGGCCACGAGATGGTGTTGCTGATGAGCTGGGCTCAGCACATCGTCACCCTGCGCGGCGACGCGGCCATCTTCATCGTCGGCGCCTCGCCGGTGTTCAAGGCGCACTTGTTCATGGGCATGAGCTTGTTCGTGATCTTCCCGTTCACCCGTCTGGTGCACGTGTGGAGCGGCTTCGGCGCGGTGACTTATCTGGGCCGGGCCTGGCAGCTGGTGCGGCCGCGGACTTGATTCGCTTGGTTTTCGCATGAGAACGCGGCGGCGCGCCCAAGGGCGCTCCGCCGTTTTTCATGCCGTCCGGCTACATATAAATTCGAGAAGTTGTGAAGCGATAACAAGAGCGAACAATTCCTAACAATTCGAAACAGCCGGCTGTCAACCAAACGGTTAAGCTGGGCCATCCGTTTAAATTCAGGAGTTAGCCGCATGAAACGCGCACTTGTCATCTTATCGCTGAGCCTGGCCGGCCTGGCCTCCACCGCCATGGCGGACACCTCCACCATCGTCGGCGGCGCGCTGGGCGGCGCGGCCGGCGCGGCGGTGGGCGAGGCGGTGGGCGGCCGCAACGGCGCCATCATCGGCGGCGCGGTGGGCGGCGCTTCCGGCGCGGCCATCGGCCACGACTACGGCAAGCCGGCGGCGTCGGAACGCCGCGACGACGACGGCCGCCGCTATCGCAAGCACCGCCATCGTCACCACCGCGACAAGGGCTATTTCTGCCCGCCGGGCCAGGCCAAGAAAGGCCGTTGCTAAGCCTTCGTCATCCATAAGCATTAAACCCGTCGCAGTATTCAGCATGGGTCGGGCTTGATCTATATTGATGGTTGTTGGTTTCCGTTGTCATGGAAAGCCATTAAGAGCCTGTTCAAAATCTCGCGAGCAAGAGCGAGACAAGGCGAAAACAGCTGAGAAAGCGGAATGTACGTTTGGTGCATGAGCATTTCGAAGCGGTACTCACCGTGTCACCTCTCACAAAGCGCAACAGATCATGAACAGGCTCTAAGAAACCGCCAATCGAGATCGGAGCCCGCCATGCTGTCCAGGCTATCCCTCGCCAGCAAGCTGCTATTGCTGCTGCTGCCTTTTTCCGCCGCGCTGATCGGCCTCGCCTCGGTGCTGGCCGTCGATCGCTTCCAAACCCTGTCGGAACTGCAACGCTCGGATCGCCTGATCCAGGTGGCGGCGCGTTCCAGCCAGTTGATCCATGATTTGCAGACTGAACGCGGCCTGAGCAACGGCTTTCTCAGCGGCCAGGCCGCCGGCCTGCCGCCGCCCTTGCAACAGGCGCGCGCGGTCAGCGACAAGGACCTGGCCGCCTTCCGCGACGAGGCGGCCAACCATGCTTCCAGCGGCCTGGCCGGCGATCTGTCCGCCTTGAGCGGTCAACTGGACGGCCTGTCCCAGCTGCGCGACAGCGTGGAAAAACGCGCGACGCCGGCGGCCGAGGCCTTCGCCGCCTATTCCGGCCGCATCGACGCGCTGATAAGCCTGATCGCCAAGCTGGCGCAGGCCAATAGCGACGGCGATCTGCTGCGCAGCACCGCGGCCTTGCTCAGCCTGCAGTGCGAGAAGGAGTTCGCCGGCCGCGAGCGCGGCTACGTCAACGGCGTGCTCAACGGCGGCGTTTTCGACCAGAAAAGCTTTGCCCAGGCGGTGGGCCTCAAGGCCAAGCAGGACGCCTGCGCCGGCCAGCTGCGGCTGATGGCGGACGAAGCGCTGCGCGCCCAGGTGGACGCGGTGGAGGGCGGCGAGGAGGCCAAGGCGCTGCAGGCGCTGCGCGACAAGCTATTGGGCCAAGCCCTGGGCCAGCCGGTAGGCGTGGCGCCGGCGGCGTGGTTTCAGGCGGCGACCCAGCGCATCGGCGCGCTGAAGGCGCTGCAGGACAAACTGCTGTCCGATCTGGCCGGCCAGGTGGCGGCCAAGGTGTCCCAGGCCCGCGTCGACCTGTGGGTGACGCTGGGCGGTTCCTCCCTGGTGATCCTGCTGCTGGGCGGCCTGGGCTTCGCCATCTACCGCGGCATCCATGTGCCGGTGCAGCGGCTGGAGCTGTTGATGACCTCGATGAGCCGGGATTTTGATCTGCGGCCGCGCGCCGACATCCGCGGCCATGATGAAATCGCGCGCATGGGCAAGGCTTTCGACCACTTGGTGGAGGCCTTCGCCCGGACCCTGAACCAAGTCAATCACAACGCCCACAGCCTGGTGGAGGCGGCGCACGCGATGCTGGCGATTTCCCATCGCGCCGCCAAGGCTTCGGAAACCCAGAGCCAGTCGGCCGCCGGCATCGCCGCGGCGGTGGAGCAGATGAGCGCGGGCATCGAGTCGGTCAGCGCCAACACCCGGCTGTCGCTGAACGTGGCGCAGCAGATGCAGAGCAGCGTCAGCGACGGCCGCGAACGCATGCGCAGCACCACTCAGGCGATGAACCAGACCTCGACGGTGCTGGACGACGCCGGCGGCCGGATAGAATCTTTGCAGCAGAAGTCCGAGGACATCCGCTCCATCATCACCGCCATCCGCGAGATCGCCGACCAGACCAATCTCTTGGCCCTGAACGCGGCGATCGAAGCGGCGCGCGCCGGCGAGATGGGCCGCGGCTTCGCGGTGGTGGCCGACGAGGTGCGCAAGCTGGCCGAGCGCACCGGCAAGGAGACGCTGGACATCACCTCGCTGATCGAGGACATCCGCGGCGAGACTCAGACCGCCGCCCACCACATGCAGGAAGCGCGCCAGCGCATGGAGTCCGGACTGGAGCTGGTGGGCAAGACCGTCAACGATCTGGACGAAATTCACCAAGAAGCCAGCGAAGCCGCCGCCAAGAGCCAGGGCACCGCGGCGGCGATGGCGCAGCAGACCGCGGCCAGCGGCGAGGTGGCCAACAATATCAGCGTGATCGCCTCGCTGGCGGAGGAGAATTCCGGCCTGGTGCAGGAGGTGGCGGATTTGTCCGACCGGCTCAACGCTTCGGCCAGCGAGCTGGTGGAGCTGGTGGACAAGTTCAAGCACGCCTGAGAACCTGTTCAAAGTCTGCTGCGCTTCAGCGATACGGCGTTGAAAACGAGCTCAAAATGCTCATGTACCCCTCGTACATTCCGCTTTTTCGCTAGTTTTCGCCTTGTCTCGCTCTTGCTCGCGAGACTTTGAACAGGTTCTGAGAAGCTGTACGATCTGCCGCGCAGGCCGCTCTTCAGGTTTCAATTCAGCCGACAGGCCCCTAGTTAGAAGTGACTAGGGGCCTGTGTGCTTTGGTTGGACTGCGAATTTTCGGTCTAGCTAGTAAAATTGAATCAGGAAATATCAGATTGGCGGCGACAGCCGGGCCACTTGGTTGCGACTAAGCGGTATCATTGGCTGCCATGGAGGAACTCATGCTTACCGACCGCTTCGGGCGCTCCATCGAATATCTGCGTCTGTCCGTGACCGACCGTTGCGACCTGCGCTGCAATTACTGCCTGCCCAAAGGCTTCAAAGGCTTCGAGGAACCGGCCAACTGGCTGACCTTCGACGAAATCGAACGCGTGGTGGCGGCTTTCGCGCGCCTGGGCACGCGGCGGCTGCGGCTGACCGGCGGCGAACCGCTGCTGCGCCGCAATCTGCCGGAGCTGGCGGCGCGGCTGTCCTCGCTGCCCGGCCTCAACGACCTGTCGCTGACCAGCAACGCCACTCAGCTGGCGCGCCACGCCCAGGCGCTGCGCGCCGCCGGAGTCAGCCGCGTCAATGTCAGCCTGGACTCGCTGCGCCGCGATTGCGTGCACGACATCACCGGCAGCGACAGCCTGCCGCGGGTGATGGAAGGACTGATGGCGGCCAAGGAGGCCGGCTTTTCCCCGATCAAGATCAATATGGTGGCGATGAAGGACGTCAACGACGCCGACATCGGCGCCATGGTCGCCTTCTGTATCGAGCATGGCTTCGTGCTGCGGCTGATCGAAGCCATGCCGATGGGCGACACCGGCCGCGCCGCCAGCTATCTGGACTTGCAGCCGGTGCTGCGTCAGCTGCAAACCGAATTCAATCTGGTGGAACAGGCCGCCACCCTGGGCGGCGGTCCGGCCCGTTACTGGAAAACCCGGGACGGCGGTTTCTCGCTGGGCCTGATCACGCCCATTTCCCAACATTTCTGCGCCACCTGCAACCGGGTACGGCTGTCGGTGGACGGCACCTTGTACATGTGCCTGGGCCAGGAGGAGAGTTTCGAGCTGCGCCCTCTGCTGCGCGCCGGCGTCAGCGACGCCGAGCTGGAAGCGGCAATCCGCGCGGCGATAGAACTGAAGCCGGAGCGACATGAGTTCAGCGAAAAGCCGCAAAAGCTGGTGCGCTTCATGTCGATGACCGGTGGCTAGGACCACGACGATGCGGCTGAACGTGTCCCCGGTGCTGGGCGGCCCGCTGGGCCAGCGCCTCAGCGCCAAGATCGTCGGCGTGCTGGCGGCGTTTCTGCTGGTGGCGCTGGGCTCCATCGGCGCCACGTTGTGGCTGTCCTGGCAGCAGGAGGGCGGCGCGGCGGCGATCAACGACGCCGGCAGCCTGCGCATGCGCGTCACCCGGCTGGCGTTGGACTTGCAGCTCAGCGGCCGGGACGGCGCGCGCGCCGACGCGCTGCGCCGCGACATGGCCAATTACGAAGCCATCTTGCAGCGGCTGCGCCGCGGCGATCCGGCGCGGCCGCTGCTGGTGCCGCGCCAGGCCGACATCCAACAGGCCTTGTCCCAAGTGGAAGAACAATGGCGCGGGCAACTGAAGCCGGTGTTGCTGGACGCCTTGACGCGGCCCGGCGACAACGCGGCGGAGGCCGCCCGTTTCGCCGAGCGCGTGGCGCTCTACGTGGCGGACATCAACACCTTCGTCAGCGGCATGGAGGCCTACAACGCGCGCAACACCGATTATCTGCGCCTGTTGCAGCTCCTGCTCGCCAGCATGGCGGTGGTGGGCACCGTCGCGCTGATCTATCTGATGCTGCTGATCGTGCTGCGGCCGCTGGACAAGCTGCACCAGGGCATACGCCGGCTGGCCGCCGGCGATTACAGCGTGCGGGTGCCGGTGGAGACCGACGACGAATTCGGCCAGGTCAGCACCGGCTTCAATCTGATGGCGGCCTGTCTGTCCGAATCCCACGCCACCCTGGAAGAGCGGGTGCGCGGCAAAACCGCCAGCCTGCAGCAGAAAAACCAGGAGCTGGCGCTGCTGTACGAAATCACTTCCTTCTGCAATCAATCCCAACCGCTGGAGGCGCTGTGCAAGGGTTTCCTGGCCCGGGTGATGCGCGCTTTCGACGCCGACGGCGGCGCGGTGCGTTTGACCGACCACGGCCAGGGCCTGGTGTTCGTGGTGGCGGACGACGGCTTGCCGGAGGGATTGCTGCGCGACGAGCATTGCCTGAAAGTGGGCGACTGCCTGTGCGGCGAAGCCGCCGCGATGGCGGAAAGCCGGGTGGAGAACATGGGCGGGCGGGCGGACAAGCAATGCAGCCGCGAGGGCTTCCGCGTGGTCAGCGCCTTCCCGGTGGCGACGCAGAACCGCACGCTGGGCATCTTCAATCTGCATTTCCGCCAGGCGCGCATTCTGCCGCCGCAGCAAGTGAGGCAGTTGGAAATGTTGGGCCAGCACCTGGCGGTGGCGATCGAGAACCTGCGGCTGGCGGCCAAGGAGCGCGAGCTGGCGGTGCTGGAGGAGCGTAATCTGGTGGCCCAGGGCCTGCACGACAGCATCGCCCAGGGCCTGTCCTTCCTGAACCTGCAAACCCAGATCATGCGCCAGGCGCTGGACTGCGGCGATCCGGGCCTGGTGGACGACACGCTGGCGCTGTTCGAGGCCGGGGTCAGGGAAAGCTACGACGATGTGCGCGAGCTGCTCAACAACTTCCGCTCCAAGCTGTCGGAAAGCCTGGGCCAGGCGGTGAGCAGCCTGCTGGACAAATTCCGCAAGCAGACCGGGATGCGGGTGGAGCTGCGCTCCACCGGGGCCGGCGCGCCGCTGATGCCGGAGCAGCAGCTGCAAATCTTGTTCATCCTGCAAGAGGCGCTGTCCAATGTACGCAAGCACGCCGAGGCCAGCCAGGTTACGGTCAGCCTCAGCGACGACGGCGAGGTCTTCGTGCTCAGCGTGCTGGACAACGGCGTCGGCTTCGACCTGGACACGGTGCGCAACAAGGGCGACGGCCATTTCGGCCTGTCCATCATGCAGGAGCGCGCGCAGCGCGCCGGCCTGCAGCTGGACATCGAATCCACCCCGGAGGCGGGCACCCTGGTCAGCCTGCTGCTGCCGCGCGCGCGGCGCATGGCCGCTTGAGCCACTGGCGCGACGGCTAGACAGCTCTCATACTGTCCATATCTGAATTTAAAAACCCCTGGATTCGATGATGTCAGAACAGAGCATACGCATTCTGCTGGTGGACGATCACACCTTGTTCCGCAGTGGAATCAAGGCCTTGCTGGCGCGACAAGCCGGCTTCGACGTTGTCGGCGAGGCGGCGGACGGCGCCGAGGGCGTCAAGCTGGCCAAGCAGCTGGACCCGGACGTGGTGCTGCTGGACCTGAACATGCCGGGCATTTCCGGCGTGGAGGCTTTGACCTTGATGTTGCAGGATCAGGCCAAGCGGGCGGTGGTGATGCTGACGGTGTCCGAGGAGGCCGACGATCTGACCGCGGCGCTGAAGGCCGGCGCGCGCGGCTATCTATTGAAAAACATCGACGCCGATTTCCTGACCCAGGCGGTGGCGCGCGCCGCCGCCGGCGAATCGGTGATGAGCGATTCGATGACCGCCAAGCTGATGGCCCAGTTCCGCCACGGCGCGGCCGCGCCGCAGGCGGAGCCGGCGGAACAGGAACTGGACCGGCTGACCCCGCGCGAACGCGAAATCCTCGGCTTTCTGGCCCAGGGCAAGAGCAATAAGGAGATCGCGCGCAGCCTGGATCTGGCCGAGAGCACGGTCAAGATTCATGTGCAGAACATCTTGAAGAAGCTCAGCCTCAGCAGCCGGGTGCAGGCGGCGGTGTTCGCGGTGGAGAACGGGGTGGGGCGCAGCGCTTGAGCGGCGGCTCGCTCAACCCTCCACCAGCCGATAGCCGACCCCGGTCTCGGTGAGGATGTGGCGCGGCATCGCCGGATTGTCTTCCAGCTTCTGGCGCAAATGCCCCATGTAGACGCGCAGATACTGGTTGTGCTCCGAGAACGACGGCCCCCACACCGCCAGCAGCAGCTCGCGATGGGTGATCACCTTGCCGGCGCTGCGGATCAGCGTGGACAGCAGCCGGTATTCTATCGGCGTCAGGTGCACCGCCGTCTCCGCCTTGGCCACCAGACGGTTGACCAGGTCCACCTTGATGTCGCCGAACTGAAACACCTGCTGCGCCGCGGCGCTGCCGTGGGTGCGGCGACGCAGCAGCACACGGACGCGCGCCAGGCATTCGGCCACGCCGAAGGGCTTGGTCAGGTAGTCGTCGGCGCCCGCGTCCAGCGCGGCTACTTTCTCGGTTTCCTGGGTGCGCGCGGACAAGACCAGGATGGGCAGGTCGGTCCATTCGCGCAGCTGTTTGATGGTGTCCTGGCCGTTCATGTCCGGCAGGCCCAGGTCCAGGATCACCAGGTCCGGCTTGCGGGTGGCCACTTCGATCAGGCCCTGCTTGCCGGTTTCCGCCTCGTGGACGGTCAGGCCTTCTTCTTCCAGCGCCGCGCTCAGAAAGCGGCGGATCGGTTTTTCGTCTTCGATGACGACGATGCTGATCGGTGCGTCTTGCATGATTGGGATTCGCTCTGGTTTAGGCTCGCGGTTCGGGGAGTTCTTCCGGCAGCGCCGGCGCTTGTCCGGCCGGCAGGCTGAAGCGGAATTCCGCGCCGTGCGGCGAGCGGTTGCGCGCGCTGATGCGGCCGCCGTGGATTTCCACGATGGAGCGGCAGATCGCCAGCCCCAGCCCCACGCCGGGGGTGCTGGACTCCGCCGCGCCGCGCGAGAATTTGTCGAAGGCGCGCTGTTCCATATTGGGCGGCAGGCCGGGGCCGTCGTCGCTGACCGACACCACCACCTCCGCGCCCTCGCGCCGCGCCGCCAGCGTGATATGGCTGCCGGGCGGCGTGTATTTGCCGGCGTTTTCCAGCAGGTTGACCAACACCCGCTCCAGCAACACCGCGTCGTATTCCAGCACCGGCAGGGCCGGGTCCAGTTCCAGCCTCAGTTCCCGGCCGCGCAGGCCGCGTTCGGCGGCGCGCAGCGCGCTGCCCACCACCTCGTCCAGCATCTGCCATTCCTTGTTCAACTTGACGCCGGACTGCAGCCGCGCCATGTCCAGCAGATTGGTCACCAGCTTGTTCATCCGCAGCGCCTCGTCCTGGATGGCGGCGGCGATCTCGGCGCGCTGGCCCTCGTCCACATTGGGCGAGCACAGCCGCTCGGACAGGCCGGCCATGGTGGTCAGCGGGGTGCGCAGATCGTGGGACACCACCGACAGCACGCTATTGCGCAACCGTTCGGACTCCATCGCCACAATGGCGTCCTGCGCCACTTCCACGTAGTGCACGCGTTCCAGCGCCAGCGCGATCTGGGCGGCGCAGGTTTCCAGCAGCCTTTGCTGTTCCGGCAGGAAGGCCTGATCGGTGACTTCCGGCAAGAGCGCGATCACGCCGCGGTTGCGCATAGGCGCGCGCAGCGGCACGTAGAGCGCGGCGTTGGCGGGCAGGGTGTTGGTGCCGAGGCCGGCCGGCTGCTGATGGTCGTAAACCCATTGCGCGACGCCGATGTCGGCGTGGCCGCGGTCCTCGCCGGCCAGACGCAGTTCGTCGCCGCTATTGGGCAGGAACAGGCTGACCTTGGCGGAGAACAGCGGCTCCAGCCGGCCGACGGCGGTATCGACGATCTGGGCGGCGGTCAGCGCGCCGGCCAGCTCGCGGCCCAGATCGTACAGCGCGCGGGTGCGGCGTTCGCGGTAGGTGGAGATGTTGGCGGCGAAGCGCAGCCGGGCGGTGAGCTGGCTGATGATGGCGGCCACCAGCAACATCACCACGAAGGTCATCAGGTACTGGGTGTCGGTGACGGCGAAGGACATCTGCGGCGGCACGAAGAAGAAGTCGAAGGCCGCCACCGACAGCAGCGAGGCCAGCATGCCGGGGCCGCGGCCGTAGCGCACCGACACCAGCACCACCACCAGCAGGTAGATCATGATGTCGTTGGCCAGCGCCACGTGGGGAATCAGCAGGCCGGCCAGCAGCGTGGTCAGCAGGCAGGCGACGGCGGCGGCGATGTAGCCGGCGCGCGAGCGCGGGCTGTCCTGCTCTTCGAACAACAGGCTGGCGCCGGTCTTGGCGGAGCCGGCGTCCTCCGCCTCCAAAGCGTGGGCCACCACGTAGAGATCGATGTCGCCGGAGCGGCGGCTCAGCTCGTTGACCAGGGTAGGGCGCCACAGCCGCGACCAGCGGCCGCGGACGGATTTGCCCACCACCAGCTTGGACACATTGCGGCTGCGGGCGTAGGCCAGCAGCGTGGGCGCCAGCTCGTTGCCGCCCAGCACCGTGGTTTCCGCGCCAAGCTCCTGCGCCAGCCTCAGGCCCTTGAGCACGCGGGCGCGCTGCTCCTCGGACAGTTTTTGCTGGCGCGGCGTTTCCACGTAGACGGCGATCCAGTCCGCGTCCAGATTGGCGGCCAGGCGCTTGGCGCTGCGGATCAGCTTGTCGATGCCGGCGCTGGCGCCGACGCAGACCAGCAGCCGCTCGCGCGCGTGCCAGACCGGATTGATGGACTGGTCGGCGCGGTAGGCGCGCATCTGCGCGTCCACGCGGTCGGCGGTGCGGCGCAGCGCCAGTTCGCGCAGCGCCAGCAGATTGCCCTTGCGGAAGAAGTTCTTCACCGCGCGTTCGGCCTGCTGCGGCAGATAGACCTTGCCGGCGGCCAGCCGGCCCAGCAATTCGTCCGGCGGCAGGTCCACCAGCGCCACTTCGTCGGCGCGGTCGAACACGTGGTCGGGCAGGGTTTCGCGCACCACGATGCCGGTGATCTGGCCGACCACGTCGTTCAGGCTTTCCAGGTGCTGGACATTGAGGGTGGTGTAGACGTCGATGCCGGCGGCCAGCAGCTCCTCCACGTCCTGCCAGCGCTTGGGGTGGCGCGAGCCGGGCGCGTTGGAGTGGGCGAATTCGTCCATCAGGATCAGCTGCGGCCGGCGCTCCAGCGCCGCGTCCAGATCGAACTCGGACAGTTCGTGGCCCTTGTAGGCGATCCGCCGCGGCGGCAGCAGCTCCAGGTCCGCCAGCTGCGCCTGGGTTTCCTTGCGGCCGTGGGTTTCCACCACGCCCGCCAGCACGGTCACGCCTTCCTGGCGTTTGGCGCGGGCCGCGGCCAGCATCGCGTAGGTCTTGCCGACGCCGGCGCAGGCGCCGAAGAAGATCTTCAGCCGGCCGCGCCGGGCGTCCAGTTCTTCGCGTTTGAGCTCATCGAGCAGGGCGTCCGGATCGGGACGGGAATCGGTCATATGCGAGCTTTGTTTAGAACCTGTTTACGATCTGCTGCGCGTCGGCAGGATGGATAGAAAAGGGCGTTGAAAACGGTTTCGAAATGCTCATATACCACCTGTACATTCCGCTTCTTCAACCGTTTTCGCCTTGTCTCGCCTTCGCTCGCGAGATCGTAAACACGTTCTGAGGGTCTTTACGGCTCAATTCTTCGGCGCCGGGGGCGAAGCTCACCCCCGATGCCGCGGGAGGGTCAGGCCTTGGCGGCCTGGTCCAGCGCCAGGTTCAATTCCAGCACATTGACGCGCGGCTCGCCAAGCAGGCCGAAGGTTTCGCCTATCAGCCGGCTTTCCACCAGCTTGCGCAGCGCGGCCGGCTCCATCTTGCGGGCGGCGGCGACGCGCTCCAACTGGTAGAAAGCCGCGGCGGCGGAAATCTCCGGGTCCAGGCCGCTGGCCGAGGCGGTGACCAAGTCCACCGGCACCGGTCCGCTCTGTCCCGGATGGGCGGCGCGGATGCGCTCCACATTGGCCTTCACCGCGTCCAGCTGCGCCGGGTTGGTGGGGCCCAGGTTGGTGCCGCCGGACCCGCCGGCATTGTACGGCATAGTGCCGGTGGCGGACGGGCGGCCCCAGAAATATTGCGGGCCGCTGAAGTTCTGGCCTATCAGCCGCGAGCCGACGATCTTGCCGTCGCGTTCGATCAGGCTGCCGTTGGCCTGGAACGGGAACAGCGCCTGGGCGGCTCCGGTGGTGAGCAAGGGGTAGGCGAGGCCGGTGATCAGGGTCAGGCCGCCGAACACCACCAGCAGGGGACGTAACAGTTTCATTTGGGTTTTCCTTTCGGTGCTCATGCCAGGCCCAGCGCGCCCAGCAGCATGTCGATCAGCTTGATGCCGGCGAAGGGCACCAGCAGGCCGCCCAGGCCGTAGACCAGCAGATTGCCGCGCAGCAGCTCCGCCGCGCTCCTGGCCTGATATTTGACGCCTTTCAGCGCCAGCGGGATCAGGAACACGATGATGACGGCGTTGAAGATCACCGCCGACATGATGGCCGAGGCCGGGCTGTTCAGGCCCATCACGTTCAGCGCGTTCAACTGCGGATAGGTGCTGGCGAACGCCGCCGGGATGATGGCGAAGTATTTGGCCACGTCGTTGGCGATGGAGAAAGTGGTCAAGGAACCGCGCGTCATCAGCATCTGCTTGCCGATCTCCACGATCTCGATCAGCTTGGTGGGGTTGGAATCCAGGTCCACCATATTGCCGGCTTCCTTGGCCGCCTGGGTGCCGGTGTTCATCGCCACCGCCACGTCGGCCTGGGCCAGCGCCGGCGCGTCGTTGGTGCCGTCGCCGGTCATCGCCACCAGCTTGCCTTCGGCCTGGTGGCTGCGGATCAGCTTGAGCTTGGCTTCCGGCGTGGCTTCGGCCAGATAGTCGTCCACGCCGGCCTCGGCGGCGATGGCGGCGGCGGTCAGCGGATTGTCGCCGGTGATCATCACCGTCTTGATGCCCATCTGGCGCAGCTCGGCGAAACGCTCCTTGATGCCGCCCTTGACGATGTCCTTCAGCTCGATCACGCCCAAGGCGCGATTGCCTTCCGCCACCAGCAGCGGGGTGGAGCCGCGGCGCGCCACTTCGTCGGCGCTCTTGGCCAGCGCGTCCGGGAACTGGCCGCCCTGATCGGCGATATGGCGGCGGATGGCGTCGATGGCGCCCTTGCGGATCTGGCGGCCGTCGTAGTCTATGCCGCTCATCCGGGTTTGCGCGGTGAAGGGGATGAACACGGCTTCATGGCTGGCCAGCTCGCGCTGGCGCAGATTGAACTGCTTCTTGGCCAGCACCACGATGCTGCGGCCTTCCGGGGTTTCGTCGGCCAGCGAGGCGAGCTGCGCGGCGTCGGCCAGCGTCTGTTCGCTGACGCCGGGCGCCGGGATGAAGGCGGAGGCCTGGCGATTGCCCAGGGTGATGGTGCCGGTCTTGTCCAGCAGCAGCACGTCCACGTCGCCGGCGGCTTCCACCGCGCGGCCGGAGGTGGCGATCACATTGGCGCCCATCATCCGGCTCATGCCGGCCACGCCGATGGCGGACAAGAGGCCGCCTATGGTGGTGGGGATCAGGCAGACCAGCAAGGCCACCAGGGTAGTGATGCTGATGGGCGAACCAGCCTTGGCCGCTTCCACGCTGAACAGGGAGAAGGGCAGCAGGGTGACGGTGACCACCAGGAATACGATGGTCAGCGCCACCAGCAGGATGGTCAGCGCGATCTCGTTCGGGGTTTTCTGGCGCTTGGCGCCTTCCACCATCGCGATCATGCGGTCGAGGAAGGTTTCGCCCGGATTGACGGAAATCCGCACCACGATCCAGTCGGACAGCACGCGGGTGCCGCCGGTGACCGAGGAGAAATCGCCGCCGGCCTCGCGGATCACCGGGGCGGATTCGCCGGTGATCGCGGACTCGTCCACCGAGGCCACGCCTTCCATCACCTCGCCGTCCACCGGGATCACGTCGCCGGCTTCCACCAGCACGTAGTCGCCCTTGCGCAGGCTGCTGCCGTCGATCACGGTCTTGCCGGCGTCGTGGCTGGGGCCGGACAGTTTCTTGGCCACCACGTTTTTCTTGGCCGAACGCAGGCTGGCCGCCTGGGCCTTGCTGCGGCCCTCGGCCAGCGCTTCGGCGAAGTTGGCGAACAGCACGGTGAACCACAGCCACAGCGCCACCGCCAGGATGAAGCCGGACGGCGCCTCGCCCTGGCCGGCCAGCGACTGCAGCCACAGCGCGCTGGTCAGGATGCTGCCGACGTAGACCACGAACATCACCGGATTGCGCCACTGGGCGCGCGGCGACAGCTTCTTGAAGGAGTCGACGATGGCCGGTTTCACCAGGCTGGGGTCCAGCATGGATTTGGCCGCGTTGCGGTGACCCGCCTGGGCGGGCTGGGCGGCCGACAGTTTGGAATGATTGATATCGTTCATAGTATGAGTCCTCCCGCAAGCTTAGCGGCCGCTGATCATCTGCAATTGTTCGACGATGGGGCCCAGCGCCAGCGCGGGAACGTAGTTGAGCGCGCCCACCAGCAACACCGTGCCTATCAGCAACACCACGAACAGCGGACCGTGGGTGGGCAGGGTGCCGCCGGTGACGGCCAGGCGCTTCTTGGCGGCCAGCGATCCGGCGATGGCCAGGATGGGCACGATCATGAAGAAGCGGCCGAAGAACATGGCCACGCCAGTGGCGATGTTGTAGAACGGCGTATTGGCGGACAGGCCGGCGAAGGCGCTGCCGTTGTTGTTGGCGGCCGAGGTGAAGGCGTACAGCACCTCGCTGAAGCCGTGGGCGCCGGGGTTGAGGATGCCGGCCTTGCCGGAGGCGGCCAGCACCGCGACGGCGGTCAGCGTCAGCACCAGGATGGGCGTCACCAGGATGGTGATCGCCGTCATCTTCATCTCGTAGGTTTCTATCTTCTTGCCCAGGTATTCCGGGGTGCGGCCCACCATCAGGCCGGCGATGAACACCGCCAGGATGGCGAAGATCAGCATGCCGTACAGGCCGGAGCCTACGCCGCCGAACACCACCTCGCCCAATTGCATCAGGAAGGTGGGCACCAGGCCGCCGATCGGGGTCAGCGAATCATGCATGGCGTTGACCGCGCCGCAGGAGGCGGAAGTGGTCACCGCGATGAACAGCGAGGTGTCGATGACGCCGAAGCGGGTTTCCTTGCCTTCCATATTGCCGCCGGCCTGCAGATGGCTGGCCTGCTGATCCACGCCCATGGCGCTCAGCTGCGGCACGCCGGCCTGTTCCGCGCCGGTGGTCGTCGCCACCGCGCAGACGAACATCACCGTCATCGCGGCGATGATGGCCCAGCCCTGGCGCTGATCGCCCACCATGCGGCCGAACACGAAGCACAGCGCCGCCGGAATCAGGAAGATGGCCAGGCTTTGCAGGAAATTGCTCAGCGGGGTGGGGTTTTCAAACGGGTGCGCCGAGTTGGCGTTGAAGAAGCCGCCGCCGTTGGTGCCCAGCAGCTTGATCGCTTCCTGCGAGGCCACCGGCCCCATTGGCAGCGTCTGTTTCTGCGTGCTGGCGTCCACCATCACCGGCTTGCCGTCGGCGCCGTTGACTACATTGCCCTGGGCGTCGGTCTTGGCCTGCTGGTAATGGGTGGCCTCCACCGTTTGCACGTCTTTATAGGCGGCCAGGTTCTGGATCATGCCCTGCTGGCTGAACACCAGCGCGAACACGAAGGACAGCGGCAGCAGCACGTAGAGAGTGAAGCGGGTAACGTCCACCCAGAAATTGCCGATCTTGGCCGAGCCGTGGCGGACGAAGCCGCGCACCAGCGCCAGCACCACCGCCGCGCCGGTGGCGGCGGACAGGAAGTTCTGCACCGTCAGGCCCAGCATCTGCACCAGATAACCCATGGTGGATTCGCCGCCATAGCCTTGCCAGTTGGTGTTGGTGATGAAGGAGATCGCGGTGTTGAACGCGGAGTCCGGCGCCACCGCGCCCATGCCCTGCGGGTTGAACGGCAGCCAGCCTTGCAGGCGCTGCAGCAGGTACAGGACCAGCGCGCCCAGCACATTGAACAAGAGCAGGGCCACCGCGTAGCCGCGCCAGCCCATGTCCTCGTCCGGCTTGACGCCGGCCAACCGGTAGAAGCCGCGCTCCAGCGGCGCGAACAGGCGCAGCGGGCCGACGTTGTCGCCCCGCATCACGCGGGCGATGTAGGCGCCCAGCGGCCAGGCCAGCGCCAGCAGCGTCAACAGGAACACGCCCAGCTGCAAGGGTGCGGCCGAGCCGATGAAATTGGCGAACATGATTAAAAATTCTCCGGCTTAAGCAGTGCGTAGATCAGATAGCCAAGCAGGCCCAGCGCGATCAGCGCGCTGAGCAGATACCAGACGCTCATTCCTTGTCTCCCAGTTTCCGGCAGCCGGCGACAAAGCCGCAGGCCAGCGCGCCGAACAAGAGGACGAGTCCCAGATAGACGACATCCATGGTGAAAATCTCCATTTGAATCAGTAATGGAAAGGTACTGAAGCCGGCGTCAAAAACCCGATAAAAGCCGTTGGAGCGGTATAAAAATCGCGTAAAAACCGGTGGGAAATCGCAGTTAGGCGCAAATTCGGCGGGATTTGGGCGGGAAAGGGAATTTTCTTTATGCGCGGCGGCAAGCAGCGGCGTTCGGCGCGTAATGGGGAGGCCGGGGAACGGCTGGCGCGGCGGCGGGAGACGAAACGGGCTGCCCGGCGCAGGCGGCTAGCGCGCTGTCCGCTTCAAGGCAGGAGGGTTGCGGCGTGGCGTATGGCTGGGCCGCTAACCGTTAACAGGCGGCAAGCCGCCAGTGGGCAAGGTGTTCAGAACAGGTCGTCGCAGCGGTCGGCCAGGAACCGGGCATCGTCCCGGTCGTGCGCGCGTTGGCGCACTTTCTGCTGGCGCGACCTCTCAGCATCACTCAACTGAGGCTTGGCGACCGCGTAGAGAAAACTCTCGTGCTGGTCTCTAGCCTGCTTTCTGCGAACACTCAGAGGAATACGGGAAGTCATCATCCTTGCACCTCTCGGTCACGTACTTGTGTGAGGCCAGGGCAAACCCTGACCCTTTGACATTGACGCTATTTTGAAGATTTGTAAAGCCCTGCTTGGTTGCGATTAGAAGCAAATATTGCGTTTGCTTTCCGTCCCGGCCATTTCACGCTACCGGCGCGATGTTACCGCAGCATGATCTGGCGGATGAGCGGGGCAAGTCTTTGAGGTAAATCACTTTTCGAATAATGTTGTTTCAAAACGGTATAAATCGTTATATGAAACTGGCGTAGCATCCGGCTATCGAATGGCGCGGCCAAGGAGCGGGTGTTATGGAGTGGGGGTATGCGATCGCAGGCCTGGCGGTGGGTTTCATCGTCGGTCTGACCGGAGTGGGCGGCGGCTCGCTGATGACGCCCATCTTGCTGTGGTTCGGCATTTCCCCGGCCACCGCGGTCGGCACCGATCTGCTGTACGCGGCCTTGACCAAGATGGGCGGGGCGACGGTGCATCATCGCCAGGGCCACGTCGATTGGCGCATCGCCGGCTGGCTGAGCGCCGGCAGCGTGCCGGCGGCCTTGCTGGTGCTGGCCGGCCTGTCTTATTTGCATCTGCCGGAGAAGATGCTGGACACCTTGTTCAAGCTGGTGCTGGGCGTCGCGCTGTTGCTGACCGCGGCGGCGATCTTGGGCAAGCCTCTGCTGCTGCGCTGGCTGGGGCGTTCTGGCGCTCTGGCCCTGTCGTCGGAGCCGCGCATCGGCCTAACCGTGGCCACCGGCGTGGTGCTGGGCGTGTTGGTGACGCTCAGCTCCATCGGCGCCGGCGCGCTGGGCACGCTGGCCTTGTTCCTGCTGTACCCGGCGCTGTCGACTTCGCGGCTGGTGGGCACCGAAATCGCGCACGCGGTGCCGCTGACCCTGGTGGCGGGTCTGGGGCACGCCGGGCTCGGCAATGTGGATTTTCTGCTGCTGGCCAATCTGCTGGCCGGCTCGCTGCCCGGCATCTGGCTGGGCAGCAAGTTGACGCGGCAGTTGGCTGAGGGCTGGCTGCGGCCGGCGTTGGCGGTGATGCTGGCGGTGATAGGCGGCAAGCTGGTGTTTTGAGCCGGCGCGGCATGAAGGAAAACAGGCGGCTCCGGCCGCCTTTTTTCATGTCCGCGCGCCAAAAAAAACGCCCTGATCGGAGAGGCGAGCAGGGCTGAAATGCAAACAACAAGAGGAGAAGCCAAATTAAAGCCTCTTAATATTAGGGTTCCTTAATTTTTACGCCCTTGACCTGGAGCAAGAAAGCCGCGCCCGCCGGCTACAATTGTTTTTCCAGGATGATGCGCAGATCGGCGATGCCCGCCGGGTAGGGCTCTTCCGCGACGACGCGATAGCCCAGCGCCTGATAAAAGCGCAGATTGGCCGGCATGCTGGCGCGGGTGGCCAGCTGGACGCGGACGACGCCCTGCTGTTTCAGGCGAGCTTCGCCGTGCAGCATCAGCCGTTTGCCCAGGCCGAGGCCCTGCCAGTCCGGGTGGGCGCAGACGCGCTTGCATTCCGCCGCGGTCGCGCCCAGCGGCGCGGTGATCATGCAGGCCAAGAGCGCGTCCTGCCGGCTGGCGACGTGGATGCGGCCGCCGGCGCGGAGGCGTTGGCGCAGGCTGTCCTCGGTCTCGTCCAGCGCGGTGGGGCGGCTGGGCAAGCGCGCGGCCAGCGGCAGGAAGGCGAGGGCGATCAGGCTCAGCACGGCGGGCAGTTCGTCGGCGCGCGCCGCGCGCAGTTCCAGCGCTTCGAGTCGGTCCATGGCGGTTTCCTCTGCGATGTCCCGGTCCAGCATGCGCGCAATCAGGCCGGTTTGGCAAAGGGCGGACAAAAAAAGACCGCGCAAACGCGCGGTCTTTTGTCGGAGTGAGGCGTGTGGCTTAGAGCCTGTTCAACGCCGTATCGCCGAAGCGCAGCGACTATGAACAGGCTCTTAGAGCGTGTTTACGATCTCGCGAGCTAAGGCGAGACAAGGCGAAAACGAGCGAAAAAGCGGAATGTACAAGCGGTACATGAGCATTTTGAGCTGGTTTTTAACGCCGTATCGCCGACGCGCAGCAGATCGTAAACAGGTTCTTAGAGCTTGCCGGCCACCCAGGCCTGCACGCCGGCCAAGGCCGCCGCCAGGTTTTCCGGCTGAGTGCCGCCGGCCTGGGCCATGTCCGGACGGCCGCCGCCCTTGCCGCCCACCTGCTGGGCGACGAAGTTGACCAGTTCGCCGGCCTTGAGCTTGGCGGTCAGGTCGGCGGTGACGCCGGCCACCAGCGCCACCTTGCCGTCGCCCTTGGCGGCCAGCACGATGGCGGCGGAACCCAGCTTGTCCTTCAGCTTGTCCAGGGTTTCGCGCAGCGCGGTGTTGTCAGCGCCCGGCAGTTCCACCGCCAGCACCTTGACGCCGTTGACGTCGGCGGCGCTGTCGGACAGGCTGTCGCCGGCGGAGGCGGCCAGCTGGCCCTTGAGCTTGGCCAGCTCTTTTTCCAGCGTCTTGACGTTGTCCTGCAGGCTGCCGATCTTGGCGGCCACTTCGTCCAGCGTCTGCGCTTTCAGCGCGCCGGCGGCTTCTTTCAGCAAGGCGTCCTGCGTCTGGATGTAAGCGATGGCGCCTTCGCCGGTGACGGCTTCGACGCGGCGCACGCCGGCGGCGACGCCGCTTTCCGCGACGATCTTGAACAGGCCGATGTCGCCGGTGCGCTGCACGTGGGTGCCGCCGCACAGTTCGGCGGAGAAGTCGCCCATGGTCAGCACGCGCACTTCATCGCCGTATTTTTCGCCGAACAGCATCATCGCGCCGGATTTCTGTGCGGCTTCCATGCTCATCACTTCGGCCTTGACCGGCAGGTTGTGGCTGATCACGCGGTTGACCACGCGCTCCAGCTCGGCGATCTGTTCGGCGCTGACCGGTTCGCCGTGGGCGAAGTCGAAGCGGGTCCGCTCCGGATTCACCAGCGAGCCCTTCTGCGCGACATGGTCGCCCAGCACGTGGCGCAGCGCCGCGTGCAGGAGGTGGGTGGCGGAGTGGTTGCGGGCGCTGGCGGCGCGCGCGTGCAGGTCGATGGTGGCGGTCACGCTGTCGCCGACGGCCAGGCGGCCGCGGGCCAGCTTGCCCTTGTGGCCGAACACCGCGGCCTGGATCTTCTGGGTGTCGTTGACGTCGAACAGCGCGCCGATGCCGCCTTGCAGCGAAATCTCGCCGACGTCGCCGACCTGGCCGCCGCCTTCGGCGTAGAACGGGGTGTCGTCCAGCACCACGATGCCTTCTTCGCCGGCTTCCAGCGCGGCGACGGCTTCGGTGCCCTTGAACAGCGCCAATACCTTGGCGTCGGTGCTGGCGGAATCATAGCCGTGGAAGCAGGTGTCGGCGCCGCTGTAGCTGACCTTGCCGGTCATCTTGAAGCTGGAGCCGGCGCGGCCGCGCTCGCGCTGGGCCTCCATCGCGCGCTCGAAGCCTTCCAGATCGGCGTGGATGTCGCGTTCGCGGCAGATATCGGCGGTCAGGTCCACCGGGAAGCCGAAGGTGTCGTAGAGCTTGAAGATGGTGTCGCCGTCAAGCTTGGTCTTGCCGCCTTCCAAGGCGGAGTCGACCAGGCCCATGCCGATTTCCAGCGTCTCGGCGAACTTGATTTCCTCGGCGCGCAGCGCGTCTTCGATATGCGCCTGCTTCTCGCGCAGTTCTGGGTAGGCGTCGCCCATCTCGGCCACCAGATCGGCGACGATCTTGTGGAAGAACAGGCCTTTCTGCCCCAGCTTGTAGCCGTGGCGGATGGCGCGGCGGGCGATGCGGCGCAGCACGTAGCCGCGGCCTTCGTTGGACGGCAGGATGCCGTCGGCGACCATGAAGCAACAGGCGCGGATGTGGTCGGCGATCACTTTCAGCGACGGCACGTCCTGGCTGTAGCCAATGCCGGTTTCGCGCGCGGCGGCGCGCACCAGGCAGGCCAGCGCGTCGGTCTCGTAGTTGGACTTGACGTGCTGCAGCACGGTGGACAGGCGTTCCAGGCCCATGCCGGTGTCTACCGACGGCTTGGGCAGCGGATGCAGGGTGCCGGACTCGTCGCGGTTGAACTGCATGAACACGTTGTTCCAGATTTCCATGAAGCGGTCGCCGTCTTCGTCCGGGCTGCCCGGAGGGCCGCCGGCCACGCTCGGGCCGTGGTCGTAGAAGATCTCGGTGCAGGGGCCGCAGGGGCCGGTGTCGCCCATGGTCCAGAAGTTGTCGGACGCGTACGGCGCGCCCTTGTTGTCGCCGATGCGGATGATCTTGTCGGCCGGCAGGCCCACGCTCTTGTGCCAGATGTCGTAGGCCTCGTCGTCGGAGGCGTAGACGGTGACCAGCAGCTTGTCCTTGGGCAGGTTCAGCCACTGTTCGCCGGTTAGGAATTCCCAGGCGAAGGTGATGGCGTCTTGCTTGAAGTAGTCGCCGAAGCTGAAGTTGCCCAGCATTTCGAAGAAGGTGTGGTGGCGCGCGGTGTAGCCGACGTTTTCCAGGTCGTTGTGCTTGCCGCCGGCGCGCAGACATTTCTGGCTGGTGGTGGCGCGGGTGTAGTCGCGCTTTTCAAAGCCCAGGAACACGTCCTTGAACTGCACCATGCCGGCGACGGTGAACATCAGCGTGGGGTCGTTGCCGGGGATCAGGCTGCTGGAGGGCACCACCTGATGGTTTTTGCCGGCAAAGAAATCCAGGAATTTCTGGCGAATTTCAGAGGTTTTCATGTTTGATTTCGTAAGATTGCGAATTCTGGGCCGCTTTGGGGGCTTGAACCCAGAGCGGCGCGGACAGCTGATTGTGTCAAGCCGCGCCGGCGCTGGCAAGGGTTTCGGCGCGGCGCTTGAGCGCCTGGTTCATCAATTCGAAACCCTTGCGGGCGTCGGCCAGCAAGGCCTGACCGAACAGCGGCAGCAAGAAGCCGCTGAAAGTTTCGCCGTGATGCAGCCGGGTGCGGCCGTTTTCCAGCGCTTCCAGACGGAAACTGTGGCGGCCGTCCAGCAGGCCGGGCAGCAGCGCGCGCCCCAGCCACGCCAGCTCGTCCGCCGTTTGCAAGACCTCCAGCCGCGGGCGGAAGGTCAGCCGCGGCCGGCCGGGCGGATGGATGCTGACCACCAGCCGGGCGCCTATCTGCTGGCGGCCGTGCAGGCCGACGATGAAGGGGTTCCACGCCGGATAGGCGGCCCAGTCGCACAGCACGCGCCAGACCGCGGCCGGTTCGGCGTCTATGTCGATCTGGGTGGCGATGCTGCGCGTTTGCATGCTCAGTCCTCGTCGGCGGGAAAGTCGTCGTCGGCGGCGCCGCTGAGCACCTTGGCGATGACGGACATCGGGAAGCCGCGTCCGGCCAGAAAGCGGATCTGGCGCGCGCGCTCCTGCGGCGTGTCCGGCATGCGGCCGAACTTCTTCCGCCATTGCGCCTGGGCGGCGGCCAGGTCGTCGCGGCCTTGCAAGGCGTCGCGGATCAGCTCGGCGTCCACGCCGCGCTGGCGCATTTCCTGTTGCAGCCGGCGGCTGCCGTAGCGCTGGCCCTTGCTGTCGGCGAACTGCTGGGCGAAGCGCTGATCGGACTGCCAGCTGTGTTCGGCCAGATCGTCCAGCAGGGCGCTCAATTGTTCCGGGCTTTCCGCAAACGGAGCGAGCCGCCGCTCCAGCTCCCGCCGCGTGTATTCGCGGCGGGACAGGAGGTCGACGGCTCGCGCCCTCAGGCTTTTTTCCATTCGGGAAATCAGGCGTCGAGCGCGTCGTCCGCGAACTCTTCGTCCGGCTGGCCTTCGGTGATTTCCACTTTGATGCCCACCGCGTCGCGGATCTTGCGTTCCACTTCGGCGGCGATTTCCGGGTTGGACTTCAGCCACTCGCGGGTGTTGTCCTTGCCCTGGCCGATCTTCTGGCCGTTGTAGGCGTACCAGGCGCCGGACTTGTCGATGAAGCCGTGCTTGACGCCCAGCTCGATGATTTCGCCCTGGCGGGAGATGCCCTCGCCGTACAGGATTTCGAAATCAGCCTGGCGGAACGGCGGCGACACCTTGTTCTTCACCACTTTGACGCGGGTGTCGTTGCCGATCACTTCCTCGCCCTTCTTGATGCCGCCGGTGCGGCGGATGTCCAGGCGCACGGAGGCGTAGAACTTCAGCGCGTTGCCGCCGGTGGTGGTTTCCGGGTTGCCGAACATCACGCCGATCTTCATGCGGATCTGGTTGATGAAGATCACCAGGGTGTTGGTGCGCTTGATGTTGCCGGTCAGCTTGCGCAGCGCCTGGCTCATCAGGCGGGCTTGCAGGCCGACGTGGCTGTCGCCCATCTCGCCTTCGATTTCCGCCTTCGGCACCAGCGCGGCCACCGAGTCGATCACGATCAGATCGACGCCGCTGGAGCGCACCAGCATGTCGCAGATTTCCAGCGCCTGTTCGCCGGTGTCCGGCTGCGAGATCAGCAGGTCGTCGACCTTGACGCCCAGCTTTTGCGCATATTGCGGGTCCAGCGCGTTTTCCGCGTCGATGTAGGCGCAGGTGCCGCCCAATTTTTGCATCTCGGCCACCGCTTGCAGACACAGGGTGGTTTTACCGGACGACTCCGGGCCGTAGATTTCCACGACGCGGCCGCGCGGCAGGCCGCCGACGCCAAGCGCCAAGTCCAGACTCAGCGAGCCGGTGGAGACCACCTGCAGGTTTTCATTGATCTGGTTGTCGCTCATGCGCATGATCGAACCCTTGCCAAATTGCTTTTCAATCTGGGCAAGGGCCGCGGCCAACGCTTTGCTCTTGTCTTCGGATGCCATGCTGTCTCCAGTGTGGGGCGCTAAACGAAATGAATGGTCGGCCAGCGGCGGCAAGCGTCCTGTTGGCGGAAAAACCCGATGCCGGACAGGGGTTTGCGGGGCGCGGGCGGGGAAGGCCCGCCGCGCTTGCGTTTGCTGCGCCGATAGCCGAAAAGATGGCGTCGATTATCTCATAAAGCCTTGGCCAACGGCAGGGCCGCTTGCCGGCGATACCGTCCTTCGGGACGGGAAAGCGCGATCTCGCTTGAAAAAGTTGTGATTGCGACCACTTTTACAAGTGTCCACCCTGTGTACAATGAAGCCATCATGATGAACGAACGCGCGCAACACCTGCTCAAGGTCCTGATCGAACGCTATATCGTCGACGGCCAGCCGGTGGGGTCCAAAACCCTGTCGATGCTGCCCGGCGTCGAGCTGTCGTCCGCGTCCATCCGCAATGTGCTGGCGGAACTGGAGGCGATGGGGCTGATCGCGGCGCCGCACACCTCGGCCGGCCGGGTGCCCACCGCGCGCGGCTATCGCATGTTCGTCGATCGCCTGCTGACCATCCGGCCGCTGGAAGAGGCGGCGCTGCACGAGCTGGAGCTGAACCTGCAGCCGGACAGCCCGCAGCGCATCGCCCAGTCCGCGTCCTCGCTGCTGTCCGAGCTGACCCATTTCGCCGGCGTGATCGTCACGCCGCAGCGTTCCGACATCGCCTTCCGCCAGATCGAATTCCTGCGCCTGTCCGAGCGACGGGTGCTGATGATTCTGGTGACGCTGGACGGCGACGTGCAGAACCACTTGCTGACCACGGAGCGCGACTACACCCCGTCGGAACTGATAGAAGCCGGCAATTTCATCAACCAGCATTACGCGGGCCAGGGCCTGGACAGCATCGCCAGCCGGGTGGCGGACGAATTGCGCCAGTTGCAGGGCGACATCGCCGAGCTGATGTCGGCGGCGATCCGCCTGGGGCAGAGCTCGATGGCGGCCAGCAGCGCGGCGGTGGTGGTGGCCGGCGGCAGCCGGCTGCTGGAGGTGAGCGACCTGTCCGAGGACTTGTCGCGGCTGCGCCGGCTGTTCAATGTCTTCGAACGCAAGACCGAATTGCTGAAGCTGCTGAACCAGGGGCGCGAAGCCCAGGGCGTGAACATTTTCATCGGCGAGGAGTCCGGAGTGGTGACGCTGGACGAATGCTCGGTGGTGACCGCGCCTTACCGCATCAACGGCCAGGTGGTCGGCGCGCTGGGCGTGGTGGGGCCCACCCGGATGGCTTACGAGCGGGTGATACCCATCGTCGACATCACCGCGCGGCTGGTGTCCAGCGCCTTGTCGTTCCGCGCTTAGCGTTTGACCGCGAGCTTGCGGGGTCCGTGGTCGTGTTTTCGCGCCGCGTTCTTTAGGGGAGCGCGGCAAAGTCAAAAATCCAATCAGAAACCAGCCCATGAAATCTTTGCTTAAACTGGCCCCGTTGGCGGCCCTGTTCTCCTTCCAGCTGGCCCAGGCCGACGCCGCCTTCCTGGCGCGTCCGGACGTGCAGCGCTATATCGACGAGCAGGTGGCCGGCGGCCAGTTCAATCGCCCGGAGCTGGAGGCGGTGTTCGCCAATGTCGAACTCAAGCCCAACATCATCAAGATCCTGGACAAGCCGTCCACCTCGCGGCCCTGGTATCAGTTCCGCAATTCCACGGTGGGGGAAAAGACCATCGCCGACGGCGTGACGTTCTGGCGCGCCAACGCGGCCGCGCTGGCGCGCGCCGAGCAGCAGTACGGCGTGGCGCCCGAGCTCGTCGTCGCCATTCTGGGCGTGGAGTCGCATTACGGCCGCAACACCGGCAGCTTCCGTCTGGTGGACGCCTTGTCCACCATAGGCTTCGATTACCCGCGACGGGCGGAATTCTTCCGCAAGGAGCTGACCGAATTCCTGCTGCTGGCCAAGGAGGAGGGCAAGGACCCGCTGACGCTGAAAGGCTCTTACGCCGGCGCGATGGGCTGGCCGCAATTCATGCCGTCCAGCTTCCGCAAATGGGCGGTGGATTTCGACGGCAGCGGCCACCGCGACATCTGGAGCGATCCGGACGACGCGATCGGCAGCGTGGCCAATTACTTCCAGCGCCACGGCTGGCGCCACGGCGACGACGTGATCCTGCCGGCCAGCGTGCAGCCGGGACCGCAGATCGATCAGCTGATCGCCGACAAATTCAATCTGCACTACACCGTGGGCGAGTTGAAGAAAATGGGCGTGACGCCGCAGGCTCCGGTGGCCGACGACGTGCCGGCGGTGTTGGTGCCGCTGGAAACGGCGCCGGGCGTCACCGAATACTGGCTGGGCCTCAACAACTTCTTCGTGATCACCCGCTACAACCGCAGCACGCTGTACGCCAAGGCGGTGCAGGAAATCGCGGATCAGCTGCGCCAGCGCTATCTGGCGGGCCAGGCCGCAACCCAGCCGTGACGCCGCGCGCCGCCCGCCGCGGCGGCGCGAAACCTGTCGCCACGCGCGGCAATTGCCATTAAAATCCGCCCCCATGAGCTATCAAGTCCTTGCCCGTAAGTGGCGTCCCAAGCGCTTTGCCGATCTGGTCGGCCAGGAGCACGTGGTGCGCGCCTTGACCAACGCCCTCAAAGAACAGCGTCTGCACCACGCTTATCTGCTGACGGGGACGCGCGGGGTGGGCAAGACCACCATCGCCCGGATTCTGGCCAAGAGCCTGAACTGCGAAACCGGCACCACCGCCGAACCCTGCGGCGAGTGCTCGGCCTGTCGCCAGATCGACACCGGCCGCTTCGTCGATCTGCTGGAGATCGACGCCGCGTCCAACACCGGCATCGACAATATCCGCGAAGTGCTGGAAAACGCCCAGTACGCCCCGACGTCCGGCCGCTTCAAGGTCTACATCATCGACGAAGTGCACATGCTGTCCAAGAGCGCCTTCAACGCGATGTTGAAAACGCTGGAGGAGCCGCCGGCCCACGTCAAATTCATCCTGGCCACCACCGACCCGCAGAAAGTGCCGGTCACGGTGTTGAGCCGCTGCCTGCAGTTCTCCTTGCGCAATATGACGCCGCAGCAGGTGGCCGGCCACCTGGCCCACATGCTGGACGTGGAGGGCATCGCCTACGAGGCGCCGGCGCTGGCCTTGCTGGGCCGCGCCGCCTCCGGCTCGATGCGCGACGCGCAGTCGCTGCTGGACCAGGCCATCGCCTATGGCCTGGGCGAGGTCAAGGAAGACGGCGTGCGCGCGATGCTGGGCGCGGTGGACCGCCGCTACCTGTTCGCTCTGCTGCAGGCGCTGGCGGCCGGCGACGGCCCGCAGCTGATGGCCGAAGCCGACGGCCTGGCCGAACGCGGAGTCAGTTTCGAAGGAGCGCTGAGCGAGCTGGCGGTCTTGTTGCAGCAGCTGGCGCTGCTGCAGACCGTGCCGCAGGCGGTCGCCCAGGACGAGCCGGAGCGCGACGCGCTGCAGGCGCTGGCGGACGCCATCGCGCCGCAGGACGTGCAGCTGTATTACCAGATCGCCATCCACGGCCGCAAAGACCTGGCGCTGGCGCCGGACGAGCACGCCGGCTTCAATATGACCCTGCTGCGCATGTTGGCCTTCCATCCGGCCAACGCCCGGGCCGAGGCCGCGCCGGCGCGCCCGGCCGCCGGCGCGCCGACGCGTCCGCAGCCGCCGCAGGCTCAGCCAGCCCCGGCCGCGTCCGGAGGCGTTTCGCCGGCCGCGCGCGCCTTGCAGGCCGCCGGCCTGAGTTCGCCGGCCGCGCGCCAGCCGGCGCCGCCGCCTGCGCAGGACAGCGCCCCGGCTGCGGAACCCGAACCCGAGCCTGCCGCGCCAGCCCCCGCGCCAGCCGCGGCCAGGCCGCCCGAGCCGGTCCGTCAGGCCGCGCCGCCGCCCGAGCCTGAGCCCGAGGAGGAAGACGCTGCGGACGACGGCGACGTCAGCCCCGACGACGTGCCCTGGGATCAGGGCGCGGCGGCGGACGAGGATATGCCGTCCTATTTGCAGGCGCCGCCGGAAGAGCCGGCCGATTATCGATTCGACGGGGATTGGCAGGCGCTGGTGACCGAACTGGGCGTCAAGCTGGGCGCGGCGCGCATGCTGGCCCATAATGCGGTATTGAAGGACTGGGACCAGGACCGCCTGGCGCTGGCGGTGCCGGAGAGCTTCCGCCACATGACCAGCCGCGATTATCAGGACAAGCTCAAGCTCGCCTTGCGCGAGCGCTTCGGCCGGCCGGTGGAGCTGGCGGTGACGGTGGAAGAGCTGGGCCTGGAAACGCCGGCGATGAAAGACGCCCGCCATAGGCAGGAGCAGTTGGACATCGCGCGCGAGAATATGAAAAACGATCCGGTGGTGCAGCAAATGGTGCGCGAATTCGACGCGACGCTGCTCATCGAAACCATTCAACCCGTGAAGGAGTGAAACGATTATGTTTGGCAAAGGTGGCATCGCCGGCCTGATGAAGCAGGCTCAGCAAATGCAGGACAATATGAAGAAGGCGCAGGAAGAACTGGCCAAGGTGGAAGTGGAAGGCCAATCCGGCGCCGGCATGGTCAAGGTGGTGATGACCTGCTCCCACGACGT
Organism: Chromobacterium alkanivorans; assembly: GCF_016937655.1. Lineage (GTDB taxonomy): Bacteria > Pseudomonadota > Gammaproteobacteria > Burkholderiales > Chromobacteriaceae > Chromobacterium > Chromobacterium alkanivorans. The sequence goes on along the minus strand of NZ_JAFHKL010000003.1, from coordinate 301,135 downwards.
CAAGCGCATCAGCCTGGACGACAGCCTGCTGGACGACGCCAAGGAAGACAAGGAAATGCTGGAAGACCTGATCGCCGCCGCGTTCAACGACGCGGTGCGCAAGGTCGAGGCCACCACCCAGGAAAAGATGTCCGGTTTTTCCGCCGGCCTGAACCTGCCGGCCGGCATGAAGCTGCCGTTCTGATCGCGTCGGTTTCGGCATCCGGATGGCTCGGCGCGCGCCGGGCCATTTTTGCGTTGACCCTGGGGTAGCCATGCGCCGATTCGCCCATTTCACCGTGCGCAGCCGCCTGCGCGCCGACGCCGACCGGGTGTGGGCGCACGCGACCAGCGCCGCCGGCATCAACGACGAATTGCGGCCCTGGCTCGGCATGCGCTTGCCGGGCAAGGTTCTGCCCGCCGGGCTGACGCCGCCGGCGCGCATCGGGCGGTGCTGGATTCTGTTGTTCGGCCTGCTGCCGGTGGAGTGCGACGATTTGGGGCTGACGCGGCTGGAGCCGGGCGCCTTCGACGAGCGCTCGACCATGCTGAGCCAGCGGCGCTGGCTGCACCGGCGGCGGGTGCGCGCCTTGCCCGAAGGCTGCGAAGTGGTGGACCGCGTCGGCTTCGCGCCGCGCGCGCCGCTGCTGTTGACACTGCATTACGGCATTTTCCGTCTGGTCTTTGCCTGGCGGCACGCGCGTCTGCGCCGCCGTTTTTCCCGATTGTGAAAGCGATGAAGAACCCTCCCGCTCTAGACCATCTGATCTCCGCCCTGAAAGTGCTGCCGGGCGTCGGGCCCAAGACCGCGCAACGGATGGCCTTCCATCTGTTGCAGCGCGACAAGAAGGGCGCGGACAAGCTGGCGCGCGCGCTGGACCGCGCGCTGACCCAGCTGACGCACTGCGAACGCTGCAACACTTTCAGCGAAACCCCGCTGTGCCCGATCTGCGCCGACGAAGAGCGTCGCCAGGATTTGCTGTGCGTGGTGGAGATGCCGGCGGACCTGCTGACGCTGGAGCAGGCCAAGTGCTTCGATGGTCTGTACTTCGTGCTGATGGGCCGCATCTCGCCGCTGGACAATGTCGGCCCGCGCGACATCAACCTGGACAAGCTCTTGGTCAGGGCGGCGGACGGCGCGGTGGAGGAGGTGATCATCGCCACCAATTTCACCGCCGAAGGCGAGGTCACCGCGCACATGATCGCCGAATTGCTGAAGGAGCGCGGCCTGAAGGTGACGCGCATCGCGCGCGGCATGCCGGTGGGCGGCGAGCTGGAGTACGTGGATCTGGGGACCTTGGCGCAGGCGGTGTACGAGCGCCGCGGCGTCGGCCAGTAACGGCGGGCCCGGCGGGGCAAAAAAAGCAGGCCGGACGAGCCGGCCTGTAACAGAGGAACATCTGAAGCAGTGGGACGGCCTGCCGCATGCGCGGCGGGCCGTCGCGTTTTTAGGACAGCGCCAGTTCGGCGGCCGCCTGCGCCGCCGGCTTGGCCGGGGCGTTGAAACGGTCCGCCAAGAAGGGCGTCACGTCCAGCGGCGGCGTCTCGCCGCGCACCAGCGCGTCCAGCATCACGCCGGTGATGGCCGAGGTCAGGATGCCGGTGCGGAAATGGCCGCAGGCGTTCAGGTAGCCGTCCACGCCCTGCATCGGCCCCAGGATGGGCAGTTCGTCCGGGGAGCCTGGGCGCAAGCCGGCCCAGCAGCGCTTGATGTTGATGTTCTTCATCTCCGGCAGGCAGCGGATCGCGCCTTTGACCAGGCCGGCGATTTCCGGATAGGTGTTGCTGACGTCGAAGCCCTTGTCCTCGGTGGTGCTGCCGATCAGGATCTCGCCGTTGTCCTTCTGCGCGATATAGCAGTCGCTGGTGGTGATGCAGCCGCGCAGCAGCTTGGGCATTTTCTCCGACAGCACGATCTGGCCCTTGACCGGTTTGACCGGAATGCCCACGCCGGTGGCCCATTGGCTCAGCTCGGCGGCCCAGGAGCCGGCGGCGTTGATCAGGGTGTGGCAGTGGAAGTCGCCGGCCTCCAGCGTGCGCACGCCGGTGACGCGCGAGCCTTGCTTGAGCACGCCGGTGACATTGGTGTTGAAGAACACGTCGACGCCGTTCTGGCGCGCCGCCTCGGTGTAGGCGTCGGTCAGGCGGAAGGGGCTGACCTGGTGGTCGCACAGGAATTCCAGCGCGCCGGTGGCCTCGTGGCTGATGTAGGGTTCGTTCTCGCGCAACTGGGCCTGGTCCACCCAGCGCACCTGGTCGGACAGGTGGGGAATCTGCGCGGCGATGTGTTCGGCGTAGAGCTGGTCTTCCTCGTCGTAGATCACGAACTTGAGCCCGGTTTCCTCGAACTTGAAGTCCATGCCGTGGTTTTCGATCAATTCCTGATGCAGGGCCGGGTACAGCGCGTTGGAGGCCAGCGCGAAATTGAAGAAGGATTCCGGCAGGATGTGCGGGGTGCTGGCGTCCACGGCGATGGCGGCGCCGGCTGCCTCGCGCTTGTTCTTGGCCGACGTCATGCGGAAGAAGATCACGCCGCAGCCCAGGCCCACCGATTCGCCTATCGCCCACAGGCCGCCGGCCGAGGCGCGCGAAGCGTTGCCGGGGCGTTTGGCGTCGATCAGCGCGATTTTCAGGTCTTTGCGTTTGGACAGCTGGTAGGCGCAAGAGGCGCCGATCACGCCGCCGCCGGCGATCACGATGTCGTATTGTCTGCTCATGGTCAGGCCTCTTCGGTTTCGGTTTGGAAGGCGGAGAACGGCAAGGGGTCCAGCGGGAAACGCGGCCGGATCCAGCCCACGTCCGCCTTGCCGGTGTGCTCGCGCAGGCGGTCGCTGCAATAGCCGACGCACATCTTGCCCTGGCAGTCGCCCATGCTGACGCGGGTGCGCATCTTCAGGCTGATCAAGTCCTGCACGCCTTGCTCCAGCGCGGCGTCGATGTCCTTGCGCAGCGCGTTCTCGCAGCGGCAGATCACCGTGTCTTCCTGCGGCAGCGCCAGCTGTCCGCTGCCGCGCTGGGTGAAGCTGTCTATGCCCACGCGGAAGCGCAGCACCGCCTTCAGTTCCGCCAGGTAGCGCTGGCGGTTTTTCTCGGCCAGTTCGGCGCTGATCGCGCCGCGCTGCTTGAGGATGGACTGGGCGGCGATGCGGCCGCTCAGCATGGCGGCTTCGCCGCCGCGCAGTCCGCCGATGTCGCCGGCCAGGTGGATGTGGGCTTCGCTGCTTTGCTGCCAGCCGTTGATTTCCGGCTTGAGGAAGCCGTCGGCGTCGTAAGCGTGGCGCAGGCCCATTTGCTGGGTCAGCTGGGTGCGGGGTATGAAGCCGTAGCCCACCGCCAGGGTTTCCGTGGCCAGGCTGACCGCGCGGTTCAGGTCCGGCGTCCAGTTGTCGTCGTAAGGCGCGACGGTGACTTCCTGCACCTCTTGTTCGCCGGTGGCCTCCACCACGCCCCAGCCGTAGTGCAGCGGCACGCCGTGGCGCTTCAGGTAGGCCAGCATGCTCAGGCCGTCCAGGAACAGCTGCGGCTTGTTCAGCATGGCCAGGGTTTCCTTGGCGATGCGGCCGAAGGAGCTGGCCTCGTAGACGCCCTGGACGTCGGCGCCGGCGCGGTGCAATTGACAGGCCACCAGCGGCAGCAAGGGGCCGGTGCCGACGATGGTGGTGCGGCCCAAGGGCTTGACCACGCCGCTCTTGATCTGCAGCTGCAGGCCGCCCAGCATGATTACGCCGGGCAGGGTCCAGCCGGGGAAGGGCACGCTGCGCTCGTGGCAGCCGGCGGACAGCAGCAAGTGTTCGAAGTCTATCTTCTCGACTTTTTCCTGTTCATTCAGCGCGTACAGCCATTGGCCGGCTTCGCCGCCGACGACGCGGGTGTTCAGCTTGATCTCCACCGCGTGGCTGACTTGGGCAAACTCCGCGTGCAGGGCCTGCATCGCGTCGCGGTAGCGTTCGCCCAGATAGTCCAGGGTCACGCCCTGGCGCAGCGGCCCGCGGTACACCACGCCGCCCAGGCGCGAGGCTTCGTCTATCAGGGTGCAGGGCAGGCCGTGCTTGACCAGCTCGATGGCGGCGGCCATGCCGGCCGGTCCGCCGCCGACGATGATGGGGCGCGCGCTCATTGCAGGCCCTCCAGCTCGATGCGGTTGGCCGCGGTTTCCACGGTCATGCCGGGCTGCACCACGGTCTGGCAGGCGCGGCGCTTGTAGCGGCCGTCGATGCGCACCAGGCAGCAGTGGCACACCCCCATGCCGCAGTAGGAGCCCATGGTTTGCTGGCTGTCGTTGCGGCTGACGCGGCGCAAGCCGACGGCGTTGAGCACGCTGAGCACGGTCTCGCCCTGCGCGGCGGCGACGGTGTTGCCATTGATGTTGATGGCGATTTGATCTTCATTCAATTTCTGAATGTCATATTTTCTGTCTAAATTTGGCATCGAAATAGCTCGTTCTGGTTCTACTGACACGAAAGGGGCGCCGGATGAAGCGCGGTGTGGACAGTCGCTTCCGGCCGCGAGCGATTTGGTCGCGTCTGATTTTGGTCAGACAATCAGGCGATGCGGCGATGACCGTGGCCTAATTATGATGAATCGCTTTTTAATTGTCGCAAGCATTGTTATCGCATTGTATGGGTACAGGCAATGTACAGATTACTGTGATCAGATATATACAGATTGGCGACGGCGGCAGGAGTGTGGCGAGCTATGACTGGGTAATTTTGATTTTAAAACAATGTGTTGAGATTATTTTGCGCGGCCATAGACCGTTGGGATAATGTATTTTTCTGTTATTTCAATGCGTATAGCATTTTCAAAACTGTGCATTATTTGATTATGATCAAATGGCTTAAAAAATGATGTCATCATCATTATTTTGGCCATTGGATATAGTGTGTTTCAGGACTTTTCTGTTTGAAACCAAGCGCTTGCCGCGCTTGGTCGGCGGCGTTCAGGCCGGTTTGCGCGCGTCGCGGCCGGTTTCGCTCTGGCGCTCCTGATGCCAGGCTTCCAGGGCCTCTTCCGCGTTCAGAATGTGCTGCCGCAGGAAGGCGGCGGCGCTGACCGCGTCCTTGCGGCGGCACAGTTCGAGCATTTCGCTGTGCTCGCGATGGGCGCGATCGCTGAAATTGGTCAGCAGAATCTGCATTCGGGTGTAGCGGTCGGTGCGGTTGTGCAACTGCTCGATCAGCGCCAGGGTCTGCGGCCGGTTGGCGGCCTGGTACAGCGCCAGGTGGAAGCGTGAATTCAGAATGCCCCAGGCGCCGACATCCCGTTGGCGCAGCGCCTCCTCGAACTGCGCCAGCAGCGCGCCGGCCGCGTCCAGATCCGCCTGGGTCTGCCGCGGCACCGCCTCCAGCAACATATCGCATTCCAGCAGCACTCTCACTCGCAACAATTCCAGCACTTCCGGCAAGGACAGCTGGGCGATCACCGCGCCGCGCCGTTCGGTGATGGCCACCAATCCTTCGGCCTCCAGTTGCCGCAGCGCTTCGCGCAGCGGCACCCGGCTGACGCCCAGCTCCTTGGACAGCGCCTCCTGGCGCAGTTGCGTGCCGGCCGGCCACTCTCCCAGCAGGATGCGCTGACGCAGCGTGTCGGTGGTGGTGGCGGTGAGAGTTTGGCGCGGTGCTGTGGTTCGGGGCATGGCGGTGTCGGCGGTTGCAATCCTCAAATTATCACAGGCGCGGGGAGGGCGGGCAATGGCCGCGGCAACGGCGGCGAGGCCGACGCGCTTCGCGCTCATGTTTTGATTTTGTATTCAATTATTGCTGATTTTTCTTGGGGGAAAGCTGATTTTTTCAGCCTTTGTCGTGCTGCAATGCAAGGTGATTAAAATGCAACAATTCATAAATATTTGATTTTATTGATTAATAAATTGTTTTTGATGTGAATCAAAGCCATTTCTTTGCTGCGGTGAGTGTGCGCCGTGCCTTGAAAATTGTATTCAAAAATCGACGAGGTTAGAGTGGCTCCATCACAAGCGAGGAGCAAGATCATGGCGGTGAGCGAATTCGAATGTCTCGATGGCCATACCTGCGGCAACCCGGTGCGGCTGGTGGCGAACGGCGGCCCGCGGCTGGAAGGGGAGACGCAGGCGGAGAGGCGGCTGGACTTCATCCGCCGCTATGACTGGATACGCACCGGCCTGATGTTCGAGCCGCGCGGCCACGCGCAGATGTCCGGCGCCTTCCTGTATCCGTCGACGCGGGAGGACTGCGACATCGCGGTGCTTTACATCGAGACCAGCGGCTGCCTGCCGATGTGCGGCCACGGCACCATAGGTGTGGTCACCATGGCGTTGGAGCACGGCCTGGTGACGCCGGCAACGCCCGGGGTGCTGAACCTGGACACGCCGGCGGGCAAGGTGGCGGCGCAGTACCGGATGGAGGGCGACAAGGTCGCCGCGGTGACGCTGACCAATGTGCCGTCCTTTCTCTATCTGCGGGACGTGGAGGCTGAGGTGTCGGCGCTGGGGCGCTTGCGGGTGGACATCGCCTACGGCGGCAATTTCTATCCCATCGTCGAGACGCAGCCGGGCTATCGCGACATGGCGGATTACTCGCCGGCGCAACTGGTGGCGATGGGGCGCGAGCTGCGCGAATACCTGAACCGGCATTACGACATCGTCCATCCGCTGGACCCGAACATCCGCGGCGTCCGCCATTGCCAGTGGACCGGCGCGGCCAAGAACGCCGGTTCCAGCGGCGCCAACGCGGTGTTGTACGGCGAGTCGGCGCTGGACCGCTCGCCGTGCGGCACCGGCACCTCGGCGCGGCTGGCGCAACGCCATGCGCGCGGCCTGCTGGCCGTGGGCGAGGACTTCGTCCACGAGAGCCTGATCGGCAGCCAGTTCGTCGGCCGCGTGCTGGCGGAGACCCGGGTGGGCGATTACCCGGCCATCGTGCCCTCGGTGCAGGGCTGGGCGCGCTTCACCGGCTACAACCGCATCCTGCTGGACGACGCCGACCCCTATGTCCACGGCTTCGAGGTGGCCTGAGATGAGCGCTCGCGTCATTGTCGTCGGCGCCGGCGTGGTGGGCATCGCCACGGCGCTGCAATTGAGGCTGGCCGGTCTCGAGGTGCTGTTGCTGGACCGCGGCGAGCCGGCGCGGGAAACCAGCTACGGCAACGCCGGCGCGCTGGCGGTCAGCGACGTGATCCCGCTGGCCGAACCCGGCGTCTGGCGGCGGCTGCCCGGCTGGCTGCTGGACCCGCTGGGGCCGCTGGCGGTGCGCTGGCGCTATCTGCCGACGCTGGCGCCGTGGCTGACGCGCTTCGCGCTGGCCAGCCGCCCGGCCAGGGTGGCGGCGCTGACCCGCGCGCTGGCGGCCTTGCTGAACCGCGCCGCCGCCGACTACGCGCCGCTGGTGGAGCAGGCCGGGCTGGAGGGCATGTGGCGGCGCCACGGCGCGCTGACCTTGTACCGCGACGCCGCCGAGCTCGAGCAGGCCTTGCCGGCCTGGCGGCGCAAGGCCGAGCACGGCGTGGCCTGGCAGGCCTTGGACCAGGCGGCGGCCCAGGCCTGCGAGCCGGCGCTGCGGGACGGCTGGGCGCGCGCGGTCAAGGTGGCGGACTGGTCCCATGTCGACGATCCCTATCTGTTCAGCCGCGGCCTATTCGACGCCTTCGTCGCCGCTGGCGGCGGTTTCGAGCAAGCGGAGGCGACGGCGCTGAGCGAGCGCGGCGGCAAGGTGGACGGCGTGGTCTGCGCAGACGGCCGCACGCTGGAGGCCGGGGAGGTGATCGTCGCCGCCGGCATCTGGAGCGACCGCTTCACCCGCCAGTGCCGCTACCGGGTGCCGCTGGAAAGCGAGCGCGGCTATCACGTCAATCTGCCCAAGGCCGGCGTGGCCTTGCGCCATTTCATCCAGTGCGCCAGCGAAAGCTTCGTGATCCTGCCGCTGGCCGACGGCGGCCTGCGGCTGGCCGGCACCGTGGAGCTGGCGCATCGCGACGCGGCGCCGGACTGGCGCCGCGCCGAAATCCTGCTGGACAAGGCGCGGCGCATCGTCGGCGACTTTTCCACCGACGGCATGACGCTGTGGATGGGCAATCGGCCGTCGCTGCCGGACACCGTGCCGGTGATAGGCCCGGCGCCGGACCGCGCCGGCCTGTATTTCGCCTTCGGCCACGGCCATCTGGGCCTGACGCTGGCCGCCACCACCGGCGCGCTGCTGCGCGACATGGTGTTGCGGCGCCCGTCCGGCCTGGACGTGCATCCTTACCGACTGGCGCGTTTTTAGAACGTGTTTACGATCTGCCGCGCCGCGGCCTCTCCGCGCCTGCGGCCTCGACGCCGCCGGTCACCCACCCGAAGCAGAGGAGAAACGTCATGCAAGCAAGATCGCCACGGTTGCCGAGCGCAACCCAGGTCGTCGCGGTGATGGCCGGTTTCATCGCCATCATGTTCCTGTTCCTCAATGTGCTGGACCTGCCGATCCAGCTGGCCTTGTTCAGCAGCTGGTTCCTGGTGATAGGCCTGGGCAACTGGTTGGGCCGCAGTTACGACGATATGCAGCAGGGCCTGATCCAGGGCATCTACAACGGCATGGTGGCGGTGCTGGTGCTGATCACCGTCGGCGCCTTGATCGGCACCTGGATCGCCGGCGGCGTGGTGCCGGCCATCATCTACTACGGCCTGGCCATCATGAGCCCGCAGATTTTCCTGGCCGCGGCCTTCATCATCTGCATGCTGACCTCGCTGGCCACCGGCACCTCTTTCGGCACCGCCGGCACCGCCGGCATCGCGATGATGGGCATAGGCTACAGCTTCGGCATGCCCTTGCCGCTGGTGGCCGGCGCGGTGATTTCCGGCGCCTACGTCGGCGACAAAATGTCGCCGTTGTCGGACACCACGGTGATGACCGCCTCGCTGTGCAAGGTGGACTTGATCGACCACATCCGCTCGATGATGTGGGTCAGCGTGCCGGCCACGCTGTTGACCACCTTGCTGTTTCTCGGCGTCGGCTTTTTTTATGTCGACGCCGGCCTGGACACCAGCCGCGCCGATCAGGCGATGCAGGCCTTGGGCTCGCATTTCACCGTCAACGGCTGGCTGCTGCTGCCGGCGGCGGCGGTGATCGCGATGCTGGCGATGCGGCTGCCGTCGATTCCGGTGATCACCGCCGGCGCGGTGATGGGCGTGGTCTGCGCCTGGTGGGCGCAGGGCATGCCCTTGCTGGACGCGGTGCGCACCGCGTACTTCGGCAACCGCACCGCGTCCGACATCGAGTTTCTCAACACCTTGCTCAACCGCGGCGGCATCGAATCCATGCTCAGCGTGATCGCGCTGATCCTGTTCGCGCTGGGCCTGGGTGGCCTGATGGAGCGCGCCGGCATCCTGGAGGTGATCAGCGCCAACTTCCTGCGCTGGGCCAATAATCCGGGGCGGCTGACCGTCTCCACGCTGCTGGGCGGCTTTTTCGGCAACTTCTTTGGCGGCGCGGCCTATGTGTCGCTGATCACCGCCAGCACCATCACCGAACGCAATTACGACCTGCAGGGCATAGAGCGCCGGGTGTTGTCGCGCAATGTCGAGGCCGGCGGCACGGTGACGGCGCCGATGGTGCCGTGGAGCGACGGCGGCGTGTTCATGGCGGCGACGCTGGGCGTGTCCACGCTGCAATACCTGCCCTTTCTTTGGTACCACCTGCTGGTGATCGCCATCAGCGTGTTCTACGGCTACGCCGACATCGCCATCTGGCGCGTCCGGCCCGCCGGCGCCGCGGCCGCGGCGCCGGCCTGAGCCGCGCGGCTTCCCTCCACCCCAAGCACAAAGGAAACACCCCATGCAACAACAAGGCATTCTGGTTCCCATCGTCACGCCTTTCGACCGCGACGGTCGCCTGGACCTGGCGGCGCTGCGGCAGCTGGTCGAGCGCTTCATCGAACAGGGCGTCGCCGGCATCGTCGCCTGCGGCACCACCGGCGAGTACTACGCGTTGGACGAAGACGAGCGCCGCCAAGTGCTGGAGTGCGTGGCCAAGGCGGGCAAGGGCCGGCTGCGGCTGATCGCCGGCGCCAACGATCTGTCCACCCGCGGCGCGATAGCGCGCGCGCGCCAGGCGGCGGAGCTGGGCTACGAGGCGCTGATGCTGGCGCCGCCGGCCTACAGCCTGCCGGACCAGGCCGGCATCGTCGCCCACTTCAAGGCGGTGGCCGCCGCCAGCGCGTTGCCCATCATTCTCTACAACTTCCCGGCGCGCGCCGGCGTGTCGATAGACATCGCCAGCGTGATCGAGCTGAGCCGCGAGTCCAATATCGTCGGCATCAAGGAAAGCAGCGGCGACTTCAGCCGCGCGCTGGCGCTGATCCAGGCGCGGCTGCCGGATTTCGAAGTGATCTGCGGCTGCGACGACCAGGCGGCGGACTTCCTGTTCTGGGGCGTGCGCAGCTGGATCAGCGGCGCGGCCAATGTCTTCCCCGGCGAGCAGGCGGCGATGCTGAACGCGGCCAAGGCCGAGGACTGGGCGCGAGTGCGCACGCTGATGGCGGCGATGTATCCGGCGATCCAGGCGATGGAGTCCGGCGGCTACAACCAGAAAGCCAAGCTGGGCGTGCGCCGCCACGGCGTCGACGCCGGCGATGTGCGCCTGCCGCTGCTGCCCTTGCCGAACGCGGAAGCCAAGGCTTTTCTCGACGCGCTGGCCGCGTTCGATCGTTAACAGGAGACGGAGATGGCATTGAACAAGGAAGTGGTATTCGACAGCGCCCGCGCCGGGAGCTTGTGGGCCGGCCTGCTGATTCCCGGCCATGAGGGCAGTGGGGAGCGGCTGGAGAACCGGACGCCGATGGACAACAGCCTGATCGGCCATGTCGCCGCCGGCGACGCCGCCGACGTCGACGCCGCGGTGGCGGCGGCGCGCGCCTGCTTCGAGTCCGGCGAATGGTCGCGCCGGCCGCCGGCCGAGCGCAAGCAGACGATGCAGCGCTGGGTGGCGCTATTGCATGAGCACGCCGAGGAGCTGGCGGCGCTGGACTGCATCGACGCCGGCAAGCCGATCACCGAATGCCTGAACACCGATCTGCCGGCCACGCTGGACACCTTCGCCTGGTACGCGGAGGCGATAGACAAGTGTTACGGCAAGGTGGCGCCCACCGGGCCGGAGGCGCTGGGCTTCATCGTCAAGGAGCCAATAGGGGTGGTGGGCGCGGTGCTGCCGTGGAATTTCCCGGCGCAGATGTACGCGTGGAAAGTGGCGCCGGCGCTGGCCGCCGGCAATTCGGTGGTGGTGAAGCCGGCCAAGCAGACCTCGCTCAGCGCCTACCGCATCACCCAGCTGGCGCACCAGGCCGGCATTCCCGCTGCCGCGCTGACTCTGGTCACCGGCTCCGGGCTGGCGGTGGGCGAGGCGCTGGGCCGGCATTCGGACGTGGACATGGTGTCCTTCACCGGCTCCACCGAGGTGGGGCGCTTGTTCCTGCGATACGCCGCCGACAGCAATTTGAAGGAAGTGGTGCTGGAGCTGGGCGGCAAGAGTCCGCAGCTGGTGTTCGAGGACGCGGCGCTGGAAGACATCGTCGACGACGTGCTGGCCGCCGCGTTCTGGAATATGAGCGAGAACTGCAGCTGCGGCTCGCGCTTGATCGTCGCCGCCGGCGTCAAGGACGCGCTGCTGGAGAAGCTCAAGCAGCGGCTGGTCGGCTGGAAGCTGGGCCTGCCCACCGACCCGACGGTGCAGGTGGGTCCGCTGGTGGAACAAGCCCATTTCGAGCGGGTGAAGGCCTATCTGGAGGTGGCCAAGGCCGAGGGCGCGCGGCTGGTTCACGGCGGCCGCATCCACGTCGAGCTGGGCAGCGGCTGGTATATCGAGCCCACCATCTTCGACCAGGTCAGCGCCAATATGCGCATTTTCCAGGAGGAAATCTTCGGGCCGATCCTGGCGGTAAGCACCTTCGACAGCGAGGAAGAAGCGGTGCGCTTGGCCAACGACAGTGTCTACGGCCTGGCCGCCTCGCTGTACACCCGCGATGTCAAGCGCGCGCAGCGCGTCGCCGCCGCCTTGCGCGCCGGCACGGTGTCGGTCAACGGCTTTTCCGAAGGCGACATCAGCACCCCCTTCGGAGGCTTCAAGCAGTCCGGCTTCGGCGGCCGCGACAAGGGCCTGGAAGCGCTGGAGCAATACCAGCAGACCAAGACCATCTGGTACGTGAACTAGCGTCCGGCGCGGTCTGATCCGCCGCCGACGCGCCCGGCCGGCTCCGCAGGCGCGGCGCCGGCCTGTTCCCGCAGCACCATGTCAAAACAAAGGAGAGACGAGATGAAACCCATTATCCCCTTGCGGGCGGCGCTTGCCGGCGCCGCCTTGATGATAGGCGCCTGGCCGGCCGCCGCTGAAACCGTGGTCAAGATCGGCTTCGCCTCGCCCTTGTCCGGCCCGCAGGCCCATTACGGCAAGGACAATGAAAACGCCGCGCGGCTGGCGGTGGACGACCTGAACGCGCGCAAGGTACAGGTTGGCGGCCAGCCGGTGCGCTTCCAGCTGTTGGCGGAAGACGACCAGGCCGATCCGCGCATCGGCACCCAGGTGGCGCAGCGCTTCGTCGACTCCGGCGTCAAGGCGGTGCTCGGTCATTTCAATTCCGGGGTGTCGATTCCAGCGGCGCGCATCTACGCCGCCGCCGGCATTCCGCAGCTGTCGGTGTCCACCAACCCGGCTTACACCCAGCAGGGCTATCGCACCACTTTCCGGCTGGTGGGCAGCGACAGCCAGGTGGGCGCGGCGCTGGGCCGCTTCGCGGTGCAAACTTTGAAGGCGAGCAGCATCGTGGTGATAGACGACCGCACCGCCTACGGCCAGGGCATCGCCGACGAATTCGCCAAGGCGGTGCAGGCCAGCGGCGGCAAGATCGCCCGCCGCGAGTACACCAACGACAAGGCCAGCGATTTTTCCGCCATCCTGACCGCGGTCAAGCCCTTGCGGCCGCAAGTGGTGTTCTATGGCGGCGCCGACGCCCAGGCCGCGCCGATGGCCAAGCAGATGAAGCGGCTGGGCCTGGACGCCAAGCTGTTGGGCGGCGACATGCTGCAGACGCCGACCTTTCTCAGCCTGGCCGGCGACAGCGCCAACGGCCACTTCGCCGGCATTCCCGGCGGCCAGTTGAACGATCGGCCGGCGGGCAAGGCTTTCCGCCAGCGCTATCAGGCGCGTTTCAAGCAGGACGTGGTGCTGCTGGGGCCGCAGTTCTACGACGGCATGATGCTGGTGGCCGCCGCGATGCAGCAGGCGGGATCAGTGGAGCCGGCGCGTTTCATGCCGGTCCTGGCCAAGCTCAGCTACACCGGGGTCAGCACCAATTTTTCCTTTAACGCCAAGGGCGATCTCAATAAGGCGGCGGTGACGATTTCCGAGGTCAAAAACGGCCAGTGGACGACGCGGGCGGTGATGCAGTGACAGGAGGCCGGCCGCCGCCCGTCCGGGCGGCGGCAAGGGGCCGGCTTCAGCGGACGTTGGCCGGGCTGAGCAGCTCGGCCAGCAGCGGCACGCCGGTGCGGTGTTGCAGAGGATCGAAGAAACTGAAGTTCAGACGCATCGCGTTGCCGGTGTCCTGTCCCGGGGTGTGGAACATCTGTGACGGCGCGAAGTGCAGTCCTTGCTGCATCGCCATCGGCAGCAGGCGGCGGCAATCGACGCCGGGCGGCAGCTCCACCCACAGGAAGTAGCCGCCTTGCGGCCGCGCCATCCTGCAATCGGCGGGGAAGTGGACGGCGATCTGTTGTTGCAGCGCGGCCAGATTGTTTTGCAGCCGCTGGCGCAGCAGACTGAGCATGTCCTCGTGATGGCCGCCGGCCAGCAGCCGCGCCAGCGCCATCTGGCTGGGCAGCGGCGTGGCCAGCGAACTGCACAGCTTCAGGCCCAGGATGCTGTCGCGGAAGCGACCGGCGGCGATCCAGCCGACGCGATAGCCGGGGGCCAGCGATTTGCTGAACGAGGAACAGTGCAGCACGCTGCCGCGCTGATCGAAAGCCTTGAGCGGCAGCGGCGCGCCTTCGCCGAAGTACAGCTCGCGATAGGTGTCGTCCTCGATGATGGGCACGCGGTGGCGTTCCGCCAGCGCCAGCAGCGCGGCTTTTTGCGAATCGCTCATCACCTGGCCGGTGGGGTGCTGGAAATTGGGCATGGCGATGATGCCGGCCGGCTGGTGCTGGATCAGCAGCGCCTCCAGCCGTTCCAGGTCCAGCGGCTGCCCCGGCGGACAGTTGAAGCCGACGGCGCGCAGCTCCAGGTGCTCAAGCTGTTCGAAGATGGGCGGGAAGGCCGGGGTGATCACCAGCATGCAATCGCTGCCGCTGAGGCGGGCCACCGAGCGGATCGCCAGGTTCAGCGCCTCCATGCCGCCGCAGGTGATCAGCATTTCCTCGCCGTCCAGCTCCACGCCCTGGGCCAGGTAGCGCAGCGCCAGTTCTCGGCGCAAGCCCTCGTAGCCTTCGCTGTCGGTGCTGGACAGCGCGTAGCGGTAATCGCTGAGCGCGCGGGTCAGCGCGCGGGTCAGCGGCGTGGTGTTGATCAGCACCGGGTTCATGAACGGGCAGCCCCAAGGCATGGGCAGCGCCATGGTCAGGTGCTCGGCGCGGAACTCGCCGGGATGGTCCGGCAGCGGCGGCGCCTGGCGCAGCGACAGCGAGGACAGGCCCAGCACCCGGAAGCCGGAGCGGGGCAGCGATTCGATCAGGCCCTGCTTTTCCAATTCGGCGTAAGCGCGTTGGGCGGTGGTGATGCTGACCTTGTGGTCCAGGCACAGTTTGCGCAGCGAGGGCATGCGGTCGCCGGGGCGCAGATGGCCTTGCTCGATGGCATGGCGAAAGCGCTGGCTCAGTTGACTGGTCTTGCTCATTGTATTCCTGGCGGTTGGGCCGCGGCGGCGTCGCGCCGCGGCATGACTCCTGATGGACTGCCTGGGCCCGTCGACGTTTGCTTGCTTCCGAAAAACGTCGGCGGGTCCCGGCTTCATTCGCCGATGAAGCTGGATTTTTCCCTGATCATACTACCGTCATGGCTCAGCGAGCTGACCACGAAGTAGATGTCGTGCGCGCCGCGGGTGGCGTGCTCGGGTTCGGCCTGCACCCGCACGGTGACGGTTTCGGTCCGGGTGGGCGCGACTTCGACAATCTGTCCGGGCTTGTCCAGCTTCAGGCTGGGCAGGCCTTCCACCTGGATCTTGAAGCGCTGCGCCTGTTCACTGGTGTTGATCAGCTTCAGGTTGTAGCTGTTTTCCAGCAGGCCGTCGTCGGTGGCGCGCACCAGGACCGCGCGGTCGCGCAGCACGTCCACCTTGAACGGTTTTTTCAGGATCAGCGCGGTGGTGGACAGGGCGATGATGCCGGCCAGCAGGCTGGAGTAGACGATGACCCGCGGGCGATGGCTGCCGCTGGGGCGTTCCGGCTTGCCGGCGGCTTCCAGCGCGGCGGCGCTGGTGTAGCGGATCAGCCCGCGCGGCGCATGGATCTTGTCCATCACCTGGTCGCAGGCGTCGATACAGGCGGCGCAGCCTATGCACTCGTATTGCAGGCCGTTGCGGATGTCGATGCCGGTGGGGCAGACCTGCACGCAGATGCCGCAATCGATGCAGCTGCCGCGCGCTTTGTCGGCGGCTTGCTTGCTCTTGCCGCGCGGTTCGCCGCGGCGGTTGTCGTAGGAGATGATCAGGGTGTCGTTGTCGAACATCGCGCCCTGGAAGCGCGCGTACGGGCACATGTGCAGGCAGACCTTCTCGCGCAGCACGCCGGCCAGCAGCCAGGTGAAGCCGCCGTAGAACAGGATCCAGAAACTTTCCCACGGGCCGTAGGCCAGGCTGGGCGCGGCGGCGGCCAGTTCGCGCACCGGGGTGAAGTAGCCGACCAGGGTGAAGCCGGTGAACAGCGAGAACAGGCCCATCAGTCCGTGCGACAGCGTCTTGCGCGTCAGCTTGTTCACGCTCATCGGCGCGGCGTCCAGTTTGCGGCGCGCGTTGTGGTCGCCCAGGGTCAGCCGTTCGATCCACAACATGATCTGGGTGTAGACTGTCTGCGGGCAGCTATAGCCGCACCACAGCCGGCCCGCCAGCGCGGTCCACAGGAACAGGCCCAGCGCGCAGATCACCAGCAAGGCGGCGAAAAAGATGAAGTCCTGCGGCCAGAAAGTGAGGCCGAAGATCAGGAAGCGGTGCTGTTCCAGGTCCAGATGCACAGCCTGTCTGCCGTTCCACTGCAACCAGGGCAGGCCGAAGAACACCAGTTGGGTAGCGAGAACCATGAACACCCGAACGTTGTTGAAGCGGCCGGTGGTCAGGCGCGGATAGATTTTGATGGGGACGGCTTGCTGGCTAGACATGGCAAAATGACCATTGGATGAAAACCCCTTATTAGTACTGCTTGGGATCGGTACAAACAATGAACAGTTGTCTTTGAAAATGTGTATACAGCGCCGTCTGTCTATATACAGATGGGAGCGCGGGCTTGGCCGCGCCCAGTGAAAACTTCAAGTGAAAACAATGGGTTTGCCGGTGCGGGCGGCGGGCGCTGCCTGGCGCCGGCCCGGCTTTGTCCGGCATCGGCCGCGTGGCGCTGTGCTGATCGCCGCCGCACAATAATCCTGCCGAGATTGTGGGTTTCGCGGGATTTTATCGGGCAAGCTGCGGGAAAAGCCGATAAATCCCGTCCACAATGATCTCCACCGACACCGCCGCCAGCAGCATGCCCATCACCCGGTTGACGATGTTGATGCCGGTCTGGCCCAGCAGACGCGACAGCGGCGAGGCCAGCACCAGCGCGCCGTAGCAGGTGATGGCCACCAGCAAACTGCTCACCAAAAGGTAAACCACCTGTACCCACGACGCGGCCGTGGTCGCATAGATGATCACGGTTGAGATGGTGCCCGGCCCGGTCATCAGCGGGATGGCCATTGGCACCACGGCGATATTGGTCTTGGTTTCGGCCTCCTCGCGCTCCACCTTGGTGGTCTTGGTCGGCCCCGGCTTGGCGTTCATCAGCGCGATGGCGATCAGCATCACCAGCAGGCCGCCGCCCACCTGGAAGGAGCCGACGCTGATGCCGAGAAAGCGCAGCAGGGTTTCGCCGACGACGGCGAACAGGCAGAGCACGATGGCCACGGCGATGGCCGTGGTCTTGGCGATCTTCTTGCGCTCCAGCTGGTTGGAGGTGGGCGTCAGGCTGATGAAGATGGGGATGGCGCCCAACGGATTGACCAGCACCAGCAGCGCGATGAATATTTTTGCGATTTCGACTTCCATGGTTCGGATCATACCTTTCGCTGGAGGACGCCGCATTCAGGCGGGAGACGGGAAGCGTCGGCACTGCGTCAGACCGGGTCGCTCCGCGTAAAAAAACCGGTTGGCCCCATCGGGCGCAACCGGTTTCAGCATAGCCGGAATTCGGCTTAGTCCGCGTTCAGCAATTGCTCCAGCGTGCGGCGGTAAATCTCGGACAGCGGCTCGACGTCGGCCACTTCCACGCACTCGTTCAGCTTGTGGATGGTGGCGTTGACCGGGCCGAACTCCACCAGCTCGCGCGCGATGCGTTTGATGAAGCGGCCGTCCGAGGTGCCGCCGGTGGTGGACAGCTCGGCCCGGCGGCCGGTGGCGTCGGCGATGGCGCGGCCCAGGGCCTCGGTGAGCTTGCCCGGCTGGGTCAGGAAGGGTTGGCCGGACAGCTGCCAGTGCAGCTCGTAGCCCAGGCCGTGGC
This sequence comes from Chromobacterium alkanivorans, assembly GCF_016937655.1. Lineage (GTDB taxonomy): Bacteria > Pseudomonadota > Gammaproteobacteria > Burkholderiales > Chromobacteriaceae > Chromobacterium > Chromobacterium alkanivorans. The sequence continues at coordinate 283,485 of NZ_JAFHKL010000003.1, read as the reverse complement.
GATCCAGGATGGCGCAGACGCGCTCCTTCAGCGATTCCGCGGTGCTCTCCGGCGAGAAACGGAAGTTGAAGCGGATGTCGCAATGGCCGGGGATGATGTTGCTGGCGCCGGTGCCGGCGTGGATGTTGGACACCTGCCAGCTGGTGGGCGGGAAAAAGGCGTTGCCCTCGTCCCAGCGCGTCGCCGCCAGTTCGGCCAGCGCCGGCGCCATCAGATGCACCGGGTTCTTGGCCAGGTGGGGGTAGGCGATGTGGCCCTGGATGCCGTGCACGATCAAATGGCCGGACAGCGAGCCGCGGCGGCCGTTCTTGATGGTGTCGCCCAGCGCCTGGTCCGAGGTGGGTTCGCCGACGATGCAATAGTCTATGGTTTCGCCGCGCGCCTCCAGCGCGTCCACCACCTTGACGCTGCCGTCCACCGCCACGCCTTCCTCGTCCGAGGTGATCAGGAGGGCGATGGAGCCGGGATGTTCAGGATGGCGGGCGACGAAGTCCTCGCAAGCGGTGACGAAGGCGGCCAGCGAGGCCTTCATGTCGGCGGCGCCGCGGCCGTAGAGCAGGCCGTTGCGGACGGTGGGCTCGAACGGCGGGCTGTCCCATTGTTCCAGCGGGCCGGTGGGCACCACGTCGGTGTGGCCGGCGAAGCAGACCAGCGGGCCGGCGTCGCCGCGGCGCGCCCAGAAGTTGTCGACGTCGCCGAAGCGCATGCGCTCGACGCGAAAGCCTATGGCTTCCAGCCGGGCTATCATCAGCTCCTGGCAGCCTTGGTCGCGCGGGGTCACCGAATCCAGCCGGATCAGCTGCCGCGCCAGTTCTAAGGTTGCGCTCATTTCAGCAGGCGCTCCGCCCAGTCGGCTTCGACGAAGCCGACGCTGATCTTGCCGCTGGCGTCCAGCACCGGGCGCTTGATCACCGAGGGGTTGGCCTGCATCAGCGCCAGCGCGGCCGGCAGTTGCTCGGCGCCGGCCTTGACCTCGTCCGGCAGCGCGCGCCAGGTGGTGCCCTGGCGGTTGATCAGCTTGGCGAGGCCGACCGCGTCGGCCCAGCGCTCCAGGCTGGCGGCGTCCGCGCCCTGTTTCTTGAAATCATGGAAGTGGTAGTCGAGGCCGTTGTCGCTCAGCCATTGGCGCGCTTTTTTGACGGTGCTGCAATTGGGGATGCCGTAAAGAGTAATCATGGGTGGGTTACAGGTCCAGTTTGATGCTGTCGAAGCTTGGCGGCTCGCCGCCGGTTTGCTTATCGTCGCCGCTCGCCGCTTTTTCCTTGCTCTGATTGATCAACCAGTACAGGTTGGTGGGCGAGTCGGCGTTTCTCAGGGCCTCGTCCAGGCTGATGCGTCCGGCGCTGTAGAGCCGGTACAACGCCTGTTCGAAGGTTTGCGAACCATCGCTCATGCTGCTTTCGATGGCCTCCTTGATTTTGTCTATCTCTCCGTTGCGGATCAACTCCGAAATGCGCGCGGTGTTGATCAGGATTTCGATCGCCGGCACCCGGGCCCCGTCCACGGTGGGGATCAGCCGCTGCGAAACCACCGCCTTCAGCGCGGAGGACAGGTCCATCAGCAGCGCGGCGCGGCTTTCCGCCGGAAAGAAATTGATGACCCGGCTCAGCATGTGATAGCTGTTGTTGCCGTGCAGCGTGGAAATGCACAAATGGCCGGATTGGGCGTAGGTGACCGCCTGGGTCAGGGTTTCCGGGTCGCGGATCTCGCCTATCATCAGCACGTCCGGCGCCTCGCGCATCGCGTTCTTCAGCGCGCGGGCGTAGGAGAGGGTGTCGAAGCCGACTTCGCGCTGGTTGACGATGGATTTGTCGTGGCGGAACAGGAATTCGATCGGGTCCTCCACGGTGAGGATGTGGCCGCTCATGCTCTGGTTGCGGGTTTGCAGCATCGCCGCCACGGTGGAGCTCTTGCCGGAGCCGGTGGAGCCGACCACCAGGATCAGGCCGCGCTTGAGCTTGATCAGCTCGCTGAGCACCGGCGGCAGCTGCAAATGATCCAGCGACGGAATATTGGGCAGGATGTAGCGCACCACCATGCCCACCGAGCCGCGTTGCCAGAAGATATTGATGCGGAAGCTGCCGAGGCCGGGCACCGGATGGCCCAGGTTCATCTCGCGTTCCTGTTCGAAGACGCCTATCTCTTCTTCGCTCATCAGGCTGTAGGCCAGTTGCTTGACCATGTCCGCGGTCAGCGGTTTTTCGTTCAGCGGCAGCAGCTCGCCGTTCTGCTTGATCATCGGCGGCGAGAAACTGGTGAAGAACAGATCGCTGGCGCGGCGTTCGGCCATCAATTTGAAAAACGGCAGCATCAACATAATCGTGCACCCGGAAGCGGCAAGGTTCATCAATGGAGCGGCTGTTTTAAAGTGTAGCCGTCCCGCGGCCAAAAAAAACGCCGCCCGACAGGACGGGCGGCGGCGATTTCATGGCGTCTGCATGGATCAGGCGGGTTTGGCGCCGCTGTTCTCGTCGCGCAGCGCGCGGCGCAGAATCTTGCCGACATTGGTCTTGGGCAGTTCGTCGCGGAACTCCACCAGCTTGGGCACCTTGTAGCCGGTCAGATTGTCGCGGCAATGCTGGATGATGTCCTTTTCCGTCAGCGCGCGGTCCTTGCGCACCACGAAGACCTTGACCACCTCGCCGGACTTGTCGTCCGGCACGCCGATGCAGGCCACTTCCAGCACGCCGGCGTGGCCGGCCACCACGTCTTCGATCTCGTTGGGGTAAACATTGAAGCCGGACACCAGGATCATGTCCTTCTTGCGGTCCACCAGCTTGACGAAGCCGTCCGGCGTCAGCATGGCCATGTCGCCGGTGGCGAGGAAGCCGTCCGGGCTCAGCACCTTGGCGGTTTCGTCCGGCCGGTTCCAATAGCCTCTCATCACCTGAGGGCCGCGGATGCACAGCTCGCCCTGCTCGCCGGGGGCGACCTCCTTGCCGTCCGCGTCGCGCAGCTGCATCTCGGTGGAGGGCACCGGCACGCCGATGGCGCCGTTGTAGGCGGCGAGATCCAGCGGGTTCATGCACACGGCCGGGCTGGCCTCGGTCAGGCCGTAAGCCTCCACCAGGGTGACGCCGGTCACTTGCTTCCACTTGTCCGCCACAGCCTTTTGCACCGCCATGCCGCCGCCCAGCGCCAGGCGCCAGGTGGAGAAGTTCAGCTTGGCGAACTCGGGGTTGTTCAGCAGCGCGTTGAACAGGGTGTTGACCCCGGTCATGCAGGTGATCGGGTACTTGCTCATTTCCTTGATGAAGCCGGGAATGTCGCGCGGATTGGTGATCAGGATGTTGAGCGCCCCCACCTCGGTGAACACCATCAGGTTGGCGGTCAAGGAGAAGATATGATAAAGCGGCAGCGCGGTGACGATGATCTCCTGTCCCGGACGGATCACCGGCTTCACCCACTCGCCGGCCTGCAGCATATTGGCGACGATATTGCGGTGCAGCAGCATCGCGCCCTTGGACACGCCGGTGGTGCCGCCGGTGTATTGCAGGAAGGCGATGTCCTCATGGCCCAGCTCCACCGGCCGGTAAGGCGCGCGCGCGCCGCGGGACAGGGCGTCGCCGAAGCGGACATGGCCGGGCAGGCGCCACGGCGGCACCATCTTCTTGACCTTGCGCACCACGAAGTTGACCAGCATGCCCTTGGCGAAGCCCAGCATCTCGCCGATGGAGGCCACGATCACGTGCTTGACCTGGGTGCGCGGCAGCACCTGCTCCAGCACATTGGCGAAGTTCTCCAGGATCACGATGGTTTCCGCGCCGGAGTCCTTCAGCTGATGCTCCAGCTCGCGCGGGGTGTACAGCGGGTTGACGTTGACCACGGTGCCGCCGGCGCGCAGGGTGCCGAACACCGCGACAGGATATTGAAGCAGATTGGGCATCATCACCGCGACGCGGTCGCCTTTCTGGAGTTTCAGCTCATGCTGCAGATAGGAGGCGAACTGGCCGGAGAGCTGGTCCATCTCGCGATAGCTGAGCTCTTTGCCCATGCAGGCCAGCGCGGGGCGGTCATGGAATTTCTTTACGCTGCGGTCGAAGACCTCGACCACGGATTGAAACTGGTTGATGTCGATTTCGTGAGCTACGCCCGGCTGGTAGTTTTTGAGCCACACCTTTTCCATAAATCCCGGTTTCTCCATCGTGCTGGTTAACGAGAGTCGCGCCAGCGTGTCGCGCGCCGGCGGGCGTCGTACCTATTTGGTGACTATATATTTGTTATGTCGCGGCGGCTTGGCCGCTCATGACGTCAAACTGCTGTTTGAGTGCCCGGTAATGTACCGTAACTGGAACCGCTCGCAAAGAAGTCCGGCGCAAACAGCCGTCGCGTCCCGTTGGAGGGGGGCGGTTCGCCGGTTTTCTTTTTCAATGGAATAGGTTACAATCGCGTCGGTTAGGGATGGGCGTTTCGCCCATTTTTTATTTGTGGAAAAAGCAATGGATGTTCGTTTGCTGCTGGAAAACACCCTGCCGGGTCTCGGCTACGAGTTGGTCGATCTTGAAATGACCCCAGGGGGCGGTTTTCGCGTTTTTATCGACAAGCCGGGTGGCATCACCGTGGAAGATTGCGTCCAGGTGAGCAATCACTTCACCCGCCTTTTCATGGTCGAGAACATCGACTACGAGCGACTCGAAGTGTCTTCGCCGGGCTTGGACCGTCCGCTGAAGAAAGAGGCTGATTTCGTCCGCTTCGCCGGAAAGCTTGCCAAGATCAAGACGCGCATGCCGATCGAGCAGCAGAAGAAATTTACCGGTCGTCTTGCCGGGGTCGAGGAAGACTCTGTGAAGCTGGATGTGGATGGCCGCATCGTGGCGATTCCGTTTGCCAATATCGACAAGGCCAGGCTGGAGCCTGAGTTTTGATGTCTGGACGGCCATAAGCCACGCAAAAGGACAAAAATCGGAGAGGAATGAATGAGTCGCGAGATTTTGTTGCTGGTGGATGCCCTGGCGAGCGAAAAGAATGTCAGCAAGGATGTGGTGTTCTCCGCCCTTGAGATGGCGCTTGCCTCGGCAACCAAGAAAAAGTTTACCGATGACGAGATGGACGTGCGCGTCGAAATCGACCGCCACAGCGGTCAATATCAGACCTTCCGCCGCTGGTTGGTGGTGGAAGACGAACTGCTGGAATCGGAAAGCAAGGAAATCGGCGTAATCGACGCGCGCGAGCGCGATCCGCGCATTGAAGTGGGCGCGTTCATCGAAGAGCCGATGGAGGCGGTGGAGTTTGGCCGCATCGGCGCGCAAACCGCCAAGCAAGTGATCCTGCAACGCATTCGCGACGCTGAGCGCGAGCAGCTGCTGAACGAGTTCCTGCAGCGCCGCGAGCACCTGGTGACCGGCACCATCAAACGCATCGAGCGCGGCAACGCCATCGTCGAATGCGGCAAGCTGGAAGCGGTGCTGCCGCGCGATCAGATGATCCCCAAGGAAAACCTGCGCGTGGGCGACCGCGTCAAGGCTTTCCTGTTGCGCATCGATCGTCTGGGTCGCGGCCCGCAGCTGGTGCTGTCGCGCACCTCTCCGGATTTCCTGACCAAGCTGTTCGAGCTGGAAGTGCCGGAAATCGACGAAGGTCTGCTGGAGATCAAGGCCGCCGTGCGCGACGCCGGCATGCGCGCCAAGATCGCCGTCAAGGCCAACGACGCGCGCATCGATCCGCAGGGCACCTGCATCGGCATGCGCGGTTCCCGCGTTCAGTCGGTCAGCCAGGAGCTGGGCGGCGAGCGCATCGACATTGTGTTGTGGGCGCCGGAACCGGCTCAGTTCGTGATCAACGCGCTGTCGCCGGCTGAAGTCAGCCGCATCATGGTGGACGAAGACAACCACAGCATGGACGTGGTGGTGGAGGAGGAGCAACTGGCGCTGGCCATCGGCCGCAGCGGCCAGAACGTCAAGCTGGCCGCCGAGTTGACCGGCTGGTACCTCAACATCATGACCGTTGCCGAGGCTGAAGAAAAGCATCAGGCGGAAGACGCCGCCGTGCGTGATCTGTTCGTAAGCGCCCTGGGCGTGAGCGAGGATGTCGCCACCGTACTGGTGCAAGAAGGCTTTGCCGCTTTGGAAGAAGTGGCTTATGTGCCAATTGCGGAAATGCTGGAGATTGAAGGGTTTGACGAGGAGCTGGTCAACGATCTGCGCAGCCGCGCACGTGACGCTCTTTTAACACAGGCTATTGCGTCCGAAGAAAAGGTGGAAAGCGTTTCCGATGGCCTGCGCGATATCGAGGGCCTGGACGCCGAGCTGGTTCGCAAGCTGGCCGAAGGCGGCGTGATCACCCGCGACGACCTGGCCGACTTGGCCGTGGACGATCTGGTGGACATGACCGGCATGGAAGCCGAGACCGCCCGCGCCGTCATCATGAAGGCGCGCGAGCACTGGTTCGACCAGTAAGGCCTGTCCGGAAAGAATTTACAGAATTTGGGAAGACGCATGGTTTTGACAAACGTAAAACAATTTGCCAGTGAGCTGAATCTCACCCCGGAGCGCCTGCTGGAGCAGCTGGGCGCGGCGGGCGTGAGCAAGCGTTCGCCGGATGACGCGCTATCCGCGCAAGACAAGACCCAGCTTCTAGACTATCTGAAGCGCTCCCACGGCGCGCGCGACGAAGAGTCGCGCATCGCCCTGACGCGCAAGTCTACCAGCGAGATCAAGACCGCCGACGGCAGCACCGTCAAGGTGGAGACCCGCAAGAAGCGTTTCGTGGTGCGTCCGGAAGAGGCGTCTGCGGCTCAGCCCGCCGCCGCGGCGGAATCCCGCCCGGCCGAACCGGTGAAGGCGCCGGAACCGGCGCCGGTGGTAGAGGCCAAGCCCGAGCCGAAAGCGGAAGCCAAGCCCGAGCCTAAGCCGGAACCCGCTCCGAAAGCGGTGGAAGCCAAGCCCGAGTCCAAGCCGGCGGAAGCGCCGCGTCAGGAAGCCGCCAAGCCGGCCGCTCCCAAGCCGGCCGCGCCGGCGCAGCGTCCCACCGTGGCGTCCATCCTGACCCCGGAAGAGATTGCCGCCCGCGAAGCGGAAGAAAAGCGTCAAGCCGCGTTCCGCGCCCGTCAGGAAGCGCTGATGCGCGAGAAGATCGAGCGCGAAGAACGCCGTCAGGCTGCCCGCCAGGCCGCGCTGCAGCCGCCTCCGCCGCCGCCGGCTCCCGAGCCGGTACGCGCCGCGGAGCCGGCACGCCGTGACGAACCGCGCCGCGACGATCGTCGTCCGGCAGGCGACAACCGCGGTCCGCGCCCGACGGGCGACAATCGCGGCCCGCGCCCGGCAGGCGATAACCGCGGCCCGCGTCCGGCAGGCGACAATCGTGGCCCGCGTCCGGCAGGCGATAACCGTGGTCCGCGTCCGGCGGGCGACAACCGCGGTCCGCGTCCGGCAGCTGCCGGCGCTCCCGGCGCTCCTGTGGTTCCGGCTACGGTGGCCGGCCGTCCCGACGCCAAGAAGGGCGGCGGCAACAAGAAGGGCGGCGATCGCTGGGATGAAGGCAAGAAGGGCGGCCGCGGTCTGAGGACCAAGGGCGGCGATGCCGGCAACGACTGGAAATCCCGCGGCGGCAAAAACCGTCACAAGCAGAACAATCAGCACGCTTTCCAAGCGCCGACTGAACCTATCGTGCACGAAGTGCTGGTACCGGAAACCATTTCCGTTGCCGACTTGGCGCACAAGATGGCCGTTAAGGCCGTTGAGGTGATCAAAGCGCTGATGAAGATGGGCATGATGGTAACCATCAATCAGGTGCTGGACCAGGAAACCGCGATGATCGTGGTGGAAGAAATGGGACACGTGCCTAAGGCGGCTCAGGCCGACGATCCGGAAGCCTATCTGGAGCTGGGCGGCGGCGAAACCGTGGAAATGGCCGAGTTGCCGCGCTCCCCGGTGGTGACCGTGATGGGTCACGTCGACCACGGCAAGACCTCGCTGCTGGACTACATCCGCCGCGCCAAGGTCGCCGCGGGCGAAGCCGGCGGCATTACCCAGCACATCGGCGCCTACCACGTGGAAACCCCGCGCGGCATGATCACCTTCTTGGATACCCCGGGTCACGAAGCGTTTACCGCGATGCGTGCCCGCGGTGCCAAAGCCACCGACATCGTGGTGCTGGTGGTGGCGGCCGATGACGGCGTGATGCCGCAAACCATCGAAGCCATTCACCATGCCAAAGCGGCCAAGGTGCCGATGGTGGTGGCGGTGAACAAGATCGACAAGCAGGGCGCCAACGTAGAGCGCATCCGCCAGGAACTGGTATCGCACGAAGTGGTGCCGGAAGACTGGGGCGGCGACACCCAGTTCGTTGAAGTGTCGGCCAAGATGGGCCTGAACATCGACGCGCTGCTGGAAGCCATTCTGCTGCAAGCCGAAGTCCTGGAGCTGAAAGCTCCGGTGGACGCCCCGGCCAAGGGCATCATCGTCGAGGCTCGCCTCGACAAGGGCCGCGGCCCGGTGGCCACGCTGCTGGTGCAGTCCGGCACCCTGAAGAAGGGCGACGTGGTCCTGGCTGGCACCGCTTTCGGTCGCGTTCGCGCCATGATGGACGAAAACGGCAAGGCCATCGAATCCGCCGGTCCGGCGATTCCGGTGGAAATCCTGGGTCTGTCCGACGTGCCGCAGGCCGGCGAGGACGCGATGGTGCTGACCGACGAGAAGAAGGCGCGTGAAATCGCCTTGTTCCGCGCCGGCAAGTTCCGCGACGTGCGCCTGGCCAAGCAGCAGGCGGCCAAGCTGGAAAATATGTTCGCGCAGATGGCGGAGGGCGAGGTGCAAACCCTGTCCATCATCATCAAGGCCGATATGCAAGGTTCTTACGAAGCGCTGGCCGGCAGCTTGCAAAAGCTGTCCACCGACGAAGTGCGCGTGGGCATTCTGCACTCCGGCGTGGGCGGCATCTCGGAGTCCGACGTCAACCTGGCGATCGCCTCCAAGGCCATCGTGATCGGCTTCAACACCCGTGCCGACGCCGCCGCCCGCAAGCTGGCGGAGAGCGAGGGCGTGGACATCCGCTACTACAACATCATCTATGATGCGGTAGACGAAGTGAAAGCGGCCTTGTCCGGCATGCTGGCTCCGGAGAAGAAAGAGCAGATCCTGGGCACGGTGGAAATCCGTCAGGTGATCCCGGTGTCCAAGGTGGGCAATATCGCGGGTTGCATGGTGACCGACGGCATGATCAAGCGCACTGCTTCGATCCGTCTGATCCGCAACCACGTGGTGGTGCATACCGGCGAACTGGACTCCCTGAAGCGCTTCAAGGACGACGTGAAGGAAGTGAAGCAGGGCTACGAATGCGGCCTGATGCTGAAAAACTTCAACGACATCCAAGAAGGCGACCAGCTGGAAGCGTTCGAAATCGTGGAAGTGGCGCGCTCTCTGTAAGCGAGACGCCAGGGGCGGGCGCCGGTCTGACCGTGAGGTCGGCGGGCGCTCGCCTTTTTTAATTTCGCCGCGAAAACCACGAAATGACATGGCGGCCCAGGCCGTGTCATTTCGTGGGTTTCGTGGCCTTGAGCGGCGGCGACGCCGCGCAAAGTTGATTGGAAGCAATATGGCAAAAGCCAAAAAAGGTTTCTCCCGTTCCGACCGCATCGCCGAGCAGATTCAGCGCGAACTGGCGGAACTGACCCGCAAGGGCCTGAAAGATCCGCGCGCCGGCTGGATCACCATCACCCTGGTGCAAGTGACCCGCGACTATTCGCACGCCAAGGTGTTCTACACCGTGATGGACGAGAAGACGCGCGAAGCGACGCAAGAGGCGCTGGAAAGCTCGGCCGGCTATCTGCGCTCCGAGCTGGGCCGCAGCATCAAGATCTTCACCACGCCGCAGCTGCACTTCGTCTACGACGAATCGGTGGAGCGCGGCATGCACATGACCAGCCTGATCAATCAGGTGGCGCGCGAGGACGCCGAGAAGTTCGGCGGCCAGGAAGCCGCATCCGGCGAGGACGGCGCCGAGGGCAAGGAATGAGCAAGCCGCGCAGCAATCGCCGCCCGATAGACGGCGTGCTGCTGATCGACAAGCCTTACGACATTTCCAGCAACGGCGCGCTGCAAAAGGCGCGCTGGCTGCTGAACGCCGCCAAGGCCGGCCACACCGGCGTGCTGGACCCGCTGGCCACCGGACTGTTGCCGGTGTGCCTGGGCGAGGCCACCAAGTTCTCCTCCTATCTGCTGGACGCCGACAAGGGCTACCGCGCCACGGTGAAGTTCGGCGTGGTCACCACCACCGGCGACGTGGAAGGCGAGGTGGTGTCCGAGCGCCCGGTCGCTTTCGACCGCGACGGCCTGCTGGCGGCGATGGCGGCCTTCCGCGGCGAAATCTCCCAGGTGCCGCCTATGTATTCGGCGCTCAAGCACCAGGGCAAGCCCTTGTACGAGTACGCGCGCGCCGGCATCGAGATCGAGCGCGAGGCGCGGCGGGTGCATATCCGCAAGCTGGAGCTGATCAGCCTGGACGGCGACAGCGCGGTGATCGAGGTGTTGTGCAGCAAGGGCACCTATATCCGCACCCTGGCCTGCGACATCGGCGAAGCCCTGGGCTGCGGCGCTCACCTGACCGGCCTGCGCCGCACCGCCACCGGCGGCTTCACGCTGGACGAGGCCTTGCAGTTGGCCGATATCGAGGCGCTGGAAATGCCGCAGCGCGAGGGGCTGTTGCTGCCGGCCGACATCCTGGTGCGCCATCTGCCCGAGGCGGAACTGGCGGCCGACGAGGCCGGGAAATTCATGCACGGACAGCCCGTGCGTTTTGCCGAAAAATGTGCGAAAATGCAGCGTTTCCGGATTTACCGCGAGGGAAGCCGGGAATTCTTGGGGCTGGGCGAGGCGCGCGACGATGGTCGCCTGCATCCGATCCGGCTCCTGGCGAGCAAGGCGGCGACGCCTTGAACGCCGGCGGCCTTTAGGCCGCAACCGGAGTGTTGATGGGTTGCCGGGGTTTAGGCCATGGCTGCTCGCTGCACTTGTCGGGTTGAAAAACCCCTACTGATAATTTGGAGTTACCCCAAATGGCAATGACCGCCGCTCAAAAAGCAGACATCGTTAAAGACTTCCAGCGCAGCGAAGGCGACACCGGTTCGTCCGAAGTGCAAGTGGCTCTGTTGACCGCTCGCATCAACGACCTGACCCCGCACTTCAAAGCCAACACCAAGGACCACCACAGCCGTCGTGGCCTGTTGAAGCTGGTAAGCCGTCGCCGTCGTCTGCTGGATTACCTGAAGCGCACCGATGCCGATAGCTATCGCGCATTGATCGCTCGCCTGGGCCTGCGCAAGTAAGGTTGGGTTTTGGAAAAGTCGCAGCGTGCTGCGACTTTTTCATGCCGCATCAAGATCGCGAGCATTATTGCTGTAACAACGGGGGGAGCCTCTAAAAATTCGGATCGGCGCTGTTGGTCGGAATTTTTAGGGGTTCCCGTTGTTTTTTCGGCTTGCGATTATTCGTCACACACAAAAGATTAGGGAAACCCTGTGTTCAATAAAATCACCAAATCTTTCCAGTACGGCCGTCACACCGTCACCCTGGAAACCGGCGAAGTCGCCCGTCAGGCGTCCGGCTCCGTCATCGTCACCGTTGAAGACACCGTCGTGCTGGTCTCCGTGGTGGGCGGCAAGAACGTTAAAGCGGGTCAGGACTTCTTCCCGCTGACCGTGGACTACCTGGAGCGCACCTACGCCGCCGGCAAGATCCCGGGCGGCTTCTTCAAGCGCGAAGGCAAGCAGTCCGAGAAGGAAGTGCTGACCAGCCGCCTGATCGACCGTCCGATCCGCCCGCTGTTCCCGGAAGGCTTCTTCCACGACGTGCAAATCGTCGCCACCGTGATGTCGCTGAACCCGGAAGTGGATTCCGACATCCCGGCGATGATCGGCGCTTCCGCCGCTCTGGCCATTTCCGGCCTGCCTTTCGCCGGCCCGATCGGCGCCGCGCGCGTGGGCTACGCCAATGGCGAATACATCCTGAACCCGACTCGCACCGAGCTGGCCACCTCCGAATTGGATCTGGTGGTTGCCGGTACCGAGCGCGCGGTGCTGATGGTGGAGTCCGAAGCCAAGGAACTGCCGGAAGCCGTGATGCTGGGCGCCGTGGTGTTTGGCCACGAACAGCTGCAAGCCGCGATCAAGGCCATCAACGAACTGGCCGACGAAGTGAACCCGGTGATGTTCGACTGGGCCGCTCCGGTAGCCAATGAAGAGCTGATCGCCCAAGTGCGCGCCATCGCCGGCGAGCAACTGGCCAACGCCTTCCGCCTGCGTCAGAAGCAGGCCCGCACCGTGGCGATCAACGAAGCCTGGGACGCGGTCAAGTCCGGCCTGATCGACGAAAACACCGACACCCTGAAGGCCAATGAGATCAAGGGCATCTTCAAGGGCCTGGAAGCCGAAATCGTTCGCGGTCAGATCCTGGCCGGCGAAGCGCGCATCGACGGCCGCGACACCCGCACCGTGCGCCCGATCAGCATCCGCAACAACGTGCTGCCGCGCACCCACGGTTCCGCGCTGTTCACCCGCGGCGAAACCCAAGCCATGGTGGTGACCACGCTGGGCACCAAGCAGGACGAGCAGATCATCGACGCGCTGGCCGGCGAGTACACCGAGCGCTTCATGCTGCATTACAACTTCCCGCCGTACTCCACCGGCGAAGCCGGCCGCATGGGCCCGCCGAAGCGCCGCGAAATCGGCCACGGCCGCCTGGCCAAGCGCGCGCTGGTCGCCGTGCTGCCGCCGGAATCCGAATTCGGCTACTCGATGCGCGTGGTGTCGGAAATCACCGAATCCAACGGCTCCTCGTCGATGGCTTCGGTCTGCGGCGGCTGCCTGTCGCTGCTGTCCGCCGGCGTGCCGCTGAAGGCGCACGTGGCCGGCATCGCCATGGGCCTGATCCTGGAAGGCAACCGCTTCGCGGTGCTGACCGACATCCTGGGCGATGAAGATCACCTGGGCGACATGGACTTCAAAGTGGCCGGCACCGCCGCAGGCGTGACCGCGTTGCAGATGGACATCAAGATCCAGGGCATCACCAAGGACATCATGCAGGTGGCGCTGGATCAGGCCAAAGAAGGCCGCATGCACATCCTGGGTCTGATGAAGGAAGCCGTGGACGGCCCGCAAGAGCTGTCCGCCCACGCTCCGCGTCTGTACGTGATGAAGATCAACCCGGACAAGATCCGCGAAGTGATCGGCAAGGGCGGCGAAACCATCCGCGCCATCACCAAGGACACCGGCTGCGAGATCAATATCGAAGAAGACGGCACCATCACCATCGCTTCGGTCAGCAACGAAGGCGCGGAAGCCGCCAAGAAGCGCATCGAAGAGATCACCGTTGAAGTGGAAGTGGGCAAGGTGTACGAAGGCACCGTGGTCAAGATCCTCGACAACAACGTCGGCGCCATCGTGTCCATCCTGCCGGGCAAGGATGGTCTGGTCCACATTTCCCAGATCGCCAACGAGCGCATCAAGAACGTGGCCGACTATCTGAAAGAAGGCCAGGTAGTGAAGGTCAAGGCCATAGAAATGGACGACCGCGGCCGCATCCGCCTGTCCATCAAGGCCCTGCTGGAAGAAGAAGCCAAGACCGCGCAGGCGACTGCCGACTCCTTCGGCCTGAAAACCCAGTAAGCCAGCCTGAGCGCCGCTTCTTTCGGGAGCGGCCGCCGGCTAGCCCCACCCCCTGCCTTGGCAGGGGGTTTTTTACGACTGCGAGATGAGCGCGATGGATGAGATTCGTATCGAGTTCGGCGGCGGCAAGGTGCTGTTGCTGATCGTCGCCGGCCTGGCTTTTGTCGCCGTCGGCTATGCGATGTGGACTGCGCCGGACACGGAGGTTAGCCTGGTCCGGCGTTATGGCGCCGGAGGCGCGGCGATGGTCTTCTTCGGCGCTTGCTGTCTGCTAGGCCTGCGTCAATGCCTGCAGCGCAAGCCGGCCCTGGTGTTCAACGCGCAAGGGCTGTCGGACCATTCCAGCCAGATCGCCGTCGGGCTGATTCCCTGGGCGGACATCGTCGGCTGGGAAGTCTCGGCGGGGCGCGGTCAGCAGTTTTTGATCATCAAGGTGAGAGCGCCGGGCAAGTACCTGAGCCGGCTGGGGCCGGTGGCGCGGCTATTCAGCCATTTCAATTTCATATGCTATGGCAGTCCGATCGCCATTTCTTCCACCGCCTTGCAGGCGAGTTTCGATGATTTGCTCGTGTTGCTTGGGCGCTATCATCAACGCTATAGCTCGGCGCCCGCCGGCTGGCTGTAGCCGTCGATATTCACGCCGAGCGCTTTGCCCTCGGCGTTTTTCTTGCTCGCTTTTCAGGGCAGGGCCGGCTTCATTGCCATCCCGCGCGCCAGCAGCCTGGCGCTATCGCGACACCAGTCGTCGATCAGGCCTTGCAGACTCTCCAGCTTGACCGGCTCGCCGCGTTGGCGGCTCTTGTCGCCCTTGCGCAGATTGACGCTGCCGGCCAGCAGCTTGCCGCTGTTGGCGTCCTCCAGCTGCGCCATGCTGGCCACCTTGGTCAGATAAGGCTCCTTGCCGGCGGCCAGCCGGCCCAGATTGAACACCGCCTTGATCGGCAGGATGTCCAGCGCTTCCACGCCCGGCCGCTCCTGGGCCATGCCGGTGACGGCCACGCGCAGGCGGGCGCTGTCCGGCAGCGCTTCGCGGCTGACCGGGATGCCCACCTTGTGCAATTCCTCGGTCATCCGTTGCTGGAAATAGGCGGCGATCCGGTTCTCCTCGCCGCTCTGCAGCAGCTGCCAGTCGCCGTCCGGCTGGTGGCGCATGAAGTACAGCGGTTCCACCACGATGGATTTGTAAGCGCTCAGCTGCGCGTCCGGCGCCCGGTACAGCTTTTGCGAGGCGTCGCGGTCCGCGGCCTTGAACGCCGTCAGCGGCAGGCTGAACACGGTTTGCGGGGCCGAGGCGTCCTGGGCCAGCGCGGGCAGGGCGGCCAGCAACAGCAGGCCGAGGGCGAGAGTCTTGCGCATCGATGCGCTCCTAATGAGGGTTGAAGGGCGGCGCGCGGCCCGCCGGCGATGACGGATTTTGCGGCAACCGCGGCTAGACCGGCGGCATGGCGCGGGCGTTCCCGGGCTTCACAGATCTTTGCATTCCGGCCCTCTCATGTTAGTCGTCCGCGGCGGGAGAGCGCGATTTTGATCTTGAACATTGAATACCACATTAATACCAGTTAGCCTGTGCCCACGGTGGCATGCGGATGAGGTACGGGAGGCGCGGCGGGGGAGTTCCGCCGCGCGGCGCGCCACGCAAATCGCAGAGGTGAGCATGAGGACGAAACAACTATTGGCGGCGGGCCTGTTGTCGGCCAGCGCGCTGGCTTGGGCGCAGCCGGATGTCGCGGCGCTGGCGCGGGATTTGTCGCTGAACATGGCGGTGGACAGCAATAAGGGGGCGGCCGCCGGCGCGCCCTGCGTGGAGCTGGGCGCGGACTGGGGCAGCTGTCTGAAAGGGCGGCTGATCCTGCAAAACCACGGCTCGGCCGCGGTGCCGGCCAAGGAGTGGAGCCTGTACCTGCACAGCATCCGCCGGCTACTGCGCTTGGACAGCCCGGACTTCGCGCTGACTCATCTGACCGGCGACCTGTACCGGCTGACGCCCAAGCCCGGCTTCGCTGGCATCGCCGCCGGCGCCAAGCTGGAGCTGCCGTTGGTGGCCGAGTACTGGATGTTGCACAACAGCGACGTGCTGCCGCGGCCCTATCTGGTGGCCGACGGCCAGCCGCCGGCGGTGCTGGCGCGCAATGACGACGACGACGCCAGCTATTTGCTGCCGCTGCCGGGAGACGAATGGAAGTCGCCGGCGGGCGAGGCGAGGCCCTTGATGGACGCTGGCGAGCGCTACCGCGAATTCGCGCGCCGCGGCCAGCAGCTGGCCGCCGCCGACGTGGCCGCGCGGGTGATTCCCGCCGCGCTGCGCGTCAAGCGCGACGGCGGCAAGGCGGCGGCGGCGGGGCTGAGCTGGCGGCTGCCGGCCTTGCCCGCGGACGCGCGCGCGGCGCTGGCGCAACGCAGCCGCCAGCTGGGGCTGGCCGAGCAGGGCCTGCCGGTCAGCGGCGCCGTGGTCAAGGGCTTGCCGGCCGACATCGCCGTCGCCGGCGGCTACCGCCTGCGGGTGGGGCGCGGCGGCGCGCGCATAGACGCGCATGACGCCGCCGGCCTGTTCTACGGCGCGCAGACCTTGCTGGGCCTGATTCCGCAGGGCGGCGGCGAGATTCCGGCGCTGACGGTGGAAGACGCGCCGCGCTACGGCCACCGCGGCTTCATGGTGGACGTGGCGCGCAATTTCCGCCAGCCGGCCACGCTCAAGCGCCTGATCGAGCAGATGGCCGCCTACAAGCTCAACAAGCTGCATCTGCACCTGTCCGACGACGAGGGCTGGCGCTTGCAGATCAACGGTCTGCCGGAGCTGACCGAGGTCGGCGCGCGCCGTTGCCACGACCTGAACGAGGACCGCTGCCTGCTGCCGCAACTGGGCTCGGGTCCGGACAACCGTTCCGGCGGCGGCTATTTGAGCCGCGAGCAGTATGTGGAACTGCTGCGTTACGCCAAGGCGCGTTTCATCGAGGTGATTCCGGAAATCGACATGCCGGCGCACGCGCGCGCGGCGGTGATGGCGATGGAGCGGCGCTACCGCCACCTCAGCCAGTTGGGCCAGCCGGAGGCGGCCGCGGCCTACCGGCTGATCGATCCGCAAGACCGCTCCAACACCCTGTCGGTGCAATTCTACGACCGCCACACCTATGTCAATCCCTGCGTGCCCGGCGTGCCGCGCTTCGTCGACAAGGTGGTGTCGGAAGTGGCCGCCATGCACCGCGAGGCCGGCGCGCCGCTCGCCACTTGGCATTTCGGCGGCGACGAGGCCAAGAACATTCTGCTGGGCGGTGGCTTCCAAGACGTGTCCGGCAACGATGCCGGCAAAGGCAAGATCAAGCTGGCGGAACAGGACAAACCCTGGGCGCGCTCGCCGGCCTGCCGCGCGTTGTTGGCGGAGCGGCCGGGTAAAACCGTCGCCGATTTGCCGCTGCAGTTCGCCGAGGACGTCAGCCGCATCGTCGCGCGCCACGGCATCGCCACCATGGGCGCCTGGCAGGACGGCTTGAAGGGCGCCAAATCGCCCAAGGACTTCGCCACCGCCAAGGTGATGGTCACCGAGTGGGACACCTTGTTCTGGGGCGCGGCCAAGGAGGCGCACGAGTTCGCCAACAAGGGCTTCCAGACGGTGCTGGCGATGCCGGACTATCTGTACTTCGACTTCCCCTATGAGCTGAATCCCAAGGAGCGCGGCTATTATTGGGCCTCGCGCGCCACCGACAGCTACAAGGTGTTCAGCTTCGCGCCGGACAATCTGCCGCAGAACGCCGAAGTGATGCCGGACCGCCAGGGCAAGGCCTTCGAAGTGCCCAGCGAGGCCGCGCCGGCGCGCTTCGCCGGCATCCAGGGCCAGGCCTGGAGCGAAGTGATGCGCAGCGACGCCCAGTTCGAGTACATGGCCTATCCGCGCTTGCTGGCGCTGGCCGAACGCGCCTGGCACCGCGCCGGCTGGGAACGGCCGTATCGTCAGGGCGAGCGTTACCAATTGGGCGTCAGCCACTTGGTGGACCGCGCGGCCTTGAGCCAGGACTGGCAGCAGTTCGCCGCGGTGCTGGGCTGGCGCGAGACGGCCAAGCTGGAGCGCGCCGGCATCGGCCTGCGCATCGCGCCGCCGGGCGTGGCCAGCGGAACGGCCGGCGTGCTGACGGAGTTCCCCGGCCAGGCGCTGCAGTTCTCGCCGGACGGGCGCAGCTGGACGCGCTACCGGCCGGGCGAGGGCGCCGAGGCGCGGTACTGGCGCGGCGTCAGCGGCGACGGCGCGCGCTTCAGCCGGCAGGAGGTTCGCGGCGACTGAGCGCTGATGTCGGCAAGGCAGGAACGCCCGGGCCGCTGGCCCGGGCGTTTTTCATCGTGGATTGCGGTGCCGACCATTGATAAGGCAATCATGTTGATCTATCTTGATGATCCCGCAGCGCGCCGGGGGGCGGCGCTCGCAGCCGGATTGGGCACAGTTGCCCGTTGTAATGGATGTTGTCGGACAAAATTTATTGCGCTGTATCAAGGAATGTATACGGCGGTGTCGCAAACCGGATATGGGTTTGCGACGGGCTTACCTTAGAATCATTGAAACTTCATGAAATCGTCGATAAAGCCGGCACCACGACTGGCCTGGATTTCATCAGACGGATAAGAAACAAACGATAGAGCAGGAAGGGAACCATCAAGATGAGCAATACTGTCACGCGCGCCGATTTCGACCAGGTCATGGTCCCCAATTACGGCCCGGCCGGCTTCATTCCGGTCAAGGGCCTGGGTTCCCGCGTATGGGACCAGAGCGGCCGCGAATTCATCGATTTCGCCGGCGGCATCGCCGTCAACTCGCTGGGCCACTGCCACCCGCAGCTGGTGGCGGCCTTGACCGAGCAAGCTTCCAAGCTGTGGCACGTGTCCAATGTGTTCACCAACGAGCCGGTCTTGAAGTTGGGCAAGCTGCTGACCGAGACCACTTTCGCCGAGCGCGTGTTCTTCTGCAACTCTGGCGCGGAAGCCAATGAAGCCGCCTTCAAACTGGCGCGTAAATACGGCTCCGATCACTTCGGTCCGGAAAAGAACCAGATCCTGGCCTGCAAGAACTCCTTCCACGGCCGCACCCTGTTCACCGTCAGCGTCGGCGGCCAGCCCAAGTACACCGAAGGCTTCGGCCCGGTGCCGGGCGGCATCGCCCACTTCGAATACAACGACATCGAATCGCTGAAGGCGGCCATCTCCGACCAGACCTGTGCGCTGGTGATCGAACCCATCCAGGGCGAGGGCGGCGTGATGCCGGCCGACCAGGCCTTCCTGCAAGCCGCGCGCGAGCTGTGCGACCAGCACAACGCGCTGTTGGTGTTCGACGAAGTGCAGAGCGGCGTAGGCCGCACCGGCTCGCTGTTCGCCTACCAGGAATACGGCGTGACCCCGGACATCCTCAGCTCCGCCAAGGGCATAGGCGGCGGCTTCCCGATCGGCGCGATGCTGACCACCGAGAAAGTGGCCAAGAGCTTCGGCATCGGCACCCACGGCTCCACCTACGGCGGCAATCCGCTGGCCTGCGCGGTGGCGCACAAGGTGCTGGAGCTGGTGAACGAACCGGCGGTACTGGACGGCGTGCGCGCCAAGCACCAGCGCTTCGTCGACGGCCTGAACGCGATCAACGCCAAATACCAGGTGTTCAAGACCGTGCGCGGCATGGGCCTGCTGCTGGGCTGCGTGCTGACCGACGCTTACGCCGGCCGCGCCAAGGAGTTTCTGAAAGCCGCTGAAAAGCAGGGCCTGATGTTGCTGGTGGCCGGCCTGAGCGTGGTGCGCCTGGCGCCGTCGCTGGTGATCGAGGACCGGGACATCGACGAAGGCCTGGCGCGTTTCGACGCGGCCGTCGCCGAACTGGTCGCCGGTCAATAAGCGCCCGCGGCACCGATTCCGGGCGGTCGTCGCGGCCGCCCTTGCTCCAGACACAATACCGTTATCCGCCCACGTTCCTGTCCTCGGCAGGCGCGCGGGCGATGCTGCGCCGCGGTCTCGCCGCGGCACGGCCGGATTTCAGCGATAAGGGAGATGTCCCATGCTTACCGTGCGTCCCGTCCGCACCTCCGATCTGCCCGCCATCGAACGCATGGCGGTGGCCAGCGGCATCGGCGTTACCAGCTTGCCCAACAACCGGGAAAAGCTGTTCGAGCGCATCCAGCAGTCCGTGTCCGCCTTCGAGCACGAAGCCATCGGCGACTCCGGCTGTGAATACTATATGTTCGTGCTGGAGGAAGACGGCCAGGTGCTGGGCACCGCGTCCATCAACGCCTCCGCCGGCTTCGACGAGCCCTTCTACAGCTACCGCAGCGAAATCTTCGTCCACGCCTCGCGCGCGCTGAAGGTCAACAACCGCGTGCACGTGCTGAACATGTGCCACGACCTGACCGGCATGGTGCAGCTGTGCGGCTTCTACGTGGACGGCCATCTGGAGCCCTTGGCCGCCGAACTGCTGTCGCGCGCCCGGCTGCTGTTCATCGCCAGCAAGCGCGAGCGCTTCGGCCGCCGCGTGATCGCGGAGATGCAGGGCATCCACGACGACGCCGGCCAATCGCCGTTCTGGAACGCCATCGGCCGCCGCTTCTTCAATATGGATTTCCTGCAGGTGGAGCAGGCCTTCGTCAGCCACAGCAAGACCTTCATCGCCGAGCTGATGCCCAGCTACCCGATCTACGTGCCGCTGCTGCCGGACGAGGCGCAGCACTCGATAGGCCAGATCCACGCCAGCTTCGAACGCTCCTGCCAGCTGCTGTGCAACGAGGGTTTCGAAGCCGACAACTACATCGACATCTTCGACGGCGGCGCGGTGCTGACCGCCGAGGTGGACCGCCTGAAAACGCTGGAAAACAGCCGTTGCTACCCGGTGGAAGTGCTGGCCAGCCTGCCGGAGCAGGCGCAGCCGCAGTTGTTGAGCAATCTTGAATCCAGCGAGTTTTCCGCCGCGGTGTGCCGCGTGGCGGTGGTGGACGGCGTCGCCTTCATCAATCCCGACGCCGCCCGCGCGCTGGGTCTCGCCAGCGGCGGCCAGGTCCAGGTGGCCGGCCTGCAGCAGAAGGAGTCCGCAGCATGATGTTCATCCGCCCCGTAGCCCACAAGGACCTGGACGGCCTGATGAATCTGGCGCGCAGCGCCGGCGTCGGCCTGACCTCGCTGCCGGTCAACGAAGAGAGGCTGTCGCGCCGCATCGCCCGCTCGGTGCTGTCCTTCGCCGGCGAACTGGACAAGGCCGACCAAGGCTATGTCTTCGTGATGGAGGACGGCGCCACCGGCGCCATCGCCGGCATCTGCGCGCTGGAAGCCGCGGTGGGCCTGAAGGAGCCGTGGTACAACTACCGCGTCGGCACCATCGTCCACGCCTCCGAGGAGTTGGGCGTCTACTCGCGCCACGACACCCTGTTCCTGTCCAACGACCACACCGGCTATTCCGAGCTGTGCACGCTGTTCCTGCACCCGGACTACCGCGCCAACCGCAACGGCGGCCTGCTGTCCAAGAGCCGCTTCCTGTTCCTGGCCCAGTTCCCGCAGCTGTTCGGCAAGCTGGTGGTGGCCGAGATGCGCGGCGTGTCCGACGAGGCCGGCCGCTCGCCGTTCTGGGAAGGCCTGGGCCGTCATTTCTTCTCCATCGATTTCGCCCACGCCGACTACCTGACCGGCGTCGGCCAGAAGGCCTTCGTCGCCGAGCTGATGCCCAAGCACCCGGTCTACATCGACTTCCTGCCGCCGGAGGCGCAGGCGGTGATCGGCCAGACCCACGAAAACACCCGCCCGGCGGTGGCGATGCTGGAATCCGAGGGCTTCCGCTACGAAGGCTATGTCGACATCTTCGACGCCGGCCCGACAGTGCAGACCTATACCAGCGAAATCCGCGCGGTGAAGGAAAGCGCGGCGGTGGCGGCGCGGCTGGCGGACCCGCTGCCGGAAGGCGACAAGAACTTCTACCTGGTGTCCAACGACTCGCTGGCCGGCTTCCGCGTCATCCTAGCCGAGACGCTGGCGCCCACCCATGAAATCCTGCTGACGCCGGAACAGGCGCAGGCGCTGAACGTGGAAGAGGGCGGCCATCTGCGCTGCGTCGCGCTCTACCCCAAGGAGAATGCATAGTGAGCAGCTTATTCATCAACGGACAGTGGCTGGAGGGCGCCGGCGCGGCGCTGAGCAAAACCAATCCGGCCGACAATAGCCCGCTGTGGCAGGGCCGCGCCGCCGACGCCGCCCAGGTGGACGCCGCCGTGGCCGCCGGCCGCGCCGCGTTCAAGCACTGGGCGCGCACGCCGCTGGACGCGCGCGCGGCGGTGGCCAAGCGCTTCGGTGAACTCCTGAGCGCCAACAAGGACGCGCTGGCCCGCGTCATCGCCCAGGAAACCGGCAAGCCGCTGTGGGAGGCGCAGACCGAAGTGACCACCATGGTCAACAAGGTGGACATCTCGCTGAAGTCCTACCACGAGCGCACCGGCGAACGCGCCGCCGCCATGGGCGACGCCCAGGCGGTGCTGCGCCACAAGCCGCACGGCGTGGTGGCGGTGTTCGGCCCCTACAACTTCCCCGGCCACCTGCCCAACGGCCACATCGTGCCGGCGCTGTTGGCCGGCAACGCGGTGATCTTCAAGCCGTCCGAGCTGACGCCGTGGACCGCGCAGGAAACGGTGCGCTTGTGGGCCGAAGCCGGCCTGCCGGCCGGGGTGATCGCGCTGCTGCAAGGCGCGCGCGACACCGGCGCGGCGCTGGCCGGCCACGCCGGCATCGACGGCCTGTTCTTCACCGGCAGTTCCGCCACCGGCGCGCTGCTGCACAAGAACTTCGCCGGCCACCCGGACAAGATCCTGGCCTTGGAAATGGGCGGCAACAATCCGCTGATCGTGGAAGGCGTCCAGGACATCGACGCCGCCGTCCACCACATCGTCCAGTCCGCCTTCGTCTCCGCCGGCCAGCGCTGCACCTGCGCGCGCCGCTTGCTGGTGCCGCAAGGCGCCTGGGGCGACGCGCTGCTGGCGCGGCTGGTGGAGGTGACGGCCAAGCTGCGCGTCGGCAAATACGACGCCGAGCCGGCGCCCTTCATGGGCGCGGTGATCTCCAGCGCCGCCGCCGAGGCGCTGCTGCAAGCCCAGGCCGCGATGCTGGCCGCCGGCGGCAAGGCGCTGCTGGAAATGCGCCGGCTGACGCCGGACGCGGCGCTGCTGAGCCCGGGCATCATCGACACCACCGCCGCCACGCGTCCGGACGAGGAATACTTCGGCCCGCTGCTGCAAGTGATTCGCTACGCCGATTTCGACCAGGCCATCGCCATCGCCAACGACACCCGCTTCGGCCTGGCCGGCGGGGTGCTGTCCGACGAGCGCGCGCTGTACGAGCGCTATCTGCTGGAAAGCCGCGCCGGCGTGGTCAACTGGAACAAGCCCTTGACCGGCGCCTCCAGCGCCGCGCCTTTCGGCGGCGTCGGCGCTTCCGGCAACCATCGCGCCAGCGCCTACTACGCTGCCGACTACTGCGCGTATCCGGTGGCCTCGCTGGAATGCGACAGCCTGGCCGTGCCGGCGCAGCTGTCTCCCGGCATGGTGTTTTAAGAACGTGTTTACGATCTCGCGAGCTAAGGCGAAACAAGGCGAAAACGAGCGAAAAAGCGGAATGTACGAGTGGTACATGAGCATTTTGAGGGCGTACTCACCGTGTCACGTTTCACGACGCGCCGCAGATCGTAAACAGGTTCTTAAGAGCACCCCCTCTCCCCAACCCCTCTCCCGCAAGGGGAGAGGGACTGAAGGCTGAGTGAGACGCCAGTTCATTCGTGCAGTAAGCGCGGGTGGTGCGGTTTTCTCCCCTCTCCCCTCGTGGGAGAGGGGGCGTGTAGTCAACGCAAAAGAGTTAGGTGGCGAGAAGGGGCCAGATGGCCGTCCCGCCATTCAGATGGATTGAGGCAAGGGAGCATTCTCCAAATGAACGCCTATGAAGTGAATTTCGACGGCCTGGTGGGCCCGACCCACAATTACAGCGGCCTGTCCTTCGGCAATGTGGCGTCCACCAGCAACGTCAGCGCCGCGTCCAACCCCAAGCTGGCCGCCAAGCAGGGCCTGGCCAAGATGAAGGCCTTGCACGACCTGGGCTTCAAGCAGGGCGTGCTGGCCCCGCACGAGCGTCCGGATGTGGCCAGCCTGCGGCTGCTGGGCTTTGGCGGCAGCGACGCCGAGGTGGTGGCGCGCGCAGCGAAGGAAGCGCCGGCCATCCTGGCGGCGGCCTGCTCGGCCTCCTGCATGTGGACCGCCAACGCCGCCACCGTCAGCCCGTCCGGCGACACCGCCGACGGCCGCGTGCATTTCACTCCGGCCAATCTGAACAATAAATTCCACCGCTCGATCGAGCATCCGACCACGCGCCGGCTGCTGCAGGCGATGTTCGCCGACGAGTCCCGCTTCGCCGTGCATCCGGCCTTGCCGGCGCAAATGCACTTCGGCGACGAGGGCGCGGCCAACCACACCCGTTTCTGCGCCGAGTACGACGGCCCGGGCGTGGAGTTCTTCGTGTTCGGCGCGGCGGCTTTCGACGCCCGCTATCCCAAGCCGGCCAAGTTCCCGGCGCGCCAGACTCTGGAAGCCTGCCAGGCGGTGGCGCGCTTGCACGGCCTGAGCGCGGAGCGCGTGGTCTACGCGCAGCAGGACCCGGACACCATAGACGCCGGCGTGTTCCACAACGACGTGATTTCGGTGGGCAACCGCCAGGTGCTGTTCCACCACCAGAAGTCTTTCCTCAATCAGCAGCAGGTGCTGGCCGAGCTGAGCGCCAAGCTGGCCGCGGCCGGCGGCGACTTTGTGTCGGTGGAGGTGCCGGCGGCCGAGGTCAGCATCGAGGAGGCGGTGAAGAGCTATCTGTTCAACAGCCAGTTGCTGTCCAGGCCGGACGGCAAGATGATCATCGTGGTGCCGGAAGAGTGCCGCAATCAGCCGCGGGTGTGGGCATACCTAAGCAAGCTGGTCGCCAGCGGCGGGCCCATCGCCGAGGTCAAGGTGTTCGACCTCAAGCAAAGCATGCAGAACGGCGGCGGCCCCGCCTGCCTGCGGCTGCGCGTGGCGCTGTCGGCGGCGGAAATCGCCGCGGTCAATCCCAAGGTGCTGATGAGCGACGCGCTGTTCGCCACGCTCAATAGCTGGGTGGACCGCCATTACCGCGACCGGCTGAGCAGCGAAGACCTGGCCGATCCGCAGTTGCTGATCGAGAGCCGCACCGCGCTGGACGAGTTGAGCGGCATCCTGGGCCTGGGCTCGGTGTATCCGTTCCAGCTGGGCTGAAGCAAGCGGAACCCGCGCCTGATTTCGAGTCGGGCGCGCTAGCGAAACAGGCCGGGAATCCCGGCCTGTTTTGCGTTTGAAGCGGCGGCGTCCGTCCGGATGCGCCGCTCTTGTCGTCGGGATGATGACAGCTTTTCTTTCCCCATAAACTGTACTGATTGATGGTATCTATTTCGAAAATGTCATCTATTTTTGGTTTTTAATGTTGTTTGACATGACAAAAGTCATGTGATAGCTTGAATGACATTGGAATATATTGATCGGTACGGCTTGCCGATTTAGGCCTCCAGGCCATGGGGGACACGGGTTTGCGGCGCGGCCGGCAGCGGCGGCGCGGCGGTCTGGATTCGGCGGGGGTGGAGACGGCGCGGCGCCTGCTGCGCTTTTGCAACGGGATGCGGCCTGGCCTTTAGTACTGACCGGGCGGGCGGCGGGTTTGGACGCCGGAACGGACGCGGCGCGTCTCCGGCGATGCTTTGGCGGTTTGTGGTTGTTGTTGATTGCGAATGAGAGTGCCGGTTGGGTTTTCCGCCGCTGCGACGCGCAGTTCATCGCGGCTCCTTTTGTCTTGAATCCACTTCAAGTGCCAATACACCATGAAATATCACTGCATCGGCATCGGCAGCGGGCCGTCCAATCTGAGCGTGGCTTCGCTCTTGCACGGCCAGCACGACATCAAGAGCATTTTCTTCGAACAGAAGCCGGCCTTCTCCTGGCACGACGGCATGATGATTCCCGGCGCCGGGCTGCAAGTGTCCCTGTTCAAGGACCTGGTCACGCTGGCGGACCCGACCAACCGCTTCTCCTTTGTGTCCTATCTGCATCAGCACGGCAGATTGCTGCAGTTTCTCAACGCGCGTTTCGATCAGGTGTCGCGGCTGGAATTCCGCGACTATCTGAAATGGGCGGCGGAGAGCAACGACAACATCTGCTTCGGCGAGCGGGTGCTGGAGGTGGATTTCGTCGACGGCGCCTACGTGGTGCAGACCAGCAAGCGGCGGGTGCAGGGCGACAACGTGGTCGTCGGCGTCGGCATCGTGCCGGACGTGCCGGACTTCGCGCGCTCCTGTCTGAACGAGAGCACGCATTTCCACGTCAACGATTTCGCCGCCAAGTCCGGCGTCACTGCCGGCAAGCGCGTGCTGGTCATCGGCGGCGGCCAGTCCGGCGCCGAGGCGGTGCTGGAGCTGCTGCGCCGCGGCGGCGACCAGGCGCCGGCCGCGCTCAGCTGGCTGTCGCGGCGGGAGAATTATTTTCCGCTCGACGATTCCCCCTTCACCAACGATCTGTATACGCCAACGCATTCCAATTATTTTTACGAGCAGGACGAGACCTTCCGCCGCGAATTCCTCAAGCGCAACCTGCTCAGCAGCGACGGCATTTCCGAGTGCACCCTGCGCAGCATCTACCAACAGATTTATACGCTGCGCTTCATCGCGCGCGCGCCTATCGACATCCGGCTGCTGCCCTTCCGCGAAGTGCGCGCCATTGGCCGGAACGGCGAGCGCTGGTCCGTCGCCGCCAGCCACCTGGGCGCCCATGAGTCCGAAACGCTGGACGCGGACGTGGTGATCTGGGCCAGCGGCTTCAAGCCGGCGCCCACCCCCTTTCTGCAGCCGCTACGAGAGAGGCTGGAGCGCGAGGGCGAGGAGATCGCCGTCGACCGCGATTACGCGGCGCTGGGCAAGCTGCCGCGCAACCGCAGCCTGTTCATCCTGAACGCCATCCGCCAGCAGCGCGGCCTGGCCGATCCCAACCTCAGCCTGACCGCCTGGCGCAGCCAGATCGTCATCAACCGCATGCTGGACGCGCCGCGCGCCGGCAATGCGGACGCGGCCTTCGTGTCCTGGGCGCCGCTGGCCGCGACGCGCGCGGACGAGCGCAAGAACAAGAGGGAATGGGCATGAGGGCGCCGCATATCGTCGTCGTCGGCGGCGGCATTCTCGGCTGCACCATAGCCTCGCGCCTGCTGGAGCGCGAGCCGCGTGCCCGGCTCACCCTGGTGGACCGCGGCCTGATCGGCTCGGGGGCGTCGATGTATTCCGCCGGCGTCCATTTCCCGGTGGGCCGCTCCGAGCGCGTGCGCCGCCTGAGCGCCGTCAGCGCCGATTACTACCAGACCCTGAGCGCCAGCCATCCGCAGCTGCCGATGCACGGCTTCGACTTCTTCGTCGCCGCCGACGCGGCCGACGCCGAGGCGGTGCGCGCCCGCTGCGCCGGCCTGCTGCCTGTGACGGCGGAGGAGAGGCTGAGCCTTGCGTCGGACTTGCCGGCCGGCCGCGAGCTGTGGCGGCTGCCGGCCTGCCATGTGACGGATGTGCAGGCGCTGGCGCTCTGGCAGGCGCGGCGTCTGCGCGAGCGCGCCGAAGTGCTGGAGGGCGTCGGGGTGGAGGCGCTGGACGAGGGCGCCGACGGCGTCCGCGTCGTCCTGTCCAGCGGCCGGACGCTGGCCGCCGACGCCGTGGCGCTGGCCCCCGGCCCATGGGCCAACGAGGGCTGCTGGCGCGAGCTGACCGCCGCGCTCGGCATCCGCGTCAAGAAAGTGGTGGCCCTGCATCTGCAGCGGCCGCCCGAGGAGGGGCGGGCGCTGTTCTTCCCCGTCGAGGACGCCTTTCTGGCGCCGCTGCCGCATCGCGGGCACTGGCTGTTCAGCTACACCTGCCAGCAATGGGACCCGGCGCCCGAAGCGGGCCGGCTGGAGGCCCGCGAGATCGCCGAGGCGCGCGAGGCGCTGCTGGGCGTCGCGCCGGCCTTGGCGCCGCTGCTGGGTTCGGGCCGGGTGTTCTGCGACGCCTACAGCCCAAGCCGCGAGCCGCTGGCGCAATATGTCGGCCGCCATCAACGCATTCTGTTCGTCGGAGCGGGCAACGGCTCCGGTTATCGGCTGGCGCCCGGCATCGCCGCGGAGGCCGTCGCCCTGCTCAACCCCACACTCACCACCGGATAGCCGACCATGGACATCATTGACTTGAACCAAGCGCAGCGGGCGCCCGCTTTTGGCATCGAAATGGCCGCCATCGCCGGCCTGGGCGAGGGGGAGCCGCTGCGCCTGGCCTACGGCGTCGTCGAGCCGGGCGGGGAAAGCCGGCCGCACAAGCACGACGAGCTGGAGGCCTTCCTGATCCTCAGCGGCGAGGGCGTCATCGACGCCGACGGCCGCCGTCAGCCGGTGAGCGCCGGCCATCTGGCGCTGTTCAAACCGTTCGAGATGCACGTGCTGCGCAATACCGGCACGCAGCCGCTGCGCTTCTGCGACTTCTACTGGCGGGACCCGGCCCGGCGCGCCGCCGCCGCGCGGGACAACGGCGCCTCGCGCTTGCAGGGACGTCCGGTGTTCGTGTTCTCCACGCCGCCGACGCCCAACGGCGACCTGCATCTTGGCCATCTGTCCGGCCCCTATCTGGGCGCCGACGTCTATGTGCGCTTCCTGCGCGCCAGCGGGCACGAGGCCTACCACCTGACCGGCAGCGACGATTACCAGAGCTATGTGGTGGGCCGCGCCCGCCAGGAAGACAGCAGTCCCCAGCGGGTGGCCAGCCATTATTCGGCGGCGATCAAGGCCACGCTGGACCTGATGGACATCCATCTGGATCAATACACCGTCACCACCCGCGACCCCGGCTACGCGGACGGCTTGCGCGATTTCTTCTCGCGGCTGGTGCGGGGCGGCGCCGAGCTGCGCTCGGACGCGGCGCTGTTCGACGCCGAAACCGGTGATTATCTGTACGAGGTGGACGTCGCCGCCAAATGCCCGAGCTGCGGCTCGCCCTGCGGCGGCAATATCTGCGAGGAGTGCGGCGAACCGAACAACTGCGTGGACCTGGACGCGCCGCGCTCGCGGCTGTCGGACGCGGCCCCGGTCACCGGCGCCATCCGCCGCTACATGATCAATCTGTCCGCCTTCAAGGACGCGGTGGAGCAGCATCAGCGCCTGGGCAAGGTGTCGCCGCGCTTGCAGCAGCTGGCGGAGCGGGTGCTGGCGCGCAAGGACTACTGGGTGCCCATCACCCACCCGGCGCAATGGGGGGTGCCGCCGGCGGAGGAGGTCGAGGGCAGCCAGGTGATCTGGGTGTGGCCGGAGATGGCTTACGGCTTCCTGCACGGCATCGCCGCGCTGGGCGGCCGGCTGGGCAAAGCGTGGAAAGCCGACCAGCCGCAGCCGGACTGGAAAATCGTCCATTTCTTCGGCTACGACAACAGCTATTACCACTCCATCCTGTACCCGGCGCTGTACCGGATGGCCTTCCCGGACTGGCGCTGCGACATCGACTACAACGAGAACGAGTTTTATCTTCTCGACGGCCTGAAGTTCTCCACCAGCCGCCGGCACGCGGTATGGGGCAAGGACATCCTGAGCCCGGACAGCGTGGACGCGGTGCGTTATTACCTGGCGCGGACCCGCGGCGAACAGGAGCGCACCAATTTCACGCTGGACGATTTCCACGCGCGGGTGGAAGGGACGCTGCTGGGCCAGTGGCAGCTCTGGCTGGCCGGCCTGGGCGAGCGCCTGCGGCAGGATTTCCAGCAAGAAGCGCCGGACGCCGGCAGCTGGACCGCCGCGCACACCGCCTATTTCGACGCGCTGAACCAGCGGCTGGCCAGCCTGAAAATCCATTACGGCGCCGATGGTTTCTCGCTCAACCGCGTGGCGGAGGAACTGGACGCGCTGGTGGCCGGCGCGCTGCGCTTCGCCCAATCGAACGAGCGCATCCGTCGCAACCCGGCGCTGCGCGACGAGTACCGGACCGCGATCGCGCTGGAACTGGCCGCGGCGCGGCTGCTGGCCCAGACCGCCGCCCCCTTGCTGCCGCGCTTCGCCCAGCGCCTGGGCCGCGCCTTGGGCATGGAGCGCGTCGACGTCTGGCCGGATAGCGCGACGCTGACGCCGCCGGGCGCGTCCCTGGACCTGGCGGAGCAGCGCTTCTTCACGCCGCTGCGCCAGCCGGCCGGCCCGCGGGAGGCGCAGGCATGAGCGGGCTGATTCCTCAAGCGCCGCGCGGCGAGGCCGTCGACCTGATCAACGCCATCGCGCTGCGCCGCTGCGACGATGAGCGGCATGTGATCCGTTTCCGCCAGGACGACGAGGTGCGGGTCTGGACCCTGGCCGAGCTGGACCGCAAGGCGGCGCGCGTGGCCCGCCGCTTGCGGGCGCTGGGTTTGCGACCGCGCGACCGCATCGGCGTGATGTCGCTGAACCACATCGAGTTCGTGCTGTTGGACCTGGCCATCCTGAAGCTGGGCGGCGTGACCGCGGGTTTCGAAGCCGGCCGTTACCGGCCTGAACAGATCGTCGACATCTACGGGCTGAAGGCGCTGTTCGCCGAAGGCATCGCCAGCGGCGGCGCGTTTTTCGACATCGCCGAGATCCAGGCCTGGGCGGAGGGCGCCGAGACCGAGGCCGCCGAGCCGCCCATGCACGCCGGCTATGACGCGGCCGATATCTTCGCGATCAAGTTCACCTCGGGCAGCACCGGCGCGCCCAAGGGGCTGGAGGCCACCGTCGCCAGCGCCAACAGTTCCATCAATGACACGCAGACCCTGTTCGCGCATCGGGACGGCGACAATCTGCTGGTGTTCCTGCGCCTGGTGCTGTTGCAGCAACGCTACTGGATCTACTCGGCGCTGGTCTACGGCCACGACCTCACGCTGTCCAATCTGGAGCAGGCGCTGGACATGGCCAGCGCCTGCGCTCCTACGGTGGTGATGGGGGTGCCCGGGTTTTACGAAGAACTGCGTGGCCGGCTGCTGAGCCGGCACGGAGACAGCGCGGCCGCCGAGCGCGGCGCGCAGATCCAGGCCGCGCTGGGCGGCCGCGTTCGTTATTTGTGGACCGGTTCCGCGCCGGCCAGCCGGGACGTGCTGGAGTTCTTCAATCATGCCGGCGTGCCGCTGTACGAGGGCTATGGCAGCAATGAGGCCTGCATCGTCGCCAAGAACCACCCGGGCGCCTTCCGGCTGGGCAGCGTGGGCCAGGTGCTGCCCGGCAAGAGCGTCCGCTTCGACCAGGACGGCATCCTGATCGTGGCCAGCCGCCATCCGGTCAATTGCCGCTATACCTGGTGCGATCCCGGGATCAATGAAAAGAGCTTCCTGCCCAGCGCCGAGGTCAAGACCTGGGACCTGGGCCATCTGGACGCGGACGGCTTCCTGTACATCCACGGCCGCATCGACGACATCGTTACGGTGACCAACGGCCGTAACGTGCTGGTGCGGCCGATAGAGGAGGGCTTGCGCCAGCACCCGCATATCCGGGAAGGGGTGCTGTACGGCACCGGCAAGCCCTTTGTCACGGCGATTCTGTCCCCGGACCTGGCCGCGGCGGACGCGGAGGCGTTGCGCCGGCATGTCGCGACGATGAATCAGAGGCTGTTTCAGGAGGAGCGCATCCTGGCCGTTGTCATCGCCGAGGAACCGTTTTCCATCGAGAACGGCCTGCTGAGTTCCCAATTCAAGCCCAAGCGCAAACTGATTTATCAGCGTTACGCGGCGCAACTGGACGAGATCTACGCCCGCCACGCGCGGACGCCGGAAGCGTTTTCCGAGGCGGCGGCGTATGTGCGGGATTGCCGGACGCCGCAGCCCTCCCTGAACCGCGACCCCGCCTAAACCCATGCAAGGAGCAAGCCATGACCTGGCGTAATCTGAAGGACCTCACCCTGGAAAA
Organism: Chromobacterium alkanivorans; assembly: GCF_016937655.1. Lineage (GTDB taxonomy): Bacteria > Pseudomonadota > Gammaproteobacteria > Burkholderiales > Chromobacteriaceae > Chromobacterium > Chromobacterium alkanivorans. The sequence continues at coordinate 251,966 of NZ_JAFHKL010000003.1, read as the reverse complement.
CGAACGCGTGCGTCTGCGCCGGATTCAGATCGGCGACTACGCGGCTTTCGAGCGCATCGTATTCGAGCCCGCCATCTGGGAATACTTCGTCGCCCGCATCCAGACGCCGGACGATCTGGGACGCTTCATCGAGCAGGCGATACAGGACACCCTCAACGGCACGCGCATCGTGTTCGCCATCATCGACCGCCAGACCGACCGCATCGTCGGCAGCACCGCCTACGGCAATCTGGCCGAGGGCGAGCGGCGGCTGGAGATAGGCTGGTCCTGGCTGTGCCGGGACGCGCGCCGCACCGGCATCAACCGCGCGGTCAAGTTCGAGCTGCTCAAGCACGCCTTCGAGGCGCTGGAATGCGAGCGCGTGGAGTTCAAGACCGATGTGCTCAACGCCGGCGCCCGCGCCGGCCTGGCCGGCATCGGCGCGACGGAGGAGGGGGTGTTGCGCAGCTTCAACTTCATGCCCGGTGGCCGCCGCCGCGATGTCATCTACTACAGCGTGCTGCGCCGGGAGTGGGAACAGGTTCGCGACGAACGCTTCGCGGCGCTGGCCGCCGCGGCCAAGCCTTGAGCGGAAGCCGCCCCCTCATCAGTCATCGGAACAGGAAGGCCCCGCCTTCCCGGGAGCTTGAACATGAGAACGGAAGATTTCACCTTTGACGCCAACGGGCAGCGGCTGGCCGCCACCCGGGTGCAGCCGGAAGCCGGCGCGGCCAGCAGCATACTCACCCTGCACGGGCTGGGCCACATGTCCAACCGGCACACCATACGCTATGTGATCGACCACCTGGCCACGCATGGTCTGGGCTCGGTCTGCTTTGAGTTCTCCGGCAACGGCGACAGCAGCGGGGTGATGGAAGAATCATGTCTGCAGCGCCGCTACGGCGAAGTGCTGGCGGCGGCGGAGCACCTGGACAAGCGCGAGCCGCTAACCTTGATCGGCACCAGCATGGGCGGTCATCTCGCCGCCTGGCTCGCGCCCGTCTTGAAACCCGCCTGCCTGGTGCTGTTCTGCCCGGCCTGCTATCCGGCCGACGCCGTCGAATCCAAGTTCGACGGCAGCCTGGCCCGGCCGGGCTCTTATCCGGACTCGCCGGCCTATGCCGGCATCGGCGAATTCGGCGGCGACTTGCTGATCATCGGCGCCAGGAACGACGCGGTGGTACCCGCCGAGGCGCTGGACGGCTACCTGGCGGCGGCCCGGAACGCCCGTAGCAAGCACATCGTCTGGCTGGACGACTGCGATCATTTCATCCATCGCTGGCTGCCGCACCAGGACGCGCTGCGGCCGCGGCTGCTGAAAACGATACGAGACACTGTCCTGCAAGCGCGCGCTCGCTGATAAGCCCATTGGAGGAATCCATGCAAAACGCTCCCATTCTGATTGAAGAGAACATCTTGAAACGGCGCGATGTCGCCAGCATCGATATCGTTGAAAACGCTTTTTCGAACGGCCCGGTGGCCGAGGCCTTGCGGCAGGCGCCCAGCATCGAACGCCGCAAAGGCTTGAGCAAGGAGGCGTTTGATCGGGAGTACCGCGCTGGCCAGCGGCCGGTGATCCTGGAAGGCTATGCCGCCGACTGGCCGGCGGTGCGCAACTGGAGTTTCGAGCGCCTGGCCCAGCGCTGCGGCGACACGCCGGTGGTGGTCAACAGCTATAGCAGCCAGCGCTCCGCCCAGGCCAGCTTCGCCGAATTCGTGGCCATGATGATGAACAACGAAGGGCCGGACACGCAGCCCATCTATCTGCAGGAATGGTACTACAAGGCCTCCCGCCCGGAGCTGGCCGCGGATCTGCCCGAGATGGACATCGCCCAGTACGATTTTCGCCGCGATTTGTACGGCGAGGTCATTTCCACCAACCACCAGCTGTGGCTGGGCCAGCGCGGCGGCGTCACCCGGCTGCATCAGGATTCCTACACCATCGATGTCATGCATGTGCAGCTGGTGGGCGAGAAACATTGGATCGTCATGGGGCCGGAGGCGAAGCTGGCGGAAACGGCGGACGGCGGCGCGGACCTGGCCGCGCTGGCCCAAGACCCGGCCACCCAGCTGATGCAATGCACCTTGAAGCCCGGCGATGTGCTGTACCTGCCCGCCTTGTGGTTCCACCGCATCAAGCTGCTGAGCAACTCGATAGGCCTGGGCCGCAAATGCCTGGACCAGGCCAATCTGCAAATCCACATCCGGCAGCGGATGGCGGAATTGCTGGCGCTGGCGCTCAACCCGGAAGAGGTCAAGCTCACCCACCCGGAGCTGTTCAATGTGGTGATGATGCGCAACCGGGTCTGGGCCAAGCGCATGGGCATCGATTTGTCGAAACTGAGGCCTTGAGCCGGCGCCGGCCTGGCCAGGACATAACTAAATTAGAGTCTGTTCAAAATCTAGCGAGCAAGAGCGAGACAAGGCGAAAACGGCTGAGAAAGCGGAATGTACAAGTGGTACATGAGCATTTCGAAGCTGTACTCACCGTGTGGCATCTCACGCAGCGCAGCAGATTATGAACAGGCTCTTAGAGGAGAAGAGAATGAAGCAAGCGCACGTGCTGGTCGTCGGGGGACTGGACCACACGCTGGACAAACTGGAGCAACTGGGCGTCCGCTATTCGATGATGCAGACCCTGGAGCGCGTCAACGAGCGGCAGTACCGCGCGGCCACGCGCTACGCGGTGATGGATTACGAGGATATGGAGGAGGTGCTGTTGCTGGCGCGGGCCTGGCATGCCAGGGACCCGTTCGACGCGGTGGTGTCCTTCACCGAATACGGCCTGCATCCGGCATCGCAATGCGCGATCGAGCTGGGCATTCCGGGCGACAACCTGGAGGCGGTGCTGCATACCCGCGACAAGATCAAGATGCGCGAGCTGCTGGGCCAGCATGGTCTGAGCCCGGTGCAGTACCGGGTTTGCCAAAGCGTGGACGACGCCAGGGCCTTCTTCCGTGAGCTCAAGGGCGAAGCGATGGTGTTGAAGCCGTTTGCCGGCGGCCTCAGCGAAGGGGTGTTCTTCGTTGACGCGGAAGCGCATCTGGAAGCGCGCTGGAACGGTTCCCGCGCGGTGATGGACGGCCCCATCCTGGCCGAGGAATTCCTGCACGGCCCGGAATACAGCGTCGAATCCATCTCCATCAACGGCCGCCATCAGATCGCGATGATCACCGAGAAGGAAACCACGGCGCTGCCGCGCTTCATCGAGCTGGGCCACCAGGTGCCGGCGCGGCTGGACGAGGCGCAGCAGGCGGCGGTCAAGGAACTGGTCACCCGCTTTTTGGACGTCATCGGCCAGAAAACCGGGCCCGCGCACACCGAGATCCGCCTGACCCCGTCCGGCCCCCGCATCATCGAGTCGCAGACCCGGGTGGGCGGCGACCAGATCTGGGAAATGTGCGAGATGGTCAGCGGCGTCAACCTCACCGGCGAAACCGTGGCGGTGCTGACCGATTCGCCGCGGCCGGAGCGCAAGCCGGTGGCCCAGGCCGCCGCCATCCGCTTTTTCTCCTACGAGAACGCCCGCATCCTGGACGTGCGCGGCATCGAGCAGGCGAGAAGCGCGCCGGGCGTGGTCCGGCTGGATTGCCAGTTGCAAGCCGGCAAGCGCTACGACACGCTGAAGTCGTCCAACTCGCGCCAGGGCTATGTGCTGTGCGTGGGCGACACCATAGAGCAGGCCGTCGCCAACGCCGAGGCGGCGCGCGACGCGGTGCAAGTGGCCTGGGAGCCGCTGGCCGAGGAATAGGGGTCGCAGATCCTGCCGGCAGGCCAGTCCGTCGCGCATGCTTTCACGCCGCGCGGCGGACTTTAACCGTTTCTTGAATCCATCCGAATCAAAGACAGGCAAGCATGAACTCGCATCCGGTCCGGCGCAGCGTGCTGTACATCACCGCGCATTACATCATGACCTATCTAGGCTACTACGGCCTGGTCTCCACCCTGGTGGTCACTCTCAACAAGGGCGGGTTCAGCGCGGAACAGATCGCCATGCTGGTCATCCTGTTCACCTTGACCACCAAGGCGGCGAAGATACCGCTGGCGCCGTGGCTGGACCGGATGGCGGCGACGCATTCCGTGTTGATAGGCTGCGGCATGGCCGCCGTCGGTTTCTTGCTGCTGTATTCAGCCCAGGGCTTTTATCTGACCGCCTGTGCGCTGACGCTGTCCGGCACCGGCATTTCCATCAACGCGCTGGCGAGCAAGCAATTGGCCGCGGCCACCAGCGACATGATGGACAACCGCGCCAAGCTGTTTTCCATCACCTATATCGGCATCAACATCGCGGCGGCGGCGGCGGCGCCGCTGGCGCTGTTCCTGGTGGCCCAGGGGCAATACCGGCTGGTGTTGATCGGCATCGCCGTTTCCTATTGCATCGCCGGCGTGGTGACCTTCCTGAATTTCACCAAGCTGGGCATGAAACGCCCCGGCGGCGGCGCGCCGTCGTTCCGCTCCTATTGGAATCTGCTCTACCTGCCGGGCATGGCGCCCTTTCTGCTGATCAACTTCTTATGCTGGCTGCTGTACGGCCAGCTGTTCAATGTGCTCGCGCTCCATGTCTCGGAAACGCTGGCGCTGCCCGGCAAGCTGGGCTGGTTGTACTCCTTGAACGCCTTGCTGGTGATCGCGCTGCAATTGCCGGTCACCCATCTGGCCCACGGCTGGAGCGGCGGCAAGCCGCTGGGCATCGTCCGTTCCTCCTACGCCACCTTCGCGCTGGCCTTCATCATGCCCTTCATTCTCCCTGGCTATGGCGGCGCGCTGGCCTTTGTATTGCTGTTCACTTTCGCCGAGATGATGTTCGCGCCGAGCATGGACGTGCTGCTGCTGTCCTTGATCGGCAAGGAAAGCCGCGCGGTGGGCTATAGCGTGCTGTCCATCAGCACCGCGTTGGGGGAATCGCTGGGCGGGGGCATGGGGGTGGCGGTGTACCGCTGGATGGCGGACTACGGCCATGCCGGCCAGTTCTGGCTGCTGCTCACCGGCCTGTCGCTGCTGTGCATCGCCGTCGCCTATGTGTTGCAGGAGTCCAGCGCCGGTTTGCGCTCGCTGGCGGCCGGCGCGGCTTAGAACCTGTTTACGATCTGCTGCGCGTCGGCGATACGGCGTTGAAAACAGCTTCGAAATGCTCATGTACCACTTGTACATTCCGCTTTCTCAGCGGTTTTCGCCTTGTCTCGCCTTAGCTCGCGAGATCGTAAACACGTTCTGCGCGACGCGCGGCAGAGCGTAAACCGGTTCAGTGGCGGATCTGGGTGCTGCCGGCCTCCGCCAGTGCCTCCAGCAACAGCGCGGTGCTGGCGCCGGGCAGGCTGAACGGGTCCAGCCGCGTCTGGGCGGAATAGCGCAGCAGCAGCGAGGCGTTGAGCTTTTCCATCATCACCTCCGCCATGCTCCAGTTGGCGAAGCGGCGTTGCTCCACTTCCTGGTAGTCCAGCAGGGTCAGGCATTGATGGCGCGGGTCGTGGGCCAGTTTCTGGTACAGCAGATTGACCTCGGCGCGGCCGCCTTCCAGCGATTGCACGAACACATCCTTGCTGTAGCACAGCACCCCGGTGATGCCCTGGGCCGGATTGTATTTGCGCGCGGCGATCATGATGTCGTCCACCAGATCGCTGTCTATCGATTTGTGCGCGCGGCTGCAGTAGGTCAGGCGTACCAGCATGAGTCTCCCCTTGGATGCGAAGAGGCCGCGCCGGATCGGCGCGGCCTCGTTTTCATCTTAGCCGCTGCGCGCCGGCTTGCCGCCGGCGACCGCCTTATTTATGCATCAAGGACAGGAATTCGCGGCGCAGATTGGCGTCGCTGAGGAAGGAGCCGCGCATCACGCTATTGGTCATCTTGCTGTTGCTGTCCTTGACCCCGCGCCAGTGCATGCAGAAGTGGTCGGCCTCCATCACGATGGCCAGGCCGTCCGGCTGCAGCTTCTTCATCAGCAGGTCGGCGATCTGCGACACCGCCTCTTCCTGGATTTGCGGACGGGTCATCACCCAGTCTATCAGCCGCGCGTACTTGGACAGGCCGATCAGATTGGAATGCTCATTGGGCATCACCCCCACCCAGACGCGGCCGATGATGGGGCACAGGTGGTGGGAGCAGGCGCTGCGCACCGTGATCGGGCCGACGATCATCAACTCGTTCAGCTTTTCCACATTGGGGAACTCGGTGCTGGCCGGCATCGGCACATAGCGGCCGCGGAAGACTTCCTTGATGAACATCTTGGCCACGCGCTTGGCGGTGTCCTGGGTGTTGTGGTCGTGTTCGGTGTCGATGACCAGGCTTTCCAGCACCGCTTTCAGTTTTTCCTGAACCTCGGATTGCAGCAGGTCCAGTTCGCCGTCCTCGATGTGGGCGGCGATATTGTCGTTGGCGTGAAAACGGACGCCGGCTTGCTGCAGGCGGCTGCGGATGCGCTGTGAGACCGGCAGATGGTCAACGGTATTGGTCTTGTTCATTGTGTTGGCAGTCTCGGATGCTTATTTATCATTTTGGCGCCGCCATGGCTGGCGGCTCTATCCATTGCGCATGACTTGGGGCGGGGCAGGCGGTGGGCGCCTCCCCGGAAGGCGGCGTGGTTGGAGCCTGACCGATGCGACAGGAACGCTCCATGTTAGCACAAGCGCCGGAGCGCATCCGCAGCCGATGCGTCTAGTAGAAACCCTTAGCCCGTCAGGGCTTGACGCGGGAAGTCCTTAATTTGACGGGCATGCAAAGTCAATGCCGGCGGCTGGCCGCAGCCGATCTTGCTGTCCTTTCGGACTGGGGCGCGCGCGGCGCGGCGGCCCCCTTCGCGCCGTTGCGAGCCTTGCCGCGCCGGAGGCGCGCCCGTCGGCTGCGCCGCCGCCGGCGCGTGTTGGCGTTTTCGACACAGAAATGATCCGGATTGTATTTCCGCCGGCCTGGATTACCACTCACATAACAAGGACAACTCATCTGGAGACAGTACGGTATGGACAGCCAAGCGCAAACCGGCCGGCAACGCTGGGCCCGGGACTATGTGTTCGACGCCTTGAGCCAATTGGGCATCCACCGCATTTTCGGCGTGCCGGGCACCAATGAAATTCCCATCATCGACGGCACCTCCTACCCGGAAAACCAGGTGGAGTACATCGAGTGCCTGCACGAAAACATCGCCATGGGCGCGGCGATGGGCTCGGCGCGGATGACCGGCAAGCCCGGCGTGGTGGTGGTGCACGTCACCCCGGGCATCGCCCACGGCATCGGCAATCTGTTCAACGCCTGGCGTTCGCAGGCGCCGCTGGTGATTCTGTGCTGCCAGCAGCAGAACGAGCTGGTCACCCAGGAGCCTTTGCTGGCCTCCAATCTGGTGGACCTGGCGCGGCAATACACCAAGTGGGCGCATGAGGTGCGCACCGAGCAGGAACTGCCTATGGTGTTGCAGCGCGCCTTCAAGGAGGCGATGGCGCCGCCCAACGGCCCGGTGTTCGTCGCCATTCCCTGGGAATTCACCATGCGCCGCATCGGCGACGCCGACCGCCTGCCCGGCATTACCCGCATCTCCCCGCATTTCGTCGCCGACGCCGACGCCATCCGCCAGGCGGCCGCCATGCTGCGCGAGGCGGCCAACCCGCTGATCGTGGTGGGCGACGCCGCCGGCTACGCCGAGGCCTGGCCGGAACTGCAGGCGCTGGCGGAGTTGATAGGCGCGCCGGTGTCGCTGCAAACCTTCAGCAGCCTGGCCAACTTTCCCAACGGCGATTACCACTGGCAGGGCGAGCTGCCCGGCGGGCAGAAAGACCTGCAGCAAGTGTTCGCCGGCCACGACGTCGCCTTCTTGTGCGGCTTCAGCAACCAGGCCCAGGTCACCGTGTTCAAGTACAGCGACGGCCCGCTGATTCCGCCCTCGGTGCGTCAGGTTTACCTGAGCAACAACAGCTGGGACATCGGCAAGAACTACTACGGCGAGTGCGCGCTGTTCGGCGACATCAAGGCCACCTTGCCGCTGCTGAACCGGGAGATCGGCGAGCAGCCGTCGGCGGCCGCGCGGCAGCGCAATCTGTCGCTGCGGCAAAAGTCCGAAGCGCGGCGGCTGCAATGGGACGTCTATCTGCGCGAGGCGATGCGGCAGCAAGAAATCTGGGCGGTGGTGATCGCCGACGCGCTGCGTCTGGAAATCAGCGAACGCCGGCTGGAAAAGCAATTCGTCTACGTGCACGAAGCGGTGTCGGACCCGGCGCCGTTCCAATACCTGCTGCCCTTCACCGAAGAGGCCGCCGCGCCGATCAGCTACTACTGCGTCGGCGGCGGCTCCCTGGGCTGGTCCATGCCCGCCACCCTGGGCATCAAGCTGGAAGCGCAAGGCTGCCAGGGCATAGACACCCGTTTCGTGGTGGCGGCCACCGGCGACGGCTCCTCGCTGTTCTACCCGCAAACCTGGTGGACCGCGCAGCACCGTCAGCTGGGCGTGCTCTACATCATCACCAACAACCACGAATACCACACCCTGCAAATGGGGCTGCAGCAAGTGGAGGCGATGTACGGCGACGCGCCCGGCTACGGCTGGCAGGCGCGCACCCAGGACCCGGAATACCTGCGCATCCACCGGCCCAAGCCGGACTTCGTCGCGCTGGCCAAGGCCTTCGGCGGCATGGAGGGCGAGGTGGTGGTCCATCCGGAGGCGGTGCGCGCCGCGGTGCGGCGCGGGCTGGACCACGCGCTGGCCGGCCGCGCCTACGTGCTGGACATGCAGACCGTGGGCCTGGACCAGCCGCCGCCAACGCCGCAGCAGGCCAACGCCCGCTACCGCCATCAGCCGCGATTGGACTGTTTCCACGTGCCGGACGGGGACGCCCAGCGCAACACGGACAACGGCCGGCCGGCCAATGTGCCGGTGATCTTCTGATCCCGGCCCCACTCAGCGAGGACAAGCAAAATGGCCAGCGAAAACATAGACATCGCCATTGTCGGCGGCGGCGTGTCCGGCGTGTACAGCGCCTGGCGGCTGCAACAACACTATCCCCAGCTCAAGATCGCGGTGTTCGAGGCCAGCGATCACATCGGCGGCCGGCTGCTGTCGGTGCGGCCGCCGGACATCCCGGACATGGTGGCGGAGCTGGGCGGCATGCGCATCCTGCCGGAAGTGCAGCCGCTGATCTACGACCTGATCCAGGAGTTGAACGCGCTGCTGCCGGCGCCGGAGCAGATCGAGCTCTACCGCTTCCCGGTGGACGAGCCGCAAAACATCGCCTATCTGCGCGGCGTCTACCTGCGCTTGCAGGACTTCACCACCGAGCCGGACAAGGTGCCGTACCGGCTCAACTTTCTGGACCGGGGCCAAACCGGCGGCGGCGTCATCATCGACGCCATCGAGCAGATCGTGCCCGGCATCACCAATAAATCGCTGACCGAGGAGGAGCGCCGGCTGATGGCGCAGAGCGCCAGCTTCGGCGGCGTGCCGCTGTACCAGCAGGGCTTCTGGAACGTGCTGTTCCGCGTGATCACCGGCGAGGCTTATCAGTACGCCGAAGACACCGGCGGCTACGACACCACGCTGTGCAACTGGAACGCCGCCGACGCCATCCCCTGGTTTCTGTCCGACTTCGGCGTGTCGGCGCAATACATGGGTTTTTGCAACGGCTTCCAGCAAGTGCCGCTGGTGTTGGCCCAGTTGTTCCAACAGGCCGGCGGCGAGGTGAGGCTGGAAGCGCCGGTCAGCGGCGTGACGCGCAGCGAGCAGGGCTTCCAGTTCCAGGCGCAAGGCCAGACCGTGTCCGCCAAAACCCTGATTCTGGCGATGCCGCGCCGCGCGCTGGAACTGCTGTCCGCCACCAGCCCCTGGCTGCAGGAGGCCGCGCGCTTCCAGCAATTGACGGCCAGCGTCACGCCGCGGCCGCTGTTCAAGCTGTTCACCACCTACAACAGCCCCTGGTGGCTCAATACCGGCTACAGCACGGCCGACGGCGACTACGTGCCGGTCAAGTCCGGCCGCTCCGTCACCGATTTGCCGGTGCGCCAGACCTATTACTGGCCGCGCAGCAACGGCCTGCCCGCCTTGCACGGCCACGCCATGTTGCTGGCCAGCTACGACGACGGCGACAACACCGGCTTTTGGGACGGCTTGCGCGGCCGCCGCCACAGCGCCTGGAAGAAGGGGCTGGAAGTGGCCGAGCTGGCCGATCCCTTCATCGGCGCGGACGACCAGGTGCGCGCCAAGGAGCTGAGCTGGCACCGCTACAAGGCCCCGCGGATGATGACCGAGGAAGTCACCCGCCAGCTGACGGTGATGCACAGCCTGTCCTACACGCCCAAGGTGCGCAACGCCGCCTTCCGCGACTGGGGCGACGACCCCTACGGCGGCGGCTGGAACAGCTGGAACATCGGAGTGAAGAGCTGGGAGGTGAAGCGGCAGATCATCCAGCCGCTGGACGGCCAGCCGCTCTATGTGTGCGGCGAAGCCTATTCCGACGCCCAGGGCTGGGTGGAGGGGGCCTTGCAGACCGCGGACATGATGTTGGCCAAGTTGGTCTGAGAACCTGTTTACGATCTGCTGCGCGTCGGCGATACAGCGTTGAAAACGTCTTCGAAATGCTCATGTACCACGTGTACATTCCGCTTTCTCAGCCGTTTTCGCCTTGTCTCGCCTTAGCTCGCGAGATCGTAAACAGGTTCTGAGAACCGGTTCAAGGTTCGGCGCGTCGCGGCGCTTCCGTAAGCGGGACAGACGCGGTCTGTCCCGCTTGGCGCGCGGCCCGGCGCGCGCTACCATACCGTTTTCGCGCGGCGATCCCGCCGCGCATGTTCCGAGGTAATCGTCCGATGCGCCATTGATGCCGCCGTCCCCTGGACGGCCACGTTCTCCGCCCCCTGCGCGCAGGGGAATGTTAGGCATCCCTGGAAGCTTCATGACCCACACCCATCTCACTTTGGACGATGTGTCCTATCTGCTGCCCGACGGCAGAGTTCTGTTCAGCCAGCTCAATATGGTGTTCCACCCCCAGCGCATCGCCCTGGTGGGCCGCAACGGCGTGGGCAAGACCGTGCTGGCGCGCTTGCTGGCCGGCGAGCTGCAACCCAGCGCCGGCCGCTGCCTGCGCGGCGGGACGGCGCATTACCTGGCGCAGAGGGCCGGCGCGCCGCGGGGCGGCACCGCCGCCGGCCTGGCCGGACTGCAAGCGCCGCTGGACGCGCTGGCGCGCATCGAGGCCGGCGGCGTCGACGCGCGCGATTTCGAACTGCTGGCCGAACGCTGGGACCTGCGCCAGCGGCTGGAACGCGAATGGCGGCGCTGCGGCCTGGGCCATCTGCGCCCGGAGACGCCGGCCGGCGCGCTCAGCGGCGGCGAGGCCGCGCGGGCGGCCTTGAGCGGGGCGATGCTGTCCGACGCCGATTTCCTGATCCTGGACGAGCCCAGCAACCACCTGGACCGGGATCAGCGGCAGGCGCTGATCGAGCAACTGTCCCGCTGGCCGCGCGGCCTGCTGCTGATCAGCCACGATCGTCAGCTGCTGGCGCGGATGGAGCGCATCGTCGAACTGTCGCCGCAGGGCCTGACCGGCTACGGCGGCGCTTACGATTTTTACGCAGAACAGAAGGCGGGGGAGCAGGCGCGCGCGCAGTCGCTGCTGGAACAGCGCAAACAAGAGCGCTTGCGCGGACAGCGGGCGCTGCGCGAACAGCAGGAAAGGCAAGAGCGGCGGCAGGCCCGCGGCGATAAGCGCGGCCGCGAGGCCAATCAGGCCAGCATCCTGCTGGACCGCCAGCAGCAGCGCAGCGAAGCCAGCGCCGGCAAGCTGCGGCGGCAACAGGCCGCGGCGCGGGAAGCGCTGGATCAGGCGGTGCGCGAGGCCGCCCGGCGGGCGGAAGACGAGGCGGCGGTGGTGGTGCACGCCTTGCCGCAGGGGCGGGCGCTGCCGCGCGTCGCCGTCGCGCTGGACGAGGTGGAGCTGCCTTTCGCGCCGCCGGCCACGCGCCGCGTCCATCTCAGCCTGGGCGGCGGCCGCCGCATCGGCGTCGTCGGCGCCAACGGCTGCGGCAAGTCCACCTTGCTCAAGGTGCTGGCCGGGCAATTGCGCCCGCTGGCCGGCCGGGCGCGGGTTCCGGCCGGCTGCGCTTACCTGGCCCAGGACCTGGACGGGCTGGACCCCGGACGCGGCGCGATCGAACAGCTGCTGGCCGCCAATCCGGCGGCCGGGGAAAGCCGGCTGCGCATGCTGCTGGCCCAACTGGGGCTGGACGCCGGACTGGCGGCGCGGCCCTGCGGCCTGCTCAGCGGCGGCGAGCGGCTGAAGGCGGCGCTGGCCCGCGCGCTCTACGCCGATCCGCCGCCGCCGTTGCTGCTGCTGGACGAACCCAGCAATCATCTGGACCTGCCGTCCTTGCAAGCGCTGGAAGCGATGCTGCGCAATTACCGCGGCGGCCTGCTGGTGGTGTCGCACGACGACGCCTTCCTGGACGCGCTGGGCCTGGACGGCTGGCTGACGGCGGACGAGAACGGCTGGCGGCTGCGGGACGGCGCGGAGCGGGACGCGGGGGGCATCGATAAAAGTTCGTTTTAGGTAATTTAACGTACAGATATACTAAAAACGCATGAATATAGTTAAAGCGCTGACGAAAACCGTCGGCGCTTTTTCATTCCAGTGACACGCAGGCTGGCCGGATGACGAGGCGGATGGGCGAGGCATTTGGGTGGGTGCGGAGATTCCCCGGAGGCGCGGCGGCCGCTTGGCGGCTCAGCGGCGAAGGCCTCTTGCCGGCGTGAAGCCGATAGGGAGCGCGGACCGCATATTGCCTCCAGTCGCAGAACGCGCCGCCGGTATCCGCTCCATCCAGACGACGGCGCCGCCAAGCCAAGCATGCCTCGGTCACAGTGCTCAAGCCAGGAGGACACCATGGCCCAACCGGAAGTGAACAAACTGCTGATGCGCGCGGTGAGCGATAACGATTTCCGCGCCAAGTTCTTGTCGGACCCCATCGCCGCGGCGAAGGACGCCGGCGCCAACAGCGCGACGGTCGCCGAATTGAAAAAGATCGACGTCGCGCGCCTGCGCGCCCAGTTCGACCACCTGACCCGGGTGTCCGGCGACTTGCTGGCCGGCTCGGTGGTGGCGGCCGGGCATAGCCGCGACTGGAGCGACCGCAGCAATATCCACGACAACGACGGCCACATCCACGACAAGGCGGCCAGCGTGTTTTCCCCGGGCGATCTGGTCACCAATCCGGGGGTGTCCACCACGCTGAACCCGGCGGCGGTGCGCGACGCGCTCAAGGACCCGCTGGTGCTCAAGGAAATCGAAAATAATCCCCAGATCAAGGCGGCCTTGAAACGCGGCGTCAAATAGCCGCGCGGCGAGCGGACCCCGGCGCGGCCAGCCGCGCCGGGGCGGATTTTCTGGCGGCCCGCTTGCGGGCCCCTCGGTGGGGCGACGGCGATGATCATCCGGCTGACGGCTTCCTGCAACAACAAGTGTTTCTTCTGCATCGTGGACGACGAGATCGCCCAGCGCGCCTTCCGGCCGCTGGAGGAGATCGTGGCCGAGCTTGAGCGGGCGGCGCCGGACGAGGAAGTGGACATCTTCGGCGGCGAACCCACCATAGACCCGGTGTTCTGGCAGGTGCTGAGCGAGGCGCTGAAAACCGGCCGCCGCGTCAGCCTGGCCTCCAATGTGCGGCTGTTCTCCCACCGCCCGGCGGCGGAGCGGCTGGCGGCCATGGCCGACGGCCGGCTGGAAGTGCGCACTAGCCTGATGGGCCACAACGCCGAGCTGCACGACAAGCTCAACGGCGTGCGCGAGGGCGCGTTCCGGCAAACCCTGCGGGGTATCCGCCACCTCAGCGAGCTGGGCTTCGACATCCAGACCAATATCGTGATCCTGGCGGAAAACGTCGAACACCTGCTGGCCACCGGCGTGAGCGCGGTGGAGGCCGGCTCCTCGCGGCTCAAGTTCAGCGGCAGCGTGCGCACCGGCAAATTCATCGACTCCATCGCCGATCCGGCGCTGGTGCGCGAACGGCTGCGCACCATCGTGCCGCTGTTCCGCGCGCTGGGCGTGCCGGTGACGCTGGAGAAACTGGCGCCTTGCCTGATCCCGGACTTCCTGGACCTGCTGATCCGCGATTCCGATCCGGCGGTGGACACCCATCCCTGGTACGAAAAAACCCGCGCCTGCCGCGGCTGCCGGCTGGCCGACGCCTGTCCGGGCGCCGAGCGCGGCGCGCTGATCCGCCACGGCAAGGACTGGGTGCGGCCGCTGGCCGAAATCCCGGAGGAGCTGATAGACGAGGTGCGCGTCGCCGCGCTGGAGCGCTATCAGCCGCGGCGCGACAAGCCCTTTCTGCGGGTGTTGTTCGATCACCAGGACCTGTCCTCGCTGGGCCTCATCGCCAGCTTCTCGCGCCAGCATCCGCAACTCTATCTGATCGCCTAACCCGTCACCCGTCCGCGAGGCCCGTCATGAACCACGTCGTCACCCCGATTCGCCCGATTGAAGCGCAGGCGCCGCGCGCGGCTCCGGCCCCCGCCCAGCCGGACCGGGCCGGCATGGAGGACATTTTCGCCGACTTCCGGCTGCGCGACCGCTGGAAGCCCAATTACCGCGCCCGCGACGTCGGCGACGGCGTCTTCCTGTCCAGCGACCAGGGCAGCTGGGCGCTGCTGAGCCGGGACGAATACCGCGCGCTGCGCAGCATCGCCCTGCCCAGGGCCTTGCACGACATGCTGGAGGAGCGCGGTCTGATCCTCACCGCGCGCAACGCCGGCGCGGTGATGCGCGCCTACGAAGACTGGTCCGCCAATTATTTTCCCGGCACCGCGCTGCACATCATCGGCATGACGCGGCGCTGCAATCTGCGCTGCGCCTACTGCCACGCCGCCGTGGTGCGCGACAGCTCGGACCCGGCCCGCTACGACCTGGACGAGGCCACCGCGCGCGCCATCGTCGACTTCGCCTACCAATCGCCGTCCTCGCGCATCCATTTCGAATTCCAGGGCGGCGAAGCCACGCTCAACTTCGGCGCGGTGCGCTATCTGCACGCCTACGCGATGATCAAGAACCTGGCGCACAAGCGCGCCCTGTCCTTCTCCATCGTCAGCAACGGCGTGGAGCTGCCGGACGAGGTGCTGGACTACCTGGCGGCCAGCCGCATCAACATCACCACCTCCATCGAGTTCGACGCCGCGGAGCATCCGTCGCTGCGCGTGGACTGGGACGGCCGCGGCCATTGGGACGACATCCGCCGCAACCGCGCCCGCATGCGAGAACGCGGCCTGGACGTGCCCTCGCTGATCGTGGTGGGGCGCAACAATCTGCACAAGCTGCGCGACTACGTCGATTTCGCGGTGGCGGAAGGACAGTCGTCCATCTTCTTCTCCCCGGTGCAGAAAATGGGTTTCGCCAAGGGCAAATGGGACAGCGTGGGCATGGAGATGGACGAGTTCTTCGACGCCTGGCGCGACGCGCTGGACTACATCTTCTCGCTGTGGGACCAGGGCATTCTGCTGGAAGAACGCTATTTCTCGCTGGCGCTGGAAAAGCTGTTCAACAACCGCGACGTCAAATACGTGGACTTCCGCAACCCCAGCGGCATGGTGCTGGGCAATCTGGCCTACGACCACCTGGGCAACGTCTACGGCTGCGACGAGGGCCGCGGCCACGCCGATTTCCGCATCGGCAACGTGCACACCGACAGCTACGCCGCCGCGGTCAGCTCCGACAAGGCGCGCCAGCTGGTGTCCTACTCGCTGCGCGAGCACGACGCCTGCCAGGTGTGCGCCTACCGGCCTTATTGCGGCGTGTCCCCCATCGTCAGCAAGGGCGAAACCCATTCGCTGGACCCGCAGCCCTTGACCAGCTCCTGCTGTCAGCGTACCCGGCACCTGTTCGACTTCGTGGTGAAGCTGATGCGCGAGCGGCCGCAGCGCGTCGACCAGGCGCTGACCATCATCCGGATGAGCACCCAATGAGCGCCGCCCGAGACCTCCTCGCCGGCGAGTTGCTGGCCGGCGGCGAAGGCGCGCGCATCGCGGTGGAGGCGCTGGCGGTGCTGGCCGGCCTCAAGCCGCTGGCGCGTTTCACCGCCGGCGGCGACAGCGCCGCGCGGCTGTGCGCGCTGCTGGACGCCTGCGGCCTGCGCCACGGCCAATACGTGCCGCCGCCGGACGACTGGGGCTACCGCCACGCCACCGCGGCGGAGCGCGCCGCCTTCAGCCGCAGCGACGCGCGGGTCTATTACGCGCGGGACGCGGAGGCGCTGGAACAGGGGCTGGACGCCCAGCGGCGGCAAGACAATGTGGCGCTGGGGCGGGCGCTGGGCTATCCGGCCTGCTGCATCGCCGCCAACGAATACTTCGGCGCCGCGCCGATGACGGATCTGCTGCGGGTGGCGCGCACCCCGGGCGGGCGCGACTGGCGGCTCAATGTGTTCCTGACCGAGATGGAGGTGGGGCGCGGCTCGCCGTATTACCTGATCTCCCACTTCCCCTGCCATCTGGGCTGCCGCGCCAGCATAGACTACGCCGCGGCGCTGCTGGACGCGCTGCGCGACGCCGTCCCGGCCTTCGCCGCCCAGCTGGAGCGCCTGCTGCCGCTGCCGCTGCTGCTGCGCGACGAGGAAGAGCCGCCGGAGGCGCGGCGTTACGGCAATTTCGGCGCCCAGCTCTACGGCGGCGGCGTGGGCGACGCGGTGTTCTATCAGGGCTGGCGGCCGTTGCGCGCCAGCGACCGTCTGCCGGAGGCCCGGCTGGACCAGGGCGATTGCATCGCATGGCAACAGGAGGACTTATGCGTGCTCAGTGCGCGGGACGGGCGCGAAGTGGCGAGGCTGCCCACGGAACGCTGGCATTTGGTGGCCTTTCAATAGCCGCGGCGGCCGCCGCCTCGCCCGAGGGTTTGCGCGCCGTGCTGCCGCAGCTGACCCAGGCGGCGCGGGTGGACCTGGCGCTGACCCTGGCCGGCGCCAAGCCGCTGGCGCGGGTGTCCTGCGCCTACCGCGACGCGGAGCGCGTGATCGGCGCGCTGCGGCGGCTGGGCCTGGCCGCCCGCCGCTGGGAACGGGCGCTGCGGCCGGCGGTGGCGGACGCCGACGACTACGTGGTGTCCGCCGTGGCCAGCGACGAGGCGGCCGCGCCGGACGCGCGCGCCTTCGTCTTCGCCGCCCGCGACGGGGAACTGGCGGAGCTGGCCGCGCGCTTCACCGACGACGACCTGATCGCCGGCCGCCTGCTGGGCTATCCGGACTGCTGCGTGCAAGCCTATCTGGCGCATCGCGAGCATCACCACGCGCGGCTGGAGCCGGCCTTCGCCGGCGACGGCGGCGCGTCGCCGTACTGGACCAACACCATGCTGGACGTGTTCGGCTGGCATCTGCTCAGCCACTTTCCCTGCCGCGCCGACTGCGCGGCCAGCCGCGCCCAGGCGATGCGCCATTGGGAGGCGCTGTGCCGGCTAGACCCCGGCTTCGGCCTGGCCGCGGTGCGCCATCTGCGCAGCCTGGTGCTGCGTCATCCGCGGCTGGGACTGGTTTACGGCCAGCCGCTGGCGGACGGCGGCCTGCTGCTCTTGGGCGGCTCCGCCGCCTTCCGCGCCGCGCTGGGCGGCGCCGAGCGGGTGGAGCGCCGGCCCGGCCGGCTCGAGCGCGGCGGCCAGGCGGTGAGCGGCGTGGAAACCTTCGACTTCACCGCGGGCAGCGACGATGGACACCCCGTTTGACGAACTCGCCGCCAGCGCCGCCTGCCCGGGCGATCCGGACGGGCTGGCGCTGCTGGAAAGCTGCGCGGCCCAGGCCTGGCGGCGCAGCCTGCGCGCCTTTCTCGAACGCCTCGCGCCGGCCATCGCCTTGCCGGCGGGCGCGGCGCGGGCGCTGAGCGCCATGGCCGAGGCGGAGCCGGACTTCGAACGCTGGTGGCATCCGTCGCTGGGCGCGCTGGCCCAGGCCGAACGCCAGCCCCGCGCCGGCTTCCTGCTGGCCTGCGCGCTGGAGATCGCCTGGCACGCGCACCAGAGCGGCGTCGCCGGCGAGTGGCGCGCGCATTGGAGCCCGGCGCGCGCGCTGACGCTGCCGGACCGGATCGCCGACGTCCGCGCGCTCTGCGTCGCCGCGGACGGACGGCGGCTGAACCTGAGCGCCGCCGGCGCCGACGGCGCGCGGCTGGCATTGAGCATTGAGTCGCGGCCTTGGGGCGGGGCGGATAGAAGCCCGGCGCTGGCCGCCTATCCGGCGCGCACCCCGGACGACCGCCAGCAAGCCGCCGGCGATCCGGACGCGGAGGCCGGCCGAGCGCTGGCCGCCGGGCTGGCCTTGATCGAGCAGGGCGCGCCGGCCTACGGACCCTGGGTGCGCCGCCTGGTGCGCCAGGTCCGGCCGCTGCGGCGAAGCGGCGGCCAGGTGTCCAGCTGGAGCAGCCTGCATTATCCGGGGCTGGTGTCGATGACGCTGTTCGCCTCGCCGCTGGACATGGCGGAAACCCTGGTCCACGAAGCCAGCCATCAGCACTTCCACTTGCTGGACCGGCTGTTTCCGCTGAGCGAGCGCGGCGCCGAAGAATGGCTGTATTCCCCGGTCAAGCGCCGCCGGCGGCCGGCCGCGATGCTGCTGCTGGCCTACCACGCCTTCGGCAACGTGGCGCTGTTCTTCGACGCCTTGCGGCGCAACGGCCGGCTGGCGGAGGCCGACTGGCGCCACCACATGGCGGATTTGAACGACTGGCTGCCGCGCATGGCCGCCGAGCTGGAGCGGGCGCGCAGCCTGAGTCCGGCCGGGCGGCGTTTCCTGGACGCGCTGCAGCGTCGCTTGCGGCCGCTGCCGACGCCCGCGGCGGCCTTGAACGAGGAGATCGCGCGATGACCCCTGAAATCGCCCGCGCCTATTCCAACCCCTTCGAAGCCTTCGACGAGGACTGGCACGCCGGCTGGACGCGGCAGCTGCGCGGCCGGCAATTGAACGCCTTTCTTGAGCACTGGCGGCCGCTGCTGCAACGCCACGCGCCCGGCGTGGCCCCGGCCTTGTCGGAAATGGCCGCCGCCATGCTGGCCGCGGACGGCGGCGACGCGGCCGAGACCGCGCGGCTGAGCGAGCTGGCCGCGCACCCGTTTTGCAATCTGCGGGCGCTGCGCGAGGACGAGGCCCGCCAGCCGGACCTGCTGCTGTCGCGCGCGCTGCAATGCGCGCTGCACTGGGCCGCGCACCGGCCCGGCCGCGAATGCCACTTGCGGCTGTCCCGGCCGCTGGCGCTGGGCTTCGCCGGCTACGCGCTGCCGCCCGCCGTGGCCTACCGCGTCAGCGGCGACGCGGAACGGCTGGAAATCCGGCTGGACACCGCCGCGCACACGCAACGCGGCTGCGCTTTCGAACGTACGGACGAGGGCTGGCGCAGCGTGACCGGCCCGGCGCGCAAGCTGCCGGTCGTCGCCCTGGGCGAGGCCGGGCCGGACATCGTGCTGCGGCCCTTGCCGCGCAGCCTGCTGAACCCTGACCCGGAGGTAGTGCCGCCCAGTCCCGGCTGCGCCGCCGTGCTGGGCCGGGCGGTGACGCTGATCGCCCTGCATTCCCCGGCCTACCTCCGCTGGATAGCCCGCCTGTTGCGGGTGGTGTCGCCGCTGCGGCTGGAGCCGGGCAAGTTCAACAGCGAAACCTATTCCATGCTCAACGGCGCGCTGTACATGACCATTCACCCGGACCCCTTGCGTTGCGCCGAAACCCTGGTGCACGAAGTCAGCCACGATTATCTGCACCAGCTGGCGGCGATGGGGCCGTTGAGCGATCCCGCGCTGGGCGAAAGCTTCCATTCCCCGGCGCGCGGCGTGCAAAGGCCGACGCTGGGCATCCTCAAGGCCCACCACGCCTTCGTCAACGTGCTGATTTTCTATTACCGGCTGATCATGGCCGGCGTCGCGGTGCGGAGCGAGCTGGCGCGCAATGTGGCGGAACTGGAGGACTGGCGCGCGCGGATGGAGGACTCGCTGGATCGGGCGCGGGCGTTGACCGAGTTGGGGCAGGCGCTGTGGCGGCCGCTGGCGCTGCGGGCGGACCAGTTCCGCGCGCTGGCCGGCCGCGACGCCGCGCTGCATTGCGCATAGGGGAAAACCATGTTGGAAAACGTGCTGTTCTTCGAGCAACCGTACCGCCACTTCCTCTGCTTCGACACCTTCGACGAGAAGGTGGCCGAGCAAGCCGGCGCGGTGCTGAGCGGACCGCTGCCCTGGGAGGAGCGGACGGGCGATTTCTTCGTCACCTACCGGCTGGATCTGCGCCGGCTCTACCAGCTGCGGCCGGACGCGCCGGCCTTTGTGCGGGACGACTTCCTGGAGGACTTGCGCGAGCAGATGCAGATTCTGTTCGAAGTGCCGCTGTCCGCGGAGGATATCCAGGTGCTGGGCCACCGCATGGTGCCGGGCCAGCGCATAGGCGTGCACAACGACAATCCCGGCCTAGGCTACGAAGGCTATCGCGTGGTGGTGCAATTCACCCGCGGCCATAGCCCGGAGGACGGCGGCCTGCTCAATATCCACGCCGGCGACGAGCCGGACGCCGTCTACCAGAGCATCCGCCCCTATCCCAATATGGCCTTCGGCTTCGAGATGAGCGCCCACTCCTACCATTCGGTGTCGGCGTTGACGCGGCAGCCGCGCGACGCGCTGATCTTCAATTTCTGGCACCAGGGCAATACCCCGGCGGTGGAGCGCGGGGTGAGGCAAACCCTGGCGCAGCTGTTTCCGGACGCCGCGCTCGCCGCGTCCGACCCGGCCGAGCGCGGCCTGCATCGCGACGGCGACATGGCGGCGACGCCAAACTGGCCGGCGCCGCGCGCGGCCCAGGCCTTGCTGGCGGAGTGGGGCATGGGCGGCGCGGCGCAAGCGGCCGGCCTGCTGCTGGCCGCCGCCCGTTCCTGCGCGGCGGAGCCCGTCCGCGCGCCGGAAGTGGGCGCGGCGCTGGCGCGGCTGGGCTTCGCGCCCGAGGCGCCGCTGCCGGTCAGCGAGGCCATCCACGCCGCGGCGCAGGCCAATGTCGGCCTGAGCACGGACCCGGACACCCTGCGCGCCGCGCTGGTGCTGGCGGTATGGGTGGCCAGCGCGCCCAGCCGCATGTTCACCCACGAGCATTGGCGCCGCTGCGCCGCCCAGGTGCGCCCCTGGGCGCATCGCTTGCCGATACGCGCGATGCACCTGGCCGAGACGCTGTTCCCGGAGTGGCCGCGGGAGGGCGCGGGCTAGGGCGGGCGGCGTCCGCTCAAGCCTTGCCGGCGGCGATCCGCAGCGGAGTCATGGCGACGGCCAGCGAGGCCAGCAGCCGCTCGCGCGGCACGCCGTCGCGCGCCTGCACCGAGACGCCGTGCAATTGCGCGGCGTAGAAATCGCCCAGGGCGTCCACATCCGCGTCCGGCCCCAGCTGGCCGTCGGCCACGCCGCGCCGCAGCCGCTCCGTCACCGATTGCGTGCGCGCCTGGCGCTGCGCGCGCAGCCATTCCAGCACCCCGTCGTTCTGCTCCGAGCAATTGGTGGCCGCCGACACCACCATGCAGCCGTGCGGCAGATCGTCCCGGGTGTAGAGCGCCACGGCGTCGGCCAGCATTCGCTGGATGGCGGCCACCACGTCGTCCTCCTGGCTCAGGGCCAGATCGGCGAAGCCGCCGTCCCCGGCGGCGTAGAGCGCCACCGCCTCGCGGAACAATTCCTCCTTGCTGCCGAAGGCCGCGTAGATCCGGGCCGAAGCGATGCCCAGCGCCGCCACCAGATCCGACATCGACGTGCCCTCGTAGCCGCGCCGCCAAAAGGCCAGCATTGCCTGTCGCAACGCCTGGTCCCGGTCAAACTCCCTGGGCCTGCCCGCCATCTTTTCGCCTCGCTCGAATCATGTTGGACGGAATTTTATCGCGCTCCGCCGTTGACGTGTAGCCTGGCCGGCGTCTATTATTTGTCGATCGACAAACAATTGACGGTGACACATGAAAACACTCAAGGGACCCAGCCTGCATCTGGCTCAATTCGGCGCGGACCACGCCCCCTTCAACAGCCTGGACGGCATCGCCGGCTGGGCGGCGCGCACCGGCTTCAAGGCCTTGCAGGTTCCGGCCTGGGACAGCCGCTTCATCGACGTGGAGCTGGCCGCCGCCAGCCAGGACTATTGCGATGAAATCCAGGGCACGTTGGCCGCGCACGGCCTGCGGATCAGCGAACTGAGCACGCACATCTTCGGGCAACTGGTGGCCGTGCACCCGGCCTACGACGCGATGTGCGACAACTTCGCGCCGCCGGAGCTGCGCGGCAAGCCGGAGGCGCGCACCGCCTGGGCGTTGCAGCGCCTGCGGGTGGCGGCCCAGGCCTCGCGGCGGCTGGGGCTGAGCGAGATGGGCACCTTTTCCGGCTCCTTCGTCTGGCCGTATCTGTTCCCGTTTCCGCAGCGGCCGGAAGGCTTGATCGAAACCGCCTTCGAGGAACTGGCGCGGCGCTGGCTGCCCATCCTCGACGCCTGCGACGAACACGGCGTCAACCTGTGCTACGAAATCCACCCCAGCGAAGACCTGCACGACGGCGCTAGCTTCGAACGCTTTTACGAGCAAGTGGGCGGGCACGCGCGCTGCAAGATGCTGTTCGACCCCAGCCACCTGGTGTTGCAACAACTGGACTACCTCGCCTTCCTGGACATCTATCACCAGCACATCCGCATGTTCCATGTGAAGGACGCCGAATTCCGCCCCAACGGCCGGCAAGGCATTTACGGCGGCTACAGCGGCTGGACAGAGCGCGCCGGGCGCTTTCGTTCGTTGGGCGACGGCCAGGTGGACTTCAAGGCGATCTTCTCCAAGCTGGCCCAGTACGACTACGAGGGCTGGGCCACGCTGGAGTGGGAATGCTGCCTCAAGGACCAGGAAGACGGCGCGCGCGAGGGCGTCGACTTCATCAACCGCCACATCATCCGCGTGACCGAACGCGTCTTCGACGACTTCGCCGGCGCCGCGGTCGATCAAGCGCAGATCCGCGCGATGCTGGGCATCGCCTGACTTCCATCCACTTTTCACTGCGAGACTACAGATGTCGGCACTTCCTCTTATCGATACCGAACCCGATTTCACTCACGACTATGTACGGCTGGACAGTCAGCGCGTCCACGTGGTCACCGCCGGCGCGGGCCGCCCGGTGCTGCTGATTCCAGGCTGGCCGCAAACCTGGTTCGCCTGGCGCCACGTGATGCGCGCGCTGGCCGCGCGCGGCTTCCAGGCCATCGCCGTCGACCCGCCGGGCACCGGGGTGTCCAGCCGGCCGGACAGCGGCTACGACACCGGCGCCGTCGCCGCCGCCTTGCATCAGGTGATGCTGCGGCTCGGCCACGCCCGCTATCAGGTGGTGGGCCACGATGTGGGCATGTGGCTGGCCTACGCGCTGGCCAGCGACCACCCCGGCGTGGTCAGCCGGCTGGCGCTGACCGAAGCGGTGATCCCCGGCCTGGCGCCGGCGCCGTCTATCTTCGCGCCGCCGGAGGAGAACATCTTCCTGTGGCACTTCATGTTCAACCAGCTGGCCGACTTGCCGGAAACGCTGATCGCCGGGCGCGAGCGCGCCTACCTGGACTTCATGTTCCAGCGCTGGTCGTGGCGGCGCGACCGGGTGGCGGCGGAGGTGTATATCGACGCCTACTCGTCGCCGGGCGGCTTGCGCGGCGGCTTCGCCTATTACCGGGCCATCCCGGAAACCATGCGTCAGAACCAGCGGCGCGCGCAAAGCAAGCTGACCATGCCGGTGCTCGCCATCGGCGCCGAGCACGCCACCGGCAACGCGCCGCTGGACACCATGCGCGGCCACGCCGACGACTTGCGCGGCGCGGTGATCCCGGATTGCGGCCATTTCATCATGGAGGAGGCGGCCGAGGAGTTCATCGCCGAGCTGCTGCCCTTCCTGGAAAGCGAGGACTGAGCATGCCCTTGGACATCAAGATCCGGCAGTGGCTGGAACAGGCGGCGGCGGGCGACGCCGCCGCGCCGGCGGACATGGCGCAGCTGCGCGCCGACACCGACGCCGGGCTGCGCCAACTGCACGGCCCGCTGGAACCCGTTGCGCGGGTGGAAGTGTTTCAGGCGACGGCGCGGGACGGCCATCCGCTGCGCATCGTCGGCTATTGGCCCGAGGCCAGCGAGGCGGCGCAGCCGGCGCTGCTGTTCGCCCACGGCGGCGGCTGGTGCCTGGGCTCGGCCGAGGTCTACGACAACCCCTGCCGCGCGCTGGCCAAGGCCACCGGCTGCGTGGTGCTGTCCGTCGATTACCGGCTGGCGCCGGAGCACCGCTACCCGACGCCGCTGCATGATGTGTACGACGCCCTGTGCTGGGTCTTCGAACACGCGCAAGCGCTCGGCCTGGATCCCGCCCGGCTGGGCGTGGCCGGGGACAGCGCCGGCGGCAATCTCGTCGCCGCCGCCTGCCTGCTGGCGCGCGAACACGGAGGCCCGTCCGTCGCCCATCAATTGCTGATCTACCCGGCCTTGAACCACAGGATGGACAGCGCCAGCTACCGGACCTACGGCGAGGGCTATTACCTGACGCGGGAGCTGATGCGCTTCTGCTACGCCACCTATCTGTCCGCGGAGGAAGTGGGGGAGTCGCCCCAGGTCTCGCCGCTGCTGGCGGCCAGCCTGGACGGCCTGCCCGGCGCAACCATTCTGACGGCGGAGTTCGACCCGCTGCGCGGCGAGGCGGAGGACTACGGCGCGCGGCTGCGCCAGGCCGGGGTGGCGGCGACGGTGCGCCAGCTGGACGGCATGGTCCACAGCTGCATCCACATGCTGGGCCTGACGCCGGCCGCGGGCGCGCTGTTCGACATCGCCGGCGCGGAGGTGAGGGCGGCGCTGGGCGTGGATGGGTGATTTCGTTCTGATGCACTGAGCACCAAGGAGCGCCGGGCGCTCCCTGGCGTTTACACTAGGCGGTTGATGCGGTGTCGCCCATCTGTGGGTCCGCGTGGTTTAGAGCCGCTAACAAAACCGCGCAGCGTACCTGAGCCAAGGCGCGCCGACGCAGAAAACGAAGTTTCTGCGAAGCTACAGTACCCGTAGTACGACAAGGAGGCGCAACGCAGGATCAGAGGTTTTGTTAGCGGGTCTTATTCTGACTTTTCCTGGCAGCCTAGCAACGTTGCTCCGTGCTTATCTTGTAAGCTGCATTGAAAAGTCACAGCGATCTTGCATCTGAAAAACTACTGTTTCACCGTGATAGTCTGCACGGGATTTATATACTTCTTTCCCGCACGCCAACAACTTGTATCCAGCCCCGCTAGACGGCTTGCCGCTTCTTGAAACCAAGGTGAAGTTGCCCCGATAGTTCCCGCTGCCCACAACTTCTACAAAGCGCACGGCATTCACATTAATATCAAAAGGAGGCGATACAAATTGGCTTCTTCCTTGGTCATCCGTCCGTCCCTGCAAAGAAATCGCAGGAGCTTCGCCGTTGGACTTCCGGTCATGGACCTGAAGTAAATAAGGAGTGTTTTTGAGCACTCTTCCCGTCTCCGGGCTATGCAGCACAAAATAGCAGCCTTTATTTATGCCTTGCTCGCTTTGTCCCACTTTATCTACTGGCGATGAATGACATTGATAAGTCGCTTTCATCGCGGCGCGAATCGCCTCAGGCTCAAGCGGCCTATTGACAGCGCAACCCGTTGCCATTAATACAGCAGGCAATACTCCAAAATAGGTAACAATCTTAGAAGTATTAATCATAGAGGAATTGCCTTTGCTAATTGCAATATCGAAAATTAATAAATTGCACTGCGGCCTCGCATAAAGCCATAGACTATTTTGGGCGGTGAATGTTGACGCGGATTGACCGATGTTGTCACCCGTTACGCCACTTAAATTTATTGAGCTACCGGGCGAGCTCGGATGGACTTAATCACGCTTTCATAGAGATGCTGCATTTGTGCTGCATTTAAAGATGATTCCCCCGTAACACCGGCTACGCCTTCACCAGAGGTAAGCTGTATCGAGACTTTGGGATTGAGGGGGTTATCAAAGCCCCCCTGAGCTTTCCACGTAAAATTATGTGCAACACCCATGCCGTTGTCAGAGGGGAACTCATTTAGAGATTCCTCACCTTGCATTCCATTTACCGTTCTAGCTCCCTTCCTGATTGCCTTTATCTTGCCAGGAAATCTCTCATCCAGTTTTGCTGCCTTTTGCCTTTCCAGCAAGGATGGCTCTTGCTTTGACAGTGTGAAGCTGTCTATGCTAAACCAAACATCCGGATTATTCTTCAAGGCGAAAGTGATTGAAGCCATTTCAAATTGCGGAGATTTTCCATCATTTGCGACAAAGCCATTTGCAATGCAAAAACCGGCCTCTTTCGGAATGTCTCGATCCGAGCGATAACGAATCCCTTGTAGGTAGGCCTCATACTCAGAAAGTGTTTCCTGGATGTTTTTTTTGTTTAATGCACGGACTGAGGAAAGTGCAGTGTATCCATTTCCTAAAAATTTATAGGCATCCAATGAATACATGAGTCGTCCAAATGGTTCTGACTTTGCTAACACCAATCTCTTGTCTGGTGAGTTTGAAAATCGAGTTTCCGCAAACTGATCTTCATATTTGTCATGCTCGTTTTTTAAGGTGATTTCTTTTTTCTCCGCCAGCTTAAGCATGGCTTCCCTACTAATTTTTTCGGTTTTTATTGATGCAGCAATATATTTGTTTCCCTGTCCCTTGAGTTCTGCTTCATGCGGAATGTCAACTAAGTAACGACCAAAGCAGTAGGTTTTCATTTTGTCAAACATCTTATTCTCCGCAGCATAAAGGGCAGGGCTGGCCATCAATAAGGCAAGCAATAAAGCAAGTCGATTCATCGTGGCAGTCCTTTAGTATGCCTTGGGCGGAGGGGCTTGTTGAACGATTTTGGCGATGCCATAGACTGTAGCTTGAATCGCATATTTGTTTTTGTAGCTCATTTGATGGTCGAACCCCGACATGCTAAATACTGCTTTGGGTGTTGGTTGCAGCTGATTTGGCACTTTGATATGTCAACGCGACCATTCAGCTTTTAAGCTTATTGTTCTGTCGGTCGAGCTTGGAGGGGCTTAATCACGCATTCCTAGAGATGTTGCACTCACATAGATTTTAAAATGACATCAATAGCTTTTTTCTTGTAATTTTTTGCTAGAAAATATGGCGAAGAGAAAACCTACACCGGCAACTGCTACCGAGTCAGGATAGGTTGCCATCAAAAAATGCTGAGGCGAAGGTAGTCACACAGAAAAGCGGATAGATTGGCATTGCATGATCAGGAGGAATGACTATTTTCATCCCCATTTTCAGATCGATAAGTTGAATGCCGTAATCGCTCATTAAGAGCCAAGGCTCCTATTGAGTGCCAGTCACTGGACGCACGCGAATAGTAGACGTAAGCTTATCCCAAAGAGCCACAGCCTCATCATCCGTCAAACTTGGGTGAGCCACACCAGCAGTATTACCTGACACGCCTGTATTCATCTTTATTTTAACGACCGGGTGGAATGGATCATACGCAGGCTTGCCGGCATACTTGAAAGCAAACTCATGAACGGAAGGGTAATCTCCCTTGGAAGGTATTCGGGAAAGCGCCTCATCTCCACTCCAACCTGCAATCTCTCGTGGGCCTTTTTTTAACATTGCAATGCTGTTCCAAAACAAACCCTCTCCCTGTTCTGTATAAGTTTCTTGTGTTTTCTTTAGAGACCAGTCCAAGGTGTTGTCCTGACGGAATTTATCCGTCTTAAATGAAGATAGCGAGAAGCTAATATCTGGAAACTCAGGAAACCGGAAGCCAATAGAGATACGTTCCTGATACTTTGGTGTATCGCCAGAAACAAAACCAGCCTCAATACAAATGCCGGACCTTGTTGGAACTTCATTTTCAGCACGTACACTCAGTCGGCTGGCAATATCTTGCAAAATGGCTACATCCTTTTTGTATAGACTTTTATCCTCTCTTAATCCCATGTATGCAGTACTGTCGCTCACAGCCAGGAGAGACTGCGGAATAGTTTGCACGTAGGCGTTTTTTCCCAACTTAATGTAAGAATGTAATTGCGCAAAGCCCGTATCATCAGATGATTTATACCCTACAACAATCTTGCTGCTCGCATTCGGTCCATCAAACACGCCAATCAACATAGAAGGCTCAGAAAGATGCTTTTCTGATTCGAGTTCCTTGATCATATCTTTGGCTTCTCCGAACGCTTTATATCCCTGGTCAGGATACGACACGATCTCAGCACTAATTTCACTGGGCCCCCAAACAACCTGAGCACTTTTTGGAACATCTATCAAGTAGCGACCAAAGCAGACCGGTTTGGTTTCTTTGAATAGGGTGTCAATTTTCTTTGGAGTGGTTGCCATTGCGTACGCCCGATTACGAAGAGGGTCTGAGTAAATACGATAAGAAACAGCAAGTACTGCAACGGCAGCACCTAGGCATGCCAGTCCCTTCCAAGGGATTCTAGTTGACATCAAGCACCCTCCCATTCCATTTGCCTGGCAATTTGAACAATGCTGTACAGCGTGGATGCCAAGGCATTTTTATCCTTATAGCTGGCCTGATGCTCATAACCTGTTTGACGAAAAATCCCTTTGAACTTGCCGCTATTTAGTTGGTCGTCCGCTGAGCGCATCGGCACTGTTTGATCCCCCGGGTCGGAAGGATCACGAATAAATGCAGCGATGCTTTCCGGATACATCCCTCCACTCGGCTTTGCCTGCGGATGTTGCAGCTGTAGATTACCCTTACCAGAGTCATGCAAAATTTGCAGTGAGTCCGGGTTGGCAATGGGTTTGCTGCTTTTTACTTCCCAAACCACTTTTTGGAATGCCTTTCTTTTTGCATCGCAACCATAGTGAGCATAACTATTAGGGTGATAACAACCTGTTAAGGCCTGATGAAAGTGCTTGGCACTTTTCAGATGTTGTCGGGTAAACTGGGCTCCAGCCCGATCTTGTCCAGCAGGATTAATCCACTCTTCCCGCAGCATGCCCCACCACACATCAGATCGGCTATAAATTTCCTCATACGGGTCTGACTGCGGCAGCTGTTTCAATGTTTGGCCATGCGTGCTGATGATGTGTAGCCAGTTCGTGCCATAAGAAACACTTGGCAACAGCTGAAGGCCCCCGGGCGCATTACCCAGCACCGCCATCACATCAGGACCGCTACTACCCAGCACCGCCTTTTCAACCATGTTGCCGCTTTCAAACCCGGCCAGCATCCGCCGATAGGCAGCGGGCGCACCTGTGGCGGGCATCACCCCATGTACGATCCCCAATATCTTGTCTTGCAGATTGCCATAGCTAGGATGCGCTAGCGCTCGCCCCACCAAGCCCCCCATCGAATGAGTAACAATAATGACTTTTTCACAGCGGCTGTGCTTCTGATAGCCGCTTATCAGGTCATGAATGCGCTTGGCAATTAATTTGGCTGAGTCGCCATTTGATTGCAGCCAGTTGTAGCCGAAGGCATGTACAGGAAACCAGCAGCCTTTCGACGCTTGTTTGAGGTCAGCTTCAGTCAGCTTAGGAAGACTGCTTGCCGCCTGCCAGGCCTTGGGGTCAGCATCCACAATATCCTTCCAACCCGGCTGTAACTTGCCGTTGGTGAACATCCGATTGAGCAGGCTCTCGCAGGTATTCAACATTTGTCCATAGCTGCTGAACATGACTTCACCCCATCCCCTTTGGCGGGCATCTTCCTGACTCAGGTGGGTCGTCTTTCCTGGTTTTACATTGCCATGACGCGACGCTGCGCTCTCCTTGGGGTCTCCTGTTGGATTGGACTTGGGGTCATAGAGGTCGACTACCGTTGCCGAGGGGTCAAGCGTAAGTTGCCGCTCTGCGGCATCCGCAAATATAAGTGAACCTGCTTCTTTCAATTTATCAGGGTTCCACGCCACATTATTCTTTTTGCTTAACTGCTGCTGTCTCTCCGCCGTCATCCGCAAATTACTGCCCATAATCCCTGGGATGAAAATAACAGGAATCACCCGGTCCGGGGCCAGGTAATGATTTTGCTGGGTATCGGCAATATTGGGCGAAAGAGCGCCTTCACTCTGCCGTACACCGTTCTTGCCAATTTGCCCATTGATAGGTTGTTGTATCGCCATGATGAACAGGTCTCTCGTTTATTGTTCGGGCAGCAGTTCCAGCTTGTAACGCGCAAAGCCAAGTTCAGACTTCAAATGCTGGGCAAAGCCAGAAGCATCCGTCTTGCCGCTTAAGACGCGACCGTCCTCCAGCTTCAGTCGATATTGGCGATTACCAATCGGCTCGCCCCCGCCTTGCCAGAACAATTGTACTTTCTGATCATGATCCGCCTTGCTGGATTGGAGAGCATTTTGCGGGCTGACACTGGCCGGCCCCGTCATGACATGGCTGGCGGCATGCTGGGTATGCGTGGCCGATGTCTTCGTGGTGATCCCGCCCCCATACTCCGCGCCGGCATTCTGCGCGGTGATATTGACCTGAGGCCCTTCAATGCTGACAGCCTTCAAGCCCACCAAACGTAAGCGCTTGGCGGCGATAATTTCAATGTCGTCATCCTGCGCTTGGATGCGAATCGCGCCAGAGGCGGAGATGAGCTTCATGCCCAACTGCATCACGAAGATGGACAGGGACTGGCCCACGCGCATGCGCAGATGCTGGCCTATGCTCAGGTTGCTATCCTTGGCGGCAATCAAGTCGTGCGTGCTGCCCGTTGCCATCGAGATGTTCGATTCGCTGGCCATGGCAATGCCTTCCGGTGCGCCGAGGGCCAGAATGGCTTTGTGCCCACTCTTGGCTTCCTTGGCGGTATTGCTGCCACCTTCCCATTGTTTGACGTCTTGCGCCAGTTGCTCTTGCGGTTTGGTGTCGGTCTCATCCGCATGATGCACCTCCGCCTGCTTGGCGAGAGACTTCGCAATGGACAGCGCCATCTCCAACTGGCCTATCAACTCTTCTCGGTCCAGTTGATTGCCGCGAGCGCCTTCACGGCCATAGGCGCTGACCAGAACCCCTTGAGCGGCCCGGATCGCGCCTGACAAATCCGTTCGCAACTCGAAGCCGTTTCCGCGTGGCTCCGCTTTCCCGTCTTTGCGGGGATGCGTCAAAAAGCCCTGGTTCAACTGGGTCTTGCCCGGCTCACTGGAAAGCTTGGCGCGGACTTCACCGGGAGTGTCATCAAACAGCAGTTCGTTGTAGCCGCCGCCTTGATGCTCTTTGGACTTGATGCCGGAGAGGGTCTTGTTCGCCGGCAAAGCCCCTGCGCCGCTAAAGTCCGGGGTGGCGTGGCTGCCGTTATAGAGCACGCCAACAACCACCGGGCGGTCAATGTCTCCTTCCAGAAAATCCACCAAGACTTCCTGACCGATGCGGGGAATGAACTGGTGCCCCCAAGCGGCCCCGGCACTGGGCATCACCACTCGAATCCAACAAGAGGACTTATCATCCATCGCCGCGCCGATGCCGGGATGCTCTTCAGCACGCTGCCAATGGAATTGCACCTTGATGCGTCCAAACTGATCCGTATGCACCTCTTCGCCGGCTGGTCCCACCACGGTAGCGGTCTGGCTGCCCAAACTGGTTGGCTTGGCATGCCGGGTATAGGCGTATGCCGGCGTCAGCGGAATGCCGCGCCGTTGAGCGGTAAAGGTGGTTTGGTAAGGCGCGGGTTCAGTTTGTTCTTTGCTTTGGGATAGATAAGGGATGGCGGTTTGAAGCAGCCGCTTCAGCCCTTGGGGAAGATTGTTGTGAGCGATGAAGTTCTGTTTGGTCACCACGAATTCACGTTGCTCGCTGCTGTCCCCGTCGTGGTTGGGATGGTTGTCCAGACGGAACCATTCGCCCGGCAGCAGCCCCCTGACCGCGCCACCGCCGCTGAACTGCTTGGCCTGTAAATCATGCGCCTGCTGCCGCAGCTGCGCGTAATGCCCAAATTGCTCCGCATCGCTCGCATAGTAAAGCGTCTGCGGCGCGTAATCCTGCAAGCTGGACTGTAAGGCCTTGCCGCTCTGCCCCTGATTGATTTGGCTTTCATCGCCCGTCATATTGCTGGTGACAGGCTGGTAATCGAAGCTCGCCAGAGCGACATTGCCGGATACGATTTGTCGGGAAGATTCCCACGCGGTTAAGCCGTCTTCTTCTTCCGTCGCATCGCTACGGTGAAAGCGCAGGCGCTCCATGCTGGCGGCGGGTAGCCCAAACGGATCATCAAACAGGATCAGCTGTACTTGCGGCAGCTTGTCTTTCTCAGAATGGGCAAACCGCCAGCCGTAACCCTCTTCATGCATCAAGCGCACGATAAAGTCATAGTCGCTCTCGCGGTACTGTAGGCAGTAGCTGCGCGGCGAAGCCGGACCCACTTGAATGTCCAAAGTCTGAACCCGTGCGAACTGAGCATTATTCGCCTGATGCTCCGCCAGAATCTGCTTAATGATGTCCGGCACGGTCAAGTCCTGGAACACGCGTGAAGTCCGCCGATAGCGCAGCAGCGAAAAAGGAGCTTCCACCGTCAAACCGTACTGAGCGAAACCGCCATCCGCCCCCAGCTGCTTCACCTCCGACACCACCCCGCAGCGTACAAGCTCTTCCCCGGAGGCAGCGGCAATACCTATCTTTGCGGCCACGCCCAGCAGAGATTTCAGTTCGATGGAGCTATTGGGAGACAGGCAGGTCAATTGATAGCGATAGCTCTCTGAAACGCCTTCCTCGCCTTCCAGAGTCTGAGGCAACAAGGTTTCAGCCGCGATGCTGCCATCCCCGAGGGACAGCGTGAGCAGACGATTGTCTTGCGTGAAGGCGCTGGAAAAACTGGCAAGCAGCTGGCTGATATCCATAGAAATAGAATGTCCGCAAAGAAAAACCACTTATGCAAAGTGGTCTGATGATGTTGGTTCGCAATGGAGAGCGGAAACATTCTATTTGGATGGCTTGTGACGGTACAAGCGAGCTAGATCAAGGTTTGGAGAGGCCCAGTTCTAAAGGACAGGTACGGCACGTTGGCGGCTTGGAAGGGAGTGCTCCACGGTAAAGCACATAGAGAAACCACGAAGAGGTTTCATGCTCAAGGCAGGATATCGACAGCGGCAGTGATCCCCATGAAGTTGCTGGACAGTGGTTATTACGACGTGGGGCCGGATGAGGGCAAGGCAAGGCCGCCGAACATATCATGGAAACCATTGACGCCGAGGGCGCACGCATCCGATGCGAGGGCGCGGCCTTCCTGATGTACTGAAAATGGAAGTTGGGTGAGGGGGAGTGGTGGGAGTGTCAGATCAAGTCTGAACTTCTACAGCTAATGATTAGGACGCGTTAGCCTTTGGCAGACTGAAATATTTTTATTCCTTCAAGGAAGATGTTAGTTGTTGAGTTATTCTGACCTGAGCCTGCCGCATCGATCATCTGCTTCATGGTAATGAGGGGAAGTTGTGTGCCTGTCACTCTTACCAATTCGTTGTATGCGTTGAGGGCTTCCGACATTTGAGCTTGAAGGCCATGCCTTGGATCTTCGGCCAATATAACCTTACTCAAAGCAATTGGGTGGCCGTCCAAGTCAGTGATCCAGCGAACACATATTGGATATTCGAACATCGTTTCTACGATGTGCTGCTGACCATCAGGCGAGGTTCCGAGAGCACGAATCCAGCTGAACCAGCTTGATGGGTAGTTCATCGACAACGTTAGCAATATCACGCAATCTCCAAAAGCCCCCAGGATGTCGTCCAGCTTTAGGTAGTCGGTGCCTGCCGTAAAAGCCTCAGCATCAAGGTGCGCAGCAATCTTGTTGCGAACCCACCTAACGGGACCCTGAAGACGTTTTTTCTTTAAGTGCTTGGCTACCTCGTGATAGGTTTTTTGATCTGTATTTGGCCATTGAGCACGGGCGTCGCGGGATGTTTTATCATTCATCCTAGATATAAGGAGAGCCGTAACGTCCATGAGTTTGCAAACAGGCACAGTGACTCCCCGCATGGCTCTCCGTCTAGTCTTGGAGTCAATCAGGCGTTCTGAGTAAAACAGAACATCACGACATGCTTCGGCAGCAAGCACTAACATGCCAGTTCGATCGTCATTGGGTACCCAGCGAGAAATGGTGTGATCGGTGTCAAGTAAGTCAACAATGCCAGGAGCTAGCATTTCTCCGTCTGGCCCCATTGTGATTGGTTGACCAGTAAAGCTGGCTGCAATGCGTTTGAGTATGCTCTCATCGATGATTAACTTTGGCATGATCACTTTGTTTTGGCCATTATCTTCATGCATTGGATAGGCGCTCCATCACGGGTGAGCGGAACTTTGTTGTACTGGTATGAAATACGTTACCCATGGCTTTCAATCCGTTGAGAAGAGTTTCGGATGAGTACAGGTACAGACCATGTAGATTACTTGCCTATCGGCGACAAATCCAATGATCGTAGTAATCAACCCAGAAAAAACTCGATCTTGAGGGATTGGCTCGTGCTTGGATCAAGCGACTAAAAGATGAAGCTGAAAGCTCGCAAGATAGACGAGCGGGCGAGGGTTTCTGCGCGAGTTGAGGTCATTGGTGATGTGGTTGGGGGCCTAGAGTTTTTTTGTAGTCCCAACCGCAGATGAAGTAAAGCTACTAGTCCTAGTCGAAAGCGATCATGCTGTACCGCTGCGATCAAAGTCCGTTCTGGCCGAGCTACGGCCAGTGGCAAGCGAAATTTCTAATCAAGTGCCTTGCGGCAGCCCACATAAAAATGCCCCAGCCGAAGCCGAGGCATAAATATTGCTGTTAAAAATTCATGAAGACTTATAGGCAAAAGCTCATACAGCAATATGCCTGCTTTTACTCTCTATAGGCTCCATTGTCGGGGCGCTCCCTGGCTGATAGGGCCGACTACAATAGTTGGTTGATACGGTTGAGGCCAAGGCTCAAGCGCTGCTGGATCGGTTCCAGCAGCGCAACCGCTTCATCGCTGCTGACCAGCACCGGTTCATCGTGGAGTTGCAGCAGGGTCAGGATGGCTTGCAGGCCGATGTTGGCCGCGCGCAGTTCCATCAAACCCTGTAGCAGACAGGCATCCATCTCCGCGCACTGCTGGGCCAGTTGCCGGCCAAGGTGGGACAGCGCCGTCTGATCCGGCTGGGCGTCGAGCAAGTCCTGATTCAGCTGCTTCAATTGCTCCATCACGGGCATTGGGCCGTCCATGGTCATTCTCCTTCCGCTTTCGCCAGCGTGGCTTCAATGCCGGCCGCCAATTTCAGGATATGGGTATCGCGGCCGTGCAGGCCGCAGACGCTTAGGCCGATCTGGGAGGTCAGCGGCAGGCTGAGCGCGCAGCCGTCCAGCAGATTGACGACGGCGCTATTGCGCTGAACCAGGCGATTCAAGCGGGTGTAGGCGTCATCGTCTTCCAGCTGAGCCAGCGTGGGCGGCAGGATCGGCACGGTGGGCATGAGCCAGGCGTCGGCCATGGAGAGCCGGTGCGCGGCCACGTCTTGCAGCATGCGGCGTTGCTCAAGCAGGTCTTGATAATCCACAGCGCTCTGATTCGCGCCCTGCCGGATGAGTTTGGCAATGCGCGGATCGCAGCGGCCGCCGTCTTCCCCTTCCAGCCGCGCGCGGTACCAGCGCCAGGCCTCGGCCGCGATTTGTCCGCCCTGGGCATTCATGTCGGAAATCCGCCTGAGTTCGGGAAAGTCGAAGCGAACGATGCGGGCGCCGGCTTTGGACAAGCGCGTCAGCGCCGTGTCGAACGCTTGGGCCACCGCGGGGTCAAGCTGTTCCGCGAGATAGTCCTCCGTGACATAGAGCCGGCGTCTTTGCAGATCCGGGGGCTGAGCGCGGCGGACATGGGCGGGCATCCAGCCCCCGGTGAGCACGGCGTTCAGGACCGAGCAGCAGGAGGTCGAATGTGCCAGCATTCCGACCGAGTCCAGCGACGGCGACAAGGACAGGCAGCCTTGCAGCGGCATCAGCGTTGCCGTGGCCTTGAAGCCGACCAGGCCGCAGAAGGCGGCGGGAATGCGCGCCGAGCCGCTGCTGTCGGCCACTAGCGCGGCCGCGCTCATGCCCAGGGCCACGCTGACCGCCGCGCCGGAACTGGAGCCGCCCGCCACCCGCGCCGGGTCGCCGGGGTTCAGCGGGGTGCCGTGGTGCGGATTCAGGCCCAGGCCGGAGTGAGAGAACTCGCTCATATTGGCGCGCGCCAGCAGCACCGCTCCGGCGGCGCGCAGCGTCGATACCACGGCGGCGTCCTGGCTGGCCGGCGGATTGGATTGCAGCGCCGCGGAGCCGGCGCGAGTGACTTGGCCTTGAACGTCGAAACCATCGCTGATGGTGAGGGGAAGGCCGGCCAGCGGGGTGGGGTAGAGCCTGGCGGCGTCAAGCTGGCGGGCGGCGGCCAGGGCGGTTTTGGCGTTGACCTGAGTAAAGGCCGCGCCGCCAGCTTTCTGATGGCTGGCGATGGCGTCGAGCGCCTGTTTCGTCAGCGCCACGCTGCTGATGTTGCCCAGCAGCAACTCCCTATGCAACTGCATCAAGTCTGGTTTCATCTCGTCCCCCATGCCACGTGCTCGCTTTGGGCGGCGGCGTTGATGTGCTGCAACTGGGTGGCGTAGTGGTCCAGGATTTCTATGGAGAGGCGGGTCAGAAAATACGGATGGGAGGGGGGCGTGGTTTGGGTATGGATCGCGGCCAAGGTGGAACGCAGTTGGCTGAGGCAGTTCAAGGCCAGCGCGCAAGCGTCCAGGGTTTGGGACAGCAGGCGCAGTTGTTCCTGGCGAATGGCCGGGGGCGGTTTGGCGAAAGTCGAGGGAGAAACAGGAGTCATTGCGGTCTCCAAGTCAGCGTTGGAAACCTGTCCGGCGAGACTTGGACAGGCCAGTGACAAGGTTGGAAGACCGGGATTCGTAATCAAAGACCGGTAACTCGCAGGGAGTTCCCTGCCACGGCCTATCCGAATGGGCACAGCGTGGCAGCAGACGTGCTTGTGCCAAAGCCGACACAAGGAGTCTGCGATTACGAATTTCTGGGCTTCCAAACCCTGCGCGGCGTGATTGGGCGCCGCGCGAGACAAAGGGTACTGACGGTGGGGGGGGGCGTCAAGCTGGTGGTTAGGTGGATTGTTTGTGTTGAGATTAATGGATTGGGGAACAGCAGGGGGTTCTGGCTGTTCAAGGCCGGGACGCAGGCGTCATATTTTGTGGGTTTTGTGGGATAAGTTGTAGAAGTTCAGACTTGATCTGGCAGCCTTCCGTTTTGACGGTGCTCGATTGTCAGATCAAATCAGAACTTCTACAGTGAGCTGCGAGTTTCCTTTTAAACCACCGCTTACCGCCGTGGCTTATTGGAGATTGGCAAGCTTTTCAATGGATTCGATACTTAGATTTTCAGTAAAAATTTGCCTGGCAGCTGCTTCGAAACTAGCTGCATGGAAAGATTGGACAGGCAGCGATTTTGGAATAGACTTGGGTGCGCCTGCAGCGTCGATACCTTCAATAAGTGCCGGTGACCCCACCGCCCAACGGGGACCGAAGCTATATACCGCGTAATACATGATTTTCGCTTTTGGCTCAAAGACACCACTACAGAGCATGGCTTCGTAGAATACCCTGTGTACTGCCTGCCAGGGGCGTGTCCGTACGTCACAGTAATAGTCATGGATGATAGAGGCTTGGCGGTACAGCCCATCGAGTGGGCCGCCTATCAGGGACCAGAGAATCTGAGGAATTGAAGCCCCGTCTACGATGGCGCCAACGGGTACGGGCCAGGACTGATTATCCTTGTCCACATAGCCGAATGGTTGTGTCAGGCGCATGCGGCGGCTATCGTCCAGCCATGCAGTCTCGGGTGGAGCATTCTCGTACCGCCCATGGCCCACTGGTGCTGCGAGGCCGGCCGCCGTTGACTTATCTGTTGGAGACCCTCCGGCATCCTTAAAATTATGTTTGTTCGATTCATCCTTGAATGCTTCCCGCCATGCATCGTTCGCCATGATTTGCTCCCATCCATATGTAAAGTGATTTGGTGTTATTTGCAGGCTGCTGCATATGTGTTTGCGGCTTTTAATTCATTTGCATGTTTGAGTGGTGGCGAAACGCGATCCACGACCTAAATCATTTGGGCGGCGTTAGCCTCGGAGCCTATGAACGGGTTTTGGTCTCAGCAGGGGGGTGTCTACTGCGCTCGGGACCGTCCAGTTGGTATTAACAAAATTAGTTCGAATATAGTTTGTTTCAATGAGGTCAATTACTTAGGGGAAATCCGGTAAGGCAAAACCTTTACGCTAGTTTCCATTTAGATAAACCTTGAGAGATTTTATGTAATTGGCAATTTTGAAAAATGCAAAAGTCATTGCGACCAAGAAGAATAAATTCGTCTGATCCATGCCGAAGGGTCATCCGGTTTAAATTTCTGTACTGTTACACTTTAATTAAGGAGCACTCGCTTTTGCTTGCGAGGCTTTGAACAGGCTCTATAGGGAACAATCGGCCATTTCCAGTCCGCTGGTTTTAAGCCGATCATTACGCAGGGCGGGCGCAGAAAATGAAAACGGCCGGGGCGTGATTCATGTAGCATAAGCGCTTCCGCGCCGCACGCGGCCGCCGGCGGGGCGCGCTGGAGCGGAGCCTGTTTAACCGATTGGGAACGACGATGCCGGAATACTCGAATCTGTTGGCTTTTGCGCTGGTCTCCCTGGGCATGGTGGCCACCCCGGGGCCGAACATGATGTATCTGATCTCGCGCTCTATCTGCCAGGGGAAGCGGGCCGGGCTGATCTCCTTGTCCGGCGTGGCGCTGGGCTTCGTGTTCTACATGCTGTGCGCGGCGCTGGGCATCACCACCTTGCTGCTGGCCATCCCCTATGCCTACGACGCCTTGCGTTTCGGCGGCGCGGCTTATCTGCTGTATCTGGCGTGGCAGGCGCTCAAGCCCGGCGGCAGCTCGCCGTTTCAGGTGCGCGAACTGGCGCCGGACAGCGCCCGCAAGCTTTTCATGATGGGTTTCCTGACCAATCTGCTGAATCCCAAGATCGCCGTGATGTATCTGGCGCTGTTGCCGCAGTTTCTGTCCAAGGCCGGCGGCGACGTGCTGTCCCAGTCGCTCTTGCTCGGCTTCACCCAAATCCTGATCAGCGTCAGCGTCAACGCCTTGATCGTGTTGAGCGCCGGCGCCATGGCCGCCTTGCTTGCCAAGCGTCCGGTCTGGGGCGTGGTTCAGCGTTGGATCATGGGCACGGTCTTGGGCGGCCTGGCGGTCAGAATGCTGTTGGAGAAGCCGCGCTGAGGCGATTGAACGCTGGGCGGCGAGAAAATTAATGCGGCGGCCCCGTGGATGCGGGGCCGCCGCATTGCTTTCCGCCCAAGACGCTGCGCACAGTCAGTTCCGCTCGGCGCGGTGAGCATCGCCTAGGGCTCCACCCACCCTACGCGCGGCCGTTGGCCAGGGGTAGGGTGGGAGGAGCGCGGCGATTCCCACGCGGAGCTTGCTTGCAGAGGCTTGCGGCCGTTTGGGCGTGCGCCCAGCCGGCTTAAAAACGCGGAAAATATCGTGAACCGCTTCTTAAGCGGACCAGGCCTTACTGCAACACGCCGTTGACCGTGTAGCGCAAGGCGCCGCTCGCCGCGGGCACCGTCTTGCTGGCCAGCGATTTGCCGCCGCACACCACTTTCACGTTTTGCGGCTGCAAGGCGCTGGGCACGTTGACGTGGAATTTGTTCATCACCTCGCCGTTGACGCGCGCGCTTTGCAGCTTGTACTTCAGCTGCCCGCTGGCGGTGTCCACCTGCAACTGGCATTGCGCGGGGGACGCCGACGCGCCGTCATCCGGGTAGCTATAGCCGTAAGCGCCGCGCAGGGCCGGGTAAACATAGGAGGGGAGCTTCATCTCCGGGTCGTAATACCCCAGCAAGGTGGTGACCGGCACGCCAAAGCGTTGCGGCTTGCGCTCTGTTTCAATGGACTGCGTCTTGAGCCACTGCCGGCCGTCGGACACGAAGTGGTTGTCCCCGCTCTGGCCCGCCACTGGGAAGGTCTGGCCCGGAGCCTGCAGGCTGGTGGCGTAGGTGGCGCGGCTGTTGATGGTGATGAACTTGCCCTTGTTGGCGGCGCTGGCCGCCGGCGCCTTGACCTCGCGGGTCCAATATCCGTCCTCCATCTTGATCAGTGCGCGGTCGGCCTGGCCCAGAACCTCGGCGAGATAGGCCTCGCTCAGCTTTTCCAGCGGCACGGTCGTCGTGTCCGGCGAGATCAGGTGACGGTAGGTGTCCATGCTCTGAGTGGACGCGTTCCACTGGCTGAAGCCGGTGGCCGAGGCGGAGTCGAACACCGGCTTGCTTTCCAGGAAGCGCTGGATCTGCTTGGCCGCATAGGGCGTATACAGGGTGAAGCGGTTGACGGCGCTCATCGGGCTGCCGCCGGCCATGGCGTCCAGGCCGTAACTGCGCCCGGCGAAGGGCGACTGGCAGGGCTTGCCCTCCGGCATGCAGGTGTTTTGATTGCTGACGACGCCGCTGAAGTTGGGCAGGAAGCGCTTGAGGTCCGCGTCCCAGCCCCAGCTGGAGTTGATCGCGCCGGCGGGGCGGTGGACCGAGCCGTCGAAACCGCCGACATAATGGCCCAGACCGTAGTTGTGGCCCACCTCGTGGCTGAATTCATTGCCCAGGGACTCGTCCAGCGTGACCACGCCGCCGCCGCCGGAGCCGCCGTGCACCTGCACGCCGTTGGCGTATCTGCCCTGGCTGTTGTGCGCGGTCAGCAAGGCGGCTACCAGGGGGAAGGCCGCCCCTCGGCCGGCGGTGCTGTTGACGCCGTAATTGGCGTAATTGATGCCGGTGGAAATCAGTTCCTTGCCGATGTCTTCCCGCATGGTGCCGGTGTGCCAGCCGCCTTGGCTGGGGTCTTGCTGGGTCAGCCGGGTGCCGTCCGGCAGCATCACCTCTTTCAAATGGACGGGCGCGTACTGGGCCACCAGCAGCTGATTGAGCGGAGCGGTTTGCAGGTATTCGCGATGCGCGCCGGGATCGTTGGCGAAGGCGAAAGCCCCGCGCGGCTCCACCAGCATGCCGATGTCTATGGTGTTGATCTGCAATTGGGTGGCCGGGCCCACTTCAAGCCTGGTCAGCGCGCCGGATCTGGATTCGTGGCTGAATTGCAGGGACATGCCGGGCTTTATCCAGGCGGCCGGCAGGACGGCGCTCCAGAGGTCTTGCGAGTAGACGATCCGGTTGTTGTCCAGCTCTCCCTGGCGGAACCACTGGCCGTTGACGTATTTGAACAGCAGGGTGTCGCCGCGGCTGACGTCCACCGAGCGCGAGCTGTAGCGCACCGTGGAGCCGTAGCCGGCCTGGGACTGGAAGCGGATCATCTTGCCTTCGAAGGCGGGGTCGGCCGGCAGGTAGATGGTCTTGACCCAGCTGCCGTCCGCGGTCTGGATGTTCACCATGGCGTTGGCGGCGAGCTTGCCGCGCAGGAAGGCGCCGTTGGGATCGTCGAGCTTGGCCAGATCCGCATTGCTGCTGATGGTGGTTTGAGCGCCCGACGGCGGAGTGAAGTCGATGCCGCCTTCCGGCGCGCCGTCGACGAAATACGCGGTCTTGGGCTGTTTGTCCGGCGGATTCAGCGGCAGCGTGCCCAAGGTGGCGCCGCTCTTGTCCTTGACGGCGACCTGCAGCGGCTTGTTGGCGCTGATGGCCGAAATGGGGCGCAGCATCAGCAAGGCCTGGCGTCCGGCCACCAAATGCGGCTGGCTGTCTCCGGCGATGCCGGCGCCGGCCGGCATGACCTGGCTTTGGGCGAAGGACACCTCGGCCTCGAAAGCGCCGCTCAGGTCGTTGCGCGGCGTGACGGCGTTGAACGGCCAGGCGTTGGCGACGGCGGCATAGCCGGCGGCCTGTCCGGCCAGCTGTTTTTGCGCGTCGTCTTCATTACAGCCAAATAAAGAAACCCCGATAAGCAGACTTGGAATAATAGCTAGGCGCATGTTCTCTTGCCCTTATATGAATGAGGGTGGTTGACATTTTGGAACCATAGCCGCGCAGCTATCAGGAATGACTGGGCCTTAATCGGGAAGTTTCTGATTGGGTATTGTTTTCGTGAAAAATGCCAATTATTTTTAACACCCCAATATTGGTTTTAAAAATGACTGTATTTATGAGTTTATTTTGGAGGGGGTAGGTTTGGGAGGCAATTGGCGCCGGCAACTCTCCGCTGGTTTACGCTGCGGTTTGAATGTCCCGCGTGTTTTAAACGGCGGAGAGTCCGATGTTTTCGCTGAAATCGAAGTTTATGGATTCGGCTTGTTTGAATGGCGTTGAATTGAATCAAGATGCGGCATGAGCCGGATTGCCGCTGTCCGGTCAAATATCCGCAAGGCCGGGAGATGGAACGAGGGGGCCGCTCCCGGCGGCGGTTTTGGATTCAGCCCAGCTCCGGGTCTTGCTCCACCAGTTCCAGCCGCGCCACCACGGCGTGCGGCGGCAACAGCGTGCCGGGAGAGAGCACGGCGTTGGCGCCGATGCGGCTGTGGTCGCCCACCAGGGCGCCGAATTTCTGCGTGGGCAGGGTCCAGGCTTGCTGGCCGCAGCGCAGGGTGATGGTCTTGTCGCGGCGTTCGTTCCAGTGGTTGGCGATGACGGCGCCGGCTTCCATATTGACGTCCGCGCCCAGCACGGAATCGCCGACGAAGTTGAAGTGGGCCAGCCGCGAGTAGGGGCCGATCACGCAGGTCTTGAGCTCGGAGCCCGGCCCCACCGTCACGTCGTTGGCCAGCGCCACGCCGCCGCGCAGATAGGCGTGGGCGGCGACGCGGCAATTGGGGCCGATCAGCAGCGGACCTTTGAGGACGGCGCCGGCCTCGATCGAGGCGCTGCGGTGCACGGCGATGTCGCCGTCCACCGCCCAGTGCGCCGGGTCCAGCAAGGCGTTTTGCCGCGCCAGGCTGTCCGGCAGCCGGCCGAGCCAGTGCCACGGGGGCTGGGCGCGGTCCAGCCAGGGAAAGTGGGTGAGCAGGTCGGCGAACAGCTCGGCGGCGAGGGCGGAGGACATGGTTGAGCCTGTGGCGTGCGGGGATTTGTATTGTAGAGCCGGCGGCGCGAAGCGGCCAGGAGCCGGCCGCCGCGGCTTCAGATTTCGTACACCCAGCTGATGGAGTCGCCGGGACGCTCCACTTGGGAGGACTCCAGGCTGAACAGCTCCATATTGCGCAGCGGCGGCGAATACAGATGCAGGGTGACCAGGTCCGCGCCGTAGGGCTGGAGGTTGGAGATCTGGTGGATGTCCAGATGGTTGTTGACGGTCAGGCTGCCGGCCTCCAGGCGGTGGGAGCCCACCGCGTACACCTGGCCGTGATCGGTGCGTTCGAACACGGTTTCGGTGGCGGCGCCTTGCAGCACGCGCAAGCCGCACAGGCTGCCGCGGTGATTGTGGATGCGGCTGCGCTGGGTGCTGCGCCAACACAGCAGCAGCAATTCGCACCAGGGGCTGAGGTAGATCTGGTTGCGGCGGTAGCGCTCGTCGCTGAATTGGAGGAAGGGTTGCAGGTCTTCCGGGCCCAGCTGCAGCGAATCGTGGAACAGCCGGATCTGCTCGATGCTCAGATTGGCCTGACAGGCGTCCAGTTGCCGCAAAGAAGCGGCCAGGCTGGGGCTGAGGGCGAAGGGAGGCTGCGCGGCCGCGCATAGCGTGTCGTTCATCGGTTTCTCCTTTGGCCGGCGCGGCCGCGGACAGTGGGTTCTGTCCGTCGGGCCGGAGCGCGGGCGGCGTTTTTCTGACTGGCCCCGCGCCGGCAAAGTTCGCGGCGGCGGGGCCGCGGCCATGATTTCGGTATAGCCGATGAGGTTCTGGCCCGGCTGCCTGAATGGGCAGGTGTCAGCCGCTTGGCGCGCCGGACGCTTCGCCGTGGCGCCGCAGCGCGGAGCGCGCGCGGCGCAGGCCCAGCGCGATGGCCAGCGCCAGCAGCGGCACCGCGGCGGCGGTGGCCAATTCCACGTTGAGCGGCAGGCCGGCGGCCTTGGCGCCTTTGAACAGATAGCCGATCAGGCCGGCGCTGTAATAGGTGATGGCGGCGATGGACAGGCCTTCCACGGTTTGCTGCAGGTGCAGCTGCATCGCGGCGCGGCGCTCCATCGAGGTGAGCAGCGCCTGGTTCTGCCGTTCGCGGCGGATGTCCACCCGGGTGCGCAGCAGCGCGGTGGCGCGGTTGACCCGCGCGGCCAGTTCGCGCTGGCGCGCGGCCACGGCGCGGCAGGTGTCCATGGCCGGGGCCAGCCGGCGCTGCATGAATTGCTGGAAGGGCTGCAGGCCGTGAATGCGGCGTTCGCGCAGCTCGGCGACGCGGCTGCGGACGATGTCGTAATAGGCGAGGGAGGCGTTGAAGCGGTGATCGGTGCGGGACAGCGCGTTTTCGGCGGCGCCGGCCAGTTCGGTCAGCCGGTGCAGCAGTTGCGGCTCGCTGTCGGCGCCGGCGCCGCTCATGGCGCCGGTGAGCTCGGCCAGTTCCTCGTCGGCCTTGGCCAGCTCCGGGGCGATGCTCTTGGCCACCGGCAATGCCAGCAGGGCCAGCATGCGGTAGGTTTCCAGCTCCAGCAGCCGCTGCAGCATGCGGCCGGCCTGGCGGCGGCCCATGTAGAGGTCGGCCAGCAGATAGCGGGAAAAGCCGTCCGGGTGGATGCGGAAGTCGGTGTAGGCGCGGCCGGCGCCGTCGCCTATCTCCGCGCCCGCCAGTTCGTGGCCGTTGAAGCATTGCGCGGCCAGGTCGTCGATGCGCAGCGGCAGCGCGCCGGGCGGCAGCAGCGCGGCGTGGGCGGCCACCAGCACATTGCCGGGCAGCAGCGTCAGCCAGGCCGGCGGCAGGGCTTGCAGCGCGGGTTGGGCGAAGGGGCTGGATTCCGCGCCGTGGGCGAGGACGGT
Source organism: Chromobacterium alkanivorans (assembly GCF_016937655.1). GTDB lineage: Bacteria > Pseudomonadota > Gammaproteobacteria > Burkholderiales > Chromobacteriaceae > Chromobacterium > Chromobacterium alkanivorans. The sequence continues at coordinate 207,177 of NZ_JAFHKL010000003.1, read as the reverse complement.
GAAGCTGGAGAATTCGCCGTGCCGTTCCCAGCGCACGCGTCCGAACGGGGCGTCCAGCTGGAACTGGGCGGCTTCGGGGTCGGGAAGGGGCTGTCCCAGCTGCTGCGCCAGTTCCCGGCACAGCCAGTTTTCCTGTTCGCGGCTGATGTGGCGATGCAGATAGGCCAGATAGCTGACCCGGTTGTCGGCGGCGATCTGCAGCGCCGGCCTGGGGTGGGCTTCGCGGTTGAGCTGCCGGCGTTGCGGGTGTTCGTTGAGACGGAGGCGGGGCGGATCGGAGAGTTCGGCTGTCATGACGGGCTCCGGTGGCGGGCTGGGCAGTCTTCAGCATAAAACGTTTTATGCTGCGATGCAGCATATTTTGACGCCGGATTATCCCGCCATGAATCAAGGGCGGCCGGGGCCGCCCTTGACGGGGATGCGGAGCATGCCGCCCGCAATGCCCGCCGCAGGCGCGGCGGGGCTGGAGCAGAGGGTCAGTCCGGCAGGTTCAGGGCCGCCGCGCCCTTGGCGTCGAACCAGGCCACGCCGCTGCCCAGCATGGCCTGGCCGTTGCGCACGAACAGATTGTGCGGCATCGGCTGTTTCAGCTGTTCCAGATAGGCCGCGGTGAAAATGCCGCTCCATTCGCTTTGCAATTGGCGGGCATTGGCGATCTGGCGGCTGCCGCCCTTGTGGTTGATCCGCAGCGGGAAGTGCACGTAGCGGCTGGCCTGCTGGGCGTCGCCGGCCAGCGCGGCGCGCTGGAAGCCCTGCACCCGGGCTTCGAAGGCGGCGTCGCTTTCCTCGGTGACGTCCTGATACCAGCGGCCTTCGGCGGCCGGCGACATATCGCCCATGCTCAGCGTCACCGGCAGGGTCTTGGCCTTCAGCGTCCAGTCGCCGTCCAGGCCCACGCTGTTGTCGAAGCTCAGCGGCTGGCCGTCGGCGCTGCCGTTGCTTTTGAAGCGCAGCTTGAATACGCCGCCGCCCGGTTCGCTCAGCTGCAGGGTTTCGCCTTGCAGCTTGCCGCGCAACGGAATGTCCTTCAGATAGCGGCCGTAGAAGTAGTGGCCGCCGCTGAAGGTTTTGCCGTTCTTCACCAGCAGGCTCATGCCGATGCGTTCCTGGCCCAGCGTGCCTTCCAGGTTGACGCGGTCGATGTCGTCGGCGGCGCGGGCCGCGCCGGCCAGGCCGGCGAGCAGGGAGGCGGCCAGCAGGCCGCGGGATGCGAGTTTGAGCGCGGTCATGGGATTGTCCCTCCGTTAGCGGGCGATGAGGCGTTTGCGGTAGCTGGCGCGGTCTATTTCCTGGATTTCCACGCACAATTGCACTTCCAGGCCCGACGGCAGCGCGGCGCTGTCGGCCAGCGCTTGCAGGCTGAGTTCGGACAGGCGCTGTTTTTCCTCGGGGCTGCGCCCGCTGAGGATGGCCAGTTTGGCGTGGATGAAGCCGCGCGGCAGGTCGTGGACGCCGATGCGGCAGGCATCCAGCGCCACGGCGCGGCTCTTGATGTCGGCTTCTTCGAAGTGGCCGCTGGCCAGCAGCGCGCGGTTGATGTCCAGCAGCGCGTCCGCGGCGGCGAAGCCGGACAGATTTCCGCTGTACTCCAGTGTCAGATGGGGCATGTGTGGGCCTGTGCTGTTGCGCCGCCTTCCGCTCGCTCCGGGCGGGCGATGGAAGGGTTTCGCGGCGGTCGATACGCCATTGTATTGCAATGGCCCGGCCTACCCAAGCCCGGCGCGCTCAGGGTTTTTTCGCGGTCCGGATCAGGCTCTGGATGTCTTCCGGCTTGATCACCTCGTGTTCCAGGCTGCGGCTGATCAGCTCCAGCAAATAGGTTTTCCTGAATACCGGGGAGCCTTCCCATTCACTGCCCGGCTGTCCAAGCACGCTGGACTGGGTAATGATGGCGGGTTCGCCGTCAATTACGTCCAGCGCGAATTCGTCTTCTGAAATTCTCATTTAAGCGGTTTCCTCTGCATTGCGCGATAGCGGGCCTGGCTTTGTTTTATTTGTTCTTATTGATATTTTTCTTCTTTTAAATTTGCGGGCCGCGAGTATCTTGCGCATGCCTCGAATGATATAGTGTTGCAAAATTATTATATTGTCTTTTCGCTTAAAAGAGTAGTGAAGGAATTACAGGAAAATATACGGACAAGAACAATGTCGTTTAAGGCTTGCGCCGGGTTTGGCGCTTGCGTTTAAAATGGGCGCGCAGGTTTGGATGTGAAATTAAAAATGGAATCGAAACGGATTTGGCTTATATGGAGGGCTGAATGAGCAGGGCGGTGTGGAAAGAGGAAGCCGAGCACGGCGCCTTGTTGAGCAAGGCGTCGAAAAACCTGGCGTGTCTGATGGGGCGCGCCGGCATCGACGCCGCGCAATTGAGCGAGGCGATAGGCCTGGGCGTGGCGACGATCAACAATATCAAGCGCGGCGTGGGCAATCCCACTTTGCTGACCTTGATGGAGCTGGCCCGGTTTTTCGATGTCAAGCTCAGCGATTTCGTGGAGAGCGATCTGGGCGGCGAGGCCGGCGACAGCCCTGCGGCCATGGCGGTGCCCTTGATCAAGTTCACCGAACTGACCCTGTTTTTTGACGGGATGATTATCGAGCCGGAACGGTATTTTGTGGACGCCGCCGGTTTCGACGCCGCGGATGCGTTTGCGGTGTTGCTGAACAATGATTCGCTGTTCCCCAGTTTTTCCCAGGGCAGCGTTTTCATCGTGGCTCGGCAGGAGCGCCCGGTGGACGGCGATGTGGTCTTGGTCAGCATGGCCGGCCAGCAGCCTTGCTTCCGCCGGGTATTCATCGACGGCGAGCATTTCCTGTTTTCAAGCATTTCCTTGATGCACGATTTGCAGCCTTTCGTATGCCGGGATTTCAAGGTGCTTGGCGTGGCGGTCAAGGCGATTAAGACTTTTAGCGCAGGATGAGGGTGTGGAACAGTTTAGAGTTTACGGTTTGATTGTGGGTTTGTCGGTAACCATCATGGTGGTGTGCGATTCGCTGGTGTACAAGACGCTGGACGTTTACGGCTTGAAGATCACCGCCAGCGGCATCGTGTTTTCGCTGTGCTATCTATTGTCCACGGTGTCCACCGAGGTGTACGGCTATAAATTGGGCGGCCGCACGGTGTGGATTCTGGTGGCCTGCCAAACTTTTTTTGTCTTGATCATCAATGCCTTCGCCTTGCTGCAGCCGGACAATAACGAGATCTCGAAACAGTATTATTTATTGTTCAACGAGTTTTGGCGGGTGATGGTGGGCACCTGGATTTCGGTGCCGGCCTCTTATTTCTGCAATGGCTTCGTGGTGTCGCGGATGAAGGTGTTTTTCGCCGGCCGCTTCTTTTTCATCCGCTACGTGATCGCGTCCATGCTGGCCCAGGCGGTATTGTTGATGACGGCTTATCCGATCAGCCTGTCGTCGCGCTATAGCGGCGCGGAGCTGGTCAACATCATCGCCACCACCTGGTCCTACAAAGTGTTCGTTTCCATCGCCTTGCTGCCGGTGGGTTATTACCTGGTGGGGGTGGTGAAGAGGATAGAGAAGACCGATTATTTCGACTGGAGCGTGTCCTACAACCCCTTGGCGGTGTTCAAGGAGGACGGCGAGGACGTCAAGAGGAACAAATACGCAATGGAGGAGGGGCGATGAGGGCCGCGCAGATTTCCGATACTCATTTGTTCGCCGAGGCCGACGGTCAGTTGATGGGCTACGACACTTACCGCGAGTTCGACCGGGTGCTGAGCCAGCTGGAGCGGCGGCATGCGGCGGAGCTGGACGCCATTCTGGTCACCGGGGACATTTCCCAGGATGAGAGCGCGGCGTCCTACGAGCGTTTCGCGCGGCGGCTGGAGCGTACGGGGCTGCCGGTGTACTGGCTGGCCGGCAATCACGACGCCGCGCCGCTGGCGGCCGAGGTGCTGGGCCGCTACGACTTCATGCAGCCGCTGGAGCGGCTGGAAACCGCGGACTGGCTGTTGCTGGCGCTGGATTCGGTCCGGCCCGGCACGGACGACGGCCATATCGACGAGCGCGCCGCCGCGGCCTTCCGGCAAGGGCTGGCCGGCGCGGAGGCGGCCGGCAAGCGCTGCGCGGTGCTGCTGCATCATCATCCGGCGGCGGTGGGCACGCCGTTGCTGGACAGCTGCATGCTGCAAGACACGGAGAGGTTCTGGGAATTGATGGCGGAAACGCCCCGCCTGCAGCTGCTGCTCTGCGGCCATGCGCACGGGGATTACCGGCTGGAGGCGCGCGGCGTGGCGCTGGAGGTCTGTCCGGCCACCTGTTTCCAGTGGCGCAAGGGCACGGCGGAACTGGACACCGTGGACGCGCACGGCTACAAGCTGCTGGCGTTCGACGCCGCCGGCTTCCGCAGCCAGACAGTCATGATCTAGCCCGGCGCCGCCCGGGCGTCAGCGCGGCCTGGCGCGTCGCAGCGCCAGCACCTTGCCAGCGCCGTCCGACGCCGGCGTTTCCTGACGACGGGCCTCGGCCGCCGCGCGGCCGATGTGGGCGGAGACGGCGCGGCCCTTGAGGAAGCCGGTGGCGTAGGCGATCTTGCAGACCTCTTGCGGGTTCAGGTCCGCGAAATAATCGATGTTCCGGCAGATGCTTTCGCCGGAAAAGGTTTCGCTATTGCCGTGCAGGTGAATCCGGTATTGATTGCCGCGCAGTTCTTCCTCCACCTTGCAGCGTTTTTCCTCTTCTTTCCTGTTGCTTTCCAATAGCGCGATTTTTATCAGGTCCCGCGGCCTGATGGCGGACAAAATCTGATTGCTGGCCAGGATGTCGGCGTGGGAAAGCTTGACGAAGTCGTGGCTGCCGTAAAGCTTGAACAGGTAGAGATATTCCTTGGAGTTCTTCTTGAGCATTCGATCGCACAGCACCAATTGGTAGGGCGGATTGAATACGCTGATGATCCATTTTTTTATTCGAGTCAGAAAACGAGCTCGCATCGTGCATTACCCCTGCGTTTAACGCGAGCTAGTTTACCCAAAGCCGGCAAAAGGCGCTTGAGGGAATGTTTTTGGAATATCCCGGTTGTTATTGTTTCAGCGACGCGGAACGCGCCGTTTCCGGCGCCGGTTCTCGCAGCGGCAGAAACAGATCGCAAACGGCTTCGTTTTCCGCCACGTCCGGGTAGAAGCGGACGCGCTGCAGAAACAGCGGGAAATCGCGCGGGGTTTCGCCGCTGGCGGGCAGCCATTCCGCGTACAAGCGGCGCGCGACCGCGGCCAGCGCGTCGTCGGAGCCGATGTGGCGCAGCCGGGCGCAGCGTCCGGCGGGAATCAGCGCGGCGCGCACGCCCTGGCGGTTGGCGGCGATGTCGCCGGCGAAAGCCGCGCACAGGCCGAAGCGGTAGGCGTCCGGCGCGCACTCGTCCGGGTCGGCGTACAGCAGATTGTAGGTGGCGGCGGCGCTGGGCGGCAGGCGGTGTTCCCGCCGCCAGGCGATGAAGTCGCGCAGGCTGTCGCCCAGCAGCGCGGGGTCGCCGCGGTGCTCGAGCAGGGCCACCGGGGTGGCGGGGAAGTCGATGATGTCGACGGCGAATAGGGCGTGGCTGGACGGCATGGAGAGTCTCCTCGATTGGCGCAGGGTTTGCAGTTGACCATGCCAAGGCAGCCAGCGCGGCTGCCGCCGGAAGGCGGACGGCGTCTGGCCCGCCGCTTGACGGAAGGCGCGGGCAAAAGCCTCCGGGCTGCGGTAGCCGCTGTCCAGCGCGATGTCCAGCACCGCGCAGCGGCGGAAGGCCAGCCGCTCGCCGGCGCGGCGCAGCCGGCAGAGCCGCACGTATTGGTGCAGGCTGAGGCCGAAGCGGGCGCGGAACAGGCGGTGGAAATGAAAGCGCGAGCAAGCCGCCACCCGGCTGAGCCGTTCCAGGCTCAGGTCGGCGTCCAGATGGGCGTCGATATAGGCCAGCGCCTTGTCCAGACGCGGGCCGGCGGTGTCTTGCGGCATGGTTCCCTCCTTGGCGCCGCCAGTCTAGCGCGGCCGAGCCGCCGCGCGCCTGACCGATCTTGCGGTGTTGGCGGGCGGGCTTAGCGCAGCGGTTTTTGCATCGCCACGCGCCGCCTCAGACCATGTTCCGCCTCGGCGCGCAGCAGGGCCAGCAGGAAGGGCGGGCAGTCGGCGGCGGCGAGGGTCTGGAAGCCGCGCCCCTGGTAGTAGGGCGCGTTCCAGGCCAGGTGTTCGAAGGTGGTCAGCGTCAGCCGGCTCAGGCCCAGGCCGCGCGCGGCGGCTTCCGCGCGCGCGATCAGCGCCGAGCCCAGGCCTTGCCCCTGGCGGCGCGGACAGACGTCCATTTCCTGCAGATGCAGGCTGTCTTCGTGGCGGCGCGCCAGTAGAAAACCCTGCGCGCCGTCGGCGTCGGCGGCCACCCACAGCAGGCCGGCGGCGCAGGCGGCGGCTAATTCCTCCACGGGCAGCGCGTCGCCGGCCAGCGCCGGCGGCAGGTCTTGCGGATCGAAGCGGGCGGCGGCGGAGCGTTCGATCTCGGCCAGCCGGGCAAAGTCCGCCGGCGCGGCCGGGCGGATGCGGGCGGCGTCCATCTCAGCGCGCCTCCCGCCACAGGCCCTGGTAGTCGCGCGGCAAGCCGTCCGGGCCGACGCTGAGCTCGGCCTGGAACACGCCCTGCCGCGATTCGTAGCGGTAGCCGAACTCGGACAGCCGGGTGTAGCGCTGCGGCAGCGGCGCCAGGGTCAGCGCCGGGAACTGCAGCCAGGCGGCGCTCAGTTCCAGCGTGGCGCCGATGTCCGGCCGGCCGCGGCGGATGGGCAGCAGATTGGTGGCCGGGGTGAAGGCCAGGTCGATGTCGACGCAGCCGCGCACCTGCGGCTGTTCCGCGCCGTTGAGCCGCCAGCGGCCTTCGGCGTCGGCCTCCAGCAGCAGGTCGACGGCGTCGCCGCCGCGGTAGCCATTGACCTCGACGCGGCGCGTGCTCCAGTCCGGCGCGCAATCCACCTGGTAGCGCAGCAGGCAGTTGAGCCCGTCTTCGACGAAGACGGCGCAGCCGCTGAGGCGCGGGCCGTCCGCGCCCTGTTCCAGCGCCGCGAAATCATGGCCGGAGGCGTCCAGCCGTTGCCAGACGATGGAGGAGACAAAGGTGGGGGACATGCGGCGGCCTTGCTGTTTTTATGATGGCGTATTTGACCGCATGGTCTGGCGTTTGTCCATGGCCGAGGCGCAGCAGATCGTAAACAGGTTCTCAGAGCGGCAAGGCGGCCAGCGCCTCGCCCTGGCTGATCGGAGCGTCGTCCAGCAGGCGGCGCGTCAGTTCCAGCTGCGCGTCGCCGTCGCGGGCCGCCAGCGGGTCGCGCGGCTGCAGCCGGTAGCGCAGCGCCAGATGGGCCAGGGCCAGCCGGCGATGGTCGCCGTCCGCGGCGCGGGCGCTTTCCCAGGCCATGAACACCGCGCTGGCGATGTGGTAGAGCGCGCTGGCGGCGCGGCGGACGTCCACGTCGTCGTCGGCGGCGAAGCTGGCGGCGGCGAAGCCGGAAACGCGGCCCAGCGCTTGCTCCAGCGCCGCTTGCGAGGCGGCGGGCAGTTCGGACTCGCTCAGCAGCCGCGCCAGATAGTGTTGCAGTACCGGCAGAGCGCCGTTGCGGCGCGCGGCGCGCGCCACGTCCAGCGCCACGATATTGCTGGTGCCCTCCCAGATGGAGCCCAGCATCGCGTCGCGCACGACGCGCGGGTCGGACCATTCCTCGATGTAGCCGCAGCCGCCGCGGACTTCCATGCCGTCCTGAGTCACTTGGCGCGCGTCGCGGCAGGCGCGGAACTTGATCAGCGGGGTGAGGATGCGGCTCAGCTGCGCGGCCTCGGCGTCGCCGGCCTGGGCCCGGTCCGCGCAGGCGGCCAGGTGCAGGAACATCGAGCGCGCCTGTTCGGCGGGCAGCAGCATCTTGATCAGGCTGCGCTGCATTAAGGGCATCTCGATCAGCGCGCGGCCGAAGGCCCGGCGATGGCGGGCGGTGTGCAGCGCCTCGGTCAGCGCCCGGCGCATCAGGCCGGCGGCGCGCACGCCGTTGGACAGCCGCGACAGGTTGATCATGGTGGCCATTTGCTGGAAGCCGCGGCCCACTTCGCCCACCAGATGGGCGAGGGCGCCTTCCAGCCGGATTTCGCCGCTGGCCATGGAGCGGCTGCCCAGCTTGTCCTTGAGCCTGACGATGCGGTAATGGTTGAGCCGGCCGTCTGGCAGCCTGCGCGGCAGCAGGAACAGCCCCAGGCCCTTGAAGCCGGGCGGCGCGCCGTCGACATGGGCCAGCACCATGGCCAGCCCGGCGTCCGGGTTGGAGCAGAACCATTTCTCGCCTTCCAGCCGCCAGCCGCCGTCCTGCCGATAGGCCCGAGTTTCCACTCGCGACACGTCGGAGCCGGCGCCTTGCTCGGTGATGAACATCGCGCCCTGGCTCAGCCGCGCGAAGTCCTGGGTCAGCAGCGCCGGCAGATACTGTTCCGCCAGCGCCGCGTCGCCGTGCTCCAGCAGGGTGCTGGTCAGCGAGTCTGTCATGCTCAGCGGGCAGCACAGGCCGAACTCCGCCTGCACCAGCAGATAGGTGAACGCGTATTTGGCCAGCCGCGGCAGGCGCTCCGGCCAGTCCAGCACGCCGGCGCGGTGGCCCATCGCCGCCAGGCCGTATTCGGAAAAGGCCAGCTTTTCCAGTTCGACGTAGGCCGGGTGCTTGTCTATGCGCTGGCTGTCCTCCCCGGCGCGGCTGCGCGCTTGCAAGGTGGGCGGATGCTTGTCCGCCGCGAGCGCCAGCTCGTCGAGGCGGCCGCCGGCCTCGGCGCCCAGCGCGATCAGTCGCGGTTCCAGGTGGCGGTACAGCTCCTGCGGCAGATAAAGCCGCAGCAGGCTGGCCAGCGAAGGGTCGCAGAGAAAGAGATTGCCGCCGTGGCGGTCCGGTATCGCGCGCGAGTCTGTGGACATGATGGGCCTCGATGGGGGCCGCGGCGGCGGAGCCGCGGGCAGGGGGAGATGGCGGCCATTGTCGGCATAATGGAGCCAGGCCGGAAATACTGTTTTTGGCTGATGCGATACCGGGAAACTATCGATGGACGGCGGCGGGCGAGGGAGGCGAGGACGTGGATCTACGGCAATTGCGCTATTTCGTGGCGGTGGCGGAGGAGCTGCATTTCGGCCGCGCCGCCTTGCGGCTGCATATTTCCCAGCCGCCGCTGAGCCTGACCATCCGGCAGCTGGAGCGGGAGATCGGCGCGCTGCTGTTCGAGCGCGACAACAAGACGGTGGCGCTGACCGCCGCCGGCGCGGTGCTGTACCGGGAGGCGCGGCAATTGCTGAGGCGGGCGGAGGAGGTGGCCGACATCGCCGCGCGCGCCGGCCGGGGGCTGGCGGGCCGGCTGCGGCTCGGCTTTGTCAGCGCCATGTTGTCGCGTGGCCTGCCCGAGGGCGTGCGGGTCTTCCAGCGGCAGGCGCCGGAGGTGGAGGTGGAATTGTGCGAGATGAACACCGAGGAGCAGATCCGCGCGGTGGCGCGCGAGCAGATCGACGTCGGCCTGATCCATGCCGGCGCGCTGCCCGGCGAGCTCTCCCGCCTGGAGCTGCCGCGGGAGCCGTTTCTGTGCTGTCTGCCGCCGGGGCATCCGCTGGCCGGCGGACGGAGGGTGCGCCTGGAGCGTTTGCGGGACGAGGACTTCATCCTGTTCCCGCGCGCGCTGTCCACCCATTACCACGACCGGATCGTGGCCCTGTGCGTGGCGGCGGGCTTCAGCCCGCGGATCCGGCACGAGCCGCGCCACTGGCACAGCGTCACCCAACTGGTGGAGGCGAATATGGGGGTGGCGCTGGCGCCGGCCTCGCTGCGCGCCGCCGCGCCGCGCGCGGTTTGGTTGCCGCTGGCCGGCGCGCAGGCGTTTTCGGAATCCCTGTGCATCTGGCGGCGGCAGGCCGATCCGGCGGCGCAGCGCCTGATCGCGGCCATCGCCGGCGCGATGGAGGCCCAGGCCGCGGCGCGGGGCCCGGCGTGAGCGACGCTTTACCAGGCCTTGGCGGCCGTTCATCCCGCAAAACTTCTCAAGTGGCCAGGCTGGCCAGCCGCCGCTCCCGGCAATGCCACCACAGCGTGGCCGCCAGCGCCAGCGCGGCCAGCGCGCCGCCGGCGACGAAGGTGCTGGCGCTGCCGTGGCGGTCCCACATCCAGCCGGCCAGCACGCTGGCCAGCAGCAGGCACAGGCCGCTGACCAGATTGAACAGGCCGAAGGCGGTGCCCTTCATGTCGGCCGGGGTTTCCTCCGCCACCAGCGTGGCCAGCAGGCCCTGGGTGAAACCCAGGTGCAGCCCCCACAAGGCGATGCCGGCCAGGGTGACGGCGACGGAGCCGGACAGCGCCAGCGTGGCGTCGGCCAGGATCAGGATCAGCAGGCCGACGGCCAGCAGCGCGCTCTTGCTGCAGCGGTCCGCCAGCACGCCCACCGGGTAGGCGGTGAGCGCGTAGACCAGGCTCATCACCACCATCACCAGCGGCAGCCAGCTCAGCGGCAGGCCGTGGCGCTGCGCCAGCAGCACCAGAAAGGCCTCGCTGAAGCGGGCCAGGGTGAACAGCGCGCCGATGGCGACCACCCACCAGTAGCGGCCGGAGAAGCGGCGCAGCAGCGCCAGGCGCAGCGGCGAGCGGAAGGGTTTGCGTTCGCCGCCGTCCGGCTCGCGGACGCCGGCCGCCAGCAGCAGCACCGCCAGCAAGGCCGGCAGGCAGGCCCACCACAGCACTTGCTGGATGTCGTCCGCCAGCCAGAACATCAGCGCGATGCCCAGCAGCGGCCCGGCGAAGGCGCCGCAGGTGTCCATGGACTGGCGCAGGCCGAAACAGGCGCCGCGGATTTCCGGCGGGGAGATTTCGGCCACCAGCGCGTCGCGCGGCGCGCCGCGTATGCCCTTGCCCACGCGGTCCATCAGCCGCGCGGCCAGCACGGTTTCGGCGCTGTGGGCCAGCGGGAACAAGGGCTTGCTCAGCGCCGCCAGGCCGTAGCCCAGCAGCAGCAAGCCCTTGCGCCGGCCCCAGTAATCGCTGATGGCGCCGGAGAACACGCGCAGGATCAGCGCGGTGGCCTGGGCCAGGCCCTCGATGACGCCCAGGGTCAGCGCGCTGACGCCCAGGGTGGAGACCAGGAATACCGGCAGCAGCGCGTGGATGATCTCGGAGGACATGTCCATGCACAGGCTGACCAGGCCCAGGGCCCAGATGGTGGCGGGGATGCGGGGCTGCATGCGGGTAGGCCTTTCTCGATGTGGGAATCCGTTCACGGCAGGCGCCACAGGCTGAGCAGCAGGCCGGCCAGCGCCGCGCCGGCGATCACCGGCATCACTTTGACTTGTCGTTGCAGCAGCGCCCAGGCCGCCAGCGCGGCGATGGCGGCGGCGGCCCAGTCCACGCCGCCGCGCCAGCCCTGCGGCCACAGCACGTGCCAGCCGAAGAACAGGGCGAGGTTGACGATGACCCCGACCACGGCGGCGGTGACGGCGGTCAGCGGCGCGGTCAGGCGGATTTGGCCATGGCTGTGTTCGATCAGCGGGCCGCCGGCCAGGATGAAGACGAAGGAGGGCAGGAAGGTGAACCAGGTGACCAGCGCCGCGGCCAGCGCGCCGGCCAGGAACAGCTGCTCCGGGCCCAGCAGCGCCTTGGCGTAGCCGCCGACGAAGCCGACGAAGGCCACCACCATGATCAGCGGCCCCGGCGTGGTTTCGCCCAGCGCCAGGCCGTCCAGCATCTGGCCGGCGCTCAGCCAGCCGTAATGGGCCACCGCGCCCTGGTAGACATAGGGCAGCACCGCGTAAGCGCCGCCGAAGGTCAGCAAGGCGGCCTTGGTGAAGAACCAGCCCATCTGGGTGTAGCCGCCGTGCCAGCCGCAGACGGCGGTCAGCAAGGCCATCGGCAAGCTCCACAGCAGCAGGCCGGCCAGCGCGGCGCGGCCCAGCCGGAACCAGGAGAAGCGGGCGTGGGCCGGCGGCGGGGTGTGGTCGTCGATCAGCGCCGGGCCGTAATGCGCGTCCGCGCCGCCGTGGCCGCCGCTCTGGAACCAGCGCGGCCGCAGCCGGCCGGCCAGCGCGCCGATCAAGGCCGCCGCCAGCACGATCAGCGGGAACGGCGTTTGCCACAGCGCGATGGCGCCCAGCGAGGCCAGCGCTACGCCCCACAGCCACGGATGTTTCAGCGTGCGCTTGCCGATGCGCCAGGCGGCCTGGGCCACGATGGCGACCACCGCCGGCTTGACGCCGTAGAACAGGCCGGCGATCCAGGCCAGGTGGCCGTAGGCGATATAGACCCAGGACAGCAGCACCAGCAGGAAAAAGGACGGCAGCACGAACAGCGCGCCGGCGGCGACGCCGCCCCAGCCGCGGTGCAGCAGCCAGCCGATATAGGTGGCCAGCTGCTGCGCTTCCGGCCCGGGTAGCAGCATGCAGTAGTTCAGCGCGTGCAGGAAGCGGCGTTCGGAAATCCAGCGCCGGCGCTCCACCAGCTCCTGGTGCATGATGGCGATCTGCCCGGCCGGGCCGCCGAAGCTGATCAGGCCGAGCTTGAGCCAGAAACGCAGCGCTTGCCGGAAGCCGACCGGAGCGGGCGCGGCGGGGGTGTGGTCGGGCGGCATCTTCAGGCTTCCTTGGCGAACTGTTGATACAAGCCATCCCAGATCGTGGAGGCGGCGGCCAGCAGCTGGTCGTCGTCGCTCAGCGCGGCGCGCAGGCCGGCCAGCACGGTTTCCACGCCGCTGGCTTCCGGCGGCGCCGCGCCGCCCACGTCCAGATAGTGGACCAGCTCCGCCAGCCGCCGCAGCGGCGGCGCGTCCAGGCCGAAGCTGGCCAGCAGCACTTCGAAACTGACCTTGTCGCCGACATGGGTGAAGGCGGCGCCGTCGAAGTCGAAACCCAGCGCGTCCGGCGGGCAGTCGCCGGGCGCGGCCAGCCACAGGATGCGCGCCTGCGGGTCGATGAAGCGGCGGATCAGCCAGGCCGAGGCCAGCCGGTCCACCCAGGGGCGGCGGCGGGTGGCCCAGACCCTGCCCTGGTGTTCGGCGACGGCGCGGCGCGGAATGGCCATTTGTTGGCTATGGGGTTCGCCGGGAGACAGCTGTTGCTGGATGGCGGCTTCCAGTTGTTGCAGCGCGGCCTGCGCCTGTTGCTGGCCGGCGCCGGGGAAGAAGTCGACGGCGGCGATGCCGGCCAGCGCCTTGCCCAGCCGTCGCCATTGCTTCAGCCTTTCGGCGGCGTTGTCCGGGTCCAGGCCGCGCCGTTGTTCCTCAATGTCTTGCCGCAGTTGCTGGTAATCGGCGTCGCGCTGGAACAGCGGCGGAAAGTCGCTGCCGTTCAGCGGCCGGCAGGCCAGCAGCCGGGCGACGCCGCCGTGCTGCTGAATGTCGGAGGCGATGGCTTCCAATTGCTGCAGCCGAGCGTTGCTGCCGGGCAACAGATAGGCGCCGTCGCGCAGCGCGGCGGAGCCGCAGGCTTTCAAGGCGCGCCAGGCGCGCATGCGCGCGGTGGCGTTTTCGGTGGGCAAAGAGGTGATCAGCAGCAGCCAGTCCATGATGCGCTCCATTTTTTGTAGAGTATTCTACAATTGTGTAGCGATCAATATATTTAATCTGGCGAAGCTGGCGAGTTTGGGTTCAAGCTTTGCCGGGGCTTGGTCGATAATGTAAGTCGGGCTCAACTAGACGGGAGACGAAGATGCAGCGATGGAAGCAATGGTCGGCCTTGTTGCTGGCGGCGGCCTTGGCCGCGCCGGTATTGGCCAATCCGCCGGAAGGCAAGGGCCAGGGGCATGGCCAGGGGCAGGGCAAGCACAAGGATAAGGACAAAGACAGGGAGGCGTCGCCGGCGCGGACGGAAAGGGATTTGGTGGCGGCGGGCATCAGCGCCGCCGCCGCGCGCAGGCTGGCCTTGGATTCCGGGGTGACCGGCTATAAATCGCTGCCGCCCGGCATGCGCAAGCGTCTGGCGCGCGGCAAGCCGCTGCCTCCCGGCATCGCCAAGCAGGTATTGCCGGCGCCCTTGCTGAGCCAGCTGCCGCGCCATCCCGGCTATGAGTGGCGGGCGGTGGGCGCGGACCTGGTCCTGGTGGCGGCCAGCGGCTTGATCGCGGATATTTTGCTGGACGTGTTGCGCTGATCCGGCCGGCTTACAAGATTTGGCGGTAGATCACCGCGTCCGCCAGCTCCGCCACCTGGTCGTACAGGCGGCGCGCGACCAGGTTGTCGCTGGCGGTGCGCCAGTACAGCGTGGCGGCGCCGTCCGCGCGCGCCCGTTCCGCCGCCGCCCGCAGCAGCGCGCGGGCAACGCCGCCGCCTCTGGCCGCCGCCGCCACGTACAGGTCTTGCAGATAAGCGCTGTCCTGGATCTGGATGGTGTTGCGGTGGTAGAGCAGGTGGGCGATGCCCAGCAGCGCGCCGTCTGCGACCGCGGCCAGCCCGTGCACCGGTTCCTCCGGCGCGAGCAGGCGGCGCCAGGTTTCCCGGTCCACCTCCTCGGGCAGCGCGGTCGCGCCTGCGCGGCCGTAGAAGGCGTTGTAGTCGCGCCATAAGGGCTGCCAGCCGGCGTGGTCGCCGGCTTGCAGCGGGCGGATGGAGAAGACGGCCTCAGCCATGGCGCGGCTCCGCCGCGCCGGCGCCGGCCATGTGTTCCAGCCCGGCCAGCACTTGCAGGCTGGCGGCCTCCATCGCCGCCACCTGCTCAACCGCGGCCCGGCTGTCGCCGTCGGCGTGGGCGCGCAAGGCGTCCAGCGCCGCGGTGTGCACCTTGGCGTGCGGCGCTTCGATTTCGCGGAAGCCGGGCAGGTGGGAGAAGCCGGCGCGGCCCTCGCCTTCGTAATACCACTTGCCGAAGCGGCAGTGCTGATGCGAGCCGAAGTGGCCGATGTCTTCGTCCGACAGGCCGAACATCACCTGGTAGACGCGGAATTTGTAGATCAGATGGTCCATCTTGGCCAGTTCGCAGAAGCCGCGCAGCGCGGAGGCGGCGATGCTGCCTTCCATGCTGGTGGACATGTCCAGCAATTGCTTCATGGTGCCGGCGGCGGCCTCGCCGTCCTGGCTGAAGCTGGCGGCCTGCTCGGCCAATTGGCCCATCTGGCTGCGGCTGCCGGCGCTGTCGCCGCGGATCTGCTCCACCAGCTTGGCGATGTCGGCGGTGGCGGTGGCGGTGCGTTCGGCCAGCTTGCGCACCTCGTCGGCCACCACGGCGAAACCGCGGCCCTGTTCGCCGGCGCGCGCGGCTTCGATCGCCGCGTTCAGCGCCAGCAGGTTGGTCTGGTCGGCGATGTCGCGGATCAATTGCACGATGCCGCCCACCTCCTGCGCGCGCGCGTCCAGCTCTCCCACTTTTTCCGCCGCGCCTTGCGAGGCGCCGGCCAGCTTGGACAGGTCGGCGGCGATCTGGTCTATGGATTGGCGGCTGCGCAGCGAAATGTCCTGGGCGGCGACGGCGCGGTCTTTTTCCCGGCTCATCACGCTGGAGAGGGTGGCCAGCGATTGCTGGGTGTCGGTCATCGATTGGGCGAAGGCGGACAGATTGGCGATCAGCCCGCGCAGTTCCTGGTTCTTGGCCTGGCTGGCCGCCAACTGGCTTTCCGCCTCGTCGGCGCGGGCGCGGGTGTGGCGCAGCTCCGTGCGCAGTTGTTCCGCTTCCTGCTTGCATTGCAGCCACTCCGCTTGTTGTCGCGCGGTGTCGGCCTTGTTCCAGAACCCCATTTCTATCTCCTTGTGACGCCGGCCGGGACGGACTAACTTACATGTCGCCGGGTGATTTTAAATAAACGTTTAGCATTATCCGAATGCCGTCATAAATCTGCAATCATTTGTCTTGTTTAAATTCGGATGATTATGACAAAAATCAGGGTTGACAATGGTTTTGCCGCTTACTAAGGTATCATTTTGATACGTTAAAAAAGGAGCGGTTATGCATTCCCGTTTCGACGTTTTCCGCGAGCAGGCGCTGGGTCGCCAGCTGGAGGCCCTGATCGACACGCCGCAACGTTATGTGGAGTACGCGGCCTTGTCGCGCGCCGAGGTGCCGGCGGTGGCGGCCATCGTCCACGATGTGCGTCAGCTGTTTCCCGAGGTGGAGGCGGACGCCAGCGCGCGCCAGTTTTGCGGCGCGATGGTGGCGGAGGTGATGCGCCGCCATTGCCACGAGGTGCTGCGGCCGCGCGGCCGGGTGCCGGGCGGCTATTTCACTTACGGGGTGGTGTGGTCGGCCACGCCGCACAAGCTGGATTGGGCGCAGCGGCTGGAGGCGTTGCGGACGACGCCGGCGCAGCTGGCGGCGGCGCTGCGCGCGATTCCCGCCGCGGACTGGCGGCGGCGGCCGGACGGCATCGATTTCGCCGCGGTCGAGCATGCCTGCCACCTGCGCGATCTGGACCGGATTTATTGCCAACGAGTGGCGCGGGTGCTGGCCGAGGAGATGCCGGAGATCGCTTCGGTCGACGGCAACGAGATGTCGCTCGAACTGGCGTATCTGGAGCAGGACGGGTCAGCGGCGCTGGATGATTTTGTGGCCGGGCGGCGGCATTTGCTCGCCGCCTTGGCCGGCGCGGAGCCGGCTCAGCGCGGGCGGCTTTGCCTGTTCGGCGGCGAGCGGCGGATGAGTCTGGAGGATCTGGCCGAGGACATGCTGCAACACGACCGCGCCCACTTGTTGGAGGTGGAGGAGTTGACGGCGGAATTGGGCGGCTTGCCGGACTGACTCAGGGCTGGAGATACCAGGGCTGGCGCAGCAGCGCGGGCAGCAGGGTTTCGCGCAGCTTGCCGATCTGCTGCCACAGGCAGCGCGCCAGCGCCGGATTGTCCCGGTGCCAGCGTTTGCCGAACACCAGGTAGTAGTCTTTGCGCGACAGCGGCGGCTGCAGGCGGACGACGCCGGCTTGCGGATGTTCTTCCACATAGCGGTCGCCGATGTGGTTTTGCGTGGCGTAGGCGGCGATGTGGCGCGCCTGCAGCTTGCGGAAATTCATCTCGCTGTCCTTGGCGGCCTCCACCCGGGCGCCCTTGGCGCGCAGATCGTCGGCGATGGACCAG
Organism: Chromobacterium alkanivorans; assembly: GCF_016937655.1. Lineage (GTDB taxonomy): Bacteria > Pseudomonadota > Gammaproteobacteria > Burkholderiales > Chromobacteriaceae > Chromobacterium > Chromobacterium alkanivorans. Next base: position 190,158 of record NZ_JAFHKL010000003.1, on the reverse strand, counting down.
CCGGCGTTGACGCCGATGGCGCCCAGCGCCGGCAGATTGTCGCCGTTCCAGGCCGGCGGCGCGCTTTTCAGCGCGTACAAGGAGTAGGCCAGCGTGGTCAGCCGGTAGCGCGGGTCCGGCTCGCCGCCTTGCATCGGGTAGTCGAAATAGGCTTCGCGTTCCTTGTTGTGGGAAAACATGAAGGCGGCGTCGTGCTGATCGTGCTGCATCTCGGTGAGCAGGCGCTTGCCCGGCAGCCGCGACAATTTGAGGGCTACCCGGCAGCCCTTGGCCGCCGCCTGCGCCATCTCCACCACCGCGCCGGGGTGGGGCGGCGTCTGATCGCCTTCGCCGCTCATATACGGGTCCGAGGCCACCGCGCCGTAGACCATGTCCAGCGTCGTCGCGGCCGCCGCCGCCTGCGTGGTCAGCGCGGCCAGCGCGGCCAGCCGCCATATCTGTTTCCAGCCCAATCCAAGCACCCATCGCTATCGCCTGCGCAGAGGGTAACAGCGCCGGACCTCCCTAGCATAGCGTTCCGCGCGGGGGTTTCAATATTCCCGTTCCGTCTGTCGCGCCAGCATGCGTTTGAGTTCGGGCAGGCAGGAGCCGCAGACGCCGCCGCAGCCCAGTTGCGCCTTGAGTCCGGCCAGGTCAGCGCCGGCGGCGATGACCGCCCGGATGCGCTCGGCGTCCACTTGCAGGCAGTTGCAGACGATGCGCGCGGCGGCGGGAGCGGCGGCGATGTCGGGGAGCAGCGCGCTGAGCCGGCTGCCGGGCCAGGGCTTGCCGCTTTGCATCGCGGCCAGCAGCCGCGCGCCGTCGTCCTGTCCGCCGGCGAAGACGAAGGCCCAGGGCGCGTCGTCGCGCCAGGCGATGCGTTGTTCCAGCCCGCGCCGCGCGTCGCTGAAGCTTTGCAGCTGCGGGCCGCCGTCCAGCTCCAGCAGCCAGGCCAGCTCGCTCAGCCAGTCCGGCCGCGGCTGAGCGTGGGCGGCGCTCAGCACCAGGATGTCAGGCGGCCGCAGGCTGAGCGCGGCGTAGCCGCAGCCGGCCAGCAAGGGCTGCAGCCGGGCGCGCAGCGCCGGCAGGTCAGGGTGGCGGCTGGCGGCGCGCACCCGCCACGGCAGTTCGGCGCGCTCCACCCGCACCGCGGCGTGCTTGAGTTCGGGCTGGAAGGATTGCGGGTCCACCGCCGGCGAACAGGCCTGGTTGACGCCGCCGCTGTCGAGGTGCTGGCCGCTCCAGTGCATGGCGGCGAACACGCAGCCGCCGGGCAAGTCCTCGCTCAGCGCCAGCGGCAGCACCAGGCCGCCGCGCCGGCTTTCCACCTTGACCAGCTCGCCGGCCTGGAGGCCGCGGCGGGCGGCGTCGGCCGGGTGCATGTCCAGCGTCGGTTCCGGCGCGTGGGAAAACAGCCGCGCCACCCGGCCGCTGCGGCTCATGCCGTGCCATTGGTCGCGCAGCCGGCCGGTGAGCAGGCGGAAGGGATAGTGGGCGTTGACCGCGTCCGCCGGCGGGCGGTAGGGCGTGGCGTGGAATTGCGCGCGGCCGCTGGCGGTGGGGAAGCGGCCGTCTTGGTAACGCCGCGCCTGGCCGCCAGCGGCGCCGGCCGGGAACGGCCATTGCTGCGGGCCGTCCCGCTCCAGCCGCGCGTGGCTGAGGCCGCTGAGGTCCAGGTCGCGGCCGGCGGTCAGCGCCGCGTGCTCGGCGAACACCGCCGCCGGCTCGCAGTCGCGGAACAGGCTGGGCGCGTCCGGGTACAGCAGCCGTTCCAGCCGGCGGCCCACTTCGGCGGCGATCCAGCCGTCGGCGCGCGCTTCGCCCGGCGGCGGCGCGGCGGCGCGCACCCGGCTGACGCGGCGTTCGGAGTTGGTGACCGTGCCTTCTTTTTCGCCCCAGCTGGCGGCGGGCAGCAGCGCGTCGGCGCAGGCGGCGGTGTCGGTGTCGGCGTAGGCGTCCTGGACGATGACGAATTCGGCCTGGGCCAGCGCCTGGCGCGCTTGCTCCAGGTCCGGCAAGGAGTGGGCGGGATTGGTGCAGACTATCCACACCGCCTTGACCCGGCCGGCCTTGAGCGCGTCGAACAGCGCGATGGCCGGCAGGCCGGGGCGGCCGGAGAGCCGTTCCGGCGGCACGCCCCAGTGGGCGGCCACTTCGGCGCGGTGTTGCGGATTGGCGATGTCGCGGTGGGCGGCCAGCATGGTGGCCATGCCGCCCACTTCGCGGCCGCCCATGGCGTTGGGCTGGCCGGTCAGCGAGAAGGGGCCGGCGCCGGGGCGGCCGATCTGGCCGGCGGCCAGGTGCAGATTGATCAGCGCCAGGTTCTTGGCGGTGCCGTGGCTGGATTGGTTCAGGCCCATGCAATACAGCGACAGGCTGGCCGGGCTGCGGCCGAACCATTCGGCGGCGGCGGTCAGCTCGGCCTCGGCGATGCCGCACAGGCCGGCGGCCTGGCGCGGCGCGTAGTCGCGCAGCAGGCGCTTGAGCGCGTCGAAGCCCTCGGTGTGGGCGGCGATGTAGCCCTCGTCGATCAAGCCTTCCCAAATCAGGTGGTGCAGCATGCCGTTGAACAGCGCCACGTCGCTGCCGGGCTGGATCTGCAGATGCAGGTCCGCCAGCGCGGCGGTGTCGGTGCGGCGCGGGTCGACCACGATCCACTTGCTGTCCGGCCGCGCCGCCTTGGCCGCTTCCAGCCGGCGGAACAACACCGGGTGGGCGTAGGCCATATTGCTGCCGGCCAGCAGCACGCAGTCGGCCAGCTCCAGGTCTTGATAGCAGGTGGGCGGGCCGTCGGCGCCCAGCGCCAGCTTGTAGCCGCTGACCGCGCTGGACATGCACAGCCGGGAATTGGTGTCGATGTTGTTGCTGCCGATCAGGCCCTTGGTCAGCTTGTTGAACAGATAATAGTCCTCGGTCAGCAACTGGCCTGAGGCGTAGACCGCCACCGCGTCCGGACCGTGGCGGCGGATGACGCCGGCCAGCCGTTCGGCCACGGTGTCCAGAGCGCAGTCCCAGTCCACGCGCCGGCGCGCGGCGTCGCGGCTCAGCCGCAGCTCGGGGTGCAGCGCGCGGCCGGACAGGCTGGCGCAGCTGTCCGCCAGCGCCAGGCCCTTGCTGCACAGCCGGCCGTGGTTGGCCGGGTGGGCCGGGTCGCCTTCCACGCCGGTGATGCGCGCGCCGTCGCTGTGGATCAGCACGCCGCAGCCGACGCCGCAGTAACAGCAGGTGGAGGGAGTGGTGCTCATGGCGCGGTCCTCCGGTTCACAGTTGCAGATAGACGTCGCCGTCGCGCAGGCTGACCGGGAAGCGCCGCGCGCAGCCGCGGTCCGGCGCCTGGGCTTCGCCGTCTTCCAGATTGAGGGTCCAGCCGTGCAGCGGACAGGTGACCGCCGCGCCGTGCACCAGGCCCTGGCTCAAGGGGCCGCCCTGGTGCGGGCAGCGGTCCAAGAGCGCGAACACCTGCTGCGGCTGCGGCCGGAACAGGGCGATGTCGCCGCCGTCGCGCGCCAGCACGCGGCTGCCCAGCAGCGGGATGTCGTCCAGCGCGCACACGCGCAGCCAGCGGGAGGAGGGGTGGGGGATGGCGTCCATGGCGGCCTCAGGCGATGATTTTCAGGGGAATGTATTCTTGGCGCTGCGCGCCGGCGATGCGGGCGGCCCAGGGGTCGGGCAGGCCTTCCAGCGCGAACAGCAGCCGCTGGTACAAGGCCTGGCGGTTGGCGGCGTCGTCCACCACCCGCGCCTTGACGTAGTCCAGGCCGACGCGGGCGATGTAGCGGACGGTGCGGTCCAGGTAATAGCCCTCCTCGCGGTAGAGCTGCAGAAAGGCGCCGCTGTATTCCTTCACCTCCTCGGCGGTCTTCACCTTGCACAGGAATTGCGCCACCTCGGTCTTGATGCCGCCGTTGCCGCCCACGTACAGCTCCCAGCCGGAATCCACCGCGATCACGCCCACGTCCTTGATGCCGGCTTCGGCGCAATTGCGCGGGCAGCCGGACACCGCCAGCTTGACCTTGTGCGGGGCCCACATATTGGCCAGCATGGTTTCCAGGTCTATGCCCATCTGGGTGCTGTTCTGGGTGCCGAAGCGGCAGAACTCGCTGCCGACGCAGGTTTTCACGGTGCGGATGGATTTGCCGTAGGCGTGGCCGGACTGCATGCCCAGGTCTTTCCAGACCTCGACCAAGTCTTCCTTGCGTATGCCCAGCAGGTCGATGCGCTGGCCGCCGGTGACCTTGAGCATGGGCACCTGGTATTTGTCGGCCACGTCGGCGATGCGGCGCAGCTCGGCGGCGTTGGTGACGCCGCCCTTCATTTGCGGGATCACAGAGAAGGTGCCGTCCTTCTGGATGTTGGCGTGCACCCGCTCGTTGACGAAACGGCTTTGCGGATCGTCCACCGCCTCGCGCGGCCAGGTGGACAGCAGGTAGTAGTTGATCGCAGGGCGGCAGCTGGCGCAGCCGTTGGGCGTGCGCCATTCCAGGAAATGGTAGACCGCGGCGTGGTCCAGCAGGTGGTGGTCGCGGATGGCCTTGCGCACCTCGGCGTGGCTGTGATCGGTGCAGCCGCAGACCGCCTTGGTCTTGGGCGCTTCCTGGAAGCTCGCGCCCACCGTGTTCATCAGGATCTGTTCCACCAGGCCGCTGCAAGAGCCGCAGGAGCCGCCGGCCTTGGTGCAGCGCTTGACCTCGTCCAGGGTGAACAGGCCGTTTTCCTTGATCGCCTTGACGATGGCGCCCTTGCTGACGCCGTTGCAGCCGCAGACTTCGTCGCTGTCCTGCATGCCGGCGGCGCGGCTCTGGCCTTGGACGCCGACGTCGCCAATGGCGGTTTCGCCGAAGATCAGCCGCTCGCGCAGATCGCCTATCGGCCGCTGTTCGCGCAGCAGCTTGAAGTACCAGGCGCCGTCGGCGGTGTCGCCGTACAGGCAGACGCCGATCAGCTTGTCCTCGCGCAGCACCAGTTTCTTGTACAGGCCGCCGGCCGGGTCCGACAGTACGATCTCGTCGCAGCCGTCGCCGCCGATGAAGTCGCCGGCGGAGAACAGGTCGACGCCGGTGACCTTGAGCTTGGTCGCCATCACCGAGCCCTGGTAGCGGCTGCTGCCCAGCTGCGCCAAGTGGTTGGCGCAGACCTTGGCCTGTTCGAACAAGGGCGCCACCAGACCGTAGCAGACGCCGCGGTGGCTGACGCATTCGCCCACCGCGTAGATGCGCGGGTCGAAGGTCTGCAGCGCGTCGCTGACCACCACGCCGCGCTCGCAGTGCAGGCCGGCGGCGGCGGCCAGCGCGATATTGGGGCGTATGCCCACCGCCATCACCACCAGCTTGGCTTCCAGGGTTTCGCCGTCGGAGAGCTTCGCCGCCGCCACCGCGCCGCGGCCGTCGTCCAGCAGCGCCGCGGTCTGGCGGCCCAGCAGGATGCGCAGGCCGCGCGCTTCCAGCGAGGCCTGCAGCAAGCGGGCGGCGACGGGGTCCAGCTGCCGTTCCAGCAGCCAGTCCGCCAGGTGGACCACGGTCACCTCCATGCCGCGCTGCTTCAGGCCGTAGGCGGCTTCCAGGCCGAGCAGGCCGCCGCCTATCACCACCGCGCGGCCGCCGCCGGCGCTGGCCGCCAGCATGGCCTCGGTGTCGCGGATGTCGCGGTAGCCGATGACGCCGGCGAGATCGCGGCCCGGCAGCGGCAGCATCACCGGCAGCGAGCCGGTGGCCAGCAGCAGCCGGTCGTAATGGGCGACGCCGCCGTCGTCGGCGCGCACCAGCCGGCGCGCGCGGTCCAGCTCCACCACGGTCTTGCCGGTGTGCAGGGCGATGCCGCGCTCGGCGTACCAGCTGCGCGGATTGAGCACGATGTCGTCGAAGGTCTGTTCGCCGGCCAGCACCGGCGACAGCTGGATGCGGTTGTAGTTGGGGTGCGGCTCGGCGCCGAACACGGTGATGTCGTACAGGTCCGGCGCCAGCGTCAGCAGCTCTTCCACGGTGCGGATGCCGGCCATGCCGTTGCCCACCACTACCAGTTTGGGTTTCGTCATGATGGATGTCCTCGCGTCTCAGAGCCGGGCGCTGGCCAGAGACCAGCCGGCGCGCCAGCGCTGGCGCAGCCCGGCCAGGCCGGCCCAGCCCGCCAAGGCCAGCGCGGCGTACAGCCACAGGCCGATGGCGTAGCCGCCGCTGGCCTGCTTGATCATGCCCAGGCCGGCCGCCAGCAGGAAGCCGCCGACGCCGCCGGCCATGCCGATCAGGCCGGTGACCGCGCCGATCTCGCCGCCGAAGCGCTGCGGCACCAGTTGGAACACCGCGCCGTTGCCGGCGCCCAGGCAGAGCATGGCCAGCACGAACAGCAGCAGCGCGCCGCCGGCGCCGCCCGGCTCCAGGCCGGCGGCGAACAGCAAGGCCGCCACCGCCAGGTAGACGGCCAGCAGCGAGCGGGTGCCGCCGACGCGGTCCGCCAGCACGCCGCCCAGCGGCCGCATCATCGAGCCGGCGAACACGCAGGCGGCGGTGTAGAGCCCGGCGGTCTTGGCGTCGAAGCCGAACTGGTCGTGGAAATAGCCGGGCAGCGCGCTGGCGAAGCCGGCGAAGCCGCCGAAGGTGATGGCGTAGAACAGCATCAGCCACCAGGCGTCGCGTTGGGCCAGCACCGCCAGGTAATCGGCCCAACGCTTGGGCGGCGGCGCGCCGGGCGCGTCCTTGGCCAGCCGCGCGAACAGCAGCAGCACCAGCAGCAGCGGCAGACAGGCGAGGCCGAACACGTTCTGCCAGCCGAACTGCAAGGCCAGCATCGGCGCGAACAGCGCCGCCAGCACGGTGCCGGAGTTGCCGGCGCCGGCGATGCCCAGCGCCGTGCCCTGATGCGCCGGCGGATACCAGCGCGAGGCCAGCGGCAGCGCCACGGCGAAGGAGGCGCCGGCCACGCCGAGGAACAGGCCCAGCAGCAGCGCGCCGCCCAGGCTGGACAGGCCGACGCGCCAGGCGGCCAGCAGGGCGGCGACGACGACGATCTGGGCGATCAGCCCGGTGCGCTTGGCGCCGATGCGGTCCGCCAGCATGCCGACCGCCAGCCGCAACAGCGCGCCGGCCAGAATGGGAGTGGCCACCATCAAGGCGCGTTCGCGGGTGTCCAGGCCCAGCGCGGCGGCGATGGGCACCTGCAGCGGGCCCAGCAGATACCAGACCATGAAGCTGAGGTCGAAATAGAGGAAGGCGGACAGCAAGGTGGGCTTGTGCCCGCTGTGCCAGAATGAACGGTCCATGCGAAACTCCTGTGCCGCGAGCGGCCGGGGGCCGGCCAAAATAAAAACGGCGTTCGCTCCTCGGTGATAGCAGGAGCGGACGCCGTTGTCCGTTGCCGTCCCGGCCGCCATTGGCCGGACAAGCATTTGGGGCGGGCGGGGCACGTCTTTGTGCCAGGCCCGGCTTGACTTATGCAAACGCCGTGCCAGCCGCGGAGCGGCGAAATTTCAATGTTTACATGGTCTTGCGGCGGAGGGGCGCACCGCGCTGGTGCGGAAGCAGCCGGCCGCGCACTGTGTTTGTGCGTTGCAGCATGCTGGGCCTGGAGTCCGCTCAAAATCTTGCGAGCAAGAGCGAGACCTTGAACAGGCCCTGAGAAAATCGTGAACCGTTGTTCAGCCGGGCAGGTCCAGCGCGGCTTGGTAGCGCGGCTGCCCGTCCCATTCCACGCCGTCGCAGAGCCGGCCGCGGCGCTGAGGCTGGGCCGGAACCGGCAGGCCCAGCGCGTCCGCCGCTTGCCGGTAGAGCCGGCTCTGGCTGACCGCGGCGGCCACGGCTTGCGCGTCCTCGTCGCCGCTCAGCCAGCCCCAGCGCCGGAACTGGTCGACGAACCAGACGCCGTCGGACGGATAGGGGCAATTGACCCGGCCCTGGTCGAAGAAGCGCAGCGCCGCCGCGCCGGCGGCGACCGAGGGCAGGGTGGCGGCGATCAGCGTCTCCGGCAGGGCTATATGCTCCGGCCGCGCCAGCCAGCGCGCCGCCTGGCGGCGGTGTTCGCTGTGTTCCAGCCAGCGGCAGGCTTCCAGCAGCGTCATGATCAGCGCGCCGGCGGCGGCCGGTTCTTGTTGCGCGAAGTCGCGGCGGCAGAGCAGGGCTTTCTCCGGGTGGCCGGGCCAGATCTCGCCGCTGGCGACGACGACGCGGCCGGCCTGGCGCGCCGCCGCCTGCTGGTGCCAGGGCTCGCCGGCGCAGAAGCCGTCCAGCTGGCCGGCCTCCAGCGCTGCGCCCATCTGCGGCGGCGGGATCACCACCAGGCGCGCGTCGCGCCGCGGGTCCAGGCCTTGCGCCGCCAGCCAGTAATTGAGCCACAAGGCATGCGTGCCGGCGGGGAAGGTGTGCGCCAAGGTCAGCGGCGCGCCGTCCTGGCGGGCGCGGCGGCGCAAGGCCTGTTCCGGCGCGGCGGTCAGGGCGTCGGCCAGCGGGTGGCTGAGGGTGATGGCCTGGCCGTTCTGGTTCAGCGTCATCAGCAGCGCCATGTCGGCTTGCGGGCCGGCCAGGCCCAGCTGCATGCCGTAGGCCAGGCCGTACAGCGCCGCGGCGGCGTGCAGGCGGCCGTCCAGCAGCTTGTCGCGCACCGCGCTCCACGATGGCTGGCGCAGCAGTTCCAGCTCCAGGCCGTGGCGGCGGTCCAGCCCCAGCTGGCGCGCGACGATCAGCGGCGCGCTGTCGGTCAGCGGCAGATAGCCCAGGCGCAGGCGGTGCGGTACGGTCATGGGGGCGGTCCTCGTGGTTCAGCCTAGCAGTTCGGCGGCCTGGATCAGTTGTCGGGCCAGTTCGGCGACGCGCAGGCCCTCGCGCATCGCCTGGCGGCGCAGCGCCTGGTAGGCGTCGTTCTCGCTGAGCCGGCGCCTGTCCATCAGAATGCCCTTGGCGCGCTCGATCAGCTTGCGCTCGGCCAGCTGTTGTTCCGCCGCCGCCAGCCGCCGCCGCAAGCGGGCGTCCTCGGCGAAGCGCGCGCGGGCCAGGTCGATGATGGGCGCCAGTCGCGCGGCGTCGGCCTGGTCCACCACATAGGCCGCCACGCCGGCGTGGACCGCGGCCTCTATCGTGGGCAGGTCGCCCTGGTCGGCGAACATCACCACCGGGTGCGGCGCGATTTCGCCCAGCAGCGCCAGTTGCTCAAGGGTGTCGCGCGACGGCGATTCGGTGTCCACGATCACCACGTCCGGCCGCAGCCCTTCCACCGCCTGCAGCAAGGCCGCGGCGCCGTCCACCTCGGCGACGACGGCGTAGCCGGCGCGCGCCAGCGCCTGGCGCAGCGAGGCGATGGTTTTGGCGTGGTCGTTGACCAGCAGCAGGCGCAGCGGCGGAGGGGCGGACATTGCGGCACCGGGGGAAAGGGACGGCTTGGATCAAGCAAGCGCCGTGCCCAAGGGAATTCTTGACGCGATTTTTAGCGGGGACGCCGCCGGATTGACGCGGCGTTTAGCCGCGATGGCTTATCGTGGAGACGAGATAGGCCAATGGACGGGGAGGTGAAGCACGGGTGAACGACAGTCGTTGGCGAGGCCGGCCCCGCGCGAGCGGAGCCGGCCGATTTCATTTCAGCTTGACGTTCCAGTTGTCCTCGACGCAGCGCTGGTAGTTGCCGGCTTGCAGCGCGCTGTACGGCGTCTGGTAGTTCACCAACTGGCATTTGTAGTCATTGCCCCATTTCCAGTCCTTTTCCCAATAGATGTTGTAGGCGGCGGAGCTGGCGGCGCTGAAGCGCTGCATATTGGCGCAGGACAGTTGTTCGTTGCCGTAGTCCCAGCCCAGATCGTTGGCGAACTGGCGGTAGTAGTCGATGCGGTTCTGCGCGGCCTGGCGCTCGGTGCCGCCGCCGCACTCGGCGTTGATGATCTGGATGGTGGTGGCGAAGTTGTTGCCGGCGCCGGCCGCCTTGTCCGCGGCGTTGGGCACCCAGCTGCCGTCCAGCACGTGCAGCATCGACGGCTTGGGCGGCTGCGGGAAGACGAAGAAGAAGGTGGCCGAGGTCAGGTTGAGCCAGGTGGAGGCCACCAGGTCCGGGTTCTTCAGCAGCACCGATTGGTCGCCGTCGAACATGGCCTGGGAGAAGGGGCCGTAATTGTAGTTGTAGGACAGCTGTTTGGCGCCGCGGCCGAAGTATTTCTTCCAGCTGCCGTCGGCGTTCTTGCCGCAAGTCCACACCTTGTTGAACACCGGATCGGCGCATTCGGTGTTGTAGCCGCAGCCGGGTCCGGTTTCGGCGCAGCCCATCTCGCGCAGATATTTCAGGCCCTGCCGCCATTCCGGAACCGTGTCGCTGCGATTGTGGTCGCCGGTTTCCTGGGCGAAGTGGGCGAACATGGCGGCCAGGCTGTGGCGGCAGATGGCGTCGCCGTCGCGGCCGTCGCGGTAGTCGTCGCAGATGGCGGGGAATTTGGCGATGGCCTGCAGGAAGCGCTGGTAGCTGTAACTGGCGTCGCGGCGCGAGAAATAGTATTCCCACTTGGCCGCCGGCAGCAGCCGTTCCACCCGGCGCACGTTCAGCGGGTTGGCGGCGCGGCCGGGCGCCACTTGCTCAACCTGGGCGTTGGGCAGGGTGCGGATCGAGGCCTTGACGCTGCGGAAGAAGGGGGTGTCGGTCAGCGCGGCTTCGTATTGCAGCGCCTGTTGCAGCGTGGGCGGCTGAGGCTCGGCCAGGGCGGCCTGGCAGGCCAGGCCCAGGATCAGGGCGGTCAGGGGTTTGCGCATGTTGGCTCCTGTTGTCGGGCTGCCGGCGGGCGGACGCCGCGTGGAATCGGGGCAGCCGTTTATGTGGTTTTCTGCCGCGCGGATGGCGCGGCATAGATACCACTATGGAACCAATTTTTGATATGTCAAATGACTTTTTGAGGATGAATCAGATTGACGCGGCGATGCCCGCCATTGACGACGGCGCGCGCGGCTAAGCCGGGCTCGGGCAAACAAGGCGGAAGCGGCCGCGGCTGGCACCGGGGTGAGATCCCGGGCGGGTGCGGCGTTTGAGCGTCAATCGGATCGGGGCGGCCGTCTCAGGGGCGAGAGGCGTTGATCCAGGCGTCGTGCGGGTAGCTGGCGGAATCCAGGCCCAGTTCGGACGAAAAAGTGACGTGGCAATGACGTCCTACTGCGTTGACCGCAATCACGGTAAATGTGATTGCGGCGCTATCGTGTTGTTCGGCGATGTAATCGCCGGGTTTGAGTTCATTGACTCGCAAATGTTGCTCCTGGGCATGACCGCGAAAGCGGGCCATGCCGGCAGATCAACGGCGTCGGTTGTGATGGGGGCGAGGCGTGCCGCCGCCGGCCGGCGCCGTCGGATGACGGAAATTGATGCGGCCCTTGGTCAGATCGTAGGGCGACATCTCTACAGTGACGCGGTCGCCTACCAGAACGCGAATACGGTGCATCTTCATCTTGCCCGAGCCATAGGCAAGGATTTCGACGTTGTTGTCCAGGCGCACGCGGAAGCGGGACTCGGGCAACATTTCAATGACAACACCTTCCAGTTCGATCATGTCTTCTTTGGACATTACGATTCCTTTCTAATACGGTAGGCCAACAGCCACAGCGGCAGTCACGTGGACTGCCGCGAGCGGGTGCTATTGGCGCGTCTATTCGGTAACCAAGCTAGGGAGGGGCTGGCTTCACAGGCAGCCCTCAGGCAAGGCGGAGCGTCCAGCAGGCAGCTGCCGGAACGATCAGAAAATCTGAGGCGAACGGTATTATATATCTAACGCACTGATTTGTCAGAAAAATACAAGTATTTCTGCGCCAATGGCCGAATCAGGCGCGGCGCAAAGGCGGTTTTCACAAAAAAATCAGGGAGATGGATTTGTCCGCCGCCGTCGCCGCGGCGTTGAAAATCTCATCGGCAAGCGGGTTTCTCCGCCCGGAAGGCTCAGGGGCGGGACGGGGCCGCGCCGCCGTTTTTGACCAGTGCGGCGAATTCGTTTTCCGGCAGCGGCCGGGCGTAGAGAAAGCCCTGGCCGTGCTCGCAGCCGGCGTCCAGCAGGAAGCGGCGCTGAGCCTCGTTTTCCACGCCTTCGGCCACCAGGCCCAGGTGCAGGGTCTTGGCCAGCGAGATGATGGCCAGGCTGATGCTGGCCTCGTGCTCGTGGTCCGGCAGGCCGCGCACCAGCGACTGGTCGATTTTCAGCGTTTGCACCGGCAGCTGGCGCAGATAGCTGAGCGAGGAGTAGCCGGTGCCGAAATCGTCTATGGACAGGCTTACGCCCAGCTGGCGCAGTTCGCGCAGCACTTTCAGGTGCGCGTCCGGATTGCTCATCACGAAGCGCTCGGTGATTTCCAGCTCGATCTGCCGCGGCGGAATCCGGCAATCGCGCAGCGCCTGCTTCAGCGTTTGCAGGATGGGGGCGCGCTGGATTTGCGCGCCGGCGATATTGAGGCTGAGCACGCCCGGCGACAGGCCGGCGTCCTGCCAGCGGCGCAGAATGCCGCAGGCGTGACGGATCAGCCAGCTGCCGATGGGGATGATCAGGCCGGTTTCCTCGGCCAGCGGAATGAAGGCGTCCGGCCCGACCAGGCCCCGGACCGGGTGCTGCCAGCGCAGCAAGGCCTCGGCGCCGACGAGGGCGCCGCTTTGCAGATGGTATTTGGGCTGGAACACCAGGAACAGCTCGCGCCGCTCCAGCGCCAGGCGCAGTTCGCGCTCCTGTTCCACCCGCAGGCGCGCGCGCTGGGTCAGCTCCTCGGTGTAGAAGCGGAAGGCGCCCTTGCCGTCGTTCTTGGCCTGGTACATGGCGGCGTCGGCGTTGCGCATCAGCGTTTCCGCGTCCTGGCCGTCGCGGGGGTAGATGCTGATGCCCACGCTGCAGCCCACTTCCACCTCTTGCTCTTCCAGCCGGAACGGCCGGGCGCAGGCCTTGACGATCTTGTTGGCGATGTCGATGACCGGATTGTCGGCCTTCTGGTTCTCCAGCAGGATCAGGAATTCGTCGCCGCCGATGCGGGCCACGGTGTCGTTGGCGCGCAGGCAGTCCTTGAGCCGGGCGGCCACTTCCACCAGCAGGCGGTCGCCGGCGCCGTGGCCGCGGGTGTCGTTGATCTGCTTGAAGTTGTCCAGGTCGATGAACAGCACCGCCACGCGGCGGCGCTCGCGCTTGGCGGTCTGGATCGCGTGCTCCAGCCGCGACAGGAACAGTAGGCGGTTGGGCAGGGTGGTCAGCGAGTCGTAGTGCGCCAGCTGCGCCATCTCGGCGGCGGATTTCTTGATCTGGGCGATGTCGGAGAACACGCCGACGTAGTTGCGCACCGCGCCGTAGGCGTCGCGCACCGCGGTGACGGTGAGCCAGGCCGGCGCCACGCTGCCGTCCTTGTGGCGGTTCCAGATCTCGCCTTGCCAGCGGCCGTGTTCCGCCACCGCCTGCCACAGCCGGCGGTAGAAGCCGGCGTCGTGGCGTCCGGAGTGCAATAGGCGCGGGCTCTGGCCCAGGAGGTCGGCGCGGGCGTAGCCGGTGAGCGCGCTGAAGGCGGGGTTGACGTCGAGGATGCGCAGGTCGGCGTCGGCGATCATCACGCCTTCCTGCGTGTGTTCGTAAACGGCGGCGGCTTGCTGCAGGGTCTGTTCGCGGTGCTTGAATTCGCTGATGTCCTGCAGGGTGCCGCTCAGGCGGAGGACGCGGCCGCGGCCGTCCTGTTCCAGCGCGATGTGATGGCGGACGTAGCGGTCGCCGCCGTCCGGCAGCAGGATGCGGTGGTCAAGCTGGGCGGTTTCGCGCCGGCGCAGCACCTGGCGCAGACAGCGGCGCAGCGGCGGCCAGTCTGCGGGCGGCAGCAGCGCGGGCAATTGCGCCAGCGGCGGGGGCTGCCGGGCGGGGTCCAGCCGCCACAGCTGGTACAGCTCTTCCGACCAGTGCGGCGCGGCGTCGCCGCGCCGCCATTCCCAATGGCCGATCCGCGCCTGGGCCAGCGCCTCGCTCTGGCGGCGCTGGGCGTCGCTGTGGTGCTGGCTGCGGTCCAGGAAGTTGGACAACATGTCCGCCACCGACTGCAGCATGTGCTGTTCTATCCACAGCCAGCTGTGCGGCGCCGGCGCGCTGACCGCCAGCACGCCGCGCCAGCATTGGCGAGGCCGCAGCGTGGCCAGCAAGGCGCTCTGGCCGTTGTCGCCCAGCAGCTGGCGCAGGACGTCGGCCGCTTCCGGCGCGTCGGCACTGTCGTTCAGCTGCAAAGTGCGTTGCTGGCCCAGCTGTTGTTCCAGCCAGCAGAGCTTGGGGCGGGGGATGGCCGGCGGCTCGGCCGGCGGTCCGGCGGCCCGGACTTCGCGCCGCCATTCGCGGGCGATGCGCACTTGCTTGCCGTCGGCGTCCAGCAGGGCCAGCAGGCAGCGGTCGGCGCCGAGGAAGCGGCCCACGCGCTCCAGCAGGCCGCTCATGCGCGCCCACAGCGGTTCGGCCGGTTGGCTGGCCAGTTCGGCGGACAGGCCGGCCAGTTGCGCCAGGATGTCCAGATGGCGGGTCAGCAGCTGTTCGGAGGTGAGCCGGTCGGTGGCGTCGTGAAAGGTCAGCAGCAGGCAGTCCTGGCCTTCGGCCCGCAGCGGCCGCGCGCGGATGTCGGCGTGGCCGGCGTCGCCGTCAGGCCGGCGCAGCGGGGTGGCGGCGATCTGGCTGGGCTTGTCCTTGGGCAGGGTCAGCAGCGGGCGCAGCGCTTCGGCCAGACCGCTGCCGGGCGCCAGCGCCGAGAGCGCGACGGGATAGGCGGGCGCGTCGGCGCGGCCCAGCAATTCCAGCAGCGCGGCGTTGGCGTACAGCACTTGCTGGCCGACGGGCTCCAGCAGCAGCACGCCGTCTTCCAGTTGTTCCAGCATGGCCTGAGCCGGCGGCGGCTGCGGCTTGGCGGGGGAGGCCAGCGCCGGCTGCAGCAACTGCCGTCCCAGGCTGTGGGTCATGTCGGTCAGCATTTGCCGGGCCTGGCGTCCGGCGGCGCTGTCCTGGGGCAGCGCGGGCTGGGCGGCCAGCGCGGACAAGATCTGCGCTTCGCCGATGGCGTGGCGCAGCGCGTAATCGCGCAATTGCTCCAGCTGGCGCAACAAGCTGTCCAGCGACGCGCCGGCGGAGAAGGCGGCGTCGTAGCGGTTCAGCAGGTCGCGCAGACGGCGCTGGTGTTTGCCGGCGGCGGACCCGCTGTCGGTGGCGGCTGGTTTCTTGATCGTCGGCATGAAGTCTCTTTCTGCGCTCGCGCCCGCTGCGGGCGCGGTCAGGTCTTGCTTCATTGTTAGGCATGGATTTCAAAAAGGCCAGCCACTTAATAGCAATATGCGCGGTTCATAAAAACCCTCGCGCGCCTTGAAAATGTCTTCGCGGGCGGCTCGGCGCGGGCTCGCCCGCCGCCCGCCGCGCGGAGGCGCCGCCGGCGCGGCGTCAGGAGCGCCGGAGCTGGCCGGCCAGGACGCCGACGCGCGCCAGCGCCGCCAGATAGCGCTCGTCCAGCGGATAGCAGCAGGACAGCCGCAGCGCGTTGGGATAGCGGCCGCTGGGGGAGTACAGCGGGCCGGGCATGATGCTGATCATCTCCGCGATGGCGGCGTGGAACAGCGCCACCGCGTCGATGTCCTCGGGCAGCTCCACCCAGATCAGAAAACCGCCGGAAGGCGCGGTGGCGTGGGTGCCGGCCGGGAAATGGCGCGCGATCATGCCGCGCACCTTTTCCACGTGGGCGGCGTAGCGCCGCTTCAAGGCGCGCAGATGATGGTCGTAGCCGCCGGACTCCAGGAAGGCGCCCAGGGTTTCCGAGAGCACCGCCGGCTCCGCCACCGAGGAGGCGAACTTGAGCTGGCGCAGCGCGTGGCCGAAACGGCCGCCCTCCATCCAGCCGATGCGGAAATCCGGCGCCAGCGTCTTGGTGTAGCTGGAGCAGACGATGACCCAGCCTTCGTCGTCGAAGGCCTTGACCGCCGGCGCCAGGGTGTCGCCGAACTGCAGCTCGGCGTACAGCGCGTCCTCGATCAGCGGCACCTGGTGGCGGGTGATCAGCCGCGCCAGCCGCTTCTTGGCCTCCAGCGGCATGGTCGCGCCCAGCGGGTTGTGGACGTTGGGCATCGCCACCAGCGCGTTGATGCGTTTTTCCACCAACAAGAGCTCCACCGCGTCGACGGACAGGCCGGTTTGCGGATCGGTGGGGATCTCCACCGTTTTCAGGCCCAGGCTGGCGATCAGCGGCAGCAGGTTGAAATAGGTGGGCGATTCCAGGCCCACGGTGTCGCCGGGCCGGGTCACCGCGCGCAGCGCCAATTGCAGCGCCTCCATGCAGCCGTGGGTGAGCACGATGTCCTGAGCCTGCAAGGTCATGCCCAGTTCCAGGCCGCGGCGCGCGATCTGGGTGCGCAGCCGCAAGGAGCCCGGTGGCAGCGCGTAGCGGCTGACCATGCCGGGCTGGCGGCGCAGGATCTGACCCATCAGCCGGCCCAGCTTGCCGCCGGGGTAGAAGTCGCCGCCGTGAGGACAGGCCAGCGCCAGGTCGATGTAATCCTCGTTCTGCTGCGCCTCCAGCACGGTGTCTATCAGGCCCAGCACCTGCGGCCGCGTCGGCGCGGCCGGGCTGCTGAGGGTGGCCGCCGGCCGCGCCGGCGACGGCAGCCGCGCCCGCACGTAGTAGCCGGATTGCGGCCGGGCCTCGATCAGGCCGCGGTCCTCCAGCACCCGGTAGGCGGCCACCACGGTGTTCAGGCTGAGCTGGCGGCTTTGCGAGGTGCGCCGCACCGACGGCAGTTTGGCGCCGGGGGGCAGGGTGCCGCGCTTGATGGCCAGCGACAGATCGTCGGCCAGTTGCTGATACAGCGTGGGGGCTTGGGGGGCGACAATGGGTTCCATGGGGACAGCTTGCCGCGCTTGGGCGGCGGTAGACAGACACAGTACCCATGATAGGCGATGGTGACAGTTTGCGGAAACGCCGCGCTGTCACCACCGCGAAAGGTGACAGCTGCGGCTGTCGGCGTCGGGCTGCGCTGCGTAGCATGGATTGGGAAAGCGGGGCCGCGTCGGCCCCATGCATCGCCATGCCGCGCCGCCGGACGGCGCGGAGCAAGTTTAAAGAGAAGCCCGCCATGCCCGAATTCGCCTTGTTGTCCTATGTGGCGGTGATGTCCATCACCCCCGGCCCCAATAATCTGATGCTGACCGCGTCCGGCGTCAATTTCGGCTTTCGCCGCACCATTCCGCACATGCTGGGCATCAGCCTGGGCTGCGCTTTCCAGGTGTTCCTGGTGGGCAGCCTGCTGTCGCTGCTGCTGGACGGCATCCAGGCCGCGCGGCTGCCGCTGGCCCTGCTGGGCTGCGCCTATCTATTGTGGCTGTCCTGGAAGATAGCCCGCGCCGGCCAGCCGGAGGCGGGCGCGGCGGCGCGGCCGCTGGGTTTCGTCGGCGCGGCGCTGTTTCAATGGCTGAATCCCAAGGCCTGGGTGATGGTGATCAACGCCGCCATCCTGTTCATGCCGGCGGCGGAGGAGCAGCGCTGGCTGGGCGCGGTCATGCTGGCGGCGGTGTTCGCCGCGGTCAACCTGCCGTGCATCGGGGTCTGGGCCTGGGCCGGCGAGCGCTTGCGCGCCTGGCTCGCCAGCCCGCGCGCGCTGCTGGGCTTCAATCTGAGCATGGGGGTGCTGATGGCCGCCACCGCCTTGTGGCTGCTGTACGACGAGTTCCAGCCGCAAGGCCCGGCGAAGGCGGCCGAGCTTGCCGCCGCGCCGGCGCCGGCCGCGGTGGGCACGATGTCCGTTTTTGACAGCGGCTTGTCCGTAATCAGCGTTAAATAAAGGCGCGCGAGTCCGTAGCATTCGGGCTGTGTTCAACAGCGTCCGGCCCGGACGCGAGGGAGAAAGCGCCATGAAGAAAACCGCCTTGCTGGTGATTGACGCGCAGGAATCGTTCCGTCACCGCCCGTATTGGAAGGAAGACGAGATCCCGGCTTTTCGGGACAAGCTGCGGCAATTGATCGCCGGCGCCGAAGCGTTGGGCGCGCCGGTGATCAACATCCTGCACGAAGACGGAGACGAGGCCTTCAGCGCCGCCTCCGGCCTGGTGCGGTCGCTGGAATGGCTGCGCCACCGGCCGGCCGCCACCTTCGTCAAGCACGTGCACAACGCGCTGACCGATTCCGGCCTGCAGCCCTGGCTGATCAGCCACGGCGTCCAGCGCTTGATCGTGTCCGGCATCCGCACCGAGCAATGCTGCGAAACCACCACCCGGGTGGCGTCCGACCTGGGTTACGAGGTGGACTTCGTCACCGAGGCCACCTTGACCTTCGCGATGACTCATCCGCATAGCGGCCAGGTGTTCAGCCCGGCGGAAATCCGGGCCAAGACCGAGCTGGTGCTGGCCGGCCGCTTCGCCGACATCGTCAGCGTGGAGCAGGCGCTGGCCAAGCTGGCGCGCTGAGCGAGCGGGCATTTGACCGTCGCCATCGAGACTGTCTGATGGTACTGTGAAGCGCTATCTAAAATGAATGCGGCGGGCCGGGCCCGCCGCTCAGCCATGGGAGAATCGCATGCGGCCCACCCTTCCCCCCGACGGCATGCCGGCCTATCGTCTGCTGAGCGGCCCGGACGACGCCGGCTTCTGCCGCCGCGTCAGCGAGGCGCTGGCCTTGGGCTACCGGCTGCACGGCTCGCCGGCGGCAACCTTCGACGGCGAGCGCGTCATCGTCGCCCAGGCGGTGCTGTGGCCGGCGGCGTCGGCGCAAGGAGACGGCGATGCCGTGGAGTGATTTGCTGCAGGCGCTGGCCATCGTGCTGGTGTGGGGCGTCAACTTCGTGGTGATCAAATGGGGCGTGTCCGATGTGCCGCCTCTGCTGCTGGGCGGCCTGCGTTTCTGTCTGGCCGCGGTGCCGGCCCTGTTCTTCATCCGCCGGCCGGCGCTGCCCTGGCGCTATCTGCTGGCCTACGGCCTCAGCGTGGGCGTCGGCCAGTTCGCCTGTCTGTTCACCGCCATCAAGCTGGGCATGCCCGCCGGTCTCGCCTCGGTGGTGTTGCAATCGCAGGCTTTCTTCACCTTGATCCTGGCCGGTTTGTGGCTGCGCGAGCGCTGGCAGGCCAGCCAGATGGCCGGGCTGCTGCTGGCCCTGGGAGGCCTGGTTTTGATCGGCCTGAGCAAGGGCGGCAGCATGACGGCGGTGGGCCTGGGCCTGACCATCGCCGCCGCCTTCAGCTGGGCGCTGTCCAATGTGGTGGTGAGGCAGATGGGCCGCGCCGGCTACAGCGTTCAGCCGCTGGGCCTGGTGGTGTGGTCCAGCCTGGTGCCGCCGATTCCGTTCTTCCTGCTGTCCTGGTGGCTGGAAGGCGGCGAGCGCATCGCCGCCGCCCTGGCGCATTTCACGCCGCAGGCGCTGTTCGCGGTGGCCTATCTGGCCTTTGTCGCCACCTTGTTCGGCTACGGTTTGTGGAGCCGGCTGCTGTCGCGTCACCCGGCCGGCAAGGTGGCGCCGTTTTCGCTGCTGGTGCCGGTGGTGGGCGTGCTGGCGTCCGGCCTGTTGCTGGACGAGCGTTTGAGCGCGCTGCAGGCCGTCGGCAGCCTGCTGCTGCTGGCTGGACTGGCGGTGAACGTGTTCGGCGCGCGCTGGCTGGCGCGCCTGCGCGAAGGAGCGGCGACGCGTGGCGCTTGATGTCTTTTTCGTGCTGCCGCCCAATTTGCTGCTGGTGGATCTGGCCGGCCCGGCCGACGCCTTCCGCATCGCCGCGCAACTGGGCGCGCCGTTCCGGCCGCATTACGTCGCGCCGGCGGCCGGCGTGCCCACCTCGCTGGGCCTGAGCCTGGAAGGCGCGGCGCCCTTGCCGGAGACGCTGCCGGACGAGGCGCTGGTGGTGATCAGCGGCGCCGCGCATTCGATCGAGGCCTATGCGCGGCCGGAGGCGCGCGAGATCGTGCGCTGGCTGCGCCGCCGGGTGGACCCCGGTCGCCAGCGCGTGGCCAGCATTTGTTCCGGCAGCCTGTTGGCGGCGGAGGCCGGCTTGCTGGACGGCCGCCAGTGCACCACTCACCACACCTTGCTGGAGCGCCTGCAGCAACTGGCGCCGCAGGCCAGGGTGCAGCAGAACCGCGTCTTCGTGCAGGACGGATCGATCAGCAGCAGCGCCGGCATCACCGCCGGCGTGGACCTGGCCTTGCAGTTGATCGCAGAGCTGGCCGGGCCGGCGCTGGCGCGCGAGGTGGCGCGCCACATGGTGGTGTATTTCCGCCGTTCCGCCGGCGACCCGGAGCTGTCGCCGTGGCTGACCCATCGCAACCATCTGCACCCGGCGGTGCACAAGGCGCAGGACCTGATCGCCGCCGATCCCGCGCGCGGCTGGCGGGTGGAGGAACTGGCCGGCCAGGTGCACGTCAGCGCCCGGCATTTGTCGCGGCTGTTCCGCGAGCACGCCGGCGTGTCAGTGCACGACTATCACACCGGGCTGCGCCTGGCGCTGGCCAGCCAGTGGCGCGGCGCCGGGCTGTCCAAGGAAAAGGCCGCGCTGGCGGCCGGGTTTTCCTCGGCGCGGCAGCTGAACCGGGCCGGGGACGGCGGACGCTGAGGCGGGCGGGATTTTGTTTTTATTCAAGTTTTGCATGGGAATGCCGATGTTGCGGTTGACGTTCGCTTAGATCGCTTCATAATTCGAGCAACATCCAACGGTATTTGCCATGAAAACGATTCCCAGTGTTGCCTGCTTCCTGTCCGTCTTGCTGGGCTTGTCCGCCTGCGCCACCGCCGAGCGTCCGCCGCAGGCGGCAGAAGCGCCGCGCGCCGCGGCGGGCATGACGCCGAGCGGCGTCGGTTTCGTCGGCCCGGGCATCGAGACCGAGGCGCCCAAGGTGGTGGTCAAGGAAGTGAATCCCTATCAGCCCATCGTGGTGCGGGTGGTGGGCAGCGGCGCTGCGCCGTACACCTCCAGCCTGACGCCGTCGCAGCGCAAGCTGCTGGCGCTGCGCGCCGCCCGGCTGGACGCTTTCCGCGCCATCGCCGAGCAGGTGCAGGGCATGAAGCTGGTGGGCAACAGCTCGGTGTCCAATATGATCGCCAACAGCGACAGCTTCCGCACTTACGTGGACGCTTATCTGCGCGGGGTCAACATCGTTTCCAACAGCATGAAGCCGGACGGCACCAGCGAGGCCATCGCCGAGATCACGCTGGATCAGGACTTCTACAAACAATTCCGCCAGGCGCTGGACAAGACCGGCGGCAGCGTGATGAAGGCTTCGCAGGAGAACGCCACTTCCGGCCTGCAGTGCGCGGAAGGCAATTGCGGCGCGGCGCGCTACAACAGCAACTACTACATGGCTCAATGATGCGGTTTCGCTTTCCCTCTCTGCTGGCCGCCGCGTTTGCGGCGGCTTTTGTTTGTCCGGCCGGCGCCGAGATCATGCGCGCCGAAGGCGTGGCCTCGCTGGACAACGGCGTGGCCGCCGCGCGCGAGCAAGCGCTGCAGGACGCGCTCAAGATGGTGGCGCTGCGCCAGGGCGCGCGGGTGGAAGCTTCGCAGGGGCTGGATTACGGCAAGAGCAGCGAGTCCGGCTCGCTGACGCCGCTGGCGCCGGTTCAGGGCGCGGTCAAGGTGGCGAAGGAGTTCCAGCAAGGCAAGCTCTACCACGTGCTGGTGGAGGTGGACACCGGCAAGCCGTCCGCCGCCGCGCGCGGCAAGGAGCCGGCCTGCGCGATGCCGCCGGGCCGCAGCCTGCGCCGCAAGATCGTCACCACTTATTTCCAGGTGGACCGCCCGGCGGAGGCGTCCGACATGCCGGAGCTGGCCACCGGCCTGCCCACCGAACTGTCGCGGCGCTTGGGGGCCAACCGCATGTACAGCCTGCTGGACGCCAACACCGTGTCGGTGCTGGCCGATTCGCGCGTGGCCGAGCCGGCCGCCGGCGCGGAGATCGTTCGCCGCATCGGCCAGTCCGAGGACGCTCAGTTCGTGGTGGCCGGCCGGGTGCTAGCCACCGGCGCCACCGCCAAGGGGCTGCGCAAATCGCTGTACGAGTCCAACAACACCAGTCAGCAGGGCACCTTCTACAACGGGCCGTTCGCCGGCCTGCTCGGCGGCGGGGTCAAGTACGTGCCCACCGAGCGCCAGTTCGACGCCGAAGTCTGGGTCTACGACGCGCTGACCGGCGCGCTGCTGGCTCGCGAGCGGGTGTCGGAGCTGGCCAGGGGCGAGGTGACGCCCAATCCGCCGCGGCCGTTCGCCTCGGCGGCCTTCTGGCAGAGCGATTACGGCCAGGCGGTGAATCGGGCGCTGGATCAGGCGGTGAGCCGGATCGGCGAGGTGATTTCCTGCATTCCGTTCTCCGCCCGCATCGTCAAGCTGGTCGACGCGCGCCAGGTGTACATCAACGCCGGCTCGCTGGACGGCGTCGCCGTCGGCGACAAATTCCTGGTCTACCAGCGCAAGAGCGCGCAGCCGGTGCGCGATCTGATTTCCGGCCGCGAACTGGGCGTGCCGGAGACCTTGGCCGGCGACGTCATCATCAGCCAGGTGCAGCCCAATTTCGCCGTCGGCGCGGTGCAATCGCAGGGCAAGGTGGGCGAAGGGGATTACGTGCGCTTCATGCCGCGGCGCTGAGCGCGCCCGCCAGCGAAAAAGCCCGCCTTCACGGCGGGCTTTTTTTGCGTCGGGGAGTTCACGCCGGCAGGAAGGCGGTGGCCTCGATCTCGAACAACATGCCGTCCAGCGCCAGCCGCGGCACCGGGATCAGCGTGCAGGCCGGAGCCGGCAGCGCGCCCCAGGCGGCGCAGAGCTCCGCGCCGAAGGCGCGCAGCCGCGCTTCGCTGTGATCGACGATCAGCACCGTCAGCTTGGCGACATGGGCGAGATCGGCGCCGCCGGCGGCCAGCGCGACGCGCAGATTGGCCAGCGCTTGGCGCACTTGCGCCTCGAAGCCGTCGGCCAGCTCGCCGGCGGCGTTCTCGCCGCCCTGGCCGGCCACCAGCAGCATGCGGCTGCCGGCGTCGACCACGGCCAGGTGGGAATAGCCGTTGGGCGCCGGGTCGTACAGGCCGGCGGGATTGCTCAGGCGGAAGGGGACTGCCTTGCTCATCGACTTTCTCCTTGCGGTTTGCGGGCGGCGCCGAGCGCCGCGCCGGGGATCAGCGGGTCTGCGCGGCGACGGCGGCCGGGCTTTGCATCGCCTCGGCGTAGCCCTGCGGCGCGAAGCGGCGAGTCAGCACCAGCAGGCTGGCGATCAGCAAGGCCAGGCACAGCCAGGCCAGGTTGAAGCTGGAGGTGGCGTCGCGGATCCAGCCGGCGGCGAACGGCGCCACCGCGGCGATCAGATAGCCTATCCCCTGCACGAAGGCCGACAGCTGGCCGGCGTTGCGCGCGTCCTCGTAGTGGTGCAGCGTCAGGATCATGGTCAGCGGGAACAGGCCGCCCACGCCCAGGCCCAGCAAGGCCACCCACAGCAGCAGCAGGCCGCCGTGCGGCGCCAGCACCATGCCCAGCAAGCCGGCCAGCACCGCCAGCAGCACCAGGGTCAGCCAGCCGCGCATGTCGTGGCTGCGCGCGGACAGCAGCGGGATGGTCAGGCCGGACACCACTTCCATGCCGGTCATGAAGCTGAGCATCAGGCCGCCTTGCTGCTGGCTCCAGCCCAATTGCACGAACAAGGCCGGCAGCCAGGCCAGGGAACTGGCGTAGACCGCGGTGCCGATGCCGAAATAGAAGGCCAGCAGCCAGGCGCGCGGAATCTGGCTGAACCGCGGCGCGCGGGCGGCGGAGCCGCCGCCGGGAGCGCCGCGCGGCGCGCAGAGCAGCCAGCAGGGCAGCGCCAGCGCCGCCAGCGCGGCCCAGGCGGCCAGGCCGTTCTGCCAATGCGCGCTATGCGCGGCCAGCCACGGCGCGCCGGCGGCGGCCAGCGAGGCGCCGGCCATGATGGCGGTGATGTAGAAGCCCATCAGCGCCGATACCTTGTGCGGGAAGTGCTGCTTGATGAAGCCGGGAATCAGCGCCTGGGCCAGCGCGATGCCGATGCCGGCCATCAGCGCGGTGGCCAGCAGGGCGCCGAAGCTGGCCGGCAGCCAGCGCAGCGCGCTGGACAGCAGGATCAGCAGCAGGGCGATGACCACGCCCTGACGCGCGCCGGCGCGGCGTTCCAGCCAGCTGCCGAGGAAGGCGCCGGCGCCCATGGTGGCCACCGGCAGCGTGGTCAGCAGCGAGGCGTCGCTGAAGCTCATGCCGGTGGCGTGGCGCAACTGGTCCAGCAGCGGGCCGATGGCGGCCAGGGCGGGGCGCAGATTGAGGCCCACCAGAATGATGGACAGCGCCAGCCACAGCGGGCGCTGAACGGAGTTGTCTTGCTTCATGATGTCTTGCTTTCGGTGGGGAGGGGGCGAGGCGGGGACGCCGCTTCGGTTTGCGCTTCTCCGGGGAAGCTTTGCAGCCATTGGCTCAGCAGCGCGGCCAGTTGCTCGCGTTGCGGCGCGGCCAGCGCGGCCAGCGCGCTTTCCTGGGTGGCGATGTGGGCGCTCATCGCGCGTTCAATCAGTTCCAGTCCGGCCGGGCTCAGACGGATCAGCATGCCGCGGCGGTCGTTGGGATCGGGCAGGCGCTCCACCCAGCCGGCGCTTTCCAGCCGGTCCAGCCGTTTGCTGACCGCGCCGGAGGTCAGCAACAGCGTGGTGTACAGCATGGTGGGCGATAGCTGATAGGGCGCGCCGGCGCGGCGCAAGGTGGCCAGCACGTCGAATTCGCCGTCCTTCAGCCCGAAGCGGGCGAAGTTGTCGGCCAACGCGCGCTCCACATGGGTCACCAGCCGCGCCAAGCGGCCGATGACGCCGATGCTGGCGCTGTCGAGG
This sequence comes from Chromobacterium alkanivorans, assembly GCF_016937655.1. Classification (GTDB taxonomy): domain Bacteria; phylum Pseudomonadota; class Gammaproteobacteria; order Burkholderiales; family Chromobacteriaceae; genus Chromobacterium; species Chromobacterium alkanivorans. The sequence goes on along the minus strand of NZ_JAFHKL010000003.1, from coordinate 165,426 downwards.
TCGGGTCGCTCGCGCCGCCATTGGGAAATGATGGTGTCTATCTTGTCCATGGCGGCGATTATGCCATGGATATGTATTCCTAGGAAGATATTTCACTTAAAGTATCTTTATATGAAATTATTCGATCGGAATGGGGGCCTGCGGCGGCGCCGTCCCGAGGATGAGCGTTGACAGGCGCTCAGCCGTCCTGCAGCCAGGCGGATTTGAAGTCGAACCAGCCCAGGCTGTTGAGGCGCACGCCCTGCATCTGGGCCGGGCCCTGCAGCCGCAGCCAGTTGTGAAACAGCGGCAGCATCCAGCGTTGCTGGACCACGGCGGCGGACAGGTCCTGGGCGTGGAACAGGCCCTGGCGCCAGCTCTGCTGCCATTGCGCCAGCGGCAGCGCCGGCTCCAGGCAGCGGCGCAGCAGCGGGGTGCCCAGCACCCAGGCGGCCACCGAGTATTCCGGCCGGGTGGCGAAGTTGACCGAGCCCAGCCACAAATCGGCCTCGGCCCGGCCTTGTTCCCAGTCGGCGTAGGGCAGCGCGCGGCACTCCAGCGCCACGCCGTGGGCTTGCAGGCAGCGCGCCATCGCGGCGGCGATCAATTGGTATTCCGGATGCTGTTCGTAATAGGCCAGCCGCAGCGCGCTCAGTCCGGCCGGCGGCTGCAGGTTCAGCGTGGGCTGGGCGTGGTGCCAGTTGGGCAGCAGGCCGGCGGCGGGCGCCCAATACTGGCGCACCGCCGGCGCGGTTTCGTGGATGACGGCCAGCGGCGCCAGCGCCTGAGCCAGCCAGTCGCGCAGCGCGGAGTCGTGCAAGCGCGGCGAGCGGCCGTCGGCGAGCAGGAAGTAGACGCCGGACTCCAGCGCCATTTCGGTCTGCACGCTGGGCTCGCGCGGATTGATGCGCACCTCCAGGCCGCAGACCTGGCCGTTGCCGTGTTCCAGTTGCTCGCCCAGTTCCGGCATCATCCAGATGTCCACCTGGTCCAGCAGCGCGCGATAGCCGAAGTAGTCGTCGAAGGCCTGCAGGCACAGCCGGTGCCGGGTGTTGGCGGCGACGCGGTAGGGGCCGGTGCCCACCGGGCGCGAGCCGAAGTCGGCGCGCGCGGCGTGGTCGGCCGGCAGGATCAGCGCGGCGCTGTCGGCCAGCAGCCAGGGCAGCCATTGGTCGGGCTCGCTCAGCTCCAGCGCCAGGCTGCGCGGCGACAGCGGCCGCGCCGCGATCAGGTGGGAGAACAGCGGCTGCCCGCGCAGCCGCAGCAACGAGGCCTGGACGTCGGCGACGCCGAGTTCGCCGCCGTCGTGCCAGCGCACCGCCGGGCGCAAGTGGAAATGCCATTCCAGCGCGCTTTGCTGCTTCCAGTGATGGGCGAGGTCGCCTTCCACTTCCCCTTTTTCCTCATTTATCCGGGTCAGGCCGTTGAAGATCTGGCCGACCAGGTGCCGTTCAGAGCGGCGCAGCGGCGTGCCGGGGTAGAGATTGGGCAGCGGCCGGTAATAGGGCACGCCCAGCACCTGGCGGTCCTGGCTCCAGCGCTTGCCCAGCCGCGCCAGCAGCAAGGGTGCCAGCTCGCCGCGGTCGTCGCCCAGCAAGTCCACCGCCTGCTCCACCCGGCCCTGTTCCAGCAACTGCGCGGCGCGTTCGCGCTGCAGCTGCTCCGGCGCCTGCAGGAAGCTCAGCCGTGAACGCATGCCGCGGCCGGCCTGGGCCTGCCAGGTTATCCAGCCTTGCGCCTGCATCTGCTGCAGCAGGCTGCGCATGTGGCGGCGGGTGCAGAACAGCAGGTCGGCCAGCTGCTGCAGCGAGACGGCGTCTGCCTGGCCGGCGAAGTGGCGGTGGAGTTTCTGGTATTGCTGGGCGAGCCGCGCGGACATAAGAGGAAGTTTCCTGATTAAAAGTCAGCAATTTTTATTGCCTCATATTGCGCCGACAATACTCGCATCCACAGCGGGAGTCCACAGCGATGAAAACCGATCCTACCTACTTGTTTTACCAACGTTTGCTGGACGGCAAAAAGCCGGTGTTCGGCCTGACGCCGCAGGCGGCGTTGCAACGTTTGAACGAGCTGATGCAATGGCAGCCGCCGGAGGAGGACGGCGCAAAAAAAGAGCCGGGCGAACCCGGCTTGGAAGGTGCTGAGGAGAACGAGGGAATTCAGAATCCGTTCAAGGCCTGGCGGGCCAGCGCCAGACCTTGAAGCGGTTCTCAGCGCAGATAGGGCAGGTAGGGCGCCTCGTCGCGGATGGCGTAGGTCTTGCCGCCCAGGGTAACGCTGAAGTTGCGCGGACCTGAAATCGGCAGATAGTAGACCACGGCCAGGCTGACGCTCTGACCCGGCGCCAGGGTTTGCCAAGTCGGCAGCTTGACCGACACGCGGTGGGCGTCGCCTTTCAGGCCGCCGATATTGTTGCCGCTGTGCCCGACGCTGATCACCTTGAGCCCGAAGCCGGACTGGTCGGCGAAGTTGGACGGCGCCGAGGTGGGCACGTCGAACTGGAACTCGGTGCCGCCGGGCAGGCTACTGCCGGAACGGTTGGTGATGGTCAGTTTGGGGTTGATCGGATAATTGCTGTCGCCCAGCGCGAAGCCGTCTAGCGAGAAGCCGACGTCGATGGCCGCGGTGGCGGCCGGCGCGGCGGCGGGCTTGACGCTGACGGCGGCGGGCTTGCTGAAGGCGTTGTACAGCAGGCTGGTCAGCGTGGTGCCGATGAAGTACTCGCCCTTGCCGCCGTTGCGATCCTGTCTCCAGTCGTAGTCGCCGGCCAACTCCCAGAACATCACGCCGCCGACGTTGTTGGCGTCGACCCAGGCGGCTTTCTTGGCGATGGACTGCTCATCCTCGGTGGACAGGAACACTTTCTTGCCGGCGTTCCACAGCCACGGCGCGGTCAGGGTGTCGTTGTAGAAGCGCTGGTAGCTGCCGCTGAGCTGGTTCTCCGGCTTGCTCGGGTCCAGGTAGGCGGACAGATAGCTGCCGGCCTGGTTTTTCTCCAGGTTCTTGGCGTGCCACATCGGGTTGGAGCCGGCGCCCACTTCGCGGCCCTGCTCGTCCAGGTCGTGCCACAGATTGTCTATGCCCACCGCGCCGTCGCCGCAGGTTTTCAGGCCGGTCGGGCAGTTGCTGCCCACCGAGGTGCCCCACAGGCCGTTGCCGCCGCCGTTGACGTTTTTCCAGCCGCGGGTGTAGTAGGGCACGCCGACATTGACGCGCGCCGCCGGCAGGCCGCCGCGGTAGTAGTGGTAGGACCAGTCGGTGTTCAGATAGCCGATGCCGCCGTATTGCGCGGTGGTGTAGACGCTCCAGCGCGCCAGTTCGGCGTCCTTGCCGTCGTCGTACAGCGCGGCGTTGGGGCCGACGAACTCGTTCCAGGCGCCGTGCAGGTCGTAGGACATCACGTTGACGAAGTCGAAGTTGCGCAGGCTCTGGAAGGCTTCCATGCCGCGCAGCAGATAGCCGGAGGCCGGCACCGCGGCGGTGAGCTGGTAGTAGCGGCCGTCCTGGGCGGCGGCGCGGTCCAGCCGTTCGCGCAGCGTCCGGGTCAGCGCGTTGAAGCCCTTGTTCAGCGAGCCGCGGCGGGCGTTGGCGACGCTCCAGTCCAGCGGATTGCCGGAGTCGTTCATCGAGGTCGGGTATTCGAAGTCGATGTCCACGCCGTCGAAGCCGTATTTGCGCAGGAAGGCGACGGCGGAATCGGCGAAGGCGTCGATGCCTGCCTGGTTGACGCTGCCGTCGGCGTTGATGGTCATGCTGTAGAAGCCGCCGCTGTTGACGCGCTTGCCGTCGGCGCCGAAATAGCCGCCGGTTTCGGCCCAGCCGCCCACCGAGACCAGGGTTTTGACGCCCGGGTATTTGCGCTTGTACTGGGTCAGCAGATTGAAGTGGCCCTTGTAGGGCAGGCTGGCGTCCATCTCCGCGCCGGGCACGCCCGGCCAGCTCATGTCGGTGGCCGGGTTGCCGGGGTTGTTCTCGCCCACCGACAAGCGGTTGTTGCCGTCCACGTGGGCGAAGGCGTAGTTGATGTGGGTGAGCTTGCCCCAGGGGATGTCGCTGGCGAGGTAGGCCGGCTGGCCGTTCTTGCCGGTGCGCCAGCTGGTGAAGTAGCCGATCAGCCGCTTGCGGCTGCCGTTGGCCAGTTGCTCGGCGCCGCCTTTCTGGTAGGCGGCGCAATACGGCACGTCGACGCCGTCGGTGCGCGCCAGCCCTTCCGGCCGGCACAGCGCGTTGCCGGTGGGCGGCGGCACTTGCACCAGCGGCGGCTCGGTCGGATTGCCGCCGCCGCCGTCGCACTGGCCTATCAGTTTCCACGGACTGGCGTCGCCGGCGGAGGGGGTGTTGCCCTGGGTCCACCACTTGGCTTCCCAGGTCTGGCCTTGGTAGCTGACGCGTTGGCCGCCGGTGTAGATCGAGGCGGCGCTCCAGGCCGGATCGGCGCAGCTGGCGGCCGCGGTCTTGATCAGGCCGTCGCGCGCGGCGGACGCCGGCGCCTTGGCGGCGGTGGGGGCGTGCTGGGCGGCCAGCAGCGCGGCGCCGGCCACGGCGGTGCCGGCCAGGCCGGTTTTCAGCAGCAGTAAGGCTTTGCTCACAGTCCATCTCCTTCTTGGAAAAAGGCGGGGCGAAAGGCCGGCGCGGCGCGCCGACTTGTATTTAAGTTGTATTAAAGTTGTATGTAAGTGGTATTGGACCTAAGCATGTGCAGGGAAGGACTAAGCGCACACCTGTTCTTTTTTTCAGGTGTATTCGCCTTGTTTTTTGCTAGCGATGGGTCGCGGACGAGCGCGCCGGCGGCGTCGGACCGGGCAAAGCGCCGCGGGGGCTGCGCTTGCGCTGTCTGGGGCTTTGGGAGGGGGAAGCGGCTGCTGCGAGAATGCTGCAATGCGGCGCGGCGGCCGTGAATAATGGCGAAGCGGACGAACTGTCGTTTTTTCGCGGCAGGAACTGTCGAAACCGGTTTAGTCGAAGCTCAGTTGACTGCCGGCGGCGATGGGGTGCTGGCGCGCCAGCGCGTGGCGGGCGTAGCCGGTGCAGTGGCAGGCGAACAGGTGTTCCGGCGCCAACTGCTGGAAGTAGCGGCGGGTCCGCCAGACGCGCCACGGCGCCGCGCTGCGCAGATGAAAGCCGCCTATCACCGCGTGGACGCGTGGCTCGGCGCAGACTTCGCGCGCGTAGTCGACGATGTGGCGGATGCCGGAATGGGCGCAGCCGCTGAAGATGATCAGGCCTTGCTCGCCGCGGCGGACCAGCGCCGAGTCGTCGGCCACCGGGTCCGGCCGGCTGCCGCGCGCGTCGACGAGGCGGCCCAGCGCGCCGCGCCCTTCGGCGTGGCGCAGCCGCGGAATCTGGCCGAGGAAGACGTAGCGGTCGGCGAAGGCGTGCGGACGGGCGTGCAGCTGCAGCTCGAAACTGGCTTGCAGATCGGGCTCGGCCAGCGGCGAGCCCAGCTTGCGCAGCGTGAACGGCCCCAGCCGCGCTTCGCGGCGGCGGAAGGCCTCGGGGTGGGCCAGCAGCGGCAGCGGCGGCGCCGCGCGTTCGCGCAGCAAGCGGCTCAAGGCCGGCAGGCCGCCGCTGTGGTCGTAATGGCCGTGGGACAGCACCACCTGGCTCAGCGTGGCGAGATCGACGCCCAGCTGGCTGGCGTTGCGCAGCAGCGCGTCGCTGCGGCCGGTGTCGAACAGGATGCGGTGCGGGCCGTCTTCGATCAGCAGCGCCAGGCCGGGCTCGGCGATCAAGTCCGGCCGCAGGCTGTGGTTTTCCGCCAGCACGGTGACGCGCATCGTTTATTGGCCGCGCATGAACAGCTTGTCCAGCTCGCGCATCGACAGCCGGGTCCAGGTGGGGCGGCCGTGATTGCACTGGCCGGAGCGTTCGGTGGCTTCCATGTCGCGCAGCAGCGCGTTCATCTCCGGCAGCGTCAGCTGGCGGTTGGCGCGCACCGCGCCGTGGCAGGCCATGGTGGCCAGGAGCTCGTTGCGGCGCTCGGTCAGCACCTGGCTGAGGCCGAATTCGCGCACGTCCTTCAGCACCGCGCGCGCCAGGTCCACCGGGTTGCCGTCCTTCAGCCACACCGGCACGCCGCGCACGGCGATCTGGGTGGGCGACAGCGGCGCCAGTTCTATGCCCAGCCGCTTCATCTCCTCGCCGTGCTCGTGGGCGGTGGCCACTTCCATGCGGTCGGCGGCGAAGGACACCGGCAGCAGCAAGGGCTGCATCGGGATGGTGTCGGCTTCCAGCGCGGTTTTCAGTTGCTCGTAGACGATGCGTTCGTGGGCGGCGTGCATGTCCACCAGGATCAGTCCGTCCTCGCACTGGCTGAGGATGTAGACGCCGTGCAGCTGCGCCAGCGCGAAGCCCAGCGGCGGAACGCCGTCGGCGCTTTGCGGCAGCGCGGCGACGCGCTGAGGCGGCAGGCTGTATTCGACGGGCGCCGGCGCGGCGGCCTGGGCGCGTTCTTCCTCGCGCAGGCCGCCGAACAGCTTGTCGTAGATGCCGGTGGCTTCCCTGGCCACGTGCAGCGGCATCGCCTGCTGCTGGTAGCGGAAGCCGGCTGGCGACCCGCCGCCGCCGGCGGACGGCGCGGCGGGGCGGCTGAACGGTTTGTCGAACAGCGGCGCCGATTCGCCTTGGGACAGCGCCGGAGAGGCCGCCGCGTCGGCGTCGGCGATCTGAACCGTGGGCGCGGCGCCGGCGGTGGTGCCGGCCAGCGCCTTGTGCACGCTGTGGAACAGGAACTGGTGGATGGCCTGCGATTCGCGGAAGCGCACTTCTATCTTGGTCGGGTGCACGTTGACGTCGACGCCGGACGGCTCCATGGTCAGGAACAGCGCGTAGGCCGGGTGGCGCTCGTGGTGCAGCACGTCGCGATAGGCCTGGCGCAGCGCGTGCAGCGCGGTCTTGTCGCGGACGAAGCGGCCGTTGACGTAGAAGTACTGGGCGTCGCGGCTGGCCTTGGAATAGGTGGGGGAGGCGACGAAGCCGCTGAGCGTCAGCGGGCCGGCGGCGGTGTCGATCTCGATGGCGGCGGCGACGAAGTCCTTGCCCAGCATCGCGGCCACGCGTTCGGCCAGGCTCTGCGCCGGCAGGCGCCAGATCACCTTGCCGTTGTGGCGCAGCATGAATTCCACGTGCGGGTGCGCCAGCGCGATGCGTTCGAACACCGCCTCGCAATGCGCGTATTCGGTATTTTCGCTTTTGAGGAATTTACGCCGCGCCGGGGTGTTGAAATAGATGTCCACCACTTCGACGCTGGTGCCGTGCGCGTGGGCGGCCGGCTCCACCGGGTGCAGCGCGCCGTCGATGGCGATGACTTGATGGGCGTGTTCGGCGTCCGGCGGCCGGCTGACCAGGGTCAGCCGCGACACCGAGGCGATGCTGGCGAGACCCTCGCCGCGAAAACCCAGGGTGGCGACGTTTTCCAGATCGTCCAGCGAGGCGATTTTGCTGGTGGCGTGGCGGTCCAGCGCCAGCGCCAGGTCATCCGCGGCGATGCCGCCGCCGTTGTCGGTGACGCGCAGCAGCTTGATGCCGCCCTGGGCCAGGTCCACCGTAACCTTGGTGGCGCCGGCGTCCAGGCTGTTTTCCAGTATTTCCTTGAGCGCGGAGGCGGGGCGTTCCACCACTTCGCCGGCGGCGATCTGGTTGACGAGGTGGTCGGGCAGGCGTTGGATGCGTTTCATGGGCGGCATTGGGCGTGATGTCAAAGCAAAAGGCCGCGCGAAGAACCTGTGCAAAGTCTGCTGCGCTTCGGCGATACGGCGTTGAAATCGTCTTCAGAATGCTCATGCACCGTCTGTACACTCCGCTTCTTCAGCCGTTTTCGCCTTGTCTCGCCTTGGCTCGCGAGACTTTGAACAGGTCTTGGGCGGCCTTGTCGATTCTACTACGGATCAGCCGCGGGCGGCCGCGCGCTTGTGGCGCCAGATTTCGATCAGGCCCGGCAGGAAGGATACCAGGATGATGCCGAAGATCAGCAATTCCAGGTTCTTGCGCACGAAGGGCAGGTTGCCGAAGAAGTAGCCTGCGTAAGTGAAGCCGACCACCCAGGCGATGGCGCCCACCACGTTGTAGCGCAGGAACTGCGGGTAGTGCATCTTGCCGATGCCGGCGACGAAGGGCGCGAAGGTGCGCACGATGGGCACGAAGCGGGCGAAGATGATGGTCTTGCCGCCGTGGCGTTCGTAGAAGGCGTGGGTCCGGTCCAGATATTGCGGCTTCAGGATGCGCGGAAACTTGTCGAACAGCTTCATGCCGACGTTGCGGCCGATGGCGTAGTTGGTCGCGTCGCCGAGAATGGCGGCGACGATCAGGAGCAGCACCAGCAAGTGCGGGTTCATCTGGCCCATGGCCGCCAGCGCGCCGGCGACGAACAGCAGCGAGTCGCCGGGCAGGAAGGGGGTGACCACCAGCCCTGTTTCGCAGAACACGATCAGAAACAGGATGGCGTAGATCCAGAGGCCGTAGGCGGCCACCAGCTGGGACAGATGAGTGTCGATGTGCAGGATGAAGTCGATCAGAAAAGTGATGGCTTCCATGATGTCGTTGCGCTCGGTCTGGGGGTACTTGGGTTGGAAGTAGCGCTGGCCGGACAAGCCGGCCAGCCATCAGAACCTTTTCAATGAGGCTCTATGCGGGAAATGGTCAGACGACCGCTTCCTCTTTTGGTTTCACCGGTTTGATCATGTGCTCGCGCTTCACGCCCAGCCACAGGGCGATGGGGCTGGCGACCAGCACCGACGAGTAGATGCCGAACACGATGCCGATGGTCAGCGCCATGGCGAAGCCGTGCAGCGCCGGGCCGCCGAACAGCAGCATGGACACCACCATCATCTCGGTGGAGAAGTGGGTGATGATGGTGCGGCTCATCGTGGCGGTGATGGCGTTGTCGATGACCTCGGCCACGCTGTGGCCCTTCATGCCCGGCTTGCGGAAGTTCTCGCGAATCCGGTCGAACACCACCACCGATTCGTTGACCGAGTAGCCCAGCACCGCCAGGATGCCGGCCAGCACGGTCAGCGAAAACTCCCAGCGGAAGAAGGCGAAGCAACCGAGGATGATCACCACGTCGTGCATGTTGGCGATGATGGCCGCGATGGCGAAGCGCCATTCAAAGCGGATGGCCAGGTAGATCATGATGCCCACGCACACCAGGATGGTGGCGGTCAGGCCATGGGTCACCAGCTCCTCGCCCACGCTGGGGCCGACGAAGTCCACCTTGCGCAGCTGCACGCCGCTGTCGCCGGCCTTGAGCATGGCCATCACTTTTTCCGACAGCTGGGCGGAGGTGACGCCCGGCTTGTTGGGCAGGCGTATCATCACGTCGCGGCTGCTGCCCAGGCTCTGCACGGTGGATTCGCCCAGCTTCAGCTCGTCCACCTTGTCGCGGATGGCGCCAAGGTCGGCGGACTGCTGGTACTGCACTTCCAGCACGGTGCCGCCGGTGAACTCGACGCTGTAGTTCAGGCCGCGGGTGGCCAGGAAGAAGATGGCCAGGAGGAAGGTCACCAGCGAGATGGTCGTGGTGAGCCGGCCGTAGCTCATGAACGGGATGTCCCGTTTGATGCGGAAAAGCTCCATGTCCGGTCCTTATCCTTTGTTTTCCGGTTTCCACACCTGGCCGATGGCCAGCGTGGTCAGTTTGCGGCGGCGGCCGTACCACAGGTTGACCAGGCTGCGGGAAATCACCACCGCGGAGAACATCGAGGTCAGGATGCCCAGGCTGTGAACCACGGCGAAGCCGCGCACCGCGCCGGAACCGAAGATCAGCAGCGCGAGGCCGGCGATCAGCGTGGTGACGTTGGAGTCCAGAATGGTGTGCCAGGCGTGGGTGTAGCCGGCCTGGATCGCCGAGTGCGGCGGCACGCCGTTGCGCAGTTCCTCGCGGATGCGCTCGTTGATCAGCACGTTGGCGTCGATGGCCATGCCCAGCGCCAGCGCGATGGCGGCGATGCCGGGCAGGGTCAGCGTGGCCTGGATCATCGACAACAGCGCCAGCAGCAGGAACACGTTGATCGCCAGCGACAGCGCGGAGAACACGCCGAACATGCCGTAGTACAGGATCATGAAGGTGGCGATGGCGGCGAAGCCCCACAGCGTGGCGTGGAAGCCCTTCTCGATGTTTTCCTGACCCAGGCTGGGACCGACGGTGCGCTCTTCGACGATGTTCATCGGCGCGGCCAGCGAACCGGCGCGCAACAGCAGCGCGGTGTCGTTGGCTTCGGCCGGGTTCATGCTGCCGGAGATCTGCACGCGGCCGCCGCCGATTTCGGAGCGGATCACCGGCGCGGTGACCACTTCGGCGCGGCCTTTTTCCACCAGCACCATTGCCATGCGGCGGCCGATGTTCTCGGCGGTCACCTGGCGGAAGATGGAGGCGCCGGTGGCGTCCAGATTGATGTGGACGGCGGGCGCGCCGTTCTCGTCGAAGCCGGCCTGAGCGTCGTTGATATTGTCGCCGGTCAGCTCCACGTCCTTGCGCACCAGGATCTTCTGCACGCCGCGGGAAGAGGCTTCGTCCAGCAGCTCGTAGCCGGCGGGCACGTTGCCGGCCATCGCGTCGGCCATCTTGCTCGGATCGTCCTCCACCATGCGCACTTCCAGCGTGGCGGTGCGGCCGATGATGTCCTTGGCGCGGGCGGTGTCCTGGATGCCGGGCAGCTGCACCACGATGCGGTTGGGGCCGTTCTGCTGAATGATGGGCTCGGAAGTGCCCAGTTCGTTGACGCGGTTATGCAGGGTGGTGATGTTCTGTTTGACCGCGTCGCCCTGGATCTTGGTGATCTCTTCCGGCTTCAGGGTCAGCGTCAGCCGGTAGTTGCTGTCGTCGCTCTTGACGGTGAGCGAGGGCAGGCTGCGGTAGACCACGTCCTGGGTGGATTTCAGCGTTTCGGCGTCGCGCAGCTGCACTTCCAGAGTGTTGCCGTTGCGCTTGATCGCGCCGTAGCGGACTTTCTTGTTCTTCAGCTCGCGGCGCAGGTCGCCGGCGTAGCGTTCCATCGTCTTGTCGATGGCGGCCTTCATGTCCACTTCCAGCAGGAAGTGCACGCCGCCGCGCAGGTCGAGGCCGAGGAACATCGGGTGCGCCTTCAGGCTGGTCAGCCAGGCGGGGGAGGCGGACAGCAGGTTCAGCGCGATGATGTAGTTGTCGCCCAGCGCGTGCTGGATGGCGTCGCGCGCCTTCAACTGGGTGTCGGCGTCCTTGAAGCGGACTCGCAGGCTGGTGCCGTCAAGGAACAGGCCGTCGGGAGAGATGTTCTGCGCCTTCAGCGCCTCTTCCACGCGCGTCATCACGGCGGTGTCCACCGGAATGGATTGGCGCGAGCTGGAGACCTGGACCGCGGGAGTCTCGCCGTAGAAATTGGGCAGCGTGTAGATCGCGGAAAGGATCAGGGCCACCGCAATGACGAGGTATTTCCAAAGAGGGTAGCGGTTCATGTTTTAGTTCGGGAAAAGAAAATGAACCGGCCACCGGCAGCGCGCTGCGGTGGCCGTCGGCCGAGTCCTTACAGGGACTTCAGCGTGCCTTTTTCCAGCTTGGCGGAAACCGAGCCGCGCTGAACGGTGATTTCCACGCCGTTGGCGATTTCCAGCGTCAGGAATTGTTCGCCGATCTTGGCCACGCGGCCTACGATGCCGCCTTGGGTGGCGACTTCATCGCCCTTCTGGATTTCCGACAGCATCTTCTGATGCTCTTTCATGCGCTTCTGCTGCGGGCGCACCATCAGGAACCAGAACAGCACGAAGATGGCGATCATAGGCAGGAAGCCCATCAGGTCGAAACCTCCTACTGCGGCGCCGGTGTTGGCGAAGGCGGGGCTGATAAAGGACATCAAACTACTCCCTTAGATTATGTATTGTTATGGCTGGTCAAAATAAACGGACCATTGTAGCCATGCTGGTCCGCTTTTTCCAATGCTTGCAACGGTCAGGCCTGTGACAGGCCAACCGCGCAGGTGGTTCCTCAGTTGACGCCGCGGGCGCGCTTGGCGGCGAACTCCAGGCGGAAGTCCTCGAAACGGTCTTCCTCGATGGCGCGGCGCATCTGGCGCATCAACTCCTGGTAATAGTGCAGGTTGTGGATGGTGTTGAGGCGGGCGCCCAGAATCTCGCCGACGCGATGCAGGTGATGCAGGTAGGCGCGGCTGAAGTTGCGGCAGGCGTAGCACTCGCATTCCTCGTCCAGCGGGCGCTTGTCGTCCTTGTAGCGCGCGTTCTTGATCTTGACGTCGCCCCACTGGGTGAAGATCCAGCCGTTGCGCGCGTTGCGCGTCGGCATCACGCAATCGAACATGTCCACGCCGTTGGCCACACCGTGCACCAGGTCTTCCGGCGTGCCCACGCCCATCAGGTAATGCGGCTTCTCCGCCGGCAGCATGTCCTTCAGCTCGGTCAGCATTCGGTACATTTCCGGCTTGGGCTCGCCCACCGACAGGCCGCCGATGGCGATGCCGTCGAAGCCGACCTGCATCAGGCCCTCCAGCGATTCCTGGCGCAAATCGGTATAAAGGTTGCCCTGCACGATGCCGAACAGCGCATTGGGGTTTTTCAGGTCGTCGAAGGCGCGGCGCGAGCGTTCGGCCCAGCGCAAGCTCATCTGCAGCGACTTCTGCGCGGTGGCGTGGTCCACCTGGCCCGGCGTGCACTCGTCCAGCTGCATCACGATGTCGGAGTTGAGCACGGTCTGGATCTTCATCGAGATCTCCGGGCTCAGGAACAGCTTGTCGCCGTTGATCGGGCTTTGGAAGGTGCAGCCTTCCTCGGTCAGCTTGCGCATGTCGGACAGGCTGAACACCTGGAAGCCGCCGGAATCGGTGAGGATGGGCTTGTCCCAGCCGATGAACTCGTGCAGGCCGCCGAACTGCTCGACGATCTCCAGGCCCGGGCGCAGCCACAGGTGGAAAGTGTTGCCCAGGATGATCTGAGCGCCGATGTCGTTCAGCTCGACCGGGCTCATCGCCTTGACCGAGCCGTAAGTGCCCACCGGTTGGAACACCGGCGTCTCCACGGTGCCGTGGTTCAGCTCCAGCGTGCCGCGCCGCGCGCCGCCGGAGGTTTTGTGTACGGTAAACTTCAGCATGATTCGGGGATTGCTCTGGTATGTTTGTTTAGCAAAATCAGCCGGCTAGTATACCGTAAGCCGCGCCCGCTGGGGCTTTGTCGCAGTTTTCCCTTGGCGATGGATGAAAAAAACGCTTGCCAAGAAGGGCGGGCTTGTTTAGTATTCGCAGCTCGACGACAGGCACGTAGCTCAGCTGGTTAGAGCACCACCTTGACATGGTGGGGGTCGTTGGTTCGAGTCCAATCGTGCCTACCAAAATTCAAACGCATGGAGCGTTACAAGTGTACAACTTGCGAACTACCACAACCCGACATACTCACGCTAGCTGAGCCTTGCGGGTTGTTCCATGCAAAAAAAGTGCGGCTCAGGCCGCACTTTTTTTTTATCTTTCGGTTTCTAAAATTTCTCTCTCGCCTCGTTGGAGTTGACATGCCAGACATTCGCTTGCCGGACGGCTCGATCCGTTCGTTCGATAAACCGGTAACGGTTCATGAAGTGGCCGCATCCATCGGCGCCGGGCTGGCTCGCGCGGCGCTGGCCGGCCGCGTGGACGGCGCGCTGGTGGACACCTCTTACACCATCGATCGCAACGCCGACCTGGCCATCATCACCGACAAGGACGCGGACGGCCTGTCCATTATTCGTCACTCCACCGCCCACTTGCTGGCCTACGCGGTGAAGGAGCTGTTCCCGGAAGCCCAGGTCACCATCGGGCCCGAGATCGAAAACGGCTTCTACTACGACTTCGCCTACAAGCGCCCGTTCACGCCGGAAGACCTGGTGGCGATCGAGAAGAAAATGGCCGAGCTGGCGAAGAAGGACATCCCGGTGGAGCGTTACGAGCTGCCGCGCGACGAGGCCGTCGCTTACTTCAAGAGCATAGGCGAGGCCTACAAGGCCGAGATCATCGAATCCATCCCGCAGGGCGAGGTGCTGAGCCTGTACCGCGAGGGCGAATTCACCGACCTGTGCCGCGGCCCCCACGTGCCGTCCACCGGCAAGCTCAAGGTGTTCAAGCTGATGAAGGTGGCCGGCGCTTACTGGCGCGGCGACAGCAAGAATGAAATGCTGCAGCGCGTTTACGGCACCGCCTGGGCCAAGAAGGAAGACCTGGACGCCTACCTCTATATGCTGGAAGAGGCGGAAAAGCGCGACCATCGCAAGCTGGGCGTGCAGCTGGACCTGTTCCACCTGCAGGACGAGGCGCCGGGGATGGTGTTCTGGCATCCCAAGGGCTGGCAGCTGTGGCAGAGCGTCGAGCAGTACATGCGCGACAAGCTGAACCGCGAAGGCTATAAGGAAATCCGCACCCCGATGATGATGGACGCCCATCTGTGGGAGCGTTCCGGCCACGCCGCCAACTACCGCGAGAACATGTTCATCACCGAATCGGAAAAGCGCGACTACGCGGTCAAGCCGATGAACTGCCCGGGCCATGTGCAAGTGTTCAACAGCGGTCTGCGTTCCTATCGCGATCTGCCGCTGCGCTACGCCGAATTCGGCTCCTGCCATCGCAACGAGCCGTCCGGCGCGCTGCACGGCATCATGCGCGTGCGCGGCTTCGTGCAGGACGACGGCCACATTTTCTGTACCGAAGACCAGATCAACCAGGAGGCCAAGGATTTCCACCGCCTGGTGATGGAAGTCTACGACCGTTTCGGCTTCGACAAGGTGTCGATCAAGCTGGCGCTGCGTCCGGAAAAACGCATCGGCGAAGAATCCACCTGGGACAAGGCCGAAGAAGGCATGCGCGAAGCGCTGCGCGCCTGCGGCGTGGAGTGGGAAGAGCTGCCGGGCGAGGGCGCGTTCTACGGCCCCAAGATCGAATACCACATCAAGGACGCGCTGGGCCGCTCCTGGCAGTGCGGCACCCTGCAGCTGGACTTCATGCTGCCGGAGCGCCTGGACGCCGAATACGTGGCCGACGACAATAGCCGCAAGCGCCCGGTGATGCTGCACCGCGCGGCGCTGGGTTCGCTGGAGCGCTTCCTCG
This sequence comes from Chromobacterium alkanivorans, assembly GCF_016937655.1. Lineage (GTDB taxonomy): Bacteria > Pseudomonadota > Gammaproteobacteria > Burkholderiales > Chromobacteriaceae > Chromobacterium > Chromobacterium alkanivorans. The sequence goes on along the minus strand of NZ_JAFHKL010000003.1, from coordinate 150,400 downwards.
GCATTCTGATCGAAAACCACGCCGGCGCCTTCCCCTTGTGGCTGGCTCCGGTGCAGATGGTGGTGATGAATATCACCGAAGCGCAGGCCGAATACGCGGCCGATGTGGCCGCCAAGCTGCGCGAACAAGGCTTCCGCGTCGATCTTGACTTGAGAAACGAGAAGATCGGCTATAAAATTCGCGAGCACAGTCTGCAAAAGTTGCCGTATCAGATCATCGTCGGCGACAAAGAGAAGGCTGGCGAGTTGGTTGCCGTTCGCTCCCGCGGGGAAGACCTGGGGCAGCTTACGCTGGATGCGCTGATCGCGCGCCTCAAGGCTGAGATGCCTGAGGCCTGATTCCGGCGGCGGCAGGCATTAAGTTTAGATTAATAGGAGATTTGGCTATAGCTCAGGAACGCGAAGCACGGATCAACGGCGAGATTACCGCCCGTGAAATTCGTCTGGTAGGTAAAGAAGGTGAGCAGATTGGTGTTGTCAGTCTGCGTGAGGCAATGGCGCTGGCGGAGGAAGGCGACGTGGATCTGGTGGAAATTTCCCCGACCGCGCAGCCTCCGGTATGCAAGCTGATGGACTACGGCAAGTACAAGTACGAGCAGTCCAAGAAGCGTCACGAAGCCAAGCAGAAGCAGAAACAGGTTCAGATCAAGGAAATCAAGTTCCGTCCGGGCACCGACGACGGCGACTACAACGTCAAGTTGCGCAACTTGACCCGATTCCTGGCTGACGGCGACAAGGCCAAGGTCACCCTGCGCTTCCGCGGTCGTGAGATGGCCCACCAGAACATCGGTTTGGAGTTGCTTAAGCGTGTCGAAGCCGATTTGTCCGAAATTGCGGTTGTTGAGCAGTTTCCCAAGCTGGAAGGCCGCCAGATGGTCATGATGATTGCGCCGAAGAAGAAATAATCGGTATAATCATCAAATTGACACGGCAGGGTTCGCTCTGCCGTGTTGATTTTGTAGGTCGGCAACGATCTGCCCAAAAGCGTGACACGATGGTTTTTCAAGCGCTTCCGGACTTTGTTCGGCAGCCACCTCGCGTCTAATCTAATCAAAATTCAGCAGGAGCAGTCCATGCCGAAAATGAAAACCAAGTCGAGCGCGAAAAAGCGTCTCAAAGTACTGGGCAATGGTGGTGTAAAGCGCTCTTACGCGTTCAAGCGTCACATCCTGACCAAGAAAACCACCAAGAACAAGCGCCAACTGCGTGGCACTACCATGGTAGATAGCACCAATATGGCCTCTGTTCGCGCAATGATGCCCTACGCTTAAGGAGACTAAGATATGCCACGCGTAAAACGCGGTGTAACCGCTCGTGCTCGTCACAAGAAAATCCTCGCACTGGCGAAAGGCTATCGCGGCCGCCGGAAGAACGTCTATCGCATCGCCAAACAGGCGGTGATGAAAGCCGGTCAATACGCCTACCGTGACCGTCGTCAGAAAAAGCGTCAGTTCCGTCAACTGTGGATTGCTCGTATCAACGCAGCTGCTCGTGAAAACGGCCTGCCGTACAGCAAATTCATGAACGGCCTGAAAAAAGCCTCTATCGAAATCGACCGCAAGGTCCTGGCCGACCTGGCCGTGTTCGACAAGCCGGCTTTTGCACAGATCGTCGAAAAGGCGAAAGCAAGCCTCGCTGCTTAATCGCCCGGACGGATCAAAAGGGAGGCAATCTTGCCTCCCTTTTTTTTGATGCGGCCCGGCCGCAACATGACTCAAGATCAAGACGGTTGGCCAGACTCGCCCGAGCTCTGGGGCGCGTGTGGCCAGCTTTCTTTCGCATACGGTGTGGAACACGATGAACAACGTTGACGCGATTCTCCAATCCGGCCTGACCGCGGTAGCCGCGGCGGCCGATCTCGTTGAACTGGAGCAGGTCAAGGCCCGCTATCTGGGCAAGAGCGGCGAGTTGACCGAACTCCTGAAACAGCTGGGCAAGCTGCCCGCCGAAGAGCGCAAGGCCGCCGGCGCCACCATCAATGTGGCCAAGCAGGCTTTCGAAGCCGCGCACAAGCAGCGCCTCGATCAATTGAACGCCGCCAAGCTGGAGGCGCAACTGGCCGCCGAGGCGCTGGACGTGACCCTGCCGGGGCGCGGCAGCAACGGCGGCGGTCTGCATCCGGTGGCGCTGACGCTGGAACGCATCGCCGGCCTGTTCCGCACCATGGGCTTCGAAGTGGCGGACGGTCCGGAGATCGAAACCGACTTCTATAATTTCCAGGCGCTGAACATCCCGGAAAATCATCCCGCGCGGGCGATGGCCGACACCTTCTACGTGGAAGGCGGCGACGTGCTGCGCACCCATACCAGCCCGATCCAGGCGCGCTTCATGATGAACAATCAGCCGCCGATCAAGATCGTGGCCCCGGGCCGGGTGTATCGCGTGGACTCCGACGCCACCCATTCGCCGATGTTCCATCAGATGGAAGGCCTGTGGGTGGAAGAGGGCGTGTCCTTCGCCGATCTCAAGGCGGTGGTCACCGACTTCCTGCGCCGTTTCTTCGAGCGCGACGATCTGCAAGTGCGCTTCCGTCCGTCCTTCTTCCCGTTCACCGAACCGTCGGCGGAAATCGACGTGCTGGGCGAACGCGGCTGGCTGGAAGTGGGCGGCTGCGGCATGGTGCACCCTAATGTGTTGCGCAATGTCAACATCGACCCGGAGAAGTACACCGGCTTCGCCTTCGGCATCGGTCTGGACCGTTTCGCCATGCTGCGCTACGGCGTCAACGACCTGCGACTGTTCTTCGAGAACGACCTCAACTTCCTGAGACAGTTCAACTGATCGCGTACGGAGCCGAATACTATGCAATTTTCCGAACAATGGCTGAGAAGCTGGGTTAATCCGTCGCTGAGCACCGACGAACTGTCCTACCTGCTGACCATGGCGGGTCTGGAAGTGGAAGAAGTCAACGCCGCCGCGCCGGCCTTCAGCGGCGTGGTGGTGGCCGAAGTCAAGGAAGTGGCCAAGCACGAAAACGCCGACCGCCTGCGCGTGACCAAGGTGGACGTGGGCGCGGGCGAACTGGTGCAGATCGTCTGCGGCGCGCCCAATGTCGCCGTCGGCCTGAAAGTGCCGTGCGCCTTGCCCGGCGCCGCGCTGCCCGGCGATTTCAAGATCAAGCCGACCAAGATGCGCGGCGTGGAATCCAACGGCATGTTGTGCTCCGGCAAGGAACTGGGCGTGCCGGACGAAGTCGACGGCCTGCTGGTGCTGCCGGCCGACGCGCCGACGGGTCAGAGCATACGCGACTACCTTGGCCTGGACGACCAGCTGTTCACGCTGAAGATCACCCCCAACCGCGCCGACTGCCTGTCCATCCGCGGCATCGCCCGCGAAGTGGCGGCGCTGACCGGCGCCGAACTCTCGCCGGTGGCCATTCCCGCGGTGGCGCCGGTGATCGACGACGCCTTGCCGGTGAGCATAGACGCTAAGTCGGGCTGCGGCCGTTACCTGGGCCGCGTGCTCAGGGGCGTCAACGCCGCCGCCGCCACGCCGGAATGGATGCGCCGCCGCCTTGAGCGCGCCGGCCTGCGTTCGATTTCCGCCGTGGTCGACATCACCAACTACGTGTTGCTGGAACAAGGCCAACCGATGCACGCCTTCGACCTGGCCAAGCTGGACGGCGGCATCGTCGCGCGCATGGCCAAGGACGGCGAAGAGCTGCTGTGCCTGAACGAAAAAACCGTCAAGCTCAAGCCGGATTACATGGTGATCGCGGACCAGGGCAAGGCGCTGGCCATCGCCGGCGTCATGGGCGGCGAACACAGCGGCGTGACGACCGCCAGCGTCGACATCTTCCTGGAAAGCGCCTTCTTCGCGCCGGAAGCGATCGCCGGCAAGGCGCGCGAGCTGGGCTTCGGTTCGGATTCCTCCTTCCGTTACGAGCGCGGCGTGGACTTCCAGCTGCAACGCGAAGCGATGGAGCGCGCCACCCGTCTGGTGCTGGACATCTGCGGCGGCCAGCCGGGTCCGGTGGTGGAGGCGCTGGCCGAACTGCCGCAGCGCGGCGAGGTCAAACTGCGCGTGTCGCGCTGCGCCAAGCTGCTGGGCGTCGCCCTGAGCGGCGAACAGATCGGCGAGATCCTGGGCCGGCTGGGCCTGAGCCATCGCCTGGACGGCGAGGTTTTCACCGTGGAGGCGCCGTCCTTCCGTTTCGACATCGCGATCGAGGAAGACCTGATCGAGGAAGTGGCGCGGGTTTACGGCTACGACGCGATCCCGTCCGACGCGCCGCGCTCGGGCATGCGCATGCTGGCGCAGCGCGAAGAACTGCGCCCGCGCGATCAGATCCGCCACCTGCTGGCGGGCCGCGACTACCAGGAAATCGTCAGCTACGCTTTTGTAGACGAAGCCTGGGAGCGCGATTTCGCCGCCAACGAGCAGCCGGTGCGGCTGATCAACCCGATCGCCTCGCAGATGAGCGTGATGCGCTCCACGCTGATCGGCGGCCTGGTCGACGTGCTGGTGGGCAACCTCAACCGCAAGCAGCCGCGCGTGCGCGTGTTCGAAGTGGCGCGCGTGTTCAAGAAATCCGCCGACTGGTTCGACCAGCCGGAAAAAGTGGCCGGCCTCGCCTGGGGCCCGCGTCTGCCCGAGCAATGGGGCGCCAAGGCCGAGCGCGTTGATTTCTTCGACGTCAAAGCCGATGTCGAGGCGCTGTTGCATCCGCAACAAGCCAGCTTCCGCAAGGCCGCGCATCCGGCCTTCCATCCGGGCCGCTGCGCCGAAGTGCTGGTGGACGGCGTGGTGGTGGGCGTGATTGGCGAACTGCATCCCAAGTGGGCGCAGCAATACGATCTGTCCAGCGCGCCGGTGTTGTTCGAGCTGGACCTGGCGGCGGCGGAAGCGCGGCGGCCGATCAAGGCGCAGCCGGTGAGCAAGTTCCAGGCGGTGCGCCGCGATCTGGCCCTGATGGTCGACGAGGCGGTGGAAACGGCCCAATTGCTGGCATGCTTCGCCAAGCACGGCGCCGCCATCGTCAGTGAAGTGGCTTTGTTCGACGTGTATCGCGGCAAAGGCGTGGAAGAAGGCAAGAAGAGTCTGGCCTTCCGCGTGATGTTGCAGGACAATAGCCGCACGCTGACCGACGAAGACGTGGAGCCGGCGCTCAAGGCCCTGCTGGACGGCGTAGCCGCCGAGCTGGGCGCTCAGCTGCGCTGAGCCCAAGGCGTGGAGCCCGCCGCATGGTCGGCGGGCTTTTGAATGATTAGAAATATTGATGTGTGAGAGGGTGACATGACTTTGACCAAGGCTGAGCTGGCCGACATGCTGTTCGATCAAGTGGGACTGAACAAGCGTGAAGCCAAGGACATGGTTGAATCGTTCTTTGAGGAAATTCGCCAGGCCCTGGAGTCCGGCGATTCCGTCAAATTGTCCGGTTTCGGCAATTTCCAATTGCGCGACAAGCCGCAGCGTCCGGGTCGCAACCCCAAGACCGGGGAAGAGATTCCCATCACCGCGCGACGTGTGGTAACGTTCCACGCTAGTCAGAAACTCAAGGGAATGGTCGAGCAATTCCATGCCAACAAGCAAGGCTGATCTGCCGTCGATACCGTCCAAGCGTTACTTCACCATCAGCGAAGTGAGCGAGCTCACCGGCGTCAAGCCGCATGTGCTGCGCTATTGGGAGCAGGAATTCTCCCAATTGCGCCAGGTGAAGCGCCGCGGCAACCGCCGCTATTACCAACATCACGAAGTGTTATTGGTCAGGCGCATTCGCGGTTTGTTATATGACGACGGGTTTACCATTCACGGGGCGCGCCAGCGCCTGGGCGCGGATGGCCAGGAAGTGCGTCCGGCCACGGCTCAGGAGGTGAGAACCGAGCTGGAGGCAATTTTGGAATGGCTCGATTCAGGGCTTGGCAAAAATTAAAAAGCAGTTTAGAATACGTTTCTCTCGAGTCGGGGCGTAGCGCAGCCTGGTAGCGCACCTGCATGGGGTGCAGGGGGTCGGAAGTTCGAATCTTCTCGCCCCGACCAAAGATAATCCAATGGTATCAAATACTTAAGCCCTGTGTCCGCAGGGCTTTTTTATTTGGTTTTTGGCCAATGTGGGAGTTTTGTGGGGACTTCCTCCTTTCTCTGTTAGGCGCTCCGCCGGATGACGGTGGCGGATACCAGTTGTCGGCCGGTGTCTTTGACCAGTTCCACTTGCTCAATCAGGCGTCCGACTTCTGCGGCTGAGTAGTGCGTTGTCACGTTCTCGCTTGTGTGTCCTAGCAAAACCTGTCGGTCTTCGAACGGAACGCCGGCAATCCTTAGCCGATATCCGAACGTGTGTTTCAGGTCGTGAACCCGGAACTTGGCAAAGCCTGGATTCGGGCGCCGCATGAACTTTGCAGCAAATTCTTGAGCCGCCCTGGTGCGTGCTTTGCGCCAAGCATGGCCATTCATTCGCTGGATGTTGTCGTCGTTCGGGTTCCCGCTCTCGTGATAAGCAAACACATAAACCGGATGACGGCCGCGAAGGGTTTCAATAATGGATCGGGCTACGTTATTCAGCACAACGATGCGTTCAGACCCATTTTTGACGCCTGATTTATCCGTTCTCCCCCCAAAGTTGGCCGGGATCAAAAACACGCTGGTTTCAAGCTCGGGTACGCGGACTTCCCATTCCCATTTCAAGTAACACACTTCTTTTTCCCGGCATCCCGTGTTGACTTTAAATAGCGCCATAATGGCCAGGTGCTCGGGCAATTCTCTGAACAATAATTTCTGTTCGTCCCACGACATGGGGTAAGCGGGCCTGGTTTCGGCTCGCTCGTTCAATTTGGAAATAGAAGGCGGGCGCTCTAGCCATGTCATCCCAAATTCATCCCGCCATTTAGATGCTGCTAGTGCCAGAATTCGAATTACAAGTTCCAGCGCGATATTAATTGTCCGGGGTGTTACTCCTTCTCTGTCGGTTCGCTTGTCTAAGCGGGTGGTTTGACGGAATTCAATAAACTCCCTTATTGACCCATCGTGCAGTTTGCTTAGCTCAATGTCGCCAATATATATGTCCAAGATTTTCAACTGATCCGCGCAGTCTCCAATGCTGGGTATGTGCTGGTTTTCAAGCAGATACTTTGTTGCAGCCTCTCGCCAGATTCTTGGCGGACGTATGCCATAAACCTGTTGTTGCCGTATTTTTTCCAGCTTGTGAATCAGGTATTTTTCCGCCTCCGCTCGCTCGTGAGTTCCAGTGCTTTCGCGAATTCTTCCGACACCCTGGACTTGTTTGTCAATGAACCAGACCCCGCCCGGCGTGCGCTGCGTGAGTCCTGTGATTTGCTTGCGTGCCATGTCGTTTTCCTTCCTGGCCGCTTGCCGCTGCCGTCATTGTTGTTGCGGGTGGGGTTGTTTTGCAAGTGGACTGATGGGGTGGGTTCGTTCGCCGCCTCCTTGCTTTGCATGTGCTGGGCTATCAGTTCTTGCTTGCGACGATCTATCCATGCGTCGATGTCGGCGCGGTCGTAGTGCAGGATTTGGCGGACGCCGCCGCCTTTCTCTTCGAACAGTTGGAGCCCGTGCAGGTGGGGTAGAACGAGCTCGCGGAACTTCTTGTCACTCATGCCGCAATACGCCGCGGCCGTGGCTTGTTTCATGAGCCTGGGTGTCATTTCTTGTTGTCCTGGGGTGGAGCGGCCCCGGCCGCTGTGGCGGTGGGGCGGGTCTGGGAGGGTTATTGTGGTTTCGAGGGCGGATGCCGCGGGCACGGCCAGCGCAGCGAGCCATCTCCGGACGTGCATGTGCAGTGCGGAGGCTCCATTTGCTTTTCGCTTCGGCTGGCCACGAGCGTTTGCTTCCACGCCGGCCAGGTGTCGATTGTTTCACTTGCCGGCCCAAGTTCTGCCATGAGCTGCTGAGCGTCCAGGTCAGCATTCGGCATGCCTTCCTTGATCTCATCGTGAAATTCGTCTTGGCTGTACCCGACTAGCTTCCAGTGCTCGATTGCCTCCCGGATGTACTGCAAGGCCAGATGCTCGGGTGCGTAGTATCGGTTGCAGTGGGAATACCCATAGCGCGGCATGCGCGCGATGCCGTGCTTCGTCAATGCCTGCAAGCGGCGATTTGCTGTACCTCGGGTGACGCCCCACACCTTTGCCATGCGGGCGCCGAGGACGCCGCAGTAATGCGGCTTATCCTTAATCTGGCTGTCTTGAATGATGCGCCTACGGTTTCCGACATAGTTTTCCAAGGTGCTCCGCAAGCACGTCTTGCGCACTTGCTCTAGGAAGTCGGTCAGGTGCTGGCGTTTCTCATCTTCTCGCTTCATGCCTCACCCCCTTTCTCTCGCAGCGACGAACCGGTCAGCGCCTCCAGCACCGCCTCCTCTGCGCACTTTTCGCCTGAGCCCTCCCACCAGCCGTCATAAGCCATCCGTCCGCACGGTGCAAACACTTGGATGTACCAGTCGTCGCCGGCAAAATCACGGGAAACGTTGATCTCGTGGTCGAGATAGCGGCAGTCGATTTGGAGTTCATCAACAGCAATCATCTCGATTGGCAGAGCCTGCAATTCCAGCTTGGCGCGGTTTTGGTCAGTGGTTTGCATCACTCCCCCTTTCGCCTCGGCCGCCAGGCGCGCGCCGGTCTCTTGAGTTGGAGCGGCCGGCGCAGGTTGTTGCGTCTCCAAGTGCTTTCCATCAGTAGCGTCAACGAACGCCACCCACTGGCCCAACATCGCGCGTGGTAGGCCGTAAATGCCTGCTTCCCCGCGAATGGTGCTCACCTTGAAACGATCTCCATTCAGCAGGAATTGCGCGGCCGGCGACTTCTGTTCGCCCTGGGCCGGCGCGGCGACGAGCATGGCTTTCACTTCTCGTAATGCGCAATCACCGTTCTCCACCATCGCATCAATTGCCTTGCTGAATGCGTCCGGTTCCATGTTGGACGCGCGCTCGTTGCGCGACAGGCCAAAACAGAACAGCGCCAGCTCGTGGCGTAGTTTTGGCCAGGTCACAATGGAATCAGGTACGGCCGCCGGCTGGGCGCTGGTGGGCCGCTGAGCGATGGCGAGTTGGCGCTCAAGATCATCGACGCGCGCGGCAAGCTGCTGAGAAAGCGCCATCTCCGCAGCCAGTCGCTCGCCCTTCTTTGGCTTGCCGTAGTTTTGAATGAACGCCTCGGCACGGGTGCGCCAAGGCGCGAGAGTGTTAGCGGTGCCTGTGGGGTCGCCTGAGTGCGCAACGATGGCAATCAGGGCGTCGAATACCAGTTGTATGGCTTCGATAGGGGGTTTCAGAGCGGCGACGGGCGACAACTCGGCGCGGGCTTCGTCCATCGCAGCAAGAAGCCCTTCGCGGAATTCCTCCTCGCTTGGGCCGGTAGGCTCATTGCTGAATATGAAGCGGTCCAGCGCGGTAGCTGTGCCGGCCTTAATGGCCTCGGTAGCTTCTTCGTAGGTGGGTAGGGTTGTGGGGCTCATGCTGCGGTCCTTTCTCGTTTTTTCAGTTCGGCATTGCTCCACGCCATCAGGTCCGGGCAGTTGGCTTTAATCAGCGCCTCCGCCGGCTTGCGCGGTACGCTGTTGCCTACCATGCGTACTTGAGCGGATTTGCTGAACTGGCGGCCGTCGTGGCCGCGGTCGATGATGTAGTCCTGCGGGAACGACTGGCAGCCGTACAGTTCAGGCGGCTTGAGCATGCGCAACTTGATATCGACGATTACCCACGGCTCGCCTTGAATCCACACTGTTACCAGCGCCAGGCGGTCGCGGGTGGTTGCGGTGGGCATTGGCTGGTCCAGTCTGCTGGCGCTGTCCCCGGTGCCGTAGTAGCTGATCAGGAACGTGGCCACGCGCAGCGCGCCGGCTTCGTCCTCTTGGCTCAGCGCATAGGACACAAGTGCGTGATGCTCTGCGCCGGCGGTCGCGGTCGGCATTGGCTTGCTCATCTCGCGGCCAACGCAATTGCGGCGCAGGGTCGCGAGGTGGGCGGATACTAATTGCTGTTGGCTGCCGGTAGTGGTGATCGTCGTGGCCGGGGCGTTCAGGCTGCGGCCCACGGTTTCATTGAAGCCGCCGTTCGCCTGCATCATGTAAGCGGTGGCGACGTGGCGATGGTTCTCCTTCAGGATGGTGCCGAGCGGCTGATCCACGCTGACCGGCTTTCCGCTGTAGCTGGGTCCGCCTGCACCCACGATGATGGCGGAGGCTAGGCCGTGTTTGCCTCCGCCGGCAACGACGGTGCCCAGCGGCTTCTCTATGTCGAGGGCGCGCGGCTGCTGGCCGGCCCGCTCGCCGTAGCCCATCTGGATCAATGTGGCCGCCGCAAGTGCTTGGCCGCCGCAGCCGCTGGCGGTGATCGTGTTCAGTGGCTGCTCAATGTCACGCGTGCCGCTGCCCCATCGCTGCGTGCGGCCCGGCTTGCCGTCGCCGTAGGCGGCTTGAACTAAGGTCGCAGCTGCCAGCAACTGGTTGCCCGCCGTGGTGATGGTAGGGGCGGGAGTGTCGGCGCGTTTCGGTGGGTTGCCGGTCGTGTTGGGCACAATGACGGCGGATGCCAGGGCGATTTCGCCTCGATTCGCTGCTGTGATAGTAGGAATCGGCCGTGCCGGATCGTAAACGCGGTCGCCGCCCTGGTGCGTCAGCGGCACCAATGAAGGGCTAGCCACCGCCATGCTACCGCCGCGCGGCCATGCCGTAATCGTGCGCAGCGGGTCGGCGGTGGACTGAACGCCGTTACGGTTGGACCAGTTCGCCAACTCAACAATGAACGGGTCCGCGCTGTCTATTACGAACTTTTTCATGCCCTTTGCAATGCGGCGCATAGTCGCGGCGGCCAGCGGCCGCTTGCGCTCGAAAATCGACTGCCCCAAGTCGGTGAAATCAATATGGTCAGCTGCGGGCCGCCACTTTTTTTGACCCGGCGCTGGCTTCTCGTGGTGGGTTGGCTCCGGCCAGACAATCGGCCGTCCATCACGGCGGGCGAACAGATAAAGCCGCTCGCGGGTAGTTGCCGCGCCGTAGTCCGCCGCAACCATGGTCCGGTGTTCTACCTGGTAGCCTTGTTCGCGCAGCACACGCAAGAAGCGGTGCCAGGTGCGACCGGTGTGCTTCGGGTCAGGAATGAGGAATTGCTCTTGCACCGGGACGCGCTCGCCAGGTGCTGCCACGGTGCCATTCAGTTTCATGACGCGGCCAGTCACTTTGCAGCGCTTCGCAATCAACGGCCCCCACTGTCGCATCTGCTTCACGTTCTCCATGCTGATCGAACGCGGCTTCACTTGGCCGGCCCAGCGGGGAATAACCCATCCCAGTGAGCGGATTGCTTTGCTGCGGGGCTGGCCGCCGACGGCTTGCGAAAAGTGGGTGCAGTCCGGCGAGCCGTGCAGGTGGCCAACAGGCCGGCCGCTGGTGGCTTCGCGGGGGCAGACTTCGAACACGTCGGCGCAATAGTGGTGGGTCTGAGGGTGGTTCGCCTCGTGCATGCTGATGGCGTCCGTGTCGTGATTGATGGCGATGTCGACGTGACGGCCGAGCGCGCTTTCAATTGCGGACGACATGCCGCCGCCGCCGGCGAAAAGGTCAACGATGATTTCTTCCGTGGTGAGCAAAGAAAACTGGTTGCGGATCATAGCGCCCCCATCTGCTTGCGATACCACCACGCAACCGGGCCGTCGTCGGTGTCGTGCAATGCCAGCATGTGCCAGCCTTCGCCCTTGCGGGGCTTCGGGTGCCAGCTGATGAAGCTGCCGGTCTTCTCGTGAGTGGCGAAAAGTTCGTCTGCGTTGTCCTCGTTCTCCATCCAGCCGCAAGTAGTCTCAATGCCATGGCCTTCCAGCCATTCCTTGGTTTTGAATCCCTCGCGGGTCCAGCGGATGCAGGGGTGTACCCATTGGCCGTATTCGTCGCGCTGGACGTCTACCGGCGCGAAAACCTTCTCCTCTATGTCCTTCGCCAGGAGGGGGAATTCGGCCTGGGCGGCGGTAGCGTAGGCCAGTGCCGCCGGCACAGCGAACGGGTCATAGATCAAGTCGAGGGTGAGGTATTCCGCGCCGTGACGGTCGCCGCCGGGTTGGTCGCGGCCATCGGTGCGGGTGACATTGAATTTGGGGTAAAGCCCAGTTGTGCGTTGGTCCATTGGAGCCTCCGTTCGTGGTTGTTGGTCAGGATTTAAGCGGCATGAGCGCGCCACGGCCGCCGTGGAAGGTGAAGCCGGCGATGTCGTCCGGCATTGAGCCGGTGGCAAGCAGTGGCGTTGGCAATTGGGCGATCAACGACAGATAGTTCCGCTGGAAGCGGGCTATTCCTACCCGTACTGGTCGGGAGGTGTCGATCTGCCCGGTGGCATTGCAATCTTGGCAAGGGTCGTTGAAATGCCCTTTGCCGTCGCAGGGCTTGCAGTCGTACCAGTCGTCATAGTGTTTAAACTTGCCGTGCCCGACGCATGCCGGGCAGGTTGGTTTGTCGCCACGCCCGGTGCACGTCCGGCAAGGTCTAAATTTAGGGGCGGGAATAACTGGCAGCGCTTGGTATCCTGCTGTGGGGAGGCTTGCCAGGATGTCCGTGATTCGCTGAATCATTATGGCGGGGATGTCCGGGTGGTCGCCGCCTTCGGTTTCAATCAGGATATGGCCGTTGCTGGCGTAGGATTTTCCATTCATCCGGAATGGGGTGCGCATCCAGTCGCGGAAGTCGTTCTGGCTGGCGCAGAACGGTTGCAGGTTAATGGAGGGGGCATTCACTGCGCCGGTTTCATGCGGGTTCATGAGGGTTGCTCCGGGAAAAGTTCGCGCTGGTGCGCGGCGCCCAGCGGCGCTAGGTCGCTGGCCGTGGCGATGATGGTTTGATGGAGGGTGCTGTGGACGATGAACGAGACGCCGCCGGGCTCTGCGTAGCCGCCGTTTTTGCGGCGGTGCACGGTGCGCCCGGCCAGGTGCTTCCAGTCGCCGGCCGGGCTGATGGAAAACAGGGTGTCAAACGGTAGGCGGCGGGCGTCGTCTTGTGCGTCGTGCAGATCGGCGGCAGTGCCGGGGGTCACGGGTTCACGCCATCGAGGCGCAGAAAAACGTAGTAGTCGCTGTTTTCGGGCGTGATCTGGATCGATTGATTGATCGGGTCGCGGTGAGTGCGCAGCCGGCGCAGGGCGGCCAGCGTGGTAAGCGTGGACTGATTGAGGCCGCCGACAATCGCGCAGGTCGTTGCGGAGATATGGTCCGTGGTGCCGCTGCGGGTGGTTTGCAGCGCGCCGTGCAACTGGGTGGTCACGGTGTCGATGGTGGCGCCGGGGATGTTTTGAATGTCGCGGATCAGTTCTTCCAGCTGAAAGCTCGCGGCTTTCAGGTTTTGAACCTGTATAGCAATTTGCAGGGCGGTTTTGTCGAACTGCTGTTTAACGTCAAATTTCAGTTCCATGAGCTTGGCTCCTGATGTGCCGGCATCGGCGCCGGCGTTGGGGCGGTTGTTTCGGTGCGAAGATCAGCGCCGCCGCAGTGACGGCGCTGGTAAGGATTAAGGCGATGGCGGGCATTGGGTCTGCTGGTCTTGTTCAATCGCCTCGATTAAGGCGGCGATGGCGGCGGGGGTGGTAGGCTTGCGCTTGATTTCGATGGCGGTCAAATAGTCGCGTTCGTCCCATTCGTCTGCTGTCTTGATCTCCAGCATTTTCCCGCCGCCTATGTCGAGGTAATCCCCAAAAGAAATGCCGTGTTTGCTCGTCGCTTTGTCAAGTGCGGTCAGAGTCGCTTTGATGTGCTCCCTGGCTTCGTCTTGGGCGGCGAAATACTGTTTACGCGCTTCTTCGGCCCCCTCTTTGAGCTTGGCCATTTTGCGGATGGCTTTGGTAAGTTCTTGGGGGCTCATGCGTTTCCCTCTTGTCCCCGCAGGATGGGTGCCAACTGGTTGAACAGGTCGTCCCATACCTGGCGCAGGCGGTGCTTGGGCATGAAGGGCCAGTCGCTGGCCAGGACTTCGCCAAACGTCAGGTTCTGCGTTGTCATTTGGCGGATGTCTTCGCCAAAACACTGGGCGTCGCGCTGGTGAATGGTGACAATCCCGGCGATGCGGTCGCGGTGGTTCTGGTAGATGCCGGATTCGTGAAACGGGGTGCCGTGGCGGTCTACCAGCGGGCCGTTGCGTTCGTTGAGCCAAACCACGATAGGCGCCGTAGTGCTGGCGATCAGGGCGTTGAGACCGTCCACGGTGTCGTCCTGCTCTTGGCCGGCTATCAGGATGGAGTGGAGCAGCACGCGGCGCTGCATGCTGGCCAGTACTTCGAGGGCTCCCGTTTCGGCAATGTATGCCGTAGCCGGGATAAAGCTGGTGGCGCCGTTATCAACCACGGTCGCGCCCTGGTGCTGGTAGATCCATTCCACCATCGCATCAAACGCCCTGGAGTTGATTTTGTTGTTCTCCATGATGTCCAGCGGCCGGACGTTCATGGCTTTGTGGCGGGACAGCGTTTTGTTGACCGGGTCGCTGTCGATGCCCAGCGGGTTGTTATTGAGCGCTGCCTCTACTTGCATGATCAGCGATGAAACAAGGGACTTGCCTATGCCTCCCTTGCCTTGCAGTACGTGATTGCTGTTGTACATGTGCTTACCATTTCTCCCGTTTTTGGGTGTGGGTGTGGTCGTTAAAGTTGAAGCGCTTGGGTCCGTTTGCCGGGCTTGCCGAGGGCGACAAGGGCGGCGCGAGGGTGGGGGCATGCGGCTTTCCTTTCTTGATGGCCTTCCGGGCGCGGTGCAGCGCAACGCGGAATTCGTTCATGTTCATTTGCAGGCCGGCGGCGGCAAGGGTGTTCAGGATGCTGGCGTGAGTGGCGCCGCGTTGAATGGCGGCTTCAATCTCGGGCAGTGCGGCGCGGAAGCGTGCCGCCTTGCTTTCAGCGCCCAGTTCCGCCAGCGCTTTGATTAGGCTGGGCGTCTGTTCCATGGGGGGTAATGTTTTGATAACGACTTGCTAACGGGCTGCTAACGCGTCGCTAATGTTTTGATAACGGCGGCTGCGGTTAGGGCTGGTGGATGTGGGCATCAAGGTCCGCCAGCTGGCCGCCCTGGTTCAGGTATTCCGCTACCCATGCCGGTTTCTTCCCGCGCCCGTTCCACGTCAGCGCGCTACCGTCCACGCCCATGATGAAAAACTGCCCACGCTGCGCCCGTGCGCGCTTGAGTGTGGAGGCGGGCAGCAGGAACAGGGCGGCGCGGCCGGTGAGTTTTAGCGGTAGGGTTAACTCAAGTTGTTCGCCCATGGCAGCGGCTCTCAGCGAGGGCGGACGATGCGGCGGGCCGGGCAGCTGGGCAGCGTGTCCCAGCCGTCGCAGGTGTCCGCCAGGCGCCGGCGCTCCATTGCCCGGTCTTCCAGCCGGTGCCGCGTCTCGCGGGTCTTTGCCGCGTGCTGGGGGTCTTGCTCCGCTTTGGCGAAGTGGTAAAGGGTGGCAGTGCGGACTTCGGCCACCTGGGCGGCGGCTACGCGGATAGAGATGGTCATAGCAGGCTCTCTTTGAGGTCTTCTTCGGTGACGGTGTATTCGGTGATGTCTTCGACTAGGTAGAAAGCCGGCGGACAGTGCTTGCGCGCCCACTCGCTCAAGAGGGTGTGGAGTTCTTCTTGCGCCTCTTTGCTCGGGTCGGGGTAGACGTCGGAAACCTCCCCGACGGCTTCGTGTGCGCCATCGCCCAAGCGCTCCAGTACGTCGTCAATGTTGATCCGGTTGGCAGGGTCGAGGGGTTGGCGGGTGCCGTAGTAAACGATGTCGCCGGTGCGAAGCTCTTCGCTGATGGCCAGGTCTGCAAAGTCTTCGTAATTGAATGTCTCGCCGTTGGCGCTCCATGCCGCGTTGTCCGGGCGTGTTTGTCTCGGGCTGTGCTGGGTGATGGCGGCCAGGCCGGCCGCGGTGACGGCGAACCACGGAGAGCCGCCGGTCATTTCGGATGCTGGGTGCTCTCGCATCAGTCCGGCGCTGACCAATTCCCGGCAGCGCGTGACGTCATCGCCGCCGGCTGCATAGTGGTTGCGGTATTGCTCGCCGAGGCCGTATTCATTGACGCCGACGGTGTGTTGCAGGATTTTGAGTAGTTCGGGTTTCACTTGGCTGGCTCCTCGATGATGTAGGCGTTCTTGCCGCCGCAGCGCGGGCAGCGGCTGGTTTGGATGTGGGGGTCTTTGCGGTCCGGTTCCCAAGCGCGGTCTTTCTGCTGGTGCTGATGCCGGCAGCGGGTGCATTTCAATTTCTGGTCTGGGTTCAATGTTGTCTCCTTGGCGGGTCAGGAAATCTTGGTCCGATGGTTGCCGGGGCCGCTAACAAACAGGTTCACGTCAGCTAGTCGGTAGTCGCCGGGGCTACCTACCACTTTGTATTCGGCGCGGCCTCCGTCGATATGGACCGGAAATTTCACCTGGGGCGGGGTCTGGCCGTAGTACTTGCTGCTGCGCTTAATTTCCGCGTAGAGCTTGACCCCGCTGTCCTTGGAGTGGTCCCGGATGCGCCAGTCTTCGGCCAGCTTCTCGAAGACTTCGCCGCCGTTTTTGAAGTAGGTATGCACCTCTTGCAAGGGACTCCAGTCCATGGCCAAGACGCGCAAGCAATCCTGAAACTGTTCGATGTCAAGTGAGCGGAGCTCTACCAGGCCAAGCTTGAAGCGCTCGCTGTTGTAGAGGCTTAGCAAAAAGTTGGCGATGATCTTGCTTTGCCCGTGGGCGCCGTTGGCTTGAACCATCAGGCGGGCCAGGGCCGGGTGCCCTTCTTTTAGTGCCTCGGCGCGGAAGGCGTCGATTTGGCGGAGTTGTGCGAAGAATTCCAGGCCGTTGGGGGTGTTCATGCCGCCTGCTCCTCGTTGCTGGCCAGTGCTGCGGCGGCTTTGGTCTTCACCGCCTTTGCCAAACTCTTGTAGAGGTCCGGGTGGGTGGTCTTGAGGTAGTCCACAATCTGGACGTCCTCGCCGCGTATCGTGGTCAGGTCGATTTGCTCGATGTAGACCAGCCGCAACAGTTCGCGGGTGGGCTTGGGCATGTTGCGGCCGGTTTCGTAGCGGCTGCCGGCGGACTGGGTGGCGCCGATGCGGGACCAGAACGCTTGTTGGGTCAGGCCGGTGGCGCGGCGGATATCGCGGGGGTCTTCGATCTTGCGGAAACGGTCCATTTGCTAATCCCTCGTTAATGGGTTGCTAACGCTGTGTAATGTTTTGCTAATGCCCAAGGCCCAAAAAAAGGCCGGGCGGCCTGGGGGTGTGCATCCCGCTGCGTTCTCGGTGGAAAGCGCAGGAGGATGCGGCGTCATCTGATTCAGAGGGTGCGCGTTGTTGGAAACGTGCGATGACGCCGCGTGCCGGTTACAGCGTCCGGCGCCGGTTGGGCGGTGTTCGCCCGGCTGATTACATGTTGATGTCGCGGTGTATGGCTTAGTTGGTCGTTAATGGGGTGCCAGTCCAAAAGTACCCGGTGCCGTCAATGGCTCGATGCCCGGTAACTCGCCTATCGCATCCCGCCAGTTCAGGGCTGGCGGTCCATGGGGTGGGTCTGGCTCTACATCGGCCTTTCCTTTCGCATGTGCGTATCCCGGTCAAAGCGGGCCGGTACGGTGGTTCTCAGGTTGTTAAAGAGCGCAGTAATGTGTTTGCGTATTCAGAATACGAAAACGCATTACTCGTGTCAATGCGTTTGCGTATTTTTATTCGAATAGGTATTGGGTGTGGCGTTTGGCCAACGCACCGTTGCAAAGGGAGGGAGGGGGGGGCGGCTTCCTAAGACACAATTTGGTTTTAAATAAAACTGTCTATATGGACAGTCGTATGTCTTAAGTTGCTTTGAGAAAAATAAGATGTCTTGATAGTTCTGCTAAGTTCTGCCAAATCTTAAGACTAACTAGAACTACTTAGTTGGGGCGCGGTGGACTTCCATGAACGATTGAATTTGCTGAAGCGGCGAAAGAGGGTGCCTGCTCGTGTCATTGCGAAAGAGTGTGGGGTGAGTATGCAAACCGTTTACAATTGGTTGAAATACTCTATGCCAGATTCTTCAAACATGACGCGGCTCTGTGCTTACTTTGGGGTTACGCCTGACTGGCTGCTTTACGGGCGAGAGTCCGTAGGGAGGGAGTTGCTTTTATCTGAATTGAATGCAATTTTGCCGTCGATAGCTGAAAATAGACTTAGTCTTTTGCTTGCCATTGCTATCGAATTCATGCATGCAGATGGCGCGTAAAGCGCCATCTGTACTTATAAAATACGCGCAAATAGTACAGTATAAATCCTAACATCATCGCATTAGCATGGCTCGTGTTTGATGTTGCCAGGGAGGGGCTGGCGCTAGCGGGGTATGTGATCACGATAACAAGAGGCTGGATATGAACACTTCGCTTGGGAGCTTTAAAGGTGGTGGGATTGGCGATGGCGCACGAGCTCAACTTAGCTTGGTTTTGAGAGAGGAAGACGACGAGGTGGTTGTTCGATGGTCGGGCGATGTGGCGCGGCTAGTAAAATCGGTAGACCAGCGGAAGCTATCTGATTTATTGCATCGATTGCGGGGTAGTCTTTAGAGTGTACAAAAGCGGCTGAATCAGCCGCTTTTTTCATTTAGTGAGTCAACAAGTAGGTGGACAAGTTGAATGACTTCTTGTCTGTTGAGTTGGCTTACAACGTCCTTGATAAGTGCTTCGCGGCTGGCGTAGTAGATGGCCGGTTCCTCCGCGATCTTAACTTGGTTGCTGTCGCCAGTTATGGGTTGGGACTCGTAGTACCCCTTTGGTATGTCTCCGCGAAGTTCAGCAACCGTAAGGCCAAAGTGTTCTGCGATGGGGGCGAGCGTAGAGAACCGGGGGTCTTTGCTTTCCCCGGTCAAAATCCTATGGATGGTGGGCTGAGGTACTTTTGTGATCTCTGCAAGCTTGGTTGCGTTTGACCCTGACTCGTCCAGTAGTTTTTGAAGCCGTTCTTTTAGTTCCATTTCCAAACTATACGACAACGCATAGATACAATTGAAATGCGGTTCCGCATTTTTGGATTGATTGTAATGCGTTTGCGTATTATCATGCGGCATGGACTCGATCAAAGACATGCTCAAAATCCTGCATGGCAAGGGTTTCACTGATACCGAGGTGGCCCGCGTAACGTGCATTCCTCAGCCCACAATTAGCCGCCTTCGCTCTGGGAGGCATGGCGATACTTCGTATACGTTTGGAAAACGTATAGAAGCCTTTTTCCTGCGAGAAGCAACTCTTTCTGCTGTTCGGTGCCGGCCACGCCGTCGCCCACGTAGATCGGCCCGTGCTCCTGCTATTCCCCCTCCGTCTGACTTCGAGTGTCGAGACGGCCTTGCCGGCTGACCCCGGCTTTTTTATTCCTGTGTCGGCTGTGACTAGCAGCCGCAGTAACTATAGCGAGGTCTGACATGGATTTCATGCGGCTCGAACCACACGAAACGGTGGTGGGCATATTGCGGCGCGCGTACCAAGTGCATCAACAGCGCAGCGGGCTGACGTTCGAGGCGATAGCCTCCGATATGTTCGGTCTCTATTTCCGCATGGGAATGGACCGGGTTTGGCCGCTGGAGATTCAGCAACCGGGACCGGACTCGCCCGCCGGGCGGGTGATGAAGACCAACGCGGAGCGGTTTAAGCGCTGGCTGACTGAAGAGGGCCGCGGTCGCAACCAGTTGCCGCCCAATATGCTGCAAGTGGTCCTGTCGGCACTGCCGGCGGACCTGCGCTTGATGGCTCTGGCGGAGATTCTGCGGCCGGTGGGGGTAGAGGTGTCATTGGCGCCGCCGTCTGACGGTGGCGACGATTATTCGGTGGTGCTGTCCGCGGTGGCGAAGGAAAACGGCGAGGGTGTGGCCGCATTTGCGCGGCTGTCCCAAGGCCATAGCCTGCCGGCGCTACGGGCCGCGGAAAAGGAGTTGGTAGAAGGCATGTCGTCGTCCGACGTCGCGTTGCAGTATGTGCGCCGCCGGTTGAGCAGCCTCCCTATTGAGCCGAGGGCGCCAAAATGTCGCGCGAGTTCCAAAGACGCCGGTTGATGCAGCAAAGAGCCCGGTTTCGGCACGCTCCATCTCGTTTGAAAGAGGACGAGCGCCGCCGGATGCTGGCCGATGTTCTGGCCCTGCTGGACGGTGTGGCGCGGGATCGCGCCGAGGAGGCGCGGCGACGTGGAGACGGATAGCGGGCTGGTGGAGTGGGTGCTGGAGAGCGGGGACCCGGACCGGGACGCCGCGTATCTGGATGCGCTCCGAGGCAGCCACGGCGGCACGGCGCTACGGAAGCGCGAGATTAAACGGCTGCAAATGGTCTATGGCGATGGCTATCGGATGAATGTTGAGCGCGCGCTGAGCGGGGATGCGCCCCGCATGGCTGCGGAAATGAAGAACGGCGGGCGTAATGAGGCGCTGGCGATGCTGAACAAGTGACAAGCGATAGAAGGTGAATGTATGCATATTTTGCTGTCTGAGGACGAGCAAGGGGCACTTGCGTCTTGCAGCCTGGAGGCGTTCCGGCTGTATGTGCTGGGGCTGCGGCCGGTGGTGGATATCCGCACCGGCCTGGTGGGTCGGGGCTTCCCGGTCAGCCGTGCACAGCTGGCCATCAATATCCAGTTTGCGCCGCCGCGCGGGAGCCAGCGGGCGCCGTGGAAGCCTTCACTCAAGCAGCTGGATGCGCTGGTGGACGAGTTGACCCGCGAGGGCCTGGCCAAGCGCGTCTCTACCGTGCATGAGGTCAAAAAGATGGTTTTGAAATTGCCCATGGTGTTATTGCGTCCGCAGGAGGAAGGGGACATGAACGGGAATAATGAGCCGGACATGAACGGGAATCCAGAAACCCAGCCGCCGCAAGGGTTTGACGGCGGTACTGCTTTTGATGAACAGGACGCCCCGGCAATGAATGAGCCGGACATATCGGTGTATCGGGGTAATGATGTGTCGTGCCGCGCCGTCGCATCGTCGGCTTCGCCTTCGGCTACTGACGATTTACCGCCTTTCGTTGATGGCCTGGAACTGTCTGCAAAGGCAGGGGTGGAGGCGTTCAAACGGGCGCTGGGCCGTGATTATGCAGTGGATGCGGCGACGTTGAGTGCGGTCAACAGGGTGGCGGAGGTGGCTCGCAAACGGCCGCTGGGGGCCTTTGAGTTGGGGCAGGCGGTGAAGTTGGCGCGGGTAAAGGGGCGGCATGTTGCCGCTTATGCATCAAGCATTATCGAGTCTGGCAGCTTGTCGGCGCCAGCGTCCCCAGCGCCACGCCGTGGTGAGCCTGCCGCTGGTGGTGATGCGGTATCCCGGCGCTTGCGTCGCCGTGGCGCGGCGGCTTAGCGATGGGCGCGCTGATGGAGTGGGGCGGCGAGCTGGAGGCAGGGGGGCCGACTCCAGCGGATTACGTGTTGCTGCGGCTGTCCGCGCTGTGGCCGGGCAAAGTGGTGCGCAAACTGGGGACGGATGAAGAGTTGGACGCCTGGTGCCGGGAGTTGGATGAAGCCATTGCGCGGCATCGGTTTACGCGCAAGCATGTGGATGCGGGCATTAATCGGGCCGTGGCGGTGTTGGAGTGGCCGCCGTTGGACATCCACGCATTGATTCGCTTGTTCTCGCCAGTTCACGATTTTGAGGCCGCGTTCAAGGAGGCCAGAGCCAACGCTTACGCGCTCCAGCTGGGCGATGAGGTGGCGTGGAGCCACCCGGCGCTGTACTTCGCGGCAGACCGGTTCGGGTGGTTCCCGCTACGCAATGCGGCGTATGAGCATGAGCGCCAGCGCTGGGAAACGGTGTTGTTGGAGGTGTTGGCCTGGGGGCAATGGCCTGAGCCCGTCAGGCAGTACCTGCCGGCCAAGGGCGGCTTGCAGACACGTCGGGTACAACTGTCCGCCCTGGCGCTGGCACGGGAGAAAATACAGCAGGCAGCAGCGGACGGGCCTATGGTGCATCCGGACTTTGCGGTAAAATCGCAGCACAAATAAAGCCCGGCCAGACTGGGCTAGGGGTTCCCACTCGGTTCATAGGGAATGCTATGTCTGTTGATGTTGTTAAAGTGGTGATGAAGGCCATGGAGTTGGTTTCCGCCGAGGGATCGGCCAAGGCGGTTAATCATGGTCGTGTGCCCGGCGCATCTACTTTCATCGGCGCGGAATTGTTGGATTTCGTCTCCGCCCGGCGCTTGTTGGATGCGGCCATGCGCTTGCCTGCTGAGCAGTATCTAGCGCTCATGTGGCAGGTGTTGAAGAACGATCCGCGTCAAGGCTGGTTGGTGTGCCAGGACCTGGCGGCGTTCGTGGCCAATAACCTGGGGCCGGCGGACGGTAACAGGTTTGGCCGCGAAGGGCTGTTGTATTGGGTCCGGCACTGGGCGCGGAAAGATGGTTCATGCCGGGAAGCTGCCCATATGTATGGCGCATCCTATGGCACGCACCATGTGTTTTACGTCGAAAAGGTAAAGGTCATATTGGACAGCTGGCTCATTGCAGCCAAGGGCCGGCTGGAGGAAGTTATTTTTTCATCGGTGGAGGAAGCCGCTTGACACGATGAAAATCTAACAATATGATCCGTTTTGCAGCGGCCATAGTTGCGTCCAAAGCCCGAGTTTAACGACTCGGGCTTTTTGCGTTCTTGGTGGTTGTACCGTTGGTTTCCTTCCTGTTCAGCGCCCTGGCGACCCCGCCGGGGCGTTGCTTTTTGGGGCGTCCGAATGGCGAATGTGTCGATCAAAGGGCAAGGCCGCATCGGCCTGGAAGTGGCCGAGCGGGTGAAGCGGCCCACGGCCAAGGCATTGACGCGGACAGCAATGGACGTGAAGGCCGAGGAGGTCAACGAAATGCGCCGGGTGTTTGACCGGCCCACCAAGTACACGCTGGGCGGGGTCTATATGCGCGGCGCGTCGGTGGACAAGGGCCGCGACTATGCCGAGGTGTGGCTCAAGGATTTCGGCGGCAAGGGTGGCGCTGCGGCTCAGTACCTGAGCCCGCAGATATTCGGCGGGGCGCGGAAGTTGAAGCGCTTCGAGGGGGCGCTCAAGCGGGCGGGCATCCTGCCTGCCGGCATGTTCGCCGTTCCTGGCCGCGATGCGGACATGGACGCCAACGGCAATATGTCCCGCGCGCAGATCGTTCAAATCCTCAGTTACTTCAAGGGGCTGAGGGATTCCACGCAATGGATGTCCGATAAGCGCCGGGCGACGCTGGCCAGGGATGGCCGCCGAAATGGCCAGGTGCGGAAGGGCTTCACCTATTTCGCACTGCATAAGCGCAACGGCAAGCTGCCGCCCGGCGTCTACAAGCGCCTGGACTATGGGCAAGGCCGGGTAGTTGTCCGGCCCATCCTGGTGTTTGTTCGCCAGCCGAACTACACGCGACGCTTTGATTTCTTCGGGGTGGGCGAGCGGGTGATTGCCGCCCGCTTCCCGGTCCACATGCGGGCCGCGTGGGGTAGGTAAGCTGTCCCGGCTGGAATGGTTCAAACGCGATTCATTCTCGTTTGAAAGAATCTCCGGGCCGGACGGGTCCCTTCCAGGGGGTGGGGGTTTACGGGTGTTCGATCCCCGCCACCTCCGCAGTCTGTGAATTCCTGGGTTAACTAAACTGTTTAGCCTGTTTAGTCCTTAACTTTCAATATCTACTTTAAAGCGCGAGCTATGGCCGAGGAGATCAAGAAAAGCGAGTTCGCCGATCTACTCGGCGTGTCTCGTGGGTACGTGTCCCAGCTGGTGAGCAGCAATAGGCTTGTTCTATCAGCTGATGGAAAGCTGGTCCGGGTTAAGGAGTCGCTAGACCTGTTGGCAGTCACCGCGAGCGTGGACAAGGTGGGCGTGGCAGCAAAACACGCCCTGGAGCGGATGGCCAAGGGCGGCAGTTCTGACAATGTGCTGGCAAACATCATCGAGATGAAAGCCAGCGCGACCCGGACCAGCGAGGCAAGAGGAATGCCGGCACCAAGTCCGCCGCCGCGCCCGTCGGCACCGTTGGACGTGGTGGCCAATCCGCTGGATGCCTACAACCAAGCGCGGGCTGCCAACGAGGTGAAGCGTGGCCGGCAAATGGATCTGGATTACGCCAGGGACGAGGGGCAGCTTATTGGCCGTGAGGGAACCATCAAGGCGGTGGCTGACCTGGCGGCCGCTACGCGCTCGGCCATCGAGCGTTTGCCGGACCGGATTGCTACCGTGCTGGCGGCAGAGACGGACCCGAACAAGGTTTATTCGATGCTGCAAGGCGAGCTTGACGCGCTTTGCAATACGCTGAGCCAGCAAGCGGAAACCCTCTCCCGGAGGGTCTAGCATGAACTTGGCCGAATTCGACAGCCGCGCATATGACGCGGCTGTCTCTGCTTGGGCGGAGGCATTCCGCCCCCGCCCGCGGATGTTGGTGTCCGAATGGGCGGACAATAATCGGGAACTGACGACGGCGGAAACGTCAGAGCCCGGCCCCTGGAAAACCTCCCGTGTGCCGTTCATACGGGAGATACAAGACGCGCTGAGCACATCCTCGGATGTCCAGCGCGTTGTTTTTATGAAGTCCACGCAAGTGGCCGGGACGGAAAGCGGCATCAACTGGACTGGCTATGTGATTGACCAGTCGCCCGGCCCCATGCTTGTGGTGGAACCATCCATTGAAGTGGCGGAGCTCTGGTCCAAGCAGCGGCTGGCCAACATGATCAACGCAAGCGATGTACTGCTTGCCAAGGTCCCGCCCGCGCGCAGCCGGGACGGCGGCAACACAACGCTGTTGAAGGAGTACCCCGGCGGCGTGCTGCGGATCGGCGGCGCCAACTCCGCCAAGTCGCTGCGCTCCATGCCGGTGAAGTTCCTGTTCCTGGACGAAGTAGACGCCTACCCGTCGGACCTGGACGGGGAAGGCGACCCCATCGGCCTGGCGGAGGAGCGAACGAACAACTTCCCTCGCCGCAAGATACTGCTGGTCAGTACGCCGACGATTCGCGGCGCCAGCAATATCGAGAAGGAATTCTTGCGCAGCGACATGCGATATTACTACGTGCCATGCCCGCATTGCGGGCATAAACAGCGCCTGGTCCATGCCCACATGAAGTACATCTTCCTGCCGGGCCGCGACGGGGACCCGGACGCGCTGGATGACGTGGTGTATGGCTGCGAAAGCTGCGAGCAGGATATACCGGAGCATCACAAAACTTGGATGCTGGAGAACGGCGTATGGATTCCGACGTATCCAGAACGGGCGGTTCGTGGCTACCACATCAACAGCTACTATTCGCCCATCGGGCTGGGCCGGACCTGGAAGGAGCGGGCGCGGCAATGGCTGCTGGCGCAAAAAGACCCGGTAGAGCTCAAGCGCTATATCAACACCGCGCTGGGCGAAACCTGGGAGGATCGTAGCGCCAGCATCAAGGCGCACGAACTCGCCCAGCGCGCCAAGCCTTACACGCTGCGCATGATTCCGGCCGGCGTTCTGCTGCTGACCGCCGGCATTGATACCCAAGATGATCGCCTGGAAATGTACGTCTGGGGCTGGGGCCGCAGCGAGCGTTGTCACCTGATCGACAAAATCGTGATCTACGGCAACCCGTCAACGCCCAGCACGCCGGAACAGCCCAATGTATGGGACCAACTGGGCGGCTACCTTGACGCCAGCTACCGCAATCTGTTTGGCGTGGACATGCGCATTGAGTCGGCGGCGCTGGATACCGCCGGCCACAACTCGCAATCGGCGTACCGTTTCACCCGCAACTGGAAGGGGCGGACACGGTTGTTTGCCACCATCGGCCGCGGTAACAAGCCGTTGATCAACACGCCGTCAAAAGTGGATGTTGATGAATCCGGCGCCGTGATCAAAAACGGTCTGCTGCTCTGGACGGTGGGTGTCGATCAAGCCAAATCCACGCTGTTTTCTCGCTTGATGTCGGACCGCGAAACCTTCGAGGAAGGCGGAGAGCTATTTGTAAACTTCCCGGACGACATAGAAACCGAGTTTTACGAGCAGCTGACCGCCGAGGTCTATAACCCCGTAGCGAAGCGCTGGCAGAAAAAGACAGACCAGCCGCGAAACGAGGCGCTGGACTGTTGGAACCTGGCTTACTACGCCGCCTGCGCCGCGCCGTTGCGGATTCAAAACGCCCAGCCGGCCGATTGGGAGCGGCGCGAACTGGTGATCCAGCCGCCCACGGCGGATCTGTTCGCCGTTGCGGCCGCGCCCCCGACTGACAACCTTGCTGTCGAGATACCAGACGAAGCGCCCCAAAACGAAAGCCCCGCCGAAAGCGGGGCTTCTTCATTTGGGGCGTCGGATGACTTCCTGGGCAGCATCAGAGAGGACTATTTATGAGCCTGCAACACGAAGAGCAATCTCCCGCTGAGTTTCTGGCGGAGCGGTTGAATCCCTGGCCGGCCGGAAAGGTGATTGTGGTGTCTGTGCCCAGCGTCAAAGGGGACGATCATCTGGCCAA
This sequence comes from Chromobacterium alkanivorans, assembly GCF_016937655.1. Classification (GTDB taxonomy): domain Bacteria; phylum Pseudomonadota; class Gammaproteobacteria; order Burkholderiales; family Chromobacteriaceae; genus Chromobacterium; species Chromobacterium alkanivorans. Next base: position 124,092 of record NZ_JAFHKL010000003.1, on the reverse strand, counting down.
GATGTACGGCAGCCAACAATTGAAAAGCCGCCCGTGGCAATGGCACGCCTCGGCGCCGTTTGACGAAATCGACGCATTGGAGGGCTGAGCATGTCCACATGGAAATACGCGGACTTGCAGGCGGTAGAGGCGGCGATAGCCAGCGGCGAGCTGGAGATATACCGCGACGGCGCCAAAGTCACCTATCGGTCAGTCGCAGAGCTCGAACGCGCGCGGGAAGTCATCCGCAACCATTTGCGGGCAAGCGGCCAACTGGCCGCCGAGCCGGCGGCGCTGCCCTCGGTCACTTACGCGGCATTCAGTCGGGACTAAGCCATGAACCTACTGGATACCGTAATCGGGGCAATCTCCCCTCTCTGGGGCGTCCGGCGCTGGCAGGCCCGCCAGGCCATGGAGCATATCAGGGCCTTTGAAGGCGCCAAGCGCGGCCGGCGTACTGCGGGATGGAACACGCCCGGCACATCGGCCAACAGCGAGGCGCTGATATCCCTGGCGGTGCTGCGCAATCGTAGCCGAGCCCTGGTGCGGGATAACCCGTGGTGCAAAAAGGCGCTGGAAAGTTGGGTGGGCAATGTTGTTGGCCAGGGCATCACTTGCAACCTGACCAGTCACAAGCGCTTGGGCAAGAAGTACAAACGCTGGGCCAACAGCCGGCAATGCGACGCGGACGGGGACTTGAACCTGTACGGGCTGCAAGCGCTGGCCGCCCGGACAATGTGGGAAAGCGGGGAAGTACTGGTTCGGGTGCGTTGGCGCCGCAAGGAGGACAAGCTCATTGTGCCGGTTCAATTTCAGGTGCTGGAGCCGGACTACCTGGACAGCGAGAAAACGCAAGACCTGAAGGGGGGCGGCTACATCATCGGCGGCAAAGAGTACAACGCCATTGGGCAGCTGCAATTCTACTGGATGTTTGATCGCCACCCCGGCGAGCTTGGCCGTCTCAGCCGTTCCGCCACCTCGCGCCGCATCCCCGCGGATCAAGTTATCCACCTGTTCCGCAAAACCCGCCCCGGCCAGGTGCGCGGGGTGCCGGAACTGGCGCCGGTCATCATGCGGGCGCGGGACCTGGACGACTATGAAGACGCCGAACTAACCCGCAAAAAAGTGGAGGCATGTTTTACCGCCTTCATTTCCGGGGCAGATACCGGCGCCAGCGGCGTCGGCGTCGTCAGCAAAGAGCAGGACGGCCGCACGGTGGAGAAAGTCGCGCCGGGCATCATCAAACGGCTGGGTGCCGGCGAGTCGATTACCTTCGGCCAGCCCACACCGTCCGGAGGCTATCCCGACTACACGCGGGACCAGCGCCGGGCGCTGGCGGCGGGCAGTGGGGTCACTTACGAAATGCTGACCGGCGATTACAGCCAGGTTAACTATTCCAGTTCCCGCGCCGGTCTGCTGGAGTTCCGGCGCAATGCGGAGGGCTTCCAGTGGTTGACCTTCATACCCGGCTTGTGTGAACCGATGGTCCGCTACTTCCTGCAGGCGGCGGAGCTCGCCGGCCTGGGCGAGCTGGAAGAAGACTTCGATCTGGACTTCACGACGCCGCGCTGGGATTGGGTTGACCCGGTGAAAGACATGATCGGTGAGTTGCTGGAAGTGGCCAGCGGCGCCAAGAGCCTGTCGGAACTGGCCCGCCGCCGAGGCATGGACCCACAGCAAATGTGGGCGGAGCTGGCGGCGGATTACGAGAGGCTTGAAGAGTTGGGCATCCCCATCAACTTGAACAACCTTGTCACCCTGGCCGGGCGCTTCGACACCGAGCCGCCCGTCAATCGGAAAGACAAAACAGAAACCTGAGCCCGCTTCGGCGGGCTTTTTCTATGGAGGGCAGCAAATGCCAGATAAAACGCCGGACGGGGCCGCCCCGCCGGAACTGGTCATCCGCAATGGCCTGCCGCTGGTCAGCGTGCGGGCGCAGGTGGGGACCATCGACGAGGAGGCGCGGACCGTCGAATTGGTGTGGTCTACCGGCGCCGTTGTGCGCCGCTTCGACTGGAACCGCTGGCGGCCATTCGATGAAGAACTGTCGATGGAGCCCACGGCGGTGCGCATGGACCGCCTCAACAATGGGGCGCCGCTGCTGGATACCCACTTTCAACTGAGCTTGGCCGGCCAGCTTGGGGTGGTGGAGTGGGCCACGCTGGAAAAGGGCAAAGGCCGCTCGCTGGTGCGTTTCAGTCGGCGCGAGCAGGTGGAACCAATATGGCGGGACGTGGTGGAGGGAATCATCCGCAACGTCAGCGTGGGCTATCTTGTCCACGCTTACCAAATCACCGAGGACCCGGACGGCGGGGTTGCCCGCTACCTGGCTGTCGATTGGGAGCCCTACGAAATCAGCTTGGTGCCGGTGCCGGCGGATGCGGACGCCGGCATCCGTGGCGCCAAGCCCGAATCCGCGCCGTCGTATCCGGTGCGTTACATCGAGGCCGCGCCGGCCGCCGCCGTGGTAGAGCCGCAGCAACAAACACGCAATCTCAACGAGGACAACGCAATGCCGCAGAACAACGAACCGCAAAACGTACCGCCCGCTCAGCCGGACGCCACAGAAATCCGCGCCCTGGGTGCCAAGGAGGAAAACGACCGCCAAGGCCAGATTCGCAAGCTGGAATCGGCCTACAACTTCCTGGGGGCTGATTTCTTCCGCTCCATGTACAACGACCCCAAGTGCGACATCAATCAAGCGCGCGCCCTGGTGCTGGACAAAATGGCGGAAGACAGCGAGCAAAACAAAACCCGCAGCCATGCCAACGTCCAGACGCTGCGCGACGAAACCGAAACCCGCCGCAGCGCGATGGCCGAGGCCATCCACATGCGCGCCTTCCCCAATGTCGAACGCAGCGACGAGGCCCGCGACATGGCCCGCCAGTTCCGCGGCATGAACTTGTCGGATATGGCCCGCGAATGCGTGGAGCAGGCCGGCGGCAACGTGCGCGGCTTGAGCCGGCCGGAGCTGGTGGATTTGGCCCTCAACAACAACCGCAGCGGCGGCATGCAAACCACCAGTGATTTCACTGTCATTCTGGCCAACGTGGCCAATCGTTCGATGATGCAGGGCTACACCCTGGCCGGACAAACCTTCTGGCCGCTGGTGCGTCGCACCTCCGCGCCGGACTTCAAGGAGCAGTCTCGCTTGCAGGTCGGCCATGCGGTGGCGCTGAAGGAGGTCAACGAGGCGGGCGAATTCGAGATTGGCCAGTTGAATGATGCAACCGCTGAGCGCTACAAGCTGCGCACCTTCGGCCGCATCATCAACATCAGCCGCCACGTGATCATCAACGACGATCTTAGCGTGTTCAACGATCTGTCTGCCGGCTTCGGCCGCTCTGCCGCCAACCTCGAAAGCAATCTGGTGTGGGGCCTGATACTGAGCAGTGCGGCCCGGCTGTCGGATGGCAAGCCGCTATTTGATGATGCCCACGGTAATCAAGGCGCCGCTGCTGAACTCAGCATTGACACGATTGACGAGCTGGACCAACTGATCGGCCAACAAACCGAGCCAGGCAGCGGCGAAGACCTGAGTTTGTCCGGCAAATATCTGCTGGTGCCGCGTACCCTCAAACTGAAGGCGCAGCGCTCCATCGGTTTTGTGTCGGCCACCAAGGTGGACGATTTGAACCCCATCGCTGGGGAATACCAGATCATTACGGACCCGCGTATTGCCCGCGCCAGCAAAACCGGCTGGTATCTGGCGGCGGACCCGATTAACGCGCCCACCATCGAAATCGCTTATCTGGAAGGCCAGGAAGGGATTTACACCTCGTCGCAGGAAGGTTTCGAGGTGGACGGCGTGCAAGTCAAGGCGCGTCTGGATGTGGGGGTGGGTCTGATGGACCATCGTTGGATCGCCCGCAACCCCGGCAAGGCCGCCAAGTAATCCCACTCAACCCCATGAAGCCCGGCTTGCCGGGCTTTGTGTTTTCTAGAGGCAACACACATGCGCAATTTTCTGCAAAACGGCAACGCCCTGACCATCGCCGCACCCTATGACGTCGCCAGCGGCGGCGCCGTGCTGGTGGGTCAATATTTTGCCATTGCCGCCACGGCAGCGAAGAAGGGCGAGCCGGTGGCCACCTATCCCGGCGGCGTCTATGAACTGCCCAAAACCCCGGATGCGGCGTTCGCCTTTGGCGATGCAGTCTATTTTGACCCGGCAAGCAACCTGTGCGGCGCCAAGGCCAAGGGGGCGCACCTGATCGGCACGGCGGCGGGTGTGTCCGGCAACGGTGCTGCGCTCTGCGCCGTGCGTCTGAATGGCGCGGCAACCACGGTAGCAGTCTGATGGCTTCAGCGCTCGAGCGCCTGCAAGCGTCCGTCCAGCGGCTGGGCCGGCGTGAGGTTTTCGGGGGACTGGTCATGATCGACGGCCAGGAAGTGCCTGCCATGGTCTACCTGTTCGAGGAAAACAGCTTGGTCATGGACGGCATGGTGCTGGCCGAGGGCTGCCGCGGCTGGCTGATCGTGCAAGACGAAAACATGCCGGCTGGCAGCCGCCTGGCCGGCAAGCCCGTTTCCGCCCGTGGCGGCAAGTATGAAATCAAGGGCAAGCCACAGCGCACGCCTATGGGTGACTGGCGGCTCGATCTGCGCGAGGTGAAGCCATGAAGCGCCGTACCGAACTCCAGCAACTGGTTTTTGAGCGCATCAAGGCGGTGCTGCTACCTGGTGTCGCGCTGTATCTGGACCGGGAAAACCCGTTCGAAGAGGACCACTTGCCGGCGGTCAACCTGGCGCGGCTTGATGACGACATTCTGGAAGTGATCCGCGGCGGCCCTGCGGCCTCGCTGCGGCGCCGGCTCCAGCTGTCCATCGATTTGTATGGCGAGGGCGCCGGGCGCTTCGCGCCGCTGGACGATCAGGAGCAGGCGCTGTGTGCGGTACTGCTGACGCTGGGCGACGCCGGCTTAGGTGGCTTCGAGTCCCTTACCCTGGGCGGCTCCGTGTTTGATCAGGAAACCCCGCTGGCGGTGGTCTGCTCTACTCGCATCCCGCTGGCCATCGAATACATTGTCAATTTGTGAGGAACGACATGGAAAAACTCTACACGTACAAAGGCAAGGGGACGTTGTCCGTTGCCGTTCGCGGCACGAGCCGCTTTTTTTCGCTGCTGAATCTGGAAAAGCTGTCGCTCAAGCCGGTGACCAAGGAAAGCCAGCTGATGAACAACCAGACCATCGCCGGCGGTCAGTTGGATTCGCTGACCGAGGTGGAAAGCGTGGAGTTGTCGATTGGCGGTATCAGCCAGTTCCATCCGGAAGTGATCGCGTTGTTGCTCAAGGGTGGACACAAGAAGGTCCCCGCGGGGGAGATGAAGGAAACCGTCACTGCTTACCCTGGCGCGCTGGCGCCGGTCGGCAAGATCATTGACTGGACCAAGCCGGTGACGGTCAAGACGGTGGCAGATGGAAAGGGCGCCGCCGCCAAGGACCTGACCGAGAACACCGACTATACCCGTTCGCCGGCCGGCATTCGCATCTTGAGCAGTGGTGATGCCGGCCTGGTGGTGGATGCCGGCACGAAGTTGGAAATCACCTACACATCGCGCGATATGAACCAGATCGAGGCGCTGACTAAGGCCAACGTGGAGCTGGAACTCTTGTTCGAGGGCCTGAACGCTGCGGACGGCGGCGCGCCGATGGTGGTACGTGGCTGGCGTTGCCGCCTGGGGGCGGGTGGTCTGGACCTGATGACCGATGATTTCAGCAAGTCGGATCTGGAAGGCAAGTTGCTGATGGACCCGGCGAAGGTGGGGGACGGCGTTAGTCAATTCTTTGTCGCCCAGCAGGCGATTTAAGCGCCCTGCGCTTGAGTTGTTTGTCATGTGTGCTACCCTCTTGGCCGAGGTATGTCATGCGGAGAGGGTATGCGCACGTATATTTTTGTAACTGCAATTTTGTTGCTTGGGTGCTCGCGTGGGGTTGAATTAGAGGCAGAAGTAGACCATCGCACAGTGGAAGAGAAAATACGGGATAACTGTATTTCCGAAGAGCCTGCGCGTAAGCAAGCGTTTATGAAGGCGGTGGCGTCTGGAGGGGTAGAGGGAGCATTAGATGGTGTTCGAGTTTGTGAACGCTATTTAGTTGATAATGATTTTCTTGCAATGATTAAAGAGCAATCAATTAAATCATTAGTCAAGACAATAGAGGACAAAACAGAAAAAACAGAGCGACGGATTGTTGCTGTGGAACTGTTGGAAGGCTACGACAAAGAGCTATTTGAAAAATATAGCGCCAGACTTGACGCGATAAAAAAAGAGGGCGTTAAAGCGGCAGCGCAGGCCCTGAATGAGGTGCGAGCGCAGAAAAGAAGCGAGGGCGTTTCGATTGGGATGAATCAAGATGATGTGCTGTCATCGTCTTGGGGTGCCCCTAAATACAAGAGACGCACCGTTACGGAATATGGGGTAAACGAGCAATGGGTTTATTCGGGATATCAGTATTTGTATTTTGAAAATGGCAGGTTGGTCGCAGTCCAAAACTAATCAATAGGTATTAATAACTTGGCTCGCTTTGGCGGGCCTTTTTTTATGGGGTTTTAAAATGGCTTTCGTGATTAAAGAAGACCTTCGCATTCAATGGCCTATCAAGGTTTCGATCCCGGCAGATGGCGGCACATTTCAGGACTTCGAGTTTATCGGCGTTTTCAACCGGCGAAGCCCAGCGCAATTGCATGAACTGGCCAATAGCGCCAGCTCGGACGATTTGGGCTTCCCTGAGATGCTGGCCTCCAACGTGGACAAGTTCGCCGAGGTGCTGACCGATTGGAGCGGGGTAAAAGACACCGCCGGCCAAGCGGTTCCATTCAGCATGGAGGTGTTGCGCAAGCTGGTGACAGGGCCGGACGGCGCTGCCTTCAGCCGCGGCATTTGGACGGCACTGAATGAATTGGCCTACGGCGTCCGCGAAAAAAACTAAGCGACATCGGCCGCGCAATGGCGCGGGGCGGGGCTGATGTAGAGGTGTGGCCGGAATGCGTGCCCGCCCTGGAGCTGATGCGCGCCTGCCAGACGCAATGGCAACTAGGCGGAATGGGTGGGGTGGTGGGGTTGCGTTATGAGGCGGTGGGCGCCGTCTTGGACATGCGGGCGGTGCCGCAGGCGGAGCGGGCTGGGCTGCTGGACGATCTGCGCGTGATGGAACTGGCGATGTTGGAAGTCTGGAACGAGTGAAGGGGGGGATTATGTCCGGCGCGGCGGTAAGTTCGGTAGTGATAGATGTGCGGGCGGATTTTGCTGCGCTCAGCCGGGACATGCGCGGCTTGCAGGGCTTGGTGGATGCCGGCTTTGGCCGGATTGAGTCCCGCGCCCGCTCTGGGGCGGAGAGCGTGGAAAAGCTGGGCCAGTCTTTTGGCCGGCTCAATGCGATGGTGGGCGCCCTGGGCGGCTTCATTGTGCTGGATCGGGCTTTGGGCTCCATCGTAGAGAAGTTCCAAGCCGTCCCGGCAATGGGCTTCCAGTTCGCCAATCAAATGGAGGTGATGCAAGTCGGCATGTCCGGCACGTTGACCAGTATGGCCCTGGCCGACGGCAAGGCGTTGACGTTTGCCCAGTCCATGGAGATGGCGGGGAAAATCACCAAGCAGCTAGCAGCGGACGCGGCGGTGACGGCGGCGAATGCGGAAGACCTGGTGGGCGTGTTTCAGGCGATTTTGGGTCCGGGCTTAAAAGCCGGCATGACGCTGGACCAGCTGCGCAAAATCACCGTGGTGGGAACCAACGCGGTTAAATCCCTGGGCGTGCCGGCGAATCAGGTGGTTCAGGAAATCCGCGATCTGGTGCAAGGTGGGATTACCTCGGCCGGCTCCACGCTGGCCGTGGCGCTGGGCATTACGGACAAGGACCTGGACAAGGTCAAAAAAAATGGCGGCGATCTGTTCAAGTTCTTGATGGACAGAATGCAGGGCTTTGAGGCCAGTAGCGTGGCCTATGCCAAAACCCTGCCGGGCCTGATGGAGGCGGCGGCGGAAGCCACCGCAACAGCCGCTGCGGAAGGGGTGGAGCCGCTGCGCACGGCGGCCAAGGGCTGGCTGGATGGCTTCAACGACGCGCTGGCGAATGACGGCCAGCGCCGCCAGTTTGTCGAGGGCTTGCAGTCCATCAGCTCCGGCCTGGTGCAAGCGGGGGACATGGCCGGCGCCGCAGGCCGGGCGTTGTACCAGCATCGAGACTTGTTGATGTCGCTGGCGGGGGCTTACGCTGCCGTCAAGGTCGCCCAGATGGGCGGCGCGGTCGGTGCCGCCATCGCCCAGCCGGTCAAAAATGTCAGTGACTGGCGGCAGTCGTCAAAAGCCGATGAATTGGCGGCAGACACTGCTTTGCGACGTGCCCAAATGGACAAGACCGCCGCGATGGCGGAGCTTGAGCGTTCGCGCGCTACATCGGTCAGGGCTACGCAAACCGTAGCAGCATTGGCGGCAGACCGCGAAAAACTGGCGCTGGATGCTGCGCTTTCTCAAGCTGCGGTCAGGCAGATTGAAGAATCGCGGGCGCAGTCCATGGCGGCGGCGATGCGGGCCGAGGCGGACACCGCTGCGAAAGTTGCCGCTGCGGAACTGGCAGCCGCCGAGCGGGCGAGGGATGCGGAAACCATCAAGAGCACGGCCAGCTATCAGCGCTTGCAGGCGGCCAAACTGGCCAATGCGGCGGCCAGTTCTGATGTGGCGGCAGCGGCCGCCATCGAGGCAGCGGAACAGCAGCGGCTGACCGCCGCGCAGAGCCGTGCTTTGGCAATGAGCAATGCGTTGACGGAAGCCGACGCGCGCCTTGCCGCTGCGAATGTTGTTGTGGCAGATGCTGCCAAGGTGGAGGCTGCGGCATTTGGGCAGGCAACGGTAGCAACCGAGGCTGCGCGGGTGGCCAAAAACCAGTATGTGGTTGCGGCAAACAGTGCCAGTTTGGCATCGCGGGCGGCTGCTGTGGGGATGGGCGTGGCTCGCAATGCGCTGGCGTTGCTGGGGGGGCCTTTGGGGGTGGCCACACTGGCAATCGGCGCCTTGATCTTCTATTGGGATGACCTGGCGGCCGCTGCGGGCAATGCCGCAGCGAAGAACGAGCAGGCGGCAAAGCGTATTCAGGCCGCTTTGGCTAAAGCCAGCGTTCCGATGTTGAAGCAGGAACTCAAGTCAGCTCAACAGCAGGTGGACGAGTACGGCAAGAAATGGGACCTGTACGTCCAGAAGGGGAAGATTACGGCGGAGGCTACCGCCGAGCATCAACGACGCATCACCGCCGCCGTTAAGCTGCGTGACGAAGCAAGGGAAGCGCTATCCCAAGGGCTGGAAAAAGAGAGCGAGGCAGCGCTGAAGCCGCTGTACGACAAATACAGCGGGGAGAAGAAGGGCGCCGGCGAGGGGATCGGTGGCCCGCGTCTCAAGGCCAAGTTTGATAACCGGCTGCAAAGCTATCTGGAAGATGGCAAAAATCAGACCAAGAGCGAGAAATACCAGCAAGCGCTTGAAGAAGAAAAGCTGGCATTTCAGGGGGCTGTGGCCGGGCTGGATCAAGGCAGCGCCGAGTATCAAAACGCGCTGAAGCGTCACAACGCGCGCACGGCGGAACTGAAGAAAAACTACGAAAAAGAGGGGCGTTCCGCCGCTGACAAGGCCGCCCGCCTGGCCGCCCGCGACATGGAGCAAGTCGCGGACTTGATCAACAAGTCCGCCGGCATCAGCCCCACCTACAACAACAAGCTGGCGGTGCTGCAAAAGGTCTTCGGCCAGGGAAAGATCGACATTGATCAATACCGCGCCGCGGTTGAAAAACTGATCATGACCGAAACGGACCTGGGTAAGGAGGCGGAGAAGCTCCAGAAACGACAGCGTGAAGTCATGGCCGGCCTGGGTGAGCAGGCGGCGGAGCAGGCCGCCGCCAATCAGCGTGAATTGCAGGGCTTTGGCCAGGGGGATCAGGCGCGGCGGGAAACCGAGGCAATAGACCAGTTGTTCAAGAAGGCGCTGGAGTCCAAGCGCCGGCTGGCCGAGGACCTGGACCTGAAGCTGATTGACCCGGTGGCGTATAACGCGGCGCTGGCGCAGATCGACGCCAGCACGGCGGCCATGGTGGCATCGCAGCGCGCCCACTTCGACGCGATGCGGGAAGCGGCGGGGGATTGGACCGCAGGCGCCAGCCGCGCGATGGACAACTACGCGGACCGCGCCGGCAACATCGCCGGCAGCATGGAGGAAGTGTTCGGCCGCGCGTTTGGCGGCATGGAGGATGCGCTAACCAAGTTCGTGACAACCGGCAAGCTGTCGTTCTCTGATCTGGCCAACAGCGTGATTGAAGACTTGATCCGCATTCAAATACGCGCCGCCATGGCCGGCATCCTGGGCAGTGGGATGAATAGCCTGATGGCCGGCATGTTCCAGACCAGCGGCGCAGCGGCGCCGATTGTGGCGGGCACGTCTCCCGGTGCGTTTTCCGTCGGTGGGCCCGTGTTTGGCCCTGGCACCGCCACAAGCGACAGCATCCCGGCGATGTTGTCGAATGGGGAATATGTGGTCAAGGCGGCGGCGGTCGATCATTACGGCGTCAATGTGTTGCATGCGCTCAATGCCAAGCGTCTGGCAACGGGTGGCGGCGTGGGTCGCGCCTCCGCCAACGCGGCCGGTTTTTCGGTGCCGTCGCCGGCTGCGCAGAGGGATGGCGGCGGGCGCCTGTCGGTGCGGGTGGAGGTGGTCAACAAGTCCAGCCAGCAAGTACAGGCCACCGCATCGCAACCGCAGTTTGATGGCCGCGAATGGGTGATTGGCGTGGTGCTGGATGATCTGCGCCGCGGCGGCCCGGTGCGGGATGCGGTGTCCATGCTGCCAAGGCGCTAACAAAGTGCTAACGGAATGTTAACGAAGTGCTAATGCTCTGCTAACGAGGTTTCCCAAGACGATGATTGATTTTCCAGACTACGCGCTGATGCTGGCCGAGGGCTACGCGGAAGAGCCGGACTATGGCCTGGTCAGAACGGAAATGGACGGCGGCATTGCAAAGCAGCGCCGCCGCTATTCTGTGCCGGTGATAACCCGGTCCGTCACGATGCGGGTGGCCAGCGATGCGGATAAGGCCAGGTTTGACGCCTGGTTCCGTCACGACGCCAACGGCGGCGCCAGCTGGTTCAACTGGCTGGACCCGGTGGACGGCGTGCGCAAGCGTGCCCGAATGACCGGGACCCGGCCCCCTTACCGCTGGCAGCGGGAAGGCGTCGGGCGCTGGCAGGCGCAGATACAGATAGAAACCATAGGATAGCCCCGCGATTGCGGGGCTTTGTTTTAGGGGGAAGGGATGACTAGGCGATATTCGCAGGCCGCGCGGGAGGCGATGAACGCCACCGCCGCCGAAGACGTAATGCTGGTATTGCTGGAAATCCGGCATCCGCAATTGGCGCTGCCGGTTCGGCTGGTCAACGACGTGCAAAACATTGTGGTGGAAGGCAATGAATTCATTGCCTGCGCCTTCGATGTCACCTTGCCGGACGACACCGACAACCGCTTGCCGTCGGCAAAACTGGAGATAGACAACATCGGCCGCGAGCTGACCCAGTGGCTTGAGATCAGCGGCGGCGGCACGGGCGCGACGTGCCGGATTTTGCAGGTGATGCAGAGCACGCCGCAGTTGGTGGAATTCGACATGACCATGGATCTGTCCGGCTTGAGCATGGACCACAGCAAGGTGTCCGGCACCCTGGGCTTTGCCGACACCCTGAACCAGCCGGCGGTGACGGTGTATTACCGGCCCGAAACCGCGCCGGCGCTGTTTTAAGGGGGCGTGATGGGGCATTGGTCTGATGTGTATGTGGGGCGTGATTACGTGGCGGGTGTGGCTGATTGTGCGGCGCTGGCCGAGCGTGTGGCGGCGGAGGTGCTGGGCGTGGTGGTGGCGCTGCCGGGCCGGGCTGGGGCGGGCGTGTTCGGCCGCAATGCGCTGATCTGCCATCACGCGCCAGAACTGGCCGAGCGCGTGGCCGAGCCGCTGGAGGCTCAGCCGGTGTTGCTGGAGTCTCGCGGCCGCTTGCAACACATCGGCGTCATGTGCTGGCTGGCGGGCGAATGGTGGGTGTTGCACGCGGACGAAGGGGCCGGCTTTGTCATCCGCCAGCGGCTGCGCGATCTGCGCTTGAGGGGTTATCAAGTAGAGGGGTTTTACAAATGGCGGTAAACGATCTGCCGCGGCTGGTAAATTTGCCGCATCCGTTGACCGGCGCCGGCCGCCAGGTGGCCTACCTGCCGTTCCTGCGAAATGAAACGCTGGGCGGCTATCTCAAGCGCTGCCAGATCGAAGTAGCGCCGGGCCCGCTGTCGGTGTTGGTGAATCATCGTCAAGTGAGCGACTGGCGCAAGTATCGGCTGCGCCAGGGTGATTACATCGAAATCCGCGCGGTGGTCCGCGGCGGCGGCGGTGGCGGCAAGCTGCTGCGGACTGTAGCCATGATTGCGCTTGTGCTTGTCGCGCCGCAAGTGGGCGTGATGCTGGCTGCGACGCTGGGTATCTCCGCGACTACGGGGGCGGCGCTGGTTATGATCGGCGGCGCCATGCTGATCAATGCGCTGTTGCCACCGCCCATTCCGCAAGTGGGCGGGTTGTCTGGCGATGCCGGCAAGATCAGCCCTACCTATGCGTTGTCCGGCGCGCGTAACCAAGCGCGACAGTTTGCGCCGATGCCGCTGGTGATCGGCCGTCACAAGATCGTGCCAGACCTGGCAGGCAAGCCGTTTACGGAGTTTGTCGGCCAGGATCAATACCTGTACCAAACCTATCATTTCGGCCTTCAGCCAGGTTTGGCGCTGGACGATTTCCGCATTGGCGACACGCCGCTGGCCAGCTATCAAGATGTGCAACTGGTGCATGCGGATGCGGCCGGCAAGCTGCCGGCCATCTTTGGCAACGTCAATAGCGAAACCGGGCGGGAAGTTCGTGCGGTGGACGGCTGGGTGGTGCGTGGCCTGCCACGCGACACGATAGCCATAGGTGTGGACCTGCAAGGCGTCGCGTACTACGGCAATGACGAGGGTGGCATGGATGCCCGCAACATCAGCTGCGAAATTCAATACCGCCGCCTGCCGGAGGGGACTTGGCAGGCTTACGGCGGCGATAAGTACGGTCAGTACGTTTTGCCGGGCAACGGCACTAATCCGGTTCGCCGGACGCTGTATCACGAATTGCCGCTGGGGCAATACGAACTGCGCATCCGCAAAACCAGCGGGGACGTGAATAGCGCGCGGGAAAAAAACGACTTTGCCATGGCTTCGCTTCGGTCTTATCGCAATGACCAGACCGACTACACAGGCCAGCGCAGGGTAGCTTTGAAGGTTCGCGCCAGCAGCCAACTGAATGGGGTGATTGAACAGCTTAGCGCGGTGGCGGCGGCATCCTGCCCGGTTTGGACGGGCTCGGGCTGGGAGGTGCGGCATACCACAAACCCGGCCTGGTGGTTTTTGTGGTTTAGCCGGGGTGGTTTCGATGCAAAAGGGCGCCGCCTCTACGGCGCCGGCCTGCCGGATGGTCGCATTGAGTTGGAGGCTATCAAAGCCTGGGCGGCGTGGTGCGATGCCAAAAAGCTGTCCGTGTCGATGGTGCTGGATCGGGAGTGCAGCACGTCCGATGTGTTGAATCAGATAGCCCGATGTGGGCGGGGGCGCTACACATGGCAGACTGGCCGGCTCGGCGTGATTTGGGATGCGGCGGACTTGCCGGTAACGGCGGTGTTTGGGCCGTCTAACATCCGGCCCGGCTCGTTCCGCATCGAGTATGCGAACGAGAAAACCGCCGACGAGGTTATTGTCAACTTCGTCAATCCCGAAAAAGGCTTTCAGGCGGATCAAGTCCGCGTGGGCGTGCCGGGAGTGCTGTCGCCAACTAATCCGGTTTCGCTGGATTTCGTCGGCTGCTGCGATGCGGGCATGGCGGGGCGAGAGGCCAATCTCATTGCCGCGTCTCAGATCCATCACCGCCGCCGCGTGTCATGGGAGTCCGATATAGAGGGCCTGGTGGCAACGCGTGGCGATGTTGTGCTGTTGAGCCATGACCTGGCCAGCTGGTCCTATTCCGGCCGCCTGCTGGGCGGCTCGCGTGGCCGCTTGCAGTTGGACAAGGCGGTGCCGCTGGGCGCTAACGCCTGGGTGGGAGTGCGTTTCCCGGATGGGCGGTATTCGACATACCGTGTTCGTGCTGGGGCGGGCGAGTCCGACGCACTGGACTTGCGGGACCTGATCCCGGCGGACGACGCCGGCGGCGTCCTGCCGGTGCCGGACGAATCCGACGCGTTGCCCTATGACTGGATGTGGTTTTACGACGTCGGCGCCCAGCCTGGGCGGCGCGTCAAAATCGTTGACGTCAAACCCTCGCAAGACAACGTCCGTTTCATCGCTATTGATGACGTGCCGGCCTACTACGCCGCCGAAAGTGGCGACGTAGCCGGGGGCGGTGGCGCCATTACCTTGCCTCCGGCGCTGGGCTATCTGCGCTTGTCCGAGTCCAGCCGCTTAAGCGGCGACGGCCGCCGGGTGGCGGAAGTGTCCGCAGTGTGGCCAACGCTGCGGGGGGCGATCAGCTACGAACTGAAACATCGCCGCGCCGGCGGGGCCTGGTCAACTGTGGTGCTGTCCGACTCGTCTTATAGCTGGGTGGTTGACCCGGCTGACATCGAGGTGATGGTAACGGCCGCTTTTTCCAATGGCCGTGTTTCGGCGCCGGTTTTCGCCTCGCTGACCGTGCGGGGCCACACCCTGCCACCGCCGGCAGCGACGGCATTTGTTGCGACCGGGGAGGGCGGGCAAATCAGCCTGCGCTGGCTCTACCCGGAGCGGCCGGATTTGCGTGGTGTGCAGCTGTTCGCCTCTATGGATGGCGGCAACTGGTTCAAGCTGGTGGACCTGGCCTTCCCTACGTCAAGCTGGGTGCATGTCGGGCTGATGGCCGGGACGGTTGTGCGCTACCAGCTGCGGGTGGTGGACACCTGGGGCAACGTTGGCGCCGCGGTAGAGGCGCGGGGCGAGGTGGAACGAAACCCGGCGGTGATTCTGGATCAGTTGAAGGGCGGGCTAACTAGCGAGCAACTGCAACAGTCGCTGCGCGAGCCGCTGGAGCGCCTGCCGGATATTCAATCCGGCGTGGACTCGTTGATTGAGGCCCATCTCCGCCAGGTGCTGACCGCCGATGAATTGCACAAAACCCAAGGGGAGAACTACGCGTTTGCAAAGCGCGAACTGCGCGCCGTCAATAATGGTTTACGGCAGGAAGCGACGGACCGGCTTTTGCTGGCGGTGAAAGTGGGAAGCAATACGGCGGCCATTCTGAATGAATCAACTGTACGCGCAGACCAGAACAAGGCGATGGCGGAAACGGTTTCCGCTTTGACTTCCACGGTAAATGGTCAAACGTCAACGATTAAAGACGTCGCGCGGGTGGTGGATGGGGTGTTGGCGGAGAAGGTGCTCAAAGTCTCGGCCGGCGGCAAAGTCGCTGGCTTTGGGCTGCGCGCGGATGCGAATGGTAGCGCGGTGGACTTCCTCGCGGATCGTTTCGCTATCTCGCTGCCAGACGGCAACGGCTCCCGCCAGGTGTTCGTCTTGGGTAGCGTCAACGGCCGGCCGGTGCTGGTGCTGGCCGGTGACTTGGTGGCGGATGGCTCCCTGGTTGGCCGTCGGGTGTTGGTGGAGGGCTCGGTGGACGCGGCCCAGATCAACAGCCGGGGGCTGACGATTCGGGATATGCAGGGCAATATCGTTGCCGATATGAACGGCATGGGGGCGGCGTATATAAAAGGGCAGCTTTCGGTTGGTCAGATAGACACCCGTGGGCTGACGATTAAAAACGGCGCCGGTCAGGTGGTGGTGGATATGTCCGGCATGGACGCGGCGTATATCCGTAATTTGCAAGTGGATACTATGCAAATTAAGGGTGAAGCCGTGACTAAGGCGGACACTCGGACTATTTCAAGTAATGGCTGGGTGAACTCTTTTGATTATAGTTTCAACTTCTATTGCTCTGACTCTGGGACGATGTTGGTATTTGCCGAGTTGCCGCCGCCGCTTAATAAAGGCGGCATTTTATATGCAAGGGATAGGGCGATTAGTGGAGAGAGCCAAAGCGCTTTGATTGTGCTGAATGTGAGCGCGGGTGAATCGGTGCGGGTAGGGTGTCGTGGCGTGCCGCAATCGCAATCAATTGCCAGCATCCGTTATGGTTGCGTGCTGTTCAGGAGGTAATTAAATGGACGTGATCGAATATGACCCGGCTACAGGCCGGGTTTTGCAATTTGGGACCGGACGCCCGGAAAACATCGCCCTGGATATTGCCGCCGGTAAAAGCGTGATTCAAGGCGTGGCGGACCCGCATACGCAATATGTGTTGCAGGGGAAGGTGGTGCCACGTCCAACAAACCCGGCGCGTCTGGTGGGCTTTGATCTGCGCGGCCTGCCGGCACCGTGCCGCATTGTGATTAATGGCGAGTCCTATACCTGCCTTGAAAAAGAATGCGCGCTGTCGTTTGGTGCTCCGGGCGAATATTGTGTGGAGGTGCACGCTTGGCCATTGCAAGCGGCTGTTTTTATGGCGCAGTGGCCATGAAAAAGAAAATCCACTTCACGCCGGATCATGGCCCGCTTAGGTCGGCGGAATATCCCGATGTTTGCGAGCAGCTGGATGCGCTATGGAAGTTTGTTGCTGCGTTTCCCGGTGCGCCGCCGGAGGTGGCCGACATGCTAAAGCGAATTAATCAAGTCAAATCAAAATATCCGAAGCCTCGCAATAGCGGGGCTTCTTCCATTGTGAGGGGTAGTAAATGGCTACGGACTGGGCGAGCTTGGCGGCGGAGCTATCCAAATATCAGCGCATCCACTATGTCACGATTAAGGCGTTCCAGTCGGTGTTCAATCCCGATAGCGACACGGCGCAAATTGTTGGCGAGGATGGCGTGGCGCGCGAGGTGCCGAGTTGGCGGGCGCTGAGTAGTGGAATTGCAAGGGTCCGCGCTGATGGGGTGATGGTGCGTGCGGAGGTGAACGACGGCCAGCAGGATGGCGCTTTGCCAATGGGGGTCTACCCTGTTCGGCGAGAGGGGGCAACGGATTTGCTGGTGGACTTCTCTGTTGCGCTCGGCAGCGCCAGGCGTTTGCAACTGTTGGCGGAGTACGGGAATGAAATATATTTCCGTGTTGCTCGGGATGGGGTGGACTCTTGGCAGGGGGTCGGGAGTCGCAAGAATAGGATGTGGCACAGCGGAAATGATGGGAATTTCATTCGGCAGCGTAGAGATAGAATAGATGCATACGACGGCGTGACAATGGATAACGTCCAGCCGGGCGAGATGGGGTTCAATTACGGGACGTCATCCGATGTGTGGGGGCCGTTCTTGGCATTTGGAGGTTTGGGAACGAGTAAAACATACGGGTGCCAGTTTAACGCGGCGTATGGTCATGGCGGATCATTGTTGCGTTTTAGAACTCATGATGGCGATGCAAAATCCTGGAATCAGTGGTTTACGGTTTGGAACTCTGGGAATCTTGATCCGGTAACCATAGATACAGCGCAAGTAATAAAGGGGGAGAAGTCATTTGCAGGTTCGATTCTCTCCTCAATTGCCGGCGGGGCTTATGCTGATTGGAGACAGCGGCAAGCATCAATTGTGTTGTCTTGCCCAATGAATAACTCTGCCTATGCGGTTTGGCGGGCTGTTCAGCATGGAACGCGCCATTTGGGTGCGTTTGATGTGCATGCAAATTCGAGTGATACCGGGGTGGTTTCTGCCGTAATGCATTTGGCTGGAGGCGGTGATTCGACATATAGCCATTCGTGGACGGGTGGAAATTATGAGGCGCCTGGGGTTATTACGGCTGGTGATACCATTAAGACCGGGCAGGTAAACACGGATATGGGAGGTAGTTCCCGGTCTGGTTTGGAGGTTAGGAATGTAACAAACGGTACGGGTGATAATGAAACGGCGGCAATGGCATTTCATTGCCAAGGAAATTACGCCGTGAAGTTGGGCCTTCGCCAAGATGGGTTATTTGGCCTTGGTGGTTGGAGCGCAGGCGCTTGGCGTTGGTCTGTTAATGCCAAAAATGGAAATATGACGGCAGCGGGCAGCGTAACGGGCTTGTCGGATATCCGCCTAAAAACCAATATCCACCGAATTGATAATGCGCTGGGGAAGGTCAAGCAGTTGGGCGGCTATACCTATGACCGGCTGGACACGCATTGCCGGCAAACGGGTTTAATTGCTCAAGAGGTTTTGGGGGTGCTGCCGGAGGCAGTAATTGAAACGGCGGATGATGATAAAACGCTGTCGGTGGCTTATGGAAATATGGCGGGCTTATTTGTGGAGGCGATTAAAGAACTGTCAGCGCAAATTGATTTCTTGTCGCATCGGGTGATTGAACTGGAGGGGCGTAAACAATGACGGTCTTGATTGTGCTGGCGGTGCTGCTCCAACTGCTTGACGTAGCGACTACGGTGTACGCGCTCAAGCGCCTGGGCGCTCGTGAGCTTAACGGCCACCTGGCGCGGTTAATGGCGCGTGTGGGCGTGCTGCCGGCGTTGCTGCTGACCAAGCTGGCGCTGTTGCTGGGCTGCGTGCTGTTGCGCCCACCCTGGCCAGCGTATGCGTTGTTATGTGCGATGTACATCGCCATCGTGGGCAACAACCTTTATCAAATCAACAAGGGCCGGCAAAACCGGCCCTAACTTTTTGGGGAATCTATGTCTGAGCCTGTTTCGAGCGGTGGCGCGGCAGTAATGGCGGGGGTGTTGGGTGCGGCGTCGCTTGTGCCTTATCTCAATGACGGGGTGTTGTTCGCGTCGTTTGCCGGTGGTGCCGTGTTCGTGCTGAGCGCGAGGGATTACAGTTGGGTCGAGCGGGTGGTTTATCTGTTCGTCTCGGTCGTCATCGGTACGATCTGCGCACGCTTCGCCGCCGGCATCATCGATGCGGCGGTGGATGCGATAACCCAGCGTGATTTGACCGTGCCGGACAGCGCCGGCGCGCTGCTGGCTAGCGCGGTTTCTGTGCGCATTCTTCAGGGCTTCATTCGACGGTTCGAGTCCGGCCCGCCGGCGGCGCCGTGGGAGATCAAAAAATGACCGCGATTGCTGTTGTAAATGCCGTGGTGTGCGTTGCGATCTGCGCCCGCCTGTTGATGTTCCGCCGCGACGGCGCGCGGCATCGGCATCGGCCTTGGGCTTGCTGGCTTGCCTATGCCTTGATTCTGGCCTCTGCCTGGGCCGGACTGGAAGGCTTTACGGGCCGGGCGACTGTTGGCCCTGGTGCCCTGGTGATCAATCTTTTCCTCTGCATTGCGGTGTTCCGTTCGCGCGGCAATGTGTGCGACGTGCTGCGTCGGCCGCAGCCCTACCGCTGACCATTTAATCCATCCATTCAATCCAAGCCCCGCGATGCGGGGCTTCTTCATTTCTAGAGGGTAATCACATGAAAATCTTGGTATCTGCTGGCCACAGCAATGTTGATCCTGGTGCGGTGGCAAACGGCTATCGTGAAGCCGATATAGCCGCCGAGTTTCGCAATCTGGTAGCGCATGAGTTGCGCCAGGCCGGCGCGGATGCGCTGACGGACGGCGAGGGCAGCGACAACAAGCCGCTAGCCGAAGCGGTGAAGCTGGCCGGCGGCGTCGGTCTGGCCGTGGAGTTTCATTGCAACGCGGCAGTTAACCCGCAGGCGCGCGGCGTTGAGTCTATCTCGCTGCCGGCGACGCGTGATGTCAGCCGGCGCATCAGTGCCGCTATTGCCGGCGTGCTGGGTAGTCCGTTGCGCGGTGAGCAGGGTTGGATAGACCAAAGCAAAACCCCGCGCGGGCGGCTGGCGTTCGTCAATGCCGGCGGTGTGATCGTGGAGTTGTTTTTTATCAGTAACGCGGCGGAGCTGGCGACGTACCAAGCCAAAAAAACAGAACTGGCGCGGGCAGTGGCGGCGGTGCTGCTGGGGGTTCGCTAATGCGCGCCCTGGTGCTCAAAAAGCTGGCGATCCTGGTGGCGTTGGGCGTCGCCTGGTGGCTGGGCTGGGATGCGCGCGGCGACGTCGAGCAGCGCCAGCAGGCTGACCGCGAACTGACCGCAGCGCGCCAGGCGCTGGCCAGCTTCGCCGCCGAGGCCAAGCGCCTGGACGGCCTGGCCCTTCGCGTGCAAGAGCAAGCCGACGCCCTGGCCGGCAAATCTCAAACCCGAATCGTGGAGTATCGAACGCATGAAAAGCTTGTCCCCCTACCTGCTGACTGCCGTATTGATGCTGAGCGGCTGCGCCAGCTCGCCGCCGGCGTCGCCGACGTCAACGCGGCCATCGTTGCCGCACAACCTGACCGCGCCAGCACCGCAGATAGGCCCGCCACTAACTGATAGCTGGGATGATCTGGCGGTTCAGTACTTGCAGCTGGCGCGGCAGTATGGGCAATGCGTGTTGAGGGAACGGGCTCTGGTAGATGTGATAGAAAGTGAGAAAAAATGAACTTTGTCAACTGATGGAGGGCCTATAGTGTAGGCATACTTGCAGTGGAGGCTGAGTACGGTCGATGAAACTATGGTGTATGCATGATGCAACATCATATGTGGCAAGTGCGCATAACTGCTTGTTGGCTAGAGTATGTAAGTCCATACTCTGATGGCTGAATCGAGCGATTTCTGTGGAAGCTGATGTTTTGATTGACCTTTTTGTTTACAGCGGCGTCTTGTTGCAGTAGCATTGACCGTTTTGTGTTATTTGACCGAGTGGAGATTATCATGGCAGCGAAGCCAAGAGTGTTTGAACGTACCCCTGTATTAAGCCAGGGTGCGAGTCAGCGGCTGGTTAGTGCTGTTCAGAACAATCGGCTGTCTGAGTCGCGTCAAAATGATCTAACAAAGTACGCCCAGCTTGCTCAGCAAGCGTTTGTAAAGGGTGGTGACTATAGCAAGTAGATCATTGAAAGAATGGTTTTCATGATGTTTTCATGATTACACCAGTGTCTTTTTTTTGTAAAATGGCCAGTCTTGCCTATGTTGCGGACTGGCCATTATGTCGTTTGATTTCATTTTCGTGCCTGTAATTGGAACTAATGATGCTCAATTAGCAGGTTTCTCATGTGGAAATGCGTCGTTGGATGAGTTCCTCAAGCGAGAAGCGAGAGACTATGCTGAGCATGGCATTACTACAACTACAGTAGTGTGGGTTGAGGGTGATATGGCCAGCCCATCTGCATTTTTCTCTCTGTCCAATGATGTTGTTAGACTGACTGGGGGTGAGACAGGGGAGTTGGGCTTGCCTTTCATGCCTGTCACGAGGGACTTCCCTGCGGTCAAATTGACAAAGTTTGCCGTGTCTCTAGCATATCAAAGAACTGGTCTTGGACGTGAACTGATGAAGTATATTGAGGGTATGGTGTTTGCAGCAAAGGGAATGTCTGCTGTAAGACTTCTTACACTTGATTCATTGCCAGAAGAACGTGTTCTAGGTTTCTATACAAGTAATGGCTTCGTTAGGTGTGAGCATGAAGAGAGGCAAAAAAGGCAGCAGAGAAATCGTCAATCAATCCTAATGTTTAAGGACTTGTATGTTGCGCCATGATGGAGTGATTTGTGGCTGAATTGGTCCATGCTTGGTGCAAGGCTGAGCGAAGCCCGTCGATCAAGGCGGGCTTTTTGTTGGCGAGAATGGTTTTGCCAGCATAGTTAATTTTTCAAGGCCGTAGAATCATCCCGGTGAGTCACCCCTGCAAAGTGTACAATGTCATATTGTTGTGAACACAAGGGGCCTTTGTATGGAAATTGTTTGTTTACCTATTACTTATGATGGGAAGTCCGCTGAAGAGCATAAGATGGACTTGTTTGCTCTTGGAGGATCGATACAAGGTGTGGCTCGTATTCTGGCGGTGGTTTCTCACTTTTGCGTAACTGGGGGGGAGTATGCTAAACAGTTTGGAACTCACTCTGTTAAAGTCTACGCTAAAGAGGCTGAAGCTAAGTGCTTTGAGTTGCCAGTTCTCATTGAGTTTGCAAAGCAAAGTCAGATTTTCAGTGGATTTGCCGGCAGCTTATTAGGTGTAATTGTTACCTACGTTGTGACTAAGGCAAGTGGAAATCGTGAAGAAATGAAACTTTTAAGTGAACGGTTGGAGCAGGCTATTCAGGAGCTGGGCAATCGTGATCAAAAAACGGTAGACCGCCTATTGTCGACGATTGACAGAATGGCTGACTCCCTGCGCCCATCAGTTCGTTCTGCTGTGGAGCCGGTTGGGGTGGAGTGTAATACTCTGACGATAGGACATAAGGCGGAGAAAAATGTAGTTGTTGTTGACAAGCCGATGAGAGACGCAATTCTAACGGCAGACGAAGATGCTCAGTTGACAGGGATTCAAGACTGGGAAGTCATTTTTACTGAGCTAGATAAAGAGGCGCAAGCTGGTAAGGTGCGTATCGTGGGGGATGATTCAGGTTCAAGGATACGTGCGGATGTAACAGACCCTGCTTTTGTTTTGCCTAACAACCGATACTTAGAGAGCTTGGCTCATGGGATACCTATTGTTGTCAAAGCTAAGGCAATTGTGAAGAATGGTGAGATAGATCGTCTTTATGTTAGTGACGCTGTTTAGCTGCTGATTAGCACTTGTAGTGCAGAGGTGGTCATCATTTTTGAAGAGTCCATATGGTTTGGAGTGTGTGGGACTTTTGCGGGGACTTGGGGTCGGAGTAATGCCCTGTAATGCCAAAACCGGACTTGTAGCGGCAAGCGGTGGTTTTGTAACTACTTGTTTTTTAATGGTTTTCCTTTGATCTTTCTGCGCCCATCTACATGGGGTGCAGGGGGTCGGAAGTTCGAATCTTCTCGCCCCGACCAAAGAATTCCAAAAGTATCAAATATTTAAAGCTCTGCATTTGCAGGGCTTTTTTTATTTTCTCTCTAAAAATATTAGAAATCCTTCTAATATCATCCCTCTTCGCGGTCAAACTGAGGCGGTTGATTCCGCCGAATCTCCCATTGCGCGGCCAGCGGTGGCGAACCATTTTCCCCCGCGCTTGCCGTATTCCAGCGGCCGTCGCAAACGCGCGCGGCCGCGTGTCGTCGACTTTTGTGAGGATTGCCATGTTGCATGTCGTTGCCGTGATTACCGCCAAGCCGGGACAGCGCGCCGAGATCTTGCGCGAACTGAATGCGATCGTGCCTCAGGTGCGCGAGGAAGAGGGCTGCATCGAATACGGTCCGGCTCTGGACCACGCGGATTCGCCGCAGCCGTTTGGAGCGGACTGCCTGGTGGTGATAGAGAAATGGGAAAGCAAGGCGGCGCTGGACCGGCATCTGGACGCGCCGGCGCTGCGCGCCTTCATCGCCGCGACCGAGGGCGCGGTGGCCGGTCTGTCGGTGCATGTGTTGAACCCGGTCTAGCCGGTCGTATCCGTTCTCAGCCGGCTTAGCCGGCTATTTTTTTGGGCAGGGCTAGGCCAGCGACGCTTCTATCGGCAGCCGCTGCAGCTCGCCGTTGAAAAAGCTGCGTTCGCCGCGGCGGAGGGAGGGCAGCAAGACCTGGAGGCGGGACAGCGCATCGGCGGCCTCCTGGCCGGCGCCTTGCTCATGCAGCAGAAACCAGGCGGCCTCCAGCAGTAGATTGGCTTGCTGCAAGGGCGGGAAGGCGGCGTTGCCGGCGAGCTGCTCGTCCAGCGCCAGAACCGCCGCCGCGGACCAGCGGCTGAAGCCCTTGGCCGGAGACAGCGAGGCGTGCAAGGGCTGCAGCGCCGCGATGGCGGTTTCCAGCGACAGCGGCTGTTGGGCGCGGAAGGCCGCCAGGCTGCGCGAGCGCGGCGGCGGGCAGTTGCCGCGGGCGATGCGCAGAATGAAGATCAGGTTCCAGGCGGAGCCGCTGCCGTAGCCGAAGCGGTCGCAAATCCATTCGGACAGCCCAAGCCAGCGCATCGCCTGCAACTGCACCGCGCCCACTTGTTGTTCCCGTTCCGGGTCGATCAGGCTCTGCTGCCAGAACAGCCACAGGCACCAGCCGATATTGGCGGCCACATGCTGGGCGGCGTCGATGGAATCCGCCTCGTAAGCCGCCTCCAGCGCGCCGCTCAGCGCCTGCAGCGCCGCGCCGGCCTCGCCTTGCTGGCGCGCGACGCCGGCGCCGCTGGTGGCGGCGTGCTTGTGCAACAGGGCCATCAGGTTCAGGCATTCGAAGCGCACGCGCGGGTTGTAGCGGAATACCGGCTGCAGCTCCGGCGAGGTTTGCAGATGCTCCAGCATGGTCCGCGCCGCGTCGGCGTCGCCGTGGGAATAACGCTCCCAGGCTTTGACGATGCAGGCCATCGCGGCGAAGGTCGGGTGGGCGTGATGCACGCTGCCGGCGTCCAGCACCCGGTCCAGCCGTTTCAGCGCGCTGCGGCTGCCGTCCAGCTGGGCGCTGCGGCGCCAGGCCAGGCTTTCCTTCATCAAGGCCAGCGCCTGCTGAAAATCGTCGCCGGCGAACTGGCGCGCGACGTGGAAGGATTCCGCCACCTGACGGCTGGGCCGGCGTCCGAAGCCGTCGTATTCATCGCGGATCGCTTGCGCCATCTGTTGCCAGAAGCGCATATCGCGCATCAGGTAGGACAGGTCGCCGGCCGGACTTTCCGGCCGTTCCCGGCGCAGGCCGAGGAAGTGCTCCAGCCAATCCCGCTCCACTTCGGCGCCGTCGGCGCGGAAGCGCAGCCGCGACGCCATGCCGGCCGCCAGCCAGAACGGGCCTCGGCTGCGCCCGTTCAGCGGCAGGGTGGCGATGGGCTGGCCGCGCGCGGCGCCCCAGCCCGCTTGCACGCCCCAGCGCGCGAAATCGGCGAAGGCGCGCGAGATCAGCATGCGGATATTGTTCTGGCCGGGAAAGCCCAGCCGCAAGGCGGAGGCGGACACCGCGCCGTCGCCGAAATGGTGGGCGTGCCAGAGCCGGGCCAGCAGCCAGACGGATTGGCCGCGGGCGGCTTCGCCGTTGACCTGGTAGGGGGCGGTTAACTCGATTTCGATGGCGTCGGAGGCTTCGGTCATGGTTGGCTCGGGCCGCTTGCGGATTGGGCTGGATAGAGGGCCGGCGGCGCTTGCGACAGGCGCTTGTCGGCGGAAGGCGTGATTCTACCGCTCCGCGTCGATGTTTTGACGGCGCCGGACGGTTGTTTGGCCGGGCGCGACGCCGCGGCGGGAGGGCGCGCTCACCAAAGCCGGTCGATTTCCCCCGGATGGAGCGCGATCTCGCAATGCTCGAAGCGCGCGGCCATCCGCTTGGCCCGGTCGCTGAAAAAGCAGGCCATCGTCGCCTTGTCGAACTGGCTGCTGGGAAACGGCGCGGCCGGCGTGCCGCCGATCAAGACGGCGCCGGGCAGCTCGTTCCAGCCGCAGCTTTGGTAAAAGCGCCGCAAGGGCTTGTCGCAAGTGAAGACGCCGAGGTCGGCGCCGTTGGCCTGCATGGTTTCGCGCGCGGAGGCGGCCAACAGCCGCCCCAGGCCGCGGCTGCGGTCCTCGGGCTGGGTGACCATGCAACTGATGCCGCTGGCCTGAAAGTCTTCGCCGGCGTGGCGCAGCGGCTTGCTGAGAATGTCCAGCGCCGACAGCACCCGGCGGTTCTCCACCAGCAGCAGCGACAGCGGCGCCAGCGCCGGGTCGTGGACGGGATCGGGGCCGGCCGGCGGCTCGCCGGGCCAGGCCAGGTTTTGCAGCGCCAGCACTTGCATGCGCAGTTCGGCGGGCACTTCCGCTTCGGGAAAGATCAGAATCTCCATAAGCTGGCTCTTCTCGCAATGGACGGGTATGGTCGACCTTCATGATAACAGCGTTGACGACGCGGCCGGACCTGGCCCGGTCGGCGGCGACAAGGAGAGCCGATGTCTTCACAGCCTCAAGCCTGTCTCTGGCTGGATCAAAGCCCCGCCGAGCCGCGCTGGCCGCCGTTGACCCAGTCCGCGCGCTGCGACGTGGCGGTGATAGGCGGCGGCTATACCGGCCTGTGGACCGCCTACTACCTCAAGCGGATGGCGCCGGAACTGGAGGTGGCGCTGCTGGAGGCGGAAAGCTGCGGCTGGGGCGCGTCCGGGCGCAACGGCGGCTGGCTGATCGGCGGGCTGGCCGGGCAGGAAGCCCATTTGCGCGGCCTGGACGGCGAGCGGCGCGAACAGGCGCGCCGGCGGCTGTTCGGCATCGTCGACGAGGTGGCCGCGGTATTGGCGCGCGAGGGCATCGAGTGCGATTTCGCCCATGGCGGCGTCTTGTACGCGGCGGCGCGCTATCCGGAGCAGGAGGCGGCGGGACGGCGCTGGCTGCGCGAACTGCGGCGGGCGGGGCACGGCGAAGCCGACTTTCGTTGGCTGGAGCGCGAGGAAGCGCAGTCGCAGCTGGGCGCGCGCGATGTGCGCGGCGGAGTGTTTTCGCCTCATTGCGCGGTGATCCAGCCGGCCAGGCTGGCGCAAGGGCTGGCGCGGGCCGCGGCGCGCTTGGGGGGGCGCATTCACGAGCGCAGCCCGGTGCGGCGGCTTGCTCCCGGCGTGGCGGGGCTGGACGGCTGCGAGCTGCGCGCCGACGTCATCGTGCCGGCGCTGGAGGGCGCGTCCAATCAGTTTCCTCTATTGGGGCGTTGCCTATTGCCGGTGCAGAGCCTGCTGCTGGCCACCGAGCCCTTGCCGGCGGCGCTGTGGGAGGAGATAGGCCTGGCGCGGCGGCAGGCCTTCGGCGATCTCAGCCGGATGGTGACTTACGGCCAGCGCAGCGCGGACGGGCGTCTGGTGTTCGGCGCGCGCGGCGGCTACCGGCTGGGCGGCCGCGCGCAGTGGGACTTTGATCCGGACGGCGCTGAGTTCGCGTGGCGCGAGCGTCTGTTGCGCCAGCTGTTTCCGGCGCTGGGCGCGGCGGCGGTGCAATACCGCTGGGGCGGCACCCTGGGGGTGGCGCGCGCCTTTACCCCCTACGCCATGTACGACCGGCGCGCCGGCATCGCCATGGCCGGCGGCTATGGCGGCGAGGGCGTGGGAGCGGCCAATCTGATGGGGCGCACGCTGGCGGAATGGATACTGGAGCGGGACGGCGATTTGACCTCCATGCCCTGGGTCGTGCCGGAGGGGCGTTTGGAGCGGGTGCGCCGCTGGGCGCCGGAACCCGTCCCCTGGTTGGGCTATCACCTGCTGCGCGGCGGCTACGCGCTGGAGGAGAGGTTGTGCGTCGGAAACGCCGCGCCGGCCTGGGCCCGACGGGGAGCGGGCAAGCTGGCCGCGGCGCTGGAGTCCTTGCTGGCCTGAAGGCCGGCGCGCGATAGGGGGAGGGCAGTCATGTTGCGACGCATTGGAGCCGTGATCTGGGTTTGCTGTGCGGCCTTGTCGGCGGAGGCGGCCGAAGAAAAGGTGCTGAACGTCTACAACTGGAGCCACTACATCGGCACGCAGACCTTGTGCCGTTTCGAGAGCGAGACCGGCATCAAGGTCCGCTACGACGTCTACGACAGCAATGAAATCCTGCAGGGCAAATTGTTGACCGGCCGCAGCGGCTACGATGTGGTGGGACCGTCGATGAGCTTTCTGGGCAATCAACTGGCGGCCGGCGTCTTTCAGCCGCTGGACAAGGCCAAGCTGCCCAATCATCGCCAACTGGACCCGGCGCTGCTGCGGCAACTGGCCGCCGCCGATCCGGGCAACCGCCACGCCGTGCCCTATTTGTGGGGCACCACCTCGGTGGCCGTCGACGAAGACCGGGCGCGGCGGGCGCTGGGAGGCCAGCCGCTGCCGGCCGACGCGCTGGCCTTGCTGTTCGATCCCGCCTATGCGGCGAAGCTTGGCGACTGCGGCGTCGCCATGATGATTTCGCCCAGCCAGGTGGTGGTGCAGGCGCTGATCTATCTGGGCAAGGATCCGGCTCTGAACCGGCCGGAGGACTTGGCGGCCGTCGCCGGCCTGCTGCGCGCGGTTCGACCCTATGTGCGGGTGTTCAGCTCCTCGCCCATCAACGACCTGGTCAACGGCGAGGTCTGCGCGGCGATGATTTACTCCGGCGACGCCTACATCGCCGCGCGCCGCGCGCGCGAGGCCAATAGTCCGCGCAAGATACGCTACCTGCTGTCCCCCAAGGGCGCCGAATTATGGATGGACACTTTCGCCATTCCCAAGGACGCGCCGCATCCGGACAACGCGCATCGTTTCCTCGATTTCATGATGCGGCCGGAAGTGATGGCGGACATCAGCAACGAGCTGTTCTATCCGAATGCCTTGCCGGCGACGCGGCCGCTGCTGGACCGCGCGCTGACGGCGGACCGCAACCTCTATCTGGACGCGGCGACGATGGCCAGGCTGCGCGGCCAGGGGCGGGTGCCGCCGGCGCTGCAAAGGGAGCGGGTGCGGCTGTTCAATCAGTTCAAGAACAATAGTTATCGCTGAAGACGTCCGCGGGCCGGCCCAGCAACTGGGCCGGCGTGCGGCCGAACTCCCGGCGGAAGGCGGCGATGAAGGCGCTGGGGCTGTCGTAGCCGCAGCGCCAGGCGGCGGCGCCGACCGCTTGGCCGGCCGACAGGTATTCCAGCGACTTCAACAGCCGCAGCCGGCGGCGCCAGGCCTGGAAGCTGAGCCCGGTCTGTTCCGGAAACAGGCGGCTCAGGCTGCGCCCGCTGAGGCCGGCCCATTGCGCCCAGTCGTCGCGCGAGCGCGGATCGTCGGGGGCGTCCGCCAGCGCGTCGGCGACGCGGCGCGCGCGCCGGTCTTGCGGCAAGGGCAGGTTCAGGCGCAAGGGCGGGCATTGCTCCAACTCGTCCAGCAAGACCTCCAGCAGCCGCTGTTGCCCGGGAAGGGGCGGAGCGGCGAAGTCCAGCGCGCGCCGCATGATGGCCGGCAGCAGCGCATCGCAGGCGATGGCTTGCGCGCTGGCCGGCAGCCGGACGCAGGCCGCGGCGGCGAAGTGCAGGCTGATGCCGTCTATCAGGCCGTGACGGTGGGAGGCGTGGCGCACGCCGGGGGGAATCCAGGCCAGGTGGCCGGGCGGCAGCCAGAGCCGGCCGCCGTCGGTGGCGATGCTCAGCACGCCGTGGCGCAGCAAGCTCAGCTGGCCGCTGTCATGGCTGTGCCAGGCTTCGGGATCGGCGGCGTCGTGGCGGATGCGGGCGGCGGCGAGCAACATGGGTTTGGCCTGTTTGAGATATTGCTAGGCATTATAGCGATAACGCGCCGTCGCGGCGGGGAGGGATACTGTCATCGTGGCGGCGCGGACTTTAGAGAGGCTGACAAAAACCCGTTTCGCGGCTGAGGCAAGTCGGCGCAACGCGGCATCCGGAATTTGTTGGCCGCTCTTGGCCGCGCCGCCCAACGTCGACATCGTATTCCCATAAGGAGCAAGACCATGCAAGACACCGCTATCGCCGTGGTGCGTGAATTATTCGACTGCGCGTTGCTGCGCCCGGAGCTGGACGAGAGCCGCTTGGCGCGATTGGTGCATCCCGACTACCGCCAGCAGGCGGACGGCCGCAGTCTGGACTACGCCGATTTCGTCAAGCATCTGCGCCATCTGAAGCAGGCGTGCCACCGGATCGGCCTGGAAATCCTCAGCTGGGCGGAGCAGGGCGAACGGCTGTTCACCCGTCATCTGGTCACCGCCGACAAGCGGGACGGCAGCCAGGTGCGCATGCTGGTCATCGCCGAGTTCCGCGTGCGCGACGGCATGGTGCGCGCCTGCGACGAACTGACGCATATGCTGAGCGGGGCGGCCGAGGACAGGGATCTGGGGTCTCGCCACTGATGCGGCTTGGCCGCATGACGTTGCGTTCGGGCATTCGCGCGTCTTGAACGCCGGCGGCATCGTTTTGCATGCGATGCCGCCGCGCTTATCCATTTCGCAATGGGGCGTCCCCCTAATATGAACGACGGCGGGGCGGCGGATGAGAGAGGGCAAAAAAAATGGACCCGGCGGGTCCATTCGATATGGCGGCGCTTGAATCAGGCTTCCGGCACGTTCAGCGAGTTGATGCTGAAGCCGGCGTCGACATAGGTGATTTCGCCGGTGATGCCCGAGGACAGATTGGACAGCAGGAAGGCGGCGGTGTTGCCCACTTCCTCGGTGGTGACGTTGCGGCGCAGACAGGATTGCCCGGCGGCCATGGCCAGCAGCTTGGAGAAGCCGGAAATGCCGGCGGCGGCCAGGGTCTTGATCGGGCCGGCGGAAATGCCGTTGACGCGGATGCCGTCCTTGCCCAGGCTGGCGGCCATGAAGCGCACCGAGGCCTCCAGACTGGCCTTGGCCAGGCCCATCACATTGTAATTCGGGATTGCGCGCACCGCGCCCAGGTAGGACAGGGTCAGCAGCGCGGCGTTGCGGCCCTGCATCATCGGACGCGCGGCCTTGGCCAGCGCCGGGAAACTGTAGGCGGACACGTCGTGGGCGGTCTGGAAGGCTTCGCGGCTCAGCGCGTCCAGGAAGTCGCCTTCCAGCGATTCGCGCGGGGCGAAGGCGATGGCGTGCACCAGGCCGTCCAGGCCGTCCCATTCCTTGCCGAGATCGGCGAACAATTTATTGATTTCTTCGTCGTTCTGCACGTCGCAGCGGAAAACCAGCTTGGAGCCGAAATCCGCGGCCATTTCGCGCACGCGGTCTTCCAGTTTGTCCACCACATAGGTGAACGCCAATTCCGCGCCTTCGCGATGACAGGCCTGGGCAATGCCGTAAGCGATGGAGCGGTTGGAGATCATGCCGGTAATCAGAATCTTTTTGCCTTGCAGAAAGCCCATTTGGAGTCCTTCTCGGAATAAACAGCTGCGCATTATACCGAAGCCCGGGCGTTTCAGCAGCGGCATTGTCGGCCAGGTCGGAGCCTTTCCGGTGGTATATAAGGAAAGAACGAAGCGCGAACCGGGCCGCGCGCGCCGGATTTCCGGTTGCTCCGGCAGTCCGCGCTTGCTACCATCACACATCAATTGCAGTCGATGCACCACCAAATAAATAGCGAGGAAACCATGAGCGATCTGATCCACCACGTAAGCGATGACAGTTTCGATACCGATGTTCTGAAAGCCGACCTGCCGGTGCTGGTTGATTACTGGGCCGAGTGGTGTGGTCCGTGCAAGATGATCGCTCCCATCCTGGACGAAGTGGCCAAGGAATACGAAGGCCGCCTGAAAGTGGTCAAGCTGAACATCGACCAGAACGAACTGACGCCGCCGAAATTCGGCATCCGCGGCATCCCGACGCTGATGATTTTCAAGGACGGCCAAGTTGCCGCCACCAAGGTGGGCGCGCTGGCCAAGAGCCAGTTGACCGCCTTCATTGACAGCCAACTGTAAAGCGTCTATTCTCCAGCAAAATCTCAAAACGGGTAGCGATTGACGCGTTGCCCGTTCCATTTTTTACGCCACCCTCCGAATTCAGCGTTCCGCTAAATCGTTACCGAGTCGACCTACGGCTGCTATGCACTTATCTGATCTAAAACATCTTCATGTTTCCGAGCTCGTTGAAATGGCCATTTCCAACGAGATCGACGGGGCCAACCGACTGCGCAAGCAGGACTTGATCTTCGCCTTGCTGAAAAACCAGGCCAAAAAAGGCGAGAGCATTTTCGGCGAAGGTACCCTGGAAGTGCTGCCGGACGGTTTCGGTTTCCTGCGCAGCCCAGACACCTCCTATCTGGCCGGCCCGGACGACATCTATGTCAGCCCGTCGCAGATTCGTCGCTTCAACCTGCATACCGGCGATTCGATCGAAGGCGAGATCCGCACCCCGAAGGACGGCGAACGCTACTTCGCGCTGGTCAAGGTGGACAAGGTCAACGGCGAAGCGCCGGAGAACTCCAAGCACAAGATTCTGTTCGAGAACCTGACGCCGCTGTTCCCCACCGAGCAGTTCAAGCTTGAGCGCGACATCCGCGCCGAGGAAAACATCACCGGCCGCATCATCGACCTGATCTCGCCGATCGGCAAGGGCCAGCGCGGCCTGCTGGTGGCGCCGCCGAAGTCCGGCAAGACCGTGATGCTGCAACACATCGCCCACGCCATCACCGCCAATCACCCGGAAGCGGTGCTGATCGTGCTGCTGATCGACGAGCGTCCGGAAGAAGTGACCGAGATGCAACGCTCGGTCAAGGGCGAAGTGGTGTCGTCCACCTTCGACGAGCCGGCCACCCGTCACGTGCAAGTGGCCGAGATGGTGATCGAGAAAGCCAAGCGCCTGGTGGAGCACAAGAAGGACGTGGTGATCCTGCTGGACTCCATCACCCGTCTGGCGCGCGCTTACAACACCGTGGTGCCGGCCTCCGGCAAGGTGCTGACCGGCGGCGTGGACGCCAACGCGCTGCAACGCCCGAAGCGCTTCTTCGGCGCCGCGCGCAATGTGGAAGAGGGCGGCAGCCTGACCATCATCGCCACCGCGCTGATCGATACCGGCAGCCGCATGGACGATGTGATCTACGAGGAATTCAAGGGCACCGGCAACAGCGAGATCCATCTGGAGCGCCGCATGGCCGAGAAGCGCATCTTCCCGGCGCTGAACATCAACCGCTCCGGCACCCGTCGCGAAGAGCTGCTGATTCCGCAGGATCAGCTTCAGCGGATCTGGGTGTTGCGCAAGCTGCTCTACCCGATGGACGACCTGGAAGCGATGGAATTCCTGCAGGACAAGATCAAGGCCACCAAGTCGAACCAGCAGTTCTTCGACTCGATGCGCCGCTAAGAACGTGTTTACGATCTCGCGAGCTAAGGCGAGACAAGGCGAAAACGGTTGAGAAGGCGGAATGTACAAGTGGTACATGAGCATTTCGAAGATGTTTTCAACGCCGTATCGCCGACGCGCAGCAGATCGTAAACAGGTTCTAAGAGCGTTCGGAAACGCTCAGCAATGCCAGGCTCGCCGCCTGGCATTTTTTTTGCCCGCGTCCGCCGGCGCCGCTCAGGCCCCCGGCGCGCGGGTTTTTTGTTAATACCGATGGCGGCGTCGACAGCGAGGCCGCGATTTGGCCTAAGATGGAGCAAGGATGCCGCCGGCGCGTTGGCCCGGCGAGTGGATGACGGCAGGGGACAATAATATGTGGTCGATGGAGGCGGGAGAAGCGGCCGACTGGATTGCCGGTCGGCTTTCGGCTTATGACTTTACCGGCAGGGTCGGCGATTTCAGTTTCCGGCCGGCCGACGGCGGTCTGCGGCCGGCGGCGGTGCTGGTGCCGCTGGTGTGGCACAGCGAGGGGCCCACGGTGATGTTGACCCGGCGCGCGGAAAACCTGCCGGCCCACGCCGGCCAGGTCAGCTTTCCGGGCGGCAAGCTGGAGCGGGACGACGGCTCCGCCGAGCGCGCCGCGCTGCGCGAAACGCGGGAGGAAACCGGGCTGACGGAGAATCATGTCCGGCTGCTGGGCCGTTTGCCGGACTATGTGACGATTACCGGCTTCGTGGTGACGCCGGTGGTGGGCCTGGTGCTGCCGCCGTTCGAACTCAGCCCAGAGCCGGGCGAGGTGGCCGAGGTGTTCGAGGCGCCGCTGCCGCTGCTGATGGACACCGGCGCTTATCAGCGCCACAGCCACCGGGGGGGCGACGGCCAGATGCGCGCGTATTTGTCTCTAGACTGGCAGCGCCACCGGATCTGGGGCGCCACCGCGGCGATGTTGTGGCTGCTGTCCGACGCCTTGGGCGTGGCCGGACAGGATCGGCCGCCGTTCAGATCATGTCCAGATCGTTGAACAGGATGTTGCGGCCGGCCACCTTGGCTTCGTAAAGCAGGCGGTCGGCGCGCGCCAGCATCAGTTCCGGCGTGTCGTGAGGCCGCCAGTCGGTCAGCCCGCCGCTGAAGGTCACGCTCTGATCCACCAGCGGGAAGCGGGTCTGGCTCAGCACCACTTGCACCCGTTCCATCACCTTTTGCGCGTCGCGCAGCCGGGTGCAGGGGAAAATCACCAGGAATTCCTCGCCGCCCACCCGCGCGCTGATGTCGGTGTTGCGCGTGGTGTCGGTCAGCGCGTTGGCCACCGCCACCAGCACATTGTCGCCGGCCTGGTGGCCGTGGCGGTCGTTGAATTGCTTGAAGTGGTCGATGTCGAACACCGCTATGGTCATGGTCTGGCCGTAGCGTTCGCAGCGGCTGATCTCGTCCTTCAGCATCATGTCGGCGTAGCGCCGGTTGTACAGATGGGTCAGCGGGTCGGTGGCCGCCATTTCGCTCAGTTGCTGGTTGCTTTCCTGCAACTGCTGCTCCAGCTGTTTGCGGCTGGAAATATCGTAGAGCGCCACCAGCGTGGACGGCGGGGTGCGTTCGCCCAAGGGGCGCAGCGAGACGATGACCCAGAGCCGGCTGTGGTCCTCCAGTTCCAGCTCCATTTCCTGATTCTCGACTTCCTGGCCGGCCTCCAGCCACTGATCCAGCGGCTGCAGTCGAAACGGCAGGTTGAGAATGTCCGAATCCTCCTTGGAGCCCGCCGCGCGCGGCGGCAGCTGCAGCATGGCGCGGGCCAGCGCGTTGGCGCGCTGGATGCGGCGGGTCTTGGGATTGACCAGCAGCAGCGCCAGCGGCGCGGTGTCCAGGATCAGCTTGGCCTCTTCCTCGCTTTGCCGGATCAGGTCGGTGCTGCGGCTCAGCAGCGTGTGCTGGCGCAGATTGGACAGGTAGTTGCGCAAGGCCAGCAGCGTCATGCCGGCGATGAACAGCCAGCCCAGCAGCGCCAGCATCGCCTTCTCCTGCACCGAGCGAGTGAAGTCCTTGCGGGCGATGCCCACCGCCACCTGGAACGGGTAGCGGCCGGTCTGGCTTTGGCTGTACAGGCGGGTGACGCCGTCGATATTGGACGGCGCGCTGAATTGCGCCTGATTGCCGTCGCGGCTGAGCAGCTTGGCCGGTTGCAGCGGCCGGAACTGTCGTTCCAGTCCCTTGGGCGGCTTGGGCCAGCGCGCCACCATCAGCTGCCTTTGGTCCAGCACCAGGATTTCCCCGTGCTCGCCGACGGTGATGCGCGAGACTTCGTCCTGAAAGAAATTGTTGGCGATGACGCCGGCGGCCATGCCGATGACGTTGCCGCCGTCGTCGCGCAGCTTGCTGGCCAGCACGATGCCGTGTTGCTCGGGGTTGTGCTGGGCTGCGGTGTAATTGTTTTCCGGGCCTTCGTTACGGTGCAGCCAGCGGCAGAACTCATTGTGAGGCTGCCGCACGATGGCGGCCTGACGGCTGGTGAAGATGGCCTGGCAGGCGCTGTCTATGATTTCTATCCGGCTCAGATAGGGGGCCAGCTGCAGTTGCTGCTGCAGTTGCTGAAACAGTTTTTGTTGCCCGTCCTCGCTGCTTTTGCCGGTGTGCAGCAGGGCCTGGACCTGCGGCAGCTGGCTGCTGCTTTGCAGGATCAGCCCGGCTTCGCTGATGCCGGCGGCCAGCCGCTCCGCCAGCAGCTGGCTGAGGCCGTTGGCCTGCCGCAGCGCGTTTTCCTCTTCCTGGTGATAGGTGTTGAGCAGTTCCAGGGCCACCAGCGCCAGCGTGCCGAGCAAGAAGAGGATGGAACCCCAGATCGCATAGCGTGCCGGGCGTTTGTTCCGTTTGCGGAGGTTGAAGTCCATGACGCTCGTTATTGGGGGTTATGAACCAGTTATAGCGCTAGGCGGCGGAGTATGACAGGGGCCCGCCGCCGCCGGGCCCGGACGGCGTCTCAGAACCTGTTCAAAGTCTGCTGTGCTTCGGCGATACAGCGTTGAAAACCAGCTCAAAATGCTCATGTACCACGTGTACATTCCGCTTTTTCGCTCATTTTCGCCTTGTCTCGCCCTTGCTCGCGAGACTTTGAGCAGGCTCTCAGGCCGCGGTGAAGCGCATCGAGAGATCGACGGCGCGGACGTCCTTGGTCAGCTTGCCCACGGAAATGCGGTCGACCCCGGTTTCCGCAATCGCGCGCACGGTGTCGAAGTCCACGCCGCCGGAGGCTTCCAGCTGGGCGCGGCCGGCGGTCAGGCGCACCGCTTCGCGCATTTGCTCCAGCGACATATTGTCCAGCAGCGCCAGCTTGGCGCCGTGGCGCAGCGCTTCTTCCAGTTGCTCCAGCGTTTCCACCTCGATCTGCAGGCTGACGTCGGCCGGGGCCAGTTGTTGCGCGGCCCGCAGCGCGGCGGCGATGCCGCCGGCCGCCATGATGTGGTTTTCCTTGATCAGGATGCCGTCGAACAGGCCGACGCGCTGATTGTCGCCGCCGCCGGCGGTCACCGCGTATTTCTGCGCCAGCCGCAGCCCCGGCATGGTCTTGCGGGTGTCCAGTATCCGGGCGCGGGTGCCGGCTACGGCGTCGACGTAGCGGCGGGTTTCGCTGGCGACCGCGGACAGGGTCTGCAGGAAGTTGAGCGCGGAGCGTTCCGCGCTCAGCAGCGCGCGCGCCGGGCCGGCGATATTGCACAGCACCGCGCCGGCGGCCACTTGCTCGCCTTCGGCGGCCAGCCACTCCACCCGGCAACGGGGGTCGACTTGGCGGAAGCATTCGTCGAACCAGGCCTGGCCGCACAGCGTGGCCGCTTCGCGCGCAATCACCCGCGCCGCGCCGGCGCTGTGTTCGGGAATCAGCAGGGCGGTCCAGTCGCAGCGGCCGATGTCTTCGGCCAGGGCGGCGGCGACTTGCTGGGCGATCAGGTGAGGGGCGGGCAAAGCGGGCATGCGGGACTCTCCAAGAAAACGTCATTGTACCCAATGGCGACGGCTTGGTGCGCGCGCTCTGGTATCATTCGAAATGAATAAGCAAGCCGATAGGTCGTTCATGGATTTGCCCGCATCGTTTTTTCCCGACGCCGCGCTTTGGTTGAGCAATGGCGCGGCTTTGTCTTTGTTGGCGCTGGCGGCGCGGCGGGTGGCCTGGCGCGGCTTGCCCTTGCCGGCCTGCAACGCCTGGATGGGCGCCTGCGTGCTGGCGCTGGCCTTGTGGCTGTTGCGCGGCGGCGTGGCGCCGGGCCTGTCCTTCCATTTGCTGGGCGCCGGCCTGTTCACCCTGATGATGGGGCCGTGGCTGGCCTTGCTGGCCTTGGCGCTGCCCTTGCTGGCGCTGGCCTTGAGCGGGCAGGCCGATTTGCCGGCGCTGGGCCTGAATTATCTGACCATGATCTTGCCGCCGGTGGCGCTGTCCGCCGCGGCGCTGCGGCTGAGCCAGCGCGCCTTGCCCAGCAATCTGTTCGTCTACGTCTTCGTCAACGGCTTTCTCGCCGGCGGCGCCGGCATGTTCGCCGCGGGCCTGTCCGGCCTGTCGGCCTTGGGGCTGGCCGGCGCCTATCCCTGGGACCAGTTGCTGGAAGAGACGCTGCCGTTCTATTTTTTATTGTCGTGGTCGGAGGCCTTCACCACCGGCTTGTTGGCGGCGGTGCTGGTGGTTTACCGGCCGGAGTGGGTGGCGACCTTTGACGACGGCCGTTACCTCGGGCCGCGACGCCGTGCGCGGTGAGAGGCTGTTGGCGGTCCGCCGCGCGGCGTAAGAGGCGACAGGGCGAGCGCGTTTTCAAGGGCGCTCATGCGTAATGCTGGATCAAGATAGGAGAATGTCATGCCGTTCGCTTTATGGAGCATTTTGCTGGCGGCCTTGCTGCCGTTGATTTGGGCCGGGGTGACCAAGGCCGGCGCGCGGATGGACAACCACAAGCCGCGAGAGGCGCTGGCCCAGGCCAGCGGTTACCGGCTGCGCGCCAATTGGGCGCAGCAGAACGCCTGGGAGGCGCTCCCGACCTATGCCGCCGCGGTGCTGGTGGGATGGGCGATGCACGTGCCGCAGGCCTTTCTGGACGCCGCCGCCGGGGTTTTCATCGTCGCGCGGGTCGCGCACGGCTTGCTGTATCTGGCCGATCAGGCCAGCTTGCGCTCGCTGTCCTGGCTGATCGGCCTGCTGACGGTGGTGGCGATTTTCTGCAAGGCCGGCGGGGTGTTCTAGCGCGGCCCGGCCTAATCCAGCCAGCCGTTGGCGCGCAGCGCCGCCTGCACCTGGTCCAGGCCCTTGGTGTGAAAGGCCTGCCAGCCGGCGCGGCGCGCGGCGTCCACGCATTCGATATTGTCGTCGAAGAAAGCGATACGCCCCGCCGCGACGCCCAGTTCCTGCTGCACATGGCGGTACGCCGCGTCGTCCGGCTTGCGCAGGCCGATCAGATGGGAGGCGAACAGCTTGTCGAAGCGGTGCAGCAGATCGAATTCGCGCTCGATCTTGCCCCAGTGCAGCGCGTTGTTGTTGCTGAGCACGGCCAGGCGATGGCGAGCGCCGAGCCGGGCCAGCATCTCGGCCGCGCCGGGGAAGGCGCCGCGCAGCCAGCTGTCCAACTGCGCGGTCATTTCCTTCGCGTCGATGTCCAGCCCCAGATGCTCCGCCATCGCGGCGCTGAACGCCTCCGGCGTGCAGGCGCCGGTGTCGAGTTCGGCGATCCACGGCGTTTCCATCCAGAAACGTCGGGCCTGCTCCGGATCCAGCCTGCCCTGGGACAGCTTCACCAGCGGGTCGATGCCGTTCCAGTCCACCAATACCCCGCCCAGATCGAATACCAGCACGTCTACGCTTGAATTCATTGCTTCGCCTTTTGTCTAGGGCGCGAGCGGCTCGCGCCAACAGTTTAGAGAACGATGGGTTCCGGCTCCAGTTCCACGCCGAAGCGCCGACGGACTTCGGCGCGCACCTTGTCGGCCAGCGCGCGCATCTGTTCGCCGCTGGCGGCGCCGTAGTTGACCAGCACCAGCGCCTGGCGCGCGTGCACGCCGGCGTCGCCGTCGCGATAGCCTTTCAGCCCGCATTGGTCGATCAGCCAGCCCGCGGCCAGCTTGATCTGGCCGTCGGCGGCGGGGTAGTGCGGCAACGCCGGATGGCGCGCCAGCAGCGCTTGCGCCTGCTCCGCCGGCAGCACCGGGTTTTTGAAGAAGCTGCCGGCGTTGCCCAGCTCGGC
This sequence comes from Chromobacterium alkanivorans, assembly GCF_016937655.1. Taxonomy (GTDB): domain Bacteria; phylum Pseudomonadota; class Gammaproteobacteria; order Burkholderiales; family Chromobacteriaceae; genus Chromobacterium; species Chromobacterium alkanivorans. The sequence goes on along the minus strand of NZ_JAFHKL010000003.1, from coordinate 85,307 downwards.
CGGGTTGGGCAGCTTGCTGGAGCGGATGCGGATCACCGCGTCGCTGACGTCCCGCGGCGTGGGCGAGACGACGCCGGCGGCGGTCAGCTCTTGCTGAATGTCGCCGTAGCCGGTGCGCAGCCGCGGCGCGCGCGACAGCCGGAAACGCACGGCGACGACCAGCAGACGGCCGGCGGCTTCGTGCTTGAACACGCTGTCGCGATAGCCGAAGCGGCAGTCCGCCGCGTCCAGCGTCAGTTCGGCGCCGCCGCGCTCGAGGTCGGCGCAGACGACTTGGTGAATGTGGTCCTTGGCCTCCACGCCGTAGGCGCCGATGTTCTGGATCGGGCTGGCGCCTACGGTGCCGGGAATCAGGCTGAGGTTTTCCAGCCCGTACCAGCCCCGGCTCAGGGTGTGGAGCACGAAGTCGTGCCAGTTCTCGCCGGCGGCGGCTTCGACGATACGCTCGTCGCCGTTCTCCTCCAGCAGGCGGATGCCGCGCAGCCCCAGCTTGACCACCAGGCCGGGGTAGTCGCGGGTGAACAGCAGATTGCTGCCGCCGCCCAGCCACAGCACCGGGCCGGTTTGATAGGCCGGGCTGTCCAGCAGCGCCGGCAGGTCGGCCAAGGCGTTCAGTTCGCAAAAGTCGCGCGCGCGCGCGTCCATGCCGAAGGTGTTCAGCGGTTTGAGCGGGTGATGTTGGCTGAAGGTCAGGCTCATGGCGCCGGTTCCGGTTGAAGTTGTCGATGCAGGCGGCGGCGGCTTTCCCCGGCCAGGTAGCGGGTCAGGAACAGCGCGGCCACGCTCAGGCTGATCACCAGCGCGGTCCAGAAGCCGAACACGCCCATGGGCTTCCTGGTCAGCCAGTCGGTCAGGCCCAGAGTGATGCCCAGGCCCAGGCCCACGCACCAGAACGACAGAATGTGAATGATCATCGGCACCGTGGTCAGCTTGTAGCCGCGCAAGGCGCCGGAGGCGATGGTCTGGGCGGCGTCGGTCAATTGATAGACCGCGGCGAACAGCAGCAGGGTGGCGCCCATCGCGATCACGCGTGGGTCCGGCGTGTACATGCGCATGATGGGTTCGCGGAACAGCAGCACCACCAGCATCGCGCAGAAGGCCATGCTCAGGCCCAGCAGCAGGCCCACGCCGGAGCTGAAGCGGGCGGCGCGGTAGTCGCCGGCGCCTACGTGGTGGCCAACGCGCACCGACAGCGCGGTGGCCACGCTTTGCGGCAGCATGTAGATGATGCTGGAAAAATTGAGCACGGATTGGTGGGTGGCCACCACCACGGTGCCCAGCTCGGCGATCAGCAGCGCGATGAAGGAGAACAGGCTGACCTCGACGAAGAAGGACAGGCCGATGGGCACGCCCAACTTGAGGAAGCCGCGGTACATGCGCCAGTCCGGGCCGCGCAGCCGCTCCAGCAGCCGGAAGCGGCTGAAGTTGCGATGCCAGCTGACATAGGCGAGCAGGGCCAGGCAGTTGAACCAGAACACGATGCCGGTGGCCCAGCCGCAGCCGGCGCCGCCCAGTTTGGGCAGGCCGAACAGGCCGTGGATCAGGATGTAGTTGAGCGGCACGTTCAGCGCCAGCGCCAGCAGGCTGACCACCATGATGGCCTTGGGCCGGCCCAGGCTGGACGCGTAGGCGTGCAGCGCGCGGTGGGTCATCGCCGCCGGCATGCCCACGGCGGCCCCGGTGATGAACAGCATCACCTTGTCGGTCACTTCCGGCGGCAGATGCAGCCACAGCCGCAGCGCCGGCTCCAGCGCCACCATCATCGCCGCGCCGAAGAGGCCGATCAGCAGGCCGAACCACAGGCCCTGGCGCGCGGTGTCCTTGAATTTGTCGTGCTCGCCGGCGCCCAGCTGGTGGGCCAGGATGGGGTTGAGCGCGGTGACGATGCCCATCAGGGTGACGTAGAAGGTGATGAACACGCTGGCGCCCAGCGAGACGGCGGCCAGGTCGTCGGTGCTGACGCGGCCGGCCATCACGGTGTCGACGAAGGCGGTGGCCACCTGAGCGATCTGGGCGATCATCATCGGCAAGGCCAGCCGGCTGATTTGACGGGCTTCCTGCAGCACGGCCCCGCGCGGGGCGCGATTGATTTCAAACAGCATGGGAGTAGGCGGGATGGCACGGAGAACTGGCCATTATACCGGCTGCGGGGCGGGCTTGTCTTTGCCGCTCCATGACAATGGGGCGGCAAAGGGCGGAACGGACGCGCGGAGCGCCCCCGGCGGTTCTTGGAACGGATTTGCGATCCCGGGAGCCAAGGCGAGGCGCGAGGCGTTGCGGCTGAAGAAGCGGATGAGCCTTCCTAAGCGCTGCTCGCCGTGTAAGGCCTCGCGACGCGCGGCCGAGCGTAAACCGGTTCTTCAGAAGCGCGCGGGCGGATCGCGGCGCAGATCGCAGCTGATCAGCAACTCGCCGCCGAAACGGGCGTTGATGCTGAGCGCGTCCACCAGCGAAATGTCCCGCACGGTCAGGTGTTCGCCGTTGCGGTCCAGTTCATAGCCCAGCTCATGGGCGAAATCCGCCAGCTCTTGCAGGGCGGGGGTGTCGGTCGGCGTGAGCGGAGAGGCGCTCAGGCTGCCGCAAAGGGGGCGAGGTCTTCCCACGGCGTCGAAATTGGCAAAAGAGAAATCGGTATAGCTATCTTGCAGGCAGTCGTACATGGCGGTTCTCCAATCGGTTCGGTCGCGGTTGGCGCGCCGGACTGGGATCTCGCCGGCGACGCTTTAGCAGGATTTTTGGGCGCCCTGCAAGTTGTCTTTAACTCGGCGCCGCCGCGCATGCCCGAAACGGAAACGGGGCGCGGCTCATGCATCGATCCGAAGCGATTGCCGTGCTTAACTGCCTGTACGGGTAAAACAAAACCCGCCTACGACTAAGAGCGCAAGCGGGTTGACCGGTTTGACGCTTTAGCTGGCATTTGTTAAGCGCCCGCAAGCTGTGTCAAATCGGCGCATGAATGTCAGCCTATGCCTTTGGCTTTGGGCTGTCAATCCCCTTGCTCGGCCTCGGCGGGCCAATCGGCCAGCCAGCCGCGCCAGTGAGGTTCCGGCCGCGCGGCGACGGCGGCGCGCAGCCCCTGTTTACAGGCCTGGTGGGCGGCGGCGTCCAGCGCGCCTTCCAGCCATTGCCGACGCAGCCACAGCAGGTGGCAGCTGGCGGCCTGGCGCGCGTTGTGCTCCGCGAGCGCGCCGGCGTTGCCGGCGCGATACAGTTCCCAGCGCCGCGGGCCGTTGAGTTCGGCCTCGCCGGGCAGGCCGCACAGCCGGGCCAGTTCGCCCAGCGGGGTGGCCAGTTCGGCATGGCCGCCGCTCAGGATTTCGCTCAGCGCGCAATGCGCGTCCGCTGGCCGGCCGGAACGCAGCTGCTCCGCCAGCGGCAGGCCCAGCGCCAGCGCGCGATGGCGCAGCACCGGCAGCTCCAGCCGCGAGCCGTCCCAGCTGACCAATTGCGCCCGGCTGTCGCGCAGCAGGTCCAGCCAGTCCGCCAGCATCGCGGCTTCGTCGCCGGCGTCGACGGCGAGCCGCTCGACGAGGCGAGTGCGCCCATCCTGCTGCAGCACGCCGGCGATGGCGACGACGCGGTGCAAGTGGAAGGGGATGAAGTCGGTGCCGCTCTGGGCGCGGCAGCGCTGCAGCACGAAATCGGCGACGTCGGCCTCCCCGATTTCGCCGTCCAGCTGATAGAGCTGGCGGATGGCGGGCACGTTGGGAATGGTCTGAAGATGAAAGCTGAGAGTAGGGCGCACGGGCGGGGTCTTGTCGGAGTCGGCGAATCGGCAGCGATTGTATGCCTATCACCGGAGGCGGGCAATTGGCGGTCGTGGATGTTGCATCGCGGCGGGATATGGCGGCGAATTGTATTTTCTGCAAAGAATAGGGATATAATCGCCGGCTTGACTACCTACTAGTCTTGCGAATCCTGGCATTCCAAGTCGACTATCTTCTCATAATGATCCGCAAGTTTATCCGTAAAGTACTGGACCTGCCCGCCGGCATGGGCAAGCGCCGCACCAAGGCGCGCGTGATTCCTCTGCCGCAACACGGCATCCGCCGAGACCAGCTCAGCTCCGCTGCGCTGAAAGTCACCACCCGACTGCAGGAGGCCGGTTTTTCCGCCTATGTGGTGGGCGGCGCCGTGCGCGACTTGATGTTGGGCGTGTCGCCGAAGGATTTCGACGTCGCCACCAACGCGACGCCGGAGGAAGTGCACCGGGTGTTCCGCCGCTCCCGCATCATCGGCCGGCGTTTCCGCATCGTCCACGTGATGATGGGGCAGGAAACCATAGAGGTGACCACCTTCCGCGGCGGCTCGGTGGACGACACCAATGAAACCGGCCGCATCATGGCCGACAACAGCTTCGGCAGCCAGGAAGAGGACGCCCACCGCCGCGACTTCACCGTCAACGCGCTGTTCTACGATCCGTCCGACGAAACCGTCATCGACTACCACCACGGCGTCAAGGATTTGCGCGCCCGCAAGCTGGTGATGATAGGCCAGCCCGCTCGCCGTTATCAGGAAGACCCGGTGCGCATGTTGCGCGCGGTGCGCCTGGCGGCCAAGCTGGGCTTCGAGATCGACGACGCCACCCGCAAGCCCATCCGCACCCACGCCCATCTGCTGAAGAAAGAGCCGCCGGCGCGCCTGTTCGACGAAATGCTCAAGCTGCTGATGTCCGGCCAAGCCTACGGCTGCCTGAAGAAGTTACGCGAGGAAGGCATGGCGCGCGGCGTGTTTCCGCTGCTGGACGCGGTGCTGGACGACAAGGGCGACGATCTGTTCTTGAAGCTGGGCCTGGAAAGCACCGATCAGCGCATCCGCGCCGACAAGCCGGTGTCGGTGGGCTTCCTGCTGGCCACCTTGTTGTGGAAGCAGGTGCACCAGCGCTGGCAGAAGCGCCTGAACGCCGGCGACCGCGCGGTGTACGCGCTGGCGCAGGCGATCGCCGACGTGGAGTCCGAACAGGACAACGATTTCGCCATTCCGCGCCGCTTCAGCGTGACCATGCGCGAAATCTGGATGCTGCAGTCGCGCTTCGACAGCCGCAGCGGCCAGCGCGCCTACCGCTTCCTGGAACAGCCGCGCTTCCGCGCCGCCTACGACTTCTTCGCGCTGCGCGGCGAAGCCGGCGAGGTGGACATGAAGCTGGTGTCCTGGTGGAATGATTTCCAACGCGCCGACGACGAGGAGCGCGAACAGCTGCTGGAGATCGCCAAGGCCAGCGGCGAGCCGGACCCCGCCAAGAAGCGCCGCCGCCGCCGTCCCGCCAATCGCCGCAAAGCCGCGGGCGAATCCGGCGGAGAGGCCTAAGTGGCCCAGGCTTTCATCGCGCTGGGCAGCAATCTCGAGCAGCCGGCGGCGCAAATCCGCGCCGCGATCGCCGCGATCGCCGCCTTGCCCGACACCGCGCTGATCCGGCCGTCCGCCCTGTACCGCACCGCGCCGGTGGGCTATGCCGATCAGCCGGACTTCATCAACGCCGTCGCGGAGGTGGACACCGCGCTGGCGCCGCGCGAGTTGTTGCGCCGGCTGCTGGCGATTGAGGCTGAATTCGGCCGGGTGCGCACCTTCCGCAACGCGCCGCGGGTGCTGGATCTGGATCTGCTGTATTACAGCGGCGTCGCGCAGAGCGACGAAGACCTGACCCTGCCGCATCCGCGCATGCATCTGCGCGGCTTCGTCATGATCCCGCTGGCGGAGATCGCCCCCAATCTGGCGCTGCCGGCGCTGGGCACGGCCGGCGAACTGGCCGCCGGGCTGGCCGATCAAGGCGTGGAGCGTCTCGAAAACAACTAGCTAAGAGGAAGCGAGCGATGAGTCAATTGCGTTATGTCGTGGTCGAAGGGCCGATCGGCGCGGGCAAATCCTCTCTGGCGCGCCGACTGTCGGAATACTGGGGCGTGCGCCTGCTGGCGGAAGATCCCGCCGCCAATCCTTTCCTGCCGCGCTTTTACCGCAACCTGCCGGCTCACGGCCTGTCCACCCAACTGTCCTTCATGCTGCAACGCGCCGAAATGGCCAAGAGCATGTTGGACGGCGAGCTGCTGGCCAGCCCGCTGGTGTCGGACTTCCTGTTCGAAAAAGACGCGCTGTTCGCCAAGATCAATCTGGACGAGGCCGAGCTGGCCTTGTACAAGCGTCTGGCGGCGCAGGCGATGCCCGAGCATCCGGTGCCGGACCTGGTGATCTATTTGCAGGCTTCCGAAGAAAACCTGCTGAGCCGGGTGGCCGCGCGGGCGGCCGAATACGAGGTCAATTTCCCCGAAGGCTATCTGAAGCGCGTGCATCAGGCCTACAGCGAGTTTTTCCATCAATACGAGGCCGCGCCGCTGCTGATCGTCAACACCGATCACCTGAACCTGGTGGACGGCGACGAGGACTTCGAGCTGTTGATCCGCTGCATCAGCGAGGCGCGAGGCCAGCGCAATTATTTCAACAAGAGCGTCTGAGCCGCTTCGCGCTGCGCGCCCCGCCGGCTGATGGACGACTGAACGAGGAAGAACGGGCATGAAAATTACCGTCAACACCCTGCAGAAAATGGCGCAGGAAGGGCAGAAGATCGCCATGCTGACCTGTTACGACGCCAGCTTCGCCGCCTTGCTGGAGCAAGCCGGCGTCGAGATTCTGCTGGTGGGGGATTCGCTGGGCATGGTGGTGCAGGGCATAGACTCCACGCTGCCGGTGGCCGAAGAGGAAATGCTGTACCACGTGCGTTGCGTGGCGCGCGGCGCCAAGCAGGCGATGGTGCTGGGCGACATGACTTTCGGCGCTTACCAGGAAAGCCCGCAGCAGGCCTTCGCCCACGCCGCCCGCATCATCCAGGCCGGCGCCCACATGGTGAAGCTGGAAGGCGGCGCCTATATGGCCGACACCACCCGCTTCCTGGTGGAGCGCGGGGTGCCGGTGTGCGCCCACATCGGCCTGACGCCGCAGTTCGTCAACACTTTCGGCGGCTACCGGGTGCAGGGCAAGAGCGAGGAAGATGCGCGCCGCATCGTCAACGACGCCAAGGCGCACGCCGAGGCCGGCGCCAGCCTGGTGCTGATGGAGTGCGTGCCGGCCGAGCTGGCGCGCGAGATCACCGAGTCGATTTCGGCGCCCACCATAGGCATAGGCGCCGGCGCCGACGTGTCCGGCCAAGTGCTGGTGCTGCACGACATGCTGGGCGTGTATCCGGGCAAGAAGGCGCGCTTCGTCAAGGATTTCATGGCCGAGAGCGCCAGCATCCAGGGCGCGGTGCAGGCCTATGTGCAGGCGGTGAAGGACAAGTCCTTCCCGGCGGCGGAACATACTTTCTGATCGGCTCTGCCCAGGACATCAAGCAATGGAAATCATTCGTACCGTGGCGGAGATGCGCGCCTGGCGCCGCCAGGCGGGCAAGCTCGCCTTCGTGCCCACCATGGGCAATCTGCACGCCGGCCATCTGGCCCTGGTCAAGGCGGCGCGCGAACGCGCCGACAAAGTGGCGGTCAGCATCTTCGTCAACCGGCTGCAGTTCGGCCAGGGCGAGGACTTCGGCGCTTACCCGCGCACTTTCGACGCCGATTGCGACAAGCTGCGCGCCGCCGGCGTGGACGCGCTGTTCTTCCCGGAGGAGCAGGAGCTGTATCCGCGCGTGCGCCAGGACTTCAACGTGGAGCCGCCGAATATCCAGAACGAGCTGTGCGGCGCCTTCCGCCCCGGCCACTTCCGCGGCGTCGCCACCGTGGTGACCAAGCTGTTCAACATCGTGCAGCCGGACCTGGCCTGTTTCGGTAAGAAGGACTTTCAGCAGCTGCACGTGATCCGCTCGATGGTGGACGACCTGAACTCGCCGATCGAGATCGTGCCGGTGGATACCGGCCGCGCCGACGACGGCCTGGCGCTGTCCTCGCGCAACGGTTATCTGAGCGCGGAAGAGCGCGCCGAGGCACCGCGGCTGTACCGCAATCTGACGCGGCTGCAGCAGCGGCTGCAAGACGGCGACAATGACTACGCGGCGCTGGAGCAAGGCGCGCGCGACGATCTGGCCCAAGCCGGCTGGACCGTGGATTACGTTGAAATTCGCCAGGCCGACACCCTGGCGGTGGCGCACGCCGGCGAAAAACGCCTGGTGGTGCTGGCGGCCGCCCGACTGGGGCGCACCCGCCTGATCGACAACATTGAAGTGTTCCGCTGATCAGCGGACTAAGGATGCAATCATGCAGCGCAATATGCTCAAATCCAAGCTCCACCGGGTCACCACCACGCACAGCGAGTTGCACTATATCGGCTCCTGCGCGATAGACGAGAACCTGCTGGAAGCGGCCGACATTCTGGAATACGAAGAAGTGCAGATCTGGAACGTCACCAACGGCGAGCGTTTCGCCACTTACGCGATCAAGGCCGAGCGCGGTTCCGGCACCATCTCGGTCAACGGCTCGGCCGCGCGCCGCGCCGCGCCGGGGGATCTGCTGATCATCGCCTCCTTCGCCCAGTACGAGGCCGCCGAGCTGAAGCATCATCAGCCCAAGCTGGTGTTCGTCGACGCGGACAACCAGATGACCGAGCTCAAGGGCGCGACGCCGACCCAGGCGGCCTGATCCGCCTCCGGTTTCGCCCGTCAGCGGCCGCCTCAGGGCGGCCGTTGTTTTTTTGTTGCAGCACAGCATCAATCTCGGGGCCGGCGCCGGTTTATTTCAAGCCGGGGCTTGGCGCTGGCGTCGACGGTGAATCATATTTAAAAAGCGGAGGTGTCTGGCTGCCGGTCCGGGCTTGCGTCGGCGGCCGCTTCCCAATCCATCGTCCATCCAGCAGCGAGGGAGGCATCATGAGCACGAGCCAGAATCTGACCGGGGGTTGCCTGTGCGGCGCGGTGCGCTACCGTTTGCGCGCCGAGCCTTACGATGTGGTGCACTGCCATTGCAAAAGCTGCCGGCGCGCCAGCGGCGCGGCCTTCGTCACCTGGTTCACCATCCGCGTGGCCGATCTGGACTGGCGCGGCGAAAAGCCGGTGATCTACCATTCCTCGGCCGCGGTCAGCCGCGGCTTCTGTCCGCATTGCGGCTCCACCCTGAGCTATCGCCACGAATCGGACCCGGAGGAGCTCGACCTCACCGTGTCCTCGCTGGACCACCCGGAGCTGGTGGCGCCGGCCGGGCATATCTGGTGGGAGCAGCATCTGCCTTGGGGCAGCCCCGCCGCGCAGCAGGAGCTGCCCGTCTACCAGCGCAGCGAAGTCTGAGAACGTGTTTACGATCCGCCGCGCGTCACGGCGCCGGGTGCAGCGCGCCCGGCGCGACGACCACGCCGTCCTCGTCGGCGTACAGCCAGTGGCCGGGGCTGAAGCGCACCTGGCCGAACTCCACACTCAGATTGCGCTGGCCTTCTCCGCGCTTCACCGATTTGCGCGGATGAACGCCCAGCGCGCGTACGCCCAGCGCCAGCTTGTTCAAGGCGGCGGAGTCGCGGACGCAGCCGTTGATCACCAGGCCGGCCCAGCCGTTGGCCACCGCCAGCACGCCCAGTTGATCGCCCAGCAGCGCGCAGCGCAGCGAGCCGCCGCCGTCCACCACCAGCACCTTGCCGGCGCCGTTCTGGCTCAGCGCCTCCCGCAGCAGGCTGTTGTCCTCGAACAGCTTCAGGGTTTCGATGCGGCCGAAAAAGCGGGCCTGGCCGCCGTAGCGTTGCAGCGAGGGCGTCAGCACCTGCAGTTGCTCGTCGAACTGATCGCATAGATCGGCGGTGTGAAAGTCCATGGCGGTTCTCCTGGGGCGGGTGGCGAAAGCTTCATCCTAGCAGCGCGGACGCGCGGGCGGTATGCCGGACAAATGAAAAAGCCGCCTGACGGCGGCTTGGGGCGTTGCGGATGGAGAAAGGGCTTATTCCAGCCGCAGGGGCACGAACAACACCGCCTCGTTGCGGCGCACCAGCAAGGCGATATGGCCTTTGGCGCTGGCCAGCGCTTTCTCGAAGCTGGCGATGGTGGAGACTTCCACCTGGTTCAAGCCCAGGATCACATCGCCCGCCTGCAGGCCGGAGCGGGCGGCCGGGCCCTGCGCCTTCTGGATCAGCAAGCCGCCGCGCACGCCCAGTTCCGAGCGCTGGTTCGCCGTCAGTTCGCTCAGCGTCAGGCCCAGCTTGCCGAACTGGAAGCCCTGCGGCGAGCTTTCCTCCTGCTGCGGCTGCGCGCTCGGCGCATCCTGCGCCAGTTCGGCCAGCGTGGCTTCCAGCTCTTTCTCCACGCCTTTGCGCCACACCGTCAGCTTGATCTTGGTGCCCGGCTGCAGCGAGCCGACCAGTACCGGCAGATCCTTGGAGCTTTCTATGGCCTTGCCGTCCAGCTTCAGGATGATGTCGCCGGCTTGCAGGCCGGCGCGAGCGGCCGGTCCCTTGGGATCGACGCGCACCACCAGCGCGCCGCTGGGGCGCTGCAGGCCGAAGGACTGCGCCAGTTCCTGGGTTACTTCCTGAATGTTGATGCCCAGCTGGCCGCGGCTGACCTTGCCCTTGGCCTTGAGCTGATCGACCACGCTCATGGCAAGGTCGATGGGGATGGCGAAGGAAATGCCCATGAAGCCGCCGGAACGGCTGTAGATCTGCGAGTTGATGCCCACCACCTCGCCGCGCAGATTGAACAGCGGGCCGCCGGAGTTGCCGGGGTTGATCGCCACGTCGGTCTGGATGAAGGGAACGAAGTTCTCGTCCGGCAGGCTGCGGCCCTTGGCCGAGACGATGCCGGCGGTGACGGTGTTGTCGAAGCCGAACGGCGCGCCGATGGCGGCCACCCATTCGCCGACCTTCAAGTCCGCCGGGCTGCCGATCTTGACCACCGGCAGGTCCGCCGCCGCCACTTTCAGCAGCGCCACGTCGGTGCGCTTGTCCACGCCCACCAGCTTGGCGCGCAGCTCGCGTTTGTCGGTCAGCATCACCTTGACCTGCTGGCTGTCCGCCACCACGTGGGCGTTGGTCAGGATGTAGCCGTCGGCGCTGATGATGAAGCCGGAGCCGAAGGAGACGCTTTCTTCCTGCGGCTGTTCGCGCTGCGGCGGATGATTGGGGATGAAGCGGCGGAAGAAATCGTACAGCGGGTCGTCTTCCGGCACCGGAATCGGCAGATTGCTGGCTTGGGCGCCGCCGCTCTCTTCGCGGCTGGCCTGGATGTTCACCACCGCCGGACCGTCGCGGCTGACCAATTGGGTGAAGTCCGGCAGCAGCATGGCGACGCGGCCATCCTGTTGCGCGGGAATGGCGACCGGCGCGGGCTGGGAGTTGCCTTTGAAGAAGCGCTCGACCTTGTCGCAGCCGGACAGCAACGAGGCTGCGAGCAAGGCGCCAACCAGGGTGCGCAGATACGTTGTCACAGGCTATCCTTTTAGGTTGATGTCTATGCGGAAAATAAGGGCGGAACCGGAGTTTTTCCAGTATTTGATTCAGTTGTCTTTAATCATAACGGTTTTTGCCGGATATTCGCAGAGGTCGGCGATGACGCAGCGCTCGCATTCCGGTTTCCTGGCTTTGCAGACGTAGCGGCCGAGCAGGATCAGCCAGTGATGCGCGTCGACTTTGAATTCGTCGGGGATGTATTTTACCAGCTTATCCTCGACTTCTCGCACGTCTTTGCCGGGCGCGATCCGCGTGCGGTTGGACACCCGGAAAATATGGGTGTCCACCGCGATGGTGGGCTGGCCGAAAGCGGTGTTGAGCACCACGTTCGCGGTCTTGCGGCCGACGCCGGGCAGCGCTTCCAAGGCCTCGCGGGTTTGCGGCACCTCGCCGCCGTGCTTTTCCAGCAGCAGGTGACAGGTGGCGATCACGTTCCTGGCCTTGGTCTTGTACAGGCCTATGGTCTTGATGAAGTTCGCCAGCGATTCTTCGCCCAGCGCCAGCATCGCCGCCGGGGTGTTGGCCACCGGGTAGAGCCGGCGCGTGGCCTTGTTGACGCCGACGTCGGTGGCCTGCGCCGACAGCAGCACCGAGATCAGCAGTTCGAACGGGCTGCTGTACTCCAGCTCGGTGGTGGGGTGCGGGTTGGCGTCGCGCAGGCGGGTGAAGATTTCTTTGCGTTTGACGGCGTTCACGGCTTGTCCTTGTCTGCTTGTTCGCGGGCGGCGCGCATCGCGGCGGCGCGTTCCATCGCCTTGCGGATCAATTCGTTCTTGTCGGCCGCCGGCGCGGCGGCGGAGGCTGCGACCGGCGCCGCGGCCGGGGAGGCCGGCGCGGCGCTGACCGCGGCGCGCTCGGCCAGGCGTTTGGCCTTGTCCGCCTGATCGCGCGTCTTGCGCGCCTGGCGTCGTTCATAGCGGACGCGGGCCTGGGCGGCGCGCGCCATCACCCGTTCGCGCTCGCCGTCGGCGGGATCGGCCACCGGCAGCAGGTCGATGCAGTCCACCGGACAGGGCGCCAGGCACAGCTCGCAGCCGGTGCATTCGGCGGCGATCACGGTGTGCATCTGCTTGGCGGCGCCGACGATGGCGTCCACCGGACAGGCCTGGATGCACAGGGTGCAGCCTATGCAGCTGTCTTCGCGTATCACGGCCAGCGCGCGCGGCTTGGGCTGCGGGCCGTCGGCGGCGAAGGGAACGACGTCCCGGCCCAGCAGCTCCGCCAGCGCCCGGATGCCGTCGTCGCCGCCCGGCGGGCAGCGGTTGATCGGATCGCGGCCTTCCGCCAGCGCCTCCGCATACGGGCGGCAGCCGGCGTGGCTGCATTGTCCGCATTGGGTCTGGGGCAGCAGGGCGTCGATCCTGTCGACGAGTGTGATCACGGGCATGCTGTGGGGTTCCGCTTCAAAAACCGCTAATTATCGACGCTAGGGGCCGCGGCTTCAACACCCGGCGCGGACTAGGCTTCGGGAGGCCTTGCCGGCGCGCGCGCTTGAAGCGGGGAATCGGGCGTCGCCGGGGGCGCGGCGCGCGATTTTCGTAAAAAACAAAGCGGCGGGGCTTGGAGCGGCGCGCGGGTGCGCTATGGTGAAAATACTCACTTTTCCGGACCGCCGCCATGAAAATCGCCCACAAAGCCGGCCTGATTTCCGCCCTGGTATTGGCCTTGACCCTGTCTACCCTGTCCTGGCTGCAATACCTGAGCGTGGCGGACAGCATACGCGCCGGCAAGGAGCAGGAAGTGACCCAGACCAGCCAGGTGCTGGCCGAGCAGATCGCCAATTGGCTGAACGGCAAGCTGGCGCAGATCCAGCTGATGTCGGAAACCATAGACGCCGGTTTCAGCGGCGAGCGCATCCTGGAAGTGTTTCAGCGGCCCATGCTCAAGAACGAGTTCAAGCTGGTGTTCGGCGGCTTGGACAGCGACGGCAAGAGAATCTCCAACGATCCGTCGTGGAATCCGCCGCCCACCTGGGACGCCCGCAAGCGGCCGTGGTATCCGGTGGCCAAGGCGGCCGCCGGCGTCGGCCTGACCGATCCCTATCCGGACGCCGCCTCCGGCGAGATCCTGATTTCGGTGGTGGCCAAGCTGACCGACAAGGGCGCGTTCAAGGGCGCTTTCGGCGGCGACCTCAGCCTGAAGTCGGTTTCGGACGCCTTGAACACCGCCACCTTCAACGGCGCGGGCTACGCCTTCCTGCTGTCCGCCGACGGCAAGATCATCAGCCATCCGGACGCCAAGCTGAACGGCAAGAGCGTCGCCGAGCTGTTCGGCGGCGCCGCGCCGGCGCTGGACGGCAAGGTGCACGAGGTGGAGGTCAACGGCCAGAAACTGATGGTGGCCTTCCAGCCGCTGTCGCACCTGCAGCCGGCCAAGTGGCTGGTGGGCGTGGTGCTGGACGAGGGCAAGGTGATGGCCGAGGCCAAGCAGATAGGCTGGCGCGGCTTTTGGGGCGCGGTGATAGGGGTGCTGCTGAGCATGGTCATCCTCAGCACGCTGATGCAGCAGATCCTGCGCCGTCCCCTGCAGCAGCTCAAGCATTCGCTGGCCGAGCTCAACAGCGGCAACGGCGACCTGACCCGCCGCATCGACGAAAGCTCCCGCGACGAATTCGGCGAGGTGGCCAAGGAGCTGAACCGCTTCATCGCCTATCTGCAGCGCTTGATCGGCGACATCCGCCAGATTTCCACCCGCGTCCACCAGGGCGCCGAGCAGAGCGCGGAAGAGGCGCAGCAGAGCAGCGGCGAGGCCAGCCGCCTGCAAAGAGAACTGGAGCAACTGGTGGCGTCCATCGGCCAGATGGCGGAGGCGTCCGGCGAGATGACCTCCAATGCCGGCGCGGTGGCCGAGGCCGCGCGGCAGGCGCACGAGGAGACCGGCAGCCGGATGGTGCTGGTCACCCAGTCCAGCCAGGCGATACGGCGCTTGGCCGACACCCTGGAACAGACCTCGCTGTCCATGAACGAGCTGGCCGAGTTCAGCAAGAACATCGAATCCATCGTTAGAGTGATCACCGGCGTGGCCGAGCAGACCAATCTGCTGGCGCTGAACGCCGCGATCGAGGCGGCGCGGGCCGGGGAGATGGGACGCGGTTTCGCCGTGGTGGCGGACGAGGTCCGCAAGCTGGCTTCGCAAACCCAGGAGGCGACGCAGGAAATCCGCAGCATGATAGAGCAGCTGCAGCGCGGCGTGAGCGAGGCCAGGGGCCGGATGGACGAAAGCCGCGATTGCGCCAGCAGCACGGTGAAGGACGCCGAGCAGATCAGCGAGATGCTGACGCGCATCCAGGACGTGATTTCCGACATCAACGCCAAGAACAGCGACATCGCCGGCGCGGTGAGCCGGCAAAGCCAGATGACGCGGGAGATCAACGACAGCGCTGGCAGCATCCAGCACATCGGCCAGCGCGTCAGCGACGCGGCGCAAGTGCAGTTGCGGCACTGCAAGGACACCGCCGCCGACGTGGCCGAGCAGGACGAGATGATCGCCCGCTTCCGGCTGGAGTAGCGCCGGGACGGATAGGCTTGGGCGTGAAAAAGCCGGAGCCGCATCGCGGCCCCGGCGTGGCGGATCCAGCGTTTACAGCGGCTGCTGCAACTGTTGCAGGATTTGCGGGTTTTCCAGCGTGGACACGTCCTGGGTGATCTCCTCGCCCTTGGCGATGGAGCGCAGCAGGCGGCGCATGATCTTGCCGGAACGGGTCTTGGGCAGGTTCTCGCCGAAGCGGATATCGTCCGGCTGGGCGATCTTGCCGATCTCGTGCGCCACCCAGTTTTTCAGCTCGGCCGCCACCTTCTTGGCTTCCTCGCCCTGCGGGCGCGCGCCCTTGAGCACCACGAAGGCCACCACCGCCTCGCCCTTGACCTCGTGCGGCTTGCCGACCACGGCGGCCTCGGCCACCAGCGGGTTGGCCACCAGCGCGGATTCGATCTCCATGGTGCCCAGACGGTGGCCGGACACGTTCAGCACGTCGTCGATGCGGCCCATGATCCAGAAATAGCCGTTCTCGTCGCGGTTGGCGGAATCGCCGGCCAGGTAGTACTGGCCGTTGAACTCTTCCGGGAAATAGGTTTTCTTGAAGCGCTCGGGATCGTTCCAGATGGTGCGCACCAGGCTGGGGAAGGGCTTCTTGATCACCAGGAAGCCGCCGCGGCCCGGGTCCACCTGGGCGCCGGACTCGTCGACGATGTCGGCCATGATGCCCGGCAGCGGCAGCGTGCACGAGCCGGGCTTGGTGGCCACCGCGCCCGGCAGCGGCGAGATCTGGATGGAGCCGGTCTCGGTCTGCCACCAGGTGTCGACGATGGGGCAGCGGCCGCCGCCCACGGTTTCGTGGTACCAGATCCAGGCTTCGGGGTTGATCGGCTCGCCCACGGTGCCGAGCAGGCGCAGGCTGGACAGATCGTGCTGCTTGGGCAGGTCCGCGCCCAGCTTGATCAGCGAGCGGATGGCGGTGGGCGCGGTGTAGAAGATGCTGACCTTGTGCTGCTCAATCATGCGCCAGAAGCGCGAGGCGTCCGGATAGGTGGGCACGCCCTCGAAGATCACCTGGGTGGCGCCGTTGGCCAGCGGGCCGTAGCAGATATAGCTGTGGCCGGTGATCCAGCCCACGTCGGCGGTGCACCAGAACACGTCGTTGGGCTTGTAGTCGAACACCCAGCGGAAGCTGTTGGCCGCGCCCAGCAGATAGCCGGCGCTGCTGTGCTGGATGCCCTTGGGCTTGCCGGTGGAGCCGGAGGTGTAGAGGATGAACAGCGGGTCCTCGGCGTTCATCCATTCCGGTTCGCACTGTTCCGGCTGGCCGCTGGTCAACTGGTGCCACCAGACGTCGCGGCCCTCGCTCCAGGCCACCTCGTTCTGGGTGCGCTGGTAGGCGACCACGTGCTTGACGCTGTCGCAGCCGTCCATCGCCAGCGCCTCGTCCACGGTGGCCTTCAGCGGCACGCTCTTGCCGCCGCGCAGGCCTTCGTTGGCGGTGATCACCAGCTTGGCGCCGGCGTCCTGGACGCGGTCGCGCACCGCGCCGGCGGAGAAGCCGCCGAACACTACGGAGTGGATGGCGCCGATGCGGGCGCAGGCCTGCATCGCCACGACGGCCTCGATCACCATCGGCATGTAAATCACCACGCGGTCGCCCTTGGCCACGCCCAAGCTCTTCAGGCCGTTGGCGAACTGGCAGACGCGGCGGTGCAGCTCGGCGTAGGTGACGCGGGTGACCGCGCCGTCGTCGGCTTCGAAAATCAGCGCGATGCGGTTGGCGTTGACCGGCAGGTGGCGGTCCAGGCAGTTGTAGGAGACGTTGAGCACGCCGTCGTCGAACCATTTGAAGAACGGCGCCTGGCTGTCGTCCAGCACGCGGGTGAACGGTTTTTTCCAGGTGATCTGATCGCGCGCCAGATCGCCCCAGAACGACAGGTAGTCGGCGTCCGCCTGCTCGCACAGCGTGTGGTACGCCTCGATGCCGGAGATCGCCGCCTTCTGGCGGAAATCGTCGGAAGGCGGAAAGCTGCGGGTTTCCTTGAGGACGGATTCTAGCGTGGACATAAACTTCTCCTGGATTAACTTTGTAGCGTTGCCGCCGCTCCTGGACCGCCGGAGCGGCGCGGTGGGTTGAAAGGCAGGCCGACATCCTCGGCCCGGCCTTATGTCAATGTCAATGCTTGGAGGCGCCGGACGCGCCGATGCCGGTCATCGCGCGCACGAACTGGGCTTCGAACTTGGCTTTCTCCTCGTCGGCCTGGCGCGACTTGTCCAGCACCGAGAACAGCCAGGTGGAGACGAAGGCCAGGGTCATCGAGAAAATGGCCGGATTCTTGTACGGGAACACCGCGTGCTCGTGCTTGAGCACCTCCACCCAGACCGTCGGCCCCAGCACGATCAGCACCACCGCCGACAACAGGCCGATGAAGCCGCCGATCACCGCGCCGCGCGTGGTCAGCCCCTTCCAGAACATGGACAGGAACAGCACCGGGAAGTTGGCGGAGGCGGCGATGGAGAAGGCCAGGCCCACCATGAAGGCGATGTTCTGCTTCTCGAACACCAGGCCCAGCACGATGGCCACCACGCCCAGCACCACGGTGGTGATCTTGGACACGCGGATCTCGTCGGCCTCGTTGGCCTTGCCGTGTTTGATCACGCTGGCGTACAGGTCGTGCGACACCGCGGACGCGCCGGACAGCGCCAGGCCGGCCACCACCGCCAGGATGGTGGCGAAGGCCACCGCGGAGATGAAGCCCAGGAACATGTCGCCGCCGACGGCCTCGGCCAGGTGCACCGCCGCCATATTGTTGCCGCCTATCAGCTGGGTGACGGATTTGCCGTTCTTGACCACGGTTTCCATCATCCCCGGCTGGTTCAGCACCAGCATGATGGCGCCGAAGCCGATGATGAAGGTCAGGATGTAGAAGTAGCCAATGAAGCCGGTGGCGAAGAACACCGATTTGCGCGCTTCCTTGGCGTCGGACACGGTGAAGAAGCGCATCAGGATGTGGGGCAGGCCGGCGGTGCCGAACATCAGCGCCAGGCCCAGCGAGATCGAGTCGATCGGATCGGCCTTGCCCGGCGCCATGATGGCGATGCCCTTGCTGTGCGCGGCCACCGCTTTTTCAAACATGACTTCCGGGCTGAAACCCACGGTGGCCAGCACCATGATGGCCATGAAGGTGGCGCCGGAGAGCAGCAGCACCGCCTTGATGATTTGCACCCAGGTGGTGGCCAGCATGCCGCCGAACAGCACGTAGCACACCATCAGCACGCCCACCATCAGCACCGCCGAGGTGTAGCTCATGCCGAACAGCAGTTGGATCAACTTGCCCGCGCCCACCATCTGCGCGATCAGGTAAATGGCGACCACCACCAGAGTGGAGGTGGCGGCGAAGCTGCGCACCGGAGTCTGGCGCAGCCGGTAGGAGGCGACGTCGGCGAAAGTGTATTTGCCCAGATTGCGCAGGCGCTCGGCTACCAGGAACAGGATCACCGGCCAGCCCACCAGGAAGCCCATCGAGTAGATCAGGCCGTCATAGCCTTTCTCGAACACCATCGCGGAAATGCCGAGGAAAGACGCGGCGGACATGTAGTCGCCGGCGATCGCCAGGCCGTTCTGAAAACCGGTGATGCCGCCGCCGGCCGCGTAGAAATCGCTGGCGGACTTGGTGCGGCGCGCGGCCCAATAGGTGACGCCCAGCGTGAACGCCACGAACAGCAGGAACATGATGATGGCGTGCCAGTTGGTGGCCTGTTGCTTGACATCGCCCTCAATGGCCCCGGCCGCGATGGCCAAGGAGGGCAGTAGAAGGCCGGCGACGCAGGCCAGTTGCAAGACGCGTTGCTTCATTGCTTGGACTCCTCGACGATTTGCTGATTGAGCAGATCGAATTCAGTGTTGGCGCGGCGGACGTAGATGCCGGTCAGCACGAAAGCCGAAACGATGATCAGCACGCCGATGGGGATGCCCACCGTCATGGTGGCGCCCGCGCTGATCGGATGGCCCAGCGTGGCCGGCGAAAACGCCAGCACCAGGATGAAGCCGTAGTAGATGATCAGCATGGCTAGAGTGAGCTGCCAACCCAGTCTGGTTTTCTTGCGCACCAGTTCCTTGAATTTGGGATTGGACTGCACTTTCTTGAGTATGTCCTCGTTCATTGCATCCTCCTTTGTGGTCGCGACTTGAGATGTCGCTGCTGAAAACATAAGGGAGGTGGCGGAGGCGAATCTAATCGCTTTTTTTGATGCGCAAAATTATTCAGACCGATGTTGCAATGCAAAAATTGATTAAAATCAATGTGTTGAAATAGAATTTTTGCTCTTAATGCAGGGGCGGACGCTTGTTGGGGCCAGCGCGAAATCGACGTTGCAGCGGGGCGTCGCGGCCGCGGCGGGCCTTGCCGCAAATGCCTGGGAGCGCCGTCGGCGCGGCACAAAGCGCTTGTTATTTAGCCGGCATTGCGCCGAAAATGGACCGCACAAGACAAAATCATCGCCGGCCTGGCCTCGCTCAGGCCGCCGCCTCCGCCGCATCGCGCGGCGGCGCGCAAGCGGGCGCCGGAGACCCGCCGTCATGCCGCCCATGCCTGCCGCGCGCGGCGATCCGGCTCGCCGTCGGGCATCCAAGTCAGGGGAGAACATGGAAATCTATCAGTTGCGCACCTTTGTCACCGTCGCCCAGCAAGGGCACCTGACACAGGCCGCCGAACTGCTGCATCTGTCGCAGCCGGCGGTCACCGCGCAAATCAAGGCGCTGGAAGAAGAAGTGGGCATGCAGCTGTTCGAGCGCAGCGCGGGAGGGGTGTCGCTGACCCGCATCGGCCAGGAGTTGCTGCCGCAGGCGCAGGCGATACTGGGCGCGGCCAGCGGCATCATCAACCATGCGCGGCAATTGAAGGGCCAGTTGTCCGGCAAGGCGCGGGTCGGCGTCACGCTGACGCCGGACACGCTGAAAATCGGACCTTGGGTGGCGGGGCTGGTGGAGCGCTATCCCTTGCTGGACGTTCAGCTGCGCCACGGCGTGACCGTGGATGTGCTGAACCTGGTGCGCAAGAAGGAGCTGGACGCCGGTTTCTACCTGGGCAAGAACCCCTATGTGAACGTCTCCACCATCAAATTGGCGGAGCTGCCGTTCCGCATCGTCGCGCCCGCCGCCTGGGCGCCGCGTTTGGCCGGCGGCGGCCTCAAGGAATTGGGCAAATTGCCGTGGATAGGCATCTCGCAGTTCTCCAGTCTTTCCAAAATCACCGCGGAATTGTGGCGGGAACTCAACATTTCGCCTAAGAAGGTAGCGGAGTGCGATCATCTCGACGCCATCCTTGAGCTGGTGGCCTCCGGAGTGGGCGTGGCGCTGGCGCGGGAAGAGGCGGCGCAGGCCTGGCGCGACGCCGGCAGGTTGACAGTGCTGCCGGATGTGCGCAAATTGGCCGAGTTGCAGTTCGTCTACCCGTCGGACCGGGCGGGCGACCCCGTGCTGGAAATCTTGTTGCAAGAACTGCTGCAGGTGTGGCGTTTGCCCGCCGTTGCGGCATAGGAAGCCGTTCAACGCCGCCGAGCCGAGGCGCGGCGGGCTTTGAACAGGCTCTTGGAACCCGCTTGCGATCCGTTGCGCGTCTTTAGCCGGCCGCGCCCCCCTGTTTCGCAAGCGGTCCGCTGGCGGTAGCCGCGCGCTGCGCGGCCCGCCGGGTTTGACCGAGGAGTGGCAATGACCCGTAGTTGGTTGATCGGCGCGATGGAAAGTTACCGCAGCGCGGTGGAGCGCGGCCAGCAGCGCATGCTGGACGCCCAGCAAGAAGCCTGTAGCGTCTGGTGGTCGGCTTTCGCGCCGGCGTATCCGATGTCGCAGTGCGATCTGGAGCGCAGGCTGGACGATACCTTGCTGGTGGGCGCCAATCTGCTGCAAGCTCAGGCCGATACCCAGCGCGACTGGATGTTGCTGACCGAGCGCTGGCTGTCCGAGGTGAACCGCGACGTGCAGGCCCGCTTGGACGCGGCCAGCGACGACGCCCCCTCGCTGCATCCGCTGTGCCACGCCTGGCAGGTGGGCAGCCTGTCCGGCTCCGCCTTGTCCAAGGTGTCCCGCCAGGTGGGGCATTTCGCCGCCACCAGCCTGTCGTCCACGCCGCTGCGCGCCACTTGCGACGCCAGACGGGTGTGGAAGCGC
The DNA here is from genome assembly GCF_016937655.1 of Chromobacterium alkanivorans. Classification (GTDB taxonomy): domain Bacteria; phylum Pseudomonadota; class Gammaproteobacteria; order Burkholderiales; family Chromobacteriaceae; genus Chromobacterium; species Chromobacterium alkanivorans. The sequence goes on along the minus strand of NZ_JAFHKL010000003.1, from coordinate 64,321 downwards.
CAAAAAGCCTGATCCCGGCGCCGGGCCCGCCTTCGCCGGCGCCCGGCCTCAGCCTCAAATCCGCAGCAAGGCGTCGCTGTCCTCCGCATCCATGCTGTGCGGCTCGCCCACCAGCAGCGGGTCGGCCGCTCGGGCGACGCGCGCGTCCTTGCCCGGGTAGTCCAGCCGGGACAGGAAGTAGCGGATGCAGTTGAGGCGCGCGCGCTTCTTGTCGTCGGATTTCACCACCGTCCACGGCGCGTCCCCGGTATGGGTGTGGAAGAAGGTCGCTTCCTTGGCCGCGGTGTAATCGTCCCATTTGTCCAGCGACTGTATGTCGATGGGCGACAGTTTCCAGTGCTTCAGCGGGTCGTCGCGGCGCGAGATGAAGCGGCGCAGCTGCTCTTCGCGGCTGACCGAGAACCAGAACTTGAACAGGCGGATGCCGCTGTTGACCAGCATGCGTTCCAGTTGCGGCGTCTGACGCATGAACTCCAGATACTCGTGCGGATGGCAAAAGCCCATCACCCGTTCCACGCCGGCGCGGTTGTACCAGGAGCGGTCGAAGAACACGATCTCGCCGGCGGTGGGCAGGTGCTGGATATAGCGCTGGAAATACCATTGGCCGCGTTCCCGGTCCGACGGCTTCTCCAGCGCCACCACGCGCGCGCCGCGCGGGTTCAGGTGTTCCATATAGCGTTTGATGGTGCCGCCCTTGCCGGCGGCGTCGCGGCCTTCGAACAGGATCACGATCTTCTGGCCGCTTTCCTTGACCCAGTTCTGCACTTTCAACAGCTCGATCTGCAAGGCCTGCTTTTGCAGCTCGTACTCCGGGCGGCGCATCCGCGTGCGGTAGGGGTAGCTGGCCGGCAGTTCGGCGCTGACGCTGTCCTCGGCGCTGCCTTGCGGCGCGGCGGCCACTTGCAAGGCCACCGGCTGCCGGCTGACGGTTTCGATGGCTTGCACCGATTCCTGGTGCGCGCGCTCCACATTGTTGCGGCGGTGGGCGGCGGTTCGGCGCGGCGGCTGAGCGGCCGGCGGCTGGGCGTCGGCGGCGGCCTCCGCGGGCAGGGGGGCTTGGGGCGGGGTTTTGTCTTGTGTCATGCAAGCTCCTTTGCGAGGGGTAAAACCATGCTACTCCCATGGAAAACCGGTGTCGATGCGCGCGGCTTGGCGCGGGCCGGAACAGCGTTGGAGTCCGAAATGGGGGTTTTGTCACAAGACAAAGCTTTTCATGCCGATTTCATGCATATTCATGCCATTGCGCTTTGACTACGGGAGCGGGCCATGTGGGCGGTGGAGTTGAACGGGGTGTCCAAGAGTTACTGGATGGAGCAGGTGCGGGTGCCGGCGCTGGCCGAGGTCAGCCTCAAGATCGCCGCGGCGCGCTTTACCGTGCTGTCTGGCCAGTCCGGCAGCGGCAAGACCACGCTGCTGAACCTGATCGGCGGCATCGACCGAGCCGACGCCGGCGAGATCGTGGTGGCGGGCCAGGACCTGGGCCGTTTGAGCGACGACGCGCTCAGCGATTTTCGCGCGCGTCACATCGGCTTCATTTTTCAGAACTTCAACCTGATGCCGGTGCTGTCGGCGTTTGAAAATGTCGAATATCCGTTGCAGCTGCAGGGCGTGCCGGCGCGGCTGCGGCGCGAGCGCGCGCTGGAGATGCTGGCGGCGGTGGGTTTGGCGGACAAGGCGAGGCACCGCCCCGGCCAGCTGTCCGGCGGCCAGCGCCAGCGGGTGGCGATCGCGCGCGCGCTGGTGCACGAGCCGGCCCTGGTGCTGGCCGACGAGCCCACCGCCAATCTGGACAGCCATACCGGGGCGTCCATCCTGGCCTTGCTGCGCCAGCTGCAGCGCGAACGCCGGGTGGCGGTGGTGTTTTCCTCGCACGACCCGCAGGTGATCGCGGCGGCGGACGAGCGCTACCAGGTCAGCGACGGCCGGGTCGGCGCGCTGAACCCGGAGGAGGCCTGGGCGTGAACACCTTGAAACTGGCCTGGCGCAATCTGCTGCGCAATCGCCGCCGCACCTTGGCGACCTTGTCCACCATGATCATAGGCCTGGTGGCGGTACTGCTGTTCGGCGGCTACAACCGCACCGTGCAATACGGGCTGCAAACCGGCATGGTGCGCGCCGGCGGCCATCTGCAGGTGCAGCACCGCGATTACTTCCTGTACGGCAGCGGCAATCCCGCCGCTTACGGCATCCGCGATTACCGCGCGGTGATGCGGCTGATCGAGAACGACCCGGTGCTGCGGCCGATGCTGACCGTGGTCACGCCCACGCTGAGCCTGGGCGGCATCGCCGGCCATTATTCGGCCGGGGCCTCGCGCACGGTGATCGCGCGCGGCAGCGAGGTGGACGCGCAGAACCGGCTGCGGCGTTGGGACGACTACGGCTTCAACGACAAGCGCAAGCCGGTGGCGCTGACCGGCACCGCGCCGAACGCGGCGGTGATAGGCACCGGGGTGGCGCGGGTGCTGCAGCTGTGCGCGGCGTTCAAGCTCAAGGACTGCGCGCCGCCGCCGGCTCCGCCCGGCGGCGAGGATTTGCCGGCCGATCTGGCCGCCTTGTCCGCGGCGGCGCCGCCCGCCGGCGGCCGCGACGATCAGATCGAACTACTGGCCGCCACCGCCGCCGGCGCGCCCAATGTGGCCCGGCTGCAGGTGGCCAAGGTGGAGAGCCAGGGCATCAAGGAACTGGACGATATGTACGTTGGCCTGCATCTGCGTCAGGCTCAGCAGCTGGTGTACGGCCAGGGCGAGCCGATGGCCACCGCCATCGTGCTGCAGCTGAGGCACACCTCGCAGATTCCGGCGGCCGAGGCGCGTTTGCGCAAGCTGTTCGCCACCAGCTTGCGCGGCCAGCCGCTGGCGGCGCACGACTTCGCCACCCTGCAGCCGCAATACGGCCAGATCACCGGCATGTTCGGCACCATTTTCGGCTTTCTGGCGGTGCTGATCGCCTGCGTGGCGCTGTTCACCATCGGCAACACCATGAATATGGTGGTGCTGGAGCGCACGGTGGAGATCGGCACGCTGCGGGCGATGGGGCTGCGCCGCCGCGGCATCCAGCGCCTGTTCCTGTGCGAAGGCTGGCTGTTGGGCCTGGGCGGCGGCGCGCTGGGCATCGCGCTGGCGCTGCTGGCCGCCTGGCTGATCAACCACGCCGGCCTGACCTGGCTGCCGCCGGGCCAGGTGGACCCCAGCCCCATCCTGGTGCGGGTATGGGGCGAGTGGCGGATGATGGCGGTGACCGCCGGCGGCCTGATGGCGATGGCGCTGCTGTCGTCGTGGTGGCCGGCGCGGCGGGCGGCCGCGGCCAATATCGTGGAGGCTTTGCGTCATGCGTGAAACGCTTGGAACATCGACGGGCATGAGGACGAAACGCTGGGCCGCGCTGGGCGCTGCGCTGTGGGCGGCAACGGCGCTGGCGGCGCCGGACGCGCAGACCATCCTGGCCAACAGCGACGCGGTGCGCAATCCCGAGCGCTCCTTCGGCCTGGTGGTGTCGCTGGTCAGCTACAAGGACGGCAAGCAGAACGAGGCCAGCGCGCTGGCGGTGTATTCGCGGGCGGACGCCGGCAGCGGGCAGTTCCGCAGCCTGCTGCGTTTCATCCAGCCCAAGCGCGACGCCGGCAAGCTGATGCTCAAGAGCGGCAACGATCTGTGGTTTTTCGACCCGGCGAGCAAGGCCAGCGTGCCGATTTCGCCGCAACAGCGGCTGCTGGGCCAGGCGGCCAACGGCGACGTGGTCACCGTCAACCTGGCGCTGGACTACCGGGCGGCGCTGGCCGGCGAGGAGACGATACAGGACGGCGACCGCCAGCCCCGGCCGTGCTACAAGCTGCGGCTCACCGCGCGCAATTCCGGCGTCACCTACCACGCGATCGATCTGTGGGTGGACCGCGACGGCTACCGCAGCCGCAAGGCGCAGTTCTACGCCGAGAGCGGCAGCCTGCTGAAGACCGCCTATTACCGCGCTTACCAGCCGGTGCTGGGGCGCGAGCGCCCGACCGAGACCGTGATCATAGACGGCCTCAATCCGCGCTGGATCACCGTGTTGCGCAACAGCCAGTTCGCCTGGCGCGAGGTGCCGGAGGCCTGGTTGCAGCGCGACTATCTGCCGCGCTTTCGGGCCGAATGACGATGCGGGGTCTGGCGCTTGGCCTGGCGTTGGCGAGCGCCCTTGTCCAAGGCGCCGACGCGCCGTCGGACGAGGAGGCGCTGCGGCTGGCCGATCAAACCCGGATGGAGGAGGCGGCGCCGCGCGACCTCAAGCTTCAGCTGGAGGCGGCCGCCTTGTCGCCGCGGCCGGGCGAGGACGGCCAGCGGCTGTCCTTGGACCTGCGCTGGGACGGGCGGCTGAGCCCGGCCTGGCGCGGGGTGCTGGCCAACCGGCTGGACTGGCGCTTCGCCGGTTCGCCGCAGCGGGACCGCGGCGTCAATACCCTGAAGGAGGCCTATCTGAGCCGCGAGTTCGGCGTCGACTCGATGCTGGACCTCGGGCGCGTCAATACCCGCTACGGCGTGGCCGTCGGCTACAACCCCACCGATTTTCTCGGCGCCGGCACCGTGCGTTCGGTGGTGTCCGCGGACCCGGACAGCTTGCGCCAGAACCGCCTCGGCAACGCCATGCTGCGCTGGCAGAAACTATGGGACTGCGGCTCGCTGACCGCGATCTGGTCGCCCAAGCTGGGCTCGGGGCCGAACCCGGACGGCGCCAGCCTGGACTGGGGCGCCAGCAATCCCCGGCAGCGGCTGCTGCTGGCCGCCAGCTATCGCTTCGCCGAAAACCTCAATCCGCAATGGCTGCTGCTGCAAGAGCAGGGCCGCTCGCCGCAGCTGGGCTTCAATCTGTCGCGCGTGCTCGGCGACGCCACCGTGGTCTATCTGGAATGGGCCGGCGGCCGGCAGCGCAGCGCCTGGCGGCAAAGCCTGGGGCAGCCGGACTCGGCCTGGCGCAACCGGCTGGCCGGCGGCCTGACCTGGACCGGCGCCAACAAGCTGAGCCTGACGCTGGAAGCGCAGCAAGACGGCGCGGCGCCGGATCGCGACGACTGGCGCGCGCTGCGCGCGCAGCCGGCGCTCTACGGCGCCTACCGGGCGGGAGTCGGCGCCGGCGGCGGCCTGCCCACCCGGCGCGCTGCCTTGCTGCGCGCGCATTGGCAGGACGCGCTGGCGGACGATCTGGACCTGACCGCGATGCGCGGCTTCGACCTGGTGGACCACAGCGGCATGAACTGGGCGGAGGCCCGCTATCACCTGGGCCCGGTGGACCTGGCCTTGCAGTGGCAGCGTTTCGACGGCGCGCCGGACAGCCGTTACGGCGCCAGCCCGGCGCGGCGGGTCTGGCAATTGCTGTTCGACTATTTTTACTGAAGCGGCAATGCGCGGCGACGGCCGCGGCGCGGAACGCATGGCGAGCGGCGGAGAAAGCAACCATAGTGATGAGTGGGGCGGCGCGGCGCCGCCTGGCGTCTAGACTATCCTGACTGACGGGGAACAGGCATGGGCATGAACACGGTGGCCGCTTTGCAAACGTATCTGCGTTCCTGGAACGCGGCGGGCTGCCTGCACGGCGTGGCCGCCGTCGGCCTGGCCGACGGCGAGCGGGCGGCGGTGGCCGGCGGCATGGCCGATCCGGGCCTGGGCGTGGCCAACGAGCAGGACACGGTGTTCCGCATCGGTTCGCTGAGCAAGAGCTTCACCGCCGCCGCACTGTTGCAGCAGGTGGCCCAGGGGCGGCTGGAGCTGAGCGACAGCCTTGAGCGCTTCTTCCCCGATTTTCCCAACGCGGCGGGCATCAGCCTGCATCAATTGCTGAATCACAGCGCCGGCACCGCCAACTTCACCAGCGCGGCCGAGTATTGGCCGACGCGGATGCGGCTGGCGCACCGGCCGCAGGAGCTGCTGGACTGGGCGCACGCGCTGCCGCCGGCCTGCCCGCCCGGCGTCGCCCACGCTTACAGCAATACCGGCTATCTGTTGCTGGCGGCCATTGTGGAGCGGGTGGCGGATCAGGATTTCGCCAGTTATCGGCAGCAATACCTGTTTCGGCCGCTGGGCCTGGAACGCACCTATGTCGACGACGGCCGCGCCATCCTGCCGCATGCGGCGCGCGGCCTGCATCCGGGCGCGCCGTGGCGCTACGCGGAGCCTATGGACATGTCGGTGGCCTGGGGCGTTTACGATCTAGCCTCCAGCGCCGGCGATCTGTGCCGCTGGCTGGAGGCGTTGCAGCGGGGAGAGGCGCTGCCGGCCAAGCTGGCCGCGCTGATGCTGGACGTGAGCGCTCTGGAGTACGCCTACGGGTTTTACGGCGAGGACTGGACGCTGGCCGGTCGCCGGCAGCGGCTGGCCCAGCACTTCGGCGACGTCAACGGCTTCTTCGCCTTCATGAGCGTCTTGCCCGGCGGCGGCAGCGTGGTGGTGCTGGCCAACGCCTTCGGCTCGCCGGTGGAGAGGCTGGGGCGGGATCTGGCGCGCATCGCCAGCGGCGAGTCCTTGGAAGCCCTGCCTGCGCCGGGACGGCAGCAGCCGGACGAGCAAATGTTCCCGCCGGGGCGTTATGAGAGCGGGGACGGAGCCTGGCTGGAACTGTTTTACAACGAGCACGGCTGCTATGCGCGCAGCCCGCGCCGTTACGGCGTGCCCATCGCCTACCCGCTGACCGTGGCGGCGCAGACGCCGCAACTGGCGCGCGCCGCGGTGCTGCCGGAAACCCTGCTGGCCGAAGGAGGGATGCTGCAATGGTGCGACGCGGAGGGGGAAAGCAGGCGTTTGCGGCGGCAGTAGGCGGTTTGTCCGGCGGAATGGCGTGGTCTATCGTGAGAACAGACAAAACCAAGCCAGCTTTCGAGTCGAGGCCGAGAATTGACGGATTGTAAACAAGGGGCGCGGGGCTGGCGTTTCCAGGCCTTCCTCGCCGCCGTTCCATGGCGCGCGTGCGGGGTGGGGCTCTTGGTGCCCTTGCTGGCCATGTCCGCGCAATGGCTGTTGTGGGACTGGGTCCGCCCTTACGCCTGGTTCCTGTTCTATCCCGCCGTCTTCATCGCCGCCGCGCTGGGCGGGCTGGCCGGCGGCCTGGTCGCCACCGCCGTGTCGGTGCCGCTGGTCTGGTATCTGTTCATCCCCCCGCAGTGGAGTTTCGCCATAACCCGGCCGCCGGACGCCGTCTCCATCGTCCTGTTCGCCTTGTGCGGCTTGATTTTGAGCCTGTTCAGCCAACGCCTGATCAACCGCCGCTCGCGCTGGGCCGAGAACGAACTGACGCGCCAGCAGGCCTTGTTGCGCGCCATCATCGACAACTCCACTGCGGTGATCTTCGTCAAGGACGTGGACGGCCGCTATCTGCTGGTCAATCAACGTTATCCGGATTTATTCCATATCAGCGCGGAAGCCATGCGCGGCCTGCGCGACGAAGACCTGTTCCCGCCCGAGGTGGTGGCCAATTTGCGTTGCGCCGATATGGAGGTGCTGAACAGCGGCCAGGCGCGCGAATACGAGGAAACCGTGCCGCAGGACGACGGCCCGCACACTTATCTGGTGTACAAGTTTCCCTTGTGCGACGCGACGGGGAGCGTCTACGCGGTGTGCGGCATCGCTTCCGACATCAGCGCGCGCAAGCGCGCCGAAGCGGAGCAGAGGCAGCGCGAGGAGCTGCTGCAGGAAATGAGCGCCATCGCCCGGGTGGGCGGGTGGTGGTTCGATCCGGCCAGCGGCCGCGGCGGCTGCACGTCCGAAGTGGCGCGCATCCACGGCCTGCCGGACGACGCGCCGGTGAACGTGGGCGCGGATTCCAGCTTTTACCGCGGCGACGACCGGCGGCGCATCGAAGAGGCCATGCGCCGGGCGCGGGAGGAGGCCGAGCCCTACGACCTGGAACTGAGCCTGTTCAGCGCCGGCGGCCGGCGCAAATGGGTGCGCGTGTCCGGCAGGCCGGTGCTGGCCGGGGCCGAGGTGCTGTCGGTGCGCGGCGCGATGCAGGACATCTCCGACCGCAAGGCGATGGAGAACGCCCTGCTGGAGAGCGAGGAAAGGCTGACGCTGTTCATCGAGCACGCGCCGGCGGCGCTGGCGATGTTCGATGGCGACATGCGCTATCTGGCCGCCAGCCGGCGTTGGCTGGAAGATTACGGCCTGGACGGCCAGACCATCATCGGCCGGTCTCACTACGAGGTGTTTCCGGAAATTTCGGCCGCCTGGCGGGAGGTGCATCGGCGGGCGCTCGCCGGGGAGGTGATACGCGCGGAGGAAGACCGCTTTCTGCGCCAGGACGGCGCGGCGCAGTGGCTGTGCTGGGAAGCGCGGCCATGGCATGCGCGCGACGGCTTCATCGGCGGCATCGTGATCTTCACCGAGGACATCACCGTCCGCAAATCGATGGAGGAAGAGCGCCACCGGCTGGCGGAGGCCCTGGACCAGTCGGCGCAACCGGTGGTGATGACCGACGCGGCCAAGAGCATCCTCTACGCCAACGCCGCCTTCGGCGAGCTGATGGGGTATTCGATGAACGAGCTGTTGGGCTCGTCCATCTCCCGTTTCATCCCGGACGATCCGGTCAAACGAGCGGAGCGGGCGGCGCTGGAGCGGCAGGTGGTGGAGCAAGGGCGCTGGAGCGGCGAACTGGCCCGCGTCGCCAGCAACGGCGAAATCATCCCGGTCTACGCCTCCGTCACCGCCATGCACGATCTGTCCGGGGCCTTCTGCGGCTTCTTCGGCACGTACAACGATTTGCGGCCGCTGCGCGAAAAAACCCAGGCGCTGGCCAGCGCCGAGGCGCGCTACCGCAGCGTGCTGGACCACGCCGCCGACGCGGTGTTGGTGGCGGACGCGGAAGGGCGCTATCAGTACGCCAATCTGCAGGCCCGTCAACTGCTGGGCTACGAGGAGCCGGAAATCCTGGCGATGCGGGTGGGCGACTTCAGCGCCGACTCCGCGGCGGAGGACGCGCAGGCGCTGTTCCGGCGGCTGCTGTCCAATGAGCAATTGAGCGCCGAGATGCTGGTGCGCCGCAAGGACGGCGCCGAGGTGCCGGTGGAACTGAACGCGATCCGGCTGCCGGACGGCGGCGTCTACGGCGCTTTCCGCGACATCACCCTGAGGCGGCAGGCGGCGGAGCGGATACGCCAGCTGTCGATGGCGGTGGAGCAGAGCCCGGAGAGCGTGGTCATCACCGATCTGGACACGCGGATCGAATACGTCAACGAAGCCTTTGTCCGCAATACCGGCTACAGCCGGGAAGAGGTGATGGGACAGACGCCCAATCTGCTCAAGTCCGGCCTGACCCCGGCGGAAACCTACGCCGAGCTTTGGGACGCGCTGCAAGCCGGCAAGGCGTGGAAGGGCGAGCTGTTCAACCGGCGCAAGGACGGCAGCGACTATGTCGACTTCGCCCATATTTCGCCTATCCGCCAGCCGGACGGCAAGATCAGCCACTATCTGTCCCTGCAGGAGGACATCAGCGAGAAAAAGCGCCTGGGCCTGGAACTGGACCAGCATCGCCATCACCTGGAGGAACTGGTGGCGGTGCGCACCGCCGAGGTGAGCGCCACCAGCGCCAAGCTGCAAACCACCCAGTTCGCCATGGACAGCGTGGGCATAGGCATACACTGGGTGGACGCCGCCAGCGGGCGGCTGATCTACGTCAACCGCTACGCGGCGCAGCTGCTGGACTACGGCGTGGAGGAGATGCTGCGCCTGAACGTGTCCGACATCGTGCCCGACACCACGCCCGAGGTTTACGCGCGCACCGTGGAGCGGCTGCGGCGGCAAAGCCGGGCGCAGTTCGAAACCCAGCAACGGACCCGGGACGGCCGGCTGGTGGCGGTGGAAATGATTTTGTATTACTTGCCGGACCAGCCCGGGGACTCGGACAAGATCATCGGCTTCGTCACCGACATCACCCGGCGCAAGGAAACCGAGCAGGCCCTGGTGCGCGCCAAGGAGGACGCGGAGGCGGCCAATCTGGCCAAGAGCGCCTTCGTCGCCAATATGAGCCATGAAATCCGCACGCCCTTGAACGCCATCATCGGTTTCACCCATTTGCTGATGCGCACCCAGCCGCGGCCGGAGCAGCAGGCCAAGCTGGAAAAGGTGCTGGCGGCCAGCGGCCATCTGCTCACCATCATCAACGACATCCTGGACCTGTCCAAGATCGAGGCCGGCAAGCTGTCGCTGGAGCGGACCGATTTCTCGATCGGCGCGCTGTTCGAGCATGTGGGTTCGCTGATCGACGAACCGGCCCAGGCCAAGGGCTTGCGCGTGGAGATCGATTACGCCGGCGTGCCGCCCTGCCTGCGCGGCGACCCCACCCGGTTGCGCCAGGCCTTGCTCAACTACGCCGGCAACGCGGTCAAGTTCACCGAGCAGGGGACGGTGACCCTGAGCGCCCGGCTGTTGCGCAGCGAGGGCGAGCGCCTGCTGCTGCGCTTCGAGGTGCGCGACACCGGCATCGGCATTCCCGCCGACAAGCTGGCCGGCCTGTTCCAGGCCTTTCAGCAGGCGGACGACTCCACCACCCGCAAATACGGCGGCACCGGCCTGGGGCTGGCGATCACCCAGCGCCTGGCCGCGCTGATGGGCGGCGAGGTGGGCGTGGCCAGCCGGGAAGGGAGCGGCAGTACGTTTTGGCTGACCGCCTGGCTGACGCGGGGGGAGAGCGTCGCCGCCGAGCCGGCCGGCGCGGCGCCGGACGAGGTCGAAGCCGAACTGCTGCAGCGCGCCGACGCGCGGGTGCTGGTGGTGGAGGACGACGTGATCAATCAGGAAGTGGCGCTCTGGCTGCTGGGCAGCGTCGGCCTGAGGGCCGAACTGGCGAGAAACGGCCGCGAGGCCGTGGAGTGCGCGGCGGCGGGACGCTACGACCTGGTGCTGATGGATGTGCAGATGCCGGAGCTGGACGGCCTGGAGGCGACGCGCCGGATCCGGGCCCTGCCGGGCTGGGAGCGGACTCCTATCCTGGGCATGACCGCCAACGCCTTCGACGAAGATCGCCAGCGCTGTCTGGAGGCCGGCATGAACGATTTCGTGGCCAAGCCGGTGGACCCGGAGCAGCTGTTCGGCTTGCTGCTGAAATGGCTGTCGTCGGGGGGCGGATCCGGGAGGGCCCGCGCCGAGGCGGCGCCGGACGGCGGGCGGCGCGCGCTGTTGATGAGCCTGCCCGGCGTGGACTTGGAAGCCGGCCTGCGCACCGTCGGCGACGATCTGGAGCGTTTTGAGCGCTTGCTGCGCAAATTCGCGGGCATCCATCGCGACGACGTGGCCAGGCTGGAGAGCCTGGCGCGCGCCGATGCGGGCGAAGAGGCGTGCCGCCTCGCCCATTCGCTGAAAGGGGCCGCCGCGTCCTTGGGCCTGGTCCGCGTCCAGGCCGAGGCCGCCGAACTGGAAACGGCCTTGAGGCAGGGGCTGCCCGGGGACGCGATGCCGGCGCGCGCCGAGACGCTGGGCCGGGAACTGGCGGCCCTGTGCGCGGCGCTGGACGCGCTGCCGGAGGCGGAGAACCGGAGCGGGCCGCCGCCGCTGGAGGCGGCCTCGCGCGCGCAGTTGCAGGAATTGGAGAGCTTGCTGGCGGCGGACGATCCCCGCGCCGAACAGCAATTCCTGTCCTTGCTGCCGGCCTTGCGCGCCCAACTGGACGCCGCCGAACTGGCCGAACTGGAGCGGCGGATCGAGGCTTTCGATTTCCCCGCCGCGCTCGCGCAGCTGCGCAAGCTGAGCGTCCGGCACGGCCTGGCGCGGGAGCCGCGATGAACGCCCCGCGCGTCGGCGAACGGGTGATCCTGGTGGTGGACGACAGCCCCGACGTGTTGCGGGTGCTGGGGGAGCTGCTGACGCCGCTGTACCGGGTGCGCGTCGCCACCTCGGGCCGGCGCGCCCTGCGCATGGCGGCGCAGTCGCCGGCGCCGGACCTGATCCTGCTGGACGTGATGATGCCGGAGCAGGACGGCTATATGGTGTTGAGCCTGTTGCGGAGCCGCCCGGCTTGCCGCGACATTCCGGTGATCTTTCTCACCGCCCTGGACGCGCCCGGCGACGAGGAAAGAGGCCTGGAACTGGGCGCGGTCGACTACATCGCCAAGCCGGTGCGGCCGGCGGTGGTGCTGGCGCGGGTGCAGACCCAACTGGAACTGAAGGCGGCGCGCGACGCGCTGCGCGACCGCAACGCGCGGCTGGAGGCTGAAGTGGCGCGGCGCGCGGCGGAAAACGAACTGATTTTGAACTCGGCGGCGGAGGGCATCTTCGGCGTCGGCGTCGACGGCGCGATCAATTTCATCAACCCCGCCGCCGCCGCGATGCTGGGCTACCGCCCGGAGGAATTGCTGGGGCAAAGCGCCAGCTTCTGCCTGTTCCGCGGCGACGGCGACGGCCCGGGCGCCGTCATGCCGCCGCCGGGCGGCGAAGCGCGCGACCGAGAAGGGGCTTTCCGCCGCAAGGACGGCGACGCGCTGCCGGTGGCCTTCTCCGCGGTGCCGATGCGCAACGCCGGTTTGCAGCTGGGGGCGGTGGTGAGCTTCACCGACATCCGGGAGCGGCAGCGCTACATCCGGCAACTGGAGCGGCAGTCCAATTTCGACGACCTGACCGGGCTGCCCAACCGCAATCTGCTGCGCGACCGGCTGGACCACGCGTTGCACCACTGCCGGCGCGAGGCGGCGGCGCTGGAAGTGGTGGCCCTCAATCTGAACCGCTTCAAAAGCATCAACGACACCCTGGGGCGCGAGGCCGGCGACGAATTGCTGCGGGGGCTGGCGCAGCGGCTGAGCGAGGGCGTGGCGGACGCGGACACCCTGGCGCGGCTGGGCGGCGACGAGTTCATCCTGTTCGGCCGCGGCGAGATGGTCGGCGCCGGCCTGGCCCAGGCGGTGCTCAAGCTGCTGGCCGAGCCGTTCGAGCAGGCCGGGCGCGAAATCTTCCTGTCCTGCAGCATAGGCGTCGCGGTTTACCCCAAGGACGGCGAGAACGGCGACGGCCTGCTGCGCAACGCGCTGGCGGCGGTCTACCAGGCCAAGGGGGTGGGCGGCTGGGGCTTCCGCTACTACGCGGCGGAAATGAACGCGCGCTCGATGGAGTTGCTGGAGCTGGAGAACGATTTGCGCCGCGCGCTGGAGCGCGACGAGCTGGAGCTGCACTACCAGCCGCAACTGCGGCTGGCGGACGGCGCCCTGTTCGGCTGCGAGGCTTTGGCGCGTTGGCGGCATCCGCGCCGCGGCCTGTTGCCGCCCGCGGACTTCATCCCCTTGGCGGAAGCCTGCGGCCTGATCGTGCCCCTGGGCGAGTGGGTGCTGCGCGCCGCCTGCTCCCAGGCGCGCCGTTGGCAGGACGAGGGCCTGCAACCGGTGGTGGTGGCGGTGAACGTGTCCGCGCATCAATTCGCCGCTCAGGACATGGTGGAGCTGACGCGCCGGGTGCTCGGCGAGACCGGCCTGGCGCCGCGCTGGCTGGAACTGGAGCTGACCGAAAGCGTGATGATGAGCGATGTGGAAGCCCTGGTCCTCGCCGCGCGGCGGCTGCGGGAACTGGGCGTCGCGCTGGCCATGGACGACTTCGGCACCGGTTTTTCCTCGCTCGGCTTCCTCAAGCGCCTGGCGCTGGACCGGCTGAAGATAGATCAGTCCTTCGTGAGGGACCTGGATTGGGACCCGGACAGCGTGTCCATCGCCTCGGCCATCATCGCGCTGGCGCGCAGCCTGAAGCTGGCGGTGATCGCCGAAGGCGTGGAAACCGAGAGCCAGCTGGCTTTGCTGCGCGAATGCGGCTGCGAAGAGATACAGGGCTTTCTTTTCCAGCGGCCGCTGCCGGCGGACGCGTTCGCCCGCTTGCTGAGCGAGGGCTGGCCGCGGTTTTGAGCCGCCGGCGGGGGGGCGGCGGCGTTGCCGGCAATGGCATAAACGCGCCGGATTCTCGGCTTTAAATGCAACTTGACGCAGTTTATTGGGTCAATTCATTCATGAAGGCATCATTTTTTCCGATGGCCGGCGCCGCTGCGCCGAAGACGCGGAAGGTTTTCCAATGAACATCCCCTTAGGCATTATCGAAGGCTTTTACGGCAAGCCCTGGACCTGGGCGCAGCGGGAGTTGCTGTCCACCACGCTGGCGGCGCACGGCTACCGTTTCTACCTGTACGCGCCGAAAGCGGACGCGTATTTGCGCCGCCAGTGGCAGCTGGACTACCCGGCTGAGCTGGAGGAGAGGCTGGCGGCCTTCGCCGGCCATTGCCGGCGGCTGGAGGTCGGTTTCGGCATGGGCCTGAGCCCGTACGAGGCGTATCTGGACTTCAACGACGAGGCCCGCCGGGCGCTGGCGCGCAAGCTGGAACAGCTGCAGCGCATCGGCGTCAGCCAGCTGGCCATCCTGTTCGACGACATGCGCGGCGATCTGCCCGATCTGGCGGAGCGCCAGGCGGAGATCGTCGCCTGGGTGCGTCAGCGCTGCGCGGTGGAGCGGCTGCTGGTCTGTCCCAGCTACTATTCCAGCGATCCGGTGCTGGACCGGGTGTTCGGTCAGCGCCCGGTCGGCTATTTGCAGCAACTGGGCCAATGGTTGGCGCCGGACATCGACATTTTCTGGACCGGCGAGGAGGTGTGCTCGCGCGAAATCTCGCCCGGACACCTGCTGCAAGTGGGCAAATGGCTGGGCCGCAAGCCGGTGTTGTGGGACAACTACCCGGTGAACGACGGCCCGCGGATGTCGCAATACCTGCATCTGCGCGGCTTCACCGGCCGGTCCGCGGCCAACGCCGAGCTGCTGGCGGCGCACGGCATCAATCCGGCGCAGCAAGCGGCGCTCAGCCTGATTCCAGCGCTGACGCTGGCGGACAGCTACCGGCTGGGGCCGCGCTATCAATACGGCGCCTCGATGCGCCGCGCCGCCCAGGTGGTGGCCGGCGAGGAACTGGCCGACATGCTGTGGCGGGACCTGCTGACCTTGCAGGACGTGGGCCTGGACCAATTGGGCGAGCGCGCCGCCGAACTGCGCGAGCGCTACGCGGCGCTGGACCACGCCTGCGCGCGCGAAGTCGTGGCTTGGCTGGACGGCGAGTATCGGATCAGCGAGCTCGAGGTGCAGACTCAGTAGCGCGGGCTACGCGGCGTTACACGCTTTTACATCTGACTCACAGACGGGGACGGACCGGGACGCCTAGGATGAGCAGCAAGGAAACACCAAGCCCGGCGTCGCGGCAGCACTGAGCAGACGGACGCCATCCTGACCCGACTGGAGAATGTCATCATGAAAAAACTGAGCCTGATCGTACTGTCCGCCGCTTTCGCCCTGAGCTCCGCCGCCGGCTTCGCCGCCGAAGCCGCCAAGCCGGCTTCCGCTCCGGCCGCCAAGACCGCGCCCGCGGCCAAGAAAGCGCAGCACAAGGCGGTGAAGAAGCACGCCTCCGGCGCGGCGCAGAAAGCCCAGGCCGCCAAGGCCGAAGCCTCCGCCCCGGCCAAGGCCGCCAAGAAGCCGGCGCAGCATAAAAAGCACGCGGTGAAGAAGGCCCACAAGCCGGCGGCATCCGCTCCGGCCCAGAAAGCCCAGGCCGCCAAGGCGGAAGCTTCCGCTCCGGCCAAGGCCGCCAAGAAGCCGGCGCAGCACAAGAAGCACGCCGCCAAGAAAACCCACAAGAAAGCCGCGGCTTCCGCAGCTAAATAAACCGGAAATCGTTAAACCAAAAGGCTTACACTAGGCATAGGCAGCCGGATCACGGTCCGGCTGCATAAAGAGGCCGCGCTGAGCGCGGCCCGAACGGGGACGAGGGGAGGCTGAGGCCTCCCTTTTTTTGCGTCCGCGCAAGCGCCGACAACACCGCGCGGCGTCCCTGAGCCAAGGCGCGCCGACGCCGGATCAGGGATTGGCTTGGCGGTTTTTAGAGAGGCCGTCGCGCTTGCCGCGCCTCCAGCCATGCGCGCAGGGTGCGCGCGTCATGCAGCTGGTGTTGGTTGTCCAGGTGACGGTAGACCTGGACCCGGCGAGCCCCCAGCCACAGCATATGCTCCAAATAATTGAAGAAGCCCATCCAGTGGCCGCGCTGGCTGCGGTCGTCGAAATCGATGTCGCGGGCGACGCGGCTGAGCAGGCCGGTGCCGACGTATTCCGGATTGTCCTTCAACCATTGCAGCAAATGGGCGGCGCATTCGCGGCCGTAAGCGCAGGCGAGAGCGTAGTTTTCGGCGGCGGCGGGCATTTGCCAGTAGTGGGGGTGGTTGCGGGAGGGCAGGTAGCGGACGAAGGGGAGCCGGGTTTCCTGCTGTTCGCGGGCGGCCAGTTTGTAGCGGCGGCGGGGAGGTAGGATGTAAGACATGGCGTTTCTCCTGCTGTGACACAAGATAAACCGCCTGCCGGGGAAGGCTGAGGTATTAGGCAGGCGCGTGGCAGGATTGGCGTACCGGACTTAACTATCAAACCGGCGAGTGCATGGCACTCCCCCACCACGCACCTGCCAAGAGTGCGTAGGCATAGAAAAACTGCTTGCGCAGTGTTCCGTGCAAGCAAATCGATAGTTAAGTAACGGGACGCCAATCCCGTGTGCCGCTTGTTTGGGCGGCAACGGGGGGATTGTTGCCGAGAGCGGGGACGGGGTCAAGGCGGCGCAGCGGGTTGGGCTAGCGTTTATTTGCCGGGGAGATCGTGAACAGGTCCTTAGAGCGGCTAACAAAACTCCTGATGCGGCGTTGCGCCGACTTATCGTACTCAAGTACTGCCCGCGTCGGCGCGCCTTGCCTCAGGCGTAAAACTGATTTTGTTAGCCTCTCTTAGCTGGTCGCCGGCGTGGCGGCGGGCTCTTGGGCGATATTGAGCAGCGGGGCGTAGGGGTCCGGCCGCTCGCGCCAGAAGCGGCGCTCCAGCTCCGCCGCCGGCAGCGGCTTGCTGAACAGATAGCCTTGCAGGGTATCGCAGAACATATAGGTCAGCGCGGTGGCCTGCTCGTCGGTTTCCACGCCCTCGGCCACCACCCTGAGCTGCAGCGAATGGGCCAGCGCGATGATGGCGCCGGTCAGCGTCATCGCGTCCTGGTCGTTCAGCATCGCGCGCACGAAGGACTGGTCGATCTTCAGCTCCTGGGTGGGCAGCTTGGCCAGGTAGGACAGCGAGGAATAGCCGGTGCCGAAGTCGTCGATGGAAATGCCCACCTGCATGTCGCGGATGCGGCGCAGGGTTTCGCCGCAGGTGTCCAGGTTGTCTAGCACCACGGTTTCGGTGATTTCGATGTCTATGCCCGGCACGGCGGCGCCTTCGCTTAAGGCCTGCCGCAGCTGTTCGGAGAAATCGGCCTGGCGCAGTTGCAGCGGGGAGACGTTGACCGCGATGCGCGGCGCCGGATAGCCGGCCTCCAGCCAGCGCAGATGGTCGCGCGCGGCCTGTCGCAGCGCCCAGACGCCCACCTCCAGAATCAGGCCGGTTTCCTCCAGCAAGGGAATGAATTGCGCCGGCGACACCAGGCCGCGTTCCGGGCTCTGCCAGCGCAGCAAGGCCTCCACGCCGACGATCTGCCGCGACACCGCGTCCACTTTTGGCTGGTAGTGCAGCACGAATTCCTGGCGCTCCAGCGCCAGGCGCAGCCGGTTTTCCAGCTCCAGCGTCACCGCGGCGCGTTCGCTCATTTCCTGGCGGTAGAACAGATAGCGCTCATTGGTGCTTTGCGCCAGCTTGAGCGCGGCCTCGGCGTTTTCCAGCAGGCTTTCCGCGTCGGCGCCGTCTTCCGGATGGATGGCGATGCCGAACTTGGCGGAGACGCGCAACTGTTTGTCCAGGATGGCGATGGGCTGGGCGACGCAATGCTCCTGCAATTGCATCACCTGACGCGCGATGTCTTCCTCGCTCTTGACCTCGGGAATGATCAGCGCGAAGCGGTCTATCTTGACGCAGGCCAGCAGCCGGGCTTCCTCGGTGAAGGATTCCAGACGCGCGGCCAGCAGGCGCAGCACCTGGTCGCCGGCCCAGCGGCCGTAGACGTCGTTGATGGATTTGAAGTGTTCGATGTCGAGGAAGACCACCGCCAGGCGGCGATGCTCATGATGGCTGGAGCTGGTTTGCTGCGCCAAGCGCTCGTGGAATAGGCTGCGGTTGGCCAGGCCGGTCAATTCGTCGTAGTAGGACAGGAAATGCAGGCGCTCCTCTTTTTCGATGTGGTCGAGCGCGAAGGCGATGTCGCCGGCCAGCTCGGCCAGCAACTGCATTTCTTCATGGTCGAAGGCGTTGGCTTCACTGGAGCACAGCGCCAGCGAGGCGGCGCGCTGACCGGGCAGCGGCAAGGGCAGGCAGGCCAGCGAGCGTATGCCTTGCGCCAGCAATTGCTCGCGCGCCGAGTAGGGCAGCGGCGCGCCCAGCTGATTGCAGACCACGTTGCCGCCGCTGGCGATGGCGGCGGCGGACAGCTGCAGCAGCGCCTCGGCGTCCGGCGGCGCGTCGGATTGTCCTTGCAGCGCGGCGATGCGGTGCTGGCCGTCGTTCTGGTCCAGCATGCTGATCCAAACCAGTTTGAACGCGCCGCTCTGGGTGGCGATGTGGCAGGCTTCGCGGAACAGCTCCTGGCGGTCGTGGCAGCGCACGATCAGCATATTGATGCCGCTGAGAATGGCGTAGACGCGGTTGAGCCGCTCTATGCGCAGCCGCAGCAAGGAGTGCTGCAAGGTGATGGCCAGCTGTTGGGCGAAGGCGCGCGCGATCTCCAGGTGTTCGAAGCCGTGGTGGGCGACTTCCAGGAAGGCCAGGTTCAAGGAGCCCAGCAATTGCCCTTCCGCCATCAGCGGCAGCCGCAGATAGGCGCGCACGCCGTGGCTGCGCAGCCATTTGACCAGCGCCGGCGGTTGCGCCAGCGTGGTGATGTCGTGCGCGAAGCTGGGCTGGCCGCGCTTGAGTTGTTCCAGGTCGCTCAAGCCATAGCTGGAGAAGGGGAAGCGGCTGTCGATCGGGATCTCGTCCCGGGCGTCGCACTCCAGCGCCAGGAAGATGGTTTCCTCGTGCCTCCAGTCGAACACCGTGGCCGACGCGCCCCAGAACGGCACCAATTGCGCCAGCATGCGCAGCCCCTCCTGCGCGGTTTGCTGCGGGCTGGCGGCGGAGAGCAGGGTCAGGCCCATGTCGCGCAGCGACTCCAGCTGCCGGCTGTGGCGTTGGAGCGCCTGCTCGGTTTTCAGCCGCTGGGTGATGTCGCGCATGATGGCGGTGTAATACTTCTGGCCGCCCACTTCCAGTTGCGACACCGAGGCTTCGGCGTAGAACTCGCTGCCGTCGGCGCGCAGGCCGCGCACGCCGCCGGCCGGGGCCAGGCTGCGGCTGACCGGGCCGTTCTGGCCGAAGCCGCGGATCAGTTGCGCGTGGTCCGGACGCAGCGCCTCCGGCACCAGCATATTGACCGGCTGGCCCAGCACCTGTTCGGCGCGGTAGCCGAAGGCCTGTTCCGCGGCGGGGTTGAACTGGATGATGTTCAGCTCGGCGTCGATGGTGACGATGGCGTCCATCGCGGTGTCGATGATGCCGGCGCGCTGCATCTCGCTGAGGCGGATCGCCGCCTCGTGCGCCTGCAATTGGTCCAGCATCAGATTGAATTGATGCGACACCGCGCGCAATTCCTGCGGCCCCAGCTCCTGCGCCCGCGCGTTCAGGTTGCCGCGGGCCACCGCTTGCGCCGTTTCCGCCAGCTGGCGCGCCGGGCGGGTCAGCCCGCGGCTGAAGCGTTGCGCCAGCCAGCCGCAGAGCAGCAAGGTGACGATGCCGCTGGCCGCGCCCCAGCGCAGGCGGTTGTAGTAGGGCGCGAGCACCTCCTGTTCCGGCAGCGCGGCGAGGATCAGCCAATCCGCCTGGGAGAATTTTCGGTAGGAGTAGAGCCGGGACACGCCGTCGCGGCCGACGCCCAGTTCGAAGCCGGAGGCCTTGGCGCGGATGCGCGCGACGGTGCGCGCGACGTTGATCGAGGTCTTGCCGTGCCAAAGCGCGGGGTCGGGGTAGCGCAGCAAGAAGGCCGCCTGCGGGCTCAGCACCGCGATGGTCAGCTTGCGGTCCAGCGTCGCGGGCAAGACCTGGGCCTGAAACGTCAGCAAGTCCATTTGCAGGCTCAGCAGGCCGACGGCGCGGCCTTGTTCGTCGCGCACCGGGTAGCTGGGCATCATCACCCAGCGTTGAGTGGCGGGTTCCTGCACCGGTTCGCTGAGCATCAGGCCGGGAGCGGCCAGCGCGCGGGCGAACCAGGCGGGGTTGGCGGGCGGCGCCCTGACCGCGGGATTGGGCGAGTAACTGCAGACGTACAGGCCGGCGGCGGTGCTGAGGCTCAGTTGGGTGGCCGAGGGGAAGCTCAGCGCGATGTCGCGGAAAGCGACGGCGCATTCGTCGAAGTCGAAGCGGCGCACCGACGGCCGCCGGCTCAGCTGCGCCAGCACGCGTTCCAGTTCGGTGATTTTGACCGCCAGCGTCTGGTCCACCTGGTCGGTCAGCACGCGGGTTTGTTCCTGGGCGGCGTCGCGCATGTCGCGGGCCGATTCGAAGGCGCCGATGGCGATCAGCACCGCGGCGGGCAGCAGGCAGGCCAGCGCGAACAACAGCAATTGAGCGCGCAGGCCCAAGCCGCGGATGGCGGACGGAATGCGGTTTAGGCCTGCGCGCATGTGGCGGGTGCTTTCCGGGACGGGGGATACTCAAAAACTAGTTCCTGCCGCCTGAGGGGGCAAGCCGCTTCTATGCCAAATGCGTTAAACGTATGGGGGCGGCGAGGGGAAACCCCGGTGAAAGCCCTGTCAGGCAAGGCTTTCATCGGGGCGGAGGTGAAGCTAAGTACTTACACTTAGTGACTGGCGAGGGCCGCTTTAGGCGCTTAGAACCTGTTTACGATCTGCTGCGCGTTGGCGATACGGCGTTGAAAACCCCTTCGAAATGCTCATGTACCGTGTGTACATTCCGCTTTCTCAGCCGTTTTCGCCTTGTCTCGCCTTAGCTCGCGAGATCGTAAACACGTTCTTAGAGCCTGTTCATAATCTGCAGCGCTGCGTGAGACGCCACACGGTGAGTACAGCTTCGAAATGCTCATGTACCACTTGTACATTCCGCTTTCTCAGCTGTTTTCGCCTTGTCTCGCTCTTGCTCGCGAGATTGTAAACACGTTCTTTAGAGGAACATGCCGCCGGAGGCTTCCACCCGCTGGCCGTTGACCCAGGCCGCGCCGTCGCTAAGCAGCGTGGCGATGGCGCCGCCGATGTCGTCGGGCCGGCCGACGCGGCCCAAGGCGGTTTGCGCGGCGATGTGGGCGTTGACCTGCTCGTTGTCGCGCACCAGGCCGCCGCCGAAATCGGTTTCAATCGCGCCGGGGGCGATGACGTTGACCGCGATGCCGCGCGGGCCCAATTCCTTGGCCAGGTAGCGGGTCAGCACTTCCACGCCGCCCTTCATCGCCGCGTAGGCGGCGTAGCCGGGCAGGGCGAAGCGAGTCAGGCCGGTGGAGACGTTGAGGATGCGGCCGCCGTCGGCGATCAGCGGCAGCAGCGTCTGGGTCAGGAAGAACGGACCCTTGAGCTGGATGTTCATCAACTGGTCGAACTGGGCCTCGTTGGTGTCGGCGAAGGCGGCGTGGATGCCGATGCCGGCGTTGTTGACCAAGAAGTCGAAGTCGGCGCGCTGCCATTGTTCGGCCAGCGTCTGGCGCAGCTGGGCGGCGAAGGCGGCGAAGCCGGCGCTCTGGCCGACGTCCAGCGGCAGCGCGGCGGCCTGGCCGCCCAGCGCCCGGATTTCGGCGACCACCGCCTCGGCGTCGGCAGAGCGGCTCTGATAAGTGAGGACCACGTCCACGCCCTGGCGCGCCAGGTGCAGGGCGGCGCTTTTGCCCAGGCCGCGGCTGCCGCCGGTGATGACTGCGATTTTCTTGCTCATAGGAATCTCCTGTAGGGGGCGGGTGCAGGCTTGGACCCGATGAGCTCAGTCTATTGTATGGTTTTTGATGAACAAATATGAATATTTGAATTATAGTGTTCGGATATTAATAACAATTGGCGGCGGGCATGAACAAGCTGGAAGCGATGCAGATTTTTGTCAGGGTGGCGGAGCTGTCCAGCTTCACCCAGGCGGCGGACAGCCTGGGCCTGCCCAAGGCCAGCATCTCGGTGGCGGTCAAGCAGACCGAGGCCTGGCTGGGCACGCGGCTCTTGCACCGGACCACGCGCAAGGTGCAGATGACCCAGGACGGCCAGGCTTTCTACGAGCGCTGCAAGGACGTGCTGGCGGACATGGACGAGTTGCAAAGCCTGTTCCAGCGCGGCGAGGAGGCGCTGAGCGGGCGGCTGCGGGTGGACATGCCCAGCGGCGTGGCGCGTTATCAGGTCTTGCCGCGGCTGGACGAGTTTCTGCAGCGCCACCCGCGGCTGGAGCTGGAACTGAGCAGCACCGACCGCAAGGTGGACATTGTGCGCGAGGGCTTCGACTGCGTGCTGCGGGTGGGCGAACTCAACGACTCCAGCCTGGTGGCGCGGCCGCTGGGGCGCTTCCGCCAGCTCAATTGCGCCAGCCCCGGCTATCTGGCGCGCTACGGCGCGCCGGCCGGGCTGGAAGACCTGGCGCGGCACCGGCTGGTCCACTATGTCTCCACCCTGGGCGCGCGGCCGGCCGGCTGGGAGTGGCGGGACGACAACGGCAGCCATTGGCTGGCCATGGCCGGCAGCGTCATCGTCAACAACGCCGACGCCTACCAGGCCGCTTGCCTGGCCGGCCTGGGCCTGATCCAGGCGCCGGAATCCGGGGTGCGCCATTTGCTGGACAGCGGCGAACTGGTGGAAGTGCTGCCGGACTACCGCGCCGCGCCGATGCCGGTGAGCTTGCTGTACGCGCATCGGCGCAATCTGCCGCGCCGGGCCCAGGCGTTCATGGATTGGCTGGCGGAGGCGCTGGCGCCCCACTTGCTCTGAATCCGGCGCAAACATGGCGGCGCAGGGGCAAGCTGCCCTATCATGGGAGCTGGTCAACCGTTTCACTTCGTCATATTCCCGCCATGATTGTCAGATCCACCTCGTCCTGGCTGCGCCTGTTGTTCGTCTGGCACGGCTCGGTGCTGCCGCGCATCATGCCGCGCCTGCTGCTGGTCTTCGCCATCTCCATCGCCGCCGCCGCCGTGCGCGGCTGGTGGCTGAGCGAGCATGCGGACTCGGCGCTCAGCATTCCCGCCTTCACCCTGATGGGGGTGTCGCTGGCCATTTTCCTGGGCTTTCGCAACTCGGTCAGCTACGAACGTTTCTGGGAGGCGCGCAAGCTGTGGGGCAGCTTGCTGATCGTCAACCGCTCGCTGGCGCGGCAGGTCTTGTCGCTGGCGCCGGAGCACGCGGACGCGCGGCGGCTGATAGACGGCTGTTGCGCCTTCGCCTACGCGCTGAAGGCGCAGTTGCGCGGCGACGACGACGACGCCCATCTGCGCCGGCTGTTGCCGGAGGAGGTGAGGGACAAGGTGTTGGCGGCGCGCTTCAAGCCGGCGCTGATCCTGGCCTGGCTGGGGCAGTTGACCGCGCGCATGCGCGGCGACGGCGCGCTGAACGATATGCAATGGCACGCGCTGGACCGCAATCTGAACTCGCTGTCGGAAGTGCTGGGCGGCTGCGAGCGCATCGCCTCCACGCCCATCCCCTTCACTTACCGGGTGCTGCTCAACCGCACCGTCACCGTGTACAGCCTGCTGCTGCCGGCCGGCCTGGTCACCAGCATAGGCTGGCTGACGCCGGCGATCGCGGTCTTCATCGCCTACACCTATCTGGCCTTGGAAGTGATAGGCGAGGAGCTGGAGGAGCCTTTCGGCAAGGAGGGCAACGATCTGCCGCTGTCCGCGTTGTGCCACGGCATCGAGGCTTCGCTGCGCGAGATGCAGGGCGAGGAAGTGGCGGCTCCGGCGCCGGAGCCGCGCGGCATTTATCTGTATTGAGCCGGTTCAGGCTCGCGAGGCTGTTACAAGGCGGCTAGCTCGTCTAGACGGATGACGCGGGCTATCGTCTCCAGCTGGCGCATCGAAATCCGGTGTTCTTCCTCGCTGGCGGCGGCGCAGCCGTCCTCCAGCACCAGCACCTGGTAGTCGCGGTCGTGGGCGTCGCGCGCGGCGGCCTGCACCGCCCAGGTGCTGCTGACCCCGGCCAGGATCAGGCGCTCGATGCGATGGGCGCGCAGCACCGCTTCCAGAGAGGTGGCGTAAAACGGGCTGACGCGGGGCTTGATCACGATGGCGTCTTCCGGCCGGACGTCCAGTTCCGGATGGAAGGCGGTGCCGGGGCCGGACAGGTCCAGCGCGCCGAATTCATGCGCGCGGCCGAACAGCGGCGAGTCTTTGGGCTGCTCCACGTAGGAGGGCGCGAAGCCCACTTTCACCTGCGCCACCAGCCAGCCGCGGCGGCGCGCTTCGGCGATGGCCTGGTTGGCGGCGGCGATGACGCCGCGCTGGCGCGCGTGTTCGGCGCAGCGGGCGACCTTGCCGCCGTCGACCATGATGTCGTGGATGTAGTCCAAACCGATAAAAGCGGTGTTCATCGCAGAGTTCCCTATGGCGTGTGGGTCAAGGCAGGCGTGCGGCCGGCGTTTCGGCCGCGGCCAGTTCCGCCAGCACCTCGCCGGCGGCGAGCAGCAGTTCCAGCCGCTGCGGCGGCAGCCCGGCCAGCGCGGCGCGCAGCCAGTCGTCCTTGCGCAGGCGGTGAGCCTGCAGGATCTGGCGGCCGGCCTCGCTCAGGCGGACCCGGACCTTGCGGCCGTCTTCGGGGTCGCCGGCGCGCAGAATCAGGCCGCCGGCCTCGAGTTCGCGCAGCAGGCCGGCCAGATTGGAGCTGCGCAGTTTTTCCGCGCGAGCCAGCGCCGACGGAGTCGCGGCGCCGTCGGCGCGTTCGATGCAGGCCAGCAGCGACAGTTGGGCGAACGGCAGTTCGTCGTCCTGGGCCTCCAGGCGCAGCCGGCGGCTCAGGGCCATCAGCTGCAGGCGCAGCCGGGACGCGGCTTCGGGGGTGACGGTAAGGTGCGGCATGCCGCTATTTTAACATAGCTATATGGATATAGATAAATGCGGGCGAAACGGCGCCGCGCCGACGCCCGCGCCGTTTCAGTACCGCGCGCCCGAGAGGGAGCGGAGGTTTAGCCCTGCTTTGGACAGTTGCTCATCCAGCGGATGCCGAAGCGGTCGACCAGCATGCCGAAGCGGGCGCCCCAGAAGGCGTCGTGCAGCGGTTCGTTGATCTGGCCGCCCTGGGCCAGGGCTTCGAAGATCGCCATCTGTTCCGCCTCGCTGTCCAGCATGAAGTTCAGCGTGATGTTTTCGCCGAGGACGGGCGTGCGGCCCGGCATGCCGTCGGAAGCCATGAAATGCACGCCTTCGGCCTTGAACTCCGCGTGCAGAATCTTGTTCTTGGCTTCGTCCGGGCTGGGGAAGTCCGCATCGCCGAAGCGCATCAGCGCGACGATCTCGCCGTTGAAGCATTGGCGGTAGAAGGCCAGCGCCTGTTCGCACTGGCCGTGGAAGTTGATGTAGGGCAGCAGGGTTTTCATCAGGGTGACTCCTGGTGGGTGGGGGAAGAGCCGGAGAGGTTTCAGGGCGGCAGGCATTGCCGCAGCGCGTCGCTGACGGCCGCCGCCGTCGCCGGCCGGGTCAGCCGGGCGACTTCCTGGCCGTGACGCAGGAAAATCAGCGTAGGCCACAGCTTGACGCGGTAGCTGCGTCCCAGGCGGCGGCCCGGCCCGTCTTCGATTTGCAGGTGACGGAGCTCGGGATGCTCCGCCAGGGCTTGTCGAATCAAGGGTTGAGCCGCCTGGCAATGGCCGCACCAGGGCGCGCCGAATTCCAGCACGGTGACGCCGGGCCGGGCATCCAGTTCGGCGCGTTCCGGCGCCGGGTCGCGGTAGAGTTCGTCCATGGTCTGATAGGGGCAAGGGCGGCTTTTAAATATGCCAAAGGATTGGTCGGTTTGCCAGCATCTTGACGGGCTGGCGGGGCGGGCTTGCCAAAGCCGGGCAAAACCGCGACGATGCAGGCCGTTTCCTCAATGGCCCAGGGTTTGAAATCATGAAATCGCGCAATGTTTCCGGCGGCTTGGTGTATTCCACCGAACACGGCCGCATGTGTCCGCAGTGTGGCTGCGCCGTCGCCCAATGCCAATGCGGCAAGCCGGAGACGCCGGCTGGCGACGGCGTGGTGCGGGTGCGCAGGGAAACCAAGGGCCGCAACGGCAAGGCGGTCACCGTGGTCCAGGGCGCGCCGCTGAACGCGCTGGAGTTGGCGCAACTGGGCAAGCAGCTGAAAAACGCCTGCGGCAGCGGCGGCACGGTCAAGGACGGTGTCATCGAGATCCAGGGCGACCACTGCGAGCAGGTGATGGCCGTGCTCAAGCAGCGCGGCTGGACGGTGAAGCGCGCCGGCGGCTAGCCGCCGTTCCCCATCCGCCGCGCTCAGCCATCGCCGA
Organism: Chromobacterium alkanivorans; assembly: GCF_016937655.1. Classification (GTDB taxonomy): domain Bacteria; phylum Pseudomonadota; class Gammaproteobacteria; order Burkholderiales; family Chromobacteriaceae; genus Chromobacterium; species Chromobacterium alkanivorans. The sequence goes on along the minus strand of NZ_JAFHKL010000003.1, from coordinate 37,953 downwards.
CATGAAAAAGCCCGCGGCAAGCCGCGGGCCGGGTCTGAGACGGCGATGGCCTACGCCGGCTGCGCCTGAGCCTGGCCGACGCCGAGCGGGGCGCGCCGCCGCAGTTCCGCGGCGAATTGCGCGCCGAACTGTTCCAGGTACTGACGCTGCAGCAGGCATTCATGCGGCGCGTTCACCTCGTACTCGATCAGCTTGCCGGAGATGTAGGGCTGCCAGAGCGACGGCTGCTGATCCTCGGGGCGCAGGATGTCGGTGGTGGCGCGGATGAAGATCAGGTCGCCGTCGTAGCGCTGGTAGCGGCAGCGGGCGAGCAGCTCCAGCATCAGCTTGGAGTCGTTCACCAGCCGGCTCAGAAACTCCTCGCCTACCTGGCTGCCGCCCAGCACTTCCTCCATCGCGCTCTTCAAGCCCTTGATGCCGGCGCGCGGCGCGCCGACGATGGCCCGGGTCATCCGGGTGATGATGGTGGCGTCGTCCAGTTTCAGCGAGGCCGGCCCGCCTTGCAGCGGATAGCTGTCGAACATGCACAGGAAGCTGACCTCGTAGCCGTCGGCCTGCAGCATGGCGGCCAGGCGCAGCGCCAGATTGCCGCCCACCGACCAGCCGGCCAGCTGGTACGGCCCCCGCGGCTGCACCGCCTGGATGCGTCGCCGGTATTCCTCGGCCAACTCGTCCAGCGATGCGATGACGCGGTCCGGATCGCGCAGGATAGGCGACTGGATGGCGTACAGCGGCTGATCCTCGGGCAGGAAGGGCAGCAGGCCGGCGTAAGGCCAGGCGATGCCGCCGCCCGGGTGGATGCAGAACAGCGGCGGCCGGGAGCCCTGGACGCGCAGCGGCAGCATGGCGTCGAAGGGGTCGCTGAAGGCGGCGGGCCGCTCCAGGCGCTGGGCCAGCTGGCGCGGAGTGGGGGCGGCCAGGAAGTCGGCGATGCCCAGCGAGACGCCGAAAGTCTCTCTGATGTCGTTGATCAGTTGCAGGCCCAGCAGCGAATGCCCGCCCAGCGCGAAGAAGTTCTGATTGGCGTAGACCTCGCCGCATTCCAGCACCGTCGCGAACAGACGGCACATGATTTCTTCTTCCGGGGTGCGCGGCGGCGCCTGCTCGCCGTCGTCCTGCAGCGTGGGCGTCGGCAGTTCGCCGGTGGCCAGCTTGCCGTTGGGGGTCAGCGGGAAGACCGGTAGCACCATGATGACGCTGGGGATCATGTGGTGCGGCAACTGGCGGCTCAGCGCCTGTTTCAGGCCCTCGCTGTCCAGCTCCAGCTGCTGGTTGGCCACATAGCCGACGATGGCCGGGCCGTGCGGCAGCTCGCGCAGCAAGGCGACGGCGTCTTCCACGCCGCCGCAGCCGAGCAGGGCGTTCTTGATCTCGTCCAGCTCGATGCGCAGTCCGCGCAGCTTGATCTGGTTGTCCTGGCGGCCCTGGTAATGGATGCGGCCGAGGTGGTCGAAGAACACGCGGTCGCCGGCCCGGTACATGGTGTCGGCGGGGTCCAGCAGATCGGGCACGAAGCCCTTGGCCGTCAGCTCCGGGCTGTTGCGGTAGCCGCGGGCCACGCCGGGGCCGCCGATGAACAGATCGCCCCAGGCGCCGGGCGGCAGCAGCCGTTGTCGCGGGTCCACCACGTAGAGCCGGGTGTTGGCGGTGGCGGGGCCGATGGACAGGTCGCCGTCGCCGTAGTCGGCGTTGATCGAGGTGGCGAAGGAGGTTTCGGTCGGGCCGTAGACATTGAGCAGGCGGCAGTGGGAGAAGCGCGCCAGCAGCGCCGGCGTGCAAGGCTCGCCGCCCAGCATCAGGACGGTGTCCCGCGGGAAGTCCTCGGTCTGGTGGTAGGCCAGCAGGCTGGGCGTCATCACCAGCAGCTTGATGTCTTCCCGCTTCACCAGCGCGGCCAGCGGTTTGCCGGGCGCGCTGGAGACCTTGTCGCAGATGACCAGGGTGGCGCCGGCCAGCAGCGTCATCATGATTTCTAGCACCGACATGTCGAAGCCGGCGGCGATGAATTGCAGCACGCGCTGGCCGGCTTGCAGCCCGGCCGCCCGGATGGCGGTGTCGGCGATGGGCACCAGATTGCGCTGAGTCACTTGCACGCCCTTGGGCTTGCCGGTGGAGCCGGAGGTGTAGATCAGATAGCCGGGCGCGGCGGGGTCTACGCGGGGGAGCGGGAGGACGGCCGGCGGCAGCGCGTCCAGCGCCGCGGCGTCCAGACGCAGCAGTTTTTCCGGCGCGACTTCGGCCTTGACGGCGCTGCCGGCGGCGACGATGACCGCGGCCGGCGCGGCGTCGGCCAGTATGTATTCGACGCGGGCTTCCGGCAGGTCGGGATCCACCGGCACATAGCCGGCGCCGAGCTTGAACAGCGCCACCGCCGCCACCGCCCATTCGATGCTGCGCGACACGATGACGGCGACGTCGTCGCCGGGCCGCACGCCGCGCGCCAGCAGCAGGCTGGCCAGACGGTCGGCGCGGTCGTCCAGTTCGGCGTAGCTGAGTTCGCGTTCGCCCTGGCGCAGGGCCGGCAGGCCGCCGTGGTTCCGCGCCGAGGCGGCGAAGGCGTCGGCGAAGACCGGCGGCGCGTCGGCGCGCGCCGGCAGCGGGTAGCAGCGCTCGCGCTCGCCGGGCAGCAGCAGCTGGTAGTCCGCGGCCGGGGTTTCCGGCGCGTCGACGAAACGCTCCAGCAGCAGGGTCATCCGCGCGTAATGCAGTTCCAGTGCTTCCTGCGGGTAAAGGTCGGCGTTGGCGTTGAAGCCTATCTCCAGCCGACCGTCGGCGTTGCGGTCGAAGATGTCTATGCCGAGATGGTCGGCGGGGCCGTTGGCGACGTTCTGGACCGTGGCTTGGCAGCCGTCGAAGTCCACTTCCTGGTCATAGGCCACGATATTGAGCAGGGTGTTGAACAGCGGCTTGTGGCCGCGCTCCGCGTACAGGTCGCGGATCATGGCCTCCGAGCGGTAGCCCTGATGCAGCAGGTGGCGGCGCAGCTGGCGCTGGATGTCCGCGGCGACCGACAGCACCGTGGATTCCGGCGCAAACGAGATGCGCAGCGGCAGGATGTTGGCCACCATGGCCGGGATCTCGCGCAGGGCCTTCAGCTGGCGGGCCGCCACCGGCATGCCCACCGCCAGCTCGCTCTGGCCGGTCATTCGGTGCAGATAGGTGGCGCAGGCCGCCAGCAGCACGCTGGACAGACGCAGCCGGTGTTGGCCGGCGGCCTCCCGCAGCCCGGTCACCGCCGCGCCGGAGAAGGCCTTGCGCAACCGGTTCAGCTTGCGCAGGGGCGCGTCGCCGGGCGCCAGCTGGGTGGGGTCGGGCAGGTCCAGGCAGTACTGGCGCCAGTAGGACTGGTCCTTGAGGTAGGACTCGCTCAGGCGATAGGCCTGTTCCGCCTCGAACACCTGGCTCAGCGGCTGCGCCGGCAGCGGCTCGACGGCCTCGCCGCGCGCCAGCCGGACATAGCAGTCGGTGATGTGCTTGAACAGGATGGCGTGGCCGAAGCCGTCCACCACCAGGTGGGAGCCCAGCTCTATCATCCGGTGGCGGCGATCGGCCAGTTTGACGATCAGATAGCGGATCAGCGGTTGCCGGGCCAGGTCCATATCGTCGGCCAACAGTTCCTCCAGCATCGCCGCGTAGGCCTGTTCCGGGTCCGCTTCGGCGGACAGGTCGCGCCAGGAAAAATAGGCTTCGTGCAGTTCCGGGCGAAGGTGTTGCCGGTATTGCCCGGTGGCCGGGTCCGTGTCGAAGGCGGCGCGCAGGGTTTCCACTTGCCGGCACACGGTTCTGATGGCCTGTTCCAGCAAGGGCGTCTGCAAATCGCCGTTGAATTCGATCACATCGCACAGGTGGTAATGAAGGTTGCGGCCTTCCTGGCCGATGGCCAGGCAGACTTCCTGCTGGGCGGCGCTCAGCGGGCAGAGGGATTTATCGTCTAGCATGCTGTTTCTTCCAATAGATTGTTTTTACAGTTGGTAGTATTTATTTAAAATAAAAGTAATGAGGGATGAAGGCGCGATGACGGAAAAAGGCGCGTCGCCGCTATGCTTGCGGCTTAGGCTCTGGTTTGGGTTTAGCTGCGGCGAATAGGCCCGAAGAAGGGCGGATCAGTGGGCGACGCCGTGGAGTGGCGTGGCTGAAGGGGCGCGGTGCGCGGCGTGGCGTTTTTCATGGTTGCTCTGCACATGTCGTATCAGACAGACCGAATATGTCGTTTTGATAATACGCGGAAATTATATCAATACGGCATGAAATTGATACAGGAAAATTCACTCGACATATATCGGCAGAGGGGATTTGTCTCATTTGTGCAAACGCACATTTTGAGGGCGCCGATAAAACATTAATCTGGCTCAAGACGCGCCGTTAAAGACTATGGCAGTTCATGGGCAAAACGGTGCGGCGCAGCAAAGCACGCGCTTGCTTGGCCTTGGCCGGCGAAGAGGGCCGCTGGAACGGGCCGGGCGAGCGCGCCGCGGCGTGGGAGGGGGGGCGGCGCTGGCGTGCAAGAAAGACGTTGCCGCCGCTCAAGCGCTCCAGTCCAGCCGGCGGACGCCGGAGGGCGGAATTAGACATGCAAAGAAAAAGACCGAAACCCAGGCGCCGTCCGCTGACGGCGCCGTGTGTTTCGGCCTTGGCTGGATTGTTCGCGCTCTGGTTTTTAGAACGGAATGTCGTCGTCCATATCGTCCAGCTGCTTGGGCGCCGGGCGCTGCTCCTGGCGGCGCGGCGCGGCCGGGGCTTCCTGCCGCGGGGCCGGGGCGTTGTAGCCGTAGCCGTCGTCCATGCCGCCGCCGCTCATGCCGCCGCCGCTCATGCCGCCGCCGGAACCGCCCATCTCGTTGCGGCCGCCTTGCAGGCTCAGTTCGTTGACGCGCACGTCCGGGGACAGGCGTTTGTTGCCCTCTTTGTCCTGCCACTCGCGCAGGGTCAGTTGGCCGTAAACGGTTACCTGCTGGCCTTTGGCCAGGTAGTTCTTCAGCGATTCACCGCGCTTGCCCCATACCTGGCAGCTGAACCAGTTGGTGCTCTTGCGCTCGCCAAAGCCGATGTCGCTGGCTACGCGGAACGACAGTACCGGCTCACCGCTGGGGGTGTAGCGCAGTTCGGCGTCGGCGGCCAGACGGCCGTCAAAGGTGATGCTGTTCATCGATGTCTCCGAATAAAAATCTAAATGTTTGGCCCGTCGCCGCGGCTCAGAAGGTGGCGCCGATCAGACGTTGCACCGTCGCTTCATCCCACTGCTGCTGCGATACCTTCAGATAGGCCACGCGGTCTTCCAACACGACCACGGCTTCATGCACGCCGGCCACGCCGGCCAATTGGCGGGACAGGTCGCTGGCGTCGCCCCGCCAGTCCTCGCCGATGTGGTACATCACCGAGCGCACCGGCTTGGGCGGCCGCATGGCCAGCGACCACAGCAGCCAGGTCAGCATCAGCAGGCTGGTGAAGCCGAACACGCCGGCAGGGCCGAAGCGGGTGTACAACCAGCCGCCGGCGGCCGCGCCCAGGAACAGGCCAAGGGATTGGGCGGTATTATACACGCCAATCGCGGTTCCCTTGGCATCCGCCGGGGCGATCTTGGAAATCAGCGAGGGCAGCGTGGCTTCCAGGATGTTGAAGGCGATGAAATACAGGCCCAGCCAGATCACGATCTGCCAGAAGCTGTCCAGCGCCATCGCCATGCCCAACTGGGCGGCGGCCATCAGCGCGATGGCGCCGACGAAGACTTGCTTGAGCCTGGCCTTCTTCTCGCCGTAGATGATGGCCGGCACCATCAGCAGGAAGCCGATCACCGTCACCGGCAGATACACCTGCCAGTGCTGGGTCTTGTCCAGGTGGGCGGTCTTGATCAGCGCGAAGGGGATGGTGACGAACATCGCCATCTGCGCCGCGTGCAGCGCGAAGATGCCGTAATTGAGCTGCAGCAGCTGGGGGTCTTTCAACACCGCCGGCAGCCGATTGGCCTTGGCCTCGGCGTCTGAGTGGAAGCGCGAGCCGACAGGGTCCGGAATCACCAGCCAGACGCCGATCAACGCGGCCAGCGACAGCGCGCCGGTCAGCGCGAAAATGCCGTTGACGCCGATGTACTGGGCCAAGAGCGGCCCCAGCACCAGGCTGGCGGCGAAGGTGGTGCCGATGGACATGCCTATCATCGCCATCGCCTTGGTGCGGTTTTCCTCGCGGGTCAGGTCCGCCAGCAGCGCGGTGATGGCGGCGGAAATGGCGCCGGCGCCCTGGATCACCCGGCCCACGGTCAGGGTGGCGATGTCGTGAGCGCCGGCGGCGACGAAGCTGCCCAGCGCGAACAGCAGCAAGCCGCCGTAAATCACCTTCTTGCGGCCTATCTTGTCGGAGAGCATGCCCAGCGGCAGCTGCAGCAAGGCCTGGGTCAGGCCGTAGCTGCCCAGCGCGATGCCGATCAAGGTGTGGTTGTCCGCGCCTTCCAGGGTTTGGGCGTACAGGGCGAATACCGGCAGGATCAGGAACATGCCCAGCATGCGCAGGGCGTAGATGCCGGCGAGGCCAAGGCTGGCCCGGAGTTCTGTTGCGTTCATTCTTGTGTGCGTCGTTTGTGTTGCTGGCGGGCTGCGGCCTGCGGGCCGCGCCCCATGGTTCTAGTAACGGTCCGGCGCCGTTCCGGATGACGCCGCGCGTTAAAGACTGGTGGAGTCAGACTTGCCAAGTCGGGTATATTAACAGGTTCCCTGACCGACGGTGAGTTACGCTCCAATATGGACAGCATTCGCATTCGCGGCGCACGCACGCACAATCTGAAGAACATCAACCTGGATTTGCCCCGCCACCAATTGATCGTGATTACCGGTTTGTCCGGCTCCGGCAAATCCTCGCTGGCCTTCGACACCCTGTACGCGGAAGGGCAGCGCCGCTACGTGGAAAGCCTGTCCGCCTATGCGCGCCAATTCCTGCAATTGATGGAAAAACCGGACGTGGACCTGATCGAAGGCCTGTCGCCGGCGATCTCCATCGAACAGAAGGCCACCAGCCACAACCCGCGCTCCACCGTCGGCACCGTCACCGAAATCCACGACTACCTGCGCCTGCTGTACGCGCGCGTCGGCGAACCGCACTGCCCGGAACACGGCGTGCCGCTGTCCTCGCAAACCGTCAGCCAGATGGTGGACCATGTGCTGGCGCTGCCGGAAGAGAGCCGGGTGATGATCCTGGCCCCGGTCATCGTCGGCCGCAAGGGCGAGAACCTGGACCTGTTCGAAGACCTGCGCGCCCAGGGCTTCGTGCGGGTGCGGGTGGACGGCGAAGTGTTTGAGCTCGACGCCGTGCCCAAGCTGGACAAGAACAAGAAGCACACCATCGAAGTGGTGATAGACCGCCTGAAAGTGCGCGAGGACATGAAGCAGCGGCTGGCGGAAAGCTTTGAAACCGCGCTGCGCCACGCCGAAGGCCGCGCCATCGCCGTGGAGATGGACAGCGCCAAGGAGCACTGGTTTTCCGCCAAGTTCGCCTGCCCGGTGTGCTCCTACAGCCTGCCGGAGCTGGAGCCGCGGCTGTTCTCCTTCAACAACCCCATGGGCGCCTGCCCCAAATGCGACGGCCTGGGCGAAATCACCTTCTTCGATCCGCGCCGCGTGGTGGCTCACCCGGAGCTGAGCCTGGCCGCCGGCGCGATCAAGGGCTGGGACAAGCGCAACCAGTTCTATTTCCAGATGCTGATGGCGCTGGGCGAGCATTACGGCTTCTCCGTGGCCGAACTCGCCTTCGAAGACCTGCCGGAGAAAGTGCGCAACGTGGTGCTGCACGGCTCCGGCCGCGACAGCATCGAGTTCAGCTATATGTCGGAGAAGGGCACCAAGTTCAGCCGCTCGCATCCGTTCGAAGGCATCATCCCCAATCTGGAGCGCCGCTACCGCGAAACCGATTCCGCCGCGGTGCGCGAAGAATTGGCCAAGTACCAGAACAACCAGCCCTGCCCGCACTGTCAGGGCTCGCGGCTGCGTCTGGAGGCGCGCCACGTCTTCGTCGGCGACAAGACGCTGTACGAGATCAACCAGATGCCGCTGAAGGACACCGCCGGCTTCTTCGCCCAACTGGTCTTCAGTGGCCAGAAACAGGCGGTGGCGGAGAAAATCGTCAAGGAAATCAGCGAGCGGGTGTCCTTCCTCAATAATGTGGGCCTGGACTACCTGAACCTGTCCCGCTCCGCCGACACCCTGTCCGGCGGCGAGGCGCAGCGCATCCGGCTGGCCAGCCAGATCGGCTCCGGCCTGACCGGCGTGATGTACGTGCTGGACGAGCCGTCCATCGGCCTGCACCAGCGCGACAACGACCGCCTGCTGGCCACGCTGATGCGGCTGCGCGATCTGGGCAACAGCGTGATCGTGGTCGAGCACGACGAAGACGCGATTCGCGCCGCGGACTACCTGGTGGACATGGGCCCGGGCGCCGGCGAGCACGGCGGCGAAGTGCTGGTGGCCGGCACCCCGGACGAAGTGGCCGCCTGCGCCCACTCCGTCACCGGCGACTACCTGTCCGGCCGTCGCCGCATCGCATTGGGCTGCGAGCGCCGCGAGGTGGACCCGGAGCGCGTGCTGAGGCTGATCGGCGCCAGCGGCAACAATCTGAAGAACGTCACGCTGGAGCTGCCCTTGGGCATGTTGGTGTGCATTACCGGCGTGTCCGGCTCCGGCAAGTCCACGCTGATCAACGACACCCTGTACAAGATCACCGCGCGCGAACTCAACGGCGCCAGCGAAGAGCCGGCCGCCTACCAGGACATCCAGGGCCTGAAGCAGCTGGACAAGGTGATCAACGTCGACCAGAGCCCGATCGGCCGCACCCCGCGCTCCAACCCGGCCACCTACACCGGCCTGTTCACCCCCATCCGCGAACTGTTCGCAGGCGTGCCGCTGTCGCGCGAGCGCGGCTACGGCCCGGGCCGCTTCTCCTTCAACGTCAAGGGCGGCCGCTGCGAAGCCTGCCAGGGCGACGGCATGATCAAGGTGGAAATGCACTTCCTGCCGGACGTCTACGTGCCTTGCGACGTATGCCACGGCAAGCGCTACAACCGGGAAACCCTGGAAGTGCAATACAAGGGCAAGAGCATTCACGAAGTGCTGGAGATGACGGTGGAACAGGCGCTGGAATTCTTCAGCGTGGTGCCCACCGTGGCGCGCAAGCTGAGAACGCTGATGGATGTGGGCCTGGGCTATATCCGGCTGGGGCAGAGCGCCACCACCCTGTCCGGCGGCGAGGCCCAGCGCGTCAAGCTGGGGCTGGAGCTGTCCAAGCGCGACACCGGCCGCACCCTGTACATTCTGGACGAGCCCACCACCGGCCTGCATTTCCATGACATCGACCTGTTGCTGCAAGTGCTGCACCGGCTGCGCGAAAGCGGCAACACCGTGGTGGTGATCGAACACAATCTGGACGTGGTCAAAACCGCGGACTGGCTGATAGATTTGGGGCCGGAAGGCGGCGCCGGCGGCGGCCAGATCATCGCCACCGGCACGCCGGAACAAGTGGCGGCCAATCCGGTCAGCCATACCGGGCGCTATCTGAAGCCTTTGTTGCAGCGCGAGCAAGCCTGATGGCAATCAAGTACAATGCGCGGATAGACAGCTTGCTGTTATAAAGAAATACTGGCGGCGGCAAGGGGCGAACAGCGCCGCCGCCCAGCTGGACGGCGCGTCGCCCAAGGGCTATCGCATCAAAAACAATATGAGGAAGTCATGCTGACTTTAGGCAAGATCGATCACATCCACATTCGTGTGACTGACGTGCCCAAGGCCCTGAAATGGTATCAGCGCGTGCTGGCCATGGCCCCGGACCCGCGCTACAAGCATATGCGCGAAGGTCCGCACGGAGCGGTGATGCTGGCCAACGCCAACGGCGCGGTGCGCCTGGCGGTGAGCGAGGACAAGAGCGGGGCGGTCAACCACCAGGGCGACATCGCCTTCGTGGTCAGCGGCCAGGATTTTCTGGAGTGGATAGACCAGCTGGCCGGCGAGCGCGTCACCAATCGCGACGGCCAGACCATCGCCCGGGACTCCGTGCGCGATCATCGTTTCTTCTGCTCGCTGTCCTTCGTCGACCCCTTCGGCAACCCGTTCGAGATCGTCAGCTACGACCACACCTGGCTGGTGGGCAAGCTCAAGCTGAACGAACAGCTGGAGTGAGGACAGCTCTCCGCCACTAAAACCGCCGGCTTTGCGCCGGCGGTTTTTTCATGCCCTCAAGACAGCGCGCCTTCCTGGCGCAGCACCTGTTCCAGCGCGGCGAAGCAGGCGGGGTCGATGGCGCTGCCCAGGTGCCGGCGCATGATGTCCAGGGTTTGCGGCGCCGGGGTGGCCGGGTGGTAGGGGCGTTCCGCGTTGATGGCGTCGAAGATGTCCGCCGCGGTGATGATGCGGGTTTCCAGCGCGATGGCGTCGCCGGACAGGCCGCGCGGGTAGCCGCCGCCGTCCGGGCGTTCGTGGTGGGCGCCGGCCACCCAGGCCAGTTCGGCGAAGTGCTCGATGCGGCCCAGGATGGCCTCGGTGTAGCCGGCGTGGCGTTTGACCGCCTCCCATTCGTCCGCCTCCAGCTTGCCGGGCTTGTCCAGTATGGTGTTGCTGACGCCCAGCTTGCCCACGTCGTGCAAGAGCGCGCCGCGTTTCAGCCAGCGCCGCCGTTCCAGGCCCAGCTCCAGCTCCGCGGCGATCTGGTCGGCGTAATGGCCCACCCTCTGGCTGTGGCCGGCGGTGAACGGGCTTTTGGAGTCCACCACCTGGCCGAAGCCTTCGGCGATCTCGTCCAGATAGTCCTCGTCCAGCGGCACCGCCCATTGGGCCGGTTCCAGCTTCAGTACCGCCTGGTCGATGTCGTCGGCCTCCAGTTGCCGCCAGAAGTCCGTCCGGGCGCCGACGCGGCGGAAGGCGGCCACCAGTTCCGGGTCGAACCAGCCGCCGGCGCGGCGCAGCGCCTGCTCCAGCGCCGCCTGGCGGCCGTGGGTGATGTGGAACACGTCTATCACCTGGGCCAGCAGCGCGATGCGCGAATTCAGCGGAATGGCGTCGCCGCGCAGCCCCAGCGGCCGGCCGGAGCCGTCCCAGTGCTCGTCCAGCGACTGGATGCCGCGCGCCACGTTTTCATTGAAGCGCAGCTGACGGGCGATGTCGGCGCCGCGGTGGCAGCGGGTGTTGATCAGCTCGTCCGCCATCGCCCGGCCGTGGCGCAGCACCTTTAGGATGGACACCGCGCGCCGCGTCCAGCCCGCGCTGTGGGTGCCGGTGTTCTTGAACACGAAGCCCAGCAGCTGCGGCAGGCCGGCGCCCACTTGCTTGAAGTCCTGTTTGAAGCTGCGGTCGTCGGTCTGGTAGAGCTCGCAGATGCGCGCCGCGTTGCTGCTGCAGCCCAGGTCCTTGAGCAGGATGGCGTAGTACAGGTCCCAGAGCTGCTGCGGCGGCAGGCCTATGCATTGGCCGATATGCATGCCTATCCAGCAGCTGCGGATGCCGTGGCCCTCCGGCTGGCCTTCGGTGATGTCCAGCGCGTAGCTCAGCGAGCTGATCAGTTCGGACAGCTTCAGGGTGGCGGCCATGGGCGCTCCACGGAGTTGAGGCGGGCAGGGAGACGACGGGAAGCTACTTGGCCGCTCACAACACCTTGCAGAGAAGCTGGGGCAAGGCGCGCTGACGCGGACCGTATATTGAGTACGGCAAGCCGGCGCAACGCGGCGTCTTGGTGAGCGGCGCTATCTTATTTATCCTTGGCGGAACGCGCTTTTTCAATCCCGTCGCGCGGGCGCGCGTTCGCGGCTCAGCCGCGCGATGGCGTCCACCAGCCGCGCTTCGATGTCCTGGTCCAGCGGCAGCCGTTCGCTGGCCAGCTCCGCCAGCCGCGGGTGGGCGCCCACCTGCACCGAGTGGCCGGCGTCCAGGAACATGCTGACGTCGTTGCTGTCGTTGCCGAAGCAGATCAGTTCCTCGGCGGCGATGCCGCATTGGCGCAGCGCGGCCATCTTGCTGACGCCGGCGGCGGTGATGTCGAAGATCTGTTCGTCGGAATGGTGGTGCAGCTCCACGCCGGCGTGGGCGTCCAGTTCCCGGCGCAGGCCGGGCGCGTCGGCGCAGGCGGTGATCAGCAGTTTGGCCGGCTGGCGGATGTCTTCCGCGCCGACATGGTTGGCCAGCTTGCCCGGGTCCACCTTGTTGAGGAAGGGGTGGCTGGCGTCGCCGTTGTAGTGGTAGTCCCAGCACAGGTCCACCAGATAGGACGCGGCGAAGCGCTGCGCCAGCCGGGTGACGTCGGCGAACACCGGGTCCGGGATGGGGGTCAGCCGGCGCAGCTCGCCTTGCTGATGGCTCATCGCGCCGTTGGCGCCGATGATCAGCGCGTCGTGGAGGCGGACATCCAGCAGGGGCAGGATGTCGCGGTAAGGGCGGGCGGAGGCGAAGCCCAGCTGGTGGCCGCGTTGGCGCAGGCCGTCCAGCGCGTCCTGAATGATCGGACTGATGGTTCTGCCGTTGAAGCAAATGGTGCCGTCGATATCGAAAATGAAGTGCATGGGGTCTCGCTGGGAGGGTGGCGGTGGCTGGTTTGTAGCGCTGTTTTATGATGTTTGTATTCTAACTGTCTTGCCTACTAGGGTGAAGCCGCCGCGCTGAATTGAATGCCTGTGGACTTGTCAGCAAGCGGTATCGCCCACATTTTTCGTATATGACCGTTCAACCTGGAGAGTGCCGCGCATGAGCCAAAACCTTTGTCTGGACCCGTTGACCGCCGCCGATTTTCCCGCCCTGGCCGAGCTGGCCGGCGAGATCTGGCATCAGCACTTCATCAGCATGATCAGCCGCGAGCAGATCGCCTACATGCTGGCCGGCCGCTATGTCCCGGAGAAGCTGTCCGCCTATCTGGAGGCGCCGGACCGCTGGTTTGGCCTGCTGCGGCTGGACGGCAGGCTGGTGGGCTATTGCAGTTACGCGCTGACGGCGACGCCGGGGGAGATGAAGCTGGAGCAGTTGTATTTGTTGGCGGAAATGCGCGGCCGCGGCTTGGGCGCTTACATGCTGGACGCGGTGGAGCGGGCGGCGCGGCAGCGCGGCTGCGATGTGCTGGCGCTGACGGTGAACAAACACAATGCCGGTGCCATCGCGGTGTATCAGCGCGGTGGCTTCCAGGTGCGCGAGGAGGCGGTGTTCGATATCGGCAACGGCTTCGTGATGGATGATTATGTGATGGAGAAGCGCTTGGCCTGAAGGCTGTGAGCAGTCTGCAAGCATGGCCAATGGAAGGGCGCAAGGCGGGATGCCTTGCGCCTTTTCCTTTCAGAGGCCGGTTGGGAGCCTATTACGATCTGCTGCGTTGCGTGGAGCGTTGCACGGTGAGTATGCCTTCGGAATGCTCATTCGCCTTGTGTGCGCTCCGCTTTCTCCGCCGTTTTCGGCTTGTCTCGCCCCTGCTCGCGAGATCGTGAACAGACTCTCAGGACCGCGTGGTTTTGTTGCGGGTCTCCTCCCGCCACATCACGTCCAGGTAGTTGTGGTACTCGTCGGCGATCCAGCCGGCGGCCTGGCACAGGCCATTCAGCTGGGCCAGATCCGGATTGGGCATGGCGATCTGCTGGCGCATGATGATCAGCAAGGGGCGCAGCAGGTTCAGCGCTTCCAGGCCGTTGGCCAGCGCTTCCGCGGTTTCGAGTTGGGAGATGGAGGCTGTGGGGATGGGGGCTTTGTCCATGATGAACTCCTGACATGGCGTTCCGAGGTCACTTTAACAGTGCATTCAGAATAGGGCTGAGAAGCCGCGACTGACGAGCGCGGGTTTCGCCTGACAGGTGTGTTCAGCACCACGGTCGGAATGTAGCAGTGGAGCAAGGGGCCGGTCAATGCTGTAAGAACCTGTTCACGATCTTTCCAGGAGATTGCTCTAAAGCGTTGAATCCGCTTCGCGGATGATGATTTAGGGCCGGTTCCGCCCGGCAAACGGAAAGGGAGATTTGCGCGGCCAAATCTCCCTTTACCCTAAAGGCCGCCCTGCAAGCCTGGCCTTCGGCTTCCCGCCGGGTCCCGTCAGGCCCGAGGCGCGGCTGAACTCGCACCGCGCTAACGTCGCGGTGCTCGAACAAGCAGCCGCTTAAAACCTCGGGCCTGCCACCCGTCGGCAGGCTTGAAGGGAGTGGGGGTACATCGGGTATGCGGTTTCCTGTGTACCTAAATCAGCAATTCAACACTCTGGAAAAAGATCGTGAACAGGCTCTAAGGCATAAGCGTGCAGAATCGCTAGGTTGGTTTCATGGTCGCAGGCCGGAGCAGTTGAATTTGAGCCCAAGAGGGATAAAGGGGTGGGCGTGGATGCGAAATAAGGGCAAGCCACTAGGCTTGCCCTTGTTGCGTCAGAAAGCAATTAGGTGCCGCAGAAGGTCCGATACCCTTGCGCCACTGCCGGCGCGGCCGGCAGCGTGTAGCGCTCCAGGCCAGCGCGCTCGGTGTAGGGCTGGCGCAATACGTCCAGCAGCGCCAGCGTCGGGCCCATGTCGTCATGGTCGCTGGCGGCGGCCAGCGCTTCTTCCATCAGGTGGTTGCGCGGGATGTAGAGCGGGTTGGCCTGGCGCAGCGCGGCGGCACGTTCGGCGGCGGTTTGCGGTTCGGCGTCCAGCCGCTGGCGCCAGCGGGCCAGCCATGGCGCGGCGGCGGCCGGGTCGTTGAAGAGCTGGGTCAGCGCCTGGTCTTGGCCTTCGGCGGCGTCGGCCAGCCGGCGCCAGGCCAGGGTGTGGTCGGCGTCCTGGCGCGCCAGCAGCGCCAGCCAGTCTTCGGCCAGTTCCTGGTCGCTGTCCTGCGCTTGGGCCAGGCCCAGTTTGTCGCGCGCTTGTCGCAGCCAGTGGGCCTGGTAGCGTTCGACGAAGCCTTCGATGACGGCGGTGGCCGCCGGCACCGCGTTCTTGGGCTCGTCCGGGTCCAGCAGCGGCAGCAGGGTTTCGGCCAGCCGGGCCAAATTCCATTGGGCGATGGCCGGCTGGTTGCCGTAGGCGTAGCGGCCGCCGCTGTCTATGGAGCTGAACACGGTGGACGGGTGATGGATGTCCATGAAGGCGCAGGGGCCGTAGTCTATGGTTTCGCCGCTGAGCGCCATATTGTCGGTGTTCATCACGCCGTGGATGAAGCCGGCGTGCATCCAGCGGGCGATCAGTTCCGCCTGGCGTTCCGCCGCGGCTTGCAGCAGCGCCAGATAGGGTTGCTCGGCGCCGGCCAGTTCGGGGTAGTGGCGCGCCAGGGTGTAATCAGCCAGCCGGCGCAGCATATCGCGCTCGCCGCGGAGGGCGAAGTACTGGAAGGTGCCGACGCGCAGGTGGCTGGCGGCGACGCGGGTCAGCACCGCGCCGGGCAGCGCCTGTTCGCGGTAGACGGTTTCGCCGGTGGCGACCACGGCCAGCGCGCGGGTGCTGGGGATGGCGAGCGCGTGCATGGCTTCGCCGATGATCAGTTCGCGCAGCATCGGCCCCACCGCGGCCTTGCCGTCGCCGCGGCGGGAGAACGGAGTGCGGCCGCTGCCCTTGAAGGCGACGTCGCGGCGCTGGCCGTTGCGGTCGATGACTTCGCCCAGCAGCAGCGCGCGGCCGTCGCCCAGCGATGGGGACAGGCCGCCGAACTGGTGGCCGGCATAGGCTTGGGCCACCGGCTTGGCGCCGGCCGGCAGCGCGGCGCCGGAGAAGGCGGCGGCCAGCTCGGCGGCGTCGGCCTGGCCGTTGTCCAGGCCCAGTTCTTCCGCCAGCGCGGTGTTCCAGTACAGCAGGGCCGGCGCGGGCGGGGCGTCGGGCTTGACCGGCGCGCAGGCGTCGGGCAGGTCGCGGGCGTAGCTGTGGTCGAAGTCGATGTGGATCATGGCGGGCTCGCTGGGCGGGGTAGGGGATTGAGAACCTGTTTACGATCTGCTGCGCGTTGGTGATACGGCGTTGAAAACACCTTCGAAATGCTCATGTACCGTGTGTACACTCCGCTTTCTCAGCTGTTTTCGCCTTGTCTCACCTTAGCTCGCGAGATCGTAAACACGTTCTGAGACGCCGGCGGCGGGGCAAAGTGCCCGGCCGCCGGCCGGCAAAAAGCCGCCCGTGGGCGGCTGGATTCAACGGCTGCGGCCCTTGCCGGCGCCTGCCGGTTTGCCGCCCGGTTTGCTCATGGGCTTGCCGCGTCCGGCCGGCGCTTTTCCGGCTGCGGGCTTGGCCGTGGCTTTGGCCTGCGCGGGCTTGCCGCGCTGTCCGTGGCCGGCCGTGGCCGCGGCGCGCTGGCCTGGGGCCTTGTTGCGCGACAGCGGCGCGCCCATGCGGTGGCGCACGGCGGCGGCCTTGTCGCCCGGCGGCGTCGGCGGGATCAGGCAGTGCTTGCTGTGGCCGATCAGATCGCTGCGGCCCATCTGGATCAGCGCGTCGTGGAGGATCTGCCAGTTGTCCGGGTGATGGTAGCGCAGGAAGGCCTTGTGCAGCTTGCGGCGGTAGCCGTCGCGCACCACGTCCACCTTTTCCGAGCTGCGGCTCAGGCGCTTGAGCGGGTTGCGGCGGGTGTGCCACATGGTGGTGGCCATCGCCATCGGCGTGGGGGTGAAGGTTTGCACCTGGTCCAGGCGGAAGTTGTTCTTCTTCAGCCACAGCGCCAGGTTCATCATGTCTTCGTCGCTGGTGCCGGGGTGGGCGGCGATGAAGTAGGGGATCAGATACTGTTCCTTGCCGGCCTGGCGGCTGAAGCGCTCGAACAGTTCCTTGAACTTGTCGTAAGCGCCCATGCCCGGCTTCATCATCATGGACAGCGGGCCGTCCTCGGTGTGCTCCGGGGCGATCTTCAGATAGCCGCCCACGTGGTGCTGCACCAGTTCCTTGATGTATTCGGGCGAGCGCACGGCCAGGTCGTAGCGCAGGCCGGACTGGATGTTGATCTTCTTCACGCCAGGCAGCGCGCGCGCCTTGCGGTAGAGCTGGATCAGGTGGCTGTGGTCGGTGTTCAGGTTTTCGCAGATGTCCGGGAACACGCAGGACAGCTTCCTACAGGAACGCTCGATCTTCGGGTCCTTGCAGGAGAGGCGGTACATATTGGCGGTGGGGCCGCCCAGGTCCGAGATGTGGCCGGTGAAGCCCGGGGTCTTGTCGCGGATTTCCTCGATTTCCTTGAGGATGGATTCCTCGGAACGGCTCTGGATGATGCGGCCTTCGTGCTCGGTGATGGAGCAGAAGGTACAGCCGCCGAAACAGCCGCGCATGATGTTGACCGAGTACTTGATCATTTCCCAGGCCGGGATGTTGGCGTCGCCGTAGCTCGGGTGCGGATTGCGGGCGTAGGGCAGGCCGTAGACGTGGTCCATTTCCTCGGTGGTCAGCGGAATGGGCGGCGGGGTCAGCCACACGTCGCGCTCGCCGTGCATCTGCACCAGCGCGCGGGCGTTGCCGGGGTTGGATTCCAGGTGCAGGGTGCGGCTGGCGTGGGCGTAGAGCACCGGGTCGTGGGCCACGGCTTCGTAGGCCGGGATGCGGATCACGGTCTTGGCGCGTTCGGCGCGGCGCTTGGCCAGCCGTTCTTCGCGCGATTCGATGCGGATCACCTGCGGCTTGGACGGGTCCTGGTCCTTGGTGGCCTCGGCCGCCTGCTCCGGGATTTCCTGGTAGGGGTTGAGGTGGGCGTCCACCTTGCCCGGCAGGTCCACCACGCTGGAGTCCATTTCCTGCCATTCTTCGTCCGGACGCCAGCCGTGCGGCGCGATGAAGGCGGTGCCGCGCACGTCGCGGATCTCGCTGAGCTTTTCGCCCCTGGCGGCGCGGTGCGCCACTTCCACCAGCGCGCGTTCGGCGTTGCCGTACAGCAGCAGGTCGGCCTTGGAGTTGATCAGCACCGACGGGCGCACTTTCTCGCTCCAGTAGTCGTAGTGGGCGATGCGGCGCAGGCTGGCCTCGATGCTGCCCACCATCACGCCCACGCCGGGGTAGGCTTCGCGGCAGCGCTGGGCGTAGACGGTGACGGCGCGGTCCGGACGCTTGTTGGCCGCGGCGTGCGGGGTGTAGGCGTCGTCCGAGCGCGGGCGGCGGTCCGCGGTGTAGCGGTTGATCATCGAGTCCATATTGCCGGCGGTGACGCCGAAGAACAGATTGGGCTTGCCCAGTTCGCGGAAGGCGTCGGCGGAGTGCCAGTCCGGCTGGGAGATGATGCCCACGCGGAAGCCCTGGTCTTCCAGCAGCCGGCCCACCAGCGCCATGCCGAAGCTGGGGTGGTCGATATAGCCGTCGCCGGTGATCAGGATGATGTCACAGGAGTCCCAGCCCAGCTGGTCCATTTCGGCGCGGGTCATCGGCAGGAACGGGGCGGGGCCGAAGCGGCTGGCCCAGTACTTGCGGTAGGAGGTGATCGGTTTGGCGGCGTGTGCGGTCGTCATGCTGGCAATGGACTGAAGTTCGAGCAACCCGACATTATGCCATAGTTGCCGCTTGCTTGTTGAATAAGCGCTTGTTTTTTATTGGGAATTGCCTTGGTTGCAGTAGGGTTTTGCCGGAGGGGCGGTTTTGCCCATCAAAATCAAGGCGCTGCGCGCCCTGGCCGCTGGAACGGGGGAAGGCGGCGGCGGCATGACATTCCCTTGCCGCAGGCGTATCCTAGCGGCCCATCGTCAGGCCGCCGCGGCGCGGCCGGGAGAGGAGCGACGGCGGCTTCGGCCCGCACTGCGTCGCTTCTTCCGCGAGGGAAATCATTGTTTCAGGCAGGAGCTCAAGATGACGAGCCAGATCGTGTTGGTGGATGAGGCGGCGCCAGGCCGCTATGTGGATGAGTTGGAGCAGGGCAAGGTCTTGTATCTGCCCAGCTTCGATTTCAAGCTGCTGGCCGAGGAGGGGGGCTTGCTGGATCCGGCCGTTGCCGATCCCAAGCGCAAGAACATCAGCCTGGAGCCGGACAACGGCGCCTTGCACGGCGTGGTGGGCGGCGCGGAGCGGGAGGCGGCGGTGCGCGGTTTGATCGCGCGTTACCAGCGGGCGGCGGCCGATCTGGCCGCGCGGCTGTTGCCGGAATACCAGGGCAAGCTGCGCGCCGCGCCCACCAGCCTGCGGCTGATGCGGGTGGAAGACCGCCGGACCTCCTGGCGCAAGGACGACAGCCGGCTGCACGTGGACGCGTTTCCGTCCCGTCCCAATTACGGCGAACGCATTCTGCGGGTGTTCTGCAACATCAATCCGCATGGCGAGCCCAGGGTGTGGCGGGTGGGCGAGCCGTTCACCGACATGGCGCGGCGCATGCTGCCGCGGGTGCCGCGGCAATGGCCGGGCTCGGCGGCCTTGCTGGCGGCCTTGAAGATCACCAAGCGCAAGCGCAGCGCTTACGACCACATCATGCTGCATCTGCATGACGCGATGAAGGCGGACCTGGATTACCAGCGCCAATGCCCGCAGGAAACCATGCCGTTTCCGCCCGGCTGCGCCTGGGTCTGTTTCTCCGACCACGCGTCGCACGCGGTGATGTCCGGCCAGTTCATGCTGGAGCAGACTTTCTGGCTGCCGGCGGCCAAGATGGCGCAGCCGCAACAGTCGCCGCTGGCGCTGTTGGAGCAGTTGTCGGGCCGGGCCTTGGTGTAAGCGTGCCGAAGCGGGAGCCGGGCGAGGCCGGCCCGCTCCCAGCGGGGACGAAATCGGTTACAATCTTCGATTAGTCATAAACTCGCACCGCACAAAACAATGAGCACGGAAAACAACGCGCCGGTTGTCAGCAACTTCATCCGCAACATCATTGACGAGGACCTGGCCTCCGGCAAGCACAGCAGCATCGTCACCCGCTTCCCGCCGGAACCCAACGGTTTCGCCCATATCGGCCACGCCAAGGCCATTTGCCTGAACTTCGGCCTGGCCGAGGATTACCAGGGCAAGTGCAATCTGCGCATGGACGACACCAATCCGGAGAAAGAGTCGCCGGAGTACGTGCAGTCCTTCATCGACGACATCAGCTGGATGGGCTTCAAGTGGGACGGCGACGTGCGTTTCGCTTCCGACTACTTCGACCGCCTGTACGGTTACGCGGTGGAGCTGATCCAGGCCGGCAAGGCCTATGTGGACGATCTGTCCGCCGAGGAAATGCGCCAGTATCGCGGCAGCCTGACCGAGCCGGGCAAGAACAGCCCCTACCGCGAGCGCAGCGTGGAGGAGAACCTGGACCTGTTCTCCCGCATGAAGAACGGCGAGTTTGCGGACGGCAGCAAGACGCTGCGCCTGAAGATAGACATGTCTTCCGGCAACATCAATCTGCGCGATCCGGCCATCTACCGCATCCGCCGCGCGCATCATCACCGCACCGGCGACAAGTGGTGCATCTACCCGATGTACGACTACACCCACTGCATTTCCGACGCCATTGAGGGCATCACCCACTCCTTGTGCACGCTGGAATTCGAAGACCACCGTCCGCTCTACGACTGGGTGCTGGACAATATCAGCATCGGCTGCCATCCGCGCCAGTATGAGTCGTCGCGGCTGGAGCTGTTGTACACGCTGACCTCCAAGCGCAAGCTGCTGGCGCTGGTCAACGAAGGCGCGGTGAGCGGCTGGGACGATCCGCGCATGCCCACCATCGCCGGCATGCGCCGCCGCGGCTACAGCCCGGCCGGCATCAAGCTGTTCGCTCAACGCATCGGCGTGTCCAAGAGCGAGAACATCATCGACATGGCCATTCTGGAAGGCGCGGTGCGCGAGACGCTGGAAAACGATTCGCCGCGCGTGATGGCGGTGGTGAATCCGCTGAAAGTGACGCTGAGCAATTACGACGCCGCCGTCACCGCCAGCCGCAGCGCGCCCTTCCATCCGCATCATCCGGAGTTCGGCGAGCGCGAAGTGCCGATCGCCCGCGAGATCTGGATCGAGCAGGACGATTTCGCCGAAGTGCCGCCGCCCAAGTGGCAGCGCCTGACCGTTGGCGGCGAAGTGCGCTTGCGCTACTCCTATGTGATCAAGTGCGAGGAAGCGGTCAAGGACGCGGCCGGCAATGTGGTGGAGCTCAAGTGCAGCATCGACCACGACACCCTGGGCAAGAACCCGGAAGGCCGCAAGGTCAAGGGCGTGATCCACTGGGTGTCCGCCGAACACGCGATCGAGGCCGATGTGCGCTGGTACGAGCGCCTGTTCACCGAGCCGCGTCCGGACGCGGTGCGCGGCGAGGACGGCGAGTACGTCGACTTCCGCCAGTTCTTGAACCCGGAATCGCTGAAGTTGGTGCCGACCTATGTCGAGGCCTCGGTGCTGCAGGCCGAGCCGGAGTCCCGCTTCCAGTTTGAACGCCTGGGCTATTTCGTCACCGACCGTTACGAGCATCAGCCGGGGGTCAAGGCGGTGTTCAACCGCAGCGTGGGCCTGAAGGACAGCTGGAGCAAATAAGCTCGAGCGCCCGGCCGGAAGCTTTGCGCGTCCGGCCGGGCCATGACTTTCAGCAATGGCGGGCCCCTGGGTCCGCCATTTTTACGGCCTGCACGCCTTCCAATAAGAACCAAGGATCAACGATGAAACTATCCGTGAAACCGCTTGCCCTGTCCCTGTTGGCCGCCGGCCTGCTCTCCGCCTGCGCCGCCACGCCGGGCAAGGGCAATTACGTTGAAGACAAGACTTACAAGATCACCATCCTGCACACCAACGACCACCACGGCCGTTTCTGGCCCAATAGCGACGGCGAATACGGGCTGGCCGCGCAGAAAACGCTGGTGGACCAGGTGCGCGCCGAGGTCAAGGCCGCGGGCGGCTACATGCTGTTGCTGTCCGGCGGCGACATCAACACCGGGGTGCCGGAATCCGATCTGCAGGACGCGGAGCCGGACTTCCGCGGCATGAGCCGCATCGGCTACGACGCGATGGCGGTGGGCAACCACGAGTTCGACAAACCGGTGCCGGTGCTGATGAAGCAGCGCCAGTGGATCAACTTCCCGATGTTGTCCGCCAATATCTATCAAGACGGGCAGCGCATGTTCGACCCCTACGCGATGTTCAATCTGGGCGGGGTGAGGGTGGCGGTGCTGGGCCTGACCACCGACGACACCGCCAAGATGGTGAACCCGGAACAGGTCAAGGGCATCGAGTTCCGCAGCCCGATCGCCGAGGCCGGCAAGCTGGTGCCTGAGCTGCGCCAGAAGGCCGACATCGTCATCGCCGCCACCCATATGGGCCACTACACCGACGGCCAGCACGGCGTGAACGCGCCGGGCGACGTGGAAATGGCGCGCGCGGTGAAGGGGCTGGACCTGATCGTGGGCGGCCACAGCCAGAACCCGGTGTGCATGAAGGCGGAAAACCAGCGCGACGACGCCTATGTGCCGGGCGCGCCCTGCGCGCCGGACCGCCAGAACGGCGCCTGGATCGTGCAGGCGCACGAGTGGGGCAAATACGTGGGCCGCGCCGATTTCGAGTTCCGCAACGGCAAGCTCAAGCTTTCCAAATACCAGCTGATGCCGGTCAACCTGAAGAAAAGCGTCAAGGGCGTGGACGGCAAGGAGCAGAAAGTGCCGTACACCCAGCTGATCGAGGAGGACGGCAAGCTGCGCAACTTCCTGCAAAGCTATCAGAACAAGGGCCAGGCGGCGCTGGACGTGCCGGTGGGCCGGACCAGCGCCAAGCTGGACGGCGACCGCGGCGTGGTGCGCAGCCAGCCCACCAATCTGGGCGTGTTCATCGGCCGGGTGATGATGGCCAAGGTCAAGGCGGACTTCGCGGTGAGCAATTCCGGCGGCATCCGCGATTCGCTGCCGGCCGGCGCGATCAACTACCGCGACGTGCTGAAGGTGTTCCCCTTCGGCAGCACCCTGGCGTACGTGGATCTGAACGGCGAAGAAGCGCTGGACTATCTGAAAGCCGCCGCGCGGATGACGCCCGGCGCCGGCGCCTTCGGCCAGTTCGCCGGGGTCAAGCTGCGCATCGTCGGCGGCCAGCTGCAGCAGGCGCTGATCGGCGGCCAGCCCATTGATCCGTCCAAGACCTATCGGATGGCGATCAACAGCTTCATCGCCGCCGGCGGCGACGGCTACCCGCTGATGAACAAGCATCCGGGCTACGTCAACACCGGCTTCGTCGACGCCGAGATGCTGCGCGAGCACATCGCCGCGCATTCGCCGATAGACGCCGGCGCCTACGCGCCCGGAGACGCGGTGACGCGCAACTAAGCGCGGCTTTTCATTCGGACGCATCAAACCGCAGCCCAGGCTGCGGTTTTTTCTTGCGGGCCTTGCCAGCCGCGGCTTGGCGGCTTGCTGGCCTTTGGGTCCGGTGAATACGCGGGCGCGCTTGCCTAGGGTAATGGAGGCAGTGGCAGCTTGAGACGGTGGCCGCCTTCCGCGCGTCGACGCGTGGAGGCCGGCCTGAGAGGTTTGGCGTTTGAACCCTTACAGGAGAACGATCATGGCTCAGCAAGGCGTATTCACTCTTCCCCCGCGCATCAACTTCGGCGTCACCGCGTTGACCAACGCGGCTTACCAGCAAAACATCACCGTGTACGTGGACAATGAGCCGCGCGCCACTTTCAGCGGCAGCGGCGTGGACGACCGCAACCTGGGCACCCGGGTGATCAATTCCGGCTCCGGCGCGGTGCGGATCGCGGTGACGGTCAACGGCAAGCAGTCGGATCTTGTGTCCAGCCAGGTGGTGCTGGCCAATCGCCTGAACCTGGCCTTGGTGGGCGCGGAAGACGGCGCGGATCAGGATTACAACGATTCGATCGTGGTATTGAACTGGCCGCTGGGTTAAGGCTCGCCTGACGGATGAACAAAGCCCCCTGGCGGGGGCTTTGTCGTTTTAGTCTTCCAGGGTTTCGTGGCTGGCGGCCTTGCCCTCGCGCCAGTAGCTGGCGGCGCGGATGCGGCTCTTGTCTATGCCGCGTTCCTCGCGCAGGTGTTGGCGCACCGCGCGGATGGCGTGGTATTCGCCGGCGGCCCAGACAAAGCCTTCGCCCGCCGGCAGCGTCAGCGGCTTGAGCGCGGCGAGCAGCGCCGGCTCCGCGGCGTCGGCGTTCTGGTGCACCCAGCGGACGTCGGCGTTGGGATGCTCGGGCAGTTCGCAGCGCTGGTCCGCCTCGCTGGTTTGCAGCAGGGCGATGACCTTGGCGGCGGGCGGCAGTTCGGCCAGGCGGCGGCGGATGGCGGGCAAGGCGGATTCGTCGCCGATCAGCAGATGCCAGTCGAAAGCCGCCGGAATGACCAAGGAGCCGCGCGGGCCGCCTATGCCCAGGTATTGGCCGGGCTTGGCCTGGGCCGCCCAGCTGGTGGCGGGGCCGGCCTCGTGCAGCACGAATTCCAGGTCCAGCTCCAGCCGTTCCGGGTCGAAGCGGCAGGGGGTGTAGTCGCGCGCGGTTGGGCGCGGCTGGCCTTCCGGATAAATCAGGGTTTCGTCCACCAGCGCCGGCAGCGCGGGCTTGGCGTCCGGATGCTCGGGGAAGAACACTTTGAGGTGGTCGTCGAAGGAGGCGGTGGCGAAGCCGGCCAGTTCTTCGCCGCCCAGGGTGACGCGGATCAACTTGGGGCCGAGCGAGCGGATGGCGCGCACTTGCAGCAGGCGGAAGCGCAGCGGGTGGCGCAGGCGCTGCACGGTCAGTTCGGGTGTGGTCATAGGGAGTCCTGTGTTGAAGTCGTGGCTGGGCGCTTGGGGCGTAAATCGTTCTTAGAACCTGTTTACGATCTTGCGAGCAAGAGCGAGACAAGGCGAAAACGGCTGAGAAAGCGGAATGTACGAGTGGTACATGAGCATTTCGAAGCGGTTTTTAACGCCGTATCGCCGCAGCGCAGCAGATCGTAAACAGGTTCTTAGCGGGTCTTAGCCGGTGTCGCCCAGAATTTGCGCACAGGCCTGTTGTAGTATGGCGGCGATGCGGCGCTGTTCGTCCTCGTCGACGTTGGCGGTTCGCATCAGCGCTTGCTTCAGTTCGCCGCGGGCCCGGGTCAGTTCCGGAATCCAGCTGCCGGCGGCGTCGTCCGGCGGCGGCATTTCTCCGGTCAGCGCGCGGCGGATCGAGTTCATCTTGCGCGCGATGTGCTGCAGCCGCGCCATCATCCATTCCACCTGCTCGCGGTTTTGCTCCAGATAGACGCGGCCGGCTTCCGCCAGCGCGTAGCATTTGCGGTTGCCTTCCTGGCTCACGGTGACGTGGGCCAGTTCCTCCAAATAGGTCAAGGCCGGGTAGACCATGCCGGGGCTGGGGCTGTAAAAGCCGTTGCTGCGGCTTTGCAGCGCCTTGATCAATTCGTAGCCGTGGCTGGGCCGCTCTTCCAGCAGGGCCAGCAACAGCAGCTGCAATTCGTCGGAGCTGAATTTGCGGCCGCGGGTCATGCTCTCGTCGTCGCCGCCGCCGAAGCCGCCGAATCCTCCGTGGCGGCCATGGCCGCCGCCGTGGCCGTGCCGGGCCATCGCGTGGAGGCGATGATGCGCGTGGCGTCCGCCCAGGCGGCGGAGCAGGGTGTCGAGACGGTGAGGCATGGCGGCTCTCCTGAAGAAAGTATATCTTAAGATATGTTTTTCGATATAAGAAAGTCAAGCCGCCCTCATGGGAAAGGAGCTGGGCTGTGGCGTTTTTGGCACGGGGCAAAAGAAAAGCCGCCCGGAGGCGGCTGGAAGAAAGTGGGCGCGGTTTCAGTCGCCGCTGACCACGTCCACGCCTTTGGGCGGCACGAAGGAGAAGCGGGAGGCGGGAAGCGGCGGGTTCCGCTGCGGCGCGCTGAAGCTGACCTTGGTGTGGTTGCCGAAGCTGTCGGTCAATTCCATTTCCACCAGCATATTGGCCTTGAAGCCCATGCGGATGGCGCTGAAGCTGTTGTCGGCCTGCTTGGGGCTGGCGGACAGCCATTCCACCTCGCCGCTCTTGCCGGCTTCCTTCAATTGATAGTTCTGTTCGATGGCGTTGTTGCCGGCCAGCAGCGCGGCCGGGCTGGAGCCCAGCGCCGCGCCCTGCGCCTTGCGGGTGACTTGCGCCAGGTCCTTGTCGTAGACCCACAGCGTCTTGCCGTCGCCGACGATCAATTGTTCATAGGGCTTGTTGTACTCCCAGCGGAATTTGCCGGGACGGGCGATTTCCAGCCGGCCGCTGGCCTCCTCGCGCTTGTTCTTGTTGCTGACCACTTGCTTGAAGTCGGCGCTCAGGGTTTTGTTGCCGGCGACGAAGGCCTTGAGCTGGGCGACGGCGTCGGCGCTGGCGGCGGCCGGCAGCGCCAGCGCGGCGACGGCGAAAGAGGCGGAAATCAGTGTTTTCATCTTCATGCGGTTCAAGTCCTTGGCGCGCGGCGCGCTGCCGCCGCAAAGCAGGTGAGACCGCCGCCGCCGGCCGTGGTTTCCGGGCGCGGTGGCGGCGGCGGCGCCTATGTGTTAGCGATTATTGCGCGGCGGAGGCGTCCGGAGCGGCTGCGGCCGCGCCTTCGTCGTCGGCTGCCGGCGGCTGGCTCAGCACGCGCAGCGCCAGGCCCAGCGATTTCAGCCATTCCGGCTTGTCCAGGCGCTCCAGGTCCAGGATGTCCGCCTCGGTGGGCTGGAAGGCGAACACCGGCTTGCCGAGGTTGCTGTAGCGGATGTCGGCGTGGGCCTGGCCGCGGAAGCGCGGGCTGTCGAAGCGTATGGTCTGGCGGATGGCCAGCAGGTCGCCGCCGCGGCTGACGTAGAGATCGCTGACGGTGTTGCTGTTCAGCGGGGTGTCGTCGGAGGCCTTGATCAGGCTGTCGACCAGTTGCAGCAGGCTTTCGCTGCCCAGCGGGCCGGGCTTGATCTGCGGCTTGCGCGCGGCTTCCTGGCGCGCCACCTGGATCAGGCCGGCGATGATGTGGGAGGCCAGCTGGTTTTCCTGGGCGCGGCTCATGGCGATGCGCAGCCGGTAGCGCGCGCCCAGTTCCGCGGCGCGCGGGTCCAGCGGCTGGAAGCTGAACGCCTGTTTGTCCACCTTGGCGTAGGCTTCGTCCAGCAGTTTAGGCATCGCCTGGTACATGGCCTGGAGCGGGAAGTTGTCGGCCACGCGCTGCGGCAGCCGCACGCGCAGGAACTTGCCCTCGTAGGCCTGCATTTCCGGCACGAACAGGTAGGCGGCGGACGGGTCCACCAGCAAGGACAGGTCCTTGGCGTGGAATTGCAGCGGCAGCTGCACGCTGGTCAGCAGGTTGCGGCGTTCCAGGCGCAGCGCCGGGATCAGCTCCAGCTTGCCGCCCGGCACGTCCAGCGCGGCCTTGACGTTGAGGCGCATGCTGCGGGCGATCTGGTCGGCGGCGGAGGCGGCGGCCTGTTCCAGCTTGCCGCCGTCTTCCTTGGCCTTGTCGACGTCGGCGACGCTCAACTCGTCGAAGCCGATGTCGGCGTCGATGTTGTAGCCCTTGCTGTTCCAGTTTTGCAGCATGATCTTGCGGACGGCCTGATCGGCGCTCTTGTTGGCGAGGGGCGCGACGCAGCCGGTCAGCAGCGCGACGCCGCACAACGCGGCGCACAGTCCCAGTTTTTTCAGACGCATGGTGTTTCCTTGAGCGAGATTCTGCGCCGGACGGGAAGGTGCGGTTCGGCGCGAGCCGAACAGTTTAACGCATTCGGCATCGCCTATGTCATGCGGGGGCCGGCGCGAGGCGGCCCCGGCGGGGGATCAGCTGAATTTATTGGTGATCGGGTAGCGCCAGTCCTTGCCGAAGCCGCGATGGGTGACGCGCGGGCCCACCGGCGCCTGGCGGCGCTTGTACTCGTTGACCTTCAGCAGCCGCACCACGCGGCGCACGTCGGCCTCGGCGTAGCCTTCGGCGATGATGGCGTCGGCGGACAGGTTTTCCTCCACGTAGCGCGCCATGATGGCGTCCAGCACCTCGTAAGGCGGCAGGCTGTCCTGATCGGTCTGGTCCGGACGCAATTCCGCCGACGGCGGCCGGGTGATGATGCGCTCCGGGATGATCTCGCCTTGCAGATTGCGCCAGCGGCACAGTTCGAACACCAGGGTCTTGGCCACGTCCTTGAGCACGGCGAAGCCGCCGGCCATGTCGCCGTACAGGGTGCAGTAGCCGGTGGTCATTTCCGATTTGTTGCCGGTGGTGAGCACCAGCTTGCCGCTCTTGTTGGACAGCGCCATCAGCAGGGTGCCGCGGATGCGCGCCTGCAGGTTTTCCTCGGTGGTGTCCTCGGCCAGGCCGGCGAAGCTGGGCGCCAGCGCCTGGACGAAGCTTTCGTACATCGGCCAGATTTCGATTTCCTCGTACTTCACGCCCAGGCGGGCCACCATGTCGCGGGAATCGGTCACCGAGATGTCCGCGGTGTAGCGCGAGGGCATCATCACTGCATGCACCTTGTCCGCGCCCAGCGCGTCCACCGCCACCGCCAGCGTCAGCGCGGAGTCTATGCCGCCGGACAGGCCCAGCAGCGCGCCGGGGAAGCCGTTCTTGCCGATGTAGTCGCGCACGCCGGTCACCAGCGTGCGGTAGACGCTTTCCAGCGGGCCGGGCAGCGCGGCCTTGGCGCCGGGCAGCAGGTCGCCGCCGTCGAAGTCGACGATGAGCAGTTCGTCGTCGTAGGCGGCGGCCTGGGCCACCACCTCGCCGGCGCGGTTGACGGCGAAGGAGGCGCCGTCGAACACCAGTTCGTCCTGGCCGCCGGTCAGGTTGACGTAGGCGAAGGGCAGGCCGGTTTCCTCGGCGCGGAAGCGCACCACGTCGTGGCGGGTTTCAATCTTGTTGCGATGGAAGGGCGAGGCGTTGAGCACCACCACCACGTCGGCGCCGGCGTCGGCGGCCTCGGCGGCCGGGTCGACCGACCACACGTCTTCGCAGATCAGCACGCCCACCTTGGCGTCGCCCTGCTGGAACACCAGGGGCGCGGCGCCGGGGGTGAAGTAGCGGCATTCGTCGAAGACTTCATCGTTGGGCAGCAGCATCTTGTGATACTGGCCCAGCCGGTTGCCGTCGCGCAGCACGGTGGCGGCGTTGAAGCGCTCCGCGCCCATCCGGGCCGGGTGTCCCACCACCAGGGTGATGCCGTCCAGCTCCAGCAACTCGTCCAGCGCCTGGCTGCAAGCGCGGTAGAAACTGTCGCGCAGCAGCAGGTCTTCCGGGCTGTAGCCGGTCAAGGCCAGCTCCGGCGTAACCAGCACGTCCGCGCCCTGGGCGATGGCGGCGTGGGCGAGGTCGAGGATTTTGCGGGTGTTGCCGGCGATGTCGCCGACGACGGGGTTGAACTGGGCGAGCGCGATACGCATCTTGATAGGGAACCGAATGTTTCGAGATAGATGGAATTTTACCTGATAGACGGCGCAAACGCCCGAGAGGAATCATGGAGTCGCTGCAATTGCATGAGGGAGTGGGCGCCTGGAGCGCGGAACAATGGGCGGGCCTGGGGGAGGGCGGCAATCTGTTCATCAGCCGGCCGTGGCTGGAGGCGCTGGAGCGGGCGGCTTGCGTGGGCGAGGCCAGCGGCTGGCAAGCCTTGCCGCTGGGCCTGGAGCGGGGCGGCAGTTTGCAGGCGCTGGCGCCGGCCTATTTGAAGCGCCATTCGCGCGGCGAATACGTGTTCGACTGGGCCTGGGCCGAGGCCTATGCGCGAGCCGGCCTGGCCTACTATCCCAAGCTGGTGGTGGCGTCGCCGTTCAGCCCGGTCAGCGGCCGGCGCTTGCTGGGCGACGCCGCGGCCTGGCCGCGGCTGATCGCCGGCCTGGAGCAGGTGGTGGACGAGCACGGCCTGTCGTCGGCCCATGTGCTGTTTCCTACGGCGGAGGAGGCGCAAGCCCTGGGCGAGGCCGGCTGGCTGCTGCGCGAGGGCGTGCAGTTCCACTGGCGCAACCGCGGCTATGCCGACTTCGACGCTTTCCTGGCCACGCTGAGCCGCGACAAGCGCAAGAAGATCCGTCAGGAGCGGCGCAAGGTGGCCGAGGCCGGCGTCAGCGTGCGGGCATTGCGCGGGGATGCCATCGTCGCCGAGGACTGGGCGTTTTTCTACCGTTGCTACCGCCAGACGTATCTGGAACGCCGTTCCGCGCCCTATCTGAATCCGGCCTTTTTCGCCTTGCTGGCGGAGAGGCTGGGTCCGCATTGCCTGATGTTCGTCGCCGAGCGGGACGGCGAGCCGGCGGCGGCCAGCCTGTGCCTGGTGCAGGACGGGGTGCTGTACGGGCGTTACTGGGGCGCGTTGGTCGACATTCCCTGCCTGCATTTCGAGCTGTGCTATTACCAGGGCCTGGAGTACGCGATCCGCGCCGGCCTGCAATGCTTCGAGGGCGGCGCCCAGGGCGAGCACAAGCTGGCGCGCGGCTTCGAACCGGAGCGCACCTGGTCCGCTCACTATATCGCCGACCCGCGCTTTCGCGCTGCGATAGCCGGCTGGCTGCGGCGCGAGCGCGAAGGAGTGGGCGAGTATGTCGACGCGCTTTTTTCTCATTCCGCTTACAAAACACTTGCGCCGGATGAATAGGGCTTATATACTGCGCAGCCTCTGTGAACGAAACGCCAAGCGCCTTGTTTCACGGGGATTCTGGAGAGGTGGATGAGTGGTTTAAGTCGCACGCCTGGAAAGCGTGTTTAGGGTAATACCCTAACGGGGGTTCGAATCCCCCCCTCTCCGCCAGAATTGACGAAAACTGCCCTGGCGGTTTTTTTATTGCTCCGGCCAGGCCGGCGCAAACAAGCAAGACACCTCCGGAGAGGTGGATGAGTGGTTTAAGTCGCACGCCTGGAAAGCGTGTTTAGGGTAATACCCTAACGGGGGTTCGAATCCCCCCCTCTCCGCCAAAGCAAGCAAAAAGCCCTGACTGTTTCAGTCAGGGCTTTTTCGCGTTCGGCCTTGCTCAATCCAGCGCCTGGAAGTCCTCGGTGCGCTCCGCCCAGGCGAAGATGGCGCTCAGTTCCGGCGGCGGCGCGGTCAGCTTGCGCAGCGTCAGGTCCATCCAGGAGCCGCTGACCTCGTGACGCGCGGCCAGGCGGCCGTCCTCCTTGTAAATCTCGTGGCGGATGCAAAAGCGTTTGCCGTCCTGGCTCAGGCCGGCGATGGCCAGGCGCACGTGGATGCGTTCGCTCAGCCGCAGTTCCTTGAAATACTCGGTCCACTCCTTGAAAATGACTGGGCCGAACCCCTGCGCCTGGAATTGTTCAAAGCCGAAGCCTTGGCCGCGCAGCCATTCTATGCGGGCATGGGTACAGAAGTCGGCGTAGGCGGTGTGGCGGACGTGCTGGTTGGCGTCGCAGTCGGACCAGCGCACTTCCAGCGGATGGCAAAACGGTTCCAAACCAATCTCCTCGAACGGCAACGGTTAGCATGAAGGCGGGCGGTGCATGATCTTGGCATTGCCCGCGCGCGGGGGTCAAGCGCTTTGCCGCAAGCCGTTTCAGCCCAGGCGGCGGCGCAGAAAGCCGGCCACGGCGCCGGCAACGAGCTCCGGCTGTTCCCGGTGCGGCAGGTGACGGACGCCCGGAAGCAGCAAGAGTTCGGCCGCTTCCCGGCTCAGGCCCAGGTAGCGCCGGGGATGCAGCGCGCTGCCGTATTCGTCTTCCTCGCCGTGAATGGCCAGCAGCGGGCAATGCAGGGCGGGCAGTTCCGCGGCCAGGTTCCAGCCGGCAAAGCCTGGGGCCAGCCAGGTTCGCACCCAGGCGTTCAGCACCCAGTCCGCCTTGTCGCCGTGATAGCGGCGCAGCTTTTCCCGCTGCTCCGGCCGGCTCAGCTGTTGTTGCGCGGCGCGGATGCCGCCGAGGGTGCGTTCTTCGACGAAGGCTTGCGCCGATTCCGTGATCAAGGCCTGGCAGGCGGCCGGCCGCAGCACGGCGCAATGCGCGGCGATGGCGCCGCCCACGCTGTGGCCGAAGGCGATGAAGCGGCCGATGTTCCAGCCGGCCAGCAGTTCGGTTAGGAGCAGGGCCTCGCGGCGGATGAAGTCCAGTTCCGGCCACTGGGCGCGGGGACTGGAGCGGCCATGGCCCAGCCGGTCGTAGGCGAGCACCGCGCAGCCGGAGGCGGCGCGCAGCTGCGCGGGAAAGTCGCGCCATAGCTCGACGCAGCCCAGCGAGTCGTGGAACAGCAGGATCAGCGGCGCGGCCGGGGCGGCGGCGGGCCAGAGGCGGGAGAAGACCTCGCCGCCGTCCAGCGGGGTCATGCGGTCCTGGGCCGCCGGCGGCGCGCTCTTCACGCGCGGCTCCGGCATGTGGAAGGGAAGGGCGCTGCGCCGGTTTGAACGCTGGCGCGGCGATCAAAATTGTCGATGTTAACCGTGTCGGCGCTCAAGGCCGGAAAAGAGGACGTTGGCATCGGACGATTGTTGGCGCGGGCGCGGCGCTTGTCAATCGCCGCTGAGTGGCCGTGGGCTTGGGCCGCGTCGCCGCGCCGGGAGAATACAGATGCAAGCGTGGTTTCGACGGTTCTTGTGCGCGGGCCTGCTGGCCGTCGCGGCGCCGACGGCCGCATCGGCCGCGGCGCTGCTGATCGCGGTGGAGGACGACTGGCCGCCGTATTCGGTGCGCGGCGCCGACGGCGCGGCGCAAGGGCTGGCGCCGCAACTGGCGCGCGAGGCGTTTCGCCGCCAGGGCGTGGCGGTCCGCTTTGTTTCGGTGCCGTTTGCGCGTTGCCTGATGCTGGCGCGCGTCGGCCGCGCCGCCGGCTGCCTCAGCGCCACCATCACCGACGACAATAGAAGCCAGTTCTGGTGGCATCCAACGCCGATGTTCACCGAGGAGCTGGCCATCTTCGCCTACGCCTCCAGCAAGACTGGGCTGGGCATGCGGGACCTAGCCAAGCGCCGGGTGGGCATCACCCAGGACTATACCTATCCCAGCGCCTTCATGAATGATCCCAACATCATCAAATCAGTGGCCAACTCGGACGACGATCTGATTCGCATGCTCTTGGCCCGGCGCGTGGATTACGTGCTGATGAACACGCTGCCGGGGCAGCTGCGCATCCGCGGCAATCCCTCCGCCGGCCGAGTCCGCAAGGTGGGGCGCATCAGCCAGGACGGTTTCTGGCTGGCTTTCTCCAAGGCGAAGCCCAAGGGCAAGGAGCGCGCGGAGCAGTTTGAGGCCGGCCTGCGCTCGATGCGCCGCGACGGCAGCTACGCGCGCCTGCTCAAGACCTTCCAGACCCCTCCCGCCGGGAAATAAGCGCGGGCGGCAGGGCGCGAAACCGCAAAAATGGCGAGCCAATGCCGTAATCATGCACTTGATTCGCATTCACAACTTTTTACACCGTTTTATCGTGAATTTACCCGCAATTTACAAAAACGGTGGTTTTCAAAAAAAACGCTTCATAACAGGCTGTTCTAATAAGCAACGGTTTAGAGCCGTTGACAACGCCTCGCAGAGACCCTGAGCCAGGACGCGCCGACGCAGGCAGTAGCCGTCGCACGGCAAGGAGGCGCAAGGCGGGATCTGGGGTTTTGTTGGCGGGTCTTGGAGCCTGTTCAACATCCCGCGAGCCAGAGCGAGACCCGGTGAAAAGCGCTGAGATGCATGAGCATTTGGCCGTGGTTTTCAACGCCGCAGCGCCGCAGATTGTGAACAGCTTCTTAAACCGCTTCCAAACAGGACTGCCGCGCCCTTGGCTCAGAGCAGTCCGTTTGACCTCGACAAGGCTTCCGCTTGCGCCTGGATTGGCCCGCCCATCCTGAATACCCGCTCATATGGAGAAATAATAATGCGCTATTCGCCGCGACAGCTGTTGTCGCTTGCCCTGCTATTGTCCGCGCCTGCCTGGCTGACCGCTTGCGGTTCGCCGCAGCAGCCGGCCGCCGCCGTGCCGCAAGTCACCGTGGAGACCGTCGCGCCCGGCGACGTGCCGATGACCATGGAACTGGTGGGTGAAACCGCCGGTTACCGCGACATCGAGGTGCGCGCCCGCGTGGGCGGCATCCTGCTCAAGCGCACCTATGTGGAAGGCCAGCCGGTGAAGCAGGGCCAGACGCTGTTCCAGATCGACCCCGCGCCCTATCAGGCGCAGTTGGAGCAGGCCAAGGGCGCGCAGGCGGTGCAGCTGGCCGCGCTGCAGAAGGCCGACGCCGATCTGACGCGCATCCGTCCGCTGTACCAGGAGCAGGCGGTGTCCAAGATGGACTACGACAACGCGGTGGCGGCGCTGAATTCCGCCAAGGCGGCCAAACAGTCCGCCGACGCCAAGGTCAAGGAGGCTCAGCTCAATCTGGACTACACCCGCGTCACTGCGCCGATTCCGGGCCTGACCAGCAAGCAGGTGCAGTCCGAAGGCAGCCTGATCCGCGTGGACGCCGCCGCGCCGCTGACCACCATTTCCCAGCTCAACCCCATCTACGTCAACTTCGCCATCTCTGAGCAGGACAGCCTCAATTACGAGCACAGCCTGTCCACCGGCAAGGTGAGCGCCCAGGACCAGACCAATCATCCGG
The DNA here is from genome assembly GCF_016937655.1 of Chromobacterium alkanivorans. Classification (GTDB taxonomy): domain Bacteria; phylum Pseudomonadota; class Gammaproteobacteria; order Burkholderiales; family Chromobacteriaceae; genus Chromobacterium; species Chromobacterium alkanivorans. The sequence continues at coordinate 3,685 of NZ_JAFHKL010000003.1, read as the reverse complement.
TGCATATCCGCCTGGCGGACGGCCGCGTCTACGCGCAAAGCGGCAAACTGGACTTCCGCGACAACCGCGTGGACCCCAAGACCGGCACCATCAGCGCGCGCGCGCAATTTCCCAATGAGGACGAGCGTTTGCTGCCCGGCCAGTTCGTGCGCGTGCAGCTGGATCTGGGCGTGCGCAAGAACGTGCTGACCGTGCCTGAGCAGGCCGTGGTCCAGGCCCAGGCCGACAATCAGGTGATGGTGGTGGGCGAGGGCGACAAGGTACAGGCCAGAATGGTCAAGCTGGGCGGCCAGACCGGTGGCCGGGTGGTGATCGAATCCGGCCTCAAGGCCGGGGAGCGGGTGATTGTCGACGGTCTGATGCAGGCCCGCCCCGGCACCGTGGTCAAGCCGGTGGCCGCCGCCCCGGCCAAGGCGTAAGGAGCAGGCCATGTTCTCGCGTTTCTTCATCAATCGCCCCATCTTCGCCAGCGTGCTGTCCATCATCATTGTGCTGGCGGGCTTGGCGGCGATGCGCGCGCTGCCGGTGGAGCAGTACCCGCAGATCGTTCCGGCCGTGGTGTCGGTGTCGGCCAACTATCCGGGAGCCACGCCGGAAACCATCGCCCAGACCGTGGCCGCGCCGTTGGAGCAGCAGCTCAACGGCGTGGAAAACATGCTCTACATGCAGTCCAGCGCCGCTTCCAACGGCCAGCTCAGCCTCAACGTCTATTTCGCCGTGGGCACGGATCCGGACCAGGCCACCATCGACGTCAACAACCGGGTGCAGGCGGCGATGAAGCAGCTGCCGGACGAGGTGCAGCGCCAGGGCGTCACCGTGCGCAAGAAGTCCACCTCGGTGCTCAGCGTGATCTCCATCGGCTCGCCCACCGGCCAGTACGACCGCAACTATCTGTCCAATTTCGCCCTGCTCAATGTGATGGACGAGCTCAAGCGCATTCCCGGCGTGGGCGACGTGGCGATGATGGGCGGCACCGACTACGCGATGCGGCTGTGGCTGCGGCCGGACCGCATGGCACAGTTGGGTCTGACCCCGTCCGATGTGGCCAAGGCGGTGCGCGAGCAGAACGCCCAGTTCGCCGCCGGCAAGATCGGCGCCCAGCCCACCAGCGAGCCCATCAGCTTCACCTACACCGTCAACGCCAAGGGCCGGCTCAGCGAACCCAAGGAGTTCGAGAACATCATCGTGCGTTCGATGCCGGACGGCTCCAAGATCCGCGTCAAGGACGTGGCGCGGGTGGAAATGGGCGGCAACGACTACGATGTGATCGGCAACCGCAACGGCAAGCCCAGCGTCGGCATCACCACCTATCTGCAACCCAGCGCCAACGCGCTCAAGGTGTCCGACGCCATCGCGTCCAAGATGGAGGAACTCAAGGGCCGCTTCCCGGCCGGGGTGGACTACACCATTCCCTTCGACACCACCAAATTCGTCAAGGTCTCCATCCACGGAGTGGTGACCACCCTGGCCGAAGCCACCGTGCTGGTGTTCCTGGTGGTTTATTTGTTCTTGCAGAACTTCCGCGCCACGCTGATTCCCTGCATCGCGGTGCCGGTGTCGCTGATAGGCACCTTCGCCGGCATGCTGCTCCTGGGCTTCTCCATCAATCTGCTGACCCTGTTCGGCATGGTGCTGGCCATCGGCATCGTGGTGGACGACGCCATCGTGGTGCTGGAGAACGTGGAACGCATCATGAGCGAGCGGCGCTGCAGCGCCAAGGAGGCCGCGGTGCTGGCGATGGGCGAGGTGTCCGGCGCCTTGGTGGCCATCGTGCTGGTCTTGTGCGCGGTGTTCCTGCCGGTGGCCTTCATGGGCGGCATGACCGGCGTGATGTACAAGCAGTTCGCCGTCACCATCGCCATGTCGGTGATCATCTCCGGCATCGTCGCGCTGACGCTGACCCCGGCAATGTGCGCTTTGCTGCTCAAGCCCGGCCACCATCAGCCGCCGCGCTTTTTCCAGTGGTTCAACCGCGTCTTCGAACGGCTGACCGGCCGCTATGTGCTGGGCGTGCTGTTTCTCAACCGCCGCGTCGGCGTCGCCTTCGGCCTGATCGCCGTCATTCTGGCCGCCACCGTCGGCCTGTACCAGAAAGTGCCGGGCTCGCTGGTGCCCAATGAGGACATGGGCACGCTGTTCGCCAACACCGCCTTGCCGGACGCGGCCGCGCTGACCCGCACCGCCAAGGCCACGGCGGAATTCGACCGGCTGATGATGGCCAATCCCAATGTGGAAAGCGTCACCACCTTCACCGGTTTCGACATCCTGTCCGGCTCCAAGCAGACCAACCGCGGCACCAGCTTCGTCACCCTCAAGGACTGGGACCAGCGCAAGGCCAAGGGCGAAGACTCCTTCTCCGTGGCCGCCGAGTTCAACCGCCTGGGTCGCACCGTGCAGACCGGCGTGATGAGCGCCTTCAACCCGGCGCCCATCATCGGCATGTCCACCACCGGCGGCCTGGAGGCTTATCTGCAGGACCGCAACGACCAGGGCGCGCAAAAGCTCAGCCAGGCGGCGGACAAGCTGCTGGCCGCGGCGCGGCAGCGGCCGGAGTTCGCCAGCGTGACCACCACTTTCCGCGCCAATGTGCCGCAGAAATACCTGGACCTGGACCGCGAGAAGACCAAGGCGCTGGGCATAGACATCAATCAGGTGTTCGACACCCTGCAAGCCACCTTCGGCCAGCTCTACGTCAACGACTTCAACAAGTTCGGCCGCACTTACAAGGTGCAGCTGCAGTCCGAAGCCGATTTCCGCGCGCGGCCGGAAGACATCGCCAATATCTACGTGCGTTCGGCCGACGGCGTGATGGTGCCCTTGTCCAGCCTGGTGGAGGTCAAATCCAGCTACGGGCCGGAACTGGTGGACCGCTTCAACATCTTCAACGCCGCCAAGATCCTGGCCCAGCCCGCACCCGGCGTCAGCTCCGGCCAGGCCATCCAGGCGCTGGAAGAGATTACCCAGCAAGTGTTGGGCAACGACTACGCGCTGGCCTGGAGCGGCAGCGCCTACCAGGAGAAACTGGCCGGCGGCACCGCCGCCGCCGCCTTCCTGTTCGGCATCCTGATGGTGTTCCTGATCCTGGCGGCGCAGTACGAACGCTGGAGCCTGCCGCTGGCGGTGGTGACTTCGGTGCCCTTCGCGCTGTTCGGCGCCTTGCTCGCCGCCGTCATCGGCCAGCAGGACAACAACGTCTACTTCCAGATCGGCGTGGTCACCCTGGTGGGTCTGGCCGCCAAGAACGCCATTCTGATCGTGGAGTTCGCCGTCCAGCAGCGTCAGCAGGGCTTGCCGCTGATGGACGCGGCGCTGGAAGCGGCGCGGCTGCGTTTCCGCCCCATCGTGATGACCTCGCTGGCCTTCATCCTGGGCTGCGTGCCGCTGGTGATTTCCAGCGGCGCCGGCTCCGCCAGCCGCCGCGCGCTGGGCACCCCGGTGGTGGGCGGCATGTTGGCCGCCACCTTCATCGCCACCTTCTTCGTGCCCTTGTTCTTCCGGCTGATCATGCAGGCGTCGGAGCGGCGCAAGGCGCCGGCCGCGGCGGAGGAGACCCCCCATGCTTAAACGCGCGCTGATTCCCTCATTGGTGGCGCTGGCGCTGAGCGCTTGCGCGGTCGGCCCCGACTACAGCCGCCCCAAACTGGAGCTGCCCGCCAGCGGCCAGGCTCAAAGCCCGGCCATCGCT
>NZ_JAFHKL010000029.1 GCF_016937655.1 Chromobacterium alkanivorans | reverse complement strand
CGGCGAAGTCAGAGCCAAACTCAGTTCCGAACCCGGCAAGACCCAGCTCAACCAAGGCTTCCTAACCCACCCGCGCAGCAACGGCAAGGCCGAAGCGCGCGGCGACGGCTTCGAACTCAGAACCGACAGCCACGGCGCGATCCGCGCCGGCCACGGCCTGCTGCTGAGCACCGAAGCGCAGAACGGCGCTGGGGGCAAACAACTGGCGCGCGAACAGGCGCAAAGCCAGCTGGACGCGGCACTGGCCCTGAGCCAGAGCCTGGGCGACACCGCCACCGGCCAGCAGGCCGACACCATGGAAACCGGGCCGGACAAGGTCAATCCGGACAACAACAAGGCGGGCAAAGGGGATAAGGGGCATTTACAGCAGCAGGCGGCCGCGCTGAAAGCCTGGGAAGCCGGCTCCAATACTGACAAGGACGGCAAAACCGCCAAGGAGCAGACCGGCCGCCAGCCCTTGATCGTGCTGTCCGCGCCGGCGGGCATCGCCAGCCTGAGCCAGCAAAGCCAGACCGTGGCGGCGGGCACCAATCTGGACCTGGTGGCGCAGCGCGACACCAACCAAACCTCGGGCCGGCGCTGGCTCCACAATGTGGGCCAGCACATCAGCCTGTTCGTCACCGGCCTGCAAGACAAGATCGCGTTGAAGCTGATCGCCGCCAAGGGCAAGATGCAGGTGCTGGCGCAGAGCGACAGCATCGAGGTGACCGCGGACAAGGATGTGACGGTGACGTCCTGCAAGGAAAGAATCACCGTGGCCGCCAAACAGGAAATCCTGCTCAACGTTAGCGGCGGCGCTTACATCCGCATCGCCGGCGGCAATATCGAACTGCATTGCCCGGGCAAGGTGTCGGTGAAAGGCGCCAGCCACCAGATGAGCGGGCCGGCGCAAATGACGGTCACGCATCCGGATTACCCGCAAAGCATTCCCAGGATGCCGCTGTCGCTGCGGCTGGATCAATCGCCGCAAGGCGGCAACAGCAGCTGGACCGGCATGCCCTATACCCTGCATGCCGACGGCGGCGAGGTGGAGCGCGGCATCATTGACGAAAGCGGCCACCTGGCGGTCAAACATGCGGTCACCACGCAAAAATACACGGTGGAGCTGGCCAACGGCGTCAAGTTCGATATCCCGGTGGCCAATGAACTGAGCAAGCCGGACAAGGGCGCGCTGGCCAATGCCGGCTTCCATAAAGTGGTGGCCGGCGGCGCGCCGCCGGACGGCCGCGTGGAGCCGGACGAGCATGCGCGCGCGCGCTACCACCGTTTGCTTAATGGCGAGGCCGACGCTTCGCCGGCAGGAGAATAATAATGAGCGCGAACACGATAGTCTCTCCGATCTGCGTCAAAGAACCGCTGCGGGCCAATTTGACCCTGCCCTGGTTTTTGCAGACCAGCGAATACGCGCCGCATGAGGGCAGCTTCCAGCCCCTGGTCAACGGCGAGGCGGCGTTTGCCTCGGTGCATTACGCCATCGCCAAAGCCAAGAAAAACGTCAGCATCATCTGCTGGGGCTTCCAGCCGTCCATGTACTTCGTCCGCAAGGGCGCCGACACGGTGAAGTACGCGGACATCGCGGAAGCCGTGCCGGCGCAGATAGGCAAGTTGCTGGAGCACAAGGCCAAGCAGGGCGTGCAGGTGCGAGTGCTGTGTTTCGCCTCCAAGCCGGCCGGCCTGTACGTCAACAGCACCGGCGCCACGGTGGGGGAGTCGCAAACGCCTGGGCGTTGGAGTGTGGGCATCAAGGACAAGCCGGATTATGAAACCCCGGAGCAGTATAAATACGATTCGCAGTGGTATTCCTGGTATGACGAGGATCAGCCAGCGGCCGGCGCCACGGACAAGGAAGTGCGGGACCAGTTTCACAAGGATATTCCCAGCAAAAATCTGCATTTCCGTAGCCGCGGCTTTGGCCCGCGCGCCCGCACCCACATCGCGACGCAGGATTATGACGATACGGGCTTGAAGAAAAGAACCAAGGCCACCTTGGCGAGTGCCCCCAGCCATCACCAGAAAATGGTGTTGGTGGATTACGACGACGCGCAAGCCCATGTCGGCTTCGTCATGGGCCACAATATGTTGGACGAGTACTGGGACACCAATGCCCACAGCGCCAAGCCCAAAGCGCCCAATCTGGGCCGCAACGGCACGGTGGGGCCGCGCGAGGACTTTTCCAGCCTGATCACCGGGCCGGCGGTGGGCGATCTGTTCCACAATTTCCGCCGCGCCTGGCGCGACGAAGCCAAGGAAGACCTGCCGTTGCCCGGCTGCGGTTTCGGCGGCTATGCGCCGCGAGTGGACGGGCAGGCCAATAAGGCCGCCATGGTGCAGCTGCTGCGCACCCAGCCGGAATACAAGAAACAGGACATCAAGAAGCTGTATCTGAAGGCGGTCAACAACGTCACCTCCTACATCTTCATCGAAAACCAGTACTTCCGCTGGCCGCCGCTGGCGGAAAAGATCAAGGACGCGGCCAAGGCGCAGAAGCAGGCTGGTCGTCCTTACCCGATCTATCTGTTCGTGATCACCAATACCAGCGATGCCGGCGTGGGCGCTGGCACGGTCAACACCTACCGGATGCTGGACAGCCTGGGGCGCGCCGACACGATTCCCGGCGTGGCGCGTCTGGAAAAGGCGGATGATGTGGAGGCCCGGCTGGGCCAGGCCAAGCAGGCGGAACGGGAGGCCAAAGTGGTGAGCGCCTTGAACGTCATGGCGCCGGCAAAGCTCAAAAGCAAGATCAAGGAAGCGGAGGCAGACGCCACGGCTTATCGCGAGCGGATGGAAAAGGAGTACGAGGCCGCCCAAAAGCCGGACGCTCCCATTAGCGCGGTGGAGCAGCCCGGCCTGAAAACCCATATTTGCTCCATTGTGGCGCCGGACTCCCCGCCGGGAGCATGGGCTGAAACCTATATCCACGCCAAGCTGATGATCATCAACGACGCTTTTCTGACGCTGGGCTCGGCCAATATCAATACCCGCAGCATGCAGGTGGACAGTGAATTGAACATCGCTTTGGACCGGCCGGAAATCTCCAAGCCGCTGCGCCAGGAGTTGTGGGGGAGGCATACTAGCCATTGGGATCGTGCGAATCCAGATCGAATGGATCGTGAGATTGATGCCAAAAAGGCATATGAACAATGGCAGCTAATTCTTGACAGTAATAAAGTTGCTTCACAAAAGCAGTTGCCCCCTGTAGCACCTCTTCGTGAATTCCTGCGCACAGACCCAGCCCGGAGCAATAGTGATTAAGCCCGCATTTCTGACCCTGATTCTGACCCTGAGCCTGGCCGCCTGCGGCGGCGCCAAGGAGCGTTCCGTGCCCGATTTGAAAGAAGTCGAAGCCAAGCTGGCCTTCAACTGCGTATATGAGAAAGACCAC
>NZ_JAFHKL010000028.1 GCF_016937655.1 Chromobacterium alkanivorans | reverse complement strand
GGTGATTCTGTTAACCCGTTCGCATATCTAGCGCCCGTAAAGGCGTTTGAATTTGGCGCGGCGCTGAGCATCGTAACTACTAGGAACAAAGCGGCAACGTTGCGCGAATGTCGCAAAAAAACGCTCTTGATGTATTCCCGCGCCTGCGGGTCTTTCGTTTCCCAATAATCTAAACAAGCACTTACCTCGGTCTTGTCGTAACCGAGAATGTCAGCGATTGTGTATCGTGCAATTGCTGGCGGGTTTCTCCTCCCTTTCATGATGTCACTCATCTTCCTTGCGTCTATCAGTAGCAAATTTGCGACAGCATTATTCGACTTAAGCCCTTGTTTTTCCTTGATTTCTTCCACGTAGTCTTGAAATGTTTTCATCGCTATTCCATTTAAATTTGCCAAAATGACCCCTTGGGGGTTAATCTTGCTCCCGTAATGACCCTCTCGGGGTCAAAGAGAGCAGCCATGATACACGTCCAGCGCACCACCTCCGATTTTAGATCAATTAAGTTCTTTGTAGCGGCCTCGCTGATTCAAATTGCATATTCGGCTGCTCACGCCGATGGTCGGCTTGATATGTACGCCGTCCGCGAAATCGTTACCGTAACGAAAACTCAAACCGAAAAGCCCCAGCGCACTGACCACGGCCCGTATGGCTCATTCGTAGATATCGCCCGTTATCCCTATTCGAACAATCCTGAGCTTTCCAAATCCGGTCAGATGATTACCCCCGCGCCAGAGCCGGCGCAAACCCAAGCCAACGAGAGGAACTGACATGCTTCATATCCGCATTGAGCAAGAGGACGGCAATGTCCGTCTCAAAGACATCGTCACTAAAAAAGGGGTGCCGATGCAGCTCCCGCAACAGACCGTCTACATCTACGGTTACGACCGCGACGGCCGCCGCGAACTCTATCCTTACAAGTCGCAAATCACGCTTGCAAAGGACGAAAAGCCTTACCCGCCTGGCGACTACACGATACACCCTTCGGTGTCCCGCTTCACGACCTGGGGTCAGGCAACGGAAATGAATCTCCGGCTAATCACCATCAAAGAATTTTTCGACCTGCTCAAGAACGACTTGTTCGACAAGCTGCAGAAGACCGAACTCAAATCCGCCGCTTGACGGCTCCACGCGCCCCGTTTCATCGCGGGGCGCAAGAGGTGACACATGGAATACGCCCCTTGGATCGCTTACATGATCGCCGCCTTCTGGGTCGGGTACTTCATCCGCAAAACCATCAAGAAAGCAGCCTGGCTCATGTCCGGCAGCTATTCGGACGGCTAGGGCGCCACGCCTATGGGCTTGACGTGTCAGGCCCATAGGCGGGGTGTCCTGCCCCTTTTCCTCATTTCACTGGAGATATGTCATGAAATTCCTGAGCGTTTGCAAGAAATACGGTCCCAAAGCTGCGGCGACTGCCGCTGTCACCCTGGCCGCTGCGCCGACTTTCGCCGCTGGCCTGATTGATTGGGGCAGTCTGGCCACGAGCACCGTGGCGGAAGTGACTGCGGCTATCACTGCCGGTATTGCGGTGCTGGCGCTGTTCTTCGGCGTGGGTGGCGGCGTCAAGATGTTCCGCAAATTCATCGGCTAATCTTATTCAACTGCATCGGAGGTTTTGCCATGTCCTTTTCTGTCGTGTGCGGCAAGCTGGGGGCGGGCAAAACCTCTTTTGCCGTTTCTGAGGCGTATCGCTATTTGAAACAAGGCCGGCGCGTCGCGGCTAATTTCGCGCTGGACTTTACGTCATTCAAAGACGTGGACCCTGATTCGCATGTCGTGGTTCTTTCTGACATTCCCGTTGCCGATGACTTGATTTCGCTCGGTCGCGGTGGTCCGTCTGAAGAAAAAGCCGGCTTGCTCATTATCGACGAAGGCCTTTTCTGCTTAAATTCTCGCGGCTGGGCTGGTGGAGATCGTCAAAAGCTCATTGAGTTCTTCGCGCTGACTCGCAAACTCGGCTGGGACGTGATTTTGATCATTCAGCACATTCAAGCGATGGACAAGCAAATACGCATGAGCTTTGCTGAAACGCTGGTGATATGCCAGCGCTTGGACAAGCTGAAACTTCTTGGCTTTATTCCGCTCCCCAAAATCCATCTCGCGGTTTCTCGTTATGGAACGGAAGTAAATTCGCCCATTTCAGACCGCACATTCTTCAAGCCCAAGACCATCGGCGCGGCATACGATACCAACAAGCTGTTTGATCCGTTGGAGAAGGGCGGCATGTATTGCACGCTTACGCGCCGTTTAGCGGTATTGCGTTACGAGAACAAAAAGCCTCTCAAGTTAAGCGAATTGCTGATGTTGCCGATTCAATTCGGCATGTTTATTGCCCTGGCTATTCATTTCAAATGCACGCATATCCCGACAATAAAACTCAGATTGGCGGCGGCTCATGACTAAAATACTGGCAAATATATTGCGTTACATAACGCTTATATCGGTGCTATGCGGCCAATTGCTTTGGCCGTATTACGCTTATGCAGGCGTTGGCCAACAGCTTTACCCCGTAATTCTCAATGCCGCGATAAACGGCACTAAAATGGCGGGTGCTGTGGCTACAAGAGTTATTGCTGGCAATCCTGCCATTGGCATTGCAATGACTTCAAATCCTGCTGGTGACGCCAATTACGATTGCATGGTTGCAATCAATCCTGCATGCCTTCCTCTGCCCACAAATTGGACACGCGATGCTAGCACGCAAAAGCCTGTCCCCCCCGCTGTCCAGCCAATGATTGGCAACTTTACGGCCAATGGCACTTCAATTACGGCAGGCTCAGATACTGGCCTTGTTTCTGCTGTTGCCGCCTCTAACGGCTATACCGTTAAAATCAATAATGGCTGCTCGCCTGCTTCTGGCTCTTTTTATATGTGCTCTTATCAAACTACAGAAGGCGACTATTTTAATTTTCTTGCAACTAAACAATTAACGTGTCCTCCGGGTTATGCTATTAACGCTGATAATATGTGCGGCATGATTGCAAGTGATCCATCCGCTGTTCCAAAACCATCCGGCACCCCATGTTCTATTGTCAGAAATGGCAATACGTTTTCATTCGATAACACTAATCCCGTTTGCAATAACGCGACAAACGGTCAATACGTGATGTCTGACGGCAATATATATGATGCGTCTAGTGGCAATGTAATTGTCTATCCGAGCTGGGATGATGTTAAAAACAAAAACCCTGCAGCGACAGTTACGCCGACCGTTGACGGCGGCACTCAAGTCAAGTCCTATGATCGCGCTTCAAATACCACGACGACGACGACAATTAAGGATGGCAAAGTAGTTAGTTCTACAACTGAGGTCGGCAACACAACAGGGAATGCGGGTACTGGAACGGGTACAGGTGGCACGCAGATTACGTGTCAGCAGGTTGGGACGTGCGGCGTCTCGCAAGAGGCCACACAGCAAAAAGTCGAGGCCAACACTAAGGCCATGACGCTGAGCATGCAGCAAATCGCTTCTGGCCTCGCAATGGGCGAGCCGATACCGGGCATTACGCCTGGCGATTATGCGGGGGCGGTTGACCAGTTCCATAATATGCTGCCGAAACCGGATGACTATCGCGGCCCTGTCGGTACGATGCTCAAAGCAATGGGCTTTCCCGAGGGCGGAGGAGGGCAGTGCTCATTGACGCGCACTGTAACCTTATTTGGACGCTCTATCACGATTCAATTCGTCCCGAATGGTATCTGTGGCCCGTATCAGCAAGTCGCGAATTGGGTAACATGGGGCCTTGTTGCAATTATGGCGTGGCAACAAATCAAGAGCCTCGCGGGTGATAAGTCGGAATTATCTGGAGGTAAATAAATGCCAGTATTGATGATTGCGCTTGTCGGCTGGATTGCCAAGTTCCTGAAAGATAAGGCGCTTGGACTTACGCTCGTGAGCGTTTTTCTCGGCATGGTCGCGGCTTATCTTGCTGCGCTGGCGCTCATCGTAGCGCCCATTGTCACGGCTGCACCTGATTTCGTTCGCGAGGCCATGGCCGTGATATTGCCCAGTCAGTGGCCGCTTCAAGTTTCTACCGTCGCCAGCATTTATACGCTGGGCATTGCCTGGCGAATGGGCTTCCAGTCGCTGGACATCTTTGCTAAATCGTGAGGGCTTTATTATGACGCCGGAGCAGTTCGACACACTCATGCAAGCGATTCAAATCGTGAGCTTTCTCTTTGCTGGCTTTATGGGCTTTATGTCGGCGTAAATCATGGACCAAGAAACTATCTTTATACTCATTGCAATATTGGCCTTTTTTGTAATCCTCTTGGTTTCTGTATTTTCTCGCAAAGGTGAATAGCATGAATCAAATTACACTTAGTCAAGAGATGTTCAATCAGATGATGGTTTCATTTTCCATGCTTTTGATCTGCTCCGCATTTCTTGGCGGCATTGTCGCTTCTTGGTTCAATGATTTCTTGGGCTGGCTTGTATCTCTTGTGGAATTTCTGATTCGTCTCTTTGCCCGTAAACCCCTCCCGCCGTCCCATTAGGTACTGATGTAGTCGAAAACAGCTGTATCGTTTTCGCGTAATCAGTACCCGCCGCACCATAACCCCAAATGGGGTGAAATTTCTTGTATTGGCGTTACCATAACGTATAATAAAGTATCTTCAAAGGAGGGCGGCAAGATGGCAAAAGATGTAAATGATAGCGTTACCATGGCATTAATTCCTGAGCCTAAAAAGCGCGGCCGTCCGGCCTCTGGTAAGGCGCTTTCTAATGCTGAGCGTCAACGTAGATTTAGAAAAAATCAAGGTAAAAAAGTGCGCTTTAGCTTTTCTGAATCAGAATGGAAAGAGCTTTTAGCTGCGCTTCGTCATCGCTATGTTGAGGATGAATTTTATTATGGGCAATTGCAGTTTGCTCAAATTGTAGAGTCTGTCTGGCGTGCCGGGTGCGGCAATGAACCTTTGCCTTCATGGTTCAAAGAATACAGTTACAAAGGCTAACAAATGTATGATCTAGCATTTAACGTTGCGCTCAAATTCTTGTGCTTTATCGTCTTTGTTTTTATATTGCTTTGCCTAATCGGCTATATAAAAGGGCTTGCCTAAATGGACTTCATTAATGTTTTGTTAGCCGTCATTATTCTTTGTTTTTTTGTGCCCATTTCCTTTCTTGTCATGGATTTTTGGCGTTGTATTCGCGGAATATTGGAGGATTAGCCATGAACGAATTCATTGAATACGCTTCTCTTGCCATTGCTTTCTTTATTCTCCTTTTTGGCGTGGTCAAATTTATTGAGCGTGTCGCAGAAAAGATATAACCCAAAGGCGTTACCGTAACGCAAATCAATCCCGCGGCACTCAATTATCGTCACTGTAACGCAAAAAGCGAAACCCCCGGCAGCGCCAACTGACCGGGGGTTCTAGAACACAACCTTCCCTAGCAAGGATGCATTCATGTCCGAAGTATACCAAGAGCAGGGCGCTCCGCAAGTCCCACCAGCGTCACCCGTCCCAGAAGAACTTATCCACAGTTCGACCCCCTTCCCTCTAACAGGGGGGTCAAATACCTTGCAAGGCTCCAAAACCCCCGCTTTGGAGCCGGTTTTAGAGGTTTTTAATAACAAAACGGAATATAGCGCACGGCAGTGCAGTAGCCTCCACAGCGACGGTTTCCGGATGCCGTTGAAGCTGGACTTCCTGACGGTCACGACAGACACCCTCAAGCCCGATCACGTGGGCGAACAGCTTATTCTCCACGGCTTTCACATGAAGCCCCGCAAGCCGCGTTTCTGCTATCAGTTCGCTTACTCCGTTCACTGCGACGAGATGATGACTGATGAACCCGTGTTTGAGGTCTACTACGGCGGCGAGCATCAGAAGGGCACGATGATGTTTGACCGTTCAGGGCCGCTGGCCGCCGTTGCTGTCACTGTGCTTTGCCGTGTCTTTGGTCCTGAGCCGTTCCGCTTGTCTCGCGGCGACGTCGCGATTGACTTGCAATGGCCTGGCGGCTACGCCGATGCGCGTGCCCATTTGCTGTTACATCACGAGAATTGGCAGGCCAATGGCCAGCGCGGCCGCAAGCCCAAAATCCGGGAAATTATTGACCATGGCCAAGATACGGGCTGCACGTTTTACATGGGTTCCGGCGACGTGCATATGTGCCGCTTGTATGAGAAGGGCAAGCAGTTGAGCCGGGCCGATGCCATGGACTGGTTCCGCTTCGAGGTTCAGCTACGCCCAGACGGCAAGCCGGCGCAGATTCTCGCCTGGAATGCGGTCGCCAGCGGTCGTTACTTCGAAATCTGGCGCATGACGCCTTACGTCCGTTTCTCGGACTTCTTTCTGTCGGTCGATGCTGAGAGAGTGCGGCCAGAACAGCCGGCAAGAGATTGCGCTTTAGAGGCGCGGGCGAAACACTTCGTCAAACAGTACTACGGGATGATGCGCGAGCTTGTTGGTGTGCATGCGCACGGTGACTGGTCAGAACTTGGGAACATTGTGCAGCGCCTGAAATCTGCGCTTGATGCGGGCCAAGGTTCGACGTGGCACGTCGAGCAAGTGTTGCTTGACATGGAAGGCGAAGCCGCCGCCGAAGCGCTGAAGTTTTCTTCTGCGGACGGTTCGCATAATG
>NZ_JAFHKL010000027.1 GCF_016937655.1 Chromobacterium alkanivorans | reverse complement strand
TCGTAGACATAGCGGGTTTCGCGAACGTCGGCATTCGCCGGCGCCGGCACCCCGCCGTCGGCCGGCAGGCCCACCGGGTTGGCGTAGACGCGCTGCGTCTTCACATTGCCCGCCGCGTCGTAGTCCCACTCGCTGAGCACGCCGTCGCCGTTGCGCTCCGCCACCTTGCGCCCCAGCGCGTCGTAGCGGCTGCGGGTGATCTTGCCGTTGGCGTCGGTGAATTCGATCTGCCGGCCGGCGGCGTCGTAGCGCCAGCTTTGGCTCGGGCTGACCGTGGCTTCGCCACCGTCCAGGGTGTAGATCGGCACCGCGTCGCCGACCTGGCGAATCAACCGGTTGTTGCCGTCGTACTGGTAGCGGGTGGTACGTTGTTCCGGCTTGCCCTCGGCTTCCACTTGCAGGGTGCGGTTGCCGAAGCCGTCGTATTCAAAGCGTTTGACGATGCCCAGCGGACTGGTCTCTTTGAGCACCCGGCCTTGCGCGTCGTAGATGTAGTGGTAGGTACCGCCCAGTTTGTTGAAGTATTTCAGCTTGTTGTCAAAGGCGTCATAGGCCATCCGTTCAACGCCGCCTTCGGCGTCGAAGATGCGGTTCTGACGGCCGAGTCTATCGTGTTCGATCCGGGTCACCGCATCGCGCTGGGCGTCGACGATCAGGGTCGGCGCCACGCCGGGCTTGAGCGCGGCGGTGTCGACGCGGGTGGCGTAGCGGGTGATGCGGGTGGTGTTGCCCAGCGCGTCGTATTCGGTGCCGGTGGCGTACCCCTCGGGATCGACGTGCAGGGTCTGCCGGCCGAGCGCGTCGTAATAGTTGTAGCCGCTGTAGCCGCGCGGGTCGGTGATCTTGACCGCGTTGCCGAAGGCGTCGTACTCGGTGACGGTGACGCCGCCCAGCGCGTCGGTTTCGCGAATCAGCCGGCCGAGCAGGTCGTAGTCGCGGCGGGTGGCGTGGCCGTTGGCGTCGGTTTCGACGATGCGTTTGCCCAAAGCGTCCAGCTGGTAGGTGGTGCTGGCCTGCTGTTTGCCGTCGCCGCGGGTTTCGCCGATCAGGCGGCCGGCGGCGTCGTAAGCATAGGAGGTGCTCTGCGCTTCAAGCCCCCGCTCTTCGATATTGTCGATATCGGCGGTGGTTTCCACCGTCAAGCCAGGGTCGCGCTGGGTCGCAAAGCGCAGTTGCACGGTGGACCAGTCATACTCACCCGTGACGTCATAGCGATAGCCTTGCCGGCGATCGCCGCCTTTGGGGTAGACGTATATGGTTCCGCCGGTCTTGTTCGTCGTCAGTTCAACTGTGTAGGTGACGCCCGCCTGGTACGCCCCCATCGGCACGGCGCGCCATTGGTCGTTGGCGTTGGCGATTTGGGCGTAGACGAGGCCGTCGGGCTGGAGCAGGATCGCCAGACGTGCGGTTTTACCCCCCACGTTCTCTAGCATCGCATGCAGCGAAGACTGAATCTGGTTCGGCGTCAGGTCGAACTGGTAAGCGCTGCCCGCCGGCATTTGCCGCGCGCTGTTGAGGGAGGCCCAACTGCCGCCGGCTTCCGACTTGCTGACGAGGTGAAGACGGCCGTTGTCCTGGGTACCCGCGGTACCATTGAAGGTGGGAGGGGTGGACGCCTGAGCCGTCATGGCTTCGAGTTGAGCCAGGCTAAGGGAACTATCCAGGCTCAAGGCCTGCGCGTAACGCCGGGTCTGAATGACTTGACCCGCCGCGCCGTAGCGCGTTTCCGTCAGGCAGCCCTGAGGATCGATCGCAAAGCGTTGCCGGCCGGCGGCGTCGTAGACGCTCCGGCTGTGCTGGTCGGCCGCCGAGGTCAGCAGGCGTCGCCGTATCGTCGCGTCGTCCCACTGCGCCGGCGCGGCGTTGGCCGCCTCCAGGCTCGGGTCGGCGCCTTGACGCCGCACTTCCACGTTGCGCGCGTACCAGCGGTTGGTCTGCCCCCAGCCCGCGGCCACCTGCAGCCACACCCGCGCGCCTTTGATCCCCTGCGGAATCGTCAAGCTGCCCTTCACATGCTGGAGGCCGGCTTGGCTAGCGTCGCTATAGCTCGCCCCCACCCAGGAGTCGATGAAGTTCACGCCGTCGAGCGAGTACTGGAAGCCGATGCCGAACGGCGCCGGGGTACGACCGTCATCCGTGCCGCCACGAATGACGTCCATTTCGAAGCGGTAGGTCTCGCCTTCCTTGACGGCGATCATGCCGCTGGCGTAGCTGTCGCGGTCCGGTTGCAGGATGGCGTCGCCGCTGTCCGGGAAGCCCGCTTGTTGGGCACTCGCCCCTTGCACGCTGCCGGCCCAGTCCGGGCCGCCATGCGGATAGTTCACCAGGTTGCCGCCAATCGGCTTGGCGTAGCGGATGGTGTCCGTCACCCGGCCCGCCGCGTCGTAGCGACGCTCGGTCACATTGCCCGCGGCGTCGATGCTCAGGCTCGGACGTCCCATCGCGTCGTACACCGTGCGCGTGCTCTGGTCTTTCTCATGCGTCGTCACCTTCCCCGACAGATCGCTCTCCGTCAGCGCGGTGCCCAGGCTGTACACCGATACCGGCGTCACGTAGCGTCGGCTTTGCACCGCCTGCCCCGCCGCGTCGTACACCGTTTCCGTCAGATGGCCCAGCGTGTTCAGGCTATAGCGCACGCGGTCATTGCCGTCGTAGATGTAGCGGGCGATGTTGCCCATCGCGTCGGTCTTGGCCACCACGTTGCCGTTGCCGTCGTACTGGTAAACCGTGCTCTGCTTCAGTCCGTCCGGGTCCACCGTCTCCCGCACCCGACGACCGGCGCCGTCGTATTCGTATTCGGTGGTCTTCGCCTGCGCCGTCCCCGCCGCTTCGGTCACCCGGATTTGCCGTCCTTGGGCGTCGTAGCCGTAAACCGTGCTCAGCTTGAGACCGTCCGGGTCGACGATCAGGCTTTGCAGCCGGCCCGCCGCGTCGTAACGCTGTTCGCTCACCCGGCCGTTGGGCTCGGTCTGCCGCAACACCCGGCCCTGCGCGTCGTACTCGGTGCGGCTGCTCAGTTTCAGACCGTCCGGGTCCACGGTGCGCTGCAGCACCCGGCCCGCCGCGTCGTACTGGTAGACGGTGCGGGTGCCGTTGGCGTCGACGCTTTCGATCTGATGACCGGCGCTGTCGTAAGTGCTGCGGGTGGTCCCCGCCGGGGTGGTGGTGCTCAGCAGTTGGCCGTCGCGGTTGTAGCGGTAGCTCGTCGCCTGGCCCAGGCCGTCGATCAGTTTGACGGTTTCGCCGTGGCCGTTCTTCTGGGTGATGAGCTGGACGCCGTCCGCCTGGGTGACGGTGACGCGTCCGTTCGCGTCGTCGTAGGCGGTGGCGGTCACGTGGCCCAGCGCGTCGGTCTGGCTCAGCACCCGGCCGAAGGCGTCGTAAACGCTGCTTTGCCGTCCACCTTGCGGGTCTTGGACGCGGATCTGCCGGCCCAGTTTGTCGTAGTCGATCCGGCGTCGGTTGCCGTTGGCGTCGACGCTTTCGATCTGCCGCCCGAAGGCGTCGTAGCTCGATGCCGTCCGCAGCGCCAGCCCTTCGGCGTCGCGGCTCTGGCTTTGCAGTTGGCCGCGCCGGTCGTAGCCGCTGCTCTGCAAGCTGCTGCGCGCGGCGTCCAGCCGCAGCCGGTGGCCGATGGCCTCGCCGAAGGCGTTGTAGCTCCACTGTTCGCGTTCGGCTTCCAGGCGGTCGCCGGCGGCGATGCGCTGACCCAGCCGGTTGTAGCCGCGGGTCTCGAGGCTGTCGGCGTCGCTGCGCAGCCCGCCGGGCAGACCGTCTTGGCGGCCACCGTTCTGCGCGGCCAGCGCGTCGGCGCCCAGCCGGGTGGCGTAACGCTGGGTGGCGATGACTTCGCCGAAGGCGTTGTAGCGCACTTCGCTGATTTCGCCCAGGCTGTTGAGGGTGTGGCTGAGGCGGCCGGCGGCGTCGTAGTAGTACAGGGTGCGCGCGCCGGCGCCGCCCTGGCCGTCGGGGCCGAGGCTGGCGGTGCGTTGGCCGCCGGCGTTGTAGTAGTGGCGGGTGCCCCAGCGCGCCCAGACGGCGTCGATCTGTTGGGCGTCGGCGTCGGCGCCGAGCGCGGCCAGCGCCAGGGCGCCTTCGCCCGTCAGTTCTTGCGTCACCCGGCCCTGGCTGTCGTAGCGCTTGAGCTGGCTGCGCGCGTCGTCGCCGGCCTCGCGGGTGGTGGCGATCACCTGGCCCTGGGCGTCGTACTGGTAGCGGACGATCAGGCCGCTGGGCCGGTGTTCTTCGCGCAGCAGCCGGTCGGCGGCGTCGTATTGGCGCAGCACTTGGCGGTCGTTGCGGTCGGCCGCCGGGCGCAAGGCGGTCAGGCTGTCGCCGCCGCCGACGCGCGTGGCGTAGCGTATCGTCTGCGCGATGCGGCCTTGGCCGTCGTAGACGGTTTCGTCGAGGTAGCCTTCGGCATCGATCCGGCCCACCAGCCGGCCGGCGCCGTCGTACAGATTGCGCGTGCGCTGGTCGGCGTCGTCGCGGGGCGGACGCAGCGCGTCCAGGCTGTCGCCGGCCTGGGCGCGTTGCGCGTAGCGCACGGTTTCGAGCGCGCGCCCGGCGCCGTCGTAGCGGGTTTCGCTCAGATAGCCTTCGCCGTCCAGGCTGGCCAGCAGCAGGCCGTCGCGGTCGTAGTAGCGGCGGCTGACGCGGTCGCCGGCCGGATCCGCCGCCGGCTGCAGCGCGGCGTCGGCCGGGTCCGGCTCGCCGGCTTGGCTGGCCAGCGCCGCCAGGGTGTCGGCGCTCAGCCGCGTCGCGTAGCGGGTGCTGCGCGTCAGCCGGCCGGCGGCGTCGTATTGGTGGCGTTCGACGCCGCCTTCGGCGTCTATGGTTTGGATCAGGCGGCCCAGGCTGTCGTACAGCCGGCGCTCGACGCGGTCCTCCGCCGGATTCGCCGCCGGCCGCAGCGCGGCCAGCGACAGCGTCGCCGGGTCGCCGCTCAGCCGGCTCGGGTCGACCCGGTTCGCGTAGCGCAGGCTGGCGATCACTTGGTCGTTGCCGTTGTAGCGCCATTCGGTGACGCCGCCCGCGGCGTCGATCTGGCCCACTTTGCGGCCCCGCTCGTCGTACAGCAGGACGCTGGCGGCGCCGTTGGCGTCGGTCAGCTTGACCGGCAGCTGGCGCGCGTTGTACTCGGTGCGCGCGGTGCCCAGCGCGCCGCCGGCGTCTTGCTGCACCACGGAGAGCAGCTGGCCGGCCGCGTCGTAGCTGCTCACCGTGCTCAGGCCGTTGCTCAGGCTGATCCGGGTCTGCCGTTGCGCGTCCTGGTAGACGGTGGTGGTGGCCACGCCGTGGCCATCCCGGCTGCGCACCACTCGGTTCAGGCCATCGTAGAGGTAGTCGGCCAGCACCGCGCCGCTGACGCCGTCGAGCTTCTGCAGCAGATTGCCCGCCGGGTCGTAGACATAGCGCACGCCGCTGTGCCGGCCGTCCGCCACCCCCTTGCCCTCGGCGTCCAGCGTCGCGTAGCGGGTGGTGCCGGCCACCAGGCCGCGCAGGTCGTAGCTCGTGTCGGTGCGTTCGATGCGGGACCTGTCCTGCCGCGCCGCCCAGGCTTGCAGTTCGGCTTCGCCGGTGGCGTCGTCGGCGCCGGCGAACACCCCGCCCTGGTACAGCAGCCGGCTGACTTCGCGGCCCTGGGCGTCGTAGCGGCGCTCTTCCACCCGGCCTTCGGCGCTCAGGCTGAAGCGCAGCCGCAGGCCGCTGGCGTCGTAAACGTTGCGGCGGGTGCCGGCGCCGTCGACGGTTTCGCTCAGCACCTGGTTCTGGGCGTTGTAGCGGCGCCGGGTCTGCTGCCCTTGCGCGTCGCGCACGCCCACCCGGTTGCCGGCGGCGTCGTAGTCGAAACGGCTGCTCTGCC
Organism: Chromobacterium alkanivorans; assembly: GCF_016937655.1. Taxonomy (GTDB): domain Bacteria; phylum Pseudomonadota; class Gammaproteobacteria; order Burkholderiales; family Chromobacteriaceae; genus Chromobacterium; species Chromobacterium alkanivorans. The sequence goes on along the minus strand of NZ_JAFHKL010000027.1, from coordinate 988 downwards.
CGCGACCATCGGTGACCGCGCTCACCCGGCCGTGCTCGTCGTAGTCGAAGCGTTGTTCCACCCCGCCGGCGGCCACCCGTTGCAGCAGGCCGTCGCGGTAGTTCAGCTCGGTGCGCAGGCCGGCGGCGTCGCGGACCACGGTGCGGTGTTGCGCGGCGTCGTAGTCGAAGGTGGTGGTCAGCGTCTGCTCGCCGCGCACGTCGCTGACGCTGAGCACGCGGTAGTCGCCGTCCACCTGCGCATAGGCGAAGTCCAGCCGGCTGCCGTCGCTCTGCTGCAGGCTGGCCAGCCGCTGGCTGGCGCCGTCATAGACATAGCGGGTGGTGTAGACCTGGCCGTCGGCGACGCTGTTGTCGTCGGGACTCAGGTCGGTGGTGACGCTGCTCAGCCGGTTCTGCTCGTCGTAGCCGTAGCGGGTCCGGGTCAGCGTCTTGCTCTGCTCGCCGTCCCGGTACACGCTGCGCAGCTGGCTCAGATGGCCCTGGGCGTCGTAGTCGATGAACAGCGTCTCGCCGTCGGCGCTGCGCAGGCCGACGATGCGGCCGGCGCCGTCGTAGTCCAGCGTGACGGTCTGGCCGTCGCGGCTTTGCACTTGCTGCAGCCGGCCGGCGCCGTCGTAGCGCTCCTGGCTCCGGCTGTCGCCGTCGGTCCAGGTCCAGGCCTGGCCGTCCCAGCGCACCGTGTCTTCGGCGCCGGCGCCGCCTTGCGCCAGGTACAGACCGCGCGCCGCGTCGTAGCGGTACAGCGTGTCGCTGCCGTCCTCGGCCTGACGGCGCAGCTGCGAGCCGGCGCTGCCCGGCGCGCCGCTGAAGTCGAACAGCTGGCGGCTATAGCCCAGCCGCCAGTTGCCGGTGTCGCCGCCTCGGCCCTGGCTGTTGTAGGTGCGGAGCAGTTGAATCGGCAGGCCGTTGCCGGCGAGGAATTCGTCTCGTCGCTGCAGCACCAGGTTGCCGTTGCCGGCGTTGACGTAGACCCGTTCGCCGCCGCG
>NZ_JAFHKL010000026.1 GCF_016937655.1 Chromobacterium alkanivorans | reverse complement strand
CTGGGGGTGACCAAGTTGGGCATCGTGGGCTCCGAGCAGTTTGTGCAATGACATATGTTTAATGGATAGTGTTGTGGCATGATAACGGGCGGCCGCAGTCAGGCCGCCCAAATGCTTGACTGCGGCTTGTCCGCCCACGTTTCACAACAACAAGACAATACGACCACACAATGGCATATCCCGCGGCGACGCCTGTGGGATGATGCCGAGCGGCCCTGGTCCGGCCGCGCCGGCGCAAGGGGGAGTCTTGCGTCGTTTCATCGTCCTGGATGCGCGGCCGCCGAGCCTGACGCGGCGGCCGATCACGCGTGTCCGAGCTCCGCGTCGCGGGCGGCTCAACCACAGAAAAGAACAACACAGATGAACACACGATTTGTCATAGTCCCGCTCTTATCGTTGGCGCTGGCGGCTTGCGGCGCCAAACCGTCCGAGCCGCCCAAGGAGGGCGCCGCCGGCAAGGCCGCGGCCTCCGCGCCGGTGGCGCGGGCGTTGTCCACCGCCGACGTGATGGCGGCCAAGCCGCGCGTGCTGGCGGCGACGATAGCCTTCACCGGATCGCTGAACGCGCTGACCAGCGGCACCGTGGCCGCCGAGGTGGAGGCCAGGGTCAAGGAAGTGCGCGTGCGCGAGGGCGAGGCGGTCAAGCGCGGCCAGGTGCTGGCGGTGCTGGACGCCGAAGTGCTGTCGCAATCGGTGGCGGAACAGAACGCCCAGGTGGCCAATACCGAGGCGCGGCTGCGCCTGGCCAAGGTCAAGCTGGAAAAGCAGCGCGAGCTGCTGCACAAGGGCTTCATCTCGCAGATCGCCTATGACGAATTCGACAGCGACTACCGAGTGAAGGAGGGCGAGGCCAAGGCCCAGGCCACCCAACTGGCGCGCGCGCGCCGGCTGCTGGCGGACACCCAGATCCGCGCGCCGATAGACGGCGTGGTCTACGAGCGCAAGATCAACCCCGGCGAGGTGGCCGGCAAGAACGCGGTGCTGTTCGCCATCGCCGACCTTTCGGTGCTGGAAATCGCCGCCACCGTGCCGGCGCGGTTGATCTCCCAGGTCCAGCCCGGCATGCAGGCCGGCTTCAGCGTGGACGGCCTGGCCGAGCCGCAGCGCGGCGAAGTGGTGCGCATCAACCCGGTGGCGGTGGCGGGCACCCGCAGCTTCACCCTGTACATCCGCGTGAAAAACCCGGAACACAAGCTGAAGGCCGGCCAGTTCGCCAAGGGCGGCATTGTGCTGCGCCAGGTCAGCGACCAGATCGTGCTGCCGCTGCCGGCCATCCACGATCCGGACGGCCAGCCCTGGGTGCTGGTGGCGCGCCAGGGCAGGCTGGAGCGGCGGCCGGTGGAGCTGTTGCTGCGCTCCGAGGCGGACAGGCTGGCGGCGGTGGCCGGCGTCAAGCCGGGCGAGCACGTGATCGCCGTGGACCTGGTGGGGGTGAAGGCCGGCGATCCGGTCTCCCTGCCCGGCGGCAAACTCTAAGCGGAGGGGCGCAGCATGTGGCTGACCCGAATCAGTGTCCGCAATCCCTATTTCGCCGCCGTGCTGATGATGACGCTGGTGGTGCTGGGCTTGTTTTCCTGGCAGCGGCTGGCGGTGGAGGAAATGCCGGACATCCGCTTCCCCATCGCCCTGGTGTCCACCGACTATCCCGGCGCCTCGCCGGAAGTGGTGGAAAGCGAAATCTCCAAGCCGGTGGAAGAGGCGGTCAACACCATCAACGGCATCAAGGAAATCCGCTCTTACTCGATGGAAGGCAACTCCACCGTGGTGGTGGAGTTCGAGCTGTCGGTGGACCCGGTGTCGGCGGTGCAGAACGTGCGGGACAAGATAGGCGCCATTCAGGGCCAGTTCCGTCGCGAGATCTCCGCGCCCACCGTGTCCCAGGTGGACCCCAACGACAACCCCATGCTGACCCTGGTGCTGACCTCGGACCAGACCCGGCCGCGCGAACTGACCACCTGGGTGGACAAGGTGCTGAAGAAGCGGCTGCAGATGGTGGCCGGCGTCGGCGACGTCAAGCTGATCGGCGGCGTGCGCCGCGAGATCCGCGTCGACGTGGACCCGGTGCGGCTGGAAGCGTCCGGCCTGTCCTTGCAGGACGTGGCCGACGCGCTGCGCGCCGCCAACCAGGACTTCCCCGCCGGTTCGGTGTCGGCGGTCAGCAAGGAATGGGCGATCCGCGTCGCCGGCAAGCTCAAGTCCGCCGACGACTTCTCGCAGCTGGCGGTGGGCTACCGCAACGGCGCGCCCATCCGGCTTGAGGACATCGCCACCGTGGCCGACACCGAGGCCGAGCAGTCCAGCATCTCGCTGATAGATGGCCGGCCCGGCGTGTCGCTGGACCTGCGCGCCGCGCGCGGCGCCAATGTGGTGGAGGTGGCCGAGGGCGTCAAGGCCAGGGTGGAGGAACTGAAGAGCCAGATGCCGGCCGGGGTCAAGGTGCGCTACACCTACGACACCGCCGAGGACGTGAAGAAATCGCTGCACAACGTTGAATCCACGCTGCTGGAAGGCGCCGGCCTGACCGTGCTGATCGTCTTCCTGTTCCTGGGCAGCTGGCGCAGCACGGTGATCACCGGCCTGACTCTGCCGGTGTCGCTGATCGGCACCCTGTTCGCCATCCAGATGTTCGGCTTCACCCTGAACATGCTGACCCTGCTGGCCTTGTCGCTGTCCATCGGCCTGTTGATCGACGACGCCATCGTGGTGCGTGAAAACATCGTGCGCCACGCCGGCCTGGGCAAGAGCCACTACCAGGCGGCGCTGGACGGCACCAATGAAATCGGCCTGGCGGTGCTGGCCACCACGCTGACTGTGGTGGCGGTGTTCCTGCCGGTGGGCTTCATGGGCGGCATCATCGGCAAGTTCTTCCACCAGTTCGGCCTGACCGTGGCGGTGGCGGTGCTGATATCGATGCTGGTCAGCTTCACGCTGGACCCTATGCTGTCGTCGATCTGGCACGACCCGCACCACCACGGCGACAAGCACCGCGGTCCGCTGGGGCGGATGCTGGACACCTTCGAAAGCTCGCTGGACCGCTTGGCGGAGCGCTACGTCGGCGTGATCCGCTGGGCGCTGGGCCATCGCAAGACCGTGCTGGGCACCGCCTTGTTGCTGACCATCGCCAGCTTCCTGCTGGTGCCCGGCATCGGCGGCGAGTTCATCCCCGAGCGCGACAGCGGCAAATTCACCATCAGCTACCAGACCGCGCCCGGCTCGGCGCTGGAATACACCGCCACCAAGGGCCATGAGCTGGCGGCGGCGGTGAAGAGCATTCCCGAAATCAAATCGATCTCGATGAATGTGGGCGAGGGCAATTTCGGCGCCGGCAAGAACGACGGCTCGGTGACGGTGGACATCGGCGACAAGAACAGCCGCCAGCGAACGCTGGGCCAGGTGATCGCCGACGCGCGCGCGCGGGTGCTGCCGGTGGCCGGCGTCACCATCAAATCGGTGGCCAACGAGCAGCAGCAGGGCAAGCCGGTCAAGGTGGGCCTGCGCGGCAGCGATCTGCGCGAACTGACCGCGGTGTCGGAAGACCTGATGCGCAAGCTGGGCAAGATCCACGGCGTGCGCGACATCGAATCCAACCTCAGCGAAGGCGATCCGGCGCTGAACCTGGTGCTCAAGCGCGACGCCGCCACCAGCCTGGGCGTGGACCTGGCCCGCGTGGGCAAGACCCTGTCCATTCTGCTGGCCGGCAACGCGGTCACCACCTGGGAAGCGCCGGACGGCGAAAACTACGACGTCAAGCTGCGGGTGCCCAAGTCCGAGCGCCGCCAGGAGCTGTTGGACGCGCTGACCGTGGCCGGGCGGCCGGACGCCAACGGCGCGGCCAATATGATCCCGCTGTCCTCGCTGATAGAAACCCGGCAGGGCATCAGTCCGCGCCAGATCAAGCGCGTCAACATGATGCGCGAGATCACCATCCTGGCCAATATCGAAGGCCGCGACGCCGGCACCGTGTCCGCCGAAGTGCACCAGCTGGTGGAAGGCCTGAAGCTGCCGCCGGGCGTGATGCTGGTGCAGGGCGGCCAGCAGAAGGACATGCAGGAATCGCTGGGCTACGCGGTGCAGGCGCTGGCGCTGGGCGTGATCTTCATCTACCTGATCCTGGCCGCGCAGTTCCGCAGCTTCACGCTGCCGGTCACCATCATGATGGCCTTGCCGTTGGCCTTCGTCGGCGTGTTCTGCTCGCTCTACCTGTTCGGCTCCACGCTGAACATGTTCTCGGTGATAGGCATCATCATGCTGATGGGCCTGGCGGCCAAGAACGGCATCCTGCTGGTGGACTTCGTCAACCAGGCGCGGCGCGAAGGCATGGAGCGCACCGAGGCCATCGTCGAGGCCGGCCGGGTGCGGCTGCGGCCCATCATGATGACCAGCCTGGCGATGATCTTCGGCATGATGCCGCTGGCGCTGGGCACCGGCGACGGCTCGGAAAGCAACCGGCCGATGGCGCACGCCATCATCGGCGGCCTGCTGACCTCCACCGTGCTGACCCTGATCGTGGTGCCGGTGGTCTACACCTATCTGGACGGCCTGCGCAGCCGGGTGCGCCGCCTGCTGGGCGGCAAGCCGGCGCACCAACCGGCCACCGAGCATTGAAACGACAAGAGCCTGCGTTCACGCAGGCTCTTTCTTTTGGCGAGGACGGCGTTTAATTTTTAGGCGGCGCCACGCAGTCATTGCCGTCGAAGCTTACCGACAGAATGGTGTGGGTCTTGGGATCGGCGACGAAATTGGTGGTGCAGCGGTAATACACCGAACCGCCGCCGCTAAAGCCCCACGGGTAGTTGTAGAAGCCGCCCTGATAAGGCATTTCCTGGCTGTAGGCGCTGCGGTAGGTGTAGAGCTGATTGCCGTTGGGCATGGTCAGCTGGCTGGTGGGCGCGCCCCATTGCGCCAGCATCTCGTTGACGTCGCGGCCTTGCCAGCCATAGACCTTTTGCGCGTAACCCGCCTGGGTGGCGCAACCGGTCAGCAGGCTGGCCGCCAGCAGGGTCAGCGCTAGCCTTGTTTTCATGATGCGCTCCTTGAAAAGTGGGAGGCGGGTGGATAAAACGGCCGCCTTGGGTGGTGTTTGAACGGAGACTTTTACGATGGCGTCGCCGGCGTCGCTTGTCAACAAGCAGGGCCGGCGCACCTTGTTCATGAGTGTTAAGAACCTGTTTACGATCTGCTGCGCGTCGGCGATACGGCGTTGAAACCGAGCTCAAAATGCTCATGTACCACGTGTACATTCCGCTTTTTCGCTAGTTTTCGCCTTGTCTCGCCTTAGCTCGCGAGATCGTAAACACGTTCTAAGATCCGCTAGAACGACGACATAATAAGCGGGCCGGCGCAAGACGCCAGGCCGGAGCGACAACAAAGGAGAAAATCATGAGCCTGAAGCGATGCGCGCTGCTGGCGCTGATGGCGTGGGGGGGAATGTCGGCGCAGGCCGCCGACATGAACAAGGTGCTGCACGTGGCCTTCAACGCGCCGGAGACCGGATTCGACCCGTCCAAGACTTCGGACATCTATTCCGGCGCCATCATCGAACACATCTTCGACCCGCTGCTGACCTTCGACTACCTGGCGCGGCCGGTCAAGGTGGTGCCCAATGTGGCTACCGCCATGCCCACGGTCAGCGCCGACGCCAAAACCTATACCTTCACCCTGAAAAAAGGCGTGTACTTCGCGCCGGATCCGGCCTTCAAGGGCAAAAAGCGCGAACTGACGGCGGAAGACTACGTGTACGCCTTCAAGCGCCTGATCGATCCGGCGGTGGCCTCGCCGATCAGCGACCTGGTGGCCGGCAAATTCGTCGGCCTGGACGCCTGGGCCAAGCCCGCCGGCGGCAAGATCAACTACGACGCGCCGGTGGCCGGCGTGCGCGCGCTGGATCGCTACACCCTGCAACTGAAGCTGACCCAGCCGTATCCGGCGTTGAAATACATCCTGGCCGCGCCCTTCGTCCAAGGCCAGGCGCGCGAGGCGGTGGAAGCCTACGGAAGCAACACCAACGCCCACCCGGTGGGCACCGGCCCCTATATGCTGGCCAAATGGCAGCCCGGCACTCACATCTCGCTGGTGGCCAACCCCAATTTCCGCAAGCAAACCTTCAACTACCAGCCGGGCGACAACCCGGAAGACCAGCGCCTCGCCCGCGAGATGAACGGCAAGAGCTACCCGCAGATCGGCCGCATCGAAGTATCGGTGATCCAGGAGGAACAGCCCACCTGGCTGGCGTTCAAGAGCGCGGAGCTGGACCTGGTGGGCATCCCCCAGCCCTTGATCCGGCAACTGCTGCGCATGGACCCGAGCAATCCGTGGCGGGCCGAACTGAAGCCGGACCTCCAGCGGCAGGGCATACGCCTGCTGCGCAGCCTGGACGAGGAAATCACCTTTTACGCCTTCGGGATGAAGGACCCGGTGGTGGGCGGCTACGGCAAGGAAAAAATCGCGCTGCGCCGCGCCATCACCATGGCCTTCAATACCGACGAAACCATACGCGACATCCGTCGCAACCAGGCGGTCAAGGTTCAGTACGTGGTGCCGCCCAACGTGGCCGGCCACAACCCGGATTTCCGCGGCGCCTTCCCCTATAACCCGGCGCTGGCCAACGCCTTGCTGGACCGCTTCGGCTACAAGAAGGGCGCGGACGGCTATCGCCGCCAGCCGGACGGCGCGCCGCTGGTGGTGGACTTCCTGACCGGTCCCACCGCCATCGACAAGCAATGGAACGAGTACTGGCAAAAAGCCTTTGATCTGATCAAGGTGCGCGTGGACTTCCGCGTGATGCAGTGGAACGAGCAGATCAAGGCGCAGCGCGAGTGCAAGTTCGGCATGAACGGCGCGGCCTGGATCGCGGACTTTCCGGACGGCGAAAACTTCGTCCAACTGCTGTACGGCCCTAATACCGGCGGCGTCAATTACGCCTGCTATCAGTCCGCGCGCTACGACCGGCTGTACGAGCAATCGCGCAATCTGGAAGACGGGCCGGAGCGCAACCGGCTGTACGACGCGATGAACAAGATTGTGATGGCGGACACGCCCTGGGCCTTCAGCGACACCCGTTTCCGCAACACGCTGATCCAGCCCTGGGTGCGCGGCGCCAAGCTGCATCCCAACTACAACTACATCTGGCGTTTCCTGGACGTGCAGAAGTAAGCGGCAGGCGAGGAGAACATCATGTCCGCTTTTATCATCCGTCGCATCCTGCAGATGATCCCAACCCTGTTTGGCGTCATGTTGCTGGTTTTCACCCTGTTTACCCTGGTGGGCGGCGATCCGTCGCTGGTGCTGGCCGGCAAGCACCTGACGCCGGACGTGCTGGCCAATATCCGCGCCCAGCTGGGCCTGGATCAGAGCCTGCCGCAGCAGTTCTGGATCTTCGTCAAACAGGTGCTGACGCTGGACTTCGGCACCTCCTGGTCCACCCAGCAGCCGGTGGCCGACATCATAGGCAGCCGCGTCGGCCCCTCGCTGACGCTGACCGGCGCCATGCTGGTGGTGGACCTGCTGATCGCCATCCCGCTGGCGGCGCTGGTCGCCTATTTCCGCGGCGGCCTGACCGACCACATCGTCACCATCGCCTGCACCGTGGCCATGTCGGTCAGCGCGCTGGTCTACATCATCGCCGGCCAGTATTTCCTGGCCTTCAAAATGGGCTGGTTCCCGGTGCGCGGCTGGGGGGATTCCTTCTGGGTCAACCTCTTCGTCTACGTGCCGCTGCCGCTGCTGATGGGCCTGATGGTGTCGCTGGGGCCGGACATCCGTTTCTACCGCAGCTTCTTCGTCGAGGAAATCGGCCAGGACTACGTGCGCACCGCGCGCGCCAAGGGCCTGTCCGAGCGCGCGGTGATGCTCAAGCACGTGCTGCGCAACGCGCTGATCCCGGTGGTGACCAGCGTGATGATGTCGCTGCCTTATATGTTGATCGGCGCGCTGGTGCTGGAAAGCTTCTTTGGCATTCCCGGCATGGGCAATGAAGTGGTGATGGCGGTGAACAAGAGCGATTTCCCGGTGATCAAGGCCATCACCATCTATATCGCCATCGCCACCATGGTGTTCAATCTGCTGGGCGATCTGGTCTACAAATTGATCGACCCGCGCGTGCAACTGACGTGAGAGAGGGCTGGAAATGACGACATTGCACAATAGCGCCGGCGCCGCGCCGGCCGCCCCCTCGCGCGGCTTGTGGGCGCTGGGCTGGCAAAGGCTGAAGCGCAAGAAGGTGGGTTTTGTGTCGCTGTGGATCGTGGCGGTCTACCTGCTGTTGGCCGTCGGCGGCTGGTTCAATCTGGTAGGCGGCGGCTGGACCGACGAAATCGCCGTGCCCTACGCGCCGCCCAGCTGGGTGCAGGCCTCCGCCGACGACGTGTTGCCGCCGGAGCCGGCCAAGCCCGCCCAGGCGTCCGCCGCCATCGTCACCATGACGCCGGAAGAAGACCCGATAGGCCAGGAGCTGCAACAGGCGCGGCAGCATGTGGGCGAATACGCGCAGGCCGCGCCGGCCAAGCGCGCCACGCTGCCCTTCGGCGCCGATCTGCGCGGCCGCGACGTGATCGAAAAAACGCTGAAAGGCACGTCCACCTCCATCTTCGTCGGCGTGTTCGGCGCGGTGGCGGCCTTGCTGGTGGGCTGCGCGCTGGGCGCGGCCGCCGGCTACTTCGGCGGCCGGGTGGACGACGCGCTGGGCTGGTTCTACAGCGTGTTTACCTCGGTGCCGGACATGTTGCTGCTGCTGTCCTTCGCCGCCGTCTCCGGCCGCGGCATCACCACCATCGTCACGGTGATGGCGCTGACCAGCTGGACCGGCACCTTCCGCCTGGTGCGCGCGGAATACCTGAAGCTCAAGGGCCGCGAATACGTGCAGGCGGCGGACGCCATCGGCGCCGGCAACGCCCGCAAGATGTTCATCCACATCCTGCCCAATATCTCCCACCTGCTGCTGGTGCAGTTCTCCTTGCTGACCGTGGCGCTGATCAAGTACGAAGCCATCCTGTCCTTCCTCGGCTTCGGCGTCGGCGTGCGCCAGGTCAGCCTGGGTTCGATGTTGGCGGAAGCGCCCACCGAGCTGATCCAGGGCTATTGGTGGCAAATGCTGGCGGTCACCTTGTCGATGTCGCTGCTGGTGACCGCCTTCAGCCTGTTGGTGGACGCGCTGCGCGACGCGCTGGACCCGCGCGCGGCGGCGAAGTGAGCGGGGGAGAACCACAATGACTCAGAACCAGACCCTGCTGTCGGTGCGCAATCTCAAAGTGGCGTTCCGCCAGGAGAACGGCGGCGAATTCCAGGCGCTCAAGGGCGTCAGCTTCGACATCCCGGCCAAGCGCACCGTGGCGCTGGTGGGCGAATCCGGCTCCGGCAAATCGGTGACCTCGATGGCCATCATGCGCCTGCTGTCGCCGCAGCACGCCCAAATCTCCCCGGACAGCCAGGTCCTGCTGCAAGGACGCGATCTGCTCAAGGCCAGCGGCGCCGAGATGCGCGCGTTGCGCGGCAAGGACATCGCGATGATCTTCCAGGAGCCGATGAGCTCGCTGAACCCGGTGTTCAGCGTG
>NZ_JAFHKL010000025.1 GCF_016937655.1 Chromobacterium alkanivorans | reverse complement strand
ATTGAGCATCAGGCCCTTGGCGTCGAACAGTTGATATTCGAACTCATACACCGTCGGCGCGCTCAGGCCCTTGGCCTGCACGCTGCTGTCCCAGTCCCATTCGCCGTTGGCGGCGCGGCTCAGCGGCGCTTCGGCCCAGGCGCCGCCAGCGGTGCGATAGCGGATCAGGCCACGAGTGGCCGCCGCCGGCTGATTGCCGCCGATGTGGACGATCTGCGGCTGGTCGCGCCAGGCGACCGGTTGGCTGAGGCTGTTGGCCTCGCCCGGGCGGAAGGACCCCACCACAGCGCCCAGCGACTGGCCTTTGGCGTCGAGACGCTCCAGTTCGTACTCCCAGGTCTGGCCGGCGGCCAAGCCGTACTGAGCGGGGTTGAACTGGAACCAGCCTTGGATGCTGGTCTCCAGCGTGGTGTAGGCGCTGCCCCATGCGCCGCCCGGCTGACGGAAACGCACGCGCCCGGTGGCGGGCGTATTGCCCAGATTGGTCAGCACGATCCAGTTGTTGCTATACATCAAGGCGCTGTCGACGGCGGCGCCGCTTTGGGTGATCGTCGGCGCGCTGTCGCTGAGGTTCATCGTGCCCTGGCGGGTGTTGAGCACCTTGCCGGCGGCATCCATCGCGACATAGCGGAACTCGTAATGACCGCGCGCCATGCCGGACCAGTCGAGGGCGAACTGGCCGGGCACCGCATTGCCGTTGACCTTCAATTGCGGCACGGATACATACTGCCAACCGGCATTGCTGCCCGCCGGGCGAGTATAGAGCAACATCTGGGTGGTGTCGGTGGGTTGGCCTTGTAAATATAATGTAGGCATGGGGATAGTCCTTCCCGTTCCAACCCTTACTCCAGAATTGCCTTCTATCGTTTGATGATACTCCCCTTCAGGTGGTTTAAGCTCACGATACACTAATACCTCACCATAAGGAGTCTCCTTATAAATGGTGACTTCATCGGCACCAAGCATACTTTTATTGAACGCATTTCCACTCAAAACATACTGAGGAACTACTGATATTGAATAACCACCTCCACCAACAAAAAAATCTCTTTGCTGATATGACTCAGTCGTAGAGCTAGTAATCTCCCCTTGTTTATTTTGTATTACTCTTACAATTTCCTGCTTAATACTAATTCTCAAACGTCCAGAGCCTAGCTCAGGAAATGAAGAACCAACATTAATATCAAACCTTACATTTTTTTGAGGAGAGAGACTAAACAAAGGCTCGATTGTTTTTACTACCGTAACAGGGTATTTTTTAGTTGAGGCTACAGCGCCTCCCACCAGCGGATTCTTCCCCACCACTCCTTCCTGCCTCTTCGCCGCTCCCGCGCTCACCACCCCGCCGCTCCCCTCCTGCGGCTGCACGCTGATCCACGCCTCCGCGCGTACCTGCGCCTGATCACGCGCATTGACCATCTTCGGCTGGTAGGTCGCCACCCGCTGGTTGCGGCCGTCGTACTCGCTCACCATCAGCCGCAAGCCGCTGTCCCCCCGGTTGATCGCCGCCAGGATCTGATCCCGGCTCATTTGCCTTAGGTCCACGCTGTCCGATTCGATCTGCAATGTGGCGTTGCCGTTGGCGTCGTACAAATAGGCGCGCGTCACGCCGTTACTGTTATTGCGAAACACCCGGCCGGCGCCGTCGTAGTCGGCGAACTCCTGCCATGCCCCTTTGCCGTTGGCGCTGGTGCGTTTGCCGGCAATCTCGCCGTAGGCGTTGTAGCGGGTTTCGAAGCGCATGCCGGTCGCCTGGTCGCGTCTTTCGGTCTGGCGGCCGGCCGCGTCGTAGCGGTAGCCGGTCACGTCGTTCACTTCGCTGCCGTCGGCTTGGCGTCGCGCCCGCTGGCTGCGGCTCAGCTGGCCGGCGGCGTCGTAGTCGTAACGGATGACGTGGCCCATCGCGTCGCGCTGGCTCAGCAGCCGGCCGCCGATCCCGTATTGGTAGCGCACGATCTGGTCGTCGGCTTCGCTGGCCTCGTCCAGGCCGCGGCGGATCTGGCGGCTGAGTTGGTCCAGGCCGTTGTATTCGCTGTCGCTGGTCGGCCGCACGCTGCGGCCTTCGTAGTCGGTGTAGGCCGCGTCCTGGCGCCGGGTTTCCCGGCCCTGCGTGTCGTAGCGCCAGTCGGTGACCTGGCCGGCGGCGTCGGTTTTTTGGGTCACTTTGCCCAGCGCGTTGTACCGGTAGCGGGTGCTGGCGGTGACAGTACGCTGGCTTTTGCCGTCGGCGCTGGCCACCTGGAGTTTGAGGGTGCGTTCGACGCTGATCCGCCCCATCCGGTCGTAGTCGGTTTCGCGTACCCGGTCGTCGGCCTGGGGTTTGAGTTGCTGGCGTAGCGTGTCCAACGGGGTGGCGCTGTCGTAAGCGCCGCTCAGGGCGCTGGCGTAGCGGGTTTCGCGAATCGCCCGGCCGGCGGCGTCGTAGTCCCAGGCGGTGGCGTAGCCGGCGGCGTCGACGCTCAGCAGTTTGCGTCCGGCGCGGTCGTAGTAGTGAAGGCTGCGGCCACCGCGGGCGTCGGTGGTTTCGATCAGGTTGCCGTTGGCGTCGTAGCGCTGGCGGCTGATCAGGTCTTGGGTCGCCACGGTGTACTGGCCGCTGGCGGCGTCGCGCTGGCCCACGGTTTGCGCCGGCAGCCGGGTTTCGATCAGGCGGTTGTTGCCGTCGTAGACGTAGCGGGTTTCGCGGACGTCGGCATTCGCCGGCGCCGGCACTCCGCCGTCGGCCGGCAGGCCCACCGGGCTGGCGTAGACGCGCTGGACGAGGAGGTTGCCCGCCGCGTCGTAGCTCCACTCGCTGAGCACGCCGTCGCCGTTGCGTTCCGCCGTTTTACGGTCCAGCGCGTCGTAGCGGCTGCGGGTGACCTTGCCGTTGGCGTCGGTGAATTCGATCTGCCGGCCAGCGGCGTCGTAGCGCCAGCTTTGGCTGGGGCTGACCGTGGCTTCGCCGCCGTCCAGGGTGTAGATCGGCACCGCGTCGCCGGTCTGGCGGGTCAGCCGGTTGTTGCCGTCGTATTGGTAGCGGGTGGTGCGTTGTTCCGGCTTGCCCTCGGCTTCCACTTGCAGGGTGCGGTTGCCGAAGCCGTCGTATTCGAAGCGTTTGACGCTGCCCAGCGGACTGGTCTCTTTGAGCACCCGGCCTTGCGCGTCGTAGACATAGCGATAAGCGCCGCCCAGTGGGTTGGTGTAGACGGTCTTGTTGCCCAGGCCGTCGTACGTCATCTTCTCGACGCCGCCCTCGGCGTCGGTGATCGCCACCTGACGGCCCAGCTTGTCGCGGAGAATGGTGGTGACGGCGTCTCGAGCGGGGTCGGCCGGTATCGTCGGCCGACTTGTGGTCTTGAGCGTGGACACATTGACCCGCTTGGCATGACGGCTGATGCGCAGCACGTCGCCGAACGCATCGTACTCGGTCGTGGTGGCGCCGCCTTCGGGATCGATGTGCAGCACCTGCCGGCCCAGCGCGTCGTAATAGTTGTAGCCGCTGTAGCCGCGCGGGTCGGTGATCTTGACGGCGTTGCCGAAGGCGTCGTACTCGGTGACGGTGACGCCGCCCAGCGCGTCGGTTTCGCGAATCAGTCGGCCGAGCAGGTCGTAGTCGCGGCGGGTGGTGCGGCCATTGGCGTCGGTTTCGACGACGCGCTTGCCTTGGGCGTCCAGTTGATAGCGGGTGGCGGCGGCCAGCTTGTTGCCGTCGCCGCGGGTTTCGCTGATCAGGCGGCCGGCGGCGTCATAGGCGGTCCGTACGACTTGGTCTTGCGCGCTGGTTTTGATTTGCGCCAGCACGCGCCAGTCGTTCTGCGCCTGACGTATTTCCAAAGCGGCTGGATATTTGAGTTCCAGGCGCCCGCTGCGCCAGTTCAGCAGATCGAGGATCAATGCCCCTCGGCTCATGCCCTTTGGCCCCAAATTGGCCAACCACTTATCTTTATCGCTATTGTTCGGCGCGCCCCTCCCTATCCGCCGAAACGCCCAGTCGATGAAGGCGGCGTCATCCAGCTTGCCGTGTCGTGTTTCGAACTCGGGGCTGCTGAGCAGCGCCTGCGCTCGCTCGCTCTGATTCGCCGCTCGGGCATTGAGCTCTTCCAGGTTCGCCGGCGCGCGCCCCAAGACATAGGCGTACAGGCGCTTGTTGTAGTCCACCCACTCGGCGTTGGCCTCGGCGCTGTTCTGGGCGTCCGGTTCCGGCCAGAGGCGTTGGGCGTAGCGCCGCGTTTCAACCCTCTGACCCGCCGCATCGTAGCGATAGGCGGTGACATAGCCCGCGGCGTCCACGCTATGCGTCAACCGCCCGGCCGCATCGAATTGCTGTCGGCTCACTTGGTCGTTGCGGCGGTAGCTGGTGCCCTCCGCCAGCACTCGCCAATCATTCAACGCCCGGCCGATGTCGGCGGACGGCGCCACTTGCTGTATGTCCGCTTGTTGCAGCAGGCTCCAAAAAACGCTGCCGCGGCTTTCGCCGCCGTTCAGCCGCGCGATGGCGGCCTCCAGTTCTTGCGCGGTGCCGGCTCGGTTGTAAACCGTCTGGTAGATCCAGGCGGCGAGCTTGAGAGGGTCGAGCTTGCCCACTTTCTTTTCGAATTCGGCGCTCGCCATCAAGGCGTCGGCCCGTGCCGCCGGGTCGGCGGCGGCCTGGTCGTGCAGGAGGCTCGGCGAGTCGGCCGCCCTGCCGAACAAGTAGGCGTACAAGGTCTGGTTGACCTGCATCCAGCCCAGGTTGGCAATGCTCTTGTTGGCGTGCCGGCGCGTCTCCACGACATTGCCCAGCCCATCGTAGCTGCGGCGGGTGGCGTAGCCTTCCGCGTCCACGCTGAATACGGCGCGGCCGGCGGTGTCGTAGGCGAAGAATTCCTTGCGGTCCGCGGCGGAGCGCAGAATGTAGCTGCTGCCATCCGCGGGCGCCTGTTCAATGCGGTCGATCCGCGCCGGCATCTGATTGGTGCTGGTCTTCTTTTGCACCGGGTTGGCGTATTGGGTCCGCTGCTGCAGCAGGCCGGCCGCGTCGTACTGGTATTCGGTGGCGTAGCCACGCGCGTCCCGGCTCAGCTGCAACCGCCCCAGCGCGTCGTACAGCTGAAACTCTCCCCGGTCCGCGCCGCCCGTCAAGAGATAGGCACCGGCCGGCGCGCCGCTATCCGGGAGGCTGTCCAGGCGGGCGACGAGTTGGCCGTCGATGAACGTCCCTTGCACCGCATTGGCGAAGCGCGAGACCCAGGCCAGATTGCCGCCTTTGTCGTAACTGTATTGGGTCAGATAGCCTTGAGGGTCTATCCGCTGCAGCAGCCTGCCGGCTTTGTCGTATACCCGCCGTTCGGTCTGGTCCGCCGCGGAGGCCGTCAGATGCGGGGCGGGATCGGCCAGCGCGTCAGGGGAGGCGAGCAGGCTGGGCTTGAGCGCCTGGGCGTAACGCGTTGTGCGCAGTATCTGCCCTGCCGCGTCGTAAGCGGTCTCGACGACGTAGCCCAGCGCGTCGATGCTGTACACCTGCCGGTTGTTGGCGTCGTACACATAGCGCGTCACATTGCCGCCGGCATCGGTCTGGCTCGTCACATTGCCGTTGCCGTCGTAGCCGTAACGCGTCGTCAGCTTCGCCCCGCCCGGGTCCAGGATCTCGCTCAAGCGCCGGCCTTGCCGGTCGTATCGGTATTCGGTGGTTCTGGCCTGCTTGGTGCCGGCCGCCTCCGTCACGCTGACGGTGCGCCCCTGGCCGTCGTAGCGGTAGGCGGTGGCCAGTTTGAGGCCGGTGGCGTCGCGCACGGTTTCCATGACCCGGCCGTTGGCGTCGTAACGGGTTTCGGTCACGCCGCCGTTGGCGTCGATCTGCCGCAGCACCCGTCCGTGGGCATCGTATTCGGTGCGGGAGCTCAGCTTGAGGCCGGTCGGATCGATCGTGCGCTGCAAGACTCGGCCCACGGCGTCGTAGACGTAGACGGTGCGGGCGCCGTTGGCGTCCCGGCTTTCCATCAAGCGTCCGGCGCTGTTGTATTGCCATTGTTCGCTGTAGCCCAGCGGTTTGTTTTGGCCGATGCGCCGGCCATCGCGATCATATTGATAGCGGGTCGCATGGCCGCGCCCGTCTATCACGGTGACGACATCGCCGTGTCCGTTGCGCTCAGTGACGGTGGCGATGCCGTTGGCGTCGGTCACGGTCAGCCGGCCGGTCTTGTCGTCGTAGCGGCTGCGTGTGACGTAGCCCAGGGCATCGGTGTGTTCCAGCACACGGCCAAAGGCGTCGTAAACCGTTTGTTGCCGCGCGCCCGATGCGTTCTGGCTGACGATTTGCCGGCCCAGCCTATCGTATTCGCGGCGCTGAATCCGGCCTCGCGGATCGGTTTGCTCCCATGCCCGGCCAAAGACGTCGTAGCGGGTTTGCCGCTGCAGTTTCAGGCTGTCGACATCGTCTTGTCGCTGGACGACGAGGCCGCGCCGGTCGTACAGCAGCTGCTGGCGGCCGCCGTCCAGGCGCGTGTGGTCCTGACGCTCGCCAAAGGCGTTGTAAGTCCAGCGGTCCGTTTCTCGCCCCAAGGCGTCGGTCTGGCTGAACAGCGCGCCGCGCCGGCCGTATTGGTAGCTTTGACGGCTGAAACCGGCTTGCGCCAGCTCAAGCAGCAGCGGGGCGATCTGGCTTTGCAGCCCGCCGCTCAGGCCGCTCAGCTGCGCCGCGCTGAGCCGACGGTCATAACTCAGCTGTCCCACGATTTGGCCGAAAGCGTCGTAGCGGGTGTCGCTGACTTCGCCCAGCGCGTTGACGGTATGCGTCTGGAGGCCGGCGGCGTTATAGAAGTAGAGGGTGCGCTCGCCCTGACCGTCAACGCCGTTGGGACTCAGGGTGGCGGTGCGACGGCCGGCGGCGTCGTAGTAGTGGCGGCTGCCCCAGCGGCTCCACACGGCGTCGACCCGGGCCTGGCTGGGGGCGCCGCCCAGCGCGGCCAGCGCCTGGACGCCTTCGCCGGCCAGTTCGGCGATCAGCCGGCCCTGCTTGTCGTAACGTTGCAGTTGGCTGCGGCTATCGTCGCCGGCCTGGCGGACGGTCTGGGTCAGCCGGCCCTGGCTGTCGTACTGGTAGCGGGTGGTGAAACCGTCGGGCTGCCGCAGCTGCTGGGTGAGCCGGCCGGCGGCATCGTACTCGTACAGCAGGCCTTGGTCGTTGGCGTTGACGGCGGGCCGGCGCACGGCCAGGGTGTCGCCGGCTTTAGCGCGGTTGGCGTAGCGGATGTGTTGCTGCACGCGGCCGGCGGCATCGTAGCGGGTTTCATTGAGGTAGCCTTCGGCGTCGACCTCGCCCGTTTGCTGACCGTGACCGTCGTAATAGTAGGAAACGGTCTGGTCTTGAGCGCCAGGCTGGGGCCGGAGAGCGTCCAGGCCGCCGCGGGCGCGCGCGCTGGCCGGGGCCGCCGTGGCGTAGCGGATGCTGGCGAGGCGTTGACCGGCGCTGTTGTAGCGGTGCTCGGTCAGATAGCCTTCGCCATCCAGTTCGGCTTGCAACCGGCCGGCCGCGTCGTATAGCCGGCGTTCCGCGCGGTCTTGTCCGTTGGCGGCAACGCAGGCGTTGGCGTTGTCGAGGCTCAGTTCGCCTTCGTGGGCTTGCAGCGCTTGTTGTTGTTTGGCGTCCAGCCAGGCGGCGTAACGGGTGGTGCCGATGATTTGGCCGCGGCCGTCGTAGTGGGTGTCGATGACCGCGCCGCTGGCGTCTATGCTGCGCGCCAGCCGTCCGGCGGCGTCGTAGAGCAGGTGTTCAATGCGGTCGTCGTTGCCGGCTTGGGGACGCAAGGTCTCCAGCGACCAGCGCGCCGGATCCTTGCCCAGCAGGCTCAGGTCGATCCGGTTGGCGTAGCGGGTGCGCCGAATGATCTGGTTGGCGGCGTTGTAGCGGATTTCCGTTAATGCGCCGGTGGCGTCGATCTCCGCTTGCTTGCGTCCTTGCGCGTCGTAAAGCTGGTATTGATGCTGGCCGGTGGGGTCGGTGCTGCGCAGCAGCCGCCCCATCGCGTCGTAGAGATAGCGGGTGCTGCCCAGCGGCCCTCCGGCGTCCTGTTCCGTCTGAGCCAGCAAGCGTCCGGCGCTGTCATATTGCCTGAGCATGGTCAGACCATTGGCCAGCGTCACCTGGGTTTGCCGCTTCGCGTCCAGATAGACGGTGACGGTGCTGTTGCCCAGCGCGTCGGTCTGGCGGGTCAAGCGATTGAGCCCGTCGTAACGGTATTGCACGCTGGCGCCGCGGCCATCCCATTGCTGCAGCAGATTGCCGTGCTGATCGTACAGATAGCGGACGCGTTGTTCGCCGCCGTCGCGCACGCCCTGGCCCTTGGCGTCGAGACGGGCGTAGCGCACGGTTTCGCTCAACAAGCCGCGCAGGTCGTAAACGCTGTCGCTGCGCGACACCCGCTCCGCTGGCTGGCCGGCCGCCCAGGCCGTCAGCTTGGCGAGATCGGTCTTCTGCTGGCCGACGCCCTCCAGGTAGCGCAGCTGGCTGACCGGGCGGCCCAGGGCGTCATAGCGCCATTCGGTCACGCCCCCGCCGGGATCGATCTGGAAACGCAGACGACCCTGCGCGTCATAGACGTAACGCGCCGTCTGCGCGCCAGCCGGCGTTTGCGGGCCGGCGCCGTCAGGGTCCAGCCCGGTATAGCGGGTTTCGCTGAGCAGCCGATTCTCGGCGTCGTACTCCCGGCGCACGGTCTGGCCCAGAGCATCGCGCTCCAGGATGCGGTTGCCTCGCTCATCGTACTGATAGTCGGTGGCTTGACCCCGCGCGTCCGTCAGGCGCAGCACGCGCCCTTGGGCGTCGTAGCTCGCGCGCAGCTGGAGCTGGCCGCCGCTGCTGGCCTCCAGCAAGCGGCCCTGCGCGTCATAACGCCAGACACTCTGCAAGCCGGCGGCGTCGGTGATGGTGGTCTGTTGCTTGCCGACATCGTAGTCAAACCGAGTGCGGCGCACCGAGCCGTCGCTGTCGAGGTCGCGCACCTCGGACACGCGCCATTCGCCGCCGACTTGGCGGTAGGCAAACTCCAGGCGGCTGCCATCGCTCTGGCTCAGGCTGGCCAGCCGGCTGGAGTCTCCGTCATAGCCATAACGGGTCGTGTAAACCTTGCCGTCGTCGATGCGGCCGTCTTCCGGGCTCAGATCGACGCTGACGCTGCTAAGCCGCTGTTGCGCGTCGTAGCCATAGCGCACCCGGGTGCGGGTATGGCTGACCCCGTTCTCGGTCCACAAGGTGCGCAGTTGAGTGATATTGCCTTGCGCGTCGTAATCGATAGCCAGCTGCTCGCCGCCCGAGCTCTCCAGTCTCGTCACCTGGCCGGCCGCGTTGTAGATCACCCGCAAGGTCTTCCCGTCGCGGTCCCGCTGCAGCAGCAAGCGGCCGCCCGCCGCGGCGTCGTAGGTTTCCGAGAGCTGGGTCGCGCCATCGGTCCAGGTCCATTGCTGGCGAACGGCATCGTAACGCAGCAGATCGTCGGCGCCCTCGCCGTCCTGTCCAATATAGGCCTGACGGCCGGCATCATAACGATAGAGCGCGGAGGAACCGTCCTCTCCAATGCGACGCACGCTGCTGCCCGCCTGGTTGAACCCGCCCTGCAAGCCGGTCACCTGCCGCGCCACCCCCAGCCGCCAGATGCCGGAGCCGCCCTCCACCCGCCCCTGGCTGTTGTAGGTGCGCAGCAAGCTCAGGTCGAGGCCCGCGCTCTTCAGGAACTCGTCGCGTTGCTGCAGCAGCAGATTGCCGTTGCCCGCGTTGACGTAAACCTTCTCGCCGTTGCGGCCAAAGGCGGCCTCACCCAATTGCCCCTGCCTGCCCAAGGACGCCAATGAGCCATTCTGCAGCCCCATCCCCCCGCCCAGCACCATCGCAACCATGTTCGATCTCCCAGAAGCGCTCGTTCAGGGAGTCTTATCTGAGGATTTTGGGAAAAGTTTAGATCTAAATTAATAAATTCATAAAATGCCCTGCGAAGTCTTATGTCGCGCCTCACCCCCGCCGCCGGCCGCTGACGCCGCCGGGCGGGTTCAGGCTCCATTCGCTGATCAACGCTATGCCGTCGGAAGCGGCCGCCAGCAGGCCCAGGACCTTGGGCAGGCTCAAGACGCTCAATGGATACATAGCGTGCCTGCCCGACGGCATCTTTGCCGTGAGCAGACAGGCCATCACCAAAAGCGTACCCAGCCCACGACATCAGCCACCGGTAGAAGGACTCGTAGCGGCAGCCATCGCCTGTCCACACAAGCACAACGTGAAGAAGCAAGACGGGAACAGGCACGGCCGAGGGGCCGCACTGCTTGGGACAGGGGGTGGGCCTGATGACGCTTCCAAAGGATAGTCGCCTCACTGGCCAACAGTGGGCATTAAAAGGGAGACTCGCCCCATGGCTTTTCTCCCCACAAGAAAGAGGCCGAGGGCATACGATGAATTTCAGCCCATGAGAGGAAAAAATAGAAAGGCGAATAGGCCATCGGCCACTAGCCTGCAGATCCAGACGGCGTTCTCAAAGCCTGTTTACGCTCTTGCGAGCGAGGACAAGACCAAGCGCAAACCGCTTGCCTCCCCGCAGCAAGCACGTGATAATCCGGCCGTGCTGTGATTCAGCACCGGGCTTGGCAGCCCGAACATCAAGGCGGACAACCGCCATACGCGGCATTTTTACGTCCGTTGCACACCACAGGGTAAGTCTTAAGCTAAGACTGGCCGTGGTGGGGGCGTGCCTGCACGCGCCGGGTCCTTGATGCCGGTCTGCCAACCCTGCCACGCGCCTGTCTCCCCGTTTGGCAGCGATGAGGCAGGCTTAACGCTCATCAAGGAGTCGCCATGACTAGCCCCGTTCAATCCCATTCCCGCCACACCCCATCGCTATCCACCCTGCTATTTCAGCTGAAAAGCTTGCGCCAGCAAAATGTCTCGCTACAACCGATCGACCCGCTATTGCAGCAACTAGACGCATACTGCGAGCACTTCCATCACAACGCCCACCTGCTTAGCTTGGAGCTCGGCCAGGTCAGCAGCGCCCTGAGCGCGCTGACAGCGATGCTGGACCAATCCAATCTCGACACGCTGGAGTGCGAGCAGGTGTATTGCCTGCTGGAGCCTTTCACCCACCGCTTGCAGCAAACCACGATGCAGATGCAGGAATTGGCGTAAGCCTTTGAACAACCAAAGCCCCGCGAGGGGCTTTGGGGGAGGCTTGGGCCTATAAATTACGGCGCGCCCAAAGGTAGTGTTGCCAAGGTAACACGTGGGCAAGCCTTTTGGCTTGCCCACCCTACTTGCTACACCAACCACGCTAAGAAAGAAGCCAAGCACAGAAATGAAGTGATCACTGTTGTGGCACGGGAAGCGCTCAACGTGAAAAATTAAGGGACCGAGGGGCTGCGACAATAGCAATAGGCCACAACGCTCATTACACTTCAAGCTCAACCAATTCAGTTATTGAAATTTTCTTTTCTTCTAGAACAGAGAAATCATCAGAACCATCATGCAAACCATGGGATGCAATGAAACTCTTTCCATTTTGAAAAACAAAACGCAGACCCAACTCACTCGGCACCCCTTCCTCTTTAGCACTCATCACTCTCTTCTTCAGCACCGTCAGCTCAATCAAAACCGACCCAACAATCTCCCTCCAAAAAGCAGACGAATACAACTCATCCTGAGCAGATATCGGAAACAACTCCTCATCCTGATCTAAAGTAGAAAATAGGGAGGCATGACATCGAGCACTCTCATCCCAAACAATGACACTATTTATAGCCGGATCACTAGCAACCCCCATGATCTCACCACTCTCAAATTGCACACTCAAAGGCCCAGCTGTCAATGAAAAAACAGCTGACCTATCAACATTGCACTCTACTGCTGCCTCCTCTGCAGGCCACCAACTATAACGAACAAGTTTTGTCGCACGGAGACCAACGAATGATTTTAAGTAATCAGCAGCCATCAAAGGAGGCATTGGATTCACTATGGATGCTTTCATTTAAATGGTCCATTTCGCTTGGCGGATTGAATCAGCAAGTCAATCATTCGCAGATTATTTTTTGATGGCACTGTATTAACATTAACAGCAAGCGGATCAGCAATCACAACTCGACCTCGTTCACTAATCAAAAATTGAAGGTCATTGATTTGAATTTTCTTTGTTTCCATGGCGCTCCTAATACCTTGAAGATCAACCACACTTTGTGCATTCAAAAGTGGAGACTCTCCAACAATACGTATTTTCCCATTTTCAAGCCTAACAATCTCTTTCGAACCCTGTGCAAAGCGATCAAACACCAACCCTGGTTGTCCTGCAACATTAATAGGTCCCCTAGCATTTACGGTGGGTAACCCTAGCTCATCAAGTTGCGTTAACAATCTAAGCTCCTCCACCAAGACTTGAGGATTCTTACCAGATCTCAACACGCCGACCGCTTGGCTTTCTCTATAGGCAAAAACATCTTTATTACCACCACGGCCAAGCAGCACCCCCAAATCAGAAGATGCTATCGTACTTGGTAAAGACAATCCCTCCGCCCCTAACACCTTACGGACAGAACCCCCGAAAAACATCGTTCCTACATCCAACCCCAGTTGCGTACGCATGGAGCCCGCTTCAAAATCCCGCCCCATGCTCTCCAAAACATCGGCCTGCTGACGACGACTATTCAACGAATCGACGAACCCCAACGCGGATGCGACCGGGTCACTCAACAAAGAAGTGATGGCTTGTCCCCGCGCATTCTGCCGCGCCCACACCCCTTGGGCAATTGAGCTATCATGCCCCATACCAAGGCTAACGATATCACCCAGCTGATACAAGCTGTCCGCCGTAGTCCGAGCCAAACCATCCACGCTATTCAAAGCGAATTTCGCCACACCATGCATTTGGCCTAATAGATAGTTCCAACTAAATTCTTTCGGATTGAACATACTTTGCAATTCAGTACGAGAGGCCTGGACTCTGGACGGGTCATACTCAGCCTCTCCTGGATAGTTACCCCCACCTACAATAGAGATCACCATTTCATCTTTACCCGCACGCGACCTGCTTGGCGCTTGGGCCTTGGCCGCTGTCGCCCGTTGCGCCAGCGGCTCGTCGTCCACCACCCCATAAGCAGCCTCGCTGCTCATCGAATCCAGGCTGAGCCAAGCCGGTTCCAGGGCTTCCGCCCGGCCGCTAAAGCCCCAGTCGCGTACCTGTTTGGCAAACGCCGCCTTCTGCTGTTGCCGCTCCCTATCCTGATTTTGGATGCCGCTTACCACCTGGTCGCCCAGCGCGCTGCCGAAGGATTCCGCCGCGATTGCGCTCCAGTTAGGACGTTGGCCGGTCAGTTGCGACTGGATGCCGCCCGATACCAGCCCGCGCAGCGTGCCGTAGCCAACGCCGGCCACCGGATCCGAGCTCTTCCAGCCCAGACTGTCGCCCATCCAGCCGCTGCCCCCGGCCGCCGCGCCGCTAGCAGCCACCGAGGTCCAGTTAAAGGACTTTTGCAGCCCGGTGGCCATAGCCACGCCCTGGGTCATCGCGTTGACCGCCATCGTCCGCGCCACCGTCTCGCCCAGCCCTTTGCCGGCAAAGGCCGACAAAGCGGAGGTGTTGGACGCCCCCGCCAGGCCGGCGGTTGCGGCCGCTGAGAACGCCGACAGCCCCACCTGGCCCCAGGAGAAGCGGTCCTGCATTCCTATCGCCATCGCCACGCCTTGGCTGACGATAGAGCCAGCCGCGCCGCCTATCGCGGCAGCCGCGAGACCGGCCCCACCCGCGATGCCCCCAGCCAAAGTCGCAGCACCCGCGGCAGCAATCTGAGCCAGGCTAGCAGCGCCCAAAGTCAATGCACTACCGGTGGCCGTAGTCACCATTCCCATCGCCACCGCCGCAGCACCCGCCGTCATCACCACCGCAACAACCGCAACAACGGCGATGAAGATAGCACCGAAACCACCGCAGCCTCCTCCTCCCCCACTCTGCGGCGGCGGCGGCGGATCCGGTAGCGTCGGCGTCACATCCCCAATCGCCTCGCCCGGGCTATACACTCGGTAGGTACTACTGCTGTTGTGAAGATTGGTGACTTTATTCGGCACCCGCAGCGCCTGACCTGCAGCCAAGGTCTCGCTGCCGGTCAGACCATTGGCGTCGGCCAGCAAATACCACAGCGACTTGTCGCCCCACAGCCCCGCAGCCAAACTCTGCAGCGTATCGCCGCCACGCACGGTTACCGTGCTTGGGGCCTGCCCCGGGTAATTGGGGGCAATCGGCTCGTAGTTCTGATCAAAGTCGGCGCTGCTCACCGCCACGCCAAAACGATACTGGTCTTTCTTGCCGCCCAGTTGGCCTTGAGCCAATGCTTGCGCAAAGTCCATGCGGCTTGGGCCATCATTGCCCACCGCGCCCACTTGCTTGCCGTCAACGTAGTAATAGTCTTGACGCTTGTAGACGCTCTGCTTATCCAACTCTTCCCGCCGAATCACCACCCCTTGCGCATCGTTGATGTAACGCAGGCTGCGCTGCCCCTGCTCGTCGATAGCCTCTTTCAGGTGGCCGTTGACGTCATAGGTCAAATGCGAGATGCCGGGCAGCCAACCCGGCGCATCCTTGTTGTACGGCTGAGCGGTAATCTTGGATTGCTTGGCCTCATCCCACCACTCGTACTCGTAGTAAGTAGTGACCGTGGTGTCGTCCTCTTGCTGGGTGGATTTCAAGGTTCCGTCAGCCATCAGGCCGTACTTGGTCGCTTTGCCATCCACCACCTGGCGCAGCATTTTGTTGTCCGCGTCGTAGTCGGTGTGCGTCTTGCGGGCCTTGGCCTGACCGTCCCAACTAAAGCTTTCCCCATCAGTCACCCGGCCCAACAAGTCATTGCTGCGCCGGTACGCCAGCTTGCCGTTGATCTGGGTATCCGTCAGATAGCCATCTGCAGTGTAACTGTACGTTTCCACCGTGCCATCACCGCCATTACTCGCCTTGACTCGTTGGCCGAAACCATCGTACTCGATCCGGGTGCCGCGGCTGCCCGCCACGATATTGCCGGAGGCGTCACGGCTGCCCTGGGTTACCGTGAAACGATTCATCGCATCGTAGGCGTACCAATTGTCCTGAACCTGCTTGCTGCCGTCCTTGCCATCCTGATATTCGCTGTAGACACGCAGACGGTTGCCCACCGCGTCGTACTGATAGCGGCTGAGGAAGCGCGGGTCCTTGATTTCGATCACTCGACCACGTTCGTCATAGCGCATAACGGACTGTTGATAGAACGTCAGGTGGTCGCGGTCCGGACCGCTGGCGTAAGCCTCATAATTTTTACGGCCGTCGTCGTCATAGCCATACAGCGTAAAACGGTTAGCGGCCCTATCCTCCATACCCTGCAGATTGCCATTGCCATAGTAGGTGTACAGGATATTCTGGCCTTTATCGCTCTGCTGGCGAATCAACTGACCCGCGTTGTTGTACTGGTACTGAGTCACCCGCCCGCCCAGATCACGGTGTTCGCTCTTGAGTCCGAACAGATCCACCGCATCCAGCAGAGTCATAGTGTTGGCGTTGGTGGTGGTGGTTCGCCAACCGCCCACCACAATGCCGCCGGCGCCCTTCAACTGAGCATCCCAGGCATAGCTGTAGGCGGTATGACGAGACGCCGCGCTGACGGTTTCCAGCACCCGGCCCAGGCTGTCGTAGCGCGTCGTCTCCGCGAATACCGCCTTGCCGTCGCTGGTCCGGTGAGCAATCCGCTGCCCCGCACTGTCATAGTCGTACTCGTCATAGCCACGGCTGCCGTCTGCTCGCTGAGCGCGGTCCATTCGTTTGAGGCGGCCGAGCTTGTCGTATTGATAATCTTGTTGGCGCTGGCCATTGACTGTAACGATGCGCAGATTGCCCAGGCTGTCGTAAGCCATTTCCTTGCTGCTGCCATCTGCATGGCGTTCACGCAGCACCTTGCCCTGCCCCTCCTGGCTGCCTGCCAGCCAACGCTGGCGATTTTCATGCCCATTGGCGTCTATGCTGGACACCAGATTTCCCGCCGCGTCATAGCCGTAACGCGTGACCGCTTCGTCGGCCAGTTTGTCGCTGCCGTCGATATTCTTCAGCACATCGCCGTTGTCGTCGCGCAACTTGAGCGCAGCTTCGCGCTTGGCGACCAGCTTGCCGGCCGTATTGTATTCAGAGCGGATAGTGTTGCCGGCGCCATCGGTTTCGCTAATCACTTCGCCGAAAGCATTGTAGGTTTGGCGGCGCGTGATGGTGGCCTCACGGTTGGTCACTCCTAGCAACACCCATCGCAAACGCCCAGTAGAAACCTCTTCTCCATTTACACCTCGTCGCATAAACCCATTTACTAACAAGGTGCTGCCATCACTATCTTGAAGATAGACCCCATTGATGTCTTTCAACTGATAGCGGTATTCATAATCACCAGCGACAAGAGCATCAACATTTAATGCAAACGGCCCATTTTCCTTTCTGTTTAATTTAACCTCCTGCCAAGCCCCACCACTTTTCTCTCGGTATTGCAACTCCATTTGATTTGCCGCTGCTTGCTCTGGATAAAAGGCGACATACATAGGCAAGGCTAAGCCAACAACACTTCCTTTATCCAGAGTCACTGCACCACCACCCAAAGCAATAGAACCTTGAGCACGGTTAACCATACGACCTACCACATCAAATAACTGATATTCAAATTCATAAAGAGCAGGCAATAACAAACCACGAGCGAGCTCCACACAATCCCAGTTAAACTCCCGCCCCTCACTTTTAACCAGAACAACTTCTTTAAAATCTAACTGACTACCTACCGGACGAAAACGCACGACACCATGCACCGCTTCCGGCAATTGATTTTTAATATGAACAATCTGTGGCTGCTCATGCCAGCGGACAGGGGCTGTTACAGAATTTGGATTACCCGGTTGCAAACTACCGATCAAACGGCCAAGTGACTGCTGACCACTAAAATACTCCAAGTCATACTCATAACTTATACCCGCTTTTAGTCCATAATCTGCGAGATTAAACTGGAACCATGCTCCAGAATAATCACTAGACACCCCTCCACGCTCTACCCACCCCCCCCATGCTCCTCCATTTGCTCGAAAACGGATAAGGGTACGATTTGTTCGCTCACTTATACCAACAACATTCACACTTCCAAGCTCCTCCCCTCCTGCCCCCACAGTCATAAAGGCACTATTCATTGGCAAATTATTTTGTGAAATGTTAGGGCTTTTATCATCAAGGTTCATCTCACCCTGACGAGCATTTAATAATTTACCCTGACTATCCAATGACAAATAACAAAACTCATACTTACCTCTCTCCATCTTTGACCAATCAAAAGAAAACCAAGATGATTGTTCATGCCCATTAATTTTCATATTTGGTATTGATTGCACCACCCACCCTGATTCAGAAGGCACACGCCGAGTGAGGAAAATTATTTTAGACACACCAATCTGGTTCTTAAAATTAATTTCAGACCGAGCTATCGACAGCTTTGGAAACGAAAGAGGCTCAGGCAGATAACGCCCAATGACATCCATTCCATTAAATGATTTTTCTACCTTCCCTAAAAACACCTCCTGACCTTGAACTTCCTTATATATACTCACCTCAAACTTATAATTACGCTGCTCGAAATTAATAAGAGGCAAATTAACATCAACATTTACACTACCACCTGAATATCCGTACTTTGTCTCAACAAACCTTTCTTTCGGCATAGGGCGGACGATTGAAACAATCTCAAACTTATATCGCCCATCCCCAAGCATTAACACATTCTCAGGGAAATTAAACGTCATAGCAGCCTTAAATGCACGACCAAACTCACCCCTACCAAACCTAGCATCCAACAAGTAATCATGAAATCCATTAAATAGGATTTGACTTGTAATTAGACCATCACCAACAATTGCAATATCAGCTTTTCCCATCGGGCTAACGATAGGGACAGTATCCCTAAAAAATGCCCCATCTGTTGTTACCACATCTCCACGCCCAGTTTGCTGCTCTGCGGTAGTCCAAGCCTCTACCTGTACAACTGAATCTTGATGCTTATTCACTATTTTGGGCTGACGTGTTGCCACATGTAGATTTCGAGCATCGTAGTCACTCACTGACAAACGAAACGCCTCCAAATCATCTTGAAAGCTAGAGCCATTGACTTGGGATAATTTATATAGCACTTGTTCCAATGTCAGAGCCCGTAACTCGTCACCTTGACTTCGCCCTGACACAACCGTCAGTGTAGAATTACCATTAGCATCGTAGCCATACAGTTTGGTTACACCACCAGCGTTGCCACGAATCAGCCTGCCAGCAGTGTCGTATTCGCTGAACTCCTGCCAGTCTCCTTGACGATTGATACTGGTCCGCTTCCCCGTAATTTGCCCCCAAGCGTTGTAGCTCACCTCCTGCCATACCCCGGTCGCGACATCCTGCTTGGCAGTCTGCAACTTAGCCGCGTTGTAGGCATACAGCGTGACATCCTGGCCTCCAGCAGCCTCCTTGCGCTCCCGGCGGGTGCGCGTCACATTGCCAACCGCATCGTAGTCGTAGAACGTGATATTGCCCTCGGCATCGCGCATCCAATCGGCACGACCACCCAGCTTGTAATGGGTTTCGCTGAATACGCCGTCCACGCCGATCTTGACGACCTTGGTCGCCAGACTCAAATCGTTGTAGCTGGTATCTGTGATCGGCCGTACGTTCTGCCCGGTTTGATCGATAAATGCCGCATCCTCGCGGTGGACTTCGCGGCCCAGCGCATCGTAGCGAATGTCAGTGACAGCACCCTTGGCGTCGGTTTTCTGCGTCAGCAGCCCTAACGAGTTGTAGCGATACAGGGTACGCACGACGCCGGTCTGACGGGTTTGCGCAATAGCGTCTTCTTCTGGCTTTTTCGAAGCCTCCAGGCTTGCCTGCTCGTAATAGTCGACATTCAGCCGACGCTCCTCCAGCAGCCTTCCCATGCGGTCATAATCAAACTCGCTGATACGATCCTGAGCACCAGGCTTAAGCAGGCCACGCGCCTCATCCAGCGCCATGCCATCGACCGGCACCGTCACGGCAGTTGCGTAGCGCACCTCTCTTACCGGCTTGCCCGCGGCGTTGTAGCTCCAAGCCGCCGCATAGCCTGCGGCATCCACCTCCAGCAGCTTGCGCCCGGCAAGGTCATACCAACGAAGAGTCCGATTACCCCGAGGGTCAATCTCACACACCACATTTCCATTGGCATCATATTGATGTTCAGTAACAAGGTCCTGAACTCTGACTGTCGGAGCCCCATCCTTCCGCACATCACCATAAATAACGGTCTGACTAGGAACCACCGTCTTCTGCAATCGATTGTTGCCA
>NZ_JAFHKL010000024.1 GCF_016937655.1 Chromobacterium alkanivorans | reverse complement strand
GCCAGACGCCCAATACGATAACGCCAAGTTCAAGACTTGGCGTTTCGCTTCCCAAGCGGCAAGCGACACAGTTTATGCCTGGCGACAATAGCGGGGCGGTCCCACGCCTTCCCATCCCGAACAGGACCGTGAAACGCCTTAGCGCCGATGATAGTGTGGCATTCGCCATGTGAAAGTAGGACATTGCCAGGCGCCCAATGAAAAGCCCAGACCGAAAGGTCTGGGCTTTTTGCATTTGCCTCGCGGCAGGCGCTTGGAATCGGTTTGCGCCTGGCCTCGCTCATTTGAACTGGTTCTTAGAACGTGTTTACGATCTCGCGAGCTAAAGCGAGACAAGGCGAAAACGGCTGAGAAAGCGGAATGTACACATGGTACATGAGCATTTCGAAGTTGTTTTCAACGCCGTATCGCCGACGCACAGCAGATCGTAAACAGGTTCTTAGAAGCTGAGCGCCTTGTCCGCGCTTAGCGTCCACTCCGCCAGCTCCGGCATGGTGCCGATCTTGACTCCCGCCAGCAATAAATCCTCATGAATCCCCCGCGCGTCGGCGCAGGTGCGGCAGACGCGCGCCTCAACGCCCAGCGTCAGCGCTTCGGTCAGCATCTCGCCCAAGGTGGGCGCTTGCGCGGTTTTCTGATTTTTCAATGCGACGACGACGGCGTCGGACAGCAGGAATAGCTGCACCCGGCAGCGCTTGGCCTGTTGCGCCAGCGTCAGCGTCAGGCGCAGCGCGGAGAGCGCGCGTTCGTCGCCGTAGGGGCTGGCGTTCAGAGTGATCAGCACGGTTTGCATATTGGTTTGCCTATGATGAAGAGGATCAGGGCGGCATTGTGGCATGTTGCGCCGGCTTTGGCATACGCGGGCCGGGGCAAAGGTGGAGGCGCCAAGTTGTTGGCATGCAACAGTGAGACGGGCGGCGGGGCGGGGCTGCGGAGGCTAACTGCTTGTACGAGTTGGTTTTGTTTGTTCTGGAATTATGGGCTGAAAAGTTTCCTTCATAATGTCCAGCAATCTATTTGCATTTGTATACAATAGACAAATTTCCCGGGCACCAATGAAAAGAGACAGCTCGGGGGCTGCAAACTACACGGAGATGATTCATGCAATTCGACGCATTTGCCCATGGCCAGTCGGCGCTGCGGGACGCCATTACCTCTGCCTATCGCCGCGACGAACGCGAGTGCGTGCAGGCGCTGTTGCCGCAGGCGGCGATGAGCGACGGCGAAGTCAAGGCGGTTCAGGATCTGGCGCGACGCCTGGTGACGGAGGTGCGCCGCGAGCGCACCAAGTCCAGCGGGGTGGATGCCTTGATGCATGAGTTTTCGTTGGACAGCGCCGAGGGCATTGCGCTGATGTGTCTGGCCGAAGCGCTGCTGCGCATCCCGGACCGCGAAACCGCGGACAAGCTGATCCGCGACAAGATCGCGCGCGGCGACTGGAAAGCCCACCTGGGCAATAGCGCCTCCTTGTTCGTCAACGCCGCGGCCTGGGGCTTGCTGGTGACTGGCAAGCTGGTAGCCTCGCACAGCGCGAATGGTTTGTCGGCGGCGATGACCCGTTTGATCGCCAAAGGCGGCGAACCGCTGATCCGCAAGGGTGTGGACATGGCGATGCGCATGCTGGGCAAGCAGTTCGTCACCGGTGAGACCATCGAGGAGGCGCTGGCCAATGGCCGCGAGCGCGAAGCGCGCGGCTATCGCTTCAGCTACGACATGCTGGGCGAGGCGGCGATGACCGAGGCCGACGCGCAGCGTTATCTGCAAGACTATGTGACCGCCATCCACGCCATCGGCAAGGCATCCGCCGGCCGCGGCATTTACGACGGCCCGGGCATTTCGGTGAAGCTGTCGGCCATCCACCCGCGCTACAGCCGCATCAAGCATGAGCGGATGATGGCTGAGTTGCTGCCGCGTTTGAAGGGCTTGTTCCTGCTGGCCAAGCAGTACGATATCGGCCTGAACATCGACGCCGAAGAAGCGGACCGCCTGGAAATTTCGATGGACCTGGTGGAGGCGCTGGCCAACGACCCGGATCTGGACGGCTTCGAGGGCATAGGCATCGTGGTGCAGGCTTATCAGAAGCGCTGCCCCTATGTGATCGATTTCCTGATCGATCTGGCGCGTCGCAGCAAACATCGTTTCATGGTGCGCCTGGTCAAGGGCGCATATTGGGACGCCGAAATCAAGCGCGCCCAGGTGGACGGCCTGCCGGGCTACCCGGTCTATACCCGCAAGGTCTACACCGACGTGGCTTACCTCGCCTGCGCCAAGAAGCTGTTGTCCGCGCAGGACGCGATCTATCCGCAGTTCGCCACCCATAACGCCTACAGCCTGGCCGCGGTGTTCAATCTGGCTTCCGGCAAGGACTACGAATTCCAGTGCCTGCACGGCATGGGCGAGACCCTGTACGACCAGGTGGTGGGCAAGGACAAGCTGGGCAAGGCCTGCCGCATCTACGCGCCGGTGGGCTCGCATGAAACCCTGCTGGCCTATCTGGTGCGCCGCCTGCTGGAAAACGGCGCCAACAGTTCCTTCGTCAACCGCATCGTGGACGAGGCGGTGTCCATCGACGAGCTGGTGGCGGACCCGGTGGCCGAGGCCGCGCGCCACGGCGGCCAGCCGCACAAGAAGATTCCGGCGCCGCTGGAACTGTATGGTCAACAGCGCAAAAACTCCAAGGGCCTGGACCTGTCCAGCGAGCATGTGCTGGCCACGCTGCAACTGGGCTTGCAAGCGTCGGAGAAGCAGCAGTGGGGCGCCTTCCCGATGCTGGGCGACGGCGACGTCACCGACGGCGAAGTGCAGCAAGTGCGCAACCCGGCCGACCACGACGATCTGGTTGGCCGCGTGATCGAGGCGAGCGCGGCGGACGTGGAGCGCGCGCTGGACCTGGCGCAGCAGGGCGCAGCCGACTGGGCCGCCACGCCGGTGGCCGAACGCGCCGCCTGCCTGCAGCGGATGGCCGACCTGATGGAAGACCAGATGCCGGCGCTGATGGGCCTGGCGGTGCGTGAGGCCGGCAAGACGCTGGCCAACGCGATCGCCGAGGTGCGCGAGGCGGTGGACTTCTGCCGCTACTACGCGATGCAGATCGAGGACGAATTCGACAACGCCAGCCACCGCCCCTTGGGTCCGGTGGTGTGCATCAGCCCGTGGAACTTCCCGCTGGCGATCTTCATCGGCGAGGTGGTGGCCTCGCTGGCGGCCGGCAACGCGGTGCTGGCCAAGCCGGCGGAGCAGACCAGCCTGATCGCCGCGCACGCGGTGCGCTTGTTGCACGAGGCCGGCGTGCCGCGCGCGGCGCTGCAACTGCTGCCGGGCCGCGGCGAAGTGGTGGGTGCGGCGCTGACCGCGGATCCGCGCGTTCAGGGCGTGATCTTCACCGGCTCCACCGAAGTGGCGCAGATCATCAACCGCACGCTGGCCAAGCGCGGCGGCGACCCGGTGCTGGTGGCCGAAACCGGCGGCCAGAACGCGATGATCGTGGACAGCTCGGCGCTGCCGGAGCAGGTGGTCGCCGACGTTCTCAGCTCGGCCTTCGACTCCGCCGGCCAGCGCTGCTCGGCGCTGCGCGTGCTCTATCTGCAGAACGACATCGCCGACAAGGTCATCGCCATGATCAAGGGCGCGATGGATGAATTGAAAGTGGGCAATCCGGCCAAGCTGGACATCGACGTCGGCCCGGTAATCGACGCCGAAGCCCAGGCCGGCCTGCTCGCCCATATCGAGAAAATGAAGGACAGCGCGCGCGCGACTCACCAGATCAAGCTGGGCGACGACTGCGCCAACGGTACCTTCGTGGCGCCGACTCTGTTTGAAATCGCCGATCTCAAGCAGTTGAAGCGCGAAGTGTTCGGCCCGGTGCTGCATGTGCTGCGCTTCGAGGCCAATGAGCTGGACAAGGTGGTGGCCGAGATCAACGCCACCGGCTACGGCCTGACCCACGGCATCCACAGCCGCATCGACGAGACCATCGACAATATCGTCAGCCAGATCAAGGTGGGCAACGTCTACGTCAACCGCAACATCGTCGGCGCGGTGGTGGGCGTGCAGCCGTTTGGCGGCGAAGGCAAGTCCGGCACCGGCCCCAAGGCCGGCGGCCCCTTCTATCTGTACCGGCTGACGCGCGCGGCCTGGGAGCCGAAGCTGGCGGTGGACACCCTGCCGCTGTCCTTGCCGGCGCTGGACGCGTTGGCGGCGGCCGCCGGCGGCCTGGGCCTGGCCTTGGAGCCGGCGATCGCCGCGGCGCGCAAGGACAGCGCGTTGGCCAGCCTGGTGAATTTGCCTGGTCCCACCGGCGAGCGGAACTCGCTGCAGTTCGCGCCGCGCGGCAAGGTGGGCTGCCAGGCCGCCACCGCGCAAGCGCTGGCGGAACAGCTGGCGGCGGCCTTCGCCACCGGCAACCGCGCGGTGCTGCCGGCCAATGAGGCCGGCCGCGGCCTGGCCGCCAAGCTGGGCGCCCTGGTGGAGCTGGACGCCGATGTGCTGGCGGCGGATGTCGGCGCGGTGCTGTTTGCCGGTTCCGAAGCCGAGGCCGAAGCCGCCCAGCGCGTGCTGGCCGCGCGCGACGGCGCCCTGGTGCCGCTGCTGCGCGTCGACGCTCAAGGTCATTACAATCTGCACCGCCTGGTGGTGGAACGCGCGATCAGCGTGAATACTACCGCCGCGGGCGGCAACGCCAGCTTGATGAGCATTGGCGACTAAGCACGGCGCGGGCCCCGGCGACGGCGGCCCGCCCGTCTTGCAAAACCGCGCGTCAAACCAATTTGCCCATGCGTCGGCGCGCATGGGGTGGCGGGGGCTTGTCCAACAAGCCACTTGCCACAAGCTGGCGGCCTTGGAATAATGCCGCCAGCCGCCGCGCTCGCATCCCGACTCGGGTATGGCGGGATGTACATAACAACATTAGGCAGGTTCCGCAAACTCCCATTCCTGATCGATAGACGGGTGGGGATCTCTGGAGAAATAGAGGAAACATGATGCAAGCCAATAAACTGACGACTCTTTCCCTGGCCGTGGCCGCCGCCGTCGCCTTGTCCGCATGCGGCAAAAAAGAAGAGGGCGCGCCGGCAGCAGGCGCTTCCGCCGGCGCTGAAGCCGCCGCGGGCAGCGTGATCAAGATCGGCTTCGCGGCGCCGTTGACCGGCCCGCAGGCTCACTACGGCGAAGAATACAAAAACGGCGTGACCCTGGCGATCGAAGACGCCAACGCCGAGAAGCCCACCATCGGCGGCAAGCCGGTGAGCTTCGAGCTGGAGGCCCAGGACGACCAGGCCGATCCGAAAACCGCCACTCAGCTGGCGCAGAAATTCGTCGACGAGAAAGTGAACGGCATCATCGGCCACTTCAACTCCGGCACCTCCATCCCGGCTTCCAAGATCTATTCCGACGCCGGCATTCCGATGATCGCGATGGCCACCTCGCCGGCCTTCACCGCCCAGGGCTTCAAGAACACTTTCCGCTCGATGACTTCCGACACCCAGCAAGGCTCGGTGATGGGCAAGTTCGTGGTGGAAAAGCTGGGCGCCAAGAAAGTGGTGATCGTCGACGACCGCACCGCTTACGGCCAGGGCCTGGCCGACGAATTCGAGAAGGCCGCCAAGGCCGCCGGCGGCAATGTGGTCAAGCGCGAGTTCACCAATGACAAGGCCACCGACTTCGCCGCCATTCTGACCTCGATCAAGGCCGCCGCGCCGGACGTGGTGTTCTACGGCGGCGCCGACGCGCAATCCGCGCCGATGGCCAAGCAGATGAAGCGCCTGGGTCTGACCGCGCCGCTGATTTCCGGCGAAATGACCAAGACCCCGACCTTCCTGCAACTGGCGGGCAAGGAAGCCGACGGCACCATCGCCTCGCTGGCAGGCCTGCCGCTGGATCAGATGCCCAAGGGCAAGGACTACGAGAGCCGCTACAAGGCGCGCTTCAAGATGGACGTGGCCACTTACTCGCCGTACGGCTACGACGCCACCCGCGCCTTGATCCAGGCGATGAAGGACGCCAACTCCACCGATCCCAAAGCCTATCTGCCGGTGCTGGCCAAGATCACCCATTCCGGCGTGACCTCCAGCAGCTGGACCTACGACGCCAAGGGCGACCTGAAAGACGGCGGCATCACCGTCTACAAGGTGGTCAACGGCGAATGGAAGGTGCTGGAAACCGTGGGCGGCGCCGCCGCTGCGGCCAAGGACGCTTCCGCGGCCAAATAAGCTAATCAAGCATTCCGCTGCAAGGCGACGCGTTCAGCGTCGCCTTTTTCTTTGCCCGTTCAACGCAGCAGGCCTATCTTCTTCAGCAGGAAAATCAGGATGGCGGCGCCGGCGATGCCGAAGGCCAGGCCGGGCAGGGAAAAAGAGCCGGCGGCCGCGGCGGAGGAGATGCCCAGCAGGCGGCCAAACAGCCAGTGCCCCAGCGCCGAACCGATGATGCCGATGATGATGTTGGCGATGACCCCTTCGCTAACGCCCATGATCTTGCCGGCGAGCCAGCCGATCACGCCGCCGGCCAGCAGGGAAACGAGTAGTCCCATATCCTCTCCTTATGTTAGTTTGTGGATAAATAGTTATAGCCATTTATTTAATATGGCGCCATGTTTTTTTGGAGCCTGGCGGCGGAAAACAAAAACCCCGGCAAGCGCCGGGGTGTCGGTACGGGGCGGAGCGCCGGTGTTTACAGGCCGATCCACTGGCCTTTGCGCAATTGATACAGCGACACGGTGCCGTGCTGGATGTCGCCCTTGTCGTCGAAGCGAATCTCGCCGGTCACGCCCTTGAAGTCGGTCTTGGGCAGTTCGCCCAGGTACTTGGCCGGATCGGCGGAGCCGGCGCGCTTCATCGCGGCGATCATCACCCGCGCGGCGTCGTAAGTGTAGGGCGCGTAAGCCTGGATGTCGGCGTTGAATTGCTGCTTGTATTTGCCGCTGAAGTCGGCGAAGCCGGGCATCTTGTCTTTTTGCGCGCCGGCGCTGGACGCGTAGCTGCTTTCCGCGCTGTCGCCGCCCAGCTTGGAGAACTCCGGCGTATTGATGCCGTCGGCGCCCATGAAGGCGGCCTTCAGGCCCAGCTTGTTCATCTGCTTGACCATGGGCGCGGCCTGCGCGTCCATGCCGCCGTAGAACAGCAGGTCCGGTTTCTGCCCCTTGATCGAGGTGAGGATGGCCATGAAGTCGGTGGCGCTGTTGCTGGTGAACTCGCGCTTGACCACCTTGCCGCCGGCCGCCTCCACTGCCTTGGCGAAGTCGTCGGCCAGGCCCTGGCCGTAAGTGGTGCGGTCGTCGACGATGGCGATGCGGCCGGCCTTCAGCGTTTCGATCGCGTACTTGGCCAGCGCCTCGCCTTGCTGGCGGTCGTTGGCGATGATGCGGAAGGTGTTCTTGAAGCCTTGCTGAGTGAAGCTGGGGCTGGTCACCGAGGCGGCGATCATCGGGATGCCGGCCTGAGAGTAAATGCGCGAAGCGGGGATGGCCGCGCCGGAGGTGAGATGGCCGATGATGCCGGCCACCTTGCCGTCCACCAGGCGTTGCGCCACTTGGGCGGCGGTCTTGGGGTCGGCCTGGTCGTCCTCGGACACCACTTCGAAGGTGACCGGCTTGCCGTCCAGGGTCAACTTTTCGGCGTTGGCTTCCGCCACCGCCAGCTTGACGCCGTTGTCGGCGTCGCGGCCCCAGTGGGCGAAAGGACCGGTCAGCGGGTTGGCGGAGCCGATTTTCACCACCACCGCGCCGGCTTCGGCCGGCGCGCTGCCGGCGCTTTGTTCGGACTTGCCGCAGGCGGTCAGGGCCAGCGCGGCACAAGCGATGAGGCTAAGATGCGTTTTCATGAGTTTCTCCTGAGATCTCTTTGTCTATTTAGCTTTGTCTATTTGGATATTCGCCTCAGGAATAAGGCGGTGGCCCATTTTTGGTGCATAAACGGATTAGCGTCAACCCCGGCGGCGTGCCGGCGGCGGCTTTGCGCTAAAATAGCGGTCTGATTTTGCGACAAAAGATGGATTTTTGATGACAAAGGGGTATCCAGCTCCCGCCTCGCCCTGTGTCGGCCTCTGCCGCCTCGACGAGGGCGGCGCTTATTGCCTGGGCTGCCTGCGCACCTTGGACGAGATCGCCGGCTGGTCCGGTTTCGACGACGAGCAAAAACGCGCGGTGTGGCAGCGGCTGATCGCCTTGAAGCCCAAGGTCAAGGACAAGCGCTGCGAGCGTTGCGGCGCGGCTTTCCGCTGCGGCGACGGCGGCGCTCAGGGCGCTTGCTGGTGCGCGGACCTGCCGCAGGTGCTGCCGCTGCCTTACGGCCACGGCGATTGCCTGTGCCCGGAGTGCCTGCGCCTCCATCTGCGGGAAAGCTATTTGGCGCGCGGGCTGACGCCGCCCTTGTAGCGCGCGGACAGGCTTGATCGCGCTGAATGCCAAACGCGTATTGTCGCCGCGGGGTGCAACCAAAGCCCATTGCCCGCGGTCCTAAGATGTTTTCCTCCTTTCCGGTTCGGCTCCTTACCACATGACACTTTGGAAGCGTTGGATTCGTAAATTGCTGTTGCCCCTGTATTTTATCGGCTCCTTGCGTGGGCGCCGCCGCGTCAACCTGGGCCGGCGGCCGTGGCGCAACGGCATCGCGCTGGCCGCGGCGCTGGCGCTGGCCGGCTGGGGCTTGTGGCTGTGGCTGGCGCCCAAGCCGGCGCCGCAGGTGTTGACCGCGGAAGTCACCCGCGCGGATCTGGAAGATGTGGTGCTGGCCAGCGGCGTGTTGAAGCCGTTGCGGCAGGTGGATGTGGGCGCCCAGGCCAGCGGTCAGCTGAAAACGCTGAACGTGGCGGCCGGCGACCGCGTCAGCAAGGGCGAATTGTTGGCGGAGATCGATCCGGAAAACAGCCTCAACGATCTGAAAGCCTCCGAGGCGCAACTGGAGTCCCGCGTGGCCCAGCTGCGCGGCAAGCAGGCCTCGCTGCGCCAGGCCGAGCGCGAGCTGGCGCGTCAGAAACAGATGATGGGCGAAGGCTCCACCTCGCAAAAAGACCTGCTGGCGGCGGAAACCGCCTATCAGACCCAGACCGCGGAGCTGGACGACCTGCAGGCGCAAATCCGTCAGAACCGTTTCCAGATCGACAAGAACCGCACCACGCTGGGCTATACCCGCATCACCGCGCCTATGGACGGCGAGGTGATAGAAATCGTCACCCAACAAGGCCAGACCGTGATCGCCAGCCAGACGGTGCCGGTGATCCTGAAACTGGCGGACTTGAGCACCATGACGGTGCACGCCCAGGTGGCCGAGGCCGACGTGATCCGCGTCAAGGCCGGGCTGCCGGTGTACTTCACCGTGCTGGGCGCGCCGGACCGGCCCATCCGCGGCAAGCTGCGCGCCATCCTGCCGACGCCGGAGAAAATCAACAACGCCAACTTCTACAAGGCGCTGTTCGACGTGAAGAACGTCGACGGCAAGCTGCGCGTGGACATGACCGCGCAGATCAGCATCGTGCTGGCGGAGTCCAAGCAGGCTTTGAGCATTCCGCTGAGCGCGCTGGGCGCGGCCGGCAAGGATGGCCGCTACGGCGTCAAGGTGCAGGGCAAGGACGGCCAACTGCATGAGCGGCAGGTGCGCATAGGTTTGAAGACCGCCACCCGGGTGCAGATTCTGGACGGCTTGAAGGCCGGCGAGAAAGTGGTGACCAGCGAAGCCGGCGGCAAGGAAGAAGAATCCAGCGGCGGCGTGATGGTGAGCGCATGAGCGGAGCCAGCCTGACGCTGTCCGGGGTGTGGCGCCGGTTTCCGTCCGGCGATGAGGAAGTGGCGGTGCTCAAGGAGGTCAGCCTGGACATCCGCGCCGGCGAGATGGTGGCCATCATCGGCGCCTCCGGTTCCGGCAAGTCCACGCTGATGAACATCCTGGGCTGCCTGGACCAGCCTTCCGCCGGCCGCTACCAGGTGGGCGGGCGCGACGTGGGCGCGCTGGACAAGGACCAGCTGGCCACGCTGCGGCGCGAGCACTTCGGCTTCATCTTCCAGCGCTACCACCTGCTGCCGCATTTGAGCGCCATCGACAATGTGGCGATGCCGGCGGTGTACGCCGGCATGAGCCAGGAAGCGCGGCGCGAGCGCGCGCGGCAGCTGCTGGAGCGGCTGGGCCTGGCCGGCAAGGAAGACTACCGCCCGGGCCAGCTGTCCGGCGGCCAGCAGCAGAGGGTGTCCATCGCGCGGGCGCTGATGAACGGCGGCGACATCATCCTGGCCGACGAACCCACCGGCGCGCTGGACAGCCACAGCGGCGAGGAAGTGATGAACATCCTCAAGGAGCTGCACGCCGCCGGTCACACCATCATCATCGTCACCCACGACCCGTCGATCGCCGCGCAGACCGAGCGCATCATCGAAATCCGCGACGGCGAGATCCTGCGCGACAGCGCCGCCGACGCGCCGCCCCCTGCGGCGGACGCGCGCGAGCCGCGCCGGCCCAAGCCCGGCCCGGCCTGGCGCGAACGCATGAGCGAAGCCTTCAAGATGGCCATGCTCGCCATGCTGGCCAACCGGCTGCGCACCGTGCTCACCATGCTGGGCATCATCATCGGCATCACCTCGGTGGTGTCCATCATCGCAGTGGGCGAGGGCGCGCGCAATTACGTGCTGAACGACATCCGCTCCATCGGCACCAACACCATCACCGTGTATCGCGGCAAGGACTGGGGCGACGACAAGGCCGACGGCGTGCGCACCTTCCTGCCCGGAGACTTGGCCGCGCTGGCCGAGGAACCCTACGTCGACAGCGTGTCGCCGGTCACCACCAATAGCTTGCGCATCCGCTACCGTAACGTCGACGTCAACGCCTCGGTGTCCGGCGTGGACAGCGCCTTCTTCCGCGTGCGCGGCATGAAAATGGCCGCCGGCCTCGGCTTCAGCCGCGACGACGTGCGCATGCAGCGCCAGGTGGTGGTGATAGACAACAACACCCGCCGCAAGCTGTTCGCCGACGCGGAAGCCATCGGCCAGGTGGTGCTGGTGGGCAGCGTGCCGGCCACCGTCATCGGCGTGGTGGAGACCAAGGACAACGGCTACGGCGGCAAGTCGCTGCAAATGTGGATGCCCTACAGCACCGCCGGCAGCCGATTGTTCGGGCAGGCCTATTTCGACTACATGGTGGTGCGCATCAAGGAAGGCCAGCCCACCGCGCTGGCGGAGAAGGCGCTCAGCCATC
Source organism: Chromobacterium alkanivorans (assembly GCF_016937655.1). GTDB lineage: Bacteria > Pseudomonadota > Gammaproteobacteria > Burkholderiales > Chromobacteriaceae > Chromobacterium > Chromobacterium alkanivorans. The sequence continues at coordinate 13,325 of NZ_JAFHKL010000024.1, read as the reverse complement.
TGCTGACCCTGCGCCATGGCAGCAAGGACTTCTTCACCTACAACATGGATGAAGTGCTGAAGACGGTGGAAAACACCAGTCGCACCCTGGCTCTGTTGCTGACCCTGATCGCGGTGATCTCGCTGGTGGTGGGCGGCATCGGCGTGATGAACATCATGCTGGTGTCGGTGACCGAGCGCACTCGCGAGATCGGCATCCGCATGGCGGTGGGCGCTCGCCAGTCCGACGTGCTGCAGCAATTCCTGACTGAGGCGGTGCTGGTCTGCCTGGTGGGCGGGGCCATAGGCATCGGCCTGTCCTACGGCATCAGCTTCGTGTTCGCGCTCTTGGTCAGCAAGTGGAAAATGGCGCTGTCGCTGAAGGCCATCGTGCTGGCGGTGGCGTGTTCCACCGCCATCGGCGTGGTGTTTGGCTATCTGCCGGCGCGTAGCGCGGCGCGTTTGAATCCGATCGACGCCTTGGCGCGGGAGTAAGTGTTTGACGCTTTGGAAATCCAATCTCACGGTTTTGGGCCTGGCCCTGTTGCTGGCCGGCTGCCAGAGCACACCGTATCAACGCCAGGCGCTGGAAGCGCCGGCACAATGGCGCGGCGCCTCGTCCCAAACTCAGACGGACATGAGCCGCGAACGCTGGTGGCAAGGCTTCGGCGACGCCGGCTTGCTGGCGGTGCTGGAACAGGCGCGCAGCCGCAACCCGGATTTGAGCGTTGCCCTGCTCAAGCTGCGCAAGGCGCAGCTGGCGGCGGGCCTGGAACGCAGCGACGCCTTGCCCTCCTTGAGCGGCGAGCTCAATGCCGGCACCAAGCGCACGCTGGGCGAATCCTCGGCCTGGAGCCGCAGCAGCGGCGCGAGCTTGAGCACCAGCTATGAACTGGACCTGTGGGGGCGGGTGGACGCGCGCCTGCGCGCGGCGGACCAGGAGTTCCGCGCCAGCGCCTACGACGAAGCCGCCGCCCGGCTGCTGTCGGACAGCGCCGCGGCCGGCTTGTACTGGGACATCGCCGCGCTGAAGACGCGGCAGAGGCTGGGGCAGGCGGATCTGGCGGATCTGCGCCGGATTCAGGCGCTGGCGGAGGCCAAGTGGCGCGCCGGCGCCACCAGCGAGCAGGACGCCACTCAGGCGCGCAGCGCGGTGCTGAGCCAGCAGGCGGACCTGCTGACGCTGGCCGACGAGCGCGGGCAAAAGGAAAACGCGCTGGCCTTGTTGCTGGACCATGCCTCCGGCGCGGCGCTGCCGGCTATCGCCGAGCTGCCGCTGGCGCCGGCCTTGCCGGCGATAGACGCCGGGCTGCCCAGCAGCCTGCTGGAACGCCGGCCGGACCTGATGGCGGCGGAAGCGCGCCTGCGCGGCAAGCTGGCCAAGGTGGACCAGGAACGCGCCGCCTTCTTCCCGGCGCTGAAGCTGACCGGCTCGCTGGGCTCCAGCAGCGGCGCGCTGAGCAGCCTGGTGCAAAATCCCTTGCTGAGCTTGGGCGCCTCTCTGTCCTTGCCCTTCCTCGAATGGCGCAAGCAAGGCCTGCAACTGAAGAGCAGCCAGGCCGATTACGAGCTGGAAACCGTCAGTTTCCGCAAAACGCTATACAGCGCTTACCAGGAAGTGGACAACGCCTTGAGTACGCGCCAGCGGCTGCAAGCTTCCGTCCGCTTGCAAGCGGACGCGCTGGCCTTGAACCGGCGCAGCGAACAATTGGCGGAAAGCCGCTATCGCGCCGGCGCGGTGGACGCGCAAACCTGGCTGGACGCGGCCAAGGCGCGGCGCGGCGGCGAGTCCGCGCTGGTCCGGTTACGGCAGGAGCAATTGAAAAACCTGGCGGACCTTTACAAGGTGCTGGGCGGCGCGCCCACGGCCTGAGCGGCGAGGTTCCCGACCAGGCTTTGTCCAGGGGCGGGATTAAGGCTCAAGATATTCGTCGCAGGCCGGCATCGGCTTGTCCGGCGCATAGACGCCGCTATCCGGCTGCCGCGTCAGCAGGCGCTGGAACGTGCAGGCCTGGTCCACCACAGTGGCGATGTCTTTTTTCCTTAGACGCTTGCCCAGTGAGTCCCGGCTGCGGGAGACCGGGCCGGGAAAGCTGGTGGCGCGGGTGCGGTAGATCAAGCGCGGGAAGCCGGCCGCAACGCTTCTGTCCAGCTTGATGTTGGAAGAAAAACTGTATTCGTCATGGCAGGCACCTCGCCTGTAGGCGAAATCCCGTTCCGAAAAGCACGCGCGTATCATCAGAGAGCTGGCCAGCGGCAGCGCCAGCACCTCGCGCATTTCAAATCCGGCGCCCTTGGGGTAAATCTGTAGCAGGCGCAGCGTGCTGAAAGAGCCGCCTCCGCCGGAATACATGGTGCTGACGTCTTCTCTGACGCCCACCATCACGCCTTGATCGGTGGCGGCGATTTGCACCATGTAGGGCCATAGGGACAGGCTGCGGCGATTGTCCCATAGCGCGTCGGTCTGTAAGTTGCGCAATTCCAGCAGTGCGTCAGCGCCCTGGCCAGCGGCGGGCTGGATCCTGAGAATGGGCGGAGCCTCCTTGGTTTGCGCCACTAGCTCAATACACAGCTGGCGATCCGTAGTACAGCCTTGCTTCGATTCCGCCGGCTCCGACGTCGACTCCAGCGTCAAGGTCTTGATGCTATTGCCGGCTAGGTCAACATCGGCTGGCTGAGCTGCGGCTGCCGGGCGGATCCAGGCAAGTGTTGTGAAGGCGGCGAGGGCAGCGAGCTTGAGGGCGTGGTAAACATTATTAGGTTTCTGCTTCATTGCCTACTTTTCATGGGAGCGTGGCGCTAGATCACCGCCCATAGTCCGCAGATCGCGAACAGGATCAGCACCCCGGTCAGGATCTGGGCGGTGGTGCGTTCTTTTTGCAGCGCCCGCTTCAGGTTGTCGTGCACGCTTTCCAGCTTTTCCAGCCGCTGTTCCAGCTCGGCGCGAGTTTCGTCCTGGCGCGCCAGCGATTGCAGCATCGCCTCGCCGCCCACCTCGGTGATCAGCTCCTTGTTCCACACCCCCAGCAGCTTGTTGACCTTGTCCTTGAAGTACAGCGCCGAACGCTGGTTGGCGTCCTGCCATTCAAATTCAAAACCCTGGCTGGCGAAGAAGGCGTTGCGTTGCAGCCGCTCTTCTTCCGAGGAGGTCTGGCTCATGCTGATCATGCCGGGACTGATGGCGTGATCCGGGCAAATGCCCTTGGCCCAGGCGATGACGCTGGCGAACAGGAAAGCGTCCAAGCCGGTGCCGACAAAGCCGGGGCTGGCCATCACGCCGCTTTTGGGGCCGAAGGTAACGGTGCGGCTGGGCCGATCCACCCGCACCCAGGCGCAGTTGTGGGCCGCTTGGAAATGGCTGTCCTCGCCCTCGAACAACTGCCAGCGGTGGCCGTCGGCGCGGGCGTAGCCGCGGAACTGCAAGCGGAAGAAGTCGGATTGCTCGGTCATCGCCCGGCTGCGCTGCAAGATGCCGTAAATGGGCGTGCCGTTGGCGGTCAGCGTCAGAATGGTCTCGCCCAGCGGAATGGCCAGCGTGGCCAGGGTGTTTTCGTTTTCCGGGGCGCGGAGCACCGGTTCTTCGGCGGTGGGCGCCGGGTTGGCGGCCTGGTTCGGACTGGTCATCTGCTGCCTATGCTGGGGTGTTCTTGGAGCCTGCTTGCGTTCGTCGGCAGGCGCTTGGATCGTGAACGGGCGGACGGCCGCCGCGGGCTGCCGTCACGGGCCGCTTATTGTACCAATCTAGACGGCTTGGGGAATCCTTGCTCGCATGACATTCGGCATGAGGGCAAACGGAGACTGATTTGGCGCGCGGCACGGTCAATGCGTAGTTTTACTTAGAACATTGCAAATCAATAAAAGCTTTATTTCAAACAAACACTTATTGGTTGCGCTAAATAATCACATAATAAAATGTGAATCTGTTACTTGTATTGGGTAATGGTGTGGCATATCGTGCCCCAAATCATTAAATACAATCAGTCATCATGCTTGCTCAAACGGATACGGACGGCGCAGCCTCCGCCGCAAACATCAGCGATTTGGGCTTGCTCGGCCTGGTCTTGCTGGCCCAATTCCACGGCGTAGCCGCCGACCCGGCGCAACTCACCCACCAATACGGCCGCCAGGCCGAACCCTTTAGCGAAACCGATCTGCTGCTGGCCGCCAAAGGCCTGGAACTCAAAGCCCGCATCGTCAAACAAAGCGCGGATCGCCTGAGCCTGACCGCCTTGCCGGCGCTGGCGCTGCGCCCGGACGGCGAACACTTCATCATCGCCCGCTGCGACGGCGACAAAGTGCTGATCCACGACCTCAAGCACGGCCGGCCGCAAGTGCTGAGCCAGACGGAGCTGGCGGCGCGCTACGCCGGCCGGCTGCTGCTGCTGGCCTCGCGCGCGTCGGCGGCGGGCGCGTTGGCCAAGTTCGACTTCACCTGGTTCGTGCCGGCCATCGTCAAATACCGCAAGCTGTTGCTGGAAGTGCTGGCGGTGTCGCTGGTGTTGCAGCTGTTCGCGCTGGTGACGCCGCTGTTCTTCCAGGTGGTGATGGACAAGGTGCTGGTCAACCGCGCTTTCAACACCCTGGACGTGATCGCCGTCGGGCTGTTGATCCTGTCGCTGTTCAATGTGGCGCTGTCGGCGCTGCGCAGCCACGTGTTCGCCCACACCACCAGCCGCATCGACGTGGAACTGGGGGCGCGGCTGTTCCGCCACCTGCTGGCGCTGCCGCTGGCCTACTACGAAGCGCGGCGGGTGGGGGATACCGTGGCGCGGGTGCGCGAGCTGGACAATATTCGCAACTTCCTGACCGGTCAGGCGCTGACCACGGTGCTGGACCTGCTGTTCTCCTTCGTGTTCCTGGCGGTGATGTGGTACTACAGCGGCTGGCTGACCCTGATCGTGCTGGTGTCGCTGCCGTGCTACGCGCTGTGGTCGGCCGGGCTGACCCCGCTGCTGCGGCGGCGGCTGGACGAGAAGTTCGCGCGCGGCGCCGACAACCAATCCTTCCTGGTGGAAGCGGTGGGCGGCATCGGCACCATCAAGGCGATGGCGGTGGAACCGCACATGACCCGGCGCTGGGACAACCAACTGGCCGCCTACGTGGCCGCCGGCTTCCGCGTCACCCGGCTGGCCAATATCGGCCAGAACGGCGTGCAACTGATCCAGAAGCTGGTCACCGTCGCCACCCTGTGGCTGGGTGCGCGGCTGGTGATCGCCGGCGACCTGTCCGTCGGCCAGCTGATCGCCTTCAATATGCTGGCCGGCCAAGTGGCGGCGCCGGTGGTGCGGCTGGCGCAGCTGTGGCAGGACTTCCAGCAGATCGGCATCTCGGTGGAGCGGCTGGGCGACATCCTCAACACCCGCAGCGAACTGCCGGCCAGCCGCGCGGCGCTGCCGGCGATCCAGGGCCGCATCCAGTTCGACCAAGTGGTGTTCCGCTACCGTCCGGACGGCCCGGAAATCCTGCGCGGGCTGAGCCTGGACATCCGGGCCGGCGAAGTCATCGGCATCGTCGGCCGCTCCGGCTCCGGCAAAAGCACGCTGACCAAACTGGTGCAAAGGCTGTACGTGCCCGAATCCGGGCGCGTGCTGGTGGATGGCAACGACCTGGCGCTGGCCGACCCGGCCTGGCTGCGGCGGCAGATCGGCGTGGTGCTGCAAGAGAACCTGCTGTTCAACCAAAGCATCCGCGACAACATCGCGCTGGCCGAACCGGGGCTGGCGCTGGACCAAGTGATCCACGCCGCCAAACTGGCCGGCGCCCACGACTTCATCATGGAACAGGCCGAAGGCTACGACACGATTGTGGGCGAACACGGCGCCAGCCTGTCCGGCGGCCAGCGCCAGCGCATCGCCATCGCCCGCGCACTGATCAGCAACCCGCGCATCCTGATCCTGGACGAAGCCACCAGCGCGCTGGACTATGAATCCGAACGCGCGATCATGCAGAACATGCGCGCCATCTGCCAGGGCCGCACCGTGCTCATCATCGCCCACCGCTTGAGCACCGTGCGCGGCGCTAGCCGCATCATCGCCATGGACCAAGGCCGCATCGTCGAAAGCGGCCGCCACGAAGACCTGCTTCGCCAGCCCGACGGCTACTACGCCCGCCTGCACAGCCTGCAACAAGGATAAACCCGCATCATGAAGCACCAACTGCAAGCGCTGCGCGACTTCGCGCGGCGCTACCGGCAGGCCTTTGCCGCGCACTGGGCCATCCGCCACCAACTGGACCCGCAGCCGCGGCGCGAAGACGAACTGGCCTTCCTGCCCGCCCACCTGGAACTGACCGACAGCCCGCCGTCTCCGCTGCCGATGTGGAGCATGCGCCTGATCGCCGCGTTGTTCGGCGTCGCGCTGCTGTGGTCCGCGCTGGGCCAGCTCGACATCGTCGCTGTCGCCGGCGGCAAGACCGTCAGCGGCGGCCGCACCAAGATCCTGCAGCCGCTGGAACCCAGCGTGGTCAAAGCCATCCACGTGCGCGACGGCCAGCAAGTCAAGGCCGGCCAAGTGCTGATCGAGCTGGACGCCACCGGCGCCAGCGCCGACAAGCAAAAAGCCGACGACGCCCACGCCGCCGCCGCGCTGGCCGCCGCGCGCTACCAGGCGCTGCTGAACGCGCTGGACAGCGGTCGGCTGCCGCAACTGCCGGCCACCCCCGGCGTCGCCGACGGCCAGCGCGTGGCCGAAGAAAGCCTGGCGCTGGGCCAATGGCGCGGCTACCAGGCCAAGCTCGAAGCGCTGGGCGCCACCCTGCGCCAACGCCAGGCCGAACACGCCACCACCCGCCAGCAAGTGAGCAAACTGCAAGCCACCGCCCGCATCGCCGAAGCGCGCGAACACGACTACCAAGACCTGCTGGCCAAGAACTTCATCTCCAAACACGCCTACCTCGACAAACAACAAGCGCGCATCGAACAGGCCGGCGACCTGGCCAGCCAGCAAAGCCGGCTGCAAGAACTCAACGCCGCCATCGCCGGCCAGCAACAAGAACTGAGCGCGCTGCAAGCCAACTTCCGCAGCGAGGCGATGGACAAACTGCGCGAAGCGCGCGAACAAATGCGCCAATACGGCGAAGACCAGAAAAAAACCGGCCAGCGCCAGGCGCTGACCCGGCTCACCGCGCCGGTGGCGGGCAGCGTGCAACAACTGGCCATCCACACCGTGGGCGGCGTGGTCACCGAAGCCCAGCCGCTGCTGGCGGTGGTGCCGCAGGACGAAATCCTGGAAATCGAAGCGCAGATCGAAAACAAGGACATCGGCTTTGTGCGGCCGGGGCAGGCGGCCACCGTCAAAGTGGAAAGCTTCCCCTACACCCGCTACGGCTACCTGGACGGCGTGGTGGACAGCGTCAGCCACGACGCGATGCAAGACGAGAAGAAGGGCCTGGTGTTCCTGGCGCGGATCCGGCTCAAGCAAGACCACCTGAACATAGACGGCGCGCGAGTGCGGCTCAGCGCCGGCATGGCGGTGAGCGCGGAAATCAAGACCGGCCGGCGGCGGGTGATCGACTACTTCCTGAGTCCGCTGCAACAGCACGTGGGCGAAGGGCTGCGCGAGCGCTGAGATGAAACTGCTGCTGATCCACCAAAACTTCCCCGGCCAACTGCGCCACATCGCCGAACACCTGAAACAGCGGCCGGACATCGAACTGCTGGCGGTGGGGCGCGACAGCGCGCCCGGCCTGGCCGGGGTCAAACTGCTGCGCTATCGGCCGCACCGCGGCCCGCACCGGCACACCCACCCCTATCTGCACAGCTACGAAGACGCGGTGCTGCACGGCCAGGCGGTGCTGCGCGCCTTGCAGCCGCTGCAACAGCGCGGCTACCGGCCGGACGCCATCCTGGCCCACCCCGGCTGGGGAGAAACCCTGTTCCTCAAAGACCTGTTCCCAACGGCGCGGCTGATCCACTACAGCGAATACTACTACCACGGCCGCGGGGCCGACGCCGACTTCGACCCGGAATTCCCGCTGAGCCTGGACGGCGCGGCGCGGCTGCGGGCGCGCAACGCGCTGCACCTGCTCAATCTGGAACACGCCGACCACAGCGTCACCCCGACCCACTGGCAACACAGCCTGCACCCGGCGGCCTACCGGCCGAGCGTGCGCATCCAGCACGAAGGCATCCGCACCGAGCTGCTGGGCCCGGACCCGGCGGCGACGCTGGCCCTGCCCAACGGCCGGACGCTGCGCGCCGGCCAGCCCATCGTCAGCTACGTGGCGCGCAATCTCGAACCCTATCGCGGCTTCCACACCTTGATGCGCGCCTTGCCGGCGCTGCTGCGGCAACGGCCGGACAGCCAGATCGTCATCGTCGGCGGGGACGGCGTCAGCTACGGCAGCGCGCCGCGCGACGCCGCCCACTGGCGCGAAAAGCTGCTGCGGGACAAGCCGGTGGACCCAGAGCGGGTGCACTTCCTGGGCAAAGTGCCGTACGAGGTCTACCGCCAGGTGCTGCAGGTGTCGGCGGTTCATGTCTACCTGACCTATCCCTTCGTGCTGTCGTGGAGCCTGCTGGAAGCGATGGCGAGCGGCTGCCGGATCGTGGCGTCGGACACCGCGCCGGTGCGGGAAGTGATCCGGGATGGGGAGAACGGCGAGCTGACCGACTTCTTCGACGCGGCGGCGCTGGCGGAGAAGGTGGGCGCGGCCTTGGAGGCGGATGGAAGTGGTCTGCGGCTTGCGGCGCGGGAGACGGCGGAGCGCTACAGCGTGGAAGCGGGCTTGGCGGGCTATCGACGGTTGTTGGGCTTGCCGGCGGAGTGAAGTCGGCTTAGAGCCTATTCAAAGTCTCGCGAGCAAGGGCGAGACAAGGCGAAAACCGCTGAGGAAGCGGAATGTACAAGTGGTACATGAGCATTTCGAAGGGGTTTTCAACGCGGTATCGCCGAAGCGCAGCAGACTTTGAATAGGTTCTTAGGCGGTGGAACCGGAAAGAGTAGTAGCAAGCAGTAAATCGTAGTGCGTGATGACACGAACAAATATTGATAAGGAAACAAGTTATGACGACAAGCGTAACGGGCAGCGACCTGGGCGGCGTGCTGGAAGGCGGCCCGCAGGACGATGTGCTCAAGGGCGGTGCCGGCAACGACACTTTGAACGGTTACGACGGCAATGATCTGCTGCAGGGCGGCGCCGGCGACGACGTGCTCAACGGCTACGCCGGCAACGACACCCTGGAAGGCGGAGCGGGCGACGACTTGCTCAATGCCGGCAGCGGCAATAATGTGCTGGCCGGCGGCGAGGGCAACGACACCCTGATCGGCGGCGCGGACAAGGACATCTATCTGTTCAATCTGGGCGATGGTTTCGACACCATTACCGACAACGCCCAGGACAAGCGCGACGCGGCGGATACAGATCCGGCCTACCGCGACGAACTGCGCTTCGGCCTGGGCATCCGCCCGGAAGACATCCAGCTGGAGCATGTGGGCGACGATTTGCTGTTGTCGCACCGCAACGGCGACGACGCGGTCACCATCAAGGGCTGGTTCGCCGACAAGAGCTTCTGGATCGAGCGCATCGTGTTCGCCGACGGCGGCGAATGGGGCATTAACGATCTGGCGCAGCGCGTGATCGTGCAGACCGGCAGCGAGCGCAAGGAAATCCTCAATGGTTGGCTGGGCAAGGATCATCTGATCGGCCTGGGCGGCAATGACGTGCTGAACGGCCGCGGCGGCGACGATCTGCTGGACGGCGGCGCCGGCAACGACAAGCTGTTTGGCGAAGACGGCAACGACACCCTGCTGGGCGGCGGCGGCGACGACACGCTGGACGGCGGCAGCGGCAACAATGTGCTGCACGGCGGCCGCGGCAACGATGTGCTGATCGGCGGCGCCGGTGCCGATGTGTATCAGTTCAATCTGGGCGACGGCGTGGACGTGATCCGCGACGCCGGCGGCCTGGATGTGTCGGTGAAAGACGAAATCCGTTTCGGCGCCGACATCCTGGTCAAGGACGTCAGCGTCAGCCGCCAGGGCGACAATCTGGTGCTGATCCACGTTAACGGCAGCGACCGCCTGGTGGTGGAAGGCTATTTCGTCAGCGCGTCCAGCCGGATCGAACGCATCGTGTTCGCCGAAGGCGTGGTGTGGACCCAGGCCGACATCAAGCTGACCCAGCTGGGCGGCAGCGGCAACGACACCCTGATCGGTTGGGAAGGCAGCGATCTGCTGGACGGCGGCGCCGGCAATGATTCGCTGATCGGCGGCGGCGGCAACGACACCCTGATCGGCGGCCTGGGCAACGATGTGCTGATCAGCGGCGGCGCGGGCGTCAGCGTGCTGATCGGCGGCGCGGGCAACGACACCCTGGTGGGCGGCGCCGGCGCGGAGATTTATCAGTTTGGCCTGGGCGACGGCGCGGACGTGATCGCCGCGCACGGCGTGGACGTCAGCGTGACCTTGCAGGACCGCATTGTGTTCGGCGTCGGCATTTCGGTGGACGACATCCGGGTGGTGCGCCAGGACGACGACATCGTGCTGATTCACGCCAACGGCAGCGACTCCATCACCATTCAGGCGGGCTTCAGCCTTGAGCATGGCTGGCATGGCCAGATCGTGTTCGCCGACGGCAGCGTCTGGCTGGGCGCGGAATTGGCGCAGAAACTGTTGGAAGTGCAGACCGGCGGCGATGACGACGATCTGCTGCTGGGCTCCGGCCAGTCCGACCTGCTGGACGGCGGCGCCGGCAACGACACCCTGATAGGCAACGGCGGCGAGGACACCTTGCGCGGCGGCGCCGGCGACGACCAACTGCAAGGCGGCGTCAGCGGCCACACCACGATGGAAGGCGGCGCCGGCGACGACGTGCTGATCGGCAACAAGGGCCGCGAGACCTTTGTTTTCGGCGTGGGCGACGGCCGCGACCTGATCAACTACGGCTCCCAGGTAGGCAAGATCGCCGCCTTGAGCGACAACGACGAAATCCGCTTCAAGGCCGGCATCAGCGCCAAGGACATCCGCGTGCTGCGCGCCGGCAATGACTTGCTGTTGCAACACGTCAACGGCCAGGACAGCATCCGCGTCAAGAACGGCCTGGTCGACAAGACCGGCTGGGCCGGCGTGGTGGTGTTCGCCGACGGTTCCAAATGGAGCGCGGCCGAACTGTTGACCATGGTGGTGGCCGCGGGCGGCACCAGCGGCAAGGATGTGCTGACCGGCGGCAAGGGCGGCGATCTGCTGGACGGCGGCGACGGCGACGACACGCTGATCGGCGGCGGCGGCAACGACACCCTGAAGGGCGGCGCCGGCAACGACGTGCTGATTGGCAGCGGCAGCGGCACCGTGATCCTGGAAGGCGGCAAGGGCAACGACACCCTGCAAGGCGGCAGCGAGCACAATATCTATGTGTTCAATCTGGGCGACGGCAACGATGTGATCATCAACAACTCGTTGAACGTGTCGGTGGGCGTGAGCAGCGAGATCCGCTTCGGCGTCGGCATCTCGGTGACCGACATCACTGTGGTGCGCGTCGGCGACGACGTGTTGCTGCAGCATGTCAACGGCAGCGATTCGGTGCGCATTCAGGGCTGGTTCAGCGGCCAGAGCATGCAAGTGGGCAGCGTGGTGTTCGCCGACGGCGGCAGCTGGACCTCAGTGCAGATCAATCAGTTCGTCAAAGGCGTCTATGTGGGCGGCAGCGGCAACGACGCCTTCCACGGCGGCAGCGGCAGCGATCTGCTGGAAGGCGGCGACGGCGACGATACGCTGATTGGCGGCGGCGGCAACGACACCTTGCGCGGCGGCAACGGCAACGACGTGCTGATCGCCACCGGCAGCGGCACGGTGATCCTGGACGGCGGCAAGGGCAACGACACCCTGCGCGGCGGCGCGGATCAGAACATCTATGTGTTCAATCTGGGCGACGGCGGCGATCTCATCATCAACAATTCGCTGAACGTATCGGTGGGCATGAGCAGCGAAATCCGCTTTGGCGTCGGCATTGCGGTGACCGACATCACCGTGGTGCGCGTTGGCGACGACATCGTGCTGCAGCACGTCAACGGCAGCGACTCGGTGCGCATTCAGGGCTGGTTCAGCAGCCAGCTGTCCCAGGTGGGCAGCGTGGTGTTCGCCGACGGCAGCAGTTGGACCTCCGTGCAGATCAGCCAGTTTGCGGCGGGCATTTTCATCGGCACCAGCGGCAACGACGTCCTCAAGGGCGGCAAGGGCCATGACCTGCTGGACGGCGGCGACGGCGACGACGTGTTGATCGGCGGCGGCGGCAACGACACCCTGAAGGGCGGCGCCGGCAACGACGTGCTGATCAGCGCCGGCGGCGGCGTGTCCATCCTGGAAGGCGGCAAGGGCAACGACACCCTCAAGGGCGGCGGCAGCCAAGACATCTACGTCTTCAATCTGGGCGACGGCCGCGATGTGGTGATCAACAACTCGCTGAACGTCAGCGTCAGCCACCAGAGCGAAATCCGTTTCGGCGCCGGCATCTCGGTGACCGACATCACCGTGGTGCGCGTGGGCGACGATGTGTTGCTGCAACACGCCAACGGCGTGGATTCGGTGCTGATCCAGGGCTGGTTCACCAGCCAGAGCAATTGGGTGGGAAGCGTGGTGTTCGCCGACGGCAACAGCTGGAGCGCGGTGCAGATCAACCAGTGGGCCAGCGGCATCTACATCGGCACCGCCGGCAATGATGTGTTGATTGGCGGCGCGGGCGGCAGCCTGCTGGACGGCGGCGCCGGCAACGACACCCTGATTGGCCGCGGCGGCAACGACACGCTGAAGGGCGGCGCCGGCAACGATGTGCTGGAAGGCGGCGCGGGACGCAATGTCTATATCTTCAATCTGGGCGACGGCCAGGACACCATTCGCTATGGCGAAAAAGGCGTCAACCTCGCTTGGAGCAGCTACGAGGAGATCCGCTTCGGCGTGGGGATTTCGGTGACCGACATCACCGTGGTGCGCATTGGCGACGATGTGGTGCTGCGGCATAGCAACGGCGTGGACAGCATCACCATCCAGGCCGGCATGTCGGTGCAGAGCTCATGGTCCGGCAGCATCGTGTTCGCCAACGGCGGAAGCTGGAGCCTGCTGGAATTGATCAGCCTGGCCGCCGTCACCCTGAACGGCACCGACGGCGCGGATACGCTGAAGGGCGCCAAGGGCAATGACGTGATCTTCGGCCTGGCCGGCGATGACCAGCTGTTCGGCAATGAAGGCAATGACAGCCTGTTCGGCGGCTCCGGCAACGACACGCTGTACGGCGGGGCCGGCAACGACCTGCTGGAAGGCGGTGCGGGCAACGATAGCCTGTACGGCGAAGACGGCAACGACACGCTGCGCGGGGGGATCGGCAACGACTCGCTGAACGGCGGCAACGGCGCCGACC
>NZ_JAFHKL010000023.1 GCF_016937655.1 Chromobacterium alkanivorans | reverse complement strand
CATTATGCGAACATTTGTTTAATAGACGGCTTTGGCTTCTCTTGCCACTGCGGTGCTTTCCAGTATGTAAAGTTGGTTTAGCAGCAAGAACTCGGACAGCAGCACCTTGGCATTGTCTTCGATCTCTCGGTGTGCTCTTGGATTACGAAACGCCATGAATCCTCCGGTAAATAAGTTGCAGCGCCCAACTTGTTCGGACTTCTCGATGCCAGGCCATGTAAGGAGCGAGTTGTCCCCATTAAATGCCAGAGAAAACAATTTACATCCGGACTCGGTCACCCCTAAGCGCTCTCTGAAGATATCCTCCAGCCTTCGGAAGCCTTGTAGCAGCACATCTGCAGGAGAGACAAAGAATTTTAGCGCTAGGTCGGACAGGCGTGAATCCAGCAAGGCCCAAGGCATCACAGGGTTGAAACGCTGCCAAATAGTCCCCACAGCGTGGGCCTGCGGCTTGATGTCAATGTAGTCATAAAACCGTTGCGGCCTAATGGGGGGTGTGGCACGGATTAGCACCATATCTTTTTGCGTTAACGCCGATGCGTCCAACCGATCTAACAGGTCTGCCGGCACATCAATCTCGTCAAGCTCGACCCCATGGCTTTGCAGAAGGGAAAGCGTGTCAGCCAAAGTTTTCGGACCCTCCCCCCGATAACCCGACGAGAATCCTACCTTGACCGCCATCTCCTCGTCGCCGTTCACAACTAACAAAAAAGAGTGACGTTGCTCTGCTGTTAGCAGGATGGCGTGGCGGATATCATCACCGTACTGCACAAGGCGCTTGATGGCATCAAAGCAGCTACTCGACCCCCCTGCCACGCCTAGATATTGGACGCCAGCCATATTGCTCGTACTCGGCAAGCAAACACCAAGAATCTGCTCAATCATGAGATGCAATCAGGTCATTTGATAATGCCAAAAGGATAACTTGATTGCAGGCCCAACGGTAGAAGGAGACCGATATAGCCACTCAGCCCCGGCGCTTGCCTTGCTCCCACGCCTCCCACCACGGCAACACCTTGGCTGCCGGCATCGGCTTGGCAATGCTGTAGCCCTGGCCCAAGTTGCAGCCAAGCCGCGTCAGCACCGGCCAGTATTCCTTGCGCTCAACGCCTTCCACGATAAAGTCGATAGCGCGGCTCTGGCAGAATACCGCCATGCACTGAATCAAGGAGGCGTTGAAGGAGCCCGGCTCCAGCTCTTGAGCAAACGCCTTGTCCAGCTTGATCTCGGTGATGGGGCAGCTTTTCAGATAGGTAAAGGAAGTGAAGCCCGCGCCGAAGTCGTCTATCGACAAGGACACGCCCTGGGCGTGCAGTTGCTCTATCACCGCCTTGGCTTTGACCGGGTTGATGACCAGCGCGGTTTCCGTCAGCTCCAGCACCAGCAGGCTGGATGGAATCTTGTAGCTGGCCAGCCGTGCCATCACCTCTTCGACGAAGCGATCGTCTTCCAGCATGCGGGCAGAAATGTTAACAGCCACCTTGAACGGCTTGCGCAGCTGGCCGATCCAGCGCTGCTGTTGAGACAGAACCAGTTCCAGCGTCAGATAAGTGAAACGGCTCAGCAGATTGCAGGACTCCAGCGTGGGCATGAAGTCGTCTGGGTTCACCCGCCCTTGCGCCGGACTGTTCCACCTGACCAGGGCTTCGAAGCCGACCACTTCCTCGGTATCCAGCCGAACTTTGGGCTGGTAATGCATTTCCAGTTCGTCGTGCTGGATCGCCCGGGTCAATTGGGTGATCAAGGCCTGGGTGGTTTGTCCCGCCTTGGGCCAGGGTTTGTCGTGCTCTCCCGCGTACAAAGCGACGGCGCCGAGATTGCTTTTGGCCTGGTACATCGCGATATCGGCGCAGGACAACAGCTGCGCGGGATCGCAGCCATGCTGCGGGCACATCGCCACGCCGAAGGAGGCGCCTATCGACAAAGCGTGCTCGCCCACCAGGATGGGCGCGTCCAGCGTGTGCCCCACTTTCTCCGCCAAGGCCAACGCGCACTCCGCGTCGTCCACTTCCAGCAGCAAGGCGGCGAATTCGTCGCCGCCCAGCCGCGCGATGGTGTCCGAGCCGCGCAGCAGGCTGGAGAAGCGCGCGCCCACCTCCCTCAGCACCAGGTCTCCGGCCTGATGGCCCAGCTTGTCGTTGACCTCTTTGAAGCGGTCCAGGTCTATCATCAGCACGGCGAACGGCAGCTGATTGCGGGCGTGCAAGGCGCACAGCTGATCCAGGCGGTCCAGGAACAGATTGCGATTGGGCAACTCGGTCAAGGAGTCGTACAGGCTCCGGTGCTGCAGCAACTGCTCGGTTTCGCGCAGCTTGGCCTGTATCGCCGCCACCCGCACGCCGTCGCTGATGGTTTGGCGCAGCCGGTCTTCGGTCAATTCGAACTTGGGCAGGTATTCGTACACGCCCAGCTTGATCGCCTCGGCGGCGATGCGCTCGTTGCCGGTGCCGGTGACCGCCACGATCAGACAGGATTGATTGCGCTGCTGGATGGAAGGCACCAGTTCGCGGCCGTCGCCGTCGTCCAGCTTGAAGTCCAGGAACACGAAATCAAACAATTCCCGGCCCAATAGGCTCAAGGCGCTGGCCTTGGAGTCCGCTTCGAGAATCTGCGAACACAAGGCGTTCCGATGCAGCAGGCGGATGATGCGTTCGCGGTCGACGTCGTCGTCGTCGACCACCAGCACGCTGACCTGCTGCGGCGCGTCCGCCAGGCATTCGACATCGTCGATCATTGCGATTACCGGGCCGGCAAAACCACGGACTGGGCGTAAGAATGCAGCAGATCCATCAGCTTCACGAACTGCGGGCCCACCGAGGATTTCATCATGTAGCCGGCCACGTTTTCCTCGTAAGCGCGCATGCGGTCCGCGTCGCGCGACGAGGTGGTGAGCACGAAGATCACGGAATTTCGCAGCTGGCTGTCGGCGCGGACGGCCTCAAGAAATTGAAAACCGTCCATGCGCGGCATATTGAGGTCCAGCAGAATCAGGAAGGGACTGTTGATCTGTTTGCTGTCGTGCGTGCCGCGCAGGATCTGCAAGGCTTCCAGGCCGTCGCAGGCGGTCACCATCTTGCAATCCAGCCCCTGACGGCGCACGCCGCGCAGCACGCCCTCGATGGCCACGTCATCGTCATCCACCAGCAAAACCGTGATGTCGCTCGATATCGTCGCGCTCGTCATCATTCCACCTCCTTGAGCGGAAACCGCGGCCAGCGGATGCGGAAACAGGCGCCGCCCAGCACGCCGCTCCTGTCCAGAACCACGGTGCCGCCGTTGCTGTTGACCATGCGGCGGGTCACCGCCAGCCCTACGCCGTGTCCCTCCGCCTGGCTGCTGGCGCGGTGGAACAATTTGAAAATGCGCTCTTCCGAGCCCTCGGGCACGCCAACGCCGTCGTCCTCCACCGTGAACAGATTGAAGCGCCCCTCCTCCACCACCGTGATGCGGATCACGCCCTTGCCGCGTCCATGGTGCTTGCAGGCGTTGGACAGCAAATTGCGGATCGCCAGCGACAAGGGAGTGCGCGCGGCGGGAAACGGCCTGGCCTTGATCTCCACTTCCAGCCGGAAGTCCGGCGAGATGTCGAGAAGCTCCAGCGCCTCGCTCACCAGTTGGCCGGGGTCCACCTCTTCCACGCGTTCCTCCTGGCGCCCTGCCCGCGCGTATTCCAGCAAGTCTTCTATCATGCGTTCGGCGCGGGCGATGCGCTCCTCGGCGCGGACGAAGTTTCTCTCGATGTCGGCGCTGAGCTGGGCCGGGTCCAGATCTTCGCGTATCCACGAAATCAGATCGGCAATGCCGCGCAAGGGCGAGCGCAAATCGTGGGAGGCCACATAGGTGAACTCTTCCAGCTGCGCATTGGCTTGCTGCAAGGTTTCCTCAAATTTCTTGCGCATGGAGATGTCGGTGATCGCGGCCAGCACCTGCCGCTCCCCGTCGGTTTCCAGCGGCGTCAGCCCCACTTCCACCGGGAACTCGCTGCCGTTTCTACGCTGGGCCAGCAGATCGCGGCCCGAGCCCATGGAGCGCACTTCCGGCGCTCTGGCGAAGGCGGCTCGCAAGGCCGGGTGGCCTTCGCGTATGCGCGGCGGCAGCAAAACCTCCACCGGCTGGCCGACCAGTTCGCCGGGCGGGTAGCCGAACATCGCGTCCAGCGTCGGATTGGTCATGGAGATCTTGCCGTCAGAGCCCGCCATCAGCAGGCCGATGGGCAGCGACGCCACCACCTTGGCGAAACGGTGTTCCAGCCGGCGCCGCGGCGTGATGTCGCTGACAAAGGCGACGGCGCAGATTTCATCGCCGTGCGGCATCGACCCCAGGCCGATTTCGATCGGAAACTGGCGTCCGTCGGCATGTTGGGCGAACAGCTCGCGGCCGCTGCCCATGGTTCTTGAGGTGGGATTGGAGAAAAACAGCTGGCGAAAATCGAGATGGCGGCCGCGAATCTCCGCCGGCAACAGCATCTCCACCGCCTGCCCCAGCAATTGCTCCTTGCTGTAGCCAAACATGTTTTCCAGCGCGCTGTTGACGTAAAGCATGCGGCCGTCGGCCGCCACCACCAGCACACCCACCGGGGCGGCCTCGACTACCGAAGCCAGTCCGGCGTTGCCGGAAGCGCCGGTCTCGGGCGCCCTTTCCGGAAATTTGAACGACATGACACCCTGCTTTCGCCTATGTCTTGTTGCTGTAGGTTTAGCATAGGGTTTTCCCGCGCGCTGTTAATTCTGATGTCCTATCCGCGCCAAGGGCAAAGCTTTCCTCAGCCCGCCAGCAAGGCAAGTTCCGCCGCCGCCTCGCGCAGCACCGGCAAGATGCGTAGCAGCAGATCCTCGCGGCTGACGCGCGCCGCCTGCACGCCCACGTTGATCGCCGCCGCGGCGCGGCCGTCGGCGCCGATGATGGGCACGGCGATGGAACGCAGGCCGATTTCCAGCTCCTGATCGATCAAGGCATAGCCCTGCTCCGCCACCCGCGCCAGCTCCGCCTCCAGCGTCGGGCGCTCAACAATGGTGTGCGGCGTGTGCTGGACCAGCCGCGCGCGATCCAGCAACTGGGCCAGCTCGGCGGCGGGCAGCCGGCTCAGCATCGCCCGGCCCATCGAGGTGCAGGCCGCCGGCAGGCGGCTGCCTATGTCCAGGTCCACCGTCATGATGCGGCTGGTGAAGGCGCGCGCGATATAAAGAATGTCGTCGCCGTCCAGGATGGCGATGGAGCTGGACTCGTTGACGCTGCTGCTGACGTGGCGCAACACCGGCTGGCCGGCGCGCGCCAGCGGCGTCGAGCCCAGATAGGCGTGGCCCAGCGCCAGGATGCGCGGGCGCAGGGAGAAATGGCGGCCGTCCTCGCTGTCCACGAAGCCCAGCTTGTTCAGCGTATACAGGCAGCGCCGCACCGCCGCGCGCGGAATGCCGGTGCGCTGGCTGATCTGCGAGGTGGACAGCAGGCGCCGCTGCGCCGAAAACGCCTGAATCACCGCCAGCCCGCGCGCCAGCGAGGCCATGTAGTTGGGGTCGCCGCTGAACGTCTCCTCCACGCCCTCCTCGTCCGCCGCCTCTTGCCACTGTTGCATCTTGACTCCTTTTTTCCGTCTTGAGCGATTACCGCACACTATTGCGATCATCGTATTGACCGCGCGTCCGACGGGCAAGCATGCTGAATGCGCGATTAAAGATATGTTGTTCGATAATCGCACAAAATCCTTTCCATTCACGGCTGCTCGCAGCCTGCAAAGGACAGTCGATGATAGATAAAACGGTAAGTTCAGCCGCCGCCGCCATTGCCGACATCCACGACGACGCCACGGTGATGATCGGCGGCTTCGGCGTCGCCGGCCAGCCGGCGGAGTTGATAGACGCGCTGATAGACCACGGCGCGCGCAACCTCACCATCGTCAACAACAACGCCGGCAACGGCGAGACCGGCCTGGCCGCGCTGCTGCGCGCGCGCCGGGTGCGCAAGATCGTCTGCTCGTTTCCGCGCCAGGCGGATTCCCAGGTGTTCGACGCGCTCTACCGCGCCGGCGACATCGAGCTGGAACTGGTGCCGCAGGGCAATCTGGCCGCGCGCATCCAGGCCGCCGGCGCCGGCCTGGGCGCCATCTTCACGCCCACCGGCTACGGCACCTTGCTGGCGGAGGGCAAGGAAACCCGCCGCATCCATGGCCGCGACTACGTACTGGAATACCCCATCCACGCCGATTTCGCGCTGATCAAGGCCTGTCGCGGCGATCGCTGGGGCAATCTGCAATACCGCAAGGCGGCGCGCAACTTCGGCCCCATCATGGCCGCCGCCGCGCGCCAGACCATCGCCCAGGTGGGACAAGTGCTGCCCTTGGGCGAGATGGACCCGGAAACCGTGGTGACGCCGGGCATCTTCGTTCACAAGCTGGTCTGCGTCGCCGACCGGAACGCGCCTGGAGGCCGGCATGCTTAATCGACTGAACCGCGAACAGATGGCGGCGCGGGTGGCGCGCGACATCCCTGAAGGCGCTTACGTCAATCTGGGCATAGGCCTGCCCACCCGGGTGGCCGATTACCTGCCGCCGGAGCTGGACATCTTCCTGCACAGCGAGAACGGCCTGCTGGGCATGGGGCCGGCGCCTGCGCCAGGCCAGGCGGATCCGGACCTGATCAACGCCGGCAAGGAGCCGGTCACGCTATTGCCCGGCGGCTGTTTCTTCCACCACGGCGACTCCTTCGCCATGATGCGCGGCGGCCATCTGGACATCTGCGTGCTGGGCGCCTTCCAGGTGTCGCGGCGCGGCGACCTGGCCAACTGGCACACCGGCGCGCCGGACGCCATCCCGGCGGTGGGCGGCGCGATGGACCTGGCCATAGGCGCCAAACAGGTGTTCGTGATGATGGAGCACCTGAGCAAGCAAGGCGAATGCAAGCTGGTGGAAGCCTGCGGCTATCCGCTGACCGGCGTCGGCTGCGTCCACCGCGTCTACACCGACCTGGCGGTGATAGACATCAGCGACGGCGAGCTGCTGCTGCGCGAATGCGTGCCCGGCCTGGATTTCGACGAATTGCAGCGGCTGACGCCGGTCAGGCTGACCGACGCCCGCCAAGGAGAGAGACCATGAACCACGCCTATCTCTGCGACGCCATCCGCACCCCCTTCGGCCGCTACGGCGGCGGCCTGTCCGCCTTGCGCGCCGACGATCTGGCCGCCCTGCCGCTGACCGCGCTGCAGCAGCGCAACCCGGGCGTGGACTGGGAGCGGCTGGACGATGTGCTCTACGGCTGCGCCAACCAGGCCGGCGAAGACAACCGCAACGTGGCGCGCATGGCCGCGCTGCTGGCCGGCCTGCCGCCGTCCACGCCGGCCAGCACCGTCAACCGCCTGTGCGGCTCCAGCCTGGACGCCATCGGCCAGGCGGCGCGCGCGATCAAGAGCGGCGAGGCCGAGCTGATCATCGCCGGCGGCGTGGAGAGCATGAGCCGCGCGCCCTATGTGATGGGCAAGGCGGACAGCGCCTTCGCCCGCAATCTGCGCATCGAGGACAGCACCATGGGCTGGCGCTTCGTCAACCCGCTGCTGCGCGAGCGCTACGGCGTGGACAGCATGCCGGAGACGGCGGAAAACGTGGCCGAGCAATTCCGCGTTTCGCGCGCGGACCAGGATGCCTTCGCGCTGCGCAGCCAGCTGCGCGCCGCCGCCGCCCAGGAAGCCGGCAGGCTGGACGATGAATTGATGGAAGCGCTGATTCCGCAAGCCAGGGGCGAGGCGCTGCGCTTTAGCCGCGACGAGCACCCGCGCGCCACCTCGCTGGAGGCCTTGGCCCGGCTCAAGGGCGTGGTGCGGCCCGACGGCAGCGTCACCGCCGGCAACGCCTCCGGCATCAACGACGGCGCTGCGGCGCTGCTGCTGGCCGGCGAAGCCGCCTTGCAACGCCACGGCCTGACGCCGCGCGCCCGAGTGCTGGCCATGGCCTGCGCCGGCGTGGAGCCGCGCATCATGGGCTTCGGCCCGGCGCCGGCGATGCGCAAGGCCCTGGCCCTGGCCGGGCTGCGGCTGGAGCAGATGGACGTGATCGAGCTGAACGAGGCCTTCGCCGCCCAGGCGCTGGCGGTGCTGCGCGAGCTGGGACTGCCGGACGACGCCCCGCACGTCAACCCCAACGGCGGCGCCATCGCCCTCGGTCACCCGCTGGGCGCCAGCGGCGCGCGGCTGGCGGCCACCGCCATGTACCAGCTGCAACGCACCGGCGGCCGCTACGCGCTGTGCAGCATGTGCATAGGCGTGGGGCAAGGCATCGCGTTGATTATCGAGCGCGTCTGAGAACCTGTTTACGATCTGCTGCGCGTCGGCGATACCGCGTCAAAAACAAGCTCAAAATGCTCATGTACCGTATGTACACTCCGCTTTTTCGCTTGTTTTCGCCTTGTCTCGCCTTAGCTCGCGAGAGCGTAAACAGGCTCTGAGAAACTGTTCAAGGTTCGCCGCTCTGGACCGCGACACTTTGAACCTGCTCTGAGAACCGGCTTACCATCAAGCGCGCATCGGCAAGGCGCGACGCGGCGAGCGCCGCCCGCCGCGCGCCCTCTTTCCTCAGGAGGCTCCCATGCAGGACAAGCCCATGGACATCAGCGAATTCATCGACGACAGCCCGCTGTCCCGCTACCAGATCATGGTGTTGACGCTGTGTTTTCTCATCGTGCTGCTGGACGGTTTCGACACCGCCGCCATCGGCTACATCGCGCCCGAGCTGATCGGCCAGTGGGGCATTTCCCGCGGCCAGCTGGCTCCGGCTTTCGGCGCCGGCCTGTTCGGCATGCTGATAGGCAATTTCGCCTTCGGCCCGGTGGCGGACCGCCTGGGCCGCAAACGGGTGTTGCTACTGTGCACGCTGATCTTCGGCCTGGGCACGCTGGCCTCGGCGTGGTCGGATTCGATAGAAACGCTGGCGCTGCTGCGCTTTCTCACCGGCATCGGCCTGGGCGGCGTGCTGCCCAACTGCATCACCCTGAGCTCGGAATACTCGCCGGCGCGCCACCGCATGCTGCTGGTCACCCTCAGTTACGCCGGCTTCACCGCCGGCCTGGCGCTGGGCGGCGGCGTCGCCAGCCAGATCATCCCGCTGTGGGGCTGGCAAGGCGTGCTGACGGCCGGCGGCCTGGCGCCCCTGCTCTTGCTGCCCTTCATGATCTGGCTGTTGCCGGAATCGGTATGCTATCTCGCCGGCAAACCGGACCAGGCCGCCGCGCTGCGCCGCATCGTCGCCCGCATCAATCCGGACCCGCGCTGGCAGGGCCAGGCCTTCCGCCACGAAAACGCCGCCGCGGCCGGCCGCTCCTCGGCCAGCCTGCTGTTCGTCGCCGGCGCGCGCGCCCGCACCCTGCTGCTGTGGCTGACTTTTTTCTGCTGCCTGTTCGTGTTCTACCTGTTGACCAACTGGATGCCCACCATTCTGCGAGACCACGGCTACAGCACGGCGCAGGCGGCGCGCATCAGCGCGATGGTGCCGCTGGGCGGCGCGGTGGGCGGCGTGGTCATGGCCATGTTGATGGACAGGATGGGCGCGCGCAGAGTGCTGCCCTGGCTGTGCCTGCTGGCGGCGCTGGCGCTGTCCGCCGTGGGCGCGGCGCTGGGCGACGGCGGCTGGCTGTTCGCCACCGTGTTCCTGGTGGGCTTCAGCCTGACCGGCGCCTTGAACAATCTGAGCATACTCGCCGCCACCCTCTACCCCACCCAGGCGCGCGCCACCGGGGTAAGCTGGGCGCTGGCCGCCGGCCGCGCCGGCTCCATCATCGGTGCTATGACCGGCGCCCTGCTGTTTGCCGCGGCCGGATCGGCGCACGGCTTTTTCGCCTGGGCCGCCGCGCCGGTGCTGGCCGGCGCGCTGGCCTTGTTCGCGATGGCGCGGCTGGACGCCGCGCCCGCGGTTTTGAAGTCCCAGGCATAGAGAGGAGCCCCCATGCCCATATTGAAACTGGCCAGCCATTCTCTGCACTACCAACAGGACGGCCCGGCCGACGCGCCGGCGCTGCTGCTGTCCAACTCCCTGGGCACCACGCTGGAAATGTGGCGGCCGCAGCTGGCGGCGCTGAGCCGGCGTTACCGCGTGCTGCGTTACGACGCCCGCGGCCATGGCGGCAGCGAAGCCGGACCGGCGACGCCGCGGCTGGCGGACCTCGCCGGCGACGCGCTGTCGCTGCTGGACGCGCTGGACATCGAGCGCGCCCACTTCTGCGGCATTTCGATGGGCGGCCTCACCGGCCTGTGGCTGGGCGTTCACGCGCCGGAACGGCTGCGGAGCCTGACCGTCGGCAACAGCGCCGCCAAGATAGGCGAAACCGAGGCCTGGCGGCAGCGCGCCGCCCAAGTGCGCGCCGAGGGCATGGCCGAGCTGGCCGCCAGCGCGCATCTGCGCTGGTTCAGCGCCGGATTTTGCGCCCAGGCGCCGGACACGGTGGAACAGGCGCGCGCCTGGCTGGCGGCCACCCCGCCGGACGGCTACGCCGCCTGCTGCGAGGCGCTGGCCGACGCCGACCTGCGCGCGGACTTGCCGCGCATCGCCGCGCCCACGCTGCTGATCGCCGGCCGGCAGGACCCGGTCACCACCGCCGCGCAGGCGGAAGCCATGGCCGCGGCGATGCCTGACGCCCGCCTGGCGCTGCTGCCGGCCTCCCACCTGTCCAATCTGGAAGCGCCGTTCGCCTTCGAACAGGCGCTGCTGGCCTTTCTGGACGCTCACTGAGGCGAAGAAACCGATGGAACTGCTCAATCCGCTGTTCCGCCCCGGCCCCGCCGCCGAGGCCTTCGCCCCCCTCGCCGCCATCCAGGCCATGCTGGACGTCGAGGCCGCGCTGGCGCTGGCCGAAGCGGACGCCGGCGTGATTCCGCCGGCCGCGGCGGAGGGCATTGCCGCGCACTGCCGCGCCGAGCGGTTCGATCAGGGCCGGCTGGCGACGGACGCCGCGCTGGCCGGCAATCTGGCGATTCCGCTGGTCCGGCAGCTGACGGCGCTGGTCGCCGCCGCCGATGCCGACGCCGCCCGCTTCGTCCACTGGGGCGTCACCAGCCAGGATGTGCTGGACACCGCCTTGGTGCTGCAATTGCGGCAGGCGCTGCGCGGCATCGGCGCCGATCTCGACGCGCTGATCGACGACTGCGCCGAACGCTGCGCCCGCCATCGCGGCGAAATCATGGCCGGTCGCACCTGGCTGCAACAGGCGCCGCCCACCACCTTGGGGCTGAAGTTCGCCGGCCTGCTGGACGCGCTGCTGCGCCAGCGCGAGCGGCTGCGTCAATTGCGGCCGCGCTTGCTGACGCTGCAATTGGGCGGGGCCGCCGGCACGCTGGCCGCGCTGGAGCCGCATGGGTTGGCGGTGGCCGAGCATCTGGCGCGGCGGCTGGACCTCGCCGCGCCGGACCTGCCCTGGCACAGCCAGCGCGATCGGCTGGCCGAGCTGGCCTGCTGGTGCGCGCTCTTGTGCGGCACGCTGGGCAAACTGGGCCGCGACGTGTCCTTGTCCATGCAAACCGAAATCGCCGAACTGAGCGAGCCGGAGCAGCCGGGCCGCGGCGGCTCGTCCAGCATGCCGCACAAGCGCAATCCGGTGGCCTCGGCGGTATTGCTGGCCGCCGCCGCGCGCGCGCCGGGGCTGGCCGCCACCCTGTTGGCCGCCCAGGCGCAGGAACAGGAGCGCGGCCTGGGCGGCTGGCAGGCGGAGTGGGAAACGCTGCCGGAGCTGCTGTGCCTGTGCGCCGGCGCTTTGCGTCAAGCGGTGGATCTGCTGCGCGGGCTGGAAGTCCACCCCGGCGCGATGCGTCGCAATCTCGAAGCCAGCGGCGGCCTGATCATGGCGGAAGCCGTGACCATGGCGCTGGCGGAACGGCTGGGGCACGCGCAAGCGCATCGCTTGGTGGCGGAATGCTGCCGCCGGGCGCGCCGGCAAGGAGAAAGCCTGGCCGACGCGCTGTGCGGCCATCCGGAATTGTCGGCCTTGCTCAGCGGGGAGGAATTGCACGCGCTATTGGACCCTTCCAACAACCTGGGCGCGGCCGACGCCTTGGTGGAACGGGTGTTGAACCACTACCGGGAGCAAGGGAATGGATGAGCAAGAACGCCGTCGTCGCGGCGAAACAATACGCAGGGAAGTGCTGGGCGACGCCCATGTGGACCGCAGCCTGGCCGGCCGCACCGATTTCAACGGCGACTTCCTGGACCTGATCACCCGCTACGCCTGGGGCGAGATTTGGGAGCGCCCGGGCCTGGCGCGCCGGGAGCGCAGCCTGATCACCATCGCCATGCTGGCCGCGCTGGGCCGGGAGGCGGAACTGAAGCTGCATTTGCGCGCCGCGCGCAACAACGGCGTCAGCCGGGACGAATTGAAGGAAACCCTGCTGCAAGTGGCGGTGTATGGCGGCGTGCCGGCGGCGAACACCGCCTTCCAGCTGGCGGAAGAAGCCTTGGCCGCCACGTCCTGTGACGGCGGCGACGGCTCAGGCGCTTAGCCGCAAACCCTCCAGCAGCGGCTCCAGCGCGTCCAGCGTCTGAGCCAGCGCCTCCGCCGGCCGTTCTGCGCCGGCAGCCCAGCAGGCGCCCTCCACCAACGCGCCGTGGATCAGCCGCGCCAGCGCCCGCGGGTCGGCGCGGCGGATCAGGCCGGCCTCCATCAAGGCGCTCAGGCGCTCGGCGATGGCGCCGACGCACTGTCGCTGGCCGGCCTGCACGTAGTCCGCGCCCAAAACCGCCGGCGCGTCGCGCAACAGGATGCGCTGCGCCTCCGGCGTCGTCACCGCCTGCAGATAGGCGCGGCAGCGTTGCTTGAAGGCTGGCCACGGTTCCGGCGTTTCGCCTTCCGCCCTGGCGATTTCGGCGTCGATTTCAGCGTCCAATGCCTGAGCCACCGCCAGCAACAGCCCTTTCTTGTCGCCAAAATGGTGATAAAGCGCGCCGCGGGTCACGCCGGCGGCGGCGGTCAGCTCGTCCATCACCGCCGCCGCATAACCGTCGGAGCCGAAGCTGAGGCGCGCCGACAGCAATAGCCGGGCCCGGGTTTCCTCCATGGTTTCGCTGCGTGTCTTGCTCTTCATTCCGTTCCCCTGCTTCCGCATTGCCCATCGCTTCGTATTTGACATACGCGGCGTATCTCGATTAGTTTAACATACGTCGCGTATATTAAAACAGCGGGCCGCATAGCTCGTAGAATCGTAAGAGCCCGTTCAAAGGCTCGCGAGCAAGAGCGAGACAAGGCGAAAACCGCTGAGAAAGCGGAATGTACGAGTGGTACATGAGCATTTCGAAGTGGGCACTCATCGCACAATGTCTCTACCGACGCGCAGCAGATCGTAAGCAGGTTCTAAGGTCCGTCCACAAGGAAACCCGATGGCTAACCCCTATCTCAGCTTGTTCTCCCATCCCGGCAGCCTGGCCTTCTCCGCCGCCGCCTGGGTGGCGCGGATGCCTATTTCGATGACCGGCATCGGCATCATCACCATGTTGTCGCAAACCTCGGGCTCCTACTGGCTGGCCGGCGCCGTCGCCGCCACCTTCACCTTCTCGATGGCGCTGCTGGCGCCGCAGGTGTCGCGGGCGGTGGACCGCTACGGCCAACGCCGGGTGCTGCCCGCGGCCACCGCGCTCAGCGTGACGGCGATGTTGTCCTTATTGTTCTGCAGCTGGGCGCAATGGCCAGCCTGGACCTTGTTCGTTTCGGCCGCCTTCGCCGGCTTCATGCCCAGCATGTCGGCGATGGCCCGCGCGCGCTGGACCGAGATCTACCGCGGCTCGCCGCGCTTGCACACCGCGTTTTCGCTGGAGTCGGTGCTGGACGAGGTCTGCTTCATCGTCGGTCCGCCCATCGCCGTCGGCCTGAGCGTGGCCGCGTTTCCGCAGGCCGGCCCGCTGCTGGCCGCGCTGCTGCTGGCCGGCGGCGTCGCCGCCTTCTGCGCGCAAACCGGCACCGAACCGCCGGTGCACCCCGGCGCGCGGGAACGCCGCGGCTCGGTGGCGGCCTTGGCCGGCATGCAAGTGCTGATCCTGGCCCTGGTGGCGCTGGGCGCCATCGCCGGCGCGGTGGACGTGATCAGCGTCGCCTTCGCCCAGCAGCAGGGACAGCCGGCGGCGGCCAGCATCGTGTTGTCGGTGTACGCGATAGGCTCCTGCCTGGCCGGCCTGCTGTTCGGCGCGCGCAAGGCAAGCATGCCGCTGGCGCGGCTCTTTGTCTGGGCCGCCGCCGCCACCGCGCTGGCCACCCTGCCCTTGCTGCTGGTTTCCAATCTATGGCTGCTGACCGCCGGCGTCTTGCTGGCCGGCGTGTTCTTCGCGCCCACCATGATCGTGGCGATGGGTTTGGTGGAGGAAATGGTGCCGCCGGCCCAGTTGACCGAAGGCCTGACCTGGCTGATCACCGGTCTCGCCAGCGGCGTGGCCTTGGGCGCGGCGGTGACCGGCTGGGTGGTGGACCATGCCGGCGTGCGCGCCGGTTTCGGCGTGACCTTGGCCGCCAGCACGTCTATGGTCTTGATCGCCTGGTCCGGCAGGAGGCGCTTGAAAGCGCGGGCCCTCGAACCGGCCCTGGACGGCTGATTGCGCGGCCCTTACAACTCGAAGAACACTGTTTCCCCCTCTCCTTGCAGGCGGATATCGAGACGGTAGGCAAGCCCGTCGCTGGCGCTTTCCGGCAGCGCCAGCAGCGTCTGCCGCCTCCCCTCCCCGTCGATCAGGCTCAGCACCGGGTCCACGGCGTTGGCCTCGGCCTCGTCGGCGAAGTAAATCCGGGTATTGAGGCCGAGATTGATGCCGCGCGCCACCAGCCAGACATTGATGTGCGGCGCCATCCAGCGGCCGTCCCGGCCCATCACCCGGCCCGGCTTGATCGTGTCGATACGGTAGCCCCCGCTGTCGAAATCGGTGCAGGCGCGCGCCCAGCCGCGAAAACCGGCGGCTTCCGGGCCGGCATAGCGACCATGGGCGTCCGCCTGCCAGATCTCCAGCAGCGCGTCGCGCACCGGCGCGCCGGCGCCGTCCAGCACCAGGCCGGACAAGACGATGGGCTGGCCTTCCAGGCCGTCCGCGAGCAGGCTGGCACCGATAGGGTTTCGGTACACATCAAAACCCGCCTGCTGCGGCGCCAGGCCGATATGAACATAGGGCCCGGCGGTCTGGGACGCGGTTTCGCGCAGCGCGGCTTGTGGGAACGGGAGCGGGTTCATGAGACCTCCTGCGGAGTTTGCACGCGGTTTTCAAACAAGGTGGCGCGCCGGCCGCGTAGAACGATGTCGAAACGATAGGCCAGGCTGTCGAACGGCATCGTGGTCCGCCGGTCCAGCCGCGCGATCAAACCCCGCAGCTGCTCCTCGTCCTGGATGGACCTCGCAATCGGGCAGCCGGCGATCAGGGGGTCGCCCTCGAAATACATCTGGGTGATCAAGCGCTGCGCATAGGCGGCGCCGGACAGGGAGAAATGGATGTGGGCCGGCCGCCAGTCGTTGGCGCGGTTGCGCCATGGATAGGGTCCGGGCTTGACGGTGCGGAAGAAGTAATAGCCGTTTTCGTCGGTCAAGGCGCGGCCGCAGCCGCCGAAATTGGGATCGATGGGCGCCAGATACTGGTCCTGGCGATGCCGGTAGCGGCCGCCGGCGTTGGCCTGCCATATTTCCACCAGCGTATTGGCCGCCGGCCGGCCGTTCTGGTCGCGGACGAAACCGTGGATGATCAGGCGCTCGCCTATCGGCAGGCCCTGGCGCGCGTAATTGCGCGTCAGGTCGTGGTCCAGCGTGCCCAGCTCCTCGCCATGGAACACCGGCCCGGTGATTTCCGACAGCGAGTGCTGCAAGGCGACCAGCGCATGGCGCGGCGCGCGCAGCAGGCTGCTCTTGTAGTCCGGCGCCAAGGCCGGCGGGTGATCGCGAGGGTCTCGCGGGTAAAATTCATCCACGGCTTGAACTCGTATCGACATGGGGTTTCTCCTGTGGGTTTGCGGGGGACGGCGGCGAGGCTGGCGCCGGAACGGCGTCGAAAGGCTTGAGCGCGGCGGCGAAGCGCTGCTTGCACAGCAGGGCCGCGGTCGCCAGCGCCGCCGGAATCGCCAGCAGGGCGAAGATGAGCTCCAGCTCCAGCTGCCGGCGCAGCAACTCGCCGCCCAGCAAGGCGCCGGCGATGCCGCCGAAGCGGCCGATGCCCAGCATCCAGGCCACGCCGGTGGCGCGGCCATGGGTGGGATAGAAACCGGCGGCCAGCGCCGGCATCGACGACTGGGCGCCGTTCATCGCGGTGCCGGCCAGAAAGATCAAGCCGCCCAGGCTCAGCATCGTCGCCGTGCCCTGCCCCACGGCGAAGATCAGCGCCGCGGTCAAGGCATAACCCAGCGCCACCACCCGGTTGGGGTTGAAGCGGTCCATCAGATAACCCGCGGCCAGGGTGCCGATGCCGCCGCCCAGCGGAAACAGGGCCGTCATCAGCGCGGCCTGGCTGATGGTGAAGCCGGCGTCCTTGATCAGGATGGGCAGCCAGCTGGTCAGCAGATAAAAAATCAGCAGCCCCATGAAGTAAGCCAGCCACAGCATCAGCGAACCCAGCCGGTAGTCCCGCGCCAGGATGACGCCCACCGCCGAACGCGCGCTGACGACGGGTTCGGCGGCGACGAAGCCCGCCGCGGCGGACAAGTCGCGACCGGCGATGCGTTCCAGCACGCGGCGGATCTCGGCCGCCGGCGCGCCGCGGGCCGCCAGATGGCGCACCGATTCCGGCAAGTGGCGCCATAACAGCACGGCCAGGAGCAGCGGCGCGACGCCGCCTAGCAAGAGCACGCTGCGCCAGCCGTAGTGCGGAATCAACCAGGAGGCCAGCAAGCCGCCGGCGGAGGAGCCCAGCGGAAAACCGCAGAACATCGCGTTCACCAGCGCCGCCCGGTAACGCGCCGGCGCGAATTCCGACATCAGCGTCACCGCGTTGGGCATGGCTGCGCCCAGCCCCAGTCCGGTCAGGAAACGCAAGGCGGTCAATTGCTCCAGCGTGGCGGCGAAAGCGCTGGCCAGGCTGCCGGCGCCGAAGAACAGCACCGAGGCCAGCAGCACGATTCTGCGGCCGTGGCGGTCCGCCAGCGGCCCGGCGGTCAGCGCGCCTATCGCCAGGCCGAACAAGGCCGCGCTCAACACCGGCCCCAGCGCGGCGCGCGGCACGCCCCATTCTTGCACCAGGGCCGGCGCGATATAGCCGACGGCGGCGGTGTCGAAGCCGTCCACCGCCACCACCAGGAAGCACAGCGCCAGCAGCAGGCGCTGATAAGGGCTGAAACGCTCGTCGATGACGGTCTGCACATCCAATGGCGCTTTGTTGGTCATGCGGAGTCTCCTCTCGTTCTTGTTTGAATATCCGGCTGGCTAGCCCCAGTCCCAGCCCATGCCGACATAGTTCTCGGCCAAAACGGTGGCCGCCGCCGGCGAGGACGCCAGGTAGTCGAGTTCGGCGCGCTGCATCTGGCGCATGAAGGGGCTGGCGTCGGGAAAGGCGTGCAGCAAGCCGGTCATCCACCAGGAGAAATGCTCGGCGCGCCAGACGCGGCGCAAGGCGCGGCGGCTGTAATCGAGCAGCGCCGTTTCGCCGCCGTCCCGAAAGTAAGCGGCCAGGGCCGAGGCCAGCAAGCGCACGTCGGCCGCGGCCAGATTGAGGCCTTTGGCGCCGGTGGGCGGCACGATGTGGGCGGCGTCGCCGGCCAGAAACAGCCGGCCGCGCCGCAGGCTGCGCGCGACAAAACTGCGCATCGCGATGATGTTTTTCTGCAGGATCTCCCCCTGTCGCAGGCTCTGCCCATCCGTCGCCGGCACCCTGGCCTGCAACTCGTCCCAGATTCTGGCGTCCGGCCAGGCGTCCACGCTGTCGTCCGGCGCGCACTGAAAATAGAGCCGCTGCAGTGTGGGCGAACGGGTGCTGACCAGGGCGAAGCCGCGTTGATGGCAGGCGTAGATCAGTTCCGGCGCCGAGGGCGGCGACGCCGCCAGGATGCCGAACCAGGCAAACGGATACTGGCGTTGCCACGGCGGCTCGCGCTCGCCCAGCGCCTGGCGGGCGATGCCGTGGAAGCCATCGCAGCCGACGATGAAGTCGCACTCCAGCACTCGTTCGCCGCCGGCGTCGCGGTAATGGACGCGCGCGGGTCCGCCGCCGTCGAAGGATTCCAGCGCGGTGACCGGGCTGTCGAAGACCAGCCCGCCACCGGCCTCCAGCCGCGCGGCGATCAAGTCCTTCAGCAACTCGTGCTGGGCGTAAACGGTGATGGCGCGCCCGGTCAACGCGTATAGATCGATGCGGTGGCGGCCGCCATCGAAAGCCAGTTCGATGCCGCGGTGCGTCTGCCCCTGGCTCTGCAGCCGCTCTCCCGCGCCGGCCTCCGTCAGCAGCTCCACCGTGCCGGGCTCCAGCACCCCGGCGCGCACCGTCGATTCAATCTCGGCGCGTCCCCGCGCCTCCAGCACCACGGAATCGACGCCTTGCCGCTGCAGCAATTGCGCCAGCAGCAGGCCGGCCGGGCCGGCGCCGATGATGCCAACGGATGTACGCATGGGAAGCCTCCATCAACAAGAAACGTGACAACGCTTGCACGATTGCGGCGACGCCGGCTCACCGCCTATTGCGCCGCGGCAATGCCGGAAGAAAGCGCCGCGGCCGAATGCCTTGATTTGCATGGGAAATCCTAGCCGCAGTCGGCGCCGCGCCAAATGGAGCAAGCTGACAAAGGCTTGTACTATTTGCACAGTCTGGATTCGGGAGAACAAGATGGGACGCGCGCCGGAATTCACCTTGTACGGCGACGACAGCTGCGTGATGGATGCGGAGTTCCTGCATCTTGAATTGCTGGGCTCGCGCAGCCGGCGTTTCGGTTGGGAAATCGCCGACCATTGCCATCGCGGCCTGTTTCAATTGCTGTGCCTGCTGGACGGCGAGGTCAAGGCGCGGATAGACGACCGCGAGTACCGGTTGAGCGGGCCGGCCGCCATTTGCCTGCCGCCGGGGACGGTGCATGGCTACAGCTTTGTGGAAGAGGCGCAGGGCTTCGTCTTGACCGCGGCCGAGCGTTTGTTGACCCGCGGCCCGGATCAGGCCGGCGCGCTGCTGCGGCCCTTGCTGCGGACGCCCAGATTGCTTGACCTGCGGCGGGACTGGCCGGCCAGGGAGCGCATAGAGTCGCTGTTCGGACAACTGCTGGCGGAGCTATGCTGGCCGCAGCGCGGCCAGGATTTGATGGTGGGCTGGCTGCTCAAGGCCATTCTGCTGATGCTGGCGCGCTTGATCGACGAGCCGGACGGCGCCGGCGCCGCTCAAGCGGCCGAGCGCGAACTGCTGGCCCGCTTCCACGCCTTGCTGGAAGAGCGCTACCGCGAGCACTGGGACATTCCGCGTTATGCGGACGCTTTGTGCGTGGCCGCCAGCAAACTCAACCGCGCCTGCCTCAAGCTGAGCCGGAAAACCGCCTTCGCCGTGACCCAGGAGCGCCTGATGCTGGAGGCGCGCCGCATGCTGGCCTACAGCGCCTGGCCGATCAGCCGCGTGGCCTATGACCTGGGCTTCAACGACCCCGCTTATTTCTGCCGGCGCTTCAAGCGCCAGATCGGACTGTCGCCAAGCGAGTTCCGCGCCAGGATCTGAACCCGCGCCAGGCCGCGCGGCGACGCCCTACTCCTCCGTCTCCTCGCGCGGCAACAGCTCGCGCAACAGCCGCCGGATCAGGCTCAACTCCTCGGAACGGTCCCCGCGCCGCGCGCTCATGATCAGCGGCGACGCCAGGCCCTCGTCCGTCAGCGGCCGGTAGATCACGTCGTCGCGGCGCAGCCGCAGCACGCTGGCCGGCACCACGCACACCCCCATGCCGGCGGCCACCAGGCCCAGCGCGGTTTGCAGTTCGCGCACCTCCAGCGCGTAGGCCGGTTCCAGCGCGCGCTGTCGGAAGGCGGCCAGCACCTGGTCGGCGTAGCTGGGCCGCGGCTGGCGCGGATAGATCAACACCGTCTCCTCCGCCGCGTCGCGCAAGCGCAGCGGGCCTTCGCGCCGCGCCAACGGGTGTTCCAGCGGCAGCGCCAGCCACAAGGGCTCCTCGGCCAGCACCTCGCGCTCCACCGCCGGGTCGTCGAACAGCAGCCGGCCGAAACCGACGTCGATGCGGCCGGCCTTCAAGGCCTCCACCTGCTCCAGCGAAGTCATTTCCAGCAAGGACAGCTCGGTGTCGGCGTGGATGGCGCGAAAGCGGCGTATCACCTCCGGCAGCGGCCGGTACAGGGTGGAGCCGACATAGCCGATCACCAGTTGACGGCGCGCCAGCGCGATCTTGCGCGTCATCGCGCGCATGCCCTGGGCCTGGGCCAGCAGATTGCGCGCCTGGGCGTAGAAGAAGCGGCCGGCCTCGGTCAGCTGCAACGGCCGCGCGCCGCGGTCCAGCAGCAACAGGCCCAGCTCTTCCTCCAGTTGCTGGATCTGCCGGCTCAGCGGCGGCTGGGCGATGTGCAGCCTTTCCGCCGCGCGGGTGAAGTTGAGCTCCTCGGCGACGGCGACGAAGTAGCGCAGATGGCGCAATTCCATTCAATACCTCACAGGTATGGAAGCAGACGAAAACGGTGTTGGACCCGCGGTTCCACAGGCTTGCATGATATCCGAAACCACGGGAGCGCAATCTTGATACCTGATACCGCGATAGACACGGTGGAGACCATTCTGGTCGATCTGCCCACCATCCGTCCGCACCAGCTGTCGGTGGCCACCATGCGCAGCCAGACGCTGGCGCTGGTGCGCATACGCTGCCGCGACGGGCAAGAAGGCTGGGGCGAGGCCACCACCATAGGCGGGCTGCAGTACGGCGAGGAAAGCCCGGAAAGCGTCAAGACCAATATCGACAGCCACCTGGCCCCGCTGCTGCTGGGCGAGGACGCCCGCGACGTCGGCCGCCTGCTGCTCAAGCTGCGCCGCGGCGCCCGCGGCAACCGCTTCGCCAAATGCGCGCTGGAAACCGCGCTGCTGGACATCCAGGCGCGGCGGCTGGGCGTGCCGCTGAGCGACTTGCTGGGCGGCCGGGTGCGCGACAGCCTGCCGGTGGCCTGGACCCTGGCCAGCGGCGACACCGGCCGCGACATCGCCGAGGCCGAGGCCATGCTGGAGCGGCGCCGCCACCGCGTGTTCAAGCTGAAGATAGGACTGCGCGCGCCGGAGGACGACGTCGCCCACGCGCTGGCCATTCGCCGCGCGCTGGACGGCCGCGCCGGCGTCCGCGTCGACGTCAACCAGGCCTGGAGCGAGATGCAGGCCGAACGAGCGATCGCCCGGCTGCAAGACGGCGGCGTCGAACTGATCGAACAGCCGGTGCCGCGCGAACACCCCGCCGCGCTGGCGCGGCTGGCGCGCCGCTTCGAAGTGCCCATCATGGCCGACGAAGCGCTGCACGGCCCGGCCGACGCCAATCAGCTGGCGCGCCAGGACGCCGCCGACGTGTTCGCGGTGAAGATCGCGCAGTCCGGCGGCCTGTTCGCCGCGCGCCAGGTGGCCGAGATCGCCGCCGTCAACGGCCTGGGCGTCTACGGCGGCACCATGCTGGAAGGCGGCGTCGGCACCATCGCCTCGGCTCAGCTGTTCGCCACCTTCGAGCGGCTGGACTGGGGCAGCGAGCTGTTCGGCCCGCTGCTGCTGACCGAGGAGTTGCTGACCGAGCCGCTCTGCTACCGCGATTTCGAACTGCGGCTGCCGTCCGGCCCCGGCCTGGGCGTGCGGCCGGACCCGGACAAGCTGGCGGCCCTGCGCCGCGACCGGACCGCGCCGCGCTTGCACGCGGTCTGAACCCGACATCCCAAGGAGACCACCATGCTGTTTCATGTGGAAATGCAAGTCAGCCTGCCGCACGACCTGGACCCGGAGCGGGCGGCGGCCTTGAAGCTGGACGAGCGCGAACGCGCCCAGGCGCTGCAGCGCAGCGGCCAGTGGCGGCACCTGTGGCGGCTCAGCGGCCAGTACGCCAACATCAGCGTGTTCGACGTCGCCGACGCCGAAGAACTGCATCAGCTGCTGTCCAGCCTGCCCTTGTTTCCCTTCATGCGCATCGAGGTGCGGCCCTTGAACCGGCATCCGTCCAGCATCCACGCCGACGACCGCTAGGCTCGCGCCTGTTCGGTCCACTGCGGCGGAATCAAAACACAAGACCCCCGCCCCGCCCGTCAACAAAGGAGAAACACCATGGAACGCGCCGAAATCGACGCCCTGCTGCAACGCTTTGACCAACCGGCCACCGACAAGGCCAACCCGCGCACCCGCGCCATCGTCAACCGCCTGATGCGCGAGCTGTGCTACGCGATCGAGGATTTCGACATCCAGCCGTCGGAATTCTGGAGCGCGGTGGGACTGCTGGCCGACGCCGGCCGCAACGGCGAAATGGGCCTGATCGTGCCCGGGCTCGGGCTGGAACACTTCCTGGACCTGCGCGCCGACGAGGCCGAGCGCAAGGCCGGCCTGCTCGGCGGCACGCCGCGCACCATAGAAGGGCCGCTCTACGTGGCCGGCGCGCCGCTGTGCGAATGCGAGGCGCGGCTGGACGACGGCAAGGACGAGGGCGAGCCCCTGTTCATGCGCGGCCAGGTGCGGGACAGCGCCGGCCAGCCGGTGCCGCACGCGCTGGTGGAGGTATGGCACGCCGACAGCCTGGGCAATTACTCCTACTTCGATCAGAGCCAGAGCGACTTCAACCTGCGCCGCAGCATCCGCACCGACGACCAGGGCCGCTATCGCTTCCGCAGCATCATGCCCTGTGGCTACAGCGTGCCGCCGGACGGCCCCACCGACCGGCTGCTGCGACAGCTGGGCCGCCACGGCAACCGCCCGGCCCACGTGCATTTCTTCGTGTCCGCGCCCGGATTCCGCAAGCTGACCACCCAGATCAACATCCAGGACGATCCGTATCTGTGGGACGACTTCGCCTTCGGCTCGCGCGAAGGGCTGGTGCCGGAGATCCAGCGCGTCAGCGCGCCGGAGGAACTGCGCCAGAGCGGCGTCGGCAAACCCTTCGCCCGCATCGAGTTCAACTTCACCCTGCACCGCGAAGCGGCGCCGGCCCCCTCCACCGAGGTGAGCCGCGCCCGCGCCCAGGGCTAGGTCTGAAACGGACGGCAAGCGCGGCCCGCCGCCCGGCGCGGCGGGCCCGCCGGAACGCAGAACCTGTTCAAGGACATTACGATGAGCACAACCTTCCGCACCACCGAGCAATGGCGCAGCTATGTCGGCGGCTGCCTGGACTTCCGCCCGGACGACGGCGTCTACCGCATCGCCCGCGACATGTTCACCGACGCGCAGCTGTTCGACCTGGAGATGGAGCTGATCTTCGAGAAAGTCTGGATCTACGCCTGTCACGAAAGCGAAATCGCCGCGCCCAACGACTTCATCACCATGCAGGCCGGCCGCCAGCCGCTGATCATCAGCCGCGACGGCAACGGCGCCCTGCACGCGCTGGTCAACGCCTGCCAGCACCGCGGCGCCACCCTGGTGCGCCAGTGCAAGGGCAATCAATCCACCTTCACCTGCCCGTTTCACGCCTGGTGCTACAAGAACGACGGCCGCCTACTCAAGGTCAAGGCGCCGGGCGAATACCCGGCGGACTTCGACAAGGCCGCCCGTTCGCTGAAACCGGCGCGCGTGGCCAGCTACAAGGGCTTCGTCTTCGTCAGCCTGGACCCGGACGGCGCGGACTCGCTGGAAGACTATCTGGGCGACGCCAAGGTCTTCTTCGACATGATGGTGGCGCAATCCCCCAGCGGCGAACTGGAAGTGCTGCCCGGCAAATCCAGCTACACCTACGACGGCAACTGGAAGCTGCAAAACGAGAACGGCCTGGACGGCTACCACGTCAGCACCGTGCACTACAACTACGTGGCCACGGTGCAGCACCGCCAGGAAGTCAGCCGCCAGCAAGGCGAGGCGCAGGCCTCGACGCTGGACTACAGCAAGCTGGGCGCCGGCGACGCCGCCACCGACGACGGCTGGTTCTCCTTCCCCAACGGCCACAGCGTGCTGTTCAGCGACATGCCCAACCCGGCGGTGCGGCCCGGCTACGCCGGCATCATGCCGCGGCTGGTGGCCGAGCACGGCCAGGCCAAGGCGGAATGGATGATGCACCGACTGCGCAACCTCAACATCTATCCCAGCCTGTTCTTCATCGACCAGATCAGCTCCCAGCTGCGCATCATCCGCCCGCTGGCCTGGAACAAGACCCTGGTGCAGAGCCAGTGTCTGGGCGTCAAGGGCGAATCCGCCGCCGACCGCGAAAACCGCATCCGCCAGTTCGAGGACTTCTTCAATGTGTCCGGCATGGGCACGCCGGACGATCTGACCGAATTCCGCGAAGCCCAGCGCGGCTTCCAGGCGCGGCTGGAGCGCTGGAGCGACATCTCGCGCGGCCACCCGCGCTGGCGGACCGGGGCCACGCCCAATAGCGAGACTCTCGGCATTTCTCCCTGCCTGACCGGGACCGAAATCACCCATGAGGGCCTGTACGTCAACCAGCACAGCGCCTGGCGGCAATTCCTGCTGCAAGGACTGGAACGGCGCGCCGCCGCCGAGGGAGCCGAGCGATGAACATCGAACTGCATTACCAGGTGGAACAGTTCCTCTACCGCCACGCCGAGCTGTGCGACGGCCAGGACTGGGACGGCTACCTGGCCGATTACGCGCCGGACTGCGAATACCACGTGCCGCAATGGGACGCCGAGCACGTCTACACCACCGACCCCAAGCGCGAGATGTCGCTGATCTACTACGCCAGCCGCGCCGGGTTGGAGGACAGGGTGTTCCGCATCCGCACCGGCAAATCCGCCGCCTGCAACCCGATGCCGCGCACCTTGCATCAGTTGGCCAATATCCGCGTAGAGCGCGGCGCGGACGGCCTGGTGGAAGCCCGCGTCAACTGGACCACCTTCTACACCCGCTTTGGCGAGACCAGTTATTTCTACGGCCGCGCCGCTTACACGCTGGCGCGCAACGGCGACGGCTGGCTGATCCGGCGTCAGCATGTGTTGTTGCTGAACGATACCGTCAACGCGGTGTTGGACTTCTATCACCTCTAAGAGTCTATTTACGATCTCGCGAGCTAAGGCGAGACAAGGCGAAAACAAGTGAAAAAGCAGCGTGTACATACGGTACATGAGCATTTTGAGTTTGTTTTTAACGCCCCTTTCTACTCGTCCCGCCGACGCGCAGCAGATCGTAAACAGGCTCCAAACCTGAAAGCGCCGACATGCATCAAGTGGCTTTGAATTTTCTCGACGGCCGCACCCTGTTCCTGGAGGCGCAGCCGGGGGAGCGGCTGTTGGACGCCGCGCTGCGCCAGGGCGTCAAGATCCCGATGGATTGCCGCGAAGGCGTGTGCGCCACCTGCCGCGGCCGTTGCGACCGCGGCGACTACAGCCAGGACTATGTCGACTCCGAGGCGCTGTCCGCGGCGGAGCTGGCGGAGCGCGCCGTCCTGTCCTGCCAGACCCGAGTGCTGTCCGACGCCGCCTTTTCCTTCGACTTCGACTCCAGCCTGTGCTTGAGCGCGCCGCCCGCCCGTCTCGCCGCCGTGGTCAGCCGGGTGGAGCCGGTGTCGGACAGCTGCGCCGTGCTGTGCCTGGACGCCTCCGCCGCCGAGAGCGCCTTGTCCTTCCTGCCCGGCCAGTACGCGCGGCTGCGGGTGCCCGGCGGCGAGCAATGGCGCGCCTACTCCTTCGCCCACGCGCCTTCGGGAGACAAGCAACTGCGCTTCCTGGTGCGGCTGCTGCCGGACGGTGCGATGAGCAATTATCTGCGCAACGGCTGGCGGACCGGCGACCGCATCGAACTGGAAGCGCCGCTGGGCAGCTTCTATCTGCGCCATATCGACAAGCCGGTGCTGATGCTGGCCGGCGGCACCGGCCTGTCCGCCTTTCTCGGCATGCTGGAGCAATTGGCCGAGCAAGGCGGCTGCGGCCAGCCGGTGACGCTGTACTACGGCGTCAACCGTGAAGGCGATCTGTGCGAGCTGCCGCGCCTGCGCGGCCTGGCCGAACGGCTGCCCGGTTTTGCTTGGCATCCGGTGGTAATGACGCCGGGCGAGAGCTGGAGCGGCAAGCGCGGGCTGATTCCCGAGCATCTGGACGCGGACGCGCTGCGCGCGCTGGCCGCCGACATCTATCTATGCGGCCCGCCGCCCATGGTGGACGCGATGCGCGACTGGCTGTGCCGCCACGGCTGCGAGCATCTGAAGCTGTATCTGGAGAAATTCGCCGACAGCGGCGCTTGAACGGCCGATGCAAACGCCGGGACGCGCGCGCCCCGGACGTTTGCCTGTCCGCCGCGCCTATTTCTTCATGAAAGGCGCAAAGAAGGCTTCCGGCATTTCGGTGGGGAAGCCCTTGGCGTCGCTGGGGCGCAGGTCGGACATGTCCGGCTGGAAATCGTAAGTCTTCTGCCGGCGCTGCTGGTCCTGATGCACCGCCACCTGCTTGTCCACCGCGGACTTGATCGCGGTCATGTGGTCCAGCATCTGGCGGCCCACGTCCTGCACATTGCCTATCAGATTGCTGGCGTTGCTGCCGGAGGCGATGTTCATGCCCGGCACCGAGTTCATGAAGGGCTCGGCCATGGAACCGCCGGCGCTCTGGCCGTACTGGTGGGCGGCGCTGCACGCCTTGAGGATTTCCGCCGGGTTGATCATGTTTTCTGCGGCCTTGGTCATGGTGTTTCCTTTCAGTGGGTAATGGAACGAAACAAACAGCGGAAAACCCGCCTGGAGCCCGTTCAAAATTTGCTGTGCTGAACGGGATCCATCTTGTCGGGGCCGGCGCCGCCGGCCCCTGAACCTTCGTCAGCCGCCTTGCGGGCAACGGAAAGACTGGATCAGCCCGGACCACAGCGGCGACGGCGAGGACAGCGACTGCCACTCGATGCGCACCGAACCCAGGCTGCCCTGGTACAAGCGTTCGCGGCGGTCCGCGGTGCCGCCCACGCCGCGGCCGGCGTCGAAGAAGCGGAACAGCGCCCACGGCCCGTCGTATTGCAGGGTGTTGACGCGGCCGTCCACCGACTTCATCTGCAGCCGTATCGCCAGCTTCTGGCTCTGGCCGTTCCAGTCGACGCGCTGCGGCGTGGTGGCGCCGTGAGCGAAGCGCAGGGTCTGGCCGGCCAGGTCCAGTTGCACCTCGGCCAGCTGCGGGTCCATGTCCAGGAAGCGCAACACCGTGGGCACCCGCAAGCGTCCGCCGTCGTCCAGCATCGCGTCGCGGATGCGGCTGGCGCTCTCGTAGGCGCCAATCACCTCCGGGCTCAGCAGCGCCTGCTTGCCGCCGTCCACGCTGCGCGCCTTCCACGGTGTGACCGAGGTGTCGACATAGGCGGCCAGATGCTCGCGGAAATACACCGCCATCGCCCCCTGCGGCGCGAACAGCCGTTCGAAGCCCTCCACGCTGGCGTCCGCGCCGGCGCCGCGGCGGAACGGGTAGCGGCCGGTCAGGCCCTGGTCGCAGGCGCTGCGGGTGGCGCCGGCCGCGCCCTTGTTGAGCACCGCCTGGGTCTGGCTGGAGGTGGCGGCGCTGCCGTTGTTGATCAGGTCCAGCATGATGCCGCGCACCGGCTCCGGCTGCAGGCCGGCGTCGCCGCGCAGCTTGGTGAACACATCGTATTGCGTCGGCAGCACCTGGCCGGTTTGCAGCGCGCCGTTGACCAGGCCCAGCTGGCGGTACAGCGAATCGAACAGCCGCGCCAGCGGATTGCCGCCGCTGTTGTCGTTCTTCTCCAATTGCTTGGCGATCTGGCGCAAGGACTGGAAGTGCTCCTCCACCGCGTGTTCCGGCAGCAAGGTGGTGCGGTAGCGCTCGCCGTTGATTTCGCCCACCAGCGAGCGGCGGCTTTTCTCCAGCCGCGCCTTCTGGCGGTCTATCCAGCTGTCCATGCCGCCGTCGTAGTTGCCGGTCAGCATGGTTTCGCGCCCGGCGAAACGCAGCAGATTGGCCAGCGGCGACTGCGAGTTCATCATCGACGCCGCCAGCTGCGCGGCGTCGTCCAGGCCGGTGACGGAGCGCACGCTGACATTGGCCAGAAAGCTTTGCCAGGCGGTGATGTAGTCCTGCAGATACTGGTTGCGGGCGCTGTCGGCCAGCTTCTGCACCAGGCTGTCGATTTCAAAGCCGTTGCCGCGCAGCGGCTCGTTGCGCAGCACCCAGCTCTGCTCTTCCAGCATGGCGCGGGCGCTGGTCTCCAGCCGCGGCAGGAAGGCGTCGACATAGCCGGCGCGGGTGTACCAGCCGGAAACGGCGCTGTCGGTGTCCGGCACGTTGTTGCGCATGCGCAAGCTCATCGCCGAGCCGAAGCCGGCCGCGCGCGCCAGCGAGATGTCCTGGATCTGCGACGGCAGGCCCTGCTCCCGCACATGGTTGAGCACCCGGGTCACCACCGGAATCTGCGAGGCGCGCGCGCGGGCGGTCTGCACCAGGTTGGCGTCTTCCGGCGCCGCCGGCAGGCCGGGCAGCGCGATCAGGGTGCGCGCGTCGGCGATCAGCATGCGCCGGTCTTCGTCGTTGTACTGCCCTTCGGACAGCGCCTCCCAGCGGCCGGAGATCCAGCGCTCCACCGCGTCGGCGGAGCGGTATTGCGGCCGGCACAGCATCAGATAGACCTTGAGCGTCAGGAAAATGTCGCCGGGGCTGCCCTCGGTCTGCGCCAGCAAGGTGCGCTTCACCTCGTTGTACAGCTCCGGCATCAGCGTTTTCTGCAGATGGCGGTGATAGGTGGCGGTGGCGGTCTCGGCCACGCGGCGGTGCTCGAAATACGGGGTTCTCATCCCGCGCTCGGCGCTTTCCGCCTGGGCCTGGGCGTAGCGCATCTGCGCCGCCACCGCCAGCAGCGGCGATCCGGCGCTGGGCGCGCTGCCGGCCTGTTCCCGCGCCAGCGTCTTGCCCTCGCTGAACTGGGCCCAGACGTATTCCAGATAGTTGCGCTCGGCGAAATAGCCCCAGGCCACCCAGACCAGCAAGCCCAGCGCCAAGACCGGCAAGGCCGCCCAGCGCAGCGCGTTCAGCAGCCGGCGCTTGCGCGACGGCGGCGCGGGCGGTGCCGGCCTCTCCCGCGCCTGGCGCTCGGCCGCGCTCAGGTTCTGCTCCATCAGCTGCCGTTCCACCGCCACCTGGCGCAGCAAGGGCGTCCACAACTCGCCCAGCGGCCGCGTCGCCGGCTCGGGGCCGTCGATCTCGATGTCCGCCACCTCCGCCACCGAGCCCAGCCACAGGCCGCGCAAATGGGCGGCGTCCTCGTCGCCGTCGCGGGCGAACAAGGGCGGCAGCAAGCCCTGCAAGGCCTGGCGCAGCCGGCCCAGCGCCTCGACGAAGCGCAGCTGGGCGTGATTGGCCTCCACCTCGCCGGCCAAGGGCGCGGCGAACAGCACCTGGCGCTGCACCCGCTGTTCCAGGCCGCGCATGGCCGGCACCCAGGCCCCGGCGGCGTCCGCGCCGGCTTCCAGCGGCAGCGGGAAGCCGATGCCGCGAGCCCAGCGCTCCGGCCGCATCTGGTTCAGCGTCGCCAGCGCGCCGTCCAGCCGGTCCGTCCCGGTCAAGGCCAGATAGACGTTGGGGGTGCGGCCCAGGCCGTCGCGCAGCTTGAGCAGGCGCTGGCGCAAGGTGGCGGCCATTTGCTGGCGGCGTTTGGACGCCATCGCGATCAAATCGTCGCCGCCCACGCACAACACCACGCCGCTGACGCTGACTTTGTCGCGCAAGGCCGCCAAGCCGGCCAGCAGCTTGTCCCAGGCCGCCGCGGCCTCCTGGTCGTAGCCTTCGCCTACGTTCCAGCGGCCCTGGGTGTCCAGCCACACCGCGTCCGAGGACAGGCGGAAATCCAGGCCCAGACCCTGCCCTATCGCCGCCGCCGGCTCCGCGCCGTCGCGCAGGGTCCAGCTCAGCAGGCTGCTTTTGCCGCTGCCGGCGGCGCCCAAGAGCAGATAGCAAGGCAGCGGCGCGCCGCCGCGGCGGCTCAGCTGCCGTTCCAGTTGCTGCAAGGTGTCGCTGACGTAGTCCGGCGGGCCGGGGTCCGGTTCAGGCTCGGGCGCCGGCTTGGGCGCGCGGCGGAAGGAGCGCGGCGCGGCGGTCAGCCGGCCCCACAGCCAGCACAGCTGCGGCCAGAAGCCCCAGATCAGCGCCGCGGCCACCAGGACGTGCCGCAGCAGCGCCCAGCCCAGCGGCCGGTAGACGCCGATGGAGATCAGCGGGCCTATCCACCAGATCGCCAGCGCGATCAACAGCGCGATCAAGATGCGCATGCTTTGCCGAATCATGGTTGTTGCTCCTTATAGCCGGGCTCCAGCGGGCTGGGCCCGTTGCCGATGCCGACGCCGGGCGCCAGCGCCAGCGGGGCCTGAGTCTGGGGGGCGGACGGCTGGCCCGGGCCGCCCTTGGCGGCGTCCGCCACTTTCCACAGCACGTCGACGCGGCGGTTGCGCTCATAGGCGGCCGGGGTCTGCGCCGCGTCCAGCGGCGCGCTGTCGCCGCGGCCGGAGGAATCGATGCGGCGCGCCACCGCGTTGTCGGGCGCTTGCGCGCCGCCGGGAATCGCGGTCTGGCGCAGCGTGTCCGCCACCGAGCGCGCGCGCGCCTCGGACAAGCGCTGATTGCTGGGGAAGACGCTGGTCTGTATCGGTTGGCGGTCGGTGTGGCCTATCACCTCCAGATCGCCCGGCCACGGCGCGAAAGCCTGACCCAGCCGTTCGATGTTTTTCTGGAAGGACGCCCTCACCTCGGCCTTGCCGACGTCGAAGGCGCCGTCGCTGCGGAAAACCAGCAGCCAGCCCTGCGGGTGCTTGTAGGCCACCAGCCAGCCTTCGGACAGCAGCTGCGGCAACGGCGGCGGCAAGGTGGTGGCCAGGTTGATGGTCCGCAGCGGCGGGGTCCAGGCCGCCAGCGCCTCGCGTATCGGCCGGCCCAGCAGGTCCAGGCTGATATTGGCCGCGCCGTAGGCCAGCGCCACCACGCCCAGCGCGATGGCGCCGCCGCGCAGCGGGGTCAGCCAGCGCTGGCGCGGCGGCGCCTCGGGTTCCGGCGGCGGCGGGGGCGGCGGCGGCGCGATCAATTCCGCGCCCAGCGGCTCCGGCTCCCGCTGACGCCAGATCGCGGCGTGCAGCTGCGAGCGCAAATCCTGCAGCAGCGCCTCGCCGCGCTCCAATACCCGGTAGCGGCCTTGCCAGCCCAAGGCCAGCACCAGCTCGTACAGTTCCAGCAAGGGAACGGGGGACGGTTCGTGGCGCAGCCAGCGCTGCAGATCGGCGAAGGCGTCCTCCCCGCCCCAGGCGTCGTCGTGGAACTCCACCAGCAGGCTGCGCTCGCCGTCGTAGGGTTGCTGGCCGGCGCCGCGCGCCGCGTCGTTGCAGACTTCGTCCAGATAGGTGCACAGCAGATAGGAG
The DNA here is from genome assembly GCF_016937655.1 of Chromobacterium alkanivorans. Classification (GTDB taxonomy): domain Bacteria; phylum Pseudomonadota; class Gammaproteobacteria; order Burkholderiales; family Chromobacteriaceae; genus Chromobacterium; species Chromobacterium alkanivorans. Next base: position 7,649 of record NZ_JAFHKL010000023.1, on the reverse strand, counting down.
GCGTCCTGGGCCTGTTGCCACTCGCAGCCGGACGCCGCCAGGCGTTCGCGGTAAAGCTTGAGTTCCAGGCCCAGCTGGGCGCGGATCTGCGCCTGGCTTTCCGCCGCACCGCCCTGCAGCCGCTGCAATTGCAGCACCGCCGGCAGAGCGTGGGAGATGAAGTGATTGTCCCATTGCGCCTGTTGCAGCCCGGCCTTGAGCAGGCCGCCGCGCGCGCCGGAGCGCTGATAGATCACCGGCGCGTCGTCGGTCTCGGCCTGCGGCCCGCCCGCGCCCATCGTCGGCGGCGCGGCGGGCGGCAGCGCCGGCGGCAAGGCGTCCAGCGCGTCCGCCTCCGGTTCGACGTCCAGCGTGGACACTTGCTGGCCCGGCATCAGCAGCGGCAGGTTTTCCAGCCGGCTGCGCATCGCCCCTTCCAGCATGCCGCTGTTCAGGTGCGCGGCGGAGGCCCGGCGGAAGATGGAGGAAAAATTATGCAGCAGATTCATCGCGGTTCACTCTCTTTGCTTTCTTTCGATCAGGCGACCTTGCCTTCGCGCAGCCCCCAGGCCTCGAACCTCAAGTCCTGGAAGTCCCCGACGATGCGCAGCGCCAGCGCCGAGCCGGCGAAGGCCTGCGCCCAGAACGGGTCGCTGGACTCCACTTCGAAATACACGCTCTGCGCGTAGTACGGCACCTGGCGCGGCGGATTGGGCGCCGGGATCAGCCGCGCGCCCGGCAATTGCAGGTCCACCAGTTTCTGGATCTGCTCCACCGCGCCCAGCTTGGCCTGCTGCGGCAGCAACTGGCGCAGCTTGTCCGCCGGCATCGCCGCGGAGAAGGCGAACACCATCTTCTGCAGCTTCCACTGGCGATCCACCACGCAGACGTGGACCTGGTCGCCGCGGTCTTCGAACTTCAGCGGCAGCACCGGGGTTTCGATCACCCTGGCCAGCGCGTAGCGCAAGGTGGCCGCCAGCGGCTCGAAGCTGGCCTGCAATTCCTCGTGCCGATAGGCGAACTGCCGCTCGGCCAAGGCCTCGTCGACGCCGGGCAGCACGCTGAGCCGGCCCAGCAGGCCGATCAGCTCCTGGAACAGCAAGGCCGGCGGCAGCGGGTCGAAGGCGTCCAGGTGGGCCAATCGCATCCGGTATTCGGCGATGCCCTGGCGCAGCATCAGCTCCACCAGGTCCGCCAGGCCGCCGCCGGCGGACAGCAGCCGCAAGCCGGCGCTGCCGGCCAGCCGCACTTGCAGCGTGCTTTGCAGCTCCTCGATCAGCGCGCGCAGCGTCTGGTGGGCGCGGCTGTCCAGCAGCGGCGGGATGAAGCGCGGGTCCAGCAGCAGGGTCAGCGCGCTGCTGCGCCCGGCCACCCGGGCGAAGGGCAAGGCGGTTTCGTCGGCGCGCAGCTGCGATTGCCAGCACAGCCGCGTCATCATGCGGCCGGTTTCCAGCGTCAGCCGCCGCGGCGAGCCCGGCGCGTCCAGGCCCACGCTGAGGTCGGGCACCTCGGTGGCGGCGGCGTGGTAGCGCGCGGCGGCCGGCGCGTCGCCGAAGGCCATTTCCGGGCCGCCGCAACCGGAGGCCGGCAGCGCCAGGCAGGCGATGTCGCCGGCCTGGGCGTCCGAGGTGTCCAGCGGCGCCGGCAAGGGATCGTGCGCCGGCAGCGCGAACGGGGTGCCGTCCGGCAGCACGCCTTCGGCGGCGCGCAGGCCCAGCCGGCCCAGGCCCAGGCCGTCGCAGTCCACGTCCAGCCGGAAAAAGCCCCAGCCGTGATTGGAGGTCTGGCGCAGCCGCAGGCCGAACTGATGGGCCAGATGGCGTTCCTGCTGCTGAAAATGCTGGGTTTCTATCAACATGCCGTCGCTCCAGGCGACGGGTCCTACCGGCAAAGCGCTCATGGGCTTTCCTCCAGATGGGCGATGGGCGCCTTGCGCGTTTTGCGCCAAGGCTTGCGGCCGGGTTTGGCCGGCGAAGGCGGCGCGGCCTGGGCCGCCGCCGCTGCGGCTTCCGCCAGCGGCGCGGCGGCGGGCCGCAGCGCGTCGGTGATGCGGTTGCGTTCCAGCAGCACCGCCAGATGGATCAGTTGGCGGCCGTCAACCCGAAGACGCAGCGGCGCGTAACCGGGCGGCTTGCTGGCGAAGTCCGCGTCCGCCAACAGCCAAACCGGGTCCGAGCCGGAGGCCGGCAACAGCACTTGCTGCACCTGGTTGGGCGCCACCACGTGGCGGGATTCGGCCGCCACCTCGCGGCCGCGCTGGGCGCAGCTGGAATCCTCCAGCCCGGCAGGCGGCAGCCAGTTGGCCTCGCGCACCACGTACAGGCAGACCTGCACCGGCCGCGGGCCGCCGCCGCTGTTGTTGAGCTGGCCGCCGCCCACCAGGGTCACGTGCAGCTGGCGCGGTCCCTCGTCGCCGCGCGAGGAGAACAGCGAGGAGCAGCCTGCCAGGCCGGCCAGCGCGCACAGCAACAGCGCGCGCCGGACAAAGGGAAAGGACGTCATTAGCTCAAGGTCATGGTGATGGTCTGGGAAGGCGCCACCGTCTGCCCGGCGGTGTTCTGGTTATTGGGCAGATTGGTGTCGGTCAGCCGCGTCTGCGGCGCGCCCTGGATCAGCACCTTGCCGGAGCCGGTCACATGGCGGGACAGCGCCGCCACCGTGCCGGAGGCCACCCCGCCCATCGAACCGCCCTCGTCGCCGTGGGTCATCGGAATGATGGTGTTGAGGTTGTGCACCGGGCCGCCGGCGTAAATGATGGTCGGCACGTTCGGCACCGCCTCCGGCTTGTTGGCGGTATTGGCGTAGGTGGACGGAATCCCCAGCGGCGGGGTCTTGCAGACGTCGGAGGCCGCCAGGGCCATGCCGCCGGCGGAACAATTGGCGAACATCGCGTTTCTCCTCAAGCTACGTGGATCTGGCCGGCGTCCAGCTTCAACAGCGAAGCCGAACTCAGCGCCGTGCTCTTGGCGTGCAGCCCCATGTGGCGGTCCGCGTGCAGCAGCAGGCTGCCGCTGTGCGCGGCGTCGGTGCCGCCGATATGGGTCTGCCGCTCCTCCGCCGCGGTGGAGATGGCCTGGGCGCGGCTGTTGAGCTGCCGGCCGCTCAGGCTCAGTTCGCCGTCGGCGCACAGATGCAGTTCCGCGGCGTGCAGCTGCACGCTGGCCGCGCCCAATTCCAGCCGGCAGACGCCGGCCGGCTGCGGCCGCTCCAGAATGGCCAGCACCCAGCACGCTTCGTCCGCCGCCGCCAGCTGCACCAGGTCGCCGCGCTGCGGCCGCACCAGGCAGCTGAAGGCGGCGCGCGCCCGGCGCAGCGCGCCGGACGGCAGGCGGACCAGCCATTCGCCTTCCCCCTCGCCTTGCGCGCACACCCTCGCCGGCAGCCATTCCTGGCTGGGCCGCGGGGTTTTCGCGCCCACGCGCAGCGCGCGCAGCACCGGATCCGATTCGGCCGGGGTTTCCGCCCAGGCCAGGGCGCTCTCTTGCATCCATGTCATCATGCGGCTCCTCTAGGTCCGGGCTGCGCCTGTTGCCGCCAGGCCCGGTCTTGCTCAAGTTTGCTATCGTCGAACAGCGCGCCGGCGGTGTCCGCCGCGCTCCATGCGCCGCGCGGCTGGCCTATCAGCCTGCCGCCGCGGCAATCGCAGCCGGACAGCTTCACCGACTGCAGCGCGGCGCCGCTGGCGTCCAGCCCGCGCAGATTGGCGCCGGACAGATTGACCTGTTCCAGCCGCGCCTGCCGCAGCGACAGCCGCGGCGCGTTCAATTGCTCGAAGGCGCAATCCTCCAGCCGCGCGCCGTCGAACATGGCCTGTTCCAGATCGGTCTCGCGCGCCTGCACCCGCCGCAGCCGCGCCTGGTCGAAACTGGCGCCGGCGAGCCGGCTGGCGCGGATGGCGCCGCCGTTCCAGACGCTGTGCGACCAGGCCGCCTGCCGCAGCTCGCAGTGGTCCAGCGCCATATGCTCCAGTTCGCAATCTATCCAGCGCGCGTTCAGGCCGCGGCAGGCGCTCAGCGCCACGCGCCGGGCCTGGCTCTGGCCGTGGATGAAGTTGTGCAGCTGGGCGCCTTCCACGCTGAAGCCGTCCAGCTGGTTGCGGATCCAGGCGCAGTCGGACCAGCGCCCGCCCTGCAGCTGCCACTCCCGCAAGCGGCAGTCGACGAAGGAACCGTGAGCGCTGTGAACCTCGCTCAAGCGCCAGCCGGCGGCGTCCAGCTCCACGCAGGAAAAGTCCCGCTGCCGGCCGCCGCGCCACTCGGCCCCGGACGCGCTCACCCGCTGCCAGCCCACCCGCTCCAGTTCGCACTCCTCCCAGACGCAGTCGACGAACTGACTGTCGGCGCAACCCATTTCGCGCCAGACGCAGCGTTCGAAACGGTTGGCCTCGAAGCGGCAATTGACGAAGCGCGTCTCTTCGAAACGGCACTGTCGCCAGTGCACGCGCTCGAAACGGCAGTCGATGTAGACGGTGCGGCTCAGCGTCGCCGCCGGCGGCGCGTCGAAGTGGCGGCCCTCCACCACGGCGGGCAGTTGCCCGGCCAGCTCGCGCAGCGAGTCCTCCCGCGCCGCGCTCATTGCGCCCTCCTCGGCCAGTCCTGGCGACCGGTTTCCAGATTGCCGCGCCAGCCGCCGCCGGCCGGCGGCCGCATCCAGGCGGTTTTGGCGTCGATCAGATTGCAGCCCTCCATCCGGCTGTCGCTCAAGGTCGCGCCGTAGAACAGCGCGTCCTTCAAGGCGCAGGCTTCGAAGCGCGCGCGCGACAGCTCGGCGTGGGTGGCGTTGAGGCCGTCCAGCGCGCAGCCCCGCCACAGCGAGTCCGGCGCGCTCAGCCTTTGCGCGTGCAGCTGCGGGCAGGCGCAGTGCTCGATCCGCAGCTGAGCCGCGTCCAGTTCCTGCCAGCTGCAAGACAGCAGCTCGCAATCCTCCAGCCGCGCCTGGCGCAGCGAGCTGCCGTGCGACATCACGCCGAAGCGCTGCTGGCAGCGCTGCCAGACGCTGGCGGACAAATCGGTGTCCAGCGCGCTGAACTTCAGCAGCCGGCACTGCCGCCAGCCGCTGCGCGGCAGCTGGCATTCCACCAGGCCCAGGCCGTCGGCCTGCACCCCGGTGAAGCGCCAGTCCTCGGCGCGCACCCGGCACCAGTTGACCTGGTCCCAGCGCAGCTGGCCTACCCGGCCGCCGGCGCCGCCCTCGCCCTGCACCGTGACCGCGCGCCAGGCACCGCCGTTGACCGCGATGTCATCCAGCCGGCAATCCTCTATGCCCAGCTGCGCCAGTTCCACGCCGTTCCAGACGCTGGCGCCCAGATTGCAGCGGTTCAGGCCGCCGCCGCTCCAGCGCACCGCGTCCAGCACGGTGCCGGCCAGCGAGCAATCGACGAACTGCACCTGCTCCAGCCGGCATTGCCGCCAGCGGCCGTGGTCCAGCTTGCAGCGCTCGAAACGGATCTGGCTCAGCTCGCGGCCGTCGAAGACCAGGCCGCTCAGGTCGGCGTCGCGTATGGTCAGCTCGCTCCAGGGGCCGCGCTCGCTTTGCAGCCGCGCGCGCCAGTCCTCGCCGTCGGACGCCGCTTGCGGCAGGCCGGCCAAGGCGTTTTCATTGGCGCGGACGAAGGACTGCAGCCGAGTCTGCGCCGCCTGCGCCTCGCGCAAGTCCTCGTGGCTCCGCTCCAGCCGCGCGCGGATTTCGGCGCGATCGCGCGGCGGCGGCGCGAAGCGCGGGTGGTCGGCGGAATCGAGTATCTGTTCCCAGACCCAGCCGCGCGCGGGGTCCGGCATCAGCGCGTGATCGGCCAGCAGCAGCGGGTCCTGGTCGTCCAGCCGCGCGCGGCGTTCGGCGAAGGCGGCCAGCGCCTCCGGCCGCTCCGCTTCGGCGGCGTCCTTGAAGCCCAGCGCCAGCCGGCCTACGCCGTCGTCCAGCACATAGTCCAAGGGCAGGAAGCCGTTCCACCACATCACGCCCAGATCCGCGTCCGGCAGCAGCCACACCGTCTGCAGCGCCAGCTCCGGCCGCTCGTCCAGCGGGCCGTCGCCGCGACCGGCCAGCAGCAGCGGCCGCAAGGCCGGCAGCCGGCCCTGGATCTCGCCGCCGCGAAAACCGTTGAGCAGATACGGCGCTTGCTCCGGCCAGCACGCCTGATCCGACCATTGATCCGGCGCCGCCTGCTGGAAAAAACGCAGGTCGGTGGCCGCCGGCCAGCCCATATGGCTGCCGTCGTCCGCCATCGCCTGCGGCGAGCCGGCGAAGCGCGGCTGCCATTGGCGGCGCTCCGGCCAGTCGCTGCCCAGCGGCCCCATCGCCGCCAGCGGCGCCGGGCTCACGCTCAAACCGCGGACCCGCTGCAAGGGCGGCGCCGCGTGGCGCTGGCCGAAAGGGTTTTCGCCTTGCAGGCCGGCGGCGGCCTGGCGCGGGTCCAGCGCCAGGCTGGCCTCGGCGCGGCCGCCGTCCAGCCGCGGCCGCGCCCGGCAGCTGGCGATCTTGCGCACGCCGCCCAGCTCGGCTTCGGCCAGCCAGTCCAGCGCGCCGGCGCCCGACGCCGCGCCGCGATAATGCGCGCTGCCCAGCAGCAGCCATTCCGCGCGCAGCTTGGGCATCGCCGGTTCGAACAGCGGCAGCGCCGGGTCCGCGGCCTTGATCGCCTCCCAGCACGCGGCCTCGTGCGCCAGGATGAAGGGATCGCTCAGGCGGAAGCCGATGCCGACGCCGACGCGCAACATGGCTTGAGCGCCGATCTGGGTGCGCGACGAGGACACGAGCGCCGCCTGGGGTTTGATATGACGCAAGGGCATCAGCTTTTGACCTCCATGCCGACTTTTTTCAGATCCACGCCGGTGTCCGAGTAGGACGCGCCGGTGTAGGAGTATTTGAAACCGGTGGTGGAGCTGCTGAAGCCGGTGCTGCTGACTTCCGAGCCCACCGAGCTGACGCTGGAACCGGTGCTGGACATCTTGCTGCCCACCGCCTTGGTTTCGGAGCCGGTCAGCGAGGTGTCGCTGCCCACCAGCTTGACCGAAGCGCCGGTGGTGGACACCGAACAGCCGGTGACGCTGGCGTCGGACCCGGTGGTGGACATCTTGCTGCCGACCACCTTGGTGGCGCTGCCTGTGGTCGACATATCGGTGCCAGTCACGCTGATCGAGGTGCCGGTGTCCGACATCGAGGTGCCAATCACGCTCTTGGAGCTGCCGGTCACCGACATCTTGCTGCCGGTGACGCTGGTGGAAGTGCCGGTATAAGAGGACGACACTCCGATCATGCTTTGCGACATGCCGGTGGCCGACACGCTGGTGCCGGTCATCGAGCAAGAAATGCCGGTCATGCCCTGCGAGGTGCCGGTCACCGAAGTGCGGGTACCGGTCAGGCTGGTGGACACGCCGGTAAAGCTGGTGGACACCCCGATGAAACTCGTCGAGACCCCGACGAAGCTGGTGGACACGCCGGTAAAGCCGGTGGACACCCCGGTGAAGCCGGTGGAGACGCCGGTAAAGCTGGTCGACACTCCAATGAAGCTGGTGGAGACGCCGGTGAAATTGGTCGACACCCCGGTGAAGCTGGCCGACAGGCCGGTGAAGGACACCGATACGCCGGTGAACTTGATCGACGCGCCGGTAACCGAGGTCGAAGTCCCTTTCACATCGATGTTCTGGTCCTGCCCCACCGCCTCCGAACTG
>NZ_JAFHKL010000022.1 GCF_016937655.1 Chromobacterium alkanivorans | reverse complement strand
GTGGTTGTAGCCCTCGACGCCGGCGGGGACCATCTCCGTGGCCGGGTTGGTGCCCATGGCCTGGGCCGGCAGCCAGGGCAGCAGGACGAGCAGCAGGGCCAGGCGCGGCGGGGTAAGCCGCCAGCAGACGGCGGGGAAGCTTGGCATTTCCAATTCCTTAGGGTTTCAAGTGGTGGCGGTGATTTCCGGCAAATGGCGGCGTATCCAGTCCACGCGTTCTACGTTGCTCCAGTGACTTTCAACATCGGCCTGCCGGTTGAGCCGGGCCAGTTCGTCGAGGAGTCGTTCCTGGGATTGCTTGGCGCGTTCAGGCTCTAGACTTAGCAGTTGACCCAGACTGGCATGGGCTTCCACGTAGGACTCCAGTTGCATGCGCTGTGCGCTGTCCAGTGGTAGCGGCTGGCGGCTGGAGGGCAGCGGGATGGTGTGTTCCTGGGGCGCGGTCCAGCGCTCAAGTTCGCCGTCGCGATTACGCCAGAGCCATAGATCAATACGTTGGCCGAGCGCGGCGCCTTGTGCCGGCGTCAGCGTATTGACCACGATGCGCAGCAGGCGCGGATCGTAATAGCGCAGCAGGGTTAAGCCGCCGTCGTCCAGCTTGACGGTCAGGAAGCGGCGCAGGTGGGCGGCCAGCGCTGGTTGTGAGCTTGAGCTGAACAGCACGATCCATTGTGGCTGTTGCCACAGCAGGTTGAGAGTGCTTTCCAGCCAGTCGCAATGTTCGCTCTGGTTCAGCCATACCCGTGCCAGCAACGGAGAGTCCTGACCCAGATCGCTCAAGGAGGTGTCGTCGAACAGGCGCAGGCATTCCAGCGGGGGCTGGATCATGGCGATGCGTTGTTGCCAGTTGCCGCTATCGGCGACTGGGTCCAGCAGCAGATCGAGGAAGGGGGCCGCATGTTGCTGGGTGATGGCGCGGAAGGGCGTAGCTTGAGGCGCGGGCGTTTGGGATGAGCTCATCTTGGTCTCCGGGGTTAGTTGGGGGCGGATAAGGGAACCAAGGGGTTGGCGGCGGCCTGCGCGTTGCGCAGGCACTCTTTGCACACCGAGTTTGGCAGTTGCGGCAAGGGCAGGGTCTGGCCGCCGGGCGGGGCCATGTCGTAGATGCCGCGTAGCTTGAGGTCGCCGGGGCTGTGGATGTCGATCTTGCCGTCTTGCAGGCGGATGAAGGCGCCGCCGCTGGCCAGGGTGATGCCGCGCTTGGCGTTGAGCAGCAGTTGGCCGTTGACGGTTTGCAGTGTCATGTTCTTTTCGCTGCTCAGCTCCAGCGCGTCGCCGTGGGCTTCCAGTTGCAGCTTGCCCTGGCCCGCCACCAGCCGCATGCCTTGGCTTTGCGCCAGCAGGGCGATGGCCTTGACCGCCACCGCGTGCAGCGATTCGCCGCTGCCCAGGTTGATGTCGTCGCCGGCTTGCAGGTGGATGGCCTGGCCGGCGCTGGCGAGCAGCGAGGCCGGGGTGGCGTGGGCGATGCCGGCCGGGGCGTGCGCCAGCAACGCGGATCCGGCCAGTTGCTTGCTGTGGTCGAGCAGGGTTTGCAGGGTGTCCAGCATCGGCTTGGGGTTGCGGTGTTCGCCGGCCAGGCGCAGCAGTTCCCGCGCCTGGTTCATTGCGGCGTCCAGCTGATCCAGCGCCGCCTGCATGTCCAGCTGCTTGCCGCCAGCCTTGGGCTGGGCGTCGGTGGACAGGAACAGCCCTTTGGCCGAGCGAATGGCGCCCCAGCCGTCGGTCCTGAGTTCGAAGCCCTGGCCGCGCGGCGCGCGCTGGCCGTTGACCAGGTGGCCGAGGTTGAGTTGGCTCTTGTCGAACTCGGTGGCCAGCTTGATGTGTTCCTCGCCCTTGCGGTCTTCCAGCCGCAGCTTGTTGTTGGCCCAGGTGCGGATCAGGTTGCGGCTGTCCCAGTAAGCGCCGGGGTTGCTGTCGGTGAGTTCGGAGTTGTGCAGGCAGCCGCTGATATAGGGCCGGTCCACATCGCCCAGCACAAAGCTGACCAGCACCTCGGTGCCTTGGTGCAGCGGGAAGTGCTGGCCGTATTCCGGGCCGGCGTAGGGCCGGGCCAGACGCAAGGGGCGGCTGTCGCCGCCGGGCGACCATTCGTCCAGGTCGAAGGGCATGCGCACGCAGTAGCGGCCTTGCAGGTCTATCGCGCCGTAATGGGTTTTTTCCGGGGCGACCACGCGGGCCGGCAGCGCGCCGGCGATGTTTGGCACCGGGGTGAATAATTCCTGGCGATAGGGCCGGTCGGCGGGCGTGGCGCTGAAGGCGTTGCGGTAGGCGTCGCGGCGGCCGCCCTGGTGCTGGACCGAGACCAGCAGCCAGCCGTCCGGGGCCGGAGCCAGCGCCGGGCCGTCGTGCTTGAAGATCTGGCCGGGGGCGAAGGCTTGCAGGCAGTTGCCGTCGCCGGCGGCGACCCACTGGCGGCAGTGTTCGCGCTGCTGGGCGATCCGCACCGCGCGCAGCCCTTGCGCCGGGTCTTTGTAGTGTTCGCCCCACAGGTAATCGACGCCGCGCGCGCCGGGGGTGTTGTCGGCCGGGCCGCCCTGGCTGAGCAGGCGGGTGTCGGCGCTGCGGTAGTTGTAGTCGTTGCGCTGGATTTGCGCGCGGATGGGCTGGGCGGCCAGTTCGAAGCGGCTCAGGGTTTCCTCGTTGTCGGCCATGCCGGCCTGGGGCCGGAGCTTGAGCTTGACGCCGCCCTGGGGTGGTTGGGCGGGGTCGCGGCCGGTGCGGACGTAGACGTCGACATCGTCGCCGAAGACGATGGTTTCCCAGGCGGCGCTGTCCGCTTCGGTGACCAGGTAGTAGTAGAGGCCGGCTTTTTCGGCGAGGCGGTGAATGAAGTCGAGATCGGACTCCTGGTACTGGGTCACGTATTCCAGCTTGGGATAGGCCTCGCCGCCCTGGCTGAAGGCCGGGCGCAGCTTCCAGCTGATTTCGTGGCCGCGATAGTCGTGGCGGCGCAGCACGGCTTCAATGATCTCCGGCACGGATTGGTGCTGGAAGATGCGGGAGTAGCGGCCTTCGCCCAGGCGGGCGAGCCGGGATTCGATGCGCAGCTCGTACAGCGCTTCGTCGCGGCTGGCGCTGAGGCGGCGAGCGTGGCTGACCACGCCGCGCCAGCGGCGCAATAGCTGCGGCGGGGTGTCGGGGAAAATGGCGAGGTCCGGGTGGGGGCCGTGGATGGAGAACAGCGCGTAGCGGTCCAGCAGGGAGACGAGGTCGATGTCCTGGCGGGCGGAAGTGACGCGGATGTCGGCGGCGAAGGGCCGGCCCAGGGTTTCGTTCAGGGTGAAGGATTGGACCGACAGCTGCTCTGCCGGCAGTTCGGCGATCTTCAGATGGTAAAGCTGTTGCGGCGGCATGGCGGCTCTCCTTATTGGACCTGTCCTCGGACCGTGGAGACGGCCCGAGGGGACGGACGCTTAGAACCTGTTTACGATCTGCTGCGCGTCGTGAAACGCGGCGCGGCGAGTACCGCTTCGAAATGCCCACGTACCAAACGTACATTCCGCTTTCTCAGCGGTTTTCGCCTTGTCTCGCTCTTGCTCGCTAGGTCGTAAACGCGTTCTTAGTTTTTGGCCTTGGGCATTTGCGAGACCAGCGACAGGTTGATGTCCAGGCCCTCCACCTGGAAGTGCGGCACGATGAACAGCTTGACCTTGAAGAAGCCGGGGTTGTCGTCGATGTCTTCGACGATGACCTGGGCGTCGCGCAGCGGGTGCGAGGCTTGCAGTTCGTCGCTGGGGTCGGTCATTTCGGTGACCAGCAGCTTGATCCAGGTGTTGAGCTCCAGCTCCAGCAGCCGGCGGTCCTTGGTGGCGCCGATGTTTTCGCGCTGGATCAGCTTCAGGTAGTGGGCAAGCCGCGACAGCAGGAAGATGTACGGCAGCCGAGCGTTGATGCGGCTGTTGGCGCTGGCTTGCTTGGTGTCGTACAAGGCCGGCTTTTGCGCGGAGTTGGCGGAGAAGAAGCAGGCGTAGTCGCGGTTTTTGTAGAAGGACAGCGGGACGAAGCCCAGGTTGGCGAATTCGAATTCGCGGGTTTCCGGGATCAGCACTTCGGTGGGGATTTTCACCTGGTTGCCTATGCCCAGGTCGTACAGGTGGATGGGCAGGTCTTCCACCAGGCCGCCGGCCTGCGGGCCGCGCACTTGCACGCACCAGCCGTTGCGGATGAAGCTGCGCACCATATTGGCGGCAAAGGCGAAGCCGGCGTTGGCCCACAGGTAGCGCTGGTGATCCGGACCCTTGACGTTTTCGGCGTAGTTGAAGCTGCGCACAGGCACGGTGTCGGGCCCGTAAGGCAGACGGGCCAGGAAGCGCGGCAGGGCCAGGCCGATGTAGCGGGCGTCGTCGCTGTTGCGGAAGCTGCGCCATTTGATGTATTCCGCGCGGTCGAAGTAGTTGGCCACGTCCTGGATGGCGGCGACTTCGTCCATGCTGTCCTTGCCGAAGAAGGCCGGCCCCACGGCGCCGATGAAGGGCATGTGGGCGGCGGCGGATACCTTGGCGATGTCGCGCAGCAGCGCGATGTCCTGCGCGCCGCGGTCGAATTCGTAGTTGGAGATGATGGCGCCTATCGGTTCGCCGCCGGGGGTGTCGTATTCCTGGATGTAGGTGTGCTGGTACAGCCCGCTCTGAATCACTTCCGGCGCGTCGTCAAAGTCGTTGCGCAGGTCTTCCTTGCTGACGTCCAGCACCTGGATCTTGACGTTCTTGCGGAAGTCGGTGCGGTCCACCAGAAAGCGCAGTCCGCGCCAGGCGGATTCAATCTGCTGGAAGGATGGGTTGTGCATCACCGCGTCCAGCTGACGGCTGATCTGCGCGTCGATGCGGGCGATGTGGAAGTCCAGCAGGCTTTTGTCCAGCCGGTCCACCTTTTGCGAGGACTCCTGAATCATTTTCAGGAACACGTTGACCGCCACCGCGATGCGTTCGTCCAGCGGCGCGTCGGACATCACTTCCGCGGTCTGATAGGCCTCGATGGGCTGGGTGCTGGCCACCGGGGCCAGGTTGATCTTGGCGCATAGCGATTCGTAAACGCTGGCCGGAGATTCCAGCACAACGGTGCCGTCGGACTGCTGTTGCGTTTTTGTAGACATGGAAGGGCTCCTGGCTTAGTGGGCGGCTTGGCTGAGCGGGATGATGCGTTCCAGTTCGCTGCGCAGGTTGGCGGACAGCGAGTCGTCGCGCAGGATTTTTTCCAGCTCGCGGCGGAAGGAGGCGTTGTCCAGCAGGTTGGCCTTGAGGTCGCGCAGCAGGTTGCGCATCGCCAGCAGCGCGCGCAGCTCCGGAATCCGCGCCGCCACCTGTTCCGGGTGGAAGTCCTTCATGGCCTTGAAGTCCAGATCCACCGCCATTTCGGAGCCGTCGCCGGCCAGCGTGTTTTCCACCACCAGCTTGGCCCTGGGGTTGAGTTCGGCGAGCACCGCGTCGAAGTTGTTCTTGTCGATCGACACCTTTTCCCGTTCCGCCAACGGCCGCTGTTCCTGGCCATGGCTGTAGTCCCCCGCCACCAGCAGTTTCAGTGGGAGCTCCACTTTCTTCTGCGCCCCGCCGGTGTGCAGGTCCAGCTTGATGTTGACCCGCGCGGCGGGCACTTCGTTTTGAAAGCTTTCAGCCATGGTGTTTTCCTCGCTTGCGATCAAGGTTGAAGCTGTCCATTCATCCTGTTGGGTAAATGAACGTGGTTGTCTTGTTTGCCGCGCTGGGCGCGGATTTAAGGTTTTTTTGAGTTTGTTTGTGGTTTGTTTTTTCTCCTTATTTAGGTAGGTGCGTTTGTTGTGGTTTTGTTTGTGTTTTTTTTGGTTTTTGATACTTGTTTGTTTTTGCTGGATTGTTTTTCAATGGTAACCAGGTTGTGTGCTTTGGCGCAATATTGTTTTTAAGTTGACATGATGTGATGTTTGATGTCTAGAATGCTTGAAATTTTCTATGTTGATTGTTGTGTTATTTCAATGGCATTCATTGTTTAATCAAATATATTTTTGGTAATTTAATAAATTTAATTTAAATGATTTTGTGTTTTTTATTTGTTTTTACGTGAACAGATCGAGTTGGTTTTATTTTTGTGGAGACGTTGTGTGTTGTTGATTTGTATTACGCATAGCAAATATTCGTGTAAGGATTTATTCGGAGGTTATCTGCATGAGATTTTTCCGTCCGATGTGGCTGGAGGGCGCCTTGCTGTCCCCTCAGCATTTTCAGCAGCAGTCCTTGTGGTTTTCCCACCTGGCCGCCTCGTTTGGACGTTTGGCCCAGCCATATTTTTGGGGGTGCTGGGAGTTGGCGTGGGATGAAGCCGCTTTAGCCCTGGGCAAGCTGAAGCTGGAAAGGCTGCGTCTGATCCTGCCGGATGGCGTCGTGGTCGATTGCGCGGAGGCGGACCGCCTGCCGCCGGCGCGGGATTTGGCAGCGCCGGCCGAGGCGCAGAGCGTGCAGGTGTTTCTGGGGCTGCCCATGTGGGAAGCAGGGGGCGGCAACGGAGAATTCGATGGCGAAACGCCGGCGCGGCCCAGGCGGCAGCGCTGCGAATACCTGGAGGTGGAGGACTTGTACGACGGCCCGCCGGCGGAGCTGGCGGTAGAGCGAGGCAATTTGCGTGTGCTGCTGGAGTTTGAGGAGCGGGCGGATTATGTCTGCTGCCCCTTGTTGCGTTTGAGCCGCAACGGTCAGGGCCAATGGGAGCGGGATGCTTCGTTCTGGCCGCCGGCGCTGCGTCTGGACACGGCGCCGGGCTTGATGGATTTGCTTGGGCGGATTGAGGAGACGCTGTTGGCGCGCAGCCGGCAGCTGTCGGAGCGCCGGCGCGAGCGCGGACATGGTTTGGTGGATTTTTCAGTGTCGGACGCCGGCTTGTTCTGGTTCTTGCATTGCGTGAACAGCGCTTGGCCGGTGCTGGCGCATCTAAGGCAGACGCCGGCCTGCCACCCGGAGGCGCTGCATCGGGCTTTGGCTCAGCTGTGCGGCATGCTGTCCACGTTTTCGTTACAGCAGGATCTGGCGGACATCCCCGCTTATCGGCATGAGGACGCCAGGCCCGGTTTCCTGTTGTTGGAGGACAGGATCAGGGGCTGCCTGGACACGGTGATTCCTTCGCAGGTGGTGTCGGTGCCTTTGGTGAAAGGGGAGGCGTCGATGTGGCATGGCCAGTTGGTGGATTCGAGGCTGGGCGAGCAGGGCGGTTTTTATCTGTCGGTGAGGGCGGAGATGCCGCCGGCGCAGTTGCTGGAGCGCTTTCCGGCTGTGTGCAAGATAGGGGCACCGGAGGATGTGGAGACCGTGGTCAGCACCGCGTCCGGCGGGGTGCCGCTGAGCGTGCCGGCGCGTTTGCCCGCCGCTCTGTCGCTGCGGATGGAAAACTTGTATTTCGCCCTGGATGCCGGCCACCCGGCTTTTCTGCGCATGCTGGCGGCGCAGGCGTGTTCTTGCTATGTGCCCGCGTCTTTGCCGGGCGTGGTGCTTGAACTCTTCGTGGTGTTGAAATCATGAGCAAGCAATTTTCGCCGGAGGCTTTGGCCCGCAGTTTCCGGGACACTGCGCTGACGGTGTCGATGTTGGCCGACAAGGACGCGCCCGAGCACGTGGAGGATTGGCGTGAGCACGCAGCCGGACTGGTGAGCGCGACGCGCGAGGATTTACGCCAGGGCGGCGCCGGCGAGGCCTTGATAGAGCGGGCCAGTTACGCGCAATGCGCGTTGCTGGATGAGGCGGCGCTGCGCCGTCTGGAAGGGGCGAAGCGGGCGGCGTGGGCGCGGGAGCCTTTGCAGGTCCGTTTTTTCAATAGTTATCAGGCCGGCGAGGTTTTGCTGGGGCGGATGCGCGCGCATTTGGCGCAGCCTGCGGCGGAACCGGTGTTGGGCTGGTGCTATGCGGCGACTCTGGCCTTGGGGTTCCGCGGAGGAGAAGACGAAGCGGCCTGCCAGGCGCTGTTGGGGCAACTCAGCGCGGGCCTGCCGGCTCCTCCCTCGTTGCCGTCCGGCGAGTTCGACGGCGGGGTCGCCATGCTGCGCAGCGGCGTTTCCAGGCGTTTTCGGCGCTTGGCTTTGCCGCTGGCTGTCGCTGTGGCGGGCCTGGCTGCGGCGCTGCTGGCGCATGCGGCGTTGAGCGGGTGGTTGAGCGCCGCCGACGCCGCCTTGGCGTTGACCTAAAGGGGGGCGGGCGATGCGGGCTCACGCGCATTTTTTCTGCTTGTGGGGGTTGTCGCTGGCGGCGGTGGCTTGGTGGCTGACGCAAATGGCGCCGTGGGGCGGGACGGTTCGCCTGGGCGCGGTTTTGGCGGCGGCGGCGCTGTGGCTGGCCTGGGGCGCTTGGCGTTTGTGGCGTTGGCGGCGCGACGAGGCGGAGCGGGAGTTGCTGTTGCCGGGGTTGCAGGATTTGCCGCAGGGCTGGCGCCGCGGCCGCGCCGCGGTGGTGGAGCTGGAAAGCCGGCGCGGCGCCTATGTGGCGGCGGAAGACGGCGTGCTGCGGGTGATGGTGCCGACGCCGGCTTTGCTGGAGCGCGCGGTAGCCGAGCTGGCGGCTTGGCGGCAGGGTTCGCCGCCGGATGCCTTGGCCTTGCGCCTGGAGGCCGCGGCCGAATGCAGCGAGCCGGCCTGGTTGGGGCGCTTGCAGGCCTGGCGGCAGGCGATTGCCGATGTGGAGGGGCGCCTGACGTGTCGCTTGCCGGTCTATTTGTTGGTGGGGTTTCCCGCCCCGGCGCGTTGCGCCGGCATCAATGAGCTTTTAGGCGTGGTGTTGCAAGGCGCGCCGTGTTCCAGCCTGCGGCAGTGGCGCGAGCGGCTGGAGGCTTGGCGCAGCCGGATGGAGTTGCAGCCGCCGGCCTTGGGAGACGAGGATGCGCGCGCGCGTTTCGATCTGCGCTTGCGCGCCGGGGCGGTGGGCGGTTGGCTGGGGGCCCAGGTGTTGCCTGCCTTATTGCAGGGCGCGGAACCGACCCCCGCGCCCCGTTTACAGGGAATCGCTTTGCTGCCGGCGCAGGGGAGGGATGCGGCGCTGTCTCCATGGGGCCGCTGCAGGCAGGCTTTGAGCGGTTTGGCGGTGCGCTCGCTGAGCATGGGCAAGAGCGAGTGGGAAGGAGTGCCCAGAGGCTGGCTGTTCGGTCTGGAGCCGGGCGGGCGGCTGTCCGCTGCCTGGAGGCTGGCGCTGAGGCTTTGGCTTTTGGCCTGCCTGACGGCGTTGGCGACATTCGCCGCTTCGGCCTGGTCCAATCGCGAGTTGCTGGAACGCTTGTCGGCCAATGTCGCGCACTATCGCGCCTTGCCGGTAGAACGGGATGCGGAGCGTCGCCAGGCGTTGCGGACGCTGGAAAGCGACGCGCGCGAGTTGCAAAGCCACGCCGACCTTGGCGTGCCCTTGCGCTTGGGTTTCGGGTTTTATCGGGCGCAGCCGTGGCGGGAGCGCATTGCCCGGCTGATTGCCGAGTATCGCCCGCCGACGGCGGCTCCGGCCTCGGTGTCGCTGGACAGCCTGTCCTTGTTCGATAGCGGCAAGGCGGTGTTGCGCACTGGAGCGGAGGCGGCGCTGCAGCCCGCGCTGGCGGCGCTGGCGCGTTATCCGGAGCGTAATGTGCTGGTGGCGGGGCATACCGATAGCGTGGGCCAGGCGGAGTCCAACCAGCGCTTGTCGCTGGAGCGCGCCGCGGCGGTGCGCGACTGGCTGGCGCAAGCGAGCGGGCTGCCGCTGACGCGCTTCGCGATCCAGGGGTATGGCGCGACGCGGCCGGTGGCGAGCAATGACGACGCCGAGGGCCGGGCGCGCAATCGGCGAGTCGAGATTACCTTGCTGCCGGCGCCGCCAGTCAAGTGACGGGCGGCAAGGCGGCGAAGTGGCCGCAGGGCGCGGCGCGCTCGCTCCGCGGCGTTTAGCTTGGACGTGGCGGTGGGCGGGCTTGTTTAAACTTAAGTTATTAAGTTAACCCAAGGAGTGTTTGACATGGCGATACCCGCATATATGTGGCTGAAAGACGATGGCGGAGCGGACATCAAGGGCTCTGTGACGGTGCAGGGACGGGAGAGCAGCGTGGAGGTGGTGGAGTTCGACCACGCGGTGCGCATTCCCACCGACGGCAATACCGGAAAACTGACCGGCACCCGCGTGCACGAGGCGCTGACTCTGGTCAAGGAGTTCGACGCTTCGTCTCCTTACCTGTACAAGGCGGTGACCAGCGGCCAGACCCTGAAGGAGGTGGAGTTCAAGTGGTATCAGATCGACGACGCCGGCAGCGAGCAGGAGTATTTCAACATCAAGCTGGACAACGTCAAGGTCGTGTCGGTGGCGCCCAAGATGTACAACATCAAGGACCCGGACCGCGAGCGTTACAACCACCTGGAGGAGGTGGAAATGCGCTACGAGAAAATCACTTGGGCCTATAAGGACGGCAACATCATCCACTCCGACAGCTGGATTGAAAACCGTTAGTTCCGCCGCGCGCGGCGAGCGCGGCGTCTGGGCGGAGCCGGGGAGGCTGCCGGCATGACGCTCTGACGCGGCGCTTCGCGGTTGCCGGCGGAGATCCAGAGGGCGTTTAGCGATGCCGGCCATTCTGGCCGGCATGCGTTTTGTTTGGGAAAAGGCGGAAATGACTCTCGATTCTGTTCATTTGTTGCGGAGGCTGAACGAGCACTGCGCTCGGGCGCTGGAGGCAGCCGCCGGGCTTTGCCAGGCGCGCACGCATGCGGAAATCACGGTTGAGCACTGGCTGGTGAAGCTGCTGGAGCAGGGCGACGGCGACTTGGCCGCCTTGCTGCGGCACTACGAGATCGACGTGGATGACATCTGGCAAGGCTTGCTGACCGCGCTGGAGCGCCTGCCGCGGGACAGGCGCGGCAAGCCGGGCTTGTCGCGAGGGCTGCAGGAATTGCTGCAGGCTGCCTGGCTGATCGCTTCGCTGGATTTCGGCGGCCAGCAGATTCGCTCCGCTCATCTGTTCCTGGCCTTGCTGGCTGCGCCTGAACGCCTGTCCTGCCGGCAGGCCTGGCCCTTGTTCAGCTTGTCCGCCGCGCAGGTGCGCGCGCGCTGGACCTGGCTGGAACGGGTGTCGGCGGAGTCGGAGACGCTTGAGCTTGCGGAGGGGACGGAGCTTGTCCGGCCGGCGGCCGGCAAGGAGGCGCCCGCGGCTGCGGATGCCTTGCCGGAGGTGTTGAGCCGCTTCGCCGGGGATCTGACCGCCAAGGCGCGCCAGGGTTTGATCGACCCGGTGCTGGGGCGCGACAAGGAAGTGCGCCAGATGGTGGACATCCTGTTGCGCAGGCGCAAGAACAACCCGATTCTGGTGGGCGAGCCGGGGGTGGGCAAGACGGCTCTGGTCGAGGGACTGGCTTTGCGCATCGCGGCAGGAGAAGTGCCGGAAGCCTTGCGCCGAGTGCGATTGTTGGCGCTGGACCTGGGTTTGCTGCAAGCGGGCGCCGGGGTCAAGGGCGAGTTCGAGCAGCGGCTGAAGCAGGTGATCGAGGCGGCGCGCACGGCGCCGGAGCCGATCTTGCTGTTCATCGACGAGGCGCATGTGCTGGTGGGCGCCGGCAACGCCGCCGGAGGCAGCGACGCGGCCAATCTGTTGAAACCGGCGCTGGCGCGTGGAGAGTTGCGGACGATAGCCGCCACCACCTGGTCCGAGTACAAGCGGTATTTCGAGCAGGACGCGGCGTTGGAACGACGTTTCCAGATGGTGAAGGTGGAGGAGCCGGACGATGCCGCCGCCTGTCTGATGCTGCGCGGTTTGAAACCGCGCTATGCCGAGCATCACGGGGTGGCGATCCGCGACGAGGCGATCACGGCGGCGGTGAGCTTGTCGCGGCGTTATCTGGCCGGCCGGCAGTTGCCGGACAAGGCGGTGGATTTGATCGACACCGCGGCGGCTCGGGCGAGGATGAGCCTGGAGGGCGCCGCCGCGGAACTGCAGGGCGCGCAGGCGCGGGTGTTGGCGCTGGACAGCGAGAGGGAGGCCTTGCGGCTGGATGCGGGTTTGGGCGCCGGCGGCGCGCAGCTGGAGGCGCGCCTGCAGGCGATAGACGCGGAGCTGGCTGCGGCGCGGCTTGAGAACGAGGCCTTGCAGCAGCGTTACCAGCAGGAGCGGCAGGGCGCGGAGTGGTTGCGCCAGTTGTGCCGAGAGTTGGCCGGGCAGCCGGGCGGCGCGGAGCGGCTGACGCAGGCGCGGGCCGAGCTGGCGGCGTTGCAAGGGGAGTGCCGCTTGGCCGCCGCCGATGTGGACGCCGCCTTGGTGGCGGAGGTGATTGCAGACTGGACCGGCGTGCCGGTGGGCAAGCTGCTGGCCGACGACGCCGCCAATCTGCTGGGCTTGGCGCCGGCTCTGCGGGAGCGGGTGCGCGGCCAGGAGGCCGCGGTGGCGGAGATTGCCCAATCCCTGCTGGCCGCCAAGTCCGGTCTGGAGCCCAGCCGCGGGCCGCTGGGGGTGTTCTTGTTGGTTGGGCCGTCCGGCGTGGGCAAGACCGAGACCGGGCTGGCGCTGGCCGATTTATTGTTTGGCGGCGAGCAGGCGCTGCTGACCATCAACCTGTCCGAATATCAGGAGGCGCATACGGTCTCGCAGTTGAAAGGCTCTCCGCCGGGTTATGTCGGCTACGGTCAGGGCGGGGTCTTGACCGAGGCGGTGCGGCGGCGGCCGTATAGCGTGATTCTGCTGGACGAGGTGGAAAAGGCGCACCGCGATGTGCTCAATCTGTTCTACCAGGCGTTCGACCGCGGTTTCATGCGGGACGGCGAAGGACGCGAGATCGATTTCCGAAATACGCTGTTCCTGATGACGTCGAATCTGGGCAGCGAGTTGCTGCTGGAGCAGGAGGGGGAGCCGGAGCGAGAGACGTGGCTGGAGGCTTTGCGCCCCCTGCTGCTGGCCCATTTCCAGGCGCCGCTGCTGGCGCGGATGCAGGTGGTGCCGTACGGATTGTTGTCCGAGACCGCTTTGGCGGAGATCGCGCAGCTGAAGCTGGCGGCGCTGGCCGCGCATCTGAAGGCGTCGCAAGGCATTGCGCTGGAGGCGGGGGCGGAGGTCGCGCAGGGGATGGCCGGCGCCTGCGGCCGGCGCGACAACGGCGCGCGCGGCCTGGATCACCTGATCCGGCAGCAGTTGTTGCCGGAGATGGCGGCGCAGTGCTTGCAATGGCGGCTGGAGCGAGGACGCATGCCCTTGCGGATCGAGCTGGCGGCGGGAGAGGGAGGACAGCTGGAAATGTCGATGTCGTAAATGGTTTCTAAGCCTTGCCGGCACTTGGATTCGTCATTTTTCAGCGCTAGTGAATATCACCTTCCATGTTTTTTGCAGCTGGGAAAGCGGGTTGATACAATTCAATCCGCTTTTTCTATTATGAATAGAATAAAAGTCGTGCTGTAATGGAAATCGCAGCGATCCGAAAAATCACAAAGACAGGACTTGACGCATGTTCGTCGGAATCGGGTACCTCATAATTCTTGGCTCCGTGCTGGGGGGATTCGTCGCTGCGGGGGGCCATCTCGCCGCGTTGATGCAGCCGCTGGAGGTGGTGATGATCGCGGGCGCCGCGCTCGGCGCTTTCGTGGTGGCCAACGGCGGCGCGCCGCTGAAGGCGACGATGAAAGCCTTCCCCACCGTGTTCAAGGGCACGCCTTACGGCAAGGCCTTCTACATGGAGCTGTTCTCGCTGCTGTTCGAGATTCTGACCAAGGTGCGCAAGGAAGGCCTGATGTCCATCGAGGCCGATGTCGAGAATCCGGAAGCCAGTCCTGTCTTTTCCAAATACACCACCGTTTTGCACGACCACCACGTGGTGGAATTCATCTGCGATTACCTGCGCCTGATGGTGGGCGGCAACCTCAACGCTTTCGAAATCGAGAACCTGATGGACGTGGAGATCGAAACCCACCATCACGAGGGCGAGGTGCCGGTCAACGCGGTGAAGGGCCTGGCCGACGGTCTGCCGGCCTTTGGTATCGTGGCGGCGGTGATGGGGGTGGTGC
This sequence comes from Chromobacterium alkanivorans, assembly GCF_016937655.1. GTDB lineage: Bacteria > Pseudomonadota > Gammaproteobacteria > Burkholderiales > Chromobacteriaceae > Chromobacterium > Chromobacterium alkanivorans. The sequence goes on along the minus strand of NZ_JAFHKL010000022.1, from coordinate 36,682 downwards.
ACACTATGGAGTCGGTGGGCGCGCCGCCGTCCGAGCTGGGCATGCTGATCGCCCACGCGCTGGTGGGCACCTTCCTCGGTATCTTGCTGGCTTACGGCTTCGTCGGCCCGCTGGCCACCATTCTGGAGCACAAGCTGGGCGACGGCACCCGGGTGTACCAGACCATCAAGGTCACCATTCTGGCCAGCCTCAACGGCTACGCGCCGCAAGTGGCGGTGGAGTTCGGCCGCAAAGTCTTGGCTTCGCATGATCGTCCGTCCTTCAAGGAACTGGAAGATCACGTGAAACAGGCGAAGAAATAAGCGGGGGGAGCGATCATGGCTGACGAATCGCAACGGCCCATTATCGTCAAACGCATCAAGAAGGGCGGCCACGGCCACCACGGCGGCGCCTGGAAGATCGCCTACGCCGACTTCGTGACCGCGATGATGGCCTTCTTCCTGCTGATGTGGCTGTTGGGCTCGGCCTCGCAGGGCACGCTCAACGGCATCGCCGAATACTTCAAGACGCCGCTGAAGGTGGCGCTGTCCGGCGGCGCCGGCGCCGGCGACGCCACTTCGGTGATCAAGGGCGGCGGCAATGACCTGACCAAGCAGACCGGCCAGGTCAACAAGTCCGGCTCGCCGCAGGACGAGATCATGCGCAAGCAGCAGGAAAAGGCGGCGATGGAGCAGTTGCAGAACAAGATCCAGAGCACGGTGGATCACAGCGAGCTGCTCAAGGAGTACAAGAATCAGCTCAAGCTGGAGATCACCCCGGACGGATTGAAAATCCAGATCGTGGACGAGCAGAACCGCTCGATGTTCGACTCCGGCAGTTCGCGCATGCTGCCGCATACCCGCGTGCTGTTGCAGCAGCTGGCGAAAGAGCTGAACATGATGCCCAACAAGATCAGCATCTCCGGCCATACCGACGCCAAGCCGTTCGGCAGCGGCCAGGGCGGCTACAGCAACTGGGAACTGTCCGCGGACCGCGCCAACGCGGCGCGGCGCGAGCTGGTGGCCGGCGGCCTGCAGGACAACAAGGTGCTGCGCGTGGTGGGCCTGTCCTCGGCCAATCCGCTGGTCAAGACCAATGTGTTCAGCCCGGAAAACCGGCGCATCGCCATCGTGGTGCTGAACAAGGAGGCGGAGAGCAATATCCTCAACGACGGCTACAAGCCGCAGATGAATCAGGACGTGATCGGCGGGCCCGCGGAGAGCGGGGCGGAGCCGGCCGCCGAGCCGGCGGAAGCGCCGGCCAAGTAATGCCGATGCGAGCGTTGTCTTGTTGAGCCGCTTGCGACACCTGGGCCTGCAGCTGCTGGCGGCGCTGGCGGCGATGTATTTCGTCGCGCCCGCGGTCCAGCTTCTGGGCTGGGCGATCTTGCAGGGCCTGTGCGCGGCGGCCTTGGCCATTTTCATGCGCCTGCCGGGCTGGCAGCGTTTGCTGCACGGGCTGTTCGTGCCGGCGCTGGCCTTGATGCAGCAGGCGGCCCTGCCGTCCTGGGTGTATTTGCTGGGGCTGGCGCTGACGGTCGCGCTGGGCCGCAACGCCGTGCTGGAGCGCGTGCCCTTGTATCGTTCCTCCGCCCAGGCGGCGGAGCGGCTGGCCGAGCGCTTGCCGGGCCGGTCCGCCTTGCTGGAGGCCGGTTGCGGCGACGGCAGGCTGGCGGTGTGGCTGTGCCGGTTGCGGCCGGATCTCAGGGTGAGGGCGCTGGAAAGCGCCTGGGGCAGCTGGTTGTTGGCGCGCGCGCGCTGGTGGCTGGCGCGGCGGCCGCGGCGGCTGGAGTTCGCCTGCCGCAGTTTTTGGAGGGAGCCGTGGGGAGAGTACGATGCGGTGTACGTGTTTCTGTCCCCGGAGCCTATGGCGCGCGTCTGGCGCAAGTTCCTGGCCGAAGGCCGTCCCGGCAGCCTGCTGGTCAGCAACACCTTCGCCGTCCCCGATGTCGAACCCGATGAACGCATCCCGCTGGGAGGCGCTTTGCAAACCGAACTTCTGATCTGGCGCCACCCACATGGAGCTTGCTAACTGGATCAAGTCCATCGCCGAACGGCGTTGGCCGATTCTGCCCAATACGCTGGGCGAGCTGAAGGACATCTGCGCTCGCCACAGCGATCTGATCAATTTCACCGACCTCGCCAATCTCTGTCTGTCCGATCCCTTCCTGCTGCTGGACCTGGTCCGGGTGGTGGGCGGTTCGCGCGCCTTGCAGCGCAATGAGAGCATTCCCTCGGTGGAGCAGACGCTGCTGCTGATGGGGCTGGAGGCGGTGACCAATCGTTTTGGCCGCGTCGCCGCGCTGGAAGCGGTGCCGGACAAGCTGGACGAGGAGGTGCTGGAGGCGGTGGAGGACTGGCTGGGCCGCTCCCGGGTGGCGGCCTTGCTGATCAAGGAGTGGCTGTCCCTGCAGGGCGATCACAAGGTGGAGGACTGCTTCGTGGCCGCCTTGCTGTACAATCTGCCCGCCTGCCTGTTCATGATGCAGCGCAATCAGCTGCCGGACCGCCCGCTGCTGCAGGAAATGTCCAACGCCTTCGATTGCGATTACGCCCAGGTGCTGGAGCAATTCATCAAGCTGATGCCCTTGCCGACCGGGCTGAACGCCCTGCTGGGGCCGGGCAGCCCGACCAAGCGCCGCCAGTTGCTGCGCCTGGCGATGGCCACCGCCAACTCTCTGGAGCAAGGCACTTGGCGCAGCACCTGGCTGGTGGGCGTGGAGGCCGCGGCCAAGCTGATAGGTTGCGCGCCGCATCTGGCGCATCAGGCGGTGGTGCACGCGGCGGTGTCGGTGGCGCGCCATCCCAGGGCGGTGGGCTATATGTATCCGGTGCGCAGCCTGTTGATGCTGGAAGGCGAGTACAAGCGCCCGAGTTTGCAGAAAACCGCCGCCTTGAGCGACGCCGAGCAGATGGAGAAGGCGATACGCGAATCCATCCGCCATCTGGCCAACGATCTCAAGTTCGAGCGGGTGCTGTATTACCGCTACGATCAGGACGCGCACGCGCTGAAGCTGCGTTATCAGCTGGGCCTGGGCGACAGCCACCCGCTGCGCAAGCTGCCCCTGGGGCTGGAGCCGGGGTCGTTCTTCGCGGTGTTGACCAGCAAGCCGCAAAGCTTCCACGCGCCGGCCTCGGTGCGCCAGCAGCTGGAGCGGCGCTACGAGGATCTGTTTTTCGAGCATGTCGGGGACAATGAATTCGCCCTGATCACCCTGTTTGTCGGACATACGCTGTCCGGCGTGTTCTATGTCGACAACGGCCATAGCGGCCAGGCGATCGACGAGGACAGTTATCACCGATTCAAGGATTTAGTGGCGCGCCTGACCCTGCTGCCGCAATAGGACACATGTCGTACATCAGCAAAACCATCACCTCCGCCCATAACGACGAAATCAAGCAATTGGCGCGCCTGGCGCAGAGCCCGCGCGAACGCCGCAAGCAACAGGCGATGTTGCTGGAGGGCATTCATCTGACCGAGTCCTGCCTGGACGCCGGCATCGTGCCCGAGAGGGTGTATCTGAACGAAGCGGCGGAATCGCATCCCGAGGTGAGGGCTTTGCTGCGGCGTTTGAGCGCGCCGACGGTCGTGATCGCGGTGCCGGAAGCCGTGCTGGCCAAGGCCACCGCGCTGGCCAGCGCCGGGGAGCTGCTGGCCTTGTGCCCGCGGCCGCAGCCGCGACCCAGCCCGGCGGGCGCGTCGAGGGTGATGCTGGAGGATATCCAGGATCCGGGCAATCTGGGCACCATTCTGCGTTGCGCGGCGGCGGCGGGGGTCTACGATGTGATGCTGTCCAAGGGCTGCGTCGACGTGTATTCGCCCAAGGTGCTGCGCGCCGGCATGGGCGCGCACTTCGCGCTCAACATCCACGAGCAGGTCGATCTGTGCGCCGAGCTGGCGCGTTACGACGGCCGCAAGCTGGTCACGCATCTGGAAGGCTCCACCTCGCTGTACGCGCAGGACTTGCGCGGCCCGGTGGCCTTCGTGTTCGGCAACGAAGGCGCAGGCGTCAGCGCGGAGGCGCTGGCGCTGGCCGATGCGCGGGTGAGGATTCCGATGCCGGGTCACGCCGAATCGCTGAACGTGGCGATGGCGGCGACCGTGTGTTTGTTCGAGCGGGTGCGGCAGCTGGAGACGGCGGCCGGCTGAGCCGCCGCGCCCGCCGCCCAAAACGGAGAAGGACGAATGGAGCGCTTTGCGCTGGCGGAACGCATTCTGCCGAGTTATCAGTATGTCGAGACTCACGCCCGGATCTTGCCGGCGGCGTCGGGCTCGGTATTGGACGCGGTGCAGCGCGTCGCGCCGGCGGACGACCGCTGGGCGCGGCGCTTCATGGCCTTGCGCGAGCTGCCCGGCCGTTTGAGCGGCGCCTTGCCCGAAAACCGTCCGCCGTTCGGCATGCACAGCTTCACGCCGCTGGCGCGCGACGGCGAGAGCGAGATGGTCCTGGGCCTGGCTGGCGCGTTCTGGCGCGCGGATTTCGGTTTGCGCGAAATCGGCGGCCTCGAGGATTTCATCGCTTTGAATGAGCCGGGCGTGGCCCGCTTATTGCTGAGCTTCCATTGCGAAGCCGTCGCCGGGGGCGTCCGCCTGTCTACCCAGACCCGAGTGCACTGTCCCGACGCGGCCACCCGTTTGCGTTTCGCGCCGTATTGGTATCTGATCCGGCCGGTCAGCGGCCTGATCCGCCGGCGCATGCTGCGCCAGGTGGAGCGGGAGTTGTTGCGCGGCGCGGCAATGGCTTGAGTCTTCGCGCATGAATATTGAGTAGCGGTTGGTTTTTATTTTGGAGAATCTGTTTTATCATGCGTCGGTGATATTTAAACGGCAAATTGAAAGACAGGAAACCAGAACAAATGAATGAAGCCGCGCTCGATACCTCCTCAACCCGCTTTGGCGGCGTTTCTGCCTTGCTACGGCAACAATGGGCCACGATAGGTCTGTTGCTGGCCAATCTGATCGTTTACGTCTGGATGGGGGCCTCTGGCGTCTCCTGGACCGAGCCCGACCCCGAACAATTGGTGAGCTGGGGCGCCAACCTGGCGCCGTTCACTCTGGGCGGCGACAGCTGGCGTTTGTTCAGCAGCATGTTCGTGCACGGCGGCGCCATGCATTTGCTGCTCAATATGTATATGTTGCTGCTGATCGGCCCCCTGGCGCAAAAGCGCTTCGGCGGCGTCGGCTTCCTGGCGATCTATCTCGCCACCGGCCTGGTTGCGGGCCTGGTCAGCGCCTGGTGGTACGGCACGCATCCGGTGACCAATCTGTTTATGCAGAGCAGCATCCGGCTGGTGGCCAGCGTGGGCGCGTCCGGCGCCTTGATGGGGCTGGCCGGGGCGCTGTGCGTGGCCGGCCTCAGCGACGCCGACATGGGCGGTTCGCAGGGCAAGGCCCTGGCGCAAGTGGTGCTGTTGAACCTGGGCATGGGCTTCATGGTGTCCGGCGTGGACCAGGCTTGCCATGTCGGCGGCCTGCTGGCCGGTCTGCCGCTGGGCGCGCTGGGCTGGTCGGAGCGCTTGAAGCGGCGTCCGCTGCAGCGTTCCCTGCTGTTCGTCGCGCTGGCGGGCGCGGCGGTCCTGGGCGCGCATCAGGCGAGCCAGACGCTGGGTTCCGAAGACTTGAGCGAGCTGGCGGCGCAACTGCGTCAACAGCAGGTCGCGACGCCCGCCCAGCCTTGACGCGGCGGCCCGCTAGTCCAGCGGGATGTAGACCTCGCCGCGCATCAGCGGCCTGGCGGTGCGGGTCATCACCACTTCGCTGATGATCCAGCCGTATTCGTCCGAGTGGCCCAGCACCGCTTCCACGGTCTGCTTGCCGCTGGCGTGGCTGAAGGTCAGCGGCATGCCGCGCACCGGCGCGCCGGCCACTTGTTGCGGCAGCGTGCCTTCGGTGGCGCAGGCGCAGGCCAGCGCGATGGCGCCGGTGCCGGTGAAGGCGTGGTGCAGCGAGCGGCCCGAGGTCAGGATGCGGGCGTTGATCTGGCAATCCTCGTCCCGGCTTTCCGACAGCAGGCTGATCCGCGGCGTGCCCGGGCGTTCGCGCCGGGCGGCGAAGATGTCGGGCGCCAGGCCCATGACCACGGCGGCGATTTCCCGCGCCCATTCCAGCCTATGGCGCGCGGCCTCCGGCAGGGCCGCCATTTCCTCGTCGCCCTTGAGACCGAAATCCCGGGCGCGCACAAACACCGTGGGGTTGCCGGCGTCAACCAGCGTGGCTTCCACCCGGCTGCCGTCCGGCAGCGCCAGCTCGTCCACCAGCTTGCCGGTGGGGTAGAGCTCGCCGGAGCTGCCGCCGGCCGGGTCCAGGAAGCGCAGCCGGATCGGCGCGCCGGGGAAGGCGACGCCGTCGATGCGGTAGTCGCCCTGCCAGACCGGCTGGCCGTGCATGATCTCCAGTTCGGCGACGATGCGCTTGCCGACGTTGGCCTGCCAGATGCCGATGGCGGCCACGCCGTCGCGCGGCTCCACCAGTTTTTCCATCACCGCGAACAGCGGCACCGCGGCGCTGAGGTTGCCGCAGTTGCCGGACCAGTCTATCAGCGCGTCTTCTATCGACACATGGCCGAACAGGCAATCGACGTCGCAGTCCTCGCGCCGCGACGGGCTGAGTATCATCACCTTGCTGGTGCTGGCCCGGCCGGTGCCCAGGCCGTCTATCTGCTTGCCGTAAGGGTCCGGGCTGCCGATGGCGCGCAGCAGCATGCGCTCCCAGGCGGAGGTGTCCTCCGGCAGCGCGTCGGCGCGGATGAACAGACCCTTGCTGGTGCCGCCGCGCATCAGCGTGGACGGCAGGCGATGGATCGAGGCCATGTCAGTGCGTCTCCAGTTGCTCCTTGCGGACGGCGATGGCGCGGGTCCGGGCGCGGTCTATCGCTTCCGGCAGGGTGCGCTTGTCTTCCCACTGGCTGGCGATGCCGCCGGCGTCCACCGCCAGCGCCGCGTCCAGCAGCGCGGACAGGTAGTCCGCCTGCGGATAGGGCCGGTCGTGGAAGCCCAGGCGCCCGCGCGCGTCCGCGCGGCAGGCGTCCAGCATCAGCAAGAAGCGCTCCGGCCGCCGCAAGGCGTCGGTTTGCTTGAACAATCGCAATATTGTGCTCGGCTTCAATTCGAAAGCACAGTGTACTTTGGTATGGCTCAACAGCGTGATGCGCGCCAGGTCGCGGCAATCGGCCGGCACGCGCAGCCGCTGGCACAGCGCCAGCAGCGGCGCCTCGCCGGCGGCTTCGTGGCCGATGTGGCGCGGCAGCACCTCCGCCGGCGTCAGCGCCTTGCCCAGGTCGTGGGTCAGCGCGGCGAAGCGCGCCGCCAGCGGCAGGCCTTGCTCGGCGGCGCAGTCCAGCACCCGCATCACGTGGTCGCCGGTGTCGATTTCCGGATGATGATCGGCGCGCTGCGGCACGCCGAACAGCGCGTCCAGCTCCGGCAGCACGCGGGCGAGGGCGCCGCAGGCGCGCAGCGCCAGGAACATGCGCGACGGCCGCTCTTCCATCAGGCCCTTGGCCAATTCCTGCCACACCCGCTCCGCCACCAGCGCGTCGGCTTCGCCGGCTTCCACCATCTGCCGCATCAGCGCCATGGTGTCGTCGGCCACGGCGAAGCCGAAACGGGCGGCGAAGCGCGCCAGCCGCAGAATGCGCACCGGATCTTCGGCGAAGGCGGGGCTGACGTGGCGCAGAACGCCGGCCTCGAGGTCGCGCTGGCCGTGGTAGGGATCGATCAGGCTGCCGTCAGCCGCCTCGGCGATGGCGTTGATGGTCAGGTCGCGCCGCGCCAGATCCTGTTCCAGCGTCACGTCCGGCGCCGCGTAGACGGCGAAGCCGTGGTAGCCCTTGCCGGTTTTGCGCTCGGTGCGCGCCAGCGCGTATTCCTCGTGGGTGTCCGGGTGCAGGAACACCGGAAAATCCTTGCCCACCGGCTTGTAACCCAGCGCCAGCATGTCTTGCGGGCTGGCGCCCACCACCACCCAGTCGCGGTCTTTCACCGGCTGCTTCAGCAGGCGGTCGCGCACGGCGCCGCCGACGATATAGCATTGCATCTATCCGTTTCCCGTTCAGCGCGCAATCTGGCGGCGGTAGGCGGACATCTGCAGATTGAATTCGTCGCTGCCCAGCAAGCCCGGCGCCAAGGCCTCCAGCGCCGTGGGGCTGAAGCCCAGCAGCGCGGCGGGGAAGGGCCGCTCGCTGACATTGTCCACGCTCAGCGAGCGCACATTGTCGCGGCTGATCAGCGCCGGGCCGGGCAGGCATTCCATCAGCGCGGCCTGCAGCATGGCCAGGCCTTGCGGCAACGCGATCACCGGCCGCGGTTTGCCTATGCTGCGGCCCACCAGGCTCACCAGCTCGGCCAGGGTGTAGACGCCTGGGCCGGCCAGGTCCAGGCTTTGGCCGATGGCGGCGCGGCGCGCCAGGCTGGCCTCCACCGCGCGGGCCACGTCGTCGGCCCAGATCGGCGCGAAGCGCGTTTGCGCGCCGGCCAGCGGCAGCAGCGGGGCCTTGCGCAGCAGGCTGGCGAACATATTGAGGAAGCTGTCGCCGTGGCCGAACACCACCGACGGCCGCAGTATGGTCCATTCCAGGCCGCTCTCGCGCACGCGCGCCTCGGCGCGGCCCTTGCTCTGCTGGTACAGGCTGGGGCCGTTCTCGTCTGCGCCCAGCGCGCTGATGTGGATCAGCCGGCGCACGCCCCGGCTTTGGCAGGCCGCGATCACTTTTTCGCTCAATTGCACGTGGGCCTTGTCGAACTGCGCGGCGCTGCCGTGCAGGATGCCCACCATATTGACCACCGCGTCGTGGCCGGAAATCAATTGTTCCAGCGCTGCCGGGCTGTGGATGTCCGTTTCCACCAGCTGCGCGCCGGGCAGCACCAGCAGCGAGGCCTTGGCGCGTTCGCGTCGGCGGGTGGCTATGGTCAGCTGGCAGCCTTGTTCGGTCAGCCGTTCCGCGATGTAGCTGCCGATGAAGCCGCTGCCGCCGATGACGCAGATGCGTTGATAAGTCATGAGTGCGGTCCCTTTCTTATGGTGCTTGTGGGAGGGGGCTTGGTCCGCCGCCGGGAGGACCAAGCAGAGGTTCAACGCGCCGGCACCACGCCCATCCGGTTCTTCAAGGAGATGTTGGCGTGGCCGAAGGTGCTGGAGTAATAAGCGGCGTTGGCCATCACTTTCTGCACGTAGTCGCGGGTTTCGGTGAAGGGAATGGTTTCGGCGTAGATGGTGCCGTCCAGCGTGCGGTCCGCCTGCCAGGCGCGCGCGCGGCCCGGGCCGGCGTTGTAGGCGGCGGTGGCCATCACTTCGTTGCTGGACAGGCTGTCCAGCACATAGCGCAGATACCAGGTGCCCAGCTGCACATTGGTTTCGATGTCGTTGACGGCGAACTGGCCCAGGCCGATTTTCTTGGCCACCCATTTTGCGGTGGCCGGCATCAGCTGCATCAGGCCGGAGGCGCCGACGCCGGAGCGCGCCATGGTGATGAAGCGGCTTTCCTGGCGGATCAGGCCGTAGACCCAGGCGTCGTCGATGTCCAGCTGCTTGGCGTAGCGCTGGGTGACGTCGCGGTAGGGCGTCAGATAGCGCAGCGAGTAATCGTGCTCTTCCTTGGTGCGCTCGGCGCTGTAAATGGCCATGTCGTAGAAGCTGGCGCGGCGGCCCACTTCGGCGGCGGCCAGCAGTTCGATGTCGCTGCGGTTGCGCATCGCCCAGCGCCACTCGCGCTGCGCGTCGGCGCGGAACTCGGGCTTGACGTGGCGTTCGGCCAGTTCCAGCAGCGCCAGCGCGCGCTTGATCGCCGGTTCCTCGCTCATCTGCTTGATGTCGTCTTTGCCGGGGCCGCTCTTGCTGGCCGGGGTGGACAGGCTGTTGCCCAGTTCTTCCAGCGACAGCAGCGCGTAGTAGTTGTGGCCGACGCTGGCCTGGCTGAACAGCGGCGCGGCCTCGTTCTGGCGGCCCAGCTGTTGCAGCGAGCGGCCGCGCCAGTAACGCCAGGCCGGTTTGGCGCCGACGCTGGCCGGCATGGAGCGGATGATTTTCTCCAGCTGCGTCCATTGCTCCAGGCGCAGCGCCGAGCGCGCCCACCATTCCCATTGTTCGGCGGTCAGTTGGTCGGCGTCGGCCTTGTCGAACCATTGCAGCGCCTGCGCCGCCTGCTGCTTGCGCGCGGACAGCAGCGCCAGCTGGCCCCAGGCGAAGCCGGCGCGTTCCTTGCTCAAGCTGGTTTCGTGTTCAAGGAGTTTGCCCAGGCCGTTGCTGATATTGGCCTTGCCCTTGATCACGATGTCGTAGACCGCGGCTTCCTGGCCGCCGGGGGTGGACAGGTCGGCGCTGGCCGGCTTGCTGAGCGCGGCGTTGTCCAGCGGCAGGCCGGTGTTGGACGCCAGCTGGCGCGCCTGGCTCAGATAGTTGCCGGCGAGCAGCAGGCGGGCGCGCTGCCACAGCCAGTCGCGCTTCACGACGCCGCGGCGCGCGGCTTCGGCGATCAGGCGGTTGCAGCCTTCCGGCAGCGGCCGGCTCTCCAGGAAGCGGTCCAGATCGGCGGGCGCCTTGCCCTGGTTCAGATCGTTGAGCTGGCCGTAGCAGCTGGATTCTTCGTCGCGGCCTTCCGGCGGCAGCTTTTTCCATTCCGCGGCGAAGCGGCTCCAGCTTTCGCGCGCCGCCAGTTTTTTCAGCCATTCGTTGCGGACGCGCTCCGGCATCAGGCCTTCGTCCACGCGCGCCAGAAAGTTTTGGGCCGGGCCGTCGTCGTCGCCGTCCAGCGCCTTGAGCGCCAGCCAGTAGGCCGGGTAGTCCTTCAGCGGGTAGTTGGACGGCATGCCGTTCGCCAGGCTGGCCAGTTGCCCCAGCTTGTTGCCGCGGAAGGCGTCGCGGGCGGCGATCAGTTCGTCGTCGGCGCCGGCGAAGGCGGGCAGGGCGGCCGTCAGCGCCAGGCTGAGGGCGAGCATGCGGCTGGGGGCGGTGAATGTCATAGGGTTCATGATCCGGTTTCGTCTTTTATTGTCCGGCGCTGGGCGCCGCTTTGGTTCAGACCCGCGCGCGGCGGGTAAATTCTTCGCGTCCTATTTGCGCCAGAAGGCCGGCGTGAACAGGATCAGCAGGGTAAACACTTCCAGCCGGCCCAATAGCATGGCCAGGCTGCAAATCCATATCTGGAAGTCGGACAGCGACGCGTAGTTCGACGCCGGTCCGACCACGCCGAGTCCGGGCCCGGCGTTGTTGATCGAGGCGATCACCGCGGTGAAGGCGCTGAGAAAGTCCAGGCCGCTGGCGATCAGCGCGAAGCTTAATATTACTATGCACATGCAGTAGACAAATATGAAGCCCATTACCGACAGCATGACGCTTTCCGGCACCACTTTGCCGCCGATTTTCACCGGCCGCACCGCCGCCGGGTGCAGCAGCCGCGTCATCTCGTTGACGCTCTGCTTGCTCAGCATCAGGGTGCGCACCATCTTGATGCCGCCGCCGGTGGAGCCGGAGCAGGCGGTGATGCTGGACAGGAACAGCATCCACAATGGCACGAAGATGGGCCAGCGCGCGTAGTCCACGCTGGCGAAGCCGCTGTCGGTGGCGATGGAGATCAGGTTGAAGCTGACGTGGCGCAGCGCGGTGGGGAAGTCGTAGACATGGTGGGCCCACAGATAGGCGCTCATCGCCAGGATGCTGCCCAGCAGCAGCCACAGCATGGCCTTGGCTTCCGGGTCGCGCAGGTAGGCGCGCAGCGAGCGCTGGCGCAGCGCCAGGAAGTGGGTGGCGAAGTTCATCGCGCCTATGATCATGCCGAAGCTCAGGATCAGCTCCACCGGCAGCGAGTCGAAGGCGCCCACGCTGCTGTCGCGGGTGGAAAAGCCGCCCAGCGACAGCGCGGCGAAGGCGTGACACACCGCGTCCAGCCAGCTCAGGCCGGCGGCTTTCAGCGCCAGCGCCACCGCCAGCGTCCAGCCGCTGTAGACCAGCCACAGGTTCTTGGCGGTTTCGGTGATGCGCGGCGCCAGCTTGCTGTCCTTCATCGGCCCCGGCGTTTCCGCCTTGTACAGCTGCATGCCGCCGATGCCGAGGATGGGCAGTATCGCCACCGCCAGCACGATGATGCCCATGCCGCCCATCCAGTTGAGGAAGTGGCGCCAGAAGTTGAGCGAGGCCGGCAGCGCGTCCAGGCCGCTGATCACGGTGGAGCCGGTGGTGGTCAGGCCGGACATCGCCTCGAAGAAGGCGTGGCTGAACGGCATCTCCGGCCGCGCCAGCATGAAGGGGAAGGAGGCGGTGATGGCGAAGCCCACCCACAGCGTGGTCACCAGGATGAAGCCGTCGCGCGGTTTCAGCTCCCGCTGGTAGCGGCGGGTGGCGGACCACAGCGCGAGGCCCATGGCCAGGCCGGCCACGGCGGCGGTGACGAAGGTGTCCAGCGCGCCGTCGCGGTAGAGGATGGACACCAGGGCCGGCGCGAGAAAGGTGCAGGAGAACAGCATGATCAGCTTGGACAGCACGTAGAGGATGGCGAGGATTTTGCGCATGTCTCAGTCCCGCGGCTGGTAAAACTCGAGCGGCAAGCCGTCCGGGTCGGCGCAGAAGAAAAAGCGCGCGCCGGTGTATTCGTCCACGCGGACCTCCTCCAGCGCCACGCCCTCGGCCAGCAGGTGTTGACGGCAGGCGGCGAGGTCGGCGCAGGCGAAGGCAAGGTGGCGCAGGCCGCAGGCTTCCGGCCGCGTGGGGCGCGGCGGCGGCGACGGAAAGCTGAACAGCTCCAGCTGGCCGCCGCCCGGCGTGGCCAGGTCCAGCTTCCAGGACTGGCGTTCGGCGCGCCAGTGCTCGGCCAGTATCGGCAGGCCGAGGATGCGGTGGTAGAAGTCGCGCGAGCGGGCGTAGTCGGAGGCGATGATCGCCACATGGTGCAGGCCGGTCAGATGCATGGTCACAGAAAGCCCAGTTTGACCTGAATGAGTTTTTCCACCTGGCGGATCACCCGGCGGCGGGACAGGAAGATGATCAGGTGATCGCCGTTCTCCACCGTCAGATCGTGATGCGCCATCAGCACCTGTTCGCCGCGGATGGCCGCCACGATGTGGCTGCCGTGCGGCATGTCGATCTGCTCGATGCGGCGGCCGGTCAGCCGCGATTGCTGCGCGTCGCCGTGAATCACCACTTCCATCGCCTCGGACGCGCCGCGGCGCAGTGGATGCACCGCCTCCACGTCGCCCTGGCGGATATGGGCCAGGATGGAGCCTATGGTGGACAGGTGCGGCGAAATCACGATGTCGATGCGGTGGCCTTCCAGCAGGTCCACGTAGCTGGTGCGGTTGACCAGCGCCACCACCCGCCGCGCGCCCATGCGCTTGGCCAGCAGCGTGGACATGATGTTGTCCTCGTCGTCGTTGGTCAGCGCGCAGAACACGTCCATCTCGTCCACGTTCTCGGCGTCCAGCAGCTCTTCGTCGGTGGCCTCGCCGCGCAGCACCAGCGCATGCTCCAGCCGCTCCGCCAGCCACTGCGCGCGTTCCGGCCGCGCCTCTATCACCTTGACGCTGAAATCCTTCTCCAGCAGCTTGGCCAGCCGGTAGCCGATATTGCCGCCGCCGGCGATCATGATGCGCCGCATGGGGCGCTCGCTGAAGCGCAGCTCTTTGAGCATGGCCTGCACGTGCTCGCGCGCGGCGACGAAGAAGACCTCGTCGCCTTCCTCCAGCACGGTGTCGCCGTCCGGCACCAGGAGCTTGTCCCGGCGGTGGACGGCGCAGACGCGGCAGTCCGCGTCCGGCATGTGTTCGCGGATATTGCGCAGCGGCATGCCCAGCAGTTGGCCGCCGGAATGGGCGCGCGACACCACCAGCTGCAGCTTACCGTCGGCGAAGTCCAGCACTTGCAGCGCGCCGGGGTAGGCGAACAGCTGGTAGATGTGGTCGGTGACGATCTGTTCCGGGCAGATGGCGGACTCGATGCCGAAATGGGCGAGCGGGTCGCCGTGTTCGGACGCCAGATAGTCGCTGGAGCGGATGCGGGCGATGCGGGTGGGGATGTTGAAACAGGCTTCGGCCATCTTGCAGGCCACCAGATTGGTTTCGTCGTCTCGGGTCAGCGCCAGCACCATGTCGCTGTCCGCCGCGCCGGCCTCGGCCAGCACCTGCGGATGGGCGGCGTTGCCGGCCACGGTGCGGATGTCCAGCCGGTCCTGCAGCTGTTTGAGCCGCTCGGCGTTCTGATCCACCACCGTGATGTCGTTGTTTTCCGAAAGCAGGTTCTCCGCCACATTGGCGCCGACCTGTCCGCCGCCGAGAATCAGAATCTTCACCGCACTGGCCTGGTTGTTGGTTTGTTTATGCAATTTTAACGGTTACTGCGGCCACTTGCTTGGCGATTAAAAAAGCAAATCAGCAGCCTTGCCACAATCAATTAGACGAATTTGCTCTCAGCTATCAGAATGCACCCATCGATTTATTAAACCTGTCAGCCAATCCGAACCAAGGAGTCTCGCCATGTTGCAAAACCGTGAAGGCCAACGCGTACCGAATGTCACTTTCCGTGTTCGTGACAACAACGAGTGGAAAGATGTCAGCACCGCCGAACTGTTCGACGGCAAAACCGTAGCCCTGTTCTCGCTGCCGGGCGCGTTCACCCCCACATGCTCGTCCACCCACCTGCCGCGCTTCAACGAACTGGCGCCGGCCTTCTTCGCCAACGGCGTGGACGCCATCCTGTGCGTGTCGGTCAACGACACCTTCGTGATGAACGAATGGGCCAAGGACCAGGAAGCGCAGAACCTGGTGATGATCCCGGACGGCAACGGCGACTTCACCGCCGGCATGGGCATGCTGGTGGACAAGCAGGACCTGGGCTTCGGCAAGCGCAGCTGGCGCTATTCCATGCTGGTGAAAGACGGCGTGGTGGACAAGATGTTCGTCGAGCCGCAAGAGCCGGGCGATCCGTTCAAAGTGTCCGACGCCGACACCCTGCTGGACTACATCAACCCCAGCGCCAAAAAGCCGGATCAAGTGGTGGTGTTCTCCAAGACGGGCTGCCCGCATTGCGCGCGCGCCAAGGCAGTGTTGAGCGAAAACGGCTACGACTTCGTCGAAGTGCCGCTGGACAACAAGGTGCGCGGCAAGGTGCTGGGCGCCGTGGCCGGCAAGATGACCGCGCCGCAAGTGTTCATCAACGGCGAGCTGATCGGCTCCGCCGACGAAGTGGAAAAGTACTTCTCCAAGTAAGGCCTGACCGTGTTCGTCCCCGGTGGCTCGGGCCCTGATGCCACCGGAGTTGTTGCGGGCCGGATGCTCCGTCCGGCCCTTTTTTTACCGGGATACGAGACGGCATGCTCAGCGTGCCGTGCCGTATCCCGATACCGAAAGGAATGAGATGCACACCTTGAACATCGATGTCGCCGTGATCGGCGCCGGCACCGCCGGCCTCGCAGCCTACCGCGCCGCCAAGGCGCGCGGCGCCAGCGCCGTGGTGATTGAAGGCGGCCCTTACGGCACCACCTGCGCCCGCGTCGGCTGCATGCCGTCCAAGCTGCTGATCGCCGCCGCCGAAGCCGCGCACGCGCTGCGCCACAGCGCGCCCTTCGGCGTGCATGTGGACGGCGAGGTGCGCATCGACGGCCGCGAGGTGATGGACCGGGTCAAGCGCGAGCGCGACCGTTTCGTCGGCTTCGTGCTCAAGGGCGTGGAAGGCATTCCGCCGCAAGACCGGTTGCGCGGTTACGCCCGCTTCATCGACAACACCACCTTGCAAGTGGACGAACACACGCTGGTGCAGGCGCGCCGCGTGGTGATCGCCACCGGTTCTTCGCCGCTGATCCCGCCGCCGTTCCAGGTGTTTGGCGACAAACTGATCATCAACGACGATGTGTTCGACTGGGACACGCTGCCGGAAAGCGTGGCGGTGTTCGGCCCCGGCGTCATCGGCCTGGAACTGGGCCAGGCGCTGTCCCGCCTGGGCGTCAAGGTGCGCGTGTTCGGCCGCGGCGGCGGCGTCGGCCCGCTGTCCGATCCGGCGGTGCGCGACTACGCCAGCCAGGCCTTGGGCCGAGAGTTCTACCTGGATCCGGACGCCAAGGTGCTGGAAATGGGCCTGGCCGACGGCAAGCCGCAAATCCGCTACTTGAATCTGGACGGCGAGGAAGTCTGCGAGCGTTTCGATTACGTGCTGGCCGCCACCGGCCGCGCGCCGAATGTGCGCGGCCTGGCGCTGGAAAACGCCGGCCTGGAACTGGATGCGGGCGGGGTGCCCAAGTTCGATCCGCGGACGTTGCAGTGCGGGAACTCGCCGGTTTTCATCGCCGGCGACGCCAACAACATCCTGCCGCTGCTGCATGAGGCCGCCGACGAAGGCAAGACCGCCGGCGACAACGCCGCGCTGTATCCGGCGGTGGGGCCGGGCCTGCGCCGCTCCAGCATCGCCGTGGTGTTTTCCGACCCGCAGATGATGATGGTGGGCAGCCGCTACGCCGATTTGCCGGCGGGCGAGTTCGCGGTAGGCGAAGTCAGCTTCGAGGACCAGGGCCGCAGCCGGGTGATGGGCGTCAATCAAGGCCTGCTGCATGTTTACGCCGATCGTATCAGCGGCCGCTTCCTGGGCGCTGAAATGATAGGCCCGCGAGCCGAGAACCTGGCCCACTTGCTGGCCTGGAGTCATCAGCAAGGCCTGACGATCGCCCAGATGCTGGAGATGCCGTTCTACCACCCGGTGATAGAAGAGGGCTTGCGCACCGCGCTGCGCGACGCCGCCGCCAAGCTGGCGCAAGACTGAAGCCGCGCCTAACCGTAACCGGCCGACCCCCGCCCGCTGATGACCATGGTCATCGCGGGCGTTTTTCATGTCCGAAAGGCAAGGAGCCTCCTCTCCTTTTTATCCAGCCGCGGCATAGGTGCGGACGGTTGGTTCACGAAAAAATTCTTCTCCGCATTTGGCCAGGCCTGATTCCATTGTGCTTTATGGATTTCCGTTTTCAAAAGCGCGGGACTATCTGCTTGCGTTGCGCGACGATAGAAAATTCTCCATGAATTTCAAATGCTTTTCTCCGATGGGTGCGCCGCCGCATGCCTTGTCCTTGTTGTTGGCATAAATAATATGGTTGAGGTGACGTGAGTTTGGATCAGGAGATATTTAATTGTCTTAGGATAAATCCTATGGCACAGCTTATGGTTCGGAATGCAATATGGCCGCGCTCAGTGTCAATGGAGGGCATGGTCGTCGCTATAGTTGCTTTTGCGGTGAGTTGTGTTCTAGGACGTATGATTTCGCTGGAGATGATTTTTTCTTAAAGGGGAACTTATGAAGAAAAGAAGTCTGATTTTGCTGCTAGGTAGTGCTTTCATCGGAGTGCCATCTTTGGCGGCGGCCAATAGCGTCGACTTGTTGATTGCCGGCAGATTGATTCCCATGGCGTGTACTCCGACGTTGAGTGGTGGGGCCGTAATTGATTATGGGGATATTCCAGTTGCAAGCCTTCATCCTAAAGAGGCATACACTTTGGAGGACCGTAATGTAAACCTGATCATAGCTTGTCAGGAAGATACCGCATTAGGCATTCGGATCACTGACGCACGTGCTGATACCAAGCCTTTGTTGAATAGAGAAATTCCCAGGCCGAGCCAACATTCCGACTCGAATCTGGCGGTTGCAAGAACAGACAGGCAGACAATGGGTCTTGGCCTGGATGCCGTTTCAGGCAAGCTGGGTGTTTGGTGGATGCATGTTGATAGGGAAAATTTGAAGGCAAGCAATAGCGAGTCTGAAATAGTGAGCGAGGCCAAGTTGTTGTACTCCACCAATAATGGCAAGAGCTGGAGCAGGACGACAACCTCCCCGCTTGACCCGCATTATGGTGGGGCCGATTCAACGACCTTTGCCATCAAGAGCATTGCGGCGACCAGTCCTGCCGTGGCGGTTTTGCATGAGTTTCCTTTGGTCGTTGGAGGCGCGATCAATGCCCGGGGCAGCTTGACTGTGAAGGACGACACCAGACTGAATGGCAAAGGGGTGTTTACAATTTACTACCAATGAAACGAGGATGGAGTTGGATGTGAGTGACAGGGAGATGTTGTGGAGTGGCCGGCGACTATTGAGTTCGCCGGTTTTTATTTTGCAAATAATTAAAATATTCATCAATTAATGATTGAGCAGCTTGAAGGGAGTGGTTTTGAGAAATTTTAGGGTAAATATCTGTATGGCTTAGGATAAATCCTATTGTGTGGGTCAGTGCGAACGATGCAATATTGATCTGCCCACTAATGGAAGTAAACGTTGCCAGCGCTTAGATTTTCTGTTGGAGGCAAAGGCTTTCAAAGGGGGGCTTGGGTTGTGAGTTCTAATTTATTTGGAGAGTTATCCGTGAATAAGCAAAAAATGATTTTGGTGTTGGCAGCTGTTTTTGCTGGAACAGCGCAATGGGCGGCAGCAAACAGCGCAGACTTGCTGATTACCGGGAGGTTGATTCCACCGGCATGTACGCCGACATTGAGCGGCGGCGCGGTAATTGATTATGGAGACATCCCGGTATCCAATCTAAGCGCCAGTGCCGCGCATACGCTGGAAGACCGTGATGTCAGTTTGACGGTGACTTGTGAGGAAGATACCGCGCTGGGAATTCGCATCACCGATGCCCGCGCGGAGAGCAAGCCTTTGCTGGGCAGTGAAATTCCACAGCCGGTCAAGCATTCTCAATCCAACCTTGCCGTGGCCACTGCAAACACCCAGACCATGGGCTTGGGGAATGATGCGGCTGCGGGCAAGCTCGGCGTATGGTGGATGACGGTTGATAGGGCCAATCTGAGAGCGACCAATAGTTTGTCCGAAGAGGTCAGCGAGCCCCGCCTGTTGTACTCCGATAATAGTGGTATTAGTTGGGGAGAAACCACCACGTCTCCTCTGAACCCGCATTTCGCCGGGGCCGGGGTAGGGGCTTTCGCCATCAAGGGCAAGGGCGTGAATACTCCCGCTGTGGCAACCGTACATACTTTCCCGATGGTTGTGGGCGCCGCATTGAATACCAAGGGGCGTTTGAACGTGAAGGACGACACTACGCTGGATGGAGTAGGTACTTTCACTATTTACTATCAGTAAGTTAATTAATCGACTTAGGGGGCGGTCGCCCGCCCCCAACGTTGATCAACATGGGCGGGCCGGCGCGCAGCGTGCCGGCTTTCTAATGCAGGCATGCTGGATCCCGCCTGTCGTCACGGCATGGCTGGATTGCGATTGGTTTTTGACGAGAGAGAGTTCCAGATGAAGAAGGCCTTGAATATGTTGGCCGCCGAGAACGTCGGCAGGGCGCTGGGTGCCCTGCTATTAGCCTTGCTGCCCTTGATGGCTTGGTCCGCCGGCGTGGTGCCGGAAACCTCCTTGGTGGTGGTGGAAGAGGGCGACGGAGAGGGTGTGATCAACGTCAAGAATACCGACGCCCATGCCAGCCTGATGTATGTCCGCCTGGAAAACCTGCCGGAAGACCCGGAGGGCCTGCTGCTTGCTTCTCCGCCCATTTCCAGGGTGGAGGGTGGAGAAAAGCAATTGGTCCGCTTTTTATTGAAATCGTCGCGTCCGCTGCAGACTGAGCGGCTGATGCGAGCTTCTTTCGAGGGAATTCCCGCGGTAACCGCCGAGAAAGGGCATCGCATCCAGATGACCTTCAATCAGAATTTGCCGGTGCTGATCCGTCCCAAGGGCCTGCCGCGTGAAAGAGAACCATGGACCAAGTTGCAATGGGGCCTGGCGGAGAACGGCATGGTGGAAGTGAAGAACGACAGCCCTTATGTAGTGCGGCTGTCCACGCACAAGGTGGAGTTGCAGCCAGGCAAGCAAGCGTTGGAGCTACCCAAGGCCTATATCCTGCCCGGCGAGCGTCTGCAACTGGCGTCGGCAGGTCAGACGCTGCCGTTGGATGCCACTCACGTCAAGTTATGGCCGGCAACCAGTTACGGCTATGCGGTGGACTCATTCACTGCGTCCTTGAACTGAACGATGAAGTCTGGTCATGAACATTAGCCAAGCGATTGTCGCAGCGATGCGTGTTGTCATGCTGGCCTGGCTGCCGTGCGCGCCGGCCCTGGCGGCGAGCGCGCCGTTCGAGTTGACGGCCGAAGTGGTGCCGCCCAGCTGCACGCCCAGTTTTTCCAACAACGGCGTGGTCGACTACGGCGTCATCGCCTGGTCCACGCTGAATCAGGGCGCGACGCTACTGAGCGAGCGTGAGCTCAGCTTGCGGGTGCAGTGCGATCAGCCGGCTCTGGTGGGTTTGAGCATACGGGACAACCGACGCGACAGCCGAGCGGACATCGCCGTCATGGGGGCGGTCCGGGCGTCGGCGTCCTTGCTGCCGACGGAGGCGGAACAGACTCTGGGTCTGGGCCGGGATGGCCGCAAGCAAGCGCTGGGTTATTGGTGGTTGACTCCGGTTGAAGCCCGAGCAGACGAGCGCACGGCGGCGCTGATGCGCAGCGACGTCAGGCAAGAAGGGTGGCTGCAAGCCGACGCCGCGCCGTTGGACCTGCGCTACGGCTACGCCTTGGGAACGCACAAGGCGTTGCAGCCTGCCAGCACCCATGTGCTCACTCTGCGGGTCGGCGCCGCGCTCAGGGGGCGGCAAGCGCTCAGCGCGCGCGAGCTCGTTCAGCTGGATGGCCACGCGACGGTCACGGTCTTCTATCCCTGATTTCCCTATTCATCCAAATTCTTTGGTCCTGCTAGATGAAGTGTTCAATTGAATGGTTGCTCCGGCCCATTCCGCTATTGCTGTGGCTGGTCGGGCTGGTTCCGGTGTTTTCCGTTGAAGCGGCGGCGCGAGGCGTGCCCGAAGACGGCACGATGTTCGACTTGGGCGTATTGAAGGCAAGCGGCATCGATCCCGGCGTGGCGGAGTACTTCAGCCAGGGCGCGCGCTTTGTGCCAGGTAGGAATCGGGTGTCCTTATCCGTCAATGGCGCCGGCCGCGGCAGCACCGAGCTGACGATAGACGGGAATGGTCGCCTGTGCGTCGACGACGGGTTCTGGGCCGCCGCCGGTTTGTTGCCCACGGCTGACCGGCAGCCGGCGGAGGCAGGCTGCCGCGAGCTGACGGACTTTTATCCGCAGGCGGTGGTCAAGCTGCGGCCGGAACTGGCGCGGGTGGACATCCTGGCGCCCAGCAGCGCCTTGCGGCGCGAGCAGGCACAGCTGGACGGCTACGACAGCGGCGGCGGCGCCGGTCTGTTCAACTATGAGTTGCTGGCCATGCGCAGCAGCAGCGGCGGGCGAAGCCTGCAGTATCTGCAGGGCTTCACGGAGCTGGGATTCAATTGGAACGACTGGATGGTGCGCAGCCGGCAAAGCTTTGCGCGCAACGAGGCGAGCAATCGTTTCCAGTACCTGTACAGCTATGCGCAGAAGACCCTGCTGGACAGCAAGTCCATCCTGCAATTGGGCGAGCTGTCGCTGAACAACCCGCTGTTCGCCGGCGTGAACTTCTCCGGCGCGCAGTGGCTGCCGCAAGGAGCGCTGTTGCCGCGAGGCAACTTGCCGCTGGTCAAGGGCATCGCCCAGAGCGAAGCCCGGGTGGAAGTGCGGCAATCCGGCGCGTTGGTGTACAGCACGATGGTGCCGCCCGGCGCTTTTGAATTGAACGATGTGCCCATCCTCTCGGCGGGTTTCGATCTACATGTCACCGTTACTGAAAGCGATGGCAGTCAGCACGCTTTCACCGTGCCGGCGGCGGCGTTTTTCGCTAGTCCGGCCGGCGACGATGAGGGTTTCAATATCGCGGCGGGCAGGGTGCGCCAGTTTGGAGGCCAGGATGGCGACACGCCGTGGCTGTTTTCCGGCAGCCGCAGCTGGCGGCTGGCCCGGGAGTTGGATCTCAGCCTGGGCGGCCTGTGGTCCGAGCGCTTTCATTCCGCCGGCGGGGCCTTGTCCTATCTGCTGAGTCCTCAGGTCTTGGCCGGCGCGCGAGCGGTGACCTCCCGCGACAATGCGGCGAACCGGAGCGGCATGCAATACAGCGCGTCCTTGAGCGCGGCCTGGGGCGAGCGCTTATCCGGCGCTTTGAGTGTGAGCCGGCAGAGCGCCCACTTCCGCACGCTGTCGGACTCCGCGGCTCGGCAGCAGGAGACGCCGACGGCGTTGACGCAGTACGGCCTGTCTCTGTCTTATCGCCATGACGCGCTGGGCGCGTTCAGCCTGGGCGTCACTCGCTCCCGCAACGGCGCGGATGCCACTCAGCGGTTGAATGGCGGCTGGAGCCGGCGTCTGGGCGGCGCCAATGTGACCTTGAACATGGGCCGCGATTTGGGGCAGAGCGCGGGCGCGCATCGCAATCAGTTTTACTTGAACGTGGATCTGCCGCTGGAGCGCGCCAGCCTGAGCGCTTATCTGCAACGCTATGGTCAGAGCGAAACCCTGGGGACCAGTTACCGCGAAATCGTCAGCGACAACCTGAATTACAGCGTGGCGGCGGAGCGGGACGCCAACAGGAACAGCACTGGCTTCAACGGCAACTTGCACTGGATTCCGCGTTACGCCCAGCTGGGCCTGGGCTTGAGCCAGCGCAGCGGCGCGCAGTCTTACAACGCCAGCCTGCGCGGTGGCGCGCTGTGGCATGAACGCGGATTGACTTTCTCGCCCTATCCGCTGCGCGACAGCATAGGGGTGGTGTCGGTGGGGGGCTTGTCCGGGGTGAAGTTCAGCACGCCCAGCGGCCCGGTGTGGAGCGATGGCGAGGGCCACGCGGTATTGGCAAGCCTGAACGCTTATGCCGATACCCGGGTGGAACTGCAGACGCCTAGCCTGCCGCGCAACGCGGATGTGGCGAACGGCTTGAAGGTAGTGCGCGCCGGGCATGGTTCGGTCAGCCAGGTGGCGTTCTCGGTGCTTAAAACCCAGCGCCTGTTGATCCAGATTGTGGGCGAGGGCGGCACGTCATTGGCGGCGGGTTTGAGCGTGGTTGACGCGGAAGGGCGTTTTGTCACGATAACAGGGAGCGGCGGCGAGGTGTTTCTGGATCAGGCGATGGCGCAGAACGGACTGTATGTCGAGCATCTGCCGGGGCAACGCTGCCGGCTGAGCTATGTGTTGCCGGACGAGGAGGCGTCCGCCTTGTACCAAACCGTCAAGGCAAGCTGCGTGCAGGAGCCGCCAAGCGCGCAGCTCAAAGCGGAGGCGTCGGAACGCCGCGACGAAGACAGAGGAGCGGAGGGATGAGAATGAGCAAGTGGAGTTTGCTTGTGCTGGCGGCCTTGAGCGCCGGCGTCGCGGCCGAGGAGCGGCGGTGCGCGTTGACCGTGAGCTCGCCCCATCTGGACTATGGCGTGGTGCCGCTGGCCGCCTTGCGCGAACATGTCGGTCGAGGCGTGTTGGGGGCCGGCCTGGAGGCGCGGGTGTTGAGCTTGCAAGCCGTCTGCGATCAGCCCCAGGCGCTGGCCTTGCGTTTCAACGGCCCGGCGGCGGATGCGGCCTCGTTCCGCTTCGGTCCCCAGGGCTCGGTGCGTCTGGTGTTGCGCTCGGCGACGCTGGATGGGCGCGCCGCCTACTTCCGGCTAGAGGGGGAAGCGGGTGGCGAACGTCTGCGCTCGGCCCCGCTGCGTCCCGGCCAGCGGGTGTATGTGTACCCCGATGGCGGCAAAACGGGCCGAGCATTGCAACTGGAGCTGGAAGTGCGGCCGGCGCTGCCGGCCGGCGCGGTGCCCTCCCGGGAGCGGGAGCGCTGGCGGATGGACGGGGTGTTCGAGCTGGAGGCTGTCGACGCTTAGAGCGGCTAACAAACCCCTGATGCTGCGTTGCGCCGCCTTGTCGTACTCAAGTACTGCCTGCGTCGGCGCGCCTTGCCTCAGGCGTGAAACTGACAATGTTAGCCGCTCTTAGAACGTGTTTACGATCTCGCGAGCTAAGGCGAGACAAGGCGAAAACGGCTGAGAAAGCGGAATGTACACACGGTACATGAGCATTTCGAAGGCGTACTCATCGTGTAACGCTCCACGCAGCGCAGCAGATCGTAAACAGGTTCTTAGCCGCGCAACGCCCGCAGCCAGTCCAGCCGTTGCCGCCAGATCACCGGCGCGGCGCTGAGTAGATGCAGTGTGGCCAGAATATTGAGCGCGGCGGTGGCCAGCAGCAGGATGGCGATGCTGTCGTAAAACTTCAGAGCCAGCGCGCTGCCGATGGCGGCGGCCACCATGTAGAAGCCGTTGGCGATATTGTTGGCGGCCACGGCCTGGGAGCGGAAATCGTCCGGGCTGGCGGTTTGCAGCCAGGTGTACAGCGGCACGGTGAAGAAGCCGCCGAAGAAGCCCAGCAACGCCACATCGACCATATTGCGCCAGCTGCCGGCGCGGGCCAGGAAATCGGCCAGGCCGATCAACTCGCCACGGTAGTGCGGCAGCGCCGACAGCGCCAGGTCGCCGCCAAACAGCGTCATGCCCACGCTACCCACCAGCACCATGCCCAATTGCAGCTTGCCTTGCGACAACTTGGCGCAAACCACAGAACCCAGGCCGATGCCTATGGAGAACAGCGCCAGCAGCAGGGTGTAGACGCCGGCGTCCCCGCCCAGGTGCAGGCGGGTGAAAGTGGGCAGCTGGGTGGTGTAGACCGCGCCCATCAGCCAGAACCAGGAAATGCCGAGGATGGCGCAGCGCACGTCGCGGATGCGCCAGGCGTCGCGCATCAGCACTACCGAGTCCTTGAGGAAATTGAAGGACAGCTTCAACTCCGGCGCGCCGGGCCGGGCCGGCGGCATCGCGCGGCTGGCGCCGTAGCCGAACAGGGCGGTGGCCAGCAAGGTGGCGGTGATCAGCAGCGGGCCGCCGGTGGTCAGCATGCTGCCGCCGATCTGGCCGACCAGGATGGCGAGAAAGGTGCCCATTTCGATCAGGCCGTTGCCGCCCACCAGCTCATGCTCTTTCAGGTATTGCGGCAGCACCGAGTATTTGAGCGGGCCGAAAAAGGCGGAGTGGGCGCCCATCAGAAACAGCGCGGAGAGCAGCAGGCCGGCGGAGTGCAGGAAGAAGCCGGCGCCGGCCAGCAGCATGATGGCGATCTCGGCCAGCTTGATCCAGCGGGCGATGACGGCCTTGTCGTAACGCTCGGACAATTTGCCGGCAGTGGCGGAAAACAGGAAGAAGGGCAGGATGAACACGCCGGCGGCCAGATTGACCAGTTGCTCCGGCGGCAGCCCGGCCAGGCTGAGGCCATGGAAGCTGATCAGCACCACGATGGCGGTCTTCAGCAGGTTGTCGTTGAACGCTCCCAGGAACTGGGTGCCGAACAGCGGGAAGAAGCGCCGGGTGGCGAAGAAGGAGAAGCCTGCTTTCACGTGGATGCCGATCTGGTGTCATGTGCCGGAAACGCATGCTAGCGGATTCGCGCCGGGCTGTCAGCCGAGCGGCGGCGGGTTTTCCGTATAATGCGAGGCATGATGCTACGCCTGTGTTGTTGTCTGCTGTTTTGCCAGGCCGCCTGGGCCGGCGGGCTGTCGTCGCGGCTGGACGCCGCCCTGGCCGGAGCGCGGCCGGCGCAGTCTTTGGCGCTGGCGCGGATCCAGTCGCTGGACGAGGGCCTGATCGCGCCGGAGTCGCTGCAGCCGGCCTGGTCTCGCTACGGCCTGCGCGCCTTGCGGCAGCTGGCGGCGCACGAGCGCGGCTGCGAGGGGGACTTGTCCGCCGTGCCGCCGCTGTGGCGGGATTTCGAAGGCCGGCGCTGCATGGACGGGCGCTTGCCGACGGATTGGCTGCGCCTGCATCCGGTCCATCCGCTGGGTGGCAGCAGCGCCGCGCATTGGCGGCAGGGCCGGCCGCGGGCGGAGGCGGCGGACTGGCTGCACGTGCGCGAGCGCGCCGACGACCTGGGGTTGTTGGGCGCTTTGTCCGACGACAATCTGGACGCCTTGCTGGCCGGCGCGCGCTGGCTGTGGCAGGACGGCGCCTTGTGGCGGCTGCGCGACGGCCATTGGCGGCTTTACCCGGCCGCCGCCTGGCGGGAGCGGGCGGAAGCGGCCGGGGTGAGTGTGTCGGCGGCCGGGACGAGTGCTTGCGCGGAGCGTATGGACGGGCTGTGTTTGAACCCTATGCCGGCGCCGGCCTGGCCGTGGCGGGCGGTGCTGGCGGGCCTGGCCGGGCTGGCGTTGGCCGGCGGCGGCTGGCTGGCCTGGCAGCGGCGGCGTCTGGAGCGGGAGCGGCGCTTCGCCTTGCAGATGCTGACCCATGAGTTGCGCACTCCCATCGCCGGCCTGGCCGGCGTGGTGGAGGGGCTGCGCCGCGACTTCGACCGCCTGCCGGATTCCGCTCAAGATCATTTTGGCCATTTGGCCGGCGGCGTCAGCCGCCTGCGCCAGTTGGCCGAAGCCAGCCGCCATTACTTGTCCGCCGACCGGCTGGACGAGGGGCGGCAAGCGGTGCGGCTGGCGGAGTGGCTGGACGCGGTCGCGGAGCGGCACCAGGCCGCTTTTTGCCTGAACGAGGACGCGACGCTGCTGTTGCCGGCCTATTGGCTGGGTCTGTGCCTGGACAATCTGCTGGCCAACGCGCGCCGGCACGGCCGGCCGCCGTGGCGGGTGCTGGCGGACTGGGACGGCCGCAGACTGACGCTGACGGTGTGCGACGGCGGCCGTTTGTCGGATTACCGGCTGCGCCGACTGAGGCGGCGCGGCAGCGGCGGCGAAGGCATGGGCTTGGGCCTGGCCATTGTCCTGCGGGTGCTGGCGAGGTTGGGCGGGCGGCTGCGCCTGTCCGGCCCGCCCACGAGTTTTAGCTTGCAACTGCCCGTCAAGCGGGCGCCGCGACAGGATCATCTTGCATGAACACCTTGCTGCTGATTGAAGACGACGAGACGCTGGGCGAGGGCCTGAGCCGCTTTCTAGAGGACGCGGGCTATCGCTGCCTGTGGCTGCGGCGGGCGGAAGAGGCGGCAGCGCAGTGGCTGCGCGCCGACCTGGTCATCCTGGACCGCACCTTGCCGGACGGCGACAGTCTGCGGCATCTGCCCGGCTGGCTGGCGCTCAAAGCCTTGCCGGTCATCGTGCTGACGGCTCGGGTGGAGGTGGGCGACCGGGTGGCCGGCTTGGAGGCGGGCGCGCGCGATTACTTGAGCAAACCCTTCGCCCACGCCGAGTTGCTGGCGCGGGTTCGCGCTCAGCTGCGGCCCCTGGGCGACGGCAGCCTGAGTCTGGGGGCCCTGAGCCTGCAGCCGGCCAGGCAGTCGGCGAACTGGCAGGGACGGGAGGTGGCCTTGACGCGCACCGAGTTCGAATTGCTGGCCTTGCTGGCGCGCATGGCCGGGCGGGTGATGAGCCGCGACGAACTGCTG
This sequence comes from Chromobacterium alkanivorans, assembly GCF_016937655.1. Taxonomy (GTDB): domain Bacteria; phylum Pseudomonadota; class Gammaproteobacteria; order Burkholderiales; family Chromobacteriaceae; genus Chromobacterium; species Chromobacterium alkanivorans. The sequence goes on along the minus strand of NZ_JAFHKL010000022.1, from coordinate 9,454 downwards.
AACCAGGTCTGGGGCTATCAGCACTTCCCGTCCACGCGCACCGTGGACACCCATATCCTGCAACTGCGGCAGAAGCTGCCCGGCCTCGCCATCGAAACCGTGCGCGGCGTCGGCTACCGCCTGGAGCAGGCCTGATGCGGCGCGCTTTGTGCCTGTGCCTGGCGCTGGCCGCGCCGGCCGTCGCCGACCCCTTGGCGGCCTTGAACCGAGCCTTGCTGGGGGCGGACGACGCGGCCGCTTGGCGCGCGCTGTCCGAGAGCTGGCCGGCCTTGCGCAGCCAGGCGCAGCGGCAGGCCTGGACGCAGGCGCTGGCGGCGCTGAGCGCCGAGCATTGCGGCAAGGACGCGCCGTTGACGCTGCCGGCCTGGTTGCCGCGGCTGACGCTGGAACTGGCGCAGCGCGACATGCCGCTGGCGCGCGCCTACCGGGTGGTGTTGAGCGGCCGCGGCGCGCTGGAGGACGCCAGGCTATTGGACGCGCAGGGGCATGACCTGTTGCGCGGCGGCTTGCTGGAGCGGGAAGACGGCCAGGGTTTCCGCCTGGAAAGCGAGGACCTGAGCCGCCCGCTGGCGGCGGGCGCTTATCGCTTGCAGCTCAGCGCCGCCGGCCGGCAATGGCAGGCGGAGCTGGCCTTGCCGGAAGTGGCCAATCTGGACTGGCTGTCGCGCAGCCCGCTGGCGGTGTCGCGCTTGCCGCCGCCGCGCGCGGCCTGCGCGCAGCCTTGGCTGGAGCAGTCGCTGCTGCGGCGCAGCGACTATGGTTTTGTCTGGTGGCGGCGGCGCGAGTTGGGCGAGGCGCTGCGCTGGCCACCCAGCCGGGGCGAGTTGTGGCAAAGCGTGGCCCTGGTGCGCGCCGAGGCGCGCGGCCAATTGGTGCTGAGGCTGGCGCACCGTCAGGTCGGCCCGCGCTGAAATCCTGACATTGGCCTGACAATCGCGCCGGCCTTTGCCTTTCTAATCTCTCCATCTTGATTCCAATATGGAGAGCGTTCGCGATGCCGATTACCCCTCGTTTCCTTGTTCTGGCGCTGGCGGCGATGAGCTTGCCTCTGAGCGCCTGGGCGCAAATCCGCCTGGAAAACGCGCAATGGCGGGTGGCGCTGGACCCGGCCACCCTGGCGGTGACCGCGACGCCGGCCGGGCAGCCGCCGCTGGCGGTGTCTAGCGGAGGTCCGGCGCGGGCGGTGGCGGATCTGCGCGCGGACGAGGCCGGCGCCGCCTGGTCCTGGGAGCAGGGCCGTTATCGTTTGAGCGCGCGCCTGGACGGGCCGGACCTGAGCTTGACGGTTCAAGCCAAGGCCGGCGCCGCGGAGACGGTGCCGTTGCTGCGGCAACCGGCGGCGGCGATGGGGCGCGGCTTGCTGCTGCCCTTGGCCGAGGGCAGTTATGCGCCGGCCGGCGATCCGCTGTGGCTGGATTTCCTGCCGCGCTTCGCCGGCGACGGGCTGAACACCTCGGAAAACCTCAGTCTGCCGCTGTGGGGCATGGACTACGGCGCGAACAGTCTGCATTGGCTGCTGCTCAATCCCTTCAACAACCGCTTGCGGATCAGCCGGGACGGCGCCGGCCTGAGCCTGGCGCTGAGCCATGATTTCAACGCCGTGAATCAGCGGGAGCCGATGACGCTGCTGCTGCATCTGGCGGACGGCGATCCCTTGGCCGGGGCCAAGCGTTATCGGCAATGGCTGATCGAGGCGGGGCGTTTCGAGAGCTTGGCCGACAAGATGCGCGCGCAGCCTGAAACCGCCAAGCTGGTGGGCGCCAGCCATGTCTATCTGTGGGGCAACGATTTGCTGGGCGCGGCCGATGTGAGCGACTGGGAACGCTGGCTGAGCCTGTTGCGCGGCGACAGCGCACTGGCGCGGCGGCTGAGAGAGCGCTTCGACGCCGAAGCCGCCGCGGCGCTGCGGACGGCCTCGGCCCGGCCCGACGCCTACCAGCGCCGGGTGTTGTTGGCGGCCTTCAATCAGGCGGCCACGGCGGAGGCGCGCGCCGGCTGGCTGAGCGCCGCGCCGGCGTGGAACAAGCTGGCCGAGCCTTACCGCCGCCTGCGGCGCGAGGTGAGGGAGGTGTTCGGCGCGGCCTTGGGCCCGGCGGACGACTGGGGCGGCGGCTTGTCGCTGCGCACGCTCCGGGCTTTGCGCGAGGCCGGCCTGGAGCGGCTGTGGCTGGGCATGGACAATTGGGAAGGGGGCTTGTGGCAGCCGCAAGCGATGGCGGAGGGCGTGAGCGCCGGCTACTTGATGGCGTCTTACGACTCCTATCAAACCGCCTTGCAGCCGGGGCGGCGCGAAGATTGGCTGACGGCGCAGCTGGGCGCCGCCGCGTACCGGGACTGCGGCATCACCCTGGCCGGCGGCCGGCGCAAGAGCGGCTTCCAGCAGTCCGGCTATTACACCAATCCGGAGTGCGTGCGGCCGGTGTTGCGCCAGCGCAGCCAGGCGCTGCATCGGGCCTTGGGCTTCAACAGCTGGTTCCTGGACGCCTACGCCACCGGCATGGTGTTCGACGATTACACTCCGGGGCGGCGCATGAGCCAGGCCGGGATGGCGGCCGGCAACGAGCGCAGCATGGCCTGGGTGCGGGATCGCTTCGGCGTGCCGGTGGGTTCGGAGAACGGCAACGCCGCCACCTCCCTCGGCATCGCCTTCGCGCACGGCATGCAGGTGCCGGTGCTGGGCTGGGGCGATGTCGATCTGCAGAAAAACCCCAAGTCGCCGTATTTCCTGGGTCGCTGGTTTCCGGCGAATCAGCCCGAGGTGTTTTTCCGTTCAGTGCCCTTGAAACAGCCTTACCTGAGCATCTACTACCAGCCGCAATACCGGCTACCGCTCTATCAGGCGGTGTTCCACGACTCCATCGTCACCACCAATCACTGGCTGTACGACAACCTGAAGTTCAGCAACGCCTACGCCGACAATCTGCTGGCGCAGTGGCTGTACAACACGCCGCCGCTCTGGCACCTGAGCGCGGACAGCCTGGCGCGGCGTTTGCCGCTGATGCGTTGCGCCGACCAAGTGTTCCGACCGCTGCATCGGCAACTGGCGACCCAGGCGATGACCGGCTTCTCCTGGCTGACGCCGGATCGCTTGTCGCAGCAGACCCGCTTCGCCGACGGCAGCCGGCTGACGGTGAATTTCAGCGCCGAGCCGCGCCGGCTGGAAGGACGCGAACTGGCCGGCCGGGCGATGCGGGTGCAACTGGCCGGACAGTCGGAACGCATGGTTTCTTTAAAGGACTGCGAACCGAGTCCGGCCTCATGAGTCGGCGTTCGATAGGCATGAGTTAAATGCATTGATTTAATCGTCTTTCTGATTTTTACACATGTCATAAAAATATCGTGCCGCGCAGCGCATTGGCAAAAAGGCAACGCGCCGTTGCGCTCGCCGGCGCGGCGGACCATGCCCTGGTATAGGTGGCGAGCCTTTGCCGGCGGCCTTTCCGGCCGATGGCGGCGGGGCGGTTGCAGCTCTGGGAACCGGCAGGGACGGAAAAGCCGAGTGTGACGAATCATGATGCCGATTGACCGTCTGTAATAAATGCTCCAAGCATCGTGTCAGGCCATATGACAAATAGTCTGTGGCTGGATGATCTGCGAAAAGCGTGTCTAGAGAAGCGCGCTAAGCAGGTTAGACACATGACTGGAGAAATCATGAGAACTAGCAAGAAGAAGTTGGTGCTGGCCCTGGCCCTGGCAGGCCTGGGCGGCCAAGCCGGCAGCGCCTGGGCGGCGGAATCCAGCAGCGGCACCCTGGACCGGGTGGAGATCACCGGCTCCAACATCAAACGCAGCATCAAGCAGGAAAAGGCGCTGCCGGTCACGGTGGTGCGCACCGAGGAAATGAGCAAACAGGGCTTCACCACGGTGGAGCAAGTGGTGAATTCGCTGGCTAGCAACCAGTCCAGCATGGTGGGCGCCTCGTCGGTGCAGACGGTGTCGGGCGGCGCGTCCTACGCCAGCCTGCGCGGCCTGGGCTCGCAGTACACCTTGGTGTTGCTGGACGGCCGTCGCGTCGCCAGCCAGGCGATTGGCGGCTACGCCACGGATTTGAACGCCATTCCCTTGTCGGCGATTGAGCGCATCGAAGTGCTGCGCGACGGCGCCTCCGCCATTTACGGCACCGACGCCATTGGCGGCGTGATCAACTTCATCACCAAGAAAAGCTATCAGGGCGTGACGGTGGTGGGCGAACTGGTGTCCACCGACCACAAGGGCGGCAACACCGGCAGCGCCAGCATCACCGCCGGCATCGGCGATTTGAACAAGGACGGCTACAACGTTTACGGTTCCTTGAGCTATCAGAAGCTGGACGCCATCACCACGCTGAACCGTTCCTTCGCCAACAAATACCTGACTGCGGACAATCTGAACGGCCGGGTTTTCCCGTCCAACTTCACTTACAAGGGCAGCGCCTACAACCCGGCGGCGCCGAACTGCAAACCGCCGTACGCCAAGCCGATAGACGCCAACTCCTGTGGCGAAAACGCTACCCTCTACATGGACCTGACGCCGGAGGTGGAACAGCTGACCGCCTTCGTCAAGGGCACCAAGCAGATTGGGGACCATACCCTGTCGCTGCAATACATGGGCGCGCACAACGTCAGCACCACACGTATCTCGCCGGTGCCGTTGGCCAAGATCGCCACGCTGAAGGCCGGCGACAAGTACTATCCGACCCATTTGCCGGACGGTACTCCCACCGACGGCAGCGACGTGGTGATCAACTCACGGGCAGTGCCGCTGGGACCGCGCGTGACCGAGAGCCTGTCCACCACGCAGCGGCTGGCTTTCAATGCCGAAGGCTTGCTGGCGGGCTGGGATTACCGCGGCGGGGTGGCCTACTCCGAGAACAAGACCATCATCAACTACAAGTCAGGCTATGTGCACGGCGACAAGATCGCCGCCGCCTTCCAGGACGGCACCATCAACCCCTTCGGCGACTCGGCGCCAGGCGCTTGGCAGAGCACCGAACTGACGGGAGACGGCTGGGTCGCCAAATACCAGACGGTGATGGCGGATTTCAAGGTCAGCAAGGAAGTGCTGCAGTTGCCGGCCGGTATGCTGGCGACGGCTTTCGGCGTGGAAACCCGGCGCGAGAAGCTGGACAGCCAGATCCAGGACATTGCCCAGTACGCGCTGGGTTCCGGCATCGCCGATTCCAAATCCACCAGCGGCAGCCGCGGGGTGACCGCGGCCTATGTCGAAGCGGATATCCCCATCTTCAAGAACTTCGACGCCCAGTTGGCGGCTCGTTACGACCGCTACACTGACTTCGGCAGCTCCTTCAATCCGAAGATCGCCGTCAAGTACCAGCCTATCCCGCAGGTCCTGTTCCGTTCCTCGGCCAGCAAGGGCTTCCGCGCGCCGACGTTGTACGATGTGTTCACGCCCAATAGCAAGACCTACACCGCCGACAAGTTCGATGACCCCTTGCGCTGCCCGGGCGGCACGCCGGCTAACGGCGGCAACAAAGTGGACGATTGCAAAACCCAGTTCGAGGCGCTGCAGGGCGGCAACAACAACTTGTCGCCGGAAAAGGCCAGCTCGCTGACCTTCGGCATCGTGATCGAGCCGATCAAGGAAATCACCGCCAGCGCTGACTTCTGGTGGACCACGGTGAAGGACACCATAGGCGCGTTGGACCCGGGCGTGATTTTCGCTGATCCGGGCAAGTACGCCGACAAGTTCGTGCGCAATCCCGACGGCTCGCTCAACCATGTGATCACTACTACCCAGAACCTGGGCACCTTGAGCGCGGCCGGCGTGGACATCAGTCTGGCCTTCCGTCTGCCCAAGAATTCTTGGGGAAATTTCAGCGTCAATCTGGACGGCACCTACACCTCCAAGTACGAGCAACAGCTAGAGCCCAAGGGGCCTTATCTAAGTTCGTTGGGCGGTTGGTACAAGAATATTCTGCAGCCGACCTTGCGCTGGAAGCACAGCCTGGCGTTCAACTGGGCGCAAGGGCCGTGGAGCGGGGTGCTGGTGCAGAACTATTCGTCCGGCTACACCGACCTGAATCCCAAGAAAGAGGGTCATAATGTGCGCCCGTACTCCAACTGGAACTTGTCCGGCAGCTATGTCTGGGACAAGAAGCTGACCATTACCGCCGGCATCCGCAACCTGTTTGATCAGGAGCCGCCATACAGCAATCAGACCAAGACCTTCCAGTACGGTTTTGATCCGGTGGTGGCGGATCCGGTGGGGCGCGCTTACTTCCTGAAAGCCAGCTACAAGCTTTAAGCCTCGGCAAGTTGGATTGACCAAGCCCCGTCGCGCCGTTTGGCGCGGCGGGGTTTTATGTTTTTGGAATGATTTTTCTTGTATGGAAATGGCTAAGTTGGAATGGACGACATTGGCGATCCATGATTTTTTGCATGTCTGCCATTAAAAAAACGAATGCATAAGTTTTTGGAAAATTAGTCTAATCTGAAATTCTTGTACAAATTTGTCGTGAAAATGCAAAAAAGCAACAATGGCAAGTTGTGTTCGCTATAAAAAATGACATGGAATTAGCTGGGGATTGTAAAAGCTGCTGGCAAAAATCAGGGGCATAGTCTATTGATTTTCAAGCGCTAACATGATTTTTACGCATTTCTCCGTCAAACGGCACATTGGCGCGGGCCGCCGGACAGCGCGGATCGTCCCTCAACAAATATTGACGGAAGGCAACAATCCTTAACACACTCGAAACACGGTCATGACGTTCGATTGTCGACGACCTGCAGTATCCAGCAAACGTTCGCCAGAAGCGTTGCTGGTTTCCGTGTGCAGTTAAGGAGAAATCAAGTTGAGAAGTCAAAAGAAGCAGCTAGTGCTTGCCCTGGCCATGGCCGGCATGGCGAGCCATGCGCCGTTCGCATTCGCCGCTGAGGCGAACTCCGGTCAGCTGGATCGGGTAGAGGTCACCGGTTCCAACATCAAGCGCAGCATCAAGCAGGAAAAAGCGCTGCCCGTCACCATTCTCAAAACCGAAGACCTGGCCAAGCAAGGTCTGACCACGGTGGAGCAGGTGGTCAACAGCATCGCCGCCAACCAGTCGTCGCAAGGTGCGGCAGCTGCAGTGGGCGCCTCTACGGGCGGTGCCGCGTTTGCAAGCTTGCGTGGTCTGGGCAATCAATACACCCTGGTATTGCTGGACGGTCGTCGCATGGCCAATCAGGCGATTGACGGTACTTCCGCCGACCTGAACGCCATCCCTCTTTCCGTGATTGATCGTGTGGAAGTGTTGCTGGACGGCGCCTCCGCTATTTACGGCACCGACGCCATCGGCGGCGTGATGAACTTCATCACCAAGAAGAGCTTGAAGGGCTTCAGCATTGGAGGCAGTGTTTCCAATCCGCAGCACGGCGGCGGCGATGATAAAAACATCAATGTTTCCTATGGCTACGGGGATTTGGGTAACGACGGTTTCAATATTTACGGCGCCATCGATTACCAGAAAAAAGACCCAGTGATGGCATCTCAGCGCGGCTTTGCTTCGCTGATCAATAAAGATACCGGTTCCAGTCCCAATGCCTGGCCTGGCAATTATGTTGATGGGGTTACCGGGGACTTAATGACTCCATCCGCACCGAATTGCCGGCCGCCGTTCTCCACGTTCAATGGCGAAAACTGCCAGGAATATTACTCGCTGTACCCCAGCATTATTCCGGAGGTAGAGCAGATTTCCGGTGTGATCAAGGCCACTAAACGCATCGGCGACAATCACGAGCTGTCGCTGCAATACACCCGCACCGAAACCACCACTACCTCCCAAAACGCGCCGTTGCCGACTGGGGGAGACATCACCCGCGCCAACGCTGTGGACCCGAGCAAGCGCGACCAGTTGTACGTGCGTACCGTCCCGCTAGGTAATCGCGTGACTGAAGCCAATTCGGTCACGCAGCGCCTGATGTTGAATATGGAAGGCCTGATCGCCGGTTGGGATTATCGCGCCGGCATCGGCCGTTCGGAAAACCTGGTCAAGGAAAATCTGAACTCCGGCTACGTTAGCAAGAGCAAGATGCAGTCCGCGGTCGACAGCGGGGCTTTGGATCCGTTTGACTTGTCCGGCAATAATCTGGCGGCCTGGCGTTCGGTGGGCATAACCGGCCAGACCAAGGAAGCCAAGTCCACCATAGACATGGCCGACATCAAGGCTAGCCGCGAAGTGCTGCAACTACCGGCCGGGATGATGGCCATCGCCTTTGGCGCGGAGGTACGCCGCGAGTCCTTGAGCACGATCTACAACAAAGCGGTAACCCGCGATGCGCTGAGCACTGGTCAGAACAAGACCGAAGACGCCGCTGGCAGCCGCAACTCCTATTCGTTGTACGGTGAGGCGGATATTCCAGTTCTGAAGAACCTGGACGCACAGTTGGCCGCGCGTTACGACCACTACAGCGACTCCGGCAGCTCTTTCAATCCGAAGGTGGCGGTGAAGTACCAGCCGCTGCCGCAGCTGATGTTCCGCTCCTCCGCCAGTACCGGTTTCCGTGCGCCGTCTCTGTACAATATGCACAAGCCTAACCAGTTGCAGCTGACAGGCCGTGCCTATGTGGATTACGGTGCTTGCCCTAATGGCAAAACCCCGGTGCCTGGCGCGAACGCCTTGGCGTGCCAGAGTATTCAGCGGGATATCCGTTACGGCGGCAACAAGAACCTGGAGCCGGAAAAGTCGTCCTCCTTGTCCTTTGGCATCGTGATCGAGCCGGTGAAGAGCTTTACCGCCAGTGCCGACTTCTGGTGGACCATGATCAAGAATCAGATCAATGTGATCCCGGAAGATACTATCTTCGCTAATCCGTCCAAATATTCGGATCGCTTCATTCGCGATAGCAACGGCAATCTGTCTTATCTAGTCGATGACTATTCCAACCTGGGCAATCTCAGCGCTGCAGGGGTGGATATCAAGATGAACTGGCTGTTGCCCAGGACCGCGATTGGCACTTTCAATGCGTCCCTGGATGGCACCTATCTGTCCAAGTACTCCTACCAGAAAGAGAAAGAGGGCCCGTACTTCAGCAACCTTGGATCTTACATCGATGCGAACGGTCCGGCTTTCCGCTGGCAGCACACTTTGTCGATGAACTGGTCGCTGGGCGCGTGGAGCGGGGTGCTGGCGCAGAACTATCGTTCCGGCTACACCGACAGCAACTCGAAGAAAGGTCAGAACAATACTGTGCGGCCTTACTCCACCTGGAATCTGTCCGGTTCCTACGCCTGGAACAAGCAGCTGACGGTGACCGCCGGCATCAAGAACCTGTTCGATCAAGAGCCGCCGTACTCCAACCAGAGCGATACCACGCCGCGTAGCTACGATCCGCGCTTTACCGATCCGATGGGCCGTTCCTTCTTCCTCAAGGCTAATTACAAGCTCTAAGGCGGCGGGACACTGGACGGGGCGGATCGGATCCGCCCTGTTCTCGGGCTCGGCGGCGCGCCGCCGCCGAGCGAATCAGAAGACAGTGGA
>NZ_JAFHKL010000021.1 GCF_016937655.1 Chromobacterium alkanivorans | reverse complement strand
TCTTAGAATTAGAAGTCCAGGCGCATCACCAGGCGTGGATCGTTGTCGCCGAAGTAATGAGGCTGATGCTCGACAACGACAAAGCCAAGCTGCTGGTACAGCCTGGCCGCGGAGTTGTCGGGGTGAACCGTCAGCTTGGCGTGGCTGGCCTGGCGAGTCCGCAGCGCCTGCAGCAAGGCTTGCAGCAGTTGCTTGCCTACGCCTTGTCCGCGGCAATGCTGGTGGACCGCCAGCGACATGATCCAGAATTCGCCTGGCCCGCTGCCCGGCGCGCCGATGATGTAGCCGCCCAGCTCGCCGTCTTGCGCGCCCGGCGCGACGAAGAACAGGTCCGGCCACAGGTCATGGGCCTGGCGGAAGAAAAAGTCCGGATAGACGTGGTGGCCGAATACCGCTTGCTCGATCTGGAAGACCGGGGCGACGTCTTGGAGTTGCGCCGGGCGTGCCGTCATCTGAAAACATCCTTTTGCTGTGGTGCGTTTGAGCGGGGAAGCCTACTGCAATGTCCGGCGCTTGCAAAGCGCGGGCATGAAAAAAGCCGCGCTGGGCGCGGCTTGGCGGGAGCGCGGCGGCTCACCACATCACTTTGACCTTGTCGTTGCCCAGCCAGTCCTGCAGCGCCAGCAACAAGCCGTCGTCCAAGCGCACGCCCCAGGGCGGCGGCAGCATCAGGTCGCCGCTGGCCGCGCCGTTGTTGTAATGGATGCGCACCGGGCAGCCGGCGTCTTCGCTGCGGAAGGGGTGCAGCTGGGCCTTGAGCTTGCTGACGTCCACCTTGCCGGCCAGCTTCAGCGACAGGCTGCGGGCGTAGCGGCTGCGCGCCTCGCCCAACTCGTAGACCTTGTCGGCGATGATGCGCAGGCCGCCGGAGAAGTTGTCCTCGCTGACCTTGCCTTCTATCACCAGCACCACGTCGTCTTTCAGCCGGCTGCGGTTGGCTTCGAAGCTTTCCGCGAACAGGCTGACTTCCAGCTTGGTGCTGCCGTCGTCCAGCTGGACGAAGGCCATCTTGCCGCGATTGCCCACCTTGACGCGGATGCCGGTGACGAAGCCGGCCAGCAGCTGCGGCTCCTTGCGCGGGCTGAGCCGGGACAGCGGGGTCTTGATGAAGCCGCGAATTTCCTTGGCGTAGGCGGCGAAGGGATGGCCGGACAGATAGAAGCCGATGGCCAGTTTTTCCTCCGCCAGTTTGACCGCGTCGCTCCACGGCTTGATCTCGGCCATTTCTACGCTAGGGGCGACGTCGTCGCCGAACATGTCGAACAGGCCGCCCTGGTTGGCGTTGGCGTGTTCCTGCTCGGCGGCGTTCATCGCCAGGCCGACGTTGCCGAACAGCTTGGCCCGGTTGGGCTCGAGGCTGTCGAAAGCGCCGGCGCGGATCAGCGCTTCGATCACGCGCTTGTTGACGATTTTCTTGTCGGTGCGGCGGCAGAAGTCGAACAGGTCCTTGAAGGCTCCGGATTCGGCGCGCACCGCGACGATGTGGTCGACGGCGGCTTCGCCGGTGCCCTTGATCGCGCCCAGAGCGTAGCGGATATGCTTGCGGTCCACCGGCACGAAGCGGTAGTAGCTCTGGTTGACGTCCGGCGGCAGGAAGACCAGGCCGTTTTTACCGTCCACGCTGTCGTCGTAGAACACCTTGAGCTGGTCGGTGTTGTCCAATTCCGAAGACATGGTGGCCGCCATGAAGGCCGCGGTGTGGTGGGCCTTGAGCCAGGCGGTCTGATAGGAGACCACGGCGTAGGCGGCGGTGTGCGACTTGTTGAAGCCGTACTCGGCGAACTTGGCCATCAGGTCGAACAGCATTTCGGCGAGCTTGGGGTCGTAGCCCTTGGTGGCCGCGCCCTGGGCGATCTTGCCGCGGTGCTCGGCCATTTCCTCAGGCTTCTTCTTGCCCATCGCCCGGCGCAGCATGTCGGCGCCGCCCAGGGTGTAGCCGCCGATGATCTGCGAGATCTGCATCACCTGTTCCTGGTAGACGATCACGCCGTAGGTCGGGTCCAGGCAGGCCTGCAGGTCCGGATGATAGTAGTCGACTTCCTGTTTGCCGGCCTTGCGCAGGATGAAGTCGTCCACCATGCCGGAGCCGAGCGGGCCCGGACGATACAGCGCCAGCACAGCGATGATGTCTTCGAAACGGTCGGGCTTCAGCTTTTCCAGCAGCCGTTTCATGCCGTCCGATTCAAGCTGGAATACGGCGGTGGTGTTGGCCTGTTGCAGCACCTTGTAGGCGGCGGAGTCGGTGAACTCTAGCAGGTTGAGGTCGGTGTCGAAGCTGGGATCCAGGTCTTTGATGTAGCTGACCGCCAGTTCGATAATCGTCAGGTTGCGCAGGCCGAGGAAGTCGAACTTCACCAGGCCCACTTTTTCCACATCGTCCTTGTCCAGCATCGACACCGGCACCGAACCGTCGCCGCTGGCCTGATACATCGGGCAGAAGTCGGTGATCTTGCCCGGCGCGATCAAGACGCCGCCGGCGTGCATGCCGATGTTCCGGGTCAGGCCTTCCAGTTTCTTGGCCAGTTCCCACAGCTCGCGCAGCTCTTCCTCGTTTTCCAGCCGCTCGCGCAGTATCGGCTCCATTTCCACCGCGTCGTCCAGCGAGTACTGCTTGCCGGGCGCGGCGGGAATCAGTTTGGAGATGCCGTCGCAGAACATATACGGCAGGTCCAGCACCCGGCCGACGTCGCGCACCACGGCTTTGGCCGCCATGGTGCCGAAGGTGGCGATCTGCGACACCGCCTCGGCGCCGTATTTCTGGCGCACGTATTCGATCACGCGATAGCGGTTGTCCTGGCAGAAGTCGATGTCGAAGTCGGGCATCGATACCCGCTCGGGGTTGAGGAAGCGCTCGAACAGCAGCGCGTAGGCCAGCGGGTCGATATCGGTAATGCCGATGCTGTAAGCCACCAGCGAGCCGGCGCCGGAGCCGCGGCCCGGGCCCACCGGGCAGCCGTTGTTCTTGGCCCAGTTGATAAAGTCCGCCACGATCAGGAAGTAGCCGGGGAAGCCCATCTGGATGATGGTGTCGCACTCGATCTTCAAGCGCTCGTCGTAGGGCTGCCGCTCCTGGGCGCGCGTTTCCGGGTCGGGATAGAGTTTGGCCAGCCGTTCCTCCAGGCCTTCCTGGGACAGGTGCACCAGGTAGTCGTCCAGCGTCATGCCGTCCGGAGTGGGGAACTGCGGCAGGTAGTTCTTGCCCAGCTGCACGCTGATATTGCAGCGGCGGGCGATTTCCACCGAATTTTCCAGCGCTTCGGGAATATCGGCGAAGCGCTCCAGCATCTGTTCGGTGGACAGGAAGTATTGGTTCGCCTCGAAGCTGCGCGGCCGGCGCTTGTCGCCCAGGGTGAAGCCTTCGGCAATGCAGACGCGGGCCTCGTGGGCCTTGAAGTCGTCCGGATCCATGAACTGGATAGGGTGGGTGGCCACCACCGGCAGGCCGGTCTCGCCGGCCAGCCACAGCGAGGCTTGCAGCGCGTGCTCCACCTGCGGATTGTCCAGGCGTTGCAGCTCCAGATAGAAGCTGTCCGGGAAGCAGCGTTCCCAATATTCGGCGCGGCGGCGCGCTTCGTCGCGCTGGCCCATCAGCAAGGCCTGGCCCACGTCGCCCAGATGGGCGCCGGACAGGCAGATCAGGCCGCTGTTGTCGCCGTTTTCCAGCCAGGCGCGCTTGAGTTCGGCGCGGCCGCGGTACTGGTTGTGGGTGTAGGCGTCGGCCAGCAGTTCGCACAAGCGCCCGTAGCCCTGGCGGTTCTTGACCGTCAGCATCAGACGGTAGGGCTTGTCGCGGTCTTCCTCGTTTTCCAGCCAGACATCGCAGGACACGATGGGCTTGACGCCTTTGTCCCGGCAGCCCTTGTAGAACTTGACCATGCCGAAGATGTTCATCAGATCGGACATGCCCACCGCGGGCATATTGTCCTGGATGGCGCGCTTGATGGCGTCATCCAGGCGCACGATGCCGTCGGTGATGGAGAATTCCGAATGGAGGCGCAGATGGATAAAACGAGGTGAGTTCATCGCGCCATTTTACCTGCCGAGCGGTTGCGACACCATCGCCGGGCGCATTTGGCGGCACTAGTATTTTGTTGCTATGCAGCATTAGAATGATGGCATCAAGGAGGAATCGATATGGACTGCGACATCAAGACCTTGCCGCCGGAGGCGGTCTACCCCTTGCTGGTGGGCAGCGTGCAGCCCCGGCCCATTGCCTGGGTCAGCACTCAGGATTTGCTGGGCGTGGCCAATCTGGCGCCGTTTTCCTTCTTTACCGTGGCCAGCGTGAAGCCGCCGGTGCTGGCGCTGAGCATTCTGACGCCGGCCGGCGGCGGCGAGAAGGATACCCTGGCCAATATTCGCGCCACCGGCGAGTTCGTGGTCAATGTGGTGCCCGAGCATTTGGCGGAGGCGATGAACCTCAGCTGCGGCCCTTATGCGCCGGAGGTGGACGAGTTCGATCTGGCCGGCGTGGGCAAGGCCCGCAGCCGGCAGGTGAGGGCGCCGGGCGTGGAGCAGGCGCCGCTGCGTTTCGAGTGCGTGCTGAACCAGTGCCTGGCCTTGGGCGACGGCGCGGGGGCCGGCAATCTGGTGCTGGGGGAGGTGCGCCACGTGCATGTGGCGGACGAGGCCTGGCGCGACGGCCGCGTGGCGAGCAAGGCGCTGGCCTTGGTGGGCAAGCTGGGCGGCGACGAGTTCAGCCGCGCGGAAGCCGCTTTCAGTTTGCGGCGGCCCGGAGCGTGACGGCGCGGCGGCTCTGGTCGACCAGCTCGTCCAGCAGCGCGTAGCGGCGCTGATATTCCGCGCGCTTCTTGCTGGCGATTTCGGTCAGCGGCTTGCGCGGCAGTTGCAGCGGCAGGCTGAAGAAGCGTTTGCAAGCGGTGGGCTGGGCGTCGAAGGTGTCCCAGAAACTGTCGTAATCGGCGAAGAACTGGCGACGATAGCGCCAGGAACTGTAGATGTGCTGCCACTTGCTGACCGCCAGCACCTGGCTGGCGCCGATTTCCCGGGCCAGCGCGACCAAGGCTTCCACCGCCAGACGTTTGGGAAACAGCCCGTGGCTTTGCTTGGTCAACTGGTGGACGGCGTCGGCGCCATGAGGTTTGCGCGGGCCTTGCAAGCCGCCGATGATGATGGCGGTTTCGCCCTGGCGGCGGGTGATGGTGAAGGTCAGCGTGGCGATGGCGATCCGCTCTTCCGAGCAGATTTGCAAGGACAACTCGCCTTCCTTGTCGAAGCTGTGGCGATGCGTCAGCAGCGCCGTGATCGCGGCCTCGTTTTTGCCCTGCAGTTCGGCCAGCGTCAGGCCGGCGTCGCTGAGCAGGCTGCGGTAGGCGGCGGGGGACACCCGTTCCGCCAGCGCCTGATAGTGCTCGCGCAGGGCCGCCAGCTTGCCGCTCGGGCCAAGCGAGCGGTAGAGATAAGGACGGTGCAGCTTGCAGGCCAGCCGCGGGTTGGCCTGAAGATGGCGGCGCAGCGCGGGTTGACCCCAGCTGTCCAGCCAGCGCAGCGTCCAGGGCAAGGTCAACAGTCCGCGCAGCGCGAATTTGCAGCGGTTCTTCCCCTCGTCGAATCCGTCCTCGCGGGAGAAGCGCCCGCTGGCAAGGGACCAGAACAAATCCACCGCGTTCAGCGCCGACATACCATAACCTCAAGAAAAAAAGGGTTAAGGCTACGTTATCGCGGCGCTGTGATTGTTAAGGAATATTGGGCAAATTGTGACGAATTGTGACAATTTCGTCGGAAATTGATTCCGTTGTAATTATTTCTTGGCCTTCAACAGCTGGCCCAGTGGTTGCTCCAGCCGGTAAAGGCGGAAGCGCTCCTTGGGGTCTCCCGGGCGCTGAAAACTTTCCGCGGGCTTCAGACCGGCCAGGTAGGGCGGCAACTGGTCGTGCAGGGACTGGACCAGCAGCCAGCGGCAGTTTTTGGCCAGCGGCGCGCTTTCCAGCCGCAGCGTGCGGTAGTCGGCGTAGTAGTCCAGCAGCGCGCGTTGCGGCTCGCCCAGGCCGACGCTGGCGACGCACTCGCCCTGTCGGCCGATGTCGGCGAGGACGGGTCGCAGCGGGGCGAAGGTTTCGCGATAGCGCATGCCGTGATCCAGCGCCGGCAGCCACAGCGTGGCCAGGCCGCCCCACAGCAGCACGATGGTCAGGCTCCAGCGCCAGGCGAAGCCAGGGGCGGTGTCGGTCGGGAAGCGTCGCCATAGCCAGATCACGCCGCCGGCGATCAGGCCGAAGGCCAGCCAGGTCCACGGATGCCACTGCGGATGCCAGTCGGTGAACTTGCGGTGCAGCAGATGGCTGGCCCATTGCGCGGGTTCGCCGGTGGAGAGCACCCAGGCGACGACGAGCACCACGGCGCCCAGCGTCAGGCAGAGCAGCAGGCTGAAGCCGGACAAGGCGCGCCAGCCGCGATGGGCGTCGCCGGCGCGCAAGCCGGCGATGGCCAGCAGCGCCAGCGGCAACAGCAAGGGCATCGCGTACAGCTCGCGGGCGTCGCCCGCCAGCGACAAGACCGTCAGCGTCACCAGCCACAGCAAGGCCGGCGCGGCGGGCCAGGCTCGGGTCCATTGCCGGCGGCCGCGCCACAAGCCCCACAGCGCCAGAGGCAACACCGGGATGCCGTACCAGGGCAGGGTGCGGCCATAGAACAGGCGCGGCGCCTTGGGGCCCAGATGGGCGCTGCCGTCGAAACGGCCGAAGTTGTTCACCTTGAACCAGAGCTGGAACAAGGCCGGATCGCGCAAGTACAGGCTCAAGCCCCACAGCGCGGCCAGCGGCAGGCCGATCAGCGCAGCCAGCAGCAGGCCGCCGGCGTAACGGCGGTTGCGGTAATCGGGATGCAGCGGCAGCAGCAAGGCGGTCAGGCCCAGGCAGCCGGGGCCCAGCAGGCCCTTGCTCAAGAAGGCGGCGCCGCCGCCCAGGCCCAGCAGCGCGCCGCCTAGCAAGGCGCGTCGGCGCAGCAGCACCAGTCCGGCCAGCCCCCAGGCCATGCCGGCCAGCAGGGCGGTGTCGGTGATCATTTGATGGGCGCGCATCGGCAGGCCCAGGCAACCCAGCAGCAGCAAGGCGCCCCAGGCCGCGGCGCGCCGGCCGTACAAGGCGCCGGCGGAGACGGCGGTGCCGGCCAGCGCCAGCGCCATCCAGCCGCCGGCGGCCAGGCGGGCGGCGTCCGGCGCGCTGAGCCAGCCGCCGAACAATTGCATGGTGAAGGCGGCGCTGATGAAGAACAGCGGCGGCTTTTCCATGAAGGGCTCGCCGGCCAGCGTCGGCACGATCCAGTCGCCGGTCTCCGCGACATGGCGCACCAGGCCGAAGGTATAGGCTTCGTCCGGCTTCCAGGGCTCATGGCCTACCAGGCCGGGCAGCAGCCAGGCGACGGCGATAAGCAAGAACAGCCAGACGGGGATGGAAGGCAGGCCGGAATCTGCGGGCTGCGCGGCGTAAGGAGTGGAGAAACGCATGGAGTCCGCGGAAAATTGGTCGTTAATTGTTATGGGAAAGGGGAGGGCGAGCCGTCCCGTTCATCACCTTGAGGCATGGCGACCGCGGGCTTCTGCCAGGAAGATCCGCGGCCGGACGGTAGAGTGTAGCGTTGTTTGCGCGCCAAGCAAACTTGAGCGCGGCCGCGCGGGGGCGGGGGCGGCCTCAGTTGTGCGGCGGGTCTTTCGGCCGCATCGAGTGCAGCGCGGACTTCTGCATTTCCAGGGCTTTGATCTGCATGCTGAGCATGCCCATATTCATGGTCAGCCAGCTTTCCACCACGCGCAATTCGGCCAGCTTGCGGTCTATCTCCTCCTCGCTCATCGGCGGCAGAAACGGCTGCATGCCCGGCGGGGTGGCGGTTTGCCAGAACTGGCGGAACAGGGCGAAGGGATCGTTGGGGTTGAATTCGTTGCTCATGGGCTGTTCCCTCGGCGAAGAAAAAACGGGCAAGCTGCGCTTGCCCGTTCAGTATATGCCTTTACATCCAGGCCGACGCTTACTTGCTGTTCTGCGCGTCCACGGCGGCCAGGGCCACCATGTTGACGATGCGGCGCACCGAAGCGATCGGGGTCAGGATGTGGGCCGGCTTGCTCATGCCCATCAGGATGGGGCCGATGGTCACGCCGTCGGAGGCGGAGACGCGCAACAGGTTGTAGCTGATGTTGGCGGCTTCCACGTTAGGCATGATCAGCAGGTTGGCGGAGCCTTTCAGCGTGCTGTCCGGCATCGCCTGGTTGCGGATGCTTTCCACCAGCGCGGCGTCGCCCTGCATTTCGCCGTCGATTTCCAGATCCGGCTGCGCCGAGCGGATCTGGTCGAAGGCGGCGCGCATCTTCTGCGCCGACGCGCTGTTCAGCGTGCCGAAGCTGGAGTTGGACAGCAGCGCGGCCTTGGGCGCGATGCCGAAGCGCTTGATCGACTCGCTGGCCATGCGGGTGATGCTGGCCAGTTGCTCGGCGCTCGGGTCGGCGTTGACGTAGGTGTCGGCGATGAAGATGTTGCCGGTGGGCAGGATCAGCGCGTTCATCGCGCCGGCCACTTGCTCCGGGTTGTTGTAGCCGAGCACGGTTTCGACGATGTCGAAGTGCTGACGGTACGGCCCGTAGGTGCCGCAGATCATCGCGTCGGCGTCGCCGCGGCGCACCATCATCGCGCCGATCAGCGTGGTGTTGCCGATCACGCGGCGGCGAGCCTGTTCCTGCGACACGCCCTTGCGCTTGGTCAGCTGGTAGTACTCTTTCCAGTACTCGGCGAAGCGCGGATCGGATTCGTTGTTGACGATCTCGAAGTCCTTGCCGGCCACCAGCTTCAGGCCCAGCTTCTGGATGCGCATGTCGATGACGCTGGGGCGGCCGATCAGGATCGGCTTGGCCAGACCCTGGGTGACGATTTCCTGAGTAGCGTGCAGCACGCGCTCATCCTCGCCCTCGGTCAGCACCACGCGTTTCGGGTCCTTCTTGGCCTGGGCGAACACCGGCTTCATGAACAAGTTGGTCTTGTACACGAACTGGGCCAGTTGATCGGCGTAGGCGTCGAAGTCCTGAATCGGGCGGGTGGCGACGCCGGAATCCATCGCGGCCTTGGCCACGGCGGGGGCGATCTTGACGATCAGGCGCGGGTCGAACGGTTTCGGAATCACGTATTCCGGGCCAAACGACAGTTCCTGGTCGCCGTAGGCGGTGGCCACCACGTCGTTCTGCTCGGCCAGCGCCAGATCGGCGATGGCGCGCACCGTGGCCAGCTTCATCTCTTCATTGATGGTGGTGGCGCCCACGTCCAGCGCGCCGCGGAAGATGAAGGGGAAGCACAGCACGTTGTTGACCTGGTTCGGGTAGTCCGAACGGCCGGTGCCGATGATGGCGTCCGGACGCACTTCCTTGACCAGCGGCGGCAGGATTTCCGGCTCCGGGTTGGCCATGGCCAGGATCAGCGGCGCGCGGGCCATGGATTTGACCATGTCCTGGGACACCAGCTTGGGACCGGACAGGCCCATGAAGATGTCGGCGCCGGTCATGGCGTCGGCCAGCTTGCGTTGGCCGTTGTCCTTGATCGCGTAGCGCTTCTTGGACTCGTCCAGCTTCTCGTCGCGGCCTTCGTAGATCACGCCCTTGGAGTCGCAGACGGTGATGTTTTCGCGCTTCACGCCCAGGGCCACCAGCAGATCCAGGCAGGCGATGGCGGCGGCGCCGGCGCCGGAAGCCACCACGCGCACTTGCGCGATGTCCTTTTCCACCAGGCGCAGGCCGTTGAGCACAGCGGCGGCGGCCACGATGGCGGTGCCGTGCTGGTCATCGTGGAACACCGGAATGTTCATGCGTTCGCGGCACTTCTTCTCAATGTAGAAGCACTCGGGCGCCTTGATGTCTTCCAGGTTGATGCCGCCGAAGGTGGGCTCCAGCGAACAGATGATGTCCACCAGCTTGTCCGGATCCAGCTCGTTGACCTCGATGTCGAACACGTCGATGCCGGCGAACTTCTTGAACAGCACGCCCTTGCCTTCCATCACCGGCTTGCCGGCCAGCGCGCCGATATTGCCCAGGCCCAGTACCGCGGTGCCGTTGGAGATCACCGCGACCAGATTGCCGCGCGCGGTGTATTTGTAGGCGTTCAGCGGATCTTCCACGATGGCGTCGCAGGCGGCCGCCACTCCGGGGGAGTAGGCCAGGGCGAGATCGCGTTGGGTGGTGAGAGGCTTGGTCGGGGCAACCTGGATTTTGCCCGGGTTGGGGTACTGGTGGTATTCCAGTGCGCTCTGGCGCAATTGCTCGTCCATTCTCTGGGACTCCTGAGGTTGATCTTTAGGTGGTTGGTTGGTGTAAGAGAGTAACTACACATTATACGGGCTTAACGGCGAGCGGGGCTATCGCCTTGTCGGACAAAAAACGCGATGGCCCATGCCATCGCGTTTTCATGCCCGTTGGGCGCATGCTAATTCAGCATGCCCAGCGCGCGCGGCAGCCACAACGAGATTTCCGGCACATAGGTCACCGCGACGAGGAAGCCCAGCATGGTCAGCAGCCAGGGCCAGACCGCCACCGTCAGTTCGGTGATGCCCATCTTGGTGATCCCCGAGGCGACGTAAAGGTTCAATCCCACCGGCGGATGGCACATGCCCACCTCCATGTTGACGACGATCAGGATGCCGAAGTGAACCGGGTTGATGCCCAGCGCGACGGCCACCGGAAACAGGATGGGGGCCAGGATCAGGACGATGGAGGAGGGCTCCATCACATTGCCGGCCAGGAGCAGCAGGATGTTGACGACCAGCAGGAAGGCGATGGGGCCGAGGCCGGCGTCGATCAGCCAGCCGGCCATGGCCTGGGGAATGCCCTCGCTGGTCATCAGGAAGGAGAACAGCACCGCGTTGGTGATGATGTAGAGCAGCATGGCGGACATGCTGGCCGAATCCAGCAACACCTTGGGCACCTGTTTCAGCGTCATGTCCTTGTAGACGAAGACGGCCACGATGAAGGCGTAGACCGCGGACATGGCGGCGGCCTCGGTGGGGGTGAAGATGCCGCTGTAGATGCCGCCTATCACCACCACGATCAGGAAGAGGCCCCACATGGATTTGCGGAAAGCGCGCCAGCGCTGGCCCCAGCTGGCCTTGGCCAGGCGCGGGTAGCCGAACTTGCGCGCGCGGTACCAGGTGGTGAAGCCCAGCAAGGTGGCCAGCATCAGGCCGGGCACGACGCCGGCCATGAACAGCTGGCCCACCGAGGTGTTGGTGGCCACGGAATACATCACCATCACGATGGAGGGCGGGATCAGGATGCCCAGCGCGCCGGAGGTGGTGATCACCCCGGCGCCGAAGCGGTTGGGAAAGCCCTGCTTGACCATGGCCGGCAGCAGGATGGAGCCGATGGCCACCACCGTGGCCGGGCTGGAACCGGACACCGCGGCGAACAGCGCGCAGGCCAGCACCCCGGCCAGGCCCAGGCCGCCGTGCCAATGCCCCACAAGGCTGGTGGCGAAATTGATCATGCGCTTGGCCACGCCGCCGTGGGTCAGGAAGTTGCCGGCCAGGATGAAGAAGGGAATCGCCATGATCTCGAACTTCTCGATGCCGGTGAACAGCTTGAGCGCCACCGCCTCGATCGGCACCTGGGTCATGGTGAACAGAAAGGTCAGCACCGTCAGGCCCAGGGAAATCGAAATGGGCATGCCGGAGAGCATCAGGACGAGCAACAGGCTGAAAATGATGAGCGCATTCATTTCTTGTCTCCTCGACGGGAAACGTCGTGCGGATGGAGGTTGTCGTCCAGCGCGTACCAGTTGTCCACCCCGCCCTCATCGTCCATGCCTTCCACGTGGGCGTGGTCGTGCTTGGGCAGGGAGCCGGTTTTGACGAAGGCCCAGGCCACTTGCAGGAAGCGGAAGCACATCAGCAGCGAGCCGCAGGGCACCGCCAGGTAGACGATCCACATCGGCACTTCGAGGTCGGCCGATGTCTGGTCCGTGTGGGCGATCTCCCAGACGAAGGCGGCGCCCAAGGTGCCGACGATGGCGGTGAACAGCGCGCCGGCCAGCAGGCCGAACACGATGAAGCGGGCGCGGTTCTTGTCTCGCAGCCGGTTGATCAGCACGTCCACGCCTACGTGGATGCCGGTGCGCACGCCGTAGGCGGCGCCGAACTTGGCCATCCACACGAACAGGTAAATGGTCAGCTCCTGCGACCAGGCCAGATTGATGTGGCTGACCAGCGGATGCAGCAGCTCGGTGCCCGCCGCGTAGCGGTGCACAACGGCGACAAAGGTAATGAGGGTGGCGGCGGCCATGAGGCTCGCGATCAGCCACTCCTCGAGGTGATCCAGGAATTTCAGCATCGGGCGTCTCCGGGAAGGGAGGTCGGACGGCCGCGCGCCGGCCGCCGCGACGGCGCGGGGCGCGCGGTCGCTTGGCGGCGTCGCGGCAGCGGCGCTTTAGTTGGCGGAGAAGCCGGTTTGCTGGTAGATGGTCTTGATCAGCGCGGGGCCGATCCGCTCCGCCATCTTGGCGTGGACGGGCAGCAAGGCCTTCTTGAAGGCCTCGCGTTCTGCCGGCGTGGGATTGTAGATGGCGGTTTTGCCGGATTTGGCGATCTTGGCCAGATCGGCGTCGTTTTCTTTCTTGGCGATGTCGTTGGCGTACTTGGTCGCGTCGCGCATCGCGCTGTCCAACTGGGCGCGCACGTCGGCGGGCAGGCCGTCCCAGAAGCGTTTGTTGACGATCACCGCGTAGCCCAGATAGCCATGGGCGGTGGTGGTCATATGCTTCTGCACCTCGTGCATTTTCTGGGTGTACATATTGGACGGCGGGTTTTCGGTGCCGTCCACCACCCCGGTCTGCAGCGCCTGATACACCTCGGAGAAGGCCATCACTTGCGGCAGCGCGCCCAGCGCGCGCATCTGCTCGTCCAGCACCTTGGACGACTGGATGCGCATTTTCAGCCCCTTGAGATCGGCCGGGGACTTGAGCGGCTTATTGGCGGAAAAGTGCTTGAAGCCGTTGTCCCAGAACGCCAGCCCCTTGATGCCCTTGCTGTCCAGCTTGCCCAGCAACTGCTGGCCCACCGGGCCCTGGGTGACTTTGTGCAAGTCGTCGTAGTTGTCGAACAGATAAGGCAGGTCGAAGACTTCGAACTCCTTGACCCCCAGCGGGCCGAACTTGGCCAGGCTGGGCGCCAGCATCTGCACCGCGCCCAACTGCAGCGCTTCCAGCTCTTCCTTGTCCTTGTACAATTGGCTGTTGGGGTAAACTTGCACCTTGACCTTGCCCTTGGTGCGTTCCTCCGCCAGCTTCTTGAAGTACTCGGCGGCCTTGCCCTTGGGCGTGTCCTGAGCGACGACGTGGCTGAACTTGATGACGATTTCCCCGGCGGCGCAGGCGACGCCGGACAGACTGCCGGCCAGGATGGCCAAGGCGGCGAATTTCAGTTTCATATCTCTCTCCAAATGCTGTTTTGCGTTTAGGCGGGGTGGCGCGTTCTGCTGTGGCAGCCGTATTGTGCCGCCGGCGTCGCGCTCTGTTATGCCATCCTTCTGGACAGTCGGGTTTTACGGTGTAAAGTAGGAGCAGTTTCTTCTCCCGGCCATTAGGGACTTCAGCATCAGGATTTTCCCTAACATTTCATGCAGATAAAAACCACTTTCTCCCGCCGATCCCCCCGCATGCTCTGGCTCAGCGTCAGCGCCTTGTTATTGGCCCTGCTGTTGGCGCTGGGCAGCCTGTTCTACCTGGTGTACCGCGACTGGCGCGACGAACAGCAAGACAATCTGATCCAGGAAGTGTTGTGGCTGGAGCAGTCCTTGCGCATGTATCTGGAAGGGCAGCAGGAATGGGCCGAGAACCTGGCGCGGGACATCGAGATCGGCAATGTCGACAGCCCGCGCTTTGCGCGTCAGGCCGCGTTCTACCTGCGGAGCAACCCGGAACTGCTGTCCATCGAACAGGTGGACCTGGACGGCAAGGTGTTGCGCGATCAGCACGGCACCCGTCGCGACGGCCGCGTGTTGTTTGGCGAAACCTTCGACGCGCTGTGGCGGGCCAACCGGCTGTTGCGTCCCAGCTACGGCGCGCCCTATCAGGGCGGCGACGGCAAATACCGCTTCGACCTGGCCGTGCCCATCGTCCACGACGGCAAGGCCCAGAGCGGGCTGAGGCTGACCTACCAGCTGGACCTGCTGCTGTTCAACCAGGTGCCGTGGTGGATAGCCTCCAAGAACTACATCAGCATCCAGGACCTGAGCGGCAAAACCCTGGCCAGCAAGTTCGACCCGGCGGAACGCCCCGGCACCATCTCGCACCAGACCAGCTTCGACCCGCCCGGCTACGGCCTCTACCTGCACGCGGTCAGCTACCGCGCCGGCCTGGGCCTGACCCTGCCGGTGCTGTCCGGCCTGATCGTGCTGCTGGTCAGCGCGCTGTTGTACGCCGCCTGGCGCATCCGCCGCCACGTGCGCGAGCGCGCGCACGCCGAACAGGCGCTGGCCCAGGAAGTGTCCTTGCGCCAAGCGATAGAAGACTGCATGAAAAGCGGCCTGGTGGCGCTGGAGGACGAAGGGCGCATCGTGCGCGTCAACCGCGCCTTCTGCGACATGCTGGGCTTCAGCGCGGACGAACTGGTGGGCCAGGCGCCGCCGCATCCGTTCTGGCCGGCGGAAGACCACGAAGCCATGACCGCGGCGATCGCCGCGGTGCGCGACCACCGCCAGCCGGAGCAGGGCTTCGAACTGCGCTTTGCGCGCAAGGACGGCGAATTCATCGAAGTGCGGCTCTACGCCACCCCGCTGGTGGAAGCCGACGGCAGCCAGCGCGGCTGGATCGCGTCCCTGTTCGACATCACCGAACGCAAGCGGCAGCGGCTGGCGCTCAACGCCTCCCACCAACGCTTCCTCACCGTGCTCAACGGCCTGGTGGCCGGCGTTTGCGTGATGGAGGAAAACGGCGGCCTGCTGCTGTACGCCAATCCGGCGTTTGCCCGGCTGTGGCTGGCGGAAGAACCGGACGGCCCCTGCTGCGTGCTGCTGCCCGGCTTGCAGGAACAGCCGGAACAGGACGAATACGGCCTGGAGTTCACCACCGACGGCGGCGACAGCTGGTTCCAGATGCACCGCCGCCGCATAGACTGGGTCAACGGCGAATCCGCCTGGCTGGCCATCCTGGCCGACGTCAGCGAAGACAAGGCGCGCGAAGGGCGCGAACTGGCGCAGCAGGAGCGGCTGCAAAACACCTCGCGGCTGATCGCCATGGGCGAGATGGCCTCCACGCTGGCGCATGAACTGAACCAGCCGCTGACCGCCATCAACACCTACGCCGCCGGCGTCAGCCGCCGGCTGCCGGCGGAGCTGGAACTGCCGGCCGGCGTGCGCGAAGCGATCCAGGAAATCGCCGGCCAGGCCAAGCGCGCCGCCCAGATCGTCAGCAGCATCCGCGCCTTCGTCAAAAAGCACGAGCCGCAATTGCAGCGGGTGGAGCCGGGGCCGGTGGTGCTGCGCGCCGTCGGCCTGGCGGAAGGCCTGGCGGTCAAGGCCGGGGTCCAGCTGCAAGTGGAGCAAGACCTGGAGCGCTGCCTGCTGGACATGGACCCGGTGCTGATTGAGCAAGTGCTGCTCAATCTGATGAAAAACGCCATTGAAGCGATGCAGGAAGCGCAGACCAAGCGCCCCAGGGTCAAGGTGCGCACCTTCATCGGCAGCGCCTTCTGGCGGGTGGAAGTGGTGGACAACGGCCCCGGCCTGTCCGAGGCGATGAAGAGCAATCTGTTCACCCCGTTCTACTCCACCAAGCCGGAAGGCATGGGCATAGGCCTGAACATCTGCCGCTCCATCGTGGAATTCCATCGCGGCGAATTCGGCGCCAACAGCACCGTGGCCGGCGGCTGCGCGTTCTGGTTCACCCTGCCGCTGGTCAAGTGAGAGCCCCGCCTGGGAGGGCAGGGGGCGGTGAGGGCGCTCCGTTTTGAACAAGCCGCTGCCGGCCCTGCGCATTTCCCCGGCCGGAGCCGGATTGGCTTATGCTGTGGCGGCGCGCCGAATCTCCGCCGCGTCCGTCTTCCCGCATCCGACAGGAGCCCGCCCATGTCCGTTTCCATGTACCAAGCTTCCGTCCCGGCGCTGATCCGGGGCCTGAACAATCTGTCCGCCATTCTGGACAAGGCCGCCGCCGACGCCACCGCGCGCAATATCGCGCCGGACGTGCTGCTGAACGCCCGGCTGGCGCCGGACATGTTCGCGCTGACGCGCCAGGTGCAGATCGCCAGCGACAGCGCCAAAGGCTGCGCCGCGCGGCTGGCTGGTGTCGAAGTGCCCAGCTACGCCGACGACGAAGCCAGCTTTGCCGATTTGCAACAGCGCATCGCCAAGACCGTGGCGTTTTTGCAGGGTTTCAACGCCGCCCAGATCGATGGCAGCGAGGCGCGGGAAGTGGTGCTGAAAGTGCGAGGCGATGAAATCCGCTTCAGCGGCCAGAGCTATCTGCTGGGCTTTGTGCTGCCCAACTTCTATTTCCACCTCACCGCCGCCTACGCCATCCTGCGCCACAACGGCGTGGCGCTGGGTAAGATGGATTACTTGGGCGGCGTGTAAGAACCTGTTTACGATCTGCTGCGCGTCGGCGATGCGGCGTTGAAACCAAGCTCAAAATGCTCATGTACCACGTGTACATTCCGCTTTTTCGCTCGTTTCCGCCTTGTCTCGCCTTAGCTCGCGAGATCGTAAACACGTTCTAAGTCTTGGGGGCCGCCGCCGCTCAGCCGCCGGCGGCCGGCCCGTCCGGCGTCAGGATGGTCTCCTGCGCCTGCTCCAGCTTTTCCGGATAGTCGCGGCTGTAGTGCAGGCCGCGGCTCTCCTTGCGCAGAAGAGCCGAACGCACGATCAACTCCGAGGTTTGCACCAGATTGCGCAGCTCGATCAGATCGTTGCTGACGTGGAAATGGCGGTAATACTCGTTGATCTCCTCGGACAGCAGGCGGATGCGGTTTTGCGCCCGCATCAGCCGCTTATTGGTGCGCACAATGCCCACATAGTCCCACATCGCCCGGCGCAGCTCGTCCCAGTTGTGGGAAATCACCACCTCCTCGTCCGGGTCCGTCACCTGGCTGTCGTCCCAGTCCGGGATCTTGGGCAGCTTGATCTCCGGCGCGGCCAGGATGTCCTCCGCCGCCGCCTTGCCTATCACCAGGCACTCCAGCAGGGAATTGCTGGCCAGCCGGTTGGCCCCGTGCAGGCCGGTGCAGGCCACTTCGCCCACTGCGTACAGCGCGTCCACATCGGTGTGGCCGGTCAGGTCCGTGACCAGGCCGCCGCAGGTGAAATGCACCGCCGGCACCACCGGGATGGGCTGCTGGGTGATGTCTATGCCCAGCTCCAGGCAGTGGGCGTAGATATTGGGGAAATGCTCGCGGATGAAATGGGCCGGCTTATAGGAAATGTCCAGGTAGACGCAGTCCAGGCCGTGCTTCTTCATTTCAAAGTCGATGGCGCGCGCCACCACGTCGCGCGGCGCCAGCTCGGCGCGCGGATCGTGCTCCGGCATGAAGCGGGTGCCGTCCGGCAGCTTCAGGATGCCGCCCTCGCCGCGCACCGCCTCGGTGATCAGGAAAGACTTGCTGTGCGGGTGATACAGGCAAGTGGGGTGGAACTGCATGAATTCCATATTCCCCACCCGGCAGCCGGCGCGCCAGCCCATGGCGATGCCGTCGCCGGTGGCGGTGTCAGGATTGGTGGTGTACAGGTAAACCTTGCCGGCGCCGCCGGAGGCCAGAATGGTGTGCTTGGCGGCAATGGTCACCACCTGGTCCGCCTGCTTGTCCAGCGCGTACACCCCGTAAGCGCGGTTGCCAGGCAGGCCCAGCTTGCGCGAGGTGATCAGATCGATGGCGATATGTTCTTCCAGCTCGGTGATATTGGGGTGAGCCTTGATCTTCTGCCCCAGCGTGCTGGTCACCGCCGCGCCGGTGGCGTCCGCCGCGTGGATGATGCGGCGGTGGCTGTGGCCGCCCTCGCGGGTCAGGTGATAGCCGGTGCGGTGGGTTTCATCCTTGGTGAAGGGCACGCCCAGCGCAATCAGCCAATCAATGGCCTCCTTGGAGTGCTCGACAATGAAGCGCGCGGCCTCCTCGTTGCACAGCCCTGCGCCGGCAATCAGCGTGTCGCGGATGTGTTCCTCCACCGAATCCTCGGTGTCCAGCACCGCGGCGATGCCGCCCTGGGCGTAAGTGGAGCTGCCCTCCAGCAAATCTCGCTTGGTAATCAGGCCCACCTTGCGGCTTTCCGCCAGGTGCAAGGCCAAGGTCATCCCGGCCAGACCGCTGCCGATGATCAGAACATCAAACTTGAGCATGATGAAATCCTGCAGGACGCAGAGTCGAAATGGATAGGCAGCGTAGCAGACTTCATGCTGGTGTGACAGATGGGGGAGGGGACGGGCGGGTACTGGTCAAATCCAGGGGAAGGAGTGTGGTTATGGGGATGGAAATGACCAGCACCTTTCTATCTCCGCCGTAAAGCGTGGCGCTCATTGCCGCCGTTGAGCTAGCGTCGATCTGGGAGGGTGCAGCGGAACGACGCCAGCGCCTTGCCTCTCTGCTCCAAGCACGTGATAATCCGACCGTGCTGTGCATCAGCACCGGAATTAGCGTTCCGAGGCAAGAAGGCGGACAGCCGCACATGCGGCATCTCATGTCCGAACACACCATAGATGCGTCTACTCTTGGGCGGGTCATGGTGGGAGCGTGCTTGCACGCGCCGGATCCTTCTTGCCGGTAACGCTAATCCTGCCATGTTCCCGCCGCCTCCGCTTAGCGTCGGAGGGCGGGCATAATGCTCAAGAAGGAGTCGCCATGACTAGCGCCACTCAAGTTTCCCACATCCCGTCACTATCAACCTTGCTGTTCCAACTGAAAAGCTTGCGTCAGCAAAATCCCTCGTTGAACCCGATTGACCCATTGTTGCAGCAGCTCGACGAATACGGCGAGCACTTCCATCACAGCGCTCAACTGATCTGTCTGGAACTCGGCCAGGTCAGCAGCGCTTTGAGCGCGTTGGCGGCCATGCTGGACCAATCCAACCTGGACACGCTGGAGTGCGAGCAGATGTATTGCCTGCTGGAACCCTTCGCCCGCCGCTTGCAGCAGACCACGGTGCAAATGCAGGAATTGGCTTAACTCTCCCAAACGACCAAAGCCCCGGATGGGGCTTTGGGCTGGTTGCGGCTTGGATTCGATTCGGTATTGTTGCATTGGTCGGCAACAGTGCTAGTTTGCTTTTTGCGCTAGCGGATTGATATCGCCGTTAGGATTCTCTGTGCTTGATTCCAGGCCTTGCAGTCCATTTCCAGCTTCCCTATAAATTTCTACGCATTTGTAGCACATTGGCTTTAATGTTTCCAATATATTGTTTAATGTGCTTTCGTCTTCTATTTTGATTTGGGAGGAAGAAAAGGTGATGTCATATATGGTTTCTCCCTCGATGACCACGAGGGGGAATTCGATTTCTTCAAAAACAATGCTTGAGTATAGTATTTTTTCGAGCGTATTTTTTTTTATGGCGTTGGCAGCTCTATTGCTGACACTTTCAGTGCCTGACCAGCTGTGTTGTGCACAGTTTAGAAGCGGCATGTTTTATCCATTTTGAACTTGAGACTTTTTGTGGTTGTGACTTATGTCTGGCCTTTGGGGTTTGAGTTTTTGCCTTCTTTGTTGGAGGTCGGCTTGATATGTTTTCTATCTTGCCGCCACGGTTATTGTTGGAGGTCTGTGTTTTAGGTGTGGCTGTTGAGCTTATGGATTGGATGAACGTTGTTAAAACTAGTGCTTGATGAGTTTTAAGTTATTATCAATTGCCATGATTTTGAATTTTCCAGCGGCAAGGATTTTTAATTCTTTAAAAAAGAAGTCAAGATCATTGGCGAATACATCAAAAGCACCATGTCCATATTCCCCTGATATTTTTGCTATGCAAATGTAGTGGCACGAGCTTGTGAGTAGCTCGTAGGTGTCGCTATTAATGCTTAGTGTTGGATCGTCTAAAAAAATGGCAAGGGCTGATTTTGTCGGAGGAGAAATTGTGCGATGACGAGAAAGTATTTCGTATTTCTTTAACTCGTTTTTGTATTTTTTGTGTTCTTTATGCAGCCTCTCAAATTTTCCATCTTTATCTCTGAATAGAAATTGGGGTACGTAGGCAATTGGTGTGTCCTGTGGAGGGTAAAGCTCATTTTTTATGTTTAAGAAGTAACAATTTTCAATCAAGGATTTTATGAAGGCATGGCCTTCTTCACTCTGATCAAATCCAATGTTGCCATTTTTATTTTTAGCCATGACCAAAGAGAACTCAGCCGTCTCTGGTGCGCAGATGCTCTCAATTCTGGTGCTGGAAAACTTTTTGAATTGATGGAATTGAGCTTTGTGATAAAGGATCGTATTTTCTGTCATCTTTAATCCTAGGGTAGTGCGATTTGCTCGTTGCGTAGCTAGGGACGATAGAGAAGTAATGCACAGTATTCTAGCAATTTAGCATGGTCAAGCTCACCAGTTTTTGCGATGACGTCGCTCCGACGGGGGACGTGGCTGGTCGTATAGGTAGTCCTATTAGCTGTTTTTTTGATAGCTCCAAATTTGGAGGTGCAATAAAATGACGGTTAATTTAATGATTGATTGAAGGTTGTAAGGTGTTTTATGTAAAAAGGTTGTGGTGCTGTTCATTCATTGCCCTCAATGTCCAAGTCATCAGTATATGTAGAGCACTCTTGAAATATTAAACCTGTAAGTTCTAATTCAAGTTGAAATGAGTCGTGTGTTTGTTTTAGTAGTATGTGGTCGTTGTTTTGTTGAATAATTAATTGGCTGTACGTTACATTGTTCCAGTCGGTTATGTGAAAATTCTTTCTTGCCCTAGTATATAGCTTTACAACAATTGTGTTGTAGTCTTTTCCCCAGGTTCCCCATTTTAAAACTTCTATTTCAGGTTTTTGCCTGGTGTGTATGTTTAAATATAGTTTGCCACCAAGGTCTAGATTGATTTGACCAATTAAAACAGGGTCTGTAAGGCCTGAAGGAAATAGCTCTGTTAGAAACTTATTGTGAGTAATTTGGTTTATTAGATTCATGATTTCCTCGGAGGCCTGTAATATTTATGAGAGTGAGGCACATTGCCATTCTAAGGAGTTACCATGACCGGCGCTACTCAAGCCATCCACATCTCATTGCTGTAAACCTTACGTTAGCAGAATGCTTCACTAAATCCGATTGACCGGCTGTTGCAGCAGCTTGACGAATACGGTGAGCACTTCCATCACAGCGTCTATCTGATCTACCTAGAACTCGGTCAGGTCAGCAGCGCTTTGAGCGCGTTGGCGGCCATGCTGGACCAATTCAACCTGGACACGCTGGAGTGCGAGCAGATGTATTGCCTGCTGGAACCCTTTGCCCGCCGCTTGCAGCAGACCACGGTGCAAATGCAGGAATTGGCTTAACTCTCCCAAACGACCAAAGCCCCGGATGGGGCTTTGGGGGCACTTGGGTGGCGTGCGACGAAATTCCACATCCTTGTGGTTCGTAGGGCCATCAACTCATGTAGTCGAGGCACCTTTAAGGTGCTTGGGTTTTTAATCGAAAACTCACGTCATTGCCCATGATCTACAAGTCTGTTATTCCCACTCTATCCAGTTTTTGTAGTGGGCCGATCAAGTAAAAATTGTGCTCTTGTATTTCATTTTCCAATCGGTTGATGTCGGAAAAAAGCTGATTGTTTGCTGCGTGCTCAAATGCGTTGAATAGGTTTTTGTACAATGAGAAATACGGGCTGGGTGTGAGGGCTCCCAGTATGAGCTTCCCGTCGAGGGATGTTGTGATAATGCTGCCGATTAGAGTCCCGCTTTGGTCATGCAAATTAAAGCTTGTCATTGCAGGCGTCCGCTGGGTTGAACCGGTTTCTAAGAATAAATGCCAAATCTTCTACTTGTTACGGCCTGGCTGATGTATGAAAATTCATTGAGTTGAATTGAATTATATGAGTGAAATTATTTTTTTATATTCTTCAAAGGCTTTTGAATTGATGTCTTTGAGTTCTTGTTCGCCTTCGACGGCTAAAAAGGTTTTTAATTCGCTGAACTCCTTTTCACTTAAGTGTTCTTTCCATTGGATAAGAAAATCCAACTGGGTATCATTGTTTGTTAAGTAATTGAAGGCGCTGCAGAGAGAGTCGGGCACCTCAGATGTTATTTTTTTTAAATAACTGTCCCATGGTGTTTCTGAGGCGTTCCATATGTCTTTAATGGTACTCCAGTCTAACTGTGGAGGTGTTGTGGTTGTTAGTCCTAACGATTCTACTTTTTCTATCGTGTTAAAAAGGGAGTTACTGATTGCTTGTGTTAGGTTCGAGGTGTTGAGCCAATAGATGTGGGCGCAAATGCTGATTAGAGTGTTCTCAGCGATTCTTCTGTATTCGTTTTCATTGTCAATAATGTTTTTTAAAATATATACTTTTGATGTCGCTGCTTTGTCGTTGATGTTATTTTCTAATTCGGAGGTGAATTTATTTTCAATAAAATCAATTTGTTTTTTTGAAAAATCGACATCGTCGAAATAGTCTTCGCCACCCTCCATGATGAGTGGGGTTATATTCCGTGCTATTTTCTGTATTGCCTCAGCAGTGTGCGTGCTTTGGCTGTTAAATATGTGTTGATTGAAGCAGTCTGAGCTTATGAGAAAAATAAGTTCGTATATGCTATATGTCATGTTGTGCCTACTGGCTTTGTCAGGTGCTCGACGTGGTAGTAGTTCCCTGCTGTGGATTCGCTGGGTTTCACGCGGGTTTGCTTTGCATGCCTGGGGGCGATTTTCAAGAAATATCTATTGCCGCAGGTGGCATCTACATGTGTTTCTAGCTTAAAGCTAATAACTATTTTGGCCGGTACTTTTAAGGTAAGTAGAAGAGTGGTTTAACTCTTGATTTTTCTGAGTTCTTTTGATGGATTTTATTTGTTCAGTGTGGCAGTTAAACTTCAAAATTTTCATCTAAAAAATAATCAACTCTGCTCCTGTCTGTGTCAATTATCTCTATAATGTCTTTTGCGCATTCTTTTTCGCCATTGATTAGCTCGTGGTATAAAACGAAAATCCCTTCTCTCGCACTTTTTATACATTTTTCCGTTAAATTGATATTCCCTTGTTTTATTTCGTCTTCATGCGGGACTCCTGTAATAATTTGATATAACAGATCAAGTAGGCTAATTTTTATGTATCGGGCTTTGTTTTCAAATAACGCAGCGATAATAACAGGGACTACAAATTCAGCGGCTTGAAAAAGCTGGCCTTGAACAACTATTCTGTTTTCAAGTTGCCAGTATATGTTTTCGGCTTCTTCTGCGGATGTACAGTTAAGCAGGTTTAGTAAAGCGAATTCAATGTTTGTGGCGTTGCCGTCGATCTCTCTTAGACTAGACCATGGAATTCTTTTGATTTCCATTTCGACGAGAGTTTTCATTTGCTCCAAGCTCCATTAGGGTCAAAAGTTACATCTTCAGGGAATTGAGATTTGTTATATTTTGACTGGCATCGAACACATACGGGTATGCGAGTCCACTCCAACTCTCCAGTGGTTTTATTCCTTCTCCACCCATAGGCGTTACTCATGTTTGAGTCATCTCCCAATTGCCTGCTTACATCGTCTTCTGCACAACCCATCGGATTACTTGATCGGCCTGCTGTAACTTGATCATCTTTATGTCCTCCTATGTATGTTGCATGCTTACGGCCGTACTTTTTCCCCGCGTCATCTCTTGCCTTGTCCGCGGCAACTGCGGCCGAATTAGGTTGGGACTTACGGTTTAAGCCTAGCGGGTCTGTCCATAATATTGGATTCTCCGTGTACGTATGTAAATTTAGTCCGCCCATCAACCCAATCGGGTCCCGCGAAATAAAGCGTCCAATTTCTGGGTCATAGTAGCGATAACGGTTGTAGTGCAGTCCGGATTCCTCGTCCTGATACTGGCCCTGGAAGCGGAAGGGATTGCGGATGCCGGCCTTGTTGGCGGCGTCGGCGATGATTTCGCGCGCTTGTCCCCAGGCCTGGTAGTCCATCTCCAGCGCCAACGCGCCTTGTTCGTCGGTCAGCGCCTGCGGGGTACCCAGGTGGTCGGTGTGGTAGTAGTACACCGCCGTCGGTTCGCTGGGTTCCGGCGCCGGTTTGCGCAACGGGTCCAGGTCCGAGTCGTAGGGGCGGTGCTGGCTCCAGCGCGGCACTTTGACGCCGCGCACGGCTTCGGTGTGGACTTGGGCCAGCGGCACGAAGCTGTCCGGTTCAAACAGGTAGTGCACCGCTTGTTCGTCGCGGGTTTCGAAGGCCAGCACGTCGCCGTCCCAGCCGTAAAGCGTGGTCTGGCCGGCCTGGGTTTTGGCGATGCGGCGGCCCAGCGGGTCGTAGTGGTAGTCGGTGTTCTGGCCGTCCGGCGCGGTCAGGCGGGACAGGCGGTTGTGGCTGTCCCACTCCAGCTTGGTGAGCGCGCCGTTGACGCGTTTTTCCACCAGATTGCCGCGGCTGTCGTAGCGGTAGTGGCGGCCGGCGTACTGGCTGAGCAGGTTGCCCAGCAGGCTGTTGTCCTGGTGGCCGTCGGCGGCCGGGGCGTTGTCCAGCAGGTTGCCGGCCGGGTCGAAGCGGAAGCTTTCCACGCCCTTGGGGGTGGCGGCTTCCAGCAGGCGGCCCACCGGGTCGTAGCGATAATTGAGCTGGCCGGCGCGGCTGTCCGCGATGCCGGTGAGCTGGCCGGCGACGTCGTACTGGTATTGGCGGTTCCACTGGGTGGCGCCCATCAGCCGCTGGCTGGCCAGGCGGCCGGCCTTGTCGTAGCTCTGGTGCTGTTGCAGCGCATTGCCCAGCACGCGCTGGGTTTCGCGGTGCAGCTTGTCGCGCTCCAGGTTGACGATGTCGCGCTGGCCGAACAGCAGGCCGTGCACGTGGCCGCTGCCGTAGCTGAGGATGTCCACGCGGCGGCCGTCCGGGCGCACGCTGGCGACACGGTTGCCCAGCGGGTCGTGTTCATGTTGCCAGCGGTAGGTTTCCTTGACGCCGGCCACGCTGTAGCCGTGGTGTTCTTCTATGACATTGCCTACCGGATCGTAGATCCAGCGCAGGCTGGCGTAGCGGTTCTTGGCCTGGTACAGCCGCCCGGCGGGGTCGTAGCCGAAGCTTTCCAGGCTGCCCGGCGCGCTGCGCTCGATCAGGCGGCCGGCGCGGTCGTAACGGTAGAGGGTGGCGACATCGCCTTCCTGTTGTTTTTCCAGCTGGCCGGCGGCGTTGTAGTGGTAGCGGGTGGCGCTGCCGTCAAAGCCGGTTTCCGAAATCAGCTGGCCGCCGGCGTCGTATTCGAACAGATACTGGCGGTGGTTTTCATTGCGCAGCGCGGTCAGCCGGCCCAGCTTGTCGTATTTGTAGGCCAGGCTGTGGCCGTTGGCGTCGGTGCGGGTTTGCAGCCGGCCGGCCTTGTCGTAGTCGTAATGGGTGGCGCGGTCCAGCGGGTCGGTCAGTTTGAGCAGGCGCGCTTCGGCGTCGTGTTCCAGCTGGATGGTCTGGCCGTCCGGCTGGACGATGGCTTGCAGCGTGCCGTTGGCCGCGTATTGATAGCGGGTGGCGCTGCCCATGGCGTCGACGATCAGCTGCGCGCGGCCGCGTTCGTCGTACTGCCATTGGGTGGCGCTGCCGGAGCAGTCGGTATAGCTCTGCAGCAGGCCGTCCGGGCGGTAGGCAATCTGCTTCTTGCCGCCCTTGGCGTCGGTGATGGCCACCGGCAGGCCTTGCTCGTTGTAGGCGTATTTGGTCTTGTGGCCCAGCGGGTCGGTTTCCTCGATCAGCTGGCCCTTGTCGTCATAAGCGCGCAGCCATTTTTCGCCCAGCGGATCGGTGATCTCCAGCAGATTGTCCTGGGCGTCGTAGGCGAAGGCGACGTCGCTGCCGTCGCGGCGCTCGTGCAGCACCATATTGCCCTGGGCGTCGTATTCGTAGCTGTCCTGGGAGCCGTCCGGGTGGATGTGGCTGATCAGCCGCTTCTTGGCGTCGTAGTTGAGCCATTCTTCCTTGTGGTCCGGGAAGATGATGCGGTAGGGATAGCCGGCTTCGTCGAAATAGTATTCGGTGGTGCGGCCGTAGGCGTCGGTGACGTAGGTGAGGTCGATGTTGTCGTCCCAGGCCAGGCGGATGTCCAGGCTGCCGTCGTCGGCGTATTCGCGCACGGCGCGGGCGTTGGGGCCGTCGCCGTCCCATTCCAGGGCGATGCCGCGAGCGGTGCGGTCGGTGTAGCGGGTAATCAGGTGGCGGCGGTATTGGTAGTTCCAGCTTTGGCCGTTTTCATCGTTGGCGGCGAGCAGGTCGCCGGCGTCGCCGGCCAGCGCCGCGATATCGCTGTACTGGTATTGCGCCAGCTCGCGCAGCGGCAGGCCGGTTTCTGGGTCTTGCAGGCTGATGCGGCTGATGCGGCCGTGCTTGTCATGCGCCAGGCCCACCACGTAGCCGGCGCTGCTGACCAGCTGGCTGAGGCGGCCGTCGCGGAAGTTCATCGCGATGCTGTTGCCGGCGCGGTCCTTGATCAGCGCCAGCAGGTATTGCTGGCCGTGCCGTTCGTAGAGCTGCACCAGGTCGTGGCCGAAGCTGAGCGAGAGCAGGGTGTCGGACAGCGTGGTCAGGGTGTGGCCTTCCAGCTCGTCTTTCAGGGATTCGCCCACCGGCGGCAGCGCGTATTCCAGCTCGCGGCCCGCGTCGTCGTAGTATTTGAGCGCGTCGCCGTCTCGTTCAAAGCGCATGCCGTAAGGCATCGCCCAGCGCGCGCCCAGCGGACCGGCGGCGTCGTTGGCGGCAAAGTCGGAACGGTAGACGCGGTCCCACTGTATCGGCAGTACGCCGGGCAGGCTGAAGTCGGTATGGATCAGCGTTTCCACGCCGTTGAGGTAGTTGATGGAATGTTTGGAGCGGTAATTGCATTTGCCTCCCTTGCCCCCGCCCTTGAAGCGGCTCATTACCTCCTTGGGCACTTGCTGTACCTTCTTGCTCACCTTGCTGAGGCCTTGTTTGACCGCGGTGCTTTTGGCCGCGATGTGGTCGATGAAGGCCTTGCGCAGTTTGGCCAGCATCGGTTTCAGCTTCTCCGCCAGCATTTTTTCCAGCTTGGCCTTGAGTTCGCCGGCCCATTTGGCCAGCGATAGGCCAATGGCGCGCATTTGCGCGCGCAGGGCAGGGGATTTGCCGGTGAGTTTGTCCACTGCATGGGCGGCGGTGACGGCCATGCCGGCCACCGCCTGTTTCTTGGCGCCGTCGGCGGCCTTGTTCAGCGCGTCCATATGGGCGGCGATGGTGCCCCAGAAGCCGGAGTTGGTTTTTTCCAGGTTGTAGGCGACGGGCTTGGCCGAGGTGTGTTTGGCGGCGAACTGGCCGAACTTGCCGTCGCCGACGCTGATCAGCAGGTCCGCCAGTTCTTTCAGGTACTTGGCGCCTTCCGCGCTGCATTTCTGCAGATTGCTGTCGATATGCGTTTCCACATAATCCACCCACTTGGCCGGGGTGTTGCGGAAGCGGTCCGGCAGCAGGGTGATCAATTGCCCCACCAGCGCGCCTTCAATCGCATCCTTGGCGATATCCTTGCCGGCGCGGCGCAGGCTGGTGGCGCACAGTTTCAAGGTGGGGCGGGTGCTGAGTTTGAACATGCTGCCGGCGGCCGGCACCACGCCTATCAGGTCCACGCCCAGGAACATCCAGTCAAAGATGTCCACTTCCTGGCGCTTGCGGCTTTTCTCGCTCATGTCCATGACGTCCACCACGACGTCGCCGACCGAGATCAGGTTGCCCACCACCGGAATGGCGGTGCCCAGGGTTTTTAGCGATTCAACCGTCAGGTAACCGCCGCTGATGTCTTGCAGCCATTTATCAAAAGACTGGCCGGTTTGGGCCAGCGCTTTGGCCGCGTTGGCCGGGGTTGCATCGAGAACAGCGACAGGTGCGGTCATGACAATTCAACTCTGAAAATATCGATAATGGGGCTGATTAAACTTTGAGCAGACCGGGTAGGCCAGGCAGCTTGGGCAGCATGCCGCCGGCGCGTTCGGCCAGCGCGGGGATGGCGCTTTGCGGATTGCGCGCCAAGGCCAGCGCCTGTTGCGCTTGCGCGGCCATGGCTTGGGCTTGGCCCAAGGTGTTTTGCAGCTGAGGGCTGACTTTGCCCAGCGTGCTGCCCAGTTGCTGCATCGCCTGCTGTTTGACGGCCTCGCCGGCCTGCTGCAGCGCCACTTCCGGCTGCGGCACAAAGGGGAAGATGTCGGCCTTGTCTTTGTGCGGGCGGCCCAGGAACTGCACTTGTGCCGGCCCGGTGGGCAGGCCGTTGACCATGGCCTTGCCGGCCTCGTCCAGCACGCCGTGGTGTTTGACGCCCAGCGCGTCGGTGACCACGAATTTGCCCTGATTCATGGAGTAGCCGTTGGCGAATTCATGGATTACTTGCAGATTGCCCATGCCCGGCTTGTTGAAGGTGGGCGTGGGCGTGCTGAGGCTGGCGGGGCCGGTGAGCGCGTGGCTGGCGCCTTTGACGCTGACTTCGCCCGGGCAGTGCACTTCGATATTGCCGCCCTTGAGCCGGATATAGCCGCCGCCGCTGGTGAGCAGGATTTCCTGGCCGGCGGCGATTTCCACCTTGCCCTTGCAGGCGGTGACGGTCACGTCCTTGTCCGCGGTGACTTCAATGCTGTCGCTCTGCGCCTGCACCTGGATCTTGCCTTTGGCGGCGATCAGCTTCAGCGCGATCTGGTCCTTGACCCCAGTGACGAACAGGCTGATGTGTTGGCCCACGTTATGGAGCCAGCGCCGGCCGCTGGTCTGGTTGGTGTCGCGTTGCGCCACCAGGTCCAGATTGGTGCCCGCCGCCACGGTCTGGCTTTGCTGGCTCAGGCTGGCGATGCCCGCCGGCGCGGACAGCACGATCAGCGGTTGCTGGCCGGCTTGGTCTTTTGCGGTCTTGCCGTCTTTGTCGGTGTTGGAGCCGGCTTCCCAGGCTTTCAGCGCGGCGGCCTGGTGTTGTAGGTGGCCTTCGGTTTTCTTGGCGGCTTTGGCGTTGTCCGCGCCAATTTCTTCCGGCCCGGTTTCCATGGTGTCGGCCTGCTGGCCGGTGGCGGTTTCGCCCAGGCTCTGGCTCAGGCCCAGGGCCGCGTCCAGCTGGCTTTGCGCCTGTTCGCGCGCCAGTTGCTTGCCCCCAGCGCCGTTCTGCGCTTCGGTGCTCAGCAGCAGGCCATGGCCGGCGCGGATGGCGCCGTGGCTGTCGGTTCTGAGTTCGAAGCCGTCGCCGCGCGCTTCGGCCTTGCCGTTGCTGCGCGGGTGGGTCAGGAAGCCCTGGTTAAGCTGGGTCTTGCCGGGTTCGGAACTGAGTTTGGCTCTGACTTCGCCGGGGGTGTCGTCGAACAGCAGTTCGTTGTACTGGCCGCCCTGGTGTTCCTTGGACTTGATGCCGGACAGGGTTTTATTCGCCGGCAGCGCGCCGGCGCCGCTGAAGTCCGGCGTCGGGTGGCTGCCGTTGTAGAGCACGCCGGTGATCACCGGGCGGTCGATATCGCCTTCGATGAAGTCGACCAGCACTTCCTGGCCGATGCGCGGGATGAATTGGTGGCCCCAGCCGGCGCCGGCGCTGGGCATCACCACCCGCAACCAGCAGGAGGATTTGTCGTCGAGGTTGGCGCCTATGCTCGGGTGCTCGTCCATCCGTTGCCAGTGGAATTGCACCTTGATGCGGCCGTGCTGATCGGTATGCACCTCTTCACCTTGGGGGCCGACCACGGTGGCAGTCTGCACGCCGCGGGACTTGGGCTTGGCCAGCTCGGTGTGGGCATAGGCCGGGGTCAGCGGCACGCCGCGGCGTTGGGCGTCGAAGTCGGCGCGGAACGGTTGCGCCTCTTTGCCGTCTTGGAAGGCTTTCAGATCCGCTGGCAGGTTGTTGCGCGCGCTTAAGCTTTGACGGGTAACGACGAATTCGCGCTGCTCGCTGCTGTCGCCGTCGTGGGCCGGGTGCTCGTCCAGGCGGAACCACTGGCCAGCGGCCAGGCCGCGCACCGAGCCGCCGCCGCTGAATTGTTTGGCGTTCAGGTCATGCGCCTGCTGGCGCAGCTGGGCGTAGTGGCTGAGCTGGTCGGCGTCGCCGGCGTAGTACAGCGACTGCGGGTCGTAGTCGTGCAAAGAAGACTGCAGCGCCTTGCCGTTCTGGCCCTGGTCGATGCGGCTGTCGTCGCCGCTGTGCTGGGTGCTGACGGGCTGGTAGTCGAAGCTGGCCAGCGCCACCGCGCCGGGGACGATCTGGCGCTGGGCGTTCCACTCGGTCAGGCCGTCTTCGGCCTCGGTGGCGTCGCTGCGGTGGAAACGCACGCGCTCGACCGTCGCCGGCGGCAGGCTATAGGGGTCGT
Organism: Chromobacterium alkanivorans; assembly: GCF_016937655.1. Taxonomy (GTDB): domain Bacteria; phylum Pseudomonadota; class Gammaproteobacteria; order Burkholderiales; family Chromobacteriaceae; genus Chromobacterium; species Chromobacterium alkanivorans. The sequence continues at coordinate 30,417 of NZ_JAFHKL010000021.1, read as the reverse complement.
CGAAGGCGACCAACTGCACTTGTGGTACCTCGCCATCGAGGTGATCGAAGCGCCAGGCATAGCCCTCTTCGTGCAGCAGACGCACGATGAAGTCGTAATCGCTCTCGCGGTATTGCAGACAGTAGCTGCGCGGGGTTGCCGCGCCGGTCTTGAAGTCCAGCGTCTGGACGCGGGCGAACACCGGGTTGGCCTGCTGATGCTCGGCCAGGATCTGTTTGACGATGTCCGGTACCGTCAGGTCCTGGAACACCCGCGAGCTGACGCGATGCCGCAACAGCGCGAACGGCGGCTCTATGGTCAGCTGGTAGCGACTGAAACCGCCGTCCGAGCCCAGGCTTTCCACTTTCGATACCACGCCGCAGCGCAGACTCTCCGCGCCGGCGGCGTCGAGGATGCCGAGCCGGGCCGGCAGGCCGAGCAGGGTCTTGAGTTCGATCGCGCCGTCCGGAGACAGACAGGTGAGCTGGTAGGCGTAAGGCCGGGACACGCCTTCCTCGCCGGCCAGGCTGAGGGGCAGCAATTGCTCGGCCGCCACGCTGCCGTCGCCCAGGCTGAGGGTGAGCAGGCGCTGGTCCTGGTTGAAGGCAGAGGCGAAGCTGGCGAGCAGGGTGCTGAGGTCCATAGGGCGCTGTCAGGCTGGGTCAGCCTTGTACCTTGTAAACGTTGGAGGAGAGTTGCAGGGTGGCGTCGAAGGTGACCGGCGGCCGGTGCGGATGCACTTTCAGCACCGCGTCGACGCGGAAGCGCAGGTGGCGTTCCATCTCGCGCGGTGCGTCCAGATTCACCCGCACGCGGGACAGCCGCGGCTCGTGCACTTCGATGGCGCGGCGCAGCTGTTCGCGCAGCAGTTCCCGGTCTTGCGGGTTGAGCAGGCTGATGCCGGACAGGTCCGGAATGCCGAAGCTCAGCATGCTGTCGTGCGCTTGCGGGTACATGTCGAACAGTTCCTGCAGCGGCGCGAGCCGGGTGTTCAGCAGCGCTTCCAGATCCCGCGCCAACGAGCGCTTGATCTGCGGCAGTTCGTACAACATGGTTTCCGCGCCGTGGCTGTTGTCCGGCTGGTCGTCCAGCAGCCGGTCCAGCACCGACGGCAGGATCTGGGCGTGGCGGCTGCTCTGCATGCTTACAGGCCGAAGATGGATTGGAGCTGGTTGGACAGCAGCCAGCGGTAGGCGACGAAGATGCCGGCGCCCACCACCGCCAGCAGCGCGAAGTACAGCCACAGCGGCAGTTCATGGCGGACAAAGGCCTGGAAGCGTTGCGGCAGCTGCCAGTTGGGCGCGAACTCGGCCTTGCCGCCGCGCACTTGCTGGATTTCCTGGCCCAGCTTGTGGGTCAGATAGCCCAGCTTTTCCTGGCCTTCCAGCAGGTATTTGCCCTGGAAGCCCAGCAGCAGGCAGGTGTAGAACACTTCCAGCGGCTCGATATGGGCGGCCGGGTCCAAACGCAGCTGCTCCAGGCGGTTGAAGAAGCCTTCGCCGGCCAGGTGCTCGCCGAACAAGCGCAGTTGCAGCGGCATGCGCTCCCACTCGTCGCGGATGTCGAACTCCGAGGACAGGATGATCTCGTCCATCAGCGCGCAAAACGCGTACTTGGAGTGGTTGATGGCGTTCTGGTCCTTGCCGAAGTTGCGCGCGTTGCGCTCGTACTGGTTCAGGAACTGGTCGACGCGGCGGTTGAACTCCACCGCGCTGCTGGGGGCGTTGCCGTCCCGCAGCAGGAACAGCAGGTAGATGCCGTCTTCCAGCATTTCGCGCAGGGTGGGGGCCGAGGCGGAGGCCACGGCCAGCGGGCGTTCTTGTAGGGTTGCGGCGGTTTGGTTCATGGCGGCCTCAGCGGAATACGGCGATCAGTTCAAGCGTCAGATTGGAGAGCGTCTGCGGCATATAGATGCAGATGCTGCGCGATTGCAGCATGCGGCCGAAGATCTCGCCATGCGGTTCCAGCGCGAAATAGTGGTTGCCCACCCGCACCGGAATGGCGGACGGGGTTTGCGCCGCATGGCTGAGCGCCACGCCGCGCATCGCGGAGTTGAGGATTTTCTCCACGTCGTCCGGCGCGCCGATTTTCATCTTCAGCGGCACGCTGTCGATGATCTGGCTGGCCGGCAACTCGCTCTGCACCGACAGGTAGTAATCGACGTTTTCCAGCAGGCGGTCGCTTTCCAGCCGGCCGATGTAGAAGGACGGCTTGGGCGAATGCAGCGGGATGATGGCGTAGCGCGAGGAGATCACGGTTTCCAGCAGTTCGCGGATCTGCGTGTCCAGCGCCGCCAGCACGGCGTGCAGGTCGTCGTGGCGATAGGCCGGGATGTCGGACAGGGTGTAATGGGTGGAGAAGGTTTGCAGTTCGCCGCAGAATTCGGCCAGCGCCAGGTACAGCTCTTCCGGGTGCAGCGGGCTGGACAGCGACAGGTGGCGCAGCTTGGCGAAGTTGCGGTTGACGGTGTGCAGCAGCCAGAAGGAGCTGATGTCGCTGGAGCTGTACTCCATCACGTTCTTGGCGCGTTCGCGCTGGCCGCCGGACAGCGCCTGGTTCTTGACCAGCAGGATGTCCAGCAGGCGGCGCAGCATGTGGCTGACCTCGCGCGAGCCTTCCACGGTGGCCAGCGGCGGGATGAAGCCGCCGCCCAGCGCCCACTGGCCGGTGGCGTCTTTCTCCAGCCGGCACAGCGGAATGGCGTCGTAGCCGTCGCGGTTTTCCTCTTCGATCATCAGCCGCACGTCCAACTCCAGCGTGGACAGGTCGGCGTCCAGCGCCTGGGTGTAGAGGTCGGCCACTTCCGCGCTGGCGCTTTGAAAGCGGGCGGGGCGGGACATGGCTTCGCCGTTCCGGGTGTTGCCGCCGTAGGGCTGCATATGGGCGAGACAGGCGTAAAGCGTGGTCTTGATGCCGGCTTGCGGCAAGGTGTTCAGGTCGCGGGACAGCGGCAGCGGCGCGCTGGCCGGCGCCTGGTACAGCGTGCCGTCGCGGAACAGGATGGACAGGCCGTCGATGCGGACGGTGCCGCCCTTGAGCGCCTGTTCGTCCAAGGCGATGTGCTGCAGGCCCCAGCTGTGACGCTGGCTCAGTTGCTGCCGCGCGGCGACATGCTGTTCCAGCAAGAGGGTTTGCTGCTGAAAGTGCTGCGGGCGCAGGAACATGCCTTCGCCCCAGAGCACTCGTTTGGCTTGTTGCATTACTGATACACCTTGTCTGGATACCTACGTCAATTTCAATTGCGCCTGAAAATTCATCGGCTTGTCAGCCGGGCCAGGCCGCGGTGGGCGAAGGAGCGAACGGGCTTTGAGCCACGTCATGGCCAAGACTGTCCGCATCCGGTAATAACACCCTGTTCAAACTGTGTACACGATCGCTAAAATGCGCGACATTTTGCAGCAAGAGCGCCGCCCTTGTCATGCAAAAGAGTTTGTTAATTTTCAGCGTTGCCCGGCGCCGCGGCGGGCCTCAGTTTCGGCTGGCTGCGCAGTCCGCCTTGGCGGACGCTGGCTGGCCGGGCATGGTCAACGCTTTGGGTTTGATGGCTTCCAGGTGGCAGTCCGCGGCGCGGAAGCTCAGGTCTTTGCTGCGGACGGCGTCGGCGTCGTACAGCAGGCGCCAGAAGTGGGCGTCCGGGCGGCGGAAAAAGCCGACGACGCCGATGAACTGAGCGTCTTTTTCAATGGTGACGTCTTCCAGCGTCACTTTACCACCTGGCAAAAAGGTCAGTTCTTTGCTGTTGATCAGACTGTCGCCCAGCAGTTCTGATTCAGGTTTGCCGCTGGACAGCGCCTCCATGGTCAGGCGGTTGAAAGCCTGCTGGTTTTTCAGCTGGTAGACATGCACCACCACGGACAGCGGTTTGCCTTTGGCGTCGCGGTTTAGCGACGGGCTGCCCTCAGCTTTGATGTCTATGGTCTTGGTGCTGGAACAAGCGGTCAGAGAGGCTATGGCAATGGCGTAAAATAGGGAGCGGGCCCGTTGCCAGCTGGGGCGTTTTTTCATCATGACGGCGGTTCCTAACGATTGGATTTGTGACTATCTGCTATCGAAAGTATCCCAAATTTTTGGTTTAATTGGAATGCATGCCCCGCCGCAAATTGATTTGCACACGGTAGCGAAAATCCGAGATCGGGTAGCTCAAGCTATTGATTTAAATTGTAATGTCATTTATCGTCTCGCGTCAAAATGCATTTGAACTATATCTTGCCGGTCTTGGTGCTTGGCATCGTTTTGCTCCTGTCCTGGTTGGGCTGGAAATTCTTCTTGGGACAGCCTCGCATTTTGGAAGGAAGCCGCTCGCCAAAGCCCGTTCTGTCCGGAGCGGAGGCTTTGGCCGGAGCCACGGCCGCAGGGCCTGAGAAACTGACTGAAAAGCCGGCGGCAAGCGCCGCTTTTTTGCGCGTGACGCGCCGCGCGCCCAGCGCCGCCGCGCGTTACTGGCGGGTGTGGCTGCCGGTGGTGTCGCTGCTGCTGGTGGCGTTGGCGGTGGCGATCACGCTGAAACTGAACCGTTTTCACCGCAGCCCGGAGTTCGAGGCGGCGGAGTATGCTCAAGGCATAAGAATTAAGCAAACGCTGTTGGAAGAAAAACTGGTGCCTCCGCCACCGCTTCCACCTGAAGCTTTTGTCAATGTCATAGCGGAGCGGCCCAGCCTGGGACATGCGGATCGGGACTGGAGCAAGCTGAATCCCGAGTTTGTGCAGGTGGTGCTGCGGGTGATGGAAAAAATGAAGGCCAGGGGCTTCCCCATGGTGCTGCTGGAAGGCTACCGCAGCCCGGAGCGCCAGGACTCGCTGGCCGGCCAGACCACGCTGGTGACCAAGGCCAAGGGCGGACAGAGCAAGCACCAATACGGCCTGGCGGTGGACTTGGCGCCCATCCGCGAAGGCAAGGTAGTGATATCGGAACGCGATCCCTGGGCGATGCAGGCTTACAACGCGCTGGGGGAAGAGGCGACGGCGGCCGGCCTGACTTGGGGCGGCAACTGGAGTTTCAAGGATTTCGGGCATATCGAGCGCTCAGGCTCGCTGAAATCCCTGCTCAAAAAATAACGGTTTTCAAGAAGGTGGTGGGTGTTTATGAAAGGTTGGCTGCGTCACGCCAAAGTGGCTTCGGCAATCGGGTTCCTGATCCTGATCGCTTTGATCTGGTTCCTGGGACCGTGGTTGGGCCTGGAGTCGCTGGAAGCCCGTTTGGGCTGGATTATCGGCGTCATGTTGTTATGGGTGCTGACCCTGCTGGTGGGCCAGGTCTTGGCGCGCCGCGCCGGCGGTTTGCTGGAGCGCATGCTGCGCAAGCAGGCGGACGAGGCGGTGATCAACGCCAGCTCCGACAAGCGCGCCGAGGTCACCCTGCTGCGCCAGCGGCTGCTGGGCGCCATCGACACCCTGAAGAAATCCAAGCTGGGCACCGCCAGCGGCAGCGCCGCGCTGTACGAGCTGCCCTGGTACATGATCATCGGCCATCCGGCTGCGGGCAAGAGCTCGGCCATCCTGCAATCCGGCCTGACCTTCCCGTTCAGCGACAAGAGCGGCATCCAGGGCGTGGGCGGCACCCGCAACTGCGACTGGTTCTTCTCCACCGAGGGCGTGCTGCTGGACACCGCCGGCCGCTACGCGACTCAGAGCGAGGACCGGGTGGAGTGGCTGGAATTCCTCAAGCTGCTGAAAAAGCACCGCGCCAAGGCGCCGGTCAACGGCATTCTGATCGCGATCAGCCTGCCGGAACTGGCGCAGCACCATAGCGAAGGCTTCACCCTGTACGCGCGCCAGATCCGCGAGCGCATCCACGAGGTGTGCAACACCTTCGGCCTCCTGGTGCCCATCTATCTGGTGTTCACCAAGCTGGACCTCTTGGGCGGCTTCGCCCAGTTCTTCCAGGACGCCAGCGACGAAGACCGCGCCAGGGTCTGGGGCGCGACACTGAGCGCGGACCAGGGCACCGGCTTCGACGTGGCCAATGTGACCGGCCAGCAGTTCGAACTGCTGTACCGCGGCCTGGTGCAGGCCGGCGAGGAAAAGCTGATCCAGTACCGCGGCGATCAGGCCAAGCCGGCGCACTTCGCTTTCCCGATCGAATTCCACGGCCTGAAAGAGGCGGTGGTCAAGTTCGTCAAGCTGCTGCACGAAGAAGACCCCTACCACGCGCGGCCTCTGCTGCGCGGTTTCTATTTCACCAGCGCGCTGCAAGAGGGCGTGCCGCGCATCGTGGCCGCCAACCGCGTGCAAGGCCAGTTCGACCTGAGCCAGGGCGGCCAGGAGATGAAGCAGGCGCCGGCGTCCTACAGCTACTTCCTGCGCAATCTGTTCCGCGACGTGCTGTTCCAGGATCAACATCTGATTTCGCGGCAGACCAAGCCCAGCGGCAGCCGCTGGCGTTTGTTCGGCATGGCCGCCGGGGTGTTGTCGCTGGCCGCGCTGGCCAGCTTCTGGACCTGGTCCTTCATCGGCAACCAGCACCTGCTGGACGAGGTGAAGGCCGAGCGCGCGCAGGCGCAAAAGCTGGCCGCCAGCGGCCAGCTGTACGACAAGCTGCGCTCGCTGCAGATCTTGCAGAAGCGCCTGGAAGAGTTGCAGTCCTACCGCAAAAACGGCGCGCCGTGGCAAGTGGGCCTGGGCCTGTACCAGGGCAAGGAGCTGGAGCCGCAGCTGCGCCGCGAATATTTCGCCGGGCTGAAGGAAGTGATGCTGCGCCCGGTGCAGCGCAATCTGGAAACCACGCTGGTGGCGCTGAAGCCGGAGCCGCCGGCTCCGACGCCCGCCCCGGTGGTGAGCGAGCCGCCCAAGCCGGCGGCGCCGGCGCCCGCGCCGTTCAAGCCCAAGCCTAAAAAGCACGCGCCGCGCGGCGGCCTGCCCAATATCAAGCTGAGCGCGCTGGACTGGCCGCAACGCGCCACCACCGCCAAGCTGGAAGCCTCCGCCGCGCAAGGCGAGGCGGCAGCCGCTCCGCAGCGCAACCCGCAGCAGCTGGACGCCAGCTACAACGCGCTGAAAACCTATCTGATGCTGCACGAGCAGAAGCGCATGGACGAGGCGCATCTGATCGACCAGCTGCCGCGCTACTGGCGGCCCTATCTGGAAAGCCAGCGCGGCCAGTACTCGGTGGAAGAAGTGATGGCGGTGGCCGAGAAGCTGGTGGCTTTCTACGTCAGCCAGATCAAGGAAGCGGACCTGCCGCTGATCGACAACAACGCCAAGGTGGTGGGCGAGGCGCGCGACGTGCTGCGCGGCTCCTTCAAGCGCCTGTCCGCGCAAGAGCGGGTGTTCAATGAAATCAAGGCGCGCGCCAACACCCGCTTCGCGCCGCTGACCGTGGCGCGGATTCTGGACAACCGGGATCTGGACGTGATGGCCGGCAGCCAGATGGTGGAGGGCGCCTACACCCGCGAAGCCTGGAACGGTTACGTCAAAGCCGCGATCGACGAAGCCAGCAAGGGCGAAATCCGCAGCGACGACTGGGTGCTGGCCTCGTCCACCCAGGACAATCTGGGACGAGACGGCGACGTGGAGAAAAACCGCGCCGCGCTGGAAGCCCTGTACCGCGGCCAATACGCCGCCGCCTGGAAGAAATTCCTGATCGGCGTCACCACCCGCGACTTCACCAATCCGGCCCAGTCCGCGTCCGCGATGGCGAGGCTGTCCGACAAGCAAAGCTCGCCGATCAAGCTGGTGCTGGCGCGCGCGGCGATGGAAACCGCCTGGGACAACCCGTCGGAGCTGAACCGCTCGCTGGAAAACGCCAAGCAGTCGATGCTGGAAAAAACCGCTGAATTCCTCAAGGGCGGCAGCGCGCCGGCCCAGGCGGACAAGGCCAAGCTGTACGGCGAAGTGGGCCGTCAGTTCGCCGGCGTGGCGCAACTGGTCAAGGGCGAGAACCCGCCGATCAACGCCTACCTGGACCAATTGGCCAAGCTGAAAGCCAAGCTGGCGGCGATCTCCAGCACCGACGAACCCGGCCCGCAAGCCCGCGCCGCCTTGCAGGCGACCCTGGGCGGTTCCGGTTCCGAGCTGGGCGACACCGCCTCCTTCGTCGACAACACCCTGCTGAGCCAGGTCACGCCGGAAACCGGCGAGATGGTGCGCCCGATGCTGGTGCGCCCGCTGACCCAGTCCTACAACGCCCTGCTGGGGCCGGTGGCCAACGATATCAACCAAGCCTGGGTCAACGAGGTGCTGCCGCAGTGGAAGCAGCTGGCCGGCAAATACCCGTTTGCGGACTCCAGCAACAGCGCCTCGGTGGCGGAGATCAGCCGCTTCGTCAAAGCCAACGACGGCACGCTGGACAAATTCATCAACAAATACCTGAACGGCCTGGTGCAGAAGAAGGGCGACCAATTGGTGCCGCGCGCCTGGGGCAATATGGGGGTCAAGTTCAACCCGGCCTTCCTGTCCAGCGTCAGCAGCCTGTCCGCGCTGGCCAACGCCCAGTTGCAGGACGGCGAGAACACCCGTTTCGAACTGCAGCCGACGCCGACGCCGGGCCTGTCCGAAATCGTGTTCGAGGTGGACGGCCAGGAATTGCGCTACCGCAACGGCCCGCAGGCCTGGCAGCCGTTCACCTGGCCGGGCAACGGCCAGAACGCCGGCGCCCGCATCCAGGTGGTGTCCTACAGCGGCGCCAGCAGCGTGGTGGGCAATCAGCCGGGCCGCATGGGCCTGATGCGCTTGCTGTCCAGCGCCAAGGTCAGCCAGGACAGCCCGGACTCCGCCCAGCTCACCTGGAACCTGCGCAAGCCCGACGGCGAGGCGCAGACGGTGAAATTCAATTTCCGCATGGTTGGCGGCGTCAATCCGCTGCAACTGAACAAGCTTTACAAGCTGACCTTGCCTGAGCGCGTGACGCTATAAGGGAGACACAGTCATGGCGTTCAATTTCAAGCGGGCGCAGGAAACGCCCCCGCAATTCTGCATTTTCGGCAAATTGCCGCGCCGCGGCGACTTCGTCCGCGTCAACGCCACCCACCCGGCGGCCACCCAGCTGGACCAGCTGCTGGCGCAAAGCCTGGGCGGGCTGGAAGCCGGGCCGGAAGCGGTGGAGCGCTACCGCGCGATGCCGGGCACCAGCTTCGTGCTGCGCAGCCGGGACCAGATGTGGCTGTCGCTGGGCGTGATGCAGCCCAGCCGCGACGAAAGCGGCCGCAATTACCCCTTGGTGGCGGCCTCGCTGATGCCTTGCGACGCGGCCTTGCCGCCGCTGTCCGTACTGATGCTGGCCAACGAGCTGTTCTTCTCCGGCCTGAAGGAGCAATTGAGCAGCGCCATCGACAACGCGGTGGAAATGCTGGCCTGCCGCCAGTTCCTAGAAGAGCAATCGCTGTTCGGCATCTCCTCGGTGGCGGACCTGGAACTGGCGCAGCAACTGCTGGAGCGGCATCTGAGCGTGACCCCGGCCTCCCATCTGGGCCGGCTGCTGAGCAGCCGCGGCCTGCCGGACCTGGAAACGGTGCTGCTGGCCTTCACCTTCCATCACCAGCTGTTGCGCAAGTTCCAGGGCAGCCTGACCGCGCAGACCTATCTGCTGCCGCTGCCTGACTGCGACGGCGAAGACATGCTGACCGCGGCCACCTGGCTGTCGCTGTACCAGGCGGCCACCGCCGGCCAGGCCGGGCAGGCGGAGCAATGCCTGCTGATCCATCGGCCGGAAGGACGTTTCCTGGCGCTGCTGCCGGGAGACTTGAACGAGCAGATCGTCGCGCAGTGCTGGGGCGGGCAGCTGGACGCCCGTTTCATCGTAGACGTGGCAGAGCCGCAGGCGCCGTGGCGCAGCCACCAGGCCTATGCCGAAGCGGCCTACATCCTGGGGCGGAGGCTGAACGATCCGTCCATTTCGGTGGCGCAGCTGCGCGAGGTGGCGTCCAGCCTGTCGCGCAGCGTGGCCTGAGTAGTGGCGTAACACCGGAACGGCCGGCCATTCGCGCAGGCCGCTCCCATCAGAGCTTTGTGAACTTGAGAGAGAACCATCATGGCCAAAGAAAGCACACAGAAAAAACTGTCGCGGGTACGCCCGCCGCGCGTGCAGATCACTTACGACGTTGAAATCGGCGACGCCATCGAAACCAAGGAGCTGCCCTTCGTGCTGGGCGTGCTGGGCGATTACTCCGGCCACAGCAAGGAACCGCTGCCCAAGATGAAGGAACGCAAGTTCGTTCAGATCGACCGCGACAACTTCGACGAAGTGCTCAAGGGCATGGCGCCGCGTCTGGCCATCAAGGTGGACAACAAGCTGAAGGACGACGGCAGCCAGCTGGCGATGGAACTGAACTTCGAAGAGCTGGCGGATTTCGAGCCGCAGAACGTGGTGGGTCAGGTCGAGCCGCTGAAAAAGCTGCTGGACGCGCGCAAGCGCCTGGCCGACCTGCGCAACAAGATGGCGGGCAACGACAAGCTGGAAGAACTGTTGGACGAAGTGGTGCGCGATACCGAAAAGCTGAAGGCGATCAGCCAGGCTGCGCATCCGGACAAAGCGGGAGAGTGATAGATGAGCGCAGAACAACAACTTGAGGCCGGCGCGGCCGCAGCGCCGGCGGCCGCCGGCAGCCTGCTCGACTCCATCATCGAGCAAAGCCGCGTCGCCACCAACGACAACGAGAAGGGCCACACCCGCGATCTGATCGGCGAACTGGTCGACCAGGTGCTGGAAGGCAGCGTCAGCGTATCGCGCGATCTGTCCGCCAGCATAGACGCGCGCATCGCCGAGATCGACGCGCTGATCTCCTCCCAGCTGAACGAGATCATGCACCACAACGACTTCCAGAAGCTGGAAGCCTCCTGGCGCGGCCTGAAATACCTGGTGATGGAGTCCGAAACCAGCACCATGCTCAAGATCAAGGTGCTCAACGCCTCCAAGAAAGACCTGGTCAAGGACTTCAAGGCGGCGCCGGAATTCGACCAGAGCGCCTTGTTCAAGAAAATCTACGAAGAGGAATACGGCACCTTCGGCGGCGCGCCTTACGCCGGCCTGGTGGGCGATTACGAATTTACCCGCCACCCGGAAGACTTCTACCTGCTGGACGAGCTGTCCCACGTGGCCGCCTCCGCGCACGCGCCGCTGATCACCGCGGCCGCCTCCGGCCTGTTCGGCCTGGAAAGCTTCACCGACGTGGGCAAGCCGCGCGATCTGGCCAAGATCTTCGACACCGTCGAATACGCCAAGTGGAAATCCTTCCGCGAATCCGAAGACTCCCGCTACGTCGGCCTGGTGTTGCCGCACGTGCTGGGCCGTCTGCCTTACGGCCGCGACAACGTGCCGGTGGAGGAATTCGACTTCGAGGAAAACGTGGACGGCAGCACCCACGAGAAATACCTGTGGACCAACGCCTCCTACGCCTACGCCGCGCGTCTGACCTCCGCCTTCGCCCAATACGGCTGGCTGGCGGCCATCCGCGGCGTGGAAGGCGGCGGCCTGGTGGAAGGCCTGCCGGCCCACACCTTCAGGACCGACGACGGCGAAGTGGCGCTCAAATGCCCCACCGAAGTGGCGATCACCGACCGCACCGAAAAACTGCTGTCCGATCTGGGCTTCATCTCGCTGGTGCACTGCAAGAACACCGACTACGCGGCCTTCTTCGGCGGCCAATCGGTGCAGAAGGCCAAGACCTACAACACCGACTCGGCCAACGCCAACGCGCGCCTGTCCACCCAGCTGCCCTACATCTTCGCGGTGTCGCGCATCGCGCATTACATGAAATCCATCATGCGCGACAAGATCGGCAGCTTCGCCTCGCGCCAGAACGTGCAGGACTTCCTGAACACCTGGCTGGCGCAATACGTGCTGCTGGACGACTCCGCCAGTCAGGAAGCCAAAGCCAAATACCCGCTGCGCGAAGCGCGCGTCGACGTGGTGGAAGTGCCGGGCAAACCGGGCGTCTATCGCGCCGCCGCCTTCCTGCGGCCGCATTTCCAGCTGGATGAACTGACCATTTCCCTGCGTCTGGTGGCGGAACTGCCGCAGCCGGCGGGTTAAAGCTGGAGAGTCCGCGTTTGCCCGCCGCGTTCCGGCGCGGCGGCGGAGGCGGGCGTCTTTTGGAATGGGAGGGAGCGCCCTCCGATTTTTGACCTTTGTTTAAGGAGAAGTAAATGGCTTTTGATGCATTCCTGAAAATTGACGGTATTCCTGGCGAAAGCAGCGACGAGAAGCACGCCGACTGGATCGAGATCCAATCCTTTGCCCACAAGCTGGAACAGCCGGCGCAAGCCACTGCCAGCTCCGCCGGCGGCGCCACCGCCGAGCGCGTGAACCACGGCGCTTACGAAATCACCCACTTCCTGGACAAAGCCAGCCCGAAGATTTACGAAGCCTGCTGCAAGGGCCAGCACATCAAGGAAATCACCATCGAACTGTGCCGTGCCGGTGGCGACAAGGTGAAGTACATGGAGATCAAGATGGAACAAGTCCTGATCGCCAAGGTTGAGCCGCACGGTTCCGCCAACGACAGCGGCTTCCCCAGCGAAAAAGTGAGCTTCACTTACGGCAAGATCAAGTGGACCTACACCCAGCAGAAGCGCGAAGGTGGCGGCACCAGCGGCAACGTCAGCTCCGGTTGGGACCTGACCGCCAACAAGGCGATCGCCTAATTCCCTAGCGGTGCTGTAAAGCTGACCCGCCCGTCTTCCGGGCGGGTTTTAGGCATCCGGGAAACTGCCGCGCGCCGGCCCGGCGCAGCGGTTTCCCGGCTGTTCTTTGCCCATGTTTAAAGTCAATCCGGGAAGTAATGCTATGAAACGTTTGCTGATGGTCGCCGCGCTCGCCTTGTCGCTGGTGGGCTGCAAGACCAATCCTAACGCTCAACAAGCCTCCAACGACCCCGCCGTGATCAAGGCGGCGGAAGAAAAGGCCGCGCTGGACAAGGCCGTGGCCGCCAATATGGCCATAGACCCCAACCTGATCCCGTTTGAAAAAATGAGCCCCAAACTGTCCCCGGTGGGCGAGGCTCAATTGCAATTGCTGCTGCCCAAGCTCAAGACCGCCAAATCCATCCTGGTGCGCGGCCACTGCTACCGCGGCGACATCGGCAACGCCCGCGCCGCCGCGCAAACCCGCGCCATCGCCGTCAAGCAGTTCCTGACCGACGCCGGCGTGCCGGCCAATAAAATCACCGTGCGTTACGACACCGAGCGCCAGCTGCACGCGGTGCGTCTGATCGCCAACTGAATTCCGGCGCCTGGCCGCCCCGCGTCAGCGGGCCGCCGGGCGTTTTCGGGTGTTTAAGCAAACCCGGTGTGGCAGCGCGGGGTTTGCTTAAGGACTCGCCAATTGCGCAGTCGATTTGAATTAGGTTAACGCCATGGACCTCAGCACCCTGCTCGCCAGCTTCGCCTCCGCCTTCAACCAGGACCAGCGCCTGCTCACCCTCAGCCTGGGCGACGGCAGCGTGGCGGCCGAGCAATTGCTGCCCCTCAGCCTGGCCGGCGAAGAAGGCGTGTCCCGGCCTTACGCCTACCAGCTCACCTGTCTGTCACCGGACGGCGCGATCGAACTCAAGACCCTGCTCGGCCTGCCGGCCCGGCTCGGCATCCTCGACGCCGCCGGCGCGGAGAGCCTGCGTTGCGGCGTGGTATCGAAAGTGGAAAGCCTGGGCTCGGACGGCGGCTTCAGCCGCTACCAGCTGACCATAGAGCCGCCGTTCGCGCTGCTGCGGCATCGCGTCAGCTCGCGGGTGTTCCAGGACCTGACGGTGCCGGACATCGTCAAACAGATCCTGGCCGAGCATCAGCAAGCCAACCCGGTGTTCGCCCGCGTCCAGACGCTGGACTTCAAGACCGGCGCGGCAACGCCGCGCAGCTACTGTCTGCAATACCGCGAATCCGATTACGACTTCATCGTGAGGCTGCTGCACGAAGAGGGCTATGCCTGGCGCTTCGATCACCTCGATGGCGAGGTACCACAAGTGCAGTTGGTCGCCTTCGACGACCCCTATAGCCTGCCGCCGGCCGGCGTCGAGCGGGTGCGCTTCCACCGCAGCGACGCCACCGAGGCCGAAGACGGCCTGACCGAGTGGAACGCCCAGCGCCAGATCGTCCCCGGCGCGGTGGCGCTGGCCAGCTTCGACTACCAGCCCGTCAGCACCCAGCACAGCGGCGACGACAGCCGCATCGACCAGGGCCAGAACGGCAAGGCGCTGCAATCCTCCTTGCACGACTACGACCCACAATCGCTGTACTACGCCGGCGACGCCGACCAGCTCAGCCACTACGCCCAGCTGCGCCAGCAAGCGCATGATCTGAACGCCAAACAATTCAGCGGCGGCGGCAGCGTGCGCGGCCTGGCCGCCGGCCAGTGGTTTCGCCTGGACGAGCACCCGGCCCACGACGGCGACAGCAGCGAACAGCGCGAATTCGTCGTCACCCGCCAAAGCTTAAGCGCGCGCAACAACCTGCCGGCTGACCTCAAAGCATTGGCGGGTGAGAAAAAAGACGCACAACCCTTCCGCGCCGACTTCGACGCCCAACGTCGCGGCGTGCCGCTGACCCCGGCCTATGCCCACACCGAACTGGCCAAGCCCAAGTCTCGCGGCGTGCAGACCGCCACCGTGGTCGGCCCCCAAGGAGAGGAAGTCCACACCGATCAGCACGGCCGCATCAAGGTGCAGTTCCACTGGCAACGGATGGACGAACACCCCAGCATAGGCGCGGGCATGGACGACAAATCCTCCTGCTGGCTGCGCGTGGTGATGCCCAGCGCCGGCGCCGGCTGGGGCCACCAATTCATCCCGCGCATCGGCCAGGAAGTGCTGGTCGACTTCATCGAAGGCGATATCGACCGCCCGGTGATCACCGGCGTGCTCTACAACGGCAGCCACCCGACGCCGGACTTCAGCGGCGCCGGCGCGCTGCCGGCGAATAAAACCCTGTCCGGCATCAAATCCAAGGAACACCAGGGCGGCCAGTACAACGAACTGCTGTTCGACGACACCCCGGGCGAAGTCAGAGCCAAACTCAGTTCCGAACCCGGCAAAACCCAGCTCAACCAGGGCTTCCTGACCCACCCGCGCAGCAACGGCAAGGCCGAAGCGCGCGGCGACGGCTTCGAACTGCGGACAGACAGCCACGGCGCCATCCGCGCCGGCCACGGCCTGCTGCTGAGCACCGAAGCGCAGAACAGCGCTTCCGGCAAGCAACTGGCGCGCGAACAGGCGCAAAGCCAGCTGGACGCGGCCTTGGGTCTGAGCCAGAGCCTGGGCGACACCGCCACCGGCCAGCAGGCCGACACCATGGAAACCGGTCCGGAAGAAATTGGCCCGGACAACGCCAAAGCCGCCAAGAAAACCGAAGGCCACCTGCAACATCAGGCCGCCGCGCTGAAAGCCTGGGAAGCCGGCTCCAACACCGACAAAGACGGCAAGACCGCAAAAGACCAAGCCGGCCAGCAGCCCTTGATTGTGCTGTCCGCCCCGGCCGGCATCGCCAGCCTGAGCCAGCAAAGCCAGACTCTGGCGGCGGGCACCAACCTGGATCTGGTGGCGCAGCGCGACACCAACCAGACCAGCGGCCGACGCTGGCTCCATAACGTGGGCCAGCACATCAGCCTGTTCGTCACCGGGGTCAAGGACCAGATTGCGCTGAAGCTGATTGCCGCCAAGGGCAAGGTGCAGCTGCAGGCGCAGAGCGACAGCATAGAAGTCACCGGCGACCAGGACGTCAAGATCACCGCTATCAAGGGCCAGCAACTGTGGAACGGCAAGAAGGAGATTCTGCTGACCAGCGGCGGCGCTTATGTGCGGATCAAGGACGGCAAGATAGAGCTGCATGCGCCGGGTACGGTCAGCTTCAAGGGCGGAAGCCACGATTGGAGCGGGCCGGCCAGCACCAGTCTGCCCACCCCTTCGTTCAAACCTCCGCAACCCTGCAACTACCAGGCAGCGGACGCCGCGCACGCCGGCGCGGCGAGCGCGCCGTATCCGGATTGAGCGTTGCGGCCAGGATGAGAGATTGGAACTATGCAGGCTTTGCATGAAATTTTGCAGGCGGATGCGCCGGAAGGCTGGTATCTGCTGTTGGACCGGACTCTGGGCGACCCGCTGGCGTCGGAGCAGTTGGCGGCCTGTTTTCCGGAGCCCGCGGTCACGGTGTTGAACGACGCGTTTTTTGCCCATGCGCCGGAACAGGCGCCGCTGCTGATAGACCTGGCGCAAACCGTGGACTTTGGACCGGAGGAGCGCCAGGCCTGGCTAAGTCGGGGGACCGACGACATCGGCGACTCGCTGCGCAAGGGCGGCGCCGTCATGGTCAGCGCCTGGCTTCGGTCCGCGCAGCCGGCGGAGCAGGTGGCTAGGCATTTGAAGCGCCTGTTTGCCCAGCCGCATCCCGATGGACGGCAACATCATCTGCGTTACTACGACCCCAGGATTACGAGCCTGTTGGACCAGAGCCTGAGCGGCGAGGACAAGAATCAGTTGCTGGGGCCTATCGATCATTGGTGCTATCCGGCCCATCCGGCCGCGTATCGGCATATGGCGATAGACGAAGCCAAGGGCCGCGCCAGCGCGGTGTCGCTGCGCGCCGAGCACTGGGCGCGGCTGGACTGGGCCGCGCATTACCACAAGCTGTTGCGCACGGTGGCGGGTTTGAGCGAACTGCACCCCGACACGGTGACGGCGCAGTGGCCGGACTTCCCGCTCGCGCTGAGCTGGCTGCGCGAAGCCGCGGCCTTGCCCTGGGTGGACACCGAGGATGAAGCCGCGGGCTGCGTCGCGCTGTGGTGGTTGTTGGGAAGGGACTGCGAAGAGCGCTATCCGGACGTGGCGGCGGAGCTGGAGCAGTACCGGCAAGACAGAGCCCCGGCGTTGACGGAGTGGCTGCTGTTCGCCGGCGCGGAGTTTTGGAACAAAGCAAGGCAGCAGCCGTTTGCGTGATGTCGGCGGCCAATATCGTCGGTTTAAGGCCTGAGGCAAGTTGGCGCAAGGCAGCGTCGGAAAACCTGGAATCAATCAAGTGAGCACTAAAACCCCCTGCGGTAACAAATTTTGCGGCAAGACCGGGCTGATGCTGCTGCCGCTGCGCTATGCGGTGGCGGCGAGCGAGGAAGGGCACGCCGAGTTTCCGGAACTCAGCGGCACCCTGGGCCAGGGCGTGGCGGACAAGAAGCTGCGCACCGCCGCCTACACCGTCCGCATGCTGCGCCAAGGTTATCTGTATGTGATGACCAAGCGTTCGGGCAAACTCAAATGGGAGAGCGCCTGGGCGGTCAATCACCAGGGCTACATCGCCAGAATCGCCTTGGGCGACGCGGTGCAGCCCCCGCCGTTTACCTGCACCACCAAGGGCGACGACATCAACGCCTCGATGATCTCCATCGAGAAAGCGCAGGATGTCAGCGAATTCCGCGTGCTGTTCCTGCCGGACCCGCTGTCCAAGGCCGCGCTGAGCAAGATCGAATCCGACAGCAAGCTGCATAACAAGCTGCAAAAATTCCAGGCCAAGGCCGTGACGCAGCCGCATGCGCTGCAGCCGGGCGACCTGCGCTCCAAGGTGGTGGAATTCCGCTCCATCGAAGGCGGCGAGCGCAAGCTGGCCCCGCGCTTCAACAACCACATGCACCCCTTCTTCGGCGCGGAAGCCAAGCTGGTCAAGAATGAGCCTTACCCCTATACCGGGCGGCTGAAAAACCTGGGCGTGGAACTGCTCAATAAAAAGGGCATGGCCATCGTCCTGCACGACCCGCTGGGTCTGGCCCAGGAACTGAACAGCTGGCGCAATCTGTCCATCGCCCGGCTCTGCACGGTGATGGCGGCGGAGAGCACCGTGTTCGCCAATTACAAGAACGAGCAACTGATGGCCATCATCCGCTCGGTCAACGCTGCGGAGGAGCAGGTGCGCAACGGCGCCATCAGTCGGCGCGAACCCAAACTGGGGGTGGCCCTGGATGACTTGGCCAAGGAGGCGAAAAACAACCCAAAGTTCCGGGCTCCAGATTTGAGAGGCATCCCGTATGACAGTATCTACAAGAACCGGGAAGAGTACGAAAGCAAAAAGCAGGAATGGCGGCGCAAGTACGCCAAGGGTATAGGGGATGGTGCTTGGGAGAAATATGGCAAGCGTTTGTGGCCCAAGTCGTCCTACAACGCGGTGCTCAAGAGCTTCGAGGCGCTGGGCGACGTTTGCGACCAGAAAAACCAGGAGCGGGCGCAAGACTTGATGCAGTGGCTGAACGCGCCGCTATTGCACGACACCCTGGGGTTTTACGATGACCAGCACTTTGAGAGCGGCGTCGCTTTCGCCGGGCAGGTCGGTTTTTGCGTGCACGGCCTCAATAGCTGCGACATTGGTCAGGAATGGCTGATCAAGCAGGTCGAGCAAAAAGACCTGAAGCCCAGCGCGATGGTGTTCAAAGCCGCAATGCTGAACTATAAGACCGCGACCGAGGCCTATGTGGCGAAAGGCGGGCTCAGCGACGCGCTGTCCCCGTATGAAAAAATACAGGAGGCCGGCAAGGGCATCAGCGATGTCTGGTCCAAGGTCAAGGACCTGGCCGAGAAGCTGGAAACCGTCGCCCATGTCAGCGGCGTCAGCACCGCCCACCTGGGCGGCGTCAACCTGCTGCTGTTGCAACTGGGCCACGCCGGGCTGGCGCGGATGCCGGGCGGCAAGCTGCTGGACAAGCAGGTGCTGCGCGCCGGCGTGGTCCACCGGCTGCTGTCGCTGTCGCTGGGCAAGATCATGAACAAGGATCTGGCGGCGGCCTACCCCAATCCCAACGCCTTCGATGCCAAGAGCGTGGCGGCGGCCAAGGCCCAGCGCAATCAGATCAATAAGCTGCTGACCGCGGCCAGCAAATCCAACAGCATGAACGGCCTGCGTTTCGGCTCGGTGGTGGCGATGCTGGAAATGATGAATGTGATGATGAAGGCCGGCAAGCTGGGGGAAAAGCCGGCGCAGCGCGAGGCCTGGGAGCTGACTGCGGCCGCCTTGGGCCTGGGCGCGGTGATGCTGGAGCTGACCGGCAGCGTCTGCGAGAAGATAGGCGAGAGCCGCAACCCGGCGCTGATCAGCGGTAGCAAGGTGGGCGTCGGCGCCTTGAAGCTGGCTTCCGGCGGCTTGGGTACGGTGGCGGGTGTAATTGGTGCGATTGTAGACTTTGATAATGCTAACGATGCAAAGTCCAAAAATATTAATTTGGCAACCGTGTATTTCCTTAGAGGTATTGTCTCCACTTCTGGAGCCGTGGTTGGTGTCGGAATTGCCTTAGGAGCCTCTGGGCCATTTTTGGAGTGGTTGCTCAAACGTGCAACAAGTGATTTTGGTCGGACTTTATTGCAAGGGATGCTTAATGTCAGCAAATTTGCGGCAGGGGAGCGTATTGCCTTATTGCTACTGCGTGGCGCACGTTTATTCACTGTGGTAGGCATAGGTTTGACTGTGGCGATCTGGTTGTTTAGCGATAATGCGTTGGAAAGCTGGTGTGACAAATCCTGCCTGCGCAAGGATAGAAAGGCCGCGGGTTTTGGTAGCGCGGTGGAAGAGGGTGCGGCTTTGGATGCTGCCGTCTTGGAGGTAAAGTGAGATGTATCTGATGGAATGGATGGTGGTCTTGGACCACAAGCGCTACAAACCTGGATCGATATGGGATGAGCAACAAAAGAAGAATGCCGAGCGTGAAAAAAAACATGAGAAAAAACTGTTCGCTCAAGGCCTAGGGCATTTGCGGACGGCGAAAGAGTCGGATATCCATGAAAGCCGTTCAGAGGTGGTGGATGACAATGGATCTATCTACCGTAAGACAAAGGCTTACTTGGATGTTTGTACTTACAACGATGATAAACGAGGTTTGATCACTTTACTTATGGGAGTAGTTTGTCTTTATCTTATAGGTGGAGTTGATTTTTTGGTTTTTATTTTGCGGCAAGCTGTAACAGGACTTGATGAGAGTGGAGAGGTCGTTTCTCTCTCTAGTTTGATTTTTCCTTTGGTAGCATTTAGTGTCGTTGTTCCATTGTTGTATTTTGTTTTTTTTCGTTATTTAATAAAGGCTTGGCGTTTAGAGGCTTTTACTGTGCGCCGATTGATGGTGCGATTCAATAGAGAAACGCGCAAAGTCTATTTGTTGCGACCTGGTTTTTTGGGCGGGGTCAAAGCTTATGACTGGGAGGAAGTTGACGCCATTTTGCCAAAAAATATGCCGAATCATGAGGGTATAGGCGGCATGCTGGTATTGGCGGTTAAGACGGAAGAAAACGAAAATCCTTATCGGGATTTTGGCGTGGATGGCGCCTTCCTGGGCTTGCCGAGCCGGGACTACCAGCATTTGCTGTCGTTCTGGGAATATATTCGCCGCTTCATGGAGGACGGCGCGGACGCGGTGCCGGCGCCGAAGCGGCTGCGCAGCAAGTGGCCCAACCCCTTGACCAGCATGTGGACGGTGTCGCGGCTGAGCCTGCCGGGCGGTTTCGATCTGGGGCGCAGCTTTTTGTGGCTACGCCTGGCGTTGACGCCGGTGTTCGTGATCTGGGGCCTGGGCCATTACGCCTCGCTGCTGTTGAGCTACGAGGGCCGCTTCCCCAAGGCGATCCGGCAAGCGAGCGGGGAGTCGGAACTGCGTTCCTGGCTGGAACTGCTGGCTTACAACCTGCTGCCGCTGCTGTATACCGCCGTGGGCTTGTGGCTGTACTACGCCTGGCGACACGGTCTGGACTGGCGTTTGCCGCTGTCTTATTTGGGGCTATAGGCAAAGCCGGATGATGATGGCGGTTTGAAAACAGGAAGAGAGGCTTATGTATTTTTTGGAATGGTCGCTGGCGATGGGACGGCGCAAGCATAAGCCAGGCTCCTGGTTTGACGATATCCAGAAAGACATTGCCGAAGAAAATAAGGACGACGCCAAGAAAATGCTGGCGCGGGGTGTACGCTATGACCCGGATTTCCGTGAAATTGATGTGAAAGAGAGCCGGTCTGAGTTATTGGATGATAATGGTTCTCTCTATCGAAAAACGAAAACCTATTTGGATCTTTGTACTTACAATGATGAAAAGAGAGGGCTGATTACATTTCTTATGGGAGTAGTTTGCCTTTATCTTGTTGGTGGCGCTGATTTTTTGATTGCTATTTTAAGGGAAGCCATAACAGGGGTCGATGCGAGTGGTCGGGCCTCTTATTATGATGCGGATTTGTTTTTTCCTCTAACCGTCTTGGTGTGCATTGTCCCACTTATTTGGTTCATTTTTTTTCGCTACTTACTAAAGGTTTGGCGTCTGGAAGCTTTTACCATGCGCCGACTGGTGGTGCGCTTCAACCGTCAAACGCGCAAAGTTTATTTATTGCGGCCCGGTTTTTTGGGCGGGGTCAAAGCCTACGATTGGGACATGATTGATGTTGGCCTGCCCAAGGACATGCCGAATCACCAGGGCATAGGCGGCATGCTGGTGCTGGCGGCGCGGGCGGAGTCTACCGACAATCCGCACAGCCCGCTGGGCGTGGATGGCGCTTTCATTGGTTTGCCGAGCCGGGACTACCAGCATTTGCTGTCGTTCTGGGAATATATCCGCCGCTTCATGGAGGACGGCGCGGACGCGGTGCCGGCGCCGAAGCGGCTGCGCAGCAAGTGGCCGAATCCCTTGAGCAGCATGTGGACGGTGTCGCGACTGAGCCTGCCGGGCGGTTTCGATCTGGGGCGCAGCTTCTTGTGGTTGCGCCTGGCGTTGACGCCGGTGTTCGTGATCTGGGGCCTGGGTCATTACGCCTCGCTGCTGTTGAGCTACGAGGGCCGCTTCCCCAAGGCGATCCGACAAGCGAGCGGGGAGTCGGAACTGCGTTCCTGGCTGGAACTGCTGGCTTACAACCTGCTGCCGCTGCTGTATACCGCCGTGGGCTTGTGGCTGTACTACGCCTGGCGGCATGGCCTGGACTGGCGTTTGCCGCTGCGGTATTGGGGCGGCTGAAGACTTGGCCGGGCACAAACACTAAAACAGGGCGGGCGGCGCTCGCCTGCTGAAATGAATATTTGATGAATTGCGCGTGAGCCTTAATGCTTGAATCCTTATTGCCGTATTACGAACGCGAACTCGGACACCTGCGCCAGCTGTCCGGCGAGTTCGCGCGCCGCTATCCCAAGATCGCCGGCCGCCTGCAAATGGAAGGCGACCAGTGTGAAGACCCGCACACCGAACGGCTGATCGAGTCCTTCGCCTTCCTGGCCGCGCGCATCCACAAGAAGTTGGACGACGAATATCCGGAGGTGGCCGCCAGCTTCCTCAATGTGCTGTATCCGCACTATCTGCAGCCGATTCCCTCGGCCACCATCGTACAGTTCGAATGCGATCCGCAGCGGCCGGAGATCGCCAAGCGCTACCGGGTGGAGCGCGGCCAGCCGGTGCACGCGCCGGCGATGCAGGGCGTGGTGTGCAAATTCCGCAGCGCTTATCCGGTGGATCTGTATCCGCTGTCGCTGACCGAGGCCAAGCTGGAGCTGACCAGCGGCTCGCCCTATCTGCGCCAGCTGGCGCCGGACGCGGCGGCGGTGCTGACGCTGGAGTTCCACACCCACGGCGGCCTGGCGGTCAACGCCATCGGCCTGCAATCGCTGCGCTTCTTCCTGGACGGCGAACCGGCGCTGATGCACTTGCTGTACGAGATGCTGCTGTCCAATGTCCAGGGCGTCAGCGTGGGCGACGGCAGCGAAGACCCGGCGCGCACGCGCAAACTGCCGGCGAGCAGCCTGCGGGCGGTGGGCTTCGGCCGCGACGAGGGCCTGCTGGACTACGACGAGCGCTCCTTCATGGGCTATCGGCTGCTGACCGAGTACTTCTGCTATCCGGACAAATTCCTGTTCGTCGATCTGCTGCAGCTGGACAAGGCGGCGGCGCGGCTGGACGGCGAGAAGCTGGTGCTGCGCTTGCTGCTGGACGAATACCCGGACAGCGAGCGCCACAACCGGCTGCAGACCCAGTTGCAGGCCCAGCACCTGAAGCTGGGCTGCACCCCCATCGTCAATCTGTTCACCCAGCCGGGCGAGCCCATCCGCGTCACCCACCAGAAAGCCAGCTATCCGGTGCTGGTGGACGCGCGCAAGCAGCAGGCTTACGAGGCGATCCAGATCAAGCGCGTGGTGAGGGTGGAGAAATCCGGCGACGGCGAAAGCAGCGAGGAGGTGCCGCCGTTTTACGCGATACGCCACGGCAGCGAAAAGAAGGCGCCGCGCTTTTATTGGCACGCCAGCCGGGAGCCGTCGCCGCGCCAGAGCGACAAGGGCACCGATCTGGAGCTGCATCTGGCGGACCTGGAGTTCAACGCGGTGCGGCCGGCCACCGAGGTGCTGAGCCTGGAGCTGCTGTGCAGCAACCGCGATCTGCCGGAACAGATTCCGTTTGGCGGCAGCCAGTCCACCCAGCGGACGGATTTTTCCCTGCCCGGCCATTCCGTGGTCAAGCGCGTGCGCCTGCTGCGCAAGCCCAGCGCCAGCCAGCGCTGCCCGCTGGGCCGCGCGGTGCAATGGCGGCTGGTGTCGCATCTGTCGCTGAACTACATGTCCATCGTGGATTCCGGCTGCGCCGCCTTGCAGGAAATGCTGGCCTTGTACAACCTGACCGATTCCCCGGTGAATGTGCGCCAGATCCAGGGCGTGGTGGGGATTGAAAGCCAGCCGGCGGTGACCCGCGTGTCCGGCCGCGATTTCAGCGGCTTCGTGCGCGGCAGCGAAATCCGCCTGACGCTGGACCCGGATTACTACGTCGGCGGCAGCGTCTATCTGTTCGCCGCGGTGCTGGAGCGTTTCTTCGCGCTGTATTGCGCGCCCAATAGTTTCACCCGCCTGCGGGTGCATGCGGTTCAACAAGACGAGGAGGTTGCCTCATGGCCAGCCCGAGCCGGCGAAGCCCTCGTGATCTGAAGCTGGAGCTGGCGCGCGACGCCAGCCAGTTCGGCTTCTTCCAGGCGGTGCGCATCCTGGGCCTGTCCGCGCGCAAGCGCGGCGAGCGCCGCGGCCGGCTGCCGGCCAGCCTGCGTTTCCGCTCGCTGGCCTCGCTGTCCTTCCCGCCCAGCGAACTGAGCCGTTATCAGCCGGCCAAGGAGCCGGAGCAGCTGGACGCCACCGACGAAATGACGGTCAGCTTCATCGGGCTGACCGGGCCCAGCGGCGCCTTGCCCACCAGTTACACCGAGTTGCTGCTGGAGCGTCGCCAGCAGTACAAGGACGGATCGCTGCACGCCTTCCTGGACATCTTCAGCCATCGCGCCACCGCCTTGTTCTTCGGCGCCTGGCGCAAATACCGCTATTGGCTGGAAGTGGAGGCCGGCGAGCGCGACGGTTTCACCCGCAATCTGCTGGACCTGGGCGGCCTGGGCCTGTCGCAGCTGCGCAAGCAGATGGGGCCGGACGCGAGCCTGGACGAAAACCTGTTCATCTATTACGCCGGCCTGCTCAGCCAGAAGCCCTTGTCGGCGCAGGCGCTGGAAACGCTGATCCAGGGCTTTTTCGGCGTGGACGCCGCGCTGGAGCAGTTCGTCGGCCAGTGGATGCAGGTGCCGGCGGCGGAACAAAGCCGGCTGGGCGACAGCGAGAGCGAGCTGGGCGTGTCCTTGTTCGCCGGTTCCCGAGTCTGGGACCGCCAGACCAAGCTGCAGCTGCGGCTGGGCAGCATGCGCCGCGCCCAGTTCGAGGCCCTGCTGCCCGGCGGCCCCGGCGCGCAGGCCTTGCAGGCGCTGCTGCAATTCGCCGTCGGCCACAATCTGGCGGCGGACGTCAGCCTGGTGCTGGACAAGCGCGACGTGCCGGCGGCGCAGCTGGGCGGCCCGGCGGATTTGCGCCTGGGCGGCAATTGCTGGCTGGGCCCGCAGAAACAAGACCCGGAAGACATGCGCTACGCGCTGCTGCATTGAGCGGCGCGGGCGGAATCGACTTTTCATTTTGAGCGTATTGGAACGATATGTCCGTATCCCTGAAAGCCCTGATCGACAGGCTGACCCCCACCGCCCGCCAGGCGATTGAGCAGGCGGCCAGCCGCGCGCTGGCGCGCACGCATTTTGAAATCGAGATCGAACACGCGCTGCTGGCGATGTTCGACCAGGACAATAACGCCGCGCTGGCGGCGCTGCATGCGTTGGGCGCGGACCTGCCGCGCATAGAGCGCGAGCTGGAAGCCGCGCTGGACGCCTTCCGCAGCGGCAACACCCGCAACCCGGTGCTGTCCGCCTGGCTGCCCAAGTGGCTGGAGAAGGCCTGGCTGCTGGCCAGCGCGGAGCAAGGGCAGGCCGACGTGTCCACTTTGGACCTGCTGCTGGCGCTGTGGCAGGACGAGGCGCTGCGCGGCGCGCTGCAATCCGGCTCCGCCGCCTTGGCGCGCCAGGACGCCGGCCGGCTGCAGGGCGCTTACGCCGCCTTGCGCCAGCACGGCGGCGAGGCCTCGGCCAACGCGCCGGCGGCGAGCGAGGACGCCGCGCCGGCGATGGCCGCGCCCGCGGCCGGCAAGCGCGGCAGCCCGGCGCTGGACAAATACACGATAGACCTGACCGCCCAGGCCAAGGCCGGCAAGATCGATCCCATCCTGGGCCGCGACGTCGAAATCCGTCAGATGATAGACATCCTGATGCGCCGCCGGCAGAACAACCCCATCCTCACCGGCGAGCCGGGCGTGGGCAAGACCGCGGTGGTGGAAGGCCTGGCGCGCAAGATCGTGCACGGCGAAGTGCCGCCGGTGCTGGCCGGCGTCACCCTGCGCACGCTGGACCTGGGCCTGTTGCAGGCCGGCGCCAGCGTCAAGGGCGAGTTCGAGAACCGCTTGCGCCAGGTGATAGACGAGGTCAAGGCCAGCCCGGTGCCCATCATCCTGTTCATCGACGAGGCTCACACCTTGATCGGCGCCGGCGGCGCGGCCGGCCAGAACGACGCGGCCAACCTGTTGAAACCGGCGTTGGCGCGCGGCGAGCTGCGCACCATCGCGGCGACGACCTGGGCCGAGTACAAGAAGTACTTTGAAAAAGACGCCGCGCTGGCGCGCCGCTTCCAGGTGGTGAAGGTGGAGGAGCCGGCGCCGGAAATCGCCGTGCAGATGGTGCGCGGCCTGACCCCGGCGATGGCCGAGCACCACAAGGTGGAAATCCTCAACGAGGCGGTGGCCGCCGCCGTGCATCTGTCCAGCCGCTACATCGCCGGCCGCCAGCTGCCGGACAAGGCCATCAGCGTGCTCGACACCGCCTGCGCCCGCGTCGCCTTGTCGCGCGCCGGCAAGCCGGGCCCGATCGAGGACGTGTCGGTGCTGATAGACAATATCGACCGCGAAGTGACCGCGCTGCAGCGCGAAGAAGGCCACGCCGAACGCATTGCCGAACTGGAAGCCCGGCGCGCCGAACTGCAGGCGGACCTGGAGAAGCTGCACGCCGCCTGGGACGAGCAGCAAAAGCTGATCGCGGAAATCGACGAGCTGAAACAGCAGCAGGCCGAGGCCAAGCCGGCCAAGAGCAAGAAGCTGAGCCCGCTGCAGACCAAGCGCAAGGCGCTGCGCGAATTGCAGAAGCACCAGCCGCTGGCTTTCGAGTGCGTGGACGAGAGTGTGATCGCCGACGTGATTTCCGGCTGGACCGGCATCCCGCTGGGCCGTATGGTCAGCAATGAGCTGGAGCAGGTGCAGAAGCTGGCCTCGCTGCTGGGCGCGCGCGTCATCGGTCAGGACCACGCCTTGGAGCAGATCGCCGAGCGGGTGCAGATCGCCAAGGCCAATCTGGAAGACCCGGGCAAGCCCAAGGGCGTGTTCCTGCTGGTGGGGCCGTCCGGCGTGGGCAAGACCGAAACCGCGCTGGCGCTGGCCGAGGCTCTGTACGGCGGCGAGCGCAATCTGATCACCATCAATATGTCGGAATATCAGGAAGCGCACAGCGTGTCCGGCCTCAAGGGCTCGCCGCCGGGCTACGTCGGCTACGGCGAAGGCGGGGTGCTGACCGAGGCGGTGCGGCGCAAGCCCTACTCGGTACTGCTGCTGGACGAGGTGGAGAAAGCCCATCCGGACGTGATGGAGCTGTTCTTCCAGGTCTTCGACAAAGGCTTGCTGGAAGACAGCGAAGGCCGCGAGGTCGATTTCAAGAACACCATCATCCTGCTGACCTCCAACGCAGGCACCGATCTGGTGATGCGCGCCTGCGAGCACGGCGTCACCGTCGAGGGCGAAACCCGCGACCCGACGCCGGAAGACCTGGTGGAGATCCTGCGGCCCACGCTGCAAAGCGTGTTCAAGCCGGCCTTCCTCGGCCGCCTGACCATCGTGCCCTATCTGCCTATCAGCGATGAAGTGCTGCGCGCCATCGTCGGCCTCAAACTGAACAAGATTCGTCAGCGCATCGCCGACAACCACGGCGCGCAAGTGGAGTTCCCGGAGGAACTGGCGGAACAGATGGCGGCGCGCTGCCTGGACGTGGACAGCGGCGCGCGCAACGCCGACGCCATCCTGACCCGCACCCTGCTGGCGCAGATCTCCAGCGATCTGCTGGCGCGCATGGCCAGCGGCAAGCCGGTGAAGAAGATCGCCGTTTCGCTCAAGGGCGAGCAGGTCAAAGTGCGGCTGAGCTGAGGAATCGCGTCCATGTGGAAAATGTTGGGCCTGTTCGGCGTCAGCACCGTCGCCTGGTGGGGGCTGCTGTGGCTGGTGTTGCCGCAAAGCTGGCAGCGCATCAGCCCGTCGGCCATCCTGCTGCTGCACCTGGGGCCGCCTATGCTGCTTAGCGCCGGCGTCAAGCTGTGGGGCTATCTGAAGGAAAAGCGCGCCAAGCAGGAAGAGGCGGACCAGGAGGCCGCGGCGGAGGCCGAGCGCCAGTCCGCGCGCGACGCCGCCCGCGAACGGCATCTGGCAGAATTGCGCGAACGCCAGGCGGCGGTGGACTGCCGCTGGCTGTGGGCGCGCGCCGTCCCGGCCAACGGCGAGCCGAGCTGGCTAGTTGAAGCGCCGGATGGCTGCCTGTGGTCGTGCCTGGACGCGGCGGACATCGACGCCGACGAGGCGCTGCAAGTCTTGCGGCCGCATGTGGTCGAGGCGTTGCGGGAGCTCTACGCGGTCGCGCCCGGCGCGGCCTGGCTGCCGTTGATGATGGAAGTGCTGCCCAGCGAGTCCGGCATCGAGCAGATCGCCGCGGCCAAGGAATGGCAGACGGAGGCGATGGCCGACACGCTGGAAGACGATTGGCCGACGCCGGAGGCGCGCTTCCTGGCGGGGGCCGGCACCGGCACGGTGGCGGACCGCGCGCGGCAGCTGCTGCAACAGGAGCCGGAACTGCCGGGCGTGATCGTGCTCGGCGCCGATGCGCCGCTCCTGCTGCAAGGCGCCGACGAAGACGA
The DNA here is from genome assembly GCF_016937655.1 of Chromobacterium alkanivorans. GTDB lineage: Bacteria > Pseudomonadota > Gammaproteobacteria > Burkholderiales > Chromobacteriaceae > Chromobacterium > Chromobacterium alkanivorans. The sequence goes on along the minus strand of NZ_JAFHKL010000021.1, from coordinate 2,189 downwards.
CTCGCAGGACGCCGCGGCGACGGCGCGCCGACGCCGCTTGGGCAAGTCCGGCTTGGCGGTGGCGGCTTTGCTGTTCCTGCGCGAGCAGCTGCCGGAGCCCGAGCTCGGCCCGGTCGCCGTGGCCGAGGGCGCCGATCCTTACCAGCCTTACTGGGAAAAGGACTTCAGCCGTTCCAGCGGCAGCTGGGGCATGGTGCCGGCCCGTCATCAGGCCGGGCTGGCCCAGTTGCCGGTGCTGGCCCAGGTGGGCCAGTCCAGCGCCGTCGCGGTGCAGGAGGAGCGCGCGCTGCAATTGGCGCGCCAGCTGCAAGCGGTGCTGGACAACGCCCTGGTCAACGCCGCGCTGCTGGACTACCCGTTCAGCCCGGAGGAGGCCAAGCCGGAAAACGACCAGGCGGCCAAGCTGGCCTGGCTGACCCACAACAGCGGCGACGTCGACGGCGGCGGCGTGCGCCTGGCGGCCATCGCCAGCGCCTTGAGCCGGCACAAGGTGGAACTGCACCCCATCGAGGAGGCCAGCAATCTGGCGCGGGACTGGGGCGACGTCGGCGTCGCCGCCGACGCCATGCTGGCCGCCGCCGTCGTCAGCCACAGCGCGCGGCTGGCCGCGCCGGCCGTCCTCACTCAATTCAGCAACGACCACGTGGCGCTGGCCATGGCCAGGCCGCCGCGCAAGGAGACTACCGCATGAAACGCGTGATCCGATTGGGCGACCCCACCGATCATGGCGGCAACGTCGTCAGCGCCGCCTCCAGCACCACCTTGTTCGGCAAGCAGGTCGCCTGCCTGGGCGACTCCGTCACCTGCCCGCAGCAAGGGCACGTCAACTGCACCATCGTGGAAGGCGACCCCACCTGGGTGGTGGGCGGCAAGCCGGTGGCCTTGGAAGGCCATAAAGTCAGCTGCGGCGCCTCGCTGATCTCCACCATGCCGGAAGTCGGCAAGGGCTGATCGCAACCTCTCTATATATAGAAGCCACACAAGCATGGAAAACATCGAACAAACCGTGGAGCAGCTGCTGGCTCCCATCCCCGGTTCATCGCCGGCGGGCGAGGACCTGGCTTACTCCACTCTCTTCGACCAGATTCGCGAGGCCCGCCGCAGCGACGACCCGGGCTTGTCGCAAGGCGATTGGGAGCAAACCCTCAAAACGGCGGAATGGCCCAAAGTCATTCGCCTGTGCGAAGACGCGTTGCGTCAAAGCAGCAAAGACCTGCAACTGCTGGCCTGGTACGCGGAAGCCCAGGTCCAGGCCAACGGGATCTCCGGTCTGGCCCTGGGCCTGGCCGCGCTGGACGGCTGGCTGCGTCAATACTGGGAGAGCGGCTATCCGGAACTGGACCCGCACGATCTGGACGAACGCGTCGGCAAGCTGGAATGGCTGAACCAGCAACTGGGGCTGGCCATCCGCAACGTGCCGTTGCTGAAGCCCGAGTTCGGCGCTTACGGCTGGAACGACTGGCAGCAATCGCGCGACGTGGAAAACCTGGGCTTGAAAGACGCCGACGCCAAGGCCGCCGCCATCGCCGAGGGCAAGCTCTCCGGCGACGAGTTTGAAAAGAACGCCAACCTGTCCGGCCACGCTTGGTTCCAGAGCCAGGCCGAAGCGCTGGTAGAGGCGCTGGGCCGCTATGAAGCGCTGGACGAGCAAGTGGACCAGCGCTTCGGCGGCGAAGCGCCCAGCCTGGCGGATATCCGCAACGGCATCTACGCCTGCCAGGATCTGGTGTTGCGTTACCGTCAACAAACCGCGCCGGCCGGCGTTGCGCCGGCTCCCGTCGAACCCGCCGTGGAAAGAAAAGCCGTGACCCAAAGCTATAGCGCGCCCACCCCCGCCGCTTCGACGGCCCCCGTCGCCTTCAACGGCCAGATTCGCAGCCGCCAGGAAGCGGTGCTGATGTTGAGCGAAGTCGCTCGTTACTTCCGCAGCAACGAACCGCACAGCCCGGTGGCCTTATTGGCCGAACGCGCGGCGCGCTGGGCCGAGATGAGTCTGGAAGAATGGCTGCAGCACGTGGTCAAGGACGATTCCACGCTGAATCAGCTGCACGAACTGCTGGATGTGCGGCGGGAATAAGCGGTTTCAGGCCCCTGCAACGGTACGGGCCGGCGTTTCGCCGGCCCGTTTTTCATGGTTTCGCGGGGCTGGTGGCGGGTGCGGGCAAATACCCTGTCCGGATATCCTCTGC
>NZ_JAFHKL010000020.1 GCF_016937655.1 Chromobacterium alkanivorans | reverse complement strand
AAGGCGAACTATACGTCACGACCCCACACCCGTCAACACCTTTTGCGACAAAAACCTCAACAAAAGCGAGCCATGCCGGGCAAACCCTTGATGCGGCAGCGGATATCCATAAAGGATATTAATCAACCCCCGCCCTACTCCCCGCCAGAGCATGAAAAACGGGTCGAAGCTTGGCTTCGACCCGTTCGATTCAATACCTATATAAGAGCGCGATCAGCCCAAAGACAATAGCGACACCACCCGATAGCGGCTGACGCCTATCAGAGCCGGCACCAGCTCATAGAAGTTGCGATAGCCGTCCGGCTGATTCAGCCGCGCATTGAAGTCGGAAACGAACTGGCTGGCCCAACTCTGTTCATTCATATGCGACAGCTGTTCGATGGAATGCTGGGCCTCGGCAATCGCGCTATTGATCGCCGCGCGGGTATGCTGCAGCTGGCCGATGGAACGCACCACGCTCTGCAGCGCCTGACGCACCTGGGCGTGGTCGCCCACTTTCCAGCGTTCCGGCTGAAAAGCTTCAGCCTCGGGCTGCAGCTTGAGCCGCTGCGGGATGCCGCCGGGAAAACGAATGCCGCCGCCGCGCACGGTCATGCGCTCATTGAGCGCGCCCCATTGCGACTCCGGCACGCTGAACGCCAGCTGTCCGTCCTCGTTGATTTCGGCGCGCACGCCGCCGGCGGCCAGGCCGCGATTGAAGCGCCGCAGGATGTCCTCTTCTCCGGTCGCCCCGCCCACTTGCACCGAAGCCGGCGCCGCGCCGGACTCTCCGGTGGAGAACACCAGGGTTTCCGCCTGGCCGCCGGACAAGGCCGCCAGATCCAAACCTTTGACAGTGAAACCCTGGCGCGCGTCGGCAGCCAGATGGAAGCGCAGCTGCCCGTCCAGGCTGCCGCCGCTGGCGGTCTGGCGCTTGCGCCATTGTTCATTGAACTGCTCCAGCTGGCGCTGCATATCGCCCTGGTTCAGCTGGCGCTGGGTCAGTTCGCGGCTGAGGCCTGACTTGACGCTTTCCAGCTGGTCGATCAGGCCGTCGACGAAGGACAAGGCCTGCTGCGCGGAGGTCAGCTGCTCATTGAGCTGGGCGCTGTAGCGCCAGCCCGAAGCCGGCGCGCCGCGCACTTGCGCGGCCGGTTGCGCCTGCGGCGCCGGGGCGCGTTCGATCACGCTGGCCGCGGCGACCGCGCCGGCGTCCTTGCCCCAGCGCTTGCCGCTTTGTTTGACGTTAACGGAGGAAATCGGAGAGTTCATGCCGGACTCGATCAAATCACGTCGAACAGGGACAGCTGACTGACGCGGCCATAGGCTTTTTGGCTGGCTTGCAACGCCATGGTGTAGCCGTTCATCTGAATGAAGGCGTCGGCGTAGTCCAGGCTGCCCAGCTTGGTCATGGTCTGCTTATTGGAAAGGCTGACGTTGTCGTGATTGAGGGTCAGCGTTTTCATGATGTTCTGCGTGCCGCCCAGTTGGGCGATCTTGCTGGAGATGCCTTCCAGCGCCTTGTCGCTGGCGTTCATCGCGCTGCGGATGTCGGCGGCGACGGTCGGATCCTTGTTGTCCAGCGCCGGGTCTTCCAGCCGGCCTATGGTTTTGTCCAGCTGGTTGAGGATGTCGGCCATGTTTTCCAAGGTAACGTTGGAGGCCTGGGTGATGCCGTCGCCCACCACCACTTGCTGCTTGTCGGTATTGCCGGTGAAGCTGTAGCGGCTGCCCGCCGGCTGCGCGGCGTCGTAAGCGAGGGCGGCCACCGCCGGCTTGGAGCCGGAGAACATGTAACGGCCTTCGGCGTCCTTGGTGTTGGCCGAGTAGAACAGACTTTCGCGCAGGCTGCGCAGCGGCGTCGCCATCGCCTTGAGATCGTCCACCGGCGGGTTGTTGGCGGCCGCGGTCAGCAGATCCTTGGCGTCGCGAATGTCCAGGCTGATGCTGTCGAGGATGGACTCGTTCTTGGACAGCGTGGAGCTGAGCGCGCCGATGTTTTGCTGGTACTGGTCCAGCGCGGCCTCTTCGCGCTGCAGGCGCAGCAGGCGCACGCTGGCGATGGGGTCGTCCGACGGCGCCAGCAGCCGATCGCCGCTGGACATGCGCTGCAGCAACTCGGCCAGCGCGGTGTTGCTGGTCTGCATCGCCAATTGCATGGTGGACAGGTATTGATTGCTGGAAACTCGCATGCTGTCTTCCTTACAAGATGGACAAGGTGCTTTCGAACAGCTGGTTCGCCACGCTGATCACCTTCATATTGGCCTGGTACATTTTCTGGAACTCCAGCAGGTCCATCGCTTCTTCGTCGCGATTGACACCGCTTGTATTGTGCCAGCTCTTTTCCGCTTCGGCGCGAATCACCTTGGCGCTTTCCAAACCGGATTTGTTCTGCTTGCTGCTGACCGCCAGCTTGCCCACCATTTGCGAGTAGGCGTCGCCTATGGTGACGGCACCGACGCCGGGCATGGTGATTTTCTGCTGCTGCAGGCCGATCACCGCCAGCAGATTGCTATTGTCGCCGGGCTTAGCCGGATCGCCGGAGAAGCCCAGCTCGGCCGAGGTGATGCCGCTGGTTTTCAGGATGCCGTTGACGCCGGAGGCGTCGTAGACGAATAGCGGCTTGCCCGGCTGGCCGTTGCTGTCGTAGCCCAGCGCCAATTGATCGTTGACGCGCTTCGCCATTTCGCTGGCCAGGGTTTTCACCTGCGCGCGCATCGGGCGCACGGTCTGGATTTCGTATTGATTGAGCCCGCCCAGCTGGCCGCCCAGACCGTCGCCGGCCAGGGTGTATTTGTCCTTGGAGAAGTTCAGCGTCAGCACCTGGCTGCCGTCCGGCTGGCTGGTATTGCTCAGCGTGGCCGCCTGGGTGTCCGCCACCAGCGGCAGGCCGGTCTTGAGGCTGACGTTCTTGCTGCCGTCCGGCTGCGACACCACGCGCACCTCCACCAGGGCGGACAGCGAATCGATCTGACGGTCGCGCTCGTCTTCCAGGCCGGAGGTATTGGTGCCGATGGCCTTGCCGGCCGAGATCTTGGCGTTGAGGTCGGCGATATTGGACACCGAGCTGTTGATCTGGGTGACGGTGGCGGAGCGCTGCTCGGCAATGGAGGCCAGCTGGGAGCCGAACACCTTGTCCAGATTGTTGAAGCGCTGCGCCAGCGCTTCGGCGCTGCGGATCACCGGGTCGCGCATCGCGTCGCCGGACAGGCTGGCGGCGCTGAGCGCCTGGAAGAACTGGTCGAAACCGGCGGACAGGCTGCTGCCGTCGCGCCCCATCACCTGCTCCAGTTGGCCGAAGTAGGGATTCTGCGCCACCAGTTCGCCCTGGCTGGACGCCGCCTGCCACAGCTGCAAGTTTTTGAAGTCGTCGTTGAAACGGCGCACCGCGTTGACCACCACGCCGGAGCCGGAACTGTACGGGTCGCCGCTGCCGGGCATCAGCGCGGCCAAGACCACGCCCTGGCGCGAATAGCCGGGGGTCATCTGGTTGGCGATGTTTTGGCTGACGGCGTTCAGCGCGGCCTGGGAGGCGACGGCGCCGGTCAGCGCGTTGTCTATCATGCGCATGGCGGTTCTTACCTTTTATTCAGCGGCAGCAGCGGCGGCGCGAAAGCGGCCAGGCCCTGCGCGTCCGGCAGCGGGCCGGGGTTCTGTTTATCGCTTGCGACCGGCGCGCCGCCGCTCTTAAGGTGAATATTGCCATCCTGTTCCGGCAACAGCTGCCGCAGGATGGCGTTGGCCACGCCGAACACCCGCTGCTTGGCCAGTTGGTCCGCCACCGCGCCGTCGGCGAAATCCAGCATGTCGCCGTTGATGGAGTTGGCGAAAATGCTGTCTTCGCCGGCGATTTCGCGCGTGGTCTTGCGGATTTGCTTGAACATCTCGCGAACGAACTGGGCTTCGAACTGCTCCGCCGCGGCGCCGGCCTTGCGGCGGTATTCCGGCGAGGCCGGCTGCACCGCCGGCTCGTCCTTGGCGTCGGCCGGCATCGCCAGCGCGGCGTGTATGTTTTGGCTTTCCATCAGATCACCACCAGTTCGCCGTCGATCGCGCCGGCCTGATCCAGCGCCTGCAGTATCGCCATGATGTCGTCCGGCGTGGCGCCGGTGCTGTTCACGGTGTCGATGATGGCGCGCAGGCTGGCGCCGGCCGGCCACTGGAACATGCGGCCGGAGCCCTGGTCCACGTTGACGGTGGAGTTGGGCACCGTGGTGGTCTGGCCGTTGCTGAACGGCCCGGGCTGGCTGACGCTGGGATTTTCAGAGATGACTACCCGCAGGCTGCCGTGCGACACCGCCGCCGGGCGCACGGTGACGCCCTGGCTGATCACCACGGTGCCGGTGCGCGAGTTGAACACCACGCGCGGCACTTCGCTGCCCACGCCGACGTTGACCCGCTCCAGCCGCGCGACGAAGGCGACGCGCTCGGTGGGGTCCAGCGGCGCGCGCACCTGGATGGTGGTGGCGTTGCGGGTGCTGGCCACGCGGCCGAAGCTGGCGTTGATGGCCTTGACGATATTGGTGGCGGTTTCGAAATTGGGCCGGCGCAGGCTGAGACGCACGCTGTCGCCCTCTTCGAAGTCGCTGGGGATTTCGCGTTCGATCGACGCGCCGTTGGGCACGCGGCCGGAGGTGGGCGTGTTGACGGTGACGCTGGAGCCGCTCTTGCCCTGGGCGGAAACGCCGCCCACCACCACATTGCCCTGAGCCAGCGCGTAGATTTCGCCGTTGGCCGCCTTCAGCTGGGTCAGCAGCAAGGTGCCGCCGCGCAAGCTCTTGGCGTCGCCCAGCGAGGACACGGTCACGTCTATGGTCTGGCCGCGGCCATAGCCCGGCGGCAGGCTGGCGCTGACCATCACCGCCGCCACGTTCTTGACCTTGGTGTCGGTGCGTTCCGGCATTTTCAGGCCGAACTGCTTGAGCATATTGGCCACCGACTGGCCGGAGAATTTCACCTGGGAGTTGTCGCCGGTGCCGTCCAGGCCCACCACGATGCCGTAGCCGATCAACTGGTTTTCGCGGATGCCCTCCACCGTCACCAGATTGCGCAAGGGCTGCGCCGTCGCCAGCGTCGCCGCCAGCAGCAGCGTCCATCCCGTTATTTGCTTGATAAAACCGTGCATGATCCGCCCTGAATGATTCTGTGATTGCGCATGCTCGCCCCAAGGGCCGCATACGCGAACGGCGGACGCCCATCAGCGCCCGCCTGTTGTCCCGCCCGGACTCCCCGCCGCTCCGCCGCTCAGAACGGCATCAGCGGGCTGGCGAAGAACTTCATCAGCCAGCCGGGTTCGTTGGCGTCCGACAAGGCCCCGCGGCCGGAGTAGCCGATGCGGGCGTTGGCGATGCGCAGCGAGGACACGCGGTTGTCGGTGTCGATGTCTTCCACCCGCACATAGCCGGCCAGGCGCAGGAATTCCTCGCCCTGGTTCAGCACCAGCTGTTTTTCGCCCTTCACTTCCAGCAGGCCGTTGCCCAGCACCTTGTGCACCACCACGGTCAGCGCGCCGGACAGCATGTTCTGCTGGGTGGAGGTGGAAGAGCCGTTGAAGTCGCGGCCGGCGTCCACGCCCACTTGGGCGCGGAAGGTGGTGTTGCCCAACAAGGACGGCGCGATGTTGGCGCCGGATTTCTTGCCGAAGCTGGTGCCGGCCTTCTTGCTGGCCTGAGTGGTTTCTTCCAGCACCACGGTCAGCACGTCGCCGGGACGGAAGGCGCGGCTGTCCGAAGTCAGCGATTGCGCGCCGGCGACGGTGAACACGCCGCCGCCCTTGCCGCGCTGCGGCTGCTGCAGCAATTCCGGCAAGGCGAATTCCTGCGTGGTCTGCGGCGGAATCGGCTGCGCGCAGCCGGCCAGCAGCAGCGCCAGCGCGCTCAGGGCCAGCAGCTTCATCGGGCCGACTGCGCCAGGTACTGCATCATATTGTCGGCGGCGCTCAGCACCTTGGTGTTCATCTCATAGGTGCGCTGCGCGGCGATCATGTCCACCATTTCCTCCACCACCTGGACGTTGGAGCCCTCCAGCGAGCCCTGCTTGAGCTTGCCCAGCGAGCCGGAGCCCGGCGCGTCGACGGTGGCTTCGCCGCTGGCGGCGGTCTTCTGGAACAGGTTGTCGCCCAGCGCCAGCAGGCCGGCCGGGTTGACGAAGCTGGCCAGTTCGATCTGGCCGGCGGTTTCCAGCGTGCTGCCGCTGCCGCGGGTGTAGCTGACGGTGCCGGTTTCGCTGATGGTGACCGAGGAAGCGTCGCCCGGGATGGTGATCGCCGGCTCCAGCGGCAGGCCCTGCGGGGTGGTGATGACACCCTGATCGTTGCGCTGCAGCTGGCCGGCGCGGGTATAGCCGGTTTCGCCGTTGCTCATCTTCACTTGCAGAAAGCCCTGGCCGACGATGGCCAGATCCAGCGATTGATTGGTGGTGGTCAGCGTGCCCGAGGTGAACACTTTCTGGGTGCCCACCAGACGGGTGCCGTTGCCCAGCTGCACGCCCAGCGGCGCGGTATTGTCCTGATCGGTCTTGCCGCCTGGCTGGCGGTCCACTTGGTAGAACAGGTCTTCGAACACCATGCGGTCGCGCTTGAAGCCGACGGTGTTGACGTTGGCGAGGTTGTTGGCGATGGCGGTCAGACGCGCGTCCTGCGCCTGGATGCCAGTCTTGCTCACCCACATTGCTGGATTCATGTTTCGATTCCCCGATGGTTTGCGCCGTCGGCCTTGGCCGCGGCGCTGTTATTGGAAGGCCGGATCAGGCGCGCACCAGGCGGTTGCCCGCCTCCACCATGTCGCTGGCGGAGTTGAACAAGCGCATCTGCATTTCAAAATTGCGATTCAGCGTCATGGTGGCCACCATCTCCTCCACCGCCGACACATTGCTGCGCTCCAGGTGCTCGCCCTGCACCTTGACGGTGTCGTCGACGGCCAACACCCCGCCCTGGCGGCTGATCACCAGGCCGTTGGGGTCCTTGGCGATGTCCTGCGACAGCGGCTTGACCAGCTTGAGCTTGTCGATGGGCTGCATTTCGCTTTCGCCGGCGGCCAGCACCGAGATCACGCCGTCGCTGCCGATGTGCAGCTTGACGTAGTCCGCCGGCAAGGTGATCTGGCCGCCGTCGCCCAACACCGGATGGCCGTTGACGCTCAGCTTGCCGTCCATGTCCGCCACCATGGCGCCGGCGCGGGTGTAGGCCTCGTTGCCGTCCGGCCCCTGCACGGCGAAAAAGCCCTCGCCCTTCACCGCCACGTCCAGTTCGCGGCCGGTCTCCACCACCGCGCCGCTGCGCATGTCCACCGCGTTGGCGCCGTTCTGGCTCAGGTGGCGCGCATCGTAGCCGTAGCCGGGCACGGTCTGGCTGGTGCTGACGCCGATGTCGGCGCGGAAGCCGCCGGTTTCGGCGTTGGCGATGTTGTTGGCGTGAATCTGCTGCGCCTTGAGCATGCGGTCGGCGCCGCTCATCGCGGTGTAGATCAGTGCGTCCATTTATCCTTGCCCCGCCTTAGACCGCCTGCATCAACGCCTGGATGGTCTGGTTCTCGGTGGAAATCACCTTGGTGTTGGCCTGGTAGTTGCGCTGCGCGGTCATCAGGTCCACCAGTTCGGAGGTCATGTCCACATTGGACTGTTCCAGGGTGAAGGCCAGCAGATTGCCGGACAGGCCGGCGCCCGGGCGCGAGTACACCGCGGTGCCGGAGCCGGCAGTTTCCACCCAGCTGGTCTGCGAAGTGGCTTGCAGCGCGGCTTCGTTGGGGAAGTTGGCGATGGCCAGCGTGCCCACCACCTGCTTCTGGCCGTTGCTGTAGGCCGCCACCACGTCGCCGTTGTCGTTCAGGCTGGTGCCGGTCATCGAGCCGGACGGATAGCCGTTGCTGGCGTTCAGGGTCTGGCTGCTTTCGCCTGCGAACTGAGTGGTGCCGGTGTAGTCCAGCTTCACCGCCAGCGGGGACGCGCCGGCGGGGGTGCCCAGGTTCAGCGCCACCGGCGCGGTAGGGCTGGTCAGCTTGCCGTCGGTGTCGAAATTCAGGGTGGCGGTGGTGGGCAGGTCGACGCCGTCCAGCGTGTAGTGCACGGTGACGGTGCTGGGACCGGTCTTGCAGAAGTACTGGGTCAGGTTGAGCTTATTGCCCAGGGAATCGTAAACCGTGGACACCGCCGAGCTGTTGAAGGTGTTCTGCGCCTTGTCGAACGGCACGGTCTGCACGCTCCAGCCCGCCGACATATTGCCGACGTATTGCAGCTTGTCGCTGGCCTTGGCCGGGATGTTGCCGTTGGGGATCTTGATGTCGCCGAAGGCGCCCAGCGCGTTGCCGTCGGCCTTGCCGTAACCCTGCACGCGACGGTTGAAGCCGTCAATCAGGTAGCCGTCCTTGTCGGCGTTGAAAATGCCGACGCGTGAATAGGCCATGCCGCCGTTCAGGTCGCGGCTGACGAAGAAGCCGCGGCCGTCGATGGCGGCGTCCAGCGGACGGCCGGTGCGCACGGTATTGCCGTTGCGCGCCATGTTCTGACTGTGGCCGACCACTTCCACCCCCATCGGCTGCGCGCCGGCGTAGGCGGCGGAGAAGCTGGTACGGCTGGACTTGAAGCCGTAGGTGCCGGTGTTGGCGATGTTGTTACTGATATTGCCCAGTTGGTTGTTGACGGCGTTAATGCCGGACAAAGCAATGTCGAAACTCATGGTCGCTCCAAAGTTCGTAGGTATCTTGAATCGGCGCTTCAGGCCTGGGTCTTGCCCAGCAGGCGAGTAATGGCGGAAGCGGGGAATTCGCCCAGTCCGGCCAGCGTCAGCGTGGGCTCGCCGCCGTTGATGGGCAGACGCACGCCGGACACGGTGGCCAGCATCTCCAGCCCGGCCTTGGACTTGGACGCGGTGCGCACTTCCAGCTTGTAATCGCCTTCCACCAGCCCGTGCTTGCTCGGGTCCACGTTGAAGTCGAATTCGCCGGCCGGGCGCTTGCCCAGATCGATCACGGTCTGCTGGCCGCCGGAGTCGGTCAGCACCAGGGACACCTGCTGCTCTTCGCCGGACAGGGTGACGCGGCCGGACAAGGGGTCCTTGCCGCTCAGGTGCGCCTGATCGGCCTGCACCAGCACCTGCCTCCCCACTTGCGAGCCCAGCGACACGCCCTGCAGTTCGCGCAGCATCAGCGCGTTGCCCTGCAATTGCTTGAGCATGTCGGCGGAGCTCTTCATCTGGCTCATCTGCGCCAGCTGGCTGACGAACTGCGAGGCGTCGGTGGGGTCCAGCGGGTTCTGGTTCTGGATCTGGGCCAGCAACAACTTCATGAACATATCGTCCATGCCTGTGCTTTGCCCGGCGGCCGGCGCCACGGCCGGGTTGGCGCCGTTGGAGGCGGCGGACTGGCTTTGCTGCCCGTTCTGCGCGGCGTTCACGCTCATGCGTTGTCTCCCAGTTTCAGCAGGTCCTGCTGCATGCCCTTGACCCGGGCCAGCACTTCCACATTGGTCTGGAACGCGCGAGAGGCCGACAGCATGTCGGTCATCTCCTCCACCGCGTTCACATTGGAATAGAAAACATTGCCGTCAGCGTCGGCCAGCGGATTGCCCGGCTCGTGCGCCTTGCGCACCGGCTCCTGGTTCTGCACCACGTCCAGCACGCCCACGCTGGCGCCGCGCCAGCCGTCGAAACCGTCGCCGCCCCGGTACTGGGTGGCGAACACCGGCTTGCGGGAGCGGTAGGCCGCCTGCTCGCTGCCGGCGGCGGTGTCGGCGTTGGCCAGATTGCTGGCCACGGTGTTGAGACGCACCGTCTGCGCCGTCATGGCGGAGCCGGCAATGCGGGAAATATCGCGGAAGGACATGGCTTACTGACCTGCTATCACTTTGGCCAGCCCGCGGAACTTCATGTTCAGAAAGGCGAGGCTGGTCTGGAATTCGGAAACGTTCTGCGCGAACTCGGCCTGCTCCACGCCCAGCTCCACGGTGTTGCCGTCGCGCGCGGGATGATTGGGCAGCCGGTATTGCAATTCGCCGGACGGCGAATCCAGCGGAAACGCGGCGTCGTCCGCCGAAGCGGCCAAAGCCGTTTTGAAGTCGATGTCCCGCGCCTGGTAGCCGGGCGTGTTCTCGTTGGCGATGTTGGACGCCAGAATACGGGTGCGCTCCGCCCTCAACTGCAAGGCAGCAGGGTGGACGCTCAATGCTTTATCAAGGTGCAAACCCATTGCCTAGACCCATGCGGTTCTCTACCATGTTTAAACATCGGCTATCTAATTCACATTAAATGGCCGGTCGATTGAAAAGCGATACTAATAACCGCACCCCCTCACGTATACGGGATAATTACCAAGTCATCCGTAATGGCAATTTTCACATCCTATCGGCATCAAACCGCGCCGCTATTGGCTGCGCTGCTCATCCTGCCCTGCTTCCCGGCGTTGGCGGCCCCCTATCCGGCCGCCGCCGCAGTGGAGCAAACCGCACGCGCCTTGCTGCTGCAAAAACTGGAAAAAGCCGGCCTGGAAGCCGCCCGCGTCAACGTCAAGGCGCTGCCGCCGCGGGGCTTCAACGCCCCGCCCTGCCCCGAGCCGGTGCGCGTCGCCGCGCTGGACGAACGCGCGCCCAGCCGCATGCGGCTGCAGGCGCGCTGCGACGCCGCCGGCTGGGACGCTGAATTCATCGTCCGCGCCGATATCAGCGCCCGCGTGGCGGTGGCGGCGCGCGACATCCCGGCGCGCAGCCTGCTGGACGCCGGCGACATCGAATGGATGGAACGGCCGGTGCTGGACCCGGCCGACATGGTGGGCGCCAAGACCAAGCTGGAGGGATTGAGCAACCGCACCGCGCTGCGCCAGGGCCAGCCGCTGCGGCTCAAGGCGCTGGAGGCCAGCCTGCTGGTCAAGCGCGGCGAGGAAGTGCGCATCGTGGCGCGCAACAGCGGCATCGAGGTGGTCGCCGCCGGCGAGGCGCTGGGCAACGGCCGCCAGGGCGAGATCATCCGCGTGCGCAACAGCGCCACCGGCAAGGTGATCCGCGCCCGCGCCAGCCAGCCGGGCGAGGTCAACCCGGTGGACTAAGAAGCTGTTCAAGGTCTGCTGCGCGTCGTGAAACGCGACACGGTGAGTACCGCTTCGAAATGCTCATGTACCACGTGTGCATTCCGCTTTCTCAGCGGTTTTCGCCTTGTCTCGCCCTGGCTCGCAAGACTGTGAACAGGCTCCAAGCAAATGAAAAGCCCCCGTTTGGGGGCTTTTGCTTGCGCGGGCAAAACCGCCAGGAACAAGCGGTTTACGATCTCGACGGAATCGTCAGCCCGCGCTGCACCGCCGGCCGCGCCAGGAAGGCGTCCAAGGCCCGCGTCACCTGCGGGAAGTCCGCAATCGACACCAACTCGCCGGCCTCGTAAAAACCGATCAGATTGCGCACCCAGGGGAAGATAGCGATGTCGGCGATGCCGTAGTCGTCGCCCATCACCCACTGGCGGCCGCTCAAGCGCTGGTCCAGCACCGCCAGCAGGCGGCGCGCCTCGTTCACATAACGGTCGCGCGGGCGTTTGTCCTCGTAGTCCTTGCCGGCGAATTTATGGAAAAACCCCAGCTGGCCGAACATCGGACCGATGCCGCCCATCTGGAACATCAGCCACTGTATGGCTTCGTAGCGCGCGGCAGGATCGGCGGGCAGCAATTGGCCGCTCTTCTCCGCCAGATACAGCAGGATGGCGCCGGACTCGAACAAGGCCAGCGGCTTGCCGCTCGGGCCGGCCGGATCGAGAATGGCGGGAATCTTGTTATTGGGGTTCAAGGACAGGAATTCCGGCGACAACTGATCGTTGCTGTCGAAGCTGACCAGGTGCGCTTCATACGGCAGGCCGGTTTCTTCCAGCATGATGGACGCCTTGACCCCATTGGGCGTGGTCAGCGAATACAGCTGGATGCGTTCCGGATATTTCGCAGGCCATTTGCGAGTGATGGGAAAGGCGGATAAATCGCTCATACGCGCTCCATTGAGTTTGGACGGGTGGGTTGCGCACCCATGATAAGCCCGGCTTTTGCATTTGTCTTAAATCAGCAGCTCGTCAATGGCGAGATGTTATTGACGCAATAGCTGGATACACTGTTAATCCGTGCCTATGGTCAACGCCGCCCACCAATAAGCAATTCATTCAAAAATAAATTTCCCTTCTAAATCATGTGGAATGTATTAGTTTGAAATGAGGTTGGCGTGCTCCAATGGCACTCCTGGATGGCAATTACAATGGAGGCAGCCATGCCCTTTTTTTCCGGAAAACTCAAGGAGCAGCTCAACGAGCTGACCGGCCAACTGGACGGCCTGCGCGGCATGCTGTCCGCCATCGACCGTTCCATGGCGATGATACAATTCACCCCCGACGGCATCGTCACCAACGTCAATGAAAACTTCCTGCGCACCATGGGCTACCGGCGCGAAGAAGTCATCGGCAAGCATCACCGCATCTTCTGCGATAAAAACCATGTTTCCAGCGCCGCCTACGCCGAGTTCTGGCAAAAGCTGAAGCACGGCGAGCCGGTCAACGGCCGCTTCAACCGCTATGCGAAAAACGGCGAGGAGATCTGGCTGGAAGCCAGCTACACCCCGGTTCTGTCCAGCGACGGCCAGGTCTGCGGCGTGGTCAAGGTGGCGTCCGACATCTCGGAACAAGTGCACCGGGAGCAGAACGACCAGGCCATCCGCCTGGCGATCAGCCGCTCCATGGCCCAGATCGAGTTTGATCTGGACGGCAATATCCAGGACGCCAACGAAAACTTCCTCAACACCTTCGGCTATACGCTGGCCGAAATCCGCGGCAAGCATCACCGCATGCTCTGCGACGCCGACTACGCCGCCAGCGCCGACTACGCCGAGTTCTGGCGCCAGCTGCGCCAGGGCAAGTTTTTCCAGGGCCAGTTCAAGCGCCTGAGCAAGAACGGGCAGACCATCTGGCTGGAAGCCACTTACAATCCGGTCTACGACCTCAACGGCAAGCCGGTACGGGTGGTCAAGTTCGCCCAGGACATCAGCCGCCGGGTGCAGCAATTGCAAGCCCAGGCGGAGAACGCCCAATCGGCGGTGGAAGTCTCGGTCAACACCGAGCAGCTGTCGGTCAAGGGCAGCGCGGTGCTGGAACAGGCCGCCAGCGAAATCACCAAGGTGGCGTCCAGCGTGGAAAGCTCCTCCGTCATCATCACCAAGCTGGGCGACAGCTCCGGCCAGATCGGCACCATCATCAGCACCATCAGCGAAATCGCCGACCAGACCAATCTGCTGGCGCTCAACGCGGCGATCGAAGCGGCACGCGCCGGCGAGATGGGCCGCGGCTTTGCCGTGGTGGCCGATGAGGTGCGCAAACTGGCGGAGCGCACCAGTCAATCCACCGGCGAGATCTCCGGCATCGTGCGCAGCATCCAGGAAGATTCCAAGTCCGCCATCACCTCGATGCAGCAGGTGCGCGGCCTGGCCGACACCAGCCTGCAGCTGTCCGAGCAGGCGCGCGACTCCATCGCCGAGATCCGCGCCGGCGCCAAGGAAGTGGTGCAAGTGGTGCGCGACGTGTCGGAGCTGCTGCAGCAGCGCGCCTGAGCCGCGCCGACGCGCTCGGAAAGCCTTGATCCAAATCATGTCCGCGCCGGCCCCGGCGCGGACATACTGAGGCGCCCACACCCCCGAGTCCGCGATGAAACACCTCCGCCCCGCGGCGATGCTGGCCCAGGCGCCGCACCGCGCCGCCTTTCTGCCCGGCATGCTGTTCGCCATCCTGCTGCTGGCCGCCTGGAGCGCCGAACTGGCCAGCCGCCTGCTCGGCGTCCACGCCGCGTTGGCCGTGCCCTCCTCGCTGGCCCACGGCTTCCTGATGCTGTTCGGCTTCTTCCCGCTGTTCATGACCGGCTTTCTGTTCACTGCCGGTCCGCGCTGGCTGGGCGTGGAGCCGCCCGGCCGCCTCATCTTCGTCGGCGTGCCGGCGTTGATGGTCGTCGGCCTGCTGCTGTGGCTCACCGGACTGTGGCTGGGCCTGGCCTGGACGCTGGCCGGCCACATTATGTACACGCTGGGCTTCAGCGGCCTGGCGCTGACTTTCGCCTGCCTGCTGCTGGCCAGCCCGCAGCCGGACCGCCGCCACGCCTGCGCGGTGCTGGCCGCGCTGTTTTGCGGCGCGCTGGCGCTGCTGGCCGGCGCTTACTGGCTGATCTTTCAGGACGGCCAAGCCTGGCTGTGGATGCGCAATCTGGCGCTGTGGGGTTTTCTGCTGCCGGTGTTTCTGAGCGTCAGCCACCGCATGCTGCCCTTCTTCTCCGCCAACGCGCTGCCTCAGTACCAGCCGTGGCGGCCGGGCTGGCTGCTGGCCGCCCTGCTGGCCGGCTCGCTGGGCCACGGCCTGTTGGACGGCTTCGGCCTGCCCAGTTGGCCGCTGGACGCGGCGATGGCCGTCTTGCTGACTTACGTCAGCTGGCGCTGGCGACTGGCGGCGGCATTGCGGGTGCGGCTGCTGGGCATGCTGCACCTGGCTTTCGCCTGGCTGCCCGTCGGTTTCGGGCTGTACGCGCTCAACGGCTGGCTGGCGTCGCCGCGGCTGGCGCTGGCGGCCTTGCACGCGCTCACCGTCGGCTTCTTCCTGACCATGATGATCGCCTTCGTGTCGCGGGTGACGCTGGGCCATTCCGGCCAAGCGCTGCAGGCCGGCCCCGGCTTGTGGCGGCTCTATCTGGCCGCTCACTGGCTGGCGCTGACCCGGGTGGCCACCGAGATGCTGCCCGGCGTCTGGTCCGGCTGGCTGTACGGCGCGGCGGCGATAGGCTGGCTGCTGACGCTGGCGGCCTGGGGGCGCGCCTTCCTTCCCAGTTACTGGCGACCGCGCTCCGACGGCAAGCCGGGCTGAGTCTTTCCCAGAACCTGCCATAAGTCACGCGAGCAAGGGCGAGGCAAGGCGAAAACCAGCGAAAAAGCGGAATGTGCACGTGGCACATGAGCATTTTGAGCTCATACTCCCCGTGCAACGCCTGACGAAGCGCAGCTGACTTTGAACAGGTTCTCAGCCTTGCCCGCGCCGACGCAGATACGCAAGCACCTCGTCGGCCGGCATCGGCTTGCCCAGCAAATAGCCCTGCACGTAATCCACTCCCAGCTTCAGCATCAATTGCAAGTCCGCCTCTTCGCTGACGCCTTCGGCCACCACCTGGATATTGCGGTCCTGGGCCAGCTGGACGGTGGACTCGAGAATCTCCCGCGCTACGCTGTCGCCGGCGGCGCCGGCCACCAGCGAGCGGTCTATCTTGATCGTGTTCACCGGCAGCTCGCGCAGGTGCTGCACGCCGTTGTAGCCACAGCCCACATCGTCCAAAGACACGCGAAAGCCCGCCATGCGCAGCCTCATCACGTTTTCCAGCGCCTGATAGATGTTTTTGAGCCGCTGGGTTTCCGTCAGCTCCAGCGTGATCAAGGCCGGCGCCATGCCCTGCTCCTCCGCGGCGGCGGCCAGGCTGGACGGCAGTTCCGGGCTGCAGAACTGCTTGGCGGTCAGGTTGATCGACACCCTGAGCCCGGACAGCGTCGCCTGTTCGCTCCAGCGGCGATAATCCTCCGCCACGGCGTGGAAGATGGTGAAGAACAAGGCCTCGTCCAGGCCATAGCGTTCCAGGCTGGGCAAAAAAGCCGAAGGCTCCAGCACGCCCAGCTCCGGATGCCGCCAGCGCGCCAACGCCTCCATCCCCATCACCCGCAACAGCCTGGGGTCCGCCTGCGGCTGATACCAGGGCAGGATCTCGCCGCGCCGCAGCGCGCGCTCCAAGTCCTGGCGGCCAAAGCCCGGCGACGCCTCGTTCCACCCAGGCCGGCGCGCGACCGCCTGCCACAACCTGCATAGCTGCTCCATGGACAAAGGCGTGTTCAGGCTGCCGATCACCGGCAGATTGTGAAACGCGGCCACGCGGTAGGCCCCCATCAGCATGTCCTTGGACATAGAGCTGTTGAACACGATGGGGGGCACCGCCTGCAAGCCGGCCAGATGGCGCAGCAGCAGGATGCCGTCCATGCCCGGCATATTGAGATCGCTGATCATCAAGTCGTAGCGGCGGCGCTTGAGCCGCTCAAGCGCGTCGACGCCGTCGCACGCTTCGTCGATGTGATCGATGCCCACTTGACGCAGAGCCTGGCTCAAGGCGCAACGCTGCACGTCGTGATCGTCCACGATCAAAACCCGCATCGGCGCCGGGCCGGGTTTGGAGATTATCGGTTCCATGTCCTGTTTCCTGTCCCAGTCGGAGCGCTATTCTCCTCAGCCGAGCCCGGCTAAATAAATAGGAAGATGCTGAATTTGCCGGGAAATTTCCAAACCTTGCCGCCGCGCTTTTATCAAGCGCGCATCAAACTTTGCCGCATGCGACCGCGCTTTTGTTCTATATCTGCATTGGAGGCCGCCAAGACGAAATTCCATCCCAATCAAGCAAATAGCATTGCAAACGACGGGTTTCGCCTGGATTGACCCAAATTGAATGATCGCCTTCGGCGCCGCCGGCGGACGGCCGCGCCGATCCGCCGCCGGCGTCGTTTCCCGGCAACGTCAAGCAGGAGGTCGGCAATGCGAAGCAATCTTCCCGTGGATGGCACCGAGGTGTTCTTGCTGCCCCACCGCCCCATCGTCACCAAGACCGATCTGAAAGGCCAGATCACTTACGCCAACCGCGCCTTCATCGACATCAGCGGCTTCAGCGAAGAAGAACTGATCGGGCAGCCGCACAATGTCGTGCGCCACCCGGACATGCCGCAGGCCGCCTTCGACGACCTCTGGAGCACCATCAAGACGGGCCGCCCCTGGAAGGGGCTGGTCAAGAACCGCACCAAGCAAGGGCATTTCTACTGGGTGGAGGCCTATGTCACGCCGATCTGCGAGGGCGGCCGGCCGGTGGGATACATGTCGGTGCGCAGCGCGCCGTCCAAGCAGCAAACCGCCGAGGCGGAGCAGCTTTACGCCCGCGTCCGCGAGCGGCGCCAGGCGTTTCCGGAAACCCGCCACGCGGCCCCGCCGACGACCGCCTGGCTGCTGCTGTGCGCGCAACTGCCCGCCGCGGCGCTGATCCTGGCCGGCGCGGCCGCCGACGGCCCGTTGCGGCTGACGCTGCTGGCGCTGGCCGCGGCGTGGGCGCTGGCCGCCTCCTATCTTGCCGGGCGCAGGCTGGCGCGGCCGATAGACGCGGCGCGGCGAGCGCTGATGCGGCTGGCCGAGGGCGACTTCAGCGCGCCGATTCCGCCGGCCGGCGCGCGCGAGCCGCGCGCGGTGCTGGAAGAGATGGAAACCCTGCGCATCCATCTGCGCGCCATTCTCGCCGACGTCGTCGCCGGCGCCGAGGATGTCAGCGAGGCCGCCACCGCCACCCACGCCGAGGCCGAATCGCTGAACGCCCGCGGCGAATCCACGCTGGAAGGCATCACCCGGGTGGCGGCCGCCTTGCAGCAACTGTCGGTGTCGGTCAACGAGATCTCGCAATCTACCCGCACCGGCGCCGAGTTCGCCGACCAGGCCACCGAACTGGCCAGCCAGGGCGAGGCGCAGATGAGCGACACCCGCCAGGCGGCCCAGGCGGTGGTCAGCGAGGTATCCTGCACTCGCGACATCATCATCAAGCTGGAACAGTCGGTGGATTCGATCAACACCGTCACCGGCGTGATCAAGGACATCGCCAACCAGACCAATCTACTGGCCTTGAACGCGGCGATAGAAGCGGCGCGCGCCGGCGAGCAAGGCCGCGGCTTCGCCGTGGTGGCCGACGAGGTACGCAAGCTGGCGGAACGCACCGCCGGCAACACGCTGGAGATCGAACAATCGGTGAGCTTTCTGCGCGAACGCTCGCAGGAAGCGCTGGAGGAAGTGAAGGCGGCGGTGAACAAGGTCCATACCGCCGAAGAAACGATACAGGCCGCGGCCCAGGGTCTGGAAGCAATCCGCAACGCCAACGAAAAAGTGGCGGAGTCCTCCTCCAGCGTGGCCAATATGCTGCAGCAGCAGTCGTCCGCCTCCACCGAGGTGGCTCAGAGCATGGAGACCATGAGCACCCTCACCGAGCAGAACAGCCACAGCATCGCCGCCACGCTTCAAGTGGCGCAAAAGCTGCACACCACCGCCAGCGATCTGCGCCGCCTGGTCAGCCAATTCGAAAAACATATGTGATCGGCATCAAAGCGGCTGGCGTATGGCATGTTTAAAGAAAATATTCATGCAAACGAGTTTTATTACACAAAGTGTGAAAAATTACGGAACTACTTGATACCCCCTCTTTCATAACTGTTATTCGTCGCGGCTCTACTGCACTGCACCATGACACCGCCGCGACGAAGACGGCGCAGGCAGGCGGCGCACGCCGCCCGCCCGCGCTCCCGAAACCGCAGTCCCAAACACAGCGAAGGAGGTGACCGTTTTATCAAACCGCGCCCAGCGCGACGCACCGCCGTAGAGCGGCGTCGAGTCCGGCGCCGGAAGCCAGGCCATGCGCCCGGCCTTCCATTCAGAATCGTGAATATGATCCCGCCCAAACCGCAACGCGGTCACTAGGCACGGATCAACGGTTCTAAGAGCCTGTTCAAAGTATCGCGAGCAAGGGCGAGACAAGGCGAAAACGGCTGAAGAAGCGGAATGTACAGATGGTACATGAGCATTCTGAAGACGTTTTCAACGCCGTATCGCTGAAGCGCAGCAGACATTGAACAGGTTCTAAGATGCAGTGTCTCGTTCGGCGAGGCTCCTATGCAAACACAGGTCACTGATCTGACGACGTCGAGAGACGCCCAAGGTTAGGACAGGCTTTATCGGATTAAGGTATAGCCCAAAGTGACTTCCCGCATGCAGTCGGGATACGTTGCATAGTGCCAAAACTTAGACGCGGAGATAGCTTTTCTGCACTCTCTCTTCTGGTTTACGCCCCCATTGTGACAACTGTTTGTGGTTATAAAACAGCTTACGGGGAATACCTCAAAATGTCTTTTGCAAGCATCACCCTGCCTACCGCTCAGGCAAACGAAGTCAATCTGAAAGAAACCGTCGCTTCCTACATGAGCGATTCGCTGATCACCCTCAGTCGCGACATGAAAGTCAGCGAGGCGCGCGAGCACATGCTCAAGCAACTGCGCGACGAAGACATTCCCGCCCAGATTTTCGTCATCGACGGCAGCCGCTTCCTGCACGGCCAGCTCTCGGTCAAGCGCCTGCTGACCGAAACGGACCCGACGCTGCCTGTTTCCGCGCTGATGGGCCCCACCTCCTTTGTGGTCGAACCCAATCAGCAACGCCGCGACATCGTGCCGGAACTGATAGACAAGGGCGTGGATCTCGCCCCTGTGGTCAGCGGCGGCAAACTGTTGGGCGCCTTGTATGAAAAGGAAATCGCCGCGCTGATCCGCGACGAAGGCACCGACGACGCTCAACGCCAGGGCGCCAGCCTGCCGCTGGAAACGCCGTACCTGGAAAGCTCCCCGTGGAGCTTGTGGAAAAAGCGCTTGCCCTGGCTGCTGCTGCTGTTCTTCGCAGAAGCCTACACCAGCACCATCCTGCAAGTGTTTGAAGAACAGTTGGAAGCCGCCATCGCGCTGGCCTTCTTCATTCCGCTGCTGATCGGCACCGGCGGCAACAGCGGCACCCAGATCACCTCCACCCTGGTGCGCGCGATGGCGATGGGCGAAGTCAGCCTACGCAATGTCGGCACCGTGCTGCGCAAAGAGGTGACCACCTCCTTCATGATTGCGCTGGCCATCGGCGTGGTGGCCTGGATACGGGCCTGGATGCTGGGGGTGGGTGACGAAGTGGCCTTGGTGGTGTGCTTGACGCTGATCGCCATCACCATCTGGAGCGCCATCGTGTCCTCCATCATCCCGATGCTCTTGAAGAAGATGCGCATCGACCCGGCCGTGGTGTCCGCGCCTTTCATCGCCACCTTCATCGACGGCACCGGTCTGGTGATTTACTTCAACATCGCCATGCTGGTGATCTCCGACCTGGCCTAAGCGCCGTCTCCCTTTCCGGCGCGCCTTCGCGCGCCGTCGCAAACCGCGCCCGCCAAGCCCGTGCCTAGGATAGGAGCTTGCCGGGCGCGCGCCGCATGCTCCGCTAGCCTTTCACCATCCCCATTCTTTTTGCACGGCGGTGCACAGGCCCTTAGGCCAGTTTGTCCGCTTCTTGGTTTTTATCACGCCGCCGCCAAGTTGTTTTCGTCGGTTCGGCATGCTAATGTCCTGATAAATTTAAAAAAATCAAGGCATACGCCGGCACCTTCTCATCGCAACGCCACTTAAACGGCCTCTTTCATGACCCATTCAAACCGTAAACGCTTCGCCGCCGCGCTGACGCTGGCCGCGGCGCTGCCGCTGGCGGCCCACGCCGAAACCTTCGACCTGGGCGCAATTCTCAAGGACGGCATCAAGAAGGCGCTGCAAAAAGACCCCGCCGCGGACAGTGCCGCCGTCCCGCTAGCCCCTGGCGTCTACGATGGTTCCGACAAGCAGTTCGAGCGCACGCTGACCATCCGTCCCAACGGCAAGTTCGCGCTGGAGGTCATGCAAAAAGGCAAACCCGGCCAGCTGCGCTCCGGCTCCGGCAGCGGACAGCTGCAAGCCAACGGCGGGCAGTGGCGCTATAGCGAAGGCATCTGCACCATGAGCGTGCTGCCCCAAACCGCCTCGGTGCAAGTGCAGATGGACCGCTGCGCCAGCACCTTCGGCGACGTGCCCTTCGACGGCAATTACCGCCTGGCCAAAACCGCCGGCGGCGCCCAGTCCGGCGCCGGCAAGAACAAGGCCCTGGCGGCACAGCTGAACTGC
Organism: Chromobacterium alkanivorans; assembly: GCF_016937655.1. Taxonomy (GTDB): domain Bacteria; phylum Pseudomonadota; class Gammaproteobacteria; order Burkholderiales; family Chromobacteriaceae; genus Chromobacterium; species Chromobacterium alkanivorans. The sequence goes on along the minus strand of NZ_JAFHKL010000020.1, from coordinate 43,626 downwards.
CACAACCTGAATCTGAGCGAAAACGGCGTCGCCAAACTGCTGGCCTCCGCCGCCGGCGCCACGCCCACCCAGGTATGGGAGCATGAAGTGACCTTGCCGGGCGGCTATGACTTCGGCGGCCTGCCGATTCGCTCGGTGCAGCTGTCCGAAGTGGACGGCGGCTTCCTGGCGCTGTTCGTCGACGGCGACGCCGCCGCCATCAAGACCGCGATCAAGAAAACCCAACGCAAGAGCAGCAGCGCGGCGATGTTGAGCAAGGTGGGGGAAAGCTATCCCTTCCCGGGCAAACCCAACGGCCTGCCCTATGTGCAGTGCCGCAGCAAGGCGGTTCAAAACGGGCTGTATTGACGCTTGCCCCAAACGACAATGGCCCCGGCAAACGCCGGGGCCATTGCATTTAGTCGACCCGTTTAATGCTCAACCGCAAGCGCCCACGTGGCCGCAGGCGGTGCAGAACTCGCAGCCGTCTTTCTTGATCAAGGCGTGGTTGCCGCATTCCGGGCACGGTTTGCCCGGCACCTGCTTCAAGGCCGCGCTGGCTTCCGGGCTGAACAGATCGCTCTGCTCCGGCACCATCACCCCCATTTCTTCCAGCGGCACGCCTTCCTCGGTCAGCACCCCCAGCATCGCGTAGCGGTGGATGATCAGCTGCGCCAGATAGGCGACGGTGGACGGCCAGCTCTGCGACTTCTCCACGCCGGGAATGCGGGCGAAGAAATCGCCCTGCGGCTCGGCGTAGCTCAGCAGCTTGCGCAGCTTGAGGCCGATCCAGGCGGGGTCTATCACCCGCATGTCCAGGCTCAGCATCTTGCACAGGCCGTCCAGTTCGCGCGGGTAGGCGCCGGCCAGCCACATCGAATACGGCCGCCGCTGACCGTTGGGCAGCACCAGTTCCTTGATGAAGAGCACGAAGTCGTCGCCGGTTTGCGGATTGCTGACGTCCACCGACCAGCTCATGGTGCCGTCGGTGCCGGACTTAGGCTCCTTGCGCGCGAACAGCGCGTCCATCACCGGCGTCGGCTCGTTCTGGTCCGCCGGCAGCGCGCCCAATTGCTCGACGCGGTGGCGCACCACCTTGCCCAGTGCCGCCGAGGCCGAGGTGGCGTAGACGGTGCGCTCGCCCAGATCGAACACATAGCGTTTGTCGCCGTTGGTGTGCGACAGCGCGTCCAGCTTGGCCGCCAGCCAGCCGTGGTCGCGGCAGCGCATGTCCATGGACAGGGTCTTGGCCACCGCGCCCAGACCGCGCTGTTCCTCGGTGGCGTTGACCCAGCATTCGAACGGCGATGTCCGCCCGTTCTCCACATGGCCCACCACCACGGCGAAATCGCCGGCGTCGCCTTCCACCATGAAGGTCCACGACGGGTTGCCTTCCTTCAGCTTGGGCCGGTTCGGCCATTTCAGGCTGGACAGCGCCGGCGTCGGCGCGGTGTTGAGCACCACGCGGCGGTCCGGATCGCCGTCGCCGCTGCCGGACAGGTCCTGCGGCGTGGCGGCGTTGGGCTTGGCCGGCTCCACCGACAACACCGAGCCCAGCACATTGTTGGGACGGTAGGTGGTGATGCCCTTCAGGCCGGCGCGCCAAGCCTCCAGGTACAGGCTTTCGAAATCGTCGAAGGGGTAATCGCCCGGCACGTTCACCGTCTTGGAAATGGCGGTGTCGATATAGGGCGCCACCGCCGCCACCATGCGCATATGGTCCAGCGCGCTCATTTCCAGCGCGGAGACGAAGTAGTCCGGCAAGGCGTTGGTGTCGCCGCCCTGCATCCGGTAGACGCGATAGGCGTGGTCTTCCACCAGGTATTCCTGCTGGCCGCCGTCGGCCATGCGCTTCTTGCGGGTGTAGAACCAGGAGAACGGCGGCTCGATGCCGTTGGAGGCGTTGTCGGCGAAGGCCAGCGAAATGGTGCCGGTGGGCGCGATGGACAACAAATGCGAGTTGCGGATGCCGTGCTTGCGGATGCGCGCCTTGATCGCCTCCGGCAGCCGGCTGGCGCAATGCGGCGCGGCCAGGTAGGCGTCGGCGTCGAACAGCGGGAAGCCGCCCTTCTCGATAGCGAGGTCCACCGAGGCGTCGTAGGCGGCGTCGCGCATCGCCTCGGAAATGCGGCTGGCGAAGCGGCGGCCCTCCTCGCTGTCATAGCGTATCTTCAGCATGATCAGCGCGTCGCCCAGGCCGGTGAAGCCCAGGCCGACGCGGCGCTTGGACTGGGCCTCGCGCTGTTGTTCTTCCAGCGGCCACACCGTCAGGTCCAGCACATTGTCCAGCATGCGCACCGACATGCGCACCACTTTCTCGAAGCTCTTGAAGTCGAAGCTGGGCTTGTCGCCAAACGGCTGGCGCACGTGGCGGCACAGATTGATGGAGCCCAGGTCGCAGCAGCCGTAATCCGGCAAGGGCTGCTCGCCGCAGGGGTTGGTGGACTCGATCACCTCGCAATAGGACAGATTGTTGTCCTGATTGATGCGGGTCATGAACAGCACGCCCGGCTCGGCGTGGTCGTAGGTGGAGGCCATGATCTGCCTCCACAGTTCGCGCGCCGGCACCGCGCGGTAGACCCACAGGCCGTCCTCGCGCTGATAGCTGCCGGGGAAAGCGTCGGACGACGGTTCCACCGCGTGAGTCAGCTCCCAGGCGGCGTCCGCCTCCACCGCGCGCATGAAGTCGTCGGACACGCCCACCGAGATGTTGAAATTGCGCAGATCGCCCTGGTCCTTGGCGTGGATGAATTCCTCCACGTCCGGGTGGGAAATGTCCAGCACCCCCATCTGGGCGCCGCGGCGCGCGCCGGCGGATTCCACCGTCTCGCAGCTGCGGTCGAACACCCGCATATAGGACACCGGGCCGGAGGCGCGGCTATTGGTGCCCTTGACGCGCGCGCCCTTGGGGCGGATGCGCGAGAAGTTGTAGCCGACGCCGCCGCCGCGGCGCATGGTTTCCGCCGCCTGCAGCAGCGCCTCGTAAATGCCCACCTTGCCGTTTTCGGTTTCGGACACCGAATCGCCCACCGGCTGCACGAAGCAATTGATCAAGGTGGCGCGCAGATCGGTGCCGGCGGCGGAGTTGATGCGGCCGCCGGGAATGAAGCCGTTTTCCAGCGCTTGATAGAACAGCGGCTCGAAACGCGCCGGTTCGCTTTCCAGCGCCGCCAGCGCCTTGGCCACGCGCAGGCGCACTTCGCTCACGCTGTGTTCGCCGTTCTTGGCGTATTTTTCCAGCAGCACCTCGCGGGAGATGTCCTGCTCGGTCATGGCGGCGATGTTTTCCTGCTTCATGGTTCCCGGTTCCTCTTGAATTGCGGCCTGCGGCGGCCAGGGCGGCCCCCTTCCAGCATGCAATGGACCGTGCGGGCCGCAAAAGGTTGCAACACGTCCGATACGCAATATCTGGAAAAGAAAAACGGCGTATTACACTATATGTAGTTACGCCGTTCGTTGACACATATCAAGCGCTATTCCACGCCGCCGCCGCTTTTCCCTCTTGTCATGGGCAAAAACACGACGCGCGGCCGCCGTCTTACGGCGTCTTCAGCTTCACCTCCAGCGGCACGCCGTCGCGGCCGGCCGAGACCTTGACCGGCTCGCCCAGCTGGATGCGCTCCTGCAGCGCCGGATCGGCCTTGACCATGGCCGCGCGCGCGTTGACGGCGCGTTGCTTGGCCAGTTGCTGCAGGCCGGCGTCGGTGATGTTCTGCGCGGCGATCAGCTCCTCGCGCAGCAGCTTGCCCAGGGCCGCGCCGGACGGACCGCCCGGTTTCAGCGTATGTCCCAACAGCTTGAAGCGGCCGATCTGCTTGCCGTACACCGATTTGACCGCGGACAGGATTTCATCGTCCTGCAAGTCCGGCAGCGGCAGCGGCTCGCCCGCGCCCAATTGATGGCCGGCGGCGGAGAAGATCGCCAGATCGGTTTGCGCGCGCGCCATTTCCTTGCGGTCCGCGTCGGCGTTGTAGCCGCCGCTGATGGACAACATCAGCTTGGGTCGCTTGACCATCAGCCCGGCCACCTTGACCAGCTTTTCGCGTTCCGGCGGCGTCACATTGGCCTCGCCGGCGACGAAGCGGATGTCGTCGAAGCCCTCGCCGCCCAGCAGGGCGCCCAGCGCGCGGAACGGCGCGGTCACCACCTTGGTCACCACATTGACGATGGCCTTCCAGATGACCTTGCCGTAGCTGAACTGCGGATCGTCCAGGCTGCCGGCCACCGGCAGGTCCAGATCGATGCGCTTGTCGCTGTCCTCCAGGATGGCCACCGCCAGCCGCAGCGGCAGCCGCGGGCCCTTGTACTCGCTGTCCGGCAGCTCGTCGCCCAGTTGCAGGGAATCGATCACCACCCGGTTCTCGCCCTTGAGCTGACGTTGCTCCAGCAGATAGCGCAGGTCCACCGACAAACGGCCGTCCTTGACCTGCCAGCCGGCGAAGTTCATCGAATACGGGTTCAGCGTGCCCATGGAGATATTGCGGAAGGCCAGCGTGATGTCGGTGTTGTCGGTAGGCGCCAGCGGCGACAAGGCGCCGCGCACCTTGACGTCGCCGAACTGGTCCACGTCGCCGTCCAGCGTGATGTTGCCGCGCTGCTTGGCGCGGGTGGACAGGTTCTGGATGGAGCCGCGCAGATTGTGCATGTCGGTGGCGAAATCCGGCTTCATGCCGTGGTCGGCGAACTGCACCCGGCCGCCCTGCACGTGAATGGACTTGACCTCCACCTGCGGCAACGGCTCCGCCTTGGCCTTGGGTGCGGCCGGCTTGGCGCCGCCCTGGCCGGCGAACAGCCTGGCCACGTTGAGCTCGCGCTTCTCGTCCAGCACCAGTCGCGCCGCCGGGCCCAGCAGGCGGACATTGCTCACCGTCGCCTTCAAGGGCATGCCCTGGGCGCTGAGGCCGCGCACTTGCAGATCGCGCCAGCCCAGCAGGGGCAGTTTCTCGCCCGGCTCGTACACCGCCAGCCGCGCCACGCCGGCGGAGCCGCCGACGCGCCAGCCGCGCGCGCCGACATCCAGGTCCAGATCCGCCGACAACGCGCCGCCGCCGAAACGCAGCGACGTGCCGCTCAAGGCGTACGGCGCCAGCGGCGCCAGTTGCACCCCGTCGGCGCGCAACTTGCCCTTGAGCGCGCCGGCGGCGGCGTCGATATCGGCCTTGGCCGCCAGCTTGCCGCCATTGAGCTTGCCGGCCAGGTCCACCGCCAGCTTTTGGCCGTCGCCCACCTCCACGGTGCCGCCCAGGCCGGACAAGGCCGCATTCACCGGCTTGGCCAGGCTGCGGTCGGTCCAGCTCAGCTGGCTGTCCCGCAACTCCATTTCCGGGTAGGAGAATTTCCAGGCCGGCGCCGCCTCGCCTTGCGGACGCGCCGGCGCGGCGGCCGGTTTGGCGCCGCCGGCCGGCTCGAACAGCCGGGCCAGATTGATCTGGCCGGCGCGGTCGCGCTCCACCTTAGCGTCCAGGCCGCTCAAGGTCAGCTTGCCCGGCTCGATGCGGCGACCCTTTTGCAACAGCTGGCTGGACGCCAGTTCCGCGCTGGCCAGGCTCACCGCCGGCTCCGCGCCCTGCGCGCCCAGCTTCAGCTCGTCCAGCCGCGCCAGCATGCCCGTCAAGGAAAAGCCATGGTCCGGCGACAAGGCGAAGCGGCCGGACAACAGCGGCAGCTTGGCCTCCAGCGCCAGCGGCTGGCGGAAGCCCTGATCGGCGTAGCTCACGCGCCAGTTGCGCAGCTTGATCGCCTCGATGTTCACCAGCCACGGCAGCGGCGCGGCCGCCGGCTGCGGCTTGGCGGCGGCCGGCGCCGCCGGAATCGCCTTCTGCCAGTCCACCGTCCCGTCGCGGTCGCGCCCGGCCATCGCCAGGCCCTGGTCCAGTTCGATGGACTGCACTTTCAGCATCGAACGCGCCAGGTCCAGCGCGCCGCCTTCGACGCGGACCTCCGGAATCGTCAGTTCGCTGCGGCCGCCCGGCGCTTTCAGCGCGAAGCGCAGCAGGCTGGCGCGGAACGGCGACACCGTCAGCTCCGGCGTCTTGCCGGACATTTCAAAATGGTAGCGCGCGGACACGGACAGCCGCCCTTCCGGCGCGGCGGTGTTGAAATGCGGCTGCACATAGGGCCAGACCGAGGCCAGCGGCAGCTCCGCCATCTGCGCCTCGCCGTCGGACTTCAGCGGCTGCAGATTGATGCTGCCCTTCCAGTTGAAACGGGTGCCGTCGGTCATCGCCGCCTGCATCGTGTAACTGCCGTTTTCCGGCAGCGTGGACAGGTCCAGCAGCGACAGATTCAACGGCACCAGGGTGAAGCGCTCGTCGCCGCCCAACTGGTCGGACAACTGCGCCTGGCCGTTGCGGATGTTCAAGGCCTTGATCAGCAGCCGCGGCAGCTTGTCCGAGCCGCCTTCGGGCTTGGCCGGCCCGGCGGCGTCGGCGACGAAACTGGCCCAGTTCCACTGGCCGGCGGCATTGCGCGCCAGCGCCAGCCTAGGCTCGTCCAGCGAGAACTCCTGCGCCTGCCAGCGGCCGATCAACAACATGGACGGATCCAGGTTCAGATACGCCCGCTTCACCGCGAACAAGGGCCGGCCGTCTCCCTCGCTCAGCTTGAGATCGCGCACCTCCAGCGACATATTCCAGGGCGTGATGCTGATTTCGCCCATGCTCAGCTTGCGGCCTATGCCCTGCGCCCATTTGGCGGCGGCGTCGCTGATCATCCCCGGCGCCAGCCAGCCCAGGAAGCCCCACAGCAGGCCCAGCAACACGAGGGGAACCGCCAGCCAGCGCAGCCAACGGCGGCGCGGTTTCCGGGCCGGCGAGCCAGGATCCGCAGCGGGTGTTATCTGTTTGGTATCGTTTTCCATATCGTCTAATTCTAATACTCATAAAGAGGTCTTAACAGTCCCCTTGGTCAGATTTCCTTGTTGCCGCAAACCAACAGCCGGCCGGCATCCCGTCAATAATCATTGCGAATGTCCGTGCGCCGGTACTAGCATGCATTCGTTCAAAATATTGAACATTCCGAACCAAAAACGATCAATGCCATTCAAAGCGGCATTGCGCCGTTTTACCCAACAGAGAGGAGCACCCGGATTGCCGATCCATCACTGGGCCCGATTCCAGCCCCGTCCCGCCTGCCCGCGCAGCCCCGGCTGCCGCACACTGGACCGTAGATTATTTTTAGTACAAGCGCAGCGGCCGCATACGCTGAGGCACGACGCCCAACGCGACAGCAGCTCGGGCGCGCACACATGACAACAGAGGCTTTATGAATAACGCAGAACAAATCAACAAATGGTTGGACGACAATCGCATCACCGAAGTGGAATGCCTGATCCCGGACATGACCGGGCTCGCCCGCGGCAAGATCGTGCCGCGCCATAAATACAATCCGGCCGAAGGCCTGCGCCTGCCGGAAGCCGTGCTGTCCATGACCGTGACCGGGGACTACCCGGACCAGGACTTCACCTCCCTCGCCGATCCCGACATGCGGCTGATTCCCGACGCCAGCACCCTGCGCCCGGTGCCGTGGAACCTGGAGCCCACCGCCCAGATCATCCACGACTGCGCCTTCTTCGACGGCCGCCCTGTGGACCTGGCGCCGCGCAACGTGCTCAAGCGCATCCTCAAACTGTACGAAGACGAAGGCCTCAAGGCCGTGGTGGCGCCGGAAATGGAGTTCTACCTGGTGGAAATCCAGCCGGACGAAGACATCCCGCTGCGCCCGCCGGTGGGCCGCACCAAACGCACCGAAGCCGGCATGCAGAGCTTCTCCATAGACGCCGTCAACGAATACGACGGCATCTTCGACGTAATGTACGACTGGTGCGAGGCCCAGGGCCTGGCGCTGGACACCCTGATCCATGAAATGGGCACCGCCCAGATGGAAATCAATCTGGACCACGGCGACCCGCTGGCGCTGGCGGATCAGGTGTTCCTGTTCAAGCGCACCGTGCGCGAAGTGGCGATCCGCAACAATATGTACGCCACCTTCATGGCCAAGCCTATGCAGGGCCAGCCCGGCAGCGCCATGCACCTGCACCAGAGCGTGGTGGACAAGGACAGCGGCAAGAACATCTTCAGCCTGAAGGACGGCCAGCCCTCGGAAAAATTCTTCCACTTCATCGGCGGCCTGCAAAACTATCTGCCGCCGGCGATGCCCTTCTTCGCGCCCTATGTGAACTCCTACCGCCGGCTGAGCCGCTACACCTCGGCGCCGATCAATCTGTCCTGGGGTTACGACAACCGCACCTGCGGCCTGCGCGTGCCGCACTCGGACCCGCAGGCGCGCCGGGTGGAAAACCGCCTGGCCGGCGTAGACGTCAATCCTTATCTGGCCATCGCCGCCAGCCTGGCCTGCGGCTACCTGGGCATGAAGCAGGGCCTGATGCCGTCCGAACCGCTGACCGGCAGCGCCTACGAGCAGCCGCACCAGTTGCCGCGCCACCTGGACGACGCCATCGACATGCTGCTCAAGTGCGAGCCGCTGACCAATCTGTTCGGCGAGCACTTCATCCGCACCTACAGCGCGATCAAGGAAGCCGAATACCGCGAGTACTTCGACGTGATCAGCCCGTGGGAGCGGCGCTTCCTGCTGCTGCACGTTTAATCGGCGCTTAGAACGTGTTTACGATCTCGCGAGCAAGAGCGAGACAAGGCGAAAACGGCCGAAAAAGCGGAATGTACGGTTGGTACATGAGCATTTTGAGGGTGTTTTCAACGCTGTATCGCCGAAGCGCAGCAGATCGTAAACAGGTTCTTAGGCGCAGAGCGCTCACCGCCGGCCCTCATCCGGGCCGGCGGCTTTTCCGCCCTACCGTCATCAAACTGTGCATTGACAATCCCCGGCTCTGAATATTCAATATGATTAACATCGGCCGCTAGAGTATTCCATGCAACCAAGCCCCCAGCCCGACCCCGTCCGCCCAGCGCCCTGCGCCGGGCTGAGCCTGAGCCAAGCCCTGCGCCAGGTGCAAAACGACGCCTCCCCCGACAACGACCGCGACTACTGCCGCGCCTTGCACGACTTCGTGCGCGACCGAGTGCGCTTCGGCTTCACCAGCCAGTTTGAAACCGTCACGCCGGAACGCACGCTGGCTCTGGGGCGCGGCCATTGCAACGCCCAGGGCGACCTGCTGCGCGCGCTGCTGACCACCGCCGGCATTCCGGCGCGGCTGCGCTTCGTGCGGCTGGACAAGCGCGTCCTGCGCCACGCGGTGCCAGCCCCGGTCTACCTGTTCCTGCCGGAACACCTGTTCCACGGCCTGGTGCAAGCGCGGCTGGACGGCCGCTGGCTGCACTGCGACAGCTATCTGTTCGACCCCGACGGCTTTGAGCGCCAATACGCGCGCCTGCTCGCCTCAGGCCTGCCGCGCGGCTACGGCCTGCGTCTGGGCGCGGACTGCCGCTGGAGCGCGGACGCCGACAGCTTCTCCCAAGCCTGCGCCGACGACCTCGACGACGACGACCCGGTCTACGACAACCTGGCCATCGCGCTGCAGGAAAAAGCCGGCAACAACACCCTGCTGGGCCTGCATTTCAATCAATGGCTGAAGCTGGCGCCGCCGCCGCTGCGCCGGCGCGGCGAACGCTATCTGAACAGCCGGCTGCACCCCGCCCGCTGACGCCGGCCGCCCGTTGGCCGCTGTACAAGCCGCCGGCGCGGCCTCTATGATGGTGCCCCGTCCACAGCCGCCAGAACCTGACCATGAACCGTCGCCTGATCTCGCTCGCGCTCGCCGCCCTGCTCGCACTTCCCGCCTTCAGCCAGGCGGAAGGCCGCGACGACTACCGGCTGCCGCGCCAGCTGCGCCAAAGCAGCGAGCACCTGAGCGACAGCGACTTCAACGCCTACAGCATCGTCTGCTACCAGGCCGGCCAGATCGTCGTCAACATCCCCGCCGCCAAGAACATCACCCTGCTGCGCGAGGACGAGGACATTCGCGAAATCCGCTACTTCCCCGGCAGCGACATCCTGAACGAGCAAAGGCTGTCGGTGCCGCGCAGCCTGGCCTGTCAGCTGCGCCGCAACTGACGCCCGCCGCGCCGCCGGTTTAGGCTCACGGCGAAATGCGTTATCATCGCCGGATGCGCGAATTGGACGTACTGATTGTTTCCAGACCCAACAGCACCCCGCAACGGGGTGAGGGGTCGTCCTGCGCGCCGCTTTCGCAAGCGTAAGCCAACCCTCGCAGCCCCGCCGGCCACGGCCGGGCTGCGTTCGCATCGTCTCCCGCATCCCCGTCGTCCGGCATCCACCTTTCACACAGGAATACCGCAATGACGCAAAACATCTACGACAACCCCGACTTTTTCCACGGCTACAGCCAGCTTGGCCGTTCGACGGAAGGCCTGGCCGGCGCGGCGGAATGGCCGGTGCTGCAAGCCATGCTGCCGGCCATCGCCGGCAAGGACGTCCTCGATCTGGGCTGCGGCTACGGCTGGTTCTGCCGCTGGGCGCGGGAACAGAACGCGGCGGACGTGCTGGGCCTGGACGTCTCCGAAAAAATGCTGGCCACCGCCGCGCAAATGACCGCTGACAAGAGCATCCGCTACGCTCGCGCCGATCTGGACGCGCTGGATCCGGCCGCCCTGGGCCTGGCCGACGCCAGCCGCGACCTGGTCTACAGCTCGCTGACCTTCCACTACCTGAAGGACCTGGCCGGCCTGCTGCGCGCGGCGCGGCGGGTCTTGCGCGCCGACGGCAGGCTGGTGTTCTCGATCGAACACCCGATCTACATGGCCTCGCGCCAGCCCGGCTGGCTGCACGACGCCCAGGGCCGAAAAAGCTGGCCGGTGGACAGCTACCAGATGGAAGGCGAACGCGTCACCCACTGGCTGGCCGACGGCGTGGTCAAACAGCACCGCACGCTGGGCACGCTGCTGAACCTGACCCTGGCCGCCGGTTTCCAGCTCTGCCATGTCGAAGACTGGGGCCCCAGCGACGCCCAGATCGCGGCGCGGCCGGAGCTGGCGGAGGAAAGGGAGCGGCCGATGTTGCTGCTGGTGTCGGCGCGCTGCGGCTAAGCCCCCGGCTTGCTCGCCCAAGTGGCGATGAAGGCCGGCAGATAGCCGTCGATGACGAAGCGCGGCGTCGGCTGCATCTCCTCGTGGAAGCCGGCCAGCAAGAAGCCGGCCTCCAGTTGGCCGCCTATCTGCTCGGCCAGGCTGTGGCCGAACACCAACGCCTCGCCGCCGGCCCGCTTGGCCGCCAGCGCTTCCGGTCCCAGATCGCGCAGATCGGAATACGGGGCCGGATAACGCGGCCGGATCAGGCCCTGGCGCGCAAGCTCAGGATCGCGGTCGCCGATGAAGGCCGCCGGATTGAAAAAGCTACTCAGCAAGCGTCCGCCCGGACGCAGCACCCGGAAGCACTCGCGCCACACCGGACGCACGTCCGGCACGTAGAGATTGGAAATCGGGTGAAACACGCAATCGAAGCCGGCGTCGGCGAAGCGCGACAGGTCGCGCATATCGCCCTGCTCGGTCCTCAGCGTCAGCCCTTCGCGCCGCGCCACCAGACGGTCGCGCTCCAGCTGCTGCTCGGAGGCGTCGAACACCGTGACCTCGGCGCCGGCCGCCGCCAATAGCGGGCCTTGCTGACCGCCGCCGCTGGCCAGGCACAGAATGCGCCAGCCCGCCGCCTGATCCAGCCAGCCGGCCGGCAGCGGCCCAGGCGTCAGCCGCGCCTGATGCTCGCCCGCGCGCGCCGCGGCGATGGCGGCGGCGTCCACCGGCTGCGACCACGGGCCGGCCTGCTCGGCCTGGCGGTCCCAGGCGGCCTGGTTATGTGAAAAAACGTTAAGGGAAGCATGTACCGACATGGGAAGTCCTGTTCTGTTCAGAGAGAAGGAAACACCCAGCCAAAGCCGCGTCCATAGCGAAACGGACGGCCCCGCGAAGGGGCAAAGACGAAGCGGACGACAAAACGAAACGGCAATGCGGCAAACGGCCCAGGCTGGGCAAACGAGTGACGGGCATTACAGCTTCATTCCGGCGCGCTCCTATCGGGAAAAGGGGGAAGACTCGCGTCCGCTGAAACGGACGGACGCCAGCATGGCCGGCGCAGCCGCCATTCTACGCCAGATCAAATTTAAATGACATAGCAATTCCGCAAACAAGGCCATTCAAGCTTTGCGCTCCCACACCCCTCGGAGACATGATGAAAGCTTGCCTGGCACTTTGCGCTACACTGCTGGCCGCCCCCGCCCTCGCCGCCTATCCCGACGACCTCAGGCTGACCACCTGGAACGCCATGTTGCTGCCGCAGTCGCTCTACCCCAACTACGGCCAGGAACAACGCGCGCGGCTGATCGCCGCCGCCCCCGTCCTGCAAAACCAGGACGTGGCGGTGTTTCAGGAGCTGCAAGACAACAGCAGCTCCGAAGCGCTGCTGCAAGGACTGAAAGCTCGCTTCCCGCACCAAACCCCGGTGATAGGCCGCAGCCAAAGCGGCTGGGATGGCACCGAAGGCTGGAACGGCGCCAAGCCGGAAGACGGCGGCGTCGCCATCGTCAGCCGCTGGCCCATCGTGGAAAAGCGGCAGTATCTGTTCCGCACCGCCGGCTGCAGCTGGGAGCAATACGCGCTCAAGGGCTTCGCCTACGTCAAGCTGCAAGCGGGCGGCCGGTACTACCATGTGCTGGGCGCCCACCTGCAATCGGAAGACGGCGGCTGCAAGGACCACGCGGCGGTGCGCCAGGCCCAGCTGCGCGAAATCGCCGACTGGCTGCGCGCGCGGCAACTGCCCAAGGACGAAGTGGTGTTGATTGCCGGCGACATGAACGTGGACCGCCGCAAGCCGGCGGAATACCGCGCGATGCTGGACATCCTGCAAGCCAGCGAGCCGCGCTACGCCGGCGTCGCCGACAGCTTCGACACCGCGCGCAACGGTCTGGCGCTGGAACGCTACGGCGTGCGCGGCGGCGACGCGCCGGAGTACCTGGACTACATCCTGACGCTGAAGACCCACCGCCAGCCGTCTGCCTGGCACAATCTGGCGCTGGACGCGCCATCGCCGCAGTGGACGGTGCAATCCGTAGGCAAGCACACCTACGCCTACACCGACTACAGCGACCACTACCCGGTGCAGGCCTTCGCCTGGGCCGACGCCGCCACCCCCACCCAGTCCTATACCGACCAGGCCGGCAGCTACCGCCAGCTGGGCCTGCAAAACCTGGGCAACGGCCAATGGCTGCAAAGCGCCGCCGCCAACGACGGCTGGCTGAAGACCGGCCCCGGCGATGGCCCCGCCGCCCGCTTCAACCTGTCCAACAACTTCGCCATGCGCGACAACGGCTGCCTGCGTTCCGGCGACTACCTGCGGGTGGAGCGCGCCGACCGCCCCGGCTGGTTCTGGACCTGGTGGGGCGGCCTGGACGCCAATCAATACGCCTATTACACCAAGCAGGGCCCTCTCAACGCGTCGACGGAACTGCGGCTGCAGATTCAAGACCGGCCGGACGGCTGCCTGCGGGACGGCGACATCGTCAGCTTCAAGGATTGGGCGCGGCAGAGCGATTACTATCTGACCGCCTGGAACGGCGGCGCCCACGACGGGCAGCTCTATCTATGGCAGCCCGGCGTCGGCCCGCGCGAGCGCTTCCGCGTCAGCATGCCGCGCCAGCCGCAGCGGCTGGATTGGAAGGCGCAATTGATTTACGCGCAGAACAACAAGCGCTAAGAACGTGTTTACGATCTCGCGAGCTAAGGCGAGACAAGGCGAAAACGGCTGAGAAAGCGGAATGTACAAGTGGTACATGAGCATTTCGAAGGCGTTTTCAACGCCGTATCGCCAACGCGCAGCAGATCGTAAACAGGTTCTAACGAGGACAGCGGGCGGCTTGCCGCCCGCTTCAGGAGGTTTACCAGGCGAGGATCAGCAACAAGCTGCCCAGCAACAGACACAAAGGGGAATAGAAACGGGTGTCGTTGCGGGCGAAGCGGCTGCCGCGCACGCTCTTGAACAAGCCGACGTAGCGGAATTCGCCGATGCCGCGCAACAGCAGCGCGACAGCCAGCGCCAGCAAGCCCCAGCGCACGGTTTCCATTTGCCAGAAACGGGTCAGATGGCCATGCAGCGCAACAGCCAGCGCCGACAAGGCCAACAGCCCGGCCACGGCGAAGGTGCCGGCGCGGGTGGGTTGGAACAAGGGCTTGCCGTCCACCTCGGGCACGGCCGCGTCCATGCCGACGGTGCCGCCCAGCGCCCAATAGCAATGAACCAGACTGATAATCAGAAAAACAGTAATCAAAAACAGGCTCAGCATAAGCAGGTTCCCTTTCTAATTAAGTGTTTATCGGAAGTTCAACCTCGCCCTGATTATAACACAATCCCATCTGCATTGATCTACGGCAAAAAAACGACAACGCCGTGCAAAGCTGTCGCAATGAGCGCGGACGGCGCACTGAGTGAATTCTGCAAGCCGCGATCCGGCTTTTTGACGACAGTAGCGGGGTCAAATCACTCCATGCCTTCCACTTGAAAGCCGACCCCATGCCAAACATTACCGCCCAAAGCGGCATCCGCTCTCTCACCGCTCCCGCGGCCTTGCCGACTGCCCGCGCCGCCGCTCAGCCACAACTGGGCCTGGGCCGGCAGTTGGCCAGCGCCTCGAATCGCTGCGCCGCCGCGCCGGACCGCCCGCAAACCACGCAAGGGCCCGTGCCGCAGCAAGCCCGTTTCCAGTCGCTGTTGTTCCGGGTGGCCAACGGCGAGGTCAACGCCTCCCCTGCGCGTCAGGACCAAGCGGTGGCGCTGTACGGCCTGAGTCACGCGCAAATGCAGCTGTCCCGTTTCGTGCGCGGCGAACTGGACATGCAAAACGTCGCCACCATCGCCAATTACAATAAGCAGCTGGACATCGTCCATTACAGCCGCGACGACGCCATGTATAGCATCTCGCCCCGCAAGCTGATCCAGGAATTCAGCCGCCACATCAGCGACGCCGCCGCCGGCAAGCTGGTCAAGCGCGCGCCGCAGCCGGCCGCCCCCATTCTCCAGGCCTGGGCCGACTACCTGGGCGCCCATCACACGCGGCTGGACCCGTTTGTCCGGCTCAACGCGTTGCTGGCCGACGTGCCGCCGACGGAGCGCTCCGCCGTGGCCACCCGCTTTGTGCTGAAAAACACCAGCGGCGGCTGCCGCACGGAAACCACGGTCAACACCTTGCTCTATCTGGTGCACGCCTGCGGCTGCAAAAACGCCGACGACGTCGCCGCCGCGCTCGGCAAGCGCACGCTGGAACAGCGCGACCTGCTGGACCTGTCCGAACTGTTCATCAAGCATTTCTTCCGCAACTCCAGCAAACTAGGCCTGGAGTTCTTCGCCAAACAAGGCGCGGAAATCGCCTTTGCCTGGAACGACGCTGGCCGCGGCAAAATGAACCTTGAAGCGATACGGCAAAAGCCCTGGCAAGAACAGCAGCGCCGCTTCCAGCACAGCTACGAGCCGATCACCTACTCCGAAGTCCGCTCCGTGCTGCGTCAGCCCGAGCTGTTCGACGGCAAAGTCTCCAAAGTGTATTTCGCCGACGACGGCGTGGAACTGGCTGGCTCCCCCGCTTCCGAGCAATGGGTGGCGCTGACGCGCCCCATCGCCGCACCACGCCACTAAACAAGGCCGCATAAGACAACAGCCCCCGGCGCTTTCGCTCCGGGGGCTGTTTTCAGCTCAAGCGCTCTTGCAGCTTACTGCGCGTCCGCCTGGATCGCGGTCAGAGCGATGGTGTAAACGATATCGTCCACCAGCGCGCCGCGCGACAGATCGTTGACCGGCTTGCGCAGGCCTTGCAGCATCGGGCCCACCGACACCACGCCGGCGGAGCGCTGCACCGCCTTGTAAGTGGTGTTGCCGGTGTTCAGGTCCGGGAACACGAACACGTTGGCGCGGCCTGCCACTTCGCTGTCCGGCGCCTTCTGACGGCCTACGGACTCCACGCTGGCGGCGTCGTACTGCATCGGGCCGTCTATCATCAGGTCCGGACGCTTTTCCTTGGCGATGCGGGTGGCTTCGCGCACTTTCTCCACGTCCGAACCGCTGCCGGAAGTGCCGGTGGAGTAAGAGATCATCGCCACGCGCGGGCTCAGGCCGAAGGCGCGGGCGGAATCGGCGGACTGGATGGCGATATCGGCCAGCTGTTCCGCGTTCGGGTCCGGGTTCACCGCGCAGTCGCCGTACACCAGCACCTGATCCGGCATCAGCATGAAGAAGATGCTGGACACGATGCTCGCGCCCGGCGCGGTCTTGATCAGTTGCAGCGCCGGACGGATGGTGTTGGCGGTGGTGTGCACCGCGCCGGACACCAGGCCGTCCACCTCGTTCAAGGCCAGCATCATGGTGCCGATCACCACGCTGTCTTCCAGCTGTTCCGCCGCCTGCGGCGCGGTCAGGCCCTTGCTCTTGCGCATCTCCATCATCGGCGCCACGTAGCGGCCGGCGGCCTCTTTCGGGGCCAGGATTTCAATGTCGGCCGGCAGGGTCACGCCCTGGGCTTCCGCCACCTGGCGGATGCGCTCCGGTTCGCCGATCAGCACGCAGCGGGCGATGCCCTTCTCGTGGCAGATGGCGGCGGCCTGGATGGTGCGCGGCTCGTCGCCTTCCGGCAGCACGATGCGCTTTTGCGAGCGGCGCGCGCTCTCGATCAGGCGATGGCGGAAGGCCGGCGGCGGCAGGCGCACTTCGCGCGGCTCGCCGATCTTCTGCACCAGCACCGCGGTGTCGATGCGCTCGGCCACGAAGTCGATCATCGCCTGCATGCGCTCGGCGTCTTCCATCGCCACGTGACGGTCCAGATTGGCCAGCATGGTGCTGGTCTCATAGGTGTCACGCTCGGTGGACAGAATGGTCAGGCCGGCTTGGCGCGCGGACTGGATCAGCGGCAGGATGCTGCCGGACACCGGTTCGCCGCAGGTCAGCAGCAGGCCGGCCAGCGGCACGCCGCGCAGCATGGCCAACGAGGTGGCCAGCACCACGTCGCTGCGGTCGCCCGGCGTCACCACCAGGGTGCCCGGCAGCAGGCGTTCGGCCATTTTCTCGACGGTGCGGGCCGCCACCACGGTTTCGCGCATGCGCGCTTGCTCGATCTGGCCGGCGTGTTCGATCTTCAAACCCAGCGCGCTGACCACGTCCAGCACGCGCGGCGCGTCCAGCTTGGCGTCGTAAGGCACGCAGCCCAGCAGCGGCGTGGCGCAGCCCTGCTCCGCCAGCTCCGCGCGCAGGCCGGCCAGATTGCCGCACTCCGCGCCGCGGTTCAGCAGCAGGCCGGCCAGTTTGCCGTTGCCGTCGGCGCCGAACTGGCGCTGCACCAGTTGCACGCATTCGGCGATGTCGCGCGCGCCGCGGCCGGCGCCGGACAGCACCAGCAGCAGTTCGGCGGACAGGCTGCCGGCCATTTCCGCGTTCAGGCGGATGGCGGTTTGCGCGTCGCTGTCCGGCACCAGGCCTTCAACGATCAGCACGTCGTGATTGTCGCGCGCCTGTTCCGCCAGGCGCACCACGTCTTCCATCAAGGTGGCCAGCTCGCCTTCGCGCAGCATGGCTTGAGCGCGGGCAAACGGGATGGACGCCGGCGCGTCGATATTGCACAGCTGACGGGCGAAGTGGCTGGACAGCTCGGCGCCCACGCTGGCGGGCTGCGCGATGGGCTTGACGAAGCCCACCTTGATGCCGTCGCGCTCCAGCGCGTGCACCAGGCCCAGGGTCATGGAGGTCAGCCCGGCGTCCGAACCATAGGAAGCCAGGAAAAACACTCGTTTCGGTTGTTGCGATGTCATGGTTTTGCTTTCGACGCGCGCGCCGCCGCAAGGCGGCCCGGCGTTCAGAATCAGGCGGCGGCCGACGGAACGCCGGCCGCGCGATACAGACGCGGCTTGCGCCGCGAGGTCCTATCAGATACCGGCCAGGTCGGCGGTATCCTTGGCGATCATCCACTCTTCGTTGGTGGCCATCACCAGCGCGGTGGTGCTGCCCGGCTGGCTGATCACGCCGGTGTTGCCGCGCACGGCGCGCTCGTTGGCGGCCGCGTCCACGGCGAAGCCCAGCACCTTCATGTGGTTCAGGGTTTTTTCACGCAGCAGGCTGGAGTTTTCGCCGATGCCGCCGGTGAACACCAGCGCGTCGATGCGGTCCAGCGAGGTGGCCAGGCCGCCCAGCAGACGGGCCAGACGGTGAGCGAACATGTCCAGCGCCAGTTGCGCGTCCACATTGCCTTCCGCCGCCGCTTCTTCCAGAGCGCGACAGTCGCTGGACACGCCGGAAATGCCCAGCAGGCCGCTCTGCTTGTTCAGCAGATTGTCGATGCCGTCCAGATCCAGGCCTTCCTTGCGGGCGATGAAGGTCACCGCGGCCGGGTCGATATCGCCGGAACGGGTGCCCATGATCAGGCCTTCCAGCGGGGTCATGCCCATGGTGGTGTCCATGCACTGGCCGTTCTTCACCGCGGAAGCGGAAGCGCCGTTGCCCAGGTGGGCGATCAGGATGCCGTGGTTGGCCGGGTCCAGCTTCAGCTCGGCCACGGTTTCGCCGGCGATGAAGCGGTGGCTGGTGCCGTGCATGCCGTAGCGGCGCACGCCGTATTCTTTGTAGAAGCGCTGCGGCACGGCGTACATATAGGCCGGCTTGGGCATGGTCTGATGGAAGGCGGTGTCGAACACCACCACCTGCGGCAGCTTGGGGAAGGCTTTCTGCGCGGCGCGGATGCCCACCAGGTGGCCCGGGTTGTGCAGCGGCGCCAGCGCGCAGCATTCTTCGATGCCGGCCAGCACTTCGTCGGTGATCAGCGCGGACGCCTGGAAGCGCTCGCCGCCGTGCACGATGCGGTGGCCGATGGCGACCACGCTGTCCAGCCACTCATGCTCGCCCATGAAACGGGTCAGCGCTTCCATCGCCTCGGCGTGGCTGCCGCCGTTCAGCGACTCCGTCTTCTTGCCTTCCGCGGTTTTGAAAATGATGCGCGAATCCGCCAGGCCCAGGCACTCGGCCAGACCGGACAGCAGCGGCTCGCTGGAGCCCTTGGGCAGCAGCGCGAACTTCAGCGAGGAACTGCCGCAGTTGATCACCAGAATTTCAGAAGATGTCGTCATAATATATCAGCGATTCATGATAAATAATTCGATAAACAAGCAGCGCCGCTCCGGGCGACGCTGCCAGCCAAAAACCACCGGCCGGAAGGCGTTCAAGTCACCTTCAAGCCTTTACAGGAAAACAACTCGCGGGCACGTTTGACTTGCTCCGGCGTGGGAATCGGCGTATCCGCCAACTGGTATTCCATGCCCAGCTTCTGCCACTTGTCCATGCCCAACTGATGGAAGGGCAACACCTCAACCCGCTCCACCACACTGCCCAGGCCGGCGACGAACTCCGCCAGCCTGCTGATGTCCTCGTCGCCGTCGGTCAAACCCGGCACCAGCACGTAACGCACCCACATTTTCTTGCCCAGCCGTTGCAGGCGACGGGCAAAATCCAGCGTCGGCTGCAAGGGCTGGCCGGTCAGCGCGTGATAGCGCTCCGGGTCCGAATGCTTGATGTCCAGCATCACCAGGTCCACCGCGTCGAACCACTCGTCGCTGACCCGCTCGTGCAAAAAGCCCTGGGTGTCCAGCGCCGTGTGCAGGCCGAAGCGGCGCTTGGCCTCGCGGAACAGCGCGCCGACGAAACCGTCCTGCATCAGCGGCTCGCCGCCGGACACCGTCACGCCGCCGGCGAACTTCAAAAAACGCGCATACGGCTCCAGCTCCGCCATCGCCTGCTCCACCGTGACCTGGCGGCCGTTGTGCAGCTTCCAGGTGTCCGGGTTATGGCAGTATAGGCAGCGGAACTGGCAGCCCGAGGTGAAGAAGACAAAGCGCATGCCAGGCCCATCCACCCCGGCCCCGCTCTCCGTGGAGTGCAGGTAACCCACCACGGATTCGGGAGACATGGCGTGTTCTTGCGGGACCGTGTCCACGGCGGTTTGGGTATCTGGCATGCGTTTGTGCTCCTATGGCCGACAGAGGCCGGCCCTTAACAGGCCGCCTTTTAAAGCATAGTGCGCGGTTCCGAACGGGGACGAGCCCAAAACGCCAGAGCCGAACACAAATGTTATTTTACGAACACATTTTATATTCTAAAACGAAAATGTATGTTTGATACAGGTCAAAAGCGTACATAGTGATGTGCGCACGCCACATCGCCCCACGCCCTCTCCCCGGCAAACCCTTGATTTGCGTGGAGTTCTAGTTAAAACAGTCGTTAGTTTTATCTTGCACTGCAATATTTCCGCTCGTTCGCGAACATCGTCATAACACGTCAACAGCATAAACCGGAACCGGCACAGGCCCATCCGCGGCTGAGCTGGATCAAGTCGCGGCCGTTTTTTGCAAACGTCATGATTGGCGCCTATTATGCCAAAGGGATTACAACCCTCGGTAAACCGCCATGAACACACTGCGCCTCGCCCTCAAAAGCGTGATCGAATATCCGCTGCCCGCCTCCAGCCAAACCCATGAAGTGGCCGCCATTGGGCCGGACCTGCTGCTGATCTCCCAGCAGCCGTCCGGCGCGCTGGTCAAAATGCGGGTGGACCCGCACAGCGGCCAGCCGCGGGCCGCCATCGCCCACGTCATCGACAACCCGTTTTCCGGCCTGCACGGGCTGACCGTCTCCAAAACCCACCCCGGCTGCCTGTGGGTGACCTTGCAATTCCAGTCCGAGCTGCTGCTGATAGACCCGATAGCCTCTGACCTGACCACGCCGCCAAAAATCCTCAAGCGAGTGCCGCTGCCGCAAGCAGCGCGCGGCCCGCACGTGGTGGCAGAAGACGGCGACATCCTGTGGACCTCCTGCAAGGACAGCCATCACGTCGTGCGCGTCGACAGCCGCAACCCGGCGGACGCCACCCTCTACCCCTGCCCGCCGCGCCCCATCTTCGTCCAGATCCACCCGGACAGCGGCGACGTCTACGCCACGCTGGACCAATCCAGCCAGCTCTACCGCATCCCCGCCAACGGCGACGCGCCCGCCGCCATTGAAATCCCCGCCGAACACGGCAACACCCCGGTGGGCATGGTGCCGGGGCCGGACGGCAATTTGTGGGTCGCGCTACTGGGCAATTCCTCCGGCGGCAACGGCGGTTTCGGCCGCGTGCTGACCGGCGGCGGCATAGACTGGTTCCAGCTCAGCACCGCCCCGGCCGCCGGCGCCGGCTTCATCCATCTGGGCTTTACGCCGGAGGCCGGCTCGGCGCCGCGGCTCAACCTGCTGGCCTCGTCCATGGCCTGCTCCAGCGCCCTCAACGGCGTGGTGCAAGTGAAGCTAAGCTCGGACTACGGCCGCGTGGAAGCGCAGCAGACCATCGCCTTCCCCTCGCAGCACAGCATGAGCCACCGCGTGCTCTGCACCGTGCACGGACTTTACGCCACCGAACTGGGCGCTTGCTGCCTGGCCCATCTGCGCCCGGCGGAGAATCGTTACGGCGAAGGCGTCAATGAAATGGCCGACCCCTATTCCTTGTGGGGTTGCGGCATACCGGAGGGAGAAGTGCGCTACCCGGGTGCGCACCGGGAGGAATAGCGGCTGGCCATGGCCGTTCCGGCGAGGCCTTGACGGCAGGATACGAATGAACGGCTCCGGCCCCGCAGGCGCGCCAGTCTCAGAACTGGACTGCTTGCGGGGCCGGAGCCGTTCAATCATGCGGATCAATGCGCTGGCGGCTTAGCCGGAGATATCCCGCCTCACTCGTCGCAAATGCTGCTCAACGTAAAAGGCGGCGGCATCCTCATCGCCGGTGATGATGGATTCGTAGATCAACTGATGTTCCGCAACGTACAGGCCAATGCGTTCCGCGTCATAGATGCCGTCGTCACGCAGCCGTTGCCATAACGGCTGCCCCATGGTTTTGGCTACTTCATCGGCGATGCGGACCATCAGCGCATCGCCCGTCATCACCGCCAGCTGCCGATGGAACAAGCGGTCGCTCTCGCTCCAAAGCGCTTGCTGCGCCGGAATGTCGATGTTTTTGACCCCCTTCATTTGCGCCAGGTAATACTCCGCCCTTTCATCACGCCGGCCTTTTCTGGCCGCCATGCGGGCAATGGCCGGCTCCAGCACCAGCCGCACTTCCAGCGTCGATATCGGGCTGTCGTCCGCCTGGCTCCGCTGGTTTGCCGGCGCAGCTTGCCGCAGCCGTTGCAAGGCATCCTCGCAGACATAGGTGCCCGAGCCGCGGCGCGTCATCACCAGCTGCTGATTCTGCAAGGCGCCAATCGCCTCCCTCACCGCGGGCCGGCTGACGCGATAGTGCGCGGCCAGATCTCTTTCCGAGGGCAGGCGCGACTCCGGGGGAAACTCCCCGCCGACAATGCCGTTGCGGATCTGCTCTGCAAGCTGTTCATAGATGGGCAGCGGCTGAAAGTGGTTCGGTTCCTGTGTGCTGACATCCATTCTGCTTACCTCAAGACCAATTTGTTGTGTAACTGGTGAAAATTGTGACCGCATTTGGGCGGCGGCAGGCTAACTTCTTGTCGCCTTATCCCTAAATTGGTAATTTACAAAACAAGTTAGCGATATAACAACGTTATTTTAAGACCAGTTTTGCCGATCATGACAGCCAAACCCTGGCCCAAACGCAAATTTGGTCTTAATTTTACCAATTATCGATAAAGGCGCGTCATGTCCACCGCACCCTCCCTCCCCCTGCTGTCCGCCGCCGAGACCAAGAAGCTATTGCCGGTTGCCGACCTCTGTCAGGCCCTGTCCAACGCCGCCGCCGAATACATCGCAGGACGGATCATCAGCCCGGAACGGCAGGTGCTGCCCTTGCGGGGAGACGCAGTGCTGCTGTCCATGCCTGCCACCGCGCACGATATCGGCATTCACAAACTGGTCAATGTGTGCCCGGACAATCTCAAGCACGGCCTTCCCACCATCCATGGCATCGTCAGCGCGTATGACGCCGTCACCGGCCAGCCGCTGCTGATTCTTGACGGCCCCACCGTGACCGCCCAGCGCACCTCCGCCATTTCCATGCTGGCGATCAACAGCCTCTACCCCGGCAGGCCGGCCGCCATCGCGTTGATAGGCACCGGCAAGCAGGCCTCCGGCCACCTGGAAGCCATTGCCGCCCTGTTCCCGGACATCCGCGTGGATGTGCATGGCCGGGAACTCGCCGGCAGCGCCGAGTTCTGCCGCCGGCACGCCGCCCTTAACTTGACGCTGCGGCCATGCCACGGCCGTGTGGCGGACGATGTCGACGTGGTGATCACGCTGACCACCAGCAAACAGCCCGTCTACCACGAGGCAGCCCGCAGCAACCGCCTGCTGGTGGGAGTGGGTGCCTTTCGTCCGGACATGGCCGAAATCGGCCCGGCCGCCATTGCCGGCAGCCAGCTGTTCTCGGACGACCCTGCCGGGGCGCGGCATGAAGCCGGAGACCTGATCCAGGCCGGCGTGGACTGGAACACCGTGCGGCCCTTGGCGGAAGCGATAGCCGGACAGTACGACGCCAATCGCCCGCGGCTGTTCAAGAGTGTTGGCACGGCGGCTTGGGATTTGGCGGCGGCGCGCTGCGCGCTGGCGCATTGGAAGGCCGGCTAAGCGGGCGGCAAACAAGCGGTGCGCTAGCGCATCCAGTTAGCTAAACGAATGGTGCTCCATCGCACCGCGTGAACAACAGGAGGAGTGAACAGCATGAACCCCTTGCCTGCGGATTTTGTCATCGACACCGTGGAAATGCACACTGGCGGCGAGCCGGTGCGCATCGCGCTCAACCTTATCGACATGATTCAGGGAGCGGACATCCTGGCAAAACGCCGCTTCATGAGCGAGCGCCTGGACCCCGTGCGCCGCCTGCTCATGCACGAGCCGCGCGGCCATTACGATATGTATGGCGCGGTGCTGGTGCAGCCCTCCATGCCAAACGCGGACCTCGCCGTGCTGTTCACCCACAACGAAGGCTACAGCACCATGTGCGGGCATGCCGTGATCGCGCTGGCCCGCTTTGCAGTGGACAGCGGCAAAGTGCCCGCCGTCGCGCCGCTGACGCGGGTGGGCATCGAATGCCCATGCGGCCTGGTGGAAGCCTTGGTGGAAATCAAGAATGGCAAGGCCGGCGCCGTGCAATTCGAAAGCGTGCCCGCCTTCGCCTTTGCCCTGGACCTGCCCGTCACCGTGCCGGGCATCGGCGAAGTGGTCGTGGATATCGGCTACGGCGGCGCCTTCTATGCGGTAGTGGCCGCCGAAAAACTGGGCGTGTCGCTGGATGGCCGCCTGCGCGACCTGGTGGACGCCGCCTCCGCGCTGACCCAGGCGGTGCGCGACACCATCGCCGTGCGCCACCCCAGCGCCGACGACCTGAGCTTCTTGTACGGCAGCATCCTCACCGATGGCCGCGACCGGGCCGCTGATGGCTGCAGCAGCAATGTCTGCGTCTTTGCCGACGCCGAAGTCGACCGCAGCCCCACCGGCTCCGGCGTCACCGCGCGCATGGCCATCCGACACGCCAAGGGGCTGGTAGCGCCTGGAGAAACCTGTGAATTCAAAAGCCTGACCGGGGCGCTGTTCAACGGCACGGTGCTCGGCCAAACCCAGCTGCCGGGCCATGACGCGGTGACGGTGCGCGTGGCCGGACGCGCCCACTACAGCGGCAAGGCCAGCTGGTCGCTGGAAGCCGACGACTTGATAGGCCAGGGCTTTCTGCTGCATTGAGTGCTTGCCGGGCGGGCGGCTCGTCGCCGCCCGTTATTGATCAGCCCTCGCTCACCAGCAAGTCTTCATAGAAAGCGCCAAACTCGCCGGACGGATCGGCAATCTGGATTTCCAGAATCCACAAACCGGTATCCGGACATTGGGCGAAATCACCCAGGCTGCCGGCCTTGTAGATGGAGTGTGGAAAGTCCGACACCCGGTGGCCCTTGATGTCCAGGTTCAGCCGCCAGCCCATTGCCTCGGCGCGCTCCGCCGCGTACTGGTACAAGCCCGGGCCGGCCAGCCGCTCACGCCGCCACTTGTCCGCCACCTCCCGCCACAGCTGGCGCGCCGCCTCGGCACAGGCCTGCTTGCACGCATTGTCGCCGGTGGTGAAGGTATCGCCGGCGTCGCCCTCGTGGCCGTCCCAGACTATGCCCAGATCAATGAAGAAGATGTCGTCGTCCAGCAGCACATTGTCCGGGTCGATCTGCTGCTTGAAGATTTTCAGCGTGCTGCGGCCAAAGCGGACGATGATGCCGTGCCAAATGCGGTCCATGCCCATGCTTTCCAGCTCCGCCTTGGCCAAATCCTTGGCCTGCTGTTCGGTCATGCCGGGGCGGATCTGCGCGGCGATGCGCCGCACCGCCGCCATGGTCTTGTCGCGGGCGGCGATCATTTTATCCAGGGAGAAAGCGCTGCCCACCGCTTCCGGAGGGAGAGAGACTGTGGTCATGAGAAATGCCCTGTCTTAAGAACCTGTTTGCGATCTGCTGCGCTGCATGAGAGGTGACACGGTGAGTACCGCTTTGGAATGCTCATATACCACGAGTACATTCCGCTTCCTCAGCCGGTTTCGCCTGGTCTCGCTCTTGCTCATGAGAACGTAAACAGGTTCAAAAATAAAGTGATGAAATGGGCAGTGAAGTATACCGCAACGCAGCAGAATCATGACATTCAAATCCCGGACAAAATCAGGCCGCCCACCCGCGCCCCCGCTGGCTTGACCCTGCCGGCCCACTCGGTAACAATCGCCGGGTGCTGTTATTCACGGCACCGGGATTGGCATCTCGCAATTAACAACCAACGGACATATGCGTTACCGCATAGGCCCGTATTTCTCCATGGCTGCGCCAAAATCGGCAGGCTCGTGGTGGGGGAGCGCTCCGCGCTCGCCGGTTGGTTGTTACCGGAAATGCCAATCCTGCCTCGCGCCTGCCAACTCCCGTCTATATCTGGCAGGTGGTTTATCTTGTGTCACCGCAGGAGAAACACCATGTCGAAAACCTTTCCCGCTCGCCGTCGCTACCGCCAAGCCTCGATGGAAGCGCGCGAAGCCCTGCTCCCCTTCGTGTCCCGACGCCCGGGACGGCCGCAAGCCGATTACTGGCACATGCCGGCCGCGCACCCGGACTACGCCGCCGACTGCGCCTACGGCCGCGAATGCGGCGCCCACTTCGTCCAATGGCTGAAGGACAATCCCGGCTATCGCGGCCAAAGCCTGCTGGCGCGCATCACCCGCGACATCGACTTCCGCAAGCCGGAGCAACGCGGCTTCCGGGTGGGCTTCTTCAACTATCTGGAAGCCATGCTCACGCTGGCCGCGCGCAAGGTGGACGTGTTCGAGCATGTTGACGAACTGCACCGCCAGCAGCAGGCGCAGGTCAAACGCAAAACCATGGAAAACCGCTCAGTGCGGCGGATAGAGAAGAAGTAAGGAAGAAGGAACCCCGGCTTAAGCCGGGGTTTTAGTCATCATTGAGTAAGACTATTCTGACAAAAAGGCTCGTAGTCACATACAAGGAACTAACAGTAATTAAATGAAATGACTTTCAATCATTTCATCACATTGCCCTACCCAAAAAAATCACAACTTAGACACTGAGTTCACTTGGCTACTTTGCAGGAGGCAGCCTTGCCAATTGAGCTTGCTTAACTCCAATTAAGTACGTTCTAAACGCAGGATGAACCTCCCACCTTGCCCCCTGCATAGAATTCCAATTTGCCAGTTTCACAAAATTTGAATCATCATGAAATAGAA
Organism: Chromobacterium alkanivorans; assembly: GCF_016937655.1. GTDB lineage: Bacteria > Pseudomonadota > Gammaproteobacteria > Burkholderiales > Chromobacteriaceae > Chromobacterium > Chromobacterium alkanivorans. The sequence continues at coordinate 16,952 of NZ_JAFHKL010000020.1, read as the reverse complement.
TATGACGAAACCCACGAGGCTTTGTATTATCAACAACACGTGGATTTATAAAACCCGTCTCATGCAGCAACCTCAATATCGCAATGGCATCCTCATCAACATCGGGCCTCAATACCATACCACGAATCTGAATAGAAGAAATACTTGGAACCGTCAAAAGGTGGCGCCTAAGCACCTCAAAATCCGACTCAAAATCGACATCTGCAAATGTATTAATAATCTCACGAATACTTTTACAATCTAACGAAAACTCATTTGCCACATCATCAACCCGCTCTGACGAATAAACTTTCATTGCCAACGCCGCCTCTTGACTACCTATAAGGGAAGAGTTCCCCTGCTGCGCCATATCAACCATATTTTTAATAAGTTGAATAGCATCTCGAGGACGCTCACGTGCTGATTTTAAAATAAATGAATCCCAAGATCGTGTTTCCTTACTAGAAGGCAGCGTTACAGTCGAACCGTTAAAAAAAATAGGATAAGGATCACACTGTTTTTTTACCGCATCCCATGCGGCTTTTTCCATACGCTTTCTAATAATATTCTGCATCTGCGCATCATCAGCCAAGAGCGGAATAACAAGTCCACGTATATGATCAGTTTGATCCCTCTGACCTTGACTTTCACTAGTCAACCGAGTCCAAACACTTGAGCGAAGGCTTACAATTGCCCTAACAGCACTACACTCCCCTGTAAGCCTTCTCACAGCCAACAATAACGCCCAGATTCTATTCAGATGAGCAGGTTGATCAGGGGCAGCCAACTGATCCGTATCATCAATAAGTAAATAAAAAACATTACCAGATGATAAAAGCTGAGAACCAATCGCCTTAATCAACGCATCAGGGGAGTTAACACCCGCAAGGTCCTTCGCCAGTTGAACACCATTAATCTTAGAAACTGGCAATGCAACCGCAGAAATAAGCTCAAGAGATTTTTGAATAAAATCATCTTCCACAATTCCTTGTTGGCGTGCCTCATTATGCAACCTTGCAGCATCCCCCTTCAGCAGGCCTTTCAATTGAGCCCCAATTTGAGCCCCAACTGTTCTGAGAAGAACCTCATAATAGAATCGCTTTAAGGACCCAATGTCTGGAGATGACGGCATTTCTCTAGAAGAAATATTATCAGGACGAATCAGCAAGCAGGGAAGATTTTTCGCCTTAGCCACTTTATCAATCCATTCAACGACTGCGCTTTTCCCAACCCCTTTATTTCCGACAAGAACTCTCATTCCACCAGGTTCAATAGCACACAACTGAGAGAACTGTGTCGGGGTAATGAATATCTGAGCAAGAAATGATCGATCACCCTCCGCCGTTCCAGTCCTAACATACTTGAGCAGATAATCTAGTGCACTCATGTGAACTCTCTACAAGAAACAAATATTAAATAAGTTCTTAAAAACAGATAAGCCAATTAAAAATCATAAAAATGAGATCACAAACATTTTAATCAGTTATCAACCTTAAATCACAAGACAGGGAACTACTACTTTGAAGTAGCAATATTATTCATCCACTCCTAGTCATTGATAGCTACCACTCACCTAAAAATATACATTCCACTAGCCCAACCTCCTCGCCTTCTCAATCCCCGCAATATCAATCTTCACCATCCCCATCATCGCGTCGAACACCCGCTTGGCGGCGGCCCGGTCCGGATCGGCCAGCGCCTCGGTCAACACGCGCGGGGTGATTTGCCAGCTCAGGCCCCACTTATCCTTGCACCAGCCGCAAGCGCTGGCCTGGCCGCCGTTGCCGACGATGGCTTGCCACAGGCGGTCGGTTTCGGCCTGGTCTTCGGTGGCGACTTGGAAGGAGAAGGCTTCGCTGTGTTTGAAGGTGGAGCCGCCGTTGAGGCCCAGACACGGGATGCCCAACACGGTGAATGCCACGGTCAGTACATCGCCCTCCTTGCCGGCCGGGTAATCGCCGGGCGCGCGCAGCACCGCCCCGACGCGGCTATCCGGGAAGGTGGCGGCGTAGAAGCGCGCGGCGTCTTCGGCGTCGCCGTCGTACCACAGGCAGATGGTGTTTTTGTGCATGGCCCCCTCCTCCGGCGCGCTTGGGTTTTGCAGGCGCTCAGAGAGAATGACGTATAAATGAAACCACTTTATAGCACATGGGCATTTTTTGCGGCATTGATCCAAAACAGCCACGCATAAAAAAAGCCTCCCCTAGGGGAGGCTTGGCGCTATGCCGGCTGGCCGTCGCGGTTGCCAGCGGCGTCAGGCTTACTTGCTGCCATGGAAGGTGCGTCTAACAGGTGGTTTATCGTGGTCATGCAGGAGAAACACCATATCGCCCTCCCTGGAAAACAGCGCGGTACGGCGGACAGAGAAGAATTCTGGCAGAACGAACCCCGGCTTTAGCCGGGGTTTGCTTGCCGGGAGCATTGCCTAATGCTTGACCGAGCTAGCTCCCTTGCCCGTAAGGCTCCTCGCTTCAGCGGACAAGGAACTCAGAAATGGCTGCGGCAATCTCGCCGGCGTGTGTTTCCAGCGCGAAATGCCCTGTATCGAAGAAACGCACCACTGCACCCGGCATGTCGCGCCGGAATGCCTCGGCGCCCGCCGGCAAGAAGAAGGGATCATTCTTCCCCCATACGGCGAGGAAGGGGGGCTGATAAGCACGGAAATATTGTTGGAACGCGGGGTAAAGCTCGACGTTGCTGCGATAGTCGCCGAACAGATCGAGCTGAACCTCGGCAGCTCCGGGACGGCTCAGATAGAAGTCGTCGAGCGAGTAGCCATCCGGCGACACGCGAGTTGCATCATGAACGCCATGCGTGTATTGCCAGACGGTCGTTTCATGGGCGAGCAGCTCACGAAGGGCCTCGCGATTGGCGCTCGAAGCTTCTTGCCAGTACGCGCGGATCGGGTTCCAGTTCTCGCTCAATCCTTCCTCATAAGCATTGCCGTTTTGCGAGATGATCGCCGCGATCCGCTCGGGATGCGCCAGCGCAAGTCGAAAGCCCGTGGGCGCGCCATAGTCGAAGACATACATTGCAAAGCGGTCAAAACCAATGCCCTCAGTAAAACGCTCAATCACTTTGGCTAGCTTGTCGAAGGTATAAGCAAAGACATCGCGGCTCGGCATGTCTGATTGCCCAAAGCCGGGCAGGTCTGGCGCAACGATATGAAAATGCTCTGCGAGCTTGGGGATCAGGTCGCGGAACATGTGGCTCGAGCTGGGAAAACCGTGCAGAAGCAGCAGTTTTGGAGCATGCAGCCTCCCCGCTTCGCGATAGAACACTTTGACGCCGTCTACGTCAGCGTAACGATAGGCAATAGAAGTCATAAGTTTCCTTTCCGATAAGTCAAGTGAGCTGCCGCTGCCGGCAGAGGGTGCCTGCCAGAACCAGCACGTAACCTATTAAAAGCGCAAACATAGGTTACTTCTCTTTTTTGTAACTTGTCAAATTTAAGGTAAAGGGTTACTTTTCAGTGTCTTTACTTCACAACCGCCATAAAGCGATGGACTACCGTCAAACCCCTGCAATATTCATCGCTGACGCGACTGGACTGGACTTTCTGAATTCGGAGGCAACCCCTGGGGGCGAGGCGATAGACTGGATCAGTGATGGCAAAGGTCTGCTGGCCTGGCTTAGTCAGGCGGGCCTGGTTCCTGCCGAGGTGCTTGAGACGATGCGAAGCCGGTATGCGCCGACCGAACTCAACGAGGCGGCGGAGAAGGCGCGCCAGTTGCGTTCCTGGTTCAAGGATTTCGCCCGCAAGCGGAAAGGACGGCCATTGGTCGCCGAGGATTTGCACGAACTAGAGCCTTTGAATCAACTACTCAGGCAAGACGCGCAGCATCGCGAAATTGTTCCTAAAGCAGCCGATGGCGGCACGACCTTCGAATTGCGCGTGGATCGATGCTGGCATTCAGCCGAGTCTCTACTGATGCCGATAGCAGAAGCCTTGGCCCGGCTTGTCTGCGAAGAAGACTTCACCCATGTGAAAGCGTGCGAAGGCCCCCGATGCACCTTGATGTTTGTCGACCACACGCGAAGGCATGCGCGCCGATGGTGCAGCATGGCGCTTTGCGGCAACCGCGCCAAGGTTGCCGCTCACCGGAAGCGAATCAAGGAACAGAGAAGCGATTGAGGCTGGGACATGGCGGCCCGCAACCCGTCTGCAACCCATCAACAGCCCTATTCCTTCTTGATCCCGCAGTCAATCCGCCCCACCCCCACCATCGCCTTCCGGCATTTTCCGCAGCCCTGATCCAAAACAGCCGCGCATAAAAAAGCCTCCCCTAAGGGAGGCTTTGCGTTGTGCCGGCTGGCCGTCGCGGTGGCCAGCGGCGTGAGGCTTACATGCTGCCGTGGAAGGTGCGGTTGATCACGTCCAGCTGTTGCTCGCGCGTCAGCTTGACGAAGTTCACCGCATAGCCGGACACGCGGATGGTCAGTTGCGGGTACAGCTCCGGATGTTCCATCGCGTCCATCAGGGTTTCGCGCTTGAACACGTTGACGTTGACGTGGAAACCGCCGGCGTCGGAGAAGCCGTCCAGGCAGTTGGCCAGGTTGGCAACGCGTTCTTCTTCGCTATGGCCCAGTGCGTCCGGGGTGGCGGAGGCGGTCCAGCTGATGCCGTCCAGCGCGGCTTCGTACGGCAGCTTGGCTACCGATGCGCCTGCGGCGACAAAGCCTTTCACGTCGCGGCCGTTCATCGGGTTGGCGCCCGGGGCGAACGGTTCGCCGGCGCGGCGGCCGCACGGGGTGTTGCCGGTTTTCTTGCCGTACACCACGTTGGAGGTGATGGTGAGCACGGATTGAGTCGGCATGGCGTTGCGGTAGAAGTGCGGCTGGGCCTTGATCTTCTCCATGAAGGTTTCGGTCAGCCATACCGCGATGCTGTCGGCGCGGTCGTCGTTGTTGCCGTAAGCCGGGTAGTCGCCTTCGATCTTGTAGTCCACCGCCAGGCCCGCTTCGTTGCGGATGATGTGCACTTTGGCGTACTTGATGGCGGACAGGGAGTCGGCGGCCACGGACAGGCCGGCGATGCCGCAAGCCATGGTGCGCAGGATGTCGCGGTCGTGCAGCGCCATTTCGATGCGTTCGTAGGCGTATTTGTCGTGCATGTAGTGGATGCAGTTCAGCGCCTTGACATAAGTGGCGGCCAGCCAGTCCATCAGCAGGTCGAACTTGGGCATCAGTTCTTCGTAGGTCAGCACGTCGCTCTTGATCGGCTCGAAGCCCTTGGCCACTTGCACGCCGGATTTTTCATCCACGCCGCCGTTGATGGCGTAGAGCATGGCTTTGGCCAGGTTGGCGCGGGCGCCGAAGAACTGCATTTGCTTGCCGATGCGCATCGCGGACACGCAGCAGGCGATGCCGTAGTCGTCGCCCCAGTGCGGACGCATCAGGTCGTCGTTTTCGTACTGGATGGAGCTGGTGTCGATGGACACTTTGGCGCAGAAGTCTTTGAAGCCGCGCGGCAGCTGGGTGGACCACAACACGGTCAGGTTGGGTTCCGGCGCCGGGCCCAGGTTGTACAGGGTGTTGAGGAAGCGGAAGCTGCTCTTGCTCACCAGGGTGCGGCCGTCTTCGCCCATGCCGCCGATGGATTCGGTGACCCAGGTCGGGTCGCCGGAGAACAGTTGGTCATATTCCGGGGTGCGCAGGAAGCGCACGATGCGCAGCTTGATCACCAGGTCGTCGATCATTTCCTGGGCTTGGTCTTCAGTCAGCGCGCCGGAGGCCAGATCGCGTTCGATGTAGACGTCCAGGAAGGTGGCGACGCGGCCGAAGGACATGGCGGCGCCGTTTTGTTCTTTCACGGCGGCCAGGTAGGCAAAGTAGGTCCACTGCACCGCTTCGCGGGCGTTGACGGCCGGGCGGCTGATGTCGAAGCCGTATTTGGCGGCCATCTGCTTCAGTTCGTCCAGCGCGCGGAATTGTTCCGACAGTTCTTCACGCAGACGCAGCACGTCTTCATTGAAAACGGCGTCGTCCAGCTCATGGAATACTTTTTGGCGTTCGGCGCGCAGGAAGTCAGTGCCGTACAGGGCCACGCGGCGGTAGTCGCCGATGATGCGGCCGCGGCCGTAGGCGTCCGGCAGGCCGGTGATCACGCCGGATTTGCGCGCGGCCATGATGTCCGGGGTGTAGGTGTCGAACACGCCCTGGTTGTGGCTCTTGCGATAGTGGGTCCACACGTCCTTGATGACCGGGTCCAGCTTGAAGCCGAAGGCTTCCAGGCCGTTCTCAACCATGCGCAGGCCGCCGTTGGGCATGATGGCACGCTTGAGCGGAGCGTCGGTTTGCAGGCCGACGATGACTTCGCTGGCTTGGTCGATGTAGCCGGCGTCATGCGCAGTGATGGAGCTGCCGCGGTCCGCAGCTACGTCCAGCACGCCACGGGCGCGTTCTTCTTTCAGCAACTCGCTCAGGGTGTCCCACAGCTTTTGAGTGCGCGCGGTGGCGGGAGCCAGGAAACTGGCGTCGCCTTCAAACGGCTTGTAGTTCAGCTGGATGAAGTTGCGGACATCCACCTTGCTTTGCCATTCACCACCGGTGAAATCGCGCCAGGGGTTGGCTTGAGTCGCGTCACGATTCAGAGCATCCATGTGTGCCTCCTAGTAACTATCAGTAAATGTTGTGTACTGAACATATTGTACATTCGGTTTCGAAAAAAATCGTTTGATAAAGATCAACTGCCGCAGACTAAAACGCGGTGGCCGCCACGGCCGCCACGCCGGCAAAAACCCATAAAAAACGCTTTATTTTCAATGCCATGCAAAACCACATCAATACGCCGGCATTGTAGCCGGCGCATTACATTCGAAAACGAACATCAAACACTGGTTCCGAGCGCCGTCGCGGCCGGTTTTGCGGCTTCGCGCCGCGCCGGCAGGGTGTGACGCTCCAGCAGGTAGACCACCAGACCCACGCCCAGCGCGCCGCCGGCGATATTGCCCAGGGTGGCCGGAATCATATTGTGCAGGATGGCGGCGGCGTCCAGGCCTTGCATGCCGTGCAGCAGGGCCAGCGAGAAGAAGGCCATATTGGCGATGCTGTGTTCAAAACCGGAGAAGAAGAACACGAAGACCAGCAGCAGGATCATCAGCATCTTGGCGGCGTCGCCGGCCATGCGCAGCGGCACCCACACCGCCAGACAGATCACCCAGTTGCACAGCGCGCCCTTCCAGAAGATTTCCCAGCCGCCGGCGTGCACCTTATGCGCGGCCACGTTGAACAACAGGTGGTCGGCCGGCAGGCTGCCCATGCCGCCGGCGCCGGCGAACACCGCGGTGAACAGCAACACCCCCAGCAGGTTGCCCAGGTAGACCATGGCCCAGCTGCGCAGCAGGTTGCACACGCGGCAGTCGCCGCTGAGCACGCCCACGCTGAAGTACATCACATTGCTGGTGAACAGCTCCAGCTTGCAGACGATGATGCTGACCAGGGCCACGCCGAAGAAGCCGGCCACGGCGATGTAGTAGCCGGGGGAGCCGACGGCGAAGAAGACCTGGCCCAGCTTCAGGCTGACGCTGAGCACCACGGCGATCAGCGCGCCGGCCATGCCGGCGCTTAATAGGTAGCGCCCGGGGTGTTGTCGCAACACGGTCTGTTTGGAGGCGGCTTCGGCCGCGACGTAGGCGAGTGTGGAGGCGTGGTTCATGTTTTTCATTTCGCGAGCTTGCGCAGAGCCGCTGGCGCGCGGGTCAACCTTATTAGGAAGCCTATCAACTGACTCTGCCGTCTCTAAGGCTTGGCGGCGAAAACGCCGGCTTAGGCCCAGTTCCTGCAATGCGTTTGTTGGCCGCCGAGGTGGTTGGTTCCCACGCGAACGGGTGCACGGATTGTTGGTTCACGAAAATTTTATGTTCGGAATGCTTCATTCTTGTTTGATAACCATCAAACCTAGGTCTTTCCGTTGCGCGGGCGGATTCACAGCTTGCAAGCCGCGCACCAGTCGCATGCATTTTGACTAGCCGAGATCCCGCCACACCCTCGCTCTTTCCGCCCAGGCACCGCCAGACGCAGGAAAGGCGCGATAACAAACATGAAAAAACACCTTGAAAATCATATGGATAACAAGAAAACAAACGTTTGAAAGCCGTAGTCATGTTTGAAAACAATCAAATTATGTTCGTTTTGAAATATTTTTGTTCGTTTTCGAAAACAAATTTGGTCTCGAATTTCATATTTTGATACTTGCAGCAGCGCCGAGCCCCATGCTGATATAGCGGCCTCCCTGGCGCGGCGCAGGCCGCCCTTCGGCTTGCGCGTTCCCCTCCCCAAGCCAGCCAACCCCGCCAAAAAACCAATATACTCCTTGTTATTCATGAAGTTACAAATCACAACACGACTACAAGCCAAGACCATGTACGCCAAGGGGCCATGGCCTGCCCTCGGCACAGGATATGCCAACGAAGTGTTCAAAAATGATGAAACTAGCTCGAACAAAGTGCGGGGACGGCGATTTTGCGACACCAGGCCGCTCGAATCCATTCAGACATGAAAAGCAAAGCAACACGAAAGCAAAGCAAAACGAAAATTGGCATCTTTTCAAATGAAGCGATATTTCTTGAAACAATCTTTCTACAGCTACAGTTTTGCGCAATTTAATGCCAATAAAACGAATTCATCATGTTATCTGTAAGTCATGGGTTCTAAATAGTATTTGTTCGGATGTTCGTTTTGCTTCAAAATAAAGTTGATTAGAATCAACTGATGTTCTGAAATGTGTAACCACCGCAGTACAACTGCCTATACCATGCACATCAATGAAAGCCGGCAATCACTAATCAGCGGTTCCAGCTACTGACCAAAAGTCTAGCAAGAGATGAAAACGGCGCGCCGCCAAGCGACGCGTCAAAACGATTACCCCATTTGTCTTTTATGAAGGCCAATATCATGTCTCAAGCCGTTTCCACCCCCCTGCCCAAATCAGGCGCTTCCTCTTGGAGCAAGCAAGATACCGTCTGGATGCTGGGCCTGTACGGCACCGCCATTGGCGCCGGCACCCTGTTCCTGCCCATCAACGCCGGCATCGGCGGCCTGTGGCCGCTGATCGTCATGGCGCTGCTGGCCCTGCCGCTGACCTTCTTCGCTCACCGCGGCCTGACCCGTTTCGTACTGTCCAGCTCCAAGCCGGGCGCGGACATCACTGAAGTGGTGGAAGAGCACTTCGGCGTGGGCGCCGGCAAGCTGATCACCCTGCTGTACTTCTTCGCCATCTACCCCATTCTGTTGGTGTACAGCGTGGCCATCACCAACACCGTGCAGTCCTTCATGGTCAACCAGCTGGGCGTGTCCGCTCCGCCGCGCGCCATCCTGTCGCTGATCCTGATTCTGGGTCTGATGGCCATCGTGCGCCTGGGCGAGAAGATGATCGTCAAGGCCATGAGCGTGCTGGTGTACCCGTTTGTCGCCTGCCTGATGCTGCTGGCCCTGTACCTGATTCCGGAATGGAACGGCGCGGCCATCCAGCAAGCCGGCAGCCTGGGCGACGCCCTGTCCCACGGCGCGTTCTACAAAACGCTGTGGCTGGCCATCCCGGTAATGGTGTTCTCCTTCAACCACTCGCCCATCATCTCGTCCTTCTCGGTTGACCAGCAGAAGCTGCATGGCGACGCCGCCGAGCCGACCGCCGGCCGCGTGCTGATCCGCGCTCACGTCATGATGGTGCTGTCGGTGATGTTCTTCGTGTTCAGCTGTGTATTCAGCCTGTCCCCGGCGGACCTGGCCGCAGCCAAAGCGCAGAACATTTCCATCCTGTCCTACCTGGCCAACCACTTCCGCAACCCGGTGATTGAATGGGTGGCTCCGCTGATCGCCATCGTCGCCATCAGCAAGTCCTTCCTGGGTCACTACCTGGGCGCCAAAGAAGGCTTCAACGGCCTGGTGATCAAGCAGCTGCGCCAGAACGGCAAGTCCATCGAGACCGCCAAGCTGGACCGCTTCACCGCCGTGTTCATGATCATCACCACTTGGGCCGTGGCCACTTTCAACCCCAGCATCCTGGGCATGATCGAAACCCTGGGCGGCCCGGTCATCGCGATGCTGCTGTTCCTGATGCCGATGTACGCCATCGCCAAAGTGCCGGCCATGAAGAAATACTCCGGCGCCGCCAGCAACATCTTTGTGGTTCTGATCGGCCTGATCGCCATCTCCGCCATCTTCTACGATCTGTTCGCCTGATCGCACTCCTCTGACAGCCCGGCCGGTCACGGCCGGCCGGGTTCCTCAGCATCACCAAGAGGTAACCAATCATGTTCAGCATGACTGATATCTACAAAATCGGCGTCGGTCCCTCCAGCTCTCACACCGTCGGTCCGATGAAGGCCGGCCACCAGTTCCTGGGCTCGCTCAAGGAAACCGGCCGCTTCAACCAAGTCACCCATGTTCACGTCGATTGCTACGGCTCGCTGGCCCTGACCGGCAAGGGCCATTGCACCGACCACGCCATCATCCTGGGCCTGGCCGGCAATCTGCCTGACACCGTGGACCCGGAACAAACTCCGGCCCTGATCGCCGATGTGGAAAAAACCCGCCAGCTGACGCTGGGCCGCACCCATCAGCGCGTGGGCTTCGACATGGATTTCCACACCGCCAATCTGCCTATGCACGAAAACGGCATGCAGATCCACGCCTTTGTTGGCGACGAGTGCGTGCTGACCAAGACTTACTATTCGATCGGCGGCGGCTTCATCGTGGACGAGGAGCATTTCAATCAGAGCTCCTGCAGCGACACCCCGGTGCCTTATCACTTCCTCAGCGCGCAGCAGATGATGGATATGTGCGAGGAAACCGGCCTGTCCATCTCCGCGCTGGTGATGGAAAACGAAAAGGCCTTCCATGAGGTCAAGGATGTCCAGACCCACTTCGCCAAGGTGTGGGATGTGATGAAGACCAGCATAGACCGCGGCATGCGCACCGAGGGCAATCTGCCCGGCCCGATGCGGATTCCGCGCCGCGCGCCTGCGCTGCACCGGATGCTGACCAGCTCGCTGCAAGTGGCCAAAGACCCGATGAGCGTGATGGACTGGGTCAATATGTACGCGATGGCGATGTCGGAAGAAAACGCGGCCGGCGGCCGCGTGGTCACCGCGCCCACCAACGGCGCCTGCGGCATCGTGCCGGCGGTGCTGGCCTACTACAACCACTTCATCCAGCCGCTGGACGAGGACAGCTGCCTGCGCTTCTTCCTGTCTTCCGGCGCCATCGGCTGCCTGTTCAAGCTCAACGCGTCTATCTCCGGCGCGGAAGTGGGCTGTCAGGGCGAGGTGGGCGTGGCTTGTTCCATGGCCGCGGCCGGCCTGACCGAGCTGATGGGCGGCAGCCCGTCCCAGGTGTGCATGGCGGCGGAAATCGCCATGGAGCACAACCTGGGCCTGACTTGCGACCCGGTGGGCGGCCAGGTGCAAATTCCCTGCATCGAGCGCAACGCCATCGCCGCGGTCAAGGCCATCAACGCCGCGCGCATGGCCATGCACCGCGTCAGCAGCCCCAAGGTCTCGCTGGACAAGGTGATCGCCGCCATGTACGAAACCGGCAAGGACATGGACGCCAAGTACCGTGAAACCTCCTGCGGCGGACTGGCCCTGCAGATCGTGACGGAAAACAAGGCGGTGCCGACCCAGGCCATCCGCTGGGTGGACGACGCGGCCTGAGCTTAGGCCAGCCGTCCAAAGACAACGCCGCCGGGGCAAACCGTCGGCGTTTTTTTACGCGGTTCATGGCGCCAGCGCGGCGCGGCCGCTCAGACGCTGCCCGGCGACGCGGCTTGCGGAGGCGGCGCTCCCCGCACCGCGATGGCGTCGATTTCCACTTGAACCTCCGGCCGAAACAGCGCCTGAACCCCAATCAGGGCGCTGGCCGGTTCATGACTCTGCAACCAGCGGTCCCGCACTTCACGTATCGTCGCCAGCCATTCCGGGCGGTAGTCTTTGACATAGATAGTCATCCTGGCCACATCCTTCCAGCCGCTTCCGCCCTGCCTCAACGTGGCGTCCATATTGAGAAACACCTGTTCCAGCTGTTCTTTCAACGTTGTCGCAATCGTCCCGTCGCCAGCGACAGGAACTTGGCCGGACAGCAGCAACAGCCTTCCGCTCTCAACGCCTACCGCGCTCGAGACGCCCGGAATCTTCGCTCCCGGCACTTGCACGGACCGCAGCATCGCCTCCGGCAGCCCCTCTGAATCAACAACGGCGAACAACGATGATTTGCTCTCAGACGCGGCGGCATGGTTCGCGATGAAGTCCTCTGTCGATACGGCCCAGCCAAAATGATGAACAATGTCATTCAGGAAGTACTGCTGCTGAGCGGCGTTGAACGCCGCGGTGGCTTCGGCCAGCACCACCGGCTCGTAGCCCAGGTCATGGGCGGCTCGCAGGGTTGACTCAATGCACACCTGAGTCGCGTACCCCGCCAGATACAAGCGGCTGATGCCTTGTCCTCGCAGATAATTGTCCAGGTCGGACGCGGCGAACGCGCTGGCCCCGGCCCGGCCGCTGACGACAAACTCGTTTGGCCGCGGAGCAAAAGGCGGGTAGAACTGCCAGCCCCGGTGCTGTCGCTGCCAGGTTCCCGCCCTGGGAATCGCGCCACGCAGGCCGAATGCGACGCGCCCTAATTCGCGATAGTCGGAGGATAACTGCAAGCTTGCGTGAATCACCGGCATGCCCGCCTGCCGGGCTGCCGCCAACGCCCGTTGCGCGGCGATTTGAGACTGGCTGAAAAGCTCCTGATCCTGCATCAAGCCCCGCAGCTTGCCATCGGGAGCCAGCCATTCGTTGACAAACTCCACCATCAATAAGGCGGCTTTCCCCGAGCTTGGCGGCAACGGCTTCGTCAGCCCTTCTCGCTTCATTTGTTCCCCGGAAGCCTCCGCCACTCCGCCCGCCATGCTGCCGCCGGCAACAATCGACGACAGCAGGGCCAGGCCGGAAAAAACACGTTTGATCGGCTGTAGCATCACGTTTCTCCCACGATATGTTCATCAACGATCGCCACTATATCCCGGCAGAAAAGTTATAATAAGATGTAAAAAATCATAGTTATCATGATCTAAATTCATCATGAAATCAGACCCCTTTAGCGACATCACCACCTTTGTGCGCACCGCCGAGGCGGGAAATTTCACTCGCGCCGCGCGAATGCTGAGAATCAGTCAGCCCGCCGTCAGCAAGGCCATTGCCCGGCTGGAAGCCGAGTTAGGCGTCCGTCTGTTCCATCGCTCCCCCCGCCATATCGCCTTGACCAGTGATGGCGAAGTTTTCTTCAACGCTTGCCGCCACAGTTTGACCACGGTAGAGGATGCGCGCAGTACCCTCGCCGGCCCCTCCCCTGTGCTGCAAGGCAAGCTGCGCCTGAGCGTGCCAGTAAGCTTTGGTCAATATGTCGTGGCGCCCGCGTTGCATGATTGGTTGACGGCCTACCCGGGCTTGGAGGTGGAGCTGATACTGACGGATCGCCATGTCGACATGACCGCGGAGCGCTTTGACTTGGCGGTGCTGCTAGGCGAGGTTCCCGACTCCCGGCTGCTTGCCCGCCCGCTTCCGCCTCATCGTTTTTTAACCGCCGCCGCGCCCAGCTATCTGCAACGCCGCGGGGAGCCGGCTCATCCAGAGGAATTGGCTAAGCACGCCTGCCTGCCTTACATCATGGCCAATAGCGGCCAGTTCAGGCACTGGACCTTTATCCGCGACCGGCAACAATTCCGGCATCGTCCCGAAGGCCCGCTGGCTACGGACCATGCGGCGGTCTTGCTCGCAATGGCGCAAGATGGGCAAGGCATCATCCAGGCGCCCTACTATGTGCTCGCAAACGCGGTGCAAGAAGGCCGGCTCGTCCCCGTGCTCAAGGACTACCAGACAGAAGGCGCGCCCTTGACGGTGGTGTATGAAAAAAGCCGGCAACTATCGGAGCGAACCCAATGCGCGGCCCGATTTTTATTGGCGCTGGGCACGCAGCTCTGATGCCCCCTCAGGAAGCCCGCAACTGGCGTTGCGCCGCCTCCGCCAGACGTCCCAGCTCCGCCTGGCCCAGCCCCGCGGACAAGGCGTAGGCGAAGCGGCCATCCCACCAGTAGAAAACATTCACCGGCCCCTGGCTGGCGAAGCGGAAGCCGGCGTCGCGACGCGGCGCGGCGGTGGTGGCCACGTACAAGGTCATGCGCTGGCCGGCGGCGTTGTGGTACATGAATTGTGCCACCGGCCCTTGTTCGCCCGGCAGCAGCCGGCCGCCAATCAGCTCATAGCCCTGCGCGCTCAGCAACGGCGGCTTGACCCGGCTTTGCAGGCGCTTGGACAGCCAGGCCACCAACTGGTCCTGATGCTCGGCGTCGATCTCCACCGGCCGCTTCACGTCCGGGCTGTACACCACATGCGCCATCGCCGCCAAGCGCGGCAAAGGCTCCTGGCTATCCGCCGCCGCGACCCACTGCGCAGCCGGCGCTTGCAACTGGTCGCGCAGCAACCAGCCGCCGCCGCCGCCTAAGACCAGCATCAACAAGGACGCGGCCGCGCCCTGCCACCATTGCACCCGCCACCCTCGCTGCGGCGGCGGCAGCGCGGCGGCCAGCAGGCGCGGCGGGACGGGTTCCAGCAAGGCCGGCTCGAACAAGGCGCCGATATCTTCCTGCAAGCGACGGTAAGTCCGCAGCCGTTCCCGCGCCTCCGGATTGGTTTCCAAATAGGCTTCCACCGCCGCGCGCCGCTCCAGCGGCAAGGCGTCGTCCAGATAAGCCTGCAATTCCTGTTCCGTGACCGTTTCCATCATCTTCCTCCCCCGGCGACCGGCGCGGCGCCCGCCTCCATCAAGCCGCGCAAGCGTTCGCGGCCGCGGCTTAGCCGCGACATCACCGTGCCCAGCGGAATCTCCAGCGTCGCGGCGATCTGCTGATAACTCATGTCTTCCAGCGCCAGCAGCAACAGCACCGCGCGTTGCTCATCCGGCAGCCGCGCCAGGTTGGCCGCCAGTTCGCGCAGCGCCAGGCCGCGCTCCTGCGGCGCGTCCACCGTCAGTTCGTCCATGTCCTCCGCCAGCGGCTGCCGCCTGGCGCCGTAGCGGCGGAAGTCGTCGATGTGCTGCCGATGCATGATGCCGAACAGCCAGGGGCGCAAGTCGCGGTCGTCCCGCCATTGCCACCACTTGCGCCAGGCTTGCTCCAGCGTGTCCTGCACCAGATCGTCCGCCGCGCCCTGATCGAACACCAGGGCGCGGGCATAACGCCGCAGGCGCGGAATGCTGTCCACCAGCAGCCGGTGGAAGCGCTGTTGGGCGGCCTCGCTCATCCAGCGACCGGGGCCAGTACCCGGACAATGGCCTTGCGCGCCAAATCCACCTCCGCAATGCCCAGATCTTCGTTCAATACCCAGGCCTTGGCGCTGTCGCGGCTGAAGCTGATGGCCTGGCGCGGCCCGCTGAAGCCGGTGATTTCGCCCACCGCCTTGAACGCCGGCAAGGCCACCACGGTCAGCGAGTTGCCCTTGAGGTTGCCGGAATACAAGAAACGCCCGTCCGGTCGCAAGGCCGCGCCGTAAGGCTCCTGCCCCACTTTCACCGTCTTGATCACGGTGCGGCTGGGCACATCCACCCAGGACAAGGTATCCGCGCCGCTATTGGCGGCGAACAGGCTATTACCGTCGCCGCTGACGGAGATGGCGCGCAGCTTGTCGAAGCCGCCCACCTCGGCGCGAGCCTCCAGCTTGGCCGCGTCCACCAGGGTGATCTTGTCGCCCAGGAAGTTGGTGACGAACACGGTGCCGCCGTTCGGCGACACCTTGATGCCCTGGCGCGGCTGAGCGAAACCGGTCAGCACTTTTTCCACCTTCCATTGCGGCAGATTGACCACGGTCAGGCTGCCGGCGGCCTGATTATTGACGTAGAGCCGGCTGCCGTCCCGGTTCAGCGCGGTGCCGAAAGCCCCCGGCCCGATGGCCAGGCTGGCTTCCCACGTCCAGCTGCCCGCGTGCCAGCGCTCCACCACGCCCTTGCTGCTGTCCGACACGTAGAAGCGCTCCCCGTCCGGAGCAAACACGATATTGCGCGGCGTGACGAAGCCCGGCAGTTCGCGCAGCAGCTTGCCGGCGCGCAGATCGTAAGCCAGCAGCGTGCCGCGGGAACTGTTGCCGGCCAGCGCCAGCGTTTCCGCCGGGTTGACCGCCAGCGTGTTGTTGCGGATCTGCGGATCGAAAGCCGCCGGGTCCTGCGCCCAGGCCAAGGGCATCGACAGCGCCGCCAGCAGCAGCGCGGCCCGCGTGTTAACGCGCCACATGCCAAACCTCCTTGAAGCCATCGCCAGCGCGCTCGCCCGGCTTGCCGTCCTTGGCGAAGCGGTACAAGGGTTTACCTTGATACGCCCATTGCGCCTGGCCGTCGTCGCGGCGGATCTGGCTGAAACCCGCCGGCGCGCTGTCGCCCGCCGCTACCAGCAAGGGCGGCCACAACGCCGCGCAAGCCTGATTGCACACGCTGCGGCCGCTGCCGGCCGCGTCCTTGTCGAAGACATACAGCGTCATGCCTTGCGCGTCCACCAGCGCGCCGTCGCGCAGCGACGCCGCTTCTCCGGCCAACGCTCCCGCGCTCAGCGCCATCAGCGCCACCGCCATCCATGTTTTCATCGTAAATCCCTCCCGTTGTAGAACACGCGGCGGCTTCCGGCCCCAATCTCAAGGCCCCGCGCGCCGCGGCATTCCATCCTGACGAAACCGCCGACCATTCGGCGTCCAGTACGGGGTATACGGATGAGCTGCGCGGTTTATTCCCGCCGCGCCGCATTTTTTCGCCGGAGCAAAAAAAACCGCCGGGAGACCGGCGGTTCTTAGCTGAGACAAACGCGGATTTAGGCCGGCGCCATCCCCACCCAGCCCTGCGGAATGGACTCCAACAGCTTGCGGGTATAGCTCTCCCGCGGCGCGCGGTAGATCTGGTCCGCGTCCGCCTGCTCCACCACCTCGCCCTTGTTCATCACCATCACCTGGTCG
>NZ_JAFHKL010000002.1 GCF_016937655.1 Chromobacterium alkanivorans | reverse complement strand
CGGCGGTTATGGCCGCGACATCTACCTGTTCAATCAGGGCGACGGTCAGGACGTGATCATCGATCGGGCCTACCGCGTCAGCGCGGAAGACTCGTACCGGGATGAACTGGTGTTCGGCGCCGATATCAAGGAAAGCGATATCCAGGTGCTGCGCAGCGGCAACGACATGGTGTTCCGCCATATCAACGGTCAGGACAGCGTGACGGTGAAAGACTGGTTCGGCGATCAGCTGAACTGGATCGAGCAGATCACCTTCGCTTCCGGCGCGAAGTGGACGGCTGATCAGCTGATGAAGCAGGGCGTGCCCTTGTTGGGCACCGAGCTGGGCGATACGCTGCGCGGCGGCGCGCTTGACGATTGGCTGGTCGGCAACGGCGGCCATGACGCGCTGTACGGCGGCGAGGGCAATGATCTGTTGGTCGGCGGCCGCGGCAACGACGTACTCGAGGGCGGCAACGGCAACGACACCTATCTGTTCGAGCGCGGCGATGGCCAGGATGGCGTCACCGACACCGGCGGTCAGGACGTGCTGAAGTTCGGCCAGGGCGTCAATGCCGATCAGCTGTGGTTCAAGCGCCAGGGCGCCAGCCTGGAGGTCAGCGTGATAGGCACCGATGACAAGGTGTCGATTAATAACTGGTTCGGCAATGCCGCGAACCAGATCGAGACTCTCCAGTCCGGCGACGGCAAGGCGTTGGCGGCCAGTCAGGTGCAGGCGCTGGTCAATGCGATGGCGGCGTTCAATCCGCCGGCCGCGGGCCAGGTCAACCTGCCGGACAACTACCAGGCGGCCTTGCAGCCGGTGTTGGCGTCCAGCTGGAAGTAAATCGCTGAGTTGATCTCTGTAGACGGCCGGCCCTCAGGGGCCGGCTTTTTTCATGTCTTGAGAATGGGCAGGGGGGCGAAACGGCCGCCCAGCACATTGCGGGCGTCCTTGCCCCACCAGCTCTGGATGGCGGTGGCGTAGACCTGGCGGAAGTCGATGGCGCAGGGTAGATTGCCGTCGTCGACGCCGGCCAGCGGCGGGCTTTGGCCGTACAGGCCGCCGCGCACACGGCCGCCGGCGGCGAAATGGACGTTGGCGGTGCCGTGGTCGGTGCCGCGGTTGCCGTTTTCGCGCGGACGGCGGCCGAATTCGGCGTAGCTGAGCACCAGGGTGTCGTCCCAGCGCCCTTGCGCCTGCAAGCGCGTGCGCAGCAGGGCGATGCCGTCGGCCAGTTCGCCGAGCAGCCTGGCCTGGGTGGGAAGCTGGTTGCCGTGGGTGTCGAAGCCGGTCAGCGTGATGCGGGCCACGGCGATGGACACGCCGCGCGACAGGGTGTCGGCCAGGGTGGAAACGGCCTGGGCGAAAGCTCCGGCCGGCCGCGGCGCGGCCATAGGCGAATCCGCCGCGGCCACGGGCTTGGCCGGCTGGCCCAGCTCGGCGGCGGCCTGGCGGATGTCGCCCTCCACTTTGAGGATGTGGCCCAGCGCGCCGTTGGCGCCGGCGCGGCCCTGGTCCGCCGCCAGCTTGGCCTGGCGCGCGAAATCTTGCGGATTGCTCAGCACCACCGCGCGCGCGCCGCCGTCCAGCGGACCCAGCGCCTGGCTGGACAGTACCACGCCGTCGGCGGCGAAGCCGCGCGGCGTCGGCTGTTCGCGGAACAGCCGGCTCAACCAGCCCTCGCTCAGGTATTGCTGGCTATTGGACGCGGTTTCCCAGATTTCGATGGAACGGAAGTGGGACAGGTTGGGGTCGGGATAGCCAACGCCTTGCAACACCGCCAGTTCCTGTTGCTGCCACAGCGGGAGCAGGCCGGCCATGGCCGGGTGCAGGCCCAGGCGTTCGTCCAGCGGCAGCGCTTGCTCGCGGGGAATGGCGATGCCGGGGCGCAGCCGGTAATAGTCGGGGCTGGCGTAGGGGACGACGGTGTTGAGGCCGTCGTTGCCGCCCTTGAGTTCGATCAGCACCAGCAGGCGCTGATAGCCGGCCGGCGCCAGCGCCCAGCTCAGATTGGGCAGCACGGACACCATCAGGCCGCCGGCCATGGCTTTGAGAAATTGGCGTCGCTGGAACATGGCGGGACCTCTCAATGGACTTGGTAAACCGGGTCCAGCAGCAGCGGGGCGATGGCTTGCGCGCCGCTGAGGGAGTCGGGCAGGGGATTGGCCGGCGGCAGCGCCAGCAAGAATTTGGCGGCGTCCTGAGCGCTGCGGATCTGATAGATGGCGCTCCATTCGTCAGGCTGCAGCTTGAGCGAGCGCAGACCGGCGGCCGCCAGCCGGTTGATGCGCGCCTCGCGGCCTTGCATTTCGTTCATGCCGCCGTCCGGCAGCGCAAAGGCGTTGCGCGCCGGCGCGGCGTCGCGGGCGATGCGGTCCAGAAACTGTTTGCGGCTCAGCAAGGTGGCGCTGTTGATCCAGGCTTCGCCGCCCGGCCAGCCTTTGACGTTGGGCGGCGCGAACACGTCCTGGCCCAGTTGGCGGTTGAGCCCGGCCAGCGCGCGCCAGTCCGGCGGGCTGAGGTCGAAGGTGACCAGCGTGCCCAGGGTCAGTTCCAGCGGCGACTTCACCAACTGGCCCTGGCTGTTCCAGAACTGGGGGCTCAGCAATATCGCGCGCAGCAGGGGCTTGATTTCGTAGCGGCTGTTGCGGAAGCCGGCGGCCAGCCGTTTGACGGCGGCAGGGTCCGGCTGGGGCGAAATGAAGGCCTTCCACAGCTTGGCGGTGATGAAGTCGGCGACGGCCGGCTGTTGCAGCAGCAGGTCCAGCACGGTGTCGCCGTCGAAATCGCCGCGCTGGCCGAAGATCAGCTTGTCGCCGTCGTCGTGCAAGCGCGGGCGCTTGACGAAGCGCTCGTCGCGATCCAGCCCCCAGCCGGTGAAGGCGCGGGCGGCTTCGCGGATGTCCTGTTCGCTGTAATGGCCTTCGCCCAGGGTGAACAGCTCCATCACTTCGCGCGCGAAGTTCTCATTGGGCTGGCCCTTGCGGTTATTGGCGGTGTCCAGATAGCGCATCATCGCCGGATCGCGGGCGACGGCGTGCAGCATGTCGCCGAAATTGCCCAGCGCGTATTGGCGCAACAAGGCGTTTTGTCGATACATCAGTTGCGGCGAGCGCACCTTGTCCAGCGCGGAGACGAAGTGGTTGTGCCAGAACAAGGTCATTTTTTCGCTGAGCGGCGACGAGGTGTAGCGCATCTCGTTCAGCCACCAGCCGCGTAGTTCCACCGCGTGCTCGGCGCGCAGCTTTTGCAGCGCTTTCTTCTCGTCCTCGCTCAGATTGGGTTGTCCCGGCCGCTCGAAGGCTTCGTCGATCCAGGCCGGCGGCGGCGTGGCGGCGCTGGCGCGGGTATTGGCCAGCAACCGGTCCACCGCGGCTTCGCGGCTCAGCGGCGCGTAGACGGCGATTTGCGCCGGATTGGCGCCGAAACCGGTCCGGGACAGCAAGTGGCGCGCGCCGGCGACGCCGATGCCGGCCTGAGCCAGCGCCGGCAGGCAGAGCGCGGCCAGCAAGAGGGCGGACGCGGCGCGGCGCCTGGTCTTGGCGATGTAAGGGATGGCGGACGCCGCTGTCGTCAGCGGCCGGCATAGGGTCGGCATGGGGTTCAAACATGGTCTCCCGGGGCGCCCGGCGTGGCGCAGGCATGCATTCAGCTTAGAAGGCGCTTGTCGTCGGCGTGTTAAGCCGCCGGCCGACTCTGTTAAAGAGTGTTGGCTGTCAGCGCGCGGCCGCTGCGGTATACTGGCGCGCTGTCACCAGGGGTGTCCGCGGCGCGGGCTGAGAAAATACCCTGCAACCTGATCTGGGTCATGCCAGCGGAGGGAGCGTGATGCGCGGGCGCGGCCCGCATTCCGCTTGCTCCGGCCAATTGTCATTGTGTACGGAGATGTCCATGAAGTGTTTTCCCTCTTTGATCGCAGCCGCGCTGGCGGCCGCCAGCCTGAGCGCGTCGGCGGCGGAGTTGCGCGTGCTGTCGCACAGCTCGTTCACGGTGTCCAAACCCTTGCTGGCCGAGTTTGAAAAACAGAACGGCGCCAAGGTGTCCATCATCAAGGCCGGAGACGCCGGCGAGATGCTGAACAAGCTGATCCTGACCAAGGCCAATCCCATCGCCGACGTGGTGTTCGGCATCGACAACAGCCTGATCGGCAAGGCGCAGCAGGCCGGAGTGCTGGCGCCGGTGCCGGCGGCGCTGGCCCAGGGCGGCAAGGCCGTCCTGCCCGGCGCGGTGAGCATAGATTACGGCTACGTCACGCTCAATTACGACAAGGCCTGGTTCGCCCAGCGCCAACTGGCGCTGCCCAAAACGCTGGAGGACTTGACCAAGCCGGCCTACAAGAACCTGCTGGTGGTGCAGAATCCGGCCACTTCCAGCCCGGGCCTCGCCTTCATGCTGTCCACCGTCGCCGCCATGGGCGAGGACAAGGCCTTCGCCTTCTGGGGCCGTTTGCGCGACAACGGGCTCAAGGTCAGCAAGGGTTGGAGCGAGTCCTATTACACCGATTTTTCCAAGAACGGCGGCAGCCGGCCGCTGGTGGTCAGCTACGCCACCAGCCCGGCCGCCGAGGTGTTCTACAGCAAACAGAAGCTGAACGACGCGCCCACCGGCAATCTGCCGCTGAAAGGCGGAGTGTTCCGCCAGGTGGAGGGCGCGGCCCTGGTCAAGGGCGGCAAGGAAGCGGCGCTGGGCGAGAAGTTCATCGCCTTCCTGCGCTCCGAGGCGGTGCAGAAAGACGTGACCACCACCATGTGGATGTATCCGGTGATGGACAAGGTGGCCCTGGATCCGGTCTACCGTTTCGCCGAACAGCCGGCCGCGCACGACACCCCGGACAGCAAGGCGATCGCCGAGCGCTCGCGCCAGTGGGTGGCGCGCTGGACCAGGATCGTTTTGAAAGGCGGTCAATGATCCCCGATATCGAATCGCCGCGGCTGTTGCTGCGGCATCTGGACCCGCGCGTATTGCGCAGTTGCCTGGCCGGCGAGCCGGAGACGGCGGCCGAATGGCTGGGCGCGCCGCTGGCGGCGGCCTGGCTGGACGAGCAGGCGCTGATGGCCTTGCGCCTGGACGATATCGCCCAGGACCCGGCCTATGCGCCGTGGTCGGTGCGGGCGCTGTTGCGACGCGAAGACATGGCGATGGTTGGCCACGCTAACTTCCACTCCTTGCCCGGCCATCCTTATTTGGGCGGCTACGGCGACGTGGAGCTGGGCTATACGATTTATCCGGATTACCGCCGCCAGGGTTACGCCCGCGAGGCGGTGCTGGCGATGGGCGCCTGGGCGGCCCTGGCCGGCGCGACGCGGCTGGTGCTGTCCATCGCGCCGGACAATCTGCCGTCGCAAGCGCTGGCCGCCGGACTGGGTTTCGTCAAGGCGGGGCAGAGCGCGGACGAGGACGGGGTGGAGGATGTGTTGACCGCCCGTTGGCCGCTGAAGGGAACGCAGTCTTGATGTTGAGCCGTCGGAGCCGCCTGTTGCTGGCGGCGCCTCCCTTGCTGTTTTTGCTGGCGATGTCCGCCTCGCCGCTGGCGCGGCTGCTGCAGGAAGGCGGCGGGCTGCCGTCCTTCGGTTTGCTGAGCGATTCCTATCTGCGCTGGCGCATGCTGTGGTCGCTGCTGCAGGGCGGGGCGACCTGCGTGCTGGCCTTGCTGCTAGGCGTGCCGGCGGCGTGGGCGCTGGCGCGCTTCCGCTTCGCCGGGCGCGGCCTGGCGCTGCGCCTGCTGATGCTGCCCTTCGTGATGCCCACCCTGGTCGCCGGCGTCGGCGTGTTGGCGCTGTTCGGCCCGCAGGGCTTGAGCGGGCTGAACCTGCAGGACTCGCCCTGGCTGTTGCTGTACGGCAATCTGTTCTTCAATCTGCCGCTGGTGATTCGTGCCGCCGCCGACGGTTTCGCCCAAGTGCCGGCCAGCCGGCTGGCCGCGGCCCGCAGCCTGGGCTCCGGCCGCTGGCGCGCGTTCTGGCGTGTGGAATGGCCGGCGGCGCTGCCCTGGCTGTTGCCCAATCTTTGTCTGGTCTTCCTGTATTGCTTCTCCGGTTTCGGCCTGGCCTTGCTGCTGGGCGGCCAGCGCTATGCGACGGTGGAAGTCGAGATCTACACGCTGGTGGCGTATGAGTTGAACCTGGCCGACGCCGGCGCGCTGGCGCTGCTGAGCCTGTTGGTGGCCGGCGGCGTCGCCGCGGTCTATGCCTGGCTGGAGGCGCGGCTGGGCGTGCCGACGCCTTGCGAGCCGCTGCTTCCGGCGCCCGCGCGGACGTGGACGGAGCGGGCCTGGCTGACGGCGGCCCTCGCCATCTTGCTGGCCTTCGCCGGCTTGCCCTTGCTGGCGGTGCTGTGGAAAGCGCTGTCCGCGCTCGACGGTCTGGCCGCGCTGTGGGACGAGGAGCTGCGGCTGGCCTTGTTCAATTCGGCGCGCTTCACCTTGCTGACCGTGTTGCTGTCCGGCCTGCTGGGCCTGTGCCACGCGCTGGCCGCCGGGCGCTGGCTGTGGCTGCGGGCTCTGGCGTTTCTGCCCTTTGTGGTGTCGCCGGTATGCGTGGCCTTTGGCCTGTTGCTGCTGTATCCGCGCTGGAGCGCAGATCTGAGCATGCTGCTGGCGGCCTATGTCTTGTTGGCCTATCCCTTCGTCGCCAAGGCCGCCGGCGCGGCGCTGGACGGCATGCCGGAACAGCTGGCGCAGGCGGCGCGCTCCTTGGGCGCCAATCCCTGGCGGGCGTTCCGGCGGGTGATCTGGCCCCTGCTTCAGCCCGCCCTGCGGCGCGGCCTGGCCTTCGCCGCCGCCACCGCGGTGGGGGAGTTCGCGGTCACCTTGTTCCTGTCCCGGCCGGAGTGGCTGACCCTGACCACCTTGATTTATCAGAAGCTGGGCCGGCCCGGTCAGGCCAACGCGGACGCGGCGATGTTGTTGTCGGGCCTGCTGATGGTGCTGGCGACGCTGGCCTTCGCCGTGATCGAAAGCGGCGCGGCGCGGCCGGGCGAACCGGAGAAAGGAGATGGGCGTGCTTGAGCTCAGAGCAATTGAAAAGCGTTTCGGCGCGCGGGTGGCGGCGGACGGCATATCGCTGCAGGTGGCGGCCGGGGAGACCCTGGCCCTGCTGGGGCCGTCCGGCTGCGGCAAAAGCAGCTTGCTGAAAATCATCGCCGGCCTGCTGCCGCTGGACGGCGGCGCCGTTCGTTTCGACGGCGAGGACATCACCGGCCTGCCGCCGGAGCGGCGCGGCTTCGCGCTGATGTTCCAGGACTTCGCCCTGTTTCCGCATCTGGACGTGGCGGGCAATGTGATGTTCGGCCTGATCGAGCACGGGCAGTCCCGCGCCCAGGCCGCCGGCGCGGCGGCGGCGATGCTGGAGCGGCTGGGCCTGGGCGGCTATCAGCGGCGCAAGGTCTGGACCTTGTCCGGCGGCGAGCAGCAGCGGGTGGCGCTGGCGCGCGCGCTGGTGACCCGGCCGCGGCTCTTGCTGCTGGATGAGCCGTTTTCCAGCCTGGACGCGCATTTGCGCGGCCAGCTGCAAGCGGAGTTCGCGCAGTTGCTGGCGGAGTCGGGGATACCGGCCATCCTGGTCACGCATGACCGGGAGGAGGCGTTCGCGATGGCGCACCGCGCCGCCGTGCTGCACCAGGGGCGCATCGTGCAATGCGCCGCGCCGCGACAATTGCTGGCCAGGCCGGCGAATGCGTGGCTGGCGCGCTTCATCGGCTATGAAAACGTGTTGGAGCACGCGGTGGTGCCGGGGCACGCGTTGCGGCTGGGGCCGCAGCAGCCGCCGGCGCGGATAGAATCGCTGACTTGGCTGGCGGACGGCGCCCGCGTTGAGGTGGCTGCGCAGGCGGGGCGGCTGAGTCTGAGCTTGTCCGCGCGCGAGGCGGCGAGCCTGGGCGCGGAATTGCGGCTTGGCGGCGAGTTCGGCCTGGGGGTGGACGCCGCGGAGCTGATTCCCTTGGCCAGCGAGTCTAGCGCAGGCTCTTGATGCGCTGCTCCAGCTCCTCGAATTCCGGCCGCTCGCTGGAAAACAGTACCTTGCGGCCGAACTCGATGGCGCTGGGCGGCGGATATCCTTGCATGCCGGCCAGCAGCACGGTCTTGATACATTGCAATTCCTTGCTGTCCTCGTCCAGCTTCTGTTCCAGCAGCGCGCCCAGCGGCGACACCATGCCGTAGGACAGCAAGATGCCGAGGAAGGTGCCCACCAGCGCCGAGCCTATCATGCCGCCCAGCACCGCCGGCGGCGCGCCGACCGAAGCCATGGTGTTGACCACGCCCAGCACGGCGGCGACGATGCCGAAGGCCGGCAAGGCGTCGCCCAGGCGCTGGATGGCGGCGATGGGCGCCATGCCTTCCTGATGGTGGGTGTCCAGCTCCACGTCCATCAGGTTTTCTATCTCGAAGGCGTTCAGATTGCCGCTGACCATGATGCGCAGGTAGTCGCGGATGAAGCCTAGCGCGTGGTGGTCGCCGGCGATGACCGGATACTTGTTGAAGATCGGGCTCTGCTGCGGCGCGTCGACATCGGCCTCCAGGGCCATCATGCCTTCCTTGCGCGCCTTGACCTGCAATTCGTACAGCAGGCTGAGCAAATCCAGCGCGCGGGCCTTGTCGTGGCGCGAACCCTTGAGCGCGGCGGGCAGCGCGCGCGCCACCGCTTTCAGGTTCTTGGTCTGGTTGGCGACGATGAAGGCGCCGAGCGCGCCGCCCAGGATCGCCATCATTTCGGTGGGCATCGCGGAGAGAATGGCGCCGATGGCGCCGCCGTGGAGCAGGAAGGCGCCGAAGATCATGCCGATTACGACGAGGTAGCCGATGATTACATTCATATGTGGTAGTCCCAAGCGAAGTCAGGCCGGCGCGATGCCGGCGCGCGGCCGCGGCGAGCGCGGCGCGTTTGCTAGATAAAGAAGGCGGAACACTCAGATGCGAGGCGGCCGGCGCGGAGGCGCGTGCGGCAGCCGCAGGGGCAGGGCGTCTGTGTAGTCGGGCCAGTCCGGCTTCGCCGCGTTCGTCGTCATGACCGGGCTTGCGCTGGGCAAGGCCTGGCACTCTCCGCAGCCGCTCGGACTGCCGGCGCAGTGCGCGTGGCCGCCGTTTGCCGCTGGCGTCGCGCCGGCGGCATAGGAGGAGCCGGCGCGGCTGAGCGCGCCGTCGGCGTGAGCGGCGGCGCCGGCGAGCGGCAAGGCCTGGCAGAGGATGAACAGCAGCAGGGCCAGCCGGGAGATGAATGTGAACGCCGAAAGTCTCAATGCAGGTTTCCCATGAGTCGCAGCGCAATCTAAATCAGGATCGGGGGGCTGGCAAGCCTGGATTCATGGTTTGGCGCCAAGCCGCGGCTTTTTTATATTAATTAAATAGCATTTATCATGCATTTATCGTAATTGGAACTATTTATTAGTCAAAAAGCTCTACCTTTGCAGCGTGCGCCGGGAAACGACCGCGGGCACGCCTGACGATAAGGTTGAATGGAAAATGATTAGCAGAAGACACATTTTGGGATGGACCGGGGCCTTGCCCCTGCTGGCGCCGTTGGCGGCCAGCGCATTGAGCTCCGCTTGCGCCAGCGCGGCCGGAACGGCCAAAAGCTATCGGGTCGACGCCAGCCTGCTTTCCGAGAATCAGGATTCCAGGGTGCGCAACCTGGTCTTCCACTACACCGCCGTGCCCAATGGTCTGGCTTTGGAAATGCTGACGCAGGGTCAGCACGGCGCCAGCGCGCATTATCTGGTGCCGGACGCCGCGCTGCTGGGCATGTCCAACAAGGTGTACCAATTGGTGCCGGAGGAGCGCAGAGCCTGGCATGCCGGGCGCAGTTACTGGCAGGGGGACCGGTTGATCAACTCCAGCTCCATCGGCATCGAGATCGTCAACCTGGGGTATCCGTCGCCGGCAGAGGACGAACTGCCCTTGATGCAGCGGCAGTGGTTCGACTTCGACGAGGCGCAGGTTTCGGTTGTGGCGCAGTTGGCGGCGGACATCATCGCGCGGCATCAGATTCCGCCGCACAAAGTGGTGGGGCACTCCGACGTGTCGCCGGGGCGCAAGGTGGATCCCGGGCCCAAGTTCCCCTGGGAGCGTTTGTACCGCGACTACAATATTGGCGCCTGGCCGGAGCGCGAGGCGGTAGCGTTCTACCTGCGGCAGGCGCCTTATCGCGGCGACGTAAGGGGTTTGCAGAAACGCTTGCTGGATTACGGCTACGAAGCGCCGCAAACCGGCACGCTGGATAAGGAGAGCCAGGACGTGGTGGCGGCTTTCCAGATGCATTTCCGGCCCGCGCGCTACGACGGCGTGCCGGATGCCGAGACCTCCGCCATCCTGGACGCCTTGCTGGAAAAATACTTCGACCGGCCGCGGCCGGGACGGGCGCCCGGTTCGAAGCCGGCCGCGCCGACGAGAAAAGACAATGGGAAGGGCAGCGATACCTGGCCGCTGATGCCTTGACATCGCCCAGTCATTCACCCCGGCGCTTGGGGCTGCGAAACCAAGGGACGGCTTGCCGTCCCTTTTTTGTCGCCGTCATTCCCTTGATCTGTTTCGCCCCCCCGCATTGGCCAACTTGAGTCGGCGGCGGACGCGCCCAGTTTGTGCCATAACGATAATCAGACGTCGTCATTTGATGTATTTAACTGTTTCCTGCTTAAACTGCCATTGATTAGTAAGAATGTGTTAATTCTAAAACAAAATAACTTGTAATAAAAACTATCAAATAGCCCTTTCAATTTAAATGCCACTTGTACTAGAATGCAATTGAACCGGTTGAGCTTATAAAAAAAGCAGAAACCTAAAAGTAATTGCTTACTAATTGCGGGATTTGGAAAGGAAGGTCGAAAATGAAACGTCTGCACGCACTTGGACTGGCAGCCCTGCTTTCCGCTCTTTCCACCGCAGCAATGGCCCAAGGCGGCCAAGTCCATTTCTACGGCGCCATCGTTGAAGGCGGCTGCAGCGCCCAAACCCACGAAGTGGCCAGCGCCGACGCGGCCCGCGCGAAGCCGGCCCTTGAACTCAATCAGTGCGCCAGCCCGGCCAAACTGACGCTGGACAGCGAAGCCGCCGCCCAGCAAGGCAAGATCGCCAGCCTGAACGTGCGCAAAGGCGAGAACCAGTTCAGCAGCCGCGATTTGCTGCGCAGCGCCACCGCTCGGGCCGGCGCGGTGAATCTGGTGGTCAACTACTTCTGATCGCAGTCCAAAACTGCTCAATAATTCAGCAAAAAACCCACACGGCATGATTCGTGTGGGTTTTCTTCATTTGAAGTGTTGTTTTATTGCAAATATCGCCCAATCCTTAACAAACCCCTGAAATAAAACAAATATTCAAGATTGATTCATCAAATCGTTTAAAGTCGACGAGGCGGGTTTTTGCGTACATTTTAAAGAAAAAATTTAATATGAAACAAAAAAACCTACGCAATGAGTCGGCTTGCTACTATGCGTCTGCGTTCCAGTACTGCAGGTCAGCACTGGCGGATGGTCCGCGACGCGGCAAGCGAGGCTGCTGTGCGGTTTGAGAATGATTACCTTAGTCGGAGTCAAGAATGAAAAAATTTGTATTTGCTGGTTCCCTGATGGCTGTTGCCGCTTCCTCCATTTTCGCCGCCGCCGGCACCCTGGACGTTAAGGGCGAAATCGTTACCGCCGCTTGCGGTCTGGATTCCAAGAGCGTGAACCTGGAAGTGGGTCTGGGCAAAGTGCCGACCCACGTGTTCAAGAAAGTGGGCGACCGTTCGGCTCCGACCCCGTTCCAAATGACCCTGACCGACTGCACCACCACCACGCTGAAGACCGTGGCTGTGATGTTCTCCGGCACCGCTGGCACCAACAACGAACTGATGGCTCTGAAGAGCGGCGGCGCCAAGGGCGTGGGCGTTCGTCTGGTGAACACCAACAACGGCGACCAGATCAAGCTGAACCAGTACGGCACTGCTCTGAACCTGGTTGACGGCAACAACACCCTGAACTTCAGCGCCGCATACGAAGCCGACGGCAAAACCGGCGACGCAGTTGCCGTGACCCCGGGTCAAGCCGATGCCTTCGCCGTATTCGATCTGCAGTACAAGTAAGCCGCAGTTCGATTCAAAAACGGAACCACGCAAGGTTCCGGCCCCTGTTTCCTTGTGCCCTGACGGTCTCTTCGCCTAGGCGATGATCGGCCTGGTTTGTCCGCTGTCAGCAATGAGTAGTCTGCAAACCAGGGCATGAGGATAGTCATCTGCAAGCATTCCCCCAAGGCAAGAATATCTGCGCCTGACAAGCGGCGCGGCTTCGTCATTGCCTGACGGGACAGATTCAAGGCCGGCGCGTTTCGACGCGACGGCGTGTTTCAGGCAAGGCCGCCGCGGGCGGCGCGCACTTAATCGGGATATCGGCAGGCATGAACAAGCATCGCATTTACATTGTGGCAGTGGCGCTGACGCTCGGCCCTTGCATTGCGCATGCGGTGGAGTTCAACGACGCCTTTTTGCAGCTGGACCCGAGCAGCAGCGTGAGCCTGGAGCAGTTCGAGCAAGCCGGCTACATCGTGCCGGGCCGCTATATCGCCGACGTGTATTTGAACCAGCGCTTTTTGCAGCAGCTGGAACTGGATTTCCGTCCGGAAGGCGCGGATCAGACCGTGCGTCCTTGTCTGCCGCCGGAGTTGATCCGCCAGCTTGGCCTGCGTTCCGGCATTGTCTGGCCGCAGAACGAGCAATGCGTTGATTTGTCGGCGGTTAGCGCCGCCAAAGTGCGTTACAGCAAGAGCAACGCGCGCCTGGACATCTCGGTGCCGCAGGCGGAACTGGCGTATCGCGATGAAGACTACGCGCCGCCGGAAACCTGGAACGACGGCGTGCCGGCGGCGATGCTGGATTACCGCGTATTCTATCAGCGCACCGACAACGGTCTTGGCGCCAGCAGCAGCAAGACCACCAGCTACGGCGTGGCCGGCGCCAACGCCGGCCCCTGGAGGCTGCGCTCCAATTACCAGTACGACGACAGCGCGACTAACCGCAGCCGTCTGAGCTGGAACAATACCCAGGTGTATCGCGATCTGCGTGGCATGCAGGCGCGCCTGACCCTGGGCGAAGTGTTCAAGACTTCCGAGATCTTCGACGCCTTCTCCATGCGCGGCGCCACGCTGAACAGCGACGACCGCATGATTCCGCAAAGCCTGCGCGGCTACGCGCCGCAGGTCAACGGCGTGGCCAAGACCAACGCCAAGGTAACCATCCGCAACCAAGGGCGGGTGCTTTACACCACCAATGTGCCGCCGGGCCCGTTTTCCATCCGCGATCTGAACAGCAGCACGCAAGGGCAGCTGGATGTGACCGTGGAGGAGGCCGACGGCAGCCAGCAAACCTTTACCGTCAACACCGCCTCGGTGCCCTTCCTGACGCGCAACGGCATGTGGCGTTACAAGGCGGCCATCGGCCAGGCGGATCAGAACGGCAGCGCGTCGCACCCGAACGTGGCCAGCGCCGAGGCGTCTTACGGCCTGACCCAGACCTTGTCGCTGTACAGCGGCTTCATCGCATCCGCGGACTACCGTTCGCTGGCGATGGGCTTCGCCAAGGATCTCGGCAACTGGGGCGCTTTGTCCGCCGACGTGACCCAGGCCAACGCCCAGATGCGCGGCGGCCTGAACATGGCCGGCCGTTCTTACCGTTTCAACTACGCCAAGAAGTTTGAAAGCCTGGACGCGGATATCCGCCTGTTCGGCTACCGCTTCTCGGACCGCAACTTCCGTTCCTTCGGCCAATTCCTCAGCGATCTGGACGGCCAGAACTATATCAGCGACAAGCAGCGGGTGGGCATGACCGCCAGCAAGACTTTCGGCCAGACCAATGTGTTTCTGTCGGCTGAAAAATCCACTTATTGGAACGCCGCCGCCACCCAGCGCGTGGATCTGTCGCTGAGCCGCGACGTCAATATCGGCTCCTTGCGCAACGTCAGCCTCAATCTGTCGGTGCAGAACCTGCGCGACCAGACCGGCAGCAGCAACCGCGTTTACCTGGGCTTGAGCATGCCGCTTGAGAACAACCGCCGCATCGGCTACGACGTTCAGGGCAGCGCCGGCAACACCAATCACACCGTCCGTTACTCGGACAGCAGCAAGCCCAACCACAGCTACAACGTGGCGATGAGCGCGGACACCAGCTCCGGCAAGCCCTTGGTGTCCGGCGATTATCATTACACCGGCCGCGTGATGCAGGCCGACGTGTCGGCCAGCAAGCAGCAGGGCGGTTACAGCAGCCTGTCCGCCGGGATGGGCAGCTCGCTGGTGCTGCACGCCGGCGGCCTGACCATGGGCAACAGCTACGGCGGCGAAACCCGCATGCTGGTGGACACCGACGGCGTGGCCGGCGTGCCGGTCTACGGCGTGTCGGCGCAGACCGACCGCAACGGCTACGCCATGCTCAGCAGCGTGGCGCCGTATTACAGCCAGGACGTGCGCCTGGACGACGACAATATGCCGGATTCGGTGGAAGCCAGTTCCGCGGTGCGCCGCGTGGTGTTGACCGAAGGCGCGGTGGGGCGCACCGAGTTCCCGGTCAAAGTGGGGCGCAAGGCCTTGCTGACGGTGCGGCTGCCGGATGGCAAAATGCCGCCTTTGGGCGCCACCGTGAGCGATGTGGCCGGCAAGCGCGACGTCGGCATGGTGGGCGACGGCGGCCTGACCTTCGTCACCGGCTTGAGCCCGGCGCCCAAGCTGGAAATTTCCTGGGGCAAGACGCGTTGCCGCGTGGACCCGCTGCCGGCCGATTACGATCTGAGCCAGGGCGGTCGCGACATGATGTGCACGCCTCTAGCAGAATAAAGAATAAGGAATCGATATGAACACTCTTCATCGCGCACTGGGGCTGGCGGGCGTGCTGGCCGCGCTGACCGCGCCGCTGGCGGCGCAGGCCAACATCCTGCTGGACCGCACCCGGATGATTTATCTGGAGCAGGACAAGAACGTCAGCATGGTGCTGAGCAACAAGAATCCGGAGCAGCCTTATCTGGTGCAATCCTGGCTCAGCGACGGCGAAGGCAAGCGTCTGGCCTCGCCCTTCTTGGTGTTGCCGCCGCTGCAGCGCATCGAGGCCGGCGAGAAGGGCGTGGTGCGCCTGAGCCGCATCCCCGACCCCAGCCTGCCGGCTGACCGGGAGTCGCTGTTTTATCTGAACGTGCAGGAAGTCCCGCCCAAGAGCGACAAGGACAATGTGCTGCAACTGGCGATCAAGTCGCGGATCAAGGTGTTCTACCGTCCCAAGGAAGCGCAACTGCCGCGCGGCGAAAACCCGGCCAACAAGCTGCAGCTGAGTTTCGACGCCGCCGCTGGCAAGCTGGTGTTCAAGAACCCCAGCCCGTACCACCTGACCCTGGTGGGCTTGGAGTTGCCCGGCGACAAGAAGCCGCGTGATATGGACGGCCTGATGGTGCCGCCCAAGGGCGAGGCCAGCTTTGCGCTGAAGGCGCTGCCGGCCAGCCTGAAGCTGAGCAACATCAATGATTTCGGCGCTCAGGACACCTTTACCTTCGTTTGCGCGAATGGCAGCTGCCAGTACCGCGAAGACAAGAAATAATTGCGCAGGCGCACTGCGCAGGGAGAGCCCATGTTGAATCGTCGTTTGCCGCGTTTGCTGTTGATGGCCGCGCTGGCCATGCTGCCGGCCTTGAGTCACGCTTTGGCGTGCAAGGAAGGGGGGCGCAACGGCAGCGTGATGATTACCGAGGACATCGGCTCCACGGTGGCGGTGCCCATCACCTTGCCAAGCGGCGAGATCATCTGGCACTCCTCGGTGCGCACGGTCAATGTCTCTTGCTACAAGGACCATAATGGCTTGCGTGAGGCGGAGGAGGTGTTCTTCTATCCTAATCCGCGCAAGGACAGTTCTCCGCAAGGGGTGCAGTTTGGCGTGATGTATAACGGGCGGCCCAATTTCGACCCCAATCTGCGGATTGCGACGGGCCAGGTCATTCCGAAGTGCCCGTCCAATATCGCATTGAATCAGTGCCCGACAACGGATTTCTCCTTGAGCTTCCAGGTGGTGATCGCCACCAAGACGCCGTATCCCGGCAATGGGAGCGTCGGCAAGTCGCAGTTTGAGGTCTTGCAGTTCGACGGGGTCGGCGGGATCAACGACATCAAGGGCAGCAACTTGGTTTACAAGGTCACCGGCTTGGACAAGATCCGCTTTATCCAATGCGCGGTGAAGGTCAGCCTGAATCCGGCAAGCAACGCTTTGGACTTCGGCAAAATCGCCAAAACCGTCAAGGGGCTCAACCCGGCGGTGCCGCGCAGGGACTTTGCCCTGAAGCTTGAGAAAACCTGCGACGACCCTGTCAAGGTCAACGGCTATTTCCGCGGCATCAACGGCAAGGCGGATGCCTATACCGCCACCCTGGTGAAAAAGAAGGACAACTCGGATAGCGGGCTTGGCTTGCAACTGTTTTACGGCGACGGACGTCAGCTGCGGCTGGAGCAGTCGGAGTTCCTGGCGGAGTTTTTCAAGGGCGACCGTCAGAAAACCGTGCCGATGTTCGCCACCATCGTCCCCACCAATATGGGCAAGGTGGAAGAAGGCCCGTTCCAGGGCACGGTCAATATCGATCTGGATTATATCTGAGCGGCTTGAGCCCTCTGGTATGAGGGTGGCGAGACGGCGAACTGAATTGGCGTAAGAGCCTGTTCAAGGTATCGCTGACGCGCAGCAGACTTTGAACAGGTTCTAAGGAGTGGAGCAATGAAATTCAAGGCTATGGTGCTGGCTTTGTCGCTGGCGGCGCCGTTGGCGCAGGCGGCGGACGGCACCTTGAACGTTTTCGGCGAGCTGGTGTTGAGCGCCTGCGGCCTGGATCCCAACTCGCAGAGCCTGGAAGTGGGCATGGGTCTGGTGTCCTCGCAAATGTTCCGCAAGATCGGCGACCGCTCCCGCCCGGTCGCGTTCGACATCCGGCTGACCGAGTGCTCCATCGACACCATGACCACGGTGGCGGTGCGCTTCAACGGAGAGGCCGACCGCGACAACGGCGAGCTGATGGCGATCAACGGCAGCGCCGCCGGCGTGGGCATCCGCCTGATGGGGCCGGGCGGCGGCGACATCGTGCTGGGCCAGTATTCGCCGCTGGTGGGTTTGACCAACGGCAGCAACACCCTGCGTTTCAACGCGATGTACGAATCCACCCGCGCGCCGGTGCCGCAGGGGCAGGAAGGCGGGATCAAGCCGGGTTCGGCCAACGGCCTGGCCCAGTTCGACTTGCGCTATATGTAAGCGAATGCAATGAAAACGGCCCTTCCGCCATATGACGGAAGGGCCGTTTTCGTTTGGAGGCGGCGGACTCAGCCGGCCAGCCAGCTGCCGGGATGCGCCTCCAGCCAGGTCTTGATGCTCTTGGCGTCGTTGACGCGGGCGGCGCTGCCGCCGGCGGCCAGCAGCACGATGATCAGAGGCTGCGAACCCACTGTGGCCTGCAACACCATGCAGCGGCCGGCCTCCTGGATGTAGCCGGTTTTTTGCAGGGAGATCTCCCAGTCGCCCTCGCGCACCAGCGCGTTGCTGTTCTTGTATTGCAGCACGCGGCGGCTGACCGATTGAATCTGATGTTTCTCCGTGGTGGTGAAGGCGCGGATCAGCGGATAGCCGTGCGCGGCGCGGACCATGCGGGCGAGGTCGGCGGCGGTGGAGGTGTTGCGCATGTCCAGGCCGGTGGCGTCGTAGAAGACGGTTTCGCTCATGCCCAGGCTGCGCGCCTTGCGGTTCATTCGCTCCACGAAGGTGGCGCTGCCGCCGGGCAGGGCGGTGCGGGCCAGCGTGGCGGCGGCGCGGTTTTCAGACGACATCAGCGCCAGCAGCAGCATTTCCTTGCGGCTGAGCGTGGTGCCCACCGCCAGGCGCGAGGAGGTGTTTTTCACCCGGTCGATCTCGGCGTCGGACACGGTCACCTCCTGGTCCAGCGAAGCGCCGGAATCCAGCAGCACCATCGCCGTCATCAGTTTGGTGATCGAGGCGATAGGCATGCGTTGGTGGATGTTCTTCTGGTACAGGGGTTCGCCGGAGATGCCGTTGAGCACCAGTACGGAATGCGAATTCAGCCGCGGAACGGACAGGTCGGCCATCTGCGAGGCCACCATCACGCTGGACGGCGAACCTGCCAGCACCGGCATGGCTAACGCCGCGGATACCAGCAGGCTTGCAATTTTCTTGATCATGCTTCACTCCAGGGAGAGCGGATATTGACGAATCTCGGACCGAAAAATAGGCTCGCGGCGTCTGCGCCGCAAGCCGTGTTTTATGCTCGGTCTGACTGTATTTTAAACAATGTTTTGACTGTGTATAGCCTGAATCGCAGCTTTTTTATATGCAGTCGCGTCGGGGGTGTGAACCGAGGGGGAAGCGCGTAGAATCAGGCTATCTCCTCCGATGTCTCGACCCATGCTGCGCACCTATCCCAACAGTCCGTTCAAACTGCATCAACCATTCGAGCCTGCCGGCGATCAGCCGGGCGCCATCGCCCAACTGCTGGAAGGGCTGGACGACGGCCTGTCCTACCAGACCCTGCTGGGGGTCACGGGTTCCGGCAAAACCTACACCATGGCCAACGTCATCGCGCAAAGCGGACGTCCGGCCATCATCATGGCGCACAACAAGACGCTGGCGGCGCAGCTCTACAGCGAGATGCGCGAGTTTTTCCCGGAAAACGCCGTCGAGTATTTCGTGTCTTATTACGATTACTACCAGCCGGAAGCCTATGTGCCCAGCCGCGATCTTTTCATCGAAAAAGACTCCAGCATCAACGAGCACATCGAGCAGATGCGCTTGTCGGCGACCAAATCCATTCTGGAGCGGCCGGACTGCATCATCGTCGCCACCGTCTCCGCCATCTACGGCATCGGCGACCCCTCCGACTACCACCAGATGATTTTGCATCTGAAGGAGGGGGAGACGCTGGCGCAGCGCGACATCATCAGCCGGCTGACCACCATGCAGTACGACCGCAACGACATGGACTTCGGCCGCGGCACCTTCCGGGTGCGCGGCGACGTGATCGACATCTACCCGGCGGAAAGCAGCGACACCGCGCTGCGCGTCAGCATGTTCGACGACGAAGTGGAAACGCTGACCCTGTTCGACCCGCTGACCGGGACGACCAAGCAGCGGGTGGGGCGCTTCACCGTGTTTCCGTCCAGCCACTACGTGACGCCGCGCGACACCGTGCTGCGCGCCTGCGAACATATCAAGGAAGAACTGCGCGAGCGCATCGAGCGCTACCAGAAAGACGGCAAGCTGGTGGAGGCGCAGCGTTTGGAGCAGCGCACCCGCTTCGATCTGGAAATGTTGTACGAGATGGGGTTTTGCAAAGGCATTGAAAACTACTCGCGGCATTTCTCCGGCCGCGGGCCCGGCGATCCGCCGCCTACGCTGATCGACTACCTGCCCAAGAACGCCTTGATGTTCATCGACGAATCCCATGTCACCGTGCCCCAGGTCGGCGCCATGTACAAGGGCGACGCCGCGCGCAAGGCCAATCTGGTGGAGTATGGCTTCCGCCTGCCGTCGGCCGCCGACAACCGGCCGCTGAAATTCCACGAATTCGAATTGCTGATGCCGCAAACCGTGTTCGTGTCCGCCACGCCGGCCAACTACGAGAAAGAACACGCCGGCCAGGTGGTGGAACAGGTGGTGCGCCCCACCGGCCTGGTGGACCCGGTGATGGAGGTGCGGCCGGTGGGCACCCAGGTGGACGACCTGCTGTCCGAGATCCGCCTGCGGATGGAGAAGGGCGAGCGCGTGCTGGTCACCACGCTGACCAAGCGCATGGCCGAGCAACTGGCCGACTACTACACCGAGCATGGCATCAAGGTGCGCTATCTGCACAGCGACATTGATACCGTGGAGCGGGTGGAAATCATCCGCGACCTGCGCCTGGGCGTGTTCGACGTGCTGATCGGCATCAATCTGCTGCGCGAAGGCCTGGACATTCCGGAAGTCAGCCTGGTGGCGATCCTGGACGCGGACAAGGAAGGCTTCCTGCGCTCGGACCGCTCGCTGATCCAGACCATAGGCCGCGCCGCGCGCAACCTCAATGGCAAGGCCTTGCTCTACGCCGACCGCATCACCGACTCGATGAAGCGGGCGATGGACGAGACCGAGCGCCGCCGCGCCAAGCAGATGGCCTTCAACGCCGAGCACGGCATTGTTCCCAAGGGCGTGGAGAAGAAGATCAAGGACATCATCGACGGCGTCTACAGCGTGGAGGACGAACGCAAGAAGCTGGTGGACAACGCCCGCGTGGCGATGATGGACGAAAAATCCCTGGCCAAGGAAATCAAGCGCCTGGAGAAGGAAATGATGGAGGCCGCGCGCAATCTGGAGTTCGAAAAGGCGGCCGGCCTGCGCGACCAGCTCAAGCACCTGAAGGAGCAGGCCTGGATCAACGACCTATAAGCGTCCCGGCCATGTCCGCGCAACGCCCCGCTCGAATCCGAGCGGGGCGTTGTCTTTTTAACGAGACTCCGCCGTCTGTTGCTGCCGGCGGTAGCGCTGCGCCAGCGCCGCGCAGGCCATCAACTGGATCTGGTGGAACAGCATCAGCGGCAACACGATGGAGCCCAGCATCGGCGCGGCGAACAGCACCTTGGCCATCGGCACGCCGCTGGCCAGGCTTTTCTTGGACCCGCAGAACACGATGGTGATCTGATCCGCGCGCGAGAAGCCCAGCTTGCGGCTCAGCAGCATGGTGATGGCCAGCAGCAGGCCGAGCAGCACCAGATTGACCAGTAACAGCGCGGCCAGCGCCTGCGGCGGCGTCTGCCGCCACAGCCCGCTGATCACCGCGGCGCTGAAGGCGGTGTAGACCACCAGCAGGATGGAGCCCTGATCGACGTAGCGCAGCAGGCCCTTGTTGCGGTCCACCCAGCCGCCTATCCAGCGCCGGGCGATCTGGCCGGCGACGAAGGGCAGCAGCAATTGCATCACGATGTCCAGCACCGGCCCCCAGCCCTGGCCGGCGCCGTGGTGCTTGACCACCAGCAGGCTGACCAGCAGCGGCGTGATGAAGATGCCCAGGATGTTGGAGGCGGTGGCGCTGCAGATGGCGGCAGGCACATTGCCCTGCGCCATGGAGGTGAAGGCGATGGACGACTGCACGGTGGAAGGCAGCATGCACAGATAGAGCACGCCCAGGTAGAGCTCAGGCGTCAGCAGCGGTTGCAAGGCCGGTTGCAAGGCCAGGCCGAGCGCCGGAAACAGCAGGAAGGTGCAGCCCAGCACCAGCAGGTGCAGCCGCCAATGCGCGGCGCCGGCCAGCACCGCCTCGCGCGACAGCTTGGCGCCGTGCAGGAAGAACAGCAACGCGATCGCCAGATTGGTGACGAGGTTGAACGCGGCGGCGACGTCGCCGGAGCAGGGCAGAACGGAAGCCAGCGCGACGGTGGCGAGCAGGGACAGGGTGAAGGTGTCGAGTAGTTTGGGCATGAGGCGATGCGGCGATGGCAGGGAAGCCGCTATTGAACCGCAGCGCAATTGAGAATACAAATGCATTTATATGATCTATTCATGAGTAATTGATATGAATGTGACTTTGCGTCAATTGCGGGTTTTCCAGGCCGTGATCGAACTGGGCGGCTTCAGCCGCGCCGGCGACGCGCTGGGCTTGACCCAGCCGGCGGTCAGCCGCGCGGTGAGGGAGCTGGAGCAGGCCTTGGACTTGCGCTTGTTCGACCGCACCACGCGCGAGGTGGAGCCCACCGCGGCGGCCCGCCGGCTGCAAGGGAAGCTGACGCGGGTGCTGGAAGCGCTGCAAGAAGCCTTGAGCGAAGCCCGGATGGAGGGCGCGCAGGCCCACGGCGTGGTGCACGTGGCCAGCAGCCCCACCTTGTCGGCCAGCCTGATGCCTTTGTTGATCGCGCGTTGCCGGCGGCTTTACCCGCAACTGCGGCTGGTGCTGCACGACCAGGTGCAGCGGCTGAACATCGACGCGGTCGCGAGCGGGCAGGTGGATTTCGGCCTGGTGGTGGAGCCCGACGCGGCTGCGCCGCTGGAAAGCGAGCCCCTGCTGGAGGACGACTTCTGGCTGGTGTGCCGCAAGGACCACGCCTTGGCCGGCCAGGCGGCGGCGCATTGGGCGCAGCTGGACGGCCAGCCGCTGGTGTTGCTGGATCACAGCTCCGGCAGCCGTCGGTTGATCGACGAACTGCTGGCCCGGCACGGCCTGGCTTGCGAAGTGGCGCAGCAATTGGGGCATTCCCAATCGGTGTTCCGCATGGTGGCGGCCGGCTTGGGCCTCAGCGTCACGCCGGGGCTGGCCATGCCGCCGCCCGCCGGCTGCGGCCTGAGCGTATTGCCGCTGCTGCCGGTGGAAACGCGCCGCATCGTGCTGATCAAACGGCCCAATCGCTCCTTGTCGCCGCTGGCGCGCAAGGTCTGGCAACTGGCGCTGGAAATGCGCGCGGAGTTGGCCGCCGCGGCGCGGCCGGCCGCCTGGGGAGGCTGAGTCCGCCGGGGGATGTCGGGCGCGCCGGCTGGAAAAGACGGAGGCCGCGGGCTATTTAAATACTAATAGGGGCAAAAACGGGACCCGGATCGCCGCGCGGCGTAGAGCTGCGCCGCGCGGGCCGGTCACGCGGGCCCGCAGCGGGCGCCGGTAGCGACAACAGCCAGCACGGGATGGGACAGACGGGGGAGGCGATGCCGCAAATCTTGGTGGTTGACGACGAAGCCGTGTCCCGGCAATTCCTGATCGCGGTGTTGCGCCAGGTGGGCATGAGCAAGATTTCCGAGGCGGTGGACGGCCTGGACGCGCTGATGCAGCTGGACGCCGGCGACCGGGCTTTCGACCTGATTTTT
The DNA here is from genome assembly GCF_016937655.1 of Chromobacterium alkanivorans. Classification (GTDB taxonomy): domain Bacteria; phylum Pseudomonadota; class Gammaproteobacteria; order Burkholderiales; family Chromobacteriaceae; genus Chromobacterium; species Chromobacterium alkanivorans. The sequence continues at coordinate 461,453 of NZ_JAFHKL010000002.1, read as the reverse complement.
TGCGACCTGGACATGCCGCGCATGGACGGCGTCGAATTCGTCCGCCACTTGGGCGAGAGGGCTTATCGCGGCAAATTGCTGATCACCAGCGGTTTCGACGAGAGGGTGCTGGACAGCGTGGCGGATCTGGCGCGGATGTACGCCTTGCGCTTGTGCGGCGTCTTGCCCAAACCGGTGGATCCGGAGCAGTTGCTGGCGATGCTGGCCGCGCCCATCGCGACGGGGGAGGCGGTTTGCCTGCCCATGGAGCGGATCAACAGCGAAGAATTGCGCCTGGGCATAGAGCGCGGCGAAGTGGTGCCGTTTTTCCAGCCGCAGGTGGACGTCGCCAGCGGTCGGGTGCTGAGCGTGGAGGTGCTGGCGCGCTGGCTGCATCCGCAACTGGGCCTGCTCGGCCCGCTGCAGTTCATCGAGCTGGCCGAACAGAGCGGCCTGATCACGCAGATGACCAAGCGTCTGTTCGCGGAGGCGTCGCAGGCGCTGAAGCGTCTGGACGCGCGGCGGCGCCTGGACATGTCGGTCAATCTTTCCATGCAATCCTTGAAGGACTCCAGCCTGGTGGCCTCTTTGGTCTCGATTGCGCGCGAAGCCGGCCTGGAGATGTCCCGGGTGACGTTCGAAGTCACGGAAAGCGGCGTGATGGCGGACCCGGCCTCGGCGCTGGAAATCATGACCCGCTTGCGTTTGAAGGGAGCGGGCCTGGCGATTGACGATTTCGGCACCGGCTTCGCCAGCATGGACCGGCTGGCGCGCATCCCGTTCACGGAGCTGAAGATAGACAAGGGCTTCGTCATCGACGCGGCGGGCAACTCCACCAACCGTTCCATTTTCCTGGCCAGCGTCGAACTGGGACGCCGGCTGGGTTTGAAAGTGGTGGCCGAGGGCGTGGCGTCCGAGGCCGAGTGGGCGCTGTGCCGCGAGTTCGGCGTATCGGCCGCTCAAGGTTCCCTGATCTCCCCGCCGGTAGACGAAGCCTCCTTCGCCGAATGGCTGACGAGTTGCGGCGGAGGCGTGCCGCAGTCGGCGCGGGATTGGGTATTCATAACAGCGCACAGCTAAGCGAGAAAACCATGAGACGACTTGGAATCCTGTTGTTGCTGCTCGGCCTGGCGGCCGCGGCGCCCTTGGCCGCCGCGGCCGACGTTTTGGCCAAGCCCACCGGCAAGGTGGTGCTGGTGATCAGCGGCGGCGTCGGTCAAAGAAACCAGGGCGACGCCGCGGCCTTCGACATGGCGATGCTAGGCAAGCTGCCGCAGCGCAGCTTCAGCACCCATACCCCCTGGTATCCGGGCCTGACCCGCTTCTCGGGGCCTTTGTTGCGCGATGTGCTGGCCGCCGCCGGCGCTCACGGCAAATTGTTGAAGGCGGTGGCGCTGAACGACTACAAGACCGACATTCCCTTTGACGACGCCAGCCGTTTCGACGTGATCCTGGCGACTCAGATGAACGGCAAGCCGATGCCGGTGCGGGAAAAAGGGCCCTTGTTCATCGTCTATCCCTACGACTCGCAAGAAGAGCTGCGTTCGGAGCTGTATTACAACCGTTCCGCCTGGCAACTCAAATCCCTGCTGGTGCATTGAGCGCGATGGATACGCCGCAGCGCAGCCATTCCACCTGGCGCAGCCTGATCTTGATCGGGGCCACGCTGGCCTGCGTGTTCGCCGGAGTGGCCTACATCCAGGTACGGCAGGCGGACATGCTGAACACCGCGGCGCGCTACGAGGGCGACAACATCGTATGGGCCTACTTCCAGCTCGAAACCGAGGCCATGCGGCTGCAGACCACGATAGAGCACGTGCTGAATCACGAGCAGGACCGGGCCGAGCTGCAGGAGCGCTACGACATCTTCGTCAGCCGGGTGGGAGTGGTGGACCACGGCCTGTACTCCAGCCTGCTGGACGGCACCCAGGAATACCAGCAGGCCCGTCCCAAGCTGGACGCCTTCATCCGCAAGGCCGACGCCTATTTCAGCCGCCAGTCCGGCGCGGCGCTGGAACTGGACGGCCTGCGGCGGCTGGACTCCGAACTGGACTTGCTGAGCGGGCCGTTGCACGACCTGTCCCTGGTGGCCAATCAGCGCATGGCGGAACAGGTGGACGCGCGCAACAAAAGCATGCAGCAGCACATCGTGGTCAGCAATTGGCTGATGGCCTTCGAATGGGCGCTGATCCTGGGCTTCGCCACCATCGTGGTGCGGCAGCTGCGGCAGCTGGAGCGGCGCCGCCACGAACTGGAAGAACTGACCGACGTGCTGGAGCAGGCCCGGGTGCAGGCCGAAGCCGGCAGCATGGCGAAAAGCGTGTTCCTCGCCAATATGAGCCATGAAATCCGCACCCCGCTCAACGGCGTGCTGGGCATGCTGTCCTTGCTGGGAGACTGCACGCCCACGCCGGTGCAGGCGGACTACATCAAGACCGCCGAAGAGTCCGCCCGCCATTTGATGGCCTTGCTCAACGACGTGCTGGACGCCAGCAAGCTGGAGTCCGGCAAGCTCGACCTGCTGCCCACGGTGTGCAATTTGCGGCAACTGCTGCTGCAATGCGAAAGCCTGATGCGCGGCCAGGCGGTGGCCAAGGGGCTGGCCATGCGCATGGCGCTGGATCTGAACGTGCCCGAATGGGTGTTGTGCGACCCGACCCGCCTGCGGCAAATCCTGCTCAACCTGCTCAGCAACGCGATCAAGTTCACCGAGATCGGCGCGGTGACCATTCAGGCGGAAGCCGCGGAATCGGGGGCGGAAAGCGGCGCCGTGTTGCGGATCACGGTCAGGGACACCGGCATAGGCATGGACGACGCCACCCTGGCGCGACTGTTCAAGCGCTTCTCCCAGGGCGACAGCTCCACCGTGCGCCAGTACGGCGGCAGCGGCCTGGGGCTGGAGATTTCGCAGAACCTGGCGCAGCTGATGGGCGGCGGCATCACCGTGCACAGCGCGCTGGGCGCGGGCAGCGTCTTCGTGCTGTCGCTGCCCTTGCAGGCGATGAGCGCGCCGGAAGGCCGGGCCAAGGCGGGCGCGGAGGCGGACGCCGCCGGGCCGTGGCGCCAACTGCGCGTGCTGGTGGTGGACGACAATCCGGTCAACCGCAAATACATGCAGGCGATGCTGCAAAGGCAAGGGCATCTGGTCACCGTGATGCAGGACGGGGCGGAGGCGGTGGAGGCGGCCGCCCGGCAGCCCTTCGACCTGGTGCTGATGGATTTGCACATGCCGGCGATGGACGGCATCGAGGCGACGAAGCGCTTGCGCGAGCGCGCGATGACGCCGGGGATGAAGATCGTCGCCCTGACCGCCGACGTGCTGGCGGAGACGCGGCACAAAGCTCTGGCCGGGGGGCTGGACGACTTCCTGGCCAAGCCGCTGCACGCGGAAGACTTCCAGGCCATGCTGGAGCGTCAGTTCGGCGATGGGCCGGCGCCGGAACACGGCGACGAGCCCATCTTGCTGCCGGCCTTGCTGGACGTGGCGATGATAGAAAAAATGACGGAGATGCTGACCCTGGAAAAATATCGGGAGCTGGTGGCGCAATTCTTCGCCGGCAAGGTCGGCCGGGTCGACGAACTGCTGGCCGCGGCGCTGGCCGGCCAGCGCGACCAGGTGCGGCGCCACTCGCACAATCTGAAAGGCGCCGCGCTGACCCTGGGCTTCAGCGCGTTGGGCGGGTCCTGCGCCGGGCTGGAGCGCCTGGCGCTGGCTGCGGAGGAGGGCTTGGCCGACGAGGCGGAAAGGGTGGGTCTCCTGTTTGACTCCACCCGCAGCGCCTGCATCGCGGCCGGCTATTTGTCAGGCATGGACTTGCCGGCGCTGCGTTAGCCGCGGGGAGGGCGGAAATCGCCAAAGGCCGCTGCGCGGGCGCGTGGCCGGCGGCGGAAGTGATAAGATCGAGGCGAGTCAGTGCTTGAATCCCATACTGAATAAAAATAGAGAGCCGAAGCCGTCCATGAGCCAGAACGATTGCTTGTCCATTTTGTTTGTTTGCATGGGAAACATCTGCCGGTCGCCGACCGCGGAAGGGGTGATGCGCGCCAAGCTGAGGGCCGCGGGCCTGGAGGCGCGGATGCGGGTGGAATCCGCGGGCACGCACGACTACCACGTCGGGGAAGCGCCGGACCGGCGCACCTGTCAGGCGGCGCGGCGCCGCGGCTACGACCTGTCCGATTTGCGGGCAAGACAGGTGGAAGCGCTCGATTTCGAGCGTTTCGACTGGATTTTGGCCGCCGACCGGCAAAATTTGGCTTTGTTAAACGCCCAATGTCCGCCATCCTATCGCGGCAAGCTGCATTTGTTGCTGGAGCCGCTGTCCGGCGCCGTCCGCGAGGTGCCCGATCCCTACTACGGCGGCGCCGGCGGTTTCGACGCCGTGCTGGATCTGGTGGAGGCGGCTTGCGACGCCTGGCTGGCCCGCATCGCCGACGCGGAGACGGAGCCGGCGCCATGAAGCCGTTTGACGCGGAAGCGCCGCGCGCGCGGGCTGTTTTGACGATAACCATAGAAAGCCAAGGACGCGTATGGGGCAGATGACGAGGGGAAGCGCCGCCAAGAAGCCGCTGGACGTGGTGCCCAGCCACAATGCGGACATCATCCTGCCCAAGCAGGCCGGCAAAATGCCGCTGGCCAGCCAGGCGGTGATCGTCATCGGCTCCTCCACCGGCGGCACCGAGGCCCTGCGCACCTTGCTGACCGCGCTGCCTGCCTCGATGCCGCCCATCCTGATCACCCAGCACATGCCGGAAATGTTCACCCACTCCTTCGCCACGCGCTTGAACACCTTGTGCAAGCTGACGGTGAAAGAGGCGGAGGACAACGAGCGGCTGCAAAACGGCACCGTCTACATCGCGCCCGGCCATTCCCATCTGCTGATCAAACCCGCGCCCACCATAGGCTACGCCATCGGTCTGCACGCCGGGCCGCCGGTCAACCGGCACCGCCCGTCGGTGGACGTGCTGTTCCGCTCCGCCGCCAATCTGGTGGGCAAGAACTGCATAGGCGTGATCCTGACCGGCATGGGCCGGGACGGCGCCAGCGGCATGCTGGAGCTCAAGCAGGCCGGCGCCTGGAACATCGCCCAGGACGAGGCCAGCTGCGTGGTGTTCGGCATGCCCAAGGAAGCCATCGCCATGGGCGGCGCGCACGAGGTGCTGGCCTTGGAAAGCATCGCCACTCGCCTGTCGGTGCTGGCCTCGCAAAAGCAGCAGCAAGCCGGCGGTTCGGCTTAACTATCTGATAGAACAAGAAAACATGAAGTATCTCCCTATTCTGGTGGTGGAAGACGACGCCGATCTGCGCGAAGCCATCGTCGACACCTTGAGCCTGGCCGGCTATCCCACGCTGGAGGCCGGCGACGGCGCCGCGGCCCTGGCCAAATTGAAGGAAGCGCCGGTGGGGCTGATCGTGTCCGACGCCCAGATGGCGCCTATGGACGGCTACGCGCTGTTCGAAGAGGCGAAAAAGCGCTATCCCGGCGTGCCCTTCATCCTGATGACCGCCTACGGCGTGATCGAAAGGGCGATTGAACTGCTGCGCGCAGGCGCCGCGCATTACCTGCTCAAGCCGTTCGAGCCGGCCAGCCTGATCGCCGAAGTGGAAAAGCATCTGCTGCGCATGCCCAGCGAGGCGAGCGGGGAAGTGGTGGCCGAATCCGCCGCGATGCGGCAGCTGTTCGCGCTGGCCGGACGCGTGGCCGGCAGCGACGTCAGCGTGATGATCTCCGGCCCCAGCGGCGTGGGCAAGGAAGTGCTGGCGCGCTACATCCACCGGCACTCCAAGCGCGCGGAAGGGCCTTTCGTCGCGGTCAACTGCGCGGCGATCCCGGAAAACCTGCTGGAATCCACCCTGTTCGGCCATGAGCGCGGCGCCTTCACCGGCGCGGCGCAGGCGCTGCCCGGCAAGTTCGAGCAGGCGCAGGGTGGCACCATTCTGCTGGACGAAGTCACCGAGATGCCGCTGTCGCTGCAGGTCAAGCTGCTGCGGGTCTTGCAGGAGCGGGAAGTGGAGCGCGTCGGCGGCACCCGCACCTTGAAGCTGGACATCCGCGTGCTGGCCACCTCCAACCGCGATCTGCAGGCCGCGGTGGACGCCGGCAACTTCCGCGAGGACCTGTATTTCCGCCTGAACGTGTTCCCGATGCGCATTCCCGCATTGGCCGAGCGCCGCGACGATATTCTGCCGCTGGCACGAATCATGCTTAAAAAGTACGCGGAGGCCGCCGGAAGAGGCAATCTGATCCTGTCCGAGGATGCGGAACGTCATTTGACGGCCTATAGTTGGGAGGGTAACATCCGCGAACTGGAGAATGTGGTGCAGCGGGCGGTGATTCTTGCCGCCGGGGCGGAAATTTTTGCCGCCGACTTGCTGCTGGATCACGACTCCGGCGCGGCTCAGGTTACCCGGACAGCGTCTGAAAAAGACAATTCCGTGTCGGATGAAACCGACATGAAAACGCTAGAGAAACGCCATATTCTGGAAACCTTGACCGCAGTGGGCGGCGTCAAGAAGCTGGCCGCGGAAAAACTGGGCATCAGCGAGCGCACCTTGCGCTATAAATTGCAGCGTTACCGTGATGAAGACGCAGCCGACGGATGTCAGGAGGTTCCAGATGGAAATGGCTTGGAGTAACCATGTCAGTGCCAAATATCGATCAACTGTTGGGCGAGCTGCGCACCGCCTCGGCCCTGGCCGCGGGCAAGCCCGCCGCTACGGCCCCGGAAGCGTCCCAGGTGGACTTTTCCGCTGTGCTGAAGTCCACCTTGGAACAGGTGAACTCGGCGCAGCAGACTTCGCAGGAGATGCAGAAGCAATTTGAATTGGGTGACGAGGGGGTCAACCTGCAGGACGTGATGGTGTCGCTGCAGAAAGCCAGCCTGTCGTTCCAGACCATGGTTCAGGCGCGCAACAAGCTGGTCACCGCCTATCAGGAAATCATGAATACCCAAGTCTAGCGCTGCCGGACCCGACCAGCCGGCGGCGGTGGGCTCGAACCTAAAACCACTGTATGGCTGACCTGGCAGAAGAAAACGCTACGCCCGTTTGGCGAAGCCGCATGAATGAAGCGTCCGATCGCTTCAAAGCGCTTCCCAACAATAAAAAAATCCTGTTCCTCGCGGCGGTGGCCGCCATTTTCGCCGTCGTCGTGGGCGCGGTGGTGCTGAACCGCACGCCCAGCTATAAAGTCCTGTTCTCCAATATCTCAGACCGCGATGGCGGCCAGGTGGCCGCGTCGCTGCAGCAGATGAACGTGCCCTACCAACTGAGCGAGGGCGGCACCATCTCCGTGCCCTCGGACAAGGTCTACGACGCGCGCCTCAAGCTGGCGGCGCAAGGCCTGCCCAAGGCCGGCGGCGTCGGTTTCGAACTGATGGACAATCAGAAGTTCGGCATCAGCCAGTTCGCCGAGCAGGTCAACTACCAGCGCGCGATCGAGGGCGAGCTGGCGCGCACCATCGAAGCGGTGGGCTCGGTGGAAACCGCCCGCGTCCACATCGCCATTCCCAAGCAGAGCGTATTCGTGCGCGAGCAGCAGCAGCCCACCGCCTCGGTGATGCTGAGCCTGTTCCGCGGCCGCCTGCTCGACGCCGGACAAATCGCCGGCATTCTGCACCTGGTGTCCAGCTCGGTGCCCAATCTGCCGGTCAAGAACGTCACCATCGTCGATCAGGACGGCAATCTGCTATCCAAACAGAACGGCCCGGACGAGAACTCGGGTCTGGATCAGCGTCAGCTGGGTTACGTTCGTCAGATCGAAGAAGGCTACGTCAAGCGCATCGAGGACATCCTGGAGCCGATCTTCGGCAAGGGCAACTCGCGCGCCCAGGTCACCGCCAGCGTAGACTTCGCCGAGGTGGAGCAGACCTCGGAAACCTTCAAGCCCAATTCCAGCCCCAATCCGTCCGCCACCCGCAGCCAGCAGATCAGCGAGAAGCTGAACAACGGCGCGGCGCTGCCGTCCGGGGTGCCGGGCGCCTTGTCCAATCAGCCGCCGTCGGCCGCCTCCGCGCCTATCAGCTTGCCGCCGGGCGCCGCGCCGGGCACCGCCACGCTGTCCGGCCAGACCATGGGCGCGTCCGGCACGCTGCAACGCGACATCACCACCAATTACGAAGTCGACAAGACCATCCAGCACACCAAGATGCCGCAGGGCGGCGTCAAGCGCCTGTCCGCCGCGGTGGTGGTCAATTACCGGCGGATGCCGGACAAGAACGGCGAGATGAAGCCGACGCCGCTGACGCCGCAAGAGGTTCAGCAGATCAATAATCTGGTCAAGGAGGCGATGGGCTTCAACACCCAGCGCGGCGATACCTTGAACGTGGTCAACGCCGCCTTCGCCGACGCCGAAGTGCCTGCCACGCTGCAGGAAAAAGTCACCGACTACGTGACCAGCAACGGCTCCAGCCTGATCAAGTACGGTTTGCTGACCATCGCGGTGCTCTACCTGCTGTTCGGCGTGGTGCGCCCCATCATGCGCGACCTGGTCAAGCCGCCTGCGCCGGCCAAGGGCAGCGAGGAAGAGGCCGCGGCACAAGCCGCAGCCGCCGGCGGCCGCCTGCTGGGCGTGGCCGGAGAAGAGGGCGAGGAGGGCGCGGCCGGTCACGCCGGCGGCGGCGATCCGCGCGAAGCGCAGATGCGGCAATACACCACCAATCTGGAAGCGGTGCGTGAAATGGTGAAATCCGATCCGCGCATGGCCGCTCAGATCATCAAGGAATGGATAAGCGCCGATGAGTGAGAACGGAGTGCGCAAAAGCGCGGTGTTGCTGTTCAGCCTGGGGCAGGCGGAAGCCGTCGAGGTGTTCAAATACCTGGGGCCCAAGGAAGTGCAGAAGATTTCGCTGGCGATGGCGGCGATCAACAATCTGAGCTACGAACAGATCGACGAGGTGGTCAGCGAGTTCAAGGGCGAGTGCGCGGCGCGCGCCAGCATCGGCGCGTCCGACGAGTATCTGCGCAATGTGTTGATCGAGGCGCTGGGCCCGGACAAGGCGGCCAACCTGCTGGACAAGATCATGCAGGGCAACGACCACAGCGGCATCGAAAGCCTGAAGTGGATGGACCCGTCCTCCGCCGCCGACCTGATCCGCAACGAACACCCGCAGATCATCGCCACCATCCTGGTGCATCTGGAGCCGGATCTGTCCAGCTCCATCCTGTCCTTCTTCCCGGAGCGGATGCGCAACGAGGTGCTGATCCGCACCGCCACGCTGGAAGGCGTGCAGCCGCAGGCGCTGCGCGAATTGAACGATGTGCTGACCCAGCTCTTGTCCGGTTCCGACCGCATCAAGAAGAGCGCGGCCGGCGGCATCGGCCTGACCGCGGAAATCCTCAACTTCATGGGTTCCAACGTCGAGGCCGCAGCGCTCAACTACATTCGCGAGTACGATCCGGAGCTGGCGCAGCGCATTCAGGACAAGATGTTCGTGTTCGAGAACATCCTGGAAATCGACGATCGTTCTATTCAGACCATTCTGCGCGAAGTGCAGTCCGATTCGCTGGTCATCGCGCTCAAGGGCACCAGCGCCGAGCTGAAGGACAAGATTTTCCGCAATATGTCACAGCGCGCGGCGGAAATGCTGCGCGACGATCTGGAATCCAAGGGGCCGGTCAAGCTGTCCGAGGTGGAGGCCGAGCAGAAGGAAATCCTCAAGGTGGTGCGCAAGCTCGCCGACGACGGTCAGATCGTGCTAGGCAGCAAGGGCGGTGATGAAGGTCTCGTCGAGTAATCCCATCATTCCCGGCGAAGAGCTGGAGGGCTGGAGCAGCTGGAGCCCCAACGCGCTGGACGGGCTGAGCCAGAAACTGACGCCGGTGCAGCTGATGGAGCTGGCGCAGCAGCGCCGCCGCCAGAAAGAGCTGGAGCAGGCGGAGACCGCCGCCGAAGCGACTCCGGCCGAGCCGGAAGAGACGGCTGATGCGGCCGAAGGCGAGCGCGTGGTCAGCGGCTATCCCACCGCGGCGGAGCTGGAGGCGATTCATCAGGAAGCCTGGCAGTCCGGTCATGAGGCCGGCGAGGAGGCCGGTCGCGCCGCCGGCTATCAAGAAGGCCTGACCGCCGGGCGCGAGCAGGGCCTGGCCGAGGTGCGCGCCGAGCAGGAGGCCCGCTTCGCCGCGGCCTGGCAGCCGCTGCAAGGGCTGGCGAACGAGCTGGCGCAACAGATCTCCCGTTTTGAAACCGAATTGTCCGCGGACTGGCTGGCCTTGGCGCTGGAGCTCGCCGGCCAGCTGAGCCACGGGCTGGCGCGGCAGAGCCCCTTGCTGATCCAGGAACTGCTGCGCGAGGCGCTGGACGATCTGCCGGCCACGCTGGCGCAGGCGCGTTTGCGCCTGAATCCGGCCGACCTGGAAGTGGCGCGGGAATTCCTGGCCCAGGAGACGCCGGAAACCCAGTGGCAATGGATTGAAGACCCTGAGGTGGAGCGCGGCGGCTGCGTGATAGACACCGCGGCGTTGCGGCTGGACCTGACCATGAGCACCCGCATCGCCGCCATGCGCAAGGCGCTGGGAATAGACGATGAGCCCGCAGCTGATTGAGCGCCAGCGCGCCTGGCTGCGCGACTGCGCGGACAGCGCGCGCGCCGCCAAGCTGTGGCAGCCTTGCGGCAAGCTGGTCCGCGTCACCGGCATGGTGATGGAGGCGGTGGGTCTGAAATTGCCGGTGGGCAGCGCCTGCCAGGTGGCCTTGGCGGATAAGCGCCTGGTGGAGGCCGAAGTGGTGGGCTTTTCCGGCGACAAAGTGTTTCTGATGCCCTTGAGCAATGTCCACGGCCTGCTGCCCGGCACGCCGGTGATGCCGCTGACGCCGCGGCACCCGCCGCAGTTCGGCAAGACTCAAGCCCAGGCCGCCGCCGACGGCGCGTCCGGCCGCATGGTGCCGGTGGGGCTCAGCTTGCTGGGCCGAGTGCTGGACTCCTTGGGCCGGCCGCTGGACGGCAAGGGCCCGATTCATCCCGACGCCTGGTTTCCGCTGCACAGCCAGCCGATGAACCCGCTGGACCGCTCGCCGGTGCGAGATGTGCTGGATGTCGGCGTGCGCGCTATCAACGGCTTATTGACGGTGGGGCGCGGCCAGCGCCTGGGTCTGTTCGCCGGTTCCGGCGTCGGCAAATCGGTGTTGCTGGGCATGATGGCGCGCTTCACCAAGGCGGACGTAGTGGTGGTGGGCCTGATCGGCGAACGCGGCCGCGAGGTCAAGGACTTCATCGAGAACATTCTCGGCGACGAGGGCATCGCCCGTTCGGTGGTGGTGGCCGCGCCGGCGGACATGCCGCCGCTGATGCGGCTGCACGGGGCCGCCTACGCCACCGCGCTGGCCGAGTATTTCCGCGCCCAGGGCCTGGACGTGCTGTTGCTGATGGACTCGGTGACCCGTTACGCGATGGCGCAGCGCGAGATCGCGCTGGCCATCGGCGAGCCGCCGGTCACCAAGGGCTATCCGCCGTCGGTGTTCGCGCGGCTGCCGCAATTGATCGAGCGCGCCGGCAACGCCGCCGAGGGCGGCGGCTCCATCACCGGCTTCTACACCGTATTGTCGGAGGGCGACGATCAGCAGGATCCGATCGCCGACTCCGCGCGCGCCATTCTGGACGGCCACTTCGTGCTGTCGCGCGAATTGGCCGAATCCGGCCACTATCCGGCCATCGACATCGAGCAATCCATCAGCCGGGTAATGGTGGACGTGGTGCCGCAGTCGCAGATGGCGCTGGCCCGGCAATTCAAGCAGCTGTATTCGCGCTATCAACGCAACCGCGATCTGATCAGCGTCGGCGCCTACGTGCCGGGTTCGGACCCGGTGCTGGACGAGGCGATGCGGCGCCAGCTGCCCATGGTCGGTTTCCTGACCCAGCCTATGCATGAGTCGCAGGATTTTCCTTCCAGCTGCGAGCAATTGCAGGGCGTGCTGTCCTGAGGCTGAGCCGTGGCGGAGAGCAAATACCTGTTGTTGATTCGTTTGGCCGAAGACAAGCAGAAGGCGGCCGCCGAACGCATGCGGCTGGCGCAAGGCCGGCTGGCGGACGCCCGTTCGCGCCAGGAACAGCTGGACGCGTTTCGCGGCGAATACCGGCAACGGCTGACCAGTCGCGGCGCGCAGGGCATCACTGCCTTGCAATACCAGGACTTCCAGCGCTTTCTCGCGCGCTTGGACGAGGCCATGGTGCAGCAGCAGGGCGAGGTGGAGCGCTGCACTCAGCGCTTCTTGCTGGAGCGCCAGGCCTGGCAGCATGAGTACAAGAAGCTCAAGGCCTATGAAAAGCTGCTGCAGCGCGAGCAGGAGCGCGCCGCGGTGCGCGAGGCGCGGCTGCAGCAGAAGGCCAGCGACGAATTCGCCACCCGGCGTTTTTGGGACAGCACCCACGGCGAGGACTGAGGGCCGGCCCACGGGGCGGCGCTTGGCACGCTAGTTGCTTTATCGTCTGCGTCTTACTTGTAGAGAGTCGGCCATGACGACACCTGTGAACGCAGCCGCGGCCAATTCGGTCAGCGGCAAAGCCAATATGCCGGGCGGCAATCTGGCCACTGCCGGCGACACCGGCGCCGGCGATCTGTTCGCCAGCCTGCTGGGTCTGCAGATGAGCGCCCTGGGCAGCTCCTTCTTGCCGGGCGCCAACGCCGATCCGCTGGCGGACGCCGGCCTGGACAAGGACAAGCCGGCCAAGGGCGACGACGGCCAGACGCCGACGGCGCCCTTGCCGGGAATGCCGCTGATGGCCGCCGCGCAGCAGCCTCTCCAGCAGCAGGCGGTGACCGCGCCGCGGGTCAACAACGATTTGCCGGCAGGCGCCAAGCCGGTCGAGCTCAAGCCGGACATCGCCTCGGCGCTGCCCGCCGCGATCAGCAAAGCCCGCAATCCGTCGCTGCCGGCGCAGCAAAATTTGCCGGAAGACGGCAAGGTCTTGCCGCAGTTTTTGCCGCTTCAGGGCCATGAGCAGCTGGCGGCCAAGCCGACGACGCCCACGCCGGTGTTCACCGTGCAGCAGCCGGTGACCGATCCCAACTGGGCCAAGGCCATGAGCGAGCAGGTGATGGGCATGGTCAGCCTCAAGGCCGACAAGGCGCAGATTCAGCTGAACCCGCCGCAACTGGGGCCGATCGAGGTGACGCTGAAGATGAACGGCAACGATCAGGCTCAGGTCTTGTTCGCCGCGGCGGTGCCGGCCACGCGCGAGGCGCTGGAAAACAATATGCACCGTCTGTCTTCGATGCTGGCCGCAGGCGGCATCCAGCTGACCGACGCGCAGGTGTCCAGCGGGCAATCCGGACAGCAACAGCAGGCGTTTCAGCGCGGGCAATCGCAGCGCCAGAACGAGAGCGCCGAACCCGAGCCGATGGATGCATTGAGCAGCATCAAGGCCGCTCGCGGCATTCTCAGCATTTTCGCCTGATCATTTGTGATAATCTCCCCTGTTCAATTTGCATCTAAAATTAGAAAATATAGTGAAGAAATCGTTTAAGATTTCACTATGAACACCCAGTGAACAGGGCAGGTATATGGCAGAAGACAAAAAAGCGGAAAAAGCAGAGAAAAAAGCAGGGGGCGGCGGCGGCAAATTGATGCTGATCGTCATTATTTTGCTGGTGCTGGTGCTGGCCGCGGTGGGGGGCTTGGCCGCCTATATGTTCACCAATATGAATAAACCGGCGGCGGCCGGCGAGCATGCCGAGCAGACCAAGGAAAAACCCAAGAAGAAAAAAGAAGGTCCGCCGATCTTCGAGAAGTTGGACACTTTCGTGGTGAATCTGGCCGGCAACGACGGCTCCTTGCTGCAGGTGGACATGCAGGCGGAACTGGCCGACGAGGAGGCCAAGAAGAAATTCACCGATTACGCGCCCAAGATCCGCAGCGCGCTGATCCTGCTGCTGTCGTCCAAGTCCGCGACGGAGCTGGCCACGCCGGACGGCAAGGTGCGGCTGAAGGCCCAGGTCAAGCAGATCATCAATGAGTCGATGGACGCCGGCGAGGAACAGCCGGTGGAAAGCGTGCTCTTCACTTCCTTCATCATCCAGAAGCAGTAAGCGTCATGGGCGACGATATTCTTTCCCAGGAAGAGGTAGATGCCCTACTCAGGGGCGTCTCCGGGGAGGATGAGGATGACAGCGGCGGCGGGGACGCGCAGGGCGTCCGCGGCTACGATATCGGCCGGCAAGAGCGCATTGTGCGCGGCCGGATGCCGACGCTGGAAATCATCAACGAGCGTTTCGCGCGCAATCTGCGCATCGGCCTGTTCAACTTCATCCGCCGCAACGCGGAAATCTCGGTTGGGCCGGTGCGGGTGCAGAAGTACAGCGAGTTCATCCGCAACCTGGTGGTGCCCACCAACCTGAACCTGGTGCACGTCAAGCCTTTGCGCGGCACCGGCCTGCTGATTTTCGACCCGGATCTGGTGTTCCTGATCGTCGACAATCTGTTCGGCAGCGACGGGCGCTACCATGTGCGGGTGGAAGGCCGCGACTTCACCCCCACCGAGCAGCGCATCATCCGCCGCTTGCTGGACGTGGTGTTCGTCGAATGCCAGAAGGCCTGGGAGCCGGTGCACCCGATCGAGTTCGTCTACCTGCGCTCCGAAATGAACACCCAGTTCGCCAACATCGCCACGCCCACCGAGGTGGTGGTGGCGATGACCTTCCATATCGAACTGGGCGCCGGAGGCGGCGATTTCCATATCTGTCTGCCGTATTCGATGGTGGAGCCCATTCGCGACATGCTGTCCAGCACCATGCAGGCGGACCGCACCGAGGTGGACAATCGCTGGGTCAACCTGATGACGCATCAGGTGCAGGCGGCGGAAGTGGAGTTGGTGGCGACCTTGGGCCAGACCAAGGTGACCTTGGGTCAGATTCTGAATTTGAAGAACGGCGACGTGGTGATGTTGGAGATTCCGGAACGGGTGGAGGCCGATGTGTCGGGCATTCCGGTGTTCGAAGCCAGCTACGGCACCGTGCAGGGGCGCTATGCGCTGAAGGTGGAGCAAGTGTTGGCCGGCGCGAATGATTTTCACGAGCCTCTGGGGGATAAAGAGTAATGAGCGAAGAAGAATTGCAAGCCGCGCAGATGGAGGCCGAAGCGGCCGCCGCCGAGGCAGCCGCTGCCGGCGGGGCCGGCGGCGAGGAAGAGATATCGATGGACGACTGGGCGGCCGCGATGGCCGAGCAGGAAGTGGTGGACGCGGCTCCCGAGGCGGTGCCGGCGCAGAACCTGTTCCAGGAGCTGGGCGCGAGCACGTCCGGCGCCGGCGTGCCGCAGAATCTGGACATGATTCTGGATATCCCGGTGCAATTGACCGTGGAACTGGGCCGCACCAAGATCGCCATCCGCAACCTGCTGCAATTGGCGCAGGGCTCGGTGGTGGAACTGGACGGCATGGCGGGCGAGCCGATGGACGTGCTGGTCAACGGCTGCCTGATCGCCCAGGGCGAGGTGGTGGTGGTCAACGACAAGTTCGGCATTCGGCTGACCGATATCATCACGCCCGCGGAACGTATTCGCCGCCTGCAAAAATGACGAGGTCAGCCATGTTTGCGATGACGCGCCGTGCAGTGCAGGGCGCTTTTTATTTGGCGGCGTCCGGTCTGGCCGCCGCGGCCACCGTCGCGCCGCCGGCGGCCGCGCCGTCGCCGTTCATGAGTTTGCTGCAGGTCTTGTTTGGCCTGGCGGTGGTGCTGGGCGCCATCGTCGGCATGGCCTGGCTGTTCAAACGGCTTTCCGGCGGCATGCTGGGCGCGTCCAACCGCCTGAAGGTGGTGAGCGGCACCATGGTGGGGCCCAAGGAGCGCGTGGTGATCGTGGAGCTGGAGGGCGAGTGGCTGGTGCTGGGCGTGACGCCGCAGCAAGTCAATTTGCTGAGCAAGCTGCCGCGGCCGGAGGGCGCGGAAACCGAGGCCGCGCCGCCGACGGAACCGTTCGCGCGCTGGCTTAAGGCGGCGATGGACAAGAGCCGCAACGGCAAGGCGGGGCCGCGATGAGGGCTTGTTTCCGCTACGGCGCGCTGGTTCTGCTGGCGACGCCCTTGATCGCGGACGCGGCCGGCGGCCTGCCTCTGATGAGCAGCACGCCGGCGGCCGGCGGCGGGCAGAATTACTCGCTCAGCCTGCAGATGTTGCTGTTCATGACCGGGCTGACCTTCATCCCGGCGATGATGCTGATGATGACGGCCTTCACCCGCATCATCATCGTGATGTCGCTGCTGCGACAGGCGATGGGCACCATGCAGTCGCCGCCCAACCAGGTGATCGTCGGCTTGTCGCTGTTCCTGACCCTATTCGTGATGGGCCCGACCTTCGACCAGGTCTACGCCAAGGCCTGGGTGCCGTTCTCCGACGACAAGATCACGCTGCAGCAGGCGGTGGACGAGGCCAGCAAGCCGATGAAGGCTTTCATGCTGCGCCAGACCCGGGAGAAGGACCTGGCCTTCTTCATCGAGATTTCCCAATCGGAAAAGCCGCAGACCAAGGCCGACGTGTCGATGAAGACCCTGGTGCCGGCCTATGTGATCAGCGAGCTGAAAACCGCGTTCCAGATCGGCTTCATGGTGTTCATTCCCTTCCTGATCATCGATCTGGTGGTGGCCAGCATTCTGATGGCGATGGGGATGATGATGGTGTCGCCGGTGACGATATCGTTGCCGTTCAAGCTGATGCTGTTCGTGCTGGTGGACGGCTGGACCTTGCTGATGGGCTCGCTGGTGCAGAGTTTCTATACTGGCTGAGGGCGAGTTTATGTTATTGCAGCCATTATGCGCCGCCGATTTGCCGGCCTGCCACGCGGTGTTTCTCGACAGCGTCTGGGCATTGGCTGGCGCCTTATATAGCGAGCGGCAATGCGAGGCCTGGGCGCCGCGAGGGCCGTGGACTGCAGAGCTGGCGCAAGGCTGGGGGGCGCGTCTGGCGAGATCTTGGGGTTGCGGTTGGCAGGCGGACGACGGTCGATTGGCGGGCTTCGCCTGGTTATGCCATGACGGCGAATTCGACATGCTGTCTGTCGCGCCCTGGGCGCAACGCCGCGGCGGAGGCGGCCGGATGCTGGCGGAGCTGGAGGCTCAGGCGAGCGCCGCCGGAGTGGTTGCGCTGCATGCGTGGGCCAGCGCTGCGTCCCGTCCGGTATTCGAGCGGGCCGGCTATCGGGTGTTGCGGCCCAATCGCGTGTTCCGCCAGGGGGTGGTGCTGGATAATTATTTGTTGAGCAAAGGCGGTTGGCAAGAGCCGGCGCCGGTGGGCGATCGGGAGGGGAAATGAGTCCGGAGCTGATCATCAATATCGTGCAGAACGCGCTGTACATCCTGATCATCGTCGCGGCGCCGGTGTTGCTGGTGTCGCTGCTGGTGGGTCTGCTGGTCAGCGTGCTGCAGGCGGCGACCCAGATCAACGAAATGACGCTGACCTTCATTCCCAAGCTGCTGGCGATGTTCCTGGTGCTGGTGCTGGCCGGGCCGTGGATGCTGAACACGCTGATCGAGTACACCACGCGGTTGTTCCAGAGCATTCCGCACGTGATCGGCTGATGCTGAGCATTTCCGACGCGCAGATCAACGCGCTGGTGGCCATGTTCGTCTGGCCGTTCGCGCGCATCGTCGGCCTGCTGCTGGTGGAGCCGGTGTTCGCCTACCGCGGCGTGCCGCGCCGCTTCAAGGCCGGCTTCGCGCTGATCCTCACCGTGATGCTGGCGCCCTTGCTGCCGCCGCTGCCGGCGGTGCCGCTGGTGTCGGCGGAGGGCATCGCCATCCTGCTGCAACAGTTGCTGATCGGCCTGGCGATGGGCTTTGTCATGCGCATCGTGATTTCCGCGGTGGAAGTGGCGGGCTTCATCATGGGCTCGCAAACCGGCCTGGGTTTCGCCATGTTCTTCGACCCGATGCACTCGGCCCAGGTGCCGGTGGTGTCGCAGCTGCTGACCTTGTTCACCTTCCTGCTGTTCTTGGCCTTCGACGGCCACCAAGTGGTGTTGTCCACCCTGGTGGAAAGCTATCGGGTGCTGCCGATAGGCATGAGCATGCCGGACCAGGGCATCAAGGCGCTGGCCTTGTGGGGCGGCCATCTGATCGAGTGGGGCGTCTGGCTGGCGATGCCGGTGATCGCGGCCCTGCTGATCACCAACCTGGCGATCGGGGTGATGACCCGCGCCGCGCCGCAGTTCAACATCTTCACCTTCGGTTTTCCGCTGACCCTGATGATAGGTTTCATCAGCATCTACCTGACCTTGCCGATGATGGTGCCGGTGCTGGAGCAGATGTACCAGGCCGGTTTCGAGATGATGCTGACCATGCTCAAGGCCAAGTAGGCGGCCGCCATTCCTGTCCAGATTCAAGTTCTGCTAAAATAAGCGCCAATTTTGACTGAAAGGTCCGCCGTGGACCGGACAACAGACAGAGGCAACTATGGCAGGTCACAGTAAATGGGCTAACATCCAGCACCGCAAGGGTCGTCAGGATGCCAAACGTGGCAAGATCTTTACTCGCTTGATCAAGGAAATCACCGTTGCGGCCAAGATGGGCGGCGGGGACACCAATATGAACCCGCGCCTGCGGCTGGCGGTGGACAAGGCCAAGGCCGAGTCCATGCCCAAGGACAATATCGAGAACGCGATCAAGCGCGGCACCGGCCAGCTGGACGGCGTCGATTACGTCGAATGCCGCTACGAGGGCTACGGCATCGGCGGCGCGGCGGTGATGGTGGACTGTCTGACCGACAACAAGACCCGCACCGTGGCCGATGTGCGCCACGCCTTCTCCAAATACGGCGGCAATATGGGCACCGACGGCTGCGTGGCCTTCCAGTTCAGCCATTGCGGCTATCTGGTGTTCGCGCCGGGCGTGGACGAGGACGCCTTGATGGAGGCCGCGCTGGAAAGCGGCGCCGAGGACGTGGTCGCCAACGACGACGGCTCCATCGAAGTGATCACCGGGCCGTATGAATTCTCCGACGTCAAGGACGCGCTGGAAGCCAAGGGCTTCAAGGCGGAGATGGGCGAAGTGACGATGAAGCCGCAGAACGAGACCGAACTATCCGGCGACGACGCCGCGCGCATGCAAAAGCTGCTGGACGCGCTGGAAGACCTGGACGACGTGCAGGACGTCTACACCTCCGCGGTGCTGGACGAGTGAGATCGTAAACGACTTCCATGCGCCGCCGCGGTGGCTGGAAAGCAAAAGCTCCCCCTAGGGGAGCTTTTTTTGCGTTTGGGCGACGCGGCGGGTCGTGTAGTTGCTTCGCTACATCGAAGCGCGTCCGGCGTCAAGCGCCGCCGGCGGGCCGGGCGCGGATTGTTGCATTTGCCGACAGATTGAGTTTATCGCTTCCGGCGCGGGGGCGGCTCTGCTATAAAGCGTCAGCTGATTACGTTTTAGCAATTGACGCCGCCGCGCGGGCCGCGGCGTCGCGTGATAACGATGAGGAAATTATGACCCGGGTCCTGGTAGTGGGCAGTGTCAATATGGATCTGGTGGTGGAGGCGGAACGCTATCCACGGCTGGGTGAAACCTTGTTTGGCAAGCGCTTTGCGTCCTATCCGGGCGGCAAGGGCGCCAACCAGGCGGTGGCCGCCGCGCGGCTGGGCGCGCAAGTGAGCTTGCTGGGCTGCGTGGGCCGCGACATGTTCGGCTCCCAACTCAAGGACACGCTGCGGGCCGAGGGCGTGGACATCGGCCGCCTGCGCGAGGCGGACGTGGCCACCGGCCTGGCGACGATCACCCTGGCCGAGGGCGACAACGCCATCGTGGTGGTGCCAGGCGCCAATGAGGAGCTGTTGCCGCAGCATCTGGACGAGGACGAGCAGGCCTTCCGCGACGCCGACGTGGTGCTGGCGCAGATGGAGGTGCCGCTGGCCACGGTGGAGCGCGCGGCCGAGCTGGCGCAGCGCCACGGCAAGCCTTTCCTGCTGAATCCGGCGCCGGCCCGCCCCTTGCCGTCCAGCCTGCTGCAACGGACCGCCTTGCTGACGCCGAACGAACATGAGCTGGCGCAGGCGCTGGACGAGGGCGGCGGCGACTGGCAGGCGCTGATGCGCAAACTGCCGGGACGAGTGGCGATGACGCGCGGCAAGGACGGCGCTTATTTCTGCCGGCCCGACGGCAGCCTGCATCACCAGGCCGGCTTCGCCGTGTCCGCGGTGGACACCACCGGCGCCGGCGACACCTTCAACGGCGCGCTGGCCGCGTTCTGGCCGCAGGGCGTCGAGGCGGCGATGGCATTGGCCTGCGCCGCGGCCGCGCTGTCGGTGACCCGAGCGGGCGCGCAAAGCGGCATGCCGACGCTGGCGGCCTTGCAAACCATGTTGAAGGAGCGGGCATGAAGCGGCTGGGGCATCTGAACCGCGACATCGCGCGGGTGTTGGCCGGCATGGGCCACACCGACAGCCTGGTGATTGCCGATTGCGGCTTGCCGATCCCGCCCGGGGTCGAGTGCATAGACCTGAGCCTGCGCCTGGGCGTGCCGGAGTTTCCCAGCGTGCTGGATTCCATCCTGGCGGACTTCAAGGCGGAGCGGGCCTTGTTCGCCGCCGAATGCCTGCAGCACAGTCCGGCGGTGGAAGTGCTGGCCAAGGATATGGCCGCGCACGGCGTGGCGGTGGACTATGTGCCGCACGAGGAGTTCAAGCGCCGCTGCCGCGAGGCCAAGGCGGTGATCCGCACCGGCGAATGCACGCCCTACGCCAATGTGATCCTGTATTCCGGCGTGATCTTTTGAAGGAGCGGGCGATGAAGGTAAGCATGCGCGGCATCAGCAAGGCCTTTGGCCCGGTCAAGGTGCTGGAGACGGTGGATTTCACCGCGACGGGCGGCGAAGTGCATGCCTTGATGGGCGAGAACGGCGCCGGCAAATCAACCTTGATGAAGATTCTGTCCGGCGTCCACCAGGCAGACGCCGGGGAAATCCTGCTCGACGACCAGCCGGCGACGATACGCTCCACCCGCGACGCCGAGGCGCACGGCATCGCCATCATTCACCAGGAACTGAACCTGATTCCGCAGCTGTCGGTGATGGAGAACCTGTTTCTGGGGCGCGAGCGCGAGCACAGCCGCTTCGGCGTGATCAAGCGCGCCGGCATGCGGCGCGAAGCGAGCCAGATCTTGCAGCAGCTGGGCGCCGGCCAGATCGACCCCGAGCAGGAGGCAGGCCAGCTGTCCATCGGCCAGCAGCAGATGGTGGAAATCGCCAAGGCGATGTCCTTGAACGCCAAGGTGCTGATCATGGACGAGCCGACCGCGGCCCTGACCGAGCGCGAGATCGAGGCGCTGTTCGTCTTCATGGAGCGGCTCAAGCAGCGCGGCGTGGCGATTGTCTACGTGTCGCACCGGATGGAGGAGATTTTCCGCGTCTGCGACAAGATCAGCGTGCTGCGCGACGGCCGTTTCGTCGGCGAGCGCCAGATCGCCGCCACCGATTTCGACGAGGTGGTGAGGCTGATGGTGGGCCGCGAGATCGGCGACCGTTTTCCCAAGCGCGCGTCCGCGCCCGGCGCGGTGAGATTGGAAGTGGAGCGCTTGGCCGACGACGGCCGCATCCGGGACATCGGCTTCGACGTCCGCGCCGGCGAGGTGCTGGGCGTGGCCGGCTTGATGGGCGCCGGCCGCAGCGAGATTCTCAATGTCTTGTTCGGCGTCCGGCCTCGTCGGCAGGGGCGGGTGCGGCTGGACGGGGCGGAGCTGGACGTCCGCCGGCCCGGCGACGCCATCGCCGCCGGCATCGCCTACGTCACCGAAGACCGCAAGAGCCAGGGCCTGGTGCTGGGCATGTCGGTGCGCGAGAACGCCACCCTGGTGCATCTGCGCCGCCACGCGCGGCTGGGCGTGGTGAACCATCGCTCCGAGAACGAAGAGGCGCTGCGGCTGATCGAGCAATTGCGCATCCGCACCCGCGACGCCGAGCTGGACGTCAAATCCTTGTCCGGCGGCAACCAACAGAAGGTGGTGTTCGCCAAGTGGCTGGCGGAGCCGCCCAAGCTGCTGCTGCTGGACGAGCCGACGCGCGGCGTCGACGTGGGCGGCAAGGCGGAGATTTACCACATCATCAATCAACTGGCCGCCGCCGGCGCGGCCATCGTCATGGTGTCGTCCGAATTGCCGGAAGTGATGGCGATGAGCGACCGCATCCTGGTGATACACGAGGGGCGCCGGGCCGGGCTGTTCGAGGCCGGCGCGGCGACGCAGGAAGACATCATGGCCGCGGCGGCCGGCGCGACGGCGGACTGAGCGTCGCCGCGCATTGAATATTCAGGTCGCGCCCATTGGGCGCAAGCAAGGGAAACGGTAAGCAAGATGACCCCGCAACAAAAAGCAACGCTGCAAAAACTCGGGCCTTTCATCGCCCTGCTGGCGATCTGCGCCGGCTTGTCGGTGATGAGCGCCGACTTCCTGACCATGGGCAATCTGCTCAATGTGATGCGCCAGGTCTCCATCAACGCCTTGATCGCCTTCGGCATGACCCTGGTCATCCTGCTGGGCGGCATCGATCTGTCCGTGGGTTCCATCCTGGCCTTGTCGTCGGTGCTGACCGCGATGCTGCTGCAAGCCGGCGTCGATCCGCTGCTGGCCACGCTGTTGGGCATTCTGTCCGGCGCGCTGATGGGCTGCTGCAACGGTCTGGTGATCAGCAAGGGCAAGGTGGCGCCCTTCATCGCCACGCTGGCGTCGATGACCATTCTGCGCGGCCTGTCGCTGGTGGCGTCCAACGGCAGCCCGATCACCGGCTTCGGCAGCGATATGTTCTCCATGCTGGGCGGCGGCTATGTGGCCGGCGTGGTGCCGGTGCCGGTGGTGTGGATGTTGCTGATGTTCGCCGGCTTCTGGTTCATGCTGAAGAAAACCGTTTTCGGCCGCCATGTCTACGCCACCGGCGGCAACGAGGAATCCGCGCGCCTGTCCGGCGTCCGGGTGGATCAGGTCAAGATCTGGGTCTACACCCTGTCCGGCGCGCTGTCGGCGATGGCCGGCGTGGTGCTGACCTCGCGGCTGAATTCGGCGCAGCCCACCGCCGGCGCCGGCTACGAGCTGGACGCCATTGCCGCGGTGGTGCTGGGCGGCACCAGTTTGACCGGCGGCCGCGGCTGGATCGTCGGCACGCTGATCGGCGCCTTGTTGATCGGGGTGTTGAACAACGGCCTTAATCTGCTGGGCGTATCTTCGTTCTATCAGCAGGTGATCAAGGGCGTGGTGATTCTGCTGGCGGTGCTGTTGGACCGCAGCGGCAAGAAGTAAGCAGGTTTTCACGATCTCGCGAAGCAGATCGTGAGCAGGTTCAGAGCGCGGCCCGCCGACGGCGGGACAACAGCGCGAGCGACCACAACACTAGGGGAGTTTCAATATGCAGCGCTTTCATCACACTAGGGGGAGTTCCGGTATGCAACGCTTAATCAAGCCTTTGGTTTTCAGTGTCATCGCGGCCAGTCTGATCGCCTGCACCAAACAGGGTCCGGCCGACGGCGCGTCGGCCGGCGCCAGCGCGCCGGCAGCGGCAGGCCAGCAGCCGGTGGTGGGCCTGGCGGTGTCCACGCTGAACAATCCGTTCTTCGTGTCGCTGCGCAAGGGCGCCGAGGACGAAGCCGCCAAGGCGGGCGTCCGTCTGATTACCGTGGACGCCCAGGACGATTCCGCCAAGCAGCAGGCCAGCGTGGAGGATCTGATCCAGAAAAAGGTGAACGTGATCCTGATCAACCCCACCGATTCCTCGGCCGTGGCCAATGTGGTGAAAGAGGCGGTGGGCAAGGGCATCAAGGTGGTGTCGCTGGACCGCAGCGTCAACGGCGCCGAGGTCAGCGCCCACATCGCCTCCGACAATGTGGCCGGCGGCAAGATGGCGGCCGAGTTCCTGTTGGCCAAGTTGGGCGGCAAGGGCCGACTGGTGGAGCTGGAGGGCATTCCCGGCTCTTCCGCCGCCCGCGAACGCGGCCAGGGTTTCCACGCGGTGACGGACGGCAAGGCCGAGGTCAAGGTGGTGGCCAAGCAGCCGGCCGATTTCGACCGCGCAAAGGGCCTGTCGGTGATGGAGAACATCCTGCAGGGCAATAAGGATGTGCAGGGCGTGTTCGCCCACAACGACGAGATGGCGCTGGGCGCGCTGAAGGCGATACAGGCCGCCGGCCTGAAGAACGTCGCGGTGGTGGGCTTCGACGCCACCGCCGACGCGGTGGCCTCGGTCAAGGCCGGCGGCCTGGCCGCCACCGTGCAGCAGCAGCCGGAGCTGATCGGCCAGTACGGCGTGCAGACCGCCAAGAAGCTGATCGACGGCCAGCAGGTGGAGAAATTCATCCCGGTGCCCTTGAATCTGGTCAAGCAGTAAGAGTTCTAAGCCTGGGAGGCCGCCGTCGCTCTGGCGACGCCGGCCCGCTTGAGGTAAGGTGGCCAGCAATCGGCGGCCCCGTCCCGCGCTTGCGCAGGCCGGGGCTGTTTTGCAATCGAGTTTCGAGCGGCCGACACGGCGCCGCCGCATGAGGAATAGGCTGTCGATGAGCGGCTACAAGCGTTTGACCATAGACGACATCGCCGAACTGGCCGGCGTGTCGCGCACCACCGCCAGCATGGTGCTCAACGGCCATGCCGAGCGTTACCGCATTTCCCGGGCCACGGTGGAACGCGTGGAGCAGGTGGCGCGAGAACAGCATTTCAACCCGTCGCAGTCGGCGCGCTCCTTGCGCTCGCGGCGCAGCAATTCGGTGGGGCTGGTGATTCCGGACCTGACCAACTCCGCGCACGCGGCGCTGGCCCAGGCGATGGAAGAGCTGTGCCGGCAGCGCGATTACCAGATGCTGCTGGTGACCAGCGACGAGGATCCGCGGCGCGAGGCCGAGGTGATGGCCCATCTGGCGGCGCGGCAGGTGGACGCGATGATCGTGGTGCCGTGCACGCACGAGGCCAAGCCCTATCAGAAATGGGTGCGCAGGCTGCCGCTGGTCTTCGTCGACCGCCGGGTGGACGGCAGCGGCATTCCGTCGGTGGTGACCGACGGCTGCGCCAGCGTGGAGCGCTTGGTGGGCGACGCGCTGGAGCAGGGCGTGTCCGAAGTGGTGTTCTTCGGCGGCCAGGCCGAGCTGTCGCCCAGCCGCGATCGCCTGCAAGGCTATCGCCAGGCGCTGGCGCGTCACGGGGTGGAGGAAAAGCCGGGCTGGGTCTGCCATCGCGATTACCTGCGCCGCTCCGGCTTCGAGCTGATGCAGCAATGGCGGCAACAGCATCAACGCCTGCCGCAGGCGTTGTTCACCGCCTCGGTGTCGCTGCTGGAGGGCGCGCTGGCCTTTCTCAATCAGCACTGCGGCCTGGCCAACGCGCCGTTGCGCCTGCTGACCTTCGACGATCACTCCTTGCTGGACTGTCTGCCGCTGCGCGTCGACGCCATCGTGCAGGACAGCCGCGAAATGGCGGCGCGCAGCCTGGATCTGGCGCTGGCCTTGCTGGAAGGGCAGACCCTGGCCGAGCCGGAGTCGCTGGTGCCGGCCAGCCTGCACCGGCGCTGGCCGGATTAGGGCCTGTCGGCCCAGGCTTCCTCCCGGCTGAAAAACAAAGGCCAACAGACCCTGGGGTTTGCTGCTGCTTCGCCAGCCGGCGTACAATAGCCGTTTTACGTTTTCGAGCCTGAGTCACCATGATCCGTACCCGTTTCGCTCCCAGCCCCACCGGTTATCTGCATATCGGCGGCGTGCGCACCGCGCTGTTTTCCTGGGCTTACGCCCGCAAGAACAAGGGCGTGTTCGTGCTTCGCATCGAAGACACCGATCTGGAGCGTTCGACGCCGGAATCGGTGAAGGCGATTCTGGACGGCATGCACTGGGTGGGCCTGGACTACGACGAAGGTCCGTTCTATCAGACTCATCGCTTCGACCGCTACAAGGACGTGATCCAGCAACTGCTGGCCTCCGGCCACGCCTATCTGTGCTATTGCAGCAAGGACGAGCTGGAAACCATGCGCGCCGAGCAGGAAGCGCGCGGCGAGAAGCCGCGCTACGACCGCCGCTGGCGCCCGGAAGCCGGCAAGACCCTGCCGGCGATCCCGGCGGACGTGACCCCGGTGGTGCGTTTCAAGACGCCGCTGGACGGCGTGGTGGCCTGGGACGACGCGGTCAAGGGCCGCATCGAGATCGCCAACCAGGAGCTGGACGATCTGATCATCGCCCGTCCGGACGGCAGCCCGACCTATAACTTCTGCGTGGTGGTGGACGATTGGGACATGCAGATCACCCACGTGATTCGCGGCGACGACCACGTCAACAACACGCCGCGCCAGATCAATATCCTGAAGGCGCTGAACGCGCCGCTGCCGGTGTACGGCCATCTGCCGATGATCCTCAACGAGGACGGCCAGAAGATGTCCAAGCGCCGCGACGCGGTCAGCGTGGTGGACTACGCCGACAAGGGCATCCTGCCGGAAGCGCTGCTCAACTACCTGGCGCGCCTGGGCTGGGGACACGGCGACGACGAGTTCTTCAGCATGGAGCAGTTCGTCGAGTGGTTCAGCCTGGAGGCGGTGAGCGCGTCCGCCAGCCGCTTCAACCATGAAAAATTCATGTGGCTGAACGCCCAGCACATCAAGACCGCCGACAACGGCCGTCTGGCCGAGCTGATCGCGCCGCGTTTGGCCGCCGCCGGCGTCGAGCTGGCCGGCGGGCCGGCCATCGAAGAGGTGATCGCCCTGGTCAAGGAGCGGGTGCAGGACTTGAACGCGCTGGCGCTGGAAGTGGATTATTTCTACCGCAAGCGCGAAGCCGCCGCGGCCGACGTGGACAAGCATCTGTCCGACGACAGCGTGGCGCGAATGGGCCGTTTCGCCGACAAGCTGGCGGCGCTGGACGTCTGGTCCGCGGAAGCCATCCACGAACTGTTCAAGCCTTTCTGCGCGGAAGAGGGCATCAAGATGGGCCAACTGGGCATGCCGCTGCGCGTGCTGGTGTGCGGCACCACCCAGACTCCGTCGGTGGACGCGGTGCTGGCCCTGATCGGCAAGGATGAAGTGCTGCGCCGCCTGCGCGGCTGAGCGCCGCTTCAAGCGCGCGTCCTCGGCCGCAACGCCTTGCCTCGCTTTTGCTGGCGAGGCTTTGGGCCGGCGCTGAGCCGGCCCGAGGACTTAAGGCAAAGCGCCCCGCAAGTTTTGGCTTGCGGGGCGCTTTGTTTTGCGGCGGGCGGCGAGCCCGTTCATTGCTTGTCGCGCAAGGGCTGGGCGCGGCGGCCAGGCTTGCGGGAGGCTTGCGTGTTGCGCACGCTCCGCTTTTTCCGCCGCAAAGCCCTGTCCCGTCCCGGCTCGTCAGGCCGGGAACCGCCCTCAGGCCAGCGCCGGCTCCGCGCTGACGCGCGCGCAAGTCTCAAGCGTGGGCTGGCTCATATAATGATCCAGCAGCAAGCGCATATAGCGGTGGCTCTGGCAGATCGCGTGACGCAACTCGGCCACTTGCCGCGCGCTTGGGTCTTCGCCCACCAGGGTGACGATGATTTCCAGCGCCTCCCACGGGTGTTCGTCGTCGTAATGCGCGTGCAGAGCCAGCCACTTCATCGCCTTGGCGCGCTTTTCCTTGGGGAATTGCCGGGCGTAGTCCTCCTTGGAGCAGACGGCGGCGCACCATTCTCCGGTGGCGCCTTCGATCGCGTAATTGGTGGCCGCCATCGCCACCTCCAGCGACTCGCGCTCGCAGACCTGATGGCACCAGTGGCTGAGGCTCAGCGTCTCCAGCGCCTGAGGGTTGCGCAGCAGGCTGTCGGCGTCCACGCCGGACGCGGCCGCCCATTGCATCCAGTGGTCGGCGTGGTTCTGCTCCACCCGGATGTTGCGGATCAGGTAGCGGCGCGCCATATCGTGGCCGCGGTGCTGGCCGTAGCGCACTTTCAACAGGTTTTTGGCCATGTATTGCGGAAACTGTTCGATCACCGGCCAGCCGCCGCGCAGAAAAGCCTGATGGATGGCGGCGGGCAGCACGCCGTCGCGCATCTGCCGGAACAACTCGTGCTCCACCACTTGGCGTTTGAAGGCGTCGCAGTGGCGCACCAGTTCCCGTGTCCATTCCGGATAACTGTGGAGGTCCATCAGCGGGCCGCTCCTGACAAAACCGATCTCTTTACTCATCGTGTCCCCTTTCCTTAGAAGCAAAGCCGGGCCAAGCCGGCCAGACGCGGCGGCCTGCCGGCCGCCCTGATCCGGCCTGACGACCAGGCCGGTAGCCTATTGCTGCCGCATTCGGCGGTCGCCGCGCGCATGGCGGAAGCCGAAGGGCTCCGGCCGGCTCAGGTGAAAGCCCTGGGCGTAGTCCACGCCCAGCTTGCGCAGTTCGGCCACGATCTCGGGCGTGTCGACGAATTCGGCGATGGTGCGCTTGCCGGTGACGTGGCCGATGTGGTTGATCATTTCCACCATGGCGTGGTCTATCGGGTCCGTCGCCATCTCGCGGACGAAGCTGCCGTCGATTTTCAGGAAATCCACCGGCAAGTGTTTCAGGTAGGCGAAGGAGGACATGCCGGTGCCGAAGTCGTCCAGCGAGAACAGACAGCCGATCCGGCGCAGTTCGTGGATCAGCCGCTGCGCGGCCTCCAGGTTGGCGATGGCGTTGGTCTCGGTGATTTCGAAGCAGATCAGCTCCGGCGGCACGCCGCTGCGCTGGAACTGCTGCTGCACGAAGGCGAGGAAGCCGTCGTCGCACAAGGTGGAGCCGGACAGATTGATCGCGCAGTGCCGGATGTCCTGATTGCCGGCGCGGCGCAGCAGCGCCAGCTCCTGGAACACCTTCTCCACCACGATGCGGTCGATTTCCGTCATCAGTCCGTAGCGCTCCGCGATCGGCACGAACAAGCCCGGAGGCACCTGGCTGCCGTCGTCGGCGTTGAGGCGCAGCAAGACCTCGACATAGCGGCCGCGTTCAGGGTGGGCGGCCAGCGGGACGATGTCCTGGGCGTACAGGGTGAAGCTGTCGTCGCGCAGCGCCTGGCGCAGCCGCTGCACCCAGTCCATCTCGTGGAAGCGCGCCGACACTTCTGAATTGTGCGGGATGTGCAATTGGATGCGATTGCGGCCTTTTTCCTTGGCCATATAGCAGGCGATGTCGGCGGAGCGCATCACCTCGGCCAGCGAGGTGTCGGCGTCGGACACGCAGACCAGGCCGATGCTGGCGCTGATGGAGAAGTGGTTGCCCTCCCATTGGAAGCTGCATTCCATGATGGCCTGGCGCAGATTGTTGGCCTTGGCGATGGCGGATTCGACCGAGCTGTTGCCGAGCAGCACGCCGAATTCGTCGCCGCCCAGCCGCGCCAGCGTGTCCGAGGCGCGCAGGCGCCGCGCCACCGAGCGGCTGATCTGGCACAGCAGTTCGTCGCCGGCGGCGTGGCCGTAGGTGTCGTTGATCAGCTTGAACTGGTCCAGGTCGATGAACATCAGCGCTAGCGACGTCTCGGCCTGGCCCAGCTGCTTGATCGCCTTGATGGCGCGGGTTTCGAACTCCCGGCGGTTGACCAGGCCGGTCAGCGCGTCGTGGCTGGCCTGCCAGGACAGCTCGTTGATGTATTGCTGTTCCGCGGTGTTGTCGTGCAGCACCAGCACGATGCCGTACTGCTCGCCGTGGCGGTCGCGTATCGGCGCGGCCACCAGGCTGACCTGCAGCGGAATCGCGTTGTGGCGCAGCATGTTCAGCTTGGGATAGGTGCGGCGGCTGTCGTCCTGGCGGCACAGTTCGGCGAAGCTCAGCGCGCAGTCGGTTTCCTGGCCCTGTTTGATCAGGCTGAGCAGTTCGTCGAAGTGCAGGCCCAGGCTTTCCGTTTCCAGATGGCTCAGCAGGTGCTTGGCGCTGTGGTTCAGATAAATCACCGCGCCCTGCATGTTCAGGGTGATCACCGCGTCGCCTATCGATTGCAGCGTGATCTCGGCGCGCTGCTGCTCCGCCTGCAAGGCGGCCTTGTAATTGTCCGAGGCCTGGATCAGCCGGCGGATCTGCAAAATGGTCAGCAGCACCAGCAGCATCCCGGCGATAAGGTTGGCGCTCCACACCGCCTGGCTCACCTCGCGGGAGGCGTTGCCCAGCACGCGGGAAAAGCCCTGGGCCGGCGCCTTCACCGCCTCGTTGATCTCGGCGATCTGCGAGGTGAGGGCGGTCTTCTCGGCCTGGCTCAGCGAGCCGTCGGCGTACCCCTGGCGCAACTGCTCGCCTATGGTCTGAATTTCCTGCAGGTAGTAATCGCCGATTTTCCAGTAGCGAATGGCCTCGGCCAGATAGCTGACGCGGTGGAACCACAGATAGGCGCGGATGATGTTTTCAATGTCGTCGGGGTGGTTGCCGCCGTCCAGAAAGCCTTGGCGCGCGGTGTCCAGGTCCGGCGGCTTGCGGTCCAGCGCCAGCCGGGCCCGGTGGTCACCCAGCTGGATGGAGATCGCCAGCCGGTAGCGTTGGAAATCGTGGTCGGAGCCGGTCTGGGCGTAGCGGGTCAGGTGGTAGATGGAGTCCTTCTGCGCTTTCGACCACAAGCCTTCGCCCGCCACGTAAGCGCGGGCGGTGGACACCACGTAGAGGCTGAACGCGCTTAGCGCCACCTGCATGACGACAATGAGCAGGAAGGGCAGCACGACAAAGAGCAACTGTCGGTTGGCGGTATTCGACCTCATGGCGGTTCCGGCTGATGAATATGGTAACTATGCGGCTAATGGTCCCCATCAAGCGCCGTCGACGACATCGCCGGCCTGTGCGTCGGGCCGGCGTCGCGGTTGATTCCGGAGCCTGCCTGTCGCGGCGCGCCCGCCGACGGGCGGAAGTTCACCGGTCTATGTGCTGGTGTATGGCGTTTTTATCATCCCATTCGAAATTATTCAATGTTTTTGACAACTATATCGAATGTTTATTTTAGATGGGAAGGTTTGATAATAAATGAATAGCCTAATTTCCCTGGACTTGCCGTTGGCGTGACGGCGCCGCGGGGAGGGCTGCGCGCGTTTGCGGGCGGCCGCGTCGCGTCTTGTCGACGCGCAGCGGGCATGGAAGCGCCGCTTTGAACAGGCTCTTACATCGAGGCGGCGTCGCGCGAGGCCTGATCGTAGAGGCCGGCCAGCATGCGCAGTAGTTGGGCGTTGTCGCCGATGTCGGCCTGCTGGCCGCCGTTGTCGATCAGCGCGTTGATCAGGCATTGCTCGCGTACGTCGCGGTAGCGCTGGCACAGTTCGACGCCGGCGGGGGTGGTGGCGAACAAGGCCTCCTTGCCCACCTTTTCGCTGCCGACATAGCCCATCTTCACCAGCTTCTTCAAGGCGTAGGACACCACGTGGGTGTCTTCGATGTTCAGCACGAAACAGATGTCCGCCAGTTTCTTGCTGCGGCCGCGGTGGTTGACGTGATGCAGCAGCGACACCTCCATCGCGGTCATGTCGGTTTCTCCCGCGGCCGCCATGCAGCGGATCATCCAACGGTTGAAAGCGTTGTTGGCCACGATCAGGCCGAATTCGAACTCGGACAATTCGGCGCAACGCTCGGAAACCAGGTGCGAGGAGGAGACGATGTTGCGTTGAGCGCTCATGGGAGGGCCTGGGGACGGGGTGGTTGGCCGGCCAGTATAGCAAAACGTCATTTGCGCTGGACATCGCCAACAAATGCAAATAATTTATAGATGTTTTATCTGCAAAATAATAACCGAGCGCCGCGAGGCGGACGGCTGCAAAGGGAGGATGGCTTGGCATCGAACTCAACGCGCTATTACCTGCTGGGCGAGCGCGCCGCCGTGCTGGAGAGCGTCAGGCCGGCCGATCTGGCGTGCCAGCGCCGCATCTGGTGGCTGGCGCAGACGCTGACGGGCGCGGCCGGGCTGATCGACGTGGTGCCCGGCATGAACAACCTCACCTTGATCTTCGATCCGGACGCCGACGACGGCGAGGCTTGGCTGGAGCGCCTGCGCCGCGGCTGGACGCAGGCGAAGGAGGCCGAGCCGCGTGTGCGGCGGGTGGAGGTGCCGGTGCGCTACGGCGGCCGCCACGGGCCGGACCTGGCCGCGGTGGCGGCGCACGCCGGCCTGAGCGAAGAGGCCGTCGTCGCCGCGCATGCCTCGGTCGACTACGTGGTGTATTTCCTCGGTTTTCAGCCCGGCTTCGCCTATCTGGGCGGCCTGCCGGAGCGTCTGGCCACGCCGCGGCGCGCCGAGCCCAGGCTGGCGGTGCCGGCCGGCTCGGTGGGCATAGGCGGCGCTCAGACCGGCATTTATCCGGCGGTCAGCCCCGGCGGCTGGCAGATCATCGGCCGCACCGAACTGACGTTGTTCGATCCGCGCCGCGAGCAACCGTCCCTGCTGCTGCCGGGCGACAGCGTGCGCTTCGCGCCGCGGGAGAGCGGCGATGATTGAAATCACGCAGCCGGGCATTCAGAGCACGGTGCAGGACCTGGGACGGCATGGCTTGCGCCACCTCGGCGTGGCGCAGTGCGGCGCGCTGGACGCGCCGGCGCTGATCATGGCCAACCGCCTGCTGGGCAATGCCGCGGACGCGGCCGGCATCGAAGTGGCCCTGGGGCCGTTTGGCGTCCGTTTCCTGAGCGCCGGCTGGTTCGCGCTGATGGGCGCGGATTTCGGCGCGGAGCTGGACGGCGAGCCGGTGTGGAGCGGCTGGCGGTATCCGGCGCGCGCGGGCCAGCAATTGCTGCTGCGCGGCTGCCGCCACGGCATGCGCGCCTATCTCGCCCTGGCCGGCGGCATCGACGCGCCCCTGGTGCTGGGCGCGCGCGCCACCGATCTGCAAGCGGGCCTGGGCGGCTGGATGGGGCGGGCGCTGGAGGCCGGCGACCGCCTGCCGCTGGGGCCGGCGGCGCCGCTGTCCGGCCGGCTGGGCCGGCGCAATCTCGGCTGGTCGCCGCTGGTGCGCGCGCTGCCGGGGCCGGAGTGGCCGCAGTTCGCCCGGGCGGCGCGGCAGGCGTTCAGCGAGGGCGAGTGGACGGTGTCCGCGCAGAGCAACCGCATGGGCTACCGCTTGCAGGGCGAGGCGCTGACGCGCGAGGCCGCCGGCGATTTGCCTTCCCACGGGGTCTTGCCCGGCGTGGTGCAGGCGCCGCCGGGCGGCCAGCCCATCGTATTGCTGGCGGACGCGCAGGCGACCGGCGGTTATCCGCGCATCGCCTGCGTGATCGAGGCGGATTTGTGGAAGCTGGCGCAGGCGCGGCCGGGGGCCAAGCTGCGTTTCAAGATGGTGGACGCGCAACAGGCAGCGGCGGCGCGCTTAAGCCTGCGCCGGCACTTGCAGGGACAGGATTGGAGCCAGACATGCAGATCGATTTGAACGCCGACATCGGCGAGGGCTGCGGCGACGACGCCGCGATCATGGATCAGGTCAGCTCGGTCAACATCGCCTGCGGCTGGCACGCGGGCGACGCCGAAACCATGTGGCGGGCGCTGCGGGACGCGATGCGGCGCGGAGTGGCGCCGGGCGCCCACCCCAGCTTTCCCGACCGCGAGCATTTCGGCCGCCGGTCGATGCCGCGCGCGCCGGAGCTGGTGTATCAGGACACTCTGTATCAGGTGGGCGCGCTGGCGGGCATGGCGCGCGCCGCCGGGACGCGGCTGCGCCATGTCAAGCCGCACGGCGCGCTGTACAACCAGGCGGCGCGCGATCCGGCGCTGGCCGACGCCGTTGCCCGCGCGGTGAGGGATCTCGATCCCGAACTGCGGCTGGTCGGCCTGGCCGGCGGCGAATCCGGCCGCGCCGCGCGGCGTCACGGTCTGCAAGCGATAGAAGAAGTGTTCGCCGATCGCGCCTATCTGGCCGACGGCAGCCTGGCGCCGCGCGGAACGCCGGGCGCGGTGATCGAAGACGCGGAGCAGGCTTTGCGCCAGACGCTGGATCTGGTGTTGCGCGGGCGCGTGGCTTGCCTGGACGGCGGCGAGCTGGAGATTCGCGCCGACAGCGTTTGCCTGCACGGAGACGGCGCGCACGCGCTGCAATTCGCGCGGCTGCTGCGCCGGCGCCTGGAACAGGAGGGCGTGAGCATCGTCGCCTTGTGAGTTTTACCCGGAAACGAGAGCCGCCCGCAGGCGGCCATTTCCATCATACAAAGGAGAAACTGCATGGATCTTGCATCCTATCTGCCCCTGGTGGGCATTCCCGTCGTGGTGGCGGGCTTCGCCTTGCGCTTCAATCCGCTGCTGGTGGTCACCGCCGCCGGCCTGGCGACCGGTTTGGCGGTCGGCATGGATGTGGGCGCGCTGCTGGAAACCTTCGGCGAGAAATTCCTCAATAGTCGCCAATTGGCCACCTTCATCCTGATTCTGCCGGTGATAGGCCTGCTGGAGCGCTACGGCCTGAAAGAACGCGCCCAGCAATGGATAGCCGGCATCCGGAGCGCCACCACCGCGCGCATTCTGATGCTGTACTTCGTGGTGCGCGAGCTGACCGCGGCGCTGGGCCTGATCAATCTGGGCGGCCACGCTCAAACCGTGCGCCCTTTGCTGGCGCCGATGGCCGAGGGCGCCGCCGCCAACCAGCTGGGCGAGTTGCCGCCGGTCTTGCGCGACCGCATTCGCGCCCATGCCGCCGCCTGCGACAATATCGCGGTGTTCTTCGGCGAGGACATCTTCATCGCCTTCGGCGCGGTGTTGTTGATGGACGCCTTCCTCAAGGAAAACGGCATCGCCAATATCGAACCGCTGCACATCGGCCTGTGGGCGATTCCCACCGCCGTCTGCGCGCTGATCATCCACATGACGCGGCTGGCGCGGCTTGACGCCCGGCTGCAACGCGATGTCGCCGCCTGGCGCGCGCAACAGGAGGCTGCGGCA
Source organism: Chromobacterium alkanivorans (assembly GCF_016937655.1). Lineage (GTDB taxonomy): Bacteria > Pseudomonadota > Gammaproteobacteria > Burkholderiales > Chromobacteriaceae > Chromobacterium > Chromobacterium alkanivorans. The sequence goes on along the minus strand of NZ_JAFHKL010000002.1, from coordinate 426,776 downwards.
TGAAGACGTGGTTCAGCATTCATGATGTTTATTATCTGATCGGCATCGTGGTGATGTTGCTGGTGGGCATGACGCTGCGCGACCGCGGCAACCCCAAGCGCTACACCACCGCGCTGTTCTGGTTTCTGTTCGGCGCCACCTTCTTGTTCGGCGACTTGATGACGGCGGCCCTGGGCAAGGCGATGGCTTATCGCCTGGTGGGCCTGATCGTGATCGCGCTCGCCCTGCTGGCCGGCGCCGGCCTGCTGGCTCCGGGCAGCTATGCCCAAAGCGGCGAGCAGCAGCGGCGGGACGCCGCCAGCCGCCTGGGCAATAAGATCTTCCTGCCCGCCTTGCTGATTCCGTTGTTGACCGTGGCCTGCACCTTGTCGCTGAAAGGCGTCGAGATCGGCGGCGGCGCCGTGCTGGATCAGAAGCATCTGACTCTGGCCGCCCTGGCGGTGGCCTGCGTCTGCGCGGTGCTGCTGGGCTGGAAGCTGACCGGCGGCACTCCGCTGCAGGCGGTGCGCGAATCGCGCCGCCTGGTGGACGCCATCGGCTGGGCCGCCATTCTGCCGCAGATGCTGGCGATGCTGGGCGGGGTGTTCGTCGCCGCCAAGACCGGACAGGCGGTGCAGGAAGCGGTCAGCCTGTTCGTCGATCCGGGCAATCGTTTTCTGCTGGTGGCGATCTACTGTATCGGCATGGCCTTGTTCACCATGATCATGGGAAACGCCTTCGCCGCTTTTCCGGTGATGACCGCCGGCATCGCGCTGCCTTTCCTGATCGTCGGACAGCACGCCGACGCGGCGCCGCTGGTGGCGATAGGCATGTATTCCGGTTACTGCGGCACCTTGATGACGCCGATGGCGGCCAATTTCAACATCGTGCCGGCGGCCTTGCTGGAGCTGAAGGACCGATATCTGGTGATCAAGACCCAGATTCCCACCGCGCTGGCCTTGCTGGGCGTGAACATCCTGTTGATGTATTTCATCGTGTTCCGTTGAGGAGACAGCATGAATCCGCAACAAGCCTCCGCGCTGGCGGCGTTGCCGCTGGCCGGCCTGGTTCGGGAATACCCGAACCTGCTGAGCCATCTGTTGAACGGGCCGGACGACGCGCGCGCGCCGCGCGACTTGCATCCGGTGTTTTACGGCTGCTACGACTGGCACTCCGCCGTGCACGGCTTCTGGTTGCTGGCGCGGCTGGCTCGCCGTTTCCCGGCCTTGCCGCAGCAGCGCCAGATCGCCGATTTGTTCGCCAGCCATTTCACGCCGCCGGCCTTCCAGGAAGAGGCGGATTATTTCGCCGCGCCGGGGCGCGCCAGCTTTGAGCGGCCCTATGGCTGGGCCTGGCTGCTGGCTTTGGCGCAAGAGCTGGAGGCCTGGCGCCTGCCGCAAGCCGGGCACTGGCGCGCGGCGATGCGGCCCTTGCTGGACTTGATCCGCCAGCGTTGGCTGTCGTTTCTGCCTGCGCAGGATTATCCGATCCGCAGCGGCGGGCACGCCAATACCTCTTTCGCTCTGCTGTTGAGCCTGGACTACGCCCGCGCCGCCGGCGACGCCGAGCTGGCGCGGGCGCTGGAGACGGCGGCCCGGCGTTATTTCCTGAGCGATGCGGATTATCCGGCGCGGCTGGAGCCGAGCGGCGACGATTTCCTGTCGCCCTGCCTATGCCAGGCCTTGTTGCTAAGCCGGCTGTTGCCGGCGCGGGCGTTCAGGGATTGGCTGCGCGCCTTCTTGCCGGATTTGCCGCGGAGCGGCCTCTTGCTGAGTCCGGCCCGGGTCAGCGACGGCGCGGACCCCAAGATCGGCCACCTGATCGGGTTGAATCTGAGCCGCGCCTGGTGTTTGCGCCAGTTGACGACGGCCTTGCCGCCGGACGACGCTTGGCGGCCTCCGCTGGAGCAGGGCGCGCGGGCGCATCTGGACGCCGGCCTGCCGCATGTGGTCAGCGGTCATTACACCGGCGAGCATTGGCTGGGGACTTTCGCCTTGCTGGCCTTGGACGAGGGAGAGCGTGAATGAGCAAGATCGTGTTGTTGACGGGCTTCGAGCCGTTTGGCGGCGAGAGCGTGAATCCGTCGTGGGAGGCCGCGAGCCGGCTGGACGGCGAGTCTCTGGCGGGCGCGGTGGTGGCCGCGCGGCGGCTGCCCTGCGTGTTCGGCGAGGCCTTGCACGTTTTGCGCGGCGAGATGGCGGCGTTGCGGCCGGCGCTGATCGTGGCGGTGGGGCAGGCGGGAGGACGCCCCGAGCTGTCGCTGGAGCGGGTGGCGATCAATGTCGACGACGCTCGCATCGCGGACAACGCCGGCCGGCGGCCGATAGACCGTCCGGTGGTACAGGGCGGGCCGGCCGCTTATTTCTCCACCTTGCCCATCAAGGCGCAGGCGGCGGCGCTGCGCGAAGCCGGCATTCCGGCGGCGGTGTCGCAAAGCGCCGGCACCTTTGTCTGCAATCATGTGTTCTACGGCCTGATGCACGCCTTGGCCGGCGCGCCGGCGCGCGGCGGCTTCATCCACATTCCCTATTTGCCGGAGCAGGCCGCCGCGCATCCCGGCGCGCCCAGCATGAGCCTGGAGACGATAGTCGCCGGTCTGCGGCTGGCGCTGGAGACGGCCCTGACGGCGACGACGGACATTGTCGAGACCGGCGGGGCCACGCATTAAACAGCGTTCAGCTCTTGAGCCAGCGCAGCCATTGCCAGCTGGCGATGCCGGCCAGCGTGGCCAGCAAAGAGCCGCAGACGTGGACGGCGACGGCGGTCAGCGCCGGCAGCAGCCGTTGCTGCTGCAGCAAGGCGACGACTTCGGCGGAAAAGGTGGAGAAGGTGGTCAGGCCGCCGCAGAAGCCGGTGATCACCAGCAGCCGCCACAGCGGCGACACGCCAGGCGCGCTGGCGAAGAAGGCGACGGCCAGGCCGATGATGTAGCCGCCGATCAGATTGGCGGCCAGCGTGCCCGGCGGCAGGCTGGGCCACAGGCTGTTCAGTTTGACGCCCAGCGCCCAGCGAAGCAGCGCGCCCAGCGCGGCGCCGACGGAGATGGCGAGTAGGGTTTTCCACATGGAGCGGGTCTTGCGCGTAAGCAAAACCGTATTGTGCCGGCCATGCGCCGCCAAGTATAGGCCGGCTTTCTAGAGGATTTCGGCGATGCTGCGCGCCGCGCGCTTGGCGTCCAGGAAAATCAGGCCCAGCTTGGCTTCGCGCCGCGCGATCACGGTCAGCACCGCGTCCGGGCTGGCGTGGCTCATCAGGATGTAGCCGTGCTCGCCCTTGACCATCACTTGTTCCAGGCCGCCGCGCGCCAGCTCGCGGGCGGTGCGTTCGCCCAGCGACAGCATCGCCGCCGCCATCGCACCAACGCGGTCTTCGTCCACTTCCTGCGGCAGCAGGGCCGCCATGGTCAGGCCGTCGGCGGAAATGATGGCGGATGCTTCAATGTCGGCGGACGCGCCGTTGAGGTCGCTCAGAATGGATTTGAGCATCTGTTCACGCATGGGGTTCTCCAGGTTTGTTCAATGCGCCGGCCGCCGCGCGGCCGGGGTTCAGGCGTAGCGGCGCACCAGCAGTTCCACCAGGCCGACGAAGGCTTCGCTTTGCAGCCGCGGCTCGCCGCCTATGATCAGCGCGAAGGCCTGCTGCGCCACGTGCAAGGGGTAAAAAGCCAGTTGGCTGCGGCCGGCCGGGTCCACCGCGGCCCAGGCGGCGCTGCCCAGGTTGAGGTGGTTTTTCAGCAGCAAATGGTGTCGGCGGCTCAAGGACATCAAGTCGCCGGCCAGCGCGGCGATTTCCTCGGCGGTTTCGTGGCGGAAGCCGGCGGTGGCGTAATACAGGCCGTTGTCGTCGGCCAGCAGCGCCTGGCCGCTGCCGGACAGCGCCGCCAGCAGCTCCGGCAACTGGCTTTCCAGGTTGCCGGCGGCGGCCGGCCGCGGCTCGGCGGTGCCGTGGACGAACTCCAGCCGCTGCAAGCGGTAAAGGGTGGCCAGCGCCTGTTCCAGCTCGTCGTCGCACCACTCGCTGAGCAAGGGCTCGCTGAGCGGCACCGCATGGCCCAGCCGCAGGATGTTGAGCAGCAGGCGGCGGGTCAGGTCGGCTTCCGCTCCGGCGACGGCGTAAAAGGCGCCGGCCGGAGTGGCCATCGGATAGAGCGGCCCGCTCAGGCGCAGTTCATCGTTCATTGCGGCTCTCCCAGGCCCGGGTCTATCGAGTACAGCAGCGCCAGCAGCAGCTGCTTGATGTCTTCGCGGCGACGGCAGTCCACTTCGAACACCGGCGCGCTGAGCCCGCGCGCGGCCAGCGCCTCGGCGTAGACGGCGGTGGCGGACAGCGGCGCGAGGTCGGTCTTGCTGACGCCCAGCGCCAGCGGCGCGCGGCGCAGCAGCGGTTCGAAGGCGCGCAGGAAGAAGCCCAGGTCCTGCAGCGGGTTGGCGCGGCTGTGGTCCAGCAGCAGGATCAGGCCGATGCTGCCGCGGCTGACGATGTCCCACATGAAGTCGAAGCGCTCCTGGCCGGGGGTGCCGTAGAGGTGGACCTTGGTGTCGGCGTCCAGGCGCAGCATGCCGTAGTCCAGCGCCACCGTGGTGTGGTCTTTGCGATGCAAGGTCATGTCGCTGGCCTTGGCGTCGGTGCGGATAGGCGCGATGTCGCTGATGGCGGCGATGGCGGTGGTTTTGCCTGCGCCCACCGGGCCGGCGAAGAGGATTTTGTTATCGGGGCTGCGCATGATGGAAGGTGGTGAGGCTCACAAGCGGCTCACTCTTTGCAAGAGTCGGGACAGGAAGCCGGCGCGCTCGGGCGCGACGGTTCCGGGCTGTGTCGGGTCGGGGCGCACCGGCGCGCTGGAGATCACTTTCAGCGCCGGCGCCTCGCTGTTCCAGTCCAGCAGGCCGAGGGCGTGGGCGGCGGCCAGGAAGGTGCAGGCGTGTTCGGGGTCGACGCGCAGCAGCCGGACGATGATGCGCAGCGTGGCCGGCGTCTTGGTCAGTAGCGCGCTCAGGCGCGTGGCGTCCGGCAGCGCCGCCAGCCGGGTCAGGTTGGGCCATTGTCGCAGCCGCAGCGGGGTGTCCGCGCCGATGCCGGCCGGCAGCCGGCCCTGGCTGCTCCAGATCGCCAACTGCCACAGCAGCGCCGGCAACGGCTGGTTGAGGCCGCCGGCGCTGGCGTCGGCGGCTTGCGCTTGCAGCGCGGGCGCGTCTTGCCGGCACAGCTCGCGCAATTGTTCCGCCGGCTGCAGGCATTGCGCCAGCGCGCGGTCCGGCCGCAGCCACAGCAAGGGCCGGCCGTCGGCCAGCAACAGCGCCGGCCGCGCTTGGCGGGCCAGCCGCGTCGTCGCGCCGAGCAGGCCGCGGCGTGGGTCGAAGCGGGCGATGGAGATAGACGGGGCGGCCGGCGGCGGAGCCGGCGCGGCGGCCGGTTCGGGCCGGGGTGCGGGGGCCGTCGCCGGAGTCGGTTCCGCGACGGGAACGGGCCGCAGCGCCGCTTGCAGTTGGGGGAACAAGGATTCCACCCGCAGCGGTTTGGCCAGCGTGACGGCGGGCGGGCGCTCCGGCGGCGTCGCGGCGACGATCAAGGCCGGCAAGGTCGGATGACGGAGGCGGAAATCCTCCCAGGCTTGCCAGCCGACGGGACTGTCCACATCGACGATGGCCAGGTCCGGCGCGTGTTCGCCGGACGGGGACTCCAGCAAGCGGTAGCGCATGCTGTGGTGCAGGCGGAAGGCCATGCGCAGCAGGGCCAGCTTGCGATCGTCCATGCCGACGGCGAGCACGGCGATGTCGGAGGCGGGAGAGACGGGGCGCGGCATGGGCGTGCTCAGGCGGCCAGCATGCGCCGACGGGCGGAGCCCGCGTCGATGTCGAAACCGGCCAGCTGCGCGCTGACCTCCAGCGGCAGCCGCGCGACATGGCCGCGCAGCTGCTGCAATAGCCATTGGAAGCGCGCCCGGTCGTCCTGGCGGCGGTAAAGCTGCAGCAAAGGCGGATAGTTGGCGGCGTCTTCCGGCCGGCTCAACACCGCTTGCTCCAGGGTGTGGATCGCCATGTCGACCTGGCCTTCGTTGAGGTAGGCGTCGGCCTCGCCGCGCGCGTCGACGATTTCGGCCGCCTCCGCCACGGCTTGCCGCGTCACCAGCGGCCGGCGCAGAGGCGCGGCGGCCGGCGGGACGCCGCTGAAACCGAAGCTGCGGCCGATGCGTTCCAGCTCCGGCCGCTCCGGGCGTCGCGCCAGCAGGTCCAGCACCGGGTGGGCGCCGAGCAGCCAGCCGGCGTGGGTCAATTGCTCCTTGAGGCCGGCGCCGTGTTCGCCCAGCGCCAGGTGGAAGCGCCACAGCGTCCGCGCATAGCGCGGCAGTTGTCGTTGCCGGTAATGCACGTGCAGCAGGTCCAGCAGATGCGTCAGCGAGTGGGGCCGCAAAGCCAGCGTCCGCTCCAGCGCCGTCGTCGCCGCCGCGTATTCTTGCCAGCGCAGCCAGACCTTGGCCTGGCGTTCGGCCGGCAGCAGCGCGGCGATGGCGTCCTTCTCCCTTTCATTCAGCGGAAACAGCGGGGCGCAGCCATGCAGCAAGGCTTGCGGCCGCGCGGCGGCGATGGAGGGCGACGATGGGGAGGAGGGGATGGCTTCTGCCGTCTCCGCCGCGTCTTCGCCGGGCGCCGCCACGGCGAGGCCCGGCGCGTCGTCGCCCAGGCGCAGGCCGACCGCCTCCGGGTCCCAGCCCAGTCTTTGCTCGGCCAGCACGCGCAGGGCCAGGTGGTTGCGTTCGGCGCGCAGCCCGGCCTCCACCGCCTGCTCCATGGCCTCCCGCCCGATCAGCGCCAGGTCGTGCTGTCGTTCCAGCATCGCGGCGTAGTCGTCCAGCGCGCCGGTTTGCAGGTAGAGGCCGGCCAGCCTTTGCAACTGCTTGGCGGAGTGCGGCGCCAGCCGGTCCACGTAATGGCGCAGCGCTTGCGCCGCCTGTTCCAGATAGCCGAACTCGATGAAGATGTCGACCTCGGCGAGCGAATCCAGCTCGTCCACCTGATAAGGCTGCTCGGCGTCGCCGGCGTCGCTTGGATCCGGCTCGCTCAAGGAAATGCCCTCGTCCCGCGCTTGCGCGGCGCGGTCGCGGCGCGCTTGCCAGCGCAGCGCGGCCAGCAAGGTCAGCAGGCCCATGGCCAGCGCCAGGCCGACGACCAGATCGACATGGTTCTGCGGCAGCCAGTCAGTCATGGCGCGGCACCTCGCGCGGCGGCGGCGTGAAATCGGCGGGGCCGATCAGGTCGGTGCCGCACTCCAGGGTTTCGAACCAGTCCAGGAAGCGTTTCACCATGGCCTTGCCCTGGAAGGAGCCGCCGTGTTGCGGCACGATCCATTCGATATCCAGCCGGCGAACCATGTCCACCCACAGCCGGCAGGCCTTGTTGTTGGACATATAGCGGCGATGGAAGGCGAGCATGTGGCTGTCGTGCAGGTGGGCGTCGAAATCGCTGACCGGCAGGCCGGCCGCGTGGCCGTCCATCAAGGAGGCGCCGATGTCGCCGGAGAACAGGATTTTGCTGATCGGGTCGTAGATCTGGAAAAAGCCGACGGTGTGCAGGTAATGGGCCGGAACGATTTGCAGGTCCGCGCCGCCCAGCCGCAGCCACATGCCGCGCGGCGGAATCGCCACCAGCCGCCCGGCGGTGGCGCCGCGCATGCAGAAGTGGGGCAGGAAACGAGTCCATTCTTCGGCGATGATCACCTGGGCGTCGGTGATCAGCAGCCAGCCGCCCACCGAGGCGATGATGTCCGGGTCCTGGTGCGAGGCGAAGATGTAGCGGGTGTGCGAGGGCAGGAAATAGTCGGCCAGCTCCGCGATCAAATGCTTGTAGGTCAGATTGCCGCCGGGGTCCAGCAGAATGCCTTCGCCCTGGTCGATGATGGCGAACTGGTTGGATTGTATGCCTTCGCCTTGCACCAGTTCGGTGAAGGCGACGCATTTGTGATTGCCGTCGTCGTAAAGCACCAATGCCATGAGCCGCCCCATCTGGCCGGCGGCGCCATGGGCGCGGCGCGGCCGTCTTATGCCGTAAGAATGTGACGATCTTATGCAATCGGTATTCCGGCGGTGTTGACTTGGGTCAAGCTTGCCAGGCGCGGCTGTTTTTACGCGGCGGTGACAATGCGGCGATAAAGATGTATTATTTTTACATCTTTAAGGCCGCCGGCGATCAACCGGCATTTTTTACCCACAATAAAATGTATAAAACACACATCTTTAGGAGCCCGCCATGTTGAGCCTCGAAGTCCGCGCCCTGGTCAAAGCCACTGTTCCGGTGTTGCAGCAACACGGTCTGGCGTTGACCAGCCATTTCTATCGCCGCATGTTCAGTCACAACCCCGAGTTGAAAAACGTCTTCAACCAGGGGCATCAGCACTCCGGTCAGCAACAGCAGGCGCTGGCGATGGCGGTGCTGGCCTACGCCCAGCACATCGACGATCCGTCGCCGCTGGCGCCGGTGCTGACCCGGGTGGCGCACAAGCACGTCAGCCTGGGCATTCGCGCCGAGCACTATCCCATCGTCGGCAAGCACTTGCTGGCGTCCATCCAGGAGGTGTTGGGCGAGGCGGCGACGCCGGAGCTGATCGATGCCTGGGCCGCCGCCTACGGCCAACTGGCGGACATCTTGATCGCCGAGGAGCGCGAACTGTACCGCGCCGCCGCCAACGCCGACGGCGGTTGGGCCGGTTGGCGGCCGTTCCGCATTGCGCGCAAGGTGGTGGAGAGCGAGGAAATCACCTCCTTCTATCTGGTGCCGGCCGACAGCGGCGCGGTGCCGGGATTCCGGCCAGGCCAGTATGTGTCGGTCAAATGCTTCGTCGCGGAGTGGGGCCTGGCCCAGCCGCGTCAGTACAGCTTGTCGGACGCGCCCAACGGCGAGCATCTGCGGATCTCGGTCAAGCGCGAGGACGGTGGCGACGACAAGCCGGCGGGCCGGGTATCCAATCTGCTGCACGCGGAGAAGCAGGAAGGCGACATCCTGGAGCTGAGCGCGCCGCAGGGCGACTTCTTCTTGCACGAGGAGCGCGATGGCCCGGTGGTGCTGATCAGCGCCGGCGTCGGCCAGACGCCGATGCTGTCGATGTTGCGCCATTTGCTGAAGACCGGCAGCCGCCGCGAAATCCGCTATCTGCATGCGGCGCGCCATGGCGGCGCGCATGCGATGCGCGACGGCTTGCGGCAGATGCAGCAGCGTCACGCGCAGCTGCGCGCCCATGTCTGCTATGAGGCACCGCGCGCGGAGGATGCGCTGGGTCGCGACTATCAGCAGCAGGGCCGTCTGCAGCTGAGCCAGTTGCGGGAGATGATGCTGCTGCCGGACGCCGACTACTATCTGTGCGGCCCGGTGGGCTTCATGTTGGCGCAGCGCGCCAGCCTGCTGGACCTGGGCGTGGCGGCGGAGCGGGTGCATTTCGAAGTGTTCGGCTCCAACGCCGTCGGCGCTTAAGCCGCGTCGCCGCCCGCGTCCCATTGAGTCGGCGGCGCAGGCGGCGTATGCTGCCGCGGTTTCCCTCTAGGTCCCGGACCATGCAACTGACCCGTTTCACCGATCTCGGCCTGCGCGTGCTGATGTATCTGACCTGGCAGGACGAAGGCCAATTGGCCACCATCCCGGAAATCGCCGCCCGTTTCGAGGTGTCGCGCAACCATCTGGTCAAAGTCGTCCATTTCATGGCGCAGCAGGGCTGGCTGCAGACCAGCCGCGGCAAGGGCGGCGGTCTGGCGCTGGCGCGGGCGCCTGAGCAGTATCGCGTCGGCGAAGTGGTGCGCGCGTTGGAAGGTCTGTCGCAGCTGATAGATTGCGCGGACCCGCCGTGCGCGCTGCGGCCGGGCTGCAGGCTCAAGGGCGCGCTGGACGAGGCGCTGGCTGCGTTTTTCAAGACGCTGGATCAATACACGCTGCGCGACATGATGGCCGCGCCCACCGGCGAAGCCATCGTCCGGCTGCATAAGCAGCCTTTGCGCGCCACGTAATGACGTTGTAATTTTTATTAAAATTCACCCGTATTATCATTTGTAATATTTTTTGCATCTTATTGTCGTGAACGCGGCGGGTACTTACACTGCCCGCCATGCGTTATCCCATCTTCCTCCCCGTTATTTTGTTGTTGGCCGGCTGCGACGCGGCCGAATTTTCCAAAATCAGCCAATCCGCGGAAGTCAAAACCCTGGCCAAGGCCGGCGCCGCCGTGGTGCGCCAGCTGGAGCAGGCGACGCGGCCCGCGGCCGACGCCGGCGCGCCGGGCCAGGTTCAGGCGGCGCAGTTGGTCAGCGGCGTCAAGCAAGTGGGACACCGCGACTTTTCCAACGCCAAGAAGGTGCTGCCGCGGGTGTTCGCCGGCATGGAGCAGGACTTCTATTGCGGTTGCGATTACCGCGGCAAGGCGGTGGACTGGGCGTCCTGCGGCTATGTGCCGCGCAAATCGGAAACCCGCGCCAGCCGCATCGAGTGGGAGCACGTGGTGCCGGCCTGGAACCTGGGCCACCAGCGCCAGTGCTGGCAGCAAGGCGGCCGCAAGAACTGCGCGTCCAGCGATCCGGTGTTCCGCATGGCCGAAGGCGATCTGAACAATCTGGTGCCGGTGGTGGGCGAGGTCAACGGCGACCGCGCCAACTTCGCCTACGGCGCGTGGAGCCGCAAGCCGACGACCATGTACGGCCAATGCCAATCGGTGACGGATTTCGGCAATAAGCGCTTCCAGCCGCGCGAGGAAGTGCGCGGCACGGCGGCGCGCATCACCTTGTACATGCACGCGCGCTACCAATTGCGCATGAGCCGGCAGGACCGGCAACTGATGTGCGCCTGGGCGCGCCAGTACCCGGTCAACGCCTGGGAGCGCCGCCGCGACGCGCGCATCGTCCAATTGCAGGGCGAGGGCAATTTCCTGGTGGCGGAGCCGCAGCGGCTGGCCGAGCTGTGCGGCGCTTGAGCGCGCCGGCGGGACGGCCTTATTTGACAGCGCCGTCCATGCCGCGCATGAAATAGCGCTGGCAAAACAGGAAGACCAGCAGCACCGGCGCGATGGTCAGCACCGCGCCGGCGGCCACCATCCGCGTGGAGGTGGCGAAGGCGCCCTTCAGATATTGCACCCCGACGGACAGCGGGTAGAGGTCCGGGTTCTTCAGCACCACGCTGGGCCAGACATAGCCGTTCCACGACCATACCAGGGTGAAAATGGCCAGGGTGGCCAGATAGGGCCGGCTCAGCGGCAGGCAGATGCGCCAGAACAGCTGCCAGTCGTCGGCGCCGTCCATGCGCGCGGCGGCGACGATTTCCTCGGGAATCTCCTCGAAGGCGTGCTTCATCAGGAAGATGCCGAAAGCGCCGGCCAGCGTCGGCAGCGCCACCCCGACGCGGCTGTCGTCCAGACCCAGCCAGGACAGGGTCACGTAGTTGCTGAGCACATTGGTTTCGCTGGGCAGCAGCAGGGTGGCGATGATGGCGTAAAACACCCACTGCCGGCCGCGAAAGCGCAACTGCGCCAGCGCGAAGCCGGCGCAGCTGGAAACCAGCAAGGTGCCGGCGGTGGTCAGGCCGGAAATCAAGACCGAATTCCATAAAAACCGCCCCATCGGGATCTGGTTCCAGACCTCGCGAAAGTGGGCCAGCGACAAGGGGTCCGGCAGGCGGGGCGGGAAGTCGAACACCTGCTCGCCGTCGCCCAGCGCAATCATCAGCGTCCACCAAAACGGATAGCAGGCGGCGCAGGCCAGCGCCAGCAACAGCAGATAGTCCGGCAGGCGCCGCAGCGCGCGCGAACGGGTTCGCCGGGCGGGGCGGGCAAGCAGGCTTGGGGCGGCGGTCATGGCGGGCGTCCTGGAAGCTAGCGGTGGGCGGGGCGCAGCAGGCGGAAGTTGAGGCCGGCCAGCAACAAGCACACAAGGGTCAACAACAGGCCGGCGGCGGCGCCGCGGCCGAAGTCCAGCTGATCGAAGCCCTGATGGAACATGTAATACAACACGGTGTAGGTGGAGTTCAGCGGGCCGCCGCGGGTCATCACCAGCACTTCCTCGAAGGCTTTCAAGGCGTCCAGCGTGGAAATCAGGCTGCAGAACAGGATGGTGGGCTTCAGCATCGGCAGGGTGATGCGCCAGAAGCGCTGCCAGGCGTTGGCGCCGTCCAGCAGCGCCGCCTCCTGCATTTCCGCCGGGATCGCCTGCAGGCCGGCCAGGTAGAGCACCATGTAGTAGCCGACGCCGCGCCAGAAGGTGACGAACATCACCGAAAACAGCGCGATGTCCTCGTCGCTGAGAAAGCCGATCTCCTGATGAGCGGCCAATAGCCGCAGCCAGCGCAGCGCGCTGTTGAACACGCCGTAGTCGGCGTACATCCAGTTCCAGATGATGCCGACCACGGCGACGGTGGTGATCACCGGCAGGTAGAGGGCGGCGCGGAACAGCTTGACGCCGCGCAGCGGCCGGTTGGCGAGCAGGGCCAGCGCGATGGCGACCAGCTGGATCGCCGGCACCACCAGCAGATAGAGCAGGGAATTGCGCAGTGCGCGCCAGAACACCTCGTCCTGCAGCAGATAATCGAAATTCTCCAGGCCCACCCACTGCGGCGGCGACAGCAGGTCGTAGCGGGTGAAGGCCAGATAGGCGCCGAACAACAGCGGCCAGAAGGTGAACGCCGCCATCAGCAGCAGGGCCGGGGCCAGAAACAGCCAGGCGTTGCGGGCGCTGGATTTCATCGCCGCGCGCTTATTTCAGCTGCCGGTTCCAGAACGCGACCGCTTCGTCCAGCGCCAGCTGAGCGTCCTTGCGGCCAGTGACCGCGGCCTCCACGCTGTCCACCAGCTTCTTCTTCAGGTCCGCCAGCCGCGGCACGCCGCCGAGGCTGAAGGTGCGGATGTCCGGCGCCGCCTTGGCTCCCTGGGCGCGGGCGACGTCCACCAGGCTGCCGCCGGCCTGAGTGAAGTAAGGGTCGCGCAGCGCGGCGCGGGTGGACGGGAAGGTGGCGCCGGTCACCTTGGAGAAGGCCAGTTGCTGCGCGTCGCTGGTCAGAAAGCGGGCGAACTTGATCGCTTCGGCTTGAGTGGCCGCGGGCAGGCCCTTGGACACCGCCCAGCCGAACTGATAGCCGCCCTGGACCACGCCGGTGGGCCCCAAGGGCGCCGGCTGCACCCGGCTGACCGCGAACACGGCGCGCGCGTCGGTCTGGGTGCGGCGCACCGCGGTGGGCGCGGTTTCCATCATCGCCAGCCGGCCGCTGTTGTAGAGCTTGACGCTGGCCTGGTAGTTGTCGTCGGCGAACAGGTTTTCCTTGGCCAGCGCGCCGGCCTTGTAGGCGTCGGCGTACTGGCGCAGCAAGGCCACGTGCGCCGGGCCGTTGAAGACCGCCTTGCCGTTTTGCAGCAAGGGCAGGCCGCGCCCCAGCATGATGCCGTCGATTTGTCCCAGCTGCGGCAGCAGGCCGGGCACGCCGGTCTTGGCGCGGATGGCCTTGGCCGCGGCCAGCTGTTGTTCCAGGCTGTCCAGTTTGCGCGCCGGATCCAGTCCGGCCTTGCGGAACAGCTCGCCGTTTAGCACCAGCACATTGACGTTGTTGTACCAGGGGTAGGCGTAGAGCTTGCCGCCCACGCTGAGATCGGCCAGCGCATTGGGCAGATAGCCGGCCTTGTCGGCCGGCAAGGAGGCGTCCAGCGGCAGGAGGGCGCCTTTTTGCGCGTATTTGTACAGCCGCGGCACATCGTGGTTGATCAGCGCAGGCGGCCGGCCGGCGGCGATGGCGGCGTTGAGCTTGGTTTCGAAGCCCTCGTTGAACACATCCACCCAGCGCAGCTCGACATTGGGGTTTTGCGCCTCGTACTGCTTCTTCGCGGCGGCGAAGTAGGCGTCGAACTGCGGCTTGAGCGAATCGGTCCAGTATTCGACCACGATTTTGTCGGCGCGGGCCGGGCCGGCCAGGGCCAGCAAGCCGGCGAGCAGCAGCGGGGAGAGACGCATGGAGAATCCTTTGCGGTGAGGGGGAGAGTCAGGAGGCCAGCAGGAGCAGCGCGCCGGCGCAGGCGTCGCCGCGCGGCGCGCTGAGACGGGCGGCGAATTCCGGCGGCAGCCAATCGCGCAGCGCCTGGCCAAGGCCGCCGCACAGGGCGGTCGGCAAGCCCTCGTCCGGGTCCAGCGCCTTGGCGATGGACCAGGCGTCGCGGCCGGCCTGGCGCAGCAGCTCGGCGGCCAGCGAGTCGCGACGGCCGTTGGCCACCACCAGCGGCGCCAGCTGCGCGAACAGCGTCGGCGTGGCGCGGCCGTTCCAGGCCATCATCGCCTGCCAGTCGCCGCCGACATGCTTCAGCACCGCCCGCGTCAGCGGCGTGGCGGCCAGGCGGCCGTCCAGCGCCATCTGCGCGTATTGGGCGGCGCGCTGGCCCAGCCAGGCGCCGCTGGCTTCGTCGCCGCTGGGATAGCCCCAGCCGCCGGCTTCGCGATGGCTGCCGTCCGGGTACAGCGCTTCGCCTATGCTGCCGGTGCCCAGCGCCACGATCACGCCGGGGAGGCCGCCGTGGGCGCCCAGCAAGGTGGTGTAGCCGTCGGTGGCCAGGCGCAGGCGGGCGTAGCCGGGGTCGGCGGCGCGGAAGGCTTCGGCCCAATCGGCGTTGTGCACGCCGGACAGGCCGAGCCCGATCGCGCACCGCGCCGGCGGGGCCGGCGGCAGGCCGGCTTGGGCGAAGGCGCTGGCGACGACTTGGTTCACGGCGCTCCAGGCCTGCGGCACGCCGCGAGACAAGGCGGAGGGGCCGCCTTCGGCGCGTGCGAGCGGGCGACCGTCGGCGTCGCTCAGGCAGACGCGGGTGCCGCTGCCGCCGCCGTCGACGCCCAGGCGGTATTCAAAAGCTTCAGTCACGATGCTGTCCTGGATCCAGTGCGGGTTTTCACGCAAAGCTCAGCAATATCATCGGCTTGCATGGATATTTCGCGATGCCATTAGAATTTTCAGAAATTCAATCATTACGATGGCATTTCGTCAAGTTGATTTATTTAATTGCGGCGATAATGCCGTCCGCTTGTCGCCGTCGCCGCAACAGGCCCGGCCGGCGCGCTTGTCCGCCCGGGGCCGGCTCGCCATACTGCCGGCATGAAATCCATTCCTGCAGGCCAGGACCCGCGCACGGTGGCGGGGACCAATCTGGAGCACGCCCGCGCGCACAACCGCCGCGCGGTGATCGAGACCATACGCCTGAACGGGCAGCTGACCCGCGCCGAAATCGCCCGCCTGACCGCGCTGACGCCGCAGACGGTGTCCAATATCGCGGCTGAGTTGCTGGACGGCGGCATGCTGTTGGCAGGCGAGCCGATGCGCGAGGGCGCGCGCGGCCAGCCGGCGATACCGCTGAGCATCAATCCCGACGGCGCCTACTCGCTGGGCATCCAGCTGGACACCCAGTCCTTGATCGCGGTGGCGGTGGACCTGGCCGGCCAATGCCGCGCGCGAGTGGAGGCGCCGGTGCGGCGACCGGATCCGCAATTGGCCCTGCCCCTGATCGAAGAGGTGGTGGGCCGGCTGCGCGCCGAATCCGGCATAGACTGGAACCGGGTGCTGGGCCTGGGCCTGGTGATGCCGGGTCCGTTCGGGGTCGAGGGCATGAGCTCGGTGGGGCCCACCACCTTGCCGGGTTGGGAGGAGGTGGACGCTGCGGCCCAGCTGGAGCGCAGGCTGGACCTGCCGGTCCTGCTGGAAAAGGACGCCACCGCGGCCGCCGTCGGCGAGCGGCTGTACGGCCGCGCCGCCGCGCTGCGCAACTTCGTCTATCTATTCATCGGCGCCGGCCTGGGCGCTGGGCTGTTCCTGGACGGGCGGCTGTACGCCGGCGTCCGCCACAACGCGGGCGAAATCGGCCACATGATCGTGATGCCGGACGGACGGCCCTGCGATTGCGGCAACCACGGTTGTCTGGAGCGCTATGTGTCGCTGCGCGCGCTGTACGAAACGCTGGGCCTGGCCGACGACGCCGAGCTGGCGGCCCGCAGCCTGCAGCGGCCGACGCCCGAGATCTGCTACGGCATCGAGCGCTGGCTGGCCACCGCCGCGCCGCCGCTGCGCCAGGCGATCAATATCCTGGAGAGCCTGCTGGACATCGAGGCGGTAGTGATAGGCGGCTTTCTGCCGCCGGCCTTGCTGGAGCAGCTGGAGCAGCGGCTGCATCCGCTGCCGGTGTCTATCCGGCAAAGCTGCGGCCCGCGGGTGCTGCTGGGCGGCGCCGGCCGCGATACGGTGGCGCTGGGCGCGGCGGCGTTGCCCATCTTCGACGAGTTCAATCCGCAGTACGAAGTGCTGCTCAAGGCCTGATGCGGCGACTTTTTATGTCAATGGCTTGACCTGGCCGTCGCGGCGCGTAAATATTGCCCGTCATTAAGGCAAAACGATTTACTTATTAGCGGGAGCCGCGCGATGAAGATTCTGCTGAACCACATCGGTTTTGAACCGCAAGCGCCCAAGCTGGCCTTGCTGCAAGCGCCGGCCGCGGCCGCGCCGGCGGCGCTGGTCTTGCTGGATGGCGGCGGGCGGCTCGCGGCCGAAATTCCTTTGCGGCCGCAGGGCATGGCGGAGGGGTGGCCGGAATGGCATTACTGGCAGGCCGATTTCAGCGACTGGACGCGGCCGGATCGATACCGACTGTGGCTGCGGGACAGCGCGCCGCCGGTGATCAGTCACGAGTTCGAGGTGGGGCCGGATTGCCTGGGCGGCCAGATGTTGTCCGATCTGCTGCATTACTTCAAGTCGCAGCGTTGCACCGGTCTTTACGACCAGGCCGACCGCGCGGCGCCGGAGTGGGGCGAAGAGACGCGGCGGGACGTGCGCGGAGGCTGGTTCGACGCTTCCGGCGACTGCTCGAAATACCTGTCCCATCTGTCTTACGCCAACTTCATGAATCCCCAGCAGACGCCATTGCTGGCCTGGGGCCTGATGGCGGGGCGAGCCGCCTTGCCGCCGCAGCCGCGCTGGTTCGACGAGCGCATGGTGGACGAGGCCTTGCACGGCGCCGATTTTCTATTGCGGATGCAGCACCCGTCCGGCTTCTTCTACATGACGCTGTTCGATGGCTGGAGCAAGGCGCCGGAACAGCGAGAACTGTGCGCCTACTCCACCCAGCGCGGGCTCAAGTCTTCCGGTTTTCAAGCCGGTTTTCGCCAAGGCGGCGGTCTGGCGATCGCCGCGCTGGCGCGCGCGGCGGAGTTGCCGCGCGACGGCGAATTCGGCCGCGGCGAGTATCTGGCCGCCGCGCGGCGCGGCTTCGCCCATCTGCAGCAGTACAACGCGCGTTACCTGGACGACGGTTGCGAAAATTTCATCGACGATTATTGCGCGCTGCTGGCCGCCTGCGAGCTGTACGCCGCCAGCGGCGAGCCGGTGTTCGCCGACGCCGCCGACCGGCGCGCGCGGCGGATGCTGGCGCAGCAGGACGAGGCCGGCCGCTTCTGGATGGACGCGGAGCGCCGGCGCAGCTTCTTTCACGGCGTCGACGCCGGCTTGCCTTATCTGGCCTTGCTGCGTTTCGCCGCGGTATTGCCGGCTTCGCCGCTGGCGGACGCCGCGCGACGGGCGGTCCGGCGCGGGCTGGATGCGGAGATGGCGCTGACGGCGGCGGCGGGCAACCCTTTCGCCTATCCGCGGCAGTGGGTGGCCCGCGACGGCGAGGAGGGCGCGGCGCGCTTTTTCATGCCGCAAGCCAATGAGAGCGCTTATTGGTGGCAGGGGGAGAACGCGCGGCTGGGGGGCTTGGCCGCGGCGGGCTGCGCTTTGGCGGAGCATGAGGAGGGCGCGGCGCGCGAAGCGCTGCTGAAGTACGCGCAGGGCGCGCTGGACTGGATTCTGGGGCGCAACCCCTTCGACGTCTGCATGCTGCAGGGCTGGGGGCGCAACAATCCGCGTTACGAGCCCGGCTATTACAACGCCTGCGGCGGAGTCTGCAACGGGATCACCGCCGCGCCGGGGGCGGACGACGGCGTTGCCTTTCTGAGCCCGGAACAGACCGATATCAGCCAGTCCTGGCGCTGGACCGAGCAGTGGCTGCCGCACGGCGCCTGGCTGTTCCTGGCCTTGGCCTTGCGCGGACGGGCGAGCCGCGCTTGAAATGCGAAACGCCATCGGCGAGCCGATGGCGTTCTGTTTCAGCGGCCCCCGCTGCCGGGGGCGTCTGAGATTTACTGCTGTTGGGTGCTGCGCGGACCGCGGTTGCCCTGATAGCCGCCTTCGCGACGCTGGCCCTGGTAACCGCCTTCGCGACGATTGCCGTAGCCGCCGCGGCCGCCGCTGCCCGGACGACGATCGCCGTAGCCGCCTTTGCCGTTGTTGTTGCGGCGCGGGCCTTTCGGCGGGCGACGGGTCGGTTCCATGCCTTCGATCACGCCTTCGGTGATCTGACGCTTCAGATACTGCTCGATGCGGCGCACTTTGTGGAATTCCTTGGACTCCGCCAGGGTGATGGCGGTGCCGTCGCGACCGGCGCGGCCGGTGCGGCCGATGCGGTGCACGTAGTCTTCAGCCTGCTTCGGCAGGTCGAAGTTCACCACGTGGGTGATGGTCGGCACGTCGATGCCGCGGGCGGCCACGTCGGTGGCCACCAGGATTTTGATGCGGCCGCGACGCAGGTCGTTCAGCGTGCGGTTGCGCCAGCTTTGCGGCATGTCGCCGTGCAGGCAGGCTGCGGAGTAGCCCTGGTCGGACAGCTTGTCGGCCAGTTCTTCGGAGTAGGCCTTGGTGGCGGAGAAAATCACGCACTGGTCAAAGCCGGACTCTTTCAGGATGTGATCCAGCAGACGATGCTTGTGGTTCAGGTCGTCCGCGTACAGCAGGTGCTCTTCGATGGTGCCGCCCGAAGTTTCGGTGCGGGCGATCTCGATGCGCTGCGGATCGCGGGTCATCTTCTCGGCCATGCGGCCCACGGTGCCGTCCAGCGTGGCGGAGAACAGCACGGTCTGACGGGTTTCCGGAGTGGCTTTGACGATGGTTTCGATGTCTTCGATGAAACCCATGTCCAGCATGCGGTCGGCTTCATCCAGCACCAGCATTTCCAGGCGGGAGAAGTCGATGCGGCCGGAGCGCATGTGGTCCATCAGACGGCCCGGGGTGGCCACGATCAGGTCTACCGGACGCGACAGCGCGCGGGTTTGGTAGCCGAAGGAGGAGCCGCCCACCAGACAGACGGTTTTCATCCAGCGCAGATCCTTGCCGTATTCCAGCGCGTTCTTTTCAACTTGCTGAGCCAGTTCGCGGGTCGGGCACAATACCAGTACGCGCGGGCCCTGGCCTTTGCCGGTGGAACGCTCGGACAGCTTGGTCAGCGCCGGCAGCAGGAAGGCGGCGGTCTTGCCGCTACCGGTTTGGGCGGAAACCAGCAGGTCGCGGCCAGCGATGGCGGCGGGCACGGCTTGGGCCTGTACTTCGGTAGGGGAGGAATAGCCGGCGGCTTCCAGAGCGCGCAGGATGGTCGGGGCGATGCCCAGATCGGAAAAATGCATGATGTCCTTTCAAGCCGGATACTGCCGGCGTCACTTGTAGCCAGGTTGGTGGCGGTCGGTTATACGGCGCCTTTAAGCCGTAAATCATCGGCACTAACCTGACAAGCGGCGAACAGCGGTCCAGTCTGATGCGACATTATAAGCGTGGACGAAGCCTGGAAATGGTCAGGGACGATGAAGCAATCTCACTCGGGCTGAGGCGTGGTTTGGAATGCCCGGTGGAAACACAAGAGGCCGGACTATACGGTAAATCAGACGGGTTTACAACTGTTTTTTCAAAACATGCCGGCTAAGTATTTGATTGTTTGCCGCTTGCGGCGGCGATTTTCCAAAACAACTGTCGCGGACCCAGGGCGTAGCCCATGGACTCGGCTTTCGTCGCGCGGCGTCGGCTTGTGGAGATTTGCGCGCTTCTAACTACACTTCAACGATGACGGGCCATGCGTGAAACCTTCGTTGAGGGCAGGCAATGAGTGGAAAAAACAGATTCGCAAGCACGGACCGGGCTCATTCCTGGTTGATGTCCTGCTCCCCTGGCGCGGCCTATGCCGTTTGCGTCGGTTTGGCCCTGGCCTTGGCGCTGGGCCTGGCGCTGGCGCTGACCGCGTGGCGGATGCAGTCGCTGGCCGGGGAAAAGGCCGAGCTGGTCGCCGGACAACTGACCTGGCAATTGTCGCCGGCTTTCGCCGCGCTGACGCGGCTGGACACGCTGCCGCCGCCGGAGCCGGATTGCCGAGCCCAGACCCAGGCTTTGGCGGAATTGGTTCAGCGCACGTCGCTGGTGCGCTTCGCCCAGGCGCGCGGCGCCGGCGGCGCGCTGTGCGCGTCGCGTCGCGGCGTGCCGGCGGAGGCGGGCGGGCTGGAAAGCGGGGCGAGCCTGTTGCCCGCCGGCAACGGCCAGCTGCTGCCGGGCTTGCGGCTGGCGCACTCCGCTGGGGTGCTGGAGTTGGACGCCGGGCCGCTGGTGGCGCAACTGGCCCTGGCCGAGCGCGAAGGCGTGAAAGTGAGCCTGCTGGCGGGCGGGCGGGCGCTGGCCGCCAACGGCGAAGTCAGGGATCAAGGCGCGGACGCGGCCGGCGAGGTGGCCTGGGTGCCGTCCGCGCCGGCGCGCATCGGCGTGCTGGCGGCGCCGCAGTGGGCGGCGGCGCCCTTGCTGGCGCTGAAGACTCAATGGCTGGCCTTGTTGTTGGCGGCGGGCTTGGGCTGCGGCGTCGCCTGGGGCGCGCGTCGCGGTTCCGGCGGGCGCAAGGCGACGGGTTGGGAGATCTCCGAGGGGATTCGGCAAAAAGAGTTTTTCGCTCACTACCAGCCCATCGTCACCGCGGCCAGCGGCGAATGCGTCGGGGTGGAGGTGCTGGCGCGCTGGCGGCACCCGGTGCAAGGCAATGTGCGCTCAGAGCTGTTCATCCAGACTGCGATCGAGGCCGGTTTGATCGTGTCGCTGACGCGCTACATGCTGAGGCGGGTGGCCGAGGAGCTGAAGCAGATCGTGCTGCCTCCCGGCTTCATGGTCGGGGTCAATATCTCCACCGAGCATCTGGCTTTGCCCGAGCTGCTGGAAGATTGCCGTCCGCTGGTCAATCTATTGCGCGAAAAGCAGGCGCAACTGGTGCTGGAGGTGTCGGAGCGAGCGCCGCTGCAGGAGGCGTCCGGCGCGCAGAAAGTGATCAACGGCTTGCGGCAGATGGGGGTGAGGCTGGCGCTGGACGACTTCGGCGCGGGCTATGCCGACAAGACCTATCTGAGCCGCTGGGGCTTCGACTATCTGAAGGTTGAGAAGGGCTATGTGTCGGCCTTGGGTCAGGACAGCCTGAAGGGCAATATTCTGGACGGCCTGCTCTTGTCCTCCAACGAGATGGGGGTGCAGGTGATCGTGAAAGGGGTGGAGACCCAGGGTCAGCAAAGCTATTTGAATGTGAAGGGCTTCGAGTATTTGCAGGGCTTTTATTTCGGCAAGCCGATGACCTTGAATCATTTCCGGCAGTGGCTGTATTCCGGCATCGCCGAAAGCCGGGTCCGCCCCTCCGGCAAGAGGGAGGGCGGCGGCTGAAGCCGGATCGCAGCTTGGGGCCGCGGGGGCGCTTTGTTACAATGCGCCCTTTTTTGTTTCAGGAAAGGGGTAGGGAATGATGTATGCCGTGCAGCGTTATGCGGCCTCCCGTCCTTGGGCCAAGCGCGTCAGCCAGCTGTATGTCCAGGCTTTGCAGCCGTCCGCGGCGCGCAAGGAAATGAAGGAAGTGATCAAGCGCGAACTGGAGCGCGCCGCCCAGGTGTTCGCCGTGGAGCAGCGGACCATAGTCGCCGAATTGGCCTTGGCCGAGTCCTGGGGCTGTTTCGCCCGCCATGGCCGCGTGATTTCCCATCTGGACGACGGTCTGGCGCAGGCTCTGGCCCACACCCGGCTGCCCTCGCAGTTGCCGGACACGCTGAGTTTGCCGGCCGACGCCTTCTTTCTGCACGTGCCGGGCGGCGGCGGGGCCTTCGTCTCGCATCAGCCGGAGCGCAGGGCCTTGCTGCTGACGCTGGTGGAAGAGGGGTTTTCGCGCGACGCCGCGCAATGGCTGCATGAGTCCGACGGGGTGGAGGCCTTGCTGGTCACGTATCCGGGCGAGCTGGCGCCGCAGATCGAGGCGGTGGCGGAGCGTTGGCAGGCCTTGCTGGCCTCGGTGCTCAACGGCCTGGCGATGATGACCCAGCCCAAGCTGGAACGAGAGCTGGCTTGGCAGCAGGGCGCGCCGCAACCTTGGGTGGAACAGGCTTGCGCGCCGACTTGCGCCAAGACCCGTCAGCGCGGCCGCAGCCAATTGCTGAAGGCGGGCTTCAGTGAGGTGAACTTCTGCCGCATCTCCGAACTGGACGCCGCGCGGGCTTACGCGACCCAGGGGTACTGGCGGCGGCAGGCGTTTGGTGAAGCCAAGGCGAATTCGCGCCTGGTGTGGGTGGCGCCCAAATAAGCGGGAAGGGCCGCTCAGCGTCTGTTCAAGGTCTTGCGAGCCAGGGCGAGACAGGGCGAAAACTGCTGAGAAAGCGGAATGCGCGCGTTGCGCCCCGCAAGGCGCAGCGGACTTTGAGCGGATTCTCAGTATTCCTGCAGCAGTTCGCGGATGGTATCTCTGAGCTTGTTGGTGGAGAAGGGCTTGTCGCAGCAGGCCGAGACGCCGGCCGCTTCCACCTCGGCCAGCCGGTCGTGGTCGGTCTCGCTGGTGATCATCAGGATGGGAGTGCGCCCCTGGGCGCTGTTCTGGCGGATGTGGCGCGCCAGTTCGCAGCCGTCCATGCCGGGCATGTGGTAATCGACGATGATCAGTTGAAAGCTTTCGCTCTCCAGCAGCGGCAGCGCGTCGGCGCCGCTGGCGGCCTCGGTGAAGTGTTCGAAGCCCAGGCGTTCCAGCACGGCGCGAACGTGGCGGCGCGAGGTCTGGCTGTCGTCCACGATCAACACCTGGACGTTGGCCAGATCGGTGTCCACCTCCATGGCCAGGCTCTCGGTGTTGATGAAGTCCAGCGCGTTGGCCAGCGCCTCGTCCAGCTGGCCGCTGGTGAAGGGTTTGGGCAGGATGCCCAGGCTGCCGGCCTGGCGAATGGGCTCCAGCCGCTCCGGATTGGTTTCGCTGGAGACCAGAATGAAGGGCATGCCGCTGAGGTCGGCGCTTTCGCGCATCTGCTGCAGCAATTGTTGGCCGGTCATGTCGGGCAGATAGTAAGCGCTGATCACCAGGTCGGGGCGCGACTCGCGCGCGCGGCTGAGCAGCGCTTCGCCATTGGGGTGGGTCTCCACCTTGGAGATGCCCATCTCGCCCAGCGCCTTGCTGATGATCTGCGCCTGAACGTGAGACGGTTCCGCCAGCGAGACGATTAAATGTTGTACTTCCAGCATGCCTCTTCCCCCGCCTGTCTTCTCTATTTTCTCAAAGCCGTCCGCCGCCGTCGGCCCATGCATGAGTGTCGGCGATTCCGGACGCGTCTTCAATGGTTCTTATGTTGGTTTGGCACGAATTGCGCGGTGCGGCAAGCAAAATCTGTCGCTTCGGCCGGAGGCGGCAAATCTTGCCGCTCATTGTTGCCGTTTGGCCATCAGTGGTTGGTGGTTTGGCGGATTGCCTAGAAAAATCAATGCGCTGGCGTGTTTGATCGGCTTGGCACGCTTCCTGCTTTAACGTCGCCTCAAGGAGGCTGACATGCTAGACAAAATCGCCAAACATTTCGACTTTCAGCAGCGAGCGCTGAATTTGCGGGCTTATCGCACCGAGGTGCTGGCCAGCAATATCGCCAATGACGAAACCCCCAATTACAAAGCGGTGGATTTCGACTTCGGCAAGGCCTTGCAGGCGCAAACCGATGCGCAGGGTCGTTTGGCGATGAATCTGACCGATGCCCGCCATCTCGCCGGCGCAGGCGGCGCGGGCAACGGCGCCGCGCTGCAGTACCGCGCGGCGGTGCAGCCCAGCGTGGACGGCAACACCGTGGACATGGACGTGGAGCGCGCGGCTTTCGCCGAGAACGCGGTCCGCTTCCAGTCGACGCTGACTTTTTTGAACAAGCGGATCAGCGGCCTGAGTTCGGCGATCCAGGGCCAGGGAGGCAATAGCTGATGTCTTTGTCCAATGTGTTTTCCATTTCCGGGTCGGCGATGTCGGCGCAGTCGATGCGTCTCAGCCTGGTGGCGAGCAATATCGCCAACGCGGAAAGCTCGACCAGCTCCACCGGCGAGCCCTACAAAGGGCGCCACGCGGTGTTCACCGCGATTCCGGTGACCGCGGCGCAGCCGCAGGTGGCGGGCGTGCGCGTGACCGCGGTGGTGGAGGATCAGACCCCGCCGCGGCTCAAGTACGATCCGGGCAATCCGCTGGCCGACCAGCGCGGCTACGTGACGATGCCGAACGTGAATCCGGTGGAGGAGATGGCCGACATGATCGCCGCCTCCCGCGCCTATCAGAACAATGTCGAAATCATGAATACGGCCAAGACGCTGCAGCAGAAAGTGCTGCAGCTGGGCCAGTGAGGCGAGAGGAGTAACGGCGATGGCTAGCGCAAATCCTTATGACGTACTGAATAGTCAGACTCAGACTAATCCGAACAGCAGCGTCAACGGCAGCAAGAGCAATTCCGGCGTGGTGGGCTCCAGCGCCAGCGACATTCAGAGTACTTTTCTGAAACTGTTCGTGGCTCAGATGCGTTCCCAAGACCCGATGAACCCGATGGACAACAGCCAGATGACGGCCCAGATGGCGCAGATCAGCCAGGTGGGCGGCATTCAGCAGCTGAACCAGTCCATGCAGGCGCTGATCGGCGCGCAGGCGGCCTCCCAGTCGCTGATGGCGTCCAGCATGATAGGCAAGAAGGTGCTGGTGGCCGGCAGCGATCTGCCCAAGCCGCCTGATGGCGGCACCTCCCCGGCCGGCGTGTTGCTGAACGGCCCGGCGCAGACTGTGAAAGTCAGCGTCAAGGACGCCAACGGCAATGTGGTCCGCACCATGACCATCGACAAGCCGGTGGCCGGCGTCAATACCTTCAGCTGGGACGGCAAGAACGACAAGGGTGAAGTGGTGCCGGCCGGCAAATACAGCTTCAGCGCCGACGTGACCCAGGCCAGCGCCAACGGCAGCACCACGGCCGTGGCCTACAACACGCAGACGGTGACCGCGGTGGCCTGGGACCAGGGCGTCCCCGAGCTGGTGCTGCCGGACGGCAGCCGCGCCCAACTGGGCGACGTGGCGCAGATGACCGCCTAATCCCACCGACCTCATTCGACTTCAAGGACTGACATCATGGGCTTTCAACAAGGCTTGAGCGGCTTGAACGCCGCCTCCACCCAGCTGGACACCATCGGCAACAACGTGGCCAACGCCAATACCGTCGGCTTCAAGAGCTCGCGCACCGAGTTCGCCGACATGTACGGCAACACCTTGTACGGCATCGCCACCACCACGCCGGGCATCGGCGTCAAGGTGGCCGCGGTGACGCAGAACATGAGCAACGGCAACGTGACCACCACCGGCCGCAGCCTGGACCTGGCGATCAACAACGGCGGCTTCTTCACCGTGGCCCAGCCGGACGGCACCTTGTCCTATACCCGCAACGGCCAGTTCCAGATTAACAACCAGGGCTACGTGGTCAACAACGGCAACTTCTTGCAGGGCTGGCAGGCCGACGCCGCCGGCAACATCTCCCAGGGGCAGGTCAGCAAAATACAGCTGAACTCCAACCTGGTGTCGCCGCAAGCCACCACCAAGGCCACCCTCGGCGTCAATTTGGACTCGCGCAGCACGGTGCCGACCGTCGCGCCGCTGGATCCGACCAATTCGTCTTCCTACAACTGGTCGAACACCAATACGGTTTACGACTCGCTGGGCAACCCACACCAGGTGACCATGTACTATGTCGCCGGCGCGCCCACCGCCGCCGGCCGGACCTGGACCGCGACCGCCTATGTGGATGGCAATCCGGCCAATAACACGCCGCCCAACAGCAATAATTTTTCGCTGACCTTCAACACCTCCGGCGTGCTGACCACGCCCGGACCGTTCAACATCAACTTCACCCCCAGCCCGCTCAACGGCTCGGCGGTGCCGCAGACCGTGGCTTTCAGCTTCACCGGCTCCACCCAGGTGGGGCAGAACTTTGGCGTGACCACGCCGCCGACCATAGACGGCTCCGCGCCCGGCAACCTGAAGGGCATCAATATTTCGTCCTCCGGCATCATCCAGGCGACGTTCACCAACGGCCAGACCAAGACCATAGGCCAGGTCGCGCTGGCCAACTTCATCAATCCGCAAGGCTTGCAGTCCAAGGGCAATAATCTGTGGGCGCAGACCTACGATTCCGGCATCGCCTCCTACAATGCGCCCGGCGCCGGCAATACCGGCACCATCCAGGCCGGCGCGGTGGAGGACTCCAACGTCGACCTGACCGCGGAGCTGGTCAATATGATTACCGCGCAGCGTTATTACCAGGCCAATGCGCAGACCATCAAGACCCAGGACACCCTGGTGCAGACCCTGCTGAACATCTGATGAGCTGAGCGCGCGCGATGGATAGAATGCTTTACCTGGCGATGAACGGCGCCAAGCACGTGATGTGGCAGCAGGCCACCACCGCCAACAATCTGGCCAATGTGCACACCAACGGCTTCAAGGCCGACGTGGTGGCCTTCCGCGCCTTGCCGGTGGTGGGCGAGGGCGCGCCGACGCGGACCTATGTGGTGGACAACACCGTGGGCCACGATCTGAGCCAGGGCAGCCTGATGCACACCGGCAACATCAGCGACTTCGCCATCGGTTCCAAAGGCTTCTTCGCGGTGCAGGCGCCGGACGGCAACGAGGCCTATACCCGCGACGGCGGCTATGTGCTGGACGCCACCGGCATGATGCGCACCCGCTCCGGCCTGCCCATCATGGGCGACGGCGGTCCCATCGTGGTGCCCACCGGTTCCCGCATTCAATTGGGCGAAGACGGCTCGGTGGTGGCGATTCCGCTGTCCGGCGCGGTGCGCACCCCGCAGCTGGTCGGGCAGATCAAGATGGTCAACCCCGGCCCCAAGGACGTGTACAAGGGCGAGGACGGCCTGTTCCGCGTCAACGGCGGCGGCAACGCGGCCGCCGACGCCAATGTCAAGCTGGTGCCGGAAATGCTGGAGGCCAGCAATGTCAACTCGGTGGAAAGCCTGGTGCAGATGATCTCCCATGCCCGCCAGTACGACCTCAACGTCCGCCTGATGCAGACCGCCCAGCAGGGCGATCAGCAGGCGGCTCAGCTGTTGTCCACCAACGGCTAAACTATAATATAAGATTTCGCCGCGGCGGCTCGACAGAGGCGGCGCGGTTCTGGAGACGAGGTAAACAAGCCATGATGCGCGCACTGTACATCGCCAAGACCGGCATGGATTCCAGCCAGTTTCAACTGGACGTGGTGTCCAACAACCTGGCCAACGTCAACACCGTGGGTTTCAAGCGCAGCCGCGGCATTTTCGAGGACTTGTATTACCAGACCCTGCGCCAGCCCGGCGCGCAGCTGGCCAACGGCAACACCACGCCCACCGGCCTGCAGGTGGGCACCGGTTCGGCGGCGGTGGCCACCGCCCGCATCCACTCCCAGGGCAATATGACCCAGACCGGGCAGCCGCTGGACATGGCGATCGCCGGCGAGGGCTTCTTCCGCATCCAGCTGCCGGACGGCACCACCGCCTATACCCGCAACGGCGAGTTCAAGCGCAACTCCAACGGCGACGTGGTGAATCCGGACGGCTATCCGCTGAACCCCAATATCAATATTCCCAGTACCGCCAACCAGATTACGGTGTCCACCGCCGGCGTGGTGCAGTACTTCTTGCCCAACAACCCGGCGGCGCAAACCGCGGGCACCATCCAGCTGACCACCTTCATCAACCCGCAGGGCCTGGAGAGCGTGGGCAATAATCTGTATTTGCAGTCCGCGTCTTCCGGCGATCCGCAGGACGGCGATCCGCAGACCGATACCCGCGGCGCGGTGCGTTCCGGTTTCGTGGAGGCGTCCAACGTCAACGTCACCGAAGAGCTGGTGAACATGATCACCGCGCAGCGCGCGTTTGAAATGAACTCGCGGGCGATCACCACCGCGGACCAGATGCTGCAGAAGCTGAGCCAATTGTAATAATGTAGCGTGGCGGCCGTCGCCGATGGCCGCCGATTGAAATGAATAAACGAGGTGTTTCATGAAAGCGATGGCGATGGCGGCCTTGCTGGCCGCGTTCTTGAGCGCTTGCGTGACCCAGGAACCGCCGCTGGTGCAGCAGCCCACCAGCGCGCGGCCGCAGCCGCAGCCGGTCAGCATGCCCAGCAACGGCTCGATTTTCCAGACGGCCAGCTACCGGCCCTTGTTCCAGGACCGGATGCCGGGCTATGTCGGCGACACCCTGACGGTGAACATCCAGGAAAACTCGTCGACATCGGCGTCGGAGCAGACCACCAACACCCGCACCTCGGGCCTGAACAGCAGCATCAACGCCGGCATCAAGATTCCCTTCCTGCCCAGCGGCGCCGCCGGCGGTTTGGCCGGCGCCAATTTTGGCGGTACGGGTTCGGCCAACAATACCGGCAAGGGCGACAACAAGGTGGCCACCTCCTTCGTCAGCTCCATCACCGTCACGGTGCTGGAGGTGTTGCCCAACGGCAATCTGTCGATCAGCGGCGAGAAAGTCGTGCGCGTGAACAGCGACACTGAGTCCATCCGCCTGTCCGGCGTGGTCAACCCCCGCGACATCAGCGCGGATCGCAGCGTGTCTTCGCTCAAGGTGGCGGACGCCCGCATCGAGCAGCAGACCAAGGGCACGCACCGGCTGTACAATGAGCCGGGCTGGTTGACCAAGTTTTTCATGAGCATACTGCCGATTTAACGAATTAGCGGCCCGGGCGCGGCCATCTGGCGGGCGCGACGGGCTGAAAGCGGGCGAGAAATGAAGCGATTGATGTTAGCGATGCTGCT
Organism: Chromobacterium alkanivorans; assembly: GCF_016937655.1. Classification (GTDB taxonomy): domain Bacteria; phylum Pseudomonadota; class Gammaproteobacteria; order Burkholderiales; family Chromobacteriaceae; genus Chromobacterium; species Chromobacterium alkanivorans. The sequence goes on along the minus strand of NZ_JAFHKL010000002.1, from coordinate 397,867 downwards.
GGCGCTGGCCCTGTTCCCGGCCATGGCGGCGCAGCGTTTGAAGGATCTGACCAATGTCGGCGGAGTGCGTCCCAACCAGCTGATAGGCTACGGCCTGGTGGTGGGCCTGGACGGCAGCGGGGACAAAGTCACGTCCTCGCCGTTCACCGGCCAGGCAATGTCCAATATGCTGAACCAGCTGGGCGTGCAAGTGCCGCCCGGCACCAAGCTCGATCCCAAAAACATCGCGGCGGTCACGCTGACCGCGACCTTGCCGCCGTTCGCGCGGCAGGGGCAGACCATAGACGTGACGGCTTCGTCGATCGGCGACGCCAAGAGCCTGCGCGGCGGCACTTTGCTGCTGTCGCCGCTGAAGGGCGCGGACGGACAGATCTACGCGATGGCGCAGGGCAATGTGGTCGTCGGCGGCGCCGGCGCCTCGGCGGGCGGCAGCTCCGCCCAGATCAATCAGCTCAGTGTGGGCCGCATTCCGGCCGGCGCCACGGTGGAGCGCGAAGTGCCCACCGCGCTGGGCTCCGGCGAATTCATCAATCTGGAGCTGCGCGAGTCCGATTTCACCACCGCCAACCGCGTGGTGCAGGCGATCAACAAATCGTTCGGCCAGGGCACCGCGCGCGCGGTGGACGGTCGGCTGATCGAAGTGCGCGCGCCGTTCGACCCGGACCAGCGCGTGCAGTTTCTGGCCAAGATGGAAAATATTGCCGTCGACCCGGCAGATGTTTCCCCCACCGTCATCATCAACGCCCGCACCGGCTCCATCGTGATGAATCAGGCGGTGACCCTGGCGCCGTGCGCGGTGTCGCACGGCAATCTGACGGTGACGGTCAGCAACACGCCGCAAGTGAGCCAGCCCAACCCGCTGTCCGGCGGCAAGACCACGGTGACCAATCAGGCCGACATCAGCATCAACACCCCAGGCAGCAAGCTGATCAGCGTGCCCAACGGCGCCAATCTGTCGCGAGTGGTGGCGGCGCTGAACGCGCTGGGCGCGAACGCACAGGACCTGATTTCCATTCTGCAGGCGATGAAGTCCGCCGGCGCGCTGAAAGCGGATCTTCAGATCATCTGACGCGCCGCGAGAACGGCAAGGAAAAAGACGGCCGGGCGGCCGTCTTTTTTTTCTGGCCCGAATCTTGCTTTTGGCTGGATTCCAGGAGCGAGAAATGACGATTCAGTCCATCAGTGCCGGCGCCGTGAGCGCCAACGATTTGCTAAACCGGCAGCTGGCCGTGGATCCGAACCAGCTGAACGAGTTGCGAGCGCAGGCGATCAAGGATCCCAAGGGCGCGGCGCGGCAGGCGGCGTCGCAGTTCGAGGCCTTGTTGATGAGCACCTTGCTCAAGAGCATGCGCGAGACCAAGTTCGACCCGGAAGGCGAGTCCAACGATTTGAGCACCTACCAGGGCCTGTACGATCAGCAGCTGACTCAGGCCTTGAGCTCCAACGGCGGCCTGGGCCTGGGCGACATGCTGTATCGCCAGATCGCCAAGCAATCGAATTTCGATCCGGACGATAAGAGCGCGCGCACGATTTACGCCGCTCCGGGGCCGCAACTGGCCGCGCGGCCGGCCGGCGGCGCCAAGGCTCTGCAGGCCTACCAGGAAGCGCAGCAAACCGCCGGCGCGGCGCTGACCTTGGCGGCTCCGGCCGGTCAGGCCAAGGCCGAGGCGGCCGGCAAGGGCGGCAGCCGCGACTTCGCCGCCGAAATGTTGCCGCACGCCCGCACGGCCGCGGCTCAGTTGGGCGTGGCGCCGGAAGCCGTGGTTGCGCACGCGGCGCTGGAAAGCGGCTGGGGCAAGCGGGCGATCCGCCACCCGGACGGCAGCAACAGCCATAATCTGTTCGGCATCAAGGCCAGCGGGGATTGGCAGGGGCGCACGGTCAGCGTGATGACCACTGAATACGAGGGCGGAGTCGCGCAGAAGCGGGTGGAAAAATTCCGCGCCTACGGCTCTTACGCCGAGGCCTTCGGCGACTACGCCCGGCTGTTGAAGGATTCGCCGCGCTACAAGAGCGCGCTGAACCAGGGGCAGAACATGTACGGCTTCGCGCATGCGCTGCAATCCGGCGGCTACGCCACCGATCCGCGCTACGCGCGCAAGCTGGTGGACGTGGCGGCGACGTTGGCGCAGCAAACCACGCGCAGTTAAGAACAAGGCTGCGGCGGCCGAGCTTGCGCTTCAGGGTCAAGTTTCGGCGCGCCGGGCCGATAAAGCAAACAGAGGTAAATCATGAGCTCCAATATTTTCTCGATCGGCGTGAGCGGACTGAATGCGGCTCAAACGGCTTTGTCGGTAACCGGCAACAACATCGCCAACGTCTCCACGCCGGGATACAACGTTCAATACATCACCCAGGCCGGCCGCACGCCGCAATACCAGGGCTTCGGTTTCCTGGGGCAGGGCGTGGACGTCACCAATGTGCTGCGCACCTATGACAAATTCTTGTCCGGCCAGGTGCAAACCGCGCAGACCAACAGCAGCTATTACAGCACCCAGGTCAAGCAGCTGAATCAGATCAACAATCTGATGGCGTCGACCGACGTTTCCATCCTTCCCGCCTTGCAGGATTTCTTCGGCGCGATGCAGACGCTGTCGCAGCAGCCGGACGCCATTCCCAGCCGGCAGACCGTGCTGAACATGGCCCAGGCGCTGAGCACCAAGTTCGCCACCATCGACGGACAGCTGCAACAGCTGCAGTCCGGCGCCAACGGCCAGATCAAGACCACGGTGGATAGTATCAACGCGCTGGCTTCGCAGATCGCCAGTCTCAACACCGAAATCGCCGCATTGACCGGCGGCAATCAGTTGAGCGCGCAGCCCAACACGCTGATGGACCAGCGCGATCAGGCGATGCTGGAGTTGAACAAGCTGGTCAGCGCCAAGGCGGTGCCGCAGGCGGACGGCACTTACTCCGTCTATATCGGCAACGGTCAGACCCTGGTGACCGGCGGTCAGACCAACACCCTGGCCACGCAGCCCTTGGCCAGCGATCCCACCACCTTGCAGCTGGTGTTCAACAATCCCAACGGCACGGTGACGGCGATTCCGAACAATCTGGTTTCCGGCGGCCAGCTGGGCGGTTTGCTGAACTTCCGCGACGGTCCCTTGCTGCAGGCGCGGCAGCAGCTGGGCACGATGGCGATCAACTTTTCCGCTTCGATCAATTATCAGAACCAGCTGGGCGTCGACAACACCGGCGCCGCCGGTCAGCCCATTTTCAACGATCTGAGCAGCTACGCCTCCAATCCGCAGAACGCGGCCGGCAATCTGCAAGTGCTGATGGGCGACCCCAATAAACTGGCCACCGCGTCCAATATGGTGTCCACCGGCGGAGCAGGCGGCAACGGCGTCACCATGAGCGGTGTGTGGGCCACGCTGCCGGGCGGGTACGCGGGCAGCATCAACAGCGTGCCGCCGGTCTTTCCCAGCACCACGACGCACCCGTCCATCGGCATGACCGGGATGACCATTACCGCCACCGGCAGTCCGGCGACGATGACCGCCACCATCGCCGGCCCCAACGGCGGCGGCCCTTACAATGTGGTGCCGGCGGGCGGCGGCGCCAGCAACAGCTTCAAGCTGCAGACCACGGCGGTGCCGCCGGTGGACGTAGGCGTCAGCTTTCAGCTGTCCGGCGCGCCGGTCAACGGCCAGACCTTCACCGTGGGCCCAGCCCCGGCCGGCACCAAGCCGCCGCCGGGCGACAACACCAATTTGCGCGAGCTGCTGGCGCAGCAGAACCTCAAGCTGGTGGGCAATCAGTCCTACGGCTCTTATTATTCGACGCTGGTGGCCTCGGTGGGCAATCAGACCAATACCGCGCAGCTACAGTCCGCGGCGATGTTGAATACTTTGAAGCAAACCACGGAAAGCCTGTCCAACGTCACCGGGGTGAGCCTGGATCAGGAGGCGGCCAATCTGATCAAGTATCAACAGTCCTATCAGGCATGCAGCAAGGTGATACAGGTGGCGCAAACCACCTTCTCCAGCATTCTGAACCTGATGGGCTAAGGAGAGACCGATGCGTATCAGCTCCAACAACATTTATCAGTCCGGCCTGAACAATATGCAGAGCTTGCAGGCCAGCATCTACAAGCTCACCATGCAGATCGACAATCAGCAGCGGGTAGTGACGCCGGCCGACGATCCGGTCGCCGCGGCGCGCATTCTGCTGATCAGCCAGTCGCAGGGCCAGAACAGCCAGTACATCAGCAATACCCAGGCGGTCAGTTCCTGGCTGTCGCTGTCCGAAACCGCGATCAAGAGTTCGTCGGATTTGATGGCCAGCATGAAGAGTTTGGCGATTTCCGCCGGCAGCGGCGCCTTGAGCCCAACCGAGCTGCAGGCGATCCAGAAGCAGCTGCAGGAGGGCATCACCGAGCTGACGACTTACGCCAACTCCACTGACGGCCGCGGCAACTATCTGTTCAGCGGCAACAAGACCGATACGCTGCCCTTCACCGTCAGCCTGTCGGCGGTGCCGCCGGCGACATATCAAGGCGATACCGGCCAGCGCAGCGTGCAGATCAGCGCCTCGCAGCAGATGACGATTTCCGATCCGGGCAGCACGGTGTTCGGCACGCCGGGCGGCAGCGCCACCGCGGCCTTCGACGGCCTGATCCAGTTGAACACCCTGCTGGGCCAGAATCCCAAACCCGCCAACTTCGGCACCCAGCTGAACAGCGCGATCAACGCCATCGACTCGGCTCAGCAGCAGATGTCGCTGTCTTTGGCGTCCATCGGCGCCCGCGGCCAGCAGAACGACAATATGCAGAATGTCGGTGGTAGCCTGAAACTGCAGTACGCCAGCAGCATCGGCGATTTGCAGGATCTGGACATGCCGCAGGCGATCTCTGATTTCACCCTGGCGCAGACTTCCTTGAAGTACAGCCAGCTGACCTACAACAAGGTGACCCAGCTCTCGCTGTTCAACTATATTTCCTGACCGGCGTTAGCCGGACACGACAAAGGCCGCGCAAGCGGCCTTTGTCGTTGGCGCGGGGCCGATTCAGCCGTAGATGTCCACCTGGCTGATGCGGCCGGCGCGACCGTCTTCGGTCAGATAGACGCCGGAACGGCGGATGTCGGCCTGGGACTGGTTGTCGGCGTTCTTGATGCTGAACGGGCTGTCCACGCTGGGCAGCAGGATGGCGCCGATGCCCAACTCCTTCAGACCCATCAGCTGGTCCTTGTCGCCGTCGCGGCCGGACCAGAGTTTCAGCTGCGCGAACGCGGCGTCGCCGTCATCCAGCACGCCGTCGCCATTGCCGTCCAGCTTGGCCAGATCGGCGAAGCCGTTGCCCGACTGGGTGCCGAACAGTTCATTGCCGTCGTTGACCTTGCCGTCGCCGTTGCGATCCAGAGCCAGCCAGCCGCCATTGTTGACGAAGGGCAACTGGGTCTGTTTGCCCGCGCCTTGCAGGTCGAAACTGACGCTGGCGCCGCTGAAGCTGCCGGCGTCGTTGCCCAGGGTCAGCATCAGGGGGTCGGTGGCGTTGCCGTTGCCGAACTGGATGGTGTTGCTGCTGTGGTATTCGAAGCTGCGGCTCATTTGCACGTCCAGCGCGAAGTTGAATTCGCGGCCGTCCTGGGTCTTGATCGAGCCCTTGGCTGAAAACGCCAGGCTTTCGCTTTCCTGATAGTCGACGGTCTGTTTGAGTTCGCCGCCGACGAGCAGTTGCTGCGGCGCCGAAGACTGACCGGAGCGCGCGGGGCGCGAGTCGGCGGATGGCTGCTCCTTGCCGTCGTCTCTTTGCAAAGTGCCGTCAACCACTTTGAATTTGACGCCCAGCACTTTTTCCAGAATGTCCTTGATCAGCCCCAGCATCGGCGTCATGCCATCGGAGAACTCCTTGTCCTTGGCGCTGGCGTTGACGCCGTCGGGACTCAGGCTGACGTCGGAGGAGGATTTCGCAGGGGCGGAGGCGGGAGGGAGTTGTACCCAGGCGCGGCTTTGTTGTTGAACGGTGAGGCTTTGACTGAAACTGTATTGGCTGCTCATCGACAGCGCCATGGACGCGACTCGCATTGCAGGCTCCGGAACAGGAAGTGTAGGTGAACAGATATCGTCAATCCGGAGGGAAACTTGATGGCGTGGAAACACCTAGCCGGCGGCGGCCGGCCAGGCCGGAGCTTCAGTTGCGCGCAGGCTGGATGCTGAGGGTTTCGATATGGTCGATCTGCATGATCTCGCGCGACAGGTCGACGACATTGATCAGGTCGCGCCGGTTTTGCGCGGAGACCAGAAAGCTCCATTCGGTGGCGTCCGGACCGGCGTTCAGCGCGATGCTGTCCTCGTGCAGACGCACGCCGAAGCGAAGCAGGCCTGCGCTCAGCGTTTGCACCGTCCACTGGTATTCCGGCTTGAAGCGGATGACGATGAACAGGCTGAAGCGGCGCGGCAGCCGGTTCTCCATTTGATTGATGGAGAGCATGCACAGCACGCACAGCAGGGTGATGGCGATGGCGGCGGCGTAGAAGCCGACGCCGACCAGAATGCCTATCACCGAGGACATCCAGATCGAGGCGGCCGAGGTCAGGCCGCTGATGGTCAGGCCCTCCTTCATGATCATGCCGGCGCCAAGGAAACCGACGCCGGTCAAGACGCCCTGGGCCACCCGCGTCATGTCGCCGTGGGTCATGTCGGGATAAAGGCCGCCGTACCAGTAGCCGGAATAACCGACGATGCTGATGGCCGCGGCCGAGGCCATCGACACCAGGCCGTAAGTGCGCATGCCGGCGGCGCGGCCATTGAACCAGCGCTCGTAGCCCACCAGACAGCCCAGCAGCAGGCCGCCCAACAGGTTCAGCGTGATCAGCAAATTGATTTCCCACTTGGGGGTGGACCAGTACTGACTGATCAGTTCGGCGAAGGAGATATCCATGCATGCTCCGTTGGCGCTTGGGCCGGAGCGCCGACGATAGCAAGTTGCGCCGGCGCGCGCCACTGTCGGTTCAGCGCGGCAGCCATTCGGCGGCGTGGCCGCCCAGCGGCATCGAGGGCAGCGCCCAGTGCGCCGGCGTCAGGGAAAGCCGGGCCGCGTGGCGGACGGCGCGCAAGCTTCCAAAGCCCGACGCATAGTCGTCCAGCCAGGGCGCGACTTGCTCCAGGCCGGGGTCCGCCGCCGCGCAAGCGGCTTGGTCGGCGCCGAGCTGGCGCAAGCAGAGCCCGGTTCGCGCCAGCGAAACCTGCACCTGCCAGCTGCCGCCTTCCCGCATCTGACGGGCGAGCGCGGCGACGACGCCGAAGGCGAGCAGGTAGCCGGCGGCGTGGTCCAGCGCCTGGGCCGGCAAGGTGCGCGGCTGCTCGCCGCTGAATGCCGCGGCTTCCGCATGATTGAAGCCGCTGGCGGTCTGCACCAGCGAGTCGAAGCCGCGTCGTGCGGCCCAGGGACCGGCATGGCCGTAGGCGGACAGCGAGGCGTAGACGATGCCGGGCCGCAGGCGCGCGGCTTGTTCCGGGCCGAAGCCGAGCGCGTCGAGAGCGCCGGGCCGGTAGCCCTGAACGAAGACGTCGGCCTCGGCCAGCAGGCGCCGCAGTCGCTCGCCGTCGGCGGTCTGGCGCAAATCAAGCTCGGCGTTGCGCTTGCCGCGGCCGGTATCGATGTCCAGCGGCAGGATGGACGGCAGCCGCGGCGAAGTGATGCGCAACACGTCGGCGCCGTGCGCGGCCAGGGTGCGGCCGCCCACCGGGCCGGCGATGATGCGGGTCAGATCCAGAACGCGTATGCCTTGCAAGGGGCGGGGCGCAAAGGGGCGGGCCAGCGGCGGCGCATCGCCTATCCGCCTTATGTCGAGCAAGGGCAGGGCGGCGACGGCCTGGCCCTGCGGATGCCGGTCCCATTCGTCGAAGCTGCGCAGCGCCGTCGCCACCAGGCCGCGGTCGGCGGCGGCCTGCTCGAAATCGAAAGCTTGCCAGTCTTGCAAGGCGGCGGCCACGCTGTCCTTGTCGTGGCGACAGTTCAGCAGCCGCAGGATGCCGTCGCGATGGTGGGGAAAGTTGGTGTGGATGCGCAGCCAGCGGCCGTCGCCGCAGCGATAAGGGCCGGCGATGGCGTCCCATAATTCGGGGGCCGGCGCGCCGTCCACGCGCAAATAGCGCTCGCTGCGGAACTCGGTGGCGGCGTGGGCCAGATCGACGGCGACGCTCTGCGCCTCGCCGCCGCGCAGGCGCCAGAGTTCGGCCGCCATCAGCGCGCTGGCGGCGATGCTGGCCTGGGCCAGAGAGCCGACGGCAAAGGACGAAGGCAGCGGCGCGGCGCCTGCCGGCAGCTGCGCGCGCTCCAGCGCGGAGGGATCGAGGGCTGCGGCGGCCCAGAGCTGGGCCAGGGCCTGTTGGCCGTTCAGTGCGGGCATGGGGACAGGGCGGCGGTGGCTATGAGCTTGATCTTTCAACAGTCGGCGGGGCGCGTCAAGCAATGTGATTTTTCACATCGACCGCGATTTAAGTTTGTCGCGCGGCGGCCGCCTTGTGAGGGTAACGGCAGCGATGCCGGACCAACCAACCTGACTTCTGGAGCACATAGACATGCTGAGCCTGCACACCAATATCGCCGCACTGAACACCAAGTCCAACCTGACCGGCACCCAAACCGCGCTGTCCACCTCGATGACCCGTCTGGGCACCGGCCTGCGCATCAACTCCGCGATGGACGACGCCGCCGGCCTGCAGATCGCCACCCGTCTGGACGCGCAAAGCCGCGGCATGCAAGTGGCGATGAAGAACGCGCAGAACGGCATCTCCATGCTGCAAACCGCCGAAGGCGCGCTGAACGAAGTGACCAACATCCTGCAGCGCATGAAGGACCTGTCCACCGAAGGCGCCAACGCCACCTCCACCAAGGCCGACAAGAGCGCGATGCAGTCCGAATTCGCCGAACTGGGCAAGGAACTGACCAACATCATGAAGAACACCTCCTTCGGCGGCGAGAAACTGCTGCAAGGCGGCAAGCTGACCGAAGACATGAACTTCCAGATCGGCGCATCGGCCGACGAGTCCATGGCGGTGAACATGAAGGATGGCATGACCGCGCTGAACAATGCGCTGGGCAGCGTTTCCAAGACCTACTTCAAGAATGACACTGCCAGCACTGACTACGCTACCGCCGTCAAGACCGCTACCGATGCGATGCCGGCTCTGGTGGCCGCGACCAATAGCGCTAAAACTGATTACGATGCAGCCCCGGCCGACCCGGCGAAGAAAACCGCTTACGAAACCGCGCTGAAGGCTCAGCAAGACGGCCAAGCCGCACTGGACAAAGCCACCAAGGGCGACGAAATCGGCAAAACCGACACCATCAACACCATCCAGGCCGCTCTGGATTCGGTCGGTTCGGTTCGCTCTTCCCTGGGCGCCAACGCCAACCGTCTGGACCACGTGAACAACAACCTGGCCAACGTCAACAACAACACCCTGGCCGCCAAAGGCCGCATCATGGACACCGACTACGCCAACGAAAGCGCCAGCATGACTTCCAAGCAAATGCTGATGCAAGCCGGCACTTCCATGCTGAAGCAAAGCGGCAGCATGAGCAGCCTGGCCATGTCCCTGCTGCAGTAATCAAGACTCCGCGCCGATGCGGCGCGAGTTCGAAGCCAGCTGCGCACGCGGCTGGCTTTTTTGCGTCATGCGCGCGGACCTTGCTGAAGGAGCAAACCCATTTCAATCCGAGCGATCACGGCGGCGACTCCGGTCACGCCGAGCGCGCCGATCTCGAACGGCGCGCAGCCGGGCGCGGAGCTGACGCCGGGCCTGCAGTGGCGGGCGGTGTTGAGCCGAGGCGCGGACGGCCGGCCGCTATTGAGCGGCGACGGCATCCAGCTGGCCTTGCCGTCCTGGCCGCAAGGCGCGGCGGAGTTGACGCCCGGGACAGTGTTGAAAGTGCTGGTGCTGGCGACCCAACCGCGGCTGGAGCTGTCGCTGTTGGCGGAGAGACCGGACAGAGACGGCGACGGCGAAGCGCCGGCGCGGGCTTGGCAATTGGAGCAGGCGGCGATGCCGAAGCTGGCGAAGCCTTTGCCGACGGCGGCCGAGCTGGCGCAATCCTGGCGGCAGGCTTTGCTGGGGCGCTTGACTCAGGCCGCGACGCAGTTTCAGCAAGCGGGCGGCAGCCATCTGCCCGGCGCCTTGTTGCAGCAGTTGCCCGAGCTGGCCTTGGCCGGCGTTCGGCAGACCGCCGGCGAGCCGCCCTTGCCGCTGACTCTGCCGTTCTGGCTATGGGGCGGTCCGGCGCTGGCGCTGAGCGTAGAGGACGCGCTGGAGCGCGAGTCCGAGCCGGAACTGGACGAACTGGACTTGCTGCTGTGGCTGACGGCGCCGGGAATCGGCGCGTTCTGCCTGCGCATCCGCCGCGTGGCGGACGGGGTGGCCTTGGCCTTTGTCGCGGAAGCCGAGGCGTGCCGCGCCTTGCGGCGGCGTCTGCCGGAGATTGAAGCCGCGGCGGAACGAGGCGGCGGCAAGCTCGCCGTCTGCCTGATCGGCGAGCGCATGCCGTGGCTCGGACTGGCGATCAGTCGGCATGGCGCCACCGGCTTGCAGGCGCAGCGTCTGTCGCCGCTGTTGTTCGCCGTGGCGGCGGAAGTGGCCGGCCAATTGTTGGCGGGGGACGGCGCGTCGCTTTGAGTCGGCGGTGGTCTATAGTGGGTCCATGTTGCGCCTTCTCGTACTGCTGCTGTGTCTGCTGAGCGTGGAGCCTGTCGCCGCCGGCTCCGCGGCCGCGGGCGTTGACGCGCCGCAAGCCCGGGACAACAACCCGGCGCGGGAGTGGACCGAGTGGGACGGCCCCGTCAGCGGTCCCGCGGCGCAGCCTGGCCGCAGCGTCTGGTTTTTGGCGTCGGACCTGCGCAACGGCGGCGTGGTCGGGGTCTATCGGGGCCTGGCCGAGGCGGGGCGTTTGCTGGGCTGGCGCTTGACGCTGTTGGACGGCCAGGGGCAAGGGAGCTCCTTGCTCCGGTTTCTGGAGAGCGCGCAGCGGGAACGGCCGGCCGCGGTGGCCTTGGGGGGCTTCGACGCTCAGGAATTCCGGCCGCAGATTGAACGCTTGCGCGCGCTCGGCGTGACCGTGCTCGGCTGGCACGCCGGCGACAAGCCCGGCCCCTTGCCCGGCCTGCTGTTCACCAATATCTCCACCAGCCCTTTGGCCGCGGCGCAAGCGGCCGCCGATTACATCGTGGCCAGCAGCCACGGTCCGGTGGGCGTGGTGCTGTTCACCGACAGCCGCTTCGCCATCGCCACCGCCAAAACCCGGCAGGCGGTGCGGCAGCTGCAGGCCTGTCGGCGCTGCAAGGTGCTGGCGGTGGAAGACCTGTCGCTGGCCCAGGTCCAGCAGCAGCTGCCGGACAAGGTGACGGAGCTGTATCGGCGACACGGCAGGGCCTGGACCCACAGCATAGGCATCAACGACCTGTATTACGATTCCATCGGCCATCCGCTGGGGAAATTGAACGCCTTCGTGGCCAATATTTCGCTGGGCGACGGCTCGCTCAGCGCGATGAGGCGGATTCGGGCGGGCCTGATGCAGGAAGCGACCATAGCCGAACCCTTGCACCTGCACGGCTGGCAGATGGCGGACGAACTGAACCGCGCCTTTGCCGGCCAGCCGCCCAGCCTGTACGTGACCCAGCCGCATTTGCTGGTCAGGCAGACGATACGCGACAGTTATCTGAGCATAGGCTACGACCCGGACAACGGTTACCGTCGCGCCTACGCCGCCATCTGGTTCCCGCGGCATTGATTTGACGGCTGCCGCGTGCTTAACTGGCGCCACGTCAACGCATCGTCATTTTCCATGGTTTCCACAATTTCCACGCAAGTGTTGGTCCACTTGGTACTGGGCGCCTTGTTGCTACCGCCGCTGAACATGTTGTTGCTGATGTCGCTGGGCTTGGGGTTGCGTCGTCGTTGGCGGCGCTTGGGCGCCGGCCTCTTGGTGCTGGGCATGGCGGGTCTGTACGCCTTGAGCACGCCGCTGACGGCGATGTGGCTGAACCGGGGTCTGGAGCGCTACCCGGTGATAGACGCCGAGCAACTGGGCCGGGTGGAAGCCATCGTGGTCTTGTCCGGCGGCAAGAAGCCGGCGCCCGAGTACGGCCGCATGGAGCCGGCGGCGGATTCACTGGCGCGGCTGCGCTACGCCGCGCGGCTGGCGCGTCAAAGCGGCAAGCCCATGTTGTTGACCGGCGGCGCGCCGATGGGAGGGGAAGCGGAGGCCGCGTTGATGGCGCGGGTTCTGAGCGAGGACTACGGCATTGTTCCGCGTTGGGTGGAGACGCGTTCCAACACCACGCTGGAAAACGCGCGCTATTCCGCCGAGCTGCTGCGCTCGGCCGGGATCAAGCGGATTGCGCTGGTCAGCCAGGGCTGGCATCTGCGCCGGGCCTTGCCGTTTTTCGAGCGCCAGGGCCTGGAGGTGACGGCCGCACCAACCGCCTTTATCCGTTACGATGGCGGCGGCGTGGCCTGGTGGTTGCCCAGCGGACGGGCGATGCAGGAGTGCCACGCCGCTTTGCGGGAATGGCTGGGCATGCTGTTTTACCGGGTGAAAGGAGAATAAGCGATGTCGGAGCAAGCCGCCGAGTCCTCGTTTCCGGCCGCGAGGCCAAAGGTCGATCACCGTTTCTGGCGAGACGCGGCCTTGCCGCAGTTCGAGGCCCGCTCGGTGGCCGACGGACGCCGCGTCTGTTACGCCAAGCACGCTCACGAGACCTTCTCCCTCGGCGTCATCACCGCCGGCGCTTGCGACTACTTCAACGGCAAGGTGCGCCGCAGCGAGCAGGGTTCCCTGGTGTTGATGAACCCGGGCGACACGCATGCCTGCAATCCCGTGGCGGGGCAGGCCTGGTCCTATCGCATGCTGTATGTGGACGTCGCCTGGCTCGGCGGTTTGCAGCAGACGCTGGGCCTGGGCCAGGCCGGCGGCTTTCGTCCCTTTGGCGACGCGGCGAGCCGGGACCCGCGTTTGTTCGCCGGCTTCAACGCCCTGTTCAAGGTGCTGTGCGCGGAGGGGCGGGAGCTCTTGGAGAAAGACGAGGCCGCTACGGCCTTTTTCGGCGACGCTCACCGTATCTTGGGCTTGGGCGTCGAGCCGGCGGCGGAGTCGAACCAGCGTTTGGCGCGCGCGGCGGAGTACATCGCCGCGCATTGCGACCAGGCCTTGCGCCTGGAGGACATCTGCGCGGCGGCGGACTTGTCGGCTTCCTATCTGATTCGCGCGTTCAAACGGCGTTACGGGGTCACGCCGCATGATTTTCTGCTGAATCAGCGGGTGCAACTGGCGCGGCGCCTGGTGCGCGGCGGGCTGCCCTTGGCGCAAGTGGCGCAGGACGCCGGTTTTTCCGACCAGGCCCATCTGCAGAGAATCTTCAAACAGTACGTCGCCGCGACGCCGGGCCAGTACCGCGCCGGCTCAGCTCAGCAAGCCCAGCGCGCTTAGTCCCAGCAACAAGGCCATGGCCTGGTTGAAGCGGCGCAGCCGCCTGGGCGAGCCCAGCTTTTGTCCAAGCCAGGCGCCGGCCAGCACCCAGCAGGCGATCGAGGCGTAGCAGATCAGAAAGTAAAGCGCGGCGAAACGCCATAGCGCCGTCGCGTCTTGGCCGGAGGTGAACGCCGCGCAGCCCGCCAGCGCCGCGATCCAGGCCTTGGGATTCAGCCATTGAATCGCCGCGCCGCGCCACCAGCTTGGCCGGGCGCCGTTCTTGTCCAAATCCAGCGAACCGTCGCTGCGAGCCGATTGATACGCCATATAGAGCAAGAACGCCACGCCGCCCCATTGCAAGCCCTGGGTCAAGGCCGGCCACTGCCGCAAGGTCTGCTCCAGGCCCAGGCCGGTCAGCAGCAGCAGCAAGGTGAAGCCGGCGGTGGCGCCGCCGACATGGCGCATGCCGGCGCGCGCGCCGTAACGAGCGCCGCAGCTGAGCGCGACGATGTTGACCGGGCCCGGCGTGATGGAGGCGGCCAACGCAAAGCCGGCCATGGCGAGGGTCTGATTCATGAGGTCTCCTGTCGGTGGGCAGCGTGGCGGTCCGATGTCCGCCCTTGGCTGATGCGGACAAAGTAGCCGGACCGGGAGGGGGCGTATTGTAGAAAAATGACCAGGTTGTCGGTGCGGCATTCAAAAATGCCTTTGACATTACGTGTTTGGTGTAATACCAATTAAATACCAGATGGCGTTCGATCCGGCACTCCGCCGGCCGCGCGCGCTGTCGTACCGCAAAGGAGGGTGCCGCATGTACTTGAAGGGGAAAGCCAAGTTGTGGGCGTCGGTATGCGTCATGGCCTTGGGCGCCGGCCCGGTTTTGGCCGCCGCGTGTCCGGATTGGCGAGAGGGGGCGACTTATCAGGCGGGCGATGTGGTGGCCTATTCCGCGGCCAATTACACTGCGCGTGCGGCGCATACCGCCTATGCGGGCGCCAATTGGAACCCGCCTGCCACGCCCACGCTGTGGCAGGCCGGAGGAAGCTGCGGCGCGGCGCCGGAGCCGACGCCGACCCCGGGACCATCGCCGACTCCGGGGCCGTCCGCGCCGTTCGCCAAGCATGCGCTGATCGGATATTGGCATAATTTCGCCAATCCCAGCGGAGACGCCTACCCGTTAAGCCAAGTCAGCGACGATTGGGATGTGATCGTCGTCGCCTTCGCCGACGATGCCGGCAACGGCAATCTCAGCTTCTCGCTGGATCCCAAGGCCGGCTCCGAGGCGCAGTTCATTCAGGATGTCCGGGCCAAGCAGGCCAAGGGCAAGAAGGTGGTGTTGTCGCTGGGCGGGCAGAACGGCTCGGTCACGTTGAATACTCCGGCGCAGACCCAGAATTTCGTCAACAGCCTCCACGCCATCATCGTCAAATACGGTTTCGACGGCATCGATCTGGACCTGGAAAGCGGGGTGTCGCAGGGCGCGCCCACCATCGGCAACCTGATCAGCGCGGTGAAGCAGTTGAAAACCAAGGTTGGCGCGGGTTTCTACCTGTCGATGGCGCCGGAGCATCCCTATGTTCAGGGCGGCTATGTCGCCTACGGCAGCATCTGGGGCGCTTATCTGCCCATCATCGACGCCTTGCGCGACGATTTGAGCGTCATCCATGTCCAGTACTACAACAATGGCGGGCTGAACACGCCGTATTCCAGCGCGGCCTTGGCGGAGGGCAGCGTGGACATGCTGGTGGGCGGCAGCAAGATGCTGATCGAAGGCTTTCCGCTGGCTTACGGCGCCTCGGGCAGCTTCAAGGGTTTGCGGCCGGAGCAGGTGGCCTTCGGCGTGCCTTCCGGACGCAGCTCCGCCAATTCCGGCTTCGTCAGCGCGGACACGGTGATCAAGTCGCTGGATTGTCTGATGGCCTTGAGGAACTGCGGCGCCGTCAAGCCGGCTCAGGCCTATCCGACGTTCCGCGGCGTGATGAGCTGGTCCATCAATTGGGATAGGAAGGATGGTTTCCCGTTCTCGCGGCCGGTGGGAGCGTCGCTGCGCGCCCGCAACTGAGGCGCGCAAAAAAACCGAGGCGCGGATGCGCCTCGGTTTTCAACGCCGCGCCGCCTAAGCGCGGCGGACGGTGAGCGGGCGCTTACAGCGCCGGCATCGCGTAGCCTTCGATCTGGGCGGCGGCGACCAGTTGGCCCAGGTAAGCCTGCATCGCCTTGTTGCCGGCCATATCGTTCAGGTATTGCTGCAGGCGGTCCTTGATCTCCTCAAAGCTCACTTTGCCGCCTTCGTGGCGTTCCTGCACCTGGATGATGTGGTAGCCGAACTGGGTCTGGACCAGTTCCGGCGCGATCTGGCCGGCGTCGGTGCTGAATACCGCCTGTTCGAATTCCGGCACCATTTGGCCGCGGCCGAACTGGCCCAGGCTGCCGCCTTGCTGGCCGGACGGGCAGGTGGAGTGTTCGCGGGCCAGATCGGCGAAGCGGGCCGGGTTGGCCTTGATGTCTTCCAGCACGCCTTCCGCCTTGGCTTTGGCCAGGCTGCCGGCCAGGCCTTCGCCCAGCGGGAACAGGATGTGGCTGGCCACGGCGGATTCGCCGCTGCTGAAACGCTCGGGGTATTGATTGTAGAACGCGAGGCAGGCGGCTTCGTCCACGGCGTCGACCTGCAGTTCCTGTTCCAGCAAGGCGCCGATGGCGGCGCCTTGGTCGGCGGTGTCGATGCCGATGGATTTGGCTTTCTGCAGCAGCAGCTCGCGCAGGACCAGCTCCTGAACGGCGGCATCGCGCGGGTTCGGCGCGTCAGCGTAGTGGGCTTGTTCCGCTTGCACCATGTCTTCGGTGATTTCGATGCCGTTGACTCGAATGGTCATGGAGATTTCCTGTGATGGTAAATGAGGGATGCGCCAAAGGGCGGAAACTGGCGATTAGAAAAGCGATCGCCGCGCTTGTCAAGAAAGGCGACGGGCGGTCCGCGGCGCTTTGGAGTAAACCACGAAAATTTTAAGAATAATCTTATATTTGTCCGGCTGCTTCGTCGCTAGTATACGAGTCATGCAGCTTCAGGGCTTGCAAGAAAACCCGGCCGGCCCTGCTCATTGTTTTACGCCGGTTGCCGCGTTTTCTGTGTTCATGCGTTATGTAGACGTCGTTCGTCTGTACTTTGTTTTGACGTGCCAAGCCTGCATTTGGACACTTGGTGAATTGAGATCCCCGTTTGGGCCGCGTTCGCGCGGCCTCTTTTTTTGCCCAGTCTGCCGAGTGTAACACGAAAGCAAGAGGGCTTGGCCCGCGTCCCCGCCGGCCGGCGCATAAAAAAAGAGCCCCGATCAGGGGGCTCTGAATTGCACCTTCGCTCAGGTGATCGACGCAACCGCCGGAGGGCGTGTATCCACAGCCGGCAGCGCTTCGATCGCATCGAATCCGCTCTCGGGGGAGGGCTGATTCGATGGACGCAGTATGCGCCTGCCGGCGCGGGCCAAATAGAGTGATTATTGGGGGCTTGTGTGACGGGCTGTGATGAAATCGGGGTGGGCTTAACATTTGCGCAATGAATTCGCGTTTTGGTCCTGAGCCTGGGCGGCGAGCATAAAAAAAGAGCCCCAGATGGGGCCCCCAATTTGCACCTTCGCTCAGGAGACCAACGCGCAGGCCAGAAGGGGTAGGTAATTTCCAACAGAACCCGCGCGCTGATCATGCCAGATCAGGACTCTTGCGAGCCCTGGCTGCTGACGGAAACCAGTATGCCGTTTTGTTTCGGGGCCGGATATTTGGATTTGTTGTGTTTTATGTGACGCTATGTGACCCGGACGGGATTGGCCGTTATCATGACGCAGTGCAAACAATCATGGCGCGCCGGCCGTGAACGGCGATCGATGGACGCCGCGCCGGCCCGTCTTTCAAGGGGAACAGCGTGGACAAGCATTACCCGGTGATCGATACCCGCAGCATTGTGATGCGTTGGGGCGATATGGATGCCGTCGGGCATTTGAACAATACCTATTATTTCCGCTATTTGGAGCAGATCCGCCTGGATTGGTTGGAAAGCCTGGGTCACGGCATCGACCCTAACGGTTGCGGCCCGGTGCTGGCGGGCACCGCCTGCGTGTTTCGCAAGGAGATCACCTATCCCGCCACGCTGGACATTACCATCGAACTGGAAAAACTGGGACGCAGCAGCTTGAAGCTGCGGCATCATTTTTATCGGCGCGACGATCCCGGCGTGGTCTACGCCAGCGGCGAGGTGACGCTGGTGTGGGTGGACTACCAGGCGGGCAAGTCGGTATCCATTCCCGAGGACATCCGCGAGGCGGTGGAGACGGCGGCACAGTCCGCCGCCTGAGGCGACCGCCTCTGTTTTCGCCCCCGTCGCCTTGGCGCGACGGGGGGGGGTTCGCGGCCGGCGCAAGCCGGGCCGTCTGCTCGCCTCAGTTTCGCTGCGGCAGTTTGTTGCGCATCAGATCGCGCATCAGAAAGCGGCTGGGGTGGGTGGCTTGCATCAGGCTGCGGGCCACAGGGGCCGGCTCGTCCTCCAGCAGGGCCGCGAGGATTTCGCCCGACAGCGGCGCGGTGATCATGCCGCGCGAGCCATGGGCGGTGTTGACGTAGAGGCCGTCTATCCAGGGCGAGGCGGCGCTCAGCTTCAGCGAGGCGTCCTTGCTCAGCGGCAAATAGGCGTCGATCAGGCTTTGCGCGTGGGCGACCGGCCCGACGATGGGCAGGTAGTCCGGGCTGGTGCAGCGCAGCGCGGCGCGCCCGGCCAGGGCTTTGTCCAGCAGGCCTTCGCCGCCCAAGGCCTGGTACAAGCTGGGCGCGAGTCCCGCCAGCATCTGCAGGTTTTCCTGATGCTCGAACAGGTTGACGCCGAGGTCTTCGGTGTTGAATTTGAAGGTGGCGCCCAGACAGTGTTCGCCGAAGCGGGCCGGGGAGATGTAGCCCTCGCCGCACAGCACGGTGCGCAGCGCTTCGCTGCTCGCGGTGGCGCGCGCCACGGTGACCTGGCCGCGAATCTTTTTCAAGGGCAGGTGCTGGGTGGCGTCGAACGCGCCGGTTTCCGCCGCTCCGGCCAGAATGACCACGGAACCGATGGCCACCGATCCTTCATCGCCGATGGCGACCCAGCTTTTGTCCAGCGGGTTGTAGTCCAGCTCCACGATGGTGCGGCTGGTGCGGACTTGGATATTGGGATGCTCCACCAGTTTGCGCACCAGCGCGGGCGGGTTGACCCAGCCGCCCTGAGGGAAGAACAGCCCGCCGTGTTGCAGTTCCATGCCGGCCAGCTCGCTGGCTTCCCGAGCGTCGACCGGACGCAGGAAGTCGGCGCCGAAACCGGCCGCGGCCAGCCCTTGCTGGCGTTCCGCCTCGGCCGCGTCGTAGGCCAGTTGCAGTACGCCGCAGCCGCGCCAGTGCGCGTCGTCTTCCGGCAATTGGGTTTTCAAGGTGCGCAGGCTGTAGCCGTAACCGGACAGGATCAAACGGGTCAGCGGGGTGAAGTGCGGCGACAGCTTGGTGTACAACACGCCCTGCGGGTTGCCGGAGGCGCCGCGGGCCAGCTCGGGCAGGCGCTCCACCACGGTTACCTGCCAGCCGCGGCAGGCCAGGCTGTAGGCGCTGGCGGCGCCGGCGATGCCGCCGCCGATGACGATGGCGCTGCGTTCCCCGTGCCGCCGCGCCGGACGGGCAAACCAAGGCGGCGACCACTCGCCGGCGGGCGGAGTTTGCAAATGGCCGTGGCTCATTTCCCGCTTATGGCCGAAGCCGGCGGTCTTGCCGACGGCGAAGCCGGCCTCGCTCAAGCCGCGGCGCACGAAGCCGGCGCTGGTGAAGGTGGCGAAGGTGGCGCCGGGCGCGGAAAGCCGCGCCATGGTCTGGAACAGTTCCGGCCGCCACATGTCCGGGTTCTTGGACGGGGCGAAGCCGTCGAGAAACCAGGCGTCGACGCGCGCGTCCACTTCCGGCAGCACCTCCAGCACGTCGCCGATCAACAAGGTCAGCGTGACGCGGCCCTGGCTCAGCAGCAGCCGGTGCCAGCCCGGGGGCAGGGCCTGGTATTGGGCCAGCAGTTGCCGAGCCAGTCCGGCGAGCTGGGGCCAGAGCGCCAGCGCCTGGGTCAGATCGCGCGGGGTCAGCGGAAATTTCTCCGCGCTGATGAAGTGCAGCCGCGTATCGGCCGGCGCGTATTGCAGGAAGCACTCCCACGCGCACAGGAAGTTCAGGCCGGTGCCGAAGCCGGTTTCGGCGATGGTGAAGTGGCCGCCGGCGGACAGCTCGGCGAAGCGTTCGGCCAAGCGGTTGTGCCGCAGGAAGACATGGCGGGTTTCGTCCAGGCCGGAAGCGCGGGAAAAGTAGACGTCGCCGAATGCGAGGGAAACCGGTTGACCGTCTTGCCAGTCAAGTTGAGCGTGTGGGGTCATGCGCGCGGAGTCGGGGCGCGGCGCGGCGCCGCGGATGAATTAGGATGTTCTGATGATACCGCAGTTTTGCGCCGCGATCAGCGCCGCTCCGCGCGGCGGGCTTCGAATCGGTTCTCAGGCGATCTGCGCGGCGGCAAGGTCCAGTCGTTCCGGAGCCAGGCTGTCCAGCCGCAGGGGCATGGCCTCGGCCAGTTGCGGATAGTGTTTGCCCAGCGAGCGGTAATAGAGCGGATCGTAGTGCTTGGCCAGCAACTCCGCCACCAGGGCGTCGAAGCGCCCGGCCCGGATCATCTGGTTCCAGGCGTCCAGCTGTTCGCCGGAGTGCAGCCCTTTCAGGAAGCCCAGCTGGCGGATCAAGGCCTCCGGGTCTTGCAGGTAGAAGGCGTAATCTTCCAGCAGGAAGCGCACGCGCTCCGCCAAGGGCACGTCGATCAGCAGGCAGTCTCCTTGGTGCATCTGGCGGTAGAGCGCGTCGGGCAGGCTGACGAAGCCCACTTTCTTGCTTTCCGCCTCGATGAATACCGGGCGGTTGGGGTCCAGGCCGCGAATCTGTTGCAGCAGCAAGGTGTCGAACCATTTTTGCGGCGGCTGGGGCTGGTCCGGCAGCCGGCCCAATACCGAGCCGCGGTGATTGGCCAGTTGCTCCAGATCCAGCACCTGGTGGCCGGCGCGCGCCAGCGCCTGCAGCAAGCGGCTCTTGCCGGAGCCGGTGGGGCCGCAGATCACGCGCAGCCTGAGCTGGCCGGGCAGCTCTTCCAGCCATTGCAGCGCCTGGCGGCGGTAAGCTTTGTAGCCGCCCTCCAGCTGATGCGCGGGCCAGCCTATCTGGGCGAAGATCAGCGCCATGGAGCCGGAGCGCTGGCCGCCGCGCCAGCAGCAGATCAACGGACGCCAGGACTTGGGCCGGTCGGAGAAACTTTCTTCGATATGGCGGGCGATGTTCTTGGCGGCCAGCGCGGCGCCGACCTTGCGAGCTTCGAACGGAGACACCTGTTTGTACAGGGTGCCGACGCGAATTCGCTCATCGTTGTCCAGAACCGGGCAATTAATGGCGCCGGGAATATGATCCTCGGCAAATTCTGCCGGGGAGCGGACGTCGATGATCTCGTCAAACTGCCCAAGCTGTGATACGTTCGCGACCTTGAAAAGCATAAATATGGCGGAGTCCGCAAATGGCTGAAATCAAATTGACGCAATTGTCTCACGGCGGTGGCTGCGGCTGCAAAATTGCCCCGGCGGTGCTGGAGTCCATTTTGTCGACGGCCAAGGAAAAGATGGCCTTTCCCAATCTGTTGGTGGGAGCGGAAACCAGCGACGACGCCGCGGTGTATCAGCTGAACGCCTCGCAGGCGATTGTGGCGACCACCGACTTCTTCATGCCCATCGTCGACGACGCCTATGATTTCGGCCGCATCGCCGCCACCAACGCGCTGTCGGACATTTACGCGATGGGCGCGACGCCCATCATGGCGCTGGCCATCGTCGGCATGCCGGTGAAGGTGCTGCCGGTGGAAACCATCCGCGACATTCTTTCCGGCGGCGAATCGGTATGCCACGCGGCCGGCATCCCGCTCGCCGGCGGCCATTCCATTGATTCCCCGGAGCCGATCTACGGCCTGGTGGCCTTGGGCGTGGTGCATCCGGACCAGCTCAAGCGCAACAGCGAGGCGCGCGACGGCGACGTGCTGATCCTGGGCAAGGGCCTGGGCGTCGGCGTGCTGGCGCAGGCGATGAAAAAAGGGGAGCTGGACGACAAGGGCTACCAGGCCTTGATCGCCTCCACCACCAAATTGAACACCGTGGGCGCGGAACTGGCGGCCATGGACGGCGTGCACGCGCTGACCGACGTCACCGGCTTCGGCCTGCTCGGCCATGCCCTGGAGGTGTGCAAGGGCGCGAAGCTGGCGGCGCACATCGATATGGCCGAGGTGCCTGTGATCGAGGAGGCGCGCGCTTTCGCGGAGCAAGGCTGCGGCCCGGGCGCGATCGAGCGCAATCTGGCCAGCTTCGGCGAGCATGTCGATTTCGGCGCGGAACTGCCGGAGTGGCAGCTGCGCTTGCTGGCCGATCCGCAGACCAGCGGCGGCTTGCTGGCGGCGGTGGCGCCGGAGCAGGCGGACGAAGTCCTGGCGCGTTTCCAGCGCGCCGGCTTCGGCTATGCCGCCAAGATCGGCCGTCTGGCCGCGGGCGAGGCCCGCGTCATCGTTCGCTGAGCGGCGCGACGTGGACGACGCCCATCCGCAGAGCCCGCCGCTGGTCGCCCGCGACCGGCCTTTGGCGGAACTGGCGCGGCTGGCGCCGGGGAGAGTGGGCGGCGCGCGCCGCTCCTGCGCCGGCGACGTTTCTATCCCGTGGTTCGACGGCAGCGTGGCGGCGGGCTTCCCGTCGCCGGCCGACGACTATCTCGAGCGTTCGCTCAATCTCAACGACTTCCTGATCCAGCACCCGGACACCAGTTTCTTCGTGCGCGTCGCCGGCGACGCCATGGCCGGGGCCGGCATTTTCGACGGCGACCTGCTGATCGTCGATCGCCTGCTGCCGCCGCGCCACAACGATGTGGTGGTGGCGGTGGCGGGCGACGAATTCCTGGTGCGCCGCTTGCACCTGAGCCCCGGTCAAGTCTGCTTGCGCGCCGCGCAGCCGGGCTACGCCGATTTGCAGGCGGAGGCCGGCGTCGAGATCTGGGGCGTGGTCAGCTCAGTGGTGCGCTCGCTGCGCTGACCTTGCCGGCGCGGCTTAGAACCTATTTAAAGTCTTGCGAGCCAGGGCGAGACAAGGCGAAAACCGCCGAGAAAGCCGAATGCGCATAGGGGATGGGGCCTTGGCGGTTTTCAGCGCCGTATCGCCGAAGCGAGGCAGGCTTTGAACCGTTTCTTAAAAGGTCCAGCGCAGGCTGAACGTGGTGACGGCGACCCGCGTCTTGTGCGGGGTGTAATCCATCTTGGGCACATAGCCCACTTCCAGCGCCAGCTTGCGGGTGCCGATGCTGAGCATGGGGAAAACGACCATCTGCTTGACGCCGGAGCCGTCCAGATAGCCGGCCAATAGCGTGGTGCCGGCGTAGAGCGGGCTGGACCCCAGCTGCCATTCCTTGCGCCAGCCGCCGGCGACGAACCAGGCCGTTTCGCGGAAGGAGTCGCGATAAGAGCCGACGCGTCCTATCCAGCGACCGTCCGCGTCGTTGCCCAGCGGCGCCCATTCCAGTCCCAGGCCGGGGTTTTCCCCGTTGAAATCGCAACGTTTGCCGCTGCATTGGCTGTGTATCGACGCGCCGTAGGCCAGCAAGGAAAGGTCGTTGTCGGCGTGGGCCAGGGCACAGGCGGTGAATATAAGGCTGGCGGCCAGTAATGGCTTCATGGAGATACCCCTTTGAGATTGGATAAGCGATTTCGCTAGTCAGGCGGCTCGGGACTTGGGTGGGCGGCTCTTGTTTGGGCCGGTCCGGTTCCGCTCTTGATTTAATGCATAGATTAAATTTTTTGCCGACGCCATAAATAAAATGCGCCTGAGGCAAAATCGGGATCAAGATCGACGGCGAGGAGGCTTGAAAAGCAACTGGCCATGCCCAGATAGTGTTTATCAATGTTCCGAAGGAGCCACTCCATGCGATTCGACAAGCTGACGACCAAGTTCCAGCAGGCGCTGGGGGATGCCCAGAGCCTGGCCCTGTCTCAAGACCATGCCTATATCGAGCCGCAGCATCTGCTGCTGGCCATGCTGGACGACGCCGACGGCGGCATCGCCGGCCTGCTGGCGCGCGCCGGCGTCAACGTGCCCGGTTTGAAGGGCGCGCTGAACCAGTCTTTGCAGCGGCTGCCGCGGGTACAGGGCAACGGCGGCGAGATCACCGTGTCGCGCGATCTGGCCAATCTGCTGAACCTGAGCGACAAGGCGGCGATGAAGCTGGGCGACGAGTTCATCGCCAGCGAGCTGTTCCTGTCGGCGCTGAGCCAGGACAAGGGCGAAGCCTCGCGGCTGTTGAAAGAGCACGGCGGCCAGCCGGCGGCGATCCAGGCCGCGATTGACGCGGTGCGCGGCGGCGAAAGCGTGTCCAGCCAAGACGCGGAGAGCCAGCGCGAAGCCTTGAAGAAGTACACCCAGGACCTGACCGAACGCGCGCGTCAGGGCAAGCTGGACCCGGTGATAGGCCGCGACGACGAGATCCGCCGCGCCATCCAGGTGTTGCAGCGCCGCACCAAGAACAATCCGGTGCTGATAGGCGAGCCGGGCGTCGGCAAGACCGCCATCGTCGAAGGCCTGGCCCAACGCATCGTCAACGGCGAAGTGCCGGAAAGCCTGAAAAACAAGCGGCTGCTGGTGTTGGACCTGGCCGCGCTGATCGCCGGCGCCAAATTCCGCGGCGAGTTCGAGGAGCGGCTGAAGGCGGTGCTCAGCGACCTGGCCAAGGACGACGGCCAGACCTTGATCTTCATCGACGAAATCCACACCCTGGTGGGCGCGGGCAAGGCCGACGGCGCGATGGACGCCGGCAATATGTTGAAGCCGGCGCTGGCGCGCGGCGAACTGCACTGCATCGGCGCCACCACGCTGGACGAATACCGCCGCTACATCGAGAAGGACGCGGCGCTGGAGCGTCGTTTCCAGAAAGTGCTGGTCGGCGAGCCGTCGGTGGAGGACACCATCGCCATTCTGCGCGGCTTGCAGGAAAAGTACGAGATTCACCATGGCGTGGACATCACCGACCCGGCCATCGTCGCCGCCGCCGAGCTGTCGCAGCGCTACATCACCGACCGCTTCCTGCCGGACAAGGCCATCGACCTGATTGACGAGGCCGCCAGCCGCATCAAGATGGAGCTGGACTCCAAGCCGGAAGAAATGGACAGATTGGACCGCAGGCTGATCCAGCTGAAGATCGAGCGCGAGGCGGTGAAGAAGGAAAGCGACGAGGCTTCGCAGAAACGGCTCAAGCTGATCGAGGACGAGATCGCCGAATTGTCGCGCGCCTATGCCGACCTGGACGAGATCTGGAAGGCGGAAAAGGCCGCGCAGCAGGGTTCGCAGAGCATCAAGGAGGAAATCGAGCGTCTGAAGGTGGAGATGGAGGACCTGAAGCGCAAGGGCGACTGGCAGAAACTGGCGGAGCTGCAGTACGGCAAGCTGCCGCAGCTGGAGGCGCGGCTGCAGGACGCGGAAGTGGCCGGCGCCGGCGAGCAGGCCAAGCCCAATCGCTTGCTGCGCACCCAGGTGGGCGCGGAGGAGATCGCGGAAGTGGTCAGCCGCGCCACCGGCATCCCGGTGTCCAAGATGCTGGAGGGCGAGCGCGACAAGCTGTTGCGCATGGAGGAGGTGCTGCACCGGCGCGTGGTGGGGCAGGACGAGGCGGTCAGCGCGGTGGCCGACGCCATCCGTCGCTCCCGTTCCGGCCTGGCCGATCCCAACAAGCCTTACGGCTCCTTCCTGTTCCTGGGGCCGACCGGCGTGGGCAAGACCGAGCTGTGCAAAACCTTGGCCGGCTTTATGTTCGACAGCGAGGATCACCTGATCCGCATCGACATGTCTGAGTATATGGAGAAGCATTCGGTGTCCCGCTTGATCGGCGCGCCGCCGGGCTACGTCGGCTACGAGGAGGGCGGGTATCTGACCGAGCAGGTGCGCCGCAAGCCGTATAGCGTGATCCTGCTGGACGAGGTGGAGAAAGCGCATCCGGACGTGTTCAACATCCTGCTGCAAGTGCTGGACGACGGCCGCCTGACCGACGGCCAGGGCCGCACCGTGGACTTCAAGAACACCGTGGTGGTGATGACGTCCAATATCGGCAGCCAGCAGATCCAGGCGATGGACACCGACGACTATCAGGTGATCAAGCTGGCGGTGATGGCGGAGGTGAAAACCCAGTTCCGGCCCGAGTTCATCAACCGCATCGACGAGGTGGTGGTGTTCCACGGCCTGGGCGAGCAGCACATCAAGTCCATCGCCCGCATCCAGCTCAAGAGCCTGGAAGGCCGGCTGGCCAAGCTGGACCTGGATTTGCAGGTCAGCGAGGAGGCGTTGGCCTTGTTGTCCGAGGCGGGCTTCGATCCGGTCTACGGCGCGCGCCCCTTGAAGCGGGCGATCCAGTCCGAACTGGAAAATCCGCTGGCCAAGGCGATTCTGGCCGGCAAGTACCCGCCCAAGTCCACCATTCTGGTGGAGGCGCGGGACGGCCATCTGAGTTTCGCCTGAACTTGGGTCCGCTCGTAAAAAAAGCCCGGGAATCCGGGCTTTTTCTTTGCGCGGCGGGCTCAGCCTCGGTCGGGGCGGAGAAAGCAGGCGGACATGTGGTCGTTGACCACGCCGCAGGCTTGCAGATAGGCGTAGATCACCGTGCTGCCGACGAAATTCATGCCGGCCTTCTTCAAGGCCTTGCTGACTCGGTCGGACAGCTCGGTGCTGGCGGGCACCCGCTCGTCGTCGCGGCGGCGCAAGATCGGCCGGCCGTCCACATGCGCCCACAGCCAGTCGGCGAAGCTGCCGTGTTGTTGCTGCATCTGCAGAAACACCTTGGCGTTGCGGATGGCGCTCCGGATCTTCAGCCGGTTGCGCACGATGCCGGCGTCCTGCATCAGCCGCTCGACGTCGCCGTCGTCCATCGCCGCCACCTTGACCGGGTCGAAGCCGTGGAAGGCGCGGCGGTAGCCGTCGCGCTTGCGCAGGATGGTGATCCAGGACAGGCCGGCCTGCGCGCCTTCCAGGATCAGCATCTCGAACAGCTTGCGGTCGTCGCGTTCCGGCCGTCCCCATTCCTCGTCGTGGTAGGCGACGTAGAGCGGGTCGTCGCCGCACCAGGCGCAGCGGGTCTGAGCCGGCATCAGCGGTTATGCAGCAGGATGTCGCACTGCAGCCCCACTTTTTGCAGGCCGGTGCGGCTTTGCAGATTGATCACCAGCGGATTGCGGATGTTCGCCTTCATCGTGGACAGCGCCGGGTGCTGCTCATCGGCCTGATTGCTCAGCATCAGCAGGATGGCCACGTCCTGCGGCTGCTGCAATTGCAGCTCGCCGACTTCGGCGTCGTCCAGTTCGATCTCGTAGCGGATGTCCAGCGCTTCCGGCGTGGTGATGCTGAAGATGACGCCGGGGTCGTCCAGCGATTGCATCCAGAACACCTGGGGCTGAGCCTGGGTGGCGTTGTGAAACAGCTTGAAGCGGGTGCAGTTCTCCAGCGCGGGAATGCCGCGCGGGAAGGTGATGACGGTGCTCTCGTCGATATCGACTTGGCCGAGCTGGCTGGACTGGAACCGCATGGCGTGCCTCCTGGCGTGACAATGCTCTCATTATGCATGGCGGCGACGGCAATTGCACAAGCGTAAAGCCGCCGCGCGGGAAGTTTGCAAGCCGTGGTTGTGGGCGCGGGCTTATCGGCCTATATCAATATTACTCGAATGTCGTATTTAAATTGGGTTGCGGCCGGCCGGCAGGGCGCCCGCGCGCGACGCTAAGGGGGAGATCCCATGGGCTTGCCAGCAAAGCGGTTTCTGATTCTGGAAGACCAACTGGTGCTGCGGAAACTGATTTCCCGCCAGGCCAGCTTCTTTAGCCGTTACGAAGTGGCCATCGACGAGTTCAGCGACCCGGCCGAGGCGCTGCGCAGCATAGGCGAGAACCACTACGATCTGATCGTCACCGACATCGGCATGCCGGGCATGAACGGCATCGACTTCATCAAACACGTGGCCTTGCTTGGCTACCGGGCGGCCTTGCTGATCATTTCCGGCTACGACGGCAAAACCCTGAACACCATCAGCGAGATGGCTTGCAGCCTGGGCATAGGCAGCACCCGTTTCCTGTCCAAGCCGTATTCGGCGGAATCCTTCCTCACCGCGCTCAACAGCGTGTTCAACGATCTGGAGCGCGCCTATCAGGTGCAGCAACTGGATGTGGAGGGCTTTTTCGCCGACGTCTGTTCCGGCGAGTTCAAATTGGAGGTGGAGCCCATTCTGGGGCTGCCCGGTCACCGGCTCGCCGGCTTCGACGTGACGGCGCTGATCCGGCCGCAAGGGCGGGTGGAGTGGAGCGCCGGCCTGTTCAGCGTGCTGGCGCGCCGCAAGGGGATTTCCGCGCTGGTGCTGGAAGAGCTGGTGGCGCGCATCGCCGGCCTGCTGGCCGGGCTGCGTCAGCAAGGACTGGGCGAGGAGTGCGGTTTCAACGTGCGCATAGACAAGGCCTGTCTGGAGAGCGAAAACCTGTTCGATCACTGCCACGCGCTGTTGCAGCAGCGCGGGGTGTCGCCGCGCTTGCTGGGTTTTGAGCTGGCCGAAGGCCTGGGCCAGCAGTCGCCGGCCCAGGCCTTCGAGAACGTCGCCAAGATCAAGTACCTGGGTTTCCGGCTGATCGCCGATCATTTCGGCGCCGGATCGCTGACCCAGAGCAATATGCTCAAGCTGCCGTTCGATCACGTGAACATCCCCGTCGAATCCCTGCAATGGATACGCGCGATGCTGGGCGCTGACCCGCAGGCGCTGCGCTTCTTGCGCATCTACGGCCTGCCGCCCGGGGCGATCACCGCCAGCGGCGCGGATGAGGAAGAGGACGTGAGCCTGGCGCAGGAAATGGGCTGCCCCTGCGTGCAGGGCGCTTATATGGCCTTGCCGGTGCGCGAGAACGAATTGAGCGATTATTTGCGGCGGAGCCAGGAAACCGCGGCGGCGGAAGGAGGCGCGGGATGAGCGTTGCGGCGGTGGACTTTTCGCGGATGCGGATACTGGTCGTGGACGACCAGACTCTGGTGCGTTCATTGATCAGCCAGGCTTTGCAGACCATGGGCGTGCGTTCCGACGCCATCTTTCAAACCGCGGACGGCACCGCGTCGATGCGTTTGCTGGACATCCGCATGGTGGACCTGGTGCTGTGCGACGTGCAGATGGCGCCGATGAACGGCATGGACCTGCTCAAGGAATTGCGCTGCGGCCACACCATGAATCCTTCCAACCTGCCGTTCGTGTTTTTGTCCGGGCACGCGGACCGCAGCAATGTGGTGCTGGCCAGCCAGCTGCACGCCGACGGCTTCGTGGTCAAGCCGCCGAAGCCGGCCGACGTCGAAAAGGCGATCGTGGCGGCGATGCAGCGCAAACGGCCGGAAATCGATCCCTTCAGCTATTACGGCGTCGCCACCGGCACCGAATACGACCGCAAGGTTTTTGGCCGGCTGTTCGACGCCCCGGCGCTGCCCGAGGCGCCGCCGGGCACCTCGGTCAGCTTGCTGACGGTCAAGGCGGGGGCGGTGCTGGCCCAGGACCTGCACAGCAAGCAGGGCCATTTGCTGCTGCCGCGCGGCGCGGCCATTTCCGCCAACCAGATCGCGGTGCTGCGCGATTTCAGCGATCGCTACGGCGTGTTGCGCTTGTTCGTCGAGGAAGTGTCCGAGACCGAAGCCGAGTCTTCCCGTGAACATTGAGTGGTCGTCGATGAAGTTTTCCAGGCCGCGTCAGGAGCACATCAAATCCATTCGCCGCGCGGTGATCCTGATCGTCCTATTGTTGGGCGTGTTGCAGACCGGCGCCATTCTGCGCCTGCTGAACGAGTCCTGGGAATCCTACCGCACGGCCCGGCACGTGGCCGAGCTCAATCGAGACATTTCCGGCTTGTATCAGGCGGTCAGCGCGGAGAACCTGGAAAGCGGCAAGCTGCGCCTGCTGCTGACGGCCAAATCGCCGCCCACGCCGCAGCAATGGGACGAGCTGAAGCGGCTGGCCCGCGACACCGACGCCAAATTCGTGCTGGCCTTGGCCGCCATTCCCGTCATGTCCGGGGCGGACGCCGCCAGCCAGACCCGCTTGCGCAATCTGGCCCACGATTTCAAAGTGCTGCGCGATGAGGCGACGGTCCTGCTGCGCCAGCCGGACTTCCAGAACGAGTCGTTGAGCAATCTGCTGTACCTGGCCACCGCGCGGATGCGCAACGAGGCCGGCGGCATCCTGGCCGCGGACATGGCGCAACTGGCCAGCCAGGGCGATCCCACCCTCAACAGCCTGATGATGATCAAGCAGAGCCTGTGGCAGCTGGGCGGCCAATTGCGCGGCAACGCGGTGGCCTTGATCATGCGCGAGCAGCTGGGGCACCGGATGAACCGCGACATTGAGGACGATCTGGCCTTCCGCCTCAGTTCCGCCATGGTCATGGTGGAGCAGCTGCGGCCGGTGATCCTGGGGGTGCACGACGATGCGCTGAAGGCCGCGTTCACCAATCTGACCACCTTGACGCTGAAGCTGCAGCTGGTGGTCAAGCTGCAGTACGAACAGATAGACGGCGTCCAGTCCTTCCGCCAGGCCACGGATTTTCGGGCCAGCCTGATGGAGCTGGACGAGGAGTTGCGGCGCACCTTCGGCATGGTGGAGAAGATGACGGCCGAGCGCATAGACGACAGCCGGCGCACCTATCTGTTCCGCATGGTGCGCGACGGCCTGTTCGGCGTGTTGGCGCTGGGCCTGGTGCTGGTCTTGCTGTACTACATGGTGCGCCGTGTGCTGCGGCCGCTGTCCGCCTTGAAGCATATGCTGGACGCCTCCGGCGACGCGGTGTTGATCGTCAGCCGCAACGGGCGGATCGAAATCGCCAACGCCGGCGCCGGCAAGATGTTCGGCTATCCGCAGGCGGCGCTGCACGGCATGTCGGCATACAGCCTGCTGGAGATGCCGGGCGGCGCCGCGCATCTGACCCAGGCGCTGAACGATCAGGAAACGGTGGCCTTGGCCGGGGAGGGCTTGGCCGCCAGCGGCGAGCGCTTCTATGTGGCGATCTCGCTCAGTCAGTTCAGAGACAGCCG
Source organism: Chromobacterium alkanivorans (assembly GCF_016937655.1). GTDB lineage: Bacteria > Pseudomonadota > Gammaproteobacteria > Burkholderiales > Chromobacteriaceae > Chromobacterium > Chromobacterium alkanivorans. The sequence continues at coordinate 367,279 of NZ_JAFHKL010000002.1, read as the reverse complement.
CGACCAGGGCTGGCGCATGCTGACGGTGCGCAACGAGCAGCAAAGGCGGCAGGCCGAAACCTCGCTGGAGCGCAGCGTCGAGCTGTTGTCGGCGATTTCGGTGGTGGAGGGCATGCTGTTGGCGCGGGAGCCGCGCGACAAGGTGTTCGAGGAACTGCATCGCGTGTTCTGCCACCATACCGGCGCCCGCGAGTGCCTGTTGGTGGCCTGGTCGCCCTTGGACGAGGCCGGGCAGTCGCTGCGTTTGCAGGCCGGCCGCTGGCCGCCGGAATTGCCGTCGCTGCAGGAGGTGACGCACGCGGCCGCGCCGCTCAGCCAGCTGTTCCAGTTGCTCAGCGAACGCTCCACCTGGATCTCCCTGCCGGTGATGTTGGGCGGCGATGTCGCCGCCGCGGTGTGCATGCAGCAGCCGGACGTGTTCCGGCTGGGAGTGGGCATGCAGCCCTTGATCGGCGCTTACGCCAACATCCTTGGCTTTTACGACGAGGAGGCGCGACGCAAGGTGTCGGAAGCGCAATTGCGCACCGTGCTGCAGGAGGAGGAGGCGGTGTTCGCCTCGTCCCCGGTGGGTTTGCTGCGCCTGAACGAGCAATTGCAGATCTCCCGCTCCAACCAGACGGCGGAAATGATCTTCGACGTCGGCGACTACGGCCTGGTCGGCATGCACTTGATGGAGCTGATGGCGTCGGATCAAGGCTGGATCGAATTGACCGAACATTTGCAGCAAATGCGGCAGGGCACCCGCATTCACTGCGAACTGGAGTGCCTGACCGGCGCCGGCCTCCCGATCTGGGTGTTGTTCGAAGGCCAGATGGTGGCGACGGAAACGGTGGAGGGCGTGATGATCCTGGCCTGCCTGGACATCACCGAGCGCAAGATGGCCGAATTCGAGCTGCGCATGGCGCGGGACCAGGCCAATGCCGCCAACCGCGCCAAGAGCGCCTTCCTCGCCACCATGAGCCACGAAATCCGCACGCCGATGAACGGGGTGCTGGGCATGCTGGAACTGCTGAACATGACCCGGCTGGACGGCGAGCAGCGGGACGCGGTGGCGACGATACACGATTCCGCGCACACGCTGCTGCGGCTGATCGACGACATCCTGGATTTCTCCAAGATCGAGGCCGACAAACTGGAAATCGTCACCGCGCCCACGGCGACGCGGCCGTTTCTGGAGAGCATCCGCAGCCTGTACCAGGAAAACGCCTACAAGAAGGGGCTGGATTTCCAGCTGGAAGTGGATGAACAGTTGGCGCCGACGCTGGTGCTGGACCCGCTGCGCGTCCGGCAGATTTTGCAGAACTTCATCAGCAACGCGATCAAGTTCACCGCTCAGGGCGGCGTGACGATACGCGTCAAGGTGCTCAGCACCATGGCCAATTACCAGTCGCTCAGCTTCGAAGTGGAGGACAGCGGCATCGGCATGTCCGAGGACAGCCTGTCCAGGCTGTTCCAGCCTTTCACCCAGGCGGACTCGGACACCACCCGGCGCTTCGGCGGCACCGGCCTGGGCCTGGCCATCTGCCGGCGGCTGGCCGGGCTGATGGGCGGCCACGTGGAGCTGGAGAGCGAGCTGGGCAAGGGCAGTTGCGCGCGCCTATTGCTGGAGGCGGAGTGGTCGGAGCAGGTGGTGGCTCCGGTCAGCCTGCCCCAGGTCCACGTGCCGGCGGAGACGCCGCGCGAGGAGGAGGTCGAGACGGCGGCGCCGTCGCCGGAGCAGCGGCTGCTGCCCATTCTGTTCGCCGAGGACAATCCGACCAACCGCAAGCTCACGCTCAAGCAGCTGGACAAGCTGGGCTATTCGGCGGAATGGGCCGAAGACGGCGAACAGGCCTTCGCCAAATGGCAGTCCGGCCGCTACTCGATGATTCTGACCGATTGCCATATGCCGGGCATAGACGGCTATCAACTGGCCCGGCTGGTGCGCGCGCGAGAGCAGGAGGAGCCGGAACGCGGCCATATTCCCATCGTCGCCTGCACCGCCAACGCCGCCAAGGAAGAGCTGGACAAGACCCGGGACGCCGGCATGGACGATTTTCTGACCAAGCCGCTGTCGATCGCGGAGCTGTCCGCCGCCCTGCAACGCTGGACGGCGGCGGAGGGCGCGCGCGAGGCGGCGTCTCCGCCGGCCGCCGCCGTCGAGTCCGAGGGCGGGCCGGTGGACCGTTCCGTGTTGCAGGTGTACAGCAACGGCGATCTGCAGGTGGAGCTGGAAATCCTGCGCGACTTCCAGCAGGGCAACGCCGAGGACGTGGGCGAGCTGCGCAGCGCCATCGCCGACGGCTCCAGCGACCGCGTCAGCTTCGCCGCCCACCGGGTCAAGGGCGCCAGCCGCATGGTGGGCGCCAACGCGCTGGGCGCGGCCGCCGAAGCGGTGGAAAAAGCCGGCAAGGCGCAGTCGCTGGAACAGGTGGCGGCCTTGATGCCGGCCTTCGACGCCGCGTTGGCCGAGTTTGAGGCCTGGTTGGCCAGGCAGAATGAAACCAACCCGGCCTAAGAACCTGTTTACGATCTGCTGCGCGTCGGCGATACGGCGTTAAAAACCAGCTCAAAATGCTCATGTACCGCTCGTACATTCCGCTTTTTCGCTCGTTTTCGCCTTGTCTCGCCTTAGCTCGCGAGATCGTAAACACGCTCTAAGAACCTGTTCCAGGTCTGCTGCGCTTCGGCGATACGACGTTGAAAATTAGCTCAAAATGCTCATGTACCCCTTGTGCATTCGTCTGGCCCGCTGGACTTCGAACAGGTGCTGGGGCGCGTCGATATCGGCTAGAATGCCCGGCCATGAGCGAGCCGACATCTCTTTACCCGCAACTGGAAGCGGCGCTGCTGTGCCGCGACGTCGAGCGCAAGATGGCGCTGGCGGTCGAGGTCTTGCACGGCTGGCGCGTCGACGCCTTGCCGCGCGCGGAGGCGCCGCCGCCGTACCCACTGCCCGAGGCCGGACGTCCTCCGCTGCCGGAACTGGTGCATCCGTCCAAGGTGCCCAAGCGCAGCCTGTCCAACCGGCAAGGGCACGCCGCGCTGCTCCACGCCATCGCCCACATCGAATTCAACGCGGTCAATCTGGCGCTGGACGCCGCCTGGCGCTTCCGCGAGATGCCGGACGCCTTCGTCAGCGATTGGCTGCAGGTCGCCGCGGAAGAGGCGCGTCATTTCTCGTTGCTGCTGCGGCGTTTGCGGGAGCTGGGGCACGACTATGGCGATTTCCCGGCTCACAACGGCTTGTGGGCGATGAGTTGCAAGACCGATTACGACCCGCTGGCGCGCATGGCCCTGGTGCCCAGGGTGCTGGAGGCGCGCGGTCTGGACGCGACGCCGGGCATCCAGCGGCGGTTGGCCGGCATCGGCGATCACGCGAGCGTGGCGGTGCTGGACGTCATCCTGCGCGAGGAAGTGGGGCATGTGCGCATCGGCAACGCCTGGTTCGGCCGGCTGTGCCGGCAGCGGGGGCTGGAGCCGGAAGCGTGCTTTCAGGAACTGCTGCGGCGCCACGATGTCCAGCTTTACCGCGGGGCCTATAATCTGGCCGCCCGCGAGCGGGCGGGGTTTTCAGCCAAGGAGCTGGACGCGCTGCGCGCGCTGTGCGAAGACGATACCGCTTCAGCCGGCTAGAATGCCGGCGGCCTTACCTGGAACTACGAAACATGCTATTGAATTTGTTCAAGAAGATGCAGCAGCAGCGGCGCTTCGCCATGAAGGTGCTGCTGCTCAGCACCTTGGTCTTTGCGCTCAGTTCGGCGCTGTGGCGCGGCCTGGACGGCGGTCCCGGCCCCTTGCTGGCCATCCTGTGCCCGCTGGCCATGCTGCTGGCCCTGATCTGCCAGTTCAGCGCTTTGCTGGCATTGGCGAAAAGACCTTAAACCGGAAAAGGATTTTTAAAACAGCGGCTTAAAGTGTTGCTTGCGGACGGCGGGCGGACTTGACTGGCTACGGCAGGCCGCGCATAATCGCCCCCGTATCGATAAGGGTCAGGGCTCCACATTGGGTGGAGCCTTTGCTTTTTGGAATTTTCGGAGAAACCGAGTCATGGACCATCAGGCATTCCTGCGCCAATTGGAAACCAACGCGCTGCCTGCATCCGACTTCAACCATCGCGCGCATCTGTACGCCGCCTGGGCCTATCGTCGCCAATACCCGGCGCCGGAGGCTGCCGCCCGCTGCGCGCGCGCGCTGTCCCGTTTCGCCATGGTGAACGGCGCGGCGATGAAGTACCACCATACCCTGACCATGGCCATCCTGGTGATTCTGTACAGCCGGATGGCCAGCCAGCCGCAGTTGCTGGACGATTGGGAGGCGTTCGCCAGCCACTGCCCGGACATGCTGGCCGATCCCCGCGCAGTGATTCTGCAACATTATTCTTCAGAGCGCCTGGACGACGAGTCGGCGCGCAAAGGCTTTGTCGAGCCGGACCGCGAGCCGTTGCCGATGTCCTGTCTGCTGCACTGAGCCCACCGCTCAACGAACCCACCAGAATAAACAATGAAAGCACCAGAACTTCTGCTGCCGGCCGGCACGCTGGACAAGATGCGCGCCGCCTACGACTTCGGCGCCGACGCGGTCTACGCCGGCCAGCCGCGCTACAGCCTGCGCGCCCGCAACAACGACTTCAAGCTGGAAGAGCTGAAGCAGGGGATAGACGAAGCCCACGCACGCGGCAAACTGTTCTTCGTCGCCAGCAACATCCTGCCGCACAACAGCAAGATCAAGACCTATATGGCCGATATGGAGCCGGTGGTCGCGATGAAGCCGGACGCGCTGATCATGGCCGATCCGGGCCTTATCATGATGGTGCGCGAAAAGTGGCCGGAAGTGCCCATCCATCTGTCGGTGCAGGCCAATACCGTCAACTACATGGGCGTCAAATTCTGGCAGAAGCTGGGCGTGTCGCGCATCATTCTGTCGCGCGAGCTGAGCCTGGACGAAATCGCCGAGATCCGTCAGCAATGCCCGGACATCGAACTGGAAGTCTTCGTCCACGGCGCGCTGTGCATCGCCTATTCCGGCCGCTGCCTGCTGTCCGGCTATTTCAACCATCGCGACCCGAATCAGGGCACCTGTACCAACGCCTGCCGCTGGGACTACAAGGTGCACGACACCCAGGGCGACGACGCCGGCGACGTGCAGACCATCAAGTTCGACTTCAACAAGGCGCTGGAAGAGGCCAACCAGAGCTTCGCTTCCTGCGGCGGCGCAGAGCGCCATCCGCTGGCGGACAAGACCTATCTGATCGAAGAAGGCAGCCGCCCGGGCGAGCTGATGCCCATCATCGAAGACGAGCACGGCACCTACATCATGAACTCCAAGGACCTGCGCGCGGTGGAGCAGGTGGAGAAGCTGGCCAAGATAGGCGTGGATTCGCTGAAGATCGAAGGCCGCACCAAGAGCCTGTACTACGTGGCGCGCGCCGCCCAGGTCTACCGCAAGGCCATCGATGACGCCGTGGCCGGCCGCCCGTTCGATCTTGGCTTGCTGGCCGAGCTGGACGGCCTCGCCAATCGCGGCTACACCCCGGGCTTCCTGGAGCGTCACCAGACTCAGGAATACCAGAACTACCTCACTGGCCACTCCAAGGCCAAGCAGAGCCAGTACGTCGGCGACGTGCTGTCGGTGGACGCCGACGGCTGGGCGCTGATCGAGGTGAAAAACCGCTTCGGGGTGGGCGACCGCATCGAGGTGATTCATCCCAGCGGCAACCAGATCATCGAGCTGGCGCAGATGACGCGCAACGATCAGCCGGTGGACGTGGCGGCCGGCAACGGCATGCAGGTCAAGATTCCGGGCATGCAGGGCAAGGAAAAGGCTTTGCTGGCGCGTTTGTTCTGAACCGCGCCGACGCGGAGTTGCGCCTGACGGGCGGCCATTGCGGCCGCCCGTTTTTTATGGCGGAGCGCCGGCCTCGTCAGGCTCTTATGTTGAACATAGTTAACGATGTGAGCACAGCCTGTGGCGGGCGTGTTTATTTTTTTGCGCGGCAGCATCGATAAAAGTTGCACGGTTCTAAAAACATGGTTAAAAAGGTAGGGCGTTACAGATAGATGTGTGAATTTTATTAAACACACGCTGGGCGCGGAGAAATGAGAGACAAAGAGGAGACGATGGATGCCGGCCACCGCCTGTCCAGGGCGAGCCAGCCGGCTTTCCGCACAGGTTTCCCCGGCTCGCGCGTCGTCGTTCCGGCGGCGCGCAGGCCATAAATGACCCTTGGCACCTTGACGCTTTGCAAGCTGTCCACGATTTCGCGGACCGGTTCTTACAAATCGTAGCGAACGGACAGCTGGAATCGCGCGCGATGCGGTGTAAGTTGGCAAAGCGGCGCTCGTCGTCCGCAGCCGTCGGCAGCGGCGTTTCGGCGCGCCGGCATCGCGTTTGGCCTTGAGCGGCTTTCGCCGCCAGGGGAGAGGGAGCGGCGTCATGGCCCGGCAACGGGCGCAGAGGGCGGCGCTGAACTTGTCGTCGGTCAGGCCGGGCCTACGCCGGTCGCGGCCTTCCATTAAGGAAACCTGTCATGAAGAAGCTGGTTCGCAATCTGTTTTGTTCGCTGCTGCTGCTCCCCGCGATGGGCGCGCAGGCGGAGGACAAGGCGCTGAATGTGTACAACTGGTCGGACTACATCGCCAAGTCCACCATTCCCGGGTTTGAAAAACAGAGCGGCATCAAGGTCAAGTACGACGTTTACGACAGCGACGACACCTTGCAGGCCAAGATGCTGACCGGCCGCGCCGGCTACGACGTCGTGGCGCCCACTTCCAACTTCATGGCCAAGCAGATCGAGGCCGGCATCTATATGAAGCTGGACAAGTCCAAGCTGCCCAATCTCGCCAATCTGGACAAGGCGCTGATGGCCAAGATCGTCGACGCGGACCCCGGCAACGCGCACGGCGTGCCCTGGGCCTACGGCACCGACGGCCTGGGCTACAACCTGAACAAGGTCAAGGCGGCGCTGGGCAAGGACGCGCCGCTGGACAGCTGGGACATCCTGTTCGATCCCAAATACGTGTCCAAGCTGAAAGGCTGCGGCGTGTCGGTGCTGGATCAGGCCAACGACGTGTTCGCCGTCGCCTTGCACCACCTGGGCAAGGACCCGAACAGCAAGAATCCCGCCGACTACCAGGCCGCTTTCGCCGCGCTGAAGAAAATCCGCCCCTACATCACCCAGTTCAACTCCTCGGGCTACATCAACGACCTGGCCAACGGCGACATCTGCCTGGCGCTGGGCTTCTCCGGCGACATCAACATCGCCAAGCACCGCGCCCGCGAGGCCAAGCGGCCCTACCAGCTGGCCTATGTGATACCCAAGACCGGCGCGCCGCTGTGGTTCGACGTGATGGTGGTGCCCAAGGACGCGCCGCATCCCGAGGCCGCGCACAAATGGATCAATTACATCCAGTCGCCGGAAGTCAACGCCGCGATCACCAATGAAGTGTTCTATCCCACCGCCAACGCCGCCGCGCGCAAATTCGTGAAGCCGGAAATCGCCAATGACCCGGCGGTGTACCCGCCGGACGCGGTGGTGAAGACGCTGTTCCTGCTCAAGCCCTTGCCGGCCGACATCATGCGCCTGCAAAACCGTTTGTGGACGCAGTTGAAGACCGGTCATTGACCGCCGGGCCCGGACGGCGACAGCCGCGTCGGGCCTGACCCCAACCCATGCCGATTCGTCCTCCCGGGCCCGCGCCGCGCGACGCCCGCGGACGGACGCGTCCGGCGCAGAGTGGAGAGCATGTCCCGGGTCATCCAGCCTCCGGCTGTGGGTGGCCTGGAGCCGGTGTCCCGGCCCCGCGCGCAGCGGGCCGGGCCGGACTCCGAGGAGAGATCAAGAGGAAGCCGCCGCGCCACCGCCCGCATCAGACGGGCCGGGCCGTCGGCAAAACAAGCAATGCAAGCCAAGCCGGAACGCGCCGGCCACGTGGTGCTGACATGAAAAGTCTCAAATTAAAACAATGGTTGCCCAGCGGACGGACCACCGTCATCGGCATCCCGTTTCTATTCCTGTTCGTATTCTTTCTATTGCCCTTCCTGCTGGTGGTGGGCATCAGCTTCTCGCAGCAGCAACTGGGAATCCCGCCTTACACCCCGCTCACCAAGCTGGAAGACGATGTCTTCTCCATCGCGCTGAACATCAGCCACTACAAGTTCATGCTCAGCGATGACTTGTACTTCGCCACCTACATCAGCTCGGTGAAGATGGCCTTCGTCTCCACGGTGCTGTGTCTGCTGATCGGCTATCCGATGGCCTACTACATCGCCCGCGCCTCCGATCGCGCGCGCGACACCCTGATGATGCTGGTGATCCTGCCGTTCTGGACCTCCTACCTGATCCGGGTCTACGCCTGGATAGGCATTCTGAAGAACGACGGCTTCCTCAATCAGTTCCTGCTGTGGCTGGGCGTCGTCGACACCCCGCTGCGGCTGTACCACACCAATTGGGCGGTGTATATCGGCATGGTGTTCTCCTATCTGCCGTTCATGATCATGCCCTTGTACGCGCATCTGGTGAAAATGGATCTGCGGCTGCTGGAGGCGGCCTACGACTTGGGCGCCAAGCCATGGAAGGCCTTCGTCCAGGTCACCTTGCCGTTGTCCAAGAACGGCATCATCGCCGGCAGCCTGCTGGTGTTCATCCCGGCGGTGGGCGAGTACGTGATTCCGGAGCTGCTGGGCGGTTCCGACACGCTGATGATAGGCCGCGTGATGTGGGACGAGTTCTTCAACAATATGGATTGGCCGATGGCGGCGACAGTGACCTGCGTGATGGTGCTGCTGTTGCTGGTGCCGATGGCGCTGTTCCAGCATTACCAAGTCAAGAGTATGGAGGCCGCCAAATGATCAAGCCGAACAAGCCGCTGTCTTTCCTGGTGCTGGGCCTGGGCTACGCCTTTCTCTATCTGCCCATCGCGCTGCTGATCCTGTTTTCCTTCAACGAGTCCAAGCTGGTGACGGTGTGGTCCGGTTTCTCCACCAAGTGGTACGCCGCCTTGCTGGAAGACGAGGAGCTGATCAACGCGGCCTGGCTCAGCGTCAAGATCGCCTTGATGACGGCCACCGCCTCGGTGGTGATCGGCACCTGGGCCGGCTTCGTGCTGGCTCGCTTTGGCCGTTTCCGCCTGTTTCCCTTGTTCGCCGGCATGGTCAACGCGCCGCTGGTGATCCCGGAAGTGATCCAGGGCATTTCGCTGCTGCTGCTCTTCGTCGCCATGGAGCAGGCCTTCGGCTGGCCGGAGGGCAGGGGGGTGTTCACCATCTGGATCGGCCATGTGATGCTGTGCGTGTCCTATGTCGCCATCGTGGTGCAGTCGCGGGTGCGGGAGCTCAATCTGTCGCTGGAAGAGGCGGCGATGGATCTGGGGGCGCGGCCGCTGAAGGTGTTCTTCGTGATCACGCTGCCGCTGATCTCGCAGGCGCTGATTTCCGGCTGGCTGCTGTCGTTCACGCTGTCGCTGGACGATCTGGTGCTGACCGCCTTCCTGTCCGGCCCCGGCTCCACCACCTTGCCCATGGTGATCTTCTCGCGGGTGAGACTGGGCTTGAACCCGGAAATGAACGCGCTGGCCACCTTGTTCATCCTCTTCGTCTCCGTCGGCGTCATCGCCGCCAACTTCTACATGCGCGCGGCGGAGCGCAAGCGCGAGCGTGAAATGAAGCTGGCCTTCGCCCAAGGCTGAGCGCGGCGGGCCGGCGCCGTCGGGCGACAAGACGACGGCGCCGGCCGTCTTTCGTTTTCCTCCGCCATCGGCGACAATGCCGGAATCTTTTTCTTATGGTTTCGTCATGTCGCGATTGAAGTCCTGGCTGCAAGACCGCTGGTCGCTGCCCGTCTACCGGCCGGACCCGCGGCAGCCGCATCATCAGGCGGACGGCTACCGCAATCTGTTCCCGTTCCAGCAACCGAGACTGGCCGACGTGCTGCGCTGGGAGTGGCAGCGCGGCCGCATGCCGGCGGTGACGCACAGGCTGGAGCGCATCCCGCGCCGGACGCCGGAGCTGGCCGCGCTGCAGGCCAACCGGGGGCGGCCGTCGCTGACCTGGGTCGCCCACGCCACCAGCTTCATTCAGTTGTGCGGCAAGAACATTCTGATCGACCCGATCTGGTCGCGCCGCGCCTCGCCGTTCCAGTGGGTCGGGCCGGAGCGGCGGCTGCCGCCGCCGATGGCGCTGCAAGAGCTGCCCGCCATCGATCTGGTGCTGATCACTCACAATCATTACGATCATCTGGATTTCAACACCGTGCGCCGGCTGGCGCGCCAGCCGGCCGGCTGCCCGCGCTTCGCCGCGCCGCTGGGCGTGGGCGTGACCTTGCGGCGCGCCGGCGTGCCGGCGTCGCGCATTCAGGAGCTGGACTGGTGGCAGCGCTGCCGGCTGGACGGCGTGGAGGCGGAACTGACGCCGGCCCACCACTGGAGCAAGCGCTGGATGGCCGGCGATGAAAACCGCGCGCTGTGGGGCGGCTTCGCCGTGCGCGGCGACGGGCTGCAATTCTGGTATCCCGGCGACACCGGCTATCAGGACCAGCTGTTCCGGCTGATAGGCGAGCGCCTGGGCGCGGTGGATCTCGCCCTGCTGCCGATAGGCGCTTACGAGCCGCGCTGGTTTCTCAGCCCCCAGCACGTGAACCCGGAGGAGGCGGTGCGCATTCTGCTGGACACCGGCGCGCGCGCCGCCTGGGCGGTGCATTGGGGCAGCTTCATCCTCACCGACGAGCCGCTGGATCGGCCGCAGGACGATCTTGCCGCCGCCTTAGCGCAATGGAATATCCCCGCCGACGTGTTTCAACTGCCGGCCATGGGCGAAACCCGCTGGTTTTGAGCCGATTGCCGGCAGAAAATCCCAAGCGCGGCGGCTCGGCAAGCACTTTGCCTATATGGCTTGGCCGCAAGCATTGCCCCTGATGGCAAGCGGGAATACAATCAAGCAGTAGTTTTTTTCAGAAGCGAAGACTAATTTTCGTTTTCGCGGCAATTCTTGGGGCTCTAATGACTATTCTTCAACTGATCAATCAACGGGTGCAGGCAGCCCTGGCGGCAGCCGGCGCGCCGGACGCGCCCGCCGTGGTGCAGCCGGCGTCCAAGCCGGAATTCGGCGACTATCAAGCCAACGGCGTGATGGGCGCTGCCAAGCAGCTTAAGACCAACCCGCGCGAACTGGCCCAGAAAGTGGTCGCCGCGCTGGATCTTGCCGGCATCGCCGACAAGGTGGAAATCGCCGGTCCGGGTTTCATCAATATTCATTTAGCCCCTGAATATCTTGCCCGACGAAGCGAAGCCGCCCTGAAAGACGACAAGCTCGGCATCCGTCGCGTTGCGCCGCAACGCGTGATGGTGGAGTACTCCTCGCCCAACCTGGCCAAGGAAATGCACGTCGGCCACCTGCGCTCCAGCATCATCGGCGACTCGCTGGCCCGAGTGATGGAATTCGTCGGCCACGACGTGGTGCGCGCCAACCACGTGGGCGACTGGGGCACCCAGTTCGGCATGCTGACCGCCTACCTGGTGGAAACCAGCCACGCCGGCGACGCCGAACTGCAGCTGTCCGACCTGGAAACCTTCTACCGCAACGCCAAGGTGCGTTTCGACGAAAGCGAAGACTTCGCCAACCGCGCCCGCGACTACGTGGTCAAGCTGCAAGGCGGCGACCAGGAAGTGCTGAAGCTGTGGGAGCAGTTCGTCGACGTGTCGCTGAAGCATTGCGAAGCGGTGTACCAGAAGCTCAACGTCGGCCTCAAGCGCGAGCATGTGCGCGGAGAATCCTCGTACAACGACGACCTGCCGGTCATCGTCGACGAGTTGCGCGCGGCCAGCCTGCTGACCGAGGACGACGGCGCCCAAGTGGTGTTCCTGGACGAGTTCCGCACCCAGGAAGACAAGCCTATGGGCGTGATCATCCAGAAAAAGGACGGCGGCTATCTGTACACCACCACCGACCTTGGCGCGGTGCGCTACCGTCACAAAACCCTGAACCTGGACCGCGTGATCTACGTGGTGGACGCGCGTCAGAGCCAGCACTTCGCCCAGATGTTCTCCATCTGTCGCAAGGCCGGCTTCGCGCCTGAGAGCATGAAGCTGGAGCACGTTGGTTTCGGCGTGATGATGGGCGACGACGGCAAGCCGTTCAAGACCCGCTCCGGCGGCACCGTCAAGCTGATCGAACTGCTGCAGGAAGCGGAAGAGCGCGCCTTCGCGCTGGTGTCGGAGAAGAACCCGGACCTGCCGGAAGCCGAGCGCCGCGAGATCGCCGCCGCAGTCGGCATCGGCGCGGTCAAGTACGCCGACCTGTCCAAGAACCGGATGAGCGATTACATCTTCAACTGGGACACCATGCTGGCCTTCGAGGGCAATACCGCGCCCTATCTGCAATACGCCTACACCCGCGTGCAGAGCGTGTTCCGCAAGGCGGACGGCTACGACGCCAACGCCGCCATCGTCATCACCGAGCCGGCGGAGAAGCACCTGGCCGCAGCCTTGTCCCAGTTCGAGGACACCTTGCAGGCGGTGGTGGACGGCTGCTATCCGCACTATCTGTCCCAGTACCTGTACAATATCGCCACGCTGTTCTCGCGCTTCTACGAGGCCTGCCCCATCCTGAAGAGCGAGGGCGAGGTCCGCGCCAGCCGTCTGCAACTGTCGGCGCTGACCGCCAAGACGCTGAAAACCGGTCTGGATCTGTTGGGCATCAAGGTGCTTGATTCGATGTAAGCCGGCCTGATCGGCTTAAGCATGCCGCCCGCGCTTTGCGCCGGCGGCATTTTTCATGCTGTGCGGAAATCGGCGGCGTTCAGCGCGCCGACGACGGCTTGCCTGCGTCGGCATCCGCGTCGGCGTCCGCCGCCGGCTTGTCCGTGTTGGCGCGCGTCGGGTCGCTCGCCGCGGCGTGGAGCATGTCCAGCGCCTTGGACAGGCCCGCTGGCAGGGCGGAGGCCGGGCGTCCCGTGTCGATGTGGTATTTGGCCGATGGCGCTTGCTTTTTCATATTCGCTTCCTTGGCGTTGGGGCGGCGGATCGCTGTCGATGTCCACGTCATTGGACGGCCGCCGATAAAGCACTTTTAATGCGATCCGTCCGCCTTGTCCAGCGCCACTTGGTTTCGGCCGTTGGCCTTGGCGCGGTACAGGGCCTGGTCGGCGCGCTTCACCACCGCTTCCGCTTGCGCGTCGGCGGGACGGGCCATGGCCAGGCCGATGCTGATCGTGACCGTGCCGACATCCGGCGCTTGCGCGTGCTCGACGGCGGCGCGGATTTTTTCGGCCAGCACCGCGGCGCCGCTGTCGTCGGTGTCGGGCAGCAGCAGCAGGAATTCTTCGCCGCCGTAGCGGGCGGTGAAATCCGTGAGGCGGGCGGTGGCCTGCAAAAGCTGGGCGATGTGGCGCAGCACGCGGTCGCCGGCGTCGTGGCCAAAGCTGTCGTTGACGCGCTTGAAGTGGTCAACGTCCAGCAACAACACCGAGTACGGCGCGCCGCTGCGTCCGTAGCGCAGATGTTCGTCGCGCAGCTGTTCGTTGCAGGCCATGCGATTGTTCAGCCCGGTAAGCGCGTCGCTGCGCGCCTGCTGCGCCAGCCGCGTGGCGGTGCGCACCAGTTCGTGGTTGACCTCGCGCAGGGAGTCGGTGCGCTCCTCCACGAGTTGTTCCAGCTTGGCGTTGATGTCGGTCAGTTCCTGCTTGCGGGCCAGCAGGGCGGTGGCCATGTTCCGCATCGCCCGCGACAGCTGCCGCAACTCCTGGGCGCCGCTGGCCAGCGTCCAGTCGGCGTGCTCGTCTCCCTGGCCGATGCGTTGGGCAATGCCGGCCAATTGCTCCAGGGGCTGGCTGAACAGCGCGGCCAGCCGGTAAACGGCGACCATCAGCAGCAAGGTGGCGGCCAGGCCCAGCAGGATCAGGCTGGCCCGCAACTGGCTCAGGGCCGCCAGCGCCTGTTGCCGCGGCTGGCGGACGACCACGCGCCAGTCCAATCCGGCCTCGCGGACCCGGGCCTCGCTATACAGATAGTCCTTGCCGTCGGGCCAGGCCCCCAGGTGGAAGTCCCGCCCGGAAGGCAGCGGCGCGGGCGCGCCTTCCTTGCCTATCGCCTCGAAGGGCGACAGCATATTGTTGCGCTTGTCGATGATGAAGACCTGCTGCGAAGTCTTGGCCGGCAGACGCTCCCGTATCGTTTCCTCCACCCAGGCCCAGAGCGCGTGCGTGGCCAGCACCCCGCGCAGCTTGCCGGCGGGATCGTAAATCGGGGAGGCGAAGTCGACGAAGCGCAGCGGCTCTCCGTTGCGGGCGGTGGAGGGGATGAGCTTTGCCAGCAGCACAGCCTGGTGGACGTCGCCGACAAAGGGGGCGCTGCGGCCGTGAATGAACCAGGGCCGCTTGGCCGCGCTCTGGCCTTGCAGCATGCCGCTGGTGGCGGAGACGATGTTGCCGTCCGGATCGGCGATGCCTATCCAGGCGTAGTAGCGGTAGGCTCGCTTGGTGCGCTCCAGGCTGTTGCGCAGATCGTCGCCGTCCAGCGGCGCGCGGACGTAGGCGGGGGTCTGCGCCAGCAGCACGACTTCGCGATGGCGTTCCTGCAGATTGGTGGCGATGGCTTTGGCGATGTTGTCCGCCAGCGCGTGCATGGTTTCGCCCTGGTTCTGCACGATGCGGCTGCTCAGCACTTGGTCCAGGAAGAGCGCGGCCAGCAGCGCCGAGGCGAGAAACAGTCCGCCGAACAGCGCGGTCAGCCGTAGCCGGAAGCTGTCCGGCAAGCTTGGGAACACGCGGGGCATGGTCGCTTTGCGGGGGTGGCGATGACTGGATTATAGATGCGGCGCGAGTCGGGACGCACGCCGAAGAGAGCGGGGCGCGTTGGGCGCGAGGCGACAAAAAACCCCGAAAGCCTTGAGCCATCGGGGTTTTGTAGTCTTCATGACGCGTCATGAAACAGTGTTGTGGTGGAGGCGGCGGGAATCGAACCCGCGTCCGAAAGTCCTCTACAGTGAGTTCTACATACTTAGTCGTGTCATTTGGATTTAACCGCTGCCACGCCGACGGACAGGCTGGACTTTGGCGAGTTACCTATTGTTTCGCACTATGCCAAGTAACCCGACATAGCACTAGCAGATGTAAAGTGACACTACAGGGTTTTGACGCCCCCGGCCCATCTGCGAACCGTTGTAGTGTCTAGCTAGCCCTTAGGCTGCCAGAGCGTAAGTTTCGTCGTTTGCGACTAAATAAACTCAGTGTTTTACGGGGTGACTGAAATCCCGGTATGCCCTCATCTGCTTCGCAACCCTCGTCGAAACCAGGTCGCCCCCAGATAAGAATCCAGATTATATAGACAATGCGCGCCCAAGGCTAGTTCCGCGGCCGTTTTTGTACGAATTCAACCGCAGCGGGGCGGGGCCGGGCGGCGAGGCCGGCAAGAGATGACAGTTGTCATAGGGTTGCGCTTGAAACGGATTCAGTGTTTTCGCCGCGCAAGCCGGCGTCCGGCGAGTGTGGGAAATCAGGCTGTCGGAAATCAGGACCGTGGTCTAGATTGATAGTTTTATCAATGCGCAATTGAGCGGAACGCTCCGGGTTTCGATTATCCGATTTTCATGGATGCGGGAAGTCGTTCGGAAAATTTCAGTTTTTAAGCTTTTCTCCTTCAGGCGCTGAATGCGGCCGGGCCAATTTCAAATTAATGGGCTTTTTACGCGTCAACATTTGCAACTTCAGTTGGATTGACTATGTTGACTTCATGACTGGCCGCAAATGCGTACTTCTCAGCGAGGAGGAAATATGATGGATAAAGAGGCGCTCAGGCAGGAAGCCATGAGGTGGCGAAACTGGTTTAGCAAAGGTCAGCGGCTTTGGAGCTTCGCCCATCATACGGCCATTTTCGGATCTATCCTCTGCAGCGTGGTGGTGGGCGGCCTGCTGCAGGTGCAAGGACATGACCTGAAGGGTTATTCCACGGTGCTGACTTCAATCGCCGCGGCCTTGTCCAGCTTGGCCGCCGCCGGAGGCTTCGAGCGCAAGTGGAAAAGCAACCGCTTGAGCCGCAGCCGGGTGGACGGCTTGCTGATCGATATTGAAGCGGGTTCGTACAGCATGTCGGAATTGGCTTGTCAATTGAAGGAAATCATTTCCAAGCATGATCTGGACGTGACAAAAAGAGACAGTATGGAGCCCTTGCTGGTGGAGCATAAAACCAGCAGCACCGTTAAATCTCTGCTTTCCTAAGCGACGTTCCCGTAAATGAAAAAGCGCTGATGGCGGCCATGGCGCTTTGATTCGCAATGTAAAAACAGCCCCGTCGTTTATCCGGCGCGGGCTGTTTTTTTATCGCTTGGCGAATGGCGGCGCATTTTGTTTGAGCGGCGCTTGTCGTCGACGAGGCCGGCGCGCCGCTTTGCCGTCGGAGGCCTAGTCGGTATAGCGCGCGGCAATGGCGCGGAAGGTCTCCGTGATGGTCAGGAAGGCGGCGACGATGTCCGGATCGAAATGGTTGCCGCAGCCTTCGCGAATGATGGCGACCGCCTGTTCATGGGGGAAGGGCGGTTTGTAGACGCGGCGGGAGATCAGGGCGTCGTAAACGTCCGCCACCGCCATCAGCCGGGCGGACACCGGGATTGCGTCGCCGGCCAGGCCCTGGGGGTAGCCGCTGCCGTCCCATTTTTCCTGATGGCCGTAGGCGATTTCCTTGGCGTGACGCAGAAAGCTGCTGGGGGAGTCCAGCAACCTCTCCGCCGCGGCGATGGTGTCGCGTCCCAGCGTGGTGTGGGTTTTCATCACTTCGAACTCTTCCGGCGTCAGCTTGTCCGGCTTCAGCAGGATGTGGTCCGGAATGCCCACCTTGCCGATGTCGTGCAAGGGCGCGGACTTGAACAGCTCTTGAATGGTTTCCTCGTCCAGCGCGGCCTTGAAGCGCGGGTGCTGGCGCAATTGCGTGCACAGGGCGAGCACGTAGTTCTGCGTCCGGCGCAGATGGTTGCCGGTTTCGTGGTCGCGGGTCTCCGCCAGCGAGGCCAGCGCCAGGATGGTGACGTCCTGCACCACTTGCACCTCGTGGATGCGGCGCTCCACCTCGCTTTGCAGGAAGGCGGCCTTGTCTTCCAGGAAGTCGGAGGCGGCCTTGAGCCGCAGATGGGTTTTGACCCGGGCCAGCACGATGGGCGGCGAGATCGGCTTGATGATGTAATCCACCGCGCCGGCGTCGAAGCCGGCCTGTTCGTTTTCGTTCTCGCCCATCGCGGTCAGAAAGATCACCGGAATCCTCGCGGTGCGCGGGTTGGCCTTGACCTGGCGGCAGGTTTCAAAGCCGCCGATGCCGGGCATCATCACGTCCAGCAGCAGCAGGTCGGGCAGCGCTTCCCCTTCCAGCAGCTCCAGCGCGCGCTCGCCGCTGTTGGCGATCTGAGTCCGGTAGTGATCCTTCAGCAAGCCATAAAGCAAGGTGAGGTTTTCCGGGGTGTCGTCCACGATCAGAACGGTCTGGCGCGGCGCGGCAGAGGCGGAGTCCGTCATCTTATGTCCTCCGACAAGGGAATGCGTTGGGCGGCTGCGGCGTGGCGCAGCAGCGTCAGCGCGTTGACGAAGTCGAACTGGTTCAGCGCTTTTTCAAAGTCGGCGAATTCGCCGGGGCCGAACAGGGCGCGCAGGGCCGAGGTCTGTTGCAGGAAAAGTTCCAGGGCGTCGCCGTCGCTGGCGGCCAGCAGGGCGGCCAGCCGCTGCAGCAGCGCCGGGCCGGCCGGCGCGTCGGCGTTCGGCGCGCCTACGCCGGATAAGCGGTCTTCCGCTTCCAGGCCGGCGCGCAGCGCCGTCATCACCTGTTCCAGCGCCTGTTCCAGCGGCGCCAGACGGACGTCGCCGCGCGCGCGCAAATCCCGCTCCAGCGCGGCGGCGGCCTCGTGCAGCTGCACGCAGCCCACATTGCCGCTGACGCCCTTGAGCGTGTGCACGGTGCGCTCGGCCTGGACGTAGTCGCCGATTTCCAGCGCCGCGGACAGCCGCGCGGCGGCGTCCGCCTCTTCGGCGACGAATTGGCGCAGCAGGTGCAGATACAGTTCGCGCTTGCCGGCCACGCGTTTCAAGCCGGCTTGTTGATCCAGGCCGGGGATGTCCGGCAGCGCCAGCGCGGACGAGGCGGCGTGGCGGATTTCCGCGCCCGGCGGTATCGGTTTGACCCAGCGCAGCAGGGTCAGGAACATCGCGTGCGGGTCAATCGGCTTGGCGATGTAATCGTCCATGCCGGCGTTCATGCAGTCTTCCCGCTCTTCAGACAGCGCGTCCGCCGTCATCGCCAACACCGGCAAGGAGGCGAACTGGGGGTCCGCCTTGATTTGCCGGGTGGCCGAGATGCCGTCCAGCACCGGCATCTGCACGTCCATCAGCACCGCGTCGAAGCCCTGCGGTCCCATCGCGGCCAGGCGCGCCAGCGCCTCGCCGCCGTGATTGGCCAGGGTCACCAGCGCGCCCGCGTCGCCCAGCAGTTCCACGGCGATCTGCTGATTCACCAGATTGTCCTCCACCAGCAGCAGGCGCACGCCGTCCAGCCGCGGCAGCTCTTCCGTCAGCGCCACCATGCCGTGATCCCGCTGCGGTCCGAACATCGCCAGCACCACATCGTACAGCGAGGACAGGCTGACGGGCTTGATCAAGACCGCGTCGCAGCCGCTGAGCTCGCCCTGGGCGCGCACGTCGTCGCGGCCAAAGGCGGTGGCCAGCACGACCTTGACGCTGCGGCTGATGCTGCGGATCTGGGAGATGGTTTCCACTCCGTTCATGCCCGGCATCATCCAGTCCACGAACACCGCGTCGAACGGTCGGTCCAGATTGGCCTGGGCGATCGCCGCCACCGCCTCCGGTCCGGAGGCGCAGGCGTGGGCGAAAAAGCCCAGCGAGCGCAGCTGGTCGGACAGGATGTCCCTGGCCGACGCGTTGTCGTCCACTACCAGTACGCGCAGGCCCTTGATTTCGCCGGGCAGGCCCTGGCGGCGGGTGTCCACCGCGGAGGACACGCCCAGCCAGGCGTTGAACATGAATAGGCTGCCCCAGCCCGGGGCGGACTCCACCCGGATGGAGCCGCCCATCAGCTCCACCAGCCGCTTGGCGATGGTCAGGCCCAGGCCGGTGCCGCCAAAGCGGCGCGTGGTGGAGCCGTCCGCCTGGCTGAACGGCTGGAACAGCCGCGCCGCCTGTTCCTCGCTCATGCCGATGCCGGTGTCGTGCACGCAAAAGCGCAGCTGGACCTTGTCGCCCACTTGCTCCAGCCGGCTGATGATGATGGCCACCTGGCCCTTTTCCGTGAACTTGATCGCGTTGTTGCTCAAATTGATCAGCACCTGGCTGAGCCGCAGGGCGTCGCCCACCAGGCCCTTGGGCACGTCCGAGCCCACTTCGAACAGCAGCTCCAGCGATTTGTCGGTCGCCTTTTGCGCCACCAGCGAGGACACCGCCTCCAGCACATCGTCCAGCCAGAACGGTTCGGCCTCCATTTCCAGCTTGCCGGCCTCCACTTTGGAAAAGTCCAGGATGTCGTTGATGATGCCCAGCAGGGAGGTGCCGGCGTTGTGGATTTTGCTGACGTAGTCGCGCTGCTGCCCGGACAGCTTGGTTTTCAGCGCCAGATAGGACATGCCGATGATGGCGTTCATCGGCGTGCGGATTTCATGGCTCATATTGGCCAGGAACATCGACTTAGCCTGGGTGGCGTCCTCCGCCTGCAGCTTGGCCACGCGCAGTTGCCCGGCGGTGTCCGCCAGGCGCGCGTAGAGCAGGCCGTTTTCCAGCAGCAGGATGATGAGCACGAAGCTGGCGGACAGCAGGCCGTAGCCGCGTCCGGCGTAAAAGCCCAGGTCGAAGCGGCTGGCGTTGAGCATGGCGGACAAGGCGATGTCGCACAACCAGGCCGTCATCACCACCGCCAGCCACACGTCCAGCAAGGTGCGCGTCCAGCGCCGCAGCAAGAGCAGCAGCGCCAGCGCGCTGAAGCTCCAGACCGCGGACACCACGCCGAACATGATGGGGGTGTAGCGGCTGCCTTGCATGATGGGGGGGAACCAGGGGTGGCCGAGCGTGGCCAGCGCCGTCAGCGCCGCCATCAGCGCCAGCGAGCCGAAAACGCAGCCCAGCACCGCCGGCAGCGGGCTGGCAAAGCGCTTCGGGCCGTCGTCGCGTTGAGCGAGCAGCACGTAGGCCAGCACCATCAGCGGAAAGCCGCCGTGCCAGAACATATACATCCAGGCCGTGGTCTGGGGTCCTGCTCCCAGCAGGCCGCCGGGCGCGAACACGCCTGGAAAGGTCAGCGCGTGCGCCATCGCCATCAGCGCGGTGAACAGATAGGCGGTCGCCAGGGCCAGCAGGGCGCGGGCGCGCAAGATCGCGTATTGGCCGAACAGCAGCGCCGCGGTGACCAGGTCGCACACCGCCATCGCCGCCTGATACGCGGGGATGAAGGCGGGAATCTTGGGCAGGGGCTGTTTGGCGAAGGGCAGCGCGCAGACGAACACCAGCACGGACGCCACGATGGCGGCCAGCGCCATCCGGCGCTGCGCGCGGCTGGGCGGCAAGGTGGACAGAAACTCGAAGGCGTCGTTGCCGGAGGCGGGCGTCTGCTGCATGCGTCGAAGCTCCATCGATCAACGGATTTCGTGTTTATGAAGGAATCATATTTTGCTGTTTTATAGCATATGAGTCCGCAAGCAGGGATGGAATGTCCACGGTTTATCCGCATGTTTCCGGGCGCCGGACGCGCCGAAGGGCGCGGCGGAGCCTGGCTTGACGGGACCGACGCGCGTCGTCGGATCGGCGCCGCCGCGCGAGGGAGGGCGCGGCGGGGCTCACGGCGCCAGCGGCGCCACGCCGGCGTACACCTTGCGCAGCGCGGCGC
This sequence comes from Chromobacterium alkanivorans, assembly GCF_016937655.1. Classification (GTDB taxonomy): domain Bacteria; phylum Pseudomonadota; class Gammaproteobacteria; order Burkholderiales; family Chromobacteriaceae; genus Chromobacterium; species Chromobacterium alkanivorans. The sequence goes on along the minus strand of NZ_JAFHKL010000002.1, from coordinate 346,445 downwards.
GAATGTCGTCCAGCCGCTGTTCGCCCTTGGGCGTATTGGGGGTTTGCGCGCAGAGCCGCTTGGGCGCGCCGTCCACGGTCAGCGCGTCGCAGTCGGCGCGGCCGGCCGCCGTCATCGTCTCGTTGTCGCCGTAAAGCAGCCGACCGTCCACCAGCACCGCGGCCACGTCGCGCAGCCGGGCGTCCAGCAGCGATTGGCCGGGGGTGGCGGCGCGGCTGGACAGGATGACGACGTCGGCCTTCAAGCCGGCGCGCAGTTCGCCGATGTAGTCGTCCAGGGCCAGCGCCTGCGCCGGGTGGCTGGTGATCATGGCCACCCAGTCCCGCTCCCGGATCGCGCCCTGGAATTGTTGCTGGTTGACGCGTTCCGCCACGCGCAGCTCGTCGAACAGATTGTCGCTGCCGGTGGGGTTCCAATCCACGCCCAGCGACACCGGCACGCCGTGGCGCAGGGCGAGGTCGACGCGGGTGGTGCGGCCGTACAAGGCCAGATTGCTTTGCGGGGACCAGATCAGCTTGCTGCCCGTCGCGCCCATCAGGCGGAATTCCTCGTCGCCGAAGGCGGTGCCGTGGATGACGGCGGTGCCGGGGGCGAGCAGGCCCTTGGCCTTGAGCGTGGCGAATTCCGCCAGCGCGTCTGCGTCCACGCCTTCGGCGACGTGGATCAGGAAGGCGTCGGTCGCGTTCCAGTCGATCTTGGGCGCGCCGCCGACGTCAAGGATGAAGGTGCGGACGTGGGCGGAGGAGACCGGCAGACCGGATTGAGGGTTTTCCGCATTGCGGATCAGCCCTTGCAGGCAGCGGCCGGCGGGCGAGCCCTGGATGGTGGTGACGCCGCTGATCAGGGCCTTGGCCTCGCCGTATTTCACCATTTCGCAGCTCAGGCCGCTTTTCTTCAATTGATCGTAGGGCCGCTTGAACGCCTTGTAGGCGGCGGCGCGCTGCCATTGGCCGCGGTTCTGGTAAAGCTTGGGCGGCGCCCATTTGGGCAGGGCGTTGTAGGCCACGTGATTGTGGGCGTCGATGAAGCCGGGAAAGACGTAGCCCTCGCTCACCGTCAGCACCGTGGCGCCGGCGGGTTCGACGCAGTCCGCGCCGGCGCAGACGATGCGGTCGCCGGCCAACACCAGCCGGCCGTCGCTCTCTTGTTCCGCCAGCACCAGGCGGCCGCGGATCACCAGGTTCTCGCCGTCGCCCGGCGTCACCGTCACCCCGGCGTAGGCCGGCAGCAGCGCGGCGCACAGCAGCCATCCCAAGCGTTTCATCTCGCGTTCTCCCGCCGGTTTCAACCCTGGTCCGCTTGCGCCGTCCACAGGATGGAGGCGTTGGCGGTCGGGGTTTTCAGTTTGGCCTGACCCTTGATCACCCGCGTGGCCATATCGCCCTGGCCCAGCCAGGCCGGCATGCCGAAGGGCAGGTCCGCGGCGGGAATCCGCGCCAGGTCCTGATCGCGGAAACCGGTAAGCGCGTAAGGCGAGGGGTCCGGCGCGGCGCCGGGGTCCGGGCTCAGCAGCGGCGCCAGCGCGGCCAGCGTCTGGTTCCAGGACTTGAGCAGCGCGCCCGGAGAGCGCGCGGTGGGGTGCTGCGGCTGAAACAGCCGCTGCGCGGCCTTGAAGGAGGCCGCGCCGGGCCAGTCGTCCAACACCTTGGCCGCCGCCTTGCCAAAGCCGATCACCGCTTGCAGGTCGGGCTGCTTGAGCTGGTCCAGAAACTGATTGCGCCAGGCGCGCACCGCGGCCTGGTCCATGAAGCCGGCCATCTCGCCGTCGAACTGGCCGTAGATGCTGTACAGGCTGGCGTTGACGATGACGTAGGAGCGATCCAGGCCGAGCTTGCGCAGAAAGCCTTGCACCCGTTGGCCGGCGGTGCCGACCATGGCGCGGCGCACCAGGTTTTCGTCGGCGGACGGGTCTTGTCCCACGATCAGCACTTTGGCGCTGCCGTCCAGGCGGCCGCGGTAATAGATGGGCCCCCATTCCAGGCGGAATTTGGCCGGGAGGGCCTGATAGCTGGCCAGCGGAGCGTGCTCGAACAGCGAGGAGAAAGGCGGGGGCGGCCCGGGGTCCCAGAGCATGTGCTTTCCTTTGAACCAGTTGGCGGCGCCCGTTGACGGCAGGCCGGCTGGGAAGGCCGCGGGGCGGGGTGTTTGAGGTATATGCGATCAGGCGCGCGAATGAAATACGTAAAACCCGCTAGCGGGACATCCTGGCGTCATCTTGCCGCGGCAAGATCGGCGTTTTGACCGTCTTGATCGAAACTGGAGAACGCCATGGATCGCCGCCGTTTTTTGAAAACCTCGCTTGCCGGCGGAGGACTGCTGCTGGCCGGGCCGGCGCTGGCCGCGCCGGCCATCGTCACCTCGGACCGGCTACGCCCGGTTCTGGGCTCCGGCATCCAGATCGGCGATGTGGGCGCGGACCGAGCCATCGTCTGGGCGCGTTCGGACCGGACCGCGCGGCTGGTGGTGGAGTGGGACCGCAGCGAACGCTTCGCCAGCCCGCGCCAGGTGCGCGGGCCTTGGGCGACCGAGGCCGGCGACTTCACCGCGCGCGTGGATCTGAGCGGCTTGCCGGCCGGCGAGCAGCTGTATGTGAGAGCGCGTTTTGAAGACGCCGTCCATCCGCGGGCCTGGTCCGAGCCGGTGGCGGGCCGCTTCCGCACCGTGGCGGAAACGGCGCGCGATCTGTGCTTCGTCTGGTCCGGCGACACCGCCGGCCAGGGCTACGGCATCAACCCGGATTGGGGCGGCATGCGCATTTACGAAACCATGCGCCGGCAGCGTCCGGACTTCTTCGTGCATTGCGGCGACACCATCTACGCCGACGGCCCGATGGCGGCGGAAACCGCGGTGGAGGGCGGCAAGATCTGGCGCAATCTGCTGACGCCGGAAGTGAGCAAGGTGGCGGAGACGCTGGACGAATACCGCGGACGCTATCGCTACAACCTGATGGACGCCAATGTGCGGCGCTTCGCCGCCGAAGTGCCGCAGATCTGGCAGTGGGACGATCACGAGGTGGTCAACAACTGGTCGGACGGCAAGGACTTGTCCGCCGATCCGCGCTACCGCGAGAAGAACATCGGCGTGCTGCAGGCGCGCGCCACCCGCGCTTTTCTGGAATACGCGCCGATGCGGCTGCACGGCAGTCGCGAGGAGGAGCGGGTGTATCGCCACTTGCCGCAGGGGCCGCTGTTGGACGTGTTTGTGGTGGACATGCGCAGCTATCGCGGCGCCAACGGCGCCAATCTGCAGAAGGACGGCGAGCCGGGCGCGGATTTCATGGGCCGGGAGCAATTGCGTTGGCTGCTGGACGGCCTGCAGGCGGCCAAGGGCGTCTGGAAGGCGATCATGGCGGACATGCCGCTGGGCCTGCAGGTGGCCGACGGCAAGAACGCGGACGGCAGCGCGCGCTGGGAGGCGATGGCCAACGGCGATCACGGCCGGCCGCTGGGGCGCGAACTGGAGCTGGCCTGGCTGCTGCGCGAGATCAAGCGCCGCGATATCCGCAATGTGGTGTGGTTCACCGCCGACGTGCATTACACCGCCGCCCATCACTACCATCCGGAGCGCGCCGCCTTCGCGGACTTCGATCCGTTCTGGGAGTTCGTGTCCGGCCCGCTGAACGCCGGCACCTTCGGTCCCAATGCGCTGGACATGACTTTCGGCCCCAAGGTGGTGTACCAGAAAGCGCCGGAGACGCAGAACCTGTCGCCCCTGGCGGGCATGCAGTTCTTCGGCCAGGTGGACATAGACGCCCGCAGCCGCGCGATGACGGTGCGGCTGAAGGACGCGGCCGGCCATACCCTGTTCACCCAGGAGTTGACGCCGGCGTGAATGGGCCGCGAGGGCGGGCCGCCCGCCGCGCAATTGACGACGTTTGTTTCGTTTATTAGAATGCGTACGTATGTATTCAATAGCGGGAGGGCGCAGTGGGCAAACCCAGATCCATCGATCGCAATCAGGTGTTGGACGCCGCGGAAGAGATCATTGAACGCAACGGGGCGGCCGCCCTCACCATAGACGCCGTGGCCAAGGCCGTGGGCATCAGCAAGGGCGGGGTCCAATCCTGTTTCGGCGCCAAGCACAATCTGGTCAACGCCATGCTGGAGCGTTGGGGCAAGCACTACGACGCGTGTTTCGAGAAAACCGCGGGCGCCGCCGCCGAGCAGCTGTCCAGCGTCGAGCAAGTCAAAACCCATGTCCGCATCACCGCGACGGAAGAGGCGTTGATCGCCCGCGCCGCCTGCCATTTGAGCGCGATGCTGGAGTCCAAGGATCAGAAAGACTGGGTGCGGGCCTGGCATGCCGAGCGCCTGGGCAAGCTGGACGTGGCCACCGAGGAGGGCCGCCGCGCGCGCGTGGCCTATCTGGCGGTGGAAGGGGCTTTCATGCTGCGCTACTTCGGCCTGGCGGAGATGAGCGAGCGGGAGTGGCGGGACGCGTTTCATGACATCGAGCAATTGGCGGGGGGCTGACAAGCGTTTCGCTCCCGCCGGAGAGGCGGTGAACGGGTTTCAAGAGCGGCCGGCGAAAACCTGCGTCGCGGCCGAGGCAAGGCGCGACGCCGGGCGGGATTTCATTATGCTTACGGGGAAGGGCGGTTAAAGATGTTTAGTTGGATGTTGTTGTTGCTCGCCAGCGGGCTGGAAGTGCTGTGGGCGGCGGGTTTGAAGCGTTCGGACAGCGTGTTGGAGTGGTTGGCGACCATCGCCTGCATCATCGGCAGCTTCTCCCTCCTGGTGCTGGTCACCAAAAGAATGGGGGCGTCGACCGCCTATGTGTTTTTCGTGATCTTCGGCACCGTGGGCACTTATCTGCTGGACGTCGCGCTGTTCGGCAAGCCGGTCAGCCCGCTTGCGGTGCTGGCGATCGCGGTGATCCTGTTTTCGGTGGTGCAACTCAAGCAAGTGAAAGACTGAAATGGACTGGCTTTATCTATTGACGGCGGGGGTTCTGGAAATCCTGGTGGTGGTGGGCATCCGGGACATCGCGCTGAAACGCTACGCCAGGGGCTGCGCGATGTACGGGCTGGGCCTGGGCAGTTCCTTGTTTCTGCTCTACCTGGCGATGAAAACCATAGACATGTCGATCGCCTACGCTGCCTACACCGGAATCGGCGTGGTGGGCACGGTGGTGACCGGCATCCTGTTCTGGGGCGACAAGAAGAGCGGCAAGAAGCTTGTCTACCTGTCGCTGCTGGTCGCGTCCATCGTCGCGCTCAAGACCGCCGGATAGCGCCGCCGGCCGCGCGCTCATGGCCGGGCGGCCGGCGCCAGTCCGTCGTCCAGCCGCTCCAGGATGCGGTAGGCGGCGCTGACCCGCTCGGCCAGCGGATAGGACTTGTTGGCCAGCAGCACGATGCCCAGCCGTTTTTCCGGGATGTAGGCGGCGTAAGCCGAAAAACCGTTGGTGGAGCCGGTCTTGTTGATGAAGGCCCGCGTTTGCGGCGGCAGCGGCGGATCCAGGCGCTGCGCCGGCATGCCCTGGTAGATGTAGGCGGCGGAATTGCCGCTCAGCAGCTGCGGCAGGGCCACCGGATACGGGTATTGCTCCCAGATCAGGCTCTGAGTCAATTCGCCGGCGCGGTAGTAGCCGATGTGGGCGTCCTTGAGCGCGCCCTGAAGCTTGGGCGCCATCGGCAGCAGGCCCATATTGGCGTTCAGAAAGCGCGCCAGGTCGGCGGCGTTGGATTTGACGCCGTAGGCCTCGTCCGCCAGCGGCGCCGGCGTCAGCCGCGCGGGCCGGTCGTTCTTGTCGTAGCCCTGGGCGTAGTCGCTCATTCTCTGGGCGGGGATGTTGACGAAGCTGCTGTCCATGCCCAGTTTGGCGAAGATCCTGCCTTCCACCGCCGCCGCGTAAGGCATGCGCATGCTGGCGGCGGCGATCTGACCCAGGATGCCGATGCCGATATTGGAATAGACCCGCTGGCTGCCCGCCGGCTGCTTGGGGCGCCAGCTCCGGATGAATCGCCGCAGCTGGCCGGCGTTGACGACGTTGTCCGGCACGAACAGGGGCAGGCCGGAGGTCTGAGTGCCCAGGTTCAGCAGCGTGCCCCGCTCCAGGCCGCCGCCGGCCAGCGCCGGCAGGTGCTGGCTTAGGGGATCGGCCAGCGAGAGTCGGCCTTCGGCCTGGGCGTAGCTGGCCAGCGCGGCGGTGAAGGTTTTGCTGAGCGAGCCGATTTCGAACAGCGTGGCGCGCGTCACCGGCCTATGGTCGGCCTTGGAGGCGACGCCGTAGTTGTAAACCTGAACGTCGCCGCCGACGGCGAGGCCCACCGCCATGCCGGGGATGCCGTTCTTGCGCATCAGCGTGGGAATCTCGGCGTCGACGGCGGCCTGTGGCGTGGGCGCGGCGACTGCGACGGCGCTGACGGAGAGCGCGGCGCAGGCCAGCAGCAGGGTATGGCGGTTCATTTCGGGCATGGCGATGCCTCCTTGACGATGAGTATGTGGAAAGGGGAAGGGCGGAGCGCCGGGCGCGGTCGACGCGCCTGGCTTGAAGAATGGCTCGCGTCCGTTCAAAGCCTCGCGAGCCAGGGCGAGGCCGGGCGTTGCGGCGGAAGGGTCAAGCGGCGCGCGAGCGTCCGCCGTGTCAGTCCCCGCGACGCGCCGCGAATCGCAAGCCGGTTCCTAGGCGCGGTTCAGCGCCAGCAGCAACTGGTTGACGCCGTCGCTCATGGCCTGGTAGCGCGTTTGCTTGCCGCGGGTCAGCGCCACCCATACCGCCGTCTGCTGCTGGGGATCGATGGCGACATAGCTGAAGAAGCCGCCGCCGCCGGCGGTTTTTTGCAGGAAGGGCCTGGCGTTAGGCTGATCGCGCAAGGCCACCCAGCCCAGGCCCAGCGCGTCGGCCTTGCCGGGCACGTCCATGCCGGCGAGGCTGCGCAGCTCGGCGCGCTGATAGCGCATCTGGAAAGTTTGCTGGTACAGGCGCTTGCGCTGCTCGTTCTGCGGCCGCACCAGGTCTTGCAGCCAGCGCTGCATGTCGGCGGCGGTGGAATAGACGCCGCCGCTGCCTATGGCCGCGCTGGTGTTGACGCAGGGACTGGTTTCCACGCCGCGCAGCAGGCGCGCGCACTGGGCGGGGCTGGGGCTGAAGGTCGTGTCGCGCATGGCCAGCGGTCCGGTGACGGTGTCGCGCAGCAAGGCCGGGTAGGGCTTGCCGGCGGCGACGGCCAGCGCGTCGGCCAGGTAGTCGTAAGCCAGGTTGGAGTATTGCGCGCTCTGTCCCGGAGCGAAGCGGGCCTTGGTCTTGGACAGCCAGCGCCAGCGCTGTTGCCGGTCGGGCCAGACGAAAACCGGCGTGTCGCGCGGCTTGACGCCCGGCAGCTCGCGCGGGAAACCACTGGTGTGAGTGGCCAGGTGCAGCAGGGTGATGGGCTGGCCGCCCAAGGCCTTGGCCGGCCGGGCGCCGGCCGGCGCGAATTTTTGCAGCGGGTCGTCCAGCTTGAGCCGCTGATCCAGCGCCATGGACGCCAGCACTTCGCTGGTCATCAGTTTGCTGAGGCTGGCGATGCGCAGCAGCGAGTTGGCGTCCGGCGTCTGGCGGCTGCCGGGGCGGGTTTCGCCGTAAAAGCGCTGCAGGCTGCCTTGCTTGTCTATCACCACCATCACCATGCCCACCGCCTGGCTGTCCTTGAAGATTTTTTCGGCTTGCTGGTTCAGTTGGGCAATGGGCATGGCGGCCTGGCTCAAGGCCGGCAGGGCGGCCAGGGCCAGGCTGATGAATCCCTTTGTTCTCATGGAGCGTGCTTTCTCTTGGGTGAGGCGGCGCGTCGATCGGCGCTGTCGATGGCGTGCATTCTATGGGGGCTGCGGCGGGCGGCATAGCGCACAATCTGTAACGGCTGTAACCGATATATTCTACCCAGTCCCAAAGGACAGGCATGCCCGGCTTTCGAGGTGCTATTACTGGCTAGTTGAAGTCCCTATCGCCGCCATTATCGGCCCCGCCTCGACCGCGCCAAGGCGCCCGCCCCTGATTGACGACTTAGTGGCTGTTTGTTCGTCCGCTTCGCCCGCGCGCCGCGCGGGGGAGGAGAAATCCATGCGCCATCGCGAGACCATCACGCCGAGCAAGGGGTAGAACCGCTGGCAAAACCCGCTTGAACGAGCAAGCCCGCGCGCCGCGCCGGCGCTTTGCCGTTTGCGCCGGTTTCGCCAGCTGCTGTTGCCGTATGGAGGGCGCCGGCCTTGCGCCGGCGCCGGGCAGCTGACTCACTTTTCGGAGGAAAGCGTCATGCCATCAGTCAATCAGTTCGCCTATGTGCCCAACACCAGCACTTACAAATTCGCCTACGGCGGGTCCATTCCCAATATGGCGATCGCCAATATGCCCAACGACACCAACTGGGCGCGCTGGACCATGCTCAACGACGGCGAGTACTACCGGATGTATTTCTTCAAGGGCAGCAGCGCGAACACCTTGTATCAGGCCGCGTTCAATCCGGCCACGTCCAAGTACGAGTTCGGCTTCCACTCCATCCCGGAGCTGAAGATCACCGGCGCGCCGCCGGACGCGGACGCTAGCAGCGTGTCCATGCTTTACGACGGCAGCACCAGCACGTACCGCTTGTACTTGCGGCGCTTGGGCGCGCCCACGGTGCTGTACCAGTTTGGCTTCAACCGTTCCACCAACCACTATGAGTACGGCTACAACTCCATTCCCACCTTGAACGTCACCGGCGCGCCGGGGGACACCGACTTCCACCGCTGGTCGATGCTGTTCGACGGCAGCACCTATCGTCTGTACGCCTTCAAGGTGGGCAGCGTGGACACTTTCTACCAGTTCGGCTACAACCCGCAGACCCAGGCGTATCAATACGGTCACGATTCCATCCCCATCCTGACCCTGGTGGGCACGCCGGCCAACAGCAATCTGACCAGCATGTCGATGCTGTTCGGCCAGGGCGACTACCGCTTCTACTTCCAGACCTTGTAAACGCGGAAAGGCGAGGGCGGCGGACGGCCGGCGGCTTGGCAAGCCGTTTCAAGCCGCTTGGCTGCCCATCTCGCCGCGGCGCCTCGCGCGCAGAGTCTCAGAGTCTGTTCAAAGTCGCGCGAGCAAGGGCGAAACAAGGCGAAAACGAGCGAAAAAGCGGAATGTACACGTGGTGCATGAGCATTTTGAGCTCGTACTCACCGTGCAACACTTCACGAAGCGCAGTAGACTTTGAACGGGTTCTCAGGCCCGCAGGTCCACGATGGGCGGCGTCTTGCTGGTGACGGGGTCCAGCCGCCATTGCGCCCGCGCCGCCGGTTTCAACGCGAAAGCGCCGGAGTCCGGGGGCCGGCCCAGCAAGGCCGCCAGGCTTGCGCGCAGCGCGGCTTCCGCGTCGGCGTCCAGGTTCTCGGCCAGCAGCAGGGTCAGCCGCTCGCGGCCGGCCGCATCGAGGTCCAGCTGGATCTGGAAGCCTTGTTCCGCGCCGCTCAGCCGCGCGAAATCGTCCAGCTCGTACGTGGTTTCATTGAGGCGGAAGGAGCGGCCGTCGCGGCCGCGCAATTCCAGCCAGCGCTCGCCGTCGCGCTCCACCCAGCGGCCGATGTCGCCCACGCAGTAGCGGAACACCGGGAAGCGCCTCCGCCAGGCGTTGCTGACCGCGATGCGGCCGTAACCGGCGGCGTCCGGCTGCAGGATCTCCGCCGCCACCCGCGGCAGTATCCGAAACAGGCCGGGGCGGCGGCTGGCGTCGCTCCAGGCCCAGATGCCGGTTTCCGCGCCGCCGTATAGGGACCAGACCTGGCCCGCGCCCAGCGCGGCGCGCAGCCGCGCCAGCGTGGACGCGTGCAGGGTTTCGCCGGCGTACAGCAGTTGCGGAATCTCCAGCCGTTCGCCGGCGGCCTCCAGATGGGCGGCGAACAGCGCCAGCCGCGACGGGGTGCCCAGCGCATGGCTGGGGCGGAATTGCCGCGCCGCGGCGAGGATGTCGGCGTCGGCGGCGTGGGCGCTCATCGGCAACGTGGTGGCCTGGCAGCGCTCCAGCACATCGTCGACGATGGCGGCGGTGCGGTAGAGGTTGGCGTAGCCAAACAGGTTCAAGGCGATGCTGGCCGGGCCGAACACCCCGTCGGCGCGCAGCCGGTCCGCCAGCGCCTGCCGCTGCGCCAGGTTTTCCGCGATGTCCACCGGGAAGATCAGCGCCGCCTGGGTGCTGCCGCCGGAACGCACCAAGTAGAGGCCGCTGGCTTCGCGCTCCGGCGCGAACGAGGCCAGCGCGGCTTGCAACGCGGCTTTCTCCAGCGGCGGCGCGGAGTCGGCGCAGTCCACGCCGCGATAGAGCGCCTGATAAAAGGGGTGGGCGCGGGCCAGCTCGAAGCATTCGCGCAGCACGGCGTGCTGGCGAGCCGGCGCGGTTTGCGGGGCCAGCGGCGCGTTCATGCCGGCAGCCTCGTCGCGTCCGTCTGCGGCAGGCCCAGCTGGATCAACAGCGGACGGTGGCGGGTGAGGAAGGCGCGCCGCTGCGCGGCGTCCGGCAAGGCTTCCTGCGCGTAGTCCAGCCAGCGCTGCGCCAGCATGCGCGCCAGGCGCAGCTCGTCCGCGTCCTGGCTGCCGGCGTAGCGCAGCACCGTGGGCGGCGTGGCCAGCAGCCGCCAATCCCGGCACGGCCGGTGGGACAGGCTGTCCGCCAGAATGCGGAAACGGATCAAGGGCGCGGACAGCAAGCCGGCGCGCCCGCCGTGCGCGACGATCTCCTTCAGCACCCGGTACCAGAAATCGATGCCCTCGTTCAGCCGTGCGCCGGCCACGTAGCGCTGCGTCAGCAGCCATTGCCGCCGCGCGGCCACATTGCTGGCCCGGCCCATGAAGAAGTCCGGGTGGCCGGCGGTGCGCAGCGGGCGGGGCAGCAGGAAGGCCTCGTCCCCCAGCGGCTCCAGTTCGGCGCGCAGCGCGTCCAGCTGCGGGAAGCGCTCCTCCGGCGGCGCGCTGTCGTAGCCCAGCACCGCCAGGTCCAGCCGGTGCTCGTTCATTTTTTGTTCCAGCAAGCGCAGACAGTCCGGCCGGTAGCAGTCGTCGGCGTCCAGAAAACTGACCATTTCGCCGCCGGCCCGCGCCAGGCCGGCGTTGCGCGCCGCGCCGGGGCCGCTGTTGCGCGGCAGCCGCAACAGCACGCTGCGGGTATGGCTCAAGTCCTGGGCGTGGTGGCGCAGGGCGTGTTCCGCCGCTTCCGCGCCGTCGTCGGTGCTGGCGTCGTCGACGATGATGATCTCGTGCGGCGCTTTCTCCTGCGCCGCCAGCGAAGCGATGGTTTCGCCGATGTAGGCGCGTTTGTTGTACAGCGGAATAATGACGGAATGCCGCATGAAGCCCCCTGTGCGCGAAACCGGTTCAGGCCGCCGCGACGGCGGAGTACAGCTTGCCGCGGCGTTGGTGCAGATTGATGATCAACTCGTCCGAGCCGCGAAACACGCCTGGGCCGTAGCTTTCCGCGTCGCGGCACAGTTGCATGCCCACCAGCCGGATGCGCCGCCGGCTCTCCGGGTCTTCGAACTCGCTTTGCTCGACATAGTCCTGGAACATGTATTGCGGCCATTGCCCCAGCACCAGTTCGCGCCAGGCGGCTTCGCCGCAGGCGGAGCGCACCAGGGAGCCCAGGCCGCGGCCGCCGCTGCTGGGCTTGGCGATGAAATCGCCGGCGCGCGCCAGCAGGGCCTCGGCCTCCTCCCGCGAAGCCGGCGCGAAAGAGGGGATCAGGAAGGGACGCAAGGCCGCGTAGTCGTCGGCGTCCAGGCAATCCCGCATGATGTCTTCGCGGTTCAGCACCGCCAGCACCCGCTTGTCGTGCACAAGGATCAGCGTGCGGATGTCGTTGAAGTAAGCGCCGCCGTCCAGCAGGTGGTCAAGCACTCTGTCCGGCAACAGCGGCAGTTCGCTGCGATCCATTTCCAGGATGCAGCGGTTCACTGTCCGGCCGTCCAGCCACAGTTTGCCGTCCCGGACGCTGAGCGCCTCCGGCCGGGCGGACAAAAAGTGGGCGCCGTCGCGCCGCAGCGTTTCCGCCAGCAGGAAGATTTCGGTGCCGGGCTCGCGGGCGTGGGTCAGCGCCACCACGCAGCCGGGCGGGTGCCACTGGCGCAGGGTGTGCAAGAAGGCGTCGCCGCCGGCCGCCTGGCCCAGCCAGTGGCTGATCATCCAGCCGTTCATCGGATAGCGCGCGCCCACTTCGCAGATGCGCGGCTGGCCGCGGCGGTCGTAGATGAAGTCCGGGCGGTAGAAGCCCACGCGGTAGGGCCGGCCGTGCGCGCGCCGCAACAGCGCCTCCATCGCCTTGGGCAGTTGATAGAGCGCCCGGATGCGCGGGTCGAGGAAATAACGGCCGACGATGGCGCGGAACGCGGCGTCCAGCAGCGCGCTCAGGCGACGCAGGCTGCGCAGATAGCCGGCGGACACCTCCACGCGGGCGCGCGCCAGCTGCTCCGGAGCGAACAGCGGCGGCGCGCCCGGCGGCCAGGACGGCGGCTCGGCGTCCGCCTGTTGCGCCAGCCGCAGGAGAGGAGGTTCGGCCCGGCTCACAGCGCCTCCGCCGCGGCGTCCCGGGCCACCGTTTCCAGCACCGCCGCCTTGTGCTCCAGATAGGCGCCGACGATGCCGTCCAGGCGGTAGCGTTCCAGATCCAGATCCATGGCCCGCGCGTAGTGGCGGACGGCGTTCATGGCGTGGAAGAAGTGGTTTTTCTCGGTGGGGCCGCAGTGCACGCTGATCCAGCCCAGCGTGCGGGTGGCGTCGCGCTCGGCGAAGCCCAGCGTCTGGATCAGCCAGCGGCGGAACAGCGGCAGGATGAACTCCACTTCGCCGTGGGTGTAGATCTCGTGCGTCAGCGTGGTCAGCAGCGCGACGGCCAGGTCCGGTTCGCGCAGCGACTGGTGGTCCTTCCAAGTCTTGAAGGCCTTGGCGCTGGGGTGGAGATAGGCATGGGACAGCCACTGGTCATCTCCGACAATGCCCGTGGCCATGTTGTAGTACATCTGCGCGTGCAGCACCTTGTGCGTGACGGCCAAGTCCTCGTCCACGATGCGGTTCAAACAGACCATGGAGGAGAACAAGGCTTCGCGGTCCGCCACCGGCTGGCCGGTGTGGACCAGCAGCGTCATCCGGTTGCCGATGCCGGCCACCGTCATCGCGCTGTTGTTGGTCTGGCTCCAGCTCTGGAAAAAGCTGCGCAGGGTTTCCTGGCTTTGCCGGCGCCCGGTCAGACGCGCAAAGCCGGCTTCGATCGCGTCGAAGCGGCGGCCGTGCCGTTCAAAGGCTTGCAGCAGCTCCTGCTTGAGGTGGGATGCGGGCAAATCCCGCAACACCGGCATGATGATATGGCTGAGACGGTTCATGAGCAGGACCCTTGCTTGCATTGAGCGCGCCGCGTCGGGCTGGGCGGAGCGGCCGCCGGTCCCGTGCTTTTTACGGCCGGACAGACATCAATATGGTGTAAGGATCAGACTGCCGATATAGGTACTACCACGATGTTGAAAATCCGCACGGATGATCTACCGCGCTTGCCGCAGAGGATATGATTTCGGCATCATTTGTTTTTCCGTCAGCGAGATCGAGCCGATGCAAACCGAAGTGATGACTGTCAAACAGACAAGATTGATCGAATGCCGCGCCGGAGTGGAACGCCTGGATCAGGCGCTGGAACTGGTGGCGCTGTGCGCGGAGCGCGACGCGTCGAGCTTGTTGCTGACGGAGAAGGCTTTGCCGCCGGCCTTTTTCGATTTGAGCAGCCGGTTTGCCGGCGAATTCATCCAGAAGCTGGTCAACTATCGTCTTTCCGTGGCCGGGGTGTTCGTCGACGGGGCCGCTTACGGCGAGCGATTTGGCGAATACCTGAACGAAGCGCGCCGGGGCCGGCAATTCCGCGTGTTCGACGATAGGGAGGCGGCCTTGGCCTGGCTGGCGGAGCCAGGTTGAGAGCGAAGCGCTTGAAGGCGGTGAAGGGGCGCGCGAACCGGACGGGAGACGGGAGGCAGCCCCTGGCGGGGCTGCTTGCTTAGCGGGTCTTAAAGGGAGAAGGCGATCAGACCGCGTCTTTGCCTATGCTCACCTGGAAGGAGCCGGAGTTGTTGCCGTAAGTGTTGGGCACATCGTTGTAGTACAGCGTGATCTGGCCTTGCGCGTTGGCCGGCGCTTTCCAGCGGAACAGGCCGGTGTTCACCGGGATGAAGCCGCTGGCGCCGATCTTCATCACCAGCGCGCCGCAGTAGGCGTCGCCGCAGATCAGGCCCTGATTGGGATGGCTCTTGTCGCCCTGCGGGCCCCAGTTGGGTTGCGGGCCGTAACCGGCCCAGCCCGACGCCACGATGGTGATCACGTCGCCGGGGTTGTAGGTGATGGTGGTGGGTTCTCCGTTGGGATTGTTCGCAGCGACAGTACCGGTCCAAGCCATGGTGAATCTCCAAGTTGAGAGTGAGGGAAAGCAGATTCGACGCCGCGCCGGCGGCATGAGGAATATGCTTATCTCATTAAAGTTGGAGATGGGGGTTTTGGCCTCTGGTCTTTCGGCAAGGTCGGCGGAGGGAACTTTGAGCCAGGTCTCCGGCGCTCAGCGGCCTTGATCCAGCTTGCAGGCGAGGCCGGTGCCGGCGAAACCGCCGTACAGCTTCATTTCGTCCGGCTGTTTGCGGGTGATGAAGAAACTGTCCGGCAGCGCCAGGCCGGTGCCGCCGCGCGGCCAGGTCAGCAGCCCGCGTTCGTCCATATAGCCCTGGAAGCGTTGCTCGCCGCGGATCAGCTCCACCGTCTGGCTCTGGCGGCTGAAGTGGAAGCGGGTGGCGTCGGCGCAGTGGTAGCTGGCCTGCATCGCCTGCGGCTTGCAGCCGGCCAGCAGAACTAGCAGAAGCGGCGCCAGGCTGGCGAAGGGGAAGCGGGCGGGGATGGACATGGGCGGTGTTTGGGCTGAGGACGGAAGGTCGCCAATATAACAAGAGCGGCCGGCGGCGGCTAGCCGCGCTCCGGGCGCCGCTGGTCCATTCGCGCGGCAACTGTTAACATGCCGATCGATTTTTCGGCCGCCGATCCCGATGGCGGCCGCAAGGAGACAAGCATGTTCCCACGCAAGCTGATGCTGGCGGTTCTTGGCGTTGCGACGCCGTTCGCCGCGGTGGCGGCGGATGTTTACATCGGCATGTTGAGCGTGAACGAGGGGGCCTTGCGGCTGACCCGTTGCAGCCTCGGCAAGCCGATCTATCTGCTGCTGAGCCAGGAAGGCCGGCCGTTGACGGAGTGGCCGGGCGCATCGCCGCAGGCGCTGGAAGAAAAGGCCAGGACCTCGGCCCGGATTTTGGGCGAATTCGAAGAGCGTGACGGCAAGCCGGCCTTGCGGGTGGAGCGGATAGACGCGATCCGCTCCGGCGAGTCCTGTCATCTGGACGATTGGCTGAACGAACAAGACGCGTCCGGGACCGAGCCGTAATGAGGCTGAGCAAGGGCAAGGCGGCGCTGGCGCTGCTTGCGTTGCTGGGCGGCGCTTATTGGGCGGCCACTCATCTGAACAGCAACTGGGGGCGCGTGGTGGGCGAGCCGGTGGACGCCTTCAACGGCGTCGCCGTGTATTACAACGGCGGCGTGCAGAACGTGGAAGGGCGCAATCTGGCGCCGGACGGCTACAACCTGGGCCTGCGCTATCAATGCGTGGAGTTCGTCAAACGCTATTACTACCAGCGCTTTGGCCACAAGATGCCGCAAGACAAGGGCCATGCCCGGGATTTTTTCCAGTCCGGGCTGGACAACGGCGCGCTCAATCCCGAGCGCGGCCTGCTGCAATACCGCAACGGCGGCGGCGACGCGCCGCGGGCGGAAGACCTGATCGTGTTCGCGCCCTGGACCTTCAACCGTTACGGCCATGTCGCCATCGTCAGCCGGATCGGGCCGGATTTCATCGAGATCATCCAGCAGAACCCCGGCCCGTTCGGCGAGGCCCGCGAGCGGCTGCCCTTGCTCATGGAGCAGGGCGTCCCGAGGGTGGACCATCCGCGGGCGCTGGGTTGGCTGCGCCGCGCGCCGCAGGCCTCGGCGCCGGCGGGGGAAGGCCTGGAGCCGGCGGGCAAGGCCTGACCATCTATTGTCTGCCGGCATTGCGGCGTGGAGTCTTGCGCGGCGCGCATCTTCATCAGAAGCATTGGCTCTGGCAAGCAGGCCGTTATTTTATTCGCATGAGGCGTGCTTGCCTGATTTTGGCCGCTCGATAAATCGTTGTGTGCTTTTTTATCGGCAACACGTCTATTTATTTCGCATGGTTTTTGATTTTTGGCGTGAGTGTTTTTTACAAGCCGCTTCCTGGCTTCCTTGGTAACTTTGCTGAAACCAAAGGAGCTTTGTCATGCCGATAAATCATATCGCAGCCTATACGCCTCAAACTGTCGTACCCAATAGCGAAAATCAGTCTGTTCAGGATTTCTCAGGCAAATCAATCCGTGGCCGCGACGTGGTCATAATCAACCCATTCTGCGAGGGAGGCGGGGATCATGCCTTGGCGAATAAAATAGCCAATCTTGCTTTAGAGGAAGGCTGCCGTGTGACGATCGTGCCCGTATCCGCTAATGGAGGTGGCGAAAGTGATTCCGGTCAGCGCAATATCTCTCTGCATGGGGGTGGTCACGATGCCAGCAGCCTTAGTAATCCGGTATTCATCGTGGCTCCCGTGGGTATTTTGACAACCGAGAAGCTGGGCGAGACCATTAATCGATTATGCGATCAATATCAATTTCCCAAGGGTGACATTGCTCTCATTGAGGAAATGGATTTATTGGCCTCTCCCAGTCAGCAGTTGCCGGAGCGCCAGGAATTGTTGCAGAAAATGGGGTTTGGCAAGGTTGACGCGTTCAATCTGGGTTTCGGCAAGGGGGCGATTGGTTATCTGCCCGTTGATCCGCTTACTGTCAATACTGTCAAAGACCGTTTTGAAGGGGAGCTGGTCAAGCTGCTGGATAGCTGCAATCTTTCGTTGGCGAAAGACAGTCACTATCATCTGGCCTACATCAGTTCGGATACTTGTGTTACTGCGTCGCAAGTTTTTATCGCCAACACCCTCACTGAGAACAAGGGGAGTGGGAAAAACGCCAATTACGTCATGGTGTTGAGGCAGCTGGATGGATACGCCAAGAAGGTGTTGCCAAACAAGGTCAGTGAAATATTGAACCTGCGCAGCCAGCAACATGATTTTCCGGCCTTGTTCGCCAAGGCCAATATCGCGTTTGCCGATCCTGATACGGGCCGGCTTGAAAACAATATGGAAATCAAGGGCGAGGGACAGGGGCAGCTCAATATTGTCTTTGCCAATGCCTTGCCGCAGAATATTTTCCATGACTTCATGTGTCTTGCTCATTCAGGTATGGCCAGTGGTGATCAATCCTTGGGCGAGTTTCTGTCCTTGACCGGAAAAATGCCTTACTACGATATGCAGCCATGGAAACAACCATTGGCCGAAGCCGTTAAAGAGGCTGGCGCGGAGTTGGGCGGCGCGGAGTTGAAGCAGGCGGTGGCGGAAAGAATTATCGGACGCCAGCCTTTTAGCGGGCGCATGGCTTATCAGATTGTTCCGAATCTTGGGCAGACGGAGCGCTCGGCCGAGCTGAACCATGGCTTGAACGCTTTGGATACGCTGATTAGCACCAGAACAGCCGATCATCACATTCGCGCGCTGTTGACGCCGTAGTCAATCTCCTGGGCGGAAGCGCACGTCCCAGCCCTTCATCGATCAAGCCTCCATGCTCAGGCCCGGCCCTCGCGGGGAGTTTCGCCGCGCGGGCCAGGGCCTTTTCCCATGGCTAGGTTTACTTCATCTTCCAGCTGGTGGCTTTCAGCACCGCGGCGTCGGCGTCCTTCAGATCGGTTTCGCCCTGGCTCAGCAGGCCGCTCCACTGTTTGACCCGGTTCTTGCCGTTGGGCGGCTGATTGTATTCATTCGTGTCCACCACCTTGCTGCGCTCGGCGTGGAAGCGGGTCATGAAGGTTTTCTCGTCGCCGCCGCCGGAACGGGACAGCAGCCCCTGCAGCGTGTCCGAGCCGCCGCTGGCGCCCTGGTTCAGCGCAGTGTCCACGAAGGAGCCTATCGTCAGCGCGCTGCCGAAGCCGCGTTGGCGCGCCTGTTGCACGCTGTATTGGATGTAGACCTTGTAAAAGGTCTGCCACATCGCTTCGCGCCAGGCCGCGTTGCTCTGCAGCGCGGCTATCTTGCCGCAGAACACCTTTTCGCTGTCGCTGATCTTGAGTACCGGCCCCTGCATGCCGCCGCGGACCCCGGCGCGCGCCAGCCCGCCGGCGACGGAGGGGTTGCCGGCGCCGCTGGCGGCGTCGAATTCCTTGAACAGTGTTGGGCCGTCCGGCCCCTGGTCGCGGGGGCCGCCGGTGGTGGCGCCGAAAATGCCGATGGTGAAGCCGCGCTCGTCGTCGATGTCCTCGCAATAGCCGTAAAACTTGGGCCAGTCCAGGGAGTCCTGCTCCGGCTTGTTCACCAGCTTCATGATGTTGTTCCACTGCTCGCCGTCCAGCCCGGTGTTGGCTTTCAGGAATTTCAGCGTGCTGGGGGAGAAATTGGCGTCCGGATTGGCCGCCTTGCCCCTGCCGGTCGGCGCGCAGCGCGCGCCGACGGTCCAGGGCTGGCCGATTTCCGCCGCGCCGCTGCTGGCGTCCGGCGTGTTGCCCTGAGTCCAGTAGACCGCGGTGAAGTTGACGCCGTGATGGCTGGCCACGCTGCCGGCCGGGTAGGGCGTGGCGGCGTTCCATGGGGCCGCGCAGACCGCCAGCCGCGCCGCCAGCCGGGGGGCGCTGCCGGCGGGCGAGGCCTGGGCCCAGGATGCGCCGGCGCATGTCAGCCAGCCGGCGCCGGCCAGCGCCAGCATCGAGAGTGTGCGTTTCAAAACGTTCTCCAGTAGATCAGGGGAAGAAGCGGCGCGAGCCGGGAAAATGCACAAAATGCCATATGGGTTTTTGCGAGGAAAGAGGCGAGAACTGGCAAATGGGACTGGCGGCATTCGGCGGGCTTAGGCTATGCGGTCTGGCCGCTATTGTCCGTTTCCTGTTCCGCGACGAGTCGGCGCGGGTTTTTCCAGAGGCCGGTCAAACCAACTATCGCCATTCCGATCCGCAGTTGGATAAGTCAAAGCCTGCTCAAAGTCTCGCGAGCAAGAGCGAAGCAGGGCGAAAACCACTGAGAAAGCGGGTATGAGCATTTCGAAGCGGGTTTCAACGCCGTATCGCCGAAGCGCTGCAGACTTTGAGTAGGTTCTAAGAGCCTGTTTACGATCTCGCTAGCAAGAGCGAGACAAGGCGAAAACGGCTGAGAAAGCGGAATGTACGAGTGGTACATGAGCATTTCGAAGATGTTTTCAACGCCGTATCGCCGCAGCGCAGTAGATCGTAAACAGGTTAAGAAAACAATCCTGGTTCGCGACCCACTCAAGACTTGGCGGCGCGCCCCGCCATTCACAAGGAAAAACCAGGGCTGTTATCATGCCCGCCGCCGCTGCATTGCGCGGTTTGATTGAAAAATATTGGGAAATCAGAATGTTGAAAGTCATTGCCTGCGTTTTTGTCTTGTGTTCCGCCATGGCCAGCGCCTCCAGCTGGGATTTCACCTACTTCAACCCCAGCGAGGGCGGTTTGTTGATCGATACCGACAGCATCGCGCAATCGCCCCACGGCACCGTCAAATTCTGGACGCTGTGCGCGCCCAGATTCGAGGCGGACAAGCCGATGGCGGGCGACGCCTACAGTCAGTCGCTGTACGAGATCCATTGTCGGCAGCGCCTGATCGTGATGCCGATGACGGTGGTTTTCGACGTCAACGGCGAGCCGCGCGAAACCGAGTTCGAACACGCCAAGATGGAGGACATCCAGCCGGACACGCAGGAGGATTTTTTGTGGACCTATATCTGCAAGCCGGAAAAGCGGCCGGACATGGCGGTGGCGATGCGGCAGGGCATTCAGGGTTTCTTGCGGGAGCAGCGGCGTTACGCCAGCGAGCACCTGGCGTTTCAGCGGGATAAGGGCCGCTGACCGCGGCGGACCGGAAGAGAGCCGGGAACGGAGTCGCCCTGCGCCAGCGGGGCTTTTTTGCGGGCGCGGCCGGCGGCGGACAAGCTGAAAGACTTGTCTCAGCGGCATAACAGGCAGCTGAGCCAGGCGGTGGAGGCGCTGCAAAGCCGCTATCACGACGCCGGGGTGACCCTCCGCTTCTTCGACATCGGCGCCAAGCTGGACTATCTGATGTCGCTGGCGGAAAAAGTGGATTACGACACGATGCACAACAAGCACGAGGGCTATATCGATCTGCCGCGCGTGTTCGGCTTCGCCGGCGACACGCGCCCGCTGGACAGCTCGCACCGCCACCTGTTCCACGACGAGGTGCACCCCAGCCAGGAGGAGCACCAGATCCTGGCCGCGCATATGACGGACTTCATCCGCGAGCAGTACGGCCGGCCACCGGCGGCCGGCTGATGCCGCTCAGGTGGTGGCCAGCTGCGCCAGGTAGCGCAGGCCGCCGATGCCGGGGAGGAAGCAATACGCGCCGCCGCGGGTGGTGATCATCCGCGAAAATCCTTCCAGCACGGTGTTGTTCTCGCCCTTGCTGCCGGGCGCCGCCAGCGTGAAGCTGCTGTCCGCGGTGTTGTTGACGCCAAGAAAGACATCCTCACCGCTGATGTTGAACACCGCGTCACCAGCGTCCGGGTTGCACGGCGCCTTTGCGGATTTGACGAAGTCGCTGAGTAGGTTCCATTGGCTGCTGAGGAATTCGAACTGATTGCTCAGACTGGCGTTGATGAAGTAGCCGATCAGGCCGCGCGCCGCAGCCGACGGTTGGGTGGGGTCGTAAGCCGGACCGTAGGGCATGGCCCGGCGCACGATGCGGTGATGGGCGCTGTCGGTGCCCACCACCGCGCCGTTGCGCGGATTGTTGCGGCGGATGTGGGAGCCTATCGGGCACTTCAGGCCCAGAGTGTCGTCCTGGGACAGCTGCGGGCTGACGTAGTTGAAGTCGTTCAATTGATCGGCGGGCAGGGTGGCGCCGGCCTCGTCCGGCCGCAGCGTCAGCGGGTTGCCGTTGCGCCAGCGCCCGCAGACCTTGGCCGCCAGCAGCTCGGCATCTATGCCGGCCTTGGCCGCGTATTCGTTCAGAAACGCGTCGAAGCCGGCCACGTCCTGTTCCAGGATGCGGAAAGCGGCGTAGCTGCCGTTGCGGCTGAGCTCGGGAGGTTGCACCGAGTACACGCCGTTGCTCTGGTTGGGGTAGCCGAGCAGGAACTCCCCGGTGGCGATGACTTCCTGGTCGTCCGGCGCCGGGTGCTTGCGCGGCGGCGCGCCGGCGATGGTGGGCTGGGCAATGTTGTCGCGATAGCCGAAGTGAACCTGATTGTCCGGCAGCGCTTGGGCGTCGTGGGCCGATAGTTCGCTGACGGCGCCGGCAAAGGCCTGGCGCAAGCGCGTGCTGAGGCTTTCCAGCAGCACCGGGTCCTTGGCCACCCACAGACTAAGCAGGATATGCACTTGGCTACCGTCGGCCAGGCCGCCTATCCAGCCCTCCGGCGCGCTGGTGCCGACGTCGCCGACGGCGCTGGCAGAGTCCGTGTTGGTGGCGCCGCGTTGAAAAGACGGGTCAAAGCTGGCCAACTGCTCGGCGCCGACCCCCAACGCGGCCAGCCCGCTACAGGTGAAGCCGATGTTCAGGAAGCCGCTGGGTTTTTTCAGCCAGCGCTCCGCGCTGGTGATGCGCGGCAGGCCGTCCCGGCCCTCCACCAGTTTCAAGATCAGCTCGCCGGCGGCGGCCTTGTCGCAAACACTCAGGATGAAGTGCCGGGCCAGGTCCACGCGGTAGCCGCGCAGAATCGTGCCCTGGATGTCGTCGTACTGGAGAGGGAGGGTGGTCATGGGGCGCTTTCTAGTTGTGGGGGACGGAGGGATCCGGCCGCGCCGACGCAAGCGGTCCGGCCGCTCGCGCCTGGCGCGCGGGGTTTAGCTGAGAGCGGCGAGTATTTTCTGCACGGTGTACGGATAGGCCTGGTACAAGCCGTTGTCGTCCTTGGTGCCGTCGCCGTTATTGGGAATGTGCTGGGAGGCGTCGTTCTGGGTGATGAAGGCCTGGAAAGCCGCCACATTGTTGGCCACCGGAATCAACGCCTGGCCGCCGACCACGAACTGCAGCAAGGCGTCGAAGACGTCGCCCACCTGGGCGACGAAGTCGTGGATGTAGGCGTCGAAGCTGCCGTCGTACTCGGTGATCACCGCGATGACGTAGTTGTTGCTGGGCTGGTTGCTGGGCTGCAGATTGGCGGCGGAGCGGTCCAATATCAAGGTGCGCGCGAAATGTACGGTGCCGATCGAAGTCAATGCTTGGTGCAGGGTGTCTGCGTATTCCGCCTGGGTGGCGGCGATGGCTTCCAGGCTGGTGCCGGGAATGACCGGCATTAGCAGGGTGAGCGGGCTGGTCATGGGCTTTCTTCCTAAGTGGTGTAGGAATTGAAGCCTAGGCAGCGCAATATGGGCTGTCAATGCGATTTATTCATTTTGCAAGTCATGCAATGGTTGTTTAAGTATTTGTACTGATGGCTTGTCCGTGGCGCCGCCGGACGCTCACTTCCGGTTGGTCAAGGACACGCCCGCCGCCGCCAGCGCGCCGCCCGCCAGCATGGACGCCAGGATGGGTTCGCCCAGCAGTCCCGCGGACAGCAGCACGCCGAAGGCGGGCACCAGGTTGGTGAACACGGCGGCGCGCGACGGACCGATCTCCCGGATGCCCTGGTAATACCAGATGAAGCCCACCACGGTGCCTATGGCGCCCAAGTAGAGCATGGACAGCCAGATTCGCCAGCCGAAGCTGGCCCAAGGCACGGAGCCGATCTCGCCGGCCGCGCCCAGGGACAGGAAAGCCAGCCCCCACAGCGTGGCGTAGGTGGTGGCCGCGATCGGGCTCAGGGTTTCCATCGCCTTGCGCGAACCCAGCGTGTAGGCCGCCCAGCTCAGCACCGCCAGGCTCATCAGCATCTCGCCGGCGCCGAAAGATTGCCGGAAATCGTGAACCGTGCCGGCGAGATCGCCGCGGGTGATGACCACCATGGCGCCGAGCAAGGCCACGCCGATACCGGCCCAGCGGCGCAGGCCCAGCCGTTCATGGAACACTAGGCTGGCGGCCAGCGCGGTCATGATGGGATTGAGACTGACGAACAAGGCGGTGCGGCCGGCGGGAATGCGCGCCAGCGCGCCGAAGAAACAGGCGTTGTAGAGAAAGATGCCGGTGAAGCCCAGGAAGGCGGTGACGGCGAGCTGCGAGCGGTTCAGCCGCGGCAGCCCGCCTTCCAGCTTATAGGCGACCAGCACCAGCAAGAGGGCGGCCACCAGGAAGCGCCCGAAGGCGGCGGTCATCAGCGGCATGGACTGAGCCAGCACTCTGCCGGCGATGAAAGTGCCGCCCCAGAACAGCGCGGTCAGCGCCAGTTTGAAAGTCAGGGCCGGCCTGATGGCGGCTTGCGCGCGCGCCGGCGGCGCGGGGATGGAGATGGAGCTTGGGTGGGTCATGGTGGGCGCCGGGCAAGACGTCCGGCCTCCTGATGCTATGTGGGTGCGTATATACTATTGATTGTTTGAATTCATGGAAAAATGAGCTTTTGCTCATGAGTGGACGAGACGGTCATGACTTTTACGCAGCTGGAAATCTTTGCGCTGGTGGCGGAACTGGGCGGCTTCACCGCGGCGGCGGACAAACTGGGCGTCAGCCAGTCGGCGGTGTCGCACGCGATCAAGCAATTGGAGAAGGAGTGGGGACTGACGCTGCTGACGCGCGGCCAGGCCGGCATCGAGGCCACCGAGGCCGGCAACAGCCTGCTGCTGCGCGTGCGCGAACTGTTGGGCGTGGCCGAGGCGATCCGCCAGGAAGCGTCGGCGGCGCGCGGGCTGAACCGCGGGGTGCTGCGCATAGGCTCCTTCGGCACCACTTCCTCGCTCTTGTTGCTGCCGCGCATGCTGGAGCAGTTCCGCGCCAGCTATCCGGGCATCGACGTCTTCGTGGAAGAGGGCGAGGACGACGAAGTGGCGCAATGGGTCAGCGAGCGCCGGGTGGACGTGGGCTTCGTGGTGCTGCCGGACGAGCGCTTCGACACCCTGCCCTTGGTGGAGGACCAGTTCGTGGCCTTGATCCCGGCCGGCCATTCGCTGGCCGGCCAGCCGGCGGTGAGGCTGGCGGACTTGTGCGACACGCCCTTCATCATGACCTTGGCGGGCAACACCACGCTGATTGAGCGCCTGTTTGAAAGCGCCGGCCTGAGGCCCATGGTCAAGCACCGCTACGCCCAGATCATCACCATCGTCAAAATGGTGGAAAACGGCGCCGGGGTGTCTATCGTCGCCGATCTCGCGGTGCCGGCGCCCTTGCTGGCCTTATGCCCCGGCGTGGTGAAAAAGCCGCTGGCGCCTATGGTGAGGCGGGCGGTGGGCCTGGCTGTGCCCAGCCGGAAGCACGTCAGCCCGGCGGTGGCGGCTTTTCTGCAAACCTCGAAAGCCATGGCCAAGAGTCTGCGCGACGGTTCGCTGGGCGGGCTGTGAGCCGGAGCGAGGCAGATCGAGAGCAGGTTCTTAGAACGTGTTTACGATCTCGCGAGCAAGAGCGAGACAAGGCGAAAACGGCTGAGAAAGCGGAATGTACAAGTGGTACATGAGCATTTCGAAGGCGTACTCATCGTGTAACGCTCCACGCAGCGCAGCAGGTCGTAAACAGGTTCTTAAGCCCGCGGCCGGTCAAACCGGATTTGGCGGCTGCTTTCTATCAGCTGGCCGGCGCGCAACACCGTGCGCTCGTCGTAAGGCCGGCCTATCAGCTGCGCGCCAAACGGCAGCCCGGCCCGATCCAGTCCCACCGGCACCGTCAGCGCCGGCAGGCCCAGCACATTGGCGGGCGTGCTCAGGCGGATGTAGGCGGACGCCACGCTCTCCTCGCTTCCGTCCGGCCAGATGAAGCTGTCCTGCCCGTGCAGCGGCGCGGTGTGCGGCACCGTGGGGACCAGCAGCAGATCGATGTCGGAGAACATCCGCCGCCAGGCGGCCTGCAGCGCGACCCGGGCGCGCCGGGCCTGGGCGTAGTCGCTGTCCGGCACCAGCATGCAGGCTTCCAGCAGGGTGCGCACCTCCTCGCCGTACAGCTGCGGCGCGCGGAGCAGATCGTCCCGGTGATAGGCGGCGGCCTCCGGCGCTATCAAGCCCCATTGGGTGGGCAGGATGAGATCGGCCAGCGGGATCTCGACTTCCACCAGCACCGCGCCGGCGGCGGCCAGCTCGGCCTGCTGCTCCCGCAGCGCGGCCAGGATCTCCGGCGCGACGCGCTCGTGGAAATAATTGCCGGGCACGCCGACGCGCAGGCCGGCCACCCCCTGGTCCAGGCCCTGGCGGTAGCTCTCGGCCGGCGCGGCCGGCCGGGCGGCGATGGCGTCCAAGATCGCCGCGGCGTCCGCCACGGTGCGGGCGATGGGGCCGACATGGTCCAGCGAGCCGGACAGCGGCACCACACCCTGGCGGGACACCAGATCGTAAGTGGGTTTGAGGCCCACCAGCCCGCACAGCGCCGCCGGCACCCGGATCGAGCCGCCGGTGTCGGTGCCCAGCGCCGCCAGCGCGCCGCCGTAGGCGACCGCGGCGGCGGAACCGCCGCTGGAGCCGCCCGGAGAGCGCTCCGGCGCCCAGGGATTGTTGCTTTGCGGCGTGGTCAGGCCAAACGCGAACTCATGGGTATGGGTTTTGCCGGTCAGTATCATGCCGGCCTGTCTGAGCCGGGCCGCCACCGCGCTGTCGGCGGCGGCGAGGTGATGCCGGCGCACCCGCGAACTGGCGGTGGTGGGCAGGCCGGCCGCGTCTATCAGGTCTTTCAGCGTGTAGGGGATGCCGTGCAAGACGCCGCGGTAGTCGCCGCGGCGTATTTCCGCCTCGGCCTGGCGCGCGTCGGCCATGGCCTGGTCCGCGGCGAGCGCGACATAGGCGGATATCCGGTCTTCCTGCTGCCGCGCCCGTTCCAGCACCGAGCGGGTCAGCTCCACCGGCGACAGTTGGCCGGCCTCAATCAGCCGGGCGGCGTCCAGGATGTTCAATTGATAAGCTTGCACGGCGTTTACCTCCAGTCTGGGTCGAAGTGTTGGGCAAGGCGGGCGTCGGCCAGGCAGGGCTGGTTCAGTCTAGCGGTTTCCGCGCGGATAGCGGCCAGGACGGCGGCAACCGCCGCCTGGCGTTCGGGGCCAAGGGTCAAGCCGGCGGCCCGGGCCAGGGCGGCGACTGTCCGAGGGGTAAGGGCCTGAGCGGTGAGAGCGGGAAGGGGCATGAGGGGCTCCTGGGCTTGGGAATCAAAGGAATTGCCAGTCGAAACCGCCGTCCCTGCGCGTCACCCGGCCGGCCGAGGTGTCGGAGAAGTGGGCGCTGAACACGGCGGCGCGGTTTTCCGCGGCGAAATCCAGCAGCCAGCGCCGCGACTCCCGCGCCGCGTCCTGCTCCCGACAGAACACCGAATTCCATTCCGGCCGGTACACCTGCATCGGCGTGTGCATCACATCGCCGCAGAACAGCGCCGTCTCGCCGCGCGAAGTCAGCGAAATCGACATATGGCCGGCGCAATGGCCGGGCGTGGGGTGGAAGCGGAAACCGTCCTGGTAGTCGCCGCCGTCCAGGCCGATGACAAGGGCCTGGCCGGCGGCGATCACCGGCGCCACGCTGTCGTCGAACACCATGCGCCGGCTGTCCGCCTCCGGCGTGGCGAAGAAGTCCAGATCGCCCTGCGGCAAGGCATAGCGGGCGCGGGGAAAGGTGGGCGTCCACCGGCCGTCGATCAGCCGCGTGTTCCAGCCCACGTGGTCCGCGTGCAAATGGGTCAGCAGCACGTGGTCGACGTCCGCTGGCTGGATGCCCAGCTCGGCCAGGCGCTGCAGAAAAGGGGTTTGCAGCCGGTGGAACAGCGGGTTGAACGCGCGCTCCTTGTCGTTGCCGATGCCGGTGTCGATCAGGAAGACCTGGCCGGCCCATTCCACCGCCCAGCTGTGCACGCTGAGGGTGAGGCTCTCGCCCGCGGCGTCCAGCAGGCCGCGCAAACCCGGTTGCCGCGTCAGCAAGGCGTCGTCCCAGTCGCGGTAGAGAAAGGAGGGCGCCAGGCCGCGCAACAGCGTGTCCGTCACGCGGGTGATCTTGGCGTCGCCAAGTTGATAAGTGTTGGTGGTGTTCATTTGGGTCTCTGCGGCTAGGGTGCGCGCCGGAGTCGCCGGCTGCCTGAGCGCCACTATCGCGGAAATCTGTCATGCTTTCCAATGCCGAATTATTAATTCGTGATAACTTTAAGGCATAGACAAGCCGAAAGACCCCGCATGGAATTGCGTCATCTCCGTTACTTCATCGCCGTGGCCGAGCACCAAAGCGTGCGCCTGGCCTCCGAACGCCTGCACATCACCCAGCCGGCGGTGTCGCGCCAGATCCAGGATCTGGAGCAAGAGTTGGGCCTGTCGCTGTTTGAGCGCTCGTCGCGCGGCCTCAGGCTGACCGCGGCCGGCGCAAGCTATCTGCGCGAAGTGCGCAAGGCGATGGCCGCGCTGGACGACGCGGCCGACGGCGCGCGGCGCGTGGCCGCCGGCCTTTTGGGCCGGCTGCGGCTGGGCTGCGTGGAGAACGCCGGCTGGGACGGACTGGTGCCCAAGGCGTTCAGCCGCTTTCAGGCGGACGCGCCGGAGGTGGCGCTGGAGCTGAGCGTGCTGAACACGCCGCAGCAGCTGAGCGCTTTGGCGGAGGGCGCGCTGGACGGCGGCTTCGTCTACCAATACGAGCCCTTGCCGGAAGGCGTCGCCGGCCTTCCTCTGCTGGAGCACGACGTGGTGCTGGCGCTGCCGCGCTGCTGGGACACCGGCCACGACGAGAGCCGCCCCGTCGCGCTGCGCAGCCTGGCGGACCGGCCCTTCGTGACCCTGCCGCGCGACGCCTATCCCGGCTATTACGACCGCCTGATCGGCGCCTGTCGGCAACTGGGGGTGCAGCTCAAGGTGGCGCAGGAGGCCGGCACCGAGACGGCGATCTTGTCGCTGGTCTGCGCCGGCATCGGCGCCGCCATCGTCAACTCGGCCAATCTGGGGCGGCCGCCGGCCCAGGCGCGTTTCTTCCGGCTGCAGGACCTGTCCTTGCCGATGCCGCTGAGCTTCGTCAGCCGCCAGGACGCCGCCAATCCGGCGCTGACGCGCTTTCTGGCGGCGTTGCGGGACGTTTGAGGCGGCCGGCTCAGCGCTGCGCCGCCCAGCGCCGATAACGTCGGGCGCGGCAGGCGTCGGCCAGCTGCTGCTGGAGCAGCGCCCGCAGCGGCGACACTCGGGGATTGGGCGTTTTGCCCTGGCTGAGCTGGCGCAGCTGGAACTTCACCGCGGCCATATTGGCGAGCGACGCCAAGGGCTTGTTGCGCCAGGCGATGGGCGGCAGCGCCGGGGCGGTGTCCTTGCCTTGGCGCCAGTCGTTGGGCAGCGCGGGGGCGATGGCCAGCGCGGTGGCGATGCCCACCATGTCCACTCCGCCGGCCACCGCCTGCTCGGCCACCGGCCGGCGGCGGATGCCGCCGGTCACCATCACCGGCATGGTGGCCACGGTCCGGAGATCGCGGGCGAACTCCAGGAAATAGGCCTCGCGGGCCAGGGTGCGCCCGTCGCGGGCCTTGCCCTGCATCGCTGGCGCTTCGTAGCTGCCGCCGGACAGTTCGACCAAGTCCACCGCCAGCTCATTGAGCCAGACCACTACCCGGCGGGCGTCGTCGGCGCTGAAGCCGCCGCGCTGGAAGTCGGCGGAATTGAGCTTGACCGCCACGGCGAATCCCGGCGAGGTCTCCGTGCGCACCGCCTTGACGATCTCCAGCAGCAGCCGGGCCCGGTTTTCCAGCGGGCCGCCCCAGGCGTCCGTTCTGCGGTTGGACAGCGGGGACAGGAACTGACTCAGCAGATAACCGTGGGCCGCGTGGATCTCCACGCCGCTGAAGCCGGCCTGCTCGGCCAGGCGCGCGGTGCGGGCGAAACGCCGTATCACATCGGCGATCACCTCCGGCGTCATCGCCTGCGGCGGGTCGAAATGCTTGGACATCTTGCCCAGCGCCAGCGGCACCGCGGACGGCGCCCAGGTGGTCTGGCCCAGGCTGGCCGGCATCTGGCGGCCGGGATGGTTGATCTGCAGCCAGAACTGCGCGCCCCGGGAACGGCCGATCCGGGCCCAGCGCCGGAAGCGCTCCAGCTGGCGCTCGTCCTCCAGAACCACGCCGCCAGGCCCGGTCATCGCGCGGCCGTCCACCATCACGTTGCCGCTGATCAGCAGGCCGGCGCCGCCGTCCGCCCAGGCCTGGTAAAGCCGCATCAAGGCGTCGGACGGCGCCTGGTCCGCGTCCGCCATGTTTTCCTCCATCGCCGCCTTGGCGATGCGGTTGGGCAGGCTGGAGCCGTTGGGAAGGGTCAATGGGGTGAATAGCGTCATCAGCGAGCGCTCCGGTTTGATCTTGGCTCAAGCTTAGGTTTAAAGTTGACTTTAATGTCAAGGCCCGATCGAGAGCGCGAATGAAAATTGGAGAATTGGCGAAGCGCTGCGGCATGACCGCCTCCCGCATTCGCTTTTACGAAGCCAGCGGCCTGATCCGCGCGGTGGCGCGCGGGGCCAACGGCTACCGCGATTACGGCCCGGAGACGCTGCGGCTGCTGGAAGTCATTTCCAGCGCCCAGAACGCCGGTTTTTCGCTGGACGAGATCCGCCGGCTGTTGCCGACGGCGCCCAACGCCTGGCGGCATGAGGAGCTGCTGGCCGGGCTGAAGCGGAAAGTGGACGAGATCGAACTGCTGCAACAGCGGCTGGAGCAGAACAAGGCCCAGCTGCGGCTGGTGATCGCCAGCATGGAAAATGGGCCGGAAGAGCTGGCTTGCGAGGAGCGCGCCCAATGGGTGTTGAACCGCCTGCGCGAAGACGACGACGCGGCGGGCTGAGCGCCGCGGACGGCTTCACGGCTTGGGCGAAAACGCCTTGACCCTCAACTTGACTTGAAACTTATGGTGAGACTGGGCCGCCGCCGGCAGCGGCCGAACCATGCCGGTTCACCCCCCGCCGCGCGGCGTGAGCCGCTTCCGCGCCCTGCGGCACTTCGACAAGGATAAGCCGTGATGAGCAAGCGCATTCTGCATGTGGTGAGCAATGTCGCGCACTACGCCGACCCGTCCGAAGCCACCGGTTTGTGGCTGTCGGAACTGAGCCATGCCTACGAGGTGTTCGCCGAGAAAGGCTGGGAGCAGCAATTGATCAGCCCGCTGGGCGGCGTTTCCCCATTGGAGCCGCGCTCGCTGAAATGGCCGAACGCCGACGCCTCCGCGCGGGCCTGGCTGGCCAGCGCCGACAAGCGGGCCTTGCTGGCGGAAACCGCCAGGCCGGACGAAGTCGACCCGACGAGCTTCGACGCGATCTACTTCACCGGCGGCCACGCGGTGATGTGGGATTTCCCCGACGACGCCGGGCTGCAGCGGATCACCCGCGAGATCTACGAGCACGGCGGCGTGGTCTCCTCGGTGTGCCACGGCTATTGCGGCCTGCTGAACACCCGGCTGTCCGACGGCGCGCTGCTGGTGGCCGGACGCCGGCTCACCGGCTTTTCCTGGCGGGAGGAGGCGCTGGCCGGGGTGGCCGGCAAGGTGCCCTACAACGCCGAGGAGGAGATGAGGCGGCGCGGCGCGCTGTACGAGAAGGCCTGGCTGCCCTTCATCTCCAAAGTGGTGGTGGACGGCCGGCTGGTGACCGGGCAAAACCCGCAGTCGGCCAAGGCCACCGCCAGGCAAGTGGCCTCCTTGCTGTCGCGCTGAACCGGGGGCGCCGGCCAGGCGCTTCATCATGCGCCGATGTCGGCGAG
The DNA here is from genome assembly GCF_016937655.1 of Chromobacterium alkanivorans. Taxonomy (GTDB): domain Bacteria; phylum Pseudomonadota; class Gammaproteobacteria; order Burkholderiales; family Chromobacteriaceae; genus Chromobacterium; species Chromobacterium alkanivorans. The sequence continues at coordinate 315,601 of NZ_JAFHKL010000002.1, read as the reverse complement.
CGCGCCGACGGCGAGGGCCAAAGCCTCCTCGAACGCCTGGAACAGCTCCTCCGCCGCGGCGTCGCCGCAATGGGCGGGATCGCCGCTCAGCCGGAATTCGGCGATTTCCGAGCCGTCGTCCAGATGGACGGCGATATTGACCGGGTAGTGGAATCTGTCCACGCCGTCCCAGTTGCGCAAGTCCGCGGCTTGCGCGTCCAGCGCCCGGAAGTTGGTGAAGTTGAAGGTGTGGGAAAACTCGCGGCCGGGGCTGCGCGCATCGAAAATCGCGCTGTGCGGGTAGAGCGCGTACTTCTCCTGTTGCAACAGGCGCTGGTGGATTTCGCCAGCCGTTTGCAGCGCGCATCCCGAGGCCTGAAACGACAAGGGTTGCAAGTTCCAGAACAGGCCCACCGCTTCCAGCGGATCGCTCAGTTCCGGCACCCTGCCGTTGACCACCACCCCCATCAATATTTGAGGGTCTTGGGTCGTTTGCGCGATCGCATGCCCGACGGCGGCCAAATACAAGGAGCGCGGCTGGATCCGCCGCTCACGCGCGCAGCGGCCTGCGCTGGCCACCAGCCGGGGGGCGATGCGCTTTTTGTGTTCCATCATCGCTGTCGGGGGCTCTCTCCATCGTTCAACCGTCTGTTTTCCGGCAAACGGCGCCTGCCGCCAGTATTCAATCGCCGCCGGATCCAAGGCCATTTGTTGCTGGAGGGCGACGTATTCGGAAAACACGTCCGCGCAGGCCGGCGCCGCGACAGCGGTATGGCGCTGATAGCGCTGGAACGCCGCGTCGAAGAAGCGTTGCTGGCCCCAGCCGTCGTCGATGGCGTGGTGGATGCTGAGGAACACGACGCAGCGGCGGTCCGCCGTGTGGAAGAAGCGCAGCCGCGCCATTTCGCCTGCCGCCTCGAAGGGGGTGAACGGCGCATGCAGGTCGGCGCGCGCGTAGTCGGCGATCAGCGCCTGCTGCCGCGGCGGGGCGTCGCGGCGGAGGTCGACGGTGTCCAGGCGTACGCGCAGCGTCTCCGCGTCGATGCGGCGAATCGCATCGCCGTCGCGGACGAAGAGGGTGCGGAAGACGGGGTGCCGGGAAAACTCCAAGCGGAAAGCCTGCGTCAACCGCTCGATGTCGAGCGCCGCGTCTTCGCAGTCGAACCACTGTTGCACGTGATAGACGCCCAGGCCCGCCGGAGCCGCCTGGTACTGCTCCAGCATCAGGCCTTGCATATCGGACACGGCATCGGCCAGTTTCGCCGGCGCCGGCGGCAAACCGGTTTCTCCCCGCTGGCTGCGGTCGTTCAGGTCGCGGACGTTAGGCGAGTGGAACACGTCCTCCACCGTTGCCGACCAGCCGGCGCGCTTCAGCGCCATGATCAGCTCCACCGCGCGGATGGAGTCTCCGCCCAAGGCGAAGAAGTCGTCTTGCGGGCCAAGGCGGTCCACGCCGAGTATCCGGCTCCAGATCGCCGTCATGTCGGCTTCGTCGGCCGAGGCCGGCGCGTCCGGCGGGCGTTCGTCGCTCAGGGGGCGCGCCATGTGCGGCAGCTTGCTGCGATCGATCTTGCCGTGCGCGGTCAGCGGCAAGCTGTCGATGCAATGGAAGTGGTGGGGCATCATGAAGCCCGGTATTTTTTCCGCCAGCGCCTGGCGCAGCGCCGACAAGCTCATCGGCGCGGCGGCGAAGCGGACATAGGCCGACATCAGGTCGCGGCCGTCTTCGGCCGCGGCCAGCACCACCGCGTTGGCGACGCCGTCCAGCTCGCACAGCGCGGATTCGATCTCGGCCAGCGAGACCCGGAAGCCGCGGATCTTCAGGTAGCCGCCCTTGCGCGACTCGTAAACCAGCTCGCCGTGCTGATCGATCTTCGCCAGATCCTTGGTCTTGTACATGCGCGCGCCTTCGTGGCCGGGGAAGGGGCAGGGGATGAAGGCCTCGGCGGTCAGGCCCGGCCGTCCCAGGTAGCCGCGCGCCAGCCCCGGGCCGGCGACGTAGAGCTCGCCGATTTCGCCGGTCGCCACCGGCCGCAAGGCGTCGTCGAGCAGGAACAGCGACAAGTCCGGCAAGGCCGCGCCGATGCCGGCTGACTTCCTGCGCTTGGACTCGTCGGCCTCGACCACATGCAAGGTGACGTGGACGGTGGTTTCGGTGATGCCGTACATATTGACCAGCACCGGGCCGTCGTCGCCCATGGTCTTGAACCAGGGCTTGAGCTGCGTCAGGTCCAGCCGCTCGCCGCCAAACACCACGAAGGCCAGCGACGCCACGGCCTCGCGTTTTTCCGGATGTTCGTTCAGATACAGGGCGAGCTGATAGAAAAAGGACGGCGTTTGATTGAGCACCGTCACGCGGTGCCGCTGCAAATAAGCCAGCAGCGCCGAGGGATCTCGAATGGTGGCCAGCTCGGGGACCAGCAGCGTGCCGCCATGCAAGAGCGCGCCGAAAATTTCCCAAACCGAGAAATCGAAGGCGTAGGAGTGCAGCAGGGGCCAGACGTCCTCCGGTCCGAAGTCGTAGTAAGGCTGGGACTCGCTAAACAGACGCAGCACATTGCGGTGGGTGATCTGGCTGCCTTTGGGGCCTCCGGTGGAGCCCGAGGTATAGATGACATAGGCCAGGCCGTCTCGATTCGGCGATTCGGCGGCGGCGGGCATCGCGGCGAGGTCGCCGGACGTCGGCGCCAAGGCGTCAAGATTGAGCAGCGGGATGCCGTTGGCGGACGCCGCGCTTGCCGTCCGTTCCAGCGATTCCTGGTCCACGATGATCATCTTGGGCCGGGCGTCGCCGATGAGGTAGTTCAGCCGCTCGGCCGGATACTCCGGGTCCAGCGGCACATAGGCGCCGCCGGCCTTGAGGATGGCCATCATGGCGACAATCAGATCGGACGATCTGCGCACGGACAAGCCCACCAGGGTTTCCGCGCCCACGCCCTGGGCGCGGAGCCGGCCGGCCAGGGCGTTCGCCCGTTGATCCAGTTGTCGGTAGCTGAGCGAAGCCGCCGCGCATCGCACGGCGACTCTATCGGGAAACATCTGGACCGAGCGGGAGAAGGCCTCGGCAAGCGTTCGGCAGGCGCCGAGTTCTGTTGGATGAGTCATTGGTTTTTCATGTCCTGTCGGCACAGGCTCTTCGAGCCTGTTCAAAGTCCGCTGCGCGTCGCGAGCGCTTGGCATCGGTTCAAGTCGCGTCCGCCGCGCAGCCGGCGTCCCCGGCGCTGGCCGGCTTCGGTTTTCTCAGCAGCTTGGGCGCGGCGCGCGGCACCTCCGCGGCTACCGGCGCGCCGGCCGCTTGCCGCAGCGGCGCATCGAAGCCCCGCACGCATTGGGACAGCAGGGCAGCTAGTTCCGCGCCCATGTCTGCAATCGACGCCGGATCGAACATATCGGTGGCGTACTCGATGCGGACGCAGCTGCGCGCCAGATTGAAGCCGAAAGCCAGGTCGAACTTGGCGATGGGGTTGGTGCCCGGCAGCAAGGCCACGCTCAGGCCCTGCTCGGTCCAGCCCTTGAAGTCCTGATCCACGGTGACAACGACTTGGAAGATCGGGTGTTGGCCGGGAATGCGCTCCACGCCAAGGCGCTCGACGAGGGAGGAGAACGGTACCCGGTAGCCGGCGTAACTGGCCTGGGCGGTTTGGCGCGTTTTCTCGATGAGCTTGCGCGGGGTGTCGGCGGCCTCGATCCGCAGCGGCAAGGCCAGCAAATTGACGAAATTGCCTATCGTTTCCTCGGTCGCGCCGTCGCCGCGCCCGCCATGGGGGAAGCCCATGCAGACGTCGGCCTGATGGCCGCGCGCGGACAGATAGCCGGCGAGCAGGGCGGCGACGGCCATGAACGGCGAGGCGCCGAGCTGGGCGGCGCGCTGGATGTGTTCGCCCAGCAGCGCCTGGGGCAAGGCGCATTCCAGAAAGGCGCCGGCGTAGTCGCGCCGCATCGGACGCGGGCGATCCGGTCTGAGATTGAGCGGCGTCGCGGTTCCGGTCAGGCGGTCGAGCCAGCGGTTCAGTTCCGTTTGATAATCGCGGCTGCGTTGCCAGGCCCGCTCTTCGGCGGCGGCTTCCCTCACGGTCGTCGCCGGGCCGGCCGCGGGCAAGGCGCCGTCCCGCAGCAGGGCGCGCAGATCGCGCAGCCATAGTTGGGCGGAATGGCCGTCAAACACCATGTGGTGAAACACCATCAACAAGGCCCTGTGCTCGCGGTCGCGGCGCACCAGGCAAAAGCGGCACAGCCGGCCGGCGGCGAGATCGAAGACCGTTGAGCTGAAAGTCCGTTCCAGGCTGGCGAAGCCGGCGTCGCGGCTCTCCTGAGGCAGTTGGCTGAGGTCCGCTGTCTCGAGAAGGCGCGAGGGCGGCGCGCCGATTTCCTGGCGCAGGCCGGACGGGGTTTCCACAAAGCGCGTGGATAAGGCTTGATGGCGGCTCAGCAACTGCTTCAGGGCCGCTTCCAGGCGGGCGGGGTCCAGCTGGCCGCGCATCTCCAGATGCAGCGGGACATTGTACAGCGCGCGGTCCGGGGCCAGTTTCTCGAAGAAATACAGGCTTTGCTGATTGCTGGACAGCTGGCCGAGTCCGGCGTCGGCCTGGCTTAGGCCCGGCTCGGCGGCCTCGTCGCCGTCCCGCCATGATCCGTTCAGGGTCAGGTCTAGCTGATCGGCCGCCGGCCATTCGTCAAGCCGGCGGGAAGGCTCGGCCAGGCATGGCGCGGCGAACTGGACCAGCCCGTGCAACAGCCGCTGGGCGGCAGCGGCTTCGAACACGGCGCCGGCGTACTCGAGCGCCAGCCACAGGCCGTCGTCGCGTTCATCCAGCACAAAGCTCAAGTCACGCTTCGATGTTCCGGCATGCGCGGCTTGCTCCGCCAGCCGCAGTCCGGCGAGACGCCAGCGCGGTCGTTTCTGCACTCGCGCGGCGGCTTGGAACTGGGGGCGGGCCAAGGAGGGGGGAGTCGGCGCGGCGACGGGTTTTTCAAACGAGGTGTTCTGGTTTTCGAATCCCGGCAAGGCCTGCTCACGGACTTGATCCAGCACCTCCAGCAGGCTGGGCTTGGCGTCCAGGCGCAGCCGCAGCGGGAGCGGGTGTTCGAACAGGCCGATGATTTCATGGTCTTCCGCATGGCTCCGTCCCGGGACGAAGGCGTCGATCAGGGCCTCATCCCGGCCGCTTTGCGCGCCCAGGAAAAGACCGAGCAAGGACGAGAACACGGCCAACAAGGTCTCTCCCGTTTCCTGCTGGAGCCGGCGCAGCGCTTGTTCCAGCTCGGAAGGAAGCTTGAGCGCCAACTCGGCGCCGTCTGTCCGTATCTTGTCCGCGTTCGATGGCGGCCGTTGGTACGCGCCGGCGCGCGACGGCTCGCGCTGCCAATGAGCGAAATCCGCGTAATCGAGCGCGTTCGGCGCGAGTTCGACGTCGCCGCCGCTCAAGGCGGCGGCATAGGCCGTTTCGAGGTCCGCTGCCAGGATGCCGGTCGACCAGGCGTCGAAAACGGCCTGGTGGAACACCATGAGCAGGCGCGCTTCCGTCTCCGCCTGCTGAAGGAGAACGAAGCGAAACAAGGGCCCGGTCGCCAGATCGAAGGGGCGGCGGACGATGTCCCGGACGGCCGCGTCCAGCTCGGCCTTGTTACCGCTGTCCGGCTCCAGGCGCCTTAGCTGGAGCAAGGGGCCGGGCCAGGCATGCCGCGTCCAGCAACGCAGTTCGTCGCCGTCGCAGGCCAGCGTGCTGCGCAAGGCCTCATGCTTGGCCACGACCGCGGCCAGGGCCGTTTCCAATGCCGCGACATCCAGCGCGCCGCTGATCTGCAGCGCGATGGGAAACGAGCATGAGGGCGTGTCCGGCGTCAGCTGGTCAAGGCGGAACAGCCCTTGCTGCTGAAAGGACGCAAGCCAGCCGTAGCCGGCATCGAGTGAAAATTTCATAAACGAATACCTTGGGTCGGCAATCAGTCGACAAGAGCAAGCCTTTATTCAGCCCCGCGTCCCAAGCTGGCGACGGCTTCCACGACGCGCGGCGGACATTGGAAAGGTTCAGCAGTTGAAGCTGCTGCAGCCGTACAGCCGCTCCGCGCTCAGGCCCGCGGCGCGGCAGCGCTCGAGGAACTTGTTCGACTCGACGATCTGCTTGCTGTCGGCTGAATACTCCAGGCCGGTGACGAAGCGCATCCAGGGCTCTTGCCCCATCGCGTAGACGTAGATCTTCTTGCAGTCGAATTCCTCGACGATGCTCCAGGCGTGCTCGCAGTCGGAGCCGGACAAGGTGCGGGATTCGTCGTCGCGCCGGCTGAGCGGGCTGCCGGTGTAGGGGCCGTACAGCCAGCTGAGCGGCGCGCCGTCGCATTCCATGCCGATGAACAGGGTGTCCGCCTTGCCCAGGCGCTCCACGATGCGGCGGTACAGCGCGCGGTCCTTGCAGTCCGAGTCCGCCAGGAACAGGAAGCGGCGGTTTTTCAGCCGCAGAAACATGCCGTGCTTGCTTTCGATGTCCAGGTCGGCGTGCTCGCCGTAAAACGGCAGGCTGACGATTTCGCCGTCGTCGAAGCGCACGCTTTCCATCGGCTCGAGTTCGGACACGTTGCGGAAGCCGAGAGCGCGCAAGGTGAGCTTCATCGACGGATCGGCCAGGCTGCGGCTGTTGTGGCGCGGAACCAGGATGCGGCCGATGCGGCCGCGCAGTTGCAGCAGTAGTTCCGGGCTGAAATGGTCCTGGTGGTTGTGGGTGATGAACACGTAGTCGATGTGGTCGGGCAGGTCGTCGAAAGTCAGCCGCTGCGGTTCGCCGTCCCGGTCCCAGGTGACGAAGGGATCGATCAGCACCGAGGTGGACGCCGTTTGCAGCAGGACGCAGGCATGGCCGAAATAGCGGATGCGCACATCGCCGCCGTGATACTCCGGCTGCTCGCGTTGCGGCGCTTCGGCGTCGAAGAAGCCGCGGAAGCGGGCCTCCTGTTCCGCCGGCACTTTCAGAGCCTGTTTCAGTTCCGCGTAAGGGACGGCGCGTATCCGGCTGGCGGCGAGCGCTTCGTGATTGGGGTCGGCGAAGGGTAGCGGGAGCACCAGCCTGGCGTCTCCGTCCAGCCGGGGCGTGTTCAGGAAGAAATGGCGCTGTTCGTCGCGCTCGGTGCTGAAGGCCAGCGTCTGATGGTCCGCGTCCGCGGCGGCCGGGTAGCTCAGCAATTGGTCCAGCACGCGGAGGCCGGGATGGTGGTTGAGGTCGTAGCTGACTTCGACCAGGCCGGCCAGCGTGGGCGGCAATTCGGCGTAGACCGAATCCAGGCTGTGGCCGTTGGCGGTTTGCTGCAGCTGGCGATTGAGCTTTTGCAGGTCTTCGGCGAAGCGGAGCAGCGGCTCCGCGTCCTTCAGCGTGTCTTGCAGCAGGCGGCGCACCGCGGGCAGGTCGCTGGCCGCCAGCTCCAGGAAGGGGCCGCCCAGCATCTGGGGGTTCTTGGACGCGGCGATGTGCACGCTGGGATTGGCGATGAAGGAACGCAGCAGCGGAATCTGGCGGAAGGCCAGATTGATCGCCTGCTGGACCGGCGACACCAGATGGCTCCAGGCGTACCAGCGGTGGAACAGGGGTTCCAGTTTGACGCCGCTTTTCAGATAGACGGCGTCGTCGGGACGAGGTGTGCTCATGCTTGCTCCAATGTCGGGGAAGAAGGGGTGGAAGGGGACGAAGCCGGCGCCGTCGCTTCGCTGAATCCTGCGCGCGACGAGGCGTAGGCCGCGTAGTCAGCGTATGGTCGCGACAACGGCGTCCAAGCGGGTTCGCCGCCGCCGGCGCGGTCGGCGTAGGCCTGAGCCAGTTCATGCAGCAGCGGCGCGATCGGCGCGCCGGCATCGCTGTCGGCGGCCTGACGCAGTGCGGCGGGCAAGGCCAGGCCGTTGGCGATTGAGATCGCCGCGGCCGGCTCGGCCGGCGGGTTCAGCGCGGCGTGCCGGCGGCCCAGCTCGCGCAAGGCTTGCCGCAAGGCCGGCAAGTCCAGTTCCCCCTCGTAACGCAACGAGACCGGCGCGCCGTCTTGGCGGCGGACGGTCAGCCGGAGTTGGCGCCGCTCATGCCGGCCAGGCGCCAGCTGCCGCGCCAACTCGGCGACGCTGGGGGCGAGGAACAGCTGTTCGATAGACAGCTTGACCCCCAGCTGGCTGCGGATGCGGGCGGCCAGCCGCATCGCCAGCAGCGAATCGCCCCCCAGCTCTAGGAAGCCGGCGTCCAGGTCCACCGCCGGCAGCCGCAGCGTCTCCGCGAACAGCTCGGCCAGCGCCTGCTCGGCCGGCGTGGCGGGCAAGCGCTGCGGCACGGCCGAAAACGCCGGCGCCGGCAGCGCGCCGCGGTCCAGCTTGCCGTGGGCGTTCAGCGGCAGCGCGGGCAACACCATCACCGCGGCGGGCAACATGTAGTCGGGCAGGCTGGCGGCCAGCCCGGCGCGCAGCCGCGCGCCGTCCAGGCCGACGCCCGCGCGCGGCACGGCGTAGGCGATCAGGCGCTTGCGGCCGTCGTCGTCGACAGGCAGAACCACGGCCTGGGCCACGCCGGCCTGCGCGAGCAGCGCGGCCTCGATCTCGCCGGGCTCGATGCGATAGCCGCGCAGCTTGATCTGCTGATCAAGGCGGCCGAGGAACTCCAGTTGGCCGTCTGCCAGGCGGCGCGCTTTGTCGCCGCTGCGGTAGAGCCGGCTGCCGGGCGCGCCGAAGGGGTTGGCGACGAAACGCTCGGCGCTGAGCGCGGGGCGGCCCAGATAGCCGCGCGCCAGGCCGGCGCCGGCCACGTAGAGCTCGCCGGCGACGCCGGCGGGCACCGGCTGCAAGGCCTCGTCCAGCAGATAGACCTGGCTGTTGAGCACCGGCCGGCCTATGGGCGGCGCGCCGCCGGCCAGGCGGTCGCTCAGCGTGGCGCAGATGGTGGATTCGGTAGGGCCGTAGGCGTTGATCATCCGGCGGCCGGGCGCCCATTTGGCCACCACCTCGGCGGGGCAGGCGTCGGCGCCGACCAGCAGCGCGCCGGGCAGCAGATCCGGCGCCGGCTCCAGCAAGGCCAACAGCGCCGGCGGCAGCAGCGCGTGGCTGATGCGCGCGGCGCGCAGCGTGCCCAGCAGGCTGTCGGCGTCCAGCTGTCTGGCGTTGGCCGGCACCAGGCAGCCGCCGCCGGCGAAGGCCATCAGCATTTCCAGCACCGAGGCGTCGAAGCCCGGCGAGGAGAACTGCAGCACGCGCGCGGACGCGTCCAGCGCGCAGCGCTCCTTCAGGTCCTGCGCCAGGCTGGCCAGCCCGGCGTGGCCGACCGCGACGCCTTTCGGCCGGCCGGTGGAGCCGGAGGTGTAGATCACGTAGGCCAGATCGTCCGCCGTCAGCGGCCGCAGTCTTTCTTGCCGGCCGATGTCGCCGTCCGCGAAGCTATCGTCGGCCTCTGGCGCCAGCACCGGCCCGGCGGTTTGCGGCAGGCGGGCGGCGGAGCCGGCGTCGCTCAGCACCAGGGCGGGGCGGGCGTCGTCCAGCATCAGCGCCAGCCGCTCCGCCGGATAGTTCAGGTCCAGCGGCAGATAGGCGGCGCCGGCTTTCAGCACCGCCAGTTGCGCGACGAGCAGCGCCGCCGATTTGGGCAGCGCGACCGCCACCAGCCGGCCGGGGCCGACGCCGGCGGCGATCAGCCGCCGGCCCAGCCGGTTGGCGCGGCGGTTGAGTTCGGCGTAGCTCAAGGTTTCGCCGCCGCTGTCCAGCGCCGGCGCGTCCGGCGCGCGGCGGACCTGGCGCTCGAACAGCTCGCACAGCGGCAGCGGCGCGATGTCGCGGGCGCTGGCCCGGCCGTCCAGCAGCAGGCGGCGCTCGTCCTCGTCCAGCAGGTCTTGGCGGCGCACCGGGCCGTCGGGCTCTGCGGCCAGTTGCGCGAGCACGGCGGCGTAGCAGCCGGCGTAGCGCCGCAGCGCGTCGGCGTCGTGGGCGTCGCGGTGGGCGCTCAGGCTGCCGACGATGCGCGCGCCGTCGGGGCGGAAGTTGACTTGCAGCGCGAAGCTGTTGTCCATCGCGCTGTCTTGCTGGCGCCAGTCGGCCAGCGCTTCCAGCGCCTGAAAATGGGTGTAGTTGAAGATGGCTTCGCCGACGTCGCGCAGGCCGGCGTCGCGCAGCATGGTGGCCAGCGGATAGCGCCGGTGCGGCAGCAGCGCCCGTTCCGCGTCTATCACGCGGCCTATTAACCGGGTCCAGGATTCGCGCCGGATCTCCATGCGCAGCGGCACCGAGTTCAGGAACAGGCCCACCATGTGCTCCGCGTCGGCGGTTTCCGGCCGGCCGTTGGTGACCAGCGCGGTGCAGGCGCCGCTCTTGCCCGTCAGCATGGCCAGCGCGGCCAGGTGGGCGGCCAGCAACACCGATTTCAGCGGCGCGTTCAAGCGGCGCGCCAGCGCGCTGAGCGCCGCCGAAACCGGGTCGGCTATGGCGATGTCGGCGTTGATCTGCAGCGGGCCGTCGGCCGCGGCGGCGGCGTTCTCTTCGCGGGCCAGCAGCGCGGGGGCGGCTTCGTAGCCGCGCAGCTGTTCCCGCCAGAAGTCCCGGCTGGCCGGCGAGGCCATCGCCTGGCGCTCCAGCGCGATGTAGTCGCGGTAGCGGCTGGACAGCGCCGGCAGCCGGCACGGCTGGCCGGCCAGCTCGGCCTGGTAGAGCTGGGCCAGTTCGACGATGAAGACCGAGTCGCTCCAGCCGTCGAGGATGGCGTGGTGGATGCGCAGCGTCAGATGGAAGCGCCGTTCGCTCAGTCGGTGGGCGTGGGCGTGCAGCAGCGGCGCGGCGGCGGGGTCGAAAGCCTGTTTGGACCAGGCGGCGATGAAGGCGGCCAGGCTTTCTTGCTGCGCGGCGGGCGGCAAGTGGCCGAGGTCGCCTTCGCCCAGCGGAATGGCTGCCGTGGCCAACACCAGTTGCAAGGGCTCCAGATAGCCGTCCAGCGCGAAGCGGGTGCGCAGCAACTCGTGCCGCCGGCACAGCGCGTCCAGCGCGCGGCGCAGCGCCGCCGCGTCGTAAGGCTGGGACACCGCCAGCCCGACGATGTTGTGGTACAGCGTCGAGTCGTCGCGGAAGGCGCTGTGGAACAGCATGCCCTGCTGCAGCTGGCTGAGCGGGTAGGCGTCCACCGCGTCCGGCGGCAGCCGCCGGCGGTCGGCGGGGTCCAGCAGCGCGAACGGTTCGGCCGGCGCGGCGGCGGCGTCCGCGCCCGCCTGTTCGGCATGGGCGGCCAGCAGCGCCACGCTGTGGTGTTCGAACAGGCTGGCCAGCTCGAAGGAGATGCCGGCCTTGAGCGCCAGGCCCTTCAAGCGCAGCGCCAGCAGCGAATCGCCGCCGAGGTTGAAAAAGCTGTCGTCCAGGCCGACGCGCTCCAGTCCCAGGGTTTGGGCGAAGGCCTCGGCCAGCAGTTTCTCTTTCTCGGTGGCCGGTTCGCGGTGTTCGGCCAGCGTCAGCTCCGGCGCCGGCAGGGCGCGGCGGTCCAGCTTGCCGTTGGGGGTCAGCGGCAGCGCGTCCAGCGCCACCCAGGCGGCGGGCACCATATAGTCGGGCAGGCGGGCGGCCAGCGCGTCGCGCCAGCGGGCGACGTCGGCTTCGGCGCCGGCTGCGGGCACCGCGTAGGCGACCAGCCGGCGCTGCCCGGGCGCGTCCTCGCGGATCAGGACTACGGCCTGGGCGACGCCGGGCTGGTCCAGCAGCGCGGCTTCGATCTCGCCCAGCTCGATGCGCAGGCCGCGCAGCTTGACCTGGTGGTCGAGGCGGCCCAGATATTCCAGCGCGCCGTCGTCGCGGCGGACGACGCGGTCGCCGGTGCGGTACAGCCGCTGGCCGACGGCGAAGGGATGGGCGACGAAGCGCTCGGCGGTCAGACCCGGACGGCGCAGATAGCCGCGAGCCAGGCCGACGCCGGCGAGGTAAAGCTCGCCGGGGATGCCGGGCGGCAGCGGCCGCAGCATGGAATCGAGCACGAAGAGCTGGGTGTTCCAGATTGGGTGGCCGATGGGCACCGAGCGGCTGTCGCGCGCCGGATCGCAGGTCCAGGCGGTGACGTCGACGGCGGCTTCGGTGGGGCCGTAAAGATTATGCAGCGGGCAGGGCAGCGTCTGGGCGGCGCGGGCCAGCAACGGCGCGGGCAAGGCTTCGCCGCTGCACAGCACGCGGCGCAGGCTGACGCAGCCGGCGCTGGCGGGCTCCAGCAGGAAGGCGTCCAGCATGGACGGCACGAAATGCAGGGTGGTGACGCCGCGGCGGCGGATCAGTTCGGCCAGATAGGCGGGATCGCGATGGCCGTCGGGGCGGGCCAGCAACAGCGAGGCGCCGGCGAGCAGCGGCCAGAAGAATTCCCAGACCGAGACATCGAAGCTGGACGGGGTTTTTTGCAGCACCACGTCGTCGTCGGCCAGCGGGTAGGCGTGCTGCATCCACAGCAGGCGGTTGACGATGGCGCGGTGGCTGTTGACGGCGCCCTTGGGGCGGCCGGTGGAGCCGGAGGTGTAGATGACGTAGGCCGGGTGTTCGTCGTTGTCGGCGAGTTCCAGCGGCGCGTCGGACAGCGTCTCGAGCGCGTCGTCCAGCTGATCCAGGCACAAGGCGCGTTCGACCGGCAGGCCGGCCAGCAGCTCGGAGCGGGACAGGACCACGGCGGGCTGGGCGTCGTCCAGCATGAAGGCGATGCGCTCGGCCGGATAGTCGAGATCGAGCGGCAGATAAGCGCCGCCGGCCTTGAGCACGGCGAGCAGGGCCACCACCAGATCGATGGAGCGGGGCAGCGCGACGGCGACCAGGGTTTCGGGTCCGACGCCGTCGGCGCGCAGGCGGCGGGCGAGGCGGTTGGCGCGCTGATGCAACTGGCGGTAGCTGAGGGCGATGTCGTCGAAGCGCAGCGCCTCGGCGTCGGGGCTGAGTTCAGCCTGGCGTTGCAGCAACTGGGTCAGGGTGGCGGCGGGCAGCGGGGCGTCGGTGCGGTTCCAGGCGGCCAGCGCGTCTTGTTGGGCCGGGGTGGTTGGCGCGATGCGGGCGAGCGGCAGCTCGGGCTGTTCGGCGATCAGGCGCAGCAGCTCCAGCAGTTGCCGGGCGATGCCGTCGACGGCGTCGGCGGAGAAGAGGTCGGGCCGGTAGCCGAAGCGCAGCTCGAGTTCGGGTCCGGGGACGGCGCACAGGCTGAGCGGGTAGTGCGAGGTGTCGGCGCCGTCGCCGCCGAGCGGCATCAACTCCAGGCCGTCGGCCACCTTGCCGTCGGCCGCGCCGGGCAGCGCCGGATAGCTTTCGAAAACCAGCAGGGTGTCGAACAGCTCCGATCTTCCCGCCGCCTGCTGAATCTCGGCGAGGCTCAGGTGCTGATGCTCGATCAGCGCGGCCTGCTGGGCCTGCAGGCGCTGCAGCAGGGCGGCGAGGGTTTCCTCGGGCCGCAGGCGCAGGCGCAGCGGGACGGTGTTGATCAGCAGTCCGACCATGCGTTCGACGCCGGGCAGCTCCGGCGGGCGTCCGGAGACGGTGACGCCGAAGACGACGTCGTCGACGGCGCTGAGGCGGGCGAGCAGGATGGCCCAGGCCGCTTGCAGCAAGGTGTTGAGGGTGACGCCCAGCCGGCGCGCCCGCGCCTGCAGCGGGGCGGTTTCGGTTTGCCGGGACAGGATCCGTTGGCGTTCCCCCGCGGCGGCGCCCAGTTTGGCCGGCTCGTCCAGCGCGTCCAGGTTGGCGGCCCAGGCGCGGGCGGCGGCTGCCTTGTCCTGTTGTTGCAGCCAGGCCAGATAATCGCGGTAGGGCGGCGCAGGCGGCAGCGCGGCCGATTCTCCCTGGCGGTAGAGCGCGAACAACTCGTCCATCAGGATGGGCATCGACCAGCCGTCGAACAGCAGGTGGTGGAAGCTCCACAGCAGTTGGTGGCGCTCGGCGTCCAGCTTGACCAGGATGAAGCGCAGCAGCGGCGGCTTGCCCGGATCGAAGCGGCGGCGCAGGTCCGCCTCCAGCAGCGCGTCCAGCGCGGCGGCGTCCCGGCCGGACAGGTCTTCCTCGCGCCAATCCAGTTCAAACTCGCGGGGCACCACCTGACGCGGCTGCGCCAGCCCCTTGTAGACGAAGGCGGAGCGCAGATTGGGGTGGCGACGCAGCAGCGCCTCGGCCGCGCGCCTGAGCCGGTCGGAGTCCAGAACGCCGCGCAGTTCGAAGCGGTTGCGGACATGGTAGGCGTCCGCCTCGCGTTCGTCGTACAGCGCGTGAAACAGCAATCCTTGCTGCAATGGCGACAGCGGCAGGATTTCGGCGATCTTCGACATCGTGAACCTCGCAATGGGCGGTCGCCGTTGGCGGCCGCCCGGAAAGTATTTGGAACCGGTTCTTAAGAGCGTATTTACGATCTCGCGAGCAAGAGCGAGACAAGTCTTAGAGGCCGGCTTCGATCAGGTCTATCTCCTCCTGCGACAACCCGCCGGCCAGAGGATGGTCGGACGGCGTGCTGCCGCCGATGTCCGGCGCGTGGCCCAACTTGGCCAAGGCGCGCAGCGCGTCGAACCAGTCCTCCGCCAGCCTTGCTATCTCCTGCCGGTCGAACAGGCGGCCGGCCCACAGCCAGGTGGCCACCAGTTCCGGGCCGTCCGAGCCGTCGTGGGTGGCGGCGTTGAGCTCGATGGCGTGGGACAAGGGCACCGAAGGATCGCTGTTCCCGTCCAGTCCGGCGGCTTCCGGCGCCGGCATCCAGTCGCCGCGCGCCGGCGTGGCGAAGCGTCCCAGGTAGTTGAAGCCGAGCTGCGCCGGCGCGGCGCCGCTCAGCCGGGCGGCGGTCTCCGGATTGAGGTAGCGCAGCAGGCCGTATCCCAGGCCCCGGTCCGGCAGCGCGCGCAACTGCTCCTTGACCCGCTTCAGCGCGTCGCCGAGCACGGCGGCGTCGTCCAGGGCCGCGGCGGCGGAGACGCCGGGATCGAGGCGGACCGGGAACAGGCTGGTGAACCAGCCCACGGTGCGGGAGAGGTCGCAATGTTCGCCCAGCTCCTCGCGGCCATGGCCTTCCAGTTCCAGGCGCACCGCGGTGCCGTCGCTCCGTCCCTGGTCTTGCCGCCAGCGCGCCACCGCCAGCGCGAAGCCGGTGAGCAGCACGTCGTTGATGCCGGCGTGGAACAGCGCCGGCACCCGGGTCAGCAGCTCGGTGGTGACGGAGGCGGGCAGTGCGACGCTCAGGCGCCGGCTGGCACCGGCCGTGTCCAGCGCCGGGTCCAGCGGGCAGGGCGACAACAGCGGATCGGGCTGGCTCTGGATGTTCGCCCACATCGGCGCTTCGGCCGCGCGGGCGGCGCGGACGGCGTCCTCGTTCAGCAGCAGCGCCCAGCGGCGGAAGGAGGTGGCCACCGGATCGAGCTGGATGGGCCGGCCGGCCTGGACGTCGCGCCAGGCGGCGGCCAGGTCCGGCAGCAGAATGCGCCAGGAGACGCCGTCCACCGCCAGGTGATGGATGCCGAGCCACAGCCGGCCCGGCGCGTCCGGGCCGGCGTCCAGCCACAGCGCCCGCAGCATGGCGCCGGCGGCGGGGTCCAACTGCCGCGCCGCGGCGGCGATGTCGGCCGACGGGATCTCCAGATGCGCGTCCGCCGCGATGCGGCGCAGGCAATCTTGCGCCGATGTCGAGCCGACCGGAGGCACGCTGAGGCCGCCGTCGGCGTCCAGCCGCATCCGCAGCGCGTCGTGTTTATCCAGCAAGGCTTGCAGCGCCTGCGCCAGATGGGCTTGTTCCAGTCCGGCGGGGGTTTGCAGCAGCATGGATTGGTAAAAGCCGCTTTGCGGGCCGCCGCGCTCCAGCCACCAGCGGATGATGGGCGTCGCCGGCAGCGGGCCTTCCGCGGCGTCCTCGGTCGCGACGGCGGCGACAGGCCGGGCGACGGCGGCCAGCGCTTCCACCCGGGGATGAAGGAAAACCTCGCGCGGGCTCAGCAGCAAGCCTTGCCGTCGCGCGCGGCTGACCAGCAGGATGGAGGCGATGCTGTCGCCGCCGAGATCGAAGAAGCCGTCGTCCAGGCCGACTTCGTCCAGGCCCAGCAGCTCGGCGTACAGCCCGGCCAGGATGCGTTCGGCGTCGCTGCGCGGCGGCCGCCGATCGCCGCCGGCCTGGAGCTCGGGAGCGGGCAGCGCGCGGTGGTCCAGCTTGCCGTTGGGGGTCAGCGGCAGCGCGTCCAGCGCGACGACGGCGGCCGGCACCATATAGTCGGGCAGTTGCGCCGCCAGGGCCTGCCTGAGCGCGGACGGGGCGACGTCGGCGCCGGGGTGGAGCGCGACATAGGCGAGCAGCTGGCGCGGCGCGCCGTCCGTCTCGCGCAGCACCGCCCGCGCCTGGGACACGGCCGGGTGTTCGCGCAGCCTGGCCTCGATTTCGCCGAGTTCGATGCGGAAGCCGCGCAGCTTGACCTGTTGATCGGCGCGGCCGAGGAATTCCAGCTGGCCGTCGGCGCGCCAGCGCGCCCGGTCGCCGCTGCGGTAGAGCCGGCTGCCGGCGGGGCCGAAGGGGTTGGCCACGAAGCGCTCGGCGCTGAGCGCCGGCTGATCCAGATAGCCGCGCGCCAGGCCGCTGCCGGCCAGGTAGAGTTCGCCGGGCGCGCCGGCGGGCAGCGGGCGCAGCGCGAAGTCGAGCACATAGGCGCGGGTATTGTCCATCGGCGCGCCTATCGGCAGCGGCGCAGCCAGCGCTTGATCGCGCGGCAGCGGATGGCAGGTGGCGAAGGTGGTGGCCTCGGTGGGGCCGTAGACGTGGACCAGTTCCAGTTGCGGATGGCGTTCCCGCACCCGCTGGAAGGCGCGCAGCGAGGCGGCTTCGCCGCCGGTCCACAGCGTGCGCAGGCTGGCGAAGCAGTCCGGCCGCTCCTCGGCCAGCAGGTTGAACAGCGCGGTGGTCAGGAAGGCGGCGGTGACGTTTTCCCCTTGCAGGGTGTTCGCCAGCGAGTCGATGTCGTTGTCTCCCGGCTGCGCCAGCGTTGCCTGGCCGCCGTGCAGCAAGGGCGCCCATAGCTCGTAGGTGGCGGCGTCGAAGGCATGCGGAGAGTGCAGCAGCACCTTGCTCTGGGACGCGCCCTCCCAACGGCGGTCCAGCGCCAGATCCCGGACGTTGGCGTGGCTGACGGCGATGCCCTTGGGCACGCCGGTGGAGCCGGAGGTGTACATCACATAGGCCAGCGCGTCGGGCGACAGGGCCAGGCGCGGCGGGTGCTCGGCGCTGTCCGACCAATCGTCTATCCGCAGCACCGGCAAGCCCGGCGGCAGCATCGCCGGCGCCGGGGCCTCGTCGGCCAGCAGCAGCGCGGCGCGCGACTGGGCCAGGGTCCAGGCTCGCCGTTCATTCGGCTGGGCGGTGTGCAGCGGGACATAGCAGCCGCCGGCCTTGAGCACGCCCAGGATGGCCACCGGCAGCAGCGGGCCGCGTTGCAGCCACAGCGCCACCGGCGTTTCCGCGGCCACGCCGGCCGCGCGCAGCCGGTGGGCCAGCGCGTTGGATTGCCGGTCCAGCTGGCGGTAGCTCAGGCGAAGGTCGCCGGCGCAGACCGCGACGGCGTCCGGCGTCAGCTCGGCCTGTCGGCGGAACAACTCGGGCAGCGTCGCCGACGGCGTGGCGCGCGCGGTGGCGTTCCAGCCGTCCTGCTGGCGGCTCTCGGCCTCGTCCAGCCAGCGCAGGCGGGACAGCGGCAGGTCCAGGTCGCCGGCCAAGGCCTGGAACAGGCGCGACAGGCTGGCGAGGAGGCGCTCGGCCGCCGCCGGCGGGAAGGCGTCGGCGCGGCAGCCCAGCCGGAGTTCCAGCCTTTCCCCCGGCACCACGCACAGGCCCAGCGGGTAGTGCGACACGTCGCCGCCCAAGCCGTCGACGGGGCGCACGCTCAGGCCGTCGCCGGCGTGGCTTTGGCGCAGCGCGTCGAGTTGTGGATAGTTTTCGAACACCATCAGGGTGTCGAACAACTCCTCCATGTCCGTCAGCTGTTGGATGTCGCCGAGTCCGAGATGCTGGTGCTCCATCATCGCGGCCTGACGCGCTTGCAGATCGTCCAGCCAGCCGGCCAAGGTGGCCGACGGTTCCAGTTTCAGGCGCAGCGGCACGGTGTTGATCAGCAGGCCCGGCAGCCGCGCGATGTCTTCCAGCGGCGCGGTCCGCCCGGACACGGTGATGCCGAACAGCAGGTCATCGCGGCCGGTCAGACGGGCCAGCAACAGGCCCCATGCGGCCTGGGCCAGGGTATTGAGGGTCAGCCCGCGACGCCGAGCCTGGGCGGCCAGCGCGGCGCTGAGCTCCGGCGTCAGCGTGGCGGTGTGCAGATCCGGCCGCCGCTCGGCGGCGGGGAGGCCCGGCGCCACCAGGGTGGGCTCGTCCACGCCGCGCAGGTATTCGCTCCAGGCCTGGCGAGCGGCGGTTTGATCGCGGCCGGATAGCCAGCGCAGATAATCGCGGTAGGCCGGCGCGGGCGGCAGCGCGGCCGCCTCCCCCTGGCGGTAGAGCGCGAACAACTCGTCCAGCAGCACGGGAAGGGACCAGCCGTCTAGCAGCAGGTGGTGGAAGGTCCAGAGCAGCAGATAGCGCTCCGGCGCCAGCCGGATCAGGGTGAAGCGCAGCAGCGGCCCGCGGTCCGGCGGCATGCTCTCTCCATGATCGGCCGTCTGCATGTCTTCCAGCCGCGCGCGCGCGTCGTCGCCGCTCAGCGCCGACAGATCGGCTTCCCGCCATGGCGCGGCGGAGTCCCGGCTCAGCGCCTGCATCGGCTGCAAGGTGTCGTGGTGAATGAAGGAGGCCAGCAGGTGCGGGTGGCGGCGCAGCAGGCCTTCGCCGGCGCGGCGCAAGGCGGCGGCGTCCAGCGTGCCGTCCAGCTCGATGCGCATCTGCACCACATAGGGGTTGGCGGCGGAGTGGTCGTAGAGCGCGTGGAACAGCAGGCCTTGCTGCAGCGGCGTCAGCGGCAGCAGTTCGGCGAGGCCGGGGTGGCGGCGGCTCAGGCGCTCGATTTCGGCGGGATCCAGCCGCAGCAGCGGCGCGTCGGCGTGCGCGTTGGCACCCAGGGCCGGGGCCTCGGTTGCGATCTGGGCGAGGCCGCGGACGCTGCGCTGCTCGAACACTTGGCGCGGCGTCAGGCTCAGCCCCCGCTTGCGGGCCAGGCTCACCAGTTGGATGGAACTGATGCTGTCGCCGCCGAGGTTGAAGAAGCTGTCGTCCAGGCCGACGCGCTCCAGTCCCAGTGTTTGGGCGAAGGCCTCGGCCAGCAGCTTCTCTTTCTCGGTGACCGGCTCGCGGTGCTTGGCCAGCGTCAGCTCCGGCGCTGGCAAGGCGCGGCGGTCCAGCTTGCCGTTGGGGGTCAGCGGCAGCGCGTCCAGCGCCACCCAGGCGGCGGGCACCATGTAGTCGGGCAGGCGGGCGGCCAGCGCGTCGCGCCAGCGCGCGACGTCGGCTTCGGCGCCGGCTGCGGGCACCGCGTAGGCGACCAGCCGGCGCTGCCCGGGCGCGTCCTCGCGGATCAGGACTACGGCCTGGGCGACGCCGGGCTGGTCCAGCAGCGCGGCTTCGATCTCGCCCAGCTCGATGCGCAGGCCGCGCAGCTTGACCTGGTGGTCGAGGCGGCCCAGATATTCCAGCGCGCCGTCGTCGCGGCGGACGACGCGGTCGCCGGTGCGGTACAGCCGCTGGCCGACGGCGAAGGGATGGGCGACGAAGCGCTCGGCGGTGAGTCCCGGACGGCGCAGATAGCCGCGCGCCAGGCCGACGCCGCCGAGGTAAAGCTCGCCGGGGATGCCGGGCGGCAGCGGCCGCAGCATGGAATCGAGCACGAAGAGCTGGGTGTTCCAGATCGGGCGGCCGATGGGCACCGAGCGGCTGTCGCTTGCCGGGTCGCAAGTCCAGGCGGTGACGTCGACGGCGGCTTCGGTGGGGCCGTAAAGATTATGCAGCGGGCAGGGCAGCGTCTGGGCGGCGCGGGCAAGCAGCGGCGCGGGCAAGGCTTCGCCGCTGCACAGCACGCGGCGCAGGCTGACGCAGCCGGCGCTGGCGGGCTCCAGCAGGAAGGCGTCCAGCATGGATGGGACGAAATGCAGGGTGGTGACGCCGCGGCGGCGGATCAGCTCGGCCAGATAGACGGGATCGCGATGGCCGTCGGGGCGGGCCAGCAGCAGCGAGGCGCCGGCGAGCAGCGGCCAGAAGAATTCCCATACCGAGACGTCGAAGCTGGACGGGGTTTTTTGCAGCACCACATCGTCGGCGGCCAGCGGGTAGGCGTGCTGCATCCACAGCAGGCGGTTGACGATGGCGCGATGGCTGTTGACGGCGCCCTTGGGGCGGCCGGTGGAGCCGGAGGTGTAGATGACGTAGGCCGGGTGTTCGTAGTTGTCGGGGAGTTCCAACGGCGCGTCGGACAGCGTCTCGAGCGCGTCGTCCAGCTGATCCAGGCACAGCGCGCGTTCGACCGGCAGGCCGGCCAGCAGCTCGGAGCGGGACAGGACCACGGCGGGCTGGGCGTCGGCCAGCATGAAGGCGATGCGCTCGGCCGGATAGTCGAGATCGAGCGGCAGATAAGCGCCGCCGGCCTTGAGCACGGCGAGCAGGGCCACCACCAGGTCGATGGAACGGGGCAGCGCGACGGCGACCAGGGTTTCGGGTCCGACGCCGTCGGCGCGCAGGCGGCGGGCGAGGCGGTTGGCGCGCTGATGCAGCTGGCGGTAGCTGAGGGCGATGTCGTCGAAGCGCAGCGCCTCGGCGTCGGGGCTGAGTTCAGCTTGGCGTTCCAGCAACTGGGTCAGGGTGGCGGCGGGCAGCGGGGCGTCGGTGAGGTTCCAGGCGGCCAGCGCGGCTTGCTGGGCCGGGGAGGTAGGTTCGATGCGGGAGAGCGGCAGCTCGGGCTGTTCGGCGATCAGGCGCAGCAGTTCCAGCAGTTGCTGGGCGATGCCGTCGACGGCGTCGGCGGAGAAGAGATCGGGCCGGTAGCCGAAGCGCAGTTCGAGCTCGGGCCCGGGAACGGCGCACAGGCTGAGCGGATAGTGCGAGGTGTCCACGCCCTGGCCGCCCAGGTAGCCGATGGACAGCGCGTCGTCGACGCGGCGGTCGTCGTCGGCGATCGGGTAGTTTTCAAATACCAGCAGGGTGTCGAACAAATCGCCCAGGCCGGCCGCCTGCTGGATCTCGGCGAGGCTGAGGTGTTGATGCTCGATCAGCGCGGCCTGCTGGGCCTGCAGGCGCTGCAGCAGGGCGGCGAGGGTTTCCTCGGGCCGCAGGCGCAGGCGCAGCGGGACGGTGTTGATCAGCAGGCCGACCATGCGTTCGACGCCGGGCAGTTCCGGCGGGCGTCCGGAGACGGTGACGCCGAAGACGACGTCGTCGACGGCGCTGAGGCGGGCGAGCAGAATGGCCCAGGCCGCTTGCAGCAAGGTATTGAGGGTGAGGCCCTGCCGGCGGGCCAGCCGCTCCAGCATGGCGTAGACCGCCGGGTCCGCCGTCACATTGTGGTTGCGCGGCAGCTGCCGGCTTTTTTGTCCGCCGGGCGCCAGGCGCGCCGGCTGTTCCAGGTCGGCCAGATGGTTGACCCATTGGCGCTTGGCGGCGTCGCGGTCGCGGACGTGCAGCCAGGCCAGGTAGTCGCGGTAGGGAATGGCGGGCGGCAGCTCGTCGCCGCGGTAGAGGGCGAACAGTTCGCGCAGCAGCACCGGCACCGACCAGCCGTCGAACAGCAGGTGGTGGAAGCTCCACAGCAGCTGATGGCGCTCGGCGTCCAGCTTGACCAGGGTAAAGCGCAGCAGCGGCGCGCGCGCCGGGTCCACGCCGGCGGCGTAGTCGTCCTCGCGCAGCCCTTCCAGGGCGCGCTGCTGTTCATCGGCCTGATGCGCTGACAGATCCAGCTCGCGCCACGGCGTTTCCACGCGCTCCAGCACGATTTGCGCCGGCTGCTCCAGGTCGTCCGCGGCGAAGGCCGCGCGCAGGTGCTGATGGCGTTGCAGCAAGCCCTCGGCCGCGACGCGCAGCCTGGCCGCGTCCAGCGGGCCGTCCAGCTGGAAGCCCATCTGTATCAGGTAGACGTCGCTTTGACCTTCGTCGTACAGCAGGTGGAACAGCAGGCCCCGCTGCAGCGGCGACAGCGGCAGCACCGCGCTGGCCGCCGGATAGCGGGCGCGGATGCTTTCCATATCCGCGGCGCTGGGCGGCGGCAATTCGCCGGCCGCCGCGTCGGCTTCCAGCGGGCGGACCCGGAGCGCCAGGCGCTCGATGCTGGGCTGATCGAAAACGTCCTGCGGGCTGAACTGCAGGCCGTGGGCGCGGGCGCGGCTGACCAGCAGAATGGCGCTGATGCTGTCGCCGCCGAGGTCGAAGAAGCCCTGGCCCAGGCCCACCCTGGGCAGGCCCAGCACTTCCGCGTACAGCTTGGCCAGCGTTTTTTCCAGCCAGTCCCGCGCTTCGCCGGCGTCGGCGTCGCCGAAGTCCGGCGCGGGCAGCGCCTGTTTGTCCACCTTGCCGTTGGGCGTCAGCGGCAGGCGCTCCAGCGGCACCACCGCCGCCGGCACCATGTAGTCGGGCAGTTGCTCGGCCAGCGCCGCGCGCAAGGCCGCGTCGTCGGCTTGCAGGCCGGCGCGGGAAACGACGTAGGCGACCAGTTGCTTGATGCCGGGCAGGTCTTCGCGCAGGCGGACTACGGCCTGGCTCACGCCGGCCTGCTGCGTCAGCAGGTGTTCGATTTCGCCGGGTTCGATGCGGTAGCCGCGCAGCTTGAGCTGTTCGTCGGCTCGCCCCAGGTAATCCAGTCCGCCGTCGGCGCGCAGCCGCGCCAGGTCGCCGCTGCGGTACAGGCGGCTGCCGGCGGGGCCGAAGGGGTTGGCGACGAAGCGCTCGGCGCTGAGCGCCGGCCGGCCCAGATAGCCGCGAGCCAGCCCGTCGCCGGCGAGATACAACTCGCCTTCCACGCCCGGCGGCAGCGGCCGCAGGGCGTCGTCCAGCACGTAAGCCTGGACGCCGGGCAGCGGCGCGCCGATGTCGGCGGGCGCCTCGTCCCGCATCCGGCCGCTCATCGTCGCGCAGACGGTGGCTTCGGTGGGGCCGTAGGCGTTCAGCATGGTTCGGCCGACGGACCAGCGCCGCACCTGGGCCGCCGGGCAGGCCTCGCCGGCGACGATCAGGCCGCAATCCTGCGGGATGCCGCCGTCCGGCATGATGGCCAGCGCGCTGGGCGGCAGCGTCAGGTGGCTGATCCGCTGGCGGGCGAGCAAGTCCGCCAGCGCCGCGCCCGGCGTCACTTCCGCGGCCGGCGCGGTGACCAGGCAGGCGCCGGAGAGCAGGGTCATGGCGATTTCGGAGAAGGCCGCGTCGAAACTGGAGGAGGCGAACTGCAGCACGCGGGCGCCGGGGGCGATGCCGAAGCGCCGGCTCTGGGCGCGCGCCAGCGCGCCGATGCCGCGGTGGGTGACCGCCACGCCCTTGGGCTGGCCGGTGGAGCCCGAAGTGTAGATCACATAGGCCAGCTGGTCCGGCGAGTCATGCCGCAGAGGCGGGTGGTCCGGTTGCGCCTGCCAGGCCGCTTGCTCGGTATCCAGTTCCACCACCCGCGCCCAGTGGGCCGGCAGCTGCTCGGTCAGCGCGGCGCGCGTCAGCAAGGCGGCCGGCATGGTGTCGTTGAGGATGTAGGCCAGTCTCTCGCGCGGATAATCGGGGTCCAGCGGCAGATAGACGCCGCCGGCCTTGAAAATGGCCAGCATGGCGATGATCTGCTCGGGCGAGCGGTCCAGGCACAGTCCCACCGGCGTTTCGCGATCTATGCCCAGCTCGCGCAGATAATGGGCCAGGCGGTTGGCCTGGCTGTCCAGTTCGCGGTAGCTGAGCGCGCGCGCGCCGTGCCGCAGCGCAATGGCGTCCGGGTGGTCCGCCGCGCTGCGGGCGAACAGGGCGGCGAAGGTTTCGGCCGACGCGGCCTGGGTATGCGGATCGCGGGAGGGAGAAACGGCGTTGTCGTTCATGTCGCACCTAAAGATGGCTTGCTGCAGGACGTGAAGCCGCAAGCTGTCGCGCATGCGCGGCAGGCCGGCGTTTTTTCGATGTGGAGCGGGACGGCGAAAGGGGGACCGCGGCGAACGCGTCGCAGCGGAATGGGAAGAAAGGCGCCGCGCTTTGTCTTGAAAGCGGACGCGACCCGGCTTCGCCCCTTGAGCCGGGGCGGGGGTCAGCCGGTGGAGAGCATCTCGTCTTGAGCGCGGGCCAGGCTGGCGGGCCGCATGTCTATCCAGTTTTGCTCGATGTGATCGAGACAGGACTGGCGGTCGGAGGGGCCGAAACGGGTTTGCCAGCCCTCGGGAACGGGCGCGAATTCGGGCCACAGCGAGTACTGGCCTTCATCATTGATCAGGGCGAAAAAAACGCCTTCCTTGTTGTCGAACGGGTTCGCCATGACACTTCTCCCTGTGACTCTCATGAATTTTGCCTGCGCAAAAACGCAGGATTATTTGTACAGCATAACAATGAAAAATGAATATGTCATTAAATAAATATGGCTATATCGCAGTGAATGAGCTATGGGGGAGGCGCTGGCAAAATCCAAGAGCCTGTTCAAAGTCTCGCGAGCAAGGGCGAGACAAGGCGAAAACTGGCGAAAAAGCGGAATGTGCGAGGGGTACACGAGCATTTTGAGCTGGTTTTTAACGCTGTATCGCCGACGCGTAGCAGATCGTAAACAGGTTCTAAGGGAGCTCCGTCTGTTTCATCCGCTTGAGCTCCGGCGAACCGCGCAGCCTTGGATGGTTGCAAGGCGGGGGAAAAGCCCAGCCCGCCCGGGAGGGCATGGCCCGGCTGCGGCTCTCGCCTTCGCCGGCTAGCCCACCAAGCGCTTCATCACGCGTTCGATCTCATCCTGCAGCCGGCCGATGTCTATGGGCTTGGTCATGAAGCCGTCCATGCCGGCGGCCATGGCCGCCTCGCGGTCCTCCTGGAACGCGCCGGCGGTCAAGGCGATGATGGGCGTCGCGCGCTTGTCGCTGTCGGGGTCCACCTGACGGATGAATTTGCAGGCGGTGATGCCGTCCATCACCGGCATCTGAATGTCCATCAGGATGAGGTCGATGTCGTGGTGCTGCCACGCGTTGATCACCTCTTTGCCGTTGGCTGCGGTATAGATCCGGTGCCCGTATTTCTTGAGCAGGATGGAGACGATGTCCAGATTGATCTCGTCGTCGTCGGCCACCAGGATATTCAGGGGGGACGGCGGTTTGGGCGTGCGCTCCGCGTCGGGCGGCTCCAGGCAGGGCAGGGCGTCCGGCGGCGCCGGGCGCAAGGGCAGGTAAACCTGAAAGACGGAGCCCTTGTTGAGCGCGCTTTGCACCTCGATCCGGCCGCCCATCTTCTGCGCCAGCTGCAAGGCGATGGTGGTGCCGAGGCCGGTGCCGCCAAAGCGGCGGGTGGTCGAGGCGTCCGCCTGGGAGAAGGGCTCGAACAGTTTGGCCAGGGTTTCCTGGCTCATGCCTATGCCGCTGTCCCGGATGATGACGACCACGTTTTCCCGCGCAGACAGTACCGTCAGCCAGACCCCGCCCTGAGCGGTGAACTTGATCGCGTTGCCCACCAGATTCATCAGAATCTGCCGCACCCGGAAGGCGTCGCCGATAAAGGCCTGCTGAATAATGGCTGGGTATTTCAACTGCAGGGTGATGCCCTTTTTGCTGGCGCTCAGCCGCAGGATGTCGATCACATGCTCCGCCACCTCGCGCAAAGAGAAGGGCGCTTCCTCCAGCTCCAGCGCGTTCTGCTCCAGCTTTGCCGTGTCGAGAACGTCGTTGAGCAGGCCCAGCAAGCTTTTGGCCGAGTGGTTGACGGTTTTGAGCATGCCTTTCTGCCTGTCGTCCAGCTCGGTGTCCTGCAGCACATCGGTATAGCCGATGATCGCGTTCATCGGCGTCCTGATTTCATGGCTCATATTGGCCAGGAAGGCGCTTTTGGATTTGACCGCCGACAGCGCGCGGTTCTTGGCCTCGATCAGGGCGAACTCCGCCGCCTTCTTCTCCGAAATGTCCAGGATCACCCCGTCGATCAACAGCGGCGCGCCGTCCTCGTCGTAGACGCCGCGGGCGCTCTCCAATACCCAGCATTCCTGCTGGTTCAGGCAGAGCAGGCGGTACTCGACGACATAGAGCTGCCGCTGTTCCAAGGCGTGGCGGATGGTTCCGCGCACTCTCTCCTTGTCTTCCGGGTGAATGACGTCCAGCAGCTGAATACGGCCGTCCAGAAAGGATTTTGCGGGCCAGCCGCATAGTTTTTCGATGTCTTCGCTGATGAAGACGATTTTCCAGGGTTCCTGGCAGTGGCTGCGAAAGGCGACGCCGGGAATGTTGTCGATCAAGGTGCGGAACTGGCTCTCGCGCTCTTCCAATTCCCGCTGGATGCGGTGGCGTTCGCTGATGTCGCCGATGAAGCCGACGTAAATCACCTGCTCGGGCAGCTGCACCTTGCCTATAGACAAGCGGATGGGGAACTGGGCGCCGTCCTTTTTGAGCGCCATCTCCTCGCGTTCCCGGCCTATCAGCTTCGCGATCTGGGTTTCCTTGTAGTCGGAAAGGAAGCGATCGTGTTTGGAATGGTGGGGCTCCGGCATCAGCAGATTGATGTTCTTGCCCAGCAACTCGTCCACCTTCCAGCCAAACAGCCGCTCCACCGCGGGGTTGGCGCTTAAGATGCGGCCCTTTTCGTCAATGGTGATGATGCCGTCCAGCGAGGTGTTGAAGGCGGCTTGCAGCTTCAGCTCATTGCTCAGCGTTCTTTGATACAAAGGGCGGTAACGCAGCAACACATTGCCGACGAAGACGATGTTGCCGAGCACCAGCACGGTGACGGCGATGGCGACGGCCAGATTCGCGTTGTCGGCAAAGGCGTTGCGGAAGGCCGGGTCCGGCGTGCCGATGAAGCGGGCGGCCTCCATGCCGAAATAATGCATGCCGGCAATGGCCACCCCCATGACCGCGCCGCTGAGCAAGGTCATCTTTCCCTTGCCGATTTTCTTATTGTCCAGCCCAAAGCGGATCCAGAGCGACAGGGTGCTCAGCAAGACGGCGAGCAAGATAGAGACGGCGAACCACGCGGGGTCGTAGCGCAGCAGCGGCGTCATGCGCATCGCCGCCATGCCGGAGTAGTGCATGGTGCCGATGCCGCCGCCCACCAGCGCGCCGCTGATCAGCAACTGCTTGCCGTCAATCTTGGCTTGAGACAGCAAGTGCAAGGCAATCAGGGAGGCGGCGACGGCGGGCAGCATGGACAGGAGGGTGGGCAGCAGCGCGTATTGGACCGTGCTACAAACGCTGAAGGCCAGCATGCCGACGAAATGCATCGCCCAGATGCCGCCGCCCATGGCGCAAGAGCCGGTGGCGAGGGCGACCCGGCGCAGCCAGCGGTCGCTGGCCTCGCGGGCCAGGCCGGCGATCTGCAGCGCCAGACAAGAGGTGAAAACGGCCACCAGCAGGGACAGCGCCACCAGCCACAGATTGTATTGGGTCGGTAGAAATAAATAGGACTGGTAAGCGTCAATGAAAAACGAACTGAGCATGGACTCCCCATTTTCAATGGCTTCTTAACGCTGCGCCAACTTAAGCGCGGGCACTCACCCTTGGTATAGACAATGGCGGCGCCGGCGACGGAATCGGGCCGGCTTCCCGGCTTCTTCGCGCGTTTTGCGCGTGAAGCCCTGTCCCGCCGGCGGCGCTCCGCGAGGCCTGGCTGGCCGCTTTCAAGCGGCTTCAGGGCTTGCCATTGCGCATATCCTATTGAATTCACAAACTTAATGGAATATGTGCTGCCGGTGGTCTATGCTCTTCTGATCAGTCTCTAGCGCCCAACCGACGCGTTAACTCCTTTCCAAGAAAGGAAGTTATGATGGTTACCGAACTTGCGCTCGTGGATTTGTTCCGCCCCTATCTGCTCAAGGGCGAGAACACGGATTGGCATGCCGTGCTGTCGGTGCTCTATGTGGAGAGCTTCGAGACGGCGTTTGGCTCCGAAGGCACGGTCATCCGCGGCGTGGCGCGGTTCTCCGGCGATGTGGAGATCAGCTTCGATCCGTCCAGCGGCACCTTGCGCGCGGCGGCGTCCAACACCGAGGGGCATCCCCGCTCCCAGCCCGGACGGCGCGATCCCTGGTTCGACATCACCGACACCCACGTGGACTTCGCCCTGTCCGCGCCGCGGGCGGCGGGCGCCATCATCGCCAACGGCGTGGGCGGCATTCCCGGCGGCGACGCCGCTTTCGCGCCGGTGCGCGCGGTGCTCAACGCCTGGGACCCGATTCCCGGCGACGCGCCGCCTTCGGATTATCCCGGCACCGGCTTCACGCTGGATCTGGTGCTGGCCGGCATCGTGCTGCGGCCGCCTTTCCTCAAGCCGGCCAAGATGGAGAGCGACGGCCTGCTGGTGCCGGACACCTCGCGCAGCGACGTCTTCTTCACCCTGCCCAAGATCAAGCTGCGCCTGGCGCAGGGCAGCGACGCCGCCGCCGTGCTGGACGTGTCCATCGCCTCGCTGGGCGTCACCGGCATCGACGATCCCGGCGACATCGGCGCCGCGCAGCTGATCACGATGACCCCGCCTTACGCCTTCGTCGGCGACGGGCAGGTGGTGGGCTTCGGCTTCCGCTCCGCCACCCTGGACCTGGCCGACGGCTACACGCCGCCGGAGGTGCTGGACCAGTTCGGCTTCGACGAGAGCTGGACCGGGCTCTATCTGCCGGAAATCCGCCTGTTCGTGGCTCCCAACGGCATGCAGGACTTCGCCGTGGACGCCGGGGTGCGCAATTTCCTGATCGGTTTCGGCCAATCCAGCGGCGTGACCGGCGATTTCGAGCTGATGGTGATCAACCAGGGTGCCGGCCAGCTCAATGTGTCGGCGCGCTTCTTCACGCCGGACGGCGCGGCCATCGGCATCCGCCGCACCGGCGAGCACACCGCCGAGGCGTCCTTGCCGGCGCGCACGCGCATGGTGATAGACATCACCGGAGGGCGCGCGCCCTATGTCGGGCAGGCGAGTTTCGGCGGCGGCGCGCATAACGGCCTGGTGCACGACATCGACCTGTCCGGCGTCGCCGACATGAGCATAGGCGTCACCGCCACCGACGCGTCCAGCCCGCAGAAAAACGCCACCCTCACCATCACCGCGCGGCGCGAACAGGCAGCGCAGAGCCTGCCCGCGCCCGGCGCAGCGCCCGGCCAGCCTGCCACGGTGCGCACCACCTCCATCACGCTGGAAGGGCAGCCGCAGACCACGCCCGAGCTGCTGCTCGTGCGGCAGGACGCAAGCTCCGTCACCGTCAGCCTCAACCCGGCCAACCCGGCCACGGCCTGGACCGTGGACGGCGCGGCGCAGAGCCCCGGCGCCACGGTGACGATTCCGGTGGCCGCCGGCCAAACCAAGACGATACGCGCGGAACTGAGCAGCGGCACCGTGACCGGCATTACCTGCTACTACCGCTTCGATCATCCCAAGGACAGCGACCCGGCCGACTACGCGCTGATTCCCGACAACACCAACAGCTCGCCGGCGGTGGACCCCAGCGGCAGCGCCGCATGGACGCCGCCGGCGACGCCTTTCCTGCAGCAGTACCGCGCGGCGCTCAAGCGCATTTCCGCCGCCACGCTCACGCTGACCGGCGCCGCCAGTTATGAGGGCGACGTCGCCAAGGCCAAGTACAACTACCTGCTCTCGCGCCGCCGCGCGCGGGCGCTGCAGCAGATACTGAGCGCGGAGGCGGCCAATCCGGACGCCAATCTGCGCATCCCCAGCTTCACGCTGACGCTGGAGCCGCCCGACATCGGCGCGGCGCCTCCGCCGCCGGCCTGGACCGCGGACTGGCAGACGCACTCCGGCGCGCGCAACCTGTGGTGGAAGGCCAGCATCGGCGGCTTCGGGCCCATCTCCTTGCCGGGCACCGTCACCCAGGGCGACACCACGCGGCCGGCGGCTCCGCCGCCGCCGCCGCCCACCATTCCCACGCGAGATCCCGCGCCCGCCGCGCCGCCGCCGCCGGACTGGTTCCGTTCCGCCGCGCTCAAGGTGCGCATCGTGCGCGACCAGTTCGTCGCCATCGAGCTGAGCGGTTCCATAGACTTCGAGACCGCGGCCGAGCAGCGGCTGCGCAACGGCGGCGTCGCCCAGGGCGACATCCCCACCTTTCAGGGCCTGGGCAGCCAGAACCCGTCGGACGGCATCGTCAACTACCAGATCCTCTACCAGCGCGATCCGGCCAGCCAGACCGATGAGGTCAAGCTCTACCTCGGCGCGGATCCCAACGACCGCGACGGCCTGGTGATGACGGGACAGCTGGCCGGCCAGCCGCTGCAAGCTCCCAGCACCGGCCGCAACGTGCTGGGCATGACCACGGTGTTCACGCCGCTGCTGGCCGCCACCGCGCCGGCCAATCCGGCCGACGGCGACGTCGGCGCCCTGGTGCTGACCGGGGCCGCGCTGGCGCTGCCCGTCGCGCTGGCGGAGCTGGGCTTGTTCAATGTGGAGCGCGTGGTGCTGTACGGCGGCGAGCTGCACGTGACGACGCGCGCTGGGCAGTGGGTCTCCACGCTGCTGTTCGACGTGGAGACGGCGCTGTCGGCCAATGTGTCCATCGGCGGCTTCCAGCTGCTGGAGATTCCGCGCAACAAGCCGCTGGCGGTGCGCTACAAGGCGATAGGCCTGCAGATGGGCTATCCGCCGGGCTCGGCCAACCGCTTCCAGCTGCGGCCGATGTTCGATTCGTCCAAGGGCTATTCCATCGACCTGTCGGGGCCGGGCGCGGTGCGCGTGCCGGACCCGCTGGGCCAGATCATCCAGGTGCTGGGCGCGCGCATCGCGCGGACCAATCCGCTGACCTTCGAAGCCGACCTGGGCTTCGCGGTCAATCTGGGCGTGATCACCATAGAACGGGCGCGAGTGCGCCTTCCGGTGGACCCTTTGGGCCCGCCGGAACTGACGGCCTTCGCCGCCAGCCTGAAGGTGCCGGGCACCATCGAGGGGCGCGGCTATATGGAGATCAACGCCAACCCGTTCGAGATCAAGGGGCAGATCGACGTATCGCTGGTGCCCATCAAGCTGCGGCTGGCGGCCGGCATCGCGGTGTCCGACATCCCGGCGGCCTCGGGCGGGCCGGCCACGGCGGTGGCGATCGCGCTGGAGCTGGAGCTGCCGGTGGCGATACCGCTGGCGCAGTCCGGCTTCGGCATCTACGGCTTCCTCGGCCTGTTCGCCATGCACTACACCCGCAACGAGGACGGTATCACCTCGCTGACGCCGGCGCTCACCTGGCTCAAGGAGCGCGCCCAGGGCAACCCGACCAATCTGCAGGCGTGGAAGCCGCAGATAGACCACTGGGCCTTCGGCGTCGGCGCCATCCTGGGCACGATGGAGGGCGGCATCATCTTCAACGTCAAGGGGATGGTTCTGCTGGAACTGCCGGGACCGCGCCTGCTGCTGGTGGTCAAGGCCAATCTGCTGGCCAAGCTGCCGGACCTCAAGAACAAGAACGCCGAAGGCACCTTTCTGTGCGTGATCGATCTCGACTTCGGCCGCGGCACGCTGACCATAGGGCTGTCCATCGATTTCAAGATTACCCCCATCGTGCAGATCACCATCCCGATCGAGGCGTATTTCAACCTCAATCACGGCGGCGACTGGCACGTCTACCTGGGCACCTTCCCGGGCAGCGACACTCTGGGCCGGCCGCTGCCGGGCCCCATCCACGCCAACATCCTCAAAGTGTTCGACGGCCAGGGCTACGTGATGGTGTCCGGGCACGGCATCCCCGCGTACAAGGGCTTGTCGGCGGTATCGGGCGTGGGCTTGGCGGTGGGGCTGGAGGTGTCCATCACCTGGGGCAACACCTCGATCAATCTCTACCTGCGCGCCACCGCCGGCTTCAACGCGGTGCTCGGCTTCGACCCGTTCTACGTGGGCGGCCTGCTCTACGTCCGCGGCGACCTGCACCTGTTCATCATCAGCATCAGCGCGTCGGCGGATCTGACGGTGCAGATAGGCACCAAGTCCGACGGCTCGCAGATCTCGCGCATAGACGGCGAGATCTGCGGCGAGATCGACCTGTTCTTC
Organism: Chromobacterium alkanivorans; assembly: GCF_016937655.1. Lineage (GTDB taxonomy): Bacteria > Pseudomonadota > Gammaproteobacteria > Burkholderiales > Chromobacteriaceae > Chromobacterium > Chromobacterium alkanivorans. The sequence goes on along the minus strand of NZ_JAFHKL010000002.1, from coordinate 283,595 downwards.
TTCAGCATCAAGGGTTGCGTCGATTTCCACATCGGCGAGCAGAACCCCATCATTCCGGCCGCGCCCGAGCTGATCCGGGCGGTGAGCCTGGTCAGCCGCTCGCCGGCGCTGGTGGTGGGCACCGGCGTGGACCGCGGCATCGATTCGAAAATAGGCGACGCGGTGCGCCAGGGCGCGCAGCCGGCCGCCAACGACCCGGCCCTGCCGGTGGTGCCGATAGACGCCATTCCGGTGATCACGATGTCGGCCACCCCGGTGGACGACGCGCTGACGATATTGGGCCAGACGCCGGGCGGGTCGCCGGGCGCGCCGGCTGGCGGCTTCGTCAAGCGCGGCGACTACGCCTACCGCTACGACGTGACCGCCGTGGAGCTGACGCGCGCCGACGGCGGCGTCGCGGTCGGCCCGGGGCCGACGCCGTCGACCTGGTGGACGCTGAACGACCCCACCGAAGGCAACCTCGTCGCCAATCTGTCCCTGCTGAACTGGGTGCCCAACCCCACGCCCAAGGCGCTGGAGCGCAGCCAGTTCCTGGAAGAAAACATCACCGAGCGCTGGGGCACCGTCTGCCACGACGCCGCGCCCGCCGCCGCCGTACTGTGGACCTTCGAGCACGAGCCCACCGGCCCGTCGGAAACCGGCTGGCAGGTGGACGGCGTCGCCTGGCCGGACCCGGACAAGACCAAGCGCTCGGAAGCGCCGGATCTGGAGCTGGACGTGAGCGAACGCTGGCGCACCGGCAAGCGCCAGCTGGACCGCCAGCGCGGCATCGTGCCGGCCGTCATCGTGGGCGCGCAAGTGCCGTGCCGCCAGAAGCCCGGGCTGCCGCCGGTCACCGCGCCCGCTGGCGCGGCCGCGACGCTCAATCTGTCGGGGTTCGCCGGCCGTCTCGCCGCCGGGCGCGCGGTGCTGGAAGCCGCCACCGCGCCGTCCATCGCGCTGCGCCGGACCGACCGTATCGACGTCGCCCCGGTCGCGTTCGCCGACACCGTGCGCCAACTGGCGAGCAGCACCGTCATCAACCGCGCGGCGCTGACGCAGATCAGCGCCGGCCTGGCCACGCTGGGGCCGACCGCCGCCGCGCCCGGCGCCTCCACCGTGCCGCCGCGCCGCTGTGACAGCCGCCTGCTGGCGTCCCCGCTGTACGACATCGGCCTGCCGGTGGTGTTTGGCGACAAGCGCCGCGCGGGCGAGGTGGCCGCGCAGCTGGAGCAGGCCGGCTTCAAGCAAGGCCCGCTGGACGACGTGATCGTGGTGCACAGCGGCGCCATTGTCGATGGCCGCATCCTGCTGCTGGCCCGGCGCGAACTGCCGCCCAATCCCACGCCGGCGCGCGGCCTGGTGCTGCGCCTGCTGGACGTGAACGGCGCCGAGATCGGCCGTCGGGTGGTGAGCAACGCCGACGCGCTCGGCCTGGTCGGCCTGCCGCCGCGCTGGACCGACGCCAACGGACCCTGGGTCGATCCGGTGTCGCACGTGGTGCTGCAGGCCCAACTGATGCAGGCGCAGGGCTATCTGCCGTATCTGATCAAGCTGGACAAGGCGGAGAAGCTGGACCGCATCGAGATAGGCGTGCCGCACGCCAAGGACCCGGCCGCCGCCAAGAAGCGCGAGGTGAGCGGGCGTCCGTACTACGTGGCCGCGCTGGAATTCACCCGCTGGGGCGAAGTTGTGCGCGAAGACTGGGATCAACGCCAGACCCAGCGCAACCGCGGCGTGCTTGAGCAATTGCTGGGCGGCGCCAGCGGCGACGTGGCCTTGCTCGCGCCGGACGAGCTGTACCACCTGAGAACCACGGTTCATATCCGCGCCCGCGACAAAGCCGGCAATGAAACCGACGGCGGCGCGCAGACGCAGGACTTCTGGTTCCGCACCGACGCCCACAGTCCCAAATCGCTGGAACCGTGGATGCTGTGCACGCTGCCGGCCGCCGACGAAGCGCATTACTTTGGCGAGGAACACGTGCGCCTGGTGTTCGGGACCAACGATGTCGACAAATTGTGGGGCGCCTACGGCAAGGAATTGCGCGTGCGCCTGAAAGCAGCCTCGTTCGCCCAGGTGAACGTGCCGGGCATCGAGCATCCCGTGCCCATCGTGCATCCGGCGGGCGACGAGGGAGGCATCCAGCCCAAGCTGGGCGATGTGAAGGCGAGCGTGATGTCGCCGTTCGAAGGCGCGCTGGTGGACAAACTGGCCGAGTTCGGGCCGTGCATCCCGGTCAATGTCGACCGCTCGCGCCACAGCGAGCTGACCCTGCCTATCCCGCTCGACCCCTACACCGACTACGTGCTGGACATCGAAGCCGTGCCCATCGGCGCGCCCAAGAACGCCGTGGGCGAGCGCGTGCTGCGCCGGCATTTCTCCACCGGCGCCTTCGGCACCTTCGACGCCTTCGCCGCCGCCTTCCAGGGCGTGCTGACCGAGCACCGCTACGCGCCGGTGGGCGCGATGCAGGGTGTTTTCGCCACCGCCGCCTTCGCCAGCCGAGACCCACAGGGGCCGGAGCTGGACCAAGCGATGATGGCCGCCGGGCTGGAGCCGATGCCGGTACCCAAGGACCCGCGCATCGTCGTGTTCTGGGAGCAGGCGAATCCCGCGGCCACGCCGCAGCCGGTGGCGGTGATGATAGACGCCCCCGAGCCCATGCACCGCACCCGCCCGCTGCCCAGCGAGGAGTCCAGCGACGACACCCCGCCCAGCAAGCGCTGGAAGATGACCGAGCAGGCCTGGCTGGATCTGACGCCGGCGGACGACAACGCGGCCAGCGTGACCAAGACGCTGTGGGCCCCGGGCGATCAGCGCGCGCTGATCCGGCTGGGCGCCGGCGCGCGCGGCCAGCGGCTGCGCCTGGCGCTGGTGCGCAATGTCTTCAAGGCGGCTTATCTCGATGGGGCGGGCGCCGCGCCCGTCAAATTCGTGATCGTCGACGAACCGCTGGCGCACGCGCCGTGGGAAGAGTTCTGAGGAGCCCCGCGATGGCCACCCGTATCTACGACCCAGCGATCCTGAACGCGCAAGGCGCCCTGGTGGATTTCAGCCTGCTTCTGCGCCAGCGCGGCGGGGCCAACCCCAATATCGGCGCGGCGACCATGGTGCCGCCCAAACGGCGCGCCTTGCTGCTGCGCTGGCAGACCAGCCCCGCGGCCGGGCTGCCCAGCGAACCGTTCAAGGTTTGGCGGCGCCCGGCCACGCCGCTGGGCCAGCCGCATCCGGTGGGCTACGAAGAGTTGGCCTTGCCGCCGCTGTTCCGCATCATTCAGTTCGACGCGCCGCTGGCTTCGGCGCGGCTGACCGTGCATTCGAGCGCCGGCGGCATGGTCAGCGTGGCCGTGCTGGCCGGCCCGCCGGTGCTGGAGGCCATCGTGGCCGTGCAGTCCCGCACCCTGGCCGCGGGCGGCGGCGACACGCTGGAGTTTCAGGCGCCGCTGATCACCGGGCTGATGCTGGTCAACGTCTCCAGCTACGATCCGCCCACCGGGCTCAACGCCGACGAACTGGAGAAAGTGGAAGGCTGGCAGCTGGTGGAAACCGTGGGGCTGCCGGTGACGGAGGCGGACTGGGCGGGCCTGGGCCAGCGCCACGGCGTCAAACAGGGCAGGGTGGGGGCGGAAATGCCGGCGCAGGACGCCGCGGTGGACCGCTATCAGCGCGGCGTCAATCCGCTGGGCTGGTGGCCGGCGTTTCCGGACGCCGCGCCGGCGCCGATGTGGCAATTGCCGGACCCGGCCAAACTGGTGGACGAAAGCGCCACCGAACTGCTGCCCATGCTGCATGACGTGGCCTCGCTGCCGCCCAACCAGCAGGCGGCCAAGCGCTTCACCTTCACCATCGATCCGCCGCAGAACCCGGCCGGCGAAACCATGCCTGCCACCGACCCGGGCAAGGCCGATCTCTCGCCGGTGGGCTTGCTGGCGATGGCGGCGTCTACCGATCCGCTGCTGGCCGTGACGCTGGGTTACGGCACCGGCTACGCGGACGAGGACATTCCGCCCATCAATTTCGCCAGCAGCCAGCTGTTCGGCGACTCCAGCCGCAGCGACTGGGACTGGCTGATCACCGGCCTGTGGGACAAGGGGCTGGACGGGGCCTCGGCGCCGGTGGAGTTCGCCGCGCTGGTGCCGCGTCCGGGCATGGTTTTGCCCGCGCCCACGCCGGCGGATTTCGCGGTGGACTTCCAGGCCAATCTGCGGCCGTCGCTGGCGGACCGGGACTGGCTGGCGTCTATCCGGGCAAGCTGGGAGCGCTTCCCGCTGAACCAGCTGAGCGCGGTGGCCAGCTACGCCGCGGCGCGGCGGCGCAACGGCGCGCCCGGCGCGGCCGAAGCTTTGCTGCAGAAACACGCGCAGGCCGGCGGCCATCGCCCCATCGGCAGCGCGCGCAACGACCGCGACCCGGAGCCGACGCGGCAGAGCGCCACCGACGGCGCGCTCGCCGTTCCCAACGACCCGGGCAGCGTGGCCATGACGTATGCGGCGGCCACCCAGAACATCTTCGGCGTCTGGAGCCCGTGGGCGGCGGCGGCCATCACCGTGGGCCAGCCGGAGCTGTCGCCGGTGCAGTTCCTGTCCGCCGATCTGCGCGCGACGGATCCGGGCAGCGGCAGCGTCTGCGCGGCCACCCTGGTGTGCGACATCTCGGTGGACTGGCGCGTGCGCACCCCGTCGCGGATAGATTTGCGCGGCCGCCTGTTCGCGGCGGCCACGCGCAGCAGCGCTCCGCCGGCCGCGCCCGCGCCGGCGGGGCTGCAAAAATCGCTGGGCGGCGCGGCGGCGGCCATGCAGCTGACCTTCGCCGGCGACGCGCCCGCGCTGGCCGGCGGCACGGTGGCCGCGCTGGACGCGGAGGGCACGGCGGTGGTGACGCCCGGCCACGCCGCGCAGGGCAGCAGCCGGCGCTACCGGCTGACGATTCCGGGCTTTTCGCTGGACTTCGGCGCCACGCCGCATATCGGCCTGGTGCTGGAGGCGCGCGCGGTGGAGGCCATCGCGCCGCACCGCAGCGGTCCGTGGTCGCCAACGCCGCGCCTGGCCTACGCCTCGGACCCGCGCGCGCGGCCCACCGCCGTCGACATCGTCCAGCTCGCCAGCCTGCCGGACGCCGCCGGCGAATGCCACGCGCAGCTGAGCTGGGCGGCGGTGGCCGGCGCCGTGGGCTACGCGGTGTACGAAAGCACCGAGACCCGCATCCTGAGCAGCCATCCCGGGCAGCCGGAGCCAACGCCGGAGCGCACGCTCAGCCAGCGGCTGAGCACGATCAAGCAGGCGTTCAAGACCAATCCCATCCGCCGCGACTTCATCCGCCGCAACGCCGAACTGATCACCGTCACCGCCACCGACGTGACGATGCCGCGCGGCTCGCGCGACATCCACGTCTACGCCGTGCTGCCGATGATGGCGGGCGGCCACGAGGCGCCCTGGCCCAGCGGCCCCAACGCGGATCAGGCGCTCATCGCCTATGCCGCGCCGCGCGTGGCCGAGCCCGCGCCGCCGACGATAGAAGTGCAGATGGTGTTCGACAAGCCGCCCGCCGCGCCGGACTACCGGGCGCGCATCCGGGTGGGCACGCGCGGCGAGTCCGGCGCGCGGCCCAAGCGCATAGACCTGTACCGCGTGCGCGTGGACGACGCGGCGCGCGCGCTGGACAGCATGGGCCCGCCGATCGCCAGCGTCACGGCCAGCGGCGGCGGCTGGACGGTGAGCGCGCCGGACGGCGGCGGAGACTGGATCGCCCGCCTGGCCGGCGAGGACCGCCCAAGCGGCTCATGGCGCAATGTCTGGTATCGCGCCGTGGCCTGGAGCGACGACGACGCGCTGCGCGGCGTGCTCAAGGGCCGCTCGCGGCCGTCGCCCGCGGTGTCGGTGCTGATCCCGCCCGCCGGGCCGCCGGATCTGTCCCCGCTGACGATGAGCTGGCCAGGCGGCGACCCCGCCGTGGTGCTGCTGCAGTTCAGCTCCAGCGCGCCGGTGGCGGCCACGCCGGCCGGGCCGCACCTGCTGTCGGTGGAGGCCTCCTTGGCCGGCGGCGCGGCGCTGTTGCGGCGGCAATCCGCGCTGGACAAGCTGGGCCTGGCGCCGCCCGTCACCGGCACGGACGTCTGGCGCATAGACGGCGCTCCCACCCAATACCGGCTGCTGGTGCGCCGCGCCGCCATCGGCGACGCGGTGTCGGTGACGGTGCGGATGACGGATCCGCTGGGGCGCGCCAGCGAGCGCACGCTGGCCATTCCGTCCGGCTCCGTCGTCCCGCTGCCGCTGCTGTCGCCCATCGCCGGCGCGGCGCTGTCGCCGTCCGGCAAGGCCTACACCTTCACCAGCAACGCGCCGGACAGCGACGCGGGCGGGGTTTACCGCCTGCGCATCGAACTGACGCCCGAACCAGCGCTTCCTCCGATCACGCCGATACCGCCGATCCGGCCCTTGCCGCCCATTCCGCCTATCTCGCCGCGGCTGCCGCCCGGGCTTGGCGGCATAGGCGGCATAGGCGGCATAGGGATACCGCCCATCATCATCGGCCCGCGCCCGTTGCCGTCCCAGTTCAAGCTGATCAACGGGGTCTATGTGTTCGAGGCGGAGCTGGCCTCGGTGCCCACGGTGTCCGGCAGGCCCGCCCTAGGGGCGTCCGGGCCGGCGGTGGCGCGCCAGGCCGCGCCGGCGCGCGACCATTTCGCCATCGTCACGGCGCTGGCCTTGCGCGGCGTTCTGGTTCGCATCATCACGCCCGACGGCCGCACGGTCGAACAACGGGCTCACGGTTAAGGAGCGCGCCATGGCCACGGTTTTCACGCTGACTCCCACCAGCGCCGCGCAGGCGCTCAAGGACCACGGGCTCGACGCGCTGGGGCTGACCGCGCTGCGGCTGGGGCCCAGCTGGGGCGGGGCCAACCCCGCGTTTGACGGCGCGGCGCTCACGCTCACTTTTGCCGGCGCGCCCAAAGCGCCGTGGCGCGGCATTCTTGAATACCTGGACAGCCTGTCCGCGTTCCGCGCGGCGGACGGCGCGCCCTTGACCGGGGCCGGCGCGGCGCTGCGGCTGCATCCGCAGGCGGCGGCGCGGCTGGAGGGTCTGGCCGCCGGCCGCTACGCCGCGCCCGGACAGCCCCAGGTGCGCGCCGTGCCGCATGTGATGGTGATCCGCGGCCTGACGGGCAACGTCTCGCCGCACAGCTACGATCCGGGCGACGCGCTGCCGGCCGGCGCGGCGGGCGCGGCGCTGAGCTTTCACGATGCGCGCGGCCTCATCGTCGACCCGGTCGCGGTGGCCGCGATGCTGGACGATCTGCAAACGGCGTTTCCCGCGCTGGATATCAGCGCCGGCGGGGCATCGCCCGCGGCGGCGGGCGGCGTGCGCAGCATTGCCGGGCTGGCCGGCGGCGTGCTCGCCCAGGTGGTCACGCTGCACGGCCGCGCGTTTGCCGCGGCGGGCGGCGGCCCGGGGGTGGAAAGACAGGCGTCCGGCGGCGGCTCGTCCACGGCCTTGGGCGCCGGAGGGCTGGTGGCCATCAGCGCCGGCCAGCAACTGGCGGGAACCGGCGCCAGCGCGGCGGCCAGGCTGCGCCTGGGCTGGGCCGGCGGCGGCACGATGTCGGCCGGGCCGCTCACCGTGCCCAATCTGCCGGCGGGGGTGACGCTGGCGCGCCAGTTCGTCCGCGCCTTCGCGGTGGATCTGGATTGGCATTTGCGCGGCAACCGCGGTGTCGCCGAGATCAACGGCATCCCCGCGGACGACCAGCGGATACCGGCGGACCTGCAGCCTCAGGTGCGCGACGGCGTGCGCATCGATTACCTGACGGACGGCCCGGACATGCTGGCCGCGGCGTCGCAAGTGGCGGGGCGCATGATGGGGGCCGGCGCCGGCGCGCTGATGTTCGCGGTGTCGCCCACCTTTGAATCCGGCGTGGGCACCGCCGCCGCGCCGGGTGCGGGCGCGCACTGGCCGGCCTTTCCCGGCCCCAACACCAATGCCGGCTTTGGCGCGGGCATGGCCCCGCCGGCCGGCGTCACCGCCACCTGGTCCGGGAGCAACGACGTGGTGGTGGCGATCCCGGCCGATTTCGCGCCCAGCGGCGCCACCGTGCGCGTCTTCGCGCAGCGCTTCCAGCTGATCCAGGCCATAGGCGAGGAGCAATCCTTCCTGCGCGCCGACGGCGGCGCGGCGATCGCCGCGGCGGGCAGTCCGGTGTCGGTGCTGGTGCGCAACCCGTTTGGCCTGAAGCCCGGCGACCCGCTGCCCAGCCCCGGCACCCTGGTCTACGACCTGGTGATCGTGCCGCGCGCCGGGCGGCGGCGCATGTGGGCGGCGCTGCGCGCGGCGATCGCGGTCGGGCCGGCGGCCGCGCCGGCCGACCCGTTCGCCGCCGGCGACCCGCTGGCGGCCTGGCCGGACAACATCAAATCCATCTGCCAGGTGCCGCTCTTCGGCCTGCCGCGCACCGTCACCCCGCCGGGAGGCTCGCCGGCCACCGCGGCGGACCTGGCGCGTGCGCTGCTGTCCGAGACCCAGCCGCGCCAAGGGCCGCGCATGCCCACCATGGCCCGCTTCGATGCCATGGTGGTCACCGGCATCCCCAGCGCCAACGTCTCGGCCGGGCTGGACTGGGACGCGGTGCTCAGCGGCGGCCGCTGGGCGCGCGAAAGCCGGTCCGCGGACCACGCCAACGCCAATCCCGGCAACCCCGCCGGCCCGGACTCCCATGCGCCGGGCGTGCGCGTCACCGGCGCGCTGGCCTACGACCTGGCCCAGCACGCGCTGCGCCGCGCCCAGCCCATTTTCCCGCTGCCGGGGGGCACCACGCCGGGCTGGATCGCCATGTCCGGCGGCAACAACTTCAACCCGCCGACGGCGGCGCCGGCCGCCGTGCCCGGCACCTCTTCCGGCGTGGCGCTGGAAACGGTGTGCGCGGTATGCGAGACGCCGGAACTGTCCTTGCTGCCCGACGGCAATCCGCTGGGGTCTTCCTCGCCCATCACTTTCCAGAACCTGCTCAACCAACTGGCCACCGCCCTGGGGCTGGGCAGCGCGCCGTCCATCACCGTCTCCAACGAAGACCGGCTGATCAACGCGGTGCGGCGCGAGTTCTTCGTCTCCAAGCACGGCAACCGCGATTCGCTCTGGGCGCTGACCCGCGCCATCGGCGAGGCCGACGAGCTGATCTACATCGAAACCGCCGGCTTCGCCCGCACCGCGCGCCCCAGCGGCTCGCCCGCCGCCTACGAGATAGACCTTGCGCAGAAGATTGCGGACCGGATGGCGGCCAACCCCAATCTGAAAGTGATTGTCTGCCTGCCGCGCGAGACGGACTTCGCGCCCGCGTACGCGCCCTTTGTGCGCCGGGCGATCGCCCAGCGCAAGGACGCGGTGGACATCCTGCAAAGCGCCGGCGCGGCGCGCGTGGCGGTGTTCCACCCGCGCGGCTTCCCCGGCCGCTGGGCGCAACTGCGCACCACCACCGTCATCGTCGACGACGTCTGGTGCCTGAGCGGCGCCACCCATTTCCGGCGCCGCGGCATGACTTTTGACGGCAGCATGGCGGTGGCCTCGTTCGATCGCGACATCGCCGGCGGCTACAGCCGCAAGGTGAGCGCCTTTCGCCGGCAACTGATGGCGGCCAAGCTGCAGGTCAGCCCAACGGACGCGGCGGGGCTGCCGGCCTCGGAATGGCTGCGCCTGCAATCGCCGGCCGCGGCCTTTGACCTGATCTCGGATTTACTGATGCAAGGCGGCCTCAACCGGCTGGCCCCGCTGTGGCTGGGCCCGACGGACGCCTCGGTCATCCCGCAGAGCGACGATGTCGCCGACCCGGACGGCGCCGCGGGCGCGTCCGGGCTGCTGACCCTGGCGGGTTTGCTGAGCGAGAGCAGCACCTGAGGCCGGGCGGGGCAGAGCGGGGAGGCTCTGCGGGCTAGACTAGGCCGCGGCAATGCGGAGGGAGTCTGAGCGTTGCGCAGGTTCTGGTTCAAGCGCCTTGGCGCCGGGGCCGCCGGACTGACCCAGATAGAGGTCGGTTTGCTTGGCATTGGTGTACAGCAGACCCAGACTGTAAATGCCTGGCTGTCCGAAGCGCCGGGTGCGCCACTCGGCTTCCAGCGGCAGCAGAATGCCCAGGCTGCCGTCGGTGGACACGCTCCAGGCATGGCTGCGCGACGGCGCTTGCGGGTTTTGCTCCAGCAAGCCGGTCAAGAGGGTCAGTTCCGGGGTGAGCCGATACTGCAGGTTTATGAGTTGTTGGTTCGGGGGGGGGGGTGGCTGGATAAGCTATTCATTGAGTGGGCTAAAATATAGGTCGTGCTTTGATTTTATAAAGCCAAAAGTATCTTGAACTACGAGAGATAAATTAGAACGTCTTATACGGTTTTAAATGTGGGCTCATTCTCCATGGTTAATTTTTTGTATATGACTCACGGATTTAGCTGAGGACATTGTCCGAGGCGGGGCTGACGGTTTAGTGGAGGAGCTAGTAGCAAAACGCTAGGTTTGACTGTTGGCGAAAGCCGGGGCGGGCTCCTGTAGAAGAATAAAGTACTGAGGCCAACACAGGCCCGAGTGGGGATGAGATGACTTGTTTCGGCTGATCAAAGCCTTGTTCTACCGCGGCAGACTTTACTATCTATAGTGGATATCGATAGGTAAGAGCATGCCGGAGTGGCCATCTTGCAAGTCCGATTTGAATCCAAGCTACAAGCAGCCATTACCGTTGCCATGGTGTTCGTAGCGATCTTGTCGCTTTCCATCTGGAAGATTGTCGAAAGTGCCAGCCAAGCAGCAGACTGGCTGGCGAACAGCGTCATGGTGGCGGATCAGTTGGCGCACATCCGCGGCTATACCATGAATGTGGAAATGAGTACCCAGAACTATCGCCTGACAGGCGATGAAGCCAATCTGAAGGAACGCGACAGGGCAATTGAGGCGCGCGAACGATTGCTGGCGCAAGTGCGTACACGAATCGGCGACAACCCCGGTCAGCTTGACCGCTGGACGGCCCTGCGCGGGGTGGTCAATCAGCGTCTGGCGATCTCTCGTGAAGTGGAGCGCTTGTATCGTCAGTATGGCAGCGCGGCGGCCAGCGCTTACGCGGCGCAAGCGCCGCTACGCGCCTCCCGCGCGCAGGTTTATCGCTTACTGGACGAGATGGACCAGGAAGAGCACCACGTGCTGGAGCGGAGGCAGGTTGATTATGAGCGCTCGCAGCAGCGGCTGCTATGGTGGAACGGCCTGAGCGGCATCACGCTATATCTGTTGCTGGGCGGGACTTATTTCATGGTGCGGCGGCAATGGCGGGCGCTCAGCGCCAGCCGCGCGGCATTGGCGTCCAGCGAGGAAAACCTGGCCGCCACGCTGCACTCCATTGGGGACGCGGTAGTCTCCGTCAATGCCGCTGGGTTGGTTACCCGTTGCAACCGGATCGCAGAACTTCTCACAGGCTGGCCGGCTGCCGAGGCCGTCGGCTTGCCCCTGTCACAGATATTGACCGTGCGGCGGGATAAAGACGACCGGGCTATCGATTTATTGGCGTGCGGCACAAGAATGGTGACTCAGTCCCTGCGCATGCCGGAGTCCTGGCATGGGGAGCTGGTGGCGCGCGACGGCCGGCAGTGCCCGATCAGCTACACCGTGGCCCCGATTATCGCCAGCAGTGGCCTATTGAACGGCGTGGTGGTCGTATTCCGCGACAGCACGGCCGAGAGGGATGCCCGGCTGACCATTCTTGCGCAGAACACCCTGTTGACCGAGCGCGTGCAGGATCAGACATCACGCTGGCGGGAAAGCGAGGCGCATCTGCACGCCATTCTCAGCTCAGTGCCGGTGCTGATCGCCTATGTCAATGCAGACCGCCTCTATGTCTATGTCAACGAGCAGTATCGGCTACGTTTTGCGCCCGAGCGTGCAAGCATCACCGGCTGCGCCGTGAGCGAGATACTGGGGGCGGAGCGCTATGCCGTTGCCTGCCCGTACATTGACCAAGCGCTGTCCGGCGAGCCGCTGAGCTATGACTGGCAGCCTTTCCCGGGGATTTGGCAGAACATCCGCTATGTGCCCAAGCGCAATGAACAGGCGGAAGTCATCGGCTATTACGTGCTGGGCATCGACGTCACCGAGCGCAAGGCGGCGGAAGAGCATATCCAGTTGCTCAACAGCGAGCTGTTGCAGCAGGTGAGCGAGTTGGAACATGTTTCCCGTGCCCTACGTACTCTCAGCGCCGGAAATCGCGCCATGTTGCGCGCCAGGGACGAGCCGCAATTGCTGGACAGCAGCTGCCGTGCCATCGTCGAGGCCGGCGGCTATAGCATGGCTGTGATCTGGTATGGCGATGGGGATGCGCAAACGCTACGGCCGATGGCTCAATGCGGCTTTGCCGGCGGGCTGGACGAACTGAAAAGCATTGTTCTGGGCAGGGCCGACGCCGCTGGCGGCATCAGCATCACGCCAACCGCCGTGCGTACCGGCAAGGTGCAACTGGCGCGCGACATGCAGAACGACAGCCGGTACGAGGCCTTGCGGGCCTTGCTGCATGGCGCGGCATCCGGCCTGGCCTGCCCATTGCAGGTGGATGGCCGAGTCATCGGCGCGCTGACCATTTACGACAGGCAGGCGGATACCTTCGACGACGACGAGATCGACTTGCTGATCGAGGCCAGCGCCGATCTGGCATTCGGCATTGGCACCCTGCGGGCGCAGCGGGAACGGGAACAGGCCCGCGTCGCCATGCAACAAATGTTGCGTCACGATCAACTGACGGGTCTGCCCAATATGTTGCAGTTTGAAGAGGCGTTGACGTTGGCGATTGTGCACGCTAGCCAGGAGGGCCGCGTGCTGGCCGTGCTGCAGTTCAATATCGAACGGCTAGGGGAAATCAATGAGGTGCTCGGCTTTGCGCAGGGCGACCAAGTGTTGTGCGAGTTTGGCACTCGCCTGAAGGATTGCTTGCCGGCCGCCGCCCTGGCCGCACGGGTGCGCGGCGACGAATTTGCGGTGTTGCTGCCCGATGCCGATGCACAAGAGGCATTGGTGCTGGTCACGGCGGTCACCTGGACGATGGCCAGCGCTTTTGAAGTGGCGGGGCTGACCCTGGATGTTGCGGCAAGGGTGGGAATAGCGTTGTTCCCTCAACATGGGGGAAACGTGCACGACTTGTTGCGCCACATGGGCAAGGCGGCACAGCAGGCCAAGCAGCGAGGGGTGGCTTATTACGTGTACGAGCCAGGCAAGGGCGAAACGCAGGCCGAGCGGCTGATGCTGGCCAGAGAACTGCGCCGTGCCATAGGGCAGGGCGAACTGCGTTTGTATCTGCAGCCCAAGGTCCGCCTGGCGGATGCTCAGGTCTGCGGCGCCGAGGCCTTGGTGCGCTGGCAGCATCCACAGCATGGCTTGCTGGCTCCCGGCGCCTTCATCGACATCGCCGAACGGTCCGGGCTGATTCATCCGTTGACCGAGTGGGTCATTACCGCAACGCTGGAGCTGCTGCAAGCCTGGCAGCGGCAGCAACTGATGCTGCCCATCGCGGTCAACCTGTCCGCGCGCAATCTGCAGGATGACGCCTTGCCGGACAAGCTGAGGCTCTGGCAGGAGCAGCGTTCGATTCCCACCGGCTTGCTGGAGCTGGAAATCACGGAAAGCTCGGTGATGTTGGACCCGGAGTCGGCGCTGGCCTTGTTGCACGAACTGCGATGCGCCGGTGTCGCACTGTACGTGGATGATTTTGGCACCGGCTACTCGTCGCTGAGCTATCTGCAGAAACTGCCGGTGGATTACATAAAGATTGATCAGTCCTTTGTGATGAATATGTCGCAGGACAAAGACTCCGCCATGATCGTCAAGTCCACCATCGAACTGGTGCACCACCTGGGGCGGCAGGTGGTCGCGGAGGGAGTGGAATCCGCCGCGGATTGGCAGAGCCTGCGCGAGTTGGGATGCGACTACGCGCAGGGGTATTTCATTGCCGCGCCGATGCCGGCGGAGCAGTTCGCCGCCTGGACCGCCACTTTCCGGGCGCCATAGCGTTGAAAGGTTTCCTTTGCCGCAAGCCGCTTTGTTTGGGTGGCTGGCAGCGAATGTTAATCAGGCTCTGCACCAGACAAGCGTCCATCTCTTCGCATTGTAGCGTGGCGTAGGCTCCGTCCCAGCTGGCGATGATCAACTGCCGCGGCTCGAAGCGTCGCGGCCCCAGCCCTTCAATCTGAAAAGTCAGCGTGTTCATCTGGTTTACTCCTCCAGCGCTTGCTTCGCGGTTTCCCGCGCCAGCAGCAAGGCCAGCAGCGTCAGGCACAGAGCGGTCAGCACATAGGCGGAAATGGCCAGTGTGGAATCAAAGGCCCGGTACAGGCTGGTGATGATCAAGGGCGCGAAGCCGCCGCCTACGATGCCGGCCAGGGTGTAAGCCAAGGACGAGCCGGCGTAGCGGACGCGAGACGGGAACTGCTCGGTGACGAAAGCCGCTTGCGGGCCGAACATCATCGCGTGGACCAGCAGGCCGCCCACCACCGCGACGCCGATCTGCAGCGGCTGTTGGCTATCCATCAACTGGAAATACTGGAACGCCCACAGCGCGCCCAGCAATGCGCCCGTCGCGTACACCGGGCGGCGTCCCCAGCGGTCCGACAGTACGCCAAACAGCGGCACGGCCAGCGCATTCACCGCCGCGCCTATCATCGTCACCGTCAGGGCCAAGGAGCGCGGCAATTGCAGCACCGTGGTCACGTAAGTCAGCGTGAACACCACCACCAGCGCGTACAAGACATCGGAACCGATACGCACGCCGCCGGCCAGCAGCAAGCGCCGCCAATGACCGGTGAACACCTCCCGCACCGGCGTGGCGGCCTTGAGCTGGCGGATTTCCAAGGACTGAAACACCGGGGTCTCCTCCACGCCGCGCCGTAGCCACAGGCCAAAAACCACCAATAGGACGCTGGACAGGAAAGGCACGCGCCAGCCCCATTCCAGAAAAGCGTCCGGGCTTAGCCACCAGGACAGTGCGGCAATCGCCCCGGTGCCCAGCAAAGTGCCGCAGGACGGCCCCACCTGAGTAAACGACGCATTGCGGCCGCGCTGCGTCGGCGCGCCGTGCTCCATGGACAACAGCACTGCGCCGGCCCATTCCCCGCCAATCGCCGCGCCTTGCAAAAAGCGCAGGCTCACCAGCAGCAGCGGGCTCCAGATGCCCCAGTCCCGGTAAGTGGGCAGCAATCCCATCAGGGCCGTGACCACCCCCATCAGCAGCAGGGTGGCGATCAGCACGAAACGGCGGCCCAGCTTGTCGCCCAGGTGGCCGAATACTGCGCCGCCCAAAGGGCGCGACAGATAACCCACCGCGTAAGTGGAAAAGGCGAGGATGGTGCCGGTTAAGGGATCGAAGGAGGGAAAGAACAGCACGTTGAACACCAGGGCCGCCATCAGGTTGTACACCGTGAAGTCGTACCACTCCAGCGTGGTGCCCAACATGCTGGCCACGGCCAGGCGGCCCATTTTGGGGCGGACGGCGGTCTGGCGGTCCGGCGGCGTCACTGTGGCGTGGGTCTGCGTCATCGGCTCAACTCCTCGGCAAACAGTTTCCATTTGAGATCGTAGCGGGCGGCATCCTGAGCCTGGCCGTCCAGAAGCAAGCAGGCCAGCTCCAGCGCATGGCGGCGCGCAGCTTCATGGCTGCACTCCATCAGCAGCAAGGGCCGCAGCAGACGATTGCTCAGCGACTCGTTAGGCAGCGGTTGGCTGAGTTCCGCGTCCGGCCACAGCAAGCAAGAGCGGACAAAGCCGGAGGACTGGATATGGGCTTGGCCAAAGGCCCGCGCTTGGGTCGCCAGTTCGTCGGCCCGGGCCAAGGTGGACAGCGGCAGCATCAGCAGGCAACTGCCGCTGCCTTGCCCCACCTCCGCCAACACCCGACAAACCCGGCGCATGGGTTGGCGCATGCGCCGCAAATTGGTTTGCGACCACTCGGTCTGATGTCGGAACGCGGTCTGATAAGCGTCAGACGAGAAACAGTCCAGGGACTCCGCTAGATACAAGCCCAGATAACGGTGTTCCGCCTGTTCGGATTGATAGCGCGCGGCGGAGATGAAGCCGGGCAGGCGCACGCGCTCTTCGAGGTGTTCCCGGTCGTACCACTGGTTGAAATCGGCTTCGTCCACCGCGTCGACATTGGACGCGACCACGAGCATGGCGGGAGAAGGTGGGCGCATGGAAAGCCTCCAGAGGGCTGCTGACATGTCGCGATGATCGCCGCCGCGCCGAGGCAGGACAAACGAGTAATTATTGCGGCGCTTGATCAGCTTTTCTTATCGGCGCAGCTTGGCCCATCTATCAGGGCCAATTCCGCCGGCGGCGCATAAGGGGCGGGTAGGGCGCGGACAAAATCGTTCGACTCGCGGCAGGCCAGCTCCGCTACCAAGTTGATGGCTTCGGACGCGTCGCGCTCCAGATGACTCACCACCAATTGCTGGGCCGGCAGCGGCTGCGCGCAGGGAATCCAGCGCAAATCCCCGCGCTCTATCTTGTCCCGCACCGGAGCCAGCGGCAGCAAGGCATAGCCAAAGCCCGCTTGCACCAAGCGCGCAAGGGCAGCGATGGAACTGACGCAATGCAGCTTGCCCGGCGGCAGCCGCGCCTTGCGGTACAAGTCCTTTACCGCCAAGTAAGGCTGGGAGCCCCGGCTCATGGTGATGATGGGCGTGCGCAGCAACTGGTCCAGGCTGGCCTCCTCCGGCCGCGCCTTGCCCGGCGGCCCCACCCAGCCCATGGCCAGCGGCAGACAGGGCCGGCTGACAATGCCGTCCCCCAGCGCCGCATCGCTTTGCAGGGCGATGTCGATCTCCGCCGCGCGCAGGCTATGGCGCAGCTTCTCCGTGGTTTCGGAACTCAGTTGCACCTCTATGCCGGGGTACTTGCTTTGCAGGTGCTGGAGGAAACGCACCAGCCAGGTGTGCGCCACGCTTTCTATCACGCCAATGCGCACCAGCCCCAGCAAAGGCGCGCCAGGCCGGTCCAGTTGCATGATCTCCGTTTCCAGCTCCAGCAAGCGCGCGCCATAAGGCAAAAGCCGGCTGCCCAGGGGCGTTAGCCTCAGCCCGCGCGGCTTGCGCTCAAACACCCGGCCGCCCAACTCCTGCTCCAGCGCGGCGATGCGGTGGGAAATGGCGGCCTGGGTCAGAAACAACCGGTCAGCCGCCGCGCGAAAGCTGCCCAAACGCGCCACCCAGATAAAGGCTTCAACAAAGCGAGTGTTCATCCCTAGCTCCCATGAAGGGCCGCCGTGCCTCAGCGCAGCGCGGTGTCAGGGTTTGTCTGCTTCTCGCCCTGCGGGCAGGGAAGAGAGTCATAGGAAAGGCTCTGCAGCTGGTTGGCGCAATCGTCCAGCACCGCGGTGGCGGCGCAAGCCAGATGCTGCAAACGGGGCTGTTGTGTCTGTGTGGCGTGGGATTGGAAAGCGTCAAGAACGTGACGAAGGGTGACGAGGCAGTTCAAGGCCAGAGCGCAGGCGGCCAGGGTTTGGGTCTGTGGATCAGGCGGTGGTTTGGCGAAAGCGGAGTGCGGATGGGAAGGCGTCATTGCGGTCTCCTAGTCAGCTTTGGAGCCTGCCCGGAGAGGCTTGGACAGGCACGTGACAAGGTTGGAAGACCGCGATCTACTACGGCAGCCGTAAGGCTCAATGCCACGGCCTGCCCTCTTGCGGGTACTACGAGGGTACAGCTAGGCGAACCTATACAGCGGCGGTGCCGCTAGGTTCAGTAGATCACGGGCTTCCAAACCCGACGCGGCGTTATTGGGCGCAGCGCGAGGCACAGGTTACTGAGGCGGGGATGGGGCGTCAAGAAGGGGGCGGCTTTCTGGAGGAAGCGCTTGGGGAGATAGCAGTGGGTTTGATATTAGTCGTGTGACATTGTTAGTTGTATGGCATATGATTTTGGTTTGATGTGCTTTTGCAAAACCGTCGAGGACTCCATGCTCCAGGATTTCAGGTCTTACTTCCATTTCACAGGTCGTTCACAGCTAGACAAGTCGATCAACTCTCTTGTTGGCATTGTGGAGGGGATCGCTATTGATCAAGAAATCAATGCGCGAGAAGTCCAGTTTTTGAATGATTGGGTCAGTGAGCACCAAGAGCTACAGGACTGCCATCCGTATAACGAGCTGATGCCTGGCGTCCATGCTGCTTTAAAAGCGGCTAACAAAACTCAGTATTACGGCTGAGGCAGCTCGGCGCAACGCAGCATCAGGGGTTTTGTCAGCCGCTCTAACTGTCTATGCGCTCCGCCAATTGACAGGTGAGCTTGAGCTGGAAATCGTCGATACCTAGCAGGGAGACGTCACCCGAGATACCCGCACGTTGTCGGGAGGAGAAATTTTCTTAGTAAGTTTGGCGCTAGCTTTGGCGCTTTCAGACTTAGTAAGCCATAAAACTTCAATCGATTCATTGTTCTTGGATGAGGGATTTGGCACTCTGGATGAAGAAACATTAGAAATTGCCTTTGAAGCACTTGATAACCTCAACGCACCGGGAAAGATGGTTGGGGTTATTAGCCATGTTGAACTTTTAAAAGAAAGAGTCACGAACCCAGGTGAATATTAAAAAAATAATGGGATCGGATGTGGCATAATTTCTTACATTGGTTAGATTGAACAAGATATGTCAACAAAAAGTGAAGATGTTAAGCCGATGGTTCACGATGCCACACCATCGTGGAATGGTTTCAATTATCAAGGGAAGGTAGGATTGTATGTTTGCCTGTGCATAATAAAAGAAAATTGTGAAACGCACAATTTTAGCAGGGAAGATCTTTATAGTTTTTTGAATGATTATCAAATTGAATATGAATGGATTGAAGATTTCTCCATAAAATACAAGGAGAACTATGTTTCAATCCACCAGGTTAAACATTATAAAGGATCTGATTTTTCCAGCTATAAAGATGCTATCGAGACAATTATTTCAAGAAAAAGAGGAATAATTTCGACTGCTGATGTAAGGCCATACTTAAAAAGACTTCCTGAAGGGAAGTCGGAAGAAGTTATTGCTGGGTTTATGAAGGAGCTTTTTGATAAAGGACTTATAGATAAAAATCACATTATGCCCAATGACTGGCAGGGAAAAATCTCCTCGCTTGAATATAATTTGCAAGGAGTGGCCAAGGATTTTCTCCTAAAAATAAATAATCTGCACAAAAATGCTTATAGAGTTGACGTTCCTGTCTACCTACACAGCTGCTCTGCAATATCAAAGCCAAAGCTTGCTCTTGAAGAGTACAAATGGACACTGGAGTCAACTGGTGAATCCTTGAAGAAAAATAATCTTAATGATTTTGGAATCATTATTCATGACTTCGATGGAAATAAGTTCCCCCTTGCTCTCGATGACGAAGAACTCACTAAAGGGATAAAGGCGCTTATTGAAAATGTGCGATTGAAGATTTGTCCTTCTTCGCAGGGAATGCAAAGCTCAGAAAGCATGGATTGCTATATGTCTGCCATGCTTTTTGAAATAGATCAGCATATAGTTGACAGACATAAGATGTTTGGTGAAAACAAAAGCGGAGCTAACGTGTTGAATTCATCTTCATTGCTTCGATTATCTGTTTTCACAAAAATTTTGGAGACGGATTATCAGGTTCAGGATGAGGATTATTTCGCACTAAGGGCGAAGTTAATGTTGGAAAAAATAATAGATGATTACACTAAGAGGCTCGGCGCAATAATATTAAGAAAAAAAGAAAAGGGGGCTGATTTTAATATTGATCTTGCAAGAATGGAACGAATTGAAAATTTTAGGTTGAATGTTATTTCAAGCATGCCCCCCAGGGAGCTGCTAACAAACTTGGAACGATCGTCTCCCAACAAAAAGAAAATCAGCCCTTACGATCTTTATTTTCCCAGAATAATTCAGGAGCATGGGATAAATAATGTTCTTTTAAGATTTATAGAGCTTTTAGAAGAGTGGCCAAGTAATTTTTTTGCAACTTCGCAAGAGGGCGACAGATATGCACCTAGCTGCATCGATGCGTCCAGTGAAGATTTTGATGCTGAAGACGCACATTATATTATTGCTAAAGACATTGTTGATGCATGTGACAGTAATGCATATGTCGATGCTCTTCTATATGACTTCAACTATATCGCCATAAAAGCAAAAGATGACTGCGAGCTGCCTTGCGCCATCATCCCCCCAAAATTCGATGATTTGGAAAAGGACAAAAATGATGATGCTCCTGTCTTTCACGAGAAAAAGAAAACGCAACTTATAAGTTATAAATTTGCGGCCAAGAAAGTGAATGGTGAATCATGTTAAACATTATCAGTGGCTTGCTTAATAGTTTTGAGTATAGCCAAGTAGATCTAGAAACGAGCCAGGGCCTGATATTATTTTCAGGGAGTAGAGGCATAAATAATGTGGCTTCGAATTTTGTCATTCAGGAGATTAATGGGGTTTCTGCAAAAGAAGTGCTTGCAGAAACCCAGGGTAAGGTGTTTAAGTTGCTTGGGGAGTTTTTTTCCCAGAGCAAGGACGCCGAAAAAAACACTACGCTTATATTCCTAACTGAAAGTAATAGTTCGGAGTCTGCGGCAAATAAAGAGGTTTCCGATATAGAGGAAGATCCGTACTTCTTTAAAAAGCAGGTTATTCACTATAGTACTAATGAAAAAAAAGAGCTAAGTGAGTTACTTCAGGGGGATAATTCCATTGAGCTTCTTAATGGAGTTTTGTATGACAAAGCTAGATTTGTTGAATTTGGCAATGGGAAAAAAGATACGCTTTACTCTATCGTTGCAAAACTATATACAAAATTGCCATTTTTAACAATAAGCGAAATGAATCACAAAGCTCCAGATTTAACAAAAACCATATCAGAAAAATTGACTGAGAGTGAATTGCTTGATCTTAGTAGCTTTTTAATTGGAAATTTTGACGATGAATTGGCCATCGATTCATGGATTGAAGGAAGGCAGGTTATTTGAAATGTATAAACTTGGCAGGTTAAGTGTGCAAAATTTCAAATCGATTAAGGATCAGCTGGAAGTCAATCTAAAAAATGTGCGCGCAGCCATTTTTGATGGGCCAAATGGATTTGGTAAAACTACCATATTTGATTCAATTGAGATATGTTTTACGGGAAAAATAAGCCGGATAACCTCATCAAAAATTGCTCAAGATAACAAAGCTAGAGAGGGGCATTTACTTAAAAACATGCACGACAAACCAACTGTAATTAAGTTGGAGCTGCTTAGCGAGAATAGCGACGAAGACCTTGTTATTGTAGCTGAAATCAAGTCTAACATTAAAGGTTCTGCTGCCAGTGTTCGAAGGTATGAAGAGCACATTGTTAGATACTTTACTAACAATTGGGATTCTGATGAGCGGTCATCGCTAGATGAAGCTGTACTTGCATCTAAGCTTGATATGACAGATTTACCCTCCTTATTTCCAGTTCAACATTATATTTCACAGGAAGATACTGCTCATTTTCTAAAGGATCGAAGTGAGTCCGATAGACATGAGCAACTTAGCCACCTATTCGGCACGACAAATCAAAGCAATGAATTGGCGTCATTCGAGAAGATTAAATCCAAGCTAATCAGTAAACGTGACGCTTTAAAACTAAAAAATGACGAAAAGAATGCGTTACTTCAAAAAATGATGTCTTCGGAACGCTCAGAAGAAGCCTCGGCTTCAAATCCCTCTGGTGAAATTAAATTCATTTCAAATTTAACTGGAAAGGAAAACGATTTTGCCTCCTTAGATGCTTCACTTTCAGCTCTTCAAAATATTTTGCCGGCAATAGAGAGCCCTGTCATATACCAATCGATGCGATACAATGGCTTATTGGATGTTATTGAGACATCTCGAGAGCAAGAGTTGGATGATTTTATTAAATTTGGGGGCCTGTCCGACTTTAAAGAAATTGAGAGGCTATATCGTGCAAAGCGTCGGTGGGGTGTGCATAGTGAAAAATTAAAAACCTACAGAGAAGCCAGGAAAGAAATTGAAGATGATGCTCAGGAAATAAATGATAATTTATTGATTTATTTGCAGCGCTACTTTTCACTTACGGAGCGAGTTTTCTCTGAAATTAAAAACCTGGCATCACTTAGAAATAAAAGCTCTACGTTTTCTAGAATTCGATCGCAGCTATTAAATCATCGTGAGGCTTTAATTAAAGCCTATAAAAGCTATCATGCCGAAAATCACCTGGATAACACTGCGTGCCCACTGTGTGGTGACGAAAAGATTGACGGCATTGATCAATTAATAAATGAGTACGGTCGTCAACAGGAGTTTTATGAAAATCAATCATCTGCATCGGACAAGGAAGTTGCCATTTGTAGTGCCTATTTGAAAGAAAACTATGTTGAGAAAATTGTCGCACGAATCGATCGCTATATAGCTAAAGCTTCGTGGATAGAAGAGCAAGAGGTTTTGAGGTTTTTTAAAGAGAAATCTATTGACGAGAAACGCTTCAACAAAATGTGCAAGCTGAGAGATTGGCTCTCAGGGCAGGAGGTGATTTGGGACGATTTGATCGATGGGAGCCTATTTTCACTCTCTAATGAATATGCTGAGAAGAAGAGTAAACTTAAAGAGAGGGTAAGGCGTTTAAGAAAAACCATTCCCATATCTGATATTCATATCGATCTAGATAAAATAAAAGAGGGATGCACAGTTCTTGACATTAAAAATGATGATGCATTATTTTGCATTGCTCATGAATCTATCTTGACTGACATTTCCTACGTCAAATCGGAGCTCGTAAAGCTTCATGGCAATGAAGTGAAAATGCTAAATGACGAATTGGTTTTAATAGGTGAGCAATTAGAAAGTTGCTTGCAAAAAATTACATCCCTTGACTCCATCGTAAGGATTTATAGTGATTCCATAAAAAGATATGAAATTGATGTTGCATCGAGCATAGCTATACCTTTTTACGTGTATAGCAGCAAGGTCTTGCAGACTAGGCTGGATGGCACTGGTATTTTCTTAAAAACCCCGACTGAGGGTGGGCGTGAAAGGAATCCATATATACGCTTTTGCGCTAGAAAGAAAGATAGTCATGATGCATGGTGCACAATGAGCTCAGGCCAGCTTGCTGGTCTTGTCATTTCATTTGCGCTCGCCATGAATAAATTATACCCATCCAAGCTTGAAATGATGTTGATAGATGATCCGGTTCAGTCGATGGACGAGATTAATGCTGCCTCACTTATCCAGTTGTTCCTTTATGAGTTTCCAAGATATCAGTTTGTAGTTTCTACTCATGAGCAGAAGATTGCTAGCTATATGAGTTATAAGTTCCTACAGGGGGGCGGACGAGTCAATCGCTTTAACATGAAAAATATTACAAACAACTAATCTATACGGTTTGGTTGACGTATAAAAAAGCCCGCAAAAGCGGGCTTTTTTATACGGGTTTATGTGTCGTCGAATGCACGTTTATCTGTCGTTTTGACAAAGTTATATGTCGTTTGATGTATGTAATTATGGCAATGAGGTATATTAAATCAATCCCAGCTCAACGCCCCGCCAGTCTGATATTCCGTCACCCGCGTCTCAAAGAAGTTCTTCTCCTTCTTCAAGTCGATCATCTCGCTCATCCACGGGAAGGGGTTGTTCACGCCGGGGAAGAGCTGGTCCAGGCCAATCTGCTGCATGCGGCGGTTGGCGATGAAGCGCAGGTATTCCTTGAACATGCTGGCGTTCAGGCCCAGCACGCCGCGCGGCATGGTGTCTTCGGCGTAAGCGTATTCCAGTTCCACCGCGTGCTTGAACAGTTCGTTGATCTCGGCCTTGAAGCTTTCGGTCCAGATTTCCGGCTGTTCCAGTTTGATGGTGTTGATCAGGTCGATGCCGAAATTGCAGTGCATGGATTCGTCGCGCAGGATGTATTGGTACTGTTCCGCGGCGCCGGTCATCTTGTTCTGGCGGCCCAGCGCCAGGATTTGCACAAAGCCCACGTAGAAGAACAGGCCTTCCATGATGCAGGCAAACACGATCAGGGATTTGAGCAGCTTCTGGTCGTTTTCCAGCGTGCCGGTCTTGAAGGCCGGGTCGCACAGTACGTCGATGAAGGGGATCAGGAATTCATCTTTGTCGCGGATGGATTTGATTTCGTTGTAGGCGTTGAAGACTTCGCCTTCGTCCAGGCCCAGGCTTTCCACGATGTATTGGTAGGCGTGGGTGTGGATGGCTTCGTCAAAGGCCTGGCGCAGCAGGAACTGACGGCATTCCGGGCTGGTGATCTGGCGGTAGGTGCCCAGCACGATGTTGTTGGCGGCCAGGGAGTCTGCGGTCACGAAGAAGCCGAGGTTGCGCTTGACGATGCGCATTTCGTCTTCGGTCAGCTGGCCGGTTTTCCACTGTTCGATGTCGCGCTGCATGTTCACTTCTTGCGGCATCCAGTGGTTGGCGCATTGGGCCAGGTATTTTTCCCATGCCCATTTGTGTTTGAAGGGCACGAGCTGGTTGACGTCGGTGGTGCCGTTGATCACTTTTTTGTCCACCACGTTGACGCGGCCGGCGGCGCTGGCGCCCGCGGAGGGGGCGGCCGGTTTGGTTTCGATGGTGTCGTCAAAGTTCAGCATTAAGGGCTCCTGTCTGGATTTACTCCGCGTCCGGCGCGGTGATTTGGGGCGGCAGCGGCTGCTTGTCGCCAGCCAGGCTGGGGCTGAGCGGCAGGCTGCTTTTGCGCAGTATTTGTATCTGGCGCGGCGCGGCGGCAAGCGCCGGCACCGGGTCCAGGTCCACGTGCAGGCTGCCCAGTTTGCGGTAGCCTGCGTCTTTGCCATTTTCGCCATGGCGGGCGATACAGAATGCGGTGGCGCTCATGAGCGGCGTCCTTTCAGAAGCGCAGCTGTTGGCTGAGGCGGTGGATCAGCTGGCGTTCGCTGCTTTCCTCCTGCTCCACCTGGTTGCCGCGCGGCTGCCGCAGCTTCAGCAGCTGGCGGTATTGCCGGTTGGCTTGTTCTATGTCTTGCTTGAGCAGCTCTATTTGCTGCTGCAGTTCTTCCGGCTGGCAGTACACCACCAGCGCGTCCGCTTCCACCCAGGCTTTGCGCCATACTTTCTGGCGCGGCAGGCGGCGGGCTTCGTTGAACAGGTCCTTCCATTCGCAGGGCGGGGCCTGGTTCAGCGTCAGGTACATATTGAACAGCACAAACTGCTTGTCAGGGTTGTGGGTTCTTTGTTCGCAAAAACCGTTGATCCGGATGTTTTCAAACGCTTGCATCTGACCTCCTGCTGAAGCCTGGCTTGTGGCGGCGGGGCCGTGGGCCTCGTCTTCCTGGAACCCGCTCAACACCCGCCGCGCTTGCTTGCTTGGCCTTGAGCGGTTTCCGTCCGCCCGCGTGGCGGGCCGGCGGCGCTTCCATCCCGAAGCCGCCTGAGGGCAAGCGGCTTGAGGCTGGGGCTGCCTTACTGCTGCGGCGCGTCCTGGTATTGGACTAGGCCGTAAATCTTCCACTCGCCGTCCACCCGTTTCAGGTGGTAGCCGGTGCAGTATTCCCAGGCCGGCTGGCCCTGGCGCTGCACAATCCAGCGCACGCGGGCGCTGGCGGCGTCTTCGCCAAAATTCAGCACGCTGTCCAACTGGTGGCGGGCGCTGGCGAAACCCTGGCTGCGGTACCACTCCAGCAAGGCGGTGGTGGTGTCGCGCAGCGATGCCATGTCTTCCCAGCTGGTCAGGTCGCCCTGGTGTATGGCGGTGAAGGGCACGGTGAAGTGCGCGGTCACCTGGGGCACGTCCAACTGGCTGTAGCCAACGGCGTAGCTGTTAAAAAATTCCTCTATGTTCATCCGGTTTCCCCTGGTTCTGTGTGTTTGCGGCGCCCGCTGCCGTTGCGGTCTGGCGCGGGTTGTTGCTGCGTTCCCCATTGGCCAGCCGTCTGGACGGGCAGGCGGCTGGCCAATGGGAGGGGCGGCCGGATTGTGGGGCCATGTCACAGCCGGCTGCGGGCAGGGGGCTGTGAGATGGAGCCTGGCCGGGGCTAGGCTGGGGGCCTGTCCGCCAGCCCTAAGGGGCCGGCCGGTCAAGCCAGGATGGCTGCTTCCGCCTTACTGGCAGCTCTCGCAATCCGGGTTGTCGATGCTGCAGAACTTGGCGTCGGTGGCCGGGGTGTTGTCCACCATGGCTTCCGGAGCTGCCGCGGCCGGTTGGCTGTGGCTGCTGGATACCGCGTTCAGTTCGCCGCCGCGGCCGGTGGATTTCTCGGCGCTGGTGGCGGCCAGGGTGCGCAGGTAGTAGGTGGTTTTCAGGCCGCGCAACCAGGCGTGCTTGTACAGCTCGTCCAGTTTCTTGCCGGAAGCGCCCGCCATGTACAGGTTCAGGGACTGAGCCTGGTCGATCCACTTCTGGCGGCGGGAGGCCGCTTCCACCAGCCAGCGTGGGTCCAGTTCAAAGGCGGTGGCGTAGATGGCTTTCAGTTCGGCCGGCACGCGGTCGATCTGGCCCAGGCTGCCGTCAAAGTATTTGAGGTCGGCCACCATCACTTCGTCCCACAGGCCGGCGGCTTTCAGATCGCGCACCAGGTATTCGTTGGTGACGGTGAATTCGCCGGACAGGTTGGATTTGACGAACAGGTTCTGGTAGGTCGGTTCGATGCTTGCCGATACGCCGATGATGTTGGCGATGGTGGCGGTGGGCGCGATGGCCAGGCAGTTGCTGTTGCGCATGCCGTGGGTTTTCACGCGTTCACGCAGCGCGTTCCAGTCCATGCGTTCGCTGCGGTCCACTTCCAGGAAGCCGCCGCGCTCGGCCGCCAGCAGGTTGATGCTGTCGTGCGGCAGGATGCCGCGGTCCCACAGGCTGCCCTTGTAGGACGGGTAGCGGCCGCGTTCTTCCGCCAGTTCGGTGGACGCCCAGTAAGCGTAGTAGGCCACCATTTCCATGGATTCGTCGGCAAACTCCACCGCGGCGTCGGAGCCGTAGGCCACGCGCTTTTGGTGCAGGCAGTCCTGGAAGCCCATGATGCCCATGCCCACCGGACGGTGTTTCAGGTTGGAGTTGCGCGCCTTCTTCACCGGGTAGAAGTTGATGTCGATCACGTTGTCCAGCATGCGCAGGGCGATGCGGATGGTGCGCTGCAGTTTTTCCGAATCCAGGCTGCCGTCGGCCTTCAGGTGGGCGGACAGGTTGACGGAACCCAGGTTGCAGACCGCGATTTCGTCCTCATTGGTGTTGAGGGTGATCTCGGTGCAGAGGTTGGAGCTGTGCACCACGCCCATGTGTTGCTGCGGGCTGCGGATGTTGCACGGGTCCTTGAAGGTCATCCACGGGTGGCCGGTTTCAAACAGCATGGTTAGCATTTTGCGCCACAGGGACAGCGCCGGGATGCGCTTGTACACCTTGAGCTCGCCGCGCTCGCCCATGGCTTCGTATTCCTTGTAGCGCTTCTCGAAGGCCGTGCCGTACAGGTCGTGCAGGTCCGGGGCTTCGGACGGGGACAGCAGCGCCCAGTCCGCGCCTTCCATCACGCGCTTCATGAACAGGTCCGGAATCCAGTTGGCGGTGTTCATGTCGTGGGTGCGGCGGCGGTCGTCGCCGGTGTTCTTGCGCAGCTCCAAGAATTCTTCAATGTCCGCGTGCCAGGTTTCCAGGTAGGCGCAGACGGCGCCTTTGCGCTTGCCGCCCTGGTTCACCGCCACGGCGGTGTCGTTGACCACTTTCAGGAACGGCACCACGCCTTGGGATTTGCCGTTGGTGCCCTTGATGTGGGAGCCCATGGCGCGCACGGAGGTCCAGTCATTGCCCAGGCCGCCGGCAAACTTGGACAGCAGGGCGTTTTCCTTGATGCCTTCGTAGATGCCGTCCAGGTCGTCGGCAATGGTGGTCAGGTAGCAGCTGGACAGCTGGCTGCGACGGGTGCCGGAGTTGAACAGGGTGGGGGTGGACGACATGAAGTCGAAGCTGGACAGCACGTTGTAGAACTCGATGGCGCGCTCTTCGCGGTTCACTTCGTTCAGCGCCAGGCCCATGGCCACGCGCATGTAGAAGGCCTGCGGCATTTCGATGCGGGTGCCGTCCACGTGCAGGAAGTAGCGGTCAAACAGGGTTTGCAGGCCCAGGTAGCCAAACTTCAGGTCGCGGTTGGCGTCCAGCGCGGCGCCCAGTTTTTTCAGGTCGTATTCGCCCAGTTTTTCATCCAGCAGTTCGGCGTCGATGCCGTTCTTGATGAAGGTGGGGAAGTACAGCGCGTACTGCTTGGCCATTTCTTCCTGGCTGACGGCTTCGCCCAGGATTTCCAGGCGGATGTTGTTCAGCAGCAGGCGGGCGGTCACGTAATCGTAGGCCGGGTCCTGCTCAATCATGGAGCGGGCGGCCAGGATGGCGGATTTGTTGACTTCGTCTTCGCTGACGCCGTCGTAAATGTTCTTCAGGGTTTCGCTGAGGATGGCGTCGATATCGATGCCGGCCAGGTTTTGGCTGGCGGATTCGATGGTGGCGCGCAGGCGGGCTATGTCCAGCGGCAGCTTGCGGCCGTCCTTGCGCACCACGTTGATCTGCACCTGGGTCAGCGCTTCGCCGCGGGCGGCGCGCTCTTGGGAGCGCTGTTCGCGGTACAGCACGTAGGCGCGGGCTACATCATGCTCGCCAAAGCGCATCAGAGACAGTTCCACCTGGTCCTGGATGTCTTCGATGTGGATGGCTCCGCCTTCCGGCTTGCGGCGCATCAGGGCGCTGGCCACTTGCTCGCTCAGCTGGGCGACTTTTTCGCGCAGGCTGGCGGAGGTGGCGCCCTGGTGGCCCATGACGGCCAGGAAGGCTTTGGTCATGGCGATGGAGATCTTGACGGGTTCGAACGGCACCACCGCACCGTTGCGACGGATGGTTTTGTACTGGCTGAAATCGGCCTTGGGCGCGGCTGCGCGGCCGAGTTCTGCGGCGGTCTGCCCTTCAAAGGTGGTCAATTGCATGTAGCCCTCGATAAGGTGGGTGGTTGCGTCCTTCCGTTGCTGCGTTTCCCGAGGGGCAGGCCGGCTGTGGACAAATCTGTTGAAAAGCTGTGCGTGAGCTGTGGGTAAACACAATATGTATTGTTTGTAGCTCGCGGAACACCCAAATTCTAGTGTTGAGTATGGGGCAGTACAAGTCTTGACAGCGGAAGATTTAATGGCTGTTTGGAGGGGACGGGGGGCGAAAGCCCGTGGTTGCTGGCTTTGCGGGGCCTGAGATTTTTTTTGGCCGGCGGACACATTTCATTATGTAGGCAGGAAACCTTGCTGAAACAAGCCGCAGCGGGGAGGGCGGCGCGGGCCACTAGATGTTGTGGATTTGCATCAGGGCGCGGACGGCGTCGCGCGGGCGGAAATTGGTGCGTAATTGGTGTGTTGGGTTTTTGGCCTGTCCGACCGCGCGGTCAATAAAAAGCCCCGCGCGCGGCGGGGCTGTGGGGCGGGTGGCTTAGATCGTAAACAGGTTCTTACTCCAGCCAGATCAGGCTGGCCATGCGGCCGGTCTGGCCGTCGCGGCGGTAGGAGTAGAAGCGCGCGCGGTCTATCACTGTGCATTCGTCGCCGCCGTAGATCTGCTCCACGCCGGCGGCGTTCAGGCGCTGGCGCGCCAGCGCGTAGATGTCGGCCAGGTATTTGCCGTCGCCTATGTCGCTGAAGGCGGCCGCGGCGGCCGGATCTCGCTCCATGAAGGCGGCGCGCACTTCCGCGCCCACTTCAAAGGCGTCCGGGCCGATGGCCGGGCCCAGCCAGGCCATCAGCCGCGCCGGGGGCTCCTGGCAGGCGGCCACGGCGGCTTCTATCACGCCGTCGCACAGCCCGCGCCAGCCGGCGTGGGCGGCGGCCACCACGGTGCCTTCGCTATTGCTCAGCAGCAGCGGCAGGCAGTCCGCGGTCATCACCGCGCACACCACGCCGCGCTGGCGGCTGAAGCTGGCGTCGGCGTCCGGCGCCGCGCCGCCCACCTCGGCCGCGTTCAGCACCGTCACCCCGTGCACCTGGTTCAGCCAGGCCGGTTCCGCCGGCAATTGCCGGCGCAGCAGCGCGCGGTTGGCGGCCACGGCGGCCGGGTCGTCGCCCACGTGCTGGCCCAGGTTCAGGCTGTGGAAGGGCGCGGCGCTGACGCCGCCGTTGCGGGTAGTGATCAGCGTGCGCACATGGGGCGGCGCCGGCCAGTCGGCCTCCAGCCAGTCCGGCGCTTGCTCAGCGGACATAGATCACCTCCACGTCGCCGTCGTCCTCGTCGTCTTCTTCGTCCCAGTCCTCGTCTTCCGCCTCGTCCAGCAGCTGCGGCAGCGGCGCGTCGTCGGCGGCGTCGCCGTCTCCGCGCAGCACGTTCAGCAGGTGGCGCAGGTCGTCCGGCAGCGGGGCTTTCCAGTTGCGCTCCTCGCCGCTGGCCGGGTGCACCAGGGTCAGCGAGTAGGCGTGCAGCGCCTGGCGGCCCAGCGCCTTGACCACGGCGGCGATGTCCTCGTCCATCTTGTGGCGCAGGTTGCCGTAGATTGGGTCGCCGGCCAGCGGGTGGTTGGCTTCGCGCATGTGCACCCGGATCTGGTGGGTGCGGCCGGTTTCCAGCTTGCACTCGATGTAAGAGTGGCTGGCGAAGCGTTCCAGCACCCGAACATGGGTGATGGCCTGCTTGCCGCCGAATTTCAGCACCGCCATTTTCAGGCGGTTGTGCGGGTCGCGGCCCATCTGGGTTTCGATGGTGCCGTCAAACGGCACGTTGCCGTCCGCGATGGCGCGGTAGACGCGCTTGACGGTGCGCGCCTGCAACTGGCGCACCAGCTCGGTCTGGGCCGGCAGCGTCTTGGCCACCACCATCAGGCCGCTGGTGTCCTTGTCCAGCCGGTGCACGATGCCGGCGCGCGGCACCTGGGCCAGCGCCGGGCAATGATGCAGCAGGCCGTTGAGCAGGGTGCCGCTCCAGTTGCCGGACGCGGGGTGGACCACCAAACCGGCCGGTTTGTTGATCACCAGGATATGATCGTCTTCAAAGATGACGGGCAGGTCCATGGCTTCCGGCTGGAAGGCCATCTCCTCATTGCTGCGCATCAAAGTGACGTCCAGCTTCTCGCCGCCCAGCACCTTGGTCTTGGGCGCGGCGGTCTTGCCGTCCAGCAGCACGTGGCCGTCCTTGATCCATTGCGTCAGCCGGCTGCGCGAGTATTCCGGCATCAATTTCGCCAGCGCGGCGTCCAGTCGTTCGCCGCCCAGCGACAGCGGAACATCAAGTTGTTGTGTAGCGGATACCTCGTTTTCCGAGATGTCGCTATAATCGTCCGGGTCAAAGTAAGGATCAGTCATGAAAAGATACGTTGTCGCTGCAATGTTGGTGATGGGGCTTGCCGGTTGTGCAACCACGGAAACCTACGATGAGACTCGCGGCTGGACCGTGGAAAAGCTGTATTCGGAAGCGCATGATGAGTTGAACAGCGGCAATTATACCCGCGCTGTCAAGCTCTACGAAACGCTGGAAGCGCGTTTCCCTTACGGGCGCTACGCCCAGCAGGCGCAGATGGACCTGGCTTACACCCATTACAAGGATAACGAGCCGGAGCAGGCCATCGCCGCCGCGGACCGTTTCATCAAGCTTCATCCCACCCATCCAAACCTGGACTACCTCTATTATCTGAAAGGCTTGGTGTTTTACAACGATGATTCCGGGCTGCTGGCCAAATGGGCCGGCCAGGACATGAGCGAGCGCGATCCGCGCGCCGCGCGCGAGGCCTTCGCCGCCTTCCGCGAGCTGGTGACGCGCTTCCCCAACAGCATTTACAAGGAAGACGCCTCCAAGAAGATGGAGCGGCTGCTGGACGCGCTGGGCGGCAATGAAATGCACGTGGCCCGCTACTACATGAAGCGCGGCGCTTATCTGGCCGCGGCCAATCGGGCCCAGGGCGTGGTGAAGGGTTACGCCAACACCAAGTACCCGGAAGAGGCGCTGGGCATCATGGTGGCGGCTTACGACAAGCTGTCCATGCCGCAGCTGCGCGACGACGCCAAGCGCGTGCTGGCGCTGAACTACCCCAATAGCGAATACCTGAAAGAAGGCTGGTCCATCGAGGACATGCCGTGGTGGAAGCTGTGGAAGTAAGTCGGCCTTGAATGGTTTGAAAGCCCCCGGAATCCGGGGGCTTTTTGTTTGACGCAGGGCAGGCGGCGCGGGGTAATGGTTTGAAGGCAATGCCCTTGGAATGGTAAGGTTTCGCCCTTTAAAACGATAATCATAATTAGTTATGCCCAAAACCTTCGCCTCCCTGCTGCTGTTGGCCGCCTTGTGCGCGCCGGCTGCCGCCGCTGCAAAACCAGGCTTCACCCTATTGAACGCGCGTTACCCCGAAAAGCTGTCCTACGACGGCTCGGCGCAACTGCTGAGCGCTGGGGACGGCGAACTGAACGATTCCGTCATGGGCTTGATCGATGCGCTCAAGCTGCGTTTTCCTTGGCATGAGCTGTGGGCGCTGCGTTTGGCCAACGGTTTGACCTTGCGTCAGGGGCGAACAGAGGCGGCCTTGCCTTTGCCCAAGGGCAGTTATTTCACCACCAGCTATGTGGCGATGTCGCGAGACGGCCTGACCTTGGCTTTTGGAACCGGCCGGGACGGCAAGCTGGAGGCTGTGCGCTGGCGGCGCGGCGGCGTGCTGGAGACGCTGGTGCCTGCGGGCCAGGCCTGGCTGTCCGGTGTCACCGATATCAGCGCCGACGGCCGCACGGTGATTGGCTGGCTGCTGAGCGACGAAAAGGCGATGCTGCGTGGCTTCCAGTGGGTGGAGGGCAAGGGCTTCAGCTTGTTGCCGGAACCCATGAGCCTGCCGCTGGCGCTGAGCGCGGATGGGGCGGTAACGGCCGGTCTTGCCTTGCGCGGCAATCTGGACACGCTGCGGCGGATGCGGCGGATGCAAGATTTCATGAACGAAAGCCCGCTAATGAGCGAGGGCGAGGTGACCAAGCTGCGAGTTTCCGGCGTCCATCCGGGGCGCGGGGATGTGGCTGGCTCCTTCAAGCATGCCGACACCGGCGTTTGGCACGGCTTTGTCTGGAATCCGGACGAGGGCAAGCCAAGCCGGCGCGAGTCCTTGCCGTGGCCGACCGAGGCGGAAGGCAAGGTGACTGGCGCGAAACGCGACGCGCAAGTGCTGGCCTGGGCCGGAATGAGCGACGAGGATGGCAATATCTTCATGGAAAGCGACGCCGTGCGTTGGCGTGCGGGCGAGGGTGTCGGCGTGATCCGCGCCAAGTCTGTGCTGGAAGGCTTGTCCGCGGATGGACGCACGGTTTTTGTGTCCTTTAACCGGGAAAGCGATCATAGCCGCGCCTTCGTGCAAATCTCGCCGGAGGGCGAGGTGGATCTGGAGGCGGTGGTGCGCGCGGAAACCCGTAAGGAGAGCCTGGAGATGTCCTTGCGCTCGGTCTCCGAGGATGGCCGCTACTTATGGCTGAACTCGTTCACGGCAGACGGGACGTTCCCGCTGCGCTTGGAAAACGGCAAGCTGGCGCCGTTTTCGCCGGTGATGGGCGATCTGACGTTGACCGCTTTTAGTCAGGACGGCCGCGTGTTGGCGGGCACCTCCACCCAGCCGGAACAGGGCGGCTACGCCACTTTGCGCTGGCGTTTTGGCGCGCCGAAGACGCAGCGCCTGTTCTGCCCGGGCGAGGCGAGGAGCAGCAGCCATATCGTCATGTCCGGCGACGGCAAGGTGGTGGCAGCGGGCCAGGAGAAGCACGGCAAGGTGCATACTTGCTTGTTCGGGCCTTTGGATTAAGAGTCTGTTCAAGGGCTGCTACGCGTCGTCGATCCGTGCCGCCTTGACTCCCGAATATGTCATGCCACAATCGCCTCGCGCCGCAGCCATCGCGACACTCGGGATTGGCGTCTCGATAAGAAGAGTTAGGGACGTGCGTCGCCGCATGTCCGATTGCCTTTGTCGCGTCTGATCCGGGCGGGCGATGGCAAGGGCACCTTCACGGGTGCGCCGGTGTTTGGGCTTCTTCCCCGGTAGGCCAACCTTGTCATGTGCCCGCCTTGCCGTTTTTGCTGCTTGGCGGTACTGGCCAGGGCGTGTGCTGCCGGGTCCGCGCCGCCTTGACTCCCGGACACGTCATGTCACAATAGCCCCGCGCCGCAGCAATCGCGGCGCTCGGGTCTGGCCTCCTGAAATAGGGATTCAGTGGACATGCACCGTTGCATGTCCCCGCCTTGCCGCTTTCGCGGCTTGGCGCTACTTGCTCAGGAGGCTGCAATGACGAAGTCTGCTCGCAATAAAGCCAAACCCCTCGCACCCAAGGCATCCGGCGTGCGCCAGACCATCGATTCCCCGCAACAGCCGGCTTTGCCGCGCTCGCGTTATCGCTTCATCGCGCTGGTCACCAAGGAAATCCGCCTGCCCTTTGTCCGCTACATTCCGGGGCGCAATCATCCGCATTACTGGCAGCCGGAGGAGACCCAGGATTACGAGGAAGCCTGCTTCCTGGGCCGTCAGTACGCCGCGCATCTGGCTCAACTGCTGAAAAACAACCAGTTGCACATCGGGCGCGGCTTGCTGCACCGCATTGCGCGCGACATCGATTACAGCGACGGCAGCCACCGTCGCGGCCTGCGTCTGGGCTTTTTCAATTATCTGGAAGTGCTGCTGGGTCTGGCCGGACGGCGATTGAATCTGTACCGCCACGTGGAGGCGGTGCATCAGTTGCACCGCAGCCTGGGCGTGCTGGCCTGGCTGGAGCGCAAGCGTAAACGTTGATTCGGCTTGGGTGAATGACAAGGCCCCGCGGGAGCGGGGCCTTGAGGGGGCGGGCGGCGGCGGAGTTCAGATCGCCTGCTCGTTGGTCTCGCCGGTGCGGATGCGCACCACTTGCTCCACCGGGGTGACGAAGATCTTGCCGTCGCCGATCTTGCCGGTGCGGGCGGTGGCGACGATGGTTTCGATGGCGCGCTCCACCAGGTCGTCCGGCAGGATCACTTCCACTTTCACCTTGGGTAAAAAGTCCACCACGTATTCGGCGCCGCGGTAGAGCTCGGTATGGCCCTTCTGGCGGCCAAAGCCCTTGACCTCGGTGACGGTCAGGCCGTTGATGCCCAGCTCGGACAAGGCTTCGCGCACCTCGTCCAGTTTGAACGGCTTGATCACGGCTTCAACCTTTTTCATGCTGGAAGCTCCTTGTAGATGAGATGAAATGCTGTCTAAATGCGGATTATTTTATTAAGCGGCGGACATGGAGGCCATTAGCCGCTTAAAACAAACAGTGAATTGCTGTATTATGACGCGCTTTCCTGATACTTGTCGCGGGTGTCTAATGTCTTACCTTACCAAGCTCCGTGGCGGCGTTGCGCTGTCGCCGTTCCGTCTTGAAAAACTGCTTGCCGCAGCCGCCGAAGCCGGGCTGCCGGATCTCAGCATCAGTGCCGAATTCTGGCATTTCGCCGAAAGCGAAACCGAACTGACGCTGGAAGAGCAGGCCACCCTGGGCAAGCTGCTGAGCTACGGCGAAGCGCCGCTGGCCGGCCAGCCGGATGGCGAACTGTTTCTGGTGACGCCGCGATTGGGCACTTTGTCGCCCTGGGCCTCCAAGGCCACCGATATCGCCCAGCACTGCGGGCTGGGAGGGATTCACCGCATCGAACGCGGCACCGCCTTCTGGGTTAAGTCCGCGCAACAATCTTTAAATGAAGAGGCTCGTCATATTTTGACGGGCCTCTTGCACGATAGGATGACGGAAACGGTGCTGCCGTCGCTGGACGACGCCGCGCGTCTGTTTGTCCATCAAGATCCGCAGCCGATGACGTCGGTGGACATTCTCGCCGGCGGCCGCGCGGCGCTGGAGGCGGCCAACGCCGACCTGGGCCTGGCGCTGTCCGAGGACGAGGTGGATTATCTGGTGGAAAACTTCACCAAGATGCGCCGCAACCCCACCGACGTTGAGCTGATGATGTTCGCGCAGGCCAACTCCGAGCACTGCCGCCACAAGATTTTCAACGCCAAATTCATCATCGACGGCGAGCAGCAGGAAAAATCGCTGTTCCGCATGATCCGGGACACCCACGACGCCAATCCGCAAGGCACGCTGGTGGCGTACAAGGACAACGCTTCGGTGATCGAGGGCGCCTTCATCGAGCGCTTCTATCCGCAGCCGGAAGGCCATGGTTACGCTTACCACAGCGAGCCCACCGACATTCTGATGAAGGTGGAGACGCACAATCACCCGACGGCGATTTCGCCGTTCGCCGGCGCCTCCACCGGCAACGGCGGCGAGATCCGCGACGAGGGCGCCACCGGCCGCGGCTCGCGTCCCAAGGCCGGCATGACCGGTTTCACCGTATCCAATCTGAACATTCCGGGCTTTGTGCAGCCGTGGGAGCGTTACAGCGACGCTGCGGCGCAGTACGGCAAGCCGGAGCGCATCGCCTCCGCCTTGCAGATCATGCTGGAAGGTCCGATCGGCGGTGCGGCGTTCAACAATGAATTCGGCCGTCCCAACCTGACCGGCTATTTCCGCACCTTCGAAGAGGCGGTGGAGGGCGAGATGCGCGGCTATCACAAGCCGATCATGATCGCCGGCGGCCTGGGCAACATCCAGCAGCAGCAAATCCACAAGAACGAGATTCCGGAAGGCGCGCTGCTGATCCAGCTGGGCGGCCCCAGCCTGCTGATCGGCCTGGGCGGCGGCGCGGCTTCGTCGATGGACACCGGCGCCAATAGCGCGGACCTGGACTTCGACTCGGTGCAGCGCGGCAACCCGGAAATCGAACGCCGCTGCCAGGAAGTGATCGATCGCTGCTGGCAGATGGGCGACGCCAACCCCATCGTGTCCATTCACGACGTGGGCGCGGGCGGCCTGTCCAACGCCTTCCCGGAGCTGGTGAACGACGCCGGCCGCGGCGCCATCTTCCATCTGCGCAAGGTGCATCTGGAAGAAAAGGGCATGACCCCGATGCAGATCTGGTCCAACGAGTCGCAGGAGCGCTATGTGATGGCGGTGCTGCCGCAGGACCTGGAACGCTTCAGCGCGCTGTGCGAGCGCGAGCGCTGCCCGTTCGCGGTGCTGGGCGTGGCCACCGACGACGGCCATCTGCAAGTGCGCGACGACCACTTCGACAACAAGCCGGTGGACATGCCGCTGGAGGTGTTGCTGGGCAAGCCGCCGCGGATGACCCGCGACGTGGCCACCCGCGAACGCGATCTGGCCATTTTCGACGCCTCGCGCTTTGAACTGAAGGAAACCGCGCTGCGCGTGCTGCGCAACCCGACGGTGGCGGACAAGTCTTTCCTGATCACCATCGGCGACCGCACCGTGGGCGGCATGACCGCGCGCGATCAGATGGTGGGCCGCTGGCAGGTGCCGGTGGCGGACGTGGCCGTCACCACCATGGGCTTCAACACCTATCGCGGCGAGGCGATGGCGATGGGCGAACGCACGCCCACCGCGCTGTTCGACGCGCCGGCCTCCGGCCGCATGGCGATAGGCGAGGCGCTGACCAATATCGCCGCCTCCTTCGTGGGCCATCTGGGCAACGTCAAGCTGTCCGCCAACTGGATGGCCGCCGCCGGCCACCCGGGCGAGGAAGCGCGCCTGTACCGCACGGTGGACGCGGTGTCCAAGTTGAGCCAGGACCTGGGCATCAGCATCCCGGTGGGCAAGGATTCCCTGTCGATGAAGACGGTGTGGGAAGAGGCAGGCGAGAAGAAGGCGGTGACCGCGCCGCTGTCGCTGATCATTTCCGCCTTCTCCCCGGTGGAGGACGTGCGCAAGACGGCCACGCCGGAGCTGAAAGAGGACAAGGACACCGATCTGATCCTGATCGACCTCGGTTACGGCCGCTGCCGTCTGGGCGGTTCCATCTACGGCCAGGTGTGGAAGGCGATGGAAGGCAAGGCGCCGGACGTGGAGAGCCCGCATCAGCTGGCGGCCTTCTTCAACACCGTGCAGACGCTGTTGCGCGACGATATGTTGCTGGCCTATCACGACCGTTCCGACGGCGGCCTGTTCGTGACCTTGTCGGAAATGATGTTCGCCGGCCATATCGGCGTCACCATTGATCTGCAGGAATTGGTGATCGAGCGCAAGAACACCCAGCGCATCATCGACGACTTCGTGCAGCCCACCCAGGAAGCCGCCACCCATGGCCGTCTGATGCGAGTGCTGTTCAATGAAGAGCTGGGCGCGGTGTTGCAGGTGAAGAA
This sequence comes from Chromobacterium alkanivorans, assembly GCF_016937655.1. GTDB lineage: Bacteria > Pseudomonadota > Gammaproteobacteria > Burkholderiales > Chromobacteriaceae > Chromobacterium > Chromobacterium alkanivorans. The sequence goes on along the minus strand of NZ_JAFHKL010000002.1, from coordinate 245,495 downwards.
ATCCGACACGCCGGAAGTGATCTCGCGCTTCATGAAGGCCGGCATCGGCCGCGAGCTGTTCGTGATCGGCCGCGTCAACAACAAGGACCGCCTGGTGATCAAGCACCGCGGCGTGGAGTTGTTCAACGAGAGCCGTTCCGATCTGCACCGCGAGTGGTCCGAGACCAGCGCCCGCATGCAGCGCCTGCGCGACAACCCGGCCTGCGCCGACAGCGAGCACCTGCTGCGTTCCAGCCCGAAAGCGCCGGGCCTGAGCGCCAAGCTGAGCTTCGACGTGCACGCGGACCCGGCGGCGCCCTTCGTCGCCGGCGGCGCGCGTCCGCGCCTGGCGGTGCTGCGCGAGCAGGGCGTCAACGGCCAGCTGGAGATGGCGGCGGCGTTTGACCGCGCCGGCTTCGACACCGTGGACGTGCACATGAGCGACGTCATCAGCGGCCGGGTGTCGCTGGCGGACTTCAAGGGCCTGGCCGCCTGCGGCGGCTTCAGCTACGGTGACGTGCTGGGCGCCGGCGAGGGCTGGGCCAAGAGCATTCTGTTCAACCCGCGCGCCCGCGAACAGTTCGAGGCCTTCTTCGGCCGCGGCGACACCTTCGCGCTGGGCGTGTGCAACGGCTGCCAGATGATGTCCAATCTGTCGTCCATCATTCCGGGCGCCGAGCACTGGCCCAAGTTCCACCGCAACGCTTCCGAGCAGTTCGAGGCGCGCTTCGCCATGGTGGAAGTGACGGCTTCGCCGTCCATCTTCCTGTCCGACATGGTGGGCAGCCAGCTGCCGGTGGTGGTCAGCCACGGCGAGGGCCGCGCGGTGTTCGCGCCGGGCGCGCAGGAGCAGGCGCTGACGGCGCTGCGCTACGTCGATTTCGACGGCCGCGCCACCCAGACCTATCCGCTGAACCCCAACGGCTCGCCGGCCGGCATCACCGGGGTGACCACGGCCGACGGCCGCTTCACCATCATGATGCCGCACCCGGAGCGGGTGTTCCGCACCGTGCAGAACAGCTGGCATCCGGCGGACTGGGGCGAGAACGGCGCTTGGTACCGGATGTTCGCCTCCGCCCGCCGCTGGGTGGGCTGAGCGAAACCATGGCGGGCCGGCTGTCCGGTCCCGTCTGGAGCGGTATCGAAACGGAAGCCCAGGCTTCCGTTTTTTCATGGTCAGCGCGGGTTCAGGCCGTGGCCGGCGTCGCGAGCCGCCGCGCGCACCGCTTCCAGCAGCAGCCGCGCCTTGCGCGGGATGCGACGGTTGGCGAAGACGGCGTGCATCTGCGGATTGTCGCCGTGGCTGGAGACGATGCGGTAGTCCGGGCAGAGCCGCAGCAGCTGGCCGGAGCGCACCAGCGGTTCGGCCAGCCAATCGCCCAGCCGGGCGACGCCCAGGCCGGCCAGCACGGCGTGCAGCACCGCGCTGCCGGAGCTGACGCGGTGCCAGGGCGTCAGGTTGAGGCTGAGCTGATGATCGGCGGACACGAAATTCCAGGCTTTCAGCACGCGCGGCGCGGAGTGGATCAGCACCCGGTGTTCCGGCAATTGTTCCGGCGTTTGCGGCGCGCCGTGGCGCTCGACATAGCCTGGGCTGGCGTAGAGGTGGCGCTGGTAGTCCCACAGCGGATAGCCGATCAGCTCGCTGGAGGCGGGGAAGGCGCCGCGGATGCTGAAGTCCAGCTTTTCGCGGATCGGGTCCAGTATGGTGTCGCTGTAGAGCACGTCGAAGCGCAGCTCCGGGTTGGCGTCGGCCATGCGCGCCAGCACCGGCGGCAACAGCGCGTGGCTCATCGCCTCCGGCGCGGAGAAACGCAGCAGGCCGCGCGGCGCCTCGCTCAAGGCCGCCAGTTCGTCCTCGGCTTCTTCCTGCAGGTCCAGCATCTTGCGCGCGGAGACGTAATAGCTTTCGCCGGCCAGGGTCAGATTGACCTGTTTTTGCGAGCGCGCCAGCAGGCTGCCGCCCAGCGCTTCCTCCAGCGCCTGCACCGCGCGAGTGACGCTGCTGGGCGAGGTGCCCAGCTGGCGCGCGGCGGCGACAAAGCTTTTTCTTTCCACCACCGCGCAGAACACGCGCAATTCCCACAGCGATTTCATCTCGGCCTCGTGATTGCGATTTTTGCAATACGGTATTGCAAGCACGCGCCGCTGGCAAGGCATAGAATCTTGTCCTAACTGTAAGCGGCGCGGAGCCGGGAGACGTGGATGTTGTTGACCTTGAGTTTTCTATGCGTGATCGCCTTCGCCGCCGGCCTGGTGGACGCCGCGGTGGGCGGCGGCGGGCTGATCCAGATTCCGGCGATGTTCAGCGCCTTGCCCAATCTGGCGCCGGCCACGGTGTTCGGCACCAATAAGCTGGCGGCGGCGATGGGCACCTTGTCCGCCGCGCGCTCCTATCTGAAGCGGGTCCGGGTGCCGTGGCGGCTGGTGTTGCCGGCGGCGGCGGCGGCTTTCTTCATGTCCATCGCCGGCGCGGCCACGGTCAGCCTGATCGACAAGGCGGTGTTGCGGCCGCTGGTGCTGGCGCTCTTGGTGGTGATGGCGGTGTACACCTTGTGGAAGAAGGACTTCGGCTCTCTGCACAAGCCGGTGGCGATAGGCCGGCGCGAAATGGCGATAGGCATGGCCATAGGCGGCGCGATCGGCTTTTACGACGGTCTGTTCGGTCCCGGCACCGGCAGCTTCCTGATGTTTCTGTTCATCCGCTTCTTCGCCTTCGACTTTCTGCACGCCTCGGCCTCGGCCAAGGTGGTGAACCTGACCACCAACTGCGCGGCGCTGCTGTTCTTCATCCCCGCCGGCCACGTGCTGTTCCAGTACGCGCTGCCGATGGCGGTGTGCAATATGGCCGGCGCGATGGTGGGCACCTGGGTGGCGATGAAGAAGGGCACCGGCTTTGTGCGGGTGTTGTTCCTGCTGCTGACCAGCACCTTGATCTTGAAGCTGGGCTGGGACATCTTCCAGGGCTGAGCGCCCGCTCAAAGCCCGTCGCGCTTTGGCCGACGCGTGTCGGCTTCGAACCCCTCATCCGCGGTATGGACCAGGCCGCCGTCTCGGCCGCAAGGCCCGGTCTCGCCCTCGCTCGCGAGATCGTAAACGGGTTCTAAGGCCGGCCGTTTAACGAAAGCGGCTTTTGAACTCTGGCGCGGCGTCCTTTATCATGCGGGTTGTCGTCACCCCCGCCGAGAGTTTATGCATCCATCACGTTGCCCGCCCGCCGCGCGGGCGCGGCATTTGCGCGAGCTGCCCAATATCGGCCCCAGCCTGGCCGAAGACCTGCGTCTGCTCGGCATCGAACAGCCCTCGCAGTTGCGCGGCGCCGAACCCCTGCGGCTGTACCACCGCTTGTGCGAACTCACCGGAACGCGGCAGGACCCGTGCGTGCTGGACACGCTGATGTCGGTGGTGCACTACATGGACACCGGCGAGGCGCGGCTGTGGTGGAGCTTCACCGCCGAGCGCAAGACGAAGGGCGGCTACTGATGGCGCGTCCGGACGCCGATTCCAAACTGACCGCCTGCCACGATTGCGACCTGCTGATGCGGGTGGCGCTGACGGGCGAGGGGCGGGCGTGCTGCCCGCGCTGCGGCGCCCAGGTGCGCGGCTACGGCGCGCAGCGCCAGGACGCCGAGCTGGCGCTGTTGCTGACCGGGGTGATCGCCTTTCTGCTGGCCAACGTCTATCCGGTGGTGACGCTGGAGGCCGCCGGCGCCCGCAGCGCGGCCACCTTGTGGCAGACCGTGGTGGCGCTGGAGCAGCAGGGCATGCTGTCGGTGGCGATGCTGGTGATGTTCACCGGCATCGTGATGCCGTCGCTGGAGCTGGGCAGCATGCTCTACGTGCGGCTGCCGCTGGCCTTCGGCCATGTGCCGCGCGGCTTTCCCTGGCTGATGCGGCTGAAGATACTGACCCGGCCGTGGTGCATGGTGGAAGTGTTTCTGCTGGGCATTCTGGTGTCGCTGGTCAAACTGGTCAGCCTGGCCACCGTGCACGTGGGCGTGGGCCTGATGGCCATGTTCGCCTTGATCGTTCTGATGGCGGCCAGCGCCAGCCGTTTCAATCCGGAAGACTTGTGGGAGCGTTATCAGCAATGCCGGGCCACCGCGTGAAAACCGCCGCCCAGTCCGGCCTGTGGCTGTGCCACGGCTGCGGACTGCTGTGCCGCGCCGGCGAAGGCGCTCAATCCTGCCCGCGTTGCCACGCCGCGCTGCACGCGCGCAAGCCGCACAGCCTGCAGCGCAGCTGGGCCTTGCTGCTGGCGGCGATGGTGGCCTATCTGCCGGCCAATCTGCTGCCTATCATGGAAACCTCCACCATCATGGGCATGCAGAACGACACCATCATGAGCGGGGTGGTGTATTTGTGGAAATCCGGCTCCTGGCCGCTGGCGCTGGTGGTGTTCACCGCCAGCGTGCTGGTGCCGCTGTTGAAGATTCTGGCCTTGCTGCTGTTGCTGGTGACGGTGCAGCTGGGCTCCGGCTGGGCGCCGCGGCAGCGCACGCGGCTGTATCGGGTGGTGGAGGTGATAGGCCCGTGGTCGATGCTGGACATTTACGTGGTGGCCCTGATGGTGGCGCTGGTGCAATGGCAGTCGCTGGCCTCGATCAAGGCCGGGCCGGGGGCGATCGCCTTCGGCACGGTGGTGGTGCTGACCATGGTGGCGGCGATGAGTTTCGATCCCAGGCTGATCTGGGATCAGGTAAAGGAAGACGATGAGCAGTGATCAACCCGAAAAACCGGCCGCAGCCGGCGAGGACTTGCCGGCCGCGGTGCCGGTGAAGCGGCGGCGCTGGTCGCCGTCGCTGGTGTGGCTGATTCCGGTGGTGGCGGCGGTGATAGGCGGCTGGCTGGCGGTGAACGCGGTGTTGTCGCGCGGGCCCACCATCACCATCGCCTTCCAGAACGCGGAAGGGCTGGAGGCCGGCAAGACCCGGATCAAGTACAAGGACGTGGAGATAGGCGAGGTCAAGGCGGTGTCGGTGAGCCCGGACCGCCAGTCCATCCTGGTCACCGCGGAGCTGAGCAAGAAGGTGGACGATTATCTGGTGGCGGACAGCCGCTTCTGGGTGGTGCGGCCGCGCATCTCCGGCGGCAGCGTGTCCGGCCTGGGCACGGTGCTCGGCGGCTCCTACATCGGCATGGACGTGGGCAAGAGCAAGGAGCGCCGCACCGAGTTCAAGGGCCTGGAAGTGCCGCCCATCGTCAACGCGGACCTGCCGGGCAAGCTGTTCCAGCTGCGTTCCGACAATCTGGGGTCGCTCAACGCCGGCTCGCCGGTGTATTTCCGCCGCGTGCCGGTGGGCCAGGTGGTGGGTTACGAGCTGGACCCGGCCGGCAGCGCGGTGAAGCTGTCGGTCTTCGTCAACGCGCCCTATGACCACTTCGTCACCGTCAACAGCCGCTTCTGGCACGCCAGCGGCATCGACGTGGCCATCGGCGCCAACGGTCTGAGCGTCAACACCCAGTCCTTGGCGGCGATCGCGCTGGGCGGCATCGCTTTCGAAACGCCGTTGAGCGACGGGCCGGACCAGGCGCCGGACGCCAAATACATGTTCCTGCTCAACGAAACCCGCGAGAAGGCGCTGCAAAACCGCGACCGCGAAACCCAGTCCTTCCGGCTGAAGTTCCGCCAGTCGGTGCGCGGCCTGACCGTGGGCGCGCCGGTGGATTTTCGCGGCATCACCTTCGGCGAGGTCACCGCCATCGGCATCGAATACGCGGCGGCGCGCAAGGATTTCGACATGACGGTGGACATCCGCACCTATCCCAGCCGGCTCAACACCCTGTCCGGCGACCACAGCCTGTCGGCCAAGATTTCCGTGGAGTCGCTGGTGCGCAACGGCCTGCGCGCCCAGCTGCGTTCCGGCAGCCTGATCACCGGCCAGCTCTACGTGGCGCTGGACTTCTTCCCCGAGGCCAAACCGGCCAAGGTGGCGATGCGCAACGGCATGACCGAGCTGCCGACGCTGCCGGGCGATCTGGAAGAACTGCAGCGGGTGTTGCAGCGCATCGCCCGCCGCCTGGACAAGGTGCCGTTCGACAGCATAGGCGAGGAGCTGAACCAGTCGCTGAAATCGCTGCATCAGACGCTGGACGGCATGCGCAAGCTGTCCGAGAACATGGACGGCAAGGTGTTGCCGCAGGCGGTGAAAACGCTGGAAGACTTGCAAAAGACGCTGGAAAGCACGCGCCAGGCGATGCAGGCGGATTCGCCGCTGCAGCAGGACGTGCGCGCCGCCGCGCAGGAGGTGTCGGAAACGGCGCGCAGCTTCCGCGCGCTGGCCGATTACCTGGATCGTCATCCGGAAGCGCTGATACGCGGCAAGGGAGAGAAAAAATGAAGTCCATCGCGCTGAGCCTGACTCTGCTGGCGCTGCTGAGCGCCTGCGCCTCGCCGCCCACCACCTTCCATCAGCTGCGGCCGGCCTTGCCGGCGGCGGCCGCGATTCCCGTGCTGGGCGCCAGCGTGATGGTGGGGCCGGCTAGCCTGCCCGCGGGGCTGGAGCGGCCGCAGCTGGTGGTGGAAGACGCCGCCGGCAATGTCGAGCTGCTGGATCTGCAGCGCTGGGCCGGGCCGCTGGACCGGATGCTGACTCAGGCCGTGGCGGCGGACCTGTCCCGCGCGCTGGGCCTGGCCAGCGTCTACGCTTACCCGCAACCGGGCATGGGCGGCGGCGATGTCCGCGTGTTGCTGGACGTGCGCCAGCTGCGGCTGCGCCCGGGGCGCGACGCCTCGCTGGAAGTGGCCTGGCAGGCTTTGCCGGCGCAGGGCGACAAGAAGCCGCTGGCCAGCGGCTATTTCCTGCAGAGCCGGCCCTTGGCGACGGCGGACGCCGCGGCGGCCACGGCCGGCCTGCAGGCGCTGGTGACCGACTTGAGCCGCCGGCTGGCCGGCGAACTGGGGCCGGCCCTGGCCGGCTTCAAGCGCTAGGCGGCGCCGGCGGGCGCCGCTGCGCCCACGGTTGCGCCTGCTCCAGCTGGCGCGCCAGTTGCAGCAGGGCAAGGTCGTCGCCGCAGCGCGCGACGAATTGCACCCCTATCGGCAGGCCGGCGGCGTTCCAGCGCAGCGGCACGCTCATCGCCGGCTGTCCGCTCATATTGAAGGGGATGGTCCAGCCCAGATATTCCATCATCCGGCGCGAGGTCTCCGGGATCAGCTGGCCGAAGCGCAGCGTCCAGTCCCAGCCCAGCTTGCCCAGCATCCAGCGCGAAACCATGGCCTCGGCCGCGCTGGGGGCCAGGCCGCCGACGAGGGCGGGCGGCTGGTTCAGCGTCGGGGTGGCCAGCACGTCGTAGCGCTGGTGGAAGGCTTCCATCGCCCGGGCCTGTGACCAGGCGAAGCCGCGCGCCCAGGCCAACTCTCCGGCGCTGAGGCGTTCGCCGTAGCGCGCCAGCGCCCAGCTGGCCGCTTCCAGTTGCTCGTGCCGCACCCGTTTGCCGGTCTGGCGTTCGATGTCGCGCAGCAAGCCTGCCATCTCGCCGCAGATGATCGCCAGCATCGCGCGGTTGTACTCCTCCGGCGACGCCAGCGGCGGCGACGCTTCCTCCACCTCGTGTCCCAAGCCCCGCAGCAGCGCCAGCGCGCCGTCCAGCGCGGCGTCGCAGTCCGGATGCAGCGCGCCGCCCAGAATGGGGCGCTTGCTCCAGGCGATGCGCAGTTTGTCGGGTTCGCGCTGATGCGCGGCGAAGAAGCTTTGCTCCGGCGCAGGCCAGTAGTAGGCCTCGCCGCCGCGCGGGCCGCCGGCCAGCAGGTCCAGCATCGCCGCGCTGTCGCGCACGCTGCGCGTCAGCGCGTGCTGGCAGACCAGGCCTTGCCAGCCCTCGCTGTAGTCCGGCCCGGCCGGGCCGCGGCCGCGGGTGGGCTTGAGGCCGAACACGCCGCAGTTGGACGCCGGGATGCGGATGGAGCCGCCGCCGTCGCCGCCGTGGGCGATGGGCACGATGCCGGCGGCCACCGCCGCCGCCGAGCCGCCGCTGGAGCCGCCCGGCGTGCGCGTCAGGTCCCAGGGGTTGCGGCTGAGGCCGTAGACCTTGGATTCGGTGTAGGGGCTGAGGCCCAGCTCCGGGGTGGCGGTCTTGCCGATGAAGATCAGGCCGCCCTGGCGGTAGCGCTTGATGATGTCGGCGTCGCGCGGCGCGACGTAGCCGTCGAACAGGCGGCTGCCGTTGCGGGTGGGCTCGCCGGCGATGTCGGCCAGCAAGTCCTTGATCAGCACCGGGCAGCCGGCGAGCGGGCCGGCGCCTTGCGCCTGTTTCAACTGGGCCTGGGCTTGTTCCGGCAGCGGCAGGCACACCGCGTTCAACGCCGGGTTCCATCGTTCCAGCCGGGCCTGGGCGGCGGCCACGGCCTCGCCGGCGCTGATCTGGCCGTCGGCGATCAGCTGGGCGATGCCGACGCCGTCGTAGTCTTCGTATTCTTTGAAACAGTTCATGCCTGTCTCCGAGGTTCGGGGCGATGCGGAGGGTTTGCCGCCGGCCAGCGTAATCGAATGGAATGACTTGTTGGCCGCGCCGCAACTCAATAAAATCGCATGCGATGAGCTTGCCTGTCGATGAAATGCAATATGAATTTTACGGAAGAGGCGCGACGATGCGCAAATTGAAAGCGGGGGGCGCCGCGAGCTTGGGCGGCCTGGTTTTGGGTTTGTTGGCGGCCGGCGCCGCGGCGGCGGAAGCGCCCGCGCGACCGCCGGCCTTGGGCAAGGAGTCCGTTTACGCTTACGCCGAGCTGGCCCAGGGCCAGCAGACCTTCGACGCGTTCCGCTCGCTGGCGCCGGGCGCCGAGCTGCGCTATCGGCTGTATCCGCACCCGCCGCGGCGGGATGTGGCGCTGTCCTGGCGCGACGGGCGCGGCGGCAAGGGCGCGGTCAAGCTGGCGGCGGACCGCAGTTTCGCGCTGGAGCCGCTGGCGGGTCTGGAGCGGCGCAAGGCGCAGTTGGTGGCCAATCTGCCGTTCTCGGAACTGAGCTGGCGTCCGGTGGTGAGCAGCGGCGGCCTGCCGGCCAATGTGCGGCGGTTGGGAGATTTGCGGCTGGAATGCATGGTGGGCGCGCAGGGCCGGCTGAGCCTGCGCGACGAGCGCAAGCTGGCTTGCCTGCCGCCGCCGGAAACCGCGTGCGGGGAGGATGTGGTGGCGTGCGCGCGCCGGGCCTCGATGGCCTTGGGCGAGGCCATGCTCAAGGGGCTGACGCGCTTGCAGGATGAGAAGAACCCCTACGATCAAGGCCGGGCCCAGTATCTGTTCATCTCCGACAAACCGGTGTTCAGCGTCACCCTGCTGGAGGGCGGCCGCCAGTTCACCCTGCCTGCGATCTGGCTGTACGGCCGCGCGGAGCCGTTCACGCCCTTCTTCCAGTGGCCGTATCCGCGCGAATACCTGTATTCGGTGCCGCTGGAAGTGGGCGAGTGGTCCAATGACGCGCAAGTGGTGCTTGAGCCCATGGTGGGGGAGGACGGCAAATGAAGAAGCGATGGTTGGCGCTGTGTTGCGTCTGTTGGCTGACGGCGTGCGCCAGCAACGGCAGCAAGCAACTGGAAGGGGCGGACGAGCCGGCGGTGAAGCGGATGCTGCAAAGCGGAGGCAGCCGGCGCGAGGTGCTCGACGCCTTCGGCGAGCCGCAGGACCGGATACGTTTTTCCGGCGGACGCGAACTGTGGGTCTACAGCTATGTCCAGTATCGGCCGCAGTTGCAGAACTTCACCGATCTGGCGCCCTTGTTCAGCGCGCAGAACCGTTACGATAAGGAACTGGTGCTGTTGTTCGACGCCGGCGGCAAGGTGTTGCAGTGGCGCTTGTCCACCCGCGAGGAGGTGCGCGGCACCGGCGCGCTGAACCAATCGCCGGCCGGGTGACGGCCGCCGCGTAGCCAGTTGCGGCGGCATCCCCTACAATACGGGGAAAATGCAACAGCGGACTTGACGATGCATGCGGTCAGCCCGGTCCTTGCCTTGGATGCGAGGGCCGGCGCGAACGCCGCGGCGGGCGCAAGCCGCTTTTTTTATTACGGAACGAAATGATGGAACCAGTGCGCCTGTCGAAACGCATGGCCGAGTTGGGCTTGTGCTCGCGCCGCGAGGCCGATAGCTATATCGAACAAGGGTGGGTGAAGGTGGACGGCGAGGTGGCCGTCCTCGGCCAGAAAGTGTTGCCGCACAATCTGATCGAAGTGGACAAGAAGGCTCAGGACGCGCAGGCCTCGCGCGTCACCATCTTGCTGAACAAGCCGATGGGCTATGTGTCCGGCCAGGCCGAGGACGGCTACGAGCCGGCGGTGGTGCTGGTCAAGCCGGAAAACCAGTGGGCGGAGGACAAGAGCCGCCGCCGCTTTTCCCCGCAGCATCTGAAAGGGCTGGCGCCGGCCGGCCGTCTGGACATCGATTCGGTGGGCCTGCTGATCCTGACCCAGGACGGCCGAGTAGCCAAGCAGATCATCGGCGAGCATTCCAGCGTGGACAAGGAGTACCTGGTGCGAGTGGAGGGCGAACTTTCCGACGAAGGTTTGCGTCTGCTCAACCATGGTCTGGAGCTGGATGGTAAAAAATTGCTGCCGGCCACCGTGGCCTGGCAGAACGAGGACCAGTTGCGCTTCGTGCTGCGCGAGGGCAAGAAACGCCAGATCCGCCGCATGTGCGAGCTGGTGGGGCTGCGCGTGGTGGGCCTGAAGCGGATTCGCATCGGCAAGGTCAAGCTGGGCAATCTGCCCACCGGCCAATGGCGCTATCTGCGCGACGACGAATCGTTTTAATCGTTTTCATCCGGCCGCAAGGCCGGCTATCAGCGGGGGACGCATGTTAGGGCGCTTGTTGCAAAGATGGGGGCTGGACGCCGAAAGCCGGCAGCAGCAACGGGAGTTGACGCAGGCGATAGAGAGCCTGATCGACGCCACGGACAAGCGCTTGCGCCTGTCCCCCGGTTATCTGGAAGCGCTGGCGCCGGGCATGCGCGTCACCCAGGCCTATCTGGCCGAGCTGCCGAGCCGGATGCCCGAGCCGCTGGCGCTGTCCTTGCGCGGCTTTGCTCAGGACCCGCGGCTGGGCCTGCTGTTCTCCGGACCGGCCAGCCTGTTGTCCTGCCTGCGCCAGAGCGAGTCCTTGCGCAATTTCTTCCTGTCCGCCAGCCAGGGCGACGAGGCCTGGGCCTTGCTGTCGATGGCGCGCAGCGAGACCGGCCGCTTGGGCGTGGCGATGGAGGGCGGGGAGTTGCGTCGCGAAGTGCCGCAGCAGGTGGTGAGCTTCGACGGCCACAGGCTGGCGATGCCCTGCGCGTCGCGCGAGCAGCTGCGCGAGCGCAGCGCGCGGCGCAGCGAGGAAATGCTGACCACGGTGATCGCGCGGCGGCTGAGCCTGCTGGAGCAGCTGCGTCAGACGCTGGACAACGAGATGTCGCGGCTGCAGCTGCGGCTGAGCGTGCTGCGTTGCGAGGCCGGCACGGTGGTGGACGGCTCGTCCGACGGCTCTCCGCTGCCGGACAGCTGCGAGGGAGTCGAGCGCCGCATCGCCGAGATCGAACCGCAGCTGCGCGAGGCGCGCGGCGCGCTGAGCCTGGAAGGGCTGCTGGAAACGGTGCGCCAGGTGCTGGAGCATCCCGCCGAGCATTTCCGGCTGGAGTGGCAAGTCCTCTACCTGAACCGCATGGGGGTGAAGCAGGACGGGCCGGGCGAGGATGTCACCGAACTGGCGTTCGAGGAGCTGGTGTTGGGTCGGACCCAGCCGTTTCGCCGCGCGCTGATGCCGGTGCGGGTGACGCGGCAGGCGCTGGCGGAGCTGGAGCGGGAATTCGGCAGCGACTGAAGCGGGGCCGGCTGCGTCAACGCGGGCTGTGCAAAGCCAAAACAGCGGCTATGCTGGAACTGTAGAGTCGCTTTCGATCAGCCTTCAGGGCGGCTGATTGAGTCTGCCCCGGCACCAGGCCGGGGTTTTTTTGCGCCGGCCGCATCGCGTTGGGATATTTTGCGGCCAAAGCGCGCGAAACGCCCGCCGGGGCTTGCTTTGTGCTATCCTTGCGCCCCTCTTCAGCAACGACTGTGACCCGTCACTCAAGCCATGAAAGATCCTTGCGATCACTACACCTTCGATCTGATTGGCGGCGTCCGCAAAAAGCCGGGGCGCAAGCCGCTGGGCGAGCGCGCGATGACGGTGGCCGAGCGCAAGCGCCGCAGCCGAGAGCTGCGCCGCAGCCGTCTGCAGGAGCTGTCGGTGACGGTGGAGCTGAGCCGCGACGCGCAGAAGTCCCTGGACAAGATGATTGAGTGGTGGGGGGTCAGCAAGAAGGAGGCGATCAATCGCGCGCTGATGATAGCCTGTCAATCGCAGACCGGTCGCACCGCTCAGCTGTTCGAGTTCGAGTTGCCGCCGGAGGCGCGGCGGAAGGGCAAGAAGGCGGCGGGCGGCAAGTCTGGCGTTTGAGATGGAATGGATGGGCGAAAGGCCGGGCAAATTGCCCGGCCTTTTGTCGTTTGCGCGCCGACGTTAGCCGTAGCGCTTGGCCGCCTCGATCGCCAGGCCGCTGCCGATGCTGCCGAACAGGTCGCCCTCCACATGGCGGGCCTGGGGCAGCAGGCGCTTGATGCTGTCGCGCAGCGCCGGCACGCCGCTGGAGCCGCCGGTGAAGAAGACGGTGTCGATGTCGCCGGCCTGGGTGCAGGCGTCGGCCAGCAGCTGTCGCACGGTGGCGCCGATCTGGCCCAGCATCGCGTCTATGCTGTGGTTGAACTGGTCGCGGCTCAGTTCGCAGCGCAGGCCGGCCTCGATATGGCCGAGGTCCAGCTGGTGCGAGGCCTCGTCCGACAGCGCGATCTTGGCGGCTTCCACCTGCATCGCCAGTCGGTGGCCGGCGCGGTCCTGGATCAGGCGGAACAGTCGGTCCAGAACCTGGGGCTGCGCCGCGTCGCGATGCACGTCCTGCAGGTCCATCCAGGCCTTGCGGGTGTAGGCGAAGTTGATGGTGTGCCAGGTGGCCAGGTTGAAGTACTGGCTGGACGGCATCTCCGCGTTGTTGCGCAGCCGGCTTTTGAAGCCGAACAGCGGCATCACGCCGTGCAGGCTCAATTGCTTGTCGAAGTCGGTGCCGCCGATGTGCACGCCGCCGGTGGCGAGGATGTCGTCGCGGCGTTCGTCCAGGCGGTGGCGTTCGGGCGCCAGCCGGATCAGGGTGAAGTCCGAGGTGCCGCCGCCGATGTCGACGATCAGCACCAGCTCTTCGCGGTCCAGTCGGGCTTCGTAGTCGAAGGCGGCGGCGATGGGCTCGAACTGGAAGGACACGTCCTTGAAGCCCACCTGGCGCGCGATCTCGCCCAGAGTGGATTCGGCTTCGGCGTCGGCCTTGAGGTTGTCGTCGACGAAGTGCACCGGGCGGCCCAGCACCACTTGTTCGAACGGGCGCTCGGCGGCGCGGTCGGCGCGCAGCTTCAGCTCTTGGATGAACAGGCTGAGCAGGTGGCGGAAGGGCAGCGCCTTGCCTTGCACTTCGGTCTGGCTGTCGATCAGGTTGGAGCCCAGCAGGCTTTTCAGCGAGCGCATCAGCCGGCCTTCGTAGCCTTCCATGTATTCCTGCAGCGCCAGCCGGCCGAACACGGAATGATCTTCCTCGTAATTGAAGAACACCACCGAGGGCAAGGTGATCTTGCCGTCCTCCAGCGTCAGCAGGGTGGCTTGGTTCGGGCGCAGCCATCCCACGGTGGAGTTGGATGTGCCAAAGTCAATGCCGCAGGCGCGGGCCGTAGTCTGCGTGTTCATATTCCCTCCCGTAAAGCGAGGCGCGATGGTACGCGGATTGGCGCGGCAAGGGAAGGCTTTGGCAGCCAAATCAAGCGTTTTGTCGCTTTGGCGCGGTCGGCGGCGCCTGCCTTTTGGCCGGGGAACGAGGTGGCCGCGGCGCAATGGGTATATGCTGAAAGCGCGCCCCGCAGGCGCTGGGGCGGATAATGGACTGAATGGAAAGGATCCAGGCATGAATAAACTGATCGTGATGTTTGTTGCATTGGCGCTGGGGAGCGGAGGCCTGTCCGGCTGCGCGAACATGTCCGAAACGCAGAAAGACACCGGCACCGGCGCGGCGATTGGCGCGGTGGCCGGCGCGGTGCTGGGCGGGTTGACCGCCGGCGGCAACCCCGGACGCAGCGCGGCCACCGGCGCCGCCCTGGGCGCGGCGCTGGGCGCCGGCGGCGGCTATCTGTGGTCCAAGCACATGCAGGAGCAGAAGGCCGCGATGGAGCAGGCGACCAAGGGCTCCGGCGTCAGCGTCAGCCAGACCGCGGACAATCAGCTGAAGCTGGATATTCCCAGCGATGTGTCTTTTGACGTGGGCCGCTACGACATCAAGCCCAATTTGCGGCCGATTCTCGATCGTTTCGCCGCCACCTTGAACCAGAATCCGGTGACCACGGTGAAAATCGTCGGTCATACCGACAACACCGGCTCCAACGCGGTCAACGACCCCTTGTCGCTGAACCGCGCCCGCGCCACTCGCGACTATCTGACCGCGCGCGGCGTGGCGGAGGGGCGGATCAGCATCGCCGGCCGCGGTTCGCACGAGCCGGTGGCGAGCAACGCCAGCGCCGCGGGACGGGCGAAAAACCGGCGGGTTGAAATCTTCGTGGGCGAGGCCGCGCGCGGTTGACGCCAGCGGATGGGCCGAAGAGGGCGGGCGCCGCGCGAGGCGCGCCGCCCTTTCGTTTTTTACGGCGAGCGGGTCGGGGCTGGTTTGTTAAATTTTAAATGTAATACGTAATATATTTTAAAGCGGCGCTTTGCTAGAATGTCGGCCACGACAAACGAGCATTTTCAGGCATGGCGACAGACATTTATTCGCGCATCCGGCAGGCGGCGTTCGAGCTGGTGGGCGAAGGCGTATGGCCGACGGTGATGGAGGTTAGGGCCAGAATCGGCGCGGGCTCCAACACCACGATCAACAACACCTTGAAAGAATGGCGGCAGGAGTTTCTGTCGCGGGTGGCGGTGTCGTCGCGGCGGCCGGATTGGCCGGCCGGCCTGGCCGAGGCCTTCGAGCAAGTGTGGCAGCGGGCCTGCGATGAGGCGGACGGACGGCTGGAGTCCTTGCGCCAGGACGCGGAAACCGCCGTGGCCCAGGCGGCGGCGGAGACTCGTGAACTGGAGGCGGGGCTGGCGGCGCGCCAGGCTGAGTTGCAGTCCGCCCTGCGCGAACTGGAACTGCGCGCCGCGCGGCTGGCGGATCTGGAAGGGCGCTTGCAGGGCGAGGAAACTCGGCGCCAGATGCTGGAACGGGCGCGGCAGGAGCAAGAGGAGCGGCTGGAGCAGTCCCGGAAGGAGTTGGCCGAGGTCCGGCGCCAGGCCGAGCAACGCCAGCAGGAGCTGGAAGAGCGCGCGGAACTCAAGGTGCAGGAAGCGCGCGAAGAAGCCGCGCGCCGCGAAGCGCTGGCCTATGAGCGGCTGGAAGGCTTGCGGCTGCGGCTCTACGAACAGATGGAGGAGGAGCGCCGGACCATGCAGCAGGCGCAGGCGCGGCAGGAGGAGGCTTTGCAGCAAAGCCGGCGCGAGCGGACGCGGCTGGAGGGCGAGTGGCGCGACCGCCTGGCGGAGCGAGAGCGCGACAACGGTCGGCTGGAGGCGCGGCTGGAATGGCTGGAAGGGCGCAACGCCGCCTTGGAGCAGGACGCGCTGCGACAGGCGGTGCAGCTGGAGCAGACCTCGGCGCGCCTGCTGGATATGGCCAGCGAGAACAGCCGGCTGGCCGGCGAGATGAATCTGGGCGCGGAGCGGCAGTTGGCGCGCTTGGTGGAGATACTGGCCGGGTCGCGGCAGGAGCTGTTGGCGCTGGACGAGGCCGGCTTGCGCGAATGGCTGGGGCGGCAGCTGCAGTTGCCGCTATTGGGCTGAGCGGCTTTGCCGGGAGCGTGTTTCTACTAAGTGCTTGCCACGATGCCGCTGGAAGCGGGCTTTGCTAATTTGTCGTGAGGATTGTCCTTATTGGAGGCAATATGACTTTCGGCGAATACTACCGCGCCCCGGCCTTGATCACCCTGCTGGCCTTGCTCGTGTGGTGCGGCTTGTGCTGGGCGGACGGGGGCTCGTTCTGGCAGGGGGTGCTGGCGATGGCCGCGGGCAAGAATCTGTCCATTCTGTCCGGTTTGGCCGTGTTCTGGATTCTGGAGCTGGCGGGGCGCGTTTGGTCGCGGTCTCGCGAGGGGCGTGATTCGATGCGCTTGCAGCTATAGCCGGCGGAGCCGGTTGGACCATTGAGAAAGCGCGCCGCCGGGCGCGCTTTTTTCATGCTCGCATCGGTGCGGCACGCAATCCCGCGAGCCGGGACGGGGCGCTTCCTGGAGCCGCTAACAAAACCTCGCAGAGAACCCGAGTCAAGGCGCGCCGCCGCAGGCGGTGCTCGTAGCACGACAAGGAGGCGCAGCGCAGGATCGGGGTTTTGTCGGCGGATCTTAAAGCAGGCGCGCGAGTCCCGCCGCGATGCGCTCCAGGTATTCGGCGTCCACCGCGTCGAAACTGGCCAACTCGCTGGAGTCCACGTCCAGCACCGCGGCCACCTCGCCGGCGGCGTTGCGGATCGGCACCACGATTTCCGAGCGGGCGCTGGACGAGCAGGCGATGTGGCCGGGGAAGGCGTCGACGTCTTCCACCACCAGGGTTTTGCCGGCCTGCCAGGCGCTGCCGCAGACGCCTTTGCCGAAGGGGATGCGGGTGCAGGCGATCGGGCCCTGGAAGGGGCCGAGCACCAGTTGCTTGTCCTTGACCAGGTAGAAGCCGGTCCACAGCCAGTCGAAGCTGCCGTGCAAGGCGGCGCAGAGATTGGCCAGCGCGGCGATCTGGTCGGTTTCGGATTCAATCAGCGCCAGCGCTTGCGGCAATAGGGTTTGATAGCGCTCTTGTTTGTCGGCGCCGTGGATGATCAGCTGTTCTGCCATGGGGTGTCGTCGGGGTGTGGCTGGGGAAAACGACAGCATACACAGCGGGGGGCTAAAAAGAAAACGCCACCCTGGGGTGGCGCTGCAAGCGGAGCCGACGGCGGGCGCGTCACATCATGTGCTGGCCGCCGTTCATCGCCACGTTGGCGCCGGTGATGAAGCCGGCCTGTTCGGAGGCGAGGAAGGTCACCAGAGCGGCGATTTCCTCGGGCTTGCCCAGGCGGCCCACCGGGATCTGGGCGACGATCTTGTTGCGGACGTCTTCCGCCACCGCCATCACCATATCGGTGGCGATGTAGCCGGGCGAAATGGTGTTGACGGTCACGCCCTTGCGCGCCACTTCCTGCGCCAGGGCCATGGTGAAGCCGTGCATGCCGGCCTTGGCGGCGGAGTAGTTGGTCTGGCCGAACTGCCCCTTCTGGCCGTTGATCGAGGAAATGTTGATGATGCGGCCGAAGCCGCGGTCGCCCATGCCGTCCACCACCGGCTTGGTCATGTTGAACAGAGAGTCAAGATTGGTGCGCAACACCGCGTCCCAGTCTTCCTTGGTCTGCTTCTTGAAGCTGCAGTCGCGGGTGATGCCGGCGTTGTTGACCAGCACGTCGATCGGCCCCAGGTCTTTGGCCACCTTTTCGGCCAGTTCCTTGCAGGCTGCGGTGTCGGTGACATCGCATTGATAGGCGTGGATATCCTTCAGTCCCAGCCCCTTCATGTCGGCGAGCCAGGCTTGTTCGCGGCCGGGCTTGCTGTAGGTGGTGACTACGATGTGACCGCTTTCCGCCAGGGCTTTGCAGATGGCGGTACCAATACCGCCCATGCCTCCGGTTACGAGTGCGATTCGCTTAGTCATAGTGCTGGCTCCTTTTTAGCTGTCTGTCTGGATATGCTTATGCGATACGACTTTCAGTTTTTTAGGATAAGTGAATTACCCGTGTATGTGAATGGAAAGTACGCACACCCTTCGTCACGGCTTAGACGGTGAAAGTTCATCCGTCAGCCGTTGCAGCAAAGACAGCCGGGACTTGGCGATGGCGCCGGACTCACATGAGGCCATGATGGCACAGTTCGGTTCCACGCGGTGCGAACAATTGTGGAAGCGGCATTGGCCGATCAGCGGACGCATTTCCGGGAAGTAGCGGGTCAGCTCGGCGGCCTTCAAATGCTTGAGGCCAAACTCCTGCAAACCGGGGGAATCGATCAGGTGGCTGTCCGCGTTCAGATGGTAGAGCGTGGCGTGGGTGGTGGTGTGGCGGCCGGAGTCCAGCGCGGTGGAGATGTCGCCGATGCGCGCGTTGGCGTCCGGCAGCAGCGCGTTGGTCAGCGTGGACTTGCCCATGCCGGACTGGCCGACGAAGACGCTGGTCTGGCCTTGCAGCAGCGGCAGCAGCGGCGCGACGTCCTGTTTGGCGGACAGGGTGACCACCTGATAGCCCAGTTGCCGGTACAGCTCCAGCTTGCGCAGCAAGTCCGCGGTTTCCGGCAAGTCCGCCTTGTTGACCACGATGACGGGATCGATGTCGCCGGCTTCCGCCGCGATCAGGCAGCGTCCCAGCAGTTCCTCGTTGGGGCTGGGCACCGCGGCGATCACGAACAGGATGCGGGTCACGTTGGCGGCGATGACCTTGGTTTTCCAGTCGTCCTGGCGGTAGAGCAGGCTGCGGCGTTCCTGCGAGCGCTCGATGACGGCCTGTTCCTTGTTCTGCACAAGGATGTCCACCCAGTCGCCGCAGGCGAAGTCGACGCGCTTGCCGCGGGTGGTGCAATCGTAAGCCTGGCCGCCGGATTCAACGATGAAGCGGCGGCCGTGGCTGCGGATGATTTGTCCGGTCTGACCTGTCATGGGCGGGCCAGCAGCGCTTCGGTCTTGGCCGCGCAGATGAAGTCGTTCAGCGTCAGGCCGCCGGCGTCGTGGGTGCTGAAGTTGACGACGACGCGGTTGTAATGCACCGACAGGTCGGGGTGATGGTCTTCGCGGTGGGCGATCCAGGCCAGGGCGTTGACGAAGGCCATGGTGTCGTGGAAGTTGGCGAAGGGGAAGGTTTTGGTCAGTTCGATGCCGCGGATGTTCCAGCCGGGCAGCGAGCCCATCAATTGATTGACGGTGCTGGCGGCCAGCGGGCTGGCGCCGTGTTGGGCTTCGCAGGACAGTTCGAGCAGGTTCATGTCAGCGGTTTCCTTGTAGGTGGTTGATGCGCAGCGCGGCGGGCGGGTGCGAGTCGTAAAAAGCGGAATGCAGCGGGTCCGGCGTCAGCGTGGACGCGTTGTCGCGGTAGAGCTTGACCAGAGCCGACACCAGTTTGCCGGCGTCGGTCTCGCTGGCGGCGAAGTCGTCGGCCTCGTATTCATGACGGCGCGACAGGCTGCTGGACAGCGGCGTGAACGGGAAGGTGAAGGCCGGCACCGCGGTGAAGAACAGGATCAGCGCCATCGCGGTGCTGGGCGTGGACACGCCCAGGCCGGCGTAGAACCACGGCGCGTCCAGCAACTGGCCCAGCAGGAACAGGAAGCCCAGCGACAGCGCGAAGGCCAGCGCGATGCGCTTGGCGATGTGGCGGCGCTTGAAATGGCCCAGCTCATGCGCCAGCACCGCTTCGATCTCGGCGTGGTCCAACTGTCCCAGCAGGGTGTCGAAAAACACGATGCGCTTGCCGGCGCCGAAGCCGGTAAAGTAGGCGTTGCCGTGGCTGGAGCGGCGCGAGCCGTCCATCACGAACACGCCCTGGCTCTTGAAGCCGGCGCGTTGCAGCAGCGCTTCGATGCGCGCCTTGAGCTCCAGGTCTTGCAGCGGGGTGAATTTATTGAACAGCGGCGCGATCAGCGTCGGGTAGAGCGCCACCATCAGCAATTGGAAGCCGGTCCAGACCAGCCACACCCACAGCCACCACAGCGGGCCGGAGATGTCCCTCAGCCACAGCACCAGGGCCACCAGCGGCAGGCCGATGACGGCGCCCAGCAGCAGGCCCTTGATCTGGTCGATGATGAACAGTCGGGGCGTGGTCTTGTTGAAGCCGAAGCGGGCCTCGATGCCGAAAGTGGAGTACAGGCTGAGCGGAAAGCTGACGCAGCCGCTCAGCGCCGCCACGCCGACGATCAGCAGCAGGCCGGACAGCAGCGGCGAAGCGCTGGCGCCGGCGGCGACGCCGGCCAGCCATTGCAGCAAGCCGCCAAAGGTCAGCGCTAGAATCACCAGGCTGTCCATCAGGGCGGAAAACAGGCTGAAGCGGGTCTTGGCGACGCAGTAATCGGCGGCCAGTTGGTGTTGTTGCAAGGAGATGGCGTCGCGGAAAGCCGCGGGCACTTCCGCGCGGTGGCGGGCGATGTGGCGGGCGTGGCGCCAGCCCAGCCAGATCTTTAGCGCGAGGGTGGCCGCCAGCGCGGCCAGGAAGAGAGAGCTGAATGCCTCGGTCATCGGAGTCCGTTATCTGCTGTCAGGTTTGCCGCCAGCGCGGCAATGAAGGAAAATGGCAGGGTTTTGCAAAGATTGGCAAGTATGACACAAGATCAAATGAACCTCATCTGGCTCGACATGGAAATGACGGGCCTGAATCCAGAGACCGACCGCATCATCGAAGTGGCGATGATAGTCACCGACAGCCAGCTGAACGTGGTGGCGGAATCGCCGGTGTTGGTGATCCATCAGCCCGACGAAGTGCTGAACGGCATGGACGACTGGAACAAGAACACCCACGGCAAGAGCGGGCTGATCGAGAAGGTCAAGGCCTCCACGCTGGCCGAGGCCGAGGCCGAGCAGATTCTGCTGGACTTCATGGCTCAGTACGTGCCGCCGCGGATCACGCCGATGTGCGGCAACACCATCCATCAGGACCGCCGCTTCATGGTGCGCTGGATGCCCAGGCTGGAAGAGTATTTCCACTATCGCAACCTGGATGTGTCTACGCTGAAAGAGTTGTGCAAGCGTTGGAAGCCGGAAGTGGCGCGCGGCGTGGTCAAGCGCGGCAAGCACGAGGCGCTGGCGGACATCCTGGAGTCCATCGAGGAGTTGCGCTACTACCGCGAGCATTTCCTCAAGCTGTAACCAGGGCGCTGTTCCGCAGGGGCGGCTCCATGACGGGGCTTGCCCCTTTACTATTGGCAAACTTCATTCCAGCGGCAATCCATATGGCTTCGCAACGCACGTCCGACATCAACTCCACCCGGGTCTGGGCCCGCTTGCATCAACATCAGCGAGCCACCCGGCACATGCATATGCGCGAGCTGTTCGACGCGGATCCGCAGCGCTTCCAGCGGTTTTCTCTGGAGCTGGACGGCCTGTTGCTGGACTATTCCAAGAACCGCGTCACCGAGCGCACGCTGGAATTGTTGTTCGAGCTGGCGCGCGAGGCCGACCTGGCCGGCTGGATGGAGAGGATGCGGAGCGGCGAGCGCATCAATGTCAGCGAAGACCGCGCGGTGCTGCATACCGCCTTGCGCCTGCCGGCCGGCGAGAGCCTGACGCTGGACGGGTGCGAGTTGGTGGCCGAGGTGCAGGCGGTGCTGGCGCGGATGCGCGCCTTCAGCGAGCAGGTGCGCGGCGGCGAGTGGAAAGGTTTCAGCGGCCGACGCATCCGCCACGTGGTCAACCTGGGCATAGGCGGCTCCGATCTCGGTCCGCTGATGGTGAAGGAGGCGCTGGCCGCCTACGCGACGCCGGAGCTGGACGTGCATTTCGTCTCCAATGTGGACGGCGCTCACGTCGCGCGCACGCTGGAGCGGCTGGACCCGGCCGAAACCCTGTTCATCATCGCTTCCAAATCCTTCACCACGCCGGAGACGCTGCTGAACGCGCAGGCGGCGCGGCAATGGTTTCTGCAAGCCGGCGGCGAGGCCGACATCGCGCGCCATTTCGTCGCGGTGTCCTCCAATCAGCCGGCGGTGGAGGCCTTCGGCATCGATCCCGCGCACATGTTCGGTTTCTGGGACTGGGTGGGCGGCCGTTATTCCACCTGGTCGGCGATCGGCTTGCCGGTGATGCTGGCGATAGGCTTCGAGCGCTTCCAGGAATTCCTGGCGGGCGGCCACGCGATGGACCGGCATTTCTTTTCCGCGCCGTTCGCCGCCAATATGCCGGTGCTGCTGGCGCTGATCGGCGTCTGGTACAACACCTTCTACCGCGCCCACACCCACGCCATCATGCCTTACGACCACGGCCTGCGTCGCTTGCCGGCCCATGTGCAGCAATTGGACATGGAGTCCAACGGCAAGCGCGTCGGTCGCTACGGCGAGTCGCTGGACTTCGACACCGGCCCGGTGATCTGGGGCGAGGAAGGGGCCAACAGTCAGCACGCCTTTTTCCAGTTGCTGCATCAAGGCACGCGGCTGGTGCCTTGCGACTTCATCATTCCAATGCGCAGCCATTATCCGGTGGCCGATCAGCACCAGGTGCTGGTGGCCAACTGCCTGGCGCAGACCGAGGCCTTGATGCGCGGCAAAAGCGAGGCCGAGGCGATGCGCGAGCTGGCGCATCTGCCGGGCGAACAGCTGGACATGCTGTTGCCGCAGAAGCTGTTCCCCGGCAACCAGCCGTCCAATACCCTGGCGCTGGACGAGGTGAGCCCGCGCAGCGTGGGCATGCTGTTGGCCTTGTACGAGCACAAGGTGTTCGTGCAGGGCGTGATCTGGGGCATCAATTCCTTCGATCAATGGGGAGTGGAGTACGGCAAGCAGTTGGCGCGCCGCATCCTGCCGGAACTGGCGGCCGACGACGACGCGCTGGCGCACGACAGCTCCACCAACGGCTTGATTCGCCATTTCAAATCGCGGCGAGCTTGAGGGAGAGAGCCATGCAAGAAAGCCTGGAATTGGCCCGCCGTTTAGGCGAGCGCTTGCTGGCGGCGGGCGAGAGCGTCGCCGCCGCCGAGTCTTGCACCGGCGGCATGATAGCCGCGGCGCTGACCGACATCGCCGGCAGCTCCGCCTGGTTCGGCTACGGCGTGGTGACCTACAGCAATGAAGCCAAGCAGCGTCTGCTGCAGGTGGAAGACGGCGCCTTGCGCGAACACGGCGCGGTCAGCGAGGCGGTGGTGCGCCAGATGGCGGCCGGCGCGCTGCGCCTGTCCGGCGCGGACTGGAGCGTGGCGGTGTCCGGCGTAGCCGGTCCCGGCGGCGGCACGGCGGCCAAGCCGGTGGGCCTGGTCTGGTTCGGCATCGCCGGACCCGACGGCTGGAGCGAGGCTTTCAGCTGCCGCTTCGACGGCGATCGCGCCCAGGTGCGCGCTCAAACGGTGATCCGCGCCTTGCAGCGGCTGGATGAGCTGGTGGCCGGCCGCGGCCGCGCGGCTTAGGCGCTGCTCAAGGGCTGGCGCGCGCCGTCAGCGTTGCGCGGCGAATGCGACTCCGACAGGTCGTGCGCCGCGAGCGCATTGCCTCGCCCTGCTTCGCAGGGCCGAACCAGCGCCTGGTCCGGGCGTTTAATCCTTGTTGTCCGGTTTCTTGCGCGCGCGCGGATGCGCGCCGTCGTAGACCTTGGCCAGGTGCTGGAAGTCCAGCGCGGTGTAGATCTGGGTGCTGGACAGATTGGCGTGGCCCAGCAACTCCTGCACCGCGCGCAAGTCGCCCGACGATTGCAGTAGATGGGAGGCGAAGGAGTGGCGCAACATGTGCGGATGCACGTGCTGCTGCGCGCCGGTCTTGATCGCCCAGTCGCGCAGGCGCTTTTCCACCTGGCGGCCGCCCAGCCGCCTGCCGTGGCGGGCGATGAACACCGCGCGCTCGTCCGGCGCCGCCTGGCGCTGAGTCAGCCAGCGTTGCAGACAGTCGCGCGCTTCGGCGCCCAGCGGCGCGATGCGCTCCTTGCCGCCCTTGCCGCGTATGCGCAGCAGGTCGTCGGAAAAATCCAGATCTTCCAGATTCAATCCCACCGCTTCGGAGAGTCGCAGCCCGCAGGAGTAGATCAGCTCGAACAGCGCGCGGTCGCGGACGGAGAGCGCGTCGGCGTCGTCGATGCGGTCCAGCAGCGCCGCGGTGCTGTCCACCGGCAAGGCCTTGGGCAGCGGCTTGTCCTGCTTGGGCGCGCGCAGCCCCTGGCTGGGATCGTCGGCGCGTTGTCCGCTGTCCAGCAGCCATTGGTAGAAACGGCGCCAGGCGGAGAGCTTGCGCGCCAGGCTGCGGCTGTGCAGGCCCTGAGCGTGCAACTTGGCCAGCGTCTTGCGCAGCTGGGCGTGCTCGGCCCGCTCCAGCGGGGAGGGCTGGATGAGGGCGGCCAACTGCTCCAGATCGCGCAGATAGGCGGCGGCGGTGTGGCCGCTGCGGCCGGCCAAGGCCAGCGAGGCGGCGAAGCGCTCCAGGCATTCCATCTCAGCGGCGCAGCCTTGCCATTTGCATCAGGCGCTCGAACAATTGCAGGTCCTGTTCGCTTTTCAGCAGCGCGCCCGCCAGCGGCGGCGGGGCGTTGTCCTGATGCCGTTGTTTCAGCGCCGCGGCGTCCATGCCTTCCGCCGACAGCAGCTTCAGCCAGTCCAGCAGCTCCGAGGTGCTGGGTTTTTTCTTCAGGCCCGGCAATTCGCGAATGGAGAAGAACACTTCCAGCGCTTCGCTGACCAGTTGCTGGCGCAGCGAGGGGAAGTGGGCGTCGATGATGGCCTGCATGGTGTCCCGGTCCGGGAAGCGGATGTAGTGGAAGAAGCAGCGGCGCAAGAAAGCGTCCGGCAGCTCTTTCTCGTTGTTGGAGGTGATGATGATGATGGGGCGCTGGCGCGCGCGCACGAACTCCTGGGTCTCGTGGACGAAGAACTCCATCTGGTCCAGTTCGCGCAGCAGGTCGTTGGGGAATTCGATATCGGCCTTGTCGATCTCGTCGATCAGCAGCACCGGCGCGCTGTCGGCGTCGAAAGCCTGCCACAGTTTGCCCTTGACGATGTAGTTGCGGATGTCGTGCACGCGGGCGTCGCCCAGTTGCGAGTCGCGCAGCCGCGAGACCGCGTCGTATTCGTACAGGCCGTGCTGGGCCTTGGTGGTGGACTTTATCGGCCAGACAATCAGCTCTCGGCCCAGGCTGCGGGCCACTTCCTCGGCCAGCATGGTCTTGCCGGTGCCGGGCTCGCCCTTGATCAAGAGCGGGCGCTCCAGGGTGATGGCGGCGTTCACCGCCATCATCAGGTCTTCGGTGGCGATGTAGTTGTCGGTGCCGGAAAATCGGGTATTGCTCGTCATGGGTGGGGAGGCTTCAAAATGGCCAAAGCAGCCGCGCGGACGGCTGCTTTGGCGCGGAAAGAGGTCAACGGGCGAATTCGCGTTCCAGATCGTCCAGCGAAATGCCCCAGCTTTTCATCATATGGCTCAACAGCGCCATTTCCGGCTCGCTGATGGTGCCGTCGGACTTGCTGATGTCCATGGCCAACACGCAGGCCAGAATGCGTTTGCGGTGGTCGGTCACCTCGGCCAGCAGGCCGTTGATGCGCTCCGCGTCCAGCAAATGGATGGTGCCGTCGTCGTTGGCTTCGTCGGACACGTCGTCGCAGTAATCCACCAGCACCTTGGTGAACTGCTTGCGCGGCAGGCCGATCAGGTCGTAGACGTGGAGTTTCTCCAGCAGCTCCAGCTCGCGCGGGTCCATATTGCCATCCGTGATCATAAACATGGCCAGCAGGCGCGCCAGTGCTTCCGGGCTATTGAGTGCGTATTTTCTCATGACGCCTTTCCTTTATTCTGATGTGACGCCTAGCCGTTCCAGAAACGCTGGGGGCGTGGCGGCAAGCTTGCGGCTGGCGTAGTCGAAGAAGACTAGGCCTGTCTTCAATCTTGCCACTTCTTTCCCGGTTTTGTCATTGCTTGCCTGATAGAGCAAATCGAAACCGCGCGGACCGATGCCGTCCACGGCCAGACCAAAGCGCAGCACTTCGCCGTGGAAGGCTTCCGCGCGGTAGCAGATCGCGGTGTCAGCCACCACCACGCCCAGGCCCTCGATGCTGAGTTCGTGCGGATAGCCTAGACTTTGTAAAAAGCGCAGGCGCGCTTCGTGAGCCAGCCTCAATACGGCGTCGTTGCCCAGGTGGCCGGCGTAGTTGACGTCGCCGATGCGGATGTCGACGCGGGTTTCGAAGGCGAAGCGCTCTGGCAGGGCGAGCTGGATTCTGGACATGATGTGGGCTTTGGGCGAGTGGTTTGGCTGAGTTGTTTGTCTTAACCTGAGTCAACAGGGCAGTGGCATGGTTTGATAGACTGCAAGTGTAAGGCAAATACAACAAGGAGCAGAGTCATGTATCAGCGCATATTCGTACCGGTGGATGATAGCGAGACCTCCAATCTGGCATTGCACGAGGCTTGCCACCTGGCCAAGGAAGTGGGCGCCAGCCTGAAACTGGTGCATGTGGTGGATCTGGCCCAGTTCGGCTGGGGCGGCACCGAGTTTCTGGACGCGACCGAACTGCAAAAGTCGATCAAGCAGGCGGGCGAGCAGGTGCTGGGGCAGGCCGAGGCCAAGGCCAAGGAATTGGGCGTGACGGCGGATTGCAAGATTCTGGAAAGCTGGGGCGACAAGATCGCCGCGGTGCTGGTGGACGACGCCGGCGCTTGGGGCGCCGATTTGATAGTGATGGGTACCCATGGTTGGAGCGGTTTGATGCACCTGCTGATGGGCAGCGTGGCGGAGGGCGTGCTTAAGCTGGCGGACGTGCCGGTGTTGCTGGTACGCAACCCGGGCGACTAGGCTGATGGCATGGCGGGCGCGCGGCTTGGGCGGGATGCGGCGCGCCGTTGCTTGTCGGACAATCCTGCGGGCAAAAATAAAGCCAGCCGGCATTGCTGCGGGCTGGCTTTCCTCGGCGGAAAGAGGATCAGCCGGCGGTGACTTCCACGCTGCCATCCTGAGCTTCCAGCTTGGTGCGAACCGCTTTGCGCAGGCTCTTGTACAGGTCCGGGTGGGTTTCCTTCAGGTACTCGACGATTTCGAAGTCTTCGCGGCGAACCTTGGACAGGTCGATCTGCTCGACGTGGACCAGGCGCAACAGTTCGCGCACCGGCTTGGGCATGTTGCGGCCGCTTTCATAGCGGGAGCCGCCGGACTGGGTCACGCCGATGCGGCTCCAGAACTCTTGCTGGTTCAGGCCGAGCTTGCGGCGGATCTCACGCGGGTTGGGGATCTTTTCAAACAGTTTCATTGAGTGTTCCTCTCAGTATCAAAGAATATTGGTTCTAATATTTTTTAGGTTTCGTGCCCTGCACCCTAAAAATAGCAAAAAAAATCCATCAGGAATAATTCTGATGCAAAAAAGTTCATGAAGTTCCGTTAAGCATCAACTTCGGTTTTTGCAATGTTAGTGGATTCTTATTGTCAAGGACAATGGGATTTGCAGGTCGAGACGCAAAAAGATACTGTGTGGTCGCTTTTTTGTAAAGCGTTTTGGCATTCGAGGCAGAAAAAAAGGGGAGGGGCGGCGAGCCTGACCCCCGGCACTTGCGCTAAATAACTGTGGCTGCTTCCTTCCGGACCTGACCAGGTTCGCTATCGCGCAATGCGGGGAGACCCGCCTCAAGAGAAGACGCATTCTAACGACAAGCGGCCGTTTTGCCAAGCTCGGCGTGCGTTTTTTGTCGCGCGGGCGCGCGCGGCGGCGGTTGCCGAAGCGCGGTCGCGCAGGCAGACTGGGCGGCATCTAATCTATACCGCGGCAAGCGTGGGAGTGTGTGATGGCTCAATCGGCGCAAGAATTGTTGGCGGAACTGGTCCGCTTCGACACCACCAGCCGGCATTCCAATCTGGAGCTGATCGAGTGGGTGCGCGCTTATCTGCGGCAGATGGGCGTGGAAGCTACGCTGACCTTCAACGACGAAGGCAGCAAGGCCAATCTGTTCGCCCGCATCGGCGCGCCCGAGCTGCCGCTGGTGGTGCTGTCCGGCCATAGCGACGTGGTGCCGGTGGACGGCCAGGTCTGGAGCAGCGATCCCTTCGCGCTGACCGACAAGGGCGACGGCCGGCTGTATGGCCGCGGCTCCGCCGACATGAAGGGCTTCATCGCCTGCGTGCTGTCGCTGGCGCCTTGGTTTGTCGAGCTGGCGGCGCGGGGCGATCTGAGTCAGGGCATAGGCATTGCGCTGTCTTACGACGAGGAGGTGGGCTGCCTGGGCGTGGGCCGGATGATAGACCGGCTGGCGGCGGACGGGGTCAAGGTGTCCGGCTGCATCGTAGGCGAGCCCACCAGCATGCAGCCGGTGATCGCGCACAAGGGCATCGCTCACTTCCTGTGCAAGGTCCGCGGCCGCGCCGCGCATTCCTCGCTGACGCCGCAGGGCGTCAACGCCATCGAGTTCGCCGCGCGGCTGATCACCCACATCCGCAAGCTGGCCGACGCCGAGGCGTCGTTCGGCCATCGGCAGGCCTTATATGATGTGCCGTTCACCACCTTGCAGACCGGCACCATCCACGGCGGCACCGCCTGCAACATCGTGCCCAAGGATTGCGAGTTCATGTTCGAGTGCCGCTGGCTGCCGGGCGACGGACCTGAGCGTTTTGTCAGTTCGGTCCGGGATTACGCGGCCACCTTGCTGCTGGAGATGCGGCAGGTGGCGCCGGAGGCGGAGATCGAGATCGAGCGGGTGGTGTACAGCCCGGCCTTCGAGTCGTCGGAAAACAGCGAGGTGCGCCGCACCGTGGCGCGCTTGTGCGGCTGCGAGGGCGGCAAGGGCGTGGCCTACACCACCGAGGCTGGGCTGTTCAGCGAGGCGGGCATCGCCTGCGTTGTCTTGGGTCCGGGCAACATCGAACAGGCGCACCGGCCCGACGAATACATCGACATCGAGCAACTGGAGCAGTGCGCCGCCTGGTTGCGACGGCTGGGAGATGAGCTGACGCAAAAACCGTGAAGATTTTTTTGCGCTGATGACCGAATAGCCGCAAAATCGCTGCCGGCGACAAGCCGAACACTCAAGTTGCCCGCCAGGGGGATCCCTTAGGCGGGCTTGTTTTATGGCGGCGTGAGCAGTTGTTCAACGCCCGGTCCCAAGGGGTCGGCGAGCGTTGGCGCCGCGGTAGTCAGAAAGAAAAAATAAATGAGTCAGAACGTGGGATCTGTGCGGCAGGGAGGCGCGGCCAAGTCGCGAGACGGCTTCACCTCCAGCTTTGGCGTATTGGCGGCGACTCTCGGTTCCGCCGTGGGCCTCGGCAATATCTGGAAGTTTCCTTATCTGACCGGCACCAATGGCGGCGCCGGTTTTTTGGTGGTGTACGTGTTGGCCACGCTGCTGGTGGGCCTGCCGGTGATGATCGCCGAGATCATGCTGGGCCGCAAAGCCAAGCGCGACGCGGTGACGGCGCTGAAGACGCTGGCGCCGGCCGGCCAGCCCTGGTGGCTGATCAGCGCTTTCGGCGTGCTGGCCGCCTTCCTGATCATGGCTTTCTATTCCGAAGTGGCGGCCTGGGTCTTCGCCTATGTGTTCAAGTCCTTGGGCGGCGGTCTGTTGTCCAGCGACCCCAAAACAACCTCGCAGGCCTTCAACGCGCTGATTTCCGACCCGGTGCAATCCTTGTTGTGGCAGTGGCTGGTCTTGCTGTTGATCGGCGGCATTCTGCTGATGGGCGTGTCCAAGGGCATTGAGGCGGTGACCAAGAAGCTGATGCCCTTGCTGTTCCTGCTGCTGCTGGTGATTGGCGCGCGCAGCCTGATGCTGCCCGGCGCGGCCAAGGGGCTGGACTTCCTGTTCACTCCGGATTTCTCCAAGATCAGCGGCGCGGTGGTGCTGACCGCGGTGGGCCTGGCCTTCTTCAAGCTGTCCATCGGCATGGGCACCATGATCACCTACGGCAGTTATTTCCGCGATGACCAGAACATTCCCGTCACCACCTTCCGGGTGATGTGCGCGGACCTGTTCGTCTCCATCCTGGCCGGCATCGCCATTTTCCCGGCGGTGTTCGCCTTCGGCTTCGAGCCGGCGGCTGGTCCGTCGCTGCTGTTCATCACCATCCCGGCGGTGTTCGCCAGCATGCCGCTGGGCAATGTGTTCATGGTGGCCTTCTTCGTGCTGGCCGCGATCGCGGCCACCGGCGCGATGCTGTCCATCCTGGAAGTGCCGGTGTCGGTGTTCAGCGAGCGCTTCGGCATCAGCCGGGTCAAGGCCACGGTGATCAATCTGCTGCTGCTGGCCTTGGTCGGCGCGGGTTGCGCCTTGTCCAACAGCACGCTGTCCGGCTTCAAGCCTTTCGGCATGACCTTGTTCGATCTGTTCGACTTCGTGACCTCCAATCTGCTGATGCCTCTGGGCGGCATCTTCCTCTGCCTGTTCGTCGGCTGGGTGTGGGGCTTCGAACAGCTGAAGCAGGCGCTGAGCAATCAGGGCGCGCTGCGGAACGAGGGCCTGCTGAAGGCGCTGTTCTTCGTGCTGCGTTATGTGTCGCCGCTATTGATCCTGGTGGTGATGCTCAAGGGTCTGGGCGTGATTTGAGTCCATGCCGTCAAACAGAAAAAGGAGCCGCGCGGCTCCTTTTTTTCATGCTGGCCGGCAGGGATTTAGAGCTGCTAACAAAACCTCGCAGAGAACCCGAGCCAAGGCGCGCCGACGCAGAAAACGAAGTTTCTGCGAAGCTACAGTACCCGTAGTACGACAAGGAGGCGCAACGCAGGATCAGGGGTTTTGTTAGCGGGTCTTAGAACGTGTTTACGATCTCGCGAGCAAGAGCGAGACAAGGCGAAAACGACCGAAAAAGCGGAGTGTACGGTTGGTACATGAGCATTTTGAGGGTGTTTTCAACGCTGTATCGCCGAAGCGCAGCAGATCGTAAACAGGTTCTTAGGGCTGGGCGACGTCGTCTTCCGGTATCACCACCGGCGGCGGCGTGAAGCCGTTCAGTTCGCGGGCGTTCTTTTCCAGCAGCAGCACGATGCTGGTGTTGAGCGCGCCGAAGGCCCAGCTGACCAGGAAGAACACCGAATAGGCCGAGAGCTTGTCGTTGAACAGGATCTTGCCGTGCAGGCTGAGCTCGGCCGGATCGAAAATGGAAAAGAACACCCCTGTCGCCAGGATGGCGATGATGAAGGAGGGCCAGAACAGCAAGATGCCTTTTTTCATGAGTCATGCTCCTGTGGCTGCCGCAAGTATGCTTGGGTGGCTGATGTCAGGGTAATGGCCGGGCGTCGCGCTGTCAAAACCCGGCGGCGACGGATGAGGGCCCGGAGAACGGCTCTCCATGTTAGACTGTGGCCATCCGGTTTTTCTTGTCCAGCCGGCCAGGGCGCGCGCTTTTGGCCGGTTGTTGCGTAAAGTAATGGAGCCTTGCATGACCTCTTCGATCTTCTCCGCCGTAGAACTGGCGCCGCGCGACCCTATCCTGGGCCTGAACGAAGCATTCAACGCCGACACCCGCACCACCAAGGTGAACCTGGGCGTCGGCGTTTATTCCGACGACAACGGCAAGATTCCGCTGTTGGCGGCGGTGAAGGCGGCGGAGAAGGCGCGTCTTGAGGCCATGCCGCCGCGCGGCTACCAGCCGATCGAAGGCGCCCAGGCTTACGACAGCGCGGTGCAGAACCTGCTGTTCGGCGCGGACAGCGAGTTGATCAAGGCGGGTCAAGTGGTGACCGCCCAGGCCTTGGGCGGCACCGGCGCCTTGAAAATCGGCGCGGACTTCCTGAAGCGCCTGAACCCGGCGGCCAAGGTCTACATCAGCAACCCCAGCTGGGAGAACCACCGCGCCTTGTTCGAATCCGCCGGTTTCGAGGTGGAGAACTATCCGTATTACGACGCGGCCACCCGCGGCGTCGATTTCGACGGCATGCGCGCCTACCTGGCCCAGTTGCCGGCCGGTTCCGTGATCGTGCTGCACGCCTGCTGCCACAACCCCACCGGCGCCGATCTGTCCGACGCGCAATGGGCCGAGGTGGTGCGAGTCTGCCGCGAACGCGGCCTGGTGCCCTTCCTGGACATGGCTTACCAGGGCTTCGCCGACGGCATCGACGCCGACGCCGTCGCCGTGCGCCTGTTCTCGGCCTCCGGCCTGCAGTTCTTCGTCTCCAGCTCCTTCTCCAAGAGCTTCTCGCTGTACGGCGAACGCGTGGGCGCCTTGTCCATCGTCACCGCCGGCAAGGAGGAGTCGGCGCGCGTGCTGTCCCAGCTCAAGCGCGTGATCCGCACCAACTACTCCAACCCGCCGATTCACGGCGGCGCGGTAGTGGCCGCGGTGCTGTCCAATCCGGAACTGCGCCAGATGTGGGAAGACGAGCTGGCCGGCATGCGAGACCGCATCCGCGCGATGCGCGTCGGCCTGGTCGAGGCGATCAAGGCCGAGGGCGTGGCCCAGGACTTCTCCTTCGTCGCCCAGCAGCGCGGCATGTTCTCCTACACCGGCCTGAGCGCGGCCCAAGTGGAGCGCCTGCGCGCCGATTTCGGCATCTACGCGGTGTCCACCGGCCGCATCTGCCTGGCGGCCTTGAACAGCAAGAACCTGGCCTATGTGGCTTCCGCCATCGCCCAGGTGGTGAAGGCGGGCTAAGCCTGGCCGGTTTTGACCTCAAGCATTGCAAAGCCCCGCTGGTCGGGGCTTTTTTTCAATCGGCCGCTTGCCGGCCGTAGTCGAGGAGCAGACTCATGCAATTGCACAGCCGCAGCTTTCAAGACGGGGAGCGCATTCCGGGCCGCCTGGCCTTCTGCGTGCCGGACGCCGACAGCCACGTCGCGCTGTCCGACAACCTCAATCCGCATCTGGCCTGGGGCGGAGCGCCGGCGGGCACGCGTTCCTTCGCGTTGGTGTGCCATGATCCGGACGTGCCGTCGCGCGGCGACGACGTCAATCAGGAGGGCAGGGAGGTGCCGGCGGATCTGCCGCGGGTGGACTTCTACCACTGGCTGCTGCTGGATATCCCTGCCGAACAGAGCGAGATCGCCGAGGGCGGCCACAGCGCGGGCGTGAGCGCGCGCGGCAAGAGCGGCCCGGGCGCGCCGCAAGGCCTGCGCCACGGCGTCAACGACTACACCGGCTGGTTCGCCGGCGACGCGGCGATGGCCGGCGACTACTACGGCTACGACGGTCCCTGCCCGCCGTGGAACGACAGCCTGGAGCACCGCTATGTCTTCACCGTGTACGCCTTGGACGTGGCCAGCCTGCCGGTGGCCGGCGCGCTGACGCCGGCCGGCATCATGGCGGCCTTGTCCGGCCATGTGCTGGCGTCGGCGAGCCTGAGCGGCCGCTATACGCTGAATCCGCGTTTGCTGTAACCGTCCCGCAATGTAAAGAAGTGGCAAAAAGGACAGTTTGTCCATCTCCCAACGCCGAGGCGTCTGGCAAGGGATTGCAGTGAGCCAATGAAATGCAGCATGATGTTGCGGCGTTTACTGTCTCCGCGGCTGATTTAATTCAGTGGCCCGCGCCCGCGCGGCGCTTTGAGCCGCGGCCAGCCCAAGGCGGCAAACGATAACAACATCAAAGGGGATTAACTGTCATGGTTGCAAACACTGTTAAGGACAAGCTGCCGGCCGCCGCGTTGGCGACGGGCGCTTTTGACGCGGACGATGCCGATGTGCGCAACAATCTGGGGCTGATGGGCTTGTTGGATGTGAATTCCGGCGACGGCCGCTATCGGCTGACCGCAACGCTGGAGCCGGAAATCGAAGGCGTGGACGACGTCCAGGCCTGGGTGTTGGAAATGGAGCTGGTCACCCTGGCCACCGGACAGGTCTTGCGTTGCAAGCAGGCCGGCGTCGCCTACGCCGGCCCCACGCCGGGCAGCCATCTGCGCCGCCTATTGGCCAATGGTCAACTGCAGGGGTATTTGCAACTGGCCGCCTAGTCCGCTTTCGCCATCCGCAGGAATTAAGCCGCCGCGTCACGCCGCGGCTTAATTTTTTTCTCCGCCGGAGCGCTCATCGTCCACGCGCGCCTGCCGCGAACGCTATAAAAAACGGTACAATCGCCGCAGCCGGGCCGACATCGGGTTGGGGCTCGGCCGTTAATTTTCGACATCGTCAGAGGTTGTGAACTGTGTGGTTTGTGCTGTGTGTGCTGCTGTTGGTGCTGGGTGCGCTGGCTTGGCTGGTGTATACCGGCCGTGTCGTCCTGTCCGAATGGACCCAAAAGCTGGATCGCTTGTTGGGCATGTCGCCGACGGAGCGGCACGAGCCGGACTACTTCGCGGAGGAGGCCGACGACGGGCGGAACGCCGCGGAGTCCTGGGGCCGGCCGCGGATCGAGCCGACGCCGCCGCGCGCCGAAGCTCCCGCTCAAGTCGAGCCGGAGCCGGCCCGGGCCGCCGCGCCGCCGCCTTCGGAACGCGAAGCGCCGCCGGCCGAGGCTGAGCGCGAAACCATAGTCTTGCCGAAGCGGCAGGCCGAGCCGCCTCAGGCCAAGCCGGAGTTGCCGACGCTGGAACTTTCCCGTGAATACCGCAAGCGCGCGCGTCCGCCGTCGTCGGAGCCGGCGCAGGCCAAGGATCTGCCGGTGATCGGCCTGCATGAGCTGCAGCATAATCTGCAAACGGATTATCGCCGCCGTCAGGCCTCCCGGGTGCTGACGCAGAACGCCAAGGAGCAGGGCGGCGCGTCCTTGCCGGTGATCGAGCCCAGCGAGGTGCGCGAGCAGTTGCGCCACATTCATTCCAAGCGCGGCAAAACCATGGCCGCGCCGCCGTCCGCCGCCATTCGCCCCCTTGCCGTCAAGCCACAGGAAGCGGCGGAGCTGCAAATCGTGCCGCCTCCCGTCGTGCGGCATGAGTTGCCGGCCAGCGCGCGGCCGGCGCAACACGGCTGGCTGGCGCCGGCGCGGCCGTCTGCGCCGCCGCTGGAGCCTGAAATCGTCGCCTTCGCCCAGACGTCCGATCCGCTCGACCCGCCGGCCGAGCCGGAAATCGTCGCCTTTGCCGCCGCGCCCGACCTGCCCGCCGCGATGCCGGAGGCGCTTGAGGCCGTCGCGGAAGAGGCGCTGGCCGAGCCCGAGGTTTTCGCCTCAGCTTTCGATGCGCCAGCGGAGCCTGCAATCGCCGTCGAGGCCGATTGGCCTCCGTTAGCGCCCGCGGAGTCCGAGCCCGCCGTTTTCGCCGCGCCGCCGGCGCGCCCGGCCGAGCCGACGCCGGTCGTCGTCGCGGCAAGGCCGCCTGAGCCGGCCCTCCCCGAAGCGGACGCGCCGCGAGCCGCCGAGCCGGCGCCGTGGCGCTGGCCGCAGACCCGCTCTGTGCTGGTGCAGGACGAGGAAAAACCGGCCGTGGTGCAGCGCGAGAGCGTGCCGGCGGAGCCGCCTTCGGTGGCCGCCGCTGCGCAGCAACTGGCCGCCAAGCCGATGCCCTGGGTCTTGATCGACGCGCCTGCCGCCGTCGCGACGCCGGACCAGGCGCCGGAGGAGGCGCCGGAGGAGGCGAGCCCGCCTTGGGACGCGGCTCCGGAGTCCGAGGCTTGGGCGCAACAGGCGCAGCAGCAGGTAGAGCTGGCCGCCGAGCCGGCGCCGCCCAAGCCGCGTCCGGTGTACGACGATTACGGTTTGCCGGGCCTGGACTTGCTGCGTCCGGCTGACGAGGCGACGGTGACGTGCTCGGAAGAGGAATTGCTGGAGCGCGGCATCGTCATCGAGGAAAAGCTGGCCGAGTTCAAGGTCAAGGTCAGCGTGGTGGACGCCTACGCCGGCCCGGTGATCACCCGCTACGAGGTGGAGCCGGCGGTGGGCGTGCGCGGCAACCAGGTGGTCAACCTGATGAAGGATTTGTCGCGCGCGCTGGGCCTGGCGGCGATCCGGGTGGTGGAAACCATACCCGGCAAGACCTGCATGGGTCTGGAGCTGCCCAATCCCAAGCGCCAGATGATCCGCTTGTCCGAGATTTTCTCCTCCGAGGTGTTCCAGCAGCCGCGTTCGCGCCTGACCTTGGCGCTGGGCAAGGACATCACCGGCCAGCCGGTGGCGATGGACCTGGCCAAGGCGCCGCACCTGCTGGTGGCGGGCACCACCGGCTCCGGCAAGTCGGTGGGCGTCAACGCGATGATTCTGTCCATGCTGTACAAGGCGCGGCCGGACGAAGTGCGCTTCATCATGATAGATCCCAAGATGCTGGAACTGTCGGTGTACAACGACATTCCGCACTTGCTGGCGCCGGTGGTCACCGATATGAAGCTGGCGGCCAACGCGCTGAACTGGTGCGTGGGCGAGATGGAGCGCCGCTATCGGCTGATGAGCGCGCTGGGCGTGCGCAACCTGGCCGGCTACAACGACAAGGTGAGCGAGGCCGAAGCCATGGGCCAGCGCATCGGCAACCCGTTCAGCCTGACGCCGGAAACGCCGGAGCCGCTGGAGGCGTTGCCCTTCATCGTGGTGGTGGTGGACGAGTTCGCCGACCTGATGATGGTGGCCGGCAAGAAGATCGAGGAATTGATCGCTCGCCTGGCGCAGAAGGCGCGCGCCGCCGGCATTCACTTGATCCTGGCCACCCAGCGGCCGTCGGTGGACGTGATCACCGGCCTGATCAAGGCCAATATCCCGACGCGGATCGCCTTCCAGGTGTCCAGCAAGGTGGACAGCCGCACCATTCTGGATCAGATGGGCGCGGAAAGCCTGTTGGGCCAGGGCGACATGCTGTTCCTGCCGCCGGGCACCGGCTATCCGCAGCGGGTGCACGGCGCCTTCGTCACCGACGACGAAGTGCACGCCATCGTCGAGCATCTGAAGCAGTTCGGCGAGCCTGACTACGTGGAAGGCCTGCTGACCGGCGAAAGCGAGGCGGAGGAGGAGTCCACCGCGGCCACGGCCAAGGCGCAGGCGGCGACGGAAAGCGATCCGCTGTACGACGAGGCGGTGGAAATCGTGATGCGCACCCGCAAACCGTCGATTTCCTCGGTGCAGCGCCATCTGCGCATAGGCTACAACCGCGCCGCGCGGCTGATCGAGGAAATGGAGGCCGCGGGCATCGTCAGTCCGATGGAAAGCAACGGCAACCGGACGGTGCTGGTGCCGCAGCGCGAGCTGTGAGGCGGCGTGAACGCGCTCGACTTGTTGCCGCCATAAAGAAAAGCGCGCCGGATTCGGCGCGCTTTTTCATTTCTTCTGTTTGGGACGGGGGTCAGCGACGGCGCTGGTCCTGATCGTCGCGGATGCGGATCGGAGCCAGTTGGTCCTGGTCTTCCACCGGGCCGCTCAACAGCTTGGCGACGACGACCACAGCGGCGATGAGGGCGAATAAAAGCAAAATTTCCATGGCATGGCTCCCCGAGGCTTGAGTGCTAACTTGTTGATGAAGACGATTGCCGGCGAACAGGCCTGGAAGCAAAAGTCGTCTATGGCGGCCCCCTGTGATTTCATTCTGGAACACAAGCCGCCGCAAGCTCAAGTAATAATTTGTGTCGGAAAGTTAAAATTCAAGACGCGCTGCGCTTCAGCGCGCGCATCGCCTGATCGATGCCCTGCAGCGTCAGCCCGTACATGCGCCCTGACATCAGCTGGCGCAGCATGTGCAGCGACTGAGTGTAGTCCCAGTGCGCTTCCGGCACCGGGTTGAGCCAGGCGGCGTGCTTGAAATGCTCGAGCAGGCGGCGCAGCCAGACTTCGCCGGCCTCCTGGTTCATGTGCTCGACGCTGCCGCCCGGATAGCTGATTTCGTAGGGGCTCATGGTGGCGTCGCCGACGATGATCAGCTTGTAATCGCCGCCGAAGGTGTGAATCAGGTCCCAGGTGGACAAGGTCTGGGTGTGGCGGCGGGCGTTGTCCTTCCACACCGCTTCGTAGACGCAGTTGTGGAAGTAGAAATACTCCAGATGCTTGAACTCGGATTTCACCGCCGAGAACAACTCCTCGCAGGCCTTGACGTGGTCGTCCATCGAGCCGCCGACGTCGAACAACACCAGCACTTTGACCGCGTTGCGCAGCTCGCGCTGCATGCGCAGGTCCAGCATGCCGGCCTTGCCGGCGGTGGCGGCGATGGTGGCGTCCAGGTCCAGCACTTCCTCGGCGCCGTCGCGGGCGAACTCGCGCAGCCGGCGCAGGGCGATCTTGAGGTTGCGGGTGCCCAGTTCGACCGAGTCGTCGAAGTTGCGGAATTCGCGCTGGTCCCACACTTTCACCGCGCGGCGGTGGCGCGATTCGTTCTGGCCGATGCGGATGCCGGCCGGATTGTAGCCGTAGGCGCCGAAGGGGCTGGTGCCGCCGGTGCCTATCCATTTATTGCCGCCCTGGTGCCGTTCCTGCTGTTCTTGCAGCCGCTGGCGCAGGGTGTCCATCAACTGCTCCCAGCCTAGCGCCTCCAGCCGGCGCTTGTCCTCGTCGGACAGGTGCTTCTCCACTTGCTTGCGCAGCCAGTCTTCCGGGATGCCGGTTTTCAGCTCGTCCAGCGATTGCGACAGGCCTTTGAAATGGCTGCCAAACACCTGGTCGAAGCGGTCGAAGTGTTTCTCGTCCTTGATCAGCGCGGTGCGCGCCAGGTAGTAGAAGGCGTCAAGATCGCCGAAGGCGACGCGTTTTTGCAGCGCCTCCAGCAAGGTGAGGAATTCTTTCAGCGTAACCGGCAGGCCGGCCTCGCGCAGGGCGTAAAAAAAATCGATCAACATGGCGCGGCTAGAAGGTGACAGCGTGGATGGGCGGTGATATTCTTGTTTTAGAGCTACGGCTCTAAACAATCGTTCGGATACTGCTATCCTAAGGATAATACAATGAATGCCGCCGCCATGCCCATTTGCCGGGATGATCATCTGCAAGCGGAGTTTTCCCGCCTGTACCGCCTCAGCCGGGCCTCAGCGTTTCCGCCGCTGGAACTGCGCCAGGAATGGCTCAAGCGCCTGGAGAGCATGTTGCAGGACAATCGCCAGGCTTTCGTTGATGCGGTCAGCCAGGACTTCGGCCACCGCAGCGCGGTGGAAACCCGGCTGGCCGAGCTTTTCCCCTCTCTGGAGGCGATACGTTACGCGCGCCGGCGTCTGCGGCGCTGGATGCGGCCGGAGCGGCGCGGGGTGTCGCTGTGGTTCCAGCCGGCGGGCAATAGCGTGATGCCGCAGCCCTTGGGCGTCATCGGCGTGGTGGTGCCGTGGAACTACCCCTTGTTCCTGGCGCTGGGGCCGGTGGTGTCCGCGCTGGCGGCCGGCAACCGGGTGATGGTGAAGATGTCGGAATACACGCCGGCGACCGGCGCGCTGCTGCAGCGCCTGGCCGAACGTTATCTGGGGCCCGAGGTGATGGCCGTGGTCAACGGCGACGCCGAGCTGGCGCAGGACTTCACCAGGCTGCCTTTCGACCATCTGTTCTTCACCGGCTCCACCGCGGTGGGCCGCCACGTGATGCGCGCGGCGGCGGAGAACCTGACGCCGGTGACGCTGGAGCTGGGCGGCAAATCGCCGGTGATCGTCGCCCGGGGCGCCGATTTGCGCCAGGCGGCGGAGGCCATCGTCGCCGGCAAGATGCTGAACGCCGGCCAGACCTGCGTGGCGCCGGACTATGTGCTGGTCAACAACAAGGACCGCGCCGCGCTGCTGGACGAGCTGCGGCGGGCGGCGCGCCGCGCTTATCCCACTTTGGCGGACAATCCCGATTACAGCGCCATCATCAACGAGCGGCATTGTCAGCGGCTGCTGCAATGGCTGGACGAGGCGCGCGCGGCCGGCGCCGAGGTGGAGCAGATCAATCCGGCGGCGGAGGACTGGCGGCCCAGCCGCAAATTCCCGCTGACCCTGGTGCAGGGCTGCCCGGAGGACGCCACCTTGCTGCGAGAGGAGATTTTCGGGCCGATACTGCCGGTGCTGAGCTACGACAAGTTCGACGAGGCGCTGGCCTACGTCAACGCGCGGCCGCGGCCGCTGGCCCTGTACCTGTTCGACACGGACGCGCTGCGCATCGAAAAAACCTTGCGCGAAACCGTGTCGGGCGGGGTGGCGGTCAACGACATCGCCCTGCAGGTGGTGCAGGAGGACCTGCCTTTCGGCGGCGTCGGTCCGTCCGGCATGGGGCATTGCCACGCCAAGGAGGGTTTCATGGCGTTTTCCAAACTCAAGCCGGTGTTCCGCCAGAGCCGCTGGGCCGGCACCGCCTTGACGCGCGCGCCTTACGGCGCCGGCGTGGAGCGGCTGTTGAAATGGATGCTGCGCTGAGATGCTGAGCCGCCGCCAGTTGCTCAAAACCGGCCTGGGCGGCGCCGCGGCCTTGGCGCTGGCCACGCTGCTGGCCTCGCCGCAGCCTGACGGTCCGGCCGAGGATTGGGTCAGGCCCTTGAAACTGCGCGTCTTGACGCCGCGGGACGCTCAGTTGCTGGCGGCGATCGCCCCGGTCGCGCTGGGGCCGGGCGTCGCGCCGCCCGAGGAGGTGGTGCGCGGCGTGGATCGCGCGGTGGCCGGCTTGCCGCCGGCGATGCGGGCCGAGTTGCGCCAGCTGCTGGACCTGCTCGGCAACCCTTGGGGACGGCGCTGGATCGCCGGCGTGGCCGCGCCGTGGCGACAGGCGTCGGCCGAGGACATCGCCGCCTTTCTGCGGCGCTGGCGCGGCAGCGCGTTTCCCTTGCTGCGCAGCGGCTACCAGGCCTTGCACCAATTGCTGAACGCCGCCTGGTACGGCAATCCGGCCAGTTGGTCGGCGCTGGGCTATCGGCAGCCGGCGGCGGTAATGGAGATGTTGCCGTGAGCCGCGCGACGATACCCGATCCGGTGGTCGCCGGCCTCGCCGCGGGCTGGAAGGCGCTGGACGGCGCGACCTTGCCCGATCTGGAGCTGCGGGCCGACGTGGTGATCGTCGGCAGCGGCGCCGGCGGAGGCATGGCGGCCGAGCAATTGGCCGCGGCCGGACTGGACGTGTTGCTGCTGGAGGAGGGCGGCTTGTACAGTTCGCGCGACTTCCGCCTGCTGGAGGCCAAGGCCTATCCGGAGCTGTATCAGGAGTCCGCCAGCCGCAAGACGGCGGACAAGGGGGTTTCCATCTTGCAGGGCCGGGCCGTGGGCGGCAGCACCGTGGTCAACTGGACCAGTTCCTTCCGCGCGCCGCCGGACACCTTGCGCTGGTGGCGGGAGCGGCACCGGTTGAGCGGGGTCGGCGAGGAGGCGATGCGGCCGTGGTTCGAGCAGGCGGAGGCGCGGTTGGGCGTCGCCGACTGGCTGCCGGATCCGAACCCCAACAACGCGGCGCTGGCCCGCGGCTGCGAGGCCCTGGGCATCGCCCACGCGCGCATCCGCCGCAATGTGCGCGGCTGCTGGAATCTGGGCTATTGCGGCATGGGCTGTCCCACCAACGCCAAGCAGTCGATGCTGGTGACGGCGATACCCGCCGCGCTGGAGCGCGGCGCCAGGCTGATCAGCCGCGCGCGGGTGGACCGCTTGCGCGCCAATGCCGGCAGAACCCGGCTGGAAGGGCTGGAGGGCCGCTTTCTGGCTGCGGACGGAGTCGGCGAGACCGGACGCCGCTTCAAGGTGAAGGCGGCCCAGGTGGTGCTGGCCGCCGGCGCCATCGGCTCGCCGGCCATCCTGCTGCGCAGCGGCCTGATCGATCCGGGAGGCCATACCGGGGCGCGGACCTTTCTGCACCCGGTGGTGTTGTCCGCGGCCTTGATGCCGGAGCCGGTGGAGCCGTTCAACGGCGCGCCGCAAACGGTGTACAGCGATCACTTCATGCATGTCCACGCGCTGGACGGGCCCTTGGGCTACAAGCTGGAAGTGCCGCCCATCCATCCCTTGCTGGCCGGCATCACCTTTCCCGGCTTCGGCGCCGGCCAGGCGGCCTTGATGCGCCGGCTGCCGCATCTGCACGCGACGCTGGCCCTGTTGCGCGACGGCTTCCACCCGGACAGCCGCGGCGGCCAGGTGCGCTTGCGCGGCGACGGCTCGCCGGAGCTGGACTATCCCTTGAACGATGCGTTGTGGGAGGGCGCGCGCCGCGCCTGGCTGAGCATGGCGGAGATCCAGTTCGCCGCCGGCGCGCGGCAGGTGCTGACGGTGCACGAGCAGGCGGGTCTCGCCCGCAGCTGGAGCGAGGCCCGGAGCATGATAGCCGGGCTGGCGCTCAAGCCCTTGCTGGCCAAGGTGGTCAGCGCCCACGTGATGGGAGGGCTGGCGATGTCGGGCGACGCCGAGTCCGGGGTGGTGGACGAGTGGGGGCGGCATTGGCAGCTGGACAATCTGACCGTGGTGGACGGCTCGGTGTTTCCCAGCAGCGTCGGCGCGAATCCGCAGCTGTCGGTCTACGCCTTCGCGCTGCGCTCGGTGGCGGCGCTCTTGCGGCGCATGCGGGGGACGATGGGCTGAGACAAGAAAAAAGGGACCGCGAGGTCCCTTTTGTCGTCGCGCTGCCGGGCAGCGGCGAATCAGGCGAAGTTCTTGGCGACGAAGTCCCAGTTCACCAGCTTCCAGAAGCTGTCCATATAGTTCGGGCGGCTGTTGCGGTAATCGATATAATACGCGTGCTCCCACACATCACAGGTCAGCAGCGGCTTCTTGTCGGTGGTCAGCGGGGTGGCGGCGTTGCTGGTGGATACCAGGTCCAGCGAGCCGTCGTGGTTCTTCACCAGCCAGGCCCAGCCGGAACCGAAGGTGCCGATGGCGGTCTGGGTGAAGGCTTTCTTGAATTCGTCGTAGGAACCCCATTTGGCGTTGATGGCGTCGGCCAGCGCGCCGCTGGGCTTGCGCTCTTCGCCGGCGTTGGGAGCGAAGCCCAGCCAGTAGAAGGTGTGGTTCCAGACTTGGGCCGCGTTGTTGAAGATGCCGCCGGAGGATTTCTTCACGATCTCTTCCAGGGAGGCGTTTTCGAACTCGGTGCCCTTGATCAGGTTGTTCAGGTTGGTGATGTAGGTCTGATGGTGCTTGCCGTAGTGGAATTCCAGGGTTTCCTTGGAAATGTGCGGGGCAAGCGCGTCCAGCGCGTACGGCAGTTCCGGCAGTTTGTGTTCCATTATGCTCTCCTTGTTGAGAAAGTAAGCCGCATAAGCGGATGCTTTATCCGCAAGTTTACTGGATTCAGCCGCTGCTCGCCAATAGTTGACTAAAAAAGTAAAGTAAGGATGAAAACCGTTGCAGTACGATGTTATCGTCATCGGCGCAGGCGCCGCCGGCCTGATGTGCGCGGCCACCGCCGGCCAACGCGGCCGGCGCGTGCTGTTGCTGGACCATGCGCGCAAGCTGGCCGAGAAGATCCGCATTTCCGGCGGCGGCCGCTGTAATTTCACCAATCTCCACGCTCGTTTCGACTGCTATCTGTCGGCCAATCCCCATTTCTGCCGTTCGGCGCTGGCGCAGTACACGCCGCAGGATTTCATCGCCATGGTCGAGCGCCACGGCATCGGCTACCACGAGAAAAAGCTGGGCCAGCTGTTCTGCGACGACGGCAGCGAGCGCATCATCGCGATGCTGGACGAGGAGTGCCGGCTGGGCGGAGTGGACAGACGCATGGAGACGCAGATTCTGCAGGTGAGCCGGGAGGCGGACGGTTTCGCGCTGGACACCAGCGCCGGCGGCTTTCGCGCGGCGTCGCTGGTGGTGGCCACCGGCGGCCTGTCGATTCCGCAGATAGGCGCGACGCCGTTCGGCTACCAGCTGGCCGAGCAGTTCGGCCTGGAGCTGACGTCGCTGACGCCGGCCCTGGTGCCGCTGACCTTTCACGTGGAAGACGCGG
This sequence comes from Chromobacterium alkanivorans, assembly GCF_016937655.1. Classification (GTDB taxonomy): domain Bacteria; phylum Pseudomonadota; class Gammaproteobacteria; order Burkholderiales; family Chromobacteriaceae; genus Chromobacterium; species Chromobacterium alkanivorans. The sequence continues at coordinate 202,157 of NZ_JAFHKL010000002.1, read as the reverse complement.
AGGCCTTCGCGCCGCTGGCCGGCGTGTCGCTGGAGGTGGAGGCGCGCGCCGGCAAGGGCCGTTTCCGCGAGAACGTGCTGTTCACCCACAAGGGCGTGTCCGGTCCCGCCATCCTGCAGGCGTCGTCCTATTGGCAGCCGGGCACGACGCTGGAGCTGGACCTGTTGCCGGACGCCGACGCCGCCGCCTGGCTGGAGCAGAAGGCCGGCAGCGAGCAGTTGATCGCCAACGCGCTGGCCGAGTTCGGCTGGCCCAAGCGTTTCGCCGAGGCCTGGCTGGAGCGGGAGGGCTTCAATAAGCGGCTGAAGGACTTGTCGCCCAAGCAGCGCCAGCAGTTGGCCGAACGGCTGCATAGCTGGCGCGTCAAGCCCAACGGCACCCAGGGCTATAAAAAGGCCGAGGTGACGCTGGGCGGGGTGTCGACCAAGGCCTTGTCGTCCAAGACCATGATGGCCAACGCGGCGCCCGGTCTGTTCTTCATCGGCGAAGTGGTGGACGTCACCGGTTGGCTGGGCGGCTACAATTTCCAGTGGGCCTGGTCGTCCGGCTATGTGGCCGGGATGAACTGCTGATTCAGTCCGCCGCCAGGAACCACACGGTCTGGATCTTGCCGGCGACGATCTCGTAGACGGCGGCCACCTCGAAGGGCTGCTCGCTCACGCCGCTGACGCGCTCGTGGTCTATCACCTTGTTGCCGAGCTCGATGCGCTTGACCAATTCCGCGTGCAAGCCGGGCAGGGTGAAGCGCTGGGTGGCGTAGAAGTCGCCCAGCGCGGCCTTGCCTTGCAGGCTGGGTTCCGAGCCGGGCAGCCGGTATACCGTCACGTCGTCGGCGTAGACGGCGAGAAAGGGCTCCAGCTGGCGTTGGTTGTAGGCGTCGAGTTGTTGTTGGACGAGGGCGGCGGGCGTCATGGCGGCTCCTGTTGAAAGAGCTTTCGATGCTGGGGCCGCGCGAGGCGCTTGTCAACGCATGCTCAGCGAGTGGCGGTTTCGGGTTAAAATCCGGTTTTGCCTGATCCAGGCTTGCTTCATTCGCGCGGCCAGGCCGCGCCATCACTCCGAGTCTACATGACTGAATCGTACGAGAATTTTGACAGCGAGATGGCGGCGATCCGCACGCCGCCTCATTCGATCGAAGCCGAGCAATCGGTGCTGGGCGGCTTGTTGCTGGACAACAGCGCCTGGGACAAGATCGCCGACGTGGTGTCCGAGGCGGACTTTTACCGCCACGACCACCGGCTGATTTACAAGCATGTGGCCAGGCTGGTGGAACTGGCGCGTCCCGCGGACGTGGTCACCGTTTCCGAGAGCCTGGACAAGAACGGCGAGCTGGGCAATGTCGGCGGCCTGTCCTACCTGGCCACGCTGGCGCAGAACACGCCGTCCGCCGCCAATATCCGCCGCTACGCCGAGATCGTGCGCGAGCGTTCCATCATGCGCCAACTGGCGCTGGTGGGCACCGAGATCGTCGAGGCCGCTTACGCGCCAATGGGACGCGACGCCTCGCAGCTGCTGGACGAAGCCGAGGGCAAGGTGTTCCAGATCGCCGAATCCACCGCCAAGGCCAAGCAGGGCTTCCTGGAGATGCCGGGCTTGCTGAAAGAAGTGGTCGAGCGCATCGACATGCTTTACAGCCGCGAGAACCCGGACGAGGTCACCGGCGTGCCTACCGGCTTCATCGATCTGGACGCCAAGACTTCCGGCCTGCAAGCGGGCGACCTGATCATCGTCGCCGGACGTCCGTCCATGGGCAAGACCGCGTTCTCGATGAACATCGCCGAGCACGTGGCGGTGGAGCAGCACCTGCCGGTGGCGGTGTTCTCCATGGAGATGGGCGGCGCGCAGCTGGTGATGCGTATGCTGGGCTCGGTGGGCCGGCTGGATCAGCACACCCTGCGCACCGGCAAGCTGGGCGACGACGACTGGCAGAAGCTGACTTACGCGATAGGCAAGTTGTCCGAGGCGCCGATGTACATCGACGAAACCGCGGCGCTAACCGCCTTGGAAGTGCGCGCGCGCGCGCGCCGACTGGCGCGCCAGCACGGCGGCAAGCTGGGCCTGATCGTGATCGACTACTTGCAGCTGATGTCGGGTTCGGGTCGCGGCGACAACCGCACCGCCGAGCTGGGCGAGATTTCGCGCGGTCTGAAAGGCCTGGCCAAGGAGTTGCAGGTGCCGGTGATCGCGCTGTCCCAGCTGTCGCGGGCGGTGGAGCAGCGCCCCAACAAGCGGCCGATGATGTCGGACTTGCGGGAATCCGGCGCCATCGAGCAGGATGCCGACTTGATCGTCTTCATGTACCGGGAAGAGTATTACAACCCGGAGAACCAGGAAGTGAAGGGTCTGGCCGAGGCCATCATAGGCAAGCACCGTAACGGTCCTACCGGCGCGGTGCGGCTGGCCTTCGTCGGCAAGTACGCCAAGTTCGACAACGCCGCCACCTTGGGCGTTAGCGGCTGGGCAGATAACGACTCCTAACGGTTCCGTGAGCATACGAGGCATTCCATGAGCTTTTTCGACAAGCATGTATTCATCTGCTGCAATCAGCGCGCCGGCTGCGAGGATTGCTGCAACAATCACGGTTCCAGCGAGTTGCTGGGCTATATGAAGGACAAGGTCAAGGCGCTGGGCCTGGCCGGCGAGGGCAAGATCCGCGTCAACAAGGCGGGCTGTCTTGGGCGCTGCGACGACGGCCCGGTGATGGTGGTGTACCCGGAGGAGACCTGGTACACCTTCGTCGACAAGGAGGACATCGACGAAATCGTCGCCGAGCACATGGTGGGCGGGCGCGTGGTGGAAAGGCTGAAAATCTGATGTTGAAGGCGATGAACAAGCAAGTGGTGGCCGGTCCGGCCGGCGGTCTGGAAACCATCGTGGTGGCGGCGCAGGGCGAGGCGCGCGGCATCGCGGTGATCTGCCATCCCAATCCCTTGCAGGGCGGCACCAACACCAACAAGGTGGTGCAGACCGCGGCCAAGGCCTTGTCGCAGCTGGGCTATGTCTGCTATTGCCCGAATCTGCGCGGCGTGGGCGACAGCGAAGGCCAGCATGATTTTGGCCTGGGCGAGGTGGAGGATGTGATCGCGGTGGTGGAGCATGCGCGCGGCGAGCAGGGCGATCTGCCGCTGGCGCTGGCCGGTTTCTCCTTTGGCGGCTTCGTCGCGGCGCGCACCCGCGCGCGCATCGAGGCGGACAAATTGCTGCTGATGGGCGTGGCGGTGGGCAAGTACGAGACCCCGACGCCGGAGGTGCCGGCCGACACATTGCTGATTCACGGCGAGGAGGACGAGGTGATTCCGCTGTCCGCGGTGATGGATTGGGCCCGGCCGCAAGGCTTGCCGGTGGTGGTGTTTCCCGGAGCCGGCCATTTCTTTCATGGCCGGCTGGTGCAGCTGGCGCAGACGATTCAACGCTGCTGGTAAGGCGCCGCCGGATTCCGGCGCAAAAAAACCGGTCATCCATGCGATGGCCGGTTTTTTTATCAGCGGTGCAGTTCGCCCGCGGCTTCTGGCTGGTAGGTGACTTCCAGCACGTTCAGGCGGATGCTGCCGGCCGGAGTCGGCCAATCTATGCTCTGGCCGGCGGACAGGCCGAGCAGCGCGGCGCCTATGGGCGCCAGCACCGAGATCTTGCCCTGTTCGCTGTCCGCTTCGCGCGGGTAGACCAGGGTCAGGGTTTTTTCCTGGGCATTGTCCAGCTTGACCCGCGCGCAGCTGTTCATGGTGATGATGCCGGCGGGCATGGCGGAGGGCTCCACCACATCGGCGCGCTCCAGCTCGGCTTCCAGCGCGGCCGCGGTGGGGTGGCCGCTCTCGCAATCCTCCAGCAGCGCGGCGAGGCGCTCATAGTCCAGGGAGGACACCGTGATGGCCGGGCTTGTCGACATATGCAACTCCTTCAGATAGACAAAGGGCACCGCAGGGGGTGCCCGATGATTTAGTGCGCGAAAAGCGTGTGTGCCAATGATATCGCTTGTAACCGCGTGTAACAAGGCTTGGCGGCGCAATCGCCGCTAATACTGGGCTTTGGGCCGGGGGAGCCCCGGCCTTGCGCTTTAGCCCAGCAGCGACAGCGCCGCGCGCGGGCCGACGTTGGCCTGAGCCTGGGCGGCGAGTCCGGTCTGGCCCAGGATCTGTTTGGCGGCCAGCTGCGCGCTTGCGGCGGCGAAGTCGGTGTCGCTGATGCGGCTGTTGGCGGCGGCGGTGTTGACCGAGGCGGTTTGCAGATTGTTGATGCTGGCCTCGAAACGATTGCTGATCGAGCCCAGAGTGCTGCGGGTGTTGGCCAGGGTGTTCAGATCGGCGTTGGTGCTTTGCTGGGCGGCCAGCGCGCCGGCCTGGGTGCTGATGTCTATGGTGCCGGTGGCGTTCAGATTGGCGTTGTAGCTGTTCAGCCCGCCGCTGGCCGGCGCGGCGGCCAGATTGACGCCGGCAATATTGACCTGGTTGTCCGCGCTGCCGTTGGGGCCCACCTGGAAGGTGGTGGAGGCGTTGCTGTTCAGCAACTGCGTGCCGTTGAATTCGGTGCTCTGCACGATGGCGGAATTGGCCTGGGTCAGCTGGTCCACCTGCTGTTGCAGCGCCTGGCGGTTGCTGGCGCTGAGCGCGCCGTTGCCGGCCTGGATCGCCAGCTCCTGGATTTGCTGAGTGTTGCTTTGCAGCTGATTGAGGGCGCCGTCGGCGGTCTGCGCCAGCGAGATGCCGTCGTTGGCGTTGTTGATCGCCTGGTTGTTGCCGTTGATCTGGGCCAGCAGCGCCTCGGAAATGGCGGCGTTGGCCGGGTTGTTGGCGGCGCTGTTGGTGGTCTTGCCGGCGGAGAGTTGGGCCAGCAGCTTGTCTTTGGCTTTCTGGGTCTGATTCAGCTGGTTCTGCCCCTGCAGCGCGCTCAGATTGCTATTGATGGTCAGTGCCATGGCCGGCTCCCGCTGGATGTGGTTTCACTTCTTCAGTGTAAGAAAGCGCGCGGGACAGGGCAAGCCGGCTTTTGGGTAAAGTCGCGCCGCGGCCGATGGCGCGGGCATGGGCGTGAAAAAGCCCGGCGGCGCCGGGCTGATGATGGTTTGTCTGGCTTATTTGCCGGGCTTGGGCGGAGTGCCGGCGGACTGGGTCAGGATTTCGTAGCCGCTGTCGGTGACCAGCACGGTGTGTTCCCATTGCGCGGACAGGCTGCGGTCCTTGGTGACCACGGTCCAGCCGTCGCCCAGCATGCGCAGATGGCGCTTGCCCTGGTTGATCATCGGCTCGATGGTGAAGATCATGCCGGCCTGCAGCTCCAAGCCGGTGCCGGGGCGGCCGTAGTGCAGCACTTGCGGCTCTTCGTGGAATTTCGTGCCGATGCCGTGGCCGCAGAATTCCTGCACCACGCTGTAGCCGGAGTTTTCCGCGTGTTGCTGGATGGCGTAGCCGATGTCGCCCAGCGTGGCGCCCGGCTTGACCTTGTCGATGCCGCGCCACATGCATTCATAGGTGATGCGGGACAGGCGGCGGGCGTGCTCGCTGACGTTGCCTACGTGGTACATGCGGCTGGTGTCGCCGTGGTAGCCGTCCTTGATCACCGTGACGTCCAGGTTCATGATGTCGCCGCTTTTCAGCGGCTTGTCATTGGGGATGCCGTGGCAGATCACGTGGTTGACCGAGGTGCACACCGACTTGGGGTACGGGTTGTGGCCGTCCGGCGCGTAGTTCAGCGGCGCCGGGATCGCGCCCTGCTCATTGACGATGTAGTCGTGGCAGAGCTTGTCGATGGCTTCGGTGGTGACGCCGGGCTTGATGAAGGGGGTGATGTAGTCGAGGACTTCCGACGCCAGGCGGCCGGCGATCCGCATCTTTTCGATGTCTTGGGCGTTTTTCAGTTGGATGCTCATGGGATTCTGGTGATGTGCGTGTCTGCGGCTAATGAGACCTATTCTAGCAAAAACGCCCCCGGCCCGGCAGTGCTTGTCGGTCCGGGGGGCGCGTCGGCGTTCAAATCAGGCGCATCTTGAACTGCTTGCCCTTGATCTTGCCGGCGGCCAGGCGTTCCAGCGCCTGTTCGGCGATGGCGCGGTCCAGCGCCACGAAGCTGGCGAATTCAAAGATGTTGATCTTGCCGATCTGGGCGCCGGCAAAGCCGGCGTCGCCGGTCAGCGCGCCGAGGATGTCGCCGGGGCGCAGCTTTTCGCGCTTGCCGCCGGCGATCTCCAGCGTGACCATGGCCGGCAGCAACGGGCCGCCGGGGGCCGGAGTCAGCTGTTCCAGCTTGGCCCAGGTCAGCGGCGCCTGCTGATAGTCTTCGATCAGCGCCAGCCGCTTGTCGTCGTTGTCGGCGGCCAGGGTCAGCGCCAGGCCCATCGCCTCGCCGCGGCCGGTGCGGCCGATGCGGTGAATGTGGATTTCCGGATCATGGGTGACGTCGACGTTGATCACCAGATCCAGCTCCTTGATGTCCAGGCCGCGAGCGGCGACGTCGGTGGCCACCAGCACGGTGGCGCTCTTGTTGGCGAAGCGCAGCAGGATCTGGTCGCGTTCGCGCTGCTCCAGGTCGCCGTACAGCGCCAGCGCGCTGAAGCCGCGCGCTTGCAGATCGCGCACCAGTTCCTTGCAGCGCTCCTTGGTGTTGCAGAAGGCCAGCGCGGAAGTGGGGCGCAGGTGTTGCAGGATGGTGGTGACGGTTTCCAGCCGCTGTTCCGGCTTGATCTTGTAGAACCATTGTTCGATGCGTTCGCCGCCGTGCAGCGAATCCACCTGGATTTCCTGCGGCCGGCGCATGAACTGGGCGCTGATCTTGCGGATGTTTTCCGGGTAGGTGGCGGAGAACATCAGGGTCTGGCGCTGGCGCGGGCAGGCGCGCACGATGCCGACGATTTCCTCGATGAAGCCCATGTCCACCATGCGGTCGGCCTCGTCCAGCACCAGAGTGCTGACGCCGGACAGATTGAGCGAGCCGCGGAACAGGTGGTCCTGCAGCCGGCCCGGGGTGCCCACCACGATGTGGGCGCCGTGTTCCAGCGAGCCGATCTGCGGCCCCATCGGGCTGCCGCCGGTCAGGGTCACTACCTTGATATTGTCTATGCTGCGCGCCAGCCGGCGGATTTCCTGCGCCACCTGGTCGGCCAGTTCGCGAGTGGGGCAGAGCACCAGCGCCTGCACGCCGAACCAGCGCGGATTCAGCCGCGCCAGGATACCAAGGCCGAAGGCCGCCGTCTTGCCGCTGCCGGTCTTGGCCTGGGCGATCAGGTCCTCGCCGTTCAGGATCGCCGGCAGGCTGGCGGCCTGGATGGCGGTCATGCTGTGGTAACCCAGGCTGTCCAGATTGGACAACAGGGCGGCGGGCAGGGGCAGGGTGGAGAAAGCGGCTTTTTTCACAATGACTTGGGCGTATTACGGTATCGGGCTGCGAGTGTAACAGGCCGGCGGCCAACGGCCAAATCGGATGTCGCCGCCGGCGGCGTTCAGACAGTGAAGCGGGACACCGATTCCGTCAACCGCTGCGCCAGGTGCTCCAGTTGTTCGGCGGCGTTCACCGTCTGGCCTATCTCCTGATCGTTGGTTTGCGCCATCTCGGCGATGGCGTCGATGCTGCCGGTCACCGATTGGCTGGCGGCGCGCTGCTGTTCGGTGACGGCGACGATCTGACGCAGGCCCTGGCGCACTTCGGCCACCGATTGGTTCGCGGCGTCCAGCACGCTGGACACGCTGTCGGCGGACTGGCGGCTGGCGGCCAGCGAGGACAGGCCGGCGTTGACCGCGGCGCGCACCGCGTCGGTCTTTTGATTGAGCGCGCCGGTCACGGCGTCGATCTCGCTGGCGGAACGGGCCGACTTCTCCGCCAGCTTGCGCACCTCGTCGGCCACCACCGCGAAACCGCGGCCCTGTTCGCCGGCGCGCGCCGCCTCGATCGCCGCGTTCAGCGCCAGCAGATTGGTCTGTTCGGCGATTTCGCGCACTTCCTTGGTCATATTGGTGATGCTGGCGGTGGAGCTGGCCAGTTCGGTTTCCGCCTGCGCCATCAGCCGCACCGCCTGCTCCACCTGGCCGACTTCGCGCCGCAGCTGGCTGAGGCTGGCGCGGCCGTCCTCGGAGCGTTGCAGGCTCTGGTCGGCTTCGGCGCTGACGTCCTCCGCCTTGCCGGCGATTTCGCCGATATGGCTGGCCAGTTGCTCCACCGCGCCGGCGGCGGATTGGGATTGGCGGTTTTGCCTGTGGGAGCTTTCCGCCAGGTGGGCGGCGCCGTCGGCCAGTTGGCGCGAGGACTGAGACACCGCGCCGGCGGAGGCGCCGACATGGCGCACCAGCTCGGCGATGGCGGCCAGCATCTGGTTGAAGCGCTGCGCGGTGTCGCCGATCTCGTCGCGGCTGCGCACCGGCAGCCGCCGCGTCAGGTCGCCTTCGCCCTGGGCCAGCTCCGCGAGGCCGGCCGACATCGCCTGCAGCGGCCGGGTAACGAGGCGGCGCGCCAGCAGGAACACCACCGCCATCAGCGGCAGCGAGGCCAGGATGGCGAACAGAATGCTTTGGTCGCGGAAGCGGCTGACCGAGGCGTAGGGCTTCTCCAGGGAGACGCGCATGCTGACCACGCCCAGCGGCGTCTTGTCCGCCACCTGGTGGCACATCATGCAGTTCTTGCCCAAGTAGTTGCGCGAGGCCAGCGCCGGGTAGACCACGCGCAGATGCTCGCCCAGCGTCGGCGTGGATTCGATCTGGATATGGGGCTTGCCGTCCCGCAGCGCCTGTTGCTCCACCGCGTCGCCGCTCAGATTCTTGTCGCCGGCGTTGCCGGGGCCGAACTGCTTGCTGACGGCCGGGCCGCGGATCACCCGCAGGTCGCGCACCGCGGACAACTCCTTGATCTGGTCCAGAAAAACGTCGCGCTGGCCCACGGTTCCGGTGATCATCATGCCGGTGAGTCCGGCCATGGTCATTTCATTCATGCTGTGGGCCAGGTCTTGCGCCTGCTCCACCGCGATGTCGCGACTGACGCTGGTTTCCCAGGCAATCAGCCCGCTCCAGGCCAGGACCAGGCAGCACCATACCGCCATGGTCAGTTTCAGCCAGATCGGCCAATCGGAAAATTTGCGCATGCGTGTGCGGACGGAGGGTCCGTTCTCCCGGTGTGTTTGTAGAATCGCGCGATTGCCGCTATAGGTTTATTGAAATGGGTCGCAGCGCGATGGTAGTTATTTGATGACGTAGGAATGTTGGTTTAAATCAAACTTATAGTTAAAACGATTAGGCTTGGGTTTGCGGCGGTTTTCTGTGAAAATCCCGCCCTCGCCGCAGTCGGGCGCATTCATCACCATGGATTTCAAGGAGCGCAGTATATGGGTGACACAAGCGGACGCCGCGTAGCCATCATCGGCGGCGGACCGGCCGGCCTGGCCGCCGCCGAACAATTGGCGGCGGCGGGCGTGCGGGTCGATGTCTACGACGCGATGCCGTCGGTCGGCCGCAAATTCCTGCTGGCCGGCGTGGGCGGCATGAACATCACCCATTCCGAGCCCCACGCCAGCTTCGTGCAACGCTACGGCGCGCGCAGCGCCGAGTTGCGGCCGATGCTGGATGTGTTCAACGGCGAGCATGTGCGCGCCTGGGTGCACGGCCTGGGCATAGAAACCTTCATCGGCAGCTCCGGCAAGGTGTTCCCCAAGGAAATGAAGGCGGCGCCGCTGCTGCGTTCCTGGCTGACGCGCTTGCGCGAGGCGGGCGTCAGTTTCCACGTGCGCCACCGCTTCCTGGGCTGGGACGAGCGCGGCCGCCTGCGGCTGTCGGCGCCGGACGGCGAGCGCCTGGCCGAGGCCGACGCCGTGGTGCTGGCCATGGGCGGCGGCAGCTGGCGCAAGCTGGGTTCGGACGGCAGCTGGGCGGCGATGCTGCGCGAGCGCGGCGTGGAAGTGTCCAAGCTGCAGCCGTCCAACTGCGGCTTCGACGCCGGCTGGAGCGAATACTTCGCCGACAAGTTCGCCGGCGCGCCGTTGAAGTCGGTGACTTTGCAGTTCCACCCGGCCGTCGGCCATCCGTTCAGCCGCCGCGGCGAGTTCGTCGTCACCGCCGGCGGCGTGGAGGGCAATCTGATCTACGCCTGCTCCGGCGCCATTCGCGATGAAATCGCGCGCAGCGGCGCGGCTTTGTGCTATCTGGACCTGATGCCGGACTGGAGCTTGCAGCGCATTCTGGGCGAAGTGGCGCGGCCGCGCGGCTCGCGCTCGATGTCCAGCCATTTGCAGAGCCGGCTGGGCCTGAAGGGGGTGCGCATGGGACTGTTGCGCGAATGCCTGGACAAGGAGATCTTCAACGATCCCGCCAAGCTGGCCGAGGGCATCAAGGCCTTGCCGCTGCGTTTGCTGGCGCCGCGGCCGCTGGACGAGGCGATCAGCACCGCCGGCGGGGTGACTTTCGGCGCGCTGGACGGCAATCTGATGCTGCAGGCGATGCCGGGCGTGTTCTGCGCCGGCGAGATGCTGGACTGGGAAGCGCCCACCGGCGGTTATCTGCTGACCGCCTGCTTCTCCACCGGCCGCGCCGCCGCGGGCGGAGTGCTGCGCTGGATGCGGCAGGGCTGAGGCTGTTGCGTCCACGCCAGCGCAATAGGCGGCGACTGCGTATTTACACGGAGCCTTGCCTGCATTTTTTTTGCAAGTCTCTATACTGGTAGTGCCGCGCGAAACGCGCGGCCACGTCGTTGTCGAAAAAGCCGCCCACTGCATGGATTGTCATGATGCGAAGGCGAACGCCTGAGGAGAACAGCGCGATGAAGCTTGACGATTTCAACCAGGTGGCCGATCTGATCGGCCTGAAAAAACGCTCACGCGAAGCGGTGTGGCTGATGGAGGTGGAGGGCATGACCGGCTACTTCGCCGCCCAGCAAATGGACATCAGCGAATCCACCGTGTCCCGCGCGCACAGCCGTTTCCGCCGCGCGCTGCAAAAAATCAACGCTCTGGCAGGCCATCTGCCCTTGTGAAGTCCGCCGTCACGGAGGCTGCGAAGCCCGGCCAAGGCCGGGCTTCGTCGCGTCCGGGCCGCCGGCTGTTCCTTGTGCCGGGCGGCGCCGGCGACGCTGCCCCCGTTCACGGCTTCTGGATATACTGACGCGCAGTCTTCCCTTCCAAGGAGAGCTTCATGGCTATGCGTCACGGCATCGATTTCGACAAGGCCCAGGCCTTGCACCGGCAGGAACTGGCGATGTTTTCCGAGCGGCGCCCGCGCTCGCGGCGGCTGTCCGCCGCCGGCGGCGAGCACTTGCTGTTCGGCGCGCCGCTGCACTGGATGGCGGATTGGTCCACCCCGTTCAATCTCTACGTGGAAGAGGCCCGAGGCGCGCGGCTGCGCGACGCGGACGGCCATGAATACCTGGATTTCTGTCTGGGCGACACCGGCGCGATGTTCGGCCATTCGCCGGCGCCGGTGGCGCGCGCCATCGCCGAGCAGGCGGCGCGGGGCCTGACCGCGATGCTGCCGTCGGCGGACGCGGTATGGGTGGCGGAGGAGTTGGCGCGGCGCTTCGGCCTGTCGCACTGGCAGTTCGCGCTCAGCGCCAGCGACGCCAACCGCTTCGCGCTGCGCTGGCTGCGCGCCGCCAGCGGCCGGGACCAGATCATCGTGTTCAACGGCTGTTACCACGGCACCGTGGACGACGCCTTCGTCGATCTGGCCGACGGCCGGCCCAGGGCGCGCGCCAGCCTGTTGGGCCAGACGCACGATCCGGCCGCGCACACTCGGGTGGTGGAGTTCAACGATCTGGAGGCGCTGGAGCGAGCCTTGCGTGACGAAAGGGTGGCCTGCGTGCTGGCCGAGCCGGTGATGACCAATATCGGCATGGTGCTGCCGGGGCCGGGCTTCTGGGGCGAGGCGCGGGAGTTGATCCGCCGCTACGGCAGCTATCTGCTGCTGGACGAAACCCACACCATCAGCAGCGGGCCGGGCGGCTACGGCGCGGCCTACGGCCTGCAGCCGGACGCGCTGGTGCTGGGCAAGCCGCTGGGCGGCGGCCTGCCGTGCGCGGTGTACGGTTTCAGCGCCGAGCTGGCGGAGCGGGCGCAGCGCGCCAAGCGCGCCGCCGCGCCCGGCCATTCCGGCATCGGCACCACGCTGAGCGGCAATATGCTGGCCGCGGCGGCGATGCGCGCCAATCTGGCCGAGGTGATGAGCGACGCCGCCTATCAGCGGATGTTCGCGCTGGCCCAGCACCTGGCGGACGGCTTGCAGGACTGGATCGAGCGTTGGCGGCTGCCGTGGTGCGTGAGCCGGGTCGGCGCGCGCTGCGAGTTTCAGTTTTCCCCGCAGCCGCCGCGCAACGGCGGCGAGGCCGGGGCGATGCTGGACGAGGAGCTGGAGCGCATCATCCACCTTTACCTGCTCAACCGCGGCTTCCTGATCACGCCCTTCCACAATATGTTGCTGCTGTGCCCGGACACCGAGTTCGCCGACGTCGATCGCCTGTTGGAGGCGCTGGACGGCTTCGCCGGCGAGGTGGTTTAGCGCCTGTTCAAAGTTTCGCGGGCTGCTGGCGGATGGCCAGCAAGGCCTGGTTGCGCAGCGTCTTCAGCAGGCTGAGCTGCTCCGGCGCGATGGCCAGCGATCCCGCCTGGCGGCGGTCGCCGTAGAGTATGCCCAGCTTGCGTTTGTCCAAGGTCAGCGGCAGCAGCACGAAGGTGTGGGCCGCGCCCATCTGGCGGTACCAGGCCGGGATGTGCTGGGCGATGGCCGGCGCGTCGATGTCGTCGATCAGCATGTCGGCGTTGCGTTCCAGCGCCTTGCGGAACAGGCTGTCGCCGCTGTCGATGTCGGCTCGCAGCGCCGGCAGCAGCAATTCCACTTTTTCGCCGAAACCGAAGCGGGCCTGCAGCGGCAGATCGGACCCGCTGCGCGCGCAGATCAGCGCGTGGTCGAAGCCCAGGCCGCGGTACATGGTTTCCAGGATGATGCGCAGCAGATCGTTGAGCTTGTAGTCGCCCAGCAGGGTGTTGGTGATGTCCTGGACGCCGGCGGACAGCACGGCGATCCTGCCGGCGGAGCCGGCGGTGGCCTGCAGCCGGGTGGGGTCCGGCGCCGATGGCCGGGGCGCGCTGGCGGCCGGCGGCGGCGCGCTCTTGTCCAGTCTGGCCAGGCGCAGCGCTTGCGAGCGCGGCCCCTGGCCGGCCTCGGGGCCCAGTTCCGCCAGATAGGCGGAGAGCAGGGTCTGCGCTTGCGCCAGCTCGCGCTCCAGCGGCGCCCACTCCAGCGCCAGCGCCCGGCTGTAGCGTTTCAGCAGCTTGCGGCTGGCGTCGGCCTGGTCGATGCCGCTCTGGGTCAGCTGACAGACCAGTTCGCGGCACAGCGAGCTTAAGGTCTTCATCCGCATTTCGCCGGTTTGCGGCTGGCGCACCGCGCCGGCCGGCATCGGCTCCATGCCGGTCAGAATCCGTTCCGGAAAGCGCCACAGCGCGGCGGTGGCGGCGCCGAGGTCGGCGTAATGGGCGCCCAGCGTCTGGTGCGCGGCCTGGTCTACGCCGGCGCCGGCGGCGATCAGCGCCTGGATCTGCCGGTATTCGTCGCGGAAGTAATTGACGCACAGCAGTTCGCCCAGGTTTTGCAGCATGCCGCAGATCAGCGCCTCTTCCGCCTCGCGCACGCCGCAGGCCGGCGCCAGCGAGCGCGCCAGCAGGCCGGTGAACAGGGTCTTGACCGCCACGTCGCGGATCTCGTCGGCGTGGGCGCGGTTGTGCAGGTGTTCGAACAGCAGCAGGCTGAGCGCTAGATTGCGTATGGTGTCGAAGCCGAGGATGACGATGGCGCGCGAAATGGTGCTGACCGCGCCGCCGTACTGGCTGAAATTGGCGGAATTCACCACTTTCAGCAGCTTATTGGTCAGCGACACGTCCTTGAGGATGGCGCTGGACAGCGCTTGCAGCCGCTCGCTGTCGGCGTTGTTGCTCTTGTTGATGGCGGCGATCGCCTGCGACAGCGCCGGAAAGTCCGGCGCGTGGCGCATGCGCTGCAGCAAGTGGTCCAGCGCGGCGCGGCCGCCTTCCTGGCGGTTGAAGCGCTGGTGGCGGGCCAGCCAGTCCTGCAGGCCGGCCAGAGCGCGGCGACAGGCGCCGGCGTCGGCCGCCGGGTCGCGCAGCGCGGCCAGCCATTGCTCCAGCTCCGGATCGCATTCCCGCTCTGGCGCGCCGGCGCTGATCAGCCAGCGCAGCAATTGTTCCGCCTGCAGCAGTTCCTGGCGCAGCCGTTCCGGACTCAGCGCCTGGCAGGCGTGTTCGCCCAGCAGCGCGACGCGCTGGTGGATGTCGGACAGCACGGTTTCGGGATAGAGCCGCCCCAGGCATTTGCCGCTGGCGTGCAGGTGGATCAGCGGTTCCAGGATGTCGCAGGCCAGGCCGATGCGCTCGGCCAGCGGCAGCGCGGGCAGCGCCTTCAGGCGCAAGGGCTGCAGCGTGTCTTGCCGGTAGGCGGCGTAGTCCTTGCCGTCGAGACGGACCGGGCCCTGCCAGGCCAGCAGCAGCGGGTGGCGGAAGGCTGAACGCGGCGGCGCGTCCGGCAGCTCCGCCGCGGACTCCACCAGCGCCAGCGCCGCGCCGTCGCGGCTGGCCAGCAGCACCGACAGGCCGTCGGGGCAGTGCAGCGTGGCGACGATTTGGTATTCCGGCTCTGCGGCGGGGCTCATCGCTGTCTCCGTGCGGCTTGCGTATTTGTACTAATGTAGACAGTTATTGAAGCGCGGGCCGAAGATTCCGCAAGGTTTGCGCCGATGTTCTTATTGCCCTTTGGACTAATTGTTGATTTGCTAAGAGCATATTGATATAACCCATCGGTTTTGATGCGCCGATGGGCTTTCGGTAGATTTGAGCGCATCTACAGGATGGGCAGGAAGCATGGACATCGGTCAACAGAGGCTGACTCACCTCAAGCAGTTGGAAGCGGAGTCGATCCACATCATTCGCGAAGTGGCCGCGGAATTCGAAAACCCGGTGATGCTGTATTCGATAGGCAAGGATTCGGCGGTGATGCTGCACCTGGCCAAGAAGGCGTTTGCGCCGGGCAAGCCGCCGTTTCCCTTGATGCACGTGGACACCACCTGGAAGTTCAAGGAAATGATCGCGCTGCGCGACAAGCAGGCGCGCGAATACGGCTGGGACCTGATCGTCCACGTCAACCAGGACGGCGTGGACGCCGGCATCAACCCGTTCACCGCCGGCAGCGCCAAGCACACCGACGTGATGAAGACCGAGGGCCTGAAGCAGGCCTTGAACAAATACGGTTTCGACGCGGCTTTCGGCGGCGCGCGCCGCGACGAGGAAAAGAGCCGCGCCAAGGAGCGCGTCTATTCCTTCCGCGACCGCAACCACCGCTGGGACCCGAAGAACCAGCGTCCCGAGCTCTGGAACATCTACAACAGCAAGATAGACAAGGGCGAGAGCATACGCGTGTTCCCGCTGTCCAACTGGACCGAGCTGGACATCTGGCAATACATCTTCCTGGAAAACATCGAGATCGTGCCCCTGTACTTCGCAGCCGAACGGCCGGTGATAGAGCGCGACGGCACGCTGATCATGATAGACGACGAGCGGATACTGGAATATCTGAGCCCGGAAGAGAAGGCGAGCATTGAAACCAGGCGAGTCCGTTTCCGCACCCTGGGTTGTTATCCGCTGACCGGAGCGGTGGAGTCGCAGGCGGCTACGTTGCCGGACATCATCCAGGAGATGCTGCTGACCCGAACCTCCGAGCGCCAGGGCCGGGTGATAGACCACGACAGCGCCGGCTCGATGGAAAAGAAAAAGATGGAAGGATATTTCTGATGACTCACCAATCCGATCTGATCGCCGGCGACATCCTGGAATACCTGCGCCAGCACGAAAACAAGGATCTGTTGCGCTTCATCACCTGTGGCAACGTCGACGACGGCAAGTCCACCCTGATCGGCCGGCTGCTGCACGATTCCAAGCTGATCTTCGAGGACCAGCTGGCGGCGATAGAGCGCGACTCCAAGAAGTACAACACCACCGACCAGGACATCGACCTGGCCTTGCTGGTGGACGGCTTGCAGGCGGAGCGCGAGCAGGGCATCACCATCGACGTCGCTTACCGCTATTTCAGCACCGACAAGCGCAAGTTCATCATCGCCGACTGCCCGGGGCATGAGCAGTACACCCGCAATATGGCCACCGGCGCGTCCACCAGCAATCTGGCCATCATCCTGATCGACGCGCGGCGAGGGGTGCAGACCCAGACTCGCCGCCACAGCTTCATCGTCAGCCTGTTGGGCATTCGCCACGTGATCGTGGCGGTGAACAAGATGGACTTGGTGGATTACGACCCGGCGGTGTTCGAGCGCATCCGCGACGAGTACCTGGCCTTCGCCGAGGGCCTGGCGATTCCGGACATCCGCTTCGTGCCGATCTCCGCGCTGCGCGGCGACAATGTGGTCAGCCGCGGCGAGGGCGCGCCCTGGTATCAGGGGCCGACGCTGATGCAGCTGCTGGAAACGGTGGAAGTGCGCAGCGACGCGGCGCTGGAAGCCTTCCGCCTGCCGGTGCAGTACGTCAACCGGCCCAATCTGGACTTCCGCGGTTTCTGCGGCACCATCGCCGCCGGCGAGATCCGTCCCGGCGACGAAGTGCTGGCGCTGCCGTCCGGCCGCCGCAGCAAGGTCAAGGCCGTGGTGGCCTACGAGGGCGAACTGGCCGCGGCCGGCGCCGGCGAGGCGATCACGCTGACGCTGGAGGACGAGATCGACGTGTCGCGCGGCGATATGCTGGTGCGCGCGGACCAGCCGCCGCCGGCGGTGAGCAACAGTCTGGACGCTCACCTGGTGTGGATGCAGGACGCGCCGCTGCGCGCCGGCAAGGAGTACGGTTTCAAGCTGGCCGGCAAATTCGTCACCGGCCGGGTGGAGGCTATCCTGCACCAGGTGGACGTCAACACCCTAGAGCAGAAACCGTCGGAGGCGCTGCATCTGAACGAGATCGCGCTGTGCCGCATCAGCCTGAACGCGCCGGCGGTGATAGACGTCTACGCCGCCTGTCGCGGCACCGGCAGCTTCATCGTGATAGACCGCTTGAGCAACGCTACCGCCGGCGCCGGCATGATCACGGCGGCCGGGACGGAGCAGGCGGCCGCGCCGCAGGACGAGTTGCAGCGGCTGCGCGCCTTCGAGCTGGAACTGAACGCGCTGGTGCGCAAATACTTCCCGCACTGGGAGGCCAAGGACATCGGCCAGCTGTTTCCGCGCTGAGCTAGTGTCGTGCAGCGATGGACAGCCCTCCGTTCCACGGCGGGCTGTCCATTTTTCGACCTGTTGTTGCAGGATTCGGCCACGCCGGTTTACAGCTGGCGGCGGGCTGCCTACAATCCGGCAGCTTCAATTGGCGCGTTGTATCCGCTGCGGTTCGCAGCGGCGTGGTTCTGTTTCGTCCCGGTTGCTCCGGCAGCCGCGGTCCACTCGGTTTCCCCCTCCGTCTTTCGCTTGAAGCGCCGGCAACGCCGCCCGCGGCGCTGTCGCATCGCCTGTAATCCACATAGAAAAGATAAAACATGACGTTTGCGCTGAAACACATCGCAGGCGCAACCGCTGCCATCTTGCTGGCAGGCCCGGTTGCAGCCAAGGATTTCACTGTCGCCGTGATCTACGATCAGGCAGGCAAGTTCGACAAGAGCTTCAATGAAGCGGCATTCAACGGCGCCGAACGTTTCAAGAAAGAATTCCACATCAACTACCGCGAAGGCCAGGTCAGCAACGACGCTCAGAAAGAGCAGATGCTGCGCAATATGGCGCGCAAGGGCGCCGACCTGGTGGTGGCGGTGGGCTTCGCCTACACCCAGTCCATCGAGACCGTGGCCAAGGAATTCCCCAAGGTGAAGTTCACCCTGGTGGATTCGGTGGCCAAGGGCCCGAATGTGCAGAGCATCGCCTTCAAGGAGCAGGAAGGCTCCTTCCTGGTGGGCATGGCCGCCGCGCTCAAGTCCAAGAGCGGCAAGGTGGGCTATCTGGGCGGCATGGACGTGCCGCTGATCCGCGCCTTCGGCTGCGGCTACGCCCAGGGCGCCAAGTACGCCAATCCCAAGGCGGTGGTGATGCAGAACATGATAGGCACCACCCACGCCGCCTTCAACGACCCGGCGCGCGGCGGCGAGCTGGCCAAGAGCCAGTTCGATCGCGGCGTGGACGTGGTGTTCGCCGCGGCGGCGCTGTCGAATATGGGCGTGATTCAGGCGGCCAAGGGCGCCAAGAAGTTCTACATCGGCGTGGACAGCAATCAGAACTATCTGCAGCCGGGCGTGGTGCTGACCTCCATGGTCAAGCGCGTGGACAACGCGGTCTACGAAACCATGCGCGACGCCAAGAACGGCGCGTGGAAGCCAGACGTCAAGCTGATGGGCTTGAAAGAAAACGGCGTGGACTGGTCGCTGGACCAGCACAACCGTTCGCTGATCACGCCTGAGATGGAGAAGAAGATCCTGCAGGCGCGCAAGGACATCGTCAGCGGCAAGATCAAGGTGGTGGATTACCGAGCCGCCAACCGCTGCCCGGTGAACTGATTCGTCGGGGCCGCGCCGCGCTAAGCGCGGCGACGTGAAAACGGGCAAGACCAGATGGTCTTGCCCGTTTTTCTTTGCCGAGGTGAATTTATTCGAAACAGTTTGCGATTTTGAGGTTTGAATCCGCTGCGCGGATGATGATTTAGGGCCGGTTCCGCCCGGCGAACGGAAAGGGGAATTTGCTCGGCCAAATTCCCCTTTACCCCAAAGGCCGCCCTGCAAGCCTGGCCTACGGTTTCCCGCCGGGGCCCGTCAGTCCCGAGGCGCGGCTGAACTCGCGATTTGCTAGCGTCAAATCGCTCAAACAGGGCAGCCGCTTAAGACCTCGGGCCTGCCACCCGACGGCAGGCTTGAAGGGGTTCTGGGCACGTCGGGTACGTGGCTTCTTGCGCACCTAACAAGGTTTCAACACGCTAAAAAGGATTGTGAGCAGGCTCTCAGATCCCCAGCGTCGCGCCGCCGTCCACGTACAGATTATGCAGCGTGATGTGGCGCGCCTGATCCGACAGCAGGAACAGCGCGGCATTGGCCACGTCCTGCGGCGCGGCGATGCGTTGCAGCGGGATGCCGGTGCGATACTGCTCCAGCGAGCCTTGCAGGATGGCCGGTGGGATGGCGTCGTCGCTCCACAGCTGGCGCTGCATCGCGGTGTCGGTGGAGCCGGGCGACACGATGTTGCAGCGCACGCCGAACTCGGCCAGCTCCAGGCCCAGGCATTTGCTGAACTGGGTGGTGGCGGCCTTGGAGGCGGCGTAGGCCGCCATCTGGGTGCGCGGCACTTCGGCGGCGTTGGAGCCGACGGTGACGATGCCGCCCCGGCGGCGCGCCTGCATGCGCCGCGCCACCGCGCGGCTGAGGAAGAATACGCCGTGGGTGTTGACGGCGAAGCTCTGCAGCCAGTCCTCGTCGCTGAGCTGCTCCACCGTGCCCAGGCGCAGCACGCCGGCGACATTGGCCAGCATGTCGATGGCGCCGATCTCGTCCTCGATGCGCGCCACCGCCTGTTCCACCGCCGCGCCGTCGCGGATGTCCAGCGGCAGCGGGATGATGCGGCCGTCGGCATGGGCCGGCGCGTGCAGCGCCAGCTGCTGCAGGCCGTCGGCGCGCAGGTCCAGCGCCGCCACGCGGCAGCCCTGGTCCGCCAGCGAGCGCGCCAGCGCCGCGCCTATGCCCTGGGCCGCGCCGCTGACCACGGCCAGCCGGCCGTGGAATTCAGGGTAGCTGGCGCTCATGCGGCGACCCCGTCCAGCTGGCGCGCCAGCAGCGCCTGCCAGGCGTTGACGCTGGGCTGTTGCGCCAGTTCGATGAAGTCGATTTCCGCGCCCAGCGCGCGCCATTGCTCCAGCAAGCTCATCAGGCGGATGGAGTCCAGGCCCCAGTCCAGCAGATTGTCGTCCAGGCCGATGTCGTTGGCCGGCTGCTGCAGCAGTTCGGCGATGGCGGCGCGCAGCGCTTCCGCGCTGGGCGCGGCGGAGGCCGGGGCGGCCAGCTGGCTCAGCAGGCGCTGGCTGTCCAGGGTCACGCCGCAGCGCTGGGCCACGTATTCCAGCGCCATCGCATGGCGTTCGGCCGAGAAGTCGGCCAGGCCGTCGGCGACGAAGAAGGGCTGGATGTCGTACATGAAGGCGTCCAGCGCGGTGCTCATGCAGCCGATGTGGGCGTAGATGCCGCAGATGATCAGCTGGTCGCGGCCTTGCTGGCGCAGCAGGTTGAGGAAGGGCGAGCGCTGGAAGGCGCTGTAGCGCCACTTGGTCAGCACGGTGTCGTCGGCGGCCGGGCTCAGGCCGGCCACGATGGGGTGGCGTTCCGGGCGCGCCGGCAGGCCGGGACCCCACATATCGTTGAGCAGGCCGCGGTCGCTGTCGGCCTGTTCCGCCGGCTGGGCGGTGTAGAACACCGGGATGTTCAGCTCGCGGCAGCGCGCGCGGATGGCGGCGATATTGCGCAGCGCGGTGGCCACCGGCTCGGCGTCGCGGTCGTAGAAGTCCAGGAAGTATTCCTGCATGTCGTGGATCAGCAGCGCGGCGCGCTGCGGCGCTACCGTCCAGTCGACGCGGTTTTCCGGCAGTTGCGACGGGATGGCGTAGGGGGCGATGCGGGGAATGCTCATGCTTGTGACCTTTGGGTGGACTGCGCGGCCAGTTTCTGTTCCAGCATCTGGCGCAGGGTTTTTTTGCTGACCTTGCCGACGCTGGTTTGCGGCAGGGTGTCGACCAGCTCCAGCCGGTCCGGAATCTTGTAGGCGGCGAGGCCGCGCTCGCGCAGGAAGGCGGCCACCTGGGGCAGGCGGATCGCCTGCTGCTCGCGCGGGATGATGAAGGCGCAGGAGCGCTCGCCCAGATAGGGGTCGCTCATCGCCACGATGGCGACGTCGCGCACCAGCGGGTGGGCCAGCAGGTGGTTTTCCACTTCCTCGGCGGAGATCTTCTCGCCGCCGCGGTTGATCTGGTCCTTGGCGCGGCCTTCCACCGTCAGATAGCCGTCGGCGTTCATGCTCACCAGGTCGCCGGTGCGGTAGAAGCCGTCGGCGGTGAAGGCGCGCTGATTGTGGTCGGCGGCGCGCCAGTAGCCGCGGATGGTGTAAGGGCCGCGCGTCAGCAGGTGGCCGACTTCGCCCGGCGCCACCGGCTGGTCTTCGTCGTCGACGATGCGCACTTCGTCGTCGGCGCTGATCGGCCGGCCCTGGGTGTGAAGCACCCGTTCCGGGCCGTCGTCCAGCCGGGTGTAGTTGACCAGGCCTTCGGCCATGCCGAACACCTGCTGCAGCTTGCAGCCGAGCGCGGGCTCGACGCGGGCGGCGAGCTCGGGGCCGAACTTGGCGCCGCCCACTTGCAACAGGCGCAGGCTGGCCAGCTTGCCCGGCTGCTTGGCGGCGGCGTCCAGCCACAGCGGCACCAGCGGCGGCACCAGCGCGGCGATGGTGACGGCCTCGGTCGCGATCAGTTCGAAGGATTCGTCGACGCTGGGGCCGGAAGCCAGCACCACGGTGCCGCCGGCGTGGAACACGCCGAAGCTGCCGGGCGAGCTCATCGGGAAGTTGTGGCCGGCCGGCAGCACGCACAGATAGACGCTGTCGCGGTTCAGGCCGCAGATTTCGGCGCTGGCGGCGAAGCTGTACAGATAGTCGTCATGGGTGCGCGGGATCAGCTTGGGCACGCCGGTGCTGCCGCCGGAGAGCTGGAAGAAGGCCAGGCCGCTGGCGTCCGGCTCCGCCGGCAGCGGCTGGTCCATCAGGTAGAGGCTGTTGAGCGGGGTGTAGTCGCCGGCTTCTCCGGCCACGATCACCTGTTGCAGCGACGGCGCCAGCGGCAGCAGCTCGGCCGCCAGCGTGCGGTAGTCGAAACCGGCGTGCTGGTCGGCGCAGATGTAGACCGCGGCGTCGGTGTGCTGGCAGAAGTAGGACACTTCGGCGCGGCGGTGAGCCGGCAGCGCGAACACCGGCAGCATGCCGAGGCGGAACAGCGCAAAGGCGACGATGAAGAATTCGGCGCAATTGGGCAGCTGCACCACGGCGCGCTGGCCAGGGCGCAGGCCGCGGGCGTACAGGCCGGCGGCCAGGCGTTCGGCGTAGAGCTTGAGCTCGCGGTAGTTCAGTCGCTGCTTGCCGGTCACCAGGGCCAGTTTTTCCGGTTGCTGCTCGGCCTGGGCCGCCAGCATGGAAAACAGGGTCTGGCCCTGCCAATAGCCGGCCTCGCGGTAGCGGCGGGCGAAGTCTTCAGGCCACGGGGTCCAGCCCAGTCGTTGTTCGTTCATGCCGCCTCCGCCAAATCGGCCAGGCCCATCGCGCGCAGCATGGTGCGGAACTTGGCCGCGGTTTCGGCCAGCTCGCTTTCCGGCAGCGAGCCGGTGACGATGCCGGCGCCGGCGAACAGGCGCAGCGTGCGTTCGGCGATTTCGGCGCAGCGGATGGTGACCGCCCATTCGCCGTCGCCCTTGCCGTCGCACCAGCCCACCATGCCGGTGAAGAAGCCGCGGTCGAACGGTTCGATCTCGCGAATCAGGCTGCGCGCCGGGTCGGCCGGGAAGCCGCATACCGCCGGGGTGGGGTGCAGCGCTCGCGCCAGTTCGAAGGAACTCACCGCTGGGTCGATCAGCTCGCCGCTGATGCGGGTGGACAGATGCCACATGGTGGCGGTGGAAACCAGCGACGGGCCGGCCGGCACCTGCAGGTCGCGGCAATACGGCGCCAGCGCCTCGACTACGGCGTCGATCACCAGCTTGTGTTCGTACAGGTCCTTGCCGGATTCCAGCAGGGCGTCGGCGCGGCGGCGGTCTTCCGCCGGGTCCGGGCTGCGCGCGGCGGAGCCGGCCAGCGGATTGGTGATCACTTGACGGCCGTAGCGCGCCAGCAGCAGCTCGGGGCTGGCGCCCATCAGCGCGCGGCGCGGCGCGCCGTCTTCGCTCAGTTGCACGGCGAAGGTGTAGCCGTGCTGATTCTGGCTGGCCAGATTGAGCAGCAATTGACGCTGGTCTATGGCCTGCTCGGCGGAAAGCTCTAAGGTGCGCGACAGCACCACTTTGTCCAGCGCGCCGCTGCCGATGCGGGCCAGCGCGTCGCTGACGCCCTGGCAGTAGGCGGCCGGCGCCGGTTGCGGCGTCAATCGGCACTCGGCTTGCAAGGGCTGGCGCAGCGCGCTGCGCTGTTCCTGCTTCAGCGCGTCGGCGCGGCGTACCTGTTGCGGCACGAACAGCCACGGCTGTTGTTCCGGCATGAAGGGGATGGCGCCAACGACTACGGCTTGCTCCGGGTCCGGCTGCGAGGCCAGCGCGGCGGCGATGGCGGCGCTGGGGTCGGCGTCGGTGATGACGCGTTGGATGCCTTCGGCCAGCAGGGTGTGGCATGGCGAGGCGAAGAAGAAGGCGGAATCGGCCTGGTAGGCGGCCAACAGATTGTGTTCGCCGCTATAGGCTGGGTCGAGTGAGGTTTGGTTCATCGCTATTCCTGAGTCCACTGGGTAGGTGGGGGATGGCTCGTCTGAGCGTCGAGGGCGAATATAAATGATAATCGTTATCCATTGCAATACGGTGATATTGCGTACAGATGATATTGATTCCACATTTTTGCTCTAGGACTTAGTCAAGGCCGAGCTTCGGGTTAGGACCTTACTGTCAATGTTTTCGTCATTTTCCGACTAGGTCGAAGAAGGCTGCGAAGGAGGCTAAAGCCGCTGCAGAGCAGGCCATGCGGGGCCTTAGGGAGGGAAGCCATGCCGGGAGATTGGACTAATTTTGGTAAAAACGCAATTGACAATCATTCTCAATAAAAATATCGTAGCCGCCAATTGAACCGCTTGCATGGCAGGCGCAGATGGAGAATGACAATGTATTCCGAAGGCAGCGACAGCATGGACGGTGTTCCCGATAGCGTACAGGCGGCGGAGCCGATGGGCTTGCGGCGTTTGCCCTCGCCGCGCGAACTGATGGCCGACGCGATGGCGGACGACAGGGCGCGGCAGACGGTGGCGCGCGGCCGCCGCCTGGCCCAGGCCGCGGTGGCCGGAACCGGCGCGCGGCGCGTGCTGTTGCTGCGTTTGCCCTTGCCGGCGCTGTTGGAGCAGGCGGAGCAGTTGAGCGCCTGGCTGTCGCGAGAGGACGGCTGGAGCGTATTGGCCCAGCCGCTTGCCGCGGCGGCGGCGGGGCGCGGACGGCAAGCGCTGCTGGAGCAAAGAAGGGCTTATCTGCAATGCCTGGCGGCCGGCGTTCCCTTGGCGCATGTGTTGATTCAGCCCAACGAGATGGCGTATCTGAGCGATCTAGTCAGCGCGGTGTTGTTGCCGCCCACCGTGATCGAGAGCCAGATCCACCGCGAGCTGGCGTCGGCGCTGCCTTGCCCGGTCTTGCTGGAGCCCGGCGACGCCGACAAGCTGCAAATCGCCCGCGACGCGCGTCAGTCGGTGGCGGCCAGCCACCGCTTCCCGATGTTGCTGAACGAGGGGCGGGTGGGTCTGGTGGAAAGCGCCGGCAATCCGGACGGCGCGGTGCTGTTGGGGCCGGGCATGGCGGCGGGAGACGCGCCGCATTTTCTGGCCTTCGACGATGCGCCGGAAAGCGCCGACGGCTGGGCGTCGGCTTGCGGCGGTCTGACGCTGACCGCGTCCAGCGTGGCGGCGGCGCAGCGGAGATTCCAGCGCTGGCGGGCGTCCGAGCTGTTGGCGGCCGACTGAGCTAGGGGCCGCGCGACCGTGGGCCGGCGTTTAGCGGGTGCTGCTTAAGCAATCGCGCCCGCTGCCCTTGGCGTGGTAGAGGGCCTCGTCGGCGCGGGCGTAGCAACTGGCGATGTCGTCGTCGGGCCGCAGCTCGGTCAGGCCGATCGAGCAGGTGTAGCCCAGTTCCGGCTTGGCCGCCAGCGGGCGGTCCAGCCGCGCGGCGGCGAGAATCCGTTCACAGCACTGTTCCGCCTCGAGCAGCGAGGTTTGCGGCAGCAGCAGCATGAATTCCTCGCCGCCCAGCCGTCCGAAGCCGTCTCTTTGCCGCAGTTGGGCGCGCGCGGCCTGGACGAAGCCGCAGATCACCTGGTCGCCGGCCGGATGGCCTTCCAGGTCGTTGATGCGCTTGAAGTGATCGAGATCGAGGATGGCGAGGCAGGCCGGCGCCGTGTGCCGCAGCCGCTGTTGCAGCAATAGTTGCAACAACTGCATCAAATGGGTGCGGTTGCTGATGCCGGTCATCGGATCGGTCTGAGCGGCGCGCAGCGCCACGTCCCGCTCCTGGCGCAGCGCGCGCCGGTCGGCGCGCAGCTCGGTGATGTCGCTGGCCTGGCACAGCATCCAGCCGTCCGCGCTCATGGTTTCGGTCATCCACATCCAGCGGCCGTCGCGCAGATCTGCCTCGAAAGCGCGGTAAGGCAGCTTGCCGCGACGCGAACAGGCGGAGCGCAGCCAGGTTTCAATATCGTCGGTTTCTATCCGCGAGCCCTGTCCCTGCCGATGGTTGCGCCGCATCAGTTCCGCCCAGCTCAGGCTTTCCTCCGGCGCCAGGAAGAAGCTCTGGCGAAAGGCCGTGTTGGCGTAGCGCAGCTTGTCGTGCTGGTCGAACAGCGCGACCAGGGTCGCGCTGTCGTCCAGCATGGCAAGCAGGGTGATGCAGAGGGCGTCCGTCATGGCGGTGGGCTACTCGAGCGTGTTTCAGTGAGTATCGTACCCGGCGGCCATGCTTGCCAAGGTAAGCGCCGCTCCTTGAACGGGCGCCGAGCGCCTGTTCAATGTTCGCTGCGCCTCGGCGAGGCGGCGTTGAAAACGGCTTGGGACCGCTCATCTGGCCGAGCCGCTGCAGCCACTGACGCCAAGGCTGGCTAGGCGCTTACAGCATGGCGAAGGCCGCCATCCCGACCAGCGCGCCGGTGGTGCCCAGGATGGTTTCCATCAAGGACCAGGTTTTCAGCGTCTGGGCCTCGTCGGCGCCGGTGAATTTGCCGAACAGCCAGAAGCCGGAGTCGTTGACGTGGCTGAGCACGATGGAGCCGCCGGCGATGCAGATGGACAGCGCCGCCAGCTGCGCGCCGGACAAGCCCATGGTCTCTACGGCCGGCAGCACCAGCCCCACCGTGGTCAGGCAGGCGACGGTGGCCGAGCCCTGGATCACCCTGACCGCGGCCGCCAGCGCGAAGCAGGCGACGGCGATGGGCAGGCCGGCGCCTATCAGCGCGTTGCCCAGCGCCGGTCCCACGCCGGAATCCACCAGCACCTGCTTGAACACGCCGCCGGCGCCGGTCACCAACAGGATGATGCCGGCCGGCTGCAGCGCGGCGTTGCAGATCTGCATGACTTGATCCTTGCTCATGCCGCGGCGGATGGCCAGGCCGTAGATGGCGATCAGGCAGGCGGCCAGGATGGCGCTGAACGGGTGGCCAATGAACTGCAGCCAGTGGAAGACAGCCGATCCCGGCGTCGCCAGATGGCTGCCCAGGGTCTTGCAGGCCACCATGAGCAGCGGAAACAGCACCAGGGCCAGGCTGAAGGCGAAGGAGGGCATGCGGCCGCGCTCCAGCGTCGGCTCGCTGATGTCGTCCGGCAGCGCCAGGCTGACGTGCCGGCTGATGAAGCTGCCGAACAGCGGTCCGGCCAGCAGCATGCCGGGAATCGCCGCCGCCAGCCCGATGACGATCATCCAGCCGAAGTCGGCCTGCATCTGCGAGGCCAGCAGCATGGGCGTGGGGCCGGGCAGCAGGAAGGCCGCCGCGGCGGCCACGCCGGCGAACAGCGGCACCGCCAGCTTGACCACATTGCCGCCGGTGCGGCGCGCCACCGCGAACACCACGCCTATCAGCAGCACGATGGCGACGTCGAAGAACAGCGGCAGCGCGCAGACCAGCCCGGCCACGCCCAGCGCGTAATGCGCGCGCCGTTCGCCGAAGCGGCTCAATAGTTGGCCGGCGATCTGATCGAGCGCGCCGGTCTCGTGCAGGATCTTGCCGAACATCGCGCCCAGCGCCACCACCACGGCGAGAAAGCCCAGGGTGCCGGCCATGCCTTTTTGCATGGTGTCGGCGATTTTCTCCACCGGCATGCCGGAAGCCACGCCGGCGCCGATGGAGACCAGCATCAGCGCGATGAAAGCGTGCAGGCGCGCCTTCATCACCAGCAACAACAGCAGGGCGACCGAGCCCAGCGCGGTCAATACCAGGGTTGCGATGGACATGTCAGCGCTCCCGGCGGGACTGGATCAGGCGCAGCGCGGCGGCGGCGACGCTGTCCAGTTCGGGACGGATGTCCAGGGTGTGGATGTCGGTCTCGTCCGGCCCCGGCTCTTCCAGCGCGGCGAATTGCGAGGCCAGCATGTCGGCTTTCTGGAAATGGCCTTGCCGGGCCTGCAGCCGCTGCAGGATCAGGTCGAAATCGCCTTTCAGGTACAGGAAGGACAGCTGGGGATTGCCGGCGCGCAGTTGGTCGCGGTAGCGCCGTTTCAACGCGGAGCAGACGATGACGGACAGCGCGTTGCTGCGTTGCATGGCGTAGGCGGCGTCGCTGAGCGCGGCGAGCCAGGGGAGGCGGTCGGAGTCGTCCAGCGGCGTTCCGGCGGCCATTTTGTCGATATTGGCGCGCGGGTGCAGGAAGTCGCCGTCGAGCACGGCGCATGTCAGGTGTTGGGCCAGCCGCGCGGCGAGCGCGGACTTGCCGCAGCCGGAGACGCCCATCAGCACGTAAACCTGATGTGGTGTGGAATTCATGAAGCCACTCCAATGAGTTGTCGGATGGTATGAAGGCGGATCGTGATTGTTACCGGTAACATTATGCCGATAACAATATGTCGGCTTTGCGGCGCGCAGGCAAGCGTTTTGAGCGCCGGGCTTGATCCGGAGCCGGCGTCATCGCTTGAGGGCTTGATTGCTAAGGGATTTTACGGGGAGGCCGGTGTCGTATTCCAGCACCGGCTTAGAAAGTGTTTACGATCTCGTGGGCAAAAGCGAGACAAGGCGTTGCGGCTGAGAATGCGGAATGCACGAGTGGTACATGAGCATTTCGAAGAGGGTTTCAACGTCGTATCGCCGCAGCGCAGCAGATCGTAAACAGGTTCTTAGACGCTGCCGCCCAGGCTCAGGGTATAGCCCAGGTCTACGACCGGATCGGCGTAACGCTGGCCGTGGATGCGGCCGAGCAAGCGTTGCGCCGCCAGCCGGCCGATCTCTTCGCGCGGAGTGGCCACGCTGGCCAGTCGCGGATGCAGCGCGGCGCCGATGTCCAGCGCGTTGAAGCCGGCGACGGCGATGCGTTGCGGCACCGCCATGCCCATGGCCTGGGCCTCCAGCAAGGCGCCGGCGGCGATGTCGTCGTTGGTGCAGAACACGCCGTCCAGGTCCGGCGCGGCGGCCAGGGCCTGGCGCAGCATTTCGCCGCCCAGCTGAAAGCTGGAATGCTGCTCGGTCTGTATTTCCATCGGCAGCAGCCCGGCTTGCTCCATCGCCGAGCGGTAGCCGGCGGCGCGCAGCCGGGTGCGGCGGTCGAGGCGGGCGGCCAGGTAGGCGATGCGCCGCTTGCCGCGCGCGATCATCGCCCGGGTCATGTCCTCGGCGGCGGCCTGATGGTCCAGGCCCACGGCCAGGTCTATGGGCTGGGACGGCAGCTCCATCACCTCCACCACCGGAATCGCCGCCACCTGCAACATGCGCAAGGTGCGTTCGGAGTGGACGGTTTCGCACAGGATCAGTCCGTCCACCTGGAAGGACAGCAGCTGCTCCACTTGCCGGGTTTCCTGTTCGACGTCGTAGCAGTAATGGCCGTACAGCGTATGGTAGCCGGCCTCGCGGGTCATGGATTCGACGCCGTGAACCAGGCTGGAGAACACCTGGTTGGACATCGACGGCAACAGCACGCCGATGGCGCGGCTCTTGGCGCGGGCCAGCAGGTCCGGCACCCGGTTCGGGATATAGCCCAATTGCTCCATCGCGCCGGCGATGCGCTGGCCGGTGGCGTCCGACACCAGGCTGGCGTTGCGCAGATAGCGGCTGACCGTCATCTTGGAGGTGCCAACCCGGTCGGCGATGTCCTGCAGCGATGGGCGGCGCGGCTTATCGCTCATGGCGCGGGCCCGGCAAGGCGGGAACGGGAGCGGCGGCTTCCGTGGACGGGGCGAACGGCGCGAAACAGGTCATGCGGGCATCGGGCTCCCAAGGCGGCGTGATCAGGTGGGGCAAGCCGCGATTGTAGACCGATTTCCGTCAAATGAGCTATGGCCAGTGGATGGCCGTGGCGGCAGCGCCAAGTTTTTTGGCATAAAACCGCGTTTGGGCGCCGGCGCGGCGCGCGCTAGTCCGCCGGCAAGCCCAGCAAGCGGCGCAGATTGTCGATCACCTGCTGGCGTCTGGCCTGTTCCAGCTGGTAGTCGCGGTCGGCGGCGGCGATGTCGGCCGCGCAGTGCGGGCAACAGGTCTCGTCGGGGTGGATGTATTGCTGGCACTGCCGGCACAGCGCCAGCTTGGTCGGCGGCCGGCCTTCGCGCGGCGCGGCCTTGCCCTTGTTCTTCCAGCTCAGGGCGATGACCTGGCCGCTGCGGCTGACGCGGCTGATCTCCTGGCCGCTGGCGATGTCCTCGGTAATCAGGTCGAAGCGTCCGACGGCGAAGGAGGCCGGCGCGGCGTCCTGCAGTTTGACGATGCGTTCGCGCAGGCCCTGTTTTTCCAGCTCCAGCGCGCGGTAATGGCAGTAGGGGTTGTTGCCGGGCTTGCCCAGCAGCGAGTGAGAGGTCCAGGTGCAGCCGCCGCGGCAGACGTCGTTGTAGTAGCAGCTTCGGCAATAGCCCCACAGATCGTCCACCGAGCGCAGGCGGCCGAAATGGATGCCCTCGCTATGGTGCCAGATGTCGTCCAGGCTCATGTCGCGCACATTGCCGCCGGAAAAGCCGACGGTGGCCAGCGAGGGACAGCCCTTGACGGTGCCGTCCGCCTCCAGCGCCAGCACGGTCTGGCCGGCGGCGCAGCCGCTCCAGTGCACCCGCTCGTCGCCGAAGCCGCGCCACAGCCGCTCGTAGGGACCGTAATAACCGATATTGTTGCCCACGTTCATCAGCAGGCCGCGCTCCACGCCCTCGCGGTAAAGCCGGGCCAGCAAGGGCATCAGCTCCAGCAGCTGGTAGGGCTGCAGCAGCAGCTCGTCGTGGTCCACCGCGTTGCCCATCGCCACCGTCAGCTGGATCTGCCAGTGGGTGGCGCCCAGTTCGATGATCTGGTCCATCAGCGCCGGCAAGTCAGGCATGGTGGCCGCGCCGATCTGGGTGTTGACGCTGACGGCGAGGCCGGCCGCCTTGGCGCGGCGCAAGGCGTCCACCGCCTTGTCGAAAGCGCCCGGCACATTGCGCACCTTGTCGTGCAGGGGGGGCAGACCGTCCAGCGACACGCCGACGCCGTTGAGGCCCGCGTCTATCGCCTGTTGCAGCCGGGCCGGGTTCAGATTGCGGCCGCCGGTCTGGATCGCGCAATACATGCCGTGGCCGCGGATGGCGCGGATCAACTGGGTCCAGTCCTTGCGCAGATAGGCTTCGCCGCCGATCAGGGTGATCTCGCGGGTGCCCAGCGCCGCCAGCGCGTCTATCACCTCCAGGCATTCGGCGGTGGACAGTTCGTTGGGGCGGCGATGGCCGGCGCGGGAGCCGCAGTGCAGGCATTTCAGGTCGCAGGCCAGCGTGATTTCCCAAACCACGTGCACCGGGACGTAGCGTTTGAAGTCTTCGTCGTCCAGATAACGGGCCGGGCGGACGGCGGGGCGGTCATCGAGCATGGGCGGGTCCTTGAAAAGGGACGAGGAGCGCCCGAAGGGCGCTCCCGGACTGACTACGCGGCGTCGGTCAATGCCTGCCTTCAAGGCGGGCGATTTCAGCATGCAGCTGTTTCAGCGCGGCTTCGATATTGTCGTGCTGCTTCAGCTGCTCTTCCGCCTGGCCGGCCAGCGACTTCATCTGCGCCAGATTGTCGCTGGCGCGCGACTGCTGCAGCGCGGCGGCGTATAGCGGGATGGGGTGCGGGTAGGGCTTGCTGCCGGAGCGCTGCTCCGGGTGCAGGGCCGGCGCCTCGGTGACGATGGCGTGAGCGACGGTGTGCCAGGCGTCCTGGTAGAAGAAGCGATAGCTGGCGTGGCCGTCCTGCCAGTCCTGATCGAGGATGCCTTGCAGGTGGAAGGTTTCGGCGATCTGGCTATTGGGCGAACTGGGGCTGCCGTCCAGCGACAGCACGATGTGGTGCTCGGCCGACGGATCCAGCTTGGCCTGGCTGTAGTGTCCCCAGACATTGGCCTGGAACCGCAGCGGCGGATTGACGCTCTGGGTGATGCTGGCGTGGCCGCTGATCTTTTTCTGCGGCGTGTCGACCAGCAAATCCAGGGTCAGGACCGGCGCGCCCAGCACCGGTTGGGAGATGAGGTAACGGACATGGAACAATCCTGTTGCTGACATGGAGCACTCCTTGACGAATGGGAAGGAATCGGCGCGCGCGCCTGTTTATTTGCGGTCCAGCTTGGTGATTTCCGCCTTCAGCGCATCCAGTTCCTTGCGCAGTTGCGGCTGGGCGTCCAGCTGCTGTTTGGCGTAAGCGGCCAGGGTTTTCATATGGGCCAGGTCGCCGCTGGCGATGGCGCTTTGGATCGGCACGCCGTACAAGGCCATGATGGGCGGATTGGGCAGGATCACCGGGCCGGGTTCCAGCGGCAGCGGGAAATAGCGGGATTTCAGTTCCGGGTTCAGCTTGGCCGGCACATTGTCCACTTCCACCCATTTGGAGCCGTCGAGATAGCTGTAATTGGCGATGCCCTTTTTCCAGTCGTGGCTGAGCACCAGGTGCAATTTGAAGTTGGTGGTGTTGCCGTTGTGGCCTTGGGCGGAGATCAGAATGCGGCCCTCATTGGTCGGCACCACGCCCAGGTAGGCGTATTGGCCGTGAACATGGGAGTGCAGGTTCAGCGGCGGGTGGAGGCTTTGGTTGACGATGTGGGCGCTGCCGGTCACCGAGTGGGTGGGGGGCGCCACCAGCAGGTTCAAGAGCAGCGTCGGAGCGCCTGCCAGATCGTTGCCGATGAGGTAGCTGACGGGAAACAAGCCGATGTCGGTTTGCGCGGTGTCTGACATAAATCCTCCGGATGATTAAGTGATGTCCAGGCGGCGAGCCGTTTCGGCCCGAGATGCCGCTGGAGCGGGGCGGGTGTTCAGGGGCCTGGAGGCTGTTCAAAGTCTCGCGAGTAGGAAGGAGGCAAGGCGAAAACAGCTGAGAAAGCGGATGTGCAAGCGCTACATCAGCATTTCTGAGGTGTGCTCACCGTGCTGCTGTCACGACGCGCGGCAGACGTTGAATCGCTTCTTAGCGCCGTTCCAGGCGGGAAATTTCCTGCTTCAGCTGATCGACGGCGGTGTGCAGGTCGCCGTATTGGCGCAAATGCTGTTCGCCTTGTTCCAGCAGGGTTTTCATCTGCGCCAGATTGCCTTCGGCAATCGCTTGGTGAATGGCTACGCCATAGGGCAGCGTTTGATGCGTGGGAAGATGGCTCATGAGTCGACCTGTTCCTTGGAACCTGTTTACGATCTGCTGTGCGTCGGCGATACCGCGTTAAAAACAAACTCAAAATGCTCATGTACCGTATGTACACTCCGCTTTTTCGCTTGTTTTCGCCTTGGCTCGCGAGATCGTAAACACGTTCTTCGCGCGGATTGACGGAATGGCGGACGGCAACGGGCCGACCGCAAAGGGCTGCCGGCCGAAGCCAGGCAGTGTTTATCGGTGTAGCAGTTGGGAGCGGGGGCGGACTGTTCTTAAGGACTGTTTTTATGAAAAACAAATACTTAAGTGAAATTACCGAGCCGCTGGAACGCGGCCCGGAGCAAGGAGGGCGGGTTTAAAACCGGGTGGAGGGGCGGGCCAGATAGAACCATTCCTGGCCGCTTGGCGACTGGGGGTTGGGAAAGACGACGCGGCCGTCGTCCAGCGGCGTCACCGGGCTGCCGTCGGCGCGCCAGCCTATCGTTTCGCCGCGGCTCACCGGGTCGAAGCTGGCCCAGTCGCGGGCGAAGCGGTCGCCGTCGTCAAGCTTGTCCACCACCTCGTACAGGCTGAGCGCCTCCAGCGGGCCGGGGGCGGGCGGCGGCGCGTCTATCATGCCCAGGTGGGCCAGCGTGTTGACGACGGCCTGGTAGGCGACGCGCGGCGCGGCCGGGTCGCCGTGTTGGCCGCATTCCAGCGTCAGCGCCCAGCCGCCTTGCCGGCGCATGTACTCGGTGGTGCCGACGCCGTAGCGGGCGTCGCCGCCGGCGGTCTTGTCGCGGCGGCTGACGCCCAGCGCGTAAGTGGACAGCCAGCCGTCCACGACGCGGGACACGCCCAGCCGCTGCGCCAGCGCCTCTTCCCGCGCGGCCAGGGCGAAGGGTTCGAGTTCGCCGGCGTTGTCGCGCGGGCCGAGAAACACGAAGGGCTGGCCC
Organism: Chromobacterium alkanivorans; assembly: GCF_016937655.1. Taxonomy (GTDB): domain Bacteria; phylum Pseudomonadota; class Gammaproteobacteria; order Burkholderiales; family Chromobacteriaceae; genus Chromobacterium; species Chromobacterium alkanivorans. The sequence goes on along the minus strand of NZ_JAFHKL010000002.1, from coordinate 168,771 downwards.
TGGGACTGGAAGGAGTGCAGGTCCAGCAAGACCTCGTGCTCCGCCAGCAAGGGGCACAGCCAGTTGGCGACATGGTCTTCGAAATCGCCCGGCGCGTCGCGGGGTGCGAGATTGCGGTTCAGATTGCGTTCGCCGCCGCGCTGGCCCAGCTGGAAAGCCAGCGGGTTGACCACCGGAACCAGGGTCAGCCGACCGGCGCAGAGCGCCAGCGCGCCTTGTTCCAGCTCGGCCATCAGGCGGCGGATGGCCAGCGTGCCGCAGCCCTCGTTGCCGTGTACGGCGCCGGTGACGATCAGGCGCGGGCCGGCCCGCAAGCCCTGATAACGGTGGCTGGCGAAATGGGTCGGCCAGGCCGGGTTTATTTGAGCCATACGTCCTCGAAGTCGAAAGAGCCGTTGGGGTTCATCACGAAGCCCTGCACATTGTTGCGCAGCGGAATGTAAATGCGCGAATGGGCGATGGTGATCCAGGGGCGCTCGTATTTGAAAATCTCCTGGGCTTTCAAATAGTACTGGGCGCGCTGCTTCTGCTCGGTGGCTTGCCGGCCGAGCAGCAGCAGCTGGTCGAACTCCTGATTGCAGAAGCGCTGGCCGCCCTTGCTGACGCTGCAGGACAGGGCGTTCCACAGGAAGTCGTCCGGATCGCCGGAGTTGCTGGTCAGGCCGGACATGTAGACGTCGTGTTCGCCGGCGGCGGCGCGCTTCAGGTATTCGCCCCATTCGTAGGAGCGGATATTGGCCTTGACGCCGATCTTGGCCCAGTCCTGCTGGATCATTTGCGCCATCAGCTTGCCGTTGGGATTGGTGGGGCGCTGCACCGGCAGCGCCCACAGATCGACGGTGAAGCCGTTGGGATAGCCCGCCTGAGCCAGCAGCGCCTTGGCTTTGACCGGATTGTATTCGTTTCGGGTTTTGGGGTTCCAGCTCCAGGTGGACGGCGGATAGGGATTGACCGCCTGGGTGGCGCCGCCCTTGGGGAACATCGCCTTGAACAGGGCGTCGCGGTTGATGGCGATGTCCAGCGCCACGCGCGCTTCGCGCTTGGCGAGTTGCGGCCGCTTCAGATTGTAGGCCAGATAGGAAATGTTGCTGGCGCCGGTGGCGGCGATCTTGATGTTCTTATCTGTGCTCAGGGCGTCCAGATCGGATTCGCGCACCGCGGCGGCCACCTGGCATTCATTCGCTTTCAGTTTCTGGATGCGCACTTGCGGGTCGGTGACGATGGCGAAGATCAGGCTGCGGGTTTTCTGCTGCGGGCCCCAGTATTCGGGATTGGCCTCGTAACGCACGGTCGAGTCCTTGGCGTAGCTCTTGAAGCGGTAGGGACCGGTGCCTATGGGCAGCAGATTGATCTGGGCGGGCTTGCCGGCCTGCAGCAACTGTTGGGCGTACTCCGCCGACTGCATGCCGGCGAAGCCCATCGCGAAAAAGGTCAGGAAGGTGGCGTTGCGCTCCTTCAGCCGGATCTTGACGGTGTGCGGGTCCAGCTTCTGCACCGAGGCTATCAGCTTGACCAGGCCGTAACCGTCCGGGCCGGTCAGCGGGGTCTTGAAGGCCTGGTTGAACGGCAGGTCGGGCTGGATCCAGCGATTGACGGTGAAGACCACGTCGTCGGCGGAGAAGTCGCGGCTGGGCTTGAAGTAATCGGTTTGATGGAATTTGACGCCGCGGCGCAGCTTAAAGGTGTACTCCAGTCCGTCCGCCGACACGCTCCAACTTTCCGCCAGCCCCGGGCGCAGCGCCACGCCGCCGCGCTTGAATTCGGTCAGCCCCTGGAAGACGGGCTTGACGATGTTGTAGGTGGAGGCGGTGTCCCACATCGCGGGGTCGAAGCCTTCCGGTGCGGCTTCCGCGCAAAAGACCAGCGGCTTGGCCGCCAGCGCGGCGGCGGGCAAGGCGCCGGCCAGCAGCAGGGAAAGGGAGAGGATCGATTTTGTCATTTACGCTATCCTGAGTTCTTGTTCGCGGCGAGCGAATTGTCCGTCATACACCGCTGTCGGTCCAAGGTCTTGGCAAATGGTTCCCGAAAGCGGACGCCGACCTCGCGGTTTGGCGGACTTTGCGAGGGGGCGGAGATGAAGGGATCGAGGGTGATCGTCGTCGGCGCCGGCGTGATCGGTCTGTGCAGCGCGTGGCGGCTGGCGCGGGCGGGCTGGTCGGTCACGGTGCTGGAGCGGCGCGCAGAAGCGGCGGCCGGCGCCAGCCACGCCAACGGCGGCCAGCTAAGCTACAGCTATGTCGCGCCGCTGGCCGACGCCGGGGTGCCGGCCAAGGCGCTGGCCTGGCTGCTGAGCGCTGACGCGCCTATGCGCTTGAGCCTGCGTTGGGACGCCGACCAATGGCGCTGGCTGTGGCGTTTTTACCGCGCCTGCAACGGCGAAGCCCATCGCGCCGGCGCCGCCCAGCTGTGGCGTTTGGCGCAAGACAGCCGGCTCTTGCTGGAAGGCTTGCGCGCGGAGGGACTGGACGGCTTTGACTGGCGGCGCAACGGCAAGCTGGTGCTGTACCGCGGCGCGGCGGCGCTGGAGCATGCGCGCCGGGGCGCGGCGGTCTTGAGCGAACTGGGCGCGCGCCAGCGCTTGCTGGACGCGGACGGCTGCCGCGAACTGGAGCCGGCCTTGAGCGGGCTGAGCGGGCCGCTGGCCGGCGGGGTGCACACGCCGGACGAGGAGGTGGCGGACTGCCGGCTGTTCTGCCTTGCCCTGCAGCGGAGGATGCTCGACGAGGGCCTGGACGTGGAGTTCCGCTTCGGCGAGGACGTCGGCGGTTTCGAGCTGGCCCAGGGGCGGGTGCGGCAAGTCTTGCTGCCCGGAGAAGCTTTGCCTTGCCGGCATCTGGTGCTGGCCGCCGGCGTCGGCGGCGCGGCGCTGGCGCGCAAGCTGGGCCTGCGGCTGTCGCTCTACCCCTTGAAGGGATACAGCCTGGACATGCCGGCGGGAGACTGCGCGCCGGTCCTCAGCGTCACCGATTTCGAGCGCAAGACCTTGTACGCGCCGATAGGCGGGCGGCTGCGGGTCGCCGCGGCGGCGGACCTGGTCGGCTACGATGAAAGCCCGGATCCGCGGCGCGTGGCCGGCTTGCGCAGGCAAGTGGAGCGGGACTGGCCGCGGGCGGGCCGCTTGGAACAGGCGGCGGAATGGGCCGGCTTGAGGCCGGCCACGCCGGACGGCGTGCCCGTGATAGGACGCGCGCGCGGAGGGCCGGCCAATCTCTGGCTGAACCTTGGACACGGCGCCTTGGGCTTTACCTTGGCCTTGGGCAGCGCCGAGCGGCTGGCGCGGGAGATGGCCGAAGTATGAAGGAAGGGAGCGGGGCGAGCATGAAAGCGGTCATCGGCGTGGAGGAGTTGGCGGCGCATCCGGAGTATTTGTCGATAGCGGATCTAGACGGGGTGAAACTGGACCTGCGCTATGCCTGCGCCAATAATTTCGTGGGACGCAATCTGTACGGCGACGCGGCGCCGGCGCTGCTGCACCGCCGCGCCGCCGAGCGCCTGGCCATGGCCGCGCGCGCGCTGCGCCGGCAGCGGCCCGGTTTCAGTTTGCTGGTGTTCGACGCGCTGCGGCCGGGAAGGGTGCAGCGGGTGTTGTGGGACATCGTCAAGGACACCCCGCAGCGCATCTACGTCGCCGATCCGGCGCGCGGCTCGATTCACAGCTTCGGCATGGCGGTGGACCTGAGCGTGGAGGACGACGGCGGGCGCGAGCTGGACATGGGCACCGGCTTCGACGACTTTACCGAGCTGGCGCAGCCGCAGCGAGAGACGGAACTGCGGCAGGCCGGGAGGCTGGGCGAGGCGCAGCTGGCCAATCGCCTGCTGCTGCGCCATTGCATGAGCCAGGCCGGCTTCAGCGGCATCGCCACCGAATGGTGGCACTTCGAGGCGGCGGATCGCGACTGGGTGCGCGCCCACATGCTGCTGATCGAATAAGAGGGCGTGAGCCTGGCTAATGCCCATGTGCCCGTTGAGCATCCCGCTTTCTCCGTGGTTTTCGCCTTGTCTCGTTTTTGCTCGCGGGGCTTTGAGCGGGCGCTAATGCCGCCGCGCCGGCGGCTTTATGCCCGGCAGGCATTTAGCAAACGGCGGGTTTTCAGGCAATATGGCCGCTGGTCTTATCCTTAGAAGCACCCGCAGAGACTCTCCAATGGCATCCGACAATACCGAACAAGCCTGTTGGCACCCGGAAACCCAGGCAATCCGCGGCGGCCGCGAAATCAGCGAATATCGCGAACACAGCCAAAGCCTGCATCTGACTTCCAGCTTCACCTACGATTCGGCGGAACAGGCCGCCGCCATGTTCCTGGGCGAACTGGACGGCTACACCTATTCCCGCTTCACCAATCCCACCGTCGCCGCCTTTCAGCAGCGGCTGGCGCTGATGGAGGGCGGCGAGCGCGCCATTGCCACCGCCACCGGCATGGCGGCGATCCAGGCCATCATGATGAGCCTGCTCAAGGCGGGCGACCACATCCTGTCCTCGCAGAGCCTGTTCGGTTCCACCACCAATCTGTTCGCCGGCCTGCTGGCGAAGTTCGGCGTGGAAACCACCTTCGTCGACGCCACCGATCTGCAAGCCTGGCGCGACGGGATGCGGCCCAATACTCGCTTGTTGTTTCTGGAGACGCCGTCCAATCCCCTGACGGAAATCGCCGACATCGCCGCCATCGCCCAGATCGCGCATCAGCGCGACGCCTTGCTGGTGGTGGACAACAGCTTCTGTTCGCCCGCCTTGCAGCAGCCCTTGAAGCTGGGTGCCGATCTGGTGATGCATTCCGCCACCAAATACCTGGACGGGCACGGCCGGGTGATGGGCGGCGCGGTGGTGGGCGGCGACGCTTTGATCGAGCAGATCTACCTGCACGTGCGCACCGCCGGGCCCACGCTGGCGCCGTTCAACGCCTGGGCGCTGCTCTCCGGCATGGAAACCCTGCACTTGCGGATGGAGAAACACAGCGCCAACGCGCTGGAACTGGCGCGCTGGCTGGAGGCGCAGCCGGCGGTGGAGCGGGTGTTCTACCCGGGACTGGCCAGCCATCCGCAATACGAGTTGGCTTTGCGCCAGCAAAACGGCGGCGGCGCGGTGGTGTCCTTCGTGGTCAAGGGCGGCAGGGCGGAAGCCTGGCGGGTGGTGGACCGGGTCCAGCTGATTTCCCGCACCGCCAATCTGGGCGACGTCAAATCCACCATCACCCATCCGGCGTCCACCACCCACGCCCGCATCACGCCGGAAGCCAGGGCCAAGGCCGGCATTGTGGAAGGCCTGTTGCGGGTAGCGGTGGGCTTGGAGCATGTCGAAGACCTGAAGCGGGATTTGGCGCGCGGCCTTGACTAAACGCTTTCAACATGTGTTTCATTCAAACGGCAGTCTAAAATCAAGACTGCCGCTTTTGTTGCCGCCCCTGAGAGTTTGGCCCGAGCGCTGTCGAGACATGTCTTGACATTCATCAAATTAAAACGTAAGTTTGAAACGCTTGTTCGAAAGCTGAAATGAGCAAGACCATAAAACCAGCAAATACAAAAAAGGCACTGGAGAACATGGAAGCAAGCCGCCCCGATACCGCCACCCGCATTCTGGACGTTGCAGAACGCTTGTTTGTGGAGCACGGTTTCGAAGCGACCTCGCTGCGCATGATCACCCAGCAAGCCGAGGTAAACCTGGCCGCGGTGAATTACCACTTCGGCTCCAAGGACGCGTTGTTCGAGTCCGTGTTCATGCGCAGGCTGGCCCCGTTGATAGCGGACTGCCTAGCGGAACTGGACAAGCTGGAGGCGGAGGCCTCGGAGGAGAAACTCGCAGTGGAAGGCCTGGTGCTGTCGTTCATACGGCCCTGCCTGTCGCTGTCCAAGGACCCGTCGCGCGGCGGGGCGATGTTCGTGCGCCTGTTGTCGCGCACCTTGGTGGAAAACCATCGTCTGTTGCGCGAAACCATCTCCCAGCAGTACAGCGTGTTCGTCCAGCGTTACAGTCGCGCGTTTCAGCGCGCCTTGCCCTTGCTGGACACGGAGCAGTTGGCCTGGAGAATGCATCTTGCGTTCAGCGTCATGTTCAATGCCTTCGCCGGCAACGACGTGCTGAAGATCTTCACGCGCAGTCAGATCGTCAGCGCCCGGGACCCGGACATGATCGTCAAATACCTCGTGCCCTTTGTCATGGCTGGCCTGGTCGCGCCCATGGAAGGCTGATTCCGGAGCGCAGGGCAGGACGCGCCGATCCCAGGCCGCGTCCCTTGCTGTTGCCGCCGGAATGGAAGGGTCAACACGAGGGTAAAACAAAATGATATCTGCCGTTGTTCTGGTCGTGCTGCTGGGCGCGCTGGCGTATTTCCGCGCGCCTGTTCTGGCCTGGACCGTGGGGCTTGCCGCCTGGCTCGCCGCGCTCCAGTTCGTCTTCCATTGCCCGCTGCCGCCGGCGGTCTGGGCTGTTTTCGCGGTGGTCGCCGCGGTTCTCAATCTTCCGCCGCTGCGCCGCGCCGTGTTCACCGGTCCGGTATTCGGCGTGTTCAAGAAAATCACGCCGGCGATGTCCCAGACCGAGCAGGAAGCCATCAACGCCGGCACGGTGTGGTGGGATCGCGACCTGTTTTCCGGCAAGCCGGACTGGAACCGTCTGCTGTCCTTCCCCGATCCCAAGCTGACGCCGGAAGAGCGGGCCTTCATCGACGGCCCCACCGAGCAGCTGTGCGCGATGATCGACGACTGGAAGATCACCCACGAGCTGAAGGACCTGCCGCCGGAAGTGTGGCAGTTCATCAAGGACAACGGCTTCCTGGGCATGATCGTCAAGAAGCGCTACGGCGGCCTGGAATTCTCCAATTACGCCCACGCCAAGGTGGTTACCAAGATCGCCACCCGCGGCGGCACCGCCGCGGTGTCGGTGATGGTGCCCAACTCCCTGGGGCCGGGCGAATTGCTGCAGCACTACGGCACCGAGGAGCAGAAGGACTACTACCTGCCGCGCCTGGCCAAGGGTCTGGAAATTCCGTGCTTTGCGCTGACCAGCCCTTACGCGGGCTCGGACGCCGGCAGCATTCCCGACTACGGCATCGTCTGCCGCGGCTCTTACACCCATCCGCGCACCGGCGAGCGTTTCGAAAACGTGCTCGGCCTGCGCGTCAGCTGGGAAAAGCGCTGGATCACCCTGGCGCCGGTAGCCACCATCCTGGGCCTGGCGTTCAAGATGTACGATCCCGAGCACCTGCTGGGCGATAAAGAGGACTTGGGCATCACCTGCGCGTTGGTGCCCACCGAACACGAGGGCGTGGCCATCGGCCGCCGCCATTTCCCCGGCGGCGCCGCCTTCATGAACGGCCCGACCTGGGGCAAGGACGTGTTCATTCCGCTGGACTGGATCATCGGCGGCCGCGAGTTCGCCGGCCAGGGCTGGCGCATGCTGGTTGAGTGCCTGTCGGTGGGGCGTTGCATCTCCCTGCCTGCGATGTCGGTGGCTTCCGGCAAGATGAGCACCTTCGTCACCGGCGCTTACGCGCGCATCCGCGACCAGTTCGGTCTGCCCATCGGCAAGTTCGAGGGCGTGGACGAGGCGATGGCGCGCATCGGCGGCTACACCTACCAGATGGAGGCCTCGCAGGATCTGGCGTTGACCGGCCTCGATACCGGCGAGAAGCCGTCGGTGCTGTCGGCCATCCTCAAGTACCACAACACCGAGCGCATGCGCAAAGCCATCAACGACGCGATGGACATCCATGGCGGCAAGGCCGTGGTGCTGGGGCCGCGCAACTATCTGGCGCGCGCCTACCAGGCGATCCCGATCGGCATCACCGTGGAAGGCGCCAACATCCTGACTCGTTCGATGATCATTTACGGCCAGGGCGCGATCCGCTGCCATCCCTTCGTACTGCGCGAGATGAAAGCGGCGATGGCCAATGACGGCAAAGAGTTCGACGCCGCCATCACCGGTCACATCAATTTCGTGATCAGCAATGTGGTCCGCTCGCTGTGGCTGGGCCTGAGCGGCGCCCGTTTCGCCGGCGCGCCGCGCGGCGGCGAGGTGGGTGCTTACTACCGCCGGCTGACTCGTTTCTCCAGCGCTTTCGCCTTGCTGTCCGACATGGCGATGTTCAGCCTGGGCGGCAGCCTGAAGTTCCGCGAGAAACTGTCCGCGCGTTTGGGCGACATGCTGTCCGGCCTCTACATCGCCTCTGCCTGCCTGAAGCGCTTCGAGCGCGACGGCGCGCCCAAGGAAGACCTGGCGGTGCTGCAGTGGTCGGTGGAAAACGCCTTGTACGACGTGCAGCAGGCGATGGACGGCTTCCTGGCCAACCTGCCCAGTCGCATGCTGGCGGCGGTGCTGCGTAAGCTGATCTTCCCGTGGGGCCTGACCTTGAAGCCGGCGTCCGATCGCGTCGGCACTCAGGTGGCGCGCGCGATGATGGAGCCGGGCGCAACGCGCGAACGGCTGACGCGCGGCATGTATCTGCCGAAAGAAGAGGGCGACGCCGTGGGCGTGCTGGCCCACGCGCTGGAAGCGGTGCTGGCCACCGAGCCGCTGGAGCAGAAGCTGCGCAAGCTGGCGCGCGACGGCAAGTTCGTTGCAGTGACCGCGCGCGAGCGCCTGGCGGAAGCCTTGGCGGCCGGCCTGCTCACCCAGGTCGAGTTCGACGCCGTCAGCCGCGCGCGCAAGCTCAAGCGCGACGTGATCATGGTCGACGATTTCGACAAGATGCTGGAGCAACATGACGACAAGCTGCTGCAACGCTTGATCTTCTGAGCATAAGGGGTAAGATTTGCCGGGATTCGTCCCGGCATTTCACGCCAGCGGCTGCTGTGGCGGCCGCTGGCGTGAAATGATGAAAAGTCGCCAAGGCCGAGCGACGAACAAGAACAAAGGAGTGAGCATGGACCGCCCTGAAGTCCGGATTCCCACGTTGCGCGTGCGCGCGCTGCCGACCAGCACCAACGCTTACGGCCGAGTCCAGGCCGGTTGGCTGATGAATCAGATCGACATGGCCGGCAGTCTTGACGCCGAGCGTTTGTCGCGCGGCCCGGTGACCACGGTGGCGGTCAATACCTTCCAATTCGCCGCGCCCATCCTGTTGGGCGATGTGGTGGATCTTTATGTGGAACGGCTGCGAATCGGCCAGAAATCCATCACCCTGAAAATTACCGTGGAAGCGGAGCGCATCGACGGCTCGCATGAGGCGATCACCGAGGTGGTCGCCACCTATGTGGCGGTGGATTGCGATGGAAAATCGCGTCTTTTGGGCGATATTTAGCCTAATTCAATGCTTTTTTGCGTGCTTGTTGCAGAAATGTCTCATTAAACGTTTGTTTGGAACAAACACTCCAAAACCTTGTGGAATTGCTCTAATTCTCTGGTAGCATCAAATATGACCAGTGCTTGTTATTGGTCGTCTAATACCTAAGAACACTTATATATAGCAAAGCCAAAGAGAGAGGGAGAACATGAAACTCAAGCACCTCAGCCTGTCCGTGATGGTCATGGGCGCAACATTCGGTCTAATGTCCACCCAGGCCGTGGCCTCGGGTTATCAGTTTGGTTCGCAGAGCGTGTCCGGCCAGGGCACCGCGCACGCCAACGGCGCCGAAGCCAACGATCCTTCCACCATTTTCAGCAACCCGGCCGGCCTGTCTCGGCTGGAGGGAACCCAGTTCTCTGGCGGCGCGACCCTGGTGGTGCCGCACTCCGAATACACCGACAACGGTTCGACCAATATTCTTGGGCAGTCGACCGGCGGCGGCAATGGCGGCTCTTTCGCGCCCAAGGCCGTGGCGGCACCCAACTTCTACCTGTCGCATAAACTGAACGACAAGATCAATCTGGGTTTGGGCGTGTTCGTGCCCTATGGCGCCAAGCTGGACTATGGCTTCGACTGGGCCGGTCGTTATGCCTTGAAGAGCGTGAATCTGCAGTCGTTCAATTTCAACCCGTCTATGTCGTTCAAGCTGGATGATCGCCATTCCTTTGGTTTTGGCATTTCCGCGCAATATATGGACGCCAAGCTGCAGCAGATGGCAGATGCGACTTCGGGCTTGGCATTAAAGGCTGCTGCTGCCGGCGGTATTACAGGTCCCTTTGGGCCAGGTGGCGCAACGGTAACGGTGACCAACCCTGCGCAGATCTCCGCGATCATGCGTGCAGGTGGAATTGGAGGGGATGGTCTGGCTGATGTCGAGGGCAATGACTGGGGATTTGGTTGGAATATTGGCTATATGTTCCAGTTGAATGAAAATACCCGATTTGGCTTGGCCTACCGTTCCAGCATCAAACAGTCGTTGACTGGGTCGTCCACTTGGACCTTCAATAATGTTAAAGGCAATGTGACGGTGGGGGGGGTGACTCTGCCGGCTGCAGTGGCGGCCAAGCTCGTTCACCCTAATGCCTCCGCCAAGGTTGATGTCACCACCCCGGAAACCGCATCTGCCAACTTCTTCCATCAGTTGAACCCGAAATGGGCGGTGATGGGCGATGTGACCTGGGTCGCCAACTCGCAGATGAAGGACATCGTGATCCAGCAATCCACGGTGGGTACCACTGCTCAGGGCGATATGGTGATCCACCAGAACTGGCGCGATACCTGGCGCGTGTCTCTGGGCGCCAACTACCAGTACAGCGATGCCTGGCTGTTCCGTGGCGGCGTAGCCTGGGAGCAGTCGCCGTTGCAGTCCGATAAAGATCGTCACCCGGCGCTGCCGGACAGCGATCGCCTGTGGCTGTCGCTGGGCGCCAACTACAAGATCAACAAGCAAAGCTCGGTTGACTTCGCCTACAGCTTCATCAATTTCGCTAACGCCAATGTCGATTACACCGACGGCTGCAGTCCGACTGGCAAGAGCCCGACAACCGGCGCGGCCTGCACCGGCAACGGCGGCACGGTGAAAGGCAGCTACAAGACCTATCTGCAACTGATCGGTCTGCAGTACAACTATCGGTTTTAATTGAATCGGCGCCGTTGGGCGCGCGGATTTCGGGTCGGGCGGGCGCCGTGGCGCTCGCCCGGTTTTTGCGTTTGCGGCGCTCCGGTTTTTCCGCTTGTTTTCTCCCTCAATTTTTCCACGTACCCCCTGTTTTTTTGCCCAAATTGGGTTAGACTTATTTGGGAGAAAAGCGAGTGTTTGATATTTTTCAATACAGGCTTTTTCCAGCTGCGCTTGAGCCGCCGCCAGAGTGGCTGCCGGCGCGGTTTTTCAGTAGATTGACGGATGTCCGCGGCGATGGGGCGACTTCTCCAGCGCCAGGCTTCCGGACGGGCCGGGCTTCACCATAATCACTTCCCGGCCGGTCAAGTTGTGCCGGCTGCAGCGGCGGCGCGCCGCCGACTCAGCGCAAGGACGAACAACGCCCGTCCTTGAAGCAGGCTGAGCAGGCGAGAGGGGCCTGTCTCATGTTGTGTTTCAACAAAACGAGGAAACCATGTCTCAAACCAAGTTCAACGTACGCAAGGTAGCCGTGCTAGGCGCTGGCGTGATGGGGGCTCAAATCGCCGCTCATCTGGTGAATGCCAAAGTTCCGACCATCCTGTTCGACTTGCCCGCCAAGGAAGGCGACAAGAACGGCATCGTGCTCAAGGCGCTGGAAGGCTTGAAAAAGCAGAAGCCGGCCCCCTTGGCCAACAAGGATGCCGTCAACCACATTCAGCCGGCCAACTACGACGACCACCTGCACCTCTTGAAGGATTGCGACTTGGTGATCGAAGCCATCGCCGAACGCATGGACTGGAAGGCGGACCTGTACCACAAAGTGGCGCCGCATCTGGGCGAGCACACCATTTTCGCCACCAATACTTCCGGCTTGTCGATCAACACGCTGGCGCAAAGCTGCCCGGACAATGTGCGTCCGCGTTTCTGCGGCGTGCACTTCTTCAATCCGCCGCGCTATATGCACCTGGTGGAAATCATCCCCTGCCTGACCTCGGACGCGCACATTCTGGATAATCTGGAGCGCTTCCTGGTGTCCAGCTTGGGCAAGGGCGTGGTGCGCGCCAAGGATACCCCCAACTTCGTCGCCAACCGCATCGGCGTATTCTCGATGCTGGCCACCATCGCCAACGCCGACAAGTTCGGCATTCGCTTCGACGTGGTGGACGATCTGACCGGTCCTCGCCTGGGCCGTCCCAAGTCGGCCACTTTCCGCACCGCCGACGTGGTGGGCCTGGACACCTTCGCCCACGTGGTTAAAACCATGCAGGACACCCTGCCGCAAGATCCGTGGCACGGTCTGTTCCAGACTCCGGAATGGATGCAGAAGCTGATCGCCGCCGGCGCGCTGGGCGCCAAGACCAAGGCCGGCATCTATAAGAAAGACGGCAAGCGCATGCTGGTGCTGGACCCGGCCAAGGGCGAGTACGTCGGCTCCGGCGAGAAGGGCGACGACGCGGTCAAGGAAATTTTGAAGATCGCCAATCCGGCGGAAAAATTCCAGAAACTGCGCGAGAGCAGCCATCCGCAGGCGCAATTCCTGTGGGCGTGTTTCCGCGACGTGTTCCATTACATCTCCCACCATCTGGCCGATATCGCCAACTGCGCGCGCGACGTCGACTTCGCCATTCGCTGGGGCTTCGGCTGGAGTGTGGGTCCGTTCGAGACCTGGCAGGCCGCCGGCTGGCAGCAAGTGGCCAAGTGGCTTGACGAGGACGTGAAGGCCGGCAAGGCGCTGAGCGCCGCCGCGCTGCCGGCCTGGGTGCTGCAGGGCGATCGCGCCGGCGTGCATTTCGCCGAAGGCTCTTACGATCCGGCCGGCAACAAGCTGGTGGGTCGTTCCGCGCTGGACGTGTACCAGCGTCAGCTGGCGCCGGCCAAGGTGTTGGGCGAGGCGTCCGCGCCCTTGGGCGAGACCGTGTTCGAGAACGAGGGCGTGCGCGCCTTCACCACCGGCGACGAAGTGCTGGTGGTGTCGTTCAAGTCCAAAGCGCACGCGATCGGCCCGGCCGTGATCGAAGGCCTGAACAAAGCCGTCGACATCGCCGAAGACCGCTTCAAGGGCCTGGTGATCTGGCAGACCGAGGAGCCGTTCTCCGTCGGCGCCGATCTGCAGTCTATGATGCCGGCCTTCATGATGGGCGATTGGGACGCGATCGACGCGACGGTGCGCCGCTTCCAGGAAACCTCGATGCGCCTGCGTTACTGCCAGGTGCCGACGGTGGCCGCGACCCAGGGCTATGTGTTCGGCGGCGGTTGCGAGTTCGCGATGCATTGCGACAAGACCGTGGCGGCGCTGGAGTCCTACGTCGGCCTGGTGGAAGTGGGCGTCGGCCTGCTGCCGGGTGGCGGCGGCTGCAAGGAGTTCGCGCTGCGCGCCGCTCAGGAAGCGCGCGGCGACGTGCTGGCCGCGCTGAAGGATTACTTCATGGCCATCGCCACCGCCAAAGTGGCCACCAGCGGTTTCGAGGCGCAGGAAATCGGCTTCTTCCGCAACGGCGACCCGGTGGTGTTCAACGCCTACGAGCTGCTGCACGTGGCCAAGCAGCAGGCGATCGCGCTGGCAGAAGCCGGCTATCGCCCGCCGCTCAAGGTCAAGGGCTTCCCGGTGGCCGGCCGCAGCGGCGCCGCGTCGATCAAGGGCCAGTTGGTGAACATGCTGGAAGGCAACTTCATTTCCAAGCATGACTTCTTCATCGCCGGCCTGATCGCCGACGTGATGACCGGCGGCGACGTCGAGGCCGGCACCCTGGTCAACGAGCAATGGATTCTGGACCTGGAGCGCAAGGCCTTCATGACCTTGCTGAAAAACTCCAAGACTCAGGACCGCATCGCCAATATGTTGACCACCGGCAAGCCGCTGCGCAACTAAGTGCTTGGGGACGATTCTGCTGCGCGAGCCGATATCGAATGCTGTGATGCTCGCCGTACCCCATGTACGGCTGCGCTTCTCGCTTCGATCTCGGCCCGCTCGCGACGAATCCTCCCGCAAGCGCGGCCAATAGCCAGATGAAAGGCCGCTTGATCGCCGCAAAGCCGATCAGGCGGCCGACAGGAGAATCGAAAATGAGCAAACAAGTACAAGAAGCTTACATCGTCGCCGCCACCCGCACACCGGTGGGCAAGGCGCCGCGCGGCATGATGCGTCATGTGCGCCCGGACGATATGCTGGCGCACGTGATTACCGGCGCGCTGGCCCAGGTGCCGAACCTGGACCCGAAGCTGATTTCCGACTGCGTGGTGGGCTGCGCCTTCCCGGAAGCGGAGCAGGGCCTGAACATGGCGCGCATCGGCGTGCTGCTGGCCGGCCTGCCCAATACCGTGGGCGGCATCACCATCAACCGCTACTGCTCGTCCGGCATCAACGCGGTGCAGATGGCCGCCGACCGCATCCGCCTGGGCGAAGCCGACGTGGTGATCGCCGCGGGCGCCGAATCGATGTCGCTGGTGCCGATGATGGGCAACAAAGTGTCCTTGAATCCGGAAATCTTCGCCAAGGACGAAAACTACGGCATCGCTTACGGCATGGGCCTGACCGCCGAGAAAGTGGCGCAGCAGTGGGGCGTGTCGCGCGAAGACCAGGACGCGTTCGCGGTGGAGTCGCACCGTCGCGCGCTGGCCGCGATTGACGGCGGCAAGTTCAAGAGCGAGATCACGCCGCTGGAGGCGACCTATCGCACGCCGAATCTGGAAACCGGCGAAGTGGCGGTCAAAACCCGCGTGCTGGACACCGACGAAGGCCCGCGCCGCGAGACCACGCTGGAAGGCCTGGCCAAGCTGAAAACGGTGTTCGACGCCAAGGGCTCGGTAACCGCCGGCAACTCTTCGCAGATGTCCGACGGCGCCGGCGCGGTGATTCTGGTGTCCGAGCGCGTGCTCAAGGAGTTCAATCTGACGCCGCTGGGCCGCTACGTCACCTTCGCGGTCAAGGGCGTGCCGCCGGAAATCATGGGCATCGGCCCGAAAGAGGCGATTCCCGCCGCTTTGAGCCAGGCCGGCCTGAAACAGGACGACCTGAAATGGGTCGAGCTGAACGAGGCGTTTGCGGCTCAGGCTTTGGCGGTGATCCGCGACCTGGCGCTGGACACCTCCAAGGTCAATCCGCACGGCGGCGCGATCGCGCTGGGCCATCCGCTGGGCGCCACCGGCGCCATCCGCACCGCCACTCTGGTGCACGGCATGCGCGACGCCGGTCAGAAGGGCTACGGCATGGTGACCATGTGCATCGGCACCGGCATGGGCGCCGCCGGCATCATCGAAGTGCTGTAAGCGGGATTTTCCTCGCATGAAAAAACCGGCTCGCAGCGGCGAGCCGGTTTTTTATTGTCCGCCGCGCGGCGGACGGGATTCAATCCACTTTGGATAGGGTGTCGAAGTCGCTGTGGCTGCAGTCTTCGTATTCGTGCTGCGGGGTTTTGAGGCGGATCTGGTAGGACTTGCCTTGCGCCGCCAGCACCAGTTGCTTGTCCGGCTGGGTCAGCGCCTTGGGCATCAGAAAGTAGCGTTGGCCTTTGCGGGAGTTGGGCTGGGTGATGTAGATGGCGGTGGAGGGCGGAGAGTCCGAGTGCTCCGGATCCAGCAGCGACACGCCGACGGGATTCTGCCCCAGGATTTCTATGCCCACCTTGGTGCCGTTGCTTTGGCGCAGTATCCGGCGAATCACCCCCAGCAACTGCGGATGGTTGTCCGCCTTGACCAGGATGACGCGGCCGATGGCCAGTTGCTCAACCGCCTTGCCGATGAAGGTGAGACCCATGCCGGTGGAGCTGATGTCGTTGATGCGCCAGTCGCTGGCGCGCTCCGGGTCTTGCGTCGGCACGTCCTGAACCTTGACCTGATAGGCGACGCGCTCGAAGCCTATGCTGACGTGGGCGTTGGACGCGTGCAGCGAGCGCTCGGACTTGCGCAGCGACTTGCCGCCGTCGGTAGACCAGCGGATGGCCAGTTTTTCGCATAGAATGGCCCATTCCTCTCGTTCCAGGCCGCCGTCCATCGCCTCCAGCGCGGGAGGGATGCGTCTGTCCAGATCGAACATCAGATCCGCCAAGCGGCTGGTGATCTCGTAGGCGGACCAGTAGCGATGCCATTTGCCGGCCATGCCGCGCAGCATGGCCTGAGGCGGCTCCGGCATCGACAGGTTGTAGACGAAGATGGGTTCTTCCACCGGAGGTTGCTTGTCCAGCGGTATGCCCTGGCTCAGCATCATCAGCAGTTGGTCGACCGCGATGATTTCCTTGTGCAGCATATTGTCGGTCTGCGCCAGGAACAGCATGCCGGCCTGGATCAGCAGCTGTTCGCAGCTGAACTCGTCCGGGCTGTTAAGGTAAAGCTTGATCGGGTACCGGGAAAAGCCGCTTTCCTCTGCCTGGCTGAAAAAGCGGAAGCCGTTTTGCCAGGCCGCGCCTTCCGGTTTCAGGTAGCGCAGCGAATTCCAGGCGATCAGCCGCATCTGGTGATGCAGGCCGCGGATGGTGACGATGCGGATTTCGTCTTCCGGCACCGCGTTGGGATGGCTTTTGTACAGCCGCAAGCAGATCTGGTAGGCGGAGGACAGCTCGTGCCAATAGGCCAGAATGGTGGGCAGGTAGCCTTTGCTGCCGCCTTTGGACTGCAGATAGTCCTGGCACAGCTGACGGTGAATGTTGTTGGCCTTGTCGTCGACGTAGACCAGGGTCTTGACGCGCTCTTTCAGCGAGATGTCGGTGTCGGTGTTGATTTTGGCGACGGCTTTGATGATTTCCACCAAGGCGCCGAAATACTCGGTTTCAGGCAGGTCGCGCACTAATAGGGTTGCGGACTGCGCCACTTCGGAGGCAGTCGTGTTTTTGTTCAGTAGGGAACTGACAAGTGATTTGAAGTCAAACATTTAGCCCGGCTTTATAGGAAATTATGTTTTCATTGGCATATCGCTATATCTTACGCCACGCGCAGGCGTGGGTGAAACGGTAATTCTCATTATTTACCCATATGCTTACAAATAACAATCGCTGGAATCGGCGACAGCGGCTGGTTGTGCTGCTGTTGCTCGGAATTTTGTCGCAAACGGCCTGGGCGGGCGACGCGGAAGAGCTTGGCGCTTATCCGCCGCAAGGCGTGGGTTTGGTGCTGGGCGGCGGCGGCGCGCGGGGTTTCGCCCACCTGGGCGTGCTGAAGGAACTGGAGCGCCTGCGGATTCCCGTCGCCTGTATCGCGGGCACCAGCGCCGGGGCTCTGATTGGTGGTATTTATGCAAATGGCTTGCCCTTGGCGCAGATGGAGCGCGAGTTCAACGCCGCCGATTGGGACGCCTTGCTGTCCGGCAAGCCGACGCGGGCGGACGTGCCCTACGACCGCAAGCGCGATGATTACAAGAACTATCTGGACATTACCTTCGGCCTGAAGAAAGACGGGTTGAAAGTGCCGCGCAGCGCGATCAATTCGCAGGAAATCGAGCTGTACATCCATAAGCTGACGCGCGACCGCGTGGTGGGCAGCTTCGACCAGCTGCCCATCCCGTTCCGGGCAGTGGCCACCGACCTGGCGACCGGCGAGCCGGTGGTGTTCTCGGAGGGGTCGCTGGCGCGCGCGCTGCGCGCCAGCATGGCGGTGCCGGGCTTGTTCGATCTGATCGAGGACGACGAGGGGCGTTTGCTGGTGGACGGCGGCCTGGCGCGCAACCTGCCCATCCAGGACGTCAAAGGCCGCTGCGCGGACAGGGTAATCGTCGTCGATGTGTCCACGCCGCTGATGACGGCGAAAGAGATCAACAGCCTGTTCGATGTGGTGGCGCAGACCTCCAATCTGATGGTCAGCCGCAACGCCAAGGAGCAGCTGCGCAAGCTGGACAAGCGCGATCTGGTGATCAAGCCGAATTTGAGCGGCTATACCTCGGCTTCCTTCAGCGAGCATCGGGCCATCACCATGCTCGGAGAAGAGGCGGCCAAGGCGCTGGCCAAGCAGCTGTCGGCCTATTCGGTGTCCGAAGAGGAGTACGCGGCGTGGAAGCGCCGGCTGGAGCGGCCGCATTTCCCCTTGATCGACAAGATCCAGGTGGAAGGCAAGCCCGGCCAGTTCACCAAACCGGAGCAACTGGCCAAATCGCTGGCCTTTTCCTCGGTGGTGGAGCCTATCAGCAGCGCCCAGGCCCGTCTGCGCGGCGTGTTCGCCGGCGGCGATTACGACAGGCTGACCTACCGCGTGGACAATGTGTCCGGGCGCAATGTGATGACGGTGTCGCCGCTGGAGCGCAGCATAGGGCCTAACTTCCTGCGCTTCGGCCTGAACCTGAGCAGCGCGACGCCGGGCGAGAGCAACTTCAACTTCTTGGCCTCGCATGAATGGCGCAACGCCAACAGCGCCGGCGGCGCCTGGCGCAACGATGTGTCCATAGGGCAGGACAAGCTGATCAAAACGGAATGGTATCAGCCGCTGTACGAGGGCAGTCCGGTGTTCGGCGCCGCGTCCTTGGGCTATCGACAGGACTTTCTGCCGATTTACAACGAGGACCATTCATTGAATACGGAGTGGACTAATAATGTGGGCAGCCTGCGTCTGGATGGCGGCGTGGCTTTGGGCCGTTACGGGGAGTGGCGGATTGGCGCGTACCGGGACGATAATCACTTCGGCTCGCGGGTATCGTGGCTTCCCGGTTGGGTGCCGCAAAACTTTCGGGATACCGGGGTGGGCACCAGCCTGGTGGTGGATCAGTTCGACAATCCGCGCTGGCCGCGGTCCGGCTACTTCATCAGCGGTCGCTTGACCAAGAGCATTCCGTCCTGGGGCAGCGATGTCAATCTGACCAACTACGATACGACCCTGGAGTACGCCAAGACCCTGGGCAGCGTGACGATGCGGTTGACCGCCAAGAACAAGGGGGCTTTGAATCTCGACGACAGAGAGGATGCCCTGGCTTTGCCCAGATCGCTGGGCGGTTTCTTGAACCTGAGCGGTTATCAGGATTCCGAACTGATTGGCGATCGCTCGTCCTTGTTCCGCTCGATGTTTTATTGGCGAGCGTCCAGCCTGCCATCCGCGCTTGGCTCCGGCGTCTACGCCGGCGTCTCGATGGAGTTGGGCAAGATCTGGGGGCGAGTGAGAGCTGAAGATCTCACGTCGCAAGATACAAACTGGATTCCCGCCGGTTCGGTCTTCCTGGCTGCGGACACCATTATCGGGCCGTTCTTCGTCGGCGTCGGCACCGCCAAGGGCGGCAAACCCACCGCCTATCTGTACTTGGGTTCCGATTACTGAGCGGATCCGAGTTACGCAGCAGCGAGTCCAGAGCGCCGTATGGCTTTCGCCATACGGCGTTTTGTCTTTATTGAGCCGGCTGCCGTTTTGGCCAGCCGGCTTTGATCTTTCGGACGGTTGATTTTTAAGTTGTCGTATTTTCTGTTGTTGTTAAGTGACGTAAAAATACAAACGTTTGAATAATTCTGGTGTTTTCCTCCGCTTTCTCCTATTAACAAGTTTGGGCATGCAAATAAGAGCAAATACTCAGCCCGCATATCGTTAACTTGAGGAGAAACACCATGAAGAAGTTGCTTCACGGAGCCCTGCTGTGTCTGGGGCTATGCTTGCCCCTGTCCGCCGCTTACGCCGCCGGCGGCTATACCCAGACTCGTTATCCCATCGTGCTGGTGCACGGCCTGTTCGGCTTCGGCCAGTTGTTGGGCGTGGACTATTTCTACCAGGTGCCGGCGGCTTTGCGTTCCGACGGCGCGCAGGTGTTCGTGGCCGAAGTGTCCGCGCTGAACAGCAACGAGGCTCGCGGAGAGCAGTTGCTGCAGCAGGTGCAAAAAATCATCGCCATCACCGGCGCCGCCAAGGTCAATCTGATCGGCCATAGCCAGGGCGCGCCCACCGCGCGCTACGTGGCCGGTGTGCGGCCGGACCTGGTGGCCTCGGTGACATCGGTGGGCGGGGTCAACAAGGGTTCGGTGGTGGCCGACATCGTTCGCGGAACCGTGCCTCCGGGCTCGGTGTCGGAGGCGGTGGCGTCCGCGGTGGCCAAGGCCTTGACCGCGGTGATGCAGTTCTTCGCCGGCACTACCGGGCAGCCGCAATATCCGGTGGGCGCCCTGGACTCCTTGACTACCGCGGGATCCGCCGCTTTCAGCGCCAAATTCCCGCAAGGGGTGCCGACCAGCGCTTGCGGCGAAGGCGATTATCAGGTCAACGGCATCCGTTATTACTCATGGACCGGTTCGTCCACCGTCACCAATGTGCTGGACCCCTTGTCCGCGCCCATGGGCGTGCTGGGGCTGGCCTTCGGCCCCACGCCCACCGACGGCCTGGTCAGCACTTGCTCGGCCCATCTGGGCCAGGTGATTCGCGACAACTACCGGATGAACCACGTCAACGAGATCAACCAGAGCTTTGGCCTGGTCAGCCTCTTCGAGGTCAGCCCGGTGAGTTTGTACCGGCAACAGGCCAACCGCTTGAAGAATACGGGGCTGTAATGCGGCGCGCCTGGATGGGCTGGAGCTGCGCGTTGTTGCTGGGCGCGCTGGTCTGGCTGGGCTGGCCCGGGGCCGACGAGGCGACGGCGCAAGCCGGCGGTTCCGCATCTCCGACGGCGGCGCCGTCGCTGCGCGGCACCCAGGCCGACGGCCGGGCGCGAGTGGAGGCGAACGGCGCGCTGAGGGTGGACGCCGAACTGCGGCGCTTGTTCGATTACCAGTTGGCGGCGTTGGGGGAGCGGGATCTGCCCGCGACCCGCAAGGCGGTGGAGCAGGCCTTGTCGGCGCAGTTGAGCGGAACAGCCTTGAAGCAGGCGCTGGACTTGTTCGACCGCTATGTCGCTTACCGCCGAGCCTTGAGCGAGGGCAAGGCGGCGGGCGGCGTGGCCGAGCGTTTGCAGCAGATGAGAGCGTTGCGCCTGCAATTCCTGTCCGCCGGCGAAGTGGCCGGCTTGTTTGGCGATGAGGACGTCTATGACGATTTCACCGTCAAACGGCTGCGCATCGCCGCCGTCGTCGGCTTGAGCGCCGAGCAGAAGGCCGCCCGGCTCAAGGCCTTGGAGGCGGGCTTGCCGGCCGAGCTGCGCGCGGCGCGGCTGGAGCCGGTCAAGCATTTGAGCCTGGCCGAGGCGGAAGAGGCGTTGCGGAAGAAGGGCGGCGGCGAACAAGAGCTGTACGCCTTGCGCGCCGGCATGGTGGGGCAGGCCGCCGCCGACCGCTTGTCGCAGCTGGATCGCGAACAGGCGCAGTGGCAGTCCAGGGTGGAGGCCTATCGTCTGGAGGCGCGGCGCTTGCAGACGGCTGCCGGCCTGGACGCGGCGCAGCGGCGGCAGGCTCTGGCCGGCTGGCGCGCCCAGCGTTTCAGCGCTCAGGAGCAATTGAGGCTGGACGCGCTGGTCCCGCCTCAATAAGCAAGGGCTTAGTCCTTGTTTTCGTCCTGAAACAGCCGGGAGAGACCTTCTCCCGGCTCTTTTTCCCGCATGAAGGCTTCGCCCACCAGGAAGGTGTGCACCTCGTGGCTGCGCATCAGCCGCACGTCGTCGATGGTGGCGATGCCGCTCTCGGTGATGGCGATGCGGCCGCTTTCGATTTGCGGCAACAACTTCAGCGTGGTGGCCAGGCTGACTTCGAAGCTGCGCAGATTGCGGTTGTTGACGCCGATCAGCTCGGTCCGCAGCTGCAGCGCCTGTTCCAGTTCCTCGGCGTCGTGCACTTCGGCCAGCACCGCCATGCCCAGCTCCATCGCCAGGGATTCCAGTTCGCGCATCAGCGGCAGTTCCAGCGCGGCGGCGATCAGCAGAATGCAGTCGGCGCCCATCGCGCGGGCTTCGTACACCTGGTAAGGGTCGACGATGAAGTCCTTGCGCAGCACCGGCAGGCGGCAGGCGGCGCGGGCGGCTTGCAGATAGGCGGCGTCGCCCTGGAAATACTGGCGGTCGGTCAGCACCGACAGGCAGGCGGCGCCGTGTTCGGCGTAGCTGGCGGCGATCTCGGCGGGGCGGAAGTCCTCGCGGATCACGCCCTTGCTCGGGCTGGCTTTCTTGATCTCGGCGATGACCGCGGCTTGGCCCAGCGCGTGCTTGGCGCGCAGCGCGGCGACAAAGTCGCGACGGTCGCCGCTGAGCGCTTCCGCGGCGGCGCGCACCGCGCTCAGCGGTTGCCGCGGCAAGGCGGCGGCGATTTCTTCGCGCTTGGTGGCGATGATGGTGTTGAGTATGTCTGACATGCTTGAGTCTGCAATCCGGGCAAGTCGAAAGAAACGACCATCATGCAGGATCAGCCGTGGCCTTGACAAGCCGCGGCGCTCAGCCTTGCTCCGCGGGCTCCGGCCTGCGCGGCACCTCGACGATGCGCGGCGCGTGGCCGGTCAGGTCCAGGAAGCGCATCAGCTCGCCCATCGGCAGCGCCAGCGTGCTGGTATTGACCAGCGGATGGCAGAGAATGGCGTCGCGGCGGCTCAGCGCCTGGTCGACGACGACGGCGACCTGGCGCTCGCGGTCGTTGAAGGCGGCCAGCAGCGTCACCGCGCCCGGGGTCAGGCCCAGGCAGCGCAGCAGGCGTTCCGACGAGGCGAAACGCAGGCCTTTGAGTTCCAGCAAGTCGCCCAGGGCCTTGATGTCGACGCCGGCGTCGGCCGGCACCGCCAGCAACACATGCTGACGGCCCTTGGCGTCGCAGAGAAACAGGTTTTTGCATTCCGCGCCGGGCAGGCCGGGCGTCAGGCGCGCGGCCTCTTCGCAGGTGTAGACCGGCGGGTGGTCGAAGCGCTGGTGGCGGATCTGGTGCTGGTCGAGAAAGTCGTATAAAGCGTGTTCCATCTCCGCAGGCTAGCATGGCGGCGGCGCGCGCTTCAATGGCCGCGCCGCGAGGCCCGGTTCAATCTCGCCAGCGGTCTTCGAACACCAATTGCTCCAGCGGCTGGCGGCTGGCCCACTTTTCCTGCTCCAGCATAGGCTGGGCGTAGAACTCGGCGACATGGCCTAGACAGAGCACGGCGATGGGCTTGGCGCCCTCGGGCATGCCCAGCAGCGCGGCGAGCGCGACGGGGTCGAACAGAGACACCCAGCCCATGCCCAGGCCTTCGGCGCGCGCCGCCAGCCACAGGTTCTGGATGGCGCAGGCCACCGAGGCCAGATCCATTTCCGGCAGGGTGCGGCGGCCGAACACATGGCGCTCGCGGCCGTCCATCAGGGCGGCCACCAACACCTCGCCGCAGTCGCGGATGCCTTCCACCTTCAGGCGCAGGAATTCCGCCTGGCGTTCGCCCAGTTGGTCCGCGGTGCGCAGCCGCTCCGCGTCCACCAGCTTGCCTATCTCCTCGCGCAGGCCGCGGTCCGCGATGCGGATGAAGCGCCACGGCTGCATATAGCCGACGCTGGGCGCGTGGTGGGCGGCTTCGAGCAGGCGGCGCAGCAGCGCCGGGTCCACCGGGTCCGGCAGAAAATGGCGCATGTCGCGTCGCTGTTCTATCACCCGGTAGATGGCGGCGATGTCTTGATCTGGATAGCGGTGCATGGCGGACCTTTCTGGCAAACGGACGAGTGGGGATTTTTCAGTGTCGGAGGATAGCGGCTTTGCCACAGCTGGCAAATAGCATGGCGCCGCTTGCAGGAGGACTCATGACTTCGGTCAAGCGATTCAGCGGATTAGACGCTTTTGGCATGAGTTTCCCACATGACGCGGCGCATGCGGGCGTGATAAAGTGGACAGTCTGAATTCCAACGTTGCCGCGCCGGGCGCGGCGCGTTCGGCCATAGCCCGAACCGCTATCGCATCTTGATGATTTAGAGGACTTTCCGTGACCCGAATTGCAGAACTAGAACCCAAAGTCGTCTGGGAGCATTTCCAGACCCTGTGTGAAATCCCGCGTCCGTCCAAGCATGAGCAGCAATTGCGCGACTACCTGAAGGGGTGGGCGGAACTGCGCGGCCTGGACACCGTGGTGGACGAGGTCGGCAACCTGATCATTCGCAAGCCGGCGACCCCGGGCTACGAAAACCGCGTCGGCGTGGTGCTGCAAGGCCATCTGGACATGGTGTGCCAGGCCAACACCGGCACCGAGCACGACTTCTTCAAAGACCCGATCCGCCCGGTGCTGCAAGACGGCTGGCTGGTGGCGGAAAACACCACGCTGGGCGCCGACAACGGCATCGGCGTGGCGCTGGGCATGGCGGTGCTCAACAGCGAGGACGTGCCGCATGGTCCGGTCGAGGTGCTGTTGACGCTGGACGAGGAAGCCGGCATGGGCGGCGCGCTGGGCCTGGGCACCGGTCTGCTGCAAGGCCAGTACCTGATCAATATCGATACCGAGGAATGGGGCGAGTTCTACATGGGCTGCGCCGGCGGCGTAGACGCCAACGTCAGCCGCGCTTACGCGACCGAGGCGCTGCCGGCCGGTTATCAGGCCGCCAGCCTGGTGATCAAGGGCCTGCGCGGCGGCCACTCCGGCGCCGACATCCATCTGGGCCGCGGCAACGCCAACAAGATTCTGATCCGCCTGATCCGCGAACTGGAAGCGGACACCGATCTGCGCGTGTCCTCGTTCAAGGGCGGCACCGCGCGCAACGCCTTGTCGCGCGAGGCTTTCGCCGCCGTGGCCTTCCCGGCCGCCGACGCGGCCAAGGTGGCGGCCAAGCTGGACGCCTTCCAGAGCCTGCTGCGTTTCGAGCTGGCCGGCGTCGACGAGGGCGTCACCGTGGTGCAGGAGAGCATCGAGCTGGACAAAGTGCTGGCGCGAGCCGACCAGGGCGCGATCTTCGCCGCGCTGCACGCTGCGCCGCACGGCGTCAAGCGCATGAGCCAGCGCGTCGAAGGCGTGGTGGAAACCTCGAACAACCTGGGCGTGGTGGTGCTGGAAGAGGGCAAGCTGTTCGCCAACCTGATGGTGCGCTCCTTGCTGGATTCCGGCACCTGGATGCTGGCGCGCGAGGTGGAAAGCCTGTTCCGCTTGGCCGGCTGCCAGGTGGAGATGGAAGGCGGCTATCCGGGCTGGGCGCCTAACCCGCAGTCCAAGCTACTGGCCTTGTTCCAGCAAGTCTACGCCCGCGAATTCGGCGGCGAGGCCCAGGTGCAGGTGATTCACGCCGGCCTGGAGTGCGGTATTCTGGGCGCCAAGTACCCGGGCATGGACATGGTGTCCTTCGGTCCCAATATCCGCGGCGCTCACGCGCCGGGCGAGCGGGTGGAAGTGGAGTCGGTGGGCAAGGCCTGGCATCTGCTGAAGGCGGTGCTGGCGGCGGTGCCCGCGCGCTAAGCCGCGGTCCGCGGCGGTTTGATGCGATTACCGGCCGGCGCCTGCGCTGGCCGGTTTTGTTTTGGCGGCGCCGGTTTTGCCCTATGATCACAACAGCCGCGCCGCTGTTATTTCACATGGAGACAAGCGATGAACGATTCCATCAAGCGATTGCTGCTGACCGGCGGCCTGATCGTGTCGCTGGCCATGGGCATACGCCACGGCTTCGGCTTCTTCATGCCGCCGATGACCCAGGCCTTCGGCTGGAGCCGGGAGGCTTTCGCCTTCGCGCTGGGTTTGCAGAACCTGGTCTGGGGCCTGGCGCAGCCGTTTGCCGGCGCGCTGGCGGACCGGCACGGCTCCGGCAAGGTGCTGCTGGGCGGCGCTTTGCTCTACGTCGCCGGCCTGGCATTGATGACGGTGTCCGGCACGCCCTTGCTGTTTTCCTTGTCGGCCGGCGTCCTGCTTGGCCTGGCGCTGTCCTGTGTCACCTACAGCGTGATTTTCGGCGTGGTGGCGCGCAGCGTGCCGCCGGCCTACCGTTCGCGCGCGATGGGCATCGTCGCGGCGGCGGGCTCTTTCGGCCAGTTCGCGATGATTCCGGTGGAACAGGGCTTGATCGACGGCCTGGGCTGGCTGCCTGCGCTCTTGATCCTGGCCGGCTGCGCGGCGCTGATGCTGCCCTTGGCCGGCTGGCTGGCGCGCGAGGACCAGCCGGCGCAAACCGTCGCGTCCACGCATTTGCTGCGCAGCATGGCGGCCACTTTCAGCGCCGCCTGGCGCGAGCGCGGCTTCCGCCTGCTGATGGCGGGCTATTTCGTTTGCGGCTTCCAGGTGGTGTTCATCGGCGTGCACCTGCCGGCCTATCTGCGCGACCACGGCCTGGGCGGCGGCACCGCCAGCCTGGCGCTGGCCTTGATCGGCCTGTTCAACATCTTCGGCACCATGGCCTTCGGCGAACTGGGCAGCCGCTGGTCCAAGCCCGGCCTGCTCAGCTTCATTTACCTGGCGCGCAGCGTGGTGATCGCCGTTTTCCTGTTGCTGCCGCTCAGCGGCGTTTCGGTGGCGGTGTTCGCCGCGGCGATGGGTTTTCTGTGGCTGTCCACGGTGCCGTTGACCAATGGGGTGATCGCCGGCATGTTCGGCGTGCGCCATCTGGGCATGCTGTCCGGCGCGGTGTTTTTCTCGCATCAGGTGGGCAGCTTCCTGGGCGTGTGGCTGGGCGGGGCGCTTTACGACCTGCTCGGCAACTACGATCTGGTGTGGACGCTGGCGATCGCCTTGGGGCTGCTGGCCGCCGCCGCCAATCTGCCGGTGCGCGAAACGCCGTCGGCGAGTTTCGCCAAGGAGGACGCATGAGAGCCTTGCTGCTGTCCGTCGGCGCGGCGCTGCTGTTGGCCTGCTTGACCGGGATGTATCTGCGCGCCGATTTCGTGGTGGACCTGGCCAACCGAGTGTGGACTTGTTTCGGCTAGGAGCTGTCCCGCTGTCCGCGTTTTTATCGCGACAAAGGCTTGCGAGCATGACCCATCTCGCGGAAACTGGGTGTTTCGAGAGCCGCGCGCTCAAACGCGGGCGCGCGCGTCTCTGAACAGGATGTATGCAATAGAGAAAGACTGGAAGCCGTGTCGGAACATTTACTTAAACAGCATCGCGACGCCATCGACAACATCGATGTGGAAATCCTCAATCTGCTGAATCAGCGCGCCACCCATGCGCGCGAGATCGGCGAGATCAAGGGCGGCGGCATTATTTATCGGCCCGAGCGCGAGGCGCAGGTGCTGCGCCGCGTCAAGGATCTGAACCCCGGCCCCTTGCCGGGCGAATCGGTGGCGCGCTTGTTCCGCGAGGTGATGTCCGAATGCCTGGCGCTGGAAAAGCCCTTGTCCATCGCCTACCTGGGGCCGGAAGGCACTTTCAGTCAGCTGGCCACGCTCAAGCACTTCGGCCACGCCGCGCGCACGGTGGCCTGTAGCTCGATCGACGAGGCCTTCCGCCTGGTGGAGTCGCGGGGCCTGGATTACGTGGTGGCGCCGGTGGAGAACTCCACCGAGGGCGCGGTGGGCCGCACGCTGGACCTGATGGTGACCAGCCCGCTGAAGATTTGTGGCGAAGTGGTGCTGCGCATCCATCACCATTTGCTGCGCAAGGTGGAGGGCATGGACGGCATCCGCCGCGTGTACGCGCACGCCCAGGCCCTGGCGCAGTGCCATGAGTGGCTGAACAAGAATCTGCCGGAAGCGGTGGAGCGGGTGTCGGTGGCCAGCAACGCCGAGGCGGCGCGGCTGGCGGCCGAAGACGAGGGCGCGGCGGCGATCGCCGGCCAGGCCGCGGCCGAGCGCTACGCGCTGTTGAAGCTGGCGTCCAATATCGAGGACGAGCCCAACAACACCACCCGCTTCCTGGTGCTGGGGCTGCAGGACGTGGGCGCCACCGGCCAGGACAAGACCTCGGTGGTGGTGTCGGCGCCCAATCGTCCGGGCGCGGTCCACCAGTTGCTGGCGCCCATCGCCGGCAACGGGGTGTCGATGAGCAAGTTCGAGTCGCGGCCGTCGCGCGCCGGGCTGTGGGACTACGTGTTCTTCATCGATATGGAAGGGCACCGCGACGACGCCAATGTGCAGCAGGCGCTGGCTGGCCTCGCCGAGTGCACTTCCTTCGTCAAGGTGCTGGGTTCTTATCCGCTCGCCGTGCTTTGAACGCCGGATGAGGATGCAAGCGGGCCGCGCAGCGGCCCGTTGTGTTTTTGACGCTGATGTTTTCTAGGGGAAAAACAAGAATGAAAGCTATCTGTCTGTTTTGCGGCTCCAACAAGGGCGCCAAGCCCGAATACGAAGCGGCCGCACGCGACTTTGGCCGCACGCTGGCCGAACAGGGCGTGACTCTGGTCTACGGCGCCGGCAAGGTCGGCCTGATGGGCGTGGCCGCGGACGCCGCGCTGGCGGCCGGCGGCAAGGTGATCGGCGTGATTCCGGAGTTCCTCAAGGCCAAGGAAGTGGCGCATACCGGTTTGACGGAAATTCATGTCACCGAAACCATGCACCAGCGCAAGGCGCTGATGGCTGAGTTGTCCGACGGTTTCATCGCGCTGCCGGGCGGTTTCGGCACCTTCGACGAACTGTTCGAAATCCTGACCTGGGGTCAGCTGTCCCTGCACGGCAAGCCGGTGGGCCTGCTCGACGCCGCCGGCTATTATCAGCCCTTGCACCGGCTGATGGAGCACGCGGTGGCCGAGGGCTTCGCCCGCCCGGGCAATATGGACCTGTTCCGCATCAACGAGGATTTGCCGGCGCTGCTGACGGAGATGCGCGCCTATCAGCCGCGGGAGGTGGTCAAGTGGCTGGACCTGGCCAAGGCCTGATCGCCTTGCGCCCGCTGGTCTCGGCTCGCAAGATCGTGGCCGGGCGCTGACGCGATGCGGGCGCGCGAAGCGGCGACGCTGGGCTGGCGCCGGCTGAAACGGATATTGACCTGGCCGCTGGCCTTGCTGGCGGCCTTGGTGATTCTGTTCGAGGAGTACGCCTGGGACGAGCTGTCCGCGGCGCTGGGGCGGCTGGCGGCATGGCCGCCGCTGGCGGCGTTGGAGCGGCGCATCGCCGCCTTGCCGCCGTGGGCGGCCCTGGCGATGTTCGCGCTGCCGGCCGCGCTGCTGCTGCCGGTCAAGCTGGCGGCGCTGTTCCTGATTGGGCGCGGCCACGCGCTGCTGGGGCTGCTGATCATCTTGCTGGCCAAGCTGGGCGGCACCGCGCTGGCGGCGCGGTTGTTCGCGCTGACCCGGCCGGCGCTGATGCGGGTGTCCTGGTTCGTGCGGCTGTATAATGGCTTCGTTTGCTGGCGCGAGCGCGTGTTCGAGCGCTTGCGCGCTTCGGCGCCGTGGCGGCTGGCGCATGCGCTGGCTGGTTTTTTCCGGCGCGTCGCGTCGCGTCCGTCGTTCTGGTCGCGGCTGGGGCGGCGCTTGGCCGGGCGTTGGCGCAGGCGGTCGTGAAGGGTTTTGAACGGGATAGCGGATGATCATCATCATGAACCGGCAGGCGCCGGAAAGCGAAGTGGCCGCCGTGGTGGCCAAGATCCAAGGCGCGGGGCTCAGCGAGCATGTGTCGCGCGGCGCGGAGCGCACCATCATAGGCGCGGTGGGCGACGAACGCAGCCTGTCGCCGGAAATGTTCGAATCAATGCCGGGGGTGGAGCGGGCGATGCGGGTGGTGCGCGAGTACCGCATCGTGTCTCGCGAAACCCATCCGCAAAACAGCGTGGTGCAGGCGCGGGGCCTGGCCTTCGGCGGCGAAGCCTTGCAGGTGATCGCCGGGCCGTCGGCGGTGGAGTCGGCGCAGCAGATCGCGCAGGCCGCGGCGGCGGCGCGCAGCGCCGGCTGCCGGCTGTTGCACGGCGGGGTGTTCAAGCAGCACCCCAGTCCTTACGGTTTCCAGGGCCTGGGCGTCGAGGGCATCGAGCAGTTGATCGCCGCCGGCCGCGCCGAAGGCTTGCCGGTGGTGTCGGAGCTGGCCGACGTGCGCATGCTGGACGTGTTTCTAGAGCAGGGCGTGGACATCATCCAGATTGGCTCGCGCAGCATGCAGAACGTCGAATTGCTGAAAGAAGTGGGGCGTTTGAACAAGCCGGTGATTCTCAAGCGCGGCGTGGCCGCGACCTTGGGGGACTGGCTGATGGCCGCCGAGTACATCGCCGCCGGCGGCAACCACAATATCGTGTTCTGCGAGCGCGGCATCCGCAGCTTCGAACCGGCCTATCGCGCCACGCTGGACGTCAGCGCGATTCCCTTGCTCAAGCGCGAAACCCATTTGCCGGTGATTGTCGACCCCAGTCACGCCGCCGGCAAGGCCTGGCTGGTGCCGGCGCTGGCCAAGGCCGCCCTGGCCGCCGGCGCCGACGGCCTGCTGTTGGACATGCATCCGCAGCCGGAGGCCGCCTTGTGCGAGGCCGATCAGGCCTTGACGCCGGTAGGGCTGGCCGCGCTGATGGCGGAACTGCGGCCCTTGGCGACGGCCTTGGGGCGCAGCCTGTAGTCAGACTTAAGAACCGTTTAGGATCTGCTGCGCGTCGGCAGCATGGATAGAAAAGGGCGTTGAAACCGTCTTCGGAATGTTCATATACCCTGTGTGCATTCCACCTCAGCCGCAAGGCCTTGTCTCGCTCCAGTTCGCGAGATCCTAAACACGTTCTGAAGGGGGACATGAAAAAAGCCGCGTCACGCGGCTTTGTTTTTTTCCGGATGTCAGCGAATCACACCTTGTGACGCTCGCACAGCGCGCGGAAGGCGCCCATGTATTGGTCCTGCACATAGGGCTTGAGCAGGGCCAGCACCTGCAGCACGCCGCGGTGGCCGGACTCCTCGGTGATCGGCGCCTTGGGGCGCGCGGTCTGCTCGAAGGCGAACCAGAACTTGACCACCAGCCAGATATTGATGCTGACCGGCTCGATGTCTTCTTCGTCCATTTCCAGCAGGCCCAGTCGGATGAATTCGCGGAAGTGCTCGGCCAGGATGTTCTTCAGCTCGGTGTTGACGAACTGGTGGTACTCCGACTGCATCTGCGGGTTGCGCGCCAGCATGCCCGGCAGGTCGTAGAACATGAAGCGGAACTGCCACATCGCCAGGAAGGCGGTGTCCAGGTAGTTGACCAGATCGTCCACCGTCATTTCGCGGTTTTCCGGCACCGCCAGGCGCTGATTGATGAACTCGCGGTACATCAGGAATATCTGGTAGACGATCTCTTCCTTGTTGCGGAAGTGGTAGTACAGATTGCCCGGACTGATGCCCAGGTGCGCGGCGATGTGATTGGTGGTGATGCTGCGCTCGCCCTGTTCATTGAACAGCTTGAGGCTCTCCTGGATGATGCGGTCGTAGGTTTTGATTCTGTTTTTGCTCATGATGCGCTTGGGCTGTTCAATGACATTCGCGATGCGCCATTCTAACGCAAATTTGGAGTTCTTGCTCTAATTATTTGCGCCCGGACCGCCCGTCGTCTCAGGCGAGGGCGGCGGCGTCCTGCTCCGGAAAGCATTGCGCCAGAAAATTGTGCAAGATGGTCTGTTCGATACGATGCCGGTCGCGGGCCGGAATTGCGATGCGCAAGATCAACTGATAGCGTTTTTCGTCCACCGGTTGCAGCGCGATGCGCGGCTCCACCGACGGAATGTCCACCAGATTGCGCTTGGCCATGTCTTCCATGTGCTGGCGCGCCACTTCCAGATGCGGTTGGCAGGACTCTTCCGCCGCCGCCATCAAGAGGCGCTCGGCGCGGATGGGCGGCACGGTGTAGGCCATGGGGACGTTGACGATGTGCATCACGTAGTCGCCCATGTAGTTTTCGCGTATTACCGGCGTGGACAGCAGCAGGCTGTTGGGGAAGGTCAGCGCCCGTCCGGTCATCTGGTGCGAGCTGTGGTTGGGGCCGATCTCCATCACCGTGGTGGACAGCAGGCCGATGTCCACCACCCGGCCGCGCACCGCGCCCACTTCGATGTGATCGCCCAGGCTGTAGCTGTTGGAGGTCTGGCGGACCAGGCCGCCGGACAGGCACATGATCAATTCCTTGGTGGCCAGGATCAGCGCGGCGGCGAAGGCCAGCATCGACACCGCGATGGTTTGCAGCTCGCTGGCCCAGATCAGGCCGATGCCGGCCAGGCCGGAGACGAACAGGATGTTGCGGGTGTTCACCGACCAGCGCCGTTTCGACTCGATCGCTATGCTGTTGTTGGCCGCCAGCAGCCGGTCCACCACCAGGCGGATGATCAGCAGGGCGGCGATCAGGATCAGCGAGCGCGCTATCTCGTGCGAGTAGTTGTCGCGCAGATAGCTTATCAAGTCGAACAGGGTGGCCTTGGGCTCCATGGCGTGGGTCGGTTTCAGCTTCAGTCGTTGAGTTTGACCGCGTGTTCGCGGGTTTCGTGGAATACGATGTCCGGCCAGCGTTCCTGAGTCAGTTGCAGGTTGACGCGGTTGGGGGCCAGGTAGGCGAGGTTGCCGCCGGCGTCGGTGGCGATGTTGATCTGCAGCGCCTTGACGAACTCGTCCAGCTTCTTGCGATCGTCGCAGCTGAACCAGCGCGCCGACCAGATGCTGGCGGATTCGAACACCGCGTCCACGCCGTATTCGGCCGCCAGTCGCGAGGCCACCACTTCAAACTGCAGCACGCCCACCGCGCCCAGAATCAGGTCGCCGCCGCTGTGCGGCTTGAATACTTGCACCGCGCCTTCCTCGCCCAGCTGTTGCAAGCCTTTTTGCAGCTGCTTCAGCTTCAAAGGGTTTTTGATGCGCACGCCGCGGAACAGTTCCGGCGCGAAGAAGGGGATGCCGGTGAAGGTCAGCTCCTCGCCTTCGGAGAAACTGTCGCCGATCTGGATGTTGCCGTGGTTGGGAATGCCGATGATGTCGCCGGCGAAGGCCTCTTCCACGATCTCGCGGTCGTGAGACATGAAGGTCACCACGCTGGAGGCGGCGATGTCGCGGTTCAGGCGCAGGTGCTTCATCTTCATGCCGCGCTCGAACTGGCCGGAGCACACGCGCAGGAAGGCGATGCGGTCGCGGTGCTTGGGGTCCATATTGGCCTGGATCTTGAACACGAAGCCGGAGAACTTGCCTTCGGTGGGCGCGACTTCGCGCACGGTGGCGTCGCGCAGCTGCGGCGCCGGCGCCCAGTTGATCAGCGCGTCCAGGATTTCGCGCACGCCGAAGTTGTTGATGGCGGAGCCGAAGAACACCGGCGTCAGCTCGCCGGCCAGGAATTCGTCCAGATTCCACTCATTGGACGCGCCCTTGACCAGCTCGATCTCCATGCGCAGTTGTTCCATTTCCAGCGGGAACAGCTGGTCCAGGCGCGGGTTGTCTATGCCCTTGATCACTTCCACGTCGGTGATCAGTTTTTCCGCGCCCGGTTCGAACAGGATGACCTCGTCGTTCAGCAGGCTGTAAACGCCGCGGAAGGCCTTGCCCATGCCGATGGGCCAGGTGATCGGCGCGCAACGGATCTTCAGCACGCTCTCCACCTCGTCCAGCAGCTCCAGGCTGTCGCGCACCTCGCGGTCGTACTTGTTCATGAAGGTGACGATGGGCGTGCTGCGCAGCCGGCAGACGTTCAGCAGCTTGATGGTCTGCTCCTCCACGCCCTTGGCGGCGTCGATCACCATCAAGGCGCTGTCCACCGCGGTCAGCACGCGGTAGGTGTCTTCGGAGAAGTCCTGGTGGCCCGGGGTGTCCAGCAGGTTGACGGTGTGGTCGCGGTACTCGAACTGCATCACCGAGGACGCCACCGAGATGCCGCGCTGCTTCTCGATCTCCATCCAGTCGGAGGTGGCGAACTTGCCGCCTTTCTTGCCCTTGACGGTGCCGGCCATCTGAATGGCGCCGGAGAACAGCAGCAGCTTTTCGGTCAGCGTGGTCTTACCGGCGTCAGGGTGGGAGATGATGGCGAAGGTGCGGCGGTGGGACACTTCTTCGGCGATGCGGGCGAGTTCGGCGGACATGGGGATGCTTGTATTGGAATTCGATAAAGCCGGCTATTTTACCGGACTTGCCTTAAGGTGGAAGTTTTATGTTAATATTGAGAATGATTATCATTAATAAAACAAAACCGTGATGCTTGGCTGCTACCTTTCCCCGTCTTGCCCTGATTCCATTTCTCTTGCCCAAAATCCGCCGCGTTTCCGCCCCAAGGCGCTTGTCCTGAGCCTGGCCTGCCTGGCCGCGCCCGGAGTCTGGGCCGCCGAGGCGCCGGCGCGCCTGGACACCGTCCACGTCACCGCCGACGGCCCGCAGGCGCGGGTAGGCAGCAATAAGCTGGATCGCGAGGAAATCGAGCGGCCGCAAGCCCGCTCGCTGGCCGAAGTGCTGGACGCGCTGCCCGGCGTCAACGCCGGTGGTTCGCCGCGGCCCGGCGGCCAGACCATCAATGTCTGGGGTTTTGACGCTGTTGAGCATGTTCCGGTTACGTTGGATGGCACTGCCCAGAATTTTGATAAATATCAGCAGGGTACATCCTTTGTGGATCCTGAGCTGTTGGGCTCGGTTGAGGTGCTGAAGGGCGGGCATTCGCCGTTCTACGGCAATGGCGCGTTTGGCGGTGTGGTCAAGGCAGAAACCAAGACGGTACGCGAGTTGTTGTTGCCGGGTAAATCGGTAGGCGGTTTCGCCAAGCTGTCTTACCAGGATAACGGTCATCGTTTTGGTCAGTCCGTGGCGGCGTATGCGGGCGGTGCGGGCAAGCCGCTGGATTTGTTGGCTTACATCACGCACAGCCGCGGGGGAGATGGCGAGCAGGCAAATGGCCGCCCATACCATTTCTCGGGAGGCTCTCAGCGCTCCGGGATGTTGAAGCTGACTTGGCGGCCGGCGACCGGGCATCAGTTCAAGCTGGGTTTTGTTCAGCAAAGTGAGCAGTTGAGAACCCCATGGGCAGCGCGCGGAGGCGATATTCCCGCGCCTACCGAATGGGAAATCCAGAAGTTGGGCCTAGAAGAAGCTTGGCTGAAGAAAACAGTGTGGCGTGAGCAGGATGTTGACTCCGTGAGCGCCGAGTGGAGCTATGCCAGTCCTGATTTATCGTGGCTGGATTGGCAATTGACTTATAGCCAGTCTCGGCGATTTCAACATGACCGTCGACCGGAGAGCGCCTGGAAGGTTGATTTTCGCAACTCTTACGGCCAGGAAAGTTGGGTGACGCAGCGTGACAAGACGCTGGAGTTTCGTAATGTCGCCAATATAGGCGAGGGCTGGACCAGCCAAACGATTACCACGGGCGTCAGCTGGTCTCAGAAAGATTGGGACCCTTTGACTTATTTGGCGCCTCAGGCTAAAAACGCCGATTACAACTATGGTTGGATCAATCCTTATGGTTCCTCCAAAGGCAAGGAGACCATGCGTTCCGCGTACTGGGTGCATGAGTGGCGACCATTGGCGGAGCTGAAAATTATGCCGTCGCTGCGCTATGACCATGTGCAGTTGCAGGGGCGTCCCAACCTGGCGCCGATTTATAGCGACGCGTCGGCTGGGCATGACTACCGGCCTGTCAGTTATGCCGGCTGGTCGCCGCGTCTGGCGCTGGCCTGGCAGTTCGCGCCAAGTTGGACGGTGGATGCGGCCTATGCCCATACCTGGCGCGCGCCTAATGTGGACGAGGTCTACCATGTTCAGACCAGGAGCTCCAACCTATCTGGCACCAGCCGTCAACTGAAACCCGAAACCCTTGATGCTTTACGTCTGGGCGTAAGTTTTGATGGAGTGGGAGTGCTTGCAAAGGGTGATCGGCTGTCTGCTTCTTTGGCTTGGTTCCAGCAAAACGTGCATGACAATATTTGGATGCGCCTAGGCAATAAGCGAACGGGCGACGCGCCAGGTGTTGAACCGCCGAAAGGCACCGGCTTTTACCGTAACCTGCCGGGTTATGTCATTCAGGGCTTTGAACTGGATAGCCATTATCAGTGGCGCGGCTGGTTCGGCAGCCTCTCCTTGTCGGCCATGACGGGCCAGCATGCGCATAGTTTGCGTGACCCCTGGGGCAAGTCCGAGCCTATGGTGCAAATCCCCCCGCGCAAGGCGGTGCTGACTTTCGGGCATACCTTCCGGAAACTTGGGCTTACCGTGGGCGGGCAGGGCAAGTTCGTTCGCGCTCAGGATAGGGTTCCGCAAGCGGTCAATCCAGAAGTGATGTATGGCTTTGCCCCGCAACATGGCTACGCCTTGGCCGGACTGTTTGCCAGCTGGCAGCCGGCAGGCAAGCTTAAGGGGGTAGAGGTGCGGGCCGCGGTGGATAATCTGTTTAATCGGGAGTACACCCCCTATCTGACCGAAGGCGCGGAAGGCATGGGTCGGGCGATCCGCACCAGCGTGTCCTGGCGTTTCTGAGCGAACTCCGCTTGCGTTTGATTTGAGACCAGGAGGGGCCGCGCGCCCCTCCTTGCGTTACAATGGCGCTCCGAATCCCTAGCAAAGGAGCGTCTTCGTGTTTACCGGTATCGTCCAAGGGGTGGCGGAAGTGATCGCCATCACGGAGAAGCAGGACTTCCGCACCCATACGCTGCGCTTGCCCGCCGCATTACTGCCCGGCCTGGAGCTGGGCGCTTCGGTGGCCCACAACGGCTGCTGCCTCACCGTCACCGCCGTCAACGGCGATCAAGTTTCCTTCGACCTGATGCGTGAAACCCTGCGCGTCACCAACCTCGGCCTGCTGCAAACGGGCGATCTGGTCAATATCGAGCGCGCCGCGCGCTTCGGCGACGAGATCGGCGGCCATGCGATGTCCGGCCATATTCTGTGCCTGGCCAAGGTGGCCCGGGTGATCGATCTGCCCAATAACCGCACCGTCTGGTTCGAATTGCCGGCGGAACACATCAAATACGTGTTCGCCAAGGGCTATATCGGTATTGACGGCATCAGCCTGACCATAGGCGAGGTGGCGGACAATCGCTTCTGCGTACACCTGATTCCGGAAACCCTGGAGCGCACCATCATCAAGTCGCGCAAAGTGGGCGATCTGATCAATATCGAAGTGGACCCGCAGACCCAGGCCATCGTGGAGACGGTGGAACGGGTGCTGGCCCAGCGCGGGACCGCGGCGTGAACCTGGCCGGCCGGCGCGTGCTGGCCTCCTGGAGCGGCGGCAAGGACTCCTGCCTGGCGCTGTGGCGCGCGGTGCAAGCCGGCGCCAGCCCGCAAGCCTTGCTGACGATGGCGGACGAGAGCGGCGAGCGTTCGCGCTCGCACGGTTTGCGCCCGGAAGTGCTGGCGCTGCAGGCCGCGGCGCTGGGCCTGCCCTTGCGGGTGGGGCGCGCGAGCTGGGCCGGCTACGAGGCCGAGTTCATCGCCCGGCTGGGCGAGGCCCGCGCCGACGGTTGCGAGGCGGTGGTGTTCGGCGACATCGATCTGGACGCCCACCGCGAGTGGGAAGAGAAGGTCTGCGCCGCGGCCGGCCTGCAGGCATGGCTGCCGTTGTGGCAGCAGCCGCGCGCCGCCTTGGTGCGGGAATTCATCGACGCGGGCTTCAGCGCC
The DNA here is from genome assembly GCF_016937655.1 of Chromobacterium alkanivorans. Taxonomy (GTDB): domain Bacteria; phylum Pseudomonadota; class Gammaproteobacteria; order Burkholderiales; family Chromobacteriaceae; genus Chromobacterium; species Chromobacterium alkanivorans. The sequence continues at coordinate 131,702 of NZ_JAFHKL010000002.1, read as the reverse complement.
CGCATCGTGGTGGTGAACACCCGGCTGGCGAGCGAGCAGTGGTTGGGCCGCGAACTGAGCCACGAACTGGTGGACCGGATGCTGGCGGAAGGCCTGGACCCTTGCGCCGAGGCCGGCGAGTTTCACACCCTGGCGACGGACGGCCCCTTGTTCGCGCGGCCCCTGCGTCTGCGCGACGGCGAGATCCACCGCCATGGAGAGTATGTCAGCCTGGACCTGTTGCCCGGCTGAGAACCTGTTCAAAGTCCGCTGCGCTTCGTGAGGCGAGGCGCGGCGATACGGCTTGGAATGCTGGTGCGCCCGCTTCTTCAGCTTGTCTCGCTCCGGCCCGCGGGACTTTGAACAGGTTCCGATAATGAATTCAGGCGGGCGGCGCCCGCGCCAAAAAACAAGTGCTTACAAAGGAAGATGGTATGACTATTTCCCCGATTCAGGACATCGTCGCCGACATCAAGGCCGGCAAGATGGTGGTGTTGGTGGACGCCGAGGACCGCGAGAACGAAGGCGATCTGGTGATGGCGGCGGAGTTCGTCACCCCGGAGGCGATCAACTTCATGGCCAAGCACGGCCGCGGCCTGATCTGTCTGACCTTGACCGAGGAGCGCTGCCAGCAGCTGAACCTGCCGCTGATGGTCAGCAACAACGGCACGCCGTACAGCACCAATTTCACCGTGTCCATCGAAGCCGCCGAAGGCGTGACCACCGGCATTTCCGCCGCTGACCGCGCCCGCACCGTGCAAGCCGCGGTGGCGCGTCTGGCCAAGCCGGCGGACCTGGTGCAGCCGGGGCACATCTTCCCGCTGAAGGCGCAAAAGGGCGGCGTGCTGATCCGCGCCGGCCATACCGAAGCCGGCTGCGATCTGGCGATGCTGGCTGGCCTGGAGCCGGCCGGCGTGATCTGCGAAATCATGAACGACGACGGCACCATGGCGCGTTTGCCGGAGCTGGTGGAGTTCGCGCGCGAGCACGGCTTGAAGGTGGGCACCATCGCCGACCTGATCCAGTACCGCAGCCGCACCGAATCGCTGGTGGAAAAAGTGGGACAGCGGCCGGTGGACACCCCGTTCGGCGCTTTCGAACTGCACGTGTTCCGCGACATCACCACCCGCGCCACCCATCTGGCCCTGGTCAAGGGCGAGATCCAGCCGCAGCGCGAAACCCTGGTGCGCGTGCACGAGCCCTTGTCGGTGATCGACGTGCTGGCGCCCTTGTGCAGCCAGCACTCCTGGACCGTGCCCAATGCGCTGGAAATGATAGAAGAAGCCGGCCACGGCGTGGTGGTGCTGCTGTACCGCGACGAAACCGGCGAGGACTTGGCGCAGCGCGCGCTGGGTCTGGAGCAGCAGAAGCAGCGTTGGGACAGCAAGACCTTCGGCATCGGCGCGCAAATGCTCAAGGCGTTGGGCGTGGGCAAGATGAAGCTGATGACCGCCCCGGTCAGCCTGCCGTCCATGACCGGCTTCGATCTGGAAGTGACCGGCTTTTGCCAGCCGCACGCCTTCCACGTGGACGAGGAATGAGCGGCGGCGCAATGGCTAAGGCCCGGGGATTGAGGTAGAATCTCCGGTTTTCCGTAGTGATTCCGCCGCGAGGAACAAGATGCTTCAAGCTATCCAGCGTATAGAACCCGATCTGACGGGCAAGGGCCTGAAAATCGGCGTTGTGATGTCGCGTTTCAACACCCCGGTTTGCGAAGGCTTGCGCGACGCCTGCCTGTGCGAGCTGGCTCGGCTGGGCGTGGCCGCAGAGGACGTGACCCTGGCCACGGTGCCGGGCGCGCTGGAAGTGCCGCTGATGTTGCAGACCATGGCCAAGAGCGGCCGCTTCGACGCGCTGGTGGCGCTGGGAGCGGTGATCCGCGGCGAAACCTACCATTTCGAACTGGTGTCGAACGAATCCGGCGAAGGCGTGACCCGCGTTGGCCTGGACTTCGACATCCCGATCGCCAACGCGATTCTGACCACCGAAACCGACGAGCAGGCCGAAGTGCGCATGGAAGTCAAAGGCCGCGAGGCCGCTGCCGTGGCGGTGGAGATGGTGAATCTGCGCAAGCGCATCCTGCGCGGCTGATCGGCTCCCGCCAAGATACCGGAGCCGGGCTTGCCCGGTTCCCCGCTCTTTACAAGGAACACCTCTATGAAAACCGCTCGCCGCCGCGCCCGCGAATTTGCCATCCAGGGCATTTACGAATGGGAATTGAACCCGGACCGTCCGGCCTCCCTGATCGAAAAGCACCTGCGCGAGAATGAATACTTCGCCAAGGCCGACGAAGCCTTGTTCCGCGAGATCCTGTACGGCGTGCTGAAAGACGTGGGCGCGTTGTCCAATCAGATCGGCCGCTACTACGAGCGCGCCGAAGACGAAGTCAGCCCGGTGGAACGCGCCGTGTTGTTGATGGCCGCGCTGGAACTGACCCAGCACCCGGAAACCCCGTATCCGGTGATCATCAACGAAGCCATCGAAATCACCAAGACCTTCGGCGGCACCGACGGCCATAAATTCGTCAACGGCGTGCTGGACAAGCTGGCCGCCGAAGTGCGCGCTGACGAAGTGGCGTCGCAAAAGGCGCGTCGCCAGAACTGAGGCTTTGTCGCCGGCGCCGTCAGATTCAGAACACACCCGCGGCCGCGGGTGTTTTTGCATCGGCCGAACAGAAAGATCGTGATGAACGAATTTGAATTGATCCGCCGCTATTTCACGCGTCCGGCCGGCGGCGCGGTCCTGGGCGTCGGCGACGACGCCGCCATCCTGCGGCCGACGCCGGGCTGCGATCTGCATGTCTCGGTGGACATGCTGGTGGAAGGGCGGCACTTTTTCGCCGACGTCGCGCCGGAGGCGCTGGGCCACAAGGCGCTGGCGGTGAATCTGTCCGATATGGCGGCGATGGGCGCCGCGCCGCGCTGGGTGGTGCTGTCGCTGGCCTTGCCGGCGATGGACGAGGTCTGGGCCGCCGGGTTTTCCCGAGGCTTTTTCGCCTTGGCGGAACGGCACGGGGTGGATGTGATCGGCGGCGACACCACGCGCGGTCCGTTGACGCTGTCCGTGACCGTGGGCGGAGAGACGCCGCGCGGCCAGGCGCTGCGTCGCGCCGCCGCTCGCGCGGGCGACGACGTCTGGGTCAGCGGCGAGCTGGGCCTGGGGGCGATGGCGGTGCGCAGCCGGCTGGGCCGGATCGCGCCGCTGCCGGACGGCTTGCGCGAGGCGGCCTGGAGCAAGCTGGAATACCCCGAGCCGCGCATCGCGCTGGGACGAGCCTTGCTGCCGCTGGCGCACGCCGCCGCCGACGTGTCCGACGGCCTGCTGTCGGATCTCGGCCATATCGCCGCCGCCTCGCAAGTGGCGGCGGAAGTGTGGGCCGAGGCCTTGCCGTCGCACCCGCTGGCGGAGGCCGCGCGCGGGCAATGGCTGGATTGCCTGGCCGCGGGCGGCGACGATTACGAACTGGTATTCACCGCGCCGGCCGCGCGCCGGGTCCAGATAGAGGCCTGCGCCGCGGCGGGCTGCCGGCTGAGCCGCATCGGCCGCATCGCGGCCGGCCAGGGCGTCAGCCTGCTGGACGGCGACGGCAACATCATTCAACTGGAAAGCACCGGCTATGACCATTTCAAATGAGACGGAAACCCTGAAGCTGCAACCGGACTGGCGTTTCGTACTGAGCCATCCCGCCCATTTCCTGGCTTTCGGCTTCGGCAGCGGCTTGGCGCGCAAGGCGCCGGGGACCTGGGGCACGGTGGCCGCCTATCCCTTGTTCTTCATCCTGAACGCGCTGGGCGTGCACGGCCTGGCGTTGGCGGCGCTGTGCCTGCCGCTGTTCGTCGCCGGCATCTGGATTTGCGGCTACAGCGGCCGGGCGCTGGGCGTGCACGACTACGGCGGCATCGTCTGGGACGAGATCGTCGCCATGCTGTTGGTGCTGGCCTTCGCGCCGGCCACGCCCCTGGCCTGGCTGCTGGCTTTTGCGCTGTTCCGCTTTTTCGACATTCTCAAACCCTGGCCGATACGTTGGCTGGACCGTCATGTGGGCGGCGGTTTCGGCGTGATGGTGGACGACCTGCTGGCGGCTCTGTTCGCGCTGGCGGTGCAGTGGGGAATCTGGCGCTTGCTGTAAGAACCTGTTTACGATCTGCTGCGCTGCGGCGATACAGCGTTGAAACCCGCTTCGAAATGCTCATGTACCACGCGTACATTCCGCTTTCTCAGCGGTTTTCGCCTTGTCTCGCTTTAGCTCGCGAGACTTTGAACAGGCTCTAAGAAGCTGTTTACGACCTGCTGCGCGTCGGCGATTGGTCCTGGCGCGGGCGCTGAGAGCGTGACGACGCGGCGGCTGGCCGGCTCCAGTTCAAGCGCGTACCATGTCGATTTTTTAAATGCCCATGTGCTGGCGGCCGCGGCGGTCAGGCATGGGCAAGCGATGATTTGGCCTGCGGAGATGGGACATGCGTTGGGATGGAAACCGGGAAAGCGATAATGTGGAAGACCGCCGCGGCGAGCGCGGCAGAGGCGGCGGGGCGGTAGGCGTCGGCGCCGTGCTGATCGGCCTGGTGGCCTGGCTGGTTTTCGACGTCAACCCGATGACGGTGATCAATCTGATCAGCGAGATGGAGCCGGCGGCCGAGCAGCAGGCGCCGGCCAGGGCCAGCGCGCCGGACGATCGCGACGCCAAGTTCATCCGCGTGATGCTGGCGGACACCGAAGACGTGTGGCGGCCTTTGTTCGAAGCCCGGGGAGAGCGTTACCGTCCGCCCAAGCTGGTGATGTTCAGCGGCGCGACGCCTACGGCCTGCGGCCGCGGCGACGCGGCCATCGGTCCGTTCTACTGTCCCGGCGACGAGAAAATCTACATCGACCTGTCGTTTTTCCGGACCCTGGGCCGCGAGCTGGGCGCGCCGGGCGAGTTCGCCCAGGCTTACGTGATCGCGCATGAAGTCGGACATCATGTCCAGCATCAGCTCGGCATCTCCGCCAAGGTGGACGAGGAAATGGCGCGCAGCGACGAGCGGCGAGCCAATGCCTTGTCGGTGCGTCAGGAGTTGCAGGCGGACTGTCTGGCCGGAGTATGGGGGCGTCACGCCGACCAGGCGCGGCGGATTCTGGAACCGGGCGATCTGGAGGCGGCGCTGAACGCCGCGGCCAGGATAGGCGACGACGCCCTGCAGCGTTCGGCCGGCCGCGAAGTGATGCCGGACTCTTTCACCCACGGCAGCGGCGAGCAACGCGTGCGCTGGTTCCGCCGCGGCTTCGACAGCGGAGACATGGCGCAGTGCGACACCTTCCGCGCGCGGCGTTTGTGAAAATTGTTCAATCGAGGAATGAGAAAGGGGCCGTTAGGCCCCTTTTTTCATTGTCGCGGCGATCTCAGCGCACCACCACGGTGCAGGTGGTGCCGGCCACCAGCAAGGGCTCGGACGGCAGTTCGTCCAGCTCGATGCGCACCGGCACCCGCTGCGCCAGCCGCACCCAGTTGAAAGTGGGGTTGACGTCGGCCAGCAACTCGCGGCCGGTGCCGGCGTCGCGGTCGGTGATGCCGCGGGCGATGCTGGCGACGTGGCCGCGCAGCGTCGGACCGCCGCTGAGCAGGGTGATTTCCACCTTGGCGCCGGGCTTGAGCAGCGGCAGCTTGGTTTCCTCGAAATAGCCTTCCACGCGGTAGGAGTTGCGGTCTATCAGCGCCAGCTTGGGCGCGCCGACGGCGGCGAAGTCGCCGACATGGACGTTGAGGTTGGTCACGTAGCCGTCCGCCGGGGCGCGCACCACGGTGCGTTCCAGATTGAGCCGGGCCAGGTCGCGCGCCGCCAGCGCCGCCTGGTATTGGGAGCCGGCTGCTGCGGCGGCGAAGGTCGCGGTTTCGCGGTTCTCGGCGGACACCACCGCGCTGTCCAGGCCGTCGCGGCGCGCCGCCTCCTTGCCGCGGCGGTTTTTCTCGGTGCGCTGGCCGTCCAGCGCGGCTTCGGCCTGGGCCAGCGCCGCCGCGTAGCGGCTGCGGTCGACGGTGAACAGCACGTCGCCCTTGCGCACCGGCTGATTGTCCTTGACGGCCACCTGGGTCACCAGGCCGGCCACGTCGGAGGAGAGGGTGATCACATCGGCGCGCACGCGGCCGTCACGGGTCCACGGCGAATGCATGTAGTGGTCCCACAGCGCCTTGCCCAGCCAGACGGCGAGCGCCAGCAGCAGCAAGGTGATCAGATAGCGGATGAGGGTGTTGATTCGCATATTGATTATCCGAAATGGTGTTTCAGGGTTGGTCCAAGGCCTCGCGGCGGAGCGAGACGGACCGGCAAGGCTTCGCGGCGCGCGGCGGACATGGAGCGGACTCTCGCAGGGGCCGGAGGCGCGTTCAGTAGAGCAGCAGCGCCAGGCCGCTGAACACGCAGATCAGCAGGCTGAGGCGGAACAGGGCCGGATGCCATACCCGGCGATAGACGCCGGCCCGGCCCAGCAGCCAGTCCAGCCCGGCCTGGCACAGCAGGCTGAACAGGAACAAGGGCAGCAGGGTGGGGATCAGGATGCCGAACACGGCGATTTCACGAGTCATGGTCAGTTCCTTGCGCGGCGGCTTCGGCCACGTCCAGCAATGAGGTGTGGATCAGGTGCAGATCGGCCAGCGCGCGCTGAATCCGCGCGGCGCGTTCGGGTTCGGCCAGCGCCAGATGGACGCGCAGCGTCGGGCCGGTCGCGCGCATGGTGGCGATGGCTTGCTGCAGCCGTTCCGGCGACGGCGCGGCGAAATAGCGCGCCAGCTGCGTCACCGCGTGTTCCAGGTCGGCGCGCAGCTGCGCCGACGGCGATTCCGCGGTCAGCGCGCGCAGATTGATCACCGCCAGGCCCAGCTCCAGCAGGGTGATGGCCTGGCTGGTGATCGCCTGCTTCAGCTCGGCCTGGGCCGGGCTCAGCGTGTTCAGTTGATTGAGCAGGTCGCGGATGCGGTTTTCGTAACGCTGCTTCAGGTGCGGCAGCTTGGCGTCGCAGGCGCGGCGCGCTTCGCGCCACAGCGCGGCGGCGATGTGGCGCGGCGAACCCATGGTGTGTTCGGGCAGCACCAGCTGGAAGAAGGCCGCCGACAACGCCAGCCCCAGGATGCGGGCGATGCTGCCGTTGAGGAAGGAGACCACGTCGTAGTTCATATGGTTCTGCGGGCTGATGGCGTGCGCCAGCACGATGGTCATGCCGGCGCCGACGCCGGCGTATTTGGGCAGGCATTTCAGATAGCAGCCCAGCGCCAGAAAGGGCAGCATGCCGGCCGCCAGCAGCGGGAAACCGTCGGTCTGGCTCAAGACCCAGAACATGCAGGCGTAGGCCAGCGGCGTGCCCAGCGCGAAGCCGGTGAGGAATTGCTTGACCATCAGCACCGGCCGCGGCGAGGACGCGGCCAGGCAGCACAGCACGGTGGCCAGCAACACCGCTTCCAGCGCGCTGGGCCAGGCCAGCCAGTACCAGGCGACGGACAGTGCGCCCAGGGTCAGCGCCGCGCGCAGGCCGCCGGCGACGGCCACCGGCAGCGGCGTGCCGGGGGTGTAGGCGGCCAGCGCGCTGATCTGCTGCGGCGTTTTGCTGGCGAAGCCGTGGTAGACGCCGGCGAAGGCGTGCATTTCCTCGATGAAGCGGGTCAGCAGCTCGGTGGCGGTGTCGAAGTCTATGCGCCAGCGTTCCGCTTCTTCCCCTTGCCGCAATTGTTCGCGCGCGGCGGCGACGCGGCGCGGCCAGCCGGCGCGCAGCCGGCCCAGTTGCGCCACGGTGCCCTTGGCCTCGGCGGCGGTGCGCGCCGGTCCGTCGGCTTCGCTGAGCATGGCGGCCACTTCGGCGAACAGCGGCAGCAGCAGGCCGGGCAGCGGCGAATCGGCGTCGCGGCGCAGCCGCTCCATTTGTCGATGCAGGGTGTGGAAGGTGGTCAGCGCGGCCATGAAGGTGGCGTTGAAGGCGTGCAACTGATTGCTGCGCGAACGCACATGGCCGGCTTCGAAGAAGGCGGTGGCGCGGCCGGCCTCCAGCGCCGCGATGTCGGCGGCGAATTTGAGCTGGGCCTGCTCCAGATCGCGGGCGTGCAGCTTTTGCGCCAGCGCGTCCTGGCACAGCAGGGTGAAGCGCAGATAGCGGCCGCGCACGGTGCTGATCACCTGATCGGCCTGGTAGCGCGGAAACACGATGTCGTAGACCACCGCGCTGCAGATCAGGCCCAGCGAGATTTCCGACACCCGGGTCACCGCCAGATCGAACACCGCCAGCGGCTGGCCTATGGCCGGCAAGGCGATGATGCAGGCGGTGTAGCCGGCCAGCACGCAGCCGTAGGAGCGCGAGTTGCGGTACAGGGTGGCGTAGCCGGCGCACAGCCCCACCCACAGCGACAGCGCCGCCAGCAGCAGCACCGGCTGCGAGGCCAGCATGCCGACCAGAACCAGCGCCGCCGCGCTGCCGGCCAGCGTGCCCAATAGCCGGTAAAAGCCTTTCTCCAGCACCAGGCCGCTTTGCGGCGAGCTGACGATGAGCACGGTGATCAGCGCGGTGCCCGGCGAATCGAAGCCCAGGCGGAAGGCCAGCCACAGCGCGGCGAAAGCGGCCAGCAGCGTCTTGAGGATGAAGATCCAGCGTTCGCCATCCAGCCGCAGCCAGTCGTGGAAGCCGCCGCGCAGCGCCTGGCTCAGCAGCGGGCGCCAGCCGGCCAGCCTAGCCGCGGCCATCGCCGGGCTCCGCCTGGTTCAGATTGCCGAGCTGCCGCAGGTAGAACTGTTCCTGCTGGCGCATTTCCTCGTCGCTGAAGCCGGCGAAGGTATTGCCCAGATTGCCCCAGACATCGGGCAGCAGCGCGCGGATGCGCTCGCGGCCGGTCTCGCTGAGGGTGACGGCGACCGCGCGGCGGTCGTCGCTGAGGCCGCCGCGGCGGATCAGGCCCTGTTTTTCCAGATCGTTGCAGATGCGGGTCATATTGGCCGGTTTTTGCGAGCAGGTTTCCGCCAGCGATCCGGGCGTCATCGTCTCTTGTTCGGAGCCGTAGAGCACCGCCAGCACCAAATAGCTGCTTTCGGTCAGCCCGTGCTTGCGCAGCGCGGCGTTGGTCAGGTCCTGAATGCGTTTTTGCACGTGGTAGTTCAAGCGCGTCAGCGTCAGCAGCGACAGCGGAAATTCCGGAATCCTGGTCTTGACGCGGAGCAGGCGTTTGCGGGTTTCTTCGAAGTGGCTCATTGGGCTTCTCCGCCGGCGATGGGGGTTGGGGATTCGATGCCGCCGCCCAGCGCGGCCATCAGCGCGGCGTAGCTGTCCAGGCGCTGGGCTTGGGCCTGCGCGCGTTTCTGCCGGGCGGACAGTTCGCTCAGCCGCAGCTGTCGCACCGCGCTCTGGTCGTTGAGTCCGGCGCGGTATGCCTGCTCCGCCAGCGCCAGTTCGCGGCCGGCGGCGTCCAGCGCCTGCTCGGCCTGCCGGCTCTGCTGTTCGGCGGAGCGGGCGCGGACGATGGCGCTGGCGGTTTCGCTCAAGGCGTTGATCAAGGCGGCGTTGTAGCTTTCCACCGCCTGGTCGTAGGCGGCGGTCTGGGCGCGCAGCTGGCCGCGCAGGCGCCCGCCCTCGAATATCGGCAGGCTGATCGCCGGCGCGAAGCCGCGCAGGGCGGCGGCCGGAGACAGCAGGTCGGCAAAGCCTATCGCCTGATAGCCGGCGAAGGCGCTGAGATTGATGTTGGGGTAAAAGGCGGCGCGCGCGACCTGGATGCGCGCGGCCTCGGCCTCCACCCGCCAGCGCTGCGCGCTCAGGTCCGGCCGGCGGCCCAGTAATTGGGCCGGCACCGCGGCGAGCGGGTCCAAGGCCTGGTCCAGCCGCAGCGCGGGGCGTCGCGGGCGGTTTTCGGCGTCGGGCGCTTGGCCGCAGAGCGCGGCCAGCTGATTGCCCAGGGTGGCGATGCGTTCGTCTATCTGCTGCAGCTGGACGCGGCCGGGCGGCAGCCGGCCGCGCTGCTGCTCCACTTCCGGCTGGGCGGCCAGACCGGCGGCCTTGCGCCGCAGGCTGAGCTCCAGCAGCGCCTGCTGCTGTTGCAGCGCCGCCGCCGCCAGGTCCCGTTGCTGGTATTGCTCGGCCAGCTGCAGATAGGCGCGGATGACGGCGGTTTCCAGATTCAGCGCGCTCAGCCGCGCGTCGGCCGCGGCCATCTGGGCGTCGCTGAGCGACGCGGACAAGGCTTGGCGTTCCCGTCCCCACGCGTCCAGATCGTAGCTGAGGTTGACGGCGGCGCGGGTCTGCCAGTCGTAGTTGCCGTGGCCCGCCGGCGCCACCAGATTTTTTTCCGCGTGCAGCTGCCGGGTGCTTTGCCATTGCGCGTTGACTTGCGGCTGGGTGGCCGCGGCGCTGACCTCGCCCAGCGCCTGTGCTTGGCGCAGCCGCGCCTCGGTGCCGCGCAAGCCGGGGTTGTCCTGCAGCGCCTGACGGATCAGCCGCTCGAGCTGAGGGTCTTTCCATTGCCGCCACCAGGCCGCGGCGGGCATGCCGGACCACGGCGCGTTCACGGCGGGCGGCGTTTTGAGCTGGGACTGCGGTTTGACGGCGTCCATCTGGGCGCAGGCGCTGAGCAGGAGCGCGCCGGCAAGGGCGAGGGTGGCGGGAAACGGCTTCATCTGGATATCCTGTTTTACATCTGTGTACATTTTATTTGTTGATATTACATTTGTAAAACAAATTTCGAGGCGAGGCGCCTGAAGGACGGGAGCCCGGCCTCCGGCCGCTGCGCTTGCGGCTGACCCAAGTCAAGCGCATGTCATTAAATATGGGCGACAGAGTAATGACGAGTGTATTATTTGGGTTTGCTTAATAAACATGGCGGATAAACCGGACCGCGCCGCGAGCCCGCGATTCGGTTTGCCGCATCGTCGGCGATTTTTGGAGACATCATGCGAGCGGGCCTTTCCTTGAAGCAGCGTTTGTTGTTATTGATTTTTAGCGTGATCGCGCTGACTTGTCTGCTGGGCGGCCTGGTGCTGCGCAGCATGCATCAGCAAATGATGGCGGACCGGCAGGATCTGATCCGCGGCCAGGTGGAAAACGCCCTGAGTCTGGTGGCCAATTACGAGGAGCAGGCGGCGGCCGGCGCCTTGCCGGAGACGGAGGCGCAGCGCCAGGCGCTGCTGGCCCTGACCCGGCTGCGCTTCGCCGGCAAGGAGTATTTCTTCACGCTGGACAAGGGCTTGGTCTGGCTGGCGCACGGGGTCAACCCCAAACTGGTGGGCAAGGACATGCACGCGGTCAAGGATTCCAGCGGCAGCAGCCTGGGCGACAAGTTCGACCAGACCCTGAGGCAGGGGCAGGGCAAGGGCTTCGCGGAATTCGTCTGGGACAAGCCGGGCTCGGCCGAACCGCAGCCCAAGCTGGCGTATTTGCAGTCCAGCCCGCGCTGGGGCTGGGTGGTGGGCACCGGCCTGTATATGGACGACGTCTGGGCGGCCTTGCGCGTGCAATTGCTGGGCGTGGCGGTCCAGGTGCTGCTGATCGCCGCGGTGTGCGGCGGCCTGGGCTGGTGGCTGTTCCGCAGCGTGATGCGGCAATTGGGCGCGGAGCCGGCGCAGACCGCGGCCGTGGTGCGGGAAATCGCCGGCGGGCGGCTGGATGTGCCGGTGCCGGTGCGGGCGGGCGACGCGGACAGCCTGATGGCCAATATCGCCCATATGCAGCAGGCTTTGCGGCAGATGGTGGCCGACATCGTGGCCAGCGCCGGCGAACTGGGGCGGCTGAGCGAGGAGGTGGTGACCGGCGCGCAGGCGGTGGCGGACAACTCCCAGCAGCAAAGCGAGAGCGCCACTTCGATGGCGGCGTCGATCGAAGAGCTGACGGTGAGCATCAACCACATCTCGCAATACGCGCAGGACGCGCGCCAGGTGTCGCAGCAGTCCGGCAGCCTGTCGGACGAGGGCGGCGAAGTGATCGCCAAGGCCGTGGCGGAGATGAAGGGCATCAGCGAGACGGTGGACCTGACCGCCGGGGCGATCTCGGCGCTGGCGGACAAGACCGCCACCATCTCCAGCATCATGCAGGTGATCAAGGACATTGCCGATCAGACCAATCTCCTGGCCCTGAACGCGGCGATCGAGGCGGCGCGCGCCGGCGAAACCGGCCGCGGTTTCGCGGTGGTGGCGGACGAGGTGCGCAAACTGTCCGAACGCACCGCCCAGGCCACCGAGGAGATCGCCGGCATGATAGACGAGATCCAGCTGAGCTCCGATCAGTCGCGCGCCAATATGAGCCAGACCGTGGAGCGGGTGCGCGCCGGGCTGGCGCTGGCCGAGCAGGGCGGGGAGATGATTCAGCAGATACGCGGCAGCGCCGGCCAGGTGGTGCAAGTGGTGCGCGATATCTCCCATGCGCTGCAGGAGCAAGGCGTGGCCAGCCAGGACATCGCCCGCCACGTGGAGCAGATCGCCCAGGTGGCCGCCGGCAACGCCGCCGCCGCCACCCAGGCGTCCAGCGGCATCCAGAGCATGGACGAGGTGACCGGGGGCCTGCGCCAGACGGTGGCGGGCTTCCAGGTGTAGCGGGCCGGAGCGCGGCAGGGCGAAACGGCCGGGGAAGGGGAAGCGGCTTTGGCCAAGGGAGGATGGACGTTTCGCCGCGGTTTTCCACGCGGCATCGCCGGCGCGGGGCAGGCAGTGAACAGATTCTTGCGGGAAGTTTGCGTGCAACGATAGGGGCGGGGGCGGTTTGCCGCTACAATACCGCCTCGTTGAATAGACACCAACCCGTACTGGAATTCAAGATGTTGCGCATTACCGAATTGAAACTGCCGCTGGACCATGCCCCGGAAGAACTGAACGCCGCGATCGCGGCCTATCTGGGCGTGTCGGAGCAGGACATCCGCCAGGTCGTCATCTTCAAGCGCAGCTACGACGCGCGCAAGGGCATGATGAACCTGGCCTACATCGTCGACATCGACGTGGCCAACGAGGCCCGGCTGCTGGCGCGCCTCAAGTCCGACAAGCACGTGATGCCGACGCCGGACACCCAATACCATTATGTGGGCCAGGCGCCGGAAAACCTGGAGCGCCGCCCGGTGGTGGTGGGCTTCGGCCCCTGTGGCATCTTCGCCGCGCTGCTGCTGGCGCAGATGGGCTTCAAGCCCATCGTGCTCGAGCGCGGCAAGAAAGTGCGCGAGCGCACCAAGGACACTTGGGGCCTGTGGCGCAACAAGGTGCTGAACCCCGAATCCAACGTGCAGTTCGGCGAAGGTGGCGCCGGCACCTTCTCCGACGGCAAGCTCTACAGCCAGATCAAGGACCCGCGCCACCTGGGCCGCAAGGTGCTGACCGAGTTCGTCAAGGCCGGCGCGCCCGAGGAAATCCTCTACGTGGCCAAGCCGCACATCGGCACCTTCCGCCTGGTGAGCATGGTGGAGAAGATGCGCGCCGAAATCGAGGAACTGGGCGGCGAAATCCGTTTCCAGCAACGCGTCGCCGACATCCATATGGAAGAAGGGCCGGACGGCCGCAAAACGGCGCGCGGCCTGACTCTGGCCAGCGGCGAGCAGATCCGCGCCGACCACATCGTGCTGGCCTTGGGCCACAGCGCGCGCGACAGCTTCGAGATGCTGCACGGCCACGGCGTGTACATGGAGGCCAAGCCGTTCTCGGTGGGCTTCCGCATCGAGCATCCGCAGACGCTGATCGACAAGGCGCGCTGGGGCAAGTACGCCGGCCACCCGCTGTTGGGCGCGGCGGACTACAAGCTGGTGCATCACGCCAGCAACGGCCGCGCGGTGTACAGCTTCTGCATGTGCCCGGGCGGCCAGGTGGTGGCCGCCACCTCGGAAGAGGGCCGGGTGGTGACCAATGGCATGAGCCAATATTCGCGCGCCGAGCGCAACGCCAACTCCGGCCTGGTGGTCAGCATCAGCCCGGACGACTATCCGGGCGACCCGCTGGCCGGCATCGCCTTCCAGCGCGAGCTGGAGAGCCGCGCCTATGTGCTGGGCGGCGCCACTTACGAAGCGCCGGCGCAGCTGGTGGGCGATTTTCTGGCCGGCAGGCCGTCCACCCAGGTGGGTTCGGTGCCGCCATCCTATCAGCCCGGCGTGCACTGGACTGATCTGGCCGCGGCCTTGCCGGACTATTGCATCGCGGCGATGCGCGAAGCGCTGCCGGAGTTCGGCAAGAAGATTCGCGGCTACGATATGCACGACGCGGTGCTGACCGGGGTGGAAACCCGCACCAGCTCCCCGCTGCGCATCACCCGCGGCGAGGATTGCCAAAGCCTGAACGTGCGCGGCCTGTACCCGGCCGGCGAGGGCGCCGGCTACGCCGGGGGGATTCTGTCCGCCGGGGTGGACGGCATCAAGGTGGCGGAGGCGGTGGCCCAGGCCATTCTGGCCGAACGCCGCTAACAAAACTGCGCAGCGTCCCTAAGCCTCCGTTCCTCCGCAAGGGCCCGCGATAGCGGGCCCTTTTCATTTAACGGCGGCCGGCCGGGAGCAAGGGCGCGGCAAGCGCCTGCGCGGGCGGCGGGATGTCTGGGCGGCGCCGTTCCAGCAGCAGCCACAGGCCGACGGCCGCCATCAAGGGCAGGTGCCCGGGGCCCGCGAGCAGCGGCGGCAGCATCCAGATCCCGCAGGAGGCGACGCACCAGCCGCCGGCGGCGAAGCCGTAGCGCAAGGCCGCCGTCGCCGCCGGCCAACCGAAGGCCGGCAGACGGGCTTGGCGGTGACAGGCTTGTAGGCAATGCCGGCGCAGCGAAGAGGTCTGCCAGAGCCAGGCCGCGGCGCAGGCGGCGGCGAAGGCCAGCCAGGGCGCGGGGCTGAAAGTCAGCAGCGCGAGGCCGAGCAGATGCAGTGGCAGGCCGGCGGCCAGCCAGACCAGCGCGTAGCCGCCGAGGAACAGCGCCAGGATCTGCGCCCGCTTGCGCGCCAGGCTGCGCAGCCACAGCAGCCGCAGCGGGTCGGCCAGCAGCGGCGACATCATCGCCAGCAGCATCAGCAGCCAGGACGGCAGCAGCAGCGTGGGCGGGTTCAGCCACAGCGCGCCGAGCAGCGCCTCCCAGCCGCCGCCGGGGCGGCTTGGGACCCAGACGCCGCAATAGCCGGGCGCGGCCAGCTGGCGCTCCAGGGCAATCAGGCCGAGCCAGCCCAAGAGGCTGGCGCACCGCAACGGCCAGGGCAAGTCCCTGAGCGCCGCGACAAGAGTTTTGACGGGCATGAGGCTCCCGGTGGCGGAGGGAGGGGCCCGGCCGCGGAGGCGGCCGGGGGCGGGCGCTTACTCGCCGTGGCGGTAGACGCTGATGCGGCCTATCGTCACCTCGTCGTCGTCCTCGATGTCGGACACCGGCACCAATTGCACCCCCATCGGCGCCGCGTCCAGCGTCTGGCTCTGACACATGCGGTCCACGATGTCGGTGATCTCCAGCGTCTGGCTGACGCCGTTGCCGCCGTGCTCGGCCAGCGAGGCCTTGCGCGCGCCGAACAGCGCGATGGTGCCGGCCAGGTTTTGCGGGTGCTGCGCCGGGTCCGCGCCCTGAGGCAGGCCGACATAGACGTTGAAGGTGCCGCCGTCCACCTTGCAGCGGATGTTCTCCAGGCTCAGGAAGACGCGGTCCGGCTCCTGCGGCGCGGCGTCTGGCTGGGCCTTGAACTGGCGTGCGGCGGCCTGGCTGGCCTGGAAGCTGCTCAGCACCTTGTTCTTGGCGTCGCTGTCCAGCTGCATCTGCGCGTGGACGGTGCTGTTGCCTAGTTTGATCGCCGTCGCGTTGGCGCCCAGCAGTTCGGTTTTCGGATTGTTCGCCATGGTGGTTGCCGCCGCGGTGTCGAGGTGGATGGCCGCCAGTGTTTGCATGCGCTGCGCCGCGCGGCTGGCGCCGCCGAGAGGGTCCGATACGTCCTGGTAGACATAGTTCAGGTTTGGCGCCTGGGTGTTGAGCATGTCCTTGGCGACGAAGGTGTAGCCGCTGCCGTTGGGGCGCGGCATCGCGAATTTGCGGTTGACCGGGCCTTCCAGCCAATTGTCGCTGCTGGGATTCTGGTGGCGGGGATTGCGATTGAGCCATACCTGCCACAGTCGGTCGATATTGGAGTGGTGGATCCAGAACACCGGGTCCAGGCCGGCGAGGTCCGGGTCCGACATCAGGCCGTTGCGGCCGCCGATATTGGTGTGCACCGGGTTGTGCGGCAGGTTTTCCAGTCCGCCGCTATTGCCGCCGCCGTGCCAGAACGGCGTTTGCGGCCCGCCGTAGCCCGGCGGAATGCCGTTGGCGGTGCCGATGAACTGCGCGTCCTTCAAGGCGGTGAGCTGCACGGTTTCCGGCCGCAGCGTGATGTGATTGGGCTGATTGTTCCAGCCGTAGCGTTGTGCCAGCCACAGCGGATTGGCGCCGCCGTCCGGCAAGGTCTTGGATTGGAAACAGGTGGGCAGGTCGCGCGCCTTGGCGTTGGCGCTGTCGCTGTAATTCCAATACGGCAAGGCCCAGTCGGCGGGGCCGCCTAGTTTGACGATTTCCGCCAGCACAATGGCTTCGAAGGCCGCCAGGTAGCCGCGGTGCCAGGGCATGAAATACCAGCTCTGGTGCTGGCATTGTCGCCAGTAGGTGTTCTGGTCGGCGGCGCTGGGCAGCGCTTCGCCGGCTTGCAGATAGCCGTGTTGTTGCCATAGCTGGGAGTCGAAGCCGTGGATGGCGGCCAGATAGCGCCAGCTGGTGGGGTCCTTGATCGGCCGTTTCTGCATTTCCCGCACCGCGCGCGCGTACCACAGCACGGTGGGGTCCCAGGGATTGCTCATTTTCAAGATGTCTTTGCGGATGCGAGCCATGTCGTTCTCCTCGATGCGAGCGCCGTTCCGGCGCGGCCGTGGCGGGAATGGCTAAGGCTGGCGGTGAGGCGGTGTATTCGGATTAGCAAACCGCTACGGTTCTGAACTGTCCTAAAGAACAGTTTTTGCCTCGGGGCAACTACTTATTTGAAGCGACGCTTGCAAGTGGCCGGCGCGGCGCTCGACAAGAGCTTGAAAGCGAGCCGGCCCGGCAGCGCCAAGCTGGTATCCTTGAGCGGTTTTGATTCGGATCGCAGACATGAAACGATGGCATTTCCTCTGGGGCGGCTGGCTGGCGCTGTGCTTGCTGCTGCAGGCGGCGCAGGCGGAGCCCGCCTACGGCCCCTTGTTCACCTTCAGCAAGCAAGGGCGCATCCATTATCTGTACGGCACCATGCATGTGGGCCGGCCCGGCTCGGACACGCCGGACTGGGGGCTGAAACAGGCCTTGCGCGTCAGCGACGCGCTGGTGCTGGAACTGGACCCGACGACGGCGGAGGCGGCGGCCGAGGTGACGACGCTGGCCGGCGCGGCCGCGTCCCGGCAATGGCGGCAATTGGACGCCGTCAGCCAGCGCTCGCTGGAGGGGCAGTTGGCGCGGATCGGCGTGGCGCGGGAGCAGGCGCGAGGCCTGGCGCCCAGCCTGTGGCTGATGCAGCTGGCGCTGCGAGAATACCAGCGCATGGGACAGCAGGCGCAGCACAGCCGGGAGGAAATGCTGCTGGAGATGGCGCGCGTGGCACGGCGGCCGGTGCTGGCGCTGGAAACCGCCGGCGAGCAAAGCCGCTTGCTGTTCGAGATGCCGGCGCCGGCCTTGCGCGAATGGGTGCGCCAGAGCGCGGAATGGCAGGGCGCGGAGGAGGCTGACCGCTATTATCGGGAGCTGACCGAAGCCTGGGAGCGCGGCGACCTCAATGCCTTGCAGGCGCTGGTGGCCTTGCCCGGCTATCCGCGGCTCAGCGCCTGGACCCAGCGCGAAATGCTGGACCGCCGCAATCTGGCGATGGCGCGCCGCATCGACGACTGGGCGGCGTCCAAGCGTCTGTTCGTCGCGGTGGGCGCGCTGCATCTGGCGGGGCGCCAGGGTCTGGTGCGTTTGCTGCGGCAGCGCGGCTACCTGGTGACGGAGGCGCCGCGCGCGCCGTGAGGCGCGGGTTCTTAGCCGGCGTCCTTGAGGTTCTTGGGGCCGAAGGCGCCCGGCAGCAGCGTTTCCAGCGTGCTGTCTATGAGCGCATCGCCGTCGCAGATGGCGCGCACGCGCATGGTGGGGCCGAACTCGTTCAGCACCTGGCGGCAGGCGCCGCAGGGCGGCGTCGGTGTGGCGGTGGGAGTGTAGATGCAGACCGCCAGCACGTCCTGAATGCCGTGGTTGGCGCGCGCGGCGTAGATCGCGGTGCGTTCGGCGCAATTGGTCAGGCCGTAGGAGGCGTTCTCCACATTGCAGCCGATGTGGATTTTGCCGGCGCCGTCCAGGATGGCGGCGCCGACGGCGAATTTGCTGTAAGGGACATAAGCCTGGCGAGCCGCCAGGCGGGCGGCCATTTCCAACTCGGCCCATTGCTCGTTGTTGGGTGTGTTGCCGGTCATATTGCCTCCGATGCGGTTGGCGTGGCATGTTGCGCCGCGCGCGGCCGGGCTGTCAATATCCGGCGGCGGCGCGAACGTCCAGCTTCAGTACAGCAGAGGCGTCCGGCCGGGCGCAAGCCGCGCCGACTGGTCATTGGCGCAGGTGTTGCCGGCAATGCCGCTCCATCGCGTCGGCCAGCGCCTGCGACAAGGCCGACTCCACTCGCCAGTGGTGCCAGTACAGCGGAATGTCCAGGTGTTGCTGCGGAAACAGGTCGATCAGCCGGCCGGCGGCGATGTCGTCGTCCAGCATCAGTTCGGGCAGCAGGCTGTAAGCCAGGCCCTGGCGGGTGATTTCGACGAAGCCTTGCGGCGTGGGCACGGTCAGATAGGGGAAGCCGCCGTGATAGGACGCGGTGTGCAGCAGGAATTCGCGGTGCACATCGTCCTTGCGGCTGTACAGAATGGTGGGCGCGGCGGCCAGCGCCGGCTCGGTGACGCCGTCCGGAAAATAGCGCTGGGCGAAACCGCGAGTGGCGACGCACAGATAGCGCATATGGCCGAGAAACAGGCTGTCGCCGCCCTGTATCGGTTGCGGCCGGGTGCTGACGCAGCCGACCACGTGACCGGCGCGCATCAACTCGTGGGTGTAATCCTGATCGTCCACCATGATGTCCAGCAGCACCGGCTGGCTGTCCAGCACCGGCTGCACCGCCTGCAAAAACCAGGTGGCCAGGCTGTCGGCGTTGACGGCGATGGCTAGGGTGGTGAACTCCGGCCGCGGCCCGCTGGGCAGCAGGGTGTTCATCAACTGGTTTTCCATCAGGCTGATCTGGCGGAAGTATTGCAGCAGCTGGCGGCCGGCCTCGGTGGGCTCGGCCGGAATGGTCCGGGTCAGCACCGGCTGGCCCAGCTGTTCTTCCAGCTGGCGGATGCGTTGGGAGATGGCGGATTGGGTCAGGAACAGCTTTTTGGCCGCCTTGTCGAAGCCTCCGGTCTCGGCGACGGCCGATAAGGTTTCCAGTTGTTTCGGATCAAGCATGTTTTTACGTCCTTGCCGGGATAATTCCACGGTGTTTCTTGCCTTAGCGCCGCCACCTATGGCATGTTGTGCTGCTTCGTCCGAACACGGACGGTGCAAAGGTTTGCCTGCACGCGGTGGCGGCATAAAAATAATTAGAGCGGCTGGCGGCGACGGTTCTGACCGGCCGGCGCCGGCGGCTCATGGCCAATGACAGGCATGTTGAAGATGCAAGCAGATAATAAGGCACTATTGGATGGCATGTGCCGTTTTATCGGGGTCCGGGCGGATCATATGGCGCAGCTCACCGCCCATGCTCCGCAGTTGTTGTCGCGCAAGGAGGCGCTGGGCAAGGAGTTCTACTGGTATGCGCTGAAATGCCCGGAAACGCTGGCGCTGCTGAGCGAGCGCCTGCCGGGCGGCATCGACTCCCTGGTGGACGCCTTGCTGCAATATTGCGAGCGGATGCTGACGCGTCCGGTGAATGGCCGCGCCGCCCGGCGCGTGGTGGAACAGGGGCGCTTGATGCGCCAGCTGGGCGTGGGCCTGATGTGGGTGGTGGGCGCGTACGAGCGCTGCCAGGCGCATTTCCTGGCGCGGCTGGCCGAAGCCGGGCTGGGCCTGGACGAACTCGCCGCGCTGTCGCGGCTGCTGCGCAAGCGCATTCTGCTGGACCAGATGCTGCAGCTGCACGGCCACCAGCAGTCCTTGCAGGAGGCGGTGGACAGCAAGCACCGGCATCTGCAGACCATGTCCGGGCTGTACGCCACTCTCAGCGGCGTCAGCATGGCCCTGGTGCGTTGCTCCGAACGCGGCGAACTGTTCCAGGCGATTTGCGACGTCTGCGTCCGAGAGGGCGATTTCTCCCATGCCTGGGTGGGCCTCTTGGACGCCGAGTCCCAGAGCATCCGTCCGGCGGCGATGGCCGGCGTTCACGCCGAAGCCTTCATTCCCCGGCTGCAAGTCTCGGCGCTGCCTGAAAGCCTGCACGGCCGCGGCCCCAGCGGCCGGGCCATCCGCGGTTTGGCGGTGCAGGTGGTCAACGATTGCGGCGAAGACCCGTCGATGCAGCCGTGGATGCGGGTGCTCAACGCCAGGAACGTGCGCAGCGCGCTGGTGGCGCCGCTGACGCTGCGCGAGCAGGTGATAGGCACCTTGTCGCTGTATTCCGGACTGCCGGGCTTTTTCGACGACACCAAGGTGGCGCTGGTGGACACCATGGCGCGCGAGATCAGCCGCGCGCTGGAGCGCCAGGACGCGCTGGAGCGCAGCCATCGCGCCGAATCCGAACTCGCCTTCCTGTCCTTTCACGATCCGCTGACCGGCTTGCCCAACCGCCACCTGATGAAGGAACACATCAACAAGCAACTGCAGATCCGCCGCGCCAACGCGCAGCTGGCGGTGCTGGTGCTGTCCATCGAGGGTTTCCACGAAATCAACGCCCGCCTGGGCCACGAGGGCGGCGACGCGGTGCTGTGCGAGGTGGCCAACCGGCTGCGGCGCTGCATCTACCCCTATGGCTACGTGGGTAGGGTGGGCGCTTCGCGCTTCGTCGCCTGCAGCGACCGCCACGAGCAGCTGGACCAGCTGGTGGACAGCCTGATGGGCAGCTTGCAGCAGCCGGTGGACTGCATGGGCGTGGTGATCCACACCCGCTGCAGCATGGGCATCGTGGTGGAGCCGGCGAACGGCCGCAGCGACGCCGCAGCGCTGCTGCGCCGCGGCGAGTTGGCGCTGAGCCGGGCCAAGGAAGCCGGCGGCGGCCATTGCCGCTATTACCACGTGACCATGGACGAAGAGATCCAGCACATGCACGCGGTGCGCAACGCCTTCGCGCTGGCCATCGCCCGCGACGAACTGGCGTTGTTCTATCAGCCCAAGATCAATCTGCGCAACAACCGCATCGAAGGCGTGGAGGCGCTGGTGCGCTGGCGCCGCGACGGCCGGCTGGAGATGCCGGGCGCCTTCTTCCCGGCGATAGAGAACACCGACCTGATGCGGGAGCTGGACTGGTGGGTGCTGCGCGAGGCGCTGCGCCAATCCGGGGAGTGGCTGGCGGCCGGCCGCCATATTCCGGTCAGCGTCAATCTGTCCGCCATCACCCTGAAGCACGAGGGCTTCGTGCCGGGCATCCAGGCCTTGTTGCAGGCCTACCCGCTGCCGGCCGGCTATCTGGAGCTGGAAGTGCTGGAGAGCGTGACCCAGCAGGAGGCGGAGCAGATCACCGCCAAGCTGGAGCATTGCCGCGACCTGGGCCTGTCCATCGCCCTGGACGACTTCGGCACAGGCGCGTCCTCGCTGGTGCATCTGCAACAGCTACCCTTCGACACCATCAAGATAGACCAGCGTTTCGTCCGCCTGCTGCTGGACACGCCGGGCAACGAGGCCATCATCCGCAGCATGGTGTCCTTCGCCCACTACACCGGCCGCAAGCTGGTGGTGGAGGGCGTGGAAAGCCGGGCGATCTGGGACCGGCTGCTGGAGATAGGCTGCCTGGACGGGCAGGGCTACGAGATTTCGCCGCCGGTGGACCCTAGGCATTTGCCGGAATGGATCGCGGACTGGGAGCAACGAGCCAGTATTAATTCTGCTTATATATAATAATTTTTATTAGTTTTACTTTGATGCGTCGCTCCCTTAGTCTGTGTCGAAACTTTTCGGGAGCGGCACTTGTTCAATTTCAGCGTTTATCTGTCTGCCCTTGGGCTATCCATCGGGCAGATCGTCGGCATTGGGCCGCAGAATGCCTTCGTGCTGCGGCAGGGCATAGGCCGCAGCCACATCCTGCCCATCGTCGCGATCTGCATCGTCGCCGACGTGTTCCTGATCGCCTGCGGCGTAATGGGGGTGGGCAAGCTGCTCAACGCGATTCCCGGCTTCATTCTCACCGTTACCTGGCTGGGCGCGGGCTTCATTCTGTGGCTGGGTTACAAGGCCTTCCGCTCCGCGATGGCTCCGGGGGCGATGTCGCTGGCCGGCGGCGTGGAGCGCGACCGCAAGCGCGCCATCCGCACCGTGCTGGCGGTGACTCTGCTCAATCCCTACACCTGGCTGGACACCGTGGTGCTGATCGGCGGCGTGTCCGCCATTTACGGCGAGAGCGCCGCGCCGTCCTTCCTGTTGGGCAGCCTCAGCGCCTCGGTGCTGTGGTTCGGCGGCATCGGCTGCTTCGCCGGCAAGCTGGCGCCCTTGTTCCAGCGGCCGCAAAGCTGGCGGGTGCTGGATGGCGTCATCGGCCTGGTGATGCTGCTCACCGCCTTCATGCTGCTGCGCAATTACGGTTTCGAAGGGATGGCCTGAGCGTTTTTGGCGACGGCGGAGAGGCGTGTTTTTTGAAAGTGACGGCTTGCTTTTGAGCAACCCGTCACTTTTTCATATGCGGTTTGTCGTGACAAGGTAATTTTTCACTGTCTAAATATGTATTTGGAATTGCAAAATAACTTTGTAAATACCAAATCATTTACCATAACTAAATCTCCGTTGTGAACAACATAAGGAGAGTTAGTCATGAAAGGTTTGATTCAAGCCAGTCTGATGGCGGTTTCCGTGCTGGGCGGCCTGTCTTCCCCGGTGGTGGCAGCCCCGGTGAACAACAGCTATATCCAGTCCAGCGCCAACGAGATCCGCGGCTTCCTTGGCGGCTACGCGCGGCCGACGGTCTACGTCAACCAGTACGCTTGCCGCGAGCCTCAGCTCAGCGCGATGGCGTGCGGGCCCTACACCATCAGCGTGGGCACCGGCTTCCTGCAGCAGCAGGAGAACAGCTACGGCAACTATGTGGCCAAGTTCATCCTGGCGCACGAATGGGGCCATTCCATCCAGTTCACCCACAACATCTATCGCCAGGCGCCGATGCAGGAGCTGCAGGCCGACTGCGTGGGCGGCACCTTCGCCAAGTACGCCGAAACCAATCTGCGTTATCCGAGCTTCATCGAGAACGCGGTGGCTTCGGCGCGCAACGCGGCCGATTACGGCGAGCACGGCACGCCGTCGCAGCGCGATTATTATTCGCGCTACGGCCACGCCAACGGCCTCAACGCTTGCCTGAACTCGATCTGATCGGCGATGGGCAAGCGGGTGTGGGGGCTGGCCGGCGGGCTGGCGCTGCTGGGCTTGGCCTGGGTCAGCCTGCCTGAGCCGGTCCGCGAGCGGCTGGGCTTGAGCGCGCCGGCTCCGGCGGCCTTGCTTGCCGGCGAGGCGGGCGCCGCGGCGGCGCCGGTCAAGGGGGCGCCGCCGCCGCGGGCTTACCAGGGGCTGAGCTTCGCGGTGGGCGACGGCCCGCCGCCGGCCGCGGCGCCGGCGGAGCCTGCGCCGGAAAGCAAGGCCGAGCGTCAGCGCAAGCAGGCTTTGCGCCAGCTGGGCTACGTCATCGACGAGCGCTTCTACCGGATGCCGCTGGCAGAGTTGCGCAAGCTGGCGGCCGCCGGCAATGTCCAGGCCTTGACCCATCTGGCCGAACGTTATCTGTTCGAGCTGGACGGCAAGCCGCAGCGGCCGGGCTTCGAGCCGGAGATGCGCTACCGCGAGGAGGCGCGCGCCGCCTTGCAGCAGGCGTACCGGCTGGGCAACCGGCATGCGGCGGCGATGATCTCCGAGAGCTATCTGCTGGAGCGGCAGCCCTTGGAGGCCGCGGCCTGGAACCTGGTGGCGCGACGAGCCGGCGACGCCTTGAGCGCGGACTGGTTTTTGGGCACCAAGGACTACCGGCAGCTGAACGCCGGGCAGAAAGCCGCGGCGGCGGAGCGCGCCGAGCAGATCTGGCGCGAACTGCATCCGGGCGCGGCGCAGTCCAAAGGCTAGCGCAGGCAAAAAAAACCGGCGGGCCCTTGCGGGGCCGCCGGTTTTTCTCGTTCGCGGTACGGGCGGCGCTTACTGCGCGTCGGCGGCCAGGCCGTCCACCAGGTCCTCGCGGGTGATCAGGAACACGAAACCGTCGCCGCTCTCGGTTTCCATCCACATGAAGGGCAGGGTGGGGAAGCACTCTTCCAGCATTTCGCGGTTGTGGCCGATCTCCACCAGCAGCACGCCCTTGTCGTTGAGGAAGTCCGGCGCGCGGCGCAGGATTTCGCGGGTGGCGTCCAGGCCGTCTTCGCCGGAGCCCAGCGCCAGTTCCGGCTCGTGCAGGTATTCCGGCGGCAGCGCGTCCACCGAGTCGGCGTCGACGTAGGGCGGGTTGGAGATGATCAGATCGTATTTGTCCTCGATGCCCTCGAACATATCGGTGTGGATCAGCTGCACGCGCTCGTCCAGGCCGTAGTTCTGCACATTGATGGAGGCCACTTCCAGCGCGTCCAGCGAGATGTCCACCGCGTCGATTTGCGCGTCCGGGTAATGATGGGCCAACTGGATGGCCAGGCAGCCGGAGCCGGTGCACAGGTCCAGCGCGCGGTGCACCAGTTCCGGGTGCTCGATCCACGGCTGCAGCGGTTCGCCCAACAGCTCGTAGATGAAGGAGCGCGGCACCAGCACGCGTTCGTCCACGTAATAGCTGAAATCGCCCTGCCAGGCCTCATGGGTCAGATAGGCCACCGGCACGCGCTCCTCGGCGCGGCGTTCGATCAGGTCGATCACGTCCTTGACCTCGGTGGGCAGCAGCTTGGCGTCGAGGAAGGGCTCCAGCTGGTCCACCGGCAGCTTGAGCGCCGACAGAATCAGATAGGCGGCTTCGTCGTAGGCGTTCTGGGTGCCGTGGCCGTAGAACAGGCCGGCGTCGTTGAAACGCGACACGGCGAAGCGCAGCAGGTCGCGCAAGGTGTTGAAGCTGGATGCAGCCTGGGCGTACATGGTTTTCCTTTCAATACAACAGGGACATGGCGGCGGCCATGTCCCCGGCGGTGTTTATTCGCGCCCGCGTGGAGGCGGGCGATGACCTTGAGGTCGGACGTCAGAACGGCAGCTTGGCGTCGGTGGCGGTGCCCAGCACGCGGCGGAAGTCGCCCTTGATGCGCTCCAGCGCCGCGTCGTTGTCGGCCTCGAAGCGCAGCACGATCACCGGTGTGGTGTTGGAGGCGCGCGCCAGGCCGAAACCGTCCTTGTATTCCACGCGCAGGCCGTCCAGGGTGTTGACTTCCTCGGCGCCGTCGAAGGTGGCGGAAGCCTGCAACTTGGCGATCAGGGCGTGGTTTTCGCCTTCCTTGGCCATCTTCAGATTCAATTCCGGCGTGGACAGCGCATTGGGCAGCGCGTTGAGCAGTTCGCTGGGGTTGTCCACGCGGGACAGCACTTCCAGCAGGCGGGCGCCGGCGTACATGCCGTCGTCAAAGCCGTACCAGCGTTCCTTGAAGAACACGTGGCCGCTCATTTCGCCGGCCAGCAGCGCGCCGGTTTCCTTGATCTTGGCCTTGATGAAGCTGTGGCCGGTGCGCGCCATCACCGGCACGCCGCCGTTTTGCTTGATCCAGGGCTTGAGCAGGCGGGTGGACTTCACGTCGTAGATGATCTTGGCCTTGGGATTGCGCTCGAGCACGTCGGCGGCGAACAGCATCAGCTGGCGGTCCGGCCAGATGATGGTGCCGTCCTTGGTCACCACGCCCAGGCGGTCGCCGTCGCCGTCGAAGGCCAGGCCGATTTCGGCGTCGGTCTTCTGCAGCGCGTCGATCACGTCCTGCAGGTTTTCCGGCTTGGCCGGGTCCGGGTGGTGGTTGGGGAAGGTGCCGTCCACATCGCAGAACAGCTCGCGCACGCGGCAGCCCAGGCGGCGGAACAGCACCGGGGCGAAAGCGCCGGGCACGCCGTTGCCGCAGTCCACCACGATGTTGAGCGGGCGTTCCAGCTTGATGTCCGAGGTGATGCGGTCCAGATAGGCTTCCACGATGTCGTGGGTGCCGTAGCCGCCTTCGCCGCTGGCGAGATCGCCGTCGACGATGCGCTGGTACAGCTTCTGGATGTCGTCGCCGGCCAGGGTATTGCCGGCCAGCATCATCTTGAAGCCGTTGTAGTCAGGCGGGTTGTGGCTGCCGGTGACCATCACGCCGGACACCGAGCCCAGCTCGTGGGCGGCGAAGTACAGCATCGGCGTGGCGACGCGGCCAACGTCGATCACGTCGACGCCGGCGGCCTGGATGCCTTCGGCCAGCGCCTGGCACAGATCCGGGCCGGACAGGCGGCCGTCGCGGCCGACCACGATGGTTTTCACTTTGCGGGCCTTGGCTTCGGAGCCGACGGCCTGGCCGATCTGGCGAGCGACTTCATTAGTCAGGGTCTTGCCGACGATGCCGCGGATGTCATAGGCCTTGAAGATGTCTTTGGACAGTTTGCTCATGGCGTTCTTATGCGATCGAAATGAAGGATGAGCGCGGAGCGGCGGCGCTCCGCGTCGGAAATTCGGGGCTCAGGCGGCCAGCGCGGCGCTCAGGCTGATCAGTTGGTCCAGCTTGGCGCGCGCCTGTCCGGAGTCGAGCGCTTCGCGCGCCATGGTAACACCGTCGGCCAGGGTAGGGGAAACGCCGGCCGTATAGATGGCGGCGGCGGCGTTGAGGCAGACGATGTCGCGCGCCGGGCCGGCTTCGCCGTCAAGCACCGCCAGCAAGATGTCGCGCGAGGCGGCGGCGGTGTCGGCGCGCAGCTGTTTGAGTTCGGCGAAGTCCAGGCCCAGTTCGCGCGGATCCAGCTGGTATTCCTCGATCTGCCCGTCCTTTAGTTCAGCCACCATGCTGGGGCCGGACAAGGTCAGCTCGTCCAGGCCGTCCAGGCCGTGCACGATCAGCGCGTGGCGGCTGCCCAGCTGTTTCAGCACCCGCGCCTGAATGCCCACCAGGTCCGGGTGGAACACGCCCATCAGCTGGTTTTCGGCGTCGGCCGGGTTGGTCAGCGGCCCCAGGATGTTGAAGATGGTGCGGGCGCCCAGCTCCTTGCGGATGGGGGCCACATGACGCATCGCGGTGTGATGGTTGGGGGCGAACATGAAGCCGATGCCGATCTCGTCGACGCAACGGCCCACTTGTTCGGCGTTCAGGTTGAGCTTGACGCCCAGCGACTCCAGCACGTCGGCGCTGCCGGAGCTGGACGACACCGAGCGGCCGCCGTGCTTGGCTACGCGGGCGCCGGCCGCCGCGGCGACGAAGGCGGAGGTGGTGGAGATGTTGAAGGTGTGGGACTTGTCGCCGCCGGTGCCGCAGGTGTCCACCAGGTGGTCGCGCAGGCTGATCGGCACCGGGGTGGCGAACTCGCGCATCACCGTGGCGGCGGCGGCGATTTCCAGCACCGACTCCACCTTGACGCGCAGGCCGATCAGGATGGCCGCGGTTTGCGCCGGCGTCAGTTCGCCGCGCATGATCTGGCGCATCAAGTCCAGCATTTCGTCATAGAACAGCTCGTTGCCGTCGATCAGACGGTTCAGCGCGGCCTGCGGGGTAATCATCGGGGGAGATCCTTTTGCTTGCGTGGGCGGCGCCGCGCGGAGGCGCGCCGTCCGGTGATTCAATTGTCGGCGTGCGCCGTCAGCTGGGAGAGGCGCTGCTCGATCAGGTCTACGCGGCAGCCGGCTTGGGCCTGATCCGCGCCGTTGCCGCTGGCGTAGCTGCTGGCCACCCAGCGGCACTGCTTGTCCAGATAGGTTTTGAAGGCGTGGCTGGACTGGCTGAACGCCAGCCGGGCGCGGTAGCGGTTGCCGGTGATCTGGTCCAGCTCGCGCATCGCGGCGGCGGCCTTGTTTTCGCCTAAGACCAGCTCGGCCTCGGCCTTGCTCAGCCGCTGTTGCAGGCAGGCGGACACCGCCGGGCTCTGCGCCTCGGCCCGCATGCAGTCGTCCAGCGCTCCGGCCTGCGCCGCGCCGGACAGCGCCAGGGCGGCGGCCAGCATCAACATCCACTTCATCAGGCAAACTCTTTCAGGAAGTTGTCCAGCATCGCGTGGCCGTGGTCGGTGAGAATGGATTCCGGGTGGAACTGCACGCCCTCGATCGGCAGCGTCTTGTGGCGCACGCCCATGATTTCGCCGTCGTCGGTCCAGGCGGTGACGTCCAGGCAGTCCGGCAGCGTCTCGCGTTCGATCACCAGCGAGTGGTAGCGGGTACAGGTCACCGGATTGGGCAGGCCGCGGAACATGCCGACATCGCGGTGTTTGACCGGCGACACCTTGCCGTGCATCAGCTGTTTGGCGTGGACGACGCGGCCGCCGAAGGCCTGGCCTATGCCCTGATGGCCCAGGCACACGCCCATGATGGGCAGCTTGCCGGCGAAGTGCTGGATGGCGGGCACCGACACGCCGGCTTCGTTGGGCGTGCAGGGGCCGGGCGAGATCACCAGGTATTTAGGCTGCAGCGCTTCGATCTGCTGCAAGGTGATTTCGTCGTTGCGGAACACCTTGACCTCCTGACCCAGCTCGCCGAAGTACTGCACCAGGTTGTAGGTGAAGGAGTCGTAATTGTCGATCATCAATAGCATTTTTTGTCTAACTCATTGAATTTATTGGTTCCGTTTGCGTGCTGTGTGCTTTGTTACTCACAGTGTTACTCACAACGTTCGTTGGTGGGGTCAGCACGCTGCTTGGAGATGTACTCTGCCCGCCATTTCGCATAGTCCTCTTCTGGCCAGCGAGATGCGGTTCCGATCTTGATGGGGTCGGGAAATTCGTTCTTCTTGATCTTACGGTAGATCGTTGCAGGGTGAAACCCTGTCAGTCGACGAATTTCCTTCATCGTGTAAAGTATTCTGGACATGGTCGCTCTCCCAAGAACCTGTTTACGATCTGCTGCGCGTCGGCGATACGGCGTTGAAACCGAGCTCAAAATGCTTATGTACCACGTGTACATTCCGCTTTTTCGCTCGTTTTCGCCTTGTCTCGCCTTAGCTCGCGAGATCGTAAACACGTTCTAAGACCCGCTAACAAAAACCCTGATCCTGCGTTGCGCCTCCTTGTCGTACCACTTGTGCTGCCTGCGTCGGCGCGCCCTGGCACAGCTTCTCTGCGAGGTTTTGTTAGCGGCTCTAAATAACATTGGCCACTAGGCGTGCGCCGGCGCGGTCTGCCGCGATAATGTCGCGCGCGGCGTCGATCAGGTTCTGTTGCATCACGCAATCTCCTTGAAAAGATCGTTCTGATGCAGCGCGGCGCTGCATGCGGGGGTGAGCCATGTGCATTCGGTCCGAACGGCGGTGCCGCGGCCGGTTTTCAATCATCGCAGCGGTGCGGCGGGAAGAAGCCCATGATCCACGGCGCAAGCCTGAACTTCGCGCCGTGGCAGCGCAGAGCCGGGCGGGTGACTGCATTCATGCCCACACCTAATAAGAAAGGGTCGCGTGTGCGACCCATCGAATTACCATCCGGCCATCTCGATAGCTGGTGTCTATCCAGCAGCCGGTCATCAAAAATTCGTCGATGCAAACAAGTTGGGAATGAAGGAGCCATCGGCGACGATCTGTTGCAGCCGCTGACGGAAGGAGATGGCCGGGCCGCCGCGGCGCTCAAGGAAATAATCAAACTCGTCGAGTTCTTCAGCGGTCAGCGCGCGCATGCCCGCATAGTCCAATGGCGCCGCGATATCCATGTACCAGTCGGCGGCCTCTTCGGCAGAGCGCGCCACTACCCAATCGCAGTCGTTCATTTCGAAGACGAACACGCCGTTGATGCTGTGGCTTCTTGCAAGTGTTGCGGGGGCGTGTGTATTTCCAAAAAGAAAACCCTCTATCCTTTGCCAGGAGCAGGGGGGTAAATGGTGAATCACGGGAAAGAAATGATCAGAAATAGACTCATGAAAGCGTCACTACAAAACAACCTTTTCGATCAATGACGCGCTCTATGACATGATTTATCATCTTGTTTTTTATCAGGAGCATTGAGATAGTCGATAATCGCCTTGTCCACGCATTTTTCCTTCCCCGCTAATGCTAGCGTGTGCCCATCTCCTTCCAGAGTAATCAATGTGCCTTTAAATTGAGTCGCCATAGTTCTTGCATTCTGCCATGGGGTCGTAGGGTCATGTCGCTGCGCGACAAAAAGCAACTGAGGCAAGGCGGGTATGCTAGCAGGACGTCTCGAATGAAAGTTACTCTTCCAAGGCC
This sequence comes from Chromobacterium alkanivorans, assembly GCF_016937655.1. Lineage (GTDB taxonomy): Bacteria > Pseudomonadota > Gammaproteobacteria > Burkholderiales > Chromobacteriaceae > Chromobacterium > Chromobacterium alkanivorans. The sequence continues at coordinate 101,361 of NZ_JAFHKL010000002.1, read as the reverse complement.
ACATATCGCACAGTTCAACCGGGTCTGGCTCCTGGGGCTGGAAATTGATTGCAGGGAACGCTTCTTTTATTTTTCGTCTCCGATAAAGGATATCATCCTGGCTGAGTCCAGAGGGAGAGAAGTCGACACAAGATATGACATTAAGAGCATCCTCCGACAGGTATGAAATTGAATCAGACTCCTGCTGGCCCAAGATTTGTTCTACTTTTTTTCCGACAACACCTTTACTAAGCTGCCTTACTGCTGTTGCCAAATCCGGCCAAGATGAATGCCATATTAAGAGCGAGGTGGTTAGTGATTTCAGCTCATTGGCTGATACCTGCTGACCATCTGCCCTGGATAACGGTGTAGAGTGCAGCTTGTTTAACAGGTCAACGTACTGCTGAGTTGCAACGGATTTATCGGCAGAAAGCGGGCATTTTTTTGTTCTTGCGCACCACGCAGCAAATCGTTCGAAAGTCGCCTGGTATCCTCTTTCCTGATTCTCTCGCATGCTATAACTATCTTTTGCTTCATCAATGTCTACAACACCGTCAAGCACCATGGCCCGCACATTATTGGGAAAACGCTCCGCATAAATCAAGCCGACTTGAGTTCCGTATGAGTATGCTATTGCTGATAGTTTTTTATCTCCTACAGCTTGCCGAATACGATCCACGTCACTTGCAGCTTCGTCAGTACCCATGTGCTTCAGAATATCAATGCCTGTGTATTTAACACAGGCATTTATCAGGTCTTTGTTGTAATTTTCGGGAGTTGACGGCTCTTCTATTATTGTGCAGTCTATTATGGGCTTAGACTGCCCGACCCCTCTAGGGTCGTACCCCACGATGTCCCAAGATTCATGTATTTTCTTGGCGGATCCTTCTATATCTACCCATGGGTTAATTCCAAAATAACCAGGCCCTCCGCTGATAATCAAAAGTGAACCCTTACTCACCCCTTTGGCAGGCAGCCGAGTCAGAGCAAGCCTGACATGACTTCCGAAATCCTGCTCTTTAAGACTTGTTCCACTGATGTATTTCAATGGCACGTCAAGGTGCCCGCACTGAAGCTTGGGATTAGGAGGGTATTTAAACCAGTGGCGGAACTTCAAGTCTGAGCAATTTTGCCATTGGATTGTTGACGCCTCGGTGCTAAATGATATGACGCTCATCAATATTAGTATGGACATGAAGTAATTCATTTGGCTATCCCCAGTGTAGTTGTCTGGCATGTATAAGGGGCCAGAAGTCGCCATACGCTTATGGCGCGTTATATGAGCTTGCCTCTGGCTGCCGGGCAGTTGATAGTTGCCGTCACGACTATACCAGTGTGATTTATGCCATTTCCCCACTTTCTTGTGTATCTTCTGCTGTCTATTTGTACGTACAATCCGCAGCAGTCCGGCGTTGACGGCATCTATGTAGATTTACCGCGCCGACTCGATACTCAGGTACAAGAGCTAGGCGACGTCCGCGCTCGTGAACTTGCCCCTGGGGATGTCGCCGACGCGACGCTCAACCTGGTCAAGCGAGCACCGCGTGTCGGCGGACCTCCTTTTCTTCGGCTCAGGCCGGAAAAACAGGTGCACGATCCGCGGTTCGGTCGCACATTACGCCGTGAGCCTCGGAATGCCCTCAGTGGCACTTGCAGCGTTGCGGTCGAGGCGCCAGCGTGGCCAATTGCTCGTCCTTGGCTGCAATGTTCATCTCTTGGTGCGATTACGCCAAAAATAAAGCCCGCTGGGTGGCGGGCTTGTTTATTACAGATGTACATTCAAGGCATGCTGGCTATCGCCGTTGAATTTTAAATATCTGCCTCTTTAAGTGTGGGTTGAGATTTAATTTTCTGGTTGTGACTGTTTTGTATTTAATGGGCTTTTCAAAGCGCCCATTCTGATCTGGACGGCGGGTCCACATTCCAAAGGCAATGATTTCATCTTCCTCAGAGAGCCCATCGGCCTAGCTGGAATCTTTTGGGAATATGGATCATTCAATATTGACGCAATTATCAGGCAGGTCAGGGCGTTTTATGGCTTTACTTTTTTTCAGGTTAATCGCCTTGTTCTTTGAGGTTGGTTTTATCGAAGCAATAGTTCCGCATATCGCAATTGGGTGTTGCTTAGTGTTGTTGCGAATGGTTTCATATGCTTCGAGTTGCCGTAGGGCATTGAAGGCCACTTCGAATAACCTGATATTTTCAGTGAACCTGGCCGCAACATGATAACCGCGACCACATTCGGCGCAACTTCCGAGATGAGCTGCCATTTTTTGGGATGCGTCACGTGATTTTTTGCTCGGCTCTCCGCTCAAACCGGCGATCCAGGCGAGTTCGAGCATCAGAAGGCTTGGATTCCCGCCTTGCAGAGAAATACCAATCGCTTCAGGTTGTAGCAGGTCGCCATCATCGTCAGCGCGAAGTTCGCACGCACCCTGGCAATGCGCTGCTTGCGTTGCTGCTGGCAGTCGGACAGCGGCTTGTTGGTGTACCCCTGCGCTGAATCTGGTTTCGGAATCCATCCTGCGCAAGCTGAGCTTCATGCACTTCGGACGGGTAGCCGCGGTCGGCGTAAACGTCCCGGCTTGTGTTGCCGGTATCGAAGACCTTGTCGAAATGCGGGCTGTCGTGCGTGCTGGCGGTGTCGGTCTCGAACTTACGGATCAGTTTGTATTTATTGTCGACGTTCACCGACAGCTTGTAGTGTTGTGCTGCTTCGACGCCGGCACCAGCGTCGCGTCAATAATCTGACCGCCTCGTGCGATATAGCCCTGCTTGAGCAACTGGGCCGACACGCCGTCGAACAGCGCATGAGCGCCGGTCTCGCCGATCCGGCTCTCGAAGGTCCAGATCGTGGTGTGGTCGGGAATATTAACGGCGTGGTTCAAACCGCAGAAACGCTGGTAACTCATGCGGTCGAGCAGTTGATACTCCATCTGCTCGTCGGACAGGCTGTAAAGTCGCTTGAGCACCAGAATCCGTACCATCGTTTCGGTCGGAAACGGCGGTCGACCGCCCTGCGGGCTGACCGGTCTCGGTGCCGCCCGTTCGATCTCAGCAGCTAAAGTAGCAAAGTCGATGTGCTGCTCGATCTCGGAGAGCGGATCGCCCAGCCGGTCAATCTTCCGGCGGTGATGATCGGCGGCGAACAGGTCGTTCTTGATGACGTTGCGCTGTTTCATCGGGCTCAAACTCGGCAAGGTTTGGGACAACGTAATCTTAACAGCAGGTGTGTTTGTCTAGGTTTTTCGAGGTGCCCAAGGGCTTGCCAGCTATTTGATGCCTCCGTCGATGTCCGCGTATTTGAGCGCGGGCTGAACCGGGAGGCGGTTGGAGCGTGAGAATCAATATGCCGGATCGGGCTAAAGTGCGCAGCTAGCTTGCGGCCTCTTTTTATCTGACGTGGGCGGCCATAGCGTGTTCGCCGTTCGTGGCGGTTCAGCCGCGCTCGGTTCGCGCTAAATCGATGATGGCCTGGATTGCGGATCTGGCCTGCGGGCTGTTGTGCCAGCAGCTGGACCCCATCATGTCGGCGATCTGGCGCGTGAGCAGCGCCGGGTCCTGCTCCGCCAGTTGCACCAAGGAGGAAAAGCCGATTTGTTCCAGTCTGGACACGACGGTGGCGCCGACGCCCTTCAGGGCCACCATCTTGTCTTTTTCATTTGCGCTGAAGCCCATATGCCCCCTGAGTTTGATTTTGGTTCGCATAACAGCATACACGTCTTGCGCGCGGATTCGACCGCGGGATGGTCTGCCGCCCTCGCGATAAGGTCGCGCGCTTTGAACCTGTTCAAAGCCTGCTGCGCTTCGGCGGGATGGATAGAAAAGGGCGTTGGAACCCACTTCGAAATGCTTATGTACCCTTCGTACATTCCGCTTTCTCGCTCGTTTTCGCCTTGTCTCACCCTGGCTCGCAAGACTTTGAACTGGCCCTTAGGTCGGGCGGAGACGAGGCGCAAGCCCCGTTCTCGATTCAGATTTCCGGTTTCGGTCGACGAGCGCTGCCGAACCCGATCGGGAGGCCTTCCTCCCAGCTCATCGCCCAGGCGTACAGCGCAATCATCATCATCACTTCCACCATCAAGCTGCCCAGTATGAACAGCAGGGGCATGAACAGCAGCGAGCCGTAGTGCAGCGCCAGGGCGGCGGCGAAATAATGCAGCGGCGCCTCCAGCAGCAGATAGGCCAGGGAAACGCCGCTGAGAGCGAGTTTGTGCCAGACCGGCTTTTCCAGCACGTGAAAGGTCAGCGCGTGCACCCAGGGCATCAAGAACAGCAGGATCAGCACAAAGGTCAGGCAGGAGCTGTGGTACTCGGGCAGGGAGTGGTTGAAGGCCGCCGGCAATAGCGCGAAGTAAACGCAGGAGCTGCTCTGGATGATGACGAACAAGCGCAGCAGATAACGCGCGGGCATGCTTTCCGGGCTGATCAAAAACGACAGCGACAGCAGCAGCAAGCCGATGAGGCCGTTGCCCCACCATTGCCAGAAGGAGGGCACCGACGCCGGCAGATCCAGCCACGGCAGCCACAGCCCCGGCGTCAGTCCGTTCAAGACCTGCAGACTGGAGAGTTGGGCGGGCACGCCGGTCGCCTCTATGCTCCATTGCGTGATCTGCCGCCAGAGCGCGAGCGTCTCCGGCAGGAATTTGAGCAGCAAGAGGTTGAACAGCAGCGGCAGGCCGATGATCTCCAGCCAGCGGAGGCGCCGGAAAGGTTCGGTGCGCATCGCCCGGTGCAGGGCGATGTGCTCGCCGCCATGGCCGGTGTGGCGCAGCGCCTTGAAGCGGTGCAGACGTTCCTGAAGGCTCATGGCAGGTTCCAGAACACGGCGGTGGTGACGCCGGTGCGCTCGTAATAGGGGCTGTGGTAGCGCTCGATCGCGGCATGGACGCCCCAGTGCCGGCCTATCCATTCTCTCCAGCTCAGTTGATACAGCTGGCTGTCGAAGCTCTGCTTGGGCTGGTCGACGCCGATGGGCATATAACCTTCGCCGCCGGCGTTGACGGCCAGGGTGAGCAGGCGCCAGCGGTCGCGGCCATAGGTCACCGCGCCGTAGCCCTGCATCGAGGTCACGCTGCCGGGATTGCTCAGTGTGCGGTGCACGCCGGCTTCCACCACCCAGGGCGCGTCGAAGTAGTAGGCCATGCCCAGGGTCAGAATGCGGTCGCTATAGCCTTGGCGGTTGTCGTTGTAGGCCAGGCCGAAGCTGGTGACCAGGTTGCGGGCGGGCAGCCATTTGCGGTTGAGGGCGGCGCCGTAATGGGTGCCGGGCCAGAAGGTGCCGCCGCTGCTGCGGCCCAGCTCCAGCCTGCCGTACCAGTCGGGGTTGATGTCGTGGTTCCAGCCGCCGTTCAAGGCCAGGCCCCGCTCGCCGAAACGGCTGTCTTGTTCGGCGACCCAATCGAAGACGTTGCCGGCGTCGGTCTGCCAGACGCCGGACAGGTAGACGGCGTCCCAGGCCGGATTGTCCCCGGTGAGGCGGGAGTGCTGCGCGCCGATCTCGATGCTGCGCGCCCAAGCATACGGCTCCGGCGCCGACGGCGGTGAATAGGCTTCGACCTCGGCGGGAGCGGGCGCCGCCTCGGCCGTTTCCGGCGCGGCCGTCTGGTCGGCGCGGGCAGGGCCGGCAAGGCACAGGGCCAGCAGGCCGATTTGCGCTAGTCGTTTACTGAGCATGGCGGGTCTCCATCGTTGCGCTCGCGGTTTGCGCGTATTCAAATCTCAGGTCTTGTCCGGATTGGGCGGTGATCCGCCAGGCGTCCGGCAGCGCTTCGATATTTGCCTGGCCGGACCGCAGCACCGGCCGCGCAGGGGTTTTGGGCAGCAGCCAGCTTTGCCGCGCCAAGGTCTTCGGGTTGTGCGCGCTGACGCTGACCCAGGACGCATCCCGCCCTTGCGCCGGCGCGACTTGCCATTGAGTCAGTTCGCGTTGGGACAGGAAGCGGGACAGCTGGGTCATCGTGTACCAGTGAAACACGCCCTGTTCGCGCAGCGTCCGGGTTTGGGCCAGCCATTGCCGGACCGTCTGCTGGTAGAAGTAGACGCCGGGAGGATGGAAGTAGACCAGGCGCGCCACCCGCTGTTGCGCGGCGAAGCGCGTCATGTCCTGCAGCCACAGCGTCATCTGGGCGCTGGGCAGCTTGTTGCGCACCGCCTCCTCGAAGGAGGCGATGCCGCCGTTGGCCGATACCGGAAAAGCCCAGGGGCGGCCGTGCATGTCGGCCGGATCGATGTAGGCCCGGGTCGGCCCCATGGACAGATCGCCCACGTAGTAATAAGCCTGTACGCCGTGTTGGCGCAGCCAGGCGGTCACCCAGTCCGGATGGTGGCCGTTGGGCGCGGAATATTCGGCGAGCGGCTGCTGGATGAGGCGCTCAAGGTCTTGCTTGTTGTTGGCGAGATAGGGCGCCCATTGCTTGCCGTTGCGCTCGTTGATGTTGAAGGCGAAGTAGTTGTGCGCCCAGCCGCCGTGCGCGCCGATGTCGTAGCCCAGCCCGCGCAGGCGGCGCACCCAATCCTGGGCTCGCGGGTTATGGGCGAGATCCATGCCTCGATGGTCGCCGGGCTGGTTGGTGTCCGGGCCGGTGGTGAAATGGACGGAATACGGACCCTGTTCGAGAAACCCCAGTTTTTCGAGCAGGTCCAGATAGGGGATGGCGTTGGCGTCGTCGACGTGCCAGTTCATCACCAGGCCGCCCACGCCGTCCGGCACGGCGGCCAGCTGGGGCAGGCGCAGCACCTGCGTATTGAAAAAGCTCAGATAGGACTGCAGCCACAAGCCGTCGGTGCGTATTTTGAGGAAGGTGACCGGCAGGTTGACGAATAAAACCTTGCCGCGGCCGTAGTCGCGCAGGCCGGCGATCAAGGTGCCGTCCGGCCCTTGGGCCAGCACGCGGCCCGGGAAGCGGCCGCGGGTGGCCAGGTAGCTGAAGGCGGCCTGGTCGTAGCCGTAGGTCGAGGCTTGCAGCAGGGCGGACTGGCCTTCCGAATAGGGCTGGAAGCGGCCGGGGGTGATGCCGAGCTCGGCGACGGCGGAAGGCGGCATCAGCATCAAATCCCTGCGCACCATCTGCTTGCCCAACTCCCGGTACAGCAGATAATCCACGCCCACCAGGCGCGCGAGCGCCGGCTTTTCCAGAAAGCGGCCGCCGGCGTTTTCGCTGGCGGCGTCGTAGTTGATCCATAAGGCGCCGCCGGCCCGCACGTATTCTTCCAATACCCCGGTCAAGGCCGCGTCGACGTAACGGTGTATGGTGTCCGGCAAGATGATGCCGCGGAGGCGGGCGCGTTGTTCCGGTTCCATGTCCACCAGCTGGCTGGCGCTGATCTGCATCATCGCCACGCCGCCCTCGTTGGCGGCGTCTTGCCAGGCCAGCGCGTATTTGTTGCTGGCCGGCTTGTCCGGCAGCAGCAAGGCGATGAAGGCGGCGGGCGGCGGCGCTTGCTTGGCGCGCAGGCCATGCCATATCGCGCTTGCCGCCAGCAAGAGTCCCAGCAGCAGGATGATGACTACCCAGCGGGGACATGATCGAATCTTGTTCATTCTTCCAGCCTTTGTTCTGGCTCCGCCGTTGCGGCCAGGCGGAGCGCCAATCCTTGAAAAACCGCTTCTTCCAGCACATTCCAGCGCGGGGTTCCGCGCGCGGGCGCCGCTTGCCGCAGCCAGGCCCGCGCCGCGTCCTCGCGGCCGTCCCTCAGCGCGGCCAGCGCCAGCAGGCCCCAGGGGAAGTCCAGTTGCGGCGGGTCCTGGGCAAGCCAGGGCCGGCCTTCGCCGAGCAGCCAGGCGTCGAAGGAGGCTTGGCCCGGCATCGGCGGCAAGCCCACCATCTTGGGGAACAGCTGGGCCGCGGCCTCCGGGTAGAAGGCGACTGGGGGAAGGTCGCGGCTGGCGGTGCGCCAGCGCCGGGTTTTGGCCTCCCAAAACGCCTTGGGCAGCGCCGCGGCCAGCTGGCGCACCCGCCGGCAGCCGGCGCCGGTTCTGGCGCAGTCGTCGCGCAGCGCGGCGTAAACTTCTACGTTGTCCATCAGATAGCCCAGCTTGGCGCCGGCGGCGTAGTCGTAAATGCCGCTGCGCGGCTGTCTCAACTTCCACAGCGCCCGTCTGGCGCGCGCCAGCGACGCCTGCAGCGCCGGCGGCATGTCTTGTTGCCGATAGCGCCGGCTCAGCAATGAAATCCACAGGGCCAGCGTGGAGTCGTCGGCGTCGGCGTCCGCCGCGCGGCGCCAGTCGCCGTTTGTTTGGCGTTCGAAGCGGGGGAAGCTGCCGTTGCTTTCCTGTCTCGGGGCCAGCCAGGCGGTCCAGGCGTCCGCGGCGGGCGCGATGGACAAGCCCAGTTCCTCGGCCGTCAGCAAGGCCTTCATCGCGAAATAAGGGTCGACATGACGGCCATGCGCTTGCAGCAGGATGGCGCCGTCCTCGTCTTGATAGCCGGGCAGCTTGAAAAGGTCGGCGGCGGCCTGGCTTGTTCCGCAACACAAGGTCAGCAGCAGACAGAGACGCTTCATCATCGTCCGCGCACCTTGCCGCGGACGCGGGCCCAGATGGTGCCGTGCGCGATCAGCGGCGGCGTCAGCAGCACCAGGCGCGAAGAGACGGTATTGGGCGAATCCGGCGCGCCCAGCGCCGAATGGGCGCCGATGGCGACGAACCGGTCCGCCACGACCGGGCCCAGCAGCCGGCAGTCTTCCCGGCAGACGATGGAGTGGTCGGAAATGACGGCGCCGTCCACGAGCACGCCGCGAGCCAGACGCACCGGTCCGCTGGCCTTGACGCTGCCCTCTATCCGGCAGCCGGGGCCGACGCTCAGGCCGCCTCGCACCACCAGGTGGCCGCGCAGCAGGCTGTTTTCCGGCAAGCGGAAATCGCCGTCCACCACCGCGCGGCGCATTTCGGCGTTAAACGGGTGGGGCGTGCGCAGGTTTTCGATGTCCACTTCCCGCAGCGGCCTTGCCGGAGCCGGCCGGCGCAGCTCACCGCCCATGCGGATGGCGGCGGCCTGGATGCGTTGGAAGCGGACCGGCCCGGCGATGTCCAGCGTGTTCTCCGCCACGACTCGTCCGAACAATTGGCTGCCCGGCGCGATATTGATGTTCCCGGCGCCGGCCCAACGCAGAATCGAGCTGTCCGGCCCCAGCTTCAGCTTGCCGTCGGCCAAGACGCTGCGCAGGATCACGCCCTGAGCGGCGACGATGTTGTCGTCGCAATGGATTTCTTTCAGGAAACTGAAGTGGGCGGGAATGCGCAATTCGCCTGCGGCCAACACCTCCTCGTCCACGACGGGGCGGCCGGCTTGCCCGGCGGCGTCCAGGCGAGCGTTCCAGTCTTGCCGCCACTCGCCCGAGTCCAGCGCGTCCAGCCGTCGCCGGTAGCCGCGGGCGAAGACGTCGGCGGTGCCGGTGTGCAGCCGATTGATGCCCAGCGCGGTGGTGTCGGTCTTGCGCAGCAGCTCCAGCAGGCCGGGCAACAGCGGCAGGGCGACCAGCGCCGCCGCGCCCAGCAGGTAAAGAAAGGCCATCATCCCGGCTGCCTCCGGTAGCGCTTGGTCTTGTCCCAGTGCAGCGTTCGGTTTTTCCTGAACGGTTCGATCAGCGACTGCCGCAGCGTGGCGCGGGAAATGGTGACCAGGCTGACGAGAAAGCCAAGAATGGCGAAAGGCAAAATGCGCAGCCGCTTGCCGTTGCCGTCCAGATGGCAGGCGACGCCGATCTCGAAGAAGGCGGCGAAATTGCCCATCGCGCTGTAGCAGACCAGGGCCAGCACCAGCAAGACGCCGGGAGAGGGCAGCATGCTGTCGAAAAAGAACAGCAGCAGGGTGATGGCCCAGCCCAAGAGCAGCAGCGGGGACATGGCGTAAGTGCCCAGCAACAGCAGCCCATCCAGTTTTTCCCGCCTTTGCACCCCGCGAGTGCTCAGCAGCCGGCCGACGTGCCGCGCCAGCGCCTGATTATGGCCGCGGGTCCAGCGCATCAATTGCCGGATGCGCACCGGCCAGCTCTCCGGCACCTCCTCGTAGCACTCGGAGCGATTGGTGTAGACCGTGAGCCAGCCCCCGATCAACAGCCGGTAGGTCAGGTCGGTGTCTTCGGCCAGCACATCGTCGTGCCAGCCGCCGACGCTGTTGAGCGCGGCGACGCGGATGCCGCCGACGGTGCCGCCGTATTGCGGCACCAGCTTCATATTCATCCTGGCCTGCTGATCCACCTGGTAGCCTCCCGCGCGCTCCATGTCCAGCATGCGGGTCAACAGATTGGCGCCCGGGTTCAAGGGCACCACGCGCCCCATCACGGCGCCGACTTCGGGGTCGAAGAAGGGCGCGATCAATTGCTTGAGCAAGCCGCGGCTTGGCAGGTAGTCGGCGTCGAAGACGATGAACAGCTCGGTGTCGATCAAGGCCGTCGCGTCCTTCAGCGCCGCCGCCTTGCCGGGCTTGCCCTGGGTGCGGTGAAACGGCCGGATCGCGTCCGGCCGGCGCGCCGCGATGCGGTCTATGATGGCGCGCGTGCCGTCCGTGGAGCGGTCGTTGACGGGCATGATGATCATTCGTCCCGGCGGATAGTCGGATTCGAGCAAGGCTTCCATCGCGTCGGCGATCACGGCCTCCTCGTTGTGCGCCGCGATGAAGACGGTGACCTTGGGCCATTGCGCCGTCTCAATGTCCAGATAGGGGTGGCGCTGATGGCCGAACAGCCGATTCAAGGTGAAAGCCATGTGGCGCGCCGCGTACACCACGACAAGGAGCACCACCCCGTACAGCACGAAGCTCAGCGCGCGCAAGGGCCAGATGAAGGGCGTGGCGGTTTCGCGTTGCAGCAAGGGGTCGTCCTCCTGGCTGACGGTGCGGCGGCGCGCCTCTTCGATCTGGTCCAGGATCAGTTGCTGGGTATGACGCAGATCGACGTTGTCCGACGCTCCCTTGATGCTGACGCTGGGGCTGACGGCGGCGGGGGAAGCGTCCGGGTCAATGGGCAGGGCCGCCATGGCGGCCTGGCTTTCCGGGGACAGGGCCGCATCGTGGTGGCGGGCGTGACGGCCGGCGGGCTTGGCCGCATCCCTGGCGGACCAGGCCGGCGCGCAGCAGACCAGCAGGGTCAGCCAAAGCAGGACTCGCGGCGCCATCCTTATCTTCCTTGCGCGGGAGCGATGGCGGCGGCGGTCCGGCTGCGCTTGTCCGCTTCCCGCTGTTGGCGCGGCAGCGAGGAGAGAATGGCGGCGATGCGCTTGCCGGCGCAGCCGTCGCCATAGGGGTTGTGGGCTTGGGACATGCGTTGATAGGCCGCCTCGTCTTCCAGCAAGGCGCTGGCGTGCTGGACGATGAGCTCGGTTTCGGTGCCCACCAGCATGGCGGTGCCGGCCGCAAGCGCTTCCGGTCTCTCCGTGGTGTCCCGGGTGACCAGCACAGGTTTGCCCAGCGCCGGCGCTTCTTCCTGTATGCCGCCGGAGTCGGTGATGATGAGGTGGCAGCGGGCCATCAGATAGACGAAGGGCAGGTATTGCAGCGGTTCTATCAAATGGATGTTGCGCACCCGGGACAGCAGGGCGTACACCGGTTTGCGCACATTGGGATTCAGATGCACCGGATAGACGATGTCCACGTCCGGGTAGCGTTCCGCCAGGCTGACCAAGGCGCGGCAGAAGCTTTCGAATTTCTCGCCGAACTTCTCCCGGCGGTGGCCGGTGACCAGAATCATCCTCGCTTCCGGCCGCAGATAGGCGAAGGCGGCGGCGATGTCGGCCTTAAGATCAGCTTGTTGCTCCAGCTTCTTCACCGCCAGCTGCAGCGTGTCGACGACGCTGTTGCCGGTGACGAAGATACGGTCGGGGTCGACCTTTTCATTGCGCAGGTTGAGGCGGGACTCATCCGTCGGAGCGAAGTGCCAAGACGCCAGAATGTCGGTGACGCGGCGGTTCATTTCCTCGGGCCAGGGCGAATACAAGTCGCCGGTCCGCAAGCCCGCTTCCACGTGGCCGATGGGAATCCGGCGGTAAAACGCGGCCAGGCTGGCGCCCAGCGTGGTGGCGGTGTCGCCGTGGACCAGCACGACGTCGGGCTGGACCTCCTCCAGGATCTTGTCGACCGTTTCCACCAGCCTGGCGGTCAAGGACGCCAGGCCCTGCGCCTGTTGCATCAGCTTCAGGTCGAAGTCCGGCTTGATCCCGAAAAAATCCAATACCTGATCCAGCATCTCGCGGTGTTGCCCGGTCACGCAGACTTTGGACGCCACGTCCGGGCAGTCTTGCAGCGCGTGAATGACGGGCACCATCTTGATGGCCTCCGGGCGGGTGCCGAAGATTGTCAGTACGGTAAACATATTGTCTCCATTGCAGCGATTTGTGAGCCATTCATCAGGGTGTGGCTTTGTTTGTTTTGTTAAAACTACTGTTTTTATTTGTTTAAATTAAGCTAGCACATCCGCCAAAAGAAACAAAGTTAAATATTTGTTTAAATCAATAGGTTTAATATGAGCGCGTTGGGGAGCGGCGATTCGCAAGCCGCCGCGGCTGTTGCGGCCCGTCCGGGCCGGCCGCGCGATTCCGCCGGATTGCACCTGGCCGAAGCGCTAGTGCCAGGGCCGAGACTACGGTGTGAAACTGCAATGGCATTTTCTTGCTAGCATGCAAGGACATACGCATGGGGTGCGCTGATTGTTTGAGAAGCAGACCAAAAGCGCCGGCGAGCGCGGCTGACTTCAATCTGGGGAGGAGTGCCCATGGAAAAGAGACAGTGTCTTCGCTGCGGCTACCTGCGCGGCAATACGCCGCGCGACCAACGGGCGCCGCATTACGCATGCCCGCTGTGCCAGGCGCCATATCGGGAAATGTACCCGCAGCCGCTGCCGCGGCGCGAGTGGGGACGGGTTTCGCGTCTGAAATGGACGCATGTGGGCGTCGTGGTGGTCGCTTTGCTGGCCGGCGCCGGCTGGCTGGGCTATAAGGTCTGGCCCAGCCAGCAGCAAGCCGAGGCCAGGAACGAGGCGGAGCTCAAGGATATTGCCGGCGTGGTGTTGCCGGACGCGGTGCAAGCCGCCGGGGAGCTGTGCGGAGCCGGCTCCTACGCCGCCGGCGCGTTCTGCCGCTGGGCGCCGGCGTTGGCGGAGGTGGGCCGCCGGGCGGCGCTGACCCGGGACTGCATGGAAGTGATTTCCGTCAGGCTGCACCCCGGCAGCAAGAATCCGGAGCAGCCCGATTTCGCGGTGAACTGCCGGAACGCCGCCGGGGAGTTGATGGAAATGAGTTTCAACGAGGGAGACTTGGCGCCTGGCGCGGAAGGCACCGCGCCGGCGCGATGAGAGCGGCGGGGCGTAAACAGGTCTTAACGCGGGCTCAAGCTTCGAGAACCGGCTTGTCGCGCGCGTAGCGCTGCCGCTTCAGCAACAGGGCGATGGCGATGACCGCGGCGGGAAACAACAGGAAGCTGAAAATCCAGTCCGGCCGCGCTTGCTGGCGCATCAGCTCCGCGCCTGCCAACACCCCGAAGATGGCGCCGCCGCGGCCAACGCCGTACATGCCGCCCACGCCGCTGGCCCGGCAGTGGGTTGGGTAGAAGGCGGCGGACAGCGCGGCCAGCGCCGACTGTCCGCCGCCGGAAGCGAAGCCCATGCAGAACACCAGCAAGCCCAGCCAGCCGCCTTGCTCGCCCTGGGAGACGGCGGCGCCTATCGCCCAGGCCAGCAGGCCGGCGGCGGCGAAGTTGGCCGCCAGCAGGCGGTGCGGTTCGGCGCGTCCCATCCACCAGCCCAGCAGAATGGAACCGACGCCGCCGCCCAGCGGAAACAGCGCGCTGATCCAGGCGAAGCGGCTCAGCGAGAGGCCGGCCTCCTTCAACAGCAGCGGCATCCAGTTCACCACCAGGTAATAGATCAACATGCTCATGAAGCAGCTAAGCCAGAGCAGCAGCGTGCCTGAGGCCAAAGGCTGGGTCAGCACGGCGCGCAGGCCGGCGCGCGGCGCGTCGCCGTCGGGCTCGCCAAGGCGGAAGGCGTCGGCTCGCTCCAGCTCCGGCGTGGCGGCGAGGCGGCGCAGCCGCTCGCGAATGTCGGCGGCGGAACGCCGGCGCGCCGCCAGATAGCGCACCGATTCCGGCAGCCAGCGATACAGCGCCAGCGCCAGCAGCAGAGGGAAGGCGCCGCCCAGCCACAGCGGCGCGCGCCAGCCGTAGGGCGGGATCAGCCAGCCGGCGCACAAACCGCCGGCCCCCGCGCCCAGCGGAAAGCCGCACAGCATGGCGCTGACCAGCAGCGCGCGTCGCCGCGTCGGGCTGTATTCGGAGAGCAGGGTGATGGTGTTGGGCAGCGCCGCGCCCAGGCCGATGCCGGTGAGCAGGCGATAAGCGGTCAGGGCGCTCAGCGAATCCGCCGCCGCGGTCAGCAGGCTGCCGACGCCGAACAGCAGCGTCGACGCGATGACCGCGGGTTTGCGGCCCAGGCGGTCGGCCAGCGGGCCGCCCAGCATGGCGCCGCCGGCCAGGCCGAACAAGGCGGCGCTGAGCGCCTGGCCCAGTTGCGGCTTGCTCAGCCCCCATTGCTCCATCAGCGTGGGCGCGATGTAGGACAAGGCCGCCAGGTCGTAGCCGTCGGCGAACATGACCAGAAAGCACAGCGTCAGCAAGACGGCGTGGAAGGAGCCGAGACGGCTGTCGTCGATGAAGCGGTCAACATCCAGGGTGGCGGACATGGCGGCGTTCTCCCGGCGCGTCACAGCTTGACGCAGACATTGCTGATTTCGGAGTAGAAGTCCAGCGAATGGCGGCCGCCTTCGCGGCCGAGGCCGGACAGCTTGCTGCCGCCGAAGGGCGTGCGCAGATCGCGCGCGTACCAGGCGTTGACCCAGACGATGCCGACCTGGACGCGCCTTGCCAGCCGGTGGGCGCGGTCCAGCCGCTGGGTCCACAGCGCGCAGGCCAGGCCGTAGGGGCTGTCGTTGACGCGGCTCAGGATTTCCTCCTCGTCGTCGAACGGCGCGATATGGCAGACTGGGCCGAAGATTTCCTCGCGCACGCAGCGGGCGTGGTCGGGCAGGCCGGTCCAGATCGTCGGGCGCACGTAAGCGCCTTGATCGCGCGCGTCGCCGAAGCGCGGCGTCTCGCCGCCGGTGACCACCTGCGCGCCTTCCTCGCGCGCCAGGGCGAAGTAAGACAGCACTTTTTCGCGGTGCTGGCGCGACACCAGCGGGCCCAGGTCCACGCCGTCCTCGTCGGGATAGCCCAGCTTCAGGTTCTCGGCGCGTTCCTTCAGCGCGGCGACGAAGCGCTCGAAGATCGGGCGCTCCACATAGACCCGCTCGGTGCACAGGCAGACCTGCCCGGTATTGAAGAAGGACGAGCGGGCCACGCCGGCCACCGCCGCGTCGAAGTCGGCGTCGGCGAACACCACGGCGGCGTTCTTGCCGCCCAGCTCGAAGGAGATGTCCTTCACGCCGTCGGCCACCGCCTTCATGATGGCGCTGCCGGTGCGCGATTCGCCGGTGAAGGAGACGGCGCTGATCAGCCGGTCGTGGGTCAGGAATTCGCCGGCGGAGCCGGGGCCGAAGCCGTGCACCAGATTGAACACGCCGGCGGGAACCCCGGCCTCGTTCATCACCTCGGCCAGCAGCGCGGCCGACGACGGGGTCTCCTCGGACGGCTTGCACACCACGGTGTTGCCCATCGCCAGCGCCGGCCCCAGCTTCCAGGTCAGCAGCAAGAGCGGCAGGTTCCACGGCGCGATCACCGCCACCACCCCCAGCGGCTTGCGCACGGTGTAGTTGAACAGCAGGCCGCCGTCGGCCTGCGGGGTTTCGCAGCAATCGTCGACCTGGGCGACGGCGAGGTCGGCGAAGGTGCGGAAATTGGCGATGGCGCGGGGCAGGTCCAGCGTGCGCGCCAGGTGCAGCGGCCGGCCGGTGTCGGCCACTTCGGCGGCGACGAAGTCGTCGAAGCGCGCCTGGATGCCGTCGGCCACCTTGTGCAGCATGGCGGCGCGCTCAGGCGCGCTGTAGCGGCCCCAAGGGCCTTGCAGCGCGTCGCTGGCGGCTTTGACCGCGCGGCTCACCTGGGCGGCGTCGGCTTCAACCACCTGGCTCAGCAGGCGGCCGTCCACCGGGCTGATATTGTCGAAACGGGCGCTTCCTTCTTCGAAGCCGCCATTGATGTACAGCGGCAGCAGGGCGGGGCGGGTCATGGTGCTCTTCCTCGTCAACGGGGTCGGACGTCGCCGCGGTTTTTCGGACGACGCAATGTTGGCGAGTGTAGGAAAGACGGCCCGCGCCGCGAAAATGAATAAATCGAGTCTTGCTATTCCCCGCGCTTATACCTGATCCGCAGCGTCCAGCGCGGCGGCGGCCAATTTCAGGCTGTCTATCAATTGCCTGGCGGCCGGCGTCAGCGGCTTGTCGTCGCGCACCGAGTAGCCGACGGCGGTGGGCGGTCCCACCTCGTCCAGCGGCAGCACCGCCAGCAGCTTGGCGGCGGCGAAGCGGCGCGCCGCCAGCCGCGGCATCAGGCCCAGGCAGTCCGAGTCCACCAGCAGATTGACATTGGTCAGCAAGGACAGCGACTCCAGCAGATTGTCCGGCAGCGCGAGGCCGGCGTCGTGGAAGAACTGCTCGGCCACCTGGCGGGCCGGCGAATCCGGCGGCGGCAGTATCCACGGCCAGTCGCGCAGTTCGGCCAGGCTGGACGGCGGCGCGGCCAGCAGAGGATGGTGGCTGCCGGCCACGATGCACAGCCGGTTCTGGTACAAGGGCTGGTGGCGCAGCGGCAGCTTGCGGGTGAGCGGCGCTTCCGGGTCCGGCAAGCGGCCCACCACCAGGTCCAGTTCGCCGGCGGCCAGCGCCGGGAACAGATAGTCCTGCGGCCCCTCGCGCACGGTGACCAGCAGCTTGGGCGCGTTCGCCTTCAGGCGCAGGATGGCTTGCGGCAGCAGGCTGGCGCTGGCGGAGATCTGGGTGCCCACGATCACGTGCCCGCAGATGCCGCCCTTGAAGGCGTTGATCTCGTCGGTCAGATAGCGCAGTTCGGCGATCACCGCCCGGACGCGCTCGCCCAGCAACAGGCCGTATTCGGTGGGGGCCACGCCGCGGTTGCCGCGCAGGAACAGCACGGTGTCCAGTTGCTGCTCCAGCTCGCGTATGGCCTTGGTCACCGCCGGCTGGGTCAGATGCAGTTCGCGCGCGGCGCGGGCGATGGACTGACAGCGCAGCACCCGGTCGAACACCAGCAAGGGCCGCAGCTTGAGCCGGTTCAACACCATGTCTTGCACGGAAAAAGGCGTGAGAGGGTCCATGGGCGCTCCTGTGCGGTTGAGACGGCGTGGCAGAAGACTATGGCATAACTTTAGGGAATAGCAGAAGCCCGTATATTCATTTTCTCCTTATCGAGCCGGCCCATAGACTGGAACGCGTCCCACTGATACGGCCGGTTTGGCCGCGCCGGACCGTTTGATTAAGGAGAGAGCCGTGAGTCCAGCTTCACCATCCACATTGCAAGCCGCCGCCGAGCAGCTGCGTCGCGCCGCCGACACCGGCCAGCCTTGCGCTCCGGTGCGCGGCCTGCTCGGCGAGGGGGACGTCGACGCCGCCTACCAGGTGCAAACCTTGAACGTTCTGCATGCCCAGGCCCAGGGCCGGCGGCTGGTGGGCAGCAAGATCGGCCTGACCTCGCTGGCGGTGCAGAGGCAGCTGGGCGTGGCGCAGCCGGATTTCGGCCGGCTGTTCGCCGACATGGCGCTGTGCGACGGCGAGGAGATCGACAGCCGGCGCCTGCTGCAGCCCAAGATCGAGGCGGAGGTGGCGCTGCTGTTGGGCCGCGATCTGGACCATGACAAGCATACGCTGGCCGATCTGTTCCGGGCGGTGGACGCGGTGTTGCCGGCGCTGGAGATCGTGGACAGCCGCATCGCCGGCTGGGACATCCGCATCAGCGACACCATCGCCGACAACGCGTCCAGCGGCCTGTTCGTGCTGGGCAACCGGCCGCGGCGGCTGGCCGACGTCGATCTGCTCGGCTGCGGCATGACGCTGGAGTTGCGCGGCGAGCCGGTTTCGGTGGGCGCCGGCGCGGCTTGTCTCGGCAACCCTCTGCTGGCCGCGCTGTGGCTGGCCGACACGATGGCGCGGCGCGGCGAGCCGCTGAAGGCCGGCGACATCGTGCTGACCGGCGCGCTGGGACCGATGGCGCCGGCGCGCGCCGGCGATGTGTTCACCGCCCGCATCCAGGGCCTGGGCGAAGTGTCGGCCCGCTTCGCCTCACTTCAGGGAGCATCCTCATGAGCCATCCCGCTCGCGTCAAAGCGGCCATCATCGGTTCCGGCAACATCGGCTGCGATCTGATGATCAAACTATTGCGTCATGGCAAGCAGTTGGAATTGACCGCCATGATAGGCATAGACCCGGATTCCGACGGCCTGGCCCGCGCGCGGCGCCTGGGCCTGGCCACCAGTCATCAGGGCGTGGAAGGCTTGCTGGCCCTGCCTGGGGCCGCCGACATCCGCCTGGTGTTCGACGCCACCTCGGCCGGCGCCCACGCCCACCACGAGCAGCTGCTGCGGCCGCGCGGCGTCAGGGTGATAGACCTGACGCCGGCCGCCATCGGCCCCTATGTGGTGCCTGCGGTCAACCTGGACGCGCATCTGGACGCGCCCAACATCAATATGGTCACTTGCGGCGGCCAGGCCACCATCCCGATCGTGGCCGCGGTGGCCGCGGTGACGCCGGTGTTCTACGGCGAGATCGTCGCCTCCATCGCCAGCCAATCGGCCGGTCCCGGCACCCGCGCCAATATCGACGAATTCACCGAAACCACCGCCCAGGCCATTGTCGGCGTCGGCGGCGCGCGCCACGGCAAGGCCATCATCATCCTCAACCCGGCGGAGCCGCCGCTGATGATGCGGGACACGGTGTTCTGCCTGACCGCGCCGGCGGACCGGGACGCCATCGCGCGCTCGGTGGCCGCGATGGCGGACAAGGTGAGCGCCTACGTGCCCGGCTACCGGCTGAAACAGGAGGTGCAGTTCGAGGCGCTGCCGGCGGAAGCGCTGGCGGCCTACCCGGAGCTGGCGCAGAGCGGCGGGCTCAAGGTGTCGGTCTTCATCGAGGTGGAAGGCGCGGCCCACTATCTGCCGGCCTACGCCGGCAATCTGGACATCATGACATCGGCGGCGATGGCCTGCGGCGAACGCGTCGCGGCCCGCCTGTTGCAAGCTTGAGGAGCCCGGCATGGACAAACTGTATATTTCCGACGTGACCCTGCGCGACGGCTCGCACGCGGTCCGGCACCGCTACTCGCTGGCCCAGGTGCGCGCCATCGCCGCGGCGTTGGACGCCGCCGGCGTCGACTCCATCGAAGTGGCGCACGGCGACGGGCTGGAGGGTTCCAGCTTCAACTACGGCTTCGGCGCCCATAGCGACGTCGAGTGGATCGCCGCCGCGGCCGAATCGGTGAGCAAGAGCAAGATCGCCACCTTGCTGCTGCCCGGCATCGCCACCGTCGGCGCCTTGCGCAACGCTTACGACGCCGGCGCGCGCATCGTGCGCGTCGCCACCCACTGCACCGAGGCCGACATCGCCAGACAGCACATCGGCTATGCGCGCGAACTGGGCATGGACGCCGTCGGCTTTCTGATGATGTCGCACATGACCACGCCGCAGCGGCTGGCGGAGCAGGCCAAGCTGATGGAAAGCTACGGCGCCCACTGCGTCTACGTGGTGGATTCCGGCGGCGCCTTGCTGATGCAAGAGGTGCGCGACCGCTTCCGCGCCTTGCGCGACGCCTTGCGGCCGGAGACGGAAACCGGCATGCACGCCCATCACAATCTGGCGCTGGGCGTGGCCAACAGCATCGTGGCGGTGGAAGAGGGCTGCCGCCGCGTCGACGCCTCGCTGGCCGGCCAGGGCGCCGGCGCCGGCAACGCGCCGCTGGAAGTGTTCATCGCCGCCGCCGAGCGGCTGGGCTGGAACCACGGCTGCGACCTGATCCGGCTGATGGACGCCGCCGACGACCTGGTGCGGCCCACCCAGGACCGCCCGGTGCGGGTGGACCGCGAAACGCTGGCGCTGGGCTACGCCGGCGTCTACTCCAGCTTCCTGCGCCACGCGGAAACGGCGGCGCGGCAATACGGTTTGAAAACCCTGGACATCCTGCTGGAAGTGGGCCGTCGCCGCATGGTGGGCGGGCAGGAGGACATGATAGTCGACGTGGCGCTGGACTTGCTCAAGGCCAAGGGGGGCGCGGCATGACCGACTTCATTCAAGCCTGCGCTCGCGAACTGGACATAGCGACCCAAACCGGCGAAGCCGTCGATCAACTAAGCGCGCGGCAAGCCTTCGATCTGGCGCAGGCCTACCGCATCCAGCAGGCCGGCATTGTACTGCGCCAGCAGCGCGGCGAACGCGCGCTGGGCTTGAAGCTGGGCTTCACCAGCCGCGCCAAACGCGTGCAGATGGGCGTGGACGCGCTGATCTGGGGCGAGTTGACCGACGCGATGCAACTGGCGGACGGCGGCGAGCTGGCGCTGATGCGTTTGATCCATCCGCGGGTGGAACCGGAAATCGCCTTCGTCACCGCGCAGGAGATCTCGCGGCCGCTGTCCCTGGCCGAGGCCGGACTGGCTTTGGCCGGCGTGGCGCCGGCGCTGGAAATCATCGATTCGCGTTATCGCGACTTCCGTTTCAGCCTGGAGGACGTGGTGGCGGACAACTGCTCCTCCTCCCATTTCGTCGTCGGCCCGCTGAGCCCGCCGGACACGCCCTTGGACAATCTGGGGGTGACGCTGCGCTTTGACGGCCGCCCGGTGCAGTTGGGCAGCAGCGCCGCCATCCTGGGCCAGCCGCTGCGCGCCTTGATGGAGGTGTCCGCGCTGCTCCACGCGGCGGGAGGCTCGCTGCCGGCGGGCTCCTTGCTGCTGGCCGGCGCCGCCACCGCGGCGGAGCCGCTGCGCGCCGGCCTGCACGTCGGCGTGGAGATCGCCGGCCTGGGCCGTTGCGAATTTGAAACCAGCGGGAGCGCCTGATGAGCACCCAAGCCACCACCGTCAGCGGCAAGGCCGTGCCGCGCGGCCGCTTTCCGCACCTGAAGCGGGCCGGCGATTTCCTCTTTGTCTCCGGCACCAGCTCGCGGCGGCCGGACAACAGCATAGTCGGCGCCGAAGCCGACGCCATGGGCGCGACGCGCTTGGACATCGCTCTGCAAACCCGGGCGGTGATCGAAAATATCCGCGACATCCTGGCCACGGCCGGCGCCGGCTTGGCCGATGTGGTGGAGATCTGCGCCTACCTGGTGGATATGAACGATTTCGCCGCATACAACCAGGTTTACGCCGAGTACTTCAACGAGGAGGGGCCGACGCGGACCACGGTGGCGGTGCATCAGCTGCCGCATCCGCACCTGCGTATTGAAATCAAGGCGATCGCCTACAAACCGCTTTAGACGGAGTGACCACTAGGGAAGGAGAAGTGAGATGGAACTGCAATACGGCATGCCGCTCAATCTGCTGGACTGGGCAAAGCGCAATCACAGCGAACTCAAGCCGCCTGTGTGCAACGCCGCCATCTGGCCGGACGGCGACTACATCATCAATATGGTGGGCGGTCCGAACACCCGCACCGATTTTCACGACAACCCCACCGAGGAAATCTTCTACCAGATCCAGGGCAACGCCTACCTGGAGATTTGGGACCGCGGGCGTTTCGACCGCATCGAGCTGCGCGAGGGCGACGCCTTCCTGCTGCCGGCCCATGTCATCCACTCGCCGCAACGGCCGGAACCCGGCCTGTGCCTGCTGGTGGAGAAGCCGCGGCCGGTTGGCGAGCACGACAGCCTGCAATGGTACTGTCCTGTCTGCGCCACCGAGGTCTGGCGCTTCTCCAAGCAGCTGGACAGTCTGGTGGACGACCTGCCCAAGGCCTATCAGCTGTTTTACGCGCTGAGCGAGGACGAACGCCGCTGCCGCCATTGCGGCACCGTCCATCCGGGCAAGGATTACGCCGCCTGGCATGAGCTGCGGCAGCGGTCCAGCCATTGAGAAATACCACTAACTGAGAAACCCCGCCATGATAGACATCCACTCCCATTTCTTCCCGCGGATCAGCCAGGCCGAAGCGGCCCGGCTGGACCCGCGGCGCGGGCCCTGGCTGGAAACCTCCGGCCGCAACGGGCAGATCATGGTGGGCGACCAGCCGTTCCGGCCGGTGCACGACGCGCTGTGGGACGGCGCGCGCCGGCTGGCCTGGCTGGACGAGCAAGGCATAGACATCCAGATCATGTGCGCGACGCCGGTGATGTTCGCCTACGCCGCGCCGATAGAGCGCGCCTTGCCGTGGACGCAACTGATGAACGACCGCGCGCTGGAGATGGCCGCCGTCGCGCCGCAACGCTTGAAAGCGCTGGCGCAAGTGCCGCTGCAGGACATCGACGCCGCCTGCCGCGAAGCCAGCCGCGCCCGCGACGCCGGCCATGTCGGCGTGCAGATCGGCAACCACGTCGGCGAGCGGGACCTGGACGATGAAGGCTTGCTGACGTTTCTGGGCCACTGCGCAGCCGAGAACATCCCTCTATTGGTGCACCCCTGGGACATGATGGGCGCCGGCGCGAGGATGAAGCGCTGGATGCTGCCCTGGCTGGTGTCGATGCCGGCGGAAACCCAGCTCGCCATTCTGTCGCTGATCCTGTCCGGCGCTTTCGAACGGCTGCCGGCCAGCCTGAAAATCTGCTTCGCCCACGGCGGCGGCAGCTTCGCCTATCTGCTGGGGCGGGTGGACAACGCCTGGGAGCAGCGCGACATCGTGCGCGAAGACTGTCCGCGACGGCCGTCCAGCTATCTGGACCGCTTTTACGTGGATTCCGCCATCTTCGATCCGGGCGCTTTGCAGCTGCTGATCGCCACCATGGGCGCGGAGCGGGTGATGCTGGGTTCGGACGCGCCGTTTCCCTTGGGCGAGCAGACGGTGGGCGGCCTGATCCGCGACACGGTGGCGGACACGGAGATCCGCCGGCGGCTGCTGACGGACAATGCGCGGGCTTTCTTCAATCTATAAGGGCGCTTCAGCTCAGCAGCCAGCCCAACAACAGCCCGCCGAACAACAGCCATTTCAGCGCGTAGTAGCCAACGCGGCTCTGCGCCTTGATGCGCTTGCCGAACAGCCGCACCGCCTGCACATAGCGGAACAGGCGGTTGAGCGCGCCGGTGCGGTCCCCGTCCTGATTGGGCGAGCTGGCGGCGCCCAGCAGCAGGCGGCTGATCAGACGGTTGCACCAGGCGGCGAAGCGGAAGCGCATCGGGCGCTCGATATCGCAGAACAGGATGATGCGCTGGTGTTTGGTGGCGTTCTCGGCGTGGTGCAGATAGGTTTCGTCGAACAGCACCGCCTCGCCGTCGCGCCAGCTGTAGCGCTGGCCGTCCACTTCTATGTAGCAGGCCTCGCTCTGCGGCGTGGACAGGCCCAGGTGGAAGCGCACCGAGCCGGCGAAAGGGTCGCGGTGGCGCACCAGCCGGCTGCCCGGCGGCAGGCTGGCGAACATCGCCGCCTTCACCGAGGGAATGCCTTGCAGCAATTCCGTGGTGTACGGACACAGCCTGGCCGCCGACGGGTGCGGCTGGTCGTACCACTTCAGATAGAAGCGTTTCCAGCCGGTCTTGAAAAAGGAATTGAAGCCCAGGTCGTCGTAACGTTCCGACGCCTTGATCTCGCCGTCGTTGGACAGGGCCAGCGCCTCGGTGCGGATGCGCTGCCAGTTGTCGTTCAGCGCCCGTAGCTCCGGGAACTGCTGCAAGGGCAGGTAGGGGCGGGCCGGCAAGGTGGAGAACAGGTAGCAGAAGCAGTTGATCGGCGCCATGAAGGTGGAGTGATCGGTCAACTGGCGCCAGAAGCCCAGCCTTTGGCGGCCGCGATAATGAATGTAAACGGTACAGAGCGCGAAAACGAGGAGGATGGAGAGTTTGATATACGGCATATGGGGCTCGCTGTGCATGAATATGCTCAATTTCAAGCAAATACCGATTTTGAACGACTGGTAGTTGGGATAGCTTAGCGGAATTCTGCCGCGAATGACGCCGAGCGTCGTCCGGCCAGCCATTCAAGGACGGAGCTCAAGAGCGGGGGCTGCGGGCGCAATGCCGGCGGGCATGTCGCTTGTTTGATGTTTCGCGTCATGTTTACGGCATGGCCGGAACGCGTACTGTCAGTAGAATGATTTGCCGCCCGCGGGCGGCCGTCAAACCACCCACCCGACAGAGTCCCCGCCATGCAAGACCAAGCCATCGCCGCCGCCGACGCGCCGGCGCAAGAAAATCTGGAGCCGCTCTGGCTCCGCGCCAGACAGGGCCAATTGGCCCGCGCCGTCGTGATGGCGCGCCCCCACGACTTCGCCTTCAACGAGCAGACCGGCGCCGACAATGTGTTTCAGCACCGCTTGCAACTGCCGCCGGCCCAGGTCACCGCGCGGGCGCTGGCCGAATTCGACGCCATGGCGCAGCGGCTGCGCGACCACGGCGTCGAAGTGCTGGTGCTGGAAAAAAGCCCGGACGGCTATCCGACGCCGGACGCGGTGTTTCCCAACAACTGGTTCAGCACCAGCGCCGACGGCAGCCTGCACGTCTATCCTATGCACACGCTGAACCGCCGCCGCGAACGGCGGGTGGAGGAGTTGTGCCGCTTGCTGCTGAGCCACGGTTACGAGGTGGAGCAGGTGGTGTGGGCCGGCCATCCGCTGGAGGAGGAGTTGATCCTGGAAGGCACCGGGGTGATGGTGTTCGACCATCCGCGCAAGCGCGTGTACGCGGCGCGTTCGCAGCGCTGCCATCCGGGCGCGCTCTACCGTTACGCGCGCCGGCGCGGCCTGGAGGCGGTGCATCTCTTCGACACCGTGGACAGCCGCGGCGTGCCCATCTACCACACCAATGTGATGATGAGCGTGGGCGAGGGCTTCGCGGTGATCTGTTCCGAAAGCCTGCATCGGCCGGAGCAGCGGCGGCAAGTGCTGAGCGCGCTGGGTGAGCACCACGAGGTGGTGGACATCAGCCTGGCCCAGGTGGAGAGCAGCTTCTGCGGCAATATCCTGCAGCTGCGCGGCGCCAGCGGCCAACCGCTGATCGCGATGTCGGAGCAGGCCTGGAACGGCTTCACGCCGGCGCAGCAAAGAACGCTGGAGCGCCATGGCCAGCCGGTGGTCAATCCCATTCCCACCATTGAGGCGGTGGGCGGCGGCAGTTGCCGCTGCATGCTGGCCGAGTTGTTCCTGCCGCGCGTCCGCTAGCCCTTGCCCCATCGGCAACGAGGAGGCGTTAAACGCCTCCTCGTTGCCGGGGACGGACAGGCTTAAACCAGGAGATTAAGGCCGTTCACGCCATGATGCAGGCGCTGCTGCACCGGCTCCAGCAAGGCCGCCGCCTCATCGCTGCTGAACAGCAGCGGCTCGTCGCGGTGTTGCAGCAGGGTCAGGATGGCTTGCAGGCCGGTATGGGCGGCGTGGAGCTCGATCAGGCTCTGCAGCAGACAGGCATCCATTTGGGCGCATTGCTGGGCCAGTTGCTGGCCGAGCTTCGGCAGCGCGGCGTGGTCCGACGCGTTGAGCAGAGTCTGGCTCAGCTGTTTGAGTTGCTCCATGACGGGGAGTTGGTTCTGGCTCACGCTTGGGCCTCCTGCGGGGTCAGGCCCGTTTGCGGCGACTTTTTGATGCAGAGGAGAATGAGCACCGCGGCTGCCGCTTCCAACAGTGCGACAAAGTACAAGCCCGCGCTCAAATTGCCGGTGCCGGTTTTCAGGAAGCCGATCATGTACGGCGCAACGAAGCCGGCCAGATTGCCCACCGAGTTGATCAGGGCGATGCCGCCGGCGGCGGCGGTGCCGGTCAGAAACAGCGAAGGCAGGGACCAAAACACCGGAAAGGCGGCCAGAATGCCGATGGAAGCCAGCGTCAGCGCCAGCAGCGCCAGCCAGGTGCTGTGCAGCAGCGCCGCGGTCAGCACCAGCCCCAGCGCCGCAATCAAGGTCGCCGCCGCGCAATGCATGCGCCGTTCACCGGTCTTGTCCGAGTGCGCGCCGTTCCAGACCATGGCGATGGTGCCGGCGAGGAAGGGCAGCGCCGAAATCAGGCCGATGTTGAGCGTGCCCTGGATGCCCAGTTCCTTGATGATGGACGGGGACCAGAAGGCGATGGTGGCGTTGCCGCTGACGATGCAGAAATAGATGGCGGCGCAGAGCCAGACATAGGGGCTGGTGAAAGCCGCTTTCAGCGAGGATTGCTTGTTGGGGTCACGCTGATCCGCCGCGATGTCTTGGCGAATGGCCGCTTGCTCCGCCGGGCTAAGCCAGCCGGCGCCAGCCGGTGTTTCCGGCAGGTAGCGCAGCACCGCCAGGCCGGCCAGGATGGAGGGCGCGCCCTCCACGATGAACAGCCATTGCCAGCCCCTCCATTGGTTTAAGCCGTCCATATTGGACATGATCAGCCCGGCCAGCGGGCCGCCTATCACCCCGGCGATGGCGAAGGAGGTCATGAACAGGCCGTTGATGCGCGCGCGCCGGGCAAGGGGAAACCAGTAGGTCAGATACAGCACCACGCCGGGGAAAAAGCCAGCCTCGGCGGCTCCCAGCAGAAAGCGCAGCAGGTAGAACTGGGCGGGCGTCTGCACCAGAGCCATCGCCATGGAGATGGCGCCCCACAAGATGGTGATCCGCGCCAAGGTCTTGCGCGCTCCGATCTTTTCCAAATACAGGTTGCTGGGCACTTCGAACAGGAAGTAGCCGATGAAGAAAATGCCCGCGCCCAAGCCGTAAACCGCTTCGCTGAACCGCAAGTCGTTCAGCATCTGCAATTTGGCGAAGCCGATGTTCACTCGGTCTATCCACGCCAGGATAAACAGCAGGATCAGGAAGGGGATGAGCCGCCAGGTCGCTTTGCGGTAGGCGCTCTCGCGCTCCTTGGGCGTTACGCGCAGGGACTTGTCCATTGTCGTTCTCCTTCTTGTCATGTATTCGCCAGCGCGCGCTCAATGCCGGCGGCCAGTTTCAGGATGTGATTGTCGCGGCCGAACAGCCCGCACACGCTCAGGCCGATCTGCGGCGTCAAAGGCAGACTGAGGGCGCAGCCATCCAGCAGGTTTACGATGCTGGTGTTGCGCAAGACCAGGCTGTTCGCCCGGGTGAAAGCGTCGTCGTCCACCAGTTCCGCCAGCTTGGGAGGGCGTATCGCCACGGTGGGCATCAGCCAGGCGTCGGCCATGGACAGACGCCGAGTGGCGGCGGCTTGCAAGGCGCGGCGTCGTTCTAGCGTGTCCAAATACTCGGCTATGCTTTGGCTGGCGCCCGCGCGGATGCGGCGGGCGATGCGCGGATCGTAGGCGTGGCCGTTTTCTCCTTGCAGCCGTTCCTGGTGCCAGCGCCAAGCCTCGGCGGCAACGATCCCGCCCTTGGCGTTGATGTCGGCAATCTGTCTCAGCTCGGGGAAGTCGAAGCGGACGATTTTGGCGCCGGCATTGGACAGGCGGGACAGCGCTTGCTTGAACGCCTGGGCGACGGCGGGGTCGAGCTGATCGGCAACGTAGTCTTCGGTGACGTACAGCCTGTGTTTGCCCAGGAGCGGGGCTTCGTTTTGGGCGAGAGCGGGAATCCGGCCCTTGCGCAGCACGGCGTCCAGGATCGTGCAACAGGACACCGAGCGGCCGAGCGCTCCAATTGAATCCAGCGACGGGGACAAGGGC
Organism: Chromobacterium alkanivorans; assembly: GCF_016937655.1. Classification (GTDB taxonomy): domain Bacteria; phylum Pseudomonadota; class Gammaproteobacteria; order Burkholderiales; family Chromobacteriaceae; genus Chromobacterium; species Chromobacterium alkanivorans. The sequence goes on along the minus strand of NZ_JAFHKL010000002.1, from coordinate 73,716 downwards.
AGGCAGCCTTGTTGCGGCACATGCCGCGCGGTGGGCTTGAAGCCGGTCAAGCCGCAAAAGGCGGCGGGGATGCGCAAGGAGCCGCCGGTATCGGTGCCCAGCGCGGCGGCGCTCAAGCCCAGGGCCACGCCGACCGCCGCGCCGGAACTGGAGCCGCCGGCAATGCGCTCTGGATCGGCGGGGTTGAGCGGGGTGCCGTAATGCGGGTTAAGCCCCAGGCCGGAGTAAGCGAACTCGCTCATATTGGTGCGGCCCAGCAGCACCGCGCCGGCCGCGCGCAGCCTGGCCACCGCGGTCGCGTCCTGCGCGGCCGGAGGCTCGGTCTTCAGCGCCAAGGAGCCGGCGGTGGTGACTTGGCCCTGGACGTCGAACAGGTCTTTGACCGAGAGCGGGATGCCGGAGAGCGGGGAAGGATAGCGCTTGGCCGCGTCGATGCCGCGGGCGGCGGCCAGCGCGGCCTCCGCGTCCACCTGAATGAAGGCGACGCCGCCGCCCTCCTGATGACGGCGAATGGCGTCGAGCGCGCGCTCAGTCAACGCTACGCTGCTGGTGCGGCCCTGGCGCAAGGCCTGGTGCAACTGCATCAAGGTCGGATTCATGCCGCCACCTCCAGCGCCTTGACGCGATAGGCGTGGCGCAGGCTCCGCCCCAGCACCGGGTCGTGCAGTTCCAGTTCAAACGCGTCGCCGTGGCCCAAGGGGGCCTTCACCGCCAAGGTGCCGCCGAACAGCACGGCGCCGACGGGCAGCGGCTGGCCCTGGCCATAACGTTCGATCAAGGTCAGCGGGTGCAATAGACTGGCGACGCTGCCTTCCTGGTAAAGCTCGCGCGCGCCGTTGCGGCTGCGCCAGCTGCGCATTCGCAGTTGATCCCAGTGCGGGAGCACTTCGTCGAAGCGCCACAGCTGGGAGCCGATAGGCTTGGCGCACATCTGTTTTGAAACCGTCACATCGTAAGCCTCTACCTGGCGGTCGGTGTGGTCCGAACCGACGCCTACGTACAAGTCGTCGGCGTCGGCCAGTAGCACGCATTCGACTTCGCCGGAAGAATGCGCGCGCGGCACTTCCAGTTCGGCGGCCGTGGTCAGCAGCTGGTGCGACAGGGGGTAGAAGCAGGGCGTGCTCGCCGGGGGGCGCACGCCCAGCGCCTCCAACTCGCGGATGTGATGTTCCACCGCGGCTCGATCCCGCCCGGTCCAGCCGGCGATGATCAATTGCGCAGGGGAAAACTTAAGCGGGCCTTGGCCAACAATATGAAGTTCCAACATGGCGGTCTCCTTGCTAGATGCGGCGTGTGGTGTTGCGTTTGAATTCTTCGATATGGTGTTGCATCAATGCCTGAGCGGCCACCGCGTCCCGGCGTTCAAACGCCTCCACGATGGCGAGGTGTTCGCGGTAGACCTGCTCCAGGTGGCTGGGCGCGGACAAGGACAGGAACCAGAAACGCGCCTGTTTTTCGTGCAAGGCGCGCAGCAATTCAGCCAATGTGCCGTTGCGCGAGGCGGCGGACATGGCGATGTGGAAAGCGAGATCCAGGGCGACCAGGCCGGCGATGTCGCGTTGGGCGATCAGCTGGGGCGAGCGTTCCACGATGCGCCGCATCGCGGCGATCTCGTCGTCCCTGGCGTTGTTGACCGCCAGTCCGACGCAGAACACTTCATTCAGCGCGCGCACGGAGGCCATCTCCATCAACTGGTCAAGCGACAGCGATGCGATCAACAAGCCCTTGCGGGGCAGGATGGACACCCATCCTTCCACTTCCAGCCTATGCAAGGCTTGATTGATCGGCCCGCGGCCCAGCGCCAGCAACTCCATGATGCGGGACTCGTTCAGCACCGCGCCGGGCGTGAACTCCGTTTCGCAATGAATGATCCGGCGCTTGATTTCCGCATAGGCTGATTCTCGTTGCGCAGCGCCGCTTGAGATGAGTGTCATCTTGATTTGCGCCCGTGAATGGTAAGTGAATGAACACTGATCGATCAGATGGCGGAAGGCAAGCGAGCGTGGTCTCGCAGGGGCTGGGCTTGATTTCAGGGGCGTTGATAGGCGTCGCCGCCAGGAAGGCGGCATGGCCGCGCGGGATACGCGTGAACAGGCTCTAGGCTGAGGCGGGACGATGAATGCGGAGGGGAAGAGGCTGAACGGGACGGATGCGACAATGCGTCGCCGCAGCGGCGGCGGGCTGAGAAGCGGCGCCGAAGGCCTTGAGGGACAAAGCGGGCGCCGCGAGGGCGGCGCCCGCTGGCGCGCTTACTTCACGCTGACGCCGCTGAACTCGTAATCGCCGAAGGGGCTGATCTTGAAGCCGCTCACCTCCTTGCGCATCGGCTGGTTGACGATGGAGTGGGCGATGGTGGTCCACGGCAGGTCGCGTTTGAAGATGGTTTGCGCCTGCGAATACAGTTTGGCGCGTTCGGCCTGGTCGTTCAGGGTGCGGGCCTTGACCACCAGCGCGTCGAACTCCTTGCTGCAGTAACGCGAGTAGTTGGAGCCGTTCACCGCCTCGCAGCTGAGCAGCACGCCGAGGAAGTTGTCCGGGCTGGCGTAGTCGCCGGTCCAGCCCATCAGGCCGGCGTCGTGCTCGCCGCGCTTCATCCGCTTCAGGTATTCGCCCCATTCATAGGACACGATCTTGGCCTTGACGCCGATCTTGGCCCAGTCCGACTGGATCATTTCCGCCATCAGCTTGGCGTTGGGGTTGTACGGCCGTTGCACCGGCATCGCCCACAAGCTCAGTTCGAAGCCGTTGGGGTAGCCGGCCTTGGCCAGCAGCGCCTTGGCGGCGGCCACATTGTAGGGCGCGTTCTTCAGGCTCTTGTTGTAGGACCACAGCGAGGAAGGGAAGGGGTTGCTGGCGGCCTGACCCTGGCCCTGGTAGACCGCGTCGATGATGGCCTGGCGGTTGATGGCCATGTCCAGCGCCTGGCGCACCTCGCGTTTTTGCAGTTGCGGCTTGTCCATATTGTAGCTGAGGTAGCCGATGTTGAAGCCGGGCGCGGTCAGCATCTTCAGCTTGGGGTCCGCCTTCATCACCGCCAGATCGCTGGGGCGCGGGTAGGACATGATCTGGCATTCGCCGGCCTTCATTTTCTGGTAGCGCACCGAAGGGTCGGTGGCGATGGCGAACACCAGATTGTCCACCTTCACCGCGCCCTTGTCCCAGTACGCCTTGTTGCCGGCGTAGCGGATCTGCGCGTCCTTCTGGTAGCGCTTGAAGATGAAGGGGCCGGTGCCCACCGGCTTCTGGTTGATGTCGGCGGCGCGGCCGGCCTTGAGCAACTGATCGGCGTACTCGGCGGACAGGATGGAGGCGAAGGGCATGGCGATCTTGATCGCCAGGTCGGCGTCCGGCGCCTTCAGCACGAAGCGCACCGTCTGCGCGTCCACTTTCTCCACCGCGCTGACGTTGCTGGCCAGGCCGGTGTCCACCGCGTAGGGGAATTCCGCGTTGTAGGCTTTGCGGAAGGGGTGGTTCTTGTCGAACATGCGCATGAAGGTGAACACCACGTCGTCGGCGTTGAAGTCGCGCGTCGGCTTGAAGTAGTCGGTGGTGTGGAACTTCACGCCCTGGCGCAGCTTGAAGGTGTAGACCTTGCCGTCGGGCGAGGCGCTCCAGGAAGTGGCCAGGCCGGGAATGGCCTTGGTCGAACCCTTCTCAAAGCCCACCAGGCGGTCGAACAGCGCGTGGCCGGCGGCGTCGAAGGTGGTGCCGGAGGTGAACTGGGCGGAGTCGAAGCCGTCCGGGCTGGCTTCGGAACAGTAGACCAGGGTGCCGGCGGCCTGGGCGGACGCGGCGAAAGCGGCGCAGCAGGCTGCGGCCAACAATTGCGCTTGGATCGTTTTCATTTCTATTTCCCTATTTGCAGAGCGATGAAGGGCGGCGTGCGCCGGCTTCAACAGTGCTTGGCGGGCCCTTGTGGGCTTTATTTGTCCATCTGTCCAATCCCCGCCTTGCGGCGGGCCGGCATGCGCACGGAATGAGCGTTTGACGCCGGGCCAAGCGCCGGGGGCGGGAAATGGAAGACCCTGCCAGCATATAGATTGTTCGCCCGGCGTCAATCGTGCGCTGCGGCGCAGCCGCGTCCGCATTCGCAATCCGCGCTGACGCCGCCGCCGGCTCATTTTAAAAATGACATTTAAAAACAGTTATTTGTGTCAGTTTCCAGGCGTTTCTGCGGCGCGGCGGCAGGCATAAGATAGGGATGCCTGCAAAAGGGCGTTTTTGTTTTCTCTGTAAAGCCAAGGAGAGCCAAATGCAAGCCAGCACGCAAGAAGCGGTGGTTGTGGTCAAACCCCGCAATCCGCGTCCGGTCCTGGTGCCGGTCCACTTGTAATCGGGTATGGACGGGGTAGCCGTTTCAGGCGCGAAGCCCTGACCGATCCGGATTCCGCGCCGCCGGCTTGCCGGCGGCCGCTCTCATCTTTAAAGAGGAGACGTCCTCGTGTCCCATCCTTCCGATCTTCGTTTTTGCCTGAACGGCGATGTGATTTCGCAGTCGCCGCTGGTGGTCAAGACCGCCGGCGACGAGGAACTGGAGATTTCCGCGGGCCTCGCCAACGCGGAGGAGGTCGGCGAGCTGATGGCGCGGTTGGCACGCGGCTGCAGCCAGCGGGACGCGGAGCGCATTCTGCCGCGGCAATCCGCCGACGAAGTGCGGCGCCTGCTGGTCAGCCTGGAGAACTACGGCGTGATCCGTCCGCTGGCGCCGGCGCGCGGCAAGACCGGGCTGGAGGTGCTGCTGGAGGTGGAAGACCTGTCCAACCGCCTGCTGTACCAGACGCTGTACCGCAATCCGTTCTGGACCCACTGTCAGAGCGCCAGCCAGCCGGGAGACATTCCGGAGCGGGTGTTCCACGGCATGGTGATCGAGAACTATCACTTTTTGTTCCGCGAAAGCTATTTCGACGCGCCGGTGCTGTCCTATGTGCCCAACACCCAGGCGCGGCTGGCGATGAACGCCTTCTTCGCCGAGGAGTACGGCCACGACGAACTGCTGCTGCAGGCGCTGAACCGCATCGGCATCAGCCGGGAGGACCTGGCCCACACCGTGCCCCTGCCGCAGACCATGGCGCTGTGCAACGCGCTGGCCTATTGGTCGCACAACGATCCGCTGTTCTTCTTCACCACGCTGGGCATTCTGGAGGGCAAGGACATCCGGCAGGATTCCTTCCTGGACGCCGCCTACCGGCTGGGCGTGGACGCGGACTTCCTGCGCCCGGTGAAGGCGCACTCGGACATCAATCTGAAGGGCGAGCACGGCAGCCTGACCCGCAAGATCTTCGCGCAGATTCCGGTGGTGGACCAGGAGACGGCGCGGCGCTTGCTGGCGCAAACCCATTTGTTCGTCGAACTCTACGACGCTTTCTACAGCGCGGTCTGGCGGCACTACCTGCACGCCGACACCCTGCTGCGCCGCATCGAGCATTACTGAGGAGGCAATATGCACGGACCCGGCACTCATGATCTGTTTCATTGCCCGGCGCTGCGGCCCGGGGTGGAAATCCAGCCGCAGGATGGCGGCGTGGCCCTGCTGTACCGCGAGCAGTCCTGCGACTTGCAAGTGGCCGACGAGGGCCGCCTGCAATTGCTGGCGCTGCTGGACGATCTGCAGCGCGCGCCGGCCAGCATGTCGGCGCTGCGCGCCGCCCACCCCGAACTGGCGGGGACCATTCCCGGCCTGCTGGAGGAGCTGGACCGGCTGGGGCTGGTGACCGAGGCTAGCTTCGCCTTGCCGGACGACGCGCTGTCCGGCTGCGAATTCAACACCCGGCTGCGCAATCTGGCGCAGCGGGCGATGCGCAAGCGCGGCCATTCCCGGCTGTACGGCATGCTGTCCGACGGCAGCGCGCCGCGCAATGTGCTGATCGGCTACGCGCTGGAGTATTACTATCTGGTGCGCGCGGCGCCGGGCCTGATCGCCTCGGCGCTGTCGCACGCTGACAGCCGGCAGAACCAGCGCAGCATCCAGCGCTTCCTGGTGTCGGAACTGGACCACGACCAGATGCTGGCCGAGAGCCTGGCCAGCGTGGACATGGAGGTGGAGGGGCTGGACCACCTGCAGCCCTTGCCGTCCACCTTCGCCTTGTGCGCGGCCTTGGGCGTGTTCGCGCGCCAGCACCTGCTGTCGTTCAAGAGCGTGCTGTTCCTGTTCGAGATGCCCGGCGACGAGTTCAACCGCGCGCTGGTGCGTTGCTGCGAGCGCGCCGGCCTGGACAAGGGCTTCTGGGAGCCCTTGCTGCGCCACGCCTACCTCAACGACACGCTGGGGCACGACGACATCACCGCCGAACTGTTGCAGGACATCAGCGCCATCAGCCGCGAGGAGCAGCTGGTGGTGGAGAAGAACCTGGTGCTGACCATAGAAACCATGGCGCTGCAGGACGAGGAAATCGTCGAATACTACAGCCGGCCGGACGCCTTGATGCCGCGGCTTTATCTGTAGCCCGCCCGGCGACGGCAGCCGAAGGAGACCGCGATGGAAGCCTGGCAAGTCACGCATTACCGCGCGCCGCATCTGGTGCCGTTCAGCGCCCACCTGGCCGACGACGGCCAGACCGTGGTGCTGGCGGCGGACGCCAAGGAGTACGAAATCCAGTTTTCCGGCGTGGACGGCGGCCGGGTGCTGGACAGCGTGCTGGCGATGGCCAATCCGGACGCGGAGATCTGGTTCGACATCCACGCAGGCTCGGCGCCGTCGTGGCAGCTGTCGCTGGCGCAGCAGCTGGACGCCTTGTCGCTGATCCGCGACGCGCCGGCGGACCCGGCGGCGCTGGAGCGGCAGCGCCGGCAGTGGAGCGCGCTGACCCGGCGTTGCGTGGACAAGCTGTTGGCGGCCACCGCCGCCGACGCGCGCGGCGCTTACGCGCCGGTGGTGCTGAGCATGCTGCGCTTGCTGGACGAGCCGGCGCCGCAGGCCGACGCCTTTTGCATCGACGACGCGGGCGCGCCGGAGTGGCGCGACAATTTCGCGCTGCAAACCTTCTATCTGCAAAAGCTGTACCTGGCCGACAATCTGCCGCAGGCGCTGACGCTGTGGCGGCGGGTGCTCAACGGTTTCGCCGACGGCGCCGGCTTCGTCGGGCTTAGTCGCCGCGAGGCCGGCACGGAGGAAGACCCGGCCAGCGAGGGCTTCTACTGCCCGGCGCATCTGGAGGCCTATCTGCTGTGCCTGACGGACCTGTTGCTGCTGGCGCCCAAGCCGCAGGCGCGGCGGCGGCTGGTCCATCGCGAACCGGCGTCGGCGGTGGACAGCGGCGTCAACTTCATGCGCCGCGCCGAGCAATTCGCGCTGGACGGCCTGGCCGAGCTGGGCGAATCCCGCTACGTGAGCCGGGTGAACGCCGCCGACGCCGGCTTCGGCCCCTTGGTGCAGGGGCTGTTCATCGAGCAATACCACGTCACCCAGCGCTTCGTCGAAATCATCGCGCCGCTGATGACCAAACGGCTGCGCAGCCCGCTGAAGCAACGCGTCTACCGTTACTTCCAGGAAGAGCTGGGCCACGAAGTCTACGAGCGCGCCACCTGCGAAGCGCTGGGGGTGCCGCCGGCCTGGCTGGACCAGGCGCTGCCGCTGCCGCTGTTCCAGGCCTATGTCGACGCCTTCACCGTGCTGGGCCGCTATGACCCTATCGGCTATCTGAGCTCCATCATGGTCACCGAGGGCATGCTGGGCGTCGACAATCCGGTGCACGAGCGGCTGGAGTCGCTGGTGGAGTTCCGCGCCGACTACCAGCGGGTGGCCAAGCGTCACGACGACCTCAACCTCGAGCTCAACCACGCCGCGCTGTCCCGGCTGTTCTTCCGCGAAATCAGCGCCTTGTCGCCGCTGACGCAGCAGCGCGCGCTGTCCAATCTGGCTTATCTGCTGGAGCTCAATCTGCGGGCGATGGACCAGGTGGCGGACTTCTACGGTCCGCAGGCGCAGCTGGCCGTCTGCTCGCTGGACCGCTATGCCGCGGCCGGCTGAGCGCGCGGCGGCTCAGGCCGCCTACGCCGCCAGCGTCAATCCGGCCTGGCTGGAGGTGTTGCGGCAATGCGGGCTGGACGCCAGGGCGCTGGAGGCGGAGGGCGGCTGGCTGCGGCTGGAGGACGGCCGGCGCTGGCTGGACTTCGTCGCCGGCTACGGCGCGGCGGCGCTGGGCCACCGGCCGCGTGAGCTGTTGGCCGGCCTGGCCGAAGACCTGTTCGATCCCGCGCCCAATCTGCATCCGCTGGGGTTTTCCGGCTTGGCTAGCGATCTGGCGGCGGAACTGCTGACATTGGCCGGCTTCGCCGACGGCAAGGCGCTGTTCGCCAGCACCGGCGCCGAGGCGGTGGAGGGCGCGCTGAAGCTGGCGCGGATGGCCAGCGGCCGCCGGCGCGCCTTGAGCTTCGACGGCGGCTTCCACGGCTTGACGCTGGAGGCTACCGCCTTGGCCGGCGGCGACTTCTGGCGCCAGGGCCTGCCGCGCGGCGAGGACTGCGCGGTCCTGCCCTGGGGCGACCCGGCCGCGGCGGCGGCGGAACTGGCGCGCGGCGACGTGGCCGCGGTGCTGCTGGAACCGGTGCAGGGCAGCGCCGGCGCGCGCGCCTGGCGCGGCGAGGACTTGCGGGAGCTGGCCGAGCAGTGCCGCCGCCACGGCGCCTTGCTGATCTACGACGAGGTCCAGTCCGGGCTGGGCCGCTGCGGCGCCTGGTTCGCCTACCAGGCGCTGGGCGCACCGGCGCCGGACCTGCTGATTGTCGCCAAGGGCTTGAGCGGCGGCGTGCTGCCGGTGTCGGCGCTGTTGTTTCGCGAAGACGTCTACCAGGCGGTGTTCGCCCGGCCCGGCTGCGCCAAGATCCACGGCTCCACTTTTGGCGGCAACAGGCTGGCGCTGAGCTGCGGCTTGCGCATGCTGGGCCTGCTGCGCCGGCTGGACGCGCCGGCGCGGGCGCGCGAGCGCGGCGAGGCGCTGCGGCGGCGTTGGCGCGGCGCCGGGCTGGAGGGTTTCGAGCTGGAGGGCATGGGCCTGATGCTGGCGCTGCGCGCCGGCCCGGCGGCGCAAGAGCGGCTGGGCGAGGCCGCCGCCGGCCTCTTGTGGCTGCAATTGCTGCAAGAAGGCGCGCTGACGGCCCCGGCGGCGCACGACGCCGCCGCGCTGCGCCTGCTGCCGCCCTTGAACGTGACGGACGCGGAGCTGGATTTTTTCCTGGAAGCCTGCCGGCGCGCGATCGCCGCGCTGGAACAAGAGGCGACGACATCATGAAGTTTGGACACGTATTGCTGGCGGTGCTGGTGGCGGCCATCTGGGGCCTCAGCTTCATCGTGGTGAAGATAGGGCTGACCGAATGCCCGCCGCTCTTGCTGGCGGCGCTGCGCTTCGTGGTGGTGTTCGCCGCCGGAGCCTGGTGGTTTTCGCGGCCGCCCTTGCCCTGGCGCTGGTATCTGCGCGCCGGGCTGTGTCTGGGCGTGATCCAGTTCGCCGGCCTGTTCTCCGCCATCAAGCTGGGCATGCCGGCCGGCATCGTGTCGGTGCTGGCCCAGTTGCAGGTGTTCATCACCTTGCTGCTGGCCAGCCTGCTGCTGGGCGAAACGCGCTCCCGGCTGCAAAAGGCGGTGATGGCGCTGGCGCTGCTGGGCGTGCTGCTGCTGGGTTACGCCCGTTATCAGGACGCCTTGCCCTTGCTGCCGCTGGCGCTGGCCTTGATCGGCTCGGCCGGCTTCGCCTGGGGCAATGTGGAGCTCAAGCGCGCCGGCAAGGTGGACATGTTCGCCTTCACCGTGTGGATGAGCCTGGTGCCGCCGCTGCCCTTGCTGCTGCTGTCCTTCGCGCTGGAGGGCGGCCCGGCGGCGGCCTGGAGCGCGCTGGCCGGTTTCGGCTGGAGCGCCACGCTGGCGCTGCTGTTCCTGGCGCTGATCGGCACGCTGTTCGCGCTGGGCAGCTGGGGCAAGCTGCTCAGCCTGTATCCGGCCACGCTGGTGGCGCCGTTCTCGCTGCTCAGCCCGGTGTTCGGCCTGCTGGGCGGCTATTGGATCCTGCACGAGCGCTACGACGCGCTCAGCATCGTCGCGTCGGCCTTGATCGTGGCGGCGCTGGCGCTGAACACTTACGCCGGCAAGCTGGACGCCGCGCGCGCCTGGCTGGCGGCGCGGGTTCAGCCTGGCAAGGGAGCCGCGCCGCGATGAGCGACAGCGAACTGGAAATCTCCACCGACAAGCACCGGCTGGACGTGGCGCTGATCCACGCTTTCCTGCACGATCACGCGCCCTGGGCCAAGGGCATTCCGCGCGCCACGGTGGAGCAGGCGATCGCCGGCTCGCTGTGCTTCGGCGCCTACCTGGACGGCCGGCAGGTGGGCTTTGCCCGCGTGGTGACCGATATGGCCACCTTCGGCTATCTGTGCGATGTGTTCGTGACGCCGGAACATCGCGGCCGCGGCTACGCCCGGCAGCTGATGCGGCGCGTCGCCGCCGAGCCGGCCTTGGCCCGGCTGCGGCGCATCGTGCTGGTGACCTCCAACGCCCACGAGGTTTACCGGCCGTTCGGCTTCGCCGCGCTGGAGCATCCCGAGCGCTATATGGAGCTGCACCGGCCGGAGGTCTACCAGGCTTAGGCCCGCTAACAAAACCCCTGATCCTGCGTCGGCGCGCCTTGGCTGAGGCGCGCCGCGCGGTTTTGTTAGCGGTTCTTAGAACGTGTTTACGATCTCGCGAGCTAAGGCGAGGCAAGGCGAAAACCGCTGAGAAAGCGGAATGTACGCGTGGTACATGAGCATTTCGAAGCGGTTTTTAACGCCGTATCGCCGACGCGCAGCAGATCGTAAACAGGTTCTTAGCCGGCCAGCGCGTCCAGCGACTCCGGCAACACCTGGCCGCCGTCCACGATCAGCGTCTGGCCGGTGATGAAGCCGGCTTCCTTGCTGGCGAAGAACAGCGCGGCGTTGGCGATGTCGTCGACGCTGCCCAGCCGCCGCAACGGCACCGCCGCCGCCATCTTGTCCAGATAGTCCTCGCCCAGTTCGCGCAGCCCCTCGGTCAGCACATTGCCCGGCAGCACCGCGTTGATGGTGATCTCGTCGCGCGCCAGCTCCAGCGCCGCGCTGCGCATGAAGCCCAGCTGGGCCGCCTTGCTGGCGCCGTAATGGCTCCAGCCGGCGTAGCCGGTGACCGGGCCGGTGATGGAGGAGGTCAGGATGACGCGGCCGTATTCGGCCTGGCGCAGATAGGGCAGCGCCGCCTGCACGCAGAGGAAGTTGCCGCGCACATTGGTGTGCTGCACCTGGTCCCATTCCTCCGCGCTCATGCTCTCCAGCGGCGCGGACGGGAACACGCCGGCATTGCAGCACAGCACGTCCAGGCCGTTCCGCGCGGTCTCCGACAGCAGACGGGCGACGTCCTCGGGCCGGCCCACGTCGGCGACATGGCCGGCCGCGCTCAGGCCTTCGGCCCGCAGGCGGGCCAGCGCGGCGTCCAGCTTGTCCCGGCTGCGGCCGCTGATCGCCACGCGCGCGCCGGCGCGGGCGAAGGCCCGGGCCAGGCCCAGGCCGATGCCGGCGGTGCCGCCGGTGATGAGTACGCTTTTGTCCTTGAGCGGGGTCAACATGGTTAGGTCTCCTTGAGCGAGGGGGTACGGGGGGAGGGCGGCGTCAGCGCAGCTCGGGATGGCCGCGCAGCCGCTCCGCCATCAATTCGATGAAGGCCCGGGTCTTGGCCGAGGCCAGCCGGCCTTCCTGATGCAGGAGGTGGATGGGCTGGCCGGCGTCGTCGTAGTCGGCCAGCAGCGGGAGCAATTGGCCGGCGGCCAATTGCGGCGCCACCTGATAGGACAGCAGGCGGGTGACGCCGAGGCCGGCCACCGCGGCGGCGATCGCCGCCTCGTTGTTGCTGACGGTCAGCCTGGGCTTGAGGCGCACGCTCAGCGGCTTGCCGCCGTCGTTGAAACGCCATTCGTGGCAGGAGCCCACGCCGCGCGAGGCGATCAGCGCGTGCCGCTGCAGATCCGCCGGCGACAGCGGGACGCCGCGTTCGGCCAGATAGGCCGGCGCCGCGCACAGCACTCGCCGCACCTGGCCGACGCGCAGCGCGCGCAGGCTGGAGTCCGGCAGCTCGCCGATGCGGACGGCCACGTCCACGCCTTCCTCCAGCAGATTGACCACCCGGTCCAGCAGCAAGGCGTCCACCGTCACCTCGGGGTGGCGGCGCAGGTAATCGTTGATTCCCGGCATCACGTAGCGCAGGCCGAACAGCGCCGGCGCGGTAACGGTCAGCAAACCGCGCGGCGGCGCGTTGCCGCCGGAGGCGGCTTCGTCCGCCTCGTCCGCCGCGGCGATCACGCGGCGCGCGTCCTCCAGATAGCGCTGGCCGGCCTCGGTGACGCGCACATGGCGGGTGCTGCGGTTGAGCAGCCGGGCCTGCAGCCGCGTTTCCAGCGCCGCCACCGCGCGCGTCACCGCCGGCGGCGACATGCCCAGCTTGCGCGCCGCGCCGGCGAAGCTTTCCGCCTCCGCCACCGCGATGAATACGGTCATCAAATGCAATCGGTCCATATTTTTTGCCGTGATTATTGCAACTGGCGAAACAGCGCATTGTGGCCCCGGGAAGGGAGGCCGGCAAGTGGCCGTTGGGACGGCGTCCGCGGTCGGCGAGCCGGGCCAACGCGCGCGTACCTTATAGGGCGGGTTGGCGCAGGGCGGCCGGATTATCCATTTGGTTTGACGCCATGAAAAAGAAAGATTGCGTTTTCAATGCCTTGTCCTTGTCTGTCAAGTGCGGATTCGAACATTAGAAAATTTGCATGTTCGATACAAACAGTGTTATAACTTATTAGGTTTTTCATCAGGCGCACACCGCGCCACTCAAAATCGACGGTTTCGCGCCGTCGAGCCCCGCGTTGAACGCACCTCATGTCCGGCCCGCGCCGGATGTCTTTTTACTGGCAGCTCTCTAGTTGTCGCGATCATTACAGCGGATCGCCGTGGCCTTGCCGGCCATTGCCTTCGCCAAGGAGGACGCAGATGCACAAAAGAGCGTTTAGCAAGCGCAGCATGATCGGGCTGATCCTGGTCGCCGTAGCGGCGGCGGGATTGATTTACGGTGTAAGCCCAGCCGTATGGACCGAGTACCGGGAAGATCTGATCTACCTGGGCCGGCAACATCTCTATCTGGTGGGCGTCTCCATGGCGCTGGCCCTGGCCGTGGGCTTGCCCAGCGGCGTGTTGCTCAGCCGTCAGCGGCTGAGGGGCAGCGCCGAGCACTGGATGCAGATTTTCAATATCGGCAACACCCTGCCGCCGATGGCGGTGCTGGCGCTGGCGATGGCCCTGATCGGGATCGGCGACGCGCCGGCCATCGTGGCGCTGTTCCTGGCGTCCTTGTTGCCCATCGTGCGCAACACCTACGCCGGCCTGGCCGGCCTGCCGCCGGCGCTGCTGGAAGCCGCCGACGCGCTGGGCATGACCCCGCGCCAGCGGCTGTGGCGAGTGGAATTGCCCAACGCCTTGCCGGTGATGCTGTCCGGCGTGCGCGTGGCGCTGGCGCTGAACGTAGGCACCGCGCCGCTGGCCTTCTTGATCGGCGCCAGCAGTTACGGCGAGCTGATCTTCCCCGGCATCTACCTGAACAACCACACCGCGCTGCTGCTGGGCGCCGGCGGCACCGCCTTGATCGCGCTGACGCTGGACCTGACGCTGGCCGGTCTGGGCCGCCTTGCCGCCGCCCGCGGCCTGGCCTGATCCGAACACCCCCCTGTCGCCCGTTCCGGCGGGCGCTCGCACGGAGGACATCTATGACAAAAGCACTTTTTTCCTCGCCCTGGCGCCGGCTGGCGCGCCGCGCGCTGGCGCTGGCGGCCTTGCTGACCGCCGCGCCGGCCTTCGCCGCCGGCCTGGTGCTGGGCAGCAAGAACTTCACCGAGCAGCATCTGCTGTCCGACATCACCACGCAGTACCTGGGCAGCAAGGGCTACCAGGTCACGCAAAAGCCCGACCTGGCGACGGTGATCCTGCGCAACGCGCTGGAGAATCGCCAGCTGGACCTGGTGTGGGACTACACCGGCACCGGCCTGATCATCCATCACGGCATCCAGAAGAAAATGAGCAACGAGGAGGCCTACGCCACGGTGAAGAAGCTGGACGAGCCGCTGGGGCTGATCTGGCTGAACCCGGCGCCGCTCAACAACACCTACGCGCTGGCGATGAAGCGCGAACGCGCCGAGGCCGAAGGCGTGCGCACCCTGTCCGACCTGGCGCGGCGGGTCAATGAAAACAACGGCGGTTCCAAGCGCTGGCAGCTGGGCTTCGACATGGAATTCGCCGGCCGGCCGGACGGCCTCAAGCCGATGCAGCAGCTGTACGGCATGGAATTGAGCCGGCCGCAGATCCGCCAGATGGACCCGGGCCTGGTGTACAACGCCATCCGCGACGGCTTCGTCGACGCCGGCCTGGTCTACACCACCGACGGCCGGGTCAAGGGCTTCGACCTGGTGGTGCTGCAGGACGACATGGCTTATTTCCCGGCCTACGCCGCCACCCCGGTGGTGCGCCGCGACACGCTGGAGCGCAATCCCGGCCTGGCCGACGAGCTGAACAAGCTGGCGGCGCTGCTGGACAACGACACCATGTCCGCGCTCAACGCCAAAGTGGACATCGAACACCGTCCGGTCAAGGAAGTCGCCAGCGAATTCCTGCGCCAGCGCGGCCTGATCTAAAGGAGGCCGGATGGAAACCCTATTGCAAACCTGCCAGTTCATCTGGCAAGACCTGCCGCAAATCGCCGCCCTGGCGGAGCAGCATCTGAGATTGGTGGGCATCGCCGTCGGGCTGGCGGTGCTGCTGGGCGTGCCCCTGGGCGTGCTGATCGTTCGTTTCCAGGCGCTGGCCGGCCTGGTGCTGGGCCTGGCCACCGTGGTGCTGACCATTCCGGCCATCGCCTTGTTCGGCCTGATGGTGCCGCTGTTCTCCATGATCGGCCAGGGCATAGGCGCGGTGCCTGCCATCACCGCCGCCTTCCTGTACTCCCTGCTGCCCATCGTGCGCAACACCCACACCGCGCTGACCCATCTTGAGCCCGGCGTGCGCGAAGCCGGCCGCGGCCTGGGGCTGACCTTCTGGCAGCGCCTGCGCTGGGTGGAGCTGCCGCTGGCCACGCCGCTGATCTTCGGCGGCATCCGCACCGCGGTGGTGCTGAACATCGGCGTGATGGCGATCGCCGCCATCGTCGGCGCCGGCGGCCTGGGCACCCTGATTTTGCACGGCATCAGCCAGAGCGACATTCGCAAGCTGATCGCCGGCGCGGTGGCGGTGAGCGTGCTCGCCGTCGCGATGGATTGGTTGTTGCTGCGCGCTCAGCGCGCGCTGACCCCGAAAGGAATTCGTTGATGATTGAACTGCAAAACCTCTGCAAGCAATTTACCCAGAAAAACGGCCAGGTCTTCCAGGCGGTGGACAATGTCAATCTGCACGTGCCGGAAGGCGAAATCTGCGTGCTGCTGGGCCCGTCCGGCTGCGGCAAGACCACCACCATGAAGATGATCAACCGCCTGATCGAGCCCACCTCGGGCAAGGTGCTGATCAACGGCGAGGACACCGCCGGCATCGACAGCGTGACGCTGCGCCGCCAGATCGGCTACGTGATCCAGCAGATCGGTCTGTTCCCCAATATGACCATCGAGGACAACATCACCGTGGTGCCGCGGATGCTGGGCTGGGACAAGAAGCGCTGCCGCGAGCGCGCGCGCGAACTGATGAGCATGGTGGCGCTGGACCCCAACCGCTTCTTGCAACGTTATCCGCGCGAGATGTCCGGCGGCCAGCAGCAGCGCATCGGCGTGATCCGCGCGCTGGCGGCCGACGCGCCGGTCTTGCTGATGGACGAGCCCTTCGGCGCAGTGGACCCGATCAACCGCGAACAGATCCAGAACGAGTTCCTGCAAATGCAGCGCCAACTGGGCAAGACCGTGATGCTGGTCAGCCACGACATCGACGAAGCGATCAAGCTGGGCGACCGCATCGCCGTGTTCCGTCAGGGCCGCATGGTGCAGTGCGCCGGCTCCGACGAGATCCTGGCGCGGCCGGCGGACGACTTCGTCGCCAGCTTCGTCGGCCAGGACCGCACCCTCAAGCGCCTGCTGCTGGTGCAGGCCGGCGAGGTGGCCGACCAGCAGGAAACGCTGACCGCGAGGCTGGACACGCCGCTGGCGGCCGCCTACGGCCTGATGGACGACAACGATCTGATGCACCTGACCGTGGTGGACGCCGACGGTCAGCCGCTGGGCTTTGTCCGCCGTCGCGACGCGCGCGGCGCGGACGGCGTGTGCGCGGACAAGATCAAGCCGGTGAGCGTGACCGCGGCGGCGGGCGAGAACCTGCGCGTGGTGCTGTCCCGCTTGTACGAGCACAATCTGACCTGGATGCCGGTGCTGGACGCCGACGGCCGCTACAACGGCGAAGTGTCGCAAGACTACATCGCCGGTTATCTGAATTCCGGCCGCACCTCGGCGCGCGCGCGCCAGACGGCGGTCTGACGCCGGGCGGGCCGAGAGTCAGACCGAAGGCTCTCCGTCCGCCGGGTCCGCCTCCCGCAAATGGGCGAGCAAATCGCCGGGCTGGCAGCCCAGCTGCCGGCACAGCGCGTCCAGCGTGTCCAGGCGCAGGCTCTTGACCTTGCCCAGCTTCAACAGCGACAGATTGTGCGGCGTGATGCCGATGGCCAGCGCCAGATCCTTGGATTTGATCTTGCGTTGCGCCAGCATGACGTCCAGCGTGATCACGATAGCCATGCCGGTCTCCCCAGTTTTTAATGTCTTTCCCAACAGCGGCTTACAGGCTTATGGGGGAAAACATACTCCGCTACGCCGCCGCATGGCAATGCGGACGGTTGCGGCCGCGCTGAGTAGTTTTACCTATGGGCAAGCGGGGTGGCCGGTCCTATGTTGGTAGGGCGGTGTTGCGTATCCACTGCGCCCGGGGCGCGGGCGGAGACGGTGAAATCATCGCCGCGCGGTAATTAATCATTGTTTTTGTCAGCTTGCGTGGAAATCGGCGGATTCATGCGCGGCCGGGCTTTGCGCCGCGCTTGTCTAACCCGGTTCCGGCTCCTTATAGTGATGGCCATGCAGAAGTTCAGCGCCGCGGCGACAGCGGACGAAGAGGGGCTCTTGGTATTTTTTGCGGCATATGGCCGCGCAGGAAGTGGAGGACGCGGACCATGGCGATCCGGACAGTAAGTGAGTTGCGCAAGCGGGCGGCGGCCGGCGAAACCCTGGATTTTCTGTTTTTCTGGGGACACCGGCCCAAACACGAGGACGGCGTCTGCAAGAGCTGTCTGAGCCAGTGGTTCCCGGCCGGCTTCGAGATCGACGGCCTTGGCTACGCCAGCGCCGAGCATTACATGATGGCGGAAAAAGCCCGCTTGTTCGAAGACGCGGAGGTTCGCGGCAGGATACTGGCCGCGGCCACGCCGGCCGAGGCCAAGGCCTTGGGCCGCCAGGTGCGCGGCTTCGACAGCGCCTTGTGGCAGCAGTGCTGCTGCGAGGTGGTGATGCGGGGCAATCTGGCCAAGTTCGAGCAAAACCCGGCGTTGGGCGATTTCCTGCGCGGCACCGGCGACGCCATCCTGGTGGAGGCCAGCCCGGTGGACTGCATCTGGGGCATAGGCTGGGCCGAGGACGACCCGCAGGCCAGCCTGCCGGAGATGTGGGACGGCAGCAATCTGTTGGGCTTCGCCTTGATGGAAGTGCGCGAGCGCCTGCGCTAGCCGCGGACGGTGCCCGGCAAGAAAAAACCCTGTCGAATCCGACAGGGTTTTTTCGTTCGGCGCAGCCGTTTATTGCTGTTCGGCGTGATAGCCGGTGACGCGCTCCACTTCTTCCTTGGAGCCCAGGAACACCGCCACCCGCTCGTGCAGCTTCTGCGGCTGGATGTCCATGATGCGCTGGCGGCCGTTGGTGGCCGCGCCGCCGGCCTGCTCCACGACGAAGGCCATCGGGTTGCCTTCGTACATCAGGCGCAGCTTGCCGGCCTGGTCCGGGGTGCGCGCGTCGCGCGGGTACATGAAGATGCCGCCGCGGGTCAGGATGCGATGCACCTCGGCCACCATGGACGCCACCCAGCGCATATTGAAGTCGCGGCCGCGCGGGCCGGTGCTGCCGGCCAGCAGTTCGTCCACATAGCGTTTCACCGGCGCTTCCCAGTGGCGCATATTGGACATGTTGATCGCGAACTCGCCGGTGCTTTCCGGCACCTTCATGTCCGGGTGGGTCAGCACGAAGGAACCTTGTTCGCGGTCCAGCGTGAAGCCGTTGACGCCGCTGCCGAAGGTCAGCACTAGCAGGGTTTGCGGGCCGTACACGGTGTAGCCGGCGGCCACTTGCTCGGTGCCGGGCTGCAGGAAGGCGTCTTCGGTGGCGTGGTCTATGCCCTCGGGACAGCGCAGGATGGAGAAAATGGTGCCCACCGAGATGTTGACGTCGATATTGGATGAGCCGTCCAGCGGATCGAACATCAGCAGATACTCGCCCTTGGGGTATTCGCCGGGGATGTGGTAGGGCAGCTCCATTTCCTCGGAGGCCATCGCCGCCAGGCTGCCGCCCCATTCATTGGCGTCCAGCAGGTAATCGTTGGCGATCACGTCCAGCTTCTTCTGCGCCTCGCCCTGGATGTTGCCGGTGCCGGCTTCGCCCAGCACGCCGGCCAGCGCTCCCTTGTTCACCGAATAGCTGATGGCCTTGCAGGCGCGGCCTACGGTTTCGATCAGCAGGCGCAATTCCGGCGGCAGCGAGCCGGCCTTGCGTTGCTGTTCGATCAAAAAGCGGGAGAGGGTGATGCGGCTCATGGCAATCCTTAGCTTTGGGTGGTGCGCGAATGATAAGGCCGGCGCGGCGCCGGCACAACGCGGCATTATAGCGGATAAGCCGTTTGCAGTCGTCATGTGGCGGCTTGGCCAGGCTCAGCCGTCGCCGTTCAGCGGCGCCAGCGCCGCCAGCAGCAGCTCGATGTCGGCAGGGGCCACGCCGCGCATCGCGTCGCGGCAGGCCTGGTCGGCGGAGAGCCGGGCGTGCTGGTAAAGCTCGGCGCCGGCTGGGCTCAGGCAGGCGTAGCCGACGCGTGCGTCGCGCGCATCGGCTTGGCGTTCGACCAGGCCGATTTTCTCCAGCGGCAGCAGCGCGCGGGTGGCGCCGGACACCGTCAATCCCAGGCAGGCGGCCAGTTCGGTGCGCCGCAGCCGCCCGGCCTCGGCATGGCGTAGATGGTGCAGGATCATGAAGTCGCCAAAGCTGAGACCGTGCAGATTGGATAGCCGCTGATCCAGCTTGCGGGTCAGCGCGGACTGGGCGCGCATCAGGCGCAGGCAGAAGGTCAGCTCCGCGGCGGCGTCAGACATGGGCGCGCTCCGGTTCCGCATCCGCCTGCAGCCGCAGCCTTTCCTCCACGCTTGGCGCTTCGAACAAGGCGTCCATCGCATCGAACATCGCCGGGCTGACGGTGAAGGAAAAGGTGTCGCCGCCCTCGGTATTGCGCCGCATCACGCGTTGCTTGCGCTCGGCGCGCTCGGCGTCGACGAAGACATCGCGCAGCGGGTAGCCGGCTTCAGCCGCCAGCCGGCGCCAACGCTCGCGGTCCGCCACTCGCATCAGGCCCAGGTCCAGCGCCACCTCGCCGCCGGCGGCCAGGATTTGCCGGCAGAGCGGCCAGATCAGCGCTTCGCAGCGCGCCACGCGCGCCAGCGCCCATTCCATCGTGATCGGCTGCGGGCAGTCCGCGCCGAATAGCGTCTGCATCCAGTCGTCGATGGAAAAGACGATGGCCTGGCGGCTGGCCGCCAGCTTGCGCGCCAGCGTGGATTTGCCGGCGCCTTGCGGGCCGTAGATCAGATGTAGGGTCGGCATTTTAGTTTCCAGATTGTTGAGCAATCAACTATATGGCCATGGCATTTTTCCGTCAAGGCCAGGCGGCGATAGGGTCGGCGATTCCTCGGCAACCACGGCGAAGCGCGGCTATGAATAAAGACAGGATCAAGCCGAGCGGGGAATCATCATGGCGAGAGCGATATTGGCGCTGCTATTGCTGTTGACGGCATGGCAGGCGCGGGCGATCACCATCTACACCGAGGACTGGCCGCCCATCACCTTTCAACACAACGGCGTGCCGGACGGCATGGCGGTGGAAGTGGTGCGCGAGATCCAGGCGCGCATGCACGACAACAGCGCCATCGACGTAGTGCCCTGGGCGCGCGGCTACAAGGAGTTGCTGACCACGCCGGGCGTGATGCTGTTCACCGTGGGGCGCAACGACACCCGGGAGAAGCAGATGACGCTGCTCGGGCCCATCGCCATTTCGCAAACCGTGCTGCTGGCGCGCAAGGGCGAGGCGGCCGGCCTGCTGGCTCTGGGCAACGGCATTTATCACCGGCCAGTGGGCGCTTACCGCGGCAGCATCTTCGCCGACGCGGCGATCGCGGCCGGCTTCATCGAGGTGGATCTGGCGCCCACCCCGCAGATCACCGCGCAGAAGCTGCTGGTCGGCCGCTACGATATGTGGTCGGAGGGCGGCTTCGTCGTCGCCTCGGTGCTGAAGGACATCCACCAGCCGGCGGACGCGGTGGAAGTGGTGCGGGTGCTGGAAACGCTGGAGCTCTATCTGGCGTTTTCGCGCGGCACCTCGCCGGCGGAGGTCAAGCGTTGGCAAACCGCGTTCACCGCCGTCAAGAAAGACGGCAGCTTCAAACGCATCTACAACAAATGGCTGCCGCGCGACACCGCGCCGATGGACGTCAAGCTGATTGGCTTGCCGCCCACCGCCGCTCATTGACGCCGTAGCGGTTCAACGCCGCAGCGCGGCAGACGTTGAAGCGGTCCTCAGAACCTGTTCAAAGTCTCGCGAGCAAGAGCGAGACAAGGCGAAAACAAGCGAAAAAGCGGAATGTACGAGGGGTACATGAGCATTTTGAGCTGGTACTCGCCGTGCAAGGCTTCACGAAGCGCAGCGGACTTTGAACAGGTTCTCAGGGCGCGTCCGGGCGGGCGGCCTCGCTCTCCAGCCAGCGGCAGAAGGCGGCGACGGCGGCGTCCTCCGCCGCCGCGCGCGGCGCCACCCAGCAATAATCGCGCACCGTGGCCACCGGCGCCGGCAACGGCGACAGCAGCACGCCGGCGTCTATCTGCGCCTGCGCCATCGGCATCGGCCCCAGCACCACGCCCAGGCCGTTGATCGCCGCCTGCAAGGCCAGCGAGAAACTGTCGAAGTGCAGGGCGCTGGCCGGCTTCAGCTCCGGCACCCCGGCCAGGGTCAGCCAGCGCTGCCAGGCGGTGGGGCGGGTGTCGGCGTAGAGCAGGGTATGGCGCGCCAGGTCCGCCGGGCTGGCGATGGGCGCGGCGGCCAGCAGCGCCGGGCCGCACAGCGGCAGCTCCCACTCCTTGAGGAAGGGCTTGGCGATGTGGCCGGGCCAGTCGCCGGGGCCGCGGCGGATGGCGATGTCGAACGGGCTGTCCAGCCGGCTGATGTCGCGGTCCGAAGTGGCCAGGTGCAGCTCCAGCTCCGGAAACTGCTCGCGAAAACGGCTGAGCCGCGGCAGCAGCCAGTGCAGGGCGAAGGTGGGCGTGGAGTTGACGCTGACCCGGCGCCGGCGGTCCGCCTGCAGCAGCTGCGAAGTGGCGTTGGCGATCAGATCCAGACCGTCCTGCACCTGCACCAGATAGCGCCAGCCGGGGTCGGTCAGCTTGACCCTGCCGCCGCTGCGCTCGAACAGCGGCACGCCCAGCCAATCCTCCAGCTGCTTGATCTGCTTGCTCACAGCCCCGTGGGTGACGAAGAGTTCGCCGGCGGCGGCGGAAAAGCTCTCCAGCCGAGCCGCCGCCTCAAAAATACGCAGGGTGTTGAGAGGGGGGTAAGTGCTCATGCTGTGATTTTAACTCACAATCTATGTTGCGATAACTCGTTTGAAAGCGGACGGCTAACAGCGTAATCTTCAGGCATGAAATCAAGGCCGCGTCGCTCGGCGTCGCAAGCGCGCGGCCTTGACGGCGCAGCCGAAGCCTTACCTCATTGTCCCGCAGCGTCGGAGTCCCGGCCTTGCCGGGGACGCTGCCAACAACCCAAGCCATAAAGGTCCAAAGTCATGCTGGAAGCTTACCGTCAACACGTGGCCGAGCGCGCCGCGCTGGGCATCCCGCCGCTGCCGCTGTCCGCCAAGCAAGTGGAAGCGCTGGTGGAACTGCTGAAAAACCCGCCCAAGGGCGAAGAAAGCACCCTGGTCGAACTGATCACCCACCGCGTGCCGCCGGGCGTGGACGACGCCGCCAAGGTCAAGGCTTCCTTCCTGGCCGCCGTGGCCGAGGGCGACGCCCAATCCCCGCTGATCTCCCGCGAGCTGGCCACCCAGCTGCTGGGCACCATGCTGGGCGGCTACAACATCAAGCCGCTGATCGACCTGCTGGACGACGCCGCCGTGGCGCAGATCGCCGCCGACGGCCTGAAGAAAACCCTGCTGATGTTCGACGCCTTCCACGACGTGAAGGAAAAGATGGACAAGGGCAACGCCTTCGCCAAGGAGGTGGTGGAATCCTGGGCCAAGGCCGAATGGTTCACCAGCCGCCCGGCCGTGGCCGAGAAGATCACCGTCACCGTGTTCAAGGTCACCGGCGAAACCAATACCGACGACCTGTCCCCGGCGCCGGACGCCTGGAGCCGCCCGGACATCCCGCTGCACTACCTGGCCATGCTGAAGAACGCCCGTCCCGGCATCACCCCGGAAGAAGACGGCAAGCGCGGCCCGATGCAGTTCATCGAAGACCTGAAGCAAAAAGGCCACCTGGTCGCCTACGTCGGCGACGTGGTCGGCACCGGCTCCAGCCGCAAATCCGCCACCAACAGCGTGATCTGGGGCACCGGCGAAGACATTCCCTACGTGCCGAACAAGCGCTTCGGCGGCGTGTGCCTGGGCGGCAAGATCGCCCCCATCTTCTTCAACACCCAGGAAGACTCCGGCGCGCTGCCTATCGAAGTGGACGTGTCCAAGATAGACATGGGCGACGTGATCGACATCTACCCGTATGAAGGCAAGATCGAGAAGGCCGGCCAGAAGATCGCCGACTTCGCGCTCAAGTCCGACGTGATCCTGGACGAAGTGCGCGCCGGCGGCCGCATCAACCTGATCATCGGCCGCGGCCTGACCGGCAAGGCGCGCGAAGCGCTGGGTCTGCCGGCGTCCGCCGAATTCCGCCTGCCCAAGTCCCCGGCCGATTCCGGCAAGGGCTTCAGCCTGGCTCAGAAAATGGTTGGCCGCGCCTGTGGCCTGCCGGAAGGCCAGGGCGTGCGCCCGGGCACCTACTGCGAACCGAAGATGACCACCGTCGGCTCCCAGGACACCACCGGTCCGATGACCCGCGACGAACTGAAAGACCTGGCTTGCCTGGGCTTCTCCGCCGATCTGGTGATGCAGTCCTTCTGCCACACCGCCGCCTATCCCAAGCCGGTGGACGTGAAGATGCACAAGGAACTGCCGGCCTTCATCTCCACCCGCGGCGGCGTATCGCTGCGCCCGGGCGACGGCGTGATCCACAGCTGGCTGAACCGCCTGCTGCTGCCGGACACCGTGGGCACCGGCGGCGACAGCCACACCCGCTTCCCGATCGGCATCTCCTTCCCGGCCGGCTCCGGCCTGGTGGCCTTCGCCGCCGCCACCGGCGTAATGCCGCTGGACATGCCGGAATCGGTGCTGGTGCGCTTCAAGGGCAAGATGCAGCCGGGCGTGACCCTGCGCGATCTGGTCAACGCCATCCCGCTGTACGCGATCAAGCAAGGCCTGCTGACCGTGGCCAAGGCCGGCAAGAAAAACGCCTTCTCCGGCCGCATCCTGGAAATCGAAGGCTTGCCGGATCTGAAGGTGGAGCAAGCGTTTGAGCTGTCCGACGCCTCCGCCGAGCGTTCCGCCGCCGGTTGCACCGTGCATCTGGACAAAGCGCCGATCATCGAATACATGACCTCCAACATCACCCTGATGAAGACCATGATCGCCAACGGCTATCAGGACGCGCGCACGCTGGAACGCCGCATCAAGGCGATGGAGGCCTGGATCGCCAATCCGCAGCTGCTGAAGGGCGACGCCGACGCGGACTACGCGGCGGTGATCGACATCGATCTGGCCGACATCCACGAGCCCATCGTGGCCTGCCCGAACGACCCGGACGACGTGAAAACCCTGTCCGACGTGGCCGGCGCCAAGATCGACGAAGTGTTCATTGGTTCTTGCATGACCAATATCGGCCACTTCCGCGCCGCTTCCAAGCTGCTGGAAGGCAAGCGCGACATCCCGGTGAAACTGTGGGTGGCGCCGCCGACCAAGATGGACGCCGAACAGCTGACCGCGGAAGGCCATTACGGCACCTTCGGCACCGCCGGCGCGCGTATGGAAATGCCGGGCTGCTCGCTGTGCATGGGCAACCAGGCGCAGGTGAAGGAGGGCGCCACCGTGATGTCCACCTCCACCCGCAACTTCCCCAACCGTCTGGGCAAGAACTCCAACGTCTACCTGGGTTCCGCCGAACTGGCCGCGATCTGCTCCCGTCTGGGCCGCATTCCGACCAAGGAGGAATACATGGCCGACATCGGCGTGCTCAACCAGAAGGCCGGCGAAGTGTACCGCTACATGAACTTCAACGAGATCGCCGACTACCAGGAACTGGCCGACACCGTGAAGGTGTAATCAAGTCAATGATTTGATGCTCCGCCCGAGGGCGAGGCTTCGGGGCGTCCCAATGGATGCCCCCGGCCATACCCCAAAAAACACCCCGCTGGCGCGGGGTGTTTTCATTAAATGCAGCCTGGATGAGCCTGTTAAAATACCGGCCTTTATCCGGCGACGGTGTTTTTGAGCGGGGAGGTTTTGGTGGGGCTGTTGACGAACTTTGTAATTGCCGGCTTGGCGACGGCTTATCCCTTGTGGCGAATCTTCAGGCGGGTGGGCTTGCCGCCTTGTTATGCGCTGCTGGCCTTGGTGCCGGTTTTCGGCATGCTGGCGGCGCTGTGGGTTCTGGCAAGGTCGAAATGGCCAGCGTTGGAAGGAGCCAAGTGATGGCGATCATCGGGATTATTTTGCTCTTGATCGCGGCGATCACGATTCTGACGGTGGTGCTGTCCGGAATCGTGATGTCGAGAATGGGGTATTCAAAGTGGGCCGGCCTGTTGTTCGCCTTTCCCTTTTTCGGCATCCTCGCTCTTTGGTTTCTGGCTTTCTCCCAATGGCCGCTTGAAATGAGTAAGCCGAAGAGCGAATAAGGTCGGTTGTTTTTAATCTTGCATCTCCGGCGCGCGACAGGGCAGGGGAGTTGGTTTAATCCAGCGCCATCCTGAAAAACACCACTCTTTCCGTCTCCTCGAAGCCCAGCGCGGCGTGCATGCGCTGCGAGGCGAGATTGTCCAGCGGCGCGTCGGAAGCCAGTTCGGCGCAGCCGCGCTCCAGGCCCCAGGCCCGCACCGCCGCCACCAGTTGGCGGGCGATGCCGGTTTTCCGGTGCGCGGGCGCGACGAAGACGCCTTCCAGAAAAACCACCGGGCTGCCGTCGCAGCCGTTGACGTAGTCCTGCCGGATGGCGGCGTCGGCGAAGCCTAGCGCCTGGCCGGCGTCGTCCAGCGCCAGGAAGGACGCCAGCTGGCGGGAGCTTAGAATGCGTTCGCCGTCGGCGCGGTGCGCGGCGGGGGAGTGGTGCGGCCATAGTTGCTGGCGCAGGCCTTGCCAGGCCGGCAGTGTCGCCAGTTTCAGCGCCCGGATGTGCATATCGTCCTTATAAGCTGTTCAAAGTCCGCTGCGCGTTCGTGACGCGCATCACGGCGAGTGTACCCTCAAAATGCTCGCGCATCCCTTGCGCGTTCCGCTTTTTCGGTTGTTTTCGCTCTGTCTCGCCCTTGCTTGCGAGGCTTTGAACAGGTTCTTATGAGGCGCGACAAGCGCGGCGGCTGAAAAAACAAGGGGCCGGCATGGCCGGCCCGGTGTGGGGTTGGCGGCGGCGCGTCAATCGACTTCGCCGCACAGCTCGCAAGGTTGATCCGTTTCGCCGTGGATGGCCAGGATGCCTACATCGCTGGCGCAGTGCTCGCAGAGGGTGAGCAAGGCTTGGGTGTTGTCCAAGGACTCTTGGCTCATGCCGCTCAAGACTTGATACTGTTGCATGTCTCAGCCTTTCATTGCTTGGATGGAGCCCGTACCCTAAACCGATACGGCCAGTGTGGCCATACTCAGATAGGACAGGTAGGGCGCGGCGGCGCGTCATAAAAGCGTCACGAAGCGCCGCCCTCGTTGATCAGGCGGTGGTCAGCACCACCACCGAGGAAATGACGATGGCCATGCCCGCCCAGCCCAGCGGCTTGAGCCGCTGGCCAAAGAAGATGCGCGCGCCGATGGCGGTGCCGATGATGCCCAGCGCGCCCCACAGCGCGTAGGCCACGGCGAGATCGATGCCGCGCACCGCCTGGCCCAGCAGGGCGAAAGCCACCCAGACCATGGCGATGGCGCCGAAGCCCCAGGCCTTGTTGCGGAAGCCGTTGGACTTTTCCAGCATCAGGTTAGCGGCCACTTCGATCAGGGCCGAGGACACTACGAATAAATAGAATACGGTTTTCATGCGGTTTGCTCCTGGGTTTGTTCATCGGCCTCTCCGGACACCACGCAGGCGATGCCCACCACGGACAAGGTCAGCCCGATGATTTCCTGGGTCAGCAGCGTTTCGCCGAACAGATAGACGCCGATCAGCGCCAGGCCGGCCAGGCCCAGGGCTTCCCAGGCGGCGTAGGCCACGCCCACGGAGATGGTGCGGATGGCGAGCGACAGGAAGTAATAGGACAGCGCCAGCGCCGCCGCCATCACCCCGTAGCCCCAATAGCTTTCGGTGCGGGCGGCGTAGGCCATGAAGGACGTGCCCAGGATTTCGGTGAGGATGGCCACCAGTAGAAAAGCCCAGCCCAGCCAGGGTTGGGAAGACGGTTGTGTTTGCATGCTACGCTCCTGTGATTGGAAATCCGGAAGCCACATGCGCTAGGGCGCAACAACGCTCCGCGAAATGCGCGGATGACGCCGTCAGCAAAGACAGTCGATCGCTTAGACCGCCCCGTGAACCTGATGGGGCAGAAGGGTTGTTTATCGCATTGAAGCGCAAGATAAGCGCCTAAATGGCGAGGCGCTTATGGTGGCTGTTTGATATTTTGAACAAATATAACACATCGCTAATGAATGTTCAATTTAATTGATAGCGTAAACTTTCAAATGCTATTTGCAGGCCGCCATGCGAACGTTGTAGCGGCGCGCCAGGCGCGGCAGCGTGCCGTCGTGGCACAGCGCGTTCAAGGCCTGGTTGAAGTCCGCCACCATGCCGGGTTTCACTGATTTCAAAGGGAAACCGTACAGATAGGTCAGCGGTTGTATCGTGGCCAGCGGGCGGAGGCCGCTCAGCGCTTCGCGCCGGATGATGTAGCGAGTGACGTCTTCGTTGGCGAAAACCACCGCCTCGGCGCCATAGCGCATGGCGGCCAATTTCTTTAACACCGTTTCCTGATTGTTTTCCACGGTGATGTTCATATTGGGCAGGCCGGCAATCAGCTTGTCCAGGGCGTTCTGAGAGACGGACGGGCCGTAGACCGCGATGCGGTGGTTGAGCAGATCCTGCGCCTGCTGGTAGCGGAAGGTGGAGCTGGCGGTGGCGAACAGGCCGTAACTGCTGTGGTACACCGGGGCGCTCAAGGCCAGCGATATCCTGCGCTCCGGCGTGTCCTGCACCGGGAAGATGCCGTCCACCTTGCCTTCCTCGGCCAGCAGCAAGGCGCGGCGCCACACCATGGCCTGGATCTCGCAGCTCCAGTTCAAGCGCTGGCAGACGGCCACCAGGGTATCCACCATCAGGCCCTGCGGCTGGGGTTTGTCGGTCACTTCGATGAAGGGGGGGAAATCCTGGGTGACGAAGTGCAGGGTGGCCGCGTCGGCATGGAGCGACAGCGACAAGGCCAGCGCGGCGCTGCTCAGCGATTTCAGCATGTGCGGGCTTCTCCCCAGTGAACGGCGCGGGGCCGGCGGCCCAACGGAAACCGGCGGCCTGGTTCGGATGCGTTGTTACATTATGGTTGAGTTTCGATGCCGGTTTATCGCTTTATCGGCCGGCCGGGCGCGTCCTTGAACAGCGCCCGGCCGGCGCGTCTTAATAGCCCATGGTGGCGCCGTCCGGATTGCGCGGGTCGGAATAGCCGTACAAGCCGCCGTCGCGCAGCTGTATGGTCTGGGTCCGGCCCATGCTGGGCTTGACCGCGATCTTGTAACCCTGTTCGCGCAGCAGGCGCAGCGTGTCCGGGCTCAAGCCCTTTTCCACCCGCAATTCATCCGGCAGCCATTGATGGTGGACCCGCGGCGTGGACGCGGCTTCGGCCGGGTTCATGCCGAAATCGATGGCGTTGACGATGGTTTGCAAAGTGGTGGTGATGATGCGCGCGCCGCCCGGGCTGCCGGTGACCAGCCAGGGCTTGCCGTTCTTCAGCACCAGGGTCGGCGACATCGAGGACAGCGGCCGCTTGCCGGCCGCCACCGCGTTGGCGTCGCCGCCGATCAGGCCGAAGGCGTTGGGCACGCCGGGCTTGACGGAGAAGTCGTCCATCTCATTGTTGAGCAGAATGCCGGTGCCGCCGGCGATGATGCCGCTGCCGAAGTTCAGGTTCAGCGTGTAAGTCACCGCCACCGCGTTGCCCTGCTTGTCCACGATGGAGTAGTGGGTGGTCTGGTCGCTTTCGTAGGGCTGCGGCTTGCCGGGCTTGATCTCGGCGGCGGGGCGGGCCTTGGCCGGGTCTATCGTCGCCGCCAGCTGGTCGGCGTAGCGCTTGGAGGTCAGCCCGGCCTGCGGCACTTTGACGAAGGCCGGGTCGCCCAGGTATTCGGAGCGGTCGGCGTAGGCCAGCTTCATCGCCTCGGCCAGGTAGTGGATGGTTTGCGCGCTGTTGGGGCCGTAGTCGGCCAGCGGGTAGCGTTCCAGCAGGTTCAGGATCTGGACGATGTGGATGCCGCCGGAGCTGGGCGGCGGCATCGACACCACCTGGTAGCCGCGGTAGCTGCCGCTGACCGGCGCGCGCTCCTCCACCTTGTAGCCGGCCAGGTCTTTCTTGTCGATCAGGCCGCCGTGGCGCGCCATCTCCGCCACGATCTTGTCGGCGATGCTGCCCTGGTAGAACGCCTTGGGCCCTTGTTGCGCGATCAGGCGCAGCGATTTGCCCAGATCGCGCTGCACCAGCTTCTCGCCGGCGCGCAGCGGGCGGCCGTCGCGGAAGAACACCGCCCGGCTGCTGTCCCAGCGGCCCAGATTGTCTTTTTCCACTTCCAGCATTTCGGCCAGCGTTTGCGATACCGCGAAGCCTTGCTCCGCCAGCTTCACCGCCGGCGCGATCACCTTGGCCAGCGGCAGGCTGCCCCAGCGCTGCTGGGCGTGGGCCAGGCCGGCCACGGTGCCGGGCACACCCACCGCCAGGTGGGTGTACAGCGAACGGCCGTCAACCACCTTGCCCTGGGCGTCCAGATACATGTCGCGGCCGGCCTTGGCCGGCGCGATTTCGCGGAAATCCAGCGCGATGTTGCGGCCGCTCTTGGCGTCGTGCAGCACCATGAAGCCGCCGCCGCCCAGATTGCCGGCGTTGGGCAGGGTCACCGCCAGCGCAAAGCCCACCGCCACCGCGGCGTCCACCGCGTTGCCGCCCTGGCGCAGGATGTCCAGCCCCACCTGGGTGGCCAGGCCCTGCTCGGTGGCCACCATGCCGTTGCGGGCGTAGACCGGGTGGAACACATCGTAGTCGTAATCGTATTTGACCTGGGGCGCCGCCGGCGGGCTCAGCGCCAGCGCCGGGGCGTTGAAGCCCAGGCTCAGGCTCAGGGCCAGCGCGCTCAGCAGCAGGCTTGGGCGGGAACGGAATGAGGACATGGTGATTCTCCTTTGTACTTGGCGTTTTATGAATGTTGTGATTGCGAGGACATTCTACGGTGTCAGCTCCGCTTCGCAAAAGCCTGATTTTAAATGCCAAATGATTTGAAAATACCGTGCGGCCACGCCTATAAAGAATCGAGTTTCATAAGTCATGAACCTAGGGGGCTACCATGAGCATATCCCAACGCTTGCTGCTGACCTTGGCGGTTGCCTTGCTCGGCTTGTTCATTGTGGGCAGCTACGGGCTGTTCCAGCTGCATCGGGCCAATGAGCGCTTCGATTATCTGCAGGCCAACACTTTCCCCAGCATCCACACCCTGGACCAGGCCTTGCAGGCGCAAACCGATATGCGGGTGCTGACTTACCGTCACGGCATCAGCGAAGACCCCAAGGTCAAGGCCGACATCGAGGCCAGCATCGCGCAGCTGGACAAGCAGATGGACACGGCGCTGGACCATTACCAGAAAGACCTGGTTTCCGACGACGAAGACCGCCGGATGATAGAAAAGGACCGCGCGGACATCCGCGTCTACCGCCAGCAGCGCGACGCGGTGTTCAAGATCTCGCGCGAGCAGCCGGCGGAAGCCACGCGGCGGGAGCTGGTGGGCGGTCCGCTGCTGGCCACCGCCAAGACCGTGGTCAAGGACATCAAGGAACACATCGAATTCAATTACGGCCTGGCCAAGAAATTGTCCGCCGACAACGCCGTGGTCTACGAGCAGGCGCTGATCTCCTCGCTGGTGGTGATCGTGGGCGCCCTGATCCTCAGCGGCGCGCTGGGCTTCGCCTTGTTCCGCAGCATCCGCAGCAGCCTGAGCCAGATAGGCGAAACCTTGGATCAGGTCAGCGCCAGCAAGGACTTCCGCCTGCGCGCCAAGATCTTGCGCAAGGACGAGATCGGCCGCACCGCCGCCGCCTTCAACCACTTGCTGGACGATTTGCAGCACAGCTTCCGCGGCATACGCGACAACATCTCAGAAATCGACAAAGCCACCTCCGGCCTGGCGGCCAACACCAATCAGATCGCGCGCAGCTCCGAGGTGCAGAGCGAATCCGCCGGGGCGATGGCGGCGGCGGTGGAGCAGATGACGGTGAGCATCAACCACGTGGCCGACAACGCGGTGGAGGCGCGCACCCAGGCGCAGCAGGCCGGCAGCATGGCCAACGAGGGCGGGCAGGTGATCTCCGCCACCGTGCTGGGCATTTCCGAGGTGGCGGGCGCGATTACCGACGCTTCCCAGCGCATCGGGCAGTTGAAGGACGACAGCGCCACCATCGCCTCGGTGATGGGGGTGATCAAGGACATCGCCGATCAGACCAATCTCTTGGCCTTGAACGCGGCGATCGAGGCGGCGCGCGCCGGCGAAACCGGCCGCGGCTTCGCGGTGGTGGCGGACGAGGTGCGCAAGCTGGCCGAGCGCACCGCCAGCTCCACCACGGAGATCGGCGCCATCATCAACAAGATGCAAAGCAGCACGATGGAAGCGGTGCAGAGCATGGAAAAAGTGGTGGAGCAGGTGCACCAGGAAACCGACAACGCCCGCGAAGCCAGCAGCGTGATAGAGAAGATCCAGGACAGCAGCGGCCAGGCGATGGAGCTGGTCAAGGACATCTCCGGCAGCATCAACGAGCAAAGCAGCGCCAGCAACACCATTGCCCAGAAAGTGGAGCAGATCGCGCAGATGGCGGAGGAGAACGCGTCCGCCTCCAGCGCCTCGGCGGACGCGGCGGAGCAATTGCAGCAGCAGGCGAAAAACATCCTGAACACCGTGACCCAGTACCAGGTGTAAGCACCTGTTCAAAATCTGATGCGTTTTGTCTCGCTCTTGCTCGCGAGACTTTGAACAGGCTCTAAGAGCCTGTTTACGATCTCGCGAGCTAAGGCGAGACAAGGCGAAAACCCCTGATGCTGCTTTGCGCCGACTTGCCGTGCTCAAGTGCTGCCTGCGTCGGCGCGCCTTGCCTCAGCCGTGAAACTGATTTTTGTCAGTCGCTCTAAGGCCGCGCCGCCGCGGGATTTATACGCTTAATGGATATTCTTATTTAGAACTTTCTACTGTTTTCCGACTGCGCCTATAACAAAGCTAGATGTGGTATCGGGCGAAGACACGGAGAATAAGGATGAATATCTCACAGCGGCTCATGCTGACCTTGATGGTGGCCATGTTGGCCTTGATCGGCGTCGGCAGTTACGGCTTGTGGCAGTTGCACAGCGCCAATGAACGATTCAATTATTTGAAGAACAACACCTTTCCCAGCATTCAGGCGCTGGACAAGGGCTTGCTGGCCTTGACCAAGATGCGGGTGGCGGCGTACCGCCACGGCATCGCCGCCGACGCCAAGAGCAAGACGGACGCCGAAACGCAGATCTCCGAAGGCGACAAGGCGCTGGATCAGGTACTGGACGCTTACGAAAAGGACTTATTGTCCAACGACGCCGACCGCAAACTGTTGCAGCAAGACCGGGCGGATCTGCAAGCCTACCGCGGCCATCGCGACGGCTTTTTGAAAGCCTCGCGCGAGCATCCGGGCGCGGCGACGCAGGCAATGCTGGTGACGGGGCCGATACCGGAGTCCGCCAAGGCGCTGGCCAAGGACCTCAACGACCATATCGACTTCAACTACGGCATGGCGGACAGCCTGTCCAAGGACAACGCCGCCGCTTACAGCATGGCCTTCGGCAGCTCGGTGGCGGTGATCGCCGCCTGTCTGCTGTTGAGCGGCGGCCTGGGCTGGCTGCTGTTCAGCCACATCCGCCTGAGCCTGAACCAGATACGCTCCACCATGTTCCGGGTGAATCAGCACAAAGACTTCACCTTGCGCGCGCCGGTGGGGCGCATGGACGAGGTAGGGGAAACCGCCACCGCCTTCAATCAGTTGCTGGAGAACTTGCAACGCAGCTTCCGCGAAATCCGCGACAGCATCGGCTCCATCGACGGCGCGATGTCCGGCCTGGCCAACAATACCCATGAGATTGCCCGTAGTTCGGAAATGCAAAGCGAGTCCGCCGCGGCGATGGCGGCGGCGGTGGAACAGATGACGGTGAGCATCAACCATGTCGCCTCCAGCGCGGTGGAAGCGCGCGGCCAGTCGCAGCAGGCCGGAGAGATGGCGACCGAGGGCGGCCAGGTGATTTCCGCCACCGTGCGCGGCATCACCGAGGTGGCCGGCGCGATTACCGACGCCGCGCAGCGCATTGGGCAGTTGAAGGAAGACAGCGCCACCATCGCCTCGGTGATGGGGGTGATCAAGGACATCGCGGATCAGACCAATCTCTTGGCG
Source organism: Chromobacterium alkanivorans (assembly GCF_016937655.1). Taxonomy (GTDB): domain Bacteria; phylum Pseudomonadota; class Gammaproteobacteria; order Burkholderiales; family Chromobacteriaceae; genus Chromobacterium; species Chromobacterium alkanivorans. Next base: position 40,537 of record NZ_JAFHKL010000002.1, on the reverse strand, counting down.
CTCAACGCGGCGATCGAGGCGGCGCGCGCCGGCGAGATGGGCCGCGGCTTCGCCGTGGTGGCGGACGAGGTGCGCAAGCTGGCCGAGCGCACCGCCAGCTCCACCACGGAAATCGCCAACATCATCAACAAAATGCAAAGCAGCACGCTGGAAGCGGTGCAAAGCATGGAGAAAGTGGTGGATCAGGTGCACCAGGAAACCGCCAACACCCGCGCCGCCAACGACGCCATCGACGGCATACGGGACAGCAGCGGCAAGGCGATGGAATTGGTGCGCGACATCTCCAACAGCATCGCCGAGCAGAGCGTGGCCAGCAACACCATTGCCCAGCGCGTGGAACAGATCGCCCAGATGGCGGAGGAAAACTCCTCGGCGTCCAGCGGCTCGGCGGACGCCGCCGGGCAGCTGAGCCAGCAGGCGCGGGTGATTCTACAAACGGTATCGGCCTATCAGGTGTGATCGTCAGGCCGGAATGCGGAAAGGCGGCGCGGCGTAAACGCCGACGGCCGCCTTTCTGCGCGCAGGCTCAAGGATTTGAGCCGCCGCGGGGGGAGGGCTTAGCGGGTCTTATTCAGCCTGCTGCTTGTCCGCCTTGTCCTTCTTGGCGCGCTTCCGCTCTTTTTGCTTGGCCGGCTTGTCGGTCATCGGGTGCTTCAGCACCTTGGCGGCCAGCTTCCTGGCTGATTTGGTCGCCTTCTTCTGCCCGCGCACCTTGTCGGCCAGCGCCGCCAGTTTCTTGGCGGCGCGCTTGCTTTTAGCCATCTGACTCTCCTTTACGGATTGATGAATCGAAACCCCATGGTAAGGCGCGGGGCGGAATGCGCACCGGGCCTTTCTGGCCGTTGACGGATGGGATTTGAGCGGGAAAGCAGCTGGGGCGCGGGGCGGGGGGATGAAAACGACAAGCATTCCGGCTGGGCGAGTCACCCGCCTGTGGTTTTTATCCGGCACCAAGAGGGAGGGTGAATGGATCAAACAGGTGACTCGCGCAGCCGCCTTGCCAGCGTAAGCGCGGACAAGGATTGCAGGCTTTGTACCATAGATTGCCCACGCCAGCCATTGCCACAATCCCCAAAACCGCCCGGACGCAGGCCGTCCGGGCGCGTTTTGCGGCTCAGGACGGCCCGGCTTGCGCCTCGGCGTCGGACTCGTGCATGCGGATGCTGACGGCGATCAGCACTTCCAGATGGTCGAAGAAACCGGCCCAGGCGCCGCGCTGCGGGCTGAAGTCGAACAAGTTCATATCGTGAACAATGCGGCTGAGCAGGCCGTGGCCGGCGTGGTCCGGGTGCTGGCGGAACAGATCAACCAGCGCGCGGCCATGGCGTTCGCCCAGCGAGTAGGCTTCCGAAAAGTCCCGGCATAGAGGCACATGCCAGTAATGCGGATGGCTGCGGTCTTGCGAGGGGCCGACAAAGGGCAGTTTGGCTTCGCGGGCCTCCAGCAGACGGTAGAAGGCGCGCAGTTCATCTTTTTTGGAGTCACTCATCGCGGGCCTCCTGTTGGGAGCAGGCCGGCGTCGGCGCGGGGAAGGACGGGGATGCGCGGCGGGGTAAGCGCCTAAAGGATTTCAACATTGCAACCTCCTCAAGCTAATGCCGGCCAGGCCGCGGGGCGCGGCTAGGCGGGCGCATGACAAGGTTGGACTACCGGGAGACTATCCAAGACCGGCGCACCGCGAGGTGCCCTCGCCACGGCCCGCCCGAATAGGCAAAGCAATAGCGAGACAGAGCGCGGGGAGGCCGCGGTCTGCCGGATAGTCTTAACGTCGGGAGTCCAAGCCCGAGCGCCGCAATTGCAGCGGCGCGGGGCTATTGTTGGCGAGGCGGGCCGGCGCTGTCAATCAAGGACCGGCAAGGGTGAAAAAAAACTGCCCCGCGGATCAGGCCGAGGGGCGGGGGATGAAGCCTGTGAATTACAACTTGAAGGCGAGGGTGGTTTGTTGCAGCCGCTCCGCCACCACCGCCAATTCGCGGGTGGCTTGCGAGAACACATCCACCGCAATGCCGTTTTCCTTGGACATCTGGGCGATGGCCTCCACGCGGCCGGCCAAGTCGGTGCTGGCCTGACGTTGCTCCTGCATCGCCATGGCGATGTCGCTGATGGCGCCCACCACGCCTTCCGCGCTTTCCTCCACCGAGCTGATGGTGGTGGACACGTGTTCCGACGATTCCACCACCTGGCTGACGATGTGGCGGCTGTTGCGCATGCTGTCCACGGCCTCCCTGGCCCCGGCCTGGATCTTGGCGATCATCTGGGTGATTTCGGTGGCGGAACCGGTGGTGCGCTCGGCCAGCTTGCGCACCTCGTCGGCCACCACGGCGAAACCGCGGCCCTGTTCGCCGGCGCGCGCGGCCTCGATGGCGGCGTTGAGCGCCAAGAGATTGGTCTGGTCGGCCACTTCCTTGATCACGGTGGCGATGCTGCTGATCATCTGCGCCTGCTCGGACAGGGATTCCAGGTTGTTGGCGGAGGCGGCCACGCTGTCGTTGACCTTGCGCACCTGCTGGGTGGAGTCCTGCACTTCCTTATTGCCTATCTTGGCCTGGCTGCCGGCTTCGCTGGCCTGGGAGTCCGCCAGCGAGGCGTTGTTGGAGCATTGGTCGATGCTGACGGTCAGTTCCTCGATCGAGGCGGCGGCGCTGGAGGTGGCGTTGACCTGCTGGCCGATGCTGGCGCTGACTTGCTCGGTGGAGGCCGCCAGCTCCTCGGCGGTGGCGGCCACGCTGGAGGCGGAGTTGATGATGTCGCCCACGGTGACGCGCAGTTTTTTCTGGGTGTCTGACAGGGATTGCATCATCTGGGCCACTTCGTCCTTGCCCTGTACTTCGATAGTGCCGGTCAGGTCGCCGCTACCGAGCTGAAACAGCGCTTCCATGCCTTTTTTCAGGCTGCCGACGATGCCGTTCTGTATCATCACGCCCAGCGCCAGCAGCACGATCACGGCGATCACCAGCACGGTGACGACGGTGTTGCGCGCCTTCTCGTATTTGGCGGAGGCTTCTTGCAAGGCCTTGTCGGCCCCTTTTACGTTGATGTCGACGATCTGGCTCATGATGTCGTCGACCGCCTGGAATTTGGGCCGGCATTCCTTGGCCATCAGTTCCACGGCCTTCTTGTTGTTGACGCCGTCGCCGGTGTCGCTGTAGCTGAGGTCGCGCACTTTCTTGCAGGCTTCCTCCATCACCGGCCAGGCGGCGTCAAAGCGCTTGAGAGCGTCCACTTCCGGCGGGGTGAGTATGGTTTTGCGGTAGAGGTCCAGCAGCCGGTTCATCTCCGCCAAGAATTTACTGCGGTTGGCGGTGACCTGGTCCATTTGTTTCTTGTCGGTTTCAGCGATAAAGCGGTAGTCGGATCGGCTGATGTAGATCGCGTTTTGGTTGGCCACCGCCACCCAGTAGACGGACATCAGTAAATTATCGTGCATGTCGACGGTGAGGTCGTTCATGTCAGACGTGCTTCTAATGCCTACCCCCCCGATAATCACACTGGCCAGCACGCCCAACAGGATCAGGCCGAAAATCTTGACCTTGATGCTGAACTGCGCAAGAAAGTTTCCCATCGCTCGCTCCCTAACTTCCGCCGATAACCACGCATTGTTTTCTAGCTACTGTTATAAGTGTGTAGTGCAGCTGTATTCATCTTGCAATGACTGATATTGGAAATTTTGCAGACGGGCAGTTCTTGTTAGGCTGATGATTTTTCAGCTGAAGACAAACGGCGGCGGGGCGGAGATTGAAATTGCGCCGTCAGCGCTTATCTTTGAAACTGAGGCGTTTTCCGGCGACGGACGGCGGAGGCGGGGAACGAGGCTCGCGGCCTATGGTCTGAGCTAGCTTGTTCACGGGGCAGTTGAAGCGGCCGGCGACGCCGGCGGCTCACGAAAGCGGCGGGCGTCCAGCCCGCCCGATAAAGAAGCGCATCGCATGAAAGCCATTACCGTAGCCACTTACAACATCCACAAGGGCATGTCGCCGCTGAACCGCCATGTGCGGCTGGGCGATATGGCCTCCGCGCTGGAGTCCATAGACGCCGACGTGCTGTTCTTGCAGGAGGTGCAGGGCAAGAACATAGAACGCGCCTTGCAGCACGCCAGCTGGCCCAAGCTGCCGCAGCATCATTTCCTGGCGCGCCGGCTGGACCACAAGGCGGCTTACGGCCTGAACGCGGCCTATGAGCACGGCCACCACGGCAACGCCTTGCTGACGCGTTTTCCCATCAACACCTGGTGCAACCGCGACATCTCGGTCAACCGCTTCGAGAACCGCGGCCTGCTGCATTGCCAGCTGACGCCGGCGGGCTGGAAGCGCCCGGTGGTGACCTTGTGCGGCCATTTCAATCTGCTGGCGCGGGACCGGCGCAAGCAGTACCTGGACCTGGCGCGCTATGTGCGCGAGAACGTGCCGGCGGACGCGCCGCTGATCCTGGCCGGCGATTTCAACGACTGGCGCGAGGAGGCTACCGATCAGCTGATGGACAGCCTGGGCCTGGTGGAGGTGTTCGATCAACTGTTCGGCCGCCATGCGCGTAGCTTCCCGGCGCGGATGCCGATGCTGCCGCTGGACCGGATCTATGTGCGCGGGCTGAAGCCGCTGGAGGCGGAGGTGCTGAAGGGCGCGCCGTGGTCGCGGCTGTCCGATCATTTGCCGCTGTCCGCCAGTTTGGCGCCGATTTGAAGGCCAGATCTTAAAGCCGTTTTTCAGCCGTTTACGCCGCTCCCTATGTGTCTCAGTCCACATTCAAAATACTGGAAAAGATCGTAAACAGAGGATAAGAGCAGCAGGGCTCCGCATTGCGGAGCCCTGCTGCTTTGTCACGGACCGGTTTAGAGGTGGAAGCGCTCCACCACGTTCTTCAGCTTGCTGGCGTGGCCGTTCAGCTCGCTGAGGGTGGCGCTGGCGCCTTGCGCCACTTCCGAGGTGCTGCGGGTCATGCCGTTGATGTGCTCGGTGGTGTGGGCGATGTTGCCGACGGCGGTGGATTGCTCGCGGGTGGCGTGGGTGATCTGGGTGAAGGTGTCCACCACCTGCCGCATCAGGCCGCCGATGTTTTCGATCTCGCTGGCCGCGCCCTGGGCCAGGTCCACGCTCTGGTCCACGGTGGAGCGAGCCTGCTGCATGCTGGCGACGGTGCCGGCGGTTTGCTGGCGCATGCCCTGGGTCATGCTGGTGATTTCAGTGGTGGCCTGGGCAGTGCGCTCGGCCAGCTTGCGCACTTCGTCGGCCACCACCGCGAAGCCGCGGCCCATTTCGCCGGCGCGCGCCGCTTCGATCGCCGCGTTGAGCGCCAGCAGATTGGTCTGATCGGCGATGTCCTTGATCACGTTGACGATGGAGCTGATTTCCTCGGAGCGGGTGCCCAGCGAGTTCAGGGTGTCGCTGAGGGTGGTCATGGCCTGGGACAGCTTGCCCACCTCGGCGGACACCTGGTGCACCGCCTGGCGGCCGCGTTCGGCGCTGCTGTTGGCCTGGCCGATGATGGCGTTGGCGTCCGCGGTGGTGTCGGCGACGTGGGTGACGCTGACGGTGATCTGTTCAATGGTGGCGGCGCTGGAGCTGATGGCCTGGTTGACCTGGTCCGCGTCTTCGCTGATGCGGCTGGTGGTCTGGTGCAGCGAGCCTACGGCGCTGACCAGCTGGCCGGCGTTGTTGTTGACTTCGCCTATCAGCCGGCGCAGCCGCTGGTTCATCACGCCGATCTGGCCCAGCGCGCTGGCTTCCGGCGCCTTGGGCACGTCCACCGCCAGGTTGCCGGAGGCGATTTCCTGCAGCACGCCTTCGATGTCGGTGACCGAGCCGCCCAGCTGGGTGTGGATCTGGCGGCGGCCCAGCAGGATCAGCAGCAGGATTTCGCCCACCAGCAGCACGATGGCGGTGAGGAATTGCAGCTGGGCGCCGGACAGCCTGTCCTTGGCCTGCGCCAGCGCGGCGTTGGTGCGCTGGTCCAGCAGCACGAAGAAGTCGTCGATGGGCTTCATGATCTGGGCTTTGAACTGGTGGTATTCCTTGCTGTGCACCAGCTTGCGCGCCAGTTCCATGTCAGGCTGGCCGCTGACGGTGTACTGACCCTGGGCGTCGGCGAACTTGCCCTTGACCGCGTTCATCGCCCGCACTTCCAGATTGACCAGGCCGTCGGAATTGGCCTGCGCCTCCTTGAGCTTGGCGAATTCGGCGTCGGTGAAGCCGGCTTGTTGCATCAGGGTCTGCAAGGGCACGGTTTCGCTGTCCGGCCTGGGCTTGTCCTGGCCGGCGGCGACGAAGTCCCAGTAGATGCGGTTGTATTCCTGCGGGCGAGGTGCCTTGCCGTTGCGGATGTCCAGCACGCGGTTGTACTGCTGCTCATAGCTGGGGTCGCCGGTGACGACGTAGGTGCGGCCCAGCCGGGTCAAATCGTCCGAGCTTTGCCGCAGTTCCGAGGCCAGCAGGTAGGAGTGGTAGCGGCTCTCGCTGGCGGCGCTCATCACGTCCACCGCCTGGCGCATGGAGACGAAGGTATAGATCACGCCGATGAAGGTGAGCGCGATGAGAATCAGCAGGCCGGTGATGGCTTGGTTGGCGCGAAAGTTTTTCATGGGGAGAAGTCCTCACAGTGCGGCTTGAGATGGGGTAAAGGCCGGTCAATGACGGGGTCCATGGCCCGCGGGGACGCGGCCGGCGGCGCTGGTTTCTCCTCTGGTCGGGGGAGCGGGAGCGGCATGGAAACGCTGGATCTGGGCATGCACTTGGTCCGCGTGGCCGCGGCTGTCCGCCGAGATGGCGGCGAGTTCTTCCACCAGGCCGGCGTTTTGTCGGGTGGCGGCGCTCAATTGCTGGATGGTGAGATTGATCAGGCCGACGCCTTGCGCTTGTTCGTTGGCGGCGACGGCGATTTCCCGGATCAGGCTGGCGGTTCTGCCGCTGGAGGACACGATGGCGGCCAGTTGCGCGCCGGCCTGGCCGGCGAGCTGGACCCCGCTGGCGGTCATGCCGCTGATCTCGCGGGCGGCCACTTGGCTGCGTTCCGCCAGCTTGCGCACTTCCTGGGCCACGACGGTGAAGCCGCTGCCTTGCTTGCCGGCGCGAGCGGCCTCGATGGCGGCGTTGAGCGCCAGCAGATTGGTCTGATAGGCGATGTCGTCTATCACCGAGATGTGGTCGGCGATGCGCTGCATGCCCTGTACGGTGCGTTCGACGATTTCGCCGCCCCGGCGCGCGTCGTCCGCCGCCTGCATGGCCATGGTTTCGGTCAGCTTGGCGTTGTCGCTGCTCTGGCTGATGGCGGAGGAGATCTGTTCCAGCGAACCGGCGGCCTCGGCCAGGCCGGCGGCTTGTCCGTTGGTGTTGAGGGACAGCTGCTGCGAGCTGTGGTTGATCTGCGCGGACAGCATCGACAGATGGCCGGCGCCGCGCTGAGAGTCCGCGATGGCGCGGCTGAGCGTGGAGACGGTCTGAAGCATGGCTTCCGCCAAGCTGCCGGCCGGGTAGCCGCCGGGCGGCGCGGCGGCGGCGAGGTCGCCGGCGGCCACCGCCCGCATCTGGCGGGTGACGCGCAGCGGCTCGTCGCCCAGCATGGCGAACAGCCGGCGGTAGAGGGTCCAGAACAGCAGCAGGCCCAGCGCGCAGCCGGCCAGCATCAGCGCGATGACGACGGCCAGCCATTGCCCGGCCTGAGCGCGGGCCTGGGCGACGGCCTGATTGGTGCGCTGTTCCATCAACTGGTAGAAGGCGTCCACCGGCTGCATGATGGCGGCCTTGTCCAGGTGGTATTGGCGGTCGTGCAGGATGCGGCGGGCCAGCGCAGGATCGGGCGGGCCTAGTCGGCTGAAGCCGCCCTGGCCGTCGGCGAAGCGGCCTTTCATCGCGTTCATGGCCACGGTTTCGGTGTTGACCAGCCGGTCTGAATTGGCCTGCGCTTCCTTGAGCTTGGCGAATTCGGCGTCGCTGAAGCCGGCCTGCCGCATCAGCTGTTGCAGCGGCACGGCGGGGCCGTCCGGCTGCGGCTTGCTGTCGTTGGCGGCCAGGAAGTCCCAGTAGATGCGGTTGTAGTGCTGGGGGCGCGGTTGCTGGCCGTTGCGTATCGCCAGCACGGTCCAGTATTGCCGTTCATAGCGCGGGTCAGCGGTTTCCGCGTAGGTGCGGACCAGACGGGTGAGGTCGTCCGAGCTTTGCCTCAGCTCATTGGCCAGCAGATAGCTTTGAGTGCGCTGCGCTTCCGCTTGGGCCTGCAGGTCCAGCTCGTGGCGCAGGCGCAGCGTGCAGAGCAGAAGCAGCAGCAAGAGCAGGGCGAAAACGCCGGCGCCGGCCGTCAACAGGGATTTGATGCTCAGTTTCATAGACCTCCCGCCATGCCGCTGTTGCCGTGCCCGCGCCTCCGCCGGCCGGGCCTGCTTACTGTTTTTTATAAAACAATCCGTTTCTTGACTACTTTTAGTGTTGACACTTAAGTAAAAACAGCGAGTTAACGCCCCGTCGGCGTTTGATCTGGGGACGGAATGGCATTGCATGTTGAAACCGGCGAGGGCTGGACCAGGGCCAGCCTGAGCGGGGAGCTGAGCATTTACACGGCGGAGCGGCTGAAGGGCGAGTTGTTGCCGCTGCTGGAACACGAGGCGGTGTCGCTGAGCTTCGCCGAGGTGACGGAGGTGGACGGCTGCGCCTTGCAGTTGCTGCTGGCCTTTGGCCGGCAGCTGCGGCGGCTGGAGCTGCTGGCGGACAATCCTATGGTCAGCGAGGCTTTCCAGTTGCTGGGCGTGACGCTGACCGCGCCGCCGTCGGGAGGCGAGGATGGACTGGAGTAAGGCCAGGGCGATTTTCCTGGAGGAGTCCCGCGAGTTGTGCGACGCGCTGGAAGGCGCGCTGTTGGACCCGACGGCCTTTCCCGCCGACGCGGAGACCTTCAACCTGCTGCTGCGCACCGCGCACACCATCAAGGGCTCGGCCGGCACTTTCGGCTTTGACGCGCTGGTGGCCTTCGCCCATGCGATGGAAAGCGTGCTGGAGCGGCTGCGCGGCGGCAAGATCGCGCTGGGCGACGATCTGGTCAGCCTGCTGCTGAGCTGCAACGATCATTTGCGGCGGATGCTGGAGGCGGTGGAGGCGTCGGCGCTGGACGCGGAGCCGGCCTGGCCGGACGGAGCGCCGCTGTTGCAGCGCCTGCAGCTGTTCTTGCTGGACGAGGCGGCGTGCGCGGTGGCCGGCGAGGACGCGCTGGACGCCGCCGCCACGCCGCTGTGGCAGTTGTCGCTGCGTTTTTATCCGGATTTGTTCCGCGACGGCTTTGATCCCTTGGCCTGCCTGAGGTTTTTGGAGCAGTTTGGCACCCTGAGGGAGATAGAGCTGGTGTGGCCGCCGCTGCCGCCCTTCGCCGAGCTGGAGCCGACGGATTGCTTGATCGGCCTGGAGTTGAGCCTGGAGTCCGCGGCCAGCCTGGAGCAGGTGCGCGACGCTTTTGAGTTCGTCGCGGAGGGCAGCCTGCTGGGCATTCTGCCGCCGCGCGCGCCGCTGGCGGCGTTCCGCTCGCTGGCGGAGCGCCTGGGCGAATCGATAGAGCCGCAGCTGTCGCGTTGGCTGGCGCGCGGCGCCTTGACGGCGGCGGAGGCGGAACGGGTGCGCGAGGCGCCCTGGCTGGCGCGGCCGGGCGGCGGGGCCGCGGGCGAGCCGGGCGCGGCGGCGGGACGGCCGACGCGCGGCGACAGTCACTATATCCGGGTGGAGGCCGGCAAGCTGGACCGGCTGATCAACCGGGTGGGCGAGCTGGTGATCGCCTCCGCCGGCACCAAATTGATTGCGCAGAACCGCTGCGACGCGGAGCTGCTGGAGTCGGTGGCCATCATCAACACCCTGGTGGAGAGCATACGCGACGACGCGCTGACCTTGCGCATGGTGCCGGTGGACGAGGTGTTCTGCCGCTTTCCGCGCATGGTGCGCGAGGTGTCGCGGCAGCTGGGCAAGTCGATACAGCTGGCGATTCACGGCGCGGACACCGAGATAGACAAATCCATGGTGGAGCGGCTGACCGACCCGCTGATGCACTTGGTGCGCAACGCGGTGGACCACGGGCTGGAGATGGCGGCGGAGCGGCGGGAGGCCGGCAAGCCGGAAACGGGCAAGGTGGTGCTGAACGCCTTCCACGACGCCGGCTCGGTGGTGGTGGAGATCAAGGACGACGGCCGCGGCATAGACCGCGACAAGGTGCTGGCCAAGGCGCTGGAGCGCGGCCTGCTGAGCGAGGGCCGGCAATTGAGCGAGCAGGAAACCTTGCAGCTGATCTTCCTGCCCGGCTTTTCCACCGCCCACGCCTTGAGCGATCTGTCCGGTCGCGGCATGGGCCTGGACGTGGTGAAGCGCAATATCGAGCTGTTGCGCGGCGAGATCGAAATCTTTTCCCAGCCGGGCCAGGGCACGACTTTCCGGCTGCGGCTGCCGCTGACGCTGGCCATCATCGACGGCTTCCGGGTGGAGGTGAACGATTCCTCGCTGGTGATGCCGCTGGACATGATGATCGAGTGCGTGGACATGCCGGAGGAGGCGATGCGGCAGAACGCGCGCCAGATCAATGTGCGCGGCGACTGGCTGCCCTTCGTGTCCTTGCGCGAGCTGTTCAATCTGCCGCCGGCCACGCGGCCGGAGTACGTGGTGATCGTGCATTACGGGGAAAACCGCGCCGGCGTGGTGGTGGACCGCCTGATGGGCGAGGTGCAGGCGGTGATCAAGCCGCTGGGCGAGATTTTCCGCTCGCTGCGCGGCATCAGCGGCTCCACCATTCTGGGCAACGGCAAGCCGGCGTTGGTGCTGGACATCCCGCAGCTGATCCATCACGCCTGCCGCCGCGAGCGGAAGCGGATTCGTCAGTCCAGCGAGGCTCAGGCCAGCGACGTCATTTAGCGCGCGAGTGCGCGCCGGGAGGTTGTCATGCAGTGGTTTCACAATGCGCAGGTCAAGACCAAGCTGGGGATTTCGTTCACCGTGGTGCTGGGCTTTTTGCTGGCCCTGGGCTTTGTCAGCTACACCGCCACCGAGCGCATCACCGGGGTGATGGTGAATCTGTTCGAGAACCAGCTGACGCCGATCAAGGATATCGGCAACGCCGCGCGCAACGCGATGGCCAGCAACCGCTCGCTGTACCGCTACATCGCCGAGAGCGACACCAAGGCCATGGACGCGGTGGACCTGGAAATGGTCGGCTTCGAGAAGAATATGAACGCCAGCATAGACGCCTACCGCAAGACGGATCTGACGCCGCCGGAGGTGGACGCGATACGCCGCTTCGACGCCGCCTGGGCGATTTACCAGCCCTACGCCACCGAGGTGAAGCGGCTGTCTTACACCGACCGCGGCGACGGCGAGAACAATAAGCTGGCGCTGAAGCTGATGGCGGAAAAGGGCTGGCCGGCCTACCAGGCGGTGGACGGGGTGCTGACCGAGATGGTGAACCTCAACGCCAAGCTGGCCGACAATTCGCTGGTGGAAACCAAGGTGATCAGCACGGACGCCTTGCGGGCGCTGGTGGCGATCGCGGTGTTCGCGGTGCTGCTGAGCATCGCGCTGGGGGTGATGGTGACGCGCAGCCTGCTCAAGCAGCTGGGCGGCGACCCGTCCTACACGGTGCAGGTGGTGAGCCGGGTGGCGGCCGGGGACTTGTCGGTGCCGGTGAAGCTGCATCCGGACGACACTTCCAGCCTGCTGTATTCGATCAAGTCCATGGCCCACCGCTTGTCCGAGACCCTGTCCGAGGTCAGCGCGATGTCGGAGGCGATAGGCTCGGCGTCCGAGGAGGTGTCGTCCACCGCCAATTCGCTGGCGCAGACTTCGTCCGAGCTGTCGTCCAGCATCGAGCAGACCAGCGCTTCGGTGGAGGAGATGGCGGCCACGGTGACGCAGAACGCGGACAATGCGCGGGTGACCGAGAGCATTGCGTCCAAATCCGCGTCCAGCGCGACTCAGGGCGGCAGCGCGGTCAGCGATATGGTGCACGCGATGAAGGAGATCGCGTCGCGGATCACGGTGATCAACGATATCGCCAACAAGACGGATCTGCTGGCGATCAACGCGGCGATCGAGGCGGCGCGCGCCGGCGAGCACGGCAAGGGCTTCGCCACGGTGGCGGTGGAGGTGAGGAAGCTGGCGGAGCGCTCCCAGGTGGCGGCCAAGGAGATTGGCGATCTGGCCAGCCGCTCGGTGGGCGTGGCGGAGAAGGCCGGCACGCTGTTGCAGGAGATGCTGCCCGGCATAGACCAGACCGCCGGCCTGGTGCAGGAGATTTCCGCCGCTTCGCGCGAGCAGCGCTCCGGCATCGATCAGATCAACAGCGCGGTGACCCAGATCAGCAGCGGCATGCAGTCGTCCGCCACCTCGGCCGAGGAGCTGAGTTCCACCTCGGAGGAGTTGAGTTCGGCGGCGATGCAGCTGCAGGAGCTGATGCAGCAGTTCAAGCTGCGCAATACCCGCGGCCGCAAGTCCCGGATGGTGCACATCGGCCATCTGCACGCCGGCAGGGCCGCGCCGCCGCCGCCGGCGGACGATGACGACGACCTCGATATGAATGTGGACGAGGACAAGTTCTCCAAGTATTGAGAGGAGCGCGGCGATGAGAAACAGCGAACAGCTGGCCGGCCAGGACGGCGGCGACCAGAAATTCCATTGCGTCACTTTCATCCTGGGCGAGGATTTGTTCGGCATCCAGATCAACTTCATCCGGGAGATCATCGAGTTCGACGGCATCACCGAGGTGCCGATGATGCCCAGCTTCGTGCGCGGCATCATCAATCTGCGCGGCGCGGTGGTGCCGGTGATCGATTTGTCGGTGCGCTTCGGCCGCGGCCAGACCGCGCTGAAGTCGTCCACCTGCGTGGCCATCCTGTCCTTGCCGGGCCTGGAGGGCGGCTACGCCGACATCGGCATCCTGCTGGATTCGGTGTGCGAGGTGCTGGAGATCCCGCAAAGCGAGATCGATCCCTCGCCCAGCTTCGGCTCCAATATCCGCAGCGACTTCATCCAGGGCATCGCCACCATCAATCAGCGCTTCGCCATCTTGCTGAACGTGCGCCAGGCGCTGTCGGTGTCCGAGCTCAGCCAGATGGCGGAGGCGGTGACGCAACAGTTTCTGAGCGACGATATCGAGGCCTTGTAGATGTTCGCCCTGGAGGAGTCGCTGACCGCCGGGCCGTTGCTGACGGATGGAGAGTTCTTCCAGCTGCGCCGCTTCATCTACCAGACCGCCGGCATCGCCATGCCGCTGAGCAAGCGCTCGCTGATCCAGTCCCGGCTGGCCAAGCGCATCCGCCATTTGCGCCTGAACAGCTACGCGGCTTACTGGCGTTTGATCTCGGACCCGGCCAACGAGGCGGAGCGGCAGTACGCGATCAATCTGCTGTCCACCAACGAGACTTATTTTTTCCGCGAACCGGAGCATTTCTTCTGGCTGCGGCAAAAGGCGGCGCAGCTGCAAGGCCGGGGCGAGTTCCGGGTGTGGTCGGCGGCCTGTTCCACCGGCGAGGAGGCTTACACGGTGGCGATGATTCTGGCGGAGGCGCTGGGCTTGCAGGGGCAGTGGCGGGTGTACGCCACCGACATCAATACCCGGGTCACGCATCTGGCGCGGCGCGCGGTGTATTCGGTGGACCGCGCGCGCAAGACGCCGCCCGAGCTGTGGCGGCGCTATTTCCTGCGCGGCCGCGACGAGTACGCCGGCATGGTCAAGGTGACGCCGGAGCTGGCGAGGAAGGTGAGTTTTTCCAATCTGAACCTGCTGCACGCCTCGCATTTCACTCACAGCCACTTCGATGTGATTTTCCTGCGCAATGTGCTGATTTACTTCGACGAGGCCACCAAGCTGCGGGTCTTGCTGTCGCTGTGCGACAAATTGCGGCAGGGCGGGCATTTGATCATCGGGCATTCGGAATCCATCCGGCACCTGGCGCTGCCGTTGGCGCAGGAGGCGCCGTCGCGCTACCGGCTGGATTCCCATCTCGCGGGCGGAAGAATCGATGAGCATTAGTGTTCTGATAGTTGACGACTCCGCGGTGGCGCGCGAGATGCTGAGCCAGATGCTGGCCACCGCGCCGGACATCAAGCTGCTGGGCGCGTCGCCGGACCCGATCTACGCGATGACGCGAATGAAGATGCGCTGGCCGGACGTGATCATCCTGGATCTGGCGATGCCGCGGATGGACGGGTTGACTTTTTTGCGCCAAGTGATGGCGGAGCGACCGACGCCGGTGATCATCTGCTCGGCCTTGACCACCGAGGGCGCGCTGGTGTCGCTGGAGGCGATGAGCGCCGGCGCGGTGTCGGTGCTGCTCAAGCCGCTGGCCAACGCCAAGACCAATTTCGTCGCGAACGCCAAGCGGCTGGTGGAGGAGGTGTACGCGGCGGCGAAGGTCCGGGTGGAGGCGCTGAAGCAGACGGCGCCGGCCGCTTATCTGGCGCCCAAGCTGACCGCCGACGCCATCCTGGACGCGCCGCCGGAACGCCGCCGGCCGGCGCAGGGCACGGAGCGCGTCATCGCGCTGGGCGCGTCCACCGGCGGCACCCAGGCGCTGGAGTTTCTGTTGCAGCGCCTGCCGCCGCACTGCCCGGGCATGGTGGTGGTGCAGCACATGCCGGAGGGCTTCACCTCCATTTTCGCCGGCCGGCTCAACCAGCTGGCCCAGGTGGAGGTGAGGGAGGCGAAGAACGGCGACGTGGTCAGCGCCGGCACGGTGCTGATTGCGCCGGGCGGCCAGCATTTGCTGTTGCATCGCCGGCAGAAGCAGTTCGTCGCCGAGGTCAAGGGCGGGCCGCCGGTGTCGCGGCACCGGCCGTCGGTGGACGTGTTGTTCCGATCGGTGGCGGTGAGCGCCGGCGCCAACGCGGTGGGGGTGATCCTCACCGGCATGGGGGACGACGGCGCGCGAGGCATGCGCGAGATGCACGACGCCGGCGCGCGCACGCTGGCGCAGGACGAGGCGTCCTGCGTGGTGTTCGGCATGCCGCAGGCGGCCATCGCCCGCGGCGGGGTGGACGAGGTGATGTCGCTGGAGCGTCTGGCGAAACTGTTGCAGGGCTTGCGCGCCTGAGCGCCTGTTCTATGCCGCGCGTCGGCGGGTTTTTAGACCAGGGCGTTGATACCCGCTTCGGAACGCTCACGCACCCGCGGTATATTCCGCTTTCTCAGCCGCAAGGCCTCGCCTCGCTCTCGCTCGCGAGACTTTGAACCGGCGCTAAGCGGCGTTCAAGATAGATACAGATGCGATAGGTGTTTTTACGTAAACACCATTGCTTGTCGCGGCCTATCTATAAAAAACCCTTTAAAAACAAAGCGGGGCAGGGTCGCTTTAGCTGGAGAGAAAGCGATTATGCACTTGCTATGTGCAAACTACCAAAGCCAGTCGCATTGATTCGCGTTTAATTGGCGTTATCATCACTTTCCATATTCAGAGCACGCCGCCGCGCCGGGCCGCTGGTCCCGCCGCGCCGCCGCCTGTCTATTCTTCCCCGCCCGCTCCGCATCGTTTCGCGGCGCCGTCATCGCCTCTTGTCGATTACTGACCGATCCACTGCCTGGACCTGCGGCGCCGGTCCGGCGCGCCCCGGATGCGCCGCCGGCGGCGGGGAGTTGTTTTTGGAATGAATGTCGAGGGAATGCATCCGTATGAGTGTCTTGAACAAGGACTGGGGCTTGCGGGCCAAACTATCCGCCGCTTTTACTCTGGTGAGCTTGCTGATCGTGGCGGTTTATTCGATCTACGCCTATCGCAGCACCGTGGACTCCGAAATGAAGGGCGTGGACCAGACCCTGCTGACCGCCGCCTACGCGGCGCGCCAGATGGTGGGCGAGAATTTCCACGATCAATTGCCGGACAGCAATCCCAATAGCCAGGCCACCACCAAGCAGCTGACCGATTTCGCGCGCGACAGCGGCCTGGCTTACGCTTATTCCACCATTCAGCGCGGCGGCCGCGTGTTGTACACCAGTTCTTCCGCCAGCCCGGACGAGGTGAAGTCCGGCCAGTACCAGCAGTGGTTCCTGGCCGAATACAAGGATGTACCGGCCGGCCTGGCCGCGGCCTTGCGCAACGGCTCCACCCAGTTTGAGGAGTACCAGGGCGAGTTCGGCCTGTTCCGCTCGGTGTTCGTGCCCTTCACCTCGGCCAGCGGCATGCGCTACGTGGTGGGGGTGGACACCTCCTTGCAAAAAGTGGAGGCCTTGCGCACCCAGGTGCTGTGGCAAAGCGGCGCGGTGGGCCTGGGCCTGCTGCTGCTGTCCCAGCTGGTGGCCTTGCTGCTGGCCAACCGCATGGTGAAGCCGGTGAACGAGCTGAACGTGGCCTTGCAACAGCTGGCCGGCGGCGACTGGAACCTGGCGCGCAGCATGCCGGTGCGCAGCAGCGACGAAGTGGGCCGCATCGCGTCCTCGTTCAACACCTTCATGGCGGCGTTGCGCCAGCGTCTGTTGGAGATCCGCGGCGAATCCGACGCGGTGCAGAGCGAGTCGCAACACATCGATCAATTGGTGGGCGGCGTGGCCGCGCGTTCCGGCCAGCAGGCCGAGGACGTGCGCGGCAGCGCGGCGGCGGTGGAAGAGCTGGCGGTGAGCATCGCCCATGTCTCGGAAATCGCCGAGGACGCGGCCAAGCTGATGTCTTCCTTCGAAGGCCAGACCCAGACCACGGTGCAATACATCCAGAACGCGGTGGAGGGCATGCGCACGGTGCAGCAGGAAGTGACCCAGCTGGCCGGCAAGCTGGATCAGCTGGATTCGCGCACCAATGAGATCAATATGATCGTGGCGGTGATCAAGGACATCGCCGACCAGACCAATCTCCTGGCTTTGAACGCGGCGATCGAGGCGGCGCGCGCCGGCGAGCAGGGCCGCGGCTTCGCGGTGGTGGCGGACGAGGTGCGCAAGCTGTCCGAGCGCACCGCCAACGCCACGGTGGAAATCGGCTCGATGATAGATTCGGTGCAGCAGGATTCCGCCTCCGCCATCTCCGGCATGCGCGCGGCGGTGGACCGCGTGGACGCCAGCGTCAACCACGCCGGCGAGGCGCAGGACACTTTGCAGGGCTTCTCGGTGCAGATCCAGGGCGTGTCGCGCGGCATGGGCGATATTTCGGCGGCGGTGCGCGAGCAGGCCAACGCTTCCCAGCACCTGGCCGGCAGCGTGGAGTCGGTCAGCAGCTCGGCCGAGGAAAACCGGCTGGCGGCGGAAGAGGCGCAGCAGGGCGTGGTCAATCTGCTGGAGCGCGGGGTGTCTTTGCGCGGCGTGGTGCAGCAGTTCACGCTTTGATTGGCGGCGCGGCGCGGCGCGCAGCCGCCGTCCGCTGGCCAACCGCCTCTCGGGGCGGTTTTCTTTTTGCCCAAATAATGACATTGGCGTAGCATGGCCTGTCGCCATATCGGAAGGAAGGCCCGCCATGAGTCAGGAACTGCCGCCGCAGGCCGGCGCGGATCAGCCGCGCGAAGCTTTGATCATCGTCGCCTCCAGCGGCACCGGCGGGGACATGCAGCCCTTCATCGCGCTGGCGCGCGGGCTGGCCGCGCGCGGCCGCCGGGTATTGCTGCTGGCGCCGGAGCTGCAGGAGGAAATGGCGCGCGCCGCCGGCTTGCCGTACCGGCTGTTCGGCGAGCGCGAGCAGGAGCAGGCGGTGCTGGACAATCCCGATCTCTGGCATGAGCGCAAGGGCTGGGGCGTGCTCTGGGACGGCTTGATCCCGCAGCTGGACGCCATCCGCCAGGCGGTGCAAGCGCTGCCGGAAGACGAGGACTGCATGGTGTTGTGCCATCCCATCCTGGTGCCGATGGCGGCGCTGGCGCGGGCGGCGCGGCCGGATTTGCGCATCGTGACCGCCTATCTCGCGCCGTCCAATCTATGCAGCCGTTACGATCTGCTTACCATGGGCTCGCTGCGGATTCCCGGCTGGCTGCCGCCGGCCGGGGCCGGTCTGCTGTGGCGGCTGTTGCACCGCTGGTTCAACGGCCTGACCTTGCCCGGCCTGAACGCGGCGCGCGCGCAATGCGGCCTGCCGCCGGCGCCGCATTTTTTCGAGCACATGCTGAAGACGCCCAACGCCTCGGTCAGCCTGTTTCCCCGCTGGTTCGCCGCCATGCAGCCGGACTGGCCGCGGCCGTTTTTCGAAGGGGGGTTTCTGCCGCCCGCCGCGCCGGCCGGGCCGGGCCTGTGCGCCGAACTGGAAACCTTTCTGGCCGTCGGCGACGCGCCCATCGTGTTCACGCCGGGCACCGGACATCGGCACGCGGCGGCTTTCTTCGACGCCGCGCTGCGGGCTTTGCGGCGGCTGGGGCGGCGCGGGGTCTTCGTCACGCCGCACGCGGCGCAGCTGCCGCCGGCTTTGCCGGACAGCGTGTTGTGGCAGGCGCACGCGCCTTTCACCGCCTTGTTGCCGCGGGCGGCGGCGCTGGTCCACCACGGCGGCGTCAGCACCATGGCGGACGCGATGCGCGCCGGGATTCCGCAATTGATCGTGCCTTACGGCTACGACCAGTTCGACAACGGCCAGCGCGCCAAGCGCCTGGGCGTGGCCGAGGTCTTGCCGGCGGAGCGCGTGTCCGCGCGGCGGATGGAACGCGTGCTGGCCCGCTTGCTGAGCGGGCCGGGCGCGGGCCGGGCCTGCCGCGAACTGGCCGCGCGGATGGCGGCCGAAGCGGAGCCGACGCGGGCGCTGGACTGCGTGGAGGAGGCCTTGCTGGGGAAGCCCGGACGCGCGGCGGAAAAATCCGGCGCCAGGCCGGCCTTGGCGGAGGGGTGACGAGGCTCTACAAGGCGAAACCCGCCGAGGAAGCGGAATGCTCATGCGGTGCATGAGCGTTTCGAAGCGGGTTTCAACGCCTTTGTCTAAAACCCCGCCGAAGCGCGGCAGACTTTTGTGGTTTTCAAAGTCTAGCGAGCTAGAGCGAGACAAGGCGAAACCGGCTGAGAAAGCGGAATGTACATGCAGTACATGAGCATTTTGAGCTGGTTTTCAACGCCTTTGTCTAAAATCCCGCCGAAGCGCGGCAGGCTTTGTGCGGCTTTCAAAGTCTAGCGAGCTAGAGCGAGACAAGGCGAAACCGGCTGAGAAAGCGGAATGTACATGCGGTACATGAGCATTTCGAAGCGGGTTTCAACGCCGTATCGCCGAAGCGCAGCAGACTTTGAACGGCTTCTTAGCTGAATAGCGTGCGCGCGCCCTCATACCGGGCGGCGAAATAGCTGTTGTCCAGCCGCGCCACGCGGATGGAGCTGTTGGTGCGCGGCGCGTGCACGAACTTGCCGTCGCCGATGAAGATGCCCATATGGGAGAACGGGCGGTTCATGGTGTTGAAGAACACCAGGTCGCCCACCCGCATCCGGCTGTCCGGAATCGGTCGCGCCACGCTGGCGATCTCGGCGGCGGTGCGCGGCAGGGTGACGCCGACGGCGTTCTGGTAGATGTAGCCGACCATGCCGCTGCAATCCAGGCCGGCTTCGGGATTGGTGCCGCCGAACTTGTAGTCCAGGCCGAGCAGGCCCAGCGTGTAGATCAGGATTTCCCGGCTGGCGCCGTCGGCCTTCAGCCCGGACAGGCTGAGGTCGCCGGAGGGGCGGGGCTTGCGGCCTCCTGCCACTTTGGAGGTGGTGCCGCAGGCGGCCAGCAGGCCGGCCAGCGACAGCGCCGCGGCGCCGCGCAGCAGCGCGCGGCGGTCCAGCGGCGAAGAGGGCGAAGGCGGCAAGGTTTTGCTCATTGTTGCTTTGACTCCAGTTCTTCCCAGCGCGCCAGCTTGTCCATCAGCAATTCGTCGATTTCCTCCACCCGGCGCTGCCAGGCGATGGCCTCCTTGGGCGTGTCGCGGTAGCAGTTGGGGTCCAGCAATTGCTGATTCAGGCTGGCTTGCTCGGTTTCCAGCGCGGCGATCTCGTCCGGCAGCGCGGCGAGTTCTCGCGTCTCATTGTAGGACAGTTTGTTGCGCGCGGATTTGGGCTTGTCCTTGGCCTTGTCCTGCGGGGCGACGGTTTCCTTGGGTTTTTCCGCCGGTTTCATCGCCGCCATGCGCGCCTTGGTGTCGATCCAGTCCTGGTAGCCGCCGGGATATTCTTCCAGCCGGCCCTCGCCTTCGAAGGCGATCACCTGGGTGACCACATTGTCGAGGAAGGCCCGGTCGTGGCTGACCAGGAACACGGTTCCCGAGTATTGAGCGATCACGTCTTCCAGAAGTTCCAGCGTGTCGATGTCCAGATCGTTGGTGGGCTCGTCCAGCACCAGCACATTGGCCGGGCGGGTGAACAGCCGGGCCAGCAGCAGGCGGTTGCGTTCGCCGCCGGACAGCGAGCGCACCGGGCTGCGCGCGCGCTGCGGCGAGAACAGGAAGTCTTCCAGATAGCTCATCACGTGTTTCTTGACGCCGCCGACCTCCACGAAGTCGTTGCCCTGGCTGATGATGTCGGCGACGCTGCTTTCCTCGTCCAGCTGCTCGCGGAACTGGTCGAAGTAAGCGATCTCCAGTTTGCTGCCTTGCTTGACGCTGCCGCTGTCGGCCTCCAATTGGCCCAGGATCAGCTTGAGCAGGGTGGTCTTGCCGGCGCCGTTGGGGCCGATCAGGCCGATCTTGTCGCCGCGCAGGATGCGGGTGGTGAAGTCGCGGATCAGGGTCTTGCCCTCGAAGCCCTTGCTGACGTGTTCCAGCTCCGCCACCAGCTTGCCGGAGCGCTCGCCGGCGTCCAGCTGGAAGTTGACCTGGCCCACGCGCTCGCGCCGCGCCGAGCGCTCGCGGCGGATGGCTTCCAGCCGGCGCACGCGGCCTTCGTTGCGGGTGCGGCGCGCCTCGATGCCCTTGCGTATCCACACTTCTTCCTGGGCGTGGAATTTGTCGAAGATGCGGTTCTGTTCTTCCTCGATGGCCAGTTCTTCCGCCTTGCGCACATGGTAGCTGGAGAAGCTGCCTGGATAGCTGCGCAGAATGCCGCGGTCCAGCTCCACGATGCGGGTGGCGACGTTGTCCAGGAAGCGGCGGTCGTGGGTGATCAAGAGCACGCTGCCGCTATAGCTCTTGAGCAGGTTTTCCAGCCATTCGATGGCGGACACGTCCAGATGGTTGGTGGGTTCGTCCAGCAGCAGCACGTCCGGCTTGGACGCCAGCGCGCGCGCCAGCGCCACGCGTTTTTTCCAGCCGCCGGACAGCTCATTGATCCGCGCGTCCGGGTTCAGGTCCAGGTGGGACAGAGTGGAGGAGATCAGCGCGTCGAACTGCCAGCCGTCGCGGCTTTCCAGCTCGTGCTGGATGTGCTCCATCCGCGCCAGCGCCTGTTCGTGGTCGGCGTCGGCCTGGGTCAGCTGATGGGTGACTTGATGGTATTCGGTGAGCAGGCTTTTCAAATCGCCCAGGCCTTCGGCCACGGCTTCGAACACCGTGTGCTCCGGCGCCAGCTCCGGCTCTTGCGGCACATAGGCGACGCTGACGTCGCCCTTGATGTTGATGCGGCCGTCGTCCAGCGCCACCGCGCCGGCCACGCTCTT
This sequence comes from Chromobacterium alkanivorans, assembly GCF_016937655.1. Lineage (GTDB taxonomy): Bacteria > Pseudomonadota > Gammaproteobacteria > Burkholderiales > Chromobacteriaceae > Chromobacterium > Chromobacterium alkanivorans. The sequence goes on along the minus strand of NZ_JAFHKL010000002.1, from coordinate 19,086 downwards.
GAGTAGCGAGGACTTGCCGGCGCCGTTGCGGCCGATCAGGCCGACCACTTCGCCCGGCTCCAGCGCGAAGTCGACGTTATCCAGCAATGCGTGGTGACCAAAAGCCAGGCAGGCTTTTTCGACGGTAATCAGAGCCATGGTGCGTGTTGTTTTCTGTATGGAAAAATGCACGGATTGTAACATGCCGGTCACGCTTCCACGCTTAGCGCGGCGCGGTTTGTGCTGTTACAATGCCGGCCAAACTTGAATGAAAGGCATGCTATGTACTTCGTTGACCGCTCGGTGGCCGTGATCAAACCGAAACAACCGTTCCTGGATTGGCTGAACCAGGCCCCGGACAACGACATGGATCTGGCGCTGGACAGCCTGCGCGCCGATTGCACCGTGATCCTGCTGCCGGAGTTCGACGAGCCGGAAGAGGGCGTCGCCTACATCGACGAAATCTACGAACAATTGTTCAAGATGGAACTGGCGTCCTGGTACGAGGACGAAGAGACATGGCCCAAGGACATGTCCTTGAAGGCCTTCTGGGAATGGTTCGACGTGGAGATCCATTCCACGGTGATTGACAGCGTGGACGCCGACATCAGCAACACCCCGGCGCTGGATCTCTAAACCATGAGCGGGCGGCAGCGGCTGGAGCCTTTCGGCTTCGAGCTGAGGCCCTCCCGCCTCTGGCTGGCGCTGACGGCCACAGCCGCCGCGCTGCTGAGCTGGGCGGTGATCCGCCACCTGCCGCCGGCCTGGCTGGCCGTGTTGCCCGTCGCGGCCTTCCTGCTCTGGCGGGCGCTGCGCGCCGACGGTTGGGGCGACGCCGGCCGTTTCCGGCGGCTGGAGGTGGACGGCCTGGGGCGTTTGCGCTTGTGGCGCGATTCCGCGCTGCCGGCGCAGCCGCTGGACGATTGCTTCGTCACCCCCTGGCTGACGGTTTTGAACGTGAGCGTCGGCGGCCGCCGGCGCGCGCTGATGTTGTGGCCGGATTCGGCGCCGGCGGACGGCCGCCGCCGCTTGCGGACTTATTTGCTGTGGTTCCACGCCGCGGACGATACTGAGACGAAATGACTGGACACAAGACTCTGGCCGAGTGGCTGAGCTGGCAGGAAAGCCTGCACGCCACCGCCATCGATATGGGCCTGGCCCGCGTGGAGCGGGTGCGCGACGCGATGAAACTGCAACCGTCCTGCCCGGTGGTGATGGTGGCCGGCACCAACGGCAAGGGCTCGGTCTGCGCGATGCTGTCCGCGATGCTGCACCGCGCCGGCTTCAAGGTGGGCACCTACACCTCTCCCCACATCCTGCGCTACAACGAGCGCATCGCCATCGATCTGGCCCCGGCCAGCGACGAGCGCATCGTCGCCAGCTTCGAGGCGATAGACGCCGCGCGCGGCGACACCTCGCTGACTTATTTCGAATTCGGCACCCTGGCGGCGGTGCACAGCTTCGTCGCGGAAAAAGTGGACGTGATCGTGCTGGAGGTGGGCCTGGGCGGCCGCCTGGACGCGGTCAACATCTTCGAGCCGGACGTGTCGGTGGTGGTCAGCGTGGACATCGACCACCAGGCCATCCTGGGCGACAACCGCGAGGACATCGGCTTCGAGAAGGCCGGCATTTTCCGCGCCGGCAAGCCGGCCCTGTGCGCCGACCCGAATCCGCCGCGGCGGCTGATCGAGCACGCCCGCGCCATCGGCGCGGACCTGAAGCTGTACGGGCCGGATTTCGGCTATCAGCGCATGGACAATCAGTGGTCCTTCCACATGGGCGACGCCCACCGCCACGCCTTGCCCTTGCCGGCGCTGCGCGGCGGCTACCAGATGATCAACGCCTCCGCCGCGCTGGCGGCGCTGGAATGTTTGAAGCCGCGCCTGCCGGTGAGCCTGGGCGCGGTCAAGCGCGGCCTGCTGGAGGTGGAGTGGCCTGGCCGTTTCCAGGTGCTGCCGGGCCGCCCGGCGGTGGTGCTGGACGTGGGCCACAATCCGCACGCGCTCAAGGCGATGACGGCCAGCCTGAAGCAGCTGCCTTTCGCCCGCAACCGGCTGGCGGTGTTCTCCATGCTGGAGGACAAGGACCTGGAGCAGGTGGCGGCGCTGGCGCGCGAGGAGTTCGACGCCTGGTTCGTCGGCGGCCTGGACATGCCGCGCGGCCAGAGCGGCGAGCGCATCGCCGCCAGGCTGGCGGAAATGGGCGTCGCGCGGGTGCAATCCTTCGCCACCGTGGCGCAAGCCTGGTCGGCGGCCTTATCGCAGGCGGAGGAGAGTGATAGAATTGTCGTTTTTGGTTCCTTCCACACCGTTGCCGAGGTGATGGAAGCCCGGCAACACCCGGCTTGAGGAAAGCATGGCTTTATCCACCCACGAGGAGTTGATCCTGTTGCGCAAGCGCGCCAGACGCCGTCTGGTGGGCGCTGTCGTGTTGGTTACCGTCGCCACCGTCGTTTTGTGGAATGTAGTGGGCCGCTTGCCCGAGCAGCAGATGAAGCCGGAATCGATAGAAGTGCTGGGCGCGGGCGCTTCCGCGCCGGCGGCCAATCACGCCGAAGCGCCGGCGGGCACCGTGCCGCCGCCGGCCCAGCCGGCCTCAGCGCCGTCCGCGGCGTCTTCCGCGCTGGCCGAGGCGGCGCCCGCGACCAAGCCAGGAGCCACCGAGCTGGCGGCCAATCTGTCCACGATGACGCCGGCGATGCCGGCCGCGCAGCCGGCCCCGGCGCTCAAGCCCGAGCCCAAGCCGGAAGCCAGACCCGAGCCGAAAGCGGAAGCCAAGCCCAAGCCCGAACACAAGCCGGAGCCGAAGCCGGCCAAGCCCGAGCACAAAAAGCCCGAGATCAAGCTGGACGAAAAGCCGGCGCGCAAGCCGGACCCGGCGGCTATCCTGGAAGGACGCTTCGATTCGCTGGACAAGCCCGCGGCGAAGAAAGAGGAGCCGGCGGCCAAGGCCGAGGGCAAATCGGTGATCCAGCTGGCGGCGCTGTCGGACCCGGAAAAGGCCGACGCCTTGAAGTCCAAGCTGTCGTCGATAGGCGTTGCCGCCCATTTCAGCAAGGTGCAGACCAGCAAGGGCGAGGTGACCCGGGTGCGGGTCGGCCCGTTCAACAGCCGCGCCGAGGCGCAGGCCACCTTGCAGAAGCTGGCCAAGGCCGGCGTTAACGGCATTATCGTGACCAAGTAGCCGTCATGACCATCTTCGACTATATTGCCATCGCCATCATCGCCGGCTCCATCCTGGTGGCGATGATGCGCGGCCTGGTGGCGGAGGTGCTGTCGCTGGGCTCCTGGCTGATCGCCTTCTGGTGCGCCAAGCAGTTTTCGCCGGTGGTGTCGGCGTTTCTGCCCGGCGAGCTCAGTTCGGAAGGCTTGCGCCTGGTGGCCGGCTTCGTGGCGGTGTTTTTCCTGGCCTGGCTGGCGACTGCCTTGCTGCGGGTCACCTTGACCGGCATGCTGGACAGCGTGGGCCTGGGCGGAGTCAATCGATTGTTCGGGGCGGTGTTCGGCCTGGCTCGCGGGCTGGTGCTGGTGACGGCCCTGGTTTTGGTGGGCGGCTTGAGCGATCTGCCGCGACAACCCATGTGGAGGAATGCCGTGCTCTCGGCGCCATTTGAATCGGTGGCCTTATCATTAAGGCCCTGGTTACCGGCGATGCTGGCCGATAACCTCCACTACACCGGGTAGCTGGTGAACAAGGCGGAATATCTTGATATCTTCACTTCAAGATTCCGCCTTTTTCTTTGTCTTGTTTTTTTGTCCGTTTCTTTAGTAGTAGGGAAGAGAGCAAAAGATGTGTGGAATTCTAGGCGTGGTCGGTCAGGCTCCGGTCAACCAGTTGCTGTATGACGGTTTGCAGGTGCTGCAACATCGAGGTCAGGACGCCGCAGGCATCGTGACCGCCAATGGCAAGACCTTTCACATGCACAAGGGCAGCGGCATGGTGCGCGACGTGTTCCGCACTCGCAATATGCGCTCCCTGCTGGGCACCGCCGGCATCGCCCACGTGCGCTATCCCACCGCCGGCTCCGCCGCCTGCCTGGCCGAGGCGCAGCCGTTCTACGTCAATTCGCCGTTCGGCATCGTGCTGGCGCACAACGGCAACCTGACCAATACCGAAGAGCTCAAGGCGGACATGTTCCGCCACGATCTGCGCCACATCAACACCAACTCCGATTCCGAGGTGTTGTTGAACGTGTTCGCCCACGAGCTGACCCAGCGTCTCGACGGCAACGAGCTGAGCGTGGACGCGGTGTTCGGCGCGGTTGAGGCGGTGCATCGCCGCGTGCGCGGCGCCTACGCGGTGGTGGCGATGATAGCCGGCTACGGCCTGGTGGCCTTCCGCGACCCCAACGGCATCCGCCCGCTGGTGATAGGCACTTGCGTCAACAACGGCAAGACCGAATACATGTTCGCGTCCGAGTCCGTGGCGCTGGACTGTTCCGGCTTCAGCCTGCTGCGCGACGTGCAGCCGGGCGAGGGCGTGTTCGTCGGCTTCGACGGCGAATTCCACGCCCGCAGCTGCGCCAGCGAGACCCGCCACGCGCCCTGCCTGTTCGAATACGTGTACTTCGCGCGTCCGGATTCGGTGATAGACGGCGCCTCGGTCTACCAGGCGCGCATCGTGATGGGCGAGAAGCTGGCCGAGAAAATCCGCCGCGCCTTGCCGGAACTGGACATCGACGTGGTGATGCCGATCCCTGACACCAGTCGCCCCAGCGCGCTGCAGCTGGCCAATCACCTGGGCCTGCCGTACCGCGAGGGCTTCATCAAGAACCGCTACATCGGCCGCACCTTCATCATGCCGGGCCAGGCGGTGCGCAAGAAATCGGTGCGCCAGAAGCTCAACCCGGTGGCCTGCGAATTCAAGGGCCGCAACGTGCTGCTGGTGGACGATTCCATCGTGCGCGGCACCACCTCCAAGGAAATCGTGCAGATGGCGCGCGACGCCGGCGCCAAGAAGGTGTATTTCGCCTCGGCCGCCCCGGCGGTGCGTTTCCCCAACGTCTACGGCATCGACATGCCGACTCGGGCGGAACTGCTGGCCACCGGCCGCGACGAGGCCGAGATCGCGCGCGAGATCGGCGCCGACGCGGTGATCTACCAGGACCTGTCCGCGCTGGAAGAGGCGGTCAGCAGCGTCAACCCCAAGCTGAGCAGCTACGAAACCTCCTGCTTCAACGGCGAGTACATCACCGGCGACATCACGCCGGCCTATCTGGACGCGATCGAAGCCGAACGGCTGGGCGGCAAACCCGGAGCGGAGCAGGGAGGCAGCGAGCAGATGATAGATCTGAACCTGAACGTGGCGGAACAGAATCTCATGTAATAATGATTTAGCTTCCAAAAGACGGCGGGCATTGCCCGCCGTCTTTTTTTATTCGCCGCCGCGACGCAATTTGGCGACAGCCGCGCCGACAATGGCCGGATGGAGCGGTATTTCGCTTGCCAAACCCATTTCCCATATTGAATATTTGATGCCATAAGCCGATAAAAACCCGGCGTGATAAGTCAGGCGCGTAAACTGGTCTAAATTAATATGTATTTAAAACTGTTTACTTGTTAGTCTGCCTTTGACGCGCCTGATATTGAGGAGTGGATATGGATGACATTCTGGAGATGCTGGTTGCGCGGCAGGCCGCGCTGGAGAGAATCATCGAAGGCCTGGTGCTGACCATGAGCCAAAGCGGCACGATCAAACTGCAGGATTATCTGAAGATAGGGCAGCTGATGCGCTTGAACAGCGCGGTCACCGACTCCATCGACGTGTCCGACAGCCTGCGCCGCATCAACGCGCGCCTGCAGACGCATGCGCAGGGCGGGCTGGATTCGATGAACGCCTTGTTGCGGGAAACCCTGTTGTTCGCCCAGGCGGCGCCGCCGCAGCGCGACGCGCTGCAGCAGGGGCTGGGCGTGAAGGCCTCGCTGGAAATCAGCGCCCAACTGGAGGAGTTGCTGCAGCGGCGCGCCAAGCGTCCGCGCAAACCCACCCGGGCTTAGCGCCTGTCGATCTCCGCCGCGCTGCGGCGGGATTTTGGACCCGGGCGTTAAGACCCGCTGACAAAACCCCTGATCCTGCGTTGCGCCTCCTTGTCGTGCTACGGGTACTGCCTGCGTCGGCGCGCCTTGGCTCAGCTACGCTGCGCGGTTTTGTTGGCGGCTCTAAAAACCAGCTCAGAATGCTCATGCGCCATGCGCGCATTCCGCTTTTTCGCTAGTTTTCGCCTGGTCTCGCCCTTGCTCGATGGCCTTTGAGCCGCGGGCGCAATCGGTTTTCAAGGGAAGCGCGTCGCCGGCGGATCTCCCGCCGGCGCCAGCCGCAGATAGGACGCTCGCGACGGATCATTGCGGTCCACCATGATTTCCACCCGTTCGCCGGCGCGCGGCATATTGCCCAGATCTATCAGTTGTTCAATCGTCAGCTCCCGGCTGAAGCCGTCCTGCCACACCCGCAACTCCAGCCGCATCATCGGCACCTGGTTCACCAGCAAGCCGGTTTGCCGGATAGACAGCACGTCGGCCTTGAGCGGGATGCCGTCTTTCACGCTTTCGCGCTGCCACGGACCGGACAGGCCGCGCAGCTGCGAGGTCCAGTCGAAGGAGCGGAACAGTAGAAAGCCGGTGACGGCCAGCGACAACACGGTCACTCCTATCGACAGGAGCACGGAAAAGCGGATCCAGGACTCGAACATCGGCGTCTCCCTTGCAAGGCGCGGGCGGCGTGGGACGGAGGGTCCGTCGCCGCGGGCGAAACTGACAATATTAAGCACTTTATGGAAGCATGGGATTCGTTTGGAATGACGGAAGTTCCCCGGTTTTCTCAAGGCGCGGGTTCTCGACCTCTCCTTGAGCCTCATTTATTACATTTAAATCAAATACAATGGCATTTTTTGAGGGTGAAAACCTTTGTCGTGTGACTAATTCATCGCTGAAATTAAGAAATCGGCATATCTGCGGGAACTACCGCAAAGACGCTCCATCACAAAGTAATGCTTACCAGAGAAGCAAGCTTGTCTTCACAATGTTTTAATTAGCCCTTTAGCCGGCGGGCATTGCGCCGGCCTGGGGCGTCACCGGTTCCAGCGCCGTGGTCTGAGCGATGGAGCCGAAGCGAGGCAGCCGGCCCTCAGAAACGCCGGCGTTTCGCGCATTGGCCAAGGCCAGGGGAAGAGAATCATGCCAAGACGTCCGTTGCTCTCGTCGCTAGAGCGCGCCAGCTTGCTGGAGCCTCCCAACGACGATTACGAACTAGATCAGTTAACCGCTTTCAGCGAACAGGATTTCGCCTTGATCCAGCAACACCGCGGCAGCGCCAATCGGCTTGGGGTCGCCGTGCTGCTGTGCTATCTGCGCCACCCGGGCATCGCTCTGGACGAAGGCTGCCAGCCGGCGCCGCGGCTGCTGCGACGGGTGGCTGCCGCGCTGGGCGCGCGGGAGGAGGACTGGGAGCGCTACGCCACCCGCGACCAGACCCGGCGCGAGCATCTGGTCAAGCTTTACGCCTATCTGGGGCTGAGGCCGTACCGGGCCGAGGACGGCCAGGCGGCCTTGCGCCACCTGACCCGGCTGGCGGCGCAAACCGACCAGCCGCTGACCCTGGCGCAGGCTATGGTGTCCTGGCTGCGCCAGCGCCGCATCGTGCTGCCGGCCATAGGCGTGATAGACCGCAGTTGCGCGGCGGCGCTGACCCTGGGGTCGCGCCAAGTCTACGCGCGCCTCAACGAGGCCTTGAGCGCCTGCCAGCGCGAGCGGCTGGACGCCTTGCTGGAGTTGAGGGAGGGCGGAAAGCTGACGACGCTGGCCTGGCTGCGGCTGAATCCGGAGCGCGCCCGCGGCGCGGCGCCGCAGCTGGAGCGCTTGCGCGTGGTGGACGCGCTGGCCTTGCCGGCCCACCTGACGCAGCTGGTGGGACAGGGTCGGATGCTGGAGTTGGCGCGAGCCGGCGACGGCATGGACTGCCACGATCTGGCGGAACTGGAACCGCCGCGGCGCATGGCCACTCTGGTGGCCATCGTCTTGCAGGCGCGCGCGGCGCTGCTGCGCATGTTGCAGAACCTGGAGAAATTGAAGGCGATAGACGCTTTGGCCTTGCCCGCCGGCTTGCGGAACCTGGTGTCGCAACAGAGGATGGGCAGGCTGGCGGAGGAGGGCCGGCAAATGAAGCCCAAGGATCTGGCCAAGCTGGAGCCGCGCCGGCGCATGGCCACCTTGCTGGCCCTGGTGCTGGAGCTGCGCGCCGCCCTGGTCAAGGAAATCCTCGATCTGCGCGAGCGTCTGGTGGGCAAACGGTTGGAGGCCGGCGAACTGGTTTAGCCGGTTTGACCGCGCCGGCGGATTCGCCGCGAAGCCCCCCGCGCGATAAACGCAGGCGATGAATAAACCCCGTCATTGACGGGGTTTATTTTTTTTAGCGCTTCAATGATATTTAATAAAAATTATTGAACGCTTACCAAATTAAACAATCGTTTATTTTATTGCCGAGTATTAGGGATAACCCTAGTCTTGTTTTTGATTTATGCAAATAAGGCGTCAAGACGTGCGCAATCATCTAAACATGCTAGCGTGCAAAAACGGCGAAATTCCCAAAGGCAGGGTTTTGTGTATCAAATGCAACAATGTTTGACCGAAACGCGGCTGTGTTCTTTGCGCATTTGGGCGAATCCAGCCTTGGGGGGATTGGTTTTTTTAAGGATTGCCTTAAGAAAAATGAAACCCAGGGCAAGTTTCCGCGCAATACCCATATATGCCAATTTACACTAAGCAAATCGCAATATAAAAAACTTTTCTCAAAATTATCCTAATAAGTATGTATTTTACACATTGCCCCATGCCATGCCTAGGTTTTCTGGCCGCTTCCCGGCGCAAGCGACAACAGGACGCGACGCGCGCCGGACCGGCGCGCCCATTCTCCCGCGCAAGGCCGGCGGGGCCCTGACGGCCGCCGCTGAAAATGCGAATGAAATCTGTCACTTGCAAACCAAGGCTTTATTTTTCAGAGCCGCATTGAAAATCGATTCCGATTAAGCCCTCGGCGGCTTCCATTCCTGTTTTTTCCGCCTGCGTCATCCTCTTCGGCAAGCCTTTTTCGCTGCGAAATTTTTAAGCGGCGCGACGATTCTTTGCATGCGTCCCCGTCATGAAACGCCGATTTATGCATTTGTATTGCCGTGCAATTTTCCCCCGTTTCCCCTGCGTTTACCGGTAAACCTGCCCTCGGCCGTTTATTTGGACAGGCCCAAGCGTTTGCTTATAACTTTGTTCTCGAGTTTTTGTGAAAGCGCGCCAGGCGTTTATCGGCGCCTTATTCAAAACATTGAGGCTGGCCGGAACCGGTCGGCCGCCGGAATCAATATTTTTCATGAACGCTGAAGCCATGAGCCACGCCATCGCCGATATCGCTTTGCCGGACAGCCCGGCCGCGGAAGAACTGGATTTCGACGCGGACTTCGCCCGCGTAGACGCCGCGATCTGCGAATACGACGCGGTGGGCCAGGTCCCGCTGCGCAAGGGCGCTGAGCCTTTTCACTGGACCTGCGTGGAAAGCGCCAGCCGCGCTTTGCTGCGCAAGGCGGCGGACGTGCGGGTGGGCGTCTGGCTGCTGCGGGCGACCATGGCCCAGCGCGGCCTGGCCGGTGCGGCGGAGGGCTTGACGGCGCTGGCGGCGATCGCGGCGCAGCCGCTGGAGAACATCCGTCCGGCCGGACAGCCGGACGCGCCGGCGGGCGAAATCCACGCCTTGCACCTGGCCTGGCTGTGCGGGCCGGCCTTTCTGCATCAGCTGACGCACAGCCGGCTGAGCGCGGACAGCGAGCTCAGCGTAGGCCAGTTGGCCAAGGACCCGGCCGCGGCGCCGCCGGAAGCGCGGGAACGGGCGCGGCGTGACTTGCCGCGGCTGCGCGACGGCCTGGCCGGCCTGATGGAACTGAGCGAGCGCGAGGGCTTTGCCGAGCAGTTCGACTGCGCCGGCCTGAAGGCCTTGCTGGACGAGCTGGAAGCGGCGCTGGCGCCCGCCCTTGCCGCGCCGGCGGAGGCGCCGGCCTTGGCCGAAGCCGCTCCGGCGCCGCGCGCGCCGCCGACCGGCGCGCTGAAGAGCCGCGAGGAGGTGGCGGCGGCGCTGGACTTGATCGTCGCCTACTTCCGCGAGCACGAGCCCGGGCACCCGGCGCCGATCTTTCTGTTGCGCGCCAAGCGGATGCTGGGCGCGGGCTTTGAGGAGTTGATGGCGGAGCTGTTCGCCGAATCGGATGCGCTGGTGGCGAAATTGGATCGCCCCCGGCCTTCACAAGGGTAGTCAACCAATATCAGGGAAAGGACATATGCCATGGCGCGACAGAAGGATGCGCAGAAATTCATCGGGGAAAGCCGTGCGCCCCGCGTGCAGATCGAATACGACGTGGAAGTCTACGGTTCGCAGAAAAAGGTGGAGCTGCCTTTTGTGGCCGGGGTGTTGGCGGATTTGTCCGGCGACAACACCGAGCCACTGGGCGCGGTGGAAGACCGCCGCTTCACCGAGATAGACGTGGAGAACTTCGACCTGCGGATGGCGCAGATCGCGCCTGAGCTCAGCTACCACGTGAAGAACGTGATCACCGACGACGGCACCTTGATCCCGATCGACTTGAGCTTCGACTCCATGGAATCCTTCGAGCCGGCCGAGGTGGTGAAAAAGATTCCCGAGCTGGCGGTGCTGCTGGACGCGCGCAGCCAGTTGAAGGAGTTGTTGACCTATATGGACGGCAAAGTGGCGGCCGAGGAGTTGATCGAGCAGCTGCTGAAGGACCTGCATCTGCCCGCGGACGACGCCGCGGCGGGCGAGGCGGCCCAGGCCGACGGGGAGGCGAGATGAGCACCCATGCCGAGATGCTGGCGCCGGCCGCGGCCGGCCAGACCGAAACCACGGTTGACGACGGCCTGAAGGACATCCTGCGCCGCTCGTTCCGGCCGCGCACCAATGAAGCCGCCGAGGCGGTGCAAAGCGCGGTGCAGACCTTGCTGGCCTATGCGCGCCGCAGCCGGGTGGTGGTGCGCGAGGACGTGGCGCAGACGGTGGAGCAATTGGTGGCCGAGCTGGACCGCAAGATATCGGAACAGCTGACCCTGGTCTTGCACAACGAGCATTTCCAGAAGCTGGAAGGCGCCTGGCGCGGCCTGCACTACCTGGTGTCCAACACCGACACCACCGAGAACCTGAAGATCCGCTACCTGAACGTGTCCAAGAAGGAACTGGGTAAGACCCTGCGCCGCTACAAGGGCGTGGTGTGGGACCAGAGCCCGATCTTCAAGATGATCTACGAGCAGGAATACGGCCAGTTCGGCGGCGAGCCCTTCGGTTGCCTGGTGGGCGACTACCACTTCGACCACAGCGCCCAGGACGTGGCCTTGCTGACCGAGATGTCCAAGATCGCCGCCGCCGCGCACACCCCCTTCATCTCCGCCGCCGCGCCCAGCCTGTTGCAGATGGACGACTGGAGCGAGCTGGGCAATCCGCGCGACGTGTCCAAGATCTTCACCGCCACTGAGTACGCGTTCTGGCGCCGGCTGCGGGAAAGCAACGATTCGCGCTACCTGGCGCTGACGCTGCCGCGCTTCCTGGCGCGGGTGCCTTACGGGCCCAAGACCCAGCCGATAGAGGAGTTCGGCTTCGAGGAGAAGGTGGACCCCAACCGCGCCAGCGATTTTTGCTGGGCCAATTCCGCCTACGCGATGGCCGCCAACATCACCCGCGCCTTCAGCACCTACGGCTGGTGCACCAAGATCCGCGGCGTGGAGTCCGGCGGCGCGGTGGAGGTGCTGCCCAAATTCGTGCTGCCGTCCCAGGACAAGGAAGTGGAGTTGCATTGCCCCACCGAGATCGCCATCTCGGACCGGCGCGAGCACGAGCTGTCCGAATCCGGCCTGATGCCGCTGGTTTACCGCAAGAACTCGGACATGGCGGCCTTCATCGGCGCCAAGACCGTGCACCGGCCGGCGGTCTACGAGGACGACGACGCCACCGCCAACGCCAATCTGTCGTCGCGGCTGCCCTATATCTTCGCCACCTGCCGCTTCGCCCATTACCTCAAGTGCATCGTCCGCGACAAGATCGGTTCCTTCAAATCGCGGGAAGACACCCAGCGCTGGCTCAACGACTGGCTGATGAACTACGTGGACGGCGATCCGAGCATTTCCAGCGAGATCACCAAATCCAAGCGTCCGCTGTCCGCGGCCGAGGTGCTGGTGGACGAGCTGCCGGACAACCCCGGCTACTACCGCGCCCAGTTTTTCCTGCGGCCGCACTTCCAGCTGGAAGGCTTGACCGTGTCGCTGCGCCTGGTTTCCAAGCTGCCGTCGGCCAAGCAGGAGGGCGCCCGCTGAGAACCGGTTTCCTGTCCGCAGCGCCTCGGCGATGCGGCCTGGAATCGGGTCTGACGGCGGCTGGTTTGGCGCGGGGCGGGAACGACCTGAGTCGCCCCGGCGCTTGCATTCCGTTTCAGGTCTGGCATGTCCATCACTTTTTTTCGGAGTATCGCAACATGGCAAATGCATTGGTTGACTACTTTCTGCAGATCGAAGGTGTCGAAGGGGAATCAACTGACAAGCAGTACACGGGCCTGATCCAGATTCAGAGCTGGCAATGGGCCGAGGAAAACTCGGGCAAATGGGGCTTCGGCAGCGGCGGCGGCGCCGGCAAGGTGGAAATGAAGGACTTCGAGTTCCGCATGGTCTCGAACAAGGCCTCGCCCAAGCTGTTCCTGATGTGCGCCACCGGCGAGCACATCCCGCGCGCCAAGCTGATCTGCCGCAAGTCCGGCAACGGCCAGCAGGATTTCATGATCATCACCTTCGCCAGCGGCCTGGTGTCCTCGTTCCGCACCCTGGGCAATATGCCCTACGCCATCATGGGCCACGGCAGCGGCGACGTGGAAAGCGTGCTGCCCACCGACGAGATCAAGATCAACTTCGCCAAGATCGAGTTCGAATACCGCGAACAGCGCAACGACGGAACCATGGGCGCGGTGATCAAGGCGGGTTACGACCTGAAGCTGAACGCCGCGGTTTAAGCGCCGGCTCAAGGTCCGCAAGACCTTGAACAGACGCTGAAGCAGGCATGCGCCGGGGGTTTCCGGCCTTCTTATCTCTCTATCGGGACGGCGCCGCCAAGGCGGCGCCGGGCAGCCATGACGCCACGACTATTCGACCAACTGTCCGCTCGCGCCGGGCGCGAGACGCTCGCCGCCAGCATTGCGCGCGATCTGGCGCACTTGATGAACGCCGCGCTGCGCGGCGCGCGTCTGCCGCTGGCGGCGGGCAGCCAGCTGGAGACTTCAGTGTGGAACTACGGACGGCCGCCGCTGGCGGAGAGAAAGTCGAGCCGGATCGACCCGGCGCGCGTCAGCGCCCACATCCGCGACGCCATCCGCCGCTTTGAGCCGCGGCTGGACCCGGAGCGGCTGGAAGTGAGCGCGCGCGCCGGCAGCGGGCCGCAGACGCGGCAGCTGCTGTATTTCGACGTGGCCGCGGTGACCCGCGACGGCGGCGAAGCGCTGCGGCTCAGCCTGACGCTGGACTATCTGGACGGCTATTTCGGCCTGCCGCGCGCGGCGGAGGCGGGAGCGGCCGGATGAATTTCCTCGATCACTACAATAATGAATTGCGCCATCTGCGCGAAGCCGGCGCGCGTTTCGCCCGCGAGCATCCGCAGATCGCCCCGGCGCTCGGCCTGCGGCCGAATTCGGTCGCCGACCCCTTCGTCGAGCGCCTGCTGGAAGGCGTGGCCTTTTTGTCGGCCCGGGTGCAGACCCGGCTGGATCTGGAATGCGCGGAATTCGCGCGCCAGGCGCTGGCCCAGGTCTGCCCGCTGTATCTGAGCGCCACGCCGGCGATCAGCAGCTTCGCCTTCCATCCCGACTTCGCCTCGCCGGAAGCCTTCCGCGGCCGCAGCATGCCGCGCGGCACGCTGATCCAGGCGACCTTGCCGGGTTCCGCCCGGCCGGTCACCTTCGCCACCGGGCGGGAAGTGACCCTGCTGCCGCTGCGGCTGGAACGGGCGGAATGCGGCCGCGGCCTGGCTCGGCTGTCCGCCGAGCTGGCGCGGCGGCTGGCCTCGTCCCAGGCCGCCTTGCGGCTGAGCTTCAAACTGGAAGGCACGGTGGCGCTGGGCGAACTGGCCGCCGTCGAAGGCGGCGCCAAGCCCCTGCAACTGAGCCTGGCCGGCGATCTGCCGCGCGCTTACGCCTTGCACCGCGCGATGCTGGCCGACGTCGGCGCCTGGTACGCGACGGCCGACGACGGCCGCGGCGGCGAAGTTTTGCTGGAATTGCCGCTCAGCGGCCTGCGCCTGTCCGCCGCCGACGAGGACGAGGCCTTGCTGCCGGCCGACCCCGGCGGCCTGCCGGGTCTGCGGCTGCTGCGCGAGTACTTCGCCCAGCCGGCGCGGCTGCTCAGCGTGGAATTGGACGCGCTGGCGGCCTTGGCGGCGCGGGCGCCGGCGGCGCGCGGCTTCGAACTGATCCTGGCCTTGCGCCAGGCGCCGCTGGACCTGATAGGCGAGGTCGACGCCGGCCAGTTCCGCCTGTTCGCCACCCCGGCGATCAATCTCTACCCCAAGCGGCTGGACCCGGTGCCTTACGACCCCAACCAGACCGAGCAATGGATTCCGGTGGACCGGATGCGGCCGGCCGAGCACCACCTGTGGCGCTTGCTGGAAATCAATGTCTGCGACAGCAACGGCCGTTCGCGCGAAGCGCGGCCGGCGCTGGACGCCGGCGGCTACCAGAGCGCTCCGGCGGCGGCGCGCTACTCGCTGCGCCGCGAGCCGGCGCTGCAAAGCGAGGGGCCGCGCCAGGCGCGCCCGGACGCGTTGGGCAGTCACGATCTGATCACCATTTCCGCCAGCGCCGGCGACATCGGCCTGGACGACATCGCCACCCTGACCGGGCGCGCGCTGGTGGCGGACCGCGGCTGGCGGCCGGAAGACCTGCCGGCGGCGGAACTGCGGGCCGAGGGCGGCGCGGTGGCGCGGCTGGAATGCCTGTGGCCGGCCAGCGCGCCGCGGCCGATCCCGGACCTGGAGCGCTGCTGGCAGGCGGTGGCCCATATCGGCCTGAACCCGCTGAGCCTGCGCGGCGCCGGCCGCCAGGACATCGTCGCGCGGCTGGCGGAGCAATTGCGGCTGGCCGCCCAGCCGGAACTGGCGCTGGACCGGCAGCGCATAGACAGCCTGAAGGCCGCGCATCTGCAAGCCGGCTTCCTGCCCGCCGGCCGCGGCTCGCCGCAGGCCCTGGTGCGCGCCGCCCTGGTGGACATCGACATCTCCGCCGTGATGCACGCGGACCGCGGCGGCTGGTTGTTCGGTCGGCTGCTGGCGCAGGCGCTGGCCCAGGCGGTCACCCTCAACGACGGCATCGAGGTCAGCCTGCGGCTGGACGGCGAGTTGGTCAGCCGCCACGGCAACACGCTGCGCGCCGACGGAGAACTGCAATGAAACGGCAGCAGATGATCCGGGAGTTGAATCCGCAACGCACCTTCTTCGAACTGATGCGCCGCGTCGAAACCTGGCAATGGCGGCTGCCGGAGGCGGCCGCGGCGAGCCGGCTGCGGCGCCGGCCGGACTGGCTGGGCCTGGAGCAGGCCGCCGACATGCATTTCGCCAGCAGCGAGATCAGCGGGGTGAAGGTGGAAGAGGCGGAGGAAGACGCCGCGCCGCGCGTCAGCGTGGTGTGCCGCCACTTCGGCCTGTTCGCGCCCTACGGCCCCTTGCCGCTGCACATCACCGAGCACGCGCTGCACGAGCGCCGGCTGGAGCGCAACGCGGCCTTCGAACGCTTCGTCAACCTGGCCTGCGGCGACCTGGCCTGGCTGCATTACGCCGCCCGCGCGGCGATGCATCCGGCGCTGGGCTACGAGCGCGGCCGCCATCCCTTCGCCGAGCGCGTCGCCGCGCTGGCCGGCGCCGCGCCGGAGGCCGAGCCGCTGCTGGACCGCCACGCCGCCGCCTGCCGGCGCAGCCACCCCGGCGCTTATCACGCGCCGCGCCGCTCGCTGGCGGACCTGCAAAAAATCCTGGCCGGCTATTTCGGCGCGCCGGTGCGGCTGTCGCCGCGCCAGGGACGCTGGATTCCGCTGCGCGGCGCCGCCGGGCCGCGCCGGCTGGGCAGCTGGCGCGTCGGCAGCCGGATCTGGGACGCCCAGTACGCGCTGGACATCACCATAGGGCCGATCGACGCCTCCGAGTTTTCCCGCTGGCGGCGCGGCGCGCCCGCGGTGCTGGCGATGTTCGCCGTCGCCGCCGATTTCGCCGATGGCCGGGCCGCCCCGGTCATCAAGGTCCAGATCCGCACCCGGCCGGAACTGGCAGGCAAGGTGGGGCGCATGCGCCTGGGGGTGGACGCATGGTCCCGCCCCGGCGATTCGCTCCGGACTCTCACCGTGTATGAATCTTTCCAGGATCCGCTGTGAACCGAGAACGCATTTTCGGCCGCTTAGGCCCAACCGCATACGACACCTTGGTGGAAGCCACCGCGCTGGGGCGCTCGCGCCGGCACGCGCTGGTGGACCTAGATCATTGGCTGCTTTGCCTGCTGCGCCGCGGCGGCGGCGACGTCGCGCTCTTGCTGGAAGCGCTGGATTGCGAGCCGGCCGCCGCGCTGCAACGCGTGGGCAAGGCGCTGGACGCCGCCGAGGCCGGCGGCGAATCGCTGCGCGACATTTCGCCGGCGCTGGAACGCAGCGTGGCGCCGGCCATCAGCTGGAGCCAGGTGGCCGCGCCGGCCGCCAAGGTGCGCAGCGGGCACCTGCTGCTGGCTTGGCTGGACGAGGAGCCGACGCGGCGCTGGCTGCAGCACCGGGTGGGTCAGGCGCTGGCGAAGTTGTCGTTGGACGACATCGTCGCGCGTTACGAGGCGCTGGCCGGTTCTTGGCCGGAAGCGGCCGACGCTCCCGCCGGGACCGCCGCGCAAGCCGCCGCCGGCGAGGCCGCCGATCCGGCCGCGGTGCTGCGGCAATGGGCGGTGAGCCTGAGCGAGCAGGCTGCCGCCGGCGAGCTGGACCCGGTGATAGGCCGCGACGCCGAATTGCGCGCGGTGATCGACGTGCTGTCGCGGCGGCGGCAGAACAACCCCATCCTGGTGGGCGAGGCCGGCGTCGGCAAGACCGCGGTGGCTGAGGCGCTGGCCCAGCGCATCCATCGCGGCGAAGTGCCGCCGGGCCTGCGCGGCGCGCAGATCTGGGCTTTGGACGTGGCCAGGCTGCAGGCCGGCGCCGGCGCGCGCGGCGAGTTCGAGCAGCGGCTGCGCTCGGTGATAGACGCGGTGATCGCCGCGCCGGCGCCCGTTATCTTGTTTTGCGACGAAACCCACACCCTGATCGGCGCCGGCGGCAACGCCGGCACCGGCGACGCCGCCAACCTGATCAAGCCGATGCTGGCGCGAGGCCAGCTGCGCATGGTGGCCGCCACCACCTGGTCGGAATACAAGCAGTTCATCGAACCGGACGCCGCGCTGGTGCGCCGCTTCCAGACCGTGGCGGTGGACGAGCCGGACGACGACACCGCGGTGGACATGCTGCGCATGATCGCGCCGCGCTTCGCCGGCCATCACGGCGTGCGCATCGTCGACGCCGCCTTGCGCGCCGCGGTGACGCTGTCCCGCCGCTACCTGCCGTCGCGGCAATTGCCGGACAAGGCGATAGGCCTGCTGGACACCGCTTGCGCGCGGGTGGCGATGAGCCAGAGCTGCCAGCCGGCGGCGCTGGACCGGCTGCGCCACCGCACCATGACGCTGGAGCAGGCGCTGAACTGGCGCGCCAGCGACGCGCGGCTGGGCCTGGCCGAGACGGAGGACGCGACGGAACTGGAGCGGGAGCGGGCCGAGGCCGCCGCTAGCGCCGACGAGCTGGACGCGGCCCTGCGCGAGCAGCGCGCCGAAGTGGGCGCCTGGCTGGACGCGCTGGAAACCGACGGCGCCGATCCGCGGCGGGCCGAGGCGCTGAGCGGCGCCGAGCGTCTGGTGCGGCCCTGGGTGGACGCCCACGCCATCGCCGAAGTGCTGTCGGAATGGACCCAAGTGCCGGTCACCCAGATGGCCCAGGACGAGGCGCGCCGGCTGATGGCGCTGCGCGAGTCCTTGAACCAGCGCATCCAGGGCCAGGAAAGCGGGCTGGACGCCATCGTGGAGGCGCTGCAAGTGGCGCACTCCGGCCTGGGCGATCCGCGTCGGCCGCTGGCGGTGATGCTGCTGGCCGGCCCGACCGGCACCGGCAAGAGCCAGACCGCGGCCGAACTGGCGCAGGCGCTGTTCGGCGGCGAACGCAATCTCTTGCGCTTCAATATGAACGAATTCCAGGAAGCCCACACCGTGTCCACGCTGAAGGGCGCGCCGCCGGGTTATGTCGGCTACGGCCGCGGCGGCCGGCTGACCGAGGCGGTGCGCAAGAAGCCCTACAGCGTGCTGTTGCTGGACGAGTTCGACCGCGCCCACCCGGACGTGCACGAAATGTTCTATCAGGTGTTCGACCAGGGCTGGATGGAGGACGGCGAGGGGCGGCACATCAACTTCCGCAACTGCCTGATTTTGCTGACCAGCAATCTGGGCGACGCCGAAATCGAAGCCGCCTGCGCCGCCGAAGCCGAAGTTTCGCAGTCCCGGCTGGACGCCTTGGCGCGGGAGCGCTTGCAGCGCCGCTTCGCGCCGGCCTTGCTGGCGCGGATGCGGGTGGTGGCTTTCCGGCCGCTGGGCGAGCCGGCCTTGGCCGGCATAGCGCGCCAGGCCTTGGACGACATCGGCCTGCGCCTGAGCGCCAACGGTCTGGACTGGCGCGCCGACGCCGAGGCCGCGGACTGGATCGCCCGCGCGGTGGCCCGGCACCCGGCCAGCGGCCGCGCGGTGGGCGACCTGCTGCGCCAGCGGGTGATGCCGGCCATCGCCCGCGGCGTGCTGGAAGCGCGCGCCGCCGACCGCGCCCTGCGCAGCGTGCGCCTGAGCGCCGCCGACAAGCTGGAACTGATTTTCGACGACGGGGAGGGCGTGCCGCTGCCGTCTGCCGCGCCGGCCGAAGCCGCCACCCCGGGAGAAACCGCATGCGTTTGATCGAACTGAACAGCCCCTTGCTGGACGCCGACAGCGTCGCCTTGAGC
>NZ_JAFHKL010000019.1 GCF_016937655.1 Chromobacterium alkanivorans | reverse complement strand
CTCTACCAACTGAGCTAAACGCCCTGAATCCTTTTCGCTGCTGCGTTTGCGTTTCAGCGAGGAGGCGAATTAAAACACAGGGTTTAAGCTTGCGCAAGTGGTCTACCAGCAAATTTTTGCAACTGGCGGCAATTTCGAATAAAAGCTCCAAAATTTAATGTTTTTGTCAGACAGAAAGGTGACGCCGACTTTGCCGCTAAGGTATCATGCCGCCATTAGCTATTTATCGGATGACGTTACGAATGAAGCCGACCTTTCTCGATTTTGAGCAGCCTATTGCCGAGCTCGAGAACAAAATAGAAGAACTTCGCTATGTTCAGGACGATTCCGTGCTGGACATCTCCGAGGAGATCGCGCGCCTGCAGAAGAAGAGCCAGGACTTGACCAAGACGCTCTACGCCAAGCTGACGCCGTCTCAAATCGCCATGGTGGCGCGCCATCCGCAGCGCCCCTACGCGCTCGACTATATAGAGAGTATTTTCACCGACTTCGAAGAGCTGCACGGCGACCGCGCGTTTGCCGACGACGCCGCCATCGTGGGCGGTCTGGCTCGTTTCAACGGCCAGTCGGTGATGGTGATCGGCCAGCAGAAGGGCCGGGACACCAAGGAAAAGATCCGCCGCAATTTCGGCATGCCGCATCCGGAAGGCTATCGCAAGGCGCTGCGCCTGATGAAGCTGGCCGAGAAGTTCGGCATCCCGGTGGTCACCTTGGTGGACACCACCGGCGCTTGGCCCGGCATTGGCGCGGAAGAGCGCGGTCAATCCGAGGCCATCGGCCGCAACCTCTATGAAATGACCCGCTTGCGCGTGCCCGTCATCGTCACGGTGATAGGCGAGGGCGGCTCCGGCGGCGCCTTGGCCATCGCGGTGGGCGATTGCGTCAATATGCTGCAATACGCCACCTACTCGGTGATTTCGCCGGAAGGCTGCGCTTCCATCTTGTGGAAGACCGCCGAACGCGCGTCCGACGCCGCGGAGGCGCTGGGCATCACCGCGCCGCGCTTGAAGACTCTGGGTCTGATCGACCGCGTGGTCAACGAGCCGGTGGGCGGCGCGCATCGCGATCACGCGCAAATGATGGCGACGCTGAAGCGCGTGCTGCAGGAAGAGTTGAAAGACTTGACCGGCAAGCCGATCGACGAGTTGCTGAAAACCCGTTTCGACAGATTGATGAGTTATGGCCGCTTCAAGGAAGCCGCAGCCTGACCCGCTCGAATCTCTGTTAAGCCATTGGCCGGACGAATTGTCCGGCCAATGTGCTTTTGAGGTGGGCCTGAGCGGCGGTCTGGACTCTGTGGCGCTGCTGGCGCTGCTGTGCCGCGCGCGGGAGCGTCGTCCGGGGCTGGAGATCCGCGCGGTGCACGTGCACCACGGGCTGAGCCCGAACGCCGACGCCTGGGCCGAGCACTGCCGCGCCTTGTGCGCGGCGCTGAGCGCGCCTTTGCGGGTGGAGCGGGTAAGCCTGGCCTTGAGCGGCGGCGACAGTCTGGAAGCGGTGGCCCGCGAGGCGCGCTATCAGGCGTATCGGCGTTCCGCCGCCGGGGTGGTGGTCTTGGCCCACCATCTGGACGACCAGGCGGAAACCGTGCTGCTGCAATTGCTGCGCGGCGGCGGCGCGCGCGCCTTGGCGGCGATGCCGGCCTTGCGCAAGCTGGACGCGGCCGGCCCCTGGTTGTGGCGGCCGCTGCTGGGCTTGCGCCGGCGGCAGCTGGAGGATTACGTCCGCGCCCAGGGCTTGAGCTGGGTTGAGGACGAGAGCAATCGGGACGAGCGTTGGCGGCGCAATCTGTTGCGCCAGCGGCTGCTGCCGCAGCTGGAGGCGGCGCTGCCGGACTACCGTCGTCATCTGACGCGATCGGCTGGCTTGCTGGCGGACGCCGCCGCGGTGCTGGACGAGGTGGCGGCGCAGGATCTGGCGGCTTGCCGGAGCGAGGACGGCCTGGATTTGATCCGCTGGCGCGCTCTATCCGCGGCCAGGCAGCGTCAGACGTTGCTGGCCTGGCTGCGCGGCCTGGGCTGGCCGGCGCCGGAGCCGGACGCTTTGGCGGAGTTTCAGCGCCAGGCGCTGGAGGCCGGGGCCGGCAGTTGCCCGCGGCTGAAGCTGGCGCGGGGCCTGTTGTACCGCTACCGCGACGGCTTGTTCGCCTTGCCGGCGCTGCCGGCGCCCAGCGCGATGATCTTGGGGCCGGTGGACCCGACGACGGAGCGGGCGGCGGCGGAGTGGGGCGGGGCGCTGAGTTGGGAGTGGCGATCGCGCGGCTTGCCGGCGGAAGCGTTGGCGCGAGGCTTGAGCCTGCGGCCGCGCGAGGGCGGCGAGCGGCTGGCGTCCGGAGTCGGACGCAAGCCGGTGAAGAACTTTCTGCAGGAGGCCGGCATCGCGCCGCCCTTGCGCGAGCGCTGGCCGCTGCTGTGCGACGTGGACGGGCGGGTGCTGGCGCTGCCCGGCGTGGCGGTGGACGCCGAACTGGCCAGCGAGCCGGGCTGGTGGCCGCTTTGGCGGCCGCTGCCGGCGGAACCGCGCTGATGCAAAAACGCCTGCCGATCCGGCAGGCGTTTTGCATTGGGGTGCTTAGAACGTGTTTACGATCTCGCGAGCTAAGGCGAGACAAGGCGAAAACGGCTGAGAAAGCGGAGTGTACATACGGTACATGAGCATTTCGAAGACGGTTTCAACGCCGTATCGCCGACGCGCAGCAGATCGTAAACAGGTTCTTAGGCCGCGCTCAGCGGCAGGCTGGCGATACCCTCGTCGTCCAGCCGCAGATAGCCGCCGCGGTCGTCGTGCCAATCCTGGATCACCCAGCGCTCGGATTCGCCGTGACGATGGAGCGCGGGACGGTGGGTATGGCCGTGGATCAGCGTCGGCCAGCCGTGTTCGGCCAGCAGCGCCTCGACGGCGTCGGCGGCGACGTCGGAAATCTCGGTCAGGCCGTTTTGCCGCTTGGCCATCTCGCTTTGCTGGCGCGCCTGGCGCGCGATCGCATGGCGTTCGGCCAGCGGCCGGGCCAGCATCGCCTGCTGCCATTGCGGATTGCGGCTCATCGTCCGGAATTGCTGATAGGCAAGGTCGCCGGTGCACAGCGCGTCGCCGTGGCTGAGCAGGCAGCGGCGGCCGTGGGCCTGGATCAGGGTGGGGTCGTCCAGCAGCCGCGCGCCGCTGCGTCGGCAAAAGCCCTCGCCCAGCAGGAAGTCGCGGTTGCCGCGCATCACGAACAGCGGGGTGACGGCGGAGAAGGCGCGCATCGCGGCCAGCGGCGTCTCCAGGAACGGGGAGTCGTCGTCGTCGCCCACCCAGTATTCGAACAGATCGCCCAGGATGTAGAGCGCGTCGATCCGGCCTTGCCAGGCTTGCAAGGCATCCAGGAACAAGCGGTTCAGCGCCGGAGTGTCGTCCGCCAGGTGCAGGTCGGAAATGAAGTGAGTGGCCATGTCGCGTGCGGATAAGTTGAAGCCCGGCCGGACGGCCGGGCTGGCATGAAGGACGCGGCCGCGCGGGGAGGCGCGGCCGCCGGCCGTCAGACGATCTCGGCTTTCTCGATCACCACGGCTTCCGCCGGCACGTCCTGATGCGGGCCGCTGCGGCCGGTGCGCACCGCCTTGATGCTGTCCACCACGTCCTGGCCTTCCACGACCTGGCCGAACACGGCGTAGCCCCAGCCTTGGGCGCTTTCCGATTTGAAGTCCAGGAAATCGTTGTCGGAGACATTGATGAAGAACTGGGCGGACGCCGAGTGCGGGTCCATGGTGCGGGCCATGGCCACGGTGTAAGTCTTGTTGGACAGACCGTTGTTGGCCTCGTTCTCGATCGGCGCATTGGTCGGCTTTTGCGACATGTCGGCGGTGAAGCCGCCGCCCTGGATCATGAAGCCGTTGATCACGCGGTGGAAGATGGTGCCGTCGTAATGGCCGCTCTTCACGTACTCTTCAAAGTTGGCGGCGGTTTTCGGGGCCTTGTCGGCGAACAGTTCCAGCACGATGGCGCCGAAGTTGGTGGTCAGTTTGATCATGGTGTTTCCTTGATGACGGCAGGCCGCAAGGCGGCCTGCCGGTATGAAAGTGGTTCTTGGAGCCTGTTCCAAGTCTTGCGAGCTAGGGCGAGACGGGGCGTTGCGACCGAGAAAGCGGAATGTACATAGGGTACACGAGCGTTTCAAAGCGGTGCTCAACGTATAAGGTCTCGCGACGCGCGGCAGACATCGAACAGCTTCTTAGGGCTTGATGGTGACTTTCTGGATCACGATGGGCTCGAACGGCACGTCGCCCATGCCATTCATGCTGCCGGTGCGGGTCTTGGCGATGCGGTTGACCACGTCCATGCCGCGGGTCACCTTGCCGAACACGGCGTAGCCGGCGCCCTGGGGCGTCGGGGATTTATAGTCGAGGAAGTCGTTGTTGGCCACATTGATGAAGAACTGGGCGGTGGCGGAATTCGGGTCCGCGGTGCGGGCCATGGCGATGGTGCCGATGCCGTTCTTCAGGCCGTTGCTCGCCTCGTTGGCGA
The DNA here is from genome assembly GCF_016937655.1 of Chromobacterium alkanivorans. GTDB lineage: Bacteria > Pseudomonadota > Gammaproteobacteria > Burkholderiales > Chromobacteriaceae > Chromobacterium > Chromobacterium alkanivorans. The sequence continues at coordinate 64,486 of NZ_JAFHKL010000019.1, read as the reverse complement.
TGGCGGCGCGGGTGGGTTTCTGATTCAGCTTGGTGTCGAAGCCGCCGCCCTGAATCATGAAGCCGTCGATCACGCGGTGGAACACGGTGCCGTTGTAGTGGCCGGCCTTGGCGTAGGCGACGAAGTTTTCCACGGTCTTGGGCGCTTTGGCCGAGTCCAGCGCAATCTCGATATTGCCCTTGTTGGTGATCATTTCCACTGTCGGCGAGGCCAGGGCCACGGCGGGCAGCGCGCTCAACGCCAGCATGCTCAGCATTCGTTTCATGGTTGCTTTATTCAACAGGGTTATGAGGAGCCGCCAATATTAGCACAGCCTTTTGATTCAGAGCATGGCGCGGCCGTCTTATGCTTTTTGCGTGATGCGGGCTTCTTGTTTTTTTAAAAAATAGTATTTAGACTCCACCCCCTAAAAATTGTGTGATCGCTATCTATTTAAATAGCATAATCGCCGCGCGCAAGCCCGGTTTCCATAACAAAGGCGGCAGCCGCCGCCGGGGTAGATATAAGAAAATGAAAGCATTCGCACCTTCCGCTGTTCGCGCCATTCCCGCGCTGGTGGCCGGCCTGCTGGCCGCCGCGCCGCTGGCTCAGGCCGCCGGTTTCCAATTGTCCGAGCAAAGCGTGGCCGGCCTGGGCCGCGCCCACGCCGGCGCCGGCATGGTGGGCGACGATCTGTCCGCCGTCTTCTACAACCCGGCCGGCATGACGCTGATCGAAGGCACCCAGGTGCAGGGCGGCTTCACCTACGCCGAAATCGACGCGCCGTTCGAAGGCAAGGGCGGTTTCCCGGCCGCGCGCCAGGGCAGCGACAACGGCCGCGCCAAGGCCGAGTTCATCCCCAACGCCTACCTGGTGCATCAGTTGAGCGAACGCGCCCGCCTGGGCCTGGGCATCACCGTGCCCTTCGGTCTCGGCGCCAGTTATGACGACAACTGGGTAGGCCGCAACCACGGCATTTCCAGTTCCATCATGACCGTGGACTTCAACCCGTCCTTCGCCTACAAGCTGGACGACAAGTGGAGCTTCGGCGCCGGCGTGTCGGCGCAGTACGCCAAGGCCGACCTGAAGCAGGGCGCCTTCTTCCCGGGCGCCACCGGCGAGATCGACGCCGACAGCTGGGCCTACGGCTACAACCTGGGCCTGATGTACGCGTTCAACCAGGACAACCGCGTCGGCCTGTCCTATCGCTCCAAGCTGCACCACAAGGCGCGCGGCGATTACACCGCGAGCGGCTTTGATCGTCTTGGTGTCCCTGGTTTGCCCAAGTTGGATGGCGTGTATGCCGGCGCCGCCGACGTGACCACGCCGGAATCGCTGCTGCTGTCCGGCTTCAGCCGTCTGAACAGCAAGTGGGCCTTGAGCGCCACCGCGCGCTGGACCAACTGGAGCCGCTTCGACCAACTGGTGATCAAGGGCAATCCGATGGCCGAGACCGTCATCGACAACAACTGGAAGGCCAGCTGGCTGTTCTCGGTGGGCGCCGACTACAACTACAACGATCAGTTGACCCTGCGCAGCGGCGTCGGATATGAAACCAGCCCGGTGCGCAACTCCAGCTACCGCAACCCGCTGATTCCGGACACCGATCGCGTCTGGCTCAGCTTGGGCGCCAGCTACAAGGCCAGCAAGCAGCTGACCGTGGACGCCGGCTACACCTATCTGATGGGCGTCGGCGATCGCGACGTCAATCATACCGCTGAGAGTCCTCGGAACAATATCGACACGTTGCAAGGCTCTTACAGCTCCATTCGCGGCCACCTGCTGGGCGTGCAGATGCAGTACAAGTTCTGATCCAGGAAAGCCCGACTTTCCCACCGCCGCCGGCTTCGCCCGCGGCGGTTTTTTCATGTCCGGGGGTGCGGTTTGTCCGGCGGCAGGCTAGAGTAGGGCGCTGTGTTTCATTGAGCGCCCCTTCCCATGTCCGCTGCCTCCTCTTCCTTGCTGCGGCTGAGCCCGCTGGCCGGCCTGCTGCCCTATCTGCGTCCATATCGGCTGCGCGCCTGGCTGGCCTTGCTGGCCCTGATCGTGGCCGCCGCCGCCACCCTGCTGCTGCCGGTGGCTTTCCGCTTCCTGATCGACCATGGTTTCAGTCAGCGCGCGGCGGCGGACATCAACCGCTATTTTCTCGGCCTGTTCGGCGTGGCGGCGGTGTTGGCCCTGGCCACCGCCTTGCGTTTTTATTGCGTGTCCTGGCTGGGCGAGCGCGTCACCGCCGACATCCGCAGCGCGGTCTACCGGCATGTGATCCGGGTCAGCCCGGAATACTTCGAAGTCACTCAGACCGGCGAGGTGCTGTCCCGGCTGACCACCGACACCACCCTGGTGCAGACCGTGATCGGCACCAGCCTGTCCATGGGGCTGCGCAACGCGCTGCTGATGCTGGGCGGCCTGGCCATGCTGATGGCCACCAGCCCCAGCCTGACCGCCTACATTCTGGTGACGCTGTTGCTGGTGGTTTTGCCCATCGTGGTGTTTGGCCGCCGGGTGCGAACCTTGTCCCGTTCCAGCCAGGACCGTATCGCCGATTCCAGCGCCATCGCCGGCGAAACCCTGAACGCGATTCCCACGGTGCAGGCCTTCAATCAGCAGGCGCGGGAGAGCCGGCGTTTCGGCGCTTCGGTGGAAACCGGCTTCGACGCCGCGCTGGCGCGCATCCGCGCGCGCTCCTGGCTGACGGCGGCGGTGATCCTGCTGATCTTCGGCGCCATCGTCTTCGTCTTGTGGCTGGGCGCGCACGCGGTGCTGGAGGGCGCGATGAGCGCCGGCCAGCTGGGTCAATTCATCCTGTACGCGGTGGTCACCGCCGGCGCCATCGGCGCGCTGGCGGAAGTATGGGGCGATGTGCAGCGCGCGGCCGGCGCCACCGAGCGCTTGATGGAGCTGCTGGCGCTGCGCTCGCCGGTGACGGAGCCGGCCGCGCCGCGCGCGCTGCCGCCGGGACCCGCCGGCCTGGAGCTGCGCGACGTCGATTTCGCCTACCCGTCCCGTCCCGGCCAGCCCTCGCTCAGCGGCGTCCGGCTCAAGGTGCGTCCCGGCGAGCACGTGGCCCTGGTGGGGCCGTCCGGCGCCGGCAAGTCCACCTTGTTCCAGCTCCTGCTGCGTTTCTACGACCCGCAGCAAGGGCAAGTGCTGCTGGGCGGCGTGGACGTGCGCGAACTGGCTTTCGCCGATTTGCGCGGCCATGTGGGCGTGGTGTTGCAGGATTCGGTGATTTTCGGCGCCAGCGCCTTGGAGAACATCCGCTACGGCAAGCCCGAGGCCAGCGACGAGGAAGTGCGAGCCGCGGCCCGCGCCGCCGCCGCGGCGGATTTCATCGAGAAGTTGCCGCAGGGCTACGACACCTATCTGGGCGAACGCGGCGTGCGCCTGTCCGGCGGCCAGCGTCAGCGCATCGCCATCGCCCGCGCCATTCTGAAGAACCCGCCCTTGCTGCTGCTGGACGAGGCCACCAGCGCGCTGGACGCCGAATCCGAGCAGCTGGTGCAGCAGGCCTTGGAGCGCGCGGCGCAAAACCGCACCACGCTGGTGATCGCCCACCGCCTGGCCACGGTCAAGCAGGCGGACCGCATCGTGGTGCTGGACCAGGGCCGCATCGTGGCCGAGGGCAATCATCAGAGCCTGTTGCTGGGCTCGCCCTTGTACGCGCGGCTGGCGGCCCTGCAGTTCGCCGCCGGCGGGGAGGGCTGAGAACCTGTTTACGATCGCCGCGCGTCGGCGATACGGCGTTGAAACCGTCTTCGAAACGCTCATGCACCGTCTAGCTCGCGAGATCGTAAACACGTTCTGAGACGGCGGAGGCTTAAGCATAATGAATAGTCTATGCTCCACGAATGAACGGTCGCCGCCGCGCGGCGCCGATACGCGATGGAGCGAGAATATGAAACTGGCTGTCCGTTTGGGAGGCGTGGTGCTGTGCGCGGGCCTGGGCCTGTGCGTGGTGGCGGGATTCGCCCTGCACACCTTGCGTACGACGCTGCTTGACGACCGCAAGGCGCAGATAGGCAGCCTGGTGCATCTGGCGGGGCAGCAGGTGGCGATGTACCAAAAGCAGGAGCAAAGCGGCAAGCTCAAGCGCGAAGAGGCCCAGCGGCGAGCGATGGAGGCGATGTCCGGACTGCGCGACAAGGACAATTACGTGTTCGCGCGCGACGCCTCCGACCTGGTGCTGGTGCACCCGGACCGGCGCAAGCTGGGCAAGCGGGACACCGGGGGCAAGCTGCCGGACGGTCGCACCCTGGTGCAAGCCTATCGCGACGCGCTGGCGAACGGCGATTTCGGCTTCGCGCTGGTGCGCACCAAGCGCCCCAACGGCAACGAGGTGCTGCCCAAGCTCAATGCGGTGATGCGGATACCGGACTGGAACTGGACCATAGGCGCGGGCGTGTTCATGGACGATGTGGAGCGCCAGTTCAACGGCCTGGCGCTCAAGCTTTCCGGCATCGGCCTGGCGGTGCTGGCGGTGGTGACCCTGCTGGCCTGGCGCGTGGCCGCCTCGATTTTCCGCTTGATAGGCGGCGAGGCGGAGGCGGCGGCCGACGCCGCGCGGGCAATGGCGGCGGGCGATTTGAGCCAGGCGCTGGAACGCGCGCCGCGCGAGGGCAGCCTGATGGGGGCCTTCGTCGCGATGCAGCGCAGCTTGCGTCAGTTGATCGAGCGCTTGCAGGACGGCTCCGCGCAGCTGGAGCGCTCGGTGGGCGGCTTGTCCGGACGGATGCAGCAGATTCACGGCCAGGTGGAGCAATCGGCGGCGGCCACCGCCGGCGCCGCGGAAACCACCGCCGGCATGCTGGACGGCGTGGCGGAAGTGTCGCGCCGCAGCGCCGAAAGCGAGTCGGACTCCGCCAATGCCTGCGCGCTGGCGGACGAGGGCGAAGGCCTGGTGCGCCGCGCGGCCGAGGAGATCCAGGCGGTGTCCGGCCAGGTGGCGGCCGCCTCCGGCTGCATAGGCGAGCTGGCCGAACGCTGCCGCGCGATCGACGTCACCGCGGCGGTGATCAAGGACATCGCCGATCAGACCAATCTGTTGGCGCTGAACGCGGCGATCGAAGCGGCGCGGGCCGGCGAGCTGGGACGCGGCTTCGCGGTGGTGGCCGACGAGGTGCGCAAGCTGGCGGACCGCAGCGGCGAAGCCACGCGCCAGATCGCCGCCACTATCCAGGCGATCCAGGCGGACACCGATTCGGTGGTGGCCAGCATGGGCGAGGTGGGGCCGCGGGTGGACAGCGGCGTGGCCATGGCCCGGCAGGCCGCCGACGCCTTGCAACGCATACGCGGCGGCGCGGAGTCCGCGCGCGACAATATTCGCGCGGTGGCCGGCGCGGCCGCGGCGCAGGCGGAGGCCAACCGCGAAGTGGCCGGCAATATGGAGCAGGTGGCCGGCCTGGCCGGCCAGACCCGCGCCACCGCCTTGGCGGCGGAGGCCGAGGTGGAGGCGCTGGAGACGCTGGCCGCCGGGCTGCGGCAGGCGGCGGCCAGCTTCAGGCTATAAGAACGTGTTTACGATCTCGCGAGCTAAGGCGAGACAAGGCGAAAACGACTGAGAAAGCGGAATGTACATAAGGTACATGAGCATTTCGAAGGGGTTTTCAACGCCGTATTGCCAACGCGCAGCAGATCGTAAACAGGTTCTAAGGCGGGCGGTGGTACACTGCCGGCCTCGCGATCGAATCAAAAGGATGTCCATCTTGTCTGCCCACGCTCCGGAAACCCAAGCCGCCCTGGACCCCACGCCGCTGCTGGCGCAATTGCTGGCCGCCCACGGCCTGCCCTGCCAGGAGGCCAAGGGCTGGCTGCTGCCGCATGGCCAGTTGCCGGCGATAGGCGCGCACTGGACGCCGGGCGAGAACAACGGCCGGCTGGACGTCCACGTGCTGTTGGAAAACGACATCCGCTTGATGGAAAGCTTCGCCGGCCTGGGCGCGGGCCGGGAAGGGCTGAACGACGCGCTGGAAAACTTCAGCGCCAATGTGCTGCACGTGCTGCTGGCCGGCCTGTGGGGCATCGCCGACGAGGCCCAGGTCACCGAACGGCGCTGGGAAATCGCCGGCCGCGACTATATGGCCTATATCGGCAACTTCGGCCTGCGCGGCGCGGCCGAGCGTCTGGAGCAGCCTCTGTTCGAGGCGCTGTTCCGCCAGGCCACCGCCGCGCTGCGCGCGGAAACGCTGGCCGGCGACGCGCACTGGACGCGCTTGTTCTTCTGCAATCTGAACGGCGAGTTCGTCTCCGAGGCGCTGCTGGACAACCAGCGCTGGGAGGCGGGCCTGAGCCTGCTGGACGCCTTGCCGTGGCCGGCGGCGCAAGGCTATTACAGCCTGCGCCATTTCATGCTGCTGCGCGCGGTGTGAGGCGGCTGCGGAGCGTAAATCGTGAACAGCTATCAGAGCTTGCTCAAAGTCGCGCGAGCATGGGCGAGACAAGGCGAAAACTAGCGAAAAAGCGGAATGTACTCGTGGTACATGAGCATTTTGAGCTTGTACTCACCGTGCAACGCTTCACGAAGCGCAGCAGACCTTGAACAGGTTCTCAGGCGCGGTAGCCGTCCGGGTCTATGCCATGCTTGGCGAACTTGTTGTACAGCGTCTTGCGCGGAATGCCCAGCAGCTCCGCCGCCTGCATCACCTGGCCCTGGGTGCGCGACAGCGCCTGCTCGATCAACTGCTTTTCATAAGCGTCCACCCGCGCGTCCAGCGCGCTGGGCGCGTAGGCCGCCGCTTCGCCGCCGTCCGGCGCCACGCCCAGCACATAGCGCTCCGCCGCGTTGCGCAGCTCGCGCACATTGCCCGGCCAGGTCTGCGCCTGCAAACGACCCAGCAGCGCCGGCGGCGCGTCCGGCGCCGGCCGGTCGAAGCGCGCCGCCGCCTGTTCCACAAACCATTGGAACAGGTCCGGGATGTCCTCGCGCCGCTCGCGCAGCGGCGGCAGCCGCAGCGACACCACATTGAGCCGATAGTACAGATCCTCGCGGAAGCGCCGCTCCCGGCTGGCCAGCGCCAGGTCGTCCTTGGTGGCGGCCACCACCCGGCAGTCCACCGGGATCAGGCTGTTGGAGCCCAGCCGCTCCACCACCCGTTGTTGCAGCACGCGCAAGAGCTTGGCCTGCAAGGACAGCGGCATGCCTTCGATCTCGTCTAGGAACAGGGTGCCGCCGCTGGCGTACTCGATCTTGCCGATGCGGCGCTTGAGCGCGCCGGTGAAAGCCCCGGCCTCGTGGCCGAAAATCTCGCTCTCGAAAATGGATTCCGGCAGGCCGGCGCAGTTCAGCGGCACGAAATGGCGTTCGCGGCGGCGGCTCCAGGCGTGCAGCGCCTGCGCCACCATTTCCTTGCCGGTGCCGGTTTCGCCGTGGATCAGCACGTCGGCGTCGGTGTCGGCGATATTGGCCAGCGTCTCGCGCAGCGCCTGCATCGCCGGGCTGCCGCCTATCAGCACCGGGCCGTTGCTGCGCGCCAGGCTGGCGCGCAGCTCGCGGTTTTCCAGCGTCAGCCGGCGCTTGTCCAGCGCGCGTTGCACCGTCTCGGTCAAGCGGCCCGGCGCATAGGGTTTTTCGATGAAGTCGTAGGCGCCGGCGCGGGTGGCCGCCACCGCCATCGCGATGTCGCCGTGGCCGGTGACCAGGATCACCGGCAGTTCCCGGTCCAGATTCAGCGCCTGCTCCATCAGCTCCAGGCCGCTGAGGCCGGGCAGGCGCACGTCGCTGAGCAGGATGGCGCGCTCGTCGCGCCGCAGCGCGGTCAGCGCGCTTTCGGCGTCGGCGTAGGCCTGCACCGGCAGGCCCGCCAGCTCCAGCGACTGCAGCGTGGCCATGCGCACGTCCGGGTCGTCTTCAACGTAGATGACGCCCGCGCGGGCGTTGGGGGTGGGCTTCATGTGGACTCGCAAGGCCAGTTGATGATGAAACAGGCGCCGCCGTCCGGGTGGTTGCCGGCTTCGATGCGGCCGCCGGACTGTTCGACGATCTCCTGCACGATGGCCAGCCCCAGGCCCAGGCCCTGGCCGCGCGGCTTGGTGCTGTAGAAGGGCTCGAACAAATGCGGCAGATCGGCGTCGGCGATGCCGGGACCGTGGTCGCGCAGACGGAATTCCAGCATGCCGGCCTTGTGCAGCAGGCTGATCTCCAGCCGGCCGTCCGCCTGCGGCCGCATCGCGTCGATGGCGTTGCCCAGCAGATTGGTGAACACCTGCTCCAGGCCGATGGCGTCGCAGGCGATGTCCGGGCAGCGCGGCGGCAAATCCAGCTCCAACTCCACCCGGGCGTCGCGCAGCGCCGGCTGCAGCAGCGTCAGCGTGTCGCGCAGCGCGGCGAGCGGGTTGGTCTGGCCCAGCGGGCCGCGGTGGCGGCGGGCGAAGGTTTTCAGGTCCCGGGTGATGTGGGCGATGCGCTCCACCAGCTGGGAAATCTGGCCCAGATTGTCGCTGGCGGCGTCGGGGCGGCCGCGTTGCAGCAGGGTCACCGCGTTGTCGGCGAAGGCGCGCAGCGCCGCCAGCGGCTGGTTGATCTCGTGCGCCACCCCGGCCGCCATCTGGCCCAGCGCCGCCAGCTTGCTGGCTTCGGCCAGCTGGCCGCGGGTGATGCGCAGGCTGTTTTCGGTCTGGATGCGTTCGCGGATTTCCGCCGACAGCTGGGTGTTGCTCAGCGCCAGGTCGCGGGTGCGTTCCGCCACCTTGCGTTCCAGTTGATCGTGCGCCTGCTGCAAGGCCTGTTGCGCCGCCAACCGCTCGCGCAGCCGGCGCAGCCGCAACCGCCAGTAGTGCCACAGCGTCAGCAGGCCCAGGCCGCTGGCCAGCAGCGTGCTCATGATGGCCAGCAGGGTCAGGTTGCGGCCGTGCATGTCCACCAGCAGGGTCAGCGTCCAGCCGGTTTGCGGCAAGGTCTGGCGGATTTGCAGATAGCGGCCGGCCAGCAGTTTGCGCTCGCTGTCCGGCGCCAGCCAGGCTTGCTCTCGCCAGCCCGCGTGCGGCTGCAGCAGCGCGAACGGATGCAGCTTGGCGCCCAGGTATTGGCGGGTGGCGTCGATCTGGCGGCGCACCGCCGGCGGCAGCGGCTGCCAGGTGGCGAACTTCCAGTCCGGGTTGGCGCTGAGGAAGGCGACGCCGTGGCGGTCGCTGACCAGCACCGGTTCCGCGCCTTTGCGCCAGGCGGCCTCCAGCGGCGCCAGGCTGACCTTGACCACGGCCACGCCGACGACGCGGCGGCCGGACAGCACCGGCCAGGACAGGAAATAGCCCGGTTCGCGGCTGGTGCTGCCTATGCCGTAAAAACTGCCGGACTGGCCGGCCAGCGCTTGCTGGAAATAGGGGCGGAAGGCGTAGCTGTTGCCGACGAAGCTATACGGCGACATCCAGTTGCTGGACGCCAGCGCGATGCCGTCCACGTTGACGATGAACAGCGCCGAGGTGCGCGACTGCCGGTTCACCTGTTCCAGATAGCGGTTCAGCGCCTCCACCCGCCGCGGATTGCGCGGGTCCGCCAGCAGGTTGAGGATGTCCTGGTTCAGCGCCAGCACATAGGGCAGGTAGCGGTATTGCTCCAGCGTGGCGCCGAGGTTGGCGGCGTGCATTTCCGCCCGGTGCCGGCCCTCGCGCTCCGCTTCGGTCAACAGCATGCGGCTGGCCAGCACCCAGCCGCCGCCCAGCGCCAAGGCCAGCAAGAAGAGGGAAGGCAGGCTTTTCAGCAGGAAACGCAACGCGCGTGCGAGCATGGCGGCGGATCGGGAATCGGCGATGCCTCAGTCTACCGCAGCTTGCAGTTCCGCGGCTTCGTGGCGTGAATGTTCCTCCATCACCAGCCGGGTCAGCTCCCGCTTCAGGTCGTTGAAGCCCGGCGCGCTGGGGTCGCGCGGGCGCGGCAGCTCCACCCGCACATCGCGCTTGATGGTGCCCGGGCGGTAGGTCATCACCACCACCCGGTCCGCCAGGTAGATGGATTCCTCTATGCTGTGGGTGACGAAGATGATGGTCTTGCCGGATTCCTGCCAGATGCGCAGCAATTCGTCCTGCAAGGAGCGCCGCGTCAGCGCGTCCAGCGCGCCGAAAGGCTCGTCCATCAGCATCACCGGCGAATCCAGCGCCAGCACCCGCGCGATGGCCACCCGCTGGCGCATGCCGCCGGACAGGTCTTTGGGGAAGCGGTGGCGGAAATCGCGCAGGTGCAGCTTGTCCAGCAAGGGCTCCACCGCGGCGCGAATCTCGGCCGGGCCGCGCTTCTGGATCTCCAGGCCGAAGCCTATGTTCTGCTCCACCGTCATCCACGGGAACAGCGCGTATTCCTGGAACACCATGCCGCGGTCCGGCCCCGGCGCGGCGACGCGTTGGCCGGCCACCAGAATCTGTCCGCCGCTGGGCGGCGCGAAACCGGCGATGGCGTTGAGCAGCGTGGATTTGCCGCAGCCGGACGGACCCAGCAGGCAGACGAACTCGCCGGGCCGGATGTCCAGCTGGATGTCGCGCAGGGCGATCACGTCGCCGCCCGGCGTCTTGAATACTTTTTGCACCTGTTGCACTTCGATCTGGGCGCTCATGTTTCATCCTTCCGTGCCGCGCAGCGCGGCTTTGAGCAGTTTTTTAGAGCCGATAACAAAACCGCGCAGCCTACTGGGCCAAGGCGCGCCGACGCGGGCAGCAGCCGTTGTAGACCAGGAGGCGCAAGGCGGGATCAGCGGTTTTGTTAGCGGTTTTTATTGGTCGATGCCGCGATGCCATTTCAGCAGGCGATTGTTCAGCCCCTGCATCAGCACGTCGATCAACAGCCCGAGGATGCCGATGGTGACCATGCCGGCGATGACCTTGTCGGTCCAGAAGTACTCGCGCGCCTCCATGATGCGGTAGCCGACGCCGCTGTTCACCGCGATCATTTCCGCGACGATCACCACGATGAAGGCGGTGCCCATGCCCACGCGCGCGCCGGTGAAGATGAAGGGCGTGGCCGCCGGCAGGATCACCCGGCGGAACAGGGTGGCGCGGCTGGCGCCGAGGTTGCGCGCGGCGCGGATATAGATGCCGTCCACATTGCGCACGCCGGAGATGGTGTTCATCAGGATGGGGAAGAAGGCGCCGATGGTGATCAGGAACACCGCCGGCGGATTGCCCAGGCCGAACCACAGAATGGACAGCGGGGTCCAGGCGATGGGCGGAATCGGCCGCAGGAACTGGATCAAGGGGTTGAAGGCCCGGTACACCGGGTCGCTGACGCCCATGAACAGCCCCAGCAGCAAGCCCAGGCCGCCGCCCAGCGCGAAGCCCAGCACCACCCGCCACAGGCTGGCCACCACGTCGTGGACCAGCTCGCCGGACAGCAGCCAGGACAGGTAGGCGCCGGACGCCGGGTCGTAGGCCTCCAGCGGTTGCCAGTAGGCCAGCCACTTCTGCAACACCGCCAGCGGCGAGGGCAGGATTTGCGGATTGATCCAGCCCAGGCTGGAACTGGCCTGCCAGATCAACACGATGGCGATGGGCACCGCCAGGCTGGACCAGGCCTGGCCCAGCCGGGAAAACACAGTCTGCTGCATGAATTCGCTCCCGCCGCCGTCAATTAATCTTGAGGTCCTGCTTGGCCTTGCTCAGCAAGTCCAGCTTCACCCAGTCCGCCGCCTTGGGCGGCTTGGCCATCTTGCCGATGCCGTACTGCTGCATCATGTCGGTGGTGGTCTGGATGTGGGCCACGCTCAGGTCGTAGCTGTACGGGGAGTTGGAGATCGCGTCCTGGAAGTCGTCGGCGCTGATCTGGTTCTTGAACATGTTCTCGCGCACGTATTTTTCCGCCAGCTTGGGGTTCTTGATGAAGGTGTTGGTGGCTTCCACAAAGCACTTGATCAGCCGTTCCGCCACGCCGCGGCGTTCCTTGTACATTTTCTCCGTCATCACCAGGGTGCGGACCGGTTCGCCCAGCGGGGTGTCGTAGGGCTTGAGCACTTCCACGCCGAAGCCCTTGTTGATGGCTTGCGAGGATTGCGGCTCGGACTGGCTCATCGCGTCGATCTGCTTGCCCATCAAGGCCTGGTTCAGGTCGGCGAAGGGCATGTAGATCACCTGCACGTCCTTGCCCGGCTTGTCGGACCAGCTGAGCTTGTACTTGGCCAGCTCCGCCGCCAGCAGCAACTCCTGGGCGCCGCCGCGCGCCACGCCCACCTTCTTGCCCTTCAGGTCCTTGACGCTCTTGATGCCGCTGTCCTTGGCGGCGACGATGCGCGCGCCGCCCTTGGCGAAGCCGGCCACCGCGTAGATGGGCGCGCCGCCGGCGCGACCGGCCACCGCCGCGTCCGCCGCGCTGGCGGCGATGTCCACTTCGCCGGCCACGATGGCCGGCATGATGTCTATGCCCTTGGCGAACATGCGTTCTTCGATCTTCAGATCGTATTTGGGCGCAATCTCCTTCATATAGCTGATGGCGCCGTAGTGGGCGAACTTGAGGTTGCCCAGCCTCACCACGTCGGCGGCTAGGGCGGGCAGCGAGAGACCGCCGCTCAGGGCGGCGAGACAGAGCCAGGTGCGGATGCGTTGCATGGTGTTTCTCCTTTGTGGACGGGGGCCGGGCGAAGCGCGGCGATCTTTTATTTATACGATGTTTGCATTTTTCGGCGCGGCGATGCGCTGCGCGGCTTTGCAATGGTTCTTATTAGGCAAAGCGCGTGCCAGGCTTTGTTTGCGCCAAGTTATTGATTTTCAATGGTTGATGAGGGGCGTTGTGGCCGGATTCAGCCAGCGCCGCCGCCGGCTGTGCCAGAATCGGCTCAGCCTTAGGCGGCGAAAACGATGCATCTATTCAGTATTGACCGGCCGTTTTTCCGCCAACTGACGCAGCGCCTCCTCCCGGAGCTTGATGCGGTCTATATAGCCGAAGATGTCGATGGGGAAGACCAGCACCTGTTCGATCAGGGCGAAGAAGCCGGCCCAATAACCCTGTTCAGGGCCTTCCGCCGCGAAATCGACGTCGCCGGCGATGCGCGCCAGCAAGGTGCGTCCCGGGGCGTCGGGATTGTCCTGCACGTACTGGATGAAATGGCCGGCGTATTCGCGTCCCAGCAAATAGGCCTGGCGATAGTCGTCGGCCGGCGGCACTTGCCAGCAATGCACGCGCGGGCGATCCGGCAAGCGCGCGGCGAAGGGCAGCTCCTGATAGGAGATGGGCTTGAGGTTGGGGCGGTAATGGCGACGGGGCGGGTATTTGACTGACATGCGCGCACTCCTGTTGATTCATGGCTGCCGGCGAGGCGGCAGGCTCATGGCAGGCGCATGGCAGGATTGGAGTTCCGGCGCCACGGCCCGGCGGGTGCGAGCACCCTCCCACCACGGCCTGCCCGTTTAGGCATGACTGATGGTGCAAGGGCACGGCCCAGGCGATTGCGGCGCTGGGTCCGAGGCGGCGGGGCCAGACTCCAATCTGGGCGCCGCCGGTTGGGGCGGCGCGTTTGCGATTGTGCCTAGCGGGAATCTGGGGGTCAAGACGGCGGCATCGGCCGGCGGGCCGCCAATCTTGGCGCCCGGCCTTGCCCGGGCGGCGGCTCCGGAGTCTAGGCGTAAAACCGCGATTGTCCTTGCCAGTCGCCGGCGACGAAGTCTTGCACATGATCCAGGAATTTGTCGTGGCGGCCCAGGCGGCTGTCGTCGGCCTGCCGGTTGGCCGGCAGCAGATAGAGCTGGCCGACGTGGCGCACCGGCAGCAGGCCGTCCAGCGCCGGCACCAGATCGCCCTGGACGCAGTAATGGCGGATATGGGCCGAGGCCGCGCGCGCCTGATCCAGATTGTTGTCGTGCCGCGCCAGCAGTTCGCGCTGCAGGCCGCGGCCGAACTGGGCGCTGCTGAAGCATTCGGCGTGGACGGGGCGTTGCGGGGTGGACAGCTTCATCGCCGCGTAGGCGGCCATGCCGCCGCCCAGCGAATGGCCGCCGGTGCTGACAGTGTAGTCGGGCTCGCCGCCGCGCATCAGCGGCAGGCCGGCGGCCAGCCCTTGCAGCTTGGCGGTGAGCTGGGCGGCCTGAGCGTAGCAGGCGGGACGGCCGCCAAAGGCGGCGTTGCCGATGTTGGCGCGCCACTGCCGCGCGACGCTGGCCAGGTTTTTCAGATTGCGCTGAGCCAGGCCGCCCACGCCGCGGCCGCTGGTGGTGCCGCCGAAGACCAGGCGGATTTCCCCGGCCGCCTTGTTGCGGAACACATAGGCCACCAGGCCGCTTTCCGGGTCCATCAGGCGCGCCTGCTGCGGCTGGAACTCCAGCTTGCTGCCCTTGGCCAGCAGCCGCGCCAGTTCGGCGTCCGGGCTCCACTGGGTGGCGCGCAGGCTGTCCAGGTCCCGGCTATAGGGGAAGTTGGCGAGCAGGGCGCTGTCCTTGAGCCTTTGCCGGGCCGGCTCGGGCTTGAGGCTTTCCAGCGTCTGCGGCGCGCAGAGGCCGTCCAGCGGGTTGGCGCGCGGCGCGGTTCGGGACGAGGCGGGGGCGTCGGCGCGGTTTTCCGCTTGGCTGAGCCGCGTCGGCATCGCGCTGGGCGCGGTCTTGGGGCGGGCGGCTTCGGTTTCGGCGGCGGCCGGCCGGGACGCGGCGGCGCGGGAGGCTTGAATGAGCATGGTGGGCAGACGCGAGTGAAAGTTGATTCGCCGCATGCTAAGGGCGCGCGGGCGGTTTGCCTTGCAGATTTTACTCAGCCGGCGGTTACGGTTCCGTGATAATGGCGAGTCCGGAACGAAAATACACGCAGCGGAAGGAGCCGCGATGGAAATGGAAACCGAGCGTTTATTGCTGCGCCAGTGGCGGGACGAGGATCTGGCGCCCTTCGTCGCGATGGGGCGGGACCCGGAGGTGATGCGCTATTTTCCGGCCTTGCTGAGCGCCGAAGAGAGCGCGGAAGGCATGGCGCGCCAGCGTGGATGGATAGCGGAGCGCGGTTGGGGGTTCTGGGCGGTGGAGGAGAAGGCGTCCGGCGATTTCATCGGTTTCGTCGGTCTGGCGGTGCCGCGCGCGGAACTGCCGTGCATGCCCTGCGTGGAGGTGGGCTGGCGGCTGCGGCGCGAGTCCTGGGGCCGCGGCTACGCCAGCGAGGCCGCGCGCCGGGCGCTGGCCTTCGGTTTCGACGAGTTGGCGCTGGACGAGATCGTGTCCTTCACCGCCTTGCCCAATCTGCCGTCGCAGCGGCTGATGCGGCGGCTGGGCATGCGCGACAGCGGCCGGGATTTCGATCATCCGGCGTTGGCGCCCGGGCATCCGCTGCGGCGCCACTGCCTGTATCGCTTGTCGGCGGCGGAGTGGCGCGCGGCGGCGCCTGAGGTGTGAAGCCGGGGGGGAGAACAGCCGCCGTCAGGCGGCCTTTTTGTCGCCCGCGGCATGGTGCGGCGGCCGCTCATTGCTGCCAGTGGTTGTAAATCGTCTGCAGCTTGCCGTTTTGCTGCAGCCGGGCCAAGGCGGCGTTGAATTGAGCGGCGCGGCTGTCGCCCTTGGCGAAGGCGACGAAGCGCGGCATTTCCACCAGCGGCTTGGACAGGATGCGCACATGCGGCAGCGCGCGCAGCTGGCGGGCGTAGTAGAGCAACTGGCCGCGGTCGCCGACGATCAGGTCGATGCGGCCGGCCAGCAGCATCAGCAGCAGTTGCTCGGGATTGGTGGCGCTGGCGTCGCGCTTGAGCTGGGCCTTGTCGAAGGCGGATTCGTAGGCGTAGCCGTGGACCTGGCCTATGGTCAGCGGGGCCAGATCGGCCAGGGTGTTCCAGTTTTGCAGGCCGTTCTGCTTCAACACCATGAACACGGTGCGGCCGGTGCGTATCGGGCCGGCCAGTTCGTACTGGCCGCGCCGCTCGGCGGTGCCGGCGAACTGGAAGGCCATGTCCACGTCGCCGTTGCCCAGCATCTGCTTGACGCGTTCCCAGGGATAGAGGTGCAGCTGATAGGGGATTCTGGCTTCCGCCATCACCGCCTGAACAATCTCCACGTCCAGGCCCTGGGGCTTGGCGCCGGCTTCGTTCTGGTAGCTGTAGGGCGCGAACTGGATGTCGCCGGCGATGCGCCAAGTCTCCGGCTGGGCCGCCCAGGCTGCCCCGCAAAACAACAGCATGCTCAACACACGCCTCATGGTTGCTCCCGTCGTCGCCGCCTTCCGTCGGTATAGCCGGAGCGGGGCGGAGCGGCAAGCCGGGCGGTTTTTGCAAGCGCCCGGACGCCGCCTTGCCGAGAATGGCTGCAAGGGCCGCCCCGTTTACAGGGCGCGGCGGAGTCCATACGCACTATTCAGGTAAGCCGCGATGTCTTCTTCCATTAGTTTCAGCGCCGGCGGTCCGGCGTTTTCCCTCAGCAACGAGCGCGTGGCCCGCATGATGAGCGGAGACCGGCAGACGGCCACGCACATGGGCTTGTGGGACAAGTTCAAGGACGTGTTCCGCGCCGAGAAAAAACAGGATGCCTTGAACACGCTGTTCAAGCTGGTGGACAGCCAGTCGCCGGCGCGCTCCTTCGATATTTTCAATCGCTTGGCGCAGCTGGCCACGCCCAGCAACCGGACCTTGTTCACGGTTGCGGTGGCGCCGGAGCAGGGCGGCGGCAAGATCAGTTATTGCATCAACGGCCAGCCGCTGAAAACGGAGCGCTTGTCGCCGGAGGGGCGGGAGGTGATTCTGGCGCGCCTGGGCGCGCCGCTGGGTGCCGAACAGGCGCAAGCGCAGGCGGCGTCGCTGGCGGATTACCGGATGGACGTCTCGCCGGGGCTGATGTATCTGCTGGACGGCGATTTCGCTTCCGGCGGGGTGCACAAGCGCTTTCACGCCGATACCGGGGTGTTGCAGGCGCGGGACGAGGTGGGGCGGGCGGATTTCGTCCGCGAAGGCCAGCTGGAGGCGTACGCCGAATCCCGCCCGGCGCTGCGGGATTATCTGTCCACCCAGCAGCAGATCGCCGCGCCGCCGGGTGTCAGCGACAAGTTCGCCTACGCCCGGGTCGAGCAGTACGACCCTGCGGTCATCGTCAGCCGCGAACTGGACGTCGGCCTGCCGCTGTTGTCGCTGGACCAGGCCCGCAGCGTGGCGGCGCAATTGGTGGACATGGCCAGGACTTTCTACTGCCATCAGCTGTCCCACCGCGATCTGCACATGCAGAACCTGCTGGTGCACGAACGCAAGGAGGACGGCGCGGTGTTTCTGAAGGCCATCGATTTTGGCCGCGCCAAGTTTGGCGAGGCGTTCGAGGCGGAGCGCTTCAACGACATCGATTACCTGTTCAAGCGCGAAGGCTGCTCGCTGGCGGAGACGGTGGGCCGCAACTACCTGGCCGGCAAGGATTCGGCGGTGGCCAGGAAGCATTACCCCCTGCACAAGCTGCTGGAGCGTTTCAACGAGCGCGGCGCGGAGGTGACGGAGACCCTGTCCGGCATCGGCAAGATGTTGAAGGCGGATTTGCAGATGGCGGGGCCGGGGGACGAGCTGCGCATCGACCAGGCGTTCGAGCGCGCCTCGGCCTCGGTGCAGATGGCCTTGGCCGGGCTGGCGCGGCCGCAGCTGGGGGTGGGCTTGCGTCTCTGAGGAGGTTTACGCTTCGCGGCGCCGCGGTCTTGAAGCCCGCGTAGAAAAGCCCCTCCCGCTTACGGCGGGGAGGGGCTTTTGCTTGGGCGCCCGGCTCAGGCCGCTGCGGCCTGGGCGGGCTTTTTCAAGGCGCGCAGCGCGATCGCGGTGACCACGGTGCCGGCCAGCAGCGCCAGCAGGTAGAAGCCCAGGTGGCTGACGGCGTTGGGGATGGGCAGCACGAAGACGCCGCCGTGCGGCACCTTCAGTTCCGCCCCGGCCAGCATGGAGATGGCGCCGGCCACCGCGGAGCCCAGCATCAGCGCCGGGATCACCCGCAGCGGGTCGCGCGCGGCGAAGGGAATGGCGCCTTCGCTGATGAAGGCCAGGCCCAGCACGCCGGCGGCCTTGCCCGCCTCGCGCTCGTCGGCGCTGAAGCGGTCGGCGAACAGCTTGGTGGCCAGCGCGATGCCCAGCGGCGGCGTCATGCCGGCGGCCATCGCCGCGGCCATCGGCGTATAGACCTGGCTGGCGATCAGGCCGGTGGAGAAGGCGTAGGCGGCCT
Source organism: Chromobacterium alkanivorans (assembly GCF_016937655.1). Taxonomy (GTDB): domain Bacteria; phylum Pseudomonadota; class Gammaproteobacteria; order Burkholderiales; family Chromobacteriaceae; genus Chromobacterium; species Chromobacterium alkanivorans. The sequence continues at coordinate 46,453 of NZ_JAFHKL010000019.1, read as the reverse complement.
TGTTGACCGGGCCGCCCATGTCGAAGGCCATCATCGCGCCTATGATGGCGCCCAAGACCAGCGCGCTGCTGCCCTGCAGGCTCTTCAGCGCCTCGGTCAGCATGCCCAGCAAGGCGGCCACCGGGCCGCCGATCACGTAGATCATCAGCAGGCCCACCAGCAGCGAGCCCAGCACCGGCAGGATCAGCACCGGCTTGAGGCCGTCCAGATTGCGGCCCAGCTGGATCTTGCGATTCAGCCAATCGGTGCCGTAGCCGGCGATGAAGCCGGCGATGATGCCGCCGAGAAAGCCGGAGCCCAGGCTGGCGGCCAGCATGCCGCCCACCATGCCGGGCGCGATGCCGGGACGGTTGGCGATGGAGTAGGCGATGTAGCCGGCGAGGATGGGCACCATCAGCGCGAAGGCGGATTTGGCGCCGATCTGGAACAGCGCCCAGGCCAGCGTGCCTTTGTGGGCGTCGTCGAAGGCGTAGATGCCGCCCAGCGCGAAGGCCAGCGCGATCATGATGCCGCCGGCGGTGACGAAGGGCAGCATGAAGGAGACGCCGGTCATCAGGTGCTTGTACGGGCCGCTGCGCTCGCTGGCCGCTTTTTCCGGCGCGGCGTCGGCCGCTTCCGGCTGATGGGGCGCGGCTTCGGCGATGGCGCGGCGCAGCAGCGCCTGGCCGTCGTTGATGGCGGCCTTGGTGCCGCTTTGAAACAGGCGCTTGCCGTGGAAGCGGCTCAACTCCACCTGGGTGTCGGCGGCGATCAGCACCAGGTCGGCCTCGGCGATCTCGCCGGCGCTGAGCGCGCTCTGCGCGCCCACCGAGCCCTGGGTTTCCACGCGGATGGCGTGGCCCAGCGCCTGAGCGGCCTGGCTAAGCCCTTCCGCCGCCATGAAGGTGTGGGCGATGCCGGTGGGGCAGGAGGTGACGGCGACGATGCGCAGCGCCTTGCCTGCCGGGGCGCTCAGCGCCGCGGCGCGGCGGACGGCGTCGGCCGGGTCGGCCAAGGCCTGGTCCAGGCTCAGGCTGAGCGCCGGCAGGCCGTTCAGGCGCGGATCGGCGACGACGCCGATCAACAGCGCGGCCTGGGCGGCGGCGAGTTCGGCCGCGGCCAGCGGCGGCGCGCGGTCCAGTTCCAGGCTCAGAGAGTGCCCGAGCCCTTGGGCGGCCTGGCGCAGCGCTTCCGCGGCCAGCCGGCCCTGGGTGCTGCGCTCGCCGGCGTCGATGATGGCAAGTAGGTTCATGGCGTTGTTTCCCTTGTGTTTTTGGTTTGGAGCCGCAGGCAAAGTCCCTGATGCCGGATGGTCTGGCCGCGGCTCGTCCGCCGATGTGCGGCGGATCGAAAACCGGCGTTTAGTCCAGGCTCTGCAGCCGGACTTGCGTCGCCAGGGCGCGCACCTGTTCCGGCGGCGGCAGGTGCGGGCCGACGCGCGCCAGCTTGGCGGCGGCGAAGGCCACCGCCAGCCGGGCTTCGGCCTCGAGGTCCAGCCCGTCCAGCCGCGCCGCGGCCAGGCCGGCCACCAGCGCGTCGCCGGCGCCCACGGTGCTCAGCGGCTGTTGCGCGGGCAAGGAAGCCAGCAGCGCGCGGTCGCGGGAGGCGAACAAGGCGCCGTCCGCGCCCAGCGACACCACCACCTGTTCCACGCCGCGCTGCAGCAGCCCGCGCGCGCAAGCCAGCACCGCGGCGGTGTCGGGCAGCGCGCGGCCGGCCCAGAGCTCCAGTTCGTGACGGTTGGGCTTGACGCAGTGCGGCGGCGCGTCGCCGTTCAGCGCCTGGCTCAGCGCCTCCCCGCTGCTGTCCAGCAGCAGCCGCGCGCCCAGCGGCCGCAGCAGCCGGCACAGCCGCAGATAGCTGTCGGCGGGCAGGCCGGGCGGCAGGCTGCCGCACAGCGCCACGATGTCGCCGGGGCGCAGCCGGGCGGCCAGCTCGGCGCCCACTTGCTCCAGCTGGGCTTCGCCGGCGGCGATGCCGGGCAGGTTGACGTCGGTGGTGTCGCCGCTGGAAAGGTCGGCCAGCTTGATGTTGACCCGGGTGTCGCCGGGCAGGCGCAGCATGTGGTCGGCGATGCGCTTGTCCAGGAACAGCTGTTCGAAGGCTTCGCTGTTGTTGCGGCCCAGCAGGCCGCAGACGCCGACCGGCGCGCCCCAGTCCGCCAGGCAGCTGGCCACGTTGACGCCCTTGCCGCCGGCGTTGCTGCTGGCGCTTTGCGCCAGGTTGACCGCGCCGGGCGTCAGCCGGGCCAGGGCGATGGTCTGGTCCAGCGCCGGATTCAGGGTGACGGTGTGGACGCGCGCGCTCATGTCAGCTCCCGCGCCAGCATGCGCACTTCGTCGGCGCTGTCGCAGGCCAGCGCCTGCTGCGCCAGCTCGCGCAGCCGGTCTTGGCCGTTGGCGCACAGCTTGGCCTTGACCGCGGCCACGTCGCGCGGGCTCATCGACAGCTCGGCCACGCCCAGGCCGGTCAGCAGCGCGGCGCCGAAAGGGTCGCCGGCGATGCCGCCGCACACGCCCACCCAGCGTTGATGACGGGCGGCGCCGGCCACGGTGTGCTGGATCAGCCGCAGCACGGCCGGGTGCAGGCTGTCGGCCTCGGCCGCCAGCTCCGGGTGCTGGCGGTCCATCGCCAGCGTGTACTGGGTCAGGTCGTTGGTGCCGATGGAGAAGAAGTCCACGTATTCGGCCAACTGGTCGGCCAGCAGCGCCGCGGCCGGCACTTCCACCATGATGCCCAGCGGCACCGCCGGCGCGTCCAGTTCGCGGCGCAGGCCTTCGCACCAGCCCTTGAGCCGGGTGATTTCCTTCAGCGAGGTGATCATCGGGAACATGATGGACAGCGGCTGGCCGCCGCGGGCGGCGCGGTAGAGCGCGCGCAGCTGCGGCTCCAGCAGGTCGCGGCGGCGCAGCAGCAGGCGCGAGCCGCGCATACCTAGGAAGGGGTTTTCCTCGGCCGGCAGCTTCAGGTAATCCACCTGCTTGTCGCCGCCTATGTCCAGCGCGCGCACGATCAGCGGCCGGCCGTCCAGCGCGTCCAGCATGGCGCTGTAGGTGTGGAACTGCTCGTCCTCGCTGGGTGCCTGCTCGCGCTCTAGGAACAGGAATTCGGTGCGCATCAGGCCCACGCCCTCGGCGCCGGCGTCAAGCGCGGCGGCCACCTGGTCCGGGCGGTTGATGTTGGCGGCGATTTCCACGCGGTGGCCGTCCGGGGTTACCGCCGGGCGCTGCCGCTGTTCCGCCTGCTGCTGCTGGGTGCGCTGCTGGGCCTGCAACCAGTCGCGGGCCGAGGCCAGATCCTGCTCGCCGGGGTTCAGGTAGAGCCGGCCGCCGATGCCGTCCAGGATGGCCGGGGTGCCGTCGGCGATGTCCAGCAGCGCCGGGCCGCCGGCCACCAGCGCTGGCAGACCCAGGGTGCGCGCCAGGATGGCGGTGTGCGAGGTGGGGCCGCCCTGGGCGGTGGCCAGCGCGCGGATGCGGCCGGTGTCCAGGGTGGCGGTGTCGGACGGGGTGAGGTCGGCGGCCAGCAGAATGCAGTCGTCGCCGTCGATGTCGGCCAGGGTGGCGCTGTTCAGCGCCGGGTCCAACTGGCGCAGCACGCGGCGGCCCACGTCGCGCAGATCGGCGGCGCGCGCCGCCAGCAGCGGATTGCCCAGCGCGGCCAGCCGTTCCGCCATCCGTTCCACCGCCTGGTGCCAGGCCCATTCCACGCCGTGGCCGCCCACCATCAATTGGCAGGTCAGGGTGATCAGATCGGTGTCGGACAGCAGTTCGGCCTGGGCCTGGAAAATGCCGGCCTCGGCCTTGCCCAGCCGGCTGGCGGTGGCCGCGGCCAGTTCGTTCAGTTCGGCGCGGGTGGCGTTCAGCGCCGCGTGCAGGCGGTCGCCGCCTTCGCCCAGCGCCACCGGACGGTCCGGTACTTTCAGCTGGCCGGCGTGCAGCACGCGCACATGGCCGATGGCGAGGCCGGGGCTGGCGGCGACGCCGGCGATGGACAGCGGATGGCCGGGCGGAATCCAGCCCTGTTGCGCCGCCAGCAGCTGCGCTTTTTGCGCGGCCAGCGCGGCGTCGGTCTGTTCCTGCGCCGAGGCGTCGCGCATCGCGGCCAGCAGGCCGGCCAGCGCGGCGGCGGCGTCCGGTCCCTGGGCGGACACGGTGACGGTGTCGCCGTGGCGCAAGCCCAGTTGCAGCAGGCTGATCAGGTTTTTGGCGTCGGCGGCGTCCTGGCCGTGACGCACTTGCAGCTGGGCGGCGTGGCGGCGCGCGGCCTCCACCCATTGCGCGGCCGGGCGCGCGTGCAGGCCGTTGGGGTAGTCGACTATCCATTGCGCGCGCTCGGCCAGATCGGCGGCGGCGTCGCCGGCCGCGGCCGCAGGCGCGTCTTCCAGCAGGGCCAGCACCTGGGCCGGCTCCCGGGCGCTGAACAATTGTTCGAGCCGGGCCTCGTCCTGCAGCAGCCGGGTCAGCCGGCGCAGCAGGGTGATGTGTTCGTCGGACTGGGCGGCGATGGCGAACAACAGCCGGGTGCGCTGACCGGGGTTCCATTCCAGGCCGTCCGGAATCTGCACGATGGCGATGCCGGTGCGGCGGATCAACTGGCGGTCCTCCACCATGCCGTGGGGAATGGCCAGGCCGTTGCCCAGGAAGGTGTTGGCCACCGCCTCGCGCCGCAGCAGGCTGTCGATGTAGGCGGGTTCTATGCAGCCGGCGTCGGCCAGCAATTGTCCGGCCAGGCGGATGGCCGCCTCTTTGTCTGCGGGCTGACAGCCCAGCCGGATCAGTTCGGGCTGGATCAAGGAGGAGGGCGATCCGGTGTCGTGCATGGCGGTCTCTTCAGTCGGTTCAGGTGGCAGCGCTGTGCTTGGAATCCGTTCAGGCTCCGCCGCGCGGCGGGGGCTGGGCTCCGAACAGGCTCTGTATAGCGGATCGGTCCGCGCTCGCCAGCTGTCTTTGCGGCGGGGCGGGGCCGTCCATGCGCTGAGTGAATTGAAAACGATTACATTTTTACTGTCAACATAGTCGTAGCGCTGCCGCTACATCTTTGTGCTGTCTCAAGCGCCAGTGTTGTAAAATTACGCTTTGGGGGTATGCTTGGGGAAACCCAATGTCGATCATGGCGAGAGAAAACGATTTCATATGACGGTCAGCATCAAGGATGTGGCGCTGGCGGCCGGCGTGTCGGTGGCCACCGTGTCGCGGGCCCTGGCCAAGGGCCCGGTGAGCGCAGCGCTGAAGGCCAAGGTGGAGGCGGCCATCGCCGCCACCGGGTATCGGCCCAATCTGTCGGCGCGGCGCTTGCGCTCGCGGCACAGCGACACCATAGGCCTGATCGTGTCCGATATCCGCAACCCCTTCTTCACCGCGGTCAGCCGCGCGGTGGAGGATGTGGCCTACCAGGCCGGCATGCGGGTGATTCTGTGTAATACCGACGAGAACCCGGACAAGGAGGCGATGTACCTCAGGCTGATGCAGGAGGAGCGCGTCACCGGGGTGATCTTCGCCGCCACCCGCGCCACGGCGGAGACGCTGGACGCCGAAGCGCTGGGCTTTCCGGTGGTGCTGATCGACCGCGCCGCGCCCGGCGGCGCGGCCGACGCGGTGGTGCTGGACAACGCCGCCGCCGCCGGCCTGCTGGTCAGCCATCTGCGCGAGCAGGGCCACCGCCGCATCGGCGGGCTGTTCGGCAATACCAGCAGCACCGGCGCGGAACGGCACGCCGGCTTCGCCGCCGCGCTGACGGCCGCCGGGCTGGCCGCGCCGGCGCGCTTCGTCGCGCCCACGGCCGAGGCGGCGCAGCAGGCGGTGTCCGCCTGGCTGGCCGAGACGGAGGCGCCGCAGGCGCTGGTGATCAGCAACGGCCTGCTCTTGCTGGGCGCGATGCGCGCGGTGCGCGCGCTGGGTCTGGAACTGCCGCGTCAGCTGGCGCTGGCCGGTTTCGACAACGACAGCTGGACCGAGCTGGCCGGGCCGGGGCTGACGGTGATAGAGCAGCCGGTGGACGAGATCGGCCGCGCGGCGATGGCCATGCTGTTGGAGCGGCTGGAACAGCCGCAGCGGCCGACGCGCAAGGTGGTGCTGACCGGCCGGCTGGTGGTGCGGGGCTCCAGCCTGGCCGCCGGTTAGCCGCCGCGGCTGTGGCGGGGGCGAGACAGCCGCGCGGGCGGGCGGACCGGCGTCCGCGGATTCAATTTTTAATGTATTAAATGTTGTGCCATGATTTGCCGATGCCGTTTCAGCCATCGCCGCCCAGCCGGGCGGCCGCTAGAGGGAGGCCCGCCATGGACACGCGTTTCGCCGGCGACATTCATCTTTCCACCCGCCAGGCGGCGGACGGCGACAAGCTGGATTTCTGGCTGAGCGAGGTGGACCGCCTATTGGTCCGGGTGGAGTGCGACCGCCGCCCGGAAGAGCGGCTGGAGGCGTCGCGGGACTGGCGGGATTTCGGCTTGCTGCGCATGGCCACGATACGCGCCAACCAGCACGCGGTGACGCGTAGCGGCCACAGCCTGAGCCGGGACGGCCGGGACTCCATCTTCGCCTGTCTGATGCTGCAGGGCGAGGGCTTCAGCCACCAGGGCGTGGAATGCGCCCGCCACGGCCCGGGCGACGTGGTGCTGTACGATACCGCGCGCCCTTACGGCCACGGCTTTCCGGCCGATATGGCGATGGCGGTGCTGGACATTCCGCGGTCCTTGTTCCAGGAACAGGTGGGCGTATGGAACGAGCGCGGCCTGGTGCGCATCGAGCGCGCCGCCGGCATGGACGCCCTGGCCGCCCATCGCCTGCTTTGCGGCGGCGCGGCCGCGCGGCGGCATCTGGCCAGCCAGCTGCTGGAGTGGCTGCACTCGCTGTGGAGCGCGCGCCAGGGCCTGCCGGCGTCCCGTTCCACCTTGTGCAGCCTGTGGCGGGCCAAGGCCTATATCGAACGGCATCTGGCCGAGGACGACCTGGACTGCGAACGCATCAGCCGCGCGGTGGGCGTGTCCGCGCGCCAGCTGGCCCGCATCTTCGAGCAGGAGGGCGAATCGGTGGCGCGCCATCTGTGGGGTCGTCGGCTGGAGCGCTGCCGCGTGGACCTGGCCGATCCGGCGCTGCGCCATCTCTCGGTCAGCGAGCTGGCCTTCCGCTGGGGCTTCAACCACATCGCCCATTTTTGCCGCAGTTACAAACGCCGTTACGGTGAAACGCCGAGTCAGACCCGGGCCGAGGCCTTGGCCGCGCGCGTCCTTCCCAGACAACAAGACTGTCCTCATTAGGCAAATTTCGCGTTCTTCCCATCGTTAGAGTGGACGGGTTCGCCGCGCTGTCGAGCGCGACGGACGCCCACCTAATAATGAGGAGACACCATCATGCGCACATCAACGGGCGGCTGCGCGCGCGCCGCTTGCGAAAGAGAGGCCCGCCATGCGCCTCTCCTATGAAAACAAACTGCTGGCCATCCTGGCGCTGAGTTTCGGCTTCGTGTTTTTCGACCGGCTGGCGCTGTCCTTTTTATTCCCCTTCATGGCGGCCGAGCTGCGCTTGAGCCCCGCGCACCTGGGCATGCTGGCGTCGGCGCTGGCGCTGACCTGGTCGCTGTCCGGACTGGGCCTGGGCGCGTGGTCGGACCGGCGCGGCGTGAAGAAGCCGATGCTGGTGGCGGCGGTGCTGGCGTTCTCGCTGTTTTCCGCCGCCTCCGGTCTGGTGGCCGGCTTTCTGTCCTTGCTGTTGTTCCGCGCGCTGATGGGCGTGGCCGAAGGACCGGTGCTGCCCATTTCCCAGTCACTGCTGGCGGCGGCGTCCACGCCGGCGCGGCGCGGTTTCAATATGGGCATCGTCAACGGCTCCGCGCCTGGCTTGCTGGGCGCGGTGCTGGGGCCGCCGCTGCTGGTGGCGCTGGCCGAATCCTACGGCTGGCGCGCCGCCTTCTACCTGTCCTGCCTGCCTGGTCTGCTGATCGCCTGGCTGGCGTGGCGGCATGTGCGCGAGCCGGCGCCCGCGCCGGCGTCGGCCGGTCGGGGCGGCGGCTTCGTCCAGCTGCTGGGCGAGCGCAACATTCTGCTGTGCGTGCTGATCGCCTGCAGTTACATCACCTGGTTCATCATCCTGATCTCGTTCACGCCCACCTTTCTGATCCAGGTCAAGGGCATGAGTCCCCAGGCGATGGGGGCGGTGATGAGCAGCCTGGGCTTCGCCTGGGTGGCGTGGGGCGCGCTGGTGCCGGCGATTTCTGACCGCATCGGCCGCAAGCCGGCGATGGTGGCGTTTTCCCTGATCGCCGCCTGCTGCCCGCTGGTGTTGTTGGAGGTGGACCGCATGGCTTGGCTGCTGCCGCTGGTCTTTCTCAGCTACACCGGCTTGGGCTGCTTCACCCTGTTCATGGCCACGATTCCGGCGGAGACGGTGTCGCCGCGGCGCATCGCCACCGCGCTGGGCATGATCATGGGGGTGGGCGAGCTGGCCGGCGGTTTCGTCGCGCCTACGGTGGCGGGCTTCGCCGCCGATCGCTACGGCCTGTCCATCGTGATGTGGATCGCCATGGCCGGCGCCTTGTTGCCGGCGCTGCTGTCGCTGGGCCTGCGCGAAACCGCGCCGCTGCGGCTGAGGCCGCGCGGGGCCGCGCTGGAAGCCGAACGGGCGCTGCGCTGAGCCGCCATTCTCATTGCGCGTCCCGCCGCGACGGGACGTCGCCCTCCATGACGGGGAATATCATGCACAAAAAATGGATCAAGGCGCTGGCCGGGCTGTCGGCGGCGCTGGCCTGCGCGACGGCGCAAGCCACCCAGTCCGGCGCGGACACCATAGGCGCCGGCGCCGAGGGTTTTCTCGCCGGAGCCTTGCCGCCGGCCGGCTGGTACGGCGTGTTCTACTACACCCATTACCAGGCCAACCGTTTCAACGACGACGCCGGCAACGCCGCCGTGCCGGGCTTCAAACTGCGCGCCGACGTGCTGGTGCCGCGCTTGCTGTACATGTCGGACCGGACGCTGTGGGGCGGGCGGCTGGGCGGTTTCGCGCTGGCGCCGCTGGCCAGCCTGAGCCTGGACGCCGGCGGCGCACACGACAGCCGCAGCGGCCTGGGCGACGCGGTGCTGGGGCCGGTGTTGGCCTGGGGCGATGACGGGCCGCTGCACACGGCGCTGGCGGCCGACATCGTGCTGCCCACCGGCGGCTACGAGCGCGATCGGATGTTGAACCTGGGGGCCAATCATTATTCGCTGCGGCCGGTGTTCGCCTTTTCCTATCTGCCGGCGTCCGGCTGGGAGCTGTCGTCCAAGATCAGCTACACCTTCAACGGCAAGAATCGCGACATCGATTACCAGTCCGGCCAGCAGTTCCACTTCGATTACTCGCTGAGCTACGCGGCCGGCCCGGCCTGGCGGCTGGGCTTGAACGGCTATTTCATCAAGCAGACCACGGACGACACCCAGTATGGCCGGGCGGTGGCGGGCAACGGCTTTCGCGGCCAGGTTTTCGCCGTCGGCCCCGCCGTGCGCTACCAGTTCGACAAGGCCGGTCTGGAGCTGAGGTGGCTGCAGGAGTTCGCGGCGCGCAATCGGCCGGAAGGCAGCGCCTTGTGGCTCAAACTGGTGGCGCCGCTGTAGCGGGAGGGCGGTTTGTCGCCGACACGGCCGGGCGCTCGCGCCCGGTTTTTCTTGGCGGATCCACGCTTCTGCGCGTACTCGTCTTCAGTTTCTGTTTTGGCTTCTTCTTCGTTCTTTCTTCACCGGGCCGTCATCGAGATGCCGCATGATTGGGATTCTTGTGCAATCCCGCTGCGCTTCCCGCCCCGCGATGAAGTCCGGACGACCGCTGCCTGTCGGTCCCAAATTCGCCATAGGGAGCAAGTTGATCGCTTATTGCGCGTCTCCCCCGCACGTTGTCGCTTAGTTGGAAAGAAAAATCCATGAGTAAGCTTGATCCACGCCGTCACAGACAAGGATGGGAAATCGCGCTGATTTTAGTCACTGTCTTATGGGGGTGGTCGTTTGTCGCTATTCACGATGCGCTGAACCATCTAAGCGACTCGGCGTTTAACGCCTACCGGTTTCTCATTGCCGCGATGGCGATGTGGATCGTGGCGCGGGTAAAAGGGAGTCGATTCTCGCGGCAGGATGTTTTCGGAGGAGTCGCCGCTGGAGTCGCGCTATACCTGGCCTTCTTTTTCCAAACCAAAGGCTTGGCTTACACCACGGCTTCCAATGCCAGTTTTATTACGGGCTTGGCCGTTGTCTTTACCCCCTTGTTCGCTTATTGGCTGTTAAAGGTGCGCCCGGAAAAACGTCAGCTATTAGGCGCAGCCGCGGCGACGATTGGGCTTGCTTTGCTGACCTTGAAAAATCTGACCATTCATTGGGGAGATATGCTGGTTGTGCTCTGTGCGGTTTCCTTCGCTTTGCACATCGTTGTTTTGTCCAAGGTCAGCAAAACAGCGCGGGTATTAAACATCGCCTTTGTCCAGGTCGCGGTCGTGGGAGGCTTGTCCTTGCTGCAGTCATTGGCCTTGAATGAGTTTGCGGTGCCCTTTCGAAGCGAGACGATTGCCGCGATTCTTACTATCGCCCTCTTGGGAACGGCAGTCGGTTTTTATGTGCAGACTCGGGCTCAAGTGGCCTCCTCGCCCAATCGAATCGCATTGATCATTGTGCTGGAACCGCTGTTTGGCGGTGTTTTTGCTTATTTTTTGGCCGGCGACCGCTTGTCGCCTTTGAATTTACTGGGGGCGGGGCTGATTATTCTGGGCATGCTGATCACGGAGTTTCATTTGAAGGCAAGCCGCGCCGGAGCGGATTAACCCTTCGCTGCGCGGCTTGGATGGCTCCATCCCCGCCGTCGCAGGAGCTTGAAACGAAGGCGGGGGGCGCTTACTGACCGGAAAGCATGAACTCCGCGCAGCGCTCGGCGATCATCACCACCGGCGCGTTGGTGTTGCCGGAGACGATGTTGGGCATCACCGAGGCGTCGCAGACGCGCAGGCCGGCCACGCCGTTGACGCGCAGCCGCGGGTCCACCACCGCGTCGGCGTCGCCGCCCATGCGGCAGGTGCCGGCCGGGTGGTAGACGGTTTTGGCGAACTGGCGAATGTGCTGTTCCAGCAGCGCGTCGTCGGCGTCCTCGGCCGGCGAGGGCAGCAGCTCCTCGGCGATCAGCCGGCGCATCGACGGCGCCCGCAGGATGCGGCGCGCCAGCTTGACGCCGCGCAACAGGCCGGCGAGGTCCTCGGCCTCGCGCAGCGCGCCGCTGTCGAAGCGCAGCGGCGCGGCCGGGTCGGCGCCGGCCAGCGCGACGCTGCCGCGCGATTTGGGGCGCAGCAGGCAGGGATTGATGGAAATGCCGTGGCCGGGCAGCGGTTCGCGGTCCACGTCGCCCACCAGGGTGGGCAGCACGTGGAACTGGATGTCCGGCCGGCCGCCGCCGGCGGTGTCGACGAAGCCGCCGGACTCCACCACGTTGGAGCTGAGCAAGCCGGTGCGGAACAGCTGCCATTGCAGGCCGTGGCGCAGCGCGGCCAGGCCGCGGTCCTGGCCCAGCAGGCTGATGGGCGCGCGCGTCCGGCCGTAGACCGACACTTCCAGATGGTCCTGGTAATTGGCGCCCACCGCCGGCGCGTCGCGCAGCACGGCGACGCCGTGTTCGCGCAGCTGGGCGGCCGGGCCGACGCCGGACAGCATCAGCAGCTTGGGGCTGGACAGCGCGCCGGCGCAGAGCACGATTTCCGCCGCGGCGCGCGCGCGCTGGACGCCGCCGGCGTCGCGCCATTCCACCTGACAGGCGCGATGGCCGTCGAACAGGATTTTCTGCACGTAGCAGCCGGTGCGCAGGTCCAGACCGGGCCGTTGCCGGACCGCGGCCAGATAGGTGGCCGCGGTGCTGCCGCGCTGTCCGTCGACGGTGGTGGTGTGGTAGAAGCCGACGCCGGCCTGATGGCGGCCGTTGAAGTCGTCGTTGTAAGCCAGGCCGGTTTCCTGCGCGCCCTGGACGAAGGCCAGGCTCAGCGGATGACGGTAGCGGGTGTCGCTGACTGTCAGCGGGCCGTCCACGCCGTGATAGGGCTCGGACAGGCGCATATGGCTTTCCGCCTTCTTGAAGGCGGGCAGCACTTGGGCCCAATCCCAGCCCGCGCAGCCTTGGACGGCCCAGTCGTCGTAGTCGGCGGCCTGGCCGCGGATGTAGACCATGGCGTTGACCGAGCTGCCGCCGCCCAGGGTGCGGCCCTGCGGGACGTGGATGCGTCTGCCGGCGGCTTCCGGCTGCGGTTCGCTGCGGTAGGTGACGGTGCGTTCGCTGCCCAGCACCTTGATGAAGGCGGCCGGCATGCGGATGTAGGGGTTGTCGTCCGGCGGGCCGTCTTCCAGCAGCAGCACGCGCTTGCCGGCTTCTATCAGCCTGTGGGTCAGCACGCAGCCGGCGGAGCCGGCTCCGATGAGGATGTAGTCGTAGTCGCGCATGGTGTCTCCCTTGTTGTCGCGCCGCCCTCCGACTGAGGATGGGCGGCCGCTCCAGCATAGGGCGGCCGCGCGCGGTGGCCTTGACCGGGAAGGCCCCGGGTCTTGACCGCCGCGGACGCGGGAGGGGGGCGGCTCAGGTCTGGCGGATCAAGGCGCGCAGCGCGCGCTTGCAGGCGGCCAGATCCTGAGCGTCCAGGCCGGCCTGCATGTCTTGCTGCTGTCGCTGGGCGACGCGCCATAGCGTGGCGGCCTGTTCGCGGCCGGCCGCGCTGAGGCGGTAGCCGTCCGCGTCGCGCGTCAGCAGGCCCTTGCGCAGCAGTTCCGCTTCCGCCAGTTCCAGCTCTCCCGGCGGCAGCGCCGCCTCGCGTTGCAGCGCGCAGGCGTCAAGGCCGGGCTGTTGTTCCAGCACCAGCAGCACCCGCGCTTCGCCGCCGCCCAGGCCGGCGGCGAGCTGGCGCGGCCGGTAGCTGGCCTGGTAGGCCTGCAGCGCCTGGGTCAGCAGATAGAGCAGGTTGTCGCCCAGCCAGCCGGGCAGCGGTTCCGCAGCCTCCGGCCGGCCGCGCGGCAGCGCGGCGGCGTACATGCCCTGGTGGTAGAGCAGCGGCGCGGCGCCGCCGTCGTCGAAGGCTTCTACCAGACCCAGCAGTATCCAGTGGTCGCCGCCGTCCAGCCGCTGGTGCAGCCGACAGTGGAAGCGGGCGGCGCAGCCGTCGAGCAGCGGCGCGCCGCCGCGGCCGGTTTCCGGCGTCAGGCCGGCGAATTTGTCGGCGGCGGCGCGGGCGAAGCGGTTGGACAGTTCGATCTGGTCGGCGGCCAGCACGTGGACGACGAAGTGGCCGGCCTGGTCGAACACCGCGTTGCTGGCGGAGCGTTTGTCCAGACTCCACAGCACCAGCGGCGGGTCCAGCGAGACGGAGTTGAAGCTGTTGGCGGTGACGCCGGCGCGTTCGCCGTCCGGCGCGGAGGCGGTGACGACGGTGACGCCGGTGGCGAAGTTGCCGAGCGCGCGGCGCAGCGCGCGCGCGTCGTGGGCAGGGGCGGGTGCGTTCATGGCGTGTCCTCAAGGCCGCCCGGCGCAGGGGCCGGCGCGGCGCGGGTGGGAGCGGGAGGAGGCGGGGTTCAAACCATGCTGGGGTCCGGCTCCAGGCCCAGCAGCGAACGGCCGAGGATCTGGGCGCAGACGTCGTAGTCGGTGTAGGCGTGGGCGCCGGTCATGTGGGAGTCGCGGAACAGCCGCTGCGCCTCGTTTTCCAGCCGCCAGCAATTGCCGCCCATGGATTCGAACAGGCGGTCCACCGCCTGGATGCACATCTTCACCGCGTAGGCCTGGTTGGTGCGCCAGAAGGCCAGCGTCTCCGCCGTGGGATAGCGCTTGGCCGCGCCGTGCTCGGCGTGATCGCGCCAGCTGGCTTCCAGCAAGGCGCGCGCGGCCAGCACCTGGTGGGTAGATTCGGCCAGCCGCATATAGGCGGGCAGCGCGGCGCCCACCTGAGCGCCGGTGTAGGCGCGGATGCGGTTGCGGCTGCGCTCCTTGAACACTTGCAGCATGCGCTCGGCCACGCCCAGGCTGATGGCGGCGAAGCCGCTGGCGAAGTAGGGCCGGTACGGCGCGTAGAAGATCTTGCTGTCCGGGTAGAGGCCGAAGCCGGAGGAGCGGCCTTCCATCATGTCCTTGGCCGCCTCGATCCGGTGTTCCGGCACGAAGACCTTGTCCACCAGCAGCGTCTTGGTGCCGCTGCCCTGCATGCCGGCGGCGTGCCAGTCGTCGCGGATTTGATAGTCGGCGCGCGGCACTACGCCGAAGCAGTATTGCGGCTCGCCGTCCGGGCCCGGGCGGCGGAAGCCCAGTATCGCCCATTCGGCGTGGTCGCAGCCGCTGCTCCAGCCCATTTCGCCGCTGAGCAGCACGCCGCCGTCCGCGGCTTCGGCCCGGCCCAGCGGCGCGATGCTGCTGCTGGCGGTGGCGTCGCTGTCTTCGCCCCAGACTTCCTCTTGCAGCCGGGCGGAGAACAGCGCGATCTGATGGCTGTGGGTGGCCAGCAGGCTGGCGGCCCAGGCGGTGCTGGCGCAGGTGCCGGCCAGCGCCGCCACGCAGTCGGCGAACTCCGGCAGGCTGATCTCCAGGCCGCCGTATTTCTTGGGTTGGAAGGCGCGGTGAAAGCTCATGCCTTTCAGCAGGGCGATGTTTTCCGCCGGCACGGTGCGCTCGCGTTCCGCCCGCTCCGCGTTGGCGGCGATGGCGGGCAGGACGGGGAGCAGGGTTTCCAGCAAGGGGTTGGGGTGGCGCATGACGGTCTCCTTTGTGTTTGACGACGCTGAAACCCGTTCAATGTCTGCTGCGCTGAGCGAGACTTGGCGCGCCGAGCACGCTTGCGGAACGCTCGTGCGTCAGCTGGCCGAAACCGCTGTCTCAGCCGCCGGGCCTTATCTCGCTTTTGCTCGCCAGCCTTTGAACAGGCTCAGTGGCTATCCGCGCCTTGAGTGGGCGCTTTAATAATGAACACATTCATCGAATTTGCATTATGGATAGCGACGCCATGCGCTGGAATGCATCTTTCAAGCTGTCTTAGGTACTTTTCATGGCATTTCGGCGCGCACGCCGGCGGCGGCGGGCGCATGCCAGCGTATCGGCGACGCGGCCTGTTCGGCTTCGTGCTCCGGTCCCAGCGGGATGTTGCTGCGGTCGCGCAGCAGCAGCGCGGAGGCGAGGCCGATCAGGGTCATGCCGCCCAGGTAGGCGGTCACCGCGGCGGTGGAGCCGGTTTGGGCGATCAGCGCCTTGGCTATCATCGGCGCGAAGGCGCCGCCCAGGATGGCGCCCAGCGCGTAGGAGATGGACACGCCGGAGAAGCGCACCGAGGCGGGGAACAGTTCGGCGTAGAACGCCGATTGCGCGCCATAGGTCAGGCCGGTGCCGACGGACAGCCAGCACAGCGCCAGCAGCACCGCCGGCAGGCTGGCGCTGTTGACCAGCGGGAACAGGGTCAGCACGCCGGCCAGCTGCACGCCGAAGCCGACGAGGTAGACGCGGCGGCGGCCGATGCGGTCAGACCAGACGCCGGCCAGCCAGGTGAAGGCCATCCAGCAGGCGGAGGCGAAGGCGACGGCCAGCAGCACCGGGGTGCGTTCCATGCGCAGCGCGCCGGCGGGGTCGGTGGTGTAGTTCTGGATGAAGCCGCCGGTGGTCATGTAGCCGACGGCGCTGTTGCCGGCGAACACCAGCGCGGCCAGCAGCACCAGCGGCGCGTGGCGGCGGAACAGGTCCAGCACCGGGGTGCGCGATCCGGCCTTGCGCGCCTTGATTTCCTCGAATACCGGGCTTTCCTCCACCGAACGGCGCACCCACTGGCCGATGAACAGCAGCACGACGCTGAACAAAAAGGGCACGCGCCAGCCCCATTCCAGGAAGGCGTCGCCGGGGGAGATCACCCCGCTCATCAGCGCGAACACGCCGGATGCCAGCAGCAGGCCCAGCGGCACGCCTATCTGCGGGAAGGCGCCGTAGCGGCCGCGCTGGCCGGGCGGCGCGTGTTCCACCGCCATCAGCACCGCGCCGCCCCATTCGCCGCCGGCGGAAATGCCTTGCAGGATGCGCAGCAGGATCAGCGCCAGCGGCGCCAGCAGGCCGGCGGACTCATACGTGGGCAGCGCGCCGATCAGCGCGGTGGAGGCGCCCATCAGCACCAGGGTCAGCACCAGCATCGCGCGCCGGCCCAGGCGGTCGCCGTAGTGGCCGGCGAGGAAGGCGCCCAGCGGCCGGAACAGGAAGCTGACGCCGACGGAGGCGAAGGCGATCAGGGTGGCGAAGCGCTCGCCGGCCGGGGTGAAGAACAGTTTGTTGAACACCAGGCCGGCGGCGCTGGCGTAGATGAAGAAGTCGTACCACTCGATGGCGGTGCCGATCACGGTGGCGTAGGCGACTTTGCGCTGGCTGGCGCTGGGGCGGGTGGGGGAATGACTCATCTTGGGTTCTCCTCTAGGGGGAGCCGAATCGGCTCCGGGCGGCGTCTTGTTGTTGTATGGCCGCCGCGGCTCAGTAGGCGGACGGGGGCGGCGGCTGGCCGGGCGCGTCGTGACGGAAGGCCGCCGCCAGCGCTTCGGCGCGGCGCGCCAGCAGGGTGGTGTCGACGCCGACGGCGACGAAGTTGGCGCCCAGCTCCAGCAAACGGCGCGCTTCGGCCTCGTTGGCCATCAGAATGCCGGCGGCCTTGCCCTGGGCGCGGATGCGGAGGATGGCGTCGTCCATCGCCGCGCGCACGTCCGGGTGGTCCGGCCGCCCCGGGTGGCCCATGTCGGCGGCCAGGTCGGCCGGGCCGATGAAGACGCCGTCCACGCCGTCGGTGGCGGCGATGGCGTCCAGCGCGGCCAGGGCCTGGCGGGTTTCCACCTGGGCCAGCACGCAGATTTCGCTGTCGGCCCGCGTCAGATAGTCCGGCACGCGGTTCCAGCGCGAGGCGCGCGCCAGCGCGCTGCCCACGCCGCGGACGCCGCGCGGAGGGTAGCGGGTGGCGGCCACCGCCCGCGCCGCCTCGTCCGCGTTTTGCACCATGGGCAGCATCAGCGTTTGCGCGCCGATGTCCAGCAGCTGCTTGATGCGCACCGGGTCGTTGCTGACGGCGCGCACCACCGGGTGGCTGGGATAGGGCGCGATGGCTTGCAGTTGCCGCAGCACGTCGTTCAGTTCATTGGGCGCGTGTTCGCCGTCTATCAGCAGCCAGTCGAAGCCGGCGCCGGCCAGCAGTTCGGCGCTGTAGGGGCTGGCCAGGCCCAGCCACAGGCCGATCTGGCGGCGGCCGTCGCGCAGCGCGGCCTTGAAGGGGTTGGCGGGGAGTTGCATGGCGGTTCCTTGGACGGGCTTAGACGAAGCGGCAGCTGATCGCGCCCAGCGGGCCGTAGTCGACGTGGAAGGTGTCGCCGGCGCGCGCCGGCACCGGCCGGGTGAAGGAGCCGGCCAGAATCACCTGGCCGGCCTTGAGTTCGACGTCGAACGGCGAGAGCTTGTTGGCCAGCCAGGCCACGCCGTTGGCCGGGTGGTTGAGCACCGCGGCGGCGACGCCGGACTCCTCGATCACGCCGTTGCGGTACATCATCGCCGCCACCCAGCGCAGGTCCAGCTCGCGCGGCCGCACCGGCCGGCCGCCCATCACCACGCCGGCGTTGGCGGCGTTGTCGGCGATGGTGTCGAACACCTTGCGCGGGCGCTGGCTGTCCGGGTCTATGGACTGGCTGCGCGCGTCTATGATTTCCAGCGCCGGGATCACGTAGTCGGCGGCGTCGTAGACGTCGAACAGGGTGGCGCCGGGGCCGGACAGCGGGCGGCCCAGGATGAAGGCCAGCTCCACCTCCACCCGCGGCACGATGAAGCGCGAGGTCGGGATGTCGGCGCCGTCGTTGAAGAACATATCGTCCAGCAGCGCGCCGTAGTCCGGCTCGTTTATCTGCGAGGACATCTGCATCGCGCGCGAGGTCAGGCCTATCTTGTGGCCTTTGAGCTTGCGGCCTGCCGCCAGCTTCATCTCCACCCAGCAGCGCTGGATGGCGTAGGCGTCCTCTATGGTGATCTCGGGGTGGTCCAGCGAGAGCTGGCGGATCTGTTTGCGCTCCCGTTCGGCGTCGTGCAGGCGGCGCGCGGCGGCGCGAATCTGGTCTTGGCTCAGCATGCGGGCTCCTCAGGAGGGCTGGCGGAAACGTTGGTGCACATTGTTGTGCTTGAAGTTGAGCGTGGCGGACAGCTCGGTCAGCTCGAAGCTGAGCGCCAGGTAGCGCTGGGCGAACAGCGGCTCGAAGTGGCGCTGGATCAGCGCGAATACTTGTTCGGCGGCGGCGCGGCGCTGGGCCTCGCTGCGCCCGCTGCCGATCTGCAAGGTGCAATGGACGAAGGCGTAGTCGGCTTCGCCGTCCGCCATGCGCCAGGTGTCCAGCCAGTGGGCGCGGCTGCGGATGCCGGCCAGCGGAAACAGGCCGCTGGCGGCCAGACAGTCGTGCACCTGGCGGAACAGGCCGGGCAGGTCGGCCTGCTCGCGCAGATTGTCGGTGCATTCAGCGATGAAGTGCGGCATGGCGCTCTCCCTGCGGTTCCACCGGCAGCACCACATTGATCTGGCCGGTGCCGGAACTGCCGAAGTAGGGGGTGATGATTTCGGCGCGGCCGCGGTAGCCGTCCCAGCCCAGCGCGCCCAGCAACATCGCGGTGTCGTGCATGAAGCCCTCGCCGTGGCACTTCTCGGCGTACTCCGGCAGCATGTCGCAGAAGGTTTTCCAGTCGCCGTCCCGCCACATGGCGATGACCTCCTGGTCCATGCTTTCCAGGAAGGGGCTCCAGGCCTTGTGCAGGTATTGGTCGGCGGTGCCGTTCTGGGCGAAGCGGTGCGACAGCGAGCCGCTGGCGAAGAAAGCGACGCGGCCGTCGTAATCGCGCTCCACCGCCTCGCGCATCGCCGCGCCCAGCCGCGCGCTGTCGGCCAGATCGTGCACCGTGCACAGCGCGGCCACCGACACCACCTTGAAATGCCGGTCGGCGTTCATATAGCGCATCGGCACCAGGGTGCCGTACTCCAGCGCCAGCGTGGTGGCGTCGTGGGCGCGGGTGTGCACGCCGGCGGCGGTGGCGGCCTCGGCCAGCAGCTTGCCCAGCGCGGGGTTGCCAGGGTAGGCGTAGGGCATGTTCTTGATGAAGTGAGGCAGTTCGTTGCTGGTGTACACGCCTTCGAAGGACGGCGCGCAGTTGACGTGGTAGCCGGAGTTGACCAGCCAGTGGGTGTCGAACACCACGATGGTGTCGACGCCCAGCTCGCGGCAGCGGCGGCTGATTTCCTTGTGGCCGTCGATCGCCGCCTGGCGGCAGCCTTGATGCGGGCCGGGCAGTTCCGACAGATACATGGACGGCACGTGCGTGATCTTGGCCGCCAGGGCTAAGGTTCCCATTGCGTTCTCCTTTGTGCTGCGCGGGCGGGGCGCCCGCGTTCCTGTCTGTTTGCGGAAGCGGCCGTCTACGCGGCCTTGGCTTGCTTGTCAGTGGCTTTCCACGCCCCAGCGCGGGATGAAATGTCCGCCCATGGACACGCAGACGTTCTTCACCTCGGCGAAGGCTTCGAAGCTGTACTCGCCGCCCTCGCGGCCTACGCCGGACGCCTTGACGCCGCCGAAGGGCTGGCGCAGATCGCGCACGTTCTGACTGTTGACGAAGACCATGCCGGCCTCGATGCCGCGCGCCAGCCGGTGGGCCTTGCCGATGTCCTGGGTCCAGATGTAGGAGGCCAGGCCGTAGTCGACGTCGTTGGCCAGCCGCAACGCCTCGGCCTCGTCGTGAAAGCGCAGCAGGCAGGCCACCGGGCCGAAGATTTCCTCCTGGGCGATGCGCATGCGGTTGTCGACGTCGGCGAACACGGTGGGGCGGATGAAGTGACCGGAAGCCAGCGCCTCCGGCAGGCCGGCCGGACGTTCCAGGCCGCCGGCCGTCAGCCGCGCGCCTTCTTCCAGGCCGATGCGGATATAGCCGGTGACCTTGTCGTAATGCTGGCGGGTGATCATCGAACCCACCTGGGTGTCGGGGTTCTGCGGATCGCCGACGATCAGCCGCTGGGCGCGGGCGGAGAATTCGGCGACGAAGCGATCGTAGATGCCGTTTTGCACGAAGATGCGGCTGCCGGCGGTGCAGCGTTCGCCGTTGAGGGAGAAGATGGTGAACAGCGCGGCGTCCAGCGCGCGCTCGAAGTCGGCGTCGTCGAACACCAGCACCGGCGATTTGCCGCCCAGCTCCATCGAGTATTTCTTCAGGCCGGCGTTCTGCATGATGCGCCGCCCGGTGGCGGTGCCGCCGGTGAAGGACACCGCGCGCACGTCCGGATGGCTGACCAGGGCCTCGCCGGCGTCGGCGCCGTAGCCCTGCACCACGTTGAACACGCCGGGCGGGATGCCGGCCTCCAGCGCCAGCCGGCCCAGCTCGTTGGCGGTCAGCGGCGACAGTTCGGACATCTTCAGCACCGCGGTGTTGCCCAGCGCCAGGCAGGGCGCGGTCTTCCAGGTGGCGGTCATGAAGGGCACGTTCCACGGCGACACCAGCGCGCACACGCCCACCGGCTGGTACAGCGTGTAGTTGAGCATCTGATCGTCCACCGGATAGCTGTGGCCGTTCATGCGGGTGCAGACTTCGGCGAAGAAGTCGAAGTTGTGCGAGGCGCGCGGGATCAGCACATTGCGGGTCTGGTGGATGGGCAGACCGGTGTCCAGGGTTTCCAGTTCCGCCAGCCGCGGCACTTCGCGCTGTATCAGTTCGCCCAGCTTGCGCATCAGCCGCGCGCGTTCCTTGGCCGGGGTGGCCGCCCACTTGGGAAAGGCCGCCTTGGCGGCGGCCACCGCCAGATTGACTTCCTCGGCGCCGCCGGCGGCCACTTCTCCCAGCGCTTCGCCGGTGGCCGGGTTGTAGTTGACGAAGCTGTCCCGGCTGGCCACTTCGCGGCCGTCTATCCAGTGTTTGATCATGGGGTTTCCTTATTCCGCGTTCCGGCGCGCGAGCCAGTCCGCTTCGCTGATGATGTGATTGACCAGGCGGCCCACGCCTTCCACCTCCACCGTCACCTCGTCGCCGGGGCGCACGTCGGACAGGCCTTGCGGGGTGCCGGTGGCGATCATGTCGCCCGGCTGCAGCGTCATGAAGGCGGACAGGTATTCGATCAGGAAGGGGATGTCGAACACCATGTCGCGGGTATTGCCGCTTTGCACGCGGCGGCCGTTGACGTAGGTGGCCAGTTCCAGCGCGTGCGGGTCGGGCACCTCGTCGCGGTCCACCAGCCACGGGCCGATAGGGGTCAGGCCGTCGCGGTTTTTCACCCGCAGATTGGGCCGGTAGTAGTTTTCCAGGTAGTCGCGCACCGCGTAGTCGTTGCACACGGTGTAGCCGGCGACGTAGTCCATCGCCTGGGCGCGCTTGACCTTGCGCGCGGTCTTGCCTATCACCGCCACCAGTTCGCACTCGTAGTGCATATATTCAACATTGTCCGGACGCATCGAGCGTTGCCGGTGGCCGGTCAGCGTGGCCGGGGTCTTCAGGAACACCAGCGGTTCGCTGGGCGGCTTGAAATCCAGTTCGGCGGCGTGGTCGGCGTAGTTGAGGCCCAGCGCGAACAGCGTGCCCTGGCACGGCGGCAGCCATTCCGCCTCGGTTTCGCCCAGGCGGCGGCCGTCCGGCAGCAAGAGCGCGCCGTCGGCGTCGGCTTGCGCGCGCCAGGTTCGGCCCTGGTAGCGGATTCGGGCTTGTCTCATCGGATGTCCTCCTCGGCCGCGACGGTGTTTTCCAGCCGGCCTATGCCGTCTATCTCCACCGCCACGGTGTCGCCCGGCCGCAGCCGCGCGCCGCGCGGCGGGGTGGCCACGATCAGCAGGTCGCCGGCGTACAGGGTCAGGAACTGGCTGACGTCGGCGATCAGCTGGGCGACGCCGCGCAGCCAGTCGGCGCTGTCGTTGGTTTCGGCCAGCGCGCCGTTGACGTAGGTGCGCACCTGCACCCGCTGCGGGTCGATGGCGTCGGGGCCGGCCTCGGGACCGACGGGGCAGAAGCCGTCGCGGCATTTGGCCTGGATCGCCGGCCGGTAGAAGCTGGTTTCGGCCAGGCTGACCTCGTTGACCACCGCGTAGCCGCCGACATGGGACAGCGCGTCGGCGGCGCTGACGCGGCAGGCGTCGCGGGCGATGCGCACGCCCAGCGCGCCGCCGGCGTAGACGGCGTCGGCGTCGGCGGGAAAGGGAATCGGCGCGCCGGCGGCGCTGACGGTGTTGCGCGGCTTGACGAACAGCACCGGCGCCCGCGGCGGACGCTGATAGGGCGGCTGTTCGTACTCCGCCGCCAGCGCCGTCTGCAGACGGCGGTGGTTGAGCGCCGCGCCGTAGATGGACGCCGGCCGCTCGTTTGCGGCGTCTAGGACAAGGCTCATGCTTAACTCCTTGTTATTGAATGAATTGCCGTTGTTCAAATATTCATTAACATGTTAAAGTTTATAACGATGACGGCGGGCCGCTGTCAATGTTTATCCATGCTGCGTTGCGGGCTAACCCGCGAAAAGCCTCGCTTGAGCGGCGGCGGCCCGGGCGGCCGATCCGGCGCTGAGCCCTGAGCGGCGGCCTTTTGGCGAGGTCGAGCGGAGAGGGCGGCCGACTATGGCGAAAATGTCACAAGGGAGGGACGGCGATGAGCAGAAACCCGCGCGGCCTGGGCGCGCGCATACCCAATATCGACATCGGCAAGGCCTACGACAGCCCTTACGAGTCCGTCGACATCCATTGCGAATCCTTTGGGCGGCTGGCGGCCTTTTTCGGCCGCAATATGCCGGTGCACCGGCACGATCGCTTTTTGCAATTGCACTATCTCGCCAGCGGCGACATTCGGCTGCAGCTGGAGGAGGACCATTACCAGGCGCGCGCGCCGCTGTTGTTCCTGACCCCGCCGACGGTGCCGCACGCTTTCATCACCGGGCCGGAGGCCGACGGCCATGTGTTGACCCTGCGCCAGGAGCTGGCGCGCGGCTGGCTGGAGGAGGCGGGGCCGGACGCGTTGAGCGCGCCGTTCTGCGTGGAACTGGCCGAGGTGCCGGCGGAATGGGCCGATATGGCGCGGCGCCTGCCCGAGCGGCTGGCCCAGCTGCAGCGGGAGAGCGAGGCGCAGGCGCCGGGCGCGGAACTGGCGCGGCAAGCCCTGGCTCAGCTGGTGCTGGTGGACGTGCTGCGGCTGTCCGGCCTGCCGGGGCCGCGGCAGGGGCCGCGCCGCGACGAGTGGCGGCTCTACCACCGCTTCAACGGCTTGATTGAGGCGCACTACAGAGAACACTGGAGCCTGGACCGCTACGCGGCCGAACTGGGCGTCAGCGAGGCGCGGCTCAACGACGTGTGCCGCCGGCTGGCGGACCTGCCGTCCAAGCGGCTGGCGCACGACAGGCTGTTGCAGGAAGCCAAGCGTCTGCTGATCTACTCCGCCGCCTCGGTGCACGCCATCGCCTACGACCTGGGCTTCAAGGACCCGGCTTATTTTTCCCGCTTCTTTCAGCGCTTGGCGGGGCGCTCTCCCAGCGACTACCGCGCGCGCCGGCAGTCCTGAGTCCGCGCGGCCTAGTTCGTCGTGTCGTTGACCGCCTCCAGGCCGCGCGCGCCGGGAGGCGCGTCCAGGTGCGCCAGCGCGCGGGCGCGGGTGTGGGACGGCGCTTCGCCGAACAGCTTGCGGTAATCGCCGGCGAAATGGCCCAGGTGGTAAAAGCCCCAGGCGCCGGCGGCGTCGCGCACGCCGTGGCCGGGCCGCGTCGGGTTCAGCAGCATCCGGCGCACCGCGTTCAGGCGGATGGAGCGCAGATAATCGACCGGAGTGGTGTCCGCCACCAGCTGAAAGCTGTTTTGCAGCGTGCGGCGGCTGACGCGCAGCCGGCTGCACAACTCCAGCACCGTCACCGGCTCGTCCGGCTTGGCCAGCGCCAGCGCCTGGCTGCGCCGGACGATGTCGCAATGGGTGGCGAAGGTCAGGTTGCCGCGGCGCTCGCCCAGCGCGCCGTCCGCCAGCGCGTCTTGCAACAGGTCCAGCAACTGGTGCTGGATCACTTTCTGGTTGCCGGCGTAGGACAGTAGCGCCGGGTCCAGCAAAGCCTGTTCGAACACGCCGTTCAGCAGCGCGCGCAGCGCCGCCAGCGCGGCCGGCCGGGCCGGGAACACCGGCGTCTTGCCGCGGGCCTCGCGCAGCGGGCGGCACAGCGCCGGCGTCAACTCGGCCAGGTCCTCGTAAGGCACCGACACCTGGACCGAGTCCGCGCCCGGCGGCAGATGGAACACGAAGTCCTCGCCGCCGCGCAGCGCCATCAGGGCGTTGTCGGGCACGGCCACGCCTTGCAGGCTCAGCGGCGACGGCGCGCGGATAGGCAGCGCGAAATGGATCATGCCGCCGGGCGCGCGCCCTTGCTGCACCACGCGCTGGTTGAAGCTCTCGCGGAAAATGTCCAGACGCGCGGTGCGCACCCGGCTCAAGGTGCTGCGGAAGCGGCCGCCGCTGATCTGGCTGTACAGCTGCTCCCAGCCGGGCAGGGCCTCGGCGTGCAGGTGGGCGTCGTCAAAACAACGGGCTGCGGCAATCATCTGCTTTCTCCGGTGGGTGGGGGTGGAGTCCGCCTGTTCTCAGTCCAGTTTCCTGGATCGCAAAATGATTAATATGTTATTCAAATCGAAATGTCCAGCCTTAGCGGCGCGGTTAGCTGTTGTTTTTGCTGAATGTTTCCATCTGGCGACATGCTGCGCCGCAACGCGAAGGGCCGGACCGCGCTTTGCCGATTTGGGATCAGCCGCGGCGGCGGCGCTGGGTATATTGGGCCATCGCCGGCCGCGCCGACGCGGCGGCAAGCTTGATCGAAAAGGAGACGCGGATGAATCAAAACCTGGTGCCGGTGCTGGAATCGGTGCGGACTTTTCTGGAACGGGAACACGGGCTGTGGATAGACGGCAAGCCGCGGGCGGCGCTGTCGGGCCGGCGCAAGGAGGTGCGCAATCCGGCCAGCGGCGCGGTGATCGCCAGCGTGGCGGACGGCGAGGCCGCCGATGTGGACGCGGCGGTGGCCAGCGCGCGGCGCGCCTTCGAATCCGGCGTCTGGTCCGGCCTGCGGCCGGCCGAGCGCGAGCGCGTCTTGTTGAAGCTGGCGGATTTGCTGGAGGCGAACGCCGAGGAACTGGCGCAGCTGGAAACGCTGAACCAGGGCAAGTCCATCCACCTGGCGCGGGCCATCGAGGTGGGCGGCTCCATCGAATACGTGCGCTATATGGCGGGCTGGGCCACCAAGATCACCGGCGAAACCCTGGACGTGTCGATTCCGGCGCCGCCGGGCGCGCGCTTCACCGCCTTCACCCGGCGCGAGCCGGTGGGCGTGGCCGCCGGCATCGCGCCGTGGAATTTCCCCTTGATGATCGCCTTGTGGAAAACGGTGCCGGCCTTGGCGGCCGGCTGCACGGCGGTGCTGAAGCCGGCCAGCGAGACGCCGTTGAGCGCGCTGCGCCTGGCGGAGCTGGCGCTGGAGGCAGGGGTGCCGCCGGGCGTCTTCAACGTGGTGACCGGGCGCGGCGAGGCGGCGGGCCGCGCGCTGGCCGGGCACCCGCTGATCGGCAAGGTCAGCTTCACCGGCTCCACCGAGGTGGGCAAGGCCGTAGGCCACGCCGCGCTGGACAATATGACCCGGCTGGCGCTGGAGCTGGGCGGCAAGAACCCGATGCTGGTGCTGGGCGACGCCGACATCGACCAGGCGGTGCGGGGCGCCTTGCTGGGCGGTTTTCTTAATCAGGGCCAGGTTTGCGCCGCCGCCTCGCGGCTGTACGTGCACCGCAGCAAATTCAATCTGTTCGCCGAGGCGCTGTCCGCCGCCGTCGCCGGCATGCGGCTGGGGCCGGGCATGGATCTGGACGCCCAGGTCAACCCGCTGGTGTCGCAGCGGCGGCAGCAGGCGGTGTGCCAACTGATCGAGCGCGGCCGCGCCGCCGGCGCCCGCGTGCTGACCGGCGGCGGCGCCGCCGATTTGCCCGGCTATTTCGTGCGGCCGACGGTGATGACGGAGCTGGCGCCGGACAATCCGGTGGCGCGCGAGGAGGTGTTCGGCCCGGTGTTGGCGCTGATGTCTTTCGACGAGGTGGACGAGGCGGTGGCGCTGGCCAACGACACGCGCTACGGCCTGGCCGCCAGCGTGTGGACCAATGATTTGTCGGCGGCGCTGGACATCGTGCCGCGGCTGCAGGCGGGCACGGTCTGGGTCAACAGCCATATTCCGCTGGACCCGGGCATGCCCTTCGGCGGCTACAAGGAGTCCGGCCTCGGCCGCGAATTCGGCAAGGGCGCGGTGGAGAGCTTCACCGAGATCAAGTCGGTCTGCATCGCCCATTGAGCGCGGACGCGCTTCCACTTTCATTCAGGAGAAAGACATGTCTTACGACAAGGCCCGTTTCTGGCACCCGATGCTGCATCCCAACGCGATGAAAGAGCGGCAACCCATCCGCATCGTGCGCGGCGAGGGCTGCCATGTGTTCGACGATCAGGGCGGCAAGCTGGTGGACGGCGTGGCCGGGCTGTGGAACGTCAACGTTGGCCACAACCGCCCCGAAATCAAGCAGGCGATCACCCGGCAACTGGACGAACTGGAGTATTTCCAGCTGTTCGACGGCATTTCCCATCCGCGGGCGGAGGAGTTGTCCGCGCTGCTGATCGACATGCTGCGGCCGGAGGACATGGCTAGGGTGGTGTTCAGCTCCGGAGGCTCCGACGCGGTGGAAACCGCGCTCAAGCTGGCGCGCCAGTATTGGCGGCTCAAGGGCCAGCCGGACAGGGTCAAGTTCATCTCGCTGAAACAGGGTTACCACGGCACCCACTTCGGCGGCGGCTCGGTCAACGGCAACACGGTGTTCCGCCGCAACTACGAACCGCTGCTGCCCGGCTGCTTCCACGTGGAGACCCCGTGGCCCTACCGCAATCCGTTCACCGAAGATCCGGAGGAGCTGGCCGAGATCTGCGCGCGGATGCTGGAGCGCGAAATCCTGTTCCAGAGCCCGGACACGGTGGCGGCCTTCATCGCCGAGCCCATCCAGGGCGCCGGCGGCGTCATCGTGCCGCCGGCCAGCTATTGGCCGCGGGTGCGCGAGGTGTGCGACCGCCACGGCGTGTTGTTGATCGCCGACGAGGTGGTCACCGGCTTCGGCCGCTCCGGCTCCATGTTCGGCAGCCGGCTGTGGGGGGTGAAGCCGGACCTGATGTGCCTGGCCAAAGGCATCTCCTCCGGCTATCTGCCGCTGGGCGCCACCGTGGTCAACCAGCGGGTGGCGGACGCTTTCGCCGCCAACGGCGACTTCGACGGCGTCATCATGCACGGCTACACCTACGCCGGCCACCCGGTGGCCTGCGCCGCCGCCCTCGCCAATCTGCGCATCGTGCAGGAGGAAGACCTGCCGGCCCGGGCGGCGGAAATGGGCGACTATCTGCTGGAGCGGCTGCGGCCGCTGGCCGAGCGTTACCCGGCGGTGGGCGAGGTGCGCGGCAAGGGCTTGATGCTGGCCCTGGACCTGGTCAAGGACAAGGCCAGCCGGGAGCCCATCGATCCGCAAAGCGGCTACGCCGACAAGGTGGCGGAGATCGCGCGCCGGGCCGGCGCGCTGGTGCGGCCGGTGGGCAGCAAGATCATCCTGTCGCCGCCGCTGGTGTTGCAGCGCGAGCACGCCGACGTCATTGCGTCGGCTTTGGAGGCCGGACTGGCCGAGGCCTGAGCGGGCCGGCCCGAACGGGGAGCGACCGGCCGCGCCGGCACGCCGCCAGGCTCGTGAAGAGCGGCGGCCGGCGCGACGACGGATGGAGAGGGAGGAAGCATGTCTGTAAGCGAACGTTTGAGCCGCAGCCTGAGCCGCGGCGTGGTGGGCTTTCCGGTGGCGCTGGCCAGCTCGGTGGGCGTGGTGATGGCCAGCCCGGTGATACTGACCGCCACCAGCGGTTTCGGCATGGCCGGCGGCACCTTCGCCTTGGCGATGCTGATCGCCTATCTGATGATGCAGGCGCAGGCCACCACTTTCGCCGAAGCGGCGGCGATGCTGCCGACTTCCGGCGCGGTCTACGATTACATCAGCGCCGGCCTGGGCCGCGGCCTGGCCATCGCCGGCACCCTGTCGGCCTATCTGCTGGTGCATGTGTTCGCCGGCACCGCCGAGACCATTCTGTCCGGCATCATGGCGCTGGTGAATTTCGATCACCTGAACACCATGCTGGAAAAGAGCGGCAGCGCCTGGATGGTGGGCGTGGGCCTGGTCATCGTTTTCGGCGCGCTCAACGCGCTGGGGGTGACGCTGTTCGGCAAGGCCGAGGTGGCGCTGACCTTCTGCATGTGGGCGACGCTGACGGTGTTTGGCGTGGCCGGCCTGCTGCACGCGCCGGCGGTGGATCTGGGCGGCTGGTTCGGCGCGCCGCTGCGGCTGGACGATCCCGGCCTGCTGCTCAGCCTGGTGGGCATGGCGATGTTCATGTTCGTCGGCGCGGAGCTGGTGACGCCGCTGGCGCCGGAGTTGCGCGATTCCGGACGCGCCATTCCGCGGGCTCTGAAGATAGGGCTCAGCGGCGTGGCCGTCACCATGCTGCTGTACGGCGCGGCCATGGTGCGGCAGGTGGCCAATACCCCGCTGGATCCGGCTCATCCCGACGGCCCGCGGCTGCTGGACACGCCGATGGCGCTGCCGGCCTTCGCCGAACGGGTGATGGGGCCGTTCGGCAAGATCTGGCTGGGGATAGGCTTGTTGCTGGCCGGCGCGGCGACGATCAACACCCTGATGGCGGCGCTGCCGCGCATTCTGTACGGCATGGCCCAGGACGGCGCCTTGCCGCGCTGCTTCGCCTATCTGCATCCGCGCTTCAACACGCCGTGGTGCGGCATCGCGGCGGCGGTGCTGATTCCCTGTGTCCACGCCTGGTTGATCCAGGGCGATCTGGACCGCATCATGCCTCTGGTGCTGGCGGCGGTCTGTTCTTGGGGCGTGGCCTATCTGCTGGTGACCCTGTCCGTGGTGAGGTTGCGGCTGACGCGGCCGGATTTCCCGCGCGCCTACCGCTCGCCGTGGTTTCCGCTGCCGCAGATAGGCTCCGCGCTGGGCATCGTGCTGGCGATCTGTTTCATCACCCCGCCGGGCATGCAGGCGCGCGACATCTACGTGCCCTTCGGCTGGATGCTGGGGCTGACCCTGCTGTACGCGCTGCTGTGGACCTTGCTGGTGCAAAAGGTCAACCCTTTCCGGCCGGTGCCGCTGGAGCAGATTCTGAACGCGCAGCGCGCGGGCGAGGACGACGACGCCCTGCGGCGGGAGCTGGAACGTGTGGCCGCGGCTGGTTGAGGCCTGGCGCAGGCCGGACGGCTATCGCCCGGGCGCGACGCTGGCGCGGCTGAGCCTGGACTGGCCGGAGCTGGACGGCCTGGCCGCAGAAGCGGAGGAGGAGCGGCGCTTTCGGTTTCCGCACGGGGACTGGAGCTTTTCGGCGCGGGAGCGGGTGGAGGCCGGCTGGCTGGCGCATCTGGTGGCCTGCGAGTTCCGGCTGACGGTGCCGGGCGAGCCCGGCCGCGCGCGCATCCGCCTGCGTCACGGCGGCTTCTGGCGCCGCAGCGGCATCGTCGTCGACTTGCTGGACGGAGACGCCGCGGCGCTGGCGCCGTTGCTGGAGCGCCTGCGCTCGGACGCGGATCTGCGCACCGCCTTGTCGCCGCTGGACTTCAAGCGCTGCGAGCTGCTGGGCGGCCGGGACGGCTGGCAGGTGTGCCTGGAGCCTTACGGCGCCAGCGAGGTGGCCTGCCGTCTGCCGCCGCTGCGGCGCTACATCGGCCTGCGCGGAGTGCAGGGCCTGGCGCTGCTGGCCAGCCTGGCCGCCTGCCGCCGCGTCTTGCTGGCGGCGGAGGCGGGGCGGGCTTAGTCGGGAATGATCGTAAACAGGTTCTAAGAACCTGTTTACGATCTGCTGCGCGTTGGCGATACGGCGTTAAAAACCGCTTCGAAATGCTCATGTACCACTTGTACATTCCGCTTTCTCAGCGGTTTTCGCCTTGTCTCGCTCTTGCTCGCGAGATCGTAAACACGTTCTAAGACGGCGCGGGCAGGTTTTCCAGCTCGTCCAGCAAAGCCAGCAGGGCCTGCAGCTTGGCCGGGGGAAAATGGGCCTCGATCCGGCGGTAGCAGTCGTTGGACAAGGGGATGATGCTCTGGGTCAGCGTCATCGCGCGCTGGCTTGAGGAGACGATCAGGCGGCGATTGTCGTTCTGGGCGCGGTTGCGGTAGACCAGGCCGTCTCTTTCCATCCGAATCAGAATGCCGCTGAGGCTGGGCGGATGAATGCCGGCGCGCTGGGCGATGTCGCCGGCCTCCATGTCGCCGTGCTCCGCCAGCAGGCGCAAGACGCGCCATTGTTGTTCCGACAGCCCGTGGCGGCTCAGCACCGGCCGGAAGTAGCTCATCACCGCTTCGCGCGCGCGCAGCAGGCGTTGCGGCAGTTGATATTGACAGGGGCGTTGCGTGGGGTTCATGGCGGCTCCTTTGCTTCTAGTCGCGGAATGAGAACGGAGGCGGGGCTGTCTGGTTCATTAAATGAATATATTAACATAATGCCGACGCTTGCCGTCGGCGAGTTCGAGGAGCGTTAGCTCAAAGGAGGCTGCGATGTCTTTGCTCGATAAAACCATTGTGATCACCGGAGCGGGCTCCGGCATCGGCGCGGCCTGCGCGCGCCGTTTCGCCGCCGAGGGCGCGCGGCTGGCCCTGGTGGGGAGGCGGGCCGGTCCGTTGCTGGCGCTGGCGGAGGAAACCGGGGGCCTGGCCTTGGCGGGGGACGCCGCCGACGCCGCGGCCTGGGAGGATTTCCTGGCGCGCATTCATGCGCGCTGGGGCCGGGTGGACGGGCTGGCGGCCTGCGCCGGCGGCCTGGGCCTGGGCGCGGCGCTGGAAACCGACGACGAGGCCTGGCGCGCCGCGATGCGCGCGAATCTGGACACCGCCTTCGTCAGCGCCCGCGCCTGCCTGCCGGACCTGATCTCGCAGGGCGGCAGCATGGTGTTGATGGCCTCCATCGCCGGGCTGGCGGCCGGGCCGCAAGCCTGCGGCTATGTGGTGGCCAAGCACGCCCTGCTGGGGCTGGCCCGCTCGCTGGCGCGCGACTACGGGCCGGCGGTGCGGGTGAACGCGCTGTGCCCGGGCTGGGTGCGCACGCCGATGGCGGACGAGGAGATGCGACCGCTGATGGCGGCCCATGGCGAAGACCTGGACGCCGCCTACCGGCGCGTCACCGCCGACCTGCCTTTGCGCCGGCCGGCGACGCCGGCGGAGATCGCCGCGATCTGCCGCTTTCTGCTGTCCGACGAGGCCGCGATCGTCAGCGGCGCTTGCCTGACCGCCGACGGTGGCGCGATGGCGGTGGATGTGCCGACGCTGGCGTATTCGCGGCTGGAACGGGACTGAAGGCCGGTGCGGCGCTTCAAGCGCGAGTGTGGTTGACGATGCTGGCCTGCGCGCCCACCCGGAAGTTGCGGGCGGCGCCGAAGTCTCCGTCCTGATAGCCGAAGATCTTGCCATCGGTGCGCATGCCTTCCAGGTCGATCAGGATCACGCCCAGGGTGGGAATGATCTTCTCGCGCCAGACGAACAAATACAGCCGCTCCGCCACTTGCAGGCAGTGGCAGCGGTCGACGTCGGCCAGCCCGCGCTCCACGCCTTCCAGGCAATGCCAGGCGTAGAAGCTGTCGTTCAGGTAGATGTGCTCGTAGCACTCGGTGGGGCTGTAGCGGTAGCGGTTGCGCATGCCGATCAAGTCGCGGCTGGGCGGATGCGGCGGGACGGCCGCGGCGGGCTGATCAAGCGCGCCGTGGAGGAATTCGACGTCCACGCCGGTCAGCTCCAGCTGGTGCGCCACCCGGTCGAAGGCGCAGATCCGCGCGGCGGCGGCGTCGGGCAAGTTGCCCCGAACCAGGGTGAAGCGGCGTTGCGTCAGGTCCAGGACCAGGCTGAGCGACAGCGCGGCCGGGCCCTGGTGACGGAAGTCGAGGAAATAGACGCCGGGCCGCAAGGAGCTGGCGTGGCAGCCGTCGACGCCGGCCAGCGTCGAGGCCAGCCCCGGCCGGACGATGACGACGCGCGCGTCGCCGCCGGGCTCCAGCCGGCAATCCGCGGCGCTGTCGTCGTCGAAGCACAGCCGCAGGCTTTGACCGTCGAGTTCGGCGCAGCGGGGCAGGGTCAGACTGTCGGGCGCGAAGCCGTCGGCCAGCGCGCCGACTTGGATGAACTCGGGGGTGGGGTTGGACATGGGACAGTTCCTTATCGGGTGGACGGCGTGATCGCCAGGTTTGCTCAGAATCCGCGCCGCTCGGCCTGCGCTTCCAGCAAGCGCGTCTGCAGTTGGCGCATCGGCGCGCCGGGCTGTTGCGCGACGATCAGCTCCAGCAGCGGGTCCGCCACCTCGGTGCGGACGCCGGACAGCGCCTCCAGCGCGGCCAGGCCGCAGAAGGGCACGTAGGCTTCGGAGTAGCCGCCTTCGTGCAACAGGACCAGCCGTCCGCCCGCCTCGGCGTCGGCGAAGTCGGCCAGTTGCCGCGTCATGGCGCGGAAGGTGTCGCTGTGCGCCTGCATCCGGGCCAGGGGATCGACGGCGTTGGCGTCGTAGCCGCAGGCGACGATGATCAATTCGGGCCGGAAGCGTCGCAGCGCCGGCAAGACCAGCAGCCGCATCGCGTCCAGATAGGCCTGGTGGCCGCCGCCGGGCAGCAGCGGAATGTTCAGATTGGCGTCCAGGCCGTCGCCCTCGCCGCGCTCCTCGGCGCCGCCGGAACCGGGCGGGTAACAGCCGTCCTGATGCAGGGACAGGGTCAGCACGTCGCCGCGTCGGTAAAAAATCGACTGGGTGCCGTTGCCGTGGTGCACGTCCCAATCGACGATGGCGACGCGGCTCAGGCCGTGGCGGGCGATGGCCAGTTCCGCGGCGAGGGCGGCGTTGGCCAGGAAGCAGAAGCCCATTGCGCCGTCCGCCGAGCAGTGATGGCCGGGCGGGCGCGACAGCGCGTAAGCCTTGTCGGCCTCGTCGGCAAGCACGGCGTTCACCGCGGCCCAGGCCAGGCCGGCGGACAATTTGGCGATTTCATAGCTGCCCGGGCCTATCGGCGCCTGCGGCCCCAACTCGCCGCCGCCGGCGTCGCTGAGCGCCTTGAAGCGTTGCAGATAGGCGGGCGTGTGCACGCGCAGCAGATCCTCCTCGGCCAAGGGCGGCGCGCCGCGCACTTGCAGCCGGGCGCTGAGGCCGGACACGTCCATCAGGCTTTTCAGCCGGCGCTTGCTGTCCGGGGATTCGGCGTGGCCGCCGCCGGACGGCGGCTGCACCCAGCCGCCCACCGGCAGGATCTGCGCGTGCGGGCCGACGCTATGCCATAAACAGAGCTCGTCAAAGAGAAACGCGGTGCGGGAGGTCATTGCGGACTCCTGATCGTTGTGGGCCGCAGCGTCAGCAACAGGGCCAGCGACAGCGCGGCGAGCCCCATTGAAACGAGCAGCAGGGTTTGCGGGTTTTGACCGTGGGCGGCCATCAATTCTCCGGCCAGCGCCGGCCCCAGCGCCAGGCCGCCGCCTATGGCCAGATTGACGGTGCTCATCAGCCGGCCGCTGCGGTCCAGCGCGGCCAGCGTGGCCAGGATGAAGGGCAGGATGAAGGTCCACGCGTATTTGAAGACGAGCGCCGCCGCCGCGAAGCGGCCGACGCGCGGCGCGCCCAGCAGCAGGGCCAGCGACAGCAGCATTAGCCCGTAGCCGGCGATCAGCAGACGGCGGCGCGATCCGCGGCCGCCTATCGCCGCGGCGCAGACCGAGCCGACGATGCCCATCAAGGTGGCCAGCGCCAGCCAATCGCCGCTTTGCCGCGGCGTCAGGCCGGCCTGGGCGGCGATGCCGCCGATGAAGGTCCAGGTGCCGCTCAGGCTGACGTAGAAGCACAAGGTGGCGGCCGCGCCGACCAGCGCCGGGCGCCAGGGCTGCGCCTCCGCGTCGGCCGGCCGGCCGGGCCTGGCCGCCGAGGGCGGGAAGCAGCGGGCCAGCGGCAGGCACAGGGCCATCAGCGCCGCCAGGCTCAGATAACAGGCGGCGATGCCGTAGCGGGCGAACCAGGCCGGAAACAGCGCCAGTCCCAAGGCGCCCAGCGCCAGTTGGCCGGAAACCCATAGGCCGTAGGCGCGGTCCGGGTTGGCGCTGGCCGCCGCGGTGGACAGGCACAGAATCATCAGCGAGCCGCCGGCCAGCGCGCTGAGCAGCCTGCAGGGCAGCAGTTCGGCGTAAGTGGCGGCGAAACAGGAGGCAAGGTTGGCGGCGATGAACAGCCCGCCGGCGCAGGCGGCGGCGCGGCGCCAGTCCACGCGCGGCAGCCAGAGATAGGCCGGCAGCGTGGCCAGGCTCATCGCGCCCAGCTCCACCGCGAACAGGCGGCCGATCCGTTCCGGCCCCAGACCGAACTGGCCGGCCAATTGGCTGGCCAGCGCCGGAGCGGTCATCAGCACCAGCGGCGCGACGGCGGCGAAGGCGATCAGGGCGATCAGGCCGCCGCCGCGGACGGGCTCGGCGGTGTGGGCAGGCAGGCGAGCAGTCATGTTTTCCCCGCGGCGCGAGTCGTGAACCAGGCTTACGCTCGCAAGATTCGCGCGGAGGGGCAAGCGGGCGCGCGGCGTTTTGCCGATTTGGGATAGCGGGGGCGCAACAGGGGGCGTCAGCGGTTGAGCTGGCGCAGCGCGTCTTGCAGGGCTTTGCGGTAGTCGGGAGATTCCCGCGTCTGGGCGATGGCCTCCCAAAGTTGGCGGGTCAGCTTGGGATGGCCGTCGGCGAAGCGGCGGGAAAAGATCAGGTAGTAAGGCTTGGCGACCAGGTCCGGTCCCACTTTTTCTATCCTGTCCTTATAGAGGGGATTGCTCGCCAGCAGGCTGTCGCCGGTCAGCGTGGGCAGGGCCAGGGCGCCGATGCGGCGCGCCAGCAGCTTGTTCAGGTTCTGTTCCGGGTTGCGCGAACTGTCGTCGACCGGCGCGCCCAGCGCCTGCAGTTGGGCGATCACCGAGAAGCCGGTCTGAGCGCCGACGGCGCCGTCCAGATGGCTGAGGCTCTGGCCGTCCCATTCCAGTTTCGAACCCTTCAGCCGGTACAGGCTATAGCCGTCCAGATGCATGCGCATCGCCGGATCGGGGGCGTCGCCCTTCATCGGGTAGACGCCGATGCGCAGGCGATCCGGCTTGAAGCTGATCTCGAACACGCCGTCGATCTGATTGTTTTGCACCTCGCTCAGGCAGCGTATCCAGGCCATCTCCCGGATTTCCAGCTTGATATTGGTTTTCTGGGCGGCGGCCTTCAGCATCAGCAGGCTTAGGCTGGGGCCGTTCTGGCTGCGCCACGGCGGCGAGTCCATGTCCTCGGTGCACAGCCGCAGGGCGGCCGGGCGCGGCTCGGCCGCGACGACGGGCGCGCACAGCGACAGCAGCAGGAAGATCAGGCGGACTCGCGGCATACGGAGGCTCCGCGACGGGAGGCGGAATGAACTTGCTTTAGTTATTTGCGCCGCAACAAAAAAAGGCAAGCGGGAAAAGGCGGGGGAGAAATGCAAAAAGCCGATTCCTCGGAATCGGCTTTCGCTGCGCGCCGCATCGGGCGGCGTCTTGTCTGTGGCGCAGTTTTTGGTGGAGGTAAGCGGGATCGAACCGCTGACCTCTTGCATGCCATGCAAGCGCTCTCCCAACTGAGCTATACCCCCGCACCGGCTGCGTTTCACAGTGCTGCGCAGTATATGGCAGGGCCCTTGGCTTGTAAATAGCCGGCTTCACTTTTTTTGGATAATTTTCCGGAGGCGGCGCGGCCGGCGGCATAGGAGCGCGCCGGGATGCTCGGTTATAATCGCCGATTCGCCGGCCATACAACAGGAAGCAAGCCGATGTCGGTTGGGCATTACGAGAATTTCCCGGTGGGCTCCGTCCTGCTGCCGCGCAGGATGCGCCGCGCCGTGCATGCGATCTACCATTTCGCGCGCTACGCCGACGATGTGGCGGACGAGGGCGACGACGCCCCCGAGCGGAGGCTGGCCGAACTGGACCGGCTGGGCGCGGAGCTGGAGCGCATCGGCGCCGGCCAGACGCCGGATACGCCGTTGATGCGCAATCTGGCGGCGGCGATCGCCGAGCACGGCCTGGATTTGCAGCCGTTTCACGATCTGCTGGCGGCTTTCCGCCAGGACGTGGAAAAAACCCGCTATCGCGATTACGCGGAGCTGGCGGACTACTGCCGCCGCTCCGCCAACCCGGTGGGCCGGCTGATGCTGGCCCTGTACGGCGAGAATGATAGGCGCTCGCTGGCGATGTCGGACGGCATCTGCACCGCGCTGCAGCTGATCAACTTCCTGCAGGATGTGGAGCTGGACTGGCGCAAGGGCCGGGTTTACCTGCCGCAGGAGGATTTGCAGCGCTTTCGGGTGACCGAGGCGCAGATCGCCGCGCGCGACGCCGGCGGCCTGTGGCAGCCGATGATGCGCGCCCAGATCGAGCGCGCCCGCAAGATGTTGCAGGCCGGCGCGCCGCTGGGCAAAGTATTGAAGGGCAGGATGGGGCTGGAGCTGAGGCTGATCATCCTGGGCGGGGAGCGCATCCTGAAGAAACTGCACGACTCCGGCGGCGACGTGTTCCGCAGCCGTCCGGTGCTGAACTGGCGCGACTGGCTCTATATGCTGTGGCGCGCGGCGCGCGCCAAGTGAGCGCCGCGGCGCGACGACGATGAATATGATTGAAGGACGGCGGCCCGCCGCGGCCGCCGCTAGGACAGGAGTGGCGCGTGACGCCTGATCAGTATTGCGAGGACAAGGCCGCCGCCAGCGGCTCCAGCTTCTACTACAGCTTTCGATTCTTGCCGGAGCCGCGCCGCCGCGCGATTACCGCGCTGTACGCGTTTTGCCGCGAGGTGGACGACGTGGTGGACGAATGCCACGATCCCAATGTGGCCAGCGCCAAGCTGGCCTGGTGGCGCGGCGAAGTGGCCAAGCTCTACCAGGGCGCGCCGGAACACCCGGTGATGCAGGCGCTGCAGCCGCACGCGCGCGCCTTCGGCTTGCCGCAGAGCGAGCTGGAGGAAATCATAGACGGCATGGCGATGGACCTGAGCATGGCGCGCTATCAGCGCTTCCAGGACCTGCTGCTGTACTGCCACCGCGTGGCCGGTGTGGTGGGCCAGCTGGCGGCGCGCATCTTCGGCTATCGCGACGAGAAGACGCTGGAGTACGCGCACGAGCTGGGCATCGCCTTCCAGCTGACCAACATCATCCGCGACGTG
This sequence comes from Chromobacterium alkanivorans, assembly GCF_016937655.1. Taxonomy (GTDB): domain Bacteria; phylum Pseudomonadota; class Gammaproteobacteria; order Burkholderiales; family Chromobacteriaceae; genus Chromobacterium; species Chromobacterium alkanivorans. Next base: position 9,210 of record NZ_JAFHKL010000019.1, on the reverse strand, counting down.
GGCGAGGACGCGCGCCGCGACCGCATCTATCTGCCGATGGAGGAGTTGCAGCGCTTCAACTGCCCGGCGATGGACATCCTGCACTACGAGGAAAGCGCGGCCTTCAAGGCGCTGATGGAATTCCAGATCGAACGCGCGCAGCAGTATTACCGCCAAGCCTGGGAGATGTTGCCGGCCGCGGACCGCAAGGCGCAGCGTCCCGGCCTGCTGATGGCGGCGATCTACCGCGCCACGCTGGAGGAAATCAAGCTGGACGGCCCGGCCAAGGTGCTCAATCAGCGGCTGTCGCTGACCCCCATCCGCAAACTGTGGCTGGCATGGAAAACCTGGACCTTCGGCTACCGGCCGTGAGCCGCCGATGAGCAAGCCGCGCGTCGCCGTGATCGGCGCCGGCTGGGCCGGCCTCGCCGCCGCGGTGGAGCTGGCCGGCCGGGCGGAGCTGACCGTGTTCGAGGCCGGGCGCGAGCCGGGCGGCCGCGCGCGCCGCATCGGCGTGCCCGGCAGCCGGCTGGACAACGGCCAGCACATCCTGATCGGCGCCTACCGCGAATGCCTGCGGCTGATGGCGACGGTGGGCGTGGACGAGAGCCGGGCCTTGCTGCGCCTGCCGATGAATTGGCGGCGCCAGGGCGGCATCAGCCTGCGTTGCCCGCGGCTGCCGGCGCCCTTGCACCTGGCCGCCGGCCTGTTGACGGCGCGCGGCGTAAGCTGGGGTGACAAGGCGCGGCTGGCGCTGGCCCTGCAGCGTTTGAAAGGACGGGGCTGGCGGGTGGAGCCGGATTGCGCGGTGACGCAATGGCTGACGGAGCAAGGGCAGTCGGAGGCGCTGATCCGCGAGTTCTGGAGGCCGCTGGTGCTGTCCGGCCTCAATACGCCGCCGGAGCTGGCGTCGATGCGGGTGCTGGCCGCGGTGCTGCGCGACAGCCTGGGCGCGGACCGCGCCGCCAGCGATCTCTTGCTGCCGAAAGCGGACTTGTCCGCGCTGTTCCCCGAGCCGGCCTGGCGCTGGCTGGCCGCGCGCGGCGCGGATCTGCGCGCCGGCCGGCGCGTGCGCGGCGTGGCGGAGGATTCAACGGGGGTGAGCGTGGACGGCGAGCGTTTCGATGCCGCCGTGCTGGCGGTGGCGCCGTATCACGCGGCGGAACTGACGGCGGATCCAGCGCTGCGCCAGCTGACCGATGCTTATCGTTATTGGCCCATCTACACCGTCTACCTGCAGTTTGAAGGCGCGCTCCGCCTGCCGGCGCCGATGTGCGCCTGCAGCGGCGGCGTCGCCGACTGGCTGTTCGATCGCGGCGCGTTGATGGGCGAAACCGGCTGGGTGGCCGCGGTGATGAGCGCGCCGCAGCATCTGGACGCGCTTGCGCAAGAGGAACTGGCTGCTCTGGTGGAGGCCGACGTGCGCCGCCTTGATCCGCGCGCCGGCCGGCGGCTTGATTTCCGGGTGCTGGCGGAGCGGCGGGCCACTTTTGCCAGTTTGGTCGATATGAGGCGACCGGCGCAGCCAAGCCCGGTACAATCGCTTTATTTGGCGGGAGATTGGACGCATGCTGATTATCCTGCCACTTTGGAGGGGGCCGTTCGAAGCGGCGTCGCAGCCGCCCGCGCGGTGATTGGAAGACTGTGAGCCATCCGGCGGCCGCAGAAGCGCGCCGCCGATGGCCCTGATTACAAGATAGCGAAAAAAAATGACGACAGATATCGCCTCTAACGCATTTCAAGGCCGCGTGGTGCTGGTCACCGGCGCCACCCAGGGCATAGGCCGTGAAGCCGCGCTGACTTTGGCGCGCCACGGAGCCACCGTGGTGTTGCTGGCGCGCAGCGTCAAAGGCTTGGAGAAGGTCTACGATGAAATAGCGGCCGCCGGCGGGCCGGAGCCGGCGGCGGTGCCGCTGGACTTGCTGAAGGCGGCGGAGGGCGATTTCAACAATCTGGCGATGATGATCAAACGCGAGCTAGGCCGGCTGGACGGCATCCTGCACTGCGCCTCGCATTTTTACGCGCTGTCGCCGCTGTCCAATCAGACGGTGGAAGAGTGGATGGACCAGTACCGGATCAATACCGTGGCGCCGTTCGCGCTGACCCGGGCCTGTCTGCCGCTGTTGAAGGACTCGCCGGACGCGGCGGTGCTGTTCGTCGGCGAAACTCACGCGCTGCACCCGGCGCCGTACTGGGGCGGTTTCGGCGCGTCCAAGGCCGGCCTCAACTACCTGACCCAGGTGGCCGCCAACGAATGGGACGTTTACCCGCAGCTGCGCGTCAACCAGCTGATCCCGGGGCCGGTGAATTCGCCGCAGCGCAACCGCACTCACCCGGGCGAGGACAAGTCCGAGCGCGGCGATCTGGCGGACTTGATGCCGCACCTGGTGTATTGGCTGGGGCCCGCCAGCCAGGGCCGCAGCGGCGAGATCGTGGAACTGGATTTGCGCGCCCGGCGCGCTTGAGGGGAAGGGGCGAGGCATGAGCATAGGGCGATGGCTGTGGTTGCCGCTGTTGCTGGCGTTGACCGGCTGCAACTGGGTGGGCAACGTCACCGGTTTGACCAAGGACGCCAACAAGGCGATAGGCGCGGCCTGCCGTCAGACCGGCCGTTCGCTGGAAGAGTGCTATCTGCGCAATCCCGAAGCCGACAAGGCGGCGATCTATGCCGGCTGGCGCGAGATGAACGAGTACATGGCCAAGAACAAGCTGGACACCATGGAGCCGCCCAAGGAAGCGTCCGCCCCCGCCGGCATGCCGGCGCCCACCGCCAGCAGCCACGGCGCGGCGTCCGCGCCGACGGAAAAATCCAGCGCCAACCTTTCGTCCTCCGGCCCCAGGCCGCTGAGCAACGAAGAGGCCGAGCGCGCCGCGCGCACCGATCCGCAAGTGGAGGCGGTGCTGGCGGCGATACGCAACAAGCCCGCCGGCGAGGGCGGCGAGAAATCCAAGGCCGCCTCCGGCGCGGAGCCGGAGCAGAAACGTCTGCTCAACATCATCAATGAACTCAATAAGAACAGCCCTGCGCCTGGTTCGCACGGCTGAGCCCGTCCACTTCTTTCCGTTGTCCTGATGGCAAAAATCAAAACCGTTTTCAGTTGCGCCGAGTGCGGCGGTCAAACGCCCAAATGGCAGGGCCAGTGTCCGCATTGCAATGCCTGGAACACCCTGACCGAGGCGGTGCAGGCCGCGCCTGCGGCCAACGCCCGTTTTCAATCCTGGAGCGACAGCGCCACCCAGGTGCAGAAACTGTCCGATGTGCAAACCGAGGAAGTGCCGCGCGACCCGTCCGGCATCGACGAGCTGGACCGGGTGCTGGGCGGCGGCGTGGTGCGCGGCGCGGTGATCCTGATCGGCGGCGATCCCGGCATCGGCAAATCCACGCTGCTGCTGCAGGCCTTGTCCGAAATCGGCGCGCGCCGCAAGGTGCTCTACGTGTCAGGCGAGGAATCGCCGCAGCAGATCGCGCTGCGCGCGACCCGACTGTCGGTGGCCACCGAGCGGGTCAACCTGCTGGCGGAAATCCGGCTGGAAGCCATTCTGGAAACGCTGAAGCGCGAGCAGCCGGAAGTGGCGGTGATCGACTCCATCCAGACCCTGTACACCGACCAGGTGACCTCGGCGCCGGGCTCGGTGTCCCAGGTGCGCGAATGCGCGGCGCAGCTGACGCGAATGGCCAAGCAGACCGGCATCACCATCCTGCTGGTGGGCCACGTCACCAAGGAAGGCTCGCTGGCCGGCCCGCGCGTACTGGAGCACATGGTGGACACCGTGCTGTATTTCGAGGGCGATTCCCACTCCAATTACCGGATGATACGCGCGATCAAGAACCGCTTCGGCGCGGTCAACGAGCTGGGCGTGTTCGTGATGACGGACCGCGGCCTCAAGGGCGTGTCCAATCCCTCGGCCATCTTCCTGTCCTCCTATCGCGACGACGTGTCCGGTTCCTGCGTGCTGGTCACCCAAGAGGGCAGCCGCCCGTTGTTGGTGGAGATCCAGGCGCTGGTGGACGATTGCCACGGCTTCCAGCCCAAGCGCCTGACCGTGGGCCTGGAGCAGAACCGGCTGGCCATGCTGTTGGCGGTGCTGCACCGCCACGGCGGCGTCGCCTGCTTTGATCAGGACGTGTTCCTCAATGCGGTGGGCGGGGTCAAGATCAATGAGCCGGCGGCCGACCTGGCCATCATCCTGGCCATGGTGTCCTCGCTGCGCAACAAGGCCTTGCCGGAAAAGCTGGTGGTGTTCGGCGAAGTGGGCCTGGCCGGCGAGGTGCGCCCGGTGGCGCGCGGCCAGGAGCGTCTGAAAGAGGCCGCCAAGCTGGGCTTCACCCGCGCCATCGTGCCGCAGGCCAACCGGCCGCGCCAGCCGATAGAGGGGCTGCAGGTGATCGCGGTGGAGCGCCTGGACCAGGCGGTGGACTTCTGCCGCGAATGAGCGGTAAGAGCCTGTTTACGATCTGCTGCGCGTCGTGGAGCGTGGCACGGTGAGTACAACTTCGAAATGCTCATGTACCGTGTGTACACTCCGCTTTCTCAGCTGTTTTCGCCTTGTCTCGCTTTAGTTCGCGAGATTGTAAACAGACTCTAAGAAAGCGGATAGGGAATGATAGAAGACCGAGACATAGAAGCGGAACGGCCGTATCTGTTCCGCTACGCGCTGGCGCAGCTGCGCGAAAGAGACGCCGCCGATGAGGCGGTGCAGGAGACGCTGCTGGCGGCGCTGGAGTCGCGCGCCTCCTTCAGCGGCAAATCCACGCTGCGCACCTGGCTGACCTCCATCCTGCGCTTCAAGCTGATCGACGCCTTGCGCCGCAAGGGCAAGGAGAAGTTGTTCGAATCGCTGGAGGACGAGGCCGACGACGGAGATTTCGACGGCCTGTTCAGCCGGGACGGCCACTGGCGCGAGCCGGTCAAGGCCTGGAGCGGCCCGGAGCAGTCCCTGGTTTCGCGCCAGTTCTGGGAGGTGTTCGAACAGTGCTCGGAAGTGATGCCGCGCCGCACCGCGATGGTGTTCGTGATGCGCGAGGTGATGGGCATGGAGATTGCGGAGATCTGTAAGAATCTGGAGATCACCGCGACCAACTGTTCCGTATTGCTGTATCGCGCCCGCATGAGCTTGCGGGAGTGTTTTTCGATCCGCTGGAGCCGGGAGGCTAGCGTATGAAGTTGAGTTGTCGTCAGGCCAGCCGTTTGATCTCGGCCTCTCAGGACCGTCCCTTGAGCCAGTGGGAATACGTGCGCCTGCGCGTGCACCTGTTCATGTGCGGCAATTGCCGCAATTTCTCTCAGCAGCTCAAGCAGTTGAGCGAGGCCGCGCGGAAGGCGGGGCGCGGCGAATAGCCGCTTGTTTGAAGCGCGGCGAGCAACCGGCCTTGTGGCCGGTTTTTTCTTGCCCGCGGCGCGGGATAAAAAGAAGCCGGCAGGAGCCGGCTTTTAATTTCAAGGGTGGTAAGAAAAAACTCAGCGCTTGCGCTTGCCGCCGCTGCTCTTGGCCGCCGCGCACTGATGCGGGCAGGCGGCGCACTGGCTGTCGTTGAGGCCGGCTCCGGTGAGCGATTGCTTGAGCGCACAGACCGAACGGCGGCAGGCGATGAAGCGGATCTGGTTTTCCGAGGCCAGTTCGCGGAAATGGCGCATCACGTTGTGGCCCAGAAAATCGGTGAACAGGATCAAGAGGTCGGTGCCGGCCGGCAGGCGGTCCACCTTGCGTTGGTGCGAGCTGTTGCGGCCGCTGACGTGACGATGGATGTTGATGCCGAAATCGCGCAGCACATCCGGAATATTGCCGAGGGTATCGGCTCCCACAAGCATGGCATTCATTGGACATCCCTCCTGGGTGAATTTTTAGAAATGATAATCGTTATCATTTAGCTGGTCAATCACAAACTTTGAAAATGGCAATCAGGACAGGGGTGAACTGTGGCGGATCGGCCGCGCAGCTTGCGCCGCTTGGCCCCGCCGGGCGGAGAGGTTGCAGGCTTCGCATGAGCGCGGCTCATGCGCTGGCCGGTGGGGGCGGCGAGGGCGGCCGGCGATGGGGATCGGCGTTTTGGCGGCTGAGGCGCGCGACGTTCCAGGCTTAGAGAGCGGCATCCCAATAAATCATGGCTGTTATCAGGTTTTCACATGTAACAAGTGTTAAAAACAAAGAATAAGAAGTATTTACGCTGCCCGGTTTTTAACGCGATTGCAAAAAAGCAACATGACTATGGGATTGAAACATGCTTGTTTTTTGTAGCGACTGCTCTAAATATGCATTTGGTTTTTCTGGGGCGTGGATTTCGAATTCCGGTTAGACGCTTGTTTAATAACGGTTTTGAGTCGTTAAGAAGTATTGCTTCAAACATAGTGCCTGCTCGCTCTGAAGATGGCGGGGGGCGGCCGCGGAAAAGTTTATTGACGCTGGTCATGATTAATTCGCACACTCGGATCGCCTTCGGTTCAGATCAAAAAATGAGCACGACGATGCTCTCGATAGAGCCATAAACCCGACGAGGTCAGTGGCCAAATGAACTTACAAGGGATTGGAGAATCATGAATTGTCGCAAGAAGAAAATCGCGCTGGCGCTCGCCATGCTCGGTGTCGGCGCCGCGTCTCTGGCTTACGCCGACGACAACAGCGCCACCCTGGACCGGGTGGAAGTCACCGGCTCCAACATCAAGCGCTCCATCAAGCAGGAGCAGGCGATCCCGATGACCATCATCAAGACCGACGACCTGATCAAACAGGGCATGACGTCGGTTGAGCAAGTGGTCAACAGCCTAGCTTCCAATCAGTCCTCCCAAGGCGCCAATGCCGCGGTAGGGGCCTCCACCGGCGGCGCCTCCTACGCCAGCCTGCGCGGCCTGGGGCATCAGTACACCTTGATCCTGCTGGACGGCCGTCGCATCGTAAACCAGCCGATGGACGGCACCTCGGTCGACCTCAACGCCATTCCACTGACAGTGATTGACCGCATCGAAGTGGTGCGCGACGGCGCCTCGGCCATTTACGGCACCGACGCCATCGGCGGCGTGATCAACTTCATCACCAAGAAAACCATGCAGGGCCTGTCCATCGGCGGCGAGCTGCTGTCTCCGCAGCGTTCCGGCGGCCAAGAGCGCAGCGTCAACCTGTCCTACGGCTACGGCGACCTGGGCAAGGACGGCTTCAACATCTACGGCGCTTACGAGTATCACAAGACCAACAAGATCATGGCCACCCAGCGCGATTTCGCGTCCCAGATCACCAGCAGCACCAAGCGCAGCGTCAACAGCTTCCCCCCCAACTACCTGTTGCCCAGCGGCGACCTGATCACCGGTTCGCCCAATTGCGCGCCGCCGTATTCGACGCCGGACGGCAGCGGCGCTTGTTCGCAGCTGTATTCGCTGTACCCGTCGATCCAGCCCGAGATCGAACAGCAGACCGGCGTGCTCAAAGGCACTACTCGCATCGGCGACCACGAGCTGTCGCTGCAATACTTGGTGACCGAGACCAAGAATACTACCTGGGTGGCGCCTACCCCGTTCGCCGGCGACGTCAGCTCGCCGACCGCGCCGGGCCAGAACCCGGCGGACGGGCCGTTCCCGGTCTATGGCCGTTCGGTGCCGGCCGGCGAGCGTGTGGACAGCACCACCGCCACCACCCAGCGTCTGCAGATGAATCTGGAAGGCCTGATCGCCGGTTGGGATTACCGCGCCGGCCTCGGCCACTCGGAAAGCAAGGTTACTCACGATCTGCAAGGCGGCTATCTGAGCCAGAGCAAGCTGCAGAACGCGCTGAACAACGGCTTCGATCCGGGCACCGCCGATCCGGCAGCCTGGAAGCCATTCTCGTCCAGCGGCCGCATCGAGCAGGCCAAGTCCAAGCTCGACCTTGCCGACTTCAAGGTCAGCAAGGAAGTGCTGCAATTGCCGGCAGGCATGCTGGCGGTGGCCATCGGGGCCGAGGCGCGCCGCGAGACCATCGAGCATACCTATAACCATGCGCTGTCCACCGATACGCTGAGTACTGGTCTGACCAAGACCAACGACGGCAGCGGCCAGCGCAACGCCCAGGCCTTGTACGGCGAGGTGGACATCCCGGTGATCAAGCACCTGGACGCCAACCTGGCGGTGCGTTACGACCACTACAGCGACTCCGGCAGCTCGGTGAACCCCAAGGTTTCGCTGAAGTACCAGCCGATGCCGCAACTGCTGCTGCGCAGCTCCGCCAGCACCGGCTTCCGCGCGCCGTCGCTGTACGACATCAACCAGCCGGCCCAGCAGCAACTGACCGCCAAGAACTATACCGACCCGGTGTTGTGTCCGGGCGGCGTGGCTCAGCCCGGCGCCGGCTCGACCTCTTGCGTCAAGACTCAGCAAAACCTGATGACGGGCGGCAACAAGAACCTGCAGCCGGAAAAGTCCTCGTCCATCTCCTTCGGCATGGTGCTGGAGCCGGTCAAGGACCTGACCACCAGCGTGGACTTCTGGTGGACCAATATCCAGAACTCCATCGGATTGCTGAACGAGCAGACCATCTTCGCCAACCCGGTCAAATACGCCAACCTGTTTGTCCGGGATTCGAAGAACAACCTGCTGTACGTGACCGACCTCACCGACAACCTGGGCAACACCAGCGCCGCTGGCGTTGATCTGGGTTTCTCCTACCGTCTGCCGCGCACCTCCATCGGCGACTTCACGGTGAACCTGGACGGCACCTATATCAGCAAACACAGTTTCCAGTACGAGAAGGGCGGCGACTACCACAGCGACTTGGGCGCCTACGTCAACGGCAGCCCCACTTTCCGTTGGCAGCACAATCTGGCGCTGAATTGGATGCGCGGATCGTGGAGCGGCATCCTGGCTCAGGATTACAAATCGGGCTACACCGATTCCGACCCCAGCCACATGGTCAAGCCTTACTCCACCTGGAACCTGTCCGGTTCCTACGCCTGGAACAAGCAACTGACGGTGACCGCCGGCATCAAGAACCTGTTCGACCAGCTGCCGCCGTGGAGCAATCAGGGCGAAACCACGCCCCAGGGCTATGACCCGCGCTTCACCGACGCGGTGGGCCGCGCCTACTTCGTGAAGGCCAGCTACAAGATGTAACTCCGCCATGCCGGGGCGGTCTTCGCCGTCCCGGCAGGAGGGAGGACGCAGGAACCGGCTTTCACGCGAAAGCCGGAGTGGCAGATGGCGGCCGAGCCGGCCTCCGGTCCGTTCACAAGACGGGGTAGGTGCCGGCCCAAGCCGCAGCAATTGTGGG
>NZ_JAFHKL010000018.1 GCF_016937655.1 Chromobacterium alkanivorans | reverse complement strand
CCTGCACCAAGAGCCTGACTATTTCGCTGTTCTTCGACGGCACCAATAACCATGAGGAATCCGATAGCCAGGCCAAGCCGCGCTCTACCTCGAACATCGCCCGGCTGTTCCACGCCACCCTGGGCAGCGGCAGCGCCCAACCCGATCCCAAGCTGGCCGAAAAAGGACTTTACCGCTACTACATCCCCGGCGTCGGCACCCGCTTCCCCGAGATTGGCGAGCTGAAGCCGATGAGCAGCGGCCTGATCTTCGCCAATGGCGGCGAGGACCGCATCAACTGGGGGCTGACCCGAGTCATCCACGCCTTGACTATGAACTGGTTCCCGGAGCAGCCACTGTCCAACGAAGAAGCCAAAGAACTGGTGATCAAGCGCATGCGCAATCCGGTGTCGCAGCCGGACGGTTATGTCCAGCGCGCCGACGCGCTGCGCCAGCAGCTGGAAGCGCTGGCCGAGGCCCGCTACGCGCGGCCGATGCCGCAGGTGCTCGGCATCCGCCTGTTCGTCTACGGCTTCTCGCGCGGCGCCGCCGAGGCCAGGGTGTTCGCCCGCTGGCTGGAGGCGCTGACCCGGCCCGAGGACGCGCCGGCCGACGCGGTGGAGGTCCAGCACCGCCTGATCGGCATCCCGATCTCAATCCGCTTTATGGGTCTGTTCGACACCGTCGCCACCGTCGGTCTGGCCAATAGCGTGCCGATGTGCGACGGCCATATGGCCTGGGCCAGCGACAGCCAGCTGCGCCTGTCCGACAACCCTCAGTTTCTGGAGCAGTGCCAGCACTTCGTCGCCGCCCATGAGCAGCGCGCCAGCTTTCCATTGGACAGCATTCGCCGCCGCGACGACCCCAAGCAGAGCAACACCCAGTCGCGCTATCGCGCCGGCTGCGTCGAAACCCTGTACCCCGGTATGCACAGCGATGTCGGCGGCGGCTACCCGCCCGGCGAACAGGGCAAGAGCGTGGACAGCATCGATCCCCAAAACAGTCGGCAGCTGCTGTCGCAAATTCCCTTGCACGATATGTACCGCGCCGCCTTCGAGGCCGGCGCGCCCTTGCAGGTGCCGGAGATTGCGCTGGCCGAGAACGAACGCCTGGACAAGCGCTGGCTGGTGATGGACCCTCTCACTCGTGCTGAATTTATGGTCGCCCCGGAAGTCATCACCCGCTTCAACGCCTGGCTGGAGCAAGCCCAGCCTGGCGGGCTGGAAGATATTTTGCGCAGCCAGATCGCCTGGATCACCGGCTGGCGCATCCACCGTTGGATCCCCGGGGCGCGCTGTTATTACGAGTCCGCGCACAGCCAGCCGCAGCAAGACTATTTCAAACGCTGCGACGACAAGGACCAGCCAAAACCCTTGCGCCAGGCGCTGGAACGCGAGCATGAGCGGCAGTTGCAGGAAGACCTGGCCCTGCGCGACAACAAGCCGCCGCCGCAGTTGTCGCCGGAACAGCAGAAGCAGCGCGACGAGGACCGCGAGCTGATCAATACAGCCGCCGCCGACAAGCCGATTCCGGACGGAGGCAAGGCCAAGGACGGCTGCGAGCAGATGGTGACGCGGCCGGGCGTGGCCACCCGGGTCAATATCGACAAAGGTTTTGAGCCGGTGATCGACCAGCAGCAGCTGGAGCACGGCGCCAAGGACTTCCGCAAGGACTATGTGCCGGAGTGGCAGTTGTCCGGCGACCCCAGCAGCCTCATCGACGGGGTGCTGGACCTGCTGCTGGGCGGCACCGTCTACCTGCTCAATAGCGACGACGAGGCCGCCGAATACGCCAGCATCCGCGAGAGCGGCCAGGCCAAGGAAAAAGTCCTGTTCGGCCAACGCGAGCTGCGCGATCTGGTGCTGCTGTACGACGAGCACATCCACGACTCCCGCGCCTGGTTCATGTATTCCAGCGCGTTGGGCACCCGCGAACCGTGGACCGACTACTTCCGCTACCGCACGGTGTTCTACGACGACGAATCCAACAAGCCGCTGTCGCCGCTGATGATAGCCGGTCGAGTGGTGGGACTGGCGGTGACGCTGGGCAGCGTCGGTTTCGCGATCAAGCGCAAGGACCCGCGCTATCTGCTGGGTCTGATGCTGCCGTCGCTGGGCTTGCCGGTGTTGAGCGGGCGCGGCTGGCCGCAGTGGCCGGCCGGGGCGCTGCCGGAGCTGAGCTTCACCGACCCGCAGAGCGGGGCGGCCCTGCCGATGGCGGAGCTGGACCCGGCGCTGCGCGCCTTCAGCCAGCGGCCGGCGGCGGCAGAAGCGGCGCTCAGGCAGCTGTGGCGCGTCGAACCGCGGCTGCCGGTGTTCGGCGCCGAGCCGTGGCAGCCGACGCCGCTGATACTGAGGGCCTGGGAGGCGCGTAAACAGGATGTGGCGGAACTGGAGGCCTGGCTCGCCTTGACGCCGCCGCACCCCAACGACCCGGACGCGCCGCCGTTCCCGCCGCGGCCGTGGTCATGGTGAGGCCGTCTTTTTCCATCAAACTTAATACATGCAGGAAGTCAAGCTCATGGCCATCAGTCAACGCTGGAAATTGTCCGCTATCGCCTATTTCGCCGACTTCGTCTTCACCCCGCTCCGGAGCCGTTGACGCTCTCGACTTAAAGAAAGGGAAATCCTCCATGTCTCGCGTGATTCGTCAGGGCGACCGCCTCAGCAGCGGCGGCACGGTGTTGCAGGGTAGCGGCCTGGGCGGCCATCTCCAGCGGCCGCTGGCCCGCAAGGGCGACCCGGTGTTCTGCCCGCTGAAAGACCATGGCCACAACCGCATCGCCGAAGGCGCGGCACACTGGCTGCTGGACGATATGCCGGTGGCGCTGGAAGGCCATCGCTGCGAGTGCGGCTGCACGCTGCTCAGCAGCAGCGACGGCATCGAGGTGCATTGAGATGCGCGCGCTGCCAAGCTTGCCCTTGTTGCCGCCGCCCAAGCGGCTGTCGCCATGGGCTTGGGCGACGGCGCTGCTGTTGTTCTGCGCCGCCGGTGCCGGCCTCACGCTATGGCGCTGGCCGACGGACGCCCCGACCAACACGCTGGAGTTCTGGTTCTGGACCACGGCTTTCGGCCCGCTGCTGTGGGCCTTCCTGCTCTGTCTGCGCGGCGTCGCCTATTACTCGGCGGACAATGACGCCGTCTTCTTCAAGAAAGAGCTGGCGCAACGCCAGCAATACTGGCTGGCCCATCACCGCCAGACGGCCAGCCTGGCCGCCTGGGCGCTGCTGACGCCGCAGGCCCGCGGCGAAGCGGAATGGGCGGCGCTGTGCGCGGCCGCCAAGCCGCCGCCGACCGCGTCCTTGCGGCAACGACCGCCCGGCTGGGAAGCCGCGCCGGGTTACGCCGAGGTAGAGACCCGCCTAGCCAGCCGGCTGGCGCTGGCCTTGCGGACGAGCCAATCCGGTCCCGACGTGCCGCTGGCCCTGGAACTGTACTGGCAAGGGACAGACACCGGCAGAACCCGGTTTGTCGATGCCTTGCTTGCCCATTGGCCCGGCTTGAGTGTGGGTTCGCTAAGGCGCTGGGAGTCCATGCAAACACTGGATGCCGCCATTGAACGGCTGCACACCCCGGCGGCGGACGGTTCCTCGCCGGCGGCGGTCTTGTGCGCCGGCCTGGCGCTGGACCCTCAGCAGCCAACGCGACAGGCCGGTTTCGCCTGGCTGCTGCGCCGCCCCGGCCCCAACGACGCGGTGCGACTGAGCCGCCCGGAATGGAGCGACGACGGCGAGGATGTCTGCGCCGGCGCAACGCGCAACGCCGAGCAAGCCCCGGCCGTCTGCCTGGGCCTGGACAAGCTGACGCCGACCGCCGCCCCCTGGCCGACGCCGGACAAGGGCTTGCGGCCATGGTGGGACGGCCCGCCGGAGCTGGATGGCCCGGCGCTGTGCACGCTGGCCGCCATCCACGCCGCCGCCCAGCGGCAAGCCTGCGGCTGGCTATTGCAAGAACAAAGCATGCTTTATGCCGGGATGGCGTTGCCGGCGGCCTCACTCTCCAACAATAAGGACACGGCATGAGCGCACCTTCAAAACCCCATGGCCTGCTGATCATGCTGTTGGCGCTGGCGCTGCTGCTTTTGTTGCTGGGCATCCCGCTATGGCTGTACCGCGACGCCTGGATCGGCGCCGACGCGGCCGCGGATGGCAGCCGCCCGGTCTGGTGGCCGCTGCTGTCCTTGGCCGCGGCCGGGCTGCTGGCTTACGGCCTGTATCGCCTGCTCAAGAAACAGGGCCTGCTGACCGGCCTGGAGCGAGTGCTGCGCTGGGGCGCGCCGCCGCCCCGGCTGCCGGATGCCGACGCGCCGGCCCCGCCCGCCCCCTGGGCCGGCCTGGAACGCGTGGCCCAGGTCTGGCGCCAGCGTCCGGCCAAGCAGCGCCCGCACTGGCTGCTGCTCTGCGGCGCGCCCGAGGCCATCCGCCAGGCGGCGCCGGCGCTGGCCCAACAGCCCTGGCTGGAAACCGACGGCATGGTGCTGATCGACGCCTCCGCCCCCCCGCCTCCCGGCGGCTGGCGACGCCTGCGCGGACGCTGGCAAGCACCCGCCGACGCCGTCATCGCCCTGCTGCCCCAAGCCGGCGACGCCGCCGCGCTGGCCGAGCGCACCGAGCAATTGGCCATCGCCAGCGGCTGGACCCTGCCTATCACCCTATGCCAGCGCGCGCCCGACGATGCCGGCCCCGGCGTCGCCGGCTGGCCCTTGCCGGCGCTGCCCGCCAACGCCGACGACTGGGCCGCCCAGGCCAAAGCCTGGGCCGACCGGCTGGCCCTGCGCGGCATTCCCACTCACCCCGATGTGGCGGCGCAACCCTTTCTGCTGCGTTGCGCCCAGTGGCTGGAACGCGAAGCCGCGGCGCTGGCCGAGGCCTGGCAGCGCTGGCGCGGCGGCCTGGGCACGGCTCCCGCCTTCACCGCGCTGGCGCTGGCCACCTGGCCGGCCGACGTCCGGCTGTGGAGCGGCGCGGTCAGCCAGGGTTTCGCCTTCGCCCCGCGCCGCCGCAGCAGCCTCTGGCAACGCCGGCTGGCCGGACTCATCGGCGCGCTGTGCCTGTTCTGGCTGGCCGGCATGCTGGCGTCCGCCTATCAGAACCACGGCCTGATCGCCGAGGCCCAGGCCGCCATCGACGCCCAGCCTAAAACCGCCACCCTGAACAGAGCGCTCCAGCTGCAACGGCTGCTGGAGAAGCTGGAGGCCCGCCAGCGGCACGGCGCGCCGTGGTCCGCCCGCTTCGGCCTGAACCGCGACGCCGCCTTGCTGGAACGGCTGCGCCCCCACTACGCCCGCGCCATCGGCCAGGCGATGATTGCGCCGGCCCACAGCCACTGGGCGCGGCAATTGCAGGCGCTGAACCAGACCCCCGCCGCCGAGCTGAGCGCCGATCCGGCCCACACCGAACAGGGCTATCAGGCGCTGAAAGCCTATCTGACCCTGGACCAGCCGGCGCGCGCCGAACCGGCCTTCCTCGCCACCCAGCTGGCGGCCCGCGACGACGGCGCCTTCTCCCCGGCGCTGCGCCGCGCGATGGCCCAGTTCTACGCCGAACGGCTGGCCGGCCAGCCCGGCTGGCGCATCCCCGCCGATCCGGCTTTGGCGCAGGCCAGCCGCCAGACCTTGATCGGCCAGCTGGGCCGCCAGCAGGCCGACGACGCCCGCTACCAGCAGATCCTGGCGGAAGCCCAGGCCAAGTATCCGCCGCAGACGCTGGCCGCCCTGCTGCCGGGCCAGGACTTGCGCGGCCTGTGGCGCAGCGAGGCCAGCCTGTCCGGCGTGTTCACCCGCAAAGCCTGGGACGAGCATCTGCGCGCCGCCTTCGCCGACGCCCACCGCCGCCAGGGCAGCGCCGGCGACTGGGTGCTCAATGCCGAGCAGACAGGCCAGCCCAGCGCCGGCAAGGCGCTGGAAGCCGCGCTGCGCCAGCGCTACTTCGCCGACTACGCCCGCGCCTGGCAGCAATTCCTCAACGCCGTCTCCTGGCAGACGGAGGCCAAGCTGGCCGCCAACGCCCAGCAATTGCAGGTCTACGCAGATCCGCAGCGCTCACCGCTGCGCGCGCTGATGGCGGTGGTGCGCGACAACGCCCGCGCCGGAGAACGCGCCGACAGCATCGGCGCCAATCTGGTGGACAAGGCCCAGGCGCTGCTGGGCAAGAACGACGCCAGCGCGCCGGTCATCGCCGCCACAGAAACCGCGCCGCTGGCGCAAAGCTTCGGCCCGCTGCTGCGGCTGCTGGAAGAACGCCAGGACGGCTCCAACCTCAGCCTGCAACGCTATCTGGAGCGGGTGGCCGCCACCCGGCTCAAGCTGCAACAGGTGGCCGCCGCGCCGGACCCGGACGCCGCCGCCCGCGCGCTGGCGCAGGCGGTGTTCCAGGGCAAGGGCGGCGAGCTGGCCGAGGGCCGCGACTACGCCGCCCAGCTGGCCGCCAGCCTGGGCGAGGACTGGCAGGGCCTGGGCCAGCACCTGTTCCTGCAACCCTTGAACCAGTCCTGGCATACCCTGCTGCAACCGGCGGCGGCCAGCCTCAACCAGCTGTGGGATCAAAGCGTCTTCCGGCCGTGGCAAGCCAGCTTCGCCGGCCGCTACCCCTTCCACCGCGCCGACGCCGACGCCTCGCTGCCGGAACTGGGCCGCTTCCTGCACCCCGCCGACGGCCTGATACAGCAGTTCGTGCGCCAGCAACTGGGCGGGGTGCTGGAGCGCCAGGGCGATCAATGGTCGCCGGACCCTGCGGCGGCGCAGGCGCTGCGCTTCGATCTGGACTTCCTCAACGAACTGAACCGGCTGTCGCGTCTGTCCAGCCTGCTCTACGCCCAGGGCGACGCCGGCATTCTTTTTGAGCTGAAGCCCATCGCCGCCACGGGCCTGGAGGAAACCCGGCTGCAACTGGACCAGCAAAGCCTGCATTACTTCAACCAGGTGGAAAGCTGGCAGGCGATGCGCTGGCCCGGCGATCCGCTGAAAGCCGGGTCCAGCCTGCTATGGCAAAGCGTGGACACCGGCTTGCGACTGAGCCAGGACCACCCCGGCCGCTGGGGCTGGCTGCGCATGCTGGAGCAGGCCAAGCGCGAGCAGATCGACCGTTCCAGCTGGCAGCTGAGCTGGGCGCTGCCGGACGGGCGCCAGGCGCGCTACCAGCTGCGCAGCGAAGCCGGCCCCGGCCCGCTGGCCCTGCTGCAATTGGTGCAGTTCCAGCTGCCGGCGCGGATTTTTATCACGGAGCCGAGCCAACCGCCCGCCGCGGTCAAACCCGCCCGGCGGCCCCAACCCTAGGAGACGCGAATCATGACGCCCAAGCCCTTGCCAACGCACAAACCGCCCGCGGAATGGAACGCGCGCGAGCTGGAGGTTCTGCGCCAGGAATACTCGCTGATCGGCACCGCCTGCCAAAGCCTGCTGCCTGACCGCAGCCCCGCCGCCATCCACGCGCAAGCCAAGGCCCAGGGCCTGCCGCCGCCGCGCCGCTGGAGCGCGGAGGAACTGAGCATTCTCCAGCGCGAATACCCGCTGCGGGGCGAGGCTTGCCGGGCCATGCTGCCGGGGCGCGGCGCGCTCGCCATCAACGTCCAGGCGCACCGGATGGGCTTGCGCCCCCCCACGCCGGCCTTCCGCCTGGCCTTGTCCGGCAAAACGCCTCGAGGACGCGCATGAGCTGGCTGCGCGCGCTGCTGGGCCGGGACGCCGCGCCGGAAGAAGAAGCCCGCCAGCGGCTGCCGCGCTGGGCGGCCTGGCTGAAGCCGCTATCCGACGCCGAGCCCTGCGGCGAAGACCTGTCCCACGACGACGAGTTTCTGGCCTTGAAAGAAGAAGTGACCCGGGTCTCCGGCATGGACTCGCAGCAGGCCTTGGCGCATGCGGAAACCCTGCTGAAAACCCGCGGCAAGGATTTGCGCGTGGCGGCCTACTACGCCTGCGCCCGGCTGCGCCGGGACGGCGTGGCCGGCCTGGCTGACGGGCTGGAACTGAGCGCCGCCTTGCTGGAACGCTATCCGGAAACGATCTGGCCGCGGCAGCCGGCGCGGCGGCGCAATGCGCTGGAGTGGCTGGCCAGCGAACGCTTCACCGATCAGTTGGCCGTGCTGGCCGATGACGACGGCGCAGCCTGGCGGCGGGCCGCGGCCGCCTTGCTGCTGCTGCAACGGCTTGCCGCCGACAGCGCGGCGCCGCCGCTGCGGCTGGATACGCTGGGCCGCTGCCTGCACGCCAGGCTGCAAGCCGCCGGCGACGAGGCCGTCAAGGCGCCGTCGCCTGCGGCGGCGATCGCGCCCGCGCCGCCGGCCGGCGCCAACGATGTCGGCTCCTGGCGCGAACTGCTGGAACAGGCGCGGCGGATGGCGGTGTTTCTGCGCCTGCAGCCGGAAGGCCAGGCCGCCGCCCTCCGCCTGTTGCGCGCCGTGCGCTGGGAAGCGCTGTCCGGCCCGCCGCCCGGCGACGCGGAGGGCCGCAGCCGCTTGCCGCCGCCGCGCGCCGAACTGCGTCAACAACTGAAGCGCCTACTGTTGCAGCAACAATGGCGGGACTTGGCGGAGCGGGCGGAAAACGCGTTTGCGGAAGGAGCCAATCACTGGTGGCTGGACCTGCAGCGCTACGCCTGGCTGGCCTACCAGCATGGCGGCGAGATGGCGGCGCCGCTGGCGGAGTTGATCCGCGACGATGCTCAGCGGCTGTGCCAACGGCTGCCCGGCGTAGAGAAGCTGAGTTTCAGCGACGGCAGCCCGTTCGCGGAGGACGCCACGCTGGAATGGCTGGCGCAATGGCCGCGGCAGGAAACCGCCGCCCTCGCCGCGCCGGCAGCCGACGAACGCGCGGACTGGCCGGAAACCGAAACCCAGGCCCACGCCATCGCCGCCCAGCAGGGCTTGCCGGCGGCCTTTGCCTGGGTGCAGGCCCTGCCCGCCGTCGCGGGCGGCCGCGAACGCTGCCTGCGGCAATTGCTGATGGCGCGGCTGGCGGAACGCCATGGCCGCGCCGAAATGGGCGTCCACCTGCTGGAGGCGCTGTTGCTGCAAGCCGACCGCCACCAACTGGACGCCTGGGAACCGGAGCTGGCCTTCGAGCTGCTGGCGCAGCTGACGCGGCTGTTGCGCCAGCGCATGCAACGCAAGGATGCGGACCCCGCCGGCTTGAGCCAACAACTGGAGCGGCTCAACGCGCGCCTGGCCGCGCTGGACCCGGCCCGGGCGCTGGCCGGCGCCTTGCCATGAAATCGTCCGCGCCGCGCGCGGCGCTTTTTCCACACGCCGATGAAAGCCGCCCATGGATGATCTGACTCTGCGCTATTACGAAGCGGAAATGCGTTATCTGCGCGAGGCCGGCAAGGAGTTCGCCCGCGCCCACCCCGACCGCGCCGCCCTGCTGAATATCGACCGGGTAGGCAAGCGAGACCCGTATGTGGAGCGGCTGTTCGAAGGCTTCGCCTTCCTGACGGGCCGCATCCGCCAAAAGCTGGACGACGATTTCCCGGAACTGACCGAGGGCCTGGTCAACATGCTGTGGCCGCATTATCTGCGCATGGTGCCGTCGTTGACCGTGCTGGAGTTGCGCGCCGACGCCCATGCGCTGCAACAGGCCAAACCGGTGGAGGCCGGTCTGAGCGTACTCACCTCGCCGGTGGGCGCCAACGCGGTGCGCTGCGCCTATCGCAGCACCCAGCCGGCGACGATTCAGCCCTTGCTGCTGAGCGAGGCCGGCGCGCGCCTGGACGGCGAAGGACGCTCGGTGCTGGAATTGCGTTTTGATCTGGGCGCCGCCGCCAAGCGCGAGGCGCTGGACCTATCCCGCCTGCGCCTGTTCCTGGCCGCCGATCCGCCCATCGCCTTCGCGCTGCGTCACGCGCTGACCCGGCAATTGAGCCGCGCGCGCCTGCTGCCCTTGGGCCCGGGCGGCCACCCGCCTCGGGAAGCGCCGACGCTGCGCTTCGAACCGGTGGGCTTTGACGAGGCAGACCGGCTGTGGCCCAAGGCCGACAACGCCTTTGGCGGCTATCAGCTGCTGCTGGAATACTTTTGCTTCCGCGAAAAATTCCAGTTTCTCGATCTGGCCGGCCTGGACGCGGCCCTTCTGCCCGGGGACGCGACCGGCTTCACGCTGGAGCTGACCTTGACGCAACGCTATCCGGCGGACATGCCGTTCAACGCCGACAATCTGCGCTTGCACTGCGTGCCGGCGATCAATCTGTTCCCGATGGAAGCCGAGCCGCTGCATGTAGATCACCTGAGTCATGAATACCGGGTGGTGCCGCTGGCGAGCCAGGGCCCCGAGATCGAGGCCTGGTCCGTGGACGAGGTCGTTTCGATGGACACCGAGAGCGGCGGCCGCCACGCTTACGTGCCGTTCTCCAGCTTCCAGCACCGGGGCGGCATGCTGCGCGATGAGGCGCCGGAGCGCTTTTACCATGCCCGGACCCGTCTTGGCGCGGCCGGCAGGCCGGAGACCTGGCTGGTGCTGGGCGGCCACCTCTGGGACTCGCCGTCTGCGGCGATGCGCGAGGAGATCCTGTCGCTGCGCGTCACCGGCACCAACGGCATGCTGCCGCGCAAGGCCTTGCGCGAGGCGCAAATCCTGGAGCGCTCGCCGTCTTCGCCGCTGACCCGGATCGCCAATCTGACCGCGCCCACCCTCCCTTGCTATCCGCCGGCGGAAGACCGCTATCAATGGCGGGTGCTGTCCCACCTGGCGCCCAACTTTCTGTCGCTGCTGGACGCCGAGGTGTTGCGCGGAACGCTGGCGCTGTACGACTGGACCGAGGACGAATTGAACCGCCAGCGGCTGAGCGGCCTGCTGGAGGTCAGCCACCAGCTGGTCCGCCGGGTAAAGCAGGGCTGCATGGAACGCGGGGTGCGCATCGAACTGACGGTGGACCGGACCTGCTTCGCCGGCCCCGGCGACATTCATCTGTTCGGGGACTTGATGCACCGCTTCTTCGCCGCCTACGCCGACATGAATCTGTTCACCCGTTTCGAGATGCGCATCCTGCCGGAGAACGAGCGGGTCCGCTGGCCGGACAGCAAGACGGAAGCGCCGCCGCTATGACGGAAACCGACTTTTACGCCTGGCTGCGATCCGCGCCCGCCTATAACTTCTTTCAATTCTGCCGCGTGCTGGAGCGGCTGACCGGCGGCGCGCGTCTGGGCGCGGCCGACAGCCCCGCCGCCGAGCCGGTGCGGCTGCTGCCCTCGCCGTCGCTGGGTTTTCCCGCCGGCGAAATCGTCCGCGCGGAACCGGCCGACCCCGATACCGGCCGCCCTCCGGTGCTGCGCACCACCTTCATGGGGCTTTACGGCGTGGACGCCGTGCTGCCCTATTACTTCCTGGACGATATCGCCGCCCGCCGCGAGGGCCACGAACCGCTGGCGGCGATGCTGGACCTGTTCAGCCATCGCCTCACCGCCCTGCTCTATCGCGCCTGGGGCAAATACCGTTATCCGCTGGCCTTTCAGCCCGGCGCGCGCGACGCCTTGTCCAGGGGCTTGCTGGGACTGATCGGCATGGGCCTGGACGAGGCGGCCGAGCGCAGGCGGCTGCCCGCCAGCCGCCTGCTGGGACTGCTGGCCCTGCTGAGCCAGCGCACCCGGCCGGCCTCCGGCCTGGCCAGCGTCATTCGCCATGCGCTGCCCGCGGCCGAGGTCCGGGTACGGGAATTCCTCCCCCGCTGGACAATGCTGGACCAGCCTGCCCCCCTCTCCGGACGGCCGCCGCTGCGCGCCGGCGAACTGGTGCTGGGCCGCCGGCTGCGCGCCGCCAATCACGCGATCGCCGTCACCGTGCGCCCCGCTCGCGCCGACTGCGTGCCCGCGCTGCTGCCCGGAGGCTCCTTGCATCGTGACGTGCTGGCGCTGACCCGCGTTTATCTGGGATGGCGGCTGGAGGCCGAGATCTGGCTGGAGTTGCCGGCCGCCTGGCTCCCCGCCAGCGCGCTGAGCGCGGACGAACGGCCGCGCCTGGGACTTGGCGCGACCTTGGCCGGCGCAGCCCTGCGGCCCTGGCGGCGCCTGCGCATCGGCTATTATCAACCGCTGTCGGACGCTTGCGCCCGGCAGCCAGGAGAACCCGGATGAAACATCGCTTTCCCGCCCTGCGCGCCGGACTGGTCTGGCTGGGGCTGATTCTGCCGCTGAGCGGCTGCGGCCTGTGGCAAAGCACCAAGAACGTCACGGCCAGCGCCGCTCAAAAGATCTTCCTGAGCCGCATCGAGCGCCTGAACCTGGACTTGGTCGCCAGCGAGGAGCTGAACGCCGACGCCGGACAGCGGCCGCTGGCGGTTGTGGTGAGGGTGTATCAGTTGAAGGACAAAGCCGCCTTCCTGGCCGCTCCCTACCCCGCCTTGCTGGAGCAGGACCAGTCCGTGCTAAGCAACGACCTGCTGGCCAGCCGGCAAGCGCTGGTGCGGCCGGGCGCCACGGTCAGCCTGCGCGAGCCCTACCATCAGGACGCGGCCCACATCGGCGTGATCGCGCTGTTCCGGCAAGCCGGCGCGGAGCGGCAATGGCGGCTGCTGTTGGACAAGAAGGAGCTGGACAACGACAAGCCCTTGCAATTGGAGCTGCGCGGCTATGCGCTGGCGCGCCGCCAGGCGGAGGGCTGAACATGGGACCGGCCCTGTATGAAATGCTGACCGGTCAGTTTGCCGACGGACAGGCGCTGGATCTCATTGCGCCGGAGCAGCAGCTCTCCCGCAGCGTGATCGACAGCATCCGGCGCATCCTGAACGCGCGCGCCGGTTCTCTCAAGCATTTGCCGGACTACGGGCTACCGGACCTGGGCCACGTTTACCGCCATCTGCCCGCCAGCGCTCACCAGCTGATGCGCAGCATCGAGCAGACCTTGCTGCGCTACGAGCCCAGGCTGGACGCGGTCGAGGTCGCTTTCCGCGGCGACCACGAGCAAATGGTGCTGCGCTACCGGCTGCGCTGCCGTTTGAAGCAGTACGGAGAACTGGCGCTGGACGCCAGCTTCACGCCCGAGGGCGGCGTCAGGCTAAGAGCCGCCAACGCCCCTCCTGATGCGGCGTTGCGCTGACCGGCCGAACTGGCTTGCGCGGTCTGCGCGCCTTGTCCCGACCTTCTGTGGGCAGTTGTCGCGGCGCCAACCGGTTTTCGATCTTGCGGGCCAAGGCGAAACCGCGGCGGTGTTCACCGCCCCGCCGCGCGTCAACGGCTTCCAAGCGCTTACCCGCGCCGGGCGTCCGTTCATGACCGGATACGAACTTCAAGCCAGCCGCGCCAAGAAAAAAGCCGGGGCGGCCGCCCCGGCTTGATGCCGTCCGATGCAAAAGCCCGGCTCAGACCAGGCCGTCGTCTTTCAACTTGCGCTCGAACTCTTCCATGCAGCGCGCGGCCACGCCCAGCATTTCATCGATTTCCGCCTTGCTGATCACCAGCGGCGGCGAGGCCACGATGTGGTCGCCGCAGGCGCGCATGATCAGATTGTTGCGGAAGAAGATGTCGCGACACATCATGCCGATGTCGCCAAAGTCGGGGAACAGCTCGCGCTTGCTCTTGTCCTTGACCAGGGTGAACGCCTGGATCAGGCCGACGCCGCGCACATCGTCCACATGCTCGAACTGGCTGAAGGTTTCGCGCCAGCGTTTCTGCATATAGGGGCCGGTTTCGTTCTTGACGCGGTCGATGATGCCTTCGTCGCGCAGCAGCTCGATGTTGGCGCGCGCCACCGCGCTGGCCACCGGGTGGCCGGAGTAGGTGAAGCCGTGGTTGAAGTCGCCGCCGGCGATCAGGCCCTGGGCCACGCGCTCGCCGACGAAGACCGCGCCTATGGGCAGGTAGCCGGAAGACAGGCCCTTGGCGGCGGTGAAGATGTCCGGACGGAAGCCGAAGTGCTCGAAGCCGAACCATTCGCCGGTGCGGCCGAAACCGCAGATCACTTCGTCGGCCACCAGCAGCACATCGTATTTGCGGCAGATGCGCTCCACTTCCGGCCAGTACGTGGCCGGCGGAATGATCACGCCGCCGGCGCCCTGGATGGGCTCGCCGACGAAGGCGGCCACTTTTTCAGGGCCGATCTCCAGGATTTTCTCTTCCACCCAGCGCGCGGCCACCACGCCGAACTCGTCCGGGCTCAGATCCTTGCCGTACTTGTACCACCACGGCTGTTCAACGTGGGCCATGCCCGCAATCGGCAGATCGCCCTGCTCGTGCATGTATTTCATGCCGCCCAGGCTGGAGCCGCCGATGGTGGAGCCGTGATAGCCGTTCCAGCGGCCGATCAGCGTCTTCTTGTCCTTCTTGCCCTGCACGTCCCAGTAATGGCGCACCATGCGTATCATGGTGTCCACCGATTCGGAGCCGGAGTTGGTGTAGAACACATGCTGGTAGCCGGCCGGCGTCACTTGCGCCAGCAGGTGGGACAGCTCCACCACGGCCGGGTGGGTGGTCTTGAAGAAGGTATTGTAGAAGGGCAGCTCGTCCATCTGGCGCTTGGCCACGTCGGACAGCTCCTTGCGGCCGTAGCCGACGTTCACGCACCACAGGCCGGCCATGCCGTCGATGATCTTGTTGCCCTCGGAATCCCACAGGTAAATCCCCTCGCCGCGAGTCATCACCCGCGCGCCCTGCTGGTTCAACGATTGGGTGTCGGTAAACGGATGCAGATGGTGCGCGGCATCCAGTTGGCGCCATTGTTCGGTCGTGCGTTGTTGATTCTGCATAGGACTTCCTTCCAGTATTCTCCAACAGGGCGGGGATGCTCTCTCCCGCCCCTCCTTCGCCATTGGCGTATTTTCAGTGCTTATCCTGGCTGTCCGGGCTGATTCTAACGGACAAATCAGCCCAATGTCATAGCTAAATCACACGTGCAGCAGCAGGAACTTGCGTTCCCACGGGCTGATCACGCGGAAGTATTCGGAGAACTCTTTCTCCTTCATGCCCACGTACATGCTGACGAAGCGCTCGCCCAGCACCTCGGCCATTTCCTTGCAGGAAGCCAGCTGCTGCAGCGACTCCTCCGAGGAGTTGGGGAACTGGTAGGGCAGCTCGTAGGCGTCGGTCTGGCGCGGCTCGCTGGGCCGCAGCTTGTTGATGATGCCCAGGTAGCCGCAGGCCAGCGTCGCGGCCATCGCGATATAGGGGTTGACGTCCACGCCCGGCACCCGGTTTTCGATGCGGCGCGCCGCCGGCGATGAGTGCGGCACGCGCAGGCCCACGGTGCGGTTGTCGTAACCCCATTCGACGTTGGTCGGCGCCGCGGTGTAGCGCGACAAACGACGGAATGAGTTCACGTAGGGCGCAAACAGCGGCATGGACTTGGGCACGTATTTCTGCAGGCCGGCGATATAGTGGAAGAACAGGTCGGACGGGCTGCCGTCCTCGTTGGTGAACACATTGCGGCCGGTGTTCTTGTCCACCAGGCTCTGGTGCATGTGCATGGCGGAGCCCGGCTCGTTTTCCATCGGCTTGGCCATGAAGGTGGCGTACATATTGTGGCGGAACGCCGCCTCGCGCACGGTGCGCTTGAACAGGAACACCTGGTCCGCCAGTTCCAGCGGGTTGCCGTGCAGGAAGTTGATTTCCATCTGCGCGGTGCCCACTTCGTGAATCAGGGTGTCCACTTCCAGGTTCTGCGCGTGGCAGTAGTCGTAGATGTCTTCGAACAGCGGGTCGAACTCGTTGACCGCGTCGATGGAGTAAGAGCGGCGGCCGAACTCGGCGCGGCCGGTGCGGCCCACCGGCGCGGCCAGCGGGATGTCCGGGTCCGGGTTGGGGGACAGCAGGTAGAATTCCATTTCCGGAGCCAGCACCGGCTCCAGACCCATCTCGTCGAACAGGCCGATCACGCGCTTGAGCACATTGCGCGGCGCCACGTCCACCGGGCTGCCGTCGGCGCGCAGACAGTCGTAGATCAACTGAGCGGTGGGATCGACGGCCCAGGGCACGAAGCGCAGGGTGTTCGGGTCCGGGGCCAGCACCATGTCCGGGTCGGTCAGGTCCAGCATGCTGTCGTCGGGGTAGTCCCCGGTCACAGTCTGGATCAGCACGACTTCCGGCAGGCGCATTTCCGGGTCGGACACGAACTTGTCCTTGGGCACGATCTTGCCGCGCGCCACGCCGGTCATGTCGGGGACGATACACTCGACTTCAGTGATCCGGTGCTCTCGCAGCCATTCATTGATCTGATGGGTCATGATGCTCTTCCTCTATGTGTGTTATTCCGAGTGGTGACACAAGGTCTCGGTTAATTGTGGCCCGCGTTGCCGCTGGTTGCGGCGTTGGCGGCAGGCGTCGCCAAATGCTTTGAAGATGGCCATGGACAGCGGGTTCTCCCAGTATTTCCATTCCGGATGCCATTGCGCGGCGAAGGCGAAGCCCTTGGCGTCGCGCACGCTATAGGCCTCCACCAGGCCGTCGTCGGCGACGGCCTCGCAGATCAGCCGGTCGGACAAACGCTTGATGCCTTGCTGGTGCAGGGAATTGACCATGGCGGATTGCTGGCCGGTCCATTGCCGCAGCAGGCCGCCCTCGGCGAACTGCACCGGGTGGGACAGCGCGTACATCGCGTCCACGTCCGGGGTGTCCGGCTCGCGGTGGTCGCGCTTGCCCTCCTCCTCCTGCACGTGCTGGTAGAGCTCGCCGCCCATCGCCACGTTGATTTCCTGGAAGCCGCGGCAGATGCCCAGCAGGGGGATGCCCTGCTCCAGCACTTGCTGGATCAGCGGCAGCGTGGTGGCGTCGCGCATCGGGTCGTGCATGGTGCCGGGGCGGCTGGGTGCGCCGCCGTAGCGGTGCGGTTCGACATTGGACAGCGAGCCGGGCAGCAGCACGCCGTCCACCAGTTCCAGCACGTCCTTCAGCGCGGTCTTGTCGCCCAGCGCCGGCAGCAGCACCGGCACGCCGCCGGCGCCGCCGGCCGCCGCGGCGATGTATTTCTCGCCCACGGCGTGGAAGGGCAACGGGCCTACCATCTTGATGTCACAGGGTATGCCGATGATAGCTTGCAACATTTCAAATCCTTGATACGGGTCAGGAAGCCGCCTTGATGGCTTCGATCGGGTCGATGAACGGGTGGCCCAGCGCCTGAGCCACCGCCTGGTAAGTGAGCCGGCCGCGGCAGACGTTGAGGCCGTTGCGCAGATGGGCGTTGTCCAGCAATGCCTGGCGCCAGCCCTTGTTGGCCAGCTCCAGCGTGTACGGCAGCGTGGCGTTGGTCAGCGCCTGGGTGGAGGTGCGCGCCACGCCGCCGGGCATATTGGCCACGCAGTAATGGACGATGCCGTCCACCACGTAAATGGGGTCTTGATGAGTGGTGGGCCGGCTGGTCTCGAAGCAGCCGCCCTGGTCTATCGCCACGTCCACCAGCACCGCGCCCGGCTTCATGATCTTCAGCATCGGCCGCGTCACCAGCTTGGGCGCCGCCGCGCCCGGAATCAGCACCGCGCCTATCACCAGGTCCGCCTCGCGCAGGCTGTCTTCGATATTGGCGGAGTTGGACACCAGCGTCTTGATGCGGCCGCCGAACACCATGTCGATTTCCTTCAGGCGCGGCAAGGACTTGTCCAGGATGGTGACTTCGGCGCCGGCGCCCATGGCCATGCGCGCGGCGTTCAGGCCCACCACGCCGCCGCCTATCACCACCACTCGCGCCGGGGCCACGCCCGGCACGCCGCCCAGCAGCACGCCGCGGCCGCCCTGGGCTTTTTCCAGCGCGTGGGCGCCGGCCTGTATCGCCATCCGGCCGGCCACCTCGGACATCGGCGCCAGCAGCGGCAGGCCGCCGCGCTCGTCGGTGACGGTTTCGTAAGCGATGGCAATGGCGTCCGATTCCAGCAATAATTTGGTCTGCTCCGGGTCCGGCGCCAAATGCAGATAGGTGAACAGGAGCTGATCCCGGCGCAGCATCCGGCATTCCACCGGCTGCGGCTCTTTCACCTTGACGATCATGTCGCTGCGTTCGAAGGTTTCTTCGGCGCTGGAGGCAATGGAGGCGCCGGCCTGGATATACTGTTCATCGGTGAATCCGATGGCGAGGCCGGCCTGGGTCTGGACCAAAACTTTGTGTGCGTTGGCGACTAACTCCCGGACTCCAGACGGGGTCAGGCCAACACGATACTCGTGGTTCTTGATCTCCTTGGGAACACCGATAAGCATGTCGCTCTCCTCACTTGGATTTGTTGCGGATGTGCCGCGCAAGCGTTTAAGAAAATTCACAACACGCTTGCTCCTTGTTTCTGATTCTGACTATAAACCCCCAACGATGCAAAGATATTCGATTTTGCGTCGCAGCAAGTAGTGCAGAGTCCGTACAAAATAATTATCATAAAGCGTCTAAAATTATTAACATACTGACGGAGCAGGAATCCATGGACGTTGGCGCGAGATTACGCATGGTCAGGGATCGTTTCGGGCTGTCGCAACGGGAGCTGGCCAAGCGAGCCGGAGTCACCAACGGCACCATTTCGCTGATCGAGCAGAATCGGGTCAGCCCTTCGGTCAGCTCGCTGAAAAAGGTGCTGGAAGGCCTGCCGATGACGCTGGCGGATTTTTTCACCTTCGATTCCGACCCGGAACAAGCCAGAGTGTTCTATCAGGCCCACGAATTACCCAATCTGGGCAATGAACAGATCCGCTTGTTGCTGGTGGGCACCGCCCACGACAAGCGCGACATCGCCATCCTGCGCGAAGTCTACGAAACCGGCGCCGACACCGGGCCGGACATGTTGACGCACGACGGCCAGGAGGGCGGCGTCATCATCAAAGGCAGTATAGAAGTGACCGTGAACAACGAGAGCCGCATCCTGGGGCCGGGCGACGCTTATTACTTCGACAGCCGGCTGCCGCACCGCTTTCGCAATGTCGGCGCCGAAACCTGCGAAGTGGTCAGCGCCAGTTCGCCGCCCACATTCTAAGAACCTGTTTACGATCTGCTGCGCGTTGGCGATACGGCGTTGAAAACGCCTTCGAAATGCTCATGTACCAACCGTACATTCCGCTTTCTCAGCCGTTTTCGCCTTGTCTCGCCTTAGCTCGCGAGATCGTAAACACATTCTAAGAACCATTGAAAACAAGAAGCGCCGGCAAGACCGCATCCGGCGACCAGCAGGCCATAAGGCCAGGCCGGGGAGCTTTGCCCGCCGCGCCGGCTCCAAGCCCACGACAGACCACAACGCAGTCAAACCCGCGTCAAGCGATACCGGCGCCGACAATGGACGGCGCAGGATCAATCAAAGGAGAGAGTAAATGGCTAGAACGCATGCCGAATGGAAGCAATTCGCCGCTCAACTGAAGATCGAAGGGCGCGCCTTCATCGCCGGCGAGTACTGCGCCGCGCAAGACGGCAAAAGCTTTGCCTGCAACAACCCCGCCAACGGCGAAAAGCTGGCCGATGTGGCCTGGTGCGGCGAGGCCGACGTGGAGCGCGCGGTGCGCGCCGCGCGCCAGGCCTTCGACTCCGGCGCCTGGTCTGGCCTGCCGCCGCGCGAGCGCGGCCGCATCCTCAAGCGCTTCGCCGCGCTGATCCACCAGCACAGCGACGAGCTGTCGCTGCTGGAAACCCTGGACGTGGGCAAGCCCATCAGCGACACCCTCAGCGTGGATGTGCCCGGCAGCGCCTATTGCGTGGAATGGTTCGCCGAAGCCATAGACAAGATAGGCGGCGAAGTGGCGCCGGTGGACCCCAAGGTGGTGGGCCTGGTCACCCGCGAAGCCATCGGCGTGGTGGCCGCCATCGTGCCGTGGAACTACCCCATCATGATGGCCAGCTGGAAGTTCGGCCCGGCGCTGGCCGCCGGCAACCCGGTGATCATCAAGCCTTCGGAAAAATCCCCGCTCACCGCCATCCGCCTGGCGGCGCTGGCCAAAGAGGCCGGCATCCCCAACGGCGTGTTCCAGGTGCTGCCCGGCGCCGGCGACGTGGGCAAGCTGCTGGCGCTGCACATGGACGTGGACTGCGTCGCCTTCACCGGCTCCACCGGCGTGGGCAAATTGATCGCCGGCTACGCCGCGCAATCCAACCTCAAGCGCGTCTGGCTGGAGCTGGGCGGCAAATCGCCCAACATCATCCTGCCGGACTGCCCGGACGTCGCCCAGGCGGCGCGCGCCGCCGCCGGCGGCATCTTCTACAATATGGGCGAAGTCTGCACCGCCGGCTCCCGCGTGCTGGTCCACCGCGACATCAAGGCGCGCTTCCTGCAGGAGCTGGAAGCGGCGGCCGCCCGCTATTACCCGCAAGATCCGCTGGACCCGGCCACCAATATGGGCGCCATCGTGGACCGCATCCAGTACGACAAGGTGCTGTCCTACATCGGCAAGGGCGACAGCGAAGGCGCGAAGAAGCTGTTCGGCGGCAAGCCGGCCCACGCCGACACCGGCCTGTTCATCGAACCGACGGCGTTTGACTGCCCCAGCGCCGACCTGACCATCTGCCGCGAGGAAATCTTCGGCCCGGTGCTGTCGGTGATCACCTTCGACGACGTGGAAGACGCCATCCGCATCGCCAACGACACCGAATACGGCCTGGCGGCCGCGGTGTGGACCTCCAACGTCAGCACCGCTCACCAGGTGGCGCGCCGCCTGCGCGCCGGCACGGTGTGGGTGAATTGCTATGATGAAGGCGGGGACATGAACTTCCCCTTCGGCGGCTTCAAGCAATCCGGCAACGGCCGCGACAAATCGCTGCACGCGCTGGAAAAATACACTGAGCTGAAGAGCACGCTGATCAAGCTGTAAACCGCGCGTACAGCGCCGCCGACAGGCTGCCCCTCCGGCAGCCTGTCTTGTTTTCATCCACCCTCGGCAAGGATGCGCCATGAGCAAGTACCTGCCCGCCCTCCTCTGCCTTTGCGCCGCCGCCGCGCATGCCGCTTCCGCGCCGCCCGCCTGCCCGGCGGAAGGGCTGAAGGTTGGATACTACCCAACGGCCACCGCCTATGAAAACGGCAAGGGCTACGACGTGGACCTGGTCCACGAACTGGCGCGCCGCTTGGGCTGCAAGATCCGCGAGGAGCGCGAATATCCGCGCTTGCGCGTGCTGCTGCTGGTGCAGCACGGCAAGCTCAATCTGGCCACCTCCACCATCCCCCTGCAAAAGCGGCTGCGCTACGCCTGGGTGCTGCCCTATACCCGCGACCGCAATATGACCCTGCTCAGTCCGGCGGTGCAGGGCAAGACGCCGGAACAATGGCTGAACGACCCCAAGCTGAAATGGGGCGCCGTCATCGGCTACCGCAACAGCCCGCTGCAGGACTATTTCCTGCAGCAGATGGCCAAGCGCGACAAGCTGATCTGCGCCGCCAACGAAGAAGACCTGCTGGACATGCTGCGCAGCGGCTCCATCTCCGCCGCCTTCTCCCAACCCCAGGTCTACGACCACTGGGTCAGCGGCCAGCCGCGCGCCCGGCTGCAAGTCAAAGTCATGGACCCCTTCGGCGACAGCAGCCTGGAGAACGGCCTGGTGCTGTCCCACCGCGGCTTCAGCGAGCCCCAGATGCGCCTCTGGCGGGCGGAGCTGGAAAAAATGCGCGCGGACGGCAGCCTGCAACGCATTCTGCGCAAATACCTGAGCGAAGACAGCGTGCGCGGCATGCTGGAATAACAATCACTCTCACGCGGCAAGACCCGTCGAATCCGGCTATAGCTAAACGGAACGCGTACGGGAGAACGGCATGAAAGCACACTGGGCGGCGCTGCTTGGCGGCGCGCTGGCCTCGGCGGCGGCGCTGGGCGATTCGCCCTGCCCGGCGGACGGCCTGAAAGTGGGTTATTACCTGATCGGCAGCGCCTACGAGAACGGCCACGGCTACGACGTGGACCTGGTGCACGAGCTGGCGCGCCGCTTGGGCTGCAAAATCGCCCAGGAAGACGTCTATCCGCGCATCCGCGTGCTGAAAATGCTGGAGCACGGCCAATTGAATCTGGGCACCTCCGCCGTCCCCACCGCGGACCGCCGCAAGTATTCGTGGATCTACCCCTACTTCTACAGCAAGAACATGATCTTGCTGTCCAAACAGATAGGCGCGCGCACGCTGGAGCAGCTGCTGGCCGAACCGGCCGTCAAATGGGGCGTGATCCGCGGCTACCGCCACAGCCCGGAGCAGGACGCCTTCATCGAGCAATTGGCCAAACGCGGCAAGGTGGTGATGGCCAACGACGAGCGCGACCTCTACGCCATGCTGTCCCAGAGCATCGTCACCGCCGCCTTCGCCCATCCTTTCAGCTACGACAGCTGGCTCAACTCCCCGGCGCTGTCCGGCCAGGTGACGGTGCTGGACC
Organism: Chromobacterium alkanivorans; assembly: GCF_016937655.1. GTDB lineage: Bacteria > Pseudomonadota > Gammaproteobacteria > Burkholderiales > Chromobacteriaceae > Chromobacterium > Chromobacterium alkanivorans. The sequence continues at coordinate 54,670 of NZ_JAFHKL010000018.1, read as the reverse complement.
TGTTTCCCAGCTCGGAACGCATCGCCGGCGGCCTGATGCTGGCGCACAGCGCCTTCAACCAGCAACAGGCGGAGCAATGGCAGGCCGAGCTGCAGCAAATGGCCAAGGACGGCTCCCTGCGCAAGATTTTCGGCAAATACCTGAGCGCGGACGGCGTGGCCCAATTGCAACTGCTGCCCTGATCCTTGTCCCAGCTTGCGCCGCCGCCGCCCGCTGCGGGACACTAGCCGGGTTTCGACCCAACGGACCCCTCGATGAAACTCTCCCGCCTCTGCCTGTTGCTGGCCATGCTGGCCAGTCCCCTGCTGCACGCCGCCCCGGCGCCGCAGACCCAGACGCTAATCATGCTGCGCCACGGCGAAAAACCCGAAGGCGGCTACGGCCAGCTCAATTGCAAGGGCTTCAACCGCTCGCTGGAACTGGCCAAGCTGCTGCCCAAAAAATACGGCCGGGCCGACCAGATCTTCGCGCCCTCCACCGCCAGCCAGACCCGGGACCCCGCGGGCACCTTCAACTACATCCGCCCGCTGGCCACCATAGAACCCACCGCCATCGCGCTGGGCCTGCCGGTGAACAGCAACTTCGACATGGAAGCCGTCGCCGCGCTGCAACAGCAGCTGGTCAACCCGCTGCAGCACGGCAAAATCGTCTATATCGCCTGGGAACACAAGCTGCTGCGCGAACTCGCCGTCAATCTGATGCAGGATTACGGCGACAAGGGCGCGGCGGACAAGGTGCCCAAATGGGACAAGAACGACTTCGACAGCCTCTACGTCGTCACCCTCGACTACGGCCGCAATCCGCCCAAGGCCAGTTTCCGCCACGAACAGCAGGGCCTGGACAAGCTGGCGGACAGCTGCAAACTCCCCTGAGAACCTGTTCCAAGCCCGCAGCGCGCGGACGCAAAACAGCCGGCCCATCCAGGGCCGGCTGTCTTCGTTTGCCGCGGGAGGATTACAGCGCCAGCTTGGCGATGGCGTCCTTGGCCGCGTGGAGGGCGGTGGCGCGCTTGTCTTCGCCCATATTCACCGCTTCGGCGCGGACGAAGGCCACGTCGTTCACGCCCAGGAAACCCATCACCGTCTTCAGGTAGTCTTCCTGGAAGTCCATCAGCTGGCCTTGCTCGGTGCTGTAAACGCCGCCGCGCGAGGACGCCACGATCACCTTCTTGCCGCCGGCCAGGCCCACCGGGCCGTTCTCGGTGTATTTGAAAGTGCGGCCGGAAGCGGCCACGCGGTCCACCCAGGCTTTCAGTTGCGACGGGATGGAGAAGTTGTACATCGGCGCGCCGATCACCACCACGTCCGCGGCCAGGAATTCTTCGATCAGCTCATTGCTCAGCGCGGCTTCGCTGCGCTGGGTGGCGGTCCAATCCGCCTCGGCGGTGAAGTTGGCGCCGATGATTTCGCCGGACAGGTGGGCGATGGGCTGGCTGGCCAGATCGCGGTAGGCGGTTTCCACATTGGCGTGGCGCTGACGCAGGGTGTCGGCGACAACGGCGGTCAGTTGGCGGGAAACCGAGTTGGCGGCGAGGATGCTGGAGTCGAGATGCAACAGTTTCATGGTCGGGTCCTTCGTGTCTTGGTAGAGAAAGTGATTGCATGATAGTTTTCCGAACCAATCCGCACTAGACTGCAAAAATCGGAAACATTGTTCCATCAGCGAGACAATCATGCAGGACCTGAACGATCTGCTCTACTTCGCCAAAGTGGTTGAACACGGCGGCTTCATGGCCGCCGGCCGCGTGCTGGGCATCCCCAAATCCCGGCTGTCCCGCCGCGTGGCGGAGCTGGAGCAGCGGCTGGGCGTGCGGCTGCTGCAAAGAACCACCCGCCGCCTGTCGCTGACCGAGATCGGCCAACAGTATTACCAGCACTGCCAGGCGATGCTGGAAGAGGCCGAGGCCGCCGACGAAGCCATCGCCCGCAGCAGCGCCGAGCCGCGCGGCCTGATCAAGGTCAGCTGCCCGGAACTGCTGTCCAAGACCCTGCTGGCCCCGGCGCTGCCCCGCTTCATGGCCCGCCACCCGCTGCTGCGGGTGCAGCTGGACTCCAGCAACCGACGGGTGGACTTGATAGAAGAAGGCGTGGACGTCGCCATTCGCGTGCGCAACGTGATAGAAGACAGCGCCAATCTGGTGGTGCGCCGGCTGGCCACCGCCCAGACCTCGCTGGTGGCCAGCCCGGCCTTGCTGGCCGAGCGCCCGGCTCCCAGGCATCCGGCCGACATGGCCGGCTGGCCGGCGCTGACCATGAGCCGCCCCGACGGCCGCGGCCAATGGGCCTTGCTGGACCAGGCCGGCCACGCCTACACCGTGCAGATAGACAGCCCGCGGCTGATGACCGACGACCTGATCGTGCTGCGCGACGCCGCCATCGCCGGCCTGGGCGTGGCCGCGCTGCCGGAACTGGTCTGTCACGAGGCGCTGCAGGCCGGCCAGTTGGTGCGGCTGCTGCCGGACTACGACATCCCCTGGGGCATTCTGCACGCCGCCTTCCCCACCCGCCGCGGCCTGCTGCCGGCGGTGCGCGCCTTCATCGACTTCCTCGCCAACGAGCTGATTCCGCCGGACCACCCGGTTTATCAGGTCGCGCCTTAGAACCTGTTTACGATCTGCCGCGCGTCGTAAGACGTGACACTTCGAAATGCTCATGCACCACTCGTACATTCCGCTTTCTCAGCCGCAACGCCTTATCTCGCTCTTGCTCGCGAGATCGTAAACACGTTCTTAAGGCCTGCTCGAAGTCTCGCGAGCTAAAGCGTTTGAACCGATGCTCAGCCCAGCATCCACGGCCGTCTCCCGACGGCCGCCCCTCCGGACGGGCGCTCCCCGGCGGACGCCGCGCAGCCAGGATGATGACAGGCCCGCTCATTGCGCGCCGCGGCCCGGCTGGCCGCGCCCGGCAAGCTCAGCGCAGGCGCCGACAGCAGACGCTCCAGGCTGGACTGGCCGCAGCCGGGACAAACCGCCGGCTCGGCGCGTGCCGCCACCGCGCGCAGCAGCACGAAAGGACCGCAAACCGGACAACGGTATTCATAGCTTGGCATCGCGGCGTCCTCAGTTCCGGTCATAAGACAGCGGCAACGGCACGCCGTCCAACGGCCGCCGTTGCGGCCCGCCGGCCTGCGGCCGGATGTCGAAATCGAAGATGTCCGTCGGCAACCACAAGGTGGCGCAGGCATTGGGCACGTCCACCACCCCGCTGATATGCCCCTGCACCGGCGCGCAGCCTAAAATGCTGTAGGCCTGGGCGCGCGAATAGCCGAACTTGCCCAGATACTCGATGGCGTTCAGACAGGCCTGGCGATAGGCCACTTGCACGTCCAGATAATGCTGGCTGCCATGCTCGTCCACCGACACCCCCTCGAAAATCAGGTAGTCGCCGTGCCGCGGCGCCAACGGGCTGGGCTGGAACACCGGGTTGCGGATGCCGTAGGCCGCCACGCCGCCCTTGATCAGGTCCACCTTCAAATGGGCCCAGCCGGCCATCTCGATGGCGCCGCAGAAGGTGATTTCCCCGTCGCCCTGGCTGAAATGCAGATCGCCCACCGACAGGCCGGCGCCGTCGACGTAGACCGGCAGGAACACGCGGGCGCCGCGCGACAGATCCTTGATGTCGCAGTTGCCGCCATGCTCGCGCGGCGGCACCGTGCGCGCGGCTTCTTCCGCCGCCTCCCGCGCCGCTGCGCCGGCCAATTGCCCCAGATGGGCGCTGGAGGCGAAAGGCAGGTGGGCCACCGCGCGCGGATTGTCGCGCAGCAGCTCGGCCTCGCGCCGGTTCCATTCCCGCAGCAGCGGCCGGCTAGGCAGGCAGCCGATCAGCCCGGGATGGATCAAGCCGGCGAAACGCACGCCGGGGATGTGGCGGCTGCGGGCGTAAAGCCCCTGGAAATCCCATACCGTCTTTTGCGCGTGCTGAAAGTGCTCGCTGAGGAAACCGCCGCCGTTGCTGCGCGAAAAAATGCCGTTGAAGCCCCATTGCCGTTCCGGCAAGGCGCCGATGTCCAGCAAATCCACCACCAGCAGGTCGCCGGGCTGCGCGCCGGTCACGCCCACCGGGCCGGACAGGAAATGCACGGTGCTCAGGTCCAGGTCGCGGATGTCGTCGGCGCAATCGTCGTTGCGCACATAGCCTCCGGTCCAGTCGTAGCACTCCAGCACGAAATCGTCGCCGGGCCGCACCCAGCACGCCATCGGAATGTCCGGATGCCAGCGGTTGTGAATCTGCGGATTGTCGTACGGGGATTGATCGAGATCGATCTTGATCAGGGTGGTCGCCATGACGCTTGCTCCTGCACGGTCGGGGCCACGCGGGCCCCGATTGCGAATGCCCGCAACCGGCGGCCGCCGGTTACGGTCCGTCCCCGCGCCGATGGCGCTGACGCCACGGCAATCCGCGGCCTGCGCCGCCTTGTTTTCTTTGTCGTTCGCGCAGCCCAGCAGACAGGCTGGCGCCAAGCCTAACAAACCACGACTTATCGCGCCGCCTTGCCTGGCGAGTCCTCCAGACACGCCAAGGCCCGCGCCGCCAGCGGCGTCAAACCGCTGTCCCCGCCGGCGGCGCGCCAGTGCGCCAGCAGGGCTTCCCGCATCGCCGGCGTCCAGAAGCGCCGCAGATGCTGGGCGACTTCGGCCGCCGCGTCGTCGCCCTGCGTGTTCTCGAAGAAGCGCGCGATTTCGTTGGCCATCTTCACCAGCGGCTGCGGCCTCATTCCGCCTCGCTCCCCGCCCGCCTGGCGGCGGCCAGCAGCTTTTGCTGCTCGTCGCCGAAACCATGGAAGCGGCGCTGCCAGTCCGACGGCCGCCCGGTCTTGTTCACCTCCACCGCGGTGACCTTGTATTCCGGGCAGTTGGTGGCCCAGTCCGAGTTGTCGGTGGTCACCACATTGGCGCCGGACTCCGGATGGTGAAAAGTGGTGTACACCACGCCCGGCGCCACCCGCTCCGTCACCTTGGCGCGCAAGGCGGTGTCGCCGGCGCGGCTGCGCACCGCCACCCAGTCGCCGTCGACGATGCCGCGGTCCTCGGCGTCGGTCGGATGGATTTCCAGCCTGTCCTCGGCGTGCCAGACCCGGTTATCGGTGCGCCGCGTCTGCGCGCCGACATTGTACTGGCTGAGAATCCGCCCGGTGGTCAGCAGCAAGGGAAAACGCTTGCCGGCCCGCTCCGTCGTGGCCACGTAGCGGGTGAGCACGAAGCGCCCCAGCCCGCGGGAAAAACTGTCGACGTGCATCACCGGCGTGCCCTCGGGCGCCGCCTCGTTGCACGGCCATTGCAGGCTGCCCAGCCGGTCCAGCTTGTCGTAGCTGACCCCGGCGAAGCTGGGCGTCAGCCGCGCGATCTCGTCCATGATCTCGGACGGGTGCGCATAAGCCATCGGATAGCCCAGCGCCGCCGCCAGCGCCGCGGTCACCTCCCAGTCCGCCTTGCCGGCCAAGGGGCGCATCGCCCGACGCACCCGCGAGATGCGCCGCTCGGCATTGGTGAAGGTGCCGTCCTTTTCCAGGAAGGAGCTGCCCGGCAGGAAGACGTGGGCGTACTTGGCGGTTTCGTTCAGGAACAGATCCTGCACCACCACGCACTCCATCGCCGTCAGCGCGGCGGCCACGTGCTGGGTGTTGGGATCGCTCTGCGCGATGTCCTCGCCCTGGCAGTACAGGCCCTTGAAACCACCGTCCAGCGCCGCGTCCAGCATATTGGGAATCCGCAGCCCCGGCTCCGGCTGCAGCGAGACGCCCCAGTCCGCCTCGAAGCGCGCGCGCACGCCGTCGTCGGACACATGGCGGTAGCCGGGCAGCTCGTGCGGGAAGGAGCCCATGTCGCAGGAGCCTTGCACATTGTTCTGGCCGCGCAGCGGGTTGACGCCGACGCCGGCGCGGCCGAGGTTGCCGGTGGCCATGGCCAGATTGGCGATGGCCATCACCGCGGTGCTGCCCTGGCTGTGCTCGGTGACGCCCAGGCCGTAGTAGATGGCGGCGTTGCCGCCGCCGGCGTACAGCCGCGCCGCCTCGCGGATCAGCGCCGCCGGCACGCCGCAGACTTCGGCGACGCGCTCCGGCGCGTTGTCCGGTTCGGCGACGAAATCGCGCCAACGCCGGAAGGCCTCGGCCTCGCAGCGCCGGTCGATGAAGTCCTGATCCAGCAGCCCCTCGCTCACCACTACGTGGGCCAGCGCGTTAAGCACCGCCACATTGCTGCCGGGCCGCAGCGCCAGGTGCAGCGCCGGCGCCGCGTGCGGCGAATCCGCCAGATCAATGCGGCGCGGGTCGACGACGATCAGCCGCGCGCCCTCGCGCAACCGCCGTCGCAGCAGCGAGCCGAACACCGGGTGGGCGTCGCTGGGATTGGCGCCTATCACCAGGATCACGTCCGCGCTCAGCGCCGAATCGAAATCCTGGGTGCCAGCGGATTCGCCCAGGGTCTGCTTGAGACCGTAGCCGGTGGGCGAATGGCAGACACGGGCGCAGGTGTCGATATTGTTGTTGCCGAAGGCGGCGCGCACCAGCTTCTGCACCAGATAGGTTTCCTCATTGGTGCAGCGGCTGGAGCTGATGCCGCCGACGGCGTCCCGACCATAGCGCGATTGCAGCCGGCGGAACTCGCTGGCCACATGCTCCAGCGCCTGCTCCCAGCTCACTTCCCGCCAGGGTTCGTGAATGCCGGCGCGCAGCATGGGTTTGACGATGCGGTCCGGGTGGGTGGCGTAGCCCCAGGCGAAGCGGCCCTTGACGCAGGAATGGCCGTGATTGGCGCGGCCGTCCCGGTCCGGCGTCATCCTCACCACCCGCTCGCCCTTGAGTTCGGCGCGGAAGCCGCAGCCCACGCCGCAATAAGCGCAGGTGGTCGCCACGCTGCGCTCCGGCTGCCCCTGCGCGATCACGCTTTTCTCCACCAGCGTGGCGGTGGGACAGGCTTGCACGCAAGCGCCGCAGGACACGCACTCCGAGCCGAGGAAGTCCTCGCCGCCGGCGGCGCGGACGCGGGCATCGAAGCCGCGTCCGACGATGCTCAAAGCGAAAGTGCCCTGGGTTTCCTCGCAGGCGCGCACGCAGCGGTTGCAGACGATGCACTTGGCCGGATCGTAATCGAAATAAGGGTTGGACTCGTCCTTGGCCTCGGCCAGGTGGTTGGCGCCGGCCAGGCCGTAACGCACTTCGCGCAGCCCCACCTGGCCGGCCACGGTCTGCAGTTCGCAAGCGCCGTTGGCGGCGCAGCCCAGGCAATCCAAGGGGTGATCGGACACGTACAGCTCCATCACCCCGCGCCGCAGCCTGGCCAGCGCCTCGCTCTGGGTGCGCACCATCATGCCCGCGCTCACCGGCGTGGTGCAGGCGGCCGGATAGCCGCGCTGGCCTTCTATCTCCACCAGGCACATGCGACAGGAGCCGAACGGCTCCAGGCTGTCGGTGGCGCACAGCCTGGGCAGGCGCGCGCCCTGCAGCGCGGCGGCGCGCAGCACCGAGGTGCCGGCCGGCACGGTGATGTCGACGCCGTCTATGCTCAGGCTCACCGGCGCGCCCTCTCGCGCCGGCGTGCCCAGGTCCTCCGTCGGAACAAGCGTGGGGTCAAACTGGCAGCTCATGGCGCCTCCTCCTCGACGATGGCCGGGTCCAGGCCGAAATCCGCGGGAAAGCCCCGCGCCGCGCTCAGCACCGGCAAGGGCGTCAAGCCGCCCAGCGCGCACAGCGAACCGTGCCGCATGATCTCGCACAAATCGCGCAGCAAGGACCACTGCCTCCCTCGCTCCGCCGCGTCGCCGGCCGTCAGCAGCCGGTCTATCACCTCGACGCCGCGGGTGGAGCCGATGCGACAGGGCGTGCATTTGCCGCAGGACTCCTCTGCGCAAAACCGCATGGCGAAACGCGCCATGCGCGCCATGTCGACGCTGTCGTCGCACACCACCACGCCGCCGTGGCCCAACATGGCGCCAACGGCGGCGAAGGCTTCGTAGTCCAGCGCGGTGTCGAACTGCTCCGGCCTCAGCCAGGCGCCCAGCGGCCCGCCCACCTGCGCCGCCTTGACCGGCCGGCCGCTGGCGCAGCCGCCGCCGTAGTCCTCGATCAACTCGCGCAGGCTCAGGCCGAAGCCGCGCTCCACCAGGCCGCCGCGCCGCACATTGCCGGCCAGCTGAAACGCCATGGTGCCGCGCGAGCGGCCGACGCCAAAGTCTCGATAAAACGGCGCGCCGCGGGCCAGGATGGTCGGCACCGAGGCCAGCGTCAGCACGTTGTGCACCAGGGTGGGACGGCCGAACAGGCCGCTGACCGCGGGCAGCGGCGGCTTGGCCCTGACTTCGCCGCGCCGGCCCTCCAGCGACTCCAGCATGGACGTTTCTTCGCCGCAGATATACGCGCCCGCGCCCAGGCGGACTTCCAGCTCCAGCTCGCGGCCGCTGCCCTGCAGATCGGGGCCCAGGTAGCCGCGCTGGCGGGCGATCGCCAGCGCCTGTTCCAGCGTCGCCGCCGCCGCCGCGTATTCGGAGCGAACATAGATGTAGCCGCGGCTCGCGCCCACCGCCAGCGCCGCGATGGTAATGCCCTCGATCAGCAGGAAGGGGTCGCCCTCCATCAGCATGCGGTCGGCGAAACTGCCGGAATCGCCTTCGTCGGCGTTGCATACCACGTATTTGCGGTCCGCCGCCGCCTCGCGGACGGTTCGCCATTTGAGGCCGGCGGGAAAGGCCGCGCCGCCGCGGCCGCGCAGGCCGGACTCCAGCACGCAGTCCAGCGCGCCCTCTTCGCCCAGCTCCAGCGCGTGGGACAGGCCGCGATAGCCGCCGTGGTCCAGATAATCGTCCAGCGACAGCGGCCGGGTCAGCCCGGCGCGCGCGAACAGCAAACGCTGCTGGCCGGCCAGATAGGGCAAGCTCTCCAGCAGACCCAGCGCCAGCGGGTGCTTGCCGTCCGCGTGCAGCACGGCGCCCAGCACGCTGTCCGCCTGTTCCGCCGTCAGCGGGCCGAAGCCGACGCGGCCTTGCGGCGTGTCCAGTTCCAGCAAGGGCTCCAGCCAGTACAGGCCGCGCGAACTATTGCGCCGGATCTCCACTTCCAGGCCGCGTCGCGCCGCGGCGTCGGCCAGCGCCTGCGCGCTCAGGTCCGCGCCCACCGCCCGCGCCGCGGAATCACAGGGCAGATGGAAGCTCAGCATCCGTCGCCCTCCTCCAGACAGCCGGCCAGCAAGGCGTCCAACGCGGCGGCGTCGACGCGCGCGTGCAATTCGCCGTCCAGCAACAAGGCCGGCGCGCAGGCGCAGGCGCCCAGACAGTACACCGGCCGCAGTTCCAGGCCACCGTCGGCGCTGCGGCCGGAGTCGTCCAGGCCGGTGCGCGCGCGCAGCCTTTGCGCCAGCGCCTCCGAGCCCATGCTCTGACAGGCCTCCGCCCGGCATAGCCGCAGCTCATGGCGCGCCGGCGGCTCGCCGCGGAAATCGTGGTAGAAGCTGAGCACGCCGCGCACCTCGGCCTGGCTCAGACGAAAGGCGCGGGCGATGTCCGGCGTCGCCGCGTCCGGCACATGGCCCAACTCGTCCTGCACGGCGTGCAGCAAGGGCAGCAAACCGCCCGGCTGCGCTTGGTGATCCGATACCAGCGCGGCGATGCGCGACTGTTGTTCTGTAGTCAAGGGCATGGCGATTCCCAGTGAGTGCAAGCTGGCCCCCTGCTTCGCTTACCTGATCTGCTCGGCCAGACGCAGCAGCCAAGCCGAATTATAGGTTTACCGCGCATCGGGGCCGACCTCGTCCCATACTTTGAGGCTGTAAAGCTTTTGCCGGCTGGCCCAGCTCAGCTCGGACACCCGCTTGCCGGAGGGGGTGCTCCGGAGCTGAAAGCGGGCAGGATGGCCTCGCACGCTCATATTCATGTCTTCCCGCAGCGCCAGCACGCCGCCGCCGTCGGCGACGAAATCCCATTCGCTCAACACCAGCAACACGCCGTCGGGCCGGGTGAACACCCAGTCGAAGCTGCTCCAGGGCCCGCGCCGCTTCGGTCCCTGCGGCACGATGCCCTCGAGGCGGTAAGCGCTCAACTCGCTGGCGCGGATGTCGCTGAGCCGGGATTCAGCATGCGCCCGAATCGCCTCGGGATTCAAGAGGCGGCTCCGGTAGGCCCCGTAGACCAGCGCGGCTTCGTCCTCAGGCGGAGTGACGTCGCTCGTCAAGGGCGTTGACGGCAGCCCGGGACCCAGGCTCGCCCTTGGCGCCACAATGCGCTGCCCGGGCGCGATGCCGCCCGGCAGCGGGCTGGTCGCGGACAGGTCCCAGGCATTCGCGTCCAGGACCAGGCCGCCCATCCCCAGCCAACAAAGCAGACTAACGCAGCTGCCCATGCGGATCGATGACGAATTTCTTCGGCGCGCCGCCGTCGAATTCGGCGTAGCCCCTGGGCGCGTTGTCCAGGCTGATGATCTCCACGCCCACCACTTCGGCGATGGGGATGCGGTCCCACAGAATCGCCTGCATCAGCGCGCGGTTGTACTTCATCACCGGAGTCTGGCCGGTGAAGAAGCTGTGCGACTTGGCCCAGCCCAGGCCAAAGCGCACCGACAGGCTGCCCTGCTTGGCCGCCTCGTCCGCGGCGCCGGGGTCGTCGGTGACGTAGAGGCCGGGTATGCCGATGCGTCCGGCCTCGCGCGTCACTTCCATCAAGGCGTTGAGCACGGTGGCCGGAGCCTCCTGCCGCGAACCGGCGTGGCCGTGGCCGCGCGCCTCGAAACCGACGGCGTCGATCGCGCAATCCACTTCCGGCGCGCCCAGGATGGCGGCGATCTGCTCGCCCAGCGTCGCGTCCAGCGACAGATCCGCGGTTTCAAAACCGACGGCGCGGGCGTGGGCCAGCCGCGCCGGGTTGACGTCGCCGACGATGACCACCGCCGCGCCCAGCAGGCGCGCGGAAGCCGCCGCCGCCAAGCCCACCGGGCCGGCGCCGGCCACATAGACGGTGCTGCCCGGCCCGACGCCGGCCGACACCGCGCCGTGATAGCCGGTGGGCAGGATGTCGGACAGGCAGGTCAGGTCTCGGATCTTGTCCAGCGCCTGGTTCCGGTCCGGAAACTTCAACAGATTGAAGTCGGCGTAAGGCACCATCACGTATTCCGCCTGGCCGCCCACCCAGCCGCCCATGTCGACATAGCCGTAAGCGCCGCCGGCCCGCGCCGGATTCACCGACAGGCACACCCCGGTGTGCTGCTCCTTGCAGCAGCGGCAGCGGCCGCAGGCCACGTTGAACGGCACCGACACCAGATCGCCGATGCGCAGCGTTTCCACATCGCCGCCCGCCTCGATCACCTCGCCGGTGATTTCATGCCCCAGCACCAGCCCGGCCGGCGCCGTGGTGCGGCCGCGCACCATATGCTGATCCGAGCCGCAGATATTGGTGCTCAGCACCTTGAGAATGACGCCGTGGCCGAGCTTGCGCCCGGCCGGGGACGCCAGTTCCGGAAAGGGAATCGGCCGCACCTCCACCTGGCCCGGCGCCATGTACACCACTCCGCGATTGCCTGTCATCACTGTCTCCTCGCTGCCGCGCCGGCACGGCCGGCGTTCCGGCCGCCGCCCATCGTCACTGCCGGGCTCCAGCGGCATCTGCTCCCGATGCTAGGAAAAAACCCGCCGCCGGCCTTGAGTCAAAGCGACCTCTTTGCGATCAATCGCGCCATGCCGGCTCGGAACCGCTTCAAAGTCTCGCGAGCAAGGGCGAGACCAGGCGAGAGCCGCTGAGCAAGCGGCGTTTACAAGCGGCAAATGAGCAAAGCCGCAGCCATTCGCAACGCCGTATCGCCAACGCGCAGCCGCGCGTAAACAGCTTCTCAGAACATGTTTACGATCTCGCGAGCTAAGGCGAGACAAGGCGAAAACAGCTGAGAAAGCGGAATGTACATAAGGTACATGAGCATTTCGAAGTTGGTTTCAACGCGGTATCGCCGACGCGCAGCAGATCGTAAACAGGCTCTCAGCGCGCCAGCGCCTGGCCGACGACGCTCAGCCCCGGCCGGCCATCGAAAGTGTTGACCCCCGCCAGCCAGCCGGCCAGCGCGGCCGGATTCTTTTTCAGATAATCCCGCGCCGCGGTCTCCGGCCTGATCTTGTCCATGATCGGCCCCATCACCCGGTTCTCCATATCGGTGCTGAAGCGCAGATTGCGCAGCAGCCGGCCGACATTGGGACAGCGCGCCTCGTAATCCGGCGGCACCGCGGTAAACACCTTCGCCGCGCCGAAATTGGGGCCGAACACCGCGTCGCCGCCGGACAGATAGCGCAGCTTGTGCCTGACGTTCATCGGATGCGGCTCCCAAGCCAGGAACACCATCCACTTTTTCTGACGCACCGCGCGTTCCAGTTCGGCCAGCATGCCGGCCTCGCTGGATTCCACCAGCCTGAAGCCGCCCAACCCGTACTGCCGCGCGCGGATCATGCCGTCTATCAGCCGATTGCCGTCGTTGCCGGCTTCGATGCCGTAGATCTTGCCGTCCAGCTGCGCCTTGAAGCGGGCGATGTCCTTGAAGTCGCGCAGGCCGGCGGCGGCGACGTAGTCCGGCACCGCCAGCGTGTACTTGGCCCCGGTCAGATTGGGCTCGGCCAGCACCTTGACCTGGCCCGCCTTGAGGAAGGGCTCGATCAGCGGCGTCATCGACGGGTTCCAATACCCCAGGAAGACGTCGATCTGCTTGCTCTTGAGGCCGGAAAACGCGATGGGCACCGAGGCGATGGTGGTGACCGGGCGATAGCCCAAGGCCTCCAGCACCACACTGGCCAGCCCGGTGGTGGCGGCGATGTCGGTCCAGCCCACGTCGACGAAACGCACATTGCGGCATGCGGCCGGCTCCTGGGCCAGCGCGCCGCCGCAGGCGGCCAGCAACAACGCCGCGAACATGGCTTTGATTCTGTTCATGCATTCACTCCCCGGCAGCGAAGATGGCGAAAATCCGCGCGGCGGCCGCTGCCTCGCCGCGATGCGGCCGACCGTCGACAAGGCCTTAGAGCCTGTTCAAAATCTTGCGAGCAAGAGCGAGACAAGGCGAAAACGGCTGAGAAAGCGGAATGTACGCGTGGTACATGAGCATTTCGAAGAGGTTTTCAACGCCGTATCGCCGCAGCGCAGCAGATTATGAACAGACTCTTAGGCGATCGCGCCCGCCGCCACCAGATATTGCTGTCGCTCGCGGCTGGGCGGGTAGCCGAACAGCCCGCGATAGGACTTGGAAAAATGCGAGGAGGACAGGAAGCCGCAGGCCACGGTGACCTCCATCACGCTCATATTGGTTTGCAACAGCAGTTCCCGCGCCCGGCGCAGGCGGAGATCCAGGTAGTACTGCGCCGGCGTGGTGCTCAGATAGCGCTTGAACAGCCGCTCCAGATGGCGCAGCGACACCCCCAGCTCCGCCGCCAGATGTTCCAGCGAGCGCGGGTTCTCGATATTGCTCTCCATCGACAGCGCGGCGTCCAGCAAGGCCTCGTGTCCGGTGCCGATGCGCGCCAGCAGCGGGATGTGCTGGCGGTCACCGTCGTCGCGGAGCCGGTCCACGATGAATTGCACCGAGACATCGGCCGCCAGGCTCTTGCCGCCCTTGTGGCGGATCAAATGGCACATGAAGTCCAGCGGCGCGGTGCCGCCGCTACAGGTGAAGCGGTCCCGGTCCAGCACGAACAGGTCCGAGGTGAACTGGGTGCGGGGAAACTCCTCGCTGATGGACAGCAGGTTTTCCCAATGGATGGCGCAACGGTAGCCGTTCAGCACCCCGGCCCGGGCCAGCGCAAAGGTGCCGGTGCAGATGGCGCCCAAGGGCACGCCCTGGGCGGCGAAGCGGCGGATCAGCGACTGCACCTTGTCGGTGGCCGCGTCGCGCACCTGGCAACCGCCGCAGACGATGAGCATGTCGTACTGCTGCGGGCTGCCCGGCACCGCCACCGGCGACAGGCTCAGGCCGTTGCTGGCGCTGACCGGCTCGCCGTCCGCCGACAGCAGGCTCCAGCGGTACAATTTCTTGCGCGACAGGTAGTTGGCCATGCGCAGCGGCTCCACCGCGTTGGAGAACGCGATCATGGAGAATTGATCGAGCAGCAAAAAGGCGATATGCGACAACGAGGCGATCTGTTGCGGTCCCATCACGACCTCCAGGGTATGCGTTGCAAGGAGTGTTGCCGGCTCCCAAGCTGCTCGCGGCCTGCCGCGCGCGGTGGAGCCTGATACGGTGAGTACGCCTTCGGAACTGCTCATGCGCCACTTGATCGAAGCCGCTTTCTCGGCGGTTCTTGTCTCTCGCTCTCTCCGCTCGCGAACTGGCGAACAGGCTCTCAGCCGTCGGCATCGGCGCCCGCCGCCGGCGCGCGGCCGAAGCTTTCGGTGATCCGGTCCAGGATGATGGCCAACAACACCACCGCCAGCCCGCTCTCGAAGCCCAGGCCCACGTCCAGCCGCTGGATGCTGGCCAAGACATCGTTGCCCAGGCCGCCGGCGCCCACCATGGACGCGATGATCACCATGGACAGCGCCATCATGATGGTCTGGTTGACGCCCGCCATGATGGACGGCAGCGCGATGGGCAGCTGCACCTTGAACAGCAGCTGCCAGGAGGTGCAGCCAAACGCGTTGCCGGCCTCCACCTGTTCCTTGTTCACTTGGCGGATGCCCAGGCTGGTCAGCCGCACCGCCGGCGGCACTGCGAACACCACGGTGGCCAGAATGCCCGGCACCCGCCCCAGTCCGAAGAACATTGCCGCGGGAATCAGATAAACGAAAGCCGGCATGGTCTGCATGAAGTCCAGCGCCGGACGCACCAAGGCGTTGACCAGCCGCCGGCGCGCGCAGCAGATGCCCACCGGCACCCCCAGCAGCAGGCTGACGCAGGTGGCGGACAAGGTCAGCGCCAGCGTGGAGACGGTCTGGCTCCAGAAGCCGGTGGCCCAGATCAGGCCCAGCGCGGCGCAGACGAAGACGGCGAACTTCCAGCCCAGCCGCCACAGGCCGACGCCAGCGAACAGGCCGGCCAGCGCCAGCGGCGGCACGCCCAGCAACAGGGCCTCCACCTGGGTGGCGAACCAGTCGATGCCGCCGCCGATGGCGTCGAAGGCGCCGGCGTTGTTTTCCAGCAGAAAGTGGATGATCTGGTTGACCCAGCTGCCTATCGGCAGCGGAGTCTGGGGGCTGGTCTCGGCCATGCGGCGTGTTCCTCGTCTCGCCGGGCGCGTCCGGAACCGCGAAGGCCGTTCCGCCTCCGTGGCCGCGGCGCCCCTTGGGTTCAGTGATGGGCGGCCGCGCTCAGGCGGTGCTGGGACAGCTTGTTGAGCACGCTGCTGGGCGTGATCACCCCCAGACAGCGGCCGTCGTCGTCGCGCACCAGCAAGGGCTCGGTCTGGCCCAATAGCCGCTGCAACACGTCGGACAGGCTACAGGATGGCGCCACGTGCGGCGCGCCGTCGACGCGCGACGGCGACGCGGCCTCGATCAGGTCCTTGGCCTGCAGATAGCGCGAGGTGTCCACGCTCTTGAAGAAGTCGCGCACGTAATCGTCGGCCGGACGTTCGATGATTTCGCGCGGGCTGCCCACTTGCACCAGCCGGCCGCCCTCCATGATGGCGATGCGGCTGCCTATGCGCAGCGCCTCTTCCAGATCATGGGAAACGAAGACGATGGTGCGGCGCTGCTCGCGCTGCAATTGCAGCAGCAGGTCCTGCATCTCGGCGCGCTTGAGCGGATCCAGCGCCGAGAAAGCCTCGTCCATCAGCATCAGCGAGGGGTTGACCGCCAGCGCGCGCACCAGGCCCACGCGCTGCTGCATGCCGCCGGAGAGTTCGTACGGGTGCTTGCCGGCAAACGGCGCCAGCCCCACTTGCTCCAGCACTTCCAGCGCCCGCGCCTCGCGCGCCTTGCGCGCGACGCCGGCGATTTCCAGGCCGAAGGCGGCGTTGTCCAACACCGTCCGGTGCGGCATCAGCGCAAAGCTCTGGAACACCATGCTCATGTCGCGGCGGCGCAGCGCCACCAGCTGCCTGGGCGTCAGCCGGGTCAGATCCTGGCCGTCCAGCAGGATTTGGCCGGCGCTAGGCTCCAGCAGACGGTTGATCAGGCGGATCAGCGTGGACTTGCCGGAGCCGGACAAGCCCATCAGCACGAAGATTTCGCCGGCCTGCACCGAGAAGGACACGTCGTTGACGCCCACCACCGCCCCGGTACGCCGGAACACTTCGTCCTTGCGTTCCCCGGTCCGCAGCAGGCGCATCACTTCCGCCGTCTTGCCGCCGAATACCTTGTAGAGATTCCTGACCTCGATCTTGCCCGACTGCATCCCTGTCTCCTTCGGCGCGGCCGCTGACGCGGCGACGGTGGATAAAGCGACGAATGTTTAATGTAAATCAAGGTTCACGATAGGAAGTAAGGGCTGCGCCAAATAACGGTATTCCGACAACAAGCCGTCTGAATCCGACATCCGCCCGCAAAACCAGCCGCTGCGGGCCTCATCGCCCGCTTTCATCGCCGTCGCGGTCCTTGCGGCAGCCGACAGTGTCGTAAAAAAACCGCAATCCGCCGCCCGCTGCGCAAAAAGCAAACGCCTGCCGCGGCCGGAGCGGGCAGGCGTGGAAGCGGAGCGGCGGCGAACGCGTTCTCTACGCCTCGCCAAAGTCTCGCGAGCGGGAGCGGAGTCAGATGAAAACCGCGGAGGAGGCGAAACGTAGTCGTGGCAGATAGCGTTTCGAAGCCTGACTCTCCGCGCCAGGCTCCACGACGCGCAGCAGATCGTCAACGGCTTCTCAGAGCCTGTTTACGATCTCGCGAGCTAAGGCGAGACAAGGCGAAAACAAGCGAAAAAGCGGAGTGTACATACGGTACATGAGCATTTTGAGTTTGTTTTTAACGCCGTATCGCCGACGCGCAGCAGATCGTAAACAGGTTCTCAGGGCCTAGCGGTCGATCACCAAATCGCTCAACGGCAAGCTGCAGCAAGGCAGGAAATAGCCCTGCTCCACTTCGCGCGGCCGGATGCCGCCCTGATGCCGCATGTCCACCCGCCCCTCCAGCAGGCGAGTCTTGCAGCTGCCGCACACGCCGCGGGTGCAGGAGGACGGCAGCCGCATGCCCTGGGCCAGCGCCGCCGCCAACACCGTCTGCCCCGGCGCCACCGCCAACTCGTCCCCCATTTTGGCGAAACGAACCTTGAAGCCGCCGCCCTCGGCGCCGACCGGCGGCGTCCGCGCCGGCTGGTCCGGCTGCGCGGCGCCGAGTTCGGCGAAGCTGAAGCTTTCCTCGTGATAGCGGGCCATATCGAAACCGCACTGGCGCAACAGCTCGCGCACCGCGGCCATATAGGGCGCGGGGCCGCAGCAGAACACCTGGCGCGCGTGCAGGTCCGGCGCCAGGCGTTCGATCAGCGCCCGATCCAGCCGGCCGATCAGGCCGGCCCAGTCCGGCTCGCCCGTCCTGTGCTCGCAAATCACCGCCTGGCGGAAGCCGGGGTGGGCGCTGGCCAGCAGGCTCAGCTCCTTGCGGAACACGATGTCGCGCGGCGAGCGGGCGCTGTGCACGAACAGGATATCGGCGTCGGCGGCCAGATCGGTCAACGCCCGGCTCATCGACATCAGCGGGGTGATGCCGCTGCCGGCGGACAAAAAAAGATACGGCGCGCCGGCGTGGCGCGCATAGCTGAATTCGCCGGCAGGCCCCAGCGCCCGCAGCGTCATCCCCGGCCGCAAATGCTCGTGCAGCCAGCCGGAGACGACGCCGCCGGGAATGCGCTTGACGGTGATGGACACCCGGTCCGGCCGGGTGGGCGTGGACGACAGCGTATAGCAGCGGTTGACCGCGACGCCGGCGATGTCCAGCTCCAGCGTGACGAACTGGCCGGGCTGGTAGTGGAAACGACGCGGCGGCTCGGCGCGGAACACGAAGGTTTTCACGTCATAGGTTTCTTCCCGCGCCTGCACGCAGACGAGCGCGCTGTCTTCGCCGGCCCGCCACAGCGGCGGGTCGGCGGGCATTGGCCGATAATCCGGCTGGCCGGCCGACTGCACATGGTCCGTGCTCACGTTATCCTCGCTCCAGGCCATGGCCCAGCCGCTGCACATACCAGTCGGTGAATTTTTCCACCAGCGCCTCGGTGTACGGCGAGTAAGGCCCGGGGCGATAAGCGGAGCCGTTGACGCCGCGCTGCGACTCCTCCACTAGCCGGCGGTCCTGCAGATTGGTAGCCCGCCACACCCGGGTGAGATTGTCCACCTCGTAGTCCACGCCCTCGACCGCGTCCTTGTGCACCAGCCAGCTGGTGCGCACCAGCGTGCTTTCCGCCGACAGCGGCAAGGCGGCGAAAGTAACGATGTGGTCGGCCATGAAATGGTGCCAGGAGTTGGGCTGGGTCCAGAACGACAGGCCGCCAGACGCCGGGTCGCGCAGCTCGCCCAGCAGCTTGCGGCAAGCCGCGCCGGTGTCCACGGTCTGGGACTGGCCCTTGCGGTCCAGCGGCATGCGCATCGCGCGATAACCGGACGTCTCGGACAGGCGGTCGATTTCGGCCGACGGCAGCCCGCCGGCCTCCCAGCGCGCGTGGCTATCGGCGACGACGCGCTGGTAATCGGCCAGCCCGGCCGCCTGTTCCGCCCTGGGCGCGAAGCCGTAGCTGTAGGCGTACAGCGAGACGGTCAGCTCCGGATGGTTGCTGGTGCAGTGATAGCACTCGCGGTTGTTCTCCATCGTCAGCTTCCAGTTGCCGGTCTCGACGATGTCCACCTGGGCCGCCACCTTGCAGTCGTCGATGCGGTGCGGCGCGAGATAAGGCGCCATCCGGCCCATCATCTCGTCGATGTCCTCCGGCGGCTGTTCGGCCAGACAGATGAACAGCAGCCCTTCCAGGTTTTTCAGCGCCACCGGCTTGAGGCTGTGATGCGAGGGGTCGAAACCGTCCGCCATGTGGTCGGCGAAGATCAGCCGGCCGGACAGATCGTAAGTCCATTGATGATAGGGGCAGACCAGATTGCCCACCGAGCCCTGGCGCTCGGCGCACAGCCGCGAGCCGCGGTGGCGGCAGACATTGTGAAAGGCCCGGACGGCCATGTCGTCGTCGCGCAGGATCAGGATGGGGTCGCGGCCCAGTTCCACGGTCAGGTAGTCGCCCGGCTCCGGTATTTCCGCGCTGACGCCGACGTAAATCCAGTGACGGCGGAAGATGTATTCGAGGTCGGCTTCGAACACCTGCGGCGAATGGTAGAACGGCGCCTCCAGGCTGAAGCCGGGCCGGCGGCGGGCCAGCAGTTCGCGCAGCGGGGCCGCGGAAGGAACGGAAATGACGCTGTGGGACATGTATCTCACCTCCAAGGCGGGCCGCTCAAAAATCGACGAGCTGATGTTGCCGCAGGTAATCCAGCACCGCTTGCGCTTTCTCGACGGAATCCCCCTGTTTTACGACGCGCCCGCCGCCGGCCGCCTCGCCGGCGATCGCCCCCAGCAGACGCTCCAGGCCGCTGCCGCGCTGCGCCGCCAGCGCCCGCGCGCGCCGCGCCGGCTCCAGCCTGGGCGCGGGCATGGGCGCCCCCGCCGCCGTCCGCCGCGTCAGCACGCCGCGCTGCAAGCCGGCCCAGGACCAGCGCGGCTCCGCGCCGTCCGGCTTGACGCTGGCCAGCAGCGGCGCCTGGGCCGCCAGCCGCCGCCGCCGGCCCTTGGCCAGGCCCTGCAGCGCCCGCCACTCCCCGTCCGCCTCGCTCAGTTCCAGCACCCCGGGCAGCAAGGGACGGTCCAGGCCTTCCGCCAGCAGATAGGGCAGCAGCGCCGACGCCTCGCCGCCGCCGGAACGCTCGCCGCACAGAATCAGTTCGAAGCCGCCCAGCGCGGCGATCAGCGCCGGCGTCGGGTCGCTGTCCGCCGGCAAGTCCAGCACGGTGATGGCCGCCGCGCCCTGGGCCAGGTAGTCGGCCAGCGCGTCCTTGTCCGCGGCCCCGGCGTGCAGCACGACGAAGGCGCGGCCCAGGCGGCGCGCCAGCGCCAGCGCGGCCAGGTCGCCCGCGCCGGCGCAGGGCCGCCCGCTGACCGGATGCGCCGCCGGCGCCACCAACACCGCCGTTTTCGCTTCCGCGCCGGCGGCAAAGACTGTCTGGTTCATGAGCGCGCCTCCTTGCCTTCTCGCTCCAACAAGGCCTGCAAGGCGTGGATGAAGGACTGGCAGTCGTCGATGACGCTCAGGTCCGCCCGTTTGACCATGGGCGCGGCCGCGTCCAGATTGACCGCGATCACGTGGCGACAGGCCTTGATGCCTTGCAGATGCTGCACCGCGCCGGAGATGCCCAGCGCCAGATAGGCGCTGGCCTGCACGCTGCGGCCGGTGGCGCCCACTTGCTGCTCGCGGCGGAAGCGCCCGTCGTCCACCGCCACCCGCGACGCGCCCACCGCCGCGCCCATGGTTGCCGCCAGCCGCAGGAAGGCCGGCACGTCGCTGACCCCGTTGCCGGCGGCCAGAATCAGGTCCGCCTCCTCCAGCGCCAGCTGCGAGGCCGGGCTGACGACGCTGCCCAGATCCCTCACCCGCTCCGCCGCCGCCTCCGTCGCGCCGGCCTGCCGGCGTCCCAGCCCGACGAAGGGCAGCCGGGCATCGGCGACGCCGCGCGCCAGCAGCAGCGTCTCGGCGGGGGCGTGCACGCTGAAGCCCGCGCCCGGCCGGCGGCGGCGCGCGCCGTCGGCGGCGATTTCCACGATGTCGGTCAACACCGACAAGCGCTCGCGGCAGGCGAAGCGCCGGCCCAGGTCGGCGTCGTCGCCGCGGTCGGCGAACAGGATGTGACGCGGCGTCTCTTGCCGCCACAGCCGCCGCAGCAAGGCCAGCTTGGCCTCCGGCGCGAAGCCCGGGTCGGCCGGCGTCAGCGCGCGGTCCAGCGCCAGTTCGGCCAGTTCGGCGTCGGCGCAGCCGTCCATGCCGAACAAGACCGCCAGCACCTCCTCCCGCGGGCCGGCCAACAGGGCGGCGGCGGCGATGGCCTCGCGCGCCGCCTCGTCCAGCTGGCCGCGTTCGGCGTGCGCCACCACCAGCACCCGGCCGTCGAACGGCCCGGCGCTGCGCAAGGGCTTGGCCGCCGCCATGCTTGCCGCGGGCGGCGCGTCGCGCCGGCCGCCGTCCTCGCCCAGCACGATGCGCTTGAGCCCGCCCGGCGAGCGCACCCAGGGCCGCCGCGGGTCCACCCGCGGCGCGGTTTGCGTCCTGCTCTTCATACCACCTCCCTCTCGACCGCGCCTTGCCCTTGCGCCGGCTCATGGCCGGCGTCCAGCAGGCGCTCCGCCACCAGTTCCGCCAATTCCACCACCTCCGCCCGCGCGCCGCCGACGCCTTCCAGCATCGCGGTGCAATTGGGGCAGGCCACCGCCACGCGGTCGGCGCCGGCGGCGCGGACATCGTCCATGCGCATGTCCGGCACGCGGCGCGCCCCGGGAATATCGGTGAAGGCCGCGCCGCCGCCCCAGCCGCAACAGCGGGCGTCGCGGCCGGAACGCTCCATCTCCAGCACCTGGATGCCGATGCAGGCCAAAACGCGGCGCGGCGCGTCGTAAGCGTCGTTGTAGCGGCCGAGATAACAGGGATCGTGATAGCTCAGCGGCGCGGCCGAGGCGCGGGGCCGCACCCTGATCGCCCGCGTCTCCAGCAGCCGCGCCAGCAGCCGGCTGTGGTGCCAGACTTCGTAACGGCCGCCCAGCGTCGGATATTCATTAGCCAGGCAATGGAAGACATGCGGGTCCGGCGTGACGATGCGGGCGAAGCGATAGCGGGCCAGCGTGGCGATATTGGCTTGCGCCAGCCGCTGAAAACCGGCCTCGTCGCCCAGCCGGCGCGCCAGGTCGCCGCAGTCGCGCTCGGCCTCGCCCAGCGCCGCCACGCGCAGGCCGGCGGCCTTGAGTACGGTCAGCAAGGCGCGCAAGGCGCGCTGATAGCGCATGTCGAACGCGCCCTCGCCCGCCAGCAGCAGCCAATCGACGGCCTCGCCCTCGCGCAGCAAGGGCAGATCCAGATCCGCCGCCCAGTGGTAGCGGGCGCGCAGCGGATGGCCGCCGACGGTGTCGGTATGGCGCAGATTGGCCAGCGCCGCCGCGCCCTTGCCCGGCAGCTCGCCGCGCGCCAGGGTCAGATGCCGGCGCAGATCGATCACCGCGTCGACGTGCTCTATCAGCATCGGGCAGCTTTCCACGCAAGCGCGGCAGGTGGTGCAGGACCACAAGGTGTCCGCCGCCAGCGCGCTGCCGACGATGTCCCGGTCCGCGCTCGCGGCCGCCGGCCGACCCGGATGCGGGCTGCCGGCGTAGGCCGGGCCGCCGCCGCCCATCGCCGCCACCAGATCCTGGATCAGGCGCTTGGGGTTCAGCGGCTGGCCGGCGGCGAAGGCCGGACAGGCGGCTTCGCACTTGCCGCATTGCACGCAGGCGTCGAAGGACAGCAGGCGGTTCCAGGCGAAATCCTCCGCCCGCGCCGCGCCCAGCTCGCCGGCGGCCAGGTTCAAGGGCTTCAGGTCGGCGGACTTGCCGGCGAAGCGCTCGGCGCGCGGGTGGAAGGCCAGGTGCAGCAAGCCGGCCACCGCGTGCTTCATCGGCCGGCCCAGGCCTATGCCCAGCGCCAGCTCCGCGCCGCCCAGCGTCAGCAGCAGCAGAGCGACCGCGGCCAGACCTTGCCCGGCGGCGCTCAGCCAGAGCTCGCCGCCGGCCAGCGCCGCGGCCAACAGCGCGCCCAAGGCGAAACAGGCCAGCAAGGCCGGCAATTGCTGCCACGCGCCCTGCGACAGCCGGGCCGGCGGCGGGCGGCGGCGGGCACGCATCAGCGCCGCGCCGGCCAGCATCAGCGCCGCCGCCGTCGCCAGCAGCAGATCCAGCCAGCGCTGGTGCAGCAACAGGCCGTAATTGAGCGCGATCAGCAGCAGCGCCGCCGTTCCGCCGCCGGCCGCCGCCACGTGGGCGCGCGCCGCGGCCGGATCGCGGGCCACCACGCGGTGCAGATCGACGAAGTAGCGCCTGGGCGCGGCCAGCAGGCCGAGCCAGGACGCCGGCGCGGCGCGCCCCCGCCGCCACAGCCGCGCGCGCCGGAGCAGCCCGGCGGCCAGCAACAAGGCGCCCAGCCAGAACAGGCCGCTGAGGAGATGGGGAAAACTCATGTCAGAAATCCTTGACCAGCCGCAGCGCGTCGTAGAGCGCGCCGTGGATATTGTGCATGGACACGCAATCGCCTACGCGGAACAGCAGGAACTCCCCGTCCTCCAGCGGCCAGTCCAGACAGGGTTGCGGCTCGGCGGCGAACAGCGCCCGCACATCGGTCTGGCCGCGGTTCCTGGCCAGCGGCTTCAGTTGCCGGTACAAGGCGTCGTCGGGCAGCACGCCGTTGTCTATCACCACCTGGTCCACTTCCCGCTCCTCCAGCGCCTCGGTGTATTCATTGCGCAGCACGGCGATTCTCTTGTCGCCCTCGGCGTACACTCCTTCCAGCCAGACATTGGGGGTGGGGATGATGCCTTGCGCGTACAGCCGCCGGTAGAAAATGGGAAAGGTGGTGCCGCCGGTGTCCTCGCCCACTTTCACCTCCGGGGTGGCGATTTCCACCAGGCTGCCGCGGCTGGCCAGATAGTCGGCGACGCCGAAGCCGGCGTGGCCGCCCAGCGCGTCGTAAACCAGCACCTTGCCGGCCGGTTCCACTTGGCCGGACAGAATGTCCCAGCTACTAACGGCCAGCCCCTCGGCCACGCCCCAGGCCGGCACCTGGCCGGTGTGCGGACGGCCGCCGGTGGCCAGCACCACGATGTCCGGCCGCTGGTCCATGATCATGGAGCGGTCCGCCGCCGCGCCCAGCCTGCGGTCCACCCCCAGACGCTGGATTTCCATGTCCAGCCAACGCACGATGCCGGCCATCTGTTCGCGCTGCGGCGCCCGGGCCGCCAGCAGGATCTGGCCGCCCACCTGCGGCTGCCGCTCGAACAGCACCACCTCGTGGCCGCGCTCGCGCGCCACCCGCGCCGCCTCCAGACCGGCCGGCCCGGCGCCCACCACCACGACCCGGCGCTGCCTCGGCGCCGGGGCGATGAGATGCGGCATGCTGGCCTCGCGGCTGGTGGCGGCGTTCTGGATGCACAGCACGTCCTGGCCGTAGTACTGGCGGTCTATGCAGTAGTTGGCGCCCACGCACTGGCGGATCTGGTCCTCCCTGCCGTCGCGGATCTTGATCACCAGGTGCGGATCGGCCATGTGGGCGCGGGTCATGCCCACCATGTCCACCATGCCGGCGGCCAGGATGCGCTCCGCCTGCACCGGGTCGCGTATGCTCTGCGCGTGCATCACCGGCACCTTGGACACCGCCTTGATGCCGGCGGCCAGGTGCACGAAAGGCTCCGGCGGCAAGGCCATAGGCGGCATGCAGTTGGCCAGGCTGTTGTGGGTGTCCGCGCCGGAGCCTATCACCGACAGGTAGTCGATCAACCCGGTTTCGGACATGCGGGCGGCGATCTCCTTGAGCATGTCGTGGCTGAGGCCGTCTTCGTGGAATTCGTCGCCGCACATGCGCAGGCCAACGCAGAAGTCCGCGCCCACCTCGGCGCGCACCGCCTGCAGCACTTCCATGCCGAAACGCAGCCGGTTTTCCAGGCTGCCGCCCCATTCGTCGTCGCGCTGATTGGTGCGCGGGCTCCAGAACTGATCGATCAGGTGCTGGTGGGCGGCGGCGATCTCGACGCCGTCCAGGCCGGCGGCCTTGACCCGCCGCGCCGCCAGCGCGAAATCGGCGATCACGCGGCGGATGTCCTCCACCTCCATGATCTTGGCGTTGCCGCGGTGCACCGGTTCGCGCACGCCCGAGGGGCTGAGCAGATGCGGCCAGTGTTCGCCCTGATAGCTGGAGCGTCGCCCCATATGGGTGGCCTGGATCATGATCTTGGCGCCGTGGCGGTGCATGGCCTCGGCCAGCCGCGCCAGCGGCTCGATCACCGCGTCGCTGGCCAGGTTCACCGACTTCCACCAGCTCTGCGGGCTGTCGATGGACACCGGGCTGGAGCCGCCGCAAATCGCCAGCCCCAGCCCGCCCTTGGCTTTCTCCTCGTAATAGCGGATGTAGCGCTCCCCCGGCAGGCCGCCGGTTTCGGCGTAGACCTCGGCGTGGGCGGTGCTGACGATGCGGTTGCGCAAGGTCAGCCGGTTCAGGGTGATGGGTTCGAACAAATGCGGGTAAGACATGGCCGGCTCCTAAGGGTCTGTTGACGTATGTTTTCCCCGCCGCGCTGACCGAGAAAAGTGCGCTCTACAAGGGGTGGACCGTGAACGCGCAATGCGGCGCGTCCTGTCCGGCGCACTGGCTTTCGCGGCAGACGGTGCGGTAATCGCGCCCCAGGTCTTCCCCCACCCAGTCCATCGCGCCGGCGAACCAGCCGGCGAACAGATAGCAGGCCATGTGTTCGCTTTGCGGCGCGCCGGCCTCGCCCTGGGCCAGCACGAAACAGGAGTGGTCCAGCCGGATGTGAGCGTTGCCGCTGGCGGCGTCGGCCTCCAGAAGGCGGAAACGGCCCCAACCGCGCAAGGACAGCCGGCTCAGGTAGTGCTCGAACACCGCCAGGCCGGACAGGCCGTGGGTGGCCGCCTCGCTGGCGCACCAGAAATGAGCGGAGCGATAACCGGCCTGGTAGAGCGCGTCCGCGTACTGGCGGCGGCCCAGCGCCGCCTCCATGGCCAGGTGGTTGTTGATGAAGAAATGGCGCGGCACGTACAGCATGGGCAGGCCGTTGGTGCGCCAGACGCCGCTGTCCGGGTCCACGTCGATGGGAAGTTGCGGTTGCATGCCGTTCTCCTGTGCAAGCCGGGCGCAGCCCGTCATTGCCGGCATGTTGCCGCAGCCCATCCCGAGCCGGAGCCGCGGGCGCGACCGGTTTTTGCCCATGGCCGACACCGCGCGGCGCGAACGCAAAAAAGGCGGACCGCGGTCCGCCAAGGGGAGGAAGAACATTGAACACGCCCGGCTCAGGGCGCCCATTCGGCCACCCGCGCCGGGTGGGCCTGCACCCAGGACGCCGCCGCCGCGGCCGGCTTGTCGCCGGTTTCCACCGCCAGCATCAGCGAACCGATTTCCTCCGGCCGCCAGCGGAAACGCTGCAGAAAGGCCAGCACCTGCGGCGCTTTGGCGCTGAGGCCGGGGTGGGCCACGCTGTTGACGCGCTCGGCTTCGCCGAACACCTTTTGCGGATCGTCGAGAAAGCGCAGCTTCCATTTGGCGAACATCCAGTGCGGCACCCAGCCGGTGACCACGATGGGCTTGCGGGCGTTGATCGCGCGCGCCAGCTCCGCCGTCATGCCCGGCCCGGAACTGGGCATCAGCGTCAAATTCAGCCGGTAGGCCTTGATCGCCTCTTCGGTCTTTTGCATCACCCCGGCGCCGGCGTCGATGCCGACGATGCGGCCCAGCAGCGCCGTCCGGGCGGCGTTGAGATCGCCGATGGCGCGGGCGGCGACATAGTCCGGCACAACCAGGCCGATGCGGGCGTCGGCGTAATTGGGTCCCAGGTCCAGCACCTTGCCCTTGAACTGCCGGTAATACGCGCCCTGGGTCACCGGCAGCCAGGCCGACAGCGTGGCGTCCAGATCGCCCCGCGCCACGCCCTGCCACATGATGCCGGCGGCCACCGGCACCAGCTCCACCGGGTGGCCCAACCGGCCGCGAATGATCTGGGCCGCCACTTGAGTGGTGACCACGCTGTCGGCCCAGCCTTCGACGTAGCCGATCTTGATGACGGGCTTGCCGGGCGGGGCCTCCGCCGCCTGGGCCGGCGCGCATAAGAGCAGCAGGATGATGCAACACCATTGCCTCAACATATTTGTTTCCTCCCTTAAGAACCTGTTTACGATCTGCTGCGCGTCGGCGATACAAGCTTGCAAGCGGCGTGAGAATGCTCATGTCCCCCATTCCGCGTCTTCCAGCGCTTATTGAATCTGCTCTGGCTTCACCACCAGCCAGTTGCGGTCCGCCGTCGCCGGCAGGCCCAGCTTGCGCTGCTGCCTGGCCGCTTCCCGGCTCCAGCTGCGGATCTGATCCCAATAGCCCGCTTTGCGGTCGACCCAGATCCTCAAGCCGCCCTTGGCCGCATCGACGCCGTTCAGCAGCATGTAGCCATCGGACTGCGGCGTGTCGCCGGCCACCAGCACCGGCTTGCGCCACTGGTCTATCCAGCCCAGCATGGTCCCGGCCTTGCCCTCGTACCAAGTCATGGGGTTCATCAGATAGGGGGTCAGCTCCAGGTCCAAATTGCGTTCCGGCTCATAGCCGCCGCGCTTGATCTGCAAACGCGAGGTGGTCAGCGCGCCGCTGCTTCGATCTTTCAGCAGCAGATTGACGCCCAGCACATTCTGCGGCGGCACCCGGTAGCCGTAACGCGGGTCGCTGGCCACCATACGCACCAGTTCTTCGCTGGCCGCAGTCATCACGTAGACGGCGATGCCGTTCTCCCGCAGCTTGGTGTAGAGCTCGACCATGCCGGTGAACACGCGCGGCGCCGGCACGCTGCCCTCCACCGGCTTGCCCTGATGGAAATACCTGACCGGCACCGGGGCGCCGCTGGCCATCAGCGCGTCCACCTGGGTCTTGAGTTGGCGCAGCGTCAGCCCGGAAAACACCTGCGCCGCCCAGGGGTAGCAGATCAGTTCGTCTATCTCACACAGCCGCAGATAGTAGCTGTACAGGCTCTCCGGCCGGTCCGGCTCGTCGCGGAAGGGAATCAGTTTCAAGGACGGGTCCAGCCGCTCGCGGCTGAGCAAGCCCTTGGCTTCCATATAAGGCAGCAGCGCTTCTTCCAGATCGTAGCGGTAACTGGTGTTGTCCATGTCGAACACCGCGTATTCGCCCTTATGAGCATTGGCCTTGATCATGGCGTTCAGCCGTTCCGCGATCTTGGGCGGCCAGTGCTTCAGCTCGGTCTCCGCCGCCGCCGGCTGGGCCCAAAGCGCGGCCGACAACAACAAAGCCCCCAAGACTTTAAGTTGCGTCATAAATCCTCCTGAATGCGCCCCGGATGCGGCGGGCCCGCCTTAGAACCTGTTTAAAGTCTGCTGCGCTTCAGCGATACGGCGTTAAAAACAAGCTCAAAATGCTCATGTACCAAACGTACATTCCGCTTTTTCGCTCGTTTTCGCCTTGTCTCGCCCTTGCTCGCGAGACTTTGAACAGGCTCATAGAACCACCCATGCGCCGCTTGCACGCAAGGCGGCTCAACGCAGGAGCAGCGCTTTTGTCAGGGGGCTAAGCCCCCCACACCTCGCCGAACACCCGCAGCCAGTTCTCGCCCAGCACTTTGCGTATCTTGCGTTCCGGCCAGCCGGCCCGCTGCATCGCCGCGGTCAGATTGGGCGTTTCGCCTATGGTGCGGATGCCCTCCGGGTTGAGGATGGGGCCGAAATCGGTCAGCCGGCGATAGCGGCCTTTGTCGTGGGTGATCCAGTCGAAGAAGCGCTGGTCGTAACCCTGGGTGAAATCGGTGCCGTAGCCGACGCAATCTTCGCCGACCAGCGCGATCACGTAATCCATGGCCTCCACGTAATCGTCCACGGTGGCGGCGGTCCCCCGGCGCAGAAAGGGCGGAAACATGGTGACGCCGATGAAGCCGTCGTGATCGGCGATGAAACGCAGTTCCTCGTCGCTCTTGTTGCGCGGATGCGGCTTGAGACCGGAAGGCAGGCAATGGGAATAACAGACCGGCTTCGTCGACGCCAGAATGGCTTCGCGCGAGGTGAGACCGCCCACATGGGACAGGTCCACCATGATGCCGACGCGGTTCATTTCGGCGATGACTTCGCGGCCGAAGCCGGACAGGCCGCCGTCGCGCTCGTAACAGCCGGTGCCGATCAGGTTCTGCGTGTTGTAGCACAGCTGCACCACGCGCACCCCCATGTCGGCGAAGGCTTCGACATATTCCAGCCTGTCCTCGAAAGCGTGGGCGTTCTGGAAGCCCAGGATGATGCCGGTGCGGCCCTCCGCCTTGGCGTGGCGGATGTCCGCGACGCTGCGCGCCAGCGTCAGCAGCTCGTCGTGCTCGCGGATCAGCCGCTTCATCTCGGCGATATTGTTCATGGTGTCCTGAAAGCCCTCCCACACCGACACGGTGCAGTTGGCGGCGCTCAGCCCGCCGCGGCGCATGTCCTCGAACACCGGGCGCGCCCATTTGGCGATGATCAGCCCGTCTATCACCAGCGCGTCTGCGTGCAAATCCATTGCCGTCTCCTTCTAGCTTGTCCACGCCTCGGTCCAACTGTCCCGCCGCAGCGCCGCGGACTTTGAATAACTTTTTAAGTGCTCTCGCTCAGGACCGCCGCCAACGCCGGCTGCGCCAGTTGCGCCCACAGCGGATGGCCGGCGTCCTCCGGCAGCTCGCACACCGCGAAGCCGTAAGGACGCGCCGCGCGCCGCAACAGCAGCCAGACGTAGTCGGCAAAGCTGCGGCGGCACACCACGAACACGCCGTCGCCGTCCAGGCGCAGCACCTGAACCACCGCCTTGCCCAGCAAGGTGCCGACGCCCTGACCCGCCCGCAGCGCTTCGAAATCGTAAGCGCCCAGATGGCGCAGCACTGCCAGATGCGGCTCGCCGCACAGGTAGACGGCGGTGAAGCCGCCGCTGACATCCAGCGCCTGGGCGAACACCCGCCGCTCGGCGAAACCCCGCTCCAGCGCCGGCAGCCAGGCGGCCAGCCGCTGGCGGCTGCTGATCAGCAGCCATTCGTCCGGCGACAGCCACAGCAGCGCGCCGCCCTCGCCCTGGCTCAAGGCCTTGGGCCGGCGCGGCGGCTCAAGGCCGGTGATCCGCGCCGTCAGTTCCAGGAAGCCGGCCTCGGCGCCGTCGCCGCGCAGCAGCGCGTAGCCCAGATTGGGCGCCTCATTGCCCCAGGCGCGGCTGTCGGCGCGGCGCGGCTCGGCCTCGTCCCCCAAGGCGAAACGATGCAAGGGCGATTCCAGCCAGGGCTTGAACGCGGACTCAGGCATGTTGACGCTCCCCTTCCTTGTCGACGAAAACCGCGGACGCCACCCGCGCCGGCTCGCAGCGGCCGCGCCACCACACTTGCACGGTGTCGCCTTCGCGGCGGCTGCCGTCCTTCAACACCGCCATGGCGATGGAGCGGCCCAGGCATTCGCTGTGATAGCTGGAGGTGACGTGGCCCTGCATCGCCGCCGGCGCGGCGTCGTCGCGGTCGTTGAGGATTTGCGCGCCTTCCGGCAGCACCAGCCGCGGGTCCTCCGTCAGCAGGCCCACCAGCTGCTTGCGGCCTGCGCCGGCGGTGTCGGCGCGCAACAAGGAGCGGCGGCCGAGAAAGCTGAACGGTTTTTTCATGCCCACCGCCCAGCCCATGGCCAGATCGTTGGGGCTCATCGAGCCGTCGCTGTCCTGGCCGACGATGATGAAGCCCTTTTCGGCGCGCAATACATGCATGGCCTCGGTGCCGTAGGGCGTGATGCCGAATTCGGCCCCGGCCCGCATCACCTCTTCCCACAGATAGCGGCCGTAGCCGGCGTCCACATTGATTTCATAAGCCAGTTCGCCGGAAAAACTGATGCGGAACACTCGCGCCGGCACGCCGGCCACGGTGCCGACGCGGCCCTCCATGAACTGGAAGGCCTGAGGGTCGAAATCAATATCCGTGCACAGCTTGCGCAACACCTCCCGGCTTTGCGGGCCCACCAGCGCCGCGGTGGCCCAGTGATCGGTGATGGAGCTGAAGCGCACCTTGAGCTCCGGCCACTCGGTCTGGTGCCAGCGTTCCAGCCAGCTGTAAACCCGGGCCGCGCCGCCGGTGGTGGTGGTCATGTGGAAATGGTCGTCCGCCAGGCAGGCGGTGACGCCGTCGTCCATCACCATGCCGTTTTCGTCCAGCATCAGGCCGTAGCGGCATTTGCCCGGCTCCAGCTTGCTCCAGGCGTTGCTGTAGACGCGGTTTAGAAATTCGCGCGCGTCCGGGCCGCGCACGTCGATCTTGCCCAGGGTGGAGGCGTCCATCGCCGCCACTCCCTGGCGCGCGGCGCGGCATTCGCGACGCACCGCCGCGTGCAGGTCTTCGCCCGGCTGCGGGAAATACCAGGGCCGCAGCCACTGGCCCACCAGTTCGTATTCGGCGCCGCGCGCCGCGTGGCTGTCGTGCATGGCGGTGTAACGGCGCGGATCGAAAGTGTCTCCGACGTTGGCGCCGGCCAGCGCGCCGAAGCTGACCGGGGTGTAGGCCGGCCGGTAGGTGGTGGTGCCCACCTCGACGATGGGCTTGCCCAGCGCCTCGGCGGCGATGGCGAAGCCGTTGACGTTGGACAGCTTGCCCTGATCGGTGCCGAAGCCCAGCGCGGTGTAGCGCTTGACGTGCTCGATGGAACGATAGTTCTCGCGCACCGCCAGATGGATGTCGGCGGCGGCCACGTCGTTCTGGTAATCGACGAAGGCCTTGGCGCCGACGCCTTCGCGCCGGCCGTCCGGCAGCCGGAAGATTTCGCGCGGCGCGGCGAGTTCCTCCGCCTCCACCCGCGGCGCGGCGCCCTGGCCGCCGGCGGCCAGGCCGAGCTGGGCCAGCATGGCGGCGTGGGTCTGGGCCAGGGCCTCGCCCAAATCCCAACGCCCGGTGACCGCGCCGACGCAGGCGACGCCGGGCCGGCCCTCGTCCGGGCAGACAAAGGACAGGCAGTCCTGACGCCACAGCGGGCGGCCGCCGTTGTGGCAGAACAAATGCACGGTGGCGCTGAGCCCGCCGGAGGACAGCACCCCGTCCGCCTCCAGCCGCGGCCCCTTGCCGGCCACGCTCCGGCCGTCCGCGGCCAGCTTCACCAGTTCCGCGCCGCTGACGCCGGCGCCGCCGTTCACCCGGGCGATGCCGTAACCGGTCAGCAGTTCCACGCCGGCATTCCGCGCGGCGCGGCCGCGCCAGGCCGCCGCGCCGTCGGGGCGAACGTCGGCCAGCGTCACCGCCACGCCGGACAGGGCCAGTTCCAGCGCCGCGTCGTAGGCGGCGTCGTTCTGGGTCTGCAACAGCAGCCGGCGCCCCACCGCCACGCCGTAGCGGTTCAGATAGCTGTGGCCGGCGGCGGCGGTCATCACCCCGGGCAGGTCGTTGTTGCCGAACACCAGCGGTCGTTCGATGGCGCCGCTGGCCAGCGCCAGCTGGCGCGCGCGGATCTTGTGCAGGCGCTGGCGCGGTCGGTCCGGATCGCGCTCGGACGGCGGCAGATGGTCTTGCAGCAATTCCACCGCCAGCGCCAGATTGCCCTCGTGCAGCGCGAAAACGGTGGCGCGCGGCAGCAGCTGGACATTGGGCAGCGCCGCCAGCTCGCTCAGCCGTTGCCGCGCCCAGTCCATCGCCTCCAGGCCGTCGATGCGCTGCCGGCGCTCGCTCAGCAGCCAGCCGCCCATCTCCGCCTGCTCGTCCAGCAACAGCGTTTTCAGGCCGGCGCGCCCCGCCAGCGTGGCCGCCCACAAGCCGGCCGCGCCGCCGCCCACCACCAGCACGTCCACATGGTGGTGCAGGTGATCGTAATGCTCGGCATCCGGCAGCCGCGGCGCTTCGCCGTAGCCGGCGGCTTCGCGGATGCGCCGCTCGTAGAACGGCCAGGCGCTCGCCGGCCGCATGAAGGTCTTGTAATAAAAGCCCGCCGGCAGGAAGCGCTCCAACCTGCCCAGCGCGCCCTTGAGCCGCATTCCCCAGGAGGCGTCCCCCAGGCCGCTGCTGGCCTGCAAGCCCTGGTACAGCTCCACCTGGGTGGCCTTGAGATCCGGCGTGCTCAAGGCTCCGCTCTCCAGCTGGACCAGCGCGTTGGGTTCCTCCGCGCCGAAGCCAACGATGCCGCGCGGTCTGCCGTACTTGAAGCTGCGGCCCAGCAGCCGCACGCCGTTGGCCAGCAGCGCCGAGGCCAGGGTGTCGCCGGCGAAGCCGTGATAGGCCGCGCGGTCGAAGTTAAAGGCCAGCGGCCGATTGCGGTCGATGCGCTCGCCGGGGCGATGGATGCGGTAGCCGCTCACGCCTGATCCTCCTGCCGATAGCGGGCCTTGCCCTCGGCCAGCGTCCAGCTGCCGGCGATCTCGTAACTGACGGTGTGGCGCCGGACGGCGAACACCTTGCGGCAGCCGGCGGCGTGCTGCCATTGCTCCCAATGCCAGCCGCGCGGGTTCTTGCGGCCAAACAGATAATCGCCCCAGGTCTCGTCGTCCACCTGCTCCGGCGCCGCCGGGCGGACGATGAAGGCCTCCCCGGCGTAGGCGAATTCCTCCTCCTCCCGCGCCTCCCCGCAGTGCGGGCAGTGAATCAGCAGCATAAGCCTCCCCCTCAATGGGCCACGGCGGCGGCGCCGTGCTCGTCTATCAAGCGGCCGGAGGCGAAGCGCTCCAGCGCAAAAGCCGCGTTCAACGGGTGCGGCTGGTCATTAGCGATGGTGTGGGCGAACACATGGCCGGAGCCGGGCGTGGCCTTGAAGCCGCCGGTGCCCCAGCCGCAATTGAAATACAGGCCCTTGATCCGGGTCTTGCCGATGATGGGACAGGCGTCCGGCGACACATCGACGATGCCGCCCCACTGCCGGTTCATCCTCACTCGCGAAAACGAGGGAAACAGCTCGATGATGGCCGCCGCCGTGTGTTCGATCACATGCGGGCTGCCGCGCTGGCCATAGCCCAGATAGCTGTCTATGCCGGCGCCTATCACCAGTTCGCCCTTGTCCGACTGGCTGATGTAGCCGTGCACCGCGCCGGACATCACCACCGTGTCCAGGCAGGGTTTCAGCGATTCGGAAACGAAAGCCTGCAGGGGGTGGCTCTCCAGCGGCAGCCGCAAGCCGGCCATCCGCGCCAGCACGGCGCTGTTGCCGGCGGCCACGCAGCCCACCTTGTCGGCGCGGATCTCGCCGCGCCCGGTTTGCACCCCGCGCACCCGGCCGTCCTCGATCAACAGGCCGGTGACCTCGCATTCCTCGATGATGTCCACGCCCAACTCGCTGGCGGCGCGGGCGAAGCCCCAGGCCACCGCGTCATGGCGCGCCACCCCGCCGCGCGGCTGGTAGCTGGCGCCCAGGATCGGGTAACGGGCGTGTCCGCCGGTGGCGATCAAGGGCACCCGCTCCTTGATCTCCCGCGGCGACAGCAGCTCGGCGTCCACGCCGTTGAGCAGGTTGGCGTTGACCCGGCGCTCGATGTCACGCATGTCCTGCAGGCTGTGGCCCAGGTTCATCACCCCGCGCTGGCTGAACATCACATTGAAGTTCAGCTCCTGGGACAGCCCCTCCCACAGCTTGAGCGCGTGCTCGTACAGCAGCGCGGATTCGTCCCACAGATAGTTGGAACGGATGATGGTGGTGTTGCGCGCGGTGTTGCCGCCGCCCAGATAGCCTTTTTCCAGCACCGCCACCTTGCGGATGCCGTGCACGCGGGCCAGGTAATAGGCGGTGGCCAGGCCGTGCCCGCCGCCGCCGACGATGATCACCTCGTAGTTTTTTTCAGGCTGCGGACTGCGCCAGGCCGGCTGCCAGCCCTGATGGTGGCTGAGTCCGTGCCGGATCAGGCTCCACAGCGAGTATCGGTTTGCCATCTGAGCTCCCGCTGCCGGGCCGCCATGGGCCCGCGCCGGTGATATCGGGGTTGAAGGAAGCCTCATTCTCAACGCGGCGCGGCCGGCGCATTTGGCTGAAAAGGACGGGCTCTTGCCCGCAGACGACACCGCGATGTCCGGAATCCACGCAAAGCGGACGCATCGTGAACAGCGCCCGAGCAGGGCCGCGTCTAGATTGGGACGCCATGCCGCCCATCACAAGGAAACGCCCATGAACGCAGACCTCCCCTCCTATGTGCTCAGCTTCGCCTGCCGCAGCGCCTCCGGCCAGGTGGCCGGCTTCTCCGCGCTGCTGGAACAGCAAGGCTGCTATATCGACGAGCTGGCGGTGTTCGACGACGCCCGCAGCCAACGCTTCTTCGTGCGCTGCGTATTCCACCCGCAGCTTCCGGACTTTGCCCCGGAACGGCTGAACGAGGGCATGGCGCGGATGGGCGGCCACTATCAAGAATTGGAATGGCGGTTGCACGACCGGCGCCAGCGCGCGCGGGTGCTGATCATGGTGTCCCGGCTGGATCACTGCCTGAACGACCTGCTCTACCGCCAGAAGATGGGCGATCTGGACATGACGGTGGCCGCCGTCGTCTCCAACCACCGCGACCTCGCCCCCATCGCCGCGGCTTACGGCCTGCCCTTCCATCACCTGCCGGTCAGCGCGGACAACAAGCCGCAACAGGAAGCCGCGCTGCTGGCGTTGATGGAAGACTGCCGCGCGGAGCTGCTGGTGCTGGCCCGCTACATGCAGGTGCTGTCCAGCGCCGCGGCCGCCAGGCTGGCCGGCCGCGCCATCAACATCCACCACTCCTTCCTGCCCGGCTTCAAGGGCGCGCGGCCGTATCAGCAGGCGCACGAGCGCGGCGTCAAGCTGATAGGCGCCACCGCCCACTACATCACCGACGATCTGGACGAAGGCCCGATCATCGAACAAGTGGTGGAACGGGTGGACCACGCCTACAGCCCGGAGCAATTGCAAGCCGCCGGCCGGGACATGGAATGCCAGGCGCTGGCGCGCGCGGTGCGCTGCCATCTGGAGCGGCGCGTCTTCATCACCGAGCGGCGCACTGTGGTATTACGCTGACACTTGAGCGGCCAAGCGACTGTCCACGATCCGCCGCGCGTCGTCAGGCGTGATACGGTGGGTGCCCCTTCGAAATGCTCATGTACCGCGGGTACATCGCGCTTTCTCAGCCGCAACGCCTTATCTCGCTCTTGCTCGCGGGGACGTGAACAGGCTCTGACAGGAACTTTGTCTATTGCAATGCAAC
Source organism: Chromobacterium alkanivorans (assembly GCF_016937655.1). Taxonomy (GTDB): domain Bacteria; phylum Pseudomonadota; class Gammaproteobacteria; order Burkholderiales; family Chromobacteriaceae; genus Chromobacterium; species Chromobacterium alkanivorans. Next base: position 18,874 of record NZ_JAFHKL010000018.1, on the reverse strand, counting down.
AAAAGCAGGGTACAGTAGACAGTTATCCGTCATACCAACCATGAGGTGCCGTATGTGGTCGCAAACAGCCGTCTGGTCCAAGCTTTTCTCCTCCAACCCTGTCGCCGACTACTGGCGCGACGCCTGCGAGCGCAGCATCCTCTACTGGGACGTGCTGCATGACCGCGGCGCGGACTACCTGAAACACGTGCAAAGCGGCAAACCGCCGGTATTGGTGTTCGACTACAAGATCATCCTGGACGGCCGCAGCCTGCCGGACCCGGCCAACTACGCGCTGGCCGCCATCCTGCCCCCGGCCGGCTGCCCGGCCACCAATCCGGCACTGCGCCCCTTCGTGGTAATAGACCCGCGCGCCGGCCACGGCCCCGGCATCGGCGGCTTCAAGATGGACAGCGAGATCGGCATCGCGCTGCAACAGGGCCACCCCTGCTACTTCATCATGTTCTTCCCCCAGCCGGTGCCCAGCCAGACCATAGAAAGCGTCAGCCGCGCCGAATACGTCTTCCTCAGCAAGGTCAACGAACTGCACCCGGACAGCGACGGCAAGCCCTTCGTCATCGGCAACTGTCAGGGCGGCTGGGCCGTAGCCATGATCGCCTCGGTGGCGCCGGAACTGTTCGGTCCCATCCTGCTGGCGGGCACCCCGCTGTCCTACTGGGCCGGCGTCACCGGCAAAAACCCGATGCGCTACTCCGGCGGCATGCTGGGCGGCACCTGGACCGCCTCGCTGGCCGGCGACCTGGGCCACGGCAAGTTCGACGGCGCCCACCTGGTCAACAACTTTGAAAAGCTGGACCCGGCCAACACCCTGTGGAAGAAGCCCTACAATCTGTACGCCAAGGTGGACACCGAGCGCGAACGCTTCCTGGGCTTCGAACGCTGGTGGGGCGGTCACTACCTGTTGAACAAGCAGGAAATGGAATGGATCTCCCAGCAGCTGTTCGTCGGCAACCACCTGGTGGAAGGCAAGATCGTCAGCAGCGACCAGCACCGCGTGGACATGCGCAACATCCGCTCCCCCATCATCGTGTTCGCCTCCTGGGGCGACAACATCACCCCGCCGCAACAGGCGCTGAACTGGATACCGGACCTGTACGACAACGCGGACGACATCCGCGACAACGAACAAACCATCATCTACTGCCTGCACAATAAAGTGGGCCACCTCGGCATCTTCGTTTCCGCCGGCATCGCCAACCGCGAGCACAGCGAATTCGCCAGCGCGCTGGACCTGATCGACGTGCTGGCCCCCGGCCTGTACGAAGCCGTCATCGAAGACGTGGCCCCTGGCACCCCGGGACAGGAATACATCAAGGGCCGCTACATCATCCGTTTCGAAGCGCGCGAAGTGGCCGACATCCTGGCGCTGGACGACGGCCGCGCGGACGAGCGCGCTTTCGAAGTGGTGCGCCGCGTCTCCGAAATCAACCAGGGCATCTACAACCGCTTCATCTCCCCGGCGCTGCAGGCCGTCAGCAGCGAAGCCGGCGCCCAATGCCAACGCCAGCTCAACCCGGCGCGGCTGGAACGCACGCTGATCTCCCCGCTCAACCCCTGGCTCAGCTGGCTCAAGCCCGCCGCCGAATACGTGCGCGCCCATCGCCAGCCGGTGAGCGCGGACAACCCGCTGTGGAAGCTGCAAGAACAATGGTCCGGCTGGATCGCCCAAAGCCTGGACCGCTGCCGCGATCTGCGCGACGCCGCCACCGAACACTGCTTCAAGGCCGTCTACGAATCCCCGTGGCTGGCCTCCGTCGTGGGCGTCCAGCCCGCGCGCGAGGCGCGCGCCGCCCGCAGCGACAGCTGGGACAAGCAGGAAAGGCTGCAACTCAAGCGCCAAGTGCTGGACCCCGCCTATGAAAGCGGCACCCTGGCCGACGGCTTCGTGCGTCTGCTCACCTATGTGGCGATTGGCCGCGGCATCATAGACGAGCGCCCGTTCAACGCCATCCGCCGCATCATGCACGACATCCGCCACGAACATCCGATGACCCTGATGCAGCTGAAGGAAGTCGCCCGCAAACAGGTCTTCCTGGTGCGGCTGGACGAGGCGCGCGCGCTGGCCGGCCTGCCCAAGCTGCTGCCGGAAGAACACCGCCGCCGCCAGGCCTGGCAGCTGGCGCACGAACTGCTGGCGCTGAGCGGCAATATCGCGCCGGAACAGCAGCAGCGGCTGGACCAAGTGGCCCACGCGCTGCAACTGGACACCCGCGCACCGGCGGCCCCGGCCATCCTGCCGCCCGCAGAGCCGGCAATAGCGACAGCCGCGGCCGCTCCTGCCGCGGTCCCCGCCGCCCAGGCCAGCGCGCCGGCCAAGAAAGCGGCGGCCCCGCGCAAACCGGCCGCCAAAGCCCCGGCCAAGACCACCGCCGGCAAGCCCAGCGCCGCCGCCAAACCCTCGCCGGCCGCCAAACCGGCCAGCGGCAAACCGGCTGCGGCCAAGGCGGCCCCAAGCAAGCCCGCGGCGGCCAAAACCGCCAAAATGACCGCACCCAAAGCCAGCGTGGCCAAGGCCCCCGCAGCCAAAACCCCGGCCACGGGCAAACCCGCCGCCGGCAACGGCGCGACCAAGCCCAAAACGCCTAGCAACTAAGCATCAAGCAGCGCAAAAACGCCCGGACAGCCAAACCGCCGTCCGGGCGTTTTTGTGTCGATATCGCACTGCAACATTTTTGCCTCGCCCCATGTATACAGTCGTTGACTGAACAATACAGCAAACGCTAATATCCTTGCCTGCTGCGGGAGAGAGGGGCATGCGCCCCCGCCGAAGACGCAAACTCCCATAATCGCTCAGGCAACAGTACCGCAGCCCATGGATACCAGCCGATTGGAGAGAGGCCCTAAGCGCTCGTTCATCATCTGCTACGCTTCAGCAACAGCGCGTCAGATTATGCGACCGGCCCTTAGCCGCCCACCGAAGGGGCAAGTGACATCCGGCAAGGCCCGCACACCGGCTGCGCCCGTCATCTAACTCTCAGGTAAAAGGACAAGGGGAGAGGCAATGCCGGCAGCGTCGCGCCCATGCGCGGTCCGTCGGCCATGCTCAGAATGTGTTCACGATCTCGCGAGCAAGGACGAGACAAGGCGAAAACAGCTGAGAAAGCGGAATGTACAAATGGTACATGAGCATTTCGAAGCGGTACTCACCGCGTCACGTCTCACGCAACGCAGCAGATCGTGCACCAGCTCTCAAGGAAAACCCATGTTCGAAACTCTCGCCCAGGCTGCGCGCCACCTGGCATGGCCCGCCCATTGCCAACCCATTTTCCCACCCGGCTTCGCCGCTCATCTCGGCGCCAGCCTGTTTGACCACTGCAACTACATGCTTACCCTGATCTATCTGATCGCCATCACCGCGGAAGCGATGACCGGCGCGCTCGCGGCCGGCCGCCGCAATATGGACATCTTCGGCGTTACAGTCATCGCCTTCCTCACCGCCCTGGGCGGCGGCACCGTGCGCGACATCGTGCTGGGCCGCTACCCGATAGGCTGGACCCAGCACCCGGAATACGTCGGCCTCGTCATCGCCGGCGGCCTGGCCGCCGTGTTCGTGGCCCGCTACATGAAACGCCTCAGCCGCGTCTTCCTGGTGCTGGACGCGCTGGGCCTGATCGCCTTCACCATCATAGGCTGCGGCGTGGCCCAGTCCATGGACTACCACCCGGTGGTGGTGGTGATGGCCGGCATGATCACCGGCATCGCCGGCGGCATCCTGCGCGACGTGCTGTGCAACCGCGTGCCGGTGGTGTTCCGCCAGGAGCTGTACGCCAGCGTCTCCTTCGCCGTGGCCCTGCTCTACCTGGGCCTGATCAAACTGGGCGTGCCGCATGACCTCAACGTGCTGGCCAGCTTCGCCGTCGGCCTCACCATCCGCCTGGCCGCCATCTGGCGCGAATGGCGACTGCCGGTGTTCATGTATCGGCACGATCTGCACTGAACACGCGGACAACGCCCGGCAAAGGCACCGCCAGCCGGGCCGCGCGGTAGCGCTTTACCCTGCGCCGCCCGCTAGATAAAATCAGCTTTTTTACCCCGTAACTGAAAGGAACACCCCATGCGTAACCGCTCTCCGCTCACCAACAAGGAACCCTTCATGACCAGACATTCCATAGGCATTGAGCTGAATGCGTACACTAAACTTGGGAATTCTCGCGCACATCGACGCTGGAAAAACTAGCCTTAGCGAACAACTGCTCTACACCACCGGAGCCATCCAGGCCGCCGGCAGCGTAGACCAGGGCAATACCCATACCGACACGCTCGCGCAAGAACGCCAGCGCGGCATCACCATCAAATCCTCCGTGGCGTCCTTCGCCATCGAAGACCTGTCCGTCAACCTGATCGACACCCCAGGCCACCCCGACTTCATCGCCGAAGTGGATCGCGTGCTGGACGTGTTGGACGGGATCATCCTCGTCGTCTCCGCCGTGGAAGGCGTACAGGCGCAAACCCGCATCCTGATGCGCGCCATCCAGCGCCAAGGGCTGCCCTGCCTGATTTTCGTCAACAAGATAGACCGCCGGGGCGCGCAACACGACAGCCTGCTGCGGCAAATCGCCCACAAGCTCAGCCCATCCGCCATCGCCATAGGCGAACCGCGGGACATCGGCACGCCTGGCGCCGGCTACCACGCCTATGACGCGGACCACATCGCCTTTCGCGCCCGACTGACCGAAACCCTGGCGGAAAACAACGACCGCATCCTGGCCGCCTATCTGGGCCAAAGCGCGCCGCCCTCCTACCAACGGCTGCGCGCGGAGCTGGCGCGGCAAACCCGGCGGGGCCAGGCGCACCCGGTGCTGTTTGGCTCCGCGGCCACCGGCGCCGGCTTGCCCGGCTTGCTGGCGGCCATCGCGGAACTATTGCCGGCAGCCGCCGGCGACGCAGACGGACCGCCGTCCGGCGCGGTGTTCAAGATAGAACGCGGGCGCGGCGGCGAAAAGATCGCCTATGCGCGGCTGTTTACCGGCAGCCTGCGGCTGCGCGAGCGGCTGTCGCTGGGCGGCCGCCAGGACAAGATCGCCGCCATCAAGGTGTTCGATCGCGGCGAAGCGCGCGTCGCCGCGTCCGTCCAGGCCGGCCAGATCGCCCTGCTGCACGGCCTGGAGGCCGCGCGCATCGGCGACGTCTTTGGCCCGGCGCGGCCGCGTGCCGCGCGCGCCTTCTCCCCGCCCACGCTGGAAACCCGAGTGAGCGCGCGCCATCCGGCGGACGCGCGGCGGCTATACGCCGCGCTGAGCCAGCTGGCGGAGCAAGACCCGCTGATCAATCTGCGGCAGGACGACGGCCTCCAGGAAGTGGCGCTGTCGCTGTACGGCGAAGTGCAAAAGGAGGTGATTCAGGAAACTCTGGCCAGCGACTACGGCATAGCGGCGGAATTCCGGGAGACCACCACGCTCTGCGTGGAGCGGCCGTCCGGCGTAGGTTTCGCGCTGATGGAAGCGCCCAACCCCTTCGTCGCCACCATCGGTTTGCGCCTGGAACCCGCGCCGGCCGGCAGCGGCGTCGAATTCCGCCTGGCCATGCATGAAGGCATGCTGCCGCCCGCCTACTTCAAAGCGGTGGAAGACGGAGTGCGCGCCGCCTTGCGCAACGGCCTGTACGGCTGGGAAGTCACGGATTGCCGCGTCACCATGACCCACTCCATCCGCCGCCGGCACTGGGGGCCGCTGACCACCGCGGCGGAGCACCGCGGCCTGGCGCCGCTGGTGCTCGCGGAGGCGCTACGCCTGGCCGGCAGCCATGTGTGCGAGCCCATCCAGCGCTTCCGGCTGGAGGTGCCGGCCGACGCGCTCAGCGCAATACTGTCCGCGTTGGCCTCGCTGCAAGCGCAGCCGGAACCACCGCAACAGCAGGCCGGCGGCTACCTGCTGACCGGCTGCATCCGCGCCGCAAAGCTGCAGCAATTGCAAGGACTGCTGCCGCCGTTGACCGGCGGCGAAGGCCTGCTGGAAACCATGTTCGACCGCTACGAGGCGGTGCAAGGGCCGCCGCCCAAGCGTCCACGCCCCGCCTCCGGCCCTCAGCTTCGGCCAGTAACGGCAGCGTCCCGCTAAACCCGCCCATCCCGGCGCTCCGGACTGCCCGCCTGGCGGGCAGTCTTTTTCATCCAGGGAAACTTCCTCGCCACCGGCCAGCCTATTCACCAGCCCCTCGCTATCAGCAAGCACTGCATGACACTCAAATCCAACACACCTCAGGCCCAGCGCCTGAACGCCGCCATTGCCTGGGCGCAAAGCCGTACTGACGTGGACGCGCTGATCCTCACCGGCTCCTTTGCCCGCGACGACGGCAGCGCCGACATTCATTCGGACCTGGACCTGGAAATCATCGGACCGGCCCCAACAACGCTGGCCGACAACGACGGCTGGCTGCGCGACATCGGCCCCCTGCTCACCGTGCTGCGCCTGGGCGAAGGCCAGGCCTGGCCCACCCGCCTGGCCATCTACGCCGACGGCGTCAAAATCGACTTCACCCTGGCCGGCCCCGCCCGGCTGCAAGCCATGCGCGAGCATGGGCTGGACCCGCTGTACCAACGCGGCTACCGCGTGCTGCTGGACAAAACCGGCGTGACCCAAGACCTGCCCGCGCCGCAAGGCCGCCCCGCCGCGCCGGCGCAGCCCACGGCGGAAGTATTTCGCGAGAGAGTGGAGGAATTCTGGTTCGAGGCCTTTCACATCCCCAAATACCTTGCGCGCGGCGAGCTGTTTGTCGTCAAACACCGCGACTGGACCATGAAGGAACTGCTGCTGGAAATGCTGGAATGGCACGCCCGCAGCCGCCCCGGCGCGGCGGCGGACTGCTGGCATATCGGCGCCCGGCTGCAACACTGGGCCGAGCCGGAACACTGGCAGGCGCTGCAACAGGTGTTTGGCCGCTTCGACGCCGCCGACACCGAACGCGCCTTCCACGCCACCCTGCGGCTATACAGCCAAGCGGCGCGCGAAGTGGCCGCCCGCGCCGGCTTCGACTACCCGGAAGCGGTGGAAGCCGGTATCCGCGACTTGATCCACGCGCCGTCCTAAGAGTCTGTTTACGATCTGCTGCGCTGCGGCGATACGGCGTTGAAAACACCTTCGAAATGCTCATGTACCATTTGTACACTCCGCTTTCTCAGCCGTTTTCGCCTTGTCTCGCTCTAGCTCGCGAGATCGTAAACAGGCTCTAAACCAACAGCGGCGCGGCGGCCCCACGCGTCGCGCCAGGCGGGAATGGTCCTTGGGCTTGACCTTTGGGCATGGTTAGATAGAATTCCCTATCTTTTAGGCGTTCGCTGCCGTTCGCCTATCTTCCCAGCCACGCGCCTCCTCTCAACGGAAGCACGCCAGCCAAGCCATACCGCAAACCGCCACGCCCCGTGGCCAGAGACTTTGTCAGGAACAAGATGCGTATCCACGCCCTTCTGCTGCCGCTAACGCTTTACAGTGCGGCCGTCAGCGCAGATTCACTCTCACCCTCCCACCCGGCGTTTACCCAAATCAACAAGGCCATGACGGATAGTTTTCGCATGCAGCAACAACTGATGCGAATGCCAACCCCGCCCGAGATGTTCAAAAGAGAGAAGCAGGAAGCGCCGCCGCTTCAGGACGAGGCGGAGGCAGTTGATCGCCGGCAGGCTGAATCTGCGAGTACGCCGCAACCGCAGCCAGGCCCTGATCAGCAGGCCGATAGCGATTAAAACCAGAGCGGGCTTGGCCCTGTCCCACTTGGCCGCCTCGACGCCGGCACAGGGCTAAAGCCGCCACAAACGGGCTGTTACAGCGGAGTGATCTCGCTGACCTCATGCTGAAACACATAAGGATCGGACAACAGGCCAAACTGCTCATCATCCGGATAAATGACGGCGATATGGTAGTTGTCGCCGGCAAACGCCTTGACCGCCTCCAGGTCCTCCCAATAAGTGGCCAAAAAGAAATGCATCCACTCCCCCTGCACTTCCTGACGGACAAACGCGCCTAAATTGCCCTTGATGCTTCTGGAGTGCTGGATGCCGGTTTGCTCCAAATGCGCGGCAAACCCCGCCTCATGCCACCGCGGTACACAGCCATGCCATGTTCTGACAATCATTTTCACGCTCCGTCTGAAATAGAACGATCGATTCTAGTCCGCCATAGCTGGCAACCCCAGCCGGCGTGTTCCGCTCCACATGCCGGCTGAAGCACAACCACCGCGCCTTGACCCTGCCCGCATAGTCGGCAACAATCCCCGCGTGCCGCAAAACACGGCACCGAGATTGGCATCTCGAAACGCCTGATGACCCAGGCATGCGCATCAACGCGCATGCTTGCGCTTTGCCATGCTTTAACGGCAGGCGCTTGGAGGGAGAGTGCTATGCGCTCGCCGGGGTTCGTCAGGCTCGGTAATGCCAATCCCATCACGCGCCTGCCAAATCCTCTCTCGGATAGGCAGCTTGTTAATCTTGTTTCATCGCAGGAGTAACGACATGCCGCAATCCCCCTTCCCGCGCCGACGGCGCTACCGCACCCCTGGCCTCGAAACCCAGGAAATCCTGCTCCCCTTCGTCAGCCGCCTACCCGGACGCACCTACCCGCACTACTGGCAAATGCCGCCGGCACCGCCCACCCCCGCCGAAGCCCACGCCTACGGCCGGGAATGCGCCGCCCACCTGCTGCAATGGTTCAAGGACAACCCCACCTACGTGGGCCAGGGCCTGATCAGCCGCATCGCTCGCGACATCGACTTCAGCCTTACCGAGCAGCGCGGCTACTGGCTGGGCTTCTTCAACCATCTGGAGCTGCTGATCTCGCTCAGCGCGCGACGGATGAATGTCTACGCCTACACCGACCATCAACACCAGATGATGGAGGCGCAGGTGGAGCGCTCCTTGCTGGAGCGACGGGTGTTGAAGAAGAGTAAGTAAAGGGAGCCCCCCGGCGAGAGCCGGGGGTTTGGTGTTATGGGGTGGGGGGTGGCTTGTCGGCCAAAGCGGACGTTTTCCCCAGCTGATTGAGCTGTCAGCTTCCGAATGTTGATCTACTAATCTTCCAGGGACTACTTCGTGGAATCAATTGGCTTGTGTTTATTCGAATGGAATATTATCTTATTGGCATGCATAGTACGATGATAGCCATCTAGAACGAACAGTAATCCACGGAGCCTAAGGGAGAGACCAATGCGCTTAAAGGCTGTTACGCTGAAAAACTTCCGCTGCTATGAGAGCGAAATCAATGTTGACTTTGCTGATCTCACTACCTTTGTTGGCCGGAACGACATTGGTAAGTCATCGGTTCTGGAGGCCTTGGAGATCTTTTTCAATAATGATGTTGTCTCAATTGAACAAAGCGATGCGAATGTACGCAGCGGAATCGAAACAGTCGAAATCACCTGTGAGTTTACTGATTTTCCCGATTCGCTAATCCTCGATGCTGGTGCTGAAACATCCCTTGCAGAGGAATTCCTGTTAACGGACATGGGAACTTTGAAGCTTCAAAAGGTTTATAACTGTGGCAACAAGAAGCCATCGCTTGAAATATTCGTGATTGCCAATCACCCTTCTGCACCCGGTTTTCAAAATCTTCTCGAGCTCAAAGAAAAAGACCTACAGACAAAAGTCAAAGAGTTGAAGCTGAATGTGCCGCTAAAGGGCAATCCCGGAATGCGTAAGGCGATCTGGGCCGCGGGAGGCGATTTAAAGCTCATGGAAACGGCAATCCCTGTTAGTAAGGCCAAAGAAGATGCGAAGAGACTCTGGGACCAGATCGAGAGTTACCTTCCAATATTCGCTCTCTTTCAAAGCGACAGAAGCAGCAAAGATTCCGATGACGAAGTGCAAAGCCCGATGAAAGCGGCTGTTGCTGCTGCATTGGCCGAGGTTCAGGCAGATATTGCTAAGATTCAGCAACGTGTCCAAGAGAAAGCTGAGGAAATCGCTAAAAATACCCACGAAGCATTGAAAACAATAGATCCTGGGTTAGCCAGCGAATTGAGTCCAGAATTCACCCCCCCAACAACTGCCAAATGGCAGGGGTTGTTCTCCGTCGGACTTAACACTGATTCCGGCATTCCGCTGAACAAACGTGGCAGCGGCGTTCGAAGGCTTGTTCTCGTTAGTTTTTTCAAGGCCGAGGCCGAACGCCGTCTACGCATTAGCAACCGTCGCAGCATCATCTACGCAATCGAAGAGCCGGAAACTGCCCAGCATCCCAACAACCAGCGGATATTGATCGAGTCGTTCAAGTATCTCTCCTTGGAAGCAGGATGTCAGGTCATCCTTACGACCCACAGTCCAGGGTTTGCCGCGGATCTTCCAAATGACAGCATTCGCTATATCTTCCGGGATAGCAAGACAGACAAGCCTGTTATTCAGGCTGGTGCAGACGTTTTCGGTGTTGTTGCAGAAGCTCTTGGGGTGACACCGGATAGCCGCGTCAAGGTACTGCTATGTGTAGAAGGTCCCACTGACGTATCCGCGTTAAAGGCCCTCAGCAAGGCGCTGCACGCCGAAGACAGTTCACTGCCAAACCTAGATAACGATGGGCGAATCGCGTTCGTTGTGCTGGGTGGTGGAACCTTGAAACATTGGGTTGATGAATACTACTTGCGAGCTCTAAACAAAAAAGAGTTTCATATCTACGACCGTGATGTTGCGAGTTACGCCGAAGCCGCTGCTAGGGTGAATGCGAGGCAGGATGGTTCTTGGGCCGTACAAACAGAAAAGCACGAAATTGAAAGCTATCTTCATTCGGACGCTATCTTCGAAGCCTTCAATGTTAAAGTCGAGGTGACTGATCATCCAGTAGATAGAAAGGCGACGCCAAAACGATTTTCGGAAGCTTATTCTGAGCTCCAGGGATTCGACGCGGTGATGGGCGATACGAAGGCAAAGCTCCGCCTCGCTGAACGAGCGTTCCCACTGATGACTGCGGCAAGGATTCATGAGCGAGACCCTCAAGGTGAGGTTCTTGGATGGATGACCAAAATTCGAGACATGATCCAGTAACCTATGCTTGTCCATCATGCAGGAGTAGTTTTATTCAGAGCCATTTGAAATGGAGCACAACGCGCTCCTTGCTTATTGAACGCCAGCTTTCCTCGCATCAAGATGGTTGAGATTCCGTAAGCTTATTATCTAGCATTCTGTTTAATATACTCAGGAAACGTCAAATTTTTATGTCAACTTCATTTGATTTACATCTGCTAGGTTGGAAGGCCTTTGAGGACCTTGTTGGTTGTATTTTTCGAGATATCCTCGGACAGACATTGCAGGTTTTTGCTGAGGGTGCAGACGGTGGTCGTGATGCAGCATTTTGTGGTTCGTGGACACAAAAGGATAAATCTCAAGCTTTCTTGGGAAGTTTTTGCATTCAATGCAAGCATACCAGTAAGCCATCCAATAACTTGCCGATCTCTATCGTTAATGATGAACTCGATAAAGTTAAACGACTTTCTTCTGCAGGTCTTTGCGACAATTATTTTCTATTGACAAACCATACACTGCCGGCAGGTGTTACTGAGGAAGCAGAAAAACGAATCATCGCCTCAGGAGCAAAGACTGCTCTTATTTTTGGCAATGAGTGGATAGGGAGAACGATTGCGGAGAACCCGAAACTTCGACGTTTGGTACCACGAATCTATGGGCTAGGAGATTTGACCCAGATCGTTACACATCAAGCCTATCGGCAAGCACGGGAGGTTCTAGACTCAATTGCACCAGATCTGGGATGTTTTGTTCCAACTGGAGCTTATCGTCAATGTGCTCATGCACTCCGGGAGCATGGTTTCGTTCTACTTTTGGGAGAGCCGGCTAGCGGAAAAACAATGATTGCCAATCTAATGGCTTTATCTGCGGCAGATGAATGGAAGCTTCAAACCCTGATGATTAGTAGCCCAGCAGATTTTTCCAAACTATGGAATCCAGATGATCCTGGGCAGTTTCTGTGGGTAGATGATGCTTTTGGTACCACTCAATACGATGCCAATCGCTCCAGCGAGTGGAACCAACTTTTACCGAAACTAAAAGCCGCGATTAAATCAGGGGCTCGTGTTGTTTTCACCTCAAGGGATTATATTTTTACAGCCGCGAAGCGGGATCTCAAAATAAGCGCATTTGAATTATTTGACGATAGTCGTGTTGTTATTCAAGTCGAAAAGCTTACTGATGTCGAGCGACAGATGATCCTGTACGGTCACTTAAAGGCTGGTTCTCAACCTTTTCAATTTAAGACCGATGTAAAAGCCTTCCTTGAGGATGCTGCGAAAACTCGAAAATTTCTGCCAGAGATCGCTCGTAGATTTGGAAATCCAAAATTCACTGGACAGTTGAGCCCCACAAGAGAGGGGGTTCTGGATTTTTTTGAAAAGCCTGTAAAGGTACTTTTTGATGTCGTAAGCAGCCTGGCTGCAGCCGAGAAAGCTGCGATTGGTCTTGTATTCATTGCAGGTGGAAGGCTGCCGATCCCCGTAAGCGCTGACCATAAGGTAACTGGCACACTCGATCTAATGGGTGTAACTTTGGGTGAGGTAAAAGCGGCACTAATCAGCTTGGATGACTCGCTACTAAAAAAGATTCGGGATGGCTCTTTTGAGTATTGGACATTCCGACATCCAACCATTCGCGATGCATACGCAACATTAGTGGGTAGTAATCCTGAATTGATTGATGTTTATCTTGCTGGAGTAAGTACTGAGCAAATGCTTTTAGAAGTAAGCTGCGGCACAGCATCCATTCAAGGCTCCAAGATTATAGTTCCTCCAGATCGGTATGATGTAATCATAAAAAAATTAAATGAATATAATCCTCCTTGGACTCCTTGGTCTGATCCAATAAAAGCTTTTCTGGCCACGCGCTGCCCTCCAGACCTTATTGCAGAGTATTTCTCTGGGAAGGACATTTCCTCATGCATCCCACAATCGGCATGGCGCATCACCCCCCATAATGCTGGAATGATAATCTTGTCAAGATTAGGTCAAGCCGGCCTGCTCTCGAATGAAATCCGGCAAGTGGCAGTCAATAAAATTATCAAAATTTCAGAGCGAGAGTATTCATGCCGATTTGCTATGAATTTTGGCGTTGGCGGGCTACTTACCACCGAAGAGGAAACTACTACAATCGACAATATTTCGCAGTCTATTTTGGAGAATAGCGATTTTATTCTCGAAGAACTGAAGGACGACTGGGATAGAGAGAGTGATCCTGAAGAATTATTTTCAGAAGTAGATGGAACACTTGCTTTCATTGAGATGAATGAAAGATTCGATGAGGATAGCCAGAAAAAGGCTACTTCCCTTCGCAACTTAATAAAAGAACTGGTTCGAGAACTTGGAAATGAGATAGAAGATGCCGAATATGAAAAGCTAGATACGGAGGAGGCTATTGAGGTGGATAGCACAACAGGGCGTAGCGTCTTCGATGATGTAGATCAGTAAGAAAGTGCATCACCCTTCGTTTACTAGATTCTTTTGTGGCTGTTTCCTATGCGAAAACAGCCACCTTGTATCATGCATGCGGATGTCAACAATGGCCGATTTCGAGACTCTGAGCAACAACTACTAGGCTTAATCCCCCCCTCAAAAAAACTTCAGCCCACCTAGCGACAAGCATCCACAATAGCGAAACAGAACAAATTATCATGCCGGCAACAAGCAAAGGCAGGCACTAATTCAATTGACTCCTCTGTCTGGATTCTAGAAGCGAACATGTAGCCATAAGCATTGGCACAAGGCTGGGCGTTACCACCACAGCCTCGCCCCGCCCTCCCATAACAGCCCCTCACTCTCCCCGCTTAAGCTGCTCCAACATCTCCTGCCACAGCTCCCGGTACACCGGATTGCTGGCGCCTTCGCCATGTCCGGGGTTGTCGGCATTGGGGCGGCGTATCGGCTTGTTCAGCGCGAACTGGTGGTCCGCCGGGATGCGCATGGCGTTGTAGGAGAGGCGGATGGCCGAGGCGAAGTTTTCCTGCACGTGATAGGTGCCGAACAATCTGTCCGGCGGCGTTGCGCCGGGGGAGGAGTACCAGGAGGCGATGCGGTTGTTGGCGCGCATGTCCCAGCCGCCGGAAAAGTCGATCACGCCCCGGACCGCCACGCGCTTGGCGATGTAGGCGGCCATGCCGCCGCCTTGGGATTGCCCGGACAGCACGATCTTGCTCCAGTCTATCGCTTGCTTGTCCAGATACTGTTCCCAACGGCCTTGGGGATCGGTCTTGGCCAGGTAGCGCAGCAGAGCGGCCAGTCTATGGACAATGGCGTCTTTGGGTTTGTCCTGAATCAGCGCGGTGGTGTTTTCGCCAAAGGCGCGCTTCTGGCGCAGTTGCTCCGCGCAGTCTGGGTTGGTCGCCAGCACCGGCCGGGTGCAGACTTGAGAAACCGCCGGCGTGTCGATGTAGGACAGGATAATGAAGCGGTAGCCCTGGGCCAGCGCGGTGTCGATAAGGGCCTGTTCTCCCACCACGGTGCGCGTGGTTTCGCCGCCGGTTCCGGGCAGGAAAACCAGCAACGGCGCCCGCCCGCCCCTCTCCGTTGAAAAAACGATGTGCGGCCCGCTGTTCGCCACAATCCGGCCATCGGTGTCCGCGGGGAGAATGTCCTTGCGGACGGCGTCCGCCCATGCCGCCGTGGCGGTGCTAAGCAGCAATGCCGCCGCGGCTGTCTTGCCGGCCCATTTGACCCAGTCTGTCATCGCATTCCTCGCATCTTGATAAGTGGATTGAATTGCCCCGACGGCCTGGGTTTGCATGAACCCTTGGCTAATTTGCTCAGACTCTACTCGCCATACTCTGCGCGCAAAAGCGTGGCATGGCGGGTTTAGGCCAAGAGTTTGTTTACGATTGTTTCCATGAACAAGTTTAAGGTCTCGCGAGCCAGCGCCAGACAAGGCGAGAACCGATGAGCATGTGGAATGCGCACGCGGGGAAGCTGCCCTGGGGCTTAATCAAGACCTCAGGCGCACATCCCAAGGCACGTCCCGCACGCTGAGTATGCGGCAGGCGCCGGCGTCGGGATGGAGGGGGTTGAGCAGGTAGTTGTGGGCGTTGGGGGCCACTGCGCTGGGCACTTGCAACGCGGCGGAGGCCTGGCGTTGCAGCCAGTGATGGCCCAGGCTCTGGGTGAGCGCGGGTTGCAGCGTCCAGTCCTCCGGCAGGCTGGCCTGGTCCAGCGTCTGCACCAGGCGGTCCGGCAGCTCCACTTGCAGCAAGGTGAAGGTGGCCGGGAGGATGGACACTTCCAGATGCACCAGCGCTTCCAGCATGGCGCTGGCCGGGTGGTCCGCCAGATAGACGATGGGCTGGCCGGCGGGGTGCCAGCGGCCGGGCCAGCGCAGCCCGCCCAGGCCGTTGAGGTCTGCGTAGCGGCTGATGCGCCAGACGATCACGCGGCGTAGCCTTCGTTGGCCTGGGCGATCAGTTGCTCCACCAGCCGCGCGCCGGGTTCGGTATGGGCCATGTCCAGCGGCGATTTGCCCTCAAAGCGATGCAGCGGCTTGCGCAGCCATTGGGCGGCGGCGTCCTTGTCGCCGAACAGCTCTTCCGCCAGCAGCAGCAGCTTGGCCACGCGCACGCCGCGTTCGGATTCCTCGGTGTTCAGCGTCTGGCCCTTCTTGATGCGATGGGACAGGGTGCGCGGCGGGATGACGAACTCCAGTTCGCCGCGGCTGAGGCCGGCGTCCACCAGGCGCTCCAGCATGCCGGTGTCCACGCCCAGTTCCACCACTTTGGCCACGTCGAAATCGTTGAGCATTTCCTGCCCCACCAACACGCTCAGTTCCTGCAACAGGCTGTGTTCCACCATGGGCGGGACCGGCGTCTCCGGCACGAATACTTGCAGCGCTTTCATGGTCCCTCCTTGTATTTGGCAATTTGCCCGTTAATTATCGGCATTTTGCTCAAACAAAACAAGGGCGTGGCTTGCCCGGCGGCGCCCAAGCCTTGCTCTAAATGCAACAGCGCATGCAAACCGGATGCTTTGATTGCGCCGGCCTGATTTTTGACGTTTGAAAACGGCAATGCGGATTTTATGCCTTTTACATTGCCGTGGACATGAAAAAACCTCATATCGACCCCATGCCCGGCCTTTGTCCCCCGCCTTGCCCGGCTTGACCCGGCATACACCCTATGTTCCCGTTTTGCGATGCAAAAATAACCATTAGGACTATCGGTACGGCGTGAATTATGATTGCGCCTATTCAATGAAGTCGCTCCGCTTCCCCTTCGTCACGAGGAGAGGCGCTGGCATTGAAACACTCCGTCGTTCCGGCCTGTGGGCCCATTCCTGATGTTCCAGAGTCCCGGCCAAGCTGGAGTCCATGCCAGCACGAAGCGCTGCGTCTTCACACATTGATGCAATCGCCAATTCATATGCGTTTGCTATGAAAAAAGATGAATATCAGCACCAATGGGGGGCATTATGTTAAGTCAATTCACGATTGGCCAGCGCATCGCCGCGCTGGCGGGCAGCTTGCTGTTTGCCGTGGCTTTGGTGGGCGGTTCCGGCTGGTGGTCCTTGAACCAGATGGATGGCGAGCTGACCTCGCTGTTTGACCAGAAAATCGCGTTCCGCTACCAGATGAACGCCATGCAGAGCAGCATGCTGCACATCCGCCAGGATGAGAAGAACATCTTCATCAGCATCGGCAACCCGGACAATTCGGACCAGAGCATCCAGACCAACAAGCAGTTGCTGGACAAGCACATCGCCGAGTTCAAGAACCAGGCCGGCGCCGCCAAGTCCATGGCCATGGCGGCGGATCACCAGAGAACCTTCGACAGCATGCTGACCGGCCTCTCCGGCTACGAGCAGGGCATGAACGGTCTGTATCAGAAGATCGCCAGCGGCGAAATCAGCCGGGCCAATGTCGGCGACGCCGGCATCGCGCCGTTCAAGCCCAAGCTGTACGAGGCGCGCGACGCGCTCAACAGCCTGAGCAAGCTGGCCGACGAGTCCGCGCAGGCCGCCGAGGACGCGCTGGCGGTCAGCATGAAGAACACCCGCAACATGATGCTGACCATCCTGGGCCTGGCCCTGGTGCTAGGCGTAGCCCTGGCTTTCGCCATCGTCCGCTCCATCACCCGCCCCTTGCAGGCCATGCAGCAGACCATGCGCCATGCGGCGGAGAAAAACGACCTAACGGTGACGGTGGATCAGACCGGCCGCGACGAGGTCAGCGAAACCGGCCGCGCGCTGGCGCAGCTGCTGGGCAATCTGCGCGCCTTCCTGCAACAGACCCGCGAGGACGCCAAGCAGGTGAACGACACCGCCCACGCGCTGTCCGGCGTGTCCCAGCGCATTGCCGAGGCGTCCCAGGTGCAAACCGACGCGTCTTCGTCCACCGCCGCCGCGGTGGAGGAGATGACGGTGAGCATCAACCTGGTGGCCGAGCACGCGGTGGAAATGGCCGGCGAGGCCAAGAGCAGCATGAACGAGGCGGTCAGCGGCAGCGAGGTGGCCGGCCAGGCCGCGCAGCAGATGTCCGAGATCGCCAGCGTGATCAGCCGCTCCGAAACCATCATCATTGGCCTGAACCAGCGTTCCGATGAGATCGGCAATATCGTGGACGTGATCCACGACATCGCCGAGCAGACCAATCTGCTGGCCTTGAACGCGGCCATCGAGGCGGCGCGCGCCGGCGAAACCGGCCGCGGCTTCGCGGTGGTGGCGGATGAGGTGCGCAAGCTGGCGGAGCGCACCGCGCAGGCCACCGGCGAAATCTCCGAGAAGATCAAGGCGGTGCAAGGCGACACCACCACGGCGGTGGCCAGCATGCGCGAAGCCACCGAGCGGGTGGAGGCCGGCGTGGCGCTGAGCGGCACGCTGTCCGAGCGGCTGGCGCAGATCCGGGTGCTGTCCACCCGCCTGCTGGAGAAAACCAGCGAGATCGCCGAGGCGATGCGCGAGCAGAGCACGGCCAGCAACGACGCCGCCAAGAACGTGGAGCGCATCGCCAATATGGGCACGGAAAACGGCTTGTCGGTGGAGGAGTCCTCCGCGATGGCGCAGCAGTTGTCCGGCCTGGCGCATGGGCTGGATGCGGCGATCAACCGCTTCCGCGCCGATTAAAAATAAGAAGGCTCAAACCTTGAACGCCTTCTAAAACCCAGCCTCTCAAACTTGAGGGCGCGTCCGGCTTGGTCCGGCCGCGCCCTCATGCCACAATCCGGGTTTTCGCCCGCCCTCTTCTCCACATGTCCGCCCTAGAACCGCTGTACGCGCCGTTCGCCGCCTCTCCCGCCGTGCTGCTGTGGCCGGCGCTATTCCTGTTGCTGAGCCGCCAGTTGCGCCGCCGCGCGTGGTTCTGGCCCTATGTGGCGCTGTCGCTGCCGGGCACGGTGTTGCACGAACTCTGTCATTTTCTGGTGGGCTTGCTGCTGCGGGCGCGGCCCAGCCGCTTCAGCGTGTGGCCCAGCCGCAACGGCCGGCAGCTGACGCTGGGCCAGGTGGGCTTCAGCCGGCTGACGTGGTGGAACGCGCTGCCCATCGGCATCGCGCCCTTGCTGTTGCTGCCGCTGGGCTGGGGCTTGCTGGCGCTGGCGGCGCGCTGGCCGTGGCTGAGCCCGGCGGCGGCCGGCCTGGGTTTTCTGGCGGCGCAGTGCTGGGACGGCTGCCTGCCCAGCAGTACGGACTTGAGCCACGCCGGCCGCTCCGCGCTGGCTTACGGCGCGCTGGCCTGCGGTTTGTTCGGCGCTTACGCGCTGCTGCATTACGGTTTCCGCGCGCTGGCCGGGCAATAAAAAACCGCCGGGAAACCGGCGGTTTTTAGCTGAGGCAAACGCGGATTTAGGCCGGCGCCATCCCCACCCAGCCCTGCGGGATGGACTCCAACAGCTTGCGGGTATAGCTCTGCCGCGGCTCGCGGTAGATCTGGTCCGCGTCCGCCTGCTCCACCACCTCGCCCTTATTCATCACCATCACCTGGTCA
>NZ_JAFHKL010000017.1 GCF_016937655.1 Chromobacterium alkanivorans | reverse complement strand
ACTGGCCCGAATCTGGGCCGAGGTCCTGGCCGTGCCCGCTCCCGGCATCGACGACAATTTCTTCGCCCTGGGCGGCGATTCCATCCTCTCGCTGCAAGTGGTCGCCCGCGCCCGCGCGCAAGGTCTGGCGCTGAGCCCGCGCCAGCTGCTGCTGGAACCCAGCATCCGCCAGCTGGCCGCTATTCTGAACACGGCGGCGGCCGAGGAGGAGGCTTCCGCCGCCGGCCCGCTGCCGGCGACGCCGATCCAGCGCTGGTTCGCCGGCCTGGACCTGGCCGAGCCGCGGCACTGGAACCAGGCGCTGGCGCTGCAACTGAACCACCCCGTGGACCCGGCCCGGCTGCAAGCCGCGCTCGACGCCGTGGCCGCGCGCCACGACGCCTTCCGCCTGCGCTTCGCGCCGGACCCGGCACTGGCCGACGAAACCGGCGGCTGGCCCTGCCGCGAACAGGAACTGGCGGACGAGAGCGACGAGGCGGCGCGTGCGGCAATAGAGCAGGCCCAGCGCGAGCTGGACCCAAGCGCCGGCCCGCTGGCGCGCGCGCTGCTGCTCCGCCGCGGCCGGCAAGCGCCGCTGCTGGTCCTGATCGTCCACCATCTGGCGGTGGACGCAGTGTCCTGGAGCATTCTGCTGGACGATCTGGGCCAGGCGCTGGACGCGCTGGCGCGCGGCGAAACGCCGCGGCTCGCCGCCGTGCCGGCCAACTGGCGCCGCTGGGCGGAACGGCAAAGAGCCGACGCCGCCGAAGCGGACCCGACGCCCTGGCTCAGCCAGGCAGCGGCCGGCTTCCCGACGCTGCGACGCGACGCGGCGACGCCGGCGGCCAATACCGAGGCCGGCTCGCGGCTGCTCAGCCGCGAACTGGACACAGCCCTGACCGGCCGCCTGCTGCGCGCCGGCGCCCGCGCCGCCGGCCAGCGCGTCGGCGCGCTGCTGCTGTTGGCGCTGTGGCGCGCGCTGGCGCCCCGGCTCGACGCG
This sequence comes from Chromobacterium alkanivorans, assembly GCF_016937655.1. Lineage (GTDB taxonomy): Bacteria > Pseudomonadota > Gammaproteobacteria > Burkholderiales > Chromobacteriaceae > Chromobacterium > Chromobacterium alkanivorans. The sequence continues at coordinate 85,250 of NZ_JAFHKL010000017.1, read as the reverse complement.
CCGCGCTTAGCGGTGACGATGGAACACCATGGCCGCGACGCCGAGTCCGGCCTGGACCTGTCGCGCACCGTGGGCTGGTTCACCGCGCTGTATCCGCTGAGCGTGGCCGGCGACGCCGCCTCCGCCGGCGCGGCCGAGCTGTTGGCCGCCATCGCCGCGCCATTGTCGCGGCTGACCCCCATCGCGCCGGAATACGGCCAGGCGCGCTGGCTGGGACCGGACCGGGACGCGCGCCGGCAGCTGGACGCGGCCGGCCTGCCGGAAATCAGCTTCAACTACCTGGGCGCGCCGCGCGCGCTGGACAACGAGCGCTTTCAACTGCGGCCGGAACTGATCGCCGACGAGCGCGCCGCCGCCAACTTGCGCCCCTTCGCGCTGGATCTGGTGCTGGTGGTGCTGGACGGCAGGCTGCGCGTGGACTGGCGCTACGCCGGCGGTCAGTTCGAAGCGGCCAGCGTCGCCGGCTGGGCCGACGCCTTCGCCCGCGAACTGGCGCTGGCGCTGGACGAGATCGAAGCCGCGCCGCTGCTGGCCGCCGACTACCCGCTGGCGCGGCTGGAGCAGGCCGCCGTCGACGAGCTGGCGCGCCGCGTCGGCCCCTTCGACGACCTCTATCCGCTGTCGCCGCTGCAACAGGGCATGCTGTTCCACAGCGTGGCCGACGCCGCCGACGGCGCCTACCTGGAGCAGCTCAGCAGCGTGGTCGACGGCGCGCTGGACCCGGACGCCTTCGCCGAGGCCTGGCGCGCGATGCTGGCGCGCCATCCGCTGCTGCGCTCCAGCTTCCACTGGCGGGGCCTGGCCCAGCCGCTGCAGGCGGCGATGCGCGCGGCGCCGCTGCCTATCAGCCGGCTGGACTGGTCCGGCCTGGCCGACCCCGAAGCCGCGCTGGCCGACTACCTGGCCGCCGACGCCGCGCGGCCGTTCGCGCTGGACGCCGCGCCGCTGATGCGGCTGGCGCTGATCCGCCTGGGCGAGCGGCGCTGGCGCTGGATCTGGAGCTACCACCACCTGCTGCTGGACGGCTGGTCGCTGCCGCTGTTCTTCCGCGAGCTGTTGACGCTGTACCGCGCGCTCAGCCATGGCGAAACCCCGGCCCTGCCGCCGGCGCGGCCGTTCTCCGCCTATATAGGCTGGCTGGACCGCGCCGGCCGCCGCGCCCGCTCGGACGAGCGCTTCTGGCGCCGCTATTTTTCCGGACTGGAACAACCCACTCTGCTGGCCGGCTCCGCCGGCGGCGGCGCGGAGTTTGTCGAGCGCGAGCTGCGGCTGTCGCCGGAATGGAGCGCGCGCGCCGCCGCCGCGATGCAAGCCTGCGCCAGCACGCTAAACACCCTGTTCCAGGCCGCCTGGGCGCTGACGCTGGCGCGCAGCGGCCACGGCGAGGACATCGTGTTCGGCAGCGCCTTGTCCGGCCGCAACGGCGATCTGCCCGGCATAGACGAGATGATAGGGCTGTTCATCAACACCCTGCCCTTGCGGGTGCGGCTGAACCCGGCCGCCAGCGCGCGCGCGCTGCTGGCCCAGATGCAGGCCAATCAAGCCCGGGTGCAGGACTACGCCCACAACCGGCTGGTGGACGTCCAGCGCTGGGCCGGCCGCGACAACGCCCAGTTGTTCGACACCCTGCTGGTCTTCGAGAACTACCCCGCCGACGCAATGCTGCGCGACGAAGCGGCCGGCCTGGGCTTTGAAACCCCGCGCTTCAGCGAACACACCAACTACCCGCTGACGCTGGCCGTGATTCCGGGCGCGGCCCTTACCGTCAAGCTCACCTTCGACCGCAGCCGCGTCGCCGACGCGGCGGCCGAGGAGTTGCTGCAACGCTGGCTCGCCGTGGCGGAACGCATCGTCGCCGCGCCGGACGCCGCTCTCGCCTCCATCGAGCTGCTGCCGGCCGAAGCGCGGCGGGCGCGGATAGCCGACGCCGCCCAGCCGTCGCTGGCGCCGCCGCAGCTGGCGCAGCGCCTGTTCGAAGACCAGGCCGCCGCCTCGCCGCGCGCGGCCGCCCTGCTGGACGAGAACGGCGCGCTCGATTACGCCGGGCTGGACGCCCGCGCCAACCGGCTGGCCCACCGGCTGCAAGCGCTGGGCGCCGGTCCGGAAGTCGTGGTGGGCGTGCTGCTGCCGCGCGGCGCGGACGCGGTGACCGCGCTGCTGGCCACGCTGAAGGCCGGCGCGGTCTACCTGCCGCTGGACCCGGCCTATCCGGCCGAGCGGCTGGATTACATGCTGGCCGACAGCGGCGCCGCCGTCCTGCTCAGCGAATCCAGCCGGCTACCCATGCTGAGCCGGCTGCCGGCGCGCCTGCTGTTGCTGGACGAGGCCGTCGACGCGCCCGACTCCGCGCCGCCCTGCGCCGCCGCCATCGACAACCTGGCCTACCTGATCTACACCTCCGGCTCCACCGGCTGGCCCAAGGGCGTGGGCGTCAGCCACCGCGGCATCGCCAATCTGTGCCGCGCCCAATGCGCGGCCTTCCAGGTGGACGCCGCCAGCCGGGTCTACCAGTTCGCCCCGCTCAGCTTCGACGCCTCGATATCGGAAATCTTCATGGCCCTGGGCAGCGGCGCGGCCCTGTGCCTGCCGGACGCCGACGCGGCGCAAGACCCGGCCGGCGCGCTGCGCCGCGCCGCGCTGCGCCACGGCCTGAGCCACGCCACCCTGCCGCCGGCGCTGCTGGCGGCGCTGGACGAGAGCGAGCTGCCCGGCCTGCGCACCCTGATCGCCGCCGGCGAAGCGGCCGCGCCCGGCCTGTTGGCGCGCTGGGCCGCCGCCCGCCGCGTGCTCAACGCCTACGGCCCAACCGAAACCACGGTCTGCGCCAGCATCCAGGCCTGCGACGCCGTCGAACCGCTGCCGTCCATAGGCCGCGGCATGGCCGGCGTCCGCCTCTATCTGCTGGACCGCTGGGGCGGCCTGGTGCCGCCCGGCGTGCCCGGCGAGCTGCACATAGGCGGCGAGGCGCTGGCGCGCGGCTATATCGGCCAGCCCGGCCGCACCGCCGCCAGCTTCGTACCGGACGCCGTGTCCGGCCTGCCCGGCGCGCGGCTGTACCGCAGCGGCGACCTGGGCGAATACCTGCCCGACGGCGGCATCCGCTTCCTCGGCCGCGCCGGCGGCCAGGTCAAGCTCCGCGGCTACCGCATCGAGCTGGACGGCGTGGCCGCCGCGCTGAACGACCACCCCGACGTGGACGAGGCGCTGGCGCTGATCCGCCGGGACGGCGAGCGCAGCCAGCTGGTGGCCTACACGCGGCTCAAGCCGGAGGCCGAAACCGACGCCGCCGCGCTGCGCGCGCACCTGGCCGCCCGGCTGCCGGCCCACGAGTTGCCGCAGGCCATCGTGCAGCTGCGGCAATGGCCGCTGACCCCGGCCGGCAAGATAGACCGCGCGGCGCTGCCGCCGCCGGAAGAGGCCGCGCCGGCCTCGCCGGACGCGGAGCAGGCGCTGAACCCGGCCGAGGCCGCGCTGCTGGAGATCTGGCGCGCGGTGCTGGGACGGAACGGCATAGGCGTGCACGACAATTACTTCGCCGCCGGCGGCGACTCCATCCTGGCGCTGCAGATCGTCTCGCGCGCCAAGCAGGCCGGCTTCGACATCGAGCCGCGCGCGCTGTTCGCCCATCCCACCGTGGCCGGGCTGGCCGCGGCGGCCGGCGTCGCCGCGCGGCGGGCGCACATCGAGGAGCCGGAACAGGCCGAGGTGCCGCTGGCGCCCATCCAGCGCTGGTTCCTGCAACAAGACTGGCCCGCGCCGCAGCACTGGAACCTCAGCCTGCGGCTGAGCCTGGACGCCGCCGTGGACCCGGCCGCCTTGCAGGCGGCGCTGACCGCGACGGCCTTGCGGCACGACGCGCTGCGCCTGAGGCTGCGCCGCGGCCCCGACGGCGTCTGGAGCCAGCATTACGGCCCGCGCGCCGCGCCGCAGCTTGAGACGCTGACGCTGCGGGCGACAACGTCGGCCGAGCGCGAGGCGGAGCTGCAAGCACACGGCGCGCGCTTGCAGGCTTCGCTGGATCTGGAGCAAGGCCCGCTGCTGCGCGCCGTCCTGGTCGAAGCCGGCCCGGACGGCCACGCCGAACTGCTGCTGATCGCCCATCACTGGGTGCTGGACGTGGTGTCCTGGCGCATTCTGCTGGACGACCTGGACCAGGCCTACGGCCAGGCCGCCGACTACGCCGAGATCTCGCTGCCGCCGGTGGCCGTCAGCTACCGGGCCTGGGCGAGGTCGCTGGCCGACGGCGCGCCTTCCCTGAACGGCGAGTTCGATTACTGGCGCGCCGCCGTCGCCCCGCTGGCCGTCCCGCCCGGACTCGCCGCCGTCGGCCGCGTCGCGGAACGCCGCCGCGCGACGATCAGCCTGGACGCCGACGCCAGCGCCGCGCTGCTGGAAGGCGGCGCCGAACGCTACCGCGCCCAGCCGCAGGAACTGCTGCTGGCGGCGCTGACCCTGGCCTGGCGCCGGCTCAGCGGCCTGCCCGCGCTGGCCCTGGACCTGGAAAACCACGGCCGCGGCGCGGCGGCCGGCCCCGCGCCGGACCTGTCGCGCAGCGTGGGCTGGTTCACCTGCCTGCACCCGCTGCGAGTCGAACCGGCCGGCGACGGCTGGGAGCCGGCGGCGGCGGCGGCCAAGACCGCGCTGCGCGGCGTGCCCGGCGGCGGCATCGGCTTCGGCGTGCTGCGTTATCTGGGCGATCCGGCCCGGGCCGCCGCGCTGGACCAGGCGCCGCCGCGGCCGCTCAGCTTCAACTACCTGGGCCGGCTTGACGACGCCGCCGACGGCGTGCTGCCGCGGCTGCGCGCGCGGCTGTCGGCGCGGGAAGCCGGGCCGGCGCAGGACCCGCGCCAGCGGCTGCCGCACGCCGTCGCCGTCAACGCCCGCATCGAGCAAGGCCGCCTGCGGCTGGACTTCGACTACGCCGACGCGCATCAAACCCCGGCGCTGGCCGAACAGTGCCGGCTGGCGCTGGAAGAACTGGCCGCGCTCTGCCGCGCCGGCGGCCTGCCCGCCGTCGCCTACCACACCTCGGACTTCGCCGGCGTCGCGCTGGAAGAGAACGAATTGGCCGCCTTGCTGGACGACCTCACCGACATCGAATGAACATGACAAGCACAACCAACCTCAAAGATCAGATCCAGGACATCCTGCCCCTGAGCCCGCTGCAGCGCGGCGTCTTGTTCCACACCTTGTTCGCGCCCGGCTCGCCGGTCTATTTCGAGCAATTGATCTGCCGGCTGGACGGCGCGGTGGATCCCGCCGCCATGGCCGACGCGCTGGAGCGGCTGGCCGAACGCCACCCCATCCTGCGCACCGCCTTCGTCACCAAGGGCCAGGCCGAGCCGCGCCAGGTGGTGTTTCGCCGCGCGCGCGCGCCGCTGGCCGTCCACGACTGGAGCCAGGACGACGCGGCCGGGCGCGAACGGCGGCTAGAGGCGCTGCTGGACGAGGACCGCCGCCGCGGCTTCCAGCTGAACCGGCCGCCGCTGATGCGGCTGACCCTGCTGCGCTACGGGCCGGAAGAATGGCGGCTGATCTGGAGCCACCACCACATCCTGCTGGACGGCTGGTCGCTGCCCATCCTGATGCGCGATTATTTCGCGCTGCTGTCCGGCGCGGCGCTGCCCCCGCCGCCGCCGCCCTTCGCCGCCTACCTAGGCTGGCTGGGACGCCAGGACCAGGACGCCGCCGCCGGCCGCTGGCGCGCCCTGCTGGGCGATGTCGCCGCGCCCACGCCGCTGGGCCTGGACCGCCCGGCGCTGCCGGGCGCGCTGGCCGGCGCCGACGTCGGCCAGATCGAGATGCGGCTGGACTACCGCGCCGACGGCGACCTCGCCGCCGCCGCCGAACGCTGCCAAGTGACGCCGGGCAGCCTGCTGCTGGGCGCCTGGGCCATCCTGCTCAGCCGCTACAGCCGCCAGGACGACGTGGTCTTCGGCCTCACCCTGTCCGGCCGAGCGATAGACCTGCCCGGCGTGGACGGCATGGCCGGCCTGTTGATCAACTCCCTGCCGCTGCGCTTGCCGGTGCCGGCCGACGCCGCGCTGCCGCAATGGCTGACCGAGGTGCAGCGCCGCCAGCTGGAGCTGCAATCGCTGTCGCACAGCGATCTGGCCGAAGTCCAGCGCCACAGCGGCGTGCCGCGCGGCCAGCCGCTGTTTGAAACCCTGGTGGCGATAGACAACTTCCCCATCGGCGACACCCTGCCCTCCGACGGGCTGGGCTTCCGGATTTCCGACGTTTCCCAGCGCGAGCGCACCCACTATCCGCTGACCCTGACCCTGGTGCCGGGCGCCGACGGCTTGAGCTTGAAGCTGGGCTTCGACCGCGCCCGGGTGGACGAGGCGCCGGCCGCTGCGCTGGCCGAAGCCTACCTGGAGCTGCTGCGCCAGATCGCCGCGCGGCCGGACGCCGCGCTGCGCGAGCTGGGCCTGGTGCGGCCAAGCGCGATCCAGCCGGCAGTTCCGGCCGACTGCGGCGGGCCGGACACCCTGGCCGCCGCCTTCCTGGCCGCCGCCGAGCGCTTTCCGGACCGCGTCGCCGTCAGCGACGGCTCCGCCACGCTGAGCTACCGCCAGCTGCGCGCCCAGGCCGCCGCCATCGCGGAACGCTTGCGCCGGGACGGCGTCGCGCCCGGCGTCAGGGTGGGCGTCTGCCTGCCGCGCTCCGCCGGACAGATCGCCGCCATGCTGGGAGTGACCCTGGCCGGCGGCGTCTACCTGCCGCTGGACCCGGACTATCCGGCGGAGCGGCTGGCCTACCAGCTGGCCGACAGCCAGGCGCTGCTCACCCTGACCGACGCCGAACTCAGGCCGCGGCTGCCGGCGGAACACCCTTGCCTGTCGCTGACGGAGATAGGCTGCGGCGCCAGGCCGGCGGCGCGGCCGCCGGCCGAGCTGGACGCCGAACACGGCGCTTACGTGATCTACACCTCGGGCTCCACCGGCCAGCCCAAGGGCGTGCTGGTCTCGCACCGCAACGTGCTGCGGCTGTTCTCCGCCAGCGCCCGCCACTTCGCCTTCGACGAGAACGACGTCTGGAGTTATTTCCACTCCTTCGCCTTCGATTTCTCGGTATGGGAAATCTGGGGCGCCTTGCTGCACGGCGGCCGCTGCGTGGTGGTGCCGCGCGAGCTCAGCCGCGATCCGGCCGCCTTCGTCGAGCTGCTGGGCCGCGAAGGCGTCACCGTGCTGAACCAGACCCCGTCCGCGTTCAAGCTGGCGATCGCCGCCGAAGGCGAAGCGCCGCTGCCGCGGCCGTCCGCGCTGCGCTGGGTGATCTTCGGCGGCGAGGCGCTGCGGCTGGCCGAGCTGCGGCCGTGGCTGGAGCGGCACGGCGACGACGGCCCGCGGCTGGCCAATATGTACGGCATCACCGAAACCACCGTCCACGTCACCTTCCGCCGCATCCTCGCCGCCGACCTCGACGCCGGCGGCGAGCTCAGCCCGATAGGCGAGCCGCTGGACGACCTGAGCCTGGAACTGGCCGACCCCTGCGGCCACCCCGTGCCGCTGGGCGCGCCCGGCGAAATCCTGGTCGGCGGCGCCGGCGTCAGCCTCGGCTATCTGAACCGCCCGCAACTCAACGCCGAGCGCTTTCCCGGCGTCGGCGCGCAACGGCGCTACCGTTCCGGCGATCTGGCGCGGCGGAACGCCGACGGCGAGCTGCTCTACTGCGGCCGCATCGACCAGCAAGTGAAGATCCGCGGCTTCCGCATCGAGCTGGGCGAAGTGCGCGCGGCGCTGCTCAGCCATCCGGCGGTGCGCGACGTCCACCTCGTCGCCGCCGACGAGCAGCTCATCGCCTATCTGCGCGCCGACGACCCGGCCGCGGCCGGCGCCGAAGCGCTGCGCCGCCATCTGGCCGCGCGGCTGCCGGCGCACATGATTCCGGCGGTCTTCATCGCGCTCGCCGAGTTTCCGCTCACCCTCAACGGCAAGGTGGACGCGCGCGCGCTGCCGTCGCCGCAAGGCGCGCGCTCGGCGCTGGACACGCCCTATGTCGAAGCCTCCACCCCCAGACAGAAGCTGCTGGCCGAGATCTGGAGCCAGGTGCTGGCCCTGCCGCGCGTCGGCGTCCACGACAATTATTTCTCGCTGGGCGGCGACTCCATCCGCAGCGTGCGCATCGCCGGGCTGGCCAAGGAGCGCGGCTGCCCGCTGAGCATCCAGGACATTTTCCGCCACGGCACCATCGCCGCCATCGTCGAGGCGATGGGCGAGGACGGCGACGCGGCCGCGCCGGACGCGGAGCTGCCGCCGTTCGCGCTGATAGACGCCGCCGACCGCGCGCTGCTGCCGCCCGAGGTGGAAGACGCGCTGCCGCTGGCCAGGCTGCAGGCCGGCATGCTGTTCCACAATGAATACGACGACGGCCGCAATCTGTACCACGACGTGTTCTCCCACCGGCTGCGCGCCGACATCTCCCCGGAGCGCCTGCGCCAGGCGCTGGCGGAGCTGAGCCGCGAACACCCGCTGCTGCGCACCGGCTTCGCGCTGGCCGGCTACTCCCAGCCGCTGCAGCTGGTCTGGCGCGATCTGACGCCCAGCCTGGAAATCGACGACCTGCGCGGCCTGTCGCCGCAGCAAAGAGAGGACGCCGTCGCCAGCCAGGTGCGTCAGTTGAGCGAGCAGCGCTTCGCGCCGGAGCGGCCGCCGCTGCTGCGCGTCGGCTGCCTGCGGCTGGCCGACGACGAGTGGCAGCTGACGCTGGCCATCCATCACGCCATCCTGGACGGCTGGAGCGTGGCCACCTTGTGCACCCGCTTGTTCGAACGCATGCGCGGCCAAACCGCCGCGCCGGTCCGGCAAAGCGCCTTCCGCGACTTCGTCGCCGCCGAGCGCGCGGCGCTGGCCGATCCGGCGCAACAAGCCTATTGGCGCGCCCAGCTCAGCGGCCTGCCGTCCGCCGCCGTCCCGCGCTGGCCGCAGCGCGCCGCGCCGACGGGCAAGGCCAGGGTGGGCGCGCGGGAAACGCGCTTGCCGGCCGCCCTTGCCGCGGCGCTGATCCGGCAGGCCGCCGACTGCGGCCTGCCGCTGAAGACCTTGTTGCTGGCGGTGCACGCCCGCGCGCTGGCCTGCTTGTGCGGCCAGGACGAAATCGTCACCGGCCTGGTCAGCAACGGCCGCCCGGCCGACGCCGACGGCGCCGAGGCGCTGGGCCTCTTCCTCAACACCCTGCCGCTGCGCGTTCGCGTAGCCGGCAGCTGGCGCGCGCTGCTGGCGGAAACCATGGCGACGGAAGGCGCCAGCCTGCCGCACCGCTTCTTCCCGATGGCGGAAATCTTCAAGCTGGGCGAGGCCGCCCGCTTCGACACCTCCTTCAACTATGTGGACTTCCACATCTACCGCCGGCTGGACGACGGCGGCGGCCTGGAAGTCCTGGACACCCGCAGCCAGGAATCCGTCGACATCCCGCTGGCGGTCACTTTCAGCGCCAGCCGCGCCGAGGGCTCCGTCGCCCTGGGCTTCTCCTACGACCGCGCCGCCTTCCCCGACGAGCAAGTGGCCGCCATCGGCCGGCTCTACCTGGCCGCCGCCGCCGCGCTGGCGCGCGACCCCGACGCCCCCTGCCTGGACGCCGCGCTGGCGGACCGCTCCGAGACCGCGGCCCAGCCGCTGAGCGGGCCGTCCGCCGGCCTCGCCGCCTTCTCGGTGCCGCAGGCGGTCGCCGCCGTCGCGCGGCAACGTCCGGACGCCGTCGCCGTCGCCGGAGACGGCGCAACGCTGAGCTACGCCCAGCTGGACGGCCAGGCCAACCGGCTGGCGCGCCAGTTGCTGGCGCGCGGCGTCGGCCCGGACGCGGTGGTGGCGCTGGACCTGCCGCGCTCGCCCGAACTGGTGGCGGCGATGCTGGCGACGCTGAAAGCCGGCGCCGCCTACCTGCCGCTGGACCGCGGCCAGCCCGAGGCGCGCCGCCGCGAAATCCTGGACGAGGCCGCGCCGGCGCTGCTGCTCAGCCTGGATCCCGCCGCTTACGCGCCGCCCGGCTGCGCCGTCTTGCAGCCGGACCTGGCCGCAGAGCTGAACGATGAAGACGCGGCCGCGCCCGCGGCGCCCGCCCATGGCGACGCGCTGGCCTATCTGCTGTTCACCTCCGGCTCCAGCGGCCGCCCCAAGGGCGTCGCCGTCGGCCGCGCCGCGCTGGACAACCACATGGCCTGGATGAACCGCCGCTACCCGCTGGACGCGGACGACACGGTGCTGCAGAAAACCCCGGTGGGCTTCGACGCCTCGGTCTGGGAGTTCTGGGCGCCGCTGACCCAGGGCGCGCGGCTGCTGCTGGCGGCCGAAAACGGACACCGCGACCCGGACTACCTGATCCGCGCCGTGCGCGAGCAAGGCGTCACCGTGCTGCAACTGGTGCCCAGCCTGCTGGCCGTGCTGCTGTCGACGCCGGACTTCGCCGGCTGCCGCTCGCTGCGCCGGGTCTTCGTCGGCGGCGAAGCGCTGCCGGCCGCCACTCTGGCCCGCTTCCACGCCGCGCTGGACATCCCGCTGGTCAATCTCTACGGCCCCACCGAAACCGCCATCGACGCGTCCAGCGCGGAATACCTGCGCGCCGACGCGCCGGCGGCCGCCGTCGGCATCGGCCGGCCCATAGACGGCGCCGCCTTCCGCGTGCTGGACGCGCGCCTCAATCCGGTGCCGCCCGGCGTGCGCGGCGAGCTGTACATCGCCGGCTGCGGCCTGGCGCGCGGCTATCTGGACCAGCCGGCGCAGACCGCGCGGCGCTTCCTGCCGGACCCGCAGTCGCCGCTGCCCGGCGGCCGCATGTACCGCAGCGGCGACATCGTGCGCCTGCTGCCGGGCGGCGTGCTGGAATACCTGGGCCGCGCCGACGGCCAGGTCAAGCTGCGCGGCCAGCGGCTGGAGCTGGACGAAGTCGAAGCCGGCCTCGCCGCCTGCCCCGGCGTGCGCCAGGCCGCCGCCGCGCTCTATCGCGACCGCTCCGGCGCGGACCGGCTGGCCGGCTACGTCGGGCTGACGCCCGAAGCCGAGGCCGGCGACTGGCAGGCGGCCATCCTGGCGGCGCTGCGCCTGCGCCTGCCGGAATACATGCTGCCCGCGCGCTTGATCGCACTGCGGCAATGGCCGGTCAACGCCAACGGCAAGACCGACCGCGCCGCGCTGCCGGCGCCGCAAACCGACGAGGCCGCCCCGACGCGCGGCCGCGCGCCCGACACGCCGCAGGAACGGACTTTGGCCGCGATCTGGCGGCAAGTGCTGGGCCGCGACGACATCGGCGCCGACGACAACTTCTTCCAATTGGGAGGAGACTCCATCCTCGGCCTGCAAATCGTGGCCCAGGCCCGCCAGGCCGGCCTGGCGCTGGCCGCGCGCGACATCTTCAGCCACCCCAGTATCGCCGAGCTGGCCGCCCAGGTCCGCCCGGCGCGGCAAGAGGCCGCGCTGGCCGAGATTCCGCCCGGCGCGCCGCTGCCGCTGACGCCGGCCCAGCGCTGGTTCTTCGACCGCATCGAGACCCTGCCGCGCCCCGGCCACTGGAACCAGGCGCTGCTGCTGAGCGTGGCCGCCGGCGTCTCCGCGCCGACGCTGCGCCGCGCCTTGCTGCGGCTGGAGCAGAACCACGACGCCTTCCGCCTGCGCTTCGCCGCCGACGCCGACGGCTGGCGCCAGCGCTACGCGCCGCGCGAGGCCCTGCGCGAGGAAGACTGGCTGGAGCGCGTCGATCTGAGCGCGCTGCCGGCGACAGAACGCGCCGCCGCCGTCGAGGCCCGCGCCGAGGCGGCGCAGCGCGCACTGGATCTGGAACACGGTCCGCTGCTGCGGGCCGTGCACTTCGACTACGGCGACGGCCAAGCCGGCCGCCTGCTGCTGGTCATCCACCATTTGATCGTGGACGGCGTGTCCTGGCGCGTGCTGCTGCAAGATCTCGCCGGCCTGCTCGCCGGCGCCGAAGCGGCGCCGGTTCGCGTCGGCTTCGGCCACTGGGCGCTGCGCCCGCGCGCGCCTTCCGCCGAAGCGCGCGCCTATTGGCTGGACCAGGCGCGGCTGGCCGCCGACGCGGTCCGCGTCCCGCTGACGGCGGAGGCCGAGCGCGACAACCGCTACGGCGCCAGCGAAACCGTGGAGCTGTCGCTGGACGGCGGTGAAACCGCCGCCCTGCTCCGCGGCGGAGCGCTGCGCGCCAGCGCCGAGGAAATGCTGCTGGCGGCGGCGCTGGGCGCGTTGCGCGACTGGCTGGACGCCGACGCGCTGACCGTGACCATGGAAGGCCACGGCCGCGACGACGAGGAGCTGGACCTGTCCGGCACCGTGGGCTGGTTCACCGCCCTGTACCCGCTGACGCTGACCGGCCTGGCCGAGGCCTCGCCGCAGCGCTTGCTGCGCCAAACCAAGCAGGCGCTGCGCGCGGTGCCGGCCGGCGGCGCCGGCTACGGCGCGCTGCGGCAGGCGGACGACGCCGACGCCCGCGCGCTGGCCGCCGCGCCTGAACCGCAGATCGCCTTCAACTACCTGGGCCAGTTCGACGCCAGCCTGCCGGCCGACGGCGCGCTGGCGCCGGCGCCGGAAAGCGTCGGCGCGATGGAGGACCCGGACGGCCTGCGCCCGCGGCTGATCGACATCGTGGCCCTGGTCAGCGACGGCAAGCTGTCGCTGCGCTGGAACTACGGCCGCGCCACCCTGCCGCGCGCGACAGTGGAAGCCCTCGCCCGGCAAATGCGGCAGCGGCTGCTCGCGCTGCTGAGCCTGGACGCGGACGCCGACGCCGCGACAGCGGCGCTGACGCCGGACGACTTCCCGCTGGCCGCGCTGGACGAGGCCGGCCTGCCCGCGGCGCTGGGCCAGCGCGGCGACATCGTCGACCTGTGGTCGCTGACCCCGGTGCAGGAAGGCATGTTGTTCCACTCGCGGATGGAGGCCGCCGCCGGCCCGGCCGGCGTCTACATCGAACAGATCGTCGCCGAGCTGGACGGCGCGGCGGACCCGGCGCTGCTGCGCCAGGCCTGGCAACAGGTGCTGGCGCGGCACGACGCGCTGCGCGTCAGCTTCGCCTGGGAAGGCCTGGCCGCGCCGCTGCAACGGGTCCACCGCGCGCCCGAGCTGCCGTTCACCGTCAGCGAAACGCCGGACCAGGACGCGCTGGAACGCTATCTGGCCGCCGACCGCGCCGCCGGCTTCGATCTGAACGCCCCGCCCTTGATGCGCCTCGCGCTGCTGACCCGGAACGGCGCGCCGTGGCGGCTGGTCTGGACCCATCACCACGCGCTGCTGGACGGCTGGTCGATGGCCGTGGTCTTCGACGAAGCGCTGGCCCTGTACCGCGGGCTGAGCCAGGGCCGCAACGCGGCACTGCCGCTGGCGCCGTCGTTCGGCCGCTTCATCAAATGGCTGCGCGCGCACAGCGACCGCCAAGCCCAGCAAGCCTTCTGGCGCGACTATTTCAACGGCTACGCCGCCGCGGCCGATCTGGCCCTGCTGCCGGCCGGCGGCCCGGCCCGGCCGCGCGCCCATGCCTTGCGGCTGGACGCCGAGCTGAGCGCCGCGCTGCGGCGGACGGCGCGGGAGCGCAAAGTCACCCTCAACACCCTGTTCCAGGGCGCGCTGGCGGTGGCCCTGTCCCGGATCGGCCGCTGCGACGATCTGGTGTTCGGCGTCACCATGTCCGGCCGGCCCGAATCGCTACCCGCCCGCGACGCCGCCGTCGGCCTGTTCATCGCCACCCTGCCCTTGCGCGCCGACTGCTCGGCCGCGCAGCCGGTGGATGATTTTCTCCGCCGCTTGCAGGACGCGCAGAGCCAGCTGGTCCCGTTCGAGTCCAGCGCGCTGGTGGACATCCAGCGCTGGAGCGGCCTACCCGCGCGCCAGCCGCTGTTTGACGCGGTGCTGGTCTATGAAAACTACCCTATCCGCGCCGCGGTTGGCGACGCCGCCCAGGCGCTGCGCGTGGGCGCGGCTTCCGCGCGCGAGCAATCCAACTATCCGCTGACCCTCTACGTCAAACCGGGCGCCGACGGCATCGAGCTGGACGGCGTCTTCGACGCCGGCCGCATCGAGCCGGAACGCGTTGCGGCGCTGCTGGAGGCGCTGCCGCGGCTGCTGCGGCAGATCGCGGACGGCGCGGCCCGCGTCGGCGATCTGCGCCTGGCCGAGCCGGACGCTCCGGCCGCCTTCCCGCCGCCGGAACGCGGCGACAACGTGCTCGCCATGCTGGCCTCCGCCGCGCGGCTCAACCCGGACAAGACCGCGGTCGCCGCCGAGGACGGCGAACTGAGCTACCGCCAGCTGGTGGCCGGCGCGCGCGCGCTGGCGCGCCGGCTGGCCGCTCACGGCGTCGCCCCCGGCGACACCGTGGCGCTGGCGCTGCCGCCGGACGGACGCGCGCTGACCGCCCTGCTGGCCACGCTGTGGGCCGGCGCGCAATACCTGCCGCTGGACCCGGCGCTGCCGCCGCTGCGCCGCGACGCAATCCTGGAGGACGCCCGCCCCGGCCTGATCCTCGTCGACGGCGACCAGGCCGGCTGGCCCGCGTCCGCCAGGCTGCTGACGCTGCCCGCACCGCTGCCGCCGACCGAGGCGGACGCTGACGACAGCCCCCTGCCCGGCGACGCGCTCCACCCGGAAGCGCCGGCCTACACCCTGTTCACCTCCGGCAGCACCGGCCGGCCCAAAGGGGTGCAGATCGCCCATCGCTCGCTGGCCAACATCCTGCGGCATTTCAGCGCCGAACCGGGCTTAGGCGCCGACGACGTCTTGTTGTCTGTCACCACCTGGTCCTTCGACATCGCCGCGCTGGAACTGCTGCTGCCCCTGGTCTGCGGCGGCACCGTCGCCATCGCGCCGGCGGCCGCCGGCGGCGACGGCCCGGCGCTGGCCGCCGAGGCCGCGCGCCGCGGCGCCAGCGTGATCCAGGCCACGCCGGTCAGCTGGCGCATGCTGCTGGAAGCCGGCTGGAAGCCCGCGCCCGGCCTGCGCGCCTGGTGCGGCGGCGAGGCGCTGCCCGCCGACCTGGCCCGCGCTCTGCTGGACGCCGGCGTCACGCTGTGGAACGTCTACGGCCCCACCGAAACCACCATCTGGTCCGCGCTGCACCGGGTCGACGGCGACGAACTGCCGCCGCCGGCCGGCCACGCCGTCCGCCGCACCACGCTGTGGGTGGCCGACCACCACGGCCAGCCGCTGCCGCCGCAACTGGCGGGCGAGCTGCACATCGGCGGCGACGGCCTGGCCTTGGGCTATCTGGGCGCGCCGGCGCAAACCGCCGCCCGCTTCCGCCCCGACCCGCTGGCCGGCCGGCCCGGCGCCCGCGTCTACCGCAGCGGCGATCTGGCCTGCCTGCGGCCGGACGGCAAGATCCGCGTGCTGGGCCGGCTGGACGGCCAGGCCAAGCTCAACGGCTTCCGGCTGGAGCTGGAGGAAGTGGAAACCAGGCTGCGCGAGCTGCCCGGCGTGCGCCAGGCGGCGGCCGCCGTCCGCCTCGACCCGCAAGGCCACGCTCGGCTGATCGCCTATCTGGTGCCGGACGACAGCGGCGCCTGGCGCGCCGGCGACGAGGCCGACCCGGCCGCCTTGCAGCGCATCCGCGCCCGGCTGTCCGCCGCGCTGCCCGGCTATATGCTGCCCAGCCGCTTTGTCGCCCTGGAGCGGCTGCCGCTGACCGCCAACCTCAAGCTGGACCGCAAGGCCCTGCCGGAACCGGCGGCGAGCGCGCCCAGCCGCGCCGGCAGCGCGCCCCAGGGCGCGCTGGAGCAAGCGGTGTGCGCGCTGTGGGAAGAGGTGTTCGAACGCGCCGGCATCGCCGCCGACGACGACTTCTTCGAACTGGGCGGCCATTCGCTGCTGGCCACCCGCATCCAGGTGCGCGTCAACAAGATCTTCCGGCAGACGCTGCCGCTGCGCGCCACCTTCCACGCCCAGACCCCGCGCGCCTTGGCCGCGCTGCTGGCCGAACGCGAATCCGCGCCCGGCCTGGCCGCCAAGATCGCCGCCGTCTATCTGAAACTGCGCGGCATGTCCGACGCCGAGCGCGACGCGCTGCGCCAGGCCGCCGCCCAACCCACCCCCATGGAAACCGCAGAATGAAACTGGAACACATCAAGGCCATCGTCAGCGGCGCCGCCAGCGGCATAGGCCGCGCCTTCGCGCTGGAACTGGCCCGCGCCGGCGCGCGGGTCCACGCCGCCGATCTGGACGCCGCCGGCCTGCGCCGGCTGGAAGAAGACGCCGCCGGCCTGCCCGGCGCGGTGCGCGGCTCAGTGGTGGACGTCAGCCAGGAGGCCGCGGTCCGCGCCTTTCTGCAAACGGCGTCCGAGGACGCTGAGCCGGCCAATCTGCTGGTCAACAACGCCGGCATCCTGCGCGACGGCTGGCTGGTGCGGCTGGACGCGGAAGGCTTCGTCCGCAAGCTGCCCACCGCGCAATGGCGGGCGGTGCTGGACGCCAATCTGACCGCGCCCTATCTGCTGAGCCGCGAATTCGCCGCCGCCCGCGTCGAATCCGGCCTCAAGACGCCGGGCCTGATCGTCAACGTCTCCTCGGTCACCAGCGCCGGCAATCCCGGCCAGTCCAACTACGCGGCGTCCAAGGCCGGCCTGGACGCGCTGACCCGGACCTGGGCGCTGGAGCTGGCCCCGTTCGGCATTCGCGTGGCCGGCCTGGCCCCCGGCCTGACCGACACCCCGATGGCGGCCGGCCTGGCGCCGGCCACCCGCGAGGAGCTGATCGCCCAGGTGCCGCTGCGGCGCATGGCCGAGCCGGCGGAAATCTGGCAGGGGCTGAAATTCATCATCGAATGCGACTACTTCAACGGCCGCATCATCGCCATCGACGGCGGAGCCACCTTCTCGTGAACCCGACACTCGCCACCCCGGCGGCGGGCATTCCCCGCCGCATCCATCAGATCTGGTACCAGGGCGCCGCCGCGCTGCCGGACAAATACCGCCGCTACCGCGACGCCTGGATGCGGCGGCATCCGGACTGGGAGTTCGTGTTCTGGGACGCGCCCGGCATGCAGGCGCTGGTCGACGAGCACTACCCGTGGTTCGCCGCCCGCTACGCGGGTTTCGAGCGCGACATCCAGCGCATAGACGCCGCGCGCTATCTGTTCCTGGCGCTGCACGGCGGCTTCTACATCGACATGGACATCGAAAACCTGCGGCCGATAGACCCGCTGCTGCCGGGACGGCGACTGATCCTGTCGCGCACCCACGGCTTCAACAACGCGCTGATAGGCAGCGCGCCCGGCCACCCCTTGTGGGACACCGTGCTGAACCGGCTGGCGGCCGGCCAGTCCGCGCCGCTGGACCCGGCGATGCCGGCCAGGCTGCGCGAATCGCCGGCGATGCGCACCGCCGTCACCGTGGGGCCGCGCTTCTTCACCTGGTGCGTGCAGCAAAGCGGCTGCCTGGACGACGTCACCACCCTGTGCTGCCCCGGCTATTACTTCGAGCCCGGCTCGCCCACGCCGGACGGCAGTTCCTGGCCGCCGGCCGACGACCCCGACGGCGGCTACGCCCGCCATCACATGGACCTCAACTGGCTGGGCCTGCGCCACCGGCTGCTGTCCCGGTTGAACCGGCTGTTGCTGCCCTGGCTGACGCGGCGGCTGCCCTTGCAATGAAAAAGTCGCCGCAATGCGGCGACTTTAAAAACAATACATAAAAACCATTAATTATCGGAAGGGGAAGCCGTTTGATTTTCCTGCATGAATTGCCTCAGGCTCAACGGGCGCATATCCGTCCAGTTCTTTTCAATATAGTCCAGACACTGCTGTTCTCCGCCGCTGACGCCAAGCGAACGCCAGCCGGCGGGAATTTCGCGATATTCCGGCCATATCGAATATTGTTCCTCATGATTGACCACCACGATGTATTGGGTTTCGCTGATTGCGTCCTGCGTCATATCCACCTCCATGCCGTCGCTAGAAAATTAAGACAGTTTTCAAATAAATTAATTTACCCAATCAAAACATTGCGAAGAACGTGTTTACGATCTCGCGAGCTAGAGCGAGACAAGGCGAAAACAGCTGAGAAAGCGGAATGTACGAGTGGTACATGAGCATTTCGAAGGTGTTTTCAACGCCGTATCGCCGACGCGCAGCAGATCGCAAACAGGTTCTAATTGGAATTGTTTAAATCGGAGAATACCGACCCACAAACCCGCCAAAGAATATACCGCACAAATTGAATATTTTTACAGACCGAAAAAAATAATCGAAATCAAATCAGGCGCGATAGACGCGCAGCCTGATGGGCGCCGACAACACCTTACCTGGAAAGCCATTGAAATGAGCGTTAGCGATTGGAACGATAACGACCTGGACCTTCTCGACCATTTGCTGGAGCAAGAACTGGACGTCTTGCCCCCGGCTCCGGCGCCCGTCGACGGCGGCGGGCGGATACCGCGCGGCGACGCCGCCTCCGGCCCGCTGTCCTTCCAGCAACAGCGGCTCTGGTTCCTGCACCAGCTCAGCGCCGGCGCCGCCGCCTACAATATCTGCTCCGCCTTCCGCCTCAGCGGCCCGCTGCGGCCGGAAGCGCTGTGCCAGGCCTTCGATTGCGTGGTGGCGCGCCACGCCTCGCTGCGCACCGCCATCCGCGAAGTGGACGGCGCGGCGACTCAGATCCCGCAGCCGGCCGGCCGCGCGCCGATCGAGCGCCTGGACTGGTCCGGCCTGCCGGCCGAGGAAGCCACCTCCCGGCTGGAAGCGCTGGCGCGCCGCGAAAGCGCCCACGCCTTCGACCTGTCCGCCGGCCAACCGCTGCGCATCGCGCTGGCGCGGCTGGCGGCGGACGAACACGCGGTGGTGCTGACCCTGCACCACATCGTCGGCGACGCCTGGTCGCTGGCGGTGCTGATGGACGAAGCGGCCCGCGCCTACGCCGCGCTCAGCCGCGGCCGCGCGCCGGAACTGCCGGAGTTGCCCATCCAGTACCTGGACTACGCGCGCTGGCAGCACGCCTCCGGCCAACAAGAGCGCTGGGACGCCGATCTCGCCTATTGGAAAACCCAGCTGGACGGCCTGCCCACGCTGGAGCTGCCCACCGACAAGCCCCGGCCGCCGGTGCAAGGCTTCGACGGCGCCACCGTGGGCTTCGTCGTATCCGCCGACACCGCCGAACGCCTGCGCCGGCTGGCGGCGGACGAACGCAGCACGCTGTTCTGCCTGCTGCTGTCCGCCTTCCAGGCGCTGCTGGCGCGCCACGCGCGCCAGGACGACCTGGCCATCGGCACCTCGCTGGCCGGACGCGAGCGAGTGGAAACCGAAGCGCTGATCGGCTTCTTCGCCAATATGCTGGTGATCCGCGCCCGCATCGGCCCGGCGGACAGCTTCCGCCAGTTCGCCCGCCGCCAATCGGACACCATGCGCGACGCCGTCGAACACGCCGCGGTGCCCTATGACCAACTGGTCGGCGCGCTGGGCCAGGCCAGCCGCGACCCCAGCCGCAACCCGCTGTTCCAGGTCGCCTTCACCCTGCTCAACATCCCGGCGGCGATGCCGGCGCTGGACGGGCTGCAACTGACCCCGGTGCTGAGCCAGGAAGCCGCCCGCTTCGACCTGGAGCTGTTCATGCGCGAGACCGAGGACGGCCTGTCCGGCGCGTTCTCCTACAACACCGCGCTGTTCGAACGGCTCTCGGTGGAGCGGCTGGCCGAACAGCTGGTGATTCTGCTGGATGCCGCCAGCCGCCGGCCGGACGCGCCGCTAGCCGCGCTGCCGCTGACCACGCCGGCCCAGGCCGCCGCCTTGCTGGCGCTGCCGCTGCGCGCCGCCGCGCCCGGCTGCGAACCGGTGCACCGCGCCTTCAGCCGTTTCGCCGCGCGGCAAGCCGACGCCGCGGCGCTGCACTGCGACGGCCGCGAGCTCAGCTACGGCGAACTGGAACGACTATCCGACGCCGCCGCGCGGCGGCTGGTGGCCGCCGGCGTGCGGCCCGGCGAACCGGTGGGCCTGTGGCTGACGCCCTCGTTCGAAATGCTGATCGGCGTGCTGGCCGCGCTCAAGGCCGGCGCCGGCTACGTGCCGATGGACCCGGCCTACCCCGCCGACCGCATCCGCTACATCCTGGAAGACAGCGGCGCGCGCGCCGTGCTCAGCACCGAGGCGCTGGCGCCCACGCTGCCGCCCTTCGCCGGCCCGCTGCTGACGCTGGACGCGACGGAGCCCGCGCCGGCGGCGGCGCTGCCGGCCGGCGACGACCCGGACGGCCTGGCCTACATCATCTACACCTCCGGCTCCACCGGCCGGCCCAAGGGCGTGGCGGTCAGCCACCGCAACTGCGCGCGGCTGTTCTCCAGCAGCGCCGAGCTGTTCCAGTTCGGCCCGCGCGAAGTGTGGACGCTGTTCCACTCCTACGCCTTCGACTTCTCGGTATGGGAAATCTGGGGCGCGCTGGCCCATGGCGGCGTGCTGCTGATCGTGCCGCCGCTGCTGGCCCGCTCCTCGGACGCCTTCTACCAGCTGCTGTGCCAGGAAAAAGTCACCGTGCTGAGCCAGACTCCGTCGGCCTTCCGCCAATTGATGGCCGCCGAAGAGCTCAATCCCCGCGAAGGCGAGCTGGCGCTGCGCTACGTCGTCTTCGGCGGCGAGGCGCTGGACCTGAGCAGCCTGGAATCCTGGCTGGACCGCCACGGCGACGACTATCCGCAGCTGATCAATATGTACGGCATCACCGAAACCACCGTGCACGTGACCTTCCGCCGCATCGGCCTGCCCGAGATCAAGCGCAAGCTGGGCAGCGTGATCGGCGCGGCGCTGCCCGATCTGTGCATCCGTCTGCTGGACGATGCTCTGCAGCCGGTGCCGCCCGGCATGGTGGGCGAAATCCACGTCGGCGGCGCCGGCGTGGCGCTGGGCTACGTCAATCAGCCGGAACTGAGCGCCCAGCGCTTCATGCCGGACCCGCACCTGGACAGCGGCCTGCGCTTCTATCGCAGCGGCGACCTGGCGCGCGTCACCCCGCGCGGCGATCTGGAATACCGCGGCCGCGCCGATCAACAAGTCAAGCTGCGCGGCTTCCGCATCGAAACCGCCGAAATCCAGGCCTTGCTCAGCCAGCACCCGGCGGTGGCGGAAGCCGCCGTGGTGGTGCGCGGCGACGGCGATCAGGCGCGGCTGGTCGCCTACGTCGCCAAGCGCAGCGGCGTGGACGCCGCCAAGGACAAGGACAAGGGCTGGCTGCCCGCCTTCGACATGATTTACGAGGACGCGCCGGCCGAGGATGCCGACCTCGACCTGGTCGGCTGGACCGACTCCTACGACAACGCGCTGATTCCCGCCGCCCACATGCGGCGCTGGCGCGACGAAATCCTGAGCCGCATCCGCGCGCTGCGCCCGCGCCGGGTGCTGGAAATCGGCGTCGGCAGCGGCATGCTGCTGCTCGCCGTCGCGCCGGACTGCGAGCGCTACCACGGCCTGGACTTCTCCGCCCGCGCGCTGGAGCGCCTGGGCCGCACCGTGGCCGCGCGCGGCCTGGACCAGGTGACGCTGGAGCGGCGCGAAGCCCGCGAGCTGTCCGGCCTGCCCGACGACTTCGACACCGTGATCGTCAACTCGGTGGCGCAATACTTCCCCGACGCCGCCTACTTCCTGGACGTGGTGGACCAGGCGCTGGCGCGACTGCGTCCCGGCGGCAAGCTGCTGCTGGGCGACTTGCGCCACCTGGGCCTGCTGCGCCACTTCCAGGCCAGCCGCCTGCTGCACCGCCTGCCCGCCCTCGCCCACCCGACGCGGGCGGAATTGCGCCGCCAGCTGGACGCGCTGATCGCCGAGGAAAAGGAACTGCTGGTGAACCCGGCGCTGTTCCGCCGCCTGGCGCGCCGCCGCGGCGACATCGCCGGAATTGAAATCCGCCTGAAGGAAGACGGCGGCGACTGCGAACTGACCACCTACCGCTACGACGTGGTGCTGAGCAAGGGCGCGCCGAGCGCCGCCGCCGCACCCGCCGCCGACGCCTCGCGCCTGCGGCCCGGCCTGGCCAACCGCCGCGCCGCCGAGGTCAACCGCTTCCTCGCCTGGCTGGACCAGGACGCGGCCAACAGCGCGGCCGACGACGAAGCCGCCGCCGGCCAGCCCTGGCTAGCGCAAGCCTTGCCCGACGCCGCCGAGCCCGCCGAACTGCTGACCGCGGCCGCCGCCGACGGCCTGTCCGCGCGCCTCAGCTGGAGCGAAAACGCCGTCGACGGCCGCTTCGACCTGGCGCTGGCCGCCGCCTCCGACGCCTTGCCCGCGCTGCCGCTGGAGCGGCTGGACGGGAACGACGACGGCGAGCCCGCCGCCTGCTTCAACACCCCGGCGCAAAGCCAGCCGCTCGACGCGCTGGGGCCGGAATTGCGCCGCCATCTCGCCGCGCGGCTGCCGGACTACATGCTGCCCGCCGCCTTCGTCGTCCTGGACAAGCTGCCGCTGACCCATAGCGGCAAACTGGACGCGCGCGCGCTGCCCGAACCCGGCCAGGCCGAACAGCGCGGCGTCGACGCCGGCGCCCCGCCGCGCGGCCGCGCCGAAAGCGAGGTGGCCCGCATCTGGGGCGAAGTGCTGGGCGTAAGCGGCCTGGGCCGCGAACAGAACTTCTTCGAAGCCGGCGGCCATTCGCTGCTGGCCACCCGGGTCATGTCCCGGCTGCGCGCCGAGTTCGGCGTCGAGCTGCCGCTGCGCGCCTTGTTCGAACACCCGACGGTGGCCGAATTCGCCGTCGCGCTGGCGGAACGCGCGGCGCTGGAAGACCCCGTCGCGCCGGCGGCCGCGCCGGAGCGCCGCATCCCGCTGGCGGACCGCTCGCGGCCGCTGCCGTCCTCCTTCGCCCAGCAGCGCTTCTGGTTCCTGGAGCGGCTGGACCAGGGCGACAACGGCGTCTACAACATCGCCCAGGGCCTGCGCCTGCGCGGCCGCCTGGAGCTGGACGCGCTGCGCGCCGCGCTGGCCGGCGTGGTGCGCCGCCACGAGGCGCTGCGCACCCGCTTCCAGCTGCGCGACGGCGAGCTGCTGCAAATCGTCGACGCCGGCGACGGCCCGGCCTTGCAGGAACAGACGCTGCGCGTGGACGCCGGCGAAAGCCTGGACGCGGCGCTGAGCCGCGCCGCCGAAGCCTTCGCCCGGCCCAAGTTCGACCTGGAGGCCGCGCCGCCGCTGCGCTTCGCCCTGCTGCGCATCGCGCCGGACGACGCCGCGCTGCTGATCGCGCTGCACCACGCCCTGTCCGACGGCTGGTCGCTGGGCGTGCTGGTGCGGGAGTTCGGCGAACTGTACGCCGCCGCGCTGGAGCAACGCCCGCCGCGCCTGCCCGCGCTGCCCATCCAGTACGGCGACTTCGCCCAATGGCAGCGCGACGCGCTGGCCGGCGAGCGCTTCGAGCAACTGCTGGCGCGCTGGAAAACGCGGCTGGCCGACGCCCCGGCGGAACTGGAACTGCTGGGCGACCGGCCGCGCGGCATCGCCGGCGTCGGCCGCCCGCGCCGCGGGCGCTTCGTCCGCTTCGGCTTCTCGCCGGAGCAAACCCAGAGCCTGCGCCGGCTGGCCGAACGCGCCGGCGGCACCCTGTTCATGGTGCTGCTGGCCGGCTACGCCGAGCTGCTGTCGCGCTACAGCGGCCAGCGCGATCTGGTGATAGGCAGCCCCATCGCCAACCGCCAGCACGCGGACCTGGAGGGCCTGATCGGCTGCTTCGTCAACACCCTGGCGCTGCGCGTCGACCTCACCGGCGCGCCCAGCGCGCTGCAATTGCTCTCCCGGGTGCGCGACACGGTGCTGGAAGCCTACGAACTGCAGGACCTGCCCTTCGAAACCATCGTCGACGCGCTGCGGCTGGAACGCTCGCTGGCGCGCAACCCGCTGTTCCAGACCATGCTGGTGCTGCAAAACGCGCCGCTGGACACCCTGCGCCTGCCGGGGCTGGAACTGGAAACGCTGTCCAGCGGCGACAGCTCGCCGCGCTTCGACCTGACCCTGACCCTGCACGAAGCCGACGGCGGCCTGCAGGCGATGCTGGAATACGACGTCGATCTGTTCGAGGACGCCGGCGCGCGCCGGCTGGCCTGCCGGCTGCAACGCTTGCTGCTGGCCATGGCCGAGCGGCCGGAACGGCCGCTGGCCAGCCTGGCGCTGCTGGACGCGGACGAAGCCCGGCTGCTGCTGGCGGACGACGGCCGCACACCGTCCGCGCCGGCCACCCTGCTGCCCCTGATCGAGGCCAGCGCCGCCGCCGCGCCGGACGCGACCGCCTTGAGCGACGAGCGCCTGAGCCTGAGCTACGGCGAACTCAACCGCCGCGCCAACCAGCTGGCGCGGCGCCTGATCGCCGACGGCGTCGGCCCGGAAGACATCGTCGCCATCGCGCTGCCGCGCGGCGCCGACACCGTGGTGGCCATGCTGGCCGCGCTGAAAGCCGGCGCCGCCTATCTGCCGCTGGACCTGGACTACCCGCCGGCCCGCCTCGCCTTCATGCTGCGCGACGCCGCCCCGCACCGGGTGCTGACCCTGGCCGGCGCGGCGCTGCCGGACGGCGCGGCGCGGCTGGACCTGGACGACCCGGCCTTGCGACAAGAACTGGCCGCGCTGCCGGACGGCAACCCCGCCGACCACGAGCGCGTCCGCCCGCTGCTGCCCAGCCACCCCGCCTACCTGATCTACACCTCGGGCTCCACCGGCGCCCCCAAGGGCGCGGTGATCCAGCACGGCAACCTTTACGCCTCCACCGCCGCCCGGCTCGCCTTCTACCCGGCGGAGCTGTCGCGGCCGGGCACCGCCTTCCTGCTGCTGCCCTCCTTCTCCTTCGATAGCTCGGTGGCGCTGCTGTTCTGGTCGCTGGCCTGCGGTGGCCGGCTGATCATCAGCCGCGCCGGCGGCCAGCTGGAACCCGGCTATCTGGCCGGCCTGGTGGAGCGCGAGCGGGCCGAGGTCTGGCTCAGCCTGCCCTCGCTGTACCGGACCGTGGCCCAGACCCAGCCCGCCGGCTGGGGCGGATCGCTGCGCGCGGTGCTGTTCGGCGGCGAAGCGGTGTCGACCGACGACCTGATAGGCGAAGGCCGGCGCTTCTACAATGAATACGGCCCCACCGAGGCCACCGTCTGGGGCACCGCCACGGAAATCGTCGCGCGCGACGGCCAAGCCATCGACATCGGCCGCGCCATCCCCGGCTACCGCGCCTACATCCTGGACCAGGCCTTGCAGCCGACGCCGCCGGGCCTCGCCGGCGAACTCTATCTCGCCGGCCCCGGCGTCGCCCGGGGTTATCTGGGCCGCCCGCGGCTGACCGCCGAGCGCTTCCTGCCCAACCCCTTCCGCGACGGCGAGCGGCTCTACCGCACCGGCGACCGCGCGCGCTGGCTGGCCGACGGCCGCATCGAATACCTGGGCCGCGGCGACCAACAGCTGAAGCTGCGCGGCTACCGCATCGAAACCGGCGAGATCGAAGCCGCGCTCCGCGCGCAGCCCGGCATCGCCGCCGCCGCGGTGGCCCTGCACCACGCGCCGCCCGCCGCCGCGCGGCTGGTGGGCTATCTGGTGCCGACGGACGGCGAGGCGGACACCGCCGCGCTGCGCCGCGCGCTGGCCGAGCAATTGCCGGAATACATGATTCCCGGCGCCTGGGTCAGCCTGCCGGCGCTGCCTCAAACACCCAACGGCAAGCTGGACCGCCGCGCGCTGCCGGCGCCGGAGCTGGCCGCGCGCGCCTACCAGGCGCCGCGCACCCCGCTGGAGGAACAACTGGCCGCGCTGTTCGCCGCCACGCTGGGCCTGCCGCGCATCGGCGTGGACGACAGCTTCTTCGACATGGGCGGCCACTCGCTGCTGACCCTGCAACTGCTGTCCCGCGTCCGCGAGGAGCTGGGCGTGGAACTGCCGCTGGCCTCGCTGTTCACCTCCGGCACCGTCGCCGAGTTCGCTCGGCTGGTTCAGGAGGCCGGCCAGGCCTCCGCGCCGTCGGTGCTGGTGCCGATACGCCCGGACGGCGACGAGGCCACCTTGCTTCTGGTCCACGACGGCTCCGGCCAGATCATCGGCTATCAAAAACTGGTGGAGCGGCTGTCGCCGCGCTGGCGCGTCTACGGCCTGCAAGCGGCGGGGCTGGACCCGGCCGTCGCCGCCGACGACAGCGTGGCGGCGATGGCCGCGCGCTACGCCGCCGCGGTGCGGCAAGCCGGCCTGCCCGGACCGCTGATCCTGGCCGGCCACTCCTTCGGCGCCGCGGTGGCGGCGGAACTGGCGCGGCGGCTGGTGGAGGCCGGCGTCGAAGTGCGCCTGCTGGCGGCGCTGGACGCGCCGCCGCGCCCGGACGCCGGCTTCCTGAGCGAACTGCCGCAGGACGAGGCCGGGCTGCTGCACTACATGGCCCGCACCGTGGAAATCGCCACCGGCAAAGCGCTGGCCGTCTCGGAAGAGCAGCTGCGGCCGCTGGACCGCGCCGGGCGCTTCGCGCTGCTGAGCCGGCAAGTGCAGGCCTCCGGCCTGTTCCCGCAAGGCATGGACCCGCGCCGGGTGGAAGCGATGTTCGACGTCTACCGCGCCAACCTGCTCAGCCTGCGCGGCCACCAGCCGCAAACCGCGCCCTGCCCGGTGGCGCTGTGGGTCACCGACGGGCTGGCCGCCGCCGCGGACGAGCCGGCCGACCTCGGCTGGTCCGGCTACGCCGCCGGCCCGGTCCAGGTGTTCCGCGCCGCCGGGCAACACGCCGACATGCTGCGCGAGCCGCATGTGGCCGGCCTGGCGGAAAGCCTGGAGCGCGCGATGAGGGCCCGCCATGACTAAGCCCATGCCCGCCGCCCAGCCCGCGCTCTGGCGCGACCGGCGCTTTCTCTGGCTCACCGCCGCCTGGTTCTGCGCCATCCTGGGCCAGCAGACCGCGCTGATCGCCCTGCCCTGGCTGGTGCTGCAACGGGGCGGCGACGGCCTCGCCCTCGGCCTGATCGTCACCGCCATGGAATTGCCGCGCGCGGTGTTCATCATCGTCGGCGGCGCGGTGGCGGACCGGCACTCGCCGCGGCGGGTGTTCCAGTGCTCGCTGCTATGCTGCGCGGCGCTGCTGGCCTTGCTCGGCTACGCCGCCTACCGCGGCGGGCTGCCGCTGGCCTGGCTCTACCCCTTCGCCGCGGCGATGGGCGTGGTCGCCGCCTTCACCGGGCCGTCGGCCGCCGCGCTGCTGCCCAACACCGTGCCGGAAGAAAAGCTGCAACAGGCCAACTCCGTGTTCATGGCGGTCAACCAGCTCACCCTGCTGACCGGCCCCATGCTGGCCGGCGCGCTGATCGCCCTGCCCGGCGTCCGCGCCGGCGGCGGCCTCAGCCTCGCCTTCCTGCTGGGCGCCGCCTGCTTCCTGAGCGCCGGCCTGATGCTCAGCCGGCTGCGGCCGCGCGTCGTCGCCGCGCCGGCGCAATCGGCGCAGTCCGCCGCCGGCATCCTGCGCGCCATCCGCCGCGGCGCCGCCTGGACCTGGGGCGACGCCACCCTGCGCGCGCTGTTCTTCTACTGGGCGGTGATCGCCTTCCTGACCGCCGGCCCGATCCAGATCGGCCTGCCGCTGCTGGTCAAGAACGCGATGGGCCTGGACGCCGGCCACTTCGGCACCCTGCTGTCCGCGCAAGGCGCCGGCAGCCTGCTGGGCATGGCCGTGCTCGGCCTGCTGCCGCCCAAGGCCCTGGGCCGGCTGGGATGGATGGTGTTCTGCGCCGACGCGCTGATGGGCGCGCTGATCATAGTCTTGGGCCTGTCCCTTGCGTTTGCCGCCAGTTGCGCGATGATGTTCCTGATCGGCCTGTTGGGCGGCCTGGTGCAAGTCCGGCTGATGGCCTGGATCCAGGCCCGCATCCCGGCGGAAATGCGCGGCCGGGTAATGAGTTTCTTGATGTTCATGATGGCGGCGGTCACGCCCTTGTCCACCACGCTGGCCGGCGTCAGCCTGGCCTCGGCGCCGGTGCGCACCTTGTTCGTCGGCGCCGGCCTGCTGCTGATCGGCGTCGCCGTGCTGGCGCTGTGCAGCCCCCGGCTGCGCGCCATCGGCGCGCCCGACGGCCCCGGCGCGGCGGACCTCCGCCCCAGCCCTTCCCTGCAAACCGGAGACTGAATCGATGCACCCCTCACCCTGGCTCCAGCGCCAGCCCTGCAGCCAGCCGCCGCGGCTGCGCCTGTACTGCTTTCCCTACGCCGGCGGCCACGCCGGCGCCTATGCCGGCTGGCAAGGCAAGCTGCCTGCCGAAGTGGAAGTCTGCGCCGCGCAACTGCCCGGCCGCGCCGCCCGCTTCCGCGAGGCCGGCTTCAAGGCGCTGCCGCCGCTGGTGGAAGCGCTGGCGCGGGAACTGCCCTTGGACGACCCGCTGCCCTTCGCCTTCTTCGGCCACAGCATGGGCGGGCTGATCGCCTTCGAACTGACGCGGCTGCTGCGCGCCCAGGGCCGGCCGCTGCCGCAAAGGCTGATCGTGTCCGGCTGCGACGCGCCGCAACACCGCCAGCCGCCGCGCATGCTGCACCGGATGGACAACGACGGCTTCATCGACGCGCTGCGCGACTACAACGGCACCCCGGCGGAAATCCTGGCCAACCGGGAAATGATGGACCTGCTGTTGCCCACGCTGCGCACCGACTTCGAACTGGTGGAAACCTATAGTTACCAGCCGGCCCCGCCGCTGAGCCTGCCCATCACCGTGCTGGCCGGCCGCGGCGACCGTCAACGCCTGCCGGAGCAAACCGAGGGCTGGCAGCGGGAAACCGCCTCGCCCTCGCGCGTCCACTGGTTCGACGGCGACCACTTCTTCATCGCCAGCGCCCGGGACGCCGTGCTCGCCCATCTCAACAGCGAACTCGCCGACGCGCTGTCCAGCCCCGCCGCCGCCATGCCGGAACCCGCCTGAACCGCAGTCGTCCGACGCGAGGCCGAGCGCAAACACGCCCGGCCTCGCGTCGCCTCCATGGCAGACGCCCGCCCCTTGCCACCCCGCCGCAGGCGCGTGATAATCCCGCCGTGCTGTACTTCAGCACCGGGCTTGGCAGCCCGAACCAGTAAGGCGGACAGCCGCCGCACGCGGCATTTTTACGTCCGTTGCACACCACAGGGTAAGTCTTACGCTAAGGCTGGCCGTGGTGGGGGCGTGCTTGCACGCGCCGGGTCCTTACTGCCGGTCTGCCAACCCTGCCACGCGCCTGTCTCCACGCTTGGCAGCGAAGGGGCAGGTTTAATGCTCAGTAAGGAGTCATCACCATGACTAGCCCCGTTCAATCCCATTCCCACCACATCCCATCGCTATCCACCTTGCTGCTCCAGCTGAAAAGCTTGCGTCAGCAGGACGCCACGCTCCACCCCATTGACCCGCTATTGCG
The DNA here is from genome assembly GCF_016937655.1 of Chromobacterium alkanivorans. Classification (GTDB taxonomy): domain Bacteria; phylum Pseudomonadota; class Gammaproteobacteria; order Burkholderiales; family Chromobacteriaceae; genus Chromobacterium; species Chromobacterium alkanivorans. Next base: position 55,979 of record NZ_JAFHKL010000017.1, on the reverse strand, counting down.
GCAACTCGACGAGTACTGCGAACACTTCGATCACAGCCTTCATCTGCTCAGCCTGGAATTCAATCAAGTCAGCACCGCCTTGTCGGCGCTGGCGGCGATGCTGGAGCAATCCAAGCTAGACACGCTGGAATGCGAGCAGGTGTATTGCCTGCTGGAACCCTTCGCCCACCGCTTGCAACAGACTACGATGCAAATGCAGGAACTGGCCTGAGCCTTATAAACGACCAAAGCCCCGGATGGGGCTTTGGGGAGAGGCTTGGGCTTTAAGCTGCGATGCGTCTAAAGGCAGTGTTGCCAAGGTGCCGCGTGGACAAGCCTTGTGGATTAGCCACGCTACTTGTTGAAAAACCAGAAGTCATACCAAGCGGATTATGCAAAAAACAGTTAACTGACAAGATGGCATCTACTTGCTTCACTGACACCCTAGGCTGAGAGCTGTTTCATCCAACCTTGGCACAGACCTCCCAAAATAAAAGGCCGCATATGCGGCCTTGACCTCAAGAGCGAGAAACAAAGAATTTCTGCCCTGTCTCCTTATCCCTCAAAACGTCTACACCGTCGTCATGTTGCACAAACTCTAGATTGGGTGGAATATCATCTCCCATCACGAACCTGCTGTTAGCTGTTAAAGACTCTGCGTAACTCCACCCCTCCGGAGCCACTACGCCAGAATTCTTAGTAGGCTGTGCACAACAAACTGCAATCGGCTGGCGAGGATTATTATCCCAATCAGTGTGACCAAAATCAATCCAATCACAAGAAACCATAGGACCACGATTTTGACCAACGATCACTATATCAACAGGCACGCCACCAGCATCTCGATATACCAGACCTCTTCCACTCAAGAAATCCACATAACTTTTAGTGTCATGCGGATTCATAAAATGCACGCAGGCCAACTCTCCATCCGATCGGAGCGTTTTATTGGGGAGTGCATTCATAAACTCAGCAACACCTCCGAATGCCTTTTCGGCAATTGAGCGGCAACGAATTACCACCGAGATACCTTCAATCAACACTGCCATCATTGCTCCAATTCATCGTAGGCGCCTTGCTCTTTGCCACTGAATAAACGCCTGCTCATCTGGCGCATTACCCATGGCTTCATAGAACTGAACTCTATCCGCCATCGACAAGGACTCTTCACGGTGAAAGAACTCTGCGGTTTGCACGGACAAGTCGTACGACGAGCAGAACACAGGGTCAGTAAATTTCTTATAATATCCATTCACAAGGTTTACGGCCTCTGCCTCAGTATGCCCATACTCCTTTTTCAGCTGCCGAGCAGTTCGCTCAAACAACCAAACCTCATCTTCATCATCTGATGATATCAACAGTTGCATCGGCATATTACTTTCCTTGCATATATCTACTGAACAAGTCTACCGCATTCTGTGTGTGAAGACTTTTTTGATCACCTCTGCCTGGCAACGTTCTTATTCCCCCTTTTTTAACACCACCAAGCATTGTCCCCGTCACCATATCAAACGTATATCCCCACTCATCTGGAGGCAGATACAGCGCAGTTCGTAGGGTGGGCAAATCCTGATTTGCCCACACACCAAACGTGACCTCGCGTGAGCAAGCCCTGCGGCTTGCTCTACCCTACTTGCCCAACATGTAGGCATAATCTCTAGAAGAACCTACCCTACAGACAAGGAATTGGTGATAAACGTAATCAGCCCATCCGACGAAGGAGATCCTGCTCAATTTTCTCCAGCAGCCCCTGATCAAAAACCCCATCCTCACGCAGAAAATAGTTCCCAATCTGACCATCGTGACGAACTGTGATGGGAACCCCATGCGATCTCAAGACCCATCTACGCATATAGATATCATCATTGGACTCCGACACTTCCGCCTCCCAATATATTTGCAGATATTCGACAAACGAGTCAAAACCATCCCACGCCGGGTCAAACTCGAGATGGTACTCAACCTCTCCTTTATCATTTCTTCCTTTCAAAACAGGGGGCATACTCATCTTCCCTTACTCCAATCCATATCGGCGATTAACTTTCTCTCGAGTCTTTTGCGATCTTTGCAAAATATTACGACAGACATCTTCACCGGATCACTCTGAGCTTTGCTTAAGTTGAATCATCTGATTTCACCTCGCATTTAGCTATTATCGAATCAACCTATCAGTTTTTAGGGTAGGCAAGTCTTCATTTGTCCACCCGGCAAATGTGACCTCGCGTGAGCAAACTCTTGGGCTTTCCCACCCTAACTTGCTACATGACCCGCCATTACGCCCACTCGACGAGTACTGCCAACAGTTCGAACACCATGCCCGCCTGATCAGCCTGGAACTCGGCCAGGTCCGCAGCGCCCTGAGCACGCTGGCAGCAATACTGGAACTACCCAATCTCGACACGCTGGAATGCGAGCAGGTGTATTGCCTGCTGGAGCCCTTCGCCCACCGCTTGCAACAAACCACGATGCAAATGCAGGAATTGGCCTGAGCCTTATAAACGACCAAAGCCCCGGTAGGGTCTTTGGCCGGAAGATCGAGCTTAGCATGTTGGCATGAAGCGACATCCGGAATCCCCCCGCTCGCGGCCATGTGAAATTTTTTTCAAAAGTGCTTGACGCTCAAAAGCCGGATCTATATTATTCCGCTTCTCGCAAGACACAACGTCTCGCAAGACAGCGCACCCGTAGCTCAGTTGGATAGAGTATCTGGCTACGAACCAGAGGGTCGGGCGTTCGAATCGCTCCGGGTGCGCCACAACTTAAAGTGTCCCTATAGTTTAGCGGTTAGAACACCGCCCTTTCACGGCGGTAGCCGGGGTTCGATTCCCCGTGGGGACGCCACTAGCACCCGTAGCTCAGTTGGATAGAGTATCTGGCTACGAACCAGAGGGTCGGGCGTTCGAATCGCTCCGGGTGCGCCACAATTTAAGTCCCTATAGTTTAGCGGTTAGAACACCGCCCTTTCACGGCGGTAGCCGGGGTTCGATTCCCCGTGGGGACGCCAGCTTTCTCAAGAAGCCCGTCATGGCAACATGACGGGTTTTTTGTCGTCCGCGCGAACCAAACCACCAAGGCAAACGGCTTGCCGCGCACGCCGCCCGCAATAGCCACCTGGTTTGCATTGATTCGCACAAGACCATTCTCACACAAACCAATAACCCCTCCTCAGCTTGCGCCTGGGAGCCCAGCCTCGCGGGCTAAGGCGCACTCACCAGGTAACGCTCCACAAGGCGCAACAGATCGTGAACAGCTTCTTAGAGCCTGTTCAAATCCTCGCGAGCAAGGGCGAGACAAGGCGAAAACGAGCGAAAAAGCGGAATGTACGAGTGATACATGAGCATTTTGAGTTCGTTTTCAACGCCGTATCGCTGAAGCGCAGCAGACTTTGAACAGGTTCTTAGCTCTCTGCCCAAGCCAAGGTCGCCCGATACCCGTCCGGCGCCTCCAGCGCCCAGGCCCTTGTCGCCGGCCAGCGCTCGGGAGCGGCAATCCGCAACGGCAGTTCGCTGCGCGTCAGTTCCAGCGCCTCAAACGCGGACAAATGCTGGGCGATGCCCACGCCCCAGGCTTTCAGCACCGCCTCCTTGATGGTCCACAGCTGAAAAAAAGCCTCCACGTCCCGGCCATGCCGGCATAGCTCCAGCTCCCCCGGCAGCAAGGTCTGCTCCGCCAGCGCCGGCACGTCGCGCATCGGCTGCACCGTTTCGATGTCCACGCCCACCTGGCCGCCGCGCCCGATGGCGATCAGCGCGTAGGCGCCGGAATGAGACACGTTGAAAACCGGCGCAGCCGCCCAGTCCAAAGCCGGCTTGCCGTGCTCGCCCTGCTCAAACCGCAGCGCGTCCGGCGCCAGGCCGGTTTCTTGCGCCAGCAAACGCCGCAAGGCCAGCCGGGTCAGGCCAAACTGCAACTGATTGATGGTGCGCAGATAGCGCAGGCAGCGCTTGCGCTCGTCCGGACTCAAGCCCGCCAGCAGCGCCTCGTCCACCGGCCAATCCACATCCAGCCGCACACGGTACAACAGCAAGCCCTGCGGAGCCCCCGCCGGGCAAGGCAAGGGCTTGATCAAAGCGTTCAGTTCCATCCGCCTCTCCGCGCAAAAACCGCCATTATCCCTAGCCCGCAGCGGCTCAACCAGGCCATTTGTGACCATCCCGCTACAATTTGGCACTTTTCATGCGTAATAATCACATTTCTTGGTTGAACTCGATAATGAGAATCGTTACCATTTGGCTATGGATAAATTCATGCACGCCCACACTGCCTCCAAGCCCGGCACCGGAACCGGCGCTGCCAGCCTGCCCCCGGTGCTGCGCAGCTGCGAGTTGTTCGCCAAAGGCAGAGAAATCCTGATCGAGCATCAGGGCGAGATGTACCGCTTGCAGTTAACGCGCAACGGCAAGCTCATCCTGATCAAATAGGTCCCAGACCACACACACCGCAAGCCAGCCAAGACTCGCCAGCCAGCGGAAGCACCCAACCTTAGGAAGTTTGGAGTTTCCATGGCCTTATTTCGCGCCACCCCCTTGGTTCTGAGCCTGGCCGCCGCCTGGCCCGCGCTGGCGGCGACGCCGGCGGAACTGGAGACCGTTCAGGTCACCGCCCACCGCAGCAGCAAACCGCTGGCGGAAACCGCGCCCAACGCCAGCGTGATCTCGCGTCACAAGCTGGACGATCAACTGGTGCGCGACATCGCCGACGCGGTCAAATACGAGCCCGGCGTGGAAGTGGCCACCGATCCGGCGCGCCGCGGCAACGCCGGCTACACCATCCGCGGCATAGACGGTAACCGCATCCTGATGCTGATCGACGGCATCCGCCTGCCGGAATCCTATACCGGCGGCGGCAACAATGGCGGAGCCATCTCCGGCCGCGACTACGTTGAACTGGAAACCCTGCGCGCCATCGACATCGTCAAAGGCCCCACTTCCAGCCTGTACGGCTCCGACGCCATCGGCGGCGTGGTGGGCTACCGCACCAAGACCGTGGACGACTTCGTGCCGGAAGAGCAAGGCGTGGGCGGCAGCGTCAAGGGCTTCGGCGGCACCGCCAACAACGGCTGGGGCACTAGCGCCGGCGTGGGCGTCAAGGGCGAGCGCACCGATCTGATGGTGCTCTACACCCACCGCAACGGCCACGAAACCGACAACCAGGGCAATAACGACAGCAGCAGCACGCTGCGCACCAAGCCCAATCCGCAAAGCTGGAACAGCGACAACGTGCTGGCCAAGCTGGGCTTCAAGCCTGCCGCCAATCAGCGGCTGGAGCTGACGCTGGAACACTATCGGCGCGATGCCAATACCAATCTGCTGAACACCTTGACCTCGACGGTACGCAAAAATGAGTCAGAGGACAGAACCCAGCGCGACCGTGTGTCGCTGGCCTGGGAAGGCAAGCAGCTGGGCGCCTTCGACCGCCTGGCGGTGAAAGCCTATTACCAGAAGCTGGACAACGCGGACACCAACACCGAATGGCGCAGCAACGGCCAGCGCATCTTCTCCGACTACGGCTTCACTCAGGACAGCTACGGCCTGACCCTGGAGGCCGAGCACAACTTCAAGGCCCTCTCTGCCGAGCACCAGCTGCTGTGGGGCGCGGACTTGAGCCGCAGCGACACCAGCCGGCCGCGAATGAAGACCTTGTTCAACACAAATGGCAGCAGCAGCAATGTCGTGGGAACCGATACCTTCCCCAACAAGACCTTCCCAGACAGCCGTTCCGAGCGCATCGGCCTGTTTGTCCAGGACGAGATCAAGTTCGGCAACGGCCTGGTGGCCTCGCCGTCGCTGCGCTGGGATCACTACAAGATGACGCCGCAGCCGGACCAGGCTTTCGCCAACGGCAACCCCAACAACTATCAGGTGCCCACCTTCAAGGACGGCGCCTTCTCGCCCAAGCTGGGCCTGAGCCTGCCCTTCGCCGATCATTACACCGGCTTCCTGCAGTTCTCCTCCGGTTTCCGCGCGCCGCCGTTCGATGATGCCAATATGGCTTTCTCCAATACAGCTGGCAGCTACAAATACCAAGTCATTCCCAATCCCAACCTGAAATCGGAAAGCAGCCGCGGAGTTGAATTGGGACTTAAGGGCCAGTGGACGGAATTTGACTTCGGCGTCACCGCCTATGCCAACCGCTACAAGGACTTCATTGATCGAGTTGGACTGGGCATGATTGATGGCTTTGACACCTACCAGTACCAGAATGTCGGCGAAGTCGATATCAAGGGCGTGGAAGGCCGCGCCGCCTGGCGCTTCGCGCCGAGCTGGCGCGCGATGGCGTCCATCGCCTACACCCATGGCCAGAACAAGCAGACGAACGAGCCCTTAGCTAGCTTGACACCGCTCAACGCCACGCTGGGCCTGCGCTACGACCAGGCGAGCTTCGGCGGCGAAGCCTTACTGAAACTGGCCCGCGCCAATACTCGCCTTCCCAACCTGCGTCCTGAAGAAGCACGCGGCCAAAGCACCACACCGTTCAAAGCCCCCGGCTACGCGGTGCTGGACCTGACCGCTTATTGGAAGCCGGCCAAGAATACCGTGCTGCGCGCCGGCGTGTTCAACGTCTTCGACCAGAAGTACTGGAAAGCCGCCGACGTGCGCGGCAAACCCAGCAGCGACCGCACGCTGGACCTGTTCACCCAGCCTGGCCGCAACATCAGCGCCAGCGTCGAATACACCTTCTAACCGCAAGCGCCCGCTCCCCGGCGGGCGCCCGTTTTTGATCGTTCCAAGGAGAATCCAAACATGACCGACTTCAGCCAGCTGTGGGATCGTTTCCAAGTCCTGAAAGCCAGCCAGCCGAAACTGCGCGCGCGCGACGCCGCCGACGCCCTGGGCGTCAGCGAAGCCGAACTGGTGGCCGCGGATCCGGCCAGCCAGGCCCTGCAGCCGCATTGGAACGATATCCTGGGCCAGATCGCCCAGCTTGGCCCGGTGATGGCGCTGACGCGCAATCACGCCTGCGTGCATGAAACCACCGGCGATTACCGCAATGTGCAGATCGACGGCAAGATCGGCCTGGCCATCAACCCGGTGATAGACCTGCGCATCTTCCTGTTCCATTGGCAGCACGCCTTCGCCGTCACCGTGGCCGGCGCGCGCGGCGAGCAGCGCAGCCTGCAGTTCTTCGACCGTTTCGGCGAAGCGGTGCACAAAATCTACCTGACCGCCAATAGCGACGTGGCCGCCTACCAGCGCCTGGTGGAGAACTTCGCCGCGCCCAAGACCGCGCTGCGCGTAGACCCGCCGGAAGCCGAAGCGGCGGAACTGGACGACGAGGCCATCGACAAGGCCGGCTTCCAGCAAGAGTGGCAGAGCCTGCAAGACGTGCACGCCTTCCATCCCTTCCTGCGCCGCTGGGGCGTGTCCCGCCAGCAGGGCTTCCGCCTGGCGCCGGAAGGCCAGGCCTGGCGCGTGCTGCCGGAAGCGGTGGAGCAGTTGCTGCGCCGCGCCGCTCATATCGAAGCCCCGATCATGGTGTTCGCAGGCAACCGCGGCATGATCCAGATCCACACCGGCCCTGTGCGCAATGTGCAGATCGTCGGCAACTGGCTCAATGTGCTGGACACGCACTTCAACCTGCACCTGCGCACCGATCTGATCGCCGAAGCCTGGGTCACCCGCAAGCCGGGCGATCACGGCGTGGTGACCTCGCTGGAATTGTTCGACGACAAGGGCCTGTCGCTGGCCACCTTCTTCGGCGAGCGCAAGCCGGGCCAGGCGGAACGCGTGGAATGGATCAAGCTGCTGGGCGAGCTGCCGGCACTGGAGCGCGCCGATGTCGCCTAAATTCGCCTTCGCCGCCCTGTTGGGCCTGGCTGCCGCGTTGCCCGCCTGGGCGGTACAACGCATCGTGGTGATGACCCCCGACATCGCCGACATTGTGGTGGCGCTGGACGCCGGCAAGGAAGTCGTCGGCCGCGACCGCTCCAGCAAGTCGCCGGCGCTGGCCCAGGCGCAGGTGGTGGGCTTTTCCCGCGCGCTGAACGCCGAGACCATCGCCCGGCTCAAACCCACCCTGGTGCTGGGCAGCGCCGAGGCGCAGCCGCCCACGGTATGGACCCAGCTGCGCCAATTGCAGGTGCGCGCCGAGGAGGTGACGCGCCGCGAGGACGGCGCGGACTTCGCCGACGCGATCCGCAAAGTGGGACAGCTCTTGGGCCGCGACGCCAACGCCCAGCAACTGGCCAGCCGCTGGCAGCGCGAGATGACGCCGCGCCCGGCGCGCGGCGTGCGCTACCTGGTCAGCTACGACGGCCAGCTGGTGGCCGGCCGCGACACCGCCGCCGACACCCTGATCCGCGCCGCCGGCGGCGTCAACGTCGCCAGCCAGCTGTCCGGCTTCAAGCCGATGGCGCGCGACGCCTGGCAGAGCCTGCAGCCGGACGTGATCATCCTGGGCAGCCACACCGGCGCGGTGCACGGCGGCAAGGAGGCCTTCTCCAAGCGGCCGGAGATCGCCTCCACCCCGGCCGGCAAGCAGGGCCGCATCTATCTGCTGCCGGCCAAGGACGCGATGATGGTGGGCCTGAACAGCCCGGCGGTGGTCGAGCAGATGGTGAAGATGTGAGCGCGCTGACCATGGACGCCGCCGCGCCCAATCGCGGCCGCTGGCTGCTGCTGGGCCTGATCGCCGCCAGCCTGCTGTTGCCCTTGCTGGCCTTGTCCAGCGGCGGCAACGGCCTGGCCTGGCCGGACTTCAGCGATCCGCTGCTGACCCAGCTGCGGCTGCCTCGCATCGCCGCGGCGCTGGGCGTGGGCGCGGCGCTGGCCGCCAGCGGCGCGGCCTTGCAGGCGCTGTTCCGCAATCCGCTGGCCGACCCCGGCCTGATCGGCACCTCCAGCGGCGCGGCGCTGGCCGTGGTCAGCATGCTGGCCATCGGCGCCGCCGGCCTGTCCCTGCCGCTGGCCGCCTTCGGCGGCGGCCTGCTGGCCACCTGGCTGATCCTGCTGCTGTCGCGGCTGGTCCGCGGCGGCCTGGCCGGCCTGTTGCTGATGGGCCTGGTGGTGGGCGCCTTCTGCGGCGCGGTCACCAGCCTGATGATTTTCATGTCCGACGACCTGACCCTGCGCGCCGCCACCAGCTGGCTGGCCGGCAATCTGTCGTCGGCCTCGTCGGAACGGCTGCTGGCCTGCCTGGGCGTGGCCGGCCTGGGCCTGCTGATCCTGATCGCGGTGGGCCGCGACCTGGACTGCCTGCTGCTGGGCGAGGACGCCGCCCGCTCGCTGGGCATAGACGTGCGCCGCACCCGCCGCCTCACCGCCGTCGGCGCGGCGCTGGCTACCGGCGGCGCGGTGGCGCTGTCCGGGGTGATAGGCTTCGTCGGCATGATGATTCCCAACGCGCTGGCCCTGTTGCTGGGCGGCTGCCGCCGTCGGCTGATCCTGTTGTCGGCCTGGGCCGGCGCGCTGTTTTTGCTGGCGGTGGACACGCTGGCGCGCACCATCGCCTGGCCCATCGATCTGCCGGTGGGCCTGATGGCGGCGTTCGCCGGGCCGCCGTTCTTCGTCTGGCTGTTCCGGCGTCAACAAAGGAGTCTGATCAATGGCTGAAACCACTAATCTGTGCGTGCGCCAGCTGGCCTGTGACATCGGCGGCAAGCGGATTCTGGACGACATCAACCTGGACTTGCCCACCGGCCGGGTCAGCGCGCTGCTGGGTCCCAACGGCGCCGGCAAGACCACGCTGATGCGGCTGCTGGCCGGCCTGAACACGCCCAGCGCCGGCGCGGTGCGCCTGGCGGGCCAGTGCGTAGGCCGCATGGAGCCGGCGGTGCGCGCGCGCCGCATCGCCTGGGTGCCGCAACACATTCCCGCCGGCATTCCGCTGACGGTGCGCGAGTTCGTGATGCTGGGCCGCGTGCCCTATCTGGGTCCCTTCTCTCAACCGCGAGTGGAGGACAAGAGCGCGGTGGCGGACGCGCTGGGCACGGTGGAGCTGGACGATTACGCCGACAAGCGGCTGGACCAGCTGTCCGGCGGCGAGCGCCAGCGCGCGGCCATCGCCCGTGCCTTGGCGCAGCAAGCGCCGGTACTGCTGCTGGACGAACCCACCAACCATCTGGACCTGCGCCACCAGCACCGCTTGCAGCAATTGCTGCTGGAGTTGTCGCGCCAGGGCCGCACCGTGGTGCAGGTATTGCACGATCTGGCGCTGGCCGCCAGTTACGCCGACCACGTGGCCTTGCTGGAACAGGGCCGGCTGGTGGTGGCCGGCGCGCCGGAGCAGGTGCTGACGCCGGAACGGCTGCTGGCGGTCTACCGCTGGCCGGTGCGTTTGCAGCGCAACGGCAACGACTGGCAGGTCAACGCCGCCTTGGCGCAGGCGCAGCAGCCGGCGGCGCTGGCCTCCGGCGCCTAAACCCAAGTCATCAAATAAAAACCCCCGGCTTGCTTGCGCGAGCCGGGGGTTTTTCGCGATCAGTCCGCGCTTATTTCAAAGCGTAGATCGCCGGCAGATTGCGCCAGGCGCCGCGCACGTCCATGCCGTAGCCGAACACGTAACGGTCCGGCACGTCCAGGCCGACGAAGTCCGCCTGCATCGGCTTGGCCTTGCTGATCAGCTTGTTGGCGAACACGCCGCTGTAGAAGGCCTTGGCGCCCATGGCCATCACTTTGTCGCGGATCGCCGCCATGGTGTGGCCTTCGTCCAGGATGTCGTCCAGCACCAGCACCACGCGGTCGCGCACGTCTTCCTTGGGCGCCTGCTTCCACACCAGCTCGCCGCCCTGGGTCTTGTCGCCGTAGCGGGACACGTGAACGTAGTCGAAGTCCAACGGGAAGGCCAGGCGTGGCAGCAGCTGGCCGGTGAACACCACGGCGCCGCCCATCACGGACAAGACCAGCGGATAGGTTTCGCCCAGTTCCTCGGTGATTTCCACCGCCATGCGGTCAACGGCCGCGCTGACTTCCTCGGCGGTAAACAGCACGTCGGAACTGTTGATCAGGCCACGGGCCTCGGCAATATTGGGCATGATGCCTCCTTGATTCACACGTACAAACGCCGCTCATGATTCCGAGCGGCGTGATTGAAAAAACGATTAGTTCTTGGCCAGCGACCGCAGGTAGGCGGCGAACTCGGCGCCCACCTCGTGATGCTGCAAGCCGTAATTGACCGTGGCTTTAAGATAGCCCAGCTTGGAGCCGCAGTCGTAACGCACGCCCTTGAACGGCAGCGCCAGCACCGGCTCGTCCTTCATCAGCGCGGCGATGCCGTCGGTCAACTGGATTTCGCCGCCGGCGCCGGCCGTGGTGTTGACCAGCTTGTCGAAGATGCGCGGGGTCAGGATGTAACGGCCCACCACCGCCAGATTGGACGGCGCCGCTTCTGGGCGCGGCTTCTCCACGATGTGCTCCACCTGCTGATGGCCGCGCGCGTCCGGGGCCACCTTGACGATGCCGTAGGAACTGGTTTCCTCCGGCGCCACGGTTTCCACGCCCAGCACCGAGGCGTGGGTTTCGTCGAACAGCTTGACCATCTGTTCCATCGCGCCCGGCGCGCCTTCGATCAGGTCGTCGGCCAGGATCACCGCGAACGGCTCATTGCCCACCACCGGCCGCGCGCACAACACCGCGTGGCCCAGGCCCAGCGCCTCGGTCTGACGGATGAAGATGCAGGACACCGACGGCGGGATGATGCCCTGCACGGTTTCCAGCAGCTTCTGCTTGTTCTTGTTTTCCAGTTCGGTTTCCAGCTCGTAAGCCTTGTCGAAATGGTCTTCGATCGAACGCTTGTTGCGGCCGGTGATGAAAATCAGCTCGGTCATGCCGGCGGCGATCGCCTCTTCCACCGCGTACTGGATCAGCGGCTTGTCCACCACCGGCAGCATTTCCTTGGGGCTGGCCTTGGTGGCCGGCAGGAAGCGGGTGCCGAGTCCGGCGACGGGGAAAACCGCTTTCGTGATTTTTTTCATGCCCATTCTCGTTAACAAGCGTTGACAGCCGCGCATTCTACCGCGCCGCGGCCCGCTGGTGAAAGTCCCGGCCTCATAAAGCGGCGGCGAAACGCTGCGCCAGCGCCTGAGCCGCGCCCTCCAGCACCGGCGCCCAGACGCCGGGCTCGGCCTGACGCCAGACCCGCATCGACTCGTACCACGGCGCGCGCTCGCCGGCGGTCAGGAAGAAAGGCGCGCTCTCCGCGCGCATCAGCACCCACACCGGCTTGCCCATCGCCCCGGCCAGGTGGGCGACGGCGGTGTCTACGGTGATCACCAGATCCAGCTCCGCCACCCAGGCGGCGGTGTCGGCGAAGTCGCTCAAGACCGGCGCGGCCAACAAGCCTTGCAAAGCCGCAGGCGTCTCCCCCGGCTGCAAGGACACGAAGTCGATGCCGGGCAGCCGGCACAGCGCGGCGAAATCCTCCGGCGGCAGCGATTTGTGGCGGCGCCAGTGATCGGCCTTGCCCACGCCCCATTGCCCGCTCTCCCACACCACGCCGACGCGCGGCCGGCCGCCGGCGCGCGGCGGGACCTCGGCGGCCGGCACCGCGCTCAGATAAGGCTGGGCGGACAGATTGTCCAGGGTGACGCCCAGCACGCCGGGCAAGGACATCAGCGGCAGTTGCCAATCGAAAGCCGGCGCGGCGTCCGGCTCCAACAGTTCGATGCCGTCGAATTGGGCGAACAGGCGATGGAAGGTTTTGGGGCAGGCCAGCAGCAGCCGCGCCCGCGGATGCTCGGCCCGCAGCCGCGGCAGGAAGCGCGCCATCTGCAGGCTGTCGCCCAGACCCTGCTCCGCCCACAACAGCAGGGTGGACGCGTCCAGCGCCTGGCCCTGCCAACGCCGCTCGCGGTGACGCGGCTGCAGGATGGCCTCCCAGCGCGCCTCGTAATACGGCCAGGCCTCGGCGTAGCGCCCGGCCAACAAGAGCGCGATGGACAGGCTGAAACGCAGATTGGCGTCGTTCGGGTCCAGCTCCAGCCCGCCCTGCAATACGGCAACGGCGTCGTCCAGCAGTAAGGCGCAAGTGCAGGCGTAGCCCAGGTTGTTGCAGCGCGCCGGGCTCGCGCCGGCCAGCTCGATGGCGCGCAAATGGCAGGCGATGGCCTCCTGGTATTGCAGGCGGTGCTGCAGCACCACGCCCAGATTGCTCCAGGCGTCGACATGCTCGGGCTCCGCCGCCAGCGCCTCGCGCAGCAGCGCTTCCGCCAGCTCCAGCTCGCCCAGCTCCTTGAGCAGCACCGCCAGATTGCACTTGATATTGACGGACTGCGGATTGAGCGCGGCGGCGGCCAGGTAGTCGTCCAGCGCGCGCGCGCTGTCGCCCTGGCGCAGGCGGGCGTTGGCGCGATTGGCCAGCGCCTGCCAGTCCTTGGCGTTCTGGCGCAGACACTGGTCGAACGCCTGCTCAGCCTCGCGCCAGCGGCCCTGCGCCGCCAATTGATTGCCTCGTTCGAAAGCTTGGTCCGCCATATCCGCTCCTTGGCTCACTCTCCGGCCAGCAAGGCTTGCAAGCCGGCTTCGTCCAGAATCGCCACGCCCAGCTCTTCCGCCTTGGCCAGCTTGCTGCCGGCCTCCGCGCCCGCCACCACGTAATGCGTCTTCTTGGACACGCTGCCGGACACCTTGCCGCCGGCGGCCTCGATCAACTCCTTAGCCTGGTCGCGGCTCAGCGTCGGCAAGGTGCCGGTCAGCACCAGGGTCTTGCCCTCCAGCACGCCGGCCGCCGCCGCTTGCGCCGGCAGCGCCGCCAGTATCTCGTCGACCAGGGCCGCGAGCGCGCGCAACTTGTCGCGTTTGCCCGGCAGGTCCAGCCAGTCGGCCAGCGCGTTGATCACCTCGGCCGGCAGTTCCAGGTCCAGCAGCGCGCGCCGCTCGCGATCGGCCAGCGCGGCCAGGCCGTCGATCTGCGCCGCCAGCTGCTGGCTGCGCACCTCGGTCAGCCGCGGAATGTCCAACCGCGCCAGCAGCATGGCCGGCTGCAAGCGCTCGGCCAGGCGCGGCGACGGCGCGTGCTCGTCGGCCGGCGCCACATGACTCAACAAGGCGTCCAGCGCGGCTTCGTTATTGGCTTCGGCGAAGAAGTCCGCCAGCGATTCCGCCACCACGCCGCCGATGTCCGGCAGCGCGGCGAACAAGGCCGCCGGCGAGCGACGGATCAAGGCCATCGTCCCCAACCAGTCGGCCAGGGTCTTGGCGGTGGATTCGCCGACATGGCGGATTCCCAGCGCAAACAGCAGCCGCGCCAGCGGCGGCCGCCGGCTGGCGGCGATCGCCTCGATCAGGTTTTCCGCCCATTTGCTGGCCACCTTGCCGGCCTTGACGGTTTCCGGGGTGACGCCCTCGTCCTCGTCGGCGCGGCGCTTCATTTCCAGCAGGTCTTCCAGCGTCAGCCGGTACAGATCGGCCACGCCGCGCACATAGTCGTACTCCACCAGCTTGTCGATATAGCGTTCGCCCAGGCCGTCGATGTCCATCATGCGGCGGCCGGCGAAGTGCTGGATCGCCTGGCTGCGCTGCGCGCGGCAGGACAGGCCGCCGGAGCAGCGCGCCACCGCCTCGCCCTCTTCGCGCACCACGTGGCTGCCGCATACCGGACAGGCGCTGGGCAGCCGGTAAGCCGGGTGCTCCGGCTCGCCGAACAACTGACCGTCCGCCGCCGGCAGCATCGGCCGGCGCTCCATCACCACCGACACCACTTCGGGAATCACGTCGCCGGCGCGGCGCACGATCACGGTGTCGCCGACGCGCACGTCCTTGCGCCGCGCCTCGTCTTCATTATGCAGGGTGGCGTTGGTGACGGTGACGCCGCCTACGAACACCGGCTTCAGCCGCGCCACCGGCGTAATCGCGCCGGTGCGGCCCACTTGCTCTTCGATCGCCTCGACCTGGGTCAGCGCCTCCTCGGCCGGAAACTTGTGGGCGATGGCCCAGCGCGGCGCGCGCGACACAAAGCCCAGTTCGTCCTGCAAGGCGCGTTGATTGACCTTGTACACCACGCCGTCGATGTCGAAAGGCAGGCCGGGGCGGCGCTGCTGCACCTGTTCGTAATAGGCGATCAAGCCATCCACGCCGCGCACCACCGGTCGCAAGTCCTCGGCCACCACCGGGAAGCCCAGTTCACGCAGCCAGGCCATTTCCGCGCTGTGGCTGGCCGGCCAGACCGCGCCCTCCACCTGGGCGATGGCGTAGGCGAAGAAGGACAACCGGCGCTGGGCGGTGATGCGCGAATCCAGCTGCCGCAGGCTGCCGGCGGCGGCGTTGCGCGGATTGGCGAAGGTCTTGTCGCCGCGCGCCGCCTGTTCGGCGTTGAGCTTGTCGAAGTCCTGCTTCAGCATCAGCACCTCGCCGCGCACTTCCAGCAGGCCGGGCGCGGCGGCCGACAAGCGCAGCGGAATCGCGCGCACGGTGCGGATGTTCTCGGTGACGTTCTCGCCGGTCACGCCGTCGCCGCGGGTGGCCGCCTGGACCAGCACGCCGTCGCGGTACAGCAGGGAAATCGCCAGGCCGTCGAACTTGGGCTCGGTGGCGTACTCCACCTCGGCAACATCCAGCCCTTTGCGCACCCGCTCGTCGAACTGCAGCAGCTCTTCATGGCGCTGTTCGCGCTCGCTCAGCTGCATGTCGGAAAACGCGTTGGACAGCGACAGCATCGGCACGCTGTGGGTCACTTGCTGGAACTCGTCCAGCGGCGCGCCGCCTACGCGGCGGGTAGGCGAATCCGCGCCCGCCAGCTCCGGGTGCTCCTGCTCCAGCTGTTGCAGCTCGCGGAACAGGCGGTCGTATTCGGCGTCCGGCACCGTGGGCGCGTCCAGCACATAGTATTCGTGGCCGTAGCGGTTCAGCAGTTGATGCAGTTCGGCTACGCGCTGTTGCGGAATGAGGGTGGTCATGTTCAGTCGGGCTCAAACGAGAAAAGCCGGCGTGGCGCCGGCCTTGGAAACGGAAGATCATCAAGCGGGCCGATCACCCCAGTGTAGCGGCTGCGCGCCAAGGCGACACCGGGGCTTGCGGCCGGTCAGGCAAACAGCCGCAAGGCGGCCACGCTGCCGGGGGCGATGCCGCGGTCGTCCATGCTGCCGTAGATGTGCAGCAGTTGGTCGCGGATGCGGGTCAGGCCGGCGTCGGACAGCGGACGGCGGTTGTCGTCCACCAATTGGGCGTCGAATTCCTGCGCCAGCTGGCGCGCGAAATACACCGCGCGGTCGAACACCTCGACGCCGCCGGCCACGCGCGGCACGTCGAACAACAAGGTCAGCGCCGGGAAGGACTTGTCCAGCAGCGTGTGGAAGGTGAACGGCATCTGGTCCGCCGCCATCAGCGAATACAGGGTATTGCCTGAGTCCGCCAGGTAATGGAAGGCGCCGTCCGGTTCCAGCTGCAGGCCGGCGGCCTCGGCGAAGCTGCGCAGCCGGGTGCCTTCTATCGGCCCCTGCGGCACGATGTTGATGCCGATCAGCACGTCCACGTCGGCGCAGAAACGGTCCAGTTCGCGCGCCGCCACCAGCTTCTGCTGGCGCTGCGGGAAGCTGACCGCGGCGTCGTGCTCCTCGGCGAAGCGCGACACCTGCTGGCAGAAGCCGGCCAGTTCCTGCTCGGTCACCGCGCCGCTGCGGTCCACCATCTGCATGCTGACGTTGATCTGTTTGTAACGGGTGCCCGGCAAGGCCTCGGCCGGCTTCCACAAGCCTTTTTCGGTGCGGCCGATCAACTGGGTGCGCTTGCCCACGTTGAAGCGCGGAATCGCCGCCAGCTCGTGCGGCGCGTGGAACACCACCTCGGCGATGAAATCCAGCGACGGGTCCAGCATCGCCACCACCAGCGCCTGGTGGTCGGCTGAATCCATCTGCGGAGCCTCTTCTTCCTCTTCCACTTCCACCACCGGCACCGCGTCGAAGACCGCCTCGCGCGGCCGTTCGGTTTCGGCGCGCGCCGGCTCCGCTGGGATTTGCGGCTCGAAGTAGGCGGCGGCGTAGTCGTCCGGCTCCGGCGCGGCGTCCACCAGCACCGGCTCCATCCGGTCCTGCTTCACCCCGTCGCGCACATTGTTCTTGGGCACGTCCAGCAGCACGTCGTCGTGGCCGCGCGTGAAGGCCTGGCGAGTCTTCTTGCGAAAACGCCATTCCTGAAAAGCATTGAATCCGTACACCAGGGCGATCACCGCGCCGCCCAGTATCAACACACCAATCTGTAATTCGCTCATCAGCCAGTCCGCATTAAGGCGAATAATCGAAGCCGTCGGCCGCCCCTTCGCCGCGCTCTGGCGCATTCTGTCAATGCGCGATGCGGCGTCTTTCGGCAATAGCCGGGCCGACAGCCTCCCTTTAAGTATTCGGCAACAAAACCGTTCGAATCTGGCGTTTCGGCCAGTCGAGAACGGCGATAGACCACGGTTATTATAACGAAAGCCTCAGCTTGCGCATCATTTGGCGGCAATTTAGCCGTAAATGCCTTGCCGCCAGCGTAAATCAAGCCGGGGCGATAGCTGATGCGGGCAATTTGGCGCTTCAAACCGGGTTCGCAACCTGAATTGGATGCCGAATCGCCCCTGCTGGTTCCATCGGACCGCGTCGAACTGCTCCAGTCAGCCGTTCGGCGCCGCGAGCCGGGCCCGCCGCAAACGGGCCAAATGGAAGCGGAACGTCATTTTCAGGACCGGAAGGGCCGGCAGATGACATTTCTGACAGGGGCGCTCTGAAATATCTCGTGCCAGAATATTTCGTGTTCATGCAAATGAATGATTCCAAATCGTCTTAAACACTGCTTAGGAAAGCAAGGGATAGATCGATGAAAAACACTTCTCAAGCCAGTTTCCTTCCGGTGGTCCACGAGCTGGCGCGCACCTACCAGGCATTCGAACAGTTTGCCAGCCAGCACATTCGTCAGCTGGGCCTGACTCCGCCGCAATTCGACGTGGTCGCCACGCTGGGCCACAGCAAGGGCATGAATTGCAAGGAGCTGTCCGACCGCACGTTGATCACCAAAGGGACGCTGACCGGCGTCATCGACCGGCTGGAAGACAAGGGTCTGGTTACCCGCACCATGCAGCCCAACGATCGCCGCAGCGTGTTCGTTTCCTTGACCCAGCACGGCGAGCGCCTGTTCGATCAGGCCTTCCCCGCTCATATCGACTATATGCAGATCGCCTTCAAACGCTTTGGCGAACACGACCTGTCCGGCTTCTGCCAGGAGCTGGGCCGCCTGCGCGAAGGCTTCAGCCTGGCGCTGGAGGAGCAGGAAGAGGTCACGGCCTAGGATCCCCCTGCCGTCACCGCCCTTTACCCGGCGGCGAGACGCGGCTCCGCGATGCGGCCCGCGCCCTCGCCGCCATTGCGTTTTCAGCGCCGCCCGCGCGCGGCTCAAGGGCTCTGGAAACACACCGGCACCATCAGCACCGAATCCACCGCCTGGCCGTTGCGCCTGGCCGGCGCGAAGCGCCAGCGCTCCACCGCGGCCTTGGCCGCCCGGTCCAGCCGCGGATAACCGCTGCTGCTGGCCACCGCCACCTCGCCGGCTCTGCCGGCCGCGCCAACCTCCACCCGCAGCAACACCGTGCCCTGCTCACCGTTTTCCCGCGAGCGCTCCGGGTATTCCGGCTGCGGATTGTTCAGATACTCGGCGCGATACAAGGCCACGCTGTCCGCGCCGGCCTGCGATGCGCCGCCGCCGCCCGACGGCGCGGCGGTCCCGCTCCTGGCTCCCGGCCCGCCCGCGGCGGCGGCCTCCGTCGCCGGCTCGCCGCCGACCGCCGGCAAGGACGGCGACGCGGCAAGGCTGCCGCGCGGTTTGGCGCTTGGCCTGGCTTCCGCCTTGGTTTCCGTCCGACTGCCGGCCTTGGCCGCCGCGACAGCCCCCGGCGGCGACGTCAGCCGCAGCGTCAACGCCGCGGCGGCCGGCGGCGGCGGGCGGCGCGGCCAGCCGAACAACAGCAAGGCGTGCAGCGCCAGCGACGCCAGCAAGGCCCAGCGCCAGACCGGCCGCGCGCCCATCTCTCGCCTCAGCAGCGCATCCGGCTGCCCGGCCGGCTGTACTGCCACCAGGCCACCAGCATGGACACCAGATAGAACACGAAGAACATGCCGAAGGCCGGCAGGAAACTGCCGAAGGCGGCCAAGGCGCTGCCGAAGGATTTGGGAATCACGAAACCGCCGAACGCCGCCATCACCGAGCTGACGTTCATCGCCGACGCGCCGCGGCGGCCGCCGCGCGCATAGGCCTCGGCGACGTCCAGGCCGGCGGCCTTGGCCCGCTGGCCGGCCTGCAGCAGAAAGACCTTGGGCGCCAACTGGAAGGAAGAGCCGTTGCCCACGCCGGCGGCGAAGAAAATCAGCTGGAACATGGCGAGGAACAGCCAGAACGAACCGCCATTGCCGGCCGAGGGCATGCTCAGGTAAACGCCGACGGTGGCCAGCGCCATCACCCCGTTGCTGAGCATGGTGGCGATGCCGCCGCCGATATGATCGCCCATCCAGCCGCCCAAGGGCCGCGACAAGGCGCAGACCATGGGCCCGATGAAGGCGTAGGGGGTGACGTCGATCAGCGGAAACATATTGCGCGCCAGCAGCGGAAAGGCGGCGGCGAAACCGAGGAAGGTGCCGTAGCTGCCCATGTACAGCAGGCAGATATACCAGGTGTGCGGATCGCGCATCGCGTCCAGCTGGTCATGCGGGGTGATGCGCAGCTTGGGCAGGTCGTGCGCGTACAGCAGGCAGGCCAGCGCGATGACGACGATGAAGGGCAGCCATAGATAGCCGGCGTTCTGCAGCCATACCGGATGCACGGCGCCGCCTACGCCCCAGATCTGCGGCCCGCCCCCCGCCGCGCCGAACAAGGGCAGCAGGATGGCCACCGGGATGGCCAGCTGCGCCACCGACACGCCCAGATTGCCGAGGCCGGCGTTTAGTCCCATCGCCAGCCCCTTGGCCGCCTTGGGGAAGAAGAAACTGGTGTTGGACAGATGGGAGGCGCTGGCGCCGCCGCCTATGCCGCACAGGCCGGACACCAGCAGCAGGATGGGGAAAGGCGTCGAAATGTCCTGTACCACCGAGGCCACGCCCAAGGCCGGCAGCAAAAGCAGCAAGGTGGAAATGCCCAGCCACAGGCCGCCGCCCACCCAGCTCCAGATCCACGAATACAGCAGCCGCATCAAGGCGCCGACCAGCGGCGGAATCGACACCAGCAGAAACTGCTGCTGATTGCTGAGCGCGAAGCCAACCGCCGGCAGGTTGACCACCACCATGCTCCACATCATCCAGATATTGAAGTTCAGGTGCAGCGACAGGACGGACAGCCAGAGATTGCGATTGGCGATGCGCCGCCCGCGGCGCAGCCAGAAGATAGGGTTTTCAGGTTCCCAACGCTTGATGCTTACGGTCATGCCCATTCATCCAGCAACGATATCGCCCGGCGGCCGTTGCCGCCGGGAAGCTGCGCAGTATGCCATCCGCGCGCGCGCGTCGGTTTGCGCGCCGTCAAACTGTAACTGACGGAGATAGTTCGCACCCGTCTATTTAAATAAGGGCTAACAAAACCCTGCCGCTACCAAGCGGGCTTGACCGCGAAACCAAGCCCCTGCCCAAAATCTCGATAGCCAGGGCGAGACAAGGCGAAAATAAGCGAAAAAGCGAAATGCACAAGCGGCACACGAGCATTTCGAAGCGCCACTCACCGTGTCGCGTCTGACGAATCGCCGCAGATCGTAAACAGGGTCTCAGGCGGTTTCCCGCATCTTCAGCGCCTTCACGATGTCCACCGCCACGATGCGGCTGACGCCCTGTTCCTGCATGGTCACGCCCACCAGTTGCTCGGCCATTTCCATGGTCAGGCGGTTATGGGAAATATAGAGAAACTGGGTGCGCTCCGACATCTGCTTGACCAGATCGCAGAAGCGGCTGGTATTGGCGTCGTCCAGCGGCGCGTCCACCTCGTCCAGCAGGCAGAACGGCGCCGGATTCAGGGAAAACAGCGAGAACACCAGGCTCATCGCGGTCAGCGCCTTTTCGCCGCCGGACAGCAGATGAATGGTGCTGTTCTTCTTGCCCGGCGGCTGGGCGATGATCTGCACGCCGGCGTCCAGCAAGTCCTCCCCGGTCAGCACCAGCTCGGCGCGGCCGCCGCCGAACAAGGTGGGGAAGAACTCGCGCATCTTGGCGTTGACCGCGTCGTAAGTGGCTTGCAGCATTTCGCGGGTTTCGCCGTCTATCTTGGCGATCGCCTCTTCCAGCGTCGCCATCGCCTGGTTCAGGTCCTCGGACTGGGCCGCCAGGTAATCGCCGCGCTTCCTGGCCTCGTCCAATTCCTCCAGCGCCGCCAGATTGACCGCGCCCAAGCCTTCCAGCGCGCGCGCCAGCCGCGCGATCTCGGCGGCCAGCGCGTTCGGCTTCACCGCCTCGTTCAGGTCCGCCATCAGCGCGGCCTCGTCGACGCCGGCGCTGATCAGTTCTTCGGCGAAACGCTCCATCGCCAGCCGCGCTTCCTGGTGCTTGAGCAGCCAGTCCGAGCGCGCTTCGCGCAGCGCCGGCAAGGCGGCGTTGGCCTGTTGTTGGCGCTGGGTCAGCTCGCGCAGTTTTTCGGTCAGGCCGTTGAGCCGGTCGCGCACCGCGCCCAGGCTGTGCTCGCGTTGTTCGCGTTCGGCCAGCGCCAGTTGCAAGGCCTCCTCCGGCACCGCCTCTTCCACCGCCTCGGCCTCCTCGGCCAGGGTTTCCAGCCGCTCGGCCAGTTGCTGGTCGCGCTCGTCCAGCTCGCGGCCGCGCCGCGCCAGCTCCGCCACCTTCTGCTCGGCGGTGCTCATTTCCAGCTTGATCTCGTGCAGCATGCGCTCGGCGTCGCGGGTCTTGTTGCGCGCCAGCTGCAGGCCGGTCTCGGCGTTGAGCCGGTCCACGCGCATGTCTTCCAGCTGCACCGCCAGTTCTTCCAGCGTCAGCGCCGTTTCCTCGCCCAGCATTTCCGCCTCGGCGATGCCCTCGCGCGCCAGTTCGCCTTCTTCGGCGATGCGGCTGCGCTCCGCCTCGATCGCCGCCAAGCGCGCCGCGCCCTGGCGCGCGGCCTGGTCCAGCTTGACGTGCTCCAGCGTCGCCGCGTTCAGCTCCGCCTCCAGGCGGGTCAGCGCGCCCTTTTGCGCGCGCACCGCCTCGGCCAGCATGGCGCCGCGGCTTTGCAAGGATTCGCGGCGCCGCTGCATGGCGTCGATTTCCGGCGACAGCCGCTCCAAGCTCGCCTGTGCCGCTTCCAGCAAAGCCTTGCGCGCCATCAGGCCGTCGCCGCCGGCTTCGGCGTGCAGGCACAGGCTGGCGGCGTAAACGCGGTGGCCTTCCGGCGTCAGCAGACAGGCGCCGGCCGGCAGCTGTTCACGTAAGGCCAGCGCCTCGTCCAGCGAATCGGCCAGATAAACGCCGGCCAGCCAGTCCTGCAGCGCGGCCTGGAAGGGCTGGGCGGCGCGCAGCTGTTGCAGCAGCGTCGGCCACGGGCGCTCCGCCGTCCAGTCTCGCGCCGCCGCGCCGTCCGCCAGCGCCAGCGCCGCCGGCGGCAATTCGCCTTGCAGCGCGGCGGCGCGCGCGGCCAGGCGTTTGCCCAGCGCCGCTTCCAGCGCCGGCTGCCACTTGGGCTCCACTTGCAGGCTCTGCCACAGCTGCGGCGCCTCGGCCAGGCCCCGGCGCTGCAGCCAGCCGTCCAGTTGCTCGCTGGCCGCCTCGCGCGCCAGCATGCCGGCCAGCGCGGCGGCCTCGGCCTCGGCCCGCGCCTGTTCGCCGCGCAGCGCGGCCAGTTGTTCGTCCAGTTTTTCCCGTTCGGCGGCCAGGTCGGCCTGCTTGGCCTCGTCGGCCACCAGCCGGCTCCGCACCGTCTCCAGCGCGCCGCGCGCGCGCTCGACTTCGGCGGCGGCGGCCTGCTGCCGCGCCTGATCCGGCAGGTTCAGGTCGCTCAGTTCGCGCCGCAGCGCGTCCTCGCGGCCGGACAGCTGCTCCAGGCTGCGGCGCTGATGCTCGCCGTTCTGACGCGCCAGGTCCCGATCCCGGCTGAGTTTGGCCTGCTGCGCGGTCAGCCCGTTCAACTGTTGTTCGATGGCGCGGTATTCCGCCTCGGCGGTGGGCAGTTCGTCGGCGCCGTCCTCCAGCGTCATCTGCGCCTCTTCCAAACGCATCTGCGCCTCTTCGCGCCGCGGCAGCCAGTCGTCCAGTTCGGCCCTCACCTGACCGCGGCTTTCGGCCAGCACCTGACGCTCGGTGCGCACCGAGCCCAGTTCGCGGTCCACGCGGGCGCGGTTCTGCTCGCGGTGGCGCTGCGCCTCTTCCAGCCGCGCCAGCTGGGCGTTGGCCTCGAACAAGCGCTGCTGCGCCTCGTGCACTTCGTCGCTGGCGGCGAAATGGCTTTCGCGCACGGTTTCGGATTCGGCCTCCACGTGGGTGACCGCCGCTTCCAGCGCCGCCTCTTCGGTTTCGATGCGCGCCAGTTCGGCGCGCGCCGCCGCCTCGTTGCGCGCAGCCTCTTCGCGCCGCGCCAGGGCCAGCAGGTTTTGCTTGTGCGTCAGCGCGCCGCGCAGATCGTGGTATTGAGCGGCCACTTCGGCCTGCTCGGACAAGCGCTCCACCTGGCGCTCCAGTTCCTGCCGCAAGTCAGCGATGCGTTCCAGATTGGCGCGGGTGTCGGCGATGCGGTGTTCGGTCTCGCGGCGGCGCTCCTTGTACTTGGACACGCCGGCCGCTTCTTCCAGATAGGCGCGCAGTTCTTCCGGCCGCGCCTCGATGATGCGCGAGATCATGCCCTGCTCGATCACCGCGTAGCCGCGCGCGCCGACGCCGGTGCCGAGGAATAGATCGGTGATGTCGCGGCGGCGCACCTGCTGATTGTTGATGAAGTAGCTGGATTCGCCCTGGCGGGTCAGCACCCGCTTGATCGCCACTTCCGCGTACTGGCCCCAGGCGCCGGTGAGCGCGCCGTCGCCGTTGTCGAACACCAGTTCCACCGAGGCGCGGCTGACCGGCTTGCGCGTGGACGAGCCGTTGAAGATCACGTCCTGCATCGATTCGCCGCGCAGCTGCTTGGCCGAGGACTCGCCCAATACCCAGCGCACCGCGTCTATCACATTGGACTTGCCGCAGCCATTGGGGCCGATCACCGCCACCAGTTGGCCGGGCACGGCAATGCTGGTGGGATCGACGAATGACTTGAAACCGGCAAGCTTGATGTGGGTGAGACGCAAGATGTCCTCGCAATGGCTGGGCGAAAATCGGCATTTTAGCAGTTGCCCGCGCCGACCGCGCGTCGCGCGCGGCGCTGTTGCGCGTCGCGCAGCCGCATCTACCCGGCCTGCCGACTTATGCCATAATGGCCGCATGGAACCGCTATCGTTGTCCAATCAATTCTTGATCGCCATGCCCAATATGGCGGACCCGCTGTTCTCGCGCTCGCTGGTCTTCGTCTGCGAGCACGGCGAGCACGGCGCCATGGGCCTGATCGTCAACAAGCCTTCCGGCATCGCCATGGCGCAGTTGTTCGATCAGATCGATCTGCCGCTGGACGGCGACTCGCTCCGCGCCGAGCCGATCTACTTCGGCGGCCCGGTGCAGCCGGATCGCGGCTTCGTGCTGCACATGCCGGTGGGCAATTGGCAGTCCAGCCTGCTGGTCACCGACGACATCGCGCTGACCACGTCCAAGGACGTGTTGATAGCGGTGTCCGAAAACCACAAGCAGCCGGACCGCATGCTGATCACGCTGGGTTATTCCGGCTGGAGCGCCGGCCAGCTGGAGCAGGAAATCGCCGACAACGGCTGGCTGACGGTGCCAGCGCGGCCGGACATCATCTTCGGCCTGCCCTGCGAAGAGCGCTACGACGCCGCGATGGCGCTGCTGGGCTTCGACCCCTCCCTGCTGTCCACGGATGTCGGCCATGCCTGAAGGTTGCGCCTTGGCATTCGACTTCGGCGAGCGCCGCATCGGCGTCGCCGTCGGGGAAACCCTGCTCGGCATTCCCCACCCGCTGCTGACCATAGACACGGAAATCAACGACGCGCGCTTCGCCGCCATCGCCGCGCTGATAGAGGAATGGCGGCCGGCGCAGCTGGTGGTGGGGCTGCCGATGCACATCGACGGCACCGAGCACCAGATGACGCAGCTGGCGCGCCGCTTCGCCAACCGGCTCAAGGGCCGCTACGGCCTGCCGGTATGGCTGGTGGACGAACGGCTGACCTCGGTGGTGGCCGAATCCATGCTGGAAGAGGCCGGCGTGCGCGGCCGCAAGCAGAAGCCGGCGCTGGATCAGGTGGCGGCCCAGGCCATTCTGCTGACCTGGTTCGAGCACCCCGGCCAAGCCGTCTGATCCCATCATGAAATTCTCGCCGCAAGCCCGGGTCAGCGCGCTGATGCTGGCCTTTCTCGCCAGCCTGCTGGGGCTGATCGCGGTCTTGCTGACGCCCAGCCATCAATTGCGCGAATGGCGCAACGCGCCGGGCCACGTGGAGAGTAGCCGCATGCTGGTGGTGTCCAACGCCGAGCACCCCGATCAGCTCTACTGGCAGCCGCATGTGCAATACCTGTACACGGTGCGCGGCCAAGTCTACCACAGCGACCGGCTGTTCGCCGTCGACAACGCCCTGCCCGGCGACCGCAGCAACGCCGACGACCTGACGCGGCGCTTTCCCGCCGGCAAGGCGATCACCGTCTACTACAATCCGCGCAGCCCGGCCGAATCCGTGCTGATCAAGGGCGGCGACAGCGACATCGGCAGCGCCAAATTCATCCTGGCGGCGCTGAGCGCGCTGTTCGGCTGGGCGCTGCTGTATCGGCTGCGGGCCAAGCTGCCGCTGCCGCGCCGGCGCGTTCAGCGAGGCATCCGCGCCCCATGAGCGAAAAAGTCATCGCCCTGCTGGTCATCGCCGTCGGCTTGGCCATTTCCGTCTACCTGTGGCAGCAGTCCGCCAAGGCGCAACAGGCCGTCGGCTGGCCCAGCGTCGTCGGCAACATCGTCTCCAGCGAAGTGGACTGGCGCCATGCGCGCGGCGGCGACAGCTCGGACCGCAGGGAATACCGCGCCGTCGTGCGCTATGAATACCGCGTGGCCGACCGCGTCTACCGCGCCGAGCGGCTGCGCTTCCCCAATCCCGGCTACGGCGGCAGCGACCAACAGGCGCGCGAGATCGTGCAGCGCTATCCGGCGGGCCAAGCCGTGCCGGTGTTCTACAACCCGCAAAACCCCGAGGAAGCCTGCCTGGAGCCGGGCAAGCACTGGTCGGCGTGGCTGGCCCAGGCCGTGGGCGCGCTGGTGCTCCTGGTCGGCTTGTTCTTGCTGCGGCGCTGAATTCGGACCTGCCCCCAAGCGACGAACGGAGAAAACCGTCCGCCTGCGCCTATCATTACAAAGTCATCTTTCATTACGCCAACGATATCTGTTTTAATTTTTGGCGTAAGCGCTGACAAAAAATGACATTGCCGTCACAATGTCGGCCCATCTGAGACCACGCCCCGCTTAGCCATGCCTCGCGCGTTGCCGATCTTGCTATTGCTATGCCTGCTCTTCGCCGTCAACGCGGCGCAAGCCGGCTTCCGCCCGTTCAGCGAACGGGACGCCAGCGCCTTTTGCAGCGCCGACGCCGGTCTCGACATCGATCAAATTGCCGGCCCCGGCTGGCAAACGCGCTTCCAGCCGCTGCCCGACGGCAAACTGGCGCGCGGCTACGGCCACGACACCTGCTGGCTGCGGCTCCAGCTGCGTGATTTGCCGCCGCGGCCCTGGCTGGAGCTGATCCCCAGCTATTTGGCCCGCCTAAGCTTATTCCAGCCCTTGCCCGACGGCGGCTGGCGGCGGCAGGACATCGGCTCCTGGCGGCCGATGTCCGCGATGGAGCTGCCGCTGATGGCCGCCAGCTTTTCCCTGCAGCCGCGCGAACAGACGGTGTTCGTCAAGATCCAGTCGCTGGCGCTGAACGCGCAGCCGCGGCTGTGGAGCGAGCCGGATCTGATCGCCCACCACAACGAACGCATGCTGCAACTGGGCCTGATCTACGGCTATATGCTGAGCATGGTGCTGATCGCGCTGGCCGCCTGGCTGATCACCCGCAGGGCGCAGCACGCCAAGCTGTTCGGCTACATCCTGGCGGTGGCCTGCCACCGCTTCGCCACCGACGGCATGGCCCGGCTGCTGCTGTTTCCGGAACAGCCCAAGATCGCGCTGCTGTGCAATTACGTCGGCCTGGGCGCCGCCGTCATCCTGGGCTGCGCCTACTTCGCCCACCTGCTGGAGCTGAAGCGCGACTACCCGCGCACTTACCGGCTCTACCAGCTGCAGGCCGCCACCGGCGCCGCCACCGTGTTGTGCGCGCTGTTCTGGCCGTTCGGCCTGGCCTACAGCATCCCCCTCACGCTCTACGCCGTCATCGGCATCAATCTGCTGACCCTGCCGGTCTGCTGGCGTCTGTGGCGGCGCAACGACAGCGGCGACCGCCTGATCGCGCTGCACCTGCCCACCAATCTGGCGCTCAACATCCCCGCGCTGCTATTTCATCTGGGGCACATTCCTTATCAGTCCTGGATCCAGGAATACGGCCGGCTGGCCGATCTGCCGCCGATCACCCTGCTCTACATCGGCCTGTTCCTGCGCATGCGCACGCTGGAGCGCGAACGCATCGAGGCGCTGCACCAGGCCAGCCAGGCCCAGGCCGACAGCCTGCGCCAGCGCGAGGCGCGCGAGGAGCAGACCGATCTCTTGGCGATGATCACACATGAAATCCGCACCCCGGTGGCCATCATCGACGCCGCCAGCAGCAGCCTGCGCCTGCTGGAGGAGGACGGGCCGGCGCCGACGGTGCTGGCGCAGCGCCAGGCCCGCCACGAGCGCATTCAGCGCGCGCTGCTGCGGATGCAGGAATTGATGCGGCTGGCCGAACAACACGGCCGCGCCGATGTGAGCGACGCCGGGCTGCACGCGCAATCGCTGGACTTGCTGGAACTGACCCGCCACAGCCTGGAACAGCTGGACGCCGACGAGCAGCGGCGATTCCGGCTGCAAAGCGACGGGACGCTCATGCCGCTCTGCGGCGACGCGCAGCTGTTGTCGGTGCTGCTGCAGAACCTGATGGAAAACGCCCTGAAATACGCGCATCCGGACACGCCGATCCAGATCGGCGTCCACCGCCTGGCCGAGCACATCGTCTGGCAGATCAGCGACCACGGCCCCGGCATCGCGCCGGGCCAGGAGGAAGCGATCTTCCAGCGCTTCACCCGGCTGGCGGAAACCAGCAACCGCCCAGGCCTGGGGCTGGGCCTGCATCTGGCGCGGCGCATCGCTGTCCAGCACGGCGGCGAACTGGGTCTGGACCCGAACTGGCCGCACGGCGCCAGCTTCATCTTGCATCTACCGAAAGCCGCTCATGACGCACATAGCCTTGCTTGAAGACAACCCGGACCTGCGCGAAGAGCTGCTGTTCCAGCTCAAGCGCTGCGGCTATCAGGCCACCGGCCTGGCCTGCGGCCGGGAACTGGAACGGCATCTGGCCGAACACCCCTGCCGCCTGCTGATTCTGGACCTGGGCTTGCCCGATATCGACGGCATGGCGCTCAGCCAGCGGCTGCGCGCCAGCCACCCCGGCCTGGGACAAGTCATGCTCACCGCGCGCGGCGCGCTGGACGACAAGGTGCAGGGACTGCAGCAAGGCGCCGACGCCTACCTGGTCAAGCCGACGCCGCTGGCGGAATTGCTGGCCACGCTGGCCAGCGTGCTGCGGCGGCTGGACGGCGACGCGGCGG
This sequence comes from Chromobacterium alkanivorans, assembly GCF_016937655.1. GTDB lineage: Bacteria > Pseudomonadota > Gammaproteobacteria > Burkholderiales > Chromobacteriaceae > Chromobacterium > Chromobacterium alkanivorans. The sequence continues at coordinate 27,328 of NZ_JAFHKL010000017.1, read as the reverse complement.
AGCGCGTCGACGGCTGGCGCTACCACGCCGCCAACCGCACGCTGACCGCGCCCAACGGCCGGCAGCTGCATCTGACTCACGCGGAGCACAAGGTGATGAGCGCGATGCTGCGGCGCGCGCCGGAGCCGGCGCACCGCCGCGAACTGGCGGAAGCCTTGGGCGCCGATTACCTGCACTACGACGAACGCCGGCTGGAAACCCTGATCAGCCGCTTGCGGCGCAAGCTCAGCGGCATCGCGCCGCAGCACAACCCCATCCTGGCGGCCAGGGGCGTGGGTTATGGCTTCAGCGAACCCTGCCAGCCGCTCTGACCCGGCAAAAAAAACGCGGCCCCTTAAACGGGCCGCGCGTGGGCGAAGCGAGAGGGAAGCCGGCTCAACGGCGGCCGGATTTCTTGCCGTCCCTCTCCTGCTGCCGGGCTTCGCGCTCGGCGGCGCGGATGGCGGCCAATTCCTTGGCGCGCTTTTCCCAGGCCAGCCACTCGGCCGGGCGCTCCAGCGTGATGCGGCCGATATTGCCGTCGCGGAAATCGGTCAACACGATCTCGGCGGCCTTCTGCAGATTGATCTTGCCGCCGGACTGCACCGCGCCGCGTTTGCGGCCTATCATTTCCAGCACCTGCCAGTCCTGCTGACCGGCGATGTCGTCCAGCTTGTAGCGGGCGCTCAGTTCCGGCGCGTAGTGCTGCATCAGGTACTTGAGCAGCTCCAGCGCCACCTCTTCCTCGTCCATCGCGTTGCGGCCCACCGCGCCGCTGGCCGCCAGATTGTAGCCGCCCTCTTCCACCTCGATCTTGGGCCACAGCATGCCCGGGGTGTCGAACAATTCCACGTCGTCGGCCAGGATGATGCGCTGCTCGTTCTTGGTGACGCCCGGCATATTGCCGGTCTTGGCCACCTTGCGGCTGCTCATGCTGTTGATCAGCGTGGACTTGCCTACGTTGGGAATGCCGCAGATCAACACCCGCAGCGGCTTTTCCAGACCGCCGCGCGTCGGCGCCAGTTCGCGGCAGGCGGCCACCAGCTTTTGCGCCGGCGCGCGTTCGCCGGCGTCCATGCCCAGCGCCTGGGTGTTTTTCTTGGCGCGATACCATTCCAGCCACTGCTGGGTGGCGGCGGCGTCGGCCAGGTCCTGCTTGTTCAGGATCATCAGCCGCGGCTTGCCCTTGGCCATGCGCGCCAGCATGGGATTGGCGCTGGAAGCCGGCAAGCGCGCGTCCAGCATCTCAATGACCACGTCGATGTCTTTCAATCGCTCGGCCACATCCTTGCGGGCCTTGTTCATATGGCCGGGGAACCATTGGATTGCCATGCTTCTAGCGCTTTCTTATCGGATCAAGTAGATAGGTTAGGCCATTATGGTCCAGCTCCTGCATCAATTGCAGCAGGCGGCCAATTTCGCCGGGTGGAAAGCCTTCGCGGGCGAACCAGTTCAGATAGTTGCCGGGCAGATCGCAGATCAGCGTGCCCTTGTGTTTGCCAAACGGCATCGCCCGGGTCACCAGGCTTTGCAAATCATCGGCTTGCATTGCGGCTCCCTTCAAGCAAGTTGCGCATTGTGCCAAAACCGCGGCGCTCTGGCCATGCCCGCCGCCGGCGCCGGCTTGACATGGCGCAAACGCGGGCGGGGTTTGACTGGGGACGATACGGCGCGGGGTTTAGCATGTAGGCGGCTTTCATAAAGCCAGCGGCCCGCCAGCCGCCTATTTTCCGGTTCGCGCAGAACCCTTGCGGGCGCCGGGCATCATCCATGTCCGCGCCCGTCTTTTTTGCCGTTTTATTCCGGCATCGGCTTGCCGTCGTTGAAATTCAGGAAGCCGCGCACGATGCGGTAGACATACCATACCCAGGTGATGCCCAGGATCACGAAGCCCACCAGGATCCAGGCCAGCGCCACGCCCAGCACGGTGCCGAGCAAGGCCCACCAGAAAGTGCGGATCTGCCAGCTGAAATGGCTTTCATAGCGCGTGCCGCGCACATCGTCGCGCTTGACATAGTTGATGATCACCGCCACCAGGCCGGTCAGGCCGACAAACAGGCTGATTGCCTGCAGGATATAGACCACCAGGGTCAGATTATTCAGTTTGCGTTCGTCTTCTTGCGTGATCACGTCCATGGACATCATGCCTCCCCGGCTTAAATTTCATGCGAAACAATTAACAAGATACCCTAGCCAGCAACGCTTGCAAGCGCTGTTCGCAATGCCGCGCCAGCGCCGCCTCCGCCCTGCCGCCGGCCAGGGCCAGCGCCACTTCGGCGCTGCGGCTCCAGGCCTGCAGGCAGAATTCGCCGCCGGCGTCCGCCACCAGGATGGGCAGCGCCGGCGCAAACGGCTGGCCGGTCTGCTCCGACCACGCGCGGCAGCGACGGTTCGCCAGATCCAGCAGAGAAAAGCTCTCCGCCGTCACCAGCACGTGGCTGAGGCCCAGCAGCAGAATGCGCGCCGCCAGCCAGTCCGCGGCGTCGGCCAGCTGCGCCGGCGTCTCCCCGCTCCGTTCGCGCCAGCGTTGCGCCGCCAGCAGCATGGCCATCGCGCGCAGCTGCGGCAAGCGGCTTTCCAGCACGCCGCCGTCGCGCCGCGCGCCGGCCATCCACGCGGCGTCCGGCGCCGGGCGGTTGGCGTAGCGTTCGCCGTCGGCCAACACTCTCACCGGCACGGCGTCGCTGGGGCATAGCAGGGACCAAGACTGGCGCGCGATTTGCGCGGCATCGCTGACTTCATTCATGGAACGGACCTCCTGGGGTCTGGCCTGGCTTCCGGAGGTCATGTATTTCGGGGAGGAAAAACAAATGCCGCCGGTAGCGCGGCGGCATTTATCGGGAATCTTGCTAGTGCTGGATCAATCTTTCAGTTCACAGCCATCCCTTGGCGCCGCCGGTGTGCGGTACCAATAAAAATAGCTGTTGAAGAAGGCGAAAGATTGAGTCATGTCGTCCATGCTGCCAACAATCGGCCCGGCTTGTCAAGAAAAACCCCGGGGCGCGCTCCGGGGTTTCGCCAAATCATCCCGTTTACATATTGGGGTAATTGGGGCCGCCGCCGCCTTCCGGAGTGGTCCAGACGATGTTCTGGCTCGGGTCCTTGATGTCGCAGGTCTTGCAGTGCACGCAGTTCTGCGCGTTGATCTGCAAGCGCGGCTCGCCCTCTTCGCGGCCGACGATCTCGTAGACGCCGGCCGGGCAGTAGCGCTGTTCCGGCGCATCGTACTTGGCCAGGTTGAGCGCCACCGGCACGCTGGCGTCCTTCAGCTTCAGATGCGGCGGCTGGTCCTCGCCGTGATTGGTGTTGGAGATGAACACCGAGGACAGGCGGTCGAAGGTCAGCACCCCGTCCGGCTTGGGATAGGCGATGGGCGCGCACTCGTCGGCCGGCTTCAGGCTTTGATGGTCGGCCTGGTGATGGCGCAGCGTCCACGGCGCCTTGCCGCGGAACAAAAAGGTGTCTAGCGCCGAGTAAATCATCGCCGGCCACAGGCCCCAGCGGAACGACGGCCGGATATTGCGCACCCGGTGCAGTTCCTCGTGCAGCCAGCTTTGCTTGAACTTCTGGCTGTAGGCGGTGGCTTCGCGCGCCGGCCGCTCCTGGCCCAGCAGTTCGAACACCGCCTCCGCCGCCAGCATCGCCGACTGCATCGCGGTATGGGTGCCCTTGATCTTGGGCACGTTGAGGAAGCCGGCGGTGTCGCCCACCAGCAAGCCGCCGGGGAAGGTCAGCCGCGGCAGGCTTTGCAGGCCGCCCTCGGTCAGCGCGCGCGCGCCGTAGGACAGGCGGCGGCCGCCTTCGAACACCTTGCGGATCGCCGGATGGGTCTTGAAGCGCTGGAATTCCTCGAACGGCGACAGATAGGGGTTCTGGTAGTCCAGGCCGATGACGAAGCCCACCACCACCTGATTGTTTTCCAGGTGGTACATGAAGGAGCCGCCGTAGGTGGCCGTGTCCACCGGCCAGCCCACGGTATGGGTGATGCTGCCCGGCTGGTGCAGCTCCGGCGGCACTTCCCACAACTCCTTGATGCCGATGCCGTAGGTTTGCGGATCGGCGCCGTCGTTCAGACGGAAACGCTCGAACAGCGTCTTGGTCAGCGAGCCCCTACAGCCTTCGGCGAAGATGGTCTGCTTGGCCCACAGCTCCATGCCGGGCTGCCAGGCGTCGGTTTTCTCGCCGTCCTTGCCTATGCCCATGTCGCCGGTGGCCACGCCCTTGACCGAGCCGTCCTCGTGGTACAGCACTTCGGCGGCGGCGAAGCCGGGGTAGATCTCCACGCCCAGTTCCTCGGCCTGCTGGCCGAGCCAGCGACAGAAATTGCCCAGGCTGACGATGTAGTTGCCGTGGTTGTGCATCTGCGGCGGCGTCGGCAGCTGGATGGATTCGGTTTCGGTCAGCAACAGGAAGCGGTCGGACTTGGCCTCGGTGGTCAGCGGCGCACCTTTTTCCTTCCAGTCCGGGATCAGCTCGTTGAGCACCCTCGGCTCGATCACCGCGCCGGACAGGATGTGGGCGCCGATTTCCGAGCCCTTCTCCAATAGACAGACGCTGAGCTCGCGGCCTTGCTCCGCCGCCAGTTGCTTCAGGCGAATCGCCGCGGTCAGCCCGGAGGGGCCGCCGCCGACGATCACCACATCGTATTCCATGTAATCGCGTTCCACTGCATCTCCTTAATCGCGCGCCGGGTTCAAAAGCCCCGCTGCCGCATGCATGTTGCATGGCGCGCGATCAAAAATCAAACAACCGTTTAAAAACTGTCAGCCGTCCGGCCGTCGGCCGCCCGTCTGACTTCAATCTGTAGGGGCTCGTCCTGTTGCAAATGCACATCGCGCTGCGGGAAAGGCAGCTCGATGCCGGCCTTGGCCAGCGCGCCGTCTATCATGTGGCGCAGGTCGCTGGCCACCAGCACGGAGTCGGCGTCGCCGATGTCCAACCAGTATTCCAGCTCGAACTCCAGCGCGTCGGCGCCGAAGTTGCTGAACAACACCCGCGGCGGCGGCTCCTTGAGCAGCAGGCCGTGACGCTCCGCCTCGGCCAGCAACAGATTGCACACCTCGCGCGGCGGGCTGCCGTAAGCCACGCCGATGGCGATTTTCCTGCGAATCCGCCGGTTGCTGTAGGTCCAGTTGGTCACCGCGCTCTCCACAAAGGTGGAGTTGGGGATCAGCGTTTCGATGCCGTCGCCGGCGCGCACCACCGAAGAGCGCAAGCCTATGCTGCTGACGGTGCCGCTGATGCCGCCCACCTGGACGAAATCGCCCACTTTCAGCGGCCGCTCCACCAGCAGCATCACGCCGCTGATCAGGTTCTTCAGCAGGTTCTGGGTGCCGAAGCCGATGCCGATCGCCAGCGCGCCGCCCAGGAAGGCGAACACCGTCAGCGGAATCTTGACCAGATTGAGCGCGAACACCACCAGGAGCGCGATCACGCAGACATAGCTCCAGCGCCACCAGATATTGGCGGCGGCCTCGCTGACGCCCAGCCGCTGCGTGGCCAGGCGCCGCAAAGCGCGCAGCAGCGCGGTGCTGGCGGCGTAGCCTATCAGCAGCACCAGAATGGCACCCAGGCTCTTGCCTATGGTCACGCTGCGGGTGGCCTGCACCTTCTGGCCGTTGATCTCCACGCTGTCGTCGGCGCTGAACAGCTCATAATTCCACAGCGCCCGCGCCGCCTGCAATACGCGCTCGCTCAACCGGCGCGACACCTCTTGCGGCGAGCCCGTCGCCGGCGCGCCGACGTCGAACTCCTGCTGCAGCAGCAGAATGCCGGTCAAGGCCGCCTGCACCGGCTGCTGCGCGGCGTTGACGATGTCCAGCCGCTGGCGCAGCAGCTGCAACATCGCCAGCGCGTGGCCGCCGCCGCTGTCCAGGCCGATTTCATGTTGCACGTCCGCCATCTTGGCCATGGTCAGCTCGGCCTCTTTTTGCAGGTAGTCGCGCACCGCGCCCAATTCCTCGCCGGCCTGATGGCTGGCGGTGGCCACTTCGGCCAGATTGGCCGCCTTGCCGGCGTAGAGCTGGTAGCGGTATTCCCAGATGCCGCTTTCCTGAGAGTTGGCCTCCTGGCGGATGCGCATCAGCTGCACTGCGAGGTCGCTATTGTCCAGAGCCTGGCGCTGCTCGACTGTGCGCTGGGTCAAATCCTGTAGCAGCGCCGCCTGCGCCGGCGCGTCCTTTTTCTGCTTCAAGGCGGCCAGTTGCCTCTCCAGCTCCTCCAGTTCGCCTTTGACCCGGCGGCGGCGCTGCTCGTGCGCGCCCATCTCCCGCTCCAGCCGCAGCCGCTCCTCGCCCAGCCGCCGCTGCACCCCGTCCAGCTCGGCCGGCTGGAAACGGACCTGCTTGCCGATGCCGTCCAGTTGCTTGCGCCATAAATCCAGCTGCGCCTGCAGCGTCTGCTGACGTATGCGCAGCACCTGTCCCAAGGCGTCGAACTGCAGCAGTTCCGACGCGCTGATGTCGCGGCGCCAGCGCGCGCCGTCCATCCGCCAGCGCAGCGCCGCGGCTTCGCCGGCCGCCGCGCCTTCCAGTTGTTCCCGCGCCTGGCGCAAGCTTACTTCGTTGAGCTTGAGGCTGTTGCGCATCGCGTCCTGCATCTGCGACAGCATCAGTTGCTGCGCCTGCTGTGTATCCTTTTCCCAGCCGCCGGTCTGCAGGCGGCTGCGCAAGCCCTCGACCAAGGACACCGGATAGGGGCCGGCTTGCGCGAAGCCGTTCCAGTTCCGCAAGGCCTCCTCGGCCTCGGCCTGCTGCCTCAGCCGTTGGTCGCGTTCGCCCGCCAGATCCAGCTGCCAGGCGTAGGACGCCACCAAACGCTCCAGCAAGGCGCGCCTAAACAGCAGCTCCCCCGCCGTGACGCCGGCCGGCAACTTGTCCAGCTTGATGGTTTCCAACTGATCCAGCGCCTGCTGCGCCTCGGCCAGCTTGTCCGCCAGGCTGACCGCGGGCGCCGACGCCGCCGGCTTGGCCGCGGGCTTGGGCACTGCCGGCAGGGCGGCGTAAGCCGCGGCGCAGGACAATAGCCCGGCGAACAGACAACAGACGAAAAGGAAGCGGCTCTTCACGCTGGGCATTTGATTGAGCATGGCGGTGGACCTTGCCGCGGCGCAGACCGCCGGCGGCAACTCGACGGCGCATTCTCGCACGAATCCGCGCTCGACACCCGGACCCGATAAATGCCAAAGGCATTCAACCGTTTCAGATCACGCCCGCTCCGCGCAGACGGGCGATCTCGTCCGCGCCGTAGCCGGCCTGCTCCAGCAAGGCTTCGGTATGCTGCCCCAGCCGAGGCGGCGCGTCTCGGTATTGCGGCGGCGTGTCCGACAGTTTGATCGGGCAGGCCACCAGCGGCACGGCCTGGCCGTCCTGTCCCGGCAGCTCGATCTGCATTTGCCGATGCCGGATTTGCGGATCGGCGAAGGCTTCGTCCACGGTGTTGATCGGCCCGCAGGGCACACCCGCCTGGTCCAGCAGCGCCAGCCAGGCGTCGCGCGGCTGGGCCAGGAAGCCGGCGGCCAGCAGCGGCACCAGCGCGTCGCGGTGCGCGACGCGTTGCGGATTGCTGGCGTAGCGGGGATCGTCGGCAAGCTCCGGCCGGCCGATCAGCTCGCATACCGAACGGAACTGGCGGTCGTTGCCGCAGGCCAGGATGAAGTGGCCGTCGCCGGCGCACTTGAACACCTGATAGGGCACGATGTTGGGATGGCCGTTGCCCAGCCGCGGCGGCACCGCGCCGCCCACCAGCCAGTTCATATTGACGTTGGCCAGCATCGCCAGCGCGCAGTCGAACAAGGCCATGTCGATATGCTGGCCGCGCCCGCTGCGCTGCCGCGCCCATAGCGCGGCCTGGATCGCGTTGGCGGCGTAGAGCCCGGTGAACAGGTCGGTGACCGCCACGCCCACCTTGTGCGGCTCGCCGTCGGCCGGTCCGGTAATGCTCATCAGCCCGGACATGCCTTGCACGATGTAGTCGTAGCCGGCCATCTGCGCGTACGGCCCGTCCTGGCCGAAGCCGGTGATCGAGCAGTACACCAGCCGCGGATTGAGTTCGGCCAGGCTGGCGTAATCCAGCCCGTATTTGGCCAAGCCGCCCACCTTGTAGTTTTCGATCAGCACGTCGGCGTCGGCGGCCAGCCGGCGGACGATGTCCTGCCCCTCCGGCTGGGAGATGTCCACGGTCAGCGATTTCTTGCCGCGGTTGGCGCACAGGAAATAGGCGGCGGTGCCGTCCGGCAGGCTGGGCGGCGCCCATTGCCGGGTATCGTCGCCGCAGCCCGGGCGCTCCACCTTGATCACTTCCGCGCCCAGGTCCGCCAGCAGCTGGCCGGTCCACGGCCCCGCCAATACCCTGGACAAATCCAATACCTTGATGCCTTCCAGCGCGCCCGTCATCTGCGTCTCCCGATACATCGGTCCATCGAAAAAAAGCGGCCCGGCAAGCCGGGCCTCCAAGGACAGACAGGAATAACGGCGCGGCCGGCCTCCCGGCCGCGCCGGCTTATCAGGCAAATGCCTGAATACCGGTCTGGGCTCGGCCCAGAATCAAGGCATGCACATCGTGCGTGCCTTCGTAAGTGTTGACCGCCTCCAGGTTCATCACGTGGCGGATCACATGGAATTCGTCGGCGATGCCGTTGCCGCCGTGCATGTCGCGCGACAGCCGGGCGATGTCCAGCGCCTTGCCGCAGTTGTTGCGCTTGATCAGCGAGATCATTTCCGGCGCGGCCTTGCCCTCGTCCATCAAGCGGCCCACGCGCAGCGCCGCGTGCAGGCCCAGGCTGATTTCGGTCTGCATATTGGCCAGCTTCAGCTGGATCAGCTGGTTGGCGGCCAGCGGGCGGCCGAACTGCTTGCGGTCCAGCGTGTACTGACGCGCCGCGTGCCAGCAGAATTCGGCGGCGCCCAACGCGCCCCAGGCGATGCCGTAGCGCGCCTTGTTCAGGCAGCCGAACGGCCCTTTCAAACCCTTGACGCCCGGCAGGATGGCGTCCTCCGGCACCAGCACGTCGTCCATCACGATTTCGCCGGTGATGGAGGCGCGCAGCGAAAACTTGCCGTGGATCTTGGGCGCGGACAGGCCGGCCATGCCCTTCTCCAGCACGAAGCCGCGGATTTCGTCCTCGTCGTCCTTGGCCCAGACCACGAACACGTCGGCCTGCGGGCTGTTGGTGATCCACATCTTGCTGCCGTTGAGCAGATAGCCGCCGTCCACCTTGCGCGCCCGGGTCTTCATGCTGGCCGGGTCCGAGCCGGAGTCCGGCTCGGTCAGGCCGAAACAGCCCAGCCATTCGCCGCTGGCCAGCCGCGGCAGGTATTTGTCCTTCTGCGCGTCCGAGCCGTAAGCCCAGATCGGATGCATCACCAGGCTGGACTGCACGCTCATCGCCGAGCGGTAGCCGGAATCCACGCGCTCCACCTCGCGCGCCACCAGGCCGTAGGCCACGTGGCTGAGGCCGGCGCAGCCGTAACCTTCGATGGTGCAGCCCAGCAGGCCCAGCTCGCCCATCTCGTTGATGATTTCACGGTCGAAGCGTTCTTCGCGGTTGGCGCTCAGCACCCGCGGAAACAGCTTGTCCTGACAGTAGTCATAGGCGCTCTGCTGCACCATGCGTTCTTCTTCGCTCAGGCATTCGGCCAAAAGCAGAGGATCGTCCCAGTTGAACGGCGCGCGACTGGAGGGGGCTGCCATAAGTTCTGTCTCCGCGTTAACTTGTTCCGCATTGCGGAACTTGGTTTCACATTGCAGAATAGGCTAATCGCCGCCTGGACGGATGTAAAGCGTTTTTGCGAAACTCGACGCCCGCCCCCTGCGCGCAACCCCAGCGGAGGCTCACGAAACAAGATGGATGCAATGGATTTGGAAACCGACAAGGACCGGCTGTTCGTCACCGCGCTGGCGCGCGGACTGGAAGTGCTGGCGGCGTTTCGCCCCGGCGAGCTGGCGCTGTCCAACCAGGAGCTGGCCAAACGCACCGGCCTGCCGAAATCAACAGTGTCGCGTTTGAGCTACACTCTGACCCGGCTGGGCTATCTGGCCCAGGACGAGGCCAGCGGCCACTACCGGCTGGGACTGGCGGTGCTGGCCTTGGGCTCCACCGTGCTGGCCAGCTACGACATCCGCCAGATCGCCGGGCCGCTGATGCGCGAGTTCGCGCTGGAACAAGGCATGTCCATCAGCCTGGCGCTGCGCGACGGCAGCGATATGGTGTATCTGGAAACCTGCCGCAGCCCGGCCCGCATCTCGGTGCAACTGACCGTGGGCTCAAGGGTGCCGCTGGCCACCACCGCCATAGGCCGCGCCTATTACGCCGGCTTGCCGGCGGCGGAACAGCTCAAGCTGCAGCCGCTGCTGGCCGCGCGCTACGGCGCGGAATGGGAGGAAATCAGCGCTCGTCTGGAGGAGGCTCGCCAGGACTATCTGCGCCAGGGCTATTCCGCGTCCTTCGGAGAATACGAGGCGGATGTGATGGCGGTGGGCGTGCACCTGGCCGTGCCCGGCCAGCCGGCGATGGCGCTGAACGCCAGCGGTCCGGCCTTCGCCTTGAACGAAGGCGCGATGCGCGAACGCATCGCGCCGGCTCTGCAAGCGCTGCGGTTGCGGCTCGCGCCGCCGGGCTGAGCGCGCGCTCAGGCGGACTGGATGTAATGGACCAGGTGGTTGATCACCTGTTCCTGCTCTTCTATGGTGGCGCGCACCAGGTCGCCGATGGACAACATGCCCATCACGTCGCTGCCTTCCAGCACCGGCAGGTGGCGGATGCGCTTTTCCGTCATCAGACCCATGCAGTCGTCCAGCGTCTGGCTGGGCGTCACGTAGACCACGCGGCTGGTCATGATGTCGCGCACCTTGGTGCCGGCTGAGGTGCGGCCCTGCAACACGATGCGCCGCGCGTAATCGCGTTCGGAGAAGATGCCGACGATGCCGCCCTCCTCCATCACCAGCACCGCGCCGATGTCGTTTTCCGCCATCACCTGCAAGGCCTGGAACACCGTGCTGTCCGGGTTCACATAGACCAAGGCTCGGTTTGGCTTGCTGTCCAACAACTGTCTTACCGTTTGCATGCATGTCCCCTTTCAAACCGGCAATCCGGCCGTTCCCGTAGCCCTCTCCCGCCGCCAGGCGACGCGGACGAGCGCCCACCAATCCACTATAGCGCAGGCTGCGGCGCCTCGGTAAGCGCGGCGGCCCGCGCCCTCGCCTGCCTGGGCGGAAACGCGCGTCAGGCCCGGATCATGGTGCCGACGCCGGCGTCGGTCAGGATCTCCAGCAACAGCGCGTGCGGCACGCGGCCGTCGATGATGTGCACCGCGTTGACGCCGTTGCGCGCCGCGTCCAGCGCCGAGCTGATCTTGGGCAACATGCCGCCGTGTATGGTGCCGTCGGCGAACAGGCCGTCCACCTGCTGCGCGGACAGCCCGGTCAGCAGCTTGCCGCTCTTGTCCAGCACGCCCGGGGTATTGGTCATCAACACCAGCTTTTCCGCGCCCAGCGTCTCCGCCAGCTTGCCGGCCACCAGATCGGCGTTGATGTTGTAGGCCTCGCCGTCTTCGCCGACGCCGATGGGCGCCACCACCGGGATGAAGTCCTGGCTGTCCAGCAAGGACACCAGCGACGGATCGATGCCGGAGATTTCGCCTACCTGGCCGATGTCGATCTCGTCGTCGGTTTCGGATTTCAGATACATCTTGCTGGCGCGGATGAAGTGGCCGTCCTTGCCGGTCAGGCCGACGGCCTTGCCGCCGTGCTTGTTGATCAGCGAGACGATTTCCTTGTTCACCAGGCCGCCCAGCACCATTTCCACCAGGTCCATGGTGTCGGAGTCGGTGACGCGCATGCCCTGAATGAACTCGCCCTGCTTGCCCACGCGGTTCAACAGCTCGTTGATCTGCGGGCCGCCGCCGTGCACCACCACCGGATTGATGCCCACCAGCTTGAGCAAGACCACGTCCTTGGCGAAGCCCTCTTTCAAAGCCGCGTCGGTCATCGCGTTGCCGCCGTACTTGATCACCAGGGTCTTGCCGGAGAAACGGCGGATATAAGGCAGGGCTTCGGCAAGAATCAGGGCTTTTTCTGCTGCATCGGTCGGCACGGCGTTCTCCAGGTTTGCGCCGCGCCGTTGCCGGCCGGCGATTATGACGGTTCTGATCTGTTGCATTTTAATCAAGCTCGTTAATGAACTGTGATTTATTAATTGCAGAACAACGGCATTCTGCCCTACAGTCCGAATCATTAATGAACCAAGATTCAGCTACACAACCATGGCACAAGCCCCCGCCTCGCGCTGGCAGCGCAAAAAAGACGCGCGTCCCAGCGAAATCCTGGACGCCGCGCTGACCCTGTTCGTAGAGAAAGGCTTCAGCGCCACCAAGATGGAAGACATCGCCCGCGCCGCCGGCGTGACCAAGGGCACGCCCTATCTGTACTTCCAGAACAAGGAAGAAATCTTCAAGGCCATGGTGCGCCATCACCTGTCCAGCCGGCTCAGCGCCTTCGTGGAACTGGAACAGCAGCACCAGGGCCCGGTGGGCGAGCTGCTGCAGATCCTGCTGCTCAAATGGTGGGACGAAGTGGGCGCCACCCCGGCCGCCGGCCTGTGCAAGCTGGCCATCGCCGAAGCCACCAACTTCCCGGAACTGGCGCGCTTCTACACCACCGAGGTGATCTCGCCCTGTCTGCGCATGGTCGAGCACATCCTGCGCCGCGGCATGGACAGCGGAGAATTCCGCGACCTGCCCATCGCCAGCAGCAGCGACGCGCTGCTGGCGCCGCTGGTGATGGCGATGACCTGGGCCCACTCCTTCGCCAAGGTGGTGCCCGATGTCTGCGGCTACTCGCATCAATACTCCCGCGCGCACTTGAGCGAAGCCTTGCAGCTGGTGCTGCAAGGCCTGAAGAATCCCACCTACGAGAATTGACATGAAAACTGCCGCTCACTGCCTCTGGCTGGGCATCGCCAGCCTGACCCTCGCCGCCTGCAGCAAGCCGGAGGCGCCGCCGGAAGCGCCGCGCCCGGTCCGCTACGTGGTGGCCGGCGCCACCGCTTCGCAACAGGGCGACAGCTACGCCGGCGAAATCCGCGCCCGCCACGAGACCAACCTGGCCTTCCGCGTGGCCGGCAAGGTGGTGGCCAAGCTGGCCAACAGCGGCGACCGGGTGAAGAAGGGCCAGGTGCTGGCGCGGCTGGACCCCAGCGACTACGCGCTGGATCTCTCCGCCAAACAGGCGCAGCTGGCCGCAGCCCAGTCCGACCAGGCCCAGCAGGAACTGAACCTGAAACGCTACCGCGAACTGCTGGCCAAGCAGTTCGTCAGCCAGGCCCAGGTGGACGGCCAGCAGAACGCGGTCAACGCCGCCCGCGCCAAGGCGGACCAGGCCAGGGCGCAACTGGCGGCCAGCCGCAACCAGACCGGCTACACCAGCCTGGTGGCGGACGCCGACGGCGTGTTGAGCCAGATGGTGGCCGAGCCCGGCCTGGTGGTGGCCGCCGGCCAGGCCATGGCGCGGCTGTCTCAGGACGGCGCGCGCGAAGCCGCGATCCAGGTGCCGGAGAACGCGCTGGACAAGGTGCGCCGCGCCGGCCAATTCCAGGTGCTGCTGTGGAACGGCGGCGCGCCGCTGCCGGGCACGCTGCGCGAACTGGCGGCCGACGCCGATCCGGCCACCCGCACCTATGCTGCGCGCGTCGCCATCGGCGGCGACTCCAGCCGCCTGCAGTTGGGCATGACCGCCAACGTCGCGCTGCCTGACGCCGCCGACGCGCGGATGCGGCTGCCGCTGACCGCGCTGCTGGACGAGCAGGGCAAGCACTACGTCTGGCTGATCGCCGCCAACGGCAAGGTCGCCCGCCGCGCGGTGACGGTCAGCCGCGTCGACGCCGATTCCGCCACCCTGTCCCAGGGCGTGCGGCCGGGCGACAAGATCGTCACCGCCGGCATCCACCTGCTGCGCGACGGCCAGGCCGTGAAACTGCTGGAGCGCTGAGACGGCCATGAAAAAACTGAACTTGTCCGAATGGGCGCTGCGCCACCAGTCGCTGGTGCGCTACCTGATGGTGATGCTGATGCTGGCCGGGGTCTGGGCCTATACCCAGCTGGGCCAGAAGGAAGACCCGGAATTCACCTTCAAGGCCATGCTGGTTCAAGCCTATTGGCCCGGCGCCGGCACGCTGGAAATGGAACAGCAGGTCACCAACAAGCTGGAGGAAAAACTGCAGGAAATGGGCGAGATCGACTTCGTCCAGAGCTACACCAAGCCCGGCGAAAGCCTGCTGCTGATTTCGGTGCGCGAGGACGTGCCGCCCAAGAACGTGCAGCAGCTGTGGTATCAGGTGCGCAAGAAGATAGGCGATATCCGCGCCACCCTGCCCGCGGAGATCCAGGGCCCCTTCTTCAACGACGAGTTCGGCGACACCTTCGGCAATATCTACGCCTTCGCCGGCGACGGCTTCAGCTACGAAGAACTACGCCAATACCTGGAAGACGCCAAACGCGAGATCCTGCGCGTGCCGGACGTGGCCAAGGTCAGCCTGCTGGGCGTGCAGGAGCAGCGCGTCTACGTGGACCTGTCCACCGCCAAGCTGGCCTCGCTGGGCCTGGACACCGGCGCGATCTGGAAAGCCCTGCAGCAGCAAAACGCGATGACGCCGTCCGGCGTGTTCGAAACCGCCAGCGACCGCATCTGGGTCCGCCCCACCGGCAACTACGCCAGCGTGGAGGCCATCGCCGCCACCCCGGTCACCGTCAACGGCAAAACCTTCCGCCTGGGCGACATCGCCACGGTCAAGCGCGGCTATATCGACCCGCCGCAGAACACCATGCGCTTCAACGGCAAGCCGGTGCTGGGCATGGCCATCACCATGAAGGGCGGCGGCGACGTGCTGCGCCTGGGCAAGAACCTGGACGCCTCGATGCAGCAGATCCAGTCCAAGCTGCCGGTGGGCGTGGAAATCCACTCGGTGTCGGACCAGCCCAAGGTGGTCAAGAACGCGGTTGGGGAATTCATGCGCTCGCTGGTGGAGGCCGTGGTCATCGTGCTGGCGGTCAGCTTCTTCAGCCTGGGCCTGCGCACCGGCATCGTGGTGGCGCTGTCCATCCCGCTGGTGCTGGCGATGACCTTTCTGGCGATGTACTTCTTCAACATCGACCTGCAGCGCATCTCGCTGGGCTCGCTGATCATCGCGCTGGGCCTGCTGGTGGACGACGCCATCATCGCGGTGGAAATGATGGCCTTGAAGCTGGAACAGGGCTGGAGCAAATTCCAGGCCGCCACCTTCGCCTACACCAGCACCGCCTTCCCGATGCTGACCGGCACCCTGATCACCGCGGCCACTTTCCTGCCGGTGGGCATCGCCAAGTCCAACGCCGGCGAATACGTGTTCAGCCTGTTCGCCGTGGTCGGCATCGCGCTGGTGCTGTCCTGGATCGTCGCCGTGGTGTTCACCCCCTATCTGGGCTACAAGCTGCTGCCGGAAAACCTGCAGCAGCACGAGACGCACGATGTCTACGACAAACCGTTCTACCGCCGCTTCCGCCGGGTGGTGGAATGGTGCCTGGAGCGGCGCAAGACCGTGATCGCGCTGACCCTGGCCGCCTTCGTGCTGTCCCTGCTCGCCTTCAAGCTGCTGGTGGCCCAGCAGTTCTTCCCCTCGTCCAACCGGCCCGAGCTGATGGTGGACATGTGGCTGCCGCGCGGCGCCAGCCATCAGGCCACCGAGCGCGAAGTGGAGAAACTGGAAGCGCTGCTCAAGCGCGACCCGGACATCGTCAGCGTCACCAGCTATGTGGGCAGCGGCAGCCCGCGCTTCTATCTGCCGCTGGATCAGCAGCTGCAACACCTGAACTACGCGCAGCTGATGCTGATGACCCGCGACGAGCATGTGCGCGAAAACGTGAAGAAACGGCTGGAAAAACTGTTCGACAACGACTTCCCCAACGTCCGCGGCCGGGTGACCCGCTTGGAGAACGGCCCGCCGGTGGGCTACGCGGTGCAGTTCCGGGTGATGGGCGAGGACCACGCCAAGGTGCGCGCCATCGCCGCCCAGGTGGAGGCGCTGATGCGCGCGCATCCGTCCACGCGCCAAGTCAACATCAACTGGGGCGAACAGGTGAAGGCGCTGCGCATCCGCATCGATCAGGACAAGGCGCGCGCGCTCGGCCTGTCCTCGCAGCAATTGTCGCAGCAATTGCAGATGCTGATCTCCGGCGCCACCGTCACCAGCTTCCGCGAAGGCGACCAGGCCATCGCCATCGTCGCGCGGCTCAATCCGGACGAGCGCAAGAATGTCGCCGGCCTCGGCAATTTGATGATACAAACCGGCAGCGGCCGCTTCGTGCCGGTGTCGCAGATCGGACACATCGAATACCAGCCGGAGGAAAGCATCATCTGGCGGCGCAACCGCCTGCCCGCCATCACGGTAAGCGCGGACCCGGCGGAAGGCGCCCAGGGCGCGGACATCTCCCGGCAATTGCTGCCCAAGATGCAGGCGCTGGAGCAGACCCTGCCGCTGGGCTATCACATCGAAACCGGCGGCAGCATGGAATCCAGCGCCAAATCGCAAAAAGCCATCGCCGCGGTGGCGCCGCTGATGCTGGTGGTGGTGATCACCCTGCTGATGTTGCAGCTGCATAGCGTGCAGCGCACCATCATGGTGCTGCTGACCGCGCCGCTGGGCATGATAGGCGTGACGCTGACCCTGATCGCCTTCAGCGCGCCCTTCGGCTTCGTCGCCATGCTGGGAGTGATCGCGCTGTCCGGCATGATCATGCGCAACTCGGTTATCCTAGTCGATCAGATCGAGCACGACATTCGCGACGGCATCGATCCCTGGCACGCGATTGTCGGCTCCACAATTAGACGTTTTAGGCCTATCATGCTGACGGCATTGGCGGCGATCCTGGCGATGATTCCGCTGAGCCGCAGCACCTTCTGGGGACCGATGGCGGTGGCCATCATGGGCGGGCTGCTGGTGGCCACGGTACTAACCCTGCTGTTCCTGCCGGCGCTGTACGCGCAATGGTTCAAGATACGACGGCCTCAAGCCTGAGCGCGCGATTGAGACAAAACAAACCGAGCATACAAACACAAATGAACAAGACCCGATTCCGATTGCCCGTGCTGGGCAGCCTGCTGCTGAGTTTCGCCCTGCCGGCCCACGCCTTCGACCTGGTCGAAGCCTGGCGCGCCGCCCGCGACTACAACGCCGACTTCGCCGCCGCGCGCTCCGACCTCGACGCCGGCCGCGAGAAAGCAGTGCAGGGCCGCGCGCTGCTGATGCCCCAGGTCGGCGCCACCGCCAATTACAACTACACCAATCCGATCGCGCCCGCCGGCCAGGGCCGCTACGACGCCACCACCTACGGCGTCAATCTGCAGCAGCCGCTGTTCGACGTCGGCAAATACACCGGCTACCAAAAAGGCAAGCTGGCGACGCAGCAGGCGGAAACCAGCTTCGGCGCGGCCGAGCAGCAATTGATCCTGGACACCTCGCAGGCCTATTTCAACGTGCTGCTGGCCAAGGACACCCTGTCCGCCACCAGCGCCAGCAAGAAAACCTTCCAGCAACAGCTGGAACAGGCCAAGACCGCCTTCGAAGTGGGCACCGCCACCATCACCGACACCCATGAAGCCCAGGCCGGCTACGACGGCGCGGTGGCTCAGGAGATCAAGGCGATCAACAGCCTGGAGCTGGCGGAAAACAATCTGCGCCGCGTCACCGGCCTGGACCCCAAAACCATCCAGCCGGTGCTGGACAAGCTGCCGCTGGAACTGCCGACGCCGGCCACGCTGGAAGCCTGGATCGGGATCGCCCTGCGCAACAGCCTGAGCATCAAGACCGCCGAGCAGGCGCTGGAGATCGCCGACAAGAACGTCACCGAGAAAAAGGGCGGCCACCTGCCGGTGATCAGCCTGACCGCCGGCTACAGCGACACCCAGACCCGCGCCCCGATGCAACAGCCGCACACCCGCGGCAGCAGCATAGGCGTCGGCGTCACCCTGCCCTTGTTCGCCGGCGGCGGCATCAACTCGCAAGTGCGCGAGGCCGCGGCGCAGCAAGAGTCCGCCAAGGACAAGCTGGAAGCCACCCGCCGCCAGGTGCGCGAAGACGTGCGCCGCACCTTCCTCGGCGTCACCAACGGCGCGGCGCTGGTGCGCGCCCAGGAACAGCTGCTGATCTCGGCCAAAAGCAAGGTCGAATCCACCCGCCTGGGCAAGGAAGTGGGCATCCGCACCAATATCGACCTGCTACAGGCCGAACAGGCCTACTACTCGACGCTGACCAGCCTGGCCACCGCCAAGTACGACTATCTGATCGCGCGGCTGTCGCTGTCCCAGGCCGCCGGCCAACTGGACAGCGAGGTGCTGGGCAAGGTCAACGCCGTCATCCGCCGTTAAATCCGCTTCTCCGCGGTCATGCCAACCGGCATGGCCGCCGCCTTCTTCCGCTTCTTTCCGTCCCTCTCCTTCCCCCGCTGACGTCCACGCAACAGGTGTTTAATTTTTTAGGGCATGTGTAGCTTTTTGCTAAACACGAACATAGAATGCCTGAGATGGTCAGACAGCAATAATGAAAGCAAAAAACCACGGAGCGGCAACCGGCGCCATGACAGACCAGCCCCGTTCCGACACCGATTCGCGGCGGCCCGTCCGATGCGGCGCCGACCGCACAACGTCGAGGAGATAGCAGATGAGCAATAAGGATTTGATGCAACGCAAGGCCGACGCCACCCCGCGCGGCGTGGGCGTCATGTGCGGCTTCTTTGCCGAACGCGCCAAGAATGCCGAAGTCTGGGACACCGACGGCAAACGCTACATCGACTTCGCCGGCGGCATCGGCGTCTTGAACACCGGCCATCTGCACGACAAGGTGCAGGCCGCGGTCGCCGAACAACTGTCCCGCTTCAGCCACACCTGCTATCAAGTCGTCCCCTACGAATCCTATATCCGCCTGGCCGAGCGGCTGAACCAGCTGACCCCTGGCCAGCACGCGAAGAAAACCGCGCTGTTCACCACCGGCGCCGAAGCGGTGGAAAACGCGGTGAAAGTGGCGCGCGCCGCCACCGGCCGCGCCGGCGTGATCGCCTTCGGCGGCGCCTTCCACGGCCGCACCCTGCTGGGCATGGCGCTGACCGGCAAGGTGGCGCCGTACAAAGTGGGCTTCGGCCCCTTCCCCAGCGACGTCTATCACGCCCCCTATCCCAACGCGCTGCACGGCGTGTCGGTGGAAGACTCCCTGCACGGGCTGGAAAAGCTGTTCAAATACGACGTCGACCCCAAGCGCGTCGCCGCCATCATCTTTGAACCGGTGCAGGGCGAAGGCGGTTTCTACGCCGCGCCCAACGAGTGGGTGGCGCAGCTGCGCAAGATCTGCGACGAACACGGCATCCTGCTGATCGCCGACGAAGTGCAGTCCGGCTTCGCCCGCACCGGCAAGCTGTTCGCGATGGAGCACTACTCGGTGCAGGCCGACCTGATCACCATGGCCAAATCGCTGGCCGGCGGCTTCCCGCTGTCCGCGCTGACCGGCCGCGCCGAGCTGATGGACGCCCCGGCCCCCGGCGGCCTGGGCGGCACCTACGCCGGCAACCCGCTGGCGGTGGCCGCGGCGCTGGCGGTGATCGACGTCATCGCCGAGGAAAAGCTGCTGGACCGCGCCAACCGCCTGGGCGAACTGCTGAAGGAAAAACTGCACGGCCTGAAAGGCGCGGTGCCGCAGATCGCCGAAGTCCGCGGACTGGGCGCGATGCTGGCGGTGGAGTTCAACCAGCCCGGCAGCTCGCAGCCTGACCCGGACTTCGCCAAGAAAGTGCAGACCAAGGCGTTGGAATCCGGCCTGATCCTGCTGACCTGCGGCGTCTACGCCAACGTGGTCCGCTTCCTGTTCCCGCTGACCATAGAAGACGCGGTGTTCGAAGAAGGCCTGGCCAAGCTGGAAGCCGCGCTCAAAGCTTAAGCGCCTGTGCATAGTTCAAGGCCCGCGCCGCCCGGCGCGGGCCTTATCCGACATTTTCCGCGTTGGAGAGCCGCATGTTGAATTTGAAAGACCCCGCGCTGCTGAGACAGCAGTGCTATGTGAACGGCGTCTGGCTTGACGCCGACAACGGCGAAACCATCCCGGTGAGCAATCCGGCCACCGGCGAAATCATCGCCAGCGTGCCCAAGATGGGCAAGGCCGAAGCCGAACGCGCCGTGGCCGGCGCGGCCGAGGCCTTCCTAGGCTGGAAGCGCAAGCCGGCGAAAGAACGCGCCGCCCTGCTGCGCCGCTGGTTCGATCTGGTGATGGCGAACCAGGACGACCTGGCGGTCATCCTCACCAGCGAACAAGGCAAGCCGCTCTCGGAAGCCAAGGGCGAAATCGCCTACGGCGCGTCCTACATCGAGTGGTACGCCGAAGAAGCCAAGCGCCTGTACGGCGACACCATACCCTCCCCCGGCGCCGACAAGCGCATCCTGGTCAACAAGGAGCCGATAGGCGTCACCGCCGCGATCACGCCGTGGAACTTCCCCAATGCGATGATCACGCGCAAAGCGGCGCCGGCGCTGGCCGCCGGCTGCCCGATGGTGGTGCGTCCGGCCAGCCAGACCCCGCTGTCAGCGCTGGCGCTGGCGGTGCTGGCCGAGCGCGCCGGCATTCCCGCCGGCGTGTTCTCGGTGCTGACCGGCGGCTCCAGCGAAATCGGCGCGGTGCTGACCGGCAACGACGCGGTGAAGAAATTCTCCTTCACCGGCTCCACCGAAGTGGGCCGCAAGCTGATCGCCCAATGCGCGGACACCGTCAAGAAAGTGTCGATGGAACTGGGCGGCAACGCGCCCTTCATCGTCTTCGACGACGCCGATCTCGACGCCGCGGTGGAAGGCGCCATCATCTCCAAATACCGCAACGCCGGCCAGACCTGCGTCTGCGCCAACCGGCTGCTGGTGCAGGACGGCGTCTACGACGCCTTCGCCGAGAAGTTCGCCGCCGCGGTGGCCAAGCTCAAGGTGGGCAACGGCCTGGAGGCCGGCGTCACCCAGGGCCCGATGATAGACATGAACGCGGTGGCCAAGGTGGAAGAGCACATCGCCGACGCGCTGGCCAAGGGCGGCAAGCTGGTGGCCGGCGGCAAGCGCCACGCGCTGGGCCACAGCTTCTTCGAACCGACGGTGATCACCGGCGTCACCCCGCAGATGAAGGTGGCCAAGGAGGAAACCTTCGGCCCGCTGGCGCCGCTGTTCCGCTTCCACAGCGAAGAGGAAGCGATCCGCATGGCCAACGACACCGAGTTCGGCCTGGCCAGCTACTTCTACGCCCGCGACATCGGCCGCATCTTCCGCGTGTCCGAAGGCCTGGAGTACGGCATGGTGGCGGTCAACACCGGCATCCTGTCCAATGAGGCCGCACCCTTCGGCGGCGTCAAGCAATCCGGCCTGGGCCGCGAAGGCTCCAAGTACGGCATCGAGGACTATCTGGAAATCAAATACGTGCTGCTGGGCGGCATCGACCAGTAAAGCGCCGCGCCAAGGAAAAACGGGCTGGAAATCCAGCCCGTTTTTTAGAACCTATTTACGATCTGCTGCGCGTCGGCGATACGGCGTTGAAAACACCTTCGAAATGCTCATGTACCGTGTGTACATTCCGCTTTCTCAGCCGTTTTCGCCTTGTCTCGCCTTAGCTCGCGAGACCGTAAACAGATTCTTATGGCGAAGACAATGGCCTCAGTGGAACTTGGCCAAGGTCTCCGACAAGGGAATGCCGGCCTCTTTCAGGCATTCAGCCAGATCCCGCCAGGCCTCATCCCGCTCCGGCGCCACGTCCGGCGTCACCAGCCACGGCGCGTGCGCGGCGGACTCCTCGCGTCCGCGCAGGCGGAAGCCCACTTCATAGCCCTGCAGTTCCGGCTGGTATTCGGCCACCGCCTCCAGTTCCTGCACCCCGCCCGCGCTCGCGGCCAACAGCGCCGCGGTCACGCCCAGGCGCTTGCGGTTCCAGGCGCGCACGCCGGTCTGCACCGCCTCCCACCAGGGCAGCGGCGCGAACAGCTCGGCCTCGCCGTACTCCATCTCGGCGCCCACCGCCTGCTGCACCAGCGGCATCGCCGCGTCCAGCGCCTTGCGCGCCAAGCGGCGCGCCTGATCCGGCGGCAAGGCGCCGCGCTCCACCAGGAAGGGAATCCAGGCCAACACCAGTTGCGGCTCGTTGGTCTTGCGCGCCGCCTCGAAAGTGGCGCGCGAGGAATCCGGATCCAGCGGCGCGAAATCGCAGCCGGCGTCCATCACCGGCGCCAATTGCACCAGGTCCTGGCAGGCGCGCTCGTTCAGCATCTCCAGCGTGAACAGGGTCGGGGAGATCCACAGTATCGACTGCTCCGGCACTTCCAGCGCGTCCGCCAGCGCCACTTCCAGCCGCTCCAGCTGTGGGAAATGCCACCAGACGCCGCCCTGGGCGCGCGAAAACGCGAACGGCAAGGCCCACAGCTCAAACGACACCACCGCGCCGTCCTTGCGCATCACCTCGGGGAAGGCGATCGCGTCGCGCGCGCAATTGACCAGCAACTGCCGCGCGGCCGGCTGGGACAGCAAGGCCAGTTGCGACTCGGTGAACACCGCCTGGTCGCCGGCCGCCAGCGCCATCTGCACCTCGCCGGCCAGCTGCGCGCGCTCCATCGGCTGATCCACCGCGCGTCGCGCCAGCTCCACCAATTGGTTCACCGCGCGGCCGCGCTCCGCCGGCGGCAACGGCTCGGTGGGGCCGATGCGCATCTCGCGCGGCACCGGACCGGCGGCCTCGCGGTCGGCGTAAGCCTTGTGCAGGCGCTGGTAAGCCTCCATCGCCTCGTCGCAGATCGCCTGCAACTGGCCCACGGTCGGCATCTCGTCTTCATTGCTGAAGTTGAAGTCGAACAGGCGCAGTCGCAGATTGCAGACATAGACCGTCACATTGTCCGCCTCGTCGAACAGCATGGCGCTGCTCAGGCCTTCCCGGCCGCGGCCGGGAAAGTCGGTGTCGTCGTCGCCAAGCAGGCGGCAAACAAAAGCCGGCGCTTCCGTGTGAATCAGGTACTCGGAGCCTTCCAGGCCCTGATCGTCGACGGCATCACCAAAAATGAAGCGGTTGGGCAAAAACGGCTCGCCCTTGATGCGGGCATTACGCGGCAGGGATTTCATCTGGCAAGCAAATCTATTCAATAAATCAAATACTCATTGTACCTGCCTAGCGTGGCGGCTTGAAGTCCGCCGGCCAAATCAGTCCTCGCCCCGCCATTGCGCCAGCGTCCGGCGCTGCCCGCCCGCCGCGTCGAAGTTGCCCGCGGACAGCCAAGCTTCAAAGGCTTGCCGCAAGGCCGGCCACTCATGATCCAGGATGGAAAACCAGGCGGTGTCGCGGTTGCGCCCCTTGTAAACCATGGCCTGGCGGAACACGCCCTCGAAGCGGAAACCCAGCCGCTCGGCCGCCCGCCGCGAAGGCAGGTTCAAGGCGTCGCACTTCCATTCATAACGGCGATAGCCCAGCGCGAAGGCCTGGCGCATCAGCAAATACATCGCCTCGGTCGCCGCCGGCCTGCGCTGCAGCAAGGGCGAGAAATTCAGATGCCCCACCTCGACGCAGCCCATGGCCGGATCGATGCGCAAATAAGCGGCCACGCCCAGCGCCTCCCCGTTGGCCGCGTCCACGATGGCGTAAAAATGCGGATCGCGCCGCCGCTGCTGCTCGGCCAGCCAGCCGTAGTAGTCCGCGTAATCGGCAAACGGGCCATAGCTCAGATAGGTCCAGTTGCGCGCGTCCGCGTCCACGCTCATCGCCGCGAACAAAGCGGGGCCGTGGCGCTCCGCCTGCAGCGGCTCCAGCCGACAGAAGCGCCCCTGCAAATCCGTCTTGGGCGGCCAGGCCGCCTCGCGCCAGTCGGCCAGCGGCAGCCCCACCGCCTGGCCCAAGGCGTTGACCGTGCCCGGCGACGCCATGCCCGCTTCCATCATCACGGCTCCCTTCAGCATGCGCAGGACACGGCGACGCCGGCGCGCGCCGTGGTGGCGTAGCCGTCGCGCACCCACCAATCCAGGCCGCCCTGCAGTTCGCGCACATTGAAGCCGAGGCGCGCCAGCTTCAACGCCCCCTTGGTCGACGCGTTGCAGCCTATGCCGTCGCAGAAGGACACCAGGACCGCGTCCTTGGGCAGATGGGCGGTGCTGGCCTCGTCCATGGTCCGGTGCGGCACGGACACGGCGCCGGGCAGGGTTTCCTTCAGGAAGGCCTCTTCCGCTCGCGCGTCGATCAACACCAGTTTCTCCCCGGCTTGCAAAGCGCTCCAGACATCGGCGGCGTCCATCTCGTACGCCAGCTTGGCGGCGTAAAAATCCTGCTGACTCAACATTTTTTTCTCCTGCGGCTCTGGAATGCTGTTAGCCTAAGCGACAAGTCATACCCCAAACAGTGCCACCATGCAAAATCTGGAGGAACCACTTTGTCCGCCGAGTGGTTGATCGACTTCCTGCGCCAGCGTTTGCAACGTCAAGGCGCGGAAAGCCTGGCGCGCCAGCTGTACCGTTTACTGCGCGAACTGATCCGCGCTGGCCAGCTGGCCGGCGGCGCCCCCTTGCCGGCCAGCCGCGCGCTGGCGGCGGAGCTGGCGCTGGGCCGCAACACCATACTCAACGCCTACGAACAACTGGCCGCCGAAGGCTATCTGGAAAGCCGCCACGGCTCCGGCACCTATGTCGCCGCCCTGTTCAGCCCCAGCGCCTCGCCGCCGCAGCGCGCCCGGCAACATCCGGGACTGTCGCGGCGCGGCCAACGCGTCTCCGACCATTGCACGCTGCCCACCGGCCTGGCCGGCGCCTTCGCTCCCGGCACTCCGGAGCTGAAACAATTTCCCCACGCCCAGTGGCAACGCTGCCTGCAAAGCCATGTCCAGCGCCCGCAGTTGGACCATCTGCACTACCGCCACGACGGCGGCCTGCCCGAACTCAAACGCGCCCTCAGCCAATACCTGTACCTGTCGCGCTCGGTGAGCTGCCAGCCGGAGCAAATCGTCATTACCCAGGGCGCGCAGCAAGGGCTGGAATTGCTCGCCCGGCTGTTGGCCGATCCCGGCGACGCCGCCTGGGTGGAAGACCCCGGCTACAGCGGCGCGCAAGCCGCCTTGCGCGCGTCGGAGCTGAACATCGTCCCGGTGCCGGTGGACGCCCAGGGCATGGCCCCGACGCCCGCGCACCAAGCCACGCCGCCGCGCCTGATTTACATCACCCCGTCCCACCAGTATCCAACCGGCGTCGTCATGTCGCTGGCGCGTCGGCTGGCGCTGCTGCAATGGGCCAAGCAGCACGACAGCTGGATCATAGAGGACGACTACGACAGCGAATTCCGTTACGCCACCCATCCCATCGCCTCCCTGCAGGGCCTGGCGGACAGCGAACGCGTCGTTTATCTAGGCACCTTCAGCAAGGTGATGTTTCCCGCGCTGGGCCTGGGTTATCTGATCCTGCCCGAAGAACTGGTGGAACCCTTCCGCCGCGTGCAGGCCCGCTTGTACCGGGAAGGCAATTACCAGGTGCAGGCCGCGCTGGCCGACTTCATCGAACAAGGCCATTTCGCCCGCCATATCAAGCATATGCGCGAACTCTACCAGCTGCGGCAACAACTGTTGCGCGGCACCCTGCAGCGCGCGCTGGGCGACGCGCTGCCGCTGTCCGCCGGCGAGGCCGGCCTGCACTTGGTGGCTCAGTTGCCCGCCGGCTTCGATGAATGGGAACTCAGCCTCGCCGCCACCCGGCAGCAGCTGTGGCTGCGCCCGCTGGCCAAGCACTTCATCGGCCCGGCGGACCGCAGCGGGCTGGTGCTGGGCTACGCCGGCGTGGAGGAACAGGAACTTCACGCCGCCGCGCTCAAGCTGGCGGCGCTATTGGAAACGCGATGGAAGTGAAAGCTACGCTGCTGGTCAGCGCCTGCCTGCTGGGGCAAGCCGTGCGCTACGACGGCCAGGCCAAACCGCTGGCCGAACATGACTGGGCGCGCTTGCGCCGGGATTTCACCCTGATTCCCGCCTGTCCCGAATGCATGGGCGGCCTGCCCACGCCCAGGCCGGCGGCGGAGTTGCGCGGCGGCGACGGCGCGGCCGCCTTGCGCGGCCAGGCCACGGTGGAAACCGCCGCCGGCGAAGACGTCAGCGCCGCTTTTCTGCGCGGCGCCCAGGCCAGCTTGCGCCTGGCGCAGGCCCATGGCTGCCGGCAAGCGCTGTTGAAGGCCAACAGCCCTTCCTGCGGCACGCGCCGAATCTACGACGGCGAGTTTTCCGGAATGCTCAAGGACGGGGAAGGCGTGGCCGCCAGCCTGTTGCGCCAGGCCGGCATTGAAGTCTGTTCGGAAGAGGACATGGCGGAACGGCTGAGAACGCCGGCGGGCTAAACGCCGCCGGCGCTGCTATCCACGGCGTTTACAGAAACTCGAGACGGCCGCCG
Organism: Chromobacterium alkanivorans; assembly: GCF_016937655.1. Lineage (GTDB taxonomy): Bacteria > Pseudomonadota > Gammaproteobacteria > Burkholderiales > Chromobacteriaceae > Chromobacterium > Chromobacterium alkanivorans. Next base: position 919 of record NZ_JAFHKL010000017.1, on the reverse strand, counting down.
CTCAAGTGATACATGGCGCCGGCGATCTTGATCCGGCCCTCGTTTTCCAGCTTGGCCAGCACATCGCTGCGCTTGCGGATCTGGTCGATGGTGTGCAGCACATTGCTGCGCGCCACCGCGTCGACGAACTCCGCGTTCTTGCTGCTGCGCTCGCCATCGTAACGGGTCTGCCCGATCGCCGGCCGGATGCGCGCCAGCAGGCCGGTCAGATTGCCCAGCTCCACATGGTCGATCGCCCCCTTGATCGCGCCACAGGCGGTATGCCCCATCACCAGCACCACCTTGGCGCCGGCCACCGCGCAGGCAAACTCCATGCTGCCCAGCAAATCGTCGTTCACCACATTACCGGCCACCCGCGAATTGAAGGTTTCGCCGATGCCGGCATCCATGATGATCTCCGCCGGCGCGCGCGAATCGATGCAGCTGAGCACCACCGCGGAGGGATATTGCCCCTCGGCGCTGGAACGTTTCTGCGCCAGGTAATCGTGCTGCATTGCCTTGCCGGTGCGGAAGCGCTCATTGCCTTTCGCCATCTCCGCCAGCACCTGCTCCGGCGTCATCGCGTCGCGCTGAGCCTTGCTCAAAGACGCCGCGTAAGCCACCCCGCTCAAGCCGCCGCCGGCGCCCACGGCAAACAGCGCCGCCGCGCCCAGCGCGGTCTTCATCACCGTCCGCCGGCCGATCGACTCGCCGCAATTTTCTTCCCGACACAGATGCTCGCTCATTCGCGTCCTTTCCTAGTCCATTGGTATCAAGCTGCAGTGGTATAAAGTTTTTTAATCTTATTCAACAACTATTTAATTAGATGATTGCATTCAGCTTAGTTCATCAAGCGCGCAATTAGTACATGGAGATGACGGCCGCCGCATCGGCGCACGGCATAGAGAGGAAAACGGGATGGGAATGGAAGGATAGCGCG
>NZ_JAFHKL010000016.1 GCF_016937655.1 Chromobacterium alkanivorans | reverse complement strand
GCTGGACCAGCTGAATGCGGTAGTGGGCCTGTACAAGGCGCTGGGCGGCGGCTGGGAAGCGCCGGCCAAATCCTGATCCGCAGCATGAAACGACAAACCCCGCCGAACGGCGGGGTTTTTTTGCGGCGGCATCATGCGCCGACGGTCAAAGCGGGCGCAGCCAGTCGCGTTTGGACGGTTCCATCAAGAAACAACAACAGTGGCATATCTGTCAGTGGTTGTGTCCGGACCCGCTGCTTACCATGCGCTGCGTTTCGACGTCGCCATTCCGCGCGAGGACCCATGGGCACCATCACTCACTCAGACACTCTTTATCCGCACTTGTTGACCTTGGCCGGGCGCGAGCGCCTGGTCGACGAAGCCTACCAAGTGCACGACGCCGTCTTCAGTGGCCTGGACCGGGCGGCCTTCCGCAAGATGGTGCTGCCGGAGTCCGAGCACAGCAGCATCCTGCTGCATCGCGGCGAGCACGGCCAGGCGGTGGGCTATTGCGCCGTCCACCTGTTTCAGCGCCGGGCGGCGGGGCGCGAGGTCAAAATCCTGCGCGGCCAGGCCGGGCTGCTCAAGGACTACCGCGGCCGCAACAGCAATATGCCGTTTCTGGCCGGCTGCATGCTGCGCTACTGGCTGCGCAGCCCGTGGCGGCCGATGTACTTTCTGGGCGCGATGATCCATCCGTCCAGCTTCATCCAGATGCATAAGTACGCCGCCGGCATGTGGCCCAGCCCGGAACGGGGCATGGAGCAGCCGCTGGGGCGGCTGGCGGCGGAGTTGTGCGGCAGCTTCGGCATGGCGGCGCCCGCGCCGGAGCGGCCCTATGTGGTGAAGCTGGGCATTCTGACCCGGGACAGCCAGACCGACCGCCAGTTCTGGCTGCAGCACCCGCGTCCGGCGGCGCGTTATTTTGTCGAGCACAACCCGGACTACCACCAGGGCCACGGCTTGCTGGCGATGGCCGAGCTGTCGCCGACGGCCATCCTGAACGGCGTGCTGCGTTATCTGCGCGATAGGCGGCGCGCGGGGCGGGCTTAATCCAAGAAAGTCGCCCTTGCCCGCGAGACTTTGAACAGATTCTTAGATCCGGACGCCGACAATCACGTGGGAGGCCTTGAAGAAGGAGACGATGGCCTTGCCAACGGCCAGCTCCAGATCGTCCGCGCTCTCCTTGGTGACGATGGCCACCAGGGCGTCGCCGCCGTTGAGGCGGATTTCCACCTCGGTGTTGACCGCGCCCTGGCGCAGCGCGGATACCCGGCCTTCCAGGCGGTTGCGGGTGGAGAGCCGGATGCCGGCCTCGGGGTTGGCCAGGATCACCCAGGGCGCCTTGATGATGGCCAGCGCCTCGCAGCCCACGGACAGCCCCAGGTTGGCGGTGCTGCGCTGGGTGATGACGGCGGTGATCACGTCGCCGCCGGGCAGGGCGATGTCGATCTCGTCGTTGACGGCGCCGGGATGGATGGCGGCGACTTTGCCGGCGAACTGATTGCGGGCGCTGGTGAGCATGGGATGTCCTTGGTATCGGGTGGGTGGGTGATATCGCCGTTTGCGATATGCGGAAAGTATATGCGGAAGCGGGGGCCGCGCCTGTAGCTCTTTCGATCTAATTAAGCTGTTTACGATCTGCTGCCTGTTGTGAGACGCGGCATGGCGAGCACAGCTTCAGAATGCTCGTCTATCCTATGCACGCTCCGCTTCTTCGGCCGTTTTCGCCTTGTCTCGCTCTAGCTCGCGAGATCGTAAACAGCTTCTCCTATCGCTTGAGCACCGCATCTGCGAGCGCGAACTCAAGCGCGGCGCGGATGTGAATCCGGGTGGTGTCGAACACTGGCACCGGCACGTCGGCCTGGCTCAACAGCAGCGGCAGTTCGGTGCAGCCGAAGACGATGCCCTCGGCGCCGCGTTCGACTAGCTGCCGAATCACCTCCAGATAGGCGCTCTTGGTGGCCGGCGACGCCATGCCGTGGCCCAATTCGTCGCGCAGGGTGCGCTGAATGAAGTCGCGCGTGTCCTGCGCTTCCGGGATCAAGGCGCGGATGCCGTGCCGGCTTAGTTTGTCCTGAAAAAACGGTAACTCCATGGTGAACTTGGTGCCGAGCAGGCCGACGGTCCGCAGCTGTTGCCGCGAGATGTCCCGCGCCGTCGCGTCGGCGATATGGATGATGGGGAGGCCGACCGCCGCTTCCAGGCGTTCGGCCACGACGTGCGCGGTATTGGCGCACAGCACGATGGCTTCGGCCCCGGCGGCTTTCAAATGCAGGCAGCCCTTGAGCAGCAGCGCATAGGTGTGGTCCCAGTCGTCCCAGCCGCGCCGCTGGATATCGTTGAAATTCAGGGAGTACACCACGCACTCGGCGAAATTGAGGCCGCCCAGCGCGGCGTTGACGCCTTCATTCAGGTAACGGTAGTAATCCAGCGTCGATACCCAGCTGATGCCGCCCAGCAGACCGAGTTTTTTCATGACCTTCCTTGATGGTTATTGCGAAACATGGTGTTTTGAATGTCGTTTGATGAGGCCCGGATTCCCAGAGTATGTCATTGGGCAGGGAGGGGCTAATGCTCTTGTCGCGGCGGCTTGGCTGAGCGTTCCATTTGCGGGCATGTGTGCCGGACAGTTAAAATGCATTTGGAATAATAAAAGAGTGAGCTATGGCACGTAGATATCGGCAAGTCCAGAACCGCTTTGCCCCGACTCTCATCGCTGCGCCCTGGTATGTCAGCGCTGTCTTGGCCGGACTCAGCTTGTTGGGTTTGAAAGGGATTCTGCCGGCGCTCTGGGCCAATAATGTCATGCTGAAGCCGCTGGCCGAGGGGCTTTCCGCGCTGGGCTGGCCCATTGCGCTGTTCTTCCTGGTGCTGGCCGTGTTGTCCTTGATGCGGCAGGCCGCGGAGCCGCGCTTTAGCTTCAAGATCGATCCGGCGACGCCGCGAAAGACGCCGCCAAGCGCGTCGTCGCCGGTCCAGGCGCAGCGGGAGAACAGAGCGTGGAGCGCTCAAGAGACGGCCAGCGCGGAGCGGCCCGCGCAATGGACGCTGGCTTTGATCCGCGACATCGAATGGAAGCGTTTTGAGGATGTTTGCCAGAAGTTTTACGAGTTGAAAGGCATTCGTTCTGAAACCACGCCGTTGGGGCCGGACGGCGGCATCGACATCCGCTTGTTTCAGGATGATTCCGGCCGCGCCACATCGGTGGTGCAATGCAAGGCCTGGGGCGAACGCTATGTCGGCGTGAAGCCTATTCGCGAATTGCTGGGCGTGATGACCCACGAGAAAATCGCCAAGGCCTTTTTCATGACCAGCGGCAAATTTTCCGACGACGCCAAGACCGTGGCGCAGAGCAATCACATTACCTTGATCGATGGCGAGATGCTGTTGATGCTGATTGAGCGCCTGCCCGGCGCCGCGCGCCAGCAGTTGCTGGACTTCGCCTGCGCCGGCGACTACCGCACCCCAACATGTCCCGCTTGCGGTGTTCCGATGCGCCATGTCGCCGGCAAGGCCGGCCGCTCCGACTTCTGGGGCTGTTGCAATTATCCGCGTTGCAAGCGGGTGCTGGGCATGAGGCGGCAGGAGGCAACGGCGGCCTGAACCAGCGTCAATCGACGATGAACAACTTGGCCCCGGTTTCGGTATGGGACAGATGCGGCTCGGCGTCGTCGGCCACCTGGTAGCTGAGGCCGGGCTTCAGGGTGAAGCTGCGGCCGTCCGCCAGCGTGGTATGCAGCTCCCCCTCCAGACACAGCAGGATGTGGCCTTTGACGCACCAGTGGTCGGCGCGGTAGCCCGGCGTGTATTCCACCATGCGGACGCGGATGTCGCCGAAATGCCGGGTACGCCAATAGGCGCAGCCGGTTTCGCCGGCATGCTGGGTGGGCTCCAGCGCGGACCAGTCGCTGATTCCAAACGGGAGGTCGGATATATTCATGGGCGGCTCCTCTGCAAGGGCTCTCAAGAACGTGTTTACGATCTCGCGAGCAAGAGCGAGACAAGGCGAAAACAGCTGAGAAAGCGGAATGTACGCGTGGTACATGAGCATTTCGAAGCGGGCACTCATCGCACAATGTCTCTACCGATGCGCAGCAGATCGTAAACAGCTTCTAAGCGTTTGACCATTGTCGCTCATGCCGCCCAGGCGGCGATAGCGCTTTCACGGTTGGGCCAATCGCGCATGCGCCAGCTCCGCCAGCTTGTCCAGCCGCATGCCGGTTTCCTCGCGTCGGCCGGCCTGGACCAACTGTTCAATTTCCGCGCACAACTGCGCCACCGGCGCTTGTCCCGCCATGGCGAAAGCCCCCTTGGTGGCGTGCAATTGCTGCATCAACACTTGCTGGTCCATCCGTTCCAGCGCCTGCCGCATCAGCTGGATGGAGTGGTCCAGCGCGCTCAATAGTTCTGCGCGCCGGGCGGCGGGCAAGGGCGCGGCGGGGCCGGCTGGCGGGCGAACGCTGGCCGGGCGCAGCGCCAGGTGTTTGCGGATCACGCCGTCCAGCTCCTCCAGGGTAAAGGGCTTGAGCATGAGCTCGTCTATGCCGGCCTGCGCGCAGAGCGGCAGTTCGGCGTTGCCGGCCTGCGCGGTGATGGCGACGATGGGGGCGGAGAAGCCGTTGTCGCGCAGGGCCTGGGCTAGACTGTAGCCGCTGATGTCCGGCATGCTCAGATCAGTCAGCACCAAGGCGTAATCCTGGCGGGTGGCCAGCGCCAGCGCGGCGGCCCCGTTGGCGGCGATGTCCGCCTGGTAGCCCAGCTCGCGGAGCTGGTCCTGAATCAGCGCCCGGATCGCCGGGTGGTCGTCCACCACCAGGATGCGGGCCGCCGGCGAGGCCGGGCCCGGAGAGACGGCGGGATGCGCCGCGATAGGCGCGGCGGCGCAGGGCGGCAAGGGCAGGGTGACGACGAAGGTGCTGCCCACCCCGGGGCTGGAGGTGAATTCAATCGTTCCCGCCAGCAACTCCGCCAGCTTCTTGCAGAGCGACAGGCCCAGGCCGGTGCCGCCGAAGCGGCGGGTGATGGAGGCGTCGGCCTGGGAGAATTCAGTGAACACCTGGTCGTGGTATTCGGCGGGAATGCCCACGCCGCTGTCGCTCACGCCGATGATTACCGGCGAGTCGGCGCGGCTGTCGTCCTGCAGATAGATCTCCAGCTGCACCTCGCCGCTGAGGGTGAACTTGATGGCGTTGCCGAGCAGGTTCAGCATGATTTGCCGGACGCGGCCCGGGTCGCCCAGATAAGCCGGCGCCAATTGCGCGTCTATCATGCAGGAGAATTCCAGGCCCTTGGCGCGGGCCAGCGGTTCCATGCTGGCCGAGGCCTCATGGCCGAGCGCGGCCAGATCGAAGGGAATGGTCTCCACGCTCATCAGCCCGGACTCCACCTTGGACAGGTCCAGGATGTCGTTGATGATGGCCAGCAGCGCCTGGGACGAGTGCTTGGCTACGGCCAGGCGCTGCTGCTGCGGCGCGGCGAGCCGGGCGCGGCCGAGCAAGTCCAGGCTGCTGACGATGGCGTGCAGCGGGGTGCGGATTTCATGGCTGACCATGGCCACGAAGGAAGACTTGGCCTGGCTGGCCGCTTCCGCGGTTTGGCGCGCGCTTTCCAGCTGGCGCTCCAGCGCCTTGCGCGCGGTGATGTCCACCACATTGCACAGCAGGACCCGGATGCCCTGATAGCGCGTGGCCATGGTGGTGCTGTGCAGCTCCATGGCGTTGCCGTCCGCCATCGCAAACTGGATGTCCCGGTGGCAAGGCGTGGTGCCGAGCGGGGACGCGGTCTGGTGGGTGTCCAGCAATTGCAGATGCAGCGGCGGGCGGGCGATGCAGCCCTGCCGCGCCCACTGGCGCATCACTTCGTTTTCCAGCAGCACGGTGCCGTCGGCGATGGACAGCAGCGTCAGGCCGGAGGGGGCGGTATCCACCATGATGCGGTTCAGGTTCTCGCTTTCGAAAATGCGCTGGGCGCTGCTGAAGGCGGGTTTGAAGATTCTCCGGTCCAGCAACAGGATGAGAATCCACAGACAGCTCAGGGCAAACAGCAGCGCGCTGAGGTTGGTGATCAGCGACAGCCGCAGATCGTTGAGCAGCGCATGCCAGGCAAACACCTGAATATGAATCCAGGCCGGCGCCGGCAGGCGGGCGCGCAGGATGAACAGGCCGTCGCGGTACTGGAGATCGGACACCGCTTCGTTGAGCGCCGGCAAAGCCATTTTGCGCAGCGTCGCGATCAGCTGTGAACCCTGGGCCGCCTGATAGCCAAAGCCCAAATAGAACGCGTCCGAGGGGCTGGCGAGCAAGGTGGTTTCGTCATTGACGTCCGGGCGCCAGGTATTCAGCAAGGTGTCGATGCGGATGTCCCGGGCGAACACGGCGAAGGGAATGCCGTCGACCACGGCGGTTTGCGCCAGGCGGATGGCGGGGCGGCCGGTCAGCGGCGCGGCGGCGGTGGCCAGCCAGGCCGGGTTGCGGCTGGTCTGGCCGTTGGCCGTCGGCACGGCCGGGCTGGGCATGCCGGTGAACACCTCCTGCCTCAGCCGGGCTCTTGCGCCGGGCGGGGTCAGCGCCAGCGGAGACAGCAGCGGCGAGGCTATCGTCAGGAACTGCCGGTCCGGGCTGTACAGATAGGCGGTTTCAGACTTCCTCAACTCGCAGTCGCCGCCGCACAGCGTGTCGACCGTTTGTTCCGCCAGCGCCAGATAAGGTCCTAAACGGGTGGCGGCCGGCAGCCCCGGGCGCGGGCCCAGCGCCAGCGCCAAGGGATGACCGGAGCTGGCCGGCAGCCAGGCCTGGCCCTGGTCGGCGTCGAACTGGCGCGCCAGCGCCGGGCTGGCCTTGATCTGGGCTTTCCAGTTGGCCTCCGCCTGGCTGACCTGATGGTAGAGGTCGATCGCGTGTCCCCGGAGGATGACTTTCAGCGCGGTGTTTTCCGCGTCGAACACCTGCTGCCGGTCGGACAGCATCGCTTTGCCGGAGGACCACAAAGTCAGGGCGGTCAAAGCCAGCAGCGCCAGCGAGAGGACAATGCCGCCGCCAAACAGCGTGGCGCGCTGAATGCGGCGCAGGCGGCTGAGCGGACGAAGGGTGGATGAGTTTGGGCGTGAGTCTGGCATGCGTGGATTTGACGGTGGCGGAGTTGCTGGGCGGGGAGTTGACCGCGCTCAGGATGTTTGCTTATCTATAAAAATAGAGTTTCTCGACAATAAATATCATTTTTATGTGAGCGACATGGAGACAGAGGAAATCAAGGTATTGCTGGCGGACGACCACCCCACCGTGCTCAGCGGCCTGGAGCATGTGTTGCAAAGCCGGCGCGCCGTCCGCGTGGCGGGCAAGGCCAGCAGCGCAACTGCGTTGTGGGATTTGCTGGCCAGCCAGCCTTGCGATGTGCTGGTGTCCGATTATTCCATGCCGGGCTGCGAGTCCGGCGACGGTGCGGCCATGTTCGAGCGTTTGCGCCGCCTGTATCCGACGCTGGGCATCGTGGTGCTCACCATGATGGACAACGCGCTGGTGGTGCGCTCGCTGCGCGGCCTGGGCATTCACTGCATCCTGAGTAAATCGGACGCCATCGAACACCTGCTGCCGGCCTTGTACGCCGCCAGGGCCAAAACGCCGTACTACTCTCCCGCGGTGGAGCGTTTGCTGGAGGCGGACGGGCTGGCCCAATCCACCGCCAAGCGCGCGTTGACCGCGCGCGAAGCCGAGGTGGTGAGGCTCTTCGTCGCCGGCCTGACGGTGAACGACATCGCCGCCAAGCTCAAGCGCAGCAAGCAAACCATCAGCACCCAGAAAGCCAGCGCCATGCGCAAACTGGGCGCGGAACGCGACGCCGATCTTTTGTTGCTGTTCAAGTCCTGACATTTTTCCTTTCCGCCCGCGGCACCCTCCTTGGTGCCGCTTTCCGGCTGAGGGTTCCCGCCATCCTCATTTGTCTTCCTCGTCGCTAAGACCGGCTAACAAAACCCCTGATCCTGCGTTGAGCCTCCTTGTCGCACCACTGGTACTGCCTGGGCGCGCATTTCGTACTGGTCAAATATCCCCTCATTCTGAGCAAGGCTATGCTTCAAGGTTGGATTTCGCCCAGGCTGGGCGGAGATGGCTTTTATTTTGAGGCTGGTGTTCTTGATGGCTTGTGATGTAGCAAAGTGTGGCGGCGCGCATGGGCGCGTTTAAGAAAATCCTGGCGCTGTCGGCCGCCATCCTGCTGGCGATGAGCTTGTGGGAGCTGGCGCAGCGCTATTTCATCCTCAGCCCTTCGTATCAGACCGGCAAAACCCCGCAAGATTACGGGGTGCGTTACCAAGAAGCCTGGCTGCCGATTCCCAAGGCGGAGGGCGGCGGCCTGGTGCATGCGTGGTGGCTGCCGGCCGAATCGCCCACCGCGCCGGCGGTACTGTTTTTGCACGGCAACGACAGCACGCTGCACACCGATATCGATTTGATCCTCAGCCTGCGCCGGCTGGGCCTGGCGGTGATGGCGATCGATTACCGCGGCTACGGCGGCGGCGCGTGGTTCTTGCCGTCGGAGCGTTCGGTCTACGCCGACGCCAGGGCCGCCTGGCAAGCGTTCAAGAAGCTGTCGCCCCAAGCGTCCAAGCATCTGGTGTATGGCCACTCCCTGGGCGGCGCCATCGCCATGGACATGGCCGCGGTGTCGCTGGGCGTGGACGGGGTGATTATAGACGGCGGTTTCTTGTCTATCGCGGACATCGCCAAATCCTATACCGCCTCATGGCTGCCGTTTGACGCGCTGATCCGCCATAACTTCTCCTCCTATTCCAAATTGCCGGCCATTGCCGCGCCAAAACTATTCATTCATTGCTCCGGCGACGAAGTGGTGCCGATGGCATTGGGCGAACGTCTATATCAACTCAGTCCTCAGCCTAAAGCCAGGTTGTTTATGCAGGGTGGCGATCATGATGCTTGTTATCGGCGTGATGGAGAGGTGTGGGCGGCATGGGTTGCCAGTATGGCGGGCAAAAGTGATGTGTTTTAAATGATAAATTATTTCGCTGTGAAAACTGAGTGGTGCTGATTTTTTAAAAGGGTTAGATGTGAGTTTTTTTATTTGCCTTTCGTGGGTGTGAGTGTGGTTGGATTTTTTATGGATATTTAGTTTGTGTTGGTGTTTTTCGTACTGGTCATATGTTTTTTTGGAGTTGTTCTTGTAAAATTGGTTTTCCTGATAACTGTTTTGTATGGTGATTTATTATGTTGAAGTGTATGGTGCAGGTTTTGGTGGCTTCCAGTGTGCTGTGTGTCAGCTTTGTAAAGGCGGATGAGTCAACGGTGATTCAGGGTAGTTCCAAATTTGAAGTGCAAGGTATTATTAAGCCGGCGGCATGTAATGTAAATTTTTCTGAAGGAAATGTTTGGGATTATGGTGTAATTCAAGAGAGGGAAATAGCAGAATACCCTGAAGCAATGTTCAGGAAAGAAGGGGGGGTTCATAATATGAATATTAAATGTGAAAGCCCCGCGAGTGTGCGCGTTAGATTTGTGGATGCGGTAGGCCGTGAGGGTAGTTCCGATAAAAGAACTTTTGGATTCAATAAGACGGCTGATGGGAAAGAAATAGGCTTTCATTACTTTCAATTCAAAGGTGATATGAAAGCTTTTGATGAGAGTGGAGGTGAAATTGCAGGGGTTGCTTATGGGGTAAGTGAGGATCAAGGTGTGTGGAAAAAAGCAGGTAGTGACTGGGTGGAAAACCTGCACTACTATACCCCTATTGATGGCGATAGTGTTCCTGTTTCATTTAAAACCCTTACGGCTGGTATTGCTTCGAAGATTGCTATTAAAAAAGGGCTGGGTTTGACGGATGAGCAAGAGTTTCGTGGGGTGGTTACCATGGAATTGTATTATTAATTGTATTTGCATGTTTGTGCGTTCTTGTTTTTTTGTCAAAATGTTGACCTGTGATTAGGTAATTGAGTGATAGTTCTACCCCTCTCTATTACTCTGTGATAGAGAGGGGTGAGGTGAGGCGATGCGGGTTGGTGGCAAAGTAATAGTGGTGATGTTGTCGGTACTAACTTTAGCGGCAGTTAATGATAGTCGGGCGGCAGGGGTTATGCCTGAGACTTCGTTACTCCTGCTGGACGAGGCTGATGGCAGTGGCGCAATGTTGGTGAAAAATACGGATGAGCAGCCATTATTGTTGTATTCAAAAATTGAAAACTTGGCGGAGGATGGTGACGAGAAACCATTGGTGATGCTTACGCCGCCTGTGGCCCGGGTTGAGGCTGGGGAGTGGCAGCAGGTGCGCTTCATGTTGCAGCTTCAGCAGCCGTTAAAAACTCAGCGTTTGAAACGAGTGATTTTTGAGGGTATCCCGCAACAGTTGGAAGGAGGGGCTGCGCAGGTCGGAGTTGCCGTGCGGCAAAACTTACCCTTGGTGATTCATCCCAAGGGCTTGGCTGTTCATCGCGAACCATGGAAGTTGCTGAAGTGGTCGTTGGAGGCTGGGCGATTGGTAATGGAAAATGACAGCCCCTATGTGGTGCGTTTGGCGGAGGTTGTTCACCTCAAACCGCAAGGGACCCCGGTTCAACTGGAGCATAACTATGTGTTGCCTGGGCAGAAGCTGTCATTTCCAGTAGCGGACACTGAGGCCGAGGCGGTTACGTTGTATCCCGCGACCTTGTATAGCTATACGGTGGACAGCTACGACGCGCCTTTGACGGCCAAGGCCGGCTAATTGGCGGTTTGGCAAGAGCTCCTGGCTCAATGTGGGCGCGGGGAGGTGTGGGCAGATTTGGGCCCGCCGGTAAGGCGTTGGCGTAGGCGGCCGCTGGCGGCGGCTTTGCTGCTGGCGCTGGGCGCGACCCCGTCGCTGGCATTGGCCGCGGGAGTGGCCGACGAGGCGATGTTCGACGCCGATGTCTTGCGCGCGCGCGGTCTGGACCCGGCCTTGGCCGAGTACTTTCGCGGCAAGCCGCGTTTTGCTGTCGGCCGGCAGCTGGTGACCTTGTCGCGCAACGGCGAAGTGCTGGGCGAGGTGGAGGCTGAGTTCGACGCGCAAGGCCAGCTGTGCTTCAGCCCTGATTTGCTGGAGCGAGCGCGTTTGCAAGGGCCGCCGCCGGATGAGGCGGAGGGCATTTCCGTGGCGCCGGGCTGTTACGACTTTGTCGGCGCTTGGCCGCAGACCCAGGTGCAGCTGAACCCCAATCTGAACCGGGTGGCCTTGCTGGTGCCCACCGCGGCCATCCTGCCGCAGCCGCAAGAAGAGATCCAGCTGGAAAGCGGCGGCGTCGGCGGCATGCTGAACTACGACCTCAGCGCGAGCAGCTATCAGGGTCTGGGCAGTGGCAGCCGCAGCTTGTCGCTGGATACCGAGGCCGGCGTCAACGTCGGCGACTGGATTGTGCGCAGCCGCCAGTTCTACTACTCCAATAACGGCCAGGGACAGTTCAGCGATCTGGGCGCTTACGCCCAACGCTCCTTCGTCTCCCAGCGCGCGCGCCTGCAACTGGGGGTGATCAATGTCGACAGCCCGCTGTTTGCCGCCGGCCAGTTGCTGGGCGCGCAATGGACGCCGGAGAGCGGCCTGGAGCAGGGCGGCCCCGGCGCGCGGGTGGAGGGCATCGCCAATAGTGTGGCGCGGGTGGAAGTGCGGCAGGCGGGGGTGTTGATCCATGTCGCGCAAGTGCCGGCCGGGCCCTTCTCTTTTGACCATATCCGCCTCAACAACCGTCATGTCGATCTGGAAGTGACGGTGGCGGAGAGCGACGGCGGCGAGCGGCGCTTCACCGTGCCGGCGGCAAGCCTGGGCTTGGATGCGGCCGCGCCGCTGGGCTATTCGCTGGCCATGGGCCGCTTGCGCGACTATGCCGACGACGGCGAGGACCCCTTGCTGTTGACCGGCTCCGGCAGTTGGGCGCTAGGCGCGCGGGCGCAAGGGACGCTGGGCGCGCTGGGTACGCCGCAATACCAGGCCCTGGGCCTGGGGGCGGATGTCGGCCTGAGCGCCGACACCAGCTTGAGCGTGCGCGGCGTGAGCTCCCATGCGCGGGAAGAGGGCGTGTTCGGCCATCAATCCAACTGGGCGATGAGCACGCGGATGAGCGAGGCGATGAGCGCGTCCGTATCGGCCTCGTTTCAATCCGAGGGCTACCGCGATCTGGGCGAGGCGATGACGGCTTATGGTCGAGAACAGGCCGGCCAAGCGCGCAAGCGCCGCACTCGCGCCCAGTATTCCGCTTCTCTGGGCTGGAGCCATCAGCGCGCGGGCAGCTTCCGGCTGTCCTACTCCTCCAGCCGCAGTTTCGACGGACATGTCAGCAGCCGCTGGCTGGGCAGCTGGGGCCGCTCCTTCAAGCGGATGTCCTTGAATCTGAACGTGGAGAACGGCCGCAACTCCTTTGACGGCCGTCGTTATCAAGCCTGGTATTTGAACTTCAGCCTGCCGCTGGAAAAACGCCGCATCAACAGCACCGTGCGCAGCAGCGGCGGCGACGCCAGCCTGAATACCTCGGTCAGCGAAACCGTCAACGAGTATTGGGGCTATCAGCTGACTGCGGAACAGAGCCGCCGCGGCACCGGGGTGAGCGCCAATGTCCATGTGCAGCCGCGTTACGCCAGCGCCCGGCTGGGCATGGGGCAGAACTACGCCGGCCGTCATTTTTCCGCCGGGCTGAGCGGCGGCCTGGCCTTTCACCGCGACGGCGTCACCGCGTCACCGGCGCAGATCCAGGACAGTTTCGGCGTGTTGTCCACCGGCAAGGTGTCCGGGGTGCGGGTCAACACGCCGGGCGGGGCGGTGTGGACCGACGCCGGCGGCCGCGCGGTGATCCCAAATTTGACGGCTTACGACGTCAGCCGCTTGGAAGTGGACGTGAAGAGCTTGCCGCGCTCGGTGGAGCTGAAAAACGGCTACAAGGAGCTGAAAGTCAGCCGCGGCGCGGTGCGTCATGTCGAATTCGACGTGTTCCAGACCCGCCGCGTGTTGCTGGAAGTCAAGGACGGTTTGGGCCAGCCGCTGAGCGCCGGCGGGTCGGTGCTGACGGCGGACAATCGTTTCGTCACCACCGTGGTGGAAGGCGGCAAGGTCTTCCTCGACAATGCCGAGCCGGGACAGGCGTTGACCGTGACTACGCCTAACGGCAACCGTTGTCAGCTGGATTTCGCGCTGCCGGAAACGGTGGACGAGCAGGTGTTTTACGAGCAGCTGGACGCGGTATGCCGGGCGGAAGCGTGAGCGAGGAGCAAGGAATGAAGTCGATGATTAAGCGGGCAACGGCCGGTCTGGCCGGCCTGCTCTTGTGCCAGGCCGTGTTGGCCGACAACTGCGTGATGCGCTTGAGCGGCGAGCAACTGGATTACGGCGTGTTGAACAAGGGCCAGTTTGGGCGGTCCCAGGCCGGGGTGCTGGCCTTGGGCAAGCGGCGGATGACGCTGAGCATCCAATGCGAGGCGCCAAGCGCCATCCGGCTGCGGCTGGAAGCGGAGCCGGCCGCCAAGGGCATGGCGCTGTGGAACGGCAAGGGCCATTACCGGATGACTATGGGCGCGGCGCAACTGGACGGCCAGCCGGTGCTGCTGGCCGCCGTGCGCACCGAGCAGGCGGCGCTGGAGCCTGCCGCGGCGGAGGTGGCCGTGGATGCCGAACATAGAATATGGGCGGTGGCGGACGGCAAGCCGGCGCGCGGCAAGCTGTTCACCGCGCAAATCTGGGTGGACGCGCAGGTGGCGGTGGATGCGCTGCGCGCGCGCGATGTGGAGCATTTGAACAGCGGCGGGCGCTTGCTGCTGGAAGGCGCAGGCTAAGGATTGGAAGGACTCGCCGTATCCTCGGCGAGATTTCGCAGTTAAACCACCTACGATTGAGGCACTACATGAACATCTTGCTATTGTCGGCATTCCCCGCCGAATCCGCCCACCTGTCGCAACAGCTGTCCGCGACCTGGTCGCCGGACCCCATGCTCGGCGCCTTGTCCTGTCGCAGCCTTAGGCACAATCTCCACCAGCTTTACCTGGCCGAAACCGGCGTGGGCACGGAAGACGCCGCCTTGACCACGCTGGCGGTGCTGCAGCAGCGCGAGATTGACCTGGTCTTGTTTTTGGGGACCTCGGGCGCGGTGGGGGATGGCTGGGAGATCGGAGATGTCGTCGCCGGCAGCAAGGTCGTGCAGATGGATCTTTACGGCATCGACAAGATCCTGAAAGGCACGCCGTTTGAGTCCTGCCTGTTTAACAGCAATACGCATGGCCAGCTGGAAACGGAGTGGGACGCGGACCCCTATTGGCTGGCGAAGCTGAAAGCCCTGCCCAGGGTGAAGCCGGGGCTGATCTTCAGCAGCAATCAGTTCCCGGTGCCCGCCGACAAGTTTCCCGCAATGCTGGAACTGGGCCGCGGCGTGATTGAAATGGAGTCCTCCGGCGTGATGCGCGCCGCCCGACGGGTGGGTTCCACGCCGGTGCTGGTCTTGCGGGCGGTCAGCAATATCATTGACGGCCAAGGCCGGGATAAGGGCACGCCCGAGCATGGCATCGGATTGTGCGCGGAAAGGCTGTCGGCCGCCGTGTTGAAGCTGCTGTCCACTATTTGAAGCCCGCCAAGAACCTGTTCAAAGTCCCGCTTGGGCTCGCAGGGCTTTGAACAGGTTCTTTAAACCTCCCCTCCCGCTTTCCGCCTGGCCGGGCGGCCGTCTCCGGCTTGACGCTCCGCCCCCGTCTCAGTACTCTTTGCCTCGCGCTGCGCCAAATAACGCCGCGCCGGGCAGGCAAGCCTATTAATTCCATTGTTCGCAGACCCGCAGAGTCCGCCAGGACCCCGCACGTCTGTTGCCACGCACTTGCATCTGAGCAGGGCGTGGCAGGGAGCTCCTCTGGAGCTGCCGGTCTTAACAATGGAACCGGTCTTGCCACCTTGTCACGCTCCTGCTCGTATCCGAGCAGGCTTTCAAAGCTGACTTGGAGACTGCAATGACTCCACTGTTTTCCCTTCTTCCTTTAGCCAAACCACCCCCAGCCGCCGCATCTGAGCAGGGCGTGGCAGGGAGCCTTTCGGGGCTGCCGGTCGACATCACGGAGAACCGGTCTTGCCGCCTTGTCACGCCCCTGCTCATCTCCGAGCAGGCTTCCAGGCGGATTTGGAGACGGCGATGACTCCCCCTAATTCCTCCGCCGCTTGCGCCAAACCCTCCCCGGCCGTCAGCCAAGAGCAGCAATACCTGTTGTCCCAAACCATGGACGCCTGCGCCCTGGCCTTGAACGGCTTCGCCGTGTTGCGCTCCACGCTGACGGCGATCCAGGCCAGCGGCCGCCGTGACGATTCCTCTCATTTGCAGTTGTTGGCGCGCCTGTCGCTGGAGGCGCTGGACGATTGCGTCGCCCGCCTGCAAGCCTTCCAGCTAAAGGCCGACAACGACTTCAAGGCGATACGCCGAGGCTGAACACGCCGGCCGTTTTTAAAACCAGACGCCGCCCGACATCCAGAGGCGGCCGCCGCGCTTGCGCGCATCCAACGGGGAGCTCTCGTCATCCATCGCATTTAGCCAGGAGGTCGCTATGTCGGAATGTCATCAGCTTGGTCTGCGCCGCAGCCAGCCATCGGTCGGGAAGCCGCAGGGGGTGGGGGCCCGCGGCTTCAAAGCAGGGGAGACCGCATGATGAAGCGCGGCGCGAAAACTGAGCACCATTTTGCGCGATAAGTCGGGTGGAGATCATTTTCCAGCATTCGCAAAAGAATTTCACTTTTGACAGCAAAGGGGCCACAAGGCCCCTCATCACTTTCTACTACTGATCACCAGTTACGGATGATCAATTCCCCCTTCTTGTCCTTGCTGCGACCGGCTCCGCCAACGGAGTAGCTGATGTCCACCCGTTCGATGGTCAGCCCGTCAAAGGTCTGGCGCATTTCTGGGATGTCGTTGACCGAGATAATCATTCGGCCCTTGATGGTCCTGGCCAGCTCGGACATGCGCTGGTACTGGTACAGGCCGAAGTCCACGCCATAGCCTTCTGTGCCCCAATACGGCGGATCGCAGTAGACCAGCGTGTGCTCACGATCATACTTCTTGATGCAATCCGCCCAGTCCAGGTTTTCGATGTAGGTACGACTGAGGCGAAGATGAGCAGCAGACAGGTCTTCTTCCAGCCGCAGCAGATTGAGCTTGGGCGGACTGGTGGTGGCCGTGCCAAAGCTCTGGCAATCAACCTTACCGCCGAAAGCCATCTTCTGCAGGTAGAAGAATCGGGCGGCCCGCTGGATATCGGTCAGTGTTTCTTCCGGCGTGATCTGCAGCCATTTGAATATTTGCCGCGAGCTCAAAGACCACTTGAATTGCCGAACGAACTCTTCCATGTGGTGGCGCACTACACGGTACAGGTTGACCAGTTCGCCGTTGACGTCGTTGATCACCTCAACCTTGGCTGGCTCTTTCAGGAAGTAAAGCGCGGCCGCGCCGCAAAACGGCTCAACGTAGCAGGTATGCTCCGGGAACAGAGGGAGAATGAGCTTGGATAGACGGCGCTTGCCGCCGATCCATGGAATAATGGGATTAGCTGTGATTTGTAACATCTGCAAGGTTCTTTCCACGGATGCAATTCCCGTTTAGGCTTGTTTCACCGTAGGCCTACGGTAGACAGCCTTGGGATGACTTGCAGGCTATGACTGCGGGTCAGCTGGCCGGACAGGTGCTCCAACACTTGTCCGGTCGCTGTCTTCTCCTTGAAAACTACGGCTGAATTTTTTCCAGCTCTGCCAGGGCTGGGTTATCTCCATTGCTCCAGCTTCGAATGGCGTCGATATATTTGCCCATCTTGTCCTTCTCCGCAGTGCTGCCTGATCGCAAGATGTTTATCTGCTTGAACAAAGGGTAAACCGCCTCAATGCGGGCTTTTGCCAAGTTGCGGTAGTACTCTTCCTGCATGATGGCGGCTGCGCTGGCGCTGATAGGGTTGTCCATCGCTTATCTCCTCAAATCGACGTGTCAAAATTTGCCACTGCACTCCGATGATCAAACCAGCCCCAGGACGGATTGGAAGGGTCGACCGGGTAGCGCCCTGCGACAGCAGCGGGCAGGATCAGCTCTATTGAGCCAGTATCAGTACTCGCTATCGGATGAATGTGAGCGTAACCCCCTCCGTGGTATTGCCCAATGTACGCACCACATTGTTTCCACGTTGACGAGATGCCACTCAGGTAGCTGCCATCCACTGCACCGCTGATCAATCTTGCGTAGCTTGCAACCGTCACGCCCTGACGCATCGGCAGCACTTGAAATGGCAACAGTGCATTGGGGGTTCCTGGGTTTTTGCTCCATGTGAGCGAAAGCACCCGGATAATCCCGGGCCAAAAGTCTCGTACACCGGTCATACCCATCGCGGTCAAAATTGCGACTTCCTCGGGATCACGAGAACCCCACGCAACCCCGGAAACGATGTCCCGTTTAACGGCTACTGTGACGGTCGTTCCAGCATCGACCGACCACCCCAGTAGCGCGCCATTCAGAATGTTTCCAAACTGATTTTTGGTGACACGGTGAAATGGGAGTTCCCATCGTGCCGTACTACGCCAGTTGTCCAGCTCGGCAATCTTCGCGGCGACTTTGCCGTCTATTTCGGCAGACTTGCCGCGCACGGTGCCGGTCAATTCAGTCGAGGCGCGGACCAGACCGGCAATGCTCGATTCCAGGCTCATGCTGTTGCTCCTTTCAAGTAATGGTTCTGCAGGTCCACAATGGCCGCCGCGTTTGCGGCTTGAATCTCCAGTAGGCTGTCGTGTTCGGCCGTGTGTAGGCCGGCCAGTTGGTCGAAACGCTGCGCTGTTTGCCGGTCAGATTCGACAAGGGTAGCCAACTGGCCAGCAAGATCGCTGTGCAGCGTGGACAGCGCTCGGCCATGCTCCGTTAGCAGCGCATCCTGCTGCAGGTCGACCAACTGACTGGCGATCTGGGCACTGGCCAGGCTGGCAAGCTCTTCAGCTAGATGCAGGTTCAGGCCCGCTCCCGTGGATTGCACGGTGACGCTGTCAGGTGGCACGCCGGCCAGGGTCAAGTCATAGGCCAACAACAACTCCAGCCCACCTTGCTTGTATGCCAGCGCGCGGTTTGAATCACTCCACACCGCCAAGCACACCCCGCTCTCCAGGATGAAGCCGACTTCGCGTACCCAGAACTCGGCGCTATCGTCCGCTAGAGCGGTCAAGTGGAGTTGGCGCGGGCCAACGATGCGACCGTCCGCGACGGGATAGCGGACAACTTCGTGGCGCAAGCCGCTCTGTCCGGCGTTGGGCACATAACCTGCATCGCCCAGGGCGACGTGGGTTATCCGCAACTGAATGCCATCGCCGCTGGCCAGCTGGATGGCGGACAAGCCCGCATCCAACAGTTGCGGGATGAGCGTAGTAGTCATCTCTAGCCCTCCATTGAAAGGCGCAGCACTGCCCTGGCGCGTCCAGCGCTGGCAAGCTGTGCGGGTTGAAAAATCGGCTTTGCGGGGGCCGGCAGGCAGTAGCCATCCGCGCGACGTATCGCACGCGCCTGGCCCGCCGAGGCGAGATACACTCCTTGATCGAAGCGTGCGCCGACATGCAGCGCATAAGAACAGCGGACCGGCTTCGCTTCATCCACCATGCACTTCAGCCGGTGATATAGCTCAGCGCTCAATAAAGGGTTCTTATCCTGCCAGTTGTCGTTGGCCCACAGCTTCAAACTGAAGGTGTAGGGGGCACCCTCCGGCTGCTGCTGCCACCACTCCAGCAATTCGGCATCGATACCCAGCACGCGGAACACTTCCTGAACCGCCCACAAGGTGCCTTTGTATCGATGCAGTTCGATCGCTCTTTTGATCAAGGCGCGCTGCTGACGCTCATCGCTGGCCAGCAACCAGCCTTCATCGCCCATCACATGGAATTGTTCAGCCAGAACCGGCAACAACTCGGTGTCGACTTGATCCACCAGGTAAACCAGCAGCGGCGACAAGTCTTGCTGGCTGATACGACCAGTCAGCTGGCCCAGCGCGCGGAAGCGCGGGTCACTGGCCAGTACGGGAGGCAAAAGCAAGGTCTCAGCCATTTGCCACTCCCGCCGGAGTGATGGAAATCTGGGTGCAGTGCGCCCATTCGCTTTCACTCAATACACGTAAGGTTGGGCTATTCAGCGTGACCTGGTACACGCCAGGCACCTGCAGCGCGGCAATCACCTGGCTTGGCACGATGTCGCGCCCCAAGCCGCCCGCCCGGCCATCGACATAGGCTTTGGCCTGTGCCATTGCTTGGGCCTGTACCGAGCGCGAATCCGCCTGGGTATACAGCACCAGTTGAGCCTCAATCGCATAGTCGACGCGGCTGGGCGCCAGTGCGCGCACCCGGTCGGTCAACGGTCTCACCTTCTCGGCGGAACAAGTGGCCTCAACCAAGGCAAGCAAATTGGAGTCAGGCAGACCCGTTGCCGTCAGGGGGCAAAGGTGAACGACGCCAGGGGATGGCGACAGCACCGCAACATCGACGATGCTCTGATGCGCCTTGAGGGCATGAAAACGGTAGGCCAAGCGGCTGCCGGCATTGGTGAACGACTCCGGCGCCAGCTTGATGCGCTCGCGCAAGCGCTCGTCGTCCTCTTCGTCATAGCCGGTACTGGTCACCGAGGTGTTGGCGGCCACCACCTCCATATCGCCCAACTCGTCGACCAGGCTATTGATCTGGCCGGGCTGCCAGCCATTGCCGGTAGTGCCAGCCTCTTCGCAGGTAGCGGCCACGTTGACCGATAGCTGGCCGGCAGGCAAGGTGACGTCCATATCGGTGGCAAAGACCACCACGCCATCGCCACCCTCGACACGGGTGCCGGCCGGGATCAACAGCCCGGAGGCCAACGTTGCCTCCACGGTAAAGCGCAGCGTGGTCTTGGCCGGCTGCGCCGGTAGACGCGTCACGCCGACCAGCTCGCCCAGGTAGTCCAACATCGGCGCGCGGGCATAGGCCACAAGGTTCTGCTTGGCCGCCTCCTGTATGCCGATACGCACCAGGTTTTCGCGGTAGGCGATCACGTCGATCAGCAGCCGCTCCACCTGGGCCGGATACAAGGTCTTGCCCGATAGCTGCTCGTACTGGGCGACGATCTCGGCGGTGATGGCGTCTGGGTTGCGGTCGATGAAGCTTGGCTCGGGCAGGCTCATAACTGCACCTCCGTCTCGCGCAGCACACCGTCCGCCAGCTTCCAGCGCACGCGCAGGGTGACTTGAGAGTCCTGCACCGCTGGCGTGACCTTCATCAGGTCGCAGCGCGGCTCCCACTTGCGGATGGCCTCTACCGCCTCGCGCACCAAGTGCGGAATTGCTTGGTTGATAGGCTTGTCGAGATGAAGGTGCAGGCTGGAAGCAAAACCCGGGCGATGCGGGTCGCAGCCCTTGGGTGAGCGCAGGATGATGCGGATGGACTGGTCAATGTCCGCTACGGTCTCGACGATGCCGAGGCCGCCGAGGGCGGGTTGCCAGTGAAGGGAGTCAGATAGCCGGGTCATGCGGCTATCGTCATATCTGGCGGTCCCACGTGATAGTAAAGCGGATTAAAATGGGGGAAATGTAAAACAGGAGAAACCGATGGACTATGTTGCGCCAGCACCTCAACAAGATGCTTTCAACTGCCCTCACTGCAGTGCCTATGCCCAAATGCGCTGGGTTAACCTTTCTGACTATGGGAGAGATCGCCCCTCACATATCAATCAAGCCACCTGCCTTAGATGCCAGAAAAATTCTTATTGGCACATACGTAGTAGTAAGCCGCTGCAAATGAAGATGATCTACCCATCTATTTCAACGGTGCCATTACCAGCAAAAGACATGCCGGATGACTGTCGGCCTGACTATGAGGAAGCTCGCGCGATTGCAGCACAGTCTCCTCGCGCAGCAGCCGCCTTACTTCGATTGGTGGTTGAAAAGCTATGCCATCAACTAGGAGACCCATCTAAGGACATCAATCAGAATATTGCCTTGCTGGTGCAGAATGGACTTCCTAAACGCATACAGCAAGCACTGGACTCTGTTCGGGTCATTGGCAATGCATCCCTCCATCCCGGCATCATGGACATAGAGGATAAACAGGACACGGTTACAACGTTGTTCAAGTTGGTGAACATCATCGTGGAGAAAATGATCTCTGAGCCAAAAGAAATTGATGATGTGTTTGAATGCCTCCCAGAGTCGAGAAAGCAAGGCATTGCCATCAGGGATAAGCCCAAACCCTAATGGCTGTGATGATTCGAGTTCCCGCCAGCATCCATCACGGACCCGCTGGCGTTGATGTCCCCGTCGACCTCCACCTTACCACTGATCACCGCCGACGCGCCGCCCCCGCCAGAGCCCATCATGCCGCCCAGGAAGGTCAATTTCTTCTGCACGGTCAGGTTGCCGGTGAACTCCGCCTCAGGCGTGTTCACCGTTACCTTGGCGCCGGCCTGCAGCAGAATCTCGGCGTCGGCATGGACCACCACCTTCTGCACCCCGGTCACCGTCAGCACATGAGTGCTCCGGTCATACTCCAATAGCGCGCCGTCCTTGAAGCGAATGGCGAATTTGTTCGGGTCGGTCACCGGAGGCTTGTCCGCATCGGAATACACCGCCCCCAGGATAACGCCGTCCTCGCCGCGCGCGTCCAGCAGCACCGCGACATGTTCGCCGTTATCGTAGGTCCAGCAGCATTGATCCTGCAGGGTCTTCGGGTAGGCGATCGGCAGCCACATGGTGCGCATATTGTCGAGGTCCGGCAGTCGCACGCGGGCGAAGCCAGGCTTGCTGGCGCTGACCGTGCCGAACTTGAGACTGGCGCCGAACTCATCGAAGGTATCGTTCATTTCTTCTTGCTCACCGTTGTTGTGCCGACCACATCCACCTTGCCGCCCTTCATGCCGTAGACCTTCAAGGACTTGCCGGACTTCTTCTTCGCCGCGCCGCCGCCCTTGCCTTTGGCAACCGAGATCGCCGCGCGCTTGACCTCCAGCTCGGTGGTGTAGCCGCCGCTGCGGTCGACGCGGTGGCGCGCCGACTCCACCAGGTAGCGGCCGTCGAGCTTGCCGCACCCGGCCAGGTCGAAGGTCACGCCGGCGACAAGCTTCGGGTTGCCCGACAGGGTCAAGTTGCCGGCGGTTTGTTCCTGGTTGCTCTTGTCCAGCGCCGCCTTGGCCTTGGCCTGCGCGGCCGCCTTGGAGCCGGAGCGCGTGGACAGCTTCAAGGTGTCGCCGCTGGCGGCCTGGCCGGCGCCGCGCTTCTTGGTGGATACCGTGGTTTGGCCCACGGCGCCCACCTGGCCGTCCGCCTTCATCCCGTACACCACCAGCTTCTTGGTCTTCGGGTTGTGGTACTTCACCTTGGCTTGTTGGTAGATGTCCTTGATCTTGTCGCGCAGCCGCAGCGAGATCAGATCGCCGGCCTGCAGCGTGGCCACCGCCTTGCCGTCGCGCAAATCGGCCAACTCGGTGAAGACCAGCTTGCTGCCAACAATCTTGAAGGCGTAGCCGTACTCGCGCGCCAGGCGGGTCAGGAAGGCCACATCGCGTTCCTGGTACTGGGTGACGCGGTCGATACGGATGTCACGGATTTTGCCGGTCAGCGTCAGCTGATTGCGCTTGGCGATGCGCCGGGCGATCGCCGCCAGCGTGGTGTTCTCATAGGCGCGGCCGGAACGAGTGCGCACCGACTTCTTGATGCCGGTCGACAGCGCCCGGATCGTCACCGTTGACGGTGGCATCGCGATCTCGATCTCGTCGATCTCGAAAGAGCCACACGGTAGCAGCGGCGCCGCGTCGTAGCCGATCTTGAGCGACAGCGCGTCGCCCTTGCCAGGGTACCAGGCGCGCAGCCAACGGCCGTCGGCATCCTCCAGTTGCACTTCCAGCTCGTCGGACTGGCCGGACAGATAGTCGGTATAGGTCACCGACAATACATACGGGGACACGTCGTTGGTGATGTTCTTGTGCCCGTAGGACAGCATGAACACCGGGTGGGGTACGGCGGCCACCGCCGTCGGCTCTGATACGGCCTGTGTCAACGCAGCCATGGCGGCAGCTCCTCGTCCTCGGATAGATCATCCTGCTCAATGATGGGGATGGACAGCACCAGGCCGCTCGGCAAGACGGTGGCCAGCGGCACATGGGGGTTGGCCGCCACAATGCGCTCGTAAGCCAGCGCGTCGCCGTAATAGCGGGCCGCCAGTTGATCCCAGCGCTCGCCCTCGGTGGTGACATGGGTCAGGAACATGATCTAGATCGCCCTGGTGATGACCTTGCCGGCCAGCTTGCTGATATTGGGCGCCACCGACTCCAACGCACTGCTGGCGGCCGCAAGCTGGCTGGCCATGGAGTCGATGCGGCCGACAACATTGCCGGCGGTGACGGCGGACAACGCGCCCTGGGCATTGCGCACCGCATCGAGCGCGCTATTGCCGGCGCGCAGGATGCCCGCCGCGTCGGGTAATTGCCCGCTGAGCTTGCCCAATACCGGCGACAGCTTCTCCAGCGGGCCGCTCACTTGCTTCAGCGCTCCCTGCAGGCCCGGCACCTGGCCCAGCGCCGCCAGCGGGTTGTCGCGCAGTCTCTGCGCCACCCGCGCGACATCCATCGCGGTCCGCATCGCAGACTGGGCCTGGTTCGCATAAGTCACCACCTGGCGCACGCTGTCGCGTACCGATCCGATGGCACCGCCCACGCTCGCATTGAGATCGGCGGCCTTGGCGGCCACGCTGGCCGGCAGCGCGGTGGCGGCCGCCGGCGGCAACTTGGCCTGTACCGCCGGCGGCGCCAGCGGGGTTTTCTTGTCGCCGACGAACTCGCGAAGGGTGAGGCTGGCCTCCAGCGCGATCAGCGTGCCGGCCTGGTCGGTCTGCCTGCTGGTCGCCTGCAGCTCGGTCAACACGAACCAGCCCTTGTAATCGCCATTGCCCAGCACCAGCGCCATGGCCTGGTGCGCGCGCAAAGCCGTCTGCAACTTGACCAGTTCCTGCTCCGGGTCGCAGAACTGGCTATGGAACGACAGCTGGATGCGGATTTCGTCCAGCTTGTCGCCGACCCGCTGCAGGCGCGGCTTGCCGTCGATCAACGCGTGCTCGGCATAGTCGACGCCAAACTGCGATTCGAAGCCGTCAAAGTAGGTGATCAGGTCGAACTGGACGTCGCCCAGGAGCGCAAACATCAGTAGGTCCTCCGCGCTTGCTGCGCGGTCACGCGCTTGATCAGCTGCTCCAGCTCATGCAGCGACAGCTTCAACGCCTCGTTGACCTGGCCTTTAACACCCTCGGCCGCGCCGCCATGAATCTGGATGGTTGGACTGAAGTGGATGATGACGCCGCTCATGCCACCCGCGCCGCCGGCGGCCGCACCGCCGCCCCTGGCGGACTGAGCCGCGCCCAGGCGCTTTACCGCCGCAGCCGCGGCTGTTTGTGAGGCCATGCCGGCGGCGGCCTTGGACGCCAGCCCCGACGAGCGCCCAATGCCGATCGCCGCGCCCTGGGCGATATTGTCGCCAAAGCCCATGAACACGCGCGACGGCGACTTGATGCCCAGGGTATTGGCGAACCAGCCCTTCACATCCTGGCCAAAGCCGACAATGGCATCCTTGGCCGCGCCGATCTTGGCCTTGATGCCGTTTAGAAGGCCCCCGATCAACATGCCGCCAAAGTCGGTGAAGTTCTTGGGCAGGCTGACGCCGAACCACTTCATCACCCCGGCAAACGCCTTATAGAACAGCCCCAGCGGCGACCAGTTCAGGATCAGCTTGGCCACTCCGCCGATGCCGCCGGCGAAGGCTGCTTTGACGCCAGCCCACAGCCCTTGAAACCATGGCTTGACCTTGTCCCAATGGCGGTAGATCAGGTAGGCGCCGATGGCGATGCCGGTAATCAGCAGGCCGATCGGGTTCATCAGCAAAGCGCGGCCCAGCCACAGCACCGCCTGGCCGGCCAAGCGCAGGCCGCTGAACAACTGACCGCCCAGCGCGCGGCCCAAGCGGACGACCAACCGCCCCGCCGAGCCGATGCCTCGGCCCATGGAGCCAAACGCGGCCGCCAGCCGGACCGCATTGCTACGTCCGGCGCCAAATAGTCGAAACAGGACGGTCAGTCGGGAAGAGCCGCCCATTAGCATGGCGCGCATCAGCGTCCATTTACTGGACAGGGTCAAGATGGATGTACCCAAGGCATTAAACGGGGACATCACCAGGTTGAGGCCGTACTTGAGTCCGATGAAGGCCATCTTGCCGGCCAATAGACCACCGACCAGGCCGATAATGCCTTTGATCAAGCCAGGATTTTCCTTGGCCCACTCACCGAATGCCTTAACAGCCGGCATGACCTCAACAATGATCTCGGAAATCGATGGCAACAGTGCATCGCCAATGGTGAGTCCTAACTCAGCGGTGCCGATTTTGAACTTGTCGAGCTGAGACTTGGCGGTATCCATCCGCTTTAGCCAGTCCTGATCCAGCAAGCCCTTGTCGGCGGCATCCATGCTACCTTGTTGGATATCCTTCATTTCTCCCTGATTAGCTATTGCAGGTCGAATGAACGACATGGCCTGCATGTCCTGAAACAACTCACCCAGTTTGTAGGCTTCCGACAGCCGCTGCAGCGCCGCCTGGCGCTCCTTGTCATCCTTGATCGCCATCGCCTGTTTAAACTGGCCTGCCGCAGCAGGGCCTTTGGACTGCATGTATTGGGTAATGATGGCCAACATGGATTGCACAGGCGTCAGTCCCTGCGCCCGCAAATTCATCATGCTGCCCTTCAAGTCGATACCTGCGTTTGCAAAGTCCTTGAGGGTGTCAGGGGCGGTGATCTTTTGCAGGAAATTCTTGAAATTGTTAGCGGCCTCGTCGTTCGAACCCGCGCCTTTGCGGGCGATCTGCAACGCGGCGCCGATCTCGGCGACGGCCTCCTTGCCGGTGACGCCCAGCGCCTGGAAGGATGGCGATAGGGCCGGAAGCCACTTGGCCATGTCGCGGATTTCGAACTGGCCGCGCTTGCCAGCATAGGCCAGCATATTGAGCGCACCCTCGAAGCCATCCTCGCCCACCTTGAGGTTGTCCTTGAGCGCGATCGCCACGCTGCCCAGGTCGTCCATGCTGGCGCGGGTCGCGGTCGCCGCCTTGGCCATCACCGGGGCGTACTTCTCCAATGCCTTGGCATCCTGGATGCCACCGGCGACCAACACCGAGGTGCCGCGTGCGATTTCATCCTGGAACTGGTTCCACTTGAGCGCGGCATTACGGATAGTCGAGCCGAGCTTGGCCTCCTCAGCCTTTGAAAACTCGCCCGTAATGGCAATGTCTCGCATCTGGTCCTGAAAATTGACAGCCGCGCCCACCGATTTAACAACCGGAGCGCCCAGGGCGAGCGCTGTTCCTGCGGTCTCCATCGCCTGGCCGCGAAGATCGGCGCGGCCTGCCTTCAAGGTCTCGCCGCGCGCGATGCTGGCGGCCAGCTTTTCCTGCTTGACGCGCAGCTGGTCCAGGGTCTGGCCCAGCCGCTCGTATTGGCGGCGCAGCTCGCCCACATTGCGGGTTGGATGCGCCATTGCCCGCGCCATCGCGTCGCCCAGCCGGTTGTGTTTGACGCGGAGCTCGTCCGCCACCTGACCGAGCTTTTGGGTGGTGCCGCGCGCCGAGGCGAATGCGGCTTGAAACGAGCCCGCCAACGCCGCGCCAATCTTCACCCCAACCAGCAGTTCATTGGCCATGCCGTGCCGCCTTTTGCTATCCTGAAACCATGTTTGAAAAAACCGCCCTCATCGCCGCCAAAGTCCTATACGGGCTCATCGTTTGTTGCGGCATCGCCTTCCTGGCCTGGCTGTGCTTTGCGCACCTGCCGTTCTGGGGGGCTGTGTTTGCCTTGCCCATCGCCCTGGTGTTGACGGCATTGGCCGGCGCGCCATTGGCGGCCGGCGCTTCGCTGTTGGGCGGCTTGCTAATCGCGGTGCTGGTCGTCATAGGCCGTAAAGCGACTGCATCGTCTCGTTCCGCCGCTTGACCTCGCGTTCGGCCTCCTCGATCCAGCCCCAGTAATCCTCCATCTCCAGCCCGTCGATCTCCGACGGCTGTATCCGCAGCACCGTCAGCAGGTAGCCGTCAAGCCTCCGCAGCTCCGTCTCCGCCGCCCACCATGGCGCGAAAGCAGTCGGCCAGCACCCGGCTGTCGGCAATGTCGAGTTGATCAATGTCTTCCAGCAGCAGGCCAGTCATGCGCGCGAACAGGAAATCCTCCTGGTCCGCGTCGTCCTTGCTGTGCTGGTGGGCGGCCTTCAGATCGCCGCGCTTCAGGCGTGTGATCGTCAGAGATTCGATGCGCTCGCCGGCGGCGTTGGTAAACGGGAATTGCAGCTTGAGTGCTTTCATGAGGAATCCTCCATGCGGGTGAACGTTGAACAATGTCAGTAGGTGCAAGGAGGATTGTCGGCGGATGCCGGGCGGGAAGCAGTTAAACGACTTTAATAAAAAAGGGGGCCACCGGAGTGGCCCCAACGGGGGGAACAAGCGATTAGATTCAGCCGCCGATATGGTTGCGGTAAGTGCCCAGCATGTCCTCGCCGCCCACGCGGAAGATGTTGGCCAGGTAGTCCAGCTCCAGCACCTCCTCGCCGTCGATCACCTGCTTGATGTAGGTGGCGGAGAAGGAAGACCCGAACTCGGCGTTGTCATGCTGCTTGTAAGTGCCCAGCGGGTTCTTCTTGAACATCACGGTCAGGAAGGTGACCAGGCTGACCTCCTGCAGGCGTCCCTGGGCGCCGTAGGTTTCGATGCTGGAACGGCACTGCAGCTGCGCTGCCTTGAATGGGTTGGCCACGGTCTTGGCCACGTCCCGATACAGCGAATTCCACTTGATCTCGCCCTCCAGCTTGTCGAAGCCGGCCGGCAGTTCGATCTTGCCGATCATGCCCAGCGCCTTGTGCTCCTGCATGATGGCGGACACGTCCGGCAGCTTGACCTCGTCGGCCCGGCCGAGCAGCGAGTTGCCGTTCACATAGATGTTGGCATTGGTGATGCGGTTGATTTCGATCTTGCCAGCCATGATCAATTCCCTCCCTTCAGGGTCAGCAGGTATTCCGAGGTGATCTCGGTCTCAAAGGTCAGCCGTTCCAGCGGGGGCGGCACCGTGTACTTGTAGCTGATCAGCAGGTGACCATTGGCCAGCTCGGTTTCCGGGTTGCGCGCCACGTCGAACCAAGCCTTGAAGCCCAGCAGCGCGCCGTCGCCAATCAGCTTGCGGCCGTAGCCGTTCACTGACTCCACCAGCGCGTCGATCGTGGCCTGGTTCAGCGGCATATCGATGAACTGCTGGCTGAAGTAACGGATCGACTCATTGATCACGTCGCCGGTGCGGCGCACGTTCTCGAAATTGCGCATATGGCTGACGGTGGGCCAGGCGGCGGTGCGGTTGCCCCACAGGCGGAAGCCGGAACCGAAACTGGAGAACACCGTGGTGATGCCTTGCTCGTTCAGCAGGTTCACCTCGGACTGCGGGTCGTCGATCATCGCCGACAGCTGACGCTCCACCCCGATGACGCCGGCCAGTTCCTGGTTGGAACTGGACCACCAGAAGCCCTTGTCCAGGTCGACCTTGGCGCGCAGGCCGGCGGCGCGGGCGGACAGCGGCTCCAGACGCTCGGTGTTCAATACAGGGTCGTAGACCTTCACATGCGGGTAGCACAGGCGCACGCGGTCGCTGGAGGTGTTGAAGTTGATGCTGCCGGCCGGGCCGCGACCCGCCAACGCTTGGGCATAGGTGGTGCCGATCGGCGCGTCGATATAGGTCACCGCGTCCAACTGATCGGCCATCGCGATTAGCTCGACCGCCACCGAGTTCTGGGTGCAGAACGCCGGCGCGATCAGAATCTTGGCGAAGAAACCGAACTGGTTATAGGTATCCTTCAGCGCCTTCAGGCCAGTGCGCGCGCCGGCGGCGTTGACGGCGCCGATGATGTCGGCGGCGGTGACCTTGGTCGGGTCGGCATAGTCATAGCTGGCCTTGACGCTGGCGCCGGCGCTGATGGCGCCGCCCTTGATGCGCACCAGTTCACCGGTGACCAGGTTGGCGCTGTAGTCGGTGCCGGCCACGTAGGTGGTCGCGCTATCGCTGCTCTTCAACACCAGGCCGTCCACGGCGCCGTGGGCCAGCTTGACGCGGTCGGTCGCGGCGTCGAAGGCCAGGGCTTCGCTGGCCACCGCCGTCTTGTGGATGGCCGGGTCCAATACATTGATCACAATGACCGTGCCGGCGCCGTGATCGTAGATCGCGTCCAGCGCCTGCGGAATGGTGAAGCCGGGCAACTGGGGGCCAAACACGGCGGCGTCCTTTTCGGACAAGGTCAGGGTGACGGCATTGACCGCGCCGACCGGCGCGGTGCCGATCAGGCCGATCACCGCCGACTTGACGGTGCGCACCGGACGCGGGCCGCGCTCGACCTCAATGGTTTCCACGCCATGCAAGTAGTTTGCAGCCATCGCTTACGCTCCTTTGGTTTGCAAGGTTTCATCGGCGCCGCTGCGCGCCGGCGGCTTGGCCTGCTTGCCCTTGTCGTCGACCGGGGTCAGGTACTGCAGGGCCAGCAAGGTCTTGGTGTATTCGTGCTCGACCGGCAATTCGACCTCGGCGCCGGCGTGCAGCATCACCTCGCGAACGACTTCGCCCTCCTGCAGCGTCACGCCGCTGGTCGGGCCGCTGTAGCGGTAATTAGCTAACGCAGAAACTTCGCTGGCGCTCGTTTTAGCTAACGCAGAAACTTCGCTATCGCTCGTTTTCATGGGGCTTCCTCATAAGTGACTTGAGTCAGGGGAGACTCGGTATCGACGTCGGCGTCCTCGACCAACATGCATTGCGACGTCAGCTCGACGGTGTACTGCCAGATGCCGGCCATCTCGCCGAGGAAGGTCTCGGCCTTGGCCTGGACCTTGCGACAATCCGGCGGCCGCCAGCCGACGAGCGCGCGGCGCACATCGTCCACCACGTCGACCGCGCCCCCCTTGCCGTTGAGCTGGCGCAGCAGCACCGCCACCGACACACGCACCACGCGTGGCTGAGCGACATAGTTGATGTCCACGGTGCCGTCGAACTGGCTGCCGGGATAGCTGACCAGCAAAGCCCCCTTGGGGTGATTGAGCCGGTACTCGCTTGGCCGGTCGGGAAAGTACTCGACCGCCAACTGCGGCAGCTTCGCCTTCAGCCGCGCCACCACCGCGTCGATGATCTGCAAGGTGGTGGCCATGTCAGCGGTACCGATCCAGCAACGCGGCGTCGAAGCTGCGCGACCGCGAGCGCACCTTCATCTCGCCCGGTTCCGGCGCGGCCTCGCCACTGGGCACGCCGATGGTCAGCTTGGCGTCGCGGATTGCCTCCAGCATCTGCAGCGCGGACTTGTAGGTGCGGGTGACCGCGTCGGGCAGCTCGCGCCCCTCCGGCCGCCTGGCGTACAGCCAGTGCCGCGTCAGGTTGACCGTCATGTCCTTGACGACGGACGGGACCGGGTCGAGCGGCAGGTTGTAGCGCCCGCGCAGGTGGGCATCGACCAGCTCCTCGGCCTGGCGGACGCCTTCCTCGACCACCGCCGCGTTGATGGCGCCGGCCGACTCGTCGTCGTTGGACAGCCAGATCAGCGTCTGCAGCGGAACCGCCAGCTGCAGGTCGGCCAGCGAGCAGTAACGCATCTCAGATGCCCCGCACGATGCGAATAATGTCACCCGATGCTGATGCCGCATCCAGGGCGAAGCCGTTGCCGATACCCGCCGCCTTGGTAATTGCCTTGCCATTGGCGTCGGACTCGACCTCGGCACCAGCGGCGATGACTGCACCGGCTTCTACCTGCAGAATGCCGTGGGTGTTCACCGGGGCCTGTTCGCCAATATCCGTGTTGGCTTCAGCCGTTCCGAGAGCTTTGGCGCCAGCCGCGCAGACAGCACCGAGCAGGCCGACGAAGCGCAATCGGGTCAGAGCCCCCGTCGCCGTCACCGAGGTGGTCAGGCCGATTTGTTGGGTCTTCATGCTTCACCGCCTTTCTTGGTGGTCTTGGAGTCTCTGCCAACATCAGCGGCCTCGGATGCCGCAGGGGACACGTGCTCGCCGAGGCGGGCCGCCTCCTTGTCAGTCAGCCCGACGAGGTCGCCAGGCTCGGAGCGTTCGCCGTCGAGGAGGATCGGCGTGGCGCCGACCTGGTAGGATTTTTTTTCCATCAGCTCGGCTCCCGTCAGGCGTTGGTGTCTGCGATCAGGTAGCCGGCTTCGGCCCCGAGCAAAAACACCTCGAAATTATCGGTGTTACGCACCAGCTCCAGCTTGCCGTCCTCGGTGCGCGTGTCGATCTGGGGCATGCCCTTCTTGCGTAGCGTGTAACCAAAGGATGGTTCGTAGGGGGTGCGTTCGGAACCCTGGCGCTGCAGCGCGACGTAGGCGAGCACGATGTTGTCGCTCCAGATGTCGCCGAAGGTACCCAAGTCGTTGGAGAACACGCTGCGGCCGACAACGATGTTCTCGACCTCCAGGATTTCCTTGAGTAGATCGACGGTCAGTACGCCCTTCATGCTGTACTTGATGCGCTCAAGGAATTGCGGGTGTTGCTTGATTGCCTTCCAGGAGGCGGCGCCGATGACGGCGGTGTTCGGGTATTTGCCAATCTTGCCGCGCACGGCTTCCTTGCCGTCCTCGAATACGCCGATCGGGTCGGAGTTCTGCTTGTCGGTAAAGCGGCTGGTGCCGGCCAGGACGATCTTGTTGCTGGCGGCGTAGTTCGCCGTGTTCTGCACCAGGTCGGCGACCTTCTTCTCGTGGCGCAGGCGGATGCCCTCGGTCACGACGTGGGTGGCGTGTGCTTCCAGCGGGAAGGCGGCCTCGTCGCTCTCGCGGTAGTCGATCGGGTATTCCAGATCGTGCTCGTCGAGGGAGACAGTGACGCTGTCCACGTCTTCGGGATTGATGCGGTTGGACTTGGCCCGCAGCGCCCGCTCGGTGTTGTAAATCTTGAAGGCTTCCTTGCCGAACTTGGGAATCTTGCCGCCTTCCTTGTCCACCGGGACGAAGGGGAAGAGGACATCGCCCACCAAGTCGGCGTTGCTGTAGCCGATCGACAGATTGGTCAGAACCGGGTCAACGACCCGCAGGTTGGATAAACGACCCATTGAAATCTCCTAAGTGGGATTACTTGATTACGCAGGAAGCAGCTGTGGCGTAATCCACCTTGTGCTCTTGCATGTACTGGCGAATCTTCCGGTCGAGGGCGAGACGGTCCTGATCGACGTTCTCGCCATATTCCAGCGAGTCGCCGGCCGCTTGCTGCCCGGCCTTGCCCTTGGTGGCGGACTCGCCGAACTCGACCACCTTCGGCATATCGCCCAGGAAGGCCTTGAAGGCGGTGGCCAGGGGCTGCTTGTCGTCGCCTTCGCCAAACTCAGCCGAGGTCTCGCCGTCGGCAAAACCCAGGAAAGCCACCACCGCACCCTTGTGTTTCGGCGCCAGCGTGCCGCCGCTGATCAGTTCCTCGGCGTAAGCCAGGTGTTCGCCGTGGCGTTTGGCCGCCGCCGCTGCCTTCTTCTCGGCCTCGGCCGCAGCCAGTTGTTGTTTCAGCTGGGCGTTCTCGGCCTCCAGCGCGGCCTTTTGTTCAGGGGTCACTGCATGGTTCTCCTCAGGAGTGGTTGCTGTTGCTAGGGAAACGGAAGGGTCGGCAAAGGCGGCGCGGGTCTCATCGTCGTCACGCGCGGCCTCGCGGATGGCTTCGACCTGCCAGTCGGGCACTACCTGGTCGGCGATTTCCTGGCCGAACTGGGTCAGCAGCCAGTCGCGGACGCGGCGCCACAGCGAGGCATTGGTGTCCATGCCCCAGTCGGCGAACTCGACAACGCCATCCTCGGCATCGGCAAACTCGGCTTGCTTGAGGCCTTTGACTGCTGGCGGCATCGCGCCCAGGAACCCGACATGGCGCAGGTAGTACACGCCGGGGACCGGATTGTTGGTGGCGTCGGGCAGGTAGAAGCTGGCGGAGATTTTCTTGAAGCGGCCGGTGGCCACCAGTTCGGCGAAGGCCGCGTCGACCTGGTGCGGCTCGGCGTTCAAGCCATCGTCGCCTGCGGCCAGCGACTTCACCCAGCCATAGGCCGGGGCGTCGAGTTTGGGATGGCCGACCACGATGGGCGCCTCATGCAGCGCCGGATCGTAAGCGCGGGCACTGGCCGCGAGATCGGACTCGGAGAAATCAAGCACCGCGCCAGACAGTGCGGTCTGGCGGCCGGGCTTGAAGATGTGCAGGGGTTTGGTCGCGTTCATGCCGTCATGGTGAACGGCGTCAGCGGGAGGGACTTTTAATTGGGATTAATATTTGAGAAAAACGGAAGAACAAGCCTTCCGTCCTTTGGCTTTAGTAAGCGGTGTCTTCAAAAGAGGGGGCATTGTAACGAGCACATGCTCGCTTGTGAGACTCGGAGGCAAGCGGCCAGTCGGCAAACTCACATTCGACTGTAATCAATGTCGACCTGCCGTTTTCCCCTTGTGCGGAACAATCGAAATGCCACCAAGTGCGCCGAACGATAAAAGTTTCTGCTCCGATTTGATCTTCACGCACCACACAGATGTAATCCCCCCGCTGCGGAACTGCGGGGACTTCCATCTCTAGCTGGTAATCCGGCTTCGCCACCACCTGGTGGGACAAAACACAAAGTAACCTTCATGCCTGCTCCTTTGGGATAGAGGAGCGACCAATATACCGAACTCATAAAGCCTTTATAAAGCTTTACGGTGTGGCTATCTGGTCAGTGGACTACCGCTGCGCATCCCAAGCGCCGCCAAATCGCCTGGCAGGCTAAACGCCCGCTGCGGATTTCAGGTGGCGCAGCACCGTATCGAGCACTTCCTCGCGGGCCTCCGGCTGCAGCTCGCCGTCCGCCGTCATCGGGAAGTAAGGTCGCGCCGGCAGCTCGACCGAGCCGCCACGCCCGGCCTCGCCGCCGAAATGCTGGATCGCGGCATAGACCTTGTTGCTGCCAATCACGGCCTGAGTGCTGTCGTAGTCGGGCGTCACCGAGCTTGCCAATTGACCGGAGTGCTGCAGGATGCGGAAGTTGGACAACTGGCGCTGGGCCGAGGCCTTGAGCTCGCCGTTCTTCTTGAAGGCCTTCTTGCCGCCCAGGCGCGCCAGCTTGGTGGACTCGGCCAGCGGCGCCCATTTGGGCCGGCCCTCGGCTTCCAGATTGTCTTCGGTGATCTTGAGCAGCGTCTGGCTGATCTTGCGCATCGCCGGCGTCAGGTCGCCGCCGGCACGCTCAAGATTGCGCAACGTCGCCTGCAGCTGGCGGTCGTCGATGGTGATGCTGACAAAGTCGCTCACGACAATTCCTTTCTGGCCAAGCCGGCCAACTCGCCGGTGTAGCGCTTGAGGTCCGGTTGCCAGGCGGCCGCGCCGGGGTTGTAGCTCCAGCCCACATCCGGCGATACCGTGATCTCGCGGCGGGTGACCGGGTCAATCGCACGGAAGGTGGCCACCGGCCGCAGCTCGCCGGTTTTCTCTGAGACCAGCTTCTTGGCACTACCCAGCTTGCCCGCCGAACTGTCCACCTTGATGCCCAGCCGCATCACATCCTGGAACGACAAGGCCACCACGCGGCAGCGGCAGCCCCAACCATTCGGCGGGTAGTAGAACTGCCAGAACGGGTCGTCGTAGCGGAACACCTTGCCATTCATCGCGCGATGGCTCGGCCGCGTCTTGCCGTCCAGGATGGCCACGTATTGCCAGTACGGCCGATCGTCGACGTTGGCCAACTGCTCGGTGTAGCGGCCGGCCATGTAGGCGGTCTGCAGGTTGGTCCGGTAGATCGTCTGCAAGCGCCAGGGGCTGCCCAGCTGCACCTGGCTGACTTCCTCGGTGTTCGGGTCGACCTGTTCTTGCTTGCCCCACCAGCCCTTGGCCTTGAGCACCGGCGTCAGTTCCTTCTTGAACCAGGCCAGCGTCTTGCCTTCCTTGATCGCGGTCTCCACCGCGTCGCGGATGTCCTGCAGGATGTCCAGCCGCGTCGCCTTGGCCACGGTGAACGCCTGGGCCTGGGCATCCTGCCACAGCTCTTCCCAGTCCCAGGTGACGGCGTAGCCCTTGCTGACCAGATATTCGATCGCCTTCTTCGGCGGCAGCTTCATGCAGTAGGCGAGATCCACGTTAGGCATGAATACGTCCCCACAGGTCGGCTACAAAGAGCGCGCGGGCCAGCCGCTCTTGCAGCGCGCTGGCGTCCATCTCAGGGTAGAGCTCGGCCAAGGTGCCCAGCAACTCGTCAGGTCGCGCGCCGTTCTCCACGCGCTTGAGCAGCGGCGCCAGCAGTGCCTGGGCGTCGGCGTTGAGAGCATCAGCCGACAACGCGTCCAGGGCGGCGTCCAGCTCCTCCTGGTCGGCGGCATCGACTGCTTCGGCGAACTCAGCCGCCGGGGCCTCCAGGGTAGCCGTTTCGACCAAGTCGCCATCCTGCAGGCTGTACGCGCGCTTGAAATAAGCCGGGGTCAACTTCGCGCCGGCTCGCGTCAGTTTCTCGTCGCGCTCGGCCATTGCCTGATCCACCTCCTGCTGCTCCCACAAGGAGAACACCGGCCGCGCGCCGTCGTTGAAATTCAGCTCGCACACCCAGCGGATCAGCGTGTTGAACGCTTCCTCGACGATGGCCTTATCGCCGTCGCGGATGTCGCGGGTGACCTCCAGTCCGGCCTGGGCCGAGGCGCGGTTGGCGGTGGCCTCGGTGGTCTGGTTCTGGCCCAGCAGCGCGATCGACACCTCGGAGCGGCAGAAATGCAGCAGCCTCTCGTACACCTCGGCGCTGCCGGTCTTGCCGGCCGCTTCCTTGATCTCGATGCTGGAGTCGTCCGGGATCACCGCCACCGCGTCCTGCACCATGCTTTCCAGCCGATCCAGCAGCAAGTCGGTCTCTGCATCCGACGCACTGCGCGGGTGCTTGCCTATCACCCAGGGCGCGCCGTATTTCTCGGTGAACTGCACCCAGAACTTGAGGCCGCCCTTCTTGAAGGTGGTCGGCCAGAAGCACATGGACAAGTCGGCGAAGCCATAGGGGTTTTGATAGCTGGGGTCTTGGCGAGGCACCAGGAACTTGCGCTGCGGCAGTTCTTCGCCCTGGATCATGGCCTGGCGCGAGCGGAAGCGCAGCTCGTTGTCCGGGGAGTAGATGAACCAGTCCGCCGGCTTGCCGATCACATCGACCGGCACCAGGTAGCCGCCGACCTTGCCCCAGATGACTTCCATCGGCTGATAGCCGTAGAGCACCGCGTCCAGCATCTCGGTGATGATCCTGGACAGGTCGAGATCGGCGAAGATGTCCTCTATCGACTTAGCGACACGGCTCTTGGCCTTGTCACGATCCAGCCCCCATTCCAGCGCCTTCACCGCCGCCTTGCGGCGACGAATGCAGCCGCCGACATGCGGATCGGCGCGCAGCTCGCGATACACCTTGATGTCCTTACCCAGCGCTTTCAGCACGGTGTCCGGGTTGGGCAGATACATGCCCAGCCCGGCAAAGTCGATGCTGCGGCCGCGCGTGGCGATCTGGTCGGACAGGGACTGGCTCGGCTCGCCAAACTGGACGAACTCGGTGGGCGTCACCCATAGGCCTTTGGTTTTCATTGGTACCCCTGTGTAATGCGGGCGGCGGCTCGGCGGCGGCGCGATTTCACCGTGACCAAGCCTTTGTTGAGTTCACGGCTGGCGTAATACGCCAGGGCCACAGCGACGGCGACGTCGCCGTGGCGCTTGCCCTTGTCTTCGCCCGTTGTGCGGGTGTCCGGGATGCGCGGCACGCCCTTGATCACCTG
This sequence comes from Chromobacterium alkanivorans, assembly GCF_016937655.1. GTDB lineage: Bacteria > Pseudomonadota > Gammaproteobacteria > Burkholderiales > Chromobacteriaceae > Chromobacterium > Chromobacterium alkanivorans. The sequence continues at coordinate 67,987 of NZ_JAFHKL010000016.1, read as the reverse complement.
GACGGCGCGCAGGTCGGCCAGCACGTCGGCGTCCTTGGGCAGGTCCACCAGTTCGCCGTCCTCAAGCGCGGCCTTCACCGGCGGCATGTGCTCGCGGTACCAGCCTTCGGACAGCATCACCTGCTGGATACGGCTGGCGCCATAGCGCTGCATGGCCACCTCGGCCAGGAATTGACCGTTGCCGCGCGCATCAAAGGCGCCGCCCATGAAGCGCGGCAGCCTGTCCATCAGGTAAAAGGCGATCTGTTCTTGCTGGCGGAACGGCACATTGCGCAGCTCCAGGATGAACGGCACCCGCCGCACCAGGTTCTGTTGCTGGATCAGCGGCACATGCACGGACAAGTCACCGCTGCGGCCGAAGTCCTCGCCGTTGAAGGAGATGGCGTCCGCCGGCAGCTCGGCAAGCAGCGGCGCCAGGTTCGCCTCCAGCCAGTCGCGGCAGTCGGCGGCGCGGATGTGATCGGGTAACAACTCGAAGCCCGGCTTGCACTCCCAGCGCAGCACCGGCGTGTCGGCCGACATGCGGGATTCGATCAAGGCTCGGGACAGCCAGGCGCCGCCGCTGTTCTTCGGGATGCAGCCATACTCTTCATCGGCGGATTCGGTATTGGGCGCGTTGCGGTACAGGTCGTCGCGCCATTTCTTTTCCGCCTCCGGCGACCAGGTCTGGCCGGTGACGTAGCAGATGCGCTGGTACAGGCCGTCGGCGATGGCGTCATCCAGGGTGATGCGGTGGATGCTGTAGTCCTTGCGGCCGGCGCGAGCGTCCTCGATGTACTGGTTGAACAGGTTCTCGACGCCGTTGTGGGTGCTGATCAGCCGCACCTTGTTGCCCCACATGGTCAGTGCCAGCGCCGCTTTGAGCAGTTCCTCCAGGTTGTCGTGGAAGGCTGCTTCATCAATAACCACATCGCCCTGCAGGCCTCGCAGATTGGACGGCCGGCTGGACAGCGCCTGGATTTTGAAGCCGCTCTTGGGGAAGCGGATCATGTACGCGAGGATTTCTTCCTGCTTGCCTTCATCCCAGAAGGTTTGCTCGTAGACATCGGCCTGGGCCAGCTCGTTGAAGGCCTTGGCGAACAAAGCGCAGGCGGCGATGTACTCCAGCGCCATTTCCTTCTTGCTGCCGACGTAGAAGGTATTGCAGCCCATTCGCCGACGCGGCCGGGCGGCCTTCACCACGTTGCGTCCAGCTTCCGCCCAGGTGATGCCGGTGCGGCGCGATTTCTCCCCGAACATGATCGGGGACTCGTCTTCGAACCAGCGTTGCTGGTAGGGCAGGAATACCGGCTCCTCCGCCGGGATGGCGTCCGCCACGTCCAGCGGCACCACCACGCCGGCCAGCTCCATCTCCTCGGCCAGGTTGATCTTGCGCGGCGTGCCCAGCGGCTTGAGCGGTGGCTGCGCCATCATTCTTTACCCAACAGAATGCGGCGGATGCGAGCCTCCATCTGCTCGCTCATGCCATCGGCGCCGCGTAGTTCTTCCAGCTTCTCCTCCTGCTCGGCTCGCAGCGCGTCGCGCGCGGCCCGCTCAATGCGCGCCTGTTCGTCCAAGCGGAAGCGTTTCTGATTGACGCTGGCGCGGGCCAGGGTGGCGATGTTCTTCGCGGCCTTGGAGAGCAGCGCGATGCGCTCCTCCGGCTTGGTGTCTTCCTCGTTGGCTTCCTGCAGGCTGACGATGGACTCGAACAACTCGGTCTGCACCAGGGCGATCACCGCCTCGGAGCGGGCGTCCTGGTCGTCGGCCGCGCCTTCCGTCAGCATGCGGGCGGCCTCGGTCGAAGCCTTGATCGCGGCGAAGCGGCGTTCGATTTTCTGGCCGTAGCGATGAATCGCCGACTTGCTGATTGCAAAGCCCTTGTCGCGCAGCGCTTCCTCCAGCAGCTGGTAGCCGCTGAAATTGCCCTCGACCAGGGACTTGTCCAGCCACTCGCGCACGGACTGGGGCAACTGCCCGACACTATTGCGACGCGCCATCACTTGCCCCAGTACTTATTGGGGCGGGCAATGCCCGGCTCGCAATCGATGGTGTACTCCACGATGTCCACACCGCAGCGGGTCAGGTCGCCCCACCAACGCCCGGAGGGCTCTTTGCGCAGGCTGACCAGCACACGGTCAGCCAAGTAATCCAGTTCCTTGCGGACCTCTAGCGCCGTTACGTCGGGGTAGATCGACTGCATCGTCATCTGTACCACGTCTTCGCAGACCTCCTCTGGCCGTGCGTTGTACAACGCCAGCAGCAGATACCAGCGCAGCAATTCGCGGCGCACCTTGGCTTGATCCACATTCATCGTTGAGCCCCTTTCAATTGGATGTTTTCGATCTTGAGCGCCACCGCGTCGAGCTTGGCCTCGATCACCGTCTGATTGCGCACATAGTCCTCGCGACGCACATAAGCCAGCGGCAGGTCGGCTTGGAATTTCAGAAAGTCACGTTCGAGCCGGTGCACGCTCTCGGCCTGCTTTCCAATCTGATCCAGCAACGCCTTGATCTGCTCTTCTTGCTTGGCGTCGCGCTCGCTCTGACGGCGATCAATCTGGGCCAGCAGCACCTTGCCGGCCCCGATAAGCAGCCCCAAGAAGGCGGTCAGCCAAGACACCAACACGCCGAATTCCAGCTGCAGGGTCATGCATACCCCCGCAGTCGTTGTTCGTGACGCTCCTGGCAATGAATGCAGCGCGTGCAACCCGGCGCCGCCAGGCGCCTGGCCTGCGGGATATCGCTGCCGCAGTCGTCGCACTCGGCCAGGGACTCAGCGCCGCCACGGTTCAGCGCCGCCGCGATGGCCGTCTCGCGCTGGAAGGCCTCCAGTTCCTGGGCACGGTCAAAGTCATCCATCAGTGGCCCCCCTGCAGTGCGGCGTGGGCATCGAACTTGGCTTCCAGTTCCTGGCACCAGCGGCCGTAGTCGACCGCGTGAGCGATTAGGTCGGCCGGTGGTATCCCGGCATCGGCGGCGGCGGCTTGACCGGCTTTTGCAGCATCTCCGGTGTCGGCTGCGGACACACCCGACTCGGTGTAACCGAGGGCGGCGCGGTAGACGCGCAAGCTGTCAGGGCCAAGACCAGTCCAAGCCTGGCCATCATTGCGTGTCGCATCGGTTATCCTTTCGCGGAGTTGGGCCTGGCTCTGCGCCAACTGGCCCTGGGTTTGCAACAGCTTCCAGCCCAGCTTGTTGGCCTGCTCGGCGAGCTGCCGCTGGTCGGCCAGCGCGGCGGCCAGTTCGTCCGCCTTGGCCGTGGCGGTGCGGGAACGCTCTTGCTCATGCGCGAGCTGGACGCTTTGCAGTCGGGCAGCGGCGGCGGACGCGGCCACCTGCTGGCCGGAGTAGTAGCCGCCGCCCCAGACCAGGACAACAACGGCAGCGATGGCCAGCGGCTTGATGTAGGGGCGGATATCAAACATGGCGCGCCCTCCAGCGGTTGCGAGCCTTGGCTGCGGCGCGTCGGATGGCCGCCACGCCGGTTTTACCCAGGCGCGGCAGCGGCCAGCTGAGGCATACAGGAACGGCCAGGAAAATGGCGCGGTGCGGGAGCGCAGCGGGCGCGGGCGCGAGCAAGCGCCGCCCCCAGCTCACCAGCCGCTGAATGAGCTTAAGCATCGGCGCCCCCCTTGGCATCGCGGCGGGTGGCGATCCAGCTGCGGGCCGCCGAGTAGCCACCGACGACGCCCAGGTAGATCAGCCAGACTTCGGCAGTCAGCGTGCCGGCTACCCCTTGGTAGATGAACATGCCGGTGGCGGCACCGCAGGCCACGTTCGCCCAAAGTTTGCTATGGCTCAACCGGTTGGATGCGGGGTTCGTGAACAGGTCGCCTAGGCTCATTAGTAACCCCGCGCCAGTTCGAAGTGGGGGAACTCGCGGAACGGCGCATTAGGACGGCCGTACCAGTTCAGCCCAAGCTCCATGCCGATCCGGCCCATCGTCTGCCAGGCCGGGTGCTTGGCATCCCACATTGCCTTGCCATTCACAAGGGGCACGACATCGAACGCACGCGCGGCCGGCTTGCCCTGGATCATCGCGTTGTGGGCCGATTGGCCGGCGCGAGCATTGGTGACTTTGGAACCCGGCTTGGTACGTCCCTGGGCGTAGAGCTCGTCTTGCTCCGCGCCGGAGCGCCAGGTGGTGGTGATCAGAGCGGTGACCCCGGCAGCTTCACAGCGGCGCACGAACTCGCGGCAGAGGGTCTGCAAGTCGGGGTGCAGGTCTTCAATACGACGGCTGGCCATGTTTTCCTCCTGTCAAAATGAAACATGCCACCTATTTTCAGGTGGCATGTTCGGAGGAACTTTTAATCTTCTTTAATGCTGCTCAGGAGGGGAGCGCTTTGGGTCGACTTTGTGGCCTAAAGCTTTATAGCTGCTCACAGTGCTATTGAAGCTATCTTGAGCATCTGCATGGTCTTTTACTCGATCTGCTGGGATCAGAGTAAGAATGACGGTCCATAACTGCCATAAGGTTAAAAATACGAGTAGCGTGTACGAGAGCCCCCTCATCTCTACGCTATAGACATGAAGCACGGCAATGCGCTTCAAGACAGGGGCAGTGACTCCTACGATCAAAACGATCGACAGAATCGCCGTAGAATGAACCGCAGGGGACAAGAGTTGGCCGATGCCACCATTAGCTAAGCTTGGGGTTGGGTCATCACGTCTAAAAGATAACTTCAATCGCTCAGGGTATACAATGGCAAGCCATGCTCCAACTACTGCAAAGATGATCGCTGCTGTAGTTCTAAGGGCCTCGAACAAAGGCCACTGCTCCACAAATGGTATAGCCCTTCCGAACTGATACGCGAGGGCAAGCAGTATCAGAACTAAGATGCTTGCCATTAGGCGCATACACCTTACTTTCATCTCAAAATGCTCAAGATGTGCTCCCTCTTTGCATGTAAAGCAGACAAGAGCGACTCACTGTTTACAACTTCAGGGTGATCCCGTACCACGTCTAGATCAAACTCACCTCTTGCTAGACTATGGCTAAGCCAATAAGTTTTATTAGCCTCACCCTTGAACTCAAAACCATAGTCATCCCACTCTCGCTCATGATGTTCTTCCCACTCAGCAATGATCGCATCCACATCTGAGACCTGCACAGTAGTAGCGACCTCATACTGCACTTTGACGTTTTCATTTCGAGTGGAGGGGGGGCTTATGTGCATCTTATGCAGAAAAGTTTGCCACAATGCAAAATCTGGGGTTCTCTGAAGTCTCAAGACACTCTTACGTATAACTTTTCGAATGCGTTGTGCTCTTTGACGAATGTAGTCTTTGCGCCCAGGCTTTTGTTCTAGTGCTGTTTTGAACCTTGGAAACAGGTTCATAGGAGGATCATCTTCATCATCCCTGTAGCCAATAACTTCAACATCGGCACCACTTGATGTGTTATCAAATACAACATACCGAGAGAACGAACCCAAAAAAGAGTCGAAGTAGTTCTGTAGTGACTTCTGACCTGTCCATAGGTGTTGAAATCGCACACTTGCAAAGATGTTTTGCCGAGGCAAAAACCAGAAATATGTAGCAAACCCAGGGATACTGCCTGGGTCAATTTCATTTATTACTACTTCAGCACTACCAACATTAGACTCTCCTTTTATCGAGGCGACACCTGCCTCATTGGCAGGGGTTTGATTCCAAGTTGTAACGACCCAACTATCACCACTGTTTTTGATATCCAAGAGGTAGGCGGGGTGTATGTCCTGCCCATCTCTGGGTTCAAACACCTTGGTTTGAACCAGGTTCTTGTTTGAACTCCAGCGTTGCAGATCACTCAAGAGTGCATCGATAGACCCGAAGGCAGGGGTACTTTCCCCCCGGCGATAAAATCCACACTCTTTAATTTTGTAAAATGAAATTTTTGCTTTTTCAGTCATTTTTAGGCGTGCTTTTCAGGGAATGGGTAGTCACTTTTTACAAGTATAGGCAACTGTGCCCACGCTTCCATCAGGACGTATACCTAATACCTTCAAACATCCTAGCCGTGGAGGTGTCTCACTAGTAGAAGCGATTTGCTCTGTTGCGGGAGCCTCTCCACCAGTCTTGGCTATTTTTAAGCACTCGCCACGCTGCGTCTGGTATTCCTTCCACGTTCCAGCTACAGATCCAAGCACAGATTCTTTGCCAGCTTGGGCCGTGCCAAGCTTGGCCAGCCACCAGCTTTGAGCATGAACCCCTGCGGCAAAGCAACGACCAAACGGACGGTCAAAGACAGAGGTGCCGAACTTTTTCCCATCCTCTTTGAGCCTACTCATACGCTTGCTCTGCTCATGAATGGTCTTCTGATCTCCTGACTTCAAGATGGGCTCCGCAGCCTTGGTCGCCACATCAAGATCACGAATGTAGTTGCTTGCATCCAGCGGACTGGCTGCAAATGTTTGACCTGCAATGAACAGTGCAGCTAAACCCAAAAATCGCATCTCAGCTTCCTTTTTAAAGGCTACTAGAACAGTTTCTCCATACCATCGGCCGGGGAGGTTTGTTCTAAATTCATCTCGGGAATCGGTTCAGGCTCTACTCGTTGTTGGCGCTTGGGCTTGGCTTGTTTTTTTGGCAAAGCTTTACTTTTGGTCTGTGGGCTCTTGGGAGAAATAGCCTGCCACTGTGGGGCGAAACCATCTTTGCCAGATACACACCGAAGGTCGGTGGCATTCTTATTGTCGATGATGCTGCCAACCGTGAATAGGCTGCCACCATACTCACAGCGCACCAGTTGCTGCTGGGCGAACTGCAATTGTCCAGCCAAAGAGTAACGCTGATATCCAAAGAAGACCGACACAGCAATGGCAACCACAGTGATTGCGATCAGAACAGCAAGGTTCTTCCTAGTCTGTCCAAGTATGTCCGCTGCTGATGCACACTGGGTGCAGTGAGATGGCGTGCGCTGGCTTCTCAGGTAGGCAACGCTGTTCTGTGCCTCGCTTAGCGCTCTCTCTTGTTGAAGAAGCCGCTGCTCAAGCTTGTGTTTGGCTTGCTGTGCAAATTTAAGCTGGTCTGAGAAGGAGGTATGCTTTTCCGTCAGCTGCTGCAGCGCACTCGTTGTTTGTTTTAGCTGGTACGCCAACTCCGCGCGTTCTAGCAGCAGATCGACGATGGCATGCGCGGCATCACGATGCCCCAAGCACATTGCATCAACGTTTTCGACCCCAATCGTCTTGTGCAGAAACGTCCAAGTCCGCCCGCCATGCTCACCATACTTCTCATGCAGAATCTTGACTTTATTGTTTATCTCTACTCGCTCTTTGCCTGTGAGCGGTCGTCCTTGGTCGTGGTGGATATGGTTATTGATGTTGCCATTTGCCAGCTGCCCGTTGAAGTCGCCGTATATGATTTGTTTTTTGCTCGTCTCCATACAACCTCTTAGCTCTTCTTATGTCGATGCTTCCCACCAAAATTCATTGTGCCTGTATTGATTGCATCTCCTTCGACCATCTGGCCGTTGAAGTCTCCAGCAACCTGCACCGAAGCGCTGCTTTCGGTTGATGGAGCAGACTTCATCACAAGTTTGACGACAGCCTTAGCCAACTGAGCTGCATCCACTTTCTTCTCTAACGACAGCAAATCGACGGCATCAAGTACCGCTTGATGCACCGCAGACTCCCCGAATCCACTTCCCTTACGTTGCCCGGTCAGGACGTATTGAACGTCGACTCCCACTGCAGCCAATGCGGAAAGCTGTACTGCAGTTGGAGAGGAGACACCTTTCTCCCAGTCGACAAGCGTGCGGCGCTTGGCTCCTGCTGCATCAGCAAAGACCTCTTGGGTTAGCCCCAATCGGTCCCGCTCTTCTCTAAGCCTTACATCAATCAAGAGAAAATCTCCGCACATATATACATTTGACTTGTGCAGATTTCTGCACAATAATCAGATCACACCGTCCCACCACGAACGGCAACTTAACCGGCACCAAATTAAGCGCCATCAGCCCCTCTACAGGAGCCAACATGATACTGCGTACCGCTGCTGAAGCTCGTGCCGAGCTCCAGTCCAAAGGCATCTCGATCACCCAGTGGGCGATCGCCAACAAGTTCTCTCCCAACCTGGTATTCGAGGTTTTGGGTGGCCGCAAAAAATGCGTCCGTGGGCAAGCCCATGAGATTGCCATCAAGTTGGGAATGAAGGCCGGAGAAATCTGTACCGACCCTGCCAACGCTTTGTGTCAAACCCGCCGCCGTTCCGCTGCGTGACTGGCCGCCTGATTTCCATATAGGTCAAACACCATGTCCGCCCACGCATCCACTTCATCGGTCAGCGCCGCCACAGCTCCGGGCTCTAAGCCGGCTGCCTTCGGCGCCGCCACATATTGCTCCAGCCTGTCGACCAATTGCTGGGCATCCAGCACGCCGGCCTTGAAGGTGGCATCCAGCAGCATCTCGATCACCAGATTCTGCGCGGTGATCTGGGCCTGCAGTCGTTGTTCCAGTGCGGACATCATTGGCTTCCTTGTGCGAATTATCCGCTTTTCATGCTACTTGGCGCAAACGTCTTGCGACAGATGCAAAACCGCACTTTGTTTGGAAGCCGCTTTACCGGAGGTATTCCAATGACCAAGCGCAATTGGAAGCGTGTCCAGCCAAGCTCATTGCGCAATGCGCTGGAGCTGTGCAAGGACTACGCAAAAGAGCGGCATAACCTGTCGGTTGAGCGCATTGCCGACCGCATGGGGCTGAGCGACCACTGGACGGTTTACAAGTGGATTCAGACCGGACGCATCCCCGCCAACATGATCCGCGCCTACGAAACAGTGTGTGGCATCAACTACGCCACCCGGTGGCTGGCCGCCAGCGGCGGCAGCCTGCTGATCGATATTCCGTCTGGACGAAACGCCTCCGCCGAAGACATGCAGACCTTGCAGAGCGTGCTGAACGATGCCGCCGGCAGGCTGCTGCAGTTCTACGCCGGCAAGGCTCAAGCCGCCGATACCTTGGCGGCCATCCAGCAGGCGATGGAAGGCCTGGCCTGGCATCGCGGCAATGTCGAAAAACACCTGCAACCCGAACTGGAACTGGGAGGCTATTGATGAGCGCGCCAAGCCAAACCACCAAGAGCGCCGAAAAGGTGCTGGAAGTCCTGACCGTGCTGCTGGGGCACTTCGCCCACGGCCTGACACCGGGAGAGCTGGCCAAAGCCACCGACCTGTCGCCGTCGAACATCACCCGCTACGTTGCCACGTTGGAAGAAAAGGGCTTTGTCGAGCGCATCCCCGAGACCGGCCGCATCCGCCCCTCGGTGAAGCTGGCCCAGCACGCGGTGGCTATCCTGCGCAGCCTGGACAGCGCCAAGCAGCGCATCGACGAAATCCAGAACCGCCTGGCAACCAACTATCTGTAATCGGAGAAGAACATGGCCCGTAAAGCTGCAGAAACCCAACCCCAAGCCACCGACAACACCTTGCCGGCGCTGCCCGCCATGGCCGAAGCCGCTAATCGCCTTGCGGTGATGCACGCCGAGCAAGAGGCGACGGTGCGCGCCGTGGCAGCACAACTGGGCTATCAACTGCCCGCCGACTGCACTGATCCCGATCTGATCCAACGCGACATTGCGGCCAATATGCGCCGCAGCGTTGAGGCCTGCCTGGAAGTCGGCCGCGGCCTGCGGGTATTGAAGGAGGCCTGCGAACATGGACAATTCATTCCCCGCATCGATGCACTAGGCATCGAAGTCCGTGTGGCACAGAAATTCATGGCTTCTGCCGCCAAGTTTTCAAATGCGGCGTCAACGCCGCTTTTGAAAGCCGCAGGTAACCAGACCAAGCTGTTCGAGATGCTGGTCCTGGACGACGAGCAGATCGAAGAGTTGGAGCTGTCTGGCCAGACTGGAGAGCTGACGCTCGACGACATCGCCACCATGAGCGTCAAGGAACTGCGCGCCAAGCTGCGCGAGGCCCGTGAGGACGCCGAGGCGCAGGCCCGGCTGCTATCCGACAAAAACACCAAGCTCGACGAGCTGGCGGCCAAGCTGTCCACCAAGAAGGCCCGCGTCCAAGTGCCGCCGCCGGATGTCGAGGGTGCGGATATCCGCAAGGAGGCCAGCCAGTTTGCGTTCGAGGCTGAGTCCGTGGTGCGCGGCAAGCTGCATGCCGCCTTCCAGGCCCTGGTTGAGCACTCCGAAAAACACGGGCTGCCGCATGATGACTTCATGGCCGGCCTGATTGGCCAACTGGAGTTGTCCACCCGGCAGTTGCGCAGCGAGTTCGGCATTAAGGAGCGCCCGGACGGGCAGGAAACACCGGATTGGCTGCGCGACCCTGAGCCGGTGCTGCCGGCCAATGATGGTCAGCTCGACCTGCTGCGGGCGGAAGGGTAAGCCATGAGCGCCGTCATGAACGAACGTGTTGTGGCTGCGGCCCTGGCCGCCCGCACAGCCGGGCATGGCGACAAGGGTGCCATTTACGATGCGGCCTGCCGCGAGTTGGGCATCTCTCGCGCCACGCTGATGAAGAAGATCAAGGAACTGACGCTGACGTCGCCGCGCAAGCGCCGTTCAGACGCGGGCCAGAGCGCGCTGGAGCGCGACGAGGCGCTGCTGATCTCGGCGCTGTTGATGGAATCCACCCGGAAGAACGGCAAGCGGCTGTACTCGGTGGCGGACGCCATCGAGACCCTGCGGGCCAACGGCATGATCCGGGCCGAGTTCCTGGATACCGCAACCGGCGAGCTGCGGCCGCTGTCGGAAAGCACGATCTCCCGCGCCTTGCGCACTTATGGCCTGCACCCGGATCAACTGCTGGCCCCGGCACCTGTCACCGAGTTGGCCAGCCTGCACCCGAACCATGTCTGGCAGATCGACGCCAGCTTGTGCGTGCTCTATTACCTGAAGCCCTCGGCCGATATCCGCGCCAACGGCCTGCGGGTGATGGATCACACCGAGTTCTACAAGAACAAGCCGAAGAACGTGGCGCGCATTGCCAGTGACCGGGTGTGGAGCTACGAAATCACCGACCACGCCAGCGACTGGATTTATGTCGAGTATGTGATGGGCGCGGAGTCCGGCGAGAACCTGTGTTCGGTGCTGATCAATGCGATGCAGGAACGCGGCGGCGCCGATCTGCTGCACGGCGTGCCTCGCAAGTTGATGCTGGACGCCGGCTCGGCCAACACCGCCGCGATGTCCCGCAATCTATGCCGCGCGCTGGGCATTGAGTTTCTTGTCCATAAGGTGGGCAATGCCCGCGCCACCGGCCAGGTGGAGAACGCGCGCAACATCATTGAACGCAAGCTGGAGCCTGGCCTGAAGTTTCAGCCGGTCAACAGCCTGGACGAGCTCAACGCGCTGGCCAAGCGGTGGCGCATGCATTTCAACGCCACCGCCATCCATAGCCGCCATGGAAAAACCCGCAGCCAGGCCTGGATGGCCATCCAGGTCAGCCAACTGATCAAGGCGCCCGCTGTGGAAGTGTGCCGCGAACTGGCGGTGGCCCAGCCGGAAAGCCGCAAGGTATCGCCGAAGCTGCGCGTGTCATTCCAAGGCCGCGAGTACGACGTGTCGACGGTGCCGGACGTGATGGTGGGCGAGAAGCTGATGGTCACCCGCAACCCGTGGCGCCAGGACGCCGCCCAAGTCGTCCTGGTGGGCGAAGACGGACGCGAGGTGTTCCATGTCGTGAACGAAGTGCTGAAAAACGAGTTCGGGTTCGCCACGACGGCCGCCACTTTGGGCGAGTCGTACAAACAGCACGCCGAGACACCGGCCCAGGCCGCGCTCAAGCAGATCGAACAGATCGTCACCGGCACCGACAGCCCGGCGGCGGCCGAGGCCGCGCGCAAAGCCAAGGAGATTCCCTTTGGCGGCCGTCTGGACCCTTACAAGCATATCGAAGAGGCGGAACTGCCGGCCTACCTGCCGCGTCGTGGCACCGAACACGGGCTGGCCGCGCCTCAGGTCGAGTTCCCGCCGCTGACCTTGATCGAAGCCGCCAAGCAGCTGAAACAGCGCGTGACCGCCGCCGGCGGCGAATGGACGGCGGATCGTTTCCAGTGGCTAGCCCAACGCAACCCGGCCGGTGTTCCAGAAGACCAGCTCGACGCGATTGTGGCCGAGCTATGCAGCCCCTCTGCGGGCATGAAGTCGCCGCTTCGCGTGGTGAAGACGGCATAAGGAGAGTGTCATGTTGAAGCTGAAAAGCGTACTGCAGGCCGTGGGCCGCAAGCAGTCCGATCTGGCCGAACACCTCGGCCTATCCCAAGCCTCGGTGGCCCAGATCGTCAATCACGGCGAATGGCCGAAGAGCCTGGATGAAACCGATCTGCAGGAAAGCATCATCCGCTATCTGCAGGCGCACGGCGCGGCCGATGGCGACATCGACAGCGTCTTTGAAGAGGTGAGCGAGCCGCGCGCCAACGCGGCCCGCTCGGTCTCCCCGTCGAAAACCGCTACAGAGTCCAACCAGGAGGAATCCATGTTACTGCGTAAACAAGCGCTGTTTCCAGCGACCCGCAAGCATTTCAACTTATTCCGCGACCCATTTGGCGATGACGCCATCCAGTCGCACGAGGATATGTACGTCAGCCCGGACATCCGCTATGTCCGCGAAGCGATGCTGCAGACTGCAAAACACGGCGGCCTGCTGGCGGTGGTGGCCGAATCCGGCGCCGGCAAAACCACGCTGATGCGCGATCTGGAGGACCGCATCCTGCGCGAGACCCAGCCGATCCTGGTGATCAAGCCCTATGTGCTGGGCATGGAGGATAACGACCAGAAGGGCAAGACCCTGAAAGCCACGCACATCGCCGAGGCGCTCATGGCCGCCGTGGCGCCACTGGAGAAGCCGAAGAGCAGCCCCGAGGCGCGCTTTGCCCAGTTGCACAAGGCGCTCAAGGAAAGCCACGCCGCCGGCTTCCGCCATTGCCTGGTGATCGACGAAGCCCATGCGCTGCCTATCCCCACCATCAAGCACCTGAAGCGTTTCTTCGAACTGGAGCTGGGCTTCAAAAAGCTGCTGTCGATCATCCTGATCGGCCAACCCGAGTTGAAAACCAAGCTGAGCGAGCGCGACGCGGCCGTGCGCGAGGTGGTGCAGCGCTGCGAGATGGTGGAGCTGGCCCCGTTGGAGGGCGGCCGCCTGGACGAATACCTGAAGTTCAAGTTCGAGCGCATGAGCAAGCCGGTCAGCGAAGTGATCGACGCCAGCGGCATCGACGCCTTGCGCGCCAAGCTGACGGTAGCCACGCGCCGGGATCGCCCGGAGACGGTGTCGCTGCTGTATCCGCTGGCGGTGGGCAATCTGCTGACGGCGTGCATGAACCTGGCCGCCGACCTGGGGGTGCCTTTGGTCAACGCCGATGTGGTCCGGGGGGTGTGACATGGTGCCGCAAGCTCTTATCTCAAAAACACCCAACAGCAACCAGGTAGTGCTGTCGGCCATCCGTGGCGTGGTCGATTCGGTGGAAGCGTTGGCTGAAAACGGTTTTGTGGTGGTGGCGGTGGAGTTGTCGTCCGTGCTGCGCCCTACGATCCGCATCCAAAGCTGCGGCAAGTGCCTGCGCATGATCAACCAGGGCGAGGCGGTCTATTACAGCTACGGCCGGCGTGATCACTGCGGCCCGTACCGGGAAGGCCAGTTCATGCTGGGCCGCTGCCGTGTGGTGTGGACTGAATTTGGTCATTGAGGGGGTGGGAATGGAACGTGTAAAGAATGAAATCGCCGCGCTTGGCCGCATCGCTACCTATCAGCCATGGCAGATCATCCGCCAGGCGGGTGCGGGCGGGAACCACTTCGACATCTATTGTTTCAGCGATCACACCCTGGAACTGGTGGCGGATATGTACTCGGTTCAGTTTGAGGATGAAGCGCGTATTGATCCCACGATGAAGTTCAGCAACGACGATTGGGACCTCGAAAAACTGGTATTGCCGGCGGCCTGCAGCCGTGAGGCCTTCTACCAGCTCTACCGCACTGGCCGGCAGTTGGTGCAAAGCAAGCGCAGGCTGCTGCGGCTGGCGCCCAAGGCGGCATGAACACGGCGCAACCGGAACTGGACGCTGCCACCCGGCAGCGTCTGGCCGAAGAGGTGGAGCGGCTGGTGGCGCAGGGGACTGACCGCCGCGAGGCCCGGCAAATCGTCTGGCTGGACTACCTCGACGAGTTGAAGCCGTTCCAGGTTGCGCCGGCGAACTCGGCGCCGGCCCCGGAGGAGGACAAGGCCGAGCCTCCTGTTGAGCCCAAGGCTGAAGTACCGAATACCCGCCCTCGCCAGTTCTGGAGCGCATCGGCCGAACCGCAATTTACCGATGAGTGGCTGCGGAAGAACCGGAAGGAACTGGCGAAAGTGAAGCAAATGATGATGAGGATCAGCAAATGACTACCGAGCAAAACGTACCAGACGGCTACTGGCAAGACGCCAAGGGCTACCTGGTTCCCGAAAGTCTGATCAAGCCGATCGACAAGGAACGCGACCGGCTGGTGAAAGAGCTGGTCGACAAGGCCCGTGGCGTCACCAAGGTGCTGGCGGACTTCAAGGCTCAGGCGTTTGGCGACATCTCCGCCTTCATCGATATGTCGGTGGAGCAATACGACGCCAAGCTGGGCGGTAAAAAGGGCAACTTGACCCTCTACAGCTTCGACGGCAAGTACCGCATCCAGCGGGCGATTCAGGACCGCATCGCCTTTGACGAACGGCTGCAAGCCGCCCGCGTGTTGATCGACGAATGCCTGGCGGACTGGACGGAGGGCGCGCGGCCGGAGCTGCAGGCCATCGTAAACAAGGCTTTTGATAGCGACAAAGAGGGCCAGATCAACACCGCCCGCGTGCTGGCCCTGCGCCGCTACGAGATCAAGGACGAGCGCTGGCAGCGCGCGATGGTGGCAATCAGCGAGGCCGTCCAGGTAGTAGGCAGCAAGTCCTACATTCGTGTTTACGAACGCATCGGCGAGACGGATCAGTACCAGCCGATCGCTCTTGATATCGCGGGGGTGTGAGATGGCCAAGGGCGCTAATGGAAAGCTTCCTGTGACGCATGTCGACAACCGTCAGCGCCTGATCCGCTTGATCCACGTCGCCAAGCGCGATCTCGCACTGGATGACGACAGCTATCGCGCCATCCTGCAGCGGATTGGAAAGCAAGCGTCGTCGTCAAAGCTGACCATTCCACAGCTCAGCCAGGTTTTGGAATACATGAAGCAGGCAGGCTTCAAGGTGCGTTCCAAAGCCGGCGGGCGGCCCCTGGCGAAAGACTGCCAGTCAAAGATGATTCGCGGCATATGGCTGGAACTCGCCGGCATGGAAGTGGTGCGCAACGCATCCGAGGAAGCCCTGGCGACGTTTGTGAAGCGCATGGCCAAGGTCGACACATTGCAGTGGCTGTCGACGGAGCAGGCCAGCCTGGTGATTGAGCATCTAAAGGAATGGCGCCAGCGAGTGGTCAAGGCTCGCCGTGCTCAACTGCACAGGGCCATGGGGTTGCCGGTACCGGCTGGTATTGAGGCGCAGGCGGCGCAGGAAGAGCAAATGCGAGAGGCCGCCGGCGCTGTGCTTGGCCACAAGACCAGCGTCGCGGAAATGACCGAAACGGCGTTTCAGGCGGTGCTGACCCACTTCACCACGGAGACCATGCAATGAGAGACCAATTTCGAAGCAAAGGCCCTGAGCTGCTCCTCGACCTGGCCGATCATGTAGCGGTGGCCCTGGTGGAGCTGGCCAGCATGGAGCAAGAGCGCGCCATCCAGCTGGGCAGAGAGATCGCCAACCGCATGGCCATCCACTGGGGTGGCCAGAACGTGTATTTCCCGATGGGGCTTTCGATCCGGCTATCGGAAAGAGACCGCCGTATCTTTGACGATTTCGATGGCGCCAACCATAGCGAACTCGCGCGCAAGTACGGCGTGTCGATACAATGGGTCTACAAGATCGTGAAGGCAGTCCGCCAAGAAGAAATGGCCCGTCGGCAAGGCGACATGTTTGGCCATTGATTGACCCAAGCAGCCAGCGATAACTGTTTCACTGGCTGCAACACATTTCCAAGTCCCATCCCACGAAGTCCGCCATCATCCCGAGTCATCCCGGATTTATCTCGGTAAACTCCTACCAGTTATCTCACTTCCCCTCAGCATGAAGCCCACTGTGATGCAGATGCACAGGAATCTGCTGCTGGGCAACACCAGCAGCGTGGCGTTGACGGAAGGGGCGCTGGACGCCATTGCCGGGCATCAAGGCGCGGAGGGCGCGATCTTCACCCAGGTGCATGCCCACGCCGCGCTGGCCGCCGCCCGGCGTATCGACGCAAGCAAGCGTTTTTCCACCCCTCTGGCCGGCATTCCCCTGTCGGTCAATGACAGCTTCGATATCCAGGGCGCGGTCACCACCGCCGGCTCCGTGGTGTTGAAGCCCTCTGCGCCGGCCGGCCTGGACGCGGAGGCGGTGAGCAAGCTGCGCCAGGCCGGGGCGGTGCTGTTGGGGCGCACCAATATGAGCGAGTTCGCCTATTCCGGCCTGGGCCTGAATCCGCATTACGGCACGCCGCGCAACCCCGGCGACCCGGAGTGCGTGGCCGGCGGCTCCAGTTCCGGCGCGGCGGTCAGCGTGGCCCTGGGGCTGAGCGCCGCCGCGCTGGTGTCCGATACCGGCGGTTCGGCGCGCATCCCCGCCGCCTTTTGCGGCCTGGTCGGCTTCAAGGCCACCGCGCGGCGGATGCCGATGCAGGGCTGCCTGCCTTTGTCGCCGTCGCTGGACTCCATCGGCACGCTGGCGCGCTCGGTCTCCTGCTGCGCCATCCTGGACGCGGCGCTCAGCGGAGGCTGGCTGCCCGCCCATGCGAGCGGCCAGCCGCCCGACGTGAAAAAACGCCGGCTCTACGTGACGGAAGACTATCTGGCCGACCAGACGGACCCAACCGTGGCCCAGGCTTTCGACGACGCGCTGGCGTGTTTGTCGCGGGCGGGGGCCCGCATCATCCGTTTCGATTTTCCCGAGCTTGGGTGGATTGCGGATATGGACGCCCAGGGCGGCTTGGCGGCGGCCGAGGCCTGGCGCTGGCATCGGGAGCGGCTGGAGGGCGAGAGCGGCGACTGCTACGACCCGCGCATCGCCCAAGGCTTGAGGCAGGGCGCCGGTCAGAGCGCGGTCCGTTATCTGGAGCTGCTGGAGCGGCGCCGGGCGCTGCAAGCCGTCGCCGCGCATCGCCTGTCCATGGCCGACGCCTGGCTGATGCCCACGGTGGCGATTCTGCCGCCCAAGCTGGCGGAGCTGGACGACGACGAGGACTACGCCCGTTTGAACCAACGGGTATTGCGCAATAGCGCGGTGATCAATCTATTGGATGGCTGCGCGGCCAGCCTGCCGCTGACGGGCCAGATTGGCCTGGGCGTATGCGGCTTGCAGGGCCGCGACGCGCATATCCTGAAGCTGGCCGCCGGCATCGAGCGCGCGCTGGCGAACCGTTAAGGAGAGCGACGATGAAAGTCCCATTGCCCGTGATGGAGCAATTGAAGCAGCTGAACCAGAACCTGCTGGACACCCAACCAGACCGGACCGCCTTGTCCCTGCTTGGCCGCCAGATGGCCGAGCAGTGCGCGGAAATGGACGCGTGCCTGTTGCAAGGCTTGATGGATATCCGCTCAGCCCATGTCGGCCTGCAAGCCATCCTGACGTTGCTGCAGCGCCGCGACGAGCCTTTGCTGTTCAGCAGCGAGGAGGCGGTGGCCCTGCTGGAGCCGGTGCAGCAGCGCCTGAAACGCGGCTTGAACCGCCTCAATCGCCTGATCTGAGCCGCCGCGCCGCCGCGTTGGAAAAAAACGCGGCGGCGCCGGTTTTTCGTACTGGTCAGATATTTTTCGGCGGCGCGTTTGCGCATACTTTGCCCATCTTATGCGGCGTCCTGTTGCATAGGGTCTCACGCCGATCCCCCGGTGTTGAGCTGCCTAGTGTCTATTGCAAACCTATTATGTTTGCCTCCCTCTCCCTGCGCGGAGAGGGATATTTTTTTAACCGGAATCCCGCTCCGGCCTGTCGGCACGCGCTGATCGCGCCGTTTGCGAGCCATCTGCTAGGAGAAAGCATGAACTTCAATATGAATGTCGCCCAGTTCCAGCACAAATTGGCCGAAATGGAGGAGGAAAACCTCATGCTGCGCTTGCAGTTGGACGTTTACCGCGATGAGCTGTTCAAAAAGTACGAGTCGTTTCTCGATGAGAAGCTGACGACGGAAATGGAGAAAAAGCTGAGCCTGGATGTGCGCAAGGCGGAGGCGGACATGCGTCACAGGCTGCAAGAGGAAATCAAGCTGCTGAAGGAGGAGTTGCAGCGCTTGCGCGGCCCGGCCAAGTCCGAGCCCAGGCTGAACAAGGTGGAAAAGCCGGCCGAGGTGCCGACTTTGCTGGCCACGGCCTGATGCGTCCTCCCCGCTTCCCTTGAACGCGGGGCGCGCGCTGCGACGAAGCCCGGCGGCGGAATCAATGGAGTGTATGTCGATGAAAGCGTTATTGCTGTTGTGTTGGTTTGTTCTGGCGCTGGGCGCGGCGCAAGCGCAGCCCACGGTGGGCAAGGATTACCTGGTATTGCCCAAGCCGCATCCGGTGTCCAGCGGCGACCAGATCGAGGTGGCCGAGTTTTTCTCCTATCCTTGCCGCTATTGTCAGGCTCAGGACGTCGCGATATCGGCCTGGCTGAAGACTCAGCCGGCGGATGTGCGCGTGGTGCGCAAGCACGTGGTGTGGGGCAAGCCGATGGAAGGGTATGCGCGGGTGTTCGCCACCTTGAGCGCGGCCGGTTTGACGGAGCGCCTGCACGGCGCCGCGTTCCAGGCGGTGCAGCGCGATAAGGTCCATCTGGGCAACGAGGCGGAGTTTGAGAAGTGGCTGCGCCGCCAGCCGGGCGTGGACGCGACCAAGACCATGGCGGTGTATCGCTCCTTCGCGGTCAAGGCCCAGGTGGAGGCCGCCGCCAAGTTCACCAAGGACTACCGGATCAGCAGCACGCCCATGCTGGTGGTGGACGGCAAATACGTGATCGCCGCGGCTCAGCCCATGCAGACGCGGAAAGTGCTGGACGCCTTGCTGAGCAAGGTGCGCGCGCAAAGAAACGGTCAAGCCTGAGCCAGGTTTAGGACGGGTGCAAAGCCTTGCGAGCCGGAGCAGGACCCGGCGAAGCGCGGCGGAGATTGAACCGGTGCCTGGACAACGCCGCCGCCTAAGAGCCTGCTTGCGATCTGCCGCGCGTCGGTAGAGAGATTGTGCGATGAGTGCCGGCTTCGAAATGCTGATGCACCACGTGTACATTCCGCTTTCTCAGCCGCAACGCCTTGTCTCGCCCTAGCTCGCGAGATCGTAAACACGCTCTAAGGGCGGCGCGTCGTTTTTGCCCGCGCGCGCAAACGGGGTATGATGTCAGGCCGTATCGTCATAGCGTTTGAACACTCCGCCGCCCATGTCCCAGCACACTTTCTCCCCGGATGGGAACGCCCATCTCAGCCCCAAGGCCTGGTACCAGGCCGCCAGCGAAAAGCCCGGCTTCATCCACGACGCGGCCCAGGCCGCGGCGATCGAGGAACTGGATCTGCTGTGGCACCAGCTGGTAGAGTTCAAGAACAAGCGCAACCGCTTCCTCGGGCGCAGCCTGCGCAGCCCGGACGTGCCCAAAGGCCTGTATTTCTGGGGCGGGGTGGGGCGCGGCAAGAGCTTTCTGATGGACGCCTTCTACGCCTGCGTGCCTTACCGCCGCAAGCGCCGCATTCATTTCCACAACTTCATGGCCGAGGTGCACCGCGAGCTGCGCGCGCTGGCCGGCAGCAAGGACCCGCTGCTGGCCTACGCCGACAAGATCGCCCGCGACACCCGCCTGTTGTGCTTCGATGAATTCCACGTCAGCGACATCGCCGACGCGATGATGCTGGGCCGGCTGCTGTCGGCGCTGTTCGAGCGCGGCGTGGTGCTGGTCACCACCTCCAATTACGCGCCGGACGGCCTCTATCCCAACGGCCTGCAACGGCAGAACTTCCTGCCCACCATAGACCTGATCAAGCGCGAGCTGAAAGTGCTGAACGTGGACGGCGGCAACGACTACCGGCTGCGCGAATTGACGCGCGAGCCGCTGTTCATGGTGCCGGCGGACGCGGCCAGCGAGGAGAAGATGGAACAGCTGTTCCAGCGCCTGAGCCACGGCGTGGAGCAGAAAAAGCGCTCCATCGAGGTGCTGGGCCGCGAGATTCCGGTCAAGCGTCTGGCCGCCGGGGCGATCTGGTTCGACTTCCCTGCCTTGTGCGACGGCCCGCGCGCGCAAACCGATTACCTGGAAATCGCCACCGAATACCATACCGTCTTCGTCAGCGGCATTCCCAAGATCACCGCGCGCGAGGCGTCCATCGCCCGCCGCTTCACCTGGCTGGTGGACGTGTTCTACGACAACCGCGTCAAGCTGGTGGCCTCCGCCGCCGCCGAGCCGGAACAGCTGTACACCGAGGGGGTGCAGGCCGGCGAATTCTTCCGCACCGCCAGCCGGCTGACCGAGATGCAATCGCGCAGCTATCTGGAGCTGCCGCACCAGTCCGTCGGCCAGACCCACGACCAGCCGCCGGCCGGCGTGGTGCTGTAAGCGGCGACGCGCATGGACGCCGCCGGCCTGCTGCGGCAAGTGCGCGCCTGCCGGCTGTGCGCGGACAGCCTGCCGCATGGCCCGCGCCCGGTGCTGCAATGGCATCCGGACGCGCGCATCCTGATCGCCGGCCAGGCGCCGGGGCGGCGCGTGCACGCGTCCGGCCTGCCGTTCGACGACCCCAGCGGCGAGCGCCTGCGCGATTGGCTGGGCGTGGACAAGACGGTGTTTTACGACGAGACCCGCATCGCCATCCTGCCGATGGCTTTCTGTTATCCCGGCACCGGCAAGTCCGGCGACCTGCCGCCGCCGCCGCAATGCGCGGCCGCCTGGCGTCAGCCCTTGCTGGACGGCCTGCCGCATGTGCAATTGACGATTTTGCTGGGCCAGTACGCGCAGCGCTACCATCTGCCGGGCCGTTATCCGCGGCTGACCGAGGCGGTGGAGCGTTGGCGCGAACACTGGCCGGCGCTGCTGCCGCTGCCCCACCCCAGCCCGCGCAATCAGCTGTGGTTTCGCCGCCACCCCTGGTTCGAGGCTGAGTTGCTGCCGGCTTTGCGGCAGCGGGTGGCGCAGGCGCTGCGGGGCTGAGCGCGGTTCATCATCGATTTCTCTCCAAGGAGGCCGCAATGTGGCGACGCTGGATCTGGAACGGCAAGCAATGGTTGTTTGACTGGGGCGTGCGCCAGCAACGGCGCTGGGCCGGGCTGAGGCCGCGGCGGCGGCGCCTGGAGCAGGGCGAGCTGAGCTGGCTGGAGCGTCCGGCGCCGGCCGGCGCGGCGGTGGTGGTGATGTTGCACGGCTTCGGCGCGGAGAAAGACCATTGGGCGATGCTGGCGCGCTGCCTGCCCAAGACCTTGTGCCTGATCGCGCCGGATCTGCCCGGTCACGGCGACAGCATGTCCGGCCTGGACATCAGTTACCGGGTGGAGGCACAGGCGGACCGGCTGCATGCCTTTCTGGAGGTCTGGGGCGCGGAGCGCGTCCATCTGATCGGCAACTCCATGGGCGGCGCCATCGCCGCCAACTTCGCCGCGCGCTATCCGCAGTCGGCGGCCAGCCTGACCCTGCTCAACGCCGCCGGCGCCGGCGTCAGCGCCAGTGAAATGGCCGAGCTGTGGCAGCGCAGCGGGGAAAACCCAATGTTGGACATGAGCAGCGCGGACGGGGTGCGGGCGATGCTGGACTGGGCGATGTACCGGCCGCCGCGGGTGCCCGGCTTCGCCATCGAGGTGGCGGCGGCGCGCAAGGCGGAGCGCGCCGCGGTGGAGCGCAAGATTTTCGACGATTTGTTCGACAGCGTGGACCAGCGGCCGCTGCTGGCCGGCATCCAGGCGCCGACGCTGATCGTCTGGGGCCGCGAGGACCGCATCCTGCACGTGGAGGACGCGGACTGCTTCGCCGCCGCCATCGCCGGCAGCGAAAAGCGGGTGTTGGAGCGGGTAGGCCATCTGCCGATGATGGAACAGCCGCGCCAGGTGGCGGAGCTGTGGCTGGATTTTATGCGGCGGCGGGCCTTGCCGGCGGGGCAGGGCGAAGCGTTGGCCACGACAGGGCGCTGAGGGCCGGCATCGCTCAAAACAAAAGCCGCCCGGCGCATCGGCGCCGGGCGGCTTTGGGCACTGCGAAGCAAGAGGGCGCTTAGGCGCGCTTCTTGAATTCGTTGGTGCGGGTGTCGATTTCGATCTTTTCGCCGGTGTTGACGAAGGCCGGAACCTGAACTTCGAAGGTGGTGCCCACCAGGCGAGCCGGCTTCAGCACTTTGCCCGAGGTGTCGCCGCGCACGGCCGGTTCGGTGTATTCCACTTCGCGAACCACGGTGGTCGGCAGTTCAACGGAGATGGCCTTGCCGTCGTAGAAGGTCACTTGGCACACTTCTTCCATGCCGTCGACGATGAAGTTCAGCGTGTCGCCCAGGTTGTCGGCTTCCACTTCGTACTGATTGAATTCGGTGTCCATGAACACGTACATCGGATCGGCGAAGTAGGAGTAGGTGCAGTCCTTGCGGTCCAGCACGATGACGTCGAACTTGTCGTCGGCGCGGTATACGGCTTCGCTGCCGGCGCCGGTCAACAGGTTCTTCATCTTCATTTTCACAACGGAGGCGTTGCGGCCGGATTTGCTGAATTCAGCCTTTTGCACGACCATCGGGTCGCTGCCTACCATGAATACGTTGCCGGCGCGGAGTTCTTGTGCGGTTTTCATTACTAAAAGTCCCAAACTCTTGATTGAAGTCGGAAAAAAAGCTTTCCGAAAAACGGCGTATTCTAGCCGATTTCCCGGACAAAGTGCAGCAGTCTGTCGCCCAGATCGCCGCCCGCCAGCAATTTTTCCGGCCAGACGGCGGCGTGCTCGCGCCAGGCGGGCAGCCAGGCGGCCAGTTCCGTCCACGCGGCGGCCATGTCGGCGCCGTGGTTCCAGGCATGGCTGGCGGCCATCAGCGCCCGCGCCGCGTCGGCGGGCAGCGCCGCGCCGTACTGTGACAAAAAGGCATCAAGCTTGGCCAGATGGGCGGCGTCGTCCTGCGGGTAGATGTGCCACAGAAACGGCCGGCCGGCCCATTGCGCGCGCACGAAGCTGTCTTCGCCGCGCACCAGATTGAGGTCGCAGGACCACAGCAGCAGATCGTAGCTGTCCTGGTCGGTCATCGGCAGCACCTTGACCGTCAGCTGGCCCTGGCGCGCCAGCATGCCGGCGCGCAGCGGGTAGCCGAAGACGCGGGCCGCGTCCGGCAGCGCCTTGCCTTCCGGCAGCAGGCAGGTCACCGGCCGCTCGCCCAGCGCCCAGGCGGCCAGCAGGCTGGTGACGGCCGGATTTTCATAGGCGAACAGGCTGACCCGCCATTCGTCCGCCGCCGGTTCCGGCAACTCCAGCAGCTGCCAGTAGGCGCGGCGCGCCAGCGCGTCGTCTTGCCATTGGCGGCGGACGTCGAGCAAGCCCTGTTCGCAGATCAGGCCGCCGGTGTCGGCGCCGAAGCCGGGAAAGAAAAAGTGCTTGGTCAATGGCAGCCGCGGGTGCGGCGAGGGCTGGCGGTGACAGCCGCGGGTCCAGTCTTCCGCCGACAGGTATTCCAGATTGATCCATGCCGGCTTGACCGCCTTGGCGGCCATGGCCTGTTCAAAGCGCTCCGGCAGCCGGCAGCCGAAGGCTTCGATCACCACGTCGGCGGGCACGGTATCGTCCGGAGGGCCGTCCGCCGGCCAGTGGCGGATGTCGATGTCGGCCAGGCGCTGGGCCGGCAAGGCCAGGTCCAGCTCCGGCGCGATGCGGGCGAAGCTGGCCAGGTCGTCCACCCACAGCCGCACTTCCAGGCCGAAGTCGTGGGCCAGCCGGCGCGCCAGCCGCCAGGCGACGCCGATGTCGCCGTAGTTGTCGACCACGGCGCAGAAAATATCCCAGTGTTTGCGTTCCATTGGCGGTGCCGCGCGTGAAAATGGCGGCAGCTTAGCACGCCGCCGCGGGTTAATGAAAAACCCCGCGCCGGAGCGCGGGGTTGCAAGCAAGTCGGCGCAACGCAGCATCAGGCGTTTTGCGCGCGGCGATCGCTGTTAGAGCCTGTTTACGATCTCGCGAGCCAGAGCGAGACAAGGCGAAAACAGCTGAGAAAGCGGAGTGTACACACTGTACATGAGCATTTCGAAGGGGTTTTCAACGTCGTATCGCCGCAGCGCAGCAGATCGTAAACAAGCTCTTAGAAGATGGACATCCACAGGCCGGCGGTGGTCGCCGTCATGAAGCCCGCCATCACCGCGGCGGCCAGCGCGCGCATGCCGATCTGAGCCAGTTCCTTCTGTCGCGACGGCGCCAGCGCGCCGATGCCGGCGACGCAGATGCCCACCGAGCTGAAATTGGAGAAGCTGGACAGCGCGAAGGTGGAAATCAGGATGGCTTGCGGCGACAGAGTGCCGGCGGCCTTCATCTTGGCCAGGTCCAGATAGGAGATGAACTCGTTGACCACGATCTTCTGGCCCAGCAGGCTGCCCACTTCCAGGGTTTCGTGCCAGCTGACGCCCATCATGAAGGCGAACACGCGGAAGGCCTGGCCGAACAGGTATTGCAGCGTCAGGCCGTCGAACACGCCGTTGGTGGAGGCCTTGATCATCTCGTTGACGCCCAGCGCCGCGCCGATGCCGTCCTTCACCACGAAGTTGGCCAGCGCGATCATGGAGACGATGGCCAGGATGATGGTGGCCACCGCGGCGGCCATCTTCATGCCGGACATCGCGCCGTTGACGATGGCGTTGATGAAGCTGCCCTGATCGTCGTCCTGGCTGTAGTCCAGCTTGTCGCTGGAGGCGTGGTCGCGGTTGGTTTCCGGGTAGATGATCTTGGCGAACACCGCGGCGGCCGGCGCGTTCATGAAGGAGGCCATCAGCAGATAGGTGGCGAACTTGGCCTGTTCCGCCGGATCGCTGCCGCCGAGGAAGGCGACATAGGCGGCCAATACGCCGCCGGCCAGCGTGGACATGCCGGCTATCATCACGCAGGCGAGCTCGGAGCGGCTCATGTGCTGGATATAGGGACGGATCAGCAACGGGGCCTCGGTCTGGCCGAGGAAGATGTTGCCGGCCACGGTCAGGCTTTCCGGGCCGGACAGCTTCATGCTGCGCTTCATCACCCAGGCCATGCCGGCCACCACGCGCTGCAGGATGCCCAGATGGTAGAGCAGGGCGCTGAAGGCGGAGAAGAAGATGATGACCGGCAGCACCATGAAGGCGAACAAGAAGCCCATGCTGCCGCTGGGTTTGGCCAGGTCGCCGAACACGAAGGTGGCGCCTTCGCCGGAGAAGGTCAGCACTTTGGCGAAGCCGGAGCCGAAGGCTTCGAACACCGCGCGCGCGGCGGGCACGTAGTTGATGACCAGGAACAAGGTGCTTTGCATGATCAGACCGATCAGCACGATGCGCCAGTTGATGGCTTTGCGATTGGTGGACAGCGCATAGGCGGTGCCAAGCAGGAACAACATGCCGACGAGAGCTTGTAAGGTATTCACGAACAACCCTGAGATGAAGGTGCGGAAGATGACCAGCCGACGCGAGGCGCCGAACCAGGCGGATCCAACGATTATTAGATGATGATTAGCTAATATTGCTCAAGGTGCGCGATTTTACAGCAAAAATCGGAGAACGAAAGCGATAACCGCGCTTTGTCCTTGATTTTATTCGATTTGGGTGAGATTTCCGGTCGTGGCGGGACAGCTGGGCGCGCCGCGCGGCGGCAAAAAAAATCCCGGCGCGAGGGCGCCGCCGGGAGGGTTTGTGAGGAAGGGCGGGGATCTAGTCGCCGCGCGGAGCATTGTCGTCGCCGCCGTCCTTGGGCTTGTCGTCGTCCATCAGGATGCGGTGGGCCGGGCCTTCCATATCGTCGAACTGGCCGTTGCGGGTGGCCCACCAGAAAATGCCGCCGATGACGAAGGCCAGCACCAGGCTGAGCGGAATGAGCAGATACAGGCTTTCCATCAGGATTTCCGTTTGACCAGTCGGAGGGCGTTGCCGACTACGATGAGGGAGCTGGACGCCATGCCCAGGCTGGCGATCCACGGCGTGACGTGGCCGGCGACGGCCAAGGGCAGCGCCACGATATTGTAAGCGGCGGCCCACCACAGGTTTTGACGTATCACAGACAAGGTCTTGCGCGACAGCTCGAACGCGTCGGCGATCAGCCCCAGCCGGTCGCCTATCAGCACCATGTCGCCGCTGGCGCGCGCCACGTCGGTGCCGCCGCCCATGGCGATGGACACGTCGGCCTTGGCCAGCACCGGCGCGTCGTTGATGCCGTCGCCCACCATCAGCACGCGCTTGCCGGCGGCTTGCAGCCGGCCGACGTAGGCGAGCTTGTCCTCCGGCGCGGCGCGGGCGATGTGGGCGTCGATGTCCAGCTGGCGCGCCAGGCTGCTCACCGCGCCGGCGCCGTCGCCGCTGAGCAGGTGCACGCGCAGGCCGCGTTGCTTCAGTTGGCGCAGCAGCGGCGCGGCGTCGGCGCGCACCGCGTCGCCGATGGCGAACAGCGCCACCAGTTGGCTGTCGTCCGCCAGCGCGATCAGGGTCTTGTCGCCGTGCCAGTCGGCGGCGGGCAGCGGGCAGTCGCCCAATTGGGCGGCGATGAATTCCGGCGAGCCTATGCGCCAGTCGCGGCCATCCAGCCGGCCGGTCACGCCCTGGCCCGGATGGTTGCGCAGCGCTTCCGCCGCCTGATGCGGGCCGTTGCCGGCGGCGGCCAGCAGCGCGCGCGCCACCGGATGCTCCGAGCCCTGTTCCAGCGCCGCCGCCGTCGCCAGCGCCGCCGCGGCGTCGCGGCCGGGGGCGGTCCAGCTGTCCAGCAGCCGCATGTCGCCATGGGTCAGAGTACCGGTCTTGTCGAAGACCACGTCGCTGATCTTGGGCAGGGTCTCCAGCGCGTGGCCGCGGGTGGTCAGCACCCCCAGCGCCGCCAGGTGGCCGGAGGCGGCGGTCAGCGCCGCCGGGGTGGCCAGCGACAGCGCGCAGGGACAGGAGATCACCAGCACCGCCACCATGATCCACAGCGCGCGGTCCGGTTCAATGTAGTGCCAGCCTATATAGGTGCCGGCCGCGGCCAGCAGCAGCAGCGCGACGAACCAGCTGGCGAAGCGGTCGGCGATCACCGCCAGCCGCGGCTTTTCCGCCAGCGCCTGGTCCAGCAGCCGCACGATGCCGGCCAGCCGGGTGTCCTGGCCGGTCTGCTCCACCCGCACCACCAGCGGGCTGGCGGCGTTGACGCTGCCGGCGATCACCGCCGAGCCGGCGTCCTTGCTCACCGGGCGGCTTTCGCCGGTCAGCAGCGCCTCATTGCTGGCGCTGTGGCCGTCCAGCACCACGCCGTCGGCGGGAATGGTTTCGCCGGGCTTGACCAGGATCACGTCGCCGGGGCGCAGTTGCGCCACCGTGGTTTCCTCGCTTTGGCGATTGTCCGGCCAGCCGGCCAGCCGGTGGGCGAAGGCGGGAATCAGCTTGACCAGGCTCTCGGTGGCCTCGCCGGCCTTGCGCCGGGCAATGCCTTCCAGATAACGGCCGCCCAACAGCAGGAACACGAACATCGACACCGAGTCGAAATAGACGCCGTGCTCCACCTTGTTGATCAAGGCCCAGAAGCTGGACAGAAAGGCGGTGAGGATGCCTATGGTCACCGGGGTGTCCATGCCCACGCGCCGGGTCTTGAGGTCGCGCCAGGTGGCGCGGTAGAAGGGTACGGCGGAGTAGAGCACCACCGGCAGGGTCAGGATGAAGCTGGCCCAGTGCAGCAGCCACAGGAAGTCCGGCGAAATCTCGCCGTCCGGCGCCAGGTAGATGGGCACCGCGTACATCATCACCTGCAT
Organism: Chromobacterium alkanivorans; assembly: GCF_016937655.1. GTDB lineage: Bacteria > Pseudomonadota > Gammaproteobacteria > Burkholderiales > Chromobacteriaceae > Chromobacterium > Chromobacterium alkanivorans. The sequence goes on along the minus strand of NZ_JAFHKL010000016.1, from coordinate 40,133 downwards.
CATGGACAGGCCGGCCGCCCACAGGCGGTTGATCGCCTGCTTGCGCTCTTTCTGGTTCAACGCTTCCTGGCGTTCGGCGTCGTAGGGGTGGGCGCGGTAGCCGATGGCGCTGACCGCCTCCAGGATGGCGGACAATTGGACCCGGCTGTTGTCCCAGCGCACGCGGGCGCGGTGATTGCTGTAATTGATGTCGACGCTGACGATGCCGGGCAGCTGGCGGATGTGCTGCTCGTTGAGCCAGACGCAGGCGGCGCAGGTGATGCCTTCCAGCATCAGCGAGGCTTCGCGCAGGTTTTCCGCCTCAAAGCGCACGAAGCTGCGCTGCAGCTCGTCGGAATCGTAGAGTTTGATCTGCTCCAGTAGCTCGAGCGGCACCGGTTCGGCCTGGCGCGCGCCCTCGGTGCGGTGCTGGTAATAATCGGACAGGCCGGACTGGATGATGGTGACCGCCACCGCCTGGCAGCCGGCGCAGCAGGTGGGCTGATCGACTTCGCGGTATTTGACCGGGAACTGGACGTCGGGCGGCACCGGCAGGCCGCAGTGGAAGCAGTTTTCACTCATGATGGCCGATTGTAATCAATCCGGCCGCGTTTTGCTTGTGCAGGCGCGGGGGGCAAGGCCGCGCGGGCCCCCGCCTGCCGAGAGTTTCTCAGGCCGCGCGCAATTGGGGTTCGACGCCGCGCAAGCTCAGTTGCTTCAGGATGCGGTTCAGGATCACGCCGTACATCGGCAGGAAGAACAGCAGGCAGATCAGCAGCTTGAAGCTGTAGTCCACCAGCGCGATTTCCACCCAGTTGGCGGCCATGAAGGGATCGCTGCTTTGGTAGAAGGCGATGAAGAAGAAGGCCAGGGTGTCGCTGATATTGCCGAACAACATCGCCGAGGCCGGGGCGATCCACCAGGTTTTCAACTGACGCAGGCGGTTGAACACCTGCACGTCCAGAATCTGGCCCAGCGCGTAGGCGGCGAAGCTGGCGACGGCGATGCGGGCGACGAACAGGTTGAAGCTGGTCAGCGCGGCGACGCCTTGCCAGGCGCCCTGATAGTACAGCGTGGAAATCAGATAGGAGATCGCCAGCGCCGGCAACATCGCCGCGAAAATGATGCGGCGGGCCAGCGGCGCGCCGAACACGCGCACGGTCAGGTCGGTGGCCAGGAAGATGAAGGGGAAGGTGAACGCCCCCCAGGTGGTGTGGAAGCCGAACACGGTGATCGGCAGTTGCACCAGGTAGTTGCTGGACGCGATGATGGCGATGTGGAACAGGGACAGCCACAGCAGCGCGGACAGCCGCTGCCGGCGGGTAAAGCTAAACATGATGTCGGCCTTTTTATTTGGATGGGGTGAGGGAACCCAGTGTTGCGAGACGGTGATTGCGTCGGGTCCGGCGCGCGGATCGAGGCAAGGGCGAAAATGATACTCGCCCGCGTTCGGCTTGGCAAAGGGTTTTCGCATTGTTAATCAGGCGCTTGAGCGTAAAAGGAGGGGGTATGTTGGCAGTCGTGCAGTCGGCTCCGGGCGGAGTCGACACCCTGCAGTTGGACGAGATCGCGCCGCCGCTTCGCGGCGCCGGGCAGTTGTTGCTGCGGGTGATGGCCGCGGGGATCAACCGCGCCGACCTGGCGCAGCGGGCCGGGCATTACCCGCCGCCGCCGGGCGCCAGCCCGATTCTGGGCCTGGAAGTGGCCGGGGTGGTGGAGGAGGCGGACGCGGACTCGTGCTTCCGGCCCGGGGACGCGGTGTTCGGCCTGATCGGCGGCGGCGGCTACGCCGAATACGCGCTGCTGGACGAGGCGCTGGCCATCGCCAAGCCGGACTGGCTGTCCTGGGTGGAGGCGGCCAGCCTGCCCGAGGCCTGGATGACGGCCTGGTTCAATCTGGTGGAGAAAGCCGGCTTGCAGGCCGGCGAGACCGTGCTGGTGCACGCCGGCGCCAGCGGCGTGGGCGCGGCGGCGATCCAGCTGGCCGGCCTGTTGGGCGCGCAGGCCTTCGCCAGCGCGGGCAGCGAGGAGAAGGCGGCGTTTTGCCGCCAACTGGGCGCGGCGCAGGCGTTCAACTACCGGCAAACGCCGGCCTTCGGCGCCTTGGTCAAGGATTGGGGCGGCGCCGACGTGGTGCTGGACCCGGTGGGCGCCAGCTATCTGAACGACAATCTGTCGGCCTTGAAGCCGGACGGGAGGCTGGTCAATATCGGCCTGCTGGGCGGCGCCAAGGCGGAGCTGAACCTGGGCGCGTTGCTGATGAAGCGCATCTCGCTGATCGGCTCCACGCTGCGGCCGCAGCCGCTGGAGGTGAAGGCGCGCCTGGCGCGGGCGGTGGAAGCCCGGATTTTGCCGGCGCTGGAGCAGGGCAGGCTGCGCCTGACGCTGGATTCGAGCTACCCCGTGGCCCAGGTGGCCGACGCGCACGCCTATGTCGAGGCCAACCGCAATCTGGGCAAGGTGGTGTTGACGCTGTTTCCGGTGTTGGCGGGCTGAGCGGGTTTGGGACGAAAAAAAGCGCGCCCGAATGGGCGCGCTTTTGCGTTGGGGAAGGGGGCTGGTCGCTTCTTAGAACGTGTTTACGATCTCGCGAGCAAGAGCGAGACAAGGCGAAAACGGCTGAGAAAGCGGAATGTACGGTTGGTACATGAGCATTTTGAGGGTGTACTCACCGTGTAATGCTCCACAACGCGCAGCAGATCGTTAACAGGTTCTTAAGCGTGCATCCGGTTCAGCTGGCGCGCGATGATGTCGTGGTTCAGCCACAGCACCGGGCCGGCCGGCGCGGCGGCTTCGTGGAACATCAGCGGGCCGGTGGCGTCGATCACCAGGCTGCTCAGGTGGTCGGTGATCAGCGCCTTCTTGTCCTGGTGCAGGTCCACGATGGCGTCGGAAGTGCCTATCATCACCTCGGCCAGTTCCGGGCTGTTCGGCATCGGCCAGGCTTCGAAATTGCGGAAGCCGCGCATCACCTCGCCGCTATTGAGCGCGTCTATCTTCTCCAGCACTTCTTCCAGCGTATGGCCGTCCTGCAGCAGCGCGGCGCAGGCCTGCCATTGCGCGTCGGCCCAGGCGCCGCCGTCCTCGCGTTTCAGCGCGCGCAGCAGCGCCAGCAGCGGCAGTTCCACGCCGACGAAGATGTCCGAGGAGTTGGTGCGGATTTCCGGGCAGTTGAACACCGTAGCCTTGACGCCTTGTTCCCAGGCGGCGCGGGCGACGTTTTCCAGGCGCATCTTGGCGTAGCCCTGGGTGTAGTTGGTGTAGGTCTGCCACTGGTAGTCGCCGTCGATCAGGATCTCGGTGCCGTGGTAGCCGTAGGCGGTGTAGCGCACCTGGCCGCCGGCGGCTTCCAGCCGGCCGCGCAGCGCGGCGCTGCCGTCTATCAGGTGCTGGAAGGTGTTGGCGGTGACTTCGTCGAAGTTCTGCAGGATCAGTTTGCCCAGATCGCTGTCCAGCAGCGCCTGGGTGGACAGGAAGCGCTCGCCGCGGCCTTTGTAGACGCGGTTGGCGATGGCCAGGAACACCTTGGCCTTGGGGATGCCGCCGGCCATGGTGTGGGCGAAGAATACGTTGCGGCCGTCGGCTATCATGTCGTCCAGTTGGGCCATCGCCTGGGCGACGCCGTCCTTGAAGCGCTGCACGCCGATCTGGCGGCATTGTTCGATGTGCTCCCAGTCCAGCTTGTCGTCCTGCCAGCTTTTCAGGGTCAGCGCGGCCAGCAGTTCGGTCGGCGTCGGCGCGCCGTCCTGGTCGAAGCCGGCCATCAGCGGCACATTGATCACGCGGCCGCCGAGATTGGCCTCGGCCGCGGCCAGTTCTTCCTCGTTGAGCGGGCGCAGCTGGTTGTTTTCGTCGCGGCGGCCCACGGTCATGCCGATGATGTCCATGCCGGCCTTGCGCGCTTCGTTGATCAGGCCGTTGGCGTAGCCGCGGCCGAACAGTTCGCCGAACAGGACGAAGACGTCGCCGGGGCGGAACAGATTGCTTTGCGGAAGCTGTCTCAGGGCGCTGGTTTGGGCCATGTTTTTCAGTCTTTCTTGATGTGGGCCGGCGCGGCGCATCTTGGCGGGGCCGGTCGCTTGGATATATTGGAGTGATTGCTCGGATCGGGGGCATTTTACCCGCGATCCGGTTTCAGGTGTTCAGTTGGACGGCAACGGCGACAGCGCTTCTATCAAGGCCACTTCCTGGGCGTAGCTGAGCGCCTTCATCTTGGTCAGGAGTTTTTCCCCATCCACCTTCCATTGCTGGTCCAGCTCTTCTTCGATGATGCGGGTCTCCACCGCCAGCCACACGCCGCGGCAGGCGGCGGCGTCGTCGAAGTGCACGCCTTTCAGCACCTGGGCGATCAGGTGCAGTTCCGGGTCGCTGAACTGGCGCGACAGCAGCGCCTGTTCGCGGCGCACGATTTCGGCGTAGCGGTCGCAGATCTGCTGCACCCGCGCGGCGTCGCCGTAGTGGGCCGGCTCGTCGTCCGGGGCGCTCAGCGCGCCGTGCTGGAACCAGGCTTCCAGCGCCGGCTTCCGTTGCGGCAGGTCCTCGTGCCAGACGCGGGTCAGTTCTTCGCGGAAGCGGGCGTCGTCGGTGAAGGACAGTTCGTCGAAAGGCATGGCCGGCACCACGCCTTCGTCCAGCGCGCGCTTGCCCACCCAGATCCGGCCTTCCTCGTCGCGGCTGACCGCGGCGCGCCAGACCGCCTGTTCTTCGGTGGCCAGGTTGTCGACGTGGATTTCGATGTAGGGCGGTGCGATGTCCTGCTCTTCGTCCTCGGTGACGAAGCGCAGCGTGATGTCGAACAGGCTGCGCTTGGCGATTTCCAGCAATTGCAGGCCGTCCTGGTGGGCGGCCAGCAGATAGCGCTCGCCGTTGTCGTAGACGGCCACGTCGTCGATGCCCGCCGCCGGCTTGATCAGCTTGGCGGACAGCGCCTCGGCCAACTGGTTGGCGTCATTGTGCTGGACGGCGTAGCCGGTGCGGTAAGCCTCGTGCTCATGCCATAAGGCGTTCCAGTCGTACATAGCGCGTTTCCTCGTCGAAAGTCGGTTTGCCGCGCAGTGTACGCAAAAGCCAGACGCTTGTCGCCCGCCGGAATTTTTGGTAGGGACTGTTTTTTGTGCTATTATCCAGCGATTTTTCTGTATCCATCCTCCTCCAAAAATGACCCGACAAATTCGCAATATCGCCATCATCGCCCACGTCGACCATGGCAAGACCACGCTTGTAGACCAACTGCTGCGTCAATCCGGTACCTTCCGCGAGAACCAGCAAGTGGACGAGCGTGTAATGGACAGCAACGATCTTGAAAAAGAACGCGGCATCACCATTCTGGCCAAGAACACCGCCATCGAATACGAAGGCGTGCACATCAATATCGTCGACACTCCGGGACACGCCGACTTCGGCGGCGAAGTTGAGCGCGTGTTGGGCATGGTGGACGGCGTGCTGCTGCTGGTTGACGCCGTAGAAGGCCCGATGCCGCAAACCCGTTTCGTTACCAAGAAAGCGCTGGCGCTGGGTCTGCGCCCTATCGTGGTGATCAATAAGGTGGACCGTCCGGGCGCGCGTCCGGATTGGGTGGTGGATCAGACTTTCGACCTGTTCGACAAGCTGGGCGCGACCGATGAACAGCTGGACTTCCCGATCATCTACGCTTCCGGCCTGAACGGTTTCGCCAAGCTGGAGCTGGAAGAAGAGTCCGACAATATGCGTCCGCTGTTCAACACCGTGCTCGAGCATGTGCCGACCCCTCCGGGCAGTGTCGACGCGCCGTTGCAGCTGCAGATTTCCGCGCTGGACTACTCCACTTACACCGGCCGCCTGGGCGTGGGCCGCGTGCTGAACGGCCGCATCAAGCCGGGTCAGCAAGTGGTGGTGATGAACCACGACGATCAAGTGGCTTCCGGCCGCATCAATCAGGTGCTGGGCTATCAAGGCCTGGACCGCGTGCCGGTTGAAGAAGCCGAAGCGGGCGACATCATCATCATCTCCGGCATCGAAGACATCGGCATCGGCGTGACCATCTGCGACAAAGAGCAGCCGGTAGGCCTGCCCATGCTGTCCGTGGACGAGCCGACGCTGACCATGGACTTCATGGTGAACTCCTCGCCGCTGGCCGGCACAGAAGGCAAGTTCGTGACCTCGCGTCAGATCCGCGACCGCCTGACCAAGGAGCTGTTGACCAATGTGGCGCTGCGCGTGGAAGACACCGGCGACTCCGACGTGTTCCGCGTGTCCGGTCGCGGCGAACTGCACCTGACCATTCTGCTGGAAAACATGCGTCGCGAAGGCTTTGAAATGGCCGTGGCCAAGCCGCGCGTGGTGTTCAAGGAAATCGACGGCCAGAAGTGCGAGCCGTACGAAAACCTGACCATCGACCTGGAAGACGATCACCAGGGTGGCGTGATGGAAGAAATCGGTCGTCGCCGCGGCGAGCTGACCAATATGGAATCCGACGGCAACGGCCGCACTCGCCTGGAATACCATATTCCGGCGCGTGGCCTGATCGGCTTCCAGTCCGACTTCATGACCATGACCCGCGGCACCGGCCTGATGAGCCATGTGTTCGACGACTACGCTCCGGTCAAGCCGGACATGCCGGGCCGTCACAACGGCGTGCTGATCTCGCAAGAGAACGGCGAGGCGGTGGCTTACGCGTTGTGGAAGCTGGAAGACCGCGGCCGCATGTTCACGGCCCCGGGCGAGAAGCTGTACGAAGGCATGATCATCGGCATCCACAGCCGCGACAACGATCTGGTGGTGAACCCGGTCAAGGGCAAGCAGCTGACCAACGTGCGCGCCTCCGGCACCGACGAAGCCGTGCGTCTGACCACGCCGATCAAGCTGACGCTGGAGTCCGCCGTTGAATTCATCGACGACGACGAGCTGGTGGAAATCACGCCGAAGTCCATCCGCATCCGCAAGCGTTACCTGAACGAATCGGATCGTCGCAAGATGGCCAAGGCCAACGCCGCGTCCTGATCGACGCCGGTTTGGCAAAAACCGCCGTACCCTTGATGGGGCGGCGGTTTTTTATTGGTCAGTGGTCTAGCGCGGCGAGTCTTTGCCGACAGGCGTCCGCCTCGGCCAGGATGCGCTCGAACAGTTCGGCCACGCCGGGCACGTCGTCGATCAGGCCCTGGGCCTGGCCGATCAGCTGCACGCCCTTGTCGTGGTCGCCGTCCTCTATCGCCAGGCGGATGGATTCGGTGGCGGCGCCGAACTGCGCCAGCTGGCGCAGCGCCTGCGGCTGGCTCAGCAGGCCGCCCAGCACCACTTTGGCGATGGGCATGCCCAGCTTGCGCGCGGCGGCGCTGGCGCGCCAGGCGGCGGCAAGCGGGCCCAGCGGCTTGCGCGTGGCCTGGCGTGCGGCGGGGCTGTCCATCACTCGGCACCACAGGCCGTCGAAATTCTTGGAGTACAGGGTGTCGGCCACGCCGCGCTGGCGGATCATTTCCTTGGTGCGCTGGTGCACCGGGCTTTCCCGGGTCATCGCCAGCCGCGTGCCCATGGCCACCGCGTCGGCGCCCAGCGCCAGCGCGGCGATCAGGCCCTGACCGTCGGCGAAGCCGCCGGCGGAGATGATGGGCAGGGCGCTGGCCTGGCGGATGGCCGGGATCAGCGTCAGCGAGGTGACGGCGCCGCCGTGGGCGGCGGCCTCGTGGCCGGTGACCAGCAGGGCGTCGGCGCCGGACGCCTGCGCCGAGCGCGCGTGTTTCTCGGTCACCACGGTGGCGACCACTTTGCCGCCGTAGGCGTGGGCGCGCTCGATCAGCCAGTCGCCCTTGCCCAGCGAGAAGTTGATCACCGGCACGCGCTCCTCCAGCGCGACCGCGGCGTTTTCCTTGGCGCCCGGCATCATCAGCGTGCAGCCGACGCCGAAGGGGCGGTCGCTCAATTCGCGCACGCGGCGGATGGCCTGCCGCGTCTGCTCCGGCGTCAGCGGGCCGGTGGCGAGAATGCCCAGGCCGCCGGCGTTGCCGACGGCGGCCACCAGTTCCGGGGTGGCGATATAGCTCATGCCGGGGCAGATCAGCGGGCGCTGAATGCCGAGCAGGCGGGTGATGGCGGTTTGCATGGGGCTGGGCTCGCTTTACAATGTGGGTCTGTCGATGGCGGCGGGCGGAATGGGTTTCGAGCCCGGCGCTGTCATTGTTGTCGGCTTTGCCGGAAAATTCAAACGATTGTTTAAATATGCTGATGATCGTGTTGCTGGGCTGGCTCTACGTGGTGCTGATGCTGGCCGTGACGCAGCACAGCGTGCTGGCCTCGCTGTCCACGCTGTTCTTCCTGGGCGTGTTGCCCACCTTTTTTGTGGCGCGGATGACGCGGCGCAAGCTGCGCCGCCAGCGTGAAAAAGCCCGCGAGGCGCGCGACGAGGCTTGAGCGCTCCGCCGTCCGGTGTTAGAATCCCGCGTCCCTTGCCATCCTGGCGGGGGAAAATCATCTATTACGCACATCCGCGCCAAAGGGTGCCTCGTTTCGAGGTTGTCTGCGCGGATGGAGGCTTAACCCTTTAAGGAGTTTTTGCATGTCCACCAACGTTACCATGCGTCAAATGCTTGAGGCCGGCGTTCACTTCGGCCACCAAACCCGCTTCTGGAACCCGAAGATGGCCAAGTACATCTTCGGCAGCCGCAACAAGATTCACATCATCAACCTGGAAAAGACTCTGCCGCTGTTCGTGGAAGCCCAGGAATATGTGCGTCGTCTGGCCGCCAACAAAGGTTCCATCATGTTCGTGGGCACCAAGCGTCAGGCTCGTGAGATCGTACGTGAAGAGGCTGCCCGTTGCGGCATGCCGTTTGTTGACCACCGCTGGCTGGGCGGCATGCTGACCAACTACAAGACCGTGAAGCAGTCGATCAAGCGTCTTGAAGAGAAGCGCGCCATCCTGGAATCCGCTGGCGACACCGGTTACAACAAGAAAGAACTGCTGGACCTGCAACGCGAAGTCGACAAGCTGGAGCGTTCGCTGGGCGGCATCAAGGATATGAAGGGCCTGCCGGACGCCATCTTCGTTATCGACACTGGTTACCAGAAGGGCACCATCGTCGAAGCCAAGAAACTGGGCATCCCGGTTATCGGCGTTGTTGACACCAACAACACCCCGGACGGCATCGATTACGTGATCCCGGGCAACGACGACTCCAGCCGCGCCATCCGCCTGTACGCTCGCGGCATGGCCGACGCGGTGCTGGAAGGCCGCGCCCAGTCTCTGCACGAGATCGTGGCTGCTGAATCGGCTCAAGCCGAGTAAGCAGACGAAAAGGGGCGTAAGCCCCTTTTTTTAGACCCACGTAATCAAAATCATTCAGGAGTACGAAGTATGGCGGATATTACCGCAAAAATGGTTTCGGATCTGCGCGCGGCCACCGGCCTCGGCATGATGGAATGCAAAAAAGCCCTGGTGGAAGCCGAAGGCGACGCCGCCAAGGCTGAAGAAATTCTGCGCATCAAGTCCGGCAACAAGGCTTCCAAGATGGCCGGCCGCGTGGCTGCCGAAGGCATCATCGGTTCCTTCGTTGAAGGCGGCGTTGGCGCCCTGGTGGAAGTCAATTGCGAAACCGACTTCGTTGCCAAGGACCCGACCTTCCTGGCCCTGGCCGCCGCCGCCGCCAAGGCTGTGGTCGTAGCCAACCCGGCCGACGTGGAAGCCCTGTCCGCCGTGGAAATCGACGGCCAGTCCGTTGAAGACATCCGCAAGGCCGCCATCGCCAAGCTGGGCGAGAACATGACCATCCGTCGTTTCGTTCGCTACCAGACCGAAGGCGCGATCGCCACCTACCTGCACGGCGCCAAGATCGGCGTGATCGTCGACTTCGTCGGCGAAGAGCAAGTGGGCAAGGACGTGGCCATGCACATCGCTGCTTCCAAGCCGATCTGCGTGTCCAAGGATCAGGTTTCCGCCGACATCCTGGAACAAGAGCGCAAGATCTACACCGCTCAGGCCGCCGAATCCGGCAAGCCGGCCGACATCGTCGCCAAGATGGTTGAAGGCCGCGTCAACAAGTTCCTGGCCGAAGTGACCCTGATGGGCCAACCCTTCGTCAAGAACCCGGACCAGACCGTGGAAAAACTGTTGGCCGAGAAGAAAGCCTCGGTCAAGGCGTTCGCCATGTTCGTAGTGGGCGAAGGCATTGAGAAGAAAGTAGTAGACTACGCCGCTGAAGTGGCTGCAGCCGCCAAGCTGTAAGCGCCCAGTCGCGAGACGTATTGACGGCACCCTGCCTGCAGGGTGCCGTTTTGCAAACTGAAAACCGAATATCCAGCCAAACCGAGGTTACCATGAGCCAAGTTCCTGCCTATAAACGCATCCTGCTGAAACTTTCCGGCGAGGCCCTGATGGGCGATGACAGCTATGGCATCAACCGTGCCACGATCGAGCAGATCGTCGGTCAGATCAAGGAAGTTGTGGAGCTTGGCGTGGAAGTGGGCGTGGTGATCGGCGGCGGCAACATCTTCCGCGGCGTCGCCCCGGCGGCCGCGGGCATGGATCGCGCCACCGCGGACTACATGGGCATGATGGCCACGGTGATGAACGCGCTGGCGCTGAAGGACGCGATGACCAAGGCTGGGTTGATCGCGCGGGTGCAGTCGGCGCTGACCATGCAGCAGATCGCCGAGCCCTATGTGCGCGGCAAGGCGATGCAATACCTGGAAGAGGGCAAGGTGGTGATCTTCGCCGCCGGCACCGGCAACCCCTTCTTCACCACGGACACCGCCGCGGCGCTGCGCGGCATGGAAATGAACGTGGACATCATGCTGAAAGCCACCAAGGTGGACGGCGTGTACACCGACGATCCGAAAAAGAACCCGGACGCGATACGTTACCAGACCCTGACCTTCGACGAGGCGATCTCGCGCAACCTGAAAGTGATGGACGCCACCGCCTTCGCGCTGTGCCGCGACCAGAACCTGAACATCAAGGTGTTCAGCATCTTCAAGAGCGGCGCGCTGACCCGGGTCGTGCTTGGCGAAGACGAAGGCACGCTGGTACACTGCTGAGTTTGAAAATTGCTGAAGGCGAAAGCGGCAATGGCCGTTTTCGCCTTGTCTTTTTAAGTTTCGATTTGGAGTGGACATGATTAACGACATCAAGAAATCGGCCGAGCAGAAAATGCAGAAGTCGCTGGAAGCGTTTAAGACCGACCTGAGCAAAGTGCGCACCGGTCGCGCCCATACCGGCATTCTTGATCATGTCATGGTGGACTACTATGGCAGCGACGTGCCCATCAGCCAGGTGGCCAACGTGACCCTGGTGGACGCGCGCACCATTGGCGTGCAACCCTGGGAAAAGCCGATGCTGGCCAAGATCGAAAAAGCGATCCGCGACTCCGACCTGGGCCTGAACCCGGCCTCCATGGGCGAGATCATCCGCGTGCCGATGCCGATGCTGACCGAAGAGCGCCGCAAGGACCTGATCAAGGTCGTGCGCGGCGAGGCCGAGGGCGCGCGCGTGGCCGTGCGCAATATCCGCCGCGACGCCAACAACGAATTCAAGAACCTGCTTAAAGACAAGGCCATTACCGAGGACGACGAGCGTCGCGGCCAGGATGAAATCCAGAAGCTGACCGACAAGTACACCGTCGAAATCGACAAGGCCCTGGCCGCCAAGGAAGCCGACCTGATGGCCGTCTAAGGAGCGCCGTACCTTGTTTGCAAGCTCTACCAAGGATGTGCCGGAGGTGCGTTCCGTGCCGCGGCATATCGCCATCATCATGGATGGCAACGGCCGCTGGGCCAAAAAGCGTTTTCTGCCACGGGTGGCCGGCCACAAGCGCGGCCTGGACACCGTGCGCGAGATCGTTGGAGCCTGCAAGGAGCTGGGGGTCGAATGCCTGACCCTGTTCGCCTTCTCCACCGAGAACTGGCGGCGTCCGCAGGAGGAGGTGTCCTTCCTGATGGACCTGTTCATCCGCGCGCTGGAGCACGAGGTGAGCAAGCTGCACAGCAATAATATCCGCCTGCGGGTATTGGGTTCGCGCGAGCGTTTCAGCGCGGATTTGCAGGAGCGCATTCTGCGCGCCGAGGAAAAGACCGCCGGCAACGACGGCCTGGCCTTGAACATCGCCGCCGACTACGGCGGCCGCTGGGACATCCTCAGCGCGGTCAACGGCCTGATCGCCGAGGGCGTCACCCATATCGACGAAGAGGCGCTGAGCCAGCGCCTGTCGATGCCGTGGGCGCCGGAGCCGGATTTGTTCATTCGCACCGGCGGCGAGCAGCGCATCAGCAACTTCCTGCTGTGGCAGTTGGCTTATTCCGAGCTGTATTTCACCGAAACGCTGTGGCCGGACTTCGACCGCGCCGCGCTGGAAACCGCCATCGGCTCCTACCAGTGCCGCGAGCGCCGCTTTGGGCGCACCAGCGAACAACTGCCCGAGCATCTGCGCCGGGACGGGCGCTGAGCCATGCTGCTGACACGCGTTCTGACGGCCTTGGTGCTGTTGCCGCTGATGCTGGCGGCCTTGTTCCTGTTTCCGGCCGAGGCCTGGGCCTGCTTTTCCTGGCTGATCATTCTGCTGGCCTTGTGGGAGTTCAGCCGCATGGCCGGCATGGCCGGCGCCGGCAAATGGCTGTATCTGGCCGCGAGCAGCGCCTTGGCCGCGGCCGCCTGGTTCAGCCATTACCGGCTGGGCCCGGCGGAGCACGCGCTGACCTTGGCCTTCTGGCTGTTGCTGGTGCCGTGCTGGCTGGCCAAGCGCTGGCGCATCCGCCAGGGGCTGGCGGCCTGGCTGCTGGGCTGGCTGTTGATGCTGCCGGCCTGGTTCGCCTTCCTGGAATGGCGGCCGCAGCCCGGCGCGGCGGACGCCTTCGCCTTGCTGGCGGTGATGGGCCTGGTGTGGGTGGCGGACATTGCCGCCTATTTCTCCGGCAAGGCCTTCGGCCGGCGCAAGCTGGCGCCGTCCATCAGCCCGGGCAAGAGTTGGGAAGGGGTGTACGGCGGCGTGATCTGCGTGGCCCTGTACGTGGCGCTGGTGGATCATCTGGGCTGGATAGACATCGGCCTGCCGATCTGGGCCTTGCTGCTGCTGGCGCTGCCGCTGAGCGCGGTCAGCGTGATGGGCGACCTGCTGGAATCCTGGTTCAAGCGCGCGTCGGGCATCAAGGACAGCAGCCGGCTGCTGCCCGGTCACGGCGGCGTGTATGACCGTATCGACAGTCTTATCGCCGTCCTCGCCGTCAGCAACGCGCTGCGCGCTCTGGGCGGCATGTAACCGCAGGAACTCTATTCAATGACGAAACCGCAAGGGATTGTCGTTCTCGGCGCCACCGGCAGCGTGGGCGTCAATACGCTGGACGTGGTGGCGCGCCACCCTGAGCGTTACCGGGTGGTGGCGCTGAGCGGCAACCGCCAGGTGGATCGCCTGTTCCAACAGGCGCTGCAATTCCGTCCGGCCTATGTGGTGACCGGCGACGCCGCGTCCGCCGACGCCTTGCGCGGACGCTTGGCCGAGGCCGGTGTGGACGCCGAGGTGCTGCACGGCCCGGCCGCGCTGGTTCAGGTGGCTGCGCTGCCTGAGGCCGAGGTGGTGATGGCCGCCATCGTCGGCGCCGCCGGCCTGCCGTCCGCGATGGCGGCGGCGCGCGCCGGCAAGCGCATCCTGCTGGCCAACAAGGAATCCCTGGTGGTGGCCGGCCGTCTGTTCATGGACACGGCGCGCCGTCACGGCGCGACCCTGCTGCCGGTGGACAGCGAGCACAGCGCCATCTTCCAATCGCTGCCGCACGACTACGCCGGCAATCTGGACGCCGCCGGCATCCGCAAGATCATCCTCACCGCTTCCGGCGGCCCCTTCCGCCAGTCCTCGGCCGAGGACTTGCTGCGCGTCACCCCGGACGACGCCTGCCGCCATCCCAACTGGGTGATGGGGCGCAAGATTTCCGTCGATTCCGCCTCGCTGATGAACAAGGGTCTGGAAGTGATCGAGGCGCACTGGCTGTTTTCCGCGCCGCCGGAGCGCATCGAAGTGGTGGTGCACCCGCAAAGCGTGATCCATTCCATGGTGCAGTATCGCGACGGCTCGGTGATGGCCCAGCTGGGTTCGCCGGACATGCGCACGCCCATCGCCTGCGCGCTGGCCTGGCCGGAGCGCATCGAGGCCGGCGTGGGCTCGCTGGACTTCTTCTCCTTGTCCAATCTGACCTTCGAAGCGCCCGATCTGGAGCGCTTCCCCTGTCTGAAGCTGGCTTTCGACGTGCTGCGCCTGGGCGGCGACGCGCCGGCGGTGCTGAACGCCGCCAACGAGGTGGCGGTGGACGCCTTCCTGAACGGTCGCCTGCGTTTCATCGACATTCCCGCGGTGGTGTCCGCGGCGCTGGACGGCGTCAGCCTGGCGGGTAGCGACTCGGTCGAGGCCTTGCTGGCCAAGGATGGGGAAGCGCGCGCCTTCGCGCTGCAACAGGTGGCCGCATGCTGACCCTGCTCGCCTTCCTGGTCGCCATCGGCGTGCTGGTGACCTTTCACGAACTGGGACACTATTGGGTGGCCCGCTTGTGCGGGGTCAAGGTGCTGCGCTTCTCCATCGGCTTCGGCAAGCCGCTGTGGACGTATTGGCGCAAGGGCACCGAGTGGGTGATCTGCCCGATTCCGCTGGGCGGCTACGTGCGCATGCTGGACGAACGCGAGGGCCCGGTGCCGGAAGAACAGCGTCCGCAAGCCTTCAACAATCAGCATGTGCTGAAGCGCATCGCCATCGTTGCCGCCGGCCCGCTGGCCAATCTTCTGCTGGCGGTGCTGCTGTACTGGGTGGTGATGGCGCAGGGCGTGACCCAGATCAAGCCCCTGGTCGGCACCGTGGTGGCGCAGACCCCGGCCGCCGCGGCCGGCTTCGCCCCCGGCGACCGGATACTGAGCGTGGCCGGCCGCCCGGTGGCCAACTGGCAGCAGATCCGTCTCGCCCTGGTGGAGGCGGCGATGTCGCCGGACGCCACCGTGGTGCAGGTGGAGACCGCGGCCGGCGTCCGCGCTGAGCGCCGCATCGACCCGGCCCGCTTCGGCGACAAGGCGGTGACCGCGATGCAACAGGGCAGCACCGGCCTGACGCCGGGACGCTTCCTGCCGGAGATAGGCGCGCTGGAAGAGGGCGGCGCCGCGCAAAGCGCCGGCCTGAAGCCGGGCGACAAGCTGCTGGCGCTCAACGGCAAGCCGCTGGCGAGTTGGGAAGGCTGGGTGGCCGAGGTGCGCAACAGCCCGGGCCGGGACCTGGACGTGAAAATCCAGCGCGGCGCGGAAGTCATGAGCATCAAGGTGCGGCCGCAGGCGCATCAGCAGGACGGCGAAGTGGTGGGGCGCATCGGCGCCGCGCCGCAGCCGGACGCCGGCTGGGGGCGCCAGCTGTTGTACACCGAGCATTATTCGACCGCGCAGGCCGGTCTGGCCGCCTTGGCCAAGACCTGGGACACCGGCTGGATGAGCGTCAAGTTCATGGGCCGCATGCTGATGGGCCAGGCTTCGCTGGATAATCTTTCCGGCCCGCTGACCATCGCCAATGTCGCCGGTCAGACCGCGCGCGAGGGTCTGACGCCTTATCTGGAGTTCCTTGCGCTGATCAGCATCAGCATCGGCGTGCTGAATCTGCTGCCGATTCCAGTTCTGGATGGCGGGCACTTAATGTATTATGTCGCGGAGTTGATCAGAGGCCGCCCCGTCAGTGAGCGGGCGCAATTGTTCGGACAAAAAATTGGCTTCATCTTGCTGGCGTCTTTGATGGCGTTTGCCTTGCTGAATGATTTCAGCCGCCTATTTGGGGGTTAAAACCGATCTATGAAATTGAAATTGCTTGCAGCAGCCGTATTGGGCTTGACTTCGGCCTCCATGGCCTGGGCTGTTGATCCGTTCGTCATCAAGGATATCCGCGTCGAGGGCCTGCAGCGCACCGAGCCGGGCACCGTGTTCAATTACCTGCCGGTCAAGGTGGGCGACACCTTCAACGACCAGAAGGCCAACGAGGCGATCAAGGCCTTGTTCGCCACCGGCTTCTTCAACGATGTGCGCATCGAATCGCGCGACAGCGTGGTGATCGTCGCCGTGGCCGAGCGCCCGGTGGTCAGCCAGCTCAACATCAACGGCGCCAAGGAATTCAGCAAGGACCAGCTGAAAAAGGCGCTGAAGGACAACGGCTTCGCCGAATCGCTGATCTTCGATCAGGCGCTGCTGGACGGCGCGGTGCAGGAGCTCAAGCGCCAGTACTACAGCCGCGGCAAGTACTCGGTGGAAGTGACCCCGTCGGTGACCAAGCTGGAACGCAACCGCGTGGCGGTGACGCTGGACATCAACGAGGGCGTGACCGCGCGCATCAAGGAAATCCGCATCGTCGGCGCCAGCGCCTTCAAGCAGTCCGATCTGATAGACCAGTTCAGCCTGACCACCGGCGGCTGGTTGTCCTGGGTGACCAAGGACGACCAGTACTCCAAGCAGAAGCTGACCGGCGATCTGGAAAAGCTCAAGGCCTTCTACCAGAACCAGGGCTATCTGGAATTCAATATCGACTCCACCCAGGTGTCGATCAGCGCCGACAAGCAGGACATGTTCCTGACGGTGAATATTCACGAAGGCAAGAAGTTCACCATCTCCGACATCAAGCTGGCCGGCGATCTCAAAGTGCCGGAAGCGGACCTGCGCAAGCTGATCCAGGCCAAGGCCGGGGATACCTTCAACAACGAGCGCATCACCGAGTCGGTGAAATCGTTGAGCGATCGCCTGGGCCAGGCCGGCTACGCCTTCGCCAACGTCAACGTGTTGCCTGACATCGATCACGACAAGCAGACCGTGGCCTTCACCTTCTTCGTGGACCCGGGCCGCAAGACCTATGTGCGCCGAGTCAACATCGCCGGCAACACCAAGACCCGCGACGAAGTGATCCGCCGCGAACTGCGCCAGCTGGAAGGCGCGCCCTACGGCGCGGACAAGATCAAGCGCAGCAAGGAGCGCGTGGAACTGCTGGGCTATTTCGAAGACGTTAACATCGAAACCCCGGCGGTGCCGGACGCCGCCGACCAGGTGGACATGAACATCAGCCTGAAGGAGCGCTCCACCGGCAGCGTGTCCGCCGGCATCGGCTTCGTGCAGGGCGAGGGCGTGCAGCTGTCCGCCAACCTGTCGCAGAGCAATATCTTCGGTTCCGGCAAGTACATGTCGCTGGGTCTGTCCACCGGCAAGGTCAACAAGAACCTGTCGCTGTCCTTCACCGACCCCTACTTCACGCCGGACGGCGTCAGCCTGGGCTATGACTTGTACAACCGCGTCTACAACCCGGACGCGACAAATATTTCCGCGTACAAGACCAGCACCATAGGCGGCGCGGTGCGTTTCGGTGTGCCGGTGACCGAGTACGACCGCATCAACTTCAGCATCGGCGCGGAAAACACCAAGATCAGCACCTACGACAACAGTCCGCAGCGCTACAAGGACTTCGTCAACCAGTACGGCAGCAACAACAACACGCTGCTGGGCACCATCAGCTGGGGCCGCGACACCCGCGACAGCGCGTTGTGGCCGACTCGCGGCGCGGTGATCAAGGTGGGCGCGGACGCCGGCCTGCCGGGCGGCGATCTGCAGTACTACCGCCTGACCCACCAGCAGACCTGGTTCTTCCCGCTGACCAAGACCTTCACGCTGATGCTGAACGGCGAGCTGGGCTACGCCGACGGTTACGGCAAGACCTCGCGCCTGCCGTTCTTCCAGAACTTCTACCTGGGCGGCCTGGGCTCGGTGCGCGGTTACGACACCAGCAGTATCGGCCCGCGCGACACCAACGGCGACTACCTGGGCGGCACCCGCAAGGCGGTGGCCAACGCCGAAGTGCTGTTCCCCTTCCCGGGAATGAAGGACAATAAGTCGGTGCGCACCAGCCTGTTCTTCGACGCCGGTTCCCTGTGGGATCCGTCGGTGCCGGGCAGCTCCGCCGGCGACGGCGTGCGTTATTCCGCGGGCGTGGCGCTGACCTGGCTGTCTCCGATCGGTCCGATGAAATTCAGTATCGCCAATCCGCTGAAGAAGAAGGACAACGACAAAGTCCAGCGCTTCCAATTCCAGCTGGGTACCGTGTTCTAAAATTGACGGGGTTGTTATATGAAAGCATTGCTGTGGGCGGCCGCTATTGTGTCGGCAGCCGCCATCTCGGCCCAGGCGGCCGAGCTGAAAATGGGCTATGTCAACACTGAGCGCATCTACCGCGAGGCGGCGCCGGCGATCGCCATCCAGAAGCGCCTGGACAAGGAGTTCTCCGAGCGGCGCAACGAGCTGAAGAAGATGGAAGCGCGCGCCAAGGAGCTGGAGTCCCAGCTGGCCAAGAGCAGCCTGAACTCCGACGACCGCAAGCGCTACGAGCGCGAGTACGCGGCGCTGGACCGGGATTACCGGGCCAAGGGCCGCGAGCTGTCCGAGGACTTCAACCAGCGCCGCAACGAGGAGTTCGCCTCGGTGCAGGAGCGGGCCAACCGCGCGCTCAAGCAGCTGGCGGAGCGCGAGCAGTACGACCTGATCCTGCAAGACGTGGTGTATGTGAACCCCAAGTACGACCTGACGCCCAAGGTTCTGAAGGAACTGGACCGCTGACGGCAGGGCGGGGCGGCTGGGAGCGTGTTTGCGCTCCCGCGGGCCGGAGCGAGGCCAGGCGCGGCGGAGAAAGCGGAATGCCCATGCGGAGCACGGGCGTTTCGAACGCGCGCCCGCCGGGCCATGCTCCGCGGCGCGCGGCGGATCGCAAACAGCTTTTGGGCGGCCGCCCTGGATGCGCGCGCTGCTAGCGACGCGCCAACTCACATTACGGGAGCAAGCCGACCCCAGGTCGGCTTTCGTTTTTGATGGCTTATACCCTCTCATTCATTATCGGCAGGCTGGGCGGCGAACTGGCCGGCCCGGACCTGACGGTTGACCGCCTGGCGCCGCTGGAAGCGGCCGCGGTCGGCGACATCGCCTTTCTGGCCAATCCCAAGTACCGCAAGCAGCTGGACGACAGCGAGGCCAGCGCGGTAATCGTTTCGCCCAAGATGGCGGAAGAACTGGCAGGCGGCGAAGCCTGGGGCCAGCGCTCCTGGATTGTCGCCGCCGATCCCTATCTCTATTTCGCCCGCCTGGCGGCGCTGTTCCATCCGCAGCCGCAGGCGCAGGGCGGCGTCCACCCCAGCGCGGTGCTGGGCGAGGGCGCGCGGGTGGCGGCCAGCGCCGAAGTGCGCGAGCACGTCAGCATCGGCCGCAACGCGGTCATCGGCGAGCGCTGCCGGCTGCTGCCGGGCGTGGTGGTGGGCGACGACTGCGTGCTGGGCGACGACGTGGTGCTGTATCCCAATGTGACCCTTTACCACGGCTGCGTGTTGGGCAACCGCGTCGGCGTGCACTCCGGCAGCGTGATCGGCGCCGACGGCTTCGGCCTGGCCTGGGATAAGGACCACTGGTTCAAAATTCCGCAAACCGGCCGCGTCATCATCGAGGACGATGTGGAAATCGGCGCCAACACCACGGTGGACCGCGGCGCGATGGCGGACACCGTGATCCGGAAGGGCGCCAAAGTGGACAATCTGGTGCAGATCGCCCACAACGTGCAGATCGGCGAGCATTCCGCCATCGCCGGCTGCGTCGGCATCGCCGGCAGCGCCAAGATCGGCGCCTATTGCACGGTGGGCGGCGCGGCGATGTTCGTCGGCCACATCGAAATAGCGGACAAAACCCATATCGGCGGCGGCACCCTAGTGTCGAAGTCGATCAAGACGCCGGGCACCTACGCCTCGTCTTACCCCTTGCAACCGATGAAAGAGTGGCTGGCCAACGCCGTGCACGTCCGTCATCTGGACGATATGGCCAAGAGGCTCAAGCAGCTCGAGCGCGAGCTCAAAGAAATGAAGAATCAGGAGGAATCCCCCAATGTCTGAACACGCCATCACCATCGATGTCCGCGAGATCATGCGCTATCTGCCGCATCGCTATCCTTTCCTGCTGGTGGACCGTGTCACCGAATTCGAGGAAAACAAGCGCATCAAGGCGCTGAAGAACGTCACCATCAACGAACCGTTCTTCGTCGGCCACTTCGAGCAATATCCGGTGATGCCGGGCGTGCTGATCATCGAGGCGATGGCTCAGGCCGCCGGCATCCTGGCCATCCGCAGCCAGGGCGAGCGCGCCGAGAACGAGCTGTATTTCTTCGTCGGCATCGACAACGCCCGCTTCAAGCGCCAGGTGGTGCCGGGCGACCAGCTGACCTTCGAAGTGGAACTGATCACCAGCAAGCGCGGCATCGGCAAGTATTCCGCCCGCGCGCTGGTGGACGGCCAACTGGCTTGCGAAGCCGAAATCATGTGCGCCAAGCGCGAGGTGTGATCATGGCCATCCATCCAACCGCCATCGTCGACCCCAAGGCCCAGATCGCCGACGACGTCGAGATCGGTCCATACTCCATCATCGGCCCCAACGTCAGCATCGGCAGCGGCAGCTGGGTTGGCCCGCACGTGGTGATCGAAGGCCATACCTCCATCGGCAAGAACAACCGCATCTTCCAGTTCTGCTCGCTGGGCGCCCAGCCGCAGGACAAGAAGTACGCCGGCGAGCCCACCCGACTGGAAATCGGTGACAACAACACCATTCGCGAATTCTGCACCTTCAACACCGGCACCGCCCAGGACGTGGGCGTGACCCGAGTCGGCAACGACAACTGGGTGATGGCCTATGTGCACGTCGCGCACGACTGCCAGGTGGGCAATAACGTGATCCTGGCCAACAACGCCACCCTGGCCGGTCATGTGCAGCTGGGCGACTGGGTGATTCTGGGCGGCTTCACCAGCGTGCACCAGTTCGCCATCATCGGCGAGCATGCGATGACCGCCTTCGCCAGCGCCGTGGCCCAGGACGTGCCGCCGTTCGTGATGGCGCACGGCAACCGCGCGGTGCCCTCCGGCATCAACGCCGAAGGCATGAAGCGCCGCGGCTTCAGCGCCGAGCAGATCCGCCGGGTGCGGGGCGCCTACAAGACGCTGTACCGCCAGGGCCTGTCGTTTGAAGACGCCAAGGCCGCCATTCTGGAGGAGGCCGCCGCCGGCCACGATGAACTGGCTCCGTTCACACGCTTCTTTGGCCAGTCCGCCAGAGGCATCATTCGCTGAGATCCATGCCCGACACTTTGTTTAAAAGCAAGCGGGCACTGAAGGTCGCCATGGTGGCTGGGGAAGCCTCTGGCGACCTTCTTGCCGCCCACCTGATGGACGCGCTGCTGGCGCGCCATCCCGACATCGAGTTCGCCGGCATCGGCGGCCCGCGGATGGAGGCCAGGGGCTTCGTCAGCCACGCGCCGCAAAGCCGGCTGGCGGTGATGGGCTACGCCGAGGTGCTCAAGCGTCTGCCGGAGCTGCTGCGCATCCGCCGCACCCTGCGCGACCGCCTGATCGCGGAAAAGCCGGACGTTTTCATCGGCATCGACGCGCCGGACTTCAACCTGGACCTGGAAGCCGCGCTCAAGCGCGCCGGCATTCCCACCGTGCACTACGTCAGCCCCTCGGTCTGGGCCTGGCGGCCGGAGCGGGTGCAGAAGATAGGCCGCAGCGTCAGCCACATGCTGTGCCTGTTTCCGATGGAGCCGGCCTTGTATCGTCAGGCCGGGGTGCCGGTCACCTATGTTGGCCACCCGCTGGCCAGCGAGATCCCGCTGCGGCCGGACCAGGAGGCGATGCGCGAACAACTGGGGCTGCCGCAGCGCGCGCCGATATTCACCCTGATGCCGGGCAGCCGCGTGGGCGAGCTGGAGCACATGGCGCCGCTGTACATCGAAGCCGCCAAGCTGCTGCTGAAAACCTATCCCGACGCCCAGTTCCTGGTGCCGCTGGCCACCCGTCCCACCATGGAGCTGTTCGACCGCATGCTGAGCCGCTGCAAGGGCTGGGATCTGCCTTTGCGCAAGCTGTTCGGCCACGCGCAGATGGCGATGATCGCCAGCGACGCGGTGCTGGTCACCAGCGGCACCGCCACGCTGGAGGTGGCGCTGACCAAGAAGCCCATGGTGATCAGCTACAAGCTGTCCGCCTTGAGCTACCGCCTGGTCAAGCGCAAGATCCGGCTGCCTTACGTCGGCCTGCCCAACATCCTGTGCGGCCGCTTCGTGGTGCCGGAGCTGCTGCAGAAGCAGGCCACGCCGGCCAAGCTGGCGGCGGAGATGCAAAGGCTGTACGAGGATCAGGACGCGCGGCGGGAGATGGTGCAAACCTTCACCGAGCTGCATCAGTCCTTGCGCCAGGACACCGCCGCGCTGGCGGCGGACGCGGTGCTGCAAGTGGCGGGGCGGCAATGAGCGGGCTTGATCCGGAGCGGATCGCCGGCGTCGACGAAGCCGGCCGCGGCCCGCTGGCCGGCGCGGTGTTCGCCGCCGCGGTGATTCTGGACCCGGCGCGGCCCATCGCCGGCCTGGCCGATTCCAAGGTGCTGAGCGAGGCCCGCCGCGACGAGCTGGCGCTGCTGATCAAGCGCGACGCGCTGGCCTGGTGCATCGCCAGCGCCAGCGTCGAGGAAATCGACAAGCTCAACATCCTGCACGCCACCATGCTGGCGATGACGCGTGCGGTGCAAGGCCTGCAGCCGCAGGCGACGCGCGCGCTGATCGACGGCAACCGCGTGCCCAAGGGGCTGCCGGTGCCGGGCGAAGCCATCGTCAAGGGCGACGCCAAGGTGGCGGCCATTTCCGCCGCCTCCATCCTGGCCAAGACCGCGCGCGACGCCGAGCTGGTGGCGCTGGACGCCCTGCATCCGCAATACGGCTTCGCCCGCCACAAGGGCTATCCCACCGCCGAACACCTGGCCGCGCTGGAACAGCACGGCGCCTTGCCGGCCCACCGCAAGAGCTTCGGCCCGGTCAAGGCCTGGCTGGCGCGTCAGCAGGGACAGCTGTTTTGAGCGGCGCGGCCGCCAAATCCTGCTTTCCGCCGGTGGCGCGGCCGGACGCCCGGGTGCTGGTGCTGGGCTCTTTGCCCGGCGACGCCTCCTTGCAGGCCGGCCAGTACTACGCCCACCCCCGCAATCAATTCTGGCCGCTGCTGCAGGCGATCACCGGCCGGCCGCTGGCCGAGCTGGCCTACGCCGAGCGCCTGGAAGCGCTGCAACAGGCCGGCGTGGCGCTGTGGGACGTGATCGCCAGCGCGCGGCGGCGCGGCAGCCTGGACGCCGACATCCGCGATCAGCAGGCCAACGATCTGCGCGAACTGGCGCAAAGCCTGCCGCGGCTGCGCGCGGTCGCCTTCAACGGCGCCACCGCCGCGCGCGCGGCCGGACAGCTGGACGGACTGGGGCTGGACATTCTGGCCTTGCCGTCTTCCAGCCCGGCGCATACCCTGGCGTTTGACAGAAAACTTGAAGTTTGGCGGCAACTGGGACGATATTTGTAGATGACTGCGGCGAAAAAACGTCCGCGCTCACTGTGAAACCACCTGGGGGAAGCGATTATGGGCCATTACTGCATATGGTTTGTCACGCCGGACGACAGCGTGATGCGCCGGGCCGAAGTGGTGATCAACGGCGTGATCCATTGCCATCAGGTGCTGGAGGAAATCGAGGCGCAGCTGGCGGTGGACTGCGGTCTGACCCAGGTGATGATCGTCGACTGGAAACGCTTCGAGACGCCGGAGCAGGCCGGCAAGCTCGCTCACGCGGCTTAGGCGGCTAGCTCTTTGGTAGGAGTCAAGCCCGCAGGCGGCCATGCTATCATGGCCGCCTGAATCTTTATGGGGGCCGGCGCCATGCGCGTATTGGGTTTCGCCGGCTATTCCGGCAGCGGCAAGACCACCTTGCTGGAAAAACTGATTCCCCGGCTGACGGCGCGCGGCCTGCGCGTCGCCGTGGTCAAACACACCCACCACGATGTGGACTGGGACACGCCGGGCAAGGACAGCTGGCGCCATCGTCAGGCCGGCGCGGCGCAAGTGCTGCTGGCCTCGGCCCGCCGGCGCATGCTGGTGG
The DNA here is from genome assembly GCF_016937655.1 of Chromobacterium alkanivorans. Lineage (GTDB taxonomy): Bacteria > Pseudomonadota > Gammaproteobacteria > Burkholderiales > Chromobacteriaceae > Chromobacterium > Chromobacterium alkanivorans. Next base: position 16,222 of record NZ_JAFHKL010000016.1, on the reverse strand, counting down.
AGGAACTGGCGGACAGCAACGAGCTGCCGTTGTCCGCCCATCTGGCCATGCTGGGCCCCTGCGACCTGGCGCTGGCCGAAGGCTTCAAGCATGAAGCCATTCCCAAGATAGAAGTGGTCAACAGCGCCTTGGCGGCGCCGGCCTTGCACCCGGACGACCCGCAGGTGCTGGCCGTGGTCGGCGATCTGCCGCAAACGCTGGACATCCCCTGGTTTCACCGCGACGACGTCGACGCCGTCGCGGCCTTCCTGATTTCACGATTGGACCTGCCCCATGCTGAGCTTTGAACAAGCCCGCGACTGGCTGCTGCAACGCGCCCAGCCGTTGGCCGCCACCGAACAAGTCGAACTGCTGGCCGCCGCCGGCCGCGTGCTGGCCGAGCCCGTGCTGGCCACGCTGGACGTGCCGCCGCACGACAATAGCGCGATGGACGGCTACGCCTTGCGCGCCGCCGACCAGTCCGCGGCGATGCCGGTGTCGCAGCGGGTGCCGGCCGGCAGCGTGCCGCAGGCATTGACTGCCGGCAGCGTGGTGCGCATCTTCACCGGCGCGCCCATTCCGCCCGGCGCCGACGCCGTCATCATGCAGGAACAGGCGGAAACCGGGGCCGACGGCACGGTCAGCTTCAGCCAGCCGGCCAGCGCCGGCCAGAACATCCGCCGCCGCGGCGAAGACATCCGCGTTGGCCAGGAAATCCTGCCGGCCGGCAAGGTGCTGAACCCGGCCGACATCGGCCTGGCCGCGTCCATCGGCGTGGAGACGCTGACGGTGCGACGCCCGCTGCGGGTGGCGGTGTTCTTCACCGGCGACGAGCTGGTGGAGCCGGGCCGGCCGCTGGCCGCCGGCCAGATCTACAACTCCAACCGCTACTGGCTGGCGCCGGCGCTGATGCGCCTGGGCTGCGAGGTGATAGACCTGGGCATCGTCCGCGACTCCCTGGGCGCCACCCGCGAGGCGCTGCGCGACGCCGCCGACGCCGCCGACGTGATCATGACCTGCGGTGGGGTGTCGGTGGGCGAGGAAGACCACGTCAAGACCGCGGTGGAGGCCGAGGGTTCGCTGGACCTGTGGAAGCTGGCGATCAAGCCGGGCAAGCCGCTGGCCTACGGCAAGGTGGGGCAGGCGGACTTCATCGGCCTGCCGGGCAACCCGGTGTCCGGCTTCGTCACCTTCCAGGTGCTGGCGCGCGCCTTTCTGGAGCGGCGCGCCGGCCTGCCGGTGTCGGCGCTGGCGCCGGAAGGCCCGTATCCGGCGGCCTTCGACTGGACTCGGCCGGACGCGCGCCGCAGCGAATTCATCCGCGTGCGGCGCGTGTGCGTCGACGGCCGCTGGCAGCTGGAACTGTACCCGCAGCAAGGCTCCGGCGTGCTGATGTCCTGCGCCTGGGCCGACGGCCTGGTGCGGCTGGAGCCGGGCCAGACCGTGGCGCGCGGCGACCTGCTGGCCTATCTGCCGCTGGTGCAGTGAGCCGTGCCCACCATCCGCTTCGTCGATGAAAACGGCGCGCTGCTCGGCGAACAGCAGGCGGCGGCCGGCGACAATCTGCTGGACCTGGCGCGGCTGGCGGACGTGCCCTTGCACTGGCGTTGCGGCCAGGGCACCTGCGGCACCTGCAAGGTGAGGCTGGCGACGCCGACGGCGGAGCAGCGGCCCAGCCGCAAGGAACGCAACGTGCTGCTGCGCGCCGGCGCCATCGACGCCGCCCAGGCCGCCAGCGAGAGCTGGACCGAGGCGCGGCCGTGGCGGCTGGCCTGCCATCTGCACTTGAGCGAGGAAGACTGGGAAGTGGAGTGTCCGGCGTTTTGAGCGTCAACAAAAAGGGCCCGAACGGGCCCTTGTCTTATTGCCTTAGAGCCTGTTCAAAGTCTCGCGAGCAAGGGCGAGACAAGGCGAAAACTGGCGAAAAAGCGGAATGGTCGAGTGGTACATGAGCATTTTGAGCTGGTACTCACCGTGCAACGTTTCACGAAGCGCAGCAGACTTTGAACAGGCTCTTAGGCGCTCAAGAGCTCCTGCGGTACAGCGCGATCGACCCCGCCAAGGCCAGCAAGGCGCCGCCGCTGACGCGGTTCAGCCACTTGACGCCGTTTTCCCGCCACAGCTGCAGCGATTTCGCCCCCAGCAGCGCGTAGGCGCTCATCGCCAGCACGTCTAGCGCCACGATCACGGCCGCCAGCGCCAGGTACTGGGGCAGCTGGGCCTCGGCCGGCGCGACGAACTGCGGCAGCAGCGCGGACATGAAGAAATAATACTTGGGGTTGCCCATGGCCACGGAAAAGCTCTTGGCGACGGCGGACCAGCGCGAGGGCTGCCGCGCGGCGTCGTGCATCGAGACCAGCCCGCCTTTGGAACGCAACATCTGCAGGCCGACATAGGCGAGAAACGCCACCCCCAGCCATTTGACGATCAGAAACAGGGTTTCGGACGCCGCCAGCAGCGCGCCGAAACCCAGGCCCACCAGCAGCACCAGCAACAGGTCGGCCAGCACCGCGCCCAGCATGCCGTACAGCGCGTAGCGCAGGCCGAAGCGGGAGCCGTTGCTCAGCGCGAGCAGAACCGTCGGTCCCGGGGTGAGAATGCCCACCGACATGATGAAGGCGAAGGCGAGCAGGGTGGCGAAAGTCATGGGAAGGTCTCTCCTGATGTCTGGTTTTTATTCCGCGGCCTGCTCTTCGCAGCCTGTCCCGGCCGCGCCGGCCTTGGGCTCCGGACACTCCGGGCGCAGCCAGTGGCGCAGCATGGTCAGCGCCACCGCCAACAGGGTGGGGCCGATGAAGAGGCCTATCACCCCCCAGGCGATCAGGCCGCCGATCACGCCCAGGAAGATCAGCGACAGCGGCATTTGCGCGCCCTGGCTGATCAGCAAGGGCTTCAGGATGTTGTCTATGGTGTTGATCAGTAAAAAGCCCCAGACCAGCAGGAAAATGCCCAGGCCGGTGTGGCCGGTGTAAAACACCCAGGCGGCGGCCGGCAGCCAGACGATCAGCGTAGGCATCTGCGCGACGGCGACGATGAAGCAGAGGAAGCCCAGCACTAGCGCGCCGGGCACGCCGGCGATCAAGAGGCCGATCACGCACAGAATGGTTTGCGCCAGCGCGGTGCCCACCACGCCGGTGGTGACGCTGCGTATGGTGCGGGCGATCACGTCCGGCAGCTCGCCGGCCGGCGCGCCGCCCAGCTTGATCACGATCAGCTCCACCGTGTCCCACAGCCGGTCGCCGTTGATCAGCAGCAGGCCGGACACGATGATGGCCAGCACGATTTCCAGCAGGCTCAGGCTGAGGTTGGCGCCGCCGGACAATAGCCACAACGCGCCCTGGTTCACCGCCGGGCGGATTTTCTCGAAGAAGCCGGGCAGGTCGGCCTGCACGCTGCCCCACAGTTTTTGCAGGCTTTCGCCCACCACCGGGATATTGGCCAGCCAGGCCGGCGCGTTGGGCAGCGTCAGCTGGGTCAGATCATGGGTGAGGCCGGACAGGTGGGGCAGGGTGTCGGCCAGGGTCAGCGCCATCAGGCCGATGGGGATGGCCAGCGCCAAGGCCAAGGCCAGCACGATCAGTAGCGCGGCCAGCTTGTGGCGGTCGCCCAGCCTCAGCCGCAGCCGGCAGTACAGCGGCCAGGCGGAAATGGCGATGATGGAGGCCCAGGTCAGGGCGCCGAGAAAGGGTTGGATTACGCGCAGGCAGGAGACCACCAGCAGGGCGATGATGGCGATCTGGAACACCGCCAGAATGCTGACATTGGAGAACGCTTTATTGATGGCCATGGGGCTCTCGGAAAATGAAAACGGGCCGATCTTCCGATCGGCCCGCTGATTCTGCAATGCAATGGGCGTGAATGCAATTGGCGCTTGCGGCTATTGCGGATTCGCCGCCGCCAGCGTTTTGGCGAAGGCTTCCGCCGGGGTGAAGCCGATCACGCGGTCCGCCTCCTGTCCCAGTTTGTCGAACAGGATGATGCCGGGCGGGCCGAACAGGCCGAAGCGCTTGAGCAGCGCCTGGTGCTCGGCGTTGTTGGCGGTGACGTCGGCCTTGACCAGCAGATAACCCTGCATCTGGCGGCTGACCGCCGGGTCAGGGAAGGTTTCCGCCTCCATCTCCTTGCAGGACACGCACCAGTCGGCGTAGAAGTCCAGCAGCAGCGGCTTGCCTTCGGCCTTGGCCTTGGCCAGCAAGGCGTCCAGCTGGGCGTTGCTGGCGGCCGGCTGGAACACGGCCTCGGCCCGGGCTTCCGCCTGGCCCTGGCCCAGCCAGCGCAGCGGATAGCGCGGGTTGTCCGCGCCGGCCAGCAGGCCGGCCAATTGCGCCGCGCCTATCAACAGCAGCGTCACGCCGGCGGCCTTGCCCAGCCGCCGCGCCGCGCTGGCCTTGCCCGGCAGCGCTTCCAGCGCGCCCAGCGACACCGCGCTGCCTATCAGTAGCAGGGCCCACAGCAGCATCACCAGCGCGCCCGGCAGGAAGGGGCTGGCCAACCAGATGGCCAGGCCCAGCATCACCACGCCGAAGCAGGCCTTGACGGTTTTCATCCAGCCGCCGGCGCGCGGCAGCACGTGGCCGCCGAAGGTGCCGATCAGGATCAGCGGCAGGCCCAGGCCCAGCGCCATCGCGTACAGCGCCGCGCCGCCCAGCACGGCGTCGCCGGTGCTGCCGATATAGCCCAGCGCCAGCGCCAGCGGCGGGGCGACGCAGGGGCCGATGATCAGCGCCGACAGCGCGCCCATGGCGAACACGGTGGCGAACTTGCCGCCGGACAGCTGGTTGGAGGTGTCGGCCAGCCGCGATTGCAGCGCCGACGGCAGCTGGATGGTGAACAGATCGAACATCGACAGCGCGAACACCACCATCAGCGCGCTGGCGCTCAGCACCACCGCCGGCTGTTGCAGCCACACGGTCAGCAGCGCGCCGGTGAGGCCGGCGATGACGCCGACCACGGTGTAAGTCAGCGCCAGGCCCTGCACATAGGTGAAGGACAGCAGGAAGCCGCGGCGGCGGGTCAGGGTGGCGCCCTGGCCGGCAATCAATGAGGAAACGATGGGCAGCAGCGGATACATGCAGGCGGTGAAGGCCATGCCTATGCCCGCCAGCAAGAAGGTGCCCAATGTGGTCAGCCAACCCTGGGCTGCCAGCTCATTGTTGCCGGCCGAGGACTTTCCCTGCGGGGATGCCTCCGACAGCCATTCTCCCAGCTTGCCGCCGGCGGCCGGCGTGCCGCCCACCTTGAGCTTGTGGGTGTAGGGCGGGTAGCACACGCCGGCGTCGGCGCAGCCTTGCAGCCGCACTTGCAGCTCGAACTCGGCCGGCGCATTGGGTTGCAGCGGCACGGTCACCACGTTCTTGCCGATGAATACGGTCTGCTTGCCGAAGTACTGGTCGTTCTTTTCCTTGCCGGCCGGAAACTGCGGCGCGCCCACCAGATTGGCCGGCTGGCTGCTGACCTGGGTGCGGTCGCGGTACAGGTAGTAGCCGGGGGCCACGTCCAGCGTCAGCTTGAGCTGGTCGCCGGCGCGTTCCACCTTGGCGGCGAAGGCTTGCTCGGCCGGCAGCAGATCGTCCTGGTTGACGGCGTGCGCGGGCAGGCTCAAGCCCAGGCAGGCCAGCGAGACCGCGAGCAGGCCCACGATCCGGGATGAGAGTAGCGATAAGTTGATTGGCACGGGATGACTCTATGGTTTATGGTCTTTAGCGTTTGAATGACCGGCGCGCCTTGGCATTGGTTCCGTGGCGGCCGGGCGGGGCGCGGAGGGCGACGGGTTTGGTCGCCGTCGCGTCTTGCTATGCGAAAACAATATGCATTAAATTCAAATAACGGGCAAACGGTAAGATAGAATATTCATATAAAAACTAGGGCGCAACACCATACATCATGCGAGAAACGATTCACTTTGCTCATGCCAACAGTTTCCCGGCCTCGGTTTACCGCAAGTTCCTGGCCGCGCTGGGCGAGCGTCACCAGGTGGGCTTCCTCGACGCCATCGGCCATGACCCGGCTTACCCGGTCACCGACTGCTGGCCGCACCTGGTGGAGGAAACCATCGCCCATATCGAAAGCCATTATCAGGGCCCCATCGTCGGCGTCGGCCATTCGCTGGGCGGTTTCCTGATGTTCTACGCCGCCTTGCGCCGGCCGGAGCTGTTCAAGCGCATCGTGATCCTGGATTCGCCGCTGATGGGGCCGTTCCGCTCGCGCGGCATCTGGCTGGCCAAGAAGCTGGGCTTCATCGACAGCGTCACCCCGGGCGGCAATACCCTGAAGCGGCGCGACAACTGGGCGTCGGTGGCCATGGTCCACGACTACTTCGCCCGCAAGCCGATGTTCGCCCGCTTCGACCCGGACTGCCTGGCCGACTACGCCGAGCACGGCACCGTGGACGACGGCCAGGGCGGGCGCAAGCTCAAATTCCGGCCGCGGATCGAGCATGAGATCTACTGCGCGCTGCCGCATGATTTTCCGCGTTATCGCGGACAATTGAAAGTGCCGGCCACCTTTATCGCCGGCACCGGTTCGGATGTGTTGAAACCGGCGGACCTGCGCTTCATGCGCAAGCACTTCAATATCCAGGTGCAAATGCAGCAGGGCAGCCATCTGTTTCCGCTGGAGCGTCCGGAGGAAACGGCGCGGCGCATTCTGGATCTGCTGGAGGCCTGAGCCGGGATCTGGCGGCACAAAAAACGGAAGCCCAGGGGCTTCCGTTTTTTTGCGAGCTTGGCGTGCGGCTTAGATGGGACGGATCTCTTGCGGGTAGAGCAGGGCGATATGGGCTCTGCCTTTGGTGCGGTCGGTCAAGAACAGCTGGGCCAACAGCAGATGCTGTTCCGACAGGGAGTTCAGGTCGGTCTTGATCTTGTCGAACAGCTCGGCCTGATAGTCGGCTTGGGACTTGCCGTCGGCCTTGGTGGAGTAGCTCTTCAGCGCCCAAGCATGACCGACATGGGCCAGCTCGGGGTTGGCCAGTCCCAGTTTGTGATAAATGACGCCTTTGGCGTCGGAGCCGTCCTCGTCGGAGTAGGCCAGCAGGGAAAAGCTGGAGTCGATGTGATTCAGGGCGAAGCTCAGCTTGTCGGCCACGTTTTCGATATAGGGCTCGAAGCAGCTGGTGTATAGCCAGTGGGTCTGCGGCACGGGCGGTTTGATGTAGGTGGTGGGATAGAACAGGGTGATGGTGGCCTTGCCGCCCTGGCTGTCCGACAGCAAGAGCTTGGCGCCGAACGCCTGGGCCGGCGTCAAGTCGTTCAACTGGCGGCGAATCTTGTCGAATAGTTCCGCATTGTAGGCGGCCTGATCGTCGCCTTTGGGCTTGGCCTCTATATATATTTTCTTCCAGCCGGCATTGTTCTTCTGGATATTGCCTTGGATGGCCGGCGCATAAAACACCACGCCCTTGGCCGGATTTTCTTTCTCGTCGGCTACGGCGGCGATGATGTGATGATTGGCCCGCGACAATTCATCGGCGCGCTGCCTGATCTTCTCCAGCAGTTCGTCAATATCATTCTTAAACTCGGCAATATAATCCCAATTATTTGACATTGAATGACTCCATGGCGGTTGAATGGCGCGGCGCTGTTGCGCATCTAATGGATTCTATGTCAATGGCAAATTGGCGCGGCTGACAAAAGCTGAACGCGGTTTGTGGCGCGGGCGCGCCGTCAAAACAAAACGCCCGGCGGGGCCGGGCGTTGGACTTGGAACAAGCGTAAGGCTTACAGCATCGCCAGCCGCTGGCGCACGCTGCGCTCGATGCCGGCGGCGTCCAGGCCGCAATCGGCCAGCATGCCGGCCGGGTCGCCGTGCTCCACGTAATCGTCCGGCAGGCCCAGTTGCAATACCGGCTTGAGGATGCCCATCGCCTGCATCGCCTCCAAACAGGCCGAGCCGGCGCCGCCCATCACCACGTTTTCCTCTACGGTGATGATCAGATCGTGGCTCTCCGCCAGCCGGCACACCAGTTCCGCGTCCAGCGGCTTGACGAAGCGCATGTCGGCCACGGTGGCGTTCAGCGTCTCGGCGGCGGCCAGCGCCGGCGTCACCATGCTGCCGAAGGCGAGGATGGCCACTTTTTCGCCCTGGCGGCGCAACCGGCCCTTGCCCAGCGGCAGCGCCGTCATCTCCGCCTGAATCTCGGCGCCGGGGCCGGTGCCGCGCGGATAGCGCACCGCGGCCGGGCTGTTCATCTGGAAGCCGGTGTAGAGCATCTGGCGGCATTCGTTCTCGTCCGACGGCGCCATCACCGTCAGATTGGGAATGCAGCGCAGGAAGGACAGGTCGAAGGCGCCCGCGTGGGTGGGGCCGTCCGCGCCCACCAGGCCGGCGCGGTCGATGGCGAACAAGACAGGCAGGTTTTGCAGCGCCACGTCGTGGATCAGCTGATCGTAAGCGCGTTGCAGGAAGGTGGAGTAGATCGCCACCACCGGCTTGACGCCGTCGCAGGCCAGGCCGCCGGCGAAGGTGACCGCGTGCTGTTCGGCGATGGCCACGTCGTAATAGCGGTCCGCGTGTTCCTGTTCGAAGCGCACCAGGCCGGAGCCTTCGCGCATCGCCGGGGTGATGCCCACCAGGCGCGGGTCGCGCTTGGCCATGTCGCAGATCCAGTCGCCGAACACCTGGGTGTATTGCGGCTTGCCGCCGCCCTTGCCGCTGGCCAGGCCGTTGCTGGGGTCGAACTTGGTGACGCCGTGGTATTTGACCGGGTCGCTCTCCGCCAGCTTGTAGCCGTGGCCTTTCTTGGTGACGATGTGCAGGAACTGCGGGCCCTTGAGGCTGCGGATATTGCTCAGGGTATCCACCAGCACGTCCACGTCGTGGCCGTCGATCGGGCCGATGTAGTTGAAGCCGAACTCCTCGAACAGGGTGCCCGGGGTGAAGAAGCCCTTGACGTGCTCCTCAACCTTGCTGGCGATCTCCTTCAGCGGCGGGGCGATGCCCAGCACCTTGCTGGAGCCTTCGCGCATCGCCGCGTAGAAGCGGCCGGACATCAGCTTGGCCAGGTAGTTGTTCAGCGCGCCGACATTGGGCGAGATCGACATCTCGTTGTCGTTGAGCACCACCAGCAGGTCGGTGTCCATCGCGCCGGCGTTGTTCAGGGCTTCAAATGCCTGGCCGGCGGTCATCGAGCCGTCGCCGATGACGGCCACGCATTTGCGCTCTATGCCCTGGGTCTTGGCCGCCACCGCCATGCCCAGCGCCGCGCCGATGGAGGTGGAGGAGTGGCCGACGCCGAAGGTGTCGTATTCGGATTCGTCGCGCTTGGGAAAGCCGGCCAGGCCGCCTTTCTGACGCATGCTGCCCATGCGCTCGCGGCGGCCGGTCAGGATCTTGTGCGGGTAGGTCTGATGGCCCACGTCCCACACCAGGCGGTCGTCCGGGGTGTTGAACACATAGTGCAGCGCGATGGTCAGCTCGATGCTGCCCAGGTTGGAGGCGAAGTGGCCGCCGGTCTTGCTGACGCTTTCCACCAGGAAGTCGCGCAGTTCCGTGGCCAGCGGCGCAAGCTGCTGGCGCGACAGCTTGCGCAGGTCGGCGGGGCTTTCAATGGTCTCGAGCAAGGGATACATAGTTTTCTGCTTCTCAGAACGAGCGCGCGACGATGTAGTCGGCCAGTTCCTTCAATCGTTGGGCGGAATCGCCAAATCCTTCCAGCGCGGCAAACGCCTCGTCGCGCAAGTCGCGGGCAAACTGCTTGGCCTCGGCCAGCCCCATCAGGCTGACGTAGGTGGGCTTGTCGTGGGCGGCGTCCTTGCCGGCGGTCTTGCCCAGCGTGGCGGTGTCCGCCTCGCAGTCCAGCACGTCGTCCACCACCTGGAAGGCCAGGCCCATGCGTTTGGCGAACACGTCCAGGCGGGCGGTTTCCTCCTCGCTCAACGGCCGGCCGGCCATCGCGCCCAGCAGCACCGACGCGCGGATCAGCGCGCCGGTCTTCAGCAAATGCATGTATTCCAGTTCCGGCTGGTTCAGCGCCTTGCCCACGCTGGCCAGGTCTATGGCCTGGCCGCCGGCCATGCCGGCGTGGCCGGCGGCGCGGGCCAGGGTGTGGACCATGGCGAGCTGAGCCGCGGGGGCCACGTCCGGCAGCGGCGCGCTCAGCATGTCGAAAGCGTGGGTTTGCAGCGCGTCGCCCACCAGCAGCGCGGTGGCTTCGTCGTAAGCCACGTGACAGGTGGGCTTGCCGCGGCGCAGCACGTCGTCGTCCATGCAGGGCATGTCGTCGTGCACCAGCGAATAAACGTGGACCATTTCCAGCGCGGCGCCGATGCGGGCCAGGTTATCGGCCGAAGCGCCCACCAGTTCGCCGGCGGCGAACACCAACAGCGGACGCACCCGCTTGCCGCCGCCCAGGCAGACGTAGCGCATCGCTTCATGCAGTTGCTGCGGCGTGTGCTGAGCGGAGGGCAGCAGGCGCTCCAGCGCGCCTTCCACCTGCTGCTGGATCTCGGTCATCCAGGCCATGAACGGTTTATTGGCCATTGGACAATTCCAGTGGTTTGAGTTCGTTGTTTTCCAGGATTTTCAGCTGCTGTTCCGCGTCGGCCAATTTGGTCTGGCAGAACTTGATCAATTCTATGCCCTGCTTGTAGGAGCCTAGCGCCGTTTCCAGCGGCATGTCGCCGCTTTCCATCGCCTGGATGATGTCTTCCAGTTGGGCCAGTGCGGTTTCGAAACTGGCCGGCGCTTTGCTGGCTTTAGCCATGGCGTTTTCCTTATTGTGCTTTGTGGTGGCCGGGCCGTGCGGGTTCCGTCGGTGTCGCGTGGGCGCAGGCGGCTCTTTAAGGCCGTCATTCTAGTCCAATTCCCCGGTGCGGCGACAGAGGCGATTGAGCGCTTTCGGCAAGCGCGGATGTCGTTGGAATGCTAAGCGCACGGAAAGGGAACGCGCCTAGCGGACAATTCCCCGCCGCCCGCATTTGCGGTAGGGTGTCGCCAATTGAAAACGACAGGGGCCAGCATGCATTCGCAACCATCCATTCTGATCACCGGCTGCTCCAGCGGCATCGGCTACCACACCGCCGTCATCCTGGCGCAGCGCGGCTGGCGCGTGATCGCCAGCTGCCGCGCCGCCGCCGACGTGGAGCGCCTGCGCAGCGAGGGCATGGCCTGCATCCGGCTGGACGTGGACGACGCCGATTCCATCCGCGACGGCCTGGCCCAGGCGTTGGAAATGGCCGGCGGGCGACTTGACGCCTTGTTCAACAACGCCGGCTTCGGCCAGCCGGGCGCGGTGGAGGACATCAGCCGCGCGGCGATGCGCGAGCAGTTCGAGACCAATCTGTTCGGCCCCTGGGAGCTGACCAACGCCGCGCTCAAGGTGATGCGCGCCCAGGGCCACGGCCGCATCGTGTTCAACAGCTCCATCCTGGGCTTCGCCGCCATGCGCTGGCGCGGCGCCTACAACGCCAGCAAGTTCGCGATGGAAGGTCTGTGCGACACGCTGCGCCACGAGCTGCACGGCACCGACATCCATGTCTCCCTGGTGGAGCCGGGGCCGATTGAAAGCCGTTTCCGCCCCAATGCGCTGGCGCGTTTCCTGAAAAACGTGGACATAGACGCCAGCCACCACCGCGAGGCCTACCAGCAACAACTGGAGCGGCTGAAGAAAGAGGGCCACGCCGCGCCGTTCACGCTGCCGGCCAGCGCGGTGGCGGAGGCGGTGCACCGCGCCATCACCGCGGCCAAGCCGGCGGCGCGCTACCGGGTGACTTTCCCCACCAAACTGTATTGGTGGCTGCGCCGGCTGTTGCCAACCCGTTGTTTTGACTGGGCATTGCGCGCGGCGACCTGAGGCGACGCCAAGTCCTTGGCATAGCATGAGTTTTTCTATGCATAGACATGTTTTTTCTTTGATGTCATTTTGATAGTTTCTTGTTGATCTAGCCTGCGGATTCGCTTTACAGTCACGGCACTTGCTCATGGCATTTCCTCATGCCGGAGCAGGCATAACAATAGAGACGCCGGGTTTCCCGGCTCCGTGACACAAAGGAGTAAGCGAGATGAATCGCTTGAAATGGCTGCCCCTGCTGCTGGCCGGGGCGGGCCTGTTCGCGTCCGCGCAGGCGGCCGATATGACCAAGACGTTGAGGGTGGCCTTTCTGGCGCCCGAGACCGGCTTCGACCCGGCCAAGATGAGCGACATCTATTCGCTGGGCGTGATCGAGAACATTTTCGACAACCTGCTCAGGTACGACTACCTGGCGCGGCCGGTCAAGCTCAAGCCGGGCACCGCCCAGGCCTTGCCGGAGATTTCGGCGGACGGCAAGGTGTTCACCTTCAAAGTCCGGCCCGGCATCTATTTCGCCGACGATCCGGCCTTCAAGGGCAAGAAGCGCGAGCTGACCGCGGCGGACTACGCCTACAGCATCAAGCGCTTCGCCGACCCCAAGGTCAGCTCGCCCAACGCCACCTCCTATACCGACTACGTGCTGGGGCTGGCGGAGGCGGGCAGCGCCGCCAGCAAGAAAGGGCGCTTCGACTACGACAAGCCTATCGAAGGCATCAAGGCGCTGGACCGCTACACCCTGCAGCTGACGCTGAAAAAGCCCAATTACAACTTCCTCTACACCGTGGCCGCCAAATTCAGCGGCGCGGTGGCGCGAGAGGTGATTGAAACCTACGACAGCAACACCAACGCCCACCCGGTGGGCACCGGCCCGTTCTTGCTGAAGGAGTGGAAGCCGGGCAACCGCATCATCCTGGAAGCCAACCCCGGCTACCGCAAGGAAGTGTTCTCCGACGAGCCGGCCGCCGACGCTCCGCCGCTGGACCGCGAAATCGCCGAGCAACTGCGCGGCAGGACGCTGCCGGTCATCGGCCGCATCGACATCAAGGTGATAGAAGAAGAGCAGCCGCGCTGGCTGTCCTTCCTCAACAAGCAGATCGACTACACCGGCGTGCCCAAGTCCGCCATCCCGTCCACCGTGCACAGCAGCGCGGGCAACCCCTTCCAGGCCAGCCTGAATCCGACGCTGGCGCAGCGCGGCATCCGCCTGCACCACAACCTGGGCATGGACCTGACTTACGCCTTCTTCAATATGCGCGATCCGGTGGTGGGCGGCTACGGCAAGCCAAAGATCGCCTTGCGTCGCGCCATCGCCATGGCCTACCCCAGCCAGGAAGTGATCAAGCTGCTGTACAGCGGTCAGGCCATCCAGCTGCAAAACCTAGTGCCCCTGAACATGGTGGGCAACGATCCGCGCTTCCGCGGCGCGGCGGACTTCGATCCGGCGCTGGCCAACGCCTTGCTGGACCAGGCCGGCTACAAGATAGGCCCGGACGGCTACCGCCAGCAGCCCAACGGCCAGCCGCTGCTGATCACCCAGGCCACCCAGGGCAGCGCCTTCGACAAACAGTTCAACCAGATTTGGCAAAAGGCCTTCGACAGCCTGAAGCTGCGCGTCACCTTCAAAGTGGCCAAGTGGAACGAAAACCTCAAGGCCGCCTACGCCGGCAAGCTGCAGATGTGGTCCTTGGGCGGTTCCGCCGCCATTCCGGACGGCGACGATTTCGTCACCGGCCTGTGGACCAAGCAGATCGGCATCGGCAACCTGCCGTTCTTCAGCCGGCCGGAGTTCGACAAGGCTTATGAAGCGTCGCAAGTGCTGCCCAACGGGCCGGAGCGCGACGCGCTGTTCGACCGCATGAACCGGGTGGTGGCCGCCTACCAGCCCTATGTGCTGGGCGTGACCCGCTTCGAAAACGTCGTCAGCCACGACTATCTCAAGGGTTACAAACCGCATCCGCTGGCCACGATAGGCGTGTCCTGGCGCTACGTCGACATCGACCTAGGCAAGCGCCGCTAAGGGAACGGTCTTATAACCCGGGGCGCAGCCGCGCCGACTCTTCTGGAGATCCAGATGTTCAATTTCATCATTCGCCGAATCTGGCAGATGGTGCCGACGATGTTCGGCGTCATGCTGCTGGTGTTCGTGCTGTTCAACTGGGTGGGCGGAGACCCCACCTACATCCTGGCCGGCAAACGCCTGACGCCGGAAATCATGGCCAATATCCGCGCCCAGCTGGGCCTGGACAAGACCTTGCCGGAGCAGTTCTGGCTCTTCGTCAAGCAAGTGGCCACCTTCGACTTCGGCACTTCCTGGTCCACCCAGCAATCCGTCACCGCCACGCTGGCCTCGCGCATCGGCCCCTCGCTGACGCTGACCGGCACCTTGCTGGTGTTCGAACTGCTGACCGCGCTGCCCATCGCCATCGCCGTGGCCTACTACCGAGGCACCCTGACCGACCGCCTGGTGACGCTGATCTGCACCGTGGCCATGTCCATCAGCTCGCTGGCCTACATCATCGTCGGCCAGTACCTGCTGGCCTTCAAACTGGACTGGTTCCCGGTAATGGGCTGGGACGACGACAGCCTGCTGCGCAGCCTGCTGATCTATGTGCCGCTGCCGCTGATCCTGGGCATGCTGGTGTCGCTGGCGCCCAATGTGCGTTTCTACCGCAGCTTCGTGGTGGAAGAGCTGGGCCACGACTACGTGCGCACCGCGCGCGCCAAGGGCTTGTCCGAGAAAACCGTGCTGTTCAAGCACGTGCTGCGCAACGCGCTGATCCCGGTGGTCACCGCGGTGATGATGTCCTTGCCCTTCCTGGTGCTGGGCTCGATGCTGCTGGAGCGCTTCTTCGGCATCCCCGGCATGGGCAATGAACTGCTGATGGCGGTGGACAAGAGCGATTTCCCGGTGATCAAGGCCATCACCGTGACCATCGCCGCCGCCGCCATGGTGTTCAACCTGCTGGCCGACATCATCTACAAGTGGATCGATCCACGCGTGCAACTCAAGTGAGCGCGGAGCACAAGACATGACAACATTGCAAAACACCGCCGGCGCGCCGCCGGCCGCCCCCTCGCGCAGCCTGTGGGCCTTGGGCTGGCAACGCCTGAAGCGCGACCGCATCGGCTTCGTCTCCCTGTGGGTGGTGGCGGCCTTCATGCTGCTGGCCGCCGCCGGCTGGCTCAACCTGGCCGGCCGCGGCTGGAACGACGAAATCGCCGCCTCCTACGCGCCGCCCACGCTGCTGCTGGAACAATACCGCCAGCAGGACACCCCGGCCGCCGCCGGCGGCCCGTCCAGCGCCATCGTGCCCACCGAGCGCTTGAAACCGTCGGAAGACCCCATCCACGATTGGCTGGAAGCCGCGCGCCCCCACGCCGCCCAATACGCGGTGCCGGAGGTGAAGAAAGTGGCGTCGCTGCCCTTCGGCGCGGACCAGCGCGGCCGCGACATCCTGGACAAAGTGATCAAGGGCACCGCCACCTCGCTGCTGGTGGGCTTCTTCGGCGCGCTGCTGTCCATCCTGATCGGCACCTCGCTGGGCGCGATGGCCGGCTACTTCGGCCGCAAGGTGGACGATTTCCTGATGTGGTTCTACAGCGTGTTCACCTCGGTGCCGGACATGCTGCTGCTGCTCGCCTTCGCCGCAGTGGCCGGGCGCGGCATCGCCACCGTCATCCTGGTGCTGTCGCTGACCAGCTGGACCGGCACCTTCCGCCTGGTGCGCGCCGAGTTCATCAAGAACCGCTCGCGCGAATACGTGCAGGCCGCCGACGCCATCGGCGCCAGCCACAGCCGCCGCATGTTCATCCACATCCTGCCCAATGTTTCCCACCTGCTGCTGGTGCAGTTCTCGCTGTTGATGGTGGGTCTGATCAAGTACGAAGTGATCCTGTCCTTCCTCGGCTTCGGCGTGGACGTGCGCCAGGTGAGCTGGGGCTCCATGCTGGCGGAAGTGCCGGAAGAGCTGTTGCAGGGCTATTGGTGGCAACTGGCCATGGTGGTGGTGTTCATGTCCACCCTGGTGACTGCCTTCAGCATGTTGACCGATGCGCTGCGCGACGCGCTGGACCCGCGCGCGGCGGCGAAGTGAGCGGGGGAGAACAACAATGACTCAGAACCAGACCCTGCTGTCGGTGCGCAATCTCAAAGTGGCGTTCCGTCAGGAGAACGGCGGCGAATTCCAGGCGCTCAAGGGCGTCAGCTTCGACATCCCGGCCAAGCGCACCGTAGCGCTGGTGGGCGAATCCGGCTCCGGCAAATCGGTGACCTCGATGGCCATCATGCGCCTGCTGTCGCCGCAGCACGCCCAAATCTCCCCGGACAGCCAGATCCTGCTGCAAGGACGCGATCTGCTCAAGGCCGGCGGCGCCGAGATGCGCGCGCTGCGCGGCAAGGACATCGCGATGATCTTCCAGGAGCCGATGAGCTCGCTGAACCCGGTGTTCAGCGTC
>NZ_JAFHKL010000015.1 GCF_016937655.1 Chromobacterium alkanivorans | reverse complement strand
TACCTCCGTCAACACCTAATTTGAAAAAAGATGGAGTTTTCGCAAACAACTCCGCCAAACCGTTGATTTGTAAAGAAGCGGTCATTTTGAGCAAGAACGATTTCTCGCGCCCGCCCTGCCTGGCTCCGTGTCGAGGAGGCGCGCTGAATGCGAAAAAGCCCCGATTTACGGGGCTTTTTCGAGGCTAAGACCGACTTCCGGGCCAGCGTCCATGCCAAAACGGCTCAAACGCCGCGCTCAGCTGCGGTAGTCCGCATTGATCTTCACATAATCATAAGAGAAGTCGCAGGTCCAGACCGTGGCCTCCGCCGCGCCGCGCCGCAGCTTCACCCGCACCAGGATTTCCGGCTGAGCCATCACGCGTTGGCCGTCTTCTTCCCTATATAGAGGATTGCGTCCGCCGTCGACCGCGACCAGCACCTCGTCCAGATACAGTTCCAGGCGATCGACGTCCAGGTCTTGCACGCCGGCGTAGCCTATCGCGCACAGCAGGCGGCCCAGATTGGGATCGGAGGCGAAGAAAGCGGTTTTCACCAGCGGGGAGCGCGCGATGGCGTATGCGACGTCCTTGCACTCTTCGAACGAACGGCCGCCCTCGACCTTGACGGTGATGAACTTGGTGGCGCCTTCGCCGTCGCGGACAATGGCCTGGGCCAGCGCGGTGGCGACTTGAATCAACTCCGCCTTGAGCGCCTGGTAGGCGGCCTGCAGCGGAGAGTCGATCAGCGGCCCGCCGCTCTGCCCGGTGGAGATCAGGATGAAGCTGTCGTTGGTGGAGGTGTCGCCGTCCACCGAGATGCAATTGAAGGAAACATCGGCCACTTCCTTCACCAACTGGCGCAGTACCGGGCGGGTCACCGCGGCGTCGGTGGCGATGAAGCCCAGCATGGTGGCCATATTGGGATGGATCATGCCGGCGCCTTTGGAGATGCCGGTGATGGTGACCGGGTGGCCGTCCAGCGTCAGGCGGGCGCTGACCGCCTTGGGCGCGGTGTCCGTGGTCATGATGGCGCAGGCTGCGTCGGCCCAGTCCGCACCTTGCCGGCTCGGCAGCGCCGCGGCGATCTTGTCCACCGGCAGCGGCTCCAGAATGACGCCGGTGGAGAAGGGCAGGATCTGTTCGGGCTGGCAGCCCAGCTCATCGGCCAGCGTCCGGCAGACTTGCAGCGCGTCGCTGCGGCCTTGTTCGCCGGTGCCGGCGTTGGCGTTGCCGGTGTTGATCACCAGCGCGCGGATTTGCACGCCGGCGTCCAGATGCTTTTTACAGATTTGCACCGGAGCGGCGCAAAAACGGTTTTGGGTGAACACGCCGGCAACAGTGTTGCCCTTGTCCAGACGGATGACCAACACGTCGTTGCGGTCGGCTTTCTTGATGCCGGCGGCGGCGACGCTCAGTTCCACGCCGGGAACGGGGAAGAGATGCTCGCCGCTGACGGGCTTGAGGTTTACTGCCATCTATCGCTCCAGATCAATCAATATTATTCGCATCGATTGTAGCGGATTTGTTCCGCCGGACCGGAAACTAAAACGGCCGACGGATCAACCTGCCTCGGCCGCCGCCGCGCTCAACAATTCGAGCAGCGCCTCGCCGTAGCGCGCCAGCTTGAGTTCGCCCAGTCCATACACCTTGGCCAGGCCGGCGCGGGAGGTCGGGTGCTTTTCCACCAGGTCGCGCAGGGTGCGGTCCGAGAACACCGCGTAGGCCGGCACATTGTGTTCGTCCGCCATCTGCCGGCGCCAGCCGCGCAGCGCCTGCCACAGCCGCTCTTCGCGCTCGGTGCGCAGCCAGCGGTCGGCGCTGGCGGTGCTGCGCGTCGCCTTGTCGTCGGCCAACGGCCGCAAATAGACTTTTTCCTGGCCTTTGAGCACGGCGCGGCATTCGTCGCTCAACACCAGCGACTGGCCGCGGGCGATGTCGACGTGCAGCAGCTTGCGCGCCACCAACTGGCGAATGATGGAGCGCCAGACGCGCTGGTTGTAGTCGCGGCCGATGCCGAAGGTGGACAGCTTGTCGTGGCCGTAATGGCCGACGCTCTGGTTGGCGCGACCCAGCAGCACGTCGATCACGTGGCCGGCGGAGAAGCGCTGTTCCACCCGGTAAATGCAGGACAGCAGCTTTTGCACCGCGACGGTGGCGTCGAAGGTGATGGGCGGATGCAGGCAGTTGTCGCAATGGCCGCAGGGTCGGCTCTGTTCGCCGAAGTGCGCCAGGATGTGCTGGCGGCGGCAGGAGGCGGCTTCGCAGAAAGCCAGCATGGCTTCGAGCTTGCCCAATTCCACCTGTTTCTGCAGCTCGGCCATTTCGCCGCCTTCTATCATCTGCCGCAGTTGCACCACGTCGTTGAGCCCGTAGCACAGCCAGCTGGCGGCGGGCAGGCCGTCGCGGCCGGCGCGGCCGGATTCCTGATAGAAGTTTTCCGGGCTCTTGGGCATGTCGATGTGGGCGACGAAGCGCACGTCCGGCTTGTCTATGCCCATGCCGAAGGCGACGGTGGCGACCATGACCACGCCTTCGTCGCGCAGGAATTCGCGCTGATTCGCCTCGCGCTGCTGATGGCTGAGGCCGGCGTGATAGGGCAGCGCGTGGATGCCGTTGTCGCACAGCCATTGCGCGGTGTCTTCCACGCGCTTGCGCGACAGGCAGTAGACGATGCCGGCGCTGCCCGGATATTCGTTGCGGATGAAATCGAGCAGCTGCTTCTTGGCGTTGTGCTTTTCCACCACCTGATAGAACAGATTGGGCCGGTCGAAGCTGGACAGGAAGACGCGCGCGTCCTGCAGCTTCAGGTAGTGGATGATGTCGGCGCGAGTCTGTTCGTCGGCGGTGGCGGTCAGCGCGATGCGCGGCACTTGCGGGAAACGCTCGGCCAGAAAGCCCAGTTGCTGGTATTCCGGGCGGAAGTCATGGCCCCAGTGGCTGACGCAGTGCGCCTCGTCGATGGCGAACAGGCTGATGTTCAGCTGCGACACGAACTCCTGGAAGCGCGGCGTCAGCAAACGCTCCGGCGCCACGTACAGGAGGTCCAGCGAACCGGCGCGCGCCTGGCGCGCGATGTCGCGCGCTTCGTCCAGCGGGGTGGCGGAATTGAGACAGGCGGCGGCCACGCCCTGTTCGACCAGGGTGGCCACTTGGTCCTGCATCAGCGCGATCAGCGGCGACACCACGATGGCGACGCCGGGGCGCATCAGCGCGGGAATCTGGAAGCAGAGGCTCTTGCCGCCGCCGGTGGGCATCAGCACCAGCGCGTGGCCGCCCTGGGCGACGTGATCGACAATCTCCCCTTGCTGCCCGCGGAATTCGGGATAGCCGAAGATATTATTGAGTAGGGAGAGCGCGTCCTGCATAAGCCGTCTTCTTGCGAGAAGGCGCCTATTGTACGGCAAGTGGCCGGCAGCGTCCCGCCCCCGGTTCAATAGGCAAAAAAAGGGCCGCTGGAGTGCAGCGGCCATAAAGTTGGATGGAGACAATGTGAAACGAAGAGGAAAAATGCTCTCGCACTACCATGGACCTGTGGGAGACTCGCGAAGTTCCTTTTTTTACATTTATTTTTGGCGTTTTCTGGCAAAAAAATACTTATATGGCATTGCGGATTTTTTGCGCCGCAGTACTGTCGAAGGCAACCCGCCGCCAAGCTCAGTCGGCCGCCGCGCCAGCCGCTCCGCGCGCCGGACTTGGAGCCTTTCTGCGGCTGTGCGACACTGACCGACGATTTCGTGGAGGCATCAATGCGTAATATTTGGCCCGTCCTGTTGGCGGCCGCAGTGATCAGCGGCTGCGCCAGCGCTCCCAGCAAAGCACCCAGCCCGTCGACCGTCGGCAAACCCGCGCAGTCCGGCGCCAGCCCGGCCAACGCCGATTGGCAAAACCTGGGGGTCTCCCCCAACGGCAACATCCTGAACGAGCTGGACAAGCTGTCGGTCCGCAAGCAAGGCCAGCTGGTCAGTTTTCGCGACCGCAAAACCATCTTCAATCTGAAGAAGGAAAACTTCCTGTCCACGCCGCGCCACAAGGTGTCGATCAATACTTGGCAGATCGACTGTTCGCAGCGCACTTTCCGCCTGCTGGACATGGTGTTGTTCGATGAGAACGGCCGCCAGATCGCCAGCTTCACCTATAATGACGCTCAGATAAAACCTATGCCGGTGGTGCAGAATTCGGCCAGCTATCAACAGATGTTGCTGGTCTGCAAGGGCGATCCCGGGTTCTAAGAACGTGTTTACGATCTCGCGAGCTACAGCGAGACAAGGCGAATACGGCTGAGAAAGCGGAATGTACAAACGGTACATGAGCATTTCGAAGCAGTTTTCAACGCCGTATCGCCGACGCGCAGCAGATCGTAAACAGGTTCTAAGCCCGCTTCGCCCTGCCCGCTCGCGCGCGGCCCGGCCCCGCGGCGCGCCAAGACGCAAGCGGGCGTCTTCTGCGTAGCGGCCCCGCCGCCCAACCGGCCCCATGCCTGGAGCACCCATGCAAGCGATCCGACGAGTGGTCTTCAATCAAAAAGGGGGGGTGGGCAAGTCCACCATTACCGTCAACCTGGCCGCCGTCGCCGCCAAACAGGGCAAACGGGTGCTGCTGGTGGACCTGGACCCGCAAGGCAACGCCAGCCATTATCTGCTGGGGCCCGCCGCCCGGGACGAGGCGCCTTCGCTGGCCGGCCTGTTCGAGCAGATGCTGAACATTTCCATGTTCAGCAAGGAGCCCGTCGACTTCGTCCGCGCCACGCCGCTGTCCGGCCTCAGCCTCTTGGCCTCCCACCCCGAGCTCTCCGAGCTGATGGGCAAGCTGGAGGCCCGCTACAAGATGTTCAAGCTCAAGGAAGCGCTGGACAGCTTGAGCGCGCAGTTCGACGAGATCTGGATCGACACCCCGCCGGCCTTGAACTTCTTCACCCGCTCGGCGCTGATCGCCGCCGACCGCTGCCTGATTCCCTTCGACTGCGATGCCTTTTCCCGCCAGGCCCTCTATAACCTGAAAGTAAACACCGAGGAAATTCGCGCCGACCACAACCCCGAGCTGTTCATCGAAGGCATCGTGGTCAACCAGTTCCAGGCTAGGGCCAGCCTGCCGGTACGCCTGGTGGAGGAGCTCAAGCAAGAAGGACTGCCGGTATTGTCCTCTCCGCTGTCTTCATCCGTGAAAATCCGGGAGTCACACGATGCGGCGCTTCCCATGGTGTACCTGGACCCGCGCCACAAACTATCGCGCGAGTTCGAGGCCCTTTACCAGGAGCTGGCGCAGGATGGGCGGCGGGCCTAGCGTCCCGGTTCCGCCGCTCGCCGGCTCGCGCGGGGGCCGCTCTCCTTGAATCGCCTGAGCTCGCTGGTGGTCAGCGGCCTGCTGAGCGTCGGCCTGCTGTCCGCCGAATACTGGCTGATGATCAACGATGAGCGCGCCGAGCTCATCGACCGTCAGCATTACTGGGGCGAATTGAGCGCCGAGCTGCTGCGCGTGCGGATGCAGGCGATGCTGGATCACTCCGCCGTGCTGGCGCAAAGCCTGGCCAACAGCCCGCAGCCGCGCTCGCTGGCCGTGCTCGCGCGCAGCACCATACGCGACGACACCCCCTTCGGCGGCCTGGGCATCATCGAATACGTGCGCCCGGAGCAGCGCGAGGCGTTTGAAAGCCGCATCGCCAACAGCATACGCGTGCTGCAAGACCGCCACCTGGCACCCAGTCCGCGCCGACCGCTGTACTACCCGGTTTCCGGCTACCTGCCGGACGACAGCAACGCCCTGCCGCAAGGCCTGGACCTGGGCGGCATAGGCAACGCCCGCCGCAAGATGGACCTGGCCCGCCACAGCACCCAGCCGGTGCTGATGCCGACCACGCTGCCGGGCAGCAACGGCAGCCGCCTGGACATCGTCGTGCGGCTGAACGACGACAACACCCTGCTGCTGCTGAATCTGCGCAAGGACAAGCTGATCCAGGACAGCCAGCGCGAGCCCGGCACCGCCAGCCCCTTGCGCCATGTGCGCATCGTCGCCTGGACCCAGGAGCAGCCCGACGCGCCCTTGCTGGACTCCCAACCCACCCGGCCGCTGCCGTCCACGCCGCCCTTGTACACCATCCGCCACAATCTGGGCGGCAACGAGTTGCTGTTCGGCGCTTATCCGCAAGGCGTGGCCAATCCCGGCATGCGCCTGACCCACTGGGCCATCCTGGCCACCACCGCCGGCTTCTTGCTGGCGATGTTCTGGTTCCAGCAACAGCAGGCCCAGTCCCGCCGCCGGATGCAGGATCAGCTCAAGCGCAGCCAGCAGCAGCTGGAAATGAACACCCGCACGCTGCGCGAGCAGATCAACGACCGGGTGATGTCGGAACAGGCGCTGGCGCAGAGCGAGGCGCGCCAGCGCGCCATCCTGCAGGCCAGTTCCGACGCCATCATGCTGATCGACCACCAGGGCCTGGTCTTGCAGATCAACCCGGCGGCGGTGCGGCTGATCGGCCAGTCCGCGGACATGGTGCGTCAACTGCCGATAGGCAAGCTGCTGGACGAGCTGTACGACCGCAACCCGGCGCGCAGCTTCGAGCACATCGCCCAGGAGCACGAAGGCCGGCCGTTCGAGGCCAGCTTGCGCCGCAGCGACGAGCACATGCTGCCGGTGGAGTTGTCCCTCAGCCGGGTCACCCTGCCGGACGACTGGTTCTACGTGGTGGTCTGCCGCGACATTTCCATTCGCAAGGAACAGGAAGCGGCGCTGATCGAATTGAAAAACAGCCTGGCCGAGCAAGTCGAGGTGCAAAGCCGCCAGCTGTCCGCGCTGCTGGACGCCAGCCCGATGGCAATGGCCTACATCGTGGACCGCAACCTGCTCCAGGTGAACCGCGCCTTCCTCGACCTGTTCGAGCAGCGCGAAGAAGTCGTCCTCGGCCACAGCACCCTGCCCTTTTTCGAATCGCCTGAGCAGTGGGAGCGTACCGGCAAGGCGTTGTACAGCCTGCTCAACGACGGCAAGGTGGTGCAGACCGAGCAAAGGCTGCGCACCGGCACCGGCAAGCTGTTCTGGTGCCGGCTGTACGGCAAGGCCATCAATCCCTCGGTGCCCAAGCTCGGCACCATCTGGTTGTACCAGGATTTTTCCGCCCAGCGCGCGCTGGAGGAAACCCTGCGCCACGCCAAGGTGCTGGCCGAGGAAAACAGCCGCGCCAAGACCGAATTCCTGGCCAATATGTCCCACGAGCTGCGCACGCCGCTGCACGCCATCCTGGGCTTCACCGAAATGGGCCAAGCCCGCTCGCGCGGGCAGCACGACGACAAAATGGCGCAATACTTCAGCCGCATCCAGAGCAGCGGCAACCGGCTGCTGACCCTGCTCAACGATTTGCTCGACCTGGCCAAGATGGAAGTGGGCCGCATGGAGTACAGCATAGGCCGCAATAATCTGTGCCAATGCCTGCACGACATCTGCGACGAAATGACGCCGCTGGCCGCGCTCAACGAAATCCGCATCTACCTGAACTGCTCGTCGGAACAGTTGAACGCCGACATCGACCCCTTCCGCATCGGCCAAGTGATGCGCAACCTGCTGTCCAACGCCATCAAGTTCAGTCCGCACGGCGGCGAAATCTACGTCAACGCCGGGCTGCGCCAAGACGCCGACGGGGAGAACATCCTCGTCACCGTGGAAGACACCGGCCCCGGCGTGCCGGAATCCGAACTGGAAAGCATTTTCGACAAATTCATCCAGAGCAGCAGCACCAAGACCGGCGCCGGCGGCACCGGCCTGGGTCTGGCAATTTGCCGCGAAATCATCACGGCCCATCATGGCCGCATCTTCGCCAGCAATTTGCCGACACGCGGCGCGCTGTTCACCTTCATCATTCCGCGCACCGGGCCGGCCGGCGCCACGGAGGACCCCAACCATGCCCCACAAACTACTGCTCGTTGACGATGAACCCTTCAACCTGGAGCTGATGGCCGAGCTGCTGCAGGACGCCGGCCACGAGGTGGTCCAGGCCGAGGACGGCGAAACCGCTCTGGCCATCCTGCAGCGCGAAGGCGAAACCTTCTCCACCGTGCTGCTGGACAAGATGATGCCCGGCATCAGCGGCTTCGACGTGCTCAAACGCATCAAAAGCGAGCCGCGGCTGGAGTTTTTGCCGGTCATCATGCAAACCGCCATGGGCGCGGCCTCCAGTGTGCAGGAAGGGCTGGCCGCCGGCGCCTTCTACTATCTGACCAAGCCGTTTTCCCGCGACATGCTGCTGGCCATCGTCGAAGCCGCGATAGGCCACTGGGACCGCTACGCCCATTTCCGCGAGCTGGCCAATCTGCACGTCGACGCCCTGCGCCACCTGAACAAGGCCACCTTCACCTGCCGCAGCCACAAGGAAGCCCAGACCGTCACCGCCCTGCTGGCCAAAACCTGCGCCCATCCGGAGCGGGTGGCCACCGGCCTGTTCGAGCTGCTGGTCAACGCCATCGAGCACGGCAACCTGGACATCAGCTTCGACGAGAAAAGCCACTATATGGCCGAGGGACAGTGGGAAGCCGAGCTGGCCCGCCGCATGCAGGACCCGGTGATGGGGCAGCGCCAGATCAGCGTGGACTTCAGCCGCGAACCGGAACAGATGCGCTTCACTATCAGCGACATGGGCGCAGGCTTCGACTGGGAGCGCTACCAGAACGCCGAACCCGCCTCGCTGATGTCCAGCCACGGGCGCGGCATCCTGATCGCGCGCAAGCTGTCCTTCGACGGCCTGCACTACCAAGGCCGGGGCAATATCGTGGTCGCCCACGTCAACAGCCAGGACTAAGCATCCGTTCGCGGCCCGCTCAGGGCGGCTCGCCGCAATCGCCGCGCTCGCGCCAATACCGGCGCTGACTGTCGCGCAGGCAACTCCACTCCACCCCGTCGCCGAACTCCAGCGTCAGCGCGCCGTCCAGGTCGGTGCGCAGCACCGCGGCGCCGGCCTCCTCCGCCCGCCTCAGCACGGACGGATGCGGATGACGGTAACGGTTCAAATAGCCGGCGCTGATCAAGACCACCTCCGGCCGCGCCGCCGCCAGCCAAGCCGCGCCGGTGGCGGTGCGGCTGCCATGATGGCCGGCGGCCAGCACCGTGCTGCGCAACCGCAGGCCCGGCTGCCCCGCCAGCGCCCGCTCCACAGCCTCCGGCGCGTCGCCGCTCAGCAATAAGGCATGCCGCATGCCGGCCACCCGCAGGATGCAGCTGCGCGCGTTCTCATCATTGGCGGGCGCCGCATCCGGCGGGCCCAGCACATCGAAGCGCACGCCATCCCACGCCCAGCTCTGGCCGAGCCGGCACCCCTCTCCGCTCAAGCCCAATTCCGCCAGCGACTCCGGCTGGCCCGCCAGCACCCGCCCCGGCGGCATGGCGGCGGCCAGCTCCGCCGCCGCGCCGTCGTGATCGCTGTGATGGTGCGACAACACCAGGCCGTCCAGCTTCTTCACGCCCAGGCCGCGCAACTGCGGCAAGAGAACCCTCTCGGCCCCGCCGAGGCCGGTATCGAACAACAGCGCGCGATCCCGGGTCTGCACCAGCACCGCCAAGCCCTGGCCCACATCCAGCATGGTGGCGCGAAATTCGCCCAAGGCCGGCGGCGGCGGCCGGTAGAGCAACATCGGCAGCAGCAGCAAGGCCGCCAGCCCTTTCCCCGGCACCCCTCGCGGCGCGATCAGCCACACCGACCCCAGCAAGGCGAGCAAGAACAGCGGCAGCGGCGTTCCGGCCAAAGGCATGGGCGGCGCTTGCGCCAGCCGCTCCACCCCCCAAAAAAAGCCGCGCGCCAGCCAGGCCGCCCAATGCAGCGGCCATTCCAGCGGCAGCAAAACGGCGGCCAAGGCCAACGGCGTCAACAGCAGCGACACATAGGGGATGCCCAGCGCGTTGGCCAGCGGCGACACCAGCGGGATACCGCCGAACCACCAGACCAGCGGCGCCAGCGTGCATACCCCGGCCGCCCACTGCCCCGCCAACGCCGCCCGCCATTTGCCCGGCGCGCGGCGTCTGGCGATGGAACTGGCCATCAAGGCCGCCACCAGTCCGAAGGACAGCCAGACGCCGGGCGCCAGCACGCAGAAAGGATCGATCAGCAAGACGACCGCCAGGGCCAGCCACCAGATGCGGAACGGAGACAGGCCGCGGCGCAGGCACAGGGCGACCAGCCCGACGCCCAGCATGAACAGCGTGCGCTGAGTCGGCACCGATAAGCCGGCCAGCAAGGCATAGGCCGCCGCCGTCAGAAACGCCCCGCCGGCGATCAACAAGCGCGGCGGAAAGCCGAAAGTCGGCAGCCGCCGCGACAGCCAAGCCAGCGCCGCCGCGGCCAGGCCCGCCAGCATGGTGATGTGCAGCCCGGAAATCGAGATCAAATGCGTCAGGCCGGTGGCGGCGAACAAGCGCCAATCCTCGCGCGCCACCCGCTGCTGCGCGCCCACCGTCAAGGCGGCGATCAGCGCCGCCTCGCGCGATTCGCCCAACACCCGTTCGACACGCGCCACCAAGGCGGCGCGCACTCGGTCCACCTGGACCAACGGCGCGCGGCTGTCCTCAAGCCGACGCTCCCCCGGCCCCAGCGAGCCGGTGGCCAGCACTCCTTCCGACCACTGCCATTGCTCGACGTCGAAACCGAAGGGATTGGCCGTGCCGCGGCTGCGCTTGAAGCGAGCTTCCGCCCGCCAGCGGCTGCCCGTCGGCCACTCCCGCCCGCGAAAATCCGTCAGCCTCACCGTCTGCGGCAACTTCACGCCCGGCGTCAGCGTGCGCTCCACCTCCATGGTCAGGCGCGTTCCGTACTCGCCGGGCTGCGGCAGGCCGCGCACCTCACCGATAAAGACGACCGGCCGCTGCTGCCAATCGGCCGGCAGCTGCTGCGCCAGGCGGTGCTCGGCGCGCCAGGCGGCGTAGCCCAGCCCCAGCAGGAAGGCCGGCGCCAGCGCCGCCCAAGGCCGCAACCGCGACGGCAGGCAGGCGGCCAACGCCGCCGCGCCCGCGGCCAGGCCCACCAGACAGCCCGCCGCGGCGGGCAAAGCCGGCAAGACGGCGCAGGCGGCGATGCCGCACAACAGAGCGATCAAGACAGGCATGCCGACATCTTAGGCGGCGATGCCGCGGCACCGCAATCTATTAAACACATTCACTAAAGCGCAGCGAATAGACCATGCCGATTGTATTTTTTATGATCTCGGAACGAACCCATAGCAGATAAATCCTGAAAAAATAACAAGTACAAATGCGTATTGCATTAGCGGAACGCTGGGCTACACCTAGGACAAGCGCTTTCGAAACCTCGGCCGCCGCGACGCTCCGCTGAGCCGGGGCGGCCCCCAAGCGCGGCAGCCGGCCTCTCTTTGACACGGCTTTCCCATCTGGCAGCCGCCAGGCGGATCACTCGCAGGAGGAATACATGGACGCATACATGGGCACCATCACGGTCTACGGCTTCAATTACGCGCCGCAAGACTGGGCGCTGTGCCAGGGCCAGACCTACCAGGTATCGCAGTACGAGGCCTTGTACTCGCTGCTGGGCACGCTCTACGGCGGCACCGCGTCGCAAAACTTCAAGCTGCCCAATCTGACCGGCCGCATGGCCATAGGCACCGGCCCCGCCCAGCCCGCCTACAATCTGCCGGCCTACAACCCCGGTCAGTTCGGCGGCACCCAGAACGTGGCGCTCAGCGTGGCCAACCTGCCGGCTCACTCCCATACCGCCACCTCCATGGCGGTGACCTTCCACGCCGCCGGCACGCCCACGCCGGCCACTCCGGCCAGCGCGCCCAGTTCCAGCAACCCCTATCTGGGCGCTTCCGGCGCCGGCACCGGTCTCGCCACCATCTGGTCCACCGCGCTGAACAATCCGGTATCGGTGCAAGGCCTGTCCGCCACCGGCAATACCGATCTGACCGGCGGCAACGCTCCGGTCAGCGTGCTCAACCCCTTCCTGGCGCTGAATTTCTGTATCGCCATCAACGGCCTGTATCCGGTTCGTCCATAATCACAATACGCGGCCTCCGGCCGCTCCCGGCCGCCTCTCCTCCGCGGGAGCGGCGGCCTTTGCCTTCAGGGGACATCGCCATGCTCGCCACCGTCCAAGCCGAAGACTTCATGCATCTGCTCGGCAAGCACTGCATCTTCCGCAATCCGCAACATCCCGATATTTCGCTGCAAGTGCAGGCCGTCAAGCTGCGGCCGCAAGCGCAATCGCCGCACCAGACCGCGCGGCGCACCCCCTTCGTGGTGGAGTTGGCAGCCGAAGGCGCCACCGACCTGGCGGATGCGGTGGGCCAGCTGGAACTGCCCGCCACCGAGCACAGCGACGCCATCCGCCTGGACCTGGTATGGATAGGCCGGGTGATTCCCGCCGGACGCGACCCGGCGCTGGCCTACTTTCAGCTGCCCTTCAACTAAGCGCCTGTTCGCAGGCCCGCCGGGCAAGAGCGAAGCAAGGCCCGGCGGCCGAGAAAACGAAACGCTCATACGGCATGTATGAGCGTTTCGAAAACCTACTCGCCGACTCCATGGCGGGCCCGCGCAGCGGACAGTGCACAAGCTCCAAGCCGGCCGGAGCCGGCGACGCTACAGGCCGACCCGCGCCTCGCCCTGCGGCGAATGGCGCTCCGGCCGCCACACCAGCTTGTCCGCCATGTCGCCGGCCTCTTCCAGCACGAAGCCCAACTGGTGATACAGCCGGCGCGCCTGCACATTGCTGTGCCACACCACCACCGCCAGCGGCGCGCGCACTTGCCAGGCCGCCTGCTGCAAGCCCATCAACACCTCTTTGCCGTAACCCAGGCCGCGCGCCTCCGGCACCATGGCCAGGAAGATGATGCGCACTTCGTTATGGCCGAAATCCACCATCACCACGCCGACGTTGGCGCCGGTTTTTTCGATGACGAAATGCATCGCGTCCGGGTAGTTGTCGCCTGCGCCGCGTTGCAACACCTGGTACTGCTGCTCCTGCACGGTGCGGATCAGTTCCTCCTCGCCGTCTATCAGCTGCAGGTCCGGGCGGGCGCTGCGATAGAGGCCGGCGATGAAGGCCTCGTCGTGATGCCGCGCCGGGCGCAGATGCAGGCCTTCGGCCAGCGAGGAAGTGTTCAAGAATGAAGACATGGCGAACGGCTCCTTTCCAAAACCCGTTATGGGGCGCGCCGGCGGCGCGCCCGACTTCGTAGTGCGCGCTCCTGCGCGCAAGGCCTTGCGGATAGGACGACACAAGCCGCGCTACAGCCCGCCCTCCCGCCGCAACACCGCCAACAACTGCCGCGTCCCTCTCTCCAGCAAGCTGTAGCGCTCACCCCGCAAGCGCGCCACCCCGGCCAGTTCCCGCAGCGGCGCCGCGCCGCGCTCGCAGCGCTCCAGCCGCACGCGGAAGGTGGCCGCCAGCGGCACCAGGCCGCGGTCGCGCTGCTCGGTGGGAATCGGCCCGCCATAGGTGGAGGCCAGCAAGGGCTGATCCAGCAGCGGCAGATTGAGACGGTCTATCTGGCCCAGCCGGCACTCCACGCTCCAGAACTCGCCGCCGTCGGCGACGAAACGGGCGACATGCCCCGGCTTGAGCCCGGCCAGCGCGGCCTCGTCGACAAAGGCCTCGCCCTTGACGCCGTCCGGCCCCACCACGTCCAGCAGATGCTCGCCCTCGGCCAGCGCGGTGCCGGCGCGCAGCGCCTCGCTGACGTCCACGACACGGCCGGCGAAAGGCGCGGTCAGAGTGAGCCGGGCCATCTGCTGGCGCAAGGCGGCCACCTGCTCCTGCGCCACCTGCCATTGCTTACGCAAGGCCGGGCCGCGCTGCTGCAGTTCCGGATCGAACGGCTGCTGCGCGGTCTGCCAGGCCAGATCCCGCTCGCGGGCGCCGGCCAGCGCCAGCTGCGCCTCCAGCATCGGTGAACCTAGCCTGGCCATGACCTGCCCCGCCTTGACCAGCTGGCCGTCGCGCACCAGGACTTCGGCCACCTCGCCCGTCGCCGGCGCGTACAGGCCCTGCGATTGCAGCGCGCCCATCACCGCCGGGCTGGCCACTTCGCGCTGCCAGGGCAGGATCAGCGCCAGCATCAGGATCAGCAGCGCCGCGGCGCTGCGGCGGGTTTCCCGGCCCCAGCGCAGATCCGCGCGGCGCTGCCACCACACCATCAGCTCGCCGACCACGGGCCGGGCGATGAACCAGCCCAGCTCCACCGCCAGCAACAGGATGCCCAGCGCCTTGAAGAACAGGTGGTAGACCAGGAAGGCGATGGACAGGAACAGCACCAGCCGGTACAGCCAGGTGGCCCAGGCGAACAGGATCAAGCCGCGCCGGCGCGCGGCCGGAAAATGCTCCGGCACCGGATCGTCCAGGCCCAACAGCGTTTTGCGCAGCCGCCAGCGCGCCAGCGCGAAGGAGCGGTTGTGCAGATTGGGCAGGCCCAGGTAATCCGCCAGCAGAAAATAGCCGTCAAAGCGCATGAAGGGGCTGGCGTTGATCGCCAGCGTCGCCAGCCAGGTGGTGGTGGCCAGCAGGAAGACGCCGGCGCGCAGCGGGCCGTCCGGCAGGAAGCTCCACAACAGCGTGGCCCAAGCGGCCAGGACCAGTTCCGCCAACATGCCGGCGCCGCCTATCAACAGCCGCTGGCGGCGGCTGTTGAGCTTCCAGGCGTCATTGGTGTCGGTGTAAAGCACCGGCATCATCACCAGGAAGGCCACGCCCATGGCCGGCACCCGACAGCCGAAGTGGCGCGCGGTCAGCGCATGGCCCATTTCGTGCAGGATTTTGGCCAGGCTCAGCGACAGGCCGATGCCGATGGCGGCGCTGACGCCGCCGTAGGCGGAGAAGGTGTGGGTGAACTCGTCCCAGCGCCGCGACACCAGCGCCAACGCCAGCGCCAGCACCGCGGCCATCGCCAGCCAGAAGCGCGGGTGGAACAGCCAGCCGGTCCACGGCAGCAGGCGATTGAGCAGCGCCTCCGGCCGCAGCAGCGGCACCCGGAAGAACAGATAGTTCTTCAACAGCCACATCGCGCGGCTGGGGCGGTTGGCCTCGCGCAGCTGCCACAGCCAGGCGTTCTGCTCGGCGCTGGCGGCCTGCAGCAGCTGATGGCGGGACAGGAACAACAGCACCGCCTCGATATCCTCGGCGCCCAAGCTCAGCGTGGTTTCTTCGTTGACGGCTTGCAGCACCGCCTCGGCGGTGCCCAACTGCCAGCGCGACAGGATTTCGAAACTGGCCCAACCCAATTGGTAGAAGCGATGGGCGCAGGGGTCGTGCAAGGTCCAGCTGGGCGCGCCGTCGGCCAGCGCCGGGCCGGGGTGCAGCGTCAGTTCCTGGCGCAGCGCGGGCAAAGCGGGGGACCGCATGCTCACCACCCCAACCATTGCCGCGCGGCGGTCAGCGGCCGGCGTAAGGCGTAATAGACCAGCGGCACCCAGTCGCCGTAAACGCGGGCGGTGCCCATCTGCCCCAGCCGCGGCTTGTCGCCGTCGACGAAGCGGGCTTGCAGCCGGTAGGCGAGCAGGCCGCCCTCCACCGCCTCGGCCTTGTAGGCGACGCGGAGGATTTCCGCGTCGTAGGACTCGGTGGGCGAAGCGTTGGGATAAAGCGTGATCTTGCCGCCGGGCGCCACGTCTATGGCCTCCGCCGCCGGCAGCCAGGCGGCCAGTTCCACATGGGCGGGATCGGCCAGCGTCATCACCTTTTCGCCCACCGTCACCGCCTTGCCCTGCCAGTCGTTGCGGTCGGAAAACACCACCACGCCGGCGCTGGGCGCGGTGACGTGCAGCCTTTGCAGCTCCAGGCCGGTGTATTCGGCGGCGATGCTTTTTTCTTCCAGCTTGGCGCGGTCCTGCGCCATGGCCAGCTTGCCCTTGTCGTCGGTGACCGCCAGCTGGGCGCTGGCGCGGAAGCTTTCCTGCGCGGCATCGCGTTCGCGCGCGGCCATGGCGAACTGGCCGGCCAGCGAGGTGGCGTCCAGATCGAACAAGGGATCGCCGACCTTGACCCGCTGGTTGGGCTGCACCTGGATGCGGTCTATCACTCCGCTGAGCGGCGCGCGCAGCAGCACCGGGTTTTGCGGCGTCACCTCGCCGCGCGCCAGCACGCTGAGACGTATCGGCATGCAGGCCAGCAACAGCGCGGCGATGAGCAGCCGGCGCTGCTTGCGGCCGGGCCGCAGCCATTGCCGCGCCAGCTCCCGCCAGTTGCGTTTGGGCGCGAAGCGCAACAGCGCGTGGCCGTAGCCGTGGGCCAGCTCTTCCGCCAGCTTGCGCTCGTAATCGCTCCACGGCAGTTCCCGCGCCAGCAGCCAGGCGCCCTGCTCGCCCAGGCGCAGCCACAGCGCGTGGGCCGGCAGCCAGGACGACCAGTCCTCGGCCAGCGCCGTCGGCAGGTCGCCGGCCTCGAGCGCGCGGCTGTCCTGCCCGACCTCCGGCCCGCCGGACTCCGCCAGATGGCGGAACACTCGGGACAGCCATTGCATATAGGGCGCGGTGGGGTCCAGCTCCGCCAGGCCGGACAGCGCCGTCACGTGGCGATGCAGGCCTTCGCGCCATGCCGCCGCCTGGCGGTAGGGCAGCAATTGCTGGCTTTCGTTGACGATGATGAAGCCCAACTGCTCGGCGCTGACCGCGTCGCGCGCGCGGTGCAGCAATTGCAGCAGGCCGGCCAGTTCCCGGCTTCTATCGGCGTGCCCCATGCACGGCCTACTTGAAGCTGGCCCAGCCGCTCATCCCCGGCAGCAGGCTGGCGCCGTTGCCCTCGATGACGCCCACCGCGAGGATGGACTGGCTGACCGGATCGATCTGCGCGCCCAGGCGTTCTATCCTGGCCGGGAAGCTGGCCCCCAGCTCGTCCACCGCCACGGTGAACTTGCTGCCGGGCTTGAGTTTGGCCAGCCATTTGGACGGCACCAGCATGCGCAGCTCCAGCGAGCCGGAATCGACGATGTCCAGCACCGGGTTGCCGGGGCTGACGTATTGGTGCACGGCGGCGATGCGGCGCGCCACGCGGCCGTTGAACGGCGCGCTGATCACGCATTTGCCGACTATGGTCTGCATATAGCTGGCGTCGGCGGCCGCCTCCTTGGCCTTGCCCTGGGCCTGGGCCACGTCCAGCACGCCGGCGGAATTGAGCTTGGCCAGCTGGTTGTTCACCTTGAGCAGTTGGCTGGCCGCCTCCAGCGAGGCCTGGGATTTGCGCAGCTGGGCGCGGTAGCTGCCGCAGTCGAACTGCACCAGCGCCTGCCCCTTGCTGAAGCTGGCGCCCTCCGGCACCGGCAAGGCCGCGATCTTGGCGGCCACTTCGCCGGACAGGGTGACGGCGTTGCGCGCCATCAGTTGCACGCGGATGCGGCCGTCGCTGGCGTTGGTCACCGGCGCCGACGGTTTGGCCGGCGGCGTCGCCGCCTGGGCGCAGGCGGCCGCCAGCAGGCAGGCGGCAAGCCTAAGTACCGTCAACCTCATGGCTTGCTCCCCGCCACCTGACCCTGCCACCGGGTTTCCGCGCCCTTGAAGGCCGCGGCCAGCGCCGGCAGCTCATAGCTGGCCGTGCTTTCCGGCAGCGGGTCCATCCCCAGGCTGGAGCCCATCTGGCCGTAGGCGTTTTGCAGATCGCCGTAGCTCTGGTACAGCCGCAGCGTGGAGAACACCGCGTTGGCGTCGGCCAGGATCGCCGGCAGGCGGCCCTGCACGCCGCTGTCGGTGGCGTTGCGGTTCTGCACGTAGATGCGCTGTTCCACGTCGTTGAGCTCTTGCTCCAGCGCGAACTGGCGCGAGCGGCCCTTGAGGTCGAGATAGGCCACGTGCACCTGGGTCAACACCGCCATGTTCAACGCCATGCGCTGGGTCTTGGCCACTTGCAGCTGGGCGTCGGCGGCCTTGGTGATCGGCCCGGCGCTGAACAGATTGAGCAGGTTCCAGCTGATGCGCAGGCCGGCGTCGCTCCAGGAGTTGTTGACCAGGAATTTATTGCTGTCGTAGTTCTGGCCGATGCTGAATTCCAAGCCAGGCAGCAGCTTGGCGATGGCCTTGCGGGTTTCGGTGACGCCGATGCGCTCGTTGTAGCGCGCCTCGTTCAGTTCCGGCCGGTTCAGCAGGGCCATTTCCTCCATCTGTTCCAGCTTCAGCCCCAGCGCCGGAGTGGGCAGCCCTTCCGGCACCGCCACCTTGAAGTCGGTGCCGGGCGGCACGTTCATGATGGCGGCCAGCTTGGGTTTGGCCTGGGCCAGCGCGTTGCGGATCATGCCCATCTGGCGGATCACGTCCAGCAGCTGACGGCGGTAGTTCAGCGCTTCCAGCGGCGCGCGCAGCTTCTGCTTCTCCACCTGCCGCGCGTCTTCCAGCGCGCGGTTGGTTTCGGCCAGCAAGGAATCGATGCGGCCTTCCAGTTGTTGCGCGCCCACCGCCTGCCACCAGGCTTCGCGCACCTGCTGCATCAGTTGCTGCGCCACTTTGCGCTTGCGCTGCTGCAGGATCAGCAGCCGGTCGGACTGCTGTTGCGCGGTGTAGTAGCTGACGCCGAAGTCCAGCACGTTCCAGCTCAGATTGAGGTCCGCGGTATGGCTGCGCTTCTCCGAGGAGATGGACGGCACCAGCGATTGCTCGCCGGTGGCCACGTTCTGCGACGAAGAGGCGTTTTCCTTGTTGCGTGCGGTGTAGCCGGCGGCCAGCGCCAGCTTGGGCAGCATGTCCAGGCTGGACAGGTCCAGCTGGCGCTGCGCCATCGCCTCTTCCATCAGCTTGACCCGGTAGTCCAGGTTGTACTTCAGCGCGCGCGCCATCGCTTCTTGCAAAGTCACAGGCCCCGCCAACGGCTCCTGGCTGCCGAACATGGCCTGGCGGTCCGCCGCCAGCGTGGCCTGGCGATCGCCCAGGCTCATCGGCGCGGGCGTGACCGCGCAGCCGGACAAGGCCAGCGCCGTCAGCGCGGCCAGCGTTCGAAGAACGCCGCGGCCGGCCCCTCCCCCTTGTGTTTGTTTGTTCATATCGTCCCCTGTGCGGTTTGTTGGTTTAGTGGAGAGACGGCGCTCAGACCGTGTCCTCCGTCTGCAGCCATCCGGCGATCTGCTGATCGAAGGCGGGTCTGCCGTGCTGGCGGAACTGCTCGTGCAAGGCCGGCTTGCCGGCCGCCGCGACCTTTTCCGTCGCCGCGGCCGCCTGCTCGCCCGCGCCGGTTTTCAGCTGCATATGGGTGACGCCGCGGTGGCCGTTCTGGTCGCTGACCGTCACTTCCAAGGACAAGGACCGGTTCCAGCCCGCCGGCGGCGTGCCGCTGAAACGGCCGGTCTGCGGGTCGAACTTCAGCCAGGCCGGCAGCGGCTGACCATTGCTCTGACGCACCTGGATGTTCAGCACCGCGTCGGGATTGCGGCTGATCACGGTGCCGGGCGGCAGGCTGAAATTGAAGCCTTGGCCGGCCACCAGCGGCCGCACGCCCAGATCCGGCATCACTTGCAGCGGCGCGCCGGCGGTGCCGCCCAGATTGGAGACGAAGGGCAGACCGGCGTTGCCGCGTCCAAACGGCTCGCTAGGCGTCGGCGCGAAACGATCCTGACCGAAGGAGAGCTGGATGGGATTGCTCGTCAGCGGGCCGGCCGGGCCTTGCGGTGTCGGCGCGGAGCCCGGGCCGTTGCCGCCGTTGCCCGCGCCGCTCACCGCGGCCAACACGATATTGGGCGTGATGGGCGCGATATTGATGACCGGCGCCGCGTTGGACTGCGGCGGCGCTTCCGCCGGCGGCAGCGGCGGCAGCACCACGGTGGTGTTGGGGCTCAACTGATACGCCGGCGCCACCGTCTGCTGCTGGGTCACGTTGCCGGCCAGATCGGCCGCCGCGCCGGACTTGAGCGCCAGCGCCACCGAACCGGCGCCGCTCACCCCGGTCAGCTGCACCACGTAGTGGCTGTCGCTGATGCGGACGATGTTGCCGATGTCGGCGCGGGCGCTGCCGCTGGTGATCACGCTCAGATCGCCGGCGCTCAAGCCGATGATGGGTTTGTTCAGCACCAGGTCGTAACGCAGGCTGCTGGCGGAGCTGGAAGCCGGGTCCAGCCGGGTGAAGGACTGCGGCGTCGGCGTGGTGGTGTCCACGACAACGGTGAACGAGGCCGACTGCGCGCTGATGTTGCCGGCCGTGTCAGTGGCCGTGGCGCGCACGCTGTGGCTGCCGTCCGTCAGCGGCTGGCTCAGATTGAACAGCCAGACGCCGCCGCCGTCGGCGGTGGCGGTGCCCACCTGCACGCCGTCGATGAACACGGCCACCTTGCTGCCCGCCTCGGCCAGGCCGGTGATGCTGGGACGATTGACGTTGGTGACCCCGTCGCGGTTGCTGGAGCCGCTGTCGGTGGCCTGGGTCAGACCGGTATTGGCCGGGCTGTCCGGCGCCACGGTGTCCACCGTGATGATGTAGGCCGTCGATTGGCCGCTGGCGTTGCCGGCCAGATCAGTGGAGGTGGTGCGGATGCTGTGATTGCCGTCCGCCAGCGAACTGCCCAGGCTGTAGCTCCAGGCGCCGCTACCGTCCGCCGTCGCCGTGCCCACCGCCGTGCCGTCCACGTACACCGTGACCGTGCTGTTGGCTTCCGCCGTGCCGGTGACCGTGGGCCGGTTGTTGCCGGTGATTCCGTCGCCGTGATTGCTGCCGGTGTCCGTCCCCGTGCTCAAAGCCACGCCGGACGGCGCCGCCGGCGCGCTGCTGTCTATCACCACGTTGAAGGCGCTGGATTGGCCGCTGCTGACGCCGCCGCTGCTAACCACGGCGGTGATGGCGTGCGCGCCGGAACTCAGGCTGGAGACAAAGCTGTAACTCCAGGCCCCGCTGCCGTCCGCGACCGTGCTATCGATGGGCACCCCGTCCACATAGATGATGACAAGGCTGTTGGCGATCCCGGTGCCGGTGACCGTGGGCGTGGCGTTGCTGGTGACGCCGTCGCTATGGCTGCTACCGGTGTCGGTGCCGCTGGTCAGGCCGGAGACGCTGGGCGGCATCAGTTGCAAGGCGATGTTGCGGGTGACCGCCGCGCTGTTCTTGGTCCCGTCGTTGACGGTGAAGCTGACGGTGCGAGTGGCGGTGTTGGGCGAGCCGGCGGTGTCGATGTAAGTGACCGCGCGCAGCGCCGCCTGCCATTGCGCCAAGGTGGCCGTGGCGCCGCTGGACGTCAGCGTCAACACCCCGGTGCCGGCGTTGTAGCTGGCGGTGATGTTGCCGAAGGTGCTGCTGCTGGTGTTGCTGAAGGCCAGCACGTCCTCGCCGCTCTGGAAGTTGCCGCTAATCGCCACCGTGGCGCTGGCCAGGGTGGTGTTGTCCAGATCCGACACGGTCAGGCCGCCGTCCACCGGCGTGGCAGCGCCGCCCACCACATAGGCGCCGGCGCTGCCGGTGGTGGTGGCGATCGGCGTTTGATCGGTGGCCGCCACGGTCACGCCGCGGGTCACCGCCGCGCTGTCCTTGCTGCCGTCGTTGACCTGGAAGCTGACGGTGCGGGCGGCTGTGTTGGGCGTTACCGCGGTGTCGGTGTAAGTGACCGCGCGCAAGGCCGCCTGCCATTGCGCCAGCGTCGCCGTCGCGCCGCTGGAGCTCAGCGTCAACACCCCGGTGCCGGCGTTATAGCTGGCGGTGATGTTGCCGAAGGTGCTGCTGCTGGTGTTGCTGAAGGCCAGCACGTCCTGGCCGCTCTGGAAGTTGCCGGTGATGGACACCCTTGCGCTGGCCAGCGTGCTGTTGTCCAGATCGCTGATCGTAATGCCCGTATCCACCGCCACCGGCGTGGAAGCCGTGTTGTCCCCGGCGGTGAAGGCCGCGCTGCCGCCGCTGGCGGTGGCGATCGGCGTTTGGTCGGTGGCCGTCACCGTCACGCCGCGGGTCACCGCCGCGCTGTTCTTGCTGCCGTCGTTGACCTGGAAGCTGACGGTGCGGGTGGCGGTGTTGGGCGTCACCGCGGTGTCGGTGTAAGTGACCGCGCGCAAGGCCGCCTGCCATTGCGCCAGCGTCGCCGTCGCGCCGCTGGAGGTCAGCGTCAGCACCCCGGTGCCGGCGTTATAGCTGGCGGTGATGTTGCCGAAGGCGCTGCTGCTGGTGTTGGTGAAGGCCAGCACGTCCTGGCCGCTCTGGAAGTTGCCGGTGATCGCCACCGTGGCGCTGGCCAGCGTGCTGTTGTCCAGATCGCTGATCGTGATGCCCGTATCCACCGCCACCGGGGTGGAAGCCGTATTGTCGCCGGCGGTGAAGGCCGCGCTGCCGCCGCTGGCGGTGGCGATCGGCGTTTGATCGGTGGGCGTCACCGTCACCGTGCGCGTGGCCACGCCGCTGCTGGCGCTGCCGTCGTTGACCTGGAAGCTGACGGTGCGGGTGGCTGAGTTGGGCGTCACCGCGCTGTCGGTGTAAGTGACCGAGCGCAAGGCCGCCTGCCATTGCGCCAGCGTGGCGCTGCCGCCGCTGGAGGTCAGCGTCAGCACCCCGGTGCCGGCGTTGTAGCTGGCGGTGATGTTGCCCATGGTGCTGCCGTCGTTGGTGAAGGCCAGCACATCCTGCCCGCTCTGGAAATTGCCGGTGATGGACACCGTGGCGCTGGCCAGCGTGGGGCCGGCGTTATTGCTCACCGTGATGCCGGAGTCCACCGCCACCGGGGTGGAACTCGTGTTGTCGCCGGCGGTGAAGGCCGCGCTGCCGCCGCTGGTGGTGACCACCGGCACCACCGCCACGCTGACGGTGGAGGCCACGGCCAGCGTGGTGGTGTCCACGCCGCCGTTGCTGGTGCCGCCGTCGTCCTTGACGCCGGTCAGCGTCACCACCCGGTTGCCGATGGAGGGACTGCCGCTGCTGTCGCGATAGGTGATGCCGTTGATCACGCTGCCGGCGGTGCTGGCGGAGATGCCGCTGCTGCTGATGGACACGGTGGCGGTGCCGCCGGAAACCGAGACGGTGACGCTCAGGCCGTTGCCGCTGGTGGTGACCGAGTTGCCGTTGGTCAGCGCCACATTGCTGCCGTCTATGGACAGGATTTCATTGCTGCCGTCTTGCAGGCCGGACACGGTCAGCGTCAGCAGAATCACGCTCTGGCTGGATTCGACGGCGCTGACGCTGGCGCCGCTGAACACCGATACCGCGGAGCCGCCCATCGTGAAGGTGGGATTGCCGGCGGTGGCGCTGCCGGTGGGCGCGTCGTTGACCGCCGCCACCGCCACCGTCACATTGCTGGAACCGGTGCCGCCGCGGCCGTCGTTGACGCTGACATTGATGGTGCGGGTAGCGGTGTTGGGATCGTTGCTGGTGTTGTTGTATGTCAGCGCCGCCAGCAGCGTGGCCACCCGCGACGGAATGGCGTTGCTGTTGAAGGTGACGATCAGATCATGGCCGCTGACGCCGTCGCCGTTGCTGGCGATCACGCCTATGCTCACCCCGCCCACCGTCACCACGCTGCCCACGCTGGTGCCGCTGGACAAGGACACCGTGCCGCTGGTGTCCACGCCCAGCACATCCTGGCCGCTCTGGCCGTTGGCGGAAATGTGCACGGTCAGGTTGCCGCTGTTGAAGTTGGGGGTATCGCTGTCCGTCACCGTGACCGCGGTGCCCACGTCCAGTTTCACCGCGCCGCCCTTCTCGGTGAAGGTGGGGTTGTCGCCGTTGAGATTGCCTATCACCGGCGCGGAATCCGCCGCCACCGTCACCGTCTTGGTCACCGCGCTGCTGTTGATCGCGCCGTCGTTGATGGCGAAGCTGATGGTGCGGGAGCTGGTGTTGGGCGACAGCGAGCTGTCGGAATAGGTGACCGCGCGCAAGGCGGCCTGCCATTGCGCCAGCGTGGCTGTGGCGCCGCTGGAGGTCAGCGTCAGCACCCCGGTGCCGCTGTTGTAGCTGGCGCTGATGTTGCCCATGGTGCTGCCGTTGTTGGTGAAGGCCAGCACGTCCTCGCCGCTGTGGAAGTTGCCGGTGATGGACACGGTGGCGCTGGCCTGGGTGCTGCTGTCGGAGTCGGACAGGGTAATGCCGCTGTCCACCGTCACCGCAGTGCCGGTGCCGCTGCTGTAAGCGCTGGAACCGCCGCTGGCGGTCAGCGTCGGCGCGAAACCGAAATTGATGGCGTTGATGGCACCTATGCCTATCATGCCGGTCACCGTATGACCGTTGGCCGCCAGCACCCGGAAGGAATCGATGCCCTGGAAAGCGCTGTTGCCGGACACCGTGAAGGTCACCAGGCCGCCGCTGCCCTGCAAGGCATCGCCCACATTCAGCGTCAGCGTCGCGCCGCTGACCGCGGTGCCGTTGATATAGCCGACCAGCTGCAGATTGCCGCCGGTGGTGCCGGAATCGTAGCCGTTCAGCACCACGCCGATGGAATTCAGCGTGAAGCGGCTGTTGTCATTGGACTTGACGCTGAAATAGGAGATGGGGATGGTGCCGTCGCTGTAGCCGTCCACCGTTTCCGTGGTCACCGAACCGACTTTTTCGACAATGATCGTCTGGCCGCCGTTATTGGTGGCACCCAGTTGCAGCGTGAAATCCCAGGCGAGAACGTCACTGGCGTTCACCACGCTGCCGGAAGGGTTGTAAGAGTAGCCATCCTTGGAAGTAAAGTCGGTAGTGCCCGTCACCGGCCGCGCCAGCAGCGCGTCGTAAGAGAAGTGCAAGCCAGCCACGTCGATTTGGCCGCTGTTGCGCTCCAGCGTCCAATCGCCGCCCAGCCGCGCCGCGCCGGTGGCGTCGGTGGACGCCGCCACATCGGCCTGGGTATAGCGGGCCAGCGCGCTGACGAAGGCGGCGCCGCTGCTGCCGGCGCCTATGTCGCAGCCGTACAGCAAAATGTCGCCGTTGGCCGTCAGCGATTGGCCTACGAGTTTCAGATCCGCCTGGCGGCTGTCCAGCTTGGCGGTGGTCAACTCCATGCTGCCCAGCATCAGATCCCCGCTCTGACCGTGGGAAATGATGTGGATGGCGGCGTAGCCGTGATGGGTTTTGGCCCATTCGGCGATCTGGCTCAGGCCGTCCTTGCCGGCGTTGAGCATCACCACCTCCATGCCGGCCGGCATTTGCGCCAGCAGGCTTTGGTAATTGGCGACGTTGGACTCGACGAACACCACCTGCTTGGGCGGCGCTGCCGGCGCCAGCGCCGCGGCCACCTTCTCCGCCAAGCGCTCCACCGCGACGGACCGCGGCGCCTCCGCCGGGGCCGGACGCTCCGCCGGCAGCGGCGCGTCCGCGTGCGCCGAGGCGGCGGCGGCCGTCACGGCCGCCGCGCCGTCGAACATCAACCTGGGCTCCAGAGCCTGCAACAACAGGCGAGAACGCTTGAGAGCCGGTGTCTTCTTGTCACTGCCTTGCGATTGCCCCGCTGATTTCCACCAACTCATCACGCTCTCC
Organism: Chromobacterium alkanivorans; assembly: GCF_016937655.1. Classification (GTDB taxonomy): domain Bacteria; phylum Pseudomonadota; class Gammaproteobacteria; order Burkholderiales; family Chromobacteriaceae; genus Chromobacterium; species Chromobacterium alkanivorans. Next base: position 92,686 of record NZ_JAFHKL010000015.1, on the reverse strand, counting down.
CGATCATTTCGGCTTAAAGCACTGGTCGAACCCCGCCCGCGACTGCATTCCAAAAGCTGCTCAGCGGATTAGAACCTGTATCAAAGCAAAAAGAAATGACAATAAAATAATTCCAAATTAAAACTAGCCGCGACAACTTAACAAACCAGGCAGCCGAAAAACTGACAAAAGCTGTCAAACGCGGCGAAGAAGCCCCTCTTTAAAAAATAGTTGTTCCTCACGCGAAGTAAGCTAAGTGCAAATACGTAGCACGCGTGATATTTGTTCAACATATAAAGCAAGCTCCGGCTTGCCCTCGCCCACGCCATCCCGTATCGTTCGTCCGCCGTTCGCCCATCCGAGGATTTGCCATGCCCGCCACCCCGCTGTACTGCGCCCGTCCCGACCGCCTGGACGCCGCCCGCCTGCTGAGCCAGCGCTTCGCTTTGCCGCTGCTGGAGCAAAGGCCGGAGCAAGGCTATTGGCTGGAACTGGGCGCGGAACGGCTGGAACTGCTGACCACCGGCAAGCACGGCGCGGTTTACGCGGAATTCGTCGAGGGAGCGGCCAAGCATCGCCGCGAACAGGGCGGCGGCCGCGGCCAGCCGGTGGCCAAGGCCATAGGCCTGAAAGGCGCCAAGGAACTGCCCTATGTGGTGGACGCCACCGCCGGACTGGGCCGCGACAGCTTCGTGCTGGCCGGCCTGGGCTGCCGCGTCACCCTGGTGGAGCGCTCGCCGGTGGCCGCCGCGCTGCTGGCCGACGCGCTGGAACGCGCCGCCGGCCACCCGGACACCGCCGACATCGCCGCGCGCATGCATCTGGTGCACGCCAGCTCCATCGCCTGGCTGGCCTCGCTGAGCGAGGCCGAGCGTCCGGACGTGGTCTTCGTCGATCCGATGTTCCCGGACACCGACAAGAAAAGCGCCGCCGCCAAGAAGGACATGCAGGCCTTCCAGCAGGTGATAGGCGACGACCTGGACAGCGCCGCGCTGCTGCAAGCCGCCATCGCCGCGGCCAAGAACCGCGTGGTGGTGAAACGGCCGCGGCTGGGCGCGGCCATCGAGGGCGTGAAGCCGTCCGCGGTGCTGGACGGCAAGTCCACCCGCTTTGATCTTTACGTGATCAAGGCGCTCCACTCTTAAAAAGCTGCGATCAAAAATCAGCTCCGCGTCTGAGGCAAGGCGCGCCGACGCAGACAGTACATCTAGTACGGCAAGTCGGCGCAACGCAGCATCAGGGTTTTTGTTCGCTGCTTTTAATCGGGGACCTGTTCCCGCTCGAACATCCCATAATCCCGCAACACCGCCGCCACCCGCAGCCGGTAATCGGCGAACAAGGCCTCCCGGCCCTGCCGCTGCGCCGCGCGGTGCGGCTCCAGCCGCCGCCAGGCCGTCACCGACTCTTCATCGCGCCAGAACGACAAGGACAGCATCTTGTCCGGCCGGTTCAGGCTGACAAAGCGCTCGATGGACAAGAAACCGTCCGCCGTCGCCAGCTCCCGCCCCAAACGCTCGGCCCAGCCCAGATAGCCGTCCCGGCCGCCCTCGGCCAGCTCCACCTCGAAAATCACCGCAATCATTCCGCTCTCCCTTTATCGCCATAGATGCGCTCCCGCGCGTTGGGCAGCCGACGAAAACGCGCCGCCGCCGTCAAAACTTGCCAATCCGGCCGCGCCGCCGCCAAGGCCGCCAGGCCGCCGCGGGCGATCTCCAGCGCCAGCGCCTGACCCGGACAGGCATGCCGGCCAGCGCCGAACATCAAGGCCTCGCCCGGCCCGGCCGGGTCCAAAGCCGCCGCGGCCAGCACCACCAAGATCGAAGCGCCGGCCGGCACCGTCTGGCCGCCGTGACGCCAGTCCATCGCGGCGAAACGGCGAGTGTTGTGCAAGACCGGATCATGCAGCGCCAGCCAGTCCCATTCCGCCGCCGCGCCCGTCGCCAGCGGCCGGCCCTGGGCCTGATGCCAGACCGCGGCGGCGAACAGACCGGCGCCGGCGTCCAGGCTTTGAAACAACAGACCGATCACATTCGCCGTCAGCGCCGCCTCGTCCGGCTCCAGTGCATGCCGCAGCGCAGCCAATAGGCCGCCGGCCCGCGGCAAGGCCACGCCGACCCGCGCCCGCAAGGCCTCCAAAGCCGCTTCCCCTCGCGCCAGCGCCTTGGCGTCGGCATCCGCCGCCAGCGCTTGCGCCAGGGCCGCCACCTCCGCCACCAGCGCCGGCGCATCTTCCACCTCCAGCCCCAGCAAGCCGGCCAGCGTCAGCACCGGCAGGCCCTGCGCCATCCGGTCCAGCAAGCCGCCGCTCAGCGGCTCGCGCGCCAACCAGTCCCGCGCCAGGCTTTCAGCCAAGCGCCCGGCCTCCGCGCCCGCCACCGTCGCCAAGGCGTGGTTCAAGGCCGCCTTCAGCGCCGGATGGCGCGGCGCCTCACTCATCCGCACCCACAGACAGAAAGTCTGCGCCAAGCCGCCATCGCCCAGCGGTGGCGGCGCGGGCTGCTCCAGCGGCCGCACCCGGCATGCCGCCGAGGCCAACACCGCCTGCGCCGCCGCGTGGCCTGCGGCCACCCACAGGCCCAACCCAGCGTCAAAATACAGCGGCCGCCGCCGCGCCAAATCCTGGTAATAGGGATAAGGGTGGGCGTGGACCACCGCCGCCAGCGGGTCCGAGGGCCAAGCGCTCATGCCGCCTCCGTCAGGTAAAGCCGCCGCGTCAACTCGACGCAGCGGGCGCGCGAACTGGCTGCCCGCTCATGCGGCGCAAACGGCGCCGCCACCGCGTCCAGCCAAGCCACAGCCCGCGCCAGTCGCTCACGCTGCGCCGGCTCCAGCCCGGACCGGCTCTGGCGCTCGGTCAGCGCGTCGATCAAGGACACCAGCGCCTCCTTCTGCGCGATCTGCGCCGGCAAGCCGTCGCAGGTGCACACCCCGTAGCCGCCGGCCAGGAAATCCCGCCACGCCGCCGCCAGGTCCAACTCCGCCTCGGCGGGAGACAGCTCCAGCGCCGCCAGCCCCGCGCGCCACTCCCGCTCAAAGCCGGCGCGCAGACGCTCCGGATCGCCGTCCCAAGCCAGCGCCTGACCCAGCCAGCACAGCATGCCCCGCGGATACCAGGCCGACTCCGCGCTCAGCGCCGCCGCGCCCATGCAGGACACGGCCTCGCCGGCCAGCGCCAGCCGGTACGAGGGCCACGGCGCCGCGCCGGCCTGCTGCCAGCCGCGCAAGGTTTCCAGGCTCACGCCGCTGCGCGCCAGCAAGGCCGGCTCACTCAGAAAATGGCTATGCAGATAGCCCAGCAAATCCTCCATTCCAGCTCTCCTTGTTCCAACTTGACGATGGGTTTATCGTAGCCGGCGGCATCCGCCAAAGTTTCAGCCGAGGATGAACCATGCTTGCCACCCCGCACGACCGCATACCCGACATCAGCCGCCTGGCCAGCCTGCTGGCCGACCCCGGCCGCGCGCTGATGCTGCTGCTGTTGCAAGACGGCCGCCTCTACCCGGCCAGCGACCTGGCCCAGGCCGCCGGCCTGTCGCCGCAAGCGGCCAGCAACCATCTGGCCAAGCTGCTGCACGGCCAGGCGGTGCGGGTGGAACAGCGCGGCCGCCACCGCTATTACGGCCTGGCCAGCCCGGCCATCGCCCACGCGCTGGAAGCGCTGTCCGCCGCCGCCGGCGAAAGCCGGAGCGCGGTGCGCCCCAAGGGCAACGCCGACATCCGCCTGGCGCGCAGCTGCTACGACCACCTCGCCGGCCGGCTGGGCATCACCGTCGCCGACTTCCTGCAACAGCAGCAACTGCTGCAACGGCTTGAAGAGCGCGAGTTCGCGGTGACGCCGGCCGGCGCGGACTGGCTGGCGGCGCGGCTGGACATTCAACTGGCCGGCATCGCCCGCCCGCGCCGGCCGCTGGCGCGCGCTTGCCTGGACTGGAGCGAGCGCCGCGACCACATCGCCGGCAGCCTGGGCGCGGCCCTGTGCCAGGCCTTTTTGCAGCGCGGCCTGACCGAGCGCCGCAGCGACAGCCGCGCCTTGCGGATCACGCCGGCCGGCTACGCTTTCCTGAAGCAGGAGTGCGGCGTGGGCAGCGAGCAGTTGCGGGGAGATTGAGACGGTTTAACCGCACGGATCAGGGAGGCCTCCGCAGGGTAGATGAAACGTAGCGATACCCACGCGGACATGTGGCGGGATTGATCTTTGGGTCTCGATGGCGGGGTTTGGTGGGTATCGCCTACGGCTCCTCCCACCCTACCAATCCGCCTGCCGTAGGGTGGGTGGAGCGTAGCGATACCCACGCGGAAACGTGGCGGGATTGATGGGTATTCGATGGCCGAGTTTGATGGCGGGGTTTGGTGGGTATCGCCTGCGGCTCCTCCCACCCTACAAATCTCCCGCCGTAGGGTGGGTGGAGCGCAGCGATACCCACGCGGAAACGTGGCGGGATTGATGGGTATTCGATGGCCGAGTTTGGTAGCGGGGTTTGGTGGGTATCGCCTACGGCTCCTCCCACCCTACCAATCCGCCTGCCGCAGGGTGCGGTCGAGCACAGCGATACCCACGCGGAAACGCGATGGGATCTATGCTTGGGCCTTGGCAGCGGGGTTTGGTGGGTATCGCCTGCGGCTCCTCCCACCCTACAAGATCATCCACCGTAGGGTGGGTGGAGCGCAGCGATACCCACCAGCCGAGGTCAGCGATTGCGCAAGCGGATGCGGCGGAAGCGCCCTTCCAGCTTGAGCCGTTGTCCCAACGCCAGGTAGAGCTGGTGTTGGCTATCGACATGGCGGTAGACGCGGACCCGGTCCGCGCCCAGCAGCATGATGATTTCCAGATAGTTGAAGAAACCCATCCACTGGCCGCGTCCATCGCGGTCGTCAAAATCGATGTCGCGGGCGACGCGGCTGAGCAGGCCTTTGCCGACGTATTCCCGATTGTCCTTCAGCCATTGCAGCAGGTGAGCCGCGCATTCGCGGCCGTAGGCGTTGTCGGCGGGGTAGTCCTTGCTGGGCGCGGGCATCTGCCAGTAATGCGCATAGGTACGGCCGGGGCAGAAGCGGACGAAGGGCAGCAGCGCTTCCTGTTGTTCTAGGGAGGCCAGCTTGTAACGGCGGCGACGGGGAAAGTTTTGAGGATGTTGCATGGTGTTTCTCCTGCTGTGACACAAGATAAACCACCTGCCGGGCAAGGCTGAGGTATTAGGCAGGCGCGTGGCAGGATTGGCGTACCGGACACTGTTAACCCGGCGAGTGCATAGCACTCTCCCACCATGCGCCTGCCGAATGGCACGACCATGGAAAAGCAGCTTGCGCAGAGGTCTGCGCAAGCAAGTTAACAGTGATTACGGGACGCCAATCCCGTGTGCCGCTTGTTTTGGCGGCAACGTGGGGATTGTTGCCGAGGGGGCGGGCGGGGTCAAGGTGGGGTGGTTGCTTTGGCTAGGTAGGTGGGTTTTGTATCCGCTGCGCGGATGATGATTTTCATTGCCGGGGCTGCCCGGCGAGCAGGGAGAGGATATTTGCTTGGCCAAATATCCTTATCACTGAGCGAATCGAAGATTCGCACGTAGACACTCCTAAAGGCCACCCTGCAAGCCTGGCCTACGGCTTCCCGCCGGGACCCGTCAGGCCCGAGGCGCGGCTGAACTCGCAGCGCGCTAACGTCGCGCTGCTCGAACAAGCAGCCGCTTAAGACCTCGGGCCTGCCACCCGACGGCAGGCTTGAAGGGACCCAGGGCGCATCGGATACGTGCTTTCTTCTTGATTTGCCCTAGATATCCACAGGCAGGGTCAAACTGGACAGTTACCCACAGAAATAACTAACGAAGCTAAATCACTCTTTCTTTTCAAAAAAAAACCACCTCGTGTAGCGACCAAGTGTCCCCTCGGGGCGCGCCGGAAAAAATGGGGTCTGCAAGGTTTTAAGCGGCTGCTTTGTTTGAGCGATTTGACGTTAGCAAATCGCGAGTTCAGCCGCGCCTTGCAGGCCCCTTTTTCTTCGGGGTTTCGCGTCCTGGGGGACGAGGGGGGATGGAAGGGGGCGGCGGCCCGCCCCCTCCCCGTTCGCCGCGCGGAAAGCGGCACCCAAAACATCATCCGCGCAGCGGATTCAACAAAACAACTCTCTCCAAGCACAAAGTTATCTAAAGACCGTAACCCCTCCACAAAACCGATCCCAAGCCATCGGCACACCCACACCTCCCCTGCTACACTAAACCCCCGCCATGCCCCCGGCATCCCCGCCATGCACACCGCCCCCGCCCTCATCATCATCGACATGCAACAAGGCATGAGCCGCCCCGAAGCCGGCCCGCGCAACAACCCCCAGGCCGAAGCCAATATCGCCCAACTGCTGAACACCTGGCGCCAGGCCGGCGCGCCGCTGGTTCACGTACGCCACATCTCCCGCACCCCGGAGTCGCCGTTCTGGCCCGGCCAGCCCGGCGTCGAATTCCAACCCGCGCTGGCCCCGCTGGCCAGCGAACACGTGATGGAAAAGAACGTGCCGGACGCCTTCGCCCACAGCGGCCTGGAACGCTGGCTGCGCGTGCGCGGCATCGAACAACTGCTCATCGTCGGCGTCAGCACCAACAACTCGGTGGAAGCCACCGCCCGCAGCGCCGGCAACCTCGGCTTCCGCACCCTGGTGGCCGCCGACGCCTGCTTCGCCTTCGACAAAGTGGACTACGCCGGCACCCCGCGCCGCGCCGACGAAGTGCACGCCATGGCATTGGCCAATCTGGACGGCGAGTACGCCCAGGTCGTTCAATGCGCCGACATGCTGCGACAGCTGCGTTAAGCTGTCCGGGATACCCCACGCGGAGACGCCGGCATGGATCACATCTTCCAGGCGGACGACCACCTGCTGGTGATAGGCCAGCGCATCCACGCCGAGCCCCACACCCACCATTACGCCCACCTGATGCTGTGCCTGGAACCGGACCCCGCGCGCACGCTGCGCGTCCGCATCGGATCGGACGCCGTCGCCTGTCGCGGCCTGCTGCTGGACGGCGGCGTCGAACACGCGTTTTACGGCAAGGACGGCTTGCACGCGCTGCTGCTGATCGACCACACCTCCCGGCTGTGGCGCGAGCTCAAGGCGCGCCACCTGCCGGCGCGGCAAACTTATGCGGTGCTGCCGGAGCCGCTGACGCGGGCGCTGGCCGCGCGCTTCGCCGCCATGACCGCGGCCGCCTGCCGATCCTGCTATCACAGCCACTGGCGGGGCGTTCTCAAGCAACTGGGGCTGGACCCGCGGCTCGCCGGCCATGCGCCCAGCGACGGCCGCCTGCGCGGCGTGCTGGCGCGGATCCGCCGCTCTCCGGCCGACGAGCGCTCCATCCGGCACTTGGCGCGCCAAATTCACCTGTCTCCCAGCCGCCTGTCCCACCTGTTCAAACAGCAGACCGGCGGCACGCTGAAGCACTATCTGCTATTCCAGCAGCTGCTCGACGCGCTCGGCGCCGTCGCCCAGCACAACTCGGTATCCGCCGCGGCGCTGGACGCCGGCTTCGACACCCCGTCCCACCTCTCCGCCACCTGCCGACGCTTGATCGGCATTCCGCCCAGCATGGTGCGCAATGTCAGCGGTTTCTTGAAAGCGCCCAAGCCGGTGCCTTCCTAAAGTGGACGCTCCTGCCACACATGGAGCCCACGGCAATGCAACGCTATCTGCAAGAAACCCCGCTGCTCGATTTCAGCCACCCGGCCATCCAGCAATTGCTGGACGCGCAATCCTGGCGCACGCTGACGCCGGACGCGCAGCTGACCGCCATCTACAATTTCGTCCGCGACCATATCCGCTTCGGCTTCAGCGAGCGGGACACCACCCCCGCCTCCAAAATCCTGCTGGACGGCTATGGCCAGTGCAACACCAAGGCGATTCTGTTCATGGCCCTGTTGCGCGCGGTGGGTCAACCCTGCCGCCTGCACGGCGCCACCATCCACAAGTCGATGCAGTCCGGCATCATGGAAGGCGAGGTCTACCAAGTGATGCCGGAAGAAATCATGCATACCTGGGCGGAGGTCTATTTCGGCGACAACTGGTATCAGCTGGAGGGCCTGATCCTGGACCAGCCCTATCTGCAAGCCTTGCAACGCAAGTTCTCCGAGGTGAGCGGCAGCTTTTCCGGCTACGGAGTGGCCACCCCCAATCTGCAACAGCCTGACATCGACTGGAAAGGCGGCAACCACACCTATATCCAGAAAGAGAAAGTGATGCAGGACTTCGGCGTGTTCGATGATCCGGACACCTTCTTCTCCCAACACTCTCAGCAAGCCAGCGCAGAGACTCTGCAGCGTTTCGCCGCCAGCCTGCGCCATGACATCAACAGCAACATCGCCAAGATCCGGCAAGCCTGAGCGCCGATCCCGCGCCGCGACGGACAGCTTCCCATTGCGGCGCAACCCTCCACTTTCCGCCGACGTTCGTGTTAGATTGCATGCCAATCGCAAGCCCTGCCTAGGAGTTTTCCATGCAATTCGGCTACACCATTCTCTACGTCTCCGACGTCGCCGCCTCGCTGGCCTTCTTTGAAAACGCCTTCGGCCTGAAGCGCCGCTTCCTGCACGAATCCGGCGATTACGGCGAGCTGGACACCGGCGCCACCGCGCTGGCTTTCGCCGCCCACCCGCTGGGCCGGATGAATTTGCCGGACGGCTATGTGGCGGCGGACGCCTCGCCGCTGCCGCTGGGCATGGAGATCGCGCTGGTGACCGACGACGTGGCCACCGCGCACACCCAGGCCTTGCGCCATGGCGCCGCCGAGCTGCAAGCGCCGTCGCTCAAGCCCTGGGGCCAGACGGTGTCCCATCTGCGTTGTCCGGATGGGCTGCTGTTGGAGCTGTGCTCGCCCATTTCCACCTAAGACCTGTTCACGGTCTTTTCGGACCAAAGGTATTGGTCCACGCATTGAATCCGCTACGCGGATGATGATTTAGGGCCGGTTCCGCCCTGACCGAGCGAGGCAAGCGTAGCGTCGCGAGGGAATAAAACGGAAAGGGAGATTTGCGCGGCCAAATCTCCCTGTCACTGAGCGAATCAAAGATTCGCACGTAGTCCCCTAAAGGCCGCCCTGCAAGCCTGGCCTGCGGCTTCCCGCCGGGTCCCGTCAGGCCCGAGGCGCGGCTGAACTCTCTACGTGCGAATCTTTGATTCGCTCAGTGATGGCGCGCTAACGTCGCGCGGCTCGAACAGGCAGCCGCTTAAGACCTCGGGCCTGCCACCCGACGGCAGGCTTGAAGGGATCCGGGGCGCGTCGGATATGTGGTTTCCTGCGTATCTAGCAACGCTTAACCACACGAACCCAAAGATCATGAACCGGCTCTAAAACGCCAGCCCAACCCCAGCAACAGCACAGCCCCAGTCAGCGTGGCCAACGCCAGTTGCGGCCACGGGCCGAAGCCGCGCAGCGGAAACAACAGCAGGCCGGCGGCGAGCAGCGGCGCGGACGCCGCCAGGCCCTGACGCGCCAGCCTTGACGGCAAACCCCGGCCCAGCCGGGCGGCGAGCAGGCCGCCGGTCAGCCACACCCCGGCCAAGGCGGCCAAGGCCAGGCCGGGCAGGCCCAGCCAGCGCGGCAGCGTCAGCAGCAGCGCCGCGCTCAGCGCGCTGCCGGCCAGTTCCAACAACATCGGCCCGCGGGTGTCGCCGCCGGCGTAGCAATAGCGCGCCAGCAGCGCGTTCCAGGCGCCGAACACGATGCCCGGCGCGTACAGCGCCAGCAGCAGCGGCAGGCTGCTCGCCGCCAGCCCAGCCGGCAACAACAAGGCCACCAGCGCCGGCGCGGCGCCGATCAAACCCGCCGCCGCCGGCAGGGTCAGCAGGGTGCAGGCGGCCAGGCCGCTGTCCAGCAACCGCCGCCGGTCCGCGCTCAGCGCGCCGCTCATCTTGCTCAACAGCACCTGGTTCAAGCTCATCAGCGCGATCAACGGCAGATTGATCAGCTTGCGCGCCAGATTCAGCAGGGTAATCGTCCCCTCGCCCAGCAGCGAGGCGGCCATGCGTTCCAGCAAGCCCAAGCCCTGGCTGGCCGCACCGCTGGCCAGCAAGGGCCACAGCTGCCGCCAGGCTTGGCCAACTTCGCCACGGCCGGCGCGCAGCCAGGGCCGCCAGCCCTGCCGCCAGTTGCCGGGCAGCAGCGCGGTGGCCATCAGCCCGCTGCCGGCGACAAAGCATTGCGCCAGCGTCGTCTCCGTCGCGGCCGGTCCGACCCAGTACAGATAGGACACCGCCGGCAGATTGAACAGCAGCGAACCCAACCCGGCCAGCAGGAAGCGGCCCTGGGCTTGCAGCGGCGCCGCCAGCGCCGCCTGGGCCAGCAGGCCAGGCGCAAGCCAGGCCAGCCAGCGCAGCGCGGCAGCGGCCTGTTCGGCGTGAACGGCGTCGACGCCGGGCGCCAGCGCCCGCGTCAGCCACGGCGCGGCTAGGCTCAGCAGCGCGGCCAGGCCCAGACCCACGGCCAGCCAATGGCGCAGTTGACCGGCCAGCCAGGCGCCGCGCCGCTCCGGCGCCTGCGCTTGCCACAGCGGCAGCAGCGCGGCGGACAGCAGGCCGCCGGACAGCAGGGTGCGCAAGGCTTCCGGCAGGAACATCGCCACCAGGAAGGCGTCGCTGCGGCCGCCGGCGCCCCAGGCGGCCACCAGCAGCCACTCGCGGGCGAAACCGGCCAGCAGGCCGGCCAGCGTGGCCAGGGTCAGTAAGGCGGCGGGGCCGAACATGGCTTCAATGTCATCAGTGGAATAGCGTGAACAGCCCCTTGCCGCCCACCTTGTAGTTGAGATCACGCGGCCGTTCGCCCATCGGCTTGGCACCGCTGCCGCCGACGATTTTGTACGGCGCCACTTCCTTGCCCACCACGGTGTTGGCGGTGACCACCGCGCCGCGGCCGATGCGCGCGCCGTGGCCGATCAGCGCGCCGGTGGCGATCCAGGCGTAGTCGTCGATGTAGACCGGAGCCGACACCGACCAGAACTCCGGCGCGTTCAGGTCGTGGCTGCCGGCGATGATCTTGGCGTAGGAGGCGACGGCGACGTGATCGCCGATGATCAGCCCGGCGCGGGCGTCCAGCAGGCAATGCCAGGCCACGCAGCTGTCCTCCCCTATCACCAGATTGTTGACGCCCAGCACCTCGGTATTGCGCCACACGCTGGAGCCCTTGCCGATGCGCGCGCCGCCCAGGCGCAGCCAGGCCAGCCGCAGATGGTGGGACGGCAGCTTGTTGATCAGAATGTTGTAGCACTGCTCCCAGGCGCGCAGCCAACGGTCCTTGAAAGTGGGCCAGTTGAGGCCGTAGCGCGGCACCAGCTGGGTGGGGATTTCGTCGCGCAGCATGGCGTAGAAGCGGCGCGCCAGCGGGTGCGGAATGCGGCTTTCCATATCGACGGAAACGATGGACACCCGCGGTTCGGCGGCGTCGCCCTCCTCGAAGGCCACGTTGTTGGCCAGCATCCAGTCGTAGGCGGCGGCCAGCTCCGCCGCCGGCATGCCCAGGCGCGCGGCGTAGCCGTCCAGCCGCTCGCGCAGCGCGCAGCTGTGGTGGATGCGATGGCGCAGCGTCAGCGCCGGCGGCGCGAGGGGAAGGTCGGTCGGATTCATCGCGGTTTCGCTTTCGGATCGAGTGGCGCGGAGCCTGCCGGCGCGATGGGGGTCAATAGCGGGTCGCCGCGGCCGGCCAGACGGCGCGCCGCTTGCAGATTGACGCCCATCAGCAGCCAGAACAGGCCGATCAGCACCATGGTGAAGCTGTAGTAGTGGTCGAACAGGCCGGTGAGCAGCGCCGCCAGCAGGCCGGACAGAGTGCCGAGCCAGATCGCGCGCTCCGGGTCCAGCGCGGACAAGGGCCCGCGCGGCCGCGCCTCGCGCCACCAGGCGACGGTGACGGCGACGAAGAGCAGCATGCCGGGCGCGCCCAGCTTGTAGACGAAGTTGAGCCACAGATTGGAGATGCCGAGCAGGCCGCTGTCCGGCGGCGGCGGGTCCACCTTGAAACCCAGGCCCAGCGGATAGGCGCGCATCGCGTCGGGGAAGCGGCGGTATTCGTCCATGCGCACCTCGGTGCTGGCGTTGCTGGCGGAGAAAGTGGTGGCCAGCCTTTCTTGCAAGGGCGGGTAGAACAAGACCAGAGCCAGGCCCAGCGCCGCGGCCAGGCCGATGATGCGGCCGGCGTGCGGCGCGCGCCGCCAGCTCAGCCACAGCAAGACCAGCGCCAGGCTGACGATGGCCCCGCGCGAGATGCTGAACAACAGGCCGGCCGCGCCCAGCAAGGCCACCGCCAGGCCCAGCCACCGGCGCCAGCCGCGCTGCGCCAGGCCGTAGAAGAAGGCCAGCGGCAGGAACAGCGCCAGCGCGCCGCCGGTGAGATTGGGATGCACCCAGGGCGAGGCCATGCGGGTGTAGTTGGCGGAGAAAATGTCGCGCACCGCTTCCGGGTGGGCGTAGCGCAGCTTCTCCAGCACCGGGATGAAGCTGTTGGCGTCGCGGTCCTTGAGGAAGTAGCCGATGGACAGCAGCAGCATGGCCAGCGTGCCCAGCAGCAGCATCACGATCAGGCGGTCGCGGCTGCGTTCGTCCGGCAGCAGCAGCGGCGCCAGGAACAGGGCGGACAGATTGAGCAGCCAGCGCGCCCAGTTGACCGGGCCGTTGCCGTCGGCCTGCACCATCAGCTGGCCGGCCAGAAACGGCAGCAGGCTGAAGGCTATCAGCCACAGCAGCCGCCGTTCGACGCGGCCGCTCGGCCATTGCAGGAGGCCGACGGCCAATCGCGGCAGCGCGCCCAGCCAGGCCAGGCCCAGCAGCGCCTCGGACACGGTGACGCGCACGCCCAACTGCACCGTGGTGTAAGGCATCAGGGTGGCGGCGAAGCCGAACAAAACCAGACCCAGCAGCGGCGCGCGCAGCACGGCGACGCCGGCGCAGACGGCGGCCAGCGCCAGCGCGGCGGCGGCCGGGCTGAGCAGGGCCAGCAGACCGCCGAACAGCAGCCCGCAGGCCAGGGCGAGCGCGCGGTTCAGCGGCGTCATGCCAGCAACCGGTCCAGCAGTTGATCGACGCGGCGGCGATAGGCGTCCATATCGTAGCGGCGCGCCCAGGCGCGATTGGCATCGACGTCGCCGTCCGGCCCGGCCGCGGCCAGCCTAAGCATCAAGGCTTGCAGTTCGCCGGCGTCGTTGGGGGCGAAGCGCGCCGCCTGCGGCGGCGCGACCTCGTCCAGCGCCGACCCGGTGGCCACCGCCACCGGCGTGCCCTGCGCCAGCGCCTCGATCACCGGCAGGCCGAAGCCTTCGGCGTAGGACGGCTGCCACAGCCGCTCCGCCGCCGCGTACACCGCGCTCAGCATGGCGTCGTCCAGATCGTTGAGCCAGATCAGGCCGTCCAGCCGCCGCAACTCGGCCGGCAAGTCTTCCGGCCGCGCCACCAGCGCCAGCGCCGGCAGATCCGGCTGGCGCTGGCGCGCCTTCCGCCATTGCTCGACGAACCAGGGCATGTTCTTGCGCGGCTCGCGCGCGCCCACCGCCAGCCAGTAGCGCGCCGGCAGCGCGGCCGGCGGCGCCGCGGCCGGCGAGGCCGGCTGCGGCACCGCGTTGGGCAGCAGCGCCAGCTTGGCGCGCTGGCGCGGAAACAGCCGCGCGGCGGCGTCGGCGGTGAATTGCGACGGCGTCCAGACCGCGTCGGCGCGCTGCAGGGAGCGCGCGGTGCCGGCCCAGTCGATCACGCGATAAGCCAGCGCGCGCAACAGGCTGACGTGGTAGTTGTCCAGGGTCAGCTGAAACACGTCGTGCAGCAGCATCGCATAGCGCACGCCGCCGGGCGCGCGCCAGGGCGGCAGGCCGGTGTTGGCGGTGGCGATGTAAAGGTCCAGCCGGCGGGCGCGGATGGCCTGCGGCAGGAAGCGGCACTCGAAATGCCAGCGCTCGCGCGGGCGGTGCAGGCCGTCCGTCGGGCTGGGCCGCGCCGGGCATTCGGCCAGCCGCCGGTGGGGATGGTCGGCCGGACAGGCGGTGAAGCGCAGCACTTCCACATTAGGCCGCGCCGCCAGCGCGGCCTCCAGCGCCAGCACTTGCCGCGCGATGCCGGAGCGCGGCGCGGCGGTGACCGGGCGGTAGTCAATTCCGATGCGCATGTCTCAGCTCCCGATACAGGGTTTCCAGCTGGTCGGCGGCGATGGCCCAATCGTGCCGCCGCCGCACGTATTCGCGCCCGGCCGCGCCCAGGCTGGCCGCGCGCTCCGGCCGGCTCAGCAGCGCGGCCGCCGCCTCCGCCAGCTGCTCGGCGTCGTCGCCGCGCAGGTAGTCGCTGTCGGGCCGCAAGTCCAGCCCGGACGCGCCCTGCGGCGTGCTCAGCAGCGCCAGGCCGGCGGCCAGCGCCTCCAGCACCTTGAGCTTGGAGCCGCCGCCCTGGCGCAGCCCGGCGATGAAGGCGGCGGCGCGGCGCTGCTGCGCCGGCAGCTCCGGCACAAAGCCCAGCCACTCCAGCCGCGAGTCCGGCCAGCGTTGCGCCCAGTCCTCCGGCATCGCGTAGCCGCATATCGCCAGCCGCGCGCGCGGCAGCTGCCGCCACAGCCGCGGCATCACCTCCTCCGCCAGCCAGACGGCGGCGTCGCGGTTGGGCGGGTATTCGAAATTGCCGACGAACAGCAGGCGCTGGCTGGCGTAGTCCGGGCGGACTTCGGCGAAGGCGTCGGCGTCCACGCCGTTGATCACCACGTCCACCAGCCGGCCGCTGTGCTGGGCCATCGCCGCGGCGTCTTCCCAGGTGACGGCGGCGACGCGTTCGGCGGCGTTCAACGCCAGGGCCGCCCAGCGCCGATAGCGCCAGCGGTCCCACCACACGAAGGGCGCGCACCAGCGCGGCAGGTGTTGGTAGGTGGCCGCGCCCAGCTCGGATTCGACATTGTGTTCGGTCAGCAGAAAGGGCTGGCGGCGGCGGTCCAGCGCTTCCAGGAAGGGCTGCAAGCCGTAGCTGTGCTCGATCTGCACCACGTCCCAGCGCTGGCGCAACAGGCCGTCGAAGGTGCGGCTCAGGTCCGGCGACAGGCCGTTGACGCTGGCCAGCAGCGGATACGGGCCCAGCGCGGCGGCCAGCAGGGTCAGCGGGTGCTTCAGCGGGCGGCGCGGCAGCACGATCAGCCGCTCGACGATGCTTTCCAGCTGGCGGCGGCAGGCGTCGCTGGCCGGCTCCTTGCTTTGCACCAGCAAGGTGATGCGGTGGCCGCGCGCCGCCAGCGCGCGCAGCAGCTGGAACTGGCGCAGCTTGCCGCCGCTGGTGGTGGGCCAGGGCAGATAAGGCAGGGTCCACAGGATGCGCAGCGGCGGACAGCCGCCGGCGGACAACGGGGGGAGCGGGAAGGCCGGCTTCATTCTCGCCACTCCAGGATTTGCAGCTGCGGCTTCACCGTCACGCCAAGGCTGTCGCCGGCGGCGCTCAGCTTGGCGCTGCTCCCGCTCAAGGGTTGGCTCAGCGTTGCGCGGGCGACGCCGGGCAGGCGCGCCGCGCCGCCGTTAGCGCTCCAGAACATCCACAGCCGCGCGCCGTCCGGCTTGCGCCAGCCTATGCTGTACAGGCCGTCCGGCGCGGCGTCCAGGCGCGGCGGCGGCGCCGGTTCCAGCCGCGGGCCGGTGATGGCGAGGAAGCGCGCCAGGGCCTGGTAGGCCGGCTTGGGCTTGCCGGCCAGATCCAGCAGGCCGTAGCCGCGGTCGCGCGCGCTGGCGCGCTGGTCCAGATCGGACAGCGCGAACAAGAAGACGCGGTCGTAGTCCAGCGCGCTCATCAGCGCCAGCCGGCGCAATAGATAATCCGCTTGGCCGTCGCGACCGATGATGTCCTGCTCCTCCTTGGGCCCGGCGTAGCTGGACCAGCCCCATTCGGTGGCCCAGATGCCCGGCGCCTTGACCTGGCGCAGCCGGGCGTTGATCTGCTGCGCGCGCAGCACGAAGTCCCGCGTTTTGGGATCGTCGCCCTCCGGTTGCTGGCTGTACGGGTGGTAGGCGACGATGGTTTTCAGGTTCAGCGTGCCCTTCTTGCCCAGCTCCTCCAGCATCAGGCCGCCGCGCACCGGCATCTGGCTGTAATAGGCCATGCCGGCCATCACCACCGGCTTGCCCGGCGCGGCGGCGCGCAAGGCCTCGGCGCTGGCCTGCAGCAAGCGGCCGTAGCCTTCCGGACTGGGCAGCGGCCGCCAGAAGCCGGGCAGATTGGGCTCGTTCCACACCTGCCAGGCGTCCACCGCCGGATAGCGCCGCGCCAGCATGGCCATGCGCTTGGCGAACACCTTGTCGTCCTTGGGCGGGAACTGGTCGCTGGGGCCCAGCAGCGGCAAGGCGCTGCTGGCGAAGGGCGCCGAGCCCACCAGGTAGAACACCGATTTGAGCTTTTGCGCCTTCAGTTCGTCCACCAGTCGGTCCAGCGGCGCGAACACGAACTGGTTTTCCTTGGGCTCGTGGCGGTCCCAGTGCAGATCCACCCGCACCCAGTTCAGGCCCAGCGCCTTGAGCTGCCGCATCTGGCGCTGGTATTGCGGCGGCGTGAACCACAGGAAATGCGCGTTGACGCCGAGAAAGTCGCGCCACACCACCGGCCGGCCGGCGGTCAGCTCGGTGGTTTCGGCGCGCAGGCCGGCCGCGGCCATGAGCAGGGCCGCCGCAGCCAGGCCCAGCAGCCGACACGACGCCGCGCCGCGCGCGCTAGCCATGCGCCCTCTCCCCCAGCGCGGTCCGGAACAAGTGGAGAAACTGCGTCGCCACGCGCGGCCAGGCGCGTTCCCGGCCCAAGACCCGCGCCTGCTCGCTGTGCCGGCTCAAGCGCTCCGGCTGGCGCAGCAGGCTGATCAGCGTCTGGGCCAGCGCCGCGCTGTCGCCACGGGCGTAAACCTCGCCGTTGCCGAAGGAGGCTTCCTCCGCCAGCGCGCGCGCGTCGGAACAGACCACGCCGCGGCCGCAGGCCACCGCCCAGGACAGCGCGCCGCTGGCGCCGCACATCCGGCCCAGCAAGGACAGCTTCCACGACTCCCGATACGGCAGCACCATGGCGTGATTGGCCTGGATCAGCGCGGGGATCTCGGACGCCGGCAGGTCCGGCCGCCACTCCAGCATGTCCCGGTGCAGGCCCAGCAAGATGGCCTGCTGGCGCAGGGCTTCCAGATAGGAGCCGGAACGGCCGAAGGCGATGTCCGGTGCCACGCCGCCAGCCAGGGTCAGCCGCACCCGGTCGCGGGTGTCCGGCGCTTGCTGCAGCAGCGCCAGCGCGTCCAGCACGTCTTCTATGCCCTTGCCCTGGTAGATGTAGCCGAAGTACAGCAGCCGCAGCGGCCCTTGCGGCGGCAAGGCCGGCAACGGCTCGGCGGCGATTTCGCGGTTGCCGTGCGCAATGTGGAACACCCGCCCGTCCGGCAGCCGCATCCGCCGGGCCAGCCGTTCCGCGCCGGTGGAGGTCAGCGTCACCAGCCGGGTCAAACACCAGGCCAGCCGCCGCTCGCGCGCCAGCGTCAGCGGAGCGGCCAGCAAGGCTGCGGCCTGGGCCAGCCGGCGCGGCAGCCACCGCGGCAAGCCGGGCGGCCGCCAGACCAGGCGCTCCGGATCATGGACGGTGGCGGTCAGCCTCAGCTCCGGACAATGGCGCGCCAGCCACTCCAGCGCCATGAATTCGCCGCAGCGGCCGCCGCCCAATTCCGCGTGCACCAGGTCGAAACGCCGCCAATCCACCTTCTGCATCTGCCAGGACAGTTCCAGCGCGTTGCGCGCCAGCGGTTGCCCGTCCAGCGGCGCAATCACGCTGACGCCTTCGTTTTCCAAAGCCCGACGCCAGGCGGCGGCGTAGTCGGCGATGCCGTTCTGCTCCGACGGCAGCGGAGCCAGCAGGGCGATCTTCATCGGCTTTCTCCTTTCCAGCGCGCCGCGCGTCTCAGCACGGCGGCGGGGATTTCAAAACGGCGGCGGTTGAGCACGATGCCGTCGACTTGCTTGAACGCGGTGCGAAGAATGGACAGCGCGTTTTCCACCACCGGCACGGTGGAGGCGCGCGCCTCCACCACCAGCAGGATCAGGTCGGCGCGCTTCAGCCGCACCAAGGCCTGCTGATTGTCGAGCAGGGCCGGCGCCTCGATCAGCGCCACCTCGCCGGCGCCGACGCTCGCGTCGCCGTCGGCCAGCCGCGCCGGCACGCCGCGCTCGGCCAACGCGCGCAGGAAATGGCCGGCGACGAAGCTGACTCCCTCGCCGCGCCGCGACGACGCCAGGCCGATAATCAGGCCGTCCCGCGCCAGCCTGTCGGCCGGCAGTTGGCTGTAAAGACGGTAAACGCTGGCCTCGAAAGCCGGCGGCGGGACGCTGCCCGGCTCCAGTTCCATCAGCGTGCTCCACAGCGGCGCGCCGAAACGGCGCTCTACGCCGCCGCCGTCGTGGATGCGCTGGTCCAGCAGGTAGCACAGGTAGAGCGCGAACAGCCCCACCGCCAGGCCGGCCGGCACAGCGGCCAGCAGGATGGCCAGGCTCTTGGGAAACACCCGCGCCGGGCTGAAGGTGGCTTGCTCGATCACCGCGATATTGCTGATGCGGCTGTTGTCCAGCTCGCGGTCTATGCGCGCCTTCTCCAGGCTGTCGCGGTAGAGCAGGTAGTTCTTTTCCGCCACCGCCAGATTGCGCTCCAGCCGCGACAGCTCCGGCTCCACGCCGAGAATGCGCGCGCGTTCGTCCTTCAGCGCGGCGATGGCCTTGTCGTAAGCCGCCACCTTGGCCTTCAGCTCGCCGGCGCGCATGCCGCGCTCCAGTTTGCCGCGCTCCAGCAGATTGACGAGGTCGCTGGGCGCGCGGTTTTCCGAGCGCTGCACCGTGTCCTTTTCCCGCGAGATCAAGGCCTTGAGCGCGGCGATGTTTGCGTCCAGCTCGCGGATGGGCGGCGCGTCCGGCAGATAGGTCTTGAGCTTGTCCAGCCGCTCCAGCTCCAGGCCGTTGAGCTTGAGCTTGAGGTCCTGCTGCGCCGGGTTCAGGCTCAGCTCGCGCTCCTTGACGATTTCGCGCGGCAGCTTGCCTCCGCTGGCCTGGGCGTTGGCGATGCCGCCCTGCGCCGCCATCCAGTCCGCCTGATCGGCGCTGCGCGCCGCCTCCAGCTTGTTGAGCTGGTCGGTCAGGCTGTCCAGCCGTTCTTTGGAGCTGATGCCGTCGATCTGGCGCAGCTGCTGGCCGATGCGCTCCTTGTAGCCGGCGATCTGCTCGGCCAGCTTGCCGCTCTCGGTTTCGTAAAACGCGTACAGGCTTTTGCGGCCCAGCGCGCGGCTGCGCTCGTCGATGTACAGCGCCAGCCACTTGGCCAGCACTTGCTGCGCCACCGCCGGATCGTCCCAGCTGAAGGCGATTTCCATCACCGCCGAGCCGCTTTGGTGGCTGACGCTGAATTGCTTTTCCAGCTTGGCGGCCAGCCGCTCCCGCGGAGTCTGCGTTTCCACCACCCCGATCAGGGCCAACGCGTCGCGCGCGCCGTCCAGCGCCGCGCCGGCCGCCTGCTTGAGCCGGTGCTTGAAGGTTTTCCACCAGCCTTGCGGCGGCGGCGAGCGCATCTCGTTCAGGTAGTAGTCGGCCACCTGGTGGATGATGGGGCGGCCGGTGAGCAGCTTTTCCTCGTCGACGATGGGGTCGCGCTGGGTGCTGGGCGCCACCAGCGTCGGGCGGTCGGCGTATTCGATGGGCAGGGTGCTGGTGTCGCGGCCGGGCTTGACCAGCAGCCGCGCCTCGGACTCGTAGCGGGCCGGCAGCAGGAAGGCGCCCAGCGCCGCCACCAGCACGGTGGCGGCGAAGGCCCATTTGAACTCTCGCCGGAAGATGAAGAACAGGCGGGCCAGATCGCGGAAGGAGCGGATTTCTATCATGTCGCTGTTGCCGGTGCGGACCAGGGGCTAACCGCCGGCCTTGATGGTGGGGTTGTTCTGGATGTTGACGTTGTTGCTGCCCTTGCCGCCCAGGTCGTAATTCAGGCCTATGCCTATCGCCTTGGAGAAGGGCAGCAGCTGGTTGACGTACATGTCCACGCCCTCCACCGCCTGGCCGATGGCGGACTTGGGCACGAACACGATGTCGCCGCGCTGCAGCATCACCCCGCGCCGCCCGGCGGCCGGGTCCAGCATCCGCGCCAGGTCGGTGAAATAGATCTGGTACAAGCCGGTCTCGTCCATGCGCAGCAGCGCGACGTGCTCGCTGTCGGCGGACGGCAGCACGCCGCCTGCGCCTATCACCGCCTGCTCGATGCTGGCGGCGGCGCTCAGTTCGAAGGCGGAAGGATTGCGCACCGCGCCGCCGACGAAAACGCGGTTGCCCGGGGCGATGGCGATGTTGACGGTGACCTGCGGTTGCCGGTACAGCGCGGACAGCCGCTCGGTGATCTCCGCGCCTATCTCCTCCGGCGTGCGGCCGCCGCCGCGGACCAGGCCGGCGTTGGGATAGGAAAAGCTGCCGTCCGGACGCACGAAGAACAGCGCCATCTCGTCTTTCTCCGCCGGCGATTGCGCGTCGCGGACGATGCGCAGGGTGTCGCCGTTCATCACCCGGGTGAGCGGCGGCGGCAATTGGCTAATATCGCGCAGCGCCAGCCGCCGCGCTTCCACGGTCTTGGCGTCCGGCAGCGCGATGGTGCTGGGGGTGGAACAGGCCGTCAGTCCGCCCAGGACGGCGGACAGCAGGACGGCGGCGAGCTTGGCGGTGGTCATCGCATTCATTTCCAGTAAGCGGAGAACATGCTGAGGCGGCGCTTGAGCGCGCGCGGCAGCCAGCGCTCGGCGTGGCCCAGCCGGTAGCCGGCCAGCTTGAGCGCGCAGCGCAGCAGCACTTCGGACTGCCGCCACGGCTGGCCGGCGCGGCGGACCGTTTCCAGCTCCGAGCGCAAAAAGCGCCGCCCTTCCGCGCCGGCGCGGCCGAAGCGTTCGGCGATCCAGCGCTCGCGGCCGTAGAACACGCCGATGTCGAAGTAGCGGCGCATTTCCTCCAGCAGCCCGTAATCGTGCGAATGGTGGACGCAGGCGGCGGCCTCGTAACGCACCGCCCAGCCGGCCAGCAGCATGCGGCCGGCGACGTGGGCGTCCTCGGAGCCGATCACGTCGGCGGGAAAGCCGCCCACCCCGCGCAGGGCCTCGCGGCGATAGGCGGCGAAGGAGTCCGAGCTGAAGCAGGTCTTGATGCCCAGCTCGGCGGCGTCGGCCAGCCGCTTGGTGCGGCTGAACGGCGGGTAGTTGAAACGGCGCGCGTGCGCGCCCAGCAGGCCGGCGTCAGGCTGCGGCAGCTGGCGGCCGTAGGCGACGCCGATGTCGTCCTCGACCAGCAGCGCGTCGCGCAGCCGGCGCAGCGCGTCGGGCCCGGCCGGAATGGCGTCCTGGGTCAGATAGATCAGCACCTTGGCGTCGGTCAGCTCGCTGGCCAGCCGGCGGGTGCCGCCGTGATTGAAGTCCGCGGCGCGCACCGGCACCACGCTGGCGCCGGCGGCCAGCAGGCGCGCCCGGCTGCCGTCGCTGGACTCGCTGTCCAGCGCCAGCCATTCGTCCGGGCGCAGGCTTTGCGCCGCCAGCGCCGGCAGCAGCCGGTCCAGGTGGCGGCCGGCGTTGCGCACCGGCAGGATCAGCGCGGTGCGGCTCACGGCGCGGCCTCCGAGCGGCCGTAGTCGTCGGCGAAGCGCACGATGTCGTCCTCGCCCAGGTATTCGCCGCTCTGCACCTCGATCAGCACCAGGTCGATCAGGCCGGGATTGCTCAATCTATGGGTTTCGCCGGCGGGAATAAAGGTGGATTCATTGGTGTGCAGCAAGCGCTCTTGCTCGCCGTGGGTCACCGTCGCGGTGCCGCTGACCACGATCCAGTGCTCGCTGCGATGGTGGTGCATCTGCAAGGACAGCGCCGCGCCCGGCTTCACCACGATGCGCTTGATCTTGTAGCGCTCGCTGTCCGCCAGCACGGTGTAATGGCCCCAGGGCCGCTGCGAGCTCAGATGCAGCCGCCAGGCCGGATGGCCCTGGTCTTGCAGCCGCCGCGCCAGCTCGCGCACTTCCTGGCTGCGTCCGCGGTCGGCCACCAGCAAGGCGTCCGGGGTGTCCACCACCGCCAGATTGTCCACGCCCAGCATCGCGATCAGCCGGCCGCGGCTCTGGATGAAGCAATCATGGCTGTCCCGCAGCAGGGCGTCGCCGCTGACGCGGTTGCCGTCGGCGTCGGCCGGGAACTGCTCGGCCAGGCTGTCCCAGTTGCCGATATCGCTCCAGCCCAGTTCGCAGCGCACCACCGCCGCGACGCGGGTGCGCTCCATCAGCGCGTAATCGATGGAGATGTCCGGGCAGCGGCCAAAACGCTCGCGCTCCAGCGCGCGCAGCCGGTGGTCCGCGTGCAGGGACGCCGGGCTGTGCGCCAGGCAGTCCCGCACCGCCGCCAGCACGTCGGGCGCGTGTTCGGCCAGTTCCGCGCACAAGGCGGCGGCGGAAAAGCAGAACATGCCGCTGTTCCATAAGTGGCGGCCGCCGGCCAGATAGCCTTCGGCGGCGGCAAGGTCCGGCTTTTCCACGAAACGCGCCACCTCCTGGCCGTCCGCGCCTATCGCCGCGCCGGCCTCGATATAGCCGAAACCGGTTTCCGCGCGGCTGGGCGTCAGGCCGAACACGACGATGCGGCCGCCGCCGGCCAGACGCGCGGCTTTCTCCACCGCGGAGGCGAAGGCGGCCTCGTCGGCGATCAGATGATCCGCCGGCAGCGCCAGCAGCAGCGGATTGGACTCCGGCTCGCGCTCCAGCAGGTCCGCGGCCGCCGCCGCCAGCGCCGGGGCGGTGTTGCGCCCTTCCGGCTCCAGCAGCAGCTCCAGCGCCAGCCCGCCGGCGTTGACCGCCCGGCACTCGTCCAGAGTGCGCAGCTGCGCCTGCTGATTGGTGATGATGATCACCCGCTTCACCCCCGGCAGGCGCGCGGCGCGCAGGAAGGCTTTCTGCAACAGGCTCTGGTCGTCGGCCAAGCGGATGAAGGGTTTGGGAAACGCCTGCCGCGACACCGGCCACAAGCGGGTGCCGGCGCCGCCGGACACGATGCAGGGAATCAGTTCTGGAGTATGGGTTTGCATGGCGGCCTCAATAGGCTTCGTCGGCCGACAGCACGGCCGGCAGGGTGCGGATCAGGATGTAGGCGTCGAACCACAGCGACCAGTTCTCGATGTATTCGAGATCGTGCGCCACCCGGCGCTCTATCTTGGCCAGGGTGTCGGTTTCGCCGCGGTAGCCGTTGACCTGGGCCCAGCCGGTAATGCCCGGCTTGACCCGATGACGGGCGGAATACTCCGCCACCGCGTCCTCGAACAAGACGCCGGCGGCCTTGGTGGCGGTGGCGTGCGGACGCGGCCCCACCATGGACATGCTGCCGCCCAGCACATTGAGCAGCTGCGGCAGCTCGTCCAGGCTGGTCCTGCGGATGAAGCGGCCGACGCGGGTCACGCGTGGATCGCGGCGCGTGGTTTGCGCCTCGGCGTCGGCGTCGGCCTGCTCCACATACATGGAGCGGAATTTGTAGACCTCGATCAGGCGGTTGTTGTAGCCGTAGCGCCGTTGCCGGAACAACACCGGCCCCGGCGAATCCAGCTTGATCGCCGCGGCGATCAACAGCATCAGCGGCGCGGCCGGCGCCAGCGCGCAAGCGGCCAGCAGCACGTCCTCGCAGCGCTTGAGCAAGGGCGACCAGCCCTTGAGCGGCCGCTCGGAAATATTGAACATCGGCAGCCCGGCCACCGCGCTCACCCGGTGATGGGCGTGCCGCAAACCCGCCATGTCCGGCGCCAGCAGCACCGTCACCGGCAAGCGCCGCAGCAGGCTGACCAAATCCCCCATCCGCTTCACCGCCGCCCAGGGCAGCGCCACCAGAATCTGCTGCACCTGGCCCTCGCGCACCCTCTCCTCCAGCTGTCGCATGCCGCCCAGATAGGGCAGGCCCGCCATCGCGTATTGCAGACGGTCCGAACGGTCGTCGACGAAGCCGACCACGCAGGCGCGGATGTCCGCGTTCTCCCGCAGAAAGCCGGCCAGCAGATGGCCGCTGGCGGTACAGCCCAGGATCACCGTGCGTTGCAGGCCCACGCCGCGGCGCACCAGCCGGCGGCACCAGACATGCACCAACAAGCGCTGCGACAACAACAAAGCCAGCGTAGCCGCGAACCAGGACGGCCACAGCCGGTCCGGCAAGGCCGCCAGCGCCGGCGACAGCCCGCGCGCCAGCCACAGAACAGCAAACAGCAGCGCGCACGCCGCGGCCAGGGGCCGCAAACGCAGCTGGCGCAAAAACATGCCGCCGCCGTAAACGCCCAGCGCCTGAAAAGACAACAAGGCCAGGACTCCGGCCAGCAACAACACCTGGGCGGCCTGCCCGCGGGCCGCCGACGACGCCGGTTCAAGCAGCAACAGCGCGCCGCCGGGCGCCAACACCATCGCCAAGTGCGTCAACCGAGCCAGCAACCTCAGATAGGTCAAGGTCTCGGGGTAGAACTGCACCAGGCTGTCCACATTGCGAATTCGCATCACATAAACCATTAAGTTTAATTTGATTAAACAAATCCACCTTTTCAGTTTAAAATTTCTCTTTAATGTCTTTAAATCTTTTACGCAATATCGCAGCAAAGCGCGTTTCGCGCAACCAGGATTTGCGCTGTACTGTGAAATCTGTTGTCAAAATGAATGTAAAGCGCGGCCATCAGGCTGACTGCGCGGCGATTTATCGATTAAAATCACGGCATCAGCCTTAGAAGGAACGATGCGATGTATCAGTCCGATTTCACCCAATTCATCAACGGCTTCCTGGAAGAACACCCGGAAGTGGACAGCCAGCGCCGCGAACTGCGCCTGACCCTGTGGGATCGTCAGCTGAACGCCGACGACCAGAAGCGCTGGAAAGAATCCCGCGTGCCGCAACAGCCCTACGTTTACCAGCCGGAATAAGCCCGGCTCCCGCCTGACCCGACGCCCGCGCCGCGGGCGTTTCCGATTGCACTGCACACCCATGACCAGCCGCACCGTGGCGCTAGACGGCGCCTTGCACGACTACCTGCTGAACATCAGCCTCAGCGAACATCCGGTGATGCGCGAGCTGCGCGAATTCACCGCCACCCACCGCATGGCCAAAATGCAGATCGCGCCGGAGCAAGGCCAGTTCATGGCCTGGCTGGCGCAACTGATAGGCGCGCGCCGCTATCTGGAGATCGGCGTGTTCACCGGCTACAGCTCGCTGGCGGTGACCTTGGCGATGCCGGAAGACGGCCGCACGCTGGCCTGCGACGTCAGCGAGACCTTCACCGACGTCGCCCGCGACTACTGGGCCCGCGCCGGCGTCGCCGATCGCATCGAACTGGTGCTGCAGCCGGCGCTCGCCACCTTGCGCCAGCAACTGGACGCCGGCCAGGCGGGCCAGTACGACCTGGCCTTCATCGACGCGGACAAACCTTCCTACCGCGACTATTACGAAGCCTGCCTGCAACTAGTGCGCCCCGGCGGCGTGATCGCCATCGACAACATCTTCCTGTCCGGCCGCGTGGTGGAACCCAAGCCGGAAGACCCGCCCGGCGTCCACCTGATGCACGAATTCAACGCCGGCCTGAAACACGACCCGCGCATCCGCATGTGCGTGCTGCCGGTGGGAGATGGGCTGACCTTGTGCACGCGGCTGGCCTGAGCCCCCCAGGCGACCGCGGCCATGAACTTTTCATGATCCGCCGCGGTCTGACCCGCTTTAGAACGTGTTTACGATCTCGCGAGCTAAGGCGAGACAAGGCGAAAACCGCTGAGAAAGCGGAATGTACATACGGTACCTGAGCATTTCGAAGTTGGTTTCAACGCCCTTGTCCAACTATCCCGCCGACGCGCAGCAGATCGTAAACAGGTTCTTAGCCGGCCCACCTAGACCGGAGCCCGGTGTATCATGACCGCTTGCCAACGCTAACAGACGCTCCATGCTCAATCGCCGTCCCCGCCGCCAGATGAACCAGATGAACGTCGTGCCCTACATCGACGTGATGCTGGTGCTGCTGGTCATCTTCATGGTGACCGCGCCGATGTTCACGCCCGGCGTGATCGAAGTGCCCAGCGTGTCCCAGGCCGCCAGCATCGACACCCGTCCGCTGGAAGTGACCGTGGACGCTCAGGGCAAGATCCAACTGATAGACAACGACCGCAAGACCGACGTCGCCTCCGTCGCCGACCTGGCCGCGCAGATCCAGACGCTGGGCGCGGCCGAACGCCCGGTGGCCATCTCCGCCGACGCCAACCTCAAATACGCCGAGGTGGTGCAGATCGCCGACAAACTCCACCAGGCCGGCGTCAAGCGCGTGGCGCTGACGGTCAAGCAGCAAAAGCAGGGATGATGGCCGCAGTGTCCACCTCGCCGCGTCCCTGGTCGTTGATCGTCTCGGTGCTGCTGCACGTCGTCGTGGCCGGCCTGCTGCTGTGGGGCGGCTTCCACTCCCAAACCTTGCAGGAACAAGCCCCGGTGGCGCTGGAACTGTGGACCACCGCGCCGCCGCCGCCCGCGCCGACCGTGACCGCCGAGCCCAAGCCGGCGCCGACGGTGGAGCCGCCGCGCCCCGCCGTGGCGGAGCCGCCCGCCGACGTCAACCTGGGTCGCAACAAAAAACCGCCGGAGCCGCCCAAGCTCAAACCGGAGCCCAAGCCCGAGCCTAAGCCGGAACCCAAGCCGGAGCCGGCGAAGAAGCCCGAAGCGAAGAAAGCGGACCAGCCCGCCGAGAAAAAACCGGAGGCCAAAGCGCCGCCGGCGCCGGCCAAGCCGCAAGCCAAGCCCAAGCCGTCCAAGACCTACAATCCGGAAGCCGACGACCTGCTGGCCAGCCTGGACAGCCCGCGCACCAGCGGCAAGGCCAATGCGCGCAGCGATCAGGCCGGTTCGCCCAACGGCGTGGCCGGCGGCGCGGCCAACGGCTCGTCGACGGCCAAAGCCGGCTGGATCAGCCGGGTCAAGGCCAAAGTCACCCCCTTGGTGCAGGTGCCGCCGGAGCTGAGCGGCAATCCCAAAGTGGTGTTGCAGGTCAGCCTGCTGCCCTCGCTGGAGGTAAACCGGGTGCAACTGCTGCAAAGCAGCGGCAGCAAGGCCTACGACGACGCGGTGCAAAGGGCGATCTGGGAAGCCAAAACCTTCCCGGCCTTGCCGCCCGGCGCCAATTTCAACGACGGTTACCGGCAGTTCAAAATGGAATTCCGTCCCAAATCATAAGACGGCGATATACGCCGGCATGCGCGAAGCGCAAGGCGGAACCAGGCTGACCATGCCGCCGTGCATCGGGCTTAGCATGCCGATAGACTGACTCGAGGGAACTAATGTCCAGCTTCAAAACTCTGTTGAATGTGCTGCTCGTCACGCTGGGCCTGCTGGCCGCAGGCGGCGCGCAAGCGGAAATGACCATCGAGATCGTCGGCGGCGGGGCCAATCGCCACGCCATCGCCATCGCGCCGTTCAAGGACGAAGCCAGCGCCCAGGGCGGGCTGAGCCCGGTGATCAAGAACGATCTGACGATTTCCGGCGCCTTCCGCATGGTGGACGCCGCCGGCGTGGCCAACACGCCGTTCGAGCCCGCCGACATCCGCTACCCGCTGTGGCAGGCCGCCGGCGCGCAGTCCGTCGCCATCGGCAAGGTGGAGGCGGCCGTCGGCGGCCAGTTGAAGATCAGTTTCCGGCTGATGGACGTCGCGCAGAAGAAACAGCTGACCGGCGGCGAATTCACCGTCACCCCGGACCGCACCCGCCAGGTGGCGCACGCGATCGCCGACATGATTTACGAGGCGATCACCGGCCAGAAGGGCTTCTTCAACACTCGCATCGTTTACGTGCTGAAGACCGGCGGCAGCTATCTCTTGCAAGTGGCGGACGTGGACGGCGGACGCGCCCAGACCATTCTGCGCTCCAGGGAGCCCATCATCTCCCCGAGCTGGAGCCCGGACGGCGGACGCATCGCCTACGTGTCGTTTGAAAGCAAGAAACCGGTGGTCTGGGTGCAGAGCCTGGCCACCGGCCAGCGTTTCGCCGCCGCCAACTTCAAGGGCAGCAATTCCGCGCCGGCCTGGAGCCCGGACGGCAGCAAGCTGGCGGTGGTGCTGACCACCAGCGGCAACTCGCAGATCTACGTGATCAACGCCAACGGCGGCGGCGCGCGCCGGCTGATGTACAACGGCGGCATCGACACCGAGCCCGCATGGAGCCCGGACGGCGGCAGCCTGTATTTCGTGTCCGACCGCGCCGGCGGCCCGCAGATTTACCGCGTGTCCGCCGACGGCGGCAACGCCCAGCGCGTCACCTGGGAAGGACGCTACAACGTGTCGCCCAAGGTGTCGCCGGACGGCAAGACCCTGAGTTACATCCGTCGCGAGGGAGGCAACTTCCGCGTGATGGCGCAAGACCTGGCCACCAACGACAGCCGCGCGCTGTCGGACGGCGGCTACAACGAACGCCCAAGCTTCGCCCCCAACGGCCGCATGGTGCTGTACGCCAGCGACGCCGGCGGCAAGAGCGTGTTGTACGCCGCCACCACGGATGGCAGCAGCAAAGTGAAATTGGCCGTTATCAACGGCGATGTACAGGACCCGGCTTGGGGCCCATTTAATCGTCCTTAATTGGAGCTATTGATATGAACTGGAAACAACTCGTCCTCGGCACCGCCACCGTAACCCTGCTGGCCGCCTGCGCCAGCACCAAACCGGCCGACACCAGCGCCGGCACCCAGCAGCCGACCACGCCGCAGACCAGCGCGCCGGTGGACACCGGCAGCGGCAACCAGAACCAGGTGGCGGTGGATCCGCTGAACGATCCCAACAGCCCGCTGGCCAAGCGCAGCGTCTACTTCGCCTTCGACTCCTCCTCCGTCGACGCCAACGGCAAGCCGGTGGTGGAAACCCACTCCGCCTACCTGAAGCAGAACGCGGACAAGAAAGTCATCATCCAGGGCAACACCGACGCCCGCGGCAGCCGCGAATACAACCTGGCCCTGGGCCAGCGCCGCGCCGAGAGCGTGAAGAAGGCGATGGAAGTGCTGGGCGCCAAGGAAAGCCAGCTGGAAGCGGTCAGCTTCGGCAAGGAAAAACCGCGCGCCACCGGCAACACCGAGTCGGACTTCGCCGAGAACCGTCGCGCCGACATCGTGTACCAAGGCCACTAAGAACGGGTTCTAAGAACGTGTTTACGATCTCGCGAGCTAAGGCGAGACAAGGCGAAAACGGCTGAGAAAGCGGAATGTACACACGGTACATGAGCATTTCGAAGACGTTTTCAACGCCGTATCGCCGACGCGCAGCAGATCGTAAACAGGTTCTAAGCCTATGACGCCGGCCCGGTTTCGGGCCGGCTGTACAGCCGGACATCGGGCGGATGCGCTTTCGCGCGCTTGCCGTTAAGATATCCGGCTGTATTCATTGCCACCCAACTCACTAGCGTCGTCCCCTCCGGGCCGGACGGCGGGACATCCCGGGACAACCATGAAACGGCTCACCCTTTGCAGCGCGCTGCTGCTGGTCCTCACCGGCTGCGCCACCACCGGCGATCTGGAAGAAACCCGCCGCCAGCTGGACCAAGTCAACCGCCAGGCCTCCACCCGCCTCAATGAAGTGGAAAGCAAGCTTTCCAATGAGAAGCTGCTGGAAATGGTCAGCCAGCTGGAAGCGATGAAGGCCGAAGTGGCCAAGCTGCGCGGCGACGTGGAAGTGCTGAACTACAATCTGCAAACCACGCAGAAACGCCAGAACGATCTGTACAACGACCTGGACGGCCGGTTGGGCCACCTGGAAAACAGCGGCGCCAAACCCATGCCCGCCACGCGCGGCGACGCCGCCGCAGGCTCCGCGGACGGCGGCGCCACCACCAGCCCGGATTACGACAAGGCGCTGAACCTGCTGCGCGCCCGCGACTTCGCCAAAGCCGCCGACGCGCTGCGCGGCTTCATCGAGCAAAACCCGCAGGCGCCGCAAGTGGCGGAAGCCACCTACTGGCTGGGCGTGTCCCACACCGCGCTGCGCCAGTACGACGCCGCCATCGACATCCACCGCCGCTTCGTCGAGCAATTTCCGGACAACCACTTCGCGCCGGAAGCCCTGCGCAATATCGGCAACTGCCAGCGCGATCTGGGCCAGATGGATCAGGCCAAAGCCACTTACAAACGCCTGATCAAACTGTATCCCAAGACGGATTCCGCCCAAAAAGCGCGCCAGCAACTGGCGAAAATGTAACACCCCGGCCGGCTCTCCTCCGGCCGCCATGCCCCATTTTGACGCCAGCCCGCCGCGGCTGGCTTTGTCTTCCTCGTCGTTTTCGCCGCCGGCAAATCTCTGATTTTTCAATAAAAAATTAAAACACAAATAATTATAACCGGTGGTTATCAGCCCACCGCACCAAAATGGCGCAGCGCGCCGTCGCCCTCAGCCGCCTTGCCTCCCGCGTCCTCTTGTCTTGTCCATGCGTTTTCTCTACCCATCATGCTTATCGCATGACAATATATTCATTCTGGGTTTAAACCCAGGATAAAAACACAAACGACAAGATATACAAAGGAGTCACCCGTGATGAGAAACACACAAGCAAGCGGAACCCAATGGTTCCGGCTTGGCGCTATCGCCGTGGGCGTAGCGCTGATCGGCGGCCTCTCCGGCTGCGAGGACGACGGCAGCACCCCCGGCGGCGGTTCCGGCCATCATGGCGGCAGCGGCCGCCTGGCGGTGGAAATCTTCGGCAACCGCGGCGGCGTGCTGACCGCTGTGCCCAGCGGCCTGTGCCTGGGCGAGCCGCGCGTGCAGTGGAGCAACGGCGCCCGCGGCTTCAGCGCCGACGACAGCGCGCCGGACCAGCCGCTGACCGCCACCGTCAGCTGCGCCTTGACCAGCGCCAGCCAGACCCTGGTGCCGCAAAACGTGTTCAGCGCGCCGTCGGTGTTCGCCGTGCTCAAGGCGGACCGCACGCTGGCGGTCTGGGGCAGCCGCCGCCTGGGCGGCGACACCTCCTCCCTGCCCGCCCAACCGCAAAACGTGGTGGCGGTGGCCGGCAATGAACGCGCGATGGCCGCCTTGCAGGCCGACGGCACCGTCGTCGGCTGGGGCCGCGCCGGCTCCGGCGCCAGCTTCGCCGGCTCGGTGGGCATAGGCAGCGCCGACGCCACTTCGCCGGTGGCGCCGCTGAACAAAGTTTCCAAACTGTGGCCCACCAAGCGCGGCTTCGTCGCCCTCAACGGCGACGGCAGCGCCACCAGCTGGGGCAATATCGAAACCACCTTCGACGGCAGCGGCGGCTCCAAATCCATCTCCTCCTACTTCGACGCCGGCCGCCTGGCCGCGCTGAAGGACGTCGCCAGCGTCAGCCACAACCTGGGCGCGGTGGCGGTGCTGAAGAAGGACGGCAGCGTGCTCGCCTTCGGCGACCCCAACTCCGGCGGCGACGCCTCGCCGCTGACCGCCAAGCTCAACAACGTGGCCAGCATCGCCGCCACCGACTACAACTTCGCCGCACTGAAAAAAGACGGCAGCGTAGTGGTGTGGGGCCTGAACTGGGATGGCCAGACCAGCGACTACTACGACGGCAGCGAGCCCATGCCGGCCGGCGTCAGCGCCGTGCAGACCAACCTCAACGTCTTCGCCGCGCTGAAGCAGGACGGCTCGGTGGCCACCGTAGGCAGCGCCTACTTCGACCGCGGCGCCGACACCGGCCCGGTGGCCGGCAACCTGGCCGGCGTGGCCAAGCTCTACGCCAGCAAGACCGCCTTCGCCGCCTTGCGCAAGGACGGCAGCGTGGTCACCTGGGGCGACGGCGCCCGCAACGACGCCAGCGGCGTGCAACACCAGCTCAACCGCGTGCGCTCCATCGCCGCCACCGAACTGGCCTTCGCCGCGCTGCGCCAGGATGGCAGCGTCGTGACCTGGGGCGATGAACTGCGCGGCGGCGACAGCAGCGCCGTGCGCCACCGCCTGCGCGATGTGGTGGCCTTGTTCGCCAACGACTACGCCTTCGCCGCATTGAAGGCCGACGGCAGCGTGGTCACCTGGGGCGCGCCCACCCATGGCGGCGACAGCGCCGCCGTCCGCTCGCGCCTGGTCAACATCCGCGCCATCTACAGCACCCCGCTCGGCGGCTTCCTCGCCGTGGCCAAGGACGGCAAGTTCGTCGCCTGGGGCAGCCCGTCCGCCGGCGGCAACGCGCCGGCTGGCCTCGCCGCCATCCCCTACGTCAAGAACTAAGCCCCCGACGCATTGGAGCAACAGAATATGAATCGCAAAAACTCGCTGTCCCTGCTGACCGCCGCACTGCTGGCCGGCGCCGGCGCCGACATCGCCGCCGCGGCGCCCTCCGCCGCCGGCATCACCGGCATCATCGTCAAATACCACAGCGTCTCCCAGCTGCAACTGACCCAGGCGCGCATCGCCAACGGCGGCCGCGCGCCGTCCAGCCGCCCGGCCGACTTCGCCGCCCGCACCCAACGCGTGCAGCAATTGAGCGGCAGCCCGCTGCAATTCCATCACCAGATGGGCACCGGCGCCTACGTCTACCAAAGCGGCAAGGCGCTGAGCGTGGCCGAGGCCCAGACCCTGGCGCGCAAGATCCAGCAAGACCCGGCGGTGGAATACGCCGAGCCGGACTTCGTGATGAGCCCCAACTACCTGCCCAGCAGCCCGCTGTACGCCGGCAAGCAATGGGACATGCAAGCCAGCGCCGGCGAACCGGGCGCGATGAACCTGCCGGCGGCCTGGGACCTGTCGCTGGGCGCCGGCGTCACCGTGGCGGTGCTGGACACCGGCTACCGTCCGCACGCCGACCTCAAGCCCAATCTGCTGGAGCCGGGCTACAACTTCATCTCCGACGCCAAACGCGCCCGCCTGCCGGCGGTGGCGCAAACCAACGCCGACGGCAGCCCGCTCTTGGACAGCAACGGCCAGCCGGTGCAAAGCGCGCGCACCAACAACGGGCTTGACCAGGGCGACTACAGCGACGGCAGCCTGTGCCGCGCCGGCAACAGCAGCTGGCACGGCACCCACGTGGCCGGCACCATCGCCGCGGCCGCCGGCGACGCCAACGGCCTGACCGGCGTGGCGCCCAAGGCCAAGCTGCTGCCGCTGCGCGTGCTGGGCCAGTGCGGCGGCGCCAGCTCGGACATCGCCGACGCCATGCTGTGGGCGGTGGGCGCCACCGTGCCCGGCGCGCCGGTCAACGCCAATGTGGCGCGGGTGCTGAGCATGTCGCTGGGCGGCGCCCAGCCGTGCAGCCGCACCTACCGCGACGCCATCCAGCAAGTCAACGCCCGCAACGGCGTGGTGGTGGTGGCCGCCGGCAACGCGATGAAGAACGTGCGCAACACCAACCCGGCCAGCTGCCCCGGCGTGATCACCGTGGCCTCCAACGGCAAGTCCGGCGGCATCGCCTCCTACTCCAACTACGGCGCGATGACCACCGTCACCGCGCCGGGCGGCGATCTCAACAGCGGCGACCCCGGCATCTACTCCACGCTGAACAGCGGCACCACCGTGCCCGGCGCCGACAGCTACGCCGCCTTCCAGGGCACCTCGATGGCCACGCCCCACGTCGCCGGCCTGGTGGCGCTGATGCTGTCCTCCAACCCCAGCCTCAACTGGAAAGCGGTGCGCAACATCCTGATCAAGACCGCGCGCCAACCGGCGGCGGACTGCGAAGGATGCTCCGCCGGCATCACCGACGCCGCCGCGGCGGTGCGCGCGGCCAAACTCAACTAAACATCGCCTCTCCCCGCACACGGGAGCGCTCTGCCGTCGCGGGTCCGGTTCCGGCCTGACCCGCGGCGGTCTTTTTGTCGCCGCCCCGCTTCAGTATCATTGGCTTTCCGCCCATCCCCCGCGAGCCCGCCATGCCCCTGCCCGATACCCTCACCCTGGCCGCCTTCGCCCTGCTGGCTTTGGCCCTGCTGGCGGAAAGCCTGCGCCTGCGCTGGCCGTCGCGTCTGGCCGCGCTCAGCAGCGCCGGCGTCGCCGTCGCCTGCGGCCTGGTGCAGCCCTTGGGCGCGGCGGCCCTCGTCGCCGCCCTCGCCGTCAGCCTGACCGCGCAGCGCTACCGGCGGCCGGAACTGTGGCTGGTCTGGATCGCCCTGCTGCTGGCGCTGGCGCTGCACGCGCTGCCCGGCTTCGACAACCCCTTGCTGTGGCAGGGCCTGAGCACGCCCAACAGCGCGCCCTACCGGCTGTACTGGAGCTACGACAAGGGCGCCGCCGGCTGGCTGCTGTTGATGGTGCTGAGCGCCAGCCCGCAGGTGGAGCGGCGCTGGGGCCCGGCCGCCGCCGGCGTCGGCGCGCTGCTGCTGCTGATCGTGCTGGGCCTGGCCAGCGTGGCCGGCGTCATCGCCTGGGCGCCGAAGTTGCCGCACTGGCTGCTGCCCTGGCTGTTCGCCAACTTCTTCCTGGTCTCGCTGGCCGAGGAAGCCTTCTTCCGCGCCGGCCTGCAACGCTGGCTGGAACTGCGCACCGAACCCTTCGCCGCCTTGATGGCCGCCTCCGTGGCTTTCGGCCTGGTCCACGTCGCCGGCGGCTGGGTCTGGGTCGGCCTCGCCACCCTGGCCGGGCTCGGCTACGGCCTGGTTTACGCCGCCACCCGCCAGGTCTTGTGGGCGGTGCTGGCCCATGTCGCCTTCAACGCTGTGCACCTGATTCTGTTCACTTATCCGCGGCTGATGTGATATGCCCTAAGTACCTTGATGTCAAAATAAAAAACCATAACGGCAGCAGGCCCCAATCGGGTAAAATCCCGGCTTTAGCCTCAACCAGCGAGCTTCTCCGCCATGATTGAAGTCGGCATCGTGATGGGTAGCAACAGCGATTGGGAAGTCATGCAGAACGCCGCCCGCGTGCTCAAGAACTTCGGCATCGCCTGTGAAACCCGCGTCGTCTCCGCCCACCGTACTCCCGACCTGCTGTTCCAATACGCAGAAACCGCTGCCGAGCGCGGCCTGAAGGCCATCATCGCCGGCGCCGGCGGCGCCGCCCACCTGCCGGGCATGCTGGCCGCCAAGACCCATGTGCCGGTGCTGGGCGTGCCGGTGCCGTCCAAATACCTGCGCGGCGAGGATTCGCTGCTCTCCATCGTGCAAATGCCCAAGGGCATCCCGGTGGCCACCTTCGCCATCGGCGAGGCCGGCGCCGCCAACGCCGCGCTGTTCGCCGTGGCCATGCTGGCCACCACCCGCCCGGAACTGGCGGAACAACTGGTCGCCTTCCGCCGCAAGCAAGAAGAAACCGTGCTGGCGATGACCCTGCCGGAGATCGAATAATGGCCGCCATCCTGCCCCCGGCGATGCTGGGCATCCTGGGCGGCGGCCAGCTGGGCCGCATGTTCGCCGTGGCCGCCAAGACCATGGGCTACCGCGTCACCGTGCTGGACCCGGACGAAGCCGCGCCGGCCGCTGACTTCGCCGACCGCCACCTGTGCGCGCCGTTCAACGACCCGGCCGCGCTGGAAGACCTGGCCAAAAGCTGCGCCGCCGTCACCACCGAATTCGAGAACGTCAACGCCGACGCGATGCGCCAGTTGGCCAAGACCACCCGCGTGTCGCCGTCCGGCGACTGCGTCGCCATCGCCCAGGACCGCATCGCGGAAAAAGCCTGGATCCGCAAGGCCGGCCTGCCCACCGCCCCGTATCTGGCCATCCAGAGCGTGGAGGACATCCAAGTCGAACTCGCGCCCTACCTGCCCGGCATCCTGAAAACCGCGCGGCTGGGCTACGACGGCAAGGGCCAGGTGCGGGTGAGCAACGCCGAGGAAGCGCGCGCCGCCTACGCCAACCTGGGCGGCCAGGCCTGTGTGCTGGAAAAAATGCTGGACCTGCAACTGGAAGTGTCCGCCATCGTCACCCGGGTCAGCGCCACTCAGAGCGCGGTATTCCCGGTGGCCGAGAACATCCACGCCGGCGGCATCCTGGACGAATCCATCGTGCCGGCGCGCATCAAGCCGGCGCTGGCGGCCGAAGCGCAAGGCATGGCGATGCGGCTGGCCGAGGCGCTGGACTACGTTGGCGTGCTGGCGGTGGAATTCTTCGTGCTGGCAGACGACAGCCTGGTGGTCAACGAGATCGCGCCGCGGCCGCACAACTCCGGCCACTACACGCTCACCGCCTGCCTGACCGACCAGTTCCAGCAACAGGTGCGCGCAATGTGCGGCCTGCTGCCGGGCCGCACCGACCTGCTCAGCCCGGTGGTGATGGTCAACCTGCTGGGCGATGTGTGGAAGGACAACGGCGCCCAGCCCAACTGGGACGTGCTGGCGGAAGCGCCCAACGCCCAGCTGCATCTGTACGGCAAGAAAAGCGCGCGCCCCGGCCGCAAGATGGGCCACTTCAATGTGATGGCGGCCACGGCCGACGAAGCCTTGGACCAGGCCCGGGCCTTGAAGGATACGTTGTAAGCACATGGCGAAGCTTTTCGGCTTCGCCATTTTTTCGCCATGACACTGAACGGCCTCAATCACCTGACCCTGGCGGTGCGCGATCTGGAGCGCGCCTGGGACTTCTACGCCCTCACCCTGGGCTGCCGTCCCCACGCGCGCTGGGACGGCGGCGGCTATCTGAGCCTGAACGGCCTGTGGCTGTGCCTGTCCTTGGACCCGGCCGCCGCGCCGGCCCCCGGCTACACCCATTACGCCTTTGGCGTGGACGCCGCCGACTTCCCGGCCTGGCGCGAGCGCCTGGCCGCCGCCGGCGTCCGTCAATGGCGGGACAACCGCAGCGAGGGCGACTCGCTCTACTTCCTGGACCCGGACGGCCATCAGCTGGAACTGCACGTCGGCACGCTGGCCTCGCGGCTGGCCACCTGCCGCGCCCGGCCTTACGCCGGCATGCGCTTCTTCGACGAGGCGCCGGCGTGAACGCCGCCATCGCCACGCTGCGCGCCGGACTGAGCGCCGCCGCCGTCCCGGACAAGGCCGCGCCGATGCGCGCCTATATGCGCGAGCAGTTCGACTATCTCGGCGTGCCCACGCCGGCTCGCCGCAAAGTGTCCACGCCCTGGATCCGCGCGCTGAACACCCAATCCGCGGAACACTGCCTGGACTTGGCCGAACAGCTGTGGCGGCAGCCGGAGCGCGAATTCCAATACGCGGCGGTGGACCTGCTGACCGCGCGCGCCGAGGAACTGCCGGCCGCCAGCCTGCCGCGGCTGCTGACCCTCGCCGCCGCCAAGCCCTGGTGGGACTGCGTGGACGGCTTGGCCGCCTGGGTGGTCGGCGCCCTGGTGCGCCAACACCGGGAGTTGCAGCGCGACATGGACGCGCTCAGCGACGACGCCGACTTCTGGCTACGCCGCGTCGCCATCCTGCACCAGCTGCGCTGGAAAGCCGACACCGACGCCGAACGGCTGTTCCGCTACTGCGCCGCCAATGCCGGCGACGCCGAATTCTTCATTCGCAAGGCCATTGGCTGGGCCTTGCGCGAATACGCTTACACCGACGCCAGCGCCGTGCGCGCCTTTGTCGCGGCCACGCCGCTATCCGGGCTCAGCCGGCGCGAAGCGCTGAAACACATTGCCCGCTCCACCGAGGATTTCCGATGACCGGACTCAACACCACCCAACTGACCAGCTTGAAGAAAATCTACTCCGGCAAGGTCCGCGACCTGTACGAGATCGACGACAAGCGCATGCTGATGATCGCCACCGACCGGCTGTCCGCCTTCGACGTGATCCTGGACGACCCCATTCCCGGCAAGGGCCAGATCCTCACCGCCATCTCCAACTTCTGGTTCGACAAGCTCCAAGCGCTGGTGCCCTGCCACCTGACCGGCGACGCGCCGGAAGACGTGGTCTCCGCCGCCGACCTGCCGCAGGTGGCCGGCCGCGCCGTGGTGGCCAAGCGCCTGAAGCCGGTG
Source organism: Chromobacterium alkanivorans (assembly GCF_016937655.1). GTDB lineage: Bacteria > Pseudomonadota > Gammaproteobacteria > Burkholderiales > Chromobacteriaceae > Chromobacterium > Chromobacterium alkanivorans. The sequence goes on along the minus strand of NZ_JAFHKL010000015.1, from coordinate 54,874 downwards.
CCGATCGAAGCCGTGGTGCGCGGCTACCTGGCCGGCTCCGGCTGGAAGGAATACCGCCAGAGCGGCACCGTCTGCGGCCTGGCGCTGCCGGCCGGTCTGCGCGAAGCCGACAAGCTGCCCGAACCCATCTTCACCCCGTCCACCAAGGCGGCGGTGGGCGACCACGACGAAAACATCAGCTACCAGCGTTGTGAGGAAATCGTCGGCGCCGAGCTGGCCGCCCAGGTGCGCGACACCGCGATCAAGCTCTACCGCGCCGCCGCCGAATTCGCCGCCAGCCGCGGCATCATCATCTGCGACACCAAGTTCGAGTTCGGCCTGGACGAGAACGGCGTGCTGACGCTGATGGACGAAGCGCTGACCCCGGACTCCAGCCGCTTCTGGCCGGCGGACAGCTACGCGCCGGGCGGCAACCCGCCGTCTTTCGACAAACAGTTCGTCCGCGACTGGCTGGAAGCCTCCGGCTGGGACAAGCAGGCGCCGGCGCCGACGGTGCCGCTGGAGGTGCGCGAGAAGACCGCGGCCAAGTATAAAGAAGCGCTGGACAGGCTGACCGCCTAAGCGCCTGTTTACCTTGCCGGGTACTTTCGAATCCGCTTCGCGGATAATGATTAAGGGCCGGTTCCGCCCTGACCGAGCGAGGCAAGCGTAGCGTCGCGAGGGAATAAAACGGAAAGGGAGATTTGCGCGGCCAAATCTCCCTTTACCCTAAAGGCCGCCCTGCAAGCCTGGCCTACGGCTTCCCGCCGGTTCCCGTCAGTCCCGAGGCGCGGCTGAACTCGCAGCGCGCTAACGTCGCGCTGCTCGAACAAGCAGCCGCTTAAGACCTCGGGCCTGCCACCCGTCGGCAGGCTTGAAGGGAGTTGGGGCGCGTCGAATACGCGGTTTCCTGAGTATTGAATAATGTTTCAAAGCACTGCTGGAAAATCGTAAACACATTCTCCGAACCAGTTCCAAGCCCCGCCCCGGCGGGGCTTGCTTTTTAAGCCATTTCATATGACATTGGCGACTCAATCCCGCGACAGGAAGCCCCGATGAAAACCGCCCTGCTGATCATAGACGTGCAAAGCGGCATGTTCGACAATGAACCGCGCGCCGACCAGGCCGACGCCGTCATCCCCCGCCTCAACCAACTGGCCGCCGCCGCGCGCGCGGCCGGCGCGCCGGTGATCTGGGTTCAGCACGAACGCGCCAGCGCGCCGCTGACCCACGGCTCGCCGGAATGGCAACTGGCCCGCGGCCTGGACGCCCAGCCGGACGACCGCTATCTGCGCAAGACCACGCCGGACTCCTTCCTGAACACCGGCCTGCACCAGCAACTGCAACAATCGGACATCGGCCAACTGGTCATCGCCGGCTACGCCAGCGAATTCTGCATCGACACCACCACCCGCAGCGCGGCCGCCCACGGCTACGCCATCATCCTGGCCAGCGACGCGCACACCACCCACGACAAGGACCACGCCAGCGCCGCCCAGATCCGCGCTCATGAAAACGCCACCCTGCCCAAGCTGGGCAGCTTCGGCGTGCCCATCCTGCTGCGCGCGGCGGCCGAGATCGCCTTTCCAGCCAGCGCCTGACCGCCCCCGCATGCCCATCGCCCAAGCCACCCTGAGCACGCCGCGCCTGCTGCTGTTGCCGGCGCAGCCGGCGCTGGCGCGCGCGATGCTGGATTTTCACGTCCGCAACCGCCAGCACTTCGAGCCCTGGGACCCCAAGCCCGGCGACATGTTCTTCACCGAGCTGTACTGGACCATGCAGTTGCGCCAGCGCGCGCGCGACTGGGAGGACGGCCGCGGCGGCCGCTACCTGCTGGCGCTGCACGCCGAGCCGGAGCGGGTGATAGGCAGCGTCGGCCTCAGCAACATCAGCCGCGGCGCCTTCCAGTCCTGTCACCTGGGCTACGGGCTGGACCAGCACTGCCAAGGCCAGGGCCTGATGCGCGAAGCGCTGGAGGCGGTGATACGCTGCGCCTTCGACACCCTCAAGCTGCACCGGATCCAGGCCAATTACCAGCCGCACAATCTGCGCAGCGCCGGCCTGCTCAAGCGGCTGGGCTTCGAGATAGAAGGCCACGCCAAGAACTACCTCTACCTGAACGGCGGCTGGCGCGACCACGTGCTGACCTCGCGGCTCAATCCGGACTTCGACCCGGAGCACATGCTGGCCTGAACGTCTGCCCACCGCGCGCGGCGCGTCGGTCAACACAAGACCAAGAGCCTGTGCACGATCTTTTCAGCGTGAAGCAGGCTGGGCACCCAGAAAACCGCCGATCCGAAGCGCCCCAAGCCTCTGCAACAAACCTCCGCGTGGGTATCGCTACGCTCCACCCACCCTACCCCTGGCCAACGACCACACGTAGGGTGGGTGGAGCCGCAGGCGATACCCACCGCCCGCCGCCGCGGTCCGCACCCACGGGTTTCCGCCCCGTTCGCTTCAGACGCAGACTCCCGCGTGGGTATCGCTGCGCGCCACCCGCCGGCCCCCTGGCCAACGACCGCACGTAGGGTGGGTGGAGCCGCAGGCGGTACCCACCAGCACCCGCGGTTGAGGATCACGCCAACCAAGGCGAAACAAGGCCTTGCTCGCGATGCGCAACGGATCGTGAACGGTTCTACGACGTAACGGCCTCCAGCCTTTCCATCGCCCTCTGCAAACGCTGCTGCAAAGGCTCCAGCAAGGCCCACAAGGCCTTGCCGCGCACTTGCGCGTTCTCAGTGTGACGCAGCATCAACAGCACCGCGCCCAAGGCTTCATTGCATTGACGCAGCTCTTCGGCGATATCGTCGTAATGCTCGCAACAGCGGGTTAAATGGATCAACGCCGGATCAATGGCGGAAAGCGCGGCATTTTCCGAACGAAGACCTTGCAGATATTTGACGGTCTTGATTAGACGGCTAGCCGCCGGGGGAACGGAGGGAGATTGAACGGCCTCCTTGGGCGGAGGCGGTTTTGAAAGCAGGGACAGCACTGACAATATCGGCATGACGGGCTCCTACTGAACAGAGAGCCTGCCACCCCGCTTCCAATCAAGATGGGCAGGCATATGGCAGGGTTGGAAGACAGGCGAGTAGGAGCCAGCAGGCCAAAGGCCTCCCTGCCATAACCTGCCCTGATGGGCGCAGCTATAGCGTGGCGAGGGATGATAAATCCCTCCTACTCAATTCAGGCTTCCATTCCTGATGCCGCGCTGTATGAAACGGCATGCGGCCCATGTTGCCCACCCCGCCTGGCCTGGTCAAGCGCGGCGCGTCCGGGGACGCATTCGAAATACCGTCCCATCCCGGTGACGGCGAACACGCCAGGACATTTGGATAGCGCTTGCCAGCATCCTTGCGCCATGTTCTGCTGTGAAGCCGCCGCCCCGCCGCAACCCTGATGCCGCGGCGCAGTCAAAACAGGCCATAAAAGGGCTCAACGCATGCAAACCTTCCACCTGAACGCCGACGACGGGGAAACCCTGCACGCCGCCTGCTGGCTGCCGGACGGCGCCCCGCGCGCCGTGGTGCTGATCTCCCACGGCATGAGCGAATACGCGGTGCGCTACCACCGCTTCGCCCAGACCCTGAGCGCCGCCGGCTACGCGGTCTACGCCCACGACCACCGCGGCCACGGCGCCGCGCCGCGGCTGCGCGGCCATTTCGCCGCCGACGGCGGCTGGGACAAGGTGGTGGCCGACGTGGAGACTTTGCGCCGCCATGCCGCCGAGCAACACCCCGGCCTGCCGGTGGTATTGTTCGGCCACAGCATGGGCTCCTTCATCGCCCGCGCTTATTTCCTGCGCCACGGCGCGGCGCTGTCCGGCCTGGTGCTGTCCGCCACCGGCTACCGCCAGCGGCCGCTGGCCTGGCTGCTGCGCGGCCTGGCCCGGCTGGTGGCCCGCTGCGGCAGCCCGGAACGGCCCAGCCGGCTGCTGGCGCGGCTGGTTTTCGGCAGCTTCAACCTGGGCTTTCTGCCCGCCCGCACCGGCATGGACTGGCTGAGCCGCGACCCGGCGGAAGTGGACAAATACCTGGCGGACCCGCTGTGCGGCTTCGACCCCTGCCCCGGCCTGTGGATAGATTTGTTCGGCGGCATCATCGCCATGGAGCGCGGCGAGGCGCAGGGCGACGAGCTGCCGCGCCGCTGTCCGGTCTGGCTGCTGGCCGGCAGCCGCGACCCGGTCAGCCTGGGCAAGCTGGGCCTGGGCCAGCTGGAAATCCGCTACCGCGAGGCCGGCCTGCTGGACGTGCAGACCACGGTCTACCCCGGCGGCCGCCACGAAATGCTGAACGAAACCAACCGCGTGGAAGTGGAGCAGGACATGCTGCGCTGGCTGGAGCGGATAAGCGCGCAGCCGGCCAGCGCAGGCTGAGAACCTGTTCATAGTCTGCTGCGCGTCGGCGATACGGCGTTGAAACCGTCTTCGAAATGCTCATGTACCACCCGTACATTCCGCTTTCTCAGCCGTTTTCGCCTTGTCTCGCCTTAGCTCGCGAGACTTTGAACAGGCTCTACGCCTGAGAATGTCCGCCGCGCTTCGGCGGGACAGTTAGACAGGAGCATTGAAACCAGCTCCCAAGCGCGCCGGCGCGAATTGGACTAAAATCCGGCGATTCGTTTTTCGCAGGAGGCCGCCATGAGCCTGATTCCCGAGATCAAACCGCAGCAATCGCTGGAACTGCTCAAAGAGCTGCACATCCTGACCCGCGACGGCAAGATCAACCAGGACACCCGCCGCAAACTGAAACAGGTTTACCACCTGTACCAGTTCATCGAGCCGCTAATGGCCGACGTGCTGGCGGAAAAAGGCGAGATGAGCCTGGCCGACCACGGCGCCGGCAAATCCTACCTGGGCTTCATCCTTTACGACCTGTTCCTGAAGGACAAGGCCGCCGGCAGCGTCTACGGCATCGAAACCCGGCCGGAACTGGTCAGCCGCTCGCAAGAGCTGGCCGCCCGCCTCGGCTTTGAACGCATGGGCTTCTTGAACCTGAGCGTGGAACAGTCGATCACCTCGGACCAACTGCCGCAGCAGGTGGACATCATCACCGCGCTGCACGCCTGCAACACCGCCACCGACGACGCCATCCGCTTCGCGCTGGCCAAGAACGCGCGCTACATCGTGCTGGTGCCTTGCTGCCAGGCGGAAGTGGCCGGCGTGCTGCGCCAGAAGAAAAACCAGAGCTTCGGCCTGACTCCGCTGTCCGAAATGTGGCGCCACCCCATCCACACCCGCGAGTTCGGCAGCCATCTGACCAATGTGCTGCGCTGCCTGCAGCTGGAAGCCCGCGGCTATCAGCTCACCGTCACCGAGCTGGTGGGCTGGGAGCACTCGATGAAGAACGAGCTGATCATCGCCAAGTACACCGGCCAGCGCAAAAACAGCGCGCGCGAACGCCAGGAAGCGATTCTGAAAGAGCTGAACCTGGAAGACCTGCGCGAGCGCTTTGTGTACTAAACACCGGCTCAAAGCCTGACACGCCGCGAAACCCTGTACGCAAGGGGTTTCCGCGCGGGTATCGCTTCGCTCCACCCACCCTACCGATGACAAGCCGCCGCGCGTAGGGTGGCTGAAGCCGCAGGCGATACCGCCGCCCGCCGCAGTCCGCACCGGCAGGTTTCAGCTCCGGTCCGCTTCATACCGAGAAAACTCCCGCGCGGGTATCGCTGCGCTCCTCCCCCCCTACCGATGGCAAGCCGGCGCGTAGGATGGCTGAAGCCGCAGGCGATACCGCCGCAGTCCGCACCGGCAGGTTTTAGCTCCGGTCCGCTTCATACCGAGAAGACTCCCGCGCGGGTATCGCTGCGCTCCTCCCACCCTACCGATGACAAGCCGCCGCGCGTAGGGTGGCTGAAGCCGCAGGCGATACCGCCGCCCGCCGCAGTCCGCACCGGCAGGTTTTAGCTCCGGTCCGCTTCATACCGAGAAGACTCCCGCGCGGGTATCGCTGCGCTCCACCCACCCTACCGATGACAAGCCGCCACGCGTAGGGTGGGTGGAGCCGCAGGCGATACCCACCGCCCAGCACTGACGCCCGTCGCCTCGGCCCGCCTCCGGGCCCTGAGCATAATGGGGACGACGCACCCGGACCGCCCCGCGCGGCCGGTCCCGCCCCCGCCCGCCTCTCCTCCCGCCTCAGTTTCTTTCGAGCGTCTCTCCGCGTCCGCCGGGGGCCCTTCCCAGGAGCCCGACATGAATATCAGCGCCAACGGCGTCAAATTGATCCAGCAATTCGAAGGCCTGCGCCTCAAGGCCTACCAGGACGCGGTGGGCGTCTGGACCATAGGCTACGGCCACACCGGTCCGGACGTGACGCCGGGCCTGGTCATCACCCAGGCCCAGGCCGACGCGCTGCTGGCGCGCGACCTGAGCCGCTTCGAAGCCGGCGTCACCCGGCTGGTCCAGGTGCCGCTGAACCAGAACCAGTTCGACGCGCTGGTCAGCTTCAGCTACAACCTGGGCCTGGGCTCGCTGCAAAACTCCACGCTGCTGCGCCTGCTGAATCAGCGCGACTACGCCGGCGCCGCCGCTCAGTTCCCGCGCTGGAACAAGGCAGGCGGCAAGGTCCTGCCCGGCCTCACCCGCCGCCGCGCGGCGGAGCAGGCGCTGTTTCTGAAGCCGGCCTGAACACGCGGTCTGAGCCATGAAAAAAGCCCAAGCGGATGCTTGGGCTTTTTCTTGCGGAGCGCGGCTTACTCAGCCGCGCCAGCACCATTGCTTATTGCGGCGACTGCACCAGCTGGGACTCTTTCACCCCTTTTTGACCTTCCGCCTCGTCAACGCTCTGCAGCTTGTTGCGAGCGTACAGCACGCCCATCTTCACTTCCTGCCAAACGTAGTAAATCTTGCCCGCCATCAGGTCCAGAGTCAGGCTGGAGTCGTTCTCGGCCTTGCCCACCAGGGTATGGGAGCCCGGTTCCAGGTCCGCCATGATGTAGGTTTTGGCCACGGTGTCGCCCAGAGCCTTGTTGTCGGCCAGCACGTTCATTTTCACGGCGGCGCCCATCGCTTCGTTGCGATAGATGTAGACGCGGGCCTTGGCCGGCTGGGAGTTGAACTGCTTGGCTTGGGCGTCCGCCTCGGGCGTGGCCAGCGTGGTGGAGGCGCAACCGGACAACAGCGCGAGCAGGGAAGCCGCGGCAAATAGTTTTTTCACGGAAAGTTCTTTCTTATATTTGAATGGTATGACGGCGGGGATTCTACATGCAAATATTCCGCCTCGCATCCATCCATTTTCACTTTTCGTGAAGCCGAGCCGGGCTCATCGCCCCCACTCAATCCTCGTCCGCCAACACCGTCTCCCCATCGCGCTGCGCCAGCGTGAAACGGCGCAGCGGCCGGTGTCGCGCAATCAGCTCCGCCAGCCGCGGCGAATGGCTGGTCACCCACAGCTGGCTGTGGCGGCCGGCTTCGGCGATCAGCCGCGCCAAGGCCGGCAGCAAGTCCGGGTGCAGGCTGTTCTCCGGCTCGTTCAAGGCCATGAAGGCCGGCGGACGCGGGCTGAGCAAGGCCACCGCCAGGCACAGGAAGCGCAGGGTGCCGTCGGACAATTCGGCCGCCTCCAGCGGCCGCAGGATGCCGTCGCGCTGCATCAGCATCTGAAAACGGCCGTGCAGCGCCTCCACCTGGAAGCTGCTGTCCGGAAACGCGTCGGCCAGCACGCTGCGCAGCAGTTCGACGTCGCCGATCTCCACAATGGTCTGGAAGGCCGCCGCCAGGTTGCCGCCGTCGTGCGCCAGCACCGGCGAGCGGATGCCCACCTGCGGCGCGCGCGGCGGCGAGCCGGGCCACACCGCGAACTCATGGTAGAAGCGCCAGCGCCGCAGCGTCTCCCGCACTTGCGACACCTCGGGATAAAGATGCGGCTCAGCCAATTGGCCGAACACCGATTCCTCGGCTTGCAGGCCCAATGGATAGGTGGTCCTGACCCCGTCCACGCTGGTGAGAAAGGCGCTCTGATTGCGCCGTTCCAGCACCTGGGCCGAGGGGCGGCGGCCCTGTCCGGCCAACCACAGCGTTTCCTCCTTCACCAGCGGGTCCAGCGAAAACAGGCTGCGGCTGGGTTCGGGGTAGCCCAGCTGCAATTCGTAGTCGTAGTCGGCCAGCCGCGCCGCCAACGTCATGCGCTTGGGCTCGCCCTTGCGGTCGCCGCGGCGCAGGCCGCCGGCCCACATCGCCTTCTGGATGCCGCCCTCTTCCGCCAAGGCCGCGGACAGGCGGCCACAAGCGGCCTCGTGCAGCAGGCGCACCGCCTTGTAGAGATTGGATTTTCCGCAGCCGTTGGGCCCGACGACGACGTTGAGCGGCTCCAGCTCCAGCCGCAGTTGGCGGATGGAACGGAAGCCCTTGAGGCTGAGCTCGTGAATGGACATGGCGGCTCCGGTGACGACGGAGCCGCCATTCTAGCGCGGACGCGCCGGTTTACTGCAGCGCCTGGTTGATCACCATGGCGATGCGCGCGCCGGCCTTGACCAGCTGCTGTTTGACCAGCTGAGCGCCGGCGGTCTGGTAGGTGCGGTCCAGGTAGGCCATGTCGCTGGGCGCGCTGCCGCAGCTGAAGTTGGACAGCGGGCCGTAGACCTCGCTGCGCGCGTACTGATTGGATTCCTTGATCCAGTCATTGACCTGCCCGCTCTGCCAGCCGGCGATGTTGCGCGCGTAATACTTGAGGTTCTGCGCCGCCCAGCTCTGCTCGTTGGCGCCGCTCAAGGCCTGCTGCACCAGGGCGGTGTCCCACACCGAGTGCAGATTGCCGGTCTTGTTGCTGCCGGCCAGCCGCGTCTTGACGTCGTTGCCGCCGCGGTCGTGGTTGTCGGCCGCGTGCAGCGGCTGGTGGATGTCGCCGATCATGTGCAGCAGGAAGGTCAGCGCCTGGACGCGGGCGGACTTGCTGGCGCTCTTGTCGGCCAGCACCTTGCTGTAGCGCGTGATCTGATTGGACGCGCAGTTGCCGCTGGGGCAAGCGTCCTCTTCCACGCCGTCGCACACCGGTTCGTCGTTGTAATGCCATTGATCCGAGCCCGGCAGCTGCTGCTTCAATTCCTGCTTGTGCTGGTCCATGTACAGGGCCAGCTGGGCGAAGTCCGCGTTGGGGATCAGCTGATTGACCGCGGCCTTGGCCTGAGGGCTCAACAGTTGCTGGGCGACGTAGCCGGTGACGCGGTGGCCTTCCTGACCCCAGGCCAGCGCCTGGGCGCTGGGCAGCGCGAAGGCGGCGGACAACAGCAGGGCGAGCGTAAATTTCTTCATGACGGTTTCTCTTGTGATTGTGATTGGCCAAGGCGGGCGCTCCGCCCGCCGCTTTTATGGCGGACGGATATTACCCGAAAATCGTTAAATTTAAATGCCATTATCATTTCACATGGAGATATGTCGCAGCTCGATGCCCGTAAAAAAGCCCGGCAATGCCGGGCTCGGTGTTCTCGATAACTTGCGGATTCAGTCGGTGCCGTATCTGGGAGAGTACGGACCGTACAGCAGACCGCCGTTGCGACCGGCGCTGAACAGACGCTGGCTGGTGACGCCGGCCATATCGTGGCTGGCGTCGGTGGCGCTGTTGATGATCTGCTTCAGCGCCGCGGTCACCAACAGACCCACGAGGCCGCCGCCGGAGTTGTTGTTGCCCTCGTTGTTGGAGGCGGTGGCGAAGCCGCTCCACAGCACCGCGCCGGTCTTCAGATCCACCATCTTGGCGCTGGCGGACACCACGGTGTCGCTGCTGATCACGCTGTAGCGAGTGCCGTACTTGCTCACGGTCACGTACAGCGCGGCATCCGCGCCGAAGATTTCCTTCAGTTTGGCCGGAGCCACGCCGTGGATGTCCGAGGCCGTGCTCATGCCGTTCTGCTTGAAGGTTTCGTCCACCAGCGTCACCGGCAATACGTAGTAGCCGGCTTCGGCCAGCGGCATGGTGACTTGCGACAACATGCCGTAGCTGGCGGCCACTTCCGGCGATTCGTTCAACGGCGGCAACACCAGCAGGGAACGCGGCCGGCTCTGCTTGTAAGCGGTGTAGTCATAGGGCTTGTGGCTGGCGCAGCCGGTGGCCAGCGCCGCGATGGCCAGGAAGGCCAGCCATTGGGCAATGCGTTTGATCATGGTGCGGGCTTTCACTTCTTGGCTTTCTTCAGCAGGAAATCCATATAGGCGGCGGACTCCGGAAACAGCTGCTTCTCGGTCTGAAATTCCTGAGCCATCTGATCCCCCTTGCCCAGACTGGCGTACAACATGCCCAGGTGGGCGTGATAGCCCGGCGGCGGGGTCTTGCCGTTTGCGCGGATCTTCTGCAGATCGCGCTCTAGCGCGGTGACCTGTTCTTCCGCCGCCGCGCCCTTGAAGTGCTGATAGACCTGGGGCTGGTAGCTTTCCCACTGGTACAACGAGTGTTGGCTGGCGCAGCCGGTCAACAATGCGCCGCCCAGCAGGGCCAGCGCCAATAGCGGCGTTTTCGCCATCTTGTGTTTCATGATGTTCATCTTGCAAAAGGTAAGGCGGACGGGCTGCCGGCCCGCCCTGTAATCATCCGAGGCTTGCTTAACGCTTAGAAGCGCAACGCAGGATCAGCCGGTCTTATTTGGCGGGCTGCCAGGCGCCGGAATCTATGGCCGCGGTCAGCTTGTTCACCGCCTCGCGCATCGCCAGGTCCAGCACCTTGCCGTTCAGCGTAGAGTCATAGCTGGCGGTGCCGCCGAAGCCGATGATTTCACGGTTGGACAGGCTGTATTCGCCGGCGCCCTGAGTGGAGTACACCACTTCCGAGGTGGCCACCTTGACGATGTTGAGGTTGACCTTGGCGTAAGCGATCTGCTGCTTGCCGCGGCCGAGGATGCCGAACAGCTGGTGGTCGCCCACTTCCTTGCGGCCGAACTCGGTCACGTCGCCGGTCACCACATAGGTAGCGCCCTTGACTGCCTGCGCTTGCTTGCTGAACGCGGCCTCCTGCTTCATTTCTTCCAGGTTGTCGCGGTCCAGCACATTGAAGCGGTTGGTCTGCTGCAGGTGAGTGATCAGGATGGTCTTGGCCTGGCCGCCCAGACGGTCCACGCCGTCGGAAAAAATGCCGCGCATATAGCTGGAGCGATTGTCGAACTTGCCCACCGCGATAGGGGAACGCGGGCCGGCGTAAGGTTTGCCGGCGGTTTCCACCTGGGCAACCGTCAGCGCGCGCGAGCTTTCCGTCGCGCAGCCGCTCAACCCCGCCGCCGCGACCATGGCGAATACGACGCATTTGTTTGCGATCTTCATTTTTTATTCTCTCTAAACATCCAACTCGGACAGTCGAACATCATACTGCCGCGCCGATAGGCCGGTCGACGCTATTTATGCCAAAACAGACTTATCAAATATAGGTTCCAAACCCTTTTCCAGCGCTGGATAGCCCACATTAAATCCCTCAGCTCTCCGGCAATTTAAGACCATTGGAATTGAAAATCCCGGCATAGCCGGGCTTGTTACTTTCCTCCCGCTCCGCTCAACGCGGCCGGTCGCCCAGGATGGTGGCGCGGTGCATCACCCGGCGCTGCGGCAGGTAATCCGCCACCGCGTAATGCTGGGTGACGCGGTTGTCCCAGAACGCCAGATCGTTTTCCTTCCAGCGCCAGCGCACGGTGAATTCCGGCCGCGCGGCGTGGGCGAACAGCAAGGCCAGCAGGGCATCGCTCTCGCGCGGCGCCAGTTCCAGGATGCGGGTGGTGAAGCCCTCGTTGACGAACAAGCCCTTGCGGCCGGTGACCGGGTGGGTGCGCACCACCGGGTGCACCACCGGCGGATGGTCGCGGCTGGCCTGCTGCCAGCGCGCGTATTGCGGCGTGTCCTTGAAGCGGCTTTCCGGGAAGGAATGGACAAAGCTGTGCTCGGCGCTGAGGCCGTCCAGCAGCGCGCGCAAGGCCGGCGACAAGGCTTCGTAAGCGGCGCTGTTGCTGCTCCACAGCGTGTCGCCGCCCACGTCCGGCAACTGCCGCGCCGACAGCACCGCGCCCAGCGGCGGGGTGGCGATGAAGGTGACGTCGGTGTGCCAGTTGTCGTTGTCCGGCAGATTGTCGACATGGGTGTCCAGCACGATGATTTCCGGCTGCTCCGCCACCGTCGGGTAGACCGGGTGCAGGTGCAGATCGCCGAAGCGGGCGGCGAAGTCGCGCTGCTGGCGCGGCGTCAGCGGCTGGTTCTCGAAGAACAGCACCTGGTGGCGCAGCAGCGCCGCCTCGATCGCGTCGCGCTCGGCGCCGGACAGCGGCGCGCTCAAGTCGACGCCGGAAACGATGGCCCCCAGGGCCGGGCTGAGGGCTTGCAGTTGCAGGCTCATGAATGTGCTCCCTATCCGCTCAACGGATTCAAATCCAAGAAATCGAAAACTCGCTCAAAACCGCTCCGGCGTGGCCCAGCCGGCGAAGCGCCGCTCCGCCCAGCGCAGCCCCAGCTCCAAGGCCAGCGCGATCCAGGCGATGATCAGGATGCCGGCGATCACCGCGTCGGTGACTAGGAACTGGGCGGCGGACTGCACCATGAAGCCCAGGCCGCGGGTGGCGGCCACCAGCTCCGCCGCCACCAGGGTGGACCAGCCGATGCCCAGGCCGATGCGCAGCCCGGTCAGGATCTCCGGCAGCGCGCTGGGCAGCACCACCAGCCGCAGCAGCTGGCCGCGGCTGGCGCCCAGCGAGCGCGCCGCCTGCAGCCGCGCCGGGTCCGCGCGGCGCACCCCGGCGGCGGTGGCGATGGCCAGCGGCGCGAAGATGGCGAGATAGATCAGCAGCACCTTGCTGGCTTCGCCGATGCCGAACCAGATCACGATCAGGGGCAGATAGGCCAGGGGCGGCACCGGCCGGTAGAACTCGATCAACGGGTCCAGCGCCGCATGCGCGCGCCGGCTCAGGCCCATCAACATGCCCAGCGGCACCGCGGTGGCCGCGGCCAGCAGCAGCGCCAGGCCCACCCGGCCCAGGCTGGCGGCGGCGTGACGCCACAGGCTGGCGTCCATGAAACCGTTGACCGCTAGGTCCGCCAGCCGCGCCGCCACCTGGGCCGGGCCGGGCAGAAACAGCGGCGACACCAGGCCGCCGGCGCTGGCCGCCCACCACAGCAGCAGCAGGCCGCCCACCGACAAGGCGGTGGGCCAGCGCCGACGCCAGGCGGCGAAACGGCCAGCGAGAGGGACGGGAGGATGGGCCGGCGGCGGCGCGCTCAGCTCGGCTTGCGCGGCCGGGCCCAATTCAGTCAGCTCAGTCAGTTCAAGCGGCGGCATGGTCGGCCTCCTCGGCGCGGAAAATCCAGTCCAGCAAGTGCTCGCGCATGGCGATGAAGGCGGGATCGGCCTTGATCGAGCGCGCCGATTCGCCGGCGGCGTAGCGCTGGGCGAAGCCCAGCTTCTGCCGCAGCGCGATGCGGCCGGGGCGCGGCGTCAGCACCAAGAGCTCGGTGCCGAGAAACAGCGCTTCCTCGATGCTGTGGGTGATCAGGAAGATGCCCTTGCCGCTGCGCTGCCACAGGCTGAGGATTAGCGACTGCATCTTTTCCCGGGTCAGCGCGTCCAGCGCGCCCAGGGGCTCGTCCAGCAGCAGGAAGTCGGGATCGGCCGCCAGCGCGCGCGCCAGGCCCAGGCGCTGGCGCATGCCGCCGGACATCTGGCTGAGCGCGTGGCCGGCGAAGGCCTCCAGCCCCACCCAGCCCAGCATGCGGCGCGCCTCGCGCCGCCGCTGCTCGCGCGGCACCCCGCGCAGGCGCAGGCCGAAGGCCACATTGTCCTCGGCGTTGAGCCAGGGCATCAGCGCGTCGTCCTGGAACACCACGCCGCGATCCGCGCCCGGCCCGCGCACCGACCGGCCGTTGGCCAATACCCGGCCCTGGCTGGGCGTCTGAAAACCGGCCATCAGCCCCAGCAAGGTGGATTTGCCGCAGCCGGACGGCCCCAGCGCCACCACGATCTCGCCGGAACGCAGCTCCAGCGACACCCGGTCCAGCGCCAGCACCGGACCGGACGGGCCGGCGTAGCTGACGCCGGCGTTTTCCACGATCAAGCTCGCCATCGCGGCCTCCTGGCGCTCAGCGCGGCTGCGCCAGCCGCACGAAGCGCGGCTCGACATAGGCTTGATAATCCGGCAGCACCGCTTCCACCTTCTTCTGCTCCTTCAGGAACAGCGCGGTGTCGCGCAAGGCCTTGGCGGTGCCGCCGCCCAGCAAGCGCGGCGACAGCTGCTCCTGCGCCAGCGGGAAGCGGCTGCCGGCCAGCAGGCCGGGAATCTGCGCCGGATCAGCCCCGGTCAGCCGCGCGATCTTGGCCACCTGCGGCGAGCCGGTGCTCCAGGCCGCCGGCTTGGCGCGGTAATCGGCGAAGGCCTGCAAGGTCACCTTGGCGAAGGCGGCCAGCGCTTGCGGCTGGGCGGCGGCGAAATCCTTGCGCGCTACCCAGGCTTCGAAGGTGGGCGCACCCCATTGCCCCACTTGTTCGGAGTTGACCAGCACCGAGCCGGTTTTCAACGCCTGGCTCAGCGCCGGATCCCAGACATAGGCGGCGTCGATGTCGCCGCGCTGCCAGGCGGCGCTGATCTCGGACGGGCGCAGATTGACGATGGACAGCTTGGCCGGGTCCAGCTTCCAGTGTTTGAGCGCCGCCAGCAGGCTGTAATGGGTGGTGGAGACATAGGGCACCGCCACCTTTTTGCCGATCAGGTCCCGCGGGCTCTTGATGCCGCTGCCCTTGCGCGCCACCAGCGCTTCGGAGTTGCCGATCTCGGCGACGATCAGAAAGGTCTGGATCGGCAACTGGCGGGTGGCGGCGGCGCTGAGCGGGCTGGAGCCGAGGTCCGCGATATGCACGTCGCCGGAGGCCAGCGCGGCGAGCACTTCCGCGCCGCTCTCGAACTTGCGCCACTGCAGCGGCCGGCCGATGGCTTTTTCGTACAGGCCGTCGGCCTGGGCCACCTTGGAAGGATCGACCCCGGTCTGGTAGCCGATGACGATGGGGGCCTCGGCGGCGTGCGCCGCCAAGGCAACAAGAGAGAGGCTGGCGAGGCTGAGCGCCAGCAGGGAACGGCGGGAGATGAACATGGACATGGCGAGTTCCTGAACAAGGGGGACTCAGCACACTATAAAAGCCATGTTTAATATCAAAAAGTAATTAAATTTGCTTTCAATATTCCAAATAAATCAATAAGCATTTGATCCCCGCCCGCCTCACCACACCACCTGATCATTCAACGTCAGCCCGCCGGCCGGCGCCTGCAACACGCGGTTGCCGGCGCGCTGCTCCCAGCTCACGCTGCCGTCGGCGTTCTTGCGGTAGTACTTGTACTCGACGCGCTGGCCGGCCGGCAGATTGACCCGGGTCTTCCACAGGGGATAAGCCGCCGCGTCGGCCGGCAGGCCCAGGTCGGTGTTCCAGTTGCCCAGAGCGCGCGCCGCGCCGGTCACGTACAACTGCTGCCCCCAGCTGGTTTCGGCGGCGGCCTGGATCTCCACCGTCGCCTCCCCGGCCTTGGGCGGCACCCGGCAGGCGTAATAACGCGCGCAGGCGGCTTCCGGCAGATCGACGACGCGGCCGGCGCGGATGGAGGCCAGCAGGCTGATGTATTCGCCCATCGCCCAGCTCAGCGGCGCGATCGAACCGGTGGGCGTGCCGGCCCGCTTGCCGGCCGGCGTCTCCACCGCCCAGCCGTCCGGCAGCACCGCGCTGTGCGGCCACACCTGCTCCGGCAACATGCCCTCCGGCGTGGCCAGCTGCTTCAGCGCGGCAAGATAGGGCTGGCCGGCCGCGCCGCCGCCCTGGCGCGCAATCTCGTAGACGCCGCGCTCAGCGGTGAAGATGGGCCACAGCCGACCCACGCCGCTGCCGGCGAAATCGCCGCCGTCGTTGCGCTCGCCGTAGCCGTCGAAGTTGTAGCGGAACCAGGCGTTCACCGGCAACGCCGGCGCGCCGGACAGTTCCAGCCGCTGGCCCAGCACCGCGTCGTAAATGCCCAGCGTGGCGGCGATGGCCGGATCGTCGGCACGCTTCACTCCCATGCGCACCAGCTCCAGGAAACCGCCGTCTACCACCCGGCGCGCGTCGCGGCTGCCGCCGCCGTTCTTCACCTCCAGCGTCTGCGGCGTGTCCGGGCCCAGCGCCGGCGCCTGGCCGGCGCGGCTGGCTCCGCCGGCGCGCGCCGACGGGTTGAGGCGCAGATAATAACGGCCGTCGCCAAAGCCGCCGCTGCGGGTGAAGGTCCAGGCGTCCACGTTCTGCTGCCAGTAATCGGCGGCGGACAGATAGCGCGCGGCGCTGGCGTCGTCGCCGTTGGCGCGGGCGATGTCGGCGGCGGCGGCCAGGCCGGCGATCTGCGCCGCCAGCGTGGACGGCGAATAGCCGCTGTTTTCCTCCCAGCGCTCCTGGTAGGTCCACGGCCCGGCGTTCAGGATGTAGTCAGCGGCCAGCTTGATGCGCGGCCACAGCGGCGAATACACCGCCGGCCCCTGCCGCCAGGCCAGTAGGATGGGCATGGCCTGCTCGTCCATCTGGGTGCCCTGCCAATACTGCGCGCCGCTGACCCAGGCGTTTTGCGGAAAGCGGCCGTTGCGGCTGAAGCCGTCCGGGCAGCCGGCGGCGTCGTATTCCGCCGCGCCGCAGTCGCGCCGCTGCTGCAAGGTGTTGAACAGATAATCCGTCACCCGCGCGGCGGTGGCGCGGTCGCCGGCGGTGAGCAGGGCGTTGGCGAACTTGAACAGGTCGCGCGGCCACACCAGGTGGTAGCCGCCGGCGTTGGCGTCGCCCTGGCTGGCGCCCCACGGCGTGCCCAGCCCGGCCACCATCGCGCCGCTGTCCTTGTCCTGCATGGTTTTCAGCGTCATCGCGGCCAGGTAATAGCCGTCGTCGGCGCTGCCGCCCTGATCGGACAGGCCGGAGGCATAAGCCTGCCAGCCGGCGTCGTAGCGCCGCTGCGCCGCGTCCAAATCGCCGCCCAGCGCGGCGGCGGCCGCGTCCAGCGCCTGCCCCTGGCTGGCGCCGAAGCCCAGCACCACATCGAAGGACACGCTGGCCGCGCGCGGGTCGCCCAGTTCCAGCCAGCCCATCTGCGCCACATTGCCGTTGCCGGCGGAATCGAAGGTCCAGTCCATGCGCTTGTCCGCCGCGCCGCCCAGCAGATCGGTCCAGCCGTCGCTGAGGCCGACGAAGCCGTTGGACAGCATGCGGCGGCCGTTCTGCGTCTTCCACGGCAAGCTGCTCAGCAGCGCCGAGGCGCGTTGATTGCGGCTGGCCGCCAAGGCCGCGCCGCCGCCGGCGCGCGCCAGGGTGGCGGCGCTGTTGCCGGCGCCGGCGTTGTCCAGATAGGGTTTGAACAGCAGATAGAGCCGGAAATCGCCGACGCGGCGGCCGTCCAGCGCGCTGAAGGTGACGCGCTGGATCAGCGCGTCGCGCGCCGGGTCAGTGAAGATGTGCTTGCTGATGCGCCAGTGATGGGCCGGGTTGCCGGTCTGCGCCTGCCAGCTCATGCTGCGCGGATGCAGCCGCTGCACGCGGTAGTCCTGCCGCTTTTCCTCGTCGACGAAGCCGCCGCCGGCGTCGCCCACCAGGAATTGCAGATCCACCGCCGCCTGGGTGTCCACCGCCGGGTAGAACACCTCGGACACCACGCCGCGATAGCCGGTGAAATACACTCGCGACGGCCCCTCCGCCGCCACGCCGACGAAAGACTTGGCCGCCGGGCCGCGCACCGCCGTCAGCCCCGGCGCGCCAAACGCTTCCCCGGCCTGCGCCGCGCCGCCCAGCCCGCCCAGCAGCAGGGCCAGGCCCATCCATTGCTTGATCATGTCCGCTCGCTCCTGATTTTGGCTGGGAGCGTAGCAAAACAACATTCAAATGTCATTTCATGCCAGAACAAAATCCAGTTGATTCAAGCATGGCCCCCAAGAAATGAAACGTTAAAACAGGCAATGCCGCCCAGCTCAGCATTTGCCAGCGTTCTCCCCGCCCGGCTCGTCTATAAAACAATGTCATGCAAAACGCATGGGCACCGCCCTTGCGGCCGACTCAAAGGAGAACTAGACATGGGCTTGAACGCCATCACCCCGGACGACCGCCGTTACGAAACGCTGAAAAAAGGCTTCAATCTACGCTGGCCGGAAGCCGGCCAAGCGGCCGGCGGCATCGTCGTCTGCAGCGACGAGGCCGAAGCCGTCGCCGCCTTGCAATACGCGCTGGACCACCGGCTCAATCCCACCATCCGCAGCGGCGGCCATTGCTACGAAGGCTTCGTCAGCAACAATCCCGGCGGCCTGATCATAGACATCGGCCAACTCTCCGGCCTGCGCCGGGATGTGACGACGGACGGCCGCCGCTACGGCTTCCAGCTCCTGGCCGGCAATCAGAACTGGGATGGTTACGTCGGCCTGTACAAGCTCACCGGCAAGACCGTGCCCGGCGGCTCCTGCTACTCGGTGGGCGCCGGCGGCCATATCAGCGGCGGCGGCTACGGCCTGCTGTCGCGGCTGCAGGGCCTGACCGTGGACTGGCTGAGCGCGGTGGACATCCTGCTGGCGGACGGCGGCAAGGTGCGCAAGGTGCACGCCCGCGCCGACAATGAATTCGCCGGCCTGCTCAAGCTGTGCAAGGGCGCCGGCGGCGGCAACGTCGGCCTGATCACCAGCTATTACTTCGACGATTTGCCGCCGGCGCCGCAACAGGTGGGCGTGCAGCTATTGCAATTCAGCTGGGACGATTTCAAGGACCTGGGCCGCTTTACCGCCTTGCTGCAAACCTACGGCCAATATTGGCAGGAGGCGGACAGCGAGCCCGACGGCTACGGCCTGTTCAGCCTGCTCAAGCTCACCCATATCAGCGCCAAAAACCTGGGGCTGGTGGTGCAATACACCGACCGGGACGGCAAGCTGAACCACACCGCGCCGTTCAACGATTTCTACCGGCGCATCGAGCAAGTGGCCCAGCCGCAACTGCTCAACACCTACCTGCCCGGCGGCGGCCACCTGCCCCACATCCCGCACCGCTCGCAGCCGAGAAACAGCGCGCCGCTGCCGGAACACGCTCAGGCGATGGACTGGCTATACGCCACCCAAACGCTGAACGGCTCCGGCAACAACCAGCGCGGCAAGTACAAATCCGCCTATATGAAGCGGAACTTCAGCCCGGCGGAGTGCAAGGCCATCCACCAGCACCTGACCGCCGACCCCGACAACAAAGACCTGGCCCAATCGCTGCTGCAAGTGGACTCCTACGGCGGCGCGATCAACCACCGCAGCGCCGGCAACAACGGCTTCGATCCGGCCGACAACCAGACCGCGGTGCCGCAGCGCGCCTCGGTGATGAAGCTGCAATACCAAAGCTACTGGACCGACCCGGCCAACGACGCTCAGCACCTGCGCTGGATGCGCGACTTCTTCGACGCCGTCTACGCCGCCGACGGCTTCAACGGCACACCCTACCCGGCCTCGGCGGCCTTGCCGGACTCGCCCTACGAGGGCTGCTACATCAACTATCCGGACGTGGACATGCTGAGCGGCGCGCGGCCGGGCACGCCCGGCTATAGCTGGGGCGAGCTGTATTACGGCGCGCTGTATCCGGAGCTGGTGGCGATCAAACGCCAGTACGACCCGGGCAATGTGTTCAAGCACGCGATGTCGCTGGGCGCGGAGTAAGCGCCAGTCCCGGCCGACGCGTGTCCGCACAGCGTCGGCCAATCCCTTTCCGGGCCGCGCCGCGGCCCGCCCATCCACCTGTCCTAAAGAACATTGCCCTTACGGCCAGCGCCGCCTATACCCGCGCTATGCCCATGGAATTAAATCGCCTACAAAAACCGTCAGCGCATTTTCCTGCCGGCAAGGAGCCAATATGAGCTATCTGCAGTTCCCCCGCCTGGCCTTTGCCGGCCAGTTCCAATCCGACGTCTCCACTGTCAACAACGATCCGCGCCATTACGACAACGCCACCTTCGAACCACATTTCCAGGAATATCAGCAAGCGGGGGAAAACGGGCGCACCAAAACCTTCAACGGCTGGTGGCACCCCACCGGCACCGCCATCATGCGCTTCGCCAACTGTCAGGTGAGCAGCTTGCGCGGCCCCAGCGGCATTCTGATCACCGATCCGGCGCAAGACCCGCTGCTGTCCTGCAGCGTGGGCAACGCCATCGGCAAACCGTCCGGCAAGATGGTGGACCTGGACCCGGACTGGCAGCTGGCCTCCAGCATCTACGGCCTGGCGGTGTCCTTGCTCAAGCCGGACGGCACGCCGCTGATGACCGCCGACTACCAGAGCAACCCCTTCCGCGATCTGTGGTTCTCCCGCGCCGCCAGCCAGGGCGACAGCGGCGCCTCCGCCGTCTTTCAGTCCGTACTCACCAATATCCAGTGGCATCTGGACGGCTTCGACAGCCCGCTGCTGACGCGTCTGATCGAGTTGAGCGAGCAGAACCGGCTATCCATCCGCCTGTCCACCTACGGCTACAGCACCACCTATAGCGACCCCGGCTTCGGCTACGGCACCGTGCTCGGCGCCATCGGCCCGGCCTATCTCGGCCAGCCGCGCTCCTTCATCCTGGGCCGCCGCTTCATGCCCACCACGCAACAGGGCAGCGATCTTGCCAGCCAGAACGGCATCGGCTGTTTCTCCTCCTGGCTGGATCAGGATACCGCCAGCCTGCAAGTGGACCTCAGCAACGCGCTGCCGCTGGACAGCCACTACCAAGTGGCGGCGCTGCCGCCGCTGCAATACGCGATCCTGCACAATGAATGGACCGCGCAGGACGCGGAGATAGGCCCGGACGACTACACCGCCATCGCCGGCGTGGACACCTCGCAGACGCTGCAAGACCAGCAGGCCGGCATCCAGTCCGTGCCGCTGAACGAGGCGCAGCTGCGGCTGGCCAATCAGCCCTTGCCGCTGGCCATCGTCCAGCCGGTGGGCGCGGAGGGACGCGCCGTGGTCTGCGTGCGCGAGGCGCTGCTGGGCAACGAGGTGCGCGCCGAGGACTTCGCCATCCGCCTGGACCCCAACCACCCGGACAAGAACCACCTGCACACTCATCTCTACGCGGCGCGCTACGGCCAGCCGCTGGCCGGCGCGGCGCTGGCTTTCTGGGCCGGCGCGCCGATGCTGGATTACAGCGACACCCCCACCGACAAGACCCAGGGCACCACTCCGCGCGCGCTGCTGCCGGTCAACAACGTGCCCAACGCCGCCATCCGCATCAGCCCGGCGGACCCGATCACCGACCAGGCCGGCCGGGCCGCCGTCACCCTGCACGGGCCGGAAAGCTTCGGCACCCCGCGCGAATACATGGACGGCCAGCTGTTCACCATCTCCTACAATCTGGCCGGCTCCGATCCGGCGCTGCAACAGCCCTTCGACAACTTCGCGGTGGTGGTTTTCAGCAGCTTCCCGCAACCGGGCCAGGACATCGACCTGGACAACCCGCGCTGGGAGGACGTGCAGCCCATCCTGCAGCAATACGCCAACCTCTACCCGGTGATGAGCCAGGGCCTGTTCGACTTTTCCAAACAAGCGGTGGCCGACGCCAGCGCCTTCATCATGCGCTTCGTCTTCGACAAGCCCATCGAAGACCCGGACCAGATGCCGGTGACGCGCGATCTGTCCGCCAGCAAGCGGCGCATGCTGATCAACTACTTTCAGAACGTGATTGACCGCACCGGCAAAACCTTCGACCGCCAGCTGATGTACGGCAAGCGCTGCCCGCTGCGCCAGAGCGCGCCGCCCAGCGAGGCCGACATCGCCGCCACCCGCGGCTCTCTCAGCACGAGCAAGAGCCGCAAGGGCAACGACTCCTGAGCGCCCAAACGGCCCCCCTTTCAAGGAAACCAAGCAAGGAAACCAAGCCATGCTGAAGATACGTCAAGAACTGATGGCCGAACTGCTTCAAGCCGAGCACATCAATGATGTGCGGACCATGCTGGCCGGCGCGGTGCGGCTGGAGCTGTCCACCATTCCCACTTATCTGACCGCGCTGTTCTCCATCAAGCCCGGCCAGAACCAGGAGGCGCGCGCGCTGGTGCAGTCGGTGGTGGTGGAGGAAATGCTGCACATGACGCTGGCCGCCAACACCCTGATCGCCATCGGAGGCAATCCGCGCGTCATCGAAGACGGCCGGGCGCTCAATTACCCCGGCCCGCTGCCGATGTGCGTGGACACCGGCCTGATCGTCACCCTCAAGGCCTTGAGCCGGCAGCAGGCGCAGGAAGTGTTCATGGAGATAGAACGGCCGGACACCCAGGCCATCCTGCCCGGCGAAACCCAGGCCTCTGTCGACAACCAGCCCGGCTTCGACTCCATCGGCCGCTTTTACCAGGCCATCCTGGAGCGGCTGCAATACTTGGAAAACCACGGCCACGACTGCTTCGCCCAGCCGCGGCTGGACGAGCAGGTGGACGTCAGCCAGTGGTTCCCGCACGAGGTGCCGGGCTGTCCGGACGGCAAGGTCTACGACATGGCCAGCGCCCGCGCGGTGATAGACACCATCGTGCGCCAGGGCGAGGGCGTGCAGGTGGAGGACGACTGGATCAATCCCAAGGAAGACGCCGGCGGCGGCTACGCCCATTATTTCAAGTTTGGCGAGATCTACTACGGCAAGCGGCTGGTGCGCGACGACTCCAGCCCCTCAGGCTGGTCCTACACCGGCGAGCCGGTGCCGCTGGACGAAACCGGAGTGTTCAATCTGCTGCCCAACGCCGCGCTCTCGGACTATCCGGCCGGCAGCGGCGCGGCCGTCAGCGGCGCTCAGTTCTATCAGGCCTACCAGAACCTGCTGGCCGCGCTGGACCGCACCTTCAACGGCCAGCCGCGGGAATTGGAGGCCGCCATCGGCATCATGTACGAGCTGAAGCTGGTGGCGCAGAAGGTGATGCAGCACCCGGTCAACAGCAGCGTGCCGGACGTGGTGGCCGCGCCGCCTTTCATGCGCATTCACCAGGCGAGCTGAGCACCGGCAGCGTCAGGGCGGCGCATAGCCCGCCCTCCTCGCCGGCCAGCAGTTCCAGGCGGCCGCCGAAGCGCCCGGCGACCGCGGCCGCGATGGACAGGCCGAGACCGCTGCCGGCGCCGGCATGCCGCCCGCGCCAAAAGCGCTGCGCGGCCTGCTCGCGCTGGGCGGCCGTCAGCCCCGGCCCCTGATCGCGAACCTCGAAGCGCAAGCCCCCCTCGCACAGCGCGGCCTGCAGACGCACCGGCGCGTCCGGCGGCGAATAGCGCAAGGCGTTGTCCAGCAGATTGCGCAGCGCGGTGGCCGCCAGCGCCTGGGGCAAGGCCAGCGCGGCCTCCGGCAGCGGCGCGCAGACAATGCGCCGCGGCGGCGCCGGTTCCGCGTCGCGCATCGCCAGCCTCGCCACCTCGTCGGCGCAGGCCGGCGGGCCTTCCTCCCAATCGAAAGCCCCTTCCAGCCGCGCCAGCATCAGCAGCTGCCCCAAGGTGTTCTGCAAGCGTTCCGCTCCTTCGGCGGCGTGGGCCAAAGCCTGCGCCGCGTCCGGCCCCTGGGTGATGCGCGCCACCTGCAGATGGGTCTTGATCGCCGTCAGCGGGGTGCGCAGCTCATGGGCGGCGTCGCTGGTCAAACGCCGCTCGCGTTGCAGCGCCTCGCCGACGCGACGCAGCAATTGATTCAGGCTGTCCGCCAGCGGCAGCACATCGCGCGGCAAGCCCCGCGTGGACACCGGCTCTAGGGCGTCCGGCGCGCGGCGCGCCAAGGCGCGACGCAGCCGCTCCAGCGGCCGCAGCCCCCGGTTCACGCCCAGCCACAAGACCACCAGGCTGCCGGCCAGGGCCGCGATGAAGGGCACGGCGGCGGCCCAGCGGATATCCGCCAACATCGCGTCGCGCTCGGTCAGCCGGTCCGCCGTGGTCACCCTCAGGCCGTTGGCCACCACCGTATAGCTGCGCCAGCGCTCGCCGCGCAAGCTTTGCTCGGCATAGCCCGGCGCCGGCGCGGCGCGGCTATCCGGCGCGCCCGGCGTGCGCGCCAGCACTTCGCCGCGCACGGAAACGATCTGACACGCGATGCCGGCGCCTATGCCGTCGAAACGCGGCAAGGCGCGCGGCGGCGGCGCCGGCAGCTGTTCCATCAGGCCGGCCACCATCTGCGCCGACATCGCCAGCCGCCGGTCCAGCGTCAAGCGCATCTGCCGCTCCAGATCATGCAGCGTCCAGGCCGCCACGCCGCCCCACAGCAGGCACAGCGACACCCCTATCCACAACAGCAAGCGCAGGCGCAAGCTCATGCGCCGGCCCTGCCGTAGCGATAGCCCAGGCCGCGCACCGTCTCCACGATCGCCGGACCCAGCTTGCGCCGCAAATGATGGATGTGCACGTTCAGGGCGTTGCTTTCGATTTCCTCGCTGTAATCGTAGAGCCGGTCCTTCAGTTGCTCGGCGCTGAGAATCCGCTCCCGCGCCTGCATCAGAGCCGCCAGCAGCGCCAGTTCTCGGCGCGCCAGCGCCACCGGCCGGCCGTGCAGCCAGACTTCGCCGCGCGCCGGGTCCAGCCGCAGCGGGCCGTCCTCGATCGCATCCACGCAGCGCCCGGCGGCGCGGCGGCGCAAGGCGTGCAGCCTGGCCACCAGCTCGTCCAGATCAAAGGGCTTGAGCAGATAATCGTCCGCGCCGGCGCGCAGGCCGGCCACCCTGTCCTCCACCGCGTCGCGAGCGGTCAACACCAGCACCGGCAGCGCCGCG
This sequence comes from Chromobacterium alkanivorans, assembly GCF_016937655.1. Taxonomy (GTDB): domain Bacteria; phylum Pseudomonadota; class Gammaproteobacteria; order Burkholderiales; family Chromobacteriaceae; genus Chromobacterium; species Chromobacterium alkanivorans. The sequence continues at coordinate 30,234 of NZ_JAFHKL010000015.1, read as the reverse complement.
CCGCGCGCGCGCAAGCGCGCCAGCAAGCGCATGCCGTCCTCGTCCGGCAGCCCCAGGTCCAGAATCATCACATCGGCGTCCAGCGTCGCCAGCGCCGCCTCGGCCTGGGCCGCGCTGCCCACCGCGTCCACCGTCAGGCCGTGGGCGCGCAGCCCGGCGACGATGCCCAGCGCGATCAACTCGTTGTCTTCCACCAATAACACCCGCATTCCCGCCTCCTTGTCGTCCCCCAGCTTGCCGGCAACGGATTATCCCATTGTTAACGGCGGCTTAATCCCCGGCGCCCAGGCTGTGCGCATTCATCGCCATGGAGACCGCAATGCCGCTTATTTTCCGCAGCCTGTTGCTGCTGCTTGTCCTCTGGATGCCCGCCGTCCAGGCACAAACCGGCTTTTTGCCGCCGGAACAGGCCTTCCGCCTCAGCGTCAGCGAGTTGGGCGACGGCCAGGTCCGCCTGCGCTGGGACATCCGCGACGGCTATTACCTGTATCGCAAGAATATCAAGATCTCGGCCGAGCCCGCCGGCAGCGTCCCGCCGCCGGCGATGCCGGCCGGCAAAATCATCCATGATGAATTCTTTGGCGAATCCGAGGTGTATTACCAGCGGCTGGAACTGCTGGTGCGGGCCGGCCAGGCGCGCCGCCTCGCTCTGAGCTGGCAAGGCTGCGCCGAAGCCGGCCTGTGCTATCCGCCGCAACATCGCGTCGTCGAGCTGTCCGGCGGCGGCCAGGCCGTCAACACCGCCGCCGCGGGAGCGCCCGGAACCGCCTTCCCCTCCTCCCTCGCCGCGCCGCCCCTGGGCGAAGATCAGGCGCTGGCCGCGCGGCTGGCGCAATCCGGCGCGGGCTGGGTCTTGCTCGCCTTTTTCGGCCTGGGCCTGCTGATGACCTTCACGCCCTGCGTGCTGCCGATGGTGCCCATTCTCAGCAGCCTGATCGTCGGCAGCGGCGCCACGCCGCGACGCGGCCTGGTCTTGGCGCTGGCCTTTGTGCTGCCGATGGCCTTGACCTACGCGGCGCTGGGCGCGCTGGCCGCCAGCATGGGGGCCAATCTGCAGGCCGCGCTGCAAACGCCGTGGGCGCTGGGCCTGTTCGCCGCGCTGTTCGTCCTGCTGGCGCTGGCCATGTTCGGCGTTTACGAGCTGCAATTGCCGGCGGCGCTGCGCGACCGGCTGGCCATGGCCAGCCAGCGCCAGCGCGGCGGCACCCTGGGCGGCGCGGCGGCGATGGGCGTGCTGTCCGCCTTGCTGGTGGGCCCCTGCATGACCGCGCCGCTGGCCGGCGCCCTGCTCTACATCAGCGACAGCGGCGATGTGCTCAAAGGCGGCCTGGCCTTGCTGGCCATGGGCCTGGGCATGGGCGTGCCGCTGCTGCTGGTGGGCGTGCTGGGCGCCAAACTGCTGCCGCGCCCCGGCCTGTGGATGAACCGGGTCAAAGCAGTGTTCGGTTTCCTGCTGCTGGGCATGGCCATCTGGTTCCTCGGCCGCGTGCTGCCCCCGGCGGCCAGCCTGGCCTTGTGGGGCGCGTGGCTGTTCGCCGTCGCCATCGGCCTGCTGACGCTGGCCCGGCCCTGGCGCGCCAGCCCCGGCCAATGGACGCTGCGCGGCGCGGCAACGCTGCTGGGCTTGTGGGCAGCGGCGATGCTGATCGGCGCGGCCGCCGGGCAGGGCGATCCGCTGCGTCCGCTCGCCTTCGTCTCCGCGGCGGCTCCGCCCGCCGCCGGCATGGAACAACTGGGCTTCGTCACCGTGCGCGATGTCCGCGCGCTGCAACAGGGCCTGGACGAGGCCGCGCGCCAAGGCCAGTGGACGCTGGTGGACTACTACGCCGACTGGTGCGTGGCCTGCAAGGAAATCGAGCGCAAGGTGTTTGGCGATCCCCGCGTGCAACAAGCGCTGGCCGGCATGAAGCTGCTGCGGCCCGACGTGACCGAGTCCGGCCCGGACAGCGCCGCGCTGCTCGCCTCGCGCCAGGTGATCGGACCGCCGACGCTGCTGCTGATCGGACCCGACGGCCAGGAGCGCCGCGCCCAGCGCATCGTCGGCGCGCTCGGCCCGGACGCCTTCCTGGAACGCCTGAACCAGGCGCGTCAGGCCCGCTGAACCAACAACGCCGCCAAGGACCCTCAAATGCTTTTCAAAACCATTCCGCCGCTGCTGCTGGCCTTGAGCCTGCCTGTCCACGCCCTGGCCGCCCCGGCCAGGCCCGCGCCCATCCAGGCGCTGGAGCGCCAAGGCTATCAAATCCTGGACAGCTTTCCCGGGCCCGGCGGCCTCACCGGCTACGCCGCTCTGTATCTGGGGCGGCCGCAAACCCTCTACCTGACGCCGGACCGCAAGCAGGCCATCGTCGGCCAGCTCAGCGACGCCAACGGCGAGCCCTGGAACGCTCCGCTGCTGAATAAACAATTCAGCCAAGTCATGTGGCGGCAGCTGGAAGCCAGCCATTGGGTCGCCGACGGCGACGCCCGCGCCCCGCGCGTGGTCTACGCCTTCACCGACCCCAACTGCCCGTTCTGCAACCGCTTCTGGCAAGACGCCCGCCCCTGGGTGCAAGCCGGCAAAGTTCAAATCCGCCACATCCTGGTGGGCGTGATCAAGGCGGACAGCCCGGGCAAGGCCGCCGCCATCCTGGCCGCCGTCGACCCGGCCGCGACGCTCAACCGCCATGAGCGCCAACACGCCTCCGGCGGCGTGGCGCCGCTGGCCAAACCGCCGGCGGCGGTCAGCGCCAAGCTGGCCGCCAATCACCAATTGATGGAGCGCTTCGGCGTGTTCGCCACCCCGGTCATTTTCTACCCGGACCCCAAAGGCGATCTGCAAAAAATCCAGGGCGCGCCCAACGCCGAACGGCTGCTCCGCATTCTGGGGCCGCGCTGACGCCGGACTGGCGCAAGCCGCTGAATTTTTTGTAAGGCGCCCAGTCTATTCAGGCGTTTTAAAAAACCGCCCCCTCCGTGCGCGCGGCCTTATTCGGCAGCCGGCGCGCCGAGGGAGCCATGCCGCTCCGCGCGGCGCAGGACTGAACCATGCTTTCTTTTCACCTTGGCCCGCTGGCCATTCCGGTCAGCCTGGCCATTGTCGCCGCCGCCTGGCTTGCCGCCCACGGCGCCGGCCTGCTCGCAGGCCGCGGCCGCCGCGTCAGCGTGGCCGCCGACCTCAACGACATGCTGCTGTGGGGCTTCGTCGCCGCCCGCGTCGGCTTCGTCCTGTCCTGGTTTTCGCTGTACGCGCACCGGCCGCTGGCGATGCTGGACCTGCGCGACGGCGGCTTTCTGCCCTGGGCCGGCATCGCCGCCGCGCTGCTCCTGGCTGTCTGGCGCGGCTGGCGCGGCCCGGAACGGCGTCGCCCGCTGGCCGTCGCCATCCTGATAGGCGCCCTGGCCTGGGCCGGCGGCGAGGCGCTGCAACAGGGCCACGCCAAGGCCGCGCTGTCCACCCGCTCGCTGCCGCAGCTGGACGGCGCTCCGGCCTCGCTGCCGGCGCTGGCCGCCGGCAAGCCGGTGGTGCTCAATCTCTGGGCCAGCTGGTGCCCGCCCTGTCTGAGGGAGATGCCGCTGCTGCAAGACGCCCAGCGGCAAAGGTCCGACGTGAGCTTCATCTTCGCCAATCAGGGCGAGGACGAAGTCGCTGTGCGCGAGTTCTTCCACAAGCAGCCGCTGCGGCTCAAGCACGTGCTGCTGGACCCTGGCGGCGCGCTGGGCCGAGAATACGGCTCGGCGGCGCTGCCCACCACCCTGTTTTTCGACGCCGACGGCCGCCTGGCCTCCGTCCACCTGGGCGAACTGTCAGCGGCCACCCTGGCCAGCAAACTGCAAACGCTCACCCGCTCAGACTCCAAGGAATAAGCGCACCATGACCGCCCCGCTCTCTTTCCGCCTGGCGCCGCTGGCGCTCTGGCTCAGCCTGAACGCCTTCGTCGCCCACGCCCAGTCCTGGCCTGCGCCCATCCAGGCGCTGGAGGCCCAGGGCTATGAAATTCTCGGCAGCTTCCCCGGCCCGTCCGGGCTCACCGGCTACGCCTCGCTCTATCTGGGCCGGCCGCAGGCCGTCTACCTGACCGCGGACGGCCAGCAGGCCATCGTCGGCAACGTCACCGACGCCAACGGCGACAAATGGCAGCCGGAGATGCTGGACCGACAGTTCAGCGCCGCGCTGTGGCGGCAACTGGAAAGCAGCCACTGGATCGCCGACGGCAAGGCCGGCGCCGAGCGCGTGGTCTACACCTTCACCGATCCCAACTGCCCGTACTGCCAACAGCTGTGGCGCGACGCCCGGCCCTGGGTGAGCGCGGGCAAGGTCCAGATCCGCCACATCCTGGTGGGCTTGCTGGCCGAGGACAGCCCGGCCAAGGCCGCCGCCATCCTGGCCGCGCCGAACCCGGCCGCCGCGCTGGCGCGCCACGAGGCAGGAGATTCAGTGCGGCCGCTGGCCAAACCGCCGGCCGCCGTCGGCGCCAAATTGGCGGCCAACCAGCAGCTGATGGAACGCTTCGGCGTGTTCGCCACCCCGGCGTCCTTCTACCGCGACGCCCGGGGCCAACTGCAAAAAGTGCAAGGCGTGCCCACGGCGGCCACGCTGCAAAAACTGCTCGGGCCGCGCTGAGCCCCTCGCTCTCGCCACCGCTGAATTGAACAAAACTTGCAAGCCCGCCGGCAACGCCGGCGGGTATCTTTACGCCAACAAACAGCGCTAGCCCCGTCCAAGCCGAACACCCCACCTTGCTTATAGCAACACCCTCGCCCGGCCTGCCACTCAGCCAATCCGCTGCCCTCAATTCAGCCTTGCCTCCCGCATGCCAATTTAAGGATCAAGCCATGCCCAGCCCCATTCACGCCAACCGAACCTCTTTCTCCCTGAACACGGCAACGGCCTCTCAACAGACACCGCTTCAGGTTGCCAGCGGCCCCCTGGCCAGCCGGCTGCGAGGCATCTCGGCACAAACTATTCAACCCGTGCTGCGACAAACGGTGCCGGAGAGCGCCAAAACACTGAGCGAACCCCAATGGCGGCAATACTCATCCCGCGTGGCGGAAAAACTGACGGGCATACAGCAAGCAGAAATGTCGCTAGGCCTGGCCTACATGATGAATATGAATGAAAACGCCGGCCAACTCCCCGGAGAGAAAGCCAAAGCGCTGGAGCAATTGCTGGCACGCAACAATCAGGCGGGTGGCGCAGCCAGCCAACGCTGGCGAGCGGATACTCAAAAAGAAATCGAGCTGCTCAAAGCCGCGGATGCCAAGAACAGCGCGGTGGGACATACCTCCATCGCCTACGCCAATCTGGACGACTCCGCCAATCCGGGCTATGTCCGGGCCTATATGGCGGTATACGCCAAATCCACCGGGGACAACTTCAAGGATGTCGGCCAAAATCCAGACGGCAGCCTGAACGCCAGCGGCAAAGCGTTATGGATAGGCTTCGGCACGCCCCACCGCGCCTTGGGCTATTTGATGAAGTACAAAATGGCGGGGGCGGAAAGCCCGCTGATTCGCAGCTTTCTGGTCGACAAGCAGTTTTTGGAACAACAGCTGGGCAAGACGGAATCCGAGCCGCTGCGCGCCAAGCAAAGCGCCGCTGAAAAAAAACAGGTGAGCGGACAACACCTGATGAATGTCGACACCAAAGAGTTCAACCAGTTCGAAGTCAAAACCACCGCCAGGCGCGAGCAGGTGGAAGTCTTGCAAATTCGCGACAAAAAAACCGGCGAGCTCGTTGAAAAAACCATCAAGAAATCCAAGGAAGGGGAATCCGAGCTTATTCAAAGTCTGCTCGCCCACGCCAAGCCAGGCTCTTTGGAAACGATTGGCTACTCCTCTGCGCAAGCACAACACAATGACGCCAAAGAAGGGGTCTTCATCGACATCGCCCGCTTCCACCAACAACTTGGATTTGACCCCGAGCATGGAGCGGTTGCATTCGGCGCGGATCATCTGCTCAATCTCAGCAAGGACAGCAAAGGCGACTGGGGCTTCGATACACCTACCGTTTTCCAAGACAAGGTTGTGCAATGGAAAAGCTTTTTCCACATGCTCGAATCGCTGGACGCCCCGGAAACCGCCGAGTTGCTGGCAGACCCCGCCATTAACGAACGCTTCCAGTCCATGCTGCGGGACGTACTGAGCGCCAACCGCCTGATGCCGGACGATATGAGCTTCGAGCCCGACGCGCCCAAGCAAAGCGATACCGAACAAGCGCGCGCCCAGCAACTGGCCCGCCCCTTAACTGCCGGCGCCCAGAAACTGCAACAGATCATCGCCAACGCGGAAACCCAGTCGCCATTACGGCAACTGGAGGCCATTAGCCGGAAAAACAGCTTTGGCCAATTCGAATTGAATCAGCAATTGCTTCGCAGCCTGAATTACAACCAGGCTTGGGACCGTCAACTTGGAGTCGAACTCAACGAAGCCTATCTGCAACTGCTGCAAGCCTTGGCCCAAGACCATGGGCAAACCGTGGCCGAGAAAACCGCCAAGCTGCTGCGCTCTCCCGACAATGGCAAACTCACTCTGGGCAAGCTGACTGGCTACTACCAGTCCGTGCTGGAGCACGGAAAGGCTCACCCGGAACTGCTGGATGCGCTCAAATCCTTGCTCAACACCATAGACAGCCAGGCCAGCCCCGCCACCATGGCCAAGCTGACCGCAAAGATCCAGAAGCAGTTGGACAAGATGCTGCGCGAGCGCGCCGGTCAGATGCCGGCCGCCCAAGCGCTCACCCTGAGCGCCATCAATGATCGATTGGAAAACATCAAGGAACGCGGCCTCGCGCTTGCAAGCCGACAAGCCGCCGCCGAAGCTCAACGCGAAGCCTTCCAACAGCAGCAGCAACAACGGTCGGCGCAGCTGCAGCAAGTGGCCAGCCATTACGGACTTGAAGTGCCCCGCTATATGCGCGATCAATTGAAACCCATCCACCTGGAACTGGCCGCCGCCCTGCACGCAGACTTCGAACGCCAAGCGGGGCAATTGCGCGCAAGTAGCCAAGATAAACAGAACATCGCTCTTGGGCACGCTCGGCAACTGGCACAGGGCTATAACGCCAACACTGAGGCCAAGCAAGCTCAGTTGACGCAGCTCCAGTCCCAACAGGACAAAGCAGGCCAAAAAACACTGAAGCAAGAATTGAAAGCCAACGCCAAAGCACTGGATGCGGTGCATAACGAGGCCTCTCGCATCAGCGGACAACACCGCCGCGAACTGGATTCCGCGCTCAGCGCTCTGACACGCGCCGGTAGGGAGCAATTAGCCAAGCAACTACTGGCCAGCGGCGTCTACCTGGAGCATCCCGCCGCGGAGAAAGCCGCGCTGGAACGCTGTCTGCAATCCGACGCCGCGCAACGCATCGTGGCCAAGGCGGTGGACGAAGCCAAGGACTTCAGCGGCCAGGTAAACAAGCACAAAGCCATTGAGCTGGCCAGCCGGCGACTGGTAGACCATGTGATGAGCGACAGCTTTTTCCGTGAAAAGATGAGCCAGATTGGACAAAGTTTCGCCAATCACGCGCAAGCGGCCCCGGAAGCCGGGGCCAGCGCAGCCGCCATCCCATCCTTGAGGCAGGCTCAATCCGCCGCAGGCAGCGAAGCCGAGCGGCAGGTGGCGGAAACCGCGCAGCAGCAAGTCAAACAGCAGGCCAAGACCGTGGCGGAAGAGCTGGCGCGCAAGCAAGCCGAAACTTCGGCCCGACAAGAGGCGGAACGCGTCGCCAAACAACAGGCGGAGCAGGCCGCTCAAGAACAGGCCGAGCGACGCGCGCGTGAACACGCTGAATCCGCGGCCCGCAAACAGGCCGAGCAAGCTGCGCGGGAGCAAGCGGAACGAGCCGCGCGCGAGCAGGCCGCCAGCGCGGCTCGCCAGCAGGCGGAACAAGCCGCGCGCCAACAGGCGGAAGCCGCCGCCAGACAGCAGGTGGAAGCGGCGGCGCGCGCCAGGGCGGAAGAATTATGGGTGCGCGATTTCAATCGCAAGATGGAACCGGCGGACACTAACTTGCTACACGCCCGCCTGGGCATGCTGAAAGACGAGCATGAAGAAATCCGCGTGAACAATGCTCTGGAAAATGCGCCAAGAGTGCCCAAAGCCAGCCCAGCCAGCGCGACCCGAGTCCGCCAGGCGGAAGCGCTAACGGCCGATGGCAAACCCCGCATTCTCTGACGCAAGCCTCAAGATCATTCCATGAACATCGCCGGCGGCGCGGACCTTGAATCCGCGCCGTTCGACGTCAAGGCCGGCAGCGCCGCGATCATGGCGCAGCCTGCTGCGCGTCGGCGAAATGGATAGAAACCGGAGTTGAAACCGTCTCCAAAACCTTCAGCCGGCCTGACGGCGGCTGCGCCGCCACTGCCACAAGGGCGGCAGCAAGAGCAGCGCGACCATGCCCAGCACCAGCCACAGCATATTGTCCTGCACCCATGGAATCGCCCCCAGCCAGTAGCCCATGGACAGCAGACCGCCGCACCAAATCACCGCGCCCAGCACGTTGTAACAGGCGAAGCGGCGCGGACACATGCCGGACAAGCCGGCCAGAAACGGCGCCACCGTGCGCACGATGGGCACGAAGCGGCCGATGGTGATGGTGGGCGCGCCGTAGCGGTCGAAAAAGACCTGGGTCTTGGCCAGGTGCTGGGGCTTGACCCAGCCGCGCCGGATCAGCGTCTGCCCCAGCGCGGAGCGGCCGATGCTGTAATTCAGCAAATCCCCCAGGATGGCCGCCAGCGTGATCAGCCCCATCGGCCACCACGGCGACACCCCCTGCGCGCCCAGCAAGGCGCCGGTGGCGAACAAGAGCCCGTCGCCGGGCAGGAAGGGCAGCACCACCAGGCCGGTTTCGCAAAACACGATGGCGGCCACGATCCATACCCCCAGCACCCAGTTCTGCGCCAACAAGGACATCAGATTCTCATCGCCGAACAACCAGCTCAGAAACCCCATGGTCAACACGCTTGCTCTCCTCGCTCCAGTGAATTCTACGGCTCTAGCTGTTGACCGCCGCGCCGGGCGGATGTTTCCAGGCCCATGGCCGCTTCGCCGGAATCTTAATTTGACATAGGCATATTGTTTTGTTTTTAATGATGACAGCAAATGTCAGAATTGATTCTGCAACGGCTATCGACTTTCAAACTAAACCGCTTTTAGGAAGCCGCCATGCCTCAGTTGCCGCAAGCCCCCTTCTTATCCTCCTGTCCGCGCGCGGGAGCGCCGACGTGAGCGCCGGCCTGGCCGCCCCGGAACTCTCCAGCCAGGACGACGCGCTGCCGCTGTACCGCCAAGTGTATCAACGCTTCATCCAGGCCATCAGCCAGGGCAGCCTGACGCCGGGCCAGCGGGTGCCGTCCATCCGCGCGCTGGCCAGCGAGCTGCAAGTGTCGCGCAATACCGTGGAACTGGCTTACGAATTATTGATAGGCGAAGGTTATCTGGAGGCGCGCGGCCAGGCCGGCACCGTGGTGTCGCCGCGGCTGGCGGACGTGCGCATGCAGCAGCCGCGCCCGTCGGACGCGCCGGCGCCGCGCCCGGCCGGCCTGTCGCTGTTCGACTCCGCCTCGGACTGGCAACCCTTGCCCTATCAGCTGGGCTTGCCGGCGCTGGACCTGTTCCCGCGCAAGCTGTGGGCCAGCCTGAACACCCGCCAGCTGCGGCTGCAAAACCGTTTCCTGTCCTACCCGCAACCGGCCGGCTACGGGCCGCTGCGCGAGGCCATCGCCGCCTATCTGCACCTGTCGCGCGGGCTGGACTGCTCGCCGCAGCAGGTGTTCATCACCGCCGGCTACCGCGGCGCGCTGAACCTGATCGGCCGCACCCTGCTGCGGCCGCTGGACCAGGTGTGGATAGAAGACCCCTGCTTCCCGCCCAGCCGCCACCTGATGGCGGAAATGGGCGCGGAGCTGGTGCCGGTGCCGGTGGACCGGGACGGCATGCAGGTGGCTGCCGCCAAGGAGAGGGCGCCGCACGCCCGTTTCGCGCTGGTGACCCCGGCGCATCAAAGCCCGCTGGGGGTGTCGCTGTCGCTGGTGCGGCGCCTGGAGCTGCTGGCCTGGGCCGAGCACAACAACGCCTTCATCATCGAAGACGATTACGACAGCGAATACCGCTACGACGGCCGCCCGCAGCCGGCGCTGGCCAGCCTGGGAGCCAACGACAACGTGCTCTACGTCGGCAGCTTCAGCAAGGTGCTGAGCCCGGCGCTGCGCCTGGCCTATCTGGTGGTGCCCAAGCCCTTGCTGGCGCGCTTCAACGCCGCCTGCCACACCTGGCACGACGGCTGCCCGCTGTTGAACCAGGGGGTGGTGGTGGATTTCATGCAGGAAGGCCACTTCATCCGCCATCTGCGCAAGATGCGCTCCGCCTACGCGCAGCGCCGCGAGCTGGTGATCGCCAGCCTGCGCCACGAGTTCGGCGACAGAATGAGCTTCGACGTGCCGGCCTGCGGCCTGCATCTGCTGGCGAGGCTGGATCGCTCGGAAGACGACATCGCCCTGGCGCAGCGCGCCAAGCGCGAGCGCTTCGGCATCGCCGCGTTGTCGGCGCGGGCGCTGGAGGCGGATTGCGGCAAGGGCCTGTTGTTCGGCTTCGCCAACGTCGCCACGCCGGAACAGGCCGCGCAGCAGGCGCGGAATCTGCGCCTGTGCCTGGAAGGCCGATTGTTGCCGCCAGGAGGCTGAGGGCGAGCTCTCTTGCCTGTCGCCGGCGGGTTTGGCGGGTATCGCCTGACGGCTCACCCCCCCTACAAATCCACATCTCGTAGGGTGGGTGGAGCGTAGCGATACCCACGCGGAAACGCGATGGGATCAATGCTTGGGCCTTGGCTGCGGGGTTTGGTGGGTATCGCCTACGGCTCCACCCACCCTACCAATCCGCCTACCGTAGGGTGGGTGGAGCGCAGCGATACCCACGCGGAAACGCGATGGGATCTATGCTTGGGCCTTGGCGGCGGGGTTTTGTGGGTATCGCCTACGGCTCCTCCCACCCTACCAATCCGCCTGCCGTAGGGTGCGGTGGAGCGTAGCGATACCCACGCGGAAACGCGATGGGATTGAACTTTGGGCTTGGATGGCGGGGTTTGGTGGGTATCGCCTACGGCTCCACCCACCCTACAAATCCACATCTCGTAGGGTGGGTGGAGCGCAGCGATAGCCACGCGTAAGCCCAGCGGGATTGATTCTTGGGTTTCGATCGCGAGGTTTGGCGGGTATCGCCTATCGGCTCCGCCCGGCTTGGCAAGCCTCAATCCGGAATCACCGCCGTCGCTTCGATCTGCACCTTGGCGCCCGGCACCATCAGGGACGCCACCTGGAACGCGCTCATCACCGGGAAATGGCCGATCAATTCCCGGTAGGCGCGGCCCACTTCCCGGGCCTCGGCGAAATAGGCGTCGCGGTCGGACACATACCAGGTCAGCCGCACCAGATGCTCCGGCTTGGCGCCGGCCTCGGCCAGGACCGCCACGATGTTCTTCAGGATCTGGATCGCCTGCTCGGCGTAGCCCGGCCCCACCAGCTTTTCCTCCGCGTCCCAGCCCAGCTGGCCGGAGGTGAACACCATGGTGCCGCGCGCGGCGATGCCGTTGGCGTAGCCGCGCGGGCGCGCCCATTCCGGCGGTTGCAGAATTTGCATCATGCCGTCGCCTCCTCCAGCAAGCCGCTCAAGGCGGCACGCACGTCGGCCGGCGCGTCGATGGCGGCGCCGCTGTCCAGCGAGATGTGCACCAGCACCTGGCGGCAGCGCAGCCGCAGTTCGCCGTTGGCGTGGCCTTCCATGTCCAGGGTCAGCGAGCTGCCGCCCAGCCGCGCCACGCGCAGTTGCAGCGTCAGCTGCTCGCCCTGGCGCGACGGGCGCAGGAATTCGCAGTCCAGCTTGACGATGGGCAGGCCCAGCCGGCGCGGGCCGATGAAGTCGGCGAAGCTGATGCCCAGGCCTTCGGTGAACCAGTCTTCCACCAGCCAGTTGCTCAGCACCAGATATTGCGGGAAGTAAACGATGCCGGCCGGATCGCAGTGGGAGAAGCGGATCGGGTAGGCCTTGGAAAAATGGGGATCTTGCATCTTGTCGCTTTCTTGGCGGGGGCGGCCGCGGCCGCCCCCTTGCATGTGTCAGACCAGCTCGGTTTCCGCTTGCGCGGCGCGCTCGGCCAGCCGCAGATAATTGCCCAGCATGCTGAGCCCCTGTTCGGTCAGCACCGATTCCGGGTGGAATTGCAGGCCGTGAATCGGCAGGCTGCGGTGGCGCAGCGCCATGATTTCGCCCCGGCCGCCGTCGGCGCGCAGCGCCCAGGCTGTGGCCACCAGCTCGTCCGGCAGCGCGTCCGCCACCAGCGAGTGATAGCGCGCCACCTTGAGGCCGTCGGCCAGGCCTTCGAACAGGCCCTCGCCGTCGTGATGGATGCGCGACACTTTGCCGTGCAGCACTTCGTCGGCGCGACGCACCTGCGCGCCGAAGGCGGCGGCGATGCACTGGTGGCCCAGGCAGATGCCGAGGATGGGCAGGCGACCGGCGAAGCGGCGGATCGCCGCCAGCGACACCCCGGCCTCGGCGGGCGAACAGGGTCCGGGCGAGACGATCAGCGAGCGCGGCCGCAACGCTTCTATCTCCTCCAGGCCGATCTCGTCGTTGCGCCGCACCATGATGTCCGCGCCCAGCATGCCCAGGTACTGCACCACGTTGTAGGTGAAGGAATCGTAGTTATCGATCATCAAATGCATGCCGCCTCCTCTTGCCGCGCCGCCGCGGCCAGCTTGGCCGCCAGCAGCATCAGCCGGCTTTTTTCCAGGGTTTCCTGCCATTCGCGCTCGGCCAGCGAGTCCTGCACCACGCCGGCGCCGGCCTGCACGTGCAGCTGGCCGCCTTGCAGCACGCCGGTGCGGATGGTGATGGCCTGGTCGGCGTTGCCGCGCCAGCCGATGTAGCCGATGGAGCCGCCGTAGACCCCGCGCGAATGCGGCTCCAGCTCGGCGATCACCTCCAGCGCCCTCACCTTGGACGCGCCGCTGAGGGTGCCGGCCGGGAAGGTGCTCTTGAGCACGTCCAACGCCTGCGCCTGTTGCGGCAGCTTGCCGGACACGGTGGAGACGATGTGCATGACGTGGGAAAAGTTCTCCACGGTCAGCAACTCGTCCACCTGCACGCTGCCCAGCTCGGCCAGCCGGCCCAGATCGTTGCGCGCCAGGTCCACCAGCATCATGTGTTCGGCGATTTCCTTGGGATCGGCCAGCAGTTCGCGGCGCAGGTCCTGGTCTTCCGCCGCGTCCGCGCCGCGGCGGCGGGTGCCGGCCATCGGGCGGCTGGTCACGCGCTCGTCTTGCTGACGGAACAGCATTTCCGGCGAGGCGCCGACGATCTGGGCGTCGCCCAGATTGAGCAGGTAGCGGTAAGGCGTGTCGCCCAGGCCGGACAAGGCCCGGTACAGCGTGGGCGCGTCGGCGGCGAAGGGCTGGCTCATGCGCTGGGACAGCACCACCTGCATCACGTCGCCGGCGGCGATGTAGTCCTTGATCCGGCCCACCGCCCGCTGGAAGTCCTCGCGCGAAAAAGCGTGATTCAGCGCGGGGTCCGCCGCCGCGTCCGCGGCGAACGCCGGCGGCGGCTCCGGCGGTTCCGCCAACAGCGCGCGGGTGCGCTCGCACAGCTCCCGCAAGCGCCGCTGGCCGCGCGCGTAAGCGGCCGTCGCCTCGGTGGATTCGTGGACGATGCAATAGACGCTGGCCTGCTGGTGGTCCAGCACCAGCAAGTCCAGGCTCAGCCATTGCAGCGCGTCCGGCAGCGCCAGCCCTGACGGTTTGCGCGGCTGGCGGCGCAGCCGCGGCTCGATCAAACGGGTGGTTTCAAAGCCGAAGTAGCCGAACAGGCCGCCGGAGAACGGCGGCAAGGCGCTGAAGTGCGGCGCGCTCCAGCCTTGCCGCAGCCTGGCCAGCTCCGCCATCGGGTCCTCGCACTCCAGTTCGCGCAGCAGCTGGCCGTCGCGCCAATGGCGCAGCCGGCCTTCGTCCAGTTCCACCCGCTCGCGGCAGGGCAGGCCGATCACCGAATAGGCGCGCTGGAACTCGCCGTCGCTCCAGTGGCCGGTTTCAAACAGATAGTCCCTGCCCTGGTTGGCCAGCGCCTGGTACAACACCAGCGGGTCCGTGCCCGCCGGCAGCGGCAGGGTCTGCCACAGCGGCGCCAGGCTGAAGCCGTGGTCGCCGTAACGCAGAAACGCCTCTTCGCTCAGCATACTTTTTCCTCCTTGCGCTCCGCCTGTTCCCGGGCGGCCAGTTGCGCCATCGCGCGCCGGTCCGGCTTGCCGTTCTTGTTCAGCGGAATCTCCGCCAGCGCCAACACCAGCGCCGGGCGCTTATAGCTTTCCAGATGGGCTTCCAGCGTGGCGTGCACCAGGCGCACCAGCGCCTCGCTGTCGTCGCCGGCGCGCAGGATCAACGCCGGGCGGGCTTCGCCGTCGCGGTCCGGCGCGGCCACCACGTAGGCGTCGCCCAGTTCCGGCAACAGCGCGGCCAGCAAGTTTTCGATTTCCACCGGCACCACCCAGCGGCCGAATACCTTGAAGCGGTCGTCCTCGCGGCCGTGGAAACTCAGATAGCCGTGCTCGTCGCGGCTGAACAGGTCGCCGGTGCGATACCAGCCGTCCTGGAAACGCTCCTGCTCTTCCTGCGGACGCCGCCAGTAGCCCAGCGCGCGGCTGGGCGCCTTGACCAGCAGCACCCCGCATTCGCCGGCCGGCGCGTCCCGGCCGTCGGCGTCGACGATGCGCGCCTCCCAGCCCGGCAACATGCGGCCGACGCTGCCGGAGCGCAGCGCGTCCGGGTAGCTGGTGGCGAACACATGGCACATTTCGGTGGCGCCGATGCCGTCGTGCAGATCGAAGCCGAAGCGTTGCCGCCAGCGCCGCGCCAAGGGGGCGGACAGCGGAGCGCCGGCGGAGAAGGCCAGCCGGATCGCCACGTCGGACGGCTCCAGGCCGTGTTCCAGCAGCAGCCGGTACAGGGTGGGCACGGCGAACAGCACGGTGGGGCGGAACTGGCGCAGCACGCCGGCCACCCGTTCGGCCGACGGCCAGGCGCCGTCCAGCACCCCGCAAGCGCCCAGGTAGAGCGGGAAGAACAGGCTGTTGCCCATGCCGTAGCCAAAGAAGGATTTGGGCACCGAGTACAGCACGTCGTCCACGCCCAGCCGCAGCTGGCCGGCGGCGAAGTGCGAGCACACCGCCAGCATGGAGCGGGCGCTGTGCACCACGCCCTTGGCCTGGCCGGTGCTGCCGGAGGTGTACTGGATCAGCGCCGGCGCGTCTTCCGGCTGCCGCGCGAAATCGTCCCAATCGTCGTCGGCGCTGTCGCCGGCCAGCCATTCCAGATGAGCGCCGGCGTCCAGCAGCCGCAGCTTGGCCGCGGCCGGCCACACCGCGATCTGCGAGGACTGGCCCAGGCACAACGCCGGGGCGGCGTCGGCCAGCAGGTGGTGCAGCGAGGCGGCGTCCAGCCGCGGATTGGCCACCACCGGCAAAGCGCCCACCGCCAGCGCGGCGTAGAAGGCCACCGCCAGCTCCGGGCCGTCGTCCAGCGCGATCAGCACGCGCTCGCCGGCGGCCACGCCCTCGCCTTGCAGCCAGGCGGCCTGGCGGCGCAGCGCGCGGTTGAGCTGGCGGTAGCTGAGGCTGAAGCCGGGGCCGACGAAGCAGAGCCGGTCGCTGTCCGGCCGGCTGGCGGCCAGGCGCTCGGCCAGATTGATCAGCGGTTCCGGGACGGCGGCGTCCGGCGCCGGCCGCGCCGCAGCGCCGGAGGGCTGGGTCAGCGCGGCGATCAAGCGATCGGTCAGGGCCAGCGCCTGACGCGGGTTGAGGCGCGGATCGCAACTGCTGTGGTAGGCGCGGCCCAGGTCTTCCTCGGCCAGCGCGTCCGGCCCGCCCAGGCATTCGGTGACGTCCTGGGCGCTCAATTCCAGGTGCACGCCGCCGGCGTGGCTGCCGCAGTCGCGGTGGGCGGCGAGGAAGGCTTCCACCTCGGCCAGGATGTCTTCATAGCGCCGGGTCTTCACGCCGTTGGCGGCCTGCACCCCGTTGCCGTGCATCGGGTCGCACAGCCACAGCACCTGGCGGCCTTCGGCGCTCACCGCGTCCAGCAGCTCCGGCAGGCGCTGGATGTTAGCCGCGCCGAAGCGGGTGATCAGGGTCAGCCGGCCGGCTTCGTTGTCCGGGTTCAGCGCGTCGATCAGGCGCAGCAACTCGTCGCGCGCCATGCCGGGGCCCACTTTGACGCCGACGGGGTTGTTCACGCCGCGCAGGAATTCCACGTGCGCGCCGTCCAGCTGGCGGGTGCGTTCGCCCACCCACAGGAAGTGGCCGGAGCCGCAATACCAGTCGCCGCGCTCGTCCTGCTGCAGCTGGGCCTGTTCATAGGGCAGCAGCAGCGCTTCGTGGCTGACGTAGTAGCCGCTGTCGCGCGGCGCGGCCTCGCGGTCCAGGCCGCGCAGATAGTTGAGGCTGGCGGCGGCGTGGAAGTAGGCGGATTCCAGCCGCTGCGGGTCGTGGGCGCGCGCGGCGGCGGCGAATTCCACGCCGTTGATGATGTCGCCGCGATAGCTGGGCAGGCTCAAGCCGCCCAGCGCTTCTTGCGGCTGGCTGCGCGGCTTGGCGTACTGGCCGGCGATGCGGCCGATGCGCAGCACCGGGCGTTGCAGCGCCTGGCCCAGGTCCGCGGCCATGCGTTCCAGCAGGCGATAGTGGCCGCCCAGCACCTCCGGCCGCAGGCCGGCGAAGCGCTCGGCGCAGTCGCCGGCCTGGATGACGAAGCCCTCGCCGCGCGCCACCCCGGCCAGCGCGGCGCGCAGCCGGCGGATTTCGGCGGAGGGCACCAGGTTGGGATAGGCGCTCAGACGCGACAGCACGGCGCGCAGCGCGGCGCCGTCGTCGTAATCGGGCATTTGCGTGTGCGGTTTCGCCTGCCAGCTGCTTGGGCTCCAGGCTTTGGATAGTGTCAGCATCGTGATCTCGTTTTATCGGGTGCTGATTGGGAAAACCTCGCCCGGCAAGAGCCGCTTGCGCCGGGCAAGGCTGCGGGCCGGGCCGCCCGGTGGGCAGGCGGTCCGGCCGGGGCTCAGGCGCTCAGTTCTTCGCGCAGCGCGATGCCGCCCAGGTTCTGCAACAAGGGCGCGTTCTCGCAGGCCAGGTAGACGCACTCCTCCGCGCCGGTGTTGACGTGCTGGTGCTCGGCCCAGACCGGCACGTAGATGGCGTCGCCGGCGCGCCACGGCACTTGGCGGTCGCCGATGCGGGAATAGCCCTGGCCTTGGGTAACGTAGATCACCGTCTCGTAGTTGTGGCGGTGCAGACGGGTGGCCTCGCCCTCTTCCAGCCGGCCTATGGTCAGGCTGATGGTGCGGCTGGGCAGGTCGACGATGTGCACCTTGTGCTTGCGCTCGGAGGAGAAGGCCTGGTCGCCGCCCTGGCTGGCCGCCATCACCTGCTGGTGGCTCAGCCGCTCCGGCAGTTGGGCCTGCAACTGGCTGGGCACGCGCCAGAAATCGGCGGAGGAGAAGTGGCCGGCCGGGGCCGCGGCCGGCGCGGCGGCCGGCTGCGCCTGGCAATGCGCCCAGATGGCGTCGAACATCGCCACGCGGCGGGCGATCAGCTCGCGGCCCACGGCGATGGCCTGCTCGCGGCGCGCGTCCTGGTCCAGGGTCAGGCGCTGCATGATGGCCAGCATGGTCAGCGCGTGGTCCTCGTCTTCCTCGATGTGCAGGCTGAAGAACTCGGTGGCGTCCTCGCCGAAGCCGTGGTGCTGCAGCGCTTGCAGGATGGGGCGGTAGATCAGCGGCACGATGGCTTCAGCGCCCAGGCACATCGCGGCCAGGCCGGCCAGCGCGTCCGGGGACTGGCAGTGGCCCATCATAGTGTCCACCATCGCCAGGGTCTGCGGCAGCGGCGCGTGCGAGGCCGGGGACGCGCCCACCACGCGCAGGGTGCGCTGGAACATTTCGGCGTGGGTGATGCTGCTGCCGCCGTCCACGCCCATTTCCTCGCGCATGTTTTCCATCAGCGCCATCACGTCGGCCGGGTCGCTCAACTGGCCCATCAGCGCGCACAGATAGCGGGTGAAGTGGCGCGAGTAATGGCTGTGCTGGATCAGCAGGGTGCGCACGGTGGCCAGGCTGGCCTCCTTGCGCTCCAGCGCTTGCAGCAGCGGGTGTTCCACCAGGCCTTGCAGGTCTTCCTCTTTCAGCCAGTCTGCCCAGATCAGGCTCATTCCTGCGATCAACGGGGTCTTGCTGCCGCTTTTTTCCAACAATGCTTCCATATCCATCTCCCAATCGAAGTGTGCGGTTCGCGGCGCGGAAAGCGCCGCGGCGTCCAGGTGTTGCGGTGTTGCGAAATCAGGCCCGGGCAAAGCGCAGCGCCGGGTTGCGCCAGCTCAGGAACAGCAGCCCGGCGGCGGCGCAGGCCGCCGGGAACAGATACATGCCGGCCCAGCCCAGCCGGTGGATGGCGATGCCGCCCAGCCAGGAGCCGAGCGCGGCGCCGAAGAAGAAAACCGTCATGAACAGGCTGTTCAGCCGCGAGGCGGCGGCCGGATCTATGCCCAGCACCCGGCCCTGGGCGATGGTCTGCACCGAACGCACGCCCAGATCGGTCACCATCAGGAAGGCCACGATCATCAGCACCTGGCTGCCCAGCCAGACGCCGGCCAGCGAGGTGGCGGCGATGCCGACGCCCAGCAGCGCGATCACGCCGTGCCAGTCCAGCCGGCGCTGCAGCCATTGCGCCAGCCACGGCGCGCGCAGCGCGGCGATGGAGGTGAAGGCCAGCAGGCCGGTCTGGCCGGCGTTCCAGTTCAGGGTGGCGTGGGTCAGCGAGGACAGATTGGCCCAGATGCCGTTGGAGGCGGCGAAGAAGCAGGCGGCCACCAGCGCCAGCCGGCGCAGCTCCGGCAGCTTCAGCCACAGCGCGCCCTGCTGGCCCAGCATGCGGCCGTAGCGCAGCTGGCCGGCCAGCGGCACCTCGCCGATGCAGCCGCGCAGCGCCAGGCCGATGACGAAGGTCAGGGCGCCCACCACCAGGTAGATGCCGCGCCAGCCGATGTGCTCACCGCCCCAGCCGGCCAGCACCCGCGCCAGCAGCAGGCCGGCGAACAAGGAAGTGAGCAGGCTGCCCACCGCCCGCCCGCGCTGCTCCGCCGCCAGCGCCTTGGCGCTGTAGGCCAGCAGCAGCTGGCCGCCGATGGACAGCAGGCCGGCCAGGCCGCACAACAGCACCATCAGCCACGGCGACGGGGCGATGCCCACCAGCAGCAGCACCGCGCCCAGCGCCAGCATGGTGGCGGGGATCAGCCGGCGCGGCGCGATCATGTCGCCCAGCGGCAGACCCAGAATCAGGCCGGCGCCGTAGCCGAACTGAGTGGCCACCGACAACCCCCACAGCGAGTCCGCGGACAGGCCGAAGGAGACGGCGATCAGCTGCGTCATCGATTGGTGGTAGACCACCGCCGCCACGGAAAACCCGGTGGCCAGGCAATAGAGGGTCAGCGCCCAGCGGGACAGGGCGTTTTGAGTCGTCATGATGTGTGTCCTCAGGCGCGGATCAGTCGAATGACAGCGCCAGTGTTGAAGTCAGCGGGCGGCTGCGGCAGCTGAGCACATAACCGGCGGCCACCTCCTCGGGCGCCAATGCGTGCGGCGCCTCCATGTCCACTTCGCCGGCCAGCACCTGGCAGCGGCAGGTGGCGCAAACGCCGGCCTTGCAGGAATAGCGCGGCGTGACGCCGGCTTGCAGCAGCGCGTCCAGCAGGTTGTCCACCGGCGCGCCCAGTTCCACCTGGCGCTGCATGCCGTCCATCCTCACCGTCACCCGCACCCGTTCCGGGCTGTCCGCCAACGCGCGCTCGGCGCGGGCCGGACCGGCGGCCGGGGCCGCGGCGTAGTGTTCGCTGCGGACGCGTTCCGGCGGCAGGCCGCTCTCGCTCAGCGCCTGGCTCACCGCCGCCATCATGCCGGCCGGGCCGCAGACGTAGGCGTGGTCGATGGAGGCCGCCGGCAGGCAGCCGCGCAGCAGCGCCAGGCAGCGTTCGCGGTCCAGCCGGCCGTTGAACAGCTCGATCTCCTGCTCTTCCGCGCTGAACAGATAGATCAGCGACAGCCGCGCCGGGTAACGGTCCTTCAGCGTGGCCAGCGTTTCGCGGAACTGCAGCGAGGCCAGGTTGCGGTTGCAGTAGACCAGGGTGAAGCGGCTGAGCGGCTCGCGCAGCAGCGTGGCCTGCAGGATGGACAGCACCGGGGTGATGCCGCTGCCGGCGGCGAAGCCGGCGTAGTGGCGAGCCGCTTCCGGCGCCGACGGCAGGCCGAAGCGGCCGGACGGCGGCAAGGCCTCCAGCATCGCGCCCGGCCCCAGGCTGTCGTGCGCCCATTGCGAGAAGCGGCCGCCGGCCACCCGCTTGATCGCCAGCTGCAGCTTGGGCGCATCCGGCGCGTTGCACAGCGAATAACTGCGGCGCACTTCCTCGCCGTCCAGCCAGGCGCGCAGGGTCAGATGCTGGCCCGGCTCGTGGCGGAAGCGGTCGCGGTGCTCCTCCGACGGCTCCAGCGTCAGCAGCAGACTGTCCGGCGTGTCACGCTGGATCTCGGTCAGCTGCAAGGGGTAAAACTGCGGCATGGCGGCTTCCTCATAAACTCTTGAAGTGCTCGAACGGATTGCGGCAGGCCTCGCACTGGTACAGCGATTTGCAGGCGGTGCCGCCGAATTCGCCCTGCGGGCGGGTGGCGTCGGAGCCGCAGCGCGGACAGGGCACCCGCGGCGCGGCGACGGCGACGAAGCTCAGCCGCTGCCAGCCCGGCTCCGCCGGCAAGGGCGGGGCGATGCCGGCGGCGCGCAGCTTGGAGCGGCCGCTCTCGCTGAGCCAGTCCGTGCTCCAGGCCGGGTGCAGCCGCGTTTCCAGCCGCACCGCCTCCACGCCGCGGTCTTGCAGGGTCTGGCGGATATTGCTGTCTATCTGCGCCTTGGCCGGGCAGCCGCTATAGGTGGGCGTCACCACCACGCGCAGCGCGTCGTCCTCCCAGCGCACGTCGCGCACGATGCCCAGGTCCACGATGGAGACATAGGGCATCTCCGGGTCCGGAATGCCGGCCAGCCATTCCCAGACGCGCTCGGTGCCGCTTTGCACCTCCTGGCCGTGCACCCGGCTCACCAGCCGGCTCCCGGGTGGGCGCGGCTCAGGAACTGCATTTCCATCAGCAGCGCCACCAGCGCCTCGCCGTGCGCGCCGCGCTTGCCGCCGCTGACGCCGGGCGCCGCGCGCGGCGGCTCCAGCGTGGCCGCGGCCAGCACTTCGTTGACGTAGACCAGCCATTCCGGATACAACGCGGCCAGGTCGCAACCCACGCCCTGGGCCAGCATCGCCTGCTCCAGTTCGTCCATCTCGAACAGCTCGCCCACGTAATGCCAGCAGCGCTCCAGCGCCAGCAGGCAGAATTCGCGGCTTTGCCGGCTGCCGTCGCCCAGCCTCACCACCCAGCCGCTGCTGCGGCGCAGGTGGTAAGTGGCCTCTTTCAGCGCCTTGGCGGCGATGGCGGCCACTTCCGCGTCCGCCGAATCCGACAGCTCGCGCAGCAGCAGGCAGTGCCAGCTGTCGAACAGGAACTGGCGCATCTGGGTGTCGGCGAAATTGCCGCGGGTCAGCTCCACCAGCAGCACGTTGCGGAAGGCCTGGGCGTCGCGGCCGTAGGCCAGATCGTCCTCGCTCTGCGCCGGCGTCAGCCCGCGGCCGGCGGCGTCCAGCCACAGCCGCGCCTGGCCCAGCAGGTCCAGCGCCACATTGCTCAGCGCCAGGTCTTCTTCCAGCGTGGGCGCGTGGCCGCACCATTCGCACAAGCGCTGCGACAGGATCAGCGCGTTGTCGCCCAGGCGCAGCAGGTATTCCGCGCGCAGGTTTTTCAATTCCGGATGCAGGGTCACAGGTGTTGCACTCCCTCTGGCACCTCGTAATAGGTGGCGTGGCGGAAACCCTTGTCCGCCGCGGTCTCGAACCACGGCGCGCGCTCCACCTCGCCGCTGCTCACCAGGTCTTCGGCGGCCACCAGCCACAGGCTGACGAACTCGCCGCGGCGGGTGAACACATCGCGCGCGTGCTGCAGCGCCATCGCCGCGTCGCTGGCCTGCACGCTGCCCACGTGGCGGTGCGCCACGCCGTTCTGGCTGCGCGCGAAAACTTCCCACAGCTTCCACTCATGCATCTCGTTCTCCTTGCGGCCGCGCCGCCAGCTTGGCGGCGTGGCAGGCGGCGGCTTCGCGCACCCAGGCGCCCTCGTCCCAGGACCGGCGGCGGCTGGCGATGCGTTCGCGGTTGCACAGGCCCTGGCCCCGAATCACCCGGTTGAATTCGTCCCAGTCGATGCGGCCGATCTCGTAATGGCCGGTGTCCGGGTTGAAGCGCAGATCCGGGTCCGGCACCGTCAGGCCCAGGTGCAGCACTTGCGGCACGGTCTGGTCGACGAACTTCTGGCGCAGGGTGTCGTTGGAATACAGCTTGACGCCCCAGCGCATCGAGCGCTGCGAGTGCACCGAATCCTCGTCCGGCGGGCCGAACACCATCACCGTCGGCCACCACCAGCGGTTGAGCGCGTCCTGCGCCATCCGCCGCTGCGCCGGCGTGCCCTCCGCCAGCCGCCGCACCAGATCAAAGCCCTGGCGGTGGTGGAAGCTCTCCTCCTGGCAGATGCGCACCATGGCGCGGGCGTAAGGGCCGTAGGAACAGCGCGACAAGGGCACCTGGTTGACGATGGCGGCGCCGTCGGTCAGCCAGCCAATCATGCCGACGTCGGCCCAGCTCAAGGCCGGATAATTGAAAATATTCAGATACTTGGCCTCGCCGGCCAGCAGCTGGCCGTAAGCCTGCTCCCGGCTCAGGCCCAGGCTCTCCAGCGCGCTGTACAGATACTGGGCGTGGCCGGCCTCGTCCTGCACCTTGGCCAGCAGGATGCATTTGCGGCTGAGGCTGGGCGCGCGGGTGATCCAGGCGCCCTCCGGCAGCATGCCCACGTATTCGGAATGGGCGTGCTGCGCCATCTGCCGCTGCAGGGTGCGGCGGTAGGCCGCCGGCATCCAGTCCTGCGGCTCTATCTTCTCGCCGCGGTCTATCCGCTGTTGAAACGCCTGCTCCAGCGCTTCCAGATCGTCCGTCGTCGCCATCCCTCAGCCCCTCAGGTAATCCAGCAGGCTCTGCGGCTCCGCCGCCGCCTCCGGCTGACGGTCCAGCGACTGGTTCCAGCGCAGCGCGCTGAATACGTCGCGCAGGCCGTCGTCGTAGTCGCGCTGCCAGCTCCAGAACTGCTCGCGCGCCACGCGCTTGAGCACCTTGCCGGTGGAGCCCACCGGCAGCGCGTAGCCGTCGCCCAGCACGCCCACGCACACGGTGTAGTCCGGCAGCGCGCCGCGGCCCTTGAACGGGAAGCAGTCCAGCGCCTGGCGCAGCACCTCGTCCGCGTCCAGCGTCGCGCCGGCCTTGCCGCGCGCCAGCACCAGCACCGCTTCTTCGCGCGTCGGCCCGCGCGAAACACCGATCACGCTGACGTCGAACAGGTCGGCATGGCTCAGCAAATGCTCTTCCAGCAGCAGGGTGTAGGCCGGCACGCCCAGCGGCGTCGGCACCGCGTCCACGATGCGGTCCAAGTGCACGAACTCGCCGTTGTCCAGGCGCAGGCCGATGTCGCCGGTCAGCCAGTAGCCGTTCAGCGTGGTCAGCGCGGTCAGGTGCGGCTGGCCGTAATAGCCCGGCGTCACCGTGGGCGAGCGCACGCCGATATAGCCCGGCTGGCCGTCCGGCAGCAGCTCGCCCTGCGGGGTGAGCACATCACAGCGCGCGTAGGACGCGGCCGCACCCACGGTGCGCTTGCTGGCCACCTGCTCCGGCGTGGACACCTTGAAGAACTGCGACATGCCCAGCTCGGACGCGCCGAACATATCGGTGAAGCGACCCCGCGGCGCCAGGCGCAGCAGCTGGCGGATATGCGCCTCGTGCGCGGTGTCGCCGGTGTTGTAATAGCGGCGCACCGAGTCGAAATAGCCGTCCGGCAGGTTCAGCTCGGCAAAGGAGGCGTAAGTCTGCGAGAACGCGGTGACGATGGTGGGCTGGAAGCTGGCGATCAGATTGGCCGCCACCTGGCCGGTTTGCGTCGCCAGCGCCAGCGCCGGCAATTGCAGCATGGTGGCCGTCATCAGATAGCTGATGCCGGCCGCGTGGGTGGGCGGCATCGCCGTGGCCAGCTTGTCCTCGTCTTGCTCGACGAAGCCGCGCAGGCGCTCGCGCTTGCCGTTGAAGAACTGCGCGTGGCCGAACAGCACCGCCTTGGGAATGCCGGTGGTGCCGGAACTGTGGCACACCATCACGATGTCCTCGTCCTTCACCGCAGCCGGCCAGCCGGAGGCCGGCAACGGCGCCAGCGCCACCGCCGCGCCGGCGTTGAAGCCCGCGTCCAGCGCGGTGAGGCCGCGCAGCGCGCCGGCCAGGTCCCAGCGCGCGTCGGTTTCCTTGTCGTAGACGAACACGTCGAAGCGGTTGCGCTGCGCGTACAGCGCCGCGATGTCGGCGCGCAGATGGCCGTTGATCAGCACCGGCACGCAGCCCAGGCTGCCCAGCGCCAGGAAGTGCAGGAAGGACGGAATGCCGTCGCCCAGGAACAAGCAGACATGCCGCCCGGCCTGGATGCCCTGCTGGCGGTACCAGGCCGCCAGATCGCTCACCAGATGGAACAGGCTGTCCAGGGAAAAGGACTGATAGGCGTTGCCGCGCGGGCCGATAAAAGGCTTTTCCAGGAACAGATAGTCTTCCCGGCTGCCGCCGTAGGCGGCGTGGGCCTTGAACAGGAAATTGCCGGCGCCCAGTTCCGGATCGTTGAACAGCGCGTCCCAGGCTTGCTTTTTAATCAGGTGGTCCATGTCGGTGTGTGTCTGCTGGCGTTGGTTAAACCCGCCGCTTGCGGCCAGGCGGGTGGGTGGACTGTCCGCGAGCCCGCTCCGCGAGCGGGCCCTGGCTCAGGCGCTTACTGGCGCATGCCGACGGCGAGACGGTTCATGCCGTTCATCAGCGCGATGGCGAAGGTCAGATCGGAAATCTCCTGATCGCTGAAATGCGCTTTCAGCGGCAGATAGGCGGCGTCGTCGGCGTGGCTGTCCACGACATAGGTCAGCGCCTCGGCCCATTCCAGCGCGGCCTTCTCGCGCTCGCTGAACTGGGTGCTGACGCGCCAGCCGGCCAGCTCCGCCAGGCGGCGGTCGCTTTCCTCGCGCTCGCGCAGCGCCTTGGAGTGCATGTTCAGGCAGAAGGAACAACCGTTGATCTGCGACACGCGCAGATAGATCAGCTCGATCAGCGGCAGGCCCAGCACGCTCTTTTCCAGGCCCTGCTTCACCAGGCGGAAGCCCTGCAGCAGTTCCGGGGACAATTCGTAATAAGCAAGACGCAAGCTACTCATGATCAACACTCCTAAATTTGGATAAGGACAGGAAGCGGGCGCGGCCCGGCCGCGCCCGGAAACTTCAGACGCGGCGCGCGCCCGGCGTCGGCTCCAGCGAACTGGCCAGATACACCAGCGCGGCGCAGGCGGCGCAGGTGAGCACGCTGAAATTCAGCGACAGCTTCAGGCTCTGGAACGCGGCCATGCTCAAGGCGAACACCAGCAGCAGCGCCGCGCTGATCCCGGCGGAGGCGCGCAATTGAACGCCCAGCAACAGGGTCACGCCCAGCACCGCCTCCAACGCGTTCACCGCCCAGGCCAATACCGGAATCAGGCCGGCCGGCGCCCACGGGCACAGCTTGGCCACATGGCGATAGAAGTTCTCCATCGTTCCCCAGGACACCCCCAGTTCGCCCATATGGCCCCAGAAGCCGAAGCGATCCGCCACCGCCGACAAGAACGCCGCCGCCAACGCGAACCGGGCCAACAGCAACACCGCCTTCCAGGCGCTTTCCTTTTGCATGCCTAAACCTCCCAATCGATATGGATGCCAACCAACGGCGGCGCGCCGCCACGTTATGCAATATGGATTGCACTGTAATAGACATACTCGATACGCATAAGGGACAAGAATGAATTTTCCGACCATGACAAAGCGCATGACGGAATTTGGAAATCGGAAAGACGGCGCGCGAATCGCCAGGCGGCAAGATACACAAGCCATTGAAAAGAAAACATAATTCACAGAAACAAGAACGCGTGGACCTGGGCCGCGCCAACGTCCAAGCCGCCGGGACATGACCCCGTCGCCGCCACGCCGGCATGACCCCGTCCGCGCCACCGCCTGTCCGGACGGACAGCCCCGCCTGGCAAAAACACCCTTTACCCGCCGCCGCCGCCGCGCTTAGAGTCTGTTTACGATCTAGCGAGCAAGAGCGAGACAAGGCGAAAACAGCTGAGGAAGCGGAATGCACAGATGGCACATGAGCATTTCGAAGCAGTTTTCAACGCGGTATCGCCGCAGTGCAGCAGATCGGAAACAGGCTCTTAAATGACAAGCTTATCCACAAGCAAAGGCAAACCATGCGCCGCCTCCTGCTCCCCCTCCTCGCCGCCGGCCTGACCCTGTCCGCCGCCGTCCAGGCCAAGACCCTGAATTTCTCCGGCTACGCCTGGGAAGTCCGCAATCAAAGCCAAAGCGGCCCCGGCCCCAACGACTGGGACGAAAACAACGCCTGGGTGGACGCCCAGGGCCGGCTCCACCTGAAGATCGCCCACCGCGGCGGCAAGTGGAGCAGCGCCGAAGTCTACCTGCCGCAGCGGCTGGGCTTTGGCCGCTACCAGTTCAAGCTGATAGGCCGGCCGGACCTGTTCGACGACAATATCGTGCTGGGCCTGTTCAACTACCCGACGCCGGACGTGGGCCCGGACGCCACCAATGAGATCGACATCGAATTCGCCCGCTGGGGCAATCGGCAAAATCCGATGGGCAACTACACCGTCTACCCGGCCATGCCCGGCCCCAAGCCCACCTCCTACGCCTTCGAACCGAATCTCAACGGCGACTACAGCACCCACCGCTTCAACTGGGACGCCAGCCGGGTGCTCTATCAATCGCTGCACGGCCATCAGGACGGCGACCTGTATGAAATGGCGCGCTGGAACTTCGCCCCGGCGGACCCCACGCGCCTGGTGCCGCAGCAGCCGCTGCCGCCTCACATCAATCTGTGGCTGTTCCAGGGACGGCCGCCCAAGGACGGCAAGGAAGTGGAGATCGTGATCAAGGAGTTTTCCTTCATCCCGGCCACCGCCAAATAAGACCCGCTAACAAAACCCCTGATCCTGCGTTGCGCCGACTTGTCGTACTATTTGTACTGTAGCTTCGCAGAAACTTCGTTTTCTGCGTCGGCGCGCCTTGGCTCAGGTACGCTGCGCGGTTTTGTTAGCGGCTCTTAGCGCGCAGCGGCGTTTCGCGAAGAGAGCGGCAATGAAAAACCCGGCCAGGCGGCCGGGTTTCGCGTTGCGGACAAACAGCGTCAAAGCTTGATCAGGGCCAAACGCTTGGGCCAATAACGCTCCAGCAAGGCAAACAGAATGGCCGCGGTCTCCACGTCCAGCGCGCCGCGGTAATCGCCGGCGCGGAAATGCATCTGGAAGGCGCGCACCAGGGCGGCGAAGCCGGCGTCGCCGCCCGCCGCCGCCACCTCGTAGCCGTAATGCTTGAACGCCTCCAGCATCTTCTCCCGGCCGGGCAAGCCCTGCTGCTGGAACTGCTCTGTGTATTTGCGCTGCGTCTCCGCCTCCGGCCAGGCGCCCACGCCGGCCTGATGCAGCTCCCGCCACGGGAACATCGGGCCCGGATCGCTCTTGCGGCCCACGGCGACGTCGGAATGGCCCAGCACGTTCACCGGGCTGATGTCCGGATAGCGCGCCAGAATGTTCCGCGCCAATTCCGTCACCGCCTCCATCTGCTGCGGGTGATAGGGCGGAAACACCATGCCGCCCTTGTCCTCCCGCGCCAGATTGACGATTTCCACGCCTATGGACGAATCGTTCAGATTGCTGCGGCCATCCCAGGAACTGGCGCCGGCATGCCAGGCGCGGTCGTTCTCGTCCACCAGATTGAACAGATTCATCTGCTTGAAGCCGGCCTGCAGATAGCTGGGATCGCAAGGATCCGGCGCCAGATAATGCGCGCTCACCTGACCGGAGCCGGTCAGGGCCTTGACGGAGCCGGCGAAGTCCAGCGCGGTGTAATGCAGGATCAGGAAACGAACGCGTTTGTTGAAGCCTTGGACCGAGCGATAGGTATTGAACAGGATGGGCGTCATGAAGAATCTCCAGGAGGGGGATGGGAAGGGATGCGCACCGGCCAGACAGCCGGCACATAGAGTCTGAGTCCTCCCGGACGCGGGGGTTCGGAGGGGGTGACGGGCGTCAGTTCAGCACAGGCGGGCCGCGTCCCGCTGCAAAACCAGCGTCAATCGCGTCGCCCGCCCAGCGGCCGCCCGGTCTTCGGGTCCAGACCCTTGGCCGCGGCTAGCTTACTCATCAAGGCTTCCGACGGTTTTTCCGGCGGCACATTGGCCTTGAACGCTTCCAACCACTTCAGCTTGCCGTCCCAGGCCGGCAGCGCGGCCGGCGGCAGCGGCACGATCTCGTCCAGCTCCAGCACTTTGGGATGGGCGTAGGAGTAGTCGCTAAGGACATCGCTAATGATTTTGTAGCGACGGCTACGCTCATCATCCTGCTTCATCCCCAGATCATTCCGTTGCCGGTTCGCATCAGTAATTGGGCCAAAACCTTTTTCCAAGCTGAAAACAGCAACCTCATTCCCCCACTTGGTTCCAAGTTGAAAAAACATGGCTGCCTCAGCGAATTTTTTCTCAAAAAACATCGGATTGGCATACTCAAGCGCAGCCTTCCCATGCCCCTGTTCCGCTGCACATTTTTTCATCTGATTACCAATAGCAAACGGTACAGGCTGCGATATCGTCAGCCCTGTCAACTTATCTCCCACCAAATACTGCGCATCCGGGCTGCCCAAGTCCGCCGCCTTGCGGTAGTAACGGTTGGCCAGTTCCTCATCCTGCTTCACACCGTAGCCGGCCTTCAGATAGCGTCCCATATCGTAGTAGCCGCCGGGAATGCCGCGGTCTATCAGCTCCTGGGTCAGGTCCAGCGTTTCCTTGACCGGGTCCTCACTGCGCGCCGTGCCCCGCCCTATCATGTCGCGCAGCTCCAGGTTGGCCTTGTAATGGCCGTGAGCGGTGGCAATGCGGTAATAACGCTCCATCTCCGGGAAACGCAGCGGGTCTTCCTTCTCGATCTGCTTCTTCTGCAACCAGCGGGCGTAGCGGTATAACTGCTCCGCCTCCGGGTTCAATGCCGGCAGATGGTCTTTCTCATATACACAGTTGAAGGCCAGCTTGGCTTCGACTGCTTTCAAGTCCGGTACTGCGCGTTCCTTGGCGCCGCAGGCGGCCAGAGCCCCCAACAGCGACAAGGCGTACAGCGTTTTAACCATGCTTGCCGTTCAACGGCCGTCCGGTCTTGGCATCCAGGCCCTTGGCCGCGGCCAACTGGCTCATCAAGGCTTCCGATGGCTTTTCCGGCGGCACATTGGCCTTGAACGCTTCCAGCCACTTCAGCTTGCCGTCCCAGGCCGGCAGCGCGGCCGGCGGCAGCGGTACGATCTCGTCCAGTTCCGGCACCTTGGGGTGGGCGTAGGAGTAGTCACTGAGAACATCGCTAATGATTTTGTAGCGACGGCTACGCTCATCATCCTGCTTCAGACCAAGACCGAACCTCTCTTGATTCGAATCTGCTATTGGACCAAAACCCTTTTGCAACTTGTAAGGAGCAGCCTCATCTCCCCATTTGGTCGCAAGTTGGAAAAATTTGACAGATTCTTCATTATTTTTTCCTGCTATTAGGTAGGCATACTCCTTTGCAGCCTTTCCATGCCCCTGCTCACCAGCACACTTCAGCATTTGGGTTCCAATAGCAAAGGGGCCTGGTTGCGCGATCGTCAAACCCGTCAGCTTGTCTCCCACCAGATACTGCGCATCCGGGCTGCCCAGGTCCGCCGCCTTGCGGTAGTAGCGGTTGGCCAGCTCCTCGTCCTGCTTCACGCCGTAACCGGCCTTCAGATAGCGCCCCATATCGTAGTAGCCGCCGGGAATGCCGCGGTCTATCAGTTCCTGGGTCAGGTCCAGCGTTTCCTTGACCGGGTCCTCACTGCGCGCTGTGCCCCGCCCTATCATGTCGCGCAAGTCCAGATTGGCCTTGTAATGGCCGTGAGCCGTGGCG
>NZ_JAFHKL010000014.1 GCF_016937655.1 Chromobacterium alkanivorans | reverse complement strand
GGCGTCCCGCGCCGCGCTAGACGGCGCGGCGGCGGACAGGCGCACGCTCAGACCGGACGCCGAACCCTGAGCGCCGCCGGCCGGCCACGGCGCGAACACCACCAGCCCATGCACCGCCAGCGACAGCGACAGGCCCAGCAACAGGCGGTCGCCGCCGGACAAGCGCCGGCCCGGCCGCGCCGTCATCGCCGCCCGCCAGGCGCGACAACGGCCTGCCCCGGCGTCGCGCGGACGCAGGAACAGGCCGTGGAAACCGGCTTAGCGGCGCATGTCTTCATGCGCTCACTTGGCGTTGAGCAGCTTCTCGATATCGTCGCCATCGATCGCGCCCGGCACCAGCTGGCCGTTGGCGAAGATCAGGCCCGGGGTGCCGGTGATGCCCAGCTTCTCGCCCAGTTGCTGAATCTTCTCCAGCGGAGTGTCGCAATTGTCCGGACCGGTCAGCGGCTTGCCGTCAAGCATGAAGCCGGACCAGGCCGCCACTTTGTCCGGCGAGCACCAGATCTGCTTGGACTTGCGCATCGCGTCCGGGTGCAGCTGGCTCAGCGGGTAGAGGAAGGTGTAGATGGTGACGTTGTCCAGGTTCTTCAGGCCTTCGCGCTCCAGCTTCTTGCAGAACGGGCAGTCCGGATCGGAGAACACCGCCAGCTTGCGCTCGCCCTTGCCGCGCACTTCCTTCAGCGCGTACTCGAACGGCAGCGACTTGAAGTCCACCTTGTTCAGCTCGGCCATTTTCTTCTCGGTCAGGCTTTCCTTCTTCACCGCGTCGATCAGATCGCCGACGAAGAGATAGCTGGCATCGGCGTTGGTGTACACCACCTGCTTATTGTCCACCACCACCTCGTAAATGCCCTTCACCGGCGTGGCGGTCACCGCCTTGACCGGCTTGCCCGGGAAGCGGCCTTCAAACGCTTTCTTCACGTCGCCGGCGTTGCCGCTGCCGGCGGCTTGCGAGCAAGCGGCCAGCGCCATCATCAGGGAGGCGCCCAGCGCCAGGGACTTCAGGTTTTTCTTCATCAATCTTTACCCTTAAAAAAGGAGGTTCAGTAACCAATCGCCTGGCGAGCGAATTGCCGCTTCAAAGGCTTCAGGCAATTGGTCAGATTCAAACCGGCGTTGCGCAGCCACGGCAGGCCCGGCGCCTTGGCCTGGAACAATTGGAACAGGCCGTCGCAGCCCAGCTGCATGGTTTTCACCGCTTCGCGCCGCTGACGCTCGTAACGGCGCAGCAGCATCCAGTCGCCGGCGTCGCGCTCGCCGGCCAGCAAGGCCGCCAATTGCGCCGCGTCCTGGAAGCCCAGGTTCACGCCCTGGCCGGCCAAGGGGTGCACGGTATGGGCGGCGTCGCCCACCAGCACCACGCGCTCCGCCGCCACCCGCTCCGGCTGGATCAGCCGCAGCGGAAACGCCGCAGCGGGAGTGAGGACGGCCAACTCGCCCAAGGCCCGTCCTCCGGCCGCGGCCACCGCCGCCGCCAATTGCTCCGGCGGCAGCGCCAGCAAGCGCTCGGGATCAGAAGTTGACCACACCATGGAAATTCGGTTCCCGGCCATGGGCAGCCAGGCCAGGATGCTGTCGCCGGTGAACCATTGCCGCGCCACGCCGCCGTGCGGGCGCTCGCAGTCGAAATTGGCCACCACTCCGCTCTGGCCGTAAGGCTTGACGCTGGCGTCCAGGCCGGCCTGCTCGCGCACCCAGGAGTTGGCGCCGTCGGCGCCGGCCAGCAAGGCCGCGCTCAGCCGGCGGCCGTCTTCCAGCTCCAGTTCCGCGCCGAGCGCGTCGGCGCGCAGCGTCAGCGGCTTGACGCCGGCCAGGCAATCGACGCCGGACGCCGCCAGCCGCCGCCACAGCGCGGCCAGCAGCCAGCGGTTCTCGGCGATCCAGGCCAGCGCCGGCTCGCCGGCGTCGCTGGCGGCGAACTCGATGCGGCCGCCGGCGTCGCCGCGCACGTCCATCGCTTCGATCGCGCCCAGGCGCTCGGCGCCGGGCCAGGCGTCCAGGCTCTCCAGGAAGCGGCGGTTGGCCGGGCTCACCGCGTAAATGCGCGCATCCCAGCCCTGGTCCAGGCCCTCCAACCGCGGCGGCCGCCCCTCGAGCAAGGCCACCCGCTTGCCGGCGCGGTCCAGCGCCAGCGCCAGGCTGGCCCCCACCAGGCCGCCGCCCACCACGATCACGTCGTACTGCAATGCCTTCACGCTCGCTCCCCCGTCAAACGCCGAACACCAGATGGCTAGCGAACTTGCGCCGCAGCGGCGGCAGCGCGTCCAGCGCGCTGAGGCCGACGCTGCGCATCGCGCTGACCACCGGGTGGTGGCCGTCGAACAATTTGATCAAACCATGTGTGAAGCCCACCACCGCGTGACTGTCCACCCGCCGCGCCGCCGCGTAGGCCGCCAGCGCGGCGGCGTCGCCGGGGTCGGCCGCGCCGGCCAGCGCCGCGCTGAGGCCGGCCGCGTCGCGCAGGCCCAGGTTCAGGCCCTGAGCCGCCACCGGATGCATGGTCTGCGCGGCGTTGCCTATCATCGCCACCCGGCCGCTGACCACGCGGTTGAGCTGCTTCAGCGCCAGCGGGAACGCCGCGCGCGGCCCCACGCTCAGAATACGGCCCTGACGTTCGCCGAAGGCCTGCTGCAAGGCGGCGGCCACCTCGGCTTCGTCGGCCGCCTGCAGGCGGGCGGCGTCCTCGGCGCTGCGGGTCCACACCAACATATAAGCGTCGCCGTGCGGCAGCAGGGCCAGCGGCCCGTCGTGGGCGAAGCGCTCATAGGCCACGCCCTGGGGCGGCAATTCGGTGCGCACCTCGGCCAGCACCGCGCACTGCCGGTAATCGTGGCTCAGGCGTTTGACGCCAGGCAGGCTTTCCGCCAGCGCGCCGCCCTCGGCCATCACCGCCAGCCGGCAGCTCAGCAGGCTGGAGCCGGCGTCGGAGTCCACCGTCACCACCGCGTAATGGCTGAGACTCTTAACCGCCCGCACCCGGCGCCGCCACAGCACGCGCACGCCGGCGCGCTCCAGCGCGCCGCCCAGCGCCGCCACCAGCGCCGGATAGTCCACCACCGCGCCCAGGTGCGGCAGGCCAACGTCCTCGCCCTGCAACAGGGTGCGGCCGCAAGCGCCTTGCTGCGACACGTGCACGCTGTCGATCAGCGAGGCCGGCAAGTCCTCGGGCCAGGCGCCGGCTTCGCGCAGCAGCTCGCGGCTGTGCCAGGACAGCGCCAGCGCGCGCGCGTCGCGCACCGCCTCGTCGCGGCCGCGCGCTTCCACCAGCGTCACCTCGCGACCGGCGCGCGCCAGCCGCAGCGCGGCCAGCGCCCCGACCGGGCCGCCGCCTATGATCACCACGTCCGCATGTTCATTCGTCTGTTGCTGCATTCTGTTTCCTCCTGTTCCCTCGGGACCCAGGCTCCGGACACTCAATTCTCGTTCATCAGCGCTTCGATCTCGTCGATGCGCTTGGGCACGCCGCCGGTATAGACCTCGCAGCCCTGCTCGGTGATCAGCACATCGTCCTCGATGCGCACGCCGATATGGTGCAGCGCGGCCGGCACCCCGTCGGCCGGGCGGATGTACAAGCCCGGCTCCACCGTCACGCACATGCCGGGCTGATAAGCGCGCCACAGGCCGTTGCGCTTGCGCGCGCCGACGTCGTGCACGTCCAGGCCGATCAAATGGCCGATGCCGTGCATGTAGAACTGGCGGTAGGCGCCGGATTCGATCACCCCGTCCACGCTGCCCCGCAGCAGCCCCAGGTCCAGCATGCCCTGGGCCAGCACCGCCAGCGCGGCGTCGCCGGACGCGTTCCAGGGCACCTTGGGCCCCAACGCGGCGATGGCCGCCGCCTGCGCCGCCAGCACCACTTCGTAAACGTCGCGCTGCGGGCCGCTGAAGCGGCCGTTGATCGGAAAGCTGCGGGTGATGTCGCCGGCGTAGCCTTCCAGCTCGCAGCCGGCGTCGATCAACAGCATCTCGCCGTCGCGCAGCAGGCCGTTGTTGGCGCAGTAATGCAGGGTGCAGGCATTGGCGCCGCCGGCGACGATGCTCTCGTAGGAAGGCTGGCGCGCGCCGCGGCTGACGAAGGCGTGCAGGATTTCCGCCTCGATCTGGTATTCATGCAGGCCGGGCCGGGTGGCGCGCATCGCCTGCACGTGGCCGGCGGCGGAAATCTCGCCGGCGCGGCGCAGCAGCGCGATCTCGCTGTCGTCCTTGATCAGCCGCATCTCGTCCAGCAGCGCGTGCACGTCGCCGTAACAGCTGGGCGCCGGCGCGCCGTGGTAGGCGCGCTGGCGCAGGCTGTCCAGCCAGCCGTTGACGCGCGCGTCGAACTTGGCGTCGCGGCCCAGGCTCCAGCACAGCCGGCCGCAGCCGGACAGCAGTTCCAGCATCCGCGCGTCCAGCTCGGCGACGGGATAGGCCTCGTCGAAACCGAAAGCCTCGGCCGCCGCCTGCGGGCCGTGGCGAAAGCCTTCCCAGATTTCCATGTCCGGATTCTTGTCGCGACAGAACAGGATGGACTTGCCGCTGCGGCCGTCCAGCACCAGCACCGCTTCCGGCTCGGCGAAGCCGGTCAGGTAGAGGAAATGGCTGTCCGGGCGATAGGGATAGAAATTATCGGCGTTGCGCACCGCTTCCGGCGCGGTGGGCAGCACCGCGACGGCGTCGCCCAGGGCGGACAGCAGGCGGGCGCGGCGTGCGGCATGAGGCGTGGGCATGGCGGAATCCAGGCAAGAGACCGGCGCGGTCGTAAAAGCGGCAGTTTACACCGCCGCCCGCGCCAACCCAAGCCCCGCCGGCGCGCCTCAGGTGGCGGCGGACAGCATCCACTCATGCGCCGGGTCGTTGTGGAAGCGCCATTCGCGGCGCGGCCCGGCCATCACGTTGAGGTAGTAGGACTCGTAGCCGTGCGGCACGCACACCGGGTGGTAGCCGCGCGGCACCAGCACCACGTCGCCGTCCTCCACCGCGTGCGACTGGTCCAGGTCGCGCTCGTCGGTGTAGACGCGCTGGAACACGAAGCCCTGCGCCGGGCTCACCCGGTGGTAATAGGTTTCCTCCAGCAGGCTTTCCGCCGGCAGCGCGTCGCGGTCGTGCTTGTGCGGCGGATAGCTGGACGAATGGCCGGACGGGGTGCGCACTTCCACCACCAGCAGGCTGTCCGCCTCCGCCTGCTGCGGCAGGATGTCGGTGACGTAGCGGGTGTTGGCGCCGTGCCCGCGCACGCTCTGCGCCATGTCCTGCGGCCGGATCAGCCGCGGCGGCCGGCTGAGCGGCCGGCCCGGCGCCGAGCACAGCGCCACTTCGGCCGCGCCGCGGGCGACGATGCGCAACGGGCAGCCAGCGGGAATATAAGCCGCCCACGGCGCTTGCCCGTCAAACACCCCGGCGCGGCCGCCCACGCCCGGCCAGCGCTGCTCGCCGGCGACGATGTCGACGACGCCGGCCAGCACCACCACGCAACATTCCCGTTCCGCCTGCAGCCAGTCCTCGGCCTCGCCGTCGGCCAGCCGCAAGGCGCGGAAACCCACGTGGCGCCAGCCGGCGGAGGCCGGCGTCACGTCGGCGGCAACGCGGCCGGCCGCCGCTCTGACGCGCAAATCAGGCTGGCTCATGCGCAGCTCCTTTCCGGCTCGCCGGCGCGGATGCTGGCCACCAGGCCGGCCAGCGTGCGGAAGCCCAGTTCGGCGTAGCGATAGCTGGGCGCCACCACCGGGTCCTGCTCCGCCTCCACCACCAGCCAGCCGCGATAATCATGCTCGGCCAGCGTGCGCAGCAAGGGTTCAAAATCGATGGCTCCGTCGCCGGGCACGGTGAACACGCCGTTGAGCACCGACTCCAGGAAGCTCCAGCCGCGGTTGCGCGCCAGCCGCGCCACCTGCGGGCGGATGTCCTTGCAATGGACGTGGACCACGCGGTCGATATGGCGGCGCAGCACCGTCAGCGGTTCGCCGCCGGCGAAGGCGATGTGGCCGCTGTCGAACAGCAGGCCCACTTCCGGCCCAGTGGCCGCCATCAGCGCGTCCACGTCGTCCGGGGTTTCAACGTAAGCGCCCATGTGATGGTGGTAGGCCAGCGTCAGGCCGTGGCTTTGCAGATGGCGGCCGAAGGCGTTCAGCCGCTCGCCGTAATCGCGCCATTGCCGCTCCGAGCGGAAGCGCGGCCGCTGGCTCAGCGGCCGCGGCTGGCCCTGTATCGCCTGGGCCACCTCGCCGTAGACCATGACCCGGCAGCCGCTGGCGGCCAGCAGCCGCAAATGCGGCTCCACGGCGGCGATTTCCGCGTCCACACTGTGCTCGGCCAGCCGGCCGGAATGCCAGCCGGACACGCATTGCAGGCCGTGCGGCGCCAGCGCCGCCGCCAACGCCTCCGGCTGGCGCGGGAATTTATTGCCCAGCTCAAAACCGCGGTAGCCTATGGCCGCGCCTTCGGCCAGCGCCTGCTGCAGCGGGATTTCGCCGCCCAGCGATGGCAGGTCGTCATTGCTCCAGGAGATCGGGTTGATGCCGATTTTCACGTCGAATGCATGCATTGCGCTGTTCCCCGCTATTCGTATTGACGCCGGCGCAGCCGGTCTTGGTATGCCTGACGCGCGGCGCGCACCTCGGCCCGTTCCGACACTTCCGGCACCGCCACCTCCCACCAGCAGCCGCCGGCCTCGGTGGTGCGCGCCGGGTCGGTGTCGATCACGATCAGATAGCTGCGCTCGGCGGCGCGGGCGCGAACCAGCGCCGCCTCCAGGCCGGCGATGTCGGCCACGTGCTCGGCCTCGGCGCCCAGCGCGCGGGCATGGGCGGCGAAGTCCACCCGCGGCGCGCCGTGGCGGCCCTGGCGACAGTCTTCCAGCAGGTTGTTGAACGGCGCGCCGCCGCAGGCCTGCTGCAAGCGGTTGATGCAGCCGTAGCCGCGGTTGTCCAGCAACACCACGATCAGCTTATGGTCCAGCATCACCGAGGTGGCCAGCTCGCTGTTCATCATCAGATAACTGCCGTCGCCCACCATCACGATGACTTCGCGCTCCGGCCGCGCCATCTTCACGCCCAAGCCGCCGGCGATTTCATAACCCATGCAGGAATAGCCGTATTCCAGGTGGTAGCCGCCCGGCGTCGCCGCGCGCCACAGCTTGTGCAGCTCGGCCGGCAGGGTGCCGGCGGCGCAGACCACGATGTCGTCGCGCTCGGAGCCGGGGTGGCGCTGCACCGCGCCTATCACCTCGCCGTCATAAGGCAGACAAGGCAGGCCGTGAGGCTGGCGCTGGCCGGTAACGCGCGCCGTCTCCGCGCGCCAGTCCTCGGCCAGCACGCGCGCCTCGGCGCTCCAGCCGGCATCGGCGCGCCAGCCGTCCAGGCGCGCCGACAGCGCGTCCAGGCATAGCGCGGCGTCGCCGGTCAGCGCCACGGCGTCGGCCTTGATCCCGTCCAGCGCATTGACGTTGACGCTGAGCAGCCGCGCCTGGCGGAACAATTGCTGGGAGCCGGTGCTGAAGTCCTGCAAGCGGCTGCCCAGCGCCAGCACCAGGTCGGCCTGTTCCGCCAGCCGGTTGGCCGCCGGCGAGCCGGTGACGCCGATCGCGCCCAGTTGCAGCGGGTGGTCCCAGGGCAAGGCGCTCTTGCCGGCCTGGGTTTCGGCCACCGGCGCGCCGTGGCGCTCGGCGAAGGCGCGCAAGGCCGCCGCGCCGCCGGCGCTGTACAGCACGCCGCCGCCGGCCACGATCAGCGGCCGCCGCGCGGCGGCCAATGCCTGGGCCGCTCGCTCCAGCGCGTCCGGCTCCGGCGGCGGCGCGGCGATGCGCCATAGTCGCGGCCGGAACCAATCGGCCGGATAGTCCCAGGCCATGGTCTGCACGTCCTGCGGCAGCGCCAGCGTGGCCGGCCCGCATTGCGCCGGATCGGTCAGCACCGCCAGCGCGCGCGGCAGCGCCGTGAGCAGCTGCGCCGGGTGGACGATGCGGTCGAAATAGCGCGACACCGGCCGCAGGCAGTCGTTGACCGACAGCGTGCCGTCCTGCGGCGCTTCCAGTTGCTGCAGCACCGGGTCCGGCGCGCGCGACACGAACACGTCGCCGGGCAAGAGCAGCAGCGGCAGCCGGTTGACGTGGGCCAGCGCCGCGGCGGTGACCAGGTTGGTGGCGCCGGGGCCGATGGAGCTGGTCACCGCCATCATCCGGCGGCGGAAATGGGCTTTGGCGTAAGCGATGGCGGCATGGGCCATGCCCTGCTCATTGTGGGCGCGCCAGGTGGGCAGGCTGTCGCCGGCCTGCTGCAGCGCCTCGCCCAGGCCGGCGACGTTGCCGTGGCCGAAGATCGCCCACACGCCGGCGAACAGCGCTACTTCCTCGCCGTCCAGCTCCACCCGCTGCGCGGCCAGGTAGCGCACCAGCGCCTGGGCCATGGTCAAGCGAATCGTGCTCATCGCGCGCCCTCCTCGCTGAGCGCGCGGCCGGCCGCGCCGCGTTCCTCGCGCCACACCGCCACCAGCTCGGCGAAACGCGCGCCGGCCTCGGCCACCAGGCCGGCGTCGTCGACCTCGCCGGCCAGCCAACGCTCGGCCGGCCGCTGGAACAGGCTGCGTCCCACCATGAAGCCGCGGCAGCTGCGGCTAGCGCGCGCGGCGGCGAAACCGCGGCGCAGCGTGTCCAGCGGCGCGTTCAAGCCCAGCAGCACCACGCCGCGGCAATAGGGGTCGCGCTCGGCGATCAGCGCGTCCAGCGCCGGCCATTGTGCGGCGGCGGGAGGCTCCAGCTTCCACCAGTCCGGGTAAATGCCCAGGTTGTACAGGCGCTTGAGCGCGCGATAGACGGTGTCGTCGGCGCGCGGCAAATCCTTGGCCGGGATGATTTCCAGCAGCAGTTCATGGCCGCTGGCCTGGGCGGCGTCGTAGAGCGCGCGAATCTGCGCCTCCTGCTCCAGCCGGTTGTCCAGCGCGTCGTCGGGGTGGTACTGCACCAGGCATTTGATCACGTGCTCGCGCGGCCAGGCGGCCAGCGCGCCGGCCATCGCCCGGCCCTGCTCGAACACCAGCGGATTGGAGCCGGGCAGCTCCACCGGCCGCCCCACCCACCAGCCGCGGCCGGTGGCGGCGTACAGCGCGTCGGCGCCGTAGCGCTCGTCTATCAGCACCCCCACCCGCCCACGCAGGCCCAGCCGCTGCTCGACGCCGGCCACCGCTTGCACCAGCAGCTGTTTCAAACGCGGCAGCCGCGCTTCGTCCGCGCCCGCCGCGCGCGCCAGCTCGAAGAACTGGCTGCGGTGGTCAAAGGCGAACACGCACAACTCGTCCCAACGCGGCCGCGCCGCGCTGACCCGGTGCAGCCGGCTCAGCGCCGCGTCCTCGCCCGGCCGCCGCGTCGGCGCGGCCAGAAAACGTTCCAGCTCGGCCGGGGTCGGCATCGCCGGCGCGCAGCCGTGGCGCGACACCACCAGCGCGCCGCAGGCGTTGGCGCGGCGGCAGCATTCGGCGTAGTCGCCGCCGCGCAGCCAGGCGGACAGGAAGCCGGCCAGGAAGGCGTCGCCGGCGCCCAGCACATTCATCACCTCCACCTCCGCGCCGGTCACGCTGAAGGCGTCCTCGATCCGCGTCGGCACCGTGCCGGGAATCACCGCGCAGCCCAGGGGGCCCAGCTTGACCACCAGCACCGCCCGGCTCAGCGCGCGCACTCGGGCCAAGGCCGGCATCAGTTCGGCCTCGCCGCCGGCGATCAGGAATTCTTCCTCGGTGCCGACGATGAGGTCGAACTCGGAGAGCAGGCTCTGCAAATGGGCGCTGACCTCGGCGCTGGCTATATAGCGGGTTTCGCCGTCGCCGCGGCCGGCCAGGCCCCACAGCACGGGCCGGTAATCGATGTCCAGCACCGTGCGCGCGTCGTGGCGGCGCGCGTATTGCAGCGCGCGGCGGCTGGCCGCTTCCACCCCGGGCCGGGACAGATGAGTGCCGGTGATCAGCAAGGCCTGGCTGCCGGCGATGAAGTCCTCGTCTATGTCGTCGGCGCTGAGCGCCATGTCGGCGCAGTTTTCGCGGTAGAACAGCAAGGGAAAGCTGTCGCGGTCCTTGATGCCCAGCAGGGTCAGACCCGTCAGCCGCTCCGGGTCCACCTTCACCTGGCTGACGTCGCAGCCTTCGGCGCGCAGGGTGTTGAGCAGGAAACGGCCCATCTGCTCGTCGCCGACGCGGGACAGCATCGCCGACTTCAAGCCCAGCCGGGCCGCACCGAAGGCGATATTGGCGGAGGAGCCGCCCAGATATTTGGCGAAGCTGGCCGCGTCTTCCAGCGGCGCGCCCAGTTGCTGCGCGTACAGATCCACCGCCAGCCGGCCCAGGCAGACCAGGTCGCGGTCGCGGCCGCTGGCGAAACGGGTGGTGTTTTGCATGCTAGATCTACCTTTCAGATATGGACGCCGTCCAGCTCGGCCATCAGTTTCTGCATTTCCGCGCCGCCGGCCATCATGTCCAGCACCTCCTCCTTGCTGACCGCGTCCTTGGCGTAGGTGCCGAGCGAACGGCCGCGATTGAGCAAGGTGAAGCGGTCGCCTATCGGATAGGCGTGGTTGACGTTGTGGGTGATGAAGATCACCGAGATGCCCTTGTCGCGCGCCTTGGAAATCAGCTTGAGCACATTGACGCTCTGCTTGACGCCCAGCGCGGCGGTGGGTTCGTCCAGGATCAGCACCCGCGCGCCGAAGTAAATGGCGCGGGCGATGGCCAGACACTGCTTCTCGCCGCCGGACAGCGTGCCTATCGCCTGATGCGGATCGCGGATGTGGATGCCCATTTCCGCCAGCTTGTCGCGCGCCACCTCGCCGGCCAGCTCCAGGTCCAGCACCGGCAGCAGGCCCAACCATTTCTTCATCGGCTCGCGGCCCAGGAAGAAATTGCGCGCCACCGACATCAACGGCACCAGGGCCAGGTCCTGGTAGACGGTGGCGATGCCCAGATCCAGCGCCTGGCGCGGCGAGTCGAAACGCACCAGCTGTCCGTCCACCCGGTATTCGCCGCCGCTGGGCCGGTGCACGCCGGCCAGGGTCTTGATCAGCGTCGATTTGCCGGCGCCGTTGTCGCCCAGCAGGCAATGCACCTCGCCGCGGCGCAATTGCAGGTCCACCTTCTGCAAGGCGATCACCGAGCCGAAGGTCTTGCTGACCTGGTCCAGCTCCAGGATGTAGTCGTCACGCGATTTCATATTCGACTCCTTGCGGCCCGCGGCCGGGCTTGTTCGGCGCAGCGGCCGCGGCAAAACGCGCCGACGCGGACAATGCATTGAGTACGGCAAGGAGGCGCAACGCGGCCGCAGGGATTTTGCCGGTCGTGACCATCATTTGGCCTCCGTGACGCGGCGTCTGACATAGTGATTGAACAACACCGCCATCAGCAGCATCAGGCCGAGGAAGACGCGGAACCAGTCGGAGTTGATATTGGTGTAGGTGATGCCGATCTGCACCACGCCGAAGATCAGCGCGCCGACGCAGGCGCCCACCACCGAGCCGTAGCCGCCGGTGAGCAGACAGCCGCCTATCACCGCGGCGATGATGGCCTCGAACTCCTTTTGCAGGCCGCGGTCGGCGGCGGCGGAGCCCACGTCGCACACTTGCAGCACCGCGAACAGGCAGGCGCAGAAGGCGGTGAACATGAACAGGCCTATCTTCACCTGCTTGACCGGCACCCCCACGTTCTTGGCGGCGTTGGCGTCGCCGCCGGCGGCGAAGATCCAGTTGCCGATCCGGGTGCGCGCCAGCACGAAGGCCGCGATCCCCGCCAGCGCCAGCCACCACAGCAGCACCTTGGGCACGCCGGCCGCCGCCGCGCCGCCGTCCGGCAGGGAGGCGATGGCGCCGATGCCGGCCAGCCAGTGGAACAGGCCGCCGCCGACGTGGCCGACGAACAGCCATTGCGCCAGCGGGTCCGCCGCCGCCAGGTCGCCGACGCCGCTGACGATGGTGCGGTTGGCGAACAGGATGGACAAAGCCAGCGTCAGGCCGCGCAGGATGAACAGAAAGGCCAGGGTGACGATGAAGGACGGCAGCCGGGTCTTGAGCACCAGGTAGCCGTTGAGCCAGCCCACCGCCAGCGAGCCGGCGAAGGCGAACAGGATGGCCAGCCAGAACGGCCAACCGAAATACAGCGGCGGGATCGCCACCATCATGCCGGCGAAGCCTATCATCGAGCCCAGGCTCAGATCGAACTCGCCGGCTATCATCAGCAGGCAGGCGCCGATGGCGATGATGCCGAGATAGGCCGCCACCTGCGACCAGTTGACGATGCCGTCCACCGCGAACATGCCGGAACCGCCGGCGCCGACGCCGAACACCGCGAACACCAAAACCGCGCCGGCGACGGCGGCGAATTCCGGCCGTCCCATTAGCCGGTCGAACAGCGACAGCCGCCGTACTCTTTCATCGTCGCCGGGCGGCGCCATGCGGATGCCCGCGGCCTTGCCCGGACTGGCCTTGCTCATGCTCATTGCTCTGCTCCTCGCCCCGGGCGGCCGATAATTCCGCGCCGGGCGTCAGATCCATCGGAAAACGGCGGCTAGCGGTACTGCCCGGCGTATTTCTCCACCTTGGCGATATTGTCCTTGGTGACGAAGCCGGGGCCGGAGTTGATGTGGCGGCCCTTGTAGAGGGGCGCCAGCCCGTACTCCTTCAGCCTGGCCTGGAATTTGGGATTGGCCTTGAGCGCGGCCTCCACCTTGACCGGGTCCGTGGTCTTGTCGCGCTTCATGATGGCCAGCGCCGCCACCGGGATATAGCCCTGCAGATAGGGCTGCTGGTCGATGGCGAACTTGACGGTGCCGTCCTTGATCGCCTTGGAAATGTCCTCGGACAGATCGAAGGTGGCGAAGTAGAGCTTGCCGGCCAGGCCCATCTTCTTCACCGCCTTGATCGTCGGGCTGGCCGAAGTCGGCCCCAGCGTCAGCAGCGCCTGGGTGCCGGGGTTGTTGCGCAGATAGGCGCTGACCTTGCTTTCGATGCCGGTGGGGTCGTCGCCGGCGTCCAGCGTGGACTTGCGCACATCGGCGCCGATGGCGTCGGCGAAACCCTTGCAGCGCTCGAAGGAGGCCGGATTGGTGGCGTAGTGGTTGACGCAGAGGAAGGTCTTGATGCCGGCGGCCTTGGCCTGCTTGCCGGAATCGAAGCCGGCGTCGTACTCCGGCTGGCCGACGTGCAAGGCCGCGCCCAGGCTCTCGCTTTGCTTGACGGTGCCGGAGTTGATGGTGATCAGCGGGATCTTCTTGGCCACCACCTGGCCCAGCGGCCGCTTCAGCACGTCGTAGTCGGCGATGCTGGCGATCACGCCGTCGTAGCGCCGCGCCGCCGCCTGCTCGATCAGCCGCGCCATGTCGGCCAGATCGCCGTTGGGCGGATTGCGGTAATCCACCTGCACGTTGAAATCCTCGCCAGCCTGCTTGATGGCGTTCTTGATGGTGTTCCACCAGGCGTCGGAATCCGGCGCGTGGCTGACCAGCACGAAACGGGCATCGGTCGCCAAGGCCGGCTGGGCCAGCGCGCAGAGCGCCAGCGCCGCCGCGGGCAATGCCCGCTTCCACTTGCACTTCCAGGATCGCTGCTGCATCTCTCTCCTCCTTATTCTCCGCCGGCCCATCGTGGAGCCCGCTATGGTGTCGACCGCGGCCGCATCGGCGCCGGGCGTGAAATCACCTTAAGAGCTTTCGCTCTACTCTGCAAATAATTTTCCAAAATTGATTTTCAATAGAAAAATATTTTCGAACATCAACACAAAACGTATACTGGCCAAAACCTTAGGAAAGCCCGCCCATGGCCAACACCGCTCCCGCCGAAGAATTGATGCAGCGCATCGCCGCCGAGTACGACACGCTGAGCAAGCAGCTGAAAGTGATTGCCGGCTATGTGGAGCGGCACCGGGGCACGCTGATGCTGCAACGCATTACCGACATCGCCCAGGCCTGCGAGGTACAGCCCTCGGCCATCGTCCGCTTCGCCCAGCGCTTCGGCTTTGCCGGCTTTTCCGAAATGCAGGCCGTGTTCCGTGACGCATTTACGCCACAGGGCGCGCCGCAGCCCAATTACCGGCAGC
The DNA here is from genome assembly GCF_016937655.1 of Chromobacterium alkanivorans. Classification (GTDB taxonomy): domain Bacteria; phylum Pseudomonadota; class Gammaproteobacteria; order Burkholderiales; family Chromobacteriaceae; genus Chromobacterium; species Chromobacterium alkanivorans. The sequence goes on along the minus strand of NZ_JAFHKL010000014.1, from coordinate 110,239 downwards.
GCATCCAGAGCCTGATCGCCAACCGCGACGAGCAACGCTCCGCCGCCGGCATGACCCGCGACTTCATCGCCGCCTGCCAGCAAGGCCTGCAAGAGCTGGACGCCACGCTGGACGAGGCGCAGCTGGAAGCGGCGGTGGAGCTGCTGTTGAACGCCGACAACATCTACGTGGCCGGGGTGCGGCGCATGTTTCCCATCGCCTCCTACATCGCCTACGCCTTGCAGCACACCGCCAAGAAAGTGCATCTGCTGTCCGGCCTGGGCGGCATGTTTCCGCAGCAGATCCGCAGCATTGGAGAACAAGACGTGCTGATCGCCATCAGCTTCCAGCCCTACGGCAAGGAAAGCCGTTATTGCGCGCGGGTGGCGGCGCAGCACAAGGCCAAGCAACTGGTGATCACCGACAGCCAGCTCAGCCCGCTGGCGCGCGGGGCCGACGCGGTATTGACGGTCAGGGAAGGCTCCGCCTTCGCCTTCCGTTCGCTGACCAGCACCATCTGTCTGTGCCAGGCGCTGTTCATCGCGCTGGCCTGCCGGCTGGAGCTGAACATAGAAGAAACCAAGGAGACTGGAGGATACGATGATTGACACAGCGCTGTTCGGGGCCGGCCGCATCGGCAAGATCCACGCCGCCAACCTTGCCCGCCTGTCGGGCATGCGGCTCAAATACGTGGTGGACAGCCACGCGCCGGCGGCGCGGGAGCTGGCCGCCGCCCACGGCGCCGAAGCCTGCTCCGCGGAACAGGCGCTGGACGATCCGGCGGTGCGCGCCGTTGTCATCGCCGCCAGCACCGACACCCACGCCGAACTGATCCTGGCCGCCGCCGCGCGCGGCAAGGCCATCTTCTGCGAAAAGCCGGTGGACCTGGAGCTGGAACGCGCGCGCCAGTGCGCGCAAGCGGTGGCCGCGGCCGGCGTGCCTTGCCTGATCGGCTTCCAGCGCCGCTACGACCCCACTTTCGCCGCGCTCAAGGCCAGGCTGGCCACCGGCGAGATCGGCGCGCCGGAAATGCTGATCGTCACCAGTCGCGACCCCGGCGCGCCGCCGCTGGACTATATCCGCCGCTCCGGCGGCATCTTCAAGGACATGCTGATCCACGACTTCGACATCTGCCGCTGGATTCTGGACGACGAAGTCCTCAGCGTGCACGCCAGCGCCAGCGCGCTCAGCGACCCGGCCATCGCCGCCGCCGGCGACGCCGACAGCACGGCGGTGACGCTGCGCACCCGCCAGGGCCGGCTGTGCCAGATCAACACCAGCCGCCGCGCCGCCTACGGCTACGACCAGCGCTTCGAAGTGCTGGGCAGCCGCGGCATGCTGCAGGCCGGCAACCACCGCCCCACCGAGGTCACCGCCTACGGCGAGCGCGCGGTGGCCGCCGACCTGCCGGAGCCCTTCTTCCTGGAACGCTACCGCCAGGCCTACGCCGCCGAGATGGCGCACTTCCTGGAAGTCATCCGCGACGGCGCCGCGCCGCTCACCACGGTGGAGGACGGCGTGCGCGCGCTGGAGCTGGCCGACGCCGCCACCCGCTCCTGGCGGCTGGGTCAGGTCGTCGAATTGGGGTAGAGCCTGTAACGGGCTTGTTATCAGCGGGTTGCAGCATCGTTAATACAAAGGAAGCCGCGTATTCGATGCGCCCCGGGTCCCTTCAAGACTGCCGTCGGGTGGCAGGCCCGAGGTCTTAAGCGGCTGCTTGTTCGAGCAGCGCGACGTTAGCGCGCCATCACTGAGCGAATCAAAGATTCGCACGTAGAGAGTTCAGCCGCGCCTCGGGCCTGGATATTTTGAACAGGCTGTTAGAACCTGCTCAAAGTCTCGCGAGCAAGGGCGAGACAAGGCGAAAACGGCAGAGGAAGCGGAATTTACAAGTGGTAAATGAGCATTCCGAAGCCGTTTTCAACGCCGTATCGCCGAAGCGCAGCAGACTTTGAACAGATTCTTAGATCAAGCAGAGCCAGGAGGCTTTATATGTCTACATTGAACCTCGGCGTCGTCGGCCTGGGCCGGCTGGGCCGCCGCCACGCGCTCAATCTGCGCGACCGCATCGCCGGCGCGCGCGTGATCGCCGCCTGCTCGCCGCTACAGGAAGAGCGGGACTGGGCGCGGCGGGAGCTGCCCGACGCCGCCGGCCACGCCGCGCTGGAGAGTCTGCTGGCCGAACCGGGACTGGACGCGGTGCTGCTGGCCACGCCCACCGCGCTGCACGCCGATCAGATCATCGCCTGCCTGGACGCCGGCAAACACGTGTTCTGCGAAAAACCGCTGGCGCTGAACCTGGACGATTGCCTGCGGGTGGAGCGCGCCGCCGCCCGCCGCCCGGAGCTCAAGGCCATGGTGGGTTTCGTCCGCCGTTTCGACCCCAGCTACCAGGACGCCGCCGCCAAGCTGGCGCAGGGCCTGGTGGGCCAACCCTATCTGCTGCGTTCGCAAACCTGCGACCTCAACGACGACAGCGGCTTCTTCGTGCAGTTCGCGCCCGGCAGCGGCGGCATCTTCATGGATTGCAGCATCCACGACATCGACCTGGCGCGCTGGCTGCTGGGCTCGCCGCGCCCGCTGCGGGTATGGGCCAGCGGCGTCAACGCGGTGCACGGCGCGCTGGCGCAATACGGCGACGTGGACAACGGCGTGGCGATGTGCGAGTTCGAAGGCGGCAAGCTGGCCTGCTTCTACGCCTCGCGCACCCAGGCGCACGGCCATGAGACGCTGACCGAGATCTTCGCCACCCAGGGCCGGCTGAGCGTGGGCGTCAATCCGCGCGCCAACCGGGTGGAGATCAGCGACCGCCACGGCGTGCGCAATGAGTGCGTGACGGACTTCTACCAGCGCTTCGCCGAAGCCTTCGCGCTGGAGCTGCAGCACTTCGTCGACGCCGCGCGCCTGGACCAGCCGCTGGCCTTGAGCCTGGCCGACGCCCGCGAAGCCACCCGCATCGGCCTGGCCATTACCGAGGCCTTGCGGACCCGGCAGGCGGTGGAGTTGTAGAACCTGTTTACGATCTGCTGCGCGTCGGCGATACGGCGTTAAAAACAAGCTCAAAATGCTCATGTACCACGTGTACATTCCGCTTTTTCGCTCATTTTCGCCTTGTCTCGCCTTAGCTCACGAGATCGTAAACACATTCTAATACCTGTTCACGCTCTGCCGCGCGCCGGCGGGAGCAAGGAAGAAAGACGTGAAAACGGCTTGCCTCGCGGTCGCCGCAAAGGTGTGAGCACCTTCAAAACTACCGCGCCGGGGGGCTTGCCGCCGGCGCGGCGATACCCTATCGTCCTACTCCTTTCAGCCAAAACAAAACCATGGCGATGCCGATGAACTGACCGGCTTTCATCACGCCGACATCCGCGCATCCGATCATGGCGTCGCGCCAACGCCCGTTGCGAACTCATATAAAAGGAGAACCCATGTCATTCGCTTGCAAACCCCTGCTCGCCGCCGTCGCGCTGGCCATCGGCCTGGCCGCGTCCGCCCAGGCCGCCGACAAGATCGTCATCGCCCACCGCGGCGCCAGCGGCTATCTGCCGGAACACACGCTGCCGTCCAAGGCGCTGGCCTACGCCCAGGGCGCGGACTACCTGGAGCAGGACCTGGTAATGAGCAAGGACGACAGGCTGATCGTGCTGCACGACCATTACCTGGACCGCGTCACCGACGTGGCCGAACGCTTTCCCGAGCGCGCGCGCAAGGACGGCCGCTATTACGCGATCGACTTCACCCTGGCCGAGATCAAATCGCTGCGCTTCACCGAAGGCTTCGACATCGACAAGGGCGTCAAGCGTCAGAGCTACCCCGGCCGCTTCCCGATGGGCAAATCCGATTTCCGCATCCACACCTTTGAAGAGGAAATCGAATTCATCCAGGGCCTGAACCACTCCACCGGCCGCGACATCGGCATCTACCCGGAAATCAAGGCGCCGTGGTTCCACCGCCAGGAAGGCAAGGACATCACGGTGAAGGCGCTGGAAGTGCTCAAGCGCTACGGCTACACCGGCAAGAACGACAAGGTCTATCTGCAGTGCTTCGACTTCAACGAACTGAAGCGCATCAAGACCGAGCTGATGCCCAAGGCCGGCATGGACCTCAAGCTGGTGCAGCTGATCGCCTACACCGACTGGCAGGAAACCTTCGAGCAGAACGCCGCCGGCCAATGGGTGAACTACAGCTATGACTGGATGTTCCGTCCGGAAGGCATGAAGGAGATCGCCAAGTACGCCGACGGCATCGGCCCGCAGTACCCGATGCTGATAGACAAGACCTCGACGCCGGGCAAGATCAAGCTCACCGGCATGAGCCGCGCCGCGCACGCCAACGGCCTGGTGATCCACCCCTACACCTTGCGCAAGGACGCGCTGCCGGCCTACGCCAAGAATATGGACCAGCTGCTGGACGCGGTGTACAACCGCGCCCAGGTGGACGGCGCCTTCAGCGACTTCCCGGACCTGGCGGTGAACTTCCTGCGCACTCAGAAGCAGCACCGCTAAGCCCGCCGTCGGGCCGGCGCGGGCTAGTCTTGCCCGGAGCCGGCCTCATCCACTTGCTCCCGCCACCACGCCGGCTTGCCGTCCGCGAAAGCATGGGCGGCTGGCGCCAGCTCGGGCGGGTGGCAATCGTCCAGCCCGCCCAACAGCAAGGCTATCGTCGGCGCGTCGTCAACCGCGCCGACGGAGCTGCCGCAACGCGCGCAGAAGGCCCGGCTGGAATACGCCGACGAACGATACACGGCGGGCGCGCCCCCCGGCCCGGTCCACTCGACGCGATCGCGCGGGAACTCCAGCCAGACCGCGCTCAGCGCCCCGGTGTGCCGCTGGCAGTTCTTGCAAGAACAGGCATGCGGATTGTCCGCCGGCGCGGCCGCCCGAAACCGGATCCAGCCGCACAGGCATCCCCCCTGATAATGCTTTGTCGTCACCGCCACCCCCATCTCCTCGCTCATTTCGCGCCAGCGCGGAATCAAGCCTCAAGTTTCCGCCGAGCGCGCCGAAAATATGGCCATACTGAGGGACTGGCATCCCTCCGCATTGTTGCGCCCATAGGCGCGACCAACCACAAGCATGCATGGCTTCCGTGCCTACACGCCCTTTATCGCTTAGGAGCGCAACATGTCCGTCAATCCCGTGAATAGCCAGGTCGGCGCCGACCTTCCGCTGAAACAAAGCGGCCAGAGCGGCGCCGCCGCGCAAACCGGCAGCAGCACCGTCACCGCGCGCAATCAATTGAACGCGCAGCTGGTGGCCAATCTGGACGTCTCCACCAACACCGACGGCAAATCGCTGTCCCTGCTCTACCGCACCGCGATCGACAGCATCAATCAGATCCTGTCCGACCAGCTGAACGCCAGCGGCGGCGGCGCCGCCGACGACGCGCAAGGCGCCCAGGGCGCGCAGCAAACGCCCAATATCCTGCAGCAGAAGTTGAGCGAGGACAATTCGCCGGAAGGCACCTCCCAGCGCATCCTGTCCGGCGCGCTCAGCTTCTTCAGCACCTACGCCAAGCAGCACCCGGAGCTGAGCCAGGAAGATCAGGCCAAGAATTTCGTCGACATCGTGCGCGGCGGCTTCGAAAAAGGCTATGCCGAGGCCGTGGACATCCTCAACGGCCTCAAGGTGTTCAACGGCAATATCGCCGACGAAATCAAGAAGACCCGAGATCTGGTCAACAAGGGCTTCGACGATTTCGTCGCCAGCATGAAGCCCCAGCAGCAGAGCGACGCCGCCGCCGCCAGTTGACGGCTATCGGCCCTTGCATCAAATTTTGTTTAAACTTCATAAAACGATAAATTAAAAATAAAGTTTCCGCCGGCCGTGCCGAAAATAGGGCATGGCCGGGGAAGCGAAACCGATACAGACCGCGTTTCCGGCCGAACGCCGCCAGCCAGACCGGCGGCACGCTCGCAAGGAGACCGTCATGCCCATCCTGCCCGTTACCCTGACCCAGGCCGGCCGCGCCGCCGGACACCAGCTCTCGCATCAGGAGCGCGGCGGCAAACAAGACCGCCAGCGCGAGCCCGCCGCCGCCGCCGTCCAACCCGCCGCCGACAGCCGCTTTTCCGCCGACAAGCAATTCCTGGACCTGTTCCACCACGCGGTGATGGACCCGCTCAGCTGCGCGCTGGACCTGCCGCTGATGGGCAAGGACCCGCTGACCGGCCTGGGCCTGGAACACAATCCCGGCTACGCGGCGGAACGGATCGTGCGCGACTTCTACCAGCTGTTCGCCCTCTACCGCCAGCAACACCCCAAGCAATCGCCGATGCAGCAGCTGTTCATCTTCCTGGCCGTCGCGCGGCAAAGCCTGGACTGCGGCTTCAATGAAACCCACCAGGTGCTGGAAAGCCTGAACATGCTGCACCTCGCCTACCACGAGCTGGTCTCGGCCAAGGAACAGGTGACGGTGGCGCTGATCAACTTCGGCCAGCCGCCGGCCTAGCCAAACGCTCGCGCTCTTGCCCGCGAGACGGCGCGGCTTCCCCGCTGCGCCCTTCCCCCGCTTTCCAAACGCGGCCGCGCGCCGCGTTCTTGCCCCATATCAATTTTGATTCATCTAAAAATATGCTCATTCGTATTTTTTAGTAAATTATAATTTCATTATTTACATTGAGCTGGATATGGAATTACTGATAGGCACGATAATCACGCTGCTGGTGGGCCGGGCTATCTTCAAAGGCTACTCCGCCACCGGCGTGCTGATGCTGGGCGGGCTGGCCCTGCTGATCGCCACCGCCTTGCAAGGCTTGCCGGTGCTGCCCAAGAACGTGGCCGCCACCGGCCACGCGGCCACCGACATCGCCGAGTTCGTCAAATCGCTGCTCAGCAGCCGCGCCGCGGACCTGGGCCTGATGGTGATGGCGCTGTGCGGCTTCGCCGGCTACATGACCCACATCGGCGCCAACGACATGGTGGTCAAACTGGCCTCCAAGCCGCTCAGCCGCATCAAATCGCCGTATGTGCTGATGGTGGCGGCTTATTTCGTCGCCTGTCTGCTGTCGCTGGCGGTGTCCTCCGCCACCGGCCTGGGCGTGCTGCTGATGGCCACGCTGTTCCCGCTGATGGTGAATATGGGCATCAGCCGCGGCGCGGCGGCGGCCATCTGCGCGTCGCCGGCGGCGCTGATCCTGTCGCCCACCTCCGGCGACGTGGTGATCGCCGCCCAGGCCTCGGGCATGCCGCTGATCGACTTCGCCTTCAAGACCACGCTGCCCATCTCGCTGCTGGCCATCGCCGGCATCGGCTGCGCCCACTTCTTCTGGCAGCGCTACCTGGACCGCAAGGAAAACCTGCCGCTGACGCGCCAGGACGTGCACGAGATCGTCACCGACGCGCCGGCCTTGTACTGCCTGCTGCCCTTCACCCCGATCGCCGGCGTGCTGGTGTTCAACGGCAAGCTGGCGCCGGAACTGCACATCGTCACCGTGCTGATCCTGTGCATCGCGCTGGCCGCGGTGGTGGAATTCCTGCGCCATCGCCGCGCCGCGCCGGTGTTCGCCGGCCTGGAAGTGGCCTACAAGGGCATGGGCGACGCCTTCAGCAGCGTGGTGATGCTGATCGTGGCCGCCGGCGTGTTCGCCCACGGCCTGTCCGCGCTGGGCTTCATCAACCAGCTGATCGGCCTGGCGCAGTCCTTCGGCTCCGGCGCCATGGTGCTGATGCTGGTGCTGGTGGCGATCACCACGCTGGCGGCGCTGACCACCGGTTCCGGCAACGCGCCCTTCTACGCCTTCGTGGAGCTGATCCCCAAGCTGGCGGCCGAAGCCGGCATCAACCCGGCCTTCCTCGCCATCCCCATGCTGCAGGCGTCCAACCTGGGCCGCACCGTGTCGCCGGTGTCCGGCGTGGTGGTGGCCTGCGCCGGCATGGGCCAGGTGTCGCCGTTCGAGATCGTCAAGCGCACCTCGGTGCCGGTGATCGTCGGCCTGGTGATTGTGGTGCTGGGCACGCTGGCGCTGGTGCCGGCCTGAGAACCCGTTCGATATCTGCCGCGCGTCGGCGGAATGGATGGAAACGCCGCTAAACCCGGCTTCCACCGAAGAGAAAACGGCCGCCCTCCGGCGGCCGTTTCTCATGGCTAGGGGAAGCGCTCACTGCTGCGCCGGGGTGTTCTCGGCGAAGTATTCGTGGTTGTCGGCGTTGTTCAAAGCCTGGGCGGGATTGGTTTTCGCCAGGTTCTTGGCGCCGGCCTGACCATAAACGTGGTCGTCGGTGCCCGCCACCACGGTGAAGTGGGACAGCTCATGCACCAGGGTGCCGCCCTTGGAGTCGGTGCCGCTGGTCGGCGCGTTCCAGAAAGCGCCGCACAGATAGATCTTGTACGGCTGCGCCGGGTAGACGTAGGCGTAGGTGCCGGCCTGGGTGCAACCGCAATCGATGCTGATCGGCTTGGTGTCCAGCGCGTCCTTGATGCTGACGTAGTGGGATTTGGCGGTGTTCCAGTTGGCCAGCGCGTACTTGCCGAACCAAGTGGTGTAGCGCGGAGTGCCGGACGGCGAGCCGGACAGATAGCTGACCGAATCGTTGGTCATATTGATGGCCGCGCTGACGCCGCCGTTGGTCTGGCTTTGCTGGGTCACCGAGCAATTGGCCGCGTAAGTGACGCTGGAAGCGGCGGCCTTGCGGCTGAGGATGGACCATTCGCGCTGCGCGTCCAAAGACTGCTTCAACAGCTTGCTGCTGCGGCCGGCCACCGACACGCTGGCGGTGTTGGAGCTCAGCACCTCGTCGGCGGCGACGGCGGCGTCCGCGCCGGAGGCGATCTTGGCGTTCAGCTGCGGCGCGGCGCGGTTCAGCACGCGGGAGCTGGCCGCCTGGAAGCGCACGTCGAAACGGCCGCTCTTCGACATATCGTAGTAGTCGGACACCTTGACCTTGACGCTCAGCGAAGCCCCCGGCGCCAGCGCCACGGTGTCCTTGATGGTGGGCACCGCGCGCTTGTAGCGCGGCCCCAGATAGCTGACCGGCTTGCCGTCGCGGCTGACCTCGAAAATCTGTTCCTGCAAATCCTGACCCGGCACATACCACTTGTAGATGTGCAGCGTCTCCTTGCCGGTATTGCGGTAATTCAGCACCACCTCGACGTCCTGATCCGCCGCCACCGCGGCCTGCTGCTTGGCCACGCTCACTTGCAGATCATGCGCCTGGGCGAAACCGCCCCCCAAAGCCATCACCAACAACGGAATCGGCAACAATTTTTTCATTGATCTTCTCCTGGTGGAAACACCGGCCAGTCCCGCCGCGCTTGTGGCCCGGCAAGGCTGTCCCAGCCCTTCCAACCCCTTTGTCATCACGTGTTTATTAAAATGGATCGCAAACATATTTCGAATGCGAAAGTCATTAATTACATGACGAAGACATGATTTCAATCAAGAAAAGCGCCCTTGCCGACACGAAATCGGCGGCTGTCTGTTTTTTGGCACGCTTCATCAAACAGCCTGTTCTAGGTTAAAGTGTCGGGTTGCCCTGCTTGGTGAGACCGATCCAGGCAGGCGACATGCCGGCAGGCCCGCGCCGCGCCCGGCTCCGCATCCACAACCTTCGACTGTTTATCGAATGGCGAACACAATGAATCAGACTCCTGAAAAGGCTCTGGTCGTCCTTTCCGGCGGCCAGGACTCCACCACCTGCCTGTATTGGGCCTTGCAAACCTTCGGCCGCGGCAATGTCGAGGCGGTGACCTTCGACTACGGCCAGCGCCACCGCGTGGAGCTGGACTGCGCGCGCAAGATCGCCCAACTGGCGGGCGTGCGCCAGACGGTGCTGCCCATCGACACCTTCGCCGCCATCGGCGGCAACGCGCTGACCGACGCCGACATCGCGCCGGAAGACGGCGCCCGCGACGACGACGCGCTGCCCAACACCTTCGTGCCGGGCCGCAACCTGATCTTCCTGACCTTCGCCGCCGCGCTGGCCTACACCCGCGGCGCGCGCCACCTGGTCGCCGGCGTCGCCCAGACCGACTATTCCGGCTACCCCGACTGCCGCGAAAACACCCTCAAGGCGCTGGAAGTGGCGCTGCGGCTGGGCATGGACAGCCGGGTGGAGCTGCACGCGCCGCTGATGTATTTGTCTAAGGCGGAAACCGTGGCTTTGGCACAACAAGTTGGCGCCATGGACGCATTATCCTGGAGCCACACCTGTTATAACGGACAGGTGCCGCCTTGCGGCCATTGCGCGTCCTGCGAGTTGCGCGCCAAGGGTTTCGCCGAAGCCGGCGTGCCCGACCCGCTGATCGTCCGCTGCCAAACCCGCCGGGAGGACTGAGATGCACAGCTCCAACCTGATCGCCGGCGCCCGCTTCGAAGCCGCCCGGCAGGTGAGCGGCGCGTCCGATCTCACCGCCCGCCCCCACGGCCACAGCTTCCGCGTCATCGCCCGCGCCGACGCCCAATATCCCGGCCACGAGCGGCTGCAAACGGCGCTGGACGCCGCCGTCGCGCCGCTGGACTACGCCGACCTGAGCCGGCAACTGGCCCAATGCGACGACCTGGCGCTGGCCGCCCACCTCGCCGCCGCCCTGCCCTGCCCGGCGGCGCTGAGCCTGCAAAGCTCGCCGCAGCGCGGCGTGACCCTGGATGGCGAGCTCGCCCTCAACTGGATACAGGTGCAGTTCGAAGCCGCCCATCAACTGCCCCATGTGCCGGCTGGCCACAAATGCGGCCGTCTGCACGGCCACGGTTTCGGCGTGCGCCTGGCCGCCGACGCCAGACTCAGCGGCCACCCTGAGCTGGAAGCCGCCTGGCGGCCGCTGTTCCTCGCGCTCAACCACCGCTACCTCAACGACATCGCCGGCCTGGACAACCCCACCAGCGAAGTGCTGGCGCAGTGGCTGCACCAGAAGCTGGCCGACGCGCTGCCGGGCCTGGCCTGGGTGGAAGTGCGCGAAACCCATAGCGCCGGCAGCCAGTTCGACGGCCGGCGCTTCCGCATCTGGAAGGAGCAGCGCTTCGAAAGCGCCCGGCCCTTCGACGATCAGGGCGGCTACACCGGCCACAGCTATCTGGTGCGGCTGATGCTCAGCGGCGAACTGGATCAGGCCATGGGCTGGCTGCTGGACTTCGGCGACGTCAAGGACCGCTTCAAGCCCATCTACCGCCAGCTGGACCACAATCCGCTGGACCAGCTCAGCGGCGTGCGCGGCGGCGACAGCGCCTCGGTGGCGGAATGGGTGCACGCCCACCTGTCCCCGCTGGTGCCGGAACTGGCGCGCATCGATCTGATGGAGCAGGAACAGCGCGGCGTGTCGCTGATGTTCCGCGACGATATGCGCTGGCCGCTGTTGTGAGCCGCCGGAACATCGCCCCCGCCTCCCCCGCCATTTACTTAGAGAACGCGCTGTGACGACTTACACGGTCAAGGAAATCTTCTACACGCTGCAGGGCGAGGGCCGCCAGGCCGGCCGCGCCGCGGTGTTCTGCCGCTTCGCCGGCTGCAATCTGTGGTCCGGCCGCGAGGAGGACCGCGCCAAGGCGGTCTGCCAGTTCTGCGACACCGACTTCGTCGGCGTCGGTCCGGACGGCGGCAAATTCAAGAGCGCGGCGGCGCTGGCCGAGCGCATCGCCGCCGAATGGCCAGCCGGCGCCGGCGGCACGCCCTATGTGGTGTGCACCGGCGGCGAGCCGCTGCTGCAGCTGGACGCCGAGTTGATCGCCGCGCTGCACCGGCTCGGTTTCGAAGTGGCGGTGGAAACCAACGGCACCGTGGCCGCGCCGCCGGGGCTGGACTGGATCTGCGTCAGCCCCAAGGCCGGAGCGGAGCTGCTGCTGCGCAGCGGCGACGAGCTGAAGCTGGTCTATCCGCAGGCGACGCAGCTGCCGGAAACCGTCGAGCAGCTGGACTTCGACACTTTCTATCTGCAACCGATGGACGGCCCGGACCTTGCCGCCAACACCCGCGCCGCCATCGCCTACTGCATGGCGCATCCGCGCTGGCGGCTGTCGGTGCAGACACATAAAGTTACCAATATCCGCTGAACTTGCCGGGCCCCGCGGGGCCCAATCCTTATCCGCCCCCTCGCTCCCCCTTCTTCCCTCCCCAAAAAAAATCGCATCTCGCCGTAATGAGGCCGCCTTGCCGCCGACTCATGGGCAGCAAGGACTGTCGAGCACATCCGGCGCCGCAATCAAAAAAATCGCGGCTACAGTGTAAGAAGCCGGAAACCGCCGCGACTCAATGGATGTCCGGCCCGGCAAACTTTCGCAATGCGGAAGTCCGGCAGACTGGCTCGTTTATAATCCCCCTCATCATGATTCGGCCACCGGCCGTTAAACAGGAGAAACACCATGAGCACCAGCAAAACCCTGATCGCCTCCGCCCTCGGCGCCGTCGTAGCCCTCGGCGCGCTGGCCTCCGCTCCGGCAGCCGCCGCCGACAAAGAGAAGTGCTACGGCATCGCCCAGGCCGGCAAGAACGACTGCGCGTCCGCCACCGGCGCCCATTCCTGCGCCGGCCAGGCCAAGATGGACAAGGACCCGGGCGACTGGAAATACGTGGCCAAGGGCAGCTGCGAGAAAATGGGCGGCAGCACCGCGCCCAAGAAGTAAGCCGGACCCGGCCGGAGCGCGGCCGTCGCCGTCGCGCTCCGGCTGAAGTCTGAACGAAATCTGAAAGAACGAATTTCAAATCCATGTAGTCTCAGCGGGGTTCGCCAAACCGCCCGTCCGAGGGCGGTCGCACATCCCACAGGAGACTGATATGAACGCCACTCGCAAACTGCTTGCCACCGCCGTCGGCGCCGCCATCGCGCTGGGCGTGGCCGCCTCGGCCCAGGCCGAAGACGCGCCGCAGCCCAAGGAAAAATGCTATGGCGCCACCCCGGCCGGCAAGAACGACTGCGCGTCCGCCGACGGCGCCCATTACTGCGCCGGCGAGGCCAAGGTGGACAACGATCCCAACGAGTGGCACTACGTGCCCAAGGGCACTTGCGAGAAACTGGGCGGCCGCACCGCGCCGCCGCCCAAACAATCCTGATCGCGCCGCCGGGCAGCCCGGCCGGGCGACCCGAGGTGAATGACGATGGAAACCAAGCTTCCCGCGGTCTGCGGCATCGGCCTGCGCGCCCCGCATTACCGCGAAGCGCTGGACAGCCGCCCGGACCTGGGCTGGGTGGAAGTGCACAGCGAGAACTTCTTCGACGGCGGCATGCCCTGGAGCATGCTGCAGGAAGTGGCCGCCTGTTGGCCGCTGTCCCTGCACGGCGTCGGCCTGGGCCTGGGCTCGGCCGCGCGCCCGGACCCGGCCCATCTGGCCTCGCTCAAGCGGCTGGTGGACGCGCTGCAGCCGGCGGCGGTGTCGGAGCACCTGTCCTTCAACCATTCCGAGCGCCGCTTCGTCAACGATCTGCTGCCCATCCCCTACACCCGCGAATCGCTGGCGGTGATCGCCGGCCACGTCGCGGAGACCCAGGACGCGCTGGGCCGCCCCATCCTGCTGGAAAACCTGTCCAGCTATCTGGAGTTTCCCGGCAACGAGATGCACGAGGGCGAGTTCCTGGCCGAACTGGCGCGCCGCACCGGCTGCGGCATCCTGCTGGACATCAATAATCTCTACGTCAACCGCGTCAATCTGGGCGTGGACACCGACGCGGTGCTGGACGCGCTGCCGGCGGCGGCGATAGGCGAAATCCACCTGGCCGGCTATAGCGAACGCGAAGGCATGCTGGTGGACACCCACAGCCAGCCGGTGCACGACGGCGTCTGGCAGTTGTACCGCGAGGCCATCGCCCGGCTGGGCCCGCGCCCCACGCTGATCGAATGGGACCTGGAGATTCCGCCGCTGGCCACCCTGCGCGGCGAGGCCGCCAAGGCCCAAGCCATTCTGGAGGCCGCGCATGAACTGGTCTGATTGGCAGGCGGAGCTGCTGGAGCAGATCGCCGACCCGGCGCGCGCGGCGGCGGCGCTGGACCCGGCCGGACTCGCGGTCTACCGCAACAACTACCGGGTGGGCTTGATCGACACCCTGGCCTTCATCTATCCGGTCTGCCGCCAACTGGTGGGCGAAGACTTCTTCACCGGCCTGGCTCGCGTCTTCATCGGCGGCCATCCGTCGCAAAGCGGCAATCTGCACCTGTACGGCGCCGGCTTCGGCGACTTCGTCGCCGGCTTCGAACACGCGCGCGAACTGCCCTATCTGGCCGACGTCGCGCGGCTGGAATGGCGGGTCCACCGCGCCTACTACGCCGCCGATGCCGCGCCCGCCGACAGCGCGGCGCTGGCCGCCTTCCCGCAAGCGCGCTGGGGCGAACTCAGGCTGCGGCCGCTGCCCGATGTCGCCGCCCTGCTCAGCCCCTGGCCGGCGGCGTCGATCTGGCTGGCCCACCAGCGCCAGCCGGTGGAGCTGAACGTGGACCTGCACCGGCAGCCGGAGGCGATGCTGGTCCGCCGCCTCCAGGGCCGGGTTGAGGTCGACATCGTCGGCGCCGGCCTGGCCGCGCTGCTGCGGGCCTTCCTCGACGGCGCGACGCTGGAAGCCGCGGTGGAACAGGCCTTGGCCGCCGAAGCGGGCTTCGACCTGCAGGCCGGCCTGCTGCGGCTGTTCCAGCAGAGGCTGATCCAGAACATCAAACTTTAAGCCCTTATTAAACCCTGACCTCAAAAACACGACTCACGATCTCGCGAGCTAAAGCGAGACAAGGCGAAAACCGCTGAGAAAGCGGAATGTACATACGGTACATGAGCATTTCGAAGCGGATTTCAACACCGTATCGCTGACGCGCAGCAGATCGTGCTCGGGCCCGCGCGCGCCCGGCGGGGATCCGTACGCCCTCGATTTGCCATCCGTCGCCGCTGAACCATACTCAACACACAGGAGACACCCGCCATGAACCCCTTGACCTGCTCTCGCTTCACCGCGCCCTACCGCTGGCTGATCCGCGGCGGCGACCTGCTGCAGCCGCTGCTCTTGCTGCTGTTCCGGCTGTGGATCGCCAATGTGTTCTTCAAGTCCGGCCTGACCAAGATAGACGACTGGGACACCACCCTCCTGCTGTTCACCGAGGAATACCACGTGCCGCTGCTGCCGCCCGCCGTCGCCGCGGCCCTGGCCGCCGCCGGCGAACTGGGCCTGTCCGCGCTGCTGGCGCTGGGCCTGGGCGGGCGCTTCGCCGCCGCCGGCCTGTTCATCCTCAACGCGGTGGCGGTGATCAGCTATCCGGGCCTGACCGAGGCCACCCGCGAATTCCATTACTACTGGGGCATGCTGATCGCCGTGGTGCTCGCCTTCGGCCCCGGCCTGCTGTCCGTGGACGCGCTGCTGCGGCGCTGGGCCCGGCGCTGCGCGGCAAGGGACTGAGCCGGCCGCCGACGCGGCGTGGCATAATGCCGGTTCCGACACGCATTGACCCGCCACGCCATGAGCCTCGCCTACACCCTGGTGATCCAAGCCGACGCGCTGGACCCGCACCATCTGCATGAACTGGCCCACCTCGTCGAGGCCACCCATATGGACCATCCCAGCCCCAGCGTGGCGCGGCTGCGCGGCGCGGCGCCAACGCAACGGACCGCGGCGCTGGCGCTGTGCGAGCAATGGGGCTACGACGGCGCCTATGTCGAAGCCGGCCGCAGCTTCGCCGATTTCGGCCTGCTGGTGTCGGACATGGACTCCACGCTGATCACCATCGAGTGCATAGACGAAATCGCCGACATGAACGGCCTCAAGCCGCAGGTGGCGGCCATCACCGAGCGCTCGATGCGCGGCGAGCTGGATTTCGCCGCCTCGCTGGCCGAGCGGGTGGCGCTGCTGCGCGGCTTGCCGGAAAGCGCGCTGGAACAGGTCTATCGTGAGAGAGTCAGGCTGATGCCGGGCGCCGAGGCGCTGCTGGCCGCCTGCAAGCGCCACGGCGTCAAGTTCATGCTGGTGTCCGGCGGCTTCACTTTCTTCACCGAAAGGCTGAAAGCCGAGCTGGGCCTGGACTTCGCCTACGCCAATCAGCTGGAGATCGAAAACGGCGCCTTGACCGGCCGGGTGCGCGGCCCCATCGTCGACGCCGCCGCCAAGAAGCGCTTGCTGATCCAGCAACGCGAGGCGCTGGGACTGAAGCCGGAACAAGTGCTGGCGATGGGCGACGGCGCCAACGATTTGCAGATGCTGGCCGAGGCCGGCGTCGGCGTCGCCGTGCACGCCAAGCCGGTGGTGCGCGCCCAGGCCGACATCGCCGTCAACCACGGCGGCCTGGACCGCATCCTGAACCTGTATCACTGAACGGCCACACCGCGGGAGCCGACCGATGAGCTTATTTCCCGAACTGGGCAGCGCCAGCTTCGACGCCGAACTGCCGTTCTCGGTCCAGCCCCTGCCGGGCGGGATCTGTCCGGCGCGCCAGGAGCGCGAAACCCGGCTGGCGCTGCGGGTGCTGGCCGCGCCCACCGAAACCCTGGCCGAAGCCGACCCGATGCTGGTCAGGCTGGAGGCCAAGCTGGACCTGGCGCTGGAGGTGTCGCTGCTGTCGCGCCATCCGGAGCGCCCGCCGCTGACGCCGTGCCGGCTGGGCCTGGATTGCATCGCCTGGATTTCGGACCACGCCAACCACGGCAGCGAACCGGTGCTGGTGGCCTTGTGCCCCAATCCCGATTCCGCGCTGCTGCTCTTCCTCGCCGCCCGCATCACCACGGTGACGCCGGGCGAAAACGGCAATTACCTGATCTGCGCCGACATCGGCTGCGCCTTCGACGACGCCACCCGCCAGCTGTGGGAGAAATGGGTGTTCCGCCGCCACCGCAAGGCGATACTGGAACGCTAAGAGCGTGTTCATCATCTTTCCGAGTGATGGCTCCAAGCCATGGAATCCGCTGCGCGGATAATGACTTTCATTGCCGGGGCTGCCCGGCGAGCAGGGAGGGGATATTTGCTTGGCCAAATATCCCCTCCACCCCTAAAGGCCACCCTGCAAGCCAGGCCTACGGCTTCCCGCCGGTTCCCGCCAGGTCCGAGGCGCGGCTGAACTCGCAGCGCGCTACCGTCGCGCTGCTCGAACAGGCAGCCGCTTAAGACCTCGGACCTGCCACCCGACGGCTGGCCTGAAGGGACCCAGGGCGCGTCGGATACGCAGCTTCCTGTGCGCAAAACCATGTTTCAAAGCACAGACAAAAGATCGTAAACAGGTTCTTAGCCCTGACGCGGAAAGGCGATCAAATGATCCAGCTCCAGCCGGATGCCTATCGCCTCGCCCACCGCGTGGTCGTGATGGCTGGGCACCTGGGCCAGCACCCGCTGGCCGGACGGCAGCGCCAGCGTGTAATGGAACTCCGCGCCGCGGAACACCTTGGCGCAGACCAGCGCCCGCGTCGGGCTGGCGTCGTCGTGCTGCACATCGTCGGGCCGCACCAGCACGTCCACCTCGTCCCCGGTCTCGAACTGCAGGGGCACGATGCCGCAGAATTCGCCTATCTCCAGCGCCACGCAGCGCGGCCCGGTCACCTTGCCGGCCAGGAACACGCCCTGGCCGATGAAGTCGGCGATATAGCGAGTGGCCGGCTCGTGATAAAGCCGGTACGGCGTGTCCCACTGCAATAGCCGGCCCTGCTGCATCACCCCGACGCGGTCGGCGATAGCGAAGGCCTCGTGCTGATCGTGGGTCACCATGATGGCGGTGGCGCCCTGGCTTTTCAGGATCTCGCGCACCTCGCGCGACAGGCGCTCGCGCAAATCCACGTCCAGATTGGAAAACGGCTCGTCCAGCAACAACAGGCTGGGCTTGGGCGCCAGCGCGCGCGCCAGCGCCACTCGCTGCTGCTGGCCGCCGGACAACTCGTGCGGATAACGCCGCGCCCACTCCGCCAGCCCCACCACCTCCAGCATCTCGGCCACCCGCGCCGCGCGCTGGCCCTTGGGCAGGGCGTCCAGGCCGAAGCCGACGTTGCCGGCCACGGTCAGGTGCGGAAACAGCGCGTAGTCCTGGAACACCATGCCGATGCGGCGCTGGTGCGCCGGCGTCTGCTCGCGAATGGAGCTGATCACCTGGCCGTTGAGCCGGATCTCGCCGCCCAGCAGACTCTCGAAACCGGCGATGCAGCGCAACACCGTGGTCTTGCCGCAGCCGGAGCTGCCCAACAGGCAGGCGATCTCGCCCGCCTGCAACTCGAAACTCATATTGTCGACCACGCGGGTCTCGCCGTACTTCTGGCTGACCAGGTCGAACTCCAGCAAAGCTTGCATATCCATCCGCTTCATCTCAGGCCGCATCCTTCTGCCGCGACAACACCCATACCGGCAGCAGGCCGGCCAGCACGATGGCCACCGCCGGCAAGGCCGCGCGCTCCCATTCGCCCTCGGTGGTCAAATTGAAAATCCTCACCGCCAGCGTGTCCCAACCGTATGGCCGGGTCATCAGCGTGATCGGCATTTCCTTCATCACGTCGACGAACACCATCAGCGCCGCGGTGAACAAGCCGCCGCGCAGCAGCGGCAGATGCAGCCGCGCCAGCAGCCGCAGGCCGCTATAGCCCATATTGCGCGCCGCCTCCTCCTGGCTGCGGCTGATGCGGTGCATGGCCGCGTCCACCGCGGAGTGGCCCACCGCCAGGAAGCGCGCCACATAGGCCAGCATCAGCACCAGCAAAGTGCCCTTGATCACCGCGCTGGCGTCCGGCGCCAGCCAGGGCCGCAGCCAGTCCAGCAACAGATTGTCGAACCAGGCCACCGGCACGAACACCCCCACCGCCAGCACCGTGCCCGGCACCGCGTAGCCCAGCGTCGCCAGCCGGCTCCACAGCCGGGTCCAGCGCGTCGGATCGCGCCGCGTCGCGTAGCTGAGCAGCAAGGCGGTCAAGGCCACCAGCACGGCGGCCAGCGAGGCCAGCAGCAGCGAGTTGGCCACATGGCCGAGGAAATCCGCGTCCAGGTCCTCGGCCAGGTGCGCGCCGGCCCAGACCAGCAGCTGGCCGAAGGGCAGCGCGAAGGCCAGGATCAGCACCAGCGAGCAGGCGGCGGCGGCCAGCCAGCCGGCCGCTCCGCCCAGCCGCAAGCGCGGCTGCGGCGCCGCCTTGCCGGCCTGGGTATAAGCGCGGCGGCCGCGCGAGCGCTGTTCCAGCCACAGCAGCAGCAGCACCATCAACACCAGCAAGGACGCCAGCTGCTTGGCCGCCGGCAAGGAGAACAGGCTGAACCAGGCCTTGTAGATGGCCGAGGTGAAGGCGTCGAAATTGAAAATGGCCACGGTGCCGAAATCCGCCAGCGTCTCCATCAGCGCCAGCATCAGGCCGCCGGCGATCCACGGCCGCGCCATCGGCAAGGCCACGCGGCGGAAGCCCTGCCAGCGCGACAGGCCCAGCGACTGCCCCACTTCCAGCGCGCGCCGGCCCATGGTGGCGAAGGCGTTGCGCGCCAGCAGATAGACATAGGGATAGAAGGCCAGCGACATCACCAGGATCACGCCCGGCGTGGAACGGATATTGGGCACCCAGGACGAATCGCCGAAACGCTCGCGCAGCCAGGTCTGCACCGGCCCGGTGAAGTCGAACAGGCCCAGTTGCGAAAACGCCAGCACATAGGCCGGCATCGCCAGCGGCAGCATCAGCGCCCAGTGGAAGAAGCGGCGGCCGGGAAAGTCGTGCACCGCGGTCAGCCAGGCCAGCGGCACGCCCAGCAGCAGCACGCCGGCGCCGACGCCCAGCGTCAGATACGCGGTGTTGAGCAACAGCTCCGGCAGCGTGTAATCGTACAGATGCCGCCACACCTCCCAGTCCGGCGCCAGCAGCGACCACAAAATCACCAGCAAGGGCGCGACGGTGAGCAGGCTGACGCCAAAGGCCAGGCCGCGCCAGGGCGACAGAGAACGGATCATCGGCGGAGAAACCATGTCAAAAACGCGGGGAAACAAGCAAAGACAGCCTGCCGGGGCTTTGGTGCCCGACAGGCTGTAAAAAAATGCGGGCCGTCGCCGGCCCGTCGCGGTTTATTTGTAACCGACGCGGTCCATCAGCTTCACCGCCTCCGCCTGGCGCGAACCGGCGTTGGCCACATTGATGTAGCTGTGCTTGAAATCGCCCCAGGCGGCCACGCGCGCGTCAGGCTTGACCTTGGGGTTGACCGGGAATTCCATGTTCACGTCGGCGAACATATTCTGCGCCTTGGCGCTGGACAGCCATTCCAGGAACTTCAGCGCGCCCTTCTCGTTCTTGGCGTGCTTGACCACGCCGGCGCCGGAAATGTTCACATGGGTGCCCTTGCCCGCCTGATCCGCCCAGAAAATGCCCACCGGCAGGTTCGGCGATTTTTCCATCAGCCGGCCGTAGTAATAGGTGTTGGCGATGCCCACCTCGCACTGGCCGGCGGCGATGGCCTCCAGCATCTTGGTGTCGTCCGGGAATTCGCGGGTGGCCAGATTATCCACCCAGCCCTTGACCACTTTCTCGGTCTTCACCGGGCCCAGATCGGACAACATCATCGCCACCAGCGACTGGTTGTAGACCTTCTTGGAGGTGCGCAGACACAGCTTGCCCTTCCACTTGGGATCGGCCAGGTCGGCGTAGCTGGACAGCTGGCCCGGCTTCACTTTCTGGGTGTTGTAGAAAATGGTGCGCGCGCGGATGGACAGGCCGTACCACTCATTGCCCGGGTCGCGCAGATAGGACGGGATGTTGGCGTCCAGCAACGGCGACTTCACCGGCTTGAACAGGCCCATCTTGGCCGCCTGCCACAGATTGCCGGCGTCCACGGTCAGCAGCAGATCGGCCGGGCTGTTGCTGCCTTCGGCGCGCAGGCGCTCCATCAGCGGACCTTCCTTGTCCGACACCAGCTTGATGTTGACGCCGGTTTCCTTCTTGTAAACCTCGATGATGGGCTTGAGCAGTTGCTCGGCGCGCGCGCTGTAAACCACTACGTCTTCCGCCATGGCGTGGCCGGCGAAACCCGCCAGGACGGCGGCAAGCATCAGGTGCGTTTTCAAGGTGTGTCCCCTGTTGGGTGAGCGATCAGAATCGGAGTCTCAATCTAAGAACCTGTTTACGATCTGCTGCGCTGCGTGGAGCGTTACACGGTGAGTACGGCGTCGAAATGCTCATGTACCGTGTGTACATTCCGCTTTCTCAGCCGTTTTCGCCTTGTCTCGCTCTTGCTCGCGAGATCGTAAACGGACTCTAACAAAAATGAGAATGCTTATCAATCTAGTAAACACTCGTATATTTGTTTTAATCGGAACAAATAAAACGACCCGCCGCGGCGGGTCGTTTTACGGCATCCAGACGCGATCCGCCCTGGCCTCACACATCCTCGGAATCGCCCCAGCCGCTGCGGTCGCCGACATTGAACACCTTGTCGTCCGGGGCCACGTCGCCGGCGCCCAGCGTCGGCGCCGCCGCCAGCCGCGCGTAGATGGGCGCGAAGTCCGGCGCGGTGGCGTCGAACAGCTGCTGGAAGCTGTCGATGACGAAATAGGTTTTCTGGAAGGTGTCGATGCGGTAGCGGGTGCGCATGATGCGCTCCAGATCGAAACCGACGTGGTTGGGGCTGGCGCTGTCCAGGCAGTACACCGACTCGCCCTTGCTGGACACGATGCCGGCGCCGTAGATGCGCATGCCCTTGGGGGTGTTGATCAGGCCGAACTCCACCGTGTACCAGTACAGACGCGCCAGCATCGGCAAGGCGCCCAGCGCCTTGGCCTTCATGCCGCCCTTGCCGTAAGCCTCCAGGTAGTCGGCGAACACCGGATTGATCAGCAGCGGCACGTGGCCGAACAAATCATGGAACACGTCCGGCTCTTGCAGATAGTCCAGCTGATGCGGCTCGCGCAGCCACCAGGTGACTGGGAAGCGGCGGTTGGCCAGGTGTTCGAAGAACACGTCGTCCGGAATCAGGCCCGGCACCGCCACGATTTTCCAGCCGGTGGCGGCCATCAGCTGTTCGTTCAGCTTGGCGAAGTCCGGCACCCGGTCCGCGTCCACGCCCAGGCGCTCCAGGCCTTCCAGGAACTCGTCGCAGGCGCGGCCCGGCAGCATCTCGCTCTGGCGGCGATACAGCGTGGCCCAGGTGGCGTGGTCGGCGGCGGTGTAGCGTTCCAGCGGCTGCGGCAGGGTGAAGTCCGCGCTGTCGTGGCTGAGTCCGACATTCTTGCGGGTGGTGATGTCGGGCACGACGAAATCGGCTCGGTCGTTCATGGCGGTGGGTCCGGATATTTAGATGGATAACTCTAGTTTAGGCCCGTAGCCATGCGGGAAGACCGCAAAATTTGCCTGTCAGCGATTTTTTTTGCACACTTGCCGCATATAAACCCATCCGAATGCTCATCATGCGCAAAATTGAATTGGACCGCTTCGATTACCAGATTCTGGACGCGCTGCAGCACGACGCCCGCAGCACCCATCAGAAGTTGGCGCAGCAAGTGGCCTTGTCCGCGTCGCAGATCGGCCGCCGCATCCAGCGCATGGAGGACGTCGGCGTGATCCAGGGCTATCAGGTGGCGCTGAAGCCGGAACAGGTGGGACTGTCGGTGATGGCTTTCGCCCACGTCAGCCTGGAGCGCCACAGCGAAAGCGCCTTGCAGGAATTCGCCCAGGCCATCAACGAGCTGCCGGAGGTGCTGGAATGCTACGCCGCCGCCGGCGAGGCGGACTATCTGCTGCGCATCGTGGTGCCGGACCTGCCCTCGCTGTCCACCTTCGTGATGAACCGGCTGATGCGGCTGTCCCTGGTGCGCAGCGTCAAATCCACCATCGCCTTGAACGCGATCAAACAGACGATGAAACTGCCGCTGTCCTCGGTGCCGGAATGAAAAACGGCGGGGAATCCCCCGCCGTTTTTGACTTCAGCCCCCTCAGCGCTTGAGCTTGGCGAAGGCCGCCGCCATCGCGGTATCGCCGGCCGGCTGCTGGCCGCGCTGGCGGTCGCCGCCGCGCCGGTCCTGGCCGCGCGGGCCGTCGTTGCGCGGGCCGCGGCTGTTGCCGGCGCCCGGCGCGTCGTCCAGCCGCATGGTCAGCGCGATGCGCTTGCGCGCCGCGTCCACTTCCATCACCTTGACCTTGACCACGTCGCCGGCCTTGACCACCTTGCGCGGGTCGTCGACGAATTTATTGGACAGCGCCGAGATGTGGACCAGGCCGTCCTGATGCACGCCGATGTCGACGAAGGCGCCGAAGTTGGCGACATTGGTGACCACGCCCTCCAGCACCATGCCCGGCTGCAAGTCCTTGATGTCCTCGACCCCGTCCTGGAAGGTGGCGGTCTTGAACTCCGGACGCGGGTCGCGGCCCGGCTTGTCCAGCTCGCGCAGGATGTCCATCACCGTGGGCAGGCCGAAGCGCTCGTCGGTGTAATCCACCGCCTTCACCGTTTTCAGGAAGCCGGAATCGCCCAGCAGCGACTTCATCTCGCGGCCGCTCTTGAGCACGATCTGCTCCACCACCGGATAGGCTTCCGGGTGCACGGCGGAGCCGTCCAGCGGATGGTCGCCGTCGCGGATGCGCAGGAAGCCGGCAGCCTGTTCGAAGGTCTTGTCGCCCAGCCGCGGCACTTTCAGCAATTGCTTGCGGTTGCGGAAGGCGCCGTTCTGATCGCGGTAGGACACGATATTGGCCGCCAGCGTGGCGTTGAGGCCGGAGATGCGGGTCAGCAGCGGCGCCGAGGCGGTGTTGACGTCGACGCCGACGGCGTTGACGCAATCCTCCACCACCGCGTCCAGCGCGCGCGCCAGCTGGCTTTGGTTGACGTCGTGCTGGTACTGGCCGACGCCGATGGACTTGGGATCGATCTTCACCAACTCGGCCAGCGGGTCCTGCAGACGGCGGGCGATGGACACCGCGCCGCGCAGCGACACGTCCAGCTCCGGGAATTCCCGCGCCGCCAGTTCCGAGGCCGAGTACACCGAGGCGCCGGCTTCGGACACCACGATCTTGGTCATGCCCAGTTGCGGATAGGCGCGGATCAGCTCCTGCGCCAGCTTGTCGGTTTCGCGGCTGGCGGTGCCGTTGCCGATGGCGATCAGATCGACATGGTGGCGCGCGCACAAGGCGCCCAGCACCGCCAGCGAACGGTCCCAGTCGCGGCGCGGCTCGTGCGGATAAATGGTGGCGGTGTCCAGCAGCTTGCCGGTGCCGTCCACCACCGCCACCTTGCAGCCGGTGCGCAGGCCCGGGTCCAGGCCCAGGGTGGCGCGCTGGCCGGCCGGGGCCGCCAGCAGCAGGTCGTGCAGATTGTCGGCGAACACCTTGATCGCCTCGGCGTCGGCGGCGTCCTTGAGCCGCGACACCAGCTCCAGCTCCAGCGACAGGAAGATCTTGGCGCGCCAGCACAGGCGCACGCCGTCCAGCAGCCATTTGTCGGCCGGGCGGCCGGCGTCGCGCACGTCGAAGCGCGCGGCGATCAGCTGCTCGTAGGCGGAGCGTTCGGTGATCGGGGTTTCGTCCGGCTGATACTTCAGCGTCAGGCTGAGCACGCCCTCGTTGCGGCCGCGCAACAGCGCCAGCGCGCGGTGCGAGGGCGTGGAGCGGATGGCTTCGCGGTGTTCGAAATAATCGGAGAACTTGGCGCCCTCGCTCTCCTTGCCGGCCACCACCTGGCCGGCCAGCTCGCCCTCGTTCCACAGCTTTTCGCGCAACTGGCCCAAGAGTTCGGCGTCTTCGGCGAAGCGCTCGATCAGGATGGCGCGCGCGCCGTCCAGCGCCGCCTTGGCGTCGGCCACGCCGGCCTCGGCGTCGACATAGGCCGCGGCGGCGGCGTTGGGGTCCTGGCTAGGATCGGACAGCAGGCTGTCGGCCAGCGGCTCCAGCCCGGCTTCGCGCGCGATCTGCGCCTTGGTCCGGCGCTTGGGCTTGTAGGGGAGGTAGAGGTCTTCAAGCGTGGTCTTGTTGTCGGCGGCGTAGAGCGCGGCCTCCAGTTCCGGACTCAGCTTGCCTTGCTCGGCAATGCTGCCGAGGATGCTGACGCGGCGCTCGTCCAGCTCGCGCAGATAGACCAGGCGCTCGGCCAGGGTGCGCAATTGGGTGTCGTCCAGACCGCCGGTGGCTTCCTTGCGGTAGCGGGCGATGAAGGGAACGGTGGCGCCGCCGTCTATCAGGTCGATGGTGGCGGCCACTTGCGCCTCGCGGACGGAGAGTTCGGCCGCCAGGCGGCTGGAAATGCTTTTCAACATCGGTTTTTATTCTTTCGAGTTGAACAAAAACCGCTACTGTACCGCCATCGCCGACAAAATCAACCGGGACGCCGCATTGGGCGTCCCGGAGGGCACGGCGCAACGGCGGTGCAGGAGGGCAAGCTAGGTACCCGCCGCCACCGGGCTTTCCAGCCAGGCCTGGGCCTCTTCGGCGGTGTCGAAATACTGGGTGCGGGTATTGGACAGCAGGCCGGCGATGTGTGCCGCCAGCTTGATCCAGACGTCGCTGACCACCAGCGCCACGCGGCCGACGTGGTTTTCGTGGGCGCGCATGAATTTGACCTCTTCCACCGCCATGTCCAGCGTGAAGTCCTTCAACTCGGTCAGGTCCAGCAGCAGGTCGGGCTTGGCGCATTCGGACTGGCGCTTGAGCAAGGCCTCCTCCAGCAGTTTGAAGTCCGCCAGCGTGAATTCGTTGTACAGGGCCACGTCCAGGCCATAGTGTTGTTCGCGTATCGAGATCATGCCCTTCTCCATTTAACGGCGGTTTGCTTCATTGTAAATCCAGCCTGTCCGGCGCCGGCAAGCTTTTTCAGCCCTCCGCCCGAACCTGGCCCTGAGTCTTGAGCCAGGCGGCAAGCCGCCCGCGGGCATTGCGGCAGGGCGAGGCGGTGTTGAACTGTATCATCCGCCCGCGCGTCCATTTGTCGTACCAGGGCCGGCCGTACAACGCCTGGTCGGAAAAACCCTCCACCAACGCTTCCACCTGGCGCTGGCTGTCGTCCAGCATCGCGCACAGCCGGGCCCAGTCGCCGATCTCGCGGTAGTCGCGGTAGAACTTCTGCGCCAGCAGGCCCAGCTGGTTCCAGCGGTAGCCGGCGTCGGGGAAATCGATGGCCGCGCCCTCCCGCTCCAGCCGGTGCCACTTCAGCACCAGCGCCTGCCAGCCCAGCAGATAGGCCAACAGGTCCGCCGCGCTCATGCGGCTGCCCTTGGCGTGCCCATCCAGTTCCTGGGCGAAGGCGCGCTCCGGCGGCACCCGCGCCAGCACCGCGCGCAAGCGCCGGTATTCGTCCCTCATCGCCGCCAATAAAGCGGCCTTGTCCGTCGGCACCGCCATGTTCGCCTCCCCCGCTCGCCGGGCATTGGCTACAGCTTAACGCCGGCTGGCCAGCATGCCGCTGACGATTATCAAACCCATCGCCGCCAGACCGCCGGCGCTGAGCGGGTCGCCCCACAGGCCAACGCCCAGCAGCGTGGAGAACACCACGGTCAGGTAGGACAGATTGGCGGCCAAGAGCTTGCGGCCCACCTTGTAGGCGCGGGTCATCGCCAATTGGGCGATGGTGGCGGTGGCGCCCAGGCCCAGCAGCAGCCAGACGTTTTCCAGCGTCACCGGATGCCAGGTTTCGAACAGCATCAGCAGCAGGCCGCCCAGCGTGGAGATCAGCGCGAAATAAAACACCACCTTCCATTCCGGCTCGCCCTGGCGGCCCAGTTCGCGCACGTGCAGATAGGACCAGCCGGCCAGCAGGCCGGAACCGACGCCGAGCAGGCCGGCCAGCCAGGCCTCGCTGGACAGCGTGGGCCGCAGCAGCAACACCACGCCGACGAAGCCCAGCGCCAGGCCGGCCAGCGCCTGCTTGGGCAGGCGTTCGCGCAGCAGAACCACGGACAGCAGCGCCAGGAACATCGGCGAGGTGTAGTTGAGCGTCACCGCGGTGGACAAGGGCAGATGGGCGATGGCGTAGAAATACAGCAGCAGCGAGGCGTAGCCGATCAGGCCGCGCTGCACGTGGTAGCGCAGCAGGGGGGTGGCGAAGCGCTCGCGCCGCCACAGGGCCGCCGCGCCCAGCGTGACCGCGCCCACCAGGGTGCGCCAGAACACCAGCTCGGTGGAGGAGAAATACTCGGCCCCCAATTTGACGAACACCCCCATCAGGCCGAAAAACACCGCCGCCACCACCATCCAGCCCGAACCCAGGCGCCACTTTCCACTAGTCAAACCACGTTATCCTTATTCATTGTCGTTCAATCATCAGGCTCCGCCTCGGAACCGGTTCCAAGCCTCGCGAGCCAAGGCGAGACCAAGCGCAGCAAACTTTGGAAGCGGCTCAGCGCAAGGCCGCCATCAGGCCGGACCCCACAATCAAGGCCATCGCCGCCAGCGACCACCCGCTCAAAGAATCGCCCCACAGCAAGACGCCCAGCAACACGGAAAACAGCACGGTCAGATAGCCGAAACTGGCCACCAGGTATTTGCGCCCGTCCTTGTAGGCGCGAGTCATCGCCAGCTGCCCCAACATGCCGCAGACGCCGACGCCGAGCAGCGGCAGGACATTGTCCGCCGTCACCGCGCTGAAGCCCGGCCCCAAGACCAGCCAGACGCCGCCCAGCACGCTGGAAACGGTGAAGAACCAGAACACCACCTTCCAGGACGGCTCGCCCATCCGTCCCAGTTCCCGCACTTGGAACACCGCGTAGCCGGCGCTGACGCCGGACAGCAGGCCGATCAGGCCGGCCAGCCACTGCGCCGAGCTGAAAGTGGGCCGCAGCAGGATGACGATGCCGACGAAGCCCAACAGCAAGGCCAGGCCGGTGCGCGGCGTCAGCCGGTCTTTCAGCTTGACCACGCACAGCAGGGCGAAGAACAGCGAGGAGGTGTAGTTCAGCGTCACCGCGGTGGACAGCGGCAGCCGGGTCAGCGCGTAGAACAGCGCCACCATGGACGCGTAGCCGACGAAGCTGCGCTTGATGTGGCCGCGCCAATGCGGCGTCAGCGGCGATTGCCGCTTCCAGCCCATCGCCGCGCCCAGCGCCAGCGCGCCGATGGCGGTGCGCCAGAACAGCAGCTCGGTGGAGCCGAAGGCGTCGGCGCCCAGCTTGACGAACATGCTCATCAAGGCGAAACACAGCGCCGCCACCACCATCCAGCCGGAGCCCAGGCGCCCCTGGCGCAAGCGCAGTCCCAAGGCCCGCGCGCCGTCGCTCAGCGCCGGCGTCATCGCTTCAACAATTCCAGCGACAGGCAGATGGCCTCCATCTGCCGACGGTAGGTCTTGAATTCCGACGCGTTGGCGGCGCAGCGCGCCTCGGCCATGCGTTTCTTGTCCCCCAGCTGGAACACGTGCAGATTGTGCCGGACGATCCACAGCCGGTTGGAGACGAAGCGGCCGTCGCGGTATTCGGTGACCAAGCGGCCGCTGCGGCTGTTGCCGCGGGCGAAATTGGCGGCCTCGCGGTTGTCGCCCTCGCGGCGGTATTTCTGCGCCAGCCGCGCCAGGGTGTCGCCGCGTCCCGGCTTGCGCGAGAACACCTGCACATCGATGGCGGCGCGTTCGCGCTGATCGGCCTTGGGCGGCACCACGCGCAGCACGCGCTGGCCGTCCACCACGCTGGGGCGAACCTTCCAGCCCGGCGGCACATTAAAGCGCACCCGGCTGGCGGCATCGGTATAGACGGCGGCCTGGGCCAGCGGAGCCAGCAGCGCCAGCGACAAGGGCAAACAGCGGAAAAGCGTTTTGAGCATGGAATCGGGCAAACCGGAAGATAAGAGCCCGCTCAAAGTCTGCGGCAAACTTTGAACAGGCTCGTAAAAAAGGCGCGGACCTCGTCCGCGCCTTTGCATTATGACACCGCAAGCCGTCGCTTAACCAGCCAGCGCCGCGCCCATCTTGCGCCGGTAGAACTCGTGGAAGTGCAGCATGCCCTCCTCGGTGGGCGATTGGTACGGCCCCACCTCGTTCTCGCCGCGCAGCCACAAGGCGCGTCGGCCTTCGTGCATCCGGTAGCAGATTTCGTCGTCTTCCTTGGCGGTCTCGAAGTAAGCCGCCTGCTCCGCCTCGATGAACTCCGGCTCGAACCACACCACGTCCTCCGGGTAGTAGAACTCGGTCAGCACCGTGCACTGCTCCGGCCCGCGCGGCATCACCACGCTGACCACCAGCACGTGCGGATACCACTCCACCATGATGTTGGGGTAGTAGGTCAGCCAGATGGCGCCGAACTCCGGCTGCTGGTCGGCGTAGCGGCGGCGCACTTCCTCGTGCCATTTGCCGTAGACGCGGGAGCCCGAGGTGGCCAGCTGGTTTTTCACGCCCACGGTCTGCACATGGTATTGCGCGCCCCACTCCCACTTCAGATCGTCGCAATCAACGAAATTGCCGAGGCCGGGGTGGAAGGGATCGACGTGGTAGTCCTCGGAATACACTTCGATGAAGGTCTTCCAGTTGAAGGCGTACTCCGTCAGATGGCTGGAATGGTAGGCGTAACCGTCAAAGCTCATGTGCTTGGCCACGCCCAGGTTTTCCAGGTCGCGCGCCACATTGCGGCGCGCGTCGAACAACAGGCCGTTCCAACGCGTCAGTTCGGTCTGGCTCAGGTTCAAGCACGGCGTCTCCGGGAAATGCGGCGCGCCCAGCAAAGAGCCTTCGGCGTCGTAAGTCCAGCCATGCAAATTGCAGACGATATGATTGCCGTTGCCGCGACCCTTATAAATGATGGCCTGGCGGTGACGGCATACATTGGAGATCAGCTTGATCCGGCCATCCACATTCTTGAGCATCTTGCCGTGCCCCATCCATTCCAGAGTCTGATAATCGCCGGCGTTGGGCGTCATCAGCTCATGGCCATAGTAGATGGGCGCGTCTCCAAACAGCAGCCGCTGTTCCTGAGCGTAATAGGCAGGATCAAAATAGGTATAGACGGGTAGCTGGGCAGCAGATGCTTGAAGCAACTGCGCGGAAGCCAGATCAGACATTATTCCCACACCTCCGGTAGAAGATATAAGACCAGCCGAATCTCGCTTAAAACGAGTTTGCGGGACTATCAAAAACAATCAACAAAAACAAGGCCGAACCTTGCAACAGAGGGGCGGATTATGCCCCCGCCCCCCCACCGGGGCAAGCCTTTCCTCTCTACCGGAACCGGGTTTTTGGCGTAAAAACATCAGCTTGCCGTACCCAAATCATACTTAGAATAATATTTTTGATAGGAATCAAAGATTTAGCATTCACGCTGCAATGCAATATTAGAGTCGCTTAATTCATGATGTTATAATCGCCGTCATCGCCTCCGTCCGGCTTTGAGCCACGACCCCTTCTGGACTGTAGCCGATATGCCGCCAGTTACAATGCCTGCCGCGTAAATACAGGCGCAGCCATGCTTTCGCTGGTGGCGCGGCAGCGCTGACGCCAGCTTCCGGCAATGCTATACCGATTGAAAAGCCGTGCCCGCCACAGCGAGAACCCACCCTCGCCGCCGCGGCCGCAAGCTTGGGATCCATGGCGACAAAACCGCTGATTTTTGCCTAAATGCCAAATCTTACGACTCATCGCGCCACGCGCCTGCAGCCTGCGACACCGCTCGGTCGGTGCCGGACCGTCGTTCGCGCCCATTCCCCCCGCGCGTCACAGGAAAGCCTCTGAAAACATGCAAACCTTTTTCCTCGCTCCCATCGGCTTCAACGCCGGCCTGACCTCGGTGGCGCTGGGCGCCATCCACAGCCTGGAGCAAGCCGGCCTGCGCGTCGGCTTCGTCAAACCCATCGCTCAGGGCGCGGACCCCAAGGAGCCGGAACGCTCCACTCACTTCGCCCGCGCCATCTGCCGGCTCAATCCGCCGGAGCCGATTCCGATGGAGCGGGTGGAACGCCTGCTGTCCAAAGGCCAGGTGGATCAATTGATGGAAGAAGTGGTCAGCCTGTATCAACAGGCGGCCAATCAGGTGGACGTGGTGCTGGTGGAGGGCCTGGTACCGGACCAGAAACAGGTGTTCTCCACCTTTCTAAACACCAAGATCGCGCGCAATCTGCAAGCGCAGACCATCCTGGTCAGCGCGGCCGACAACCTGGCCAGCCACGAGATCGCCGAGCAGCTGGAAATGAGCATTCAGGCCTTTGGCGGCGGCCAGGGCGGCCAGATCGCCGGCTACATCCTCAACCGGGTGCCCAAGGACCAAAACGCTCAGGACATCGCCACCGAGGTGCTGGAAAGCGGCAGCTTGATGAAAAAGGCGCGGCTGCCGATGCTGGGCGCCATCCCGCACGAGCCGGAACTGCTGGCGCCGCGCACCCTGGACGTGGCCAATCATCTGAAGGCGCGGCTGTTGCACGCCGGCCAACTGACCAGCCGCCGCGTGCGCACCATGGTGGTGACCGCTCGCACCGTTCCTAATATCGTGCACCTGCTCAAGCCCGGCGCGCTGATCATCACTCCCGGCGACCGCGAGGACATCGTGCTGGCCACCGCGATGGCGGCGATGAACGGGGTGCCGCTGGCCGGGCTGTTGCTGACCTGCGATTCGATGCCGGACCCGCGCATCATGCTGCTGTGCCAGCAGGCCTTTACCGGCGGCATGCCGGTGATGGCCAGCGAATCCAACACCTTCGACACCAGCAGCGCGCTCAACAATATGAGCTTGCAAGTGCCGTCCGACGACCGCGAGCGCATGGAGCGCGTGATCGAATTCGTCGCCGAGCACCTAAACGTGGCGCCGCTGAAACAATACATCGGCACGCCTCAGGAACTGCGCCTGCCGCCGCCTGCCTTCCGTTACCAGCTGATGGAAAAGGCGCGCAAGGCCAATAAACGCATCGTGCTGCCGGAAGGCAACGAGCCGCGCACCATCCAGGCCGCCGCCATCTGCCACGAGAAGGGCATCGCCCGCTGCGTGCTGATCGGCCAGCGCGCCGAAATCCTGCAAGTGGCGGAAGCCCAGGGCGTGACGCTGCCGGAGTCGGTGGAAATCATTGATCCCAACGAGGTGCGCAGCCGCTATGTGCCGCCCATGGTGGAGCTGCGCAAGAGCAAGGGTCTGAACGCGCCGATGGCCGAACAGCAATTGGAAGACAATGTGGTGATGGGCACCATGATGCTGGCGCTGGACGAAGTGGACGGCCTGGTGTCCGGCGCGGTGCACACCACCGCCAACACCATCCGCCCCGCCCTGCAGCTGATCAAGACCGCGCCGGGCGCCAGCATCGTGTCCAGCGTGTTCTTCATGCTGATGCCGGAGCAGGTGCTGGTCTACGGCGACTGCGCGGTGAACCCCGATCCTGACGCCGAACAGTTGGCCGACATCGCCATACAGTCGGCGGACTCCGCCGCCGCTTTCGGCATTCCGCCGCGTGTGGCGATGATCTCCTACTCCACCGGCTCCTCCGGCAGCGGATCGGATGTGGAGAAAGTTAGGGAAGCCACCCGCATCGCCAAGGAAAAGCGCCCGGATCTGATGATAGACGGCCCGATGCAGTACGACGCCGCCAGCGTGGAATCGGTAGGCCGCCAGAAGGCGCCGGACAGCGAAGTGGCCGGCCGCGCCACCGTGTTCGTATTCCCGGACCTCAACACCGGCAACACCACTTACAAGGCCGTTCAGCGCTCAGCCAATGTGGTGTCGGTGGGCCCGATGCTGCAAGGCCTGCGCAAGCCGGTCAACGATCTGTCGCGCGGCGCGCTGGTGGACGACATTGTCTACACCATCGCCTTGACCGCGCTGCAGGCGGAGCAAGGCGAGTCCATCTAAGAACCTGTTTACGATCTGCTGCACGTCGGCGATACGGCGTTGAAAACGGCTTCGAAATGCTCATGTACCGCACGTACATTCCGCTTTCTCAGCCATTTTCGCCTTGTCTCGCCTTAGCTCGCGAGATCGTAAACACGTTCTAAGCCCAGCCCCCTATCCAACCGCCCGCCTCCCGGCAGGCGGTTTCGCCATTCCACGCAACAGTTCCCCTCTCCTATTCCGCCCTGCCCGGCTATGCCATTGCGTTAATTCAAACAATTGTTTTACATTGGAGCGCCATAAAAGCCGCACAACAACAAGCTGCGTCCGCAGCCGCGTCTACAACGCATCAGAGGGGCACTCCATGTCGATTCAAACCATCACCGAATGGTTCATTCCGGACCGCGTACGCCAATCTCCGGAACAGGCTATCCGCGGCCGCACCGTCGTCGGGGTCGGCCTGCTGGCCGGCCTGGTGGCGCCGCTGTTCGCCATCGAATACCTGCAACTGGGCCACCGTGCGATGGCCGCCGGCATCGCGCTGGGCGGCCTGGGCCTGCTGCTGGGGCCGCTGCTGCTCAAACTGAGCGGCGCGGTGCGCTTCAGCGCTGAATTCATCACCAGCTGCATGTACGCGATGGTGTGCTGGATGGTCTACGTCAACGGCGGCATCCAGTCCACCAGCATCGTTTGGTTCGCCGCCATTCCCTTCACCGCCGTCTTCGTCGCCACCCGTGTCTCCGGCATGGTCTGGCTGGGGCTGACCGCGGCCGCCATCGGCCTGTTCTTGTGGATGAGCGCTCAGGGACTGCTGCCCGCCAACCCGATTCCCCACGCCGAAATTCCCAAGCTGCAGGCCAAATCGCTGGCAGGCTTGTCGCTGGTGGTGCTGGCCCTGGCGCTGGCCTTCGACAAGGCCAAGGTCAAAAGCTTTGAGAAACTGGAAGGCGCGCGGCGCGAGGCGGAACAAGCTCAACAGGCGATGCGGCAGCTGATGGCTCAGTTGACCGAGTCCATCCAGGCCGCTTCCAGCGCCAGCCGCGATATCGCCGGCAGCACCGGCAATATGGCCGAAACCATGGCCAGCCAGCGCGAACGCTCCGAAGACATGGTAGTGATCGCCCAACAAATGGCGGTGGTCACCAGCCAGAACGCCGAGCAATCGGTGACGGCCACTCAGCTGGCGCACACCGCCGGCCAAGCCGCCTTGGGCGGCGGCGAAGCAATGGACCAGGCGGTCAGACAGTTGAGCAAGGCCGGCGAAGTGATCGCGCTGGCCTCCAGCCGGCTGGAACAGCTGGGCGAGCGCAGTGCCGAAGTCAGCGGCATCGTGCAACTGATCCGCGACATCGCCGACCAGACCAACCTCCTGGCGCTCAACGCCGCCATCGAGGCGGCGCGCGCCGGAGAGCTGGGCCGCGGCTTCGCGGTGGTGGCCGACGAGGTGCGCAAACTAGCCGAGCGCACCCAGAACGCCACTCTGGACATAGAACAGAAAATCCGGCTGATCGTCGACGGCACCAACCAAGCACTCGTCGCGATGCGGGACGGCAATCAGCAGATGCAGGCGGGCCGCGACAACTCGCTGGACGCCCAACGCAAGCTGTCCGGCATCATAGGCGAAACCGGCGAGCTGGCCAGCTTGCTCAGCCAGATGTCGCAGGCGGAAGCCAATCAAAACCGCGGCTTCGCCCAGTTCGCCAACGACATCACCGCGGTGGGCGAATCCACCCGCAGCCTGTCCGGCGAAACCCAGGCCATCGCGGACGCCATCGCCCGGCTGGACCGCTTGTTGGTGGATCTGGGCCAAAACACCCGCCACCTTCAGTCGCAAAACGCCACGGCATGAAAAACGCCGGCCCTGGGCCGGCGTCGTCCTTTGAACAGGCTCTCGCCCGCGAACGCCCTTATTGCGGCAACTCGCTATTGCTGAACACCTCCAACTGCACTTGCTTCACCCGCTTGTCCGCGGACAGACGCTGTTGCAAGGACAGCAACTCGACCTGGGCCGGCGCGTCGAACACCACCACGCTCTGAGTGCGGTAACGAACGCTCAGGCTATGGTCGCGCGCCACCGCGGCCTCGTCTCGCGGCGAAGCCAGCTTCACCATCACCACGCCGCTGACCCTGGACGGAGCCAGCTCGCCTTCGGAACGCAGCACGTCGCCACGCTTCAGCGTCACACCGCCCTCGCTCGCCGCCGAGCGGGCGCTGACGCCCTGCGGCAGCTTGCCGGCCGGAGCCGCTTGCTTGTAATAGGTCTTGCCGTTGATCACCAGCGGCTGGCCGCCCGGCTTCTGCTTGAAGGACGGAACGTCGGCGGCCTGAGCGCCGGCGGCCAAGGCCAGCAGGCCGGCCAGAATCAGGGAATGTTTCATCGTTATGCTCCTTTGTGGCCGATGAAGCGGATGGACCAAGACCGCAGGGTGCCGGTGGCGTTGGGCAGGCTCAGCGTGCTCTGACCCTGGCCGTCCCGGTAGTCGTAATAGTACTCGGTGCCGTTGGTGTCGATCACGCGCAGCCGCCATTGGCCGCGCGCCGATTCGCCGTAGAAATGGTTGGACAGCAGGCGCTGCTGGTTCAGGCCGTAGCTCTCATTCACCAGGCCGGTGCGCGGCGACAGCAATACCGAGCGGGTGCCGGCCGGCGAAATCAACTCCACCGCCAGGTCGTTGGCGCGGCCGTGCTTGGCGTCCACCAGCACTTGCACCGCTTCCACCGTCAAATCCTCGGCGTGGGTGTACGCGCTGTCCAGCCCGGCTTCGTTGGCGTCCGGAATCGCCTTCATCACCGACACCGTCTGCCAGCGGGTCTTCTCCAGCGCCGCCAGCGGCTTGTGAGTGCGGCCCAGTTCCACCGCCTTGTCCACGTCGATCAGGCCGAAACCGTAGAACGGGTGGAAGGCGAGACCGGCGGCGTTGTTCTGCCAACCCGGCAAGGCCTGGTAGCTGTGCGCGCCGCCCTTGGCGTCCTTGAAGGCCAGGGTCACGCCGGCATGGTTGGCGTCCACTTTGCGCGCCGACTTGATCAGCAGGTGACGCACGTCGCGCGCGCTCAGATTGGGGTAAGCCGACATCAGCAGCGCGAACGAGCCGGAAGCCGCCGGCGCCGCGGCGGAAGTGCCGTTCATGGTGCCGCGGTAATCGCAGTTCGGGTCCAGCGCGGTGCCGCCGTGCAGCTGGTTGGTGGACGGACGCAGCGTGGAGTTGGAGCCGCGGTCGCAACCCACCAGGTCGGTGGTCACCATCGCCGGGCTGGCGGTGCCGTACTCGCCGCCCGGGGAGGTCAGCAACACGTTGGCGCCCACCGAGGAGTAAGACGAGCGCACGCCGTCGGCGTTCAAGGCCGACACCACCACGTTCCAGTAATTGCTGTTGTCGGTGGTCAGGTTGGAGTCCTGCATCGGCAGGCCGTCGTTGCCGGCCTTGGCCGAGACATAGGTGGGCTTGCCTTCGCTGTCCGCACCGGACTGGAAGAGGACGTAGGCGTTGCCCGCCGATTTGACGAACACCGCGCCCTTGCCGCCGTTGCTGCGCAGGCTGACGTCCTCGTGCGCTTCGTCGCGCACCCGCAGCGTCATATCGGTGTCCGGGTTGCCCGGAATCGAGCGGATCGCCGAGCTGCCGTAGCTCTGGTTGAACACGCGGGAGCTGGTCGACGACTGGCCGGCGCCGTCGCTCGGCGATTTGCCGTGCGACAGCATCCAACCGGCGGTGGTTTGCGCCTTCAGCCAGTTGAAGCCGTTCAGGCTGGCCGCCGGCGCCACGCCGCGGCCGCCCAGATTGTTGAAGCCCACCGCGGCGGCGATGCCGGACACGGCGGTGCCGTGGCTGTCGGTGGCCGAGCTGGGGGTCGGGTCGTCGCTATTGTTGGCCAGGTTCTTGGAGCCCGGCACCACATTGCCCGCCAGGTCGGGATGGCGAATCTCCAGGCCGTCGTCGATGACGGTCACCGTCACGCCGCGGCCCTGGATATTGCGCGAATGGCTAAGCGCCAGGTTCAGATCGATGCCGGCCACGCCGCCGCGCTGCGAGAACGCGTTCTGCCCCGTGTTTTGCAGGAACCATTGCTGGGACACCAGCGGATCTCCCGCTTGCAAGGGCGTTGCGGCCTGACCGGCCAGGGACGCCAGGGCCAGCGAAACCGCGCCCACCGTGATATGGATACGCATTGCATCTCCTAAGTGTCGAAACTGCTGTCGATAGGGAACAACCGCCGCGAGTCCGGGGCTGCCACCCCATCGCTCCCGGCCATTCGCCGCCGCCTGCCAGCGACGGCGAAATCCTCGGTCCTCCGCGCCGGCGTCCGGCTCGGAAAACCAAGCCCTCCTCATCCGGACGCCCTGCGGCGAACCTGCGTCGGCGCTCGCGCCGGGCCGCCGAAGCGGCTTTCCTCGCCGCGCTCCGGCCGGCCCCGCCGGCGTCTGCCTAAGCAGTGAACCATCAAAATCGAAAATGCCAAAGTCCTATTTATTTTTATCGTATATAAAAACTTCATAATACAAAATGCAATAATTCCCATTCGCAAATATGGCGTTAGAAAGAAACAAGACAGGGAAAATCTTGTCAAAATCAACCGCTTAGCATGACAAGGCCCTCGAACCGCACAGCCGCCCGCGCGACGAGCCGCCGGCGGCAAGCGCCGTCGGGGCGGCGCGCGGACGTCAGGATTTGTCAGACAGAAGGGCGAAGGAAGGGAACAAAAAGGAACAAAGACACAAATAAAAAACGCCCCGGACGGGGCGTTTCGATGGGTAGCGAGCTTGCCGCGACGTTTAGTCGCGTTCGCCGGCAAAGGCCAGCAGCAGTTGCAGCAGGCTGGTGAACAGATTGTAGATGCTGATGTAGATAGACAGCGCGGCGGAGATATAGCTGTCCTCGCCGCCGTCCACCACCACCTTGACCTGCCACAGAATCATCAGCGAGCTGAACAGCGCGAAAGCCGCGGAGATCATCAGCTGGAAAGCCGGCATGCGCAGGAAGATGTTGGCCACCACCGCCACCATCAGCACGATGGCGCCCACGGTCAGGAAGTTGCCCAGGCCGCTCAGATCGCGCTTGGTGGTGGTGGCGATGCCCGCCATCACGAAGAACACCAGCGCGGTGGCCGCGCCCGCGGTCATGATCAACTGGCCGCCGTTGGAAAACTTGAACGCCAGTTGCAGCAAGGGCCCCAACAGCAAGCCCATCAGGAAGGTGAAACCCAGCATCAGGAACACGCCGGCCGAGCTGTAGCGGTTCTTCTCGATGGCGAACACCAGGCCGTAAAACACGGCCAGGATCGCCAGCATGCCGATGATGGGGCTGCCGGCCAGGAAGCCGAAATTCATATTGGTGCCGACGATGGCGCCCATCACCGTGGGAATCATCGACAGGCCCAGCAAACCATAAGTATTGCGAAGAACCTTATGGCGTACCTCGGCCATACCGGTCGTCTGATAAGCCGTCTCAAGGTTCGGGTGCATAATTAAGCCTTTCTCCAAAGGGATTTTTATCAAATTGTACCGACAGTGACAGCCGCCGTGGCAATAAGTTTCCAGGCGGCCCGGCTTGCGCCTCGCAAACGCTTCGGGTATTCTTGCACTCCCTTGCAAATGCGGGCTTCCGGCCGAATTTGCAAGCGGCATCGAAGCGAAAGTGGCGGAATTGGTAGACGCACTGGATTTAGGTTCCAGCGCCGCAAGGCGTGAGAGTTCGAGTCTCTCCTTTCGCACCACCCCTGCAGTGATCTCCTGACCCTTCCCCCTTTAAAGCCCGCCCCGCGATGACTTCTGCCGTCCGGAATCATCAGGCCGGTCCCAAGCAAACCCCGTCGCTTACGCAACAACTTGCCCCACCCGCGTCCCGCAGCCTGCCGCGCCATGAAAAACGCCCCCGAAACCGTTCCGCTTCGAGGGCGACAAGCCGGGCTTCGGCTTCGAATCAGCTCGCGGCGGCCGCCTGCTTGTCCATCATGATTTTCAGGATCTGCGCATCGGTCTGCACCATGCCCTGGCTGGCCAGTTTGCCGAGGTTGGCGATGGAGGCGTCCAGCTCGCATTCGACGATGCCGTCGCTGCCGGCCACGCACACGCCGTCCAGCGCCATCAGCACCGCCTTGTAGGCTGAGCCGGCCGAGGTGGACACCTTCATCGCGCAACTATTGGACGCGCCGTCGCAAATCATGCCGGCCAGGTCGCCTATCATGCTGGAAATGGCCATGCCCGCCACCGCGTAGCCGCCGCCCAGCAGTTGGGCCATCCCCGCCGCCGCGCCCATGGACGCGGTGGTGACCGCGCACAGCGCGGACAGCTTGGGCAAGCGGGCGTGGATGTAAATCGCCATCAGGTGCGACAGCATCAGCGCCCGCGTCAGCGCCTCGCGGTCGGCGCCGACATGCTCGGCCACCACCACCACCGGCATGGTGGCGGCGATGCCCTGATTGCCGGAGCCGGAGTTGCTCATCGCCGGCAGGGTGGCGCCGCCCATGCGGGCGTCGGACGCCGCCGTGGTGCGGGTGAGGATGCGGGTCAACAGATTGTCCGACAGCAGGCCGGCGCTCACCTGCTTGTGCAGGGTCGCGCCGATGTGCAGGCCGAACTGCCCTCCCATGCCCGCCCGCGACAGCGCCTCGTTCAGCGTGGCCGCCTCGTGGATGAAGTCCATCATTTCCAGCGGCGCCTGGGCGGCGAAGTCGTAGACATCCCGCGCCGTCGCGTCGGAAAAGTCGTATCCGGCGCCGGCCTGGCCCGCGGTTTCGGCTTCGGCGCGGAACAGCGCCGCGCCGTTGCGCTCGATCAGCACCACGTGGGTGTGCGAATCGGCGATGCAGACGCGGGCCGTCTCGTCGCCGGCGAACACCCGGGCTTCCGAATACAGGATATTGGGCACGTCCGCGATGTGCAGCGTCACGCGCTGCTCGGCCAGCATGCGCTTGGCCGCTTCCACCACTTCGCCGCTCAAACCCTTGAGCACCTCCAGCTTGCCGTCCGGGTCGCCGCCCAGCGCGCCCACCGCGGCGGCGATCTGCAGGCCCACGGCGCCGGTGCCCGGCACGGTCACGCCCATGCCGTTCTTCATCAGATTGGGCGACACCCGCGCCTCGATGCGCTCAGGCGCGCGGCCCAGGGTCTTGGCGGCGATGGCACAGGCCAGCGCCAGGGAAATCGGCTCGGTGCAGCCCAGCGCCGGCGCCACTTCCGCGCGCGCCGCCTTGACGAACTGCGGCCACAAATCGGTGTTGAGAGTTGCTGTACACATGATGATTACGCTTTCAAATCAAATAAATGCCTTGCCGCCGCCCGCAAGAGCGGCCGGCGACGGAAATCAGGAAAAGGCCAGGAAGGGCGACACGCAGAGCAGCAGGCCGGTGGCGATGATGATCTTGAGCGCGGTTCCCTTGTATTTGTGCAGGAAGGGCACCTGGTAAACCAGATAGGCCGGGATCAAGCAGCCCACCAGACCAAAGACCGGGCTGCAGATCGAGGTGAAGCTCAGCACCGGGGCGTTCAGCACGATGGCGCCCCAGGACAGCAGGACGGTGAACGCCATGATGCCCTTGGCCACCCACTCCGGCCGGATGCTCTCCTCCGGCATCACCCGGCGCAGCAGATTCATCGCCAGGCCCTGGCAGGCCTCGCGGAAGCCCAGGTAGACGCCAAAGTAAGCCGTCATCACCGCGAAAATATTCAGGATCAGGCTGAACAGCTTGACGATATCGCCCGGCATGCTGCTGGCCACCATGGCCAGCGCCGAGATGTTTTCATGCGAGGCCTTGACCGCCTGCTCGTGTCCCATCGCCAGGGTGAAGGACACCGCGTAGAAGAACACCGTGACGAAGAGGATGCCGAAAGCGATGTTCATCGCCCGCATCGCCTTGTACTGCGCCACCTTGCGCGACTTCTCCCGCGCGCGGTAGGAGATCACCATCGGGCTCAGGCTCTGGATGAACAGGATGGAGGTCAGCGTGAACGGCAGCATGATGATGGCGTCCTTGATCAGGCTGCCCAGCGACGGAAAGGCGCCGACATTGACCATCCGCCATTCGGACACCATGGCCAGGCCCAGCACCGCCACCACGCCCAGCTTGGTCAGCACCATGCCGGTGGAAATCTTGAACAGCAGCTGCTCGCCGCGGGAGGCCAGCGCCACCAGCAGGCAGATCAGGCCCAGGCCATAGAAGGGATTGGCGGACAGCAAGGTCTTGGTGACGCCGAAGCTGTGCAGAAAGGAGGCGCTGTCGTTGGTGATGGCCGTGGAGTACACAAAGACCCAGATCACCAGCATGATGAAGTACAAGGCCCCCAGCAAAATGCCCCAGTTTTTGCCCAGATAGCCGCTGATCACGCTGGGATAGTCCTTGCACTCGGGCGACTCCGCCAGGGTGTTGATGAACAGGCGCTGGAACAGATACATCGCCGGATAGCCGATGACGGACGACAGCAGGAACACCCACAGCCCCATCAGCCCCACCTGCACCGGCAGAAACACAATGCCGGCGCCTATCGCCATGCCTATGCTCATCACGACCCAACCGCGGTCGACGCCGTCGAAACGCACCGCCTCCCGCCACTCCGCTTCGCTCATGCCCGCGCGTTCGGCAGCGCTTGCCCTGGGCTTGACGCCCACCTGGGTGATGTCCATACTCTTTGTTCCTTTAGTGGTTCATCTGCTGTCTCAAGCCCTCCGGCGCCAACCGGAAGCTTGGGTGTCCCCGCCGCGCTGCGCCAACAGCGCGGGAAGGGATTCTCGGACGCGTATCGGAAGCCCTCAGTCGCGGCACTGCTTCAGATAGCGGTAAAGCGTGGGTTCGGAAATCTCCAGCGCCTGCGAAGCCTTGCCGACGAAGCCGCGGATAGAAAACAAGCCGCGCTGGTTCAACTCCCTGATCACCTCCAGTTTTTCATCGCCGGACAAGCGCGCCGGATCGATAGCGTACTGCTCCAGCACGCCTTGCATGATGCCCACGCCGACGTCGTCTATGCCCAATGACAAGGTTTCCTGATGCGGATCGTGAGACAGCTCCGCCGGCAGCAGCGCCTGCACCGCCTCCAGCGCGCGCTTGTAGCGGCTGTCATCGGAATTGACGCAGAACATGGCCTGCGCACGGCCGGCCTCGTCCTTGATCACCAGGGTGGACGAGCGCAGCGACACGCCGCCTCGGGTCTTGCTGCGGTAGTTCAGCCGGTAGTCCTCGCCGCCCTTGCCGGAACACTCCCGCGCCATGCTCAAGGCGAGATCGGTGGCCGGCGCGCCGACGCTGCGGCCGGACACATACCCGTTGCGGATGATTTTGAGCGAGGCGCTGGGATCGGACAGATCGTGCACCGCCACCTCGCTGTCCGGCCCCAACAGGGCCGACACGAAATCGGCGAGCACTTCGGCGTCTAGTTGCAGTTTCATGGCGATGACAAAAAAATTATCACGGCGAGATTCTATGCATCACCTCTCCGCCATGTCATGCGCAACCACGAGCGCATTTGACGCGCGTCAAATCCGTCCAGACCGGCGCCCGCCGCAAGCGCGGCGCCCAATGAAAAAAACCCGCCAAAATAGCGGGTTAGACAGGAAAGAAACGGCCGGCACGGCCCGGCGAACTTGAGCGGCGGGCTCAGAAACCCGTGTCTTTCCTTCTTACCAAGCCTCGTCCGCCGGCAAACGCCTGGCGAACAGATCCACCGGCGTGTCCGGGATGAAATCCAGGCTCACCCGCCCCTCCACCACGAAGCCCAGCTTGCCCAGCACCCGCGCGGACCCGGCGTTGTCGGGGTGCACCAGGCCCACCAGCCTGTCCAGCGCGTAAACGTCCCGCGCCAGGCGCAGACAGGCGCGGCCGGACTCGGTGGCGAGACCCAGGCCCCAGTACTCGGGCAGAAAGCGGTAACCCAGCTCCACCGCGTCCACCGCCGCCATGTATTTCAAGCCGCTGAAGCCTATCACCTCGCCGCTGTCCTTCCACACGCAGGCCAGCCGGCCGAAGCCGTAGCGCTCGTAGTCCGCCAGCGGTCCGTCGCGCATCGCCTGCAAAGCCTGTTCGCGCGAGCCGAACGGCGTGTTGCCGACGTAACGGATCGCCTCGGCCACGGTGCCCAGCCGGTAAAAGGCGTCCAGATCGTTCTCGTTGAAAGGCCGCAGCAATAGGCGGCCGGCATCCACGGCTTGCATCATCGTTTTCCGTCCGTTCGCAAAATCATGACAATGGAAACAATTTGCCAGCATTCCTCCGTCCGCGCCATGGTTTTTGCACCGCAACAAATCCGCCGGGCAAACGCGCCGGGCGGATCAGCTGATATACTGTCGCTTTGATTTTCCCCGCCGCAGAACCCCGCCATGAACGATCTGTTTGCCAATGAACCGAAGAAACCGCTGGCTGAAGCGCTGCGTCCCGGCCGCCTCGACGAGGTGATCGGCCAACGGCACCTGATCGGCCCCGGCAAGCCGCTGCGGCTGGCGGTGGAGGCGAGCACCCCGCACTCGATGATTCTGTGGGGCCCGCCAGGCGTCGGCAAGACCACGCTGGCGCGCATCCTCGCCGCCAGTTTCGACGCCGAATTCATCCCGCTGTCGGCGGTGTTCTCCGGCGTCAAGGACATCCGCGAGGCGGTGGAGCGCGCTCACGCCGCGCTGCAACGCTCCGGCCGCCACACCATCTTGTTCGTCGACGAGGTGCACCGCTTCAACAAGAGCCAGCAGGACGCCTTTCTGCCCTTCGTCGAATCCGGCCTGCTGACCTTCATCGGCGCCACCACGGAAAACCCCTCCTTCGAGGTCAATTCCGCGCTGCTGTCGCGCGCCCAGGTCTATGTGCTCAACAGCCTGGACGAGGAGGAACTGCGCCAGCTGTTCGAGCGCGCCGCCGCCAACGGCGCGCTGGACGGGCTGAGCTTCGACGACGCCGC
This sequence comes from Chromobacterium alkanivorans, assembly GCF_016937655.1. Classification (GTDB taxonomy): domain Bacteria; phylum Pseudomonadota; class Gammaproteobacteria; order Burkholderiales; family Chromobacteriaceae; genus Chromobacterium; species Chromobacterium alkanivorans. The sequence goes on along the minus strand of NZ_JAFHKL010000014.1, from coordinate 66,851 downwards.
CGTCGACACCCTGACCGGCTACGCCGACGGCGACGCCCGCCGCTTCCTCAACCTGCTGGAGCAGACCCGCACCGCCGCCTACGCGCGCAAGACCGGCCAGATCGACCGCGATTTTCTGTCCGAGGTGCTGACCGTCAACGCGCGCCGCTTCGACAAGGGCGGCGACGATTTCTACGACCAGATCTCCGCGCTGCACAAATCGGTGCGCGGCTCCAATCCGGACGCGGCGCTGTACTGGCTGACGCGGATGCTGGACGGCGGCGCCGACGCGCGCTACCTGGCGCGCCGGCTGGTGCGCATGGCCTGGGAGGACATCGGCCTGGCCGACCCGCGCGCGATGCAGATCGCCAACGAAGCGGCCGCCACCTATGAGCGGCTGGGCAGCCCGGAAGGCGAACTTGCGCTGGCTCAAGCCGCGCTGTATTTGGCCATCGCCGCCAAGAGCAACGCCGGCTACAAGGCGTATAATGAGGCCCGCGCCTTCATCAAGCAGGACAAGTCCCGGCCGGTGCCGGTACACTTGCGCAACGCGCCCACCCGGCTGATGAAGGAGTTGGGCTACGGCCACGAATACCGCTACGCCCACGACGAACCCCATGCCTACGCCGCCGGCGAGACCTATCTGCCGGAAGGGCTGGAGGATATGCGCTGGTATCAGCCGACTCCGCGCGGACTGGAAAGCAAAATACGGGACAAGCTGGATTTCCTGCGTCAGCTCGACGACGACGCCCGGCAAGACTCCGAATAAGTGAAAGAAACAGGACCAACCTAACCATGCTCGACATCAATCTGCTTCGCAACGACATCGAAGCCGTCGCCGCCCGTCTGGCCGGCCGCGGCTATGCCCTGGACACCGCAGCCTTCAACCAGCTGGAGTCCGAACGCAAATCCCTGCAGACCCGCATGCAGGAACTGCAAGCCAAACGCAACGCCTCCTCCAAGCAGATCGGCGTGGCCAAGGGCAAGGGCGAAGACGTGTCAGCCATCCTGGCCGAAGTGGCGACGCTGGGCGATGAGCTGAAAGCCGCCGAACAAGGCTTCGACGCGGTGCAAAAGCAGCTGGACGCCTGGCTGATGTCCATCCCCAACCTGCCGCACGAATCGGTGCCGGCGGGCAAGGACGAAAACGACAATGTGGAAGTGCGCCGCGTCGGCGTGCCGCGTCAGTTCGACTTCGAAGCCAAAGACCATGTCGACGTCGGCGCGCCGCTGGGCCTGGACTTCGACACCGGCGCCAAGCTGTCCGGCGCTCGCTTCACCGTGCTCAAGGGCGACATCGCCCGGCTGCACCGCGCCATCGCCCAATTCATGCTGAACACCCATACCGGCGATCACGGCTACGTCGAGCACTACACCCCCTACATCGTCAACGACAGCGCGCTGCTGGGCACCGGCCAACTGCCCAAGTTCGCCGAAGACATGTTCAAGGTCAGCAAGGGCGGCGAAGAAGGCAATGTGGACCAGTACCTGATCTCCACCTCGGAAATCACCCTGACCAACACCGTCAGCAACAGCATCCTCAAGGCCGAGGAACTGCCGCTGAAACTGACCGCGCATTCGCCCTGCTTCCGTTCCGAAGCCGGCAGCTACGGCCGCGACACCCGCGGCATGATCCGCCAGCATCAGTTCGACAAGGTGGAGATGGTGCGCATCGAAAAGCCGGAAGACTCCTACGCCGCGCTGGAAGAGATGGTCGGCCACGCCGAAAACATCCTCAAGGCGCTGGAGCTGCCCTACCGCGTGATCACGCTGTGCACCGGCGACATGGGCTTCGGCGCCGCCAAGACTTACGATCTGGAAGTCTGGCTGCCGGCGCAGAACACCTATCGCGAAATCTCCAGCTGCTCCAACTGCGAGGCCTTCCAGTCGCGCCGCATGATGGCGCGCTACAAGGACGAAAACGGCAAGAACCAGCTGGTGCACACGCTGAACGGCTCCGGCCTGGCGGTGGGCCGCACCCTGGTGGCGGTGCTGGAAAACTACCAGAACGCCGACGGCAGCGTGACCATCCCGGCCGTGCTGCGGCCTTACTTCGGCGGCCGCGACAAGATCGGCGGCTAAGCTCGAGCCGGGCTTGCGCCCGGCCCGCGACAACGGCGCTCCGAGGAGCGCCGTTTTTCACATCCGCGCCGCCAGCAGCGCTTCGAAGTCTGCGCGCGGCAACGGCTTGCTGAACAGATAGCCCTGGCCCAGCCGGCAACCCTGCTGCAACAGGAAATCCCGCTGCGCCTCCAGCTCCACCCCCTCGGCCACCAATTCCAGCCCCAGGCTGCGGCCTATCGAAATGATGGCGCGGGTGATGGCGGCGTCGTCGCCGTCATGGTGCAGGTCCATGATGAAGGAACGGTCTATCTTCAAGCCCTTGACCGGCAGCCGCTTCAAATAGGACAGCGAAGAGTAGCCGGTGCCGAAATCGTCGATGGACAGATAGACGCCCAGCTCGCGCAGCCGCTGCAGCGCCTCCACCATGCCGCAGTCCTCGTCCATCGCCACGCTCTCGGTGATCTCCAGCTCCAGCGCCCCGCTGTCCAGCCCATGCCGGCTCAGCGCGCGCGCCACCGTGTCGGCGAAGCTGCCGTACTTGAGCTGGCGGCCGGACACATTGACCGCGATGCGGCCGGGCCCCAGCCCCATGCCTTGCCACTGGGCCCAATCGCGGCAGGCGGTGTCCAGCACCCACTCGCCCATCGGCACCATCAGCGAACCATCCTCGGCGATGGGTATGAATTTGCTCGGCGCCATCAGCCCCAGCTCGGGATGGCGCCAGCGCAGCAGGGCCTCGGCGCCGACGATGCGCCGCGTGGCCAGCTCCACCTTGGGCTGATACCAGACTTCCAGCTCTTCCTGCGCCAAGGCGCGATGCAGGCTGTACTCCAGCTTCAGCCGCTCCATCGCCCGCGCGTTCATGTCCGAGGTGTAGAACTGGAAGTTGTTCTTGCCGCGCTCCTTGGCCTGGTACATCGCGGAGTCCGCGTTCACCAGCAGCGCGTCGGCGCTGAGCCCGTCTTCCGGGTACATGCTGATGCCTATGCTGGCGGAGATGAACAGCTCGTGGCCGGTCAGGCCGGACTGTTCGGTGACGCCGTCCAGCAATTGCTGCGCCAGCGCCGCCACCTGGGTGACCCGCTCCACCACCGGCAGCAGCAGGATGAATTCGTCGCCGGACAGCCTGGCCACGGTGGAATGCGGCGGCGCGTACTGCAACAGCACCGAGGCGATGCGCACCAGCAATTCGTCGCCGGCGTGGTGGCCCAGGGTGTCGTTGACCAGCTTGAAGCGGTCCAGGTCGACGAACAGCAAGGCGAACTGCGAGCGCGCCGGCTGCGCGCGCTCTATCGCCTCCTGCAGCCGCTCCAGGAACAGGGTCCGGTTGGGCAAGCCGGTCAAGGCGTCGTGGTTGGCCAGGAAGTGCAGCCGCTCCTCGGACTGCTTGCGCTGGGTGATGTCGGAGAACACCGCCACGTAATGCAGGCATTCGCCGTCCGCGTCGCGGATGGCGGTAATGCTCAGGTGCTCGGTGTACAACAGGCCGCCCTTGCGGCGGTTGACCACCTCGCCCTGCCACACCCCGCTCTCTTTCAGGCTTTGCCACAGTTTCTGGTAGAAATCCGCCGGCTGCCGGCCGGACTTGAGCAAGGCCGGCGTGCGGCCCAGCGCTTCCTGGCTGCTGTAGCCGGTGATGCGGCTGAACGCCGGATTCACCATCTGGATCACCCCGTTGCCGTCGGTGATCAGAATCCCCTCCAGCGTCGATTCGAACACCTTGTCCGCCAGCAACAGGCTGCGCCGCGAATGCAGCAAGGCGTCGTCGCGCTCGCGCAAGGCGGAGTGCAGCTCCTGCAGAAACTCCTGCTCCACCATCTGGATGATGTCGCGGAACCCCAGCAGCTGCAGCAAGACGCCGTCGGCGTCGTAGACCGCCAGATGGCGGATCTTGTGCTGCAGGATCAATTGCCGCGCTTGCAACAGGCTGCTGCCGTCGCGCACGCCCAAGAGCGGCCAGGAGCAGGCTTCGGCCAGCGTCGCCGGCGCGCGCCCCTCGGCCAGCAGCCGCAATAGATCGCGCAGGGTCAGAATGCCGTAGTCGCCGTTGTCGAAGTTCACCGCCAGCGCGGTGGCGCCTTGGCGCCGCATCAAGGCCAGCGCCTCCTCCGGCGAGTCCTGGGCGCCCAGCAGACACAGCGGCGCCGCGCGGTCCGCCACCACCCGCCGCACGCTGAGAAAGGATTCGCTGCCCTGGCTCAACACGATGTCGGTCAGCGACACCACGCCGCACAACTTGCCGGCCTGCTCCACCAGCGCATGACGGATGCCGCGTTCGCGAAACAGCGCCACCGCCTCGCTCACCGGCAGATCGTGCGGCAGCGCCACCAGGGGCGCGCTCATCGCGCCGCCCACCGGCCGCATGCCGGCCGCGCCGTCCAGCCGGTCCAGCGCCAGCGCGTCGGCTTCAGTCCAAATCCCCAAGGGCCGGCCCGTCTCGTCCTGCACCACGATGGAACCGCAGCCCGCCAGCAACATGCGCCGCGCCGCTTCCGCCAGCGGCGTATCCGCCGCGCACGCCAGGATATCCGGGGTAGAGATTTCTTTTATACACTGTTTTAAGTAATACATTAACAATCCAACCCGGGCTATTCACGGAAAAATTCCAAATGGCATTATAACGATGCAAACCGCCGTCATGTAGTCGGATTGCAACAGCCCCGCCCCGCAGCGGCGTCGAGACGCTCGGCCGCCGCCTCCTCGCCGCGGTTTCCCCGCGCAAGCCATTCCTTTTGCATTCAGTAAATCGTCAAATACTCATATACATGATCTAGGACAAAGCGCGGCGCCGGCAGCGCCTGCTAGGCTGCGAACAGAATCGGCGAATTTACATTCGCCACGGAAATGACAAAGGTATTGCGCGGCGCAGCATACGCCTATCGGACTCACTGCCTTGCGCATGGTCAGCCCAACCATCCACACAGCGACACAAGCACCATGAGCCAACAACGCATCCACCTATCGGTTCAGGGCCGGGTTCAAGGCGTCGGCTTCCGTCCCTTCATCTGGCGCACGGCCAGCGAGTGCGGCCTCACCGGCTTTGTCCGCAACAGCGGCGAAGGCGTCACGCTGGAACTGCAGGGCGAGCCGCAGGCGCTGAGCGCCTTCCGCCAGGCGCTGAAAACCCGGCTGCCGCCGCTGGCGCACATCGACGCGCTGCAGGAACGCGACATCCCGCTGCAGAACGCCGAACAGCGCTTTCAAATAGAAGAAAGCAGCGGCGCGATCACCCATGCCCGGCTGCCGGCCGACGTGGCCACCTGTCCGCGCTGCGTGGAGGAACTGTTCACTCCCGGCGACCGCCGCTACCGCTTCCCCTTCATCAACTGCACCGATTGCGGCCCGCGCTACACCGTCACCCACCGGCTGCCCTACGACCGCGCCAACACCAGCATGCTGGCCTTTCCGCTGTGCCCGGTGTGCCGCCAGGAATACCTGGACCCGGCCAGCCGCCGCTTTCACGCCGAGCCCACCGCCTGCCCGGTGTGCGGCCCCAAGCTGCAGCTGACCGACCGCTTCGGCCAGAACCTGAACGGCGATCCCATCGTCGGCGCGGTGCAGATCCTCAATATGGGCCGCTGCATCGCGATGAAAGGCCTGGGCGGCTTCCACCTGGTCTGCGACGCGGCCAGCCCGGCGGCGGTGGCGCGGCTGCGCCAGCTCAAGCACCGCCCCGGCAAACCGCTGGCCATCATGGCGCTGAACGTGGAGTCCATCCGCGCGCTCTGCCACGTCAGCGAAGAAGAAGCCGCCTGGCTGCAGCGCCCGGAACGCCCGATAGTGCTGCTGAACAAGAAGCCCGAAGCCGACCAGTTGCTGCCGGACATCGCCCCCGGCCTGTCCGCGCTGGGCGTGATGCTGCCCTACACGCCGCTGCAATGGCTGCTGTTCCACGAAGCGCTGGGCCGCCCGCCCGGAACCAGCTGGCTGCGCCAGCCCTGCTCGCGGCTGTGGGTGATGAGCAGCGCCAACCTGTCCGGCGAGCCCATCGTCACCGGCAACCAGGAGGCGCGCGAGCGGCTGAATCAGGTGGCCGACGTCTTCCTGCTGCACAACCGCGCCATCGTCACCCGTTGCGACGACAGCGTGGTGTCGCTGGAGCGGCGGCGGCCGCTGCTGTTCCGCCGCGCGCGCGGCTTCGTGCCGGATCCGGTGCCGCTGGCGGAGGACGGCCCGCCGGTGCTGGCGCTGGGCGCCTATATGAAGGCCACCGCCACCGTGTTGCGCGGCAAGGACGCCTTCGTGTCGCAATACATCGGCGCGCTCAACCACCCGCTGACCTGCGAAGCGCTGCAACAGGCGGCCGACCATTTGCTCGACCTCACCGGCGTCGCCCCGCAGGCGGTGGCCTGCGACCTGGAAACCGGCACCTACTCCAGCCTGCTGGCCGAACACCTGTCCAAGCAATGGGAGGTGCCGCTGATCCGGGTCCAGCACCACCACGCCCACCTGGGCGCGGTGCTGGCCGAACACGGCGTTGCGGAGCCGGCGCTGGGCCTGGCGCTGGACGGCTACGGCCTGGGCCACAACAACGGGGCCTGGGGCGGAGAGATGATGCTGGTGGACGGCGACAGCTGCGAACGCATCGGCCACATCTCGCCGCTGCCGCTGCCCGGCGTGGGACGCAGCCGGCTGCCGCCGTGGAAGCTGGCCGTGGCCTTGTGGCAAACCCTGGAGCTGGGACCGCTGCCGCCGCGGCTGGCGGCCCAGCCCGGCGCCCAGCAATTGGAGAAACAGCTCGCGGCCCGCCGCGACTGCCAGGACAGCACCAGCCTGGGCCGCTGGTTCGGCGCCGTCGCCGGCCTGACCCGCCAATGCGGGGTGGAAACCTTCGAAAGCGAAGCCGCGCAGAGGCTGGAGGCCCAGGCCGGGCCGGCCGAACCGCTGACCGGCGGCTGGCGCACCCAGGCCAATCTGCTGGACCTGACGCCGCTGGCGCGCCATCTGTGCCAGCTGGACGACGACCAGGCCATCGCCAGCCTGTGGCACGCCACCCTGGCCGCCGCGCTGGCGGACTGGGCGATCAAGGCGGCGCGCACCACCGGCACCCGCATCGTGGCGCTGGCCGGCGGCTGCTGCGGCAATCGCCAGCTGATGGCGCAACTGCTGCCGCGGCTGGAGCAGGCCGGCCTGCGCCCGCTGACCGCGGAACAGCTGCCGCCCAACGACGGCGGCCTGAGCCTGGGCCAGGCCTGGGTGGCGCGCCAGCGCCTGCTGCGCCGGAGCTGAAACGAAAACGGCGCGTCGCCCAAGGGCGACGCGCCGTCTCTTGAGGCTGAATCCCGGATCAGGACGGCAGACGCTCGCCCCACAAGTCGTGCTCGCTGCAGTCGACGATCTTCACCGAATAGAACTCGCCCGCGCGCATGCCGGCGGCGTCTTCGACGAACACCAGGCCGTCGATCTCCGGCGCGTCCGCGTAGCTGCGGCAAATCGCCGTGCCTTCGTCGTCGATCTCGTCCACCAACACCTGCATGGTCTGGCCGACGCGGCGCTCCAGACGGCGCGCGCTGATCTCTTCCTGCACCGCCATGAAACGCTCCTTGCGCGCTTCCTTCACCTCTTCCGGCACCGGATTCGGCAAATCGTTGGCGGTGGCGCCTTCCACCGGCGAATAGGTGAAACAGCCGACGCGGTCCAGCTCCGCCTCGCGGATGAAGCTCAGCAGCTCTTCGAAATCCTCCTCGGTCTCGCCGGGGAAGCCGACGATGAAGGTGGAGCGAATCACCAGCTCCGGACAGATCTCGCGCCACTTCTTGATGCGCGCCAGCACATTGCCGCTATTGGCCGGACGCTTCATCAGCTTCAGCACTTTCTGGCTGGCGTGCTGGAACGGGATGTCCAGATAGGGCAGGATCTTGCCGTCGCGCATCAGCGGAATCACCTCGTCCACGTGCGGATACGGGTAGACGTAATGCAGACGCACCCAGATGCCGTGGCGGCCCAGCTCCTCGCACAGCTCGGTCATCCGGGTCTTCACCGGACGGCCGTTGTGGAAGCCCAGCTTGTACTTGGTGTCCACGCCGTAGGCCGAGGTGTCCTGCGAGATCACCAGGATTTCCTTGACCCCGGCCTTGGCCAGGTTCTCGGCCTCGCGCAGCACGTCATGGATGGGACGGCTTTCCAGATCGCCGCGCATCGACGGAATGATGCAGAAGGTGCAACGGTGGTTGCAGCCTTCGGAAATCTTCAGATAAGCGTAATGCTTGGGCGTCAGCCGCACGCCGATGTCCGGCACCAGATCGACGAAGGGATCGTGCGGCTTGGGCAGGTGGGCATGCACCGCGCTCATCACCTCGTCGGTGGCGTGCGGGCCGGTCACGGCCAAGACCGACGGATGCGCGTCGCGCACCACGTCGCCCTTGGCCCCCAGACAGCCGGTGACGATGACCTTGCCGTTCTCGTTCAAGGCTTCGCCGATCGCGTCCAGGGACTCGGCCACCGCGGAATCGATGAAGCCGCAGGTGTTGACCACCACCAGGTCGGCGCCGGCGTAGCTGCCGGAAATATCGTAGCCTTCGGCGCGAAGGCGGGTCAGGATCTGCTCGGAGTCGCTGGAGGCTTTGGGACAGCCCAGCGACACGAAGCCGATGCTTGGAATCTTGTCTGCCATGATGATGGCCTTGCTGAAGAAAAACGCGAGAGTATACAACGATTTGACAGGCGATGCGCGGCGTTGCGAGGGCTTGGGCCGCAGGCTTGCCGATTCGTTTTCGCCAGCCGCCGCGCTCGCGCCGGGCCGGATGCGAGCGCCGATGCGCGGCGCTCTCCTTTCCGATCTCACTTGATAGTAAATTCCGACGCCACCATCTAGGCCTGAGAGCCTGTTTACGATCTGCTGCGCGTCGGCGATACGGCGTTAAAAACCAGCTCAAAATGCTCATGTACCGCTCGTACATTCCGCTTTTTCGCTCGTTTTCGCCTTGTCTCGCCTTAGCTCGCGAGATCGTAAACACGCTCTAAGAACCGGACCAGTCCAGACGCTCGGCGCAGTAAAAAGCGCCGGGCACCGGACAACCCGCCTCCTCCCGCAACATCATGTCCCGGCGCTCCCGCACCTTCAGCCCGCTTGCCGCCAGTTGCGCCTCCACCCCGTCCGCATCGTGCAGATAGCGCCCGCAGGGCTGCAGCCGGTGGCCGTCGGGCAAGGCCCGCGGCGCGCGCTCTATGCTGAACAACAGCAGGCCGCCCGGCTTGAGCGCGCGCGCCATCCAGCTCAAGGCCGGCTCCAGATCGCCGAAATAGCTGAGCGTGTCCAGGCAGCAGATCAGATCGACGGGCGACGGCGCCGCCGTCAGGAATTCGATGATATCGCCTTGGGTCAAGGCATCGTACACGCCCTTGTCCGCGGCGCGCGCCAGCATTTCGCCGCTGAGATCCACGCCGCGCAGGCTGCGCGCGTAAGGCCGCAGCGCCGTGCCGGCCAGGCCGGTGCCGCAGCCCAGATCGAGCGCGTCCAGCGCGGCGGCCGGCAGCGCCAGCCGCCGCAGGCATTGCGCCAACCACTGCGGCCCCTGGTAGCGCAGGCTGGCCAGGGTCGCGTCGAAGGCCGCGGCGTTGGCGTCGAAAGTCCGCCGGATGAAGTCGGCGCTGCACTGTGGCGGCGGTTCCGCGCCGCCGCAGGCGGCCAGCAAGTGCAAGGCCACCGGGTCGTCCGGCGCCTGCGCCAGCCAGCCATGCAACAGCGCCAAGGCTTCGTCGCGCCGGTCCAGCTCGCAGAGCGCCTCGATGCGCGCGATCGGCCCATGCGCGGCCGGCTGCGCCACGATGCCCTGCGCGTTGTGGCGCCGCGCCTCGACGTGGCGTTCCTGGCGCAAGCACAGCCCGGCCAGCAGGAAGTGCGCGTCGGCGCAGGCCGCGTCCACGGCCAGCGCTTGCCGGCACGCCTGTTCCGCGGCGGCGAAATCGCCGTCCTGCTCGCAAGCGGCGGCCAGATTGGTCCAATACATGGGCTGGCCGCCGTCCAGCGCCGCCGCCGCGGCGAAAGCCCGCCGCGCGTCACCAGAGCGGCCTTGGCGCGCCTGCGCCATGCCCAGGCTGAAATGCCAGTCCGCGTGATCCGTCTCCGCGGCGATCGCCTCGCGCAACCAGGACTCGGCCTCCGCCGGACGCTGCGTCTGCAACAACAGAAAAGCCAGGAAGGATTTGGCCGCGACGCACGCCGGCCAGTCCCGCAAGCAAGACCGGTAACGCCGCTCCGCCTCGGCCCAGTCGCCGTCCAGATGGCTGCGCTGCGCCGCGCGCAAACGGGCACTCAAGGCCTCGGCGGACATGTCGCGGCGCCTTGCCGGCCCGGCCGGCTTGAATCTTCAATGGAAAACGGAAAAAAACGGAAGGCGGCGAACGCCGCGAGGGAAAAGCGGGCGCCGCGAACGGCGACCAGCATCCGGCATGCGGGGGTAGGCATGGCAAGCCCTCCAGGGGCGAGCGGCGGATGGAAACGGACAGGCGGCCGTTCCAGCCGGCCGCCTGCGCCTTATCTTAAGAACCTGTTCAATGTCTGCTGCGCTTCGTGAAGCCTTGCACGGGGAGTACCAGCTCAAAATGCTCATGTACCACGAGTACATTCCGCTTTCTCAGCTGTTTTCGCCTTGTCTCGCTCTTGCTCGCGAGATTTTGAACAGACTCTAAGAATCAAACTGTCAGGACGGATCCTTGTCGTTCTCGCCGTCCTGCTTGTACGCCGGAAAGCCGAAGCCGCCGAACAGCTGCTTGGTCTGTTCCTGCATCCGGTTCTGCATGTCCAGGAACATGCTGGTGCTCTGTTCCATGTAGTTGGCCATCATGTTCTGCACCGCCGGCCCCTGAAACTTCATGAACTCGCCCCACAGATTGGCGTTCAACATGGTGTTGTCGCCGTAGATCGCGCGGGTTTGTTCCTGCATTTTCTGCTGCAGCTGGGCGAACAGTTGCAGATTGTTCTCTAGGAAGGGTCCCATCATGCCCTGCATGGCCTGGCCGTAGGAGCGGATGAACTGAGTCAGCACTTCGTAGCTGAACATCGGCATGCCGCCGTTCTCCTCCTCCAGGATGATCTGCAACAGCACACTGCGGGTGATGTCCTCTTGGCTCTTGGCGTCGACGACTTGAATGTCCACATTATCTAGCACCAATTGCTTCACATCCCCCAAGGTGATGTAGGAACTGGTGGCGGTATCGTACAGCCGGCGGTTCGGGTACTTTTTGATGACCCGCTTTTCAACACTCATGTAACGCTCCCGGTTTATTTTGTTACGGTGTGCCGTGTGCCGGCAATTTATCATAAATACAACACGCTAGAGTAAATCTTCAGTCAGCGCTCCCAATTTTGCTGCAATGCATGATACATTTAGTCGTCATTGTGCAGTGCAAAATTTTTGATTCAGACTATCTCCTTTAAGGTCTCACCCCACAGCGGAGGAATACATTATGTCCATCAGCAATGAGCAACTGAACAAGCTGTCCCTCAACGGTCTGGAAACCATTTTCCGCTTTTCGCAAATCACTCTGGATAGCGCCGAGCGCCTGGTCAAGCTGAACCTGGAAATCTCCAAGCAGTCGCTGGAAGAAAACGTCAAAATCGCCAAGCAGCTGAGCGGCGTGACCGACCCGCAAGAAGCGGTCAGCCACCTGAACAAGCTGGCGACCCAGAACATCGACACCGCTCTGGCCAACTCCCGCAATCTGTACGACATCGTTTCCTCCGCTCAAAGCGAACTGACCAAGCTGGCCGAAGAAAACCTGGGCAGCTTCAACAAGTCGCTGATCGGCGCGATCGAGTCCGCGGCCAAGAACGCCCCGGCCGGCTCCGACGCCGCGCTGAACGCGGTCAAGAGCTCGGTGGCCGCCGCCGCCGCCGCGGTCAACACCTTCAGCAAAGCCGCCCAGCAAGTGGTGGAATTCACCGACAGCAGCGTCAAGGCCGCCACCAGCGCCACCGCCGACGCCGTGAAGACCGCCAGCAAGCGCGCGCCCACTGCTTAAGAACAGTTTCAGGCTAAAGCACAACCCCGTCCAGCCGGCGGGGTTTTTCTTTGCCTTGCGCCGGAGGATGGCATGTCGGCGGCGACAGGTTTACAATCTCCGCCTTAAGCACGTTTCAGGAAACCAATAGGTTCAGCGCATGAAAATCAGCAGCAATTTTGACGCCGGCAGCATCGAGATCGTCTCCGCCGACAACTACGAAGACATCCAACTGCGCATCCGCCGCGACAATGCGGCCGAATTCGCCCAGTGGTTTTACTTCCGCGTGCAAGGCGCCGCTTATCAGCACTGCACCTTCAATTTCCTGAACGCCAGCGAAAGCGCGTACCCGGACGGCTGGATCGACTATCAGGCGGTGGCCTCCTACGACCGCATCAACTGGTTCCGCGTGCCCACCCATTATGAAAACGGCGTGATGACGATAGATCACGTGCCGCTGTCCGGCAGCATCTACTACGCCTATTTCGAACCCTACTCCTACGATCAGCACCTGAATCTGATCGGCCAGGCGCAAGGCTCCGGCCTGTGCCAGGTCAGCGATCTGGGCTTTACCGTGCAGCAGCGCGACATCAATCTGCTGACCATAGGCCACGAGGTGGAATCGGACCTGAAGATCTGGATCATCGCCCGTCAGCATCCGGGCGAAACCATGGCGGAATGGTTCATCGAGGGCCTGCTCAACCGCCTGCTGGACCCGCAGGACCCCACCAGCCGCGCGCTGCTGGACCGCGCCACTTTCTACGTAGTGCCTAACATGAACCCGGACGGCTCGGTGCTGGGCAATCTGCGCACCAACGCCGCCGGCGCCAACCTCAACCGCGAATGGGCCGATCCCAGCGCGGAGACCAGCCCGGAAGTGCTGGCGGTGCGCAACAAGATGCAGGAAACCGGCGTGGACCTGTTCCTGGACATCCACGGCGACGAGAACATCCCCTATGTGTTCCTGGCCGGCACCGAGGGCGTGCCGTCGTGGAACGAACGCCTGGAATCGCTGGCCGACCAGTTCCGCCACCACCTGCTGCTGGCCAGCCCGGACTACCAGACCGAGCACGGCTATCCGCGCAACGCGCCGGGCAAGGCCAATATGACCATCGCCACCAACTGGGTGTGCGAAAACTTCGGCTGTCTCGCCTTCACGCTGGAAATGCCGTTCAAGGACAACGCCAATCTGCCGGACGACGACTTCGGCTGGAGCGGCCAGCGCAGCCTGCGCCTGGGCGAGGCGGCCTTGTCGCCCATCTATGCGATAGCGCAAAACCTGCGCGCCTGAGCACCAAATCAGGCTGAAACCAAAAAAGCCACGGAGATCCGTGGCTTTTTTCATTTCCATTGCCGCTTAAACGTGATCCAGCAATTGCAGCGGATGATCGATGGCGATGTCGGCGCCCCACTCCGCCGGCCGGTCGCTGTCGGCGATATAGCCCCAATTGGCCAACACCGTTTTCATGCCCACGCTGCGGCCGGCGGCGATGTCGCGCTCGGCGTCGCCCACATACAGGCAATGCTCGGGGGCGATGCCGATCCGCTCGGCGGCGTAGCGCATCGGCCGCGGGTCAGGCTTGGGCACGCCCACGGTGTCGCCGCTGACCGTCACCGCCGGCGCAGCGATGAAGGGCAGCGACGGCACCAGCCTGTCGGTGAAGCGCATCGGCTTGTTGGTGATGATGCCCCAGGTCAGCCCCTTGTCCATCAAGCCCTGGATCAGGCCGTTGACGCCGTCGAACAACACGGTCTCGTCGGCGAAGCTGTGCTCGTAGTGGTCCAGGAAGCGCAAGCGATACTCCTCGAAACGCGGATGCTCGCGGTCGATGCCGAAGCCCAGGCTGACCAGCCCGCGCGCGCCGTGGCTGGCGATGGGCCTCACCGCCGCGTACGGCTGCGGCGGCAGGCCTTCCTCGGCCAGCAGACGGTTGAGCGCGGCGCCCAGATCGCGCGCGGTGTCGGCCAGAGTGCCGTCCAGATCGAATAGAACTGCCTTGATCATGATTCGCTTCAATGAGGGAGCGCGGCGTCAGGCTGCCGACCACGAGCAGCCCGCCGGCCCGGTTCAACGTATGGTCTTGCCCAGGAACAGCTTGTAGGCCGGATTCTGGGTCTCCTCGACACAGGGGTAGCCCAGATTGTCGAGGAAGCGCTGGAACTCGGCGTCGTCGCTGGCCGGCACCTGTATGCCCACCAGCACGCGACCGTAATCGGCGCCGTGGTTGCGATAATGGAACAGGCTGATGTTCCAGTCCACGCTCATCGCCTCCAGGAAGCGCATCAGCGCGCCGGGGCGGTCCGGAAACTCGAAGCGCAACACCCGCTCGTCCTTCAGTTGCGGCGCGTGGCCGCCCACCAGGTGACGGATGTGCAGCTTGGCCAGTTCGTTGTCGGTCAGATCGATGCTGTCCAGCTCATGGGCGTTCAGACTGGCGAGTATGCCCTCCAGGTCCTGCTTGCCGCTGATCTGCACGCCGACGAAGACATGGGCGGTGCCCGGATCGGCGAAGCGGTAATTGAACTCGGTGATGTTGCGGCCGCCGATCACGGTACAGAAGCGCTTGAAGCTGCCCGGCTTTTCCGGAATGGTCACCGCGATGATGGCCTCGCGCCGCTCGCCCAGCTCGGAACGCTCGGACACATGGCGCAGGCGGTCGAAATTCATATTGGCGCCGCAGGAAATCGCCACCAGGGTCTGATTCTCGCAGCCCTCGCGCTCCACATAGGCCTTGGCGCCGGCCACCGCCAGAGCGCCCGCCGGCTCCACGATGGAGCGGGTGTCTTCGAAAATATCCTTGATCGCCGCGCAGATGGCGTCGGTGTCCACCAGGATGATCTCGTCCAGCAGTTCCCGGCAGATGCGGAAGGTCTCCTCGCCCACCAGCTTCACCGCCACCCCGTCGGCGAACAGGCCCACGTCCTTCAATTCCACGCGCTCGCCCTTGGCGATGGATTGGCGCATCGCGTCGGAGTCCACCGGCTGCACCCCTATCACCTTGATCTCCGGCTTCAGCCGCTTGATGAAGCTGGCGATGCCGGCGGCCAGGCCGCCGCCGCCGATGGCGACGAAGATCGCGTTCAAGCCGTCCGGATGCTGGCGCAGAATCTCCATGCCTATGGTGCCCTGGCCGGCGATCACGTCCGGATCGTCGAACGGCGGGATGTAAGTCAGGCCGCTTTGCGCCGCCAACTCGCTAGCGTGCAGAAAAGCTTCATTGAAGGAGTCGCCGTGCAACACCACCTGGCCGCCGTATTGCTTGACCGCGTCGATCTTGATCTGCGGCGTGGTCACCGGCATCACGATGGTGGCCGCGCAGCCCAGCCGGCTGGCGGACAGCGCCACGCCCTGCGCGTGGTTGCCGGCGCTGGCGGTGATCACGCCGCGCTCGCGCTGCTCCGCGCTGAGCTTGGCCATCTTGTTGTAGGCGCCGCGCAGCTTGAAGGAGAACACCGGCTGCAGATCCTCGCGCTTGAGCAGAATCGTGTTGCGATAGCGGCGCGACAGATTGGGCGCCAGCTCCAGCGGCGTTTCGATGGCGACGTCGTAAACCCGCGACGTCAGGATGCGTTCCAGATAGTCTTGCTTCTCTTGCATGGCAAAGCCTTTGTCCCGATCATTATTTTCCTTGAACTGCCAGAGTAGCAGGAACTCCAACCATACGGGAAGCCTTGATAATATTGGATTGTTGCATTGCGGTATCGCTATGGCTCCGCCCGCCCCGCCCGCAGAAAATCGCCACTTCGCGGCAACCGGACGGCAATCCGCGTGTATAATCAACGGCTACTATTTGGACCTCAACCCCCAGCGTTGCCCATAGGAACGATGAAAACATTCACCAGCATTCTCACGGCAGCGGCGATCGCGCTGCCGTCCGTCTCTTTCGCCTCCGCCGCCTTCCTGCCGCCCGCGCCCGAGATCGCCGGCAAGGCCTATTACCTGACCGACTTCAACAGCGGGCAAGTGCTGGCCGAGCGCGACCCGGACTCCCGCGTGGAGCCGGCCTCGCTGACCAAGCTGATGACCGCCTACCTGACCTTCAAGGCGCTGAAGGAAAAGCGGCTGACCCTGGAGCAGACGCTGACGGTGTCGCAAAAGGGCTGGAAGACCGAAGGCTCACGCATGTTCCTGGACCCCAAGGTGCCGGCCAAGGTCGACGACCTGATCAAGGGCATGATCGTGCAGTCCGGCAACGACGCCTGCGTGACGTTGGCCGAAGCCATCGCCGGCAGCGAGGAAGTGTTCGCCCAGGTGATGACCCAGCAGGCGCAGAAACTGGGCATGAAGAACACCCAGTTCCGCAACGCCACCGGCCTGCCCAATCCGGAGCACTACACCACCGTGCATGATCTGGGCATCCTGGCCGGCGCGCTGATCCGCGACTTCCCGGAGTTCTACCCGATCTACTCGATCAAGTCCTTCACCTACAACAACATCAAGCAGCCCAACCGCAACCTGCTGCTCTACCGCGACCCCAACGTCGACGGCATGAAGACCGGCTACACCGACAGCGCCGGCTACAATATGATCACCACCAGCCATCGCGACGGTCGTCGCGTGATTTCGGTGGTGGTGGGCACCGCCAGCCCGGAAGCGCGCGCGGTGGAAAGCTCCAAGCTGCTCAACTACGGCTTGCAGTTTTACGATACGCCCAAACTGTATAGCGGAGCCAAGCCGGTGTCCGAGCTGCCGATCTACAAGGGCGCGGCCAAAACCGTGGCCGTCGGCTTCGCCGGCGACGTCTACGCCACCGTGGCCAAGGGCCAGGCCGCCAAGCTCAAGGCCGATCTGACCACGATGCAGCCGCTGATCGCCCCGGTCAAAGCCGGCCAGGTGGTGGGCAAGCTGGTGGTGTCGCTGGACGGCAAGCCGCTGTTCGAGCGCCCAGTGGTGGCCTTGAAGGCCGTGGAAGAAGGCGGCTTCTTCAGCCGGCTGTGGGACAGCATCAAGCTGATGCTGGGCTGGAAATAAACGGCGTCCGCCGTTGATCGCGGCGCCGGGCATCGCCCGGACGCCGCGACTGTATTATGATGTGACGTTTTAGTAATAAAGACGACCGTAAAATGTATTGGCGCGGATGGCCCGGTTTGCAGTACAACTGGCCGCTGCGCCTTTGCCCGTTTCGGGCGCGGCGTCTTTGCGGATTTGATTGAATATGTCTGAAAAACAGGAACTCATGGAATTCCCCTGTCGCTTTCCCATCAAGGTGATGGGCGAGCGTCATGAGGATTTCGTCCTCACCATCACCGAGGTCGTGCGCGTCAACGCGCCGGACCTGGCCGACCACGACGTAACGCTGCGCGAAAGCTCCAACGGCCGCTTCTACGCGCTGACCGTCACCGTCACCGCCACTTCGCGTCAACAGCTGGACAACATCTATCTGTCGCTGACCGGCCATCCGATGGTCAAAATGGTGCTCTAAGCGCCAGGAGATTGCCGTGCCGCGCATCGTCAAACATCTGGGCCGGGTGGATTACGAACCCACCTGGCGCGCCATGCAGGCGTTCACCGACGCCCGCAACGCCGACACCCCCGATGAACTGTGGGTGGTCGAACACCCGCCCGTCTACACCCAGGGCCTGGCCGGCAAGCCGGAGCACCTGCTGCACGCCACCGCCATCCCGGTGGTGAAAACCGACCGCGGCGGCCAGATCACCTATCACGGCCCCGGCCAGTTGGTGGTTTACCTGCTGGTGGACTTCAAGCGCATGGGCATAGGCGTGCGCGAGCTGGTGCGCCGCATCGAACAGGCGGTGATAGACGCGCTGGCGGAACTGGGCATCCACGGCAACGGCGATGTGGACGCTCCCGGCGTATACGTCGCCGGCGCCAAGATCGCCTCGCTGGGCCTGCGCATCAAGAACCACGCGGTCTACCATGGCCTCAGCTTCAATGTGGACATGGACCTGGCACCGTTCGATTCCATCAATCCTTGCGGTTACGCCAACCTCAAGGTGACCGATCTGAAACAACTGGGAGTGGAGCTGAGCCTTGCCGCCGCCGCCGATACGCTGCTGCCGCATCTGGAGCGCCTCCTGAACAGCACCGAGGAACTGACATGAAGCCGGAAAACCAGGCTGGGGTCAAACACAAGGGCGCGGCCAAAACCGCCCGCATCCCCATCAAGATCGTCCCGCTGGACGAAAAGCTGAAAAAACCGGAATGGATCCGCGCCAAGCTGCCCAACGGCCAGCGCTTCCACGAGATCAAGCAGATCCTGCGCGAGCAAAAGCTGCACACCGTCTGTGAGGAAGCCACCTGCCCGAACATCGGCGAATGTTTCAGCAAGGGCACCGCCACCTTCATGATCATGGGCGACATCTGCACCCGTCGCTGCCCGTTCTGCGACGTGGGCCACGGCCGCCCCAACCCGCTGGACCCGGACGAGCCGCGCCACCTGGCGGAGAGCGTCGCCGCGATGAAACTGAAATACGTGGTGGTCACCTCGGTGGACCGCGACGACTTGCGCGACGGCGGCGCCCAACACTTCGCCGACTGCATCAACTCGGTGCGCGAAATGTCGCCCAACACCCAGATCGAGACCCTGGTGCCGGACTTCCGCGGCCGCCTGGACGTGGCCGTCGACATCCTGAGCCAGACGCCGCCGGATGTGATGAACCACAATCTGGAAACCGTGCCGCGGCTGTACAAGCAGGCGCGCCCGGGCTCGGATTACGCGCACTCGCTGCAATTGCTGAAGGATTACAAGGCCAAGAACCCCGAGGTTCGCACCAAGTCCGGCCTGATGGTGGGCCTGGGCGAAACCGACGAGGAAATCCTGGAAGTGATGCGCGACCTGCGCGCCCACAATGTGGACATGCTGACCATAGGCCAGTACCTGCAGCCGTCCGACGGCCACTTGCCGGTGCTGCGCTACGTGCACCCGGACGTGTTCAAGATGTTCGAGAAAAAAGCCTATGAAATGGGCTTCGTCCACGCCGCCGTGGGCGCGATGGTGCGCTCCAGCTACCACGCCGACGTGCAGGCGCACGAGGCCGGCGTGTAAACGGCCAAGCCGCCCAGACGCAAGGGAGCCCCAGGGCTCCCTTTTTCATTGCCCTGTCTTTGGTACAGGCTCGCAACGACGACGGAGCGTCTATACTACGACATGCGCCCGCCATAGCGTCCGCGCAAGTTTCATCCCGCAAACCGCGCGGTCGCGCCAGCGCCCGCCTGCCGATGGAGCCGCGCCATGTCCGTCAGTCCCGCCTTTCGCCTGCTGCCCTTGCTGCCGCTGTTGCTGGCCGCCTGCGCCAACAACGCCCCGGACAAACCGTTCGCCGATTTCGACGACGCCGCCCGCAGCGTCACGCAAAGCTCCGCCGGCACCTTGGCGCGCATCCAGCAGAACACCCGCCTCAACGCGGTGCTCACCGCGCCCAACGCCCCCTTGCGCGCGGACACCTTCAGGCCTCAAGCCGGCAACGGCGCCAGCTACGATCTCGGCCCCGCGCTGGGACAGCTGCAAGCCACGCTGGACGCGCTGGAAAAATACGCCCGGGCCCTGCGCAGCCTGGCCGGCGACCGCGAGGCCGAAGCCCGGGTCGACGCCGCCGCCCAGGACTTGTCCGACAGCGTCCAGGACCTGAAACTGCGCGGCGGCGACGAAACCGCCGCCAAGATTCTGGCCACCGCTGCCGACGCGCTGGGCCGCCAACTCACGACGGCGCAACGCAAGAACGCGCTGCGCAACACCATGGCCACCGCCCAGCCCGGGCTGGAATTGCTGGCCGCCAGCAGCCACCGCGCCTTGAGCGCGCTGCCCGGCTACCTGAGCGTGCTCAGGGACAGCCTGCTGCGCCACGCCAACTTCAGCCGGCCGCGCTACGGCAGCTGGGAGCGCTATCAGTTCGACCTCGCCATCGCCGACCGGCTGCGCGAATTCGAACAGATCGAAGCCGCGCTGCAGGCCAGCGACAAAGCGATTCAGGCCTTCCCCGACACCAACCGCCAGTTGCTGCAAAGCCTGGACGCGCCTCAATCCAAACTGCAAGCGCTGCGCGACTTCGCCGCCGAAGCCAGGCGGCTGCGCAATTTTTATCGCGATCTGCCCGCCCAATAAAGGAGGCAGCATATGGACAGCCACCGAGTGACCGAGCTTGCCAGCGGCCTGGCATCCCGCATCAACAATCTGGCGGTCGCCAGCCTGGGCGCGGACAGCCGAGCCCTGCTGGCGCAGCAGGATGAATTGGCCAATCAGACCCTGGCGCTGATCGCGCGGGACTTGAACGCCGACACCGAAGACTTTCAACACGCCGTCGCCGCGCTGCAGGCGGCGACGGATGCTGCCGAACACGCCGGACGGCAGCTGCAACGCGTGGGCGACGCCATCAAGCTGACCGCCAAGGCGATCAGCGCGGTGGCCAAGCTGCTGGCCTGAACGGCCGCGCCGGACGCGGCTGCAAACGGAAGCAAGCCGGCGCGTCTGCGCCCAGACCGCCCGCGCCCACGCTCTTGCAACCGTCCGCGCCGGCTAACGCGCCGGCGCGGGCAAGACGCACAACATCTCGAACAATAGATTGGCGCCCAGCAAGGCGGTGTTGCCGCTGCCGTCATACGGCGGCGACACCTCGACCAGATCGCCGCCGACCAGGTCCAGCCCCCGGCAGCCGCGCACGATTTCCAGCGCCTGCATCGAACTCAGGCCGCCCACTTCCGGCGTGCCGGTGCCGGGCGCGAACGCCGGATCGATGCCGTCGATATCGAAGCTCAGATACGCCGGCGCCGCCCCCATCTGCGCGCGCACCTCGGCCATCAACGGCGCCAGCGAGCGATGCCAGCACTGCTCCGCCGTCACCACCCTGAAACCGCGCTGCCGCGACCAGTCGAAGTCCGCCGCCGAATAGCCGCTGCCGCGCAGGCCGATCTGAACCACCCTCCCCTCGGCCAGCAAACCCTCCTCCCAGGCGCGGCGAAAGGTGGTGCCGTGCGCGATCCTCTCGCCGAACATCTCGTCGTTGACGTCGGCGTGGGCGTCCACGTGCACCAAGCCCAACGGACCGTGCTTGCGCGCCAGCGCGCGCAGCGCCGGCAAGGTGACGGTGTGGTCGCCGCCTATGCCCAGCAGACGCACCGGGTGCAGCAAGGCCTGCTCGTAGGCGGCCTCGATCCGCGCCACGCTGTCCGTCAGGCTATAGGGATTGGTGGCGACATCGCCGAGGTCCGCCACTTGCAGCCGTTCGAACGGCGCCGCGCCGCTGCCCAGATTGTATGGACGCAGCAACGCCGATTGGCTGCGGATTTCACGCGGCCCGAAGCGGGCGCCGCTGCGGTTGGAAGTGCCGATATCCAGCGGCAGGCCGATGAAGGCGGCGTCCAGACCGGCGGCGCTGTCGCGCAGCGGCAAGCGCATCATGCTGGCGACGCCGCCGAAACGCGGCATCGCGTTGCCGCTCAGCGGCTGGTTGAGCAAAGTGGCGGACATAGGGCCTCCTGCATCCTTTAGATGCCTGTTTACGATCTCGCGAGCCAAGGCGAGACAAGGCGAAAACGGCTGAGAAAGCGGAATGGACTCGTAGTACATGAGCGTTTCTAAGCTGTACCCGCCGCGCCACGTGTCACGACGCGCAGCAGATCGTAAGCAGGTTTTTAGTTGATCGGGTCGAAGCAGTCTATGCGGCCGCCGCCCCGGCTAACATCATCAAGCGCCACGGTTTACATGAATGAAAATGAATGTATTAATCAGCCTGTTTCCACGCATAGCGCCTACCGGCGCGGAGGCCCATGATCAATACCTTGAGCGATATGGATTTGCGGCTGATCCGAGTGTTCCAAGCCGTGGTCGAAGCCGGCGGCGTCTCCGCCGCGCAAGGCGCGCTGAACACCAGCCAATCCACCATCAGCAATCAGCTGGCGGCGCTGGAAACCCGGCTCGGCTATCGACTGTGCGAGCGCGGCCGCGGCGGATTCGCGCTGACGGCCAAGGGCGAACGTCTGCTGGCCGCCAGCCGGCAACTGCTGGAGTCGATTGAAATGTTCTGCCAGGAAGCCCGACAGCTGGACCGGCAATTGGTCGGGCAATTGCGCATCGGCGTGATCGGCCATACCGCGCTGGGCGCCAACGCGCGGCTGTCGACGGCGATCCGGCGCTTTCGCGCGCGGCCGCAAGCGGTGGAATTGATTCTGTCCATGCTGCCGCCGGGCGGCCTGGAGGAGGCCTTGCTGTCGGGCGGCATTCATCTGGGCATAGGCTATTGCTGGCAGCGCGCGCCGCAGCTGGATTACCAGCCGCTATTCGTCGAACGGCAACTGGCCTACTGCGGCCAAGACCATGCGCTGTTCCCCCAGGCCGGAGCGCTCGGCCCCGCCGAGCTGGCCGCCCACGACTGGGCCTGGCGCAGCTATCCGCTGCCGGATACCGGGCTGCCGGCGGCGGATTGGCGCATCAGCGCCCGCGCCGACAATATGGAGGCGATCGCCGCCCTGATTCTGTCCGGCCGACATCTGGGCTTTTTGCCGGAACACTATGCCGCGCCGCTGGCGGAGCGTGACTTGTTGCGAGCGCTGGATCCGCGGCGCTGGCGTTATCTGGCCGAGTTCCATCTGCTCACCCGCAAGCGCGCTCGGCCCAACCCTACGCTGCAGGCTTTCGCCTCCGACCTCGTCGCCGCCTACGCCTAGCCATGCCGCGCGCCGGACATGAAAAATGCCGCCCCTGTTGCCAGGGGCGGCATCCAAAACTGTTCGCAGCTTTACGTCTAGCCCGTAACGCTTAGAACTTGTGTACGACGTTCAGACCGAAGGCCTTGATCTTGTCGGTGGACTGACCATTGCTCTTCAGGTAAGCGCTGTCAGCCTTGATTTCGCCGTACTGAGCGCCAACGGTGGTGCGCTTGGACAGGCTGTAGTCAACGCCCAGCAGGAACTGCTTGTAGCCGCTGTCGTCTTTCTTCACGCCGTCAATCTTCATGTCGCGAGCTTGGGCGTAGGTGAACTTAGGCATGAAGGCGCCGATCTGGTAGCCGGCGGTCAGCGCGTACTCTTGCGATTCGTACTTGCGGCCATCAGTACCCAGGGCAGCATCAGCCAGGAAGTACTGCGGGGTCACGGTGGCGTCGCCCTTGTCATTGCGATAGCCCAGCGCCACGAAGATGTTGTTGGCGTTATAGCCGGCTTCGATGCGGTGCTTGTTGTTGGCCTTGCTGCTCAGGTTCAGGCCGGCAACGATCGGGCTTTCGTGGATGTACTGGTACTTGCCGAAGAAGCCGCTGTTCTCGTAGGACAGGCCCAGGTTGTAGGTTTCGCGATCGGTGTTTTGAGCAACGTTCGGGTTGGTGGGATCAACGATGAAACCACGCTTGTCTTCCTTGGTGCCGTACAGGAAGGCGGCTTGGAAGCCAGCGAATTCCGGGGTGTCGAAACGCACGGCGTTCTTAACATAGCCGTCGCCGCGGGTGAAGGCGTTCAGTTGCAGCGCGTTGCTGCTGCTTTCCCACGGGTTAACCTGAGCCATGTCGGACTCGCCGTAGTTGGCCAGGTGACCCAGGCGGAAGGTACCGAAGTTGGAGGACAGACCAACGAAGGATTCGCGGCTAGCGAAAGTACCGCTGCTTTCGCCGGTGCGGCTCTGGCCGTCGATGCCGAAGCCGGTTTCAACTTGCCAGATGGCCTTCAGACCGTTGCCCAGATCTTCATTGCCTTTGAAACCAATACGGGAACCCAGGTCGTCGATATTGGTTTGCTTGGTGCCCTTGCTGCTGTCGACGTATTCAACGCCGCCCTTGATGGTACCGAACACGGTTACGTCGGCGAAAGCGGCTGCCGGCAGGGTGGCAACCATCAAAGCGATCAGACTTTTTTTCATGATGTGGCTATCCTTCTTGTTTACTTAGGAAGTGAGCGAATACTAGTTGTTGTGTTTCACATTTGCAACTAGCCATGCAAACTTGTGGTCATTAAACAACAGTAGTGTCAAAAAAACAACATCAGACTTCAGGCAATCAGACTGAAACGCTCAAGCTAAGTTTCACTCTCAACTTGTTAAAATTCATTAACCACAAGCATTTGAGCAAAAAAATGCCCGCACGCGGCGGGCAGAAGATTGGATAGACTTGACTCGAACTCAAAGAATCGAAAAAGAATCTGTATCAGTGAATTCTGACACTGATTGTAATCAATCACTTTGTAAATGTCCATTTACAATACGGCTTTAATGTAAATAGAGTGTGAATACATCGTAAATTTTGAGAATTGCGCGGATACAAAGACGCCGGCGGCTCATGCCGCGTTCTCAACACTGCAAAACACGCAGACAAGAAAAAAGCCGCGCAAACGCGGCTGGAGGCAAGATCTGCGCCGTCAATGCCCGGCGGGCAAGGTCAGCCGCACGCACAAACCGCCTTGCGGCCGGTTGCTCAGCTTGAGGTCTCCGCCGTGGTCCCGCGCAATCGCCCGCGCGATCGCCAGACCCAGACCGCTGCCTCCGGTATGGCGCGCCCTGGAGTCCTCCAAGCGCACATAAGGCTCCATCACCCGCTCCAGATCGGCCTCGGCGATGCCCGGCCCCTGATCCTGAATGCACACCTCCACCCAGTCCTCCCGCTGCCGCAGGCTGACCTCGATTCCCGCGCCGCCGTAACGGCGCGCGTTCTCCAGCAGATTGCCCAGGCAACGGCGCAAGGCGCCGACCTTGCCGGCCACCGGCGCCACCGGCTCTCCGTGCAGCTGGATGTCGGCGCCGAAAGCCTCCATATCCTCCGCCACGCTTTCCAGCAAGGCGTTGAGGTTGAGCTTCACCACCTGCTCGCTGCCGCAACCGCCGCGCAGATAGGTCAGCGAATCATTGATCAGTTGGTCCATCTCCAGCAGGTCGCGCTCGATCGCCTGTTTTTCCGACGACTCGGCCAGCCCCTCCAGACGCAGGCGGATGCGGGTGATCGGCAAGCGCAGGTCGTGCGAGACGCCGGCCAGCATCTGATTGCGGGTTTTCAGCAGGCGCTGCAGCTCGGTCTGCATCCGGTTGAAGGTTCTGGCGGCTTCCGCCACCTCCTCGGAACCGGTCTCCGGCAGGGGCGCCTGGTTAAGGTTGCTGGCCAGGCCCCGGGCCGCGCGCGCGAACAGGTCCAGCGGCCGGATCAGCTGCCGCACCGCCCAAGCGCCCAGAATCGAGGCCGTCAAGGCCACCAACAGCAGCCAGGCCAGAATGCGGATGGGTTGATCGGCCAGCGAAATCGGCCGCGAAGCGTTGAAGGTCAACACCGTGCCATCGCTCAGCCTGGCCTGCACCGTGGCCAGATGGGTCTTGAATTCGGCCAGCGGGCCCAGCGCGGTCAACTCCTCGCTGACAATGGAGCCGGCGACGCCGGCGTCCCGCGTGGGCGTGAAGTTTTTCAAGCCCAGCCCTCCCACCCTATCGATCAAGGCCGCGCGGCCGCCCGCCGACGAGTCCTGCTGCTTGGACAGCACTTGCAGCGGGTAAGGCTTGATCAGATCGCGCTTGATCAATTGCTGAAACGAGCGGCCATGCAGACTCAGCTGATGCTCCGGCCGTTCCCAGAAGCGGTCCATGCGCACCAGCAGCGTGGGCTGGTTCAAGGCGGAGATCACCTGCTCCCGGTATTTGCTTGGGCACTCGTCCAATAGATTGACGATGTCGGCGATGTGTTGCGCGGTGTACTGCACGCGCAAGGAATTGCTCAAACGATCGCGGTCGCTGAGAATGAAATAGATACCCAAGGCGTTGGCCAGCAGCAGCCCGCCCACCAGCGTCAGCAAAATCTGGCCGTACAGCGTGCGCGGCAACCACTTCATCGCAGCGCTTCCACCTCGCAGGCCAGCATATAGCCGCCGCTGCGTATGGTCTTGAGCAGCACCGGTTCGCGCGCGTCCTCGCCCAGCCGGCGGCGCACCCGCCCTATCATCACGTCCACGGTGCGGTCGAAGGGGCCGGCTTCCTTGCCGTTCATCGCTTCCATCAGTTGATCTCGCGACATCACCGCGTTGGCGTTTTCCGCCAGGGCCTGCAGCAGCTTGAACTCGCCGCCGGACAACGGGGTGACCACGCCGGCCTCATCCAGCAGGTGCTGGGCGTTCAGGTCCAGCGTCCAGCCGGCGAAGCTCAGCCGGCGCACGCTGGCCGCATTCGCCGGCTGATCCGACACCCGGCGCAGAATGCTCTTGATCCGCGCCAGCAGCTCGCGCGGGCTGAACGGCTTGGTCAGATAATCGTCGGCGCCCATCTCCAGGCCTATGATGCGGTCCAGCTCGTCGCCGCGCGCGGTCAGCATCAGGATGGGCATGCAGGAACGTTCGCGCAGGTTGCGGCACAGCGTCAGCCCGTCCTCGCCCGGCAGCATCAGATCCAGGATCAACATATTGTAGTTCTGCGCGGCGATTGCCTGATGCATGGCCTGGCCGTCGCCGACGGCGTCGACGGCGAAGCCCTGCTTGCCCAGATAGTCGCGCAGCAGATCGCGCAGATCGGGGTCGTCATCCACCACCAACAATCTTGGCAAATCGACAGTCATAACAGCTCATCTCCATTACGGCTTTATTATAAGACCCGCTAACAAAACCCCTGATCCTGGGTTGCGCCTCCTGGTCGCACTACTTGTACTGCCTGCGTCGGCGCGCCTTGGCTCAGCTTCTCTACGTGGTTTGGTTAGCGGCTCTAAGGATACCGCGCCCGCCCGCCGGGCTGAGGGAGAAATCGTGGGCAAATGAGAAAGGTTTACACAAGGTTTACAAAAAACCGGCCAAGCGCAATGCGCGTGGCCGGTTTCTCTTTCCCCGCCGGAGCCATGCTCCGGCGCTGGCTATGCGTCCGCCTCAATCATTGGGGTTCTGATCGCGCGTCTTGTGCAGCGAATACAGCACGCCGGCCAGCAGCAGACCCAGCGTCGCCGCCAAGGACCAGGCGGTGGGAATCTTGAACGTCACCCAACCCACGTCGTTGAAGAACACCAAGCCCACCTTGACGCCTATCATCACCAAGACCAGCGACAAGGCATACTTCAGATAATGGAAGCGATGCACCATCGCTGCCAGCGCGAAATACAGCGCCCGCAGGCCCAGGATCGCGAAGATGTTGGAGGTGTAGACCAGGAACGGGTCCTGGGTGATGGCGAAGATGGCCGGAATGCTGTCCACCGCGAACACCAGATCGGCGCTCTCCACCATGATCAGCGCCAGCAACAGCGGCGTCGCCCACCAGCCGCGCGCCAGGCCATGCGCCTCGCCGCGCACCAGGAATTGCTTGCCGTGCAAGTCCGGCGTCAGCCGCAGATGACCGCGCAGCCACTGATACATGCGGTTTTCCTGGATAGGCGCGTGTTCGTCGTCGGAAAACAGCATCTTGATCCCGGTGGCGATCAGGAACAGGCCGAACAGGACCAGCACCCACTGGAACTGCGCCACCAGCGCCGCGCCCAGGCCTATCATCACGGCCCGCATCACGATCACGCCGAGGATGCCCCAGAACAGCACCCGGTGCTGATACAAGCGCGGCACCGCCAGGCTGGAGAAGATCAGCGACATCACGAAGACGTTGTCCATGGACAGCGACTTCTCCACCACATAGCCGGTCAGATACTGCATGCCGGCGTCCGCGCCCTGATACCACCAGATCCAGCCGCCGAAGGCCAGGCCGACGCCGATGTAGAAAGCCGACAACAGCAGGCTTTCCTTGACCCCGATCTCTTTTTCCTCCTTGTGCAGCACGCCCAGATCAAAAGCCAGCAGCGCCAGCACGATGGCCATGAACATCAACCACACCCACAAGGGATAGCCGGCAAAACCGGCGTTCAACCATTCCATAAGCATTCCTTTCGGCAATAGAAAGGCCCCGGGCCGAGCGAGCCGCCCCGGGGCCTGAATTCACACACGCCGCCCCCGCTGCCGCGGAGGCGGGTCAAGATTTAACGACCGTGTTCCAGCGCGCCGATGCGCTCCTCGATGCTGGGGTGGCTGGAGAACAGTGCCATCAGGCCGCCGCGCCCGCCGGAGATGCCGGAGGCGGCCATGTTCTGCGGCAGATCGCCGGCGGCGACGCCGCCCAGGCGGCGCAGGGCGTTGACCATCGGACGCGCGCCGCCCAGCAGCGTGGCCGCGCCGGCGTCGGCGCGGAATTCGCGCTGACGCGAGAAATACATCACGATGGCGGAGGCCAGGATGCCGAACACGATCTCACAGACGATCACGGTAACCATGTAGCCGATGCCCGGGCCGCTGGACTCTTCGTCGTTGCGGCGCAGGAAGTTGTCCACCAGGTAGCCGACCACGCGCGCCAGGAAAAACACGAAGGTGTTGACCACGCCCTGGATCAGCGTCAGCGTCACCATGTCGCCGTTCTGGATGTGGGCGACCTCATGGGCCAGCACCGCCTCCACTTCTTCTTCCGTCATCGAGGCCAGCAGGCCGGTGGACACCGCCACCAGGGAATTGGACTTGCTCGGGCCGGTGGCGAAGGCGTTGGGCTCGCCCTCGTACACCGCCACCTCGGGCATCGGCAGATTGGCGCGGCTGGCCAGCTTCTGCACGGTGTGCACCAGCCAGCGCTCGGTGTCGTTGCTCGGCGTTTCGATCACGCGCGCGCCGGTGCTCCACTTGGCCATGGTCTTGGACAGCATCAGCGAGATGAAGGCGCCGCCGAAGCCCATCACCGCGGCGAAGCCCAGCAAGGTGCCCAGGTTCAGGCCGTTGCCCGTCATGTAGCGGTTCAGCCCCAACAAGCTGGCCACGATGCTCAGCACCACCATCACGGCGATGTTGGTGGCGATTAATAGGATGACTCGTTTCATGGTGTTGGCCCTTGCGTTGAATTCGACGGCATTCCGCGGAACGCCCGACACAGTGCATTCTAGACGCTGCGTCCCTCGGAAAAAATCAAATATAATCAGAAAATACATCAAGTTTTTTCGAACCATTATGTCCGAACGGATCAACTTCAAGCATCTGCATTACTTCTGGGCGGTCGCCCACGCCGGCGGCGTCACCCGCGCGGCGGAACAATTGGGCGTCAGCGCCCAAACCGTCAGCGGCCAGATTTCGCGGCTGGAGCAGAGCCTGGAGCGAACCTTGTTCCGACAACAGGGACGCCAGCTGGTTCTGACCGAAGCCGGCCATGTGACGCTGCGCTACGCCGACCAGATTTTCATGCTGGGTGAGGAATTGCAGGAAACGCTGGAAGACGCGCAGCTGGACAAGACCATACGCCTGGCCGCTGGCATCTCGGACGTCTTGCCCAAGGCCATCGCGCTCAAGCTGCTGGAACCGGCGCTGCGGCTGGACGCCAAGGTCAGGCTGCAATGCGGCGAAGGCGATTTCGACGAGCTGCTGGCCGACCTGACCCGCCACCGGCTGGACGTGGTATTGGCGGACCGGCCGATGACGGCCGGCGGATCCCAGCCCTTCCAATCCTGGCTGCTGATGCGCTGCCCGGTGATGATAGCCGGCGCGGCAGGGCTGTGGCGGCGCTACGCCGAAGGCTTCCCCGCCAGCCTGAACCAGGCGCCCATGCTCTTGCCCAGCCGCCACCATGTGCTGCGCAGCCAGCTGGACCAGTGGTTTGAAGAGCGCCGGATCAAGCCGGACATCGTAGCGGAGTTCGACGATGGCGCCTTGCTGGACGCCTTCGGCCGCCAGGGCTTCGGCCTGTTTCCCAGCACGGCGCCCAGCGGCGGCGACGCGAACGCGCCGCAGGCTCTGGGTGAGGTCGACGGCGTCTGGGAGCACTATTACGCCATCGCCAACCGCCGCCGGCTGCAACATCCGGGCGTGCAGGCCATGCTGCAAGCCGCCATCGAAGCCGCGTCCTGAAAGCAAAAAACCCCGGACGGGTCCGGGGTTTGACGGTGCGGCGCGGACTTACTCGCCCAGGTAGGCGTTGCGCACGCGTTCGTCGTTGAGCAGGTCCTTGGCCGGACCGCTCATGGTGATGCGGCCGCTTTCCATCACGTAGCCGCGCTGCGACACTTCCAGCGCCAGCTTGGCGTTCTGTTCCACCAGCAGCATGGTCACGCCTTCCTTGGCCACCATCTGGATGATCTCGAAGATCTTTTCCACGATGATGGGCGCCAGGCCCATGGACGGTTCGTCCAGCAGCAGCAGCTTGGGCTTGGACAGCATCGCGCGGCCCATGGCCACCATCTGCTGCTCGCCGCCGGACAGGGTGCCGGCCAGTTGCTTCTGCCTCTCCTTCAGCCGCGGGAACAGCTCGTACACCCGTTCGGCCTCGCTCAGGATCGCGGCCTTGTCGTCGCGATAGTAAGCGCCCATCAACAGGTTCTCTTCCACCGTCAGCTTGGCGAACACCCCACGGCCTTCCGGCACCATGGCCAGGCCGTGACGCACGAAGTTGTGCGGCGCGATGGTGGAAATCTCCTTGCCGTCGTAGTGAATGCTGCCGCCGGATTTCTTCACCATGCCCACCAGGGTTTTCAGCGTGGTGGTCTTGCCGGCGCCGTTGGCGCCGATCAGGGTCACCAGCTCGCCCTGATTGATGTGAAAATCGATGCCCTTGACCGCCTGAATGCCGCCATAGGCCACTTGCAGGTCTTTGACTTCCAAAATGCTCATGCGTGTGCCGCTCCCAGGTAAGCCTCGATCACTTTCGGGTTCTTGCGCACCTCTTCGGGAACGCCTTCGGCAATCTTCTTGCCGTAATCCAGCACCGCGATCCGGTCGCACAGGCCCATCATCAATTTGACGTCGTGCTCGATCAGCAGCACGGTCACGCCTCCGGCGCGGATTTTGGACATCAGGGCCTTCAGCTCCTCGGTTTCGCGCGGGTTCATGCCGGCGGCCGGTTCGTCCAGCGCCAACAGCTTGGGCTCGGTGGCCAGCGCGCGCGCGATTTCCAAGCGTCGCTGGTGGCCGTAGGACAGATTGCGGGCGCGCTCATGCGCGACGTCGGCGATGCCCACGTACTCCAGCAGCTCCCAAGCCTTGTCGGTGATCGCCTTTTCTTCGGCCATGGTGCGCCTGTCGCGCAGCACCGCGCCCAAAGCGCCGGCCTTGGAACGAATGTGGCGGCCCACCATCACGTTTTCCAGCGCCGTCATTTCGGCGAACAGACGGATGTTCTGAAAGGTGCGCGCGATGCCGGCGGCCACCACCACGTGCGGCTTCTGCTGGAACAGATTGTGGCCGTCGAACTCGAACGCGCCCTCGTCCGGCACGTACAGGCCGGTCAGCACGTTGAACAGCGTGGTCTTGCCCGCGCCGTTGGGGCCGATCAGGCCGTAAATCTCGCCCTTGTTGATGGTCAGCGCCACATTGTTGAGCGCGTGCAGGCCGCCAAAGCGTTTATGGATGCCTTCTATCTTCAGCAAAACTTCAGCCATGCTCAACCTTTCTGCCCTGCGGCTTCTCTATCGTCACGGAACTCGGCCTTGCGGCGCTTGGACGGCCACATGCCCTCCGGCCGCACCAGCATCATCACCACCATCGCCAAGCCGAACAACAGCATGCGGGCGTTTTCCGGATCGATCAGCATTTTGCCGAAGGTTTTCATCTGCAGCGGGCCAATCACTTCGCGCAGGATCTCCGGCGCGATGGTCAGCACCACGGCGCCGAGAATCACGCCCGGGATGTGCCCCATGCCGCCCAGCACGATCATCGCCAGAATCATGATGGACTCCAGCAAGCTGAACGATTCCGGCGACACAAAGCCCTGGAAGGACGCGAACAGGCCGCCCGCCACGCCGCCGGACAGCGCGCCCAAGGCGAAGGCCAGCAGCTTGATGTTGCGGATGTTGATGCCCATCGCCGCGGCGGCGATGTCGTCCTCGCGCAGCGCCACCCAGGCGCGGCCGATGCGCGAATGCTGCAGGCGCCAGGCCATGATCACCACGCCCACGGTCAGGGCCAGGAACAGATAGTAGTAGAGGTAGACGCTGTGGAAGCTCAGGCCGAACACATTCATCGTCTCGCCCAGCGACACGCCGCCCACCTTGATCGGATCGATCAGGTTGATGCCTTGCGGGCCGTTGGTGATGTTGACCGGGGTGTTCAGGTTGTTCATGAAGATGCGCACGATCTCCCCGAAGCCCAGCGTCACGATGGCCAGATAGTCGCCCTTGAGCCGCAATACCGGCGTGCCCAGCAAAATGCCGCAGAAAGCCGCCAGCACCGCGCCCAGCGGGATGGTGATGTAGAACGGCAGATGCAGGCCGAAATGCGGCGAGCCCAGCAAGGCGAAGGTGTAGGCGCCGACGGCGTAGAAGGCGATGAAGCCCAGGTCCAGCAAGCCGGCGAAGCCCACCACGATGTTCAGGCCCAGCGCCAGCATCACGTAGAGCAAGGCGAAGTCGACGATGCGGACCCAGGAATTGCCCAGCAGGCCGCCCACCAGGAAGGGCAGAACCGCCATCGCCACCGCGGACAGCATGAACAGGCCGACTTTCTTGCCGGTGTCCATCTTGTTGATATTGAGTGCCATGGTCATGATATGTCGTCTCCAGGATCAGGCACGGTCGGCCATCTTTTCGCCCAGCAGGCCGGACGGACGGAAAATCAGCACCATGATCAACACCATGAAGGCGATGATGTCCTGATAGTTGGAGCCGAGGAAGCCGCCGGTCAGCGTGCCGATGTAGCCGGCGCCCAGGCTTTCGATGATGCCCAGCAGCAAGCCGCCGGCCACCGCGCCGCCCAGATTGCCGATGCCGCCCAGCACCGCGGCGGTGAAGGCCTTCAGACCGATCATGAAGCCCATGTAGTAATGAGCCTGCTCGTAGTTGGTGGCCACCATCACGCCGGCCACCGCGCCCAGGCTGGAACCGATGACGAAGGTGGCGGAAATGATGGTGTTGACGTTGACGCCCATCAGGCCGGCCACCGCCGGGTTCTGGCTGGTGGCGCGCATCGCGCGGCCCAGTTTGGTGCGTTCCACCATCAGCAACAGGCCGGCCATGATCACCAGACACAGCACGATGATGGTGATCTGCAGCTTGGTGATGCTGGCGCCGAAGAAGGACACCACGTCATGGTCGAGGATTTGCGGGAAGGGGATGTAGTTGCGTCCCCAGATCAGGATGGCCACCTGCTGCAGCACGATGGACAGGCCGATCGCGGTGATCAGCGGCGCCAGTCTTTGCTTGCCGCGCAGCGGACGGTAAGCGATGCGCTCCACGGTGAAGCCCAGCAGCATGCAGGCCGCAATCGCCACCAGCAGGCCGATCAGCACCAGGGCGGGACCGGGCAGGCCGGAACCGGACAAGGCGTTGATGACGGAGATGGTGACCATGGCGCCGAACATCACCACTTCGCCGTGGGCGAAGTTGATGAGCCCCATGATCCCGTACACCATGGTGTAGCCCAATGCGATCAACGCATAAATGCTACCCAGAACGAGACCGTTCAGGATTTGTTGCAGAAAAATGTCCACGTTGGGAGATCTCCTTTGTATTGACGACCGGCAGCTTGCGGGGCTTCCCCTCTTATTGGCTGCTGCCTGTTCTTGAGTGCCCGGACGAGCCTTGATTATTTGGATTCTGTCAGACAGGCGAACGGATTATGTAGGCGGATTCCAGCGACTGTCAATCTTAAAGATTGGTTAAAACGGCACCAAATCAAGCCCATTTAAAAACAATATAACACACTGTTTTTCATGCGTTTTTTTGAAAAACAAGACGAAACCGGCCAAAGAAGTTTTGAATTTCTCCGGATAAAGGAAAACCCTAGGCCAGCCGGTCGTTTTTCAGATTTTGATCATGCTTCGGCGCAAAATATGTTCGCTTTCGAAAAGACTTCCATCAAAGAGTTCGCATTACAACATTCGATCGCTTTCGCGATTCGAATGGATACAATCTCCCAAAAATACGCCTCAAGCCGACAAAAATTGCATGCCGCGGCGCACCAAACATCAAGCAAGAACAAGGCCACCACAGCCAGCGCCCATCCGACATTCCAGCCCTCGCGCTTTTATGGCTGAAACATAGCCCATCCAGTCCGTCTTGGCAGCAACTGTCTTAAGAGCGGACAACGCGTTCCGCTGCCGCGGCGCGCGGGCGGGCTGCGCCTACGCGCGGCAGGGCCAACACGGTCCCGGCTCCAATTGAATCGAAACAAGCAACAATTTAGTGCGATTTAGATGGTTTATTCCCATTAAGCGCGCGTTTTATAGTGAGCGTCGCCATCCAACCGACCCACCGCCGGCGATAGACGCCGGGCCCCATGGAGAATGAATCGATGTTTCGCCAAACCCTGATCGCCGGCGCCTTGACCCTGGCCGCGACGGCCGCTCTCGCCGCAGAACCGCTGAAGCTGTCCATCTACAACGCCGACGGCAATAGCTTCAACGTCAGCTCGGTGCTGGTCAGCGGCGAAAAAGACGCCATCCTGATCGACACCGGCTTCACCCGCGCCGACGCCCACCGCATCGCCGCCAAGGTGTTGGACAGCGGCAAGCAGCTGAAAGCCATCTATATCAGCCAGGCCGATCCCGACTACTACTTCGGCGCCGCCGAACTGAAGAAAATCTTCCCGCAGGCCCAAGTGCTCAGCAACGGCCCCACCCTGGCCAAGATCAAGGCCAATATCCAGGGCAAGATCGCCTACTGGGGCCCGCAGATGGGCGCGAACGCGCCCAGCGCGCCGCTGCTGCCCGATGAACTGAAAGGCGAACGCCTGGAACTGGAAGGCAAGACGCTTGAAATCAAGGGCGCGCGCGGCGTGCTGGCTCACCGCGGCTATGTGTGGATTCCGTCCATCCGCGCGATTGTCGGCAATGTCGGCGTCACCGCCCCCAGCATGCACGTCTGGACCGCGGACACCCAGAGCCGGAGCGAACGCCAGGCCTGGATCAAGCAACTGGATGAAATGGAAGCGCTGCAACCGGCGATCGTGGTGCCCGGCCATATGCACGCGGGCGACAAAACCGATCTGAGCGCCGTGCGCTTCACCCGTCTGTATTTGCAGCGCTTCGAACAAAATCTGGCCAAGTCGGCCGATAGCGCTCAATTGATCCAGGCGATGAAGCAAGCCTTCCCGCAAGCGGGCGAAGACATGTCGCTGGAGATCGGCGCCAAGGTCAACAAGGGCGAGATGAAATGGTAAGCGCCCCCGCGATCCGGCTGCACTACTTTTACGACCCGCTGTGCGGCTGGTGCTACGGCGCCTCGCCGCTGCTGCTGGCGGCCGCCGCGCGGCCGGAAGTCGAACTGGCGCTGCACGGCGGCGGCATGCTCAGCGCGCCGCACAACCGCCGCGTGAACCTGGAATGGCGCGGCTATGTGATGCCGCACGATCATCGCATCGCCGCCCTCAGCGGCCAGCCCTTCGGCGACGCCTACTTCGACGGCCTGCTGCTCAGCGACGCGCGTTTGGACTCGACGCCGCCGATCGCCGCCGTGCTGGCCGCGCAGGAATTGGGCATCCCGCCGCAGGCCATGCTGGCCAGCGCGCAGGCGGCTCATTACCTGCACGGGCTTGAGATCGCCGACGTCGCCGTGCTCGCCCGGCTGGCCGCCGATTTGGGCGCGCCCGCCGACCGCTTCGCCGACGCCTACGCCGGCGGCCTGGCTCGCGGCGTCGAACATATCGACCACAGCCGCCGGCTGATGAACCGGCTGGGCTTGCACGGCTTCCCGTCCGCGGCGCTGGAAGTGGACGGCCGCTTCGAAGCGCTGGACCTGGGCTCCTATCTGGGCAAACCGGAGATGTTCAGCCAGCACCTGGCCCAGCTCGGCGCCGCCCCCCGCTCCGACGCCGTCGGCCTGCCGCCGATGTGCGGGCTGGACGGCTGCTAAGCGCCGCGCCTAGCCCCCTCCTCGCCAACGGCGGCCCTGTCCCATCAAGGCCGCCGTTTGCCTTGTCCGTCCGCGCGACGGTTGATGACAAACAAATTCTCGAACGCTACAGTATTCGGACACATCAAAAACAATCCACTGTCTACAGCCATTGGCTGAAATAAGGGAAACCCGTCCGGATGAAAACCTTAGGCACCACCCTGTCCTTCGCCCTGCTCGCGCTCTGCGCCACGGCGAGCGCCGCTCAAGACCCGTATCTGTGGCTGGAGGAGATTCAAGGCAAAGAAGCGCTGGCCTGGGTCGGCCGGCAAAACGCGAACACGCGCCAGGACATCGGCCGGCAAGCCGATTACCCGGCGCTGCGCCGCGAACTGCTGACCATCCTGGATTCCACCGACCGCATCCCTTCCGTAGAGAAGATAGGCGAGCTCTACTACAACTTCTGGCGCGACAAAGACCATCCGCGCGGGCTGTGGCGGCGCGCCACGCTGGACGAATACCGCAAGGCCGCGCCGCAATGGGAAACCGTGCTGGACCTGGACGGCCTGGCCAAGGACGAAGGGGAAAACTGGGTCTGGCAAGGGGCCGACTGCCTGCGTCCCAATCAAGAGCGCTGCCTACTGCGGCTCAGCCGCGGCGGCGGCGACGCCGCGGTGGTGCGCGAATTCGACCCGGCCGCCAAGGCCTTCGTCAAGGACGGCTTCCATCTGCCGGAAGCCAAGAGCGAAGTCAGCTGGCAGGACCTCGATACCCTGTATGTGATGAGCGACTTCGGCCCCGGATCGCTGACCGACTCCGGCTACCCCCGCGTCGTCAAGACCTGGCGCCGCGGCCAGCCGCTGGCCCAGGCGCAAACCGTGTTCGAAGGTCGGCAAGCCGACGTCGCCGTGCACGCGGCCAGGATAGACGCTCAAGGCCGCCGCTACGACGTGATCACCCGCGCGCCCAGCTTCTTCACCACGGAAACCCGGCTGCTGGTGGGTGGAGAATGGCGCAAGCTGGACAAACCCGAGCACGCCGGCGTCGATTTCTTCGACAACTGGCTGCTGCTGACGCCCAAGCAGGACTGGAAGATCGGCGCAAAAACCTGGCGCGGCGGCTCCCTGCTGGCCATCGATGTCGACGCCTACCTGGCCGGCGCGCGCGACTTCACCCCCTTGTTCGAACCCAGCGTCGCCGTCTCGCTGGCGGAACAAACGCCCACCCGCGACAGCCTGCTCTTGACCACGCTGGACAATGTCGGCAGCCGCCTGCGGGAATGGAAGGTCGTGGCCGGCCAATGGCAATCGCGGCCGGTGGCCACGCCCAGCTTCGGCAGCATCAGCGTACGCGCGGTCGATCCCGATCGCGACAACCGCTATTTCTACAGCTACACCGACTTTCTGACCCCGCCGACGCTGGCGCTGGCCGAGACCGGCGGCGATGAACGCCAGACGCTGAAACAACAGCCCGGCTTTTTCGACGCCAGCCCCTACCGCATCCAGCAGTGGTTCGCCAGCTCGCGCGACGGCACCCAAGTGCCCTACTTCCTGGTCAGCCGCAAGGACATCAAGCTGGACGGCAGCAATCCGACGCTGCTGTACGGCTACGGCGGCTTCGAAGTGTCGCTGACGCCGCGCTACAGCGGCGCGCTGGGCAAGGCCTGGCTGGATCGCGGCGGCGTCTACGCGCTGGCCAATATCCGCGGCGGCGGCGAATACGGTCCGGCCTGGCACGAGGCGGCGCGCAAACACCTGCGCCAGAACGCCTACGACGACTTCGCCGCCATCGCCGAAGACCTGGCCAAGCGCGGCGTGGCCGACGCCCGCCATCTGGGCATCAAGGGCGGCAGCAACGGCGGCCTGCTGATGGGGGTGATGCTGACTCAGCGCCCGGAGCTGTTCAACGCCGTGGTCTGCCAGGTGCCGCTGCTGGACATGCGCCGCTTCAATCGCTTGCTGGCCGGCGCCAGTTGGATGGACGAATACGGCAACCCGGATCTGCCGGAAGACTGGGCCTATATCCGCCGTTACTCGCCCTATCAGAATCTGAAGCCTGACGCGCGCTACCCGGCCACCCTGTTCATGACTTCGACGCTGGACGACAGGGTTCATCCCGGTCATGCCCGCAAGATGTTCGCGGCCATGCAGGCGATGGGCGCCCCGGTGCAGTATTTCGAGCGCACCGAGGGCGGGCACGGCGCCGCCGCCAATCATCAGCAAGAGGCCGACATCGCGGCGATGGAATACGCCTTCCTGCTGCGTCAACTGCGCTGACGGCCCCGCCAGACAGGGGGCGCGCCAATGCGGCCGCAACCGTTAGCAGGCCCTGTTGGCTCAGGACCCGCCTGACGGCGGCCAGGCGAGAGACACGCCGGAATTGAGCGAGCGCTCGGCGTTCCGCTTCGACGACGGCAAGATCAGCGATCTCGCCGGCTACGGCTGGAGCCGCGCGAGCGGAGCGTCAAAACAAACCGCCTGCGGCCGAAACGGCGACAGGCGGCTTTGCATGGGACGCGGGATGTTCAATCATCGCCGGATTCGACCCAGCTGGGGCTGCGCTTGGCGATGAAGGCGCTGACGCCCTCGATCTGCTCCGCGCTGCCCATCAGCTGGCGCACCGCGGCGCGCTCGCGCTCCAGATGCTGGGCCAGCGTCAGGTTGCCGCTTTCCTCAATCAGACGACGCGCGGCGGCCACCGCGCCCGGCGCTTGGTTCGCCACCTTGTTGGCCAGGCTGATCGCCACGATCTTGGCGAAGCCCTGGTCCACCACTTCCTCGATCAGACCTATGGTCAAGGCCTTTTCCGCCGTCACCACTTCGCCGCCCAGAATGATGCGCTTGGCCCAGGAAACGCCCACCTTGTCCGCCAGCGTCTTGGTGCCGCCCGCCGCCGGGATGATGCCCACCTTGGCCTCCGGCAGCCCGAGCTTGGCTCCGCGCTCGGCCACCATGTAATCACAGCCCAGCGCCAGTTCCAGGCCGCCGCCCAAGGCGTAGCCGTTGATCGCGGCCACCGTGACGCCGCGGTATTGCTGCAAACTGCGCAAAGCCTCGGCGAAGGCGTCGAACACCTTGTCGGCCTCGGCCGCGTCGCCGGACGCGAATTGCTTCAAATCGGCGCCGGCGGAAAAAAACGCGTCGCCCGCGCCGGTCAACACCACCGAACGCACGGCCGGATCCGCATCCAGCGACCGCATCGTCGTAGCCAGCTCATTCAGGCTCTCCGTGGTCAGCAAATTTGCCGGCGCGTTTTTGAGAGTCACGATCGCTGACTGGCCCAGCCGCTCAAGTGTCAGATACTTGGCCATATTTTCCTCACTCTATCCCCATGGATTACATCGCTGATGCATATGTTTTGACCAGGTCGAGCGCCTGGATCCTCAGCGCGGGACCCATTGCGCATAGGTCCGAAGCCAAAGCAGCATTCTCATTGCAAACTGACCTTTTGACCAGTAGTCGGCTGGCAAGACCATCATTTTTTTTATAACTTTCTTTAAGGAGATGCCAAGTAAAATTTTGATAAAGGCAATAAATGCCAAAAGCAAATATGACCGCCGCGCGCGCAAGCGCGGGCCGCCACTCTGTTACCATAGAGCTTTCTGAGACAGGTTGCGGCATGATTGAAACGAGCGGGTGGATATTGTTTCTGGCGGGCTTGCTGGGCGGCGGCCACTGCATGGGCATGTGCGGCGGCATCGTCGCCGCGCTGACCTTGAATCTGCCCCCCGAAACCGGCCGCTGGCGCATCATGCTGGCCTACAATCTGGGACGCGTCGGCAGCTACGCGCTGATAGGCGCGCTGTTGGGCGGCCTGGCCGCCACCGGCCTCGCCCTGCTGGACATCCGCGGCCTGCAACTGGCGCTGGCGCTGTTGGCCAACCTGATGCTGGTGGCCATGGGCCTGTACCTGGCCGGCCTGTCCGGCGCGGTCAATCTGATCGAGCGCCTGGGCGTGCCGATCTGGCGGCGCTTGCAGCCGCTGCTGGGCCCCCTGCTGCCGGTCCGTTCGCCTCAGTCCGCCCTGCTGGCCGGCATGATCTGGGGCTGGCTGCCCTGTGGCCTGGTCTACAGCGCCTCGCTGTCGGCGCTGGCCACCGGCAGCGCGTCCGGCGGCGCGCTGGCCATGCTGGCCTTCGGGCTCGGCACCTTGCCCAATCTCTTGCTGATGGGCGCTTTCGCCGACAGCCTGCGCCGCTGGATGCAACAACGACCAGTCCGCCTGACGGCGGGACTGGTCGTTGCGGGCATCGGCGCCTGGCAGTTGCTGCGGGCGCTTATTTGAACGATTTCAGAATGGTGTCCACGTTGTAGCGGAACATCGCCAGATAGCTGGGCGCCGGGCCGGACGGGCCGGACAGCGCGTCGGCGTACAGCTTGCCGCCTATCGTCACCTTGGCCTCGCGCGACAGCTGCTCCAGCAGACGCTTGTCGGTCATATTCTCCATGAACACCGCCGACACTTTCTCTTGCCGCACCTGGCGCACCAGCCGGGCCACCGCCTTGGCCGACGCCTCGGACTCGGTGCTGACGCCCTGGATGGCCAGCACTTGCAGCTGGTAACGCTCGCCCAGATAGCCGAAGGCGTCGTGCGACGTCAGCATCTTGCGCTTGGCGACGGGCACGGCGGCGAAGGCCTTGGCCGCCCAGGCGTCCAGCTCCTTCACCTTGGCCGCGTAGTCGGCGGCGCGGCGGGCGTACTCCTGCTTGCCGGCCGGATCCGCCTGGCTCAGGCCGGCTTCGATGTTGCGGATATAGGTCAGCACGCGCTTGGGATCGTGCCAGGCGTGCGGATCGATGGCCCCGTGGTCATGCCCGGCATGGCCGTGATCGTGCCCGTGGTGATCTTCGTCTTCCGCTTCGCGGGTCTTGATGCCCTTGCCCGCCTCCACTTGCACGCCCTTGAAATGAGCGGCCTTGCTCAAGCGCACCATCCAGCCCTCCATGCCCAGGCCGTTGGTGACCAACAGCTTGGCCGCGGCCACTTTCTTGACGTCGGCCGGCGACGGCTGGAACACGTGGGCGTCCTGGTCCGGCCCCACCAGCGAGGACACTTCGACGCGATCGCCGCCGATCTCGCGCGTCATGTCGGCCACGATGCTGAAGCTGGCGACCACCGGCAGCTTGGCCCAGGCGGACAAGGGCAGGCCCAGCAACAACAGGGCCATGATTGATTTCTTCATCGGCGACTTCCTTATCAAGGGTTCAGGATTCCAGATGCCGGGCGCGGATGTAGCGCGGCAAAGCCCCGCCCACCGGCGCCAACA
The DNA here is from genome assembly GCF_016937655.1 of Chromobacterium alkanivorans. Classification (GTDB taxonomy): domain Bacteria; phylum Pseudomonadota; class Gammaproteobacteria; order Burkholderiales; family Chromobacteriaceae; genus Chromobacterium; species Chromobacterium alkanivorans. Next base: position 25,933 of record NZ_JAFHKL010000014.1, on the reverse strand, counting down.
GCAGCGACAGCAGATAGACCAGGCCCGCCAGCAAAATGATGGCCGGTCCGGAGGGCAATTCGAAGTGATAGGACAGCAAGAGACCGCCCAGGCCGGCCAGGAAGGCGATGGCCACCGACAGGCCGAGCAGGGCTTCGATGCGCTCGGTCCACAGGCGGGCGGTGATCGCCGGCAACATCATCAGGCCCACCGCCATCAAGGTGCCCAGCGCCTGGAAGCCGGCCACCAGGTTCAGCACCACCAGCATCAGGAACAGCATGTGCCACAGCCCGCCGCGCGCGCCCACCGCGCGCAGGTAGACCGGGTCCAGGCTTTCCAGCAACAGGGGGCGGTAGATCAAGGCCAGCGCCAGCAGGGTGAAGGAAGCGACGCCGGCCACCAGGAACAGGGCCGCGTCGTCCACCGCCAGCACCGAGCCGAACAGGATGTGCATCAAGTCCACATTGCTGCCGCCGCGCGACACCAGCAAGACGCCGATGGACAGGGACAACAGGTAGAAAGCGGCGAAGCTGGCGTCTTCCTTGATGCTGGTGAAACGCGTGGCCAGGCCGGCCAGCAGCGCCACCAGCACGCCGGCGAAGAAACCGCCCAGGCTCATCGCCGGCAGGCTGAGGCCGGCCATCATGAAGCCCACCGCGGCGCCGGGCAGCACCGCGTGGCTCATCGCGTCGCCCATCAGGCTCATGCGCCGCATCACCAGGAACAGGCCGATCGGCCCGCTGCCCAAGGCCAGGGCCAGGCAGCCGACCAGCGCCCGGCGCATGAAGGCGAATTCGGCGAACGGGGCCACCAGTAAATCGTATAAGTGCAGCATCAGGCTTGCGCTCCATCCACTTCGCAGACCGCGGCCTGGGATTGCCAATGCGCGGCGGTGTCCACCGCGCGTTTCAGATTGGCGTCGCACAGTACTTCGGCGGTATCGCCCCAGGCCACCACTTCGCGCGCCAGCAACAAGGTGTGCGGGAAATAGGCCCGCACCTGCTCGTAATCGTGCAGCACCGCCACCACGGTGCGGCCCTCCTCGCGCCAATGGCGCACCAGCTCCAGCAGGTCGTAGGTGGTCTTGGCGTCCACCGCGTTGAACGGTTCGTCCAGCAGGATCAGGCGGGCGTCCTGCACTAGGATGCGGGCGAACAGCACGCGCTGGAACTGGCCGCTGGACAGCGCCGAGATCGGCCGCAGCGCGAAGTCGGCCAGGCCCACCTGCTCCAGGGCCAGCAGAGCCTGGTCGCGGCCGCGGCGGCTAACGCCGCCGAACACGCCGGTGTCGTGCCACAAGCCGGTGCACACCAGGTCCAGCACGCTGACCGGCAAGGAGCGGTCGATTTCGGACTGCTGCGGCAAATAGGCGATGTCCCGGCGCTTAAAACCATCCAGCTGCACCGAGCCGGAGTCCGGCTTCAAAGCACCTATCATGGTTTTGAGCAAGGTGCTCTTGCCGGCGCCGTTGGGGCCGAAAATCGCGGTGGCGTCGCCGGCGGCGAAGCAGCCGCTGACATGGTGCACCGCCGGATGGCGCTGATAGGAAACCGTCAGGTTCCGCAGGCTGACGCTCATGCGACCTCCTGCAGGGCCCAGGCCACCAGAACCCACAGCACCGCCAGCGCGGCGCAGGCCAGGCCCAGTCGTTGCCAGGCCGACATCGCCAGCAGACTGAACGGCGCCTTGAAATTGGCCGGCGTCAGATGCAGGTGCCCATGCTGATGTGAAGGTTTTGGCGTCATTCGAAACACCTCCGCAAGGTGTCCTCGACCGCGGCGGCGTCGAAATCCTCGGCGATCAGTTCAAAGCGGCTGTCGCGTCGCCAGGACACCTGGGCCGCGCCCCACTGCCCGGCCGCCCAGTTCAGCCACACCCAGCTGTCCAGCACTTTGAACACGCCTTTGGCGCGCACCAGGCCCGGCACCAGGGTGGGCAGCGCATCGAAGAAACGGGTCAGCCGCTCGCCGTCAAAGGCCTGCTCCGGTTCGAAAGTCCAGCCCATCGAGCGCCATTGCGCGGCGGCGTCGTCCGGCACCGACGGCCGATAACGCGGCTTGGGCGCGACGGCGGCGTCCAGCCAGGCCGGGTCCAGCTCGCCGTTGCGCACTTCGCCCACCAGCGACTTGGGCGGGAACAAAGCCGCCGCCTGTTGACGGAAAGCGTCCATCGTCGGCACGTCGGCGGTGTCTATCTTGTTGGCCACCAGCACGTCGGCGATGGAAATCTGGTCGCGGTACAGCGGCTGGCGATGATAATCCGGCTGAATGAACTGGCGCGGATCCACCAGGGTCAACACCGCGCCCACTTCCAGCGCCTCGCCCAAGGGCTTGGCGCGCAGTTCGTCGATGACGCCGGCCGCGTGCGCCAGGCCGCTGGCCTCGATCAGCAAACGGTCCGGGCGTTCGCGGCGCAACAGGGTCGCCACCGTGGCGGTCATCTGCGGTCCGGCCACGCAACACAGGCAGCCGCCGGCGATTTCCGCCACCGCCAGCTCGTCCTGGCTCAGGGCCGCGCCGTCGATGCCGACCTCGCCGAACTCATTGACGATGATCGCCCACTTTTCATGCGCGGGGCGGCGTTCGATCAAATGGCGCAACGCCGTGGTCTTGCCCACCCCGAGAAAGCCGGTGAACAAGTTGACTATGGTTTTTTTCATGGATCAGGGAATTCGTGGATTCAGGTGCTGCAGGACTGGCAACGCCCCGTCAATACCAGGTTTTGCGGACACAGGGAAAAAGCCACCGCCTGCGCGGCCTGGCGCAGCGCGCTCAAGGCCGGCGCGGCGTCGATCTCCTGCACCTGGCCGCAATCTCCGCAGACCAGGATCAGCCCTTCGTGCTGGCATTCGAAGTGATCGCAGACAATGAAGCCGTTCAAGGCGTCCACCTTGTGCAGCAGGCCGTGCTCCACCAGAAAATCCAGCGCTCGATATACGGTGGGCGGCGCGGCGGCGCCGCGCTCCTGCTGCAGATCCGCCAGGACCTGGTAAGCCTTGACCACCCCGCTGTAGCGCAGCACCAGCTCCAGCACCTGACGGCGCAATGCGGTCAGCTTGCTGCCGCGCCGTTCGCAATGCCGCTCCGCCGCGGCCAGATAGGCTTGATGGTCCATGCCGGACACCCGCTTGTTTAATCAGGACGCAATGTTACTGTATAACATCTCAAATTCACAAGGATTAATCATTCATCGGTTTATCATGATCCATCGTCGTGGTAGCTTTGTGCACCGAAATGTCCATGATAGTCTTATGGCCTATCACCCATCGCTCATATAAGGAAATGACATGAAAAAGCTGTTGATGCTAGCCGTTGCCGCCACACTCGCCGGCCAGGCTTTTGCCGCCGATCCGATCGCTCAGCGCCAAGACGTCTTCAAGCAATACAAGCCGGTGGTTGGCGGCATGGGCAAGATGGTCAAGGGCGAAACCCCTTACAACAAGGACGAGTTCGCCAAGCTGGCCGGCGAGCTGGAGGCTCTGTCCCAGAAACCGTGGCAGCACTTCCCGGCCGGCAGCACCGCCGGCAAAACCGACGCCAAACCGGAAATCTGGAGCAAGCCCGCCGACTGGCAAAAAGCCATCGACAACCACAAGGCCGCCACCGCCAAACTGAAGCAAGTGGCCGCCGGCGGCGACCTGGGCGCGATCAAGGTGCAGTTCGGCGCCACCCAGAAAACCTGTAAGGCCTGTCACGACGCCTTCCGCAAGGATTGAGCCCCGTCGCGCCGCGACCTTAACAGCCCGCTAGTCAGCGGGCTGTTTGCTTGCATCGGCGCCGCCAGACCCCAGCCCCGAAGATCCCTGAATGAAAAAACTGCTGACCGTATTGCTGTTGGGCGCCGTCGCGGCGCCACTGGCGCTGGCCGACACGCCGGCCGAAACCCGCGCCAAATCCTTCAAAAAAGTATTGCTGGCCTTTGAGCCGATGGGCGCTGCGGTGCGCGGCCGCGACCCGTATCGCAAGGACGCCTTCATTCGTCAGGCCGACGCCTTGAAACAGATCGCCGCCGAGCCCTTCAATCACTTTCCCGCCAACAGCATCAGCGGCAAGAGCCGCGCCAAGCCGGAAATCTGGAGCCAGCCGGCCAAGTTCCAGGCCGACAAGGACGCCTTCCTGAAATCGGTGGCCGACCTGGACCAGGCTGCCCGCGGCGGCGATCTCGCCGCCATCAAGAAAAGCTACGGCGCGGTGGCGCAGAGCTGCAAGGTCTGCCACGACGCCTTCCGCGGCCCGGAGAAGTAAATCGCGGCCACGAAAAAGGGCGGCTCGCGCCGCCCTTCTGCTTGCCCCTCGCGGCGCGAACAACGCGCCGCGTTCTGCGCTCACAAACGCGTCAACAGCACATAGACGCCGCCGCTGGACACCAGCAAGGCCACCAGCGCGATGATGACGGGCGCGAACTCCAAGCGCGGCACATCGCCGGCGATGGCCTTGTTGCCGGTTATCATCGCCTTCACCAGATTGTTCTTCTTGAACACCCGATAAGCGACGATGGCCAGCAAGTGCAGGCCGACCAGGCCCAGGATCACATTGAAGAAGCCCTTGTGGAACGAGGTGGCGGCTTCAGCCGCATCGCCGCTCAGCAGCTTGGCCAACGGGCCGTCGTACAGATAGCTGTCGACGTCGGCGGCGAACAGACCGGTGCTCACCTGGGCCAGCAAGGCCAGCAGCATCGCCAACACCATCAAGCCGCCCAGCGGATTGTGGCCCGGCTGCTCGTTCTCGCTCAATTCGCCGCGCAGATAGCGGACAATGCTGCGCGGCCCCTTGATGAAATTGCTGAAGCGCGCGGTCTGGCTGCCGATCACGCCCCAGATCAGGCGGAACAGCAACAGGCTGGCGAGGCCGGAGCCGCACCAGATATGGTATTGCAGCCAATCGCCGCCCTGCTCGCCGCTATACCACATGCCGGCGAACAGAATCACCAGCGCCCAGTGAAACAAGCGGGTGGGCGCATCCCACACTTTTACCATTTGCGTCATCGCGTTTTCACTCCTTGATCCAAAAACTCACCCGCTCAGGCGTACCCGAATTCATGCACTGCAACATGATAATACCGTGCCGAGCCGACAAACCCTAATCCAAATGGGGTTTTGCCCGGATTCTACCGACAAAAAGGGGGCAAAAACCACCGGTTTTCGGTTAATATCCTTGATTGGGCTCGCTTGGCGAGTCCGGCTACGCCGCCCGCCAACGGGCGGCCTAACTTTTTGCGGCGGCGCCTTCATCCCGCCATTGCCGCGCATCACCTTAGTTGGAGACCCGATAAATGAACCATGCCCCCCTGATTCAGGATCTGCAGGCCCGCGGCCTGATTGCGCAAACCACGGACGCCGTTGCGCTGGAAGAACTTCTGAGCAAGGAGCAGGTGACCCTTTATTGCGGCTTCGACCCCACCGCCGACAGCCTGCACCTGGGCCATCTGGTGCCGGTGCTGATGTTGCGGCGCTTCCAGCAGGCCGGCCACCGTCCGGTGGCGCTGGTGGGCGGCGCCACCGGCATGATAGGCGACCCCAGCTTCAAGGCCGCCGAGCGCAAGCTGAACACCCCGGACGTGATCCAGGGCTGGGTGGAGAAGATCCGCGGCCAGGTCGAGCCCTTCCTCAACTTCGAAGGCGACAACGCCGCCTTGATGGCCAATAACTACGACTGGTTCGGCCAGATGAACACGCTGGACTTCCTGCGCGACATCGGCAAGCACTTCTCGGTCAACGCGATGATCAAGAAGGAGTCGGTCCAGCAACGCATCAACCGCGAGGACCAGGGCATTTCCTTCACCGAGTTCTCCTACAGCCTGCTGCAAGGCTACGACTTCTCCGAGCTGAACCGTCGCTTCGGCTGCAAGCTGCAGATCGGCGGCTCCGACCAGTGGGGCAACATCACCGCCGGCATCGACCTCACCCGCCGCCTGCAACAGCAGCAGGTGTTCGGCCTGACCGTGCCGCTGGTGACCAAGTCCGACGGCACCAAGTTCGGCAAGACCGAATCCGGCGCCATCTGGCTGGACGCCAAAAAGACGTCGCCTTACGCCTTCTATCAGTTCTGGCTGGGCACCGCCGACGCCGACGTGTACAAATTCCTGCGCTACTTCACCTTCCTGTCGCTGGAAGAGATCGCCGAGATCGAGGCCGCCGACCAGGCCCGCGACGGCAAACCAGAGGCGCAGCGCATCCTGGGCGAGCAGATGACGGCCATGGTGCACGGCGCGGCCGCGCTGGAGGCGGCGCAGCGCATCACTCAAAGCCTGTTCAACAACGACCTGAGCAGCCTCACCGCCGACGACTTCGCCCAATTGGCCCAGGACGGCCTGCCCAGCATCCAGCTGGAACGCGATGCCGACAGCCTGATCGACGCGCTGGCCGCCGGCGGCCTGGCCAAGTCCAAGAGCGAGGCGCGCACCTTCATCCAGAGCGGCGCGGTCAGCGTCAACGGCGACAAGGCCGATAGCCTGGAGCAGCGCTTCGGCGACGCCGAACGCCTGTTCGGCCGCTACACCCTGCTCAAGCGCGGCAAGAAGAATTACGCGCTGGTGGAATGGCGCTAAGCGCTGCGCCTCTCAAACCAAAGCGGCCGTCACGGCCGCTTTTTTTATCGCCTGCGCCTCACGTCTCCACCTCGAAAGCCTCCCCCGTCGCGAAGAAGGCGCCGCCGGCAATATAGTGCAAGCTGCGCTTGGCGTCGCCGTCGAAACGCCAGTGGCCGTCGGCGAACACCTCCGCGTCCGCCTCCGCCGCCACCACCTCGCCGATAAACAGATCGTAGCTTTGCTGATTCCGCGGCTCGCTGATCACCTTGCACTCCAGATAGGCGATGCAGCCGTCCACGCGCGGCGCGGCCACCCGCTGCGACGGAAGCCCGCTCAAGCCGCTGTGCGCGAATTTGTCCACCTGCCTGCCGTCGGTGCCGCCGGCGCGCAGCACCGCCTCGGCCTGGGCGCGGCAGGGCACGTTGAGCACAAACTCGCCCGAGGCCTCGATCAACGCCCGGGTATGGGTGGCCTTGTCGATGACCACCGCCACCTTGGGCGGATCGAAATCCAGCGGCATCGCCCAGGCCGCCGCCATCACATTGCTGCGCTGCCCGGCCGCGCTGGACACCAGCACCGTGGGACCATGATTCAATAAACGATAGGATTTCGCCAGATCGACTGCGAGCAAACGGGACATGGGCAAACTCGAGAACACATGAAGCGAACATTCTAGCCGGAGACGCGGGGAGCCATCCGGCGCGGATAAAAAAAAGCCCGGCGCTCGCCGGGCGTATAGATTGCTAATTTCAACAAAGGAGAAGTCATCGAGATGACTATCCAGATATAGGACGCTTTATATTGCGTTGCAAGAAACCCGCAAGGTCCTCTCAAAACAGGAACATCGGCCCGCTGCCCTGCGGATTGCTCCTCCCCTCCAGGCCGATATACACATTGCGGCCATAAAAGAACGGCAAGCCCCAGTCAAAGTAACTGCTAAGAAGCAGACCGCTGGCCGGCGCGCCCACGCCGGGCAAGGCGGAATAGCCCTGTAGCAACAGCGAGCCGGCATTGCCCAGGCTGAACGCCACCGCGCTGTTGTTGCCGCCGCCGCTCAAGGTGGCGTTGAGATTCAGGATGCCGCCGGGGCAAAACCAAGTGCTGCTGCCCACCACGCAGGTGGCTATCGTCGCGTCGGGGAAAAACAAGCCATTGGAGCCGCTGTCCAGAAAGCTGCCGTAACTGAGCGATTTATAGCTGGTCGAGATCACGTCAACGCCGTTGCCGTCCAGCGTGGTGGGGAAGGCCTTGGCCGCACCCAGCGCGTTGTTGCTCTGCGTGCCCACGCCGAAATACAGCGTTCCGGCGGCGCTGGGCGCGCCGCTGATCGCCACCGCGGGCAATTGCAGCATCACGCCGTTATTGTCGCTGGCGAAACCCACCAACGGGTTGGACACCTGCAAGGACGCGGCCGCCTGGGCCGGCTGGCAGCTCAGGGCGGTCGGGCAGGCATAGTAATAGCTGTTATTGCTAAAGTTGACGCAAGTGCTGCCGCAATCCTGCTGCCGCAGGCCGACGCCCAGTATGCCGTTAGCTTTCAAAGTCGACAGGCTACCCAAATTACTCCCCGTCCCGCTGCAGGCGGCCGGGATAAAACTGTAGGCAGGGTCGCTGATGATCTGGATAGGCAGGGAGGACGCCGTCTTGCCCGCCATTTTGACGTCGGCGTAGCGGACGCTGCCCCAGGTGAAGCCGCTGGCGAACTGCATGCACTCCGCCAATTGCCGGCTGTTCGTCGTCGCCCCGGGCAAGCTGCCCAGCGTCGAGCCGCTCAAAGCACTGGCCAGCAAGCGCAAGCCGCTGGAACCAGTGTCCACCAGCACCCGGCTGATCGTCTGGCATGGGCTGCCGCCGGGCGCGCACACCGTCACCGACACATAGGGCATATTGATCTGATAGACATTGGCCACCGGGCCGCTGTCCACCGTCATCGTCACCGAATTGGCCGTCGACCCGCCATTGTCCGGCGGCGAGACGCTGCCTATCCCGCCGCCCCCTCCTCCTCCGCACGCCGTCAGCAATAGCGCGCACGTTAGCGCCAGCCCAAAGATAGCCTGTTTCATCTCGCACCCCGCCCGGATTATTTGAGTTGATCGATGTCGAGACCCGCCGGCACCAGCGCGGGCACATAGGCCAAACCGAAGAAGGCGCGAGCGCGCCCGGCGGAAATCACCGTCAGCCCCGGTCCTCGCCCCTCCAGGCGATTCAAGCCGGCGCGATTGGACTGTTGCGAGGACACATAGCTGGAGAAGTAATCGCCAAGCAGCTGCCTCATGTCCGGCAGCGCCGGCCCCTGCCACGCCACCGCGAACACCACGCCGTCCGCCTGCCGGGCGAACTCGCGGATAACGCGGCCGGTCTCGTCCCGGCTCTGCGCCACGGAATAGAGCGCCGGCGGCGCGGCCTTCAAGGCCAGCGCTTGCGGAGCGACGAGCTCGCGACCGGCCGGCAAGGGCTGCCCCAAGGTGGCCGACACGGGACTGGAAAACAAGCTGAAGCTGAGGCCGAACATCAAGGTTCGTCTCGCCATGAAAGACGTCTGCATGAATACCCCCGTCGAATGGAAACTACAGCCGCACCCGGATGCGTTGCCCGGGAATCAGGATATGTGTATCGCCATACCTAAATAAAGATATAGCACTATGGCATGCACAATAGGGATGGATTAGCGGTCTGATCAAACGGAGGGAAGGATGGCCAATGATAAAAAAAAGGGGGGCGAAAGCCCCCCAGCGTCCTCAAAATTCAACCAGCTGCCCGCCAGTCAAATCCTGGATTTCTCAATCAATACGCCAGCGAATCGTCATGCCGGGTCGTCACCAGCTTGCCCGCGCCCAGAGACAGCATCAGCAAGGCGACGCGCTCGTGAACGATCACCGTATGGGTATTGCCGGAAAACTGCATGTAGCGACGCAAATCCTCGCGTACTTTGCGCGAGCCGGTCACGTCGATGATGATGTCGATGCTGCTGCCCTGCTCGGCCAGCTCGATGAAATTGTCGGTGACGGAAATGCCTCGCTGCTGCGCCAGCAGAATGCCCGGGGAATCCAGGTTCAAATCCGCGACGCCCACCATCCCGACGAACGGCGCGTCCAACAGCTGCCGCAACAGCGGCGTTCCGGTTTCGCCCGCGCCTATCATGCCTACTTTGATCTGTTCCATGCGGCCACCCGAATATGACTATCAAATAAACACCGCACTGTAACAGCTTTAACCCCGGTCGCTATTTGAGCCAAATCAAGCGGAATCGCGGGAAGGTCCAACAATGCGACAGGCCCGGACATCGCCGGGCCTGCGGTCACCACGCCTCGGAGAGGCTCAATGCAGATTCTGCTGCGACAGGAAACGCAAATAGCCAACGCCTTCCAACCAGAAACCGCCATCGGCCAGCGGCGTCGCCTCCTCCAGATCCGCCACGGTCAACACCAGCTCCTGGCCGTCCAGATTGGCTTCCAGCACCACATCGTCGTCATCGGAAAACTCTTCGGAAGCCGTATGGAAATCCGGCTTCACGAACTGATTGTTAACCTGAATATAGTCGGACTCATTCAGCAGACGCAGGATGTTCATGGCGACCTCCTAATGATGCGGTGAGAGACAAGGTCCAACAAGACAGCAAACGCGGTGCCGGTTACGAACGTCGCGAGCGCTCCTTGCAACGTCTCGACGCCTACAGCCAGCCGCGCTCGGCAAACGACTCCGCGCGCGCGCCGGTCACGACGAAATGATCCAGCAACCTTATATCGACCAACTGCAGCGCGGCTTTTAATGTATTGGTTAGAGAATGATCGGCGGCGGATGGTTCGCACACGCCGGATGGATGGTTATGGGCAATGATCACCCCCGCCGCGTTATTGGCCAGAGCCCGCCGCACCAACTCGCGCGGATAGACCCGGGTTTCGGTCAGGGTGCCGCGAAACAGCTCTTCTACCGCAATGACCCGATTTTGCACGGTCAGGAATACCGCGACGAACACCTCCACGTCCTTGCCCGCAATCGCCAGCCTCAGGAAATCGCGCACCTGCCGCGGGTTGCGCAAGGCGTCGGTCAGGCTCATGTCCTCCGCCAAGGCGCGCTGCGCCAATTCCTTGCAAGCCATCAACTGCGCGTACTTGGCCGCGCCCAGCCCCCGGCGCGCGCGAAATTCATCGAAACTGGCGTTGAGCAAGCCGGACAGCGAGCCGAAGTCCAGCATCAATTGCCTGGCCATCTCCACCGCGCTCAAGCCCTGCATGCCGGTGCGCAGAAAGATGGCCAGCAATTCGGAGTCCGACAAGGCCGCCGCTCCCTGGGCCAACAGCTTTTCACGGGGACGCTCGGCCTCCGGCCAACGGGCGATAGACATCTGCACGCTCCTTCTCTGGCTATAGCACTGTTTTCAGGGTCAGACCAAACGCGATGAAGCATGGCCTACCATATCATCGAAGCCGCATGCCGGCCAGCGCGCCCAGTCCGTGGAAATCCGCTAAAATTGGACATTTACCGCCTGTTGCGACAAGTCCATGACAAGCAAGAAAATCCTGCTAGGCATTACCGGCGGCGTCGCCGCCTACAAGGCGGCGGAGCTGACCCGCCTTCTCGTCAAAGCCGGCCACAGCGTGGAAGTGGTGATGACGGAAGCGGCCGCGCGCTTCGTGACTCCGGCCACCTTCCAGGCCTTGTCCGGCCACGCGGTGTACACCGATCTATGGGACGAGCGCCCCAGCAACGCGATGGCCCATATCGACCTGTCGCGCCGCGCCGATGTGTTCCTGATCGCGCCCGCCACCGCCAACACCCTGTTCAAGCTGGCGCACGGCGCTTGCGACGATCTGCTGTCCACGCTGGCCGCCGCCCGCGCCTGCCCGCTGATCGTGGCGCCGGCGATGAACCGGCAAATGTGGGACAATCCGCCCAATCAGCGCAATGTGGCGCAGTTGCGCGCCGACGGCGTCGCCGTCTTCGGCCCGGCCAACGGCGCCCAGGCCTGCGGCGAGACCGGCGAAGGCCGCATGCTGGAGCCGGAAGAGATCGCGGAACTGCTGGAAGGGTTTTTCCGCGCCAAGGTGCTGGCCGGGAAGAAGGTGCTGCTCACCGCCGGCCCCAGCTACGAGGCCATAGACACCGTGCGCGGCATCACCAACATCAGCTCCGGCAAGATGGGCTACGCGCTGGCGCGCGCCTGCCGCGACGCCGGCGCCGAGGTCACGCTGATCTCCGGCCCCACCGGCATGGAGGCTCCGCTGGGCATGCGCCGCATCGACGCGGCCAGCGCCCGGCAAATGCACGACGCGGTGATGGCCGAGGTGGGCCGCAGCGATATTTTCATTTCCGTCGCGGCGGTGGCCGATTACCGGGTCAAGAACCCGTCCGTCCACAAAATCAAGAAAGGCGCGGCGCCGCCCACCCTGGAGCTGGAGGAAAACCCGGACATCCTCGCCACCGTCGCCGCCCTGCCCGCCGCCCCGTTCTGCGTCGGCTTCGCGGCGGAAAGCCAGAACCTGCTGGAGTTCGCCGAAGCCAAGCGCCAGCGCAAGAAACTGCCGCTGCTGGTGGCCAATCTGGCGCAGCAAGCCATGGGCGCCGACGACAATCAGGTGGTGCTGCTGGACCGGGACGGCCCCCATCCGCTGCCCAGCATGCCCAAGCCGGAGGTGGCCAAGGCCATCGTCGAGCACCTGGGCAAGCTGTTGCCGCAAAACCGATAAGCAACCGACACCGCGGCCGCCCCGCGCGGCCGCCAAGAAAGGACTCTCATGAAAAAACCCGTCATTGACGTCAAGATTCTGGACCCGCGCCTGAAACAAAACTTGCCCAATTACGCGACTCCGGGTTCCGCCGGGCTCGACTTGCGCGCCGCCATCGAACAGGACATCACCATCGCCCCGGGCGAAACCCAGTTGATCCCCACCGGCATGGCCATCCACATCGCCAACCCCAACCTGGCCGCCATGCTGCTGCCGCGCTCCGGCCTGGGCCACAAGCACGGCATCGTGTTGGGCAATCTGGTGGGGCTGATCGATTCCGACTACCAGGGCCAGTTGTTCGTATCGGTATGGAACCGCGGCCACGAGCCGTTCCGGCTGACGCCGCTGGAACGCATCGCGCAGATGATCATCGTGCCCATCGTCCAGGTGGGCTTCAACATCGTCGACGACTTCGAAAGCTCGGAACGCGGCGACGGCGGCTTCGGCAGCACCGGACGCAACTGAGGCCGGCCGCCGCGCGATTGCCTATACTCACACCGTAAGGGGAGCGATCCCGCGCGGCCGCGACGGCCGCGCGCGGCTCCCGCCGGGCCCCGGACCCTGCCGGAAGCGCCACGCTGTCTCCCACCGCTCGCAAAGAAGGATGCGCCGGCATGAAGCAAAGCCCCAATGAGGACGACAGCAAGCGGATTCTCGACAATCTCGTCGAACTCACCTCCCAGCGCGAACAGGACATGCTGGAAAGCAGCCTCGCCTCGACCCTGGTCGAGGTGATGCGCGTGGACAAAGTGGAGTTGTTCGCCTGTCGCTGGGTCAACGGCGTGCCCTACACCCGCCGGCGGCTGAGCGCCGCCAGCGTCGACTGCAAGACCCAGATTACCGAAACCGCCAACGACAGCTGGCTGCCGCCTCCGATCTTCCTCTACGACCTGCTCAACGCGCTGGACAGGGACGACGGCATTTTCCGCATTCCTCACGGCCTCTGCCTGCCCTTGCGCTGCATGGGCAGCATTGTCTCCCTGCTGGTCATTCACGTGACCGCCGAACAGAAAGTCAACAAGGCCATGCTGAAGGCCATGGCCAGGATTCACGAGAACTTCCTGCGCCTGCTGTTCGAGGCGGACCGCGACATGCTCACCGCGCTGAACAATCGCCGCAAATTCGATTTGCGGCTGTTCAATCTAATGGCGGCGCAATTGCAATCGCCAGGCGAACACCACGCCTGCACGCTGGCGCTGCTGGACGTAGACCATTTCAAGCAGGTCAACGACCAGTTCGGCCACATGGTGGGCGACGAGGTGCTGCTCTTGCTGGCGCAGCTGATGCAGCAGTCATTTCGCGAAGACGACAGCCTGTTCCGCTACGGCGGCGAGGAGTTCGCCATCATCTTCCAGGGCCTGCCGCCGGCTGAAGCGGCGGTGGCGCTGGAACGCTTCCGCCAACGGGTCGAACAATACTCGTTTCCCCAAGTGGGCCGCCTGACCGTCAGCCTGGGCTTCACCCGCATCCTGCCGCAATTGCTGCCGGGGCAGTTGGTGGAACAGGCGGACCGGGCCTTGTATTACGCCAAGACGCATGGCCGCAACCTGGTATGCGGTTACGAGGAACTGGTCGCCGGCGGCCAGCTCGACAGCGCGCAACGCTTTGGCGAAATCGACCTGTTCTAAGCCCCGGACCGTATGCCCGACGTAAAAAAACCGGCTCCAAGGAGCCGGTTTTCGATTGACGCGATCCGCAGGCGGCCGCTTACGACAGCAGGTGGTTGCTCAGCTCGCGCATGCCGGCCGACAACATCGCCAGGTCCAGCACGCTGAACGACTGCAGTTCGGCGAACATCTGCGCGCATACCTCCACTTCGTGATGGCGCTTCTCCATCCACTGCTGCGCAAAGGCTTCCGCGCCGGCGGCGTCCTGCAAGGCCTGCCCCGCCAGATTGCGATGCACGCGGTACAGATCGTCGCGCAGCGCCGAGCGCGCCAGCGACTGCCAGCGGTTGTCGCGCGGCAGGCTGGTGATCGCGTCGCGCAGCCAATCCAGCTGCATCGCGTGGCCTAACTGGAAGTAGTTCTTGGCCAGCAGTTCCAGCGGCAGCTTGCTGCCTTCGCTGATCTCGATGATGTCCATCAGCGGCACCGCGAACTCCAGGCGCGCCAGCACTTGCGCCAGCGGCTGCGGCATGCCCGGCTGGCTCAGCCGCGCTTCCAGCGCCGCCACCGCCGGGTAGCTGTCGGAGGAGATCAGCTGGGGCAGCTGCGCCAACAGCGCCTGCACCTTGGCGGCGTACTGCTTGATCACCGCGTTCACCGAGGTGAACGGACGCTTGTTGCGCAACACCCAACGCGTCACGCGCTCCACCAGCGTACGCACCAGCACCATCATTTCCACCTGACGATCCGCCGGCACCTTGTTGTCCAACGCTTCGATCTCGCTCCACAGACGCTCGCCATCGAACACGCGGCTGGCGATCCACCAGGCGCGGGCGATGTCGCCGGCGGAGAACGGAGACTCTTCCTGCATGCGGAACACGAAGGTGGTGCCCATGCGGTTGATGATCTGGTTGGCCAACTGGTTGGCGATGATCTCGCGCTTCAGCTGATGCTGCTGCATCTGCGCGCCAAAACGCTGTTGCAGCGGTTTCGGGAAGTAGTTGGTCAGGATGGACAGGAAGTCCGCGTCGTCCGGCACATCGGTGGCCAGGATGGCCTGATCCAGCGAAATCTTGCTGTAGGACAGCAGCACCGCGATTTCCGGCACGGTCAGACCCTGACGCGCCAGGCGGCGCTCATTGATCTGGGTTTCGGACGGCAGGTACTCGATTTCACGGTTCAGCTCGCCGGTTTTTTCCATGTGCGCGATCATGCGCGCATGGGTGGTCAGCATCGCGGCGGCTTCCTGGCGCTTGATCGCCAGGATCTGGGTCTGCTGGATATTGTTGCGCAACACCAGCTGCGCCACCTCGTCGGTCATTTCCGCCAGCAGCTGATTGCGCTGCTTCAAGGTCATGTCGCCGGCCTGCATCACGCCGCCCAACAGAATCTTGATGTTGACCTCGTGGTCGGAGCAATCCACGCCGGCGGAGTTGTCGATGGCGTCGGTGGCGATGCGGCCGCCGTTCAGCGCGAACTCCACGCGTCCCAGTTGGGTGCACGTCAAGTTGCCGCCCTCGGCCACCACGCGGGCCTGCAATTCGCGGCCGTCGACACGCACCGGGTCGTTGGCGCGGTCGCGCGCGTCGGCGTGGCTCTGGGTCGACGCCTTGACGTAGGTGCCGATGCCGCCGTTGTACAGCAGGTCGATCTTGGCCTTGAGGATCTCGTGGATCAGCTCGTTCGGCGCCATGCTGTCCTTATCGGTCTCCAGCCAGGCCTTCACTTCCGGAGACAGCGGGATGGACTTGGCGGAGCGCTCGAAAATGCCGCCGCCCTTGGAGATCAGCTCGCGCTTGTAATCGGTCCAGCTGGAGCGCGGCAGCTGGAACAGACGCGCGCGTTCGGCGTAGCTCTTGGCCGCGTCCGGCGTCGGGTCCAGGAAGATGTGCAAGTGGTTGAACGCCGCTTTCAGGCAGATGTGCTCGGACAGCAGCATGCCGTTGCCGAACACGTCGCCGGCCATGTCGCCGATGCCGATCACGCTGAAGTCCTGCTCCTGGGTGTTGACGCCCAGATGGCGGAAATGGCGCTTGACCGACTCCCAGGCGCCGCGAGCGGTAATGCCCATGCCTTTGTGGTCGTAACCGGCGGAGCCGCCGGAAGCGAAGGCGTCGCCCAACCAGAAGCCGTAATCGGCGGAAATGCCGTTGGCGATGTCGGAGAAAGTGGCCGTGCCCTTGTCGGCCGCCACCACCAGATAAGGATCGTCCGGATCCAGGCGGCGCACATCCTTCGGCGGCACGATCTGGCCGTTCACCAGATTGTCGGTGACGTCCAGCAAGGCGGAGATGAAGATTTTGTAGCAGGCGACGCCTTCGGCCAGGAAGGCCTCGCGGTCGCTAGGCGCCGGCAATTGCTTGCCGACGAAGCCGCCCTTGGAGCCCATGGGCACGATCACCGAGTTCTTCACCATCTGCGCCTTCACCAGGCCCAGCACTTCGGTGCGGAAATCTTCCATGCGATCGGACCAGCGCAAGCCGCCGCGCGCCACTTTGGAGCCGCGCAGATGCACGCCCTCCACGCGCGGGCTGTACACCCAGATTTCGAACATCGGGCGCGGCTGCGGCAGGAAGGGAACCAGATTGGATTCCAGCTTGAACGAGATATAGGACTTGAACTCGCCGTCGGCGCCCTTCTGCCAGAAGTTGGTGCGGCGGGTGGCCAGGATCACCGACAGGAAGCCGTTCAGGATGCGGTCTTCGTCCAGATTGGCCACGCCGTCCAGCTGCTCGCGCAGCTTGGCCAGCAAGGCGTCGGCGCGCGCGTCGTCGGCATGCGCCGGGTCCAGACGCACGGCGAACAGCTCGACCAGCAAGCGGGTGATGGCCGGGTAGTTGGCCACGCACTGCTCGATATAAGCCTGGCTGAAGGTCAGACCGCCCTGGCGCAAGTACTTGGCCAAGGCGCGCACCAGCGAAATCTCACGCCAGTCCAGCCCGGCCACCAGCGCCAGGCGGTTGAAACCATCGTTTTCGCAGCGCTTGGCGAATACCTGGGTCAGCAGCTCCTGGAAGTCCTGCTGCACTTCCTCGCTGGCGATCTGCTCGTCCGCGGAGCCCACGTCCAGGCCGAAATCGCTGATCCACACCTGTCTGCCGTCGGCGCGCAGCACGCAGTACGGATGCTCGTCGCGAACCTTGACGCCCATATTCTCCAGAATCGGCAGGCTGGCGGACAGGCCCAGCGCCTCGCCTTCGCGGAACAGCTTCAGATTGAAGGCCGAAGCGCCGCGGTGGAACGGCCGATACAGCTTCATCGCCAGCGGGGAGTCGGCGTTGACCGATTCGATGTGCTGGATGTCCAGCACCGCGTTGCGCACCGCGAACTCTTCGCGGTAGGCCACCGGGAAGGCGCCCTTGTAGCGGTTGAACAGCGCGTTGCCCAATTCCTCGCCGTGGGTCTCCACCAGCAGTTGGTGCAACTCCTCCACCCAGCCGCGCACCAGGCGAGCGATTTCAGCCTCGATGTCGGCCTCGTGGAATTCCGGCAGCTTGGCGGCGTTGGTGCGGATGATGTAGTGCACGCGGGCCAGCGAGCCGTCGCTGATCTGCACGCTGAACTCGGCGCTGGTGCCGTTGAAGGCGTTCATCAGCACTTTTTCTATTTTCAGACGCACTTCGGTGTTGAAGCTGTCGCGCGGCACGTACACCAGGCAGCTGACGTAGCGGTGGTAACGGTCCTTGCGCACGAACAGGCGCACGCGCGGGCGTTCCTGCAGGCTGACGATGCCTTCGGAGATCGGCCCCAGCACCTCGGCCGGAATTTCGAACAATTCGTCGCGCGGATAGGCTTCCAGCACAAAGCTCAAGGTCTTGGACTTGTAGCTGTCGTCCACGTAGTCGCAGTTGCTGACCACGGTGGCCACTTTCTGACGCAGGATGGGCACGTCCTTCGGCGAATCCTGATAGGCGCTGGCGGTGTACAGGCCCAGGAAGCGGCGCTCGCCGATCACCTCGCCCTTGTCGTTGAAGCGCTTGATGCCGACGAAGTCGATATAGGCCGGTCTGTGGATGATGGAGCGGGTCTGCGACTTGTTCAGGATGATCAGCTGCGGCAGGTGCGCCAGTTCGCGCAGTTCCTGCGGCAGCTGTTCGAAGCTGGCGGAGTATTCCTTGTCGCCCTGGTCCTGCAAAATGCCCAGGCCGGAATGCTTGACGATGCGCAGGCTGTCCTTGCCGTCGCGGCGCACTAGGTCGTAATCGCAATAGCCCATGAACAGGAAGTTGCGCTTGGACATCCAGGCCAGGAAATCCACCGCTTCCTTGGCTTCGCCCGCGCGTTTGCCCTTGACCTGGGACAGGTCCTTGCTGATCACCGCCAACACTTCGCGCATCTTGGGTTCGTCGCTCACCACCAGACGAATATCGGCGATCACGCGGTTCAAATCCGTTTCCAGCTGCTTCAGCACCGCCGGATCGGTAACCCGGTCAATCTGCACGTGAATGAAGGACTCCAGCGGCAGGCTGCGGTCCTCGGTGCGCTTGACCTCCTGAATCACGCCGTTCTTGTCGCGGCCCACCGACAGCACCGGGTGCACCAGCAGGTGCAGGTTCAGGCTATGGCGCGACAGCAGCATGGTGATGGAGTCGATCAGGAACGGCATGTCGTCGTTGACCACTTCAATCACGGTATGGGTGCTTTGCCAGCCATCGCGCTCGAAATCGGGGTTGTAAATGCGCGCCTTGTGCTGGCCGCCCGCGCGCTTGGCGCCGAACGCGTAATGCGCCGACGCGGCGCCGAACAAATCCAGCGACGAAAACTGTCTAAGGTCGGCGTGCTCGGCCTCTTCGAAGTAGATCGGGAAGAAAGGCTCGAGTTGGTGTTTCTCCTTTTCGGAAAGCTTGGTCTCTGCTACGGCCTGAATATCGGCGATCAGGCTCGCGAGTTCGGTCTTATTGGTAAGCGACATGTTGCTTCTCTTGTTGTGTGCACGGAGTGTGTCGAGGCATTGTAGATACCCCCATCATGCCGGGATTTCCTTAATGCGACGTGGACGTACATTTTCATGGAAAAGCCCGCTCGCCCCCACCGAATGCCACAAGAATAAATCGTGGCGAACGCCACTTTTAGCCTTATAGCAATGCGACGGCGGCTTACAAGTTTCTCTCCCAGGCCCACATTGTACACAAGTCCAAAAACGAAATATAAGTTATTGATTTTTATGACATTTCACATGAAGAGGAAATATCGGTTAAAATACGAACACTTGCTCACACCGATTGCCAGACAATGGCCCCATCTTGCGCACGACGGATAACCGTTGCAAGCTGCGGCCAACTACTGGCAAAAGTAGAAATAACTACAATGGTTCCGGCTTGGGCGAGACACCGTGAGCAGCCTCGTTCCAAGCGCCGGGTTTACAAGCTTGGGTTCGCGTTGGTCCAAACGACGCGAACACCCGATAGAGAAGTAGAAATCCACGCCATGAAAAAAGTCCTGATCGCCTCCGCAGCGGCAGCTCTGCTGTCCGGTTTTTCCGTCCAAGCAGAGACACTGCGTTTTGGGGTTGACCTCAACTACCCGCCGTTCTCCAAACAAGGCGCCGATGGCAAGCCGCAAGGCTTCGACATCGACATGGCCAATGCCCTTTGCGCCGCCATGAAAGTCAGCTGTCAGATCGTTCCGCAAGACTGGGACGGCCTGATTCCCGCCCTCAACGCCAACAAATTCGACGCCATCCTGTCCTCGATGCAGATCACCGAGGAACGCAAGAAAGCCGTCGACTTCAGCCGCAAGTACTACAACATCGCCAGCCGCATCGTCGCCAAATCCGGCACCGCCGTCGATCAGAACAGCTTCAAGGGCAAGAAGATCGGCGTGCTGCGCGCGTCCACCCAAGAGAAGTTCGCCAAGGACTACTGGGGCAAATCCGGCGCCGCCATCGTGCCTTACGCCAAGTCGCCCGAATCCTTCCTGGATCTGAAGTCCGGCCGCGTTGACGCCGTCTTCGTCGACGGCGCCGTCGGCGACCAGGAATTCCTGAAGACCGCCAACGGCAAGGGCTACGCCTTTGTCGGCCCGAACTACGCCGACGTCAAATACTTCGGCCTGGGCGCGGGCATCGCCGTCAAGAAAGGCAACAAAGCGCTGGCCGAACGCCTGAACAAGGCGATAGACCAGGTACGCAAGGACGGCAGCTACAAGAAAGTCCAGGACAAGTACTTCAGCTTCGACGTCTACGGCGGCTAAGCTCCTCAGCTATCGCATCCGTCCCGGCCGAGCGCCCCACGGCGCTGGGCGGCTCGCTGCCGCCCGCTCCGCGCGCCTCGCCGGGACTTTTTTGTTTGGCCGCTCACCCGGCCGAGCAAGGACCGGCCTTGCGCGCAAGGCTGATGAATGAGGCAGTAACACCATGTTTTTGCAAGGTTACCTTCCCAGCATATTGCAAGGAGCGGTGCTCACATTGCAGCTGGCCGGCTCAGCACTGCTGGTATCCATCGTGCTGGGCCTGATTGGCGCGCTGTTCAAGTCCGCCCACTCCAAACCGTTGATCTGGCTGGCGGAGCTCTATTCCACCGTGGTCCGGGGCGTGCCCGATCTGGTCTGGATGTTCCTGCTGTTCTTCGGCGTCCAGATGATGATCAACGACTTCTGCGGCCGCATGGGCTGGGAAAGCCCCAATATCGACCCCTTCGTCGCCGGCGTGCTGACCCTGGGCTTCATCTTCGGCGCCTATATGACGGAAACCTTCCGCGGCGCGATGATGGCGGTGCCCAAAGGGCAGATGGAAGCCGGCATGGCTTACGGCATGACGCCGCTGCGCGTCTTCTTCCGCATCACCGTTCCGCAGATGGTCCGCTTCGCCCTGCCCAGCTTCTCCAATAACTGGCTGGTGCTGGTCAAATCCACCGCGCTGGTTTCGGTCATCGGCCTGAACGACGTGATGTACCGCGCCGACGCGGCCAAATCCACCACCCAGGAACCCTTCACCGTCTATCTGATCGTGGGCCTGCTGTTCCTGGCGATCACCGGCGTCTCCAACCTCTTGCTGGGCCAACTGGAAAAACGCTATTCGCTGGGCGTCAAGGAGAGCGGACTGTGATCGACTTCCAACTGATTCTGGAAAAACTGCCCGCCTTCTTCGGCGGCGGCGACGGCCAGGCCGTCATGAGCACCCGCGACGGCCTGATGATGACGCTGGAGCTGCTGTTCATCTCCCTGGCCCTGGGCATGGCGATGGCCGTCCCGATGGCGCTGATGCAGGTCTCCAAAAACCGGCTGGCCTCCGGCGCGGTCCGCGTCTACGGCTACGTCTTCCGCGGCACGCCGCTGCTAGTGCAGCTGTTCATCATCTACTACGGGCTGGCCCAATTCGGCTGGGTCCGCGACAGCTGGGCCTGGCACTACCTGCAGGAGGCCTATTTCTGCGCCATCCTCGCCTTCACCCTGAACACGGCGGCCTACACCACGGAAATCATCGCCGGCCAGATCCGCAACACGCACTGGGGCGAGATCGAAGCCGCCCAGGCCATGGGCATGAGCAAGTGGCTGATGATGCGGCGCATCGTGCTTCCCTCGGCGCTGCGCCGCGCGCTGCCGGCCTACAGCAATGAAGTCATCATGATGCTGCAGAGCACCGCGATCGCCGGCTTGGTGACGCTGGCGGACATCACCGGCGTGGCCCGTCGCATCTACGCGGACAGTTACATGGCCTTCGAGCCTTTCCTCACCGCAGGCGCCATTTACCTCGCGCTCACCTTCCTGCTGGTCTGGTTGATGAAGCAGGCGGAAAAACGCTGGCTGGCCTATCTGGCGCCACGCAAGCACTAATGCGGATAGCGATACAGGAACATCATCATGCATACCCCCACCGACAAGAATCTGAAGCTGCAAGTCAGCGATCTGCATAAGAGCTACGGCTCGCACGAGGTGCTTAAAGGCGTGTCGCTGACCGCTCACGCCGGCGACGTGATCAGCATCATCGGCTCCTCCGGCTCCGGCAAAAGCACCTTCCTGCGCTGCATCAACATGCTGGAACAGCCGAACAGCGGCCGCATCCTCGCCGCCGGCGAAGAGCTGAAACTGGTCTCCGACCGCAAAAACGGCGCGCTCAAGGCCGCCGACGCCCAACAACTGGCCCGCATCCGCACCAAGCTGGCCATGGTGTTCCAGCACTTCAACCTGTGGGCGCACATGACGGTGCTGGAAAACATCGTCGAAGCCCCGATTCACGTGCTGGGGCTCAGCCGCGACGAAGCCTGCGCCCGTGCGCGCAAATATCTGGACAAGGTCGGTCTGCGCGGCGTCGAGGACAAATACCCGGCCCATATGTCCGGCGGCCAGCAGCAACGCGTCGCCATCGCCCGCGCGCTGGCGATGGAGCCGGAAGTGATGCTGTTCGACGAGCCCACCTCGGCGCTGGACCCGGAACTGGTCGGCGAAGTGCTGCGGGTGATGAAGGACCTGGCCGGCGAAGGCCGCACCATGGTGGTGGTCACCCACGAAATGGGCTTCGCCCGCGAAGTGTCCAACCACGTCATTTTCCTGCACCAGGGCAAGATAGAAGAGCAAGGCCACCCCAAGGAAGTGCTGATCCGCCCGCAAAGCGAGCGATTGGTACAATTCCTCTCCGGCAGCCTGAAATAAATCGTACAATAGGAAAATGTCGCACACCATGCCGGCCTCATGCCCGGCATGGTGTGTTTTTGTAATCTCCACCCTTCGCCGCGAAAACCAATGGGTCAGCATCCGTCCCACCCCGCCAAGCCACTGCGCTACGGCTTCCTGCTCTTGCCCCATGCCTCGATGGCGGACTACGCCATCGCCTCCGAGGTTCTGCTGCACGCCAATTGGCTGGCGGAGAAAAAACTCTACGAAACCCTGCTGCTGTCGTTGGACGGACAAGCGGTGCCGCTCTCCAACGGTACACGAGTGGCGGTTGACCTGCCGCTGGACGGCGCGCCCAAACTGGACTGCCTGCTGATTCTGGCGGACGACATCAATCCCGACTTCAGCCTGGACGCCCTAAGCAAAGGACTCTCCGCCTGCGGCTCCGACAAAATCCAATTGGGCGGCATCGGCTGCGGCAGCTACTGGCTGGCCCGCACCGGGCACTTCAACGGCCTGCGCGCCACCATACACTGGCGCGAGATCAGCCGTTTCACCGAAGAGTTTCCGGACATCATCACCTCGTCCAACCTGTTTGAAATCGACGGCAAACGCCTCAGCTGCGCGGGCGGAGCCGCCACCTTCGACTTCATGCTGACCCTGGTCGGCAATCTGCACGGCCACGAGTTTATCGCCCAGCTGTCGGAACTGTTCAGCATGGAGCGCATCCGCCCAGGCAATGAACGTCAGCGCATCCCCCTGGCCACCCGCATCGGCGGCAGCCAACCGAAGCTGACCGAGGCGGTCAGCCTGATGGAAGCCAATATCGAGGAACCGCTGAGCACCGACGACATCGCTTACTATGTCGGCGTCTCCCGCCGGCAACTGGAGCGCCTGTTCAAGCAATACCTGAGCACGGTGCCGTCCAAATACTATCTGGAGCTACGCCTGAGCCGCGCGCGCCAACTGCTGCAACAAACCAGCAAATCCATCGTGCAGATCGGACTTGCCTGCGGCTTTTCCAGCGGCCCGCATTTCTCCAGCACCTACCGCAACCATTTCGGCATCACCCCCCGCGAGGAACGCTCACACCGCACCCAGACCGCGGCGCCCGCGCCTGCCGCCAAGAGCTAGACGCTCAAACTCCCGCGCCGCAACCATCCGGCGAAGGCACCGCGGAGCGATCCGGCTCGCCTTGCCGCGACAGCGGCAACTCGATCCGGAAACAAGCGCCGCTGGCCGGGATGTTCTCCGCCGAAATCAAGCCCCCGTACTGCTCCACAATCGTCTGGCAGATCGACAGACCAAGCCCCATGCCGTTCGGCTTGGTCGAAAAGAACGGGTGAAACAGCACCTCCAATGAGTTCGGCGTGATGCCGCGGCCGGTGTCGCGCACCTCCAGAATCGCTTTCTTGCCTTCCCGCCGGGTGTGCACGATCACATGGCGCTTCATCATCGGCTCGTCGCGCAGAGCGTCCATCGCGTTCGACAACAGGTTCAACACCACCTGCTCCAGCTGGATGCTGTCGGCCAGCACCGCCACCGGATAACCCGACAACAACTGCACCACCTCGATGCCGCGTTCCTTCAGATCGTACTCGGCCAGGAACATGCAATTGCCGACCACCTGGTTCAGGTCGATCAGCCGCGTCTCGATCGCGCGCTTGCTGACCAAGGCGCGCAAGCGCTTGATGATCTCCCCTGCCCGCTCCGCCTGCGCCACCGCCAGGCGCAACGCCGCGTTCACCTGGGCCGGGGCCTCCTCCACGCCCTCCAGCAACTGGATGCTGGCCTGACAATAATTGGCGATCGCCGTCAACGGCTGGTTCAGCTCGTGCGCGATGCCGGACGCCATTTCACCCATGGTATGCAGCCTAGCCACATGGGACAGCTTCTCTAGGTGCTCCTTGACCTTGCTCTCGCTGGCCTCCAACGCCGCCACCGTGCGCTGTCGCAAAGGCCCCAGATCGCGCAAGGCGCACACCACGCCTATCAAGCGCCCCTCCCGCGAGAACAGCGGCGACACGCCCCCCTCCACCGATCGGATCTGACCCCGCGCCGACGTCAGCTGCATCCTCTCCGCCAACACCACCGGCTGCGCGGTCCGGAAACACTCGCGGATCGGATCCTCCGCCAACTCCGCGGCCAACTCGGCCTGCAAATGGAACACCTCGTGGCAGACGCGGCCAACCACCTCCTCCGCCGCCATCCCCATCAACTCCAGGGCCATCGGATTCGCCAGCTCGATCGCATGGTCCTGGCGCAGAATGATCACCCCATCGTGAATCGCGCTCAGCGTGACGGAAGCCCGCTCGCTTTGCAGAAAGATCGCCTCGTCCGACTGCTGACGCTCATGCCGCAAGGCCATGCGCTGCAAGTGAACCAAACCGGCGAACACGAAAAAGGCCAACAGCAAAGACTGTTGCCACAACCACGGCAACAGCGCCAAGTCCGTCACCCGGACATCCCTGGCCACCCCCAGCACAAAAGGCTGCGCCACGCTGGACAGAGGAAGGCGGGCCTCCAGCCGGCGCAACACCGGCCACCAGTCGCGCTCGGACGAAGTATGCAGGCGCTGAAACAACGGCGCTCCGGGCGCAAGGACCCCATCCTGATACAACGTCAGGTCCAGCCCGGGCAACAAGCTCTCCAGGGCCGGCGCCTGCAGCAGGCGGTCGCAAAACACGACCAGGCCCACCACCCCCACCAGCTTGCCAGGCGCCTTCTCGCGATCTTCGAACAAGGGCTGGAACAATAAATAAGCCCGCCCCCCGCCCTCGTGCAACTCGAAAGCGCCGCTGGCCATCCTTTGCCCGGTCTCCAGAGCCCTGCTCAATGCCGGCCGGAAATAAGCATCGCCCCAAATATCGTAACCAAACATCGGGCCGGCCTCAGGTCGATCCGGCTCCAGCATGGAAATCACCAGCGACTGCGAACGCGCGGCGGCTGGCCGCCACGCGCGGCTTCCCGCCACGTCGAAATCGCGAATGTAAAAAGTTTCGCCGAACTTGCTGCTCATCTGGCGCAAAAAGAGCGGCCGCTCAGCCAAGGGCACGCTTTGAAAAAAGATAAAGGAATGAAGCTGCGGATAGTGAGGCAACAATTCGCGCGCAAAGGTGGACAGCTCGGATGCCTCAAACGGCCGGCTCGCCGCCATCAGCGCATCCACGGAGGACAGCACCGACTCGTTCTGATCCAGCTTGCGCGCCACCATGGCGTGAGCCCGCTGCGCCACCGACTCGAACTCGTCCCTCAAACGCTGCAGCTCGCCCATTCCCCACAGCACCGTCACCAACAACGCGCAGAGAGCCCAGGCCAATACAAATAAATGCACGCCGTCCCGCCTGAAATTTCTCAAAATTCCCGCCTCGATTCCCAATCTTGATGCTGGAATTCTATTCATTACCAATAGGTTTTGCTGAGTAATTAACCGAAATTTCAGTAAAAATAAGTGAGCTGACAGAACAAAAAAGAACAATGGCTTAAGAATCAAGGAGAAAGCCCAAGAGGCCGGGAAAGGGGGGAAGAGAGCTTCACTGCGCG
>NZ_JAFHKL010000013.1 GCF_016937655.1 Chromobacterium alkanivorans | reverse complement strand
GGCGATCCGTCGAACTATCCAAAATAAAAACACCCCCAAACCGGCCTTAGGCAAAGCACTCATGGCGACGGGCTGTGGCCAGGTCTGCGGATAAGTGCCGCGAGGCGTAATGAGGGTGGGATGACAAAATTTGCGCAAAACATTTTAGATAACCGGCACTTAGCGGACAATCCAATAAAATTGCCATTTTCACCAAACTGGCCAAAAGGACAGGTTGAAACTCTTATCAATCCCATGAGCGGCTTAAACCTTGTTTGGCGACATCAAAAAGTCCAAACAAGAAAAGTTATGGCTTGGTAAGAAAAGGTAAGAAGCGCTCAAAGTCAGGCTAAAGACCTGAATTGAATGTGTTTTTATCATGCCGTCTCCACTCAAGGCCCAGGCCAAGCACCTGCGCGCCGCAACCATTGGAGACCACCATGAAACCAAAACACAGCCTGCTGGCCCTAGTGGCCGTCTTCGCCGCAGCGCTTCCGCTGGCGTCTCAAGCCGCCGCCGTCACCCGAACCGGCGCCATCAAGTTCACTGGCAAAGTCACTGCGCCCAGTTGCTCGGTAAACGGCAGTACGGCGATGGCGATTGCCGATATCAACGTCACTCTGAACGATGTTTCCATGGACAAGGTGCAAGCCTTGGCGAGCAAACCCAGCCATCCCAAAACGCACTCAATAACCATTACCTGCACGGGCGCTAAAAATTTGACCGTGTCCCTTAAGGCTCTAAACGGCACCAACACGGTCACAGGCCAAAACTCCATCCTGAAGAACACCGCCAGCAGCTCGGCGGCGGCTGGCGTTGGCATCGCACTGTATGAGAAGGGAACTGGAACAAGCTATAACCTTGTGTCTGGAAAACTGCTGGACAAGCCCACTCCAAGCGCAAGCGAAATCATAACGTTTGATGCCGCTTACGTTCAGGACCCGGCAGTTACCGCGATGACCGCCGGCCCCGTACAAGCCGACCTCCCCTTCGAACTGAGCTACGACTAAGACCAGCTAACAAAACCCCTGATCCTGCGTTGCGCCTCCTTGTCGTACTACCGTACTGCCTGCGTCGGCGCGTCTTGGCTCAGGCTCTCTGCGAGGTTTTGTTAGCGGTTCTAAGCCCTCGCCTCCTCCACCCACAGCGGCGGGTTTCCCGCCGTTGTCTATTTTCAGGGCCTCCATCATGAAAACCCTGCTGCAAGCCGCCGGCTTGGCGGCCTGGCTGGCCATGCCCCACGCCAACGCCGGCATCAGCCTCAACGGCACCCGCGTCATTTTCGACGGCGCGCATCCGGAAGCCGCCGTCACCGTGCGCAACCACGGCGCGGACATCCTGGTGCAATCCTGGCTGGAAGCGCTGGACGGCGACAAGGCCGAGCTGCCCTTCGCCATCACCCCGCCGCTGACGCGGCTGCCGGCCGGGCAGGAGCAATTGCTGCGCATCCTCTACGCCGGCGCCGGCGCGTCCGATCAACGGGAAACCGCCTTCTGGCTCAATGTGCAGGAAATCCCGCAGGCCGCCGGGCAAGGCAATGTGCTGCAACTGGCGGTGCGCCAGCGCGTCAAGGTGTTCTACCGCCCTCCGGGCCTGGACGGCGACGCGCTGCAAGCGCCGGAACGCCTGCGCTGGCGGCTGCGGCGCGAGCACGGCAACAGCTGGCTGCAAGCGGACAACCCCAGCCGCTACCACGTGACCGTGACCGGCCTGAGCCTGCTCTCCGACAGCAAGTCCAAGGAGATCGGCCGCGCCCGGATGCTGGCTCCCGGCGCCGGCGGACAATGGCCGCTGCCGGCCGATGCCGCCAACGACGCGCGGCTGCGCTACCACATCATCAACGACTTTGGCGCCAGCCAGGCTTTTGAAGCCCGGCTGCAAGGCTCTGCGCCCGTCCAGCCGCAGCGGCTGGAACCCTGAGCCAGCCGCCGGACCGCAAGGCGATGAGGAGCAAGCCGCTGACGCCCCATGCCCGCCGTCGCGCCGCGATCCCGCTGGCCTGCGCCTGCTGGCTGATCGCCTGCGCGCAGACGCAAGCGGCGAACGAGCCGGCCTTCAACACCCGTTTTCTGAAGCTGGACGGGCAAGCGGCGGATCTCAAGGCAGTGCTGAGCGCCGGCAACGACATCCTGCCCGGCAGCTATCGCGTGGACATCCTGCTCAACCATCAGCTGGCCGACCGCCGCGACATCCTGTTCCGCCAGCAGCCGGACGGCAAAGTGCGTCCCTGCCTGGACGCCGCGCTGCTGCGCAAGCTGGGCGTCAAACTGCCCGCGTCCAGCGCCGGCGAAGAGGCCTGCGTGGACCTGCCCCAACGCCTGGAGCACGCGCAAGTACGCTACGACTCCACCCGGCTGCAACTTGAGCTCAGCGTGCCGCAAGCCCATCTGCTGCGCCGCGCCGACGGCTATGTCGATCCTTCGCTATGGGACGCCGGCGTCAACGCCGCTTACGCCAATTACCAATTCAGCAGCCAATACAGCCGTGGCCAGCATGGCCGCGCCAGCCGCCAGCTGTATCTCGGCCTGCAAAACGGACTCAATCTGGGCGACTGGCGGCTGCGCAACGACGCCACCCTCAGCTGGAATACGGGCCAGGCGACAGAGATACGCAGCAATCGCACCCTGTTGCAACGCGACATCACCGCGCTGCGCAGCCAGCTGGCGCTGGGCGAGCAATACACCGACGCCGTCTTGTTCGACAGCGTGCGCATCCGCGGCGCGCAACTGAGTCAGGACGAGGCCATGCTGCCGGACAGCGAGCGCGGCTACCGCCCGGTGGTCCGTGGCCAGGCGCAAAGCCAGGCCACGGTGGAAGTGCGCCAGAACGGCTATGTGCTGCACCGCGCCGACGTGCCGCCCGGCCCGTTCGAATTCACCGACATCGCCCCCTCCGGCTCTAACGGCGAACTGGAAATCACGGTGACCGAAGCCGACGGCAGCCGCCGCGTCAGCCATCAAGCCTTCTCCAGCCTGCCGCTGATGCAAGCCCAAGGCCGCTGGAAATACCACGCCGCGCTGGGCCAGTACCAGGGCGGCGAAGCGGCCCGTCCCGCGCTGGCCGCCGGCGCGCTGGTTTACGGCCTCAGCGACGACGGCACCGTGGCCGCCGGCTTCCAGCTTTCACCGCGCTTCCAGGCCGTCAAGCTGGGCCTGGGCGCCAACACCCCGCTGGGCGCGCTGTCGCTGGACCTGAGCCAGTCCCTCAGCCGCGCCCAAGGCCGTCGCAACCAGGGGCAAAGCCTGCGCCTGCTGTACCACAAGACCCTGCCCCGGACCCAGACCCAGTTCACCCTGGCCGCTTACCGCTACTCCACCGCCGGCTACCGCAGCTTCAACGATCACGCGGCGGACCTGGCCCAGCGCGCCAACCAACACCGCGCGCGCGCCCGGATAGACCTAAGCGCCCAACAAACCCTGGGCCGGGAGGGCCGCCGCGGCAGCCTTTATCTCAGCCTAAGCCGGCAGAACGATTGGGGCCGGCCCGGCGCCAGCCACAGCTTCAACCTGGCTTACAGCCATCGCTGGAAACAGTTCCACTACCACCTCAGCCTCAGCCGGAGCCGCGACGGCCACGGCCAAGGCTCCAGCCAGATCATGCTGGGCTTCAGCCTGCCGCTGGACAGCGGGCGACACGCCCCGCAGCTCAGCGCCCAGCTTGGCCGCAATGCGCTGCACACCAGCCTCAGCGGCCAATTGGGCGAGGCCGACAGCTATACCGTCTCCGTGGGCCGCGACAGCCAGGGCGACGCCAGCCTGAGCGCCAGCGGCGTCCATCAGGGCGACGCCGCGCAGCTGAGCGCCGCTTACAGCACCGCGCGCAATCATCAATCCGCCAGCCTGGGCGCCAGCGGCGCCGTCGTCGTCCACGCCGGCGGCGTCAACCTCAGCCGCGCCGTCGGCGACACCTTCGCCCTGCTGCAAGTGGACGGCGCCACCGGCCTGAGCGGCAACGGCTACAGCGTGCGCGCCGACGCCCAGCCTTACCGCGCCAACAGCCTGAGCTTGGATAGCCGCCAGTTGGGCGCCGCGCTGGAGCTGGAAGACGGCGTCAAGCAAGTGGTGCCGCGCCGCGGCGCGGTAGTGAAGGCCGTGTTCAAGGCGCGCAGCGGCCGCCGCGTTCAATTCAGTCTGCGTCGCCGCGACGGCAGCGCTGTGCCCTTTGGCGCCAGCGTGGAAGACGCCGCCGGCCAGCCGCTGGGCATCGCGGACCCGCAAGGCCGGACGCTGCTCTTGCTCACGCAGCCGCAAGGCCTGCTGGCCGTGAAATGGAGCGACGGCGGCTGCAGCGCTCGCTATAAGCTGCCGCCCGCCAAGCCGGGGCGGCATTACCTGCGGCTGGAGCTGCCCTGCCTCTAAGAACCTGTTTACGATCTGCTGCGCGTCGGCGATACGGCGTTGAAACCGAACTCAAGTGCTCATGTACCACGAGTACATTCCGCTTTTTCGCTCGTTTTCGCCTTGTCTCGCTCTAGCTCGCAAGATCGTAAATAGGTTCTACGCGCCGCGCTTAAGCAAAGAAAAGGATACCCAGATGAACACACCTCCTAACCGCCTACCGTTGCTGGCCTGCCTTGCCTTGCTATTGGCGCTGGGCAGTTGCAGCCGTCCAAGCCATGCCGATTGCAGGGTGGTTTCGTCGACCATCGTCCAGGCTCTCCCCGATCCCTTGGTGATTCCATACCTGGCGCCCGCCGGACATCTGATCGCCAGGGAGGTGCTGCAAACCAAGATCACATGCGACAGAAACAATGCCAACGGCCAACGCAACTGGTACGCCTTTTTGTCCTATGGCAATACCGACAACGACAGCTCATCTATTAGCGGCGTCAGAAAAACCCAAACTTCCGGCATCGGCATTCGCTGGATAAACAACAATACCCACTCCGGAAAATCTCAGACCTTCAGCACCACAAGTCTGAACAATGGCCGCACCAATCTACGCGGCATGCCCTTGCAAGGCACCATCACCATTACCGACACTTTCGAACTGGTCACAACCGGCCCGGTGACATCTGGGCGGCTCAATCCGGAAAGCTATGCCGTCAACTACAAGAACAAGAAAGGCGGCGATCACGGACAGCCGCTCTACACCTACACCTTCAATCAGCCCGCCATCCGGGTGATCGGCTGCTCGTTCCGCAACGCCAGCCAGACCGTCCGCCTGCCCGACGTCAACACCCGCGACTTCGCCGGCGCCGGCCGCGCCGGCGATAAGCCGTTCAACATCGGCCTGGACTGCGCACCCGGCACCAGCGTCCGCGCCAAGCTGAGCGACGCCAACGCGCTCGGCGCCGCCGGCACGCTGCTGAGCATCGCCGGCGGGCCGGACAGCGCCCAGGGCATTGGGCTGGAGCTGCAACGCCAGGGCGAAACCGGCGTGTATCTACTGGGCACCGAATTCACCAGCCTGGCGGTCAGGCAACAGCACGCGCTGCCCATGGTGGTGCGCTACGCAGCCAGCGGCCCCGCCATCCGGCCCGGCCTGGTCAATGCCGAGGCCACCGTGGAGTTGAGCTTTGATTGAACCGCCAGTTAACGCGACAAGGCCGGGCATCACGCCCGGCCTGGAAACGCGACGCGGCGGCTTCAGTCCTTCAAACTTCAGCGGATACCGCGCCGGAACCCGCTCCTTGATGAAGTGCTTAGCGTCGCGGCCACGGTTTGGCCGGCGCGCCTAGCACCGGCTTGCCCAGTAGAGGGCTGGATAGCGCGTAAGCGCCGTTTTCGGTAAACGCCCAGATGATGTTGCGATCGTACTCGGTGTAAATCGCCAGCACGCCTTTACCAAGCGTGTATTCCGGCAGTTCGGTTTCATCGGCCAGCGCAGGAACGAAATAACCGGCAATGCTGGGCTTGGCGGGGTTTCTGACATCGAAAATCTGAACCCCGGCGTTATAAAACGAGTAAGGCAGCACACCCTGGCGCCAGGTATCGGGCTGGCCGATCGCATTCGCCCGCTTAGGTCCGAAATTGCCTCCGCGCTGGCAAAAGCTGGTG
Organism: Chromobacterium alkanivorans; assembly: GCF_016937655.1. GTDB lineage: Bacteria > Pseudomonadota > Gammaproteobacteria > Burkholderiales > Chromobacteriaceae > Chromobacterium > Chromobacterium alkanivorans. Next base: position 123,714 of record NZ_JAFHKL010000013.1, on the reverse strand, counting down.
AACGCAGCGCCCGCGGGTACCACGGGCTGCGGCAGTTTTGTCGCCACCTTCATACGCGACGGATCACGCGCATCGACAACAAAGATATCCTTGTAGGGCTCGTAGCAATCCCGATTCATCGGATAGCCGCTGGTGAATACGAAGCCGGTGCGCGCGTACTGGCTGACATCGGCGTTGTCGAATTCCGTGCCGGCAAAGCTGGGCGGCGTATTGACGTTGCCTAGCACCTTGGGCTTGGCCGGGTTGGATAGATCAAACGCGTACAGGCCGAGGCCGCCCATCGCGCCGAAGCCGATCTTGCCGCCGTTTTCCAAGGGCTTGGGCAGGAAAAGGGGAATCCGCGCGCCCATCCACGAGGTGCGGTTGCCGGCGCGCGGGTTCATCAGATAGGCCTGTTCATCGGCCGGCTTGCCAAGAATCTGCCCCGGCACGGATATCTGGGAAATAAAGACCGGCTTCGCCGGATCAGACATGTCCCAAACCTGGTAGCCCGGCGAGTAGAGGTAGTTGGGGTACTCGGTCAAACCGTAGCTATCGTCGGGCGCGGCCGCCAATATCATGTACTTGCCGCCGTAGTACTCGGGCGCATCGAGCGAGCCGGAGCCCTGCTGCTGTCCGATAGGCGCATCGGGATGCGTGTAGTCGGTAGTGCGAGTGGCCAACAGCCGCCATTGGTGTGGCAACGGCCCATCCATGGCGAACACCTTGAAACCTTTCAGCGAGTTGTAGCGACGCTGCGCGGCCACCTTGTCGGCCTGCTCGCTCTTGTCCGTCATCAGACCGTAGCGGCCGATTTCGAAAGACGCGACCAGCACCGGTTTACCCAGCTTCTTGCTCCAGGCGATGGTGGCTCCGCCCAGGTAGTCCTGGACATTGTCCGCGTCGAACTTCTCGCTTGGACCTTTCGGCCCCCACACGCCGCCCCGAGAAAAGACGACCCGGCCTTTTGCGGGATCGGTCACGTCCATGATCCGCAGGTAATCTCGATCATGAATATAAAGGTAACGGCGTCCGTCGAAGTCGGCGATATTGTTCCAGGCATGGAAAGGCGAACCGACGCCGGGATAAAAAGCCAATACCTCCATATTCTTGGCGAAGCTCTTCTTGTCCCAGCTGGTCATCTCACCCGGAAACCGTTGCCCTTCATGCTGCTCTGGCGTGGCCTTCGGCCAGACGAATTGGCCGGTCGCGGGGTCCATCCCGTAGTCTACGCCCGGCTTGAGGGGCACAGGCCGGCGTTCCGGCGTCAGACGCAGCCAAGCGGCGACGTGAGGATCCTGCGCCTTGGGCGTGCCGGGCGTCGCTGGCGCGGCCAGGGGCGTCTGCGCCCCGGTCGGGCTTGCCAGCAATGACAGGGCGAACGCCGCCATAGCGCAGGGCAGGGTCAAACCATGATTTCGTGTCTTGTTCATTTTCTCTCTCCTTATGGTTGTGGGAGCCCGGCGCCGCCGAGCCTGAGACAAGAACTCGATCGCCATCAAAAGCCGTGGCGCAATCCAAGCTGCACGCCGCTGCTCGGCGCGGGATGACTGGAGAAGGTTACCGGGTAAGCAATCGCCGCCTGGCGTTTGGCGATGACTCGCGCGTAATTCAGGTAGGCGTCGGTACGCTTGGTGAAGCGATAGGCGTAGCCAACCACCATGCCGTCCGCGTCGGACAAATCGGCCTGCTCGGCATCCTTGCGGTGAACATGGCTGCCAAAAAGGCTGTTGCGCTCGTTCACCTGATAACGCACGCCGATCTGCCGGTCCCAACCTTTGCTCTGGAAGGCCGTGTACGGCGGATATGCGTAATACCCGTCATAGCGGTGGTAGATAAAGGTGGGCTCGAGGTCGCCAAAACGGTAGGTCAGCGCCAAATAGTGATCGCGCGCCGTCAGAATCGTCTTGGAACCAACGGCAAGGCTCTTGGTGTTGCTCAGATCACTGACCAAGCCGGCATAGAAAGGGCCATTGCGGTAATCAATGCCGGCGCTCAGGTAGCGGCCGTTGCGGCTGCCGTCTTCGGCCCCGGCGGCATACATGAAACGGCCCTGCACGCCTCCCATGCGCGGCGTGTCGTAGTTGATTGAATTGCTCTCGCGATAAGGCCCATAGAAGAACTGCATATTGTTGACCATGCTGTAATTGGCGGACCAGCTTGGGTCCGCATAACCGGCAACCCAGTACGACGGCGTATGCTGGCGGCCCAAAGTCAAGGAACCATAGGGGCCGGTCATGCCGATGAACGATTGCCGAGTCGCAGCGCCGTCGCCGGAACTGGCGTCAAATTGCACCTCATAAGCAAAAAACGCTTTCCAACCATTGCCCAGGGTTTCCGAAGCGCTGAACATCAGCCGGGAGGAGTTCAAGCCGCCGCTGGAAATCCGTTGGACGGCACCTTGCTCCGAAGAAACTCTTTCTATATTGAGATCGATCCAACCGGAAATGGTCAAACCATCGTCGGCGTATGCATACGCATCCGTCAGCAGCGCTCCAGCTGCAACAATTCCTCTTATCTCCATGGCGTCTCCTCTTTTTTGGATTTTATTTAACTGTTCGCTTGCGCCGCCGAATCAGTTCGCCGTTAAAACCTGTTTTCCTAGCGCTCCATTCTCACTCTCCTAAAATTAAGTGTTCCCCATAAAAACAAAGCAACCCTTTATTAACAGAATCACCTCTTCGCATCACGGCTTAATAAGAAGACATAAAACTTAACCGAGAAGCGCCGTCAATAAATACTCTGCCCACACGCTTACCCCAATGTCAATAACTTGCAAACTCGATAACAAGCTCATTTTTCATCTGCCTATTCTTTGCCATTCACCATTATTCAAAAGGGTTATACCGCAGCACAATAAAGTTATTGCAACACAGATCAAAAATACTAAAGTCATCTAAAGTCGATGTCACATTACCCGGTTGAGCATGCCTTAGCGTGATAACGCTATAACACCGCTTTCCTTATATTCGCTAGCTACCTCCTTGCTTTGGCAAGCGCAAAAAATCACCAATGGCATATAAAAATTCTCTGACTCCATTCCGCATTTACTTCAGCTTCTCAAGCTAGTATCCCTCTTGCCTATGCACTAAAACCGCCAGAACCAAGGTGATGGAAATACGCAACATGGCGAAAATAAACTTTTGCTCTCTAGCCGCCAAATTCGCACATTGGCGTTTTCATCTTCCCAGGCCACACACTCAAAACAACACAAGCTCTGCCTTGACGCTCCCGCCTTCCCCACTCAGGCTGCCATGCGCCGCGCCCAACAGCGCGGCCATGAGCCTGCCCACGCCCTCCGCGCGTGCCATGCAGGCATTCCTAAAGCAGATGTTTGTGGAGTTCATAATGAAGATATTTAATTTCAGCCGGCAGTCCCCCGCTCACGCCCTTCTCCGGGAGGACCGACCATGAACGCCAACACCGCCCCGGCCTTGCTGCAACTGCAAGACCTGCTGCAAGAACTGCGCGTCAACGCCCAGGGCCGGCCGGAACTGGAGGCCTTGTGCCAAAGCCTGGACCGCCGCTATCTGGAGGTGGACGAGGGCCTGACCCGCAGCGTGCTGCGCTTTCACTCCGCCACCCAGAGCTTGCAGGCGCTGATGTCCTTATTGCTGAGCTGTCCGGAAAACAAGACGCTGAACTGCGATCAGATCGTGGCCTTGCTGGAACCGGTGCGCCAGGAGCTGCAAGCCGGCCATAGGCTGATTTGCGAAGTGATGTAAACGCGACAACGCCGCGGCGAAAGCCGCGGCGTCGGTCAAACGCCCCGCATGGCCGGCAGGGAAGGCTCAAAGTCCGCGAAGCGGATGCTTAGAACGACAAGGTGCCGGACAGCAGGAAGGTGCGCGGCGCGCCCAGGCCGCCGGACAAGCCGCTGCCGTCGCCGCCGCTCCACGACCCCACCCAGTAGGCGCGGTTGGCGACGTTCTGCACCGCGGCGCGCAGGGTGATTTCCTTGGAGGCCAGCTTGGTGGTGTAGCGCGCGCCCAGGTCAAACGTGGTGTAGGACGGCAAGGACAGCTGGTTGTTGTCGCGGACGAAGCGCTCGCCCACGTACTGGACGTTGCCGGTGGCGGTCAGGCCCGGCAGGGCGGCGATGTCGTATTCCACGCCCAGCTTGGCCATCACCTTGGGCACGCCGGTGGCCTGCTTGCCCAGATGCGCCGGATCCAGCGCCTTGGTCAGCTCGGCCCTGGTGTAGGACGCGCCGCCCATCAGCCGCAGGCCGCGGCTGGGCTCGCCCCAGAAGCTCCATTCCAGGCCGCGGTTGCGCTGTTCGCCGTACACGCCGAAGACATTGCTGTCCGGACTGGTGTAAGCGCTGGGCCGGGCGATCTGGAACAGGCTCAGGCTGTGGGTGAGGCCGCCCCAGTCCAGCTTGGCGCCCAGCTCGTACTGCTCGGTCTGATACGGCTGCAGGCTTTCGCCGGCGTTCTTGGCCGTGTCCGGCGCCACGCCGCCCTGGTTCAGACCCTGGATGTAGTTGCCGTAAACCGAGAGCTGGTCCGATAGCTTGACCAGCAAGGCGGTGGCCGGGGACCAGCGGCTCTGGTCATAGTTGGCGGTTTGCGCGCCGGCGGCGTCGTAGTTGCTGCTCTGCACGTTCTGACGCCGCGTGCCCACCGTCCACTGCACCTTGCCGTCCATGAAGGAGAGGGTGTCCACCAGGGCGATGCTGCCCAGCTTGTCGTGCACGCTCCGGCCCATGAACCGGAACGCCGGCTTGGAACCGAAGGACGGCGCGTAGTAATTGGTGATGAAGGGGGCGCCCATTCCATCCCGGTAGCTGCGCTCCGAGGTGAAGCGCGTGGCCGCCAGCGACCACTTATGCTGAATCTTGCCGGTGTCGAAATGACCGCGCACGCCGGCCTCGCCGGATTTCTGAGTGCCCTCGTTCACCAGGCGGTAGACGCCCACGCTGAGATCGCCGGCGTTGTTGAGCAGGGTGTCGCGCGTGATCGTGGCGTCGAAATCCGCCTTGCGATGGCCATAAGCGCCGTACAGGGTCAGCGCGTCGCTCAGCTCGTACTCGCCGCGCAGCAAGGCCACCTGAGTGGTGTTGGTATTGGTGGCCCAATCCGGCGCCAGCTGGTAATCGCCCTTCTTGGGCGTGGGCAGCTGCGTCACGCCCGGGGCGATGGAGAAGATGCCGAAGTAGTTGATGCCGTCCATCTTCTCGCGCTGGTGGTAGAGATCCAGCGAAACGCGGGCGCGCTCTCCGCGCCAGTCCAGGCCCAGCGAGGCCAGGTTCATGCCCTGTTTCTGCTTGTCCACCGCGGTGTCGCCGTTGCGGTAAACGCCGTTGAAGCGCACGCCCCATTGCTGCCTGTCGCCAAAGCGCCGGCCCGCATCCACGTGCACGCCGGGCATATTGTCGGATTCATAAGTCGCGGTGACCGAGGTCAGCGGCGCATTGCCCGCGCGCTTGGGCACGATGTTGACGCTGCCGCCCAGACTGCCTTCCGGCGGCATGCCGTTGAGCAGGGTGGACGGCCCCTTCAGCACTTCCACCCGCGCCGCCATCTCGGTGGAGCCGCGCAGATTGGGCGCCATGCCGATCAGGCCGTTGAAGGTGATGTCGTTGGCGGAGGTGGAGAAACCGCGGATATTGAATTTCTCGAGGATGGTGCCCTTGCTGGCCACGTGGACCGAAGGGTCGGCGGCGCCGATCAGCGCGCCTATCTCGCGCGCCTGCTGGTTGGCCACATAGTCCTCGGTATAGCTGATGGTGCTGAACGGCGTGTCCATCACGTCCAGATTGCCCAGCACGCCCACCCGGCTATCGGTGGCCAGCTGGCCGCCGGCGTAGACGCGGCGGCCTTGCACCACCACCGGCTCCAGCCGTTCCGGCGCGCCGTTGCCGGCCTGGGCCTTGGCCGGCGCGGCGTCCGTGCCTTGCGCCAGCGCGGCAGGAGCCAAGGCCATGCCTCCAAAGCCCACCATCAGGGCCAGATGGGTGGCGGCGCGGAGCGTGTTCAGGGGGAAGGCGGATTGCGGCGCGAGTCGGCGTGTAGTTGATATCGGTGAGGCCGACCGTTTCTGACTCAACATCCAAGTTCCTTTCTACGTGAGGAGATTGTTTCACTTCACTATGTATTCCGAAGCAAAGTGCCAAACCCTCAAATAGAAATGAAAATCATTTTTGATAGCACATCGTCAAGTCAACTCGCGCCCGGCTTGCCGCTTGTTAAACGTCTCGCGAGCAAGAGCAAAAACCGTTGAGAAAGCGGAATGTGCAAGGGGTACGAACATTTCGAATCCGCTGCTCACCGCGCCGCGCCTCACGACGCGCAGCGGATCATGAACAACTGATTTCAAGAGCTACCTTGGTGAACATAGAGGCCACTGGTGGGTATCGCCTACGGCTCCTCCCACCCTACACAGGCTTGCTCGTCATCAGTAGGGTGGGAAGAGCGCAGCGATACCCACGCCGAAATCTCTTGAAGGGCCGGGACGCATCGGCTGCGCGGTTTTCCGTGTACCGCGCTGGATTTCAAAACACGGCAACAAAGATCGTAAACCGGCTCTCAGAACGTGTTTACGATCTCGCGAGCTAAGGCGAGACAAGGCGAAAACGGCTGAGAAAGCGGAATGTACACACGGTACATGAGCATTTCGAAGGCGTTTTCAACGCCGTATCGCCAACGCGCAGCAGATCGTAAACCGGCTCTCAGCCGCGGTAGCCCTTGATCACCTCATCCCCAATCCGGTTCAGGCAGCTCAGGCTGGCGGTGCACAGATACCAGGTTTCCGCGTCGGCGAAGATCACCTTGCCCTTGCGCCAGGCCTTGGTCTGCCGCAACAGCGGGTTGTCCAGGGTTTTGAGATTCAAGGCCGGGCGCCGCTCCATCACCGCGGTGCGGTCTATCACGTACAGAATGTCCGGGTCCGCCTGCTGGATGAATTCATTGGAGATGGGCTGGCCGTGCAGGCCGCTGCTGGTCTCATTGCTGGCCGGCTTCACTCCCAGGGTGTCGAAGATGTAGCCGTAACGCGAGCGCACGCCGTAGGAGGTGAAGGCCCCGTTGTTGTGCAGCACGATCAGCGCCTTCTCCGGCCGCCCCTCGGTCACCGCGCGCACCTGCTTGATCTTGGCGTCGATCTCGCCGGCTTTTTCACGCGCCAGCGCTTCCTTGCCCAGAATCCGGCCCAGGGTCAGCAAATGCTCCTTGGCCGTGTCCAGGGTATGGCCGGGGCGGTTGTTGAGGTCGATGTCGTAATGCAGCGTCGGCGCGATGCGGCTCAGCTCCGGATAACTTTGCGCCTGCAGCGGCGAGATCAGGATCAGGTCCGGCTTGAGCGCGTGCAGCCGCTCCAGATTGGGCTGGATGGTGGTGCCCACGTCCATCACCTTGGGGTCCTGCTCGTACTTCTTCAGGAAGCCGGCCACATAGTCCTTGGAGATGCCGGCCACCGGCGCGCCCAGCTGGTCCAGCGCGTCCAGCTCGCTCATGTCGAAGGCCACCACCCGCTCCGGCCGCTTGTTGATCTGCGTGGTGCCCAGCTCGTGCTTGACGGTGACCGGGGCGTAGGCGGCCTGGGCCGCCGGCGCGGCGGCGGCCGCTTCCGGCACGGTCTGTCGGGCGTCGCAACCCAGCAGACCGCCAGCCACGGCCAGCGCCAGCAGGGCCGCGCGCGCGCGCGGCTTCTTATCGATGCTCATACGGTTTCTCCAGAGGGTGAGGGGTTGAAGTAATTGCAGACGAAGCCGCGCTCGCTGGGCAGGATGTCCACGGCCAGGCCGTAGAGATCGCGCAGCCGCGCCTGGGTGACCACCTCGGCCACCGGGCCGCTGCCGTGCACGGCGCCCGCCTTCATCGCGACGATGTGGTCCGAGTAATTGGCGGCGAAGTTGATGTCGTGCACCACCAGGATCACGGTGCGGCCTTGCTCCTCGCTCAGCCGACGGATGGCCTGCATGATGTGCACCGCGTGCTTCATGTCCAGGTTGTTGAGCGGCTCGTCCAGCAGCAGGTAGTCGGATTGCTGGGCGATGCACATCGCCAGAAAGGCCATCTGCCGCTGGCCGCCGCTAAGCTCGTCCAGATAGCGGGCGCGCAGCGGCTGCAGGCCCAGAAAGGCCAGCGCCTCGTCCACAGCGCGGCGGTCGTCCCGGCTCAGCAGGCCCTGGCTGTAGGGGAAGCGGCCGAAGCCCACCAGCTCCTCCACCGTCAGCCGCAGGCCGATATTGGGGTGTTGGCGCAAGGTGGCCACGCGCTTGGCGTAGCCGCGCAGCGGAATCCGCTCTATCTCCTCGCCGTCCATCAGGATGCGTCCGGCGCTGGGCTTCAGCAGCCGGGCGATGGACATCAGCAGCGTGCTCTTGCCGGCCCCGTTGGGGCCGATCAGCGAGGTGACCTGCCGGGAGGGGAAGCTGAGATTGACGTCGCGCAGCACCTGTTTGTCGCCGTAGGCCTTGTAGACGCGCTCAAGCGTGATCATGCATGTCCTCTGCTGCGCACCATCAGCGCCAGGAAATAGGCGCCGCACACCAGGTTGACCAGGATGCTGACGGTGGTTTTGTAATTGAACAGCTGCTCCACCAACAATTGGGCAGCAATGAAGATGGCGATGGCGATGGCGCAAGCCAGCGGCAGCGTGACCCGGTGCCGGAAGGTGCGCGCCAGCGTGTAGCTGATGTTGGCGACGAAAACCCCCATGAAGGCGGTGGGCCCCACCAGGCTGGTGGACACCGCCACCAGCACCGCGATCAGCGCCAATTGCGCGCGCACATTGGCGGGGTAGTCCACGCCCAGGGAAACCGCTTGCTCGCGCCCCAGCAGCAACACGTCCAGCACCGCCAGCCGCCGGCTCACCAGCCAGGCCGCCGCCGCGGTCAGCAGCGCGGCGAACAACAGCGCGCCGGGCTGGACCCGGTTGAAGGAGGCGTAGCTGAAGCCCTGCAGGATGGCGAACTCGCCCGGGCTGGTCTTGAGCTGGATGAACTGGGTGAAGGTGCCCAGCACCATGGTCAGCACCAGGCCGGTCAGCAGCAGTAGGTAGAGATCCTTGCGCTCCTTGCGGAACAGCGCGCGGTGGATGGCCCAGGAATAGGCCAGCATCACCGCGATGGACAACAACGCGTTGCCGTAACGGCCCAGCAGCGCCAGGCTTTGCGCGCCCAGCGCCATGACCAGCAAGGACTGCAACAACAGATAGATCGCCTCGTAGCCCATGATGGCCGGGGTCAGGATGCGGTTGCCGGTCAGCGTCTGGAAGGTGAGCGCGGACACGGCGATGCAGACCCCGGCCACCACGATGGCGGCCAGGCGCAGCAGCCGGTTGGGTATCACGTAATCGAAATCCAGGCCGGAGCCCAACAGCAGGAACGCGAGCGCCAGCGCCGCCGCCAGCGCCCAGACGCCGCGGCGGATCAGGGCGTCCCTCATTTGTGCTTCCATAGAATCATCATCAGGAACAGGACGCCGCCCACGCTGCCCGCGGTCAGGCCGATGGGCACTTCGAACGGGTAGATCAGCAGGCGGCCGATGATGTCGCAAACCAACATCAACAAGGCGCCGCAGGCGGCGACGATGGGCAGCGTGCGCTGCAGGTTCTCGCCCCAGCGCAACGCCACCAGATTGGGAACCACCAGGCCGACAAAGGGAATCGCGCCCACGGTGATGACGGTGGCGGCCACCGTCACCGCCACCAGCACCAGGCCCAGCGCCGCGGTGGCCGCGTAGCTCAGGCCCAGGCTGGCGGCCATTTCCTCGCCCATGCCCAGCACGGTGAAGCGGTGGGCGTAGCAATAGGCCAGCGCGACGATGGGCAGGATCAGGTAGACGATCTCGTAATTGCCTTCGACGATCTTGGAAAAATCGCCCAGCAGCCAGCCCTGCATGCTTTGCAGGATGTTGTGGCGGTAGGCGTAGAACTCGGCCACGGCGCTGAGCACGCTGCCGTACATCAGCCCTATCACCGGCACCAGCACGGTGTTCTTGAACTGGATGCGGCGAATGATGGCGATGAAGACCAGGCTGGAGACAAAACAGAAGGCCAGCGCGAACAGCATCCGCCCCAGGTTGCCGGCCTCCGGCGCCAGGCTCAGCCCCACCAGGATGCCCAGCTTGGCCGCGTCCAGCCCGCCGGAGGTGGCCGGCTCCACAAAGCGGTTGCGCACGATCTGCTGCAGAATCACCCCGCACACCGCCAGCCCCACCCCCACCAGCAGCAGCGCCGCCAAGCGCGGCAGCCGGCTGGCGGTAAGGGTCAGCCAGCTGTCCTCGGACAGGGCCAGCGGCCCGGTCCAGGCCATCTGCTTGGCCCCCACCATCAGGGACAGGCCGCTGCAGGCCAAGAGCAGCAGCGGCAAGGCGAGTCGTTTCAAGACAGCGCCTCTACGGCCGCCGCCGCGGTGATGCGCCAGCCCTTGGCGCTTCTGCGCTGCTCCAGGAAGTGGGCGTAGAGGCCGGAGCGCGCGCTCAGCTCGGCATGACTGCCTTGCTCGCGCACCTTGCCGTCCTCCAGCACCACGATCTGGTCCGCCATCTCCACCGTGGACAGCTGATGGGCGATGACGATCAGGGTGCGCTTGCCGCGCAGCCGCGCCAGCGCCTGGGCGATGGCGGCCTGGTTCTCGGTGTCCAGCGCCGCGGTGGCCTCATCCACCAGCAGGATGGGCGCGTCCTTGATCAGCGCGCGCGCAATGGAAATGCGCTGGCGCTCGCCGCCGGACAGCCGCGCGCCGCCCTCGCCCACCGGGGTGTCCAGGCCCTGCGGCAGCCGTTCGATGATTTCCTCCACGCCGGCCAGCCTGGCCGCCGCCAGCACTTCGGCGTCGCTGGCGTCCGGCTTGCCGATGCGGATGTTGTCGCCGATGCTGCCCTGGAACAGATAAGCGTCCTGGAAGATCTGGCTGATCTGGCCGGCCAGCCGTTCGCTGGACAGATCGCGGACATCCACGCCGCCCACTTTCACCTCGCCCTGATCCACGTCGAAGAAGCGGGCGATCAGGCGCAGCACCGTGGTTTTGCCGGAGCCGGACGCGCCCACCAGCGCGGTCATGCTGCCCGGCTCTATGCGCAGGCTGAACTCGCTCAACACCTGCTCCTGTTCCGGCCCGTAGCGGAAGCCCGCCCGGTTCAGCTCCACCGAGCCGTCCGCCGGCGCGCCGGAGCGAGCCGGCTCCGCCATCGGCTCCACCTCGAACAGCTTGGCCACCGCCTGCAGCTGGCCGCGCGCACCGCGCAACACCTCGCTATAGCCGGCCACGTCCAGCAGCGGGTCGATGAAGCGGCTCATCAGCATCAGCGCCACCAGCGCCGGCACCACCGTGGCCGGGCTCAGGCCCAGGCCGGCGTGGTCGCTCAGCCACAGCGCGGCCACCAACAGCAGCGCGGCGAAGCTGGCCTGCACCGCCCAGACATTGAGCACCGAGGACAGCGCCGACAGCCGGATCAAGCGCCGGCCGGATTGCTGCTGCTGGGCGATGGCCTGCTCCAGAAAACGCGTGCCGCCGCTTTCGCCGTTGAAGGCGCGCAGCACCGATTGGGCCTGCGCGAACTCCACCATGCGCTGGCTGCTCTGGGCGGTGCTCTGCTGGTAGGCCTGGTCCGCGCGCTGGCTCAGCCGCGCGGTCAGCCAAAACACCAGCAGCAGGCAAGGCAGGCTGGCCAAGCCCACCCAACCCATCAGCGGGTTGACGGCGAACAGCGCGCCCAACACCACCACCGGCGTCACCGCGCCGACGAACAGCGGGGTGAACACATGGGCCGGCAACTGGGCCATTTCCATCATGCCCTGGGTGGCGATGTGGTTGAGCCGGGCGGTGTTGCCGGCGCTGAACCAGCCCACCGGCAGGCTGCCCACATGCTCGGCCAGCCGGTGGCGTCCGCCTTGCAGCACGGCGATGCCGACGGCGATGCCGGCTTTTTCCACCTTGCGCCGCAGGCCCCAGCACAGCGCCACGCCCAGCGCCTGCGCCGCCAGCCACACGCCGGCCTCGCGCGCCTCGCCGGCCAGCAGATGGCTGAGCACCGGCGCCAACATCACGATGGTCACGCCGCACAGCAGGCTGTAGATCAGCGCCAGCCACGCGTAGCGGCGCAATTTGACCGCGTCGTCCCCCAGCAGCCGAATAAAAGTCTTCAACATTGCGGCACCAATCCTTCCTGTTCTGCTTCTCCGGTCTTTCCGTAATGGCCCTGCGCCCACAGCCGCGCGTAGCAGCCGCCCTGCGCCAGCAGCTCCTGGTGGCGGCCGCGCTCGATCAGCCGGCCCTTGTCCACCACCAGGATCTGGTCCGCCTGCATCACCGTGTCCAGCCGGTGGGCGATCACCACCAGGGTGCGGCCGCGGGCGAAGGCGGACAGCGCCTGCTGCAGCTTGACCTCGTTTTCCGCGTCGGCCGCCGCCGTCGCCTCGTCCAGCACCAGCACCGGCGGGTTCAACAGCACCGCGCGGGCGATGCTCATGCGCTGGGCCTCGCCGCCGGAGAACTGCACATCCTCGCCGATCACCGAGTCGTAGCCGCGCGGCAGGCTGAGAATGCGCTCATGGATATTGGCGGTGCGCGCGGCGTCTTCGATCTCCGCCTGGCTGGCCGAAGGCCGGCCCAGCGCGATGTTGTCGCGCACGCTGGCGTGAATCAGCCTCACGTCCTGCAAGACAAAGCCGATGCGCCGATACAGCTCCGCGCTGTCCAGCTGCCGCAGATCCACGCCGCCCAGGGTGATGCGCCCGGCGCTGGGGTCGAAGAAGCGCAGCAGCAGCCGCGCCAGCGTGGACTTGCCGGCGCCGGAGGGGCCGACGATGGCGGTCACCGTGCCCGGGGCCAGCGTGAAATCGATGCCGGACAACACCGGCTCCTGCTCGGAATAGCCGTAGCTCAGCCCTTCCACGCGGATCTCGGCGTCGGCCGGCTGCGCCGCGCCGGCGGCGGTTTCCAGCACCGGGGTCTGCAACAGCGCGTGCACGCGCTGGGCCGCGCCGGTGGCGTGGTTCAGGTCATGGGTGATGTAGCTCAACATCAGCAGCGGCGAGCTCAGGCCCGGCGCCACCAGGGCGAAGGGCAGCACGTCCACCGGGGCGATCCAGCCCAGGCCCACCATCAGCGCGCCGAAAGCCAGCACCACGCCCAGCACCGACACCGGCGCGATGATGGCGTTGGCGTTGGCCATCGCGCTGACCAGCGGCCGGGTGAAATCGGTGAAAGCGCTGGCGAAGGCGTCTATCGCCGCGCGGTAGCTGCCGTGCGCCTTGTGCTGCGCGCCAAAAGCCTTGACCACCGGAATGCCGTTGACGAACTCCACCACCGCGTTGTTGATACGCCCCATGCCCGCGCCAAAGCTCTCCATATTGGCCGCGCTGGCCTTGTGCGCCCGCGTGAAGAACAGGAAGAACAGCGGAAAGGGTAGCAGCGAGGCGATGGCCATCCGCCAGTCCATCGCAAACAGATAGACGATGGACGCCAGCACCGCGCCCACGCTGCGCCCCAGCGTGGTGTAGAAGTGGGCGGTCAGGCTGTGCAGGGTGCCGATATCGTCGTGCATCGCCTGCTTGACCTCGCCCGAGGCGCGGCTGGTGAACCAGCCCAGCGGCACCCTGGCCAGCCGGCGGGTGATGGCCCGCCGCAGCAGGCCGGTGATGCGGTTGTCCGCCAGATGGGCCACCACGTCGCCGGCCAGGATCAGCGTCATGCCGGCGAACAGGCAAAGCAGGCTCAGGCCCACCACCCGCCACAAGGCGTCGCCACCCAGCGCGGCCGCGCCCTGGCCCAGCGCCAGCTGCGCGATATGGGCGACGCCGGCCAGCGGCGCCAGGCTCAGCATGGCCCCCAGGCCCGCCAGCAAGCCGGCGGCGATCAGCCGGCCGCGTATCGGCGCCAGCACGCGGGCGATAGGCCCGGCGGCCTCTCCCAAAACCTCTTCCTCAACACTCATGACAACTCCTCTACGACACGGATTAATGGATGTTGCTTGCACGCGCCCGGCCCCAGGCCGGCCTCCACGCTTCGGCGGCAGGCCTGCAGGCCCAGCGCGACGTATTTCTCCACCGACGACACCGACACCTGCAGCTCCGCGGCGATGTCGCCGTAGCTCATGCCGTTGAGCCGGGACAACAGCAGCGCCTGGCGCACCTTGAACGACTTGCCCATCAGCGCCAGATCCACCCCCTTGATCTCCTCCTTCAGCAGCGCGCGCGCCTCTTCAGACTGCGCGCGCGGCTCCGGCTGCTGGGCCTGGCTTTCCAGATAGCTGGCCTCCAGCCGGCGGCGGCGCAGCAGGTCTATCACCTTGCCCTTGGCGATTTGCGCCAGGTGGCAACGCGATTCGTCCGCCGGCGGAATCCGCCCTTTCTTGATCAGGTGCAGGTAGATGTCGTGGGCCAGGTCCGTCGCATCGTTCGGATTGCCCAACTTGCGCTGCAGCAAGCCGCACAGCCAGCCGTGGTGATCCAGGTACAAGCTCTGCAATTGCGACTGAAAAGTGATCGGGCCATTGTCCACGCCCCTCTCCTTTTCACTTGTATTTGCAAATGATAATCATTTTTATTATTATCACCGACATTGTCAATACGTCATACATGACGCGATCACACAATGTCCTTTGCATGAGTTATGCCGAAAAGCCAGTTTACGGCCGCCGGACATGACGCATAAGCGGCATTGGCGTCGATTGACCCATGACTCAAGCGGCCGGAATTCAACGCGCCGTCCATGCCGTAGACATCTCATCGCAAGCACCAGCCGCACACATTCCCAGGGCCGTCATCCCCCCGACGACGCGCCCTGTTGGCCGGCGACCGTCAAACGCGCTCCGCCGCCCGCAACGATTATTGGCCGTTGAATTCCAGAAGGAGACTACCCTTGTCGCACCCCCACCCCGACATCCCGTCGCAGCGCCTGTCCCTGAGCCTTCACGAAGAACAATGCTGGCTATTGCAGCAGCAGCACCCGGAACGCCTGAGCCGCCATGTCGACGCCTGGCGCTTGGACGAACAGACGGACCTGGCGCTGCTGACCCTGGCGCTGCAACGGCTGATCCAGGCCCGGCCGGACCTGAACGCCCGCTACCAGTTCAGCGACGACGGCGATCTGTGCAAATCCCATGTGGACGGCTGGCACCCTTGCATCGCCTTCCCCCGTATTAAGGAAGCCGAACTGGCCGAGCGCCTGCTCGCGCTGCGCGCGGCGCCTTGGGACGCTGCGACGCAGCCGCCGTTCCAGGCCCACATCATCCACACCGAGCGCAGCGCGGTGCTGGCGCTGAGCCTGCACCCCATCCTGGAGCCCGCCCAGCCGTTCCAGGCTTTGACGGACGCGCTGGCCCAGGGCTATCAGCAACTGGAGCCCGCGCGCCGCCCGCTGGCGCTGACGCCGTTGCAGGCCGGCGACGCCGGCCACCGCCCGCCGGCGGCCGCCCAGCCCGCAGCAGACGGCGTGGACGCGGTCGCCGCCGTCATCCTGGCCGAACTGCGCGCCGTGCTGGCCGAACCCGACATGCGGCCGGACGACAACTTCTTCGATTTCGGCGGCCACTCGCTGCTGGCCACCCGCATCATCGGCACCCTGCAAAGCAAGCACGGCATCCAGATCCGCTTCAACGACTTCTTCGAAGCCCCCAGCGCCGCCGCGCTGGCCGCGCGCGCCACCGTCAGCGAACAGCGCCGCCAGGCCGCGCCAGCCGGCGAAGTAAGCCAAGCCCCGCTGGCGCTGGCGCAAGCCTCGCTGTGGCGCGCCTACGCCGCCTACGATTTCGGCACCATCTTCAACCTGCCCTTCGCGCTGGACTTCCTGGACCCGGTGGACGAAAACCTGTTCCGCCTGGCCTTCACGGACTTGCTGGAACGCCACGCCAGCCTGCGCACCACCTTCCATCAAGAAGACGGCGTCGCGCTGCAGCGCATCGCGCCGCTGGCGGAAACCGGCGGCTACAAATGGTTCTGGAGCAGCGCGGAGAGCGAGGGGCTGACGCTGGCGGACGAAGCCGCCCACCGCTTCGACCTGAGCCGCGAACTGCCGCTGCGGATACGCTTCCTGCGCCACCCGGCCACCGGCCGCCAGACCCTGTCCTTCCTGGTCCACCACATGGCCATAGACGAATGGTCGCTGAACGTGATGATGGAAGAACTGGCGCAGGCCTATCGCGCCCGCGCCGCCGGCAAGGCGCCGCAGTGGGCCTCCCCGGCGCCCTCCTTCCACGCCTTCGCGCTGGAACAGCAGAACCAGGGCGTCAACCCGCGCCACATGCACTACTGGACCACCCTGCTGCGCGGCGCCACGCCGGGCCTGCGCCTGCCGGACCCGGCCGCGCCCGCCGCCGCGCCGGCCCAGGCCGCCGGCTTCAAGGCCAAATGGCTGGAGTTCAAGCCCGAACCGGGCACGCAGGAAGCGATCACCGCCTTCGCCAAACGTCACGACTCCTCGCTGTTCAGCGTGGTCTACACCGCCATCGCGCTGGCCCTGCATAAGCTGGGCGATCTGCCGGAAATCGTGATCGGCACCTCGTCCTCCGGCCGCACCGACGCGGCCTACTTCGACACCGTCGGCTACTTCACCACCATGGTGGCGCACCGGGTGCGCTTCGACCGCCGGCAGTCGCTGGGCAGCCTGCTCAAGGACGTGACCCTGACCATCAACGACTCCATGGCCTACGCCGACATTCCGCTGGAGCTGGTGCAAAACGCGCTGGGCATGACGCCGGCGGACGGCCTGCTGTTCGACGTCTACATCCAGGTCCACGCCAACAACGCGCTCAACGGCGCGCTGCCGGCCCCGGACGGCGGCGAGATCCGCTACCGCCAGATCGACCCGGACAAGAGCGAATCCATGTTCGGCCTGCAGTTCGAGATCATGGAAGACGCGCACGACGGCTCGCTGCGCCTGGTGATCACCTACCGCGCGGAGCGCTACTCCGCCGCCCAGCTAGAGGCCATCTGCGCCACGCTGCACCGCTTGTTCGCGCTCTTGAGCGCGGGCGACGCCAGCGAGCGTAAGCTGGAGGAACTGCTGGACTAAGCCGCCGCTCACGGTCCGCCGCGCGCCGGCGCTACGGCGCGCAAAGCCCGACGCCCCCGCCCTCAAACGAGAGCGGGGGCGTCGACTCCATTCAGCCTCAGGGCCTGCTGACGATCTACTTCACCCAAGCTTGACCCCAGGCACTCGAACATCCGCGTGGGTATCGCTGCGCTCCACCCACCCTACAGCGACAGGCAACCCGTCGTAGGGCGGGTGGAGCCGCAGGCGATACCCACCAACAAACCTTGAAAACGGTTCGCGATCTATCCCAGACCTCCGCGTGGGCATCGCTGCGCTCCACCCACCCTACAGCGACAAGCAACCGTCGTAGGGTGGGTGGAGCCCGCAGGCGATACCCACCAACAGACCTTGGCAGCGGCTCGCAATCTACTCCAGACCTCCGCATGGGCATCGCTGCGCCCGCCCTACCGCGACAAGCAACCGTCGTAGGGTGGGTGGAGCCCGCAGGCGATACCCACCAACAAACCTTGGAAACGGTTCGCGATCTATCCCAGACCTCCGCGTGGGCATCGCCCCGCCCTCCCTAGCGCAACGAGCAACCCGTCGTAGGGTGGGTGGAGCCGCAGGCGATACCCACCAACAAACCTTGGCAGCGGCTCGCAATCTACTCCAGACCTCCGCATGGGCATCACTGCGCCCGCCCTACCGCGACAAGCAACCCGTCGTAGGGTGGGTGAAGCCGCAGGCGATACCCACCAACAGACCTTGGCAGCGGCTCGCAATCTACTCCAGACCTCCGCGTGGGTATCGCTGCGCCCGCCCTACCGCGACAAGCAACCCGTCGTAGGGTGGGTGGAGCCCGCAGGCGATACCCACCAACAAACCTTGAAAACGGTTCGCGATCTATCCCAGACCTCCGCGTGGACATCGCTACGCCCTCCCTAGCGCAACGAGCAACCCGTCGTAGGGTGGGTGAAGCCGCAGGCGATACCCACCAGCCTGTTTAGAACCTACCCCTGCGGCAGCCCATAATGCTGGAACGCCGAACGCTGCGGCAGCCGATAACGCGGCTGGCCCAGCAACTGATTGATGATGGCCGCGTTGCGGATCGGGCCTATGCCCAGGTCCGGCGAGCCCACCCCGTGCTGGAAGATCTCCGCGTTCTGCACAAACACCCGGCCCGGCCCCTGCTCGCGGCGGCGCGCGGTGAAATCCTCCTCCACGATGCAATCGCCCTGCGTGTCCACCTCCAGCACCGTCTCCTTCAGCCGCTCAAACCACTGCGGCCAGGCGTGGGCGTAGCCGGTGGCGGCGACGATGGCGTCCGTCTCCAGCTGGCAACGCTGGCCCAGCTGCCGGTGATGGCAAGTCATGCGCAGCGCGCCGTCCGCGCCCAGCTCCTCCAGCGCTTCCACATCGCAATTGGAATACAGCTTCAGGCCCGGATCGCGGCCGCCTATCGAGCGCTCGTAGAGCAGGTCGAAGATATCGCCGATGGTGGAGAAGCTGATGCCCTTGTACAGCAGGCCCTGGCCGGCCACCACCTCGCGGCGCTTCTCGCGCGGGATGCTGTGGAAGTACTGCATATAGGCCGGGGTGAAGCACTCCTGCCCCAGCTTGGAAAACTCCATCGGGTGGAAGCCCGGCGCGCGGGTGATCCACTGGATGGACGCCCCGGCCGCCACCTGCTCCGGGCTCAGCTCGCGGAACAACGCCAGCACGCACTCCGCCGCGCTCTGGCCGGAACCGATCACAGTGACGCGCCGGCACTGCGACAAAGCCTGCTGATTGGGAATGAACTGGGCGGAATGGATCACCCGCGGGTGACGGCTGGCGCGCGCCCACGCCGGCAGCCACGGCGAAGTGCCGACGCCCACCACCAGATCGCGGCCGGCATAGCGGCGCATCCCGCCCGACGCCGACTCGCTGTCCACCACGAAACGCCCCGTGCCCGCGTCGTAAGCCACGTCCCGCACCTCCTCGCCAAAGCGGCAGGCCGGCAACTGCTGCGCGGCCCAGCGGCAGTAATCGTCGTATTCGATGCGCGGCACCAGGGTGTTGTCGTAGTAATAGAACTGGTAAAGGCGGTCATGCTGGTGCAGATAATTCAGATAACTGAGCGGATGCGTCGGGTCCGCCAACGTGACCAGATCGGCCAGGAACGGCACTTGCAACGTGGTGCCCGGCAACAACAAGCCCTCATGCCAACGGAACGCCGGCTTGCGCTCCAGAAACACCCCTTTGATGTCCGAGTGACGCGACAACAAGGCCGCCAAGCCCAGATTGAACGGCCCGATGCCGACGCCGGCAACATCTACGTTCGCCATTTCCATATGCGAAAAACTCCCAAGGTTCTATCGGTTGTCCCCGAGACGGAGAGGCCGCCCCGGGGTGAGTTGGTTTAGGACTGACCAGCGGCCAGCAAGCGCTCCACATCCGCCACATTGCGGCAACGCAATAGCTGCCCCGGCGACAGCTCCACGGCGAAGGTTTCCCGCATGCGCGCCGCGATGGTTTTCAGATGCTGCGGCAGCAAGCCCATGCTGCTGAAATCCAGCAACTCGTCGGCCAGCTCCTGGTAGGAACGCCCCAGCACGCCCAGATAAATGTCCAGCACCGGACGCCGGTGCCGCGTCGCAGCGGCCGGGGCCTCGGCAACGGCGGGCGCGGGCGGCGCCACGCGATCCTGAGCCGGGACATGGGCCGGCGCCTGCAACAAGGCGCGCGCGCCGCGGCGGTCCGGCTTGCCGTTTTGCGACAAGGGCAGCTGCGCCACCTGCAAGAAGCGCGTGGGCACATGGGATTGCGGCAGGACGCGGCGCGCGTGTTCGCGCAGATCCGCCGCGCTCGCCTCCGCGCCGGGCTTGGCCACGTAGAGCGCGCCTATACCCAGCTCCCCCTGCCGCTCGTCGCCCACATCCACCACCAGCACATGGGCCAGCGCCGGATGCTTGATCAGCTCCATCTCGATGTCCGGCAGCGATACCCGCACCCCGCGCACCTTGATGTAGCCGTTGACCCGGCTGTCGAACATCATCACCCCGTCCGGCCGGTAGCGACCGCAGTCGCTGGTGCGGAAGGCGCGCGCCTCCCGGCCGGCCTCGTCCCGCACCGTGACGAAGTCGTGCTGGGTCAGCTCGCCGTTTTCCAGATAGCCCAGCGCCAGATTGACGCCGGCGGTGTGAATACGTCCGGCCACGCCGGCCGGGCAATGCTCGCCGCGCTCGTTCAGCAACCAATAGCGGTTGCCGGGCAGCGGCCGACCATAGGGCACCTTGGCGCTGTCCTCCGCGACGATGTCGTGCCAGATGCTCCAGATCGTGGTTTCCGTCGGCCCGCCCAAGGACAGCAGCCACGCCGCCGGCAAACCGGCGCGCAAGTCCGCGATGATGGACGGCTTGATGTAATCCCCGCCCTGGGCCACCAGCCGCAGGCTTTGCAGCCCGCCTTCCCGCCGGCAAGACAGCAACATCTCCAGCATCGCCGGCACCGTGCACCACAGCGTGACGCCGTGCTCGTCCACCAGCTGGTTCCAGCGCACCGCGTCCTTCTCCTCGCCCGCCTCCGGCAACACCAGCGTGGCGCCGGCGCTCAGGCTGCCCAGCACGTCGAACACCGACATATCGTGATGCAGCGGCGTCACCGACATGCACACATCGCGCGGACTCACCTGCCAGTGTTCCAGCGTGGCGCCGATGACGTTGGCCGTGGCCCGGTTGCACAACACCACGCACTTGGGCTTGCCGGTGGTGCCCGAGGTGTACAGGTAATACGCCGGCGTCTCGCTCAGGGACAGCGCCTGCCAGCCGCCGCGCGCGGCCAGCGGCGCGGCCTCGGCCAACAGTTGCTCCGGCGTGGCCCGCGCATGCTCCGTCGGCAGCGGCTGGGTCGCCACCACCAGGTTGGGCCGGCAGTTGTCCAGCAAATAACGCAGCCGCTCCTCCGGCGACGCCGCGTCTATCGGCACCCACACCACGCCGCTGAAAGCGCAGGCCAGGGTGACGATGGCGTGTTCCGGGCCGCGCGGCAGGCACACCGCCACCACCTGGCCCGCGCTCACGCCGCGCGCCTTCAGCGCCGCCATCGCCCGGGACACCGCCTCGCCCAGCTCGCCGTAGCGTATCCGCCGCTGGCCGCTGATCAGCGCCACCCTGGCGTTGTCCGGGTCGAAGATCTGAGCGGCGATGCGGCCGAGGAAATCCTCGCGCCGCGCCTCGGCTTCCACGCTGTTCAGCCGGTAATGGCCGTAATCCAGCACCCGGCCGGCCGTCGCCTCGAACACGCCGCTGTCCACCACTTGCTCGATGGCCCGCTCCAGCGCGCTCAGCACCGCGCCCACCAGCGCCGGCTCCAGCGCGTCGCGGGCGTAGTCGATGTCAAACACCAGCGCGCCGTCCGCCCGCGCGGAAAAGCGCAGATCCATCGCCACCTGCGGCGTCTGGGTCAGCCCACCCGTCTGGCGCATCGCGCCGTCCGCCGCCGCCGGCCACGACAGGCCATTGGTCACCACCACCGGCAGCGCCGGGCCGGGGCCATGGCTCTCAAACAACATCCGCGCCAGGTCCACGCCGGAGAAAGCCAGATGCTGCAAGCCCTCCATCACGTCCGCCTGCAAGCGGCGGCCGCGCTCCGCCAGGCTGTCCAGCCCCGCCTGCCACGCCACCGCGATAAAGCTGGAACGGTTGGAGAAGCCGCCGGACGGCAGCGGCGCCACCGGCACCGCCACGCACAGCCCGCCCTCGTCCAGCCAGTGCGACAACACCTCCAACACCAGCGCCATCACCGTGGTGTTCTTGAAAAAGCGTTGGCCGTTGCCCAGCTTGCTCAGCCGCTCGAAACGCTCCGCGCTCACCGTCAGGCTTTGCCGCTCATAGCGCGCCACGCCCAATTGATCCAAGGGCTTGCGCCAAGGCAGCCGCGGCGCGCCGCCGCAATCGGCCAGCTTGTTTTTCCAATACAGCGCGTCCGCCTTGCGCGCTTCAGCGGACGCCTCGACCGCCGGCGCGGCGGCCGGCCTGCTCGGCTCCGCCACGCCCTGGAACAGCTCCAGCATCAGCGCGGCGATGGAGCGCCCGTCAACGATCAAAGCGTCGAAACGCGCGAACACCGTCAAGCTGTCGTCCGGCAGCAGGAACAGCGTCAGCTCCCACGGTGAGTGCTCCAGATCAAACAGCGCGTGGGCGTAATCCTCTCGCGCCGCCGCCACCCGCTCCTGAGCCGCCGCCGGCGACAAGGCGCGCAAATCCACCTCGCGCAGATTCACCCGCGGCTGCGCGCGGACCCGCTGCCGCAGGCGCGTGTCGTCTATCACCGTGCGCAGGCAATCGTGACGCCGCACCATCTCGCCCAGCCGGCCGCGCAGCAGCGCCGGGTCCATCGTCCCGTGGTATTCGCGGAACTCCTGCATCGCCACCCCGCCCAGCGGCAGCTGCGCGGTGCGGCCCAGCAGATAAGCCTGCTGCAACACCGACAACGGCGTTTCCGCCTCCGGCTGCGCCAACGGGCGCTCCAGCGCGGCCGGGTCCGCCGCCACGGCGGTGGCCAGCGCCACGAAATCGTTGAATAGCTGCGTGACCCAGTCTTGCGGCAAGGCGTCCAGGCGGATGTCCCAATTGATCAACACCCCGCCGTCCGCGCTGACGATCTGCGCGTCCAAGGCCACCTGCGGCCCCTGCGAAATCACCCAGTTCATCGCGCCGAAAACGCGCCGTACCCGCTCAGAGAACAGCTCGCCGCCCGGCATGTCCAGCGCCGCGGTGAACACCACCGGCGCGATCTGCGGCGAGCGGTGATGGCGGGACAGATCCCGCATCAGATTGACGCCCGGATAAGCGCAATGGCCGGCGCGCTCCAGCAACTGCGCGGCCAGGTTTCGGCACAGCGCGCCCAAAGTCGGCGCCGCGTCCAAATCCACATCCAGCAACACAAGGTTGGCGAACTCCCCGATGATGCGCTCCGCGCCCTCCATCAGCGGCGGCCGCCAGAACACCGGCACATTCAGCCGGAAGCGCCGGTCTCCGGTGGCCGCGCCCAAGGCCTGGGCGAACACGCCCAGCATCAGGCCGGACAGCGTCAGCCGCTGCGCCTTGGCCAGCCGCCGCAAAGCCTGGCGCTGCTCCGGCGCCAGCCAGGCGCACAGGCGCTGGCTGGACGCCGCGCCCGCCGGCCCCTCCCGCCGCGGCAAGGACGGCGCCGGCGCGATATTGGGCAATTGCTCGCGCCACCAGTCGCGGTCCCGCTCCCGGGCCGCCTTGAGCCAGGGTTCGTCCCGCGCCCGGTCGCACCACTCAAAGAAGGACGGCGTGGGCGGCGTCTCCGCGTCCGGGGCTTCGTAAAACAGCGCCAAATCCTCCATCAGCACGCGGAAGCTGGACGGGTCCACCGCGATCATGTCCGCGTCCACATGCAGCCGGCTGTCGCCCGCGCCAAACAAGCTGATGGAAAAACGAACGGCTTGACCGGTCGCCAGGTCAAGCCGCTGATGTGTCCACTGCTGACGCTTGGCTTCCAGCCGCTGCGCCAGCGCCTCGCCCTCCAAGGCGGTGAAATCCTCCACCTCCAAATGGGGCGCCTTCTCCGCCGCCGCCAGCGCCTGCATGCCGTCCGCCGTCACGCAGGCGCGCAGCATTCCATGCTCGCGGCCCAGCCTGGCCAGCGCGGCCACCAGGCGCGGCAGATCAACGGCTTGGCCGTCGAACTCCGCATACAAATGCGCAGAGACGCCACCCAGATCGGAATGATCGCCCCGGCCCATCCAGCAGGCCGCCTGCATTGAAGTCAGCTCTCTCATTTCGCACCCATGAAAATTGACAAATGGATTTCTTGCATTTCTTCCATCTCCATATGGCATCTCTAAATGCGAATGATTATAATTTACATTTTTAGCGTGATGCAATGATCCAGGTGAAATCGTCATGACGAATGAAAAAGCAATCAGCACCACCCCGCCGCAAGCCGCCAGCACGCACCAATGGCTGCACAGCCGGCTGCGGCAACTGATAGCGGAAGACGGGGCGCTGAACCCCACGGAAAACCTGATGTATTACGGCCTGGATTCCCTGCGCCTGATGACGCTGGCCGCGGAACTCAACGCCCGCGGCATCCCCGTGCGCACGGAAGAACTGAGCCGCTCCCCCACCCTGGCGGACTGGGAAGCGCTGCTGGACGCCCGGCAAGCGAGCGCTTGAAGAGTGGCTGCGGCCGGCACGCAGAACCGGCCCTTAGAACCTGTTTACGACCTGCTGCGCTGCGGCGATACCGCGTTGAAAACGGCTTCGAAATGCTCATGTACCACTAGTACATTCCGCTTCCTCAGCCATTTTCGCCTTGTCTCGCTCTTGCTCGCGAGATCGTAAACACGCTCTAAACCACTAACAGAACCCCTAAAACAGACAAAACCGGGCGCCAACCCACGCCCAGCCAACAAGGAAAAACACCAGCAATACCCACCCACCGAGGACCCATTCACGATCTTGCGAGCCAGGACAAGACAAGGTGAGACAAGGCGAGAACAGCTGAGAAAGCGGAGTGCACACAGGGTGCATGAGCATTTCGAAGGCGTTCTCAACGCCCTGTCTAAACTATCCCGTCGACGCGCAGCGGATCGTGAGCAGGTTCTGAGAAACCACGGAGCTCCCCCATGTCGCTGTCTTCTCTAGACCAAAACCGTATCGAATCTTTTTGGCAGTACTGCTTGCAGCACCAATATTTCAATCTTGCTTACCCAGAGTCAGCCGACTTCGACTACACCCCCTTGCACCGCTTCCTGCGCTTCTCCATCAACAACTGCGGCGACTGGAACGAAAGCAGCAACTACCTGCTGAACTCCTTCGACTTCGAACGCGAAGTCATGCACTTCTTCGCCGAACTGTTCCACATCCCCTTTGACGAAAGCTGGGGCTACGTGACCAATGGCGGCACCGAAGGCAATATGTTCGGCTGCTACCTCGCCCGCGAACTGTTCCCGGACGCCACCCTGTACTACTCCAAGGACAGCCACTACTCCGTGGCCAAGATCATCAAGCTGCTGCGCATCAAATCCCGCGCGGTGGACTCCCTGCCCAGCGGCGAAATCGACTACGACGACCTGGTGGCCAAAATCCGACAAGACCAGGAACGCCACCCCATCGTCTTCGTCAACGTGGGCACCACCATGAAAGGCGCGGTGGACGACATCGGCGTCATCCAGCAAAAACTGGCTGAGGCCGGCATCCCGCGGCAGGACTACTACCTGCACGCCGACGCCGCGCTCAGCGGCATGATCCTGCCCTTTGTCGACGCCCCGCAGCCCTACTCCTTCGCCGACGGCATCGACTCCATCAGCGTGTCCGGCCACAAGATGATAGGTTCGCCCATGCCATGCGGCATCGTGCTGGCCAAACGCAGCAATGTGTCGCGCATCTCCGTGGAAATCGACTACATCTCCGCTAAAGACCAAACCATCAGCGGCTCCCGCAACGGCCACACCCCCATGATGTTGTGGGCCGCCATCAAGAGCCGGCCGCTGGCGGAATGGCGCCGCAAAGTGCGCCACTGCCTGGACATGGCCCAATACGCGATAGACCGCCTTCAGGCCGCCGGCATTCAGGCCTGGCGCTGCAAGAACTCCATCACCGTGGTGTTCCCCAGCCCGTCTGAACCGGTGTGCGACAAACACGGCCTGGCCAGGTCCGGCGGCGCGGCCCACCTGATCACCACGCCCCACCACCACGACAGCCAGCGGCTGGACCGCCTGATTGACGACATCATCCGGGACTTGGGAGCTGTCTCAACCAACGCCGCCATGAACGCAGCTTAAAGCCGGTTTAGCTCTGCCAGCTTGTGGCAATACCACGTAAAAAGCCGCCCGGAAAGGGCGGCTTTCTGCTGTAACGCCTCCGCCGTATCGCCGACGCGAGGCAGGCTTTGAACAAGTGCTTACTCCGCCTCCAGCAACACCGCCTCCACCCCCTGCAAACACCCCACGCGGCCAGCGGGCGATGAGGAAAGATCAGCCAGCCGCAACCGGCATTCCCCCTTTGCGTCGCTGACGCAGCTGGCTTCCGTGGCGGCCGGCTCCAGCTTGCAAGCAGCCACCGGACCAGCCGGCATGCGAATCACCACCCGCTGCAAGCGTGGAGCCAGCCGCGCCACCCACCAGCCGGCCTCGCGCATCGCCGCCTGATACTGCCGTCGCCCCTGTTCCAACTGCGCCACCGCCACCCCGTCGACATCGTGCCGCTTAAGGCGCACCTCCACCCCAAGCTGCAAGCTCACCTTGGCCGGCACCGTGATCCGCACAGGGGGATTCTCATCATACAAAGCCGCGCTGATAGGTACGGCTGCCGAGCCGAAACGGTCCAAACGCATGCTGATGGGCGCGGCCGCCGCCAGAATTTCCAGCGTACTGCCCTCCAAGGACAAAGCGCGCTCCAATGTAGACAAACGCAGACGAAACGCCAGGGCCGGATAGGTTTGCGGATTGACCTGGAACAGGTATTTGAGATTCACCCCGTCGGCAATACGCCGATAGTCCAACTCGTAGACATGCTGGGCCTGGACGGCGGGCGACAAGCCCAGGCCAACCACCGCCAGACATACCCACCGGCAAAAACACTTCAGGGACTGAGCCACCGTTTTCCCATCCGCAGCAAACCATGGAAAGACGCCAAAGGAACAGATGGCGCAACAGCAGCATGATCCACAAAACGCAGCAAAGGCGCGCCATGTCCCGCCAAACGTCCGCATTCCGCCACCGCTGAATAAAACCCGCCCACCACATCCGCCAGCCCCAAAACGGCGGCCTCCGAGCCATTGAGCACCTGTCCGGTAGCCACACGCTCTAGCCCCTCTGGACTCAAGCCCGGCCTGCACTGCAAGATGGTCGCCATGAACTGCCGCCCGTTTTTCTGCACCAGCTCATGCAGCGCCTGCTCGGCCTCAGGCGCCAGATCGGAACAATGGCTGAACATATCTTTCAAGGCATTGCTGGCATAAGCGGTGTAGCGCAAGCCAATCTTCGACAACAATGCCGACGGGGACAACAAGCGCACAATCGCCCCCGCACCGCCCAAGGTGGCGCTGGGCGTGACCACGACCCGGTCCGCCGCCAGAGCGATCAACAAGCCTGCCGACAAGGCCGTCTCCAGCACCAGGGAGACAATAGGCAACCCCAATTCCTCGCGGCATAGCTTGACCGCTTCGATGATGGCTTCCGCGCTGCCGGCTGCGCCTCCATTGGAAGAGACGCGCAGCAATACCGCGCAAGCCGCCGGCTTTCGTGCCGGCAGTTCGCGTAGCCGCATGGCAAACTCCAGAGCGCAAGCCTCGGTGATAGGCCCGGCAATGGAGAAAACATAAATACAAGACGGTCGACGCGGCCATATCACGGCATGATCTCCATCCGAACCATCGGAAACGCCAGTACGGTACCAATGCACACATCCGTTGTTACATGAGCGATAAAGGCGGCAGCCAATCCCCCGCTCCAGGCTCTAAGCCCTCCCAAGGCCAGGCCGTACCACAAGGTCAAGCCAACGCCTACCAAGCCATTCGGCACGCCTCCGGCGTAATGCGCGGCAGAGAAAGCCATCGCCTGAACCGTCAGAACGATAGGCAAGGACAAACCGGCTTCAATCAAACTGCCTTGCACCATGCCGCGATACATGACTTCTTCCATCCAGCTGTTCAGCAACGCAAACCCCAGAATGACCGCCAGCAAGGCCGTAGCCGGCCAAGCCGGCATCAAACCTGCCTGCACCCGCAAATCCGGAGCGAACCAACGCATCCACAGCAGCAAAACGCCGCTACTGATCAAGCCCACCAGCACACCCAAAGCGACATGACGCGCCCTCACGCGCCCCATGCGCATGACTTCCAGCAGACGCGGCCGGTCCCGGCGCCAAAACACCAGGGACGTGGCCAAGATAGGCAACAGCATGATCAGCGGCCAGATTTGCCACCCCGGCAGCAACACGCGATTGAGCAAGCAAACCGACACCAGCAGCATGACCATGCGCGCCAAGGGTTGGGCATGAGACCATGAACGCCAGACACACAAGACAGCCAGCAGCGCAGGGCCCCATAACGCCGCCCCGCTGCTCAACTGTGCCCATGCCAGCGCGGCTATCAGACCAAACAGCCCAGTTCTCTCGCGGCTACGTAGCAACGGCATGCTCATATCAAGCTTTCCTCAAGATTAAGCCTGGCTTGGTCATGAAACGGGCATGAATGCCCCTGGCTCACCCCGCTGTCGCGCTTTCCGCAAGCTTGCGCTGCAATAGCGCCTCAAAATCCAGCAAAGTGTGCAATTGACCAGCTTCCTCATCGGAAATCTCGACCTGAAACGCTTTTTCCAACTCAAACAGCACGTCGGACAGCGACAGGGAATCCAGCCCCAAGGTCTCCACATCCGCGGCTTCAAGAATCGCCTCCACCGGTAAATCCGCCGCCTCTGCCAGAATGGCCGCCACTTTTTCACGCAGTTCCATATTCGCCTCCATCAGAAAGAGCCTGCTCTATCTCCTGCGCCAAGCGCCAACGTTCCGCTACCGCGTGCCAAGCGGTGTATTGCTCGGGATAACGAGCAATCAATGCGCCTATCGCACCATCTATGCGGCAGGCCAGCTCAGCCAGTTCCTCCCCTGAAGACTGGCTCGGCACGGAAAGACGCAAATGGCTGGCGGTACGAAACACGCCCCCCTCTCTCACCACGCTGAGCACAACCAGATCCACCTCCAGCCTCTTGGCCAACTCCAGAATGCTCAATGGAAACATCGCGGCTTTGCCGCAGAGCCGAGACCCCACCATGCGCACGGTTTCCGTTGGCATGCTGTCCACTCTCATCGCCACGGAATAACCTTGACGCACCGCCCTGGCAATCTGCCTTGCCACCAATGGCTGGTCAGCGGCAATCCCTTCAATTTTCTGCCCGGTCATGGCGGATAAAAATGGATAAAAGCCAATCTTCTGCAAAGGCTCCAAAGCGCGGCGTGGCTGCACCACGGCAATTTTCCTGGCATTGGCATATTGCTGCTGCACGGGCAACAGCATGCCAAAATAGTGCAACGCGAATGAAACCAGCAGATAAACAACCGGCTTTTCCGGAAGCGTGCCCTTTGGCGCCTGGATATCTACATGCGTATGTTTTCGACCCCAGCGCAATAATTGATCTCCAGGCAGCCGGCAAAGGGTGGAAAAGGTCAGGGTGTTCCTAGCGTGATTGATCTGTATTTTCCAATAGACCTGCCAGCTCCGAAAATACGACACGCTCATCACATGGGAAATGGCAGACAGCGTCAGACTCGCTTTAGCCGTACTCGTTAAAGCCTTTAACGTCCATCCGCTCCCAACCAAAACAGCCAGCATCATTTGCAGCGGATAAGGCCACTTACCACCAAACCAGGCCCAACGAGGTATGAGGTCCATCAAATCTGAGAACTTTACGCCAACAGGCATGGCATAAGCTGTCGACGTAGACGATATAGTGTTTAGATTCTCCATTACCCTCCTCCAAAGCCAAAAAATGCCAGATAAAGTGAGCCCTTAGCGCCTGTTTACGACCACTCGAGCCAAGGCAAGACAAAAAGAAAACAACTGAGAAAGCGGCGTGTATATACGGCACATAAGCATTTCAAAGAGGTTTTCAATACTGTATCGCCGACACACAGTAGATCGTAAGCAAACGCTTATCAGCAGGGCTCACTTTATTTACCTCATAATTAGTTGGCAATAATCAAGCATGTGGCGGAAGACTGAACCGGAGTGACGGCGGACTTGGACACCAGAACGACTTTCCCGCCAATCAACACCTTCACAACCGGAGGTTTAACCGGGGTGGCTGGTTTGCTTAATGGCATGAGTGCTCTCCAAATAAAATAGCGTTGAAATCAACAAGCCTGCTAGCAGCGCAGGCAATCAGCACTCTGCTCCCGCATTTTCCCAAGTGTCAATTCAATATGTCCTTCGAAGCCCCCCACCCCCAGAAGCCCGAAATAAAATCAGCCACATCATTAGAATGATTTATCTCTGAATAAAATTTTATAATTCCAACACAAACCAAAAATACCAATAGCATGCAAAATAAAAAATTCAACTCAGCAAGAAAAGCTATTGCATAATAGAACTAAAGCACGCCACGCTTTACGGAAATGCCTTGCCAACTTAATCTGACCGCCCCAAAACATACCAACATCATCTAAGTTTCTACCGCAAGCCTATTGCCATGATCACGCCCCCGTTCCCTCACCTGCATGGCTTAATCGCAAGAGCCCCCGTAAAAAAATAATGGTGGGAAAATGCAACATGGCAAAAGCCGAGCTTATCCATCCATGCAGAAAACGCGGACACCGCCGCTTTACTCTCCTCAATCCGCATGCCCTAGCCTTGACGCCCCTGTCTTCCCCCCTTACTCTGCCCATGCGCTGCGCCAAATAACGCAGCCATGGGCTGGGAGGCCCGTTCTGAACGTTTCTTAGCAATTCGCTTGGCTGCGACTTGCTATGTGCTCATGCGTCTGCCACCACCGGGTGGGCTCATGGCACTGAGCCCCTTGGGCTGCCGTGGAACGTTCCGGTCCTCCCACTTTGTCATGAGCCTGCCCACGCCTTCCGTGCGTGCCGTGCAGGCTTCCTTAAGCAAATGTTTGTGGAGGCCATAATGAATATATTGAGTTTCTGCCGGCAAACCCCTAGTTTTCCCCAACCCGCCACGATGGAGCGCCAGCCATGAGCGCCGCCGTCGCCAAAACCCAAAAAACATGGCTGCTGCAACAGATGTACCAGCAGATCAAGCAGCTGCGCATCGCCACCGCCGGCCAAGACGACGCCTACGCCCTGGTTAAAGCCCTGGAGGAGTGCTACCTCCAGGCCGACGAGAACCTGACCCGCGGCATGGTCCACCTCCACACCGCCAACCAAAGCCTGCACGCCATGATGTCCCTGCTGCTGAACTGCCAGGAGAACCAGCAAATCAACTGCGAGCAAATGGCGGCCCTGCTGGAACCCATCCGCCAGGAACTGCACGCCGGCTTCATTCAGATATCCGATGTGATGTAGACGTGACAACGCCGCAGCGGGGAGGCTGCGGCGTGGCTCACTATCCTGTTACAGCAAAAACCAAAGCTAATGCCGCTAAGAAGCGGTCAATCAAACAAAGACTCTTGCCGCTGCGCCAGTTCCGGGCACGCCTGATCCAACAACTGGTCCAGAGAAAGTCCGGAAAGCTCCGCCGCCTTCTTCCGCGAAATCGTTTTACCCTTGACCAGGCCAATCTCAACGCCGGCATGCTCGGCCAACAATTGCCGATCCGCCAGATTGCCCGTCACGACGTAGTAATACCGGGCGGCAAACGACCACCAATCCTGCTCAATCACCTCCGGCTCCAACCGGTACACCAAGCCGCTTGGCGACGCGACAATCGCCGCCAATCGGTCCGCGCCGACCGCCACCAAGGCCGTGATCTTGCTGCTGTCGGACTCGCCCTCCACCTCACCGGCACCGCCATCCTGCAAGGGCAAGCCAGCGCTCCGCATCCTCGCCAGCAAACGAACCGGGTCATCAATAGCCACTTTTGACACCCAGCTTGCATTCTGATGATTCAAATCCACTCGTGCATTCATTGACTGTCTTTCGTATTTTTCGCATTAACACCGGCAAGCCTGCGCTCGCCTACAACATAAGCCTAATAACCACCGCTACTCGCGCTGCTGAGACCAGATCGTGCGGCCATAACAGGATCTAGGGAAGCCCGGCTTCGCAGCTCAAGCACCGGCCGGCACCTGCGGCGGCACGCTTGCCGCCGGCGTCGCATCGTCAAAACGCGCATACCACGCCAAGGTATTGGCCTTGGTGAAGCCCTCCGCATCGTCCATGCCGCTATGCAACTGATCGGGATTTGGCACGCGGATCGATTTGAGCACCCGGTTCACCGCCACATAGGCCGGCGGATGGCCGTATTCCTGAACGCCGACATCCGGCAACACGCCTGCCTGAACCATCAGTCTGCCGTTGTCGGTTTCCTGCACGCTGACATCGGGCAACTGAAGCTGCTGCTTGAGCGCGGCCATGCCGCCTAGCTTCTCGATATAGCGGGGACCCAGCAGCGTCAGCCAGTTGACGCCTTTGATGCCATCTTCCAATTCAGCTAAATCCATGTGGGGCCCAGAATCTACCATCAGACCACTGTATCGTTGTGCCATCTGGAATTCATAGGGCTGATACTGATGTCGGTCATAAGGCAGATTGCAAGCCAGACCCGCATAGCCATGGTCCACATCCAAGGTTTCGCACAGATAACGCACCCAGTCCTTGAACTGTTGCTCGCCATCCGGCTCTTCCAGCAACTGCCATGGCAATGTGATTTTCAGATAGGACAACCACTCGGAGTCATGATCAATATTGCAGGTCATCGCCTTGATGGCGTACTCAGCGGGCAACTCACCATTTTTTTCGCTTTGCAGAATCCAGAAAAACATGGCCCCATCGTCTACTAATCCGGACAGTTTTTCTTTGGCTTTCGTGATACTGGCTTTGCGCAGAGAGGTGAACCCTCTTCCGCTAAAGTCATGAAACTGCCCTTTTAGGTACGGGCCAAACTGCTCGACAAAACGGTCAAAGCAACCTAACACCTTGTAACCTATGTCCCGCTGCCCGCCATGGCGGAAGTACACGGTGCAGATCAGCCCCAGCCGGACCAGCTCCTGGCCTTCAGGGGTTACCCCTTCGATGAAGTCCACTTGCTTGGCAATACGCTCATAGGCTTGCTTGTGCGAGGGTGCTTGGGCATCTCTCATCATTTGGTCTGATGGAATCGGGCTGGCCTGCCCAGCTTTGCGCCACAACTCACCGGCCGGCGCGAAAAGGGGCAAGCTTGCCGCCTGCGTCACATCGTCAAACCGCGCATACCATGCCAAGGTATTGGCCTGGGTGAAGCCCTCCGCATCGTCCATGCAGGTATGCAATTGATCGGGATTTGGCACACGGATCGATTTGAGCACCCGGTTCACCGCCACATAGGCCGGCGGATGGCCGTATTCCTGAACGCCGACATCCGGCAACACGCCTGCCTGAATCATCAATCTGCCGTTATCGGTTTCCTGCACGCTGACATCGGGCAACTGCAGCTGCTGCTTGAGCGCGGCCATGCCGCCTAGCTTCTCGATATAACGAGGTCCCAGCAGTGTCAGCCAGTTGACGCCTTTGATATGCTCGGAAAGGTTATCCCCATCAATCAGCGCAAACGAATCGACCATCAGTCCGCTATAGCGTTGTGCCATCTGGAATTCGTAAGGCTGGAATTGATGATGGTCATAGGGCAGATTGCAGGCCAGACCTGCATAGCCATGGTCCACATCTAGGGTTTCACACAAATAACACACCCAGTCCTTGAACCGCTGTTCCCCGTCCTCATCCGCCAGCAGTTGCCAGGGCAATATGATCTTGACGCAAGACATCGCACCATAGGGGTCACTTTCCGCATTGGACGTCAACGCTGAAATCGAATAGCTTGCAGCTACCTCAGCTGTTTTTTCACTTTGCAGAATCCAGGAAAACATAGCTCCCTCATCCACCAGTCCGCGGAGCTTCTCCTTGGCCTTCACGATGCTGTCTTTGCGGAGGCTGGTAAAACTGCGACCACTTAGGCTATGAAACTGTCCTTGCAGATGCTCGCCAAACTGCTCGACAAAACGGTCGAAACAGCCCAAGACTTTGTAACCGACATCCCGCTGCCCGCCATTGCGGAAATACACGGTGCAAATCAACCCAAGTTTAGCCCGCACCTCGCCTTCCGGGCTTACGCCATCAATATAATCCGCCTGATTGAGAATACGGCCATAGGCGTTCAGATACCTTAATTGCTGCTCATTTACATTTTCGTCCACTACACCGCCACCACATCGTATTAGATATTGGTTATGCAGTGTATTAACGGTGGAGATAAGTAATGCCGTGGAAGGCGCAATCGCTCTGACAAAAAAACTTACATTGCGCTCTTCATTAGAGCAGGCCCATTCCCTACCTAGTTTCTTCCACCCCGCTTGACCTTGCCAGTCCTTGAAACACCCCAATAATTTCTTTGCGGGCATGTACACAAAACAAACAGTCTGCGTTCCATTCGCAGTAAAGCTGTCATCGTCCAGACTCAATAGCTGCTTAAGCTGGGCTTGTAGCTGCGCCACGGTCTCTATACGGAAATTTTTCACAATTCAATCTCCAATGATTGGACTCGCTATAACCCACAGCCCTCACTAGCCTTGCCCCCAGTACAGATCACCTTGCTCCGGAGACCGGTTCTAGATACCAGATCGTGTGCCATACGTTGAGCGCGAGAAATCAGGCATCAGTTCACCTTGGGTGAAATAATGCCGCGAGTTCTCCATAGCGGGAGTCCACCAATGTCCGCTCTCAGGGCAAGGTACCTACCTCGCACCGACCTCCATGTTCTGATTGTATTGGTAGCGGTTCCGCCTCCGGCAACGGGATACCGTCGAAGCGCGCATACCAGCTCACGGTTTCGGACTTGTCGAACCCATTCTGTTGAGATAGGTGGTAATGCAGGGAGCCTAGCTCCGTGGTGCGAATTGGTTTCACTACATGGTTCACTGCCACGTAGGAAATGGGCGCGCCGTCTTCCGGTGCGCCAAGGTCAGGGTACTCTCCGGCTTGGATAATCAAGCCCCCCGGGTAAGCACTCAGAACGATATTCGGCCAGCTTGCAAGCTGAGCGCGGAGTGATGCCTCACCACCCAATTGCTGTATGAACTGACTCCCCAAAATGGTGAGCCAGTTAGCGCCTTTGATATGGTTTTGCAACTCGTGCGCACCGGCAGAAAACGACATGCTGTCCACATCCAGTCCAATAAAACGCTGCGCCAGTTCATACTCATTGGGCAAGTAGCGGTCAAAATCATAAGGTAGGACTGGCGATAGGCCGCCATAGCCATGAACGGGGGAGAGAGCATTACAAACAAACTGAACTAAATTCTGATAAATAGCGATGCCGTTTTTTTCAAACAATAAGGTATGCGGCAGAGTGAACTTCAAATAGGATTTATGCCCCCACGTTTCGTGTAGTTCTCGTCGTGTCAGGCACTGCATGGCATAGGAGGGAGCTCTCTCCTGAGTGGGCTCTGAGCTTAACGTCCACTCCAGCGCATTATGCGGGTCAACATTGGCAAGAGCGGTATTCCTATTGGCGGCATAACCATTTTTGGCCATCTTGGTATAGTTGCCGGAACCAATTTGTTTTCCTTTTAGATGGAAACCAAACCGGTCATAGAAATAATCAAAACACTCCACTATTTTTTCACGCACCGCAATTATGCTACCACCCACAAAGAAAAACGTGGCAATCAATCCTGGGCGCACAACAACGGCATCATCCGTACCAAGGGTCCAAACAAGCTCATCTTGATACTGTTGTAATCGCTGCAATTGCCGTGGAGTTTCTACTTGCTCCATTGCTCAACCCCTAACTCATCCCATCACACGCATAGGGCTGCATCCCTGCGGATGCTTAAGCGCTCCTCATCAATGGCTCATCTAGTACCGGAGACCGGTTCTCGATACCAGATCGTGCTGCCATACGTTGAGCGCGAGAAATCAGGCATCAGCTCGCCTTGGGTGAAATATTGCCGCGAGTTCTCCATAGCTGGAGTCCACCAATGTCCGCTCTCAGGGCAAGGTTTACCTGCTTCGCACCGACCTCCATGTTCTGATTGTATTGGTAGCGGCTCCGCCGCCGGCAACGGGCTACCGTCGAAGCGCGCATACCAGCTTACGGTTTCGGACTTGTCGAATCCATTCTGTTGAGGCAAGTGGTAATGCAGGGAGCCGGGTTCCGTGGTGCGTATCGACCTCACCAGGTGACTGACCACCACGTAGGACTCCGGAGGGCTAGCATTAGGAGCGCCCAAGTCAGGGTAAGGGCCTGCCTGAATCATCAATCCGCTTGCATATCGGTGTATGGAAATATCTCGCCAGGGCGCTAGCTTGGCGCGGATAGCCTCTTCGCCATCAAGCTGCTCTACGAACTCATTTCCCAGAATCGTGTACCAGTCTGCCCCCTTGATGTGACTCTTCAGTTCAAACCCTCCGGCACTGAAGGACCGAGTATCAATATTCAAACCGATAAACCGCTGCGCAAGCTCATACTCATTGGGCAAGTACCGATGATAGTCATATGGCAGGATCGGAGACAGGCCACCATAACCATGAACCGGTTGTAAGGCATCACAGATGAAGGCAAGCAACTGTTGGTACTGACCAAGGCTTGCTTCATCGAACACTGTGGCCGCGGGCAGCACGATTTTGAAAAAAGATTTGTCGCCCCAGCCTTCGTGAATGCTTTGCTGCGTCAAGCAGGAAACCGAGTATTCCGGAGCCAAGTCCGGCACTGTTTCACTACTGACAAACCACTCAATCCGCTCATGTGGATCGGTGATTGCCAATATCTTGTTTCTGGACTTCTCATAATCAGATGCGCCCATTTTCCTGGTTTTGGCATCCATGTACTTCTGCCCCTTTAGCTTTGCGCCAAAGAGAGAGTAGAACCTGTCGAAGCACTCGACGAGCTTTGCTCTGACCTCAACCGTGCTGCCCTTTTCAAAGAAAAAAGTGGCAATCAAGCCAGGACGGATGACGATACCCTCGTCGGACTCCAAGTTCCACGTCAGTTCGTCTTGGTATGTTTCAAGCCGTTGCAATTGCTGCGGCATTTCTACCTGTTCCATTTCTCAATTCCTAACTCATGCCATCAGTGGTTTATCGTTGCTTGAAACCGTAGCGCCCCCCAGTATGGCAACGCAGGCAATAAAGGCCGCTACCAGTTCAGCAGGCAGCGCCATCACCATCAAGGCGGCGGCTGCCACCACCAGCACGATGCCCACTACAACCTTGCCGACATTGAGCAAAATTTGCCCCCACTGGATCTGGCTAATTTCATTCCAGGCGATGTCGCAATAGCGCTCAATTTTGGCCCACGCGGCCTTCAATTGCTCCTCGCTCCAGCGGACCAGCGCTTTCCCTTGCGCATTGACCCAAGTCCAAGTTTTTTCGGACTTATCCCGAACCCAGCGGCCTGACTCTAACAGCCAAGCAGCCTCTTTTTCCAGCCAGGCTTGAGTATCTTCAGCCAAGCCCTGCATGCCTTTCTTCGCATCCGACCATACTTCGGCAACCCCACGCTGCAACTGCGTGCCCCAATCCTGGAGATAGCCTGGAGTCTTTACCGGAACCGGGCTGTAGATCGGCGCGGGTACTCGTTGGGTTTGCGATTTGGGCTTGGCTTGTGGCTGCGGACTGAAGACTGGTACTTTTTTAGGCTCAGGGACTCTCTTTTTCCTTTTGTCGATAACATCCAAGACGGTAAACCGGTCATCTCCACCGGCAATGCGCTTGTAGGCGTCCTCCTGGCCTCGACTAAGTTCATCCCCAGGGAATTTCACCTCCGCCACCCGAGCCAAATTATCCCCATGCGGCACGCCGTCATGGTCAGGGGCTGCCCGCCCCGGCCAGCGGGTTTCCTTGTCCTTCACAATCACCAAGTCCGGCCGTCGTAAATAGCCCTTCGACAAGCCTTTGGGGAAGGGAGTGATAGTGTGTCGCCGGTTTGCCCCATCTTCTCGGCGGCTTGGACTCAGAAAAGGCGTCGGGGGGTTGCGAGTCATGTCGAAATTGACTTCCGCCTTATAGAACCACTTGTAGTCGTGGCTGCTTTCATCGAGACGAATCAGGATCGACATAGTGATTTGCCGCATATTGAGCTGGTAAGTGCGGCCAGTCTTTTTACTGGTCACCCCTACCGATTTGGGCGACAGAATCGCCACGTCAGCCTTCTCGGTCAGGTAGGGCTTATTGCCCGGGTGAGGCAGCATTGCATACTCGGGCCGCTCTTCCACGATGGTCATCGTGCCGCCGGCGGGTTGATAGTTGGCCATCAAGCATCCTCTCCATTGTCGTCTTTCAATTGCAGCCCGCGCTCCGCCTGGCCAGTGCCGTAGCCATACAGGGTGTACTCCTGCTCGATAGGAGGCTTGGGCGCCTCAAGCTTGACCGGCTGGGAACTCGGAGTGAAGGCAGTGCTGGTTCGGCCTTCCCAGTCGGTGTAACCCGGAAGCACACGGCCATTCGGCAGCTTGAGCCGGTAAGCCTTGTCCACCAGCGGTTCGCCCGTCTTTTCGTCCTGCAGGATATAGCTGCGTTGGTAACCTTTTGGCATGGTCGGCATGGGCACGGAGACGCTGGCCGGCCCGCTCAATGAATGACTGCTGCCCTTGATGCTGACCGTGCCCGGGCAATGTACTTCGATATCGCCGCCTTTGAGGCGGATATAGCCGCCGCCGCTGGTCAGCAGGATTTCATCCTTGGCCGCAATGGTGATGCGTTCCTTGCAGGAGGTGATGGTGACGTCCTTGTCCGCCGTCAGCTCAATGCTGTCGCTTTGCGCCTGCAACTGAATCTTGCCCTTGGCGGCTATCCACTTCATCGCCACCTTATCCGCCACGCCGGCCACAAACAGGCTGATGTGCTTGCCTACGTTATGAATCCAGCGCCGGCCGCTGCTCTGATTGGTGTCGCGCTGCGCCACCAGGTTGAGATGGGTTTCCGCGGCCAGGGTCTGGCTTTGCCCGGACAGGCTGGCGATGCCGGCCGGCGCGGACAGCACCAGCAAGGCTTGCTGACCCGCCTGTTCTTTCGCGGTTTTGCTGTCTGGATCGGTATTGCTGCCGGCCTCCCAAGCCGCCAGCGCCTGCAACTGGTGCAGCACATGGCCTTGTTCCCGCTTGCCGCTGCTGGCGTTGTCGTCTCCAATGCCGTCCGGCCCGGTTTCCATGGTGTCGGCCTGCTGCGTGGTGGCGGTTTCTGCCAGCGCCTGGCTCAAGGCCACCGCGGCTTGCAACTGGCTGCTGGCCTGCTCCCGCGCCAGCTGCTTGCCTGCGCCGCCGCCTTGCGCCTCCGTGGACAGCAGCAGGCCGTGGGCGGCGCGGATGGCCCCGTGCTGGTCCGTCCGCAGCTCAAAGCCCTCGCCACGCGGCTGGGCCTGGCCATTACTGCGCGGGTGGGTGAGAAAGCCTTGGTTGAGCTGGGTCTTGCCCGCC
This sequence comes from Chromobacterium alkanivorans, assembly GCF_016937655.1. Lineage (GTDB taxonomy): Bacteria > Pseudomonadota > Gammaproteobacteria > Burkholderiales > Chromobacteriaceae > Chromobacterium > Chromobacterium alkanivorans. The sequence goes on along the minus strand of NZ_JAFHKL010000013.1, from coordinate 84,736 downwards.
TCGCTGGACAGCTTGGCGCGCACCTCTCCGGGGGTATCGTCGAACAACAGCTCGTTATAGCCGCCGCCCTGGTGCTCTTTGGATTTGATGCCGGACAGCGTCTTATTGGCCGGCAGGCTGCCGGCGCCGCTGAAATCCGGCGCGGGATGGCTGCCGTTGTAAACCACGGCCTTGACCACCGGGCGATCGATATCGCCTTCGATAAAGTCCACCAGCACTTCCTGGCCGATGCGTGGCAGGAACTGATGGCCCCACCCTGCGCCGGCGGACGGCATCGCCACCCGCACCCAGCAGGAGGATTTGTCGTCCATGCTCGCGCCGATGCTGGGATGCTCTTCCAGACGCTGCCAATGGAATTGAATCTTGATGCGGCCGTGCTCGTCGGTATGCACTTCTCCGGAGCTCTCCGCCCCGGCATCCCCGCTGGCCGGCCCCACCACGGAGGCGGTTTGCACACCCAGGCTGGTGGGCTTGGCGTGAGCAGTACCGGCATACGCCGGCGTCAACGGAATGCCGCGGCGTTGGGCCTGGATGGCGGAGGCGAACGGCGCGGCGGCGGCCTCCTCGCTCAAATGTTGCGCCAGATCCCGCGGCAGATTGTTGCGCGCCTGGAAGCGCTGGCCGGTGACGACGAATTGGCGTTTCTCCTCCGCGTCGTCCTCATGCGCGGGGTGATCATCCAGGCGGAACCACTCCCCCGGCAACAGACCGCGCACCGCGCCGCTACCGCTAAAGGATTTGGCCTGCAAATCGTTAGCCTGTTGCCGCAGCACGGCGTAACGGCCCAGTTGCTCATCGTCCCCAGCGTAATACAAGCCCGGCGCATCGTAATGGCCCAGGCTGCTTTGCAAGGCCTGGCCAAACTGGCCCTGCTCCACCCGGCTTGCCTCCCGGCCTTGCTGGGTGAGCACCGGCTTGTAATCGTAACTGGCCAGCGTGCTGGCGCCGGGCACAATCTGGCGCGCAGCTTCCCAGCCCGTCAGGCCATCCTCTTCCTCAGTGGCGTCGCTGCGGTGAAAGCGCACCCGCTGCAATGGGGAAACCGGCAAGGCGTGGGCATCATCAAAGATGGAAAGCTCCACCCGCGGCCCATCTGCCTCCAGATGACGGAAACGCCAGGCGTACCCCTCTTCATGCAACAGGCGGACGATGAAATCGTAATCGCTCTCGCGGTATTGCAGCGCATAGCTGCGCGGCGCGGCAGGCTTGAGCTGCAAGGCCAACGTTTGCACGCGGGCGAAGATGGGGTTGGCCTGCTGATGTTCGCTGAGGATTTGTTTGACGATGTCCGGCACGGACAGGTCTTGGAATACCCGGGAGGTCCTGCGGTGGCGCAGCAAGGCGAACGGCGCTTCCACGGTCAGCTGATAACGAGCAAAGCCGCCATCCGACCCCACCAAACTGGCCTGGCTAACCACGCCGCAACGGATCGCCTCCCTTCCCTCCGCGCCCTGGATGCCAATACGAGCCGGCTGGCCCAGCAGGGTCTTCAGCGGGATATTGCCGTCCGGCGACAGGCAAGCCAGCGTATAGCGATAAGGCTGGGAAACCCCCTCCTCGCCCTCCAGGCTGAGCGGCAGCAGCTGTTCTGCGGCAAACTGCCCCTCTCCAAGCTGCAAGGTCAACATCCGGTTGTCTTGGCCAAAGGCGGAAGCAAAGCTGGCCAACAGTGCATTCAGGTCCATCGGCATTCCAAACGAAAACACCGCCAAGCGGCGGTATGACATTGAAAATAAGCCTGAAATTTTATGAAGTTAGGAAGACAGTCACAAGCCGGCGTGGTCTGGAAGCACGTTCTCTTGGACTAAAGGACAGGTTTAGGGGTTGGGGACACAAGAAGTGGCTTGGAAGGCTGGGGGGGGGGTCGTGGCGGGAGATCGGCAGGCTGACGGGGGACGCACAATGGATAGCTGCTATGGGGGATGTGGAAACGCCGCAGTGGAAGCTGCGGCGTTGTAACTAGGCTTAAATATATCCATTAAATCGCACCTACTTTTCTTGGCCAAAGTCCAAATCAGCTGCTTTCAAGAGTCAGGCCAGCTCAGTATTGCCATATTTTGACCATAACCATTTTTCTTAATTTCATTTAACCAATCCCATAATCCTAAATCAGTAGTAAAAATATTACCTGTAAAAACAAGGAGGGAGAACACAGGCAAGCCACCGCAATATATATGATTAGTACTTAGGTGCAAGCATCGAATTAATTTTGTTTTGCTGCTCTATTAACCACCTTTCATAATCTTCAATGGAATAGCGAGCCTTCTTGAGTAATAATTTAGATCTTTCCAACGCCCCTTGGTATTTTTCTTGGCTTTGAGACAAAAACGCATCTAAATCTATTGCATTCAACGAAGCATCAAATGCCTTTTGAGCATAGTCAATGTAGATTGAATTGGAATCTGGGAGCTGCCCATTTATTTCTAATTTTGACAACCCCGCAGTGTCAACATTTTTTGATGGTATTCTAGAACACCAAAAAGACATCGACACCATGTCTGGCGTTTCATCCTCAGACTCGACATGGTATTCATATGGGGGATGCATTTTTGACTTGCTTTGCGGCTTGCAATCAATAAGCAACTTGAGCTTCCATATTCCATATGTCGCGGTAAAGCAGCATTTATGTTGCAGTGAAGTTAAATTACTTACTGCAATTGACTTATTCTCAACACAGATTTGATCTAACCCGAACTTTTCAATCAAATTGCTGTTAACCATGTCGGCAGGCAAGCTATTTAAAGCTGACTCTATAAGAGTTAAAAAAGCATCAGGATCAACTTTTTTCTTATCTACTCTAGTAGTAATAAAAAATAGCCAGTCTTCCGTACGATAATAAGATTGGTGGTGGAGCAATTTATGTATTGCCGTATAAAGACTTTGCACTGTGCCAGGTTTATATTTTGCAAAAGACGCACATAAATCAAGATTAATGACATCAAATGTTTTATGCTCTTGCAAAACACGCCGGCTTACAATCGAGCTATCATCGCTAAGCTCCTCAAATTGTTCTGTTATTACATTACTTTCCTGATCTACAAAATCAAGAGATCGTACCTCATTCAGAGAAAGCGCTTGCTCAGCCTTTATATCGTCTTGATCTTCCTCTATATAATTTAGCCCTAGAAATTGAATTCTTGCATTAAGTTCTGTAAAAACTTGTTCAAATGATCTGATATCAAGGAGATCTACTCCCGGCAGACTCAGATAATTTAGTGGTCTATTTTCATTTGTAGTGTTGAGTTTTTTTATTAGAGAAGAAATTAACACCCCCCACTGATTATCACGAATCCATTGTTTTCTAGGCTTGTGCCAAGGTGCAAAGTCTTTCTTCAGGTGGGGAGAAGTATGCTCTATGTTAACAGGGGCGACGCCTTTAATTAGACTGGAGTCAATTGCAAAAGGGTCATCATCCATATTTTCCATGATATTCTCGCTCATTTTTTAATCTCAAGCACCATGATTTCCAAGATTGCCGACACTAAGTCTTCAAATTTCTCTTGAGGAAGAAAATCATCAACCCCATAGACACTTAGAAGCGATGCAACAGACTTAGCTTTTTCTTCATTCAATATCTGGCTAATTTTATCTTTTGCGGTTATGGCTTTCTTTTTAAGAATTGGCCTTAGCGTTTTTTCCCGATCAAGCTCAATAGTATTCTTATTCTTTTCAAACAATTCTTTTAGAGTTGTCACACTGTAATGAACTTCTTTTAACTTACCCCCACTCCGATGAATACTATTCTGTATAGAGACAATCTCTCGAAGCTGAGAGAATGTTTCTTCTTTCCTTTCTGCAAGGATATTTTTATTAACAGCCTCGGACTGATATTTGTGCCTATTCATTAACTGGCGCATTGCAGCATGTAACCAGTTTTTCAATATCTGAAAATGCGGATGCGCAATATTAAAAGATTCTCTATCTATATTAAGCGCAGCATCCAGCCCTTTTACAACAAAAATTTCTGCTGAAACTTGCCTCAATCTCGTTTGTTCAGAGATTTGATATTTCAAAAAAGTTTCATCAAATAGTGTGCCGCTGGCACCATTAATTCTGATCAGGACTCCATTGTGTTCTCTGGGAATAATTTTTCTTGTCCAGTATAGATAGCCCTCAAATTCAAGGTCACCGCCTCTATATTGCTCTGGAATATCAGATAAATCTGGTCTGGCGCGACCAACAAACATCATTGGAGAATTAATTACATAGTCTAAACTATGAAACTCACCAAAAGAGATCGGCCGTAATATTTGTATATTATCGATAAATACATTAAACTCAATACCTAAATCTACGCCTGACTGTAGTTTATATTTTTCTATAATATTTTGTTTTTCAGCCAAATCTACAGGTATTGCACTGCCTTTAGCTTTATTGTCAATTTGATAGACTGATATATTGTCACTGCTGTCTAGGTAGAAAGGGTGTTTTTTTATGTAGGGAAGAGGTAGTGATAGGCTTAGGGTCCATAGCATGCGAAGATAGTAATCAAGGTGATCTTGTATGCTTGGTCCTTTTTGTTGTGTTACTTTATCGGGATCTGATAGTTGAGATACTCGCTCAACTAAGCTGATAAATTTCTCTCTTGGAGAGTGATCAATTTCCCATGGCAAAATAGGTTGACGAATAACAAGCCCACTATTTACATCTATTTCTCCAATATGAAATTCAGGTTCAACAACATTAATCGATCCGTCGTACTGATCTTCGCCAAAAGCCAATGCTAAATCAACTTCATTTTGGATAAAGTTTTCTTGCTTCTCTTTTTCTTCCTTTTCTTTCAATGACGCCCATGTCATTTTTGAAAGCAATGCTTCTTTTACATGGTCACGCAAATCTAGAAGTAAAATCTCTGTCCCTTGAGATTCAATATCATCAGCATCGACAAATTTAATTTCAACATGACCGGTTACAAATTGCTGACCTTCTTCTTTTTCGAGCAAGGCCTCAGATTGAGGCATTAACAAAATATCACAGTAAATACGTTTATTGCTATTTTTAGTTTTTGATATTATTACAATATGGTGTGTGATTTGTGAGACTGAAAACAGACCAATACCCAATTTTCCAATTAAAGGACGGCCAGATTTACTCTTTGTTACATCCTTCTCACTGGAAACCTGGTGTTTCTGTCCATCCTTAGTTCTTTTTAAGCTACCACCAATATGGCAAATGACATGCGCTAACGTTTCCTTTGTAAGCCCTCTGCCATTATCTCTCACTGATATCTTTGTAAACCGAGGATAGTCGGTCTCAACTCTCACCTCAGTTGCATCTGCATCATATGCATTTGCTATCAGCTCGCGCAAAGCTGACGCTGGATCACGATAAATACCATCTGTGATTCGAGCAAACACCCTCTCGTCAGTCATGAGGCGTGCTTTTACGCTTTCGCCAGTATCTATCGCTTCAGAAAGGCGAGAGTTTATCTCTGATTCTGATCTCTCGTTTGCATCAGCTATTGGGTTCATGCGAATACCCTTTAGAGTTTAAGATATTTATTTAAACTATTTGCAAGAGCAAATGCTACAGGAGGCGGTACTGCATTCGAAACTTGCCTAACTTGTGCACTTAAGCTTCCGAAAAGTTGATAATTTTTTGGAAAGCCTTGAAGCTGCATAGCTTCATATATGCTTAGTCTACGATTTCCATCGGGATGTACATGAATCTCTCGATTTCCATAGGCAACAGTACGGCTTGGCTTATGCCAATCTAGCTTAATAAAAGACCTACCACCTTCAGGCATTTCACCGGTTATAAATCGTTTTGATTTTGGCTGCATAGTCCAGTGGTTTGGATGAAACTTATTAACCTGGCCAATATTTTTTCTGTCGAAGAAGCTCGGGGGAGGAAGATCACTAATTACATCTGCAACAGTTTTTTCTTTCTCTTGAGATGGAATTGGAAACATAAACCCCCCAGAATCGATTTCTTTTTTTATTCCAACAATAAAGTACCTACGTCTTTTTTGTGCCACTCCGAAGCCTGAAGCATTTAACTCTTTTTCGTAAATGTTAAAATGAATTGAAAGATGCTCACGTAACAGTTTAAGAAATTCCTTGTTTTTATTTGCTAAAATTTCTGGCACATTCTCAAACAAGAAGAATTTTATATTTGATACTCTACAAAAATAATTAACAAGCTCAGCATATTTCATTGCTAGCTGATTACGCGGATCGGTATGGCAACGAGAAGCATTACCTCTTGAGAAACCTTGGCAGGGAGGCCCCCCAATAATGCCAATAAATTCCTGTACATTCTCTGTTTTTTCTGAAATCAATAGAAGCAAATCTTCAATTGAAGTAACAAGCAAATCAATTTGATGAGCTTTTTCGCCTGAGTGATTATTATTGTATGTGGTTATTGCTTGTTTATCGTAATCAGCAGCAAAAGCAATATCATAGCCATTTTCTAAAAACCCTATATCTAAGCCACCAGCTCCACAGAATAAGCTCAGAAGTTTGGGCTTATTTTTGCTTGTATCTTGATTACTTTTAGCCTGGTGAGAGATATTGTCTTCTTTCATTATGGCATTTGAATTAATAGTTGGCATGGAGTATATATCACAAGCACATCTTCTTCTCAAGGGGAGGCATGTCATTCGCCCAAAAAGAGAGTGATTGCTGTCTTGTATTGGAATAATATTAAAGACAAAGCCAACCGATAAGGTTGGCTTTGTCGTGTGCTTAGTGCTTGATTACAAGTTCAGACGTCAATATTCCGCGCAATCAAGGCATTGCCTTCGATGAAGTTCCGGCGCGGTTCCACTTCGTCGCCCATCAGAGTGGTGAACACGTCGTCCGCGCTCATCACGTCTTCAATGCGCACCTTCAGCAGGCGGCGCACGGTGGGGTCCATGGTGGTTTCCCACAGCTGTTCCGGGTTCATCTCGCCCAGGCCCTTATAGCGCTGGATGTTCATGCCCTTCTTCACTTCCGCCAGCAGCCAGTCCAGCGCTTCGCCAAACTCCGCCACCGGTTTCACGGTTTCGCCGCGTTTGACGTGGGCGCCTTCGCGCAGCAGGCCGCTGAGCATGTCGCCGGTTTTCTTCATTTCCGCGTAGTCGCCGGACTCCAGGAAGTCCTGGTCCATCACCGTCACCATCACGTTGCCGTGCAGTTTGCGGATGATCTTGATCAGGTGGCCGTCGTTCTTTTCGTCGCGCAGCAGTTCCAGTTCGATGGCTTCCACCGGCAGCAGCGCGCTCAGTTTGGCCAGCGCGGCGTCCGCTTCTTGCTGGCTGCTGAGGGACAGCGGGCCGGTCTTGAGCATGGCTTCCAGCACCAGCGGGTCTATCACGCGGCTTTCGCGTTCAATCACGGAGCGGGTCAGCAGGAACTGGCGGGCAATTTCGCCCAGGGTGTCGCCGGACAGCGCGGCGGCGCCTTCCGCCGGAATCAGTTCGGCTTTTTCCAGCGCCAGTTGCAGCAGAAACTGGTTGAGCTCGGAGTCGTCCTTGAGGTAGCGCTCTTGCTTGCCCAGTTTGGCCTTGTACAGCGGCGGCTGGGCGATGTAGATATGGCCGCGCTCCACCAGTTCGCTCATCTGGCGGTAGAAGAAGGTGAGCAGCAGGGTGCGGATGTGGGCGCCGTCCACGTCGGCATCGGTCATGATGATGATGCGGTGGTAGCGCAGCTTGTCCGGGTTGTACTCGTCCTTGCCAATGCCGCAGCCCATGGCGGTGATCAGGGTGGCCACTTCCTGGCTTTGCAGCATTTTGTCGAAGCGGGCGCGTTCCACGTTCAGGATCTTGCCCTTCAGCGGCAGGATGGCCTGGAATTTGCGGTCGCGGCCTTGTTTGGCGGAGCCGCCGGCGGAGTCGCCCTCCACCAGGTACAGTTCGCACAGGGTGGGGTCTTTTTCCTGGCAGTCCGCCAGTTTGCCGGGCAGGCCCAGGCCGTCCATGATGCCTTTGCGGCGGGTGATTTCGCGGGCCTTGCGCGCGGCTTCGCGGGCGCGGGCGGCTTCCACGATCTTGCCGCAGATGATCTTGGCGTCGGCCGGGTTTTCCAGCAGGTAGCTCTTCAGCGCTTCGCTGATGATCTCGTTGACCACCGGGCCAATTTCGCTGGAAACCAGCTTGTCCTTGGTCTGGCTGGAGAACTTGGGGTCCGGCAGTTTGACGGAGAGCACGCAGGTCAGGCCTTCGCGCATGTCGTCGCCGGTGGTGTCCACCTTGGCTTTCTTGGCGACTTCGCTCTCTTCAATGTATTGGTTCAGCGTGCGGGTCATCACCTGGCGCAGCGCGGTCATGTGGGTGCCGCCGTCGCGCTGGGGGATGTTGTTGGTGAAGCACTGGACGCTTTCCTGGTAGGAGTCGTTCCACTGCATCGCCACTTCAACGGTCATGCCGTCTTTTTCGCCCAGGCCGTAAAACACTTTGGGGTGCAGCACGGTCTTGTTGCGGTTCATGTATTCCACGAAGCCGGCCACGCCGCCGGAGAAGGCGAAGTTTTCTTCCTTGCCGCTGCGCTTGTCTATCAGGTTGATGCCCACGCCCTGGTTCAGGAAGGACAGTTCGCGGATGCGCTTGGCCAGGATGTCGAAGTGGAACTCCACCAGGCCGAAGGTTTCTTCGCTGGCGCGGAAGGTCACTTCCGTGCCGCGGTGATTGGTGTGGCCGGTGACGGTGAGCGGGGCCACGGCGTCGCCGCGGCGGAATTCCATTTCATGGACTTTGCCGTCGCGCCAGATTTTCAGACGCAGCCAGTCGGACAGCGCATTCACAACGGAGACGCCTACGCCGTGCAGGCCGCCGGAGATCTTGTAGCTGTTGCTGTCGAATTTGCCGCCGGCGTGCAGGATGGTCATGATCACTTCCGCCGCCGATCGCCCCTCTTCCGGGTGGATGTCGGTGGGGATGCCCCGGCCGTTGTCTTCCACGGTGATGGAGTTGTCGGGGTTGATGATGACCTTGATGGTGTCGGCATGGCCGGCCAGCGCTTCGTCAATGGCGTTGTCCAGCACTTCAAACACCATGTGGTGCAAGCCGGTGCCGTCCGAGGTGTCGCCAATATACATGCCGGGGCGTTTGCGTACCGCATCCAACCCTTTGAGGACTTTGATGCTATCCGCGCCGTATTCCTGTTCGCTCATCTGCTGCTTTCTGTATGGAGAGGGGCCGGGCGGGCCGGGAGTGACTCCTGGCGCCGCGCGGCCGGCCTCTGCCGGTCAATCTGAAAATCCGTTTGCCGGAAGCGGAGGCTGGGCCTCCGCCGCCGGCGGGCTGCCGGGTGGCGGCCGCCGTCAAATCCGCATGGGCATGACGATGTATTTGAAGTTGCTGACGTCCGGTATGGTGACCAGGGTGCTGCGGTTGGAGTCGCCAAAGGCCAGTTGCAGGGTGTCCGCCGGCAGGTTGGTCAGCACGTCCATCAGGTAGTTGATGTTGAAGCCGATTTCCAGCTCGCCGCCCTGGTAGGCGATTTCCAGTTCTTCTTCCGCTTCTTCCTGCTCGCTGTTGGTGCAGAGAATGGACATGGAGCCGGACTTGAGCACCAGGCGCACGCCGCGGAATTTCTCGTTGGCCAGAATGGCGGCGCGCTGCAAGGCGTGCAGGAATTCCAGGCGTTCAATCAGGAAGATCTTGTCGTTGTCCAGCGGGATGACGCGGTTGTAGTCCGGGAACTTGCCGTCCACCACTTTGCTGATGATGACGGTGGAGCCGAAGCTGAAGCGCACCTGGTTGGCCAGCACTTCGATATTGATCGGGTCGTCGATGTCCTGCAGCAGCTTGTACAGCTCGATGATGGTCTTGCGCGGCAGGATCACTTCGGACTTGGGCAGGTTGGCTTCCACGTCCGCGCTGGCGAAGGCCAGGCGGTGGCCGTCGGTGGCCACCAGGCGCACCTGGTTGCCGTCGGTCTGCATCAGCAGGCCGTTCAGGTAGTAGCGGATGTCCTGCACCGCCATCGCGTATTGCACCTGGGAGATCAGACGCTTGAGTTCGCGCTGGCTCAGGCTGAAGCTGGAGTCGCTGGCGCTGCCCACGGACAGCAACGGGAAGTCGTCGGCCGGCAGGGTTTGCAGGTTGAAGCGGCTCTTGCCGGCTTTCAGGGTCAGACGGCCGCCGTCCAGTTGTTCCAGGGTCACGGTGGCGTTGCCCGGGATGGCGCGCAGGATGTCCTGCAGCTTTTTGGCGGAGGTGGTCAGGCGGAAGTCTTCGCCCGGCAATTCGTCGCTGCTGGCGGTGGTGATCTGGATTTCCAGGTCCGTGGCCAGGAAGCCCACTTGTCCGCCTTTTTTCTCTATCAGCACATTGGACAGGATGGGCAGGGTGTGACGACGCTCGACAATGCCGGTGACTGCCAGCAGTGGCTTGAGCAGGGCATCGCGTTCGGCTTGCAGGATCAGCATGGGGCGGGCTCCCGTTGGGTGTTTGTGAGTCGGTTCAAGTTAGGCTTCATGGTCTTAGTTACGCAGCATGGCCAGCAGCGTGTCGTAATCGTGAGCGATATCGGCGTCGTTGCCGCGCATTTCGGCAATGGTCTTGCACGCGTGCAGCACGGTGGTGTGGTCGCGGCCGCCAAAGGCGTCGCCGATATTGGGCAGGGACAGCTGGGTCAGTTCCTTGGCCAGCGCCATCGCCACCTGGCGCGGCCGGGCGATGTCGCGGCTGCGCTTTTTGCTGTGCATGTCGGACAGCTTGATCTTGTAGTACTCGGCCACGGTTTTCTGGATGGCGTCCACGGTCACCTGGCGGTTGCCGGCGGCCAGGATGTCCTTGAGCGCTTCCTTGACCAGTTCCAGCGAGATGTTCTGATTGGTGAAGCGGGCGTAAGCCACCACGCGCTTGAGCGCGCCTTCCAGTTCGCGCACGTTGGAGCGCACGTTCTGGGCAATGAAGAAGGCCACGTTGTGGTCCAGCTTGATGCTGTCGGCCTCGGCCTTTTTCATCAGAATGGCCACGCGCATTTCCAGCTCCGGCGGCTGGATTTCCACGGTCAGGCCCCAGGAGAAGCGAGAGATCAGCCGCTCTTCCATGCCTTCTATCTGCTTGGGGTAGCTGTCGCAGGTCATGATCACCTGCTTGCCGCCCTCGATCAGCGCGTTGAAGGCGTAGAAGAATTCTTCCTGGGTGCGGTTCTTGCCGGCGAAGAACTGGATGTCGTCGATCAGCAGCAGGTCCAGCGAGTGGTAGTAGCGCTTGAATTCGTCAAAGGCCTTGTGCTGGTAGGCGCGCATGATGTCGGCCACATAGCGTTCGGCGTGGATGTAACGGATCTTGGCTTGCGGGTTCTTTTGGAACACGTGGTTGCCGATGGCCTGGATCAAGTGGGTCTTACCCAGGCCCACGCCGCCATAGACGAACAGCGGATTGTAGGCCTGGTCGCCCGGGTTCTCCGCAATCTGCATGGCCGCGGCGCGCGCCAGCTGGTTGCCCTTGCCGGTCACCAGGGTGTCGAAGGTGAACGAGGGGTTGAGCCGGGTGCTTTCGTGGCTGCCGCCAATGGCTTTGACCGCGGCCTGCTTGGCCTGGGACGGCGCGCTGGGGGCCGGCACGCTGGGAGAGGGCTTGGCCTTGACCGGCATCACCGCGGGCGCGGCGGCCGGGCGGCCGGCGGGCGCGCCCAGGCGCAGTTCCACCAGGCACTCGCCCACCAGCTCCACCGCCAGTTCTTCAATGCGCGCCAGGAAGCGGTCCTTGATGAACTGCATGATGAAGCGGTTGGGCGCAAACAGCGCGATGCCCTCTTCCGTGGTTTCAGCCGATAGCGGCTTGATCCAGGTGTTGAACTGTTGCGAAGACAGTTCGGCCTCCAGGCGGGCCAGGCAGCCAGGCCAAAATTGATCCAGTTCGGTCATTACATATACGCAAGTAAAAGCGAAAAACCCGCTGTCGGCTTTACGGCCAAGCGGCGGGAGAAGCCGCCGCGCCCCGCACGCGGGGCGGACGACGTGTGTTCGGCATGATTCAAGGGCCGCGGCCCGCGCATCGCCCGGCCGCAAGGCGGGCCGGACAAGGATGGGGCGGCCCCCGAGAACCGCTGGCAAAATTCCTGGATCGGCCCGCGCCGCGCCTACGCGGGCGCGCGTTGCTTCCAGTTGGGTGGGGCTGAATTTTGGCAGCGCTTCTCTGGGTTGGCGTTCCGCCCCGACGCGCGTTCAATAATTGCGCAGCGGACTCGGAACGGTAAGCCTTGGCATTCTAACGGTTTTTCTCAAAGTTATCCACAGGTGCTTAGAAAATTCCTCATTGACAAACCGGCGTTTATCCTGTCAAATCACGCGTTTATTTCCGTTTCGAAACAGGAATTCCAATCATGAAGCGTACTTACCAGCCCTCCAATACCCGTCGTAAGCGTACCCACGGCTTTCTGGTCCGCATGAAGACCCGCGGCGGCCGCGCAGTGATCGCAGCCCGTCGTTCCAAAGGCCGCAAGCGTCTGGCCGTATAAGCCCTTTGTCGGCTTACCGCTTTCGCCGTGCGCACCGGCTATTAAAAACGGATGAGTTCTCATCCGTTTTTAGTTTGCGGATGTCGCGCAGCAACGCCACGTTCCAGGTATCGGCCCGGCCCAATGAATTGGGGCACGCGCGGCTGGGCCTGGTGGTGGGCCGCAAGGTCCACAAGCGAGCCGTGCGCCGCAATTACATCAAGCGCACGGTGCGCGAGTGGTTCCGCCTGAACCGGCAAACGCTGCCGGAGATGGACTTCGTGGTCCGCGCCAAGGTGCCTTTTACTCGCGCCGAGCGAACTGAAGTGATCACGGCTTTGTCTTCTCTGTTTGCTAAACTGGCACGATGTCGCGTCTCTTCATCCTCCTGATCCGTTTTTACCAGCTGGCTATCAGCCCGTGGCTGGCACCGCGTTGCCGCTTCCAGCCCACCTGTTCCAGCTACGCGATCGAGGCGGTGAAAAAACACGGCGCACTCAAGGGCGGCTGGCTGGCCGCCAGACGCATCGGACGTTGCCACCCTTGGGGCGGCAGCGGCTACGACCCAGTTCCCTGAACTTAAATCCGGTATCGAGAGATGGATTCCAAGCGCCTCATAATCTTCATCATGCTGTCCCTGGGCATCCTGCTAGGTTGGCAGGAGTTTTTCGCGCCCAAGCCGACGCCGCAGCAGGTGGCCGCGCAAAAACAAGCCGCCACGCAGCAGCAGGCCGCCAACAGCGCGTCCCACAACGCCCAGCCGGTGGATTCCAACAAGCTGAGCTCCGGCCAGCGCATCACGGTAAACACCGATGTGCTGAAGGCCGAGATCGACACCGTGGGCGGCGATCTGCGCCAGCTGACGCTGTTGAAGCACGATTCCGCCGTGGACAGCAAAAAACCGCTTGATCTGCTGACGGACCGGAACGGCCGCGTCTATGTGGCGCAAACCGGCCTGGTGGCCGCCAGCAACCCGGCGCTGCCCACCCACAAAACCGTATTCGCCGCGGAAAAAACCAGCTATGAACTCTCCGGCGACAAGCTGGAAGTGAAGCTGACCGCGCCGGAAGCCAATGGCGTGAAGGTAAGCAAGATCTACACCTTCACCAAGGGCAGCTACAAGATTGGCGTGCGTTACGACATCGCCAACGGCGGCGCCGCGCCGCTGGCCGCCACCGCTTACTACCGCCTGCTGCGCGACAGCCAGACCCCGGAAGGCGAAGGCCGCCTGGCCCACACCTTCACCGGCCCGGCTGTTTACACCTCGGAAAACAAATTCCAGAAGGTGAGCTTCGACGACCTGGCCAAGGGCAAGGGCGATTACGCCAAGACCGGCAGCGACGGCTGGGTGGCGATGATCCAGCACTACTTCATGTCCGCGTGGATCCTGAAGCCGCTGGACGGCGCCAGCGTGTGCAAGGACGACAAGTCCTGCCGCTTTGAACTGAAGCAGAGCAACGGCCTGAACTCCGCCGCCGCGCTGGTGGACTACGCCACCATCGCTCCGGGCCAGAGCCTGAGCGTGTCCGTGCCGCTGTTCGCCGGCCCGGAAGAGTACGATGTGATCAGCAAGTTGGCCGACGGCATGGAATACGCCAAGGACTTCGGCATCTTCCACATCTTCGCCTCCCCGCTGTTCTGGCTGCTGACCAAGCTGCACCTGCTGGTGCAGAACTGGGGCTGGGCCATTGTGCTGCTGACCCTGACCGTCAAGGCCATCTTCTACCCGCTGACCGCCGCGTCCTACCGCTCCATGGCCAAGATGAAGGCGCTGGCGCCGCGTCTTGAGCGCATGAAGGAGCAGTACGGCGACGACCGCATGAAGTTCCAGCAGGCGGTGATGGAGATGTACAAGTCCGAGAAGGTGAATCCGCTGGGCGGCTGCCTGCCCATGCTGATCCAGATCCCGGTGTTTATCGGCCTGTACTGGGCGCTGCTGGCTTCGGTTGAGCTGCGCCAGGCGCCGTGGATCCTGTGGTACACCGACTTGGCCCGCCCGGACCCGTACTATGTGCTGCCGGTGATCATGGCGGCCACCATGTTCCTGCAGACCTTCCTGAACCCGCCGCCGGCGGACCCGATGCAGGCCAAGATGATGAAGATCATGCCGGTGGCCTTCTCGGTGATGTTCTTCTTCTTCCCGTCCGGCCTGGTGCTGTACTACGTGGTCAACAACATCTTGTCGATGGCCCAGCAGTGGCAGATCAACAAGAGCATCGAGAAGAAAAACAAGGCCGCGCTGCAATCCTGATTGCCCGGCGCGCTCTGAACCCCAAACCCGGCCGCATGGCCGGGTTTTTTGCTGGATAATTAAAGCGTATTCGCCACGACGCCCCGCCGCGCGGGGGCCGCGGCCCAGATTCCAAGGAATGCCCATGAGCCTCAGCTACACCCCCGCCACCATCTGCGCCATCGCCACCGCTCCCGGCCGCGGCGGCGTTGGCGTGATCCGCGTGTCCGGCAAGGATTTGCTGCCCTTCGCCGCCGCCGTCAGCGGCGGCAAAACGCCCAAGCCGCGCTACGCGCTGTACACCGACTTCGTCGACGCCCACGGCCAGCCGCTGGACAACGGCCTGCTGCTCTACTTCCCTGGCCCCAACAGCTTCACCGGCGAGGACGTGATCGAGCTGCAGGGCCACGGCGGGCCGGTGGTGCTGAAAATGCTGCTGGCGCGCTGCGTGGAGCTGGGCGCGCGGCTGGCGGAGCCGGGCGAATTCACCAAGCGCGCCTTCCTCAACGACAAGCTGGACCTGGCCCAGGCGGAAAGCGTGGCGGACTTGATAGACGCCAGCAGCGAAACCGCGGCCAAGAGCGCGCTCAAATCGCTGAAGGGCGCCTTCTCCAAGGAAATCCACGTGCTGGTGGACGAGCTGATCACCCTGCGCATGCTGGTGGAGGCGACGCTGGATTTCCCGGAAGAGGAAATCGATTTCCTCAAACAGGCGGACGCGCTGGGCAAGCTTGAGCGGCTGCGCGGCCGGCTGGTGCAGGTACAGGCCACCGCCAAGCAGGGCGCCATCCTGCGCGAGGGCATGCACGTGGTGCTGGTGGGCCAGCCCAATGTCGGCAAATCCAGCCTGATGAACGCGCTGGCCGGCGACGACATCGCCATCGTCACCGACATCGCCGGCACCACTCGCGACACCGTGCGCGAGGAGATCGTCATCGACGGCGTGCCGGTGCACATCATCGACACCGCCGGCCTGCGCGACACCGACGACGTGGTGGAGAAGATAGGCATAGAACGCACCTGGCAAGCGGTGGAACGCGCGGATCTGGCCCTGGTGCTGGCGGACAGCCGCGACGGCCTGACCGGCGAGGTGCAGGCCATCCTGCAACGGCTGCCGGCGGCGCTGCCGCGCGTGCACGTGTTCAACAAGGTGGACCTGTCCGGCGAAGCGCCGGGCCTGGCCGATGAAGACGGCCACCCGCTGGTGCGCCTGTCCGCGCGCACCCACGCCGGCGTGGAGTTGCTCAAGGCCAAGCTGCTGGAGATGATAGGCTACAGCGGCGGCGGCGAAGGCGTGTTCCTGGCGCGCCAGCGCCACCTGGACGCCATCCGCCGCGCCGCCGAACACCTGGAGCTGGCGCACGCGGACTGGGAACAAGTGGAAATCTTCGCCGAGGAATTGCGCATGGCGCAGAACGCGCTGTCCGAGATCACTGGCGAATTCAGCGCCGACGATCTGCTGGGGGTGATTTTCAGCCGCTTCTGCATCGGCAAGTAAGCCCTCCCCTACCGCGCCGCCGTTAGACCGCCAGCGTCACCCCAGGGTGGAAGGCTATCGTCGGCAACACCTCGTCCAGCACCTGCAAAAAGGTGAAGGCGGCCGGCGACAGCGGCACGCCGCGCCGGGTGAACACGTGCACGTCCCGCTGTAGTTCGGCCGACTCAAACAAGCGGTAGGGCAGATCCCGCGCCGACGGATGGGAGGCCGCCAGCGCCGACAGCACGCAAGCGCCCACCCCGGCGCGGATCAGGCAGAACTGCATGTCCAGATTGGTGACGGTGATCTTGCTGGCCACCTGCTGCCAGAGCTCGGGATGGCTGCGCTCCAGCGCGGACATGATGCTGGTGTCGCTCTCGTCCTGCAGCAAGGGCCATTGCCGCAAGGATTCACAGTTGAGCGGCCCCGTCGGCGGCTCGAAGCCCGGCGGAAACATCACCCCCAAGCGGGCGGAAAGCAGCTGGCGCTTGTCCAGCTTGTCTCCGGCCGCGCCCACATAAGAGCCGATGCCGATGTCTACCTCTCCCGATTCGATGCGGCGCACCACGCCGCCGCTGGTGTCGTCCAGCAGCCGCACATGAATGCACGGGTAGTCTCTTCTCAGCCGTTTGAGCACCTTGGGCAGCACGCTGGACGCAAAAGCCATGCCGCTGGCCACGTAGACGCTGCCGCTGCTGCCGGCGGATTTTTCGCGCAAATCGGACAGCAGCAGTTCAAAGTCGTTCAGCAGCCGGCGCGCCACCGGCAGGAAGGCGTTGCCCTGAGTGGTCAGCGCCACCTTGCGGGTGGTGCGCTCAAACAGCGTCAGCCCGATCTCCTGCTCCAGCTCGCGTATGGTCTTGGTCAGTGTGGATTGCGTCAGAAACAGCTGGCGGGCCGCGGCGGTGAAGCTTTCGGCTTCGGCAACGGCCGAGAAGGCGCGCAGGTGGCGGAGGGAGATATTCATGACGGATTGGAATTGATTGACTTTATTAATTCATTTTACACCAATAACTTTCAACGCTTGCGCGTTTGAAGCTCACGCCCTTCATCATGGAACGGCCATCCCGGCTTTGCCGATAAAACTCAGACGCCAACCGCTGACGCCGCATGCCGTTTGGATTAGGATGCCGGGTTTTGGCCGCCATCGAATTCCTCATGACCGTCTCCCATCGCAACCCGTTGCATGATCCCGACGCCGTGCTGCAACGGCTGCACAGCCTGCGCCCCATTAGCGCCAAGCAGAAGCAAAGCTCCTTCGAACGCGGCTGCGAGCGCTACGCGCAGCTGGCCTTGCTGAGCTCTGGCGGCCTGTTCGCGGCACTGCTGGTTCTGGCCCTGTGGCATCTTGCCGCGCCCTTGCCCCGCATTGGCGTCTGGACCGCGCAAATCCTGGCGCTGCTGTGCATCGCGCTGTCCTTGCTTTCCATCATCGTCAACAGCCTGCCCGGCCTGGCCTTGCTGATCCGCTTCCGACACCAGGCCCAGCGCGATCTGTTGAAGGAACTGGGACATGACCGGCTCCAGGCGGCTTTATTGCGACCTTACCGGCAGTCCGCGCTGGAACAGGCGGCGCAGGCGCTGCAAGACAAGCAGGAGCAAGTCGGCAGCCGCATCGGCGCCATCATCGGCAGCCATGAGCAGCTCGCTCTGTTTTCCATCGCCGGCTTCGCCTTGGCGGTGTGGGAAAAACTGTCCGATCAAGGCTCGGCCTTGAACCGGCTGTTCCATTTCTCCCTGCCTTTCAGCCATTGGAATGGACGCGATCTATTGATGCTGGCCCTGGCCGGCGTCGCCGGCATGCTGCTGGGCGGGGTTCTACTCAAGGCGGTGCTGCACCGGCGCGCTTATCAGCTGGCCTTGCTGCGGCAGGCCATCGCAGACAAAACCCGCCACCGGGACGCGCGGCGGCGGCGTTTTGGCCTGCGCGGCTGAACCGCCGGCCTCAGGCGGCCACCGCCGCCGCCACCTGCCGGCTCAACCGATGCAGATGGTTGGCCAAGGGGCAGCTCAGCGCCAGTTCCTGCTGGCCGTGCCCGCGCAGCAGCAACGCCTGCCAGCTGCCGTCCGGCCCGGGCACCAGGCCGCCGCAGACGAAGCCAGCCTGTTGCAGCGCGGCCGCCGCGCGCGGGGCGTCCGGCCCCAGCGCCAGCCTGACGTAGACCAAGCGCCCGGCCGGCAGCGCCGCCACTTCGCGCAGCCGGCCGCCGCTGATGTCCTCCAGCCCCACTTCCAGCCGCCGGCCATGACTGGCGATGCTGAGGCCGCCGGCCGGAGCCTGCTCCGGCGGCGGCGCGCTGCCGAAGGCGCGGCTCAGCGGCGTCAGCCATTCCCGCCACGCCGCCGGCCAGTTCAGCGCCGGAATCGGCCGGCTTTGCAGCGGCAGGCAGCCCAGCACAATGCTTTCCGGCTGCGGCTGGCCAAACGGCGAAGCCACGTAGTCCAGCAGCAGGCCGGTGGTGTGGAAGCCCAGGGTCTTGGCCAGGCGCTGACTCTGGCCGTGGGACGACACCTGCTTGATGGTGAGCATGCTCAGGCCCAGGGCCGCGCCTTGGGCGCTGAGATGGCGGCCCAATGCGGTGGCCAGGCCCTGGCCGCGCGCGTCCGGATGCACCACGTTGAGCGCCAGCTCGGCGCTGCCCGGGCAATGCGGGTCGCGCCACAGCGCGGCGTGGCCCAGCACGCGGCCATCGCGCACGGCGACGGCGGAATGCCAGCGGCCGGCGGCGTTGTGGCGGCGGATCATAGACGGCAGATACACGTCCGGATAGACGTAGTGTTCGCCGTAGATGGCGCGGAACAAGGCGCTGACGCCGGCGGCGTCGTCCGCCTGGAAAACGCGGATGTCTATGCTCATGCCGCCACCTCGTCGTAAGCGCGCTGGTCCACCACCCGCATCAGCTTGCCGGAACGCGGATGGGTGTGCATGGCCTCCGGCGCGCAGTAGGCGGCGTCCAAGCGCAGCAGGCCCTGGCGGCACAGCTCGGCCAAGGCCGGCTGCGCCGTCAGCAGCAGTTGGCGCAGCGGCTCCGCCGCCGGAGTCGGCGCGTACTCGCTGGCCACTCGCAGGCTGAGGGTGTCGACGCCGTCGCGGCGGCCCACCAGCAGCTGCCAGGCCAGCACGCCGTCCTGCCCGCGCAGCAGCGGGTCCAGCTCGTCCGGGAACAAGGACAGCGTGCAGACGCGCACGCGGTGGCCGCGGCTGGCGCGCCCTTGCAGAGCGAACTTGCGTTCCGGCCGCCCGGCCGGTTCGCGCCAGCAGGCCAGGTCGCCGGTGGGGTAGCGGATCACCGGCATCAGCCGGCGTTGCAGATTGCTGACCACCAGCAGGCCCTTGCGGTCCGGCTCGGTGATCGGCAGGCCGCTGGCCTCGTCGATGATTTCAACCAGGGTGTCGGCGTCGAACACGCGGTGTTCGCCCTGGCCGCAATCCGGCCCGGCGGCGCCGATCAGGCCGGCGTCCACGCTGGCGCAGCCTATGGAGCCGATGCGGGCCTTGGGAAACACCCGGCCCAGCAGGGCCAGTTGCTCGGCGAACAGGCTTTCGCCGCCGTAGAGCAGGCAGCGCACGCCGGGCAGCGTGCGGCCGGCCTGTTGCAACCAGCTGGCGAAGCGCACCAGTTGCACCGGCACGCCGGCCAGCACATTGATGTCCAGCGTGGCGATGGCGTCGGCCAGCGCGGCGTCCTCGACATTGCAGGTGAACGGGAATTCCACCACCGGCACCGGCGAGTGCGACAGCGCGCCGTGGATGAACAGCAGGCTGGTGTAGAGATCGCCGGCGAAGAACAGATTGGCGACGCGGTCGCCGGGCAGCAGCTGCCGGCCCAGGCCCTGGCCGAAGGCGCGGACGAAGGCCTGCCATTCGTCGCGGCGGAACACCGACAGCTTGCCCTCGCTGGTGGAGCCGCCGGTCTTGAACACATGGCCGTCCGCCAGCGGGCCGCTCAGCACCGGCCAATCCGCCAGCGGCTGGCATTGACGCCAGTAGTCGGCCGGTTCTATCAGCGGCAGATCGCTCAGCGTCCAGTCCGCCGGCAGCTCGCGGTACAGCGCGGTGAAAAACGGCGAGTGAGCGCGGGCGTGTTCCACCAGCCGGCGCAGCCTGGCATCCATAGCGGCGTTCATCGCGCCGGCTCCGTCTTGCGGCGCTGGTCCAACACCAGCGGGGTCTTGCCGCTTTGCGGATGGCGCTGGAATTGGCTGGCCGGGGTGGCGATGACGTCCAGTTGCAGCAGGCCGCCGCTGACCACTTCGTTCAGCATCGGGTGTTGCAGCAGTTGAGCGCGCACTTGCGCGGCGTCGCCGTCGGCCAACACCCGGATGCGGTCGCCGCCGCTGGCGGCGTGGTCCACCAGCCATTGCACAGCCAGGCCCAGCGGCGCGGACAGCGCTTCCGGGTTGACGAAGATGGTGCCGGCGCGCAGCAGCGCGCCGTGGCGGCCGGTGAGCTGGAAGCGCGGCGACGGCAGGCCGCAACCGCAACGGCCGGGCAGCCAGCGGCCCAGATCGCCCAGGTCGTAGCGCCGCACCGGCTGGCCTTCGCGCGCCAGCGAGGTGAAGGCCAGCCGGCCGACTGTGCCGGGCGCAGCCGGGCGGTCGCTGTCCTGCTCCAGGATTTCCAGCCACTGGATGTCGGCCAGCAGGTGGAATTCGCCGTCGCGGCCGTGGTCGCAGGCGTGGCCCAGCGGGCCGGCGTCCACCGATCCGTACATCGCGGAGCGGATCAGCTCCACGCCGAAGCCGGCCAGGAACTGGCGTTGGCCCTCGCTGATGTGCTCGCCGCCGCAAAACAGCTTGCGCACGCCGCCGTAGGCGCGCAGCGCGGCTTCCTCGCATTCGAACAGGCGCTGCAAGGTGCCCGGCATCCCCACCAGGGTGTTGACGCCGCGGGACACGATGAAGTGGGCAATCTGGCTGAAGTCGTCGTCCACCGGGCCGCCCATTGGATATTGCGGCGCGCCCAGCTTGTCCAGGATGGTGAAGAAGCTGAGCATGCCGCCGTAGAGGTTGCCGCCGTAGAGCAGATTCATCACCCGGTCTTGCGCCGGGTCCAGGCCGGCGGCGAGCAGGCCGTCCGCTGCTGCTTGCATCTGGCGGTGGTAATCGCGGTAGCTGAAACCGGCCAGCTTGGGCTCGCCGCTGCTGCCGCCGCTGCGGAAGAACAGCTGGGCGGCCGGCCCCATCTCGGCTTGCTGGAATGCCGCCTTGTCCATCACCGGCAGCGCGTCCAGGCCGGCCGGCGACGGCGGCAGGGCGTCCAGCGCCGCGTGGCCGGGCAACTGGCCGTCGCGCAGGCTGACCGACACCCGCCGCGTCAGCCGGCTCAGCGCGTAAACGCCGTCGTGCGGCTCACCGGCGTAGCCGTCGTGCATCGCCCCCACCGGACACAGCCGGCTGACGCCGGCGTCCAGCAGCAGGCGGCTGAGCGCCGGCACTTGCTCCGGCGCGGCGATCAGGCCGCAGCTTTGCAGATGGGTGCGCCAGGGCAGCAGCAGTTCCACCAGCCGCGCGCGCGGCGCCGGCCGCAGTTGCAGGGTGCGGAACAGCGGCGAGGCCGCCAGTTCCTGACGCTGCGCCCAGGCCACGCGCCAGCCCTCGCCCTGCTCCACCGCGCCGGCCACGCCGGCGAAAGACTGGTCCAGCCGCAACATGGCCAGCTGGCTGGAGATCTCCGCGGCTTCCTGCACGTCCGGCTGCAGAGCCGGCCAAGCCGGCGCGCGGCGCGCCAGCGCGGCGGCCATGGACTGGGCCACGCCGCGCAAGACGGCTTCGTCCGCGCTGTCCACCAGCAGGCATTGCGGGCTGGAGCAGGCTTGCTGGTCGAAACGGCAGACGTCGTCGGCCAGCGCGTCGTAATCGGCCACCGTCGCCGCGGCCGGGTCCAGGTAGGCGAAGCTGATGCGGTGGCCCCAGGGTATCCAGCGGCAGCCGGCCGGCACTTGGCGGCGGATTGCTTCCAGCGCGGCGTCGCCGCCCCAGGCGGACACCGCGTCGGCGCGGGCCAGCAGGCCGGCCAGTTGGTCGGTGGCCAGCGGCAGCACCGCCACGTGGGCGGCCAGATCGCCGACGGCGTCGTGGCTCAGAAAATCGGCCAACAGCCGCGCGCTGCGGCCTTGGTCGCTGCCGCTGGGGCGCAGCCAGTTGACGTTGCCGGCCAGCAGGCTTTCCAACACCGCCATGAAGGGCAGCAGCGGCGCGTTGGCCGGGGTGATGTGGGCCACCAGGCCCAACGGCCGCCAGCTTTCGAAGCGCGGCTGACGGTAGTCGAAGCGGCGCAACGAGAAGGCCTGCTCGCCCAGTTCTCGGCTTACCTTGGCTTCCAGCGCCTCGCGCCGGCAAAAGCCTTGCAGCGCGTCGACGGCGGCGGCGTCCAGGCCCAGCGCCTGCGCCCGTTGCGGCAGCGCGGCGGCGAAGCCTTCGGCGCATGCCAACACCGCGTCCAAGGCCGGCGGCCGGGCCAGCGCGGCCGGCAGGCCCGCTTGCAATTGCGCCAGCGCGGCGGCGGCGTCCACGGCGGCGTTCAGTGTTCCATTTAATAGATACATATCAGGATTCCTTGATCAATTCGGAGGCGGCCACCGCGCAGCTGCGGCTCTTGCTGGTGCCGGCGCGGCCCAGCAGTTCGAACCAGTCGGTGGCCAGGCCGCAGCCGCAGCTCTCGGCCGGATGCAGCACGGCCAGATCGCCCATCACGATGCTGTGCGCCGGGCTGGAGGTGATGTAGGGCGACAGCAGGTTGAGGAAGCCGGCGGCGCCGTAGGGTTGCGGCCGCAGGCTGGCGGTGTCGCGGATCACCGCGCGGGCGTAGCTGGGCAGGTGGAAGCGGTGGCGTTCGCACTCCACGTAAGGCACCGGGTGCTCCACCGCGCCGTAGCCGTCGCGGCAGCGCGCGTCCGGAATGCCCAGTTGCTCGCCCAGCCGCCGGTACAGCTCGGCCTTGGGAATGGCGCGGTCGGCGTGGGTCTTCCAGCCGCCGCCCAGGAACACCAGCGATTCCGGGTGCAGTTGCAGCGGCGGCAGGCCCAGTTCCCGCATCCGTTCCAGCGCAAACCACAGGAAGGCGGGGAAGCCCAGCATGCGCACCGGCAGGCCTTGTTCGGCGAAGTCCTGCAAGGCGCGGATCACGCCGAAGGGATCAAACTCATTGCCGTGGCCGTTGTGGCGCAAGGCGTAACAGGCCTGGTTCACCGGCGCGTATTTGCACAGGAATTGGTCGGTGTAGGCGGTGCCCAGGGTGATGGCGCCGGCCGGTTCGTAGCTGAGCAGCAGGTAGTTGCACGGCTGTTGCGGCGTGTCCCAGCCGTAATGCCGGAAGATGCGATCCACCATGCTTTGCGCCGCGCCCAGGCTCCGCGCGTCGTAACGCATGCGGCTTTTCTGGCCGGTGGTGCCGGAGGAGGTCAGCTCCAGCGCGTCCTGGCCGGCGGCACTGACCACCAGCCGGCGCTTGAAGTAGTTGGCGAACAGCGGCGGCAGCTGCGACCAATCGTCCAGCGTTTCCAGCGCGGCGGCGTCCAGGCCGTTGGCCTGCAGCCAGCTGCGATAGCCGGGTGTGTGTTCGCAATGGTAATGGCTCAGTTCGCGCATGGCGGCGTCGAACAGCCGGTCGCCGTCGGCATCGGCGCGATAAGGGTGTTCCAGCGCGCACAGCGCGTCGACATGGTTCAGCATGGTGGGGCTCCGGGAGTGAGAATGGGGAATCAAGCCGCTTGCAAGGCGTAAGCGCGCTGCTTGAGCAAACGCCACAGCGGCCACGCCGCCAGGCCGGCGCCCAGCGCGGCCCAACCGGCGAAGGCTTGCAGTCCGGCGCCGGCGCCCAGCCAGGCCAGCGCGCTGCAACCCAGGCCGAGCAAGGCGGTGGAAATCATGCCCAGCATCGCCGCCACCGCGCCCTTGCCGCTGTCGCTGGCGTAGAGGGTGAAGCGGTACAGGGTGGCGTGGCCCAGGCCCAGGCCGAAGGCGTACAGCGTCAGGCCGGCCGCCAGCGCCGGCAGCGCGCCGCTGGACCAGGTCAGCGCCAGCATCGCCGCCAGGCCGCCGAACAAGGGCCACAGCGCCAGCCGCAGCACCCGCTCCAGTTCCAGGCGCGCGGCCAGCCGGTTCAAGGTCAGATTGCCGGCGATCAGCCCGCCGAACACCGGCAGCTGCCACAGGCCGTATTCGATCCCAGACAAGCCCAGGCCGCGCATCAGCAGCAGCGGCGACAGGCCGATCCAGCCCACCAGCGGAATGGACAGCAGGCCCAGCGCCACGCTGCCGTGCATGAAGGGGGCGTTGCGCAGCAGCGCCGCGTACTGGCGCGCGCTGCGTCCCAGGCGCAGCGGGCTCGCCGCCAGCCGGCTGCCGTCGCGCCGCTGCACGCCCAGGGTTTCCGGCATCCAGCGCCACAGGCCGACGGCCACCAGCGCCGCCAGCGCGCCGATCAGCGCGAACAGGCCGCGCCACGGCAGCAGGCCCAGCAACAGGCTGCCCAGCAGCGGGCCGACCAACGGCGACAGCAAGGCGATATTGGCCAGCAAGGCCATCAGCCGCACCGCGTCTTTTTCCGGAAACGCTTCTTGCAGCGCCGGGTAGCTGACCACCATCACGAAGCCCAGCGACAGGCCCTGGATGAAGCGCAGCAGATTGAACAGCTCGATGTCGCGGCTGCCGACGGCGGCCAGGCAGGCCAGGGCGAAGCCGACGGCGCCGGCCACCAGCAGCGGCTTGCGGCCGTAACGGTCTGACAATGGACCAATCAGCCATTGCAGGGCCACCCCGCCCAGCAGGTAGGCGTTGAGCGCGGTGGGCACGTGGCGGGCGTCGGCGTTCAGGTCGGCGACGACTTGCAACATGGCCGGCATCACCATATCGCTGCCGATATAGGTCAGCAGTTCGAAAGCGGCCAGCAATAGGCAAAAGCCCAGCGCCCGGCCTCGAGAAATAGGCAGCAGGGATTGAATTGAGTTTTGACTCATAAAATATCAAGGTAATTGAATGTCAGCCCTATAAAAACCATGGGCTATTTAAAACCAACAATGAAAAAACGACGCGAAGGCGTAGACGGCGCGGCATTGATTTCGGCGATCAAGCAGGGCCACCCAATGACGATGGCCTACTCAGAAGGGGCGAGATTATAGACAGGCTTGTTGAATGAATTGACTGCCCTATTGGACAGTTATTCTAGAGTAAATATATTAATATCCAATTTTGGCGACGGATATTTATATAAATAAACCACAACGCAAAATAATATGCAAATGGCAAGTTAATTAATATTTGGAGAGACGATTCCGATCAAAACCATTGTTTGATTAAACAACGACCTTCCCAATCAGCATGTAAATTGCGCTGAGCGGCGCAGGCCTCAAGCGCGGGATGACCTCGTTTCATTGCGTTGCAACAAGCATGACAATGGATTCTCAAGGTTAAATGTCATCTCCATCGACATTCCGCTTCCAGGAGCCCGCCCTCATGAGATCCATCCTGCCCTTTGCCGCCATCCTGTCCATGTTCTGCGCCGCGCCCGCGCTGGCCGGCGCGCCGCCGGCGCTGGTGGTCACCGGCCAGATCAAGGTGTCCAATCAGACCCGCGCCGGCGAATACCACTTCAGCAAGGCCGATCTGGAGCGCCTGCAGCAGCGCACCATCCAGACCAAGACCACCTGGACGCCGAAGTCGGCCTTCTCCGGCCCCACGCTCTCCGCCATTCTGCGCGCCGTGGGCGCGACCGGCCGGCCGGTGGAAGTGGTCACAGAAGACCAGTACAAGGTGGTGATCCCGCCCGGCGACCAAAGCCGCTATCAGCCCATCCTGGCGCTGCGCATCAACGGCCGGCCGCTGGAGGAAATGGGCTTCAGCCAGTGGATGATGTATCCGCTCAACGACTTCCGCGAACTGCAAACCGCCGACATCGACGCCAAGCTGGCCTGGCGGGTGAAGGCGCTGGTGGTGCGTTGAGCGCGGCGTAGCGCTTAGACCCGCTAACAAAACCCCTGATGCCGCGTTGCGCCGACTTGCCGTACTCAAGTACTGTCTGCGTCGGCGCGCCTTGCCTCAGCCGTAAAACTGAGTTTTGTTAGCGGCTCTTAAGCCGCTAGCCAAGCGCTGATGCCGCGTTGCGCCGATTGGCCTCAGCCGTGAGAGCGGTTTTTATGAGCCGCTTTTAGCCGAATTCTCGACTAAAAATGTCAATGCGCTGAATAAATCCAGTTAGTCCCAAGTAAATATTTACCTGAATAAAATAAGAACTTTGGAATAAGAAGCGGACTCCAGTGGGTAGGCTCCCGCCCTTCATGCCGGTGGGAGCCAGGGCGCAACCCGCAACTGGACAGGCCGTGCCCTGCGCCCGCAGCAGTCCGGCATGGCCTGATGGAATAAGAGAAATATGCACGCATTTAAGCTCAGTTCCTGTCTATGGCTTGGCGCCGCGATGGCCGCCAGCCTGCCCTCTCTGTCCGCCTTCGCCGACGCGCCGCGCCAGCTGACGCTGGAACAGCGCGGCGATCCCGGCGAATGGCTGATGGCCCACCGCCGCGGCTTCCTCACTCATCCCACCCAGTCCACCGGCTATTGGGCCCGCAAGGGCGAAGCGCTGAGTGTCAATATCGCCTATCAGGGCATGCCGCCCAATCTGCCCCCGGAGCTGTGGCTGGTGCCTATCGCCAACGCCAACAGCGCCATGCCGTCCAATCAGGTGGTCCCGCTGCGGCCCGGCCTCAATCAGATCACCGCGCAGAACGACGCCGTGATCTATTTCGCGCCGCGCAGCCAGCCCGGCAGCGGCAAGATCGTGGCGACGCTGCAAAGCGGCGGCCGCGAAATACCGCGTTTCGTGCTGGGTCAGCACAGCAGCGCGGACTGGAACGCCATGCTGAACCGCCTGTCGGCCGAGCCCTACGCGGAGCTGGTGGGCAAGCGCATGATCGTGACCATGCCGCAGTCCATCCTGCGCCAGCAGGTGGACGACCCGGTGGCCACCATGACGCTGTGGGACCGCATCGTCACCCTGGCCGAGGAACAATACGGCCTGGCCGCCGGCAATCCTTACCCGCACACGGCGACGCCGTTCCAGTACCAATTCGTCACCAAGCCGGACAGCAGCGGCGGCTATATGTCGGCCAGCAATTACTGGCTGGGCACCAATGTCGGCGGCGCCGGCTCGGTGGCCAACTCCAAATTGCTGCAGCAGGACGGTTGGGGCCCCTGGCATGAGCTGGGTCATCACTACCAGATGCCGGCGATGACTTGGAACGACCAGACCGAGGTGACGGTGAACCTGACCTCGCTCTATGTGCAGCGGGCCTTGGGCCAGCGTTCGCGGCTGGAAACCGACCGCAAGTGGGACCTGGTGCGCCAGCATCTGAACCAGGCGCAACCGTCTTTCGACGCGCAAACGGACCTGTTCGTGCGCGCGGCGATGTTCTGGCAGTTGGACCTGGCCTTCGGCAAGGATTTCTACAGCCGGCTGGGACAGCGCTACCGCAGCATGCCCTTCGCCGTGCTGCCCGCCAACGACGAGGACAAGCGCCAGCGCTTCATCATCGAAACCAGCCGCGTCTCCGGCCAGAATCTGACCCCCTTCTTCGACAAATGGGGCCTGAAGGCCAACACGGCCACCCGGCAGAGCCTGAGCAACCTGGCCCTTCCCAGTTTGTCCCAGCCGATCTGGCTGAACCGCGACGAAAGCCTTCTCTATCGCTACCCGCTGGAGCAGCAGGGCCTGGCCGGACGCGTGTCGCTGCCGGACGCCGTCGACGCCGGCCGCACTTTCAGCGTGGAAGCGCGGGTCAGCAACGCCGGCGGCAAGACGCTGCGCTACCAGTGGCAGCTGCCGCCCGGTTTCGGCGGTTCGCCCGGCAACAGCGCAACGGCGACGCTGACCGCGCCCGCGCAGGCGCTGCAAGGCGCGTACGCGCCGATCCGCGTCACGGTCAGCGACGGCGTCACCCAGATGACGCTGGGCAGCGCCATCCAGCTGCGCCGCCCCGGCGCGCAAAGCTACGACGCGATGATTCTGGCCGCCTACAACAAGAGCGCGCTGCAAAAATGGAGCGAGAGCCGCACGGGCACGCCGGGGGACGTCTACGTCTACGACAACCCCTACCGCAACACCCGCGACTACTTCCAGCTGAAAACCGCGAGCTACGGCTACTTTCCGACCGAAGGCGGCAGCAACGCCGGCTGGCAGTTCCTGGACAGCTACAACGGCGCGCCGCTGTCCGCCTCCCAGTCCTACGACCTGGCGATGCTGACCTCGCAGCGCAAGAGCCGCTTGAACAGCTGGAGCGACAGCCGCAGCGGCGCGGTGGGGGACGTCTACGTCTACGACAACCCCTATCGCTCCAGCCGCGACTACTTCGTGCTGAAGAACACCAGCTACGGCTACTTTCCCACCACCGGGGTCAGCAACAGCAACTGGACCTACATCGGCACCTATGACGGCAGCCAGTACCTGACGCCGTAAACGCGGCTCCCGCAAGCGGGCCGGCCTCGTCCTTCGTCGAGGCCGGCCCGCCAAAGTCGCCGCCGCCACCTTGAACGCGTCCCGGTCGCCCTGGTGACGGCATTGGTCGCTCCCGTGCGCTAACTCTCTACGCCTCGCGCCTAGATTGATCCTTGCGCTCCGGCTCCCTCTGAGTCCGCGGCGTCAACATGGTCACGGCCATGCTTTCCAACCTAGCGGCCCGACGCTGTCCGTCGGCGACGGCCGCTTGCGGGAGAGTCGGACATGAAACCTGCCATTCCCTGGCTGGCGCTGCTTTGCGGCGCGCTAGCCACCCAGACCTGGGCCGCGGAGCCGGAGAGCTGTCGCAAGATCCGCTTCGCCGACATCGGCTGGACCGATATCGCGGCCACCACCGGCCTGGCCACCGCCGTGCTGCAAGGTCTGGGCTACCAGCCCAGCACCCAGCTCGCCTCGGAGCCCATCGCCTTCACCGGGCTCAAAAACCAGCAGATCGACGTGTATCTCGGCTACTGGGTGCCGTCGCAAACGCCGGCCATCACGCCCTTTCTACAGGCCAAGGCACTGCAAGTGCTGCCGGAACCCAATCTGATCGGCGCCAAATACACGCTGGCGGTGCCCAGCCAGGTTGCGGAGCAGGGCCTGCGCACCTTCGCCGACATCGCGCGCTTTCGCGAACAGCTGGACGGCAAGATCTACGGCATCGAATCCGGCAGCCAGGGCAACGCCATCATCAAGCGGATGATCGCCAACAACGATTTCGGCCTGCAAGGCTTCACCCTGGTGGAATCCAGCGAGAGCGGCATGCTGGCCGCGGTGTCCCGGGCGATACGGCAAAAGCGCATGGCGGTGTTCCTGGCCTGGGAGCCCCATCCGATGAACTATCTGATGCGGCTGAGCTATCTGGACGGCGGCGACAAAGTCTTCGGCGCCGAATACGGAGGCTCCAAGGTCTATACCGTGGTGGCCAACGGTTTCATGCAACGCTGCCCCAACGCCGGGCGGCTGATCGGCCAGCTCCGCTTCAGCCTGGACATGGAAAACCAGGTGATGAACGCCATCCTCAAACGGGTCCCGCCCGCGCGCGCCGCGCGCCAATGGCTGCAAGCCAACCCCCAGCCGCTGGCGCGCTGGCTGGACGGCGTCGCCACCTTTGACGGCAAACCCGGCCTGCCCGCGGTCAAGGCCCATCTGGGCCAGAGCGGGAGCGGCGCATGAACCAGGACATCGTACTGAGTTGCGCGGTCACCGGCGCCGGCGACACCGTGGGCAAGCATCCAGCGATACCGGTCACGCCCAGGCAGATCGCCGCCGCCGCGGTGGAGGCGGCGCGCGCCGGCGCCACCGTGGTGCACTGCCATGTGCGCGACCCGCTCACCGGCAAGGGCAGCCGCGACCCGGCGCTGTACCGCGAGCTGGTGGAGCGCATCCGCGCATCCGGCGTGGACATGATTCTCAACCTGACCGCCGGCATGGGCGGCGACGTGGAGTTCGGCCCCGGCGAGCGACCACTGCCGCTGGGGCCGGGCACCGATCTGGTCGGCGGCCTGGAGCGCCTGCTGCACGTGGAGGAGCTGCGCCCGGAAATCTGCACCCTGGACTGCGGCACCCTCAATTTCGGCGACGGCGACTTCATCTACGTCGCCACTCCCGGGCAGCTACGCGACGGCGCGCAGCGCATCCAGCAACTGGGGGTCAAGCCGGAACTGGAAGTCTTCGACACCGGCCATCTGCGCTTCGCCAAACAGCTGCTGAGCGAAGGGCTGCTGGACTCGCCGCCGCTGTTCCAGCTGTGCCTGGGCATTCCCTGGGGCGCGCCGGCCGACACCACCACGATGAAGGCCATGGTGGACAGCCTGCCGCCGGGCGCGCAGTGGGCGGCTTTCGGCATCGGCCGGCTGCAAATGCCCATGGTGGCGCAGGCGGCGCTGCTGGGCGGCCATGTCCGGGTGGGGCTGGAAGACAATCTGTACCTGGCCAAAGGCGTGTACGCCAGCAACGGCGCGCTGGTGGACCAGGCGCGGCGGCTGCTGGAGCTGATGGGCGCTCGGGTGCTGACGCCGGCGGAAGGCCGGATCACGCTGGGCTTGCCGCCGCGCGGCGGAAAAGGAGATTGAGATGGCTTACCGTACCGACATCGCCACCTTCGGCGTGCTGGGCGCCGGCGTCATCGGCGGCGGCTGGGCCTGCCGCGCGCTGGCGGCCGGCTGCGACGTGCTGGCCTGGGACCCGGCGCCGCAGGCCGAAACCCGGCTGCGCGCCCAAGTGGAGCGCGCCTGGCCGGCGCTGGAACGCCGCGGCCTGTCCGCCGGCGCGTCCCCCGAGCGGCTGAACTTCGTCGCGCGGCTGGAGGATTGCGCCGCCGCCGATTTCATCCAGGAAAGCGCGCCGGAAACGCTGGCGCTGAAGCGGGAACTGCACCACCGCATCGACGCGGCCGCCGCGGAAACGGTCATCATCGCCTCCTCCACCTCGGGTCTGCTGCCCTCGGAGTTCTATCAGGACGTCCGCCATCCGCAGCGCTGCGTGGTGGGCCACCCCTTCAACCCGGTCTATCTGCTGCCGCTGGTCGAGGTGCTGGGCGGACGCGATACCGCGCCGCAGGCGCTGGACGCCGCCCAGCGCATTTACGCGGCACTCGGCATGCGGCCGCTGCGCGTGCGCCGCGAGGTGCCCGGCTTCATCGCCGACCGGCTGTTGGAAGCCCTGTGGCGGGAGGCCTTGCATCTGGTCAACGACGGCGTGGCCACCACCGGCGAAATCGACGACGCCATCCGCTTCGGCGCCGGCCTGCGCTGGGCCTTCATGGGCACCTTCCAGACTTACACCCTGGCCGGCGGCGAAGCCGGCATGCGCCATTTCCTGAAGCAGTTCGGCCCGGCTCTGCAACTGCCCTGGACCCGGCTACCGGCGCCCGAACTGAGCGAGGCGCTGATCGACCAGGTGGTGGACGGTTGCGCGCGCCAGCTTGGCCAACGTTCGATCGCGGAACTGGAACGTTATCGCGACGACTGCCTGATCGGCGTCATGGAAGCGGTGGCGGCCGCCAAACGCAAACATGGCCTGCAAGCTCATGAGTAAGCGCCTCGCCCTGTACCGCGCGACGACGCGGCCGGACTGGCTGGACTACAACGGCCATGTGCGCGACGCCTATTACCTGCTGGTGTTCAGCCACGCCGTGGACGCGCTGATGGAGCGCATCGGCATGGACGCCGCGGCGCGCGAGCGCAGCGGCCACACCCTGTACACGGTGGAAGCTCATCTGCGCTATCTGCGCGAAATCCGCCAGCAGACCGCCTTGCGGGTGGACGGACAGTTGCTGGCCCACGACGCCAAGCGCTTGCGGCTCCATCTCAGCCTGCATCGCGACGAGGAGGCCGACGCCGCGGCCAGCTGTGAACTGATGCTGCTCAATGTGGACGGCCGCCAGGGCCGGAGCGCGCCGTTCTCCGCGCCGGTGCGGCAAAGCCTGGACGCGCTGACGCGCCAGCAAGCCGGCCTGCCCTGGCCCGAGGACTGCGGCCGCCGCATCGAGATGACTTGAGCGGCTCTCTTCGCGTCTCGCCGCCGCTCACCCTTCGCGCCGCTCCGCTCCCGGCGCGCAGCCAAAGCGGCGGCGGTAAGCGCGCGCGAAATAACTGGCGGACTCGAAGCCGCAAGCCGCACTGACCTGGGTGACGTTGAGCCCGCTCTGGCACAGCAAGCGCCGCCCGTGTTCCAGACGCAGCCCCAGGTAAAAGACATTGGGCGCCGCGCCCAACTGCGCGCGGAACAAACGTTGCAGCTGACGCGCCGTCACCCCCGCCCCGGCCGCCAAGGCCGCGCTGTCCAGCGGCGCGTCCATATGGTTTTCCATCAGGCTCAGGGCCTGGATCAGCTTGCGGCTGTGCACGCCGTAACGCGCGCCCAGCTCCAGCCGCTGATGATCGCTCTGGGCGCGGATGCGCCCCAGCACGAACTGTTCCGATACCTGCACCGCCAGCTCATGGCCATGGCTGCGCGCCATCAAGGCCAGCATCATGTCGATGGAGGCGGTGCCGCCGGCGGAACTGATGCGCCGCGGCCCCAGTTCGTAAAGCTCCTGGGTGGCGTTGAGCAGCGGATAACGCTCGCGGAACGCCGGCAGCGCCTCCCAGTGCAGGGTCAGCCGCTGCTGCCGGAACAGCCCGGCCTCGGCCAGGAGGAAACAGCCGGTGTCGATGCCGCCCAGCACGCGGCCGGCGGCGTCCTGGCCGCGCAGCCAGGCCAGCAGGCCGGCGCCGCCGTGGCGCAGCGGATGGAAACCGGCCGCCACCAGCACCGCGTCGGCCGCCTCCGCCTCGTCCCAGGCGCCGTGCGCCGCCACGGACATGCCGTTGCTGGCGACAACCGGCCGGCCGTCGGCGCTCAACAGCCGCCAGCGATAGGCGCCGTCGCGGAAGCGGTTGGCCACGCGCAAGGGCTCGGTGGCCGCCAGCAAACCCAGCATGGAAAACTCGGGCAGCAACACAAAGCTGAAGTCCCGCATGCTCAGCCCTCGTCCGCGGCGATGATCAAATCCATGGCGCGCCTTCGTTAAATATGTTTACAATCAACAGCCTACCGTTCATTCACTGCAAACGGCAAGCCGACGCGCGGCCATCCACGCCGATCCGCGCCGCGCCAGCCAATGGGACAGGTTGCCGATGCGGACATTTCCAATACCATATTGTTTCCATGGTTTTTTTCGGAACGGTGAATTTTTCCGCCCGCGCCGCGCCCGGCCATCCGATAATGACCCACTGGCCGCAGTCGGCAGCGCGGGGCCGCCGACGCCCGTTCGCACCTGTTCATCATTGTGAAACTCAAGTCCCTTTTGGCTCTGGTCTGCCTGATGGCCGGCATGCAGCGCGCGGCGGCGGAGCCGCCGCTGGTCTTCGCCTACAATCTGTTCCCGCCCTGGAAAACCATGGACGCGCGCGGCGCGCCGCAAGGCCCGTACACCGAGCTGATGCGCGAGATGGCCAGGCGCGCCAAGCTGCGGCTGGTCTTCCTGCCCTGCCCGCTGGCGCGCTGTCTGCAATACATGCGCCAGGGCAAGGCCGACGTGGTGATAGGCGTGAAGAACACCGCCGCCCGCCGCGAATTCATCGACTTCATCGAACCCGCCTTCGCCAGCGGCAGCCGGCTGGCGCTGTATCAGCGCGCCGACGACCCGCGGCCGCTGCGCAGCTACCGCCAGCTCTATCCCTTTCTGATCGGCGTGGTGGAGGGCGTGCGTTATCAGGACGAGTTCGACGGCGACCTGCGCCTGCGGCGCGAGCCGGCCCCGTCGCTGGACTCCAACTTCCGCAAGCTCAAGGCCGGCCGCATCGACGCCCTGATCGCCGACGAGCGCCAAACCGCCGAGCTGGCCGCCGACGCCGAATTCCGCCGCTACGTGAGGCGCGCGCCGCTGCTGCTGTATTCGCCGGAGCCGCGCCGCATCGGCCTGTCCCCGCGCTCCCCGCACAAACGCCGCATCGCGCTGGCGATGCGCTCCATGCTGCAGGACGGCACCGTGGCGCGCCTGCTGGCCGAATCCCAGAAGCCCCTCTCCTAGCCGCCGTCGCGCGCGCGCAACAGCCCAAGCCGCCCGGCGCGGCCGCGCTCCCGGACTGGCAACTGGCGCATGGCGCAGCTTTACAAGCCGCGCCGTCAACGCTAGTGTCGTGCATAAGCCTTGCCGGCAGCATATGCGCGTCGACCGGCCTCATCCGCCTCCGCGCCTTGTTCCGCCTGCCCGCCCACGGCCGCTTCGCCGTCTTTCTTCCGCAATTCCGCTCCAACAGCCGTTGACTGGCCTCTGTCTGATTCACGTCACATCGCTGCTGTAGGGTTTTGCTAGCATCCGGCCCTTTCACCGTCGAAATTGTCCGACGGTATACGGTCGGCAATATAAGTGTTGCGCGGGAAAATCCCGCATGCCTTTAATTGAATTCAAACGCTCGTTCGATTCAGCCACGCACGGGCGTTCGCTATCTGGAATCTTTGTTATCTAATCGCAGGAAAGGAAGACCATGCATATCGCTATCCCAGCCGAGAGGCTGGCCGGTGAACACCGCGTGGCCGCTACGCCGGACACGGTGAAGAAGCTCGTCGCCGGCGGCCACGCCGTCACGGTGGAAAGCGGCGCCGGCCTCGCGGCCGCGCAGCCGGACGCGGCGTATCAGGAAGCCGGAGCCTCCATCGCGGCGGACCGCTCCGCGGCGCTGGCCCAGGCCGACATCGTGCTGACGGTGCGCCCGCTGGACGAGGACGGCATCGCCGCGCTGAAGGACGGCGCCACGCTGATAGGCCAGCTCAACCCCTACCACAACCACAGCCTGCCGGCGCTGGCCGCCAAGCGCGTATCCGCTTTCGCGCTGGAACTGCTGCCGCGCAGCACCCGCGCGCAGAGCATGGACGTGCTCTCCAGCCAGAACAACATCGCCGGCTACCGCGCGGTGCTGCTGGCCACCCAGCACTACCCGCGCTTCATGCCCATGCTGATGACCGCCGCCGGCACGGTGAAGCCGGCGCGGCTGCTGATTCTGGGCGTGGGCGTGGCCGGCCTGCAGGCCATCGCCACCGGCAAGCGCCTGGGCGCGGTGGTGGAGGCCTTCGACGTGCGGCCGGCCACCAAGGAGCAGGTGGAGTCGCTGGGCGCCAAGTTCATCGAGGTGCCGATGAGCGAGGAAGAGAAAATGGCCAATAGCGGCGTTTACGCCAAGGAAATGTCCGAGAGCTACCGCCAGCGTCAGGGCGAGCTGGTGGCCAAGCACGCCAAGGCGGCGGACATCGTGATCACCACCGCGCTGATCCCCGGCAAGCCGGCGCCCAAGCTGCTGTCGGCCGAGGTGGTGGCGGAAATGAAGCCGGGCTCGGTGATCGTGGACCTGGCGGCGGAAACCGGCGGCAACTGCGCGCACACCCGCCCCGGCGAGACCGTGCGCCTGGACAACGGCGTCACCGTGGTGGGCCAGACCAATCTGCCCGGCCTGCTGGCGGCGGACGCCTCCAGCCTGTACGCCAGAAATCTGCTGACCTTCCTCGGCCTGCTGCTGACCCCGGAAGGCCTGAACCTCAACCTGGAAGACGAACTGCTGTCCGCCACGCTGGTCACCCACGCCGGCCAGGTTCGTTTCCCCGCCGCCGATTAAGGAGAACAAGATGGTAGATCCCTTCATCACCAGCCTCACCGTCTTCGTGCTGGCCGTCTTCGTCGGCTACCACGTGGTCTGGAACGTCACCCCGGCGCTGCACACCCCGCTGATGGCGGTGACCAACGCCATTTCCGGCATCATCATCGTCGGCGCCATGCTGCAGGTGGTGGACATCAACGGTTCCGAAATCACCCTCACCTCGGTGTTGGGCACCATCGGCATCTTCCTCGCCAGCATCAATATCTTCGGTGGCTTCCTGGTCACCCAGAGGATGCTGGACATGTTCAAGAAAAAGAAGAAATAAGGGACCAAGATGGAAAACCTGTCCGCAATTCTTTATCTCGTGGCCGCGGTGCTGTTCATTCTGGCGCTCAAGGGCTTGTCCAGCCCGGCCTCCGCGCTGCGCGGCAACCTCTACGGCATGATAGGCATGCTCATCGCGGTGGCCACCACGCTGCTGATCATGGACAAGCCGGTGCTGGCGCTGATCGCGTCCGCCATCGTCGCCGGCGGCGCCATCGGCGCGTGGAAGGCCAAGACCGTGCAGATGACCGGCATGCCGGAACTGGTGGCGGCGATGCACTCGCTGGTGGGTCTATCCGCGGTGCTAATCGCGGTGGCGGCCATCTTCCACAGCGGCGTGGAACACACCCAGGTGCAAAAGGTGGAGCTGTTCATCGGCGCCTTCATCGGCGCGATCACCTTCACCGCCTCGGTGATCGCCTACGGCAAGCTGTCCGGCAAGTTCGGCTCCAAGGCCGTGAACTTCAAGGGCCAGCATCTGCTTAATCTGCTGCTGGCCGTCGCCATGGTCGGCTTCGGCGTGGTCTACTTCCTCAGCGACAGCCAGGCCGCCTTCCTGACCATGCTGGCCATCGCGCTGGCGCTGGGGGTGACGCTGATCATCCCGATCGGCGGCGCCGACATGCCGGTGGTGGTGTCCATGCTGAACTCCTACTCCGGCTGGGCGGCCGCCGGCATCGGCTTCACGCTGAACAACCCGGTGCTGATCATCGCCGGCGCCTGCGTCGGCGCTTCCGGCGCGATTCTGTCCTACATCATGTGCAAGGCGATGAACCGCTCCATCGTCGCGGTGCTGCTGGGCGGCTTCGGCGCCGAAGCGGCCGCCGGCGGCGGCGCCGGCGACGGCGGGCCCAAGAACCACAAGTCCGGCTCCGCCGAGGACGCCGCCTTCCTGATGGCCAACGCCGACAGCGTGATCATCGTCCCCGGCTACGGCCTGGCGGTGTCGCGCGCCCAGCACGCCCTGCAGGAGTTCGCAGAAATCCTCCACCAGAAAGGCGTCAACGTGCGCTACGCCATCCACCCGGTGGCGGGACGGATGCCGGGCCATATGAACGTGCTGCTGGCCGAGGCCGAGGTGCCCTACGAGCATGTGCTGGAAATGGAGGAGATCAACTCCGACTTCTCCAACACCGACGTGGTGCTGGTGATAGGCGCCAACGACGTGGTCAATCCGGCCGCGCAGAAGGACAAGACCAGCCCGATCTACGGCATGCCCATCCTGGACGCCCACAAATCGCGCAGCGTGATCGTGGTCAAGCGCTCGATGAACGCCGGCTACGCCGGCCTGGACAACGAGCTGTTCTACATGGACAAGACCATGATGGTGTTCGGCGACGCCAAGAAGGTGGTGGAGGAACTGCTCAGGGGAGTGGAGCAACTGTAAAACGCCGGACATGCCCACCGCATTTCAAAACCGCCCAATGTTTTAAGCTTGGGCGGTTTTTTGTTTCCGTCTATTTCGCCGTCCGCTTTTTCGCCGCGCCGCGCTTCACAAGCGACGGCTGCCCGGTGTATTGTAAACAAATATTAGTTTTTGTTTATACATGGAGTATGGCAATGCAAAACACTGGCTTCTCCGCCCGGCGCCTAACGGCGCTGTGGCTGGGCGCGCTGGCCTTGCCGCTGCCGGCGCTGGCCATGCCCAATCTGCAGGGAACCGAATGGCGGATGGTGGCGCCGGCGCCCGCGGGCCAGCCGCCCACCGTGGCCTTCCAGCCAGGCAAGATCACCGGCTTCGCCGGCTGCAACCGCTTCGTCCGCACCGTGGACGCCCAAGGCAAGCCGCAGGTGGCCACCACCCGCATGGCCTGCCAAGCGCCGCTGATGGAGATGGAACAGCACTTCGTCGCCTTCCTCTCCAGCCCCTTCCGCGTGCTGCCGGACGGCCGGGCGCAGAACCTGGTGCTGAAGTCGGAGCGCGCCGAATACCGCTTCGTGCGCTTGACCCCCAACGCCGACCCGGCGGCGCAGCCGGCCAAGCTGCAATACCTGTACGTGGCGCCCGAGCGCCAGGCCTGCCACAACGGCGAAGCCGCGCGCGACTGCCTGCAGGTGCGCGAGCGCGCCGAGCAAAGCTGGCGGCCGCTGCAAGGCGAAATCGCCGGCTTTCACCCCAAGCCCGGCGTCAGCTACTACATCAAGCTGAAACCGGCGGCGCAG
This sequence comes from Chromobacterium alkanivorans, assembly GCF_016937655.1. Classification (GTDB taxonomy): domain Bacteria; phylum Pseudomonadota; class Gammaproteobacteria; order Burkholderiales; family Chromobacteriaceae; genus Chromobacterium; species Chromobacterium alkanivorans. The sequence continues at coordinate 46,596 of NZ_JAFHKL010000013.1, read as the reverse complement.
GCCGACGCCGGCGCGCGCTGGACGCTGGAACGCATCGTCTACAGCGAAGAAGTCAGCAAGCTGCGCTGAACTCTCGAGGACGGCAGACGCTCCAAGCGCAGTCCGCCCCTGACCTTAACCACGGAATACGATAATGAAAAAATCGCTTTTGCTCGCCGCTCTGACCGCCGCCGCCCTGAGCGCCTGCGCCACCCCGCAAACCGGAGCCAAAATGGACGCCCAAGCGGAGATCAAACTGGACGCGCTGGCCGGCCAATGGAAACAGGACGCCGCCGAACACCCGATCACCCTCAGCTTCAAGGACGGCGGCGTGTCCGCCCGCGCCGGCTGCAACGGCATGTTCGGCCCGGTGTCGCTGGAAGGCGGCAAACTGGTCAGCAAGCAGCTGGCCAGCACCCTGATGATGTGTCCGCCGGAGGCGATGGAGCGCGACCGCGCGCTGGCCGCCTTCCTGGGCGCCAAGCCCGCGGTCAAGCTGAACGGCGACAAGCTGACGCTGCAGGCCGGCGACAAGACGCTGAGCTTTGAGCGCCAGCCTTCGCTGGAAGGCGGCGTCACCCGCTTCGTCTACGTGGCCGCCGAGCGCAAGCCCTGCACCGGCGTGGCGCCGATGCAATGCCTGCAGATCCGCGAAAGCAAGGACCAGCCGTGGCAGCTGCACTACGGCGAGATCGAGGGCTTCAAGCCGGAGCCGGGCATCGCCTACCGCCTGCGCCTGAAAGAGTTCAAGGTGGAGAACCCGCCGGCCGACGCTTCGTCCATCCGCTGGGTGCTGGACATGGTGGTGGAGCAGGAAGTCGTCAAGAAATAAGCGGCGGTGTGACCCCAATAAAAACGCGAGGCCTCGGCCTCGCGTTTTTATTGGTCCGGCGTCCGGCTCAGCACTTGCAGTCGTCGGCGTTGACCTGGCGGTACAGCTCGATCAAGCGGCGGGTGGAGCTGTCGTGCTCGGCGTGCTTGAGCTTGCCGGTCAGCTCCGCGTGTATGGTCTTGGCCAATTGCTTGCCCAGTTCCACGCCCCATTGGTCGAAGCTGTTGATGTGCCAGATCACGCCCTGGACGAAGATCTTGTGCTCGTACAGCGCGACCAGCGAACCCAGATTGCGCGGGTTCAGGCGGCTCATCAGCAAGGTGTTGGTGGGACGGTTGCCGCCGAACACCTTGTGCGGCACCAGCGCCTCCAGCGCCTCGCCCTTGAGGCCCTGCTCCTTAAGCTCGGCGCGCACCTCGTCCGCGGTCTTGCCGCGCATGAAGGCCTCGGCCTGGGCGAACACATTGGCCAGCAGGATTTCATGGTGGCCCGGCAGGCTGGAGCAGTTCTGCACCGAGGCGATCAGGTCGATAGGCGAGATGTGGGTGCCCTGGTGCAGGAGCTGGAAGAAGGCGTGCTGGCCGTTGATGCCGGTCTCGCCCCAGATGATGGGCGCGGTTTCGAAGTCCACCGGCTGACCGTTCAGCATCACCTGCTTGCCGTTGGACTCCATGTCCAGTTGCTGGATGAAGGCCGGCAGGCGGTGCAGGTATTGATCGTAAGGCGCGACCACATGGCTGCCGCCGCCGTAGTAATTGATGTACCAGATGCCTATCATGGCCAGCAGCACCGGCATGTTCTGTTCGAACGGCGCGTTCTTGAAATGCTGGTCCATGATGTGGGCGCCGTTGAGGAGCTCGGTGAAGTTCTCCTCGCCCAGGTAGAGCATGATGGGCAGGCCGATGGCCGACCACAGGCTGTAGCGGCCGCCCACCCAGTCCCAGAATTCGAACATGTTCGACGGATCGATGCCGAAATCCGCCACCGCCTTCTGGTTGGTGGACACCGCGACGAAGTGCTTGGCCACCGCGCTTTCATCGCGCGAGCGCTGCAGGAACCAGTCGCGCGCGGTCAACGCATTGGTCAGCGTCTCCTGAGTGGTGAAGGTCTTGGACTCCACCACGAACAACGTGGTCTCGGAATGGACCTTCTTCAGCGTTTCCTTGAGCTGGGCGCCGTCCACATTGGAAACGAAGTGCATGTTCAGCCGCGGGTGGCCGAAAGGCTTGAGCGCGCTACAGACCATCAGCGGGCCCAGGTCCGAGCCGCCGATGCCGATGTTGACGATGTCGGTGATCGGCTGGTTGGTGTAGCCCAGCCATTCGCCTGAGCGCACCGCATGGGCGAACTTGCCCATGCGCTCCAGCACCGAGTTGACCTTGGGCATCACGTCCTCGCCGTCCACGTGGATGGGCGAGTTGGTGCGGTTGCGCAGCGCCACGTGCAGCACCGCGCGGTTTTCGGTGCTGTTGAGCTTCTCGCCCTTGAACATGGCCTTGATCTTGGCCGGCAGTCCGGCTTCGCGCGCCAGCTGCATCAGGCCCTTCAGGGTGTCGTCGGTGATGCGGTTCTTGGAGTAGTCGAGGAACAGGCCGCCCACCTCCAGCGCATAGCGCTCCGCCCGCTCCGGATCGGAGGCGAACAAATCGCGCATGTGCTGGTGCTTGGCCTCGGCAAAATGGTCCCATAGTGCTTGCCAGGCCGGCAGTTCGGTCAGTCCGCTCATGATGGTCAATCCTCTTCGGTTTTGTTGTCCAGCCTGCGGTTCTTCAGGCTGTGCTTGGTTTTTTCCAGCTGGCTGATCAGGCCCGGCCCGCGCTTGAGCGCCACGCTCACCGCCAGGATGTCGATCTGCACCAGGTGCACGATGCGCGAAATCATCGGGCTGTAGGTTTCATTGTCTTCGAGCGTGTCGGCGATCAAGGCCACGGTGGAGCGGCGCGCCAGCGGCGAGCCGCTGGTGGTCAGCGCCACCACGCTGGCGCCGGCGGACAGGGCCACGTCCACCGCCTCCAGCAGTTCCAGCGTGCGGCCGGAGCTGGAAATCGCCACCAGCACGTCGCCCGGGCCCAGCACCGACGCCGCCATCATCTGGATGTGGGTGTCGGAATAGGCGACGGTGGGAATGCCGAAGCGGAAGAATTTATGCTGGGCGTCGGCGGCGATGATGCCGGAGTTGCCCAGGCCGTAGAACTCGATGCGGCGCGCGTCGGTCAGCAAGCGCACCGCGGATTCTATCGACTGCGGATTGACGTCGTTGCGGCACTTGAGCAGCGCGGACACGGTGTTGTCGAACACCTTGGCGACGATTTCCGAGGTGGGGTCTTCCGGGCGCACGCTGGAGTGCACATAGGGCACGCCGGTGACCAGGCTGCCGGCCAGCTTCAGTTTGAAGTCCGGCAGGCCGGAACAGCCCACGGTGCGGCAAAAGCGGATCACGGTGGGCTGGCTGACGCCGGCGTTCTTGGCGATGTCGGCCACCGCCGCCTGGATCACGGTGTAAGGCTGTTCCAGCACCAGCTCGGCCACTTTGCGCTCGGCCGAGGACAGGATCTCCAATTGGCTCCTGATACGTTCAAGCATGTATTTACTCTCCTGCCGCGCCGTCGTCAGGATGCGCCCGGGGTCGGGCGCGGGCGTTCGCCAGTTCGGCCGCCAGATGGGCGGCCACGCCCGGCAGGGCCGGGTAGGAGCTGACGATCAGATAGACCGGAATCGCGGCCAGATAGCCGGACATCCGTCCCTTATCCTCGAAGCGGCGGCGGAATGGTGATTGTTCAAAAAAACCGCGTAGACGCGGCACGATACCACCACCTAGATACACGCCGCCACGGGCGCCGAGATTCAGGGCCAGATTCGCCGCCGCGCCGCCCAGCATGCCGCAGAACACTTCCAGGGTTTCGCGACAGCGCGGACAGGCGCCGGACAGACCGCGCGCGGTGACCTCGGCCGGGTCCAGCGCCGCGGCCGTTTCGCCGGCGCGCTCGCACAAGGCCTGATAAATCAATGGGATGCCGGATCCGGACAGCAGGCGTTCGGCGGACACGTGGCCGAAGCGCCGCATCGCGTGGCGCCAGACGTCGGCTTCGCGCTCGTCGAACGGGGCGAAACCGACGTGGCCGCCCTCGCCGGACAAGGGCGCGTAACCGCCCGGATAGGGAATCAGCGCCGAAACGCCCAGACCGGTGCCGGGGCCGATCAGCGCCAGCGGCGCGCCGGCCTCCGCCTCGCCGCCGCCGATGCGCAGCAGCTCGCCGGCCGGCAGATGCGGCAGGGCCAGCGCCAGCGCGGTGAAATCATTGATCACCAGCAGCGTGCTCAGGCCCAGCGCCTGGCGCGTGGCCTCGATGGAAAACGCCCAATGGTGATTGGTCATCTGCACCCAGTCGCCCAGCACCGGGTTGGCGATGCCGAAGGCGGCGTGGGCGATCGCGCGCGCGCCAGCCAGGTCCAGATAGGCGCGCACCGCGTCCAGCAACGTGGGATGGCCGGCGCAGGGCAGCACCTCGATGTCCTCGATCACGCCGGGCGCGGTCTCCAGCGCGAAGCGGGCGTTGCTGCCGCCGATGTCGGCCAGCAGCCGCGGCCATTGCTTAGGCAGACCAGTAGACATCCAGCTCCACCTTGTCCTGGGCCAGGAAATGGCTGATCGGCAGCGCGTCGCTGACGCCCTGGGCGGCGGCGTCCAGCACCTGGCGCTTGCTGTCGCCCTGGATGGACAGGATCAAACAACCGGCGCGCAGCAGAGCGGCGTAGCTCATCGACACCCGGCGGTGCGGCGCGGTCTTGGGCGTCACCGCCAGGAAGGCGGCGGCGGACGCCGGGTCCAGGCCGGCCGCCAGCTCGTCGGCGCCGGGGAACAGCGAGGCGGTGTGGCCGTCCTCGCCCATGCCCAGGATGGCGACGGTGGGCGGAACGAAAGCGGCGTTGGCGCGCGCCACGTCGGCGTCGATGTCCGCGGCGTCGCCGACCAGGGGCAGGAAGCGCGCCTCCGCGGCGCGGTCGCGCAGCAGGTGGGCGCGCACCAGCGCGGCGTTGCTGTCCGGATGGCTGTCCGGCACAAAGCGCTCATCCACCAGGGTGACGGTCACTTTGGACCAGTCTATCGCCATGGTGCTGAGCATCTGGAAGAAGGGAATCGGCGATTTGCCTCCGGACACCGCCAGCACGGCGGCGCCCTGGCTAGCGATGGCGGCGCCCAGCCTGGCGGCCACGCTATTGGCCAGCGCAGTGGACTGTTGCTCGCTATCGGAAAATTCTACGCAGTTCATCAGCGGCGCTCCGCGGGTAAAAAGTTAAGGTCAAGCATCGCAGCCCCGAGATCGAGACGCGCAACAAACGGTCAGCATGGGGCAGCCATCGTCGCGAGCGCCGCGAGATCGAAGCGAGAAGCGCAGCCGTACAGTAGTACGGCGAGCACCGCAGCATTCGAGATTGAGGTGCGCAGCAGATGGATCAGCATTCCTCGTGCCAACCTATCCCATCGCGCGATAACAAAGCGCTCGACGCCGCCGGACCCCAGGTGCCGGCGGTGTACTGCTTGGGCGGCAGATTGCTGCTGCGGCTCCAGGTGTCCATGATGGGCTCCACCCAGCGCCAGGCCTCGATCAATTCGTCGCGGCGCATGAACAGCGCCAGCTTACCGCGGATCACGTCCAGCAGCAGGCGCTCGTAGGCGTCGGCGCGGCGCACCTTGAAGGCTTTGTAGAAGTCCAGGTCGAGGTAGGCCGGCTGCAGACGCATGGTGTCGCCCGGCTCCTTGGCCAGGAAGTACAGACGGATGCTTTCCTCCGGCTGCAGGCGGATCACCAAGCGGTTGGCGGTGTGGCTGCCGCTCATCGGGCCGTTGAACAGCTGGTGCGGCACGTCGCGGAAGTTGATGACGATCTCTGCCAGCCGCTCCTGCATCCGTTTGCCGGTGCGCAGGAAGAAGGGCACGCCGGCCCAGCGCCAGTTGTCGATCTCGGCCTTGAGCGCGACGAAGGTTTCGGTCTGGCTGTCGGCGGGGATGCCCTGCTCGTTCAGATAGCCGACCACAGGCTGGCCGTTCACGGCGCCGGCCTTGTACTGGCCGCGCACGGTCTTGGCCGCCACGTCCTGCTCGCTGAACGGACGCAGCGCCTTCAGCACCTTGAGCTTCTCGTCGCGCACCGCGTCGGCTTCCATATTGGCCGGCGGCTCCATCGCCACGATGCACAGCAGTTGCAACAAGTGGTTCTGCACCATGTCGCGCAGCGCGCCGGTGCCGTCGTAGAAATCGCCGCGGCTGCCCACGCCCAGGTCTTCGGAGATGGTGATCTGCACGTCGTGTATCCATTCGCGCCGCCACAGCGGCTCGAACAGCGCGTTGGCGAAGCGGATCGCCATCAGGTTCTGCACCGATTCCTTGCCCAGGTAGTGGTCGATCCGGTACAGCTGCTCTTCCTTGAAGAAGCGCGCCACGTCGTCGTTGATCTCGTTGGAGGAGTCCAGGTCGGTGCCCAGCGGTTTTTCCAGCACCACGCGCACATTGCCGCTGTTGAGGCCCACCGCCGCCAGGTTCTCGCAGATGCCGGCGAACAGATTGGGCGCGGTGGCCAGGTAACAGACCACCACGCGGTCGTCGTCGCCCTTGAGCTTGTCCGCCAGCGCCGGGAAATCCCGCGGCTGGGAAGCGTCCACTTTCAGGTATTCAATCCGCGCACAGAAGCTGTCCCAGGCGGCGGCGTCGAAATGGGCTTTGACGTGCTGACGCGAGTTCTTCTCGACAAAGGCCAGGTAGTCGTCGCGGCTCAGTTCCTTGCGGCCCAGCGCCAGGATGCGGCCCTGCTGATTGAGCAGGCCGGCGGCGTGCGCCTGATACAGGGAGGGCAGCAGCTTGCGCATCACCAGATCGCCGGCGCCGCCGAACAACACCATATCGAAGGCCGGGGTTGGCGTAGTACGGGTATCCATCCTGATCTTCCATCTCGAGACGTTTGTAGATGTAGTTATATTACCACCAGCTTTTGCCTTGTCCATGTCATCGCGCTGACGCAGGCCGCTTTTGCAACACCTTTTGCCCCAAAGCAAACAATTCCCTCAATCGCTGCAACGGCGGGTGTTGCCTCGCGCCGCCGGGCGTATCATGGCGGAACGGCGCTGGAGCGCGTCTTGCAATTTGAGTGTAGTAAAACTACTATCAACCCACTTCAACACGGAACGTCATCATGGCCTTGCATTCCACCCTGTCCGCCGTTACCGAGCGCATCGTCAACCGGAGCCGGGCAACGCGCGCCGCCTACCTGGACCGCTTGCGCGCCGCAGCCCATCAGGGAAGGGTGGAGCGCTCGCAATTGTCGTGTACCAACCTGGCACACGCCTTCGCCGCCATGCCCGACGGCATCAAGATACATCTAAAGGAAGAGCACCGCCCCAATCTGGCCATCGTCTCTTCCTACAACGACATGCTGTCCGCCCACCAGCCGCTGGAAACCTATCCGGCGCTGCTGAAGGAGGCGGCGCTGGCGGCCGGCGCCACCGCCCAGTTCGCCGGCGGCGTGCCGGCGATGTGCGACGGCGTGACCCAGGGCCAGCCGGGCATGGAGCTGTCCCTGTTCTCGCGCGACATCATCGCGATGAGCACCGCAGTGGCGCTGTCCCACCAGATGTTCGACGCCGCGCTCTACCTGGGCGTGTGCGACAAGATCGTGCCGGGCCTGCTGATAGGCGCGCTTTCCTTCGGCCACCTGCCGGCGGTGTTCGTTCCCGCCGGTCCGATGACCACCGGCATCGCCAACGATGAAAAAGCCAAGGTGCGCCAGCTGTACGCCGAGGGCAAGGTGGGTCGCGACGCGCTGCTGGAATCCGAGTGCCAGTCCTACCACGGCCCCGGCACCTGTACTTTCTACGGCACCGCCAACTCCAATCAGATGCTGATGGAGATCATGGGCCTGCACCTGCCCGGCGCCGCCTTCGTCAACCCAGGCACCCCGCTGCGCGAGGCGCTGACCCGCGCCGCCGCCGGACAGGCGGCCAAGATCGCCGCCCAGGGCAAGGCCTTCACCCCGGTGGGCGAGATGATAGACGAGAAGTCCATCGTCAACGCCATCGTCGGCCTTTTGGCCACCGGCGGCTCCACCAACCACACCATGCACATCGTCGCCATCGCCCGCGCCGCCGGCATAGACGTGAACTGGGACGATTTCGACGAACTCTCCGCCGTGGTGCCGCTCTTGGTGCGCGCCTACCCCAACGGCAAGGCCGACGTGAACCACTTCCACGCCGCAGGCGGCATGGGCTTCGTGATCCGCGAACTGCTGTCCGCCGGCCTGCTGCACGAAGACGTGGGCACCGTGGTGGGCCGCGGCCTGTCGCGCTACGCGCAGGAGCCGTGGCTGGACCAGGGCGAACTCAAATGGCGGGACGCGCCGGCCGACAGCGGCGACGACAGCGTGCTGCGCACCGCCGCCGACCCGTTCTCCGCCGACGGCGGCCTCAAGCTGCTGTCCGGCAAGCTGGGCCGCGCGGTGATCAAGGTGTCCGCGGTCAAGCCGGAGCACAGGGTGGTGGAAGCGCCGGCGGTGATCTTCCACGACCAGAACGACATGCTGGCGGCGTTCAAGCGCGGCGAGCTGGAAAAAGACTTCATCGCGGTGATCCGCTTCCAGGGCCCGCGCGCCAACGGCATGCCGGAACTGCACAAGCTGACCCCGGCGCTGAGCATTTTGCAGGAGCGCGGCTTCAAGGTGGCCCTGGTCACCGACGGCCGCATGTCCGGCGCTTCCGGCAAGGTGCCGGCCGCCATCCACGTATCGCCGGAAGCCCTGTCCGGCGGGCCTATCGGCAAGGTGCGCGACGGCGACCCGGTGCGGCTGGACGCCAATAGCGGCGAACTGACCGTGCTGGTGGACGAGGCAGAATGGGCCGCGCGCGAACAGGCGCAGGCCGACCTGACGCACAATGATTTTGGCATGGGCCGGGACTTGTTCGCGGTGTTCCGCTCGGTGGCCGACCACGCCGAAGCCGGCGCCAGCAGCTTCCGCCATCCCGACTTCCACCCCGCTTCTTGGAGAAAATGAATATGGACGCATTGACCCTGCTGCGCCAAGGCCCGGTTGTTCCGGTGATCATCGTCAACGACGCGGCCGTGGCCGTGGAACTGGCCCAGGCGCTGGTGGCCGGCGGCGTGCGCGTGCTGGAAGTGACGCTGCGCACCAAGGCCGCGCTGGCGGCGATGCGCCGCATGCGCGACGAAGTGCCGGGCGCCATCGTGGGCGCCGGCACGCTGCGCACCCGCGCCCACGTGGAAGCCGCCATCGACGCCGGCGCGCAGTTCGGCGTCAGCCCCGGCTTCACCCCGGAACTGGGCGCCGCCGCCCGCGCCGCCAACCTGACCCTGATTCCCGGCGTGGCCACCCCGTCCGAGGCGATGCGCGCCCAGGACGAAGGCTTCACCATCCAGAAGCTGTTCCCGGCCGAGGCCGTGGGCGGCGTCAAACTGCTCAAATCGCTGGCCAGCCCGTTCTCCGACCTGCGCTTCTGCCCCACCGGCGGCATCGACATCAAGAAAGCGCCGGAATACCTGGCGCTGCCCAATGTGCTGGCCGTGGGCGGCAGCTGGCTGACCCCGGACGACGCCATCGCCAATCGCGACTGGGACCGCATCACCCAGCTGGCGCGGGAAGCCAGCCTGTTGCACCGGAATTAAACGACGTTGCTTCTTTACCAGGGCCTGCGGGCCCTGTTTTTTTTGGAGCCGCGCCCGCCACCCTCGCCCCTGTCCGGTTTTGTCCTTCCTTTCCCCCGCCAATTGCCTAAGCTCAAGAAGCAGGACTTCATCGCCGCCGGCCCACGCCCGCGCCGACGACGGTTCACCTATTGGAGACCCCTATGCAAGTGGCGGAAATATTTGAAAAAGCGTCGGGCAAGCTGCCCATGGTGCCCAAGGTGGTCCAGGAGCTGGTGGCCAGTTTTCACCGCACCGACGTCAACATCGATGAAATTACCGACAAGGTGGGACATGATCAGGTGCTGACCGCGCGCGTGCTGCGGCTGGCCAATACCGCGCGCTTCGGCGGCAGCCGGCGCGTGGGTTCGCTGGAGGACGCCATCATCCTGCTCGGCTTCGACAATCTCAGGGTGCTGGTGATCGCCTCCGGCGTCACCGGCGCCACGCTGGGCATCCAGGGCTTCGACATGAAGGCGTTCTGGCAGCGCAGCTTCGCGATGGCCAACGCCGCCAAGCGGCTGGCCAGGCTGGCCAAGCTGGACCCGCAGCTGGGCTATACCTGCGGCCTGCTGTCCAATATCGGCGAACTGGTGCTCTACGTGGCGGTGCCGGAACAGGCGCTACAGATAGACCGCATCGTCGCCGGCGGCGCCGACCGGGTGGCCACCGAACGCATGCTGCTGGGCATGGACCTGACCGAGGTGGGGGCCGAGCTGGCGCGGCGCTGGAATTTCCCGGACGAGATCCAGGAAGCCATCTTCAACCAGCACGATCTGCTGAACGAGGAAGTGTCGCCGTTCGCGCTGCTGATCGGCCTGGCCTCCTTCATGACCTCCGGCTTCAACCACGACATGAGCGAGGAAGACATGCTGGCGACCTTGCCGGTCAGCGTGATGGAGCGCGCCGGCCTGCCGCGCGAGGGGCTGGCGGAGGCGCTGCCGGAGTTGCGCGAGGCCTGCACCGCGCTGGACGAGATGTTCTAAGAACCTGTTTACGATCTGCTGCGCTTCGTGAGACGCGACACGGTGAGTACCGCTTCGAAATGCTCATGTACCGCTTGTACATTCCGCTTTCTCAGCGGTTTTCGCCTTGTCTCGCCCTTGCTCGCGAGACTTTGAACAAGCTTCCAAGAATCATCTGAGCAGACGCAAAAAAGGCGGCCTAAGCCGCCTTTTCGCGTTTCTCGCACTGCGGACTCAACCGGCCTGGCCATCCGCCTCGCTCGCCTCCGCTTCGGACGCCTCGTCCTCAGCGGCGTCGACATGGCCGAGCACCCCGACGCAGCGCAGCTCGATCTCCTGCATCAGCTCGTCGATGCGGATCACCGCCAGCTGGATGCGGTCGCCGCGCGCCAGCTCCGGCAGGCCCGGGATGCGCACCCGCATCGGCAGGCCGTCGATGCGCACCAGGTCCTCCTTGATGAAGGCGGCGGTGGGATCGGACACGCCTTCCTGGCTGAACCAGCGCAGGCACCAGAAATGCTCCATCCGGTCCTGGAAGCCCAGGTAGGCGGAGTAAGTGGTGTCGAAATCGCGCAGGATGGCGAACAACATCGCGTCGCCCTGCTCGAACTGCGGCTTCTCGCCGCGGATCATCGACATCAGCTGGCGCTGGTTGATGAAGTCGGTGGCGCGACGCAGCGGCGAAGTCGCCCACGCGTACTGGGCCACGCCCAGGCCGGTGTGCGGCTCCGGCCGCGTGGTCATCCTCACCTTGCCCATGCTCTGCGCGCGGTACATGCCGGGGATGTCGGCCTCGGCCAGCATCCGGCCCCACTCGCAGTTGGCCAGGATCATCAGTTCGGACACCAGCTTGTCCATCGGCGCGCCGCGCTTGCGCAAGGTGATCAGCACCTTGCCGTCGACCACGTCGAAGTTGTAGTCCATCTGCACCGGACGCGTCGGGTCGTACTTGCCGCGGCGCTTCTCCAGCGCCTCGGCGAACTGCCAGAACCAGATCAGCTCCTGCTTGAACGGATAATCCACGCCCGGATCGCAGGCCAGCGTCTCTTCGTTGAAGAACTGCTCCAGCGCGGCGTGGCGCAGGTTGGCGGCGATATGCACCTTCTCGATGCGGTTCTCGTAGGCCACCGGCTCGAACTCCGGCGTCACCTCCACGTAGAGGCTCAGCGCCGGGCAGTCATGGCCTTCCTTCAGGGTGAACAGCTCCACCAGATCGTCCGGCAGCATGGTGATCTTGTCGCCGGGGAAATACACGGTGGACAGCCGCGACAGCAGCAGCTTCTCCAGCGGGGAGCCTATTTCTATCCCCAGCGACGGCGCGGCGATGTGGATGCCGACGCGCTTGTTGCCGTTGGGCAGGTCCTGCACCGACAGCGCGTCGTCGATCTCGGTGGTGTTGGCGTCGTCGATGGAGAAGGCGCGCGCCGGCGACAGCGGCAAGTCCTCCGGCAGCGCCGGCAGCTCGTACTTGCCGAAGCCGCGGCCCTTGGGGAAGAACTCCAGCATGAAACCGGCCATCAGGTAGTCCGGCACCGAGGAGATGCCGCCCACCTTGTCCGCCAGCCGCAGCGGCGGCAGGCTCAGCTCGCGCGCGGCCTGGTCGAAGGCCTTGAACTCCAGCGTGTTCTTGTCGGGTTTCCACAACAAGGTCATCAGCTGGCCGCGGATCGCCTCCGGCAACTGGCCGGCCTTCAGCTCAAGCACCCACTGGTCGATCTGCTCCTGCTCGCGCTTCTTGCGCTCCAGCCCGGCCAGCGCCGCCTTCAGCGCCTCTTCCGGCGCCTTCTTGTAGCGGCCCTTGCCCTTTTTGTAGAAATACATCGGCGCGCCGTACAGGCGCGACACGATGGCGGCGGCCTCCGCCGCCGACGGCGCGTGGCCCCAGTAATCGGCCGCCAGCGCCTCATAGCCGAACTCGTCGTCCGGGCAGCATTCCCACAGGAAATCCAGGTCAATATCCGCGGCAAGTTGCTCTACCATGGGCAGAAAATCGCCCAATGCGGAACTAAACTCCAGAAAGACATTCGCGGCCTTGATCTTGGCGCGCTTGCCATGCTGGGTATCCACTTGCAGACTAGCGTCATTGCGCGAAACGATGCTGCCGACCTTAAAGCCGCCGCTCTCTTCGTAAAAAACGTTCATTAAAAATTTTTGCCAGGCCGTTGCAATCCAACGGCGAATTATAACAGCGCGCCCAGGGCGCGGCTTCAGAACTTGAATATCGGACGACCGGGTCCACCGGGGAACACTTGATCATGTCGCAACATCAGGCTTTCAAACAACGCGTGCATCTGGCACAGGAAATCGACCGCATCGGCCACCTGCTGGTCACTCGCTGGGAGCGGCCGCTGGCCGCCCACCTGCTGTCGCTGATCCTGCGGCTGGAGGATATGGTGCGCGAGCAGGACCTCAACGAAATCACCGGAGAAATCCAGACCCTGTCGCGCCTGCTGCAAGGCTGGATCCAGCAGCCGCAGACCGCGCCGTCGGAAAGCGAGCGCTACAACCGCCTGCGCCACCACCTGGGCCTGGTCAGCCAGCTGGGCATGATGGAACGCAAGGACGGCCTGCCGGAGATCGACTACGACAAGCTGCTGGGCGGCGACATGGTCACCCTCTATCTATGGCTGCCGCAGGAGGTGGACGCCACGCCGCTGATCCAGCAGCTGTCCTGCTACGGCATCCACGCCAAGGTGATCCAGCAGGCGGCCAAGCTGGCCCAGGCCTTGCAGGACAAGGCGCCGGAGGCGGTGGTGGCCTTCACCGAGTTCGCCGCCAACGACCCCATCCTGTTGCTGGCCCCCACAATCAGCAGCATCTGCCCGCTGATCCTGACCTCGCCGCTGCACGATTTCCAGGCGCGGCTGGCGGCGGTGCGCGCCGGCGCCGGCAGCCTGCTGGACTGGCCGCTGCAGGCGCATCAGCTGATAGACCAGCTGAGCTTCGGCGACCTGGGCGAGAAGCGCGAGCCGCTGCGGGTGCTGATCGTGGAGGACATGGAATCGCTGGCCGGGCTCTACTCCAGCGTGCTCAACGCCCAGGGCGTGGAAACCCGCGAGGAGACCCAGCCGGAGCGGGTGCTGGACATGATCGAGCAATTCCGCCCGGACCTGATCCTGATGGACATGTACATGCCGCAGTGCAGCGGCATCGAGCTGGCCAAGGTGATCCGCCAGCAACGGTTGCTGGACGGCATACCGGTGGTGTTCCTGTCGGTGGAGAAGCGCCAGGCGGTGCAGCTGGACGCGCTGACCCTGGGCATAGACGGCTTCCTGACCAAGCCGGTGGCGCCGGAGGAGCTGATCGTCACCGTGATCAACCGCGCGCGCCGCTACCGCAAGCTGCGTTCCTACATCATCAACGACAGCCTGACCGGCCTGCTCAACCACTCCCATCTGCACGGCCAGCTGGAATACGGCATCCAGCGCGCGCGCCGCGACCAGCGGCCGCTGTCGCTGGCGATGCTGGACCTGGACTTCTTCAAAACCATCAACGACAGCCACGGCCACCCGGCCGGCGACGAATTGCTGATCAATCTGGCGCGCTTTCTCAAGGAGCGGCTGCGCAGCAGCGATCTGGTGGGCCGCTACGGCGGCGAGGAATTCGCCATCGTGCTGCCGGGCACCAATCAGCAACAGGCGCACGAGCTGATGGATCAGCTGCGTCAGGACTTCAGCCAGATAGAACAACGCGCGCCGGACGGCGATTTCCGCCAGACCTTCAGCGTGGGCATCAGCTCGCTGGACACCGCCGGCAGCAGCACCGATCTGGTGCGCCAGGCCGACGAAATGCTGTACCGGGCCAAGGCCAACGGCCGCAACCGGGTGGAGGCCATGCAGGACTGAGCCGGGCCCCAGGCCCGGACATGACAAAGCCCGGACGGATGTCCGGGCTTTTTTGCGGCCGCGGCCTCAGAGCCTGTTCAAGGTCTGCCGCGCGTCGGCGATGCGGCGGAACGCAAACCGCTTATCAGGCCTCGGTCAGCACCAGGCGCACGCCCTGCTCTTCCAACAGCTTGGTCACCGGCTCCGGCGGCAGCGCGTCGGTGAACACGGTGTGGAATTCGCTGATGTGGCCCATGCGCACCAGGGCGTTGCGGCCGAACTTGCTGTGGTCCGCCGCCAGGTAACGGTGGCGGGCGTTGGACATCATCGCCTGCGCCACCCGCACTTCGCGGTAGTCGAAGTCCAGCAGCGAGCCGTCCGGCTCGATGCCGGACACGCCGATGATGGCGTAGTCCACCTTGAACTGGTTGATGAAGTCCAGCGTGGCCACGCCGGTGATGCCGCCGTCGGACGCGCGCACCGTGCCGGAGGTGATCATCACCGTGAAATCCGGATTGGTGGACATGATGGAGGCGACGTGAATGTTGTTGGTGATCACCCGCAAGCCCTTGTGCGTGCTGGTCAGCGCCTGAGCCACTGCCTCTATCGTGGTGCCTATGCTCATGAACAGCGAGGCGTGATCGGGAATGCTGCTGGCGATCATGTCCGCGATATGCGCTTTTTCGCTCTGGAATTTTCCTTTGCGCGCGAAATAATCCTCATTCTCCACGCTGCTGCCCAAGGCGGCGCCGCCGTGGTAACGGCGCAACAAATTGGCCTCGCACAGCTGGTTGATATCGCGGCGAATGGTTTGCGGGGTGACATCGAGCAGTCTGGCCAGCTCTTCGATCGGCATGAAGCCGTTTTCGCGGACCAGCTGCAGAATCTTGTCGTGACGGGGTGAGCGGCTCATAACTATTCGGAATCGAAAATCACGTCACTTTAGTAACATATTTTTCGGGTCAGCGGCAAACAGAACCACTATTCCGGCTTGATATCGGCCAATAGTGTTCGTTTATTGCGCATTTTTTACTCAGGAAGCCGCCTGCCCCTCCGCCAGCGGCGCGCGCCGCCCCCACAGGAAATCGCGCAGCTGCTCCAGCGGCATCGGCCGCGCCAGCAGATAGCCCTGCAGGTAATGCACGCCGCTTTGCTGCAGATAGGCGCGCTGTTGCTCGGTTTCCACGCCCTCGGCCACCATGGAGATGCGCAGCTGCTTGGCCAGGTCGATGATCATTTCCAGGATGCGGTTGGCGATGGAGTCGCTGCCTATCGCCGCCACGAACACGCGATCTATCTTCAGATGGTCGGCGTGGATGCGGTTGAGCTCGGCCAGGCTGCTGTGGCCGGTGCCGAAGTCGTCGATGGCGATCTGCACCCGCATCCGCCGCAGCGCGGCCATCACCTGCTGGCTTTGCGGCGTCACCTGGATGGGCTCGCGCTCGGTCACTTCCAGCACCAGCCGCGGCGGCGCCTTGGGAAAGTGTTGCAAAAACGCCTGGCAATCCTCCACCAGCTGCGCGTGCTGCAGATGGCTGGGCGACAGATTGAGCGCCACGAAGAAGCGCTCGGGCAAGGGCAGCGACGCCATGTCCGCGGCCACTTTGCGCATCAGATAGCGGGTGATCTGGATGATCATGCCGGAAGCTTCCGCCACCGGGATGAACAGGTCCGGCGGCGCCAGGCCCTGACGCGGATGCTGCCAGCGCAGCAACACTTCCACGCCCATGCAGCGGCGGCCGCAGGCGTCGAACACCGGCTGGTAGTAAGGCAGGAACTCCTGATTGCGCAGCGCCAGCAGGATTTCCCCGCTGACCGAGCCGCGCTTGCGCAGATAGCCCAGCAGCAGCACCGCGCCGACCACGCCCACCGGCAGCAACAGCAGCAAGGCGCGCAGCAGGCGCGCCGAGGCGCCGCGCCACAGATACTCGGCGTCCACCCAGCTGTGCACCGCCAGCGGATAGCGCTGCGACGCCGCGATCACGCGCAGCACCGCGCTGGCCGGCACCTCGGCGGCGCCCGGCAGCGTGGATTGCACCGCCTCCTTGTGGTTCAGCACCAGCAAGGAGCCGCTGTGGCCGTCGTCGGCCTGCCAGGGCAGCAAGGGGCTGAAATAGGCCAGCTCCACGCTGGCGACCAGGCCCTGCCCCCGTTCGGTCAGCAAGGTGCGCATCAGGAAGGGACGCTTGGGATACAAGGGCCCGGAGCCCTGGCGGTGGATCAACTGTTGCGGCGCCGACGGCGTGAACGGCAGCACCGTGTCCTGCGCGCCCAGCACCGAGGTGCAGTACAGGCGGCGGCCGTCCATCAGCCCCAGCGAGCGGATATAGGGATCGAAGGCCGCCAGCGACACCAGCTGGCCGCGCGCCTGCGGGCAGGGCAGGCCGGCCAGCGGCGCGGCCTCGCGCAAGGAACGGTCCACCTGGCCGAACACCCGGTCCACCGAATTGACCGCGCGCCCCGCCGCGCTTTGCAGCTGCGCCTGCACGTCCAGCTGGTAGCGGTTCCAGGTCAAGGGCAGGCCCACCGCCGCCGGCAACACGGCCACCAGCAAGACCAAGGTCCATTCCGCGGCGTTGAGGCTGCCGCGGAATTGATTGCCCCGGCTGATCAGGTGACGGAAGCGATGGCGACAAAACACATTGTTCCCCGGCGTGACTGAATGACAAGAAGCGGCCCGCGTCCGGCCATGGCGACGCGCGCCAAGCCGCGGCGCGGCTGACTCTGGCGAAAACGGCATGAATGGACGGGGACTGCCAGGAAGAGGGATAGGCGGGCGTTGCCGCGCCGTCCCTCAGCACCCGTTTACGATCTGCCGCGCGTCGTGAGACGCGGCACGGCGAAAGGCTCATGCCCCACGCCGTATCGCTGAAGCGCAGCAGACTTTGAACGGGTTCTTAGAACGTGTTTACGATCTCGCGAGCTAAGGTGAGGCAAGGCGAAAACAGCTGAGAAAGCGGAGTGTACGCACGGTACATGAGCATTTCGAAGTGGTTTTCAACGCCGTATCGCCGACGCGCAGCAGATCGTAAACAGGTTCTTAGAGAAATTTGGAAAACCAGCCGCGCGGCGCGTATCCCGCCGCCGTCGCGATTTTTCGAAGCTCCCGCAAGTCCGGCGCTAAAGATAACGGTTTAGCCGCGGACAGAAAAGCTAATTAGAAAGATTTATTTAATAAAATGTCTTTGATTGACTTGTGTTTGGTATAAATTGCCGCAATCGGCGCAGACTGAAACGCAATCAGGCCGCGCGCCGCCGGGAGAGGCGGGGCGCGGCCTGACGCCTGTTCTAAAGACACTTAACGCGGCTGCAAGCGTTGGCGATGGCGTTCGATCTGCAGACGCACCTGGCGCGGCGCGGTGCCGCCCACGTGATCGCGCTGCGCCAGGCTGCCTTCCGGGCTCAGCACCGCGAACACGTCGTCCTCGATCAGCGGCGAGAACTCGCGCAGCTTGGCCAGCGGCAGATCGGCGATGTCCACGCCCTGCTGCTCGGCGTGGCGCACCGTCAGCGCCACCACCTCGTGGCTGTCGCGGAAAGGCACGCCCTTCTTCACCAGGTAGTCGGCCAGATCGGTGGCGGTGGCGAAGCCTTGCAGCACCGCCGCGCGCATCGCCTCCGGCTTGACGGTGACGCCGCGCATCATGTCGGCGTAGATGCGCAGGGTGTCGATCAAGGTGTCCGCGGTGTCGAACAGCGGCTCCTTGTCCTCCTGGTTGTCCTTGTTGTAAGCCAGCGGCTGCGCCTTCATCAGCGTCACCAGCGCGATCAGGTGGCCCACCACGCGGCCGGACTTGCCGCGCACCAGCTCCGGCACGTCCGGGTTCTTCTTCTGCGGCATGATGGAGCTGCCGGTGCAGAAGCGGTCGGCGATGTCGATGAAGCCGACGCGCGGGCTCATCCACAGGATCAGCTCCTCGGACAAGCGCGACAGGTGCACCATCACCAGGCTGGCGGCGGCGGTGAATTCGATCGCGAAGTCGCGGTCGGACACCGCGTCCAGCGAGTTGTGGCAGACATCGTCGAAGCCCAGCAGCTGGGCGGTGTAATGGCGGTCTATCGGGAAAGTGGTGCCGGCCAGCGCCGCCGCGCCCAAGGGCAGGCGGTTGACGCGCTTGCGGCAGTCGCTCATGCGCTCGGCGTCGCGCGCCAGCATTTCCACATAGGCCAGCATGTGGTGGCCGAAAGTCACCGGCTGCGCCACCTGCAAGTGGGTGAAGCCAGGCAGCACGGTTTCGGCGTGCTGCTCGGCCAGGTCCAGCAGGCTGTGTTGCAGCTCGCCGATCAGGCCGACGATGGCGTCGATCTGCGCGCGCAGCCACAGGCGGATGTCGGTGGCCACCTGGTCGTTGCGGCTGCGGCCGGTGTGCAGACGCTTGCCGGCGTCGCCGATCTTGTCGGTCAGCCGCCGCTCCACGTTCATGTGCACGTCTTCCAGATCCACGCTCCACTCGAAGCGGCCGGCGCGGATATCGTCCAGCACTTCGCCCATGCCTCGTCGGATCGCTTCCAGATCTTCGGCGGACAGGACACCGGCGCGCTGCAACATGGCGGCGTGGGCCAGCGAGCCCTCGATGTCGAATTCGGCCAGTCGTCGATCGAAATCCACCGAGGCGGTGTATTTCTTGACGAGTTCGGATACCGGCTCCGAGAAACGGCCGGACCAGGCGTGTTGATCTTGCATGGCGATGCTTTCTACGATGGCTGCGGACGAAAAACTTGGCGAAACCCCGGGGCGCGCCGCGCCGCCGGGAACCTCTTACTATGCCAGCGGCGAGCGCCTTCGGCCAGTGCGGGTTTTCCTTGCTATGATGCGGCTATCCTATTCCGCCCCGCGCCCTCATGCCGCTACCGCCCCCGTCCGACCTGCCCGACTACCGCAACCTGGGCGTGCTGCTGCGCGCGCTGCTGCTGCTCGGCCTGTTCCTATTGGGCGGCCTGCTGCTGGACGACGGCGGCGAGGCGCTGCCCTGGCGGCTGCTGCGCCTGTCCAGCCTGCTGGTGCCCGGCGCCTTGCTGAGCCTGGGCCTGCTGGCCTTGCTGGGCCGCCGCCTCCACCGCGGCCGCCGCGCCGCGCTGGCCGCCGCCGCCGTCTGCCTGCTGTCCTTCGCCGTCTGCGGCCGCCTGCTCAACCCGCTGGCGCCGATGCCCTGGGGCCAGGTGCTGCTGGCCGGCGCGGTGGGCGGGCTGATGCAGCATTACCTCAATCTGCGCGCGCGCGCCTTATCCCCGGCCTTGTCCGAGGCGCGGTTGATCGCGCTGCAGGCGCGCATCCGTCCCCACTTCCTGTTCAACAGCCTCAACGCCGCCATCGCCCTGATAGGCAAACAGCCGGACAAGGCGGAAATGGTGCTGGAAAACCTGGCCGACCTGTTCCGCGCCCAGCTTGGCGACCCGGCGCGACAATCCACGCTGGGCCGCGAAATCGAACTGGCGGCGATGTATCTGGCGATAGAGGCCGAGCGGCTGGGCGCGCGGCTGCAAGTGAGCTGGGACGTGCAAGCGCCGCTGGACGCGGCGCTGCCGCCGCTGATCCTGCAGCCGCTGGCGGAAAACGCGGTGTTCCACGGCATAGAACGGCTGGCCGACGGCGGCGAGATCCGCATCCAGGCGCGCCAGCACGAGCAGCAGCTGGAGCTGACGCTGAGCAACCCGGTCAATCCGGAACCAACGGCGGCCGCGTCCGGCCACCACATGGCGCTGGACAATCTGGCCGAGCGGCTGGAACTGTATTTCGACGCCGAGGCCTCGCTCAGCGCCCGGCTGGACGGCGAACGCTTCGTCACCCGCATCCGGCTGCCTTACCGCCCGGCGGCCCAGCGGCCGAACTGAAACCGTCTATACTTACCCCATCGTCCGATTGAAACAGCTGATAGGGTCACCATGGGAAAGAATCGCCTCGAAGCCTTCAGCGACGGCGTGCTCGCCATCATCATCACCATCATGGTGCTGGAGCTGAAAGTGCCGCACGACACCAGCTGGGCCGCGCTGCAAGACCGCTGGCCGGTCTTCCTCAGCTATGTGCTCAGCTTCATCTACGTGGGCCTGTACTGGAACAACCACCACCACTTCTACCACGCCATCCAGCGCGTGGACGGCCGCGTGCTGTGGGCCAATCTGCATCTGCTGTTCTGGCTATCGCTGATTCCCTTCGTCACCGGCTGGATGGGGGAAAACCACTTCGCCCCGCTGCCGCTGGCCCTGTACGGCGTGGTGCTGCTGATGTGCGCGCTGGCCTGGTGGCTGATGCAGCAATCGCTGCTGTGTCTGCCGGGCAACCGCACCCGGCTGTCCGAGGCGCTGGGCAGGGACGTCAAGGGCAAGATCTCCCCGCTGTGCTATCTGATCGGCATCGCCGCCGCTTTTTACTGCGAATGGCTGTCCGCGGCGATGTACGTGCTGATGGCCTTGATCTGGTTGGTGCCGGACCGCCGCATCGAGCGGCTGCTGGCGGAGAAATGAGGCCGTCTTCGTTCCATTAATAAACACTATCAAACAAATTGTAATTTAAGATTTAACAAAACTATCGACGCTTCCGATAATGGCCGCTCCCTTAGTAAATGTTCTAATAATTTATGGGAGTGCCAATGTCAGCTCTGACCTTTTCCGTGAACCGCAAGCTTTTCACCATGGCGCTGGCTTGTAGCGCCGCTTTGACCCAGGCCGCCAACCTGACCCAGGACAACGGCGCGCCGGTGGGCGACAACCAGAACAGCCAGACCGCCGGCCCCAACGGCCCCACCCTGCTGCAAGACATTCAACTGCTGCAAAAGCTGCAGCGCTTCGACCGCGAACGCATCCCGGAACGCGTGGTGCACGCGCGCGGCGTGGGCGCCGGCGGCGTCTTCGTCGCCAGCGAGGGCTTGCAGGACGTCAGCCGCGCCCTGGTGTTCCGCAAGGGCGAAAAAACGCCGGTGTTCGTGCGCTTCTCCACCGTGATCGGCAGCCGCGGCGCGCCGGAAACCGACCGCGACCCGCGCGGCTTCGCCACCAAGTTCTATACCGCGCAAGGCAACTGGGACCTGGTGGGCAACAATCTGCCGGTGTTCTTCATCCGCGACGCGATCAAGTTTCCGGACATGGTGCACTCGCTGAAACCGGACCCGGTGAGCAATGAGCAAGACCCCAACCGCGTCTTCGACTTCTTCTCCCATCTGCCGGAATCCACCCATATGCTGACCCGGGTGTACTCCAACTACGGCACCCCGGCCAATTACCGCGAAATGAACGGCAGCAGCGTGCACGCGCTGAAACTGGTGGCCGCCGACGGCCGCTACCAGTACGCCAAATTCACCTGGAAATCGCACCAGGGCGAGCGCAATCTGCGCCCGGACCAACTGCCCAAAGTACAGGGCCAGTCGGTCAGCCACGCCACCGCGGACCTGCTGCAAAGCATAGAGCGGAAGCGCTACCCGTCCTGGGACTTGTACGTGCAGCTGATCCAGCCGGAGGACATGAACCGCTTCGCCTTCAACCCGCTGGACCCCACCAAGGTGTGGACCGGCGTGGCGGAGCGCAAGGTGGGCACCATGACGCTGAACCAGGTGCCGGCCAACTTCTTCGAAGCCACCGAACAGGTGGCGATGTCGCCGGCCAATCTGGTGCCGGGCATCGAGGCCTCGGAAGACCGCCTGTTGCAAGGCCGCTTGTTCTCCTATCTGGACACCCAGATGCACCGCGTCGGCACCAATTTCCAGGCGCTGCCGGTGAACCGCCCGCGGGTTGAGGTGGTGAACAACAATCAGGACGGCGCGCAAAACGCTTCCGGCCGCCAGGGCAGCGTCAACTACGAGCCCAGCCGGCTAGCGCCCAAGCCGCAGGACCCGCAGTTCAAGCACAGCCGCCTGCCCTTGCAGGGCAACACCCAGCAAGAGGCCATCGCCAAGACGCTGAACTTCCAGCAGGCCGGCGAGTTCTACCGCTCGCTGAGCGCGCAGGATCAGGCGGACCTGATCCGCAACCTGTCCGGCGACCTGGCCAAGGTGCGCAATGTCGAGACCCGGGACGTGATGCTGTCGCATTTCTACAAGGCGGACCGCCAGTACGGCGAGCGTCTGGCCAAGGCCTTGAAGGTGGACGCGAAGGGAATTGAGCGCAGAGCGGCGTTGCTGCAAGAGTAAACGCGCGTACTTGAATCCAGCAGGGCGGCCAATGGCCGCCCTGTTTTTTTGCGCGCCGATACCCTGGCAGCGGTGCCGGTGGGTATCGCCTGCGGCTCCTCCCACCCTACCCATCCGCCTGCCGTAGGGTGAGCGATACCCGCGCGGAAGCGTGATGGGATTGATCTTTGAGCTTGGATGGCGGGGTTTGGTGGGTATCGCCTATCGGCTCCACCCACCCTACCAAGCCCGCCCGACCCAACCTTCCACCGTAGGGTGGGTGGAGCGTAGCGATACCCACGCGGAAACGCGATGGGATTGATGCTTGGACCTTGGCGGCGGGGCTTGGTGGGTATCGCCTACGGCTCCTCCCACCCTACAAGTCCCCCTCACGTAGGGTGGGTGGAGCGCAGCGATACCCACCAGCCGAGGTCAGCGATTGCGCAGGCGGATGCGGCGGAAGCGCGCTTCCAGATTGAACCGTTGTCCCAGCGCCAGGTAGATCTGGTGTTGGCTGTCTACATGGCGGTAGACCCGGACCCGGTCGGCGCCCAGCAGCATCATGATTTCCAGATAGTTGAAGAAACCCATCCACTGGCCGCGTCCGGCGCGGTCGTCAAAATCAATGTCGCGCGCCACGCGGCTGAGCAGGCCTTTGCCGACGTATTCCCGATTGTCCTTCAGCCATTGCAGCAGGTGAGCCGCGCATTCGCGGCCATAGGCGTGGTCGGCGGGGTAGTCCTTGCTGGGCGCGGGCATCTGCCAGTAATGCGCATAGGTGCGGCCGGGGCAGAAACGGACGAAGGGCAGTAGCGCTTCCTGTTGTTCCAGGGAGGCCAGCTTGTAGCGGCGGCGCGGGGGGAAGTTTTGAGCGTGATGCATGGTGTTTCTCCTGTAATGACACAAGATGAAGCACCTGATCCCAAAGCAGAGGGAACAGGATTGGCGTCTAAACAAATCAAATCATTGAAAGTGCAGGCTCAAAGCCCACCATGCCCTGCCAAACGGCACAGCCATGGTGAAACAGCCCGCGCAGTATGCTGCGTAGGCTGGTGGTACACACGAACGGGACGCCAATCCCGTGTGCCGCGTGTGGGCGGCAACGGGGGGATTGTTGCCGAGGGGGCGGTTGGGGTCAAGGTGGGGTGGCGGGGTCAACCAGATGCGGGTGAGGATTAGGCAGGCGCGTAGCAGGATTGGCGTACCGGAAGCGATAAAACCGGCGAGTGCATAACACTCTCCCACCACGCAGCTGCCAATTGATGTGGCAAGGCCGGGATTGTTGCCGAGGGAAAGGGGTGGATCAAGGCGGCATGGTTGGTTTGGCTAGGTGTTTGGGGTTTGTATCCGCTGCGCGGATGATGATTTTCATTGCCGGGGCTGCCCGGCGAGCAGGAAGGGGAACAACTCGGCCAAATTCCCTATCACTGAGCGAATCAAAGATTCGCACGTAGACACCCCAAAGGCCGCCCTGCAAGCCTGGCCTACGGCTTCCCGCCGGGTCCCGTCAGGTCCGAGGCGCGGCTGAACTCGCGATTTGCTAGCGTCAAATCGCTCAAACAGGGCAGCCGCTTAAGACCTCGGACCTGCCACCCGACGGCAGGCTTGAAGGGACCCAGGGCGCGTCGGATACATGCTCTCTTTTAGGGAGTCAGACTTATCCACAGACAAGAGCAATGGGGCCAAGTTATCCACGGAAATGGCCCACTTTGCTAAACCACCTCTCTTAATTCAAAAAAGACCACCTCGTGTAGCGCCCAAGTGTCCCCTCGGGGCGCGCCGGAGAAAAAGGGGTCTGCAAGGTTTTAAGCGGCTGCTTTGTTTGAGCGATTTGACGCTAGCAAATCGCGAGTTCAGCCGCGCCTTGCAGGCCCCTTTTTCTTCGGGGTTTCGCGTCCTGGGGGACGAGGGGGGGATGAAAGGGGGCGGCGGCCCGCCCCCTTCCCGTTCGCCGCGCGGAAAGCGGCACCAAAAACATCATCCGCGCAGCGGATTCAACAGAATAGTCTCCACTCAACACAACGTGCTCATGGGGGAAAAGCACCTCGCAAAACCAGCCTCAAACCATCATCCACCCAACAGACTCAAACCCCATAAAAAAGCCCACGCGGGGCCTCCGCCCTACTCCATCACCCCATGCGCCCGATACGCCAGCCGCGTCTCCACCTCCCCAAACATATGATCCATGATGATGTCCCGCACCGCCGTCGCCGGTACCGCCCCCGGCGGCAAACTGTCCGGCAAGGAACTGATCATCAACGGACCGTGCTCCGGATTCAGGGTCGGCCGCCCGTGCGAGCCCTTCACCAGCGACGGGTCCAACGACACCACCTCCAACAGACTGCGCATGCCCAGCTTGCGCTTCAGCAAAGTCCAGCCGATGTCCAGCTTGGGCCAGCTCAAGGTCGGGTCCAGGAACAACTCCACCGGGTCGTAGCCCGGCTTGCGGTGGATATCCACCGTGCGGGCGAAATCCGGCGCGTGCGCGTCGTCCAGCCAATAGTAATAACTGAACCAGCGATCCGGCCGGCTCACCGCCACCAGCTCGCCTGAACGCGGATGATCCAGACCCAGCAAACGCTTGCCCGCCTGATCCAACACCATTTCCACCCCGTCCAGCTCCAGCAACAAGGCCTTCACCTCCGGCACCAGCTCCGGCTGGCGCACGTAAACGTGGGCGATCTGGTGATCCGACAGCGCGAAGGCCGCCGACGCGCCGCAATCCAGCTTGTCCTCGCCCTGCTCCTCGCGCACCTTGAGCCAACCGGCCATGCGCAGGATGCGGTTGATGGCGATGTCGTTGCTGACAGGAGTGACGCCGTACTCGGACAGCGCGATGACGCGGCAGCCGTCGCGGTCCGCCTGCTCGATCAACTCGCCGCACAACTGATCCACCGCCGCCACTTCCGCCGCCACGTCCGGATGATCCGGCCCCAGCCGCTGCAGGCAGTAATCCAGATGCGGCAGGTAGACCAGGGTCAGCGTAGGCTGGCGCGAGCGGTAGAGATGCAGCGCGCAGTCCGCGATCCAGCGGCTGGAGCGAATGTCCGCCGCCGGTCCCCAAAAATGGAACAGCGGGAAATCGCCCAGCTTTTGCCGCAGTTCCGCGTGCAGCTCCGGCGGGTTGCAGTAGAAGTCCGGAATCTTGCGGCCGTCGGCCTTGTAGATCGGGCGCGGGGTCACGCTCCAGTCCACGTCGGCGTACATGTTGTACCACCAGAACAACTGCGCGCAGCTGAAGCCGGCGTGCAGGCGCCGGGCTTCGTGCCAGAGCTTCTCGCCCTGGATCAAGGCGTTGTTCTGCTTCCAGAACAGCGGTTCGGCCAGCTCGCGCGAATACCAGCCGTTGGCGACGCAGCCGTGCGCCTGCGGCAGCTGGCCGGTCAGATAGGTGGCCTGGGCCGGGCAGGTCAGCGCCGGCGTCACCGCGGTGATCGGGCGCTGCGCGCCGCGCTCCGCCAGCCGGATCAAATGCGGCGCGTGCCGCAGCAGCTGCGGCGTCAGCCCCACCACGTTCAGAACGAGAGTGCGTTGCATGATGTCAGTCCACAATGTCCACCTGCGGATTTTGGCCGCGCAGCACGGAGTTGCCCTGGTACAGCCGGCGCTGGTCCACCGCCAGCGGGCTGTTGGCTTCTTCGATGTCCAGACGGCCGCTCTGGGCGAAGAAGTCCAGCGGATTGCGCCAGACTATGGTTTCGATGTCGCGCTCGGCGATGCCGGCGGCGCGCATCGCCTCCACGGTCTTGGGCACTTTCAGCGGGTCGCTGACGCCCCAGTCGGCGGCGCTGTTGATGATGATGCGTTCGCTGCCGTACTGGCGCACCAGCGCCACCATCCTCGGTTCATCCATCTTGGTGTTGGGGTAGATGGAGTGGCCGGCCCAACAGCCGGAGTCCAGCACCAGCGGCAGGGTCTCTTCGGTGTTGTGGTCGATCAGCACCCGCTCCGGCGCGATGCCGCTGTCGCGCACCAGCGCCAGGCTGCGCAGGGTGCCGGCCTTTTTGTCGCGGTGCGGGGTGTGCACCAGCGCCGGCAGGTCGAACGCTATCGCCAGCTCCAGCTGGCGGGCGAAGTAATGTTCCTCGGCCGGGGTTTCGTCGTCGAAGCCGATTTCCCCCACCGCCACCACGCCGTCCTTGTCCAGATAGCGCTCCAACAGCGCCATCACGCCGTCGGCCACGTCCGGGTTGTTGGTTTCCTTGGGGTTGAGGCCCAGGGTGCAGAAGTGGCGGATGCCGAATTGCGCGGCGCGGAAGCGCTCCCAGCCCAGCAGCGACAGGAAGTAGTCGTCGAAGCTGCCGACGTGCCGCCGCGGCTGGCCCATCCAGAACGCCGGCTCCACCACCACGCTGATGCCGGCCCGGCTCATCGCCTGGTAGTCGTCGGTGGTGCGGGAGGTCATGTGGATGTGCGGATCAAACATTTTCATGATGCAGTCCTTGCAGTAGGAAAACGACATCGTCGGACACGCTGCGGCCGGCGGCGCGGCGCTCGCTGGCGTAGGCGGCCACCATTTGCTCCAGCTCCGGGCTCCAGCGCCGCTCCAGGCCGGCGATATGCCGCGCCGGCGCGCCGGTGAACAAGGCCTTGAGCACCAGCTGGTTGAAATTGAGATCGGGAAACTGCTGCGCCGGATAGGCGTTGTCGCAGGCCAGCGCCTGGAACACGCCGGCCACGTGGCTGCGGCTGGCGTCGGTGGCCAGCGCCAGCCAGCCTTCCGGCCTGGGCAGCAGGATCAGCGCCTTGACCACCGCCTGCTGTTCCAGGCTGTCGCCGCCGCGATACAGGTCGAACGCCAGCGCCGGGCCCGCGCCGGCGGCCAGGGCGCGCAGCAGCAGCAGCGCGCGGCCGGCGTCGCCGGGCGACCAGGCTTCGGCCGCCAGCACCTGCTGGGCCTGCAAGGCCTTGATCGCGGCCTTGGGCAGCAGGGTCAGCGCCGCCAGTTGCCGGTTGGCCACGCTGAACAAGCGGCGCGCGGCGGCGGGCTCCGGTTCGGCGGCGGTCAGCCGGCGACAGGCCTCCAACCACACCAGCGCCTGAGCGGCGTTGTGGCGGTCCGCCGCGTCCAGCAGGCTGGCGTGCAATTGGTCCGCCAGCATGGTTTGCGTTTCCATCGCGCAGATTCTCCGTTCAAGTGCCCGGCACCCGGCGTTGCCATGTCCGGGTCAGCCAGGCGGCCAGAACCGCCAGCGCCGCCCACTGCGGCAGGCCGGCGGCGGCGATGAACAAGGCGTCCGCCAGCGAGATGCCGGCGATCAGGCCGCCGACGGCGCGCGGCATGTCGCGGCCGGGCCCGGGCCAGGCCAGCCGCAGGCAATGCGCGCTCCAGCCCAAGCTGAGCAACAGGAAGGGCAGCGCCCAGGGCTGGAACGGTTGGCTGAGCAGGTAGAGCGGCGGCGCGGCCAGGCCCAGCAACGGCGCCAGCCGGCCCGGCCGGGCGCGGCCTTCCTGCTTGGCCACATAGGTCAGCGCGATCAGATAGGCCAGCAGCGCCAGCGCCGCCAGCAGCAGCGGGCCGGACAGCGCGCCGGCGCCCAGCGCCAGGCCGCTGATCAGATAGACCTGCATCCGGCACAGGCCCATCAGCAGCGGGCTCAAGGGGTTGCGCTTGTGCCAGAGGTCGTAGAGCACCACGGTGGCGGCCAGGCACAGGCCGGCCAGCAAGGCGGACAGGCCCAGCGCCGCCAGCAGGGCGACGCCGACGAGCAATTGCGCCGAGCCGGCCAGCAACACCAGCCGCGCCGACACCAGCCCGGCGGGGATGGGCCGCTCCGGCCGCTCGCGCGCGTCGATGTGGCGGTCGCAGACATCGTTCAGATACATGCCGGCCACGTAGATCAGCGATAGCGACAGCAGCAGCAGGGCCAGCGGACCGCCGGCCGCGGCGTGGCCGGACAGCACGGCGCCGGCGAGGACGTTGCTCCACACCGTGGGCAGGTTGGACACCCGGCCCAGCCGCAGCGCCAGCGACCAGATCCCGGCCACGCGCCGGCGGGTCTGGCGCGCGTGCCGCCGCGACAGCCTCCGCCGAGCGCTGGTCTTGGGAATGGGCAGCGCGCGCTGGCCGCTCATCGCAGCTGGCCCTCCGCCCATTGCAGCTCGCGGCAGATCGCCTCGCCCAGGTCGCCCTGGCGGTGAGCCGGCGGCAGCACGCCCCAGCTATAGGTTTCCACTTCCAGATGGCTGCTCAGCGGCCGTTGGCGTTGCAGCGCCAGCAGCCGCGACAGGAAGTCCTGGGTGCTGGCGAACGGCCCCAGCGCGGCGTGGCAGATGGGCACGTGGAAGTGGATGCGCCATTCATCGGCCGGCTGTCGCGGCAGCGCCGCCAGCGCCGCCGGCAGGTCCGGGTAGCGCCACAGCTCGTCGCCGCGCCGCGCCACCACTTGGTGCAGATAGGTGTCTTCGGCGAAGGCGCGCAGCGCTTCCGCCGCCATCCGGTCCGGCCGGGTCACGCGCAGGCCGGCGCTGAGCTGCAACTTGGCGATGGCGATGCCGGCCTGATCCAGCCGCGCCACCGCGTCTTCCGGTTGTTCGTACTCCACCGCGGCGTGGCAGGCGTCCAGGCACACGCCCAGGTGGCGGCGCACGATGGCTTCGGCCTCCTCGCGCTTGACGCCGCACCATTTGGCCACCTGGTTGAGCGCGGCCCGGCTCAGGAGGTGCAGTTCGAAGAAGGCGACCGCGTCTTCGCTGGTGGCCAGCAGGCAGTCCGGCTCAGGCTCCAGCGCCAGCACGATACGGCGGCCGCTGTCCTGGCGCAGCCGGTGCAGGAAGGCGGCGTGCTCCAGCAGATGGGTGGCGATCCACAGCGCGCCGCTGCCGTCTCCGCTCAGGTGCTGGCGATAGCCGCCGGGCACGGTGCTGACGCTGCCGTACTCCAGTTCCGGCGGCAGCAGCCCGGCCAGCAACCCGGCCAGCCGGTTGCTGTAGATCAGCCGCTGCGGGTCACGCCAGTCCGGCAAATAGACCGCGTCCTTCACCGCCTGGCGGTGGAAGGCGCCGAAGGGGAAGCCGTTGACGGTGAACACATAGCATTGGTGCTCGGTCAGAAAATCACGGAATTCCGCCTGCGCCGGCGGCTCTTCCAATTGCCGCGCCGCCAGCGCGGACAGCCGCAGGCCCAGGCCGAACGGCCGGTCCGGCGCCACCCGCGCCTTGATGCGCGGCAGGTGGAAGCCCAGCTGAGCGCGCATTTCCTGCCAGCTTTCGCCGGGATGGATATTGCTGCAGTAGCTCATGTGGACGGCGGGCAAATGGGGGGCGGACAGACTGTCCGCCTGTTGTTGGGGGTCAAGCAGCAACATGGTCATCGCTCCTGTCGCGCAGCCAGTCTATGGCCGCGTTCATCCGATCCGCGTCGATGGCGTGCACTTCCACCCCCTGCCCCAGGCGCTGCAGCAGGGTGATGGTCAGATCGCCGCCAAGGTGTTCGCGGAACTCATCCAGCCCGGCCAGCACCTGGCGGCGCTCGCCGTCGCGCCAGTCCAGCGCCGGGTGCCACAGCGCGAAGCCCAGCCGCAGCAGCAGCCGGTGCAGGCTGAGCTGGGCGGCTTCGCGCAGCAGGCCGGCCAGCACCGCGTAGCGGCAGTCCAGCGCCAGGCCTATCGCCACCGCTTCGCCGTGGCGCAGCGCGTAACCGCTCAGCGCTTCCAGCTTGTGCGCGGCCCAGTGGCCGAAGTCCAGCGGCCGGGCGCTGCCGAATTCAAACGGGTCGCCGCCCTGGCCGATGTGGTTCAGGTGCAGCTCGGCGCAGCGCCGTATCATCCATTGCATCGCCTCGTCGTCGCCGGCGGCCAGCGCTTCGGCGTTGGCGTCCAGCCAGTCGAAGAAGGCGCGGTCGCGTATCGCCGCCACTTTCACCGCCTCGGCGATGCCGGCGATGCGGTCGCGCCGCGGCAGGCTGGCGATGAAGTCGTAGTCGTTGAGCACGGCGAACGGCGGCGCGAAGGCGCCGAGGAAATTCTTGGCGCCGAAGGCGTTGATCGCGGTTTTGACGCCGACGCCGGAGTCGTTCTGCGCCAGCACGGTGGTGGGCATGCGCACCACGCGCACGCCGCGGTGGGTGGTGGCCGCGGCGAAGCCGGCCATGTCCAGCAGCGCGCCGCCGCCGACGATGACCAGGCAGCTGTGGCGGTCGACATGGCATTGCTGCAGCCAGCTTTGCAGCGCGAACAGCTGTTCCGGATCGTTCTTGCACGCCTCGCCGCCCGGCGCCAGCCGCGGCGGCGCGGCCAGTTCCAGCGCGGCGCGGTGGCGGCGGGCGTAGCGCTCGAAGGCGGCGGGCAGCTGCGGGTGGGCGGCGGCCACGTCCTGGTCTATCAGCACCACGAAGCGGTGCCGCCGTTCCGGTTCCCGCCGGCAGATGGCTTGCCGCAACAGCGGGTTGCCGGGGTCGCTCAGCAGGCCGCGTCCGAAATACACAGGGTATTCGAACGGCACGCTGAAGCGCTGCATGGTCATGGCCCCGGCGCTGCGGCCGCTTGCGGCGTCGCCGGGGTCTGGCTTGCTGACGGGCAGTGGCATGGCTGTGCTCCTAAAAATCCGCGGCGGCCGCGACGCGCGGACGACGATGACGAGATGGCAAACGCGGCCCGGCATCGGCCGGACCGCTCTGACTGGCTTTCGCTGCGCTCGGCGCGGCTGGCGCGGCCCGTTTCAGGCCCGAGCCAAGACGCGCCGCAACGCGGCGTCGGCTTTGCTGCCGACGGTTCTCAATCGCTGGTATCCATGCCTCCCTGGGTGTTGACGTAGCGATAGCTGGGCCCGGCCGTCTGCGTGCTGCCCGGCGCAACCGGCGTTTCCATCAGGCTGACCGCCTGCACCTTGAGGTCGTACATCAGGCCGATGGCGGTGTCGATACGCTTGGGCTCGCCGTTGAAGGCCTGGTGCAAGGCGTTGAGCAGGCTGCTGTAGCTGTAGGCGAAGGCTTCCACTCTCACCTTGGCCTGGGTGTTGTCCTGGTAGTCGTAGTCCTGCGGATTGGACACCATCGGATAGACCCCGGCCGGGTCGTAGGGCACTTCCGCGCCGGCGTAGGCGTAGCCGCCGTCCGGGGTGCTGACGATGCGGCGGCCGTAGTAGATTTCGCCGAACTTGTAGTAGTGCGCCGGGTTGCCCGGCGACTGGTTCGGATTGGTGCTGGTGCCCTCGCCTTCGACGATGATGATGTTGATGGCGTGCAGGGCGCTGGCCACGTCAGTAATGGGAAACAGCCGCTCCGGCGAGAACCAGCCCAGCACCTGCTTGGGCACGGTGGCCGGAATGAAGATGCCGTCGCCCAGTTCCTTGATCTTCTTCTTGATCGCGTCGTAGAACTCGCCGATGGTGGCGTAGTCCGGCTCGTCCTCGGCGGCGAGCTTGGGCGTTTCCACCGGCACCGGGTCTTCCGGCTCTTCGATCACCATGAAGGTGTTGAACACCAGCTCCTTGGAGAACGGTTCAATGCCGACGATGAAGTCCTCGCCGCCGATGGACATCGGCAAGGGCCCCGGATATTTGGGGATGAACGGCGGCTTGTTGATCTGCGGATGGCCGCCGATGGCGATCAGGATGTTGCCGGCGATACACATGTGCAGCATTTCCTGCATCACGATGCTGTGGATCAGCTGGCGGATTTCCACGTTGTAACCCGGCTTCAGCGAAAACATCGCGGTCAGATAGGGCGGAATGGTGGCGTGCTCCAGCTCCACCGCGTTTTGCAGGTAATAATGCAGTTCCGCCGCGGTCTTGGCGGCGCGGATGCCGTGGATGATGCTGCGTTGCAAGCGAATCATGGCCTGTTCTCCCTCAATCCTTCGACGACGCGGCTTTGCGCTGCGCCTGGCGTTGCAGCACCACCGCGGTCTTGCCGGCGATTTGCAGATCGTCCAAGACCACCGTCACCGCATCGGTGTCCACCGCCTGTGGCGCGGGCACAGCGGCGGCCTGGAGCGGCGGCGTGCCCTTGAGCGGTTTGCCCTGGGCGTCGGTGCGCCGCAGCCACTTGAGGATGATGGCGCGCTTGTCGTCGGACAGGTCGCGAGTCACCGGCATGTGGTTGGGATCGCTCATCGGCAAGGAGAACGCCAGTTTGAGGATGTCGACATGGCGCACCACCGAGTCGTAATCGCCCAGGTCAACCACGTGCTTGCTCATGATGGGATAGAGGTTGCCGTACTGGACGAAGATGGGCCGGATATCGTCGTACCAGGTGGGGTGCTCCGGCTCCGGCACGCGGTTGAAGGCCAGCACGCTGACGAAGTTCCAGTAGTTGCTGACGTAGTCCGGCGGCTGCAGCTGCAATTGATAGCCGATGCCGTAGAGCTGGCCATCGATATAGCCGCGCGGATTGCCCGGCCCGGCCGGGATCGCGCTGATCAGCGCGCGGCCGTGGCCGCTGTCGTTGGTGTGGAAGGAGGCGGGATATTGCACCGCGTCCGCCGGCACGCTGATCCGGGGCGGCAGCACCGGCTTGTTGTCCGGCGGCGACGGCGGCAGCGGCTGGCCGCCGCCCATCAGGGTGGCGCCCTTGGGCAGCAGTTCCACGTTCACCTGGGCGGACAGCGGCTGGCCGTAGCGGCTGGCGAAGAAGCTGACCGGCAGCTGCTGGCCGGCGTTCAAGCGCAGCACATGGTCATCGGAGCGCACATAGAGGCCGTCGATGGATTCTTGCACCAGCACTTGAAAGCCGGAGCCGGACGGGCTCAGCAGCAGCAGCGGACAGGCTTCCAGCGCCTGTCTGGCGCCGGGGATGGCGGCGTAGTCGAAGTCCTGGATCGCCGCGGTCTGGCGGAACCACGGCGATGGTTCATCGCTGGCCGCCGCGCCCGCCGGCGGCGGGTCGTAGGCCACCTGGCCCAACACGATGACCTGGTCCTTGGCCAGGCTGCCGCTGATCGGCGCGTGCGCCGGCTGTTTCAGCACCGCTAGCGTCAACGGCCCCAGATCGACGAAGGCGCCGCTGGCGTCGACGATGGGCAGCGCGTTGCCGAAGTCCGCGGTCAGAGTCTGGCGGTCCGGGTGGTTCTTGCACTGGAAGCAGTACACGCCGCCGGAGGGCACCAACGGGTAGGCGTCGGGGTCCTGGTCCAGTTGCGCGGTCATTTGCCGGCCCAGCACAAAGTGCTTGGGCTCGCGCTCGTGGTAGGGGCCGATGGTGCCGACAATATGGCCCTGGGTGTAGCGCGGGATGGACGGATCGCGGCCGTAGCCGAACAGATTGAACTCGATGGCCAGCAGGCCGTGCTGGCTGGCCTTGCGCATCGCTTCCAGCACCGGCGAGTGGCTGTGCCCGTGCCATTGCACGTTTTCCAGGATGGACTGGTAGTTGGCGGCCAGCAGTTGGTCGGAACGGACGCCCTGCTGCTGGCGCAGCCACAAGTTCATGAAGCCCACCGGCAGCATGTCGCCGATGAACAGCGCGCGTTCGACATTGTCGGTGAGCCGCACTTGCAGCGCCCAGATCTGCGACACCATCTGCTGTTGCGGATCCAGATCCGCCATCTTGCCCGGCGCGCGCTGGTCGGCGTTCTCCATCGCCATGCCGATGATGGGGTCCTGCGCGCTGCTGGTGATGGGCTTGCCGTTGAGACTGGCGCCGGTGACGCTGCAGCTGACGAAACGGAAAATGGCAGTGCCCTGCGGGTTCCAGCCACCGTCGCCGCCGGAGGTGGACAGCTGCTGATATTGCTCCTTGAAGGCGTCGGAATCGTAATAGCAAACGTTGTTGTTGACGGTGGACACATCCGACTGGAAGTAGCCGGAAAAGTGAATGCGGGGGGAGTCGAGATAACTCATGGCGATTCCTTTACGGCTGCAGGGTGGCCCAGCTTGGGTCGGGTTGGGCGTTGGCCTTGTCGGCCGCCGGCGCGTCGGCCTTGCCCTTGTCCGGGCAATCGGTGGCGAACAGGCAGCACCATTCCGGCTTGGCCGGGCACATCTCGGCCACCTTCATCCAGGTCTGTTTCGGGTCCGGCTTTTGCGCGCGGAAATTGCTGTAGTTCTGGCTGACCATGGGCGCGTCCGGCGGCGAGCCGGGATCGCCGGAGAAGAAGAAGGACTGCGGGTGCCGGTACGGCGCGCCCTTGCCGCCATCGCGGGTCGCTTGCTTGTAGAAGGCGTAGCCGAACAGGATGCTGCCCGGCTGCACTATCCGCGAGTACGCCTGGACGCTGCCGTTCAGGTGAGTGCTCTGCTCGGCGTTGTACGGCAGGTGCTTGATGAAGTCGCGGCGCGGCGGGTGGTTGTCCAACGAGAACTGGCAGCATTGCGGCGTGCCCTTGGGCCGGTCCGCGTAGCGCAGGAAGTAGGCCTTGTTGCCCAGCGACACGAAGGAGCAGCTGTATTGGTTGCTGCCGGGGAAGATGGGCAGGCAGCGCTTTTCATAGTGCTCCATCATCGCGCCGCGGCCGTCGCCGTCCGCCGGCACGTAGCTGGCGTCGTAGTAGCTGGCGCCGTAGGAGGTTTCGTAGTCCTTGCCCTCGCTCATGCCGGCCGGCGGCGAGGCGTAGGGCGGCGGATATTGCTTGATCGCCGCCTGATTGAAGATGCGGTACATGGTCCAGTCGCTGACCCACCACTCGGGGAACAGCGGATCGCTGGGTTCGCCGGGCTTGCGCGGATAGACGCAGCTGCCCGGCAACAGACAGCCGACGGTGTTGTGCACGCCGCCGGTGTAGTAGCTGTGACGCCCCGCCGGCGTGCTCTTCAAGGCCTTGAGCGCGGCGGCCGCGGACGCGTCCGGCGTGTCGGCGGCCTGGACGCCGGCGGCGGCGCAGGCCAGAAGCAGCCACCCCCAGCGCGCGCTGGCGGTGACGGACTGTTGCAATGACATCGATCGTGCTCCTTGTATTGGAACCCCCGGTGCCATCCGCCCCCTTGGCGGCCGTTCCCTTGCCGGCGCGCTACGGACGGCGCCGCTTCACGGGCGGCTGACCCGCCCTCCCTGATGCAGCGCACTACGTATAGTCACTTAGTATTAACACACATCAAAATACATGCTTTTATCATGACTTGTAAGTGTGGTTATAGCCGGCGGCGGATCAGTCGCAAAGGAAAATGTGAAATGCGGACTAAAACGGCGCGGCCGCCGCGGTCCCTGTTCCGGCCTTGACCCCAGGCGCGGCGCTGGACGACAATCCTCAACGCGCCGCGTTCCCGGCGCCGGGAACGCGGCCCGCGCAGGCCGGCAAGCCGCCCCGCCATGGACTTGCCCGCTTCCGATCGGTCCCGGACAGGCTGCGCCGACATCAATTGGAAACTCTCATCATGGCCCTCCCCCTCACTCCCTCCGCCGCCGAAGGCAAACCCACCCATCAGCTGGGACAGGCCATCGCCCAATTGCAGGCGCTGCGCCAGCAACACGCGGAATTGGGCATGCTGGACGCGGTGATAGACGAGTTGAGCCGATGCCATCAATCCATACGCCAGATCGCCAGCCGCCATCTGGTGGAACTGGACGCCGCCAACAGCAGCCTGAGCGCGGCCCTGCAGTTGCTGTGGCAGGGCGAGGGCGGCGGGCCCCACGACAGCCACCTCGCCTTCATGCTGGAGCCGCTGCACGCGATGCAGTTGAACGCGGCCAGCGAGTTGAATCGACTGCTCTAAGAACCTGTTCAAAGTCTGCTGCGCTTCGTGAAGCGTTGCACGGTGAGTACGAACTCAAAATGCTCATGTACCCCTCGACCATTCCGCTTTTTCGCTAGTTTTCGCCTTGTCTTGCCCTTACTTGCGAGACTTTGAGCAGACTCGAAGAACCTTGGTGCAAGACGCAAGCAAGCCCCGACGGCTCTCGCCGTCGGGGCTGTGTCGTTATGCGATGGCTGATCGCCGCCGCCGCACCTACGCCGGCCCGCCTGTCATGCCGCCCGGCGCCGGGTGCACGTGGCCAACCAGGCTCTTGCCGCTGGCCACCACGTCGCCGCCGGCGTTGTTGAAGCTGCCGCCGCTCTGGCTGATGCTGCCGGAGAAGCTGGCGCCGCTGCCGCCGGAACCGTTCAGGCCGCCCTGGTAGGTGAGCAGGCCCTTGACCAGCAAGGTGCCGCTGATCTCGGTGGCCGGCGCGTCTATGCTGACCTTGGCCCCGGCCTTGAGGATGATTTCCGCCCCGGCTTCCACCACCACCTTGTTCACCCCGCCGCTGACGGTGAGCTGGTGGGCGGCGCGGTCGTATTCCAGCGTCGCGCCGTCGGCGAAGCGGCGATGCCATTTGTCGACGCTGGCCACCGGCACCGCGTCGGCGGCGGAGAAAATGGCGCCCAGCACCACGCCGTCCTCGCCGCGGGCGTCCAGCAGCACCGCCACCTGCTCTCCGATGTCAGGCAGCCAGTAATCCTTGTCGCGGCCGCTCTTGCGGCTGAGCACCGGCAACCAGGCGGTGCGCAGCCGCCCCAACTCCGGCAGCCGCACGCGCACGCGCTGGGTGTTGGCGTCCACGGCGGAGACGCTGCCGAACTTGAGGGTGGCCAGCGCTTCCGGCAGGGGTACGTCGGTCATGGGGTTTTCCTTTTCTCTTGGGCGACGCCGGCGGCCACCCGTTTCAATTCCAGTTCGCAGACATAGCCGTCCTGGCGGCTGATGCGATGGCTGGCGCGCTGGATCTGATAGCGACCGGACAATTTGCCGAAGCCGTCCAGATCGATGTTGCTGCCGGCGGCCAGTTGCGGCGAGCCGTCCACGGTGATGGACATGCGAGTGCGGTCCAGCTGGCGGCGCTCCAGCTCCGCCGCGGCCATCTGCTCGGCCTGACGCTTGCCGGCGGCCTTGCGGGTGAGCTTGACGGTGTCCGCGCTGCTGGCCTTGCCGCCCGGCGCCTTGGCGTCGGCGCGCACGCTGGCGGTGCGCAGCGCGCGCTTGGCCGGATCGTGGTAGCTGACGTCCACCTGGGCCGGCACCTTGCTGAGCTGGTCCTGCGCCTGCCAGGCCATCAGCTGGGCCGGGGTGTAACGGCGCACGCTGGCGCTCTGCATCAGGTCGCTGCGCTTCCAGAACACCAGCTTGCGGTTGTTGTCCATCACCTTGCAGACATAGCCGTGCTGATCCGCCACCCGCTGCAGGAATTGCAGATCGGTCTCGTGGTACTGGGTCAGCCGGTCTATGTTCACCGCCTCGATCTTGCCCTGCAGCTTCATCCGGTGGCGCTTGGCGATGCGCTGGGCCAGCGCTTGCAGCGTGATCTGCTCATAGGCGCGGCCGTTCTTGGTGCGCAGCGGGTGCTGCACGCCGGTGGCCAGCGCGCGGATGCGCACGGTGGACGGCGGCGAGCGGTATTCCACTTCGTCGATGTCGAAGCTGCCCGCCGCCACCAGCGCCGCGCCGCGATAGCCCAGTTTGAGCGCCAGCGTGGCGCCCTTGTCCGGATACCAGCCGTCCAGCCAGCGGCCGTCCACGTCCTCCAGTTCCACGTCCAGCTCGTCGGATTCGCCGCTCAGATGGTCGGTGTAGCTGACGCTGAGCGCGTGGCGGGCGATGTCGGCGGTGATGGATTTGCCGTTGTAGCTGAGTTCGAAGGCCGGCGTCGGCACCTCTTGCGCGCGGCTGTCGCTCATGAGCGCCTCCACGGCGGCAGCTGTTCCAGCGCCTCGCTGTCGGCGGCTTCCAGCACCGGGATGGCCAGGATCAGGCCGGCGGGCAGGGTTTCGCCTATGGGGATGTGGGCGTTGTTGGCGATCAGCTGCGCCATCTGGCCGACGTCGCCGTAATAGCGCCAGGCGATCTGGTCCCAGCGTTCGTTTTCTTGAGTCACATGGTTCAGGAACATGGCGTCACCTCAGAATGCGCCGCACCGCGGCCTTGGCGGCCAGGCCGGCCAACGGCTCGGCCAGATCGCGCAAGGCTACTTCGGCGCGGCCGTTGATTGTTTCGCAGGCGGCCAGCTTGTCCAGCACCTGGCCGGCCTGGGTGCCGGCCAACAGCCGGCCCATCGCGGTCATGTTCAGCTTGGCCTGCTGCAGGCTCTGGCCGACGCGCACCGCGTCGCCGGCCAGCTTGCTGTATTGCTCGAACTTGGCCATCTGCTCGGCGCTGACTTGCAGACCGGGCGCCAGCGCCTGCACCTCCTTGAGCAGGCCGGGCAGTTTTTCCAGCGCCGCGGCCGGGTCGCGGCCGGCCAGCTGGCGCAGTTCGCGCGTGGTGTTGATCACGGTCTTGACCTTGCCCACCACGCTTTTGACCTGGGCCACGGTCTTGGCCAGGCCGGCGATGTCGGCCTTGAAGCGCTCCAGCCCGGCAGGCAGCTTGAGCTTGCCGGCGGGCAGGCTGGCGGCGGCCTTGGCCAGCGCCGGCTTGGGCTTGGGCGGCGCGTCGCCGCCGTACTCGCGCAGGCTGAGCTGGGCCTCCACCGCCAGCAGGCTGCCGCTGCGGTCGGTCTGGCGGCCGGTGCTTTGCAGCTCGGTGATGACGAAACGGCCTTTGTAATCGCCGTTGCCCAGCACCAAGGCCAGCGCCTGGTGCTGCTGGCGTGCCGCCTGCAGTTTTTGCAGCTCCTCGTCCGGCTGGCAGTAGGCAGCATGCAGCACCAGGTCGATGCGGATTTCATCCAGCTTGTCGCCGACGAATTGCAGCACCGGCTTGCCGCCGATGCGGCCGTGCTCGGCGAAATCGCTGCCGCTGCGCTGTTCCAGGCCGTCGAAATAACTGATCAGATCAAACTCGATATTGCCCAGTACCGCGTACATGGGTAGCCCTCCGAATGGGTGGAAAGAGGAGCCGGCGCGCGGGCGCGCCAGGCTCCGCGGCTTTTAGAGAGCCTGGGTACGATGCTGCGAGCAAGAGCGAGACAAGGCGAAAACAGCTGAGAAAGCGGAATGTACAAGTGGTACATGAGCATTTCGAAGGTGTACTCACCGTGCCACGTCTCACGAAGCGCAGCTGAATCGCACGCAGGTTCTCAAGCGCGGGCGCTATAGCTGCGCCGTTGCCGGT
This sequence comes from Chromobacterium alkanivorans, assembly GCF_016937655.1. Lineage (GTDB taxonomy): Bacteria > Pseudomonadota > Gammaproteobacteria > Burkholderiales > Chromobacteriaceae > Chromobacterium > Chromobacterium alkanivorans. The sequence continues at coordinate 7,309 of NZ_JAFHKL010000013.1, read as the reverse complement.
CCGCCTCGTAACGCCGCATCAGGCGTTCGAACTCGGCGAAGGACAACTGCACCGCCTGTTGCACCTGCTGCTTCACGCCTGCCGGCGCGCCGGCGTTGACGGTGATGTGCGGCGCAAAGGTGACGTTCATGCCGCCGCCCGCGCTCTTGGCCGGAGCCCTGGCCGCCGCGCCGCCCTGCTGCAGGCGTTGCAGCTGCTGACTGCGCGCCTGGATCTGGACCCGGGCCTGCGCTTGAGCCTGGACCGCAGGAGTGGCGCCGCCCGCCGCCGGCTTGGCCTTGCCGGGCATCGGCGCGCCGTGGATGGCGTTGCCCACCTTGCCGCCGGCCCATTCCCCGGCGTACTTGCCGGCAAAGTGGCCGATGACGCCGCCAACCAGGGTGCCGACGCCGGGCAGGATCATGCTGCCGATGGCCGCGCCCATCGCCGCGCCGCCGATGGAGCCGCCGGCCCTGCCGCCTATCTTCCAGTACTCCTTGTTCTTCTCGGTCTGGCTGCGATTGGACTTGCTGACGTTCCAGGCCTCCTGGCCAGCCTCCATCACCGTGATCACAGAACCGGCGATGCCGGCCTTGAGCAGGCCGCCGCTGCGCTTGAACACTTCCTTGCCGATGCCGAGACCGGTCTTGGCCACGCCGACGCCGGTTTTCAACAGCGGGGCCGCGCGCTGGGCCACCGTCCTGGCCAGCTTGGCCGCGCTGCCGATGCCGCCGCGCGCCAATCCGGGCAGACGCTTCAGCCCTGCGCCAACACGGCTGGCCGCGGAGCCCGCCGCCTTGGCCGCGCTTTGCGCGCCGGCCTTGGCCTTGCCCGGCAGGCTTTTGAGCCAGTCTCCAGTCTTCTGCAAGCCCCCGCGCAGCATGCCCGGCACTTGCTTCAGCGCAGCACCCAGGCCTTTCAGGCCGGCCTTGGCCACGGCCGCGCCGCGTCGGAACACCTCGCCGATGCCGCCGGGCAGGCCGCGGCCCTTGGGCAAGCGCCGCGGACGCGGGCCCGACTTCGGACGCGGTTTTGGCTCCGGTTTTGGCTCCGGTTTCGGACGCGGCTTGGGCCGGGGCTTGGGACGCCGCTCCTTGCGGCCGCGCTCGCGCCTGTCGTTCTTTTTCTCCTTGTCGCGCTTGTCTTCCTTCTTGCGCTCGTCCCGCTCCGGGTCCATGCCGTCGCCGGGCTTGTCGATGTCGCGCGTGGCCGGCTGGCAGCAACAGCAGCAGTTCTCGGGCTTGGCCGCCATGCAGTCGCCCGGCTTGTCGGCCTGGCTCTGGCTGGCGCCGGGCTTGTCCGCTTCGCTCTGGGCGGCGCCCGGCTTGTCTTCCTTGAACCATTCGCCGCCGGCGGCCCACAGCTTGCTCAGCAAGCCGCCCTTGGTGTCCTGATAGCGGCGCAGCGATTTGCCCACCTTGTCGCTGATCTCGCCGGCCTTGGTCGCGCCGTCCTCCAAGGCCTTCACCGAGCCGAGCAGGCTTTCCACGCTGGGCAGCTTGCCGCGCAAAAGCGGATTGAGCTTGCCGTGCACATAGCGCAGCGCCTTGTTGCCCAGGCCTTGCGACAAGGTCTTGTGCACGGTGCCGGCCGCCTTGGCCACATCGCGGCTGATGCCGCCCACCTTGTCGTTGAATTCGATCAAGGGCGTGGCGTCCGGCGCCGGCAGGCCTTGCAATAGGCGGATGGCGGAACGGATCTTGCCGCCGCCGGCCTTGCCCTTGGCCGCCGTACCGCCCGGCTTGCCCGACGCGGCCGCCTTGGCGCCGTCTTCTTTCAACAGCGCCTCGCTGGCGGCGGCGATCTTGGCCAGCACATTGCCCGGGGTGTCGGCGTAACGGCGCAGCGCCTGACCCACCCTGGCGGCGCCCTTGGCGACGGCGGCGCCGCCGTCGCGGGTGCTTTCCAGCGCGCCCAGCATGGTGTCCACGCTGGGCAGCTTGCCGCCCAGCAAAGGATTGAGCTTGCCGTGCACATAACGCAGCGCCTTATTGCCCAGGCCTTTGGATAGGACTTCGTGGGTTTTGCCGGCGGCGTCGGACAACCAGCGCGAGGACAGCTGAACGGCGTCGGCCACGCCTATCCATCGCTGGATGCCGGGCGTGCGCAAACGCTTGAGGGTGGATTCGAGATCGGGCGGCGCGTCCTTGGACTTGCCGTCGTCGTCGCCGCGCGGGGTCGGCCGCTTGGGCGCGGTCGGCGGGCGCGGATTGCAGGTGGCGTCTTTTTGCCGCTCCTGGCTTTCCTTCACCCGCTGTTCCACTTCGATCACCGCCTTGACCTTGACCGAGGCCTGCAGCTCGACGCGGCACTTGGCCACCAGTTCGCTGACCTGGGACACGCCGGGCAGGGCGAGCTTGACGCCCCGGCCGCGCTTGACGCTGTCCAGCCAGGCGTCGTGCCGCTGGCGCAGGCGGTCCAGCGTCAGTTCCAGCTTGCGGTGGTCGCGCTCCAGCTGCGGCAGATCCAGCGCGGCGAAGGCCTTGCGGGAGCGCTCCACGCTGTCGCTCAGCTCGCGCTGGCGATCGCGCAGCCGCAAGCTGGTCTTGCCCAGTTCGTCCAAGGAGGCGCGGGCGGAGCGGAAGGCGTTGTCGAAGACCCCGGACAGCGTCGCTCCCACCTTAAGACCGATGAAAAACTCGCTTACCATGGTGTTAGCCTGTGAGTGTGAGGGGAAGGGCCGCCAGGCCAGCGCCGGCGGCTCCGGATGGGGCCGGCGGCCGTCCGGACGGACGAGCCGGCCCCGGGCCGCGCGAACGCGCGGCGCAGGAAACCATCAGTCTCGATCCAGCCACTGCTGGTCGCGCTCGTGACGGCGCTGGATCTCTCGCTCCGCCACCTCGCACCAGAACCAGTAGTCGTCCATCGCCAACGCGTCGATTTCCGACGGCGGCAGGCCGAGCACGGTCAGCAGCGCTTCGTCGAACTCCTTAAGCGTCGTCGGAGACGCCCACCATGTCGCGAAAGCAGTCCGCCAGCGCGCGGCTGTCGGCGATGTCGAGCTGGTCGATGTCTTCCAGGGTCAGGCCCGTCATGCGCGCGAACAGGAAGTCCTCCTGGTCCGCGTCATCCTGGCTGTGATGGCTGGCGGCCTTGAGATCGGCGCGCTTCAGGCGGCTGATTTCCAGGCTGTCCAGGCGTTCGCCGGCGGCGTTGGTGAACGGGTATTTGAGTTTGATCTTCATGTGAGCTCCTTGGTCGCAGGCTGCGTGGTTGATGAGCTTCATTGTCCGGTTTGCGGCCCGGCGGGTCTGTTAAAGCCCTTTAGGGAAAGGCTTGAAAGCCCCGGCCGGCTTGCAAAGCAGTGGACCGCCGCGGCTCAGGCGGACCCGGCTAAGCCGGGCCCGGCCTGTTGCGCGCGGAAACCTGCCGGCAAGCCGGCCGGCGGCCGGCCCTGGATCAACCGCCGATGTTGCGGCGGTACAGCTCCAGCATGTCGTTGCCGCCCACCCGGAAGATATTGGCCAGGTAGTCCAGCTCCAGCACGTCCTCGCCGTCCACTACCTGCTTGATGTAGGTGGCGGAGAAGGAGGAGCTGAAATCGGCGTTTTCATGCTGTTTGTAGGTGCCCAGCGGGTTCTTCTTGAACATCACGGTCAGGAAGGTCACCAAGCTGACCTGCTGCAGGCGGCCCTGCGCGCCGTAGGTCTCGATGCTGGAACGGGCTTGCAGTTGCACCGCCTGGAACGGATTGGCGATGATCTTGGCCACGTCCTTGTACAGCGAGTTCCACTTGATCTCGCCCTCCAGCTTGTCGAAGCCGGCCGGCAGCTCGATCTTGCCCACCATGCCCAGCGCCTTGTGCTCCTGCATGATGGCGGACACGTCCGGCAGCTTGATCTCCTCGGCCCGGCCCAACAGCGAGTTGCCGTTGATGTAGATGTTGGCGTTGGTGATGCGGTTGATTTCAATCTTGCCTGCCATGATCAATTGCCTCCCTTCAGGCTCAACAGGTATTCCGAGGTGATCTCGGTCTCAAAGGTCAGACGTTCCAGCGGCGGCGGCACCGTGTACTTGTAGCTGATCAGCAGATGGCCGGCGGCCAGCTCGGTTTCCGGGTTGCGCGCCGCGTCGAACCAGGCTTTGAAGCCCAGCAGCGCGCCGTCGCCGATCAGCTTGCGGCCATAGCCGTTCACCGACTCCACCAGCGCGTCGATGGTGGCCTGGTTCAGCGGCATGTCGATGAACTGCTGGCTGAAATAGCGGATCGACTCATTGATCACGTCGCCGGTGCGGCGCACGTTCTCGAAGTTGCGCATATGGCTGACGGTGGGCCAGGCCGCGGTGCGGTTGCCCCACAGGCGGAAGCCGGAGCCGAAGCTGGAGAACACCGTGGTGATGCCCTGCTCGTTCAGCAGGTTCACCTCGGACTGCGGATCGTCGATCATCGCGGTCAGCTGACGCTCCACGCCGATCACGCCGGCCAGCTCCTGATTGGAGCTGGACCACCAGAAGCCCTTGTCGTTGTCCACCTTGGCGCGCAGGCCGGCGGCGCGGGCCGACAGCGGCTCCAGACGGGTGTCGTTGGTCGCCGGGTCGTACACCTTGATGTGCGGGTAGCACAGGCGCACGCGGTCGCTGGAGGTGTTGAAGTTGATGCCGCCGGCCGGGCCGCGTCCGGCTTGCGCCTGGGCGAAGCTGGTGCCGATGGGCGCGTCGACGTAGGCGATGGCGTCCAGCTTGTCGGCCATGGCCGCCATCGCGCTGGCCACCGAGTTCTGGGTGCAAAAGCCCGGCGCGATCAACAGCTTGGCGAAGAAGCCGAAGCGGTTGTAAGTGTCCTGCAGCGCTTTCAGACCGGTGCGGTTGCCGGCGGCGTTGACCGCGCCGATGATGTCGGCGGCGGTGACCTTGTTCGGATCGGCGTAATCGTAGCTGACCTTCAACACCGCGCCGGCGGCGATGACGCCGTCCTTCAAACGGGTGATCTTGCCGTTGACCGCGTCCAGCAGGTAGTCGGTGCCCGCCGTGTAAGCGGTGGCGCCGTCGGCGCTCTTCACCACCGCGTTCAGCAGCGCCGCCTTGGCGGTCTTGCCCTGGCCGGTGGCCGCGTCCAGCGTCACCGCCTCGCCGGCCACCGCGCTTTTATGCACGGCCGGGTCCAGCACGTTGATCACCACCACGGTGCCGGCGCCGTGATCGTAGATCGCGTTCAGCGCTTGCGGAATGGTGAAGCCGGCCAGTTGCGGGCCAAAGGCCGCCGCGTCTTTTTCCGACAGGCACAACACCGGGGTATTGGCCGCTTCCGGCGCCAGCGGCGCGGTGCCGATCAGGCCGATCACCGCCGATTTGACGGTGCGAACCGGACGCGCGCCGCGTTCGACTTCAATGGTTTCCACGCCATGCAGATAATTGGCTGCCATGCTCAAGCTCCTTGTTCAGCGCTAGGGGACGTCGACGCCGCCGCTTGCGGCAACGGGCTCAGGTGCTGCAGGGCCAACAGCATGCGGGTGTAATCGTGCTGTTCCGGCATCTCCACTTCCGCGCCGGGAAACAACATGATTTCCTGGCCGTCGGCCAGAGTGACGCCGCTGATCGGCCCGGAATACAAGTACTTCATGATTGCTCCTCCTTAGTGACTGCGGTTAACACAGGCTCATGCCCCGGGGCCGCCTCCGCCACCTGCAAGGTGTCGGCGGCCAGCGAAATGGCGTAACGGGCGATGCCGTCGCTGAAGCCCAAAAAGGTTTCGCTCGACAAGCAGGCGGGTCGGCAATCCGGCGCGGAGAATCCCAGGCAGGCGCGCCGCGCCGCGTCCAGCGCTTCCGTATCGTTGACTTGCGCGCCGGCGCGCCGCAGCAGCAGCGTCAGCTCCAGCTGCAGCGTGCGCAGCTGGCAGACTCCGGCCACATCTCGCGGCAAGGCGAATTGGCTGCCGCGGTAGCTCAACAAGAGCGCGCCTTGCGGATGTTCAAGCCGGTAATCGGCCGGCGCGGCGCAATGCTCGACGTTCAATGACGGCAAAGCGCTGCGCAAACGCGCCAACAGCGCGTCAACAATTTGGGAAGTGCTGGCCACGGACGGGCTCCTGGACATCGAGGGAAGAAAGGCGAGATCACTCGCAATGGCGGTTGCCGACGGCGCCTGGCCATCGAACGAGGGCAAGGATGCGCCATCGCCCCCGTTGCGGTCTTTTAACCCTCTTTACAGAAAGCCGGACCGCGCCGGCGCTGACAGCCGTCATCCGGGCCGCGCGCGCGCGGACGGCGATAATGTCCGTCATCGATACCGCCGCCAAAGGACACAGCCATGCAAGCACGCTTTCGCAGCAAAGGACCGGAACTGCTCGTCGACCTGGCCCAGCACGTGGCCATGACCTTGAAACAACTCGCCAACACCGAGCAGCAACAAGCGGAGCAACTGGGCCAGGAAATCGCCGAACGCATGGCCAAGCACTGGGGCGGACAGAACATCTACTTCCCCATCGGCCTGTCCTACAAATCCTCGCTGCGCGACCAACAGATCTACCGCGAATTCACCGGCGGCAACCACGCCGAACTGGCGCGCCGCTACGGCGTCTCGCTGCAATGGATCTACAAGATCGTCAAGACGGAACGGCAACGGGAACTGGAGCAACGCGCCGCTCAGGCCGGCTGAGCGCGCGGCCGGCCGCATTCATGCAAAAAGCCGCTCGCCGGAGACCCGGGAGCGGCTTTTTTATCGCCATATTTTAAACAATATCAATTTAATACAGGCTGTATTTTAAATATTTATAGCGATTTTCTATTAGACATAGCTTTAACATATTAATTTTTTGCTGGAATCAATCTGGATACCGCCTATACCTAGAAGGCCACACCACTACAACGACCGCCAGAGTCGTTGGGAACAAGCTCATTCGATCAAACGGGGTATCCATATGAAACATTCAGCGCCTCTTGCCGCCATGGCATTCCTATTGCTGTCGTCAGCCTCCTACGCCGCCGGCGGCGTCATCCTCTTCAGCGGCCGCATCGTCGAGGCCCAATGTCCGCTGGCGCTGGACGCGCCCAGCCGCGCCAACGGCCCCAGCCAACTGATCGTCGGCAAATGCAAAGCGCCGGTTCACATCGAAGCCATCACCGCCAACGGCGAGTACCTGCCGGTGCGGGCCAACGCCGACGCCCAATCCAGCAGCCAGGCCGCCGCCAACGGCTATGATCTGGATCGCAGCGCCGGCCGGCGCAGCTTCAGCATCGCCACGCCCAAGGGCAGCCAGCGCGGCCAATTGGTGGTCAGCTATTATTGAACGCCAGACGCAACAAAGCCTCCCATGGGGAGGCTTCTTTGTTCCAGCGCCGGCGGGCGGCGCAATGCGTAAAGCCCAGCTCGTATGAGCTGGGCTTCGCAA
>NZ_JAFHKL010000012.1 GCF_016937655.1 Chromobacterium alkanivorans | reverse complement strand
GCGGCTTGAGCTTTCTGAGCGGCGGAAGCTTCTTTCTTAGCTACGTGCTTCTTGGCTTTTTTAGCTTTCGGAGCGGAAGCTTCGGCTTTGGCGGCCTGAGCTTTTTGAGCAGCGGAAGCTTCTTTCTTCGCTACTTTTTTCTCGGCTTTCTTAGCCTTGTGGATAGCAACCGGGGCGGAAGCAGCAGCTTTTTCAGCGGCGAAGCCGTTAACGGACACCAGGCTGAAAGCAGCGGTCAGAGCAAGCAGAGCCAGCTTTTTCATTTATGAAACTCCTAAGTTTCTTGGATTGGTATGAAAGTGGACACGTAGTCCTTTTCAGGCCGAAATGCTAACCATGACAAGGGGCTGAGTCTATGCCCTCTGTGTATCCCAATGTTACGGAATGTACATTGCGCGGCGGCGGAGCTCAGATCGGCCAGCGGAACAGGAAGCGCGCGCCGCCCAGCGGCGAGCTTTCCACTTTGACTTCGCCGCGGTGGGCGCGGGCGATGCCGGCGACGATGGCCAGGCCCAGGCCGTGGCCGCCGGTCTTGCGGCCGCGGCTTTCGTCCAGCCGCACGAAGGCGTCGAACACCCGGCTGCGGTCCTGTTCGGGAATGCCGGGGCCGTCGTCGTCCACCATGATGATGCAGTGGCGCTGTTCGACGATGATGCTGGTTTGCACCAGGCGGTTGGCGTGGCGGCGGGCGTTGGACAGGAAGTTGTCCAGCACCCGGGTCAGCAGGTGTTCGTCGGCGGTGATGGCCAGGCTGGCGCCGGCCGGTTCCAGCCATTGAATGTCCTGCGTCAGCGCGGCCTGGCCGGCGATGCGGTCCTTGGCCCAGGGAATGGCGTCGAAGCTGCTGAGCTTCAGCGGCGCTTCCGGCCGGTCCAGCCGCGCGTGCAGCAGCAACTCTTCCACCAGCTTGTCGATGGCGGACAGGTCGCGTTCTATCGCTTGCCGCTCCGGGCTGCTCTCGTCGCCTTCCAGCAGCGCCATCCGGTAGCGCAGCCGCGCCAGCGGCGTGCGCAGCTCGTGGGCCACGGCGTTGGTCAGCGTTTTCTTGCTGTTGATCAGCGCGGCGATATTGTCGGCCATGTGGTTGAAGGCGACCCCCAGCTGGCTGACGCCGGAGCGCGGCGGCAGGTCGACGCGGGCGGACAGATTGCCGCTGGCCAGCTTGCCGGCGGTCTGTTCCAGCGCCACCAGGTCGCGCCAGTGCGGGCGCATCCACAGGAAGACCGGAATCGCCAGCGACAGGCCGATGAAGCCCAGCAGCGCGTAGTCGAACCATTTGAGCTGATGCAGGAAGAACAGATAGCGCAGCGGGCCGGCCACCAGCAGGTAATTGCTGTCCTCCAGCTTTTGCAGGAACACGTATTTGTCTTCCAGCATCACGATTTCGCCGCGGTCCAGCGCCTGCTTGGACTCGTCGTCCAGCAGGTAGCTGCTCATCTTCTCCACTTTGACGCGGAAGGTGAAGCCGTGGTCGGAATTGGCCAGCGTCTCGCTCCAGCGGTCTTCCGGCACGCCGCGCAAGTCGGCCTCGATCAGCGACAGCGTGGTGCGCAGCAGGTCGGACAGATAGCGCTCGCCCACATCGTCCACCGCCTGTTTGTAGACCGCGCCGACCAAGACCACCGCCACCAGGAAACAGGTCATCAGCAGCAGGTAGAACTGGATGAACAATCGGCGCATGCGCGCTTACTCCCAGCCGGACAAGGAGAACAGATAGCCGCGGTTGCGCACCGTCTTGATGCGGAACGGCTCGCTGGGGTTGTCGCCCAGCTTTTTGCGCAGCCGCGAGATGGCCACGTCTATGCTGCGGTCCAGGCCGTCGTAGCTGACGCCGCGCATCTCCTTGAGCAGGATGTCGCGGTTCAGGGTCTCTCCGGCGTGGCTGGCCAGCAGCCACAGCAGGTCGAAGTCCGAGGTGGACAGCGGAATCTTCTCATTGGCCAGCGTCACGTCGCGGCTGATCGGGTCAATCGCCAGTTGGCCGAACACCACTTTGCGCGTGCCGGGCTTGGGCGCGGCGGCGTCGGCGCCGGCCGGAGCGGGCCGCAGATTGCGCAATTGGGCGCGCAGCCGCGCCACCAGCACCGAGGGCGGCGTGGTTTTCAGAATGTAGTCGTTGGCGCCCAGCTCCAGGCCCAGGATCTGGTTCATATCGCTGTCCAGCGAGGTCAGCATGATGATGGGGCCGTCAAACTTGGGGCGCAGCTCGCGGCAGATGGACAGGCCGTCCTTGCCGGGCAGCATGATGTCCAGCAGCACCAGGTCCGGCGCTTCGCGGGCGATGGTGTCCAGCGCGGCGTCGCCGCGCGGCTCCACCACCACATCCATCTCATGGCGGGACAGGAAGTCGCTGATCAGCTCGGCCAGGTCGGCGTCGTCTTCTACAAACACGATGCGGTGAGTCATGCCTTGCATCCATCTATTCAGTGGTCAATCCGCGAAGTATCGCCCGAGCCGCCGCGCGCTTCAACTGCAAGCACGGTCAGGACCGCTCGGGCGGAGCGCTGCGCGCAGGCGATTTCCGTTTCAAAGCGGAAAATCCACCGGTCCACAGTTGCCGGCGCCTTGATTACAGTTTCCCTGCATCGCCAACCGTTTCGCAAAGGACATTCCCATGAACGATCAAGTCCGTCCCCTCGCCGTTGACCAGGCCGCCGTCCGCCGCCTGGCGGACCAGGTGCTGGGCCAGGTTCCCGCCTTGCTGGACGCGGCCGGCAAGTATTTGACCGAGGTTCAGCAGCAGAAGCTGGACTCCCATGTGCTGGCGATGGCGCGCCGCTCCTTGAGCGGCGAGGGCCTGCCGGATTTCGACAAGAGCCTGTTCGACGAGATCTCGGACACCACGCGGCGCTTGTCCGCCGCGGTGGTGGCCCTGTTCGGCAATCTGCCGGAAGAAGAGGCGCTCTTGCTGTCCATTCATTTCGAGATGGCCAAGAACAAGGCCTGAAGTCCGTCGCGCATCGATAAATAGAGGAGAGAAGCAATGACGCAGATAACCGTAGTGATTGGCGACCGCCTGGGCAAGGGACAGAAAGTGGGCGCGGGCGTGGAGGCCGCCGGCGCGCGCGCGGTGGTGGTTCCCGGCATGGCCGCGGACATGAAGCTGGGCGATGTGATGCAGGCGGAAGGCGCGCAGTTGGGCATTTCCTTCTGCGGCAGCGGCGGCGCCGGCGCGATCACCGCGCAGACCAAGTACGGCTACAAGGCCAAGTACGGCATGCGTTCGGTAGAGGAGGGCGTGACCGCGATCGAGGAGGGCTACACCGTGCTCGGTTTCGGCTTCATGGACAAGGAAGAGCTGGGGCAGCGGCTGGTGGCGGCCTATCAGAAGAAATACGGCGGCTGAGCGATGCAAACACGCTTCGAATCCAGCGTGACGGTCAGCGGCCGCGGCGACAGCAAGGCGCAGGCTTGCGCCGACGCCTTGTCCGGCGTTCAGCGCGCGGTGATGGCGGCCGGCCATCAGGTGCTGCTGCGCATCGAGCCCTTGCAGGTGACGGTGGTCGCGGCGGAGGAGTTGCGCCGCCGCGAGCGCTTTCTGTTCTTCTTCCTGCCGCGGGACCGGCGCAGCTACGCCGTCACGCTGGAGGTGGCGGTCAGCGTGACCGCGCTGGACATCGAGGCCGTGCCCTTCGCCATGCGCCAAGTTTAGGCGTCGCTTGCCGTTTCATACCCGAGGAGGAAGCCATGCTTCTGATCATTCTTCTCAAGTCGCTGTTGATCGGCGGCCTGGTCGGCGTCGCGGTGGGCGCCGGCGCGGCCCGCATGTTCCACGCGCCGACGTCCCAGGGCATGGGCGCCTTCCGCACCCTGGGCGAGCTCAATTCCTGCGAGGGCGACCCGGCCTCGCATTTTTCCTTCGGCCTGGGCTTTTTCTTCAACGCCTGGGCCTCGTCGGTGGCGGCCGGCGCCTTCACCCAGGACATCGACCACCGGGTGATTCCGCATTGGGGCGCGGCGGCGCTGCTGGCGCGCAACCGCAATGTGGCGGAGACCCTGCACAACCCGCGCAAGATGGCGCTGGTGTGCGGGGTGATAGGCATGCTGCTGGTGGCCTTCCTGAACACCACCGCTTCGGCGGTGCCGGCTTCGCTGCAAATCACCGCGGTCAAGGTCTTGGTGCCGGCGGCCAACCTCTTGGTCAACACCGTGATGCCGGTGATTTTCTGGCTGGCGGCGATTGAGGCCGGCCGGCGCTCCGGTCTGTGGGGCACGGTGTTCGGCGGGCTGGCCCAACTGATTATGGGCAACGCGGTGCCGGGCCTGGTGCTGGGCATCCTGATCGGCAAGGGCGTGGACGAGGGCGGCTGGAACAAGGTCACCAAGCTGATGATGGCGGCCATCGTGGCGCTGTTCGCGCTCAGCGCCTTCTTCCGCGGCTTTGATCTGAAACTGCTGAACAGCTTCCACTTGAACGCCCCGTCCTGGCTGGAACTGTTGCACGCCGCCGTGTGCGGCGCTTGAGGCTGAAGGAGAAAATGATGACGGAACAAGCACAAGCCGGCGATTTCTGGCTGGCGGACTGGTCTTTCCCCTTGCTGGTGGGGCTGCTGTCCGCCGGCGTGTTCGCCGGCACTCATATGTATTACGTCTACGGCATCGGCGCCTTCAACGAGGTGGCTTTCGTGTCGATGCTGCGCGCCGGCATGGATTCCGGCGTTTACGGCGCGGTGGCGGCCTTTGGCGCCAGCTTCCTGTTCGCCCGGGTGATAGAGGGCTCGCTGGTGGGCATCCTGGACATAGGCGGCGCCATCATGACCGGCGTCGGCCTCGGCATTCCGGCGATGTTCCTCGGCGCCGGCATCCTGTTCCCGGTGGAGAACTTCGGCGCGGCGCTGGCCACCGGCCTGGCGATAGGCGTGCTGATCGGCGCGGTGATCGTCTTCGCGCGCAAGTTCACCATCAATCAGGGCAACTCCACTTACGGCGCCGACGTGATGATGGGCGCCGGCAATTCTTCCGGCCGCTTTCTCGGCCCGCTGATCATCCTGTCGGCGATGGCGGCGTCGATTCCCATCGGCGTCGGCTCGCTGCTGGGCGCGCTGGCCTTCTATCTGTGGGGCAAGCCCATCACCGGCGGCGCCATTCTCGGCGCGATGCTGCTGGGCACGCTGTTCCCGGTGGCGATTGCCTGAGGAGGCGCTAATGGATGATTTGCTGATCAAGGACGCCTTGCTGGCCGACGGCTCGGTGCTGGACATCGCCGTCCGCCACGGCAAGATCGCCGCTCTGGGGCGGCTGGACGGCCCGGCCCAGCGCACGGTGAGCCTGGGCGGCCGCTGGCGGCTCAGCGCCGGCTGGATAGACGGCCATGTGCATTGCAACCCGGCCTCGCCGATTTATCACGACGAGCCGGATCAGGTGGGCGTGGCCGGCGGCGTCACCACGGTGGTGGACGCCGGCAGCGTAGGCGCCGACGAGGTCGCCGCTTTCCGCGAGCTGGCCGGCGGCTGCCGCACCGATGTGCGCGCGCTGTTGAACATCTCGCGCATCGGCCTCGCCACCCAGCACGAGCTGGCCAATCTCGACGACGTCGACGTGACGCTGGCCGGCGCGGCCATCCGCGCGCATCGCGATTTCATCGTCGGCATCAAGGCGCGGCTCAGCGGCAGCGTGGTCGGCGCCAACGGCGTCGCGCCGCTGGCGCGGGCCAAGGAGATCCAGCGCCGCTTCGGGCCGCTGCCCTTGATGGTGCACATCGGCAACACCCCGCCGTCGCTGGACGAGATCGCCGAATGGCTGGAACCGGGCGACATCGTCACCCACTGTTTCAACGGCAAGCCCAACCGCATCCTGGACGCCGCCGGCGCGCTGCGCGCCTCGGTGCGGGCTGCGATCGAGCGCGGCGTGCTGCTGGACGTCGGCCACGGCAGCGCCAGCTTCAGTTTCCGCGTGGCGCGCGAGGCGATGGCGCTGGGCGTGTACCCGGACACCATCAGCTCGGACATCTATTGCCGCAACCGCGTCAGCGGGCCGGTGTTCGGCCTGGCGGCGGTGATGTCCAAATTCCTGAGCCTGGGCATGCCGCTCACCCGGGTGCTGGACTGCGTGACCCAACGGCCGGCCGAGGCGCTGCGGCTCAGCGGCAAAGGCCGGCTGGAAGTGGGCGCGGACGCCGATCTGACCATTTTCGACATCGAAACCGCGCCGCGGCCATTGAGCGACAGCGACGGCGACACGCTGACTTGCGTGAGTCATCTGACGCCGCTGGCGGCGGTGGCGGGCGGCGTCTTGCTGCCCACCGAACAAGGAAAGGCTTGCCATGTCTTCGATCTATGAGCAGTACCAGTTGAAGCCGGTGATCAACGCCTCCGGCCGCATGACCATGCTGGGCGTGTCCACGCCGGCGCCGGAAGTGACGGCGGCGGTGGCGCAGGGCCTGGGCGGCTACTTCGAAATGAAGGATCTGGTCGACAAGACCGGCGACTACATCGCCAGGCTGCTGGAGGTGGAGGCCGCGACGGTGGTGTCCTGCGCCGCTGCGGGCATCGCCCAGTCGGTGGCCGCGGTCATCGTCCGCGACGATCCGCGCCTGCTGGTGAACTTGCACGCCGTGCCGGTCAACGGCCCGCGCGAAATCGTGCTGCCCAAGGGGCACAACGTCAATTTCGGCGCGCCGGTCGGCACCATGGTGGCTTTGGGCGGCGGCCAGGTGGTGGAGGCCGGCTGGGGCAATGAGTGCTCGGCCGCGCAGCTGGAGGCCGCGCTTGGCCCCGCCGCCGCCGCCATCCTCTATATCAAGTCGCACCACGCCTTGCAGAAAAGCGTGCTCGGCGTGGCCGAGGCCGCCGAGGTGGCGCGTCGTCGGAATCTGCCGCTGATCGTCGACGCGGCGGCGGAGGAGGACTTGCGCGCCTATTACCGCTTGGGCGCGGACCTGGTGATCTACAGCGGCGCGAAGGCGATCGAGGGGCCGACCAGCGGCCTGGTGCTGGGCCGTCGCCAATACGTGGAATGGGTCAAGCTGCAAAGCCAGGGCATAGGCCGGGCGATGAAGGTGGGCAAGGAGGGCATTCTGGGCCTGACTTGCGCGATCGAACGCTATCTGAAGCAGGACAAGGAAAGCGGGGCGGCGATGGCGGAGCGGTTGCGGCCCTTCATCGCCGGTCTGAACCAGCTGGCCGGCGTCAGCGCGCGCCTGGTCTGGGACGCGGCCGGCCGCGACATCGCCCGCGCCGAGATCGCTTTCGACGCCGGCGCCACCGGCGTCAGCGCGGTGGCCGCCGCGGCCGCGCTGAAACAGGGCGACATCGCCATTTATTTCCGGGAGTACCGGGCCAACGAAGGCCGGCTGGAGGTGGACGCGCGCAGCGTGGACGCGGCCCAGCTGGAACAGATAGGCGAGCGCATCCGCCGCCTGCTGAAGGGAGAGCAAGCATGAAACTGGAACCCAATTTTTATCAAGATCGCGTGTGCTTGAATGTGCTGGCCGGAAGCAAGCACAATGCCCGTCAGATTCATCAGGCGGCGGAAGGCCATGTGCTGGTGGGCGTGCTGTCGAAAAACTACGCCGACGTGGACAGCGCGGTGGCGGACATGCGCGAGTACGCTGCGCTGATAGACAACGCCTTGTCGGTGGGCCTGGGCGCTGGCGACCCGCGCCAGTCCGACATGGTCAGCGCCATCGTCGGCCAGGTGCAGCCGCAGCACGTCAATCAGGTGTTCACCGGCGTAGGCGCCAGCCGCGCGCTGCTGGGCCAGGCGCGGACCGTGGTCAACGGCCTGGTGTCGCCCAGCGGCATTCCCGGCCTGGTCAGGATTTCCACCGGCCCGCTCAGCGCCGGCGCGCCAGTCTGCGCCGCGCCGGTGGACACCGCCATCGCCATGCTCAAGGATATGGGCGGCAGCTCGATCAAGTACTTTCCTATGGGCGGGCTGGATTGCCGCGACGAATACCTGGCGGTGGCGGAAGCCTGCGCGCGCCATGATTTCTGGCTGGAGCCCACCGGCGGCATCACGCTGGAGAATTTCGGCGAGATCGTCCGCCTGGCGCTTGAGGCCGGCGTGTCCAAGGTGATTCCGCATGTGTACAGTTCCATCATCGACGCGAACGGCGAAACCCGGCCCGGCGACGTCGAGCGGCTGTTGTCGATGGTGAAAGCCTTGTTGTAGCCGCGCCCGGGGAGGCCGGGCGCGGGTGGGTTCAAAGAAGGAGGCTCATGGTCAAATTCCCCTATCAACGGCTGGCCCAGGCCTTTGCCGCGCTGCAGGCGGAAGCGCTGCCGCAGGAAGAACTGGCGCGCCGGCTGGCGGTGTCCACCCGCACCGTGCGCAACGACATCGACGCGCTCAACGCCATCCTTGCCGAGCACGGCGCGCGTTTCGTGCTCAAGCGCGGCGAGGGCTACCGGCTGCAGGCCGACGACCCGGAGCGCTTCCTGCAAGTGCGGCCGCAGGCCGGTTCCGGCCGCGCCATTCCGCGCCAGGCCGGCGAGCGGGTGCATTATCTGCTGGCGCAGTTCCTCGGCTCCGCCTACGCCTTGAAGCTGCAGGACCTGGCCGACGCCTGGTGCGTCAGCCGCGCCACCTTGCAGGCCGACATGGCCGAGGTGCGCGAGCGCCTGGCCGGCTACGGCCTGAGCATAGAGGCCAAGCCGCATTACGGCATGAAGCTGCTGGGCGCGGAATCCTCCATCCGCGTCTGCCTCAGCGATCTATTGGCGCAGCTGGCCGCGGAACGGCCGGACCACCCGCTATTGAGCGCGGATCCGGTGCTGGCCGACGCGCTGGCGACGGTGCGCGCCGGCCTGCCCGGCTGCTTGAGCCGCGCCGGCGTCCGCCTCAGCGACGACGGCGCCCAGTTCCTGAGCTTTTATTGCGCGGTGGCGGCCAAGCGCATCGTCGACGGCTTTCCGCTGCAGGATTTCCGCGGCGAGGAGACGCTGCCGGCGGTGGACCAGGCCGCCGCGCACATCGTCGACCTGCTGCGGCGCATGAGCGGGGTGGAGATCGCCGCCGCCGAGCGGGCCTTCCTCCGCGTCAACATCGCCGCGCGCAGCCTGAGCGGCATGCTGCCCAGCGCGATCAACGCCGACGACGCCGACGCGCTGGTCCGCTACATCCTCGACTACATCAACCGCCATTACCGCTACGATCTGCGCGCCGACCGGCAATTGCGCGAGGACCTGGTCACCCACGTCAAAACCATGATCACCCGGGTGCGCTACCAGATCACGCTGCCCAATCCGGTGCTGGCCGACATCAAGCAGCATTACGCGCTGGCCTACGATTTCACGCTGGCGGCGGTGTCCAGCTGGGCCAAGCACTCGCCGTACCGGATCTCGGAGAACGAGATCGGCTATCTGGTGCTGCACATCGGCGTGGGGCTGGAGCGTCATTATCAGATCGGCTATCTGCGCCGGCCGCAGGCCCTGCTGGTGTGCGACGGCGGCAACGCCACGCTGCGCACGCTGGAGGCGGTGCTGCGCCGCCGTTTTCCGCAGCTGGAAGTGTGCGCCGCCTTGTCCTGTCAGGAATACGAGGCGCTGGAACATGTGAGCGCCGATTTCGTGGTGTCCACGGTGCGGCTGGAGGACAAGCGCAAGCCGGTGGCCTTGCTGTCGCCGTTTCCATCGGATTACCAGCTGGAACAGTTGGCGCGGCTGGTGGCGGTGGACCGCACCCGGCCCTATATGCTGGAGCGCTATTTCTCCGCCCAGCATTTCTGGGTGGCGGAGCCGGGGCTGAGCCAGCAGGCGCTGTTCGAGCGCGTCTGCGGGCAGTTGCGCGAGGAGGGCTATGTCGACGCCGATTTCCTGCCCTCGGTGCGCGAACGCGAGGACATCCTCAGCACCATGCTGGGCGACGGCATCGCCTTGCCGCACTCGCTAGGCCTGCTGGCGCGCAAGACCACGGTGTGCACCATCATCGCGCCGCACGGCGTCGCCTGGGGCGAGGGCGGGGTGGCGCGGGTGATCTTCCTGCTGGCGATCAGCAAGACCGAGTACGAGGAGGCGATGGCGATCTACGAGCTGTTCGTCTCCTTCATGCGCCAGCGAGCCGGCGCCCGGCTGGTGGAGAGCCGCAGCTTCGAGCAGTTCCTGCGCAATGCGCTGTCATGCCTGCCTGAGGTCTGAGCCGCGCCGGGTAAGGTTTTGCACGGCTGTCAATCAATATTGTTTGGTTTAGAGTTATGTTGCGATTTGTGTTGAATAACGTTGTTTTTGTGCACTGCAAGGGGTGGAGTTCCAGCTTTTTTGTAACAGTTTGAAACTGTATATAGGTTCGAGTATTTACTTCATGCTTTCGTTCTAGATCACGCCATGTCGGCGCTTGGGCGATGTTTTCGTCATTGATCTGTAACAAGCTCCCTGGTTTTAGCCTGCGGCTGGCCATTAATCTGGATCAAATTTGCCCTTGAAAGTTGGGGGCGAACTGTTTTTAATAGCGCCGCCTGGCTTCACAACCGGGATGCTCCCGCCGCTTTCTGCGCCGTCCTGGGCTTGCTTGCCCGCCGGAAGACGCGTCTCCGCCCGAGGGTTCGCCGGCTGTCAGCGTTGTGATGTCCCAGCAGGGGAAGGCCGGCTGTCGCCGCTCTCCTGTCGCGTCATCCACTCGGGGCGATTCGCGTCGCCCCTGTCGATTGATCATGCCGACTTTTCGATTTTGATCAGCTCGCGCTGCGAGTTCCGCATTGCTTTTTGCTATGACATTGGCATTTGCTTGGCCGTTGGCCGCGCAAGGCCTTGCCGTTGCCGCCCGGCCTGGAGCCGGGCCTGGATTACCGTCGCCGGGGCCGATGGCGCGCAGCCGTTCGCGCCCGGGCGGGATAACAAGAATGTTCAACCCGTAAAGTCGTAAATGATGAGAAACCAAAGACCCTCACGCCTGTGGCGGGGACTTGCTGTTGCTTCGGCGTTGCTGCTCGCCGGGTGTCAAGGCGGAATCCTTGACCCCAAGGGCCCGGTGGCGGCGGAGCAGAAGTCCCTGATCATCACGGCAACCGCGCTGATGCTGCTGGTGGTCATCCCGGTGATCCTGATGACCTTCTTCTTCGCCTGGAAATACCGCGCCAGCAACAAGGACGCCGTCTACGAGCCGAAATGGTCGCACTCGACCAAGATCGAGCTGGTGGTCTGGCTGATTCCCTGCATCATCATCGCCTTCCTCGCCGTGCTGACCTGGGAAACCACGCACAAGCTGGACCCGTACCGCCCGCTGGATTCGGATCAGAAGCCGATCGAGGTGCAGGTGGTGGCGTTGAACTGGAAATGGTTGTTCATCTACCCGGAGCAGCAGATCGCCACGATCAACGAGCTGGCCTTCCCCAGCAATGTGCCGGTGAATTTCAAGATCACTTCCGACGCGGCGATGAACTCCTTCTTCATCCCGCAACTGGGCGGCCAGATTTACGCGATGGCCGGCATGCAGACCCAGTTGCATCTGCTGGCGCACGAGCCGGGCGTGTACAAGGGCTTCTCCGCCAACTACAGCGGCGCCGGCTTCTCCGGCATGAAGTTCAACGCCGTCGCCACCAAGACGCCGGCCGAGTTCGACGCCTGGGTGGCCAAGGTCAAGGCTTCCGGCAAGACGCTGGACGTGAACGGCTACCGCGGCCTGGTGCTGCCTAGCGAAAAGAATCCGGTGGCCTATTACGGCGCCGTCACCCCCTATCTGTTCCAGGGCGTGCTGCACAAATACATGACCGGCCGCACCTCGCTGGCCGCCACCGAGGCCGACGTCAAGCTGGCCGCGCTGGCCAAGAGCCTGTGCGAACCGCTGACGGTGAAGGAGTAATCAAGACATGCTGTTAGGCAAACTGACGCTGGACGCCATCCCTTTCCACGAACCCATCGTGATGGGCGCGCTGGGCGGCGCCGGCCTGATCGGGCTGATGCTGGTGGCCCTGATCTCCAAGATGGGCAAATGGGGTTATCTGTGGCATGAGTGGCTGACCTCGGTCGACCACAAGAAGATAGGCGTGATGTACATCATCGTCGCCATGATCATGCTGCTGCGCGGCTTCGCCGACGCGCTGATGATGCGCGCGCAACTGGCCATCGCCACCGGCGGCAGCCACGGCGTGCTGCCGCCCGATCACTACGATCAGATCTTCACCGCCCACGGCGTGATCATGATCATCTTCATGGCCATGCCCTTCATGACCGGCCTGATGAACATCGTGGTGCCGCTGCAGATCGGCGCGCGCGACGTGGCCTTCCCCTTCCTGAACTCGCTGAGCTTCTGGCTGCTGGTGGCCGCGGTGATCCTGGTCAACCTGTCGCTGGGCGTCGGCAACTTCGCCCGCACCGGCTGGGTGGCTTATCCGCCATTGGCCGGCATCGCCTTCAGTCCGGACGTGGGGGTGGATTATTACACCTGGGCCTTGCAGATATCAGGGATAGGGACGACGCTGACAGCGATCAACTTCCTGGTCACCGTGATCAAGATGCGCGCGCCCGGCATGAAGCTGATGGACATGCCCATCTTCACCTGGACCTGCACCTGGGCCAATGTGCTGATCGCCAGCTCCTTCCCCATCCTGACCGGCGCGCTGGCGATGCTGAGCCTGGACCGCTACCTGGACTTCCATTTCTTCACCGCGGAAGCCGGCGGCAACGCGATGATGTATCTGAACCTGTTCTGGGCCTGGGGCCATCCCGAGGTCTACATCCTGGTGCTGCCCGCCTTCGGCATTTTCTCCGAGGTGGTGTCCACCTTCACCGGCAAGCGCCTGTTCGGCCACAAGTCGATGATCTACGCCAGCGGCGCGATCTCCATCCTGGGCTTCATGGTGTGGCTGCATCACTTCTTCACCATGGGTTCCGGCGCCAGCGTCAACGCCTTCTTCGGCATCGCGACCATGATCATCTCCATCCCGACCGGGGTGAAGCTGTTCAACTGGCTGTTCACCATCTACCGCGGCCGCCTGCGCTTTGAAACCCCCATCCTGTGGACGCTGGGCTTCATGGTCACCTTCTCCATCGGCGGCATGACCGGCGTGCTGATGGCGGTGCCGGGCGCGGACTTCGTGCTGCACAACAGCCTGTTCCTGATCGCCCACTTCCACAACACCATCATCGGCGGCGCGGTGTTCGGCTACCTGGCCGGCGTGACCTTCTGGTTCCCGAAAGTGTTCGGCTTCAAGCTGAATCCGAAACTGGGCAAGGCCTCGTTCTGGTTCTGGCAGATCGGTTTCATGTTCGCCTTCATGCCGCTGTACGTGCTGGGCTTCCTCGGCATGACCCGCCGCCTGAACTACACCACCAACCCGGAATGGGAGCCGTGGCTGTACCTGGCGCTGTTCGGCGCACTGTTGATCGCCTGCGGCATCGCCTGCCAACTGCTGCAGATCGTGGTCAGCATCCGCGACCGCAAGAAGCTGGCCGACGTCAGCGGCGACCCGTGGAACGGCCATACCCTGGAGTGGTCCACCTCGTCGCCGGCGCCGTTCTACAACTTCGCCAAGCTGCCGGTGGTGCACGACATCGACGCCTTCACCGACATGAAGGAAAAGGGCGTGGCCTACGCGGTGCCCAAGTCCTATGAACCCATCCACATGCCGAAGAACACTGCGATGGGCGTTTACATCGGCGGCTTCACCACGGTGCTGGGCTTCGCCCTGATCTGGCATATCTGGTGGCTGGCCATCGTCGGCCTGGTGGGCATCGTCGGCTGCATGCTGGCGCGCGCCTATGACAACGATCTGGACTACTACGTGCAGCCGGAGGAAGTGGAAGCCATCGAGCGCGAGCGCTTCGAGAAGCTGGGCATCGACGTGGACAACTACACCGAGCGCGACACGGCCAAGCCGCACAAGGCTGCGCGTCCGACCACCACCGCGTAAGGGGCTGAATCCGACATGACGACTTATGTAAAAGACGCGCACGAAGCGCATGAGGACCACGAGCACCACGACAGCGGTTCGCAAACCGTGCTGGGCTTCTGGTTCTACCTGATGACCGACTGCATCCTGTTCGCCAGCGCGTTCGCGGCTTACGCCGTGCTGTTCCGCAACGTGGCGGAAGGCGTGTCCGGCAAGGAAATCTTCGATCTGCAATACGTGTTGGTGGAGACCGCGGCGCTGCTGCTGTCCTCCATCACCTACGGCTTCGCGATGATCGCCGGTCAGAAGGGCAACAAATCCGCGGTGCTGGGCTGGCTGGGCATGACCTTCCTGTTCGGAGCGGCCTTCATCGGCCTGGAAATCAACGAGTTCCACCATCTGATCTCCGAGGGCCACGGCCCGCAGGTCAGCGCCTTCCTGTCGGCCTTCTTCGGCCTGGTGGGCCTGCACGGCCTGCACGTGACCGCCGGCCTGATCTGGATGGCGGTGATGATGATGGAAGTGGCCAAGACCGGCCTGACCGGCCGCGCGATGACGCGCCTGAACTGCCTGTCGCTGTTCTGGCACTTCCTCGACATCGTGTGGATCTGCGTGTTCACCGTCGTCTACCTGAAAGGAGCCATGGGATGAGCCAGGCACATCAACACGCCGCGCACGGCAGCGTGAAAAGCTATCTGATCGGCTTCCTGCTGTCGGTGGTGCTCACCGCCATCCCGTTCTGGATGGTGATGGGCGGCGCCTTCACGCCGCAGGCGACGGCGATAGGCATCTTCGCGCTGGCGGTGGTGCAGATCGTGGTGCACCTGAAGTATTTCCTGCACCTGGACTTCAGCAAGGAGGGCAAGCTCAACACCATGTCCTTCCTGTTCACCGGCATGGTGATCGTGCTGCTGGTCGGGCTGTCGATCTGGATCATCTACACCGCCGACGCGCTGATGATGCGTTGAGGCGGGCTTGAGAGAGATCGTCTTGAAATTCAAGCGTTATCTGCAGGTGACCAAGCCGGGCATCATCTTCGGCAACCTGATCTCGGCCGTCGGCGGTTTCCTGCTGGCGGCCCAGGGCCGGGTTGACTGGGGCTTGCTGCTGGCCACGCTGGCCGGCCTCTCGCTGGTGGTGGCGTCCGGCTGCGCGATCAACAACTGCATAGACCAGGACATCGACGCCAAGATGGCCCGCACCCGCAAGCGGGTGCTGGTCACCGGTGCGATGAGCACCCGGGCGGCGCTGGCTCACGGCCTGCTGCTGGGGCTGGCCGGCTTCTACGCGCTGTGGCGTTGGACCAATCCGCTGGCCTTCGGCTGCGTGCTGTTCGGCTTCGTCATCTATGTGGGGGTGTACAGCCTCTATATGAAGCGCCATTCGGTGTACGGCACCCTGGTGGGCAGCTTGTCCGGCGCGGTGCCGCCGGTGGCCGGCTACTGCGCTGTCACCGGCCGCTTCGACGCCGGCGCGGCCATCCTGCTGCTGATGTTCTGTCTGTGGCAGATGCCGCATTCCTACGCCATCGCCATCTTCCGTTTCCAGGACTACCAGGCGGCGGGGATTCCGGTGCTGCCGGTGGTCAAGGGCATTTCCAGCGCCAAGCGCCAGATCGTGCTCTACATCCTGGCCTTCGGCGCCGCCACCGCGATGCTGGCCTTCGGCGGCTACGCCGGCTACGGCTATCTGGCGGTGGCCGGGGCCACCAGCCTGTGGTGGCTGAAGATGGCCTTGTCCGGCTACAAGAGCAGCACCGACGACCGCGTCTGGGCGCGTCAGGTGTTCTTCTTCTCCATCATCACCATCACCGCGCTGTCGGTGATGATGGCGGTGGATTTCCGGCAGCCGGAACGCCAGCAGCTGGCCGGGCTAAGCGCGTCCGCTCAGTCCTGAACGCAAGCAAGCCAAGACAAAGCGCGGGCCGTGGCCCGCGCTTTTTTCATGGTTGCCGCCGGAGACGGATCAAGCCTCGTCGGCCGCGACGCTGACCAGCAACTGGTCGGCGGCGACGATGTCGCCCACCCGGCAGTGCAGCGCGCTGACCACGCCGGCGCGCGGCGCGTAGATCCGGTTTTCCATCTTCATCGCTTCGACGACGGCCAGCACCTGATTGGCTTCCACCCGCTGCTCGACGGCCACCGGCAGCGCCACCACCGTGCCCGGCATCGGCGAGGCCACCCGTTGGCCGGCGTCGGCGTCCGCCTCGGCCGTTTCCGGCTGCTCCGCCTGCAAGCGCAGCCTATGGCCGCCCACCGTCAGCTCGATATCGTCGCCGCAGGGCAGGGCGTTCCAGCGCAAGCCGTCCACCTCGCCGCTCCACAACTCGCCGTCGCGGCGCAGCCTCACTTGCAGGCTCCGCTCCGCCACCGCCACGCGGGCATGGGCGCCGGAGCGCTCCAGCAGCCGCGCCTGCCAGCGCGCGGCGCCGGCGCGATAGCTCAGCCGGCCCAAGGGCGCGTCCGGGTCCAGCGCGGCGCGGTCGTGCGGGCCGACGCCGCCCTGCCAGGGGGAAGACGTTTCGACGCAGGCCAGGGCCAGCGCGACGGCGGCGGCGCAAGCGACGGCTTCGGCCTGCGGCGCGGCTTCCGGCGCGGCGGCGAGCTGGTCGACCAGATGAGTGTCCAGCTGGCCGGCCCGCACCCGCGGTTCGCGCAGCAGCCGGTCGATGAAGCCCAGATTGCTGCTCAGGCCCGGCAGCGCGGTGTCGCGCACGGCGGCCTGCAACGCGTCCAGCGCCGCGCCGCGGCTGCCGCCGTGGGCGATCAGCTTGGCCAGCATCGGATCGTAGAAGGCCGGCACCTCGCCGCCGTCGCCGTCGAAGGCCGCGTCCACGCGGCAGGCTTGCGGCCAGCGCGCCAGCAGCGCCTTGCCCGGCATGGGCGCGAACTCGCGCAGCGGGTCTTCGGCGTAAATCCGGCATTCGATGGCGTGGCCGTCGGCGCGGATCTCCTCTTGGCGCAGCGGCAGGGCTTCGCCGGCGGCCACGCGCAGCTGCCATTCCACCAGGTCCAGGCCGGTGACGGCCTCGGTGACCGGGTGCTCCACCTGCAAGCGGGTGTTCACCTCCAGGAAATAGAACTGGCCGTCCGGCGCCAGAATGAATTCAAAAGTGCCGGCGTTGAGGTAGCCGATGGCCGCGGCGCCGCGCACCGCGGTGTCCAGCAGCGCGGCGCGGGTGGCGGCCGGCATCGCGCAGGCCGGCGCCTCCTCGATGATTTTCTGGTGGCGGCGCTGCAAGGAGCACTCGCGCTCGAACAGATGCACCACATTGCCGTGGCGGTCGCCGAACACCTGCACTTCCAGGTGGCGCGGCCGCGCGATGTAGCGCTCCACCAGCAGCCGGCCGTCGCCGAAGCTGGAGCGGCCGACGCGCACCGCGGCGTCCACCGCCTCGCGCAGCGCGGCTTCCTCCCACACCACCTGCATGCCCTTGCCGCCGCCGCCGGCCACCGGCTTGAGGATGACCGGATAGCCGATCTCGGCGCAGCTCTCCAGGATCAGGCCGTAGGATTCGGTGGCCTCGGCCGAACCCGGCGTCACCGGCACGCCGGCCGCCGCCATCAACTGGCGCGCGCGCGCCTTGTCGCCCATCTGGGCGATGGTGTCGGCGTCCGGGCCGATGAAGACCAGGCCGGCGGCGGCCACCGCGCGGGCGAAGTCGGCGTTTTCCGACAGAAAGCCGTAGCCGGGATGGATGGCCTCGCAGCCGCTGGCCAGCGCCGCGGCGATGATGGCCTCGCCGTTCAGATAGCTGGCGCTGGCCGGGGCCTCGCCTATCCAGCGCCGTTCCGCGGCGCCTTCCAGATGCGCGGCGTCGGCGTCGGCGCTGGAGTAGACGGCGACATGCTCGATGCCGAGCCGCCGGCAGCTGCGGGCGATGCGGCGCGCGATCTCGCCGCGGTTGGCGATCAAAATTCGTTTGAACATGGTGTTTACATCCTGAAAACGCCGAAGCGGGTGTCTTGGACGGGGGCGGCTGCGGCCAGCGCCAGGCTGAGCGCCAGCCATTCGCGGGTCTGGGCCGGATCGACGATGGCGTCCACCCACATGCGCGAGGCCACGTACAGCGCCTGGCCCTGGCGTTCGTAGGCGTCGCGGATCGGGCGCTTGAAGCTTTCCTCTTCTTCCGGTGTCCAGGCCTTGCCCTGTTTTTCCAGCTGCTCGGCGCGGATCAGCGCCAGCACCGTCGCCGCCTGTTCGCCGCCCACCACCGTGGTCTTGGCGTTGGGCCACATCGCCATCAACTGCGGGCCGATGGCGCGGCCGCACATGGCCAGATTGCCGGCGCCGTAGCTGCCGCCGATCAGGATGCTGAATTTGGGCACGCGGGCGCAGGAGGCGGCGTTGACCATCTTGGCTCCGTGCTTGGCGATGCCGCCGGCCTCGTATTCCGCGCCCACCATGAAGCCGTTGATATTGTGCAGGAATAGCAGCGGAATGCCGCGCTGGGCGCAGAGTTCGATGAAGTTGGCCGCTTTTTGCGCGCTTTCCGAGAACAGCACGCCATCGTTGATCAGCACGCCCACCGGATAGCCGCCGATGTGGCCGGTGCCGCACAGAATGGTGGCGCCGAAACGGGCGCGGTACTCGGCGAAGGCGGAGTCGTCCAGCAGCCGGGCCAGGATTTCCCGCGCCGGAATATGCTCGCGCGGGTTGGCGCTGACGATGCCGGCCAGCTCCGCCGGGTCGTAACGCGGCGGCCGCGGCGCTTGCGGCGGCGCGTACTGCCGGCCGCGGCCTCGCCGCGCCACGATGTCGCGCATCAGCCGCAGCGCGTGTTCGTCGCTGAGCGCGTAGTGGTCGGCCACCCCGCTGTCGCGGGTATGCACGTCGGCGCCGCCCAGGGTTTCCGCGTCCACGATCACGCCGGTGGCGGCGCGCACCAGTTGCGGGCCGCCCAGAAAGATGGAGCCGTTGCCGCGCACGATGATGGTCTCGTCGCTCATCGCCGGGATGTAGGCGCCGCCGGCGGTGCAGGAGCCGAGCACCGCCGAGATCTGCGGCAGGCCCAGCGCCGACATTTCGGCGATATTGCGGAAAATGCGGCCGAAGTGCTGCTCGTCCGGGAAGATTTCTTCCTGCAAGGGCAGGTAGACCCCGCCGGAATCCACCAGATACAGGCAGGGCAGGCCTTGTTCGCGGGCGATCTGCTGGGTGCGCAGATGCTTGCGCAGCGTCAGCGGGTAATAGGTGCCGCCCTTGACCGAGGCGTCGTTGGCGAACACCGCCACCGCGTGGCCGGCGACGATGCCGATGCCGGTGACGATGCCGGCGCAAGGCACCGCGTGGTCGTAAACCTCGTGGGCGGCCAGCTGGCCGATCTCCAGAAAAGGCGTGCCGGGGTCCAGCAGCAGCGACAGGCGCTCGCGCGGCGACAGCTTGCCCTTGGCCGCCTGTTTGGCGCGCGCCTCCGGGCCGCCGCCTTGCACGGCGGCGTCGCGGGCGGCGGCGATGCGCTCGCGCAGCTGGCGGTAGGCTTCGACATTGCGTTCAAACGCCTCGCCCGAGGCGGGAACGCGGGATTCGATACGGGACATGAATAAGCTTCCTCGATTCAGGCGGCGTGCGCGCGCACCTTGAACAGCACTTGGGACAGGGTCAACAGGCCCAGGGCGGCCACCGCCAGCGTCCAGGCGCCGTCGTGATGCAGCAGCACCGAGCCGGTGGCGGCGATGCCGGCCAGCCCCTGTTGCAGGAAGCCGCACAGCGCCATCGCGTGCGCGCCGTGTTCCTTGGCGTCGCTGACGGCGGTGGCCATGCTGTTGGGAAACAGCACCGCCTGTCCGAAAATGGTCAGGCAGTAGAGGCCGATGAACAGCCACAGGCCGGGCAGGCGCTCCAGTAGGCCCAGATGCCAGCCCAGCAGCATGGCCAGCGTGGCCGCGGCCAGCAGCGCCGCGCCGGCGCGCATCAGCCGCAGCCCGCCCACGCGAGCCACCAGGCGGTTCACCACCATGGCGCCGCTGAAGTAGGACAAGCCGATCAACAGGCCGACGTTGCCGAAGCCGGCCACTTCCAGGCCGAAGTGCTCCTGAAACACAAAGGGGCTGACCTCTTGCAGAGTCACCGTGGTGGCGAAGCCCAGACCGCCGGCGCAGGCCGGCCACAGGAAGCCGGGGCGGCGCAGGATGCGCCAGTACGGGCTGGGGCCGGAGGCCGCGGCGGCCGGGCGGCCGGCTTGCAGCGGCAGGCCCATGGTCAGCAGCGCCGCCGCGGCGCCGGTGGCCGCCATCAAGGCGAAGCCGGCTTCCCAGTGGCTGTATTTGCCGATCAGGCCGCCGATGAACTGTCCGCCGCCCAGCGCGGTGATGAAGGCGATGGAGAGCACGGACAATTTGCGCGCCAGATCGTCGCCGCGCCAGTGGTCGCGCACGATGATGCGGGCGATGATGGCCGCGCCGCCGCCGGCGATGCCTTGCGCCACCCGCAGCGCCAGCAGCTCGGCGGCGCTGGAGACGAAGGCGAGCAACAGGCTGCAGACGACGAACAGCGCCAGCGACATCAGCAGCGGCCCGCGCCGGCCCCAGCGGTCGGCCGCCGAGCCCCAGAACAGCACCGGCAAGGCCGCGCCCACCACATAGCCGGAAATCGACATCTCCACCAGGCTCTGGCTCATCGCCAGCTCCCGCATCACCGCCGGCAGCGACGGCAGATACACGGTGGTGGCCATCTGCGCCATGAACACGATCAGGCAGGCCAGCGCCATCAGCCGGCCGGCCGGCTGCGCCAGCGCGGTTTGCGGAGCGCTCAGGGTTTTCTCATTCATGAGCGGCTCGCAGCTGATTGAGGCAGGCGGCGAAGCGTTCGATCTCCTGCGTCGTCATATTGGCGCGGATCATGATGCGCAGGCCGGCGCGGCCCTTGGCGATCACCGGGAAGAAGATGGGCGAGGTGTAGAAACCGTCTTCCAGCAAGCTCTTGGCGTAGAAAATGGTGTTTTCCTCCGAGCCGATGGAGACGAAGCGGATGGGCAGCGGCTCGCCGCTGTTGTCCGAGGCCACGTGCTGGTCGAACAGGCGGATATTGTCTTGCAGCCGCTGTTGCAGCCGCGGCAGCTCCTCGGAGCGGTGAATGGCCGCGGACTGGATGATGGCGCCCAGGCCGGCGGTGTTGATGCGCTGCGACCAGGTCACCGGGCCGCCGAAGCGGGTGGCCAGCTTGCGGCGCTCCGCGTCGTGGCGCGGGCCCAGGAAGATGGCGCCGCCGGACGCGCCGAAGCCCTTGTTCAGCGAGGTGACGATCAAGGTGCGTTCATTGATGCCGCCCATGGTTTCCAGCACCAGGCCGCGGCCATGGCGGCCCAGCGTGGACAGGCCGTGGGCTTCGTCGAAGAACAGGAACAAGCCGTATTTGTCTTGCAGCGCCAGCAGCTCCGGCACCGGGGCCATGCCGCCGGTGCTGTAGACCCCGTCGGCGACGTAGGCCACGCGCGCATGGGTTTTGCACAGGTCTTCCAGCGCGTTCAGATCGTTGTGGCGTATGGTCTGGATCTCAGCCTCGTCGGCGCAGATCGGCTTCATCATGTTCAGGCAGAAGTGGGCGTTCTTGTCGAACACCATCAAGGGCGGCACGTTTTCGGTCAGCGCGCCGGAGGCCAGCAGGGGCAGGGCGGCCGCGGCGGCGGCGGCGCAGGACGGCACGGTCAGCGTTTCCGCATCCACCAGCTCCGCCAGCGCGTCCTCCGCCTGCTGCAGGATGTCGAACTGCACCCGGATGCGCGAAATCGAGGTGTTCAACGAGCCGGTGTTCAATACCGCGTCCGCCGCCGCTTGCAGGATGTCCGGGTGCGAGTCCAGGCCCAGATAGGAATAGGACGACATATTGACGAAGCGCCGGCCGTTGGACACCGCCTCGTGACGGCCGTCGCCCAGGTTGCGGGTGACGATATTGGCCATGCCGGCCTGGGTGGTGATGTCCCAGAAGCTGTTGCTCAACTGGATGGCTTTTTTGATATTGGCGTGTTGATGCATGTTTCCCCCCTCGTATGGTTTGGCGGCGGCCGCGATGGCCGCCCCGTCCGGCCTATACCCGTTCCAGAATCAGGGCCACGCCCTGCCCAACGCCCACGCACATGGTGCACAGCGCGTAGCGCTTGCCGCCGGCCTGCAATTGCGCGGCGGCGGTCAACACCAGCCGGCTGCCGCTCATCCCCAGCGGGTGGCCCAGCGCGATGGCGCCGCCCTTGGGGTTCACCCGTTCGCTGTCGTCCGGCAGGCCCAGCGCGCGGGTGACCGCCAGCGCCTGGGCGGCGAAGGCTTCGTTCAGTTCGATGACGTCGATGTCCTCGATGCCGAGGCCGGCCTGGCGCAGCGCCTTGCGGCTGGCCTCGATCGGGCCCGCGCCCATGATGCGCGGCGCGATGCCGGAGCTGGCCGAAGTCAGCACCCGCGCGCGCGGACGCAGGCCGTGGCGTTGCGCCGCCGCGGCCGAGGCGACGATCATCGCCGCCGCGCCGTCGTTGACGCCGGAGGCGTTGCCGGCGGTGATGCTGGACTCCGGGCCGAACAGCGCCTTGAGCTTGGCCAGATCCTCCAGCGAAGTCTGGCGCGGGTGCTCGTCGCGGCTGACGATCAGCGGGTCCTGCTTGCGGCGCGGAATCGCCACCGGCACGATCTCCTCGGCGAAGGCGCCGGTTTCCAGCGCGGCGAAGTAGCGTTGCTGGCTGCGCAGCGCGAAGGCGTCCTGATCCTGGCGGCTGACGCCGAATTCGCGCGCCACGTTTTCCGCCGTGGCCGGCATGGTGTCCACGCCGTATTGCTTCTCCATCGCCGGATTGACGAAACGCCAGCCTATGGTGGTGTCGTAGATCTGCATGTCGCGGCCGAAGGCCTTTTCCGATTTCGGCATCACAAAGGGCGCGCGCGACATGGACTCCACGCCGCCGGCGATCAGCAGCTCGGCCTCGCCGGATTTGATTGCGCGCGCCGCCAGCGCCACCGCGTCCAGGCCGGACGCGCACAGGCGGTTCACCGTCAGGCCCGGGGTGCTCTCCGGATAGCCGGCCAGCAGCAGGCTCATGCGGGCCACGTTGCGGTTGTCCTCGCCGGCCTGATTGGCGCAGCCCAGGATCACTTCGTCGATTGCCGCCGGGTCCAGGCCCGGATTGCGTTCCAGCAGCGCGCGCAGCG
Source organism: Chromobacterium alkanivorans (assembly GCF_016937655.1). Classification (GTDB taxonomy): domain Bacteria; phylum Pseudomonadota; class Gammaproteobacteria; order Burkholderiales; family Chromobacteriaceae; genus Chromobacterium; species Chromobacterium alkanivorans. Next base: position 118,016 of record NZ_JAFHKL010000012.1, on the reverse strand, counting down.
GCGCCGCGGCCAGATCGTCGGCGCGCACGCCGGACAGGGCGCCGCCGAAGCGGCCGATGGGGGTGCGCACGGCGTCGCAGATGAAGGCGTCGGTCATCTCGGTCTCCTCTCAGCTCAGGCTGGTTTGCGGTTGCAGCAGCGCGGACAGCAGATCGCGCGCGGCGTCGATCTCGTCGGCGCAGACGTGGTGGGGCATGTCCGGGTAAACGCGGAAATCCACCTCGGCGCCGGCGCGGCGGAAGGCGTCGGCGCTGCGCTCGATGCGTTCCAGCGGCATCCAGCTGTCGCTGTCGCTGGTGCCGAAGAAGGCCGGGAAGTCCAGCGCCGCGGACGGCGCGCCCCAGGCGGCCTCGTCGGGGCCGAACAGGCCGCCGGAGAAGGCGATCAGCCCGCCTATCGGGCCGGGGCGGCGATAGAGGTACTCGGCGGCCAGGCAAGCGCCCTGGGAGAAGCCCATCAGCACGATTTGGCGGTCGGCGAAGCCGTAGCCGCGCAGCTCTTCTATGGTGGCGGCGACGCAATCCAGCGCCTGGTCCAGCGAGGGCTGATTGCTGTCCAGCGGCGCCATGAAGCTGTGCGGATACCAGGTGCGGTCCTTGGCGCTGGGCAGGATGTAGGCGACGTCGGCCAGGCCGATGGCCTCGCCGTTCTTGTAGGCGTCCTGGGCGCTCTGGCGGCGGCCGTGCAGCAGCACCACGGCGAGTTTGGCCTGGTTCAGCGGCGCGCCGTAGATTTCCAGGCCCTGTTCTTTGTGCGGATTGGGATCGATCGTGCTCATATAGTGTGTCCTTTGAATGGCTTGGCGTTACGATCTGCTGCGCGTCGGCGATACGGCGTTGAAACCGTCTTCAGAATGCTCATGCACCGTATGCACACTCCGCTTCTTCAGCCGTTTTCGCCTTGTCTCGCTCTTGCTCGCGAGAACGTAAACATGTTCTTAGTGGATGCCCAGAATCTGCTTGGCTTCGGCGGGAGAGGCGATCTCGCGGCCGACTTCGCCGGCCAGACGCGCCAGGCGCTCCACCAATTGGGCGTTGTCGCGGGCCAGTTCGCCGTAGCGGTAATAGACGTTGTCTTCCAGGCCGGTGCGCACATGGCCGCCCAGCAGCAGGGTGTGCAGATTGATCGCCAGCTGGTGTTTGCCTATGCCCAGCGCCGACCACACGCTGTCCCGCGGAATGCTTTCGACGAAATGCAGCAGGTTCTTGCAAGTGGCGGCCGCGCCGCCCTGTATGCCCATGGCGAAGCTGAAGCACAGCGGGCCGCTCAGATAGCCGTCTTCCTGCAACTTCAGCGCCTCGCCGATGATGCCCTGGTGGTAAACCTCGATCTCCGGCTTGGCGCGGTATTCGCGGATGTCCAGCGCCAGCGCGCGCGCCAGCTCCGGCGGATTGATGAAGGGCTTGCTGCCGTGGTTGACCGAGCCGCAGTTGAAGGAGGCGATGTCCGGACGGAAGGACAGATGGTTCCAGGCTTCCTTCTTCTCCAGCTGCGGCGGCAGGTTGAGGCCGGAGGTGCTCAGATTGATCAGGATGTCGCAGCGCTCGCGGATGCGGCGGACGATATCGCCGTAGATGTCCGCGTCGTAGCTGGGGGTGCCGTCCGGGTTGCGGGCGTGGATGTGGACCACCGAAGCGCCGGCGTTCCAGCATTCATAGGCGGCCTGGGCGATTTCTTCCGGCGAAAACGGCACGCCCGGATGTTTCTGGCGGTTGGTGATGCCGCCGTTGACGGCGGCGGTGATGATGAGTTTTTGCATGGTGGGAACGCTCATGTGAATGAAAGAGGAAAAAGCTGTGGTGTTCAGATCTTGTCGCCGACGGGCGCGGTTTGCGGCTGCGCGGCGGCGTCCGGGCGCTTGGACACCAGATAAATGCCGACGCCGATCAGCACGCCGCCGATCAATTCATGCAGCGACAGCGAATAGCCGAAGGCGGCGAAGGAAATCAGGGTGGCGAACAGCGGGGACAGAAACAGGAAACCGCTGGTGCGCACCGCGCCGCCTAGGTCCAGCGCCATGAACCACAGCGCCATCGCGCCGGTGGTGGCCGGCAGCGCCAGCCACAGGAAGGCGGCCAGCACCCGCTGGCTGTGCGGCGGCGTCGGGATTTCTCCGCCGGCCCAGGCCAGCAGAGCCAGGCAGGCCGAGCCCACCAGCATTTGCCAGAAAGTCAGCGCCCAGACGTTGATCACGATGCGGCTGCCCTTGATCACCAGCGTGGACGCCGCCCAGCAGGCCGCGCCGCACAGCACCAGTGCGTCGCCGGCGCCGAAGCCGTCCAGCTTGTTCAAGCCTATGCAGACGGCGACGCCGAAGAAGGCCAGGGCCAGGCCGACGGCGGCCAGCGGATGGATTTTTTCCTTCAGCGCCAGCCGCGACATCAGGGCGACGATCAGCGGAGTGCAGGCCATCAGGATGGCGGCCTTGGCCGGGGTGGTGCTGCGCAGCCCGATATTGAGAAAGCCCATCGAGCCGGCGGTCTGCAGCAGCCCGATCAGCGCCAGCACGCCCCAGGGGCGCGGGCGGACGAAGGCGCGCGGATAGCGGAAGCGCTGCCACAGCAAAATGGGCACGATGCCGGCGGCGGCGGCGGTGAAGCGCGCCACCGCGGCCCACAAGGGCGGCATTTCCGACAGCACGATCTTGGAGGTGGGAAAGGTGGAGCCAAACAAAAAGGTAGCGGCCAGAATCAGCAGCCAATAGCGTTTGGCGTCGTAGTTGGGATGGGACATGGTCACCTGGCCAGACAGCGGTTTCAATAGCCATTTATCATATTGAAACGGTTTGGTTCAGGCTTCTTGCAAGCGGACAATTGCTGCGTCAAAACGGACAATCATGTTGCGCTGCGGCAAAACCGTGCCGACGCGCGGACAGTCGGGCGGAGGAGAGGCCACTCAAAGCCTCGCTCTTGTCGGCGGGGCTTTGAACCGCTTATGAGCTCAGGAGAAGTATTGGCTGGGCGCCGCGTTCATGATGCGGCGGAACATGGAGGAAAACGCGCCGGGGGTTTCATAGCCCAGATCGGAGGCGATCAGGGTTACCGGCTCGCCGGCGCCCAGTCGCGGCAGGGCCGCCATTGCGCACACTTGCTGGCGCCAGTACAGATAGGACACGCCCAACTCCTGTTGGAACAAGCGCGCCAGCGTGCGGCTGGAGGCCCCCACCAATTCCGCCCATTCGTTCAGGCCGCGCCGGTCGCCAGGATTGGCCAGAATCGCCGAGCACACCCGTTGCAAGCGTTGGTCGTTGAGCGGCGGCAGCGGCAAGGCTGTTTCACCCGACCATTCGATTTCGTCGATCAGCAAGTCCAGCAAGCGGCCTTCCTTCTGGTCGGCGTGGGGAATGCTGCGCGTGCGCATCAGGCGGATGATGATTTCCCGCATCAGCGGCGAAATGGCGATGGCCTTGGAGATGAGCGGCAGTTGCGCCAAGTAGTGGGGAGACTGGATGTACAGCGTGCGCAGCGAGACGGTGCCGCGGGCGCGCATGCTGTGCTGCACGCTTGGCGGCATCCAGACGCCGCGCTGCGGGGGTACTAGCCATAGGCCGTCGGCGGTGGACAGCTCCATCACGCCGGATACGGCGAAAATCAGCTGACCTTCGCGGTGCTGGTGTTGAGCGACCTGATGACCGCCGGGAAAGTCTTTGGACATGGTCCACGCTGCGAAATCCGGCAGGGTGGCGTTGGATTCGATTGCCATGCGCTTGCTTTCTTGTTTGAGGGTAGCCCGGTTCAACGCAAGAAATGATACTGCAGCGCACAAAATATTCATACAGTATAAATGTGTCGGCTTCGATATGAAGTTCGCTGACCGGGCCCGCGTACGGGCCCGGTTCTTTGGCGCCGTGAACCGGACTTAGAAACTCAGCCCAAACCCGCGCGCGTAACGCAGCGCGCCCGGCTGGCCGTTTTCATCCAGCGCGTGGATGGCCACCGGCAGTTTGCCGCCGGGCGGGTTCGCGCCCAGCATCACGTCCACCAGCGCCGGCATCGACGGGCCGCGCAGGCCGTTCTCATAGCCGTAGTAGGAGTAGGTGGCCAGCGTGGCGTCGGCCAGGTCGTCGTAATTGATCACGTCGTAAGGCGCGCGCAGGGTCACGTGGATCAGCTTCTTGCCTTGCCGCTTGGCGTATTCCATCGCATTGCGCATTTGCTGCGCCTCGCTGAGCGGCGGCGCGGACAGGCTGCGGGCGAAACGGGTTTGCGGCGCGGGCAGGTCTTCCGCCACATTGAAGACCAGGGAGCCGTTGCCGGCGGCCGACGACGGCTCGGCCTGCAGGCTGCGCTTCAATCGCAGCGCGAAGGCCGGCGCGTTGGGATCGCCGTTGCGCTCCACCGGGCTGACGCCGGTGGCCAGGGTGCCGATGACGACCACGTCGGCCTGATCGATCGCCTGCTTCTGCGCGTCCCACGACGTGGCGCTCAGCTTGGCGCCGCTGACTTGGCGATAGCCCTTCTCATCGAAGCGGCGGCGCATCGCCTCGGCCTGTTCGCCCCAGGGCGTCAGGATGAAGATGCGCTGGCTGGGCGAGCGCAGCGGCAGCGCCGCGCCCTGATTGCGCAACAGGGTGATGGATTGCCGGGTGATCTTGTCCTCCACCGCGCGGTGCTCCGCGCCGCCTATGGTGCTCAGTTCCGGCAGCGGCTTGGCCTCGCCGGCAGGGGTGACCTCGTTGCGCAGCTTCATCGCCACGATGCGCCGCGCCGAGCGGTCCAGCTCGGCGCGGTTGATCCGGCCGTCCGCCACCGCGGCGGCCACCTGGTCTATCAGCTGGCGCAGCCGGCCGGCCTGAGCGGCGGTTCGGAACTCGGTGGGCATCAGCGCGATGTCGACGTCGGCCTGGAACACCTTGATCACCGCGTCGGCCTGCTCGAAGAAATCGCTGATGCCCTTCATGTCCAGCGCGTCGGTGACGGTGACGCCCTGGTAGCGCATCTCGCCGCGCAGCAGATCGTGCTGGATTTTGCGCGACATCGTCGCCGGCGCGATCATGCGTTCGCCGTTGCGGGCGGTGATCAGGCTGCTGTCCAGCGCCGGATACTGGATGTGGGCGGTCATGATCATCTCCGGCGCCTGGCCGGAGGCGATGGCCTGACGGTAGGGCGCCAGGTCGATGGCGTAGGCGTCGGCGCGCGACTTATTGACCACCGGCAGGCCGTAGTGGGAGTCGGTGGCGGTGTCGCCGTGGCCGGGGAAGTGCTTGAAGGAGCCGATCACCCCTTGTTCGCGCATGCCTTGAGTGGCGGCCTGTCCCAGCAGGCTGATGGTGGCCGGGTCGTCGCCGTAGGCGCGGACATTGATCACCGGGTTGAGCGGGTTGCTGTTGACGTCCACGTCCGGCGCGAAGTTGACGTTGAAGCCGACGGCGCGGATTTCGGCGGCCAGCACCCGGCCGGAGTCGCGGGCCAGGCCGCTGTCCCGCGTCGCCTGATAGGCGGCGCCCAAGGCCATATTGCCGGGAAAGCTGGTGGCCAGCGGGCGCGGCAGGCGGAAGACGTTGCCGCCCTCCTGATCCGAGCCGATCAGCAGGCCGATCGGACTGTTCTGCGGCCGCGCCCGACGGATCTGCTCGGACAGGCGACGGGTTTGCTGCAAATCGCTCAGATTATTGGCGAACAGGATCACCCCGCCTATGGCGTTGTCGCGCAGCGCGCGGCTGGCCGCGTCCGGCAGTTCGGTCATGCCGGCGGTGCAGGCGGGTTGATCGTCAGGGCACCAGTAGCGGAAGGCCATCATGATTTTCTGGCCGATTTTCTCGCGGGTGCTCATTTGTTCGACGATGCGCGCGGCTTGCTGTTCGACGCTGGGCTGCTCCAGGCAGCCGCTTAGCAGCGCCGGCAACAGAATCAGCGCCGGCAGGCGCGGGAAGTGGGGTTTGGACATGGCTCAACCTTGTGGTGAAGTGGAAACATCCGGAATGACGGGCAGGCCCGCCTTGCCGCTTTTGACGTGGGTCCGGCGCTAGGGCCGGACCCGCGGACAGCAGCGGGGGCTGGGTTCTCTTTTTGTGAATATATTCATTTGTGAATTGTTTTAGTTGGAATTGAGTAGCCGCGCCGGACGCCCCTGCCAGGGAGCGTTCGGGGCGAAGCAGAGGCCGCCGAGGCTAAAGCTTATGAAATTCAATTTCTGAAAAAGTTGCCTGCGGCGGCGAATCGCCGCGCCGCAAGCGCCGCATCCCCTTGATTGCTCGGCGTTTTTGTCTAAATACTTGACCCTTGCTCGGCTGCGGGAGGATAATTCATGCCTTTTTTCAAACGCTTAGCGCGCTTGCGGGCCGGTTTGCCGCCGGCGCTGGGCGACGATTTGGTTTCGGGTGGATATGGATACGATGCAGGACGGCGGGGTGAAGCATTCTATGGCTAAGGAGAGCGGCGGCGGGCTGCCGGCGCGCCGGCTGTCGGTGGCGCCGATGCTGGACTGGACCGACCGCCACTACCGCTATTTCGCGCGCCAGATCACCCGGCAGGCCTGGCTGTACACCGAGATGGTCACCACCGGCGCGCTGCTGCACGGCGACGTCGAGCGCCATCTGCGTTTCGACGAAGCGGAGCACCCGCTGGCCTTGCAACTGGGCGGCAGCGAGCCGGCGGAACTGGCGCGTTGCGCCAGGCTGGCGGCGGAATGGGGCTACGACGAGGTCAATCTGAACGTGGGCTGTCCGTCGGAGCGGGTGCAGAAGGGCGCTTTCGGCGCCTGTCTGATGGCCGAGCCGCAACTGGTGGCCGACTGCGTCAAGGCGATGCGCGACGCGGTGTCCATCGACGTGACGGTCAAACACCGCATCGGCATCGACCGCATCGAGCATTACGATTATCTGAGCGACTTCGTCGGCCAGGTGGCGGACGCCGGCTGCCGCACCTTCATCGTGCACGCGCGCAACGCCATCCTCAAGGGCCTGAGCCCCAAGGAAAACCGCGAAATCCCGCCCTTGAAATACGATTACGTCTACCGGCTGAAGCGGGAGCGTCCGGATCTGGAGATCCTGATCAACGGCGGCGTCAAGAGCCAGGCCGAGATCGACGAGCATCTGCGCCACGTCGACGGCGTGATGGTGGGGCGCGAGGCTTACCACAACCCCTGGCTGATGGCGGATTGGGATCAGCGCTACTACGGCGCCGCCGCCGCGCCGGAGCGCGAGCAGGTGGTGGCCGCGATGATGCCCTATGTGGCGGCGCGGCTGAGCGAGGGCCACAAGACGCGCAATATCGCCCGCCACATCCTGGGCCTGTTCCAGGGGATTCCCGGCGCGCGCAACTGGCGGCGCATGTTGTCCGACGCCAAACTGCTGGACGGCGCCGACGAGCGCCTGTTGCAACAGGCGCTGGAAGCGACGCTGGGCACCGCCCGCCGCGCGGAATAAACCGCCTGGCCGCCGCGGCCAGGAACGGATTCGCGGCGCCGGAGTCTGCTGTAGCAAGGCGAGAGCGCTGTTCTCGCCGAGGCAGGGCCGACGCCGCCGTATTTAAGAGCCTGTTCAAAGTCTCGCCGGCTAGCGCGAGACAAGACGGAAACCGCTGAAGAAGCGCAATGCGCCAAAGGCGCATGGGCGTTCTGAACGCAAGGCTTCTCGACGCTAGGCGGACTTTGAACAGCTTCTCAGTCGCGGGACTTCCCAAAGGGAAGCCCGCCATGGCGGCTTGCCGCCTTTTCTGTTCGCCATGCTGGTCATGGCCGTCTGGAGGTGAACCCGAATTGAAACCGCTGAAGCTTGTCCTATTGTCCTCCGTCCTGTCGTCCGCCGTCTGGGCCGGCCCCAAGGACGTCTTGCACATCTATAACTGGAGCGGCTCGCTGTCGGACGCCATCCTCCGCCAGTTCGAGAAAAGCTGTGATTGCCGCGTGGTGCAGAACTACTATGGCGACAACGAGGAAATGCTGGCCAAGCTGGCGGCCGGGGCCAAGGGCTACGACATGGTGTTTCCGTCCAGCTTCGTGATCGAGGCGATGAGCAAGCAGAAGCTGCTGCAGCCGCTGGACCACGCCAAACTGCCGAATCTGAAGAATGTCGACCCGGCCTATCTGTCCCAGAGCTACGATCCGGGCAACCGCTACACCGTGCCCACGGTGCTGTCGCTGACCTCGGTGGGCTACAACGCGGAGCGCCTGCAGAAACTGGGCATAGACCCGCACAGCTGGTCGGTGATCTTCGATCCCAAGGTGCTGCAGAAGATCAAGGGCAAGGTCACGGTGCTGGACAGCTCGCGCGAGGTGTTCGCCGCCGCCTTGTTCTATCTGGGCAAGAACCCCAACACCGCCAGTCAGGCCGACTACCGCGCGGCGCAGGCGGTGATCAAGCAGGCCAAGCCCTACTGGGCCACCTTCTCCAACGCCAGTTATCTGAAAGAGCTGGCGGTGGGCAATATCTGGGTGTCGCTGGGCTATTCCACCGAGTTCTTCCAGGCCGCCGAGGACGCGCGCCAGGCCAAGCGCCGCTTCCGCGTCGCCAACGTGGCGCAGAAGGAAGGCAATGAGCTGGGCGTGGACACCATGGCGGTGCTGGCCAGCGCCAAGCGTCCGGACCTGGCGCATCAGTTCATCAATTTCATGCTGGACGGCAAGAACGCCGCCCAATTGACCAATCTCAACGGCGCCACCAATCCGGTCAAGACCGCCGCGCCCTTTTTCCGCGCGGATCTGAAGGCCCATCCGGTGATAGATCCGACACCGGACACCGTGAAAAAATGGACGGTGTTGCGCGAACTGAAGCCGGCGGAGCGGCGCTCGCTGGCGCGGATGTGGACGGAAGTGAAGGTCAGCCGTTAAGCTTGTTTTGAGCAAAGTCTGCTGCGCGTCGGCGATACGGCGTTGAAAACGGCTTCGAAATGCTCATGTACCACGTGTACATTCCGCTTTCTCAGCCGTTTTCGCCTTGTCTCGCTCTAGCTCGCTAGACTTTGAACAGGCTCTTAGCATTTGAGCAAAGTCTGCCGCGCGTCGTGAGAGGTGGCACGGTGAGTACAGCTTCGAAATGCTCATGTACCTACTTGTACATTCCGCTTTCTCAGCTGTTTTCGCCTTGTCTCGCTCTTGCTCGCGAGACTTTGAATAAGTTCTTATACTTATGTCCGCAGCCCCGGCGTCGTCGGGGCTGCGTCGCATTCGATGGAGTTCTCATGTTCGATAAATTAGTGATGGCCAGCAACAACGCCGGCAAGCTGAAGGAATTCTCCTCGCTGCTGGCGCCGCTGGGCATACAAGTGATTCCTCAGGTGGAGTTGCAGGTGCCGGAATGCCCGGAGCCGCACCACACCTTCCTGGAAAACGCGCTGGAAAAAGCGCGTCACGCCAGCCGCATGACCGGCCTGCCGGCGTTGGCCGACGATTCCGGCATCTGCGTCGAAGCGCTGTCCGGCGCGCCGGGCGTGTATTCGGCCCGCTACGCCGGCGAACCCAAGTCCGACGCCGCCAACAACGCCAAGCTGGTGGCCGCGCTGCAGGGCGAGGCCAATCGCCGCGCCTGGTATTACTGCGTGCTGGTCTTGGTGCGCCACGCCGATGATCCGCAGCCGCTGGTGGCGGACGGCATGTGGTTCGGCGAGGTGCGCGACGAGGCGGCCGGCGCCGGCGGCTTCGGCTACGACCCGCATTTCTGGCTGCCGCAGCACGGCTGTAGCGTGGCCGAGCTGGACGCGGCGGAGAAGAACCGCGTCAGCCACCGCGGCCAGGCGCTGCAGGCGCTGCTGGCCAAGCTGCGCGCGCTGGCATGAAGCCCTTGCGTCCGTTCGGCGCGCGGCAGGAGCCACAAGGAGCCGCGACGTGCAGGTGACCAAGATTTCGCTGTCCGCGCTTGGGCGGGGCGGGCAAGTCGGCTTGAAAGAGCTGCCGCCGCTGTCGCTGTACATCCACTTCCCGTGGTGCGTGCGCAAATGCCCGTATTGCGACTTCAACTCGCACGAGCCCAAGAACGGCTTCGACGAGATGGCCTATGTCGACGCCTTGCTGCGCGATCTGGAGTTCAGCCTGCCCGAAGTCTGGGGCCGTCCGCTGAGCAGCATCTTCATGGGCGGCGGCACGCCCAGCCTGTTTTCGCCGCAGGCGATGGACGCGTTGCTGGCCGGCGTGCGCGCGCGCATGCGGCTGCAGCCGGACGCGGAAATCACCATGGAGGCCAACCCCGGCACCTTCGAGGCCGAGCGCTTCCGCGGCTACCGCGAGGCCGGCATCAACCGCCTGTCCATCGGCATCCAGAGCTTCAAGCCGGCGCATCTGCAGGCGTTGGGCCGCATTCACGACGGCGAAGAGGCGCGCCGCGCCATCGACATCGCGCTCAGCCACTTCGACAACGTCAATCTGGACCTGATGTACGCGCTGCCGGGGCAGACCCTGGACGAGGCGCTGGCCGATCTGGACACCGCCTTGTCCTACGGGGTCACCCATCTGTCCGCCTATCATCTGACGATAGAACCCAACACCCTGTTCGCCGTGGAGACGCCGCGCAATCTGCCGGACGACGAAGTGTCAGCCGACATGCAGGAGGCGATCGAAGCCCGGCTTGCCGCCGCCGGTTTCGAGCACTACGAGACCTCGGCCTTCGCGCTGCCGGGCCGCCGCGCGCGGCACAATCTCAATTACTGGCAGTTCGGCGACTATATCGGCATCGGCGCCGGCGCCCACGGCAAGATCAGCAGCCATGCCGGCATCGTCCGCCAGATGCGCCACAAGCAGCCGGCCGCCTATCTGAAGGCGGTGGCCGACGGCGCGCCCTTGCAAAGCAGCCGCAAGGTGACGCGCGACGAACTGCCCTTCGAATTCATGATGAACCTGCTGCGGCTGACCGAAGGCTTCGAACTGCGCCTGTTCCAGGAACGCACCGGTCTGCCGCTGTCCGGCATACAATCCGCGTTGACGCAAGCCGAGGCGCAAGGTCTGATAGCGCGCGACGCCGCGATGTTGCGGCCCACGCTCAAGGGCCAGCGCTTCCTCAATGATTTATTAACCCTGTTCCTGAAAGAAGGAGATGAATAATGGCTAAGGAAATCATCCACACCGATCTGGCCCCGGCCGCGATCGGCGCCTACTCGCAAGCCGTGAAAGCCGGCAACACCGTTTACCTGTCCGGCCAGATCCCGCTGGACCCGGCCACCATGTCCGTGGTGGACGGCGGTTTCGCCGCTGAAACCCATCAGGTGTTCAAGAACATGAAGGCGGTGTGCGAAGCCGCCGGCGGCAGCCTGGACCAGATCGTCAAGCTCAACGCCTATCTGACCGACCTGTCCAACTTCGCCACCTTCAACGAAATCATGGGCCAGTACTTCAGCCAGCCCTTCCCGGCGCGCGCCGCCGTGGGCGTGGCCAGCCTGCCCAAGGGCGTGTTGGTGGAGGCGGAAGCGGTTCTGGTGCTCTAAGAACCTGTTTACGACCTGCTGCGCGTCGGCGATACCGCGTTGAAAACAAACTCAAAATGCTCATGTACCACCTGTACATTCCGCTTTTTCGCTTGTTTTCGCCTTGTCTCGCCTTTGCTCGCGAGATCGTAAACTAGGTTCTGAGCAGCCCTGCTGCTCCAAATGTCAGACCACAAGGCGGCCCAGGCCGCCTTTTTTCATGTTAACTATCCGGGTCGTTCATCTTCGCCGCGGAGGCCGCATGAGAACCCGGATCGCGTTATTGCTATTGCTGCCGGGCCTGGCCTGGGCCCAGGTTTACAAATGCCGGAACGCGGAAGGCGGGCTGGTCTACAGCGACCGGGCCTGCGCCGACGGTGGTGCGGCGGAAGCGTTCCGGCCGCCGCCGCTGAATGTGGTGGAACAGGACGAGCGCCAGCGCCGCGGTGTGGCCGAATCTCAGGCCCGCAGCTGGCGGCGGGCCGCCGACGAGGCGACTGAGGACAGGCGGCGCCAGGCGCAGCGTCGCCGCGCCGAGCAAGCGCAGGCGCGGGAACTGGACAAAGCGCGCCGCCGCTGTCATGGTCTGGAGCTTCAACAGCGGCGCTTGCGGCAGTCCTTGGCCGCCACGCCGGCCAGGAGATCCCTGGCCGAGCGTCTGGCCGGTGTCGAAGAGAAACTGGCCGCGGCGGCGTGTCATCAATTCCAGGAGGGGGCATGAGCGGGTATTCGTTCGAATTGGTCAATGTGTTCGCCGAGGAGCGCTTCGGCGGCAATCCGCTGGCGGTGTTCACCGACGCCAGCGGGCTGGACGAGCGCGTGATGCAGCTGTTGGCCAGACAGATGAATCTGTCGGAAACCGTATTCCTGTTTCCGGACGGGGAGGCGGCTGCGCGGCTGCGCATCTTCACCCCCGGCCAGGAATTGCCCTTCGCCGGCCATCCCACTCTGGGCGCGGCGGCGGTGCTGCACTGGCGCGGCGAGCTGGACGCCCGCTTCCAGCTGCGCACCAAGGCCGGCCTGATTCCCATCAGCCACAGCGACGGCGTTTACACCTTGCGGGCGAATCCGCCGAGCGCCCGCGCCGCCGGTATCAGCCGCGGCCAGGCGGCGGCGATGCTGGGGCTGGACGAGGAAGACATCGCGCTGGAGCCGGTCTGGGTGGACACCGGCAGCGAGCAACTGCTGATCCGCGCCGCCAGCGCCGGCGCGGTGTTGCGCGCCCGGCCGGTGCACGCCTTGCTGCTGCGCGACGCCACCTTGCGGCCGGGGCGCAGCGTCGCCTATCTGTGGCACGAGGACGGCGGCGTCGCCACCGTGCGGCTGTTTTTCGAGCAACAGGGCGCGGTGCTGGAAGACCCTGGCACCGGATCGGCCTGCGCCAATCTGGGCGGCTGGTGCGCGCTCAACGGCCTGGGACCCTTGCAGTGGCGGGTGGAGCAGGGCGCGGCGCTGGCGCGGCCCAATGTGCTGCATCTGCAAGTGGACGCCGCAGGCGAGATTCTGGTGGGCGGGCGGGTGTTGCGGATAGGACGCGGCGAGATCTCGCTGTGAGTTGCATCGTCCTTCGTTTCCATTCTTGACGACGGCATTGGCTGTTGGCATCCTAGAGCCGCTGCTCCAAACCAACGTTTCTTTTCGGCGCGCCGGCGGTTCCGGGGCGGCGTTCAGATAATTACAAGGCCGCTGCGGCCGCCCGTTCGCGGCGCGGCCTCGCGGTCCGACTCGCGAGGAAATCAAGATGAGCAAATTCGCCAAAGCCGCCTGCCTGGCGTCCGTGTTGGGCCTGTTCAGCCACATGGCGCTGGCCGACAGCGCCGCCGGCGTCTGGAAAACGATAGACGACGAAACCAAGCAGGCCAAGGCCCTGGTGCAGATCACCGAAAGCGCCAGCGGGGAGCTGAACGGCAAGATCATCAAGCTGTTCGCCAATCCGGAAGCCGTGTGCGACAAATGCGACGGCGAGCGCAAAGGCAAGCCGGTCAACGGCATGCAGATCCTGTGGGGCCTGAAGAAGGACGGCGCCGAATGGGGCAACGGCAAGATCCTGGATCCCAAGTCCGGCAAGATCTACACCTCCGGCGCCAAGCTGGTCGAAGACGGCAAGAAGCTGCGCGTGCGCGGCTACATCGGCCCCTTCTTCCGCTCCCAGGTGTGGGAGCGCCAGTAAGCGGCGCAGCCGAGACGCGGCGAGAATGAGCAAGGCGGAAGCGCGAACAGCTTCCGCCTTTTTCTTTATTGGGTACAATCGCTGCTGATGAGCTCCCTAATCGACCCCGCCAATCAGCCGCCGGCCGTGGCGCCGGCGCTGGCCAAGAAGCTGGAAAAGCTGGGCATACGCCGCCGTTTCGACCTGGTCCTGCATCTGCCGCTGCGCTATGAGGACGAGACCCATCTGTACGCCATCGCCGACGCGCCGTACGGCCAGGCGGTGCTGGTGGAGGGCGAGGTGATCGCCCATGAAATCCAGTTCCGGCCGCGCCGCCAGCTGGTGGCGCGCATCGAGGACGCCAGCGGCAGCCTGGTGCTGCGCTTCATTCATTTCTACCCCAACCAGGTCAAGCAGTTCACCACCGGCAACCGCGTGCGCGCGCTGGGCGAAATCCGCCGCGGCTTCGCCGGCGACGAGATGGTGCACCCCAAAATCCGCGAAGTGGGCGACGGCGCGCCGCTGGCGGACAGCCTGACCCCGGTCTATCCCACGGTCAACGGCCTGACCCAGCCGGCGTTGCGCAAGCTGATCCACGCCGAACTGAACAGCCAGCCCTTGGGCGAGACGCTGCCGGAAGAACTGGCGGCGCCGCTGCGGCTGACGCCGTTCGCCGAGGCGATCCGCCTGCTGCACCTGCCCACGCCGGACTACAGCGCCGGCCAGCTGGCCGATCCGGGCCTGCCGGCCTGGCAGCGGCTCAAGTTCGACGAATTGCTGGCGCAGCAGCTGTCGATGCGGCTGGCTTATCGCGCGCGGCGGCTGGGCCACGCGCCGCCCTTGCGCGGCGACGGCGCCTTGAGCCGGGCGCTGGCCGAGCGCCTTCCGTTCGAGTTGACCGGCGCGCAGCAGCGCGCGCTGGCGGAAGTCCGCGCCGATCTGACCCAGCCGCACCCTATGCACCGGCTGCTGCAAGGCGACGTCGGCAGCGGCAAGACCATCGTCGCGGCGCAGGCGGCCTTGACCGCGATCGAGTCCGGCTACCAGGTGGCCTTGATGGCGCCGACCGAGATCCTGGCCGAACAACACTTTCTCAAGCTGTCCGCCTGGCTGGAGCCCTTGGGGGTTCCGGTACGCTGGCTGACTGGCAGCCTGCGCAAGAAGCAGAAGCAGGAGGCGATGGCCGCCATCGCCAGCGGCGAGACGCGGCTGGCGGTGGGCACCCACGCCCTGTTCCAGGACGAGGTGGCCTTCGAACGGCTGGGCCTGGTCATCGTCGACGAGCAGCACCGCTTCGGCGTCGGCCAGCGGCTGGCGCTGAAGGAGAAGGGCGGCGAGCCGCATCAGCTGATGATGTCGGCGACGCCGATTCCGCGCACGCTGGCGATGAGCTTCTACGCCGACCTCGACGTGTCGGTGATAGACGAACTGCCGCCGGGGCGCACGCCCATCGTCACCAAGCTGATCAACAGCGCGCGCCGCGAGGAGATCGTCGCCCACGTGGCCAAGACCTGCGCCGACGGACGGCAGGCCTACTGGGTGTGCCCGCTGATCGAAGAATCGGAAACCCTGCAATTGCAGACCGCGGTGGACACCCATCAGCAACTGACCGCCGATTTGCCGCAACTGGGCGTGGGCCTGGTGCACGGCCGGATGAAGGCGGACGAGAAGGCGGCGGTGATGGCGGCCTTCGCCCGCAATGAATTGCAGGTGTTGGTGGCCACCACGGTGATCGAGGTGGGCGTGGACGTGCCCAATGCCAGCCTGATGGTGATCGAGCACGCCGAACGCATGGGTCTGGCCCAGCTGCATCAGCTGCGCGGCCGGGTGGGGCGCGGCAGCGCCAAAAGCGTCTGCGTGCTGATGTTCGACAACCCGCTATCGGACTTGGCCAAGGCGCGCTTGAAAGTGATATACGAGAATGTTGATGGTTTCGAGATCGCGCGCCAGGATTTGCTGATCCGCGGCCCTGGAGAATTGCTGGGCGCGCGCCAAAGCGGCCTGCCGATGCTGCGCTTCGCCAATCTGGAGGAAGACCTGGAGTTGCTGGAGGCGGCGCGCGAGCTGGCGCCCTTGCTGCTGGAGCGCCACCCGCAGGCGGTGGACGCTCATCTGGATCGTTGGCTGGCGGGGCGGGAGCAGTTTCTCAAGGCTTGAGAACTTTTGGACAGGGCAAAAAAAAGCGCCTCGGCTGGGGGGCTGAGGCGCAAAGGGATTGCTGCAAACAACAAAGGAGAAACCATGATGAAGCGAGCAAATATTAGCAATTTATAAAATATTGGCACAAGCAATCCCGGCTCAAAGCTTGACCCAGGTCAATCGAAAATTTTCCGCCGGAAAATGCCAAAAGAAAAAGCCACCGCGATGCGGTGGCTTTGGCTTTTCCGGCAGCCTTGAAGAGGCTGGGCAGATTGTTGTTACAACCAGAGCGAGGCGATGTAGTACAAGCCGCCCGCCAGCAACATCGACACCGGCAACGTGAACAGCCAGGCCAGCGCGATCGAGCGGATGGTGGACATCTGCAAGCCGGCCTTGTCGGCCACCATGGTGCCGGCCACGGCGCTGGACAGCACCTGGGTGGTGGACACCGGGAAGCCGAACTGGCTGGCGAGGCCGATGGAGATGGCGGCGGTCATCTGCGCCGACACGCCCTGGGCGTAAGTCATGTCTTTCTTGCCTATGCCTTCGCCCACGGTCTTCACCACGCGGCGCCAGCCGACCATGGTGCCGATGCCCAGCGACAGCGCCACGGCGACGATCACCCAGGTGGGCGCGTATTCGGTGGTGGTGGTCAGATCCTTGCGCAGGTTCTGCAGCATCTGCTTGTCGTCGGCGGACAGCTTGGGCAGCGCGGAGGCCTTCTTGGCGGCGTCGTCCAGGCACAGCAGCTCGGTGCGCACGTTCCAGCGTTGTTCCGAGCTCAGCGCGTGGTAGTCGCCGCCGTCGCCCATGGTGGCCAGCAGACGCTTGACGGTGTCGCCGGTTTCCAGCGGATGGCATTCGTACTGGCTGGTGCCCTTGGACGGCACGATGATCTTGCTCAGTTCGACTTGATGACGCTCGTAGAACTTCTGCAGGTGAATGGCGGCGTCGCGGGTGCGGTCCAGCTGGTAAGGCGTGCTGTCCAGGTCCAGCACGAATTTGGCCGGCACGATGCCGATCAGCACCAGCATGATCAGGCCGACGCCTTTCTGGCCGTCGTTGGAGCCGTGGGCGAAGCTGACGCCCATGGAAGACACGATCAGCATGAAGCGGGTCCAGAACGGCGGATGCTTGCGGCCTTCCACCTGCTGGCGCTGATAAGGGGTCTTGTGCACATTGCTGTGCGGCCGGTAGCGCCGCAGCAGGACGACGATCAGCGCGGCGAGCAGCGCGCCCACCAGCGGCGAGGCCAGCAGCGAGGCGCCGACGTCGATGGCCTTGCTCCAGTTGATGCCGTGGGACAGCGAGGTGCCGTGGATCAGGCTGTTGGCCACGCCCACGCCCAAGATGGCGCCGATCAGCGTGTGGCTGCTGGAGGCGGGCAGACCGAAGTACCAGGTGCCCAGGTTCCAGGCGATGGCGGCGGTCAGCAGCGCGAACACCATGGCCATGCCGCGGGTGGTGTTGATCGAGATCAGCAGGTCCACCGGCAGCAGGTGCACGATGGCGTAGGCGACGGCGAGGCCGCCGGTGATCACGCCGAGGAAGTTGAAAATGCCGGAATAGAACACCGCGAGGCGCGGTTTCATCGACTGGGTATAGATAACGGTAGCCACCGCGTTGGCGGTGTCATGAAAGCCGTTGATGAACTCAAAGGCGAGCACGAAGCCCAGGGAAAGCACCAGGGTGATGGCGACGTGGGTCTCTAGCCCGGAAAACAGGTCCAACATGGTGAAATGTGCACGCAGTATCGTAAAGGCGGGATTGTTGTGTCCAAGGCCAATGCCGTCAAGTACTTATAAAAAAAAAATAAATGGTGTCGCATTTGCCGGAAAACCGCGTGGAATCGCCTTGACAGACCGCTTGCGGAGACCGGCCGATTTAGGCGGTTTTTTGCCGCCGTCATGCGCTTTTCCGCGCCCGCGAACGCCAAAAGCCGTCATGCCGGAAACGGTCATGACGGCGGTCTGCAAAGCGGGGCGGAATCAGCCGAACTTGCCGGTGATGTAGTCCTCGGTGGCCTTCTTCTGCGGCGTGGTGAAGATGGAGTCGGTGTCGCCGAACTCGATCAGTTCGCCCAGATACATATAGGCGGTGTAGTCCGACACCCGCGCCGCCTGCTGCATATTGTGGGTGACGATGGCGATGGTGTAGTCCTCTTTGAGCTCATGGATCAGCTCTTCGATGTGGGCGGTGGAAATCGGGTCCAGCGCCGAAGTGGGCTCGTCCAGCAGCAGCACTTCCGGCTTGGAGGCCACCGCGCGCGCGATGCACAGCCGCTGCTGCTGGCCGCCGGACAGCGAGTTGCCGGACTGCTTGAGCTTGTCCTTGACCTCGTCCCACAGCGCGGCCTTGCGCAGCGCCCATTCCACCCGGTCCTCCATCTCGCCCTTGGACAGCTTTTCGTACAGCTTCACGCCGAAGGTGATGTTGTCGTAGATCGACATCGGGAACGGGGTGGGCTTCTGGAACACCATGCCCACCTTGGCGCGCAGCAGATTGACGTCCACGTCGCGGCCCAGGACGTTGTGGCCGTCCAGCAGGATGTCGCCTTCGGCGCGCAGGCCGGGGTAGAGCTCGTACATGCGGTTGAAGGTGCGCAGCAGCGTGGATTTGCCGCAGCCGGACGGGCCGATGAAGGCGGTGACCTTGCGCGAGGCGATTTCCAGCTGGATGTTCTTCAGCGCGTGGAAATTGCCGTAAAAGAAGTTCAGATTCTTGACCTGAAGCTTGGAGTGGATTTCAGCCATGGTCTGCAAGCCTTAATGCGATTGGTTTTTTTGGCTGCCCATCCAGCGGGCAACGATGTTCAGCGTCAGCACGCTGAAGGTGATCAAGAGGGAGCCGGCCCAGGCCAGCTTGTGCCAGTCCTCGTACGGGCTCATCGCGAACTGGAAGATCACGATGGGCAGGTTGGCCATCGGCTGGTTCATATTGCTGTTGAAGAACTGATTGTTCAGCGCGGTGAACAGCAGCGGCGCGGTTTCGCCGGATATGCGCGCCACCGCCAGCAGGATGCCGGTCAGCACGCCGGCCTTGGCCGAGCGCAGGGTGACGTGCAGGGTGACCTTCCACTGCGGCGCGCCCAGCGCCGACGCGGCTTCGCGCAGGCTGCCCGGCACCAGGCGCAGCATGTTTTCGGTGGTGCGCACCACCACCGGGATCACCAGGATGGCCAGCGCGAAGGAACCGGCCCAGCCGGAGAAATGGCCGACCGACACCACGTAGACCTCGTAGATGAACAGGCCGATGACGATGGACGGCGCGGACAGCAGGATGTCGTTGATGAAGCGGGTGGCTGGCGCCAGCCAGCCGCGCTGGCCGAACTCGGCCAGATAGATGCCGGCCAGGATGCCTATCGGCGTGCCGAACAAGGTGCCGAAGCCGGTCATCATCAGGCTGCCGTAAATGGCGTTGGCCAGGCCGCCGCTGCTGCCCGGCGGCGGGGTGCTGGAGGTGAACACCTCCCAGTTGAGCCCGGACAGGCCGTGCTGCAACAGGGTGGTCAGAATCCAGAACAGCCAGAACAGGCCGAAGGCCATGGTGAACATCGAGGCGCCCATATTGACGCGGTTCACCAGCCGGCGGCGGCGGTAGACGCTGCTGTCGGCTTTGGCGGCGAGGGCGGACTGGGGCGGGCGCAGGGCGGAATTCATAACAGTTTGGCTCATGCGGTTAGCGTCTCTCATGCTCAGGAAGGACGACCTTCCTGTTTCTTCAGGCGCAGCAACAGCAGTTTAGAACACGCCAGCACCACGAAGGTGATGAAGAACAGAATCAGGCCCAGTTGAATCAGGGAGGAGAGATACAGCTCGCCGTTGGCCTCGGCGAACTCATTGGCCAGCGAGGAGGCGATGGAATTGCCCGGCTCGAACAGGCCGGCGGCGAAGCGGGTGGAGTTGCCGATGACGAAGGTCACCGCCATGGTCTCGCCCAGCGCGCGGCCCAGGCCGAGCATGATGCCGCCGACCACGCCGGTCTTGGTATAGGGCAGCACCACGTAGCGCACCACTTCCCAGGTGGTGGAGCCCAGGCCGTAGGCGGACTCCTTCAGCATCACCGGCACCACCTCGAACACGTCGCGCATCACCGAGGCGATGAAGGGGATGATCATGATGGCCAGGATCAGGCCGGCGGTGAAAATGCCTATGCCCATCGGCGCGCCCTGGAACAGCACGCCCAGCAGCGGCACCTCGCCCAGGGTGTCGATCAGCAGCGGCTGCACGTGGTCGGCGAAGATGGGCGCGAACACGAACAGGCCCCACATGCCGTAGATGATGGACGGAATGCCGGCCAGCAGTTCCACCGCGATGCCCAGCGGCCGCTTCAGCCAGGTGGGGCACAGCTCGGTCAGGAACAGGGCGATGCCGAAGCTGACCGGCACGCCGATCAGCAGGGCGATGAAAGAGGTGGCCAGGGTGCCGAAGATGGGCACCAGCGCGCCGAACTTTTCATTGACCGGGTCCCAGTCGCTGGTGACCAGAAACTTGAAGCCGAAGGCGTGAATGCTCGGCAGCGCGCCGATCAACAGCGAAATCAGAATGCCCACCAGCAGCGACAGCACCAGGAAGGCGAAAAAACGGGTGACCCAGCGGAACAGATTGTCCAGCAGCAGCTGGGTTTTGATTTGCTGCGGATTGCTCAACTTTTGCATATGCATGCTCATTTATCAGACAAAAAGCCGGGGAGGGCATCCCCGGCCGCTTGCGTGCATTGTATGCGGCTCAGTTCCACACCGGCTTGCCGCCGTTGTCGGCAATCTGCTTCCAGTTGGCGCGGATCACGCCCTTGATCGCGTCCGGCATCGGGATGTAGTCCAGATCCAGCGCGGTCTTGTCGCCGTTCTTGTAAGCCCAGTCGAAGAACTTCAGCACCTCGGCGCCCTGCGCCGGCTTGTCCTGTTTCTTGTGCATCAGGATGAAGGTGGCGCCGGCGATAGGCCAGCTGTCCTTGCCCGGCTGGTTGGTCAGCAGCAGGTAGAAGCCCGGCGCTTTTTTCCAGTCGGCGTTGGCGGCGGCGGCCTTGAAGCTGGACTCGTCCGGCTTGACGAAGCTGCCGGCCTGGTTCTGCATCAGGCCGAAGGCCAGTTTGTTCTGCTTGGCGTAGGCGTATTCCACGTAGCCGATCGCGCCCTTGATGCGGGTCACGTAGTTGGCCACGCCTTCATTGCCCTTGCCGCCCACCGGGTTGCCTTTCCAGCTGACCGCGGTATTGGAGCCCACTTCCTTGGCCCAGTCCGCGGACACCTTGGACAGATAGTTGGTGAAGATGAAGGTGGTGCCGGAGCCGTCGGAGCGACGCACCACGGAGATGCGCAGGTCCGGCAGCTTGACGCCGGGGTTCAGCTTGGCGATGGCCGGATCGTTCCACTTGGCCACCTTGCCCATGTAAATGTCGGCCAGCAGCGGGCCGGTGAACTTCACCTGCCCCGGGGCGATGCCGGGCACGTTCAACACCGGCACCACGCCGCCGATCACGGTGGGGAATTGGGTCAGGCCGGATTTTTCCAGCTCTTCCGGCTTCAGCGGCATGTCGGAGGCGCCGAAGTCCACGGTCTTGGACTGGATCTGCTTGATGCCGCCGCCGGAGCCGATGGACTGGTAGTTCAGATTGTTGTTGGTGCCGGCCTTGTAGGCGGCGGCCCATTTGGCGTACAGCGGGTACGGGAAGGTGGCGCCCGCGCCGGTGATGTCGGCGGCCACGGCCGCGCCGGACAGGCAGACGGAACCCAGTACAAACGATGCGGCCAGACGAACAGACTGTTTCATGCCTACTCCTGAGAATGGATGAGGTGCGTGGTGATGGGCGCATGCTAAGGCTGAAATTTTTCAGGAATATTACAAGTCGTGGAAACGGCTTCGTTTGCGGACAATCAATGTCAGCCGGATGCCGGTTTGAGCCAAGCAGGCGGCTGCGGATATAATCGGCCGATATTCAAGATCGCAGGAGACGGACATGGCCGGCAAGCTGGTGATTGGCAACTGGAAGATGAATACCCGCGCCGACAGCGCGCAGGCGCTGCTGCGGGCGCTGCTGGCGGACGAGGCGAGCAACCGCGACTGGGTCGGCGTGGCCGCGCCGGCGGTCTATCTGGCCGCGCTGGGCGAACAACTGCGCGGCCAGCCGCTGCGGCTGTGCGCGCAGGACGTCAGCGCCTTCGATCAGGACGGAGCCTTCACCGGCGAGACCTGCGCCGCGATGCTGGCCGACATCGGCTGCGGCTACGCCCTGGTGGGCCACTCCGAGCGCCGCCAGTACTTCGGCGAGAGCAACGCCGCTCTATTGAAGAAGATGCGCAACGCCATCGCCGCCGGCCTGGTGCCGGTGCTGTGCGTCGGCGAAACGCTGGAAGAGCGCGAAGCCGGCCGTCAGCAGGAGGTGATCCGCGATCAGCTTGCGCTTCTGTCCGAGATAGACCATGGTGAATACGTTGTGGCTTATGAACCGGTTTGGGCGATCGGCACCGGCAAGGTGGCGACCCTGGCGCAAATCGCCGAAATCCACGGCGCGATCAAAAATTGGTGCTTGCAAAACGTCAAGGCCTCCGATAATATTCGCGTCCTCTACGGCGGCAGTGTCAAGGCAGAGAATGCCGAAGCGATTCTGGCGACTGAAAATGTCGACGGAGCCCTTGTTGGAGGGGCATCTCTGGACGCCGGTTCATTCAGGGCAATTTGCCAAGCCGCAGGAAGATTGATATAGTATGGAACTAATTAAGACGCTTATTTGGATCGTAAATCTCCTGTCTGCAGGGACTATTATCGTGCTGGTTTTGATGCAGCACGGCAAAGGCGCGGACATGGGGGCGGCTTTCGGCAGCGGGTCTTCCGGTAGCTTGTTCGGCGCGTCTGGTTCTGCGAATTTCTTGAGTAGGACAACCGCTGTCGCAGCGGCCGTGTTCTTCTCGACTTCCCTTGCTCTGGTTTTTCTGTCTGGGGGCGGAAAAAGCGATTTGGGCGTAATGGGAACCAAGGTTGAACAGGTTGCACCGCAAATCCCGGCCGGTGTGCCTAGCGATAAAGCTTCGGGTACGACATCAAAAATACCGGAGTAACAATTAAAGCTTGCTGTGCCGACATGGTGAAATTGGTAGACACGCTATCTTGAGGGGGTAGTGGCGAAAGCTGTGTGAGTTCGAGTCTCACTGTCGGCACCACCATTCAAAAACAGGCCACCGGGACTCCGGTGGCCTGTTTTATTTGGAGCCAAAGGGGGGTGACCCCCTTTATTTCGTGGGGGTGTACGGGAAATGCTGCAAAATTACTTTCCCATTCTGCTGTTTGTCATGGTCGGACTGTTGGTCGGCGTAGGCCCAATTCTATTGGGCAAACTGCTGGCTCCCAATCGTCCCGATCCTGAGAAACTGTCTCCGTATGAGTGCGGCTTCGAGGCTTTCGAAGACGCTCGCATGAAGTTTGACGTCCGCTATTATCTGATAGCCATTCTTTTCATCCTGTTCGATCTGGAAGTGGCCTTCCTGCTTCCGTGGGCGGTGGTGCTGAAGGAGTTGGGTGGATATGGTCTGGGCGTCATGGTGGAGTTCCTGGGCATTCTGACCCTGGGCTTCGTCTACATGTGGAAAAAAGGAGCTCTGGAATGGGAGTAGAG
This sequence comes from Chromobacterium alkanivorans, assembly GCF_016937655.1. Taxonomy (GTDB): domain Bacteria; phylum Pseudomonadota; class Gammaproteobacteria; order Burkholderiales; family Chromobacteriaceae; genus Chromobacterium; species Chromobacterium alkanivorans. The sequence continues at coordinate 94,787 of NZ_JAFHKL010000012.1, read as the reverse complement.
GGTATTCTGGAGAAGGGGTTTGTCACCACGACGGCTGACAAGCTCATCAATTACACCCGAACCGGTTCGCTGTGGCCGATGACCTTTGGTCTGGCCTGTTGCGCGGTCGAGATGATGCACGCCGGCGCGGCGCGCTACGACCTTGACCGTTTCGGCATCGTGTTCCGTCCCAGCCCGCGCCAGTCCGATCTGATGATCGTGGCCGGCACGCTGTGCAACAAGATGGCCCCGGCCCTGCGCAAGGTTTACGACCAGATGGCCGAACCGCGCTGGGTGATTTCGATGGGGTCCTGTGCCAACGGCGGCGGCTATTATCATTATTCCTATTCAGTCGTGCGCGGCTGCGACCGCATCGTGCCGGTCGACGTCTACGTGCCCGGCTGTCCGCCAACTGCAGAGGCCTTGCTGTACGGCATCATTCAGCTGCAGAACAAGATCAAACGCACCAACACCATCGCCCGCTAAGGTAGAAACTTATGGCCTCCAAGAAAATGGAAGCGTTAGGGTCGGCTGTGCAGCAGGCGCTGGGCGACAAGCTCGTGCAAAGCACGCTGGCTCTGGAAGAGCTGACCATTGTATGCAAGGCGGCGGATCTGATCGCCGTGGCGACCACGCTGCGCGACCACGCCGACCTGTCTTTTGAGCAATGCATCGATTTGTGCGGCGTGGACTACAGCGCATACCGCGACGAGGTATGGGACGGTCCGCGCTTCGCCGTTGTCTACCATCTGTTGTCGGTCAAGCACAATCAGCGCGTCCGCCTGCGCGTGTTCGCCGAAGACGACGCCTTCCCGGTGGTCGCTTCGGTCGTCGGCGTCTGGAGCGGCGCCAACTGGTTCGAGCGCGAGGCGTTCGACCTGTTCGGCATCGTTTTCGACGGCCACCCCGACCTGCGCCGCATCCTGACCGACTACGGCTTCGTCGGCCATCCGTTCCGCAAGGACTTCCCGCTGTCCGGTCACGTGGAAATGCGTTACGACCCGACCCAACAGCGCGTGATCTATCAGCCGGTGACCATCGAGCCGCGCGAAATCACGCCGCGCATCATCCGCGAGGAGAACTACGGTGGCTGAAATCCGTAACTACACCCTCAACTTCGGCCCGCAACACCCGGCCGCGCACGGCGTGCTGCGCCTGGTGCTGGAACTGGACGGCGAAGTCGTCCAGCGCGCCGACCCGCACATCGGCCTGCTGCACCGCGGCACCGAGAAGCTGGCCGAGAGCAAGACCTTCATCCAGTCTCTGCCTTACATGGACCGTCTCGACTACGTGTCCATGATGTGCAACGAGCACGCTTACTGCCTGTCCATCGAGAAGCTGCTGGGCATCGAAGTGCCCGAACGCGCGCAATACATCCGCGTGATGTTCGCCGAGATCACCCGTCTGCTGAACCACCTGCTGTGGATAGGCGCGCACGGTCTCGACATCGGCGCGATGACCGTGTTCCTGTACGCCTTCCGCGAACGCGAAGACCTGATGGACTGCTATGAGGCGGTGTCGGGCGCGCGTCTGCACGCGGCTTACTTCCGTCCCGGCGGCGTGTATCGCGACCTGCCGGACAGCATGCCGCAGTACACCGTCTCCAAGATCAAGAACGCCCGCGAACTGGCTCGCCGCAACGAAGGCCGCCAGGGCTCGCTGCTGGACTTCATCGACGACTTCACCCAGCGCTTCCCCGGCTATGTCGACGAGTACGAGACTCTGCTGACCGACAACCGCATCTGGAAACAGCGCACCGTCGGCATCGGCGTGGTGACGCCCGAGCGCGCGCTGAACCTGGGTTTGACCGGCCCGATGCTGCGCGGCTCCGGCATTGCCTGGGACTTGCGCAAGAAGCAGCCCTACGACGTGTATTCCAAGCTGGACTTCGACATCCCGGTGGGCGTCAACGGCGATTGCTACGACCGCTACCTGGTGCGCGTCGAAGAGATGCGCCAGTCCAACCGCATCATCCGCCAGTGCGTGGAATGGCTGCGCAAGAACCCGGGCCCGGTGATCACCGACAACCATAAAGTGGCGCCGCCTTCGCGCGAAGGCATGAAGGCCAATATGGAAGACCTGATCCACCACTTCAAACTGTTTACCGAGGGCATGCACGTGCCGGAGGGCGAGGCCTATGTGGGCACCGAACACCCGAAAGGCGAGTTCGGCGTCTACCTGGTGTCCGACGGCGCCAACAAGCCGTACCGTCTGAAGATCCGCGCGCCCGGCTATGCCCACCTGGCGGCGCTGGACGAGATGGCCAAGGGCCATATGATCGCCGACGTGGTGGCCATCATCGGTACGCAGGATATCGTGTTTGGGGAGATTGACCGCTGATGCTGTCCGCTGAATCGCTAGCCAAAATCGATTGCGAAGTCGCCAAATATCCCGCCGACCAGAAACGGTCCGCGGTGATGGGCGCCTTGCGCATCGCGCTGACTGAACGTCGCGAAGCGGGCTCCGCTCCGGAGGAGCGTTGCCTGAACACCGAGGTGATCGAATTCGTCGCCAACTACCTGCAGATCCCGCCGGTAGCCGCTTACGAAGTCGCCACCTTTTACAATATGTACGACATGAAGCCGGTTGGGCAGTACAAGATCACTGTCTGCACCAACCTGCCCTGTGCCTTGTCCGGCGGCGTCAACGCCGCCGAGTACATCTCCCGGAAGCTGGGCATCGCCATCGGCGAAACCAGCGCCGACGGCAAGTTCACCTTGCTGGAAGGGGAGTGCATGGGCGCCTGCGGCGACGCGCCGGTCTTGCTGGTCAACAACCACAAGATGTGCAGCTTCATGACGCCCGAAGCAATCGATAAGAAACTGGCGGAGCTGAAATAATGGCAATCTTCGTCAATGGCGTGATTTTCGATGGCGTCGACACTTCCGATCCCAATTGCTGGCAGCTGAGCGCCTATGAGGCGCGCGGCGGCTACCAGGCGCTGCGCCGCATCCTGGACAGCAAGATGGCCCAGGAAGACGTGATCGCCGAAGTGAAGAACTCCGGCCTGCGCGGCCGCGGCGGCGCGGGCTTCCCCACCGGTCTGAAGTGGAGCTTCATGCCCCGCTCCTTCCCGGGCGACAAATACGTCGTCTGCAACACCGACGAGGGCGAGCCGGGCACCTTCAAGGACCGCGACATCCTGCGCTTCAATCCGCATTCGCTGATCGAAGGCATGATCATCGCCGGCTACGCGATGGGCACCAAGGCCGGCTACAACTACATCCACGGCGAAATCTTCGCCGAATACGAGCGTTTCGAAGAAGCGCTGGACGAAGCGCGCAAGGCGGGCCTGCTGGGCGAGAACATCCTGGGCTCCGGCTTCAACTTCGACCTGTTCGCCCATCACGGCTACGGCGCCTACATCTGCGGCGAGGAAACCGCGCTGCTGGAATCGCTGGAAGGCAAGAAGGGCCAGCCGCGCTTCAAGCCGCCGTTCCCGGCCAGCTTCGGCCTGTACGGCAAGCCGACCACCATCAACAACACCGAATCGTTCGCCTCGGTGCCCTTCATCATCCGCGACGGCGCGCAGCCTTTCCTGGAAAAGGGCAAGCCGAACAACGGCGGCACCAAGCTGTTCTCGGTATCCGGCCACGTCAACCGTCCGGGCAACTACGAGATTCCGCTGGGCACCCCGTTCTCCGAGCTGCTGGAAATGGCCGGCGGCATGCGCGACGGCAAGAAGCTCAAGGCGGTGATCCCGGGCGGCTCTTCCGCGCCCATCCTGCCCGCCGACGTCATGATGCAATGCACGATGGACTATGACAGCATCGCCAAAGCCGGCTCGATGCTGGGTTCCGGCGCCGTCATCGTGATGAACGAAGACGTGTGCATGATCAAGGCGCTGGAGCGTCTGGCCTACTTCTACCACGAAGAATCCTGCGGCCAGTGCACGCCGTGCCGCGAAGGCACCGGCTGGCTGTACCGCGTGATCCATCGCATCGCCAACGGCCAGGGCCGTCCGGGCGATCTGGAGCTTCTGGACTCCGTGGGCAACAATATGGCGGGCCGCACCATCTGTGCGCTGGCCGACGCCGCCGTGTTCCCGGTTCGCAGTTTCACCAAGCATTTCCGTCACGAGTTCGAGTACGCGATCGAACACGGAAAGACCTTGGTGGACCACAAATGGTGTTGAGCGATGCTTGAAATCGAAATCGACGGAAAAAAACTGACGGTCCCGCAGGGCAGCACCGTCATGGAAGCGGCCCACTCGGTGGGCACGTACATTCCGCACTTCTGCTACCACAAGAAGCTGTCCATCGCGGCCAACTGCCGCATGTGCCTGGTGGAAGTGGAAAAGGCGCCCAAGCCGCTGCCGGCTTGCGCCACCCCGGTGACCGACGGCATGAAGGTCCATACCCACTCCGACATGGCCAAGAAGGCCCAGGCCGGCGTGATGGAGTTCCTGCTGATCAACCATCCGCTGGATTGCCCGATCTGCGATCAGGGCGGCGAATGCCAGCTGCAGGACTTGGCCGTGGGCTACGGCAATTCCTCCTCGCGCTATCAGGAGGAAAAGCGCGTGGTGGTGGGCAAGGACATGGGTCCGCTGGTTTCCGCGGAAGAAATGTCGCGCTGCATTCACTGTACCCGTTGCGTGCGCTTCACCGAGGAAGTCGGCGGCTTCCAGGAAATCGGCATGGCCCATCGCGGCGAGTTCTCCGAGATTCTGCCCTTCCTCGGCAAGACCGTGGACTCGGAAATCTCCGGCAACGTCATCGACCTGTGCCCGGTGGGCGCGCTGACCTCCAAGCCGTTCCGCTACAGCACCCGCGCCTGGGAGTTGTCGCGCCGCAAATCGGTCAGCCCGCACGACGGCCTGGGCTCCAACCTGATCGTTCAGGTCAAGAGCAATGAAGTGATGCGCGTGCTGCCGCTGGAAAACGAAGCCATCAACGAGTGCTGGATCGCCGACCGCGATCGCTTCTCCTACGAAGGCCTGAACTCGGCCGAGCGTCTGAAGCAGCCGATGATCAAGTTCGACGGCAAGTGGCACGAGACCGACTGGGAAACCGCGTTGAACTACGTGGTGAAGGGCCTGAACGGCGTGTCCGCCGATCACGGCAAGGACGCCATCGGCTTCCTGACCAGCCCGCACTCCACCACCGAAGAACTGCATCTGGCCCAGAAGCTGGCGCGCGCCTTCGGCGTGGAAAGCATTGATTACCGCCTGCGCCGCAGCGACTTCGCCGCCGACGCGGCCAAGCAGGGCGCGGAATGGCTGGGCTCCAGCATTTCCGATCTGGCCGCGGCCAAATCGGTGCTGGTGGTGGGCTCCACGCTGCGCAAGGAACAGCCGCTGCTGACCTCGCGCCTGCGCACCGCGGCCAAGAAGGGCAGCGAGCTTAACATTATCCACGTCGCCGACGACGACCTGCTGATCAAGGTCAACGCCAAGCTGATCGTGTCGCCGCTGGCGCTGGTCAACGGCTTCGCCCAGGTGCTGAAGGCCGTGGCCGAGATCAAGGGCGGCGAAACCGCCGTCGATCTGTCCGCGGTGCAAGTGTCCGCCGAGGCGCGCCGCATCGCCGAAAGCCTGAGCGGCGCGGAAACCGCCGCCGTGGTGCTGGGCAACGTGGCGCAACACCATCCGGCGTTCAGCCAGCTGCTGGCCGTGGCGCAGGAAATCGCGCGCCTGAGCGGCGCGAGCTTCGGCGTGTTGTCCGAAGCCGCCAACAGCGCGGGCGCGGAACTGGTGGGCGCGCTGCCGCAAGGCGCGGGCGCCAACGCCGCCGCGATGATCGCGCAGCCCAAGAAGGCTTACGTGCTGCTGAACACCGAAGTGGAGTTCGACAGCTACAACCCGCAAGCCGCGGTCGCCGCGATGAAGCAGGCGGCCACCGTGATCGCGCTGAGCGCGTTCAAGGGCCAGGGTCTGCTGGATTACGCCGACGTGCTGCTGCCGATCGCGCCGTTCTCCGAGACCGCCGGCTCCTTCGTCAATATGGAAGGCAAGCTGCAGCCGTTCAACGGCGTGGTGCGTCCGCTGGGCGAAGCCCGTCCGGCCTGGAAAGTGCTGCGCGTGTTGGGCAATATGCTGAATCTGTCCGGCTTCGACTTCAACAGCGCCGAGGAAGTGCGCGCCGAACTGCTGGCCAAGGGCGACATCGCCGCGCGTCTGAACAACGCGCTGAGCCAGCTGAACGTCGCCGCCGCCGCGGCCGCAGGGCTGAGCCGCATCGGCGAAGTGCCGCTGTACCAGGCCGACGCCGTCTGCCGCCGCGCCGAGTCGCTGCAGCAGACCCGCGACGCGGCCGAGCCGGTGGCCTCCGCCCACGGCGCCCTGTTGCAGAAGCTGGGCATCGCCGCCGACAGCACCGCATTGCTGAGCCAGGGTTCCGGCCAGGCGCGCGTGCGCATCGTCGCCGACGACAGCCTGCCGCAGGACGCGGTCCGCATCGCCACCGCCCACGCGGCCACGCTGGCGCTGGGCGGCATGTTCGACGCTATCGAGATCACCCAGGGGTAAAGCATGGAGTTCTTGCAAGGTATTCTTGGCACTGACGCGGGGCTCGTGGTCTGGACCCTGTTGAAGATCATCGCCATCGTATTGCCGATGCTGCTGTGCGTCGCCTACCTGACCTATGCCGAGCGCAAGGTCATCGGCTTCATGCAGATCCGCATCGGCCCCAACCGGGTGGGCCCGCTGGGCCTGCTGCAGCCGATCGCCGACGCGGTCAAGCTGCTGATGAAGGAAATCATCCTGCCCACCAACTCCAGCAAGGGCCTGTTCCTGCTGGCGCCGGTGCTGTCCATCGCTCCGGCGCTGGCGGCCTGGGCGGTGATTCCGTTCACCGACAAGCTGGTGCTGGCCAACGTCAACGCCTCGCTGCTCTACATCCTGGCCTTGACCTCGATGGGCGTTTACGGCGTGATCATCGCCGGCTGGGCGGGCAACTCGAAGTACTCCTTCCTCGGCGCCATGCGTTCCGCCGCCCAGATCGTGTCCTACGAACTGGCGATGGGCTTCGCGCTGATCGGCGTGCTGATGGTGTCCAGCAGCCTGAACCTGGTGGAGATCGTCCAGCAGCAAGGGCAGGGCATGGCCGGCGGTTCCGTGCTGTCGTGGAACTGGCTGCCGCTGTTCCCGCTGTTCGTGGTCTACCTGATTTCCGGCGTGGCCGAAACCAACCGCGCGCCGTTCGACGTGGCCGAGGGCGAATCCGAGATCGTCGCCGGCTTCCACGTCGAGTACTCGGGCATGGCCTTCGCCATCTTCTTCCTGGCCGAATACGCCAACATGATCCTGGTCGCCGCGCTGACCGCGCTGCTGTTCCTCGGCGGCTGGCTGTCGCCGTTCCCGGCGTCCTGGGGCATTCTGGGCGCGGGCGGCTTCTTCTGGCTGGCGCTCAAGGTGGCGATGGTGCTGTTCTGCTTCCTGTGGTTCCGCGCCACCTTCCCGCGTTATCGCTACGACCAGATCATGCGTCTGGGCTGGAAGGTGTTCATCCCGGTGACCCTGGTGTGGATCCTGGTGGTGGGCGTCTGGATGATGACCCCGCTGTCCTTGTGGCACTGAGACGGGGATAGGTGAAAAGATGAATTCGATCCGAAACTTTTTCAAGACCTTCCTGCTGGTGGAGCTGGTCAAGGGCCTGATGGTCACTGGCCGCTACTTCTTCGCCCGCAAGATCACGGTCCAGTTCCCCGAAGAGAAGACGCCGATCTCGCCGCGCTTCCGCGGCCTGCACGCTCAGCGCCGCTACGCCAACGGCGAAGAGCGCTGCATCGCCTGCAAACTGTGCGAGGCGGTGTGTCCGGCGATGGCGATCAGCATCGAGTCCGAACAGCGCGACGACGGCACCCGTCGCACCACGCGCTACGACATCGATCTGACCAAGTGCATCTTCTGCGGCTTCTGCGAGGAAGCCTGTCCGGTGGACGCCATCGTGGAAACCCACATCTTCGAATACCACGGCGAAAAACGTGGCGATCTGTACTACACCAAGCCGATGTTGTTGGCGATCGGCGACAAGTACGAAGCCGAGATCGCCGCCAACAAGGCGGCCGACGCCAAGTATCGCTAAGGGGGGGTCATGAACTTCACAATGTTTGTCTTCTATGTTCTGTCCGCCATCCTGGTGTTCGCGGGCATCCGCGTGGTGACGGCCAAGAACCCGATTCACGCGGCCTTGTTCCTGGTGCTGGCCTTCTTCAACAGCGCCGGCCTGTGGCTGCTGATGGAAGCCGAGTTCCTGGCCATCACCCTGGTGGTGGTGTATGTGGGCGCGGTGATGGTGTTGTTCCTGTTCGTGGTGATGATGCTGGACATCAACATCGAGAAACTGCGCGAGGGCTTCTGGAAGAATCTTCCGGTCGCCGCCGCCGTCGGCATCATCATGGTGTTTGAAATGGCGATGATTCTGGCCAGCCCGAGCGCCAGGCTGGATGCCTACCAGGCCGCCGCGCCGCTGGCCGCCGACTTCAGCAACGTCAAAGTGCTGGGCCGCCAGTTGTACACCACTTATCTGCTGCCCTTCGAAGTGGCGGCGGTGGTGCTGCTGCTGGCCATGGTGGCCGCCATCGGCCTGACCATGCGCAGCCGCAAGGACACCAAGGCGATCGATCCGGCGCTGCAAGTCAAGGTCAAGCGCAATGATCGCGTGCGACTGGTGAAGATGCAGGCCGAACAGCCTGCCGAAGAATCCACGGTGGAGGAGGCCTCCGAGGCCGAATCCGGTAAGCAACAGGCCTGACGGCCAAACAACATAAGGGAGGAAATGTGCTGACACTGACTCACTTCCTGGTGCTGGCCGCAATCCTGTTTGCCATCGGCGTGCTGGGCGTTTTCCTGAACCGGAAAAATCTGATCGTGCTGCTGATGGCCATCGAGCTGATGCTGCTCGCGGTGAACTTCAATTTCATCGCGTTCTCGCATTACCTGTCGGATACGGCGGGCCAGATCTTCGTATTCTTCATCCTGACGGTGGCCGCGGCCGAAGCCGCGATCGGCCTCGCCATCCTGGTGGTGCTGTTCCGCAATCTGCGCACCATCAACGTTGAAGACTTGGGCAGCCTCAAAGGCTAAGGCAAACCGGAACCTACACAAAGCACACAAGCATGGATATGAAGAGCTTATACCTGCTGATTGCACTCGCCCCGCTGGCGGGTTCCATCATTGCAGGCCTATTTGGATGGGCCATCGGCCGGCGCGCTTCGCACGTCGTGACGATAGCCGGCGTGGCGCTGTCCGCCGCGCTGTCGCTCAAGGTGCTTCACGCCTTCCTGACCGGGCAGGCTGAAGTGTTCAACGGTCCGGTTTACACCTGGCTGACAGTGGGAGGCTACGAGTTCTCGGTGGGCTTCCTGGTGGATTCGCTGACCGCGATGATGCTGGTGGTGGTCACCAGCGTGTCGCTGATGGTGCACATTTACACCATAGGCTACATGCAGGAAGACCCGGGCTATCAGCGTTTCTTCAGCTATATCTCGCTGTTTACCTTCTCGATGCTGATGCTGGTGATGAGCAACAACTTCATCCAGCTGTTCTTCGGTTGGGAAGCGGTGGGCCTGGTGTCCTATCTGCTGATCGGCTTCTGGTTCAAGCGTCCGACCGCGATCTACGCCAACCTGAAGGCCTTCCTGGTCAACCGCGTCGGCGACTTCGGCTTCCTGCTGGGCATCGGCCTGGTGCTGGCCTACTTCGGCGGCTCGCTGAACTACAGCGACGTGTTCGCCGCCGCTCCGGCGCTGGCCAACAAGACCATCAGCCTGATTCCGGGTACCGAGTGGTCGCTGCTGAGCGTGACCTGCATCCTGCTGTTCATCGGCGCGATGGGCAAATCGGCGCAGTTCCCGCTGCACGTGTGGCTGCCGGATTCGATGGAAGGCCCGACCCCGATCTCGGCGCTGATCCACGCGGCCACCATGGTGACCGCCGGCATCTTCATGGTGTCGCGGATGAGCCCGCTGTTCGAGCTGTCCGACACCGCGCTGAACGTGATCATGGTCGCCGGTTCCATCACCGCGCTGTTCATGGGCTTCCTCGGCATCGTCCAGAACGACATCAAGCGCGTGGTGGCCTACTCCACGCTGTCGCAGCTGGGCTATATGACCGTGGCGCTGGGCGCCTCGGCCTACTCTGTGGCGATGTTCCACGTGATGACCCACGCCTTCTTCAAGGCGCTGCTGTTCCTGGCGGCGGGTTCGGTGATCATCGGCATGCACCATGATCAGGACATGCGCAATATGGGCGGCCTGCGCAAGTACATGCCCATCACCTGGCTGACTTCGCTCTTGGGTTCGCTGGCCTTGATCGGCACGCCGTTCTTCTCCGGCTTCTACTCCAAGGATTCCATCATCGAGGCGGTGCACGCGTCCAATCTGTCCGCGTCCGGTTTCGCCTACTTCGCGGTGATCGCCGGCGTGTTCGTCACCGCCTTCTACTCCTTCCGCATGTACTTCCTGGTCTTCCACGGCAAGGAGCGCTGGATGGAGAACCATGGCTCGCATCACGAACACCACGGCGACAGCGATGAAGAAGAGGTGTCCCACGACCATCACCACGGCCTGGGCCCGAACGACAAGCCGCACGAGTCCCCGTGGGTGGTGACCCTGCCGCTGGTGCTGCTGGCGATTCCGTCGGTGCTGGTCGGTTACTTCGCGATCGAGCCGCTGCTGTACGGCGACTTCTTCAAAGGCGTGATCACCGTCAACAATGAACTGCACCCGGCGATGGAAGAGATCGCCCGCGAGTTCCACGGCGCGGCCGCCATGGGCGTGCATTCGCTGAGCACCCTGCCGCTGTGGCTGGCGGTGGCCGGCGTGGCGACCGCCTGGTTCTTCTACATGAAGGCGCCGCAGATTCCGGCCGCCATCAAGCAGAAGTTCGGCCTGGTGAACAAGATCCTGGAGAACAAGTACTACCTGGACGAGATCTACTTCGCCGTGTTCGCCAAGGGCTCGCGCGCTCTGGGCACCTTGTTCTGGAAGGTGGGCGACATGCTGTTGATCGACGGCTTGCTGGTGAACGGCACCGCCAAACTGGTGGCGACCTTCTCCGGCTTCATCCGCCGCGCGCAGACCGGCTTCATCTACAGCTACGCCACCGCGATGATCATCGGGGTGCTGGCCTTGATGACGATGTGGTTCTTTCCGCTGATCTGGCGTTGAGCCCGGGCTCCGGGATTGGAATAACAACTTGGGTTTGACTATGTTCACAAATCTATTGTCTCTGGTGATCTGGACCCCTATCGCGGCCGGGTTGCTGGTGCTGGCTACGGGGGGCGACCAGCGGGCCACGCTGGCGCGCTGGCTGGCCGCGGCGGGCGCGTTGGCGGGCTTCCTGCTGTCGCTGCCGCTGTTCACCGAGTTCAACAACCTCAGCGGCGGCATGCAGTTCGTCGAGATGAAGCCGTGGATCGAATCCCTCGGCATCAACTACCACCTGGGCGTGGACGGCATCTCGATGCTGTTCGTGGTGCTCAACAGCTTCACCACCCTGCTGGTGGTGGTGGCGGGCTGGGAAGTGATCCAGAAGCGCGTGTCGCAGTACATGGCCGCCTTCCTGATCATGTCCGGCCTGATCAACGGCGCCTTCGCCGCGCTGGACGCCATCCTGTTCTACGTCTTCTTCGAAGGCATGCTGATTCCGATGTATCTGATCATCGGCGTCTGGGGCGGCCCGCGTCGCGTGTACGCGTCGATCAAGTTCTTCCTCTACACCCTGCTCGGCTCGCTGCTGATGCTGGTGGCCTTGATCTACCTGTACTTCCAGGCCGGCAAGTCCTTCGACATCCAGGCTTTCCACGACATCGCCAAGATCCCGCTGACGGTGCAGATCTTGCTGTTCGTCGCCTTCTTCCTGTCCTTCGCGGTGAAGGTGCCGATGTGGCCGGTGCACACCTGGCTGCCGGACGCCCACGTGGAAGCGCCGACCGGCGGCTCCATGGTGCTGGCCGCGATCACGCTGAAGATCGGCGCCTACGGCTTCCTGCGGTTCGTGCTGCCCATCTTGCCGGACGCCGCGCGCGAGCTGTCCGGCGTGATGGTGGCGCTGTCGCTGGTGGCGGTGGTCTACATCGGCCTGGTGGCGCTGGTGCAGTCCGACATGAAGAAGCTGGTGGCTTACTCCTCCATCTCGCACATGGGCTTCGTCACCCTGGGCCTGTTCCTGTTCACCGGTTCCGAACTGAACCAGTGGGCGGTTGAGGGCGCGCTGGTGCAGATGGTGTCCCACGGCTTCGTGTCCGCCGCGATGTTCTTCTGCATCGGCGTGATGTACGACCGCGTGCACAGCCGCAACATCGCCGACTACGGCGGCGTGGCCAACAAGATGCCTATCTTCGCCGCCTTCATGATGCTGTTCGCGATGGCCAACTCCGGTCTACCGGCCACTTCCGGCTTCGTCGGCGAGTTCATGGTGATCATGGGCGCGGTGCAGGTGAACTTCTGGTACGCGGCGCTGGCCGCCACCACGCTGATCTTCGGCGCGGCCTATACCTTGTGGATGTACAAGCGCGTGATCTTCGGCGATGTGGGCAACAGCCATGTGGCCGAGCTGTCCGACGTCAACAAGCGCGAATTCCTGGTGCTGGCCATCCTGGCCATCGCGGTGCTGGGCATGGGCCTGTATCCGCAAGCCTTCGTCGAGAAAATGCACCTGTCGGTCAATGACCTGATCCTGCATGTCTCGCAGAGCAAGCTGTAAGCGCGGAAGGAATGGAAACAATGAATTGGGCTGATCTCAACCTGATACCGGCAATTCCGGAGATGTTCCTCGCCGGCGCGATCCTGTTCGTGCTGATGGCGGACCTGTTCGTTTCGGATGAAAAGCGCGGCATCACCCTGGGCCTGACCCTGCTGAGCCTGTTGGGCGCGGCGGTGGCGCAGGTGATGACTTTCACCGCGCAGCCGGTGGTCACCTTCTCCGGCATGTTCGTCGCCGATCCGATGGGCGGCGTGGTCAAGCTGGCCATGTACGCGGTCACCGCCATCGTGCTGATCTACAGCCGGCAGTACACCGCCGACCGTCAGCTGTTCAAGGGCGAGTATTTCTCGCTGGCGCTGTTCGCGCTCTTGGGCATGAACCTGATGGTGTCCGCCTCGCACTTCCTGACCCTGTATATGGGCCTGGAACTGCTGTCGCTGGCGCTGTACTCGCTGATCGCGCTGCAGCGCGACTCGGTGCAGGCCACCGAGGCGGCGATGAAGTACTTCGTGCTGGGCGCGCTGGCTTCCGGCCTGCTGCTCTACGGCATTTCCATGGTTTACGGCGCCACCGGCTCGCTGGAACTGGCCACGGTGGCCAAGTCCATCGCCGCGCACAAGGCCAACGACGTGCTGCTGGTCTTCGGCCTGGTCTTCATCGTGGCCGGCCTGTCCTTCAAGCTGGGCGCGGTGCCGTTCCACATGTGGGTGCCGGACGTTTACCATGGCGCGCCGACTTCGGTGACGCTGATGGTGGGCGCGGCGCCCAAGCTGGCCGCCTTCGTGTTCACGCTGCGCATCCTGGCCCAGGGCCTGGACGCGCTGGTGGCGGACTGGCAGCAGATGCTGGTGATCGTGGCCGCGCTGTCGATGGCCATCGGCAACATCACCGCCATCGTGCAGACCAATATCAAGCGGATGCTGGCCTACTCGACGATCTCGCACATGGGCTTCCTGCTCTTGGGCGTACTGGCCGGCACCAAGGTCGGCTACTCGGCCGCGCTGTTCTACGCGCTGAGCTATGTGCTGATGTCCCTGGTCAGCTTCGGCATGCTGCTGGCGCTGTCGCGCGCCGGTTTCGAGTGCGAGAAGGTTGATGATCTGAAGGGCCTGAACAGCCGCAACAGCTGGTACGCGCTGCTGATGCTGCTGACCATGTTCTCCATGGCCGGCATCCCGCCGCTGGTGGGCTTCTACGCCAAGTTCGCGGTGATCAAGGCCATCGTCGACATCGGCATGATCAAGCTGGCCATCTTCGCGGTGCTGATGTCGGTGATCGGCGCGTTCTACTACCTGCGCGTAGTGAAGGCGATGTATTTCGACGACGCCGAAGACCGCAGCGACATCGTGGTGCGCGGCGACATGAAGCTGGTGCTGTCGCTGAACGCGCTGGCACTGCTCTTCATCGGCCTGCTGCCGGAACGCGCGATGGAGCTGTGCCTGCAAGTCGTGCGTCAATCGCTCACCGTGATTTAAGGCCAGTCCGCCATGCAATCCAGCGTCATCGCTTTGCTGATCGTTGCCCTGGCGGCGGCGAACCTGCCGTTCCTGACCCAGAAAGTGGGCGGGGTGTGGAAAGTGGCCAACAAGCATTTTGGCTGGCGCTTTCTGGAACTGATGGCGCTGTACTTGCTGGTGGGCGGCTTCGCCTATCTGCTGGAAAGCCGGCTGATGCCGGTGCAGCCGCAGAACTGGCAGTTCTACGTGACCACTGTGTCGCTGTTCCTGGTGTTCGCGTTTCCGGGCTACGTCTATCGCTACTTCTGGCGGCGACGGGCCTAGCGCGAGCCGGGCGGACGCAATACGCGGCGCGGACGGGGTTTCCCCGTCCGCGCTGTTTTTTTGGGGAGAGCGGCGGCGCGCGCCAAGCCGCGAAATGCAGAGAAGGGGGAATGGAATGTTGAAAGTGATCGCTCAGGACTTCATTCAGCCGGACCGGGTGGCCGAGGTGATGCCGCTGTATCGCGAATTGGTGGCGAAGACGCGGCAAGAGCCGGACTGCATCAGCTACGAGCTGTTCATCGACCAGAAAGACCCCGGCCATTTCGTCTTCATCGAAACCTGGCCGGACCGGGCGGCCCTGGACCGTCATTGCGCCACCGAGCATTTCCAGCGGCTGGTGCCGCAGATAGACAGCCGTCAGCGGCAGGCGGGCACTTTCTTGCTGATGGACGCGTTCGCCGAGGTCTGACGGAGAAGGGCGCCGCTGTGCGGCGCCCCTGATAGCGTGAGGCTTGTGGACTTAGTAGAAGCGCGCCTCGCCTTGCGGCCGGCTCTTGAAGCGCTTGTGCAGCCAGAAGTACTGGTCCGGGATTTCGCGGACACGCTGCTCCAGGAAGGCGTTCATGCGGCGGGTGTCGGCTTCCACGTCCTCGCTGGGGTAGTCGTCCCAAGGCGGGTAAAACTCCAGCTCGAAGCGGTCGCCGACGCGGCGGGCGATGGCGGGCACCACCTTGGCGCGCGCCAGCTTGCTGATGCGAGACAGGCCGGTGATGGTGGCGGTCTTGACGCCGAAGAAGTCGACGAACACCGAGTCGCGGACGCCGAAGTCCTGATCCGGCAGGTAGAGGAAGGGCGCGTGGTCCTTGCGCATCGCCTTGATGATGGGGCGCAGGCCTTCCTGGCGCGACACGATGTAGGCGTTGTCGTAGCGCTGGCGTCCCTGATAAATCTGGCGGTCCAGCGCTTCGTTCTTCTGATGGGAGTAGACGCTGACCAGCGGGATATGCTGATTCAGCGAATACACGCACATTTCGAAGCCGACGAAGTGGGGGTAGAACAGGATCACGTCTTCGCCGCGTTCGCGCAGCGCGGTGACGTAGTGCAGGTTCTTGATCTCCACCAGCTTGTCGATGCGGGCGGCCGAACTCCACCAGACCACGCCGTACTCCAGCACCATGCGTATCATGTGCTGGAAATTGCGGCGGATCAGCCGGCGGCGCTCCGCCACCGGCATCTCGGGAAAGCACAGCCGCAGATTGATCATGCCGACGCGGCGGCGGCCGTGGGCCAGACAGTAGGCGATATTGCCCAGGCCGCGGGCCAGCAGGCCGATCGCCCACATCGGCAGCAGGCGGATGAGCCAGAGCAGGGCAAAAGCGAATTTCATAAATTTCCTCGTGGGAATGCTCGAAAACCTCGCTGTGCTGGCGAGGGTTTTCCGAGGTCCCCTGTTATTGCGCGTCCGGCCGGCTGACGCCGGGCGGACATTTATAGCGGTTATAGCTCCACAGGTATTGGCTGGGGAAGCGGCGGATCAGCGCTTCCACCTGGGCGTTTAGCTGGGCGGCGTCCTGCTCCTTGTCGCCGCTGAAGGCTTGCGCCGGCGGTTCGATGTGCACGCGGAAGCCCTGGCCGCCCGGCAGACGCTCGCCGACGAAGAACAGCGTCTCCACGCCGCTGATCTGCGCCAGCCGCGGCACCAGGGTCATGGTGTAGGCCGGGCGCTCGAAGAACGGCGCCCACACGCCTTCGCCGTTGCCGGGCACCTGGTCCGGCAGGATGATGGTGGCCTCGCCGGATTTCAGCGCCTTCATCAGCACGCGCACGCCGGCGCCGGTGGCCGGCGCGGTCTTACCCTTGCCGCGCGCGCGGCCGGCCTGCATCACCGGTTCCAGCCAGGCCAGCTTGGGCGGACGGTACATCGCGGTCAGCGGAAACGGCAGCCGCGAGCTGATGTAGCGGCCGGCGATGTCGTAGCTGCCCAGATGAGGGGTGACGAAGACGATGCCGTGGCCCTTGGCCAGCGCCGCCTCGACGTGTTCCCAGCCGGAGCAGGATTTGACCATGGCGGCGATGTCGTCCGGCTCCCGGCACCAGGCGATGGCCAGTTCCAGCGCGCCCTTGCCGGTTTCCGCGGCGCTTTGTTTGACTAAACGCGGTAAAAGCTGATAATTTCGGCAGATTTTACTAGAACTTAGGTTCTCCCGGAGCCGTGCTCTGTAGCGGGGGGACGCATGATAAGTCAGTCGTCCAAGAACGGCACCTAGGCCTTGTAGCCAGGATAAAGGCAGGTGCGCCAGGAAAGACAGCAATAAATGGACTAGCTTAGACATATGAAGCTCAGTCTTGGTCTTAAAGCGACCTATTTTATCATCACAAGGTTTTGCATTTTTCGGGAACGAATAATAAATGAGCGAATATCTGTTTACATCTGAGTCGGTGTCGGAAGGACACCCGGACAAAGTCGCCGATCAGATCTCCGACGCCATCCTCGACGCCATCCTGCGCGAGGACAAGCACGCGCGCGTCGCCGCCGAGACCCTGGTGAACACCGGCCTGGTGGTGTTGGCCGGCGAAATCACCACCAGCGCCAATATCGATTACATCAAGATCGCCCGCGAAACCATCAAGCGCATCGGTTACGACGACTCCGCGCTGGGCTTCGATTTCCGCGGTTGCGCGGTCATGGCTTGCTACGACAAGCAGTCGCAGGACATCGCCCAGGGCGTCAACGAAGGCGAAGGTCTGGACCTGAACCAGGGCGCCGGCGACCAGGGCCTGATGTTCGGCTATGCCTGCGATGAAACCCCGACGCTGATGCCGTTCCCGATCTACTACGCGCACCGTCTGGTGCAGCGTCAGGCCGAACTGCGCAAGGACGGCCGTCTGCCGTGGCTGCGTCCGGACGCCAAGAGCCAGATCACTTGCGTCTACGACGGCGCCACCGGCCTGCCCAAGCGCATCGACACCGTGGTGCTGTCCACCCAGCACACCCCGGACATCGATCACAAGACGCTGACCGAGGCGGTGATCGAGGACATCATCAAGCCGGTGCTGCCGCCGGAGATGATCACGCCGGAAACCAAGTTCCTGATCAACCCGACCGGCCGTTTCGTCATTGGCGGCCCGATGGGCGATTGCGGCCTGACCGGCCGCAAGATCATCGTCGACACCTACGGCGGCGCGGCGCCGCACGGCGGCGGCGCTTTCTCCGGCAAGGACCCGTCCAAGGTGGACCGTTCCGCCGCCTACGCCGGCCGCTACGTGGCGAAGAACATCGTCGCCGCCGGCCTGGCGCGCCAGTGCCAGATCCAGGTTTCCTACGCCATCGGCGTGGCCGAGCCGACCTCGATCGCGGTGGACACCTTCGGCACCAACTCGATTCCGAACGAGAAGATTGTCGAACTGGTGAAGAAGCATTTCGACCTGCGTCCGAAAGGCATCATCCAGATGCTGGACCTGCTGCGTCCGATCTACAGCAAGACCGCCGCTTACGGCCATTTCGGCCGGGAAGAGCCGGAATTCAGCTGGGAGCGCACCGACAAGGTGGAAGCGCTGCGCGCCGACGCCGGTCTGTAAATCGCGTTAGGCTTCGCGCCGAGAAACGCCTGTCCGCGGACAGGCGTTTTTTTTGTCCTGATTAAAGAGCCGCGCTCAGCCGGCAGGCGTTTTTGCCGCCGGCCTTGACCGCGTACAGGGCCCGGTCCGCGGCCTGGTACAGCGCGGCCGGGTTGTCCGCGTGCAGCGGGAAGGCGGCCAGGCCGCAGGAAAAGGTGGCGCAGAAACTGTCGTCGCCGGCGCCGTGCGGCAGCCGCTGGAAGGCTGAGCGCCAGCCCTCGGCGCGGCGCAGGGCCTGCTCGCCGTCCGCGCCGGGCATCAGCACCAGGAATTCCTCGCCGCCCAGCCGGCAGAGGATGTCGCCGCCGCGGCCGTCTTCGGCCAGCAACGCGGACAGGCGGCGCAAGACCTCGTCGCCGAAGTAATGGCCGAAGCTGTCATTGATGCGTTTGAAGTCGTCCAGATCGATCAGCGCGATGCTGAGCGGCGCGCCGTCGCGGCGGGCGCGGCTCAGTTCGCGGGCGAAGGCGTCGTCCAGATAACGGCGGTTGTACAGGCCGGTCAGCGGGTCGCGCAAGGCCTGCTCGCGCAGCGCCGCCTGCAGCGCTTCGATTTCGGCGATGCGCAAGGCCAGGGTCTGGTTGGCGCCGCGCAGCGCTTCTTCGGCCCGGCGCCGCTCGGTGATGTCGCGCGCCACCAGCATGCGGCTGGAGTGGGGTTGAGGATGTTGGGCGATAGGATACACGCGCAGGTCCAGGATGCGCGCGCCGTCTTGCAAGGACAGCTCCAAGGATTGCTCCCGGCCGCTCAGGATAGGTTCCCGCGGCCAGTCCGCCGGCAAGGGCTGACCCAGCAGCTGGCGGCCGGGCCGGCCCAGCAGCCGCGCGGCGGCCGGGTTGAGGTCCAGGATGCGCAGCTCGTCGTCTATCACCAGCACCCCGTCGCCCATGGCCTCGAAGGAGCGCGCGCGCGCCACCGGCACCAGATAGAGCAGGCGCAGATAGAGCAGGTCCAGCGCGAACACCAGGCCGGTGACGGCGAAGGCCAGCGGCGTCGGGTCCAGGCCCTGCAAGGGCATGGCGCCGCTCAGGTAGAGGACGTTGCCCAGCCAGGGCGCGCAGGCGCTGGCCATCAGCACGATGGACTGGCCGCGGAAGTGGGCCGGGTAGTAATGCAGTGCGCGGATCAGCATCAGCGAGCCGATCAGCATCATCAGATAGGAGTAGCCGGCGACGCCGATCCAGAACGCCGGGCCGTGACCGTAGATCAGCAGATTGTAGCCGGAGGGGCTGGGCCGGTAGCCGGTCCACACCAGGTGGTGGCTCTCGTTGCTGAGCGCCAGGACGAAGCAGAGCAGCGGCAGCGCGAACAGCGCGGCTAGCCAGCGCCGGCTCAGCTGGATGCGGTTGTAGTCCAGCGCCAGCAGCAGGAACAGCACCGGGGTGCTCAAGGTGCCCAGGTATTCCAGCTTGGACCAGGCGATCTTGGCCGACAGGCTGGCGGCGGCCAGCTCGCACATCGCGCCGGCGGACCAGAACGCCACCGAGCTCATCAGCAGCGCCAGCCAGCGCACGCCGGGAAACTGGCGGCGATACCAGGCGATGGCGGCGATGGCGGTGGAAATCAGCGCGGCGATCCCGGACAGGGCGGCCAGCGGGGTGAAGTCGAAAGTCATGGGGCGGCGATGAATCGGCAAGCCGGTAGTGTATCTTCTTGGCATGCGGACTCCTACCTTTTCCGAGCGGCATAGGTATAATCGAAACGTCGCCGTCCGCGTGTCCACGCCACCGGCGTCCGGTCGGCCCGAGGGGCGCTGCGAGGATGATCCATCCCCAGGCTCGGGCCGCTCCCGCTTCAACGGCGCTCACCTGATCAAAACCGTGCCGGGCACGGGAGCGGGTGAGCCGCATCCTGGCCGGCCGCGTGAACCAAGGAATGCTCGCGATGGCTGATTTCACTGATTTTCATGTTGCCGATATCAATCTGGCCGACTGGGGCCGCAAGGAACTGGCGATTGCCGAAACCGAGATGCCGGGCCTGATGGCCCTGCGCGACGAGCACCGACACAGCCAGCCCCTGCGCGGCGCGCGCATCGCCGGCAGCCTGCACATGACGATACAGACCGGGGTCTTGATCGAGACCCTGGTGGCGCTGGGCGCGGAAGTGCGCTGGGCCTCTTGCAACATCTTCTCCACCCAGGATCACGCCGCCGCCGCCATCGCCGCGGCCGGCATCCCGGTGTTCGCCTTCAAGGGCGAGAGCCTGGACGAGTACTGGGAGTTCAGCCACAAGATCTTCGAATGGCCGGAGCAGGAGCCGGCCAATATGATTCTGGACGACGGCGGCGACGCCACCTTGCTGCTGATGCTGGGCAGCAAGGCGGAAAGCGACCGCGGCGCGATCAGCCATCCGTCCAACGAGGAGGAGACCGCGCTGTTCGCCGCCATTGCCCGTTATCTGGAAAAAGACCCGCAGTGGTATTCCAAGCGCCTCCAGCACATCAAGGGCGTGACCGAGGAAACCACCACCGGCGTGCACCGCCTGTATCAGCTGGAGAAGGAAGGGCGGCTGCCGTTCCCGGCCTTCAACGTCAACGATTCGGTGACCAAGTCCAAGTTCGACAACCTCTACGGCTGCCGCGAATCGCTGGTGGATGGCATCAAGCGCGCCACCGACGTGATGGTGGCCGGCAAGGTGGCGGTGGTGCTGGGCTACGGCGACGTGGGCAAGGGTTGCGCGCAGAGCCTGCGCGGCCTGGGCGCCACGGTGTGGGTGACCGAGGTGGATCCGATCTGCGCGCTGCAGGCGGCGATGGAGGGCTACCGCGTGGTGCGCATGGACGAAGTGGCCGACCAGGCCGACATCTTCGTCACCGCCACCGGCAACGTCGGCGTGATCACCCACGAGCACATGAAGAAGATGCGCAACAACGCCATCGTCTGCAATATCGGCCATTTCGACAGCGAGATCGAAGTCGCCAGCCTGCGCCAGTACCAGTGGGACAATATCAAGCCGCAGGTGGACCACATCATCTTCCCGGACGGCAAACGGGTGATCCTGCTGGCCGAAGGCCGGCTGGTCAATCTGGGTTGCGCCACCGGCCACCCCAGCTTCGTGATGTCCAACTCCTTCACCAACCAGGTGCTGGCGCAGGTGGAAATCTTCGCCAACGGCCTGCAATACGGCAAACAGGTGTATGTGTTGCCCAAGCATCTGGACGAGAAGGTGGCGCGCTTGCACCTGGGCCGCATCGGCGCCCGGCTGACCGAGCTGTCCGACGAACAGGCCGCCTACATCAGCGTGCCCAAGCAAGGCCCTTATAAGCCGGATCACTATCGTTATTGATTTTTATAACGATAAAAAAGCGGACAGGGCTATTAGAATGGTGCTGTCCGTTTTTTTTTTGTCCGCTGCTGCGGATCGCGATCATTCTAATAAGAGCGGCTAACAAACTCAGTTTCACGTCTGAGGCAAGGCGCGCCGACGCAGGCAGTACTTGAGTACGGCAAGTCGGCGCAACGCAGCGTCAGGGGTTGCTTAGCCGCTCTAAAAAACAAAGGAGTCTCCCGCAGGGAGATGCAGAGAGACCATGACAGCACAGAGCCGAACCTTCAGTTTCGAATTCTTTCCGCCCAAGACCCCGGAAGGCATCGCCAAGCTGCGCACCACGCGCCAGCAATTGGCCCAGTTCAAGCCGCAGTTCTTTTCCGTCACCTTCGGCGCCGGCGGCACCACCCGCGACGGCACGCTGGCGACGGTGCTGGAAATCCGCAGCGAAGGCCACGCCGCCGCGCCGCACCTGTCCTGCATCGGCTCCACCCGCGAGAACATCGGCGCCATCCTCAAGGAATACCGCAACAACGGCATCCGCCACATCGTCGCGCTGCGCGGCGACATTCCGTCCGGCATGGTGGCGGCCGGCGAGTTCCGTTACGCCAACGAGCTGGTGGAGTTCATCCGCGCCGAGCACGGCGACCATTTCCACATCGAGGTGGCCGCCTATCCGGAATTCCACCCGCAGGCGCGCTCGGCCGAGGACGACATCAACAACTTCGTGCGCAAGGTCAACGCCGGCGCCAATTCGGCGATGACCCAGTATTTCTTCAACGCCGACGCCTATTTCCGCTTCATCGACGAAGCGCAGGCGCGCGGCGTGAATATTCCCATCGTTCCGGGCGTCATGCCGATTTCCAATTTCGGGCAACTGTGTCGTTTTTCCGACATGTGCGGCGCGGAAGTGCCGCGCTGGCTGCGCCAGCGCATGCAGGCTTATTACGACGACAGCGCCTCCATCCGCGCGTTGGGCCTGGACGTGGTGACCGAGCTGTGCGATCGGCTGCTGCAGCACGGCGCGCCGGGCCTGCACTTCTACACGCTGAACCAGGCCGGGCTGGTGTCCACCATCTGGCAACGGCTGGGTTTGTGAGTCGGTACGCTTTCCCATGCAAAACGGCCCGGAGTTCCGGGCCGTTCTGTTTCAAATCCGCACGCGGCGCAAGGCCGCTCCGCCTTAAAGGCCACGCAGTTGGCCGAGCGGCAGTGAAGTCGTCCGCTTGATCTCCTTGAGCACGAAGCTGGACTTCACGTCGGCGACACCGGGGTGCTGCAACAGCTCGTCCATCACGAAGCGCGAAAAGTGCTCCATGTCCTCGAAATACACTTGCAGCAGATAGTCCATCTCGCCGGTCATCGCAAAGCAGTTGATGACTTCCTGCCAGCTTTGCACCGCTTCGATGAAGCTTTGCAAATGCGCGTTGCCGCGCTTTTCCAGCGTGACCCTGACCCAGGCCTGCAGGCCCAGGCCGATGCGGGCCGGGTCCAGCAGCGCCACGTATTGGCGGATCACGCCGGACTCCTCCAGCTGCTTCAGACGGCGCAGGCAAGGGGATGGAGACAGGGCCACCCGTTCTGCTAATTCCACATTGGTTAAGCGGCCGTCATGTTGTAGTTCGGCCAGAATACGCAAGTCTGTCTTATCTAATGTAAGACTTGGCATGTTTTCTCCTAAAAGAGGCAAAATATTAGTGTTTTATACTTAGTTATTACTGGTTTCTTGGTATTTAGCAAGAAAATTGCCCCGTAGTTTCCATAGAATAAAAAGCCTAAAAACGCATTCTACACACGGCGCTAAAAAAGCACCGGGGTTTGTCGAGTGAATAAGACGGCGGAGATAAGATTCACATTTTGAGGAGAAGCTTGCCGCTCGTCACGGCAGGCTAAACCAGCGCGCGGCAAGCGCCTTTCTCCCCATCAGTCTTTTCCCTTCCGACTTTTCCACGCGAAGCCAAATGCGTTGCGCAGGGCTTTTTACAACATGTCATGACAAGACTATCACAAGACATGCCATCAAAAGCTACTGTTAATTGTGAATAAACAAGCTTGTTGCGCGGACCACAAGACCAAGTCGCCAGTTCAGAGCGGCGCTCGACTTCCGCTCGCCGCAAACCGGCGCACACTCATCTACAACAGGAGAAACAGATGAAAATGGAAACCATGCTGAAAAACCCCCTGGCCACCGACGGCTTTGAATTTGTCGAATACACCGCGCCCAACGCCGAAGGCATCGCCAAGCTCAAGGCCCTGTTCCTGTCCCTGGGCTTCAGCGAAGTGGCGCGCCACCGCAGCAAGAACGTCAGTCTGTTCCGCCAGGGCGACATCAATTTCATTCTGAACGGCGAGTCGTCGCAGCCCGCCAACGCCTTCGGCCGCGAGCACGGTCCGTCGGCTTGTGCGATGGCGTGGCGCGTCAAGGACGCGGCCAAGGCCTATGAATACGCGCTGGCCCACGGCGCCAAGAAATACGAGCGCCCGATCGGCTTCATGGAGCTGAATATTCCGGCGGTGGAGGGGATCGGCGGCTCGGCGCTGTATTTCGTCGACCGCTACGGCCCGGAGCACAGCATCTACGACGTGGACTTCCTGCCGCTGGACGGCGTCGACCAGCATCCGCAAGGCGTGGGCCTGTACGAGATCGATCACCTGACTCACAATGTGTTCCGCGGCAATATGGCCAAGTGGGCGGGTTTCTACACTGATATCGCCAACTTCCGCGAAATCCGTTATTTCGACATCGAGGGCAAGCTCACCGGCCTGGTGTCCCAGGCGATGACCAGCCCCTGCGGCAAGATCCGCATCCCGATCAACGAATCCTCCGACGACAAGAGCCAGATCGAGGAATTCCTGCGCGAATACCACGGCGAAGGCATCCAGCACATCGCGCTGACCACTCGCGACATTTACCAGACCGTGGAAACGCTGAAAGCCGCCGGCACCCGCTTCCTCGACACCCCGGACACCTATTATGAAAAGGTGGACGTGCGCGTGCCCGGGCACGGCGAGGACCTGGCGCGCCTGCACAAGAACCATATCCTGGTGGACGGCGCGCCGGTGGACGGCGCCGGCATCCTGCTGCAGATCTTCACCGAAACCGTGATCGGCCCGATCTTCTTCGAGATCATTCAGCGCAAGGGCAACGAGGGCTTCGGCGAGGGCAACTTCCGCGCCCTGTTCGAGTCGATCGAAGAGGACCAGATCCGCCGCGGCGTGATCTAAAGAAGCGGTTCGCGATCTCGCGGGCTGAGGCGAAACAAGGCGTTGCGGCAGCGGAAGCGAAACGCGCCGCGCCGCCGCTCAAGCCCGCGCTTCATCGATGCCATCCCGCCGCCCGGGCGGCGGGAGTGAAGGACACATCATGCGTAAATGGATTCAGTACCCCCATCGCGAAGGCACCGTCTCGCGCCAGGCCCACGCCGATTTCCCGGATGCGGCCATCTACGAGCGCGAAGTGGGGCGCAGCGGTTTTTTCGGTCCCGCCACTCATCTGCACCACAAGCATCCGCCCACCGGCTGGAGCGCCTGGGAGGGCCCGCTGCGTCCGCGCGCCTTTGACCTGAACGAGCTGCCCAAGAACGTCGCCGCGCCCTGGGCGGCGCCGCTGGTGCTGCACAACGCCCAGTGCAAGCTGCGCATCTGGAGCGTGGATCAGCCGATGACCCAGCTGTTCCGCAACGGCGACGGCGACGACATGCTGTTCATCCACGCCGGCAGCGGCGAGTTGTTCTGCGATTACGGCCATCTGAGCTATCGCGACGGCGACTACATCCTGATGCCGCGCTCCACCAGCTGGCGCATCGAGCCGGCCGCGCCCACCACCATGCTGCTGATCGAAGCCAGCAACGGCGCTTATCAATTGCCGGACAAGGGCCTGGTCGGGCCGCACGCCATCTTCGACGAGGCGATGCTGGACGTGCCGGCCATCGACGACGCCTTCCGCGCGCAGCAGACCGAGGACGAGTGGCAGGTGGTGATCAAGCGTCGCGGCGCGCTGTCCACCGTGACCTACCCGTTCAATCCGCTGGACGCGATAGGCTGGCACGGCAACCATTCCGTCGCCCGCATCAACTGGCGCGACATCCGGCCGCTGATGAGCCATCGCTACCACTTGCCGCCGTCGGCGCACACCACCTTCGTCGCCGACGGCTTCGTGATCTGCACCTTCGTGCCGCGGCCGATAGAGTCCGATCCCGGCGCTTTGAAGGTCCCGTTCTATCACAACAACGACGATTACGACGAAGTGATCTTCTACCACGCCGGCGACTTCTTCAGCCGCGACAACATCAAGCCCGGCATGCTGACCTTCCACCCGGCGGGCTTCACTCACGGGCCGCATCCCAAGGCCTTCGCCAAGGCGATGACGAATCCCAAGACCTTTACCGACGAAGTGGCGGTGATGATAGACGCGCGCGACGCGCTGGAGCAGGGGCCGCAGATGCCGGAGGTGGAGTGGGCCCAGTATGTGGACAGCTGGAAACCCAAGCCCTGATTGTTTGAGTTCATTTCTACTGCGCAGGCTGATCTCGAAACTGTGATGCTCGCGGTACCAGTTGTACCGCTGCGCTTCTCGTTTCGACCTCAGCCCGCTCGCGACGAAATGCTCCTCAAACGAAGCTTTCATGTCATACCGTATCACTGGAATTTCAGCTGCCCAGCTGCAGAAAGAATAGAAGATGAAACTCGCCACTTATCAGAATCAAACCCGCGACGGCCAGTTGTTGGTCGTCAGCCGCGACCTGTCCCGCGCGGTGGCGGTGCCGCAGATCGCCGCCAGCCTGCAACAGGCGCTGGACGGCTGGGACGCGCTGGCGCCGCGGCTGCAGGAGGTCTACGTCGCGCTCAACGCCGGCGAGGTGCCGGGCGCCTTTGCCTTCGAGCCGCAACGCTGCCACAGCCCGTTGCCGCGCGCCTATCAATGGGCGGACGGCAGCGCTTACCTGAACCACGTGGAACTGGTGCGCAAGGCGCGCGGCGCGGAAGTGCCGGCCAGCTTTTATCATGATCCGCTGATGTACCAGGGCGGCTCCGACGCCTTCCTGCCGCCGCTGGCGCCGATACCGCTGCGCGACGAGGCCTGGGGGCTGGACTTCGAAGGCGAGGTGGCGGTGATCACCGGCGACGTGCCGCTGGGCGCCGACGCCGCCGCCTGCGCCGGCCGGATCCGCCTGCTGATGCTGGTCAACGACGTCAGCCTGCGCAATCTGATTCCCAACGAGCTGGCCAAGGGCTTCGGCTTCTTCCAGAGCAAGCCGGCCACCGCCTTCTCGCCGGTGGCGGTGACTCCGGACGAGCTGGGCGCGGCCTGGCGCGACGGCAAGGCGCATCTGCCGCTGCTGGTGGAGTACAACGGCGCGCCTTACGGCCATCCCAACGCCGGCGTGGAAATGCAGTTCAGCTTCCCGCAGCTGGTGGCGCACGTGGCCAAGACCCGCGAACTGGCCGCCGGCTCCATCATCGGCTCCGGCACCGTGTCCAATCACGACCGCAGCGTCGGTTCCTGCTGCCTGGCGGAGCAAAGGATGATAGAGACCATAGAGAGCGGCGCGCCGACGACTCCGTTCATGAAAGTGGGCGACCGCGTGCGCATCGAGATGAAGGACGCCGCCGGCGCCAGCGTCTTCGGCGCCATCGAACAGACCGTGGTGAAGCATGACTGAGCGCGTGCTGTACGGTTATTTCCGCTCCAGCGCCGCCTACCGGGTGCGCATCGCGCTGAATCTCAAGGGGCTGGATTACCGTTACCAGCCGGTCAATCTGCTCAAGGGCGAGCAGCGCAGTCCCGACTACCTGGCGATCAACCCGCAAGGCCTGGTGCCGCTGCTGGACGACGGCGGGGTCAAGATCGCGCAGTCGCTGGCCATCTGCGAGTACCTGGACGAAGCCTATCCGGATACGCCGCGGCTGCTGCCGGCCGGCGCGGCGGCGCGGGCGCGGGTACGCGCGCTGGCGCTGGCCATCGCCGCCGACATCCACCCCTTGCAGAACACCCGGGTCGGCAAGTATCTGCAGACCGAGTACGGCAAGGACGAGGAGGGCAAGGCGGAGTGGATACGGCACTGGATCCGCACCGGCTTCGACGCGCTGGAGCAAGTGCTGGCCGAATCGCCGAGCCGCTACGCGGCGGGCGAGCAGCCGACGCTGGCCGATGTCTGCCTGCTGCCGCAGGTGTTCAGCGCCCGCCGTTTCGGCGTGGACCTGACGGCCTATCCGAACATCGCCCGCGTTGCGGACGCGCTGGAGCAACTGCCGGCTTTCGCGGACGCGCACCCGTCCCGCCAGCCGGACGCGATCTGATCTAAGTCTTTGATCCGGCGGGCCGGTCGTTTGGAGCGACCGGCCCGCTTGTTTTTCCAGCGCGGCGGCCTCTCGTTTTTTTGCAATTATTCCTTGACTCTGAATTCGTCCTCTGATTAAATGCGTGGCTCTGACGGCGCGACAGCGCAGCAGTGATGGCCAGTTAGCTCAGTTGGTAGAGCAGCGGATTGAAAATCCGCGTGTCCGTGGTTCGATTCCGCGACTGGCCACCATCACCGCCTTGCTTCAGCACCCGTCGGCCAGTTAGCTCAGTTGGTAGAGCAGCGGATTGAAAATCCGCGTGTCCGTGGTTCGATTCCGCGACTGGCCACCAGATACCTGAAAAGCCGAACTCCTCGAGTTCGGCTTTTCGCATTGCGGCGGCGGCAGTTCGCCCCGGACCTGGTTCTGGCCGGGCGCATGTCATAATGCGGCGATGAAACCGCTGCCTCCCCTGTATACCCTGATCGCCTTCGAAGCCGTGGCCCGGCTCTCCAGCTTTACCCTGGCCGCCGCGGAGCTGAATCTGTCGCAAGGCGCGGTCAGCCGCCAGTTGCTGCTGCTGGAGGACTACCTGGGCTGCAAGCTGCTGCAGCGCGGCACCCGCAAGGTGGAGCTGACCCCGGCCGGCGCGCAGTATCTGGACGAGGTCCGCGCCGCCTTGGAGCAATTGGTCGCGGCCACCGCCAGCCTGATGCATTGGCAGCAAGACAAGCAGGTCACGGTGGCCTGTTCCACCGCGATCGCCTCCTTATGGCTGATGCCCCATCTGTCCGCCTTTCGCCAAGCGCAGCCGGATCTCTCCATCCGCATCCTGGCCAACGATGATGTCCAGGAATTGCAGGCGGGCGAATTCGATCTCGGCGTTTACTATTTCCGCCAGCCCCCCAGGACGGCCAATGCGGTGGCCTTGTTCGATGAACAGATGTACGCGGTCTGCAGCCCGGCTTACTTGCCGGCCGGGCCGGCGTCGGCGACGGCCTTGTTGGACGAGACGCTGATCACCATGGATGGCGGCCTGCGGGACTGGTTCAACTGGCCGCAATGGTTTGCAGCCCAAGGCATCGCCTGGCGGCCGGCGGCCAGGCAGTTGAGCGTGACCAATCACCACTTGGCGGTGCAGGCCGCGCTGGCCGGGCAGGGGGTGGCGTTGGCCTGGGCGCATCTGATCGACAGCTATCTGGCCAGCGGCGCGCTGGTGATGGCGGCGGACGCCAAGGTGATGATGAGCGGCGCTTTTTATCTGCTGCGGCCGGAGCGGCGGCAACTCAAACCGGCGACCCGGCTGTTCGCCGACTGGCTGGCCTCGCTGGTGGTGGCGCGATGACGGCGGCAGGGGGCGGCGGGCGTCCCCGCGGTGTGCGGCTGGCGCGGGCGGATTGATGAGCGCGCAACATAGATCTATCTAAAACTATCGTTTGTCCCGGGCGGGATGTATCGCCGACACTGGCCAGGCCAGGGCAGAAGCCCCGGCCTGTCAGCAAGCCGCGCCGGCTTTAGATCGGCAGCCCCCGGGGCGACAGCGGCGGCAGGCTCCATAGAGGAGACCAACCATGCATCGCCATCATCGCATCAAGCCGCTGGTGTTCTGGCCCACTTTCTTACTGCTGCTGGCGGCCTTGCTGCTCAGCTATCTCGACCTGCCCGCTTTTCTCCACCTGGCCAGCGGCGCCAACAAATGGATACTCGGCCACTTTTCCTGGTTGTTCAGTCTGGCCAGCTTCAGCTTGCTGCTGACCTGTGGCTGGGTCTATTTCTCGCCGATAGGCAAGCTGCGCATTGGAGGCGAGGCCGCTCAACCGCTGCTGGGCCGCAAGCGCTGGTTCGCCGTCACCTTGATGACCACCATGGCGGTGGGGGTGCTGTTCTGGACCTCGGCCGAGCCGATTTACCACCTGTACTACCCGCCGGCGGCGTATGGCCTGAGCGCCGGCAGCGCGGAGGCCGCCAGTTTCGCCATGTCGGCGATGTTTCTGCACTGGACGTTTACCCCTTACGCGATTTACACCGTGCCGGCGCTGTTGTTCGGCCTGGTGTTTTACAACCTTAAGCTGCCGTTCTCGGTGGGCAGCATGTTGCAGCCCTTGCTGGGGCGCCGGGTGGGCGGCCGCAGCGGGCACTTGATAGACGCGCTGGCCTTGTACGCCTTGGTGGCCGGCATGGCTTCCAGCCTGGGCACCGGCGCGCTGGCGCTGGTGGGCGGCATCAATCAATATCTGCCGCTGCCCGCCAGTCCGTTCAGCCTCGGGCTGGTCATCGCCGCCATTGTGGTGACCTTTGTCTGCTCCGCGCTCAGCGGCCTGCAGCGCGGGCTGACCTGGTTGTCCAGCATCAATACCTGGATCTTGCTGGCGTTGGCCGGCTTTTTGCTGATCTTTGGGCCCACCACCTTCATCCTGGCGTTTGGCCTGGAATCGTTCGGCAACTATCTGAACCAGTTCTTCCGGCTAAGCCTGTCCACCGGCGCCGCCAGCCAGGACGGCTGGGCCGGCTCCTGGACCATCTTCTACTGGGCGGTATGGTTTGCCTGGGCGCCGATCAGCGCCATGTTTCTGGGCAAGATCTCCCGCGGCTACACCGTGCGCGAAGTGATTGTGATGAATTTGCTGCTGCCGGCCGGCTTTACCGCGCTGTGGATCATGATTTTCAGCGGCACCGCCCTCTCCATAGACCTGGGCCAGGCCGGCCTGCTCAAAAACGTGCTGGAGCAGCAGGGCGTGGAGAATGTGCTGTACACCATCATCCGTCAGCTGCCGATGAGCGAAATCATGGTGGCCGCGGTGGTGTTCATCGCATTTCTCAACTACGTCACCGCGGCGGACAGCAATACCGACGCCATCAGCAATTTGTGCACCTCCGGCTTTTACGCCGACAGCGCCGAGAAAGCCGGCAAGAGCATGAAGATCGTGTGGGGTGGCGTGATCGGCCTGGTGTCCTGGGTGATGACCAGCTACGCCGGCGGCGTCGACGGCGTAAAAATGATGTCCAATCTCGGTGGCCTGCCGGCCTTGCTCATCGTCATGGGCTGCATGCTGTCGCTCATCGCGCTGGTGAATTCCGGCAAGCTGGAGCGTTTGTCCGCTAGCGAGGCGTCCGCGGTCGCCAAGGAGTCTCAGTCATGAAAACCATTACTCAGTTTCCGCACGCCATTCGGGAAGTGGAGCACTTCACCATCACGCTAGCCGACGGCTGCCGACTGGCGGCGCGGATGTGGCTGCCGCGGGACGCCGAAGCCAGGCCGGTGCCGGCGATTCTGGAATACCTGCCTTATAGAAAACGCGACGGCACCGCGGTGCGCGATCAGCTGACCCACCCGTATTTCGCCGGCCACGGCTACGCCTGCCTGCGGGTGGATATGCGCGGCTGCGGCGAATCCGACGGCGAGTTCGTCGATGAGTACTTGCGGCAGGAGCAGGACGACGCCTTGGAAGTGATCGCCTGGATCGCCGCGCAGCCCTGGTGCAGCGGCAAGGTCGGCATGATGGGCATTTCCTGGGGCGGCTTCAACAGCCTGCAAGTGGCCGCCCGCCAGCCGGAGGCCTTGAAGGCCGTCATCACCTTATGCTCCACCGATCATCGCTACGCCGACGACATCCATTACAAGGGCGGCGCTTTATTGCTGGAGAACCTGGGCTGGGCCGGCACCATGCTCAGTTACTGCGCCGCCGCGCCCGATCCGCTGCTGGTGGGCGAGGCCTGGCGCGAACGCTGGCTGCAAAGGCTGGAGCGGATGCCGCTGCTGCTCAAGACCTGGCTGAGCCACCAGACCGACGATGACTATTGGCGGCATGGCTCCATCTGCGCCGATTACGGCGCCATCAAGGCCGCCGTCTACGCGGTGGGCGGCTGGGGCGACGCCTACCACAACGCCGTCGGCCGGATGATGCAGCAATTGAGCTGTCCGAAAAAAGCGCTGATCGGCCCGTGGGCCCACAAGTATCCGCACTTCGCGGTGCCGGATCCGGCGATCGGTTTTTTGCAGGAAGCGCTGCGCTGGTGGGACTACTGGTTGAAGGATGTCGACACCGGCATCATGGCCGAAGACCCGGTGACGCTGTATCTGCAAGACGCGGCGCCGCCGCAAGCCAGCTATGCCGAGCGTCCGGGTGTCTGGCTGCGCGACCCGGCCTGGCCCAGCCCGCATGTCCGCCTGCAGCAATGGGGGCTGGGCGCCGCCGGGGAATTGCGGCCGGGGGCTTCCGATGCCGGCGAGCTTGGCATCCGCTCGCCGCTGAGCACCGGCGCCGCCTGCGGCGAATATTGCGTGATCTGGCTGGGGCCGGAGTTTCCGCTGGATCAGCGCCGCGACGACGCCGGTTCGCTGGTGTTCGACAGCCGGGCGTTGGAGCGGGAGCTGCCGCTGTTGGGCGCGCCGCTGCTGCAGCTGCGTTTGAAGTGCGATAGTCCCAGCGGTCAACTGGCGGTGCGGCTCAACGACGTGGCGCCGGACGGGGCGGCGACCCGCATCAGTTACGGGGTGTTGAATCTGGCCTTGCGCGACGGCTATCAACAGCCGCAGGCGGTGACGCCGGGCGAGTGGATGGAGATTCGGCTGCAACTGGACGATTGCGGCTACTGTCTGCCGGCGGGCCATCGGCTGCGGCTGAGCGTTTCCAGCGCCTACTTCCCGCTGATCTGGCCGGCGGCCGATCATGCCCGGCTGAGCTTGGACTTGGCTAGCGCCGAGCTCAGCCTGCCGGTGCATGACCTGAGCACCGAGGCGGCGCAACCGTTTGCCGCGCCGGAAGCCGCGCCGCCGCTGGCCTTGAGTTATTTGCGTCCTCCCGCCAACAGCCGAGAAATCATCGAGGACGCGATGAGCGGGGAGGTGCGCACCGTGATCCGCGACGATTTCGGCCACTATCGTTTTGACGACCACGGCTTGGAAGTGGCGCAAAGCTGCGAGGAAATCTACCGCATTCTGCCCGATCGGCC
Organism: Chromobacterium alkanivorans; assembly: GCF_016937655.1. Lineage (GTDB taxonomy): Bacteria > Pseudomonadota > Gammaproteobacteria > Burkholderiales > Chromobacteriaceae > Chromobacterium > Chromobacterium alkanivorans. The sequence goes on along the minus strand of NZ_JAFHKL010000012.1, from coordinate 62,318 downwards.
CTTGTCGGCCAGCGGCGCGGTGAAGTGGAGCTATAGCGCGGGTCGCGGCGATTGGTGGGTCAGAGTGGACAGCGAGTTGACGCTGACGGCGGACGCCGGCCGGTTTCGCATCCAGGCGCGGCAAAGCGCCTGGGAGGGGGAGCAGTTGCTGCTGCGGCGGGAGTGGGACGAGGATGTGCCGCGCCGCGTCCAATAGGGCGGGACTCCTCAAGGAGGGGCGTCATGATGTGGTATGACTGGATAGGGCTGATCGGCGTGTTTTTCTATCTATTGGCCTACAGCCTGCTGCAATGGAGGCTGGTGGACCTGAGCGACTACAGCTACAGCGGCTTCAATCTGATGGGCGCGATGCTGCTGTTGATCTCGCTGTGCTATGCCTTCAATCTGGCGTCCTTGCTGGCGCAAGTGCTGTGGATAGTCGTCAGCCTGGTGGGCATGCGCAAGACGCGCAAGGAGCGTTTGCTGGCCTTGCCGGGAAGAGGGGAGGCTTAGAACCTGTTTACGATCTGCTGCGCTGCGGCGATACGACGTTGAAACCCGCTTCGAAATGCTCATGTACCACGTGTACATTCCGCTTTTCCGCTAGTTTTCGCCTTGTCTCGCCCTTGCTCGCGAGACTTTGAACAGGCTCTTGGCGCTGCGGGCAGGCCGGCCATGCGGTCCGCCCGCAGAGCTTGGGGTTTGGCCTGGGGTCCGCCGTGCGGCTTGCTTTTATCTTTCAATATATGATTAAATATAATATATATTGTTATGTCGAGGAGACCAGTCATGAGCCAGCATTACCCCGATCTAAGCGCGGAACTGGGCGCGGAGTTGAGCAAGCTGCGCAAGGAAATCCCGGAAACCATGAAGGGCTTCGGCCAGATGAGCCGCGCCGCGCACGCCGACGGCGCCTTGTCGAACCGGACCAAGGAGCTGATCGCGCTGGCGATAGGCATCGCCAACCGTTGCCATGGCTGTCTGGCCTTTCACGCCAAGGCCTTGGTGGAACTGGGTTGCAGCCGCGCCGAATTCATGGAGATGTTGCAGGTGGCTATCTATATGGGCGGCGGCCCGTCCTTGATGACGGCGGCGGAGGCCTTGCAGGCCTATGAGCAGTTTGGCGGCGAGGCCGCGCCCAACTGATCCCGGTTCGGAGCAGAAAGCGTCCGCTCGCATTGATGGGCAGCGCCGCCGGCCGCGCGTATAATGTGCGCTTCTGTTGTCGCGGGAGTTTGATGGTGTATCACTTCATCGCATCCGATCTGGATGGCACCTTGCTGGACCCCAATCACGCGGTGGACGATTTCACCGCCAGCACCTTGCAGGCCTTGCAGGCGCGCGGCGTGCGGTTCGCCATCGCCACCGGCCGCCATTATCTGGACGTGCAGGGCATTCGTCAGGCGCTGGGCATCCGCGCCCACCTGATCACCTCCAACGGCGCGCGGGTGCATGATCCCGACGACAAGCTGGTGCATCGCCAGGATATCGATCCCGTCCTGGTGCGCCGGCTGGCGCAGCCGGAGTTCGCCGCCGGCACCGTGCTGAACTTCTATCTGGACGACGCCTGGCTGATCGATCAGCCCTGCCAGTACCTGCTCAATTTCCACGCCGATTCCGGCCTGCGCTATCAACTGGCCGACCTGGCCGGACACAGCGGCGCGGGCGTCGGCAAGGTGCTCTACATCGGCGAGCACGCGTATCTGCTGGAAGTGGAGCGCAAGCTGCACCAGGCTTTCGGCGACGAGCTGTACATCACCTTCTCGGCCGACGACTGCCTGGAAGTGATGGCGCCCGGGGTGTCCAAGGGCCACGCGCTGGAGCTGGTGTTGGCGGATCTGGGCCTGGACAAGGCGCATTGCCTGGCTTTCGGCGATGGTCAGAACGATATCGAGCTGCTGCGCACTGCCGGCCACCCGCGGATGATGGGCAACGCCCAGGCGCGGCTGGCCGAGCAATTGCCGGATGTGCCGCGCATAGGCAGCAATCGCGAGGCCGGCGTGGCGCGTCATCTGCGCGAGTTGTTCGCCTTGTAGCCTAGACGGAATCCCAATAAAAAACGCCAGCGCTCTCGCTGGCGTTTTTGCATGGTTTTGAGTCGGCTCAGCTTTGCAGCGCCTGCGCCAGGCCGGCGGCCCGGTCGCCGACGATCAGGTGCCAGACGCCGGGAGCCACTTCCTGCATCGCCGCCACGCCGGCCGCGTGAGCGGCGTCCTGATTGAACAGCGCGCCCTGTTTCAGCTCCACGCGCAAGCGGGTATGGGCGATGGCTTCCACCTTGGCCAGATTGGCCGCGCCGCCCAGCGCCTGGCGCAACGCCGCGGCCTGGTTCTGATCGGCGGCGGGCGTCGGCGCCGCGGCGGGAGCCGTCGGAGCCGGCGCGCTGGCCGGGGCGTCGATTTCGGCGTCCGCGCCGGCGCCGCGCAGATAGATTTCCATATCGGTTTTCAGGTTTTCCGACTGCGGGCCGAAGATGGCCTGGATGCCGTTGCCTACCACCACCACGCCGGAGGCGCCCATGCTCTTGAGCTTGGCCTGGTTGACCTTGGCCGGCTCGCGCACCGCGATGCGCAGCCGGGTGATGCAGGCGTCCAGGCTGCTGATGTTGGAGCGGCCGCCAAAGGCCAGCACCAGTTCGCGCGCGCGCGCGTCCTCGCTGACCGCCGCGCCGGCGTCGGCGCTCTCGTCTTCGCGGCCCGGAGTCTTCAGGTTGAACTTGGCGATGACGAAGCGGAACACCCCATAGTAGATGGCCGCGTAGATCGGGCCGAGGATGAACACGTACCAGGCGTGCTTGGCCTTGTCGCCGATCAGGTTGAACATCAGGAAGTCGATGCCGCCCTGGGAGAAGGTGAAGCCCATGTGCATGTCCAGGGTGTTGGCGATGAATTGCGCCGACGCCGCCAGGCAGGCATGGAGGAGGTAGAGCACCGGCGCCACGAACAGGAAGGAGAATTCAATCGGTTCGGTAATGCCGGTCAGGAAGGAGGTCAGCGCGGCGGAAATCATGATGCCGCCCACTTTGACGCGGTTCTCCGGCTTGGCCGAATGCCAGATGGCGATGGCCGCGGCCGGCAGGCCGAACATCTTGAACAGGAAGGCGCCGGACAGGATGCCCGCGGTGGGGTCGCCGGCGAAGAAGCGGTTGATGTCGCCATGGATCATCTTGCCGCTGACCGCGTCGGGGAAGGCGCCGATTTCAAAGAAGAAGGGCACGTTCCAGATGTGGTGCAGGCCGAAGGGCAGCAGCAGCCGTTCGACGAGGCCGTAGACGGTGGCGGCGGTGCGCGGGTCGCTGACCGCGGCCCACTGCGAGAAACTCTTGATGCCGTTGCCTATCGGCGGCCAGATGAAGGATAGCGCCACGCCCAGCGCGATGGCGCTGATGGCGGTGATGATGGGCACGAAGCGCTTGCCGGCGAAGAAGCCCAGGTATTCGGGCAGCTTGATCCGGTAGAAGCGGTTGAACATATAGGCCGCCAGGCCGCCGGCGAGAATGCCGCCGAACACGCCGGTCTGTATCGACGGCAGGCCCATGATGGTGTCGGGCTTGACTCCCATCAGGCCGGCCATCACCCCCAGGGTGACGGTGGTGACCAGATGGCCGATCACGGCGGCGATCGCCGCCACGCCGTCGTTTTCGGTGAAGCCCAGCGCCACGCCGACGGCGAAGATCAGCGGCAGATTGCCGAAGATCACGTCGCCGGAGTTTTTCATCAGCGACAGGATGGCCAGCGCGACGGTGTTCTGGGTGTGGAAATCGGTGGCGCCTATGCCCAGCAGCAGGCCGGCCACCGGCAGCACGGCTACCGGCAGCATCAGCGCCTTGCCGATCTTTTGCAGAAATGCGAATGATTGACTAAACATGGTGGTTCATTCCTTGCTCAACAGCGTAGGAAATAGCGGGCGGCGCGCTCGCCGCCCCACATCGCTCCGGATGGCCGGAGATTCTCTTGCGTTTATCTGGCTTGCGCGTTCAGGTGTTCGCGGACTTCGCTCGCCGTGGACAGGGCCAGCGCCTGTTGCGCCAGGGTCCGGCACTCCTCCGCGCTCCAGCGCGACAGCGTGGCCTTGACCGCGGCCAGCGCCGGGGTGCTGACCGACAGCTCGGTGACGCCCATGCCCACCAGCAGCGGCGCGGCGCGCTCGTCTGAGGCCAGGCCGCCGCAGATGCCCACCCATTTGCCGTGGGCGCGCGCGCCGTCGCAGGTCATCGCTATCATCGCCAGCACCGCAGGGTGCAGCGCGTCGGCCTGCTTGGCCAGCTGCGGGTGGCCGCGGTCCATCGCCAGCACGTACTGGGTCAGGTCGTTGGTGCCGATGGAGAAGAAGTCCACTTCCGGCGCGAAGCGCGCGGCCATGACGGCGGCGGACGGCACTTCCACCATGATGCCCACCTTGACGTCTTGCCGGCCGCTGGCGGCTTGCTCTTCGGCCAGGACGGCCTTGGCGGCGCGCAGCTCGTCCAGCGAGGCCACCATCGGGAACATGATGTGCAGGCGGGTCAGCGGCGCGGCCTGCAGGATGGCGCGCAACTGGGTGCGCAGCAGGTCCGGACGCTCCAGGCTGACGCGGATGCCGCGCAGGCCGAGGAAGGGGTTGTCCTCCTTGGGCAGCGGCAGATAGGACAGCGGCTTGTCGCCGCCCACGTCCAGCGTGCGCACCACCAGCGGTCGTTCCGCGCCGAGCGCGCGGGCCACCGCGCAGTATTCCTCCGCCTGTTCCTGCTCGCTGGGCGGAGTGTCGCGGTTGTCGAACAGGAACTCCGAACGCAGCAGGCCCACGCCTTCGGCGCCCTTGGCCACCGCTTCGCGCGCGTCGGCGGCGTTGCGGATATTGGCCACCACTTCGATGCGGACGCCGTCGCTGGTGCGCGCTTCGCGCTGCGACATCGCCGCCTCGGCGGCGCGGCGCTCCGCGATCTGGGCGATTTCCGCCTCGGCGCTGGCCAGTTGTTCGGCGTTAGGCGCGATGCGCAGCGTGCCGCGACCGCCGTCGATGATGACCTGTTCGCTGTCGGGCAGAGCCAGCGCGGCCTGGGAGATGCCGCAGATCGCCGGGATGCCCAGCGAACGCGCCAGGATGGCCACATGGCTGGTGGCGCCGCCGGTGCGGGTACAGAAGCCCAGCACTTTTTTGGGGTCCAGCGCGGCGGTGTCGGACGGGGTCAGGTCTTCCGCGATCAGGATGGAGCCGGCCGGCACGTCCAGGCTGGCCTGCTTGACGCCGGCCAGCAGCGCCAGCACGCGGCGGCCCACGTCGCGGATGTCGTTGGCGCGTTCGCGCAGCAGCGCGTTGTCTTGCGCTTCCAGGCGCGCGGAGTAGGAGCTGAAGGCGGCGCGCCAGGACCAGGCGGCGGACTTGCCGTCGGCCAGGCCGGCGTAGGTTTGCGCCAGCAGGTCCGGGTCTTGCAGCAGTTCCTGGTGCATGGACAGGATGGCCTGCTTGGCGGCGTCGGTCAGCTGGCTCTTGACCGCGTCGATCTGCTGGGCGGCTTCTTCGGTGGCGCGGGCGAAGTGCTGTTGCTCCAGGCTGGCGCCCTGGCCGAATTCCGGCACGTCGAACTCCTGCAGCCGGTGATGATAGACGCGGCCGATGGCCAGGCCGGGAGAGGCGCCGACGCCGACCAGCAGCTCGGCGCTTTCCTGTTGCTGGGCGACGGCGGCGATGGGCGCCGGCGCGGCCGGCGCTTCGTCCTCGGCCTCGCCGCAACGGTCCAGCAGCAGCTGGGTCAGCTCGGCCAGCGCCTGTTCGGCGTCCGCGCCGGCGGCTTCGATGCGCACCTTGTCGCCGTTGCGGGTGGACAGCCCCATCACGCCGACCACGGACTTGGCGTTGGCGGACTGTTCGCCCAGCAGCAGGTGGATGTCGGCCTGGAAGCTTTTCGCCTTGCTGGCGAACACCGCGGCCGGGCGGGCGTGCAGGCCGGCCGGGTTGGTGATTTCAATGTCCGGCGACAGCAGCTTGGCGCCGCCGGCGGCCGGCGCCGCGGCGGCGGCCGCGCCGGCCAGTTCCAGCTCCAGCACCGCGGTCTTGCCGGCCTCGGCCAGGCCGCTGGCTTGGTGCATGGCGCTGACGGTCTGGTCGCCGTTGGTGATGATGATCTGGGTCAGCAGGCTCTGCGCGTTGCGCGCCACCAAATCCAGATTGAAGTCGATCAGCGCCTGGCCGGCGCTGACGCGTTGTCCTTGTTCCACCAGCGGCTGGAAGCCCTGGCCTTTGAGCATGACGGTGTCGATGCCGATGTGCACCATCACTTCCACGCCTTCGGGCGAGGTGATGGTGAGCGCGTGGTGCGCGGAATGGAGGTTGCTGACGACGCCGGAGACCGGCGCGAGCAGACTGCAGGAAGTGGGGTCCAGCGAGATGCCGTCTCCCACCATCTTGCCGGCGAACACCGGATCCGGGACGGTGTCCAGGGCGACCAGCCACCCGGAGAGGGGGGCGAGGATCTTCAGTCTTGGCAAGGGTGTGCTCATATGTAACTCCTCAGATCGGGAATTTATCAGTTGTTTTATTACGAGCGTCGGCCTGCTTCTTCATGAGCGGTTCCGCGTGGCGTGCCGGATAGGGTACACCGTACGGATAGGCCTGTCTTGATTCGATGGCGCTGTGACATTCATGGCGCCGCAACAGTACAGACGCTTACTGTCCAACTGGCGATATGATGCCAATATTGTAGTTTAACTACATCGAAATAACGGTGCAGCTTGATGGCAATCAAGAAATTGCGCAAGTAGGAATTCACGTATTTGCACTAGTACGCGCGTCGGCGGCGGGGAAGGGAGCGGGGCGGCCGCGGCGGGGATTGATTTTGCGCGCCAAAGCGGAGGCCTTGGCGGCGCGCGCGACAGCCGGCCGGCTGTTGCATTTTTGTTGTGCGATAAATGGAAAACGGCGGCCCGTCGGAGGGCCGCCGTCTTGGGCGGGCGGGAGACGCCGCCGTGTCAGGCCTGGCGCTTGTTGTCGCCGAGGAAGAACAGGGCCAGCGAGCCGGCGATCAGGAAGGCCGGGTACTCCCAGCCGCCGCCTTCGTTGGCGAACATCCAGCCGTGGGCGCCGTGCACCAGCACGATGGTGCCGAGTAGCAGCGGGGTCAGCGCCAGCGCCACCCAGCGGGCGAAGAAGCCGGACAGCAGCAGCAGGCCGCCGCCGACTTCGGCCAGGATGGCCAGGTAGCCGACGAAGCCGGGCAGGCCCAGGCTGGCGAAGTAACCGGCGGTGCCGGCCGGGGTGAACACCAGCAGCTTGAGCAGGCCATGGGACAGATACATTAGGCCCAGCGACAGACGCAGGATCAGGGTGCCGAGGGCAGGGTTCTGGAAGCGGTTCATGGTGTGGGTTCCAATCAAGTTTGCGATGGAGTGCATTTGACCATGTAGAGAAAACTCAATAAATCCGCTATTAATAAAAATATTGTTTACCAATAGGAAATGATCATGGACCGCTTTTCGGAAATCCGCGCCTTCGTCTGTGTGGCGGAACTGGGCAGTTTCGCCGCCGCCGCCGAGCGGCTGGAGCTGTCGCGGGCGATGGTGACCAAGCTGGTGTCCAGCCTGGAAGGGCGGCTGGGGGTGCGGCTGATGCACCGCACCACGCGGCGTTTGTCCTTGACCGAGGCGGGGGAGACCTATCTGGGCCAGGCCGGCGGCCTGCTGGCCGAGCTTGACGATCTGGACGCCCGCTTATCGCACGGCGCCAGCAGCCCGGTGGGGCGTTTGCGGGTGTCGGCGCCGGTGTCCTTCGGCATGCGCTACCTGGGGCGCGTGGTGGCCGGTTTTCACCAGCAGTATCCGCAGATCGAAGTGGAACTGAACCTGAACGACAGGCGGGTGGACCTGGTGGAAGAGGGCTTCGACCTGGGACTGCGGGTGTCGAATCTGTCGGACTCGTCCCTGGTGGCGCGCCGGCTGGCGCGGATCCGCGACCTGGTCGTCGCCGCGCCCAGCTATCTGCAACGCTGCGGCACGCCGGCGACGCCGGCGGAGCTGGCCGAGCATCAATGCCTGTTGTACGCGCTGACCGCCCAGCCCAATCTGTGGGATTTCACCGCGCCGGACGGCAGCAGCGGCCGGGTCAAGGTCAAGGGCATGCTGCGCGCCAACAACGGCGACATCCTGACCGACGCCGCCGTCCACGGCATGGGGGTGATTCTGCAGCCGCGTTTCCTGGTGGAGCAGGGCTTGGCCGAGGGCACCCTGGTGCCGCTGCTCGGCGATTACGACTGGCACTGCCTGGACCTGTCCGCGGTCTACCCGGCGCGGCGGCACGTGCCGGGCAAGGTCAGGGCCTTCGTCGATTATCTGCAGCAGTTTTTCCAGTAGCGGCGGCGCGTATCGATCGGGTGCGGGTTCAAAGCGGGCTAATGTCGACCGCGTAAATGGCGGAATCCTGCGAATGCACGCCGCAGTTGTGATTGATCCGCATGCTGTCGCCGAGAAATTCAATGCTCAGGCTGTCGCCGGTCTTCTTGAGCAGCGCCAGCGCGTTGCCGACGCTGGCCAGCTCTTGCCGCAGCGGCGTCTTGTTGTAGTCAAAATGGCGCACATGGCCGCTGTCCGCTAGATCCGGCGTTGTCCCCTTGCCGCTGTAGACCATCATCGCGTGATCGAAATGCTCGCGAAGAAAGGCGGCCAGCTCGCGGTTATTGCCGACCGGGCTGTCTAGCGCGGTTTTTTCGCCGCTGAGTTGGCGATGGGCATCGACGATGGAGCGCGCCCCGTCGCTTGCCGTTTCCCACTCATCGTCGCCGTTTTTGACGGTTCCGGCGTGATAGGCGTAAAGCATCCCTCCTTTCAGCGCGTAGACCATGGTGCAGCCGGAGAGCGCGCCGGCGCTGAACAGGCAGCAATCGCCGTCCTGCATCTTGCCGGTGTCGAATTTCATCCCCACCGTGCCTTGCAGGCCGTTGCCGATTTCGATCAGCCGCAGCGCGTCGCCAAACTGGAATTTATTGTAATGGTTGCCGATCGGCGTGCCGGGAATCAGCTCTTCCGCCTTGGCCTGATCGCCGTGGTAGAACTTGATGAAGTCGGCGGAGACGGCGTCGCCGCCCTTTTTCTCGCCGTCGCGGTCGTAGCGAATGCAGTCGACGACGCCGGCCGGGGCGGCCGTCTGGACGCCGGCTGCGGAGGCGAGCACGCCCTTGCCGATCAGCGGCGCCACGCTGCCGGACAAGACTTGCGCTTTATCCCGCTCGAACAAGAGCTTCTCCTGCGGGGAGGAGGTGGTGACGATTTTGTTCTGTCGGGCGTCCAGCCTGAAATTCGCCGTGGGGTCGCCGTATTGGGCGCGGTCGTGCACCACATGGCTTTGGCTGATCAGCGCTTTCCTGGCGCCGCGAAGATTGGCTTGCGCGGTCGGATCCTGGCAGAGGTGCCGGACGAAAGCTTTGGCGCGTTTGGTCTGGTTCGGGTGCAGCAAGCCGTGCAGCCGGCTGTTGTACACCACCAGGGCGCCGTTCTTGCTCAGACCGAAGCTCGGCTCTTGCGACTTGTCGGGATGTTGGGCCTGGTGCTGCCGCAATTGCGAGTAGATCGATTGGATGGATATCGGGCTCGATATTTTCATCTGTGCTTCCAAGCTGGATTGGGGATGGCGGCGGGCTTGCTCGCGGGGCGGCACCGATGGGCGGGCGGTTCTGTCGTTTTCCGTTCAGGCCGCAGCAAGTCCGACGCCGGTCATTGCAGCGGAAAAGGATGGGCCCGTCTTTCAAAAAACGGCGACGCGGGGGAAGAAGAGGAGGGCGACGCCGGCTTGGCGTGCGGCGGTGAAGAGCGCGCAGAGCGCGCGCTCATTATTCGTGCATCGCCAGGAAGCCCTTGAGCCGGCTTTCGATGATGCGCGGGTTTTCGCCGTTGGCGATGGAGACCAGGCCTTCCACCACCAGCTCTTTCAAGGCGACTTCCGAGGCGATCAGGTGCTTGAGCTTGTTGGCGATGGGCAGGAACAGCAGGTTGGCGGAGCCGACGCCGTAAACGGTGGCGACGAAGGCGACGGCGATGCCGGCGCCCAGCTTGGACGGGTCGGACAGGTTTTCCATCACGTGGATCAGGCCCAGCACCGCGCCCAGAATGCCCATGGTCGGCGCGTAGCCGCCGGCGGACTCCCAGATCCGCGCCGCCTGTTTGCGCGCGTGCTCGAACATGGAGATCTCCACATCCATCACCGAACGCAGGGTGTCAGGCTCCGCGCCGTCCACCAGCATTTGCAGCGCTTTCTTGATGAAGGGGTCCTTCTGCAGATTGATGTAGCCTTCCAGCGCCAGCAGGCCGCCCTTGCGCGCGGTCTGGCTCCAGTTGATGATCTCGCGGATCATCTTGTCGTGGTCCAGCACCGGCGGCTGGAAAATCCATTTCAGCATGCGCACGCCGGCGGCGAATTGCTTGGGCGTGCTTTGCAGCATCACCGCGCTGACGGTGCCGCCGATGACGATCATGAAGGCGGTCAGCTGCATCAGGGAGCCGATGTTGCCGCCTTCCAGCGCCTGTCCCGCGATAATGGCGGTCAGGCCCATCAGAATGGCTACAATGCTTATCTTATCCACGCGAAGTTCCGGTTTTTAATGTTATGCCGCGTCAGGGCGCGGCGGCTCAGAGCCAGTCCTTGATGCGCGCGCGCAGCCGGGCGATGGCCTGGCTGTGCAGCTGGCTGACTCTCGATTCGGAGACGCCCAGCACCGCGCCGATTTCCTTCAGATTCAATTCCTGCTCGTAATACAGGGACATCACCAGCTGGTCGCGCTCCGGCAACAGCTTGATGCCGTCTATCAGCGCCTGGCGGAAGCCGCCGTCGGCCAGCGCCGCGAGCGGGTCCGGCGAGTCCTCGTCGGCGACATTGGCCACCGCGTCGGGCAGCGCGTCGCCGTCGTCGTTGGAAAAGTCCTCGAAATGCAGCAAGGTCATGCCGCGGCAATCGCCTAGCATGTCCTGATACTGTTCCAGTTCCAGGCCCATCTGCGCGGCGATTTCCGATTCCAGCGGCGCGCGGCCCAACTGGTGCTCCAGCTGGCGCACCGCGTCCTCGATCTGGCGCGAGTGACGGCGCGCCTGGCGCGGCATCCAGTCCTCGCGGCGCAGCTCGTCCAGCATCGCGCCGCGCACCCGCTGGCTGGCGAAGGTTTCGAACATCACGCCCTGGGCCGGGTCGAACTGGCGCGCGGCCTCGATCAGGCCGATGACGCCGACCTGGATCAGGTCGTCGATTTCGACCGAGGCCGGCAGCCGGGCGATCATCATGCCGGCCAGCTTCTTGACCAGCGGCGCGTAGGCCTCCACGTCGATCTCGACGGGAGGCGAGGCGGCGGCGTAGCCGGTGCGGCGTACGGACGGCAAGGTCATAGCGGTTTGACTCCATCCGCCTCGGCCCAATCGCGCGAGGCGGCAATCAACAAATCCATGAATCCGGTGCCGCTGCGCGGCGTTTCCTGGGTATCCCACTGCGGCAGCACCGCGGCCAGCTGCGAGAAGGCCATCGCGGCCTCGCTGTCCGGAAACGCCTCCATCAGCGGCCGGCGCAGCGTCTGGCTGCGGCGCACCGCGTTGTCCATCGGCACGAAGCCCACCCAGCGCAGCGACACCGACAGGAATTCGCCGGTGGCGGCGGACAGCCGGGTGAACAGCTCGCGCGCTTCCTCCAGGTGGCGCGCGCGGTTGATCAGCACATTGAAGCGCTGGCGGCCGTAGCTGCCGGACAACCTCTTGATATTAGCGTAGGCCGTCGTCAGCGACTCCGCCGCCGGCGTGAGCACTAATACCAAATTGTCGGCCACGCTGGCAGGCACCGGGTCGTGGGCGGGGCTGGGGGCGTCCACCAGCAGCACCGAGGCGTCGCGCTCCAGCGCGGCGAATTCGCTGCCCAGCCGCAGCCACAGCTGGGCGGAGAACAGCGCGCGCTCTTCCGGGCGCGCGTAGAGATTGATCAGCTGAATGCCCTGGCGCGAGCTCACCATCATCTCGTCCAGCCCGCCCAGGGTGATGACCTGGCTTTCCAGCGTGGCGGTGGTGGGCACGCCCAGCCGGCGCGATTGCACCTGGCCCAGCGTGCAGTCCACCAGCAGCGGCCGCTGGCCGGCGTAGGCCAGGCCCAGCGCCAGTTCGGTGGCGAGGGTGCTGGCGCCGGAACTGGCGGAACCGATGAAGGCGAAGCTGGGCGCGCGCGCGGACCGGGCGCTGAGCAGGCGGAGGCTGGCGGCTTGATCCTGCATCGCGCTTACAACCATCCGGCCTGGGCCGCGTTCATGATGGGCAGTTCGTCGGCCTGAAGGGTGAAGGGGGAGTGCTGTTGCTGCGAGCGCATCGCGCGGTCCACCAGGAAGCCGGCGTGGGCGGCGTGCAGGTCTTCCGGCACGCGCTGGCCGTTGGTGATGTAGAACAGGCGCAGCCGGTTGCGGATGATCACGTCCAGGCTGGGGCCCATCGCCACCGATTCGTCTATCTTGGACAGCACGCAGCCGGTCAGGCCGTCGCCGCGGTAGCGGCGCACCACGTCTTCCAGCGTCTGGCCGTCGGCGTTGGAGGCCAGCAGCAACAGCCGTTCAATCGGCCGGCCGGCGGTGCGGAACATTTCTATCTGCGCCAGCACCCGGGCGTCGCGCTGGCCCATGCCCACGGTGTCGATGAAGACGATGTGGCGGTTGGACAGATCGGCCAGCGTCAGCTGCAGATCGCCCTCGTTCTGGATGGAGAACACCGGGATGCCGAGAATCTTGCCGTAGATGCGCAACTGGTCCTGGGCGCCGATCCGGTAGCTGTCGGTGGTGATCAGCGCCACGTGCTGGGCGCCGAAGCGCATGGTGGCGCGGGCGGCCAGCTTGGCCACGGTGGTGGTCTTGCCGACGCCGGTGGGGCCGACCAGCGCGTAAATGCCGCCGCGGTCCATGATTTCCTTGTCGGAGTCCGCGCACTTCAGATTGTGCATCAGCGCCGAACGCGCCCATTTGACCGCGACGTCGGCCTCGTACTGGGCCGGCATCTTTTCGATCAGCTGGCGGATCAGGTGGGCGGAGAAGCCCATCGCCAGCAGGTGCTTGAACAGTTCGAGGCGATTGGGCGCCTTGCCCTCCATGTCGGACCAGGCGAAGCTGGCCAGCTGGCTTTGCAGCAGGCTGCGCAGCAGCTTGATCTCGTCGCCGATCTGCTTCAGCTCCTGCGCCATCACCTCGGGCTCTTCGCCGTTGTTCACGACCGGAGGCGCGGCGGGGCGCGGCGGCGGGGCGCTTGGCGCCGGCGCTTGCGCGCGCGGCGCGGCGGCGGGCTGGGGCGCGGCTTGCGCGTATTGCGGCGGCGGATAGGACGGCTGGACCGGCCGCGGCGCGGCCTGCGGCTCCGGCGCGAAGGCCGGCTCGATGCGCTGGCGCGGCTGCGGGGCTTCGATGCGCGGCGGAGGCGGGCTGTCCAGCGGCTCCACCGGCATCGCGTAAGTGCGGGCGATGGCGCGGTTGACCGCCGCTCCGGCCGGCGTGGGCAGCGGCGACGGCGCGCGGTTGACCACCGGCGGCGCGTTGCGTGGCGGGTGCTTGCTGGAGGAGGTGGCCAGATTGGTGGCGAGGTTGGCGACGTCGGCGTCGGCCACCGCCATGATTTCCACCCCTCCGCCCATGGTGGGGCGGTTGGACAAAATCAGGGCGTCCGCGCCCAGTTCTTCTCGAACTTGTCTGAGCGCGTCACGCGTGGTTTTGCCGAAAAACTTTTTCACCACCATGTTCGATTAGCCCTTGCTTCCCCCAATTACAGCAATTATACGAATTGATTTATTGTCCGGTATCTCATTATGAGAAATAACACGCAGCTGCGGCAACGCGCGGCGCAGGAAGCGCGCCAGCAAGGGCCGCAGCCCCGGCGCGGTCAAGAGTACCGGATTGTACCCTTGAATTTCCACTTGTTCGGTTTCCTGGGCGGCGCTGGCCAGCAGATTTTCCGCCAGGCCCGGTTCCAGGCCGCCGCCGGTCTTGGACTGCACCGCCTGCATCAGCACATTTTCCAATGTCGGCTCCAGGGTCATCAAGGGTAATTCTTGCTCGCCTGGGAATAATTGCTGAACGATGACGCGGGACAGCGCGGTGCGCACGATATTGGTCAGCTCGTCGATGTCCTGGGTGGTGGCCACGTGATCGGCCAGCGTTTCCAGTATGGTGCGGAAATCGCGGATGTGGATGCCTTCGGTCAGCAATTGCTGCAGCACTTTTTGCAGCGTGCCTATCGGCACCACCTTGGGCACCAGGTCTTCGATCAGCTTGGGCGATTCCTTGGCCTGGTGATCGATCAAGGCCTGCACTTCCTCGCGGCCCAGCAGTTCCGCCGCGTGGGTCTGCAGCAGATTGGAGATGTGGGTGGCCACCACGGTGCTGGCGTCTACCACGGTGTAGCCCAGGCTCTGCGCCTCTTCGCGCTTGCCGGCGTCTATCCAGATCGCCGGCAGGCCGAAGGCCGGGTCGGTGGTGGGGGTGCCGGCCAGCTCGCCGTTGACCCGGCCCGGGTTGATGGCCAGATATTGGCCGATGAAGGCTTCGCCGGTGCCCAGTTCCACGCCCTTGAGCAGGATGCGGTAGGCGTTGGGCTTGATTTCCAGGTTGTCGCGGATGTGGACCGGCGGCACCAGGAAGCCCAGCTCCTGCGCGATCTTTTTGCGGATGCCGCGGATGCGGCGCAACAGTTCGCCGTCCTGGCTGCGGTCCACCAGCGGAATCAGCCGATAGCCCACTTCCATGCCCAGTTGGTCCACGTGCTGCACGTCGTTCCAGCTGACTTCGGCCGTGGTGTGCTCCGGCGGCGGCGCCGCCTGTTGCTGCTGCTCGGCCTGCTGCGCCTCGGCCTTCTGGCGCTTCTCCATCATCCGGCCCAGCAGGCCCAGGCTGCCGGCGATCAGCAGGAAGGAGAAGTGAGGCATATTGGGGATCAGACCGACCATGCCGATCACCGCGGCGGTGATGTACAGCACCTGCGGCTTGGTGAACATCTGGCCGATGAGTTGCTCGGACATGTCCTTGTCGGTGCCCACGCGCGACACCACGATGCCGGCTGCGGTGGAGATGATCAGCGCCGGGATCTGCGCCACCAGGCCGTCGCCGATTGTCAGCAGGGTATAGGTCTTGGCGGCGACGCCGGCGTCCAGATCGTGCTGGACCATGCCGACGATCAGGCCGCCGACGATGTTGATGACGATGATCAGGATGCCGGCCATGGCGTCGCCGCGCACGAACTTGGAGGCACCGTCCATCGCGCCGAAGAAGTTGGCTTCCTCGGCGATGGTGACGCGGCGCAGCCTGGCCTCGTCCTCGCCGATCAGGCCGGCGTTGAGGTCGGCGTCGATCGCCATCTGCTTGCCGGGCATCGCGTCCAGGGTGAAGCGGGCGCTCACTTCGGCGATGCGGCCGGCGCCCTTGGTGATCACCACGAAGTTGATGATGGTGATGATTATGAACACCACGATGCCGATGGCGACGTTGTCGCCGATCAGGAAGTGGGCGAAGGATTCGATTACCTTGCCGGCGGCGTCCGGGCCGGAGTGGCCCTCCAGCAGAATCACCCGGCTGGAGGCGACGTTCAGCGACAGCCGCAGCAGGGTGGTGACCAGCAGCACGGTGGGGAAGGCGGAGAAGTCCAGCGGCTTGCGCACATTGATCCCCACCAGCAACACGATCACCGAGACGGCGATGTTGAAGGTGAAGAAGATGTCCAGCAGCACCGGCGGCAGCGGCAGCACCATCATCGCCAGGATCAGGATGATGAGCACGGGGCCGGCCAGCTGGGTGACTTTGAAGCGCTTCAGTATGTCTAGTATGGAGTCCATGCTGGATTTATGGCTCAAGCCGGTCGAATCGTTTCGTCGACCTTGTCATTATGGTGGCGTCGCATCTTGCTGGCGTTTGCTTTGCGGGTCAAGCTCGGCGGGCACCTCCAGTTGATCCGGGAACACCGGCGCCAGGCCGCCGTTGTCCTGATAGCTCTTGAGCTGGAACACATAGGCCAGCACCTGGGCGGCGGCGGCGTAGAGCTTGGCCGGAATGTCCTCTCCCATCTCGGCGTGGAAGTACAGCGCGCGGGCGAAGCTGGGAGAGCGCATCACGATGACGCGGTGCTCCTTGCCGGTGTCTATGATTTTTTCCGCCAGCTTCAGCGAGCCCTTGGCCACCACTTGCGGCGCGCGCATGCCGTCGTCGTACTTGATCGCCACCGCGTAGTGGGTAGGGTTGGTGACGATGACGTTGGCGCTGGGAATCTCCTGCATCATGCGCTTGCGCGCGGCTTCGCGCTGCATCTGGCGGATGCGGCCTTTGACCTCGGGCGAGCCCTCGGCCTCCTTGTATTCCTGCTTGACCTCTTCCTTGGTCATGCGCAGCTTCTTGTGGTAGCTCCACAGCTGGAAGGGCACGTCTATCGCCACCAGCAGAATCATCGCCGAGGTCACCACGAAGAAGGTGGTGATGATCATGTCGGTCATCTTGGCGATGCCGGCGGGCAGGGGCATGGCGATCAGGCCGATGATCTCGGCGCGCTCGCGCCAGATGAACCAGGTGGCGATGCCGCCGATCAGCACGCTCTTGAGAATGGCCTTCAGCGCTTCGGTGGCGGCGTTGACCGAGAACATGCGCTTGACGCCGGGCAGCGGGTTGAGCTTGCTGAATTTGGGCTCGACCGCCTTGAAGGTGAGGTTCCAGCCGCCCACCAGCATGGGCACGAACAGCGCCACCAGCGCCAGTCCGGCCAGGAGCGGCGCCAGGCTCCACAGCGCGTTGAAAATGGTTTCCTTGAAGCGGTTCAGCGCCGGCTCCACACTGTGCACCGTGGTCTGGTCGAAGGTCAGCAGTACGCGCATGGTCTGCGCCAGATTGGTGGCGATGTGGCCGCCCTGGGCCATCAGCAGCGCCACGCCGGCCATGGTGATGGCGAAGGTGGTCAGCTCGCGCGAGCGCGGGATATTGCCGTCTTCTCGGGCGAGGCCCAGCCGTTTCGCGGTGGCGGGTTCGGTGCGTTCTAGGTCGGAATCTTCAGCCATGTCCGGTGTTTCATGCTTCTGTCTTGATTTTAAAGAGAATGGTAGCCGAAGCGGCGAGGCCGGGCCAGCTTTTCCGAGGCGGCTTCAAGTCGAGTCCGAGGCGGGCTTCAAGTCGGGTACAATGGCCGGCGTCAACGATGGAATGAACACAATGCGACAGTATCTCGACCTGATGCGCCATGTGCTGGAACATGGCCACGACAAGTCCGACCGCACCGGCACCGGCACCCGTTCGGTATTCGGCCACCAGATGCGTTTCGACCTGCAACAGGGCTTTCCGCTGATCACCACCAAGAAGTGCCATCTGCGTTCCATCATCCATGAATTGCTGTGGTTCCTGTCCGGCGACACCAATATCCGTTATCTGAAGGAAAACGGCGTGTCGATCTGGGACGAGTGGGCCGACGAAAACGGCGATCTGGGCCCGGTCTACGGCTATCAGTGGCGCAGCTGGCCGGCGCCGGACGGCCGCCATATCGACCAGATCGCCAATGTGGTGGCGATGATCAAGAACAATCCGGATTCGCGCCGCCTGATCGTGTCGGCCTGGAACCCGGCGCTGGTGGACGAGATGGCGCTGCCTCCCTGCCACAGCCTGTTCCAGTTCTACGTGGCCGACGGCAAGCTGTCCTGCCAGCTGTACCAGCGTTCCGCCGACATCTTCTTGGGCGTGCCCTTCAATATCGCCAGCTACGCCTTGCTGACCATGATGATGGCGCAGGTGTGCGGCTTGCAGGCGGGCGAGTTCGTGCACACCCTGGGCGACGCCCATCTGTACAGCAATCATCTGGAACAGACCGCGCTGCAGCTGTCGCGCGAGCCGCGCGCCCTGCCGACGCTGAAGATCAATCCGCAGGTCAAGGACATCTTCGGCTTCAAGTTCGAGGATTTCGAGCTGGATGGCTACGACCCGCACCCGCACATCAAAGCGGCGGTGGCGGTATGACGGCGGCCGGGAAGCCGCGCTTGACCCTGGTGGCGGCGATGGCGGCCGAGCGGGTGATAGGCATAGACAACCGCCTGCCCTGGCATTTGCCGGAGGACCTCAAGCACTTCAAGGCGGTGACTCTGGGCAAGCCGGTGATCATGGGCCGCAAGACCTGGGACTCCATCGGCCGGCCCTTGCCGGGCCGCCGCAACATCGTGGTGACGCGCCAGGCGGACTGGAGCGCCGACGGCGCGGAGGCCGCGCATTCGCTGGAGCAGGCGCTGGCCCTGGCCGGCGCGGTGGAGGAAGTGTGTCTGATCGGCGGCGCCGAGCTGTACCGCCAGGCGATCGCCAGCGCCGACTGCCTGCGCCTGACCGAGATCGCCGGCGCGTATCCGGGCGATGCCCATTTCCCCGAGGTGTCCGCCGAACTCTGGCGCGAGGACAGCCGCGAGGCCCACGTCAGCGCGGAAGGCCTGGCTTACGCCTTCGTCGATTATCTGCGGCGCTGAGACGTGCTTCCCCCAATCAAAAAGCCCGCGGCAACGCGGGCTTTTTGATTATCTGCACGCTCTTTTACATGCGCGCGATCATCGCGTCGCCGAAGGCGGAGCAGCCGACTTCGACGGCGCCGTCCATCAGGCGGGCGAAGTCGTAGGTCACCTGCTTGTCGGCGATCGCTGCTTCCATCGCCTTGATCACCAGATCGGCGGCCTCCTTCCAGCCCAGGTGGCGCAGCATCATCTCGGCGGACAGGATCAGCGAACCGGGATTGACCTTGTCCTGGCCGGCGTACTTGGGCGCGGTGCCGTGGGTGGCTTCGAACACCGCGTATTGGTCCGAGATGTTGGCGCCGGGCGCGATGCCGATGCCGCCCACCTGCGCGGCCAGCGCGTCGGAGATGTAGTCGCCGTTCAGGTTCAGCGTGGCCACCACGTCGTATTCGGCCGGGCGCAGCAGGATCTGCTGCAGGAAGGCGTCGGCGATGGCGTCCTTGACCACGATGTCGCGGCCGGTCTTCGGGTTCTTGAACGCGCACCACGGGCCGCCGTCGACAGGCGTCGCGCCGAACTCGTCCTTGGCCAGCGCGTAGGCCCAGTCGCGGAAGCCGCCCTCGGTGTACTTCATGATGTTGCCCTTGTGCACGATGGTCACGCTCTTGCGGTCGTTGTCTATCGCGTAGCGGATGGCGGCGCGCACCAGGCGTTCGGTGCCGTCCTTGGACACCGGCTTGACGCCGATGCCGGAAGACTCGGGGAAGCGGATCTTCTTCACGCCCATTTCGTCCTGCAGGAAGGCGATCACCTTCTTGGCGGCCTCGCTGCCCGCCTGCCACTCGATGCCGGCGTAGATGTCCTCGGTGTTCTCGCGGAAGATCACCATATCGGTCAGCTCCGGCTGCTTCAGCGGCGAGGGCACGCCCTTGAAGTAGCGCACCGGCCGCACGCATTGGTACAGGTCCAGTTCCTGGCGCAGCGCCACGTTCAGCGAACGGATGCCGCCGCCCACCGGGGTGGTCATCGGGCCCTTGATCGATACCGAATAGGTTTTCAGCGCGTCGAAGGTTTCCTTGGGCAGCCATTCGTCCGGGCCGTAGAGCCGGGTGGATTTTTCGCCGGCGTACACTTCCATCCAGTGAATCTTCTTCCGGCCGCCGTAGGCCTTGGCCACCGCGGCGTCTATCACCTTGATCATCACCGGGGTGATGTCCACGCCTATGCCGTCGCCTTCGATGAAGGGGATGATAGGATGATCGGGCGTCGGCCGGCCGGGGATGATCTTCTCGCCGTCTGCCGGAACCTTGATATGGGTGACGCTCATGCTTTCTCTCCTGAGGGTGGCGCGCGCGGCGCGCGGCCGGACAAGCCTGTGTTTCGATTATCAATGAAACGGTCATGAAAAGCTTGCCGCCGGCGCAGCCGGCACAGCGCAAAAAAAACGCCAAGACATCTGTCTTGGCGTTTTGTCGGGCGGGAAGTTCCCGCCGGGGGAGAGACTTAGCCGAGCACTGCCGCCAGCGCGGCGTTGAAGCTGGCGCTCGGGCGCATCACCGCGCCGCACTTGGCGGCGTCCGGATGGTAGTAGCCGCCGATGTCGGCCGCCTTGCCCTGCACCGCTTTCAGCTCGGCCAGAATCTTCTGCTCGTTGCCGGCCAGGTTCTGGGCGATAGGCGCGAAGCGGGCCTGCAGCTCCTTGTCGTCGGACTGGGCGGCCAGCGCCTGAGCCCAGTACATGGACAGGTAGAACTGGCTGCCGCGGTTGTCCAGTTCACCGGTGCGGCGCGACGGGGACTTGTCCTCGTCCAGCAGCTTGCCGGTGGCCAGGTCCAGCGTCTTGGCCAGAATCTTGGCCTTGGCGTTGCCGGTCTTGATGCCCAGCTCTTCCAAGGACACCGCCAGCGCCAGGAACTCGCCCAGGCTGTCCCAACGCAGATGGTTTTCTTCCAGCAGCTGTTGCACGTGCTTGGGCGCGGAGCCGCCGGCGCCGGTCTCGTACATGCCGCCGCCGGCCATCAGCGGCACGATGGACAGCATCTTGGCCGAGGTGCCCAGCTCCATGATGGGGAACAGGTCGGTCAGATAGTCGCGCAGGATGTTGCCGGTCACCGAGATGGTGTCCAGGCCGCGGGCCACGCGTTCCAGGGTGTAACGCATCGCGCGCACCTGGGACATGATGTGGATTTCCAGGCCGCTGGTGTCGTAATCCTTCAGGTAGGCGTGCACCTTCTTGATCAGCTCGTTTTCGTGCGGGCGGTACGGGTCCAGCCAGAACACCGCCGGCATGCCGGAGTTGCGGGCGCGGGTGACGGCCAGCTTGACCCAGTCGCGGATAGGCGCGTCCTTCACCTGACACATGCGCCAGATGTCGCCTTGCTCGACGTTCTGCGACAGCAGCACTTCGCCGCTGGCGAGGTCGACGATGTTGGCGACGCCGTCTTCCTGGATTTCATAAGTCTTGTCGTGGGAGCCGTACTCTTCCGCCTTCTGCGCCATCAGGCCGACGTTGGGCACGGTGCCCATGGTCTTGGGATCGAAGTTGCCGTGCCATTTGCAGAAGTTGATCATCTCCTGGTAAATGCGGGCGAAGGTGGATTCCGGCATCACCGCCTTGGCGTCGTAAGGCTTGCCGTCGGCGCCCCACATCTTGCCGCCGGCGCGGATCATCGCCGGCATCGAGGCGTCGACGATCACGTCGTTGGGCGAGTGGAAGTTGGTGATGCCCTTGGCCGAATCCACCATCGCCAGGCGCGGACGGTGCTCCTGGCAGGCGTGCAGGTCGCGGATGATTTCTTCGCGCTTGGAGGCCGGCAGGGTTTCGATCTTCTCGTACAGGGTGGCCATGCCGTTGTTGACGTTGACGCCCAGTTCCTCGAACAGCTTGCCGTGCTTCTCGAAGGCTTCCTTGTAGTAGATCTTGACGCAGTGGCCGAACACGATGGGGTGGGACACCTTCATCATGGTGGCTTTGACGTGCAGGGAGAACAGAATGCCGGATTCGCGGCAGTCTTCCATTTCACGTTCGTAGAACTCGCACAGCGCCTTCTTGCTCATGAACATGGAGTCGATGATCTCGCCGGCCTGCAGCGCGACCTTGGGCTTGAGCACGATGGTCTGGCCGCTCTTGGTGGTCAGCTCCATTTTTACGTCGCGCGCCTTGTCCAGCGTCATCGACTTTTCGCCGTGGTAGAAGTCGCCGTGGTGCATGTGGGAGACGTGGGTCTGCGACCATTGCTTCCATTCGCCCATCGAGTGCGGGTGCTTCTTGGCGTAGTTCTTCACAGCCAGCGGCGCGCGGCGGTCGGAGTTGCCTTCGCGCAGCACCGGGTTCACCGCCGAGCCCAGACACTTGGCGTAGCGGTCCTTGATCGCCTTGTCGGCGTCGGAGGCCGGGTTTTCCGGATAGTCCGGCAGCGAATAGCCCTTGGCCTGCAATTCCTTGACGCAGGCGATCAGCTGGGCCACGGAGGCGCTGATATTGGGCAGCTTGATGATGTTGGTGTCGGGGTGCTGGGTCAGCTTGCCCAGCTCGGCCAGGGTGTTCGGCACTTTCTGTTCGTCGGCCAGATAGTCGGGGAATTCGGCCAGTACGCGCGCCGCCAGCGAAATGTCGGCGGTGGCGATTTCAATGCCGGCGGAGCCGGCGAAGGCTTGCACGACCGGCAGGAAGGCGCTGGTGGCCAGCGCCGGCGCTTCATCGGTCAGGGTGTATATGATTTTGGGCTGTTCCGAAGGCATTACTCTATCTCCTTTTATCTTGTGACGACAGAACGGTTGCGCAGGGCGCTGCCGGCGCATGGAAAGACCTTGGAAAGGCGGATGGCGGCTCAGGCGACGCGGCCTGAACGCGATCCGGAGACTCTCGGGCAATTTTCAAAAGCGAATTATACCTCTCCGCGCGCGCTTGGCTCGCTGCGCATTTGAACTTTTATGCTTGATAACTGCGCGGCGGCGGTTCGAATGCGAATTATAGGCCGCGTTCGGAGCGTCTTCGTCGGCAAACTTGCGGCGCGCGGCGGCCGGCTCTTGTATCATTCGCTTCATTCTTTACCTCGCCGTTTTCACGCCATGTCCCGACTCATCCTGCTCAACAAGCCCTATGGCGTCATCTGCCAGTTTTCCGAGCATCCCAAGCATCCGACGCTCAAGTCCTGCGTGCCCTTGCCGGGCGTGTACCCGGCGGGCCGGCTGGACACCGACAGCGAAGGCCTGCTGCTCTTGACCGGAGACGGCGAATTGCAGCACCGCATCGCCAATCCGCGCTGGAAGTTGCCCAAGACCTATTGGGTGCAGGTGGAGGGCCAGATCCGCGAGGAGCAGCTGGAGCAACTGCGCCGCGGCGTCGATCTGGGCGATTTCACCACCCAGCCGGCGCAGGCGAGGCGCATCGACGCGCCGGCGCTGTGGGAGCGCACGCCGCCGGTGCGTTTCCGCAAGACGGTGCCGGACGGCTGGCTGGAGATCGTCATCAGCGAAGGCAAGAACCGCCAGGTGCGGCGGATGACCGCCAAGGTGGGCCTGCCGACGCTGCGCCTGGTGCGGGCGGCGATAGGGCCGTGGACGCTGGACGGCCTGCAGCCGGGGGAGATGCGCGAGCTGGAGGTGGACCTTGCGGATTTGCCGCGGGTGCCGCATGCTCAGCGCATCGCCAAGCCCGGCGCGCAGCCGCGCGGCGCCGGCGGTTTCCGGCGCGGAGGCCCGCGCAAACCCTGAGCCGGCGTCCGGGCGCGGCCGTTGGCGACTCCAGAGGGCGAGCGCATGCAGATTCCCGAGTACTACAACCCGGTGGCGCGCGATATCGCGCAGGCGCTGGTGGACGGCTTCGACAAGCATTACCGCCTGTTCCGCGAGTGCAATCGCGGCGCCAAGGACTTGTTCGAGTCCGGTGACTGGCAGGGAGTGCAAAAGGCGGTGCGCGATCGCATCCAGTTCTACGACGAGCGGGTGGCGGAGACGGTGGCGCGGCTGCACGGCGAGTTCCACGCCGATCTGCTGGACGACGAAATCTGGCAGCAGGCCAAGCTTTACTTCATCGGCCTGCTGGCCAACCACAAGCAGCCGGAGTGCGCGGAGACCTTCTTCAACTCGGTGTTCACCCGCATCCTGCACCGCGACTACTTCAACAACGACTTCATCTTCATCCGCCCGGCGATCTCCACCGAGTACATCGAGTCCGACCCGCCGTCCTACCGCAGCTACTACCCGGCGCGCGACGGTCTGCGGCAGGCGCTGCTGCGCATCGTCGAGGACTTCGGCTGGCGGCGGCCGTTCACCCGGCTGCGCCGGGACGTGGTCCTGCTGCTGCGCCAGGCGGAAGCCTTTCTGGAAGGGCGCTGGCCGCAGCCGGAGGCCAATTGCCAGATCCAGGTGTTGTCGTCGCCGTTTTACCGCAACAAGACCGCTTATGTGTTCGGCAGGGTGATCAACGGGGGCGCGCATTATCCCTTCGCCGTGCCGGTGCTGCACGACGAGCTGGGCGGGCTCTATCTGGACACCTTGCTGCTGGAGCCCTGGCGCATCGGCGTGCTGTTCTCCTTCAGCCGCGCTTACTTCCTGGTGGACATGGAAGTGCCGTCCGGCTATGTGCAGTTCCTGCGCGGCATGCTGCCGGGCAAGACCAAGGCCGAGCTCTACACCATGCTGGGGCTGCAGAAGCAGGGCAAGAACACCTTTTACCGCGACTTCATCCAGCATCTCAAGCATTCCAACGACAGCTTCGTCATCGCGCCCGGCATCCGCGGCCTGGTGATGCTGGTGTTCACGCTGCCGTCCTATCCCTATGTGTTCAAGCTGATCAAGGACGTGTTCGGCGGGCCCAAGGAGGTGGACCGGGCCACGGTGAAGGCCAAGTATCAGCTGGTGAAGCGCCACGACCGGGTGGGGCGGCTGGCGGATACGTTGGAGTTCTCCAATGTGGCCTTTCCCAAGGCGCGCTTCACCGAGGAGTTGCTGCGGGAGCTGCGCGCGCAGGCGCCGTCGATGATGGAGGAGGGCGAGCAGCAGGTGGTGATCAAGCACCTGTACATCGAGCGGCGCTTGAAGCCGCTCAACCTTTACTTGACGAGCTGCGATCCGGCGGAGAAGGCGCGGGTGGTCCGCGATTACGGGCTGGCGATCAAGGAGCTGGCGGCGGCGAACATCTTCCCCGGCGACATGCTGTTCAAGAACTTCGGCGTGACGCGCTACGGCCGGGTGATTTTCTACGACTACGACGAAATCGAGTATCTGAGCGACTGCCAGTTCCGCCGGATACCGGAAGCGCCGAATCCGGAAATGGAGATGTCGGGCGAGGTCTGGTATCCGGTGGCGCGCAACGATGTGTTTCCCGAGGAGTTCGGCACTTTTCTGCTGGGCGACGCCGAGATCAGGCAGGTGTTCCTGCGCCATCACCGCGATTTGCTGAGCCCCGAGTTCTGGCAGCTGCGCCAGCGTCGCATCCGAGCCGGCCATCTCGAGGATTTCTATCCCTATCCGGAGGAGATGCGCTTCATCAACGGCTATCCGCGCTTTTACCGGCGGGAGCTGGCGGTCTTGCCGCGGGGGGAGTAAGGCAAGAAAAACGGGGAAGCCTTGGCTTCCCCGTCCTGGGTGTCGAACGCGGCCCGGTTGGCCGGGCCGGTGTTTAGGCGCGGTGGCTGTCCTCGAAGTAGGCGATGGGCCCGGCGCTGGTTAAGCCGATGTGGAAGGTCGAGCTTTCCGGGAAGGTCTCGCCTATGCTTTCCGCGGCGCGCACGATCTCGTACAGCACTTCCACTTCCTTGAATTTTCGGGTGATGTTGTCATTGCCCTGCAACCAGGCCCGGATTTCCTCGGCATGCGGGTGGTTGTTTTCCAAGTCCAGCTGGCAGGCCGGCGTGCTGATCAGGCTGATCGCAGGCGGCATGCTGATGTCCAGTTGTTGCAATTGTTGGCTCGCCAGTTCGGCGAAGCTGGACAATTCGAGGTTGGCCCGCTCGCGGATGGAGGAAAGGGCAATGCTTCCATCGTCCGTGACCTGACTGAACAGCGTGACCAGGCCCGGGGCGGTGGCAGTGTTTTCAAGCGACATTGTTGTTGCTCCTGTCTCGGATGTTACCTTCTAGTAATATAGGAAACGTCCCCGGGTCTGGCCTGGTCATTTGGCCAGTTTCTTTAATTCATAGAGCAGAGCCTGGGCTTCCCGTGGCGAGAGATCGTCTAGATCGACCTCCAGAAGGCGTTCGACCGCCGGATTCGGCTCCGGTTCCACGGTTGCCATCGCGGGTAAACTGATAAATAGGTCTGGCTGCACGCGGCTGGCTGAGTGGTTCTCCAGCTCGGTCAGATAGCGGCGCGCCTCGCGGATCACTTTGCCGGGCACGCCGGCCAGCTGGGCCACCGCCAAGCCGTAGCTCTGGCTGGCCGGGCCTTCCTCCACATGGTGCAGGAACACGATGCGGTCCTTGTGCTCCACCGCGGACAGATGCACGTTGGCGACGCTGGGGTACTCGCTTTCCAGGCTGGTCAGCTCGAAATAATGGGTGGCGAACAGCGTGTAGGCGCGGCTTTTCTCTATCAGCGCCTTGGCGATGGCCCAGGCCAGCGCCAGGCCGTCGAAGGTGGAGGTGCCGCGGCCCACTTCGTCCATCAGCACCAGCGAGTGTTCGCTGGCGTTGTTGAGGATGTTGGCGGTCTCGGTCATTTCCACCATGAAGGTGGAGCGGCCGCCGGCCAGGTCGTCGGAGGCGCCGATGCGGGTGAAAATGCGGTCTATCGGACCGATCACCGCGCGCTGGGCCGGCACGAAGCTGCCTACGTGAGCCATCAGCGTGATCAAGGCGTTCTGACGCATATAGGTGGATTTACCGCCCATGTTCGGGCCGGTGATCAGCAGCAGTTTGCGGGTGTCGGACAGCTTGGTGTCATTGGCGATGAAGCGTTCCACTTCCGCCTCCACCACCGGGTGGCGGCCTTCGATGATTTCCAGTCGTGGTTCCGCGACGAATTCCGGCTCCACGTAGTTGTTGACGCCGGCGCGCTCGGCGAAGGCGGACAGCACGTCCAGCCCGGCCACCGCCTGGGCGATCAGCTTCAGGTCGGGAATGTGCGGGGCCAGTTGGTCCAGCAGGTCTTCGTACAGCTGCTTCTCCAGCGCCAGCGCGCGGTCCTGCGCCGACAGCGCCTTGTCTTCGAATTCCTTCAGTTCCGGCGTGATGTAGCGCTCGGCGTTCTTCAGCGTCTGGCGGCGGCGGTAGTCGTCCGGCACCTTGTCGCCCTGGGCCTTGGTGACTTCGATGTAGAAGCCGTGCACGCGGTTGAACTCCACTTTCAGCGTGGGGATGCCGGTGCGCTCCTTCTCGCGGGCTTCCAGCGCCAGCAGGAAGGCGCCGCAGTCGGTCTGGATCGCGCGCAGCTCGTCCAGCGTGGCGTTGAGGCCGTGGTTGATCACGCCGCCGTCGCGCAGGAAGGTGGAGGGCTCGGGCAGGATGGCCTGGCTGAGCATGGTTTCCACCGGGGAATCGTCCGGCAGCAGACGCGCCAGTTCGCCCAGCAGCTCCGCGTCCAGGCCGGCGGCCAGCCGCTTGACCCCGGTCAGCGCCTTCAGCGAATCGCGCAGCGCGGCCAGGTCGCGCGGGCGGGCGCTGCGCAGCGCGATGCGGGCGGTGATGCGTTCGATGTCCGCCACTTCGCGCAGCTGGGCGTGGGCGTCGTCGTAGGCCGGCAGCAGGGCGCGCACCGCCTCCAGCCGGCGCGCCAGCTTGCCGTGGCTGCGGATGGGGTGGTGCAGCCAATGGCGCAGCAGGCGGCTGCCCATGCTGGTGGCGCAGCCGTCCAGCAGCGAGGCCAGCGTCGGCGACGGCTCGCCGCGTATGGTTTCGGTCAGTTCCAGGTTGCGGCGGGTGGCGCCGTCCATGCGGATCAGCTCGCCGGCGTCCTCCACCGCCAGGTTGGCGATGTGGGCCGGGTTCACGCTCTGGGTGGTCTTGACGTATTCCAGCAGCGCGCCGGCGGCGCCCACCGCCACCGGCAGGGTGTCGGCGCCGAAGCCGGCCAGGTCGCGGGTGCCGAAGTGCCGGGTCAGCGTCATCTGCGCCGACTCGATGTCGAACTGCCACGGCGGCAGCTTTTTCTTGGGCGTGGCCACGGTTTCGAACACATTGAGGCCGGTGTCGTCCGGAATCACCAGTTCGGCCGGCTTCAAGCGTTCCAGTTCGCTGTGCAGGTCATCGACCCGGGTCTGCAGCACTTTGAATTCGCCGCTGGCGAGCGACAGCCAGGCCAGGCCCAGCACGCCCTTGACCATATTGACCGCCATCACCAGATTGTCGCGCTTGTCGTCCAGCAACGCGGCGTCGGTCAGGGTGCCGGGGGTGACGATGCGCACCACCTTGCGTTCCACCGGGCCTTTGGACAAGGCCGGGTCGCCGATCTGCTCGGCGATGGCGACGGATTCGCCCATCTTGACCAGTCGCGCCAGATAGCCTTCGGCGGCGTGATAGGGCACGCCGGCCATCTTGATCGGGTTGCCGCCGCTGGCGCCGCGGGTGGTCAGGGTGATGTCGAGCAAGCGCGCAGCCTTCTCCGCGTCCTCATAGAACAGTTCGTAGAAGTCCCCCATGCGATAGAACACCAGCTTGTCGGCGTGTTCGCGTTTGATGGCTAGGTATTGCTGCATCATCGGGGTGTGCTGTGGCGTGCTCATCGGCTATGGGCTCTTATGTTTTCTAATGGACAACAGGATGCCGTGGCCGCCGCCCGCGCATCAAGGCCGCGCGGGCGCCAGGGCATCCCTGATTAATGTTTCGGCCCCGCGCGCGGCGGGGCTTTGGAGAGTCGGCGCTATTTTAGCGCAGCCCGCCAGCGGCGTCAGCCGCGCCGGCTCAGCTTGTGAAAATGCGATTCGCATGGCTGGCTGCTTTGTCAAGCGGGCCGCTCAACGATGGTTGTGATTGACTTGGTTTCATTGCGAATTTATGATTTATATCAAAGTTTCAGAAATTCCTGAAAATTGAGAACGTCATGAATTTATCGCCACTCGTCCAGTCCTTCGTGCTGCATTTCGGTGAAATGGGCAGCCGCTGGGGCATCAATCGCACCGTTGGGCAGATCTACGCGCTGCTCTATGTCTCGGAGAAGCCGCTGAACGCGGATGAAATCGCCGAGAGCCTGAGCTTTTCGCGCTCCAACGTCAGCATGGGCCTGAAGGAGCTTGAGTCCTGGCGCCTGGTCAGGCTGCAGCACTTTCCCGGCGACCGCCGCGAATATTTCTCCACGCCCGACGATGTCTGGGCCATCTTTAAAACGCTGGCCGAAGAGCGCAAAAAGCGCGAGGTGGAGCCGACGCTGACCATGTTGCGCGGCGCCATCATGGAGACCCCGGCCAGCGACGCCGAACGCCACGCGCAGCAGCGGATGAAAGAGATGCACCAGTTGATCGAACTGGTGACCACCTGGTTCTCCGACATCCAGCACATGGATGTGGAGACCTTGCAGCGCTTGATGAAATTGGGCTCGCAGGTGCAGAAGATCCTGCAGTTCACCCACTCGCTTTCGAAACTGACCAGTCGCGACGGCGACAGGGAGTAGCTATGGACTTTGACCCGCTGGTATTGGCGCGCATTCAGTTCGGCGCCAATATTTCCTTTCACATCTTGTTTCCCACCATCAATATCGCGATGGGCTGGGTGCTGCTGTTCTTCAAGCTGCGCTATCTCAAGACCGGCCAGCAGGGCTGGATGGACGCCTATGGCTTCTGGGTGAAGATTTTCGCGCTGTCCTTCGCCCTGGGCGTGGTCAGCGGCGTGACCATGAGCTTCCAGTTCGGCACCAACTGGCCCGGTTATATGCAGACGGTGGGCAATATCGCCGGCCCCTTGCTGGCCTATGAGATCCTGACCGCCTTCTTCCTGGAGGCCACCTTCCTCGGCGTGATGCTGTTCGGCCGTTCCAGGGTGTCGGAGCGGGTGCATACCTGGGCCACCTTCCTGGTCGCCTTCGGCAACACGGTGTCGGCGTTCTGGATCCTGGCCCTTAATTCCTGGATGCAGACCCCGGCCGGCTTCAAGATGGTGGACGGCAAGGCGGTGGTGACCAGCTGGCTGGAGGTGATTTTCAACCCTTCGCTGCCGTA
This sequence comes from Chromobacterium alkanivorans, assembly GCF_016937655.1. GTDB lineage: Bacteria > Pseudomonadota > Gammaproteobacteria > Burkholderiales > Chromobacteriaceae > Chromobacterium > Chromobacterium alkanivorans. Next base: position 32,830 of record NZ_JAFHKL010000012.1, on the reverse strand, counting down.
CCGGCTGACCCATATGCTGATCGCCTCCGGCCTGACCACGGCCTTTCTGGTGGCCGGCCTGTCGGCTTACCGCCGGCTGAAGGGCGACCGCAGCGACGGCGCCAAGATGGCCTTGAAAACCGGCGTGATCACCGCGGCGCTGCTGATTCCGCTGCAGATCCTGGTGGGCGACATGCACGGCTTGAACACCTTCAAGCATCAGCCGGCCAAGCTGGCGGCGATCGAGGGCGTCTGGCATACCGAGAAGGGCGCGCCGCTGCTGTTGTTCGCGCTGCCCAACGCGGAAACCCGCCAGAACGATATGGCGGTGGGCATTCCCAAACTGGCCAGCCTGATCATCACCCATGATCCGAACGGCGAGATTCGCGGCCTCAACGAGTTCGCCCAGCATCCGCCGGTGGGCAAGGTGTTCTGGAGCTTCCGCGTGATGGCCGGCGTCGGCGCGCTGATGCTGCTGGTGTCCTGGCTGGCCTGTTGGCAACTGCGTCGCCGCGGCCAGCTGGCGCCGCTGATGTTGCGGGCGCTGGTGGGCATGACCTTCGCCGGTTGGGTGGCGACGCTGGCCGGCTGGTACGTGACCGAGATCGGCCGCCAGCCGTGGCTGGTGGAGGGCGTGCTGACCACGGCGCAGGCGGCGGGCCCGGCGACCGGGGGCATGGTGGCGTCCACGCTGGCGATGTACCTGGGCCTGTACCTGGTGTTGCTGACTGCCTATGTGTCGGTCTTGTTCTACATGGCCGGCAAGGCGGCCGGCCAGTCCGGCGGCGAGGCCGCGCATCTTGAGGAGAAACTGGCATGAGTGGCGCTGTGTACTGGTTGCCGGTGGTGTTCGCCGGCCTGATGGCCCTGGCCATGCTGATTTACGTGGTGCTGGACGGCTACGATCTGGGCGTGGGCTTGCTGCTGCCCTTCGCCGAGGACGACGAGAAGGACATGATGATCGCGTCCATCGGCCCGTTCTGGGACGCCAACGAAACCTGGCTGGTGCTGGGCGTGGGCCTGTTGCTGGTGGGTTTCCCGCTGGCGCACGGCATCATCCTGGGCGAGCTTTACCTGCCGGTGGCGCTGATGCTGGCCGGCCTGATCGTGCGCGGCGTGGCCTTCGACTTCCGCGTCAAGGCGCGCGAGCCGCACAAACCGTGGTGGAATGTCGCCTTCGCCTGTGGCTCCTTGCTGGCGGCGCTGACTCAGGGCGTGATGCTGGGCCGCTATCTGACCGGCTTCGCCGAAGGCTGGCTGGCCTGGGGCTTCGCCCTGCTGGCCGGCATCGGTCTGGCGGCGGCCTACACGCTGCTGGGCGCCGGCTGGCTGATCATGAAGACCAGCGGCGCCTTGCAAGCCAAGGCGGTGGCCTGGGCGCGGCGCAGCCTGGCCGGCGCCGGCCTGTCGGTGCTGCTGGTGTCGGCGGCCACGCCGCTGGCCAGCAGCCATATCGCCGCCAAGTGGTTCGCCTTGCCGGAGTTCTTGTTGCTGCTGCCGCTGCCGCTGGGCTGCATCGTGCTGTTCGCCACCTTGTGGGTGATCCTGCCGCGGCTGGCGGTGCGCCAGGCCGCCGGCAACGATAATTGGTGCTGGGCGCCGTTCGCCTGCACCGTCGGCATCGTGCTGCTGTCGTTCTGGGGCCTGACTTATAGCGTGTTCCCGGAGGTGGTGATCGGCCGGCTGAACATTTGGCAGGCGGCCAGCGACACAGCGGCCCTGTGGGTGATCTTCTGGGGCGCGGCGGTGGTGTTGCCGGTGATTCTGCTGTACACCGCCTTTGTCTACCGGGTGTTCCACGGCAAGGCCAATGCGCTGACTTACCAATAAGCCTGTATCGGGCCTTGCGTTTGAATGAAGCCGCCTTTGCTGTGCAGAGGCGGCTTTTGCCATACTGGGAGCGCGTCATCCGCCTGCAATCCGCCGCGGCGACAATAGCGCCTTTTGTCCATGCGGCAAGTTCAAGGAAGCCCTATGTCCGACTCCGGTTCCGCTCCGGCCTGGCCTTATCCCCGCTTCATCGCCCATCGCGGCGGCGGCGCCCTGGCGCCGGAAAATACCTTGGCCGGCTTTCGCGAAGGCCTGCGCTACGGCTATCGCGGCGCCGAATGCGATGTGAAGCTGTCGGCGGACAATGTCTGTTTTCTATTGCACGACGACACCGTGGAGCGCACCAGCAACGGCCGCGGTGCGGCGGCGGCGATGAGCATGGCGCAATTGGCGCGGCTGGACGCCGGCGGCTGGAAAGGCGCGGCTTTTGCCGGCGAGCCGATGCCGACGCTGGACAATGTCGCCGCCTGCTGTCTCGCGCACGGCATCGCCTTGAACATCGAGATCAAGCCCTGCCCGGGACGAGAGGCGGAAACCGGCGCGGCGGTGGCGGCGGAAGCCGCGCGGCTGTGGGCCGGCGCCGCGTTGCAGCCCTTGCTGTCCTCCTTTTCCGCCGAGGCGCTGCGCGCCGCGCGCGAGGCCGCGCCGCAGCTGCCGCGCGCCTGGCTGGTGGAGCGGGTGCCGGCGGACTGGCTGGCGAGCTTGCGCGACTTGGACTGCGCCGCGCTGCATTGCGACTACCAGAGCCTGGACGCGGCCTTGGCAGCCAGCGTCAAGCGGGCGGGCTTTCAATTGCTGTGCTACACGGTGAACCGGCCGGCCGACGCCGAGCGGCTGCTGGCCTGGGGCGTGGACAGCGTTTGCACCGACCGCCTGGACCTGCTGCGGCCTATTTCAGATTGAAGGCCTTTAGGCTGCCGTCCGCCTTCATCGCCAGGATGGCGCGGTTCAGCCGCCGCATCGCGTCGTCGCTCAACTGCGGGTGGCAGGCGAAATAGATGTCGGTCTCATTCACCACCAGGGCGACGCGCGGCGTCGCCATTTTCATTTTGTCGGCCAGGCTCTGTATGCCCACGTCCAGTGTGGCCAGCAAGTCGATGCGGCCCAGTTGCAGCTTGCGCAGATTGGTCTCCGCGTCCGCGCTTTCGTCCAGCGTCCAGCCTTGCTGCTTCAGCCGGCTGGCCACGGCGGTGCCGCGCACGGCGCCGATGTGGAATTGCCGGGCCTGTTCCACGCCGCCGAAGTCGCGGGCTTCGTCTTGGCGCGCCAACAGCACCAGCCGCAGGCGGATGACCGGCTCGCTCCAGCGGAACAGCGCCTCGCGTTCCGGAAAGCGGGCTGCGGTCAAGCAGGTGTCCGGAGTCTGCTGGACCAGCAGCACGGCGCGGGCGGAGGGGTAGGGCGCGAACTTGAACGGCAGGCCGGCGCGCTGGGACAGCGCACGCATCAGGTCGATGGCCGCGCCGGAGACGTGTTGTTGATCGGCGGAGACTTCGATGATGGGCGGCTGAGGGCTGACCAGAATCGTCAGCCCGCTTGCCGCGGCGGGCGCCGAGACCAGCGCCGCGATCAGCTTTGCCGGCAGGCGCGGCATGACGGTCTAGACGCTGAAGCGGCCGGCGAGCTGGCCCAGCCGCTGCGACACCGACTGCAGTTCGCCGGCGGTCTGGGCGCTGGCTTCTACGGCGCTGGCGTTGGTTTCCGACATCCGCGCCACGCTCTCCACGTTCTGCGCCAGCGACTGGCTGGCGCTGCTCTGCTCCTTCAGCCCCTGGGTGATTTGATGGATGCTGTCCAGCACCTGGTCCACGCATTGGCGGATGGAGGCGATGCTGGCGCCGGCGTTGCGGGTGTTTTCCTGGCCTTGCATGATGGCGCTCATGCCGGTCTGCATATTGGCGATGGCCTGCTGCGAGGTGCGTTGGATGTCGGAGACGATGGTGCTGATCTCGGTGGTGGATTGCGCGGTGCGCTCCGCCAGCTTGCGCACTTCGTCGGCCACCACGGCGAAACCTCGGCCCTGTTCGCCGGCGCGCGCGGCCTCGATGGCGGCGTTCAGCGCCAGCAGATTGGTTTGATCGGCGACATCGCGGATCACGTCGACGATGCTGGCGATGGACTCCGATTGCTGGCCCAGCGCGCCTATGGTTTCCGAGGCCGAGGACACGTCGCGCACGATGCTGTCCATGCTGGCGCTGGCGTCGTGGATGATGGCGTTGCCCTCGCTGGACTGGCTGACCGCGGCGCGCGACAGTTGATTGGCTTGTTCAGATTGCTCGGCGCTGACCATCAGGCTGGTGCTCAGCTCTTCGATCGCCGCCGCCATGCTGGCCGCCGCCTGAGTTTGCCGGGTGCTGCTGTGGGACACGTTCTGGGCGCTTTGCGCCATCTGGTCCGCGGCCGCGTTGACTTCGCGCGAGGTGTCCAGCAACTGGGTCACGGTGTCGCGCAATTGGTCGCGCATCTGGCCGATGGAGGCCAGCAGGCTGCTGTTGTCCTGTTCGCGCAGCTGGATACGGGTGCCCAGCTGGCCGGCGGCCAGTTGCTCGACCACGCTTTGCACGTAGAAGGGCTCGCCGCCCAATTGCAGCGTGATGGACAGATAGAGCTGGTGGAACAGGAAGCTGGCCAACAGCATCGCGGCCAGACCGATGCCGATGTAGAAATTGCGCTGGGCCTGCATCCGTTCGATGCGGGCCTGCAACAGCGCCTCCAGGTTTTTCAGCGTCACATCGCTGAAGCGGGCGCCGATTTCGGCGTTTTTCGCCGCCATCCCACCCAGGGCCACGGCGGCGCCGGTTTGCCCGGCGATGGCCTTGTCGATGGACGCGGCCTGGCTTTGATGAAAGGCGGCCAGCGCCTGGGTTTCGGCGTTCAGCTCGTTTTTCAAGGCCGGGTTGTAGGCCAGCGCTTTGGCCAGATCGCTGTTCAAACCGTCCAGCGCGCCGTTGATCAGCGGGCGCAATTCCACCAGGCGGTCGCGCTCCGCCGGCGTCAGCGCCTGGCCGGCTTCCGATTTGGCGGCCCAGGCCAGCGCCTCGCCGATGTAGTTGCTGAGCGAGGGCAGTTTGGCGGTGGCGGCGTCCATCAGGTAATAGCTGTCGATGTCCGGGTCCAGCGTCAGGTTGGAGTTGTCGCTGGCGGCACCGAGCAGGGCGTTGAGCTTGTCCGCCGTGCTGTCGAAGCTGGCGATCACTTGCGGCGGCGGGGCCGCGCCGATCCGCGACAGCGTGCCTCGCGCGGCGCTGGCGGTTTTCCAGGCTTCGTCGGTCTGCAGGACGGCGCCGTATTGTTCGTGCGCGCTTTGCAGCCGGTTCCAGCCTTGTTCCAGCTGCGCCTGGGCGGCGGGCAGCGCCGCCTTGGCGGCGGCCTCGCCCTGAGCCGCGCGCACGGCCAGGTCCTGCGCCTGCTCCAGCGCGCCCAGCAAATGGTGCAGCGGCTGGATATAGGACACCCCGACTCTTTCTTTTTGCGAAAAATCGATATTGTCCTGATTGGTTCGATACAGACCGTACACCATATACAGTAAGGCGACGGCAAAGACCGTGCCGATCAGCGCAAAGCGGCTGGGGTAGCTCAAGCGCTGCATCAGCCTTACCACGGGTGTTGTCATGATCTCGCTCCTGACTGTGGCGGCGACGCCCGCAATGTGGACGTCCGCGTCGCCAGTTCCAGAATAGGCAATTTTCACGGGCTGCGATTGCCGCATGAAATGCGATGACTTGTCATCGGGGTCGCGTATCAGTTCCTCGCGGGCGAGAGTATGAGCTTTGCCTTGTCTGGCTAAGCTGGGCAACCGGCAATAATGCTTGGGTCATCAAAAATGACTTTTGATTGTTTTGTGCTTGGATAAATAGGCGAAGCTACGGCTTGAATCAATGACAAAGGCGTTGGCCGGGGCGGCGAAAAGCCGGCGGGCGCGGCTTGGCCCAAAACCTTTCGGCATTGCCAGCAATCACTCTATTTTGCTAAATTCGCCGGGTTTTGCATCGAAACAGTCTGACGAAGCAGTGTCCTGAATCAGGCGGCCAGACGGCCGCGGGGTGCTGTTTCGCCAAGGCCGCAAGCTAGAAGCCCGGCGCCAAGACCGCGGCGAAGTCAACCTCCCAGTCTGAAATCCTTCCGGCGCGCGTCGCCCATTTCCAGATTGCCACGCTCAGAGCTTTATAGAGGATCCATGGACTTGCTTCATTCGTTTATCAATGCCGCCAATGATGTGATTTGGGGCAAGGTGCTGATCGGCCTGTTGTTGGCCGTCGGCTTGTATTTCTCGCTGCGTTCCGGCCTGCTGCAACTGCGGCTGTTCGCGCGCGGCTGGCGCGAAATGATGGGCGGCCGCGGCGGCCATCGCAGCAAGGACGACATCTCGCCGTTCCAGGCCTTCGCCACCGGCCTGGCCAGCCGGGTGGGCACCGGCAATATCGCCGGCGTGGCCATCGCCATCGCCGCCGGCGGTCCCGGCGCGGTGTTCTGGATGTGGCTGACCGCGATGCTGGGCATGGCCAGCGCCTTCGCCGAATCGACGCTGGCGCAGCTGTTCAAGACCAATCACCATGACGACACCTTCCGCGGCGGTCCGGCCTATTACATCCAGAAGGGCCTGGGGCAACGCTGGCTGGGCGTGATCTTCGCACTGTGCCTGATCCTGGCCTTCGGCCTGGTGTTCAACGCGGTGCAGGCCAACTCCATCGTGGCGGCCACCGAGGGCGCCTGGGGCTGGAACCGCTATATGGTGGGCATCGCCCTGGTGGCGATGACCGCGCCCATCATTTTCGGCGGCGTGCGCTCGGTGGCGCGGGTGGCCGAGTGGCTGGTGCCGGTGATGGCTGCCATCTATCTGCTGATGACCTTCTACGTGTTGGCGGCGCATGCGGCCGAGCTGCCGGGTCTGATCGTGCTGATCGTCAAGAGCGCCTTCGGCCTGGAGCAGGCGGCGGGCGGCTTCGCCGGCTACGCGGTGAGCCAGGCGATGATGCTGGGCATCAAGCGCGGCCTGTTCTCCAACGAGGCCGGCATGGGTTCCGCCCCCAACGCGGCGGCGACGGCGACTTCGCGCCACCCGGCGAGCCAGGGCGCGATCCAGATGTTCGGCGTCTTCATCGACACCATGGTGATCTGCACCGCCACCGCCGCCATCATTCTGTTGTCCGGCGTGTACGACCAAGGCTTGAGCGGCGTGGCGCTGACGCAGAAGGCGATCGAATCGCAGTTCGGCCCGATCGGCGCGTCCTTCCTGGCGGTGGCGATGTTCTTGTTCGCCTTTTCCACCATCATCGGCAATTACGCTTACGCCGAGGGCAACGTCGAATTCATCCGCAGCAACAAGGGAATCTTGCTGGCCTTCCGCCTGATCGTGCTGGCGATGGTGATGTTCGGCGCGGTGGCCAGCCTGCCGCTGGTGTGGGACATGGCCGACTTCGCCATGGGCCTGATGGCCTTGATCAATCTGGTGGCCATCGTGCTGCTGTCGCGTTACTTCTTCATCGTGCTGAAAGACTACGAGCGTCAGCTGAAGCGGGGCGAGTCCACGCCGGTGTTCAAGGTGGCGGATTACCCGGAACTGGCGGCCAAGGTGGAAAAAGACATCTGGTAAGCCGAGGTCCGGCACCGACAACAAACAGCCCGCGTCCAGACGCGGGCTGTTTTGCTGCGGGGCGGGCTCAAATGGTCTTGGAGTAGCGCGCCTGGGTGCGGCGCTCGCGCAGGTGCTTATCGAAGATCATCGCGATATTGCGGATCAGGAAGCGTCCTCTCGGCTCCACCATGATGAAGTCGCCGTCGAAGGACAGCAGGCCCAGTTGCTGGAACTCGCGAATCTGCGGCAGCTCCTCGGCGAAATATTCGGCGAAGTTGATGCCGTGAATCTCTTCCAGCGCTTCCACCGACAGCGAGAAGCGGCACATCAGGCCCTGGATGATGCTGCGGCGCAGGATGTCGTCGTTGTCCAGCGTCAGCCCGCGCAGCACCGGCAGGTGGCCGCTGTCCAGCGCCGCGTAGTAGCCGTCCAGGTCCTTGGCGCTTTGGCTGTAACAGGGGCCGACCTTGCCGATGGAGGACACGCCCAGGCCTATCATGTCGCAGTCGGCATGGGTGGAGTAGCCCTGGAAGTTGCGTTGCAGCCTGCCCTGGCGCAAGGCGGCGGCCAGTTCGTCGTCAGGCTTGGCGAAGTGGTCCATGCCGATGAACACGTAGCCGGCGTCGGCCAGGCGCTGCACCGAGTCCTGCAGGATGTCCAGCTTGGTTTCCGGCGACGGCAGCTCCGCCTCGTTGATGCGGCGTTGCGGCATGAACACGGTGGGCAGATGGGCGTAGTTGTACAAGGCCAGCCGGTCCGGTCCGATGGCGATCACCTTGTCCAGCGTGCGGCGCACCGATTCGCGAGTCTGCAAGGGCAGGCCGTAGATCAGATCGACGCTGACGGACTTGAAGCCGGCGTCGCGCGCGGCCTGGATCACCTCCAGCGTTTCCTCCTCGGACTGCACCCGATTCACCGCCCGCTGCACCTCCGGTTCGAAATCCTGGATGCCGACGCTGATGCGGTTGAAGCCGAGCGCGGCCAGTTTGAAGATTGTCTCCGCGCTGACTTTGCGCGGGTCTATTTCTATGGAATACTCCCCCTCCTTCAAGAACTCGAAATGAGTCTTGAGCAAGGTCATCAATCGTTCCAGTTGCGCGTCGGACAGGAAAGTCGGCGTGCCGCCGCCGAAATGCAGCTGTATCACTTGCTCGCGGCGGCCTAGACAGGAGGCGACCATCCGGACTTCCTTTTCCAGGTAGTCCAGGTACAAATCGGCTTTGCCGCTGTCCTTGGTGATGATTTTGTTGCAACCGCAGTAGTAGCAGATAGTGTTGCAAAATGGTATATGAGCGTACAATGATAAAGGTTTCCGGTTGGCGCCGATGCTGCGCTGCCGTAGCCAGTGGATGTAGTCTCTTTCGGCAAAACCCGGCGTAAAGCGATCCGCTGTCGGGTATGACGTATATCTAGGACCTGTCCCGTCGAGGCGCTCGATCAGAGCGCGGTCGAATTCAAAATGGGCAGGAGAAAATGGGTGGGTGGTCTTCATGTCGTATTTGGATGGCAAAACCTCTGGTGGACTGGTAAATTTGCGGAAATCCTGCGAATTTCGCTTTGATAAGGGTCAAGCTTCGTCGCAAGCTTGTACTAAACATGCCATGTCCGATCAGAACCATATCTCTTTGCATAACCTGAAGGTCTCCTGCTCCAACTGCAGCCTGAAGGAACTCTGTCTGCCTGTGGGGCTCAACCGCGAGGAGCTGACCCAGCTCGACGCGGTGATCCGCCAAAGCCGCCGTCTGAAGCGCGGCGAGTATCTGTTCCGCAGCGGCGAGGGCTTCCGCTCGCTGTTCGCGGTGCGCACCGGCTTCTTCAAGACCAGCGTCGCCAGCCAGGACGGCCGCGAGCAGGTCACCGGCTTCCACATGTCCGGCGAACTGATGGGCCTGGACGGCATTTCCGCCAATGTGCACGGTTGCGACGCCATCGCGCTGGAGGACAGCGAGGTGTGCGAACTGCCGTTCAGCCGCATGGAGAGCCTCGGCCGCGAAATTCCCACCCTGCAGCACCATTTTTACCGGTTGATGAGCCGCGAGATCGTTCGCGATCAGAATGTAATGTTGCTATTGGGCAACATGAAGGCGGAAGAACGGCTGGCCGCCTTCCTGCTGAATCTGTCGCAGCGTCTGTCCACTCGCGGCTTCGCCGCCAACGATTTCATCCTGCGCATGAGCCGCGAGGAAATCGGCAGCTTCCTGGGCCTGAAACTGGAAACCGTCAGCCGCACGCTGTCCAAGTTCCAGCAGCAAGGCTGGATCACCGTCGATCACAAGCACATCCAGCTGGTGATGGTGGACGAGTTGAAGGCGCTGATTTCCGGCTGCGCCCACGCCAACGGGCATTGAGCGCGCAGCGCCGTATTGCTAAAGGCAGGCCATGGGCCTGCCTTTTTTCATGGGCTCGGGCTGCCGGCGATTTGCTGCAATAGCCGCGACAGGGGCGCTTCCTGCGGCCAGCCGGGCGGCACGGCGAAGCCGCGCGCCACTTCATGCCAGCAGCCGTCGGCGCCGGCTTGCAGTTCGGCCAGCAATTGCGGCGCCGCGGCCTGTTCCAGCTGCGCGCGCAATGCCGCCGCGGTGTGGGTCTGTTCGAAGCCAAGCCGCGCCGGCGCCAGCCAGCTGAGCCGGGGCAGCCAGGCCCAGCGCGAGTCCGCGTTCAGCGCCGGCCAGTCGCCGCGCAGCGGCCAGTATTGCCCGTACAGCGGCCGGGCGCCGGGCGGCGCTTGCGGCGAGGTGTCCCGGGCGTGGAACAGCCAGCCGCTGAGTCGGGCGCCGACCGCGCAGCCGTCGAAGCCCGCCGGCAGCATCGCTTGCGCCGCCGGGTGGCGGGACAGGCGCAGCTGGGTCTGCAGCTTGCGGGCTTTCAGCGCCCAGGCGTCGCGCAGGCTGGGGCCGGTCAGGGTGTCGGCGCTGCGGCCCAGTTGCAGGTAGAACTTGCTGGCGGCTTCCAGATGCAGCGGCTGGCCGTCCAGGCGCAGCAGGAAGTCGAACTCGCCCACGGTGCGGCCGTCCGCGTCGCGCACCGGCAGATTGCTGGCGACCAGTTCGATGTGCGGCGCCAGGCGGAACCAGAACGACAGCAGTCGCTCGGCGTAATGACCCAGGCGGCGGGTGGGCTGGCGCGCCAGCCAGTGCTGCAGCTCGGCGGGATCGGCGTCCAGCGCTTGCAGCAGCGCCGGGCCGTCGGCCCCCAGCAACCGTTGCGGCGGGATGTCGGCGCCGCTGAGCCAAGGGGAGGGCGCGGAGAGCAGAAAAGCCAGATCGCGCACCGCCGGGTGCGCGTAGGGCAGGGGGAACGGCGGCTTATTCGCCATCCCGCTCGGGCGCGTCGCGGCGGACTTCGCCGTCGGCGGCGCGCTGCACCTGTTTGAGGAAGCCGCGCAGAATGTCGATCTCCTCGCGCAGCAGGCCGGCGCGGTTGAACAGGGTGCGCATCCGGCGCATCATGCGCTCGCTGTTGCGGCGGCGGAAGTAGCCTATCTTGTCCATGGTCTGTTCCAGGTGGCCGCAGAAGCCCTCCACCTCGCCCAGCGCCGCCGCGTCGCTGTCGGCGCGCAGGTAGTCGACGTCCACACCGGTGTGGCTGAACAGCTCGTAGGTCATCACCTGCACCGCCATCGCCAGGTTCAGCGAGAAGTAGTCCGGGTTGCCGGGGATGGTGACCAGGCGGTTGCACTGCTCGACTTCTTCGATGGACAGGCCGAAGGTCTCGTTGCCGAACACCAGGGCCACCTGTTCGCCGGCCTGGGCGCGGGCGACCAGTTCCGGCGTGGTCTGGCGCGGGGTGGACAAGGGGGTGGTCAGTTCGCGGCGGCGGCTGGTCAGCGCGCAGGCGATGGTGACGTCTTGCAGCGCCTCGGCCAGGCTGGACACCACGGTGGCCTGCTCCAGGAGATCCACCGCGCCGGAGGCCAGCGTATTGGCTTCGTCGCTGGGAAACACTTTGGGTTCAACCAGATACAAGCGGCTCAGGCCCATGGTCTTCATCGCCCTGGCGGCGGAGCCGATATTGCCCGGATGGTTGGGGCGAGCCAACACCACGCGAATGTTTTTCAGAAAATCAGGTACTTGGGGTTTATTCATCAGCAGTTTCACATTAAAATAGCCGGCTTATCGAAAAGCCCGCGCGCCGTTTTGCGCGCAAGGCCAGCGCTTGCCGGATGGGCAGGCATGCCGCCTTGCCCGATTGCGCCGGGTTTTTCTTGTTCCTTAACCCAGATTGTTACTAGCAGGCGTCGCGTCATGTGGCGGACGTCTGTCATGGTTGAAAGTGTAGAGGCCGTCAATGCATCCGATGCTCAATGTCGCGGTGAAAGCCGCTCGCCGCGCCGGCAGTGTCATCCAGCGCGCGTCGCTGAATCTCGACGCGGTGCGCGTAGAGCGCAAGAAACACAATGACTTCGTGACCGAAGTGGACCGCGCCGCGGAAGAGTCCATCATCGCTTCCATTCTGGAAGCTTATCCCAAGCACGCGATTCTAGCAGAAGAGTCCGGCGCGAAAGGCATCGGTTCGTCGGAATACGAGTGGATCATCGATCCCATCGACGGCACTACCAACTTCCTGCACGGCCACCCGCAGTACGCGATCTCCATCGCGCTGGCGCACAAGGGCCAGGTGCAGCAAGCCGTGGTCTTCGACCCCAACCGCAACGATCTGTTCACCGCCTCGCGCGGCGTCGGCGCCTTCCTCAACGATCGCCGCATCCGCGTGTCCAAACGCTTCATGATGAATGAGTGCGTAATTGCCACCGGCTTCCCGGTGTCCGACCAAAGCTATATCGACCAATACCTGGGCATGCTCAAGGACGTGCTGGCCAAGACCGCCGGCGTGCGCCGCGAAGGCGCGGCCTCGCTGGACCTGTGCAATGTGGCCTGCGGCCGCGTGGAAGGCTTCTGGGAGCTGAACCTCAAGCCCTGGGACATCGCCGCGGGCAGCCTGATCGTGCAGGAAGCGGGCGGCATCGTCACCGATCTGTCCGGCGAGCAGGGCTGGCTGGAGTCCGGCGACATCGTCGCCGCCAATCCGAAAGTGCTGGCGCAGCTGTTGCACACGCTGGCGCCGCATCTCGGCAAATAAGCGCCGCCAGAGGGTTTTAGCGGTTAAGCGCATCACGGCGTCCTTTGGGACGCCGTTTTGGTTTGGAGCGTGATATGAAGCAGTTTTTGGGTTCGGTCGCTCTGGTGGTGGCGGATTACGACGAGGCCATCGCCTGGTATGTGGACAAGCTGGGCTTTGTCCTGCTGGAGGATGAGCATCAGGGCGAGGGCAAGCGCTGGGTGCGCGTGGCGCCGCCGGGGGCGAGCGAGTGCGCGTTGCTGCTGGCCAAGGCGAGCAATGCGCGGCAGCAGGCGGCGGTGGGCGCGCAAACCGGCGGCCGCGTCGGCTTCTTCCTGCATACCGACGATTTCTGGCGCGATTACCGCCGCATGGCGGCGGCGGGGGTCAGCTTCAGCGAGCAGCCGCGCGAGGAGGAATACGGCAGCGTGGTGGTGTTCGAGGATTTGTACGGCAACCGTTGGGATTTGCTGCAGCTGAAATCCGGCGCCTAGCCGCCGGCAGGGCCCCGTTAACAACAAAGAGCCGCGCATTGCGCGGCTCTTTGTTGTTAACGTCGCCAAAAACCGCCGGCTCGTCGTCGGCAGCGGCTTGCGGCCGCGGCGGATAGGCGTCCGCTTCGTTCCAATCCAGATCCCAATCCAGATCCAGTTCGGCCAGCATGGCCTGGCGTCCGGCCTGGCGCTGTCCGGAGCGGCTTCGTCCGTGGGCCCCGCCCTTTTTCATGATGGGCGCGCAAGCGTGCGGATTGCGCGGTTTGATCGTGTGCATGGAATGCTCCTGTGCGTGAAGCCCGCTGCCGACAGCGGGCGGAAAACGGCGGCGCGGACGCCGCCGGGTAAATCAGTTGTGCACCATCAGGCTGGCCACCTTGGTGGTGATGATGTCCACCGCCGGATCATTGGCGCCGTGCGGCAGGATCACGTCGGCGAAGCGCTTGGTCGGCTCGATGAACTGGTTGTGCATCGGCCGTACCGTGGTCAGGTATTGCTCGATCACGCTGTCGGTGGTGCGGCCGCGCTCGGTGATGTCGCGCTTGAGGCGGCGGATGAAGCGCACGTCGGAATCGGTGTCGACGAAGATCTTCAAGGACATCATGTCGCGCAGCGCGGCGTCGTACAGCGGGAACAGGCCTTCGATGACGATGACCGGCGCCGGCTGCACGGTGATGGTTTCCTCGGCGCGGGTGTGGTTGGCGAAGTCGTAGACCGGCATTTCGATGGCGCGGCCGTTGCGCAGATCGTCGATGTGTTCGATCAGCAGCGGCCAGTCGAAGGCTTGCGGGTGGTCGTAGTTGGTGGCCAGCCGTTGTTCGAAGGTCAGATGGCTCTGATCGCGGTAGTAATAGTCTTGAATGATCACTGCCGCCATCTCGGAGCCAATGGTTTCCAGCACTTGATTGGTCACCGTGGTTTTACCGCTGCCGCTGCCGCCTGCAACGCCGATGATGAACGGGGTGGTCATGAAACTATCCTTCTACGCGTAAAAATGATAAAAAAACGCGCCATTCTAATGAGTTATGGCGCGTCCTTCCACTCTAATTGCGACATCGGACGCTATTAGACGCGCTGACCTTCCGCCTGGGCGGCGCCGTACCACTCCCGCATCGCCGGCAAAGCCAGCAGACGGTCGACGTAAGCCTGCGACTGTTCCGGCAATTTGACGTTGTAAGTGTGGAAGCGGGTGGCGATGGGCGCGAAGAAGGCGTCGGCGATGCTGAAGCCGCCGAAGATGAACTCGCCGTCCGCCTGGTGGCGCGGCAAATGCTCTTCCCACAGCGAGATGATGCGGGCGATGTCGAACTCCACCGCCGGCGTGCTCTGGTAATTGATGTGGCGCAGCGTCAGATTCATCGCCAGGTGTTCGCGCAGCGCGGAGAAGCCGGAGTGGATCTCGGCGACGATGGAGCGGGCGACGGCGCGCAGTCCGGCGTCGTCCGGCCACAGCTTGGCGGCGGGGAAGCACTCGGCCAGGTATTCGCAGATCGCCAGCGAATCCCAGATCCGCAGCTTGCGGTCTATCAGCACCGGCACCTTGCCGGCCGGGTTGGCGGCCAGGATGCGGGCCTTGGTGTCGGACAGGTAGAGATCGATCTGCTGCTCTTCAAACGGCTCGTCCAGCATTTTCAGCACCAGCCAAGGGCGCAGGGACCAGGAGGAGTAGTTTTTATTGCCGATGATGAGGGTAAACATCAGGGAGCTCCGTTTCGAAAGAGGAGGCTGCCGGCGGGCTGTCGCAGCCTTTGTCCGATGATACCGCCATCGTCCCGGTTTTTCCTATGCGGCGGCCGCGGGTTTTTGGTGTCGGGCGGCAAAAAGGCCGCGTCAGGGGACGCGGCCTTGCCGAAACAGGGGAGCGGGAGGCTTACTCCAGCTCGTCGATCCAGGCTTGCTGGATCGCCTCCAGCACGCGTTCGCCGCCGCGGCTGTGGTCGTCGTCGAAACCCGGCAGCTCGACCACCCAGTTGTGCAGATCAACGAAGCGCACGGTCTTGGGGTCGATTTCCGGGTGGGTTTCCGCCAGTTCGATGGCGATGTCCAGCACGTCGGTCCATTTCATCTTGTGTTTCTCCCTGAGCCTGATTTGTTGTTTCTTTGAGCTTGATTTCTCTTATCGAGCGGCGGCGCCGCGAAGCCTAGCCGCAGACAGTGCTATAGCACGGCAAGGCGACGGCGACAAAGGCGGCGCGCTTGATTAAGAGAAACTCAGTGGTGTTCGCGGGCGTGGTTGATCGTGTACCGAGGGATGTCTATCACCAAATCCTCATCGGCGACAATCGCCTGGCAGGACAGCCGGGACTGGGCTTCCAGCCCCCAGGCCTTGTCCAGCAGGTCTTCCTCCAGCTCGTCGGCCTCGTTCAGGGAGTCGCCGCCTTCGCGGACGATGCAATGGCAGGTTGTGCAGGCACAGGACATCTCGCAGGCGTGCTCGATCTCGATGTCGTGATCCAGCAACACCTGGCAGATGTTCTGGCCCGGTTCGGCGTTGTCGATGACCACGCCTTCCGGGCAGAGGTCGGCGTGGGGCAGTACGATGATTCGCGGCATTGGCGGATCCTTACAAATCGGAAATGTTGTGGCCTTTGAGCGCGCGCCGGATATTGCGGTCCATGCGGCGCGAGGCGAATTCTTCGGTGGCGCGGTTGAGGCGGCCGGTGGCCTCGTTGACCTCGCGGGCCACCTGGGCCGCGGCGATGGCCGCGTCCACGGCGGCCAGCGCCTCGTCCACCGCGGCGCGCTCGTCGGCGTCCAGCAGGTCGCCGTCGCTGGCGAGCGCGACGCGACAGGCTTCGCTGAGGCTGGTGGCGTCGACGACGGCTTCGCGCAGCTTGCGCGCCTCGATGTCTTCATGCACGTGGGTCATCGACTCGGTCAGCATGCGGCTGATTTCCTCGTCGCTGAGGCCGTAGGAGGGCTTGACCTCGATGCGCGCCTCCACGCCGCTGGTCTGTTCGCGGGCGGAGACTTCCAGCAGGCCGTCGGCGTCCACCTGAAAGGTGATGCGGATGCGCGCCGCGCCGGCCACCATGGGCGGAATGCCGCTCAAGGTGAACTTGGCCAGCGAGCGGCAATCGGCCACCAGTTCGCGCTCGCCCTGCAGCACGTGGATGGACATTGCGGTCTGGCCGTCCTTGAAGGTGGTGAAGTCCTGGGCGCGCGCCACCGGGATGGTGCTGTTGCGCGGAATGATCTTCTCGGTCAGGCCGCCCATGGTTTCGATGCCCAGCGACAGCGGGATCACGTCCAGCAGCAGCCACTCGTCGTCGCCCTTGTTGCCGGCCAGCACATTGGCCTGGATGGCCGCGCCCAAGGCGACGACCTTGTCCGGGTCCAGATTGGTCAGCGGCTCCTGGCGGAAGAAGTCGCCGACAGCTTTTTGCACCTGCGGCATGCGGGTGGCGCCGCCCACCATCACCACGCCCTTGACCTCGTCCGCCGAGATGCCGGCGTCGCGCAGCGCCTTGCGCACCGGCAGCAGGGTCTTGTCCACCAGGTTCTTGGTGATGCCGCGGAAGGTGTCCTGATCCAGCGTCAAATTCAGGGCCTGGCCGTCGGACAGCAGCGTGGTGATCTGGGTCTCCGCGTGCTCGGTCAGCGCTTCCTTGGCTTCGCGGGCGCGGGTCAGCAGCAGCCGGGTGTCCTGGGCGCCAAGCCCTGACAGGCCGGCCTGCTCCAGCATCCAGCAGTAGACGCGGTGGTCGAAGTCGTCGCCGCCCAGCGCGGAGTCGCCGCTGGTGGCCAGCACTTCGAACACGCCGCGGCTGAGTTTGAGAATGGAAACGTCGAAGGTGCCGCCGCCCAGGTCGTATACGACGTATATGCCTTCGCTGCCGTTGTCCAGGCCATAGGCGATGGCGGCGGCGGTGGGTTCGTTCAGCAGGCGCAGCACGTTCAGGCCGGCCAGGCGCGCGGCGTCCTTGGTGGCCTGGCGCTGGGCGTCGTCGAAATAGGCCGGCACCGTGATCACCGCGCCGGTCAGTTCTCCGCCCAGGCTGGTTTCGGCGCGCAGCTTCAGGGTGCGCAGAATGTCGGCGGAGATTTCCACCGGGCTCTTGATGCCGCCGCGGGTCACCAGCTGCAGCATGCCGGGCGCGTCGACGAAGCGGTAAGGCAGATTGCGTACGTCAGGCAGATCCGCCAGACCGCGGCCCATG
This sequence comes from Chromobacterium alkanivorans, assembly GCF_016937655.1. Taxonomy (GTDB): domain Bacteria; phylum Pseudomonadota; class Gammaproteobacteria; order Burkholderiales; family Chromobacteriaceae; genus Chromobacterium; species Chromobacterium alkanivorans. The sequence continues at coordinate 15,734 of NZ_JAFHKL010000012.1, read as the reverse complement.
AAGCGCTTCACCGAGACGATGGTGTTGTGCGGGTCCTTGTTCTGCTCTTTCTGGGCTTCGTAGCCGACGCTGACGTCGCCTTCGTCGGCGTAGCGCACCACCGAGGGCAGCAGGCTGCGGCCGTGCTCGTCCTTGAGCACGGCGGCGGAGCCGCTGCGCACCGAGGCCACCAGCGAGTTGGTGGTGCCTAGATCGATGCCGATCGCCAAGCGGTGTTGGTGAGGGGCGGCGGAAAGGCCGGGTTCGGCGATTTGCAGTAAGGCCATATTCAGTTCAAATCAGTTCGAGGTAAGCCGCCTGCTGCGGCGGAAGCGGACACGGAGGGCGGGGCCGGGGCGCGGTCCCCACGACGGGGAAGGGCCGGCGGCCGAGGGCTCAGTCGAGCAAAGCCTCGATGGCATCGCCGATTTCCTGGTCCAGTTTTTCCAAAAACCGCAATTTTCGCACCAGAAGCGCGGCGGCGTCCAAGTCGGCGCGCTGATCCAGCGCCTGTTCCAACTCCGCTTGATGCGCGCGGCTCTCGTCCCGCAGCTGGCGCGACAGCGCCTCCAGGCGGTCGAGTTCGCGGTCGGCGCGGGCGTCTTCTATGCTCTCGCGCCATTCCATCTGCGCCATCAGGAAGGCGGCCGGCATCTGGGTGTTGGTGTCTTCCTGGGTGTCGACGCCGGCGAGCGTCAGCAGGTAGCGGGCGCGGTTCAGCGGCGACTTCAGCGTTTGATAGGCTTCGTTGACCCGGGTGGCCTGCATCAGCGCGCTGCGTTTTTCGGCGTCGGAGCTGCTGGCGTAGCGGTCGGGATGGACCTGGGCCGCGGCGGTGCGCCAGGCGTGCTCCAGCGCTTGGCCGTCGATGGCGAAGCGGCGCGGCAGATTGAACAGGGAGAAGAAGTCTTGGCTGAAATCGGTGCTCATAGGGACGGGGCCGGAAAACCTAGCGTACAGTTGGACGACGGGCGGGCGGCGCCGGGGCGCGCCCGCCTGCCGGGGTCAGACGTTGAAGCTTTCGCCGCAGCCGCACTCGTTCTTGACGTTGGGGTTGTTGAACTGAAACCCCTCGTTCAAGCCTTCCTTGGCGTAATCCAGTTCGGTGCCGTCGATGTAGGCCAGGCTTTTGGCATCGGTGAACACGGTGACGCCATGGCTTTCAAAGGTCACGTCCTCGTCGCTGGCCACGTCGACGAACTCCAGCTTGTAGGCCATGCCGGAGCAGCCGGAGGTTCTGACGCCCAGACGAATGCCCAAGCCCTTGCCGCGCTTGGCGATGAAGGCGCTGACGTGAGCCGCGGCGCGTTCGGAAAGGGTGATAGCCATGATATGTCCCCGCTGATTATTTGCCGTGCTTTTGCTTGTAGTCGTTGACCGCGGCCTTGATCGCGTCTTCGGCCAGGATGGAGCAGTGGATTTTCACCGGCGGCAAGGCCAGTTCTTCGGCGATGGCGGTGTTCTTGATTTCCAGCGCTTCGTCCAGCGATTTGCCCTTGACCCATTCGGTCACCAGGGAGGAGGAGGCGATGGCGGAGCCGCAGCCGTAAGTCTTGAACTTGGCGTCCTGAATCACGCCGTCCTCGCCCACCTTGATTTGCAGCTTCATCACATCGCCACAGGCCGGCGCGCCCACCATGCCGGTGCCCACGCTGTCGTCGCCTTTTTCGAAAGAGCCCACGTTGCGCGGGTTTTCGTAGTGATCCATTACCTTGTCGCTGTATGCCATGATTGTCTCCTTCAGCGCCGCGCCGGTCGGGCCGGCTCGGCGCTGGATATTGCTGTCGCCCTTAGTGGGCGGCCCATTGAACCGAATTCAGATCCACGCCGTCCTTGAACATTTCCCACAACGGAGACAGTTCGCGCAGCTTGCCGATCTTTTGGTTTAGCAGATTCACCGCGAAGTCGATTTCCTCCTCGGTGGTGAAGCGGCCCAGCGTGAAGCGGATCGAGCTGTGGGCCATTTCGTCGTTGCGGCCCAGCGCGCGCAGCACGTAGGACGGTTCCAGCGAGGCCGAGGTACAAGCCGAGCCGCTGGACACGGCCAGCTCCTTGATCGCCATGATCAGGCTTTCGCCTTCGACGAAGTTGAAGCTGACGTTGAGGTTGTGCGGCACGCGTTGGTCGATGTCGCCGTTGATGTAGACCTCTTCCATGTTCTTGATGCCGTTCCACAGCCGGTCGCGCAGCATGCGGATGCGCTCGCGCTCGCTGTCCATCTCTTCGCGGGCGATGCGGAAGGCTTCGCCCATGCCGACGATCTGGTGGGTGGCCAGGGTGCCGGAGCGGAAGCCGCGCTCATGGCCGCCGCCGTGCATCTGCGCTTCCAGGCGCACGCGCGGCTTGCGACGCACGTACAGCGCGCCGATGCCCTTGGGGCCGTACACCTTGTGAGCGGACAGGCTGAGCAGGTCCACTTTCTGCTTTTCCATGTCGATGACCACTTTGCCCGGGGCCTGGGTGGCGTCGACGTGGAAGATCACGCCGTTGGCGCGGCAGATCTCGCCCAGCTGCTCGATGTCCTGAATCACGCCGATTTCGTTGTTGACGAACATCACCGAGGCGACGATGGTGTCCGGACGAATGGCGGCCTTGAATTCTTCGATGTCCAGCAGGCCATCGTCCTTCACGCCCAGATAGGTCACTTCGAAGCCCTGGCGCTCCAGCTCGCGCATGGTGTCCAGCACCGCCTTGTGTTCGGTCTTGACCGTGATCAGGTGCTTGCCCTTGCTCTTGTAGAAGTGGGCGGCGCCCTTGATCGCCAGGTTGTCGGACTCGGTGGCGCCGGAGGTCCAGACGATTTCCTTGGAGTCGGCGTTGATCAGCTTGGCCACTTCAGCGCGCGCGTTCTCCACCGCTTCCTCCGCGTCCCAGCCGAAGCTGTGGCTGCGCGAAGCCGGGTTGCCGAACTTTTCGTAAAGATAGGGAATCATCTTGTCGGCAACGCGCGGGTCTACCGGCGTGGTGGCCGAGTAGTCGAGGTAGATCGGAAGCTTGAGCTGGCTCATTTATATTCTCCACAGAAGATGGGTCCGCGCCTCACAGGGCGCCGGAGGCGGCAGAAGCGTGAACCACGCTGCATTCGCGCTTATCCTGCAATACAGTGTTTTCCTTGGTCTTTTGCTGCTCAACCAGACTGGCGAGGCTGACCTTGGACAGGTAGTCGAAAATGGTGACGTTCAGATTGGTCCACAAATCGTGGGTCATGCAGCGCTGATTGCCGCGACAGTTCTCGCGGCCGCCGCACTGGGTGGCGTCCACCGGTTCGTCCACGGCGGTGATGATGTCCGCCACGGAAATGTCTATCGGGGCCTTGGCCAGGGTGTAGCCGCCGCCGGGGCCGCGCACGCTGTCCACCAGTTCGGCGCGCCGCAGCTTGCCGAAGAGTTGTTCCAGGTAGGAGAGCGAGATGCCTTGGCGCTCGCTGATGCCGGCCAGCGTGACCGGGCCGCCGCTCTCGCGCAACGCCAGATCCAGCATCGCGGTGACGGCAAAACGGCCTTTGGTGGTTAAACGCATGTCTCTGGTCTCCAAGAGTGGGTATTTGGAGGAGGATGAATTCCTGATGCAGACGATTATACCTAATATCCGACTGTTTTAGTCAACTATTATCGGCGGAGGCAAGAGGATGCGGCTGCGCAAAGCCGATCATTTTACTCGGTTTTTAAGCGTAGGGGTAGTTTTGCCGACGGCGCCGGCCCCGCGGCAAGAGCGTCCGCGCGCGCGGCGTCGGGGGCGGGGAGGGCCGCGGGCCGCGCCAGGGCGGCGTTTGCGGTTTTATTACTTTCAGATGAAGGGCTTGGTGTAGAATCCGGCGACGGATAAGGATCGTCCGCGGACGGGCCGAGACGGGGCGGGCATTTCCGCCCTGGCGGCGCAGCGAGGACTGTCGTCGCCGCAACAAAAATCTACACTTACCCGGGTCACGGGGGGCTAAAAGGACAATTCATGCACAAGGTCGTCATTAGCGGAACCGGCTTGTTCACGCCGCCGCACGCGGTCAGCAACCAGGAACTGGTCGCGGCTTTCAATGCCTTTGTACACGCTCACAATCAGCAGCACGCGGACCGGATCGCCGCCGGAGAGATGGAGCCGCTGGCCGAGTCCAGTTCCGAGTTCATCGAAAAGGCTTCCGGCATCAAGCAGCGTTTCCTGATGGACAAGAGCGGAGTGCTGGATCCGGCCAGGATGGCGCCGCGCTTGCCGGAACGCGGCAACGACGAGCTGTCGATTCAGGCCGAAATGGCGGTGTCCGCCGCGCGCCAGGCGCTGGAACGCGCCGGCCGCAGCGCGGCGGACATCGATATGGTCATCGTCGCCTGCTCCAATATGCAGCGCCCGTATCCGGCGGTGTCCATCGAGGTGCAGCAGGCCTTGGGCATCCAGGGCTACGCCTTCGACATGAACGTGGCTTGCTCGTCCGCCACCTTCGGCATTCAGACCGCGGTCAACGCCGTCGCCTGCGGCCAGGCGCGCGCGGTGCTGATGGTGAACCCGGAAATCTGTTCCGCCCACCTGAATTTCCGCGACCGCGACAGCCACTTCATCTTTGGCGACGCCTGCACCGCGGTGGTGCTGGAGCGGGCCGAGGCGGCGAGCTCGGCGCAGCGCTACGAGGTGCTGGGCAGCAAGCTGGCCACGGTGTTCTCCAACAATATCCGCAACAACTTCGGTTTTCTCAATCGTTGCGACGAGGCGGGAATCGGCCAGGCGGACAAGCTCTTCGTGCAGCAGGGCCGCAAGGTGTTCAAGGAAGTCTGCCCGATGGTGGGCGATCACATCGCCGCGCATCTGGAGAGCCTGGGCATCGCGCCGGCCGAAGTGGCGCGCTTCTGGCTGCACCAGGCCAATCTGGCGATGAACCAGCTGATCTCCCGGCGCGTGTTGGGCCGCGAGGCCGGCGACCAGGAGGCGCCGGTGATTCTGGACCGTTACGCCAACACCAGTTCCGCCGGGTCCGTGATTGCATTCCATCTGCATTCCGATGACTTGCGTAGCGGGGATGTTGGCGTCATTTCATCTTTCGGCGCGGGCTATTCGGTGGGCAGCGTTGTGCTGAGGAAAATCTGATAAGCCGGAAAAAATAGTCCTAGCGCGAAGGGCCCTTGGCAGAAAAAAGCAGAGGACGCTTGTCAAAAGCGTCCTCTCTGCATAATGTATCCCCCCATGGCGGGCTTGGATCCCGCTGACAAGAAAGACCGATGAGTCTGTACAAGGGAAAGGAAATAAGATGCAAACTGTCAAGAAAGCGCTGCTGGCAGCCGGCCTGATCGCCGGGACCGCGATGGCCGCCCAGGCCGCCGGCACCCTGGTGTACTGCTCTGAAGGCAGCCCGGCCGGCTTCGACCCCGGCCAATACACCACCGGCACCGATTTCGACGCTTCCGCCGAAACCGTATTCAACCGCCTGGTGCAATTCCAGCGCGGCGGCACCAAGGTGGTGCCGGCGTTGGCTGAGAAGTGGGACGTGGCCGCCGACGGCCTGAGCTACACCTTCCACCTGCGCAAGGGCGTGAAGTTCCAGACCACCGACTACTTCAAGCCGACCCGCGAATTCAACGCCGACGACGTGGTGTTCACCTTCAGCCGCATGGTCGACAAGAACCACCCGTTCCGCAAGGCGTATCCGACCGAGTTCCCGTACTTCACCGACATGGGCCTGGACACCAATATCGTCAAGGTGGAGAAGATCGACGCCAACACCGTCAAGTTCACCTTGAAGAGCCTGGACGCGGCCTTCTTGCAGAACCTGGCGATGAGCTTCGCCTCGGTGCAGTCTGCCGAGTACGCGGACAAGCTGCTCAAGGCCGGCAAGCCGCAGCTGATCAATCAGCAGCCGGTGGGCACCGGCCCGTTCATCTTCAAGCGCTATCAGAAAGACGCGCAGATCCGCTTCGCCGCCAACAAGGAATACTGGAACAAGGCCGACGGCCCGAAAGTGGACAACCTGGTGTTCGCCATCACCACCGACGCCTCGGTGCGCTATCAGAAGCTGAAGGCCGGCGAGTGCCAGATCACCGTCAACCCGCGTCCGACCGACCTGGCCGCGATGAAGGCCGATCCCAAGCTGTCGGTGACCGCGCAGCCGGGCTTCAACCTGGGCTACCTGGCCTACAACGTCAAGCACAAGCCGCTGGAGAAGTTGGAAGTGCGTCAGGCGCTGGACATGGCGATCAACAAGAAAGCCATCATCGACGCGGTGTACCAGGGCGCCGGCCAGCCGGCCACCAACCCGATGCCGCCGACCCAGTGGTCGTACAACAAGAGCCTGAAAGACGCGCCTTACGACGCGGCCAAGGCCAAGGCCTTGCTGGCCAAGGCCGGCTATCCCAACGGCTTCGAACTGAGCCTGTGGGCGATGCCGGTGCAGCGTCCGTACAACCCCAACGCCAAACTGATGGCGGAAATGGTGCAGTCCGACTGGGCCAAGATCGGCGTCAAGGCCAAGATCACCTCCTACGAGTGGGGCGAGTACATCAAGCGCGCCAAGGCCGGCGAGCATGACTCCATGCTGATCGGCTGGACCGGCGACAACGGCGACCCGGACAACTGGCTGGGCGTGCTGTTCGGTTGCGACGCGATGAACGGCAACAACTTCTCCAAGTGGTGCTACAAGCCGTTCGAAGACCTGATCCAGAAGGGCAAGCGCACCGCCAACGTGGCCGAGCGCACCAAGCTCTATATGAAGGCTCAGGAGATCGTCAAACAGCAAGTGCCGATGACCACCATCGCCCACTCCACCGTCAATCAGCCGATGCTGAAATCGGTGCAGGGCTTCAAGGTCAGCCCCTTCGGCCTGAACTCCTTCTACGGCGTCAGCGTCAAGTAAGCCTGAATCCAATAAAAACAAATCGGCACCGGGGGTCTGGCTCCCGGGGCTTTGACTAAAAAGAGCTGACGAAATCCCGGGTACGGACGGGTTTCCTCGCCGCGCGATCGCCGCCGGCGCGGACTCGCCCAGGACGCGGCGCGGGGTTTTGTCGGCTACTCTAAGCCTTGGGTTTCCAGCCGCACGCAGAGGCGGCGGGCCCAATGGCGGCGGAACGTCTACTGGGTGGTTTTCAGAGGGTAGTCAGTCACAGCGTGGAGAGGCTGTGCGTCCGGCTTGACCTGGGTCAAGCTTGTCTGCGGCGAGGGGTGCTATCTTGCACTTGCCGTAGCGGTGGCGCAGCTGATGTGGGTGGGTGGTTCAGTTGCATGCCATCGCTCCGGCGCTCTTCTTGCTGTTTTCCTAGCTTCTTCTCCGTTCTATTCCGGTAACGTCTCCCCAAAACGCATTAGAGCCGTCGCTCGCCGTTTGCCATGCAAGGCGTCGTCGCTCTGGGTCTCTAGTTGAGTATTGCGCCCAGTCGCCCAGCGGGGCCGGCGCAAGGGAGAAGTTCTCATGTTTTCCTTTATTCTGCGAAGGTTGGGCTTATTGGTGCCAACCTTCTTCGGCATCACGCTGCTGACCTTCGGCCTGATCCGCATGATTCCGGGCGACCCGGTGGAAGTGATGGTGGGCGAGCGCGCGCTTGATCCGCAAATGCACGCCGAAGCCTTGCATCGCCTGGGTCTGGACAAGCCGTTGTACGCTCAGTACTTCGACTACGTGCTCAATCTGCTCCACGGCGACCTGGGCGAGTCCCTGGTTACCAAGACCGGGGTCTGGACCGAGTTCAAGACCCTGTTCCCCGCCACGCTGGAGCTGGCGGTTTCCGCCTTGATCTTCGCCACCGTGCTGGGCCTGCTGGCCGGCGTCATCGCCGCCATCAAGCGCGGCTCGCTGTTCGATCACGGCGTGATGGGCATTTCGCTGACCGGTTTCTCCATGCCCATCTTCTGGTGGGGCCTGATCCTGATCATGTTCTTCTCGGTCAAGCTGGGCTGGACCCCGGTGTCCGGCCGCGTCGATCTGACCTTCGACATCGCGCCGCACACCGGCTTCATGCTGATCGATTCCTGGATGGCGGAAGCCGCCGATCCGGAAGTGAACGCCGGCGCCTTCAAGAACGCGCTGATGCATCTGATCCTGCCGGCCATCGTGCTGGGCACCATTCCGCTGGCGGTGATCGCGCGGATGACGCGCTCGTCGATGCTGGAAGTGCTGCGCGAGGACTATGTGCGCACCGCGCGCGCCAAGGGCTTGTCGCCGGTGCGGGTGATCTTCATCCACACCCTGCGCAACGCGCTGATCCCGGTGCTGACCGTGATCGGCCTGCAAGTGGGCACGCTGATGGGCGGCGCGGTGCTGACCGAAACCATCTTCTCCTGGCCGGGCATAGGCAAATGGCTGATCGACGCCATCAGCCGCCGCGACTATCCGGTGGTGCAGAACGGCATCCTGATGGTGGCGACGCTGGTGATCGTCACCAACTTCATCGTCGACATCCTGTACGGCATCGCCAATCCGCGCATCCGTCACGCCAAGTAACAGCCAGTAGGTGGACTTATGACTCAGACTACGCAAGTCAACGCCGGCCCGGACCTGGCGCTGACCTATCCCTCGCCGCTGAAGGAATTCTGGCAGGGCTTTTCCCACAACAAGGGCGCGGTGGCCGGCCTGATCTTCATGCTGATCGTCACCTCCTGTGCGCTGCTGGCGCCGCTGGTGGCGCCCTATAGCCCGATCGAGCAATACCGCGACCATCTGCTGACCCCGCCGGCCTGGGTGGACGGCGGTTCGATGCAGTTCCTGTTCGGCACCGACGAACTGGGCCGCGACATCCTGTCTCGCTTGATCCACGGCGCGCGGCTGTCCTTGTTCATCGGCCTGTGCTCGGTGCTGATGGCCTTGCTGCCGGGCGTGGTGCTCGGCCTGTTGGCCGCCTTCTTTCCCAAGGCGCTCGGCGGCGCGATCATGCGGCTGATGGACATCATGATGGCCTTGCCCTCGCTGCTGTTGGCGGTGGCCATCATGGCCATCCTCGGGCCCGGCCTGGTCAACGCGATGATCGCCATCGCCACCGTGTCCTTGCCCGCCTACGTGCGGCTGACCCGCGCGTCGGCGATGACCGAACTGAACCGCGACTACGTCACCGCCTCGCGCGTGGCCGGCGCCGGCCTGCCGCGGCTGATGTTCGTCACCGTGCTGCCCAACTGCATGGCGCCGCTGATCGTGCACGCGACGATGAGCTTCTCCTCGGCCATCCTGGAAATCGCCGCGCTGGGCTTTCTCGGCCTGGGCGTGCAGCCGCCGACCCCGGAGTGGGGCACCATGCTGGCCTCGGCCCGCGATTACATTGAAAGCGCCTGGTGGGTGGTGACGCTGCCCGGCCTGACCATTTTGTTGTCGGTGCTCGCCATCAATTTGATGGGCGACGGCCTGCGCGACGCGCTGGACCCGAAACTGAAGCGCGCGGCGTGAGGGGATGGAAATGAGTTTGCTGCAAATCAAGAACCTCTCGGTGGAGTTCGGTTCGGAAAAGAATCCCTTCCGCGCGGTGGAAGGGCTGGACCTGACGGTGAATCAGGGCGAGATCGTCGGCATCGTCGGCGAATCCGGTTCCGGCAAGTCGGTGACCATGATGGCGATGATGGGGCTGCTGGAAGGCCAGGGCCGCATCGTGGCCGACGAACTGAGCTTCGACGGCAAGAACCTGCTGACCATCTCCGCGCGCGAACGCCGCAAGATCGTCGGCAAGGACATCGCGATGATCTTCCAGGACCCGATGACCTCGCTGAACCCCAGCTACACCGTCGGCTACCAGATCATGGAAGTGCTGAAGCTGCATCAGGGCCTGCGCGGAGCGGCGCTGAAGCGGCGCGCGCTGGAATTGATGGAACTGGTGGAGATCCCGGCGCCGGCCTCGAGACTGAACGCCTACCCGCACCAGCTGTCCGGCGGCATGAGCCAGCGCGTGGTGATCGCGATGGCCATCGCCTGTAGCCCCAAGCTCCTGATCGCCGACGAGCCGACCACGGCTCTGGACGTGACCATACAGGCCCAGATCATGGAACTGCTGGTCAGCCTGCAGAAAAGCCAGAACATGGCGCTGATCATGATCACCCACGATCTGGCGGTGGTGGCCGAGGTGGCGCACCGGCTGGCGGTGATGTACGCCGGCCAGGTGGCGGAAATGGGCGCGGTGCCCGGAGTGTTCAACCATCCGACCCATCCGTACACCGAAGCGCTGTTGTCGTCGATTCCGGAACACAGCAAAGGCGCGCATCGCCTGAACACCTTGCCCGGCATCGTGCCGGGGCAGTACGACCGCCCCAGCGGCTGCCTGTTGTCGCCGCGTTGTCCCTATGTCAAGGACAACTGCCGGACCCAGCGTCCGGGCCTGACCCCGGTGGAGGGCGGCGCCGTGCGCTGCCACTACCCGTTGCTGGACAAGGAGGCGAAATGAGCACCGTATTGCAAGCGCGGGATCTGACCCGCTACTACGACGTGTCGCAGGGCTTCCTCAAGCCCTCGGCGCAGGTCAAGGCGCTCAACGGCGTCTCTTTCGAACTGCAGGCCGGCAAGACGCTGGCGGTGGTGGGCGAGTCCGGCTGCGGCAAGAGCACGCTGGCGCGGCAGCTGACGCTGATCGAAGCGCCGACCTCCGGCTCGCTGCTGCTGGACGGCCAGGACGCGGCCCAGGCCGGCAAGGCCGAATTGAAAGCGATGCGCACCAAGGTGCAGATGGTGTTCCAGAACCCCTATGCCTCGCTGAACCCGCGTCAGAAAATCGGCAGCCAGCTGGCCGAGCCCCTGCAGATCAATACCTCGCTGAGCTCCAAGGAGCGCGAAGACAAGGTGCGCGGCATGATGCAGCGGGTCGGCCTGCGGCCGGAACACTTCTTCCGCTATCCGCACATGTTCTCCGGCGGACAGCGTCAGCGCATCGCCATCGCCCGCGCAATGATGCTGAACCCCAAGATCGTGGTGGCGGACGAGCCCACCTCGGCGCTGGACGTGTCGATTCAGGCGCAGGTGCTCAATCTGTTCATGGATTTGCAGGACGAGTTCAAGACCGCCTATGTGTTCATCTCCCATAATCTGTCGGTGGTCGAGCATGTGGCCGACGATCTGATGGTGATGTATCTGGGGCGGGCGGTGGAAGTGGGGGAAAAGAACCGCGTCTACGAGCGGCCGCTGCACCCTTACACCCAGGCCTTGTTGTCGGCGACGCCGTCCATCCATCCGGAGCAGCGCCGCATCAAGATCAAGATCGAGGGCGAATTGCCCAGCCCCTTGAAGCCGCCGTCCGGCTGCGCCTTCCACAAGCGCTGCCCGCACGCGAACCAGCGGTGCGCGGAGGAGGTGCCTGAGTTGCGCGAGCTGGACCAGCGCATGATCGCCTGCCATCGCGCCGAAGACATCAACGTCTGAGCGCGTATTGTTCTATCGTCAGCGGGGCCGCCATGCGCGGCCCGCTTTTTTTTGGCGGCGCATTGCCGATAATGAGTGAAATGGACAGATTCTGCCGCGGATAGTCCAGGTGGAAGCGAAACATTTTGCGCAATGCACAAAAATTGCTTTACCCGCCCCCAACGACCACGATACATTCGCCATGGCACACACAGTCAAAGGAAAACGAGAATTGAAGCGAGCCGTGTACGCGGGCAGCTTCGACCCGGTGACCAACGGTCACCTATGGATGATTCGCGAAGCGGTGGAACTGTTTGACGAATTGATCGTAGCGGTCGGAGTGAACCCGGAAAAACACTGTACCTTCAGTGTCGAAGAACGAGTGGCTTTGCTGCGCGACGTCACCGGCGGCTTCAGCAAGCTGCGGGTGGATGTGTTCGAGAACCAGTTTCTGGTCAACTACGCGCAAAGCATAGGCGCCAACTACATCATCCGCGGCATCCGCACCGCCAGCGATTACGAATACGAGCGCACCATGCGCTACATCAATTCCGATCTGCATCCGGACATCACCACTATCTTCCTGCTGCCGCCGCGCGAATACGCCGAAGTGTCGTCGACGATGGTCAAGGGCCTGGTGGGGCCGCGCGGCTGGGAAAGCGTGATCCGCCAATACCTGCCGGAGCCGGTCTACCGCAAGCTGATCGAGATGTATTCGTCCGAATAGCCGCGGCTGTAATAGAATTGGACATCCGTTCGCGCGCCGCCTGCAGTCAGCGGCGCGTTTGTTTTGTGTTTTGCCTATCGCCAATATCGAGGACTCATGCTGGACGTCAGCCCATTCGCCAATCGCCTGGCCAAGAATTTCAAGCACCAAGCCAAATGGGCGCGTCGCCAAGGCCTGGACGCCTGGCGCGTTTACGACAAGGACGTGCCGCAGTTCCCGTTCGCGGTGGACATGTACGGCGAGCGCGTCCATCTGCAGGAGTACGACACCGGTTGGGAGATGGAGGACGACGCCTACCGCGACTGGATCAACGCGGTGGTGGACAGCCTGTGCGCTGTGACCGGCGTCGCCCCCGCCGCGGTGACGCTGAAGAACCGTCGCCGGCAGAAGGGCGTCAGCCAGTACGAGAAAGCGGGGCAGTCGGGCGACGACTTCGTCATCAACGAGTTCGGCCAGCGCTTCATCGTCAATCTGGACGCCTATCTGGACACCGGCCTGTTCCTCGATCACCGCAACACCCGCAAGCGGGTGCGGGAGGAGGCGGCCGGCAAGCGCTTCCTCAATCTGTTCGCCTACACCGGCAGCTTCACCGTCTACGCCGCCTGCGGCGGCGCGATCAGCTCCGAGACCGTGGACATGTCCAATACCTATCAGGACTGGTCGCGCCGCAATTTCGAGCTGAACGGTCTGGATCTCGGCAAGCACCAGCTGGTGCGCGCCGACGTGTTCCAGTATCTGGAAGAGGCGGTGGACGCGGGCAAGCAGTTCGACCTGATCGTGATGGACCCGCCCACCTTCTCCAACTCCAAGAAGATGCGCGACATCCTGGACGTGCAGCGCGACCACGTCTGGCTGATCGACTACGCGATGGCGTTGCTGGCGCCGGGCGGCACCCTGTACTTCTCCAATAATCTGCGCAGCTTCACGCTGGACGAGAGACTGGCCGACGATTACCAGATCCGCGACATCAGCGCGCAATCGGTGCCGGAAGACTTCCGCAACCGCGCCATCCATCAGTGTTGGCAGATCCGCCGCGGCTAGCGGTCTGCGTCTTCTATATAAGGCTTCGGTTAATTAGAGGCCGAACTTTATCGCCGGGTTTCCTATCGTATTGCATGGCGCGACAACATTCCGACAGCTGCTAGTCTGAATCAAGCGCGCCTTCGCTCATCAAACAATAGGAGACTCGATGATCCAACTCGATTTCTACGGCACCCTGGTGGCCGCGTCGCTGGTTTTGCTGCTCGGGCGCAAACTGGTGGCGCATGTCGGCGCGCTGCGCACCTACAACATCCCCGAGCCGGTGGTCGGCGGCCTGCTGATCGCCGCCTTGCTGCTGCTGTTCCGCCAAATCACCGGCAGCGAAGTCCGCTTCGACGCCTCGCTGCAAACCCCGCTGATGCTGGCCTTCTTCGCCTCCATCGGCCTCAACGCCAATTTGAAAAGCCTGCGCCAGGGCGGCAAGACCGTCGGCGTCTTCCTGGCGGTGGTAGTCGGCCTGCTGCTGGTGCAGAACACCTTGGGCATCGCCCTGGCCAGCCTGCTGGGCCTGGATCCGCTGATGGGCCTGCTGGCGGGCTCCATCACCTTGTCCGGCGGCCACGGCACCGGCGCCGCCTGGGGCGGCACCTTCGCCTCCAAATACGGCCTGGCCTCGGCGTCGGAACTGGCGCTGGCTTGCGCCACCTTCGGCCTGGTGCTGGGCGGCCTGATCGGCGGCCCGGTGGCGCGCTTCCTGGTCAAGAAAGTCAAGACTCCCGGCGCCGAGCACAACGCCGACGATCCGCCGCTGGCCTTTGAACAGCCGGACGCCCAGCGTCTGATCACGCCGCACTCCTTCATCGAGACGCTGGCGCTGATCGCCGTCTGCCTGCTGGGCGGCACCTTCCTCGGCGGCCTGCTCAAAGGCACGCCGCTGGAGCTGCCCACCTTCGTCTGCGTGCTGTTCGTCGGCGTGCTGATCAGCAACGGTTTGGCGGCCTTGGGCTGGTATCAAATCTTCGAGCGCGAAGTGTCGGTGCTGGGCAACGTCAGCCTGTCGCTGTTCCTGGCGCTGGCTTTGATGTCCTTGCGCTTGTGGGACCTGGCCGCGCTGGCGCTGCCCATCTTCGTGCTGCTGCTGGCCCAGACCGCGGCGATGGCGATGTACGCGATCTTCATCACCTTCCGGGTGATGGGGCGCAATTACGACGCGGCGGTGCTGGCCGCCGGCCACTGCGGCTTCGGCCTGGGCGCCACGCCCACCGCCATCGCCAATATGCAGGCGGTGACCGAACGCTTCGGCCCCTCGCATCTGGCCTTCCTGGTCGTGCCCATGGTCGGCGCCTTCTTCATCGACATCGTCAACGCCATTGTGATCAAGCTCTACCTCGCGCTGCCCTTCATCGGCTAAGCCTCGCGGCGACGGCGGCTATCGCCTGGATTGATAAATTCAACCAGGCGACAGTCTTGCAATGCCGTGGCCGCGTACCTATCTTTGCTGCAACAGCCCGCCGTTGGCGGGCGCTTCAGACAGCGAAAGACATCCACATGGCTTACCTCAACCTCAACGCCGACAACTTCAACACCCATATGAAAGAGGAAGGCTTGGTCATCCTCGATTTCTGGGCACCGTGGTGCGGCCCGTGCAAGATGTTCGGCCCCACGTTCGAAGCCGCGTCGGAAAAGCACGCCGACATCGTGTTCGGCAAGATCAACACCGAAGACGAGCGCGACCTGGCCGCCCACTTCAATATCCGTTCCATTCCCACCTTGATCGCCATCAAGGACGGCATCATGGTGTTCAACCAGGCCGGCGCGATGATGGCGGCTCAGTTCGAGCAACTGATCCAGGGCCTGCGTGAACTGGACATGGACAAGGTGCGCGCCGACATCGCCAGCCAGCAGGAATGACAGCAGACGCCGACGCATGGCGGTCGAGACAATAGATAAGGCAATGCTTTGAGCGTTGCCTTATCATTTTGTCTGGCATCAATAGACGGCGCAGCGGAGGAGAGGCGAATGAAACGATGGGGCGCAATGCTGATTTTTTGCGGCCAGGCGGCGATGGCGGCCTGCCCGGCTTTGTTGAACTACACCGTGCCGGGCTTGATGGGCGGTCAGATCAATCTATGTCAATACGCGGATCGACCGCTGCTGGTGGTCAACACCGCCAGCCATTGCGGCTTCACGCCGCAGTTCAAGCAACTGCAATCGTTGTACCAGACTTACGGACAACGCGGTCTGATGGTGGTCGGCTTCCCCAGCAACGACTTCTTTCAGGAACTGGACAGCGATAAAGAGATCGGCGCGTTCTGCGAGGCCAATTACGGGGTGACTTTCCCTATGGCGGGAAAAGGGCATGTGCGCGGCGCTGACGCACAACCGTTCTTCAAGGCCTTGATCAAGGCCACCGACGACGCGCCGGTATGGAACTTCCACAAGTATCTGATCCTGCCGGGGGCGAGCAAGGTCGTCAGCATAGGCACGCGCACCAAGCCGGACGATCCGGAAGTGGTCAACGCCTTCCTGCCTTATCTAAAGCCGGCGGAGAGCGTGAAAAACTAGAAGATTTGCGCGCATCCCGCTGCGGGCCGGCGTTTCGCCGGCCCGTTTTTCATGGTTTCGCGGGGCGGGTAGCGGGTGCGGGCAAATACCCCGTCCGGATATCCTCTGCCGCATCAATGGCTTGCCCGGCCTGGCCCGCTTTTGTTGAGGTTTTTGTCGCAAAAGGTGTTGACGGGTGTGGGGTCGTGACGTATAGTTCGCCTC
>NZ_JAFHKL010000011.1 GCF_016937655.1 Chromobacterium alkanivorans | reverse complement strand
ACCGAAGGCGGCCTCGCCCAATTGACCCTGCCCGCCCAACGCCGCCAGCGAACTGTTCTGCAGCCCCAAACCCACGCCCGACACCACTGCAACCATACCGACCTCTCGAAAATCAGATTATTCGAGAAGTCTTATCTAGAGAATCGGGGAAAAGTTTAGGGCCAAATGCTAAAAACTCACGTCAATCCGGCGGTACAATTCACACTATCCACCGCCCCTCATCCCCGCAGCCGGCCGCTGACGCCGCCGGGCGGGTTCAGACTCCATTCGCTGATCAGCACCATGCCGTCGGCGGCGGCCACCAACAGGCTCAGCGCATTGGACAGGATCAAGGAGCCCGGCGGATAGGCGTGGCTCTCGCGCCAGGCTTGCGCGCGGTGCACGTGCACGGTGACGCCGTTGACCGCGGCCAGGCATTCGAAATCGCCGAAGGCGCGCACTCGGCGCATGAGGTCCTCCACCGGCAGGCTGAAGTCCAGCATCCGCTCTTCATCCCGCCACAGCGGCCAATAGCTGCTGTTCTCGCCTTGCGGCTGGGCCTGATCCCACAAGGAGGCGAAGTCGCCGGCCACTCGCCCGGCCAGCCGGTACAGCGCCAGTTGCAGCTTCGCGTCCAGCGATTCATGGGTTTCGTCCGGGCGCAGCGCAAACTGCTCCTGCGCCAGCACATCGCCGGCGTCCATTTCCCGGCTCAGTTGATGACAGCTGCAGCCCCATTGCCGATGGCCGTCCAGGATCGCCCTCACCATGGGGTAAGGTCCGCGGCCGACGGGCAGCGGCGACGGATGGAAGTTGACCGCGTAATTCAGATAGGGCTCCCAGTCCGGCACCCGCCAGTTGTAGCTGGCCACCAGCAAGACTTCACAATCCTGCTCCGCCAGCTCCAGCAAATCGCGTTCGCGCATCCGCGACAGCTGCACCGGCACGCCCAAGCGCTCCGCCGCCGCCAGCGATTCCTTGTGGTGATGCATGCGGTGGTCCACCGGGGTGCAGAACAGCTTCACCGGCTGCCAGCCGGCGTGAAGGAACACGTCCAGCACCGGCTTGAAACGATCGGACAAGGTAATGGCAAAACGCATGAGAACATCCCGGCGATTCAGAGGGCTGACTTGTTTATAACAAGACCATCCGAACACGACAGGATGTCTCACGGAAATTAACAGAATCTCCCCGCCTTGCTGGCACGCCCTTTGCATCTAACAGCGGGTCAAGTCCTTGTTCTGACGCGAAAACAGGCCAAATTCGCCGCCAGACGGCAATTCCCTCCGCTGCGGCGGCATGGATTGCCGCCCGCGCCGGCAAAGCGCCGGAACCGGACCGACAATGGAAGTCGAGCTGCTCCGTGAGGCTCACGACCGACAACTCCATCATGACTTTGCGGGAGAACATCCATGTCAGTCAGCAATACCAGCAGCATCGACGCCGGCGGCAACGCCTGGCAACAACGGCGGGCGGTTCATCAACAACGCCGCCAGGATTTCCAGACCATGATCGACGACGTGCGGCAAGGCGATCTGGGCGGCGCGCAGCAGGCGCTCGCCAGCCTGCAGACCGCGGCGTCCGGCAACACGGCAAGCGATTCCAGCGCGTCCAACGGCGGCGGGCAGGATTTCGCCAGCCTGGTCAACGCCATGCGGACCGACGGCAGCGTAGGCGACAGCGGCGCCGCCTCTAGCCAGACCAGCGCCAGCGACAACTTGGCCGTGCTGTTCCAGCAGATGCTCAGTCAGTTGCAAGCCAGCAGTTTCGGCGGCTCCGGCGATAGCAGCGCGAGCGACGCCTTGAGCGCGCTGACCGGCGCCGCTTCGGCCTCCTCGCCCAACTCGCTGTTCAACACTCTGGGCCAGGATCTGAGCAGCGGCAATCTCAGCCAGGCGCAACAGGATTACCAGCAATTGCAGCAAAGCTTGCAGACGGCGGCGCAAAGCCAGCCACCCCACCATCGCCACCATCACCATGGCGGCGCGCAGGTTCAGGCGGCGCTGGCCGCTTACCAGGCCAATAACGGCGACGCAGGCCAGGCGCAAGCCTCCGCGGGCTGAACGCCCCTTCCCCGCCGGACCGCGGCTGACGCCGGGTCCGGCTCATTCTTTTTTAAGCCGAGATGAAAATCCATTCCACGCCGATAAACCCGCCCTCTTATTCCCCAGCGCCCCGCGCCGCGGACGCCGCCGCCTTCGACCCCGAGCTTGCGCCGGCCGCCCCGGAGCCGACGCCGGAACCCGCTCAAGCCAGCCGCCCGCGCCTGGATATGGCCGCGCTGGTGCGGCTGCTGCTGATGCAAATGCAGCTCAAGCTCAGCCAGCCCGGCGACGCCGCCGAGGACACGCTCAAGCTGGCCACCGGACAAGAGGCGCCGACGTCTTCGTCCGGCTCGCTGATCGACGATGTCGGCCAGTCCGCCGCCGCCGACGCGCAAGCCGCCTCCGTCCAGACCGGCGACGAGGCCATGCCGCAAACAGCCGCGTCCAGCGCGGCCCTGCAAGCCTACGCCGGCGCCGCGGCCGCGCCCGGCAAGCCGCTGGCCAGCGCCTGAGCGCGCGCCTGTACCTCTATCTACGCCACTGTGCTAACCTGCCTTATTGGCGGCGGGGCCCCGTCCGCGCTTCGGCGCGCGCAGCCCGCCGCCCGACCGCCGGCCCGGCTGCGGGCCGATTGTTTACGCAGGATCTGGCGCGCCAATGAAATTGCACTTCACCAAAATGCACGGCCTCGGCAACGACTTCATGGTTGTCGACGGCGTGAGTCAAACCATCCCCTTGAGCGCGGAGCGCATCCGTCAGCTGGGCGATCGCCATTTCGGCATCGGCTTCGATCAGTTGTTGCTGGTGGAGCCCCCGCATTCTCCGGACAACGATTTCCGCTACCGCATCTTCAATAACGACGGCGGCGAGGTGGAGCAATGCGGCAACGGCGCGCGCTGTTTCGCCAAATTCGTGTCCGACCGCGGCCTGACCGCCAAATCGCGGATCCGGGTGGAAACCGCCAAGGGCGTGATCGTGCCGGAATACCTGGGCGACGGCCAGGCGCGGGTGGACATGGGCCGGCCGCGCTTCGCCCCGGACGAGATTCCGTTCCAGGCCGAGCGCGAGGCGGTATGCCATGATTTGCAAGTCGAGGATGCGACCTTGTCGGTCAGCGTGGTGTCGATGGGGAACCCCCACGCGGTGCAGGTAGTCGCAGATGTAGCCCTGGCCCCGGTGACGCGCGTCGGCGCGGCCATCGAAAACCATCCGCGCTTTCCGGAACGCGTCAACGCCGGCTTCATGCAGATCCTGGCGCGCGATGAAATCCGCCTGCGCGTGTTCGAGCGCGGCGCCGGCGAAACGCTGGCCTGCGGCACCGGCGCCTGCGCGGCGGTGGTGGCCGGCATTCGCCGCGGCCTGCTGGACCGGCGCGTGCGGGTGCATACCCGCGGCGGCGAATTGACGGTGGAGTGGCCGGCCGACGACGCCGCGGTCACCATGACCGGCCCCGCCGTCACCGTGTTCCAGGGCGAAATCGAGATTTAACGGCCCGCCGTCGGCGCAAGACGGCAGCGGGCTCGCAACAACAACACAGCCGTATAGGGGGCTATAAATCATGCAGACAGATGATGTGCTGGCGTTTTTGGACCAACACCCGGACTTTCTCGCCCATCACGCCGAGCGCCTCGGCCTGAAGCCGGGCGGCGCGCCGCAGGACCGCGTGGTGGTCTCCTTGGCGGAACGCCAAATGCTGGACCTGAAGGACCGCAACCGCCAGCTGGAGTCGCGTTTGCAGCAGTTGATCCGCCACAGCGAAGCCAACGACCGCATCATCGCCAGCGCCCATCAACTGGCGCTGACGCTGCAGGCCTGCCTTGATCTGCAAGACGTGTTGACCGCGCTGCCGGCCTGCTTCGCCGAACATTTCAAACTGAAGCGCGTGGCGCTGCGGCTGTGGCACCCGGCGGCGGAGTCCGCCGGCCCGGCCTACGACGCCCGCAGCGAGGTGGCCGCGCTGGCGCGCAATCTGTCCGCCCCCTATTGCGGGCCCTACGTCAACGACGACGTGCTGGCCTGGTTCCCCGCCGCGCCGGTGCTGCAGTCCTTCGCCCAGCTGGCGCTGCGCGACGGCAAGGGCCAGGCCTTCGGCCTGCTGGCGCTGGCGTCGGACGATCCGCAACGCTTCACCTTCGACATGCACACCCATTACCTGGCCCAGATTGGCGAACAGGTGTCCGCCGTCCTGGTTCGCGTACTGGAGGCTCAATGACGGCGACGCCCACCGGTTGGTTCCTGCTCGCCTTGGTCGCGCTGTTCTACCTGCACATTCTGTGGCGGCTGATCGCCAGCCGCGACGGCATCGCCCAGCTATGCTTCGCGGCGTCGTTCTTCATCCTGGCGCTGATCTTCCGCGCTGACCCTTTCCTCACCGCGCTGTCGCCGGTGCTGCTGCCCTTCTGTTACGCCTACGCCTGGCTGGGCATTGCGGCCGTGCTGTGGTCCGCCAGCAGCTTGAAGGTCAGCCGGCTGGGCCTGGCCTTCCCCGAACGCCAGCCGCAGCTGGCGGCGCTGATGGCCAGCCAGCTCAGCCTGCACCTCGGCATCGTCGCCTTTTCGCGGCTGCTGGACTGGCGGCCGCTGCTGTCCTACCTGATGGCTCCGCCGCTGATCATGGTGGTCAGCTACGCCTGTTACCGCGCGCTGTGGTTCGTGATGCGCCGCCAGCCGGAGGCGCGCCTGCCCTGGACGGTGTTCGGCGGCATGACCGTGATCAGCCCCTTGCTGGTGATGTGGCTGTCCGACTGGCTGGCCCCCATCGTGCTGGGCCTGACCTGACAGGCTTCGCCGCCTGCGTCCATGAAAAACCCGAGTCCTTCGACTCGGGTTTTTTCATGCCGGGCAAGGATGCGCTTACTTCTTGCCGGCTTCGATGGTGATGTTCAGTTGCAGATCGTCGCCCACCGCCGGCGCGTAGGCGCCGACGCCGAATTCGCTGCGCTTGATGGTGGCGGTGGCGTCCGCGCCGCACCACGGCTTCTTGGCCATCGGGTGGGCATCCACGCACTTGAAGTTGGTCACGGTCAGCGTCACCGGCTTGGTCACGCCGTGCAGGCTCAGTTGGCCGTCCACCGCCGCCAGCTTGTCGCCGTTGAAAGTGAATTTGTCGGACTTGAACGTGATGGTCGGATATTTTTCAACGTCCAGGAAGTCCGGGCTGGCGATGTGCTTGTCGCGCGCCGCCCAGCCGCTGTCGTGGCTGGCGGTCTTGATCACGATGTCCACCGAGCCGGTTTTCTTGGCCTGGTCCAGCACCACGGTGCCCTTGGTGTCGTTGAAGCGGCCGCTCAGCGTGGAAAAGCCCAGGTGGCTCAAGGAATAGCCTGCATGGGTGTGCGAGCTGTCCACTTCGTAAGTGACCGGGGCGGCTTGCGCGCTGCCCAGCACGCCCAGCGTCATCACGGCGGCAAACAGAGTTTTCATTTTGGTCGTCACGTCGGTTTTCTCCAGGGTAAAGAAAGGCAAGGTCACTTGCCGGTCAGAACGAATTTGTATTTGACGGTCACCAGGTCGGCGATCGCCTCGGTGTCGTCCCAAGCGCCGTCGCCCACCTTGAACTGCAGACGCTGCAGCGGGAAGCTGCCTTGCAGCGTGGTTTCATTCCCCGCGCTGGCGGCGGTGAAGGTGGACACCACCTCGCGGCTGACGCCCTTCAGGCTCAGCGTGCCGCGGGTTTCGAACTTGCCGCCGCCCAATGCCTTCACCGATTTGGAGGTGAAGGTGGCCTTGGGCAGGCTGGCGATATTGAAGAAGGACGCGCCTCGCACCGTGGTGTTGCCGTCGGCGCTGCCCACGTCCACGCTGCCCAAGTCCACGGTGAACACCGCCTTGGCGGCTTCCGGCTTGGCCGCGTCGAAGCTGACGTTGGCGGCGAAGCTCTTGAAGCGGCCTTCGGTCGGCACGTTCATTTGCTTGAAGGTAAAGCCCAGCGTGCTCTTGGCCGCGTTCAGCGTTTGCGCGGCCTGAACCGGCGCCATTGCCAGCGCCGCGGCGGCGCTCAGGGCGAGGGAAGTCAGAAATTTCATGCTTGAGGATCTCCTTTGCGACAGGACGGCAGCATCCGCGCCAACGTGGCGTCGCGATCGATAAAGTGATGTTTCAGCGCCGCCAGCGCGTGCAGGCCGACGATGGCGACGATGGCGTAAGCCATCAGCGCGTGGGTCCAGCCCAACACATGGCCCAGCGCTTCGTTTTTCTCCACCAGGTCTGGCAGCTGCACCAGGTTGAACCACACCACCGGATAGCCTTTGGCGGAGCTCATCAGCCAGCCCACCAGCGGCATGGCCAGCATCAGCGCGTATAGCAGCAAGTGGATCAGGCCGGCGGCCTTGAGCTGCCAGGCCGGCTGCCCGGGCAGCGGCGCCGGCGCGCCGCGGCGCGCGCGCCAGATCAGGCGCAGCACGGCCAGCGCCAGCACGCTGATGCCCACCCATTTGTGCCAGGCGATCAAGGAGGCTTTCAGTTTGAAACTGGCCGGCGAGGTGATCTGCATGCTGTTGAAGTACCAGCCCATGATCAGGGCGGCAATGATCAACAGCGCGATCAGCCAATGCAGGGCAATCTGTGTCGGGCTGTAGCGTTGCATCGAATTCCTTATTACAAATGAGCGGCAAATTAAACCTTGTCATGCCCGTTAATCATAAAAGCGCGCCCATTGCCGTCATAGCGAAATTATTAGCGCAAAAGATTCAAATTTTCTGAACAACTGACGGAGTACGCAATTACAGTTGAGATTAGGAATCACTATGAATAACAAACGACGGCAAGGTTCCCGTATGCGATATAAAACAAAAAACCGCCAGGGGCAAAGCCCGCTGGCGGTTTCTGGCCTGGCTCAAAAGCCGGTTAACGGCTCTTGACGAAGGGAATGCCTATCGCCTTGGGCGCCACCGCGCGGCCGACGAAGCCCGCCAGCAGCAGCACGGTCAGCACATAGGGAATCACCGCGATGGCTTGCGACGGGATCTGGCCTATGCCCGGCAGCGCCACGCCTTCCAGGCGGATCTGGATCGCGTCGGCGAAAGCGAACACCAGGCAGCCCAGCACCGCCGGCAGCGGCTTCCACTTGCCGAAGATCAGCGCGGCCAGCGCCAGGAAGCCCTTGCCCGCGGTCATTTCCTTGATGAAGCTGCCGGTCTGGTACACCGACAGATAGGTGCCGGCGATGCCGCACAGCACGCCGCCCCAGAACAAGGCGGTGTAACGCACCTTGGCCACCGAGATGCCGGCGGTGTCCGCCGCGTGCGGGTTCTCGCCCACCGCGCGCAGACGCAGGCCGAAGCGGCTCTTGTACAGCACCCAGGCCACCAGCGGCACGATCAGGAACAAGGTCAGATACACCAGGATGCTGTGGCCGGACAGCAGCTTGCTGTACAGCTGGCCCAGCAGCGGCACGTCGCGCAGCTCGTTGGCGAACGGCAGCGCGATCTCGTGGAAGCGGCCCTCGTCCGGCAGCTGCGGGGTGTTGCCGCCCTGCTGGAACCAGGCCAGGCCCAGCACCGGGGTGATGCCGGAGGCGACGGTGTTGAGCGCCATGCCGGAAATCAGCTGGTTGCCGTTGTAGGTGACCGACACGAAGGCGTGGATCATCGCCATCGCCACCGAGGCGGCGATGCCGCAGGCCATGCCTATCCACGGGTTCTGGGTGGCGAAGGCCCCCGCGGCGGCGGCGAAGGCCGCCACCAGCATCTTGCCTTCCAGGCTGATGTCCACCACGCCGGAGCGCTCGGAGAACATGCCGGCCATCGCGGCCAGGATCAGCGGCGTGGCCACGCGCAGCGTGGAATCGAGCAGACTGAAGAAGATTTCCATTATTTGTCGTCCTTGCGCTTGAACAGGCCGGCGATGAACGGCTCGAACAGGTTTTCCAGCGCGCCGCAGAACAGGATGATCAGGCCCTGGATGAAGATGATCATCTCGCGGGTGATCATCGGCTTCTCGAAGGACAGATCGGAGCCGCCCTGGGTCAGCGCGCCAAACAGCAGCGCGGACAGGATGATGCCCACCGGGTGGTTGCGGCCCATCAGCGCCACGGCGATGCCGACGAAACCGACGCCGTTGGTGAACATCACGTTCATGCGGTGGGCGGAGCCCATCAGCTCGTTGACCGCGGCCAGGCCGGACAGCGCGCCGGACACGCACATGGCGATGATGATGACGCGGCTGACGCTCATGCCGGCGTAGCGCGCGGCCGGCTCGCTGGTGCCCACGGTGCGCAGCTCGAAGCCCCAGCGGCTATGCCACACCACCAGGTAGAACAGCGCGGCGGCCAGCAAGGACATCACGAAGGTCAGGTTCAGCGGCGAGGTGGGAATCTCCACGCCAAAGCGCGCCGCCAGTTCATGGATGGCGGGAATCCAGGCCGCCTGGCCGAATTCGCGCGTGGTCGGGTTCTGCGAGCCGGCTTCGATCAGGTGATGGCTGATCAGGTACAACATCAAGGAATAAGCGATGAAGTTGAACATGATGGTGGTCACCACGATGTGGCTGCCCCGCTTGGCCTGCAGCCAGCCCGGCACGAAGGCCCAGGCCGCGCCGAAGCCCATCGCCGCCAGGATGGCCAGCGGCACCAGCACCGCCGGCGGCAGGCTGTGGTCGAAGCCCAGCACCACCAGGGTGACGCCCAGGCCGGCCAGATAGGTCTGGCCTTCGCCGCCGATATTGAACAGACCGGCGTGGAAGGCGGTGGCCACCGCCAGGCCGGTGAAGATGAAGCCGGTGGTGTAGAACAGCGTGTAGCCTATGCCCTCGCCGTAGCCGAAGGCGCCGTTGATCAGCAGCTTCAGGCATTCCCAAGGGTCTTCGCCTATCAGCCAGGTGACCAGGCCGGTCACCAGCAAAGCCGCCAGCAGATTAAGCGCCGGCAGCACCGTCAGCTGCGCCCAGCGCGGCAAGGTGGAAGGTTGTCCGAATTTCAATGCTTGTGCCCCCCCATCAGCAGGCCCAGCGAAATGGTGTCGGCGTCCTTGGCCGCCACTTCGCCGGTGATCTGCCCGCCGGCCATGACCAGGATGCGGTCGGCCAGCGCCAGGATTTCTTCTAGTTCAACCGAGACCAGCAAAATGGCCTTGCCTTCGTCGCGCAATTCCACCAGCCGTTTGTGAATGAATTCGATCGCGCCGATGTCGACGCCGCGCGTCGGCTGGCCGATCAACAGCAGGTCCGGGTTGGCGTGGATTTCCCGCGCCAGCACCACTTTCTGCTGATTGCCGCCGGAGAGCAGGCCCACGCGCAGCAGCGGATTGCCCGGACGGATGTCGAATTGCTGGATGAAGTCGCGGGTGCGCGCCAGCAAGCGCTTGCGCGAATACCACGGGCCGCGGCCCAGACCGGTTTCGCCGTGATAGCCGAGGATGGCGTTTTCATAGCTGGAGAAGGCCTTGACCAGGCCCTCGCGCGAACGGTCCTCCGGCACGTGGGCGATGCCCAGCTTGCGGTAGAGCGCGGCGCGCGGCTGGGCACCGCAACGGCGGCGCAGCAGGTCCTCGCCCTTGTAGACCATCTCGCCGGCGCTGGGCTCCAGCATGCCGGCCAGCACTTCCAACAGCTCGGACTGGCCGTTGCCGGACACGCCGGCGATGCCGACGATCTCGCCGGCGCGCACTTCGAAGTTCAGCTGGTCCAGCAGCTTGACCGCGCGCGCGTCGGTCAGGCACAGATTCTTGACGCTGAGCACCGCCGCGCCCGGCTCGCGCTCGGCCTTGTCCACTTTCAGGCTGACCTTGCGGCCCACCATCAGGTCGGCCAGCTTTTCCTTGTCCACGTCGCAGGTGGCGACATTGGCCACCACGGTGCCGGCGCGCATCACGCTGACGCCGTCGGTGATGTCCATCACCTCGCGCAGCTTGTGGGTGATCAGGATCACCGTCTTGCCCTGCGCCTTCAGCGAACGCAGGATGTGGAACAGGTGGTCGGCTTCCTGCGGCGTCAGCACCGCGGTGGGCTCGTCCAGGATCAGCACGTCGGCGCCGCGGTACAGCGCCTTGAGGATTTCCACCCTTTGCTGCAGGCCCACGCCCAGATCGCCCACCAGCGCGTCCGGATCCACCTCCAGCGAGTAATTGCGGTTGAGCTCTTTCAGATGCTCGCGGGCCTCGTCCAGCCCTTTTTTCAGCACCAGGCCGCCTTCGGCGCCCAGCACGATGTTTTCCAGCACGGTAAAGGTGTCCACCAGCATGAAATGCTGATGCACCATGCCGATTCCCAGCTCGATGGCTTCCTGGCTGTTGCGGATCGGCGCTTCCTTGCCGTTCACCCGGATGGCGCCGCTGTCGGCCTGGTAATAGCCGTACAGAATGCTCATCAACGTGGATTTACCGGCCCCGTTTTCGCCGATGACGCCATGGACGGTGCCCTTGGCGATTTTCATCGAGACGTCGCGGTTGGCTTTGACGGCACCAAAACTCTTGTTGATGCCCGCCAGCTCAATGGCAAACTCGGTCATGCTTATTCATATTCCCTGGTTAGGGTCAATCTGATTCCGCTGCGGCATGAACAAACAGGCACGATGAAGCTCATCGTGCCTGCGTCCCCGAAACGGATCAGGGAAAACTCAGCTCAGCTTATTGCACCGGGCAGCTGTTGTTGGAGCGGTAATCCACCACCTTGATCTTGCCGCCGATGATGTCGGCCTTGGCGGCGTTGATCTTCTTCTCCATCGCCGGAGTGATCACTTTGCGGTTGTTGGCGTCCAGCGCCCAATCCACGCCGGCCTCTTTCAAGCCCAGAATCTTCACTTCCGGCTTCCAGGAACCGTTCTTGGCGTCCTTGAAGGTGTTGAACACCGCCACGTCCACGCGCTTGACCATGGAGGTCAGCACCGAGCCCGGGTACAGGTGGTTCTGGTTACTGTCCACGCCGATGGAGTACTTGCCGGCGGCCTTGGCGGCTTGCAGCACGCCCAGGCCGGTGCCGCCGGCGGCGGCGAACACCACGTCCACGCCGCGGTCGAACTGGCTCTTGGCCAGCTCAGTGCCGCGCGCCGGGTCGTTGAAGGCCTGCGGGGTGGTGCCGGTCATGTTCTGGATCACGCTGGCGTTCTTATTGGTGAACTTGACGCCCTGCACATAGCCACAGCCGAAGGCGCGGATCAGCGGCACGTCCATGCCGCCGACAAAGCCCACCTTGCCGCTCTTGGAAGCCATCGCCGCGGCCACGCCGGTCAGGAAGGCGCCTTCCTGTTCCTTGAACACGATGCTTTGAACGTTGGAACCTTTTGCCACCGCGTCGATCAGAGTGAACTTGACCTTGGGGAATTCCTTGGCCACGGTCTCCACAGCCTGGGTGAAGGAGAAGCCGATCGCCACCACGATGTCGGCGTCGCGACGCGCCATATTGCGCAGCAGCTGCTCTTTCTGGGCTTCGGACGCGATCTGACCGTCGCGGTAATTGATCTTGAATTCCTTCTTGAAACGCTCGGCGCCGTTGTACGCGGACTCGTTGAAGCTCTTGTCAAACTTGCCGGCCATGTCGTAGACCACGGCGGGCGAGAACTCTTTGGCGAAAGCGGAGGTGGACAGCACCGCGGCCGCTACGGCAAAGCTCATTCGTTTCAGCTGGATTTTCATCTCTATGACTCTATGGAGTTTGTTGGTCAACCCGCACGCCGATCACCCCCTGTGGTTCCCGTGCCGTGCAGCGAAGCAAAGCGCCCGCCAACCCTTCGTCATGTAGCGTCGCAACTACACGCCAGGTTGCGCGGAAGCGGTCCTGCCGCCATCCCATGGCAAACGGGATCGCAATCGGCACAGACGCCGCCCTGTCATTCTTGTTTGAGCGCGGCGAATTGTAATGACGCACCCATGGCCTGTAAACAACTTCCTCTCTACTTTGAAATATCATGTCGCAACGAAAGCCGGCAAAACCCGGGACCGCGCGCAAAAACGCCGATGGCATGTAAAACCAATGTTGTTTTCGCGTAATGGAAGCGTAAGACATAAAACTACAGCACAGCGGCATCGCCCGCCTTTCAAAGCCGGCCGGCAGCGCCTACAATGCCGGCCTTCCCCACCCGTTTCCACCCGTCCCATGCTGCCCATTCTCTACCGCGACGACCGGCTGATCGCCATCCACAAGCCCTCTGGCCTGCTGGTGCACCGCACCGCGCTGGACCGCAATGAAACCCACTTCGCCGTGCAGCTGCTGCGCGACCAGATCGGCCAGCGGGTCTACCCGGTGCACCGGCTGGACAAGGGCACCTCCGGCGCGCTGCTGTTCGCGCTGGACAAGGACATGTGCCGGGAAATGAGCTGGCAGTTCGAACGCCAACAGGTGGACAAGCGCTATGTCGCCGTGGTCCGCGGCCACACCGACGACGCCGGCCATATCGACTACCCGCTGAGCCGGCGCCCGGACGACCTGGAATGGATAGGCGAAACCGTGGACACCGCGCCGCAGGCCGCCGTCACCGATTACCGCACGCTGGCGCGCGTCGAGCTGCCTATCGAAGTCGAGCGCTACCCCAGCAGCCGCTACAGCCTGCTGGAGCTGACCCCGCACACCGGCCGCCGCCACCAGCTGCGTCGCCATTTGAAGCACATCGCCCACCCCATCATCGGCGACGCCACTCACGGCAAGGGCCGCCACAATCGCATGTTCGCCGAACACTTCGGCAGCCGGCGCCTGCTGCTGGCCTGCGTCGCGATGCGGCTGAGCCACCCGGACAGCGGCCTGCCGCTGCTGCTGCAAGCGCCGCCGGCGGACGACTTCATGCAACTGGTCGAACAGCTGGGCTGGCGCGCCGCGCTGGAGGACGCGCTGCGCGGCCACGCCGAATCCGGTACAATTCGCGGCTGACGAACGCCATACCCCGCAGCCATGCTCAGTTACCGCCACGCCTTCCACGCCGGCAACCACGCCGACGTGCTCAAGCACCTGATCCAGATCGAACTCCTGAACTACCTGGGCCAGAAAGCCAAGCCCTACTGGTATATCGACACCCACGCCGGCGCCGGCGCCTACTCGCTGGTGGAAGGCTACGCCACCAAGAACGCCGAGTTCGAGTCCGGCATCGCCCGGCTGTGGCGACGCGACGACCTGCCGGAAGCCGTCGCCAACTACGTCGAGGTGGTGCGCACGCTGAACGCCGACGGCGAACTCAAGCTCTACCCCGGCTCGCCGTGGTGCGCGGCGGAAGTGATGCCGGCCAGCGACAAGCTGCGCCTGTTCGAGCTGCACCCCACCGACCACCAACTGCTGGCCGACACCTTCGCCGACGCCGGCCGCCGCGTGCAGATCCAGCAGGCCAACGGCTTCGAGGCGATCAAGGCGATTCTGCCGCCGCCGCCGCGCCGCGCGCTGGTGCTGATCGACCCGCCCTACGAGGACAAGCGCGACTACCAGCACGTGATCACCGCGCTGAAGGAAAGCCTGAAGCGCTTCGCCACCGGCGTCTACGCCGTCTGGTATCCCTGCCTGCAGCGCGCGGAAATGAAGGAACTGCCCAAGGAAATGAAGAAGCTGGGCGCCAAGAACTGGTTGCGCGCCGAACTGCACGTGCAAAAGCCGTCCAGCGACGGCTTCGGCATGCACGGCAGCGGCATGTTCATTCTCAACGCGCCGTGGACCCTGCCGCAGACGCTGCGCGAAGTGCTGCCCTACCTCGCCCAGCACCTGGCTCAAAACGCCGGCGCCAGCTATGTGCTGGAAACCGGCGGCGATCTTTAACACGCCCCAAGCCCACCTAGGCCCCTTCGATGGCAAAACTCTTTTTCCGCTACGCCGCGATGAACAGCGGCAAGAGCACCCAGTTGCTGCAAATCGCCAACAACTACGAATCCATGGGCAAGACCGTGGCGCTGTTCACCAGCGCGATGGACGACCGCTACGGCTTCGGCAAGATCACCTCGCGGCTCAATCTGCAGCGCGAGGCCCGCACCTTCTCGCCGGAAATGAACTTCCTGGCCGAGGACTTCGGCCAGACCGCCTGCATCCTGATCGACGAAGCCCAGTTCATGACGCCGGAGCAAGTGCATCAGCTGCATGAGCTGGCCCACACCCGCAACATTCCGGTGATCTGCTTCGGCCTGCGCACCGACTTCCGCGGCGAGCCCTTCGTCGGCTCCGGCATGCTGCTGGCGCTGGCCGACGAAATCGAAGAGATCAAGACCATTTGCGAATGTGGCAAAAAAGCCACCATGCACATCCGCATCGACGCCGACGGCCGCCGCGTCAAGGAAGGCCCGCAGGTGGAAATCGGCGGCAACGCCCGCTACCGCGCGGTTTGCGCCCGCTGCTTCTACCAGCTCTGACGCTCCGCCCCGCCCGCCGAAGCCCGCCCGCGCCAGCGGGCTTTTTTGCGTCCGCCGCCGCCGCGCGCAAAAAAAACTTGCCCTGGAGTTTGATAATGTACACAATCAAATCTGCTTGCATTACATAGGATTAGCCATGAGCCACGGAGGCAAACGCAGCGGCGCCGGCCGCAAGTCCAGCTACGGCGGCGACAAGACCGTCGCCATCCGCGTGCCGGAACCTCTGAAGCCGGTGCTGGAAGACTGGCTGCACGATTACCGCAGCTGGCGCACCGCCCACAACGCCCAGGCCGACGACGTGCGCACGCTGGCGCGCCACCTCAGCGAACTGTCGCTGCCGCTGTTCGCCAACAGCGTGCCGGCCGGCTCGCCGGTGGCGGCGGACGATCTCAAGGAAGACGACGTGGACCTCAACGCCCGGCTGGCGCCGCGCCCGGGCAGCACCTTCCTGGTCACGGTCAAGGGCGAATCCATGCTGGGCGCCGGCATCCACGACGGCGACCTGCTGGTGGTGGACCGCGCGGCGGAAGCGCGCAACGGCAAGGTCGTCGTGGCCGCGCTCAATGGCGAGCTGACGGTGAAGCGGCTGGAGAAGACCGCCGGCGGCATCCGCCTGCTGCCGGAAAACCCGGAATTCCAGCCGATTCCGGTGCCGGAAGACGCCGCCTTCCATATCTGGGGCGTCGTCACCAACGTCATCCACAAAGTGGACTGAACCTTCGGGAGAACACCATGGAACACACTCAAGCGCAATACGACAGCATCAAGATGAAGTTCATGGACTGGCGCCGGCTGCCGCGCGCCTTCCGCGCGGTGATCCAGGGCCAGCCGCAAGTACTGGTCAGCCGCCCTGGGCGCGACTTCTACGTGCCGGTGCAGTTTGTTTAAGCAAACGCTTCCCTAAACGACAACGGCCCGGGCGTCCATGCGCTCGGGCCGTGTTTCCGCCAATGATGGCCAGCGGCGCTAATTAGCCTCGCCCACATCCGGCCCGCGCATCGCGTCCGCCGGCATGTTCAGACGCTCCACCTGGGCGCGCGCCGAGGCGAAGGCCGGGCCGGCCAGTTCCGCCGCCCAATCCGCCGCCCTGCCGGCCATGCGCTCCAGCCGCCGCGCCAGATCCGGCTGCGCCGGCGGCCGCAGATTGGCCAGGATCAGATCAGTCTGCCGCGGATCGTTGCAGACCAGCACCATATCGCAACCGGCGGCCAAGGCCGCATCGGCGCGCTGCACGAAGCTGCCGGCGCCGGCCGCGCCCTCCATGTCCAGCGCGTCGGAGAAAATCACCCCGTCAAAACCCAGCCGGCCGCGCAACACCTGCTGCAGCCAGACCCGCGAGAAGCCGGCCGGCTGCGCGTCCACCGCCGGGTACAGCACATGCGCCGGCATCACCGAGCCCATGCCCGCCGCCGCCAGACGGCCGAAGGGGATTAAATCGTCCGCCTCCAGCTCGGCCAAGCTGCGGCCGTCCTCAGGCATCAGATGATGGCTGTCGCCCTCGACAAAGCCATGACCCGGGAAATGCTTGCCGCAGGTGGACATGCCGCCGCGCGCCAGGCCGCGCTGCAGCGCTTCGGCCAGATCGGCCACGATGGCCGGATCGCGGTGGAAGCTGCGGTTGCCGATCACCGCGCAACGCCCCCAGTCCAGGTCCAGCACCGGGGTGAAGGACAGGTCGACGCCGCAGGCGGACAGCTCGGCCGCCAGCACATAGCCTACGTTCTCCGCCTGCTCCAGCGCCGCCGCGCGGTCTTGCTCCCACATCTTGCCCAAGACCTGCATCGGCGGCAGACGGGTGAAGCCGTCGAGGAAACGCTGCACCCGGCCGCCCTCGTGGTCCACCGCGATCAGCAGATGCGGGCTGCGCAGCGCGCGGATTTCCGCGCTCAGCGCCTTCAGCTGCTCGATGTCCTGGAAATTGCGGCGGAACAGGATCACCCCGCCCACCAGCGGATGCGACAAGCGCCGCTTCTCTTCGTCCGTCAGCCGCAGGCCGGCCACGCCCGCCATCACCGGCCCGCGCGGCAAGGCCGCGCTCTGTTGAGTCTGCTGCATCGGTCTACTTTCTCTCTAGCCGGGCGCGGAGCGCTCCAGCACCACAAAAGCCAGCGCGTAACCGCGCTCGTCGCTGATGGACAGATGACGCGCGCCCACGCCGCGCTGGCTTAAAAATTGTTCCAATTCGGGGCTTAGCGCCAACAAGGGCTTGCCCCATTCGTCATGCTCGACCCAGATCGCCGTCAACAACACCGGCTCGCGCACGCCGGTGCCCAGCGCCTTGGCCAGCGCTTCCTTGACCGCGAAGCGCTTGGCCAGGAAGCGCGCCGGATCGGCGCTGTCGACGAAGGCCTGCCGCTCGGCCGGCGCCAGCATGCGCCGGCCCAGCTTGAAACCCCAGCGCTGGAACATCGCGCGCATGCGTTCGATTTCCACCAGATCGGTACCTATGCCGTAAATCATCGCCCACCCTCCCCGCGTCCGCGCAGCCACGCCGCGCGGGTCAGCCACAGCAGCAGGCAGGGCAGCCAGACGTAAAGCAGCTCCGAACTCACTACCCGGCCCCCCTTGGCCCCCAGCCAGCGGCCAGGCGTCAGCGGCGAGCCCTCTATCGGCCGCCAGTCGAACAAGAAACGCCCTGGGTGCCAGGGCATCGCCAGCGCCGGGCCATGGGTGGCGTCGGTCCACATGTCCAGCAGCGCGTGGGACGCCACCGCCAGGCTGAGCACCGCGAAGGCGCGCATGGGCCCCAGGCCCAGCCGCCGCCACCAGCGCCGCCCGAACACGGCCAGCAGGCCGCCGGCGACCAAGGCCAGCGTCAGCGAATGGGAAATGCCGCGATGCCCCCAGGGGCTGGCGTAGGGAATGCCCAGTTTGAAGGTGATCACGTCCAGGTCCGGCAACATCGCCGCCGCGCCGCACAGCAGCAGCCAGCCGGCCATGCCGGGCACGCTCAGCGGCCGCGGCGCGCACAGGCCGGCCAGCGTCGCGCCGGCCAGGGCGTGGGTGACGACGGTGGGCACCGCGTTTAGCCGCGCGCGGCCACCATCAGCGCCTTCATCTCCCTCACCGCCTCGGCGAAGCCGACGAACAGCGCCTGGGCGACGATGGCGTGGCCGATGTTCAGTTCGGCGATCTGCGGAATCGCGGCGATCGGCTGCACATTGTGGTAATTCAGGCCGTGGCCGGCGTTGACCACCATGCCCAGCTCGGCGGCGAAGGCGGCTGCGTCGCGGATGCGCGCCAGCTCGGCGTCGCGCGCCGCGGCGTCATGGGCGTCGGCGTAAGCGCCGGTGTGCAACTCCACCACGCGCGCGCCGGCGTCCCAGGCGCGCTGAATCTGCTCGCGGTCCGGGTCGATGAAGATGGAAACGCGGATGCCTGCGTCCCGCAAGCTGCAGGTGTAGCGGCTGACGTCGGCGAAGTGGCCGATGGCGTCCAGGCCGCCCTCGGTGGTGACTTCCTCGCGCTTTTCCGGCACCAGGCACACGTCTTCCGGCTTCACCGCCAGCGCATTGGCCAGCATTTCATCGGTCATCGCCATTTCCAGATTGACCCGGGTCTTGACCACCTGGCGCATCGCCACCACGTCGGCGTCCTGGATGTGGCGGCGATCCTCGCGCAGATGCAGAGTGATCAGGTCGGCGCCGGCGGTTTCCGCCACCAACGCGGCCTCCACCGGGCTGGGATAACGGGTGCCGCGCGCCTGACGCAAGGTGGCGACGTGATCGATGTTTACGCCCAACAGAATCATATTCACTCCCGATAGCTTGGCCTCAATCCGACAGGGAATTGACGGCCTGTAACAGTTCGCGCGAAGCCAGCGGCTCCTCGCCCAATAAAGCGGTCAACCATACTCGCATCAGCGCCCGCGCTTCAAGCCGGGTGGCCGCCGTCGCGTAGTCGTCGGCCTCTATCGCCAACAGGCTGGCGCCGCTGAGGCGCAGCCCGCGCTCCAGGCTCTGGCCGGCGTCGCGCTCCGGCGCGGCGTTGCCCTGGCACCAATAATCGGCGCCGGCGTCCACTTCCGCGCCGTCGCCGTCGCGCAGCAGACTGGGCGCGTAGCCCAGCACCTGGATCAGCCGCAGCTCGTAGCGGCGCAGCACCGCCGCCAGGCCGCCCTGGCGAGCCAGGCCGCGCACCGCGGCGTCGTAAACGGCGAAGGCGCGCGGCTCGGGGTCGTCGCGCGCGGTCAGCTTCATCATCAGCTCGTTCAGATAGAAGCCGCAGATCAGCGGCAGGCCGGACAACTGCGGCACGCCGCCGTCCCAGTCCGCGCTGTGCAGGGTGCGCAGCTCGCCCTTGCCGAACCAGGACAGGGTCAGCGGCTGGAAAGGCAGCAGCAGGCCGCGCAGATCGGCGCGCGGCCGGCGCGCGCCGCGCGCCACCACCGAGAAACGGCCGTGATCGCGGCTGAGCACCTCCACCAGCAAGCTGGTTTCCCGGTAGGGCTGCGCGTGCAGCACATAGGCCGGCTGGCGGTCCACCCTGCCCGGCTGACTCATCCGGCGCCCCCGGCCGCCGGCCGCGGGCAGACGGCTGCGGCGCTGACGTTGAAGGCGAACACCCGATACCAGGCTTCCGGCCCGTAGCGTTGGGCGATCAGGCGCTCGGCGCACTGACGCCAGGCGGCGATGGCCTCGACGCTGTCCCAGTAGGACACGGTCTCCCGCCCCGGCTCGCCGCGCTCCAGGCCGAGGAAGCCGGCCTGGCAGGCCGCCAGCCTGGCGATGCGCTCCAGCAGCTCGCGGCTGCCGGGCATCTCCTGCCCTTGCTGCAGAGAAAAAATCACCGTCCAACAGGACGGCGCCAAATGATAGTGCATGGGGGCTTCAGTCCAGGCCGAATTCCCGCAGGAAGCGGACGTCGTCGGCCCAGCCGGATTTGACCTTGACCCAGACCTGCAGGAAAACCTTGCCGTCGAACAGCTTTTCCATGTCCATCCGCGCCTCGGTGGAGATCTTCTTCAGTTTCTCGCCGCCGCGGCCGATGACGATGGGCTTCTGGTTTTCCTTGTCCACCAGCACGCCGATATGGATGCGGCGCAGCTCGCCGTCCATCTCGAACATTTCCACTTCCACGTTCATTTCATAGGGCAGCTCTTCGCCCAGGTAGCGGAACAGCTTCTCGCGCACGATCTCGGCGGCCAGGAAGCGTTCGCTCTTGTCGGTGACCATGTCTTCCGGATACAGCGGCATGGATTCCGGCAGATGCGGGCGCACCTGCTCCAGCAGCTCGCTCAGACGCTGGCCGTGCTTGGCGCTGACCACTTCGACGCCGGCGAAGGCGAATTCCGCCTGCACCTCGGCGATGAAGGCCTGCAGCGCGTCGCGGTCCTTGGCCTTGTCCAGCTTGTTCACCACCAGGATCACCGGGGTGCGCTTGGGCAGCAGCACCATCACTTCGCGGTCGGCGCCGGTGAAGCGCATCGCCTCCAGCACGAACAGCACGCAATCGACGTTGCCCAGCGAGTCCTTGACGCTCTTGTTCAGGGTTTCGTTGAGCGCGCCCTTGTGAAAGGTCTGGAAACCCGGGGTGTCGACGAAGACGAACTGGGCGTTGTTCTCGGTATGGATGCCGGTGACGCGGTGGCGCGTGGTCTGCGCCTTCTTCGAGGTGATGCTGATCTTCTGGCCGATCAGATGGTTCATCAACGTGGATTTGCCCACGTTGGGACGGCCGACGATGGCGACGAAGCCGCAGTGGTATTGGATGTCAGTCATATACGTTTCTTGCTCGCAGCGAGTTTTTG
This sequence comes from Chromobacterium alkanivorans, assembly GCF_016937655.1. Taxonomy (GTDB): domain Bacteria; phylum Pseudomonadota; class Gammaproteobacteria; order Burkholderiales; family Chromobacteriaceae; genus Chromobacterium; species Chromobacterium alkanivorans. Next base: position 135,965 of record NZ_JAFHKL010000011.1, on the reverse strand, counting down.
TTCCAGCAGGTCCAGCGCCGCTTCGGCGGCCTGCTGTTCGGCGGCGCGGCGGCTGCCGCCTTCGCCGGTGGAGCCTATCGCCAGCTCGCCCAGGTCGCACTCCACGCGGAACCATTGCTCATGGGCTTCGCCGCTTTGCGACAGTATCCGGTATTTGGGCAAGGCCAGCTTGCGCGCCTGCAGCGCTTCCTGCAAGCGGGTCTTGGCGTCCTTGGCCTGGCGGGAGGTGTCGATGGACGACACACGCTCGGCGTAAAGCCGGCGCACCACCTGCTCGGCGCGCAGAAAATCGGAGTCGAAGCTGACCGCGGCGAAAGTGGCTTCCAGCGCGTCGGCCAGAATCGACGGACGGTTGAAGCCGCCGCTTTTCAGCTCGCCCTCGCCCAGGTAGAGGTAATCGCCCAGCTTCAACTCATGGGCGATCTCGGCCAGGGTGTTCTGGTTGACCAGATTGGCGCGCAGCCGCGACAGCTCGCCCTCGGTCAGCTTGGGGAATTGATCGAACAACATGCGGGCGACGGTGTAATTGAGGATGCTGTCGCCGACGAATTCGAAACGCTCGTTGTTGCCGGCGCCGTAGCTGCGGTGCGTCAAGGCTTGACGCAGCAGTTCCGGCTTCTGAAATGCGTAATCCAGCGCCTGACTCAGGCGCCGGAATCTATTGTCGGTTGGTGTCACTTGGCTTATTGCGGGGGCTTGCCCGCTTGGGTATCGAATTTGAACAGCAGGCTGATATTGGAAAACAAGGGCACCTCGCGCTGGTAGGCGGCGCGGATGTACACGAAGTTGCCGCCGGCCACCACCACCAGGTTTTCGCCCTTGATCGAGGCGATGCCGGCCACGCCGGCCCGCTGGTCGAAATCCCGGCGAACGGAAGACTCGCCGACATTGCTCTGGACGGACAAGGCGGTGATCGCCTGGCGCACCTCGGCGTACTCCGAGTACACCGGCATCACCTTCATGCCCAGCACCAGGACCGCGCCCAGCACGATCATCACCAACAACACGGAAAACAGCGACAGACCCTTCTGACGGCTGAAATGCATAATGCGCTCCGAGCTTGCGATCTTGCGTTTATCAGTGAATGGTTTTGCCGATGCGCGACAGGTCGCCAAAGTTCATCCAGATCATGAAGGCCTTGCCCACCACCAGCTTGTCGTCGACGAAGCCCCAGTAGCGGCCGTCCAAGCTGTTGTCGCGGTTGTCGCCCAACATGAAGTAATGGCCGGCCGGCACCTTGCAGACGAAACCATTGTCATCATAGCGGCAGTTGTCGCGGAACGGGAAGTCCTGCACCTGGCTCAAGGTCACCGTAGCCGAACCTTCGTTGTTCAGCACCGAGTAAGTGCGCTGACCCATGGTTTCCTTGTAGCGCTTGGCGTTGACCATCATCAAGCCCTGCTCCAGGTATTCGTAGCTGCCGTCGTCGGCGTCCGGCAGCGGCTTGCCGTTGACGGTCAGGCGCTTGTCGCGGTACTCGACCACGTCGCCCGGCAGGCCGATGGCGCGCTTGATGTAGTTGACCTTGGGGTTGGGCGGGAAGTTGAACACCACCACGTCGCCGCGCTCCACCTTGTCCACCGGCGCGAACACGGTGTTCAGCACCGGCACGCGCAGGCCGTAGGTGAATTTGTTCACCAGGATGAAGTCGCCGACCACCAGGCCCGGACGCATCGAGCTGCTGGGGATCTGGAACGGCTCGGCGATGAAGGAGCGCAGCAGGAACACCACCAGGATCACCGGGAAGAAGCCGCGGGAATAATCGACGAAATGGCCGGCCTGGGTCTCGGCGACGCGGCGCTTGGCCAGCACCAGCTTGTCCGCCAGCCATACCGCGCCGGTGATCAGCACGAAGACCAGCATCACCGCGGTGAAGCTCATATAGTTGGACAGCAGGCCGAAGCCGCCGATCAGCACCGCCAGGTAGCCCCACTGCACCGCCTGCGGCCAATCCTTGGCGCCCTCCTGCTTCTTGCCGCCAAAAGCGATCAGCATGCCGCCGATCGCCACCGCCACGACAAACACCCAGAACAGATTTCCGCCCACTTATTTGTCCCCTACTTGAAGAATTGCCAGGAATGCTTCCTGCGGAATTTCCACATTGCCCACCTGCTTCATGCGCTTCTTGCCCGCCTTCTGCTTCTCCAGCAGCTTTTTCTTGCGGGTGATGTCGCCGCCGTAGCACTTGGCCAACACGTTCTTGCGCAAAGCCTTGACCGTCTCGCGCGCGATGATGTGGCCGCCGATGGCCGCCTGCACCGCGATGTCGAACATCTGACGCGGAATCAGCTCGCGCATCTTGGACACCAGTTCGCGGCCGCGGTAGATGCTGGAGGCGCGGTGCACGATCAGCGACAGCGCGTCGACCTTCTCGCCGTTGACCAGCACATCCAGCTTGACCAGATCTGCGCTCTGGAATTCCTTGAACTCGTAATCCAGCGAGGCGTAGCCGCGGCTGGTGGACTTCAGCTTGTCGAAGAAGTCCATCACCACTTCGTTCATCGGCAGATCGTAGGTCAGCATCACCTGACGGCCCATGTACTGCATATTGCGCTGCACGCCGCGCTTCTGATTGCACAGCGTCATCACCGCGCCGACATAGTCTTGCGGCACCAGGATGGTGGAGGTGATGATGGGTTCGCGCAACTCGTCGTACTTGCCGGCTTCCGGCATCCGCGACGGGTTGGACACCACTTCCACCGTGCCGTCCTTCATCACCACCTCGTAGTTCACCGTGGGCGCGGTGGTGATCAGGTCCATGTCGAACTCGCGCTCCAGGCGCTCCTGCACGATCTCCAGATGCAAGAGGCCGAGGAAGCCGCAGCGGAAGCCGAAGCCCAGCGCCTGGGACACTTCCGGCTCGTACTTCAGCGAAGCGTCGTTCAGCTGCAGTTTTTCCAGCGCGTCACGCAGCGACTCGTAATCATGGCTTTCCACCGGGTACAGGCCGGCGAATACCTGGGACTGCACATCCTTGAAGCCCGGCAGCGCCTCGGTGGCGGGCTTGGACACCAGGGTGATGGTGTCGCCAACCTTGGCCGATTTCAATTCCTTGATGCCGGCGATGACGAAGCCCACCTCGCCCGCGTTCAGACTCGGACGCTGGACGGATTTGGGCGTGAACACGCCCACCTGCTCGCACAGATGCTCGGCGCCGGTGGCCATGAACTTGATCTTGTCCTTGGGTTTCAGCGAACCGTCGATCACGCGCACCAGCATCACCACGCCGACGTAGTTGTCGAACCAGGAGTCTACGATCAAAGCCTTCAGAGGGCCGTCCGCATCGCCCTTCGGCGGCGGAATCTTGTTGACCACTTCTTCCAGGATGTCTTCGATGCCGATGCCGGACTTGGCCGAAGCGCGCACCGCCTCAACGGCCTCGATGCCGATGATGTCTTCGATTTCCTGGCTGACGCGTTCCGGCTCGGCGGCCGGCAGGTCGATCTTGTTCAGCACCGGCACCACTTCCACGCCCAGCTCGATGGCGGTGTAGCAGTTGGCCACGGTCTGCGCTTCCACGCCTTGCGAGGCGTCCACCACCAGCAGCGCGCCTTCGCAGGCGGACAGCGAGCGCGACACTTCATAGGAGAAGTCCACGTGCCCCGGGGTATCGATCAGGTTCAGGTGATAGATCTGGCCGTCGCGCGCCTTGTAGCTCAGGGCCGCGGTCTGCGCCTTGATGGTGATGCCGCGCTCTTTCTCGATGTCCATCGAGTCCAGCACCTGGGCGCTCATTTCGCGCATTTCCAGGCCGCCACAGAATTGGATGAAGCGGTCGGCCAGGGTCGATTTGCCATGGTCGATATGGGCAATGATCGAGAAATTTCGAATGTTTTTCATGATATCCAGCAAAAGATAAGGGCACGCTAGCGTGCCCGGAACTGCTGACGGAAGCCGCGGGCCTGATGAAAGCGGCTCATCATCAGGATTGCGACCTCTCAGGCTGTTGACAGCCCATCCAGCAAGCGGGGGCACCCAGGCGCCCCCGACATAAACTCACACTGGCGCGGATTTTAGCCGATTTCGCCCAAATGTGCAGCCAATGCGGCTTGATCCAGACGCCAATGGCAGATTTCGGTCTCATCCTCCATCAGAACCGGCACCAGCTCGTTGAAGCGGCGCTCCAGCTCCGGGTCGGCGTCGACGTCGACGACGTCCAACTCGAAGCCGTAGCGCTCGCGCCAGGGCTGCAGCTCGGCCAGCATCTGATGGCACAGGCTGCAGTACTCGCGGAAATACAGCGTCAGCTTCACTTGCCGTCGCCCACCGGCAGCGGGATGAACTGGGTGATCCCCTGGCGCAGCACTTGCAGCGCGATCGACGAGCCCTTCTTGGCCGCGGACAAGGCGGACTTCAGCTGCTCGACATTGGCCAGCGGCTCGCTGCCGATGCCGACGATCACGTCGCCCGGCTGAATGCCGGCGCGCATCGCCACATTATTGGCGCCGCGCACCAGCAGGCCGTACTTGATGCCGGCGCGCTGCAACTGGGCCGGGTTCAATACCTGCAGCCGCAGGCCGATCTGCGAAAAGCTCTGCTCGGACGGCCGCTCCTGCTGCGAGCCGCGGTATTCGCGCTGCGCCAAGCGCGGGTCCTGATCCTGCTGCTCCACCGGCACCACCTTGACCGAGATGGCCGCGCGGCCGCGCCACAGGCCCAAGGTCACCGGCTTGCCGGGCGGAATGCTGCCGATCAGCCGCTGCAGATCGGAGCCGGATTCCACCGGCTTGCCGTCCACCTGCTGGATGATGTCGCCGGGCTTGACGCCGGCCTTGGCCGCCGGACCGTTCGGCTCCACCGCGTTGATCAGCGCGCCGGCCGGCTTGGCCAGGCCGAAGGAGGCGGCCAGATCCTGGCTCAACTCCTGGATCACCACGCCGATCTTGCCGCGGCTGACATGGCCCTTGGCCTTCAGCTGAGCCACCACGTCCATCGCCACGTCGATGGGAATGGCGAAGGAAATGCCCATGAAACCGCCGGAACGGCTGAAGATCTGGGAATTGACGCCCACCACTTCGCCCCGGGCGTTGAACAGCGGTCCGCCGGAGTTGCCGGGATTGATCGCGGCGTCGGTCTGAATGAAGGGCACGAAGGTTTCATCCGGCAGCATGCGGTTCTTGCCGGAGACGATGCCGGACGTGGCGGTGTTCTCGAAGCCGAACGGCGAGCCGATGGCCAACACCCCTTCGCCCACTTTCAAGGCATTGGCGTCGCCGCGGCGCACCACCGGCAGCTTGTCGGCTTCGATCTTCAACAGCGCCACGTCCGTGCGGGCGTCGGAGCCTATCACCTTGGCCTTGTACTCGCGCTTGTCCGTCAGCTTGACGGTGATCTCGTCGGCGCGGGCCACCACGTGGGCGTTGGTCAATATATAGCCGTCGGCGGAAATAATGAAGCCGGAACCCAGCGACGATTCCTGCCGCTCCTGGGCGCGCGGCGGCGCGAAACGGCGGAAGAATTCAAAGAAGGGGTCGCCGCTCATGCCCTCGGGCAGATCATTGCTGACCTCGCGCACCGTGGACTTGGTGCTGATGTTGACGACGGCCTTGCCCTCGTTAGAGACGATCTGGCTGAAGTCCGGCAGTTCCGCGGCCATTGCAGCGGGCGCCGAGCCCGCCATAATAGAGGCCGCCAGCATGGCGGAAACAATCAGTTTTTTAACCGGCATGAGCGCTCCATCTTGATATGTTGTGGTTGAGACGCGCCGGCGGGAGCCGGCTGAGGGATTGCGGCGGCGAAGCGGCCGCGCGCCAGGCGCCCAGCCGCTTCGCCGCCAGGAAAAACGGACGAGCCGGCGACAAGGCGCCGGCTCGAACCCCGCCCGGCCCGCTTCGCGCAAGCTCGCCGCCGGAGGCCAAACCTCCGGATGGGCTTGCAGAAACGTCGGCGGGAATGGCCATCATGGCTTAAGGCTGACTTTCAACCCTTTCAACAGCCCCATCATCGCCGGCTCGGGCATGTCGCCCACCGCGGTCAGCTGGTAGCTGCCCTGCGGACCGGTGGCCATATTGATGGCGCCGTGCAGATTGCTGCTGCGCTCCAGACGCGCGCCTTCCGGCTGCGTCTCGACGAACAGCGACAGCATCACCAGGCCGTCCGAATACACCATGTGGCGCACCGACTTGCCCGCCTGGCCCGGCAGGCTGCGCTGCACCGAGCGCAGCAGATGGAAGCCGTTGGGCAGACCGGACACGTCGTTGTCCACCTGCGCGCCGGCCGGCGGCATCGTCGCGCCGCCCGAGCGCAGCAGGAATTTCTGCGCGAACTTGGGCCGATAGGCGCGCTTATCCTTGGGGCCGGTCAGGTCGATGTCGGTGAAGGTGAACTGCTCCACCGCCTCGCCCTTGGGCGACAGGGTCACCATTTTCAAAGGCAGCGAGGTCAGCGGCTCCACGCACATGCGCAGGCTGTAGCGCTGCCGGTCCTTGGGCCGCAGCTCCAGCAGATTGCAATCGCGCTGCGCCACCCGGTCGCTGCCGACGTGCTTGAGCGAATACGACTGATTGATCTCGCTCATGTCTTCCGGCAACAAGGCAGGAAACAGACGCATCGCGCTGATCTTGGCCGCGTTCAAGGCTTTTTTGTCCGGCGCGAAACAGGCTAGCTCATTGCCTTTGCGGACAATTTCGCGGGAAGGCCCGTCCAGGGACGTCCGCTTCTCCCGCATGGCGTCGCCTTGGCCTTCCCTGACGATGTGGAAGGTTTCCAGCGTGCCGTTCATCTGGTGCAGATAGGTGCCGTTCAGCGCCTGCTGGCGTCCGGCAGCCGCCACGTTTCGCAGCAGCTGCCAGTCATCCTCTGCATGGGCGGCAGGCGCCGCCGCCACAACCATCAAGCTGATCAGAGGAATTACACGCATTTAACGGCGAGCTCCGTTTCCGTAGGATACTTTCATATTGCCTTGTTCGGAGGTCACTTCCTGATGGGCCAGCAGATAGGGGTCGTCGCGCTCGGGCTGGCTGGCTTGCGCCGGCTGAGCCACCTGCACTGGCACGCCCTTGTCCGCCACCAGCGAGGCCGGCTCGCCGCGATGCGCAAGCTGTTGCCAGCCCACCACCGCCGCGAAGCTGACGCTGGCGGCCAGCGCCACCGCGCCGGCGGTGCGGGCGCGAGCCGGACGCAGCCAGCGCCGCGGCGCAAGCACCGTGGGCTCGTCCGCCAGCCGGCTGGCGACCTGCTCTCGCACATTGAGCGCAACCATGCGGTTGGCGCGCATCGCGTCGCCAATCAAGTGATACTCGCCCCAGGCGGCATCCAGTTGCTTGTCAGATGAAATGGAAGCGATGGCTCTGGCTATGTCAGAGTCGTCCAGTTCGCCATCCATCATCGCGGATATCGTTTCTTTCATACCTACCACCTTCTGTTCTTGGCCGTATCCAGCAAAGGCCTGAGCTCGGCAGCAATCGCCTCGCGCGCCCGGAAAATCCTTGAGCGCACGGTGCCTATCGGGCAATCCATCACCTTGGCGATTTCATCGTAGGATAGACCGTCCATTTCCCTGAGCGAAATTGCGGTTCTTAGTTCCTCCGGCAAAGCCTCCACGGCGGCATTGACCGTTGCCAGAATCTCCTTGTTCATCAGCTCGGTTTCGGGCGTGTTCAGGTCGGGAAGCTGCGACGCCATGTCGAAGCTCTCGCCGTCCTCGTCCTCTATCTCGCTGTTGACCACCGGACGACGTCCGGAGGCGCTAAGGAAATTCTTGGCAGTATTGATGCCGATTCTGTACAGCCATGTGTAAAACGCACTCTCGCCACGAAACGACGGCAAGGCACGATACGCTTTGACAAACGCCTCTTGCGTCACATCCTCGATGTCAGCGCCGTCGCGGATGAACCGCGACAACAACCTGGCGAGACGTCGCTGATACTTGGCAACAAGCAGATCGAAAGCTCTTTTTTCACCTCGCTGGGCACGCTCCACCAACTGTTGATCGAGATCCCGATCACTCATGTCGTTGTTATGCTCCCTGATTTGCCCACTGGTCGTGTTTGTGGTCGTTTATTGTGGACTGTGACTAGACCACCGCGCTTGCGATGAGTTCCCCCACGCGATTCAGCAGCGAAACATAACAGACCTCGAACAAAACTTGAACATTTGTTTTAACCGTATTGCCAGCGCGCAAACCAGCCCTTACACTCCTACCAAGCACTTGCTTGAATGACATAGAGATAACAGTCAAAGCCGAATAGTTCCCGGAACCGCTTGCGCGATTCCGGCGGCCGCCCTCCCCGGCCATGGCTTTGCCGCGTCTCAGCAATAAAGGAATCCAACGCGATGAGCACTCCCGGCCAACGCTTCCGCCAAGCGGTTGCAAACGAACATCCCCTGCAAGTGGTGGGCGCGGTCAACGCCTACGCCGCCCGGCTGGCCGAGCACTCCGGCTTCAAGGCGCTGTATTTGTCCGGCGGCGGCGTGGCCGCCTGCTCCTGTGGCATTCCGGACCTGGGCATCACCACGCTGGAAGACGTGTTGATCGACGTGCGCCGCATCACCGACGTCACCGAGCTGCCGCTCTTGGTGGACATCGACACCGGCTGGGGCGGCGCCTTCAACATCGCCCGCGCGGTGCGCAGCCTGGAAAAGGCTGGTGCCGCCGCGGTCCACATCGAAGACCAGGTGCAGCAGAAGCGCTGCGGCCACCGCCCCAACAAGGCCATCGTCAGCCAGGAGGAGATGGTGGACCGCGTCAAGGCGGCGGTGGACGCGCGCCGCGACGACGGCTTCGTGATCATGGCGCGCACCGACGCGCTGGCGGTCGAGGGGCTGGACGCCGCCATCGAGCGCGCCGTCGCCTGCGTAGAAGCCGGCGCCGACATGATCTTTCCGGAAGCGATGACGGAGCTGGCGATGTACCGCCGCTTCGCCGAGGCGGTGAAGGTGCCGGTGCTGGCCAATATCACCGAATTCGGCGCCACGCCGCTGTTCAACACCCGCGAGCTGGGCGAACACGGCGTCGGCCTGGTGCTCTATCCCTTGTCCGCCTTCCGCGCGATGAGCCAGGCCGCTCTCGGCGTCTACGGCGCGATCCGCCGCGACGGCGGCCAGCAGGCGGTGCTGGACGCCATGCAGACGCGCGCCGAACTGTACGAGCATCTGGACTACCACGCCTACGAACAAAAACTGGACGCCTTGTTCCGCCAGGAGGGCGGCGGTGCCGAATAATCTGTTCGGCGACATCCCGGCGCAGCTGCCGGAAGAGTTGCTGCAGACCTTGTTCAGCGGCGAGAAAGGCTTCCGCGTCGAACGCATCGTGTCGCGCGGCCATTCTTCGCCGGACGGCTTCTGGTATGAACAGGATGAAGAAGAATGGGTGCTGCTGCTGTCCGGCGCGGCCGAACTGGAATGCCAGGACCCGCCGCAGCGCCTCAGGCTGAATCCGGGCGATTGCGTAGCCATCGCCGCGCACCGCCGCCACCGGGTGGCCTGGACCGCGCCGGAGCGGGACAGCGTCTGGCTGGCCGTTTTCTACGAAAAATAATCATTCCGCAGGTCTGCGATCAGGAGAAAACCATGAGCGAAACCGTTGTTGGCATCAAACCCAAGAAGTCCGTAGCCCTGTCCGGCGTCGCCGCCGGCAACACCGCGCTGTGCACCGTAGGCCGCAGCGGCAACGACCTGCACTACCGCGGCTACGACATCCTCGACCTCGCCGGCCGCTGCGAGTTCGAAGAAGTGGCCTATCTGCTGGTGCACGGCAAGCTGCCGAACAAGGCCGAGCTGGTCGGCTACAAGAAAAAGCTCAAGTCGCTGCGTGGCCTGCCGGCGGCGGTGAAGGCGGTGCTGGAGGCGCTGCCGGCCAGCGCCCACCCTATGGACGTTATGCGCAGCGGCGTGTCCGCGCTGGGCTGCGCCTTGCCGGAGAAGGACGACCACAATCAGGCCGGCGCGCGCGACATCGCCGACCGGCTGATGGCCAGCCTGGGTTCGATGCTGCTGTACTGGCACCATTTCAGCCACAACGGCAAGCGCATCGAGGTGGAAACCGACGACGACAGCATAGGCGGCCACTTCCTGCACCTGCTGCACGGCGAGAAGCCGTCGCAGGAATGGGTGCGCGCGATGCACACCTCGCTCAATCTGTACGCCGAGCATGAGTTCAACGCCTCCACCTTCACCGCCCGCGTCATCGCCGGCACCGGCTCGGACATGCACAGCGCCATCGCCGGCGCCATCGGCGCGCTGCGCGGCCCCAAGCACGGCGGCGCCAACGAAGTGGCCTTCGACATCCAGCAACGCTACGCAAGCCCGGCCGAAGCCGAAGCCGACATCCGCGAGCGCGTGGAACGCAAGGAAGTGGTGATCGGCTTCGGCCACCCGGTCTACACCATTTCCGACCCGCGCAACAAGGTGATCAAGGACGTGGCGCGCGAACTGTCCAAGTCCGCCGGCAACGGCAAAATGTTCGACATCGCCGAGCGGCTGGAAACCGTGATGTGGGACATCAAGAAGATGTTCCCCAATCTGGACTGGTTTTCCGCGGTCAGCTACCACATGATGGGCGTGCCCACCGCCATGTTCACCCCGCTGTTCGTGATCGCCCGCACCAGCGGCTGGAGCGCTCACGTGATAGAACAACGCCAGGACGGCAAGATCATCCGCCCCAGCGCCAACTACATCGGCCCGGAAGACCAGGTCTTCGTGCCGCTGGAACAGCGCTGACCGGACCGGGGGCCGCCGCGGCCCCCGCCCCTGATTTTCAAATTGGCCATGACATGATGAATTCCGCTTACCGCATTCCCCTGCCCGGCACCGGGCTCGACTACTTCGACGCCCGCGCCGCCATCGACGCCATCCGCCCCGGCGCCTGGGAGCAACTGCCCTACACCGGCCGCGTCCACGCCGAAAACCTGGTGCGCCGCTGCGAGCCGGCGCTGCTGGGCGAATGCCTGGAGCAGATCGCCCATCGCAAGCGCGAGCGCGACTTCCCCTGGTTCCCGGCGCGCGTGGTCTGCCACGACATCCTGGGCCAGACCGCGCTGGTGGACCTGGCCGGCCTGCGCGACGCCATCGCCGACCAGGGCGGCGACCCAGCCCAAGTCAACCCGGTGGTGCCGGTGCAGCTGATCGTCGACCACTCGCTGGCGGTGGAGTGCGGCGGCTTTGACCCGCAGGCTTTCGAAAAGAACCGCGCGATCGAGGACCGGCGCAACGAGGACCGCTTCCATTTCATCGAATGGACCAAACGCGCCTTCGACAACGTCGACGTGATCCCGGCCGGCAACGGCATCATGCATCAGATCAATCTGGAAAAGATGTCGCCGGTGATCCACGCCGAGCACGGCGTCGCCTACCCGGACACCTGCGTCGGCACCGACAGCCACACCCCGCATGTGGACGCGCTGGGCGTGATCGCCGTCGGCGTCGGCGGCCTGGAGGCGGAAAACGTGATGCTGGGCCGCGCATCGTGGATGCGGCTGCCGGACATCGTCGGCGTGGAGCTGTCCGGCCAGCCCGGCCCCGGCATCACCGCCACCGACGTGGTGCTGGCGCTGACCGAATTCCTGCGCCAGCAGAAGGTGGTCGGCGCGTATCTGGAATTCTACGGCGCGGGCGCGGCGGCGCTGACCCTGGGCGACCGCGCCACCATCTCCAATATGGCGCCGGAGTATGGCGCCACCGCGGCGCTGTTCTTCATCGACGAACAGACCATCGCCTACCTGAAGCTGACCGGCCGCAGCGACGAGCAGGTCCGGCTGGTGGAGACCTACGCCAAGACCGCCGGCCTGTGGGCCGACACGCTGCAAAACGCCGTCTACGAGCGGGTGCTGCGTTTCGACCTGTCCAGCGTGTGCCGCAACCTGGCCGGCCCGTCCAATCCGCACAAGCGGCTGCCGGTGTCGGCGCTGGCCGAACGCGGCATCGCCGTGAACCTGGCGCAGGCGCGCGCAGAGGAGGCCCAGGGCCTGATGCCGGACGGCGCGGTGATCATCGCCGCCATCACCAGCTGCACCAACACCTCCAACCCGCGCAATGTGATAGCCGCCGGCCTGCTGGCGCGCAACGCCAACCGGCTGGGTCTGGTTCGCAAGCCGTGGGTGAAGTCCTCGCTGGCGCCGGGCTCCAAGGCGGTCGAGCTTTATCTGAAGGAAGCCGGCCTGCTGTCCGAGCTGGAGCAACTGGGCTTCGGCATCGTCGCCTTCGCCTGCACCACCTGCAACGGCATGTCCGGCGCGCTGGAACCCAAGATCCAGCAGGAGATCGTGGAGCGCGACCTGTACGCGACGGCGGTGCTGTCCGGCAACCGCAACTTCGACGGCCGCATCCACCCCTACGCCAAGCAGGCCTTCCTGGCCTCGCCGCCGCTGGTGATCGCCTACGCCATCGCCGGCACCATGCGCTTCGACATCGAAAAAGACGTGCTCGGCGTCGCCGACGGCAAGGAGATCCGGCTCAAGGACATCTGGCCGGACGACGCGGAGATCGACGCGGTGCTGCGCCGGGCGGTCAAGCCCGAACACTTCCGCCAGGTCTACGAGCCGATGTTCGCCGTCCGGCAAGACGCCGCCGCCAAGGCCAGCCCGCTGTACGCCTGGCGGCCGCAATCCACCTATATCCGCCGCCCGCCGTATTGGGAAGGCGCGCTGGCCGGCGAGCGCACCCTGCGCGGCATGCGCCCGCTGGCCCTGCTGCCGGACAACATCACCACCGACCACTTGTCGCCGTCCAACGCCATCCTGCTGGACTCGGCGGCCGGCGAATACCTGGCGAAGATGGGCCTGCCGGAAGAAGACTTCAACTCCTACGCCACCCACCGCGGCGACCACCTGACCGCGCAGCGCGCCACCTTCGCCAATCCCAAGCTGTTCAATGAAATGGTGTTGAACGCGGACGGCTCGGTGCGCCAGGGCTCGCTGGCGCGCGTGGAGCCGGAAGGCAAGACGATGCGGATGTGGGAGGCGATCGAAACCTATATGCAGCGCAAGCAGCCGCTGATCATCGTCGCCGGCGCCGACTACGGCCAGGGCAGTTCGCGCGACTGGGCGGCCAAGGGCGTGCGCCTGGCCGGCGTCGAGGCCATCGTCGCCGAAGGCTTCGAGCGCATCCACCGCACCAATCTGATCGGCATGGGGGTGCTGCCGCTGGAGTTCCAGCCCGGCGTCAACCGCAAAACGCTGGCGCTGGACGGCAGCGAGACCTACGACGTGACAGGCCTGCGCCAGCCGCGCGCCGAGCTGACGCTGCTGATCCACCGCAAGAACGGCGACACCGCGCAAGTGCCGGTGACCTGTAGGCTGGACACCGCGGAAGAAGTGTCGATCTACGAGGCCGGCGGCGTGTTGCAGCGCTTCGCGCAGGACTTTTTGGAGGGGGCGAGAGGCTGACCCCTCTCCCCCGGCCCCTCTCCCGCAAGGGGAGAGGGGTGACTATTAAATTTTGTTTTATTCCTGACATTGGCTGGCAATCTCATTACTTGAGTTTGCCAATAAGGAAACTCAAGGTAGGCAGGCCAAGCGTCAACGACTCAGCAAGCCCCTCTCCCCCCGCGGGAGAGGGGTTGGGGAGAGGGGGATGCGCCAGCTCGATTTCGCCAAATCCTTGCGCCGCAATATGACCGATGCCGAACAGCTGCTCTGGAAGCAACTCCGCGCCCACCGGCTGAACGGCGAGAAATTCCGCCGCCAACAAATAATCGGCCCCTACATCGTCGATTTCGTCCACTTCGGCGCGCGGCTGATCATAGAGGCGGACGGCGGCCAACATCATGAAAGCCGCAGCGACGCCGCGCGCGACGCTTGGCTGCAAGCGCAGGGTTTCAGAATCATGCACTTCTGGAACCACGATATTCTGCGAAATCGAGACACCGTTCTTGAAACGATATGGCAAGCCCTGAACGCCCGGGCTAAATGAACACAGCGGCAAACACAGGAAAACAAGCATATGAACCACCCAGCCCAGATCCGCATCCCCGCCACCTATATGCGCGGCGGCACCAGCAAAGGCGTGTTCTTCCGGCTGCAGGACCTGCCGGAGGCCGCGCGCCGGCCGGGCGCGGCGCGCGACGCGCTGCTGCTGCGCGTGATCGGCAGCCCTGACCCCTACGGCAAACAGATAGACGGCATGGGCGGCGCCACCTCCAGCACCAGCAAGACCGTAATCGTGTCCAAGTCCGAGCGGCCGGGTCACGACGTCGATTATCTGTTCGGCCAGGTGGCGATAGATCAGGCCTTCGTCGACTGGAGCGGCAATTGCGGCAATCTGTCCGCGGCGGTGGGGCCCTTCGCCATCGCCGGCGGCCTGATCGATCCGGCGCGCCTACCCGCCGACGGCGTCTGCAGCGTGCGCATCTGGCAGGCCAATATCGGCAAGACCATCGTCGCCCACGTGCCCATCGTCAACGGTCAGGTGCAGGAGACCGGCGATTTCGAACTGGACGGCGTCACCTTCCCCGCCGCCGAAGTGCCGCTGGAATTCCTGGACCCGGCCGACGAAGGCGACGGCGACGGCGGCGCGATGTTCCCCACCGGCCAACTGGTGGACACGCTGGACGTGCCCGGCGTCGGCATGCTCCCGGCCACCTTGATCAACGCCGGCATTCCCACCATCTTCGTCAACGCCGCCGACATCGGCTATAGCGGCGCCGAGCTGCAGGACACGATCAACTCAGACCCGGCGGCGCTGGCGCGCTTCGAAGCCATCCGCGCGCACGGCGCGCTGAAAATGGGCCTGATCAAGACGCTGGGCGACATCGCCAGCCGCCAGCACACGCCCAAGATCGCCTTCGTCGCGCCGCCGGCCGACTACGCCGCCTCCAGCGGCAAGACGGTGCGCGCCGCCGACATCGATCTGCTGGCGCGAGCGATGTCCATGGGCAAGCTGCACCACGCGATGATGGGCACCGCGGCGGTGGCCATCGGCACCGCCGCGGCCATTCCCGGCACCCTGGTCAACCTGGCCGCCGGCGGCGGCAAGCGCCGGGTGGTGCGTTTCGGCCACCCGTCCGGCACCTTGCGCGTCGGCGCCGAGGCGCGCCAGCAAGACGGCGCCTGGACCGTGACCAAGGCGGTGATGAGCCGCAGCGCGCGGGTGCTGATGGAAGGCTGGGTGCGGGTGCCGGGCGACGCGTTCTGACGCCTCCCGGCTCAGACGGGCAAGGCGCGCAGCAGAATGGCCTCAACATCCAGCCGCCGCGCGTCCAGCGCGCCGGCCACGCGCCCCCATTGCCCATCGTCCAGCCGTGTGTCGACGAAACCCCGGGCCAGCGCCGCCGGCGCGTGGCGCAGCAATAGGCAGGCCTGCGCCGTCAAAACCAGCAATTGCGCGAACCGGCGCCCCTGCCACTCCAAGGGTTCCGGCTCGGCGGCCAACGCCCGCAACTGAGCCAACGCGCGCCGCGTCGCCGCCTCGTCGCCGGCCCAGTCCTCCAGCTCGGCCAGCAAGGCCTCCCAGGCGGCGGGCTCGCGCTGCAGCGCGCGCAGCACGTCCAGACACATCACATTGCCGGCGCCCTCCCAGATAGAATTCAGCGGCGCTTCGCGATACAGACGCGCCATCGGCCCGTCGACGTAGCCGTTGCCGCCGAACACCTCCATCGCCTCGCCGCTCAGCGCCACCGCGCGCTTGCACACCCAGAACTTGGCGGCCGGCGTGACGATGCGCTTCCAGCCGCGCAGCGCCGGCGCGTCGTCGCGCTCGAAGGCTTCGGACAGCCTCGCCGCCAACTGCAACGCCGCCTCGCTCTCCAGCGCCAGGTCCGCCAGCACCGCGCGCATGATGGGCTGCTCGGCCAGCCGCTTGCCGAAAGCCGTGCGCCGCCGCGCGTAGGCCAAGGCTTGCACCGTGCCCTGGCGCAGCAGCGCGGCGCTGCCGATCACGCAGTTGAGCCGGGTGTAGCCGGCCATTTCGATGATGGTGGGAATGCCGCGTCCCTCCTCGCCGATCAGCACGCCCCAGGCGTCCTGGAACTCCACCTCGCAGCCGGCGTTGCTGCGGTTGCCCACCTTGTCCTTCAGGCGCTGGATCCGCACCGCGTTGCGCTCGCCGTCCGGCCGCCAGCGCGGCACGTAGAAGCAGCAAGACGCGCCGTCGGCGGTTTTGGCCAGCACCAGGTGGGCGTCGCACATCGGCGCTGACCAGAACCATTTGTGGCCGCGCAGCAGATATTCGCCGCCGCGGCCGCCGGCGCCCAAGGGCGTCGCCCGCGTGGTGTTGGCGCGCAGGTCGGAGCCGCCCTGCTTCTCGGTCATGCCCATGCCTATCCAGGCCGACGCCTTGCGCTCCAGCGGCAGGTCGCGGCTGTCGTGAACGCAGCTGAACAACTTGTCGCCCAGCTGCGCCCACAGCGCCGGCTCGCGCCGCAGCAAGGGGATGGCGGCCTGGGTCATCGTCGCCGGGCACAGGCTGCCGGCTTCCACCTGGCCATGCAGATAGAGGCCGGCCATCGTCGCGCTCCAGCGCCCCGTCCGTTCGCTGTCGAAGGGCATGCTCACCAGGCCTTGCTCGCGGTACAGCGCCAACAGCTGGTGCCAGCTCGGGTGGGAGTCCACCTGATCGATACGGCGGCCGCGACGGTCAAAGGCCCTCAGCTCCGGCGCGTGGCGGTTGGCTTGCTCGGCCAGTTCGAAACTGTCCGTCCGCCCCAGGCGCTCGCCGTAGGCGCGCAACCCGGCCTCGGCCCAGCCGGCGTCGGCGCGCAGCAGGACTTCGTTCAAGGCCGGATCGCTGTCGTACAGCGAGTAATCCGCCAGTTCTTCGTACTGGTTGCTCACTTCATGGGTTTGCCAGATCATCGTTCCGTCTCCTCGCGCCGCGCAGCGGCCATGACGAAAGTATAAGGAAAGCGGCGATGCGACATGTTCGGGTTTCCCCCACCGCGGCGCAACAAGCGGAACAGGCCGCGCCGGCCACGCGCCGGCGTCCGCGCCAGTCGCGCTCGCGCGCCAGCCTGACCGCGCTGCAACAGGCCTTTGTTCAGGTTTTGCTGGAACGCGGCTACGCCAAGACCACGGTGCGCGAAGTGTCCGCCGTCGCCGGCGTGGCGGTCGGCACCTTCTACCAATACGTGTGCAATATGGACGGCCTGGCCGCGCTGTGCATCCATCAGCACGTTCACACGCTGGCCGACGCGTTGCGTCGCGAAGCCGCCGCCCGCCGCGGCGCGGACCGCCGCGAGATCGCCGCCGCGCTGCTGACGCTGCAGCTGGACGCGGTGCAGCGCCAGCCGGCGGCCTGGAGCGCCTTGTTCCAGCTGGAGCGCCGGGTGTCCCCGCTGGACGCCTACCGCCGCCACTACCGGCAATACGTGGACATCTGGCGCGCGGCGCTGGCCGCCGCCGCCGAGCCGCCGCCGCGGCTGGACGGCGCCGCGAGCATGGCCCACTGTCTGTGCTACGGCGCAATCTCCCAAGCCTTGCTGAGCCAGGGGCCCGCCGCGGACTTCACCGCCCTGCGCCCGGAGCTGGAAGCGGCGCTCAGCGCCTGCCTGGGCTGAAACCGGGGGAAGGAGTAGAATCCGCTTAGCCGCAGACAGGCGGCCAAGAAGAACAAAGGAAGCAAAATGACAGAACATTGGGGCAAGGTGCTGACCGCCATGGTCACGCCCTTCGACGAGGCCGGCCGGCTGAATCTGGACGCGGCGCAGCAACTGGCCAAACATCTGGCCGCCAACGGCAGCGACGGTCTGGTAGTGGCGGCCACCACCGGCGAAGCGCCGACGCTGAGCGACGAGGAACGGCGCGATCTGGTGCGCGCGGTCAGCGAGGCGGTGACCATTCCGGTGCTGGCCGGCACCGGCAGCAGCCACACCGAACACGCGATCGCGCTGACGCGTGAGGCCGCAGGCCTGGGCGCCGCCGGCGTCTTTGTGGTCAGCCCCTATTACAATCGCCCGCCGCAAGCCGGCATCGAAGCCCATTTCCGCGCGGTGGCCGCGGCTACCCGCCTGCCGCTGATGGTCTACGACGTGCCGGGCCGCACCGGCCGCCGCATCGCCGCCGAGGTGCTGCTGCGGCTGTTCCGCGAGGTGGACAATATCGTCGCCTTCAAAGACGCCACCGGCGATCCGGCCGCCGCCGCCGCGCTGGTGGCCGCCGCCGGCGAACATTTCTCGCTCTATTCCGGCGATGACGCGCTGACCCTGCCCTTGCTGGCGGTGGGCGCGGTGGGCGTGGTCGGCACTTCCACCCACTGGACCGGGCCGGAGTTCGCGCGCATGATCGCCGCCTTCGAACAGGGCGACACGGCGCAGGCGCGGCGCGTCAACGCCGGCCTGCAGGAATCGTTCGCCTTCTCCAACACCGACGCCTCGGTGTTCTCCATGTCGGTGAAAGCCATGCTGCGGGCGCAGGGTCTGCCGGTGGGCCAATGCCGGCTGCCGCTGCCGCCCACCGGCGCCGCCGAGGAGGAACAGGCGCGGCGGGTATGGGAAGGGCTGCAACTGCGCCGCGCCGCCTCCTGTTGAGAGGGAGAAGCGGCCGGCAATGAAAAAAGGAGCCTGTCGGCTCCTTTTTCACGTCGCGCGGCTGCGCTCAGTCGCGGAAGTTGTTGAACTGCAGCGGGAAGCCGTTTTCCTTGTCGTCGGCGATTTCCTTGCGCATCAGCGCGATGCATTCCTGCAGCACGTCGCGCTTGGCGCCGGACACGCGCACCGCCTCGCCCTGGATGCTGGCCTGCACCTTGAGCTTGGCGTCCTTGATCAGCTTGACGATTTTCTTGGCCAGGTCGGACTCCAGCCCTTCCTTCACCGTCAGCACTTTCTTCACCTTGTTGCCGCTGACTTTTTCCAGCTTGCCATATTCCATGCAGCGCACGTCCACGCCGCGCTTGGACAGCTTGTTCACCAGGATGTCGTTGACCTGGTCCAGTTGGAACTCGGCGTCGGCGTACAAGGTCAGCTCCTTGTCGCCGGTTTCGATGCGGGCGTCGCTGCCCTTGAAGTCGTAACGGGTGGACACCTCTTTATTGGCCTGCTCCACGGCGTTGCGCACTTCCACCTTGTTCACTTCGGACACGATATCGAAAGACGGCATGAAATATTCCTAATAATGCTTGATGCCGCCATTTTAGAGGCTGGCTCCGCCCTTGTCACTCGGCCCCCCTTCGTCCCCGCCTTCGCCCAAGCGCGCCCGCATCGCCTCCACTTCCTTGAGCCGGCCGCTGATGCGGTCCCAGTGCCGCGCGTTCAAGGCGGCGATCACCGCGTCCACCAGCATCATCAGCGGCGTGTTGCTGTCCCAGCCGGCCGGGCCGGCGGTGTGCGCCGCCAGCGTGTAGCGCGCCACCCGCGCCACCGGCGACAGCCATTGATCGGTGAACAGCAGCACGCTGGCCTTGCGCTGCGCCGCCATTTCCGCGATGCGCAGCGCGTCGTCCCAATAACGGCGAATGTCGAAGATCACCAAGACATCGTGCCTCCCCATGTCCACCAGAGAATCCGCCCAGCTCGCCGGCACGCCGCGCAGATGGACCACGTCCGGCCGCACCACCTTCAAATGGTGTCCGAGATAGACGGCCAGCGGGTCGGTCAGCCGTCCGCCCAGCAGCCAGATCCGGCTTTTGCGCTCGCCCAGCAACTCCACCACGCCGTCGAACTCGGCGCGCGGCACCTGGGCCACGGTTTGGCGCATCAGTTCGGCGATGCGCTCAGCGTGGCTGACCAGGAAATCGTGATCGCCCTGCAGCTGCCCCGGGTCGTGGCGCATCAGCGGCGATTGCAGCCTCAGCTCCAGTTCGGCGCGCAGGGCGCCCTGGAAGGCGGCGTAGCTGTCGAAGCCCAGCTTGCCGATCAGGCGCAGCACCGTCGGGCCGCTGACGTCGGCGCGCTGCGCCCATTGCGCGACGGTTTCCAGCCCGGCCACCGGGTAGTTGGCCAGCAGCGCCCGCCCCACCTTGCGTTCGGTGGGGGTCAAGGCTTCGAACAGCTCGCGGACTTGCTCCGCGATCGAGCGGCTTTGGCTCATTCTGATGTCCCTTTGGCGATTGCCGGCGCTTGCCGTGCCGCGCAGCATAACAGCGCCGGTGTAAAAACGGCATTGTGTCATTGCGTCCACACTGCCGGCCTCATTCTAATATTTATTACAAATTTGGCTTGATTCATTTTTTTTTAACGAATAATACTACCCAAACAACATGGCGGCGACAAAAAGCAGCCCATAAGGCAGCAACAAACCACCGCCAAAACAGACAGTTGCAAGCCAGACGATGAACGCTCGGCCGGTATCGGGGAAGTCAGACCGCGGCAATCAGGGAGAGACAGCGATGGAAGCACGCGACGTAAAGACAATCGCGGATTTGAAGGTTTTGATCGAAGAACGCCGCCTGAGTCAGATCAAGGTGGGCTTGGTGGACATGGACGGGGTGATGTGCGGCAAATACATGTCGCGCGACAAATTCCTGTGCGCGCTGGAAGGCGGCTTCGGCTTCTGCGACGTGGTGTTCGGCTGGGACGTGGGCGACAAGCTGTACGACAACACCCTGCTCACCGGCTGGGGCCGCGGCTACGGCGACGCCGAGGTGCGCTTGATTCCCGAGTCCTGCCGCGATCTGCCGCTGGAGGGCGATATGATCTTCGTCCAGGGCGAGGTGGTGGGCCGGCTGGAGAGCCTCTGTCCGCGCGGCCTGCTGCGGCGGGTGCTGGAGCGCGCGCGCGCCATGGGCTTCGACGTGCTGGCCGGCTTCGAATACGAATTCCTGGCGGTGGACGAAGACAACGACGCGTTGCAGCAGCGCCTCTACCAACACCCCAAGCCGCTGGGCAGCGGCGCCTTCGGCTACTCCATCCTGCGCAGCTCGGTGAACACCGACTTCTACCGCGCGCTGCTGGACTTGTGCGAGCGGATGCAGATGCCGATCGAAGGCCTGCACGAGGAAACCGGGCCCGGCGCGCTGGAGGCCGCGCTGTGCGTGGACAACGCCTTGCGCGCCGCCGACAACGCCGTCTGTTTCAAGACCTTCTCCAAGGTGCTGGCGGAAAAACAGGGGCGCATGCTCTGCTATATGGCCAAGTGGCACCAGGAGCAATCCGGCCAGGGCGGCCACATCCACATCTCGCTGCGCCGCCGCGACGGCGGCGACAGCGCCTTCCACCAGCCTGGCCGCGAGCACGCGATCAGCGACGCGATGCGCCACTTCATCGGCGGCATCCAGCGGCTGATGCCGGAATTCATGAGCCTGGCCGCGCCCACGGTCAATAGTTTCCGCCGGCTGGTGCCCGGCTACTGGGCGCCCACCAGCTCGCTGTGGGGCGTGGACAACCGCACCGTGGCCATCCGCGCGATTCCCGGCAGCGCCAAGTCCCAGCGCGTCGAATACCGGCTGCCCGGCGCCGACAGCAATCCCTATCTGGCGCTGGCCAGCGGCCTGGCCGCCGGCCTCTACGGCATCGAGCACCGCATCGAGCCGGAAGAGCCGGTCAGCGCCAACGGCTATTTGCTGGACGCTCCGCCCCACCTGAAGCTGCATCGCACGCTGTGGGAAGCCGCCCAGGCGCTGCGCGCCTCCAGCGCCGCCCGCGACTGGTTCGGCGACGACTTCGTCGACCACTTCGCCGCCACCCGCGAGTGGGAGGAGCGCGAGTTCCAGCGCCACGTCACCGACTGGGAATTGAAACGCTACTTCGAGATCATCTAAATGAGCGAAAACTACTCCGTCATCACCCCGCTGGACGGCTCCACCCTGCTGCAGCGCGGCTACACCAGTCCGGTCCAGACCCAGGCCGCGCTGGACGCCGCCCGCGCCGCCCAGGCCGGCTGGCGCGCCACGCCGCTGGCCGAGCGCAAGGCCTTGATCGGCCGGGCGGTGGACTGGCTGATCGCCCACAAGAGCGACTGCGCCGACGCCATCACCCGCCAGATCGGCCGGCCCATCCGCCAGTCCCCCGGCGAGATCGGCGGCCTGGCCGAGCGCGCGCGCCATATGCTGGACATCGCCGAAGAAGTGCTGGCCGACCTCCATCCCGCGCCCAAGCCCGGCTTCGAGCGTTGGCTACGCCGCGAGCCGCTGGGCACGGTGCTGGTGCTGGCGCCGTGGAACTACCCCTTCCTCACCGCCATCAACACCATCGCGCCGGCGCTGGCCGCCGGCAACTGCGTGCTGCTCAAGCACTCCTCGCAAACACCATTGATCGCCGATCTGTTCCGCCAGGCCTGCACCGCCGCCGGCCTGCCCATCGGCGTGTTCCAGACCCTGGAGCTGGACCATGCCGCCGCCTTGAAGCTGACGGCCGCGCCCGAGATCGACTTCGTCGCCTTCACCGGCTCGGTGAGCGGCGGCCGCGCGGTGCAAAGGGCGGCCGCCGAGCGCTTCATCGGCGTCGGCCTGGAGCTGGGCGGCAAGGACCCGGCCTATGTGCGCGCCGACGCCGACCTGCCGGCTGCGGTGGAAAACCTGGTGGACGGCGCCTTTTTCAACTCCGGCCAGTCCTGCTGCGGCATCGAGCGCATCTATGTTCAGCGCCAGCGCTACCGCGACTTCGTCGACGGCTTCGTCGAGCTGACCCGCGCCTATCGCTTCGGCCACCCGCTGGACCCGGACACCAATCTGGGGCCTATGGTGCGCGCCGGTGCCGCCGATTTCGTCCGCGGCCAGATCCAGGCGGCGCAGGCCGCCGGCGCGCGCGCGCTGATCCCGGCCGGCCATTTCGCCGCCGACGCGCCGGGCAGCGCCTACCTGGCGCCGCAGGTGCTGGTGGACGTGGACCACGCCATGAGCGTGATGCGTGACGAGAGCTTCGGCCCGGTGATAGGCATCATGGCGGTGGATTCCGACGAAGAAGCGCTGCGGCTGATGAACGACAGCGCCTACGGCCTGACCGCCTCGATCTGGACCGCGGACCGCGACGCCGCCGTCCATCTCGGCCAACAGCTGGAAACCGGCACCGTGTTCATGAACCGCTGCGACTACCTGGACCCGGCGCTGGCCTGGACCGGGGTCAAGGACACCGGCCGCGGCGTCTCCCTGTCCACGCTGGGCTATCAGCAGCTGACCCGGGTCAAATCCTTCCATCTCAAGGGGTAAGGCGATGCAACTGCAAGGCAACTGGAACTATCCGACCAGCATCCGCTTCGGCGCCGGCCGCGCCGCCGAACTGCCGGCGCTGTGCCGCGAACTGGGCATGCGCCGCCCGCTGCTGGTCACCGACCCCGGCCTCGCCAGGCTGCCGATGCTGGCGCGGCTGCAAGCCCTGCTGAGCGACGCCGGCCTGGAGACGGCGCTGTTCAGCGATATGCGCCCCAACCCGGTGGGCCGCGACGTCGACGCCGGCGTCGCTGCCTTCCGCGACGGCCGCCACGACGGCGTGGTCGCCGTCGGCGGCGGCAGCGCGCTGGACGTGGGCAAGGCCATCGCGCTGATGTCCGGGCAAAAACGCCCGCTGTGGGACTTCGAGGACGTGGGCGACAACTGGCTGCGCGTCGATCCCGCCGGCGTCGCGCCCACGCTGGCGGTGCCCACCACCGCCGGCACCGGCTCCGAGGTGGGCCGCGCGTCCCTGATCATCGACGAGGCCGCCCACCGCAAGGTCATCATCTTCCACCCGGCCATGCTGCCCAAGCTGGTGCTGGCGGACCCGGAACTGACCGTAGGCCTGCCGCCGGCCTTGACCGCCGCCACCGGCGTCGACGCGCTGGTGCACAATCTAGAAGCCTTCTGCTCGCCGTTCTACCACCCCATCGCCCAGGGCGTGGCGCTGGAAGGCATGCGGCTGGCGCACGATTGGCTGCCGGCGGCCCACGCCGACGGCGGCAATCTGGAAGCGCGCGCCCAGATGCTGTCCTGTTCCATCATGGGCGCCACCGCCTTCCAGAAAGGCCTGGGCGGCGTGCACGCGCTGGCGCATCCGATCGGCGCGGTGTTCGACACCCACCACGGCCTGGCCAACGCCGTGCTGCTGCCCTATGTGCTGGTGCGCAACCGGCCGGCGATAGCCGAGCGGCTGAGCGCCGCCGCCCGCTACCTGGGCCTGGCCGACGCCGGCTTCGACGGCTTCCTGGCCTGGGTGCTGCAATTGCGCGCCGGCCTGGGCATTCCGCACACGCTGGCGGAGATCGGCATCGGCGCGGACGCCGCCGCCGACATCGGCCGCATGGCCAAGGCCGACCCCAGCGACGGCGGCAACCCGCTGCCGCTGTCCGCCGACGACTACCGCGCGATCTTCCTCGCCGCGCAGCAAGGCAGGCTGTGATGAGGCGCCCGCTGATCGGCCTGACCACCTACCCGGCCGCGCCCGAGCACGGCTATCACACGCCGCTGGAATACGTGGCGGCGGTGGTGCGCGCCGGCGGCGCGCCGGTGCAATTGCCGGCGCTGGGCCCCGACATGGTGGACAGCTGGCTGGACAAGCTGGACGGCGTGGTGCTGATAGGCGGCGGCGACATCGACCCTGCCCGCTTCGACGGCGGCGGCCATCCAACCATCTACAACCTCAGCCCGGAGCGCGACGCCACCGAAACCGCGCTGGCGCGCGCGCTGCTGCAACGCAAGCTGCCGACGCTGGCCATCTGCCGCGGCCTGCAAATTCTCAACACAGTGCTGGGCGGCAGCCTGCACCTGCACCTGCCGGACGTGGTGGGCGAAGCCGTGCCCCATCGCGCGCCGCCGCGCGCGCCGACGCCCCATCCGGTGCGCGTCGCCGCCGACTCCTGCCTGGCGGGCCTGATCGGCACCGAAGTCCTCACCCAGTCCTGGCACCACCAGGCGATAGACCGCCCCGGCCACGGCGTGGTGCCGGTGGCCTGGGCGCCGGACGGCGTGATCGAGGCGATAGAAATCGCCGGTTTCCCCCAGTTGATCGCGGTGCAATGGCATCCCGAACTCTCCGCCGAGCGCGACAGCGGCCAGCAAAGGCTGTTCGACGCGCTGGTCACCATGAGCGGCAGTCCGCCGCCCGGCTGAGCAAGGCCGCGCCTCGCCTCAGATTCAGATACAGACACGAAGCCCGGACCACCGGGCCAGAACCCGGCCGGCCTCCGCCGCCGTTCGGGCGTCGGCGCGTACCCGCGCCTTGGCGGAACAACAGCAGCAAACAGACATGCACAATGAGAGAGGAACATCATGGAACCAGTTCGGCATGAGTCCGCGCCCGTCGGCGAGGATGAGAAACTGTTGCACAGCATGGGTTACGCTCAGGAGTTGTCCCGGCGCATGAGCGGCTTTTCCAACTTCGCCATCTCCTTTTCCATCATCTGCGTGCTGGCCGGCGGCATCACCGCCTTCCCGGCCGGACTCAGCGCCGGCGGCGGCGCGGCCATCGGCATAGGCTGGCCGGTGGGCGCGCTGTTCGCCGCCATCGTCGCCGCGGCGATGGCCCAAATCGCCTCCGCCTACCCCACCGCCGGCGGGCTCTATCACTGGGCGTCCATCCTGGGCGGCAAGGGCCTGGGCTGGACCACCGCCTGGATCAATCTGCTGGGACTGATCTTCGTCACCGCCGCGGTCAACTTCGGCGTTTACGACCCCTTCTTCAAAACCCTGGTCGCGCCGCTGCTGGGCCTCAATCCGGAGCAATTGGGCTGGGGGCATCAGACCCTGTTTCTGTGCGCGGTGGCGCTGAGCCAGGCCTGGCTCAATCACCTGGGCATCAAGCTCACCACCCGGCTGACCGATCTGTCCGGCTACCTGATCTTCATCGTCACCCTGGCCTTGGTGGCTTCGCTGCTGATCTACGCGCCCGGACCGCTGGACTTCTCCCGGCTGTGGACCTTCCACAACTTCAGCGGCGCCGACGGCAGCGCCTGGCCGCGGATGGACAATGGCGTGATGGTGTTCCTGGCCGGCCTGCTGCTCACCGTCTACACCCTGACCGGCTACGACGCCTCCGCCCACACCTCGGAAGAAACCCGCGAAGCGGCGCGCAACGTGCCCAAGGGCATCTTGCGCTCGGTGCTGTGGTCCGGCCTGTTCGGCTACCTGATGATCTGCGCCTTCGTGCTGGTGCTGCCGGACCTGGGCGCCGGGGTCAAGGCCGGCATGGGCTTTTTCGACTTGCTGCTGAGCGCGCTGCCGCCGGCCCTGAAGGCGGCGCTGGGCATAGGCATCTTCCTGGTCAACTATCTGTGCGGCCTGGCCTGCCTGACCTCCACCTCGCGCATGATGTACGCCTTCGCCCGCGACGGCGGCCTGCCGGCCTCGCGCTGGCTGCGCCAGGTGCATCCGCAGCACCGCACGCCGGGCCCGGCGATCTGGGTCAGCGCCGTGCTCGCCATCGCCGTCACCCTGTACGGCGACGCCTTCCTGGTGCTGTCCACCGGCGCCGCGGTGTTCCTGTACATCTCCTACATCCTGCCCTCCGCCGCCGGCCTGTTCGCCGAAGGCCGCAGCTGGACCCACAAGGGGCCGTTCGACCTGGGCCGGGCGTCCAAGCCCATCGCCGCGCTGGCCACGCTGGGCGGCGCGGTGCTGGTCTTCGTCGGCATGCAGCCGCCCAATGAGAAAGTGCTCTACCTGACCATCGCGCTGTTGCTGGTGCTGTCGGTGTTCTGGTTCGCGCTGGGCGTGCGCAAGCAATTCAAGGGGCCGCCCACCGGCCAGCGCATCCAGGGCCATCAGGCGCATATCCGCGAAATCGAAAGCGCGCTGGACGAGGCCGGCTGAACGCGCCGTCAAAACGGGAGGCCGGCGCGGTCGGACAAAGCGCTTGTCTCCCGGCGGCAAATGCGGAATCATCCGGACACGAACCACCGCCAGAGAAGCCCATGCTCGTCACCCCGGAACAATTGCTCGCCTTTACCGCCGCCGCGATGCTGATCACCCTGTCGCCCGGCCCGGACAATCTGATGGTGCTGAGCCAGGGCATTGCCCGCGGCCGCCGCCAGGGCGTGGCCTTCGGGCTGGGCTGCGCCTTGGGCTGCCTGAACCACACGGTGCTGGCCGCGCTCGGCGTCAGCGCGCTGATCGCCGCTTCGCCGCTGGCCTTCAGCCTGCTCAAGTTCGCCGGCGGCGGCTACCTGATCTATCTGGGCTGGCAGGCGCTGCGCAGCCCCGGCGCCAGCTTCCGGGCCGGCGGCGCCGGACAGGACGCCGCGCCCTTGTCCGCCACCTTCCGCAAAGGCCTGATCGCCAATGCGATCAACCCCAAGGTGGTGCTGTTTTTCCTCGCCTTCCTGCCGCAATTCGTCAATCCGGCCCAAGGTCCGGCCGGGCTGCAGATCGCCGTGCTCGGTCTGGTGTTCACGCTGCAAGGCGCGCTGATCTTCGGCTGCCTCGGCTATTTTTCCGGCACGGTCGGCCAATGGCTGGCCAAGAGCCGTCGCGCCAGCCAGTGGCTGGACCGTGTCGCCGGCAGCGTGTTCATCGCGCTGGGCCTGAAGCTGATACTGGACCGCGGCCACTAGCGGCTCGCTCGTTTTCCGTAGGCGATAAAAAAGCCGGCAAGCGCGCTTGCCGGCTGTTCGCGGTATCCCGGGTCTTCACTTCTGGATCAGGAACTCCACCAACACGTTCTTGAACAGGAAGCCGGACACGCCGAAGCCCAGCACCAGGAACAGGATGAACATGCCCATCTTGCCGGCCTGAGCCTTCTTGCCCAGGTCCCAGATGATGAAGCCCATGAAAATGATCAGGCCGCCCAGGCAGACGATCATGGAAATATTGGTGAATTGTTCTTCCGACACTTGTTGTCCTTTGCGTCCACAGCAGATCACGGACCGGCGGGGTCTTAGCGATGCGCCCCGCCTGGCCGTAATAAGATACTCGCCATCGCCCGCCGGCTCAATGCCCGCGCGCGGCTATCGACGCCAGCGCAGCCGCTGCAGCACCAGGGCGACGCCCAGCGCGGCCAACAACATGCCCGCCACCGCCAGCAGGCTCAGCTGCTCGTCGAACAGCCACCAGGCCTGCACCGCCGCCAGGCCCGGCGTCAGATAGAAGTAGCTGGCCACCTTGCTGACCTCGCCGTCCTTCAGCATACGCATCAACAGCAGGATGGCCAGCACCGACAGCGCCAACACGCTCCAACCCAGGGCCAAGGCCAACTGTCCGTTCCAGTGGACGGGATCGCCTCGCTCCAGGCCCAAGGCCAGCGCGCCGGTAATCAGGAAGGCCGCCAGGTATTGATGAAAGGCGCCGGTCAGCGGATGCACGCCCTGGCCGAAACGTTTCTGGTACAGGGTGCCGGCGGTGATCGCGCACAAGGCCAGCGCGGTCAGCCACAGG
Source organism: Chromobacterium alkanivorans (assembly GCF_016937655.1). Lineage (GTDB taxonomy): Bacteria > Pseudomonadota > Gammaproteobacteria > Burkholderiales > Chromobacteriaceae > Chromobacterium > Chromobacterium alkanivorans. The sequence continues at coordinate 107,882 of NZ_JAFHKL010000011.1, read as the reverse complement.
CCGGGATTGGCGCCTAACTGCAAGCCCTTGCCGCCCAGCACCACCAGCAGCGCGCCGCCGAAACCCGTCGCCAGGCCCAGCCACTGCATACGGCTCAGCCGCTGTTCGCCCATCAGCCAGCTCAGCACCGCGGTCAGTATCGGCTGCAGGCCGACGATCAGCGCGGTGATGCCGGCCGGCACCGCCAGCTTGATGCCGGCGAAGCTGGCGCCCAGATAAAGGCCGTGCAACATGGCGCCGCAAGCCCATTGGTGCCTGGCCGCCGCCAGATCCGGCCAGGCGGGCCGGAAGCAGGCGATCAGCGCGCCGAAGCACAGCAGGGTCAGGCCCATCCTTATCGCCAAAAAGGTGAACGGGCCGATGAAAGGCAGGCCCAGCTTGGCGCCGATGAAGCCGGTGCTCCACAGCAGCACGAAGGCCCAGGGGATCCAGGCGTTGGATCGATTACTATTGGTTTCCATATTTTGCGTCATTAAAAAAAGCCCCCAGCGGGGGCTTTTCGGGCCAAGCGCGGGGCTTTAGCCGCGTTTCAGTTTGGCGTTGCCGGCAATCCGCATCCGCAGCGCGTTCAGGCGGATGAAGCCGGCCGCGTCGGCGTGGTTGTAGGCGCCGCCGTCTTCGTCGAAGGTGGCGATGGTGGGGTCGAACAGCGAATCGGTCTTGGATTCGCGGCCCACCACGATCACATTGCCCTTGTACAGCTTCAGCCGCACCCAGCCGTTGACCGTGGCCTGGGAGGCGTCGATCATGCCTTGCAGCATCTGGCGCTCCGGGCTCCACCAGTAGCCGGTGTAAACCAGCTTGGCGTACTTGGGCATCAACTCGTCCTTCAGGTGGGCCACTTCGCGGTCCAGGGTGATGGATTCGATCGCGCGGTGCGCCTTGAGCATGATGCTGCCGCCCGGGGTTTCGTAGCAGCCGCGGGACTTCATGCCCACGTAGCGGTTTTCCACGATGTCCAGCCGGCCGATGCCGTGCTTGCCGCCCAGGCGGTTCAGCTCGGTCAGCACCTGGGCCGGGCTCATCGCCACGCCGTTGATGGCGGTGATGTCGCCCTTCTCATAGCTGAGCTCGATGTATTCGGCCTGGTCCGGCGCGTTCTCCGGGCTCACCGTCCACAGCCACATGTCTTCTTCCGGCTCCGCCGCCGGGTCTTCCAGCACCGTGCCCTCGTAGGAGATGTGCAGCAGGTTGGCGTCCATCGAATACGGGCTGCCGCCGTTCTTCTTCTTGCTGATGTCGATGCCGTGGGTTTCCGCGTAAGTCAGCAGCTTTTCCCGCGACAGCAGGTCCCATTCGCGCCACGGCGCGATCACCTTGACGTCCGGCTTCAGCGCGTAATAGCCCAGCTCGAAACGCACCTGGTCGTTGCCCTTGCCGGTGGCGCCGTGCGACACCGCGTCGGCGCCCACCTGGTTGGCGATCTCGATCTGGCGCTTGGCGATCAGCGGCCGCGCGATCGAGGTGCCCAGCAGATACTCGCCCTCGTAGACGGCGTTGGCGCGGAACATCGGGAACACGAAGTCGCGGACGAACTCCTCGCGCAGATCGTCGATGAAGATGTTTTCCGGCTTGATGCCCAGCGACACCGCCTTCTTGCGCGCCGGCTCCACCTCTTCGCCCTGGCCGATGTCGGCGGTGAAGGTCACCACCTCGCATTGATAGGTGTCCTGCAGCCACTTGAGAATCACCGAAGTATCCAGACCGCCGGAGTACGCCAATACCACTTTCTTGATGTCAGACATTTTGTATTCTTTCAAATCCATTGATTGCCGGATCCGGCCCGCGCCTGGCGCGGCCTTGCCGGATCGCTTGAACGGCGGGCGCTCGCCCGCATCGTGTGTTCAGTCGTAACGCTGGCCCAGCAGCAGGAACTCGATCAGCGCCTTCTGCACGTGCATGCGGTTCTCCGCCTCGTCCCAGACCACGCTCTGCGGCCCGTCTATCACCGCGGCGGCCACTTCCTCGCCTCGGTGCGCCGGCAAACAGTGCATGAACAAGGCGTCCGGCTTGGCCAGCTTCATCAGCTCCGGCGTCACCTGGTAGTCGCGGAAGGCTTCCAGCCGCGCTTCCTTCTCCGCCTCGAAGCCCATGCTGGTGAACACGTCGGTGGTCACCAGGTCCGCGCCGGCCGCCGCGTGGCTGGCGCTGTGGCTGGGTTCGAAGTGCTCGGGGCCGTAATGCTGGCCGTCCAAGGCCTTCAGCTCGAAGCCCACCGGCGTCGCCACCTTGAGCTTGAAGCCCAGGATGCGAGCCGCCTGCAGCCAGGTGCGGCAGACATTGTTGCCGTCGCCTATCCAGGCCACGGTCTTGCCCTTGATCGAGCCGCGTTGCTCGATATAGGTGAAGATGTCCGCCAGAATCTGGCACGGGTGGTACTCGTTGGTCAGGCCGTTGATCACCGGCACCCTGGAGTGCGCGGCCAGCCGCTGCACCAGCGCCTGCTCGTAGGTGCGGATCATGATGATGTCGCTCATCCGGGACAGCACGCGGGCGGTGTCCTCGATGGGCTCGCCGCGGCCCATTTGCGAGCTTTGCGAGTCCAGGAACATCGCGTGGCCGCCCAGTTGCGCCATGCCCGCCTCGAAAGAAACGCGGGTGCGGGTGGAATTCTTTTCGAACACCATGGACATCACCTTGCCGACGAGCGGCTGGTACAGCTGGCCGTCGCTACGTCGTCGTTTCAGGACCTTGCTGCGCTCGAAGATGTGGCGGTATTCCTCGTGGGTCAGGTCGCTGAATTGCAGGTAATGCCTAGGGGACGTCATGGTGCTCCATTTCAAAAAAAAGGCCACCGCGCGTTCGACACCGTTTCAGTGTCCTTCATGCGCGATGGCACATTACTACACGCTGGTCTCAAGTCATTCACAGGCGTCGCAAGCATGTCTACGCAGGGCGTATAATTTACATAATTGCGACAAGAGTTATATTTATCGGAAATCAGCCTGTCTGACAAGCATTCATTTGAACAAGGCGCGTCCCGGCAGTTGCGCCAGCTCCCCCTCTTTGAGCACCCGCAGCAAAAACTCGCCGCCGTCCTCGGCCAAACCGTGCATTTCTATGGATTTCTGGGTTTTTTGCAGTCGCGCCAAATAAGCGAGGATGGTGTCGTCTATCACCTGGCCGGGCACCAGCACCGGAATGCCGGGCGGATACGGCACGATCTGGTCGCAGCAGACGCGTCCAACCAGCGCCGCGTTGGGCCGGCCGTCGTCGTCCAGCAGCGGCAGGCGCTCGCCGGCCTCGTAAAACGCGTCGCGCGGCAGACTGGCCAAGCGGGAGAAACGCGGGATTTCCGGCATCCTCCCCAGCGGCCGCGGCGGGCGCTTTTCCTTGGCCAGCCGCAGCATCGCGTCATACAGCCGCGACACCTTGCTGCGAGTGGTTCCCAAGGTCAGCAGCAGGGTGATGGTGCTGAAGGTGGACTTCTCCACCTGGACGTTGTAGCGCTCGAACAGCGCCTGCTGCAGCTCGTCGGCGGTAAAGCCGGACTGAGTGATGTCCACGGTCAGCTTGGTCGGGTCCAACTGGATGCCGTCCTCGCGCACCTCCTCCGGCAGCAGGTCAGACAACTCCAGCACCCGGAAGGCGCCGGTGGAGTTGATCTTGTCGCGCAACTCCTGCGCCAGCTTCAGCGTGCGGTCCAACAGCCGGTAGCCCTCCATCACCGCCTGCTTGCGCGCCACGTCCAGGCTGGCGATCAGGTTGTACTGCGGGCTGGTCGACGCGTGCATATTGAAGTTCTCGCGGAACAGATGCGCGTCGAAGCCGGGGTCGTTGACGTGGATCATGCTGGCCTGGGAGAACGCCGACAGCACCTTGTGCGTGCTCTGGGTCACGTAGTCGGCGCCGGACTCCAGCGCCGTCGGCCGGAACGCCGGGTGGAAACGGGCGAAGCCGTACCAGGCCTCGTCGACGATGACCTTGATGCCCTGCTCGTGCGCGGCCTCGATGATGGGCTTCAGATCGTAGCGCAGGCCGTCGTAGGTGCAGGAGGTCAGGATCAGCACCCGCGCGTCCGGATTGGCTGCGATGGCGGCGAAGATGGTTTCCTTGGGCACCGGACCGAAAATGCCGAACTGCTTGTTGATCGAGGAGTCCAGGTACACCGGCAGCGCGCCGGACAGAATCACCCCGTGGTGCACCGATTTGTGACAATTGCGGTCCAGCAGCAGCTTGTCGCCGGGCGCCAGCAAGGTCTGGAAGATCACCTTGTTGGAGGTGGAGGTGCCGTTGGTGGCGAAATAGGTGCGCTTGGCGCCGAAGGCCTTGGCCGCCAGCATCTGCGACTCCTCTATCACCCCGGTCGGGTGCAGCAGCGAATCCAGCATCGGCACCGACACCGACAGATCGGCGCGCAGCATGCTTTCGCCGACGAAGTCGTGGAAGTCGCCGACCCAGGGGCTGCCTTTCAGGGAATCCCCGCCGGAATGGCCTGGCGTGTGCCAGGAGTCCTTGGCCATGCGCACGTATTGCTTGAGCTTGTCGTAGAACGGCGTCGCGGACTTCTCCGCCAGCTCCGCCGACAGGATGCGGAACCAGCCGTGAAAATCCAGTTCGTCGCGATAGAAATAACCGTCCACCGCGTGGCTGGCCAGGTCTTCCACCAAGGCGCGTTCGTCGTCGTCGAACAACAGCACGTACAACGAAATTTCCGGGCGGAAGGCGCTGATGCGGTTGGCCAGCTGCGCCGCCGCCTGGCTGACGCCCTTCTCCTGCAACTGCTTGTCCACCAGCACCACCTGGACGTCGCCGTCTCGGGCGATCTGATCCAGCGCGTCCTGGCTGCGCGCGACGCCGACGAAAGTCAGGCCATAGGGGTTTTCCAGCCGGACCGCGGCGGCGCCCAGTCCGGCCAGCACATCGGCCTGCCATTTGGCGTCGTCGCTAACCACCAGCACTCGGCTAACGGGTGTCATGATAGGGTTTCTCCTGTTGATGTTGCTTTGCGCTGTTATTGATGGATTTGTCTGCCTGAGTCGCTCGCGCAATTTCGCTTGTTTTTATATTTGCCTATCCTATCCACATCGGCGCGTCGGCGTCATTTTGCAGTCGCACATCAGCATTTCCCCATATTCGGCGCCCGGCTCGGCGCGGCCAGACAAGGCCGCCCCCTTGCGGTACAATCGCCGCCATGCTGACCCCTGCTGAAAAAGACGCGATTCGCGACCATTACCGGACCATAGCCGACAACCTGCCGGGCTTTCGCCCGCGCGCCGCGCAACGCCGCATGCTGGCGGAAATCGCCAACGCCCTGTCGCGCAGCAAGGACAAGGAAGGCGACGACTGGCCGGAACGCGCCGGCGAAAGCATCGCCGTGATCGAAGGCCCCACCGGGGTCGGCAAAAGCCTGGCCTATCTGCTTGCCGGCGGCGTGATGGCCAAGTCCCGCGCCAAGAAGCTGGTGGTCACCAGCGCCACCATCGCCCTGCAGGAACAGCTGGTCAACCGCGACCTGCCCTTCGTCGTCGAGAACAGCGGCCTGCCGCTGACCTTCGCCTTGGCCAAGGGCCGCGGCCGCTATCTGTGCCCGCAGCGCATCTACGCGCTGACCGCCGAAAACGCCCAAGGCCAGCTGCTGGACCTGGACCCGACGCTGGCGCTGTGGGACCGCAAGCCGGAAGCCGGCGAGATCGAAACCCTGCGCCAGCTGGCCGACGCCTTCTACTACCGCCGCTGGAACGGCGACCGCGACGCCTGGGACAGCGTGATCGACGACGGCCTGTGGTCGCGCGTCACCAACGACCGCCACGGCTGCCTGAAGGCCGCCTGTCCCAACCGGCCGGAATGTCCGTTCTACCTGGCGCGCGACGTGCTGGAAAACGTGGACGTGGTGGTGGCCAACCACGATCTGATGCTGGCCGACGTGTCCATGGGCGGCGGCGTAATCCTGCCGGCGCCGGAAGAAAGTTACTACTGTATCGACGAGGCGCACCACCTGGCCAAAAAGGCGGTTAACCAGTTTTCCGCCGAACATTCGCTGGCTCAGGCCATGTCCTGGCTGGACAAAGTGGCCGCCGCCGCCATCCGCGTGGAGGCGCTGACCGACAAGGTGGAAATCGTCAGCCAGGCGATAGAAGCCGCCAGCGCCTGTTCCGAAACGCTGACCGAATGGCTGTGGCTGCTGGAGGGCGAAGACACGCTGGCCGCCTCCAGCGACAATCTGGAGCCCACCTGGCTGATAGAAGACGGCGTGCTGCCGGAGCGCTTCCAGGGCCCCACCGCCAATATGGCCACCTCGGCGCGCTCGCTGTTCAAGCAACTGAGCCTGCTGACCGACGCGCTGGGCGAGGCGCGCAAGGACAAGGGCGGCGAAGCGGCCCAAGTCGACAAGACCTCCTCCGACCTGGGCTTCCTCACCGCGCGCGCCGAACAGCTGCTGGCGGTGTGGGAGTTGTTTGAAAAGGAAACCGAGCCCAGCAGCCCGCCCATCGCCAAATGGATTACCCGCCGCGCCGAGGGAAAGGGCGATTACCTGTTTTCCGCCTCGCCGGTCAGCGCCGCCGCCAGCCTGGCTGCCACGCTGTGGCGTCGCGCCGCCGGCGCCATCCTGACCTCGGCCACGCTGCGTTCCTTGGGCGAATTCGACCTGCTGCTGTCGCAAACCGGCCTCAAATGGATGCCGGAGGTCAGCTGCGTGGCGCTGGACTCCCCGTTCAACTTCGACGAACAGGGCGAGCTTTATCTGCCGCCTATGCTGGCCAGCCCCAAGGACGCCGGCGGCCATACCCGCGAAATCGTCGAATGGCTGCCCAAGCTGATCGATCTGAAGGAAGCGGTCGGCACCCTGGTGCTGTTCTCCTCCCGCAAGCAGATGCAGGACGTCGCCGCCGGCCTGCCGTCCGCGCTGCGCGAGCGGCTGCTGATCCAGGGCGAAATCCCCAAGAGCCTGCTGATAGAACAGCACCATCAACGGCTGAAACAGGGCGAGCCCAGCGTGATCTTCGGCCTGGACTCCTTCTCCGAAGGCCTGGACCTTCCCGGCGAAAGCTGCGTGCACGTGATTATTGCCAAGCTGCCGTTCGCGATGCCGGACGACCCGGTGGGCAAAACCCTGTCGCGCTGGATAGAGAAACGCGGCGGCAACCCCTTCATCGAACTGACGGTGCCGGAAGCCTCGATCAAGCTGGTGCAGGCCGTCGGCCGCCTGATCCGCACCGAGCGCGATTACGGCCGCGTCACCATCCTGGACAATCGGCTGCAAAAGCAAAGCTACGGCAAACGGCTGCTCGCCTCGCTGCCGCCATTCAAGCGCATCTGATTTTCGGGTAAAATGCTAAATATTCAGCAACAAACAAAACGCCTGAACATAAAACGCCAAGCGCAAATCGCTTAGCAGACGATAAAAAACAGGCTAAACCAAAAGCAAACACTCCGGTCCACCGCCATGATCTGCAATCCATACGAAATAGTCATCCAGGGCATCACTTCCGAGGGGCGCACCTTTCGCCCCAGCGACTGGGCCGAACGCCTGGCCGGCATCCTAGCCTCCTTCGACGATCAAAAGCTGCACTACCACGCCCACGTCCGCCCGATGATGCTGGACGGCGTCCGCTGCGTGGCCGTGGACAAGAAACTGGAAAAAATCAGCCCGCAGGTGTTTTGCTTTCTGATGGATTTCGCCAAGGACAACGACCTGCGCATCGTCGACTGCCGCACCCTGCTGGACGAGGTCTACCCGAATCAATTCTTGGCGTAATTGCAACACTAACCCTGTCCGAATTATCTTGATGCAACAACATTGCAACACCCACGTCATATTTTGTGGCTAAACTAAGACAAGTGTTGTGGCGATACCGCAGTTTATTGATGAATAAATATTGCGGGGCCGCCAGGTTCGGCACCTGACTTTAGTAAAGCAAAAACTGACTTGGAGCATTCAAGATGCAAAAGAAAAATCTGGCAGCACTGCTTGCCGCAATGTTCGCCTTGCCCGTTGCAGCCCACGCTGACGTGACCATCTACGGTTTCCTGAGCGGCGGCATCGAATCGAGCAAAGCCACCGGCGCCAGCGCCGGCGGCACCGAATACAGCAGCCGCACCCGCATCGTCGACCACAACTCCCGCATCGGCTTCAAGGGCTTTGAGGATCTTGGCGGCGGCACCAAGGCGATCTGGCAGGTGGAAAACAGCCTGCGCAACTTCGAGCAGGGCGGCACCAACGACAAGGGCCAGACTGCTACCTTCGCTACCCGCAACACCTTCATCGGCATCGACAACGGCGACTTCGGCCGCGTGTTGCTGGGTCAATACGACTCCGCCTACAAGATGTTCACCGGCAGCGGCAACAGCGCGCTGGGCACCGACCTGATGACCAACACCACCGCCGACAACTTCGGCAGCAGCTCGGTCAACAGCCGCGGCGAAGCCCGCCTGGCCAACTCGGTGCACTACTTCTCCCCGAGCTGGGCCGGCTTCAAGCTGGGCGCGTCCTGGGGCGTGGACGAGAACCGCGTGTCCGGCAACGACTCCAAGCGCATCTCCCTGGGCCTGGGCTATACCTGGCAAGGCCTGAACCTGGCCGCCGGCTGGGATCGCCAATACGATATGGCCGTTCTCGCCAACAACAACTCCTACAACACTTCCAGCAGCAACAGCCCCGCGGTGCTATCGCTGAACTCCGGCAAGAACGTCACCTTCTACAGCATTGCCGCCAGCTATAAATTCGACACCGGCACCTTTGTCGGCGGCAACTACGAATGGGGCACTTTCGACCAGGTTGGCGGCGGCCAGCTGAAGCAAGACAACTGGCTGCTCGCGCTGGGCCAGGACTTCGGCGCGGCTTCGGTCAAGCTGTCCTACGGTCAGCTGGGCACGCTGAAGAACACCGGCGCCGGCGTCAACGGCGACGACTTCAAGGCCAAACAATGGGTCCTGGGCGGCACTTACAATCTGTCCAAAACCACCCAAGTGCTGGCTTATTACACCAAGATCAGCAACAACGCCAAGGCCAAGGCCAACTTCGCCAACAACCCGGTGTACGACAGCAACCTGGGCGCCAGCAACGCTTCGCTCTCCGCCGGCAACGACCCGCAAGCCTTCGGCGTGGGCTTCAAGGTCGCCTTCTGATCCTGAGCAAGCGCAATCCTAATCACGCCGCCGGCTTTGCCGGCGGCGTTTTTCATTTGCTCAGGCTGGCGCGCAGCGCCTCGATCGCGTAGCGCACCTTCGCCGGCTGGATGTCGCGGCGCGGCGTCACCGCGTAGATCGCCAGCGGCGGCAAGCTCCACTCCGGCAACACCCGCAGCAGCCTGCCGTCGGCCAGTTCCTGGCGTATCTCCGGCTCCGGCTGCACCGCCACCCCCATGCCGGCCAGCACAAACTGGCGCGCGGCGACGATGTTGTTGCTGACCAAGCGCGCGTCCGGCTCGGCGGTGAAGCAGCTGCCGTCCGCGTGCTCGAAGGCCAGCCAACCCAGCTTGCGGTCGGACAAGGCCACCCATTGCAGCGCGGACAATTGCTCCGGCCGCGTGATCGCCGACTGACGCGCGAGATAGGCCGGCGACGCGCACAGCACGTTCGGCCAGTCAGCCAGATGGCGCGCCACCAGGCTGGAGTCCTTGAGCACGCCGGCGCGCAAGGCCAGATCGATGCGATTGTCCACCAGGTCTATCATTTCATCGTGGAAGAACAACCGCAGCTTCAGGCCCGAGTGCGCGCTCAATAGGGGCGTCAGCGCCTCACTCAATAGCGCACCGGCAAAACCGGTGGGCGCGGCGATGCGCAACTCGCCCACCGGCGCGTCGCGCAGCTCCAGCAAGCGCTGCTCGGCCAGCTGCGCCGCCGCCAGCATGTCGGCGCAACCCTGGTAGAACAGGCTGCCGGCCTCGGTCAGCGTCAGCTTGCGGGTAGTCCGGTGCAGCAGGCTGACGCCGTGCTGCTGCTCCAGCTTGCTGATGTGCTGGCTGACCGCCGACGGCGTCATGCCCAGTTCCCGCGCCGCGCCATTCATCGAACCCTTGTCCACCACCATGGCGAAGACCGCCATCCGTCGCAATGCATCCATTTATTAAGCTCAGCTAAACTATCAATCTTATTCTTGCCGGATTATCGCCCTATAATCAAGCTGCTATTCTGAACGCCGTCAAACTTCATTACGTGAATCGCGGAAAGGAATCATCCTCATGAAAATCGCACTGATCGGCGCCAGCGGCTTTGTCGGCTCGGCCATCCTGCAGGAACTGCTGTCTCGCAATCATCAAGTCAGCGCCATCGTCAGCAATCTGTCCAAGCTGCCGCAACACCCGCAGCTCAGCGGCGTCGCCGCCGACGCCTACCAGGCCGGCCAGATCGCCGCCGCCGTCGCCGGTCACGACGCCGTGGTCAGCGCCTTCAACCCGGGCTGGGACAAGGCCGACATCCAGGCGCTGGCGGTCAAGGGTCACGACGCCATCGTCGCCGGCGTCAAGCAGGCCGGCGTCAAGCGCTTCCTGGAAGTGGGCGGCGCCGGCAGCCTGGAAGTGGCGCCCGGCGTGCAACTGGTAGACACCCCGGAATTCCCGGCGGAATGGAAGGAAGGCGCGCTGGGCGTACGTGAGGCGCTGCGCCGCCTGCGCGAGGAAAGCGCGCTGGACTGGACCTTCGTCTCGCCGCCGGCCTTCCTCCACCCCGGCGAGCGCAGCGGCAAATACCGGCTGGGCGGCGATCAACTGCTGTTCAACGGCGACAAGCCCGCCGACATCAGCGTGGAAGACCTGGCCGTGGCCATCGTCGACGAACTGGAAAAACCGCAGCATCTGCGTCGTCGCTTCACCGCCGCCGCAGTTTAAAAGCCTGTTCAAAGTCTCGCGAGCAAGGGCGAGAGCAGGCGCATACGACCGGGCAAACGAAATGGTCGATGCGTCTGTTTCCCCCAGCGCCGACGCGCGGCCCATCGAAAACCGCTTCCAAACCTCAAGCCCGGCGCGCCCGGGCTTTTTCGCGTCCAATCCCCCTCCCCGCCTTTCCAAACGGGCCTTCCGCCCGCCCCAACCATGCCATCCGGGTGCAATGTGGCGTCGACTCGCGGAATCCCCGATGCAACTTAGTCCTGACTCTATAATTCTAAATTGACAGCCGCCGCCGGCTTGTCTAGATTGCCCGGCTGCCGCAAGATGGCGAAGCGCAGGCAGGCCCTGACGCCAAAACCATGCGAAACCATGACAACGACAATAATAAGGACGGCCCAGGCCGTTCTCACAACAACCCGCTTGCCGGGACACAGCCCTTAAAGAGAAGCATTATGGCCATCAGTGTTTTTGATTTGTTCAAGATTGGCATCGGCCCGTCCAGCTCCCACACGGTTGGACCGATGCGCGCCGCGCGCCAATTCATCGCGCGGCTGGAAAAAGACGGCTTGCTGACGCAAACCGCCAGCGTGCGCGCCGAAATGTTCGGCTCGCTGGGCGCCACCGGCAAGGGCCACGGCACCGACGTCGCGGTGCTGCTGGGCTTGCAGGGCGAACAGCCCGACCTGGTGGACACCGACGCGGTGGACGGCATGCTGGCCGCCATCCGCGCCGACAAGGCCATCGCGCTGCTGGGCAAACAGACCGTGCCCTTCATCGAAGGCGAGCACCTGATTTTGCACAAGAAGAAAACCCTGCCCTACCACCCCAACGGCATGATTTTCGAAGCCTTCGACGCCGCCGGCGCCAGCCTGTCCAAGCGCGCCTATTACTCGGTGGGCGGCGGCTTTGTGGTCGACGAGGCCGCCATCGACGCCGGCTTCGTCCCGCCGGGCGTCACCGAACTCAAGCACCCGTTCAAGAGCGCGGCGGAATTGCTGGCCTTGTGCCAGCGCCACGGCAAATCCATCAGCCAGATCATGCTGGAGAACGAACTGGCCTGGCGCAGCGAGGAACAAGTGCGCGCCGAACTGCTGAAGATCTGGCAAGTGATGCAGGACTGCGTCAAGCGCGGCTGCGATCGCGAAGGCATTCTGCCCGGCGGCATGAAGGTGAAGCGCCGCGCCGCCGACATGCACCGCAAGCTGCTGGCCTCGCCCGAAGCGGCGCTGCGCGACCCGCTGACGGTGATGGACTGGGTCAATCTGTACGCGCTGGCGGTCAATGAGGAAAACGCCGGCGGCGGCCGCGTGGTCACCGCGCCCACCAACGGCGCGGCCGGCATCATCCCGGCGGTGATGCACTATTACGCCCGCTTCGTGCCCGGCGCCAGCGACGACGGCATCGTGCGCTTCCTGCTCACCGCAGGCGCCATCGGCGTGTTGTTCAAGCTCAACGCCTCGATCTCCGGCGCCGAAGTGGGCTGCCAGGGCGAAGTGGGTTCGGCCTGCTCGATGGCCGCGGGCGCCTTGGCCGAAGTGCTGGGCGGCACCCCGGAACAAGTGGAAAACGCCGCCGAAATCGGCATGGAGCACAATCTGGGCCTGACCTGCGACCCGGTGGGCGGCCTGGTGCAAGTGCCCTGCATCGAACGCAACGCCATGGCCTCGGTCAAGGCCATCAACGCGGCCCGCATGGCGCTGCGCGGCGACGGCCAGCACTTCGTGTCGCTGGACCGGGTGATCAAGACCATGCGCGACACCGGCATGGACATGAGCACCAAGTACAAGGAAACCGCGCGCGGCGGCCTGGCCATCAACGTCATCGAAGTGCCGGTGAATATTGTTGAGTGCTGAGCCTCCGGCCTGTTAGCATCGAAGCCGATGGCGCTTGCGCGCCGTCGGCTTTTTTTACGACCTCATTCCCGCGAAACTCGAACCAGCCATGCATCACATCGCCACCGCCAGACTGCAACTGCGCCCGCTGCACGCCAGCGACGCCCCCTTCATGCTCATGCTGCTGAACGAGCCGGCCTTCATCGCCAATATCGGCGACAAGGACGCCCACGACCTGCTCGGCGCGCTGCGCTACATCGAGGAAGGCCCGCAAGCCAGCTACCGCAAGCACGGCCACGGCCTGCTGCTGGTGGAGCGGCTGGACGACGGCGTCCCGGTCGGCATCTGCGGCCTGGTCAAACGCGACGGCCTGGCCTATCCGGACATCGGCTACGCCTTCCTGGAACAATACTGGGGCTGCGGCTACGCCAGCGAGGCGGCCTTGGCCGCGATAGAACACGGCCGCGAACAGCTGGGGCACGCGGTGGTGGTGGGCATCACCGCGCCGCACAACCAGGCGTCCATCCGCGTGCTGGAGAAAATCGGCCTGCGTTACCAGGGCCGGATCGAGCTGCCCGGCATCGATGGCGACAGCTGCTATTTCGTGCCGCCGACGCTATTGAAAGATCAACCCGCCTGATGCGCCGCCGGCCGCAGCCAGCGCCGGCACAGCGCTACGCCCAGCGCCGCGGCGGCGGCCGACATCGCGAAGGTCGTCGCCATGCCGCCGTGCGGCCACACCAGCCCGCCGATCAGGCCGCCGGCGCTGCCGCCGACGCCAAACGAGGCGATGATGTACAGGCCCTGGGCGCGACCGTGGTGCTGTTGCTCGAACATGCGGTGGATCAGCCCCACCGAGGCCGCGTGATGCAGGCCGAAGGTCAGCGCGTGCAATAACTGCGCGCCTATCGCCACCCAGGCCAGCTGCGCCGCGGCGGCGATCAGCGCGAAACGCAGCGCCGCCGCCGCCAGCGACAACAGCATCAGCGCTTCCAGCCGCGCGCGCGCCATGATCTTGGGCATCAGCAGGAACACCGCCACCTCGCTGACCACGCCCAGCCCCCACAGCATGCCGATCGCGCCCTGCTCGTAGCCCGCCTGTTTCAGGCCTATGGAGAAAAAGGTGTAGTAAGGGCCATGGGCGAAGGCCATCAGGAAACAGCAGCCGAACAGCGCCATCACCTCCGGCCGCCGCAGCGTGGCGGCGATAGGCGTCGACGGCCCGCTCCTGCGTTCGGCCGCCACTTCCGGCACCCGCCAGGCCGCCGCCGCCACCAGGCCCAGCAACACGCACAGCGCCCACGGCAGATTGCCTATGCCTATGCCGTCCAGCAGCACGCCGCCGCTCATCGCCAGGCAGACGAAGCCTATCGAACCCCAGACCCGCACTCGGCTGTAACGCCCAGGCTGCGCGCGGGTCAGGTGGGCGGTGCTGGCCTCCACCAGAGGCAGCGCCGCCGCCCAGAAGAAGTGCGACACCGCCAGGCTGACGAACACCCACCAGAAGGCGCGGTCCAGCCCCACCAGCAGGAAGGCCGCCGCCGACAGCAGCGAAGTCGTCAGGATGATGGCGCGCCGCCGGCCGCGCCGGTCCGCCAGCCAGCCCCAGAAGCCGGGCGCCACGATGCGCGCCAGCGTGGACAAGGCCATCAGCACAGAAATCTGCCAGGCGGAAAAGGACAGCGACTGCAGATACAGCCCCCAAAACGGACTGAACAGACCCTGAAAGGCGAAATAGCTGAAATAGAACAGGCTGAACGGCAGCAGGGATGCGGCGGGTGACGCGGAAGACGGCATGATCTGAAAACTCGGCCCGTGACGGGCTCCTGGTTGAAAACAAAAACAGCGCTTAGAGCCTGTTCAAAGTCTCGCGCGCGGCTGCGGCACCAGGCCAGGCAAGCGAGAAAGCGGCCTTGGCCAAGCGCTGCGCGGGCATGCCGAGTCCATGCCCTCCGTGTCGCGCCAACGGCTTCTCAGAACTGCCCTTTGAACTTGCCGATCTCGCGCCTCGCCTTCTTGGTGGGCCGGCCGTCGCCGTGCGGGAAGCTGGCGCGCTCCGCCTTCAGCAGCAACTGCTGTTCCTCGCGCGCGAGCCGCGAGGCCTCGTCCTCGCGGTAAAGCAGCTGCGCCTCTTTCGCCGGACGGCGCTGGGTGCTCAAGGCCAACACCTCGACGCGGTACTCCAGCTGATTGATGCGCATCACCAGCTGATCGCCCTCCTTGACCACCCGCGAAGCCTTGACCCTATCGCCGTTGACCTGCACCCGGCCCAGCTCCAGCGCCTCGTGCGCTAGTTGCCGGGTCTTGAAGAAACGAGCGGCCCACAGCCATTTGTCGAGACGGACCTTGCCGTCGTCCTCGGCGCCGGCCGCCATCAGAGCACGCTCCATTCGGCGGCGGCCAGCCCCTCCAGTTTCAGGCTGAGCCTGTCGCCGGAACGCACCGCCGCCACCCCTTCAGGGGTGCCGGTATAGATCAGGTCGCCGGCTTGCAGGCCGTAGATGCGCGACAGATAGGCGATGATGGCCGCCACCGGGAACAACATCAGCCCGGTGTCGCCTTGCTGGCGCAACTCGCCGTTGACGCGCAGTTCGAAGCTCAGCCGCTGCGGATCGGCCACCTGGGCCGCCGGCGCCAGCCGCGACAGGCAGGCGGCGGTGGGAAAGCCCTTGGCCTTGGTCCACGGATGGCCCTTGCTCTTGGCCGCCGCTTGCACATCGCGCGCCGTCATGTCCAGGCCGATGCCGTAGCCGGCCACATGGCCGAGCGCTTCCGCCTCGGCGATGTCGCGGCCGCCCTTGCCTATCAGCAGCACCAGCTCGCATTCGTGGTGAACGTCGCTGGAGTAATCCGGCAACCGCAAGGGCTCGCCCTCGCCGGCCAGCGCCGAAGTCGGCTTCAGAAACACCAGCGGCTCGTCTTCCAGCGGGTTGTTCAATTCCGCCGCGTGCGCGGCGTAATTGCGCCCGATGCAGAAGATATTGCCCACCGCGACGTCCTGTTCGCCCAAACGCGCCTTGAATGCCGACATGACTATCCTTTCCCGTTCTGTTCAACGCCAACCATGCAAGCTCGCGATTATCCCATAATTTCCCCCCCCTCGGCATGCCAGTCCGAAAGGACAGCTAGGCAGATTGTGCACCGCGGCAACAAGATGCGGCTTTTGACGCGCCGATTGCCCGCCACCCGGTGAAAATGTCATGTAACCCTGTTACAGTCATGGCGTACCTTGCGACCGCACATTTTGTTACACGGTCCAATGCAGGAAAGCTTCGATAACGCTTCGGCACGTTTCAGGAGACAGCTTTGACCCAAGAAAGTACAAACCCGCTGGATAGTTTCTTCGCCAGCCTATCCGAGGCCAACCAACAGTGGATGCAGCAGTTCGTCAACAATCTGCCGCTGCCGCCGCAACCTGGAAATACCGAATTGCCGCTGGCCAACGCCTGGGGCGCCATGCTCAGCAACGCCGGCCAGCTGTTCGCCTGGCAAAGCAGCCTGTATCAGCAGCAGATGCATCTGTGGTCGCAGTTTCTGGGCCAGGCGCCCGCCGCCAACGGCGACGCCTCGGCGAAAAAGGGCGACCGTCGCTTCGCCTCCCCGGAATGGGACGAACATCCGTTCTACCACTTCCTCAAACAAGGCTATCTGCTCACCAGCAAATGGATGACCGAACTGGTTGACAACGCCCAGCTGGAGGAGGAAGCCAAGGACAAGCTGGCCTTCGCCACCCGCCAATACCTGGACGCGGTCTCCCCCAGCAACTTCATGCTGACCAACCCGGACGTGATGAAACGGGCGATAGAGACCAAGGGCGAAAGCCTGGTCGACGGCATGAAGAACATGCTGGAGGATTTCCAGAAGGGCCACATCTCGATGTCGGACGAGAGCCAGTTCGACATCGGCAAGAACATCGTGGTCACGCCCGGCGAGGTAGTGTTCCGCAACGACTTGATCGAACTGATCCAGTACACCCCGACCACCGGCCAAGTCTATGAGAAGCCGCTGCTGATCGTGCCGCCCTGCATCAACAAGTACTATCTGATGGACCTGCAGCCGGACAATTCCATGGTGCGCCACTTCGTCGCCCAGGGTTACCGCGTGTTCCTGATCAGCTGGCGCTCGGCGGTGCCCGAGATGAAGCACTTCACCTGGGAAAGCTATATCGAGAAAGGCGTGATCGCCGCGGCGGAAACCGTGCGCAAGATCACCAAGCAGGACAGCATGAACGCGCTGGGCTTCTGTGTCGGCGGCGTGATCCTGACCACCACTCAGTGCGTACTGCAAGCGCGCGGGCTCAAGTACTTCGACTCCACCACCTTCATGACCTCGTTGATAGATCACGCCGAGCCGGGCGAGATCTCCTACTTCATCGACGAGAATCTGGTGGCCAGCCGCGAGGCCAAGATCGCCGCCGGCGGCATCATCAGCGGCAAGGAGATTGGCCGCACCTTCGCCAGCCTGCGCGCCAACGACCTGGTGTGGAACTACGTGGTCAACAACTACCTGCTGGGCAAGACCCCGGCGCCGTTCGACCTGCTCTACTGGAACAACGACGCGGTGGACCTGCCGCTACCGATGCACACCTTCATGCTGCGCCAGTTCTACATGAACAACGCGCTGACCAAACCGGGCTCCATCACCTTGTGCGGCGTGCCCATCGACGTTTCCAAGATCAACATCCCGGTCTACATCTTCGCCGCGCGCGAAGACCACATCGTGCTGTGGAGCTCGGCCTACTCCGGCATTCACTACCTGACCGGCGCGCCGTCGCGGCGCTTCGTGCTGGGCGCCTCCGGCCATATCGCCGGCTCGATCAATCCGGTGACCAAGGACAAGCGCAATTACTGGGTCAACGACAAGCTGCCCGAGCACGCCGACGCCTGGCTGGAAACCGCGGAAAGCCACCCCGGCAGCTGGTGGAAGGACTGGGACGCCTGGCTGGCGCCGCAATCCGGCAAGCAGGTCGCCGCGCCCAAGGCCTTGGGCAGCAAAGACTTCCCGCCGCTGCAAGCGGCGCCGGGCAGCTATGTGCTGGCCAAGGCCATGCCCAGCGTGGTGGCCAGCCTGCAATAAGAACAAGCGGTTCAAAGTCTGCCGCGCTTCGGCGGGATAGTCAGGTACGGGGTTGAAAGCCGCTCGATGTGCTTTAGCGGTTTCCTCGTTCCGCCGCCGGCGCGTTGGCCGACACACCGACCTTCGCGGTCACATTAGAAGAGAGACGGAGAAAAACATGGAAGTCGTGATTGTCGCAGCAACCCGCACCGCCATCGGCAGTTTCGGCGGCGCGCTGGCCAAGATCCCGGCCCCGGAACTGGGCGCCACCGTCATCAAATCGCTGCTGGCCCAAACCGGCCTGAAACCGGAAGACGTCAGCGAAGTCATCCTCGGCCAGGTGCTGACCGCCGGCAGCGGCCAGAACCCGGCGCGCCAGGCGCTGATCAAGGCCGGCCTGCCGGTCTCCACCCCGGCCACCACCCTCAACGTGGTTTGCGGCTCCGGCCTGCGCGCCGTGCACCTGGGCGCCCAGGCCATCGCCAACGGCGACGCCGACATCGTCATCGCCGGCGGCCAGGAAAGCATGTCCCTGTCCCCGCACATCCTGCCCGGCTCGCGCGACGGTTTCCGCATGGGCAACGCCCAGCTGATCGACACCATGGTCAACGACGGCCTGACCGACGCCTACAACGCCTACCACATGGGCATCACCGCCGAAAACGTGGCGGAGAAGTACGGCATCGGCCGCGAAGAGCAGGACGCGCTGGCGCTGGCCTCGCAGCAACGCGCCGCCGCCGCGCAGAAAGCCGGCAAGTTCAAGGACGAGATCACCCCGGTGCTGGTGCCGCAGCGCAAGGGCGATCCGGTGGCCTTCGACAGCGACGAGTTCATCAAGCACGACGCCAGCGCCGAAGGCCTGGCCAAGCTGCGCGCCGCCTTCAAGAAAGAAGGCACCGTCACCGCCGGCAACGCTTCCGGCATCAATGACGGCGCCGCCGCGGTGCTGCTGATGTCGGCGCAGAAGGCGGACCAGCTGGGCCTGAAGCCGCTGGCCACGATCAAGGGCTACGCGCTGACCGGCTGCGCGCCGGAAATCATGGGCATAGGCCCGGTGGCCGCCACCCGCAAGGCGCTGGACAAGGCCGGCTGGACGGTGGAAGAGCTGGACCTGGTGGAAGCCAACGAAGCCTTCGCCGCCCAGGCGCTGGGCGTGGCGCGCGAATTGGGCTGGGGCCCGGACAAGGTCAACGTCAACGGCGGCGCCATCGCGCTGGGCCACCCGATCGGCGCTTCCGGCTGCCGCGTGCTGGTCACCCTGCTGCATGAAATGCAGCGCCGCGACGCCAAGAAAGGCCTGGCCACGCTGTGCATAGGCGGCGGCATGGGCGTGGCGCTGGCGGTGGAACGGCGCTAAAACCTGTTTACGATCTGCTGCGCGTCGTGAAGCGTTGCACGGTGAGTACCAGCTCAAAATGCTCATGTACCACGAGTACATTCCGCTTTTTCGCTCGTTTCCGCCTTGTCTCGCCTTAGCTCGCAAGATCGTAAACACGTTCTAAGTCCTTACCCGTCAATAACAAAACCCACCGGCCGAAGCCGGTGGGTTTTGTTTTCAGCGCGCGGCTCGCCGCCACTCAGCCCGAGCGCCCGTTGTCGCCATGCTGGCGCAGGAAAGCCATGTTCAGCTCCAGCGGCGCGCCCAGCCACATGGCGAAATCGCTGTGGTCTTCGACGTCGTCGCCGCTGAGCGGATGCAGCAGCACGCTCAGCCCTTCCCGGTTTAGCATCAGCCACGGCACGATCTGACCAAACAGAGCCGGCGCGAAGGCGATCTGGTAAGCGCCCACCGGGTGCGGCCCGTAAGCCTGCTCGCGCCAGCGCCCCAGCTCCACCTCGAAGCGCTGCGCCACCGCCTCGCGCAGCCGCCTCGCCGCCGGCTGTTGCGCCGCGTCATAATAAACATGGGCGTGATAGCCCGTCACCTCAATCGCCTGCTGCATCGCTCGCCCTTTGTCCCTTGCCCGCTCGCGGCGGACCGGCCCCGAATAAAGCCAGTGAAGCTATCGTCTCCGCCGCAAAAAATCAAGACAGCATATTCCTGCCGCGCGCGCCTGCCTGCGCGCCGAAACCTCCCGCGCCAAACAAAAACCCCCTGGCCGCGATGGCAGGAGGTTTGGGCGATTGACCGGCCCACTGGCCGGTGTAGACGGTCGGATCGACCGTGGAGAGGAACAACGCGCGAATTGAAGCCAACGGCACGATCGGCACATCAAGGCTGCCGCATCGCCGCGGCGCTCGCCTTAGTGGGGAACAATGATGGGGGCGCCGTCCGGCCCATGTTTCTTCTGATGCTTGGCCGCCCGTTTCTCCTTGGGCGTCAACAACGGCTGCTTCTTGGCTTCCTTGCTGCTGTGTCTTGATTTACTCATGATCAGCTCCTTGGCATGCATCGGCGGTGCCGATGCCGGCTCCAGTATAGACCTGTCCGCGGCGCTTGTGCCGGCTCAAGAAATGACATGGCAATCATCAGCTATGCTCATACTCTTGCGCCCCGGTTTCATTGGCCACAGAATGCATGGCATACATCCCCCGGAGCCGGCATGAACACCCTCGCAACCCCGCAACTGGACACCATCCTGCAACGCATCGCCTCCTTGCGCGCCGCCATGAAGAACGCCGGCGTCGACGCCTGTCTGGTGCCCTCGTCCGACCCGCATCTGTCCGAATACCTGCCGGCGCGCTGGCAGGCGCGCCAATGGCTGTCCGGCTTCACCGGCTCCATGGGCACCCTGATCGTCACCCGCGACTTCGCCGGCGTCTGGGCCGACAGCCGCTACTGGGTGCAGGCCGAGGCCGAGCTGGCCGGCAGCGGCATTCAATTGGTCAAGATCGTCAGCGCCGCCAGCGCCGACCACCTGGGCTGGATCGCCAAGACCCTGAGCGCCGGCCAGACGCTGGCGGTGGACGGCGATTCGCTGGGCCTGGCCGCGGCCAAGGCGCTGCAAGGCGCGCTGGAGCAGGCCGGCGCCCGGCTGCGCACCGATCTGGACCTGATAGACGCCATCGATCCGCAGCGCCCGCCGCTGCCGGAGGCGCCGGTCTATCAACATGAATCGGCTTTCGCTCCGCAAAGCCGCGCCGACAAGCTGGCGCGCTTGCGCGCCGCCATGGCCGAGGCCGGCGCCGACTGGCACTTCCTGTCCACGCTGGACGACATCGCCTGGAGCTTCAATCTGCGCGGCAGCGACGTCAACTACAACCCGGTGTTCATCAGCCACGCGCTGCTGAGCCGGCAACAGGCCACGCTCTTCGTCGGCGAAGGCAAGATTTCCGCCGAACTGCGCGCCCAACTGGCGGCCGACGGCGTCGAGGTCCAGCCCTACGCCCAGGCCAAGCCGGCGCTCGCCGCGCTGCCGGCCGGCGCCAGCCTGCTGCTGGACCCGCGCCGCGTGACCCTGGGCCTGCGTCAGGCGGTCAATTCGGCCGCCCGCGTGATCGAGGCGATCAACCCCAGCACTCTGTTCAAGTCCTGCAAGACGGAGGAAGAGGCCGCCCACATCCGCCGCGCGATGGAACAGGACGGCGCGGCGTTGTGCGAGTTCTTCGCCTGGTTCGAATCCCAGGTCAACCGCAGCCGCGTCACCGAGCTGACCATAGACGAGGAAATTACCGCCGCGCGCGCGCGCCGCCCCGGCTTCGTGTCCCCCAGCTTCGGCACCATCGCCGGCTTCAACGCCAACGGCGCATTGCCGCACTACCACGCCACCGAGGCCGCCCACAGCGAGATCAAGGGCGACGGCCTGCTGCTGATCGACTCCGGCGGCCAATACCTGGGCGGCACCACCGACATCACCCGCGTGGTGGCGGTCGGCGCGCCGTCCGCCGAGCAGAAGCGCGACTTCACCCTGGTGCTGAAAGGCACCATCGGCCTGTCCATGGCCCATTTCCCGCGCGGCACCCTGTCGCCGATGCTGGACGCGCTGGCGCGCGCGCCGCTGTGGCAGCACGACATCGACTTCGGCCACGGCACCGGCCACGGCGTCGGCTACTTCCTCAATGTGCACGAAGGCCCGCAGAGCATTTCCCGCGCGGTGCCGGACGCCAATATGGCGATGCAGGAAGGCATGGTCACTTCGATCGAGCCCGGCGTCTACCGCCCCGGCCGCTGGGGCGTGCGCATCGAAAACCTGGTGCTGAACGTGGCCTCGTCGCAGAATGAGTTCGGCGACTTCCTGCGCTTCGAAACCCTGACCCTGTGCCCGATCGACACCCGCTGCCTGGACTTCAACCTGCTGTCCCGCGCCGAGGTGGACTGGCTGAACCAGTACCACGCCGAAGTGCGCGCGCGACTGCTGCCGCTGGTGGACGGCGCGGCGCGCGAATGGCTGCTGTCCAACACCGAAACCATTTAAACCCCTCGCCGCCCGGGCGCCTCCGCGCCCGGGCCGTTTCTGCCCGATGCTAGACCGACTCAACGACCTCCGCCTCTTCCTCGACGCCGCCCAGCTGGGCAGCTTCTCCGCCGCCGGCCGCAAACAGGGCCTGTCGCCCGCCGCCGCCAGCGCCTGCATCCAGCGGCTTGAAGCCGCGCTGGACAGCAGGCTGTTCCAGCGCACCACCCGCCAGCTGCGGCTGACCGAGGCCGGCGAGATATTCCGCGACCACTGCCAGCGCGCGCTGGACACCCTGCAGCAAGGCCAGGACCGGCTGCAGCGGGAGCAAAGCGAACTCAGCGGCCTGATCCGGCTGTCCGCGCCGTCGGATCTGGGCCGCCACGCCTTGCTGGACTGTCTGGACGAATTCCGCCGCCTGCATCCGGCGGTGCATTTCGCCCTGCAATTGGACGACACCCCGGCCGATTTGATCGGCGAAGACATCGACATCGCCATCCGCTACGGCCAGCCGGCGGACAGCGGCCTGATCGCGCGCGAGCTGGCCGCCAGCCGCCGCGTGGTCTGCGCCGCGCCGGCGCTGCTGGCCCGCACCGGCACGCCGCGCCATCCGCGACAGCTGGCCGAGCTGCCGACGCTGACCTTGGTCACCGGCGACGGACCGATGCATGAATGGCCTTACCGCGAGCACGGCCAGCGCCGCGCGCTGCGGCTGGAGCGCGCGCAGCAGAGCAACGACGGCGAGGTGATCCGCCGTTGGGCGCTGCAAGGCCAGGGCTTCGCCTACAAATCGCTGCTGGACATCGCCGACGATCTGCGCCAGGGCCGCCTGCTCACGGTGCTGGACGACTACTTCACCGACAGCGCGCCGCTGCACCTGCTCTATCCCGGCCAGCGCGGCCAGCCGCTGCGCATCCGCCGGCTGATCGATTTCCTGCGCGAGCGGCTGTCGGCGCTGCCGGCCACCGCGCTGCTGCCGGAGGCCGGCGCCCAATTGTAAGAACCTGTTTACGATCTGCTGCGCGTCGGCGACACGGCGTTGAAACCGAGCTCAAAATGCTCATGTACCATCTGTACATTCCGCTTTCTCGCTCGTTTTCGCCTTGTCTCGCCTTAGCTCGCGAGATCGTAAACAGGCTCTAAGAAAACCGCGGCGCGGCCAATGGCCGTCCCGCGGTTGTGGAACGCAACTCAAAAACTCAGTCCGCCGGCACCTTGTCCGCCTGCAGCGCGAAGCGCGCGATTTCGTCCTTGCGCATGAAGGCGACGCCGGCGTGGCTTTGCGCGTAGCGGATGAACTGCTCCAGCGCCTTGACCCGCGCCGGCGAGCCGGAAATGCGGTCGTGGGTGCTGATCGACATCATCCGCCGCCGCGAACCCGCCTCGGAGTAGAGCAGATCGAACTCGGCCTTCAGATCGGACAGATAAGCCTCGTTGCTCAAGGCCGGCGAATCGAAGCGCACGATGTCGTTGTTGCGCAAGGTATAGGGCACCACCACGAAGGGCTTGCCCTTGACCGGCACCGTGAACGGCTCGTCGCGGCTGACGTTGTCAATGTGATAGAGAAAGCCCAGCTGCTGCAGAATGCCCAGGGTATTCGGCGTGCCGCGCAGCCAAAAGGCGTTGAAGCCCACCGGACGCGTGCCGGTGGCGCGCTCTATGCTGGCGATATTGGCGCGATAGGCCGCCTCCTCCTGCGCCGGCGTCATCGGATACTGCGGCTCCCAGGTCTGGCCGTGCGCCGCCGCCTCGTGGCCGCGCGCCACGATCTCGCGCGCCAGCTGCGGGCTGCGGTCCACCGCCTGGCCCACCATATGCGAAGTCACCTTGACCCCGGTGCGGTCCCACAGGTCCAGCAGCCGCGGAATGCCCTCCTTGACGCCGTAGTCGTACCAGCTTTGCATCGGCAAATCCGCGTACTTGGGGTCCAGCGGCGGGAAGGGCCCGCTGGCGCCGCGTTCCGGCTGGGCGCCGGCCTCGAACTGCATGGAAATAGAAATCGCCAGGCGCGCGCCGTTGGGCCAGAAGGCGCCGCCGCTTGTTGAGTTTGCCGTCATCTTGCTTGCTCCTGTCGCCGCCAGCGCCGCGCCGTGCGCCAGCATCAGCGCGGTGCTGCCCGCGGCCGCGCCGGCCAGGAACTGGCGACGATTGATGGGTAGGGTATCGGACATTTCGGGTCCTCTTTCTCGAAGCGAGGCCTACAACAAGGCCCCGCCCTCCACGTCCAGCACCGCGCCGGTGACGAAGCCGTTGGCCATCGCCAGCAGATAGGCTTGCGCCAGTTCTTGCGGCAGGCCGACGCGGCCGACGGGCAGGCCCTGGCCGATGCGGGCCAGCGTCGCCTGGCGCGCGGCCGAACCGGCCTCGCCCCATAGTTCGGTGTCCACCACGCCGGGGCTAACCACGTTGACGCGGCGCGGCGCCAGCTCCTTGGCCAGATTCTTGGCCGCCGCCTCCAGCGCGGCGTTGACCGTGCTTTTCAGCAGGCCGCCGCTGGAGAATTTGCGCGCCAGCAGGCCGGAGGTGAAGGTCACCGACGCCCGCTCCGTCAGATAGGGCAAGGCCTCGCGCACCGCCAGCAGGCTGCCGAACAGCTTGACGTCGAAAGTCTGCCGCAACGCTTCCTCGCTCAGCTCGGCCAGCGCCGGCGCGCCGACCCGGGCGCCGGCGGTCAGCACCAGATGATCGATGCGGCCGATGGCGGCGAAGGCCTGGGCCAGCGCCCGGCTGTCGGTGATATCCGCCTGGATGCCGTCCCGGTCCGCGGAAGACTGGACTGAGCGCCCCAGCACATAGACCCGAGCGCCGGCTTCCACCACCGCGTCCGCCACCGCTCGGCCGATGCCGGAACCGCCGCCCAGCACCGCCACGGTCTGGCCCTGGAAGGAAAAGGCCGCCGCGCTCATGGCTTCACCACGCCCAGTTGCTGCATCAGGGTCAGATTGTCTTCCAGATGCCAGTTCTCAGCGATGCGGCCGTTCTTGACGCGGTACAGATCGAAAGCCTGGAACTCCACCGGCTGGCCCTGGCCTTGCAGCTCGCCGAAACGGCCGCTGAAATGGCCCTGGAAATGCAGGCGCAAGGCGACCCGGTCGCCGGCCAGCACCATGTCGGTGACGTCCACCTTCAAGTCCGGCACCGCGGCGCGGAACTGGCGCGAAGCCTGCAAGGGGCCGGCCACACCCTGCTGGCGGCCGGCGGGCAAAGTGCGGTCGATGAAGTCGGGGTCCAGCGCCAGTTCGGCGTAGCGCGGATCGCCGCTGTTCCAGAACGCCGCGTAGCGCAGCGCGGCCAGCTTCACCGCCGCCACGCTGCCGGCCGGGCGGTCCGCCCACACCCGCGCCGGCTGCGGCAGGTTTTCCGCCGCGCCGGCGAAGGCCGCGTTCATGGCCAGGCCGAAGCCCAGCGCCAAGGTCAAAGCTTTCATCATCGTCTCCCGATTGCGGCGCCGCCACCATGGCGACACCGGACCAGCGCATTGTGTCGCCGCCGATCGGAATTGATAATTGGCTTTGTATTTGGATGATCTGCTTGTTGAATTTGAAAATAGACGCAAAGAAAGGCGAAGCGCCTGCGCTTCGCCTTTCTCAAACACAACCCGCAGCGGATCGTGAACGGGTTCTTAGAACGTGTTTACGATCTCGCGAGCTAAGGCGAGACAAGGCGAAAACGGCTGAGAAAGCGTAGTGTACAAACGGTACATGAGCATTTCGAAGCGGTACTCACCGTGCCACGCCTCGCGACGCGCAGCAGATCGTGAACGGGTTCTTAGCCGCCGGTGCCGCCCACGGTCAGCCCGCCGTCTATGCGCAGCGTCGGCTGACCCACGCCCACCGGCACGCTCTGCCCTTCCTTGCCGCAGACGCCCACGCCCTGATCCAGCTCCAAATCATTGCCTATCATGCTGACGTAGTTGAGCACGTCCGGCCCGTTGCCGATCAGGGTGGCCCCCTTGACCGGATAGCTGAGCTTGCCGTTTTCGATGCGCCAGGCCTCCGACGCCGAGAACACGAACTTGCCGCTGGTGATGTCCACCTGGCCGCCGCCGAAGTTGACCGCGTACAGGCCGTCCTTGACCGAGGCGATGATTTCCTGCGGGTCGTGCTGGCCCGCCAGCATATAGGTGTTGGTCATCCGCGGCATCGGGATGTGGGCGTAGGACTCGCGGCGGCCGTTGCCGGTGGCGCCCACCTGCATCAAGCGCGAATTCATCGCGTCCTGCATATAGCCCTTGAGCACGCCGTCCTCGATCAACACGGTGCGCTGGGTGGGATTGCCCTCGTCGTCTATCGCCAGCGAACCGCGGCGTTCTTCCATCACGCCATCGTCCACCACGGTGACGCCGGGCGCCGCCACCCGCTGGCCGATCTTGCCGGAGAAGGCCGAAGTGCCCTTGCGGTTGAAATCGCCTTCCAGGCCATGGCCTATCGCCTCGTGCAGCAGCACGCCGGGCCAGCCCGGCCCCAGCACCACGGTCATCTGGCCGGCCGGCGCCGGCCGCGAATCCAGATTGGTCAGCGCCTGATGCACCGCCTGGCGCGCGTAGCGCTCCAGCACCTCGTCGTCGAAGTAGGCCAGATCGAAGCGGCCGCCGCCGCCGCTGGAGCCTTGCTCGCGGCGGCCGTTCTGCTCGGCGATCACCATCACCGACAGCCGCACCAGCGGCCGCACGTCGGCGGCGCGCACGCCGTCGTGGCGCGCCACGTAGACCACGTCGTATTCGCTGGCCATGCCGGCCATCACCTGGATCACCCGCGGGTCCAGCGCCCGCGCCATCCGCTCCACCTTTTCCAGCAAGGCCACCTTGGCCGCCGCCTCCAGGCTGTGACACGGGTCCAGCGCCGGATACAGCGGCTTGGGCGCGCGCGGCGCCTGGCGGCCGGCGGAGCCGTCGCCGCCCGCCTGGCCGATGGCGCGCACCGCGTCGGCGGAGCGGCTCAGCGCCTCCAGGCTGATGGCGTCGGAATAGGCGAAGGCGGTCTTGTCGCCGGCCACCGCGCGCACGCCCACGCCCTGGTCGATGCTGAAGCTGCCGGACTTGACGATGCCCTCTTCCAGGCTCCAGGCCTCGCTGCGGGTGTATTGAAAATAGAGGTCGGCGTAGTCGATGGCGTGGTGGCGCATGCGCGCCAGCGTGGCCTCCAAAGCCGCCTCGTCCAGGCCGTAAGGCTTGAGCAGCAGGCTGTCTGCCGCGGAAAAAGCATCTTGCATCATGTCGGGTTCTTTCACGCGAGTACGCGGTGCGCCAGCGCCGGCAGGCGGGTGCGCACCGACTGGATCAATGTCGGGTCGATTTCGGCGAGGATCACGCCCTCGCCCTTGTCGAGTTCGGCCAGCACGCGTCCCCACGGATCGATGATCATCGAATGGCCGTGGGTCTTGCGGCCGTTGTCGTGTTCGCCGCCCTGCGCCGAGGCCAGCACATAGCTCTGGTTCTCGATCGCGCGCGCGCGCAGCAGGGGCTCCCAATGGGCCTCGCCGGTGGTGGCGGTGAAGGCCGCCGGCAGAATCATCAGATCATAGGGCGACAACTGGCGGAACAGCTCCGGAAAGCGCAGATCGTAGCAGATGCCGAAGGCCATCTCGGCAAAGCCCAGGTCCGCCTTCACCGGCTGTTCGCCCGGGCGGATGGTGTTGGATTCGCAATAGCTCTCGCCCAGGCCGGAAAAGCCGAACAGATGGATCTTGTCGTAGCGGGCGCGCACCTCGCCGTCCGGGTCGAACAGCAAGGTGGTGTTCAGCACCCGCTGCGGCTCCGGGCTGCGCAAGGGCACGGTGCCGGCCGCCAGCCACACGCCGTTGTCGCGCGCCATCCGCGCCAGCGCGCTCTGGATGGGGCCGTCGCCGTAGGCTTCGCACACGGCAACCTTGTCGGTTTCCTGCCGTCCCATCAGGCAAAAATACTCGGGCAGGACCACCAGCCGCGCGCCCTTGCCGGCGGCTTCCGCCACCCAATGCGCGGCGCGGCGCAAATTGGCCGCCACGTCGGCGCCGGACACCATCTGCACCGCCGCCGCCAGGAATTTCTGCTTCATGGTTTCCCCCCTTTGTTCTGCTGTATCGGACCGATCGCCGTGCGCACCACCTTGGGGTCGCGCAGCGAGCCGCTCACTTCGTAATCCACCGACAGGATGCGGCCCACCGGGTCGCGCAGCACTTTCTGCGCCGCCAGCGTGGCGATGCCCACCACCGGATTGAGCAGGGCCGCGCCCGCGGCCAGCGCCACGCTCTCCGCCAAACGCGGCATCACATGCACTTTCAAGGCCTGGCTTTCCTTGCCCAGATCCAGCTCGCCGGAAATCGTCACGTCCGCACCCGGCCCCTTCATCTCCACCTTGGACGAAGTGAACAGGCCGTTGCGCGCCTGCGCCTCGCCCTTGAGGCTGTCGAAGGCGAAACCGTCGCTGAACACGTCGGTGAAGTCCAGGCGGATGCGGCGCGGCAGCGATTGCAGGCTGAGCGCGCCCAGCAATTTGACCACGCCCGGGTCCACCTTGGCGAAGCGTCCGTCCTTGAAGTCTAGCGCCAATTCGCCGGACACCTTGGCCAAATCCAGATCGCCCAGGCCGCCGGGCCAATTCAAGCGGCCGCTGAGCGTGCCCTGGCCGTTGCGGAAAATCTCGCCCTGGCCCAGCCGCGTCAGCAGCTTGCCGGCGTCGCCGACATTCAGTTCGAAGCGGGCGTCGACATTGCCGGCGCCGCGCGCGTCCGAGCGCACCGTGGCCTTCAGCGTGCCGTCGTTGGTCGTCAGCCGCAAGGGCGCCATCTGCCAGACGCTGCCGTCGCGGCGCGCCTCCAGTTCCAGCCGGCCCACCGAACGCCCCTGCAGCACCAGCTCGCCGACGCGCACCTTCATCTCGGGCAGCTTGCGGTTCAGCACCGAGGGCTCGCCGCCGGCCTTGGCCTCGGCCGCGCCCTCTTTCTTGTCCGCCGGCAGGCTCAAGGCCAGCCGGCTCAGATTGGCCTGCAGCAGGCCGTTGCCCTCCGGCCGATAGCTGGCGTCGCCGCTCATCTCGTTGGAGCGCAGCTGTATGGTCCAGGCCTTGGACAGCTCGCGGTTGCCCAGCCTGGCGTTGACCTTGTGCAGGCTCAGGCCCGGCAACACCAGCTCCGGCGTTTCCAGTTCCAGCTGCAAGGCCGGCAAGGCGGACAGCGCCGCCGGCTCGCCGCCGCCGGACTGCGCTGCGCCGTCGGCCAGTTTCAGCCAGTCGTCCAGCACCACTCTGGGCTGCGCCACCCGCACCGTCAGGCCGGACGCCGCCGGCTCTCCCGGCGCGCGTCCCACGCCCAGCGCACCGGACTGCAAGTCGCCGCGCTCGTTCAAACGCAGGCGGCCGCCCAGCATGCCGTCCAGGCCGAAGTCCAGCCGCAGGGTCTGCGCGCCGCGCATCTGCTGCGGCCGCAGCTGCAGTTGCAGCGGCAAGGCCGCGGCGGCGGTCTTGCCCAAGGGCGCCGGCAAGTTGAAAGCCGTGCCCTGCAGGTCCGAGGCCACCGTCAGGCTCTCCAAGCCCTGCTTGACGACGAACTGCGCGCGGTAGCCGGACTTGCCCGCCACCTGCTCCGCCAGCGCCGGCAGGTATTGCTTCAACACTTGGCGCGAATCGGCCTGTCCGGCCAGTTCGAAGCGCATGCGCTTGTCGGCGCCGGTGTTGGCCTTCAGCTGGAAGGGGCCGCCGAAGCCGACGAACTGCAGGCCGGGGCTGTCCACGCCGCGTTCGGTAAAGGTCAGCCGGCCGCGGGTCTTGCTCAGCGGCGGAATCGGCAGGGATTTGAAGCGCAGCGCGTTGTCGGCGAAATGCAGATCGCCGCGCACCGCCACGCCCTGTTCGCCGGCCAACGGTATCGTCAGCTTCAAGTCCAGGCTGGCGTCGCCGCCGGCCTCGATCTGGCCGGTGAAACCGTCCAGCCAACCGTCCACCGGGCTTTGCGTGGTGAAGGCCAGCATGCGCTGCAAGCGGTCGGCCGCGCGGCCCTCCACCGTCAGCACGGGCACGTCGGCGCCCAGATTAGCGATCACCGCCTTGACGCCGCTCAACGGCACGCCCACGGTGACGGCGCGGCGCGCGTTCACTTCCATCCGTTCGTTGTGGAACAGCAATTGGGCGTCGATGTCGTCGATGCGCGGCCAGCCCGCTTGATAGCTGAGACGCGCGCGCTCCACCTCGGCCTCCACCAGGAACTCGCCGCCCTTGCCGCCGGCGAAGGGGAATTGCTCCAGATCGCCGCGCAGCTTCATCGTCGCCTGGCGCAACTGGCCGCCCTGCAAGGCTTGGCGCAACCAGCGCAAGGTGTGCTCGCCCACCTCGTGCGGCAGATACTCCGCCACCCTGGCCGCCGGCACTCCGGCAATGCTTGCGCGCAGATCGGCGACGCCGGCGCCGCTGCCCTGGTGCCGATAGCTGCCTTGCAGGCTGCCGGACAAATCGGCGTTGGAGAAGGCCACCTGGCGGAAATCCAAGGCCACCGCCTGCCCCTGCCGCTGCCAGCCCACGTCGGCGGTCAGCTTGTCGAAGGCCAGCGGCGCGACGAAGACCGAGGGATAGCTGACCTGGGACTTGCCGGTGTCCAATTGCAGGCGGCCGCCCTTTTCGTCGAAGCTGATCGCGCCGCTGACGCCGGCCACGCCGGGCAGCTCGCCGAACGGTTGCCAGGCCAGCTTTTCAAAACGGGACTTCAGCTTGAAGGCCTTGGGCGTCTCCAGCGCGCCCTTCCAGCTGACGGTCAGGTCGCGCAGCGCGCCGCTGGGCGAGAAACGCGCGAACAGCGGATTGCGGTCGGCGCCCAGCGCGTGAATGAAGGGGGTCAGATGGCCGAGATCGACATTGTCCAGGGTCAGCTGGCCGAAGCCCTGCTCGCCGTAGCGCCACTCGCCGTCGATATTGGAATTGTCGAAGGCCAGACCGCTGGCGCTGGCCAGGGTCAGCCGGCTGGCCTTGACCTTATAGCTGCCGCTGAGCTGGCGCGTCAGTTGCAGCTCGCCCTGCAGCCGCGGCAGCACCAGTTCCTGCGAATCCGGCGGAGTGTAGGCGGCGTCGTGGACATTGACGCTGGCTTTCAAGGCGTCGACGGCGCCGTCGGAGAAGGACATCTCCACCGTGCCGCTGCCCTCGCCGCTGCGCAGCATGCCCAGTTGCTGCAGATAGCGCGTCCACGAACCCACCCGCGCGCCGTCCAGCGCCACCTTGATCGAGCCGGACCACTGCTGCCAGGCGGCGATGTCGTCGCCGCGCCAGGAGGCGGTCAGATCGAAGCCCTTGCCCAGGGACGCGGCCGGCTGGCCGGACAGCTTCAGGCCGTGGCCGAACAGGCCGGCGCTCAGCTTGAGCTGGCCCTGGCTCAGGTCCAGCCGCGGCAGGCCCAGCAATTCGTCCTGCCAGCTCAGCCGCGCGTCGCTGATCTCCAGGCTGGGCTGGCGCAACAGCCAGTTGCCCAGGCCGCTGTCGGCGGGACCGGAACTCAGATCGAAGCCGTTCAGATAGATCACGCCCTGGCGCGAGCGCAGCAGCTCCACCGCCGGACCCTTGACCACCACGCTGGCCAGGCGCGGCTCCAAGGCCAGCAGCGAACGCCAAGACGGCTCCAGCGACACCTGGCGCAGGGTCAACGCCTTGCCGTCCTGCGGATTGGCGATGGTGACGCCGCCCAGCTCGAAGCGCGGCCCCACGGTCAGCCACTCGCCGGACAGGGCCGCCACCTGCACCGGCCGCCCCAGCGACTGGCTCAGATAGCGCTCCAGCGGCTGACGGAACTGGTTCAGATTGGGCAGCACCCAGAAAGTGAACGCGCAAAACGCCGCCAGCAGCAGCGTCAAGGCGACGGCGACGGCCATTCCCAACAGCGCACAGGTCCGTTTCAGGACCTTGATCACATGGATATGGGACAGAACGGAGAATAGCTTTTCCAAATGCGGCAAACCGTTACAATGTGGCCATCAAGAATTGACATGCCGTAGAGGCCTATTATGCCAGCAAACACGGCCGCTGCCATTGCCCGCAGCCGCGAGTTCTCCCACTATCTGCAACGTTTGCTGACCGCCCAGCCCGCCGAGCTGACGCGACTGGAAAACCGGCTGGGCCACCGCTTCGACGCGACGGAGATGGCCGGCTTCGCCGACTGGGCGGCGTTGGACGACGCCGAACTGCTGGCGCCGGCGCTGCGGCGGCTGCGGCAGGCGGTGGTGGCGCGGCTGATTTGCCGCGACCTCAACGGCCTGGCGGACCTGGACGAAGTGGTGACCACCGTCAGCGCGCTGGCCGATTTCGCCGTCGAGCGGGCGCTGGCCTCCGCGCGCGCCGGCCTCGCCCATTACGGCCAGCCGATAGGCGAGGACAGCGGCGAGGTCCAGCAGCTGATCGTCATCGGCATGGGCAAGCTGGGCGGCGGCGAGCTCAACGTCAGCTCCGACATCGACCTGATCTTCATCTACCCGGAAAGCGGCGACACCGACGGCGCCGCCCACGGCGGCCGCTCGATCAGCAACCACGAATACTTCACCCAGGTGGGCAAGCGGCTGATCGCCCTGCTCAACGACGTCACCGCCGACGGCCAGGTGTTCCGCGTCGACATGCGGCTGCGGCCCTACGGCGACTCCGGCCCGCTGGCGATGAGCTTCGCCGCGCTGGAAAACTACCTGCTGAGCCAGGGCCGGGAATGGGAGCGCTACGCCTGGATCAAGGCCAGGCCGCTCAGCGGCGACGCGGCGGCGCTGGCCGACACGGCGCGCCCCTTCGTCTACCGCAAATACCTGGACTACAGCGCCTACGGCGCGATGCGCGACCTGCACGCGCAAATCCGCCGCGAAGTGGCGCGTCGCGACATGGCCGACAACATCAAGCTGGGGCCCGGCGGCATCCGCGAAGTGGAATTCATCGCCCAGGTCTTTCAACTGATACGCGGCGGCCGCGACCGCAGCCTGCAACTGCGCGGCACCCGCGAAACCTTGCGCCGGCTGGGCGAGCTGCGCCTGCTGGAACCCGCCGCCGTCGAGGAACTGCTGCAGGCCTACGCCTTCCTGCGCAATCTGGAACACCGGCTGCAATACCTGGACGACCAACAGACCCAGACCCTGCCCGCCGGCGCCGACAACCGCGCCCGCATCGCCGCCGGCATGGGCTGCGCCGACTGGGACCAGTTCATGAACCGGCTCAATCAGCAGCGCCGCAAAGTCACCCGCCACTTCGAGCAAGTGTTCATCCTGCCCACCGAGGGCGCCGCCGATCATCCGCTGGCCGACCTGTGGCGCGACATCGCCGACGAACTGCCGACGGAGCGGCTGCGGCGGCTAGGCTTCGCCGAACCGGATCAAGTGGCGCGCCAGCTGCAAAGCCTGGCTCTGGGGCAGCGCTACCAGCAGATGCCGCTGAACGGCCGCAAGCAGTTCGACCAATTGATGCCGGCGCTGATCGAAGTCGCCTCCCGCTTCGACAACGCCGACGCCACGCTGTCGCGCATCATCGCGCTGATGGAGGCGATCAGCCGCCGCGCCTCCTACCTGGCGCTGCTGACCGAATACCCGCAGACCCTGCAGCGTCTGGCCTCGCTCTACTCGTCCAGCGCCTGGGTCTCCGGCTACCTGACCCGCCATCCCATCCTGCTGGACGAATTGCTGGACGCGCGCGTGCTCTACGCCACGCCGGACTGGCCGCAGCTGGCCGAGCAACTGGAGCTGCTGCTGCGCCAGGCCGACGGCGACGTGGAAGCCAAGATGGACGCGCTGCGCCACTTCCAGCACGCGCAATCCTTCCGCCTGGTGGCGCAGGACCTGGCCGGCATGTGGACGGTGGAGGCGCTGTCCGACCAGCTGTCGCTGCTGGCCGACATCGTGCTGGCCGCCACGCTGCGCCACGCCTGGCTCGACATTCCCAGCCGCCACTGCGACGCGCCGCGCTTCGCCATCATCGGCTACGGCAAGCTGGGCGGCAAAGAGCTGGGCTACGCCTCGGACCTGGACCTGATCTTCCTCTACGACGACGAACACCCGGACGCCGCCGAACTGTATTCGCGGCTGGCGCGCAAGATGTCCACCTGGCTGACCAGCGCCACCGCCGCCGGCGTGCTCTACGACATCGACCTGCGGCTGCGCCCCAACGGCGCCAGCGGCCTGCTGGTCAGCTCGGTCAACGCCTTCCGCCAATATCAGGAGCAACAGGCCTGGGTCTGGGAGCATCAGGCGCTGACCCGCGCCCGCTACGTGGCCGGCGACGCCGAAGTCGGCGTCCAGTTCGAACAGGAGCGCCACGCCATCCTCACCCGCCGGCGCGAGCTCGGCGCGCTGCGCGACGAAGTGCTGGCGATGCGCCAGCGCATGCTGGACAGCCACCCCGCCCGCGACGAAGACCCGAAAAACGCGCGCGGCGGCATCATAGACATCGAGTTCCTCGTCCAGTACCTGATCCTGGCCCACGCCCACCAACTGCCGGCGCTGACCGCCAACGCCGGCAACATCGCGCTGCTGGCCACCGCCGCCGACGCCGGCCTGATCCCCGCCGCCGACGCCGAAGCCGCGCGCAACGCCTACCGCCACTACCGCCGGCTGCAACACGCCGCCCGGCTCAATGAAAAGCAAACGGTGACGCCGGACGCGGCCTTGCTGGAGGACTACGGCCTGTGCCGATCGCTGTGGCGGCGAGTATTCGAGCAAGCGCTCAAATAAACGGTTCACAGCGTCATAAGGGCGAGATAAACTCATTGGATACGGTCGGACAAGATCCGGCCCCATCCGCAAAGCGAAAACACAATATTGGAGAACACCAAGATGTCGATGGCTGATCGTGACGGAAAAATCTGGTATGACGGCGAAATGGTTGACTGGCGCGACGCCACCACCCACGTACTGACCCACACCCTGCACTACGGCATGGGCGTGTTCGAAGGCGTGCGCGCCTACGAAACCCCCAGGGGCCCGGCCATCTTCCGTCTGGAAGACCATACCGCGCGGCTGTTCCGCTCCGCCAAGATACTGGGCATGGAACTGCCGTTCACCCCGGAGCAGATCAGCAAAGCCCATCATGACGTGCTCCAAGCCAACGGCCTCAAATCCTGCTATTTCCGCCCGATGGCCTTCTACGGCTCCGGCAAGCTGGGCGTGGCGCCGCTGAAGAACGACGTGCGCGTGATCGTGGCCGCCTGGCCCTGGGGCGCCTACCTGGGCGACGAAGGCCTGGAAAAAGGCATCCGCGTGAAGACCTCCTCCTTCACCCGCCACCACGTCAACATCACCATGTGCAAGGCCAAGGCCAACGGCAACTACATGAACTCCATCCTGGCCAACAACGAGGCCACCGCCGACGGCTACGACGAAGCGCTGCTGCTGGACGTGGACGGTTTCGTGGCGGAAGGTTCCGGCGAAAACATCTTCATCGTCCGCAAAGGCAAACTGTACACTCCGGACCTGACCAGCGCGCTGGAAGGCATCACCCGCGACACCGTGGTGCAGATCGCCAAGGAAATGGGCCTGGAACTGATTGAGAAGCGCATCACCCGCGACGAGGTCTACAGCGCCGACGAAGCCTTCTTCACCGGCACCGCCGCCGAAGTGACCCCGATCCGCGAACTCGACAGACGCGCGATCGGCGACGGCAATCGTGGTACCATCACCGCCGAAATCCAGAAGCGCTACTTCGACATCGTCAAAGGACTGGATGCCGAACACCAGCACTGGCTGACCTACGTCAACTAAGCAAGACGAGCCGCCCGCGCGGCGGCTCCGCAAGGAATACAGAATGGCTGAACAGAAAGAAAACACGCAACGCGTGATCGAAGTCACCCAGCACGACCTGCCGCTGCATTGCCCGATGCCGGACATGGTGTCCTGGAACTCCCACCCGCGCGTGTTCCTGCCCGTGCACAAGACCGGCGAAGCGCTGTGCCCGTACTGCGGCACCCGCTACAAGCTGAACGGTCCGGCAGGCGGCCACCACTGAGCCTGGCCCCGCGCCGGCAACGCAGCTAAGGTGTGGCGCGAGCCGCACCTTTTTTGCTTGCCGCCCGCCTCGTCTGCAAACCCAAGCCGGGCCGCCTCGACCCGGTTTCGGTTTGCAATCGGAACATCTGCAATGAAGAAGAAAATCCTGGTCATCGGCCCCTCCTGGGTCGGCGACAGCGTCATGGCGCAACCGCTGTACCAAAGACTGCATCAACGCCACCCCGATCTGGAACTGCACGTGTTCGCGCCGGCCTGGACCTTGCCGCTACTGGCGCGGATGCCGGAAGTGGCCAAGGCCCACCTCAACCCCTTCGGCCACGGCGCGCTGCGCCTGGGCGAACGCTGGAAAGTGGCGCGCCAGCTGGCCGCCGAGCGCTTCGATCAAGCCATCGTGCTGCCCAACTCGCTGAAATCCGCCTTGATCCCGCTGTTCGCCGGCATCCCGCTGCGCACCGGCTTCCTCGGCGAATCCCGTTACTGGATACTCAACGACGCGCGCGAACTGGACGAACAGGCGCTGCCGATGATGGTGGAGCGCTTTTGCGCGCTGGCCGAAGACAAGGGCGAGCCGCTGCCGCGGCCGCTCAGCCACCCGCGGCTGGCGCTCACCGACGCCAGCCAGCAAGCGGTGCTGGACAAGCTGAAACTGGACGTCAGCCGACCGGCGGTCGCCTTCTGCCCCGGCGCCGAATACGGCCCGGCCAAGCGCTGGCCGGCCCGCCACTTCGCCGAACTGGCGCGTCGCTTCGACGCCGCCGGCTACGCGGTGTGGCTGTTCGGCTCCGGCAAGGACAAAGAAGTCGGCGACGACATCAGCCGCCTGTCCGGCGGCCTGGCCGTCAACCTCTGCGGCGCCACCGGCCTGGAAGAAGCGATAGACCTGATCGGCCTGACCCGGCTCGCCGTCTGCAACGACTCCGGCCTGATGCACGTGGCGGCGGCGCTGGACAAGCCCTTGGTGGCCTTGTACGGCTCCTCCAGCCCCGACTTCACCCCGCCCTTGTCCGAACAGGCCGCCATCGTCTCCCTCAACCTGGATTGCAGCCCCTGTTTCGAACGGACCTGTCCGTACGGCCATACCGATTGCCTGGAAAAAATGGAGCCGGAGCGGGTCTGGCAAGCCGCGCTTCCGCTGCTGCCCGCCAACGTCCAACGCCCAACACAACAATGAATACAGACAACACCGCACCCGTCGAAGAAAACAGCCGCCGCATGGAGCTGGTCCGCGCCGCGGCGATGCTGTTCCGCGACCAGGGCTACGAACGCACCACGGTGCGCGACCTGGGCAACGCGGTCGGCATGCAGTCCGGCAGCCTGTTCTACCACTTCCGCACCAAGGAGGAGATCCTGGTCGCGGTGATGGCGCTGGGCATCACCAGCACCACCGAGCAGCTGAAGCGCGCGCTGGACGAGGCCGGATCGCCGCGGGCCAAGCTGGCGGCGCTGTTCCGCGTGCACCTCAATTCACTGCTGGGGGACAATCAGGCGGCGCTGGAAGTGATGCTCTACGAATGGCGCAGCGTGTCCGCCTCCGCCAGGCCCGGCCTGATCGTGCTGCGCGACCGCTACGAGGCGCTGTGGCAGCAGGCGCTGGACGAAGCCGCCGCCGCCGGCCTGGTCAAGCCCGACACCGCGCTGCTGCGCCGCACCTTGCTGGGCAGCCTGCATTGGTCGGTGCAATGGTACCGCTCCGAAGGCCCGCTGAGCGTGGATCAGCTGGCCGAACGCATGCTGGAATTGGTATTGCTGCCACAAATCTGACCTTTAGACTGGAAAAAATTCGGCAATCCGGCAAAAAAGATTCTAGAATCAGCGATATAGGGCAACTGGGCTCTATACCGTCCTGCGCGACGGCAACGGCATCCACGGTTTGGAGAGAGCGATATGGCAAGCACCGGCAGCATAGGCAGCCTCAACTCTCTGCAGCAATTGCAATCGCTGCAGAACACGCGGCCTGAGCAAAAGACGCTGGAAGAACCGCGGTCCGCCACGCCGGCGGTTTCACAGCAAAACGTCAGCCAGACCGCGGTCCGGCAAAACCCCGACACCGCCCGCGTCGAGCAGCAGCTGCAACGCCAGCTGAACTCCGCACAGGCCAACGCCGCGCAAACCCGCAATAGCGAGCAGCAGCGGGTCAGCCAGGAACAAGCGCAAACCGCCAACCTGGCCAGCACCGCCGCTCCCGCCGCCGCGGCCAACGACACCCCGCGGGCGCAGCAGCGCGCGGCGGAAGCGGCCAGCGCCAATCGCGCCGCCAGCGCCCCGCCGGCGACGCCTCCGCGCCCGAACACGGTGCCGGCGGCCAATGAGCAGCAAGCCGCCAACAATCAGACGGAACAGCAAACCAGCCAGACCAACAACAACGCGGTGGCCCGTTCGCAACAGCAGAACGCCAGCGGCCAACTGGCGGTCACTCAGTACCAGACCACCCAGTCCCTGCTGCAGAACAGCACCTACCGGCCGCGGGTCTCGGAAGTGGCCTGACGACGCGCTCGTCCCAAAAAAACGGCAACCCTCGCGGATTGCCGTTTTTTTTGTCCCTACGCCACGCTCAGGCCTCGCCGGTTTTGCGCCCCGGCCGCCACAACACGTCCGGCTCGCCAAGCTGGCGGTTCAGATAGCGCGACAGCACGAACAGCAAATCGGACAAGCGGTTCAGATAGCGGCGCGCGGCGTCGGACACCGCCTCCTGCTGCGCCAGCGCCACCACCGCGCGTTCGGCGCGGCGGCATACCGAACGCGCCTGATGCGACAGCGCGGCCGCCCGGCAGCCGCCGGGCAGGATGAACTCCTTCAGCGGCGGCAAATCCTCGTTGAGGAAGGCCACCACGGCCTCCAGCGCCTGCACGTGGCCGGCGCCCAAGGCGCTGTAGCCGGGCACCGCCAGCTCCGACCCCAGGTCGAACAGATCGTGCTGCGCTTCGGACAGCCAGGTCCTCGCCTCGTCCGGCAGCGTTTCCGCCAGCAACACCCCCAGCACCGAGTTCAGCTCGTCCACCTCGCCTAGCGCGTGGATGCGCAAGCTGTCCTTGCCCACCCGGCTGCCGTCGCCCAGACCGGTGCTGCCGTCGTCGCCGGTGCGGGTGACGATATGCGACAATCGATCACTCATCGCGCTTCCCATCCTTTTCAATCTTGCCCAAAGAGTTGATGGTCTGGCGCAGACTCTCTTTCAAGGCTTCGCCGAACAGCATCTCGTAGTCCTCCTTGAGCTGGTGCATCACGCCGGACAACATCTGCTTGGCCTGCAACTCCAAAGCGTCCTGCAACCACAGCGACAGCTCCACCTTCATCCGCGGCAGCATTTTCTCGTACATGGACTGCAGCAAAGCCTGTTCGTCTATCACCGCCACCGTGCCCGGCGGCGCATTGACCGCCTGAGGCGCCATCATCGCGGCCGCGGCCGCGGCGGAAGCCACCTCGGACACCTTCAAGACTTCCACGCCTCGCGCCGCCGGCGCCTCGGGTGCGGGCTCCTGTTCGCCCTCGCCCGCCGTCGGCTCGGTTCCGGCGGCCAGCGCCACTCCCGCCGCGGCCAAGGCCCCCGCTCCAAGCGCCAACTCCGCGGCGCCGATTCCGCTCGCCTCGGGCGCGGACTCAAGCTCCGTCAGCTCGGGAATATCGCTCTCGGCCAGGGCCGGCGCGGCGGCAGCTTCGACCTCCGCCGGTTCCGCAAACGCGGCGTCCATCTGCGGCGCGTCCGGCTCGACAGCCTCCAGCTCCGGCGCATCGTCCAGCACCGGCTCGTCCGCAACTTCGACCGCCGCCGGCTCCGCAAACTCGACATCCAGCGAGGGCATTTCCAGCTCGGAGGCCTGCGGCTCGAGCACCTCGTCCAGCGCTGGCTCGACCACAGCTTCAACCACCGCCGGCTCCGCAAACGCGGCGTCCATCAGCGATTCTTCCGGCTCGACAGCCTGCGGCTCCAGCACCTCGTCCAGCACCGGCTCGGCCACAGCTTCACCCGCCGCCGGTTCCGCAAACGCGGCGTCCATCAGCGATTCTTCCGGCTCAATAGCCTGCGGCTCCAGCACCTCATCCGGCACCGGCTCGGCCACAGCTTCAACCCCCGCCGGCTCCGCAAACGCGGCCTCCATCAGCGACTCTTCCGGCTCGACCGCCTCCGGCTCCGGCACATCGTCCAGCACCGGCTCGGCCACAACCTCGGCCTCCACCGGCTCCGCAAACTCGACATCCAGCGAGGGCATTTCCAGCTCGGAGCCCTGCGGCTCGAGCACCTCGTCCAGCACCGGCGCGGCCGCTGCTTCGACCGCCACCGGCTCCGCAAACACTGCCTCCATCAACGACTCTTCCGGCTCGACAGCCTCCAGCTCCGACGCCTCGTCCAGCAACGACTCGGCCACAGCTTCAACCGCCGCCGGTTCCGCAAACGCGGCTTCCATCAGCGATTCTTCCGGCTCGACAGCCTGCGGCTCCAGCGCCTCGTCCAGCAGCGGCTCGGCCACAGCTTCAACCCCCGCCGGCTCCGCAAACGCGGCCTCCATCAGAGGTGCTTCCAGCTCGACAGCCTCCAGCCCCGACGCCTCGTCCAGCAACGACTCGGCTACAGCTTCGACCTCCGCCGGCTCCGCAAACGCAGCTTCCATCAGCGGCGCTTCCGGTTCGGCAACGTGTAGCTCCGGCGCCTCGCCCAGCGCTGGCGCTGCGACAGCTTCGGCCTCTGCCGGAACATCCAGCTCGGTGTCCAACAAGGGCATTTCCGGCACGACAACCTGCGACTCCAGCGCCTCATCCGGCACCGGCTCGGCTACAGCTTCACCCTCCGCCGGCTCCGCAAACGCGGCGTCCATCAGCGGCGCGTCCGGCTCTACAGCCTCCAGCTCCAGCGCCTCGTCCAGCACTGGCGCAGCGACATCTTCGGCCTCTGCCGGAATATCAAACTCGGCGTCCAGCAAGGGCACTGCCGGTTCGGCCGCTTCGGCCGGCGTCAAGGCCGGCTCCGCCTGCAAATCCGCCAATGCTTGGTTGATTTCGGCCAACAACGGCTGTTCGGGGGCCGCGGCCAGCTCCGACGCGACAGGCTCGGCAAGCACCGGCGCGGGGTCCGGCGTCAGCGCGGCCAACTCGTCCGCTTCCGGCTCCGCGAGGAACGGTTCGGCAACGCTCTCGCCCAAAGCCGGCGCGGGCTCAAGCGCCGCGCTTTCCGGCCAGTTGGGCAACAAGCTGTCCACCTGGGTTTCCGGCCCCACTCCGCCGCCCAGCACGCCAGTGGGCAGGCTATCCAAGGAAATGGAAGTGAAAGGCGTCGGCGCGGGCGTTGCGGCAAGGGCCTCGAGCGCGCCGGCATCGGACACGGGCGACTCGACGGCTTGGACGTCCGGAAGCTCGGCGCCCGCGGGCTCCGGCTCCGCGGCCGCAAACGCGGCGTCCGTTTCCGGCAAAGTCTCGGCCAGCGGCGGCTCGGCGACGGGCGCAGCACTCGCCGCGGGCGCCTCCTCCGCGATCAGCGCGGGCTCGGCGGCCAAGGCCTCGGCCGGCGACTCCTCGCCGGCCGGCATCAGCGAAAATTCGAAATCGGCGGCCTCCGCCGCCGGCGCCGCTTCCGGCAAGGCCGCGGCGGGATTCCAGCCCGGCAGCACTTGCTCGACGCCCAGTTCGGAGGCGGGAATGTCGTCCAGGTCCAAAGACGGCAGCGAAGCCAGGTCCAGCAGGGGCTCTTCGCCGGGAGCCGGAGCGGCGATCAGCTCTTCCAGGCTTAGTTCGGGAATTTCCAGCTCGGCGGGCAACTCCTGCGGCGGCTCGCCCAGCTGGTCGGCCAGCGCGTCCAGTTCGCTGGAGAAATCAAAATCAGGGATGTCGATGACTTCGTCGCCCAAGGTGGGCACCTGCGACTCATCCACCACCTCGGTCAACACCGGCAGGTTGAGGCCGGACCAGTCAGGCTCTTTGGGCTTTGACGGCTCGCTCATGGTCACTTATTGCTCATGTCGTGATGTTCGATTGCATAACCGCGCTCGCGATACGCCTTGAACCGCAGGCGCGCCGTCTCCAGCGACGCTTCGTCGCGTCCGACTATTTCCAGAATACGATCAAAGCGCTCCATCCGCTCCGGCAAATTCGAACCC
This sequence comes from Chromobacterium alkanivorans, assembly GCF_016937655.1. Taxonomy (GTDB): domain Bacteria; phylum Pseudomonadota; class Gammaproteobacteria; order Burkholderiales; family Chromobacteriaceae; genus Chromobacterium; species Chromobacterium alkanivorans. Next base: position 65,882 of record NZ_JAFHKL010000011.1, on the reverse strand, counting down.
AGGTTCAACAATACCGGGTGCTCCAGCGCGTCCGGCAGGCGGGCGGTCAGCCAGATCGGCGTGTCCGCCGCCTCGTCGGCACCCAACCTGCAGTGCGGCACGAAGCGGGTATCGCCGAAGCTCCACAGCTGCCGGCTGAAGGTGTCGAGCTGCTGCTCGCTGTCGAACCAGATCAGCAGCCGCTCCCCCTTGCGCATCACCGTGGCCGCCAGCAGGCAGGCGAAGCCCTGCGGGTCGGCCACTTTGGTGTAAAAATCAATCCTGCTCATCATCCACCGTTTCAGGGGTTTCGCGGCGCGGACGGCCGCGTCGCACCACATTGCCCAGCGCGATGTCGGCGCGGTCTTGCAGGAACTGCACCAGCAGCGGCACCGGCCGCGCGGTGGCGCCCTTGTCCTTGCCGCCCTTCCAGGCGGTGCCGGCGATGTCCAGATGCGCCCAATCATAAGCCTTGGCGTAACGCGACAGGAAGCAGGCCGCGGTGATGCTGCCGCCCGGGCGGCCGCCGATATTGGCCATGTCGGCGAACGGGCTCTTCAGCATGTCCTGGTACTCGTCCCACAGCGGCATGTGCCAGGCGCGGTCGGCCACTTCCTCGCCGGCGGCCAGCAGTTCGCGCGCCAGGCTGTCCTGATTGCTGTACAGCGCGGTGGCGATATGGCCCAGCGCGATCACGCAGGCGCCGGTCAGCGTGGCCACGTCGATCACCGTCGCCGGGTCGAAGCGTTCGGCGTAGGTCAGCGCGTCGCACAGAATCAGCCGGCCTTCGGCGTCGGTGTTGAGGATTTCAATGGTCTGGCCGGACATGGAGGTGACGATGTCGCCCGGCTTCAGCGCGTTGCCGTTGGGCATGTTCTCGCACGTGGGCACGACGGCGACCAGGTTCAGCGGCAGGTTCATTTCCACTGCGGCGCGGAAAGCGCCCAACACAGTGGCCGCGCCGCACATATCGTACTTCATCTCGTCCATGCCCTCGCCCGGCTTCAGCGAGATGCCGCCGGAGTCGAAGGTGATGCCCTTGCCCACCATGACGATGGGTTTATCGCCCTTGTCCTTGGCACCGTGGTGGCGCAGCACGATCAGGCGCGCCTCTTCCACGCTGCCCTTGGCCACGGACAGGAAGGAGCCCATGCCCAGTTCGGCGATTTCCTTGGGGCCCAGGATTTCGGCGTCGGCGCCGAAGGCCGCGGCCATCTGACGCGCTTCTTCGCCCAGGTAGCTGGGGGTGCAGACATTGCCCGGCAGATTGCCCAGGTCCTTGGCCAGCTTCATGCCGCTGCCGATGGCAAGGCCGCGTTGCAGGCCTTTTTCGCCGTCGGCGAGGTCACTGCGGCGCGGCACCGCCAGCGTCAGCTTGCGCGGTTCGCGCACCGATTCGTCCACCTTGCTCTTGAAGCGGTCGAAGCGGTACAAGGCGTCCAGCGTCACCACCGCCGCCTGTTCAATCATCCACTCCACGTCGTGCTTCTTGACTGTCAGTTCGCTCAGGTAGCTGACCGCTTCCACCGCGGAGGTCTGGGTCAGCGCTTTGACCGAGGCGCGCACCGCCTCGCGGTATTCCTTGGCGCGGAATTCGCGCTCCTTGCCCAGGCCCACCAGCATCACCCGGTCGCACAGGGTGTGCGGCACCGAATGCAGCACCAGCGTGCTGCCCAGTTTCCCCTCCATGTCGCCGTGGCGCAGCACGTCGCTGATGAAGCCGTTGGAGATGCGATCCAGCAAATCCGCGGCGAAGGTCAGCTTGCGGGATTCGTATACGCCGACGATAACGCAAGCAACCCGTTGCTTTTCCGGACTGCCGCTTTTTATGTTAAATTCCATTGAGAACTCCCGTGTAGAGCGAGTGTCTGTAGCTCCACCTCTTAACCGGCCGTCGATGCGCAGGTAGAATCCTGACGGCCCGGCCTTCCGGTGAAGACGGATTTTGTTGTTGATTCCGAAATCGTCCGTTTTTGACGTTTCTGGATGGTCCCCGGAATTATCACAATGCTTTTCATGAAAAGTCAAAAAGGCACTGAATAAATGGTTTTTCAAAAAAGCCTGACTCGCGAGCTGACTTTGAGCGCATTAGGCGTTTTCATCGTGCTCCTGGCGATTATCGTTTCCACTCAGGCAGTCAACCTGCTGGGCCGCGCGGCCGAAGGACAAATGGCCAACGAGGCCGTTGCCGCGGTGCTTGGCTTCACTACGCTGGGCTTTTTCCCGGTATTGATGATTTTGACGGTTTTCGCCACCATTTTGGTGGTGTTGACCCGCATTTGGCGCGATCACGAGATGGTGGTCTGGCTCAGTTCCGGCCTGTCGCTGAGCAATTGGGTGTGGCCGGTGATGCGCTTCACCCTTCCGCTGGCGGTGCTGATCGCCGGCGTCACCCTGTTCATCGGCCCATGGGCCGACCAGCGCAGCCAGGACTATGCCGAACAGATCAAACGCCGCGAAGAGGTGTCCGCGATCTCTCCCGGCGTGTTCAAGGAATCCGCCTCGTCCAACAAGGTGTACTTCATCGAGAACTACTCCGGCGAGCACGGCGCGGCCACCAATATCTTCATGCAGGAAATCACCGACGGCAAAGTGGCCACCATTTTCGCCAAATCCGGTTTTATTACCACTCGCCCGGACGGCGAGCGCGTGGTGGTGCTGGAGCACGGCCAGCGCTACGTCGGCGAGCCCGGCAGCGCCAGCTACGAAGTGGCGGAGTTCCAGCGCTACACCGCCGGCATCGGCGAAAGCCAGCAGATGCCCGGCCCGTCCGGCAACCGTCAGGCCATTCCCACCGCCCAGCTGCTGAGCCAGGATTCGGCCGACTACCGCGCTGAGCTGGCCTGGCGGCTGTCGATGCCGATCAGCTGCGTGATCCTGGCGCTGCTGGCGATTCCGATGTCCTATTTCAACCCGCGCAGCGGCCAGACCTACAATCTGCTGCTGTCCCTGCTGGTTTTCTTCGTTTATCAGAACGGACTGACCGTGGCCCGCAACTGGGTGGCCCAGGGCAAGGCCGGCGTCTGGCTGGTGCTCCTGGTGCACCTGGCCATGCTGGCGCTGGCGCTGGCGCTGTTGAGCTACCGCAACCGGCCGGCCCGTCCCATCGGCCAGGCCTTGTCCCTGTTGTTCCGGAAACCCTGATCCCGTCATGAAACTGATTCATCGCTACATCGTCGCCACCCTGAGCCAGGCGACCTTGTTCACCCTGCTGGCCCTGCTGGGCCTGTACGGCTTCTTCGACCTGCTGGCCGAAGTGCCCAATCTGGGCAAGGGCAGCTACACCCTGGGCAAGATGCTGGGCTATGTCGCGCTGCTGATGCCGGGCCACGCCTATGAACTGATGCCGCTGGCGGTCTTGATCGGCGGCATGGTGGCGATGACCCAGCTGGCCACCAGCAGCGAATACACGGTAATACGCACCAGCGGCGTGACGCTGCCGCAGATCGCCGCCACGCTCTTGAAGTTCGGCCTCGGCTTCGCCCTGCTCACCGTGCTGCTGGGCGAGGTGGTGGCGCCGCGCACCGGCCAGCAGGCGCAAAGCCTTAAGCTGTCCGCCACCCACTCGATGGTGGCGCAGGAATTCCGCTCCGGCATCTGGGTCAAGGACAACCAGAACTTCATCAACGTCCATGAAATGCTGCCGGACACTTCTCTGCTGGGCGTGCGCATTTACACCTACGACGACAATTTCCGCCTGGTGCGCACCCGTTACGCCGAACGCGGCTCCTTCTCCAAGGACGAGCAGCAATGGCGGCTGATCAATGTGCGCGAAACCACGCTGGGCGCGGATCAGTCCGTCAGCCGCCACTACCCGGAGCTGTCATGGAAATCCATCGTCGAGCCGGAAATCCTGTCGGTGCTGCTGGTGGTGCCGGAACAGATGTCGGCCAGCGCGCTGCTGACCTATCTGGAGCACTTGCGCAGCAACAAACAACAGACCCAGCGCTATGAGATCGCGCTGTGGAGCAAGCTGTTCTACCCGCTGGCCTGCATCTCGATGGCGCTGGTGGCGCTGGCCTTCACCCCGCAGCAACGCCGCCACGGCCAGCTGGGCATCCGCCTGTTCGGCGGCATCTGCCTGGGCATCGCCTTTCACTTCGTGAACCGCCTGTTCGGCCATCTGGGCCTGCTGTACGACTGGAACCCCATCCTGTCCGCCACGCTGCCCACCTTGCTGTTCCTGGTGGCGGGCGTCGCCATCATCGCCAGGCAGGAAAGGCGCTGACATGAACTCGCCGGCCGCGGACTCCCTCGCTCGCATGCGCCAGGAACTGGCCGGCAAACGTCAGGCGCTGGCGGAGCAATACCGCCAGCAACGCAATCCCCAGGAGTACCTGAAGCGGCACAGCCAGACGGTGGACGGCGCGCTGCAAGCCTTGTGGGCGCAGTCCGGCCTGGACGGCACCGCCAGCCTGATCGCGGTGGGCGGCTACGGCCGCGGCCAGCTCTTCCCCCACTCCGACATCGACCTGCTGGTGCTGCTGGACCAGCCGCCGTCGCCGGAGCTGGGCGAGCGCGTCGGCGCCTTCATCAGCCTGCTGTGGGACGTGGGCCTGGAGATAGGCCACAGCGTGCGCACCGTCGACGAATGCCTGTCCGAGGCGCGCGGCGACATCACCATTGAAACCAATCTGCTGGAAAACCGGCTGATCGCCGGCGACGCCGCGCCCTGGCGGCGGATGAGCGCGCTGCTGGACCGCCAGCGCGACCCGCTGGCCTTTTTCGAAGGCAAGACCCAGGAGCAGCAGCAGCGCCACACCCGCCACTTCGGCGTGGGCAACAATCTGGAGCCCAACATCAAGGAAAGCCCGGGCGGCCTGCGCGATCTGCACACCATTCTGTGGATCAGCAAGGCCATCGGTCTGGGCGACAACTGGGACGCGCTGGTGCGCCGCGGCATTCTGACCCTGGCCGAGGCGAGGCTGATCAAGCACAGCGAACGCCAGCTGCTGGGCCTGCGCATCGAGCTGCACCTGCTGGCGCGCCGGCGCGAAGACCGGCTGATCTTCGATTTGCAACAGCAGCTGGGCCGGGCGCTGGGCCTGCAGGACACGCCGGCCAAACGCGCCAGCGAACAGGCGATGCAGCTGTATTACCGCGCCGCCAAAACCGTCAACCAGCTCAACGGCATCTTGCTGCCCAATCTGCGCGGCCGGATCTATTCGCAAGTGCCGCGCATCACCCAGAACCTGAACGAACGCTTCTACTCGGTCAACGGCATGCTGGGCATCCGTCAGCCGGACGTGTTCGAGAAATACCCGTCCGCCATCCTGGAAGCCTTTCTGATGCTGCAGCGCAATCCGGAGCTGACCGGCTTCGCCCCGCGCATGCTGCGCGCGTTGTGGCACGCGCGCAGCCACATCAACGAACGCTTCCGCAACAATCCGCGCAACCGCGAACTGTTCCTGCAACTGTTTCGCGAGCCCAACGGCCTGACGCGCTGCCTGCGGCGGATGAATCTGTACGGGGTGCTGGGCCGCTACCTGCCCAATTTCGGCCACATCGTCGGCCAGATGCAGCACGATCTGTTCCACGTCTACACCGTGGACGAGCACATTCTGATGGTGGTGCGCAATCTGCGGCGCTTCGCCAGCAGCGCCTTCACCCACGAATACCCGCTGATGTCCCGGCTGATCAACGACTTCGAACGGCCGGAAACGCTGTACCTGGCAGGCCTGTTCCACGACATCGCCAAAGGCCGCGGCGGCGACCACTCGACGCTGGGCATGACGGACGCGGCGGATTTCTGCCGTCAGCACGGCTTGCCGGCCGAGGACGGCGAACTGGTGGCCTGGCTGGTGGGCCAGCACCTGACCATGTCCAGCGTGGCGCAGAAACAGGACATCTACGACCCGGAAACCGTGCGCCGCTTCGCCGAGCTGGTCGGCACGCCGCGCCGGCTGACCGCGCTCTACCTGCTGACCGTGGCCGACATCCGCGGCACCAGCCCCAAGGTCTGGAACGCGTGGAAGGCCAAGCTGCTGGAAGATCTCTACCACGCGGCGATGCGCCAACTGGTGCGCGGCGGCCAGCTGGACGTCGCCTCGGAACTGGAGGAGCGCAAGCATCAGGCCCAGGCGCTGCTGCGCCTGCACGCGGTGCCCAGCGGCGTGGAGGCCGCGCTGTGGCAGGAGCTGGACACCGTCTACTTCCTGCGCCACGAGGCCAAGGAGATCGCCTGGCACGCGCGGCTGCTCAACCGCTTCGTCCACGCCGACGGCCCGCTGGTGCGCGCCCGGTTGTCCGACGACCACGAGGGCATACAGGTGCTGATCTACACCCGGGACCGGCCGGAACTGTTCGCCCGCGCCTGCGCCTTCTTCGGCCGCACCCATTACAGCATCGCCGACGCCAAGGTCTACACCACCCGCCACGGCTACGCGCTGGACACCTTCCACGTCTTCGTGCCCGAGCACCACGACGGCGATTACCGCGACATGATCAATTTCATCGAGTTCGAGCTGGCCGAATGCCTGCGCCAGGAGGGCGAGTTGAGCCTGCCCGCCTCCGGCCGCATCAGCCGCCACCTCAAACACTTCCCGATCACGCCGCAAATCCTGATCCGCCCGGACGACAAAGCCAGCTTCTACGTGCTGTCCATCGTCGCCGGCGACCGCCCCGGCCTGCTGGCGCGCATCGCCAAAGTGCTGTCCGACTACCGGATGAACGTGCAATCCGCCAAGATCATGACCCTGGGCAGCCGCGCCGAGGACTCCTTCCTGATCTCCGGCCCCGGCCTCAACGAAGACAAGACCGTGCTGGCGCTGGAGAACGCGCTAATGGCAGCGCTGCGGCTCTAGGCTAGGCAGCGGCCCAGGCCACGGAACAAGAACGCGGCCAAGACTTGAAGCAAACGCCCGGCCCGGCTCCGGCCATGCGCGCCGCTCATTCCCTCGATCAGTAAACCGCATTGCAAACGTCATAGATTTGCTTTTTTCAGACAGTTTATCCGCTGTACGTAAATTTATTTGTCATTCTCCGGCATCAAGGATTACACATTCAGCGTTCCCCATTGGGAGCAGCCCTTCCGCACCAAGGGCAACCAACCTGGACCAAAGGCGCGCCGTCGAGCGACCACAAGCCTGGTCCAAGGGCCTTGCCCGACAGCAGGCCCGCGCGGTACTTCTTCAGAGGAGAAGTGAATGTTTGCCAAGCAATACACGGCCGCACTGGTGTCCGCCGCCTTCTTCAGCATCGCGGCGCAAGCAGCAACCCTAGACTGGCAATCCACCAACACCCTGGCTCATCCCGTGCAGACGCTGATTCCGCAAGCGCAGGACAGCGGCGAAGTCGCCGCCGGACAAAGCGTGCACATCGCGGTGGCGCTGAAAGCGCGCAACAAGGCGCAACTGGACGCGCTGACCCAGGACATCCTGCAGGGCCGCAGCAAGCGTTACCTGAGCAAGACCGAGTTCCTGAATCAGTTCTCCCCCACCGAAGCCCAGGCCCAGGCCGTGGTCAAGCACCTCCAGGCCAGCGGCTTCCGCAACATCAAGGTGGCGCCCAACCGCCTGCTGATCACCGCCGACGGCAGCGCCGCCACGGTCAAGGCCGGCTTTCAGACCTCGCTGCACCGCTACACCATCGACGGCCGCCAGGCCTACGCCAATGTCGCCAACGCCCAGGTGCCCGGCGCGCTGGCCGACATCGTGCTGGCGGTGCACGGCCTGCAGAATGTCCACCAGTTCCACACCGCGCTGCGCCACCCGACGCCGCAAGCCTTCAAGACCTCCAGCGTCAGCGGCCACTCGCCCACCGATTTCCCGAGCATCTACAACGCGAACAGCCTGCCGCCGGCCGGCAACACCACCGTCGGCATCATCGCCGAGGGCGACCTGAGCCAGACGCTGAGCGATCTGCAGGACTTCGCCAGCGGCGCCGGCTACGGCGCGGTGGCCACCTCGGTGATCAATAGCGGCGCGCCCAGCAGCGACACCTCCGGCACCGAGGAATGGAACCTGGACAGTCAGGACATCCTCGCCGCCGCCGGCGGCGTGGTGCAGCAGATGAATTTCTACGTGGCGCCGTCGATGACCAACGCCGACATCACCGCCGCCTTCAACGCCGCGGTCAGCGACGGCACGGCCAAGGTGGTCAACGTCTCGCTGGGCGAGTGCGAAACCAGCGCTAAGAGCGACGGCATGACCGCCAGCGCCGACCAAATATTCCAGGCGGCGGTGGCCCAGGGTCAGACCTTCTCGGTGTCCACCGGCGACTCCGGCTCCTACGAATGCGGCGGCCGCACCGCGCGCCAGAGCTACCCGGCGGTGTCCCCGTACGTGATCGCCGTCGGCGGCACCACGCTGTCCACCAGCGGCAAGACCGGCTACCTGTCGGAAAGCACCTGGAACGGCGGCGGCGGCGGCCCCAGCTACACCGAGAACGCTCCGGCCTGGCAGACCAACGCCGGCGTGCTGACCATCTCCAAGACCAAGCGCGGCGTGCCCGACGTCTCCTTCGACGCCGACCCCAACAGCGGCGCGCTGGTGCTGGTCAACGGCGGCCTCTCGCAAATCGGCGGCACCAGCCTGGCGGCGCCGCTGTTCACCGGCTTCTGGGCGCGGATAGAATCGGCCAACGGCAACAACATCAACTCGCCGGCGCCTTCCATCTACAAATACTTCAAGGCCAACCCAGCGCTGTACCACGACGTCACCAGCGGCAGCAACGGCGCCTACAGCGCCGCCAAGGGCTGGGACTACACCACCGGCTGGGGCAGTCTGAACATCGCCAATCTGAACGCCTTCATCGCGCGGACACCTGGTTTTTAAAGCAGCGCCCTCTCGCCTTGAGCCCCGGCCCGCCGGGGCTTTTTTGCGCCCGCCGCCGCCGGCGGCTAAGATGGGACCACTTCGCGCCAAAGATAAATCGCCATGAAAATCCCGCCCGCCGCCGCCATCCATCTGCTGCACCGCTGCGTCCACGCCAGCCTGGCCAGCCACAGCACCCAACTGGCCGGCTACCCCTACGCCACGCCGATACCCTGCGTGCCCGACGCCCTCCACCGGCCCACGCTCTGCCTCAGCGCGCTGGCCGAGCACAGCAAGAACCTGCAAGCCGATCCGCGCTGCAGCGTGGCGCTGCTGGACCCAGAGGCCGCGTCCAGCCAGAGCGGCTCGCGCCTGACCCTGCTGGGCGACATGGAGCCCTTCCAGCCCACGCCGCTGGAGCTGGCCCGCCACCTGCGCTACCAGCCGGAGGCCGAAGACTGGCTGCGGCTGGACTTCGCCTTCTACCGGCTGCGGCCGCAACGGCTGCGCTATATCGAGGGCTTCGGCCGCATGGGCTGGCTGGAGGCGGAACAGTGGCTGGACGGTCCGACGCTGGAGCCGGAACGGGAAGCGGAACTGCTGGATCGGGCCGCCGCGCTGCCCGCCGGCGTCCGGCTGCTGGGCGCCGACTGCCACGGCATCGACTACGAGAGCGCCGCCGCGCGCCGGCGCCTGGCCTTCCCCGCCGCGCTGGAAAGCGACGAACTGGCCGCCCGCTGGCCGGAACTGATCGCCGCGCTGGCATGAAAAACGGGAGCCGCCGGCTCCCGTTCCCTCATCCCTGGCGGCGCCGTTCCGGCGCGGCCGCTCACTTGAACAACATATGGCCCAGCTTGCTGGCCTTGGTGTCCAGATAACGGTCGTTGTGCGGATTGCGCCCCACCTCCAGCGGCACCCGTTCCACCACGTCGATGCCGGCGCTGCGCAGGGTTTCGATCTTGCGCGGATTATTGGTCATCACCCGCACCCGCGACACGCCCAGCTGTTCCAGCATGTGGCGGGCGATGCGGAAATCGCGCATGTCGGCGGGAAAACCCAGACGCTCGTTGGCTTCCACGGTGTCGGCGCCGCCGTCCTGCAGCTGGTAGGCGCGGATCTTGTTGATCAGGCCGATGCCGCGGCCTTCCTGACGCAGATACAGCAAGGCGCCGCGGCCTTCGGCGGCGATGGCGGACAAGGCCGCCTCCAGTTGGAAACCGCAGTCGCAGCGCAGCGAAAACAGCGCGTCTCCGGTCAGACACTCCGAATGCAGGCGCGACAGCACCGGCTCGCCGTCGTCTATCGTGCCCAGAGTCAGCGCGACATGCTCGCGGCCGCCCTCCTCCTCAAAACCATGCATGGTGAACTCGCCCCAGGGGGTGGGCAGCTTGCAACTGGCTATGTATTCCATCCTCGGCTCATCCGCGCTGAGCTCGACAGCAGGCAATGACATTGTTTCTCCACTAGATTTAGCGCCTGTCGCGGCTGAAAACCCGCGTCCACAGGCCCTAATGAGCGCACCTGAATCCGCGCGCGATAATCTTGATTAACTGTGGTCGGCTTCCGGATTTTCAAGCGCCAGCGGCAAGGCGGCGAAGGGCTCGGCCAGCACGATGGCCAGCGCGGTCAGCCACACCAGCCGCTCCGGCGTGAAGAAGCCGGCGCTGGAGGCCTCGGCGTCCAGAATGCCCAGCACATTGTCGTCCTGGCCCAGCACCGGCAGGCAGACCTCGCTCATCACCTTGGGGTCGCACTCGTAATAGCCGCCGCCCTCGGCACGCCAGGCTTTGACGTCCTCGATCAACACCGCCCAACCGGTCAGGCCCACCCGGCTGTTGTTGCTGTATTCGGCGAAGGCCTCGGTCAGCGGAAACTCGGCGCGGCTGGGCACGCCCTGATAGGCCAACTTGACCAGCTTGGCCTGCTGGCCCTTGCCTATCTTGCGGTAGACGCCCAACCAGTCCGCGCCCACCTTGTGGTTCACCGACTCCACCAGCGCGTGCAGATTGCGCAGCGCCGTCGCCGCCTCCGGGCTTTCGCCGCCGAACAGCGGCGCCAGGTCGTAAGGCTCGTCGGCCAGTTCCTCGAACAGGGAGCAGCTGCCGTCCTCGCTCAATTTGGGCACCCGGTAGCGGTACAAATCCTGGCGCGCCGCCGGCTTGTCCGCGTTCAACACCGCGGACAGGGTCAGCACCGCGATCTGCAACTCGGTGCGATCCAGTGCCAGGCTCTGCTCGCGCAGATAGTCGGCCAGTTGGCTTACGGGTATCATGACTGTGCTCCTGAAGGCGGCCGCGCCGCCCGATGCGAATGAATATCGAAACCCAGCAGGATACCAAAAACCGCCCCGCGCTGGCCAACCCCAGTCCAGAATACGACACCATGCCCGCCATCCATATCCCTTACCCGCCCCTCGTGATCAAAGCCGGCGCGCACGCGCGCAAGCTGCTGGCCAGCCAGGGCCTGCCCGCCGCCAGCGTGGCCACCCTGCCCGGCGCAGCCGGCGGCCCCAAGGCGATAGGCATCACCGGCCTGGACCAGGCGGTGTTCGAATGGCTGAACCGCAGCCCGCGCCGGCGCGAGCTGGTCGGCGCCTCCATCGGCGGCTGGCGCTTCGCCTGCGCGATGCAGGCCGACCCGCGCCAGGCGCTGGCCCGGCTGGCGGAGCGCTACACCGCGGAAACCTACGCCGCCGACATCGGCGTGGCCGACATCACCCGCCAGACCCGGCTGATGCTGGACGAGGTGCTGCCGCCAGCGGCGCGCGCCGAGCTGATCGATCACCCGCGCTATCAGCTTAGCCTGTTGCTGGTGCGTTCCCACGGCCTGCTCGCCAGCGAGGCGCGGGCGGCGCTGCTGGGCGGCCTGGCCTTGAGCGCCGCGCTCAACACCGTGTCGCGCGGCCTGCTGCGCCACGCCTTCAGCCGGGTGATCTGCCACGATCCGCGCAGCGCCTTGCGCTTCAAGCCCGAAGACGACATCCCCACGCTGTGCCAGCCGCTGGGAACGGACAATCTGGACGCCGCGCTGATGGGCACCATCGCCATTCCCGGCGTGCTCAACGGCGTACAGCTGCCGGGCGCGCCGGCGGCCACTTACCGCGACGGCGGCCTGACCGACTACCATCTGGACTTCCCCTTCGCCCAGGGCGACGACATCGTGCTCTACCCGCATTTCACCGATCGCATCGTGCCTGGCTGGTTCGACAAATTCCTGCCCTGGCGCCGGTCCAGTCCGGCCCACCACGCCAACACCGTGCTGATCGCGCCGTCGCGCGACTACCTGGCGCGGCTGCCCGGCGGCAAACTGCCGGACCGCAAGGACTTCCACCGCTACCTGGGCCGGGACGAGCAACGCCAGCGCTTCTGGCGCCAGGCCACCGCCGAGAGCCAAAGACTGGGCGACGCCTTCATGGCGTGGCTGGAGCGGCCGGATCCGGGCCAGGTTCAAGCGCTCTAAGAACGTGTTTACGATCTCGCGAGCAAGAGCGAGACAAGGCGAAAACGACCGAAAAAGCGGAGTGTACGGTTGGTACATGAGCATTTTGAGGGTGTTTTCAACGCTGTATCGCCGAAGCGCAGCAGATCGTAAACAGGTTCTAAAACAAAAAGAGCCGGGAATCTCCCGGCTCTTTTCATTCATACCTCAGACACGCCTCAACCGGCGCGAGCCCAGCACTCCTCTTCCGACATATTCACCGGCGTCGCCAGCAACTGCACCACCACGTCCCGCGTTTGCGCGCCCTTGCGCACGCGCACGGTGATCTGGTCGGCCACGCCCGGCTGGTCCTGATCGCGGCGGTAGTTGAACGCGCCGTGGTCGGCCATGATGGCGCGGCCCAGCTTGGGACCGGTCACCAGGCTATAGCCGTCCGGCGCGCCCACGCCTTGCAGCTGGCCGCGCAGGCAGCGCACAGGGCTGGAATAGCTGAGCTTGGCCAAACCCAGTTGCGCGTCTCCGCCGCCCGGTTGCGAAGGCTGCGACGCGGCCGGACCCAACGGGCCTTCGCAGCGCAGCGCGGCGCGCTTGGCCTTGAAGTCGTAGTCGGTGGCCGCGCAGTTGAGCGCCATCATATTGTTGATGCCGCTGCCGCGCAGCAGGCTCTGCAAGGCGGAGTCCAGGGTCTTGTCCAGTTCCTGGCGCGCCAGCGTGGCGGTGCCGGAACGCAGCGGCAACGCGCCGTCGCATTCGAAGCGGCGCAGCGCGCTGCGCTCGCCGTCGGCCCAGACGCGGCACGCCACCGGCAGATGGCGGCGCATCGCGCCTTCGATCGCGCCGACGTCGCCGGCCTGCCATTGCGCCTGCTTCAGCCAGTCCACGCCCTGCTCGGTCGAAGTATTGCCCAGCTGGCCGGCGCGCTGCGCCTCCACCTGACGGCCCACATAGTCATGGAAGCCCTGCACCAGGCCGGCGTCGCGGCCCATTTCCGCCACCAGCGCGTCGAAGCGCTTGACGTCGTCGGCGCGCAGCGCGGCCAGGATCTCGGCGATGCGGCCCGGCTGTTGCTGGTTCAGATAGTAGAACCACAGGGCGGAATGGCTGTAGAAGTCCCAGCCGTCGCTATAGCTGGAGCGCATGATGCGGGACGGTTCCAGATAGCTTTGCGGCCAGCCATTGGCCACCACGTCCACCACGTGGCCGCGCACCTTGATGCCGTCGCGCGAAGTGCTCCAGGCCATGAACTCGGCGAAGCCCTCGTCGTACCAGGCCATGCGGCGGTCGTCGCGGTAGAACTCGGAGCTGCCCCACATGCCGGGCTGGATGAAGCGGCCGGACAGATAGTGCACGTACTCGTGGCGCACCAGCTCTTCCAGGCTCAGATAGCTCTCGCGCGGCACTTCGCGCTGGAAGGTGTAGAAGGTGCCGTCCTTCTCGATGTAGATGCCGCCGTTGTCGGTGGACAATTCATTGAGCAGGCCCTGGAAGCGCTGGTAGGCGGTCTTGCTGCCGTAGATCACCATGCGCAGCTTGGCGTTGCTGTCGCCCGTCACCGGCTGGCTGATGCCGCTGACCCGGCCCAGTTGCGCCTGCACCTGCTTCATCGCGTAGTACAGCGGTTCCACCTCGGCCAGCGCCAGCGGGGTTTCGAACACCAGATTGCCGTTGTCGAAGCTCCAGCTGTGCGGGAACAGATGCGTTTTCAGCTCCTGCTCGGCCTGGCAGATGCCGTAGCGCTCGCACGGCACCTTGCCCAGCTTCTTCAAGGCGTACACCGCTTCCGCCCACGAGGCGCCGAACTTCTCGCCGCCCAGCAAGCCGGCCACCGCGTCTTCCGCCAGCTTGGCGGTGCGCGGGTATTGCATGAAGCGGCCGGTTTCGCGCACGGTGTTCAGATACATTTGTTCATCGGCGAAGGCCGGCTGGCCGGCGCGGGTCAGCCCTGCCAGGCTGCTCGCCAGCGCGTCCAGTTGACCGGCGCCCGCCTTGTCGGCGAAGCCCTCGGTGTAATGCATATTGAACAGCGTGGTCTGCATCGGATGCAGCGCGATGCGCGCCCAGTTGTTCTTAGCCGCGGCGTTGTAGCGGCCGAAGAAGCGCTGCAGCAGCGGCAGCGCGTATTCCTGCTTGCGCACCGAATCCGCCAGGATCATGGTTTCCGCCACCGACTGGCGCAGATCGGTCGCCAGATACCAGGCGTCTTGATCGCCGCTGCCGTCGCGCACAGGTTCACTCCACAGCGCCGGATTCTCTGCCAGCGCGCTCACCGCCTGCATCACCGGCTCGTCCACCGGACGGCCGTAGTCGCCCACTTCCGCGGCGTGGCTGTACTGGGTGAAGTAGCCGGCCTTCAGGAACACCGCCAGCGGCCACAAGCCGTTGGCGCTCTTGCCGTCCCAGTTTTGCGCGCGGGCGCGGGCTTCGGCCGCCACTTCGCGCATATTCGCCGGCGACACCACTCGGTAGGTGAAGGCGTCCGCCTGGAACAGGCGGTTCATGCAGCTGCCCTGCACGCTGGCGACATAACGCGCCAGCGCCGCGCCGGACAACTGGCCCAGCTTGGCTTCCTCGCAGGCGGCGTATTGCGGCGCGGCCGCGGCAACCTTGGCGCGCCGCGCGCCGGTCTGCTGCATCGGCCCTTGCGGCTTGGCGCCGGGGCCGGCGCCGTCGGCCGGTGCGCCGGGCGGCAGGCCGTGCGGGTAGGACGGTTTCTCCGACAGCGCCGGAGAATGCGAGGAGTGGCCGGCCTGCGGCAGATTGGCCTGCGGCGCCGGCTGGTTGACCGTTGTTTTTTCGGAATCGCTGACGCAACCGGCCAATAAGGCGGCGGCCATCACGGAAAGACTCAGTGCGCGCACGCCGCTGAGCGAAGCTGTTTTTATCATGACGCTATCCAAGACATTAATAATGTCGCATCAATATTCAGATGCGCATTTCAAATCATATAGAATAGCCATCGTCATGAGAATTCAGTTTAAAATAAAACCGCCAATTTAAACCATAATTACAACATTGGTATTTTTACCCTGTTTTTCGCCGAAAAAAGGGCGTAAAAAAAGCCGCGCAGGCGGCTTCCATAAAGTTTGTTGCCAAACCGACTAATGCATCAATGCCTGGCTTCGCGCGCGGCGGCCATCACGTCGTAATCGAACAGACGGTTGGCGTCTTCCTCGTCATAGACGTAATGCTGGTTGCAGTAGTCGCAAACGATTTCCACGCTGCCCTGCTCCAGCAATACCTCGCCCACCTCCTGGCCGCCCAGCATCTTCAGCATGTCGCCGACGCGCTCGCGGCTGCAATTGCAGGCGAAGCTCACCGTTTCCTGATCGAACACCCGCACCGTTTCCTCATGGAACAGCCTATGCAGCACGTCCTCGGCCGGCAGGCCCAGCAGTTCGTCCGCTCTCAGCGTGGCGCCCAGCATCTGGATGCGCTCCCAGCCCTCCGGATCGCCGTGGCCTTCCGGCAGCTTCTGCAACAGCATGCCGGCGGCGGTTTCGTCGCTGGAGGCCAGAATCAGCCGGGTTTCCAGCTGCTCGGAGCGCAACATGTAGTTCTCCAGCATCTCGCCTATGCTGTCGCCTTCCAGCGCCACGATGCCCTGCCAGGTTTGCGCCTTGTCCACGCGCGGCTCCAGCGTCACCACGAAGCGGCCGTGCGCGCCCAGCAAGGACTGGATGGAGGCGTCGTCGGCAATGCCTTCGTCCCACTTGGCGGTGGCGCGGATGGTGCGGTCGTTGTTGCACTCCACCACCGCCAGCTTCAGGGCGCCGGCGCCGTGAAGCTGCAGGATCAGCGCGCCGTCGAACTTGAGATTGGCGGCCATCAGCTCGGCCGCCGCCATCATCTCGCCGACGATCTTCTTCAAGGCCGGCGGATAGCTGCGGCGGGCCAGCACCTGCTGCCAGGCGCCGTCCAGTCTCACCAGCGCGCCGCGCACCGGCGCGCCGTCGAACAAAAATCGTTGCAATCTGTCTTGTGTGCTCATGCTGTGTCTTTCTTATCCTTGTCCGCCGCCAGTTCTACGGTATAGACCGTCATCGGCATCGAAGAACTGACGTCGAATTCGCAGCCGGCGCGCACGCCGATTTCGGCGATCTCGCGCGCGCTCAGCGCCTGGTCGTACACCGCGTACATCGCGCCCATCGCGAACTTGCGGCCGGAGCCTATCGCCCAGATGCGGGAGAACTCGTAGATCTCGCGCATCGGGTAAACCCCGAAAATGCCGTGACGGTTGGCGATCACCACCATCATCTGGCTGGATTCGTACGGATCTTCCTCATCCTCTTCCGGACGCAGGTAGAAACCGTCCTTCAGCTTGGGATGCAGCTTGCGGAAGGTCTCGAAAATGCCCTGGCGGCTGCTCAGGTCCTTCTTCTTCAATTCCTTCAGCGCGCCTTGCAGCACCAGATCGTGGGCGGCCGAGCCGGAGATGGCCAAATAGCTGTCCCCGTGCTGGAAAATCTTGTTGTGGAAACAATCATAGCCGGCCAGCAGCTTCTGGTCGTCGCCAAAAGTGGTCTGGCTGTCGGCTGCGATCGCGATCTGATCGCCCTTTCTTACCGCCACGATGGTAGTCATCCCTGCGCCTTTTTCGTCGATGGCGGCCCCGGGGTCGACGGCCGCGCAAAACCGCCTATTGTATCGGCTTACGCCCGGCAACCCAAGCCTTGCGCCCACGGCCGGTCCGGAAAAAGGTGGGGATCTCCGGCGCGAATCTCAAGACCGCTTCGCGGCCGCGACGGGATGACAAAGCGGGTTTTTATCGATACAATGATATTGATTCTCATTTACAAAATAGCCATGCAATTCCACGCTCAAGACTTTCCCATCGTCTGGCTGGATCGCCGCCGCCCGGATGGACAGCAGCCCACCGACATCTTCGCCACGCTGGACCAGCTGCTGCTTCAGCAGCGCCCCTTCGTCTTCATCGCCAGGGAACCGGCCCCGACCGAACTGGACCTGCACGCGCGCATCATCCGCAAAATGGCGGCGCTGTGGGTCAAGGACAACCGGCTGCAGATCCGCCAATTGATACGGGGCACCATCGTGATCGCCCCGCAGGCCGATCAACAGCTGTATCTGGACGAGTTCGCGCCGCGCTTCGAAAAGTTCTGGGGCTATCCGCTGCGTCACCGGCCGGACTGCGACGCGGCCATTAGCCTGGCGGCGGAACTGCTGGCCGGTCCGCCCGTCGCCGGTCAGGCGCTCAGGCGTCGCGCAATTCGAAATCGTGGCTGATATCGGCGGTCTTGCCCAGCATGATGGAGGCGGAACAGTACTTCTCCGCCGACAGCCTGATCGCCCGCTCCACCGCGTCGGCCTTCAACTCATGGCCGGTCACCACAAAATGGAAATGGATGCGGGTGAACACCTTGGGCTCCTCCTCGGCGCGCTCGGCCTCGATCTCCACCCAGCAGTCGCTGACCCGCTGCCGCGACTTCTTCAAAATGGTGATCACGTCGTAACTGGTGCAGCCGGCGGTGCCCAGCAACAACAGTTCCATCGGCCGCGGCCCCAGATTCCTGCCGCCGCCCTCCGGCGCGCCGTCCATCACCACCGCGTGGCCGCTGCCGCTCTCGCCCAGGAAACACACGCCGTCCACCCACTTCAGCCTGGCTTTCATCGCTCCCACCTTTCACCGTCAAGCTATCGAAAACGGCTAGCCTAACATCCCGATTTGGGCGAACAAAGATTCACCGGTAAAATAGAAAGATTGTCCCGCTATATTCCGAGCTGCGCCCAAACATGCTGGTACTAGGTATTGAATCTTCCTGCGACGAAACCGGAGTCGCGCTGTACGACACAGACGGCGGCCTGCTGGCCCACCAACTGCACACCCAGATGGCCATGCACGCCGAATACGGCGGCGTGGTGCCGGAGCTGGCCAGCCGCGACCACATCCGCCGCGCCATTCCGCTGACCGAGGCCTGCCTGGCCGAAGCCGGCAAGACCCTGGCCGACCTCGACGCCATCGCCTACACCCAGGGCCCGGGCCTGGGCGGCGCGCTGCTGGTGGGCGCCAGCGTGG
This sequence comes from Chromobacterium alkanivorans, assembly GCF_016937655.1. Lineage (GTDB taxonomy): Bacteria > Pseudomonadota > Gammaproteobacteria > Burkholderiales > Chromobacteriaceae > Chromobacterium > Chromobacterium alkanivorans. The sequence goes on along the minus strand of NZ_JAFHKL010000011.1, from coordinate 47,681 downwards.
CCAACGCGCTGGCCTTCGGCCTGAACATCCCGGTGCTGGGCGTCCACCACCTGGAAGGCCATCTGCTGTCGCCGCTGCTGGCCGAGCCCAAACCGGAGTTTCCTTTCCTGGCCCTGCTGGTTTCCGGCGGCCACACGCAGTTGATGGCGGTGCGCGGCGTCGGCGACTACCAGATCCTGGGCGAAACCCTGGACGACGCCGCCGGCGAAGCCTTCGACAAGACCGCCAAGCTGCTGGGCCTGCCCTATCCCGGCGGCCCGCTGCTGTCGCGGCTGGCCGAGGAAGGCGACCCTGCCCGCTTCACCCTGCCGCGGCCGATGCTGAATTCCGGCGATCTGGACATGAGCTTCTCCGGCCTGAAAACCGCGGTGCTGACGCTGAGCAAGCAAGTGGCGGACGCCGACGGCCAGATCGACGAACAGACGCGCAAGGACATCTGCCGCGCCTTTCAGGAAGCCATCGTCGAAGTGCTGACCAAGAAATCGCTGGCCGCGCTCAAGCAGTGCGGCATGAAACGGCTGGTGGTGGCCGGCGGCGTCGGCGCCAACAAGCAACTGCGCGCCGCGCTGGACGAGGCCGCGCGCCGCCGCCGCTTCGACGTGTTCTATCCGCCGCTGGCGCTGTGCACCGACAACGGCGCGATGATCGCCTTCGCCGGCGCCATGCGGCTGCAATACGCGCAAGCCCCCGGCAGCTACTCGATCAAGCCGCGCTGGGACCTGTCCAGCCTGCCGGCGGTTTGAACCTGAAAATCTTATCGCCGCGAAACGACGCGAACGACATCAAGCATTGCGGCCAGCCTGGCCTGGCCTCGCCGGCTTTTGCCTTTGCTGACGTTTCGCGGGTTTCGCGGCCAAAACAACCATGATCCAGCTCAAGAACCTCAATCTGCGCCGCGGCCTGAAAGAATTGCTGCTAGGCGCCAATCTGACCCTCAACCCCGGTTACAAGACCGGCCTGACCGGCGCCAACGGCGCCGGCAAGTCCAGCCTGTTCGCGCTCCTGATGGGCGAACTGCACGCCGACAGCGGCGACGCGCTGCTGCCGCCGCACTGGACCATCGCCCACGTGGCGCAGGAAACGCCGGCGCTGGAACGCTCGGCGCTGGACTACGTGCTGGACGGCGACCATGAGCTGCGCCAGCTGGAGCAAGGGTTGCTGGACGCCGAAGCGCGCCACGACGGCAACGCCATCGGCCATCTGCACGGCGAGCTGGCGCGCATCGACGCCTACGCCGCGCCGGCGCGCGCCGGCAAGCTGCTGACCGGCCTGGGCTTCGACGTCGACGCCCAGCAACGGCCGGTGGCCAGCTTCTCCGGCGGCTGGCGCATGCGCCTGAACCTGGCGCAGGCGCTGATGTGCCGTTCCGACCTGCTGCTGCTGGACGAGCCCACCAACCACCTGGACCTGGAAACCGTGCTGTGGCTGGAGGACTGGCTGCAAGGCTATCCAGGCACCCTGCTGATGATTTCCCACGACCGCGACTTCCTGGACAGCGTTTGCGACCACATCGTCGAAGTCGCCAACCAGGATCTGACGCTGTACACCGGCAATTACAGCCAGTTCGAAGTGATGCGCGCGGAAAAGCTGGCGCGCCAGCAAGGCGAATACGAAAAGCAGCAACGCCAGATCGCCCACCTGGAATCCTTCGTCAACCGCTTCAAGGCCAAGGCCTCCAAGGCGCGCCAGGCGCAGAGCCGGGTCAAGGCGCTGGAAAAGCTGGAGCGCATCGCGCCGGCCCACGTGGCCTCGCCGTTCGACTTCCACTTCGACAGCCCGGACAACCTGCCCAACCCGCTGCTGAAGCTGGAACAGGCCGATGTCGGCTACGGCGACGCCACCATACTCGGCGGGCTCAACCTATCGGTGGAGGCCGGCGCGCGCATCGGTCTGCTGGGCGTCAACGGCGCCGGCAAGTCCACCCTGGTCAAACTCTTGTCCGGCGACCTCCCCCCGCTGCGCGGCGAAGTCGTCAACGCGCAAACGCTGAAGATAGGCTATTTCGCCCAGCACACGCTGGAAACCCTGCGCGAAGACGAAACGCCGCTGCAACACATGCAAAGACTGGCGCCCACCACGCGCGAACTGGAGCTGCGCAGCTTCCTCGGCGGTTTCAACTTCCGCGGCGACGCCGCCACCGACCCGGTGGGCCCGATGTCCGGCGGCGAGAAGGCGCGGCTGGCGCTGGCGATGATAGTCTGGCAAAAGCCCAATCTGCTGCTGCTGGACGAACCCACCAACCACCTGGACCTGGAAATGCGCCACGCGCTGACCATGGCGCTGCAGGACTTCAGCGGCGCGCTGATCGTGGTGTCCCACGACCGCAGCCTGCTGGAAGCCACCACCGACGTTTTCTGGCTGGTCAGCCACGGCAAGGTGCAAGCCTTCGACGGCGACCTGGAAGACTATCGCCAATGGCGGCTGACCCTGCTGGCCGACGCCGGCAAGCCCTCGTCCGGCGACGCCCAGGGCCTGAACCGCAAGGAACAGAAGCGCCAGGAAGCGGAAGCCCGCCAGCGGCTGTCCCAGCTGCGCAAACCGCTGCAGAACAAGCTGAACAAGCTGGAAAAGGAGTTGGACCAGCTCAGCGCGGCCAAAGCCGAGCTGGACGGTTTCATGGCTTCCGCCGACGCCTACGAGGACGCCAACCGGCAAAAGCTGGCCGACGCGGTGCGCCGCCAGGGCGAAGTGGCGACCCGGCTGGCCGAAGTGGAGGAAGCCTGGCTGGACGCCCAGGCCGAACTGGAGGCGCTGGAACAGGCGGAATGACGGCGGCGACGGCCCGGGTTTTCCACAGCAATCGCCGGATAACTTTGTGGATAACCCCGGCTGGACGCCAAAAAAACTTTTGCAATTAGCCACTTGCCTCTTACGCTTATAAAAAAGGCAAAACCCGGGAACTTTCCCACCTTGCCAATGGGCAAATCTGGTGACAGCATGTGGATAAAACCGGCAACTCCATGATTGCAAAACACAAATGACTGCCGCCCATTTTTTGAGCAAGACCGCGTTCCGCCTCCCCCGTCGCCACGCCCGCCTGTCGCCCATCCGGCTCGTTCTGCTCGCCGGCCTGCTGCTCGCCGGCGCAGCGGCCGCGGAAGCGCCCATCCGGCTCAACACTCACCAGCAAGCGCCGCTGTCCTTCCGCAAGGACGACGGCGACGCCGACGGCCTGGCGGTGCAAGTGGTGCAATGCGCGCTCAAGCAACTGCAGCGCCCCTACTCCATCGCCTTCCTGCCCTGGCCGCGCGCGCAATGGCAGGTGCAGCACCAGCAGGCCGACGCCTTCTTCACCGCCACGCCTTCGGCGGAGCGCGACGGCTACGCGGTGCTGTCCGCGCCCATCCTGCCCTACGAGCGACGCTGGTATCTGCTGAAGGACAATCCGCAGACCCCCACCAGCAACGACTTCAAGCGCCAGGGCCGCACCGCCGCCTTCAACGGCTCCAATATGGACGACTGGCTGCGCGAACACGGCTACCAGCTCACCTCCACCCCGCCCAATAGCGAGCAACTGGTGAAAATGCTGCTGAACCGCCGCGTCGACGCCATTCTCGGCAACGCCTACGTGGTGGACGCGCTGATCGTCAAGATGGGCGTGCAGGAACAGCTGCGCAGCGAGCTGGCGCAAAGCCTGCCCTTCGGCGTCTACTTCGGCAAAGCCTTCCTCGCCCGCGAATCGCCGCAGTTCCTGTCGCAATTCAACCGCGCGGTGCAGGCCTGCCGCGCCAAATGAAAAAGCCGCCAGAAATGGCGGCTTTTGTTGGCACCGGGTCTTGACGGATCAGACCGGCGCCGGCTCCTTCATCAGCAAGGCGCTCAACTCCGCCAGCTTGCGCTTCAGTTCGCGACGGTCCACCACCATGTCCACCGCGCCCTTGCTCAGCAGGAACTCGGCGCGCTGGAAGCCTTCCGGCAGCGTTTCGCGCACAGTCTGCTCGATCACGCGCGCGCCGGCGAAGCCGATGCGCGCCTTGGGCTCGGCCAGCACCACGTCGCCCAGGAAGGCGAAGGAAGCGGACACGCCGCCCATGGTCGGATCGGTCAGTACCGAGATGAACGGCAGTTTGGCGTCGGTCAGCAGCTGCAAGGCGGCGCTGGTCTTGGCCATCTGCATCAGCGAGTTCAGACCCTCCTGCATCCGCGCGCCGCCGGAAGCGGCCACGCAGACGAAGGGCGCCTTGGCTTCCACCGCGGCGCGCACGCCGCGCACGAAGCGCTCGCCCACCACCGAGCCCATGGAGCCGCCGATGAATTTGAATTCAAACGCGGCCACCACCACCGGCATCGATTCGATGCTGCCCTGCATCACCACCAGCGCGTCGTCCTCGCCGGTGTCGCCCTTGGCGGCGGTCAGGCGGTCCGGGTACTTCTTGCTATCCTTGAACTTCAGGATATCCACCGGCTTGACCTCTTCGCCCAGCTCGCGACGGCCTTCTTCGTCCAGCAGCAGGTTCAGACGTTCGCGCGCGGTCAGCGGGTGGTGGTGATTACACTTGGGACACACCTGCAGATTGCTCTCCAGATCGGTGTAATACAACACGGCTTCGCATTCCGGGCACTTGCTCCAAAGCCCCTCCGGTACCGCGGAAGGTTTGTCGGCGCGGTTGTCGCGCTTGATCTTCGGCGGCAGGAGCTTGTTCAACCAGCTCATGCTGACTCCTTGATTCTTGGGCCCGCCGCCAAACGGCGGGCACAGTAAAACGGGGGCTGAGCCCCCGCAGTGTTCTATCGGATGGCGGCCTTCAGTTCGGCCACCAGACGGGTTAACCGCTCTTTGGCGGTTTCGGGTGTCGCCGCCTCAATTTCCTGCACCAAACGGCTGCCCACCACCACCGCGTCAGCGGCGGCGGAGATAGCCTTGGCGGTCGCGCCGTCGCGAATGCCAAAGCCGACGCCGATCGGTACGGTCAAATATTCTCTAAGGGCAGCAATTTTACGCGCTACGTCGTCAATGTCCAGATGCCCGGCGCCGGTCACCCCCTTCAGAGACACATAATAGACGTATCCGCGCGCCAGTTTGGCGATTTCCGCCACACGTTGCGGCGGCGTGGTGGGCGCGATCAGGAACACCGGATCCAGGCCGTTGGCGATCAAGGCCGCCGACAGATCGGCGGATTCCTCCGGCGGGCTGTCCACGGTCAGCACCCCGTCGACGCCGGCGGCCTTGGCCGCGGCGGCGAAGTCCTGGTAGCCCATGGCGAACACCGGGTTCAGATAGCCCATCAGCACCACCGGGGTGCGGTCGTTGTCGCGGCGGAACTCCGCCACCAGCTGCAGCACCTGGCGCAAACCCACTTTGTGGACCAGCGCGCGCTCGGAGGCGCGCTGAATCACCGGGCCGTCGGCCATCGGATCGGAAAACGGCACCCCCAGCTCGATGATGTCGGCGCCGCCCTCCACCAGGCCGTGCATCAGCGACACGGTCAGCTGCGGCGACGGATCGCCGGCGGTGATGAAGGGAATCAGCGCCTTGCCGCCGGCCAGCGCTTCGAAACATTGGGCGATACGTGACATAGCGCCTCCTTACAGGGTGATGCCGGCGAGGCCGGCCACGGTGTTGATGTCCTTGTCGCCGCGGCCGGACAGATTGACCAGAATCACCTGGTCCTTGGCCATTTTCGGCGCTTCCTTGACGGCCCAGGCCAGCGCGTGGCTGGACTCCAGCGCCGGGATGATGCCCTCGAAGTGACAGCAGTCGTGGAAGGCGCGCAAAGCCTCGTCGTCGTTGATCGCCACGTAGTCCGCGCGGCCGATGTCCTTCAGATAGCTGTGCTCAGGCCCCACGCCCGGATAATCCAGGCCGGCGGACACCGAATGGGTTTCCACCACCTGACCGTTCTCGTCCTGCATCAGATAGCTCTTGGCGCCGTGCAGCACGCCCAGCGGCGCGCCGCCGGAAATCGGCGCCGCGTGCTTGCCGGAGGCCAGGCCCAGGCCGCCGGCCTCGACGCCGACCATGCGCACGCCGTCCACGCCGATGTACGGATAGAACATGCCGATGGCGTTGGAGCCGCCGCCGACGCAAGCCACCACCACATCCGGCTGCCGGCCGATGACTTCCGGCATCTGCACCTTGGCCTCTTCACCAATTACCGACACGAAATCGCGCACCAGCATCGGATAGGGGTGCGGGCCGGCCGCGGTGCCCAGGATGTAGAAGGTGCTGTCGATATTGGTCACCCAGTCGCGCATCGCCTCGTTCAGCGCGTCCTTCAGCGTCTTGGAGCCGGACTCCACCGGCACCACGGTGGCGCCCAGCAACTTCATGCGGAACACATTGGGCGACTGGCGCTTGATGTCCTCGGCGCCCATATACACCACGCACTCCATGCCGTAGCGCGCCGCCACGGTGGCGGAGGCCACGCCGTGTTGGCCGGCGCCGGTTTCGGCGATCACCCGCTTCTTGCCCATACGTCGCGCCAGCAGCGCCTGGCCGATGGCGTTGTTGATCTTGTGCGCGCCGGTGTGGTTCAGATCTTCGCGCTTCAAGTAAATCTGCGCGCCGCCCAGTTGCTCGGACCAGCGCTTGGCGTGGTAAACCGGGCTGGGGCGGCCAACGTAGTGCTTGAGCTCGTGGCGGAATTCTTCCCAGAACGACGGGTCGGCCTTGACGCGAGCGTACTCGTTTTTCAGCTCGTCCAGCGCCGCCATCAAGGTTTCGGCGACATAGACGCCGCCATGCGGGCCAAAATGGCCCTGGGCGTCCGGCAGGTCATAACGATCCATGTCTAACTCCTGATATGAATGCCGCCATTCTGGCGACATCTTTGATTCCTTTGGACGCCTCCACACCGCTGGAGACGTCGACCGCGGCCGGGCGCACCTGCGCCACCGCCGCCGCCACATTGCGTTCGTCCAGGCCACCGGACAAAATCAGCGGCAGAGGCAAGGCCTTCGGCAGCAAGCTCCAGTCGAAGGTGGCGCCGGTGCCCCCGTGCGCGCCTTCGACGAAGGCGTCGGTCAGCACCGCGCGCGCGTCCGGATATTGCGCGGCGATCTCGGCCAGGTCCATGCCCGGCCTCACCCGCACCGCTTTCAAATAAGGCCGCTGGAAGGAACGGCAAAAGGCCGCGTCTTCCTCGCCGTGGAACTGCAGCATGTCGATCGCGCATGCCGCCAGCACTTCTCGCACGTAGTCCGGCTCCGGATTGACGAACAAGGCCACCACGCTGACGAAGGGCGGCAGCGCCGCGATCACCGCGCGCGCCTGCTCGATGCCGACATGGCGCGGGCTTTTGGCGTAAAACACCAGGCCGATGGCGTCGGCGCCCAGCCGCGCGGCCTCGGCGCCGTCTTCCGGCCGGGTAATGCCGCAAATCTTGATTCGGGTCGTGCCGCCCACGCTTATCTCCACAAGGCCAGTCGCGCGGCGTCCGCCTGCGACGGCAAATCGTATGTTTCCGGGTAGCCCACGCCGGTCAGGTACAAGCCGTCCGGCATGAAGGTGGGCGGCGCGAAGGTGCGGTCTCGCGCCGCCAGCAAGCCCGCCATGTCCTCGGCGCGCAAAGCGCCCTTGCCGACGTAAACCAGCGCGCCGACGATATTGCGCACCATATGGTGCAGAAAAGCGTCCGCCAGCAGATCGAAGCGGATCAGGCCGTCCTGCTCGCTGATGTCCAGCCGCTGCAAATCCTTGAGCGGCGATTTGGCCTGGCATTCCGAAGCGCGGAAACTGGAAAAATCATGCCGCCCCAGCAAATGGGCGGCCGCTTCCCGCATCGCCGCCACGTCCAGCGCTTGATGAAACCAGCCCATCTTGCCGGCCAGCAGACAGGGCCGCACCGGACTGGTCAGCAGGAAATAGCTGTAACTGCGGGAAAACGCCGAAAAACGGGCGTGGAAATCTTCCGGCACCTCGCGCGCCCACACCACCGCCACCTCCGGCGGCAGCAAGGCGTTGACGCCGCGCACCCAGGCGTTCGGCGGCCGCTGCGCCGGGCTGTCGAAATGCACCACCTGCATCGCCGCGTGCACGCCGGCGTCGGTCCTGCCCGCGGCCACGGTGCCGATGTCGGCCGCGCCGGCGATCTGCGCGATCGCCTGATTCAATCTGTCCTGCACCGTATTGCCATGCGGCTGAGTCTGCCAGCCGGCGAACGCCCGACCGTCATACTCGATGCCGAGCGCTATCCTCATGCCCACACCTTCTTCATACACCGACGCGGCCCGCCGCGTCGTTTCAGCAATAAAGCACTCACTCTACCTTATCCTGCCCGGTTTGCGCCATGACCAAACGATGACGTTTGCTGCGAACGCACGAGAAAAGCGGCCAACCACGGCATAAGACGCCTTCGACGCAAAACAAAGGGGCCGGCTCGCGTCAAGCGCGCCGGCCCCTTCCTCTTTCGCGTGCGCGACGGACGCCTTAGCGGCCCGCCTCCTTCATCAAGGCGTCCGCGGTTTCCTTGTCGCCCATCTCCAGATACAGCTTGGCCAACTCCATCTTCTCCTCGTCCGGGCTCGCCGCGGCCGCCGGCGCAGGAGCGGCGGGCGCAGGCGGTGCGGCTACTGGCGCCGCTGCCGCAGGCGCTGGCGCTGGCGCGGGGGCGGCCGCAGGCTCGACCGCCGCGGGCGGCTGCGCCGGCGCTTCCGCCGCCGGTTCGGGCTTGGCCTGGGCGAACAGCGGGTGGCCGGGCGCGACGGTCTGGCCGATCTCGCACACCCTCATCCATAAGGTGCTGTCCTTGCCGAACACGCCCTTGGCGGTGGTGGCCTCGGCGATGAACATCTGCTTGTCCTGCTGAGTGGACAGCACTTCCAGCAGTTTGTAGCGCAGATCCTGCCGCATCGGCTCGTGAGCCAGTCCTTCGCGCAGGATTTCCAGCGCCTGGTCGTCGCGGCCGTAGGCCAGGTAGACATCGGCCTCCGCCACCCGGTCCACCGAGGACAAATCGATGCCGTCGCCCTTCTTCAAGGAGCTCATCAAGGTCGTCAACGGTCCCAGCATCGAAGCGCCGGTGGCCGTGCCGCTCAAGGCCGGCGCGGCGGGCTCGACCTTGCCGCCGCCCTTGCGCTTGCGCCGCGCCAGCAGCAGGGCCACCAGGCCCAGCGCCGCCGCCGCGCCGCCCAGCTTCCAGCGCATCGACTCGTCGGACAAGATCGCGCCCAATTCGTCCGTCCAGCTATCGGCCGCCGTCGTGGCCGGCGGGGCATGGCCTTCGGCGGGCTTGGCCGCCGGCGGCTCATGCGGCGCGGCGGGTTCGGCGTGCGGCTTCTCAGCGGGCTCCGGCATCGCCGCCTGCGGCGCAGAGGCCGCCGCGACCGGCATAGAACTGACCGCCGCCACCTTGGGTTCCGGCTTAGGCTCCGGCTTGGTCTCGACCTTGGGCTCCGGCGCGGCCTCGGGTCCGGGCTCTCTTTCCGCCGGTGCCGGCGCGGGAGCGGCGGCCTTGGCCGCCGCCTGACGCTGGTAATCCTGGATTTTCTGTTCCAGCGCCTTGGCTCGCTGTTCGGCTTGCTGCAAGGCTTGGTCCTGCCGCTGCAGCATCTGCTGCAAATTCCGCTCCTGCTGCGACGGCGCGGCCGCTGGCCGCGTGGTTTCTCCGGCCGGAGCCGGTTTGGACGCCTCTTTGGCGACAGGCGGATGCGCCGGCTGGAGCGGCGCGGCTGGTTTGGCCGTCGGCGCGGCCTCTATAGGCTTGTGTTCCTGCGCTTTGGGTTCCGGCTGCTTGTGCTCCTGCGGTTTGTGCTCCGGCCTCGCGGCCTCCGGCGGCTTGCGTTCCGGCGGCTTCTGCGCCGGAGGCTGATGTTCCTGCGGCGCGCGCGCCTGGGGTTTGCTTTCAGGCGGCGCGTTTTTCTGAACCACGTGAGCCTCGGGCGACGCGGCCGGCCGCTTTGGCTCCGCGGCCCGGACAACGCCCTGCCCGCGCAATTGCCATTCCGCCGGGTACTCCAGGGCCACGCCGGCGCGCAGGCGATTGGCGTCGCCGGAGATAAAGGCCTCGGGATTGTCCTCGAGCAACTGCTGCGCCACCGCGCCCGCCTCGCCGCCACCGCGCACGCGGCTGGCGATGCCGGACAGGGTGTCGCCTTTCAGCACCCGATACACTTTCAAACCCTGCGTTTTGGCGGCGGAAGCCGGTTTGACCGCCGAATGGGGGTCCAACAACACCGAATAGTTTTTCTGCGCCTTGAGCTTGCCCGCCGCCACTTCCAGCCGGAAGGCCAGCATCGGCTCCGTCACCGGCTGCTCGGTGCGCAGCTGCACATTGAAGCGGCCTTTGGCCACTTTTTCGACATGAGGCACGATGGAGGCCACCAAGCGCATCTGCTGAGCGCTGGGCTCCCCCTGGGCCGCCACCGCGAACAAGGCCAGACGCGGCGGCTCCGCCTGATCCAGGGCGCTGCCCTGCAAGGTCAGCTCCAACAGCAAGGGCTCGCCCAGACGCGAACGCAATCGGGCGTCGCTCAGCCCCAGCGAATCCAGCCGCGGCGAGACATCGACGCCGGCCAGCGGCTTCTTGCCCTCCTCCCGCGCCGGAGCGGGCTTGTTGCGCGGCCCGTCGCGGCGATAGTCCACCTCGAACTCGCGCACCAGCCGGCCCGCCGGCCAGCTCAGATCCACGGCGAAACGCAGCAGCGGCTCCGGATAGCTGGCGGCGCCCTTGACTTGGATTTTCTGAACATTGCCGTCCGGCTTGCGGACAATGGAGAACTGCAGGCTGCCGGCGGAATTGCTGTACGTGGACAGCAGCGGATAACGGTTGCGGTCGGCCAGCCCCACCAGCACATTGTCGGAAGGCTCCTCGTCCACCACAGGGATCTCCGCCAGGAAAGGCTCTCCATCGGCGGACAACACCCGGATCGGCCCCAAGCCGGCCGTAGCGGCCGCCGCCAGGCCCAGACCGGCCAGCAGCGACGCGATTTGACTCATGCGTGTCTTGAAAGACATGAACGAATTTCCCCACCCTCATTCTTCGAAGCCGTCGCGTCGCCGCTCACCAAGGCTGGCGACCGGATCGTAAACAGGCTCTTATAACGTTTTAATTATTGCAACGAAACAACACAACAGCCACTTAGCGAAGATAAATCGAGCATCCGCGCCTCATTGCATCCTACAGATGGCCAAAAAAGCCACACATTGACCTGTTTTTCGCCTAAAAACCACGCGGCGGCGCCGGATCGTCAAGCGGCGGGAGGAGTCGCCCCATCCCGCCGCGCATCGTCTCTGCCTGCCGCTCAGGCGCTGATCGTGGCCAGCAAGGCCTCGGCCTCGGCCTTGAGCGGGCCTTGCGCCTCCGCGATCAGGTCCTGCAACACCTCTTTGGCCCCGTCGCGGTCCCCCATGTCCAGGTAGACCTTGGCCAGATCCAGCTTGGTGGCCAGCGGATCGTCCAGCACCGACATGCCTTCGGCCTGCGCCGCCGGAGCCTCCGCTTCGGCGGCCGGCGTCTCCGCCAGCATGTCCTCGTACAGGGACTCGAACCCTGCCGGCTGGGCAGCCGGCGAGGCCGGCGCTTCGGCGGCCGCCGGCGCTTCCGCCGCCATGCCTTCCAGGTTGAAGTCGAAGTCCAGCAAATTGTTTTCCGCCGGCGCCGCTGGCGCGGCCTCCGCCTTGGCTTCCTCCGCCGGCGGCGTCATCTCCGCGTCCAGATCGAAGTTGAGCAGATTGGCTTCTTCCGCCTTCTTCTCCGCCTCGCCCTGGGGCTCGTCGAACAAGGCGGCCAAGGGGTCGTCCTGCGGCGCGGCCGCTTCCGGCGCGGCGGCCGGTTCGAACGGAAGATCCGGCTCCGGCGCCGCCGCCGGCTCGGACTCGCCGAACAGCTCCTTGTCCAGATCGATGCCGCCCGGATTGGACGCCGGCGCGGGCGCGGCCTCGATGTCCTCGCCCTCGCCGTCCGACAGATAGAGCGAGTTGGTCGGGTCTATGGAGCGCCCCATCGCCGCGGCCTTGGCCCATATCGGCCCATGGCCGTCGAAGGTGGCGTGCATTTCCCGCGCCAGCTTTTCAAAGCTGGCGACGTCCGGCCGCGCCGCGTAGATTTCCATCAGCTTCAGCCTCACCTCCTGGCGCGACGGATCTTTGGCCAGCGCGTCCTTGAGGATGTCCTCGGCCTGAACGTCGCGGCCGTAGGCGATGTAGACCTCGGCTTCCGCCACCGGATCGACCTCGGCCGCGTCGATGGCGCCGGCCGCCTGGGTGAAATTGCTCATGAAGGAATGGCCGCCGCCCACCGACGGCGGTTCCATGCCGGAAGACGCGCCGCGGCTCAAGGCGGCGCTGGTATTGTTGGCGGACAGCGACAAGGGCTTGCCGCCCTTGCGCCGGCGCGCCAGCAGCAGACCCAGCGCGCCCAACAGGCCCACGCCGGCCACGCCGCCGCCCACCAGCGGCAGGTGGTCGATGATTTTGTCCAGCAGCGAAGGCTCGGGAGGCGGCGGAGGCGGCGCCGCCGGCTTGGCCGCGGGTTTGTGTTCCGCCGGAGCGGGCTTGGCCGCGGGCGCCGGGGCCGGCGCGCTGGCGGCGTGCGCGGGAGCGCTGGCGGGCTCGGCCGCCGCCGCGGCCGGAGCGGAACTGGGACTGGCCGCCGGCAAGGGCTTGCCCGCCTGCAGGGCCTTCAGTTGCTCCTCCAGCGCGCTGATGCGCGCTTCCGCGTTCTTCAGCGCCTGCTCGCGGGCCGCCACTTGCTGTTCAAGATCGGTCAGCTTGCCGCCGCCCGCTTCGCTGGGCACCAGCTTCAGCACATCGGAGCCGGCCTTGGCTTCGCCCGCCGGCGCCGCGGGCTGGCCGCCCAGGATGCTGGCCACCTGAGCGGCGCTCAGGGATTTGATCTTGCGGCTGGTCGGCACTTTCAGCACCGCGCCCAGCTTGAGGCGGCTGACGTCGCCGTCGACGAAAGCGTCCGGATTGGCCTGGGCCAGAGCGGCCATGGTCTGGTCCAGCGTGGCGCCGCGCGGGCGCACCTTGCCGGCCAGGCCGCGCAGGGTGGAGCCGGACTTCACTTTGAGAATGCCGGGCTGCGGCCGCGCGATGGGCGCGGCGTTGCCGCGATAGCGGCTGGACAGATTGTTGTCGGCGTAACTGGGCACGTCCTGCACGATATTGGAGGACGGCGAGGCCATCGAGTAGTTGCTGGGATCCAGCAGCACCGTGTATTCGCGCACCGCGCGGCCGGAGGAGGTCTTGGCCTCCACCACGAAGCGCAGATAGGGATCGTTGATCGGCCCGGAAGAACTGATGCGTATCATCGCTCCGCGCGAGCTGGGCGCCACGCTGAAGCGCAGCGAGGACAACACCGTGGCGTAATCGACATTCAAATCCTGGAACGTGTCCGCCCCGGCCAGCCCTATTCTGGCGCTTTCCAGCTCCGCCGCCCGCACCCCGGTCAATTCGATATCGGCGCGAAACGGCTCGCCCAGATTGGACCTGACGTTGATTTTCCCCAGCCCTGCCCAGGCGCTGGCGGAGCAGGCCAAAGCCACCGCCAGAACGCCGATTCTGATTTTTGCCTGATGTGTCACTGTCAACCTTCCGGCACGGTTTATCTTGATTTTATTTGCGCTGGCCCCAGCGGGCGCAGACGGTAACTGTTGCAATCTTAGGCCCTGCCGCTGTTTTTAGCTAGATTTCATAATGACGCCGTTTGCGCGCGATTTCCGCCGCCGCCATGAAACAGGGCGGCACTCTCGCGAATGCCGCCCTCTGTCCGCGCCGCGCGCGGCTTCAGCCAAACAGCTGAAATCAGATCAAGCCATTCTGCCTTAACAGGGTTTCGGCGATATTCACGCAATTGAGCGCCGCGCCCGCTTTCACATTGTCGGCAGCCAGCCAGAAACTCAGCGTCCGGCCCTTGCCGCGCAAGCGGCTGACCCACACCGCCTCGTTGCCGGTGGCTTCCATCGGCGTCACATAGCCGCCCAGCTTGTCCGCGGCCACCACTTGCAAGCCTGCCGCAAGCAGGCGTTTGCGCGCTTGCTCCATGTCAAATTCATGTTCGAATGCCGCGTTCACCGCCCAGGCGTGGCCGAAGAACACCGGCACCCGCACGCAAGTGGCCTCCACTTGCAGCTGCGGCAGCGCCAACAGCCGCGTCAGTTCGCGCTCCAGCGAGCGCTCCTCTTCGGATACGCCGTCGGCGTCCAGCGCGCCGATCTGCGGCAACACGTTGAAGGCGATGCGCTTGTCGTAGACCCGGCTTTCGGCCTCGCGCTGGGAGAACAGCGCCGTGGTCTGGTCCGCCAGTTCCTCCATCGCCGCCTGGCCGCTGCCGGACACCGATTGATAGGTGGCCACCGAAACGCGCTGCAAGCCCAGCGGACGCAGCGCCGCCAGCGCCAGCGCCAGCGGCGTCACCGTGCAATTGGGCACCGCGGCCAGCGCGGCTTCGCCGGCGTCCGCCAGCAGCGCGCCGTTGATGGCGGGAATCACCAGCGGCACGCTGTCGTCTTCGCGGAAGGCGGAGCTGAAGTCCACCACCGCCGCGCCGGCCGCGCGCGCCTGCGGCGCGTATTCGCGCGCCAGTTCGCTGCCGGCGGCGAAGATGGCCAGCGCCACGTTTTCAAAGGAGAAACCGTCGATGGGATGCACGTCCAGCTCCAGGTTGCCGTAGGCGGCGGTTTCCCCTTCCTTGTCCGCCGCGTCCACGGCGAAGACGCGGGACACCGGCAACTGGCGCTGGGCCAGCAGTTCCAACACGGCCTGGCCCACCAGGCCGGTGGCGCCGACAACGGCAAGCTGAATAGAATTCGACATCGCTTTACTTTCTCAATCAATCATTTCAAACAGAATACCGCGCGCAAAAAAAGGGCACGTCTCAGTGCCCTTGTTCGCATCGCCGCGCGCTTGGCGCGCGGCTAGGCAGTAGGAACCCGTCAAAGCGGGCCCCAGGCTGCCGCCATTCTACCCTGTCAGCGCTCGATCAGGATACGCAACATGCGGCGCAGCGGCTCGGCCGCGCCCCACAACAGTTGGTCGCCCACGGTGAAGGCGGACAGGTATTCGCCGCCCATCGCCATCTTGCGCAGACGCCCCACCGGCGTGGCCAGCGTGCCGGTCACCGCCGCCGGGGTCAGCTCGGCCATCGAGGCCTCGCGGGTGTTGGGCACCACCTTGGCCCAGGGATTGGCGGCGGCCAGCATGGCTTCGATCTCGTCCAGCGGCACGTCGCGCTTGAGCTTGATGGTCAAGGCCTGGCTGTGGCAGCGCATCGCGCCCACGCGCACGCACAAGCCGTCCACCGGCACCGGATTGGCGGAGCGGCCCAGGATCTTGTTGGTTTCCACGCCGCCCTTCCATTCTTCCTTGGACTGACCGTTGCCCAGGTCCTTGTCTATCCACGGAATCAGGCTGCCGGCCAGCGGCACGCCGAAGTTCTGGCTGGGGAAATCGTCCGCGCGCAGGAAGTCCGACACTCTGCGGTCGATGTCGAGGATGGCGGAAGCCGGGTCCGCCAGCAGGCCGGACACCTGGGCGTTGATCGCGCCCATGCCGGACAGCAGTTCGCGCATATTCTGAGCGCCGGCGCCGGAGGCGGCCTGGTAGGTCATGGAGGTGGCCCACTCCACCAGATCGTTCTGGAACAAACCGCCCAGCGCCATCAGCATCAGCGACACGGTACAGTTGCCGCCGACGTAGTCCTTGACGCCGCGAGCCAGGCCCTGCTCGATCACCGCCTTGTTGACCGGATCCAGGATGATGATGGCCTTGTCTTCCATGCGCAGCGCGGAAGCCGCGTCCACCCAGTAACCGTTCCAGCCGGCGGCGCGCAGCTGCGGATAGACGGCATTGGTGTAATCGCCCCCCTGGCAGGTGACGATCACGTCCATGGACTTGAGTTCGGCGATGTCCTTCGCGTCTTTCAGCGCCGGGGTGTCGCGGCCGATGTCGGGGGCTTTGCCGCCCACATTGGAGGTGGTGAAGAACACCGGCTCGGCGATCACCGCAAAATCGTTCTCTTCGCGCATGCGCTGCATCAGCACGGAACCCACCATGCCGCGCCAGCCAACAAAACCTACTCTCACTGGGGTTTCTCCTGGTATCTGTCTGTCAAATCGTCGCGCCCGCCTGCGCGGCGGGCTGCTGTAATGTTGTCACCCCATTGTGCAGCGCGGGAAAGCGTCAGGCAATGGGGTATTTCGTTTTTATTGTATTCAAATCAGAACAGACGGTTCGCCAGGCTCCGGCCAAGCGATCCGTCCAGGCTTGGAGCCATCTTACAGCGCCGACACCACCGCATCCCCCATCGCCGAGCAGCTGACTTTTTCGCAGCCGGCCTCGTGGATGTCGGCGGTGCGCAGGCCGCGCGCCAGCACGGTCTTCACCGCGTTTTCCACCCGCAGCGCCGCGTCTTCCAGGCCGAAGGTGTAGCGCAGCATCATCGCCGCGGACAAGATGGTGGCCAGCGGATTGGCCAGGTTCTGGCCGGCGATGTCCGGCGCCGAGCCGTGCGAGGGCTCGTACAAGCCCTTGTTGTTTTCGTCCAGCGAGGCCGACGGCAGCATGCCGATGGAGCCGGTCAGCATCGAGGCCTCGTCCGACAGGATGTCGCCGAAGATATTGCCGGTCACCATCACGTCGAACTGCTTGGGATTGCGCACCAGCTGCATCGCCGCGTTGTCCACGTACATATGGGACAACTCCACCTGCGGATACTCCTTGGCCACGTCTATCATCACCTCTTTCCAGAACTCGGTGGTTTCCAGCACATTGGCCTTGTCCACCGAGCACAAGCGCTTGTCGCGCTTCATCGCGATGCCGAAGGCGACATGGGCGATGCGGCGCACCTCGCCCTCGCTGTAGCGCATGGTGTTGTAGGCCTCGCGCTCTCCCAGCTCGTTGACGGCAATGCCGCGCGGCTGGCCGAAGTAAATGTCGCCGGTCAGCTCCCGCACAATCATGATGTCCAGGCCGGACACCACCTCGGGCTTCAGCGTGGAAGCATTGGCCAGCTCCGGGTACAGGATGGCCGGGCGCAGGTTGGCGAACAGGTTCAAATCCTTGCGGATGGCCAGCAGGCCGCGCTCCGGCCGCAGCGGACGCTCCAGCTTGTCGTAGGCCGGGCCGCCCACCGCGCCCAGCAACACCGCGTCGGATTCGCGGCACAGCTTCTGGGTGAATTCCGGATACGGCTGGCCAAAGGCGTCGTAGCCTGCCCCGCCCAAGGGCGCCTGCTCGGTTTCGATCGGCAGGCCGTCCTTGCGCAGCACTTCCAGCACGCGTTGCGCCTGGGCGATGATTTCCGGACCGATGCCGTCACCCGGCAGAATGGCGATTTTCATGGTGTTTTCCTTTTCAGTCTTGATGACCGCGCCGGGTCAGCCGCTCAACCAGCGCCCGCTCGCAACATTTGAATACGATATAAGCCGCCATCGCGGCATAACCGGACGCCAGCAGTTCCAGCAACTGGCGCAGCGCGCCGTCCATCGCCGCCTGCCAACCGGCGTCCAGCCACAGCTTGAAATTCAATTGCAACAACAGCGCCAGATTGACCGTGCCCGCGCCGAACACCAGAAAGCTCAAGCCCAGCAGCACGAAAGCCCAGCAGGGATGGCGATGCAGCCAGGCCATCGCGCCACGCCGGTCCTCGCCGCGGGCGGCGCTCATGTTCTGGCCCACAGCACCATCACGTCGGAACTGAAGCTGCCGTCCGCCTCAATGGTGAAGTAATCGCGCACCTCGCTGCCCATCCGCTGTTGCAGCAGGCGGATGGCAGCAGCCATCTCCGGCGGCGTGCGCATGCGCGCGGTCCAGGCGTCGAAGGCCAGCCGCAGCCGCTGACGGCGCAGGCTGTCTACCGCGAAGCCGGCCTCGGCCAGCATCGTCAGCCATTCGCCAGCGCTGTAATTGCGCACATGGCTGGAGTCACGTAACACTTCCACCGCCTGCAAATGCGTGTCCAGCAAGGGCTGCCCCGGCGACATCACGTCTATCAGCGCCAGCCGACCGCCCGGCTTCAACACCCGCCGCGCCTCGCGCAGCGCCAGGCCAACGTCGCTCCAGTGGTGGGCGGAATAGCGGCTGAACACCAGGTCGAAGTCGCCGTCGGCGAAGGGCAGGCGCTCCGCTGCGCCCTGGCGCGTGCTCAGATTGTCCAGCCCGCGCCGGGCCGCTTCCGCCGCCACCACCTCCAACATGGCGGCCGACAAATCGTAAGCCACCACTTCCCGCGCCGCCCCCGCCACCTGGAAGCCGACATGACCGGCGCCGCAGCCCAGGTCCAGCACCCGCGCCGCGCCATGCTCCGCCGCCGCTTGGCGCAATTCGGCAAACTCCGCGCCTTCCGCATGCACCTGGCTGCTCAGATAGGCGGCGGCCTGGCCGCCGAACTGCTGCTCGACGTGCTGTCTATGTCCGTGACCGCCCTGCTGTAGCGTGCTCATCCAGCCTCCTCCGCTCCCGTCGTTCAGGCGAACAGCCACGGCTGCTCGCCGCGGCGCTTGGCTTCGAAAGCCTTGATCTCGTCCGCGTGCCGCAAGGTCAGGCCGATCTCGTCCAGGCCGCCCAGCAGGCAATGTTTGCGGTGTTCGGTGATGTCGAAGGAGAACAGCTGCCCGGCCGGCGTGCTCACCGTCTGCGCCGCCAGGTCCACCGTCAGCTGATAGCCCTCGGCTGCCGCGCATTCGCGGAACAGCTGATCCACCGCGTCCGCCGCCAGCACGATGGGCAGCAGGCCGTTCTTGTAGCAGTTGTTGAAGAAGATGTCGGCGAAGCTGGGCGCGATCACCACGCGGAAGCCCTGGTCGTCCAGCGCCCACGGCGCGTGCTCGCGGCTGGAGCCGCAGCCGAAGTTCTCGCGCGCCAGCAACACCTGCGCGCCCTGATAGCGCGGCAGGTTGAGCACGAAGTCCGGGTTCAGCGGCCGCTTGCTGTTGTCCATGCCCGGCTCGCCGTGGTCCAGATAACGCCATTCGTCGAACAGATTGGGGCCGAAGCCCGAGCGCTTGATCGATTTCAAGAACTGCTTGGGAATGATGGCGTCGGTATCCACATTGGCGCGGTCCAAGGGACAGGCCAAACCGGTCAGAGTGGTAAATGCTTTCATCGTCAATGCCGTTTCCGGGCGCTAGCGCCCGCCTTCATTAGAGAGTGCGAGGAGACAACCGCCCCGGCTGACGCCGGGGGCGGGCCGCCGCATCACATTTTGTTGGACACGTCCTTGGCGGCGTTTTCAATCGCCTGCCCGCCCTTGGACACGTCCTGGCCCACGCCCTTCACCGTATTGCAAGCGCTCAGGGTCAGCGCGGCCAGTACCAACAACAGCAGTTTTTGCATGATTCTCTCCTTGGAACGGTTACAACGAACGCACATCGACGAAATGACCGGTGACGGCGGCGGCCGCCGCCATCGCCGGGCTGACCAGATGCGTGCGGCCGCCCTGACCCTGGCGGCCCTCGAAATTGCGGTTGGACGTGGACGCGCAGCGCTCGCCCGGCAACAGGCGGTCCGCGTTCATCGCCAGGCACATCGAGCAGCCCGGCTCTCGCCACTCGAAACCGGCGGCCAGGAACACCTGGTCCAGGCCCTCGGCCTCCGCCTGCGCCTTCACCAGGCCGGAACCCGGCACCACCAGCACCTGCTTCACATTGGCGGCCTTGTGGCGGCCCTTGGCCACGCTGGCGGCCTCGCGCAAATCCTCGATGCGGCTATTGGTACAGGAGCCGATGAACACGATGTCCACCGCGATGTCGTGGATGGGGGTGTTGGCCTGCAAGCCCATATAGCTGAGCGCGCACTCGATGCCGCTCTTCTTCACCGGATCGCTTTCCCGCGCCGGGTCCGGCACCGCGCCGTCGATATCCACCACCATCTCCGGCGAAGTGCCCCAGGTCACCTGCGGCAGGATCTCCTCGGCGCGCAACACCACTTCCGCGTCGAAGGCCGCGCCCGGATCGGAACGCAAGGTGCGCCAATACGCCACCGCCTGCTCCCACTGCTCGCCCTTGGGCGCGAACGGCCGGCCCTTCACATAATCGATGGTCTTCTGATCCACCGCCACCATGCCCGAACGCGCGCCGGCCTCGATCGCCATATTGCACAAGCTCATGCGGCCTTCCATCGACAGGCTCTCGATGGCCTCGCCGGCGAACTCGATCGCATAGCCGGTGCCGCCGGCGGTGCCCATCTTGCCGATGATGGCCAGCGCCACATCCTTGCCGGTGATGCCGCGGCCCAGCTTGCCGTCCACCCGCACCAGCATATTCTTGGATTTCTTGGCCACCAGACACTGCGTGGCCATCACATGCTCCACCTCGGAGGTGCCGATGCCATGCGCCAGCGCGGCGAAAGCGCCGTGAGTGGACGTATGGCTGTCGCCGCACACCACCGTCATGCCCGGCAGCGTGGCGCCCTGCTCCGGCCCCATCACGTGCACAATGCCCTGGCCCTTGTCCTTGAACGGGAAATACGCCAGCGCGCCGAAGGCCTTGATATTGGCGTCCAGCGTTTCCACCTGCTGGCGCGAGATCGGGTCCTTGATGCCCTCGTCCCAATGATCGGTGGGCGTGTTGTGGTCCGCGGTGGACACCACCGAATCCACGCGCCACAGCGGGCGGCCCGCCAGCTTCAGCCCCTCGAACGCCTGCGGGCTGGTCACCTCGTGCACCAGGTGGCGGTCGATGTACAGCAAGGCCGTGCCGTCCGCCTCCTGGCGCACCACATGGCTGTTCCATAATTTGTCGTACAAGGTCTGTGCGGTCATGGTGTTTGCTCGAATCCGGTTATTCAACTTGAGACTGCCGCCGACGCCGCGGGTTTCCGCGCATCGGCCACAGGACTTTGTTCCGTGGACTTATCTTGGAGCCAAACTTTCCCGGCAACAAGCCAGTTGCTTATACTAGTAGCGATACTAATACCCAGAGCCCTGCCCCCATGACCGCCAGCAAAGACAGCGCGCCGCTGGGCCAATTCATCCGCGCCCACCGCGAACGGCTGAGCCCTGAACAAGCCGGCCTGCCACCCGGCCAGCGCCGCCGCGCCAAAGGCCTGCGCCGCGAAGAAGTGGCCGCGCTGTGCGACATCAGCACCACCTGGCTGACCTGGATAGAACAGGGCCGCACCCAATCCGTGTCCGCGCCCACCCTGGCCCGGCTGGCCGAGGCGCTGCGCCTGACCGCCGCCGAGCGCGACTACCTGTTCAACCTGGCAGGCCTCAAAGACCCGGAACCGGAATGGCGCGGCCCGTCCGAACAGGCCAAGGCGCTGTTAAAGCAGGCCACCGCCCATATCGACTCCCCGGCCTACGTGCTGGACGCCGAATGGCGCGCCGTGGCCTGGAACCCGCCGGCCCAAAGGCTGTTCCGCGACTGGCTGGGCCGGCCGGACTCCAGCCGCAGCCTGCTGGACTTCATCTTCCTGGCACCGGAAGCGCGCAGCTTCATCGACCAATGGGCGGAACGCGCCGGCCGCATCGTCGCCGAGTTGCGCGCCGATCTCAGCCCGCGGTTGAATCAGCCCGCCATGGCCGCGATGATTGCGGAGCTGGAAGCGAAAAGCCCGGAATTCCGCCAATACTGGCAACAGCAGGACGTCCAGGGCCGCGAGGGCGGCAGCCGCGTGTTCCACCACCCCAGCGCCGGCCGCATCGAGCACCAGCAGATCACCCTCAAGCTGGCCCAGGCGCCGGAGTACAAGCTGGTGATGCTGCTCTGAGTTCATGCCGGGGACATGGCCATTTCTTTATATTGAACGCTCCCGGGTTTGGGCACACTGCGCCGCACCAACAAAAAGGCGGCGCTAAACGCCGCCCATACCGCCTCAGGAGCGCTTATGAAAATTTCCGACCTATTGCTCAGCTGCATTCACCCGCGTGGTTCCGCGGACCCGGACACCCCGCCGCAAACCGCACTGGCCGGCGAACTCAAACGCGCGCAGAACAGCGACGCCAACGCCGCCCTGCTGCGCGCCGCGCCCAGCCCAAGCGCCGCCCGCTCCCGCGCCCACGACAGCGCGCTGAACCAGGCCAGACGCCGCTTCGCCACCGCCGCGCCCGCCGGCGTGGACCCGGCGTTCAAACCCGCCCAGCAACGCTTCGCCCACTGGCTGAACCAGCAACCGCTCAATACCTGGCGCCAACTGCTGCACAATCACCAAGCCCGCGAAGTGCACGCCTTCATCGACGCCCACACCGAAGACATGGTGCGCCGCGATCTGGCGAGGACGCCCGGTGCGGACGCCAAAGCCCTGATCCAGACTTACCGTGAAGCCATGATCGCCGCCGCCGCCCAGCTCCACCCGCAACAAGCCGAGCGCTTCCTCCAGGGCGGTGTCAGCACCCTCAGTCAGCAACTGGAGCAACTCAGCCAGCAGGCAGGGCTGGACTGCAGCAATAAACGCCCGCTGCAACAACAGGCGCTTCAGGAAC
Organism: Chromobacterium alkanivorans; assembly: GCF_016937655.1. Classification (GTDB taxonomy): domain Bacteria; phylum Pseudomonadota; class Gammaproteobacteria; order Burkholderiales; family Chromobacteriaceae; genus Chromobacterium; species Chromobacterium alkanivorans. The sequence continues at coordinate 25,380 of NZ_JAFHKL010000011.1, read as the reverse complement.
TGATACACGCCACGGCGGACCAAATAGCCGACGCGCTGGAGCAGACCAAACCGCAACTGCTGCGCAAAGCGTTGGAGCAGGCCAGCAACGCCTACCAGGCGCACCCGGCCGCCACCCGCCGGCAAGCCGCTTGCCAGGCCGCCGCCCAGACCTTTGCCGGCGAACGCGAAGCCAATGACCAGAACACGCTGGGGCTGTCTCTGCGCCGCGCCGGCGGCACCCGCCTCAGCCGCCGTCATTACGACTCCATCCGCCTGAGCCGGGAAACCTTCGCCCAACGCCGGATCACCCTGGGCAAGCGCGCCAACTAAACCAGTCCTAAAGCCCCACCCAGCGCCCACCGCATCGCCGGCGGCTGGGACCGGGGCGGCTTGGCCGCAAGCCCAAGCCCAAAACTCGGCGGCCGCGCGCCCTTGACCCGCCCCGCCCGCGCCGCCACAATCGCCTGCGTGCCGATCCACATCCGGCACTGGGACTGGAACCCCATGTTTCTTTGAGAATAGGCATTGCCCGCAACAGGCAATGCCGATGAGACGCGCGCGCCAGTACGGCGGGGGCGGATCATAGGTGCGGCCAACGCCGTACCGGTTTCTTGAAGAGCCGGAGTTCCAGCCTGTGATCTCGCTCCCGCCACCCGACTGGAACCGGACAACGGGTCACTTAGCATCTTCAAGGAGATAGCAAATGTCTCATGAACTTCCCCCGCGCCGTCATTACCGGCCCAAGCCTCACGAAACCCAGGCCACGCAGCTGCCCTTCGTCCGCCACCTGCCGCAACGCGGCCAGCCCCACCATTGGCAGATGCCGCCCGCCGACGACTACGTGGACGCCTGCGCCTACGGCCGCGAATGCGCCGCCCATCTGGCCCAATACCTGAAAGACAATCCGGACCGCCACAACAAGGGCCTGCTCGGCAAGATCGCCTACGACATCGACTTCCGCGACCCTCACCATGCCCGCGGCTATTGGGTGGGCTTCTTCAACTACGCGGAGCAGTTGATGGTGCTGGGCGCGCTGCGCTGCGACGTCTTCCAGCACGTGGACAGCGTGCACGCGCTGCAACGCGCGCTAATCGCCAAAACCGAGCTGGAAGGCAAAACGCCCGGCCGCAATAGCTAAGGCGTAAAAAAGCGGCGCGCCGGATTGGCGCGCCGCTTTCAAATTCCCACCCATTAAAAAATCTTAACCCCAGCCATTCAAACCTCAAAACCATAAGATTTATATCTCACAAGAAACACAACCCAAAAGCAACATTTTCCTCACAAAATCAATCGCCGCAACATTAAAAATGGCGAACTCAAAGGAACGCCATTTTCAACGCACACCCAACACCTCAAAATCTAAGCAATCGGCCTACCTTGCAAATTCACGCCCCCAAAAAAGCCATCAACAATACTGACGAACAAAGAGGTCGTTAATCTCAGAATTATCCAAAATACTTTGAACCTCAAAGTCCACCACATCAGAAATACAAACAACACCCCTCAACTCAGCGGGCAGATCATCAATGGAGGAACTCACTGTCGGCGCTAGAAATTTAAAATAATCCCCCATCTCAACTTCGCCTTGGTAGCCAACGGGAAAATCTTCCCCCTGAAAACTACCCTCAACCGCATGATAAAGATAGAATCCATGCTTAATTGGAACACTCAAATCCGAGCCTTCCGGAACTCTGCCAAACGACTGCAATAGGCTTGCCTCTACCTGCCCCCTATCAGCCAACCCTTTATTGTTGCACTTAGAATAAAAAACCAATTCATAACTTGCTTCCGGGTGATGAAAGTCGTGCTGAAATCTCTCCGACTCGCCCCAAACCAATTCATTCAGTTCATCCAAACGACTTTCCACATCATCAAGTCGCAGCAAACTTCTAGGTAAGTTTCCAAACCCATTATTAACCATCATAGCTATTCGGCCATGCTTATCCATGCAGAACCAAGTAAATATCGAGCCAAACCCCGGTTCCCAATCACTATTCAGCGTCATTGCGCTCGCTCTCCTTTTGGCCAAGTTCTTTGACAATTTCCGCAAGTAGAAATAATCGCTTTTTCTTCCATAACACCTCCATTTTTCAAAATCGTCAGTGGACGAACAGCCTGGGTAAATTCAATACTTTCTGGCCGAACCCCCTGGCGGATCAGCTTATCTGCTGCAGATATTTCCGCGCAAGCACCCACCCTGTTCGAGCAAAGGCTTGTAAATTCTCCAATTGTAACACCAAGCCGCTCTTCCACATACTTTACTGTAAGCGGACTAAGATCCTCTGCCTTCCTAAAACCCGAGCTATAACCTATCGCAACCTTACCAGTCTCAGGATCAAATGCAGCAATCATTGTCGCTATTTTTGACGCTTGATTCTTAGACGGAATAGCATTTACTGCATCTAATAATTGTTGATTAGCATGGGCAGTTAGCTGAGACAACTTAGCGGTGTCTCCAGCCACACGCAGTCCAGCAATTTTCTTTACCGCATCTTCAAGAACTATAGCAGCTTCCGCTTTCTCTCCTGCAGCTTCCAAAGCCCTATACTTCTCAACCGATTTTATAAGTGCAGCTCCACCAACCCCTAATCCAGTAGGTAATGCATCGCCCGCAGCTACTTCTCCTAACGAGATAGCTAACTCATTTAGGCATAACGGATTGCTCATACACGCTCTAGCCGCTGCAATAGCTGCGGGAGTGCCTTGAGCCGTTAGGAAGGCGGCAGCCAGCACCAAGCCTTGGGAGCTGCCCTTCTGATTTGCTTTCTCAACTAATGCTCTGATTCCACGACTTTTCCCAGCATAGAGATACTGGTCTACAGTACTATCCCCAAACTGGTTATTTTCCAACTCCGTCTTCGCCGCATTCACCGTAGTCGCGGCGGTGTCCGCTCCGCCTATGGCGGCCGACAAACCCGCCAGCAAGCCGCTCACCAGGCTTTCTCGTTGCAACTTCTGTTCCGCCGTCATGGTGTCCGGGCTGGTTTTTTGCAATGCGTCCAAAGCATTGTTCAACGCCACCGCTGCGGCGGCCCCGGCGGCTCCCGCGCCGCAACTCTGCCCGCTGGCGCTGGCTCCGCCGCAGGCCAGCGCCGCATGCAGCACGGCGCGGACAATTTCGCCTTCCGGCGTTTTGGCGCCGCTCTCCATCCCGTCAACCAACGCTTTCACCTGCTGAGCGCCCAGCCCTTGCAGATAGGCGATGCCGGCGTTTTGCGCCATGCCGCCAAGGCCGTTGGCCACATTGCCGCCGATGCCGGCGGTGACCGCAGTGAGGATCTGGCTGTAGGCTCCGCCTGGCGCCCACTTGGCGGCATCGCCCGCCTTCGCTTGCAGGCGTTCCTTCTCCGCATCGCTCTTGGCCGGATCCTTTTGCGCTTTGTCCGCTTCCTCTTTCGCCGCCTTGGCCTCCGCGGCCTTGGCGGCGGTGAACACGCTGACCTGCTCGGTCAGCGCCTGCACCACGGCGAAGGTGGTTTGCAATTGCTGCTTGTCGAACTTGTCCTGCAGGGAATTTGCGCCGTCCCTGTCGCTGCTGACGTCACGGTTGAGCGCCGCGGCGGCTTGCTCCGCCGTCTGGCCGGTCAAGGCTTGCTGGCCGGCGCTGTCGGCGATGCTCAGTTTGCCGCCGCTGACGCCGGCGCGGGTGACGCTGTCCGCGCTCTCATGGGCTGCTATCGCGCCGAAGGCGTTGGCTCCGCCTCCGTTGCCGAATTGCTGAGCATGGATATCTTGCCCGCCCACAGCGTCCATGGAGCCAAACTTGACGTCTCCACCCTTCATGCTGCCGCTGCCACCCAGGCTGATGCTGCTGCCGCTGTAGTTGGCGTGGTTTTGCACATCGCCGACGGTCAGCGTGCCGGTGCTCAAACTATTCTTGCCGTCCGCCACCGCCTTGTCGCTGCTGGCGATGACGCCGCCCGTGAGATGGGTATTGCCTTTGACCGCCACTTGGAAGCCGCCGTCTCCGGCCTTGAGGCCGGACTGGTTCTGCACACTGGCGTAGTCGTTGTCCATCTTTTGCTGGCTGTAACTGCCGCTGGCGCTGAAGCCGAGTCCAACGGTGACGCTGCCGCCCAGGCTCTTTCCGCTGCTGTGGTACTGGTGCAGGTCTTGCTGGCTCTGGATGTCCAGATTGCCGCCGACATTGGCCACGATCTCCCGGCCACTCGCCTCCGCGCCCTTGAGCACGGCGTCCCCGCCGGATTGCAGGGTCAAGGTATTGCCGGCGTTTACCGTGGCGTGGCGTTGATCGACCGTGTCTCCGCTTTCGCGGCCGAAGGAGTGGTTGGCGTTGGCGGTGACGCCAACACTGAAGCCCCCCTGGCCGAAGGAAGCGCCGATGCCCACGCCCCAGCCGGAGCCGCTGTTCTCGCCGCGCAAGCTGCTGCTGTCCTGCGCCGACTGCAGCGCAACTTGATTGTCCGCCTTCAGCGTCGCGTTGCTGCCGGCCTGCAATTGACTGCCGACGATATCGATATTGGAGTCCTTGCCGCCGCCGCTGGCCTGTATCAGCAGATCTCGCCCCGCCTCCAGCCGGGTGTCGGTATGCGTGAGGGACTGGCTTTCCTGCTTGCTGTCGCTGCGGTTGGCGCCGATGGTGACGCTGGCGGACACCAGTTGACCATCAGCCGCCGCCTGAGCCGCTTTATACCCGTTGTACGCGGCCAATGCGGCGGTGCCCGTCGCCAAGGCGCGGGTGCGCGAATCGGCACTCTGCCCGCCCGCCGCCACCTGGCCCATCTTATCCACCGCATCCAGCGCGCTGAGCACAGGGCTGCTGACTCCGGCGGTGACGCCCCATTGGTCCATGTGATGGGTTTCGACGCGGCTATCCTGATCCACGCCGGGCCGGATTTGCACGGACTTGCCGCTCAAGGTCAAATCCTGCCCCGCCGCCAACTGGGCTCCGGCCACCCGCACCGCGTCGGCGGCGCTGAGCGCGACATTGCCTTGCAGGCTGGTGATCTGACTGAGGGCTGCGCTTTGCTGACTGCCGCTGCCCGACGCCTTGTCCTCTGTGTGCTGGACACCGACCGTGGCGGAGTGATTGCCGCCGCCGACATTGCCCAGGGTGAAGCCCTTGTTGTCCTGACTGAACTGGTAATGAGCGGTGGCGGCCAGCACGTTGACGCTGCCTTGATCCGCCGCCACGGTCACGTCCTTCACCCCCTGCAACGCAGAGCCCACCACATTGACGTCGCCGCCCAGACTGACCACCCGGATTTGCTCACCGCTAACCTGGCTGGGGTTGAGTTGCTGGTCGTTCTGCCTGCCGTTGCCGTCTTGCCGCGCCTGGTTGTACGGCGTGAGCGAGGTGCCACTATGGTTGGGCACGCCCTCCAGCGCGCGAACCAGATCGCCAAGCTGCGGCGTGTACAAAGAGGCGCGCGAAGCGTGGCTGTAGCTGCTGAAACTGTCTTGCCTGTCGTTGACGCCCGCCAGAATGTCGACATTGCCCTTGGCGAACAAGTCCACCTTGCCCCCGGCCTGCAGGCTGGAGCCGATGACGGACAAGTCTCCATTGCCCGGCAGTTGCTCCGGCTTGCCGCTGGCCAGCAGCTTGATGTCGCCGCCGGCCAGGATGGCGCTGCCCACGCTGCTGACGGTGCGGTTATGTTGCTGATAGCCCTGCTCCAGCGAGGAATAGGACATATCCTGGCTGCTGCTGGACAGCGCGAAGGCGGAGATCTCCGCGCCCACGCCCTTGACCAGACCAAAACCGTGGCGGGTGCTGACGATCTCTTTCAGGTTGTCGAAAGTGTCCTTCAGCGTATTGACGGTTTTCATGGAGAAGCCGCTTTGCTTCTCCACATGGCTGCGGTCCACCACCATGACGTCCCGGCCATCCTGCACCAGCACGGAGTTGGCCCCCACCGCCACGTCGCCGTTCAAGGCGCTCAGGCTGCTGCCCTGCACCAGCAGCTTGCCGCCGGCCTGCACCGTTAAATCGCCCTTCAAGCTGCCCACCAGGCTCTTGCTTTGACTCTGGGTGGTGCCTTGGGCGTTCATCGCGTCGCTCAGCTCTTTGCTGCCTATCATGAAGCCGCCCCAGCCCGTGCCGAAGAAACCGGACTTCTTCTCGTAGTGGTACTGGAAGCTTTGGCTGGCGTTGGTGCCGGCCTGGACGCGGATGTCGTTGCCCGCTTGCAGCGATGCCGTGTCCGTGCTCGCCACCTGACTGGCCTGGATGTCCAGATCTCGCCCGGCGCTGACGGCGACCTTGTCCGCCGACAGATTGCTGCCCACCTGGGTGGCGCTCTGATGAGAACTGATGTCCACCGTGGTTTTCTTGCGCATGAAGCCGCCGGACGAACGCACCGTCTTGCTGTAATCGCTGTGCAGATTCGCCACCGAACCCAAGCTGACGTCGCGTCTCGCCGCCAGCGTGGCTTCGCCGTCGCTGGACAGGCTGGCGGCCTGGGCTGCGATGTCCCGGCCTGCCAACAGCGTTAGCCCCGTCTCTCCCCGCAGCGCGCTGCCGTGCTGGGTGAGGTCGTAATTATTGTGGACATCCTGGCCCCAGCTGTTGTCGCTGCGGTTTTCCGTGGCCACCGCGCCCAGTTTGATGTCGTTGCCGGCGGACAGGCCCAGCTTGCCGCCGCTGAGCAGGCTGGCGCCGTTCAGCAAGGCGTCGCCGCCGGCTTGCAGTTGCAAGTCGTTCTTGCCGGAGAGACCGGCCACGGTCAGGGAGTCGGTTCGCCAGTTGTGACTGCTGCCCCCGCTGCTGCCGATATCTTGCTTGGTGTTGGCCTCGCTCTGTAGCGTCAGTTGCTTGCCTGCCAGCGCCAGCAGGCCGCCGCCGGCCTGGGCTTGGGAGCCGTTGAGGGCTAGATTGCCGCCGGCTTGCAGCAGCATATCGCCGCCGGCCTGCAGCTGGGTGGCATGGCGGATCTGGTCCAGCGTCGAGTACGCGCCCCAACCCCAGCCATTCCAGCTACCCTGGCCTTGCTTGCTGTCCAATGTGGATTGCAGGGTCAGCTCATTGCCGGCCACGGCCAGCAGCTTGCCGCCGGCCTTGACCTCCGCGCCGCTAAGCGTGAGATCGTGCCCAGCGTTGAAACCCAGGCTACCGCCCACTTGCAGCGTGCTGCCGACATGGTCGACCTGCTGGTAACTGTACTGGCTGCGGCCAGTGTTGCCCGCATGGCTGTAACGGTTTTCGCGGCTGGCGATGTCCAGATCGCGGCCAGCTTGCAGTTGCGCGTCGCCGCTGACCTGCAGCTGCGCGGCTTGCAGCTTCAAATCATTGCCAGCCTGCAGCTGCAAGCTGCCCGCCTGAATCACGCTGCCGGCCTGGCTGTGTTGCTTGTCGTCGCCAACAAGCAGATCGTGGCGAGCGCCAAGGCCCAGGTCGCCGCCCGCCAGCACTTTGCCGCCTTCGATGCGGATATCGTTCGCCTGCGCCAACAGGCTGTTGTCCGCCTTCAGCGTGCCGCTGTTGATCAGCGAGCCATCGGCCAGCAACGCCATATGGCTGCCGGCCAGCACCGCACCCTGGCCGCGCAGCGATTGCTCCTGCGCCTTGGCCAGATAGACCACCGGCACCAGCACGTCGTGGCCGTCGACATTCTGCTTGACCAGCCACACCATGTCCGCAGTAAGGCGGGACATCTGCTCCGCGGACAGCGCCACGCCCGGCGTCAATTGGAATTGCTTGGCGTATTCCGCGCCCTGGCTCATCAATTGCTGGTACTGCTGCGTCGCGTTGGCGTTGCCGCCGATAAAGCGCTTGCCGGTCAGCTCGGTCACCGCGCGGCTGACCAATTGCTGCTCGTAGAAACCATCGCCCAGGCGTTTTTCCACGCGGCTGGGGTCGTAGCCCAATTGTTTGAGCAGGTAGTCTGACGAGATGAAGTTGTTGTACTGGGTGAAGCGCGGGTCGGTTTCCACCAAGTAAGGTTGTTTCGGCGCCGGGCGCGTCTGGAACAGGCCGTTATTGGGCAGGCTGTAGCCGTCGGCCACCGGGTTGGCCGCCTTGGTGCCGGCGGACTCCAGCAACACTTGCTGCGGCAACACCGAGGTTTTGGTCCCGTCCCACTGCGCGCCGGCTTGGCTGCCCACAGCGGACTTTTGCAGCTCCACCGCCGCTTGCGCGCCAGTCGATTGCCCAGCCAACGCTTGCGCGGAGGCAAGGGCATCCAACGGCTTGCCGCCCAGCTTCTTGCCCGCGCTGGCCGCGTCGCCATCGGCTTGCGTCAAAACCTTGCCCGCCGCGGTATTTACCGCCGCCGCTGCGGGCTGGATATTGCCGGTAGTTAGAGAGATGTCGAGTTGCGAAGCCTTGCCATTGGAAATGGTGGGGGCTTGTAGCGTGAGTTTTTGGCTGGTGCTAATGGTAGCGTCCAGCGAGGCTATGACTTCAGTACGCGTTGCGACAGTTACAGCCCCCACTCTACCGGCAGGAAAAACAGCTTGAGTCGTTTCGGTTACTGTCTTCAACAGCTTCTGACCAACATTATTTACTTGATTCCCTGCTACCAAAATCAAGTCACCACCAGCTGAAATTGAACTATATTTATTTAAAACATCTGAAGACTGAATAGACAAATCACCCGCCACCGACAGCCTCGCCCCCGCCCCACTCCCAGTTGCCACATCAGTCTTAACTGAAACCGAATAATTCCTTGCCATTTCACCAGGAACACCAACCTCATCCCTACCAGCCACTGAAATAGGCAGCGGGTAAATATTTATTTTCTGCGCAGCTCCATAACCATCAACAACCCCACCAGACATAAATGACTCTGCCACACCATAGCCAAAAACCATTGGATCTAGGTTACCTGACAACAGCTGACGTGAAGTAGTCGGTAGAATATGTTTTTTAGGATCATAACCTGGCAAATAATAATAACCTGCCTGCCAACCACTCCCCACCTTTAGAAAATAAGGAATTGACACTGCCTTGGAACCGGCAGAACCCCTAACAGTAATATACTTTCTTTCCTCGTCAACCGACACCACTCCACTCAAAGAAACAAAGCCAACATAGGATATACTGCGGTCGCATTGACCAGCGCCATCCTTCCCACAGCTCACATGCTCATAAACTACAGAAGGAAGCAGATATAATGTCTTTCTATAGCTCTCAACACTTTCTTTACTTGGCAGCACTTCTATTGGATTCGCCTCATTACTCACTCGCCCCGCATCAATAAACATATTGCCATCGGACTGCAAAGTCGCCACATGATTAATCACCTGCCCTGCGGCCGCTCCGGCCTTGCCGATGCGCATATCACCCTGGCTATACAACCAGCTGCCGTCGTGATTATTCAGGGTTTGCCCGATATCCAGCGCCATATTGCCGGCAGAGGCGATCAGACCCTGGCTGCCGCCGTTGTCCAGGCTGGCGGCCTGGATGGAGATATCGCCGCCGGTGATGGAGTGGGTGTTCAACACGCTGGCGGCGTTCAGTTGCAAGGCGCCGGCGCTGAGCTTGCCGCTATTGCTCAGCGCCTGGCTCAGCGCAGCGCTGAGTTTGCCCCCGGCGTTGACCTCGCCGCTATTGGTCCAGCTGACGCCGTTCAAGACCAAATCGCCGCCGGCCTGCAACTGGCCGCTATTGATCAGATTGCCGCTGCTGCTGATGCTGAGCTTGCCATTGGCCTGCAACTTGCTGCCCGCAACATGGATGAAGTCGCTGGCCAGAGTCAGGCTCAAATCCTTGCCGGCCAGCAAGGAGCCGGAATTACCCAGGGTCACGGTGTCTATACCCAGGCTGCCCACGCTCAGCAGGCTGCCGCCGGCATTGTCCAGTCCTTGCGCCTTGATCCGCCAATCGCCGTTGCCGGCGATCTGGCCGCCGTTGCTCAATTGCCCGCTAAGCGTCACGCGGCTGTCGCCGCCGCCCAGCGCCAACAGCTTGCCCCCATGGTTGAACAAGCTGCCGCTGTCCAAGCTCAAGGTGTGGCCGGCCTGGATCAGGCCGCCGGCATTGTCCACGCTGGCGCTGTTCAACTTCAAAGCGCCGTTGCTGCCCAAAGCGCCCTGGCGATTGTCCAGCGCTCCGCTCGCGCTGAACTGCAAATCGCCCTGACTGCTGAGCGTGCCGCCGGCATTCAGCAAGTCCGCCGCCGTCACCTGCAGCTGGCCGTTGGACAGCACTTTGCCCTGCCGGCTATTGTCCAGCTGGCCGCTTAACTCCAGCTTGGCCGCGCTGTCACCGGCCTGGCTGAGCAGACCTTGCTGGTTGTTCAGCTCGGCGGCTTTCAGCTGCAGTTGCCCGGCCTGGATCTTGCCGCCCTGGTTCTGAGCCAGTTGCGCCACTTGCACGTCCAGCTTGGCCGCGCTTTGCAAAACGCCCTGGCGGTTGTCCAAGGCCAAGGCGCTCACCTCCAGACGGCCATTGCCGGCCAACAGGCCTTGAGCGGAGTTGTCCAGCGTCCCGCCGATGGTGACCTTGCCGTCGCCGGCTCCCAGCGCCTTGATGCTGCCGCCCTGATTGCCCAGGCTGACCGCGTGCAGTTGCAGGGATTCGGCCTGCACCGTGCCGCCTTGGTTGTTCAAGGCCGCGCCCAGCTGCAATTGCAGCCCCTGCCCGCTGACCAAGGCGCCGCCCTGATTGTCCAGGCCTTGGGCCAACTGTAATGATTGTGCGCCCAGGCTGCTCAACGAGCCCTGCTGATTGTTCAGCGATTGGGCCGCAAGCGTCAGGCCGCCGTTGCTGAACAAGGTGCCTTGCTGATTGTCGAGACGCTGGCGCACCTGCCATTGCGCCATGGACTGTCCCAAGTGGCGGATTTCGCCACCCTGGTTGCTGAGCCTGTCCGCTTTCAGATTCAGGTCTTTGGCGACGATGTGGCCGCCGTCGTTGTTCAAGCCGGCTTGTTTGCTCAGATTCAGCTGCGCGGCCGATTGCAAAGTGCCGCCGTGGTTGTCGATGTCGGTGGCGTTGATATCCAGCTGTGCATTGCCGGCGATCTTGCCCTGGTTGTTCAACTGGCCGCTGATCTCCAGGCTGCTGGCGGTGTCCTTGCCCAAGACCAGAATCTGGCCTTGGTCGGCGTTGTTGACGCTGGCCGCCGTCAGTTGCAGATCCTTGCCGGCCTGGATCAGGCCTGCGCCGTTCTCTAGTTGCCCAGCCGTCAGCTTGAGCTGGCCGTCGCTGCCCAGCAGGCCGTCGTTGCGCAGCACCTCGCTGGCGCTGAGAGTGAAGCCTTGCGAGCCGATCAGGCTGCCCTTGGTGTTGTTCAGCTGTCCCAGCTGGGCGTCCAGCTGTTGCTGAGCGAAAACTTCGCCGCCCTGGTTGCTGAGCGTGACCGCCTTCAGGCTCAGATCCTTGGCGACGATATGGCCGCCGTCATTGTTCAGGCCGGCTTGCTTGTTCAGATTCAGCTGCGCGGCCGATTGCAAAGTGCCGCCGTGGTTGTCGATGTCGGTGGCCTTGATATCCAGCTGTGCGTTGCCGGCGATCTTGCCCTGGTTGTTCAACTGGCCGCTGATCTCCAGGCTGCTGGCCACGTCCTTGCCCAAGGCCAGGATCTGGCCCTTGTCGGCGTTGTTGACGCTGGCCGCAGTCAGTTGCAGGTCCTTGCCCGCCTGGATCAGGCCGACGCCGTTCTCCAGCTGGCCGACCGTCAGCTTGAACGTGCCGTCGCTGCCCAGCAGCCCGTCGTTGCGCAGCACCTCGCTGGCGCTGAGGGTAAAGCCTTGCGAGCCGATCAGGCTGCCCTTGGCGTTGTTCAGTTGCCCCAGCTGGGCGTCCAGCTGCTGCTGGGCGAAGACTTCGCCGCCCTGGTTGCTGAGCGTGTCCGCCTTCAGGTCTAGGTCCTTGGCGACGATATGGCCGCCGTCATTGTTCAGGCCGGCTTGTTTGCTCAGATTCAGCTGCGCGGCCGATTGCAAAGCACCGCCGTGGTTGTCGATGTCGGCGGCCTTGATATCCAGCTGTGCGTTGCCGGCGATCTTGCCCTGGTTGTTCAACTGGCCGCTGATCTCCAGGCTACTGGCGGTGTCCTTGCCCAAGGCCAGAATCTGGCCTTTGTCGGCGTTGTTGACGCTGGCCGCCGTCAGTTGCAGATCCTTGCCGGCCTGGATCAGGCCTGCGCCGTTCTCCAGCTGGCCGACCGTCAGCTTGAACGTGCCATCGCTGCCCAGCAGGCCATCATTGCGCAGCACCTCGCTGGCGCTGAGAGTAAAGCCTTGCGAGCCGATCAGGCTGCCCTTGGCGTTGTTCAGTTGCCCCAGTTGGGCGTCCAGCTGCTGCTGGGCGAAGACTTCGCCACCCTGGTTGCTGAGCGTGACCGCCTTCAGGACCAGGTCCTTAGCGACGATGTGGCCGCCGTCATTGTTCAGACTGGCTTGCTTCGCCAGCTTCAACTCGCCGGCCGACTGCAGCGTGCCACCGTGGTTGTCGATGTCGGCGGCCTTGATATCCAGCTGTGCGTTGCCGGCGATCTTGCCCTGGTTGTTCAGCTGGCCGCTGATCTCCAAGCTGCTGGCGGTGTCCTTGCCCAAGGCCAGGATCTGTCCCTTGTCGGCGTTGTTGACGCTGGCCGCAGTCAGTTGCAGCTCCTTACCCGCCTGGATCAGGCCGACGCCGTTCTCCAGCTGGCCGACCGTCAGCTTGAACGTGTCGTCGCTGCCCAGCAGCCCGTCGTTGCGCAACACATCGCTGGAGCTGAGGATAAAGCCTTGCGAGCCGATCAGGCTGCCCTTGGCATTGTTCAGTTGCCGCAGCTGGGCGTCCAGCTGTTGCTGGGCGAAGACTTCGCCGCCCTGGTTGCTGAGCATGCCCGCCTTCAGGTTCAGATCCTTGGCGACGATGTGGCCGCCGTCGTTGTTCAAGCTGACTTGCTTCTCCAGCTTCAACTCGCCGGCCGACTGCAGCGTGCCGCCGTGATTGTCGATGTCGGCGGCGTTGACACTCAGCCCGGCATTGCCGGCGATCTTGCCCTGGTTGTTCAACTGGCCGCTGATTTCCAGGCTGCTGGCGGTGTCCTTACCCAAGGCCAGAATCTGACCTTTGTCGGCGTTGCTGACGCTGGCCGCCGTCAGTTGCAGGTCCTTGCCCGCCTGGATCAGGCCCGCGCCGTTGTCCAACTGGCCGGCCGTCAGCTTGAGCTGGCCGTCGCTGCCGAGCAGGCCGTCGTTGCGCAGCGCGCCGCTGGCGTTCAGCTCCAGGCCTTGCAAGGCGGTCAATCGCCCTTGCGCGTTGTCGAGCTCCGCCGTCTTGATCTCGGCTTTGGCGTCGCTGTGCAGCTTGCCTTGTTCGCGGTTGTCGATTTTGTCCGCGCTCACTCTCAGCGTATCCGCGCCGGCGTGGCTGATTTCGCCATGTCGGTTGTCGATGGCCGCCGCGTCCACGGTCAGCGTTTTGCCCTGGCTGGCGATCACGCCGTCGCGGTTGTCCAGCAGCCCTTGCACGTCCACCAAGCCGGCGGCCGCGCCGCTTTGCGCAATCAGGCCGCCGCGGTTGTCCAGCGTCTTCGCCTGCAGTTCTAGCTGTCCGGCGCTCAACGCGCCTTGCCGCAGCTGGATCCCCTCGCCGGCTTGCAAGCGAGCCAGGCCCTTAGCGCCCAGCTTGGCTTGCGAGGCGTTCAAATCCCCGTCCGCCGTTACCCGCAAATCGCCGTGGCTGGCGCCTACAACCGCGCCCTGCAACAGGGCCTTGCCCGCCTGAATGCTCGCATCGCCGCCGGCCAGCAATTCGCCATGGAAATCCAGACCCGCGCGGCTGCGCAGCGTCAGCGCGCCGGTCTCGCCCAATTTGCCGTCGACTTGGGCGCCGGCAGCCACGCTGCCCTTGCCCGCCACCGCGGCCGCTTCAATGTCGAGCGCGCCGCCCGCCGTCAGGCTGCCGTCCAGCTGGGCCGCGCCGACGGCGGCCACTTGCAGCGCGCCCTGACTGCGGGTCTGGCCGCCGTGCTCCAGCTTGCCGCCGCTATTGAGCTTCATATCTTGCTGACTGAAGGTCTTGCCCTTCAGCAACAAGTCGCCGGCGCTGGTCAACTGCAGATCGCCGGCGCGCGCGGCCATTTCGCCTTGTTGATTGACGCCCACCCCGGCCTCGGTGCCCACCAGGCGGATGGCGTTGGCGTACATGCCGCCCAGTTGCGCCACGTCCAGCGCGAAGGTCGGCGCGGCGGAGCCGTCGGCCGCCAATGGCCGCGCCTGCAGGGTGCCAGCGTCCACCTGATTGCGCCCCAGCACCAGATCCAGTTGCTTGGCGTGCAGCTCGGCATTGACTTGCAGCGCGCGGCTGATGATGGCGAATTTATCGACATTGCCGGCATTCAAGCCGGCGCCGCTGATGCTGACGGCGCCGCCGTTGACCTGGAAGCCGGTCAGCGCGCCCTGGGCGTTGAGTTGCGGCGCGCCGGTGCTCAGCATCGCTTGCTGGGTGTTGATGAAGCCGCAACCGCTGCAGCTGATGCCCCACGGGTTGGCCACCACCACTTGCGCGCGCTGGCCGGCCACTTCCAGATAGCCGTTCAACTGCGAGGGGTTGGCGTGGGTGACTTCGTTGAGGATGATGCGGGCGCTGCCGCCGGCCAGATTGGGATTGCCGCCGACATAGCCGGCCAACTGGGTATTGACGACTTGCGCGCTATTGTTGAGCACCACCCCTTTGGGGCCGACGTTGAACTGCTGGTACTGGTTGTGGGATACGCCAGCGGCGGTGGGCGCGGCGATCTGCACCACCGGCAGCCCGCTATTGGCCTGAATCACCGTCGGCCGCTTGCCGGCCGCCGCAGCCGGATCGGCCACGATGTCCGCCGCCAGCGCGACGCTGCCCAAACCGACGCCCACCCACAGCGCGCACAGTTTGAAGCCGAAGCCGCGCGCGGCGGCGAATCTCGCCCCCGCCGCAGTCTGGCCGCGGCCGCCGCCCTTGCCCTGCCCGCTTGCGGTTTCCTGCACCGCCATCAGTTGGCCGCGCGCTTGATTGAAGATGATGCGATAGAGTGTCTTGTTCATGATGGCGTCGTCGAAACGGGACAGGGCCCGGCCTTGAACGCACGCTCAAGGCCGGGGCTCGGCAAAACGGGCTTATTGCCAGAGCAGGGTCAGATTGAAATGGGTGATGGCGGGCCGGTTCCAGCCTTGCGGCTGGCGCATCGCGCGTTCGTGGCTGAGCTCGGCGCTGAGCTTGCCCGCCAACTGCGCGCGCAGGCCTGCGGCCCAGCCGGAAAGGCTGCGACTGGTATCGTCGGCGTAAGCCGGATGCGATACCCGGCCGGCGTCCAGGCCCAGATAGCCTTCCAGTTGCGCGCCGGCCGGGGCCGGCAGCGGCGCGCTCAGCTCATTGCGCCAGTACAGGCCGCCTCGGCCGCTGAGGCTGTTGCTGTTGAAGCCGCGCACGGTGTAACGGCTGCCGATGGAGAACTGCTCGGACGGCAGCAGCGGGTCGGCGCTGTACTGGCCGCGCAGCTCGCTGCTCCAGCGCCAGGTTTGGCCGCCCAGGCGCAGCGGCAGCTGCAAGGCCAGCCGGCTTTGGAACAGTTCATGGCGGGCGGTGAAACCGGCGGCGGCGGTTTGCGCCTCGTTTTGCGCGCCCCAGCCGCCGATGCCGCGCTGATAGCCCAGCGAGGCGTCCAGCACCGCTTCGCCCAGATAGCGGCGATGACTGAGCTCCAGGCCGGCGATGGTCAGATCGCGGCGTTGCGGCGCGATTTCCGCGTCCTCGATAAAACTGCGCGAGGCCTTGCGGGTCAGGCTGGCCTTGAGTTCGGTCTTGCTGCTCTGGTCTCGATGCAGCAAGCGCGCCAGCGACAGCTGGGTATTGCGGCTGTGGCCGCTGGAAGAGAAAGACTGGTTAACCGCCTGCACCGTTTGCCGGTAGGCGAACGCGCTATAGCTGGCGAACGCGGTCCAGTCGCCCCAGGGCAGCAGCCAGGACACGGTATGCGCCTGGCTCAGCGGATGGGCGATATGCTCGGCGTCCTGGCTCCAGGACAGGGACAGCAGGTCGTTGAAGCCGGTGGCGCCGCCCAGCAACAGGCTGGCGTTGCTCTGCAGCCTGCCGGTGGCGGGCTGGCCGCTGTCGTCCAGGCTCAGTTGCCCGGTCAGCTGGCGCGCACGGCTGCGGCTGACCGCCACATCGCTTTCGCCCGGCTGTTGTCCAGGCACGATTTCCATCGTCGCCTGCTGGGTGGGCACTCGCCCCAGTTGTTCCAAGCCCTGCTCCAGCGCGCGCACATTGAGGATGTCGCCGGCGCCCTGCGGAAAGGCGGAAGCCAGGCCGCGGTCGCCCGGCCCGTCCTTAAGCCGGATTTGATGGATGCGCCCCGGCACCACCGCCAGCCGCAAGCGGCCCTGCCCCAGGTTCTGCTCCGGCAGATACACCCGGCTGGTGACATAGCCGCGCTCCACCATCGCATTGCTCAGCTCCGCCACCACTTGGTCCAGCTGAACCAAGCCCAGGCATCGGCCTTGCCAGCGAGCCGCCGCCGCGGGCAGCCAGCCGCGCCAGGCGACGGGCATGCCCTCCAGCTCGATCCGCTTCACCTCGAAGCACGCCCCTTGATGCGGCTCAGCCACAGCGGGCGCGGCGACAGGATTGAGAGGGGATGGGGATTGCAGCACGTCAGGCCGCCGTTGCAGCTCTTCCCGTTGCTGCTCCAGCTGCTGTTGCTGATGCCGAAGAATTTGTTCGTCCAGCGCGGAAGCTCCGGCGGCGGGAACAAGAAAGCCGCCCAAAACGGCGGCCTGAATCAAGGTATGGTTCACGGAGGCTTAGAGTGATTATTTTAAATTATTTAAATGGTATTTATGTTCGCATTTTAAATAATGACAATCACAAGGTAACTACGTGAAAATACGTAATTCATGAAAAGAGGAAGCCGTTGTCTTGACCCTTGTCAACCGCACCTCAGGTGCATCGCCGTTCCATGCTTTCCACTCCACAGCGTCATGCCACGGATAACCGTGGCCGAATACGGCATCAAGGCTTTGCATTGTCGTCATACAAACGATGCCACATCCAACGCCACGTCATCGTGCGCTCTTCCGATGCCGGCATGCGGACAAATTCAGGAGCCGCGACCCAACGGCCATGAGCATCGGCACCGGCTATGTCATAACGAAAGAAGTAGTCCGGCTCAAACCCCATCCTTAAATCGGAAAGGATCAGCCGACGCGCGCCATCCTCGCGGCGCTGCGGACGCACTCCGACGAAGCCCTGTGTAAACCATAACAATCGTTGCAACTCTGGGACAGGACCCAGCTGCGCCAGGGCCCGCCTATCGCTGGCGTAATAAACAAACGACATCGGCCCTTGGTCTGCGAGCAGCGAGCGGTCGCCAATCCAATAGCCATCCGGCGCCATCACAATCACACGCCAAAGCAAGGTATTGAACGGCAACGGCGTGGAAAACCTAGGCGCATCTTGCAACCCCATGACGCTCAATCTTTGCGCCGCGACCCGATCGACCCAGCCTTTGGCAAGCACACTCCAGAGCAAATAGGAGGAGCTGAGAAACAGGCCAATCACCAGCCAACGGCGAGCGGGCAAACCGGAATACTCATCAATCCCCTGCTCCCCCGCCTTGCGGGGAGACAAGCGCCAGGCCGCGACCACACCAAGCAATAACGGGAACGTGTACAAGGGATCGATGATGAAAATCGTCGCCCACATCGTGGGAGGAACCGGCAAGGGCCACAGCAGCTGCGTGCCATAGACAGTGAATGCATCCAGCAACGGATGCGTCAGCAAGACCAGCCAAGTTGCCCACAGCCACCTCAAGGGAGCCCTTTGGAATAGCTGGCTGCGACGACGCAACCACCACCACAACCCAGCTCCAAATACCGTCAGCATCAAGAGAGAGTGCGATGGACCACGGTGCCAGGTCACCTCAGTAACAACATCGCGGGCCATCAGGCCCAAATAGATCACATCAAGGTCAGGCACAGTGGCAAGCACACCACCCACCAGCAAGGCTGGCCGCCGCTGGCTGGCTGGCGCAATCAGCGCGGCGATGCTGCTGCCCAGCATGATCTGAGTCAATGAGTCCATCACGCCCTCCCAGGCATCAAGCCAAGTGCGTACTTAGAGCGGCTAACAAAAATCAGTTCCTCGGCTGAGGCAAGGCGCGCCGACGCAGGCAGTACTTGAGTACGGCAAGTCGGCGCAACGCAGCATCAGGAATTTTGTTAGCCGCTCTTAGCCACGGCCGGCAGCCTGCTTCCTAAGCCATGGGTCATACAACCATTGCTCGGTCTTGCGGCGACCAAGAAGAAAAGACCACTCCAGATCGCGCTCGAACAATATGGGTTTCTCATCGCTGCCGACAACAAGCCAAAACCAGCGACCATCCACCAGGTTGCGGGCCTTGAACTTCATGCCGGAAAGCTGGACAGTTTCTTTGCGGCCCGCTCGTACAATGCCCATCGGTTCATCATGCGGAGCAATCGACGAAATTTGCATACTGCTTAGCAGCTCAGGCGCCAGCTCACGCAGAAACAATCTGGCAAGCTGTTCAGTGCGTTCGCGGGATGGCAAAGGTCTGCCCACGGGATCCAAGGAAATATTGGCAAAGCCCTTCAGCTTGCCGTTGACGGCAATCACCGTACTGAAATGCTCGCCCCCCAAGCCTGCATTTCGCCCATCGCGCCGCTCATAGCGGGTGAGTATGGCCGGTTCGCCATCCAGGCTCACCGTCCGGCGACTCGTTTGACGATGGGTTTCAGGCGCAGCCCCCATGCCACGCTCCAATGTGGCGGCCGATGCCTGCAACACGAGCGTCGACAGGACAAACGCCAAGACCGCGCAGAGTCTAGGTACCGGCCCCATAAGCAAATGCCTTGAATCGGACCAAACTGATAACGCGTAAGATCGCCCGACGTTCATGGATGTCTCCCGGATGAAGCCAGCGCCGCGCTACCCGCCACGCAGGTGGCGGCCACAAGCAAAGCTACCGCCAACCCAGTCAACAGCAGGGTGAAACTCCCAACCCACGCCGCAACGAGCGGCCCCATACTGGCGCCGATGAACAGGACAAAGCCGTTGAGCGCCATCCCTCCGGCGCGGTTGGGAACAGCCAAGGCGCCATACTGTGTAATCATCGATGGGACGGCCAGCGCAATTCCAATGACAAAAACCAGGCTGCTGATGGCGATGCCAAACAGGGAGTGCGCTAAGGCTGCTTCCAGCGCCAGTCCCGCGGCCGCCAGCGCATAGCCGATACCGGCGACAAGCGGCATGCCGACTCGGGCGGCCAGTGGCCCTGCCAACAGCGCCGCGAACATGCCAGGCAATCCAAATAAACGCAGCAGAATCACTTTACCCGGGTCGAGGCCAAGCATGCTCAAATGCGGCCCCAACGCCGTATACATGGCAACAAACGACAAGAGCAGCACTATGTGCGCGCAGGACAGCAGCAGCACCGCTGGCCGCCCGGCAATGCCCGCCAATGCCAAGAAGCGACGCCCCAAATGCCCCTCTACCGGAGGACGAACAGGCTCTTTGACCATCGCAGCAGTTAACGGAATCGCAACCGTCAGACAAGCTCCTGTCACTAAGAACACCCAGGCCCAACCCCAATGCCATGCCACCCAGGCCGCCAGCACCTGCCCAAAGATACCCGCCACAAGAAACGCCGTAGACATAGCGCCAATCACGAGTGCGCGGCGATGTACCGGCACAGACTCGGCAAGGTAAGCCAAAGCAACCGGGGAGAAACTAGAGGCCGCGAAACCTTGCACCGCCCTCAACACTGCCAGCCAGGACAATGATGGCGCGAGCACGCAAGCATAGGTGGCAACTAACAAGGCAGCCAAGCCGGCCAACATCACGGAACGGCGACCATACTGGTCCGACACCGGCCCCCAAATGAGGAAGCCGCCGGCGTAAGCCAAACTAAAACTTGTAGCCAGCGAAAACGTGACCGTTCCCGTCGTTGCCGCACTAAAATTCTGACCAACTTGCGCCAGCAGCGGAATCGCCAAATAAAGCTGGGTCAGTACGAGCAAAGCCGTCACCACAAGCAGCATGACGACGCCGGTAGTCGCGACTTGATCTTGCTCAAACGGAACCGGCATCCCATCAGGAACCGCCACCGCCGTCGCACAGCCGACTTGCTTACCCATGGCGCCGGCCCTCCTCAATCGGCAACACGCTGCCGCAGATCATCGAATGCGCCTGACGTGTTGTATGCAGCGCCCAGAATCGCTCGGCGATGTCCACCGGTGCAACCGTGTTGCTTTTGCCGGTTCCGCCCGGCGTTCCCGCGACGAAACCGTTAACGATAACTTCGCCCACGTGAATACCGCGTGGCGATAAGGCCTGAGCCAGAATGCCGGTGGCCTTATGCTGGGCGGCCACACTGATCGCCAGCGCTCCATAGTCAAAGGCGAAGGAATCGATCCAAGGTTCGTCCAGCGCCATGATGCCGCTGGTTGCAAGCACCGTGCCGCCACATGCTTCCAGATCCGCAAGACAGGCCCGGACAGCGGCGAGATAGCTAAGCACGCGGATGTCAAAACTCTTGCCAAGCTCCGCAAGCGGCGCGGACAGCAAGTCGCCTTCGGCATCGAGAAAGGCGTTCCAGTGCAAAACGCCAATCGGTCCCAGCGCCGTGCGTACCTCGCGGACAACATGACGCACCTTCTCCACATCACTCAAGTCGGCAACGAAGGACCGGGCCTGGATGCCCTCCCTCGCCAACTCCCGCTCCGCCGCCGCCAACCGTTGCGCGCTGCGCGCAAGCAACGCAACGGGATGCCCAGCCCTGCCAAAGCGGATGGCAACTGCATGGGAAATGCCTGGACCGTAGCCACAAATGACAATGACTCTCTTCATTGATCAGTCTCCAGTTAAAATCCAACCGCAACGTTGGAGTTGATCTTAGTATCATTCTCCGGAGAGCACAAGCAAAGGGAAGACATAAGCAATGGCATGGGATACCGAAGGGACAAAACGCAGGATTCTGGAAGCGGCAGTCACCGAGTTCGCCCGACTCGGCCCCGATGGCACAACGGTGGAGAGGATCGCCAAATCGGCCGGCGTGAACAAGGAACGCATCTACAACTATTTTGGCGACAAACGCGCGCTTTTTTCCGCAGTACTACGCTGTGAATTAGCCAAGGTGGCGCGTGCGGTACCGGTCACGTCCCTCACCGCTGAAGAAATCGGCGAGTATGCCGGCCGTGCTTATGACTATCATTGTGAGCACCCGGAGCTCAGCCGCCTCATGCGCTGGGAGGGCCTCACTTTCGATGGAGAGGTGCCCGACGAAACACAGCGACAGGAGCACTATGGCTATAAAGTTCAGGCAGTGGCCGAAGGACAGCGACAAGGCAAGATCACGCGCGCCTTGGAGCCCGATCATCTGGCGTTTCTGATCTTGGCTTTGGCCGGCTGGTGGTCGGCGGTCCCCCAGGTGGCGCGCATGCTCACCGGCATGGATGGCCCGCAAGAACATGCCAGGCGACGCGCCTCGGTCGTCGAGGCTGCCCGGCGTCTGGCTGCCACGCCGTGACAAGCGTCCGCATCCATCAAGCTTGGCGCAAACCCTGGGTAGACAAAGCGGCAGGACGCCGGACACCCACGCTTACCCCCATAGCCGCAACGGATTCACACACCAACCCAAACCACATCCATTCCAGCATGAAATAAAAAAACCGGAAGCCTCGCTTCCGGTTTTTTTGTCTGCCGCGCCCTGTCCGGCTTAGGCCAAGACAATGCTCTCCAACTCCGGCAAGACGATCTTGTGGTCCTTGCTGTACTGGTAGTCGTGGAACACGTGCTCGGCGCTGAGCAGCTGATAGCGGCCGTCTTCGCGCCGGACTGTGGTGTCTTTGAGACGGTAGGCGTTGTGGCCGCAGGTCCAGCAGTCGAAATTGCGCATCTGCGTGCACAAACAGGTCTTGTCCCATACCTTGATGCGGCGCTCGCCCGGATGGGCGGCCACTTCGCGGTTGTAAGCCTCGATATAGGAACAGCCGCCCTTGGCGTCCAGCAGATAGCCGTAGGCTTCGCAATTGGGACGGATGCCGTCGCCGATGGCCGGACAGTGCTTGATCATGCGCATCGGATAGCCGGTGGGCGACAGCTGATTGACTTCGATGTCGTCCTCGTTGGCCTTGAAGTATTCCTGCTGCACTTTCTCCGGCAGGCCGCATTCGCGCGCCACGGTGAAGCGGGTGGCCACCTGCACCGCGCCGGCGCCCATTTCCAGGAAGTTGGTCGCATCGCTGCCGGTGAACACGCCGCCGGCCGGAATCAGCGGAATGTCCAGCTGCTCGGCTCGCAGCCAATCGCGGATTTCTGCGACGATGGCGGCCAGGTCGTATTGCGCCCAGTCCATGCCGAAGCCGAGGTGGCCGCCGGCCAGCGGGCCTTCCACCACCACGTAGTCCGGCAGACGATTGCTGCGCGCGCTCTTTTTCAGGAACAACTGCAGGGCGCGCAGCGAGGAGACGATGATGCCGAGCTTGGCGTCGCGGAAGCGCGGGTGGTCTTCCATCAGCGCGAAGGAGCCTAGGTGCAGGCCGGCGGCCAAGGTGATGCCGTCGATGCCGGCGTCCAGCGCGGCGTGCATGCGCGTGCGCAAGGTTTCCTTGGGCGCGTTCATGGTCAGCTTTTCCATGCAGTTGATGAAGACCAGGCCATCGCCGCGTTTGGCTTCCATGGTCTTGCCCACATGCATGCGGGTGGCTTCGGCCAGCAGACCCAAGTCGAACTGCACGACGGATTTGTCGCTGTTCTCGACATTGAATTTGTACTGCTTGAGCTTGTCCTTGACGTATTTGGTGTTGAAGCGACGGTCGGTCACCGTAGGCACCATGGCGTCGGAAATATGCCCCACGCCGCCCAGCCTGGCCGCTTCCAGCGCCAGCGCCGAGGTGGAGATGTCCACGCCCATGCCGCCTATCATGATGGGCACCAGCTCCTGCTTGCCCAGCCGCAGTCTGAAATCGTCAACGCACTTCATTAAATCAGCCTATCTCTCCTGAATGCTGGCCGGCATTATCCCCCGGCCTTATGGGAAAATCCATTTTTTTAGAGTTTTTGCTCCGAGCCGTCTACTCGCTCGGCCTCCACGCTCAAGCCACTATGCGCCCGCCAGATTGCAGCCGTGCTACGCCCCGGCCCATGGAAAAAGCCGGGAGGTCCCGGCCTTTCCTTATCCAAGCGGTTTTCAACGCCGCCTCGCCGAAGCGCGGCGGACATTGAACCGGCGCTTACCAGATGCGGATGCGTTCGTCTTTCGGTTTGAACATCTTGTCGCCGGGTTTGACTTCGAAGGTTTCGGCGAAGGCGTCGCTATTGCTCGCTGCGCCTATGGCGCGGAACTCCCCGGGCGAATGCGGATCGGTCACCAAGCGCGACAACAAGGCCTCGTCGCGGATCTTGGTACGCCACACCTGGGCGAAGCCGTAGAAGAAACGCTGATCGCCGCTCATGCCGTCCATCGTCGGCGCGGGCTTGCCGCCCAGCGACAGCTGGTAGGCTTTATAGGCGATTTGCAGGCCGGCGTTGTCGGCGATGTTTTCGCCCAGCGTCAGTTCGCCGTTGATGTGCTTGCCCGGCAGGGGTTCGTAGCCGCTGTATTGCGCCACCAGCTTGCCGGTCAGCTGATCGAAACGGGCGCGGTCTTCCGCCGTCCACCAATTGCGCATATTGCCGTCGCCGTCGAACTGGCTGCCCTGATCGTCGAAGCCGTGGCTGATTTCATGGCCGATCACCGCGCCGATGCCGCCGTAATTGGCCGCGTCGTCCGCCTTGGCGTCGAAGAACGGCGGCTGCAGGATGGCGGCCGGAAACACGATTTCGTTCAGCGAGGGGTTGTAATAGGCGTTGACGGTTTGCGGCGTCATCCCCCACTCCTCGCGGTCCACCGGCTTGCCCAAGCGGGCCAGCATGCGGCGATATTCGAACAAGGTGCCGCGCTTGATATTGCCCACCAGGTCGTCGCGCTTGATCTCCAGGCCGCTGTAGTCTCGCCACTTGTTGGGATAGCCAATCTTCAACATGTATTTGGACAGCTTGTCCTGGGCGGCCTCTTTGGTGGCCGGGCTCATCCAGCTGAGCGTGTCTATGCTCTGGGCGTAGGCCTTCATCAGATTGCCCACCAGCGCTTCCATCTTGGCCTTGTACTCCGGAGGGAAGTAAGCCTGCACGTAGAGCTTGCCCAGGGCTTCGCCCAGATTGCCTTCCACCGCCTTCACCCCGCGCTTCCAGCGCGGCTGCTGCTCCAGCGTGCCGGCCAGCGCCTTGCCGTGGAAATCGAAACGGGTCTGCGCCAGGGTGCTGTCCAGATAGGGCGCGTAGGCGTCCAGCGTCTGCGCCGCCAGATAGTCCTGCCAGTCTTGCAGCGGCAGCTCGGCCGCCAGCTTGGCCCAGGCTTGCGCATAGCTGGGCTGGTTGACGTTGACGGCGCTGACGCCGCCGGCCTCGGCCGCGTCCAGGAAGGCTTGCCAGTCAAAGCCCGGCGCCAGCTTTTTCAGCTCGGCCACGCTCATCTTGTTGTAGGTTTTTTGCGGATCGCGGTTCTGCACCTTGCTCCACTGGGCTTCCGCCAGCTTGGTTTCCAGTGCGAACACCCGCTGGGCTCGCCGCTCCGGTTCGCTGTAGCCGCCCAGCTTGAACAGCTTGGCAAGATAGGCGCGGTAGGCCTGGCGCGCCTTCTCGAAACGCGCGTCCTTGCCCAGGTAGTAGTCGCGGTCCGGCAGGCTCAGGCCGTTCTGATACAGACCAGCCAGGTATTGACGCGCGTCCTTGGCGTCCGCCTCAACGTAAAAAGCCAAAGGCTGTTGCACGCCCAAGCCCTGAGCCGCGCCCATCCATGCCGCCAGCGCGCGCTTGTCCTTCAGGGCGGCGATTTCCGCCAGATCTCCGCGCAGCGGCGCCAGGCCCAGCTTGTCCAGCGCGGCCTCGTCCATGAAGCTGTGGTACAGATCGCCGATCTTTTGCGCCTCAGCCGAGGCGCCCGGCTTGGCGGCGGCCTCCTCTATCAGCTTGCGGCTGCGCTCCTGGCTCAGGTCGCGCAATTGCTTGAAGGCGCCGTCATTGTCTTCGGACGCCGGCAGCACCGCGTGCTTGACCCAGGCGCCGTTGACCGCGTGATAGATGTCGTCTTGCGGACGCACCGCGTTGTCGAAATGCCGTTTGTCGATGCCGGACACGGCGCTGGCTTGCGCTTGCCAAGCCAACAGCAAGCTGGCGGCCATCAGGGCTAACTTCATTTTCATCGGGGTTCCTTTCACTCCATTTCTCTGCGGCCCTGTTTTCCTTGTTTTGGTTCCGGTGAAAATGCCGGGCCGGCTCACAATGGCAAGATAAAGGCAGCCCGAAGGCTGCCTTTTCCTCACAAGGGGTCAAACGTCAATTTCATGACAAAGACAAGGTATAGATTAATACAAGCTATATATAAGGAGTGCTTTGGCCAGACCGGCGGGCTCACTGCACAAACTGCTCGGAGCCCACGATGCCCAACTTGGTCACCCCCAA
>NZ_JAFHKL010000010.1 GCF_016937655.1 Chromobacterium alkanivorans | reverse complement strand
ACAGCGGATATCCACAAAGGGTATTAACCAACCCCCGCCACCCGCCCCGCGAAACCATGAAAAACGGGCCGAAGCTTGGCTTCGACCCGCGTTCAATCTGATCCTACATATAGAGAATCACGGCATGACCGGCAGCTTTTCCAAAGCTTGAACCAGTTCCACCTCGCTTAAACACCAATCGCTGCCCTTATCCATCACTTTGCCAAGGGAGAGCTGAAAATGCTTGCCCTTGGCCGTCATGTAGAACTCCTTGCCCAATACATATAAGGAGAGCGGCAGCAATAAGGCGTTGATCACCTTGCCCGAGCGTTGGCATGGCACGAACAAGGCGATATGTCCCGCCAGCCAAACCTGCTCAGGCGGCAAGGTAGGGTCGATCAACCTTACATCGGTTGGGCGCAATGAAGCCGCCACCGGTCTGCGGCTCAAGGTTTCAACCCCCAGATAGATCTGATCCGCCGAGTTCCGCTTCACCCGGCGCACCACCCCCAGGCTCCAACCATCCATCGATTTCTCGCGAAAGCCAATCAACGCGCCCAGGCCAACCCATTCGTTTCCCATCGCGCCCAAAGTCACGCCAAGCCCGGTTTGGCTGACATTGTCGACTTCCCAGCGCGAAAACTCTTCTTTTGCCGGTTGAGCGACGGCCTCCCCACCCGAGGCCAGCCCCGGCATCGGCGCGCCCTTGTCCCGCTTCCGCGTGGTGACGAAGCCGTAAATACGGATATTGGCCGCATCATCGAAATTGCCGTCTTCCAGCGCGCCCGTTTGCTTGGCCTCGTCCACCACCCTAATCAAACGATGCAACACCGGCAGACGATACGCCACCTCTATGCTCTGCCCTGAGACCGGCACCCGTTCGGCCCTCTCGAAACGCATTTGCTGGGGCGACCACTCCCGCATCAACGCGCGCAAGGTGTTGGCGTCGATACCCGGCTCCATCATTCTTTTGATTTCAGGCGGCACTCTGCCCGCATCCAGCACGATGCTCCAGCCGTGCAGTATCTCGACCAGGTCCGTCGTCCCCCAGTAGCGCGCGGCCTCATCCACCAAGCCGCCCGACGCCCTTGCCGCGGGATGCGGCCCCTTTAAGGAGACCACAAAGCTCGAGTGTTCCGCGCAAGCGCGAGTCAAAGACATGCGGTTGCTCAATACCTGCAACAATTGATAGGCGAAGTGCAACTGCCTGGCGCTGAGATTGCCCCCAGTCAGCACGGCCAGCATGTGCAAGATGAGGAATTGATCTTGGACCGTGGTCGCCGGTTGGCCGTCGCCGAACAAGAATACCGGGACGGAATCGCAGCCATGATGCTCGGCGAACCAATACAGCTGGTTGACCCCCAACCAAAAAGCCTCTTCCGGATTAAAGCTCCGAACCCAGTGCCAGCGGGCATGCTCGCCCAGATAGAACATCATCCGCGACAACACGATGGGCAACAGGGTCAGCACCTTGGCGCCTTCGACCGAGTCGGCGTCGACCGTCAGCACATGCTGATAGCTGTCGATAAAACATTTGCCGTACGCCAGTATCTGGCTTCTCAGTTGCGCTTCCAGCGCTTTGGGCATGCGCGTATTCAGCAAGTACTGCGCGCAGAGGTTTTCATGCAGCGACGCCGTTTCTTGGTTCAGCGCCAATAGCGCTTCGACGCGGTCTACTGAAATATTGTGCCAATCCAGCTCCAATGGCGACAGCAGCGCCACCACGCGCTCATGCGCGGCCGCGCCATGTTCCTTCTTCAAAGCCGCCACAAACTCCCTGGCTGCTTCCGCACTGGCCAATGGGTCGGAGCGACCTTTAGCCCCTCTTGAAAAAAAATCCAGCATAGCCGCCCACTCTCAAGACAATGTCAGCACATTTCAATCACTACGCGAAACAGCTTGAACGTTACATCCATTTATAGCAAGCCTCAAGCCGGACCGCTTGCCGTCGGACAAAGAAAAAGCGCCCATGACAGGCGCTTTCGAAATTCATTGCAAACCCGCAGTTTGCTTAGATAGCCAGAGCTTCCAGGGCCTTGCCGCTGGAGATCCACTCTTGCACCCACACCGGCTTGCGGCCGCGGCCGGTCCAAGTCAGCTCCGGGTTGGCCGGGTGGCGGTACTTGGCTTCCACCGGCTTGCGCACGCCGCCGGTTTTGCCCAGCACTTCTTCCACGCTCAAGCCGTAAGCGCGAGCAAGTTCAATGATTTGTTTCTTGGCTTTGGACTTTTCTTCGCTTTCGCGGCGCTTGATTTCAGCTTCGACATCGGCGCGCAGAGCCACCAGCTGAGTAAAATCCAATTTCGACAGTTCCATTAGCATGTTCCCAAATATATTGTAAGAGTAGTGGTGCATTACAGATGATAATGTAGCCAAGCCTTTCCACTCAAGTCAAGGAAACAAAACAGAAATTATCAATTAATTCTCCAGCCCCTCATTCAAGGAATAGGGCAGGTTCCGTTGTTCAAGCCTTATTGTATGCGCCTCGTCTGCATAAATACCTTCTTCCCAAGCTTGAAATTGAACCACGGCCAAGCCTTCATATTGCTCCGACGCCACTTGGCAAACCGCCGCCACCATGCCAATCGACTGCCCAGCCACGGACGGGCTATAGAGTTTGGCGCCGATCGCTAGCGGCTGTTTAAATGCCACTTTGAACAAACGCCGCTTCAATTTCCCCAGGTACTGCGACCTGGCGACGATTTCCTGACCCGGGTAGCAGCCTTTCTTAAAGCTCACCCCGCCAATCAGTTCCATATTCGCCATTTGCGGCACAAACTGCTCTTGAGTCGCCAAACCGACCCAGGGAATGCCCGCGTCGATATCCCTCCAATCCCAAACGCCGGAGGAAATCAGGCTCGCGCCATCCGTCAGCCTTTCGCCGACTCGCTCCGCGCCCACCTCGTCCACCGCCAGCGCCCAGCCGGAGCCTGGCAGGCCGATCAGCAGACCCAACTCGACGCCAACCATTTCACGCGGCCCCGCGCTTGCCGCCAATGCGGATTCAATCGCCAGCGCATCCAGCGCCGCCGCGCCCGCAAGGCCAATCAAGGTCAGATTATCCGCAATCGACACCTTCACCTTGGAGCGCAGGACAAACATGCTCAGGCGCTTGGCCACGTAATCGGCCAAATCCGCGGATACCGCCAGGGAATAAACTCCGCCGCTACGCCAAACCAGAAAGCTGGCCAGCATGCGTCCTTTGGCCGTGGAGTAACTGCTGTACTGGGCGCGGTTTTCGTCCGCCAACTCCCGCACATCGCTGGAGAGCTGGCCTTGCAAAAAGGCCTCCGCGTCCTCGCCCGCCACCTGGATGATTTTCCGATTATCCAGAACCGATATTGCGGCGCCGGCGCGCAACGCCTCCAACTGCCGCAAATGAACATTTATTTCCGCCGCATCTTTATTTGCCCGCTGCGCGCGCGCATCCAGCGTGAGCTTTCCGTCCAGATTCATTTAACCCACCTCAAAAACGCGGCTATTCCCGCATTGTCAACAAACGAAATTTTAACGCGTCGCCGCCCCCCTTCGCCAGCGGTGAATTGCCGGCGCGCGCGTCGCCTTCGCGCCGCACGGCGGGAGCGAGCGATTTTCAGCCGCGCAAGTGTTGACAGCCCGACAGGCTGAAGCTATAGTTCGCCCTCACTCAAATCCCTGATAGCTCAGTTGGTAGAGCGACGGACTGTTAATCCGCAGGTCGCAGGTTCGAGCCCTGCTCGGGGAGCCACTACGGCCCCGTTTGAGAATCGCTTGTTTTACATTCCCTGATAGCTCAGTTGGTAGAGCGACGGACTGTTAATCCGCAGGTCGCAGGTTCGAGCCCTGCTCGGGGAGCCAAAACAAGCCCGCGTTACCGCATTATGATCCCTGATAGCTCAGTTGGTAGAGCGACGGACTGTTAATCCGCAGGTCGCAGGTTCGAGCCCTGCTCGGGGAGCCAGATTTCCAAAAGCCACAATCTCAGGATTGTGGCTTTTTCCATTTCCGCTTCCGTTTTACAATCGGCCCACCCTCCCCATTGGAATAATAATGATTTCCAGACCGATTGCCTTTGCCGGCGGCGCCATCTTGCTGTGGGCCTCGCTGGCCACGCTTGGCGCCCAAACCCGCTCTCTTCCCCCTTTTTTCGTGGTCGGCATCTGTCTGTTGATCGGCAGCCTGCTCAGCGTTCGCCGTTGCCGCGACTGGAAAGTGCCCCCGTCCACTTTGCTAGTCGGGATTTACGGCTTGTTCGGCTACCATTTCTTGCTGTTCTTCGCCTTCAGACACGCGCCGGCCATGGAGGCCAATCTGCTGAATTATCTATGGCCGCTGCTGATCGTCATGCTTTCGCCGATTTTGCTGCCCGGCACCTCGCTGCACGGCCGCCATATTCTGGCCGGCATCCTGGGCTTCTGCGGAGCGGCGCTGATTGTCAGCGGGGGCAAGCTCGCCCTGTCCAGCGGACATCTTGTCGGTTATCTGCTTGCCATCGGCGCCGCCGTGGTGTGGTCCACCTTCAGTCTGCTGACGCGCAGGCTGCCCAGCTTCCCCAATAGCGCGGTCGGCGGTTTCTGCCTGCTGTCCGGCCTGCTCTCCCTGCTGTGCCACGCGCTGTTCGAACCCAGCGTCGCGCCCAGCGCCGGCCAATGGCTGGCCTTGTTCCTGCTCGGCATCGGACCGATGGGCGGCGCCTTCTTTCTATGGGACCGCGCGCTGAAAGAAGGCGACCCAAGACAGATAGGCTCTTTGTCCTACGCCACGCCGCTGCTGTCCACCCTGCTGCTGATAGGCACCGGACAGGGACAGCTGAACGCCGTCGCCATGGCCGCCATCGTGCTGATTCTTGGCGGCGCCCTGCTTGGCAGCCTGCCCGTCCGCCCGCGTTCAATGGCCTGAAAACAGGCCAGCGATGGAGCTGCGGCGACTGAATGTCTTATAATGCTTAACGCTATTTAAACAGAGGTTAACCATGTCCATTATCAAAGAATTCAAAGAATTTGCCATGAAAGGCAATGTCATCGACCTGGCCGTCGGCGTGGTCATCGGCGGCGCCTTCGGCGCCATCGTCAAATCGCTGGTGGACGATGTGATCATGCCCCCCATCGGCCTGCTGATCGGCAACGTCGATTTCTCCAATCTGTTCTTCGTGCTGAAAGAAGGCAGCAAACAACTTGGACCTTATGTGTCGGTGGCCGCGGCCAAGCAGGCCGGCGCCGTCACGCTGAACATCGGGCTGTTCATCAACGCCATGGTCAGCTTCACCATCGTGGCTTTCGCCATCTTCATGCTGGTCAAGGCCATCAACCGGCTGAAACGCGAAGCGCCGGCCGCCGCGCCGGCCCCCGCCACCAAAGAGTGCCCGTTCTGCGTATCCAGCATTCCGGAAAAGGCGTCTCGCTGCCCGCAATGCACCTCGCAACTCTAACCACCGGATTGCCCCGCTACGCCAACTGATTTAGAATCGGCTGGTTCTGGGGGAGTAGCCTCGGCGCGATATTCAGCGCCGGCATGCGTCAACAGGCTTGGCCGTCACGGCCATGGCGCATGCGACGATAACTTCCGTTTGGCAAGACCCATGACATGTCTGCGCAACGCGGGGCTGCGGCGCGGGCTTGTCATGGCGTATGCGCAGCCCCCGGAGTTTTCATGGAAGCCTTCCTCATTTCCACCGGCATCGTCGCCCTGGCTGAAATCGGCGACAAGACTCAATTGCTCGCGCTGATGCTGGCCGGTCGTTACCGCAAGCCGGTTCCCATCGTTCTCGGCATCTTCGTCGCCACCCTGCTCAATCATTTCGCCGCCGCCGCGGTGGGTCACTGGCTGATGAGCAAGATAGGGCCGGACCTGATGCGCTGGGGACTGGGCCTTTCCTTTCTTGCCATGGCGGGCTGGATGCTGATTCCGGACAAGCTGGATGAAGACAGCCGGCTGATGGAGCGTTTCGGCGTATTCGGCACCACCTGTATCGCTTTCTTCATCGCGGAAATGGGCGACAAGACGCAGCTGGCCACCGTCGCCCTGTCCGCGCGCTTTCCCGACGCCTTGCTGCAGGTGGTGGCCGGCACCACGCTGGGCATGATGCTGGCCAATGTGCCCGCGGTGCTCTTGGGCGAGGTGGCGGCAAAGAAGCTGCCGCAAAA
This sequence comes from Chromobacterium alkanivorans, assembly GCF_016937655.1. Taxonomy (GTDB): domain Bacteria; phylum Pseudomonadota; class Gammaproteobacteria; order Burkholderiales; family Chromobacteriaceae; genus Chromobacterium; species Chromobacterium alkanivorans. The sequence continues at coordinate 219,423 of NZ_JAFHKL010000010.1, read as the reverse complement.
ACTGGTGCACACCATTGCGGCCTTGCTGTTCGCCGGCCTGGGCGTCGTCACCCTGCTGACTCCGCTGCAGATCTGACACATCGCGCAAAACAAAACGGAGGCCGCGGCCTCCGTTTTGTTTTCCTTCCGTCCGGCAACACCTCAGTTCCTGCCGGCTCCGCGCCCAAGCGACTCCAGCAGCTGCTCCGGGTTGAAGCCCAGGCGGAAACCGCCCCAATGCTTGCCGGACAGCATGATGGGCAACACCACTTCCGACAGCACTTCCCCGGTATCGCGGGTATAGGTCTGCAACAGGAAGGACTGGGTGCTGCGCGCCGCGCGCAGTCCGGCGCCATCGGCGAACTTGCGCTTGTCGCGGCTGTTGACCAGATCCCTGGCTGGATCCCCGCTCAAGGGCTGGCTATACCAGCTGTTGTGCGTCGGCGCGTAGCCATTGGTGTCCACCGCAAGACAGAACACCCCGCCGGGCACGGACTTGGCGGCGCGGTCGTACACCGGCTGCATCAGTTTTTCCAGTTTGGCGTCGTACTGAGTGCGGAATTTGGCCGGCTTGGCGCCGGCGATGGGCTGGTAGTTCTGATCGAACAGCGCCACGCCCGCGGCCAGTTGCGCGGCCATGACGGTTTGCAGCTCATCGCGCGCCTCGCGGGCCGTTTGCATGATCTGGTCGAACTCGCCTTCGCCCAGGATGAAGCGCGCCACCAGCTGCTGCACCTGCTCCGCCGCGCCGGACAGCTTGGTGGCAGAGTCTTCGGTATGATTCAGACGGTCCGTCACCCGGTGGCCCAGTTCGTGAATCTCCGCCACGTGCAGATTGACCTGGCCGTTGGAGGCGACGAACTCCGACATGGTGGCGGCGATCTGGCTGAGGCTGTTCGCCGTGGTTTCGAAGTCCCCCATCATCTTGCTGAAGTGCTCGGACGCCTTGGAAACGATTTCGCGCGCCGACTTGGTGTCCTCGGTGATCTGCGCAGTTTCCACCTGGGTTTCCGACACCAGCCCCAGCATGCCGTCTATATTGTGCGAAATCTCGTCGGTGGCTTTTTTGACCCGCTCGGCCAGCTTGCGCACCTCATCGGCCACCACCGCGAAACCGCGGCCGGTTTCGCCGGCGCGCGCCGCTTCGATCGCCGCGTTCAGGGCCAGCAGATTGGTTTGCTCGGACACATCCTTGATCAGGTCGACAATGGTCTTGATGCTGGAAGAGCGCTGGCTCAGGTCATCCACCGTATGGTTGAAATGGCCCACCTTCTGATTGATGTCGTAGATGCTCTCCGCCACGGACTTGAGTTCGGCGTAGGACTCCCGCGCCACATCCAGATTGGCCAGCGTAGTGGCCGAAATGGCCTGGGTCTGCTCGGTGACCTGACCCACGCCTTCGGTGCTCTGATCGCTGGCCGCGCGGACCTGGGTCGCCAGCTGATCCTGTTTCCGCGCGCCGTCCAGCGATTCGACCACGTTCTTGCGGGTGCGCGCCGAATCCATCGCGATCCGCACCGTCATCAGCCGCACATTGCTGATGATCTCGCGCATTTTCAGCAGAAAGCGGTTATACGACAGCGACAATTCGCGGATCTCATCATGGGTGATGGTGGGAATGTCTCGGGACAGATCCCCCTCGCCGGCGCCGATTTCATTGAAAATCCGGATAATCATTTTCAGCGGCCTGACGATGAGAAAACGCAAATACCAGACCATGAAGGCGATGAAGGCGACGCTGACCACCCACAGCGCCATCGTCCAAAACAACGCGCCGTCTATGCTGGATTCGATATTGGCCAACACCTGGGGCGAAGCCACCTGCCCTTTCAAGGAGTTCCGTATGTCTTCCAACACATAATAGACATAGGCCACCATGCCCAGTTGAAACACGCTGATGAAAAAGAAACTGCACAATTTCTTGGTCAACGTATCCCAGAACGTCTTTTCCACCAGGGTATACACGCGCCAGAACCACTGCATGACTTCTCCTCTTGCTCCGCAATCCCGTTCAGCGGCTGATGCGGCTCCCGCGCCATACTGCGCTTGGGCCCGCCCGTCGCTGTTATCTAGAATTATTGTTGTTTATTGACTTCAATCAGCCATCCTAAGCGATGGCGGCCTTGTTTTTGGAATAGTTGGCGGACTATTGATTATCGTCAAACGACCAATGCCAATGTATTACAAATCCTCGTTTTCGTGTTGCCTTCTCCACACCATCCAGTATTCCTGGCCGCCGAACACCGCCACGCCGTCTTGCTGCGGATCGCAGCTCTCCAACACGAAAGCCGGCTCCAGCAGGGCGCTCAAGGCCGACATGCTCAGGCCGAACGGCGGGCCGCGCGGCGTATCCGCGATGAAGAACACGCCCGCCAGCGCGCCGCCGGGGCGCAGCAAGCGCGCCATCTGCTGCGCGTAGCGAGCATGCAGACGAGGCGGCAGCGCGCAGAGAAAGGCCCGCTCGAACACGGCGTCGAACGGGGGCGTCTCTTCGACGGCGAAAAAATCCGCCTGCCGGATATGGGCGGCCGCCTGCGGCCATTGCCCGCGCGCGATCGCCACCGCCTGCGCGCTGAAATCGATGGCCAGCACCTGATGGCCGCAGTCCAGCAGCAAGGGCAAATCTCCGGCGCTGCCGCAGCCGGGAAGCAAGATCCGGCCAGCCGGCTGGCGCTGAAAAAATGCCAGGACCTCGGGACTCATTCGCGCGCCCTCCCACGGCGTCACGCCATCGCGATAACGCACATCCCAAAACTCGGTCAAAGAACTGTCCTGCGCCATCTCTCCCCCCTAGTTATGCTCGATCCCCGCCTGCTCGCGCAGGAAGGCGGCGACCTGAGCCGGGCTCCAGCCGGCGCAATCGCGCTGGCAAACCGTCCCCGCTTCCGCCCGCCAACGCAGGCAGTCCCCCTCCATGCGGAACCACAAAGGCAGGCAGGGCACGCTCATCCACTCGCCGTCCTGGCCTTGATGAAGCTCAGGCAGGCAGGCGAATACCGCCGCGATCTTCAATCCGCGCTGACGCGACGGCAGTTGCAGCCACACCCGCTCCCGCTCCTCCGCGTCCATGAAGCACCAATTCGAGATCTCATCGAAACTGCGCGCGCAGCCGCGGCAGATATCGTCGCCCACCGCGGTGGAACACACGGCGATGCAAGGCGAATCAGGCCGTTCCTTCGTCATGCCCTGGCCCCTGAAACAATAATGTCATATTTCTTGACGCACCAAACTAAAGTGTCAGATAAATGAATAGTCATAAAAATAAAATATCCGCTGTCATGACCCGCAACGAAACCTTGATTTTCCGCACGCTGCGCCTGCTGCAGACCATGCACATCCAATATCTGGACGAGCGCAAACTGTTTCTGGCGCTCTCGCGCGAATCCGGCGGCGAATACAGCGCGGCCGACGTCCACGAACACCTAGTCTACATGCAGCAAAACGGCTTGCTCAAACCCGTCCGCACCGCGGACAACCATACCGCCTACGCGCTGGATTGGGGCGGCTACGATTATCTGGACGCCTCCTGAAAAACAAAAGGGCAGCGCGAAGGCTGCCCGTGGCCCGCGACGCGGCGGCGCTTATAAATAATCCCGCATCCGGAAGTAAGCCATGCCCAGCACCAAGGCCGGCGTGCGCAGCCATTTGCCGCCGGGGAAGTGATTATGGCGAATCTTGGCGAACAGGTCGAAGCGCGAAGCGTCGCCGGCCACCGCCTCCGCCGCCACCTTGCCGGCCAGGCCGGTGATGTTGACCCCATGGCCGGAAAAGCCCTGCAGATAATAGACATTGCCGTCCAGCCGACCAAAATCGGGCGCGCGGTTCACCGTGATGTCGCAGAAGCCGCCCCAGGCGTAGTCGATCTTGACGTCGGCCAGTTGCGGGAACACCCGCAGCATGTCGCTGCGCATGCCGGCCGCCAGATTGGCCGGCTCGCGGCCGGAATAGCTGACCTTGCCGCCGAACAGCAAGCGGTGGTCGGCGGACAGGCGATAGTAATCCAGCACGAAATTGGTGTCGCACACCGCCATATCGTTGGCGATCAGCGCCTCGGCCCGCTCCTTGCCCAAGGGTTCGGTGGCGATCACATAGGTGCCGGCCGGCATGATGCGCCGCTCCAGTTCCGGCACCAACGCGCCGATGTAGGAATTGCAGGCCAGCACCACCTGGGCGCAATTGACCACGCCCCGCTCGGTCGCCAGCTGCGGCCGCGCGCCCCGCGTCAGGCGCAGCGCCGGACTTTGCTCGTAAATGGCGACGCCCGCCTCGCGCGCGGCGCGGGCCAGACCCAAGGCGTAGTTCAAGGGATGAAGATGACCCGAGCGCGGATCGTACAAGCCGCCCTGGTAGCGGTCGCTGTCCAGGCGCGCGCGCAGTTCGGCCTTGTCCCACAACTGCATGCCGCCGTAGTCATAGACCTGAGCCGCCTCGCGCTGCCAGTCCTCCAGCTCCTGCATGTGCCGCGGCTTGACCGCCACGCTGACATAGCCGCGCCGCCAATCGCAGTCGATGCGGTGCCGGTTCACCCGCTGCTCGATGATGTCCACGGCCTCCACCGACATGTCCCACATCTGTTTGGCCAGGCCGTCGCCCAATTGCGCGCGCAGCGTGTCGACGCCGCAGGCGAAGCCGGCGATCACCTGCCCGCCGTTGCGCCCGGAAGCGCCGAAGCCTATCTGCGCGCCCTCCAGCAGCACGACGGAAAATCCGCGCTCCCGCAGGTTCAGCGCCGCCGACAAGCCCGCCAGCCCGCCGCCCACCACGCAGACATCGCAGTCGACGGCGCCTTGCAGCGCCGCCCCGGGCTCCCAGGGCAGAGCGGTGGCGGCGTAATAGGATGGCGCATGGGCTTGATGGGCAAAACGAAGCATGGAAACCTCTCATGAAAACGAATGATGCGGCGGCTGGATCAAGGGATGGACAAACGCGTCAAACCTTTCCTTTCGCGATGGAAGATGAAAAAACGGATGCCCGGCGGCGGGCATCCGCTTGCGGGCGCGCCTTAGCGGGTCAACACCACCGGAACATCCTGCCGCCAGCTGACGAACACCGCGTCGCCCCAGGTCGGCGCGGTTTCGCCCGCATCATACCAACGCGAAGACGGCACCACCGATTTGACGACTTTGCCGCTGGCCAGTTTCACGTGATAGATGGAATAACTGCCCAGATAGGCGATGTCCTCCACCACGCCGGCGGCGACGTTGGGGCCGGCCGGCAGCGGCTTGACGTCCAGCCGCACATCCTCCGGCCGGATGCTGGCCCAGACATGCATGCCCTTGGGGCCGGTAATCCCGTGGTCGATGCGGATGTCCCCGCCCAGCTCCGGCGAACGGACTTCGACCAGATCCGGCTCGTCCACCACCACCGCGCCCTCGAAGATATTGCTCTCGCCGATGAACTCGGCGGTGAAGCGACAGTTGGGGTAATCGTAAATTTCAGACGGAGTGCCCACCTGCAGCAAGGAGCCTTCGCTCATGATGCCGATGCGGCTGGCCATGGTCATCGCCTCCTCCTGATCATGGGTCACCATGATGCAGGTCACACCCACCTGCTCGATGGTGTTGACCAGCTCCAGCTGGGTCTGCTGGCGCAGCTTCTTGTCCAGAGCGCCCAAGGGCTCGTCCAGCAACAACAGCTTGGGCCGCTTGACCAGGCTGCGCGCCAGCGCCACGCGTTGCTGCTGGCCGCCGGACAGCTGATGAGGCTTGCGGTTGGCGTACTTGCGCATCTGCACCAGGTCCAGCATCTTGCCCACCCGCTCCGCGATCTCCTCCCGGGACACCTTGTCCTGCTTCAGGCCAAACGCCACGTTCTGCTCCACCGTCATGTGCGGAAACAGCGCGTAGCTCTGGAACATCATGTTCACCGGCCGCTCGTACGGCTGCAGGCCCTGCATGTCCTCGCCGTCCAGAATGATGCGGCCCGAAGTCGGCGCCTCCATCCCCGCCAGCATGCGCAACAGGGTTGACTTGCCGCAGCCGGAACTGCCGAGCAGGGCGAAGATTTCATTTCTGCGGATATCCAGATCGACATGATCCACCGCGACATGGTCGCCGAACTTTTTCAGCACGCCGGCAATGCGCAGATAAGCCTTGTCTGCGTCGGTCTGCGCCTCGGCGGCCTGGACGTTGTGGGCGGAAAAAGCGGCTTGGGCCGGTTTGGCGGCAACAGCTTGCGTCATTGAGTCGTTCCCTCTATTGCAGTCCCGCAGCGGCGCGGGCCGGCTGCGTCCGCCGCGCGGCTCTCGTCTCGAGGCGGCGCGGCAGCAATCGAATGTCTTGCTTGATGGTCGCGCCGGCCGGGACCCGCGCGCATGGATTCAAGAGTCCGTCCGGCTTCCCGCGCCGGCCGGAGGTCCCGCCGCGAGCGCGCGCGGCCATGCCGCCACCGCCTTGTCCGTTGCCAACATGATGTCTCCTCTGTGCGGCGCCGACGGCGGCCACGGCCGGGCGGCCGCGACGACGGCGGGCGCCTTTGTCGTTTTAGTCTTGAACAGAAGCCTATGCCACGTTTAATAAATTTGACAACATCTAGTGCAAGCGCTCTCGAAAAATTATCGCCGCTGTGGCGCGCGCGCCTCACCCCGGCGGACCGTCCAGACCTGTCAATCCGGCCGGTGCGCGCAAGAGCGTCTGCCACCGGCGTCCAATCTTCATTGTTTAATTCGTCAAACACTTGACCCTTATTCAGAGCTTGCCGGCCGACCGCGCCGGTCGCGCGTAGGCGCGGCCCCTTCCTCTTGCGCCCGCGTCGCCAGCAAATTGCCCCGCAAGCGCCGGCTCGCTCTAGAATGAAGCATGCATGTTGACGCCGCGCAACGCCTGACCAAAGGAACAACGCCATGCCCTATGCCGAAATCGCCGGACACAAGGTCTATTACGAACTCAGCGGACAGGGCGCCCAAGTGCTGGCGCTGTTCAACGGCATCACCATGTCCACCGCGGCCTGGGCCCTGCTGCAGCCGCAGCTGGAGCCGCATTTCCAGCTGTTGCGCTTCGATTTTCTCGGCCAGGGCCAAAGCGACCGCCCCGGCGGCGACAAATACCCGCTCAGCGAACAAGCCGACCTCGCCGCCGGGCTGTTGAATCATTTGGGCATTGCCGAGGTCTATCTCACCGGCTTGTCTTACGGCGGCATGGTGGCTCAGCATTTCGCCCACCGTCATCCCGAGCGCGTGTCGCGGCTGCTGCTGGCCGCCACGCTGGCCTGGGCCGACAGCGTCAACAACCATATCAGCGACAGCTGGATTGCGGCCAACCACAGCGGCGGGCTGGATTTGCGCTACGCGGTCAGCGTGCCCTGGCTGTTTTCCAGCCGTTTTCTGGCCAGCAACGTCGCCATGCTGGACGATATGAAGCTGATCGCCGGCATGGTGGATTGGGACGCGGTGATCCGTCTGATCGCCGGCGTCACCGAACACGACGCGCGCACCTGGCTGCACGAGCTGACCATGCCCTGCCATATACTGGTTGGCGACGAAGACCGCCTGACGCCCTTGTATCAAGCCGAGCTGCTGCGCGAACGGCTGCCCGGCGCGCAGCTGGAAATCCTGCCGGGCGCCGGCCATGTATTGCACATCGAGGCAGCGGACGCCTTTGTCCGCAGCATTATCCGTTTTGGCCACAGCTGAAACGCCCATCGTCTAGAACAAGGAGAACCGAATGACCGCCGAGTCCGTTTTGCTTGCCGTTGATCCAAAGGGAATCGCCACCGTCACCCTCAACCGCGCCGAGCTGCTGAACGCGCTGGACGACAGCAGCGTCGGCCTGCTGACCGCGATGCTGGAAACCCTGGCCGAAGACGCGAGCGTGCGCGCCGTGGTGCTGACCGGCAGCGGCATCAGCTTTTCCGCCGGCCACGACATCGACTGGATGCGGCGGATGGCCGGCTTCGGACGCGAAGAGCTGGAGCGCCACGCCCGCCTGCTGGCCAAGCTGCTGCGCACGCTGGACACCTTGCCCAAACCCACCATCGCCAAAATACAGGGATCCGCCTTCGGTCTGGGCGCGGGGCTGGTCGCCTGCTGCGACGTGTCCATCGCCAGCTCGGAAGCGCTGTTCAGCTTTTCCGACGTCAAGCTGGGCGTGATTCCCGCGCTGGTGGCGCCCTATATGGTCCGCGCCATCGGCGAACGCTCGACGCGCCGCTACTTCATGACCGCGGAACGCTTCAACGCCGGCAAGGCCAAGCGCCTGGGGCTGGTGCACCAGGTGGTGGAAAGCGATGAGCTGGACATGGCGGTGGACTTTCTGATCAACCATCTGCTGATCAACGGCCCGGCGGCGATGCTGGAGGCCAAGCGCCTGCTGGCCGACATCGCCGGCCTGGGCGTCGGGGAAGAGAGCATGGAACTCTGCATCCAGCGCATCGTCGCCATCCGCCTGAGCGAGGAAGGCCGCGAAGGCGTCCAGGCCATGCTGGAGACGCGCAAGCCCGCGTGGATGGATTAGGGCACGGCGGACGGACGAGAACGGCGCGGCTGGCCCCGCCGCGCCATGGATGCGACAATGCGGCCAACTTCACCGCATTGTTGCCGCCATGTCCAATCACAGCTTCTTCTGGCACGACTACGAAACCTTCGGCGCCGTGCCGCGCCAGGATCGTCCCTCGCAGTTCGCCGGCATCCGCACCGACGCCGAGCTCAATGAAATCGGCGAGCCGGTCATGCTCTACGCTCGGCCGGCGCCCGACTACCTGCCGTCCCCGGTGGCCTGCCTGCTGACCGGCATCACCCCGCAATGGTGCTTGCAACACGGCGTGGCCGAACACGAATTCGCCGCCGTGATCGAACGCGAGCTGGCGACGCCGGGCACCGTCGGCGTCGGCTACAACTCCATCCGCTTCGACGACGAAGTCACCCGCTTCCTGTTCTGGCGCAATCTGATGGACCCGTATGCGCGCGAATGGCAGAACCAATGCGGCCGCTGGGATTTGCTGGACCTGGTGCGCGCCACCTTCGCGCTGCGCCCGGAGGGCATCCAGTGGCCGCAACACGAAGACGGACGCCCCAGCTTCAAGCTGGAGCACCTGAGCGCCGCCAACGGCCTGGCGCACGAAGCCGCCCACGACGCGCTGTCCGACGTGCGCGCCACCATCGCGCTGGCGCGTCTGATCAAGCGGCATCAGCCCAAGCTGTTCGACTTCTATCTGTCGCTGCGCAAGAAAGACGCGGTCAAGGTCCAGCTCAGCCTTCACGACCCCAAGCCCGTGCTGCACGTTTCCGGCATGTACGGCGCCGAACGCGGCAATATGGCCGTGGTCTGGCCGCTGGCGGCCCACCCGTACAACGCCAACGAGGTCATCGTCTGGGATTTGTCCCACGACCCCCGCGAATTGCAGGGTCTGGGCCCGGACGACATTCGCGAACGCTTGTACACCCGCAGCGAAGACCTGCCGGAAGGCGTGCAGCGCTTGCCGCTCAAGACCGTGCACGTCAATAAATCGCCGTTCGTGGTCGCCAATCTCAAGGTGCTGAGCGCCGAACGCGCCGCGCACTGGGGGCTGGACATGGAACAAGTCCATCGCCACGCCGACTACGCCGGCGCGCTGCCGGACCTGACCCCGGTCTGGCGCAAGGTCTACAAACGCGAGGCCGGCGAGCCGCGCGACGTCGACGAGAATCTCTACGGCGGCTTCGTTTCCAACAACGACCGCAAAGTGCTGACCAAGCTGCGCCGCATGTCGGCCGACCAACTGGCCGGCGAGATGGCTTTCTTCGAAGACCCGCAACTGGCCGAACTCTTGTTCCGCTACCGCGCGCGCAACTTCCCGCGCTCCCTGTCCGGCGAGGAACAGCAGCGCTGGCAAACCTGGCGCCAGGCCAAGCTCAACGGCGGCCCCGGCCGGGATGTCCAGCAATTCCGCCACGAAATGGCGGAAGCCCGCGCCGGCGAACTGAGCGAACAGGCACAAGGAGTGCTGGCCCAACTGGAGGCCTACGCCGCGCAGCTGTAAAGCGGGTTCCAAGCCAGGGAGGCGCAAGGGCGAGACCAGCCCTTGCGGCTGAGAAAACGGAACGCGCGCTGCGGGCTTTTGCCTTCAGACCTATAGCGTCCTCACATAACGCCTGGCGATGAACAATGCCGCCAGGCTCAAACTCACGATCACAACCATCGCCAGCGTGGATGCGCCTTCATAACCCCAATACCCGGACATGTCCTTCTCCTTAGAACCTGTTTACGATCTGCTGCGCGTCGGTAGAGCGATTGTGCGATGGGCGCCGGCTTCGAAACGCTGATGTACCCCCTGTACATTCCGCTTTCTCAACCGTTTTCGCCTCGCTCTTGTCGGCGAGGCCGCCAACCGCTTCTCAGGCCAAACCGGTCTGACGCATGCGCTCCAGCCCGAAATCGCTGACGCGATAGTTGAACAACAGGCGCGCGCCCTCCTCCTGCCAGCGCTCGCACAGCGCCACCACCAGGCCGCTGGCGCTCAGATCCGCCAGGCAGGCCCGCACCATGCCCAGCCAATAGGCGTCTTCCGGCTTGCGGTACTCCCGGCAGATGCGCCGGGCCAGCTCCACGTCCCACAAGCCAGGCTGACGGGCCAACGCCTGCAGAATGAAGCCCTTGATGTGCACCTTCATGCTCCGCCCTCCACATTGCGCACCGCGCCCAGATCGCGCTCGCTGTCCGACACCATGACGAAACCGCCCAGAATCACCAGGGCCAGGCCAATCAGAAAATGCCACTCGGGAAAGTTCAAGGTGAACGCCGCGGTGAACAAGGTCGCGAACAGCGCGTAGAAAGCGCCTATCGCCTGGCCGCGGCCCACGCCGATCAAGGGGAAGGACTTGTACCAGGCCACCGCGCAGAAAGCGAAGCTGAGTCCGCCCACCGCCAGATAAAGCATGGGCCGCCACGACCACAGTTCGCCGGCCAGCGCATACACCGGCAAGGGGGTCAGCCAGGCCAGCGCCGGCAGAATCAGCAACACCCAATACAGCGCCTCGGCCAGATAGCGGATCGCCACCCCGCAATCGGGATCGGTCACATCCATCGCCCGTCCGACGATGGCGCCCTCCAGGCCCCAGCCCAGCGCCGCCAGCGCGCCGCCCAGATAACCCAGCCAGCGCGCGTCGCCTGCTCCGCTCAGATCGCCGGACAGGCCCGGCGCGTAAATCGCCGCCCCGCCCAGCACGATGACCGCGATGCCCAGCGCCGCGCGGGGGCCTATCCGCTCGCGATACCACAAACGCGCCAGCGCCGCGCCCACCACCGGATACAACAGGCCCGCCACCGCGGCAAACACCGCGCCGACATAACCCATCGCCAGATAAGAGCCGAAATTGGCCATCAGGCCGCCCAATACCGCGGCCAGGAAATACCATTTGGAAATGCCGCCGAAACGCCAGAGCGTGCGGAAGAAGTCGGCCAGCTTGCCCAGGGCCGCCAGCCACAATAATTGAAACGCCGCCACCAGGCAGGCGTGAAATGCAGTCAACACCGCGGTCGCCATCAGAAACCGCTCCGGCCGCCCGCCCGCCAGCCCGGCCAGCGGCGCCTCGTGCCACACCGCGGCGCCCGGCACGTACCACGCGCCCCATAGCACCGCCGCGCAAAGCGCCCAGCCATAACCCCAGCGGGCCCGGCGGCGAAGATACTGCTGTCTGTGCATGCTGTTCATAGCGCGTCGGCTCCTCTTATCGGACGCCGCCCGCACTTCGCGCGGCGCCCTGCTCTAGGTTCAAACGCAACAAGACTCGATCCATCCGCCTTGCCAGACGAGGAGTAAAAATTACCATAAGTTAATTTTTTTACCAATAGTAAATTTTCATCGCTCGCGCGAGCGCGCAAAAAAGCCCGCCGATAAGCGACGGGCTCTGTTCAAGCTTGGCGCACAGCCGGAATCAGCGCGGCCCCAGCGCCCCGATCAAGCGCTCCACCGCGCCGTCGCTTCCCCGCTGCGCCACCAGCGACAACACCAGCGGCAAAGTCTTGCCGCCGTCGCCATGCCACAGCACATCCAGCTGCGCGCGGCTGGAAATATTGAATATCGCCTCCAGGCTGGCCAGCCAGCCCTGCCGCGACGCGATGCGCAGACCGTCCAGCAGGCGCTGCTCGGCCGCCTCCTCCAGCGGCTCGCCGAACAACAGCCGCGCGGCCTGCGGCGACAAACGCAGCCGCCCGGCGGCGAGGTCCCACTCCCAGCTCGCCATGCCTATGGACTGCAGCGCCAGCTCGCTGCGTCGCCGGGCCTCCTCCAGCGAACGGCGCGCCGCGCGCCGCTCCGCCACCTCCTCCGCCACCGCGATCAAATGCCAGGGCTCCCCGCTCACGGGATGGCGGCTCAGCGAGACGCTGACATTCACCCAGACATGACCGCCCTGCTTGCGCAGCAGCCGCTTCTCCAGCGAAAAACTGGCCACCTCCCCGCTCAGCAGCCTATCCAGCCGCAACAGATTGTCTTCCAGGTCGTCGGGATGGGTCAGTTGCTGAAAGCTCATGCCCTCCATTTCCCCCGGCGCGTAGCCCGTCATCTCGGCCAGACGGCGGTTCACCTTGAGCCAACGCCCGTCCAGGCCCAGATGCGCCAATCCCAGCGCCGCCTGTTCGAAGATCTCGCGAAAACGCTCCTCGCTTTCGCTATAGGCCACCGCGGCCTGGCGGCTGTCGGTGACGTCCTGGGTCGCGCCTATCATCGCCTCCGCCCGCCCTTCCCCGTACAGGACCTCGCCCTCCTCGTGAATCTGGCGGCGGCGGCCGTCCGGCAACAGGATGCTGTACTCCACGCAATAGGGCTGGCGCTCGTCTATCGCCCGCCGGATGGCCTGATCGATGCGCTCCCTGTCCTCCGGCGCCATCGCGGCGAAGTAGCGCTCCATCGTCACTTTGAACGCCTGCGGCTGCCAGCCGAAAATCCGGTAGGCCTCGTCCGACCAGATGCAGTCGTCGTTGCGCACGTCCCAAAACCAGCTCCCCAGATGGGCGATGGACTGCGCCTTGTCCAGAATGGCCTGGCTCTGGCGCAGCGCCTGCTCCGCCAGGCAGCGCTGAGTGATGTCGAAGCTGACGCCTATCATCTTCACCGGCCTGCGGTCCGCGTCCGGCACGCAGGTGGCGCGCGAGGCGATCCAGCGCGTTTCGCCCGTCGGCCAGCGCACGCGGAACTCCGCCTCGTAAGCGGTGCCGGCGTTCAGACAGTCCTCCAGCCGGGCGCGCAGCCCCGACGCGTCGGCCGGATCCAGCGCCTGCCAGAAATCCGTCAACACGCGGACGGGCCGGCCGAACAACTGTTCGGCGTTGGCCGAATACGCCACCGCGTCGCTCAGGATGTTCCATTCCCAGGTGACGATGCCGGACACATTCTGCGCGAACTTCATCCGCGCCTCGCTTTCCATGATCTCGGCCAGATGCTTGCGGCGGATCTCCGTCAACTGCGCGTCCGTCGTCGTCGCCGTGGCCAGGTCCAGCACCGCCTGTTCGCCGTAGCGCAGCCAGATCCAGTTCACGCCCAGAAAATCCGCCAGCACCCGCAGCTTGCGGTATTCGATCTCTCCGCCGCGCGTCCATTTGTGCACGGCGGCGGACGACACGCCCAGGGCTTCCGCCACCTGTTTGAGCATGACGCGCTTGCGCCCCAGCACATCCTTCAGACGGACGGCGAAGGTTTCCTCCCCGGCGGGAGCAAGGGCTTGACTGACTTGATTTGGCGACACGGAACTGGTCGCGGCGACGGGCCGCGCCTCCTGGGTAATTGAATGCGAACAAGACGCGCGATGCGCGCGCGCCACAGCCTGCGGCTGTCGACCCGCCATGTTAACCCAGGCCGGAAAAATCCCGAAGCGAACCAAAAACGCCCGCGCCGCCGCGCCGCGGCCGGTCTCCGGCCAGGTTTGAGCGCAGGCGATATAGCAAAACCAAATCAAGCGCGCGCCGCCATAGCCGATTCCGGATTGCAGCCCATCGCGAATCGACACTACAATTAAACCAAAGGTAAATTAATTTACCAATAGTTAATTTCATCTCTTGCACGAGGCTGCCATGATCTCCACCCAGCTCTTCATCGATGGCCAATGGCGCGACGCCGCCAATCGGCAAACCCGCCCGATTCTCAACCCCTGCGACGAAAGCGCGATCGCCGCCGCCGCGGACGGCGACCGCGCCGACGCCCAGGCCGCCATCGCCGCCGCGCGCGCCGCTTTCGACCATGGTCCCTGGCGCGCCAGCACCAACCGTCAACGCAGCCGCCTGCTGCTGGACATCGCCCAATTGGTGGAGCGCGACAGCGAGGGCCTCGCCGCGCTGGAGACGCTGAACACCGGCAAGACTCTGAGCGAGAGCCGCACCGATATGGGCGACGTCGCCGCCACCTTCCGCTACTTCGCCGGCCTGGTCGCCACCGAGAGCGGCCAGGCCAACGCCGCGCCCGAGCATGTGATCAGCCGCACCTTGCACGAGCCGGTGGGCGTCTGCGGCCTGATCACCCCCTGGAACTACCCCTTGCTGCAAGCGGCCTGGAAGATCGCGCCGGCGCTGGGCGCCGGCAATTGCGTGGTGCTCAAGCCCAGCAGCCTGACCCCGCTCAGCAGCTGGCGCTTCACCCAGCTGCTGGCCGAGCTGGACTTGCCCACCGGCGTCTTCAATCTGGTCAGCGGCGGCGCCGAGGCGGGCGCCGAACTGGCGGAACACGTCGATGTCGATCTGCTGTCCTTCACCGGCGGCGCCCAGGCCGGGGCCAGCATCATGCGCGCCGCCAGCGGCAACTTCAAACGCATCGCCCTGGAGCTGGGCGGCAAGAACCCCAACATCGTCTGCGCCGACTCCGACCTCGACGCCGCCGTCGACTACGCACTGAACGCCGCCTTCTTCCACGCCGGCCAGGTCTGCTCGGCCGGCTCGCGGCTGTTGCTGCAAGACGAGATCCACGACGACTTCGTGCAGCGGCTGGCGGCACGGCTGCCGCGCATCGTCGTCGGCCCCGGTCAGCAGCCGGACACCCAGATGGGGCCGGTGCAGTCGGCCCAGCAGCACGACAAGATCCTGAGCCTGATCGCCGCCGGGGTGGAGGAAGGCGCCCGCCTGGTCTACGGCGGCGGCCGCCCGGACGGCGAGCGCTACCGCCGCGGCTACTGGCTGCAGCCCACCTTGCTGGCCGACGTCCGCGCCGACATGCTCATCGCCAAGGAAGAGATCTTCGGCCCGGTCATCACCGTGGAGCGCTTCCGCGACGAGGCCGAGGCCTTGCGCCTGGCCAACGACACCCCTTACGGCCTAGCGGCGGCGGTGTGGACGCGGGACCTGGCGCGCGCCAACCGCATGAGCCGCGCGCTGCGCTTCGGCACCGTCTGGGTCAACGACTACCACCCCTACTTCCCGGAAGCGCCGTGGGGCGGCTTCAAAGCCAGCGGCATCGGCCGCGAGCTGTCGCGCATCGGCCTGGACGAGTACACCGAGCTCAAGCACAGCTACATCAATCTGGCGCCCAAGCCCATGGGATGGTTCGGCGCCTGAAGCTCCATTCGTCCAGCCCCGCCATCGTTCACGTCCGAGGAGAAACAAGATGAACACCACTCAGGAATACGACTACATCATCGTCGGCGCCGGCTCCGCCGGCGGCGTGCTAGCGGCGCGGCTGAGCGAGGACAGCGACGTCAGCGTGCTGCTGCTGGAGGCCGGCGGCCCGGACTGGCGGCTGGACTGGCGCACCCAGATGCCGGCGGCGTTGGCCTACCCCCTGCAAGGCAGCACCTATAACTGGGCCTACCAGACCGAGCCGGAGCCGCATATGGGCGGACGCCGCATGGCCCAGGCGCGCGGCAAGGGCCTGGGCGGCTCCTCGTTGATCAACGGCATGGTCTATATCCGCGGCAACGCGCTGGACTATCAGGGCTGGGCCGAGCTGCCCGGACTCAGCGACTGGAGCTACGCCGACTGCCTGCCCTATTTCCGCAAGGCGGAAACCTATGACAAGGGCGCCGACGACTATCACGGCGGCGACGGGCCGCTGCACGTCACCACGCCCAAGGCCGACGTCAGCCCCCTGTTCGAAGCCTTCATTCAAGCCGGCGAACAAGCCGGCTACGCGCGCACCGACGACCTGAACGGCTACCGTCAGGAAGGCTTCGGCCCGATGGACCGCACCACCACCGCCCGGGGACGGCGCTGCAGCGTGTCGCTGGCCTACCTGGACGCCGCCCGCGAGCGCGCCAACCTTTCAGTAAAAACCCGCGCGCTGGCGGACCGCGTCCTGTTCGACGGCGCGCGCGCCGTCGGCGTGCAATACCTGCAGGGCGGCCGCAGCCAGCGCGCCCGCGCCTTGCGCGAAGTCATCGTCTGCAACGGCGCGATCGCCTCGCCGCAATTGCTGCTGCGCTCCGGCGTCGGCGACGCCGCCGAGCTCGGCCGCCACGACATCGCCGTCGCCGCCCACCTGCCCGGCGTCGGCGCCAATCTGCAGGATCACCTGGAAATGTATCTGCAGTACGAATGCCGGCGGCCGGTGTCCTTGTATCCGTCGCTGCGCTGGTGGAACAAGGCCCGCATCGGCGCCCAGTGGTATCTGGACGGCAGCGGTCTGGGCGCCAGCAATCACTTCGAGGCCGGCGGCTTCATCCGCAGCGACGAGCGCTTCGCCTTCCCCAATCTGCAATACCATTTCCTGCCGCTGGCGGTGAATTACGACGGCAGCCACGCCGTCAAGATGCACGGTTTCCAGTGCCATGTCGGCTCGATGCGCTCGCCCAGCGTCGGCCACGTCAAACTGGCCAGCCGCGACCCGCGCGACCCGCCGCGGCTGCAATTCAATTACATGGCCCACGACACCGACTGGCGGGAGTTCCGCGCCGCGGTGCGGCTGACGCGCGAGATCATCGGCCAGAACGCGCTCTCCGCCTTCCGCGGCCGGGAAATCCAGCCGGGCGACAAGGTGAGCAGCGACAGCGAGATCGACCGCTTCGTCCAAACCCATGCCGAAACCGCGCTGCACCCGTCCGGCAGCTGCAAGATGGGCGGCGCCGACGACCCGACGGCGGTGGTCGATCATCAGGGCCGCGTGCACGGCCTGTCCGGCCTGCGCGTGGTGGACGCGTCCATCATGCCGCGCATCGTCACCGGCAACCTGAACGCGCCCACCATCATGATGGCGGAAAAGATCGCCGACCAGATCCGCCAACGGCCGCCCTTGCCGCGCTCGGACGCGCCCTTCTACCAGGCCGGCCGCGAACCCGCCGCCGCCGACGCGCAAGCGCTGCCCTTGTAAATACCGCCCCGGGAGCTTCGCCATGTACGACCTCATCGGCCTGATCGGCGTCATCAGCTATCTGGGCGCTTATCTGGGCAGCCAGCTATTGGGCCTGCGCACCTCGGAGCCGCGCTATTTCGTCCTGAACCTGCTCGGTCCGGTCTGCATCCTGATATCGCTGTCCAATCACTTCAACCTGGCCTCCTTCGTCAACCAGTGCATGTGGTTCCTGATCACCGTGGGCGGCTGGTGGCGCGCCAGCCGGCGGCGGGCGCTGCCGGCGCCCGAGTCCGGCTCCTGAGCGCGGGGCGGGCTGTCCGGGCATAGGCCGCTTATGCGACAATCCATCGATTGAACCGCAAGACCCGCTCATGAACGACCTCCCGCACGCCATCCTGTTGATGGGCCCCACCGCCTCCGGCAAAACCGGCCTGGCGCTGGAACTGGCCCGCCATTTTCCGGTGGAAATCATCAGCGTGGACTCCGCGCTGGTCTATCGCGACATGGACATCGGCACCGCCAAGCCCAGCGCGGCCGAAATGGCGCAATGCCCGCATCACCTGATCGACATCATCAGCCCGCTGCACAGCTATTCCGCCGCCCAGTTCCACGCCGACGCCAACCGGCTGATCCGCGAAATCAACGGCCGCGGCCGGCTGCCCTTGCTGGTGGGCGGCACCATGCTCTATTACAAGGCCTTGCTGGAGGGTTTATCCGACCTGCCGCGCGCCGACGCCGCGCTGCGCGCTCAGTTGGACGCCGAGGCCGCCCAGGCCGGCTGGCCGGCGATGCACGCGCGGCTGGCGCAGCTGGACCCGGACACCGCCGCCCGCCTCAACCCCAATGATTCGCAACGCATCCACCGCGCGCTGGAGGTCTGCCTGCTCAGCGGCGAACCGATGTCGCGGCTGCTGGCGCGCGGCAAGGAGGCCGCGGCGGACTTCCGTCTACTGTCGCTGGGCCTGGTGCCGGCGGAGCGCGGCTGGCTGCACCAGCGCATCGCCCAGCGTTTCGAACTGATGCTGGAACAGGACTTCCTGGCCGAAGTGCGGCGCTTGCGCGCCGATTATCCGGCGCTGACGCTGGATCTGCCGTCGATGCGCTGCGTCGGCTACCGCCAGGCCTGGGAGTATCTGGACGGCGCCGGCGACGAGCAAAGCTTCATCGACAAGGGCGTCGCCGCCACTCGCCAGTTGGCCAAGCGCCAGCTGACCTGGATGCGCAGCCTGGACCTGGTGCCGGTCAACGCCCAGCAGCCCGGTCTGACCGAACAGCTGGGCGCCGCCGTCGCCGCCTTCCAGGCCGGCGAGCCTGTGCCCGCCGGCCTGCGTTTCGACGGCGCCTATTAATGGCTCACCACGGCCGGCTGGCCGACGCGCACAAAGGCACCACCGGCCCGTTGCTGCCGGTGTCGAGGAAGCCGTCGCTGATCCAGTCGCCGCCGCGGGTGCGGTTCCACACATCGGTGCGGCCCCACACCCCGTCCACCGCCTCGGCGCGCACATGGCATTGCAAAGCGACGCTTTCGCCGCGATTGACCGTGCCGGTGACGCCGGCGCTCAGGCTGGGCGCGCTGCGCAGATTCACCTTCCCCTCGCCCTGAGCCGGCGTCGCTACCCCGCTGGCGCCCGCTGGCGCGCCGCCGCCGTAATTGTTCAGCAGGCCGCCGACATTGACCCGCGTCCCGTTGCGCAAGGCGTAGCCCTGGTAGGCGCGGCTGCCGGCGAAGAACTGCCAGCCGCCGAACAGCTTGCCGTTCACCGGTTCGGCCCGGCCCTGATACAGCAGGGAGAAGTGCACGTGCGGGCCGGTGGTGCTGCCGCCGCATGGCAGGCCGTTGCCTATGGTGCCGAGATAAGCGCCCGGATTGACCCGGGTCCCGTCCGCCAGCGTGTTCAGATTGATCATGTGGTAGTAGGTGGACGAGAAGCCGTTGTCGTGCACCAGCTTGACCAGGCCGCTGCCGCCGCGCACGCAGCTCTTGTAGATCACCCCGGCCTGCGGCGCCAACACCCTGCCGTCGCCGCCGGCGAAGTCGATGGAATCGTAGGGCTGGCTTTCCCCGCTATAGCCGTGCGGGCCGCCGGTCATGCGCCAGGCCGCGCCCTGCCGCCACGGCAGGCCCAGGCCAGTGCTGTTGGGGACGAACGGCTGTCCGGGCTGAGCCAGCTGGCTGCGCCAGGCGCGGCGCTCGTCCGCGCTGAGCCAGTCCGCCGGCGCCAGGGTCAGCATCGCGGCGAAGCCCGGGTTGCCTTCCAGCTCCAGCGTCCAGCCCTGCGCGTCGCGGCGCGCCAGAAACAGCCGGGACACCGGCACATGGTCCATCGCCGCTATCGTCGTCATCACCGGCAGCGGCTGGGTCACCGACCCCAACACCCAAGCGCCGTCGGCGCTGTCGCGGTTGACCTCCACCAGCATGTCCAGCGCCGCCTCCCCCTTGGCCAGCGGCAAGATGGGCTGCAAGGCCTTGACCGCCGCCTGACGCAGCAGTGGTTCCGCTGGTTTCGACTCCGCCTGCGCGCCGCCGGCCAAGGCCGCCAACGCGGCCATCACTAAGGCTGCTTGTTTCATTTCGGGCTCCGTTTCTGGTTGGAAAAAACCAAAGCGACGCAATGACAATGACATTGCGCCGCGACCAATAGGGTTATAGAAACGCCCATCCTTATTTCCTGCTGGCCTTTGGCCCAGCAGACAGCCGGCTAAAATCGATAAAAAAAGCCCACGTCCAATGACGTGGGCGGCAGGCGGAGCGACGCGTTCTCAGCGTTCGGCCACCAGCTTGATCTCCACCTTCCAGGCCGGATTGGCCAGCTTGGCCTCCACCGTGGCGCGCGCCGGCACATGGCCGGCCGGCACCCAGGCGTCCCAGGCGGCGTTCATCGCGTCGTAGTCGGCGAGGCTGGCCAGGAAGATGGTGACGTCGACGATCTTGCTCTTGTCCGAACCCAGCTCCGCCAGCAGCGCGTCGATCTGGCCCAGCACGTTCTCGGTTTGCGCCTTGGCGTCGGCGTCGGTGTTTTCCGGCACCTGGCCGGCCAGGAAGACCAGGCCGCTGGTGACCACGGCTTCGGCCAGACGCGCGCCCTGCTTGTGACGATAAATGCTCATGCGGATTCCCCTTGGGTGAGTCGGATCAAGACCAAGATTCTAACCCGGCCGTGCCGGCTATTGCCATGCCTGGCGCAAGTCCTCGATCAGCGCCGCCTCGCCCTCTATGCCCACCGACAGGCGGATCAGATTATCGGCGATGCCCAACTCGCGCCGGCGCTCGAGCGGAATCGACGCATGCGTCATCGCCGCCGGCAGGCACACCAGGCTCTCCACTCCGCCCAGGCTTTCCGCCAGCGTGAACAGCTTCAGGCGCGCCAGCACCCGCCGCGTCTCCTCGGCGTCGCCTTTCAAATAGAAGGACACCACGCCGCCGAAACCCTGCATCTGCCTGCGCGCCAACTCATGCTGCGGATGGCTGGCCAGACCCGGATACAACACCCGCTCCACCTGCGGCTGGGCCTCCAGCCAACGCGCCACCGCCAGCGCGTTGCTGTTGTGGCGCTCCACCCGCAAGGCCAGCGTGCGCAGACCGCGCAGCACCAGAAAGCTGGCGAAGGGGTCCAGCACCGCGCCCACCGCGTTGTGCAGGAAGGCCAGCTGCTCGGCCAGCTCAGGCCGCTGGCGGCTGACCACCGCCGCGCCGGCGATCACGTCGGAATGGCCGTTCAGATACTTGGTGGCGGAATGCACGACGATGTCGAAGCCGAAAGCCAGCGGCCGTTGCACCACCGGCGAGGCGAAGGTGTTGTCCGCCACCGTGATCAGGCCGTGCCGCCGCCCCAGCTCGGCCACCGCCGCCAGGTCCACCAGCTGGTTCAAGGGGTTGGACGGCGTTTCCACCCAGATCATGCGGGTATTCGGCCGGATCGCCGCCCGCAAGGCGTCGAGGTCTTCCGAGGCCACATAGCTGATCTCCAGCTGCGCGCTTTGCTTGCGCACCCGTTCGAACAGCCGGTAAGTGCCGCCGTACAGATCATTGACCGCGATCAGATGACTGCCGGCCGGCAACAGCTCCAGCACCGTGGCGATGGCCGCCAGGCCGGAGGGGAAGGCGTAGCCGCGCGCGCCGTCCTCCAGCTCCGCCAGCGCGCGCTCCAGCGCCTCCCGCGTCGGGTTCTGCGAGCGGGAATACTCGTAGCCGCTGTGTTCGCCCGGCGCGTGCTGCCGATAGGTGGAGGTGGCGTAGATAGGCGGGATCACCGCGCCGAACGCATCCTGATGCAGGCCGGCGGTGATGGACAAAGTGTTGAAATCGGTCATCGCGTGTTCTCTCAATGCGAATGGCCGGCCCGGTTCGGGCCAGTCTGGGTTGGGGCGGGCTTAAATGGAGCGCGAGCGCGGCTGGCGGCGCCAGAACGCCAGCAGATCCGCCTGGGTGATCAGGCCCAGATAGCGTTCGCCGTCCACCATCAGGGCGACGTGGCCGTCGTTGAAAATATGCAGCAGATCCTGCAGCGAAGCGCGCGGCGACAGGGTTCGCACCTCGCTGGTCATCGCGCTGCGCACGTTCTGACGGAAGTTTTCCGGCTCGCCGTGAACCGACAACAACAGGTCCCACTCGTCCAGGATGCCGACCACCTTGTCGTCGGCCAGCACCGGCAACTGCGACACATCGTGCAGACGCATGCGCTGGTACACCACGTTCAAGGGCTCGTCCGGGTGGCAGGAGACGGTGCTGCCGTCGGCGTGGCGGCGCACGATCAGATCGGTCAGATCGCCCAGCCGCGGCAGTTCCACCAGGCCGTTGTCCACCAGCCAGTCGTCGTTGTACATCTTGGACAGATACTTGTTGCCGCTGTCGCACACCAGCGTCACCACGCGCTTAGGCTCGGTCTGGGCGCGGCAATAGCGCAAGGCCGCCGCCAGCAGCGCGCCGGACGAGGAACCGGCCAGAATGCCCTCCCGGCTCAGCAGCAGCCGGGCGCTGTCGAAGCTTTCCTGATCGCTGATGCGGTAGGCGCGCTTGACCAGACTGAAATCGGTCTGCGGCGGGATGAAGTCCTCGCCTATGCCTTCTATCAACCAGCTGCCGGCCTCGCCGTGGCGTCCGGTCTCGACGTGGTCGGCCAGCACCGAGCCCACCGGGTCCGCCAGCACGATTTCCACCTGCGGCGCCTCGCGGTTGAAGAAACGGGTCAGCCCGGTCAGCGTGCCGCTGGAGCCGACGCCCACCACCACCGCGTCCAGCTCATGGCGCGTCTGCTCCCAGATCTCCGGCCCGGTGCCGGTTTCATGCGCCAGCGGATTGGCCGGGTTGTTGAATTGGTCGATGTAGTAAGCGTCCGGCGTTTCCCTGGCGATGCGCGCGGCCAGGTCCTGGTAGTACTCCGGATGCCCCTTGCCCACGTCGGAACGGGTCAGCACCACTTCCGCGCCCAAGGCCTGCAGATGCAGAATTTTCTCCCGGCTCATCTTGTCCGGCACCACCAGCACCAGCCGGTAGCCTTTTTGCGCGGCCACCAGCGCCAGGCCCAGGCCGGTGTTGCCGGCGGTGGCCTCGACGATGGTGCCGCCCGGCTTCAGCTTGCCCTCGCGCTCGGCCGCGGCAATCATGGACAACGCCACCCGGTCCTTGATCGAACCGCCCGGATTGTGGCTTTCCAGTTTCAAATACAGCTCGCACAGGCCGGTGTCCAGATGCGCCACCTTCACCAGCGGCGTGTTGCCGATCAAGGACAAAACGGATTGGTCTTGCATATTGAAATCTCCTAGCTACAGCATATAAATATTGTTTTTAACAACTTGTAGTTATATCGAAAATAAAAAAAATGCCGCCTCACACCACGGCGGTGGCTTGCAGAAAACTATAGAAAAACACCAGCTCCGGATTGCTGCGCAACTGTCTCAGCTCCCGCGTCATCGCCGCCACCAAGGCGGCGTCCACCCGGCCCGCCTCGATCAGCTGATCCGCGGCCGACAGCAGCAATTCGGTCCAGTAATCCAGCACTTGCTGGCGGCGGTGCGGATCGCGGCTGTCCAGATGCCAGGTCTTGACCTGGGTTTCGACATGGCGGAAGCCCAGCCGCAGCAGCATATTGCCCAGCTTGGCGCCGACGAAGGGATCGCCGCCCACCGCCAGCTGATGGTCGTTGAAGGCCAGCCAGTATTGCTGCAGATGAGAGGAATACGGCGACAGGAAGAAGGAGGCGTTCATCGCCTCGGTGGCGTACAGCCGCGCGCCCGGCTTCAAGACGCGGCGCACCTCGGCCAGCACCCGCTCCGGCGACAGCACGTGTTCCAGCACCCAGCACAGAAAGGCTGCGTCGAAGCTGGCCGGCTGGAAATCCAGGTCCTCGGCGTCCATATGCAGCAGCCGGGCGCGGTCCTGCCACGGGCTGCCTTGCAGGCGCTGACGCGCCACCGCCAGCTGGCGCTGACTGAAGTCGACGCCGGTGACTTCCAGGTCGGGGTAACGCCGCAACAGGATCTCGGTCTGCGCGCCGACGCCGCACCCCACTTCCAGCAGTTGGCCGACGCCGGAGAAATCGATGTCCCGGTACACCACGGACTCGGAGAAGCGCGCCTGGCGCACCAGCCGCGCCTGCTCGGTGGCGGAAAAACCATGAATATAGGGCAGATCGCTCGCCCCCTCGGTCAATTGCAGTGTGGCCATGTCCATCTCGCAGAGTTGCATCAACATGGCCACATTATATTTCCAATTATTATTACAAATATAAATTTTATTTCTTATTTTTATATAAAAAACGAGTCTATCCGTCCGCTTCCTCCAGCCCGCGCGGACGCAAAAAAACCCGCAGCGCGCTGCGGGTTTTCATCTAGCCTAAGCGGCTTAAACGATCGCGGCCTGACGCAAGCTCATCGAGAAGCGCTGCAAGGCGGCGATGCCGGAAGCCTCGGCGCGGGTGCACCAATCCTGCAGCTCCTTGAGCAGTTGCTCGCGGCTCAGCGTGGAGCGCTCCCACAAACGGGTCAGTTCCTGGCGCATCGAATACACCGTGGCCAACACCTGGCTGTGCTCCAGCAAGGTGGCCAACTGCAGGCGCTCGGTCTCCGGCGTGTCCTTGGCGTCCTGCTTCAGCCACACCTTCATCTTGCCGCTCAGCTTGTTGCAATCCGGCAGATTGATCTTGTCCAGCTCGCTGCGATACACCTCCTTCAACTCCCGCGCGTAACGGGAAGCGATGGCGTAGCGATTGGAGATGATGGCCTGCAGATGCTCCAGATCCAGCTGCGGACGCGAAGCGTCCTCGGCCAGCCGCGGCGCCACCTTGCGCACCTTGGCCAGACCCAGGATTTCCAGAATGCGGATATACATCCAGCCGATGTCGAACTCGTACCATTTATACGACAGCTTGGCCGAGGTGCCGAAGGTATGGTGGTTGTTGTGCAGCTCCTCGCCGCCCACCAGGATGCCCCAGGGGAAGATATTGGTGGACGCGTCCTCGTTCTCGAAGTTGCGGTAGCCCCAGAAGTGACCGATGCCGTTGATCACCCCGGCCGCCCAGAACGGAATCCAGATCATCTGCACCGCCCAGATCGTCAGCCCCGCCGGCCCGAACAGCACCAGGTTGATGATCAGCATCAACACGATGCCCTTGGCGCTGTGGCGGGTGTAGACATTGCGCTCCAGCCAGTCGTCCGGCGTGCCGTGGCCGAACTTGTCCATGATGGCCTGATCCTTACAAGCGCCGCGGTACAGCTCAGCGCCTTCCCACAACACCTTCTTGATGCCCAGCACCTGCGGGCTGTGCGGATCGTCCGCCGTCTCGCACTTGGCGTGGTGCTTGCGGTGGATGGCCGCCCATTGCTTGGTGACCATGCCGGTGGTCAGCCACAGCCAGAAGCGGAAGAAGTGGCTGGGGATGGGATGCAGATCGAGCGCGCGGTGCGCTTGGTGACGATGCAGAAAG
This sequence comes from Chromobacterium alkanivorans, assembly GCF_016937655.1. Classification (GTDB taxonomy): domain Bacteria; phylum Pseudomonadota; class Gammaproteobacteria; order Burkholderiales; family Chromobacteriaceae; genus Chromobacterium; species Chromobacterium alkanivorans. The sequence continues at coordinate 194,341 of NZ_JAFHKL010000010.1, read as the reverse complement.
ATGGTGACCGATGCGATGGTGACGTGGGTCAGCGCCAAAGCGACCACGATATAGCCCCACCAGGGGAGGTCAAGCACGCCGTTTATCCAATTCATGTACTAATCGCGCCTCGTAAATCAATCTAGAAGAAAGACTCTATTCTATACAAGCGGTCCGCCGATGTCAGACCGTTTTGCGGTTGTTCCGGCGGCTCGCCGCCGCAAACGCGAATTTGGGCCGCGCAAACGCCCCTCGGTTCACGCGCCGCCAGTAACGCAAGCGCCGGACGATGGTGTACCATAGGGCCTCATTCCATCCTAGTTAAGAAAAAGCGCTAGTGTTGCCAAATCGTCGTCTGATCATTGCCGGCGCCACCCTCGGTGGCCTGTTCGTTCTGTATGGAGGCGCGACCCTGTGGGCCGGCGTCAAGGCGGAGCAGACCTTGCAGGAACAGCACAAGATGCTGGCCGACCTGCCGCTGTTCAAAGTCAAATCCCACAGCTACCAACGCGGTTGGTTCTCCTCCACGGAAACCACGGAACTGGTGTTCAACCGCCACTTATCCGGCCCGTATGAAAACATGCTGCCCGACAATGTGAAGCCCTTGTTGAACGCCACCATCAAGTTCACCAACCACGTCAAGCACGGCCCCCTCCCCGGCATCGGCGATTTCGACTTCCGGCCCGGCCGCGCGCTGGTGCGCACCGAGTTCGCGATGAGCGACTCCACCCGCAAGACGCTGGCCAGCTTCTTCGGCGACAAGGAACCCATCACCATCTTCAACCGCTTGGGCTTCGGCGGCGGCGGCGAACTGGACGTCAAGGTCCCCGCCTTCGACTACGAGGAAGCGCTGTCAGGCGTGAAGATGAAATGGAAGGGCTTCGACCTGAAGCTCGACTACGCCAACGGCTACAAGGAATACAAGACCGAGGCGCTGTCGCCCGGCTTCCTGCTGGAAGCCGCCAGCAAGGGAACCGTCGCCTTCGACGGCGTGCGCTACGTTTCCGACATCCGCCCGGGCAGCACCGGCGTCAAGCTGGGCACCAGCGAGCTGACCGTGGGCAATGTCCGGCTCAACTCGCGCGAAAGCGTGCCCTACAGCATCAAGCTCAATGAGCTGGTCTATCTGATGACCCGCGTGCGCGTCGGCGAATTCATCAACCCCTCCGGCGAATTCAAGCCGTCGGCCGTGACGCTGAAGGATTTCCGCTACCAGATCGTCACCAGCGAGCAGGACGACTACGTCAACACCCGCGGCAAGCTGAACTTCGCCGAGTTCAACTTCAACGACCACCGCTACGGTCCGATGCGCCTGGACATTTCGGCCAACCATCTGCACGGCCCGACGCTGGTCAAGCTGGACCAGGCCATCGGCCAGATCCCCTTCGAAGGCGTGGACCCGGCGCTGCTGCGCAAGCAATACATCGACACCATCAAGAAGAACGGGATTCCGCTGCTGCAGAACGACCCCAAGCTGGTGATCAACGAGTTCTACCTGAAAATGCCCAACGGCGAAGCCAAGCTGGAAGGCAGCCTTGGCGTCAAGGGCCTGCAGCCGGCCGATCTCAACGACGCCGCGCAGTTCATCAGGCGCTTCGAAGTGGACGCCAAGCTCAGCCTGCCGCGCCAGACGCTGGAAGACCTGGTGATCGCCCAGGCGCGCACCCTGTTCACCGTCGACCAGAGCGCCGAAGACCAGCCCAATATGAAGGAAGTGGAAGACCTGGCCAAGAACCTGCTGGACAGCCAGTTGGCGCAGTGGAAGAGCGAACAGTACCTCGTGGAGGACAAAGGCCAGCTCAACACCGAACTCAATTACGGCGGCGGCGTGCTGACCATCAATAAGAAGAAAGTGGCCTTGCCCTGGGAGGAAATCGAAGCGGAAGCGCCGCGCGACGCCTCCCAGCCCAGCGCCGACAAGAGCGCGGACAAGAAGAAATAAGGCGGCGGACGCCGCGCGCAAAAAGGGCTGTCTTGCGACAGCCCTTTTTCTTTTCCGACCCGGTCTAAACCCAGCGGCTCTCAGTCGTCGTCGTGCATCTGGCTTTGCAGGTAGTTCTGCAGGCCCACGCTTTCGATCAGGCCCAGCTGCGTCTCCAGCCAGTCCACGTGCTCTTCCTCGCTCTCCAGGATGTCTTCCAACATGTCCCGGGTCACGTAGTCCTTGGCGCTTTCACAGTAGGCGATGGCTTCGCGCAACAAGGGCAGCGCGTCCATTTCCAACTTCAGATCGCACTCCAGCATTTCTTTCGGGTTCTCGCCGATATGCAACTTGCCCAGGTCCTGCAGATTCGGCAAGCCCTCCAGAAACAGCACGCGCTCGATCAAGGTGTCGGCGTGCTTCATCTCGTCGATAGACTCGTGGTACTCGTGCTCGTTCAGCTTCTTCAAACCCCAGTTCTTGTACATGCGGGCATGCAGGAAGTACTGGTTGATCGCGGTCAGTTCGTTCTTGAGGATCTGGTTCAGATACTTGATAACTTTTTTATCGCCTTGCATCGCGCTCTCCGGGAAGAAATGATTCTTCCATTATGACATAGCGCGCGCCAGTCTCAAGTTGTCAAAGCCAAAATAAGGGACTTCGCCCCGCTTGACGCGGTGCGTGGGGGATTTGCAGTTCGCCCGGCCTTGGCCGAGACTAAGCAACAGGCGGGGGTCAGGAATTAAGCGGCGCTGCGCGCGGTCGAAGCCGGACCAAGCGCGTGGACAGCCTCCTTGCGAAGTTGGTTAGCCATGCAGGCGCATTTGCCGCAATCAGTCGCCACCCCAAGCTCGCGGCTCAGATCGCACATGCGGGTCGCGCCGTTGTGCACCGCTTCGCGGATTTGCTTGTCAGTTACGGCGTGGCAGAGGCAAACGTACATGGCAGTTCCGGTGGTGAATTAACTCGTGATTGAGTTAAAGTAATCGAGAATCGTTATCAAGAATATAGATTCAAACAAGAATCATTGTCAACAAGAAAGCGCAGACCATGACGCAGTGGAAACCAAATGCGACAGTTGCGGCAGTCATTGAGCTGGACGGGCGCTACCTGATGGTGGAGGAGCTGACCAGCGACGGCATCTGCTTCAACCAGCCCGCCGGCCACCTGGAATACGGCGAAACGCTGGAAGACGCGGTAAAGCGCGAAGTGCTGGAGGAAACCGGCTGGCACTTCCGGCCCTTGGGCCTGGTGGGCATTTACCTGGTGGATCGTCCCAACAGCGACATCACCTATCTGCGCTTCGCCTTCTACGGCCACCCCTTGCGCCGCGAGGACTACCCGCGGCTGGACGAGGGCATCCTGTCCGCGCAATGGCTGAGCCACGAGGACATCGTCGCGCTGCGCGGCCAGCATCGCAGCCCGGTGGTGCAGCAATGCCTGGACGACTACCGCGCCGGCAAGCGCCACCCCTTGTCGCTGATCCACCATCTGGGCCGTTAGCGGCCGCCTCAGCCCACCGCCCGGAGCCGGCATGTCCTTGAGATCATTGTCTTTCCTATTGGCTCTGCTGGCCGCCTTCCCATGGGCCGCGCAAGCCAGCGCCATCAATATCTGCTACCATTACGGCTGTTCCAGACATGCCTACGTAGACATCTCCGCCGAGGCCGACGCCTGGCTCGCCGCCCGCCTGTCCGCCGCCGACAGCCCGGAAACCGAACGTTCCGCCGTCAGCGACGCCGTCACCGCGCTTTACCACATCGCCGCGCGCACGCTGCCGATCTGGCAGGACAAGGGCGGCAATTTCCGCGACGGACCGGCCGAAGGCCGCATGGACTGCGTGGACCACAGCAGCAACGTCACCACCTTCCTCACCTATCTGCAGGATCACGGCTGGCTGCAATACCACACGGTGGGCAAACCGGCCTGGCGCGCGCCGCGCCTGCTCGACCTGCATTACACCGCGGTGCTGCGCGACATGCTCTCCGGCCAGGACTGGGCGGTGGACAGCTGGTTCAAGGACTTTGGGCAAGCCCCGGTGGTGCTTGCCCTCGATATTTGGATGGAAGGATATTCCCCGTGACGGGTAAGAAAAGAATTGTCGTCGGCATGTCCGGCGGCGTGGACTCCTCGGTGACCGCCTCGCTGCTGAAGCAGCAGGGGCACGAGGTGATCGGCGTCTTCATGCAGAACTGGGAAGACGACAACGACGACGAGTACTGCTCGATCAAGCAGGACGCGCTGGACGCGATGAGCGTGGCCGACATCGTCGGCATCGACATGGAAATCGTCAACTTCGCCAAGGAGTACAAGGACCGCGTGTTCTCCTACTTCTTGAAGGAATACTCCGCCGGCCGCACGCCCAATCCCGACGTGCTGTGCAACGCCGAAATCAAGTTCAAGGCCTTCCTCGACTACGCGATGGAACTGGGCGCCGACTGCATCGCCACCGGCCACTACGCGCGCAAGCTGGAACAGGACGGCACCCACTATCTGATGAAGGCGGTGGACCACACCAAGGATCAGAGCTACTTCCTGTACCGGCTGCAGCAGCATCAGCTGGCCAAGGCCATTTTCCCGCTAGGCGAGATCCGCAAGACCGAGGTGCGCAAGCTGGCCGAAGAGGCCGGCCTGCCCACCGCGGCCAAGAAGGACTCCACCGGCATCTGCTTCATCGGCGAGCGGCCGTTCCGCGAGTTCCTGCAACGCTATCTGCCCACCAAGCCCGGCGAGATGATCCTGCCGGACGGCAAGGTGGTGGGCGAGCACATCGGCCTGATGTATTACACCCTGGGCCAGCGCAAGGGGCTGAACATAGGCGGCGCGCGCGACGGCACCGGCGAGCCGTGGTTCGTCGCCGGCAAGGACATTCCCGGCAACAGACTGATCGTGGTGCAAGGCCATGACCACCCGCTGCTGCTGAAGCCGACGCTGGCGATGGCGGACCTGAGCTGGACGCTGCCCGCGCCGCCGGCGGCCGGCGAATACGCGGCCAAGAACCGCTACCGGATGGCCGACGCCGGCTGCAATCTGTCCGCCATCGTCGACGGCCAGGCCACGCTGACCTTCCGCGACAAGCAATGGGCGGTCACCCCCGGCCAGTCCGCCGTGCTCTACGACGGCGACGTCTGCCTGGGCGGCGGCATCATCCAGTAAGCCTCCCGCATGTCAAAAAACCCCGCGCCGAATCATCGCCGCGGGGTTTTTCCGTTTTCATCATCAAGCTTGCGGCAAGGGCTGCAGCCGCCGCAGCCCCAGGCTGATCGCCAGCATCGCCGTCAGGCTGGCCGCCAGCACCGCGGCCACGCCCTGCCAGCCGCCCCGCCCCCACATCAGGCCGGACAAAGACCCCACCAGGCTGGAGCCCAGATAGTAGGCGCTCAGATAAATGGCCGAGGCCAAGGCCCGCCCCTGCCGCGCCCGCAGCCCCACCCAGCTGCTGGCCACCGAATGGCCGGCGAAGAAACCGAAGGTGAACAGGGCGATGCCGGCCACCAGCGCAACGATGTGGTCGCTCAAGGTCAGCGCCAGCCCCAGCAACATGGCCAGCACCATCAGCCACAGCACATTGCGCCGGCCCAGACGGTCCGACAACTTGCCGACCCAGGCCGACGACCAGACGCCGACGATGTACAGCGAGAACACCAGCCCCAGCAGGCTCTGGCTCATATTGAACGGCGCGGCCAATAGACGGAAGCCCAGGTAGTTGTACAAGCTGACGAAGCAGCCGGACAACAGAAAGGCGCTGACGAACAGCCAGGGCAAACCGGCGTCGCGGAACAAGGCCTTGGCTTCCCGCCACATGCGGCCCAGATCGTGCCGGCGCGGCTGGAAATGGCGCGACGGCGGCAGGTTGCGCCAGAACAGCCAGGCGCCGGCCACGCCGAGCAAGGCCAGCGTCAGCAGCGCCCAGCGCCAGCCCAGGTGATCGGCCAGCAAGGAGGCGATGAAACGGCCGCTCATCCCGCCCAGCGCGTTGCCGGCGATGTACAGGCCCATAGAGTGGCCCAGCGATTTGGCGTCCACCTCTTCGCTCAAATACGTCATCGCCACCGCCGGCAAGCCGGCCAGGGCCACGCCGAAAGCCGCGCGCAGCCACAGCAAATGCTGGAAGCTGTCCGCCAGCGCCGACAACAGCATCAGCAACGCGCCCAGCGCCAGCGCCGCGTTCATCAAGGGCCGTCGGCCCAGCCGGTCCGCCAGCAGGCCGGCGGGAATCAGGCTCAGCGCCAGGCTGCCGGTGGCCAGGGACACCACGCCGCTGGAGGCGGCCGGCGACAGGGCGAAATCCTGGGCGAACATGGGCATCAGCGGCTGAGCGCCGTAGAGCATGGCGAAGGTGCAATAGCCGCCGACGAACATCGCCCGCGCCGTGGCGCGGAATTCGGCGGTGCCGGCCTGCAGCTTGACCGGGGGAAGACGAGGTTCGGACGACGGCGGCGCGACGGCGCAAACGCAGGAAGAAGATGAATCGGCGGACATGAAAAGCTTTCAATGCGAAATATGACTTCGAGCTTAGTCTTGGCTTGAGACGCAGTCCAATATATATTTACCCATCATTTGATACGTTTAAAATATCAATTATGGAACTACGCCATCTGCGCTACTTCGTCGCCGTGGCCGAAGAGCTGCACTTCACGCGCGCCGCCCAGCGCTTGCATATCGGCCAGCCCCCGCTCAGCCAGCAGATCCAGGCGCTGGAAGCGGAATTGGGCGTGCGGCTGCTGCGCCGCCACCAGCGCAAGGTGGAGCTGACCGAGGCCGGCCGCCAATTCCTGGGCCGCGCCCAGCGCATTCTCGCCGACGCGGAATTGGCCGCGATGGAAGCCCGGCGCGCCGCGCGCGGCGAGATCGGCGAGCTGAGCATAGGCTTCACTTCCTCGCTGCCCTTGTCCCCCATCCTGCACGCAGGCCTGCACAACTACCGCCAGCGCTTTCCTGAAGTGCGGCTCAAACTGCGCGAGATGTTCACCGCCGACCAGTACCAGGCTTTGCAGCAACGGCGGCTGGACATAGGCTTCGTGCGCTTCAGCGGCCTGGAGCTCATGGCGGACATCGCGGTGGTGGAATTGCAGCGAGACGCGCTGCGGGTGGTGATCAGCGCCGACCATGCCCTGGCCGGCCAGCCGGCTCTGCGGCTGGAGCAATTGCGCGGGGAAAGCCTGATCGGCTACCCCCAGGAGGCCGGCACCGGCTTGAACACGGTGCTGCGCGAACTGGCGCGCCGCCAAGACATGGACTGGCGGCCGCGGCAGGAGGCAGGCGAAGCGATCACCCAGATCGGCCTGGTCGCCGCCGGACTCGGCATCGCCATCCTGCCTTCGCCGCTGGAATGCGTGCGGCTGCCCGGCGTGCGCTATGTGCCGCTGCTGGACGAAGGCGCGTATCTGGCGATGGGGCTGGCCACCCGTCAGGACGAAGACGCGCCGCTGGTGACCCAGTTTCTGAACTTGATGCGCGAGCGCTGGCTCAGCGACCGCCGCTGACGTCCAGCAGGCTGCCGGTGCAAAAGGAGCTGGCGTCGGACAACAGCCAGACGATGGCGGCGGCCACTTCCTCGGCCTCGCCGCCGCGCCCCATCGGCACGCTGCCGGCCAGACGCTCCACCCGGCCGGGCTCGCCGCTGGCGGCATGAATGCCGGTATGGATCAGGCCCGGGCGCACCGCGTTGACGCGGACGCCTTCGGCGGCCACCTCGCGCGCCAGGCCCAAGGTCAGGGTATCGATCGCGCCCTTGCTGGCGGCGTAGTCGACGTACTCGCCGGCCGAGCCCAGCCGCGACGCGGCGGAAGAAACGTTGACGATGGCTCCGCCTGCGCCGCCGCGACGGGTGGACATCCGGCGCACCGCCTCGCGGCAGCAGAGAATGGGGCCCAGCACATTGCTGCGCAGCACCCGCTCCACCCGTTCCGCCGAATAGTCCTCCAGCCGCCCTATCGGCGCGGTGACGGCGGCATTGTTGACCAAGGCGTCGAGGCGGCCGTAATGCGCCGCCACCGCGTCGAACAAGCTAACGATTTCCGCCTCCAGCGCGACATCGGCGCAAAACACGGCGGCATCGGCGCCCGCGCTCTGCAGCTCGGCCGCCACCGCCTCCGCTCCGGCCCAGTCGCTGCGGTAATTGACGGCGACGCGCCAGCCCTCCGCCGCCGCCAGACGCGCGGTCGCCGCGCCTATGCCGCGCGAAGCGCCGGTGATCAACACCACCTTGCCGTCCATGTTCAGCCCTTGCGCATGAATTGCTGATGCCAGCGCGTGCGCGCGCCGCGCGCCGCGCCGAAGCGTTCCGCCAGCCGCTCGCCGTCGCCGGCCGCCAGCAGCTGGCGCAATTGGTCCAGCCCGGCGCGGTAGCGGTCCAGCTCCTCCAACAGCGCCTCGCGGTTGGCCAGACTGATGTCGGTCCACATTTCCGGATGGCTGCCGGCGATGCGGGTGAAATCGCGAAAACCGGTGGCGGCGAAATCGAAGCAACGCTCGGCGTCGGCCTTGCCCGCCACCATGTCCACATAGGCGAAGGCCAGCAAGTGCGGCAGGTGGCTGACGGTGGCGAACACCGCGTCGTGCTCCTCTGCCGTCATCCGATGGATTTCCGCGCCGCAGGCGCGCCACAGCGCCGCCACTCGCTCGGCGACGGCAGGCTGCGTCTCCGGCAAGGGCGTCAGCACCACTTTGCGGTTTTCGTACAAACCGTACTGCGCGGCGGTGGCGCCGGACAGGTCGGAGCCGGCAATGGGGTGGGCCGGCACGCAATGCGCCAGTTGCTTCGGCAAATGCCGACGGTACAACTCCACCACGTCGCCCTTGGTGCTGCCGGCGTCGGTAACCACCGCCTCCGGCCGCAGCCGCGGCGCCATCGCCGCCATCAGCGCGCCCATCTGGCCTACCGGCGAAGCCAGCAGCACCAGATCGGCGCGTTCGGCCACCTCAGCCAGATCCTGGCTGATCTCGTCCACCACGCCCAGCTCCAGCGCCCGCTCCAGGTTTTCCCGGGTGCGTCCAACGCCGATCACATGCCGCGCCAAACCCGCGCGCTTCAGCGACAAGGCGAAAGAGCCGCCGATCAGGCCGACGCCCACCACCACCAGGGTATCCATCCCTTGCTGCACCGCTTCTCCTCTATCCATGGCCTTGGAACACAGAACAGCTATCATACCTGCCTAACGATGGCTGACAACCATGCTGTTGCGGCGCGATGGCGTCCGCCCCACCCAAGGAGCCCGGAATGAGCCACAGCTTGTATTGCTATTTCAAAACCGACGCCGGCGACGCGGCGCTGCTCGCCCGCCTGCGGACGCTGCAGTCCGCGCTGCTGACGCGCACCGGCGTCGCCGGCCGCCTGCTGCGCCGCCGCGACGACGCCGGCACCTGGATGGAAGTCTACGAGGGGATAAGCGACGCCGACGTTTTCCGCCTCGTCTGGCTGGAAGCCAGCGCCGAGTGCGGGCTGGCGGCGCTGAGTCGTCATGAGGAGTGGTTTCAGCCGCTGGATTGAGAACCTGGTTGCGATCCGCTGCGCGTCGTGAGACCTTGCACGGCGAGTAGCGCTTCGAAATGCGCATCTACCGTAAGACAGCTGTTTTCGCCTTGTCCCGCCTTAACTAGCGAGATCGTAAACACCTTCTAAGAGCCTGTTCAAAGTCTCGCGAGCAAGGGCGAGACAAGGCGAAAACGAGCAAAAAAGCGGAATGTACATGTGGTACATGAGCATTTTGAGCTTGTTTTTAACGCCGTATCGCCGAAGCGCAGCAGACTTTGAACAGGCTCTAAGAACTAGGCCAGCTCAGGCTGTCCGCCGGCCGCGCCAGATGGAAGCCCTGGACGAAGTCGCAGCCGGCGGCGCGGGCGATGTCCAGCTGCATCTCGCTTTCTATGCCCTCGCCCACCACCTTGGCGCCGTGCAGCTTCAGGATGGCCACCAGCTCGGCCAACTTGTCGCGCAGCGCGGGACGCATCAGCGCGCGCCGCATCAGCACCTTGTCCAGCTTGACGTAGTCCGGCTCCAGCAGCCACACCCGTTCCAGATTGGACGCGCCCTGGCCAAAATCGTCCAGGGAGATCAGGAAGCCGAGGTCGCGATAGCGTTGCACCGCGCCGTGCAGCCGCACCGGGTCGCTGACCGCGTCCTCGACGATTTCCAGGCAGACATGGCGCGGCTCCACGCCCAGCAGCTGCAAGGCCTCGGCGAAGAACCGTCCGTGCGCCTCGCTGACGTTCACCAGGTGCTGGGCGTTGACGTTGAGCGACAGCACCAGGCCCGGCGGCGGCGCCTGCAGCAGGAAATTGAGCAGATGCAGACAGCGCAGCTGCCGGTCCACGTAGACGGTGCGGCGCGGCGTGGTTTCCGCGGCGAACAGCACCGTGGGGATCAGCTGGCCGCCAAAGCGGTCCGACACCCGCGCGAGCGCCTCCACCGACCACAGCTTAGGCTCGCCGTCCTGCAAGCGGTACACCGGCTGGAACACGCTGCGAAAACGCCAGTCCTCGTGGCGGCCGCGCACGCGCGCCTCGCGCCAGGACAAGGGCTCCGCCTCGAAGCCGTGCCGCGCCAGCATCTGATTCAGCTGCGGCAAGGCCGCCTGCACGCGCTGCGCGCCCAGATCCCAAACCGCCGCCTCACACTCCGCCATCGCCGACATCGCGCCTCCCGGCATGCGCCAAGAAAACCAAAACAAGAAAAAGGGCCGAACATCGTTCGGCCCAAACAGGATACGAGAGAAACCTGCATGCGGTTCCGTTGAACCGGCAAACAGAAAGAGGCCGGCTTCCCGGCGACAGCGCCGCCGAAGCCGCCAGCGCTCTACTGCGCCAGAAAGACCCGCTCAATATACATGGCTCTCTTTATCTCTAAAAATAATTAAATGCTCGTTGTATAGTTCACATAAATCTATGAATCGGATTCAGGCCTGCTGCGAAGCCGGCTTGGCTTCCGCCTCCTCCGCCGGCCGGCCCATGATGCGGTCCAGCCACAGCGCGATCACGCCGTCGCCGGTGACGTTGCAGGCGGTGCCGAAGCTGTCCTGCGCCAGATAGAGCGCAATCATCAGAGCCAGGCTGGCTTCGGGGAAATGCAGCATGCTGGCCAGGATGCCCAGCGCCGACATCACCGCGCCGCCCGGCGCGCCCGGCGCCGCCACCATGGTCACGCCCAGGAGCAGGATGAAGGGGAACATCACGTCCCAACTCGGCACGTCCAGGCCGGCCGTCATCAGCATCACCGCGGTGGCGCAGGTAACCAGGGTGATGGTGGAACCGCACAGGTGAATGGTGGCGCACAGCGGCATCACGAAATCCGCCACCGGGCCGGACACCTTCATCTGCTTGGCCGAACGCAGCGCCACCGGAATCGTCGCCGCCGACGACATGGTGCCCAGCGCGGTCAGATAGGCCGGCAACATATTGCGGATCAAGGACCAGGGATTGCGGCCGCTGGCGAGACCGGTCACCGTGTACAACAGGGTCAGCCAGATCCAGTGCATGGCGATGGCCAGCACCAGCACCACGCCGAAGGTTTTCAGCGTGGAAAACACCGAGCCGTCCGCCGCCATCTCGGCGAAGACGCAGGCGATATAAGCCGGCAACAAGGGAATCAGCACCTTGGCCAGCACCAGCTCCACGATGTCCTTGCCCTGGTCCACGACTTCCTTGAGACGCTGCGCGCGGGTGACGGCGATGCCGAGGCCGAACACGAAGGCCAGCATCAAGGCGGTCATCACGTCGAACAGCGGCTTGATCTCCAGGGTGAACAAGGCCTTGATCGCCGCCGGCTTGTCGGTGGCGTGCACGCCCTGGGCGATCAGCGACGGCAGCGCGCCGGAAGCGACGGCGAAAGCCGCCAGTCCGGACAGGATGGTGGAGCAGTAGGCCAGGCCCACGGTCCAGCCCAGCATCTTGCCGGAGTTGGACTCCAGCGCGGCGATGCCGCTCATGATGTAGAACACGATGATCAGCGGAATCATGAAGCCGATGAACTGCCCGAACAGGGCTTTGAAAGTCATCAGCAGGGCCAGCGGGCCGTCGGGGGCCCATAGCCCCAGCGCCAGGCCAACCGCCATGCCGGCCAGTAGTTTAAGGATCAATTTCACGGCAACCTCTCTGAGCTTGGTCTAATGTTGTTCGCGATCCGCGCGTGCGCTTGCCGCCATGCCCGGTCCGGACACGGCGCGCCAGTCGGAAGAATGGAGATCCGCCCGGCAAGGGCGGCATGGGACAAGGGAACAGACGCGGTCTGGGCAGGCCTGCCTGCGGGCCGGGAACTGCCCTCCCGGCGCCAAGCTTCAGCCTTCAGGCTTGAAGCGACAGGCTGTGTTGCAGGGCGCGCAGCAGCGGATGAGGTGTCCAACCGCGGTCGCCCAAGCGGGTAATCTGCCAGATACCCATCAGGCTATTGGAGAGAAACACCGCATCGGCGTCAATCAAGCGCCGCGCGGAAAGTCGCGTTTCAGTAAAAGGGCGTCCGATATCCAAACAATGCGCGGTCAACCAATCCCGCACCGCGCCGTTGACGCCGCAACGGTCCAGCCTGGGCGTAACGATCGCCTCGCCTTCCAGCAGGTAGACATTGCTCATCGTGCCTTCCGCCACCCAGCCTTCCATGTCCAGCATCAGGCCTTCGGCGATGGCGGGATCTTGCCACTCCGAGCGCGCCAACACGTTCTCCAGCCGGTTCAAATGCTTGACCCCGGCCAGCGCCGGCTGCAAGGCCAGGCGGGTGTCGCACCAGCGCGCCGTCACGCCCTGTTCCGCCCGCTCCGGCGGATAGCCGTTCCAGGCCGCGGCGCTGACGATGCGGGTGCACGATTGCGCCTCCGGCATCGCGTAGCCGCGCGCGCCCGCGCCGCGGGTCAGCACGATCTTGGCCGCGGCGCGCGGCATGCCCTCGCCCGCCGCCGCCAGCTCGGCCAACAGCAAAGCCTCCTCGGGCGGCGGCAGCCGCAGCCTGCGCGCGTCCTCGCACAGCCTCGCGTACTGCCAGGTCCACAAGCGCGGCCGGCCGTTCAGCAGCTCCAGGGTGCGGAACACGCCGTCGCCGTAGGCCAGGCCGCGATCCGCCGCGGCTATCCTATCGCCGGGCCGGCCGTTGATCAGCATCGCCATCAGGCCTGCTCCACGCCCAGCGCCCGCAGCAGGCCCCGCGCCTTGTGGCGGGTTTCCTGCAATTCGCGCTCGGGGTCGGAATCGGCGACGATGCCGCCGCCGGCGCGAAAACGCAGCGCGCCGCCCTCTTGCATGAAGGTGCGGATCAGGATGTTCAGGTCCATGCTGCCGTCGCGGTTGAGATAGCCCAGGCTGCCGGTATAGGCGCGGCGCGCGCTGTTTTCCAGCTCGCGGATGATTTGCATGGTGCGCACCTTGGGACAGCCGGTGATGGTGCCGCCGGGAAACAAGGCGCGCAGCGTTTCCGCCGGGCCGACGCCGGGGCGCAGGCGGCCGCGGACGTTGGATTCGATGTGATGGACATAGGCGTAACTGGCCACCGCCATCAATTCATTGACCTCGACGCTGCCGGGCTGGCAGATGCGGCCCAGGTCGTTGCGCTCCAGATCGATCAACATCACGTGCTCGGCCCGCTCCTTGACGCTGGAAATCAGCCGTTGCTTCAAGGCGGCGTCTTCCGCCGGGTCCGGCGAGCGCGGATGGGTGCCGGCGATGGGCCGCGTTTCCGCCCAGCCGTCGCGCACCCGCACCAGCCGCTCCGGCGACGAGCTGACGATCTGCGCGTCGCCGAAGTCCGCCAAGGCGGAAAACGGCGCCGGGTTGGCGCGGCGCAGGGCGGAGAACAGGTCGGCCGCGGCGATGCCGGTTTCCAGCTCGGCGCGCCAGCCGCGCGAAATATTCACCTGGAACACATCGCCTTCGTAGATGTAGCGCTTGAGGCGAACCACCGCGTCGGTATACCACTGCGGCGGATCTTCCTCCAGATCCCGCAACGCCACCGGGCGCGGCGCGAAGGCCGGCGCAGCCTGGGCCAGGCTCAAGGCCCGCTGCCACAGTTCGGCGCTTTCCGCCACGATCCAGCCGCAGCCCTCGCGGCGGTCCACCAGCACCGCCGCCGGGGTGCGCGCCAGCGCCGCCAGCGGAAAGCTGTCCGGCAGCGCCTCGGCCACGCTGGGCTCGAACTCGGACAGCAGGTCGTAGCCGAGGTAAAGGAAATGCCCGCCGACAAAGGGCAGTTGATGGCGGTTGTCGACCGGCTGCGGCTTGAACTCCGCCAAGCGGCGCATAAAATCGCCGCCCTCGCCGGCGTAAAACAGCTCGCGCCCTTCTTCCAGCAGCAACAGGTCCCAGCCGGCGTCGCCGGAGGACATCATCAAGTACGGAAAGGTTTGCGGATCCGCCGCATGCATCGCCAGCAGGTCCGGCGCAAAATCCAGTTTCTGAGTGAACATCGAGAAGTCCCGGGCCGGCAGCCCGGCGCAGCTTGCCGCCCGCTTTCAGGGCGGACGACGTGAAAACAAAGAAAAACCGCTGCGAGTGTAGCGCAGCGGTTCGGACTGTCAATCGACAAGACGGCGATCAGACGCGCTTGAACACCAGCGTGCCGTTGGTGCCGCCAAAACCGAAGGAGTTGGAGATGCCGATGTCGATCTTCATCTCGCGCGCGGTATTGGCCACGTAATCCAGATCGCAGCCGGCCTCCACATCCTGATCGTGCAGGTTGATGGTGGGCGGCGAGATTTGGTTATGCACCGCCAGAATGGTGTAGATCGCCTCCACGCCGCCGGCACCGCCCAGCAAGTGGCCGGTCATCGACTTGGTGGAGTTGACCACCAATTTCTTGGCGTGGTCGCCGAAAGCCATCTTGAGCGCGGTGGTCTCGTTGGCGTCGCCCAAGGGCGTAGACGTGCCGTGAGCGTTCACGTACTGCACCTGGTCGGCGTTGACGCCGGCGTCGCGCAGCGCGTTGCTCACGCCGCGCGCCGGGCCCTCGGCGCTGGGCGCCGTGATGTGGTGCGCGTCCGAACTCATGCCGAAGCCTATCAGCTCGGCGTAGATCTTCGCGCCGCGCTTGACCGCGTGCTCGTAGTCTTCCAGCACCAGCACGCCGGCGCCCTCGCCCATCACGAAACCGTCGCGGCCCTTGTCCCAGGGACGCGAGGCCGTGGCCGGGTCGTCGTTGCGCGTGGACAAGGCCTTCATCGCGGCGAAGCCGCCGATGCCCAGCCGCGAAACCGCGCCTTCGGCGCCGCCGGCCACCATCACGTCGGCGTCGCCGTACTGGATCATTCGCGCCGCGTCGCCGATGCAGTGCGCGCCGGTGGTGCAGGCGGACACGATGCCGTAGGTCGGACCCTGATAACCTTTCAGGATGGAGACCTGGCCGGCGATCAGATTGATCAGCGAGCCCGGGATGAAGAACGGACCGATCTTGCGCGGGCCGCCTTCTTGCAAGGCCACGCCGGTTTCCTCGATCAGCGGCAGGCCGCCGATGCCGGAACCGATGTTGACGCCGACCCGGGTCTTGTCCAGGCTCGGAATGTCGTCCAGGCCCGCGTCCGCCACCGCCTGCAAGGCCGCGGCGATGCCGTAGTGAATGAACAGGTCGTTGCGGCGGGCTTCCTTCGGCGAGATATAGTCGCTGATCTCAAAGCCCTTCACTTCGCCGGCGATCTGGCAAGCCATGTCGCTGGCGTCGAAACGGGTAATCTTGGCGATGCCGCTGTTGCCGGCCAGCAAATTGGCCCAACCGGTGGCGACATCATTGCCGACCGGGGACACATGGCCCAGGCCGGTTACTACAACTCTGCGTTTTGACACGAAGAATCTCCGTGAGAAATGGGAGGGCAGTCTCCCCCACGAGACCGTCCGCGCATTGCGATGCCCTGCGGTTTGGCAGGGATCAAACGCGCGTTTGGCATCCTCTTGGCAAAAGACCTCTGCGAAGAGACCAGAAGGCTCCGGGCAGAGGTCCTAATACCCCTCGAAAGGGAAGGAATTACTTGTTCAGGTGGGCAGTGACGTAGTCGACGGCTTGCTGAACGGTGGTGATCTTCTCGGCCTCTTCATCCGGAATTTCGCACTCGAACTCTTCTTCCAGAGCCATTACCAGCTCAACGGTGTCGAGGGAGTCGGCGCCCAGATCGTCCACGAACGAAGATTCGATTTTCACTTCGGCTTCGTTCACGCCCAGTTGTTCGGCAACGATCTTCTTAACGCGCGCTTCGATGTTTTCCATTTGTTTAAACCCTTGACCTTTCTGATTCGGGATAACAAAACCCCGGTATTCTACAAAAAAAAATTAGAGCAGCCTACCTAAATCTCCAGGCGGGCCGCAAGCTCGTTCACGGCATCAACATGCCGCCGTTGACATGCAGCGTCTGGCCGGTGATGTAGCCAGCGCGATCCGACGCCAAAAACGCGGCGGCGTCGGCGATATCCTTGGCGTCGCCCAGGCGACCCAGGGCGATCTGTTCGACCAGCGCCGCGCGTTGCGCCTCCGGCAGCGCGCGGGTCATGTCGGTGTCGATGAAGCCGGGAGCCACGCAATTGACGGTGATGTTGCGGCTGCCCACTTCGCGCGCCATCGACTTGGTGAAGCCGATGATGCCGGCCTTGGCCGCCGAGTAGTTGGTCTGACCCGGATTGCCGGACACGCCCACCACCGAGGCGATATTGATGATGCGGCCGAAGCGCGCCTTCATCATGCCGCGCAGCACCGCCTTGGACGCCTTGAACACCGATTTCAGATTGGTGTCCATGATGTCGTCCCAGTCCTCGTCCTTCATCCGCATCAGCAAGCCGTCGCGGGTGATGCCGGCATTATTGACCAGGATCGCGATCGCGCCGAATTCTTTCTCGATGGCTTCGACCAGCGCGTCGATCGCGCCGGCCTCGGTCACATTCAACACCCGGCCGGCGCCGCCCTGTGCGGACAGACGCTCGTGGATGCTCGCTGCGCCGGCCTCGCTGGTCGCGGTGCCGATCACCACGGCCCCTTCGGCGGCCAGCGCCGCGGCGATCGCCGCGCCGATGCCGCGCGACGCGCCGGTGACCAATGTCACTTTGCCTTGCAGGCTCATTGCAGTCTCCTTATCGTTATCCCGGCCCCGTCTTCGCGAGGCCGCATTGCATTCAGTTCAGTTCGCCGCGGGCGGCTTCCAGCGCCGCCACATCGGTCAGCGCCAGGCATTTGACGTTGCCGTCGATGCGCTTGGCCAGGCCGGCCAACACTCTGCCCGGGCCGCATTCCGCCATCTGCGTCACGCCGTCGGCGGCCAGCTTCTGGATGGTTTCGGTCCAGCGCACCGGCATGTACAGCTGGCGGGTCAGCGCGTCGCGAATCTGCGCCGGCTCGTTGTAGCTGGCCACGTCGGCGTTGTGCAGCACCGGGATGGCCGGCGCGCTGATGTCCGCCTGCTCCAGCGCCGCGGCCAGTTGTTCCGCCGCCGGCCGCATCAGCGCGCAATGCGAAGGCACCGACACCGGCAAGGGCAGCGCGCGCTTGGCGCCGCGGGCCTTGCACTGCTCCATCGCCCGCTCCACCGCCCCTTTATGGCCGGCGATCACCACCTGGCCAGGCGAATTGAAGTTGACCGCTTCCACCACTTCGCCCTGAGCCGCTTCCGCGCAGGCGGCGCGGATGTCCTCGTCGGACAGGTTCAGGATGGCGGCCATCGCGCCGACGCCGACCGGCACCGCGGACTGCATCGCCTCGGCGCGCAGGCGCACCAGCTTCACCGCTTCGGCGAAGGGCAAGGCCGCCGCCGCCACCAGGGCGGTGTATTCGCCCAGGCTGTGGCCGGCCACCAGCGTCGGCTGTCGGCCGTTCAACTCCTGCCAGGCCAGATAAGTGGCGTAGCCGGCGGCCAGCATGATGGGCTGGGTGTTGACGGTGGCGTTGATCTCGTCGGCCGAGTCCGCCTGCAGCATCGCCCACAGGTCGACGCTCAAGGCGTCCGATGCTTCGTCAAAAGTGTGTTTCACCACGGGCAGGTCGGCAAAGCCGTCCATCATTTTCAAGCTTTGCGAGCCTTGGCCCGGGAACAGAAATGCAAACGCCATAGTCGACTCCTGAGAATTCGACGCAAGAATGACGCAAACCGGCGACGTCTGCCAAGCCTAACGATCAAATATCGCTGAGGCTAGTGACCTCACGGTCAGCCGTCGGCGGCTTGCGCGCCAATGTTTGGATCAGATCTTCAACAATACAGCGCCCCAGGCGAAACCGCCGCCTATGCCTTCCAGCAATACGGTCTGGCCTGGACGAATGCGCCCGTCGCGCACCGCGCAGTCCAAGGCCAGCGGAATCGACGCGGCGGAAGTATTGCCCTGTTGCGGCAATGTGACGATCACCCGTTCCATCGGCAAGCCCAAATGCTTGGCGGTGGATTCGATGATGCGCAGATTGGCCTGGTGCGGCACCAGCCAGTCCACTTCGCTCTTGTCGACGCCGGCTTCCGCCAGCGTCTTGGCGGCGATGTCGGACAAGGCCTTGACCGCGAATTTGAACACCGCCGGGCCGTCCATGTGCAGATAGGGCATGCCCTGGATCTTGCCGCCGGAAATCTGGGCCGGGGTGTTGAGAATGTCCTTGTAGCGTCCGTCCGCCGCCAGCTTGGCGTGCAGGATGCCCGGCTCTTCGGAGTCGCCGAGAATCACCGCGCCGGCGCCGTCGCCGAACAGCACGCAGGTGCGGCGGTCGTCCCAGTCCAGCACCCGCGACATGATTTCCGCGCCCACCACCAGGGCGCGGCGGGCCATGCCGCTCTTGATGTAGTTGTTGGCGGTCACCAGCGCGAACATGAAGCCGGCGCACACCGCCTGCACGTCGAACGCCGCGCAGCCGGGAATGCCCAGCTTTTCCTGCAACAGACAGGCGGTGCTGGGGAAGACCATGTCGGGCGTGGTGGTGGCGACGATGATCAGATCGATCTCGCGCTTGTCGATGCCCGCGCTCTGGATAGCGGCTTCCGCCGCCTTGAGCGCGAGATCGCTGGTTTTGTGTTCTTCTGCGGCAATATGGCGCGCGTGGATGCCGGTGCGCGAGACTATCCACTCGTCGCTGGTATCCACGCGTTCGGCCAACTGCGCATTGGTGAGCACCTGCTCGGGCAGAAAGCTGCCGGTGCCTAGAATGCGGGAATAGCCCATGGTTGTCAGTTCGCTTCCGCCTCGGACTGCTTGAGATTGTTTAATT
This sequence comes from Chromobacterium alkanivorans, assembly GCF_016937655.1. Lineage (GTDB taxonomy): Bacteria > Pseudomonadota > Gammaproteobacteria > Burkholderiales > Chromobacteriaceae > Chromobacterium > Chromobacterium alkanivorans. The sequence continues at coordinate 175,307 of NZ_JAFHKL010000010.1, read as the reverse complement.
GGTGCGCAATCCGGTCGGCGATGTGACCAATCACGTCGGAGCCGGCTTCCTCGCAAGCCTGCTCCAGCGCGTAACGGAATCCTGTGACATCGGTCCCGCCGTGGCTTTTCACCACGATGCCGCGCAGCCCCAGCAAGCTGGCGCCGTTGTAGCGGCGGGGATCGATGCGCTTCTTGAACAGTTTTAGCACCGGCAGCGCGGCCAACGCGCACAAACGCGTCCACCAACTGCGGCCAAACTCTTCGCGCAGGAACACGGCGAACATGTGAGCCAGCCCCTCAGCTGTCTTCAAAGCCACGTTGCCGGTGAAACCGTCGCAGACTACCACATCCACCGTGCCTTTACAGATGTCGTCGCCCTCCACGTTGCCGTGGAAATTGAGTTCGGACTGGCGCAGCAGTTCTGCGGTCTTCTTGATGTTGTCGTTGCCCTTGATGTCTTCCGAGCCGATGTTCAGCAGGCCGACGCTGGGACTGGCGTTGCCGCTGAGGCACACCACCAGTTCGGACCCCATGATGCCGAACTGCAACAGTTGTTCCGGGGTGCAATCGACGTTGGCGCCCAAATCCAGCACGCAAGACGAGCCCTTGACGGTGGGCAGCATTTTGGCGATGGCGGGACGGTCGATGCCGGGAATGGTCTTGAGCACGAAACGCGCGGTCGCCATCAGCGCGCCGGTGTTGCCGGCGGACACGGCGGCCTGAGCCTCGCCCTCTTTGACCAGATTGATGGCCACCCGCATCGACGAATCTTTCTTGTTCTTCAAGGCGAGCTGAGGCGCCTCATCCATGCCCACCACTTGGGTGGCGTGCTGGATGCGGATGCGTTCACGCGCGACGCCTTGATGCGCGTCCAGTTCCGCCTCTAGGGCCGGCTGGTCGCCAACAAGAATCAAACGGGTGTCGGGATGGTTCTGCAGGAATTGGATCGATGCAGGGACGGTAACCTTGAGGCCAACGTCACCGCCCATTGCATCAACCGCGACGGTGATAGTCATCAACGAGTGCGGTAATAGTGCTGCCTAATCAGTGGGGAAAGTAGGAAAACGGGGAGATTACTCGCCCTTGGTCTTCACAACTTTGCGGCCGCGGTAGAAACCGTTCGGGCTGATGTGGTGGCGCAGATGCGCTTCGCCGGTGGTGGCTTCTACAGCCAATGCCGGGGCGGTCAGAAAATCGTGTGCACGATGCATGCCGCGCTTGGACGGGGACTTTTTGTTCTGTTGAACAGCCATGGTCGACTCCTAAGAAATTCAAGTAGATTCGGTTCGAATCCGGGTTTTACTCGGACTTGGGTCTCTTAAGCGCCGCCAGCACCGCAAACGGATTGGGCTTGTCAGCCTTGGCGAGCGAGAGAGTTTCCCTGCCGCAGTCGTCGTGTTTCGGCGATAGCGGCAAGCCCATAATGATTTCGTCTTCGATCAGCGCCGTCAGGTTCAGTTCCGGTTCGGCGATGATCGCGTCCAGCTCTTCGTCTTGCTCGCAAGCTTCTTCCAGCTTGTCCGGGTCGGTAAACAAGGTGACCACCGAATCGGTGTCCAGGCTGTAAGGCATACTTTCCATGCAGCGCTGGCAAGTCACTTTGAGTTCCGCCGACAAATGAAGACGCAGCGACAAACGGTTCAACCGGTCGCGAAAACCGTCCAGGGCGTATTCCACGTCCCCGGAGGTGTCGGACAGGTCGCTGTGCACACGCTCATCCAGCTCGCCAACCGGCAGTTTGCCGGCCTGCGAACGCCCTTCCCGGGCGAACTTGAGCGGATCGATCAAAATCGGTTTAGACATAAACCTCGCATGGTACAATCCATTCCCCTGATTTGTCAAAAGAAACAAGGAGCCCTCCGCGCGCGCCGTCAGGCCGCCCCGGCTCCGCAACAAGCGACGTCCACATCATGCAGATCGTACTGGCCTCCACTTCCCGCTACCGCCAAGAAATCATCGCCCGCCTGGGCCTGCCCTTCCACGCCGAACCGCCGGTGTGCGACGAAACCCCGCTGCCGGGCGAGACCGCGCTGGAAACCGCGGTGAGGCTGGCGCGCACCAAGGCGCAATCGCTGGCGGACAAACACCCGCAAGCGCTGATCATAGGCTCCGACCAGGTGGCTTTGCTTGACGGACAACAGATAGGCAAGCCAGGATCGTTTGAAAACGGCGTCAAGATGCTGCAATGGATGAGCGGCCGCACCGTGGTCTTCCACTCGGCGCTGGCCTTGTACAACAGCGCCGAGGACCGGCTGCAGGAAGCGGTGGGCATCACCCGCGTCACGCTGCGCGAACTGAACGAAGCGCAGATCCGCAACTATCTGGAACGCGAGCCGGACGCGCTGCACTGCGCCGGCAGCGCCAAGAGCGAGGGCCTTGGCGGCGCGCTGCTGGAACGCGTGGAATCCGACGACCCCAACGCGCTGATCGGCGTGCCGCTGTTCAAACTGATTACGATGCTGGCCAACGAAGGCGTGGAGATTTTGCGATGAGCGGCACCCTGTTTCTGATCCCCGCCCCCTTGGGCGACGAATCCATCGCCTGGCTGCCCGAAGCCGAGCGCGCCAAGGTGTTGCACCTGACCCGCTTCGTGGTGGAAGCCGAAAAAACCGCGCGCAGACATCTGAAGGCGCTGGGCGTCAGCGCGCCCATCCGCGAACTGGCCATGAGCACGCTGAACGAGCACACCCCGGCCGCCGACGTCGCCGCCCTGCTGCAGCCGCTGCTGGACGGCCACGACCTGGGCCTGATTTCCGAAGCGGGCTGCCCGGCGGTGGCCGACCCCGGCGCGCAACTGGTGGCGCTGGCGCACGAGCGCGGCTTGCGGGTGGAGCCCTTGATCGGCCCCTCCTCCATCCTGCTGGCGCTGATGGCCAGCGGCGCCAACGGCCAGTGTTTCGCCTTTCACGGCTATCTGCCGGTGGACGCCGCCGACAAGGCCAAAACCGTCAAGGAGCTGGAGCAGCGTTCGCGCCAGCGCAACGAGACCCAGGTCTTCATTGAAACGCCGTACCGCAACAACGCGCTGCTGCAACAATTGCGCGACACCCTGTCCCCGGCCACCCGGCTGGCGGTGGCCTGCGACCTGACCCTGCCGAGCCAGACCATCGTCAGCCGCCGGGTCAAGGACTGGCCCAAGGACGCGCCGGACCTGCACAAGCGCCCGGCCATTTTCATCATTCACGCCGCCTGAGCCCGACCATGGCCAAGATTCCGCCGCTGATCCACTCCCTGCTGGACACTGACCTTTACAAGTTCACCATGCTGCAAGTGGTGCTGCACCAATTCCCCGCCTCCCACGGCGAGTACGAGTTCAAGTGCCGCAACCGCCCGGACATGCCGCTGACCCAGTTGAAGAAGGAATTGGAAGCGCAGCTGGACTGGCTGTGCCAGTTGCACTTCACTCAGGAAGAGCTGGCCCACCTGCGCACGCTGCGCTTCATCAAGAGCGATTTCGTCGATTATCTGGAGTTGTTCCATCTGCAGCGGCGCTTCATCACCGTGTCCTGCCAGGATGAGGAGCTGGTGATCCGCATCAAGGGCCCGCTGGTGCAGGCGATGTTCTTTGAAATCTTCGTGCTCGCCATCGTCAACGAGCTGTATTTCCGCCGCCTGGATTCGGCCGAGGTCCGCGCCGAGGGCCTGCGCCGGCTGGAAGCCAAGATCGCCGTGCTGGAACGCTTCCGCGACGGCGAGGCCGAGCGGCAGCGCTTTCCCTTGCTGATCGCCGACTTCGGCACCCGCCGCCGTTTCAGCCGGGAATGGCAGCAACACGTGGTGGAGCGCCTGAACAACGCGCTGCCGGACATCTTCCGCGGCACCAGCAACGTCTACCTGGCCTGGAAGCTGGGCATCACCCCGATAGGCACCATGGCCCATGAGTTCTTCCAGGCCTTCCAGGCGCTGGGGGTGCGGCTGCGCGATTTCCAGAAGGCGGCGCTGGAATCCTGGGTGCAGGAATACCGCGGCGACCTCGGCATCGCGCTGACCGACGTGGTGGGCATGGACGCCTTCCTGGCCGACTTCGACCTCTACTTCGCCAAGCTGTTCGACGGCCTGCGTCACGACAGCGGCGACCCCTATCAATGGGGTGAAAAGGCGATCGCGCATTACCGCAAGCTGCGCATCGATCCGGCCACCAAGATGCTGACCTTCAGCGACGGCCTGAGCGTGGACAGCGCGCTGGACCTGCACCGCCATTTCAGCCCGCACATCCAGGTCAGCTTCGGCATCGGCACTCATTTCACCAACGACATGGGGCTGGAGCCGCTGCAAATCGTGCTCAAACTGGTCAGCTGCAACGGCCAACCGGTGGCCAAGCTGTCCGACAGCCCGGGCAAGACCATGTGCAGCGACGAAACCTTCCTCGCTTACCTGCGCCAGGTGTTCAAGGTGGGTCTACCGGCCTGAGAGCCCATTCAAAGCCTGCTGCGCGTCGGAAGGGAAATGGTGCGCTGAGTGCCGGCTTCGAAACGCTCATGCAGCACTCGCGCACTCCGCTTGCTCGGCCGTTTTCGCCTTGTCTCGTCCTAGCCCGCGAGACTTTGAACAGGCCCTGAGTCCTCCGCGACCCCCAACGCGCTCAGCACTTGCCGGCGCGCCGGCTCGGACAGGCGCTCGCCGGCCAGCGCCGCCGTCTGCCGGCCCAAGGCTTGATAGACGGCGCGCAAGCCCTCGTCGTCCAACGCCTGCAGATGCAGCGCCACCGTCGACGCGTCGCCGCGCGCGATGGGCCCGGTCAAGGCCGCTTGCGGCCCCAAGGCCAGCGCGTTCTCCAAGGTCTGCCGCATCAGGCCGCCCAGCAAGGGCGTAATCAATTCTTCCGGCACGCCGCCCTGCCTGGCCAAGTGCCGCGCAATGGCGGTCAGCGTCACCAGATAATTGGACGCCACCGACAAGGCCGCGTGATAGGCCGGCTTGCCGCCGTCGGCCAGTTCAAACGGCCGCCCGCCTATGGCCTGCGCCAACTCTCGCAAAGCGGCGCACGCCTCGGCGTCGCCCTCCAGCGCGCACAGCACGTCGGAAAACCCCTCCAGCGCGACAGCGGGATCGGCGAAGGAAAACGCCGGATGCAGGCTGCCGATGTGCGCGCCGCGCGCCGCCGCCGGCCGCAACAATTCGGAGCCGCTGACGCCGCTGGCGTGGAACACCACGGCGCCGGCCGGCACGCTCGCCGCCGCCAGCCGCTGCGCGCAATCGGCGATCGCCGCGTCCGGCACCGCCAGCAAATAAAGATCGGCGGCGGACACATCCGCCCACTCGGTCACCGCTCGGCCCATGCCGATGAAGGCGCAGGCGGCGGCGGCGGAATCCGCGCCGCGCGTCATCACGTCCTGCACCCGGTAGCGGCCGGAACGCCGCGCCAGCGCCGCCAAGGTCTTGCCCAGACGCCCCGCGCCTATGATGTTGATCCGAATCACGCTTCCCCCTGCAAATTCCAAACCGCCCGCGCGAGGTCGAATCCGGGCGCAGACAAAAAAACGGCCTTGCACGATAATGCCGGCAAGGACGCCGCGCATCGGCGACGCCTGCCTCCGGAGAGACCCATCATGCAGCTCGCCGTTTTTCTCGGCGTCATCGCCGTCGTCTTTCTCTACCTGATCACGCTTTACAACGCGCTGGTCAATTTGAAGCACCAGTTGACGCAAAGCTGGGCCAATATCGACGTCATCCTCAAGCAGCGCCACGACGAACTGCCCAAGCTGGTCGAGGTGTGCCGGCAATACGCCCAGTTCGAACAGGAAACCCTGAGCCAAGTGATGGCCGCCCGCGGCGCGGTGGCCGACTCCGCCCGCGCGCGCGACCCGGAAGCCCTAGGCGCCGCGGAAGGTCGCTTGCACGGCCTGATCACTCAGCTGTACGCGGTGGCCGAGGCCTATCCGGCGCTGCAGGCCGATCAGCAATTCTCTCAACTGAGCGCGCGCATCAGCCAGCTGGAAGAAGCGCTGGCCGATCGCCGCGAACTGTACAACGAGGCGGTCAAACTCCACAACGCCCGCATCGAACAGTTCCCCGATGTGCTGCTGGCCCGCCTGTTCCACTTCCCGCCGGCCCGGCCGCTGCGCTTCGCCGCCGCGGAAACCCGCGACGTAGACATGAAAGCGCTGTTCGCGCGCCACTGACATGCCGGCGCCGTCCCCCCTGCTGCCGGGCCTGGGCCTGGCCCTATATTTGTTGGCCGTCGCCGCATCGCTCCTTGGCGGCGAAGCTCGCCACGGCCTGCTGATCGCCGCCGCGGTCGGACTGATAGGCTGGCGACTGAATTACCGCCATTATCGCCAAATAGCGGACACGCCCACCTCCAGGCTGGCCAGCGCGGCGCTGGGCCAGGTCGAATTATGCGGCCAGGCCCGCTGCCATCCGGGCGCGCCCAACCACAGCCCCTTAAGCGGCCGGCGCTGCGCCTGGTACCGCTGCTGGCGCATAGACGAGCGCGGCAAGCTGGACTGGGAGGACTGGCTGACATGGGCCATGCAACGCTCCAACCGGCTGGCGACCCGCACCAACCCGCCGGAAGTCAGCAGCGACGACAGCTTCCTGCTGGTGGACGGCGACGCGGAAGCCACCATCCTTCCCGAGGCAGCGCAAGTAGCCGTCCGCCGCCGGCGCCGCTGGCACGAGGACGGCATGCTGCTGATAGAGGAATGGATAGACGAAGGCGAGGCCATCTATGTCCGCGGCCAGCTGCGCCGGCTGGAGCCCCGCGCCAGCGCTCTGGACTTGCGCCTGGACATCGGCGCCAAACTGGCGGAATGGAAACACGACAAGGAAGACCTGCTGCGCCGCTTCGACCTGGACGGAGACGGCCAGCTCAGCGAGCAAGAGTGGTCGCTGGCGCGCGCCGCGGCGCAAGGCGAAGTCCTCGCCCTGCAGCAGGAGCTGGCGCGACAGCCCGCCTCCCTCTTGCTGCAGGGCGACGACCAAGGCGGGCCCTTGATCATCACCACCCTGTCGCCGCAGCAGAGCGCCCGACTGTTCCGCCGCCGCGCCTGGCTGCACGCCGCCGTGGCGCTCGCCTGCGCCTTGGCTTGGCTCAAGCTGACGCGGTTCTGAACCGCTATACTGAAACAAGAGCACTCGCCACGCGGCAGGAGCGCACATGATCCGCCTGATCTACAGCAGCGCAGCCCAACACCCGGTTTCCGCCGAGACCATGCAAAACCGCATCCGTCGTTTCCGCGACCACAACCGCAGCCAGGGCGTCGTCAGCGTGCTGCTGATGCTGAACGACGACTTCCTGCAAATCCTGGAAGGCCCGGAAGACATCATCGACGCGCTCTATCAACGCATCGCGCGCGACCCGCTGCACCATCAGCTGACCTTGTTGTCGCGCGAGGAAATCGACCACCCTATGCTGGCGAACCACCCGCTGGAATACCTGGCCCCTACGCCTCAAGCCGACGGCAAGCCGCTGTCCGCGGCCGCCATCGCCCGAGACGCCGGCTGGACCCTGCACGGCAAGGTCCAGCAAGTAATCCAAAGCTTTCTCGACGGCAAATGGCACCACCACCTGCCCAACGGCATGAATCCGCAAGTGCTGCGCCGCGGCTGAGAACCTGTTCACGATCTGCTTCGCCTCCTGAGGCGCGGCACGGCGAGCACGGCGTCGCAATGCTCATGCATCCTCAGCGCATTCCTCTTTCTCAATCGTAAGCAAGTTCCCACAAAGGCTTAAGACGCGGCAGCCGCCAGCGCCTGGTCGACATCGGCCAGGATGTCGTCGATGTGTTCGATGCCTATCGACAAACGCACCATTTCCGGCCGCACCCCGGCGCGCAATTGCTCTTCGGCCGACAACTGGCGATGGGTGGTGGTGGCCGGGTGGCAGGCCAGCGACTTGGCGTCGCCGATATTCACCAGCCGGGTCACCAGTTGCAAGGCGTCGATGAAACGCCCGCCGGCGGCCGCGCCGCCGCGGATACCGAAGGACAGTACGCCGGAAGCCTTGCCGCCGAAGTAACGCCGCACCAGCCCGTGGTCCGGGTGATCCTCCAGCCCGGCGTACTCGACCCACTCCACCGCCGGATGAGCCCGCAGATGCGCGGCCACTTGCAGCGCGTTGGCGCAGATGCGGTCCATGCGCAGCGCCAGCGTTTCAATCCCCTGCAAGATCAGAAAGGCGTTGAACGGCGCCAGCGCCGCGCCCATATTGCGCAAGGGCACCACCCGCGCCCGCGCGATATAAGCCGCCGCGCCCAGCGCCTCCACATAGTTGACGCCGTGATAGCTGACGTCCGGCGTGTTCAAGCGCGCGAAGCGCTCGGCGTGCTCCGCCCAGGGAAAGCGGCCGCTGTCGACGATGGCGCCGCCTATGCTGTTGCCGTGCCCGCCCAGATACTTGGTCAGGCTGTGCACCACGATATCGGCGCCGTGCTCGAACGGCCGGCATAGATAAGGAGACGGCACCGTGTTGTCGACGATCAGGGGCAGACCATGACGATGCGCCTGCTCGGCGAAGGCGGCGAAATCGACCACATTGCCCAGCGGATTGCCGATGGACTCGCAGAACACCGCCTTGGTGCGCGCGTCCACCAACTCCGCGATCTGCTCCGGCCGGCGATAGTCGACGAAGCGCACCTCGATGCCCAGTTGCGGCAAGGTGTGGGCGAACAGATTATAAGTGCCGCCGTACAAGGTGCTGGTCGCGATGATGTTGTCGCCGGCCTCGGCGATGGTTTGTATCGCATAGGCGATCGCCGCCATGCCGGAAGCCACCGCCAAGGCGCCAATCCCGCCCTCCAGCGCCGCCACCCGCTTTTCCAACACGTCGGTGGTCGGGTTCATGATGCGGGTGTAGATATTGCCCTGCACCTTGAGATCGAACAGATCCGCGCCGTGCTGGGTGCTGTCGAAAGCGTAGCTGGTGGTTTGGTACAAAGGCACCGCCACCGCCTTGGTTGTCGGATCCGGCGCATAGCCGGCATGCACCGCCAGGGTTTCCAGTTTCATCTCGTCAGTCCTTCCTTCTATAGAGTGAGTCGCGCGGCGTCCGCCTATGCCACCCGCCTACCTTAACCGGGAACCGAAACCAACAAAAGAAGCGAAACCTAAAACCGCCAAACCAAACAATCTATGCGGAAGCGAGCACAGACAATAGCCGAGACATTGATCATCAACCAGACCAAACAAATCAAATTATGTTTTTACAAACAAGGAGTTGCCACTCACACACGAAATCACAGCGATGCGTAAAAACGTCGGACCTCAAGCTATTTACATAGCCAATGCTTTCTATTATGATTCAGATACGAATTCATTTTGATGTGCTTCTTGCAGCATCGTGAATTCTCTTCAAGTCACGTTGATTTTTGAGCCCGCCTTCCGCGGGCTCATTTTTTTTCACGCCACACACTGCTCTCCTCTCGTCCAAACCCCGGCATACCCTCCTGTCATCACGCTTTCCGCTTGATAGTGTTTTTTTACAACAGTGATCGCCAATGAGTGAATTTCATAATTTCCCCATTTGCTTCATTGGCTTATGCAGACATTCGCATGTAAAACCACACATACAAAGCAACAATTGGTTGTTGATTTGCAACACAGCGTTTACCGAAAAGTTGCATTTAAACAACTTAGCCAATAGCATTTGCTCACATTCCTAAACCCATATAAAAGGATGACTTGACCATGAAAAAGAGTCTGATCGCCCTGCTGGTAGCTACTCTGCCGGCTGCAGCTTTCGCTGACGTGACCATCTACGGCAAAATCAAAGGCGGCGTTGAATACGTTGACAATGGTTCCACCAAGCAAACCAACATCGACGACCTGGGTTCCCGTATCGGCTTCAAAGGCAAGGAAGACCTGGGCAACGGTCTGAAAGCTATCTGGCAAGTTGAAACCGGCTTTGGCATCGACGGCCAAACCCGTACCGGTTCCGGCAGCGGCACTTTCGCCAACCGCAACTCCTTCATCGGCCTGCAAAGCGACCTGGGCACTCTGCGCCTGGGCAACGTGTCCAACTTCATGGACAGCGATATGGGCATCGTCGACAGCTGGGAATACCGCAACGACGCACTGGGTCTGGGCATCTTCACCCGTGACGGCAACCGCCTGAAGAACTCCGTACGCTACGACCTGCCGAGCATCGCTGGCTTCAGCGCCGCTCTGCAATACGGCACCAAAGAGAACAAAGCTGGCACTGCTGACGCAATCACTGGCAAAGTTCAATCCGACCGCGAAGTTTACAACCTGGGTCTGGGCTACGAAAACAGCGGCTTCTTCGGCAAGTACAGCTTCCAGCGCGAAGGCACCGCCATCATCGACAGCGTTAACTCCCGTCGTAACGACAAGCATCGCCTGGAAGTTGGCTACAACGCCAACAACCTGCTGGTTGCTTTCGGCTACCAACAAGAAAAAGGCGGCCTGGACGTAGTTAAAGGCTCCACTTGGTACGATCTGGTTAGCAAAGGCCTGGACCTGACCAACGTTGACCTGACCAAAGACGTCAAGACCCGCGAATACGCTCTGACCGCGGCTTACACCATCGGCGCTTTCACCCCGAAATTCACCTACGCCCGCGGCGACAAGGTTGAAATCGGCGGCGCTAAAGTGAACGACAGCGGCTACAACCAGTACGTGCTGGGCGTTGACTACGCGATCTCCAAGCGCACCACCTTCGGCGCGCAATACGGCCAGATCGACGTTAAAGGCGGCGTGAACAACGCCAACAAGGATCTGAAGGCTTTCGGCCTGAACATGATCCACGCATTCTAATTTGTCGGTTCGACGCAAGAACCCACGAACAGAATGAGAAAAAGGCCCGCGCAAGCGGGCCTTTTTCATTGCTTCAAAAGCGCCCCAGCCGCCCACACACCTGCATCCGGCAAAGTGGAGACAGCCTCGGGAAAAACATAAGAAGATCAACGCGAATACAGCTGCAGCGGCGCACCCTCGCATCCATTACACCATGTGGAACAATGCTTGCTCCCACTCTTTAGCCCACCCAAAGCCTCATAAGCAAAAGCGCCGCCAAACTTTGCGGCGGAAGAAGAGGCACACACAACGCACGGACATTCTTGACGACGAGCTCAACGCCCTAGCCCCATCCCGCCACAGCGCAGCGGACATAGAATAGGCTCTTCGCCCCAAGTTGCAGGATGCGCCCTCCCGGCCTTCCCCTGCATGCGGGCGCAAAAAAAGGGCAAGCTTGGCTTGCCCCCGACCTAACGACTACCGCAACACCCTCAAGCCGAAGCGGCCTCGAACGCCCAGGTGTCCTCCAGCCCGAACTCCGCCCAGCACTCGCCGTTAGACCTGGCTTGCTGGCCAAAGGCGCGCAAACGCAGATCGCCGTGCTGCAACAGGTATTCCCAGCGGTCGCCCAGATACATCGATGCGATCAGGCGCGCCGGCAGGCTGTTGCCGCCGGGCTCGTCCTGCACCCGCAGCCGCTCCAGCCGGATCACCGCCTCCGCCTGCTGCCCCACCTGCAATGCCTGCCGCGCGGTGGCGCGCAGCTGCCAGCCCTCGCCCTGCAGGGTCACGCTGTCGCCGTCCCGGGCCGCCACCTTGGCTTGCAGCGTGTTGTTGGCGCCCATGAATTGCGCGGTATAAAGGGAAGCCGGCGCGGAATACAGCTCGGTGGGACTGCCGGCCTGCTCGATGCGGCCGTTCTTCAACAACAAAATCTGGTCCGACATCGCCATCGCCTCGCCCTGATCGTGAGTGACGCACAAGGCGGACAAATTCATCGACACGATCAATTCGCGCAGCCAGGCGCGCGCCTCTTCGCGCAGCTTGGCGTCCAGATTGGACAAGGGCTCGTCCAGCAGAATCACCGGCGGGTTGTAGACCAGCGCGCGGGCGATGGCCACGCGCTGCTGCTGGCCGCCGGACAGTTGATGCGGATAGCGCTCGGCCAAATGCCCTAGCCCGAGCTTGTCCAGAATCTGCCTCACCCGCGCGGCGATTTCCGCCGACGGAGTCTGACGCAGCTTCAAGCCGTAGCCGACGTTCTGCGCCACGGTGCGATGCGGCCACAAGGCGTAAGACTGGAACACCAGGCCCAGCGAGCGCTGTTCCACCGCCAGATTGCAGCCGGCGGACGCGTCGTACAAGGGGCGGCCGTCCAGCAGGATTTGGCCCGCCGACGGCTGCTCCAGCCCGGCGATGGCGCGCAGCAAGGTGGTCTTGCCGCTGCCGGATGCGCCGAGCAGAGATACGACCTGGCCGGCGGCCAGATCAAAGGAAACGCCCTTCAAGATTGGATTCTGCTCGTAATTCAGATGCAGATCGCGCACGCTCAGCTTAGTCATGAAGTTTTACTCCCAGACGCAAGGCCAGCGCCAAGCCGGCGCCCACCATCAAGATATTGATCACAGACAGCGCCGCCACCTGGTCCACCGCGCCGGTGGCCCACAGGGACACCAGCAGGGAACCGATCACCTCGGTGCCCGGCGACAGCAAATACACCGCGGTCGAATACTCCCGCTCGAAAATCATGAAGATCAGCAGCCAGCTGGACAGCAGGCCGAAACGGATCAAGGGCAGCGTCACGTCCAGGCTGGTCCGCCGCTGGCTGGCCCCCGCGGTGCGGGCGGCCTCCTCCAGCTCCGGCCCCACCTGCAGCAAGGCGCTCTGCACCAGGCGCATGCCGTAGGCCAGCCAGACCACGGTGTAGGCCAGCCAGATCGACAGCATGCTGTTCTTGGCGCCCTGCAAGCCGGGCACGAACAGGAACACCCACAGGAAGGCCAGACCCGCCAGGATGCCCGGCACGGCGCGCGGCAACAGCACCAGATAGTCCAGCAGACGCGCGCCCCAATCGTGGCGGCGGTGGCCGGCGAAACCGACCAGGGTGTAGAAGCCCACCGCCAGCGCGCCGCCTATGATGCCGACGCCCAGGGTGTTGACGATGGCGCGGACGATGTTGTCCTCCTCGAACACCAGCGCGTAATGATCCAGCGTCAGCGTTTCCAGCAAGGACACGCCCTCGCCCCAGTGGCTGACCACGGAACGCAGCGCGATGCTGGAAATCGGCACCACCACGGTGAGGAACAGCCACAGCAGCACGATGGCCAAGGCCAGATAGCGCCACGGCCCCAGCGACAAGGGGTGCTGGCGGCCGGCCTTGCCCTTGAGCGCGACGAAACGCTGGGCGCTGCGCAACAGCCGGCGCTGCAACAAGACCAGCGGAAAGGTGATCGCGATCAGACATACCGCCACCGCCGCCATCAGGTGATAGGACGGCACCCCCAGTTTATTGGTCAGCTTGTACAGATAGGTGGCCAACACCAGATGCCCTTCCGGATCGCCCAGCACCAGCGGCAGACCGAACACCTCGAAACCGAGGAACACCACCAGCACGCCGGCGAACAGCATCGATGGCATCACCATGGGCAAGCTGACGTCGCGCGCCACGCGGAAGGGGCTGGCGCCGGCCACCCGCGCCGCCTCCTCAACGTCCGAACCCAGATTGCGCAGCGCCGCCGACGCGTACAGATAGACATGCGGCACATGGGTCAGGCCCGCCACCACCGCGATGCTGAGCAGGGAATAAATATTCCAAGGCACCTCTTCCACGCCGAACCACTGCTTGAACCACAAGGAGTAAAAGCCCACCGGACCGGCCGCCACCACATAGCCGAAAGCCAGCACCATCGGCGACACGAACACCGGCGTCAGCAGCAAGGGCTCCAGCCAGCGCCGGCCGGGCAAATCGGTGCGCGCCATCACAAACGCCAGCACGCCGCCCAGCGGGATGGCGATCAAGGCCATGCCGGCGGCGATCACCAGCGAGTTGCCGAGCGCGGACCAGAAATCGGGGTCGGCGAACACAAAGCGGTAAGCGGCCAGCCCCATGCTCTTGTCCGCCATGAAGAAAGGCTGATCCAGCAGGCTTTGGTAGATCACCAGCGATAGCGGGGCCAGCACCAGCAGGGCCAGCGCGCCCAAGACCAGCCAGCGGCCGGCGGCGCTCCAACCCAGCCGTCCGCCGTGCGCGGCGGCGCCGGCGGCCGCGGCGGGGGCTGTCGGATTAATGGAGGAATTCATGCTTGCTCCCAGGCCTGCGCGCAGGCCTCTGCGCCGTCCGCGCGCGGCGGACGGCTGATTGAGTCATCGGAAACGCCGGCCGCGGCGGCCGGAGGGAGTCGCTACTTCTTCAGCGCCTGCTGCCAGCTGCGCATGAAGTCCAGTCGCTTGGCCTGGTCCAGATAGACCAGCAGGCCGGTGCCCACCTGAATGGGCTTGGCGCTGCCGCCCAATTGCTGGTTCAAGGCGGCAATGGAAGTCGCGCCGCTCACATCGCTGCGCAGCGAGAACAGATCCGACTGGTTGGCCAGCACGGTCTGGCCGCGCTTGGACAATAGATAGTCCAGCCACAGTCGCGCCGCGCTGGGATTGCGCGCCTTCTTGGAGATAATGGCCAGCCGGCTGACCACCTGGGTGTAGTCCTTGGGATAGACGTAGCCGATGGCCGGGTCCTTCTTCGCCTTGGCGTAAGCGTAGGAGCCGAGGATGTTGTAGCCGATCAGGTTCTCGCCCGAGGAGATCCGCTCCATCATCGCCCCGGTGGACGTTTGCAGCTTGACGCCGCTGGCGCCCAGCGTACGCGCCAGTTCCCAGGCGCCGTTGGCGTTGTGACGCACGTCCTGGGTCAGGAAGTTGAAACCGACGCCGGACTTCTCCACATCGTAGGTGGTGACCTTGCCTTTGAAGCGGGCCGGGTTCGCCTTGAGGATGCGCACCAGGTCGGCGCGGGTCTGCGGGATTTCTTCCGGCTTCAGCAAGCGCTTGTTGTAGACGATGGCCACCGGCTCGTAGGTGGTGCCGTAGGCCTGCTGCTGATAATGCGCCCAGGACGGCAGATTGGCCGCCTCCGGCGAAGCGTAGCTGGCTGCGTAGCCGTCATTGACGAACTTCACCTGCAGATCCATCGCCGAACTCCACACCACGTCGGCGCTGGCGCTGTTGGCCGCGTTCTCGCTGATGAAGCGGTTGTAGATCTCGGTGCTGTTCATATCGTGGTATTCCACTTTGACGCCGGGATACAAGGCCTGGAAGTCCTTGATCAAGGGCCGCGCCGCGGCGCTGTCGGTGGCCGAATAAACCACCACCTTGCCTTCCTTGACGGCGGCGTCCACCAGGTTCTGGTAACTGGCGGGATAGCCGGCGGGCAATGCGGCCCAGACGGCGGCGGAACCCAGCGCACAGCACAGCGCGGACAGGCTTCTGACTCTATTCATGGTGTTGCTCCTAGGTAGATGAAGATGTTGGCGACATCTTTCGAATCGCGCGGCTCTATTGGCTTCGCTTGCCCAGCCATGATATTAGAGTAAAGCTTTCAATCCGCTTTCAGTGACTCAACCATGCGCCTGCTCTTGGTGGAAGACAATCCGGCCTTGTCCGAATCGCTGGCCCAGGCCTTGCGCCAGGCCGGCTTCGCCGTGGACTGCATGCTCAACGGCAGCGACGCCGACCATGTGCTGCGCACCCAGGACTACGCGCTGGCCATCCTGGATCTGGACCTGCCCAAGCTCAACGGCTGGGAGGTGCTGCGCCGGCTGCGCGGCCGCAAGCAAACGCTGCCGGTGCTGATCCTGACCGCGCACGGCTCGGTGGAAGAACGGGTGCGCGGCCTGGATCTGGGCGCCGACGACTATCTGGCCAAGCCCTTCGACCTCAACGAGCTGGAGGCGCGGGTGCGCGCGCTGATCCGCCGCAGCCACGGCCGCGAAAGTCCGCTGCTGCAGCTCGGGCCGCTCAGCTACGACAGCGTCGGACGCCAGTTTCAACTGAACGGCGACGCGCTGCACCTGACCCCGCGCGAGCACGCGGTGCTGGAAGTGCTGATGCTGCAAGGCGGCAAGGCCATCGGCAAGAACCAGTTGTCGGAAAAAATTTTCGGCCTGGACGAAACCGGCAGCGCCGAAGCCATCGAAATCTATGTGCACCGCTTGCGCAAGAAGCTGGCCGGCCAACCGGTTTCCATCGTCACCTTGCGCGGGCTGGGCTATCTGCTGACCTCTCCGTAAATGCGAACCGCCCTCTCCCGTTTCAAACCCGCCAGCTTGCGCAAGCAATTGCTGCTGGGCCTGTCCGTTCCGCTGCTGCTGATGCTGGCGCTGGACGGCTGGATGACTTACGACCGCGCCCTGCAGGCGGCCAACACCGCCTTCGACCGCATGCTGCTCAGCTCTGGCCGCGCCATCGCCGACGGCGTCGCCGCCCATGACGGCGCCGTCAGCGTGGACATTCCCTATTTCGCCCTGCAGATGTTCGAGTCCAACGCTTCCGGCAAGGTGTTCTATCGCGTCAGCCGCGCGGACGGCGCGCTGCTCACCGGCTACGACGATTTGCCGCTGCCGCCGCCGCGCCGGCGCGAGGCCATCCGCTACCAGCCCGATTACATGGACATCCCCTATCACGGCGAAACGCTGCGCTTGCTGACCCTGCGGCTATCGGTGCGCGACATGAGCACACTGCGCAGCCAGGACGTGTGGATACAGGTGGCGGAAACGCCGGAGTCGCGAGAGCAACTGGCGCGCACCCTGCTCGTCGGCTCCCTGGCGCAGGAAGCGCTGCTCGGCGTCATCATGCTCGCCATCGTGCTGCTGGCGGTCGGCCATAGCCTGCGTCCCTTGCGCCGCCTGTCGCGCAATGTGGTGGCGCGCAAGGAAACCGATCTCAGCCCCCTGCCCAGCCGCGAGCTGCCCACCGAGCTGACCCCCTTGGTGGAGGCGCTGAATCAACAAGGCGTGCGCTGGCATAAATTGCAGGCCGCGCGCCGCCGCTTCATCGACGATGCCGCTCATCAATTGAAAACGCCGCTGGCGGTGATGCGGACGCAGGCGGAACTGGCGCGACGCCAGGCGCCGGAGCCCTCGCTGCGCCAGCAACTGGACAAGCTGCTCGCCTCGCTGGACAGCGCCAGCCACGGCGTGCACCAGCTGTTGCAACTGGCTAGAGTGGAGCCGGACAACGGCCAGGCCATCGAGCTGGACGACATGGACCTGGCCGCCTGGGTCAGGGAATGGGCGCTGGAGCAAGCGCCCTGGGCCCATGGCCAAGGCGCGGATCTGGGCTACGAGGGAGAGGAAACGGTATGGATACGCGGCAACGCCGGCCTGCTGCGCGAATTGCTGGGCAATCTGCTGGACAACGCCATCCGCTACCATCCAAAGGAGAACGGCGCTCGCGTCACCATCGCGGCCGGCGCGTTGCCGGCGCCGTGGCTGCGCGTCGACGACAACGGCCCCGGCATCCCGGAGGCGGAACAAGACAAGGTATGGCTGCGTTTTTACCGCGTCGCCGGCGCCGCCAGCAGCGGCAGCGGCCTTGGGCTCGCCATCGTCAGGGAAATCGCCCACCGGCACGGGGCGACGGTGGAGCTGAGCCGCAACGCCGGGGGCGGCCTCAGCGTCAAGCTGCAGTTCCCCCCCGCCGGCGGCGGAACGGCCTAGACCCGCTAAGCCCCTTGATCCTTACGGGTACTGCCTGCGTCGGCGCGCCCTGGCTCAGCTTCGCTGCGAGGTTTTGTCAGCGGCTCTTGGAGCCTGTTCACGGTCTGGCCCGCGTCGTGAAACGCGGCATGGCGAGCGCGGCGTCGAAATGCTCGCGCAGCGCGCGCGGCGCAATCTTCAGCCGCTCTCGCCTTGTCCCGCCCTAGCCTGCGGGCTTTGACGGGCGCTTTAGAACGGCAGCTGGTACAAGGGGTTGCGGCTGTCGGCGCCTTCGGCGCGAATGCGCTCCAGCTCGCTGCGCAAGGCGGTTTGCAACCACTGTTCCCGCATTTTGTCGCCTTCGGGATGCTCGTTCAGCATCCGGTACAAGGCCATGCCGTGGAAGGTGGTCATCATGGTCAGCAAGGTGGCGAAGAAGCCGGTGGAGATCGCGTAACGCGGGAACAGCGACGCCATCAGCGCGACGAAGCGGTCGCGGAAATAGTTGCTGGAACTGGCCAGGAAGATCTCCCTCAGATCCGCGGTGGTGCGCGCCGCCATCAGCAACTCCATCAGCACGATGTGGCGCGGCGACAGCACCAGGGCCTTCATCAGCGCGACGATCCGCTCCTCTTCCGGCATCGTGCTGGGCATTTCCGCCGCCAGCTTGAGGCCGGCTTCGAAAATATCGTCGACCACCTTGCGGCCCACCGGCAACATCAGTTCGTTCTTGGTGGCGAAATGGCGGAATAAGGCCCCCTGGGAGACGCCGGCCCGGCTGCAGATCAACTGCACGCTGGTGCCGTGATAGCCAAACTCCAGCAGACACTCGATGGCCGCTTCCACCAGTTTCCCAATGGTGGACTCCCTACGACTTTGTTGTGTTCGTCTAGTTTGCATTATATTCTTATGTCATGTTTATCCCAACCAAGGTTTGATGATACGCGAAACTTTTGCCATAAGCGAGGGTGAGCGCACGCTAAATAGGCCAGTGAGTAGTTTCAACTAGGGACATGCGGAAAAATGCTGTTCTTTTTAAGATTACTTCCCATTAATACTTAAAAAGAGGTCGCAAAAATTAAAATAATTATTATTAAATTGCGTAGTTCTGATGGTTTGGAACATTTTGCGCGGCCTACTGTCTTTTCAGCCGCCGGAATCCAGCTCGCGCGCCCGGCGTGGCGTCCGCGCAACGTCGGAAAATAGCGGCAAGATCACCGCCGATGTTGGCAGAATCCGGCCAGCGCGACGACGATGGCCGACAGCGCTCCTTGATGTTTCCGCATTCTATCCACCGCTCTTCCGCGCTTGGCGGCCAGTCTCAAGATAACAAGCAAGCACTCAAGCAATCTCGCCCTTAGGAAGCAGCCGGTTTCTAATCGAAAAAATAAATACGCTAAAACAACATTTCAACAAAAATACGCGGTTGAATTACTCCGGACGGGAAAATATGCACGGCCAAGTTCGCATTCGAACATTACCCGGCATTTCTCGTCCGAGGCTGACAAAAACTGACGGCCCGGCCGCAAGCGGCCGGGCCGCCGGGTTCAATTCAACTGCGCGCGTCCAAAGTCCACCCGCCCGAACGGGCTGACCGCGTAAGCGCTCAAATCCTTGCTCGCCAAGGCGTAAGCGGTGGGGTGCGCCAAGGGCAGCCACAGCGCCTGTTCCTGAATCAACTTCTGCGCCGCCAGATACAGCTTGGCGCGCTGCGCGAAATCGCTGCTCTTCTTGCCGTCGCCGATCAGCTTGTCCAGCTTCGCGTCGCAAAAACGCGCGAAATTGGTGCCGGACTGCACCGCGGAGCAGGAAAACTGCGGGGTCAGGAAATTGTCCGGGTCGCCGTTGTCGCCGGCCCAGCCCATGAACAATAGCTCATGTTCGCCGGCCTTGGCGCGCTTGATCAGCTCGCCCCACTCAATCACCTTGATCTGCACCTTGACGCCTATCTTGGCCAGGTCTGACTGCAGCAGCTCCGCGCCGGCTTTGGGATTGGGGTTCAGCGTACTGCCGCTGGGCCGCACCCACACCGTGGTTTCGAAACCGTCCGGATAGCCGGCCTGAGCCAGCAGCTTCTTGGCGCGCGCCGGATCGTAAGGATAGGGCTTCGCCCCCTTGTTGTAGCTCCAGGTGTTCGGCGGATAAGGCAGGTCCGCCGCGATGGCGGTATTGTCGAACACCGTCTTCAGATAGCTGTTCTTGTCGAAAGCCAGGTTGAGCGCCTGCCGCACAAGGGGATTGTTCAGCGGCTTTTTCTGGCTGTTGAAGGCGACGAAGGCGGTCATGAAGGCCGGCGTCTGCAAAACCCGCAGCTTGGGATCGGCCTTGGCCGCCAACACGTCCTGCGGCTTGGGCGACAAGGCCAGCTGACACTCCCCGGCCTTCAGTTTTTGCGCGCGCACCGCCGAATCCGGGGTGATCGCGTAGATCAGCGCGCCTATCTTGGGTTTGGCGCCCCAATAGCCGGGGTTGGGCGCATAGCGCACCACCGCGTCCTTCTGGAAGCTGCGGAAAACGAAGGGACCGGTGCCTATGGGCTTGGCGTTCAAGTCCGCCTGGCGGCCGGCCGCCAGCAACTGCCCCGCGTACTCGGCCGAATAGATGGAGGCGAAACCCATGGTCAGGCTGGACAGGAAGGTGGCTTCCGGATAGTTGAGCTCGAAGCGCACGGTATTGGCGTCGACCTTCTGCACCGCCTTGATCAGCTTGGGAAACTGCATCGATTGCGCGTGCGGATAGCCGTTGGGCGCGCTCTTGTGCCAAGGATGCGCCGGATTGAGCATGCGCTCGAAGGTGAACACCACGTCGTCCGCCATCAGCTTGCGGCCAGGCTTGAAGTAATCGGTGGCGTGAAACGCCACATTGGGGCGCAGCTTGAAGGTGTAACTGAGGCCGTCGTCGCCGATCTGCCAGCTGGCGGCCAGGCCGGGCACCACTTTGCGGGCGGCCGGATCGTATTCGACCAGGCGGTTCATCAGCACGTCCGCCGACGCGTTGGTGGTGACCAGGGAGTTGTACTGTACCACGTCAAAACCTTCCGGATTGGCGTCGGTGCACACCGTCAAAGGGCGAGCGGCCAACGCCAGGGTCGGCGCCAGGGCCAAGGCCAACAACGTCAATTGCTTGTTCATCGGCATTTCCTTATCAAACTGCATGGCATCTTCGGTATCAGAAACGAAGGTTAAGCGAATAAGCGGAAAAAACAAACCATCGATTATGCATATTCATATTCGCGCCGCGGGCAAGGACGGAATTTGAGCCCGGCGCAAATTGCCGCTACAGTCAAAGCGGACAGCCAGAATACAAAGCGCCATCGACATGACACGCCGCCACTGCCTGCTTGCCCTGTTTTTGACCTGCCTCGCCGTCGCGCAAGCGCGGGCCGCGCCGGGCCCCGCGCTGGACATCCTGACCGAGGATGACCCGCCGCTGACTTTCGAGCAAGACGGCAAGGCCGCCGGCCTGGTGGTGGAAGTGGTGCAAGGCATTCAGCGCCGCGTCGGCAACCGCGACCCCATTGCGGTGGTGCCCTGGGCGCGCGGTTACCGCCAGGCGCAACAGCAGCCGAACACCGTGCTGTTCAACACCAACCGCACCCCGGAACGGGAGCGCATGTTCAAGTGGGTGGGCCCGGTCACCGAAACCCTGGGCTGCCTGTTCGTGCGGCGCGACAGCCCGATCAAGCTGCAGACGCTGGACGACGCCCGCAAACTGCCGCAGATCATGGTGGTGCGCGACTGGTATCTGCAGCAGCTGCTGAGCGCGCAGAACTTCTCCAACCTGGCCACCGTGGCCACGCCGGACCAGTTGCTGAACATGTTGATGCGCAAGCGCGCCGACGTCATCGTCAGCGAAAACACCACCCTGCCCCACCAGCTGCGGCAGCAGGGCTTCGACCCGTCCCAGGTGCGCAAGGCGCTGACCTTCTCCCACACTTACGGCTACATCACCTTTTCCCGTCAGACGCCGGACGCGGTGATCAAGGCTTGGCAACAGGCGCTGGACGAGATGAAGCGCGACGGCAGTTTCGCCGCGCTGTACCGGCGCTGGCTGCCCGGCGAGGTGCCGCCGGGCATCAACCCGCCTTCGCCGTGAGTCATTCGAAACGGCCGCGCCACCAGGACACCAGCTCCTCGGGCGGCAAGGAGCGCGAATACAGATAGCCCTGGGCGCTGTGGCAGCCGCGCGCCAGCAGCAAGGCGTGCTGGGATTCGGTCTCCACGCCCTCGGCCAGCACTTGCAGGCCCAGGCTCTCCGCCATGGACACGATGGCCGCCACCATCGCCAGGTCGCGCTCGTCGCTGTCCAGCCGCATGATGAAGCTGCGGTCTATCTTCAATTCATCGATGGGCAGCCGCTTGAGGTAGGACAGCGAGGAAAAGCCGGTGCCGAAATCGTCGACGCTGATATGGAAGCCCATGCGTTTGAGCGTCGGCAAGGCCTTCATCGCGCTGTCCGCGTCCATCAGCGTGCCCTCGGTGATTTCCAGGCACAGCTGATCCGGCGGCGCCCCGCTTTCCTCGGCGATCGCTCGCAAGCGCGCGACGGCGTCCGGCAGGCCGAAGAAGCGCGCCGACAGATTGACGCTGACGCGCCAGGGCGGCAGGCCCTGTCCTCTCCAGGCCATCACCTGGCTGCAGACATTGCGAAACACATACTCGTCGATATCGATGATCAGGCCGGTTTTTTCGGCGATGGCGATAAACTCCGCCGGCGACTGCTTGCGCCCGTCCAGCTCCCAGCGCAACAGCGCCTCCATCCCCAGCATGTCCTGGCTGCGCAGCGTCATCTGCGGCTGGTACTCCAGCCGCAGTTCCCGTCGCTGCAAGGCCTGACGCAAGCCGGTCTCCACTTGCAGGCGCTGGCGCACGCCGTCGGCCATGTCCTCGGAGAAGAAGCAGTAGCCGTTCTTGCCCGCGTACTTGGCGCGGTACATCGCCATGTCCGCGTCGCGCATCAGCCCTTCCGGCGTGTCGGCGTCGCCGGGATAGCAACTGATGCCTATGCTGGCGGACAGGAAATAACGGTGCTCCCCGTCCTGATACGGCGCCGCCAGCGCCGCCAGCACTTGCTCGGCCAGGCTGTCGGCCGCGCCGTCGGCGGCGTTCTCGGCCAAGGCGACGAATTCGTCGCCGCCGATGCGGAACAGGCTATCGCGGCCGCTCGCGCAGGCGCGCAGCCGTTCGGCCACGATGCGCAGCAGGCGGTCCCCCACCTCATGCCCCAGGTTGTCGTTGATGAAACGAAAGTCGTCCAGATCCACCAACAGCAAATACAGGCGCTGGCCCGAGCGCTGATGCTGCCCCAAGCTCCATTGCAGCCGCTCATTCAGCTGCACCCGGTTGGGCAGCTGGGTCAGACTGTCGTGCTTGGCGAGAAACTCGATATTGAGCTGAGAACGCTTCAGCGTGGACACGTCGCGGGCAAAACCCATCGCCCGCCGCGGCCGTCCCGTCTCGTCCCGCCACAGGCTGGCGCTCACCTGCATCCACACAGGATCCTCGCCAGGCATGGAGATCCGGAACTGACATTCGTGCAGGCTTTCGCCGGCCACGGCCGGCAGGCCCTGCCAGCGCCGGCGCAGTTCGTCCAGGTCCTCGGGATGGATTTGCCCCAGCAAGGCGTCCAGGCTGTCGTGGCGGTAATCGTCGGCCCGCCCGAAAATTCGCCCCACCGGCCCCTCTTCGTGCAACACCCCGTCGTTCAGGTCCAGCTCCCAGGCGATTTGCTCCGCCGCGTACAGCGCCTGCGTCAAGCGCAGCGCCGAGCGGCGGCGCTCTCCGATCAAGCGGCCCACCCGCGCCAGCAGCTCCGCCACCGAAAACGGCTTGAACAGGAACTCCTGCACGCTGTTCTGCAGCATGCGCAGCCGCAGCGAATCGTCGGCGCGCGCCGACAGCATCACTACAGGAATGTCCTCGGTCTGGCGGTTGCCGCGCAGCGCGGACACAAACGCTTCTCCGCCCATCCCCGGCATCATCAGGTCGCTGATGATCAGGTCAGGCTGCTCGCTCTGCGCCAGCTGCAGGCCGCGGCCGCCTTCCGGCGCCGTCATCACCCGGTAATGCCTGCCCAAGGCTCCGGCGATGAAGGCGCTCATATCCGTGTTGTCCTCCACCAGCAGAACCAGCGCTTGCGCGCCCATGTCCGGCAAGCCTCCGGCCTCGCCCTGCTGCGACGCGGGCGCGGGCACGGCGCCGCCGGCCAGCAAATCGTCCAGGCGCAGGTCTTCCGACTCTATCGGCGTTCCCGCCGGCGCCCGCAAGGGCAGGCTGAGACGGAACAAGGCGCCGCCGCCCTCGGCGGCGGACAAGCGCACCTCGCCATGGTGCAGCTCGATGAACTCCTTGACGATGGCCAGGCCAAGCCCGGTGCCGCCGTGTCGGCCGTAATCGCCGTCCTCCACTTGCACGAAGCGCTCGAAAACCTTGTCGCGCATCTCGGCCGGCACGCCCGGCCCGTTGTCCTGCACCCGGATGCCGGCTTGCGCCCCCCGCAGCTCCAGCGCGATCTGGATGTGGCCGCCGTCCGGGGTAAACTTGAAGGCGTTGGACAGCAGATTCAGCAAGACCCGCTGCAACTTGATCGCGTCCACCTGCGCCGACGCCGTTTTCGGCGCCGCCACTTGGTAATCGATGCGCCGGTCGCTGGCCAGAGAGCCGAAGTAAGAAGCTACGTGGCGCACCAGTTCGGCCAGGTCCAGCTGCACATAACGCAGCTTCAGCTCCCCGGCGTCCAGCTTGGCCACGTCCAGCAAATCGTTGACCTGCTGCAGCAACATCCGCGCCTGTCGCTGGATCAGCAATAGATTGGGGCTCTCCCCCGGCTCGACCTGCCCGGACAGAAAGCGTTCGACCTGCCCCAGGATCAGGGTCAGCGGCGTGCGCAACTCATGGCTGACATTGGCGAAGAAACGGGTTTTCATCTGGTCCAGCTCGCGCATCTGCTGATTCAGACGCGCCAGCTCGCTGTTGGACTCCTTCAGATCGGTGTTGGCGCGAGCGATCTGCGCGTGCTGGTTCACAATCTCGGCCTCCAGCGCCGCCGCACTGTTCCGCGCGCCCTCCTCGGACACGGCCTGCTGCGCGCTCTTGCCCCGCAGACGCACGAACTCGCTGACGTCCTGCACGCTGTGGATGATGCAGCCCACGCTGCCGTCCGCGCGCTTCACCGGCCAGTTGGTCGGACTCCAATAGCGCTCTTCGAAACTGCCGTCCGGCCTGGGGATGTCGTATTTCTGCATCGCCATGCTGTCCTCGACCCCAGTGGCCAGCACGCGCTGCAAAGAGATGCGCAGATTGCGCGAGCCCTCGCCTTCCGGCTCGTCGGGATTGACCGGAAAGATATCGAACAGATTACGGCCCAGGATCGATTCGCGCCGGGTCAGCGTGGTCTGCAGATAGACGTCGCTGGCGGCGATGACGTTGAAATCGGCGTCCAGCACCAGATACAGGCCGGGCGCCCGT
The DNA here is from genome assembly GCF_016937655.1 of Chromobacterium alkanivorans. Lineage (GTDB taxonomy): Bacteria > Pseudomonadota > Gammaproteobacteria > Burkholderiales > Chromobacteriaceae > Chromobacterium > Chromobacterium alkanivorans. Next base: position 150,479 of record NZ_JAFHKL010000010.1, on the reverse strand, counting down.
TCGAACAGCAGCTGAAAATCCGGTGCGGCCATCGCAGCCTGCGCGTTCAACGCCAACGCAGCCTCCTATGAATAGGGTTCGCGGACCAACGGCAGCCAGACTGCCGTCATATTCTTCATTAAATATGATAGCCGTATATCCGCTCAACTCCAGTGCCCGATCGTCAGCCATGGGCGTAAAAAAACCCCGGCCTTGGCCGGGGTTGCTTGGCGCGGGTCCGCGCGCTCAGGCGTAGCTGTCGGTGGACGGGCAGCTGCACACCAGATTGCGGTCGCCGTAGACGTCGTCGATGCGGTTGACGCTGGGCCAGAACTTGTTCTCCAGCACATAGGGCAAGGGGAACAGGCCGGTTTCGCGGCTGTACGGGCGCTGCCAATCGCCGGCGATGTCCGCCTTGCTGTGCGGCGCGTTGCACAAGGGATTGTTGTCCACCGGCCACACGCCGCTCTGCACTTGGTCGATCTCCTGGCGGATGGCCGCCATCGCCGCGATGAAGCGGTCCAGCTCGGCCTTGGGCTCGGATTCGGTCGGCTCGATCATCAGCGTGCCCGGCACCGGGAAGCTCATGGTCGGCGCGTGGAAGCCGTAATCCATCAAGCGCTTGGCCACGTCCACCTCGGTCACGCCGCTGGCGGCCTTGAGCGGGCGCAGGTCGATGATGCATTCGTGGGCCACCCGGCCGTTGGCGCCGGTGTACAACACCGGGAAGTGCTCGGCCAGCCGCGTCGCCACGTAGTTGGCGGACAGCAGCGCGTTCTCGGTGGCCTGCTTCATGCCTTCCGCGCCCATCATCGCGATGTACATATAGGAAATGGGCAGGATGGAGGCGGAGCCGAACGGCGCCGCCGACACCGCGGTCTGCCCCGGCTGGGCGGTGGGCACCGAAGCCACCACGTGGTTGGCGATGAACGGCGCCAGATGCGCTTTCAGGCCGATCGGCCCCATGCCCGGGCCGCCGCCGCCGTGCGGGATGCAGAAGGTCTTGTGCAGGTTCATGTGCGACACGTCGGCGCCGATGTCGGCCGGACGGCACAAGCCCACCTGGGCGTTGAGGTTGGCGCCGTCCATATACACCTGACCGCCGTGCTGATGGATGATCGCGCAGATTTCGCGGATAGGCTGCTCGAACACGCCGTGGGTGGACGGATAGGTGATCATCAGCGCCGCCAGCTGCGCCGAATGCTGCTCGGCCTTGGCCTTCAGATCGGCGACGTCGACGTTGCCTGCCTCGTCGCAGTCCACCACCACCACCTGCATATTCATCATCTGCGCGGTGGCCGGGTTGGTGCCGTGGGCGGAGCGCGGAATCAGGCAGATATTGCGCTGACCGTCGCCGCGCGACTCGTGGTAGCGGCTGATCGCCAGCAGGCCGGCGTATTCGCCCTGGGCGCCGGAGTTGGGCTGCATCGAAATGATGTCGAAGCCGGTGATCGCGCGCAGCTGGGTTTCCAGGCCGGCGATCATTTCCAGATAGCCCACCGTCTGTTCGCGCGGCGCGAACGGATGCATATTGGCGAATTCCGGCCAGGTGATCGGGATCATTTCGCTGGTGGCGTTCAACTTCATCGTGCAGCTGCCCAGCGAGATCATCGAATGATTCATCGCCAGGTCGCGGCTTTCCAGCTTTTTCATATAGCGCAGCATCTCGTGCTCGCTATGGTGGGTGTTGAACACCGGGTGGCTCATGAAGGCGGATTCGCGCTTCAAGCCGGCCGGGATCGCGTCGGCGGCCGCGGCGTCCAGCGCGGCGATGTCGGCGCTCTTGCCGGTGAAGATTTCGATCAGGCGCTCCAGATCGGCCTCGCTGGCCGCCTCGTGGAAGGCCACGCCCAGCACATTGCCGCCGGCGCGGCGCAGATTGTAGCCGGCGGCCAGCGCCGCCTGATACACCGCGTCGGCCTTGGGCGCGTCAACTTGCACCGTGTCGAAGAAGCGGTCGAACACCAGCTTGCCGCCGGCGGCCTTGACCGCGTACGCGAAAATGGCGGCCAGCCGGTGGATGCGGGCGGCGATGCGCTTGACGCCTTCCGGGCCGTGGTAGACCGCGTACATGCCGGCGATATTGGCCAGCAGCACCTGGCTGGTGCAGATATTGGAGTTGGCCTTTTCGCGGCGGATGTGCTGCTCGCGGGTCTGCAGCGCCATGCGCAGCGCGGTCTTGCCCTTGGCGTCGACCGACACGCCGATGATGCGGCCCGGCGCCGAACGCTTCATCTCGTCCTTGAACGCGAAGTAGGCGGCGTGCGGGCCGCCGAAGCCCATAGGCACGCCGAAACGCTGGGTGTTGCCGATGGCCACGTCCGCGCCCATCTCGCCCGGCGACTTCAAAGCCACCAGCGCCATGATGTCGGCGGCCACCACCGCCACCGCGCCCTTGGCCTTGACCGCGGCGATGTGCGGGGTCAGGTCGATCAGATCGCCGGCTTCGCCCGGATACTGGAACAAGGCGCCGAAGTATTCGCCCTTGCCCGCTTCTTCCGGGTGGCCCAGCACCAGCTCGAAGCCGAAGTACTTGGCGCGGGTGCGCATCACGTCCAGGGTTTGCGGCAGCACGCGGCTGTCGACGAAGAACTGGCCGGACTTGGCCTTGGACACCCGGCGCGCCATCGCCATCGCCTCGGCGGCGGCGGTGGCCTCGTCCAGCAGGGAGGCGTTGGCCAGCTCCAGGCCGGTCAGATCGATCACCATCTGCTGGAAGTTCAGCAAGGCTTCGAGACGGCCCTGGGCGATCTCGGCCTGATACGGGGTGTAAGCGGTGTACCAGCCCGGGTTTTCCAGCAGATTGCGCAGAATCACCGTCGGGGTCAGCACCGGGTAGTAGCCCTGGCCGATGAAGGATTTGTTGACCACGTTCTTGGCGGCGACGGCCTTCAGCGCGGCCAGCGCCTCGGCTTCCGGCATCGGGTCCGGCAGCTCCAGCTCGCGGTTCAGACGGATGTCGGCCGGCAGCGTCTGCGCCACCAGTTCGTCGATGGAGGCCACGCCGACGGCGGCCAGCATTTGCTCGCGCTCGGCGTCGGACGGGCCGATGTGGCGGGAGAGGAATTCTTTGCGGTTGAACAGTTCGGAGAGAGACATGAGTACGGGACCTTCTATGCTTGCCGTCCGCGCCGCGGCTTGCGCGGCCAATCGGGTGTTGCTGGATATCCGGGCGAAAAAAACGCCTCGCCGCCGATTAGGGCTGCGAGGCGGTTTTCACCATCAGGCGCCAATTTCCTTGGCGTAGGCGGCGGCGTCCATCAGGGCGTCCAGGTCCGCCGGATCGACCGGCTTGATCTTGAAGAACCAGCCGGCGCCGTAAGGCTCGCTATTGGCCAGGTCCGGCGCGGCCTCCAGCTCCTCGTTGACGGCCAGCACTTCGCCGGCGATCGGACAGTAGATGTCGGAAGCGGCCTTCACCGATTCCACCACGCCGGCCTGCTCTTCCTTGGCCAGCTTGGCGCCCACTTTCGGCAGTTCGACGAACACGATGTCGCCCAGCAGTTCTTGCGCGTGCTCGGTAATGCCCACGGTCACGGAGCCGTCGGCTTCCAGGCGCAGCCATTCGTGGCTTTCAACGTATTTGAGTTCGGCGGGGATGTTGCTCATGAGTGTCTCCAGTCAAATCCAGGTCTTAACGATATTCCCGGCCGCGTCGCGCGGCCTGCCAGGCCAATCGGCTCAGGCGAAAACTTTCTTGCCGTTGCGCACAAAGGGCATCTTGACCACGCGCACCTCGGTCAGGGTGCCGCGCAGGTCCACCAGCGCCTTGTCGCCGGTGCCGGCCGGCACTCGCGCGATCGCGATGGAGTGCTTGAGGGTGGGCGAGAAGGTGCCGCTGGTGATCACGCCTTCGCCTACGCCGTCCACCACCACCTTCAGGCCTTCGCGCAGCACGCCGCGCCCTTCCAGCACCAAGCCCACCTGCTTGGTCTTCACGCCGGCGGCTTTCTGCGCCTCCAGCGCCTTGCGGCCGATGAAGTCGCGCTCGGCCGGCTCCCAGGCTATGGTCCAGCCCATGCCGGCCTCCAGCGGGGACACGGTTTCGTCCATGTCGTGGCCGTAAAGATTCATGCCGGCCTCCAGGCGCAGGGTGTCGCGCGCGCCCAGACCGATGGGGGCGACGCCGGCGGCCTGCAATTGCTGGAAGAAGGCCGCGGCCTCAAGGCCGGGCAGCATCACTTCCAGGCCGTCCTCGCCGGTGTAGCCGGTGCGGGCGTAGAACCAGTCGCCGACGGGCTGGCCCTGGAACGGCTTCAAGGCCTGGATGACGGAGGCGAGCTCGGGCTTGACCGCACAGACCTTGGCGATGGCTTGCGGGCCTTGCACCGCCAGGATGGACAGGTCGCGGCGCACTTTGATGTCCACGTCGAAGTCCGCCTTGTGCCCTTCCATCCAGGCCAGGTCTTTGTCGGTGGTGCCGGCGTTGACCACCATGCGGTAGCCGTAGGAAGTCAGGTAGACGATCAGATCGTCCACCACGGTGCCGTCGGGGGTGAGCATGCCGGAATACAGCGCCTTGCCTTCGAAGCCTAGCTTGGCCACGTCGTTGGCGATCAGGCGCTGCAGCCAGACCTTGGCGTCCGGGCCGCTGATGTCCAGCACCGTCATGTGGGAAACGTCGAACATGCCGGCGTCGCTGCGCACGATTTCATGTTCCTTGAGCTGGGAGCCGTAGTGAATGGGCATTTCCCAGCCGGCGAAATCGACCATCTTGGCGCCGGCGGCGATGTGGGAGTCAAACAGGGGGGTGCGTTTCGGGGCCGTCATCGGTGCGTCCTTAGCAAAAGCGTGTAGTGTTGCTCTATTCCCTACACCCCTCTGTCCCTGCACCTGAGATTTTCCGGCCTTGCGGCCGTTAGCCCCTTCGGTGGGCATCCGCGGATGCCGCTCTCCAGATTCGGCGAACTGGCTGCGGCCAGTCCGATGATGCAGTCCTTTTGCCTGAGCGATTGCGGGTGCGCTTGCGCCTTCGGCGGTGGCGCGGGCGGCCACTCTCTCCTGCATGACGAGCCAGATTATGGTTGCTGGGCCGGGGCTTGGCAAGCCGTGTTTATCTTCAACTTAAACAAAGACTTGAAATATTCGAAACCGCAAAACATTGAACTGACATTGCTTCGTTTAAGAGCGATTACGAACATATTTCGCTTCTTTATCGATCATCCCATCGACAAACTCCCCGTCCGGCCGGCGCTGATCGTAAGATGACATCCGTCTTGACCAAGCACGATCTCTATCCGATATGGAAAGGAAGCCGCGATGCGAAAACTGATCAACGATCCGCGCCATGTCGCGCGGGAGATGCTGGAAGGTCTGGCCGACACCCTGCCCGGCCTGACGCTGCTGGAAGAGGAAAACGTCTTGCTGCGGGCGGACCTGCCGGCCGGCGGCCTGCGCGACAAGGTGGCGCTGATCTCCGGTGGCGGCAGCGGCCACGAGCCGGCCCACGCCGGCTATATCGGCCACGGCATGCTGGACGCCGCCGCGGTGGGCGATGTGTTCACCTCGCCCAGCGTAGACACCGTGCTGGCGGCGATCCGCGCCGTCGCCGGCCCCCGGGGCGTGTTGCTGATCATCAAGAATTACACCGGCGACCGGCTGAATTTCGGCCTGGCGGCGGAGCTGGCCCGCGCCGAGGGTATCGCCGTCGACAGCGTGGTGGTGGCCGACGACGTGGCGCTGCGCGACACCGTGGAGCCGGCGCGCCGCCGCGGCATCGCCGGCACGGTGCTGGTGCACAAGATCGCCGGCGCGGCGGCCGCCGCCGGCGCCGGCCTCGCCGAAGTCGCCGCCGCCGCGCGGCTGGCGGCGGAACAGGTGGCCACCATGGGCGTGGCGCTGGGCGCCTGCACGGTGCCGGCCACCGGCCGCCCCGGCTTTCAACTGGACGAGGACGAAATCGAGCTGGGCCTGGGCATCCACGGCGAAGCCGGCGTGCGCCGCGCGCCGCGCCAATCCGCCGACGCCTTGTGCGCGACGCTGCTAGACGCCATTGTCCAGGATAGGGATTGGCGGCCCGGCCAGCGGGTGGCGATGCTAGTCAACGGCCTGGGCGGCACCCCGCCGATGGAGCTGGCCATCGTGGCGCGCAGCGCGCTGGCCTCGGCGCGGCAGCGCGGCTTGCGGGTGGAACGGCTGTGGAGCGGCAATTTCATGACCGCGCTGGAAATGCCCGGCTGCTCGCTGTCTCTGCTGGCGCTGGACGAGCAGTGCCTCAGCTGGCTGGATCAAGCCACCCAGGCTCCGGCCTGGCCCGGCTCCGGCCGCCTGCCGGCGCAACGCCAGCTGCGTCCGGCGCCGCCGCGCGCCGAAACGGCCCCCTCCTCCGCCAAGGCCGACCCCAGGCTGCGCGCCGCGGCTTGGGCCGCGGCCGACGCGCTGGACGCCGCCGAAGCCCTGCTGACCGAGCTCGACGGCGCCGCCGGCGACGGCGATCTGGGCGTCAGCATGCAGCGCGGCGCGGCGGCGATCCGGGCCTTGCCGGACAGCGCCTGGAGCGAGCCCGCCACGGCGCTGCGCGCGGTCGGCCAGGCCTTGCGCCAGGCCATTGCCGGCAGCTCCGGCCCGTTCTACTCCACCGCCTTGCTGCGCGCGGCTCGGCGCTTGGACGCGGCGAGCGCTCCCGGCCCGCGCGACTGGGCCGCCGCCTTCCAGGACGGCGTCGCCGCCATCGCGGAACTGGGCGGCGCTCAGCTGGGCGACCGCACCATGCTGGACGCCTTGTCCCCGGCCGCCGACGCCTTCGCCTCTGCGCTGGACGCCGGCCAGGACCCCGCCTCGGCCTGGCGCTCGGCGCTGGAGGCGGCCGAGCGCGGTTGCGCCGCCACCGCCGCCATGCGCCCGCGCCTGGGCCGGGCCAGCTATCTGGGCGAGCGGGCGCTGGGCGTGCCCGACGCGGGCGCCAGCGCCGCACTGGTCTGGCTGAAGGCGCTGGCCGGCTAAGAACCTGTTTACGATCTGCTGCGCGTCGGCAGGATGGATAGAAAAGGGCGTTGAAAACGGTTTCGAAATGCTCATGTACCATCTGTACATTCCGCTTTCTCAGCCGTTTTCGCCTTGTCTCGCCTTAGCTCGCGAGATCGTAAACAGGCTCTAAGACTTGACGATGGGCCGCCGCGCCGGCGCGGCGGCCATCTCGATCAGGCCGGCTCGGCCTCCATCGACGGATAGATCCAGTCCACGCCCAGCGCCTGGCCCCACAGGCAGTCGCCCAGATCGTAGTGCCACCATTCCTCGGCGTAATTGCTGAAACCGGCCTGCTTCATCAGATTGAACAAGACGCGGCGATTGTGACGCGCCGTCAGCCAGCGTTCGGACGAAAAGCCCTGCGCCGGATCGTGCGGCGCCTCGAAGAAGTCGGTGCGCGACGCCGGCTCCGCCGCGTCGAAGCCGGTGCCGAAATCGCAGATCTCACCGCTGTCCCGCCGGCAGATGGCCAGATCGATCGCGCCGCCGGAGTTGTGCGGCAACACCGCGAAGCGGGCGGTGTCGTCCGGGTGGGCGGCGAACAAGCGCGCCTGCCGCTCCACCGCCGCCGCGTCCCAGTCCGGGTGCGCGGCGCGCACATCATCCAACACCATCTGAAACAGATCGGCCTGGGTCTCGCGGCTGCGGTAGGCGTCGAACAGCGACAGGCCGTACTCCGGCGCCAGCCGCGCCGCCGCCTCGCGCAAGCGGCGCGCGACGAAGGCCCGCGCCGACATCCCTGCGGCGCAACCTTTGCGGCCGGCGCGGTAATAGCTGTTTTCCGGAAACAAACCGTCCGCGCGCTCCAGCGCGCAAGGCTGGCTTTCCGCCCGCATCCGCTCCAGCGTCCGCGCGTCCGGCGTCGGATAAGCGAAATCGATGGCGACAAGCAGGCTATCGGCGGCGGCAATCCTCATGACAACTCCCAGTCTGAAACCAAAGCGCCCTAGTAGGCCACCAGCCGGCGGCATAGGCAAGCCCATTTCGCCATGACGACAGCCTTGCGCCCAAAGAAAACGCGGCCTGAGCCGCGTGTTGGATTCCGGATCGCCGCAGGCTCACGAGGGATCGGCGTAACGCTCCTTCACCTGCCAGACATAGACCGGCAGACCCAGCAGCAGCAAAATCATGCCCCACATCACGATGTCGGCGCCGGACCCGTACAAGGCCCACACCGAATAGGCGAAACCCACGCCGGCGAAGCACAAGGGCGCCAGGTAGTCCTTGCGCTGGAACTGCTGGGGCCGCATCAACATGATGGCCAGCAGCGCCATCGAGCAAAAGGCGTAAGGCAGCAAGGTGGTGGCGGTGGCCAGCAGAATGATGAACTCGAAAATCTTGACGCCGCCGTCGCCGCCGGCGTACTTCATCGCCATCAGCACCGTCACCAGCCCGCTGGACAGCAGCAGGCCGAAAATGGGCACGCCTTCGCGGTTCATCTGGGCGAAGCGACGCGGGAACAAGCCGTCGTGCGCGGCGGCGGCCGGCACGTGCGCCTGCATCAGGCTCCAGCCGTTGAGCGCGCCGAAGCAGGAAACGATGGCGCCGAAGCCCACCAGGTAATAGCCCCAATCGCCCCACATCAGCCTGGCGGCGTCGGCGAACGGCGCCTGTGAGGCGGCCAGCAGCGCCGGCGGCATCAGGCCCATCAAGGCCACCGTGGACAGAATGTAGAGCACGGTGGCGATCAGGGTGCCCAGCACCGTGGCGCGCGGAATGGTTTTTTCCGGCGCGATCACGTCGCCGGCCGGCACCGACGCCGACTCCAGCCCCAGGAAGGCCCACAAGGTCAGCGCCATGGTGGCGGACACCGAGCTGAGCAGGGGCTTGTCGTGGGGGTTGAACACGATATTGTCCGGCTGCAGGTGGAAAAAGCCGAAGAAAGTGACGGCGGCCAGCGGCAGCAGCTTCAGCAAGGTGGTCGTCACCGCCACCAGGCCGGAGCTGCGCGCGCCGCGGCTGTTGATCCAGGTGACGATCCAGATCAGGCTGATGGCGAACACGCCGGCCAGCAGATTATTGTGCCCCAGCGCCGGAACGAAGACCTGCATATAACTGGTGGCGGCCACCGCTAGCGCCGCGTTGCCTGCCCACAGCGCGATCCAGTAGCCCCAGGCGATCCAGAAACCGGCAAAACCGCCGAAAGCCTCATGGATGTAAGCGTACGGGCCGCCCTCCTTGGGCAGGATGGACGCCAGCCGCGCGAACACCAAGGCCAGGCAGATCGCGCCGGCGGCGGTGAGCAGCCAGCCTATCATCGACACTCCGCCGAACGGCGCCAGCGACGCCGGCAGCAGGAACACGCCGGAACCGATCATATTGCCCACCACCAGGGCGGTGCACATCCATACGCCCAGCGCCCGGGTCTTGGGCTTGCTGTCTAAATTGGTATTGCTCAAGGCTTGGTCTCCATCGGCCCTGCCGATTGACGAGCGCGCCGCGCGCGCGTGTTTCTACGATCATGCGATGGCGCCGGCGGAACGGGCTTGGCCGATTCCGTTCGCATTCAGACTGATGCGGCTGAAAAAGCGCCCATGATAGAGGGCCGCGCCCGCAAGCCGGGCATGCTTTCTTCAAACCGCTTGACCGGAGTCAACTGAAGCGGGACTTTGCGCCAGTGCGCGCGCATGAAAAAAAGGCGGCATTAGAACACAATTTCGACATAAAAACATGTCGCATTTTCCGCATGTCAACGGGAAGGCGATGGCGGCCCGTTTGCCGCGGCCGATGATGCGCAACAAGCGCGTGCGCAGATGCCAATATAGGCCAGCCGGGATGGAAAAAAAGACGTCAAACGCATAATTTTGGCATAAAACAGCGCAATTCAGCCGACGACCACCGGTCCGGCCGGCACCCGCGCCAGCGACCAGTGCGCGCGCGCCCACTGCCACAACTCGGCCAGGCCGCCGCACTCCTCCGGCGGCGCGTGTCCCAAGCGGCTCAAGGCCAGGCGCAGCGCCGCGGAGGCGTCCTCCGCCGCCACCGCCGGCGCCAGCGTCTGCTTGGACAGCTTCTCCCCCGCGGCGTTGACCAGCACCGGCAGATGGCAATAAGCGGGCGCGGCCACGCCCAGCGCCCGCTGCACCGCCAACTGGCGCGGCGTGGACACCAGCAGGTCGGCGCCGCGCACCACATCGTTCACCCCTTGCTCGGCGTCGTCCACCACCACCGCCAATTGATACGCCCAATAACCGTCAGCGCGCAGCAAGACGAAGTCGCCGATGTCCGTCGCCAGATTCTGCCGGTACGGTCCCTGCAGGCGGTCCTCCACCACGGTGTCGCCGGGCGCCACCCGCAGCCGCCAGGCGCGGCCGCCCTCTTCCGGACGCCGCTGCCGGCAATGGCCGGAATACACGTAGCCGTCCAGGCCGCGCAGCGAGGTTTCGGCGATCTCCTTGCGCGTGCAATTGCACGGATAAGCGTGGCCGGCGGCGATCAGCCGCTCCAGCGCGTGCCGGTACAAGTCGTGGCGGCGGCTTTGGTACGCCACTTCACCGTCCCATTCGAAGCCATAGGCTTCCAGCGTGCGCAGGATGGCGTCGGCGGCGCCGGCCACCTCGCGCGGCGGGTCCAGGTCCTCCATCCGCAGCAGCCACTCGCCGCCGCGCGCGCGCGCCTCCAGATAACTGCCGACGGCGGTGCATAGGGAGCCGGCGTGCAACAGGCCGGTGGGGCTGGGGGCGAAGCGCCCGCGATAGGGAGAAGCGTTCATGAGGGATAGGAAATTTACGGCGGCGATGCGTTGTGAAGGGAATTTCTGGCTAATAATATTGACTGATACGCTCAAATCCTCGCCCCGCCGCCGCGCCAAACGGCGCCGCCGGCTTTCGACGACCAAGGAGCCGAACATGGCCTACGTTGTAACCGATGCCTGCATCAAATGCAAATACACCGATTGCGTCGATGTCTGCCCGGTGGACTGCTTTCACGAAGGCCCCAATTTCCTGGCGATCGACCCCGAGGAGTGCATAGACTGCACGCTGTGCGTGGCGGAATGCCCGGTGAACGCGATCTACGCGGAAGACGACGTGCCGTCCGGACAAGAAGACTTCGTCGCGCTCAACGCCGAGCTGTCTCGGCTCTGGCCCACCATCACCGAGAAGAAGGATCCGCTGCCGGATCACGCGGACTGGGCGGAGGTCGAAGGCAAGCTGCAACACCTGGAGCGTTGAGAATCTGCCGCGCGTCGTGAGCCGTCAGATAAACAGCTCGATATCCCCGGACTTGCCGGCCCCCTCCGGCCGCATCACCTGCTCGCGATAGCGGTTTTCCTCGCTGATCAGGCTGCGGCTGCGCTTGAGCTTCTTGACCAGCACCTTGCCGCTGTCGGTAAAGAAATACACTTTGCGCGCGCAGTCGCCCAGCAGGTCTTCGGCCAGGATGGGGATCCTCTCCGCGTCCAGATAGCCGTGGATGAAGCGGCGATTGCGCTCGCCGACGTTCATCACCGACATGCCCTCCAGCACATTGCCGCCGCCGAACACCTTGGCCTCCATCCGGTGGCGCATCGCGCCCAGCTTTTGCATCTCGGTGATCATCAACTCCATCGCATGCACGCCGAAGCGCGCGGCGGACGCGCCCTCGCCCACCTCAATGCTGCCCTCGGGCAGCAGGAAATGGTTCATCCCGGCCACATTGGCCGCCCGGTCCAGCATGCACACCGCCACGCAGGAACCCAGCAGCGTCACCAAGAGCTGAGGCTGGCTGGTGACGTAGAAGCCGCCGGGAAACACTTTCACCGCCTGGCTTTGAAAATGCTTGTCGAAATAGGAATGGCTGCTGAAATGCACCGCGCCGTTCTTCATAACATCGCCTTTTCCACCTTGCCGTACAGGCAGGCCATGATTTTGGAGGGCAGCGCTTCCAGCGGCCACTCCTGTTGCACCCCGCCGGCCTTCATCGCCTCGCGCGGCATGCCGTACACCACGCAACTGGCTTCGTTCTGGCCGAAAGTGACCGCGCCGGCGTCGCGCATCTTGCGCAGGCCGTCCGCCCCGTCCCGCCCCATTCCGGTCAGGATCACGCCGACGGCGCGCTTGCCCAGGCAGCGCGCGGCGGAGTCGAACAGCACGTCCACCGACGGCCGGTGCCGGTTCACCTTGTCGCACTGCTCCAGCTCGATGCGGAAGCCGTCCGCGGCGGCCTGCACCCGCATATGCCAATCGCCCGGCGCGATGTAGGCCACGCCCTGCCGCACCGGCTCGCCCGCCTCGGCCTCCTTCACCCGCATCGGACAGCTCGCGTTCAAGCGCGCGGCGAAGCTGGCGGTGAAATGCTCGGGCATGTGCTGCACCACCAGGATGGGCGGGCATGTCGCCGGCAAACCGCTGAGCAGGGCCCGGATCGCCTCGGTGCCGCCGGTGGAGGCGCCGACGAACAGCATCGCCTGCTGAGCGCCCCCCGGCAGCGGCGGCGGCGGACTCGCCTCGGCGGCGCGATGAAAACGATGCGGCGCCCGCACCTTGGCCGCGGCGGCGGCGCGGATCTTGTCGCGGATCTCGTCGGCGTAATCGCCCATGCGCCTGGCGATATCGTGCGCCGGCTTGGACAGGAAGTCGATGGCGCCCAGCTCCAGCGCCGTCAGCGTCGCCTCCGAGCCTTGCTGGGTCAGCGAGGAGATCATCAACACCGGCGTCGGACGCAGCCGCATCAGCCGGCGCAGAAACTCCAGGCCGTCCATGCGCGGCATTTCAACGTCCAGCGTGATCACGTCCGGGTCCAGCGCGCGGATGCGCTCGCGCGCGATCAGCGGATCGGAAGCGGTGGCCACCACTTCCATGTCCGGCGCTTCGTCGATGATGGAGGTCAGCAGATTGCGGATCAGGGCCGAATCGTCCACCACGATCACCCGAATTTTCTTTTCAAGCGCCATCCACGCTCCCGGATCGATAAACAAGGCTCACAAACACGCGCCGCGGCGGCCTCACGCAAAGCAGGCGTGAACTAGGCCAGCCGGTAACTGGTCTTGCCGCAGGGGACGAAGGCGTCGCTCAGGTGCAGGATGTTTTCCGAATGCCCGAGCAACAGCAAGCCGTCGGGAGCCAGGTGCCGCGCCATATGATTGAGTATGGCCGCCTGCGTCGGCTTATCAAAATAGATCAGCACATTGCGGCAGAAAATGACGTCGAACTCCCCTAGCGGCGGCCATTCCTCCGCCACCAGATTCATCTGGAAAAACGTCACCGCCTCGCGCAAGCGCTTCTTCAGCCTCACCTTGCCGTCATTGGCGCCCACGCCCTTGTCGAAGAAGCGGCGCAGCTGCGGCTCCGGCAACTGGCTGACGCGCTCGCGCAGATACACGCCGCGCATCGCCTGCTGCAGCACATGGGTGTCGATGTCGGACGCCAGCAACTCGCAGGGGAAGGGCCGCAAGGACTCGGCCAGTTCCGCCATGGTCATGGCGATGGAGTAAGGCTCCTCCCCCGTCGAAGACGCCGCGCTCCACACCCGATACGGCCGGCCGCGTTTTTTCCAGCGCTCGGCATGCGCGCGCAACATGCCGAAATGATGCGGCTCCCGAAAAAACGAGGTCAGATTGGTGGTCAGCGCGTTGACGAAGTTCTGCCACTCGTCCGACAGTTCGTCGCGATCCAGCCGGTCCAGGTACTCGGCGAAGCTTTTCAAGCCCAGCGAGCGCACCCGCTTGGCCAGCCGCGCGTACGCCATATGGGTCTTGCTGTCGTTGAGGGCGATGCCGACTCGCCGATACACCATGTCGCGGATGCGGCGGAAATCCTCGGGCGTGAACTTGAGGTCCAACTCCAGCCCCGTCAACGCGGCCCCCTAGGCGCCGCGTCCGGCCCAGGCCGCGTCAAAACTCCTCCCACTCGCCGTCGCTCAGGTCCACCTGCGGCCGCAGCCGTTCCGGCACCACGATCTTGCCGGCCGGCTTGGGCGGCGCGGTCTTGACGCCGACGGCGTGCGCGACGTGCTCCGCCGCGGGCGCGGCGCGCGCCGGCGCCGGCCGCGGGCGCTGGCCGTGCTCGCCCAGCTTGAACACCTGCACCGCGTCGTCCAGATAGCGCGCCTGCTCTTCCAGCGACTCCGCCGCCGCGGCAGCCTGTTCCACCAGCGCGGCGTTCTTCTGGGTGTTCTCGTCCATCTGCGTCACCGCCAGGTTGACCTGCTCGATGCCCGAGCTTTGCTCGATCGACGCGGCGGAAATGTCGCTCATGATGTCGGCGACGCGGCGGATGGAAATCACGATCTCGTCCATGGTGCTGCCGGCCTCGTCCACCAGCTTGGAGCCGGACTCGACCTTGGCCACCGAGTTGCCGATCAACCCCTTGATCTCCTTGGCGGCGGCGGCGGAGCGCTGCGCCAGATTGCGCACCTCGCTGGCCACCACGGCGAAGCCCCGTCCCTGCTCGCCGGCCCGCGCCGCCTCCACCGCGGCGTTGAGCGCCAGGATATTGGTCTGGAAGGCGATGCCGTCGATCACGCTGATGATGTCGACGATCTTGCGCGCGCTGTCGTTGATCTCGTTCATGGTGGCCACCACGTCGCCCACCACCTTGCCGCCGCGCGCGGCGATGTCGGAGGCGCCGGTGGCCAGGGTGTTCGCCTTCTTGGCGTTCTCGGCGTTCTGCCGCACCGTGCTGGTGATTTCCTCCATGCTGGAGGCGGTTTCCTCCAGGCTGGCCGCTTGCTGCTCGGTGCGGCTGGACAGATTGGCGTTGCCGGAGGCGATCTCGCGCGCGGCGGTGTTGATCGCGTCGGTGGATTCCTTGATGTTGGACACGATCTCCTTCAGGCGCTCCACCGTGGTGTTGGTGTCGTTCTGCAGCTGGCTGAACAAGCCCTGGTAATCGCCCTTGATCGCATGGGTGAGGTCGCCCTTGGCCAGAGCCGCCAGCACGGTGGCGATATCGCCCAGGCCCTGGCTGGTCACCGCCAGCAACTGATTGACGCTTTCGCCCAGCTGGCGGAAAAAGCCGTCCTTGCCTTCCAGATTGATGCGCCGGTCGAAATCGCCGGCCGCGGCGGCGGAGATGATGCTGGCCACCTCTTTCTCTATCTCCACCTCCCCGGTACGGTCCTTCCATTCCACCACCGTGCCCAAACGGGAACCGTCGGTGCCGAACACCGGATTGGCCACCAGACCGAAAATACGCGTGCCTATATTGATCTGCGCGCGATAGGTGGACCGCAGATTGGCCAACAAGTCGCGCTGATGCGCCGGATTGCTGTGGAACACGTCCATATTGCCGCCCAGCAAGGCGCGCGCGTCGAAATTGGGCAAGGCCTTGCGCAGATCGGCCTCGGCGCGACGCATCATCTCCAGCACGCTGTGATTGGTGTAGATGATGTTGCGATCGTTGTCGGCGATCATCACATTGGTGGAGGCGTTGTCCAGCGCGTTGCGCACCCGGATGTTCTCGATCGCCTTCTCCGCCAGCAAGCTCATCGACGCGAACAGGCTGTGCTGGTCGCCCGGCTTGACCTTGATCTCGGAGCGCACCTGGCCCTCGGTCAGCTCGCGCATCACCTTGACCAGTTCCGCCGGCTCCCCGCCCAATTGGCGCATCAGCGAGCGGATGATGAAGACGCCGAAGCCGACGCCGATGAACAGGGCCAGCAGGGTGAACGCGAACAACAGCTTGTAGGCTTGCCGGGAGTTGTCGCTGGCGTCCTGTCCCGCCTTGCGCATCAGATTCTCTTCAAACGCGATGTAGCGATCGATCGAATCCATGTATTTGAGCTGGGTGTCGCGCAGGGTGACGAACAGATAATCGCGGGCCTGCACATCGCGCCCCTGCGCTTGCATGCGTCTGAACACCGCCAGCTCGGAACGGAAATTGGCCTCGTTCGCGCGCATCGCCTCGAAAAGCGGCCGCCCGGCGCTGCTGACGTTCGGCTCCAGCGTGCTCATCCTTTGCGCCAGCTTGGCCAAATTGCCATCTATCTCCTGATTGAACTCTTTGATCAGGTGCGCATCCTTGCTCAGCAGCAGGTTGCGCACATCGCGCGACGTGAGGTTGACGTTGGACGCCAGCTTGTGCGCGGCGCTGACCTGCGGGATATGCACGCTGGAGATGCCGACCAGATCATCGGCCAGGCCCTGCAGCTGTCTGACCGCCAGCGTCATCGCCACCGCCAGCAACAGGATCAGCAGACCGAAGCCCAGGATCAGTCTATGGATCACTTTCATATTGTTCATGCTTCGCCCCCTAATTCGCTTGCACTCGAGCCGCAGCGTCAGTCAACGCCATTTCCTCGCTGCCCATCAGCTTCTCGATATCGACCACGATGATCATGCGCTCGTCCAGCGTGCCCAGTCCTTCGATATAGGCGGTGTCCACCGCCGCGCCAAACTCCGGCGCGGCGCGAAGCGCATCGCTCTCCAGCTGAATCACGTCCGACACGCCGTCCACCACCGCGCCGATGACCCTCCCGCACACATTCAGCACGATCACCACGGTGAACGCGTTGTACACCGGTTCGCCTATGCCGAACTTCAGGCGCAAATCCACGATGGGCACGATGTGGCCGCGCAGATTGACCACGCCCTTGATGAAGTCCGGTGCGTTGGCGATGCGGGTCACCGCGTCGTAGCCGCGGATTTCCTGCACCTTCAGAATATCGATGCCGTATTCTTCCGCTCCCAGCGTGAACACCAGCAGCTCATTGCCCGAGCGTCTTTGCGCCAGCCCCGGGCCGTCCCGTTCCGCCACCATTTCTTTTCCTTGTTGTTTCATGCGTCCAGCGCCATCCGCTGGTTGTGCCGCGCAATCGCGGCGATGTCCAGGATCAGGGCCACCTGGCCGTCGCCCAGAATCGTGGCGCCGGAAATGCCGTCCACCTTGCGGTAATTCGTTTCCAGGTTTTTCACCACGAACTGCTGCTGGCCGATCAGATCGTCCACCAGCAGCGCCAGCCGGCTGTTGCCGGCCTCCACGATCACCAGGATCGCCTCGCTCGGCGCCTGCTTCGCTTCCGGAATGGAGAAAAAACGGCCCAGCGGCACAATCGGCAGGTATTCGCCGCGAATGCCCACCACCATGCCGCGGGCGGCCACCGTCTTGATGTCGTCCGGCGCCGGCTGCAGCGACTCCAATACCGCGCCCAAGGGCATCACATAGGTTTCCGCGCCGATGCGCACCGACATGCCGTCCATGATCGCCAGCGTCAGCGGCAAATGGATGCTGATGGTGGTGCCGATGTCGGCCATGGAGTCGATTTCCACGCGGCCGCCCATGCTCTGGATATTGCGCTTGACCACGTCCATGCCCACGCCACGGCCGGACACTTCGGTCACCTCGGCGGCGGTGGAGAAGCCGGCCTCGAAAATCAGGTTCCACACCTCGGCGTCGCTGAGCGAATCCGGCGCCGCCAAGCCGCCTTGCCGCGCCTTGGCCAGGATGCGCTCCCGGTTCAGGCCGGCGCCATCATCGCTGACTTCGATGACGATATTGCTGCCCTGATGAAAGGCCCGCAGCGTCAGACGCCCCACCGGGTCCTTGCCGCCCGCCTGCCGCGCTTCCGGGGATTCGATGCCGTGATCCAGGCTGTTGCGCACCAGATGGGTCAGCGGATCGGACAGCTTCTCGATGAAGCCTTTGTCCAGCTCGGTGCTCTCGCCCATCATCGTCAGTTCCACCCGCTTGCCCAGCCGGCCGGCCAGATCGCGCACCACGCGCGGAAAGCGATTGAACACGAAGGCGATCGGCGTCATCCGGATCGACATCACCGCCTCCTGCAATTCCCGCGCGTTGCGCTGCAAGGCGCCGATGCCGCCGAGCAGACGCTCGTGCTCCACCGGGTCCAGCCCCGCGCCGGACTGCGTCAGCATGGACTGGGTGATCACCAACTCCCCCACCAGGTTGAGCAGCAGGTCCACTTTGTCGATATTGACCCGGATCGAGCTCTCGCTCAGCGCGCCGCCGCGCGCGGCCGGTTTGGCGGCGTCGGACTCCTGCGCCGGCGACAGCGCCTCGTCCCGCTTCGCCGCCTCGGCAGGCGGCGGCTCGAACAGGCCGAATCCGTCGCCTTCCAGCCAGACCGAGGCGTCCGGTTCCGGCTCCGCCTCGAGAAACAGGCCGAAGCTGCCCTCCTCCTCCACGCCGTGATCGACGTTGATGCGGAAGCGCTCCTGCGGCAGCGCGAACGCCAGCGACTCCGCCACCTCGGCGGCGTCCAGCTGCGAGGTGAACACCGCCACCCAGGGCAGCTTGTCGGCCTCCTCGCCGCGCTGCACCACGCTCAAATCGCCGTGCTCGGCCAGCGACTCCAGCAAGGCGTCGATGTCGACGCCGTCCACCACGTCGATTTCCAGATACAGCGTCCAGTGTCGCGCTTCCTCCGGCGCCGCCCGTCGCGCCGCCGCCTCCGCCGGCGCCGCGGCCAGCGCCTCCAGTTGCGCTTTCAGCTCGCCGGCCTGCGCCGCGTCGGCCTCGCCCTTGCCCTTGTGCGCGGCCAGCATTCCGTACAGCACGTCCTTGGCCCGCAACACCAGGTCCACCAGATCCGAACTCAAGGCGCGCGCGCCGCGCCTCACCTCGTCCAGCAATCCTTCCAGCACATGGGTCAAATCCGCCATGTCGGCGAAGCCGAAGGTGGCGGCGCCGCCCTTGATCGAATGCGCGGCGCGAAACACCGCGTGCAAATCCTCCTGCTGCGGACAGGATTGATCCATGCCCAGCAGCAGGCTCTCCATGCTGGACAAATGCTCATCCGCCTCATCAAAGAACACTTGATGAAACTGCGACATGTCGATTGCCAAAAACTCGCTCCTCGCCGTGCTCTGAATCAGCCGATCACGCGCTTGACCACATCCAGCAGCTTCTGCGGATCAAAAGGCTTGACCAGCCAGCCGGTGGCGCCGGCCGCGCGGCCGAGCGCCTTCATCTGATCGCTGGACTCCGTGGTCAGCATCAGGATGGGCGTCGTCGTATACGACGGCAACTTGCGCAGGGAGCGGATCAAGGTCAGGCCGTCCATGCCGGGCATGTTCTGGTCGGTCAGCACCAGATTGAACTGCCCGCCCTGCGCCTTGGCCAGGCCGGCGTTGCCGTCCCCGGCCTCCACCACCTCGTAGCCGGCGCTTTTCAAGGTGAACGACACCATCTGTCGAATCGAAGCGGAATCGTCAACCGTCAGTATTTTTTTGTGCATAACATCCCCGTATCAGGAAGCCGCCCGACGCGGCGCGCGCTTCCCATTCTTTACCTTGCTCACTCGCCGCCTCGTTCCGCCACGGAGAAACGGCCAACTCGCCCAAGCGCTGAAATTTGCGCAGATATTAATGATTGATCAACTAAAAAGCTCGCCGATTCAAGCCGGAATCCGCGCGGGGCCGACGCCCGCGGCCAAGCTTCCTCAAACCGGCGACGCCGGCGACGGCACGGCGAAAGCCAGCGACGACATGTCGTCATTGTATGGGCTGCTGAAGCCTAGCGGAATCGACGGCAAGGGGCCATAGCCCAACGCGCCGGCCGGCGAAACGCTGGACCAGCGCAGCAAACGCGACAACAGATAGGGCAGATCGGACTCCTCCATGCCGTCGCTGTGCGCCAGGAAATGCTGGCCCTCGGCCCAGGGCAGCGCCAGCGGCCGCCGCAACTCGATGTCGGCGCGCAGCCCCAGCGGACTGCACATGGAGGAAAAACGCTGCTCAAGCCGGGTGGACAAGAACAGCAAGACGTCCGGCATGCCGGCGTTGACCAGCCTCACCTCGCGGACGCGCCAGTCTATCTCCAGCAAGGCGCTGCCGACGTAGCGCCCGTCGGCCACGTGGCGATGCATGAAGGCGTTGAGCTCCCGCAGCGCCGACAAGGACAGCGGCTGCCCCAGCAACACCCGCGACGCGCCCAGCGCCAGCAGCGCGGCATCCAGCGCCGAACCCTGGCCGTGGCCGGAGGCGTCGCCCAGTATCAGCAAAGTCCGTTCCGGCAAGTCCGCGCGCAGCACCACGTCGCCGCCCACCGCCTCCACCGGCTTGACCGAGACCTCCAAGGGAAACACGCGGACCGGCGCCTGTTTCGACGGACGGTACAGGGACATGGCGCCGTTGACGACGTCGAAGGCCGCCGCGCCGAACAAACACGGGCAGAGCGCGTGTTGCTGCCAATGCCAGGCCAGCAGGCGGCTGCGCAGCAAGTCCGCGTCGAAATCGCCGCGCAGGAAATGAATATTGGGCGTGGCCAGCCAGGGCGCCGGGCGTCCCGACGAAAACACCCACAAGGGCTTGTCGCCCTCCCACTGCTCGAACAGCGCGGCGGGAGCGTCCGCCAGATTCGTCAGCCAAAGATCCTGCTTGCCGCCCACCGCGAAGTCGGCGCCACCGCAAAACCACCAATCCAGCGCCGACAACCAAGGATCCCCACGAACCCGTGCCTCGGCATCAGCGGACAACCAGGCCCGGATGCGCACAGACGCTCCAATGCTTGAACTTACTTAATGGTGAACATCTTGTTGAAGCAGGCGATTTCGAACACCTGCATCACCGCTTCGCGACAATTGATCAAGGTCATGCTCTTCTTCTGCCCGGCCGCGCGCTCCTTCAGCAACAGCAACATGCCCAGCGCGGAACTGTCCAGAAACGGCACCTGGTCGAAATCGATCTCGATCTCCTGCACTTCCGGATTGTCCAGCAGCTCCTGGCTGGCCTGACGGAATTCCCGATGCAGGTTGAAGTCGAACTGTCCGATCAGGATCATCTTCCCAACTCTGCCCTCTACTTTGACAATGGGTCTCATGCGGCGTCCTCGGCTTTCTTCTGAATAAACGGCACATCCATCACGATTGCATCATCGGAAGGCTGAGCTCGAAACAGGCCCCGCCCTCCCCCTTGTTGAAACAACGCACTTGCCCGCCCAGCTCGTCCACCACCTTCTTGACGATGGCCAAACCCAGGCCGGTGCCGCCCGGGCGGGTCGTGAAGAAAGGCTCGAACATCTTCTCCAGCTCCTCCGGGTTGAATCCGGGACCCGAGTCCTCCACCCGAAACAGCAAGGCCGTCTCGCCTTCCTCCACCGATAGACGCACCACATCGCCGGCCGCTGAAAAATGCCAGGCGTTCTCCAGCAGATTCACCAGGGCCCCCTGCAGCGCTTTGCGGTCCACCAAAACCTTTATGGCAGATGACACCACCACATTGCAATCAAAAAGCACACCTTTTTCATGACATTGTGGTTGCATGACCGCACGCAAATCCTCCAGCAAACCGTCCAGTTCCAAAGGCTCCAGCGTCGTCACCTGGCCGCGGACGAAACCCAGCATGTTCTGGATCAGGCTCTCCAGCGCCCGCATCCTGGCCAGGCTCTTGTCGACGAAGCGCGCGCGGTCCTCCGCCCGTGGGATGTCCTGCTTCAGATTCGCCGTGTACAGCATCGCCGTGGCCAGCGGCGTGCGCAGCTGATGCGCCAATGCCGCCGCCATGCCGCCCATGGACGCCAACTTCTGCTGGCGGGCCAATTCTCCGGTCAATTGATGCAAACGCGATACATCGTGAATAAGCACAATCTGTTCGCCTACGGACGGTAGATCCTGGCATTGCATCGTCAACACCAGACCCGGCTCGCCATGCCGATGGCAATAGGTGCCGTCCAGCTCCGAGCGCGCCAGCCCCTCCAGCATGTCCCGCCATAAAGCGCCTACAGAACAACCATTTAGCATCCGGCTGGCGGCCGGATTCACCGCTGTGACCGCGCCTTCGGCCGAGACTTGCACCACGCCCGCGGGCAGCGCCTCCAGCAGCAAGCCCAGCCGCTCGGCCAGCATCGCGTTCTCATCGCGCTGTTTGCGCAGCTGATTATTGGCTTCGTCCAGCTGCGCGTTGAGAACTGTCACTTGGCTCTCAAGTTGTCTATATGCATCAATAAGTTGGCCGGACACCGCATTGAATTGCTCGAACGCGGCTTCCAGCTGCTGCTGATCTTTGAGGCTTGAAACCATATGCCGAATCGCTTGCGAGTTATTTGTAAAAACCACTTAAACAGTATGATAATGAATGGGTATCGCTGAGCCAAGCTGTTATCTGGCATGCAGCTCAGCAAAAAAAACCGGGCAAAACCGATATCTGGCGTATAAAGGGTAGTAGTACGCCACTTCAAAAGAATGCAGCGGAGGTTTCTGTGTCAGAGCTTCTCAAAAAAATCGACGCCAGGACGAAACTGGCCGGCACCAACAAGCTGGAAATCCTGCTGTTCTCGTTGGGCCAGGATCAGCGCACGGGGCGCAAGGAAATCTTCGGGATCAACGTGTTCAAGGTGCGCGAAGTCATGCGCACGCCGGAAATCACTTCCGCGCCTGAAATGCCCTCCTCGGTGGAAGGCATGGTCAGCCTGCGCGGCGCGCTGGTTCCGGTCATCGACCTGGCCAAATACACTGGCGTCGTCACCAGCAACAAGCCGGAAATCATGATCGTCACCGAGTACAACGCCCACACCCAGGGCTTCCTGGTGGAGGCGGTGGACACCATCCTGCGTCTGGACTGGTCCGCGATGCGCGTGCCGCCGGAAATGATCACCAACCGCATGGCAGGTCTGGTGACGGCGGTGACCGAGCTGGACAACGGCACGCTGGTGATGATGATGGACGTGGAAAAAGTGCTGGCGGAAACCACCATCATCGACGACGGCCACACCTTCCTCGGCATCGAGCCGGTCAAGGAACCGCGCCGAATCTTCTTCGCCGACGACTCCGCCGTAGCGCGCAAGCAGATCGAACGCACGCTGGAAGCGATGAACATCCAGTACACCTCCGCCATCAACGGCATGCGCGGCTGGGAAGAGCTGCAGAAGATGGCCAATCAGGCCGATTTGGCCGGCAAGAAGCTGTCGGACTCGCTGCACCTGGTGCTGACCGACGTGGAAATGCCGGAAATGGACGGCTATATGCTGACCAAGATGATCAAGAGCGATCCGCGTTTCAACGGCATTCCGGTGTTGATGCACTCCTCCCTTTCCGGTTCCTCGAATCAGAAGCTGGGCGAATCGGTCGGCGTGGATTCCTACGTCGCCAAATTCGAACCGCAGAAGCTGTCGATGAAACTGCGCCAGATGCTGAATCTGGAACCCAAAGACTAAAGATCAAGTAAGCAAAAGCATTAAGGGAGAGGGACAGATATGGCAGCCACAGACGCCTCCTTGCTTGCAACCGTTGACGCCAGAACCAAGCTGGCGGGTTCCAACAAAATGGAGATTCTGCTGTTTTCGCTTGGAACGCGGGAAACCTTCGGCATCAACGTTTTCAAAGTGCGCGAGGTGTCGCAGACCCCCGCCATCACCAAAACGCCGAACATGCCGTTTGGCGTGGAGGGCGTGCTGTCGCTGCGCGGCAATATCATCCCGGTCATCTCGCTTGGCAAGTTCATCGGCGCCGATCAAACCCGCAGCTACGAAACCATGATCGTCACCGAGTTCAACAAGAGCACCCAGGCCTTCCTGGTCGACTCGGTGGACCGCATCATCCGCGTGGACTGGGACAAGGTGCGCGCGCCGGAAAACATGATGGCGGCGAGCGGCACCAATCAGAACCTGATCACCGCGATTACCGAACTGGAAAACGGCAAGCTGGTGTCCATTCTGGACGTGGAGCAGATCCTGGCCAGCGTGGTCGGCGAACCGCGCCTGCCCGACGTGCCCACCGCCCAGCTGGAAAACGACCAGTACATCTTCTTCGTCGACGACTCGGTCGTCGCCCGCAAGGAAATCACCGGCGTGCTGGAAAAAATGGGCATCAAATTCCAGCAGGCCACCAACGGCCGCGAAGCCTGGGACCGACTGCAAACGCTGGCCAACCGCAATTTCGGCGAGGACGAGTGCCTGCACGACCACCTGAAGATCATCCTCGTGGACGCCGAGATGCCGGAAATGGACGGCTACGTGCTGACCAAGCTGATCAAGTCCGATCAGCGTTTCCGCGGCATTCCGGTCGTGATGCACTCCTCGCTGTCGTCCAACGCCAACCGCGCGATGGGCTCCAGCGTGGGCGTGGACGCCTACGTCGCCAAGTTCGACCCCGGCGTGCTGGCCGAAACTTTGATTCCATTCCTGCAGAGGTAGTCGCTACAATATGCGGCTCGATGAATTTCAGATAAATCAGGACACACCTCAATGGCAGACAAGAATATTCGCTTCCTAGTCGTAGACGACTTCTCCACCATGCGGAGAATCGTGCGCAACCTTTTGAAAGAACTAGGATTCACCAATGTCGACGAAGCCGAAGACGGCATGGTTGCGCTGCATAAGCTGAAGACCCAGCACTTCGACTTCATCGTTTCCGACTGGAACATGCCCAATATGACCGGCATCGAGCTGCTCAAGGCAGTCCGCGCCGACGCCCAGCTCAAGCACTTGCCCTTCATGATGATCACCGCGGAAGCCAAGCGCGAAAACATCATCGAAGCGGCCATGGCCGGAGCCAGCGGTTACATCGTGAAGCCTTTCACTGCCGCCACCATGGAAGAGAAAATGAGCAAGATCTTCCAGAACATGAATAAACCAGCCTGAGTGCCGAAAAAAACGGTCTGCGTCAGTATTGAGGAGGATTTACCGTGTCCAATCACATCCTGGAAAGCGGGGATAACCCGGAGCTTGAGGCTCTGTTCGACAGCATTTCGATGCAGCAGAGCGAAGCCCCTCCGGCGTCGGAGCCCGCCGCCGCCGCGCCCGAAGCCGCGGCGGCCGCTCCGCAGCCGACCGGGACTGCCGGCAGTCCTACCTCGATGTACGAACAAATTGGTCAGTTAACCCGCAAAATGCATGATGCGCTACGCGATCTAGGCTACGACAAATCTCTGGAAAAAATGGCGGACGCCATTCCGGACGCCAAGGACAGGCTGACCTATATCGCCACCCTGACGGAAAACTCGGCCGAACGCGTGCTCAACGCCACCGATCTGGCCAAACCGTATCAGGACCAGCTGGAAAGCAAGGCGCTGGAGTTGTCCTCGCGCTGGGAACGGCTGTACGCCAATCTGTTGACCGTGGAAGAGTTCCAGCAACTTGCGGCCGACACGCGCGGCTACTTAAATGAAGTGCCGGCCCAGACCCAGGCCACCAGCACCCAATTGTTGGAAATCGTCATGGCTCAGGACTTCCAGGATCTGACCGGCCAGGTCATCAAGAAGATGATGGGCATGGTCAAACTGCTGGAAAGCGAGTTGGTCAACTTCCTGATCGAGTTTTCGCCCGAGGCGAAAAAAGAAGAATTGGGCATGGGCACCAATCTGTTGAACGGCCCCGTGATCAATCCGGAAGGCCGCACCGATGTGGTCAGCAGCCAGCAACAGGTCGATGACCTGCTGGAAAGCCTGGGCTTCTAACGAACAACACGCAGAACAAAGCACGCGAGCAAGGCGTGGCGGGAGTGGAAAATGAGCGAATTTGCCGGCATGGAAGAGCTGCTGCAAGACTTCTTGATGGAGTCTACGGACCTCCTTTCCGATGTAGACAATAAATTGGTCGAACTGGAAAAACGTCCGGAAGACAAAGCACTGCTGAACGACATTTTCAGAGGTTTCCACACCATCAAGGGCGGCGCGGGCTTTCTCAACGTCGGTCCGATGATCAATCTATGCCATCGCACCGAAAACCTGTTCGACAAGCTGCGCAACGGCCAGTTGCACATCACCGCCGGCATCATGGATGTGATTCTTGACGCCACCGGCATTGTGCGCGACATGTTCGGCACCATGGGCCAGGGCCTGATGCCCAGCGAAGCCGACCCGCGCATCCTGGCGGCCTTGGACGCCGCGCTGGCTGGCGAGGAACTGTCCGAGAATGCCGCGGCAAGCGCGCCGGCAGCTGCCCCCGCCCCGGAGGCAGCGCCTGCGCCGGCCCCCGCCGCCGCGACCCCGCCCGCCGCCGGCAACGGTCAAGGCCCGGACTGGAATCAGTTGTATCAGGCCGTCGCCCCCGGCGGCGCGCCGGCGGCTCCCGCTGCTGCGCCGGCCGCCGCGGCGCCCGCGCCCCAAGCCGCTCCGGCGGCGGCGCCAGCTCCCGCTCCGCTTGCGGCGGCCCCGGCGGCCAAGCCCGCGGCCAAACCCGCGCCGAGTAAACCGGCCGCCAGTGCGCCCAGCAGCAGCGGCCCGCAGGAAAACACCATCCGCATCGACACCGTGCGCCTCGACATGGTGCTCAACCTGTCCGGCGAAATCGGCCTGACCAAAAACCGTCTGACCACGCTGCGCACCGAAATCCTGCAAGGCAACCGCGACACCAATACCCTGCGCTCTCTGGACGAGGCGATCAGCCAGCTGGACCTGCTGGTCGGCGATCTGCAGAACGCGGTGATGAAAACCCGCATGCAGCCGATTGGCCGCCTGTTCCAGAAATACCCGCGCTTGGCGCGCGACCTTGCCCGCCAGCTGGGCAAGGAAGTCGAACTGGTGCTGTCCGGCGAAGAGACCGAGCTGGACAAGACCATGATCGAGGACTTGAACGATCCGCTGGTCCACTTGGTGCGCAACGCCGTGGACCACGGCATCGAACAGCCCGAAGACCGCATCGCCGCCGGCAAGAAGCCGCAGGCGCTGGTGCAGCTGACCGCGGAACAGGTGGGCGATCACATCCTGATCGAGATCACCGACGACGGCAAAGGCATGAACGCCGACGCGCTGCGCCGCAAGGCGATCGAAAAAGGCCTGATCGACCAGGAAAGCGCCAACTCCCTGGATGAGAAGCAGTGCCTGCAGCTGATCTTCCTGCCCGGCTTCTCTACCAAGGATCAAATTTCCAGCGTGTCCGGCCGCGGCGTGGGCATGGACGTGGTGCGCACAAACATCCAGAAACTGAACGGCCGCATCGACATCAACTCGGTGCCGGGCGAAGGCACCCGCATCAGCATCTCGCTGCCGCTGACCCTGGCCATCCTGCCGGTGCTGGTGGTTCGCGCCTGCAACCAGCCGTTCGCGGTGCCGCTGGCGATGGTGCGCGAAATCATCACCATCGACCCGAACGCGATCCAGGAAGTGTCCGGCAAGCCCACCATCGTGGTGCGCGACGAAATCCTGCCGCTGAAGACCCTGGCCGGCCTGCTGGGCTGGGAGCCGACGCAAAAGCCTTACTTCGGCGTCTTGATGCAGTCCGCGGAAAAGTCCTTCATCCTGGCGATCGACTCCTTCGTCGGCCGCGACGACGTGGTGATCAAGCCGCTGCAAAATATTCGCCCGAAAGGCGTGGCCGGCGCCACCCTGTCCGGCGACGGCTCCGTGGTGCTGGTGCTCGACATGGAAGACCTGCTCTCCTCCAGCGAGGCCAGCAACGCCGTCACCCGATCCGCGGACCTGATCGCCACCTGAGCAAAGGCATACCGGGACAATGACCTCGACGAGCGCCTTCATAGGCAGGCAGGCCGTTCTCAACCGCAACCAGCAGCTCATTGGCTATGAGCTGCTTTTTCGTCCCAGCGGCGAGGCCTCTGGCGTCGGCAAGCACACTGAGCTGCAAGCCGACACCCAGGTGCTGGTCAACACCCTCAACAATATGGGCACCAGCTGGCTGATCGGCAGCAAGCTGGCCTTCATCAATATCGGCGAAGCCATGCTCAGCAGCGAGTTCCTCGAGCTGCTGCCGCCGCGCCGGGTCATTCTCGACATCTCGCCGCGCATCGTGCCCTCCAACGAACTGCTGTCGCGCGCGCGCCATCTGCGCTCGCTGGGCTTCGGCATTTCTTTGGACGACTTCAGCTTCGAATCGCCGGCAGCGGCGTTTCTGGAACTGGCCAACTACGTCAAGCTGGACATCCAGCACCAGGACACCAACCGCTTCCAGATGCTGGCGTCGCGCTTGCGCAGCTACCCGGTGATCCGCATCGCCGAACGCGTGGAAACCCACGCCCAGTTCCATCTGTGCAAGGAACTGGGCATGGACGGCTTTCAGGGCTTTTACTTCGCCCAGCCGGAAACCTTGTCCGCCAAGGTCATCCACCCGTCCTTCCGCAACACCCTGGAGCTGCTCAACCTGCTGCGCCTGGACGCCGACATCCGCGACGTCGAACAAGTGCTCAAACGCGACCTGGCTTTGTCCTACAAGCTGCTGCGCTACGTCAACTCCGCCGCGGCCGGCCTGAACACCAGCATCAGTTCCTTCTCCCACGCCGTCACCGTGCTGGGCTATCAAAAGCTCTACCGCTGGCTGACCCTGCTGCTGGTCACCGCCTCGGACGAGGGCCACGCGCCGCCGGCGCTGCAAAAAACCGCGGTCACCCGCGGCCGCTTCATGGAGCTGCTGGGCAAGGCTCACGGCGAGCGCCACGACACCTGCGACAATCTGTTCATCATCGGCATGTTCAGCTTGCTGGACGTGCTGTTCGACATGCCGATGGCCAACATCATCGAACACCTGCAGCTGCCGGAAGCCATCACCGAAGCCCTGCTGCACGAAAAAGGCACGATGAGCCGCTTCCTCAAGCTGGTCAAAGCCTGCGAGGACGGCCAGCTGACCGGCGTGCCGGAACTTTGCGCCCAACTGAACCTCAGCAGCGAGCAGTTCAACCAGGCCCATGTCTCCGCGCTCGCCTGGGTGGAAGAACTCGGCTTATAATTCGCAGTCTTGCAGCACGCGCTAAAGCTTGAGACCGAATTCCCCGATGAAATTGCTTGCCATTGATTGCTCCACCTCGTTTCTATCCCTAGCCGTTGACAACGGTTCGCGCATTTTCTCCTTCCACGAGAAAGTCGAGCAAAAGCACGCCGAGCGCGCGTTGCCGGAATTGGCTCGCCTGCTGGAACAGGCGGAACTGCGCCTGGAGCAACTCGACGCCATCGCCTTCGGCCAAGGCCCCGGCTCCTTCACCGGCTTGCGCATCGCTTGCGGACTGGCCCAGGGCCTGGCTTTCTCCGCCGGCGTTCCGGTGATAAGCATTCCCACGCTGGACAACGTCGCCCAACAAGCCGGCGCCGGCACGGTGCTGGTCTGTCTCGACGCCAGGATGCAACAGGTTTACAGCGCCGGCTATCGCGTCGCCGACGGCGGCGCGCCGGAGCGCCTGGGACCGATAAGCGTCGGCGCGCCGGAAGCCGTGCTTTGGCCGGAGCGGGCGGACATCGCCGCCGGCGACGGTTTCGAACGCTACCCCGCCCTGCGGGACCACGCTGGCGACGCCATCGTCCGCGCCGACTTGCTGCCCCATGCCGCCGCCTACTTCCCGCTCGCGCGCAGCGGCCGCTATCCGCAAACCCATCCGCGCGAAGCGGAGCTGCTGTACGTGCGCAATAAAGTCGCCCTGACCGCGCAGGAACAACAGCAGGCGCGCCAGAAATGAGCCCGGACTACCGCACCTTCCTGCCCGACGACACCGCGCTGCTGGCCGAGCTGGAGAGCCGTGCCTGCGCTCACGGCTGGTCCGCCACCCAATACCGGGACTCCGTGCGCTGCGGCCACCAGTTCCACGGTCTGTTCGCCGCGGAACGGCTGCAGGGTTTCGCCGTTACCCAGAGCGTGCTGGACGAGGCGGAACTGCTCAACATCGTGATAGACCCGCAATGGCAAGGCCAAGGCCTGGGCAAGCGACTGCTGCGGGAGCTCCGCGCCACCCTGGCCGCCGCCGGCGCGCGACGCCTGTTTCTGGAGGTGCGGGCCGGCAACGCCGTCGCCCGCGGCCTGTACGCCGGCCAAGGCTTCGTCGAAAACGGCCGCCGCAAGAATTACTACCCCTGTCCCGACGGCCGCGAAGACGCCATCCTGATGGAGACCGAGCTATGAGCCGCGCCGCGCTGATTCAAAGCGTGATCGGACTGGGCCCCGGCTGGGAAGCCCGCCCCGGTTGGTTCGACCAGCACCCGGCGGCCTTGAGCCGCCAGCTGGCCGCGCCGACGGAAACCGATCTAGAGCCGGCGGAGGCGCTTGCCCCGCCGCGCCCGGAAGTCGCCGCGCCGCTCCAGCCGGCCGCGCCCTTCCTTCCCCCGCCCGCCGCCGACATCGCCCCGCCCGTCGCCCCTCCCCCGCCCAGCATCCCGGCCTCGCCGCTGCTGGAATGGGACGCGCTGGAACGCGCGGTGCGCGACTGCAGCGACTGCCGGCTGTGCCAAACCCGCACTCAGACCGTTTTCGGCCGCGGCAACAAGCAGGCGCGCTGGCTGTTGATCGGTGAAGCGCCGGGCGAGCAGGAGGACAGGCAAGGCCAGCCCTTCGTCGGCCGCGCCGGCCAGCTGCTGGACAATATGCTGGCAGCCACCGGGCTGGACCGCGACCGCGACGTCTACATCGCCAACGTGCTCAAATGCCGTCCGCCCGGCAACCGCAACCCCAGCGGCGACGAGATCGCCGCCTGCCAGAACTATCTGATCCAACAGATTCGCCACATCCAGCCCACGCTGATCCTGGCGCTCGGCCGCTTCGCCGCCCAAACCCTGCTGCAGACGGAAAAAGGCATCGGCCAATTGCGCGGCAAGCTGCACAGCTATCAGGAGATTCCGCTGATCGTCAGCTACCACCCGGCCTACCTGCTGCGCAACCAGCCGGACAAGCACAAGGCCTGGCAAGATCTGGTGTTCGCCAAAAACACCTTCGGCCGCCTAAGCGGCGATTGAACGCGAAAAACCCCGCCAAGCGAAGCTGGCGGGGTTTTTTGTTCAAGGACGCGCCGCAAATAAAAAACCCTTCTCCGTGCACCAGAGAAGGGCTCTTTGGCTTTACGCGTTCCCGCGGAAACCGGCTTATTTCAGCTTGGTTTCTTTGTACAGAACGTGTTTGCGAGCAACGGGATCAAATTTTTTGATCTCCATTTTTTCCGGCATCGTACGCTTGTTCTTCGTAGTCGTATAGAAATGGCCGGTGCCAGCAGTGGACTCAAGCTTGATTTTATCGCGCATGTTATTACCTCAGTAGCTTTCTGGTTGACCGCAATCAGATCTCGCCGCGAGCGCGCAGATCAGCCAGCACTACATCGATGCCAACCTTGTCGATGGTACGCAGTGCCGCGTTGGATACGCGCAGACGCACCCAGCGGTTTTCGCTCTCAACCCAGAACTTGCGATATTGCAGGTTGGGCAGGAAACGACGTTTAGTCTTATTGTTGGCGTGGGAAACATTGTTCCCGGTCATCGGACGCTTGCCGGTGACTTTGCAAACACGCGCCATGTTAAACACTCCCAAAACCGGTAAAAGCTGGCTTTATATCATAGACAAAGCCAGACACTCAAGCAGAAAACGCACCCTTTTGCAGCATGGGCGCGATCGTGTATAAAACAGTCGGCGGCAATTGTACCGTATTCGCCACAGAGATGCGAGCACTTCTTTGCCAAGCGGCGCGACGCGTCCGGCGGCCGGCGCTCGGGGACGGCGGCGCCACTTGCAACAACATGGTTCGAAGCGATTCAAATCGCAACGATTTCAGGGTAGAATCCCGGATTCCCATAGAGCCGTAATCTCATGACCAAGTACATCTTCGTAACCGGCGGTGTGGTGTCCTCCCTGGGTAAGGGCATTGCCGCTGCGTCCATCGCTGCCATCCTCGAGTCTCGCGGGCTGAAAGTCACCATGCTGAAGCTCGATCCCTACATCAACGTCGATCCGGGCACCATGAGCCCCTTCCAGCATGGCGAGGTGTTCGTCACCGAAGACGGCGCGGAAACCGACCTCGACCTGGGCCACTACGAGCGCTTCATCCACGCGAAGATGAAGAAAAGCAACAACTTCACCACCGGCCAGGTGTACGAGTCCGTGATCACCAAGGAGCGCCGCGGCGACTACCTGGGCGGCACCGTGCAAGTGATTCCGCACATCACCGACGAAATCAAGCTGAAGATGCATGAAGGCGCGGCCGACGCCGACGTCGCCATCGTCGAGATCGGCGGCACCGTGGGCGACATCGAATCGCTGCCTTTCCTGGAAGCCATCCGCCAGATGCGCTCCAACCTGGGCCGCAAGAACACCCTGTACGTGCACCTGTCCTACGTGCCCTACATCGCCACCGCCGGCGAGATCAAGACCAAGCCGACCCAGCACTCGGTGAAAGAGCTGCGCGAGATCGGCATTCAGCCGGACGTGCTGCTGTGCCGGATGGACCGCGAACTGCCGGAAGACGAAAAACGCAAGATCGCGCTGTTCTGCAACGTGGAGGAAAACGCGGTCATCGGCTGTTACGACTCCGACTCCATCTACAAGGTGCCGGCCATGCTCCACGGCCAGGGCATCGACGACATCATCGCCGAACAGCTGCAGCTGGACCTGCCCAAGGCGGATCTGTCGGTGTGGGGCCGCATCATCGACGCGATCGAGCACCCGGACCACAGCATCAACATCGCCATGGTCGGCAAATACGTGGACCTGACCGAGTCCTACAAGTCGCTGACCGAGGCGCTGAAGCACGCCGGCATCCATACCCGCACCAGCGTCAACATCATCTACGTGGACTCCGAGGAAATCGAGCGCGACGGCGCCGACTCGCTGAAGGACATGGACGCCATCCTGGTGCCGGGCGGCTTCGGCAAGCGCGGCGTGGAAGGCAAGATCAAGGCGGTCAAGTTCGCCCGCGAGAACGACATCCCCTATATGGGCATCTGCCTGGGCATGCAGATCGCGCTGATCGAATACGCTCGCGACGTGGCCGGCATGGCTGGCGCCAACTCCACCGAATTCGACCTCGACACCAACTTCCCGGTGGTGGCGCTGATCGACGAATGGGTCAACCACGACGGCAAGGTGGAAAAGCGCGACGAAAACTCCAACCTGGGCGGCACCATGCGCCTGGGCGGCCAGCAGTGCGACCTGGTTCCGAACTCCCTGGCGGCGAACATCTACGGCGACAGCGAGATCGTCGAACGCCATCGCCACCGCTATGAAGTGAACAACTACTACATTCCGCGCCTGGAACAGGCCGGCCTGACCATCAGCGGCCGCTCCGCCGGTCATGAGAAGCTGGTCGAAACCATCGAACTGGCCAATCACCGCTGGTTCTTCGCCTGCCAGTTCCACCCGGAATTCACCTCGACGCCGCGCGACGGCCACCCGCTGTTCATCTCCTACGTGAAAGCGGCGCTGCAATACCAAGCGGACAAGCAAGGACCCAAGGCATGAAACTGTGCGGATTCGAAGTCGGCCTCAACCAGCCGCTGTTCCTGATCGCCGGCCCCTGCGTGATCGAGAGCGAACAGATGGCGATGGACACCGCCGGCCAGCTCAAGGAGATCACCGCCGAGCTGGGCATCAACTTCATCTACAAATCGAGCTACGACAAGGCCAACCGCTCTTCCGGTTCCTCCTTCCGCGGCTTCGGCATCGATGAAGGCCTGCGCATCCTCTCGGAAGTGAAGCGCCAGATCGGCGTGCCGGTGCTGACCGACGTGCACAGCGAAAACGAAATCGTGCAAGTCGCCAGCGTGGTCGACGTGTTGCAGACCCCGGCTTTCCTGTGCCGCCAGACCGACTTCATCCGCGCCGTCGCCCAATGCGGCAAGCCGGTGAACATCAAGAAGGGCCAGTTCCTGGCTCCGGGCGACATGAAGAACGTCATCGACAAGGCCCGCGCCGCCGCGCAAGAGGCCAACCTCGAACCGGACAGCTTCATGGCCTGCGAACGCGGCGTGTCCTTCGGCTACAACAACCTCGTGTCCGACATGCGTTCGCTGATGATCATGCGCGACACCCAGTGCCCGGTGGTCTACGACGCCACTCACTCGGTGCAGCTGCCCGGCGGCCAAGGCACATCGTCCGGCGGCCAGCGCGAATTCGTGCCGGTGCTGGCGCGCGCCGCAGTGGCCTCCGGCATCGCCGGCATTTTCATGGAAACCCATCCGGACCCGGCCTGCGCGATGTCCGACGGCCCCAATGCCTGGCCCTTGCCGCGCATGAAGGAACTGCTGACCACGCTCAAGGCGCTGGACGAGTTGATCAAGCACAATCCCTGGCCGGAACACACCCTGTAAACCGGCAGGCGCAGATCGCAACCGGCTTCGGCCGGTTGCGCGCCCTCCGCCCGAACACAACCCAGCCTTTGAAGGAAATGTAAATGAGTTCGATCATCGATGTGGTAGCTCGTGAGATTCTGGATTCGCGCGGCAATCCGACCGTGGAAGCAGACGTATTGCTGGAGTCCGGCGTCATGGGCCGCGCGGCGGTGCCCAGCGGCGCCTCCACCGGCGAAAAAGAAGCGCTGGAACTGCGCGACGGCGATAAAAGCCGCTACCTGGGCAAGGGCGTGTTGAAGGCGGTGGAAAACATCAACACCGAAATCTGCGAAGCCATCATCGGCCTCGACGCCAGCGACCAGGCCTTCATCGACAAGACCCTGATCGAGCTGGACGGCACCGAAACCAAGTCCCGCCTCGGCGCCAACGCGCTGCTGGCCGTGTCCATGGCCGTGGCCCGCGCCGCCGCCGAAGACGCCGGCCTGCCGCTGTACCGCTACCTGGGCGGCGCCGGTCCGATGGCCCTGCCGGTGCCGATGATGAATGTGATCAACGGCGGCGCGCACGCCAACAACACCCTGGACATCCAGGAATTCATGATCATGCCGGTGGGCGCGCAAACCTTCCGCGAAGCGCTGCGCTGCGGCGCCGAAATCTTCCACAGCCTGAAGAAGATTTGCGATCAGAAAGGCTACGCCACCACCGTGGGCGACGAAGGCGGCTTCGCGCCCAACCTGAAGAGCCACGAAGACGCGATCAAGCTGATTCTGGAAGCCATCGACGCCGCCGGCTACGTGGCCGGCCAGGACGTGATGCTGGCGCTGGACTGCGCCTCCTCCGAGTTCTACAAGGACGGCAAATACCAGCTGACCGCCGAAGGCCTGCAGCTCACTTCCGAGCAGTTCGCCGACTACCTGGAAACCCTGGTCAACAACTACCCCATCCTGTCGATCGAAGACGGCATGAGCGAACACGACTGGGACGGCTGGAAACTGCTGACCGATCGCCTGGGCTCCCGCGTGCAGATCGTCGGCGACGACCTGTTCGTCACCAACCCCAAGATTCTGGCCAAGGGCATCGAAGGCGGCCTCGCCAACTCGTTGCTGGTCAAGGTCAACCAGATCGGCACGCTGTCGGAAACGCTGAAAGCGGTTGATCTCGCCAAGCGTTCCCGCTATACCAGCGTTATGAGCCATCGTTCCGGCGAAACCGAAGACAGCACCATCGCGGATCTGGCCGTTGCCACCAACTGCATGCAGATCAAGACCGGCTCGCTGTCTCGCTCCGACCGCATGGCCAAATACAATCAGTTGCTGCGCATCGAAGAAGAATTGGGCGACGCCGCTTACTACCCGGGCAAAGCTGCCTTTTACCACCTGAAGTAATCGTATGCGCTGGCTGACCCTGACTCTGGTGACAGTAATACTGGCCCTGCAATGGCCGTTGTGGTTTGGCAAAGGTAGCTGGCTCAGAGTCTGGCAGCTGGACAAGCAACTACAGGAACAGCGGGCGACCACCCAAAAGCTGGTGGCCCGCAACGCCGCGCTGGACGCGGAAGTGCGTGATTTGAAACAGGGGACGGACGCCATTGAGGAGAGAGCCCGCAATGAACTTGGCATGATTCGGAATGGTGAAGTATTTTTCCAATTGCTGGATCCGGTGAAGCCAACGCCTCGCTAAATATCCGCCCGGACCGCACTGTAGAGCTGAACAGACAACAAGAATGACGTCCGGTCTAAAAAAGTCCAAGGTTTGGGCAATGACAACACAAAACCCCATCGAAGTCGCACGAGAAACGCTCAAACAGCTGACGGTGCGCAAGCTGTTGCCGACGCCGGAAAACTTTGAGCGGGTCTATCACGAGCTGACGCAAACGCCGGTCGATCGCGACAACAAGCTTGCGGTGCTGCTGCTGCGCGCATTGGAAACCCTGCCTCAGGAAAGCGTGCAGGCCAAAGTCACCCTCACCCGCCTCAAGCAAGTCTGCGACGAAAACCGCTGGGAACAAGCCCCGCAACTGATCATCGACTTCCTGCGCGCCTCGCTCAGCGCCAGCCAGCAGCAGCACAGCTGGGGCACGCTGATCCAGAACCTGATTCGCAACTGGGACCTGCGGCTGCCCAATATGCCGCAGCACCACAAGCAGTCCACGCTGGAGCGGGTGCTGATCAATTACGGCAACCAGCCGGACGAGCTGAACCAGAAACTGGCCACCCTGATCCAGAACTGGACCCAATCCGCGCCGCCGTCCAACGGCAACGGCACCGCCGCAGAAGCCCCCGCTCCGACAGCCGCCTCCGACGAAGACGGCGCCGACGCCCCCAACGACAGCTGGCTGGCCTGGCAGCGCACGCTGAGCTTCGCGCTCAAACACGGCCTGGAGCCGCGGCTAATCAACTACCCGGAATTGGTGGACGCGCTTGAAGCGCTGCTGGGCGAATTGAATCAGGTGGCCGACGACCCCGCGCTCAACGCCTACATGCCCAAGCTGCGGGCCTTCATGATCAAGCTGGAACTGCAATCGCAGCAAGACGACCGCCTGGTGTCGGCGATGACCAATCTGCTGCGCCTGCTGCTGGAAAATATCGCCGAGCTCAACCACTCGGACACCTATCTGGTGGGCCAGGTCCATTCGCTGCAGGACATCCTCAGCCACGAGCCGCTGTCCATGCAGCAGGTCTACCAGATGGAGTCCAGCCTCAAGGACGTGATCCGCAAGCAAGGCCAGCTGAAAACCTCGCTGGACGAGGCGGCCAGTTCGCTGCGCTCCTTGCTGGACCGCTTCATCTCGCGGCTGGCGATGATGACGGACAGCACCGACGATTTCCAGAACAAGATCAAGGACCACAGCACCCGCATCAAGCAGTCGCAGAACGTCGAAGAGCTGGGCAATATCATCGGCTCCCTGATGGAAGACACCTCGCTGATGCAGCTGGATCTGACCCGTTCCCGCGACGAACTGTTGTCCGCCAAGGAACAGGTGGAGGCCGCCGAACAAAGAATCGCCGAACTGGAAACCGCGCTGGAGGCTGCCAGCGCCAAGGTGCGCGAGGACCAGCTGACCGGCGCCTTCAACCGCCGCGGCCTGGCCGAACATTTCCAGCGCGAGATCAGCCGCGCCGAGCGCACCGGCGCGCCGCTGTCGGTCGCCCTGCTCGACGTGGACAACTTCAAGCAGCTGAACGACAAATACGGCCACCTGGCCGGCGACGACGCCCTGAAATATCTGGTGGACACCATCAAGCACAGCCTGCGCCCGGCCGACATCGTCGCCCGCTTCGGCGGCGAGGAGTTCGTGATCCTGATGCCGGACACGCCGGAAGAGGAAGCCGTCGCCACCGTGCAGCGACTTCAGCGCGAGCTGACCAAGACCTTCTTCCTGGCCAACAACGACCGCCTGCTGATCACCTTCAGCGCCGGCGTCGCCAAATGGCATCTGGGCGAACAAGAGGCCGACGTGCTGGAGCGCGCCGACCAGGCGATGTATCAAGCCAAGCTCAACGGCAAGAACCGCGTGCACTCGGCGGAGGAACAGCCGCCTTCCCTGATGGCGCCTCAGCTATAAAGCCTGAGCGGCGCTTAAGCATCCTCTCGGCGGCGGCTAGTCAGCGCCGCCTTTTTTCATCTGCTTGCCAGCCTCGGCGCGCTGGCGCCGCACCGTCTTGGGGTCCGCGATCAGCGGACGGTAAATCTCCACCCTGTCGTGCTCCCGCAGCGGCGCATCGTCCTTGACCGCCTTGCCGAAAACGCCCAACTTCAGGCTCTCCCGCCCCGCTTGCGGGAGGCGCGCCAGCAAACCGGACAGCTCCACCGCCTGACGCGCCGTCGTGCCCGGCGCCACCTGCAACACCACCAGCTCTTGGCGTTCGGGCAGGGCCAGCGCCACTTCCACCTGCAAAGTCTCAGTCATCGCCGTACACCTTGTCCGCTTCCTTGATGAAGGCGTCCACCAGCGTGCCGGAAATATGCCCGAACACCGGACCGATGATCATTTCCAGTATCTTGCTGGAAAACTGGTAGCTGAGGCGGAACTCCACCTTGCAGCCGATCTCGCCCAGAGGTTTGAAATGCCAGCGTCCTTCCAGGTGCTCGAACGGGCCGTCCACCAGTTCCATCAGAATGGATTCGCCCGCCTGATTGGTATTGCGGGTGGTGAAATGCTGCTTCACCTTCAGGTAATCGATGTGCAGGCTGGCCACCACCTGATCGCCCTCGCGCGACAACACCTCAGTCTTGCCGCACCAGGGCAGGAACCGGCTGTAATGCTCGATATCGTCCACCAGCGCAAACATCTGCGCCGGCGTGTGCGCCACCAACACGCTTTTTTCAACCACCTGCATCCATTGCTCGCTTATCGTCTCCGCTGTCCCGTCTCTGGCCGGGAAATCGTCAGCATCGGTAAAAACCGCAAGTTTAACAAAATACGGAGCGCCCTACCCGCCCGCGTCCCGGCGGCCCGTCAAAGCGCTGTATTTTCATGGCTTTGGCAAGCCGCCCGCTTCTGATACAATAGAGGATTCATTTAAAAAACATCCCGTAGGCGACATGAGCATCATCCAGAACCGCAAGGCCTTCCACGACTACTTCATCGAGGAAAAGCTCGAAGCCGGGCTCGTGCTGGAAGGCTGGGAGGTCAAGGCCATCCGCGCCGGCCGCGTCCAGCTGAAGGAAAGCTACGTGGATTGGAAAAACGGCGCGTTCTGGCTGATCGGCTGCCACATCACGCCGCTGCAATCCGCGTCCACCCACGTCAAGGCCGACCCGGTGCGTCCGCGCAAGCTGCTGCTGTCGCAAGAGCAGATCAAC
Organism: Chromobacterium alkanivorans; assembly: GCF_016937655.1. Classification (GTDB taxonomy): domain Bacteria; phylum Pseudomonadota; class Gammaproteobacteria; order Burkholderiales; family Chromobacteriaceae; genus Chromobacterium; species Chromobacterium alkanivorans. The sequence goes on along the minus strand of NZ_JAFHKL010000010.1, from coordinate 111,934 downwards.
CGCTTCATCGGCAAGGTGGAACGCGCCGGCTACACCATGATGGCGCTGGACCTGCACTACACCCGCGGCAACATCAAGGCTGAAGTGGGACTGGCCAAGGGCAAGAAGCTGCACGACAAGCGCGATACCGAAAAAGACCGCGAATGGCAGCGCGAAAAGCAGCGCTTCATGAAAAACCAGCGCGGAGCCGCCTGATGAACCGCAGCGCGGCCCTGCCCATCGTGCTGATTTGCCTGGGATCGGTCTGGTTCCTGAAAAGCACCTCGCTGCTGCCCAACACTTCCACCCTGCTCGCCTTGCTGCTGGCCGCCGCCGGCGTCTTGCTGCTCGTCGTGGACGGTTTCAACAAATCCACCCTGGTCACCAGCCCGCTGCTGCTCTACGCCGGCGGCGCGATCTATCTCTACGACAACCTGGGCCTGCGTCCCAGCCACCTGCTGTCCTTCGGCATGATCGTCGCCGGCCTGCTGATGCTGCTGGCCCGCAGCGAGCAGGTGCCGGAACGCAGCCGCAGATTCCGGCTGCCGTCGAGGGACGGCGAACAATGAAAGCAGGCCGGCGCCGCCGCGCGCCCAGCCGCCTGCGACACAATCTCAATCATCATGGCCGCACGGCCCACAACATTTCCTGAAGGATAGGCATGGACAAAGTCCTCATTCTCGATTTCGGCTCTCAGGTCACCCAACTGATTGCCCGCCGCGTACGCGAAGCTCACGTTTACTGTGAGCTTCATTCGTTTGACATGCCGCTGGAAGACATCCGCGCCTTCGCGCCCAAGGCCATCATCCTCTCCGGCGGCCCGAACTCGGTGTACGAATCCGACTACCAGGCCGATCCGGCATTGTTCGAACTCGGCGTTCCGGTGCTGGGCATCTGCTACGGCATGCAGTTCATGGCTCAGACCTTCGGCGGCAAAGTGGAGGCCGGCGACAAGCGCGAGTTCGGCTACGCCCAGATCAAGGCCCGCCATCACTCCAAACTGCTGGAAGGCCTGCAGGACCAGGTGGACGACGCCGGCAACGGCTTCCTCGACGTGTGGATGAGCCACGGCGACAAAGTCACCGGCCTGCCCCCGGGCTTCAACCTCATCGCCGAAACTCCGTCCTGCCCGATCGCGGCCATGGCCGACGAGAGCCGCGGCTTCTACGGCGTGCAGTTCCATCCGGAAGTGACCCACACCAAGCGCGGCACCGAAATGATCCATCGCTTCGTGCTGCACGTGGCCGGCTGCAAACCCAGCTGGACCATGCCCAACTACATCGACGAAGCGGTGAAGAAGATCCGCGAGCAAGTGGGCGACGAAGAAGTCATCCTCGGCCTGTCCGGCGGCGTGGACTCCTCGGTGGCCGCCGCCCTGATCCACCGCGCCATCGGCCCGCAACTGACCTGCGTCTTCGTCGACCACGGCCTGCTGCGCCTGAACGAAGGCAAGATGGTGATGGAAATGTTCGCGCAGAACCTGGGCGTGAAAGTGGTGCACGTGCAGGCGGAAGCCGACTTCATGAGCAAGCTGGCCGGCGAAAGCGATCCGGAGAAGAAGCGCAAGATCATCGGCGCGGAATTCATCGAGGTGTTCGACCGCGAATCCGGCAAGCTCAGCAACGCCAAATGGCTGGCCCAGGGCACCATCTACCCGGATGTGATCGAATCCGCCGGCGCCAAGACCAAGAAAGCCCACACCATCAAGAGCCACCACAATGTCGGCGGCCTGCCGGAAGACATGAACCTCAAGCTGCTGGAACCGCTGCGCGAGCTGTTCAAGGACGAAGTTCGCCAACTGGGCGTGGCGCTCGGCCTGCCGCACGACATGGTCTACCGCCACCCCTTCCCGGGCCCGGGCCTGGGCGTGCGCATCCTCGGCGAAGTGAAGAAGGAATACGCCGACCTGCTGCGCCAGGCCGACGCCATCTTCATCGACGAACTGCGCAACACCGTGGACGAGAAGACCGGCAAGAACTGGTACGAGCTGACCAGCCAGGCCTTCGCCGTGTTTCTGCCGGTGAAGTCGGTAGGCGTGATGGGCGACGGCCGCACTTACGATTACGTCGTCGCGCTGCGCGCCGTAGTCACCAGCGACTTCATGACCGCGCATTGGGCCGAGCTGCCTTACAGCCTGCTGGGCCGCGCCTCCAACCGCATCATCAACGAGGTCAAGGGCATCAACCGCGTGGTGTACGACGTGTCCGGCAAGCCGCCGGCCACCATCGAGTGGGAATGATCTCACGTTAGTTTTTGACGTTCGGACACTATCGTGAAGTCAGACGAAACCCCGGCCAATGCTGGGGTTTCTCTTTTTCTACTTTCGACTACTATCGGTTGAAGACGGATATTTTTGCCGGTATTCTTGCCGGCATTTTTAATCTGACTCGTCGATGCCCGATGCCTTACCGTCAACGCACACATTGTGGCATGACGGTAAAAAGACAACGAAAACCCAATACTGGCGCAGCTTTCAGCCGCATTTTAACCAGCCCGGGCGATGACGGTAAAAACACGCTTTCGGGAGACGGTAAACGTGCTGACGGATACAAAACTGAAGAACCTCAAGCCGCAAGAGAAGCTATACAAGGTCGCGGATCGAGACGGGCTGTATGTGGCAGTATCGCCAGCTGGCACCGTTACGTTTCGACTCGACTACCGCCTCAGCGGCCGCCGCGAAACCCTTACCATTGGCCGATATGGCCCTTCCGGCCTGACGCTGGCCGAGGCGCGTGAGCGGTGCATGGAGGCGAAGAAAGCCATCTCCCAGGGCATGTCGCCAGCGCGGGAAAAGCAGCGCGGGAAACGACAGCAGCGCGCCGCCAAAACCTTCGGCCAATTTACCGTCACCTGGCTGAAAGAATACCGCATGGCGGAAAGCACCAAGGCCATGCGCGAAAGCATCCTCAACCGGGACATCCTCCCCACCTTCAAGAATCGCCTGCTATCAGAGATCCAGACCGAAGATCTGCGCGCCTTGTGCGACAAGATCAAGGATCGCGGCGCGCCGGCCACGGCCGTGCATGCCCGCGAAATCATCGCGCAGATTTACCGTTTCGCCATCGAGCGCGGCCAGAAGGTGGCAAACCCGGCTGATGACGTCAGCGCTTCGTCGATCGCCACTTTCAAGGCCAAGGACCGCGCGCTGTCGCCCGACGAGATCCGCATCTTCTTTAACCAGCTGGAACACGTCGGAACGCTGCCGACCATCAAGCTGGCGATGCGCCTGGTGCTGCTGACGATGGTACGCAAGGGCGAACTCCTGCTTGCCACCTGGGACGAAGTGAACTTCACCGATTCGGTGTGGACGATTCCTGCAGAACGGATGAAGGCGCGCCGGCCGCACAACGTCTACCTGTCGCAGCAGGCCTTCGACATCATGGTGGCGCTCAAGACCTGCGCCGGCGGCTCAAACTATCTGCTGCCCTCGCGCTACGAGTCGGACAAGGGAATGTCGAACGCTACGCTTAATCGCGTGATCGACGTGACGGTAGAGCGGGCGAAGAAGGAAGGTTTACCACTGGATGATTTTACCGTGCACGACCTGAGGCGTACGGCATCGACACTCCTGCATGAGGCGGGCTTCAGCAGCGACTGGATCGAGAAGTGTCTGGCGCACGAACAGCGCGGAGTTCGCGCCGTTTACAACAAGGCCGAATACGCCGAACAGCGGCGCCACATGCTGCAGCAGTGGGCGGACATGGTGGGCGGCTGGATCGCGGGACAAAACATCGTGCCCGTTCTCCTGCCGCCCTCCCCTGCCGTTACGCTGCAGCCAGCTGTCTAACCGGTCGGGTCTTACGTTTGCGGACGTCTGGGCCCGGTGTTTTATCGACGTTCTCAGCAGTCTTACGCGCCTCGATCCATGCCTCAACCTCTTCCTGATCCCACACCACGCAACGTGAGGTCAGATTGAAGCGCTTGGGGAATTCGCCGCGCTTCTCCATCTCGTAGATGGTCGAGTCAGCCAGCGGAACCATTTTGCGCAGGTCGTCGCGGCGGATAGTGCATTTCAGTTTCTTGCTCATGCTGCTTTCTTCGCCGGAATGCCGGCCTCCTTGTTCGTTCTGATCTTCATCTCCAGGATCGCCTTCTCGTGCAGCGCTGCCACCGGCAGCAGCTGCGCGCCCAGCTTGCGCAACTTGGTCACGTTATCCGGGAATTGCAGCGTGCCGTCGCCGTGGAGCGTGTAAAGGATGGCGCCGGCGCTGCGGACGTGCTCGCTGACGTCCTTTTCGGGCCGCTTGAGGTTGGCCGCCAGATCCTTCACCGTCTTGCCGGCCAGCACGTCGATCGCGGCGCGGCGCGCCCACTCGGGCAACAGCAGGTACTGCTCAAGCATGCGGGTCTTTACGGTCTCGCGGCTGGATTCATCGGCCTGCACCCAAAACGGGCGCGGGATCTCTGGCAGCAGCACCAGCAGCGCGTCTGCCATGAAGCGCAGCGCGTCCCACTGCTCGGCGGTCGGCACCGGCTTGCCCTCGGTGGCGTACAGCTCGTTCAGGATGCGCCAGGTGTCGTCGCAAGCCTGGGCCAGCAGCTGGATGTCCATCTCGGTGGCGACAATGCGGGCCACGCGGTAGACGTGCGCCACCATGTTGAAGGACACCGGGCACCAGCTGGTGCGCATGACGTCGAGCGGCGCGAGCATTGATAGGCTGATGCTGTTGATCTCGTGCGCGGCCAGGCGCTCGGTGCTGGCGAGCGTAAAGGCCTTAACGAAGGCATCCGACTCACCGGCCCAGCCCCGGCGCACCTTACGCGGGTTGTATTTCTTACGCGGCTTGCTCATGTTCTTTCTCCTCATGCAATGCCCGCTCGCCGAGCAAGCGTGATAAATCCAACAGCAGCTTGGAGCGCCACAACGCCATTTCCGACGCAGCGAAGCTGATCCGACCGGGATTCGTCCACCAGGTAGGCCAGCCCATCAGCCAGCACGCGAACGCCGGGTTCAATCGCTGGCGCAAGGTGCGGGTGGTCGGCGACAATTCCGCCCCATCGTGGATCGACAGGACCGGGCGCGAACAAAGGGAGTTCACTGTTTGCACCAGCGTCTGGCCGGTCATGCGAGAGGTTTGTTGCCCCCCCCTGGTGGAGTCGGAAGCTGCCGGCGTCGGCCAGGTGGAGGTCGCCCGATGCAAAGTCTTGTGGTTGGCATTGGCGCTGCCGGATTGTTCCGAGTCCATGGCTGTCGGCGTCGGCCAGTTGTGAGCGATGAAGTTTGGCAGCTTCTCGCCGCCGTTGGGGTTCCGGCGCACTTGGCTCTCCGCGCTGTTCGGCGTGCGATAGTCGCGGCTGGTCGGGGTTGGCCACTGCGCTGCATCCCGGCTCAGGTTGCCGCTTTGGGTTGAGTGCATATCCGCCCCGGGGCGTCGGCCATCGTGCGCATTCGGGGTTGCCCAGAATTGGGCCGCCTGTCCCGATAGTTTCGGAATACCGTCGCTGTGACGGTTGTTCGGGCCGCCCTTGTGGCCGTCCGTCGCCGTTGGTGTTTGCCACATAGTCGTCGTGGCTTCCGCCTGTCCAGCCAATAGCAGCTCGTTCTTGCGCCCACCCCCGCGCGACTTCAAGCCCCCCTTGGGAGTGGCTGGCGTCTGCCATAATTGAGCTGCCCCAGTGAGTGTCGGCGCGGTCGAGCCATTCACCTGTTTCATGTACGCCGAGCCCTTTTGATCGTTCGATCGGGCGGTAGGCCAGAATGAAGACGCGCTCGCGCTGGTGGCCGGCGTCCACGTCTGCCGCTCGGATACTGTCCCATTCGACAGTGAACCCGAGCGCGGCCAAGTCCGAGAGAACTGCATCCAGTCCCCCAGAAGATCGCAGCCCGGAGACGTTTTCCAGGAACGCGAAGCCGGGTCGAACCAGGCGAAGGCAGTCGACGATGTGAGGCCACGTCCAGCGGTCGTCTTCGGTGCCGGCGCGGTTTCCGGCCATGCTGTGCGGTTGGCACGGGAAGCCCGCAAGGATGCCGTCCACGCATCCAGCCCAGCGTTCCCATCGGACATCCTGCAGGTTTCCGGCCCAAACAGGCGCCGGCTCCAAGGCCGCGTCTTCCATCCGTGCCAGGAGGCTGGACGCAGCGAAGGCGTCCCGCTCAACGTAACCCAAAGCGCGGGCAGGTCTTCCGAGATGTTCGAGGGCGAGCTGGACGCCGAGGTCGAGCATGCCGACGCCGGCGCAAAGGCCGAGCGTAGTGATTTGGGAATTAGCCATGTCATGCTGCGCCTTCCTTGGTGGCCACGGCCTTCTGCAGGGTCTTGTACAGATCCGGGTGGGTTTCCTTCAGGTAGGCCACGATTTCGAAGTCCGCGCGGGTGACCTTGGCCAGGTCGATCTGTTCGACGTGCACCAGGCGGAACAGCTCGCGGGTGGGCTTGGGCATGTTGCGGCCGCTTTCGTAGCGGCTGCCGCCGGATTGGGTGACGCCGATGCGGCTCCAGAACTCCTGCTGGTTGAGGCCGAGCTTGCGGCGGATGTCTCGCGGGTTTTGGATGGTGGTGGCAAGCATGGTTAGATCTCCTCGATGGTCAGGTCGATGATTTTGGTTTCGGTGTCCGCGTGGTCGGTCGGCACCAGGACAAAGCGGGTATTGCGTTCGTTGACGACGGTGCGGCCAACCTTGGCCGCCTCGGCGTGCAGGGTGTTGATGGCGTTCGGCAGCTGGTCGATCGACACAGCGGCCTGCAGGTTTACGCCAGCCTTCACGTCGTAGCGGGCCTCGGTCATGACGCCGGCGGCGGTCAAGCTCTCGGCCAGCTTCTCGGCTTGCAGGATGGCCGGCAGCGAGCTATTCAGGCGTTCGATGCGGTACTGGCAGTTCTGGTTGATGGCCAGCGCGGCGCGGGTGTAGAGGTTCATTGGTATCCCCTGTGCGGCCATCACTGGCCGCACGCTGTGTGGTTGGTCAGGCGATGCGCAGGTGATGGCCTTCTTGGATGACGAACAGATTCACGTCGCGCAGCCGGTACTGCCCGCCGGGGCCGCCCTGGACGACGTATTCGCCATAGCCCTGCTCGGCCACGATGTAGACGCAAAACACTTCATGCGGCTTGGTCTGGCCGAAGTACTTGCTGCTGCGCTTGATCTTTGCGTAGAGCTGCTGGCCTTTCGTCACCATGGCTTCACGCTGCTTTTCGTAGGCGGCAACGGCGTCGCGGCCTTCCTGGGTGTTCATGTCGAAGATTTGCATGGACATGTTTTTCTCCTCGCTATGCGTAGCGCCAGCGGTTGATCAGCTCCTGGACGTCTTCTTCGTCCAGGCGGTTGAGCGCTTGCGCGATGGTGTAGCCGGGCATCAGGTCGAGGCGGTCGGCCGCCAGCGCCACGTACAGGCGTTCGCCGCTGGACAGCACGCCGACGCGGTCGTCGATCTGGTTGCGCGCCTCGGCGGCGATCTCGTCCAGGTGGTCGAGTTGGGATGCGTTCATGGTCGATTCCCCTTGAACAGTTCGCGGGCCAGCTCATGCACGCGCCCGGCGTCGCCACGGCTGAGGTTGAACAGGTGCTTTGCATTGCTCGGCAGATTCGCCACCGGCCATTCGTCGCCGACCATGATCAGAAGGTCGGGGCTGCAGGTGCGGACCTTGAGCAGGCGCTCGGCCTGATGTGCGTCATCAATACCGTCCACCATTTCGGCGGTGAGGCCGTGCTCTCGGGCGATCTCCAGTACAGCACTGCCCAGGGTGGTTTTGCCGCTCGCCATTTCGCCGGTGATGACCCAGACCTGCATGGAGGTGGGCCAGAGGTTGCGAGGTTTAGCCATGGTGCGGCACCTCCTGGACGGTTGCGTTATGTGAAAGCTGGTGCATGGTCTTGCTCCTTTCTGAGGTTTCAGGAATTCACGCCTGGAACACCCAGCACTTGAGCGTGCTGGGCTTCTTGGCGCCGTGGGTGTTGGCGTTGTAGTGGGCGTTGATGCTGCTGTTGACCGCCTTGATGTCCACGAACTTGCGGCTGCGGCTGGTCTTGAGCACTCGCTTGAGGTCGGCCAGCGGCGGCACCTTCTGCTTGCGATCGGTGGCCACTTCCAGGAAGTGGTTGAGGTTGATGGCGATCACGTTCGAATCGCGGCTGTGGTTGAGCACCGGCTGGCCATCTTCGTCGTCGCCGCTGCCGTCCAGGAACTCGAAGATTTCCCAGAACTCGGCCACCAGCGGGTGGTCGGCGTTGATGGTTTGCTGGCGTTCGGCGGCCATGTCCTCGATTTGCTTGTAGGCGGCGTTGTGCTGCTCTTCCGACAGCGGCACCACCAGGCTCAAGGCGTCCACCAGGGACATCAGCTGGGCGTGGTTCTTGGCGATACGGAAGTGCCGCACCGCAGGAAGGCTCAACAGGTGCTGTTCGTGCTGTGGGGTGTAGGTGTCCAGCGCATGCATGACTTGCTCTTCGGCTTTGCAGGCGTTCACCAGGAAGCCGGACAGGCTGTCCATGCTGGCGGTTTCCAGCTTGCCTGCCGCCTGCTTGCTGGCCTCGGTGTGGCCGGCGCGCTCGAAGTAGAGGTGGCAGATACGCTGCATGACGGCGTCGCTGGCGGCCACGGTGGCGTTCTGGCTGATGACGATGGCACCACGGAACGGCGGTTCGTAGGTTTCGTTGCCGCCGTTCTTCATGCCGCGTGAGCGCACGCTGCGGCCGTTGTACGCGGTCTTGAGTTCGTCCCAGTCAAAGTTCTTGGCCGGGCGGCCCTGGGCGCTGTCGGCGCTGTCGCGGTCGGACTCGATCAGCACCACCGGCAGGTTGGCCACCTGGGCGAAGTTGCGGGCCCGGGCGGCGGTGGTAGCCTTGGCCGGGTCGAAGCCTTCGTAGTCGCTGCGGCCGCAGAGCTTCCACAGGAATTCGATCAGGGTGGATTTACCGGCGCCGGCTTCGCCCACGATCTCAAGGAAGGGGTAGGACTTCTGGCGGTCGCGGATCTGCTCGGCAAACAGGCTGCCAAACCAGTAGGCCAGGGCCACGATGCCTCTGGCGCCAAAGCAGCGCCACAGATAGGCCAGCCATTCGGTGTGGAAGTCTTTGTCGTCGGTATTGAGGCGCAGCGCCACCGATTGCGACAGCGTCTTGATGGACAGCTTGCCCAGGTCGAAGAAGTCTTCTTCGTTGAGCGGCACCACCTTGCCGGCCTGGATGGCGATGTCGCCCCACACGTAGCAGCTGTGCTCTTTGCTGTAGCCGATATAGTCGATGGTCTGCACCGACTTGATGTTGTAGGTCCAGCGGGACAGCAAGCGGTCGAGCTGCTGCGCGTTGCCGGTCCACACCGCACCCGGCGCCATGGAGAGCAGGCGCTTCTTGAACTCGCTGGCGCTGGACAGCTGGCCGCCGGTGAGGGTGTTTTTTACCGCCGGGCCGTCGTGCGGGAAGTCCACACGGAAGTAGTACCAGGACTCGTCGGTGATGGTGTTCGACTGGAAATACAGCGGCGTCGGCAGGCAGTTGGCGATCTCGCTCACGTTGCCCGATTCCAGCAGCGCGCGTTCGCGGACTTCCTCGTCGGTCAGGTCTGGGTTCTTCTCTTTGACTTCGTCCTTGGTCTTGCCGAACTTTTCCAGATCCAGCTTGAACCAGTACATGCGGTTGTCGAAGTCGAACGGGAAGGTATTCCAGCCATTCCACATGTACATCAGCCCGGCTCTTTCGCTGGCGCTGGCAGCGGTGAGCAGGTCGCCGTGGTAGCGGTATTCCTTGACGTGCTTCTCTTGCAGGCGATCGACCAGGTGCAGGTCGTTCCAGTCCTGTTTCTTCTTACCCTTCTGCGGGATCTGCGCCGCTACGGCGTCCCAGCCCTCCTCGCGGGCGCGCTTTACGTACTTCTTGGTAAAGCTGCGGCCGGCCTTGTCGCCGTCGAAGCCGAAGACCAGGCGCGGCCGGGGACGGCCGTTCAGTTGCAGCAGCAGCGCGTCCAGCGCGGTGGAGGGGTAGTTGTTGGTCGTCAGCGTGGACACCGCCGCCATGCCTCTGTGCAGCAGCGCGATGGCGTCGAAGATGCCTTCCACGATCCACAATTCTTCGATGTCACCGAAAGCCAACGTCGGCGGCTGCCACCAGGTGCCGCCGTAGCTGCCACGGAAGGTGGCCTTGCGCTTACCAAAGCGGTGCGGGCGGTCGATGATGCGCTCCCAGTAGCCGATGCCCGGCAGGGCAAAGCGCACCGTGGCGCTGCCGATGTTCTTGTCGTGGTCGAAGTAGCTGTCTTGGGTGTACCAGCCGCGCACCATGTCCAGGGAGAAACCGCGCGCCTCTTTCATGTAGGCGTCGGCGGTGGCGCTGGGGTTTTCCGGCTGCGTGGGGAAGCGATCGCTCCAGCTTTCGAACAGGTCGTTGTACAGCTCTTTGACATGGTCTTCGAAGCCGCAGTGGTTGATGCGGTTGCAGCGCAGCACCCACGGATGTTCGGCGTGGGTGTACAGCTCCTTTTTGCCGCAGGATGGGCAGCGGCCTTGCTGCAGCCATTCGCCATGGCGCTTGAACTGGAAGTCTCGGTCCAGTCTGTCGGTAATGGCTTGATGGAGTTGTGCGTCCATTTCTCGTTTCCGTAGGCAAAGCGACCCCCTCACGGCCAAAAACAGGCTGTGAAGGCGGTGTTACGTTGTAGGGGTGTGGTTAGGGCAGCGGGTTAGCTGTCCAGCTCCAGCGGGATCTGGTCTCTATCCTCGCCAAGCCGTTCAGCCATCCGGATGGCGGCCAACTTTGCCCGGCTGGCTTGGGGCAGGCGCACTTGCGGGTTCGGCGTTGCCGATGGCGACAGGGTTTCGCGGTGTTCGCGGATAGCGGTGAAGGTGTGGCCGCAGGCGATGTTCGTGCACTGGAAGTATTCTTCCTGGCTGACAGGGGACAGCATGCGGCTGGATCGGGTGTGGGCGACAGCTCCGCAATGAGCGCATTTGGTTGCCATGCTTAGGATTCCTGCTTGCAGTAGATGCGGAAGGTCATCTGGTTGATTTGGGTCACCAGCTGACAGATATTGTTGCCGAGCTTTTCCAGCGTCCGGCGTTCTGTACGGTCCACCTTGTGGTCGGCAGTCGCTTCCCGATATTCGCGTGCCAGGGCGCCGACGCGGTCAAGCAGCTCGACGTACTTCTCCTGGATATCCACGTTGCCGAATTCGTTGGCCGGCGGCAGGGCGATGAACACGCCACCGCTGTCGCGTGCCAGCGCCTCGGCAAAATAGGTGGTGCCGCTGGCCGTCTGCATGGCCATGGCGCGCGCCACGCTCATCTGCTGGCCTTTGCGACAGTAGACACTGTTCTGCAGGCTGGTGACCGACGTGCTCAGCGCCTGCGCCATGGCCGCCCATCCGCCGTTGATGGCGCGGCACATCATCTGGTAGCTGCCCTTGATGTTGTCCACAATCTGTTCCCCGTTGTTTGTGGTGTTATCCATTTCCGTCGCGGTCTATCGTTACTTGAGGCCGCGCGATGCTTTGAAATGAGCCAGGCCGATCAGGTAGATGATGCGGACCATGCTGCTCATCGTTCGGTCTTCACGCTGGCTCAGTTCCTGCAGCTCGGCCTTTTCTTCCGGTGTGAAGCGAACGGCAACCGGCTTGTCGGATTGCATGCCCGTGGGGGCTCGGCGTTTTGGCGTAGTCATGGCGCTGGTATGATTGTGTAATTAGTGATTGCACAAACGGATTATTATCCGAATTCGAGTAGAGGTCAATGTCAGATACTCAAAAAAAGATAATTGGTGAGCGACTGTCGCAGGAACGCGCCAGATTCAGCTGGTCACAGACCGAGGCTGCAGAGCGTGCCGGCGTCGGTTTCAGCACCTATTGCGCCTACGAACAAGGGCGCAGCGTGCCGAATGCTGAGGCTTTGCAACAGTTGGCGGGCTACGGCGTGGACGTGCTGTTTGTGATCACCGGGCAGGCCACGGCGGGCACACTGACGCCGGACGAAATGATGCTGCTCGGGCACTGGCGCGATAGCCCGAACGAGGTCCGCTCGGCGATCCTCGGGTTTTACCGGTCGTATGCCAGCGCGTTGAGGGGGGAGTGATGCACTGGAAGAAATGTGCGGTCGCCGCTCTGGTAGGCCTGCTGGCGGGCTGCGGGGAACCTGCCGACCAGGTGACGGTGACAAAAGCCGAGTATGGCGAGCGCTGGCCGCTGAAGACGGACAAGGCGGTCTTGCATTGTGATCAGCCGGATGTGGCGTATGTCGACGTGGGCGGCAAGTGGTATGCCTTGAACGGCGGCGGCCTGCGGCAGGGGCTACCGCGCACCGACGAGATCCGCAAGGATCCTGACAATGTGAGCGTGGCCGACTTTATTGAGCTGGCTATTTCTATTTGCCAGAAGAACAAATGAGAAGAACATAATCATGCCGATAATGTCTCCCGAGCAGCTTAAAGAAGCCATATTAACAGGCGATGTTATTGCCTTTACGATTGATACTTCAATTTATAAGGCGCAGAACTTTGGATTTGAGGCCGGTTTGTTGGCAACTTTAGGCCAATTCAAGGATTCTGATATCAGATTCTTGATGGTTGATATGGTTCGCTACGAGGTTACAGAGCATTTGAAAGAAGAGGCGAAGCTTGTTAAGTCTCAATTTCAGAATGCCATGAAGCCTTTGTTGAATGCATGGGGCACAAGTAACGATTTAAGGAATCAAATTAAAAGCCTTGTTTTTGGCGAAGATACAGAGATGGCAAGAACTGAAAGCCGAGTTTCGACTTTTGAAGAGGGTACTGGCTCTGAATTTGTATGTGTTGCTGACCATGTCGAAAGTAAAGATATAGTTGAATTGTATTTCAACAAAACTCCTCCTTTTTCCGAAAGAAAAAAGGAGGAGTTCCCAGACGCCTTCACACTGAAGGCGCTTGATGGGTGGTCAGAATCAAATGGCGGGAAAGTTATCGCTATAGCCAAGGATGGCGATTGGAAACACTACTGTGAAAATTCGCCAAACCTGATCTACTTGGATGACCTGTCTCAGGCGTTGTCAATTCTTAACGTAAATGCGAATGACGCTGTTGCTCTTGTTAAGCGCCTTATCTCTGAAGGTGCTTTTGGGGATTTTACAGAATATCTGTGCGGCGAAATGAACAGTGAGACCTATAAGATAACGGCCCATGTTGATGCAAGTTCATATTTGCACTTCGAAGAAGAGCTGGATGAGATAACTTTTGAAAATATCAAGCAGGATGTTGATGCTATCCTAGAAAGATTTGAAGCGGTAGAACTTAGTGGCGGTCAACTTGTGGTGGCTGCTAATGTGACTTGTGGTGTAAGAGCAAATTTTTCTGTTTCATTTGATGCGTGGGATGGCATTGACCGAGAGTACTTGTCAGTTGGGAGCGATGAGTATGAGTCAACTCTTGAAACTGATTTTGAGCTGTTGATCAAGTTCTCACTAGATGATGGTGATGTAGATATCGCTGGGGTGGAGCTAATTTCTAGGTATTTGACTTTTTATCTTGGAGAGATTTCACCATTTAATTCTGATGATGAAGATTATTATGAATTTGGTTAACTAAAGTTTCATAGGTATCCAGAAGTGAAAAGGTTAGCGCCCGTTTTCAGGGCGCTTTTTCATTGCTGTGGCGGTGTAAATGTCAGATTCTAATCCTTCAAATCCTCCAGCTTCATCTCGAACTCCAGCGCCGTGGTGTAGCCGCTGTCGTTGAGCGTGTGCGTCACCTTGCTGATGATCCAGCCACAGGCGTCGATGATCGGCTTGAAGCCCTGCACCTTGGCCGGCAGCTCGGGGAACAGCTCGGGCCGGCCGGTGGCCAGCACGATGCTGAACTCGGCGACGCCGCGCTGCAGCTTCTCCCATGCCGCCTTGGCGCCCTGCAGGGCGGTGGCTTCGCTCGCGTAGATGTGGCGCAGCACCTTGATGTTGGCCGCGCTCGGCTCGATCGCCTTCTGTTGCACAGCGGTCAGGTGCTTGCGCTTGGTCGGCCGGCCGCGCTTACCGACGCGCGAGCGGCGCTCGAACTTGGTGTTGGCGTCGACGATGACCTCCCCTTGCGTGCCACGGTCGAGGTTGTGCCAGCACGCTTTGACGGCGGTATAGGCGTCCCGGTCGGCGGCGCTGAAGTGGTGCTGGTCGCCGCTACTGCGCTTGACCAGCGCAGTGGGGAAGGGCTTGCCTGTCACTGACTCGGCCTCGCCGGCCTTGCAGAAGATCAGCCGACCGTTCTTGACCGTGGCAACGGCATCGTACTGATGCGCCAGGCGCGTGAGCAGGTTGGCGTCGCTCTCGTTGGTTTGGTCGATGTGGTCGACCGGCTTCTTGGCCAGCCATGCCGGAATCGCCGGCTTAAGGCCGTTGGCCTTGGCGATGGCCTCGACCACCTTGCCGATGGTGGTCTTGTGCCAGCTGCGCTCCTTCTTGGTAGTGAGGCCGGCGCGCAGGTCGGTGGCGCGCGCGCGCAGGGTGAGCCGATCGGGGGCGCCGCGGTGCTCGATCTCGTCGACGATGTAGGTGCCCTTGTCGACCAGCGGCTTGCCCTTCCAGCCGATAGCGAGCTGCAGCTTGGCACCACGCGGCGGGATTTCGAGCTTGCCGTCGGCGTCGTCAAGCTCGAGGTCGAGCTGGTCAGCTTCGAAGCCCTTGTTGTCGGTCAGCGTGAGACAGATCAGCCGCCCCTGCAGCCTGGAGGTGATGTTCTTGCCGTTGACGCTGATCTGGTAGGCTGGCGCCTGTAGCGCGCTCAGGCCGAGCGCCCCGGCTAAGCCGTCGGCCAGTTGGCTTACGCCACCGGCGGCGGCGTTGTACGCGGACGTGCCAGTGCTCACGACGTCATCAAGGAAACCGCTCATTTGATCAGTTCCAGTACGCCACGGGTGATGGCGCCGAGCGCATCAAGCAGGCTGCTGTCGGTACGCTTGAGCGTGATGGTGAAGTCAATGCGGCGTGCCTTGCCGTCGCTGAAAAAGTCGGTGCGCGTGGTGTCGATGCTCTCGACGGCATAGAAGCCGTAAATATTGCCGGTGCCCTCGAGCAACGGCCAGGACTTGCCCTGGTCGGCCATTAGCTTGAGCAGCGAGAGCGCGGTGTCGCCGCCGGTCAGTTCGGGCAGCAGCACGCCGGACAGCGTAATGGTCTCTTCGTCCGGGCCGAGGAATTGATAGGTGGGCCGCAGCCCGACGCGGCTGTTGCTGGGCAGCCGCCACTTGAACTGCTGCTGCAGCTGCTGGTAGGGCACGGTTTCGAGCATGAACACGAACAGGCCGAGGGCCATCATGGGTAAGCCGAGCATGGTCAATCCTTATCGGTGAGGCGGCTGCGGCCGCGTGCGGTGTTCTGGCGCTGGATGCGCTCCACTTCGCGCGCCACCAGCTGCGCGAGCTGCTGCTCGTTCATGCCTGGTGCCGCGTGGATAGTGATGCTAATCGGCACCGCCGCGCTGGCGGCCGGTGCGGCGCGCTGGGCGCTGATCGGGGCGCGGTTGTCGATCGGCACCGAGCCAGCCATGGCGCCACCGGCCGACAGGGCGAGGCCGGCGCCGGCGGCGGTGAGCTTCTTGGCCATGCTGGTCACGGCACCGAGCGGGCCGGCCTGGTTGTTGGTGATGCCCTGGTGCAGCCCGGCCATGGTGAAGCCGCCCAGCTCGGCAAATACGCGGCTCGGGCTATGGATGCCGAGCTTTTCCTTGAACCAGCTGATCGTCGAATCGCCGGCCGAGGTGATGGCGTTCTTCACGCTGGACAGGCCGCTGGTGATGCCGTTGACCAGGCCTTGCATGATCTGGCTGCCAAGGGTCATGAACTTGCCGGGCAGGCTGAGGAACCAGTTGAAGGCGGCCGTGGCGTTGGTCTTGATCCACTCCCAGCCGGTAGCGAAGGCCTGCTTGATGGCTGCCCACAGCGCGGCGAACTTCGGGCCGAGCGTGTCCCAGTTGCGCCAGATCAGGTAGGCGCCCACGGCGATGGCGGTGATCACCAGGCCGATCGGGTTCATCAGGAACACGCGACCGAGCCACATCATGACTCTGCCGATCATGCCGAGCGCGCTGCCAATCTTGCCGATGATGCCGATGCCGCTGGTCATTGCGATCTGAGCGGAGACCATGGCAAAGCGCCAAGCGATGAAAGGCCCGGCAAGCCCGGCGACTGCAAGCATGAGGCTACCAACAGTAGCCAGCACGATGGCGGTGGCCGCGCCGATCTTCACCAGCGTGGCGGTCAGCTCCGGGTTGGCCTTGGTCCAGGTGGTGACCTTGTCGACTACCTGGCCGATTAGCCCCATGGTCTGCATCAGCGCCGGCCGCAGCGTCTGGCCCAGCGCGGCCGACTGGTTGAACAGCTTGTTCTGGCTCATCTGCCATTGCGCCGACAGCGTGTCTTTGCGCGCTGCGCCCTCGCGGTCCATCGAGCCCTTGGCCTTGGCGTCGCGCGTGAGCTGCAGCTCGCGCCGGTATTCCTGCAGATTGTTGGCCAGCTTGGCCGCGTCGTCGCCGTACTCCTTGCCGAACAGCTCGGTGGTCACGCCGATCTGCTTGTCCTTGGGCAGTTTGTTGACGGCCTCGAGTACCTTCTGGATGGTGGCGGTGGCATCGGTCGCCATGCCCTTCTGCACGGACTTCGCGTCCAGCCCGATCGCCTTGAGGCCTTTCTGGAAGCGCTTGGGCTGCTGGGTGGCGATCGCCAGTTCGCGGATCATGGCGTTGGTGGCGGTGGCGGCGATCTCGGCCGAGGATCCAAGCGACAGGAAGGTGGAGCCGAGCGCGGCCGCGTCGCGGTAGCTCATGCCCACCTGGGTGGTGACGCCGGCGATGCGCTGCATCACGTTGATGATGTCCGAGCCCTTGGACTGCGCGTTGTCGTCCAGGTAGTTGATCACGTCGCCGAGCTGGCTGATGTCCTTGATCGGCACCTTGTACAGGTTGGCGATCTTGCCCATGCTCTCGCCGATCTGCTCGGCCGGCAAGTCAAACGCGATGGCGGCGATGGCGGCGGTTTTGGCGAACGCCAGCAGGTTTTCCTTGCCCTGCACGCCCATGCGCGCACCGCCCTCGACCAGGGCGGCCAGCTCGGTGGTGGCCATCGGGATTTGCGTGGCCATCGCCTTGATGGCGTCGCCCATCTCGTAATAGGTGCGGGTCAGCTTGCCGTTGGCGTCACGCGCGCCGTCCACCTGGCGAGCCACGCCGAGCATCGCGTCCTCAAAGCTGCTGTAGTCACGGATCATCTTGACGATCGGCAACCCGACGGCGGTGCCGGCCGCGGTGGTGGCCGCGCCGGCGCCGGCGACGCGGTCACGATTCTCCAGCGACTGCTCGTAGCTGCTGCGCGCTGCGCGTTGCCGGTTCTGGCGTTCGCTGATTTTCTTGAGCTCGGTCTCCTGGCGGCGCATCGCGGCGGTGGCGGCGTCGATCTTGCCGGCCAGGTCGCGCTCGTGCTGGCCGAGTTTGGCCACGCTGACGCCGTTGGCCTCGAGCGCGGACTTGGCCGCCTTGGCGGCGTCGATCTTCTTGCGGTTGGCCAGGGTGAGCTTTTCGACGGCGATCTCGGCGCCCTTGAGCTTGCGCGTCATCGCCTCGGTGGGCGGGCCGAGCGCTGCCATCTGCTCTTGCATCTGCTTGAGCTTCTGGCGCGCGCCGGCCAGCTTTTCGCCGGTCTCCTTGGCGTCCTTGGTGAGCTGGCGGAAGGCGGTGACGCCGGCCTGCGCCTGGTTGAGCTCCTTGAGTCGGTCCTTGGTCTCTTTCAGCTGCTTGGACAGCCCTTGCGAGCTGCCCATCACCGTCTTGATCGGGCGCGTGGCCTTGTCGATCGCCGACAGGATCACTTCCAGCTTCAGGTTCCGCACGCTGCTCATTCTTCGTTTGCTCCGCTTCGTTGCCTGGCGCGCTCGCGCCATTCCATCAGTTCAACCAGGGTGAGGACGTCCAATGCCGCCGGCGTCCAGTGAAAGATCGCGGCGATGTCTGCCTGGGCGTCCTCTACTCGGCCTGGAATGCCTCCGGCTTCATGCCCTTCGGCAGCAAAAAACCGGACACCTCGGTGCCGAGCTGCAGCAGGTCGGCCGGATCCATGCGGCCGACTTCCTGTTCGGTCAGCGTGGGGGTGGTGATGCGCGGCAGTACGCGCTGCAGCGCGGCGACGTCCATCTGCAGCAGGTCGGTCAGGTTGCAGCCGCGCAGCTCGCCGGCGGCCGGCTTGCGCAGGGTGAGGATGGTGATGGTTTCATCGCCGCGCTTGATCGGGGTGTCGAGGGTGATGGTTTTGTTGGTGCTCATGTTGGGGCTCCGTTTATCAAGTTCGCTTGAGTGCGTGGACGGTGGAATCAGGGTTTGTGGGGCGCCAACTTGATGAAAGTATCAAGTTGGCTTGAGGTCACAGGCCGACGTTCTTGCGGTGGGCGGCGAGGCGATCGACGCCCATCACGTTGAAGATCTTGTGCACGACGTCGATCTCGAGCCAGACCTTGCCGTTGACGGTCTGCTTGTAATAGGTGCAGTCGGTCTTGACCTTCCAGTTGCCGTTATCACCGGCCTTGGCGTCGCCCTGGTCGAACTCGTTATGGCGGCCGCGCACGATGATCTCGACTGCTTGGTCGGTGCCGCTGCCTTCCTCGCTGTAGGAGCCGGCGAAGCGCAGCATGGCGGCGTCGTGCTTCTCGGCGCCGAAGGTGGCGACGATCTCCTCGATCGGGCCGTTGTAGGTGTGCTCGATCTCGATCGACTCGATCGCCTTCAGCAGCTTGACCGGGCCGAGCATGCCGGCGCCGGTGTAGTCCTCGGTCTTCATGGCGATCTTGGGCAACTTGAGCTCAAGCGCCTGGTCGACGAAGCTGACGCCGTCGATGAACACGTTGAACAGCCGCAGGGTGCGGGGTAGTGCCATGGTGTGGTCCTTTCGTGGGCCGCCCTGGTGCGTGACCTGGGCGGCGGATCAGAGGGGAATTAGGCGGCGTTGACCTTGGCGGCGAAGTCCACCAGGTAACGGTCGGTGATGCGCTGGCGCAGCATGAGGTTTTCCAGCGGCGGCACCGGCGTGTAGTCGTAGTCGATGTACGCCTTGCCCGACTTGAGGGTGTCCTTGTCGTTCGCGTCGGCGTCGAACCAGGCGTTGAAGCCGAGCAAGTAGCCGTCGGTCACCAGTTGGCGGCCCTTGGCATTCAGCCCTTCGACGATGTCGCGGATCAGGGTCGGGTGCATCGGCTTATCCACTGCCCAGAAATGCGCCTCGGCCATCGTGTCCGCCAGTACCTGGGCGGTGCGGGTGTAGTTCTCGAACGCGAACAGCGGATCGGCCGAGCAGGTGCGAGAGCCCCAGAAGCGGAAGCCGTCGCGGCGGATCAGCGTCGTGACGTTGGCGGCGTTGAGGTAGCCGGCGTCGGTGGCCGGTTCCTGCAGATCCCAATACACGTCGCGGCTGATGCCCTGCACGCCTTCCACCGGCACGTTGGACAAGGTCTTGTGCCAGCCCTCGCTTTCGTCGATGTAAGCGCGCAGGCCGAGCGCGCGGGCGGTGGCGTAGGCGATGGTTTCGGCGTTGGTGGTGGTGTCCCAGTTGACGAAGTCCGGCCAGATCACCATGACTTCGCGCTGGCCGAAGTTTTCCTTGTAGGTGGTGGCCTCTTCCTTGGTCTTGCAGTTCCAGGCTGCCACGTAGGCGAACGCGCGCAGCTTTTTGGCGATGCTGGCCAGCTCGGTGGCCACGGCCAGGTTGTCGAAGCCGGGCACGCCCAGGATGCGCGGCTTGACGTTCAGCTTTGTCTGGGCCGCCAGCAGCGCCTTCATGCCGGTCAGCTTGCCTTCGGTGGTGGTGGTGCCGATCAGGTTGCTGGTTTGCGTCGCGTCGTCGGCGCCTTTCTTGGCGCGCACCACCACAACCAGCGGCTTGGCCTGGTCGGCGATCGCGTCCAGCGCGGCGGCCAGCGTGCCCTGGGTGCCGGCCTTGCCGATGGCGGCGTTGACGTCGGTGATCAGGACCGGGGTGTCTTCGGGGAAGGTGGTGGCGTCGGCATCGTCCGCGACCGCCACCAGGCCGATCACGGCGGTGGAGACGGTGCGGATGGTGCGCGTGCCCTCGTTGATTTCGAGGACGCGGACACCGTGGTGGTAATCGGTAGGCATGCTTTTCTCCGGAGTGAGGTTGCATGCCGAGTGTGCCGCGCGGGTGCGTGAGGGTCAGCGAGGGCTTGTTGTGTCGGTGGCGGATACAACCTTAACCGGCTAGTTTGATAAAAAACACAGGACCACCGAATGCATCACCCGTCTGCTGCCGCCATTCACGCTCTGGTGGAGGCGGTAGACGCAAGCGATATGCACCTGGTGTTGCAGCGTGTTGGTGAAAAGTCCGATGTTCTGGTCGGCGTGGACGCCCAGGCAATGGCGCAGGCACTGCTGGCGCTGCTGAAGCAGGCTGCTGATGCCAATGTCCAGGCGGAGCGCGTGGCGCTGAAGCTGACGCGGCGGGAGCGGGAAGTGGCCGGCCTGCTGGTCGTTGGCATGAGCAATGCAAACATGGCACTTGAGCTCGGGTGTACCGAGCGGACGGTGCGGGCGCACCTGGAGAACATGCAACGCAAGACCGGCGCGGCCAATCGCACCGCCCTGCTTTCGGTGGTCAGAGGGCTAAATATTGGCTTTTCCGCCAATATCGGAGGCGGAAATATTCGTTAACAATATACCAATCGCGTTTCCTTAAGAAATCCTTAACGATGTTGGAAAGTCAGAAAGCCCGGAGCGAGGCTCAAATCCTCAATCCCCTGGTGGGAAAATCCACCGTCGACACGATTGAAAACCTCTGCCAGTGCCTGGACAAGCTGGGTGTCTCGATGTCCAGTCAGCACGGTGACAACTCTATCTTCTTTTTCTGTAGCAGCGTGGCGGCTGCCCTGAAGTTCGAAGCGGGTCAGCTCAAAAATCAGGGCAAGCCGGCCTCTGTTAGAACAATCCCCCCAGTGCGTCTGGCGTCCGGTTCGTGATCATCAGGCTAGGCCGTCTGTCGTTCGAGCACATGTAATGCCTTCTGGTGAATGGTCGGATCGATTTCGCTTCCTATTGCCGGCCGCGCCGTGTTTCTTGCCGCCAGCAGCGTGGAGCCGCCGCCGGCGAACGGATCCAGCACCAAGCCACCAGGGCCAGCAAGGGCGACCAGTTCTTCCAGTAGCTCCACCGGCTTGGCCGTGATATGGAAAGCGCCCCGGGGCTTGGGCTGATTGAACACGCCGCGGACGTACACGTCGCGTTCCTGGCTGAGCTTGTCCTTGCTGGCCCATACGATGAATTCCGCTTGCTGCTTCATGCCTCCCTTGCGCGGCCGGCTGTGAGCGTTGCCTTTGTCCCATACGGCCACGCCCTGCCACAGGAAGCCAGCCATCTGGATGGCATCGGACAGGGTCGGCAGTTGGCGCCAGTCGATGAAAATGGCGATGACTGCACCGGGCTTCATGACACGGTGACACTCGGTCAGCCACTCCACGCACCAACGGCACCAGCTGCGCTGGTCCTTGTTGTCGTGGGCAAAGTCGTGGCTGTTCTGGCGGCCGTTCTCCAGGTACTTGGTGGATGGGGGCTGTTTGCGGGTGGTGGCGTGGAGGCCGCCCGACGAATAAGGCGGGTCGGTCAGCACCAAGTCCACGCTGTCAGGCGCGAGAGTCGGCAGGAGTTTGAGGCAGTCGACGTTGTACAGCTGTTGCATGTTGTTTCCCTTGCTTGACGCTCGCGGCGTTCGCAGTGGGAGGCTCTGCGGCCTTCAGGGTGTTATATGCCCTACAGCGTGGGCACTTGATGGTGATCTCGATGTATCGGCCTTCGGCCAGCTTGCGCTGGCAGTGGCCGCAGCGAATGTCTTGCATGGGTGAGCCTCGGGTGTAATGGCTTTGGCTCACTGGTCTAGTCAGTGGGTTGAAGGGGCCGGCCGGGTGGTGGAACACCTGGCCGGCTATTTCTTAGTTTGCCTGATGGATCATTAGGGGTTTACACACAACTTGGCGCGCAGCGCTGTCTTCTCGTCCTCGATCGCCTGCAGGCGCTGGAGGGTATCGGCCGGCAACTTCTCGCCGGCCGCCGCCAGCGCGAGGATGGCCTCGAGCATCGTTCGCATAGACTTGCTGTCCAACTCCGCCAACTGAGCCTTGATTTCGGCGTTTTGCCGCGATGGCGGGTTTTTAAACGTTAGATAGCGCGGATCGGTATCGTCTATTTCTCCTTGATTTGGGTAGTCAGTAGGGTCTTGCGGGCAGGAGAATGCGCAGATGATGGTCGTCTCGGCCGCATCCGAGAATTGAACGTAGGCTTTAGTCATGATCAGAATGAGTACCCAGAAATGAAGATGTTTACGCTGCCGTTGGCTTGCTTGTAGTAGAGAGTCTGCGCAGTAATCATCGGCAGATTGGAAAACGAAGCAGCAGGCCCGTACGAACTAGACGTATTACCTGCAAATATTTTTTCTGCTAGCCCCGTACCACTGGCTGCTATATAGGCCATCCCAGAGCCAGTACCATTCAGGGAGGCATAACCCTCGCAGCTTCTTGCATTCTTCGGAACCGCGCTCGCAATTGATAAAGAGGTGTAGCTGGTCGCCGCACCAGCGGAAATCACTTGGAGCACAGCGGGCGAAATCAGCCGATCTATTTGATAACCAACGACGAACTGACCGCTGCTGTTAGTCGGCCATACACCAATAAGCGCGCTGGCGGTATAACCGGCCGGCATGTTCGCGCCGCCATAAATATTTCCGACCACGCTTGACGTAGCATTCGTAGCCAGGATGTTGGCGGTGCCAGTCGTCGTGTTGTAGATCGCATAGAGTGCAACAAAGCCAGAGACCGGCGCGCTACCAGTGTCCATACCGCCGACGCCGGCCGTCGCCAGGTTAATAGTCTTGCTGAAATTGGCTAGCTGATAGGCCGTACCACCCAGCGCAGACTCCACAACGATTTCGTCAGCAGAAAACATTGCCGAAGCGCTTGCTGCCGTGACCGACATCAGCGCATTACGCATAGTGCCAACGACAGACATTTTCGGAGTAGGCAACGGATCCAGCACAACCGCATCCGCGCCGTCATACTCGATGTCCGCCAGTTGGCCAGCGGCCAGAATGGCAGCAATCTTGTTGCCCTGCGCGTCGTATTGCTTCAGGTTGACCGCGCCCTGCCCGGAGATGTTGATGGTCGGGTTGGAGCCGCTCGCCACATGGAATTTGGCACGGAAGCGCAGATTTGGAGCATATGCCTGAATTGCGGGCGACGGCGTGAGCGTGTACGCCGTCGCTGTGCCGGCGGTAGCAAACGCTGTAACGCCCTGCGCCTGGATCTGACCAGCGTTTACGGCGTGCTTGCCCTGTGTTGCATCAGCCACGTTGAACTGTTGAGCGGCATCACCACCAACCGCCGCCGAATCGGTAATGCCATAGCCAGCACGGGTTGTCGGCTTACCGCTGACGATCTTGCCCCAATCTAGGGAGGGGATGTCGTCAGCTACCAGCGCGCCACCACCAACCGTCCGTCCATAAGTATCTACCGTTACCTTTGCATACACACCTGGGATGACCACGCCGGCGCCGAGGGAAATAGTCGGATTACCACTGACGCCATCCCCATTAGAGACGCTGATGCCAGTGCCACCAGTCAGCTTACGCGCGGCTACGGTGCCGGTACCGGTGCTAGCGTACAGCCCGACAGTATTTATATTCGCTATGGCCGTTAGGCTAGGGCTGATCGGCTGTACAGCTTCCGCCAGTTGCTTTTTCAAAAACTCAGTTCGCTCAAGCAGCTCGAGCGGCGCTCGGTTCAGCGGGCCGCCGTCGCCACCGAGCAAGCGCTCGACCACCTCGAAGCGGGTCACGTCGGGCCAGCCTGGATTGGCCGGCGAGTTCAGTTTGGTCATGGGTTCACTACTCCAGCGGTATAGGCGCCATCGGCGATGGCAAAACCGTTTGCAATCAGGGAAGCGCCGGTAAAGTCGATGCCCCACAGCACGCTGCGCGCCGGCGCGACGTCTGCCAGTACGGCGCGCGCTGTGTTGGCCTGCTCGACCGACAGCAGCTTGTCGATCTGCACCCTGTACTCGACCCAGCCGTCCGGGTCACCGGCGGTGCCGAAGCCGTCGGCCGTCAGCGTGCCGTCCGCGATGTAGTGGTTGTTCCCTTCCTGGATCACTACCTCACCGAGGCCGAGCGCGCGGAACACGTCGCGCACGGCCGAGACGGTGCCCTTGCGGCGGTGCACGCTGATCGACTGGCGGATCAGCTCGCGTTGCTGTTCTTCGTTGATGGCCGCGTCGAAGCCCTCGACTGAGCGTTCCCATGCCAACCAGGGCAGCAGCGCGACCGGGCAGCGGGACGAGTCGGACGTCCAGCGCAGCGCCGTCGGGTTGAGCGCCAGCGTGGTGGCGTCGGCCAGCGCGGCCTCGAGCGGGGTGCGGTTGGGCGGCAGTAGGGCGCGGCTCATGCTTTATCCAGCGTGATGGCGGTGCACAGCGGGAACTCGCCGACGCCCTGCGCGATGGTCGTGAGCGGGGACAGCAGCGTCACGTCGTGCACGCCGGCCACCTTCAGCGCGGCGATCAGCGCCGAGGTCGGCAGGCCGGACGGTTTCTGCCCGGTGCCGAGCTTCTTGGCTTTGGCGAGCAGGGCATCCAGGCGGGTGCGGGCCGCATCGAGGCCGCCCGACAGGGCTTCGCCTCCCTCTTCGAACTCGAGCAGCGCCGACACGGCGAACGGCGCCGGCGTGCCGGCGGCGGCGGTGACGGTATCGTTCAGCGGCCGCACGGTCTCGGCCGATAGTGCGGCGGTGACGGTGTCGAGCAGCGCTTGGTCGGGCACGCCGTCGCCGCGCGCGTCGAGCAGCCAGACGCGCACCTCGCCAGGGGCGGGCGAATCTTCACGTTGCGGGCCGAAGGCACGTGAGTCGATATAGGCATCGGCGACGTTGGCCGAGGCCGACAGGGTGTGGAACAAATAGGCGCCACGGCTGCCGGCGACGGTGGTGCCCTCCATCGCCATCTGGGTGCGCAGGCGCAGGCGGTCGTCGCTCTCCCATACGGCCTCGACCGGCGGGTTGGCATCTGGGTCGGCCGGGGTGACCAGCAAGCGGGTGACGTTGTAGTCGGCCGCCTTGTTGTCGAGGTCGGTTTTTTCGGCGTAGGCCAGCATGGTGGCCTTGGCCGCCTCGTTGATGCGCTGGCGCAGGATCAGCTCGGTGTAGGCGTTCTCCTGCAGCAGGATGGTCAGCGGCTCGGTTTCCAACTCCAGGGTGGCGGCGATGGCGTCGCGGATGTCGGCCGGCACGACGGCGATCAGGCGTTGCTTGCGCGTCAACAGCAGCGCCTCGTAGTCGATTTCCTCGACTACCGCCGGGGCTGGCAGCAGGGTGATATCGATGGTCATGGCGTCAGCCCTTCAGCGGTACAAGCAAGTTGGCGGATTGGCCGGCAGCGGGGCCGTCGCGCCGGGTGAGCTCGAGGTCGACGAACAGCTCGGAGGCCTCCTCGCCTGTTTGCAGCTGCACGCGCGCCAGCTCGACACGCGGTTCCCAGGCGCTGATCGCCATCACGGTGGCGGCCATCACCTGCATGCGGGTTTTGCCGTTGAGCGGCTTGTCGAGCAGATCCGGGATCAGGCTGCCGACCTCGCGGCGCATCACGCGGCTGCGCAGCGGTGTGGTCAGGATCTTGCGGATGCTCTGGCGGATGTGGTCCAGGTCGGATAGTTGTTGCCCGGTGCTGGCGTTCAGGCCGATGTAGCGTGCGGTCATTGCGGTCCTCCGGTGGTGCCGCCGATGCTGTCGGTATGGTGGTGGCCGTCCTGCAGGATCTCGGCCGAGGTGAACGAGCCGCCGCTGTGGCTGAAGTCGCCCTGGTGCTCGATCGAGCCGCGGATCACAGTGCCGCCACCCGCACCCCCCTGGCCAGACATGCCGGCCATGTAGGTGAGCAGCGACTTGAGCAGGGTCTCGCCGTCGACGGTGAGCTTGCCCATGATGTGAACGTTGCCGGTGAACTCGCTTTCCGGGCAGTCCACCGTGCACTTCTCGGACGCCTCGACCAGCGCGGTCTTGATGCCGGTGGCCGCCAACGCGCCGGTGGCGTGGTTGTAGGTGATGCGGGCACCGTCCGGGTAAACGCGGACATGTTCGTCCGGGCTGCTGGACGGGGCCGGGTGGGCGTCGGAAAACAGGCCGACCAGGGCAAAGCCGGTGGCCGGGTCGCCACTCGGGCTGAAAAACACGCATTGTTCGCCCTTGGTCGGCGGATCCCAATCGCGGGTGTCGCCGGCGCGCAGCGTCACCCACGGCCGCCAGGCCGAGGTCAAACCGCCGGATTGCACGCGCACACGTGGCGGCGCCATCTGCACGTCGGCGATGGTGCCATAGCGGATCAGGCTTTCCAGGCGGCGGGAAATGTCGGCGAAATCTTCCATGCGGCGAGTGTGCCGCGCGCGTGGGGCGCTGTGGTGGGCGGCTCGTCGTGCCGGTTGCCGGCACAACGGGAAACGGATGTCAGCCAGCCAAATGCTTGATGGCGGCGTCGCTGACGGCCTCGATGTCGGCCTCGGTGAAGCCGAGCAGCTGGCGCGCCGGGTACTGCACTTCAGGGCCGCCCTTCTGGGCGCGATCGCGCAGGCCGTACTGGTGGACGCGCGCGATGCGCTCCACCTCGCCAACGAAGCCGACCACGGCGGCGTTGGGCGAGGCCTCGGTCTTGAGGTACTTGGTGGTGCGCAGCTTGGCGAACATGGTGCGCCGGATCTTGCCCTTCTGGTCGCGCACCTGGGGCTTGCGCTGGGCAAAGGCGCTGCCGTCCGGGTTGAGCTGGTCGGCAATGCGGCGCTGCTGGCTCTGGCGCAGCTGCTTGGCGACTTCGCGCGCCAACTTGCGGCGGGCCTTGCCATCCATGTTGGCCAGCAGGCCGGCCAACTGGTCTTCATACCGTTGCACTGTCATCGATCAGCTCGCCGTTCTGGAAGATCTGCACGCGCTCGACCAGTGGGTAATCGCCAAGCTGCGGCTCGCCCAGGTGGGTGGCGGTCATGGTCGCGCCGTCGCCGGTCACCTGGACGCGCTCGGTCAGCTTGAGCTGCAGGCGCAGGTCGTAGGCCTGGTGGTTGAGAATCTCGGCTTCGAAGGTGATCGCCTCCTTGGCCTTGTCCGGGTTCTGCAGCAGTGCCGGCTCGTTGGCGCGGATCCATTGCAGCAGCGGGATCATCACCGTGTCCGGGTGGTTGGCGAAGTCGAGTAGGCCGATGGTCAGCGTGTAGCGGTATTCGAACGACGGCTTGCCCAGGCTGGCGGCGATCTGGCCAGCTTCAATGAACATGACCAGGCGGTCGGGATCCTTGGCAAGGTAAGGCAACGCCGCCTCGATGGCGGCGCGCAAGCTGGCGGGCTTGTTCATCGGCGGCAGGCCTTCTCATAGTCGGACTGGCACGGCGTGCAGCGAGTGCAGCCGGCCACCTTTTCACGGCGCAGCGGCGGGATTTCATCGCCGCAATCTTCGCAGTGGCTAAGGCTGTTGCCTTGGGCGCGGCTGGCGGTGGCTTGGCGGGCCAGCGCTTCTTCGCGCTGGCGCTGCTCCAGTTCCTGTGCGCGGTCAAAGATGTCGGTCATGGGCGTTGGCTCGCGGTGCGTTGCTGGCAGGCGGCGACGGTGTCCACCTGAGCAGCGCAGGTTTCAAGGGCTTGGCGGGTTTCCAGCAGGCTTTGCGCCAGCTGGCGGTTGGTCTTCGGGCTGCCGGCCGGCTGTTGGCAGGCCACCACCGGCGGGCAGGGTTGCAGCACGATCGGGCGGGCCGGCTGGATCGCCTGCGGCTTGGGTGGTGTCGAGCAGGCGGGCAATAGCAGCAGGCAGGCGAGTATCGCCCCAGCGTTTAGCGTCTTGGTCTTCATTGAGGATGGCTTCCAGTTTGGCGGCGCGGGCCGTCGCGTTGCGGGTGATGGTGTCCAGGCGCTGCAGCTGGGCTTTGACGTCTTCGGCCTGTTGGCGGTTGATGGTGGTCAGCTCGCCGATCTGCCCATCCTTGGTTCCGATGGTCAGCTGCGCCGTGTCCAGCTGGACGCTGAGGGCGTCGCGCTGGGTGTTGGAGGCGTTGAGCTGCAGCTGCAGCTGGGTGTTGGCGCTGCGCTGCTGCCAGATGGTGAGGGCGGCGCCGGTAGCCAGCAGCGAGAACAACAGGATAGCCAGCCAGCGCAGGTTGTCGCGGATCCAGTTCATGCCTTTTTCCTTTCCAAGCCAGCCAGGGCGAGTTCTTCGTCGGTCAGCTTGCGGATGTCGCGCGCAATGATCAGGATCTGCTTGCCCGGATGTAGTCGGGCGATGGCTTCGGCGAGCTGGCGCAGGGTGTCCGGGTCGGTGTCGGCCGGCATCTTGAGGAGGTCGCCGTCGGCCAACGGCAGGTACTGGAGCTGGTCGAGCTTCATGCGGCCAGCCTTTCTGCCGCTGCGTAGGCGGCGGCCAGCTTGGCGTCGTAGAGGTTCTCCTTGTACGCGGGGCCGTTGTAGAGGCGGGCGAACTCGGCCCACTTCTTGGCCTTCAGCGCCTTGGACAAGGCGGGGTCCAGCAGCACGTAGCGCACGAAGGCATCGAGCTGGTTGGCCTCGCTCGCCATCATCGCCCGCTGGAAGTCTTCCGCGTCGGCGTAGCCCAGAGCGGCCCAGTGGTAGCCCATCACCTGGAACATCCCCCAGCTGCAGGCCTCGACCGCGATCTGCTGGCTGGTGATGCTGCGCAGGTTGTCGAAGCGCGCCCACTCGGCCGAGCCGCCGGCGTAGCCGCCGCGCTTCGGGTTGATCAGGTTGCTGTAGCGCGATGCCATCACGTCGACCGGCATGCCGGCTTCCTTGCCCTGGCGGTAGGCAATATGGCGTTCGAGCAGGATGGCCGGGCGGCCATCGTCCAGGAAGCCGGAGCCGCGCGACTCCACGGCGTTGACGGCCTTGACGCAGGCCAGCGGCACGCCAAGCCGATCGGCGGCCGCGACCAGGTCGGCCTCGCACATGCGCCGGGTGTCCTGCTGCCCGCGCAGGGCTTCTTGGGTCTTGACGCCGACGATCCCGTCGACCACCAGGCCGGCGCGGCGCTGCACGGTGGCGACGGCGGCCTCGGTGGCGTCGCCGAACCAGCCGTCGACGTCCAGCTTGGCGCCGTGGCTGTTGAGGGTACGCTGCAGCTCTGCGACGGCGCTGCCGTGGTCGCCTTTCTTGATGGTTACAGCCATTTTTCTCTCCGAAGCAGGCGAAGGATCAGGGACTGGCGGTTGCTGCTGGTCGGGCGGAACAACTCGACCACGTTGCCGCTAACCGAGAACAGCGCGGCGGCCAGCACCAGGTTGATCAGCAGCTGCGCCCAGCCGATGGCGTCGGGCTTCTTGAGCAGCGTGGTGATGGCCAGCGCGGCGAAGGCCACGATCAGCAGGTACGCCAGGGCGCTGGCCCACGGCCGGTGGCTGGCGTCGCCGCGCGTGAACAGGATCAGGCGCAGGCAGCACGCAATGCACAGCAGCGCGTTGACGATGTCGAGGTGCAGCGTCATTTGCCGCCTCCTTTCAGGCCGGACAGCAGGTCAGCCGTGTCGGCCTTGTTGATCAGGCGGATCAGCACCTTGATCACCAGGGCCGAGGCGAGCAGCGCGCCGACGCCGGCGGACACCTGCACGCGCTGGGGCAGGAGGGTGGCCAGCAGCGCCGAGGCCATCGGCGCGGCGATCAGACCGGCGACGAAGGCCAGCGCCAAGAAGGCCAGCTTCTTGAGGGTGCCCAGCTCGTTGCTGGACATGACGAACACGGCCGCGCCGGCGAAGGCGCCGAGGACAGCGCCGGCGTCCAGTCCAGGAAACAGGGCCAGCAGGCTGGCGCCGGTTACAGCAACGGTGGCGGCGGAGGTGGAAGCGGGTTCTGCCATTTTCAGTCCCAAAGGTTGACCAGCTGCTGGGTGGTTTCAGCTGGTTCGGTTGTTAAATCGGGCAAGGTGACCGGCGTGCCGATCGGCAGCACCGGGCCGATGTCGGCGAGGCCGGGGTTGGCCGCATAGACCGCCTCGGTAATGCCGGCGGTGCGGCCGTAGTGGCGGTGGCAGATCAGGTCGACGGTGTCGCTTTGCATGGCGGTGATGCGCATCAGATCAGCTCGATGGTGCTGCGGCCGCGGCCGACGATGTCGCAGATGGCCCAGCGGCCGTCGCGGCGCAGGTCGTCGACGGTGGTGTCGAGCTCGTCCGCCTGCTTGTGGCCGGCGGCCGTGCTGTCAAAGCTGCGGTAACGCTCGGTCAGGTTGGCGGCGGCCAGACACTGCACGGCGCGCTGCCAGCGCTGCACCTGGATCGATTGGCCGTCGATCTCGTCAGCCAGCACGTCGGCCAGGCTGGCGTAGCCGGCGGTCAGCTGGCTGCGGCGCCATTCGGCCAGCTGGCTGTTGACGCTGGCGATCGCCTCGATCAGCGCACCGCGCAGGCGCTCGGCGGTCACGGTGCCGTCCAGCCGCATGGCGGCGCGGGTGGCGACCGGGTCGAGCTCGGGCCAGAAGCTGCCGGAACGGATCGGCTCGCCGTCGATCTGGCTGCCGCTGGCGGGCGGGGTTGCGGGTTGGATCAGCATGTCGGCTCCATGTGGGGGCGGTGGAGGGGGCTTTGATCAGACGGTGCTGTCGCCGCCCCCTGCCGCCCTGGTGCGCGGGGTACGCTCGGTTAACCGCCGGTGGCGGTGTTGTTCTTGATGGCCTTTTCGATGCGCTCGATGTCTTTCACCACGCCGACCTTGTCGTGCAAAGCCTTGGCGCGGGTGAGGTTGGCGAGTGCGGCGGCCGGGTCGGATGGCTCCTGCAGCAGGCCCAGCTCCTTGTGCAGCTTGGCGCGCACCTGGTCGTGCATGTCTTCTGCTTCGGTGAGTGCCTGGCAGCGCTGCAGGATGGAGATGTCGAAGGGCTGCTTGCCGTCGCGGGCGCGTTTGGCGGCGTCGGCCACCTCTTCCACCAGCGTGGTGGCCGTAGTGCGCTGGTAGCGATCGGGCATGACGAGCTGGTACGGCAGAGCGTACTCGGCGATATCAAGCGCGCCGTTGTAGTCGCCGGCGTCGATGCGCCACAGCATTACCGTCATCAGCACATCGTCCTGGGCGCCTTTGCCGGCGGCGATGGCACCTTCCACCCACGGGGCGTAGTCGGGCAGCAGCTTGCGCTTGAGTTCCGCCTTGGCTTCCATGGACTGGACGTCCTTGAGGCGTCGGCGGTCTTCAGCGAGCTTGAGCAACATCAGCTCGTAGGCGCTGGCGTTTTCGAGCGGTTGGTTGTCATCCGCTGCCGAGGCCGAAGCCTGGGCAGCGGTGACCCGCAAGTAGTGTCTGCGTGCGGGCGTCGTCATGGATTACACCAGTTCGATGTTTTCGATCAGCGCAGCGCAGCCGTAGTCCTCGAGCACGAAGGCATCGTTGCTGGACTGGAAGGTTTCGATGCGGTCGCGCTTCGGGTTGTCCAGCACGCTGCGGCGCTGGCTACCTTCCTGGTAGTAAACCGACAGGTTGTCGAGGCGAGTAATGAGGATGGCGTTGGCCGGGAAGTACGGAACCTGTACCGCCTGCAGGTTGCCGATACGCTTCTGGCTGGTGATCAGATCCTGGGCGGCCTTCTGTTCGGTCGGCGCCTGGATGGTGTTGACCAGCGGGAAGTATTTGTCAGCCATCAGTTGGCGTCCGGTGATGGCTACCAGCTGGGTATCCTCGCGGAACCACGGTTCGATCAGGTCGTTGACGGCGTCGAACACCACGGCGTCCAGCGTCTTGTAGTCGCCGGTTGCACCGACCTTGACCTTGCCGGAGGCGGCGACGACTTCCTTCAGCCAGCGCTGCGGCGCGTTGTCGCGGATCTTCTGCAGCCAGCCCTTGTTGACGTCCTGCAGCAGCGGGTTGGCGACACGGTTGCTGGTCGCGGCGCGACTGGTGCCGTTGAAGCCGATCATCATGCGATCGAGGGCGATGCGTTGGATGATGGCGTCGCGCAGGCGGGTCTGGAAGTCCGGGAACTTGGCCCAGGCGTCCAGGGTGGCGTACTTGAGATGGGTGTCGTAGTTGGTCTGCTCGCAGCGGTAAGTCGAGCCAGTAAGCGACAGTACGTCACGGGTAGAACGTTCGGCGGCATCAGTGTCCTGAGTGCCGGCGATCGGGCCGGAGATGCCGAGCCCAAGCGCCTCGCCTTCCTGTTCGCTGACACCCATCATGTTGATGGACTGCAGGAAGGCACTGGATTCCTGCACCTTGGTTTCGAGCGTCTGCTGCACGCTCGGCGTCACCGAGAACTTGCTGATGACGGCATCAACATCGACGCCGTTCAGCTTGGCGATCGCGGCCAGGTAGGCGTTGTACTGCAGGCGGGTTGTATTGCGCATGTGTGGCTCCGGGTGATGTTCGTTGGACGGTTAGCAGTCGGTGGTGATGGCGCCCGAGCCGCCCGGCGTGCGGTCGCGCGGCGGGGTGTTCGGCTGCTGGCTGAGGGTCTGCACCAGATCGGTGTGATCTGCGGAGAGCTTCTCCAACTGCTCTTTCAGCGCCTTGCTTTCGGCCAGGCCTGCGGACAGCGCGGCGAACTGCTCCAGCAGGCCCTTTTGGCTGTCGGCGATCACTTCGACCGCTTGCTGGATCTCGCTGAAGTTGGCATCGGTGGTTTTCTTGGCGCCACCGAGCAGGGTCTTGATCTTGGAGCTGAAGCCTTCCAGCAGCGCCTTGCTGGTCTGCTCGTCTTCCATCTCGAGGGTGAATTCAACCGCTTCGGAAAACAGGTTGTCCGGTTCAGCCTTGCGCTTGGCCAGCGGGCTTTTCTTGGCAGTGGCGCTGAACTGCAGCATTTCGGTGCCGAGGCTGGCCGGGTCGTCGGTGACAGCCAAGCCGACCAGGTAGGCCTCACCGGTATCGGCGAATTTCGGGTTGATCTCGCAGGAGGTGTAGACCTTTTGGCGGTCTTTGGTCGTGATCTTGACCAAGTCTTCGGTCGGGTCGATGACGGCATACAGGCGCAGCTTGCCGTCGTCACCTTCTTCAGTGCTCAGGGAAAGCACATCGCCGTAACGCTTGAACGGGCTATCCGGGGTGACGCCCTTGATGTGTTCCAGGTTGACGCGGGCGCCGTAGAGCTTCGGGCTGTAGTTCTTGGCCATTTGCTCCAGATGCGCGCGTTCGATGACACGGCCATCGGTGGTGGCGCCTTCGGTGGCGATGCAGAATTTTTTGGACTTGCCTGCCATGTGCGGTTCCTTTTGCGGGTTTTCCGTGGGCTGTTCGGGAGAGATGCGCCCATGCTGAAACCCTAAAGACCGCCGCTCAACAGGTGCCGGTTGTGGCGCTGGCGCGCACAACAATGGCTAGACCGCGGGGCTCTGCGCGCGCGGCAGACTGGCGGGCATGAGCGATATCACCCCACCGCAAGCAGTCGATCTGGATCCGCGCCGCGCTGCCCGTGCCCTGTACTGGCAGGGCTGGCGCATCGCGCGCATTGCCGAGCATCTGGGCGAGAAACCGGCCACAATTCACAGTTGGAAGCGGCGCGACGCCTGGGACGAGTCGGACCCGACCGAGCGCATCGCGTCGACGATCGAGGCGCGGCTGCAGCAGCTGATCCTGAAGGACAACAAGGAAGGCAAGGACTTCAAGGAAATCGACCTGCTAGGGCGACAGGTCGAGCGCATGGCGCGAGTCGGCAAGTACCAGGAGACCGGGCGCGAGGTCGACCTCAATCCAAAGATCGCCAACCGCAATGCGGCGCCGAAGCGACAGCCTGAAAAGAACGCGATCAGCGAGGAGCAGCAGAAGCTGCTCGAGGAGGCCTTCCTCGACCGGATGTTCGACTACCAGAAGCACTGGTATCGGGCCGGCATGGTCGAGCGGATCCGCAATATCCTGAAGAGCCGCCAGATCGGCGCGACCTACTATTTCGCCCATGAGGCGCTCATCGATGCGCTGAAGACCGGGCGCAATCAAATCTTCCTGTCGGCCTCGAAGGCTCAGGCGTTCCAGTTCCGCAGCTACATCGTCGACTTCGCCAAGGAAGTGGCGGATGTGGAGCTCAAGGGCGAGGTGATCAAGCTGCCCAACGCCGCCGAGCTGATGTTCCTCGGCACCAACAGCCGCACCGCCCAGGGCCGCCACGGCAACCTGTACGTGGACGAGTATTTCTGGATTCCGCGCTATCGCGAGCTGAAGAAGCTGGCCAGCGGCATGGCGTCACAGAAGCAGTACCGGATGACGTACTTCTCGACGCCGTCGGCGATGAGCCACGAAGCGTACCCGGTGTGGACCGGCGAGGCCTTCAACAAGGGCCGGCCGAAAGCTGAACATATCCGACTGGACATCAGCCACGATGCGCTGATGGCCGGACTGAGGTGCCCGGATGGCCAGTGGCGCCAGATCGTGACGATCCTCGACGCGCTGGCGGGCGGGTGCAACCTGTTCGACCTGGAGCGGTTGAAGCTGGAGAACAGCCCGGAAGAGTTCGCGCAGCTGTTCATGTGCATGTTCATTGACGATGGCGCTTCGGTCTTCGGCTTCAGCCAGATGCAGCGTTGCATGGTTGACAGCTGGGAGGTGTGGGAGGACTGGAAGCCGTTCGCACAACGGCCGTTCGGCAACAAGCCGGTGTGGGTGGGCTACGACCCGAGCAATACCGGCGACAGCGCGGCGCTGGTGGTGCTGGCGCCGCCGGCGGTGCCGGGCGGCAAGTTCCGCATCCTGGAGCGCCACCAGTTCAAGGGGGCGGACTTCGCCGGCCAGGCTGAGTTCATCCGCCAGACCTGCAGCCGCTACAACGTGACCTATATCGGGATCGATACCTCTGGGCTCGGCGTTGGCGTGTATCAGCTGGTCAAGCAGTTCCGGCCGGATGCGGTGGCCTTCACCTACAACGTCGAGCTGAAAACGCGGATGGTGCTGAAGGCGCTGGACGTGATCAGCAACGGGCGCCTGGAGTTCGACGCCGGCAGCACCGATATCGCGGCCAGCTTCATGGCGATCAAGAAGACCCTGACGCCATCTGGCCGTCAGGTCACCTACCAAGCGGGCCGGTCGGAAGAGACCAGCCATTCCGACATCGCATGGGCAACCATGCACGCCCTTTTCAACGAACCGCTGGAGGGGGCGACTACGGCCAACTCCGGTTTCATGGAGATTTACTGATGGCCAAGCGTCGCCGTTTTAATTCGAACCAGGGAGGCCATCCGGAAGCGCTGGTCTCCCGCGCGGATAACGTCCAGGCGTTCACCTTCGGCGATCCGACGCCGGTGCTCGATCGGCGCGAGATTCTGGACTATGCCGAGTGTTTGAACGCCGGCCGCTGGTACGAGCCGCCGATTAGCTGGGAAGGCCTGGCGCGCAGCTGGCGCGCGTCGGTGCATCACAACAGCGCCATCGCGGTGAAGCGCAACGTGCTCACCAGCACGTTCAGGCCGCACAAGCTGCTGAGCCGGTCGGCGTTCCAGCAGCTGGCGCAGGATTATCTGGTGTTCGGCAACCTGTATTGTGAAAAGGCCGTGAACCGGCTGGGCGGGGTCCTGGCGTTGGATCCGGCGCCGGCCAAGTTCGTGCGCCGCGGCACGGATCTGTCCCGCTACTGGTGGGTGCCGAGCTGGAATCAGGAGCGCGAGCTCGGCGAGGTGTTCCACCTGCTCGAGCACGATATCAACCAGGAGGTGTACGGCCTGCCCGAATATCTGGCCGCGCTGAATAGCGCCTGGCTGAACGAGTCGGCGACGCTGTTCCGGCGCAAGTATTATCTCAACGGATCGCACGCCGGCTTCATCCTGTACATGACTGATGCGGCGCAGAACCCCGACGACGTCGACGCGATGCGCAAGGCGCTCAAGGACAGCAAGGGGCCGGGCAACTTCCGCAATCTGTTCATGTACGCGCCCAACGGCAAGAAGGACGGCATCCAGATCATCCCGATCAGCGAGGTTGCCGCCAAGGACGAGTTCTTCAACATCAAAAACGTGACGCGCGACGATGTGCTGGCCGCGCACCGGGTGCCACCGCAGCTGATGGGGATCATCCCAAGCAACACCGGCGGGTTCGGGGATGCGGGCAAGGCGGCGCGGGTGTTTTACGAGAACGAGATCCTGCCGCTGCAGGCGCGCTTCCAGGAGCTCAACGACTGGATCGACGAGGAGGTGGTCACCTTCGGACCATACGCGCTCGCTGACGCCGCTGCCTAGCCAGTCACCCCGGACCACCAGCCACCACAGGCCGCCCACGGGTGGCCTTTCTGCTGCCCGCTGCGGCCATCCTTGCGGCCGTCCCCACCACTGCGGCGGCGATCCACCCCCTGCCAGCCCACGACCACCCCTGCCTGCACCCAGCGCGCGCCGTCATGACCCCGCCACGCCCCCGCGCTTCATGTGTGGGAAAACGTGCAGCTGCATGATCCAGCCGGAAAGCCCGCCAGCCGTGTCTTTTCCGGGTCGTACTTCCATCAAAAAACCTTGCGGAATCATGCACCCATGCACTTGCAGTCATGTCGTCATTCCCCTGAAAAAGGATGGGGCAGTTGAGAAAAGGTAACGTGGGTAATGTCCTGTCCATCTTCGATATAACTTCATGATTTAAAAAGACAATAAAGATTACCCCTAGTAGGTAATTAGAGGTAACACAAAAGGTAATCACGCCATAAGTCATTGATATTTAACGAACATCCAATTTGTATAAATGACTAATCTAAAAGGTAATCTGATTACCTTACTATTACCTATAAATTACCTTTTCCCATTTGTCTTAACGCCTTGTCTGTATTGGCTTTGCTGGCTGTTCGGCCTTGCATGTTACCTTGGTTACCTTTTTTTTAGCCCCAACCGACTTGGCGAAAAATTCTTGACCCTCGTGATGCGCAAGCGCACGCGTATAACGTGCATGAAAACCTCTCGCGCATGAAAAAGCCCCGATCGCTCGGGGCTTGCATGGGTATGTCACCACTGTCATTCGCTGCCTTTTATCTCCCTGGCCATCTCCTTCAGCCTTGGCAGCAGGATCGACTCCAGCAGCTTCTGCTTGCTCTTGGCGGTGCTGTGCTTGAACACGAAGTCCAGCTCCTGGAACACGGCCGGCGTGCAGCGGAACAGCACGCCCTCGGACAGCTTCCCGCCCTGGTCGTACTCCGGCGCTGAGATGATCTTCAGTGGCACATCAGCTGCTGGCGCATCTGCGGCCGGCGCTGTTTCGTGCGCGTCGGCGCCGGCGGTAAAGCGTGCCAGCGCTTCCGGATCCACAGGCTGGCCACCTGCGGCCGCCAGCCCTCGTTTAAAGCGATTGCCTGTCATTCAACCTCCCCGAAAATCTCATTGGCCAGCAGCTGGATTTCAGCGCGGGCCTTGCCGTTGTCCATCTCCACTACGCCGCGTCCCTCCAGAAGCGCGTCACGATATACCTTGCGATCGCGCACGATGCTGCTGGCCAGCTCGATCTCTTGGTAGTCGGCCAGCAGCTCACGAGCGTCGGCCACCTCGGTGATGATCGGGTTGGTCGGTGCCCTGGTGATTACCGCCTTCACTGCAAGAGCCGTGTTCATCGCCTTGGCCATGCTGATCACCTCGCTCATGTGGTCCAGCGTTTCCAGATCTGCAATGCTCGCCTGGATCGGCATCAGCAGCATGTCGGCCGCCACCATGGCCGAGCGCAGCTCTTTGCTGTCGCGGCCGCCGGCGTCCACGATCACCAGCTCGTAGCGCTTGGCCAGATCCTTGGCCGTGGCGTACACCTCGCCGGTCTTCTGTGCGCAATGGATGGCCTGCAGGCTGGCGTCGTTGCGCCTGGCCATCCACTTGCTGGCTGTCCCTTGCGGGTCAGCGTCCAGCAGCATCACGTCGATGCCGCGCTTGGCCATCACCACCGCGAGGTTGCTGCCGATGGTGCTCTTGCCCGCACCGCCCTTTTCACCGCCTACCAATAAGATCATAGGATATTCTCCGCTATGATATGAAATCATACGATACGATATGATATCACGTGATATCAAAAGAAAGGACGGACAGGCGCATTAACCTGGTACAGGCCTGCACGCAGAACAATGTTCACGCCGCGCATGCCCTCGGCCAGCTTCTGGCGGGCGTAGGTAATGGCTTCTGCTTGGTTCGGGAAGGCTGCAAGTTGGCGTAGCAGCAGGTTGGAAACGATAGTCGGCATGATGGCCTCCTGAGGATTTAGGAAGTCCACCCGAAGCGGGGTGGGGGCGCTCCTACGGCCTCAGACCGCCGGGGCATTGCTGCTACCCGACACCCCCCTTGATCGACTTGCCCGCGTGCTCAGGCGCACGTTGGCCGAAAGAAGGCGCAAAAAATCCGCGTGACAGACGCGGGGCACTGCTGAGGCTTTAGGAGCCTCAATACTAGCTGTAGATAAGCAGCATATCAATAGTGTCGGTAAAAATGACGGTATCAAAACAAAACAATAACCACACATCCTTTTATTTACAGCAACTTATATGACACAGTAAATAATCGAGTGGGAATAAGCCCCCCCCCCCTCTCAACCCCGGCCCGAAGCCGGGGTTTTTTCTTGCCCGCATCCGGCGCAATTTATGCCGTTAAAATGCAATTGACTATCGCCACATTTCCCGACACGCGCTAAACTGGCGGCATGTTTGCCATACCGCCATATTCGCATTGCCTTAAGCAGATCCGAGCCCCGCGGCCAGCCGCCGTCGGCGCGCGTTGAATCCGACTTCAGACCTCCTCCGTCGCCATTCCCGAACCGTCATGAACGCCATCGCCACGCCTGCCGCCGCACTTTCACGCTCCGACTACCGCACCCTGGGACTGGCCGCGCTGGGCGGGGCGCTCGAAATCTACGACTTCATCGTCTTCGCCTTCTTCGCCGCCACGCTCAGCCAATTGTTCTTCCCGCCGCAGATGCCGGAATGGCTGCGCCTGCTGCAAACCTTCGGCATTTTCGCCACCGGCTATCTGGCTCGTCCGCTGGGCGGCATGCTGATGGCCCATTTCGCCGACCGCCTGGGCCGCAAGCGCATGTTCAGCCTCAGCATGCTGATGATGGCCGGCCCCTGTCTGCTGATCGGCCTGCTGCCCACCTATGCGCAGATCGGCTATCTGGCGCCGCTGCTGCTGTTATGCCTGCGGCTGCTGCAAGGCGCGGCGGTGGGCGGCGAAGTGCCCAGCGCCTGGACCTTTGTCGCCGAACACGCGCCGGCGCGTCACCGCGGCTACGCGCTGGGTCTGCTGCAAGCCGGCCTGACCATGGGCTACCTGTTGGGCGCGCTGACCGCCACCCTGCTGGCCGAAGTCTTCAGTCCGCAGCAAATGCAGGACTACGCCTGGCGCATCCCGTTCTTGCTCGGCGGTCCGCTGGGCCTGTTCGGCGTCTGGCTGCGCCGCTGGCTGAATGAAACGCCGGTGTTCCTGTCCCTGCGCGCTCAGCGGCAGCAGCGCGCCTACCCGCTGCTGGAAGTGCTGCGCGCGCACCGGAGCACGCTGCTGCCGGCCGCGCTGCTGACCTGCGTGCTGACCTCGGCCGTGGTGATTCCGGTCGTGGTCACCCCCACCTTGCTGCAACAGCACTTCGCCTGGCCGGCCAAGGACGCCTTCGCGCTGGGCAGCCTCGGCATCGTCTTCCTCAACATAGGCTGCGTGATCGCCGGCCGCGTCACCGACCGCGTCGGCCCGCTGCGCGGCCTGATCCTCTACAGCCTGTTGCTGCCCGTCGGCGTGGGCCTGCTCTACGCCAGCCTGATCGGCGGCTGGCGCTGGCCCGGACTCGCCTACGCCGCCGCCGGCCTGTGCTGCGGCATCGTAGGCGTGGTGCCCTCGGCGATGATCAGCCTGTTTCCCGCCGACATCCGCGTCTCCGGCATCGCCGTCACCTACAATATCGCCTATTCGCTGTGGGCCAGCGCCGCACCGCTGCTGCTGATCGCCGCCACGCCCTGGAGTCCGTGGATCTCGGCCTGGTTCAGCCTGGCCATGGGCGGCGTGGGTCTGCTCGCGGCCAGCCGTTTCCGCGCGCCTCGCGTTGCGCATTGGGAAAACGCCGCCTACGGCCGGATTTGACTCAGGCGAAACCGGCCAAATCCAGTGTTTGACGTCATTGGCCCAGCCTGATAGGTTCATGGTAGCCAGCTTGATTGCTGCACCGCGAGAGTCGTGCCTTCGCGGTATTTCCCATTCATTTTCACCAGGAGATCTTTATGTCCAATGCCGCTGCAATCGCCAAGGAAAAAGAGCAATTACTGGATGACGTGCGCCAGGTTCTGGTCAGCACCGAAGAGCTGATCGACGCCTCGCTGGACGACGGCAGCCAGAAAAGCAAGGAAATCCGCCAACGCGTCAACGAGAAGCTGAAGCTTGCCAAGGCCAAGTTGCTGGACGCCGAGCAAGTGGTGGTCGGCAAGGCCAAGGTCGCCGCCAAGGCGACCGATCAATACGTGCATGAAAACCCGTGGAAATCGATAGGCATCGCCGCCGGCGTCGCCTTCCTGCTGGGCATGCTGGTTTCCCGCCGCTAAGGCATGCCGCAACGCCAATCCCCGCCCCGTCCCGGCAGCCTGCGTTCCTTCGCCGGCGGGGTGGCTTCCCTGCTGCTGACCCGGGCCGAGCTGCTGTCGCTTGAAGCCCAGGAACTGAAAGACGACATCATCGGCAGCCTGTTCACCGGCATGCTGGCGCTGATTCTGATCGCCGTCGGCTTGATGGCGGGGCTGCTGCTGGTCTGGACGCTGACTCCGCCGACGCTGCGCGCCTGGGCGCTCGCCGCCTGCGCGCTGTTGTTCTGCGGCGCAGGCGTCTGGCTGGGCTTACGCCTGCGCCGACGCCTGCGCGAGCAAGGGCCGGCCTTCGCCACCACCTTGGAAGAGGTACGCAAGGACTGGGCGGCCCTGGGCGGAGGAGACGCGCCGTGAACCCAAGGGACCGCGCCATCAAGAAACAGCTGCTGGTGATGAAGGGGGAAGCGCTCAGAGTGAAGCTGCGCCTGGAACTGGACACCCTGCGCCGCCACCCTTTCGGCGCCGCCGGCGAAGGTTTGAAGGCCTGGGGCCGGCAGCGCGGCCTCGGCAAGATGCTGGCCGCGCTCGGCAGCCTACTGCCCCCCGGCGGAAGACTGCAATCCTGGCTTGGCACCGGCGCGCGGCTATGGGCCTTGTGGCAGCTGGGCCGCCGGCTCTGGCGCAATCGCTGATCAAGCCTGGACGTTCACGCCCGCGCCGGCCTCCGCCTCGACGTGGACCTGGACGTCCATCTCTCCATTCTCCGCCACCTCTCCGGTCGCCAGCATCTTCTCGATGCCGGCCATGTCCTTGTCCATCTCCTTCATCATCTTCCGGAGTTCCTGGTCGGCCTGCAGCTGACGCGTCTGCTGCTTGAGCCAGTTTTGCAGCTGCTTCAGCTTCATCATGATGTCCTGGATCACCCGGTCGCCGGCCACCGGATTGCCGCCGGCCTGCGGCTTGCCCTCGCTCGCGCTGGATACGCGGCCCTCGTCGCGGGCGGCCGTCCCGGCGTTCTTGTCGCCATTCGCGGCCGCAGCGTCGCCGCGCGCGCCGGCGGCGTCTCCCGCCTCGTCCTTGGCCTGCCGCGTTTCATCCTCGGCGGCGGCGGCTTGAGCCTGGACCTGGGCCGCGGCGCCGGAAACGTCCCCGCCGCCGTCCGCGGGCGCGGACTCGGCCGACGCGGCCGCGCTCGCCGCCGCCGCTTCGCCGCCCACGCTCACCGACATCGTCGAATCGGCGGCGTTCTGCGTCATGCTGGCCACCAGTTGCTTCAACTCCTTGACCGCGCGCGCCAGCTCCGCCGCCAACGCTTTCAGGCTGGCCTTGTCGCGGCCCGCCATCTGCGCCATCTGCAGCAACATGTCCACTTTCTTTTTCAGCATCGCCTTTTGCGTATCGTCCACTTCGGGCGAACGCTTGGGCAAGGGCCGCAAAGCGACTCTCAATTGCTGCATGAACTTGCCCAGGCCTTGCTGCAGGGAGGATTGCAGCTGCTGACGCGCCTGTTGCGCGGGGCCGGCCGGCCAGGGAGAGGGGTTTTCGACGCTCGTCCGGGCCGACGCGGGCTCGGCGGAAGAAGCTTGCGGCGCGCCGCCAGGCCGCTTGGCCTGGGAGAGCGCATAAGAAGCGGTGTAGGGCTTTATCACGGACATATAAGAAAAAACCTATGGTTATGACGTTCTATCGGCCGTGCAAAGGATTTCTTTACGCTAAAATCGACATCATGCAAGACAAACCCGTCCCGCCCGCTGAAACCATCGCAAGCCCCGCGCCGCTGGCCTCGCCCCCTCTGCCTCCCGCCGCCATCGCCTGGCTGGCCGAGATCGGCATCATCAACGCCGACGATCTGCGGCGACGCGGCCCGGTCCTGGCTTTTCTGCAATTGAAAAGCCGCGGACGCACCGCCACCCGCAAACTATTGTTCGCGCTGGAAGCCGCCTGTCGCGGCGTTCACTGGAACCAGCTCGGCGACGAGGCCAAAGACGCCTTGCTGCGGCAGCTCGCCGCGCACCCTCCCGTGGCCGCGCCGCCGCCCGACGCCGAGATCTCTCGTCATCTGGCCCTGGCCCTGGAGCTGGCCGCCCAGGCCGGCTTGGAAGGAGAGATTCCGGTGGGCGCCGTCGTCGTCCGGCAAGGCGAAGTGATAGGACGCGGCTACAATCAACCTATAGGCCGACGCGACCCCAGCGCTCACGCCGAAATCATGGCCATGCGCGACGCCGCCGGCCTGCTGGGCAATTACCGCCTGGACGGCTGCGATCTGTACGTGACGCTGGAACCCTGCCTGATGTGCAGCGGCGCCATCATGCACGCCCGCATCGCTCGCGTGATTTACGGCGCCCCGGACGCCAAGACCGGAGCCGCCGGCAGCGTGCTGGACGTGTTCGCCGACAGCCGCCTCAATCATCACGCCGCGGTGTTCGGCAAGCAGCAGGCGGACGCCTGCGCGCAACCGTTGACGGCGTTTTTCCAAACCCGTCGGAAAGGCTGATGCCATGCTGCGACTGATGCTCGTCCTGTCCTTGAGCGCGTCCGCCTTCGCCGCGGACGCGGACGAAGACGCCGCGCTGGCGATGGACCCCTTGGCGGCGGCGGCGTTCGCCGTCCAGCAGCAGTCCGCCGCCCCCTTGCTGGACACCCATCCCAATCCGCGCCATTACGGCGCGCCCTGGATTCTGGTCGGCGTGCGCAGCCAGACCTTGCTCCGCTACGACGGCTGGGGGCTGCTGCAGCGCGAATACCAGGTGTCCACCGCGCGCAAGGGCGTGGGAGAAGTCAGCGGCAGCTACCAGACGCCGCGCGGCTGGCATCGGGTCTGCGAGCGCATCGGCGCCGGCGTGGAGGCCAACACCATTATCTTCCGCCGCAAAGTGACGCCTTGGAAGTACACGCCGGAGCTGCACGCCCAGTATCCGAACAAGGACTGGATCCTCACTCGCATCCTGTGGCTGTGCGGCGAAGAGCCCGGAAAGAACCAAGGCGGCGAGGTAGACAGTTATAATCGAGCCATTTACATCCATGGAGCCGGAGACCACGTGCCCTGGGGCACCCCCAGCTCCCTCGGCTGCGTCCGCATGAAGAACCCGGACGTAATCGAACTATTCGACGCCACCGACAACGGCATTGATGTCCTGATTGATGAGAACGCCTGATGCACTCCGCGCTGACCCTGACCACCCCCGCCCTGCTGTTTCCCGCCATTTCCCTGCTGCTGCTGGCTTACACCAACCGCTTTCTAGGCCTGGCCGGCATCATTCGCAATCTGTACGAGGAGTACCGCGACAGCCAGGACCCCAAGATCCTGCGCCAGATCGGCAATCTGCGCACCCGCATCACCTTGATCAAATGGATGCAATGCCTGGGCATCGCCAGCCTGTTCCTGTGCACGGTGGCGATGTTTCAGGTCTACACCGGCTGGCAGGCCTGGGGGGAGCTGACTTTCGGCATCAGCCTGCTGTGCATGATCTGCTCGCTGGCGGTGTCGCTGATCGAGCTGCTGCGCTCGTCCGACGCGCTCAATATCCTGCTGTCCGATCTGCAGGCGGAATACGACAAGCGGCGCTGAGAAGCCGTCAACGATCCACCGCGCGTCGTCAGGCGCGGCGGACATTGAGGGGCCAAGAGCCTATTCAAAGTCTCGCGAGCAAAGGCGAGACAAACCGAAAACCA
Source organism: Chromobacterium alkanivorans (assembly GCF_016937655.1). Lineage (GTDB taxonomy): Bacteria > Pseudomonadota > Gammaproteobacteria > Burkholderiales > Chromobacteriaceae > Chromobacterium > Chromobacterium alkanivorans. The sequence goes on along the minus strand of NZ_JAFHKL010000010.1, from coordinate 67,930 downwards.
GCGAAAAAGCGGAATGTACGAGGGGTACATGAGCATTTCGAGCGGGCACTCACCGTGCAACGCTTCACCAAGCGCAGCAGACTTTGAACAGGTTCTAAGAGCCTGTTTACGATCTCGCGAGCAAGAGCGAGACAAGGCAAAAACGGCTGAGAAAGCGGAATGTACGAGCGGTACATGAGCATTTCGAAGCGGTTTTTAACGCCGTATCGCCGCAGCGCAGCAGATCGTAAACAGGTTCTAAGACAGCGGGCGCCGCGCCACCAGCAGGCTCAAGGGCATGCCGACACGGCGCGCCTGCCCGCCATCGCCCCAGGCGCGGGCGATGCGGCCGGAGGCGTCGTCCAGCACATGCTCGCCCAGAGTCTGTTTGCACAGCTTGCTGGCGGACAAAGTGTTGAGAAAGCCCAGATACTGCTCCAGCGTCCAATCGCACTCGATCGCCAGTTCCGGCGTTTCCAGCGCCGGCAGCGGGCAGCCCGCCGTGCTGTAGCCGTCCCACAGGATCTGGCAGCGGCTGGACCAGAACGGCTCGATGATGGAAGTCAAAATCGCCGCGGCGCGGTCCACTTCAGGGGAGACCCGGCATAAATGATAACCCCAGGCGGCGAACACCCCGCCCGGTTTGAGCACCCTCCCCACTTCCGGCCAGAACGACGGGAAATGAAACCAATGCAGCGCCTGCGACACCGTGATCAGATCGAAACTGGCGTCGTCGAAGGGCGTGACCTCGGCCGGGCACTCGCGGTAATACACCTGATTATGCGCCTCGGCCTGGCCCAGCTGCGCGGAGCTGATGTCGGTGGCGTCCACCCGCGCGAAGCTGTCTCCCAGCCTTACCGCGGTCTGGCCGTTGCCGGTTGCGCAATCCCAGGCTCGCTCATATTCGGAACACTGCGGCAATAGCCACTGATACAAGGCCTCCGGATACGCCGGGCGAAACCGGGCGTATAAATCCGAATACAGGCTGAAAGTAGCAACGGAATTGGATAGCATGTTCGCTCTCTACAATGGCTGTAGCTTTCCATTAGATGACAGCCTAGACCGTCATGTCCATTCGTCATAACAGACGTTCACAATATATTTCAGCCCAAGCGCATTCTCAAGCCGCTCGCGGCGCAACAGGCCGCCATTTAAGCACGCCCGCCGATAAAATGCTTATATCATAATCGACAGTCAATCACCAGTCGTCGCGACGGCGTCCGTCGCCGGATTTTCAAAGCGAACCAACGGAAATGAAACAGGCGGGAGATAGAGAAGCCAGCGCGCACGGCGGCCGGAAATGCAAAAAGCCCGCGATAGCGGGCTGATTGCAGTTCAAAGCGGGATTGTGGTGCCGGTAAGAGGAGTCGAACCCCCGACCTTCGCATTACGAATGCGCTGCTCTACCAACTGAGCTATACCGGCACATCACTCCGCCCTGAAGCAGAGCGCGTAATAATAAACAGTTTCCGTCGATTTGAAAAGGGGCGGCGACCATTTCTAAATCGCCGGTTTAATTTATCCGCGCGCCAATGCAAAAACCCTGAATTCAATGATTTGAATTCAGGGTTTTGAATCTGGTCGGAGTGAGAGGATTCGAACCTCCGGCCTCTACGTCCCGAACGTAGCGCTCTACCAGGCTAAGCTACACTCCGTTTTACTGCTTTCGGCGCTCAGCGCCGAGGAGCAGAAATTTACTACATCTGATGCTTTCTGACAAGCTTTTTCTATCTGACTGGTCGGAGTGAGAGGATTCGAACCTCCGGCCTCTACGTCCCGAACGTAGCGCTCTACCAGGCTAAGCTACACTCCGACGACCATCTCAAGCTTGTCTGAAAACCGCCCCGCTGCCGTGCTGGCTGCGGTACAATCTGTGGCATCAGAGGACGCGCATTATGGAACAAATATGTGGTTTAGGCAACTATCTTTTTACCGTTTGAATCAAGACGACGCCCCCGACAACGAACAGCTTTCCGCCGCTCTGGAAAAGCGTCCATTCCAGCACTGCATGGGGCTGGACTGGTTCAGCGAGGGCTGGGTGCCCGCCTCCGGCCATCTGGATGCGCCGGTTTACGCCGTGCGCGGCTGCCAGATGGTGTCGCTGCGCCGCGAGGACAAAGTACTGCCCTCGTCGGTGATCCGCGATTTCGTCGAATTGAAAGTCGCCGAGATCGAAGACAAGGAGTTGCGTAAGGTGGGCCGCAAGGAAAAGCTGGCGCTGAAAGAACAGATCACCGACGACTTGTTGCCGCGCGCCTTCGTGCGCAGCAGCCGGATGAGCGCCTATCTGGATACCCGCCGCGGCTGGTTGATGGTGGATTCGGCGGCCGCCAGCAAGGCGGAGGCGCTGGTCTCCAAGCTGCGCGAGGCGCTGCCTCCCTTCCCCGCCGCGCTGCCGCGCACCAAGATCGCCCCGCACACCGCGATGACGGACTGGCTGGCGGCCGGCGAAGCGCCGGCCGGCTTCGAGCTGGATTCCGATTGCGAGCTGAAGGACAGCGGCGAGAACGGCGCGGTGGTGCGCTGCGCGCGCATCGACCTGACCGCGGACGAAATCCGCCAGCACATCGCCACCGGCAAGCAAGTGACCCGGGTGGGCCTGATCTGGCAGGAAAAGATCCGCTTCCAGCTGACCGATATGCTGCAGTTGAAACGGCTGCAGTTCCTGGACCTGCTGCAGGACGAAGCCAGCCAGGCCGGCGACGATAGAGAAAGCCTGTTCGAAGCCACCTTCACCTTGATGAGCGAAGAACTGGGCGAACTGGTGGACGCGCTGGTTGCCGCGTTGGGTGGCTTGGAAGATGCGCCCAGCCCGGCCGCCGCCGCTCCGGCGACGGACAGCCGTCCCGCCGTCGTCGATGAAAACGCCGCGGAAGTGCCCTGGGATTAACGCCGTCCCGCCCCGCGAGCGGAGCGCTTGCGGGGCGGCACCCTCCCTTCTCCGCCCTCTCTCATCCCTTTCTCGGGCGACAAACCCACCCCATAGCAAGCAGCTAATTAAAAACAAAAAACAATCAATTTCACAAATATAGATCGCCAGGCGATACTCGGAACATCCCCACAACGGAGACCCCGATGAAAGCCGCAGACTGGCCAGCGTTCTGGCTGGAGTTGTGCGCCAATTTCGCTTGGCTGCAATAAACCGCGACGCCTTGGCGAATCCGCCCAACTGCCGCAGTCCGTCCCGCAATGCGCGACGCCGACGGCGCGCAACCGTCCTTCCCTCCAACGCTCCAAGCGAGAGCGTTTATTTTGACATTCAAATAGAAATGATTATCATTCAAACATAGGAGCGTCAAATGACCATGTACCGACAACAGCTGAGAAGGTTGAAACGGCAGCCATTGGCCAGCAGGCAAGGCAAGCGCAATTGGCGTCGCGTCGCGGGCTTCCTCATCTTCATCGCCGGCTGTGCCATCCTGCTTGGCGGATTAAGCTAAGCCCCCTGAACCAGCCGTCCCCTCGCAGGCTGGCCGTCTTCTCGCCAAATTATTTCCAACCAGTAAACAATAAAGCCAATAAACTGCGGTTTATCAGTGAATCGCCGTGGCTTAAGCTGAAGCCATCTCTTGAATGAAAGCTTCAGCCATGACCGCTCGCCTACCCGCGCTGTTCATCTCGCACGGCGCCCCCACCCTGGTGCTGGAAGACAGCCCAAGCCGCCACTTCATCGCCCGGCTGGGAACGGAGTTGCCGCGCCCGCGCGCCATCGTCATCGTTTCCGCGCACTGGGAAACCCGCGGCCTGGTAGTCAACCACAACCCGACCCCGGAAACCATTCACGACTTCTACGGCTTTCCCGAGGCCTTGTACCGCCTAAACTACCCGGCGCACACCGATGCGCCGCTGTGCGCGCGCCTGCATGAATTGTTCGCCGCCGCCGGACTTCCGGCGCAGAGCACCGAGCAGCGCGGCCTGGATCACGGCGCCTGGACGCCGCTGATGCTGATGTATCCGCAGGCGGACATTCCCATCGTCAATCTGTCGTTGCCGCACCAGGCCTCCGCCGCCGAGTTGATGCGCATAGGCGAAGCGCTGCGCCCGCTGCGCGACGAGGGCGTGCTGATCGTCGCCTCCGGCAGCTACACCCACAATTTGCGCGCGCTGGCGCCGGAAGGTTCGGAGCCGGCGCCGTGGGCGCTGGCCTTCCGCGACTGGCTGGACCGGCAGTTGGAGACCGGCGCGCATGAAGCCCTGGCTGACTGGCTGCGGCTTGCGCCCGACGCGCGCCGCAACCACCCCAGCGACGAGCACATCGCGCCTTTGTGGATTGCGCTGGGCGCCGGCGGCCGCGACGCGACGGCCGTCAAGCTGCACGACGACTGGCGCATGGGCAATCTGTCCATGGCCTGCTGGCGCTTCGACTAGTCGCCCTTTGTCGGCGGCTCGGCGTCCTCGTCCCGCTCCTCGTCGTCCCAGCCCAAGGGCTTGACCCCGGCCGGCAGATCCGGCGGCGGCTCGCGCCTGGCCAGCCGGATCAGGATGCCCAGCGCCGTCACCGCCGGCGCGGCGGCGATGACGATCCAGAACAGCGTGGAATGCATCAAGTCCATATCCGTTCCCATGCAAAACGCCCCGGCCTGAGCCGGGGCGCAATGGATTGCTTGGCGACGCTCAGCGTTGACGCAGCAAGCGCGCCGCGTCCAGCGCGAAATAGGTCAGAATGCCGTCCGCGCCGGCGCGCTTGAACGCGATCAGGCTTTCCAGCATGCACTTTTCCTCGTTCAGCCAACCGTTCTGGAACGCGGCCTTCAGCATCGCGTATTCGCCGGACACCTGATAGGCGAAGGTCGGCACCCGGAACGTGTCTTTCACCCGACGGATCACGTCCAGATAGGGCATGCCCGGCTTGATCATCACCGCGTCGGCGCCCTCCTCCAGATCCTGCGCCACTTCCTGGATCGCTTCGTCCAGATTGGCCGGGTCCATCTGATAGTTGTTCTTGTCAGCCTTGCCCAGATTGCCGGACGAGCCCAAGGCGTCACGGAAGGGGCCGTAGAAGCCGGACGCGTACTTGGCCGAATACGCCAGGATCTTGGTGTGGATGAAGCCTTCCTCCTCGAAGGCCTCGCGGATCGCGCCGATGCGGCCGTCCATCATGTCGGACGGGCCGAACATGTCCACGCCGGCCTCGGCGTGACAGAGGCCTTGCTTGATCAGGATCTCGGTGGTTTCGTCGTTGAGCACGTAGCCGCTGTCGTCCATCACCCCGTCCTGGCCGTGGATGGTGTACGGGTCCAACGCGCCGTCGGTCATCACCCCCAGCTCGGGAAAGCGCTTCTTCAACTCGCGCACCACGGTCGGCACCAGGCCTTCCGGGTTGTAAGCCTCTTGCGCGCTATTGTCCTTGCCCGACTCGATCACCGGAAACAGCGACAGCATCGGGATGCCCAGTTCCAGCGCCTGTTCGGCGGTGTGCAACAGCTTGTCCAGCGTCTGGCGCGGCGCGCCCGGCATCGACGGCACTTCCACCACCCGGTTCTGCCCTTCCATCACGAATACCGGATAGATCAGGTCGTTGGCGGTCAGCACGTTTTCACGCATCAGGCGGCGGGAGAATTCATCTTTGCGCATGCGGCGCATGCGAGTGGCGGGAAAATAGCGATTGGCGAAAATCATGACAATTCCATTAGAAGGATCAGCCCGGCCATTGTACGCCTGTTGCCGCCGCCCCGCAGCGGATGCCGGCCGGCAAAACAGAGTGTTCTGAATTTTGCACGCCCGGCTTGCCGACGACGCCGGATGCCGGCGCCGTCCGCATCCGCTCAGCCCTTGCGCGGCGCCAGCTTGTCTTCATCCGCGGGCTTGCCGGCCTGCGCCGCCAACTCCGCAGCCAGATTGTCCTCCGCGCGCCGTCCTTCCCAGTAAGCGGCATTGACGATGCCCAGCTTTTCCGGATGGAACACCGGGTCCAGCCCCTTCGCCTTCTGCGCCTCGTAGTCGCGCAGGCAGGCCAGCGCCGGCTTTTGCAGCAGGATGATGGCGATGATGTTAAGCCAGGCCATCAGACCCACGCCGATGTCGCCCAAGCCCCAGGCCAGATCCGCGGTCTTGACCGTGCCGTACACCGTCGCCGCCATCAGCGCGATCTTCAGCAAAAAGCTCAGCCAGGGCAGCTGAATCTTGCGGTTGATAAAGGCGATATTGGTTTCGGCGATGTAGTAGTAGGCGACGATGGTGGTGAAGGCGAAGAAGAACAGCGCCAGCGCGACGAAGATGGAACCGAAGCCAGGCATCATGCTTTCCATCGCGATCTGCACATAACCCGGACCCGCCGCCACGCCGGCGATGCCGGTGAACATGGCCTGCCCTTCCGGACCCTGCACATTGTATTGGCCGGTGATCAGCAGCATGAAGGCGGTGGCGGAGCAGACGAACAGGGTGTCGATGTACACCGAGAACGCTTGCACCAGTCCCTGCTTGGCCGGGTGCGACACCGCGGCTGCGCTGGAGGCGTGCGGGCCGGTGCCCTGGCCGGCTTCGTTGGAATACACGCCGCGCTTCACCCCCCACTGGATGGCTAGGCCGAGGATGGCGCCGAAACCGGCCTCCAGGCCAAACGCGCTCTTCAATACCAGCGCCATCACGCCGGGCAATTGCTCGATGTTCAGCGCGATGATCACGCAGGCGACGATGATGTAGCCCAAGGCCATGAAGGGCACCACCGCGCCGGCGAACAAGGCGATGCGCTTGACCCCGCCGAAGATGATGAAGCCCAGGATGATGGCCAGCACCGCCGCGGTGACGGTGGGCGCGATGCCGAAAGCGGTGTTCAGCGAGGCGGCGATGGAGTTGGCCTGCACGCCCGGCAACAGCACGCCGGTGGCGACGATGGTGGTGATGGCGAACAGCCAGGCATACCATTTCATGCCCAGCCCCTTCTCGATATAGAAGGCCGGGCCGCCGCGGTACTGGCCGTCTATCTTCTCCTTGTAGACCTGGCCCAGCGTCGATTCGACGAAGGCCGAGCTGGCGCCGAGGAAGGCCACCATCCACATCCAGAAGACGGCGCCCGGCCCGCCGAACGTGATCGCGGTGGCGACGCCGGCGATATTGCCGGTACCGACGCGGCCGGCCAGCGTCATCGCCAGCGCCTGAAACGAGGACACGCCGCTGGCGGTGCTCTCGGTGTTGAACATCAAGCGCAGCATTTCCTTGAAGTGGCGCAACTGCAGGAAGCGCGTGCGCACGGACAGGTAAAGACCCACGCCCAGACACAGGTAAATCAGCGCCGGGCTCCAGATGACGCCGTTGACGGCGTTGACCAGTTCATCCATGAAACTCTCCTTTGAGCGAAGCCGGATGCGCCGCGCCTGACGGCGGACGTCCGGATATTTTTATGTTTTCGCCCCGGAGCGGGGTTCCGGGGCCTCTCCAAGATAAGGCCGAAAACCGGAACCCTCCAGATAATTCATTTTAAAAAAACGCTCATTACAACAAGTTACCCAAAAACATTTGACCCGAAAAAACAATCGTGCGCGCATAAAAAAACGGCAAGCTCGCGCTTGCCGTTGTTGCCATGACGACCGCGATGGCCGCCGGGACCCGCTTAGAACCTGTTTACGATCTGCTGCGCTGCGTGGAGCGTTACACGGTGAGTACCGCTTCGAAATGCTCATGTACCACTCGTACATTCCGCTTTCTCAGCCGTTTTCGCCTTGTCTCGCTCTTGCTCGCGAGATCGTAAACACGTTCTTAGCCGAAGAAGTCCTTCAGCTTGTCCATAAAGGACTTGGAGCGCGGGTTGTGAGTCGCCACATCGCCCTGGCTGATGGCGTCGAATTCGCGCAGCAGCTCTTTCTGACGCTCGGTCAGCTTGACCGGAGTTTCCACCACCACGTGGCAGTGCAGATCGCCGTAATCGGTGCCGCGCACCGCCTTCACGCCCTTGCCGCGCAAACGATAGACGCGGCCGCTCTGGGTCTCCGACGAGATCTTGACCTTGGCCATGCCGTCCAGCGTGGGTATTTCCACTTCGCCGCCCAAGGCCGCGGTGGAGAAGGAGATCGGCATCTCGCAATGCAGATCCATGCCGTCGCGCTGGAACACCGCGTGCGGCTTGATGTGGGTGACCACGTAGAGATCGCCGGACGGGCCGCCGTTCTGACCGGGCTCGCCTTCGCCGGACAGGCGGATGCGGTCGCCCTCGTCCACGCCGGGCGGGATCTTCACGTTCAGCGTCTTGTTGGTCTTTTTCTGGCCCGCGCCGTGGCAGCTGGTGCAAGGATCGGTAATCTGCTTGCCGGTGCCGTGGCAGGTCGGGCAGGTTTGCTGGATGGAGAAGAAGCCCTGGCTCATCCGCACCTGGCCGTGGCCGCCGCAGGTGGAGCAGGTCTTGGGCTGGGTGCCCGGCTTGGCGCCGCTGCCGTGGCAGACTTCGCACTCTTCGTGTGAAGGGATGCGGATCTGCTTCTCGCAGCCGCGGGCGGCCTCTTCCAGCGAGATTTCCATGTTGTAGCGCAGGTCCGCGCCGCGATAAACGTTGGAACGCCCGCCGCCGCCGCCGCCGGAACGGCCGCCGCCGAAGATATCGCTGAAGATGTCGGCGAAATCGCCGAAACCGCCGAAGCCCGCGCCGCCGCCGGCGCCCGCCTGCGGATCCACGCCGGCGTGGCCGAACTGGTCGTAAGCGCCGCGCTTCTGGCTGTCGGACAGAATCTCGTAGGCTTCCTTGACCTCTTTGAACTTCTCTTCCGCTTCCTTGCTGTCCGGATTGCGGTCCGGGTGATACTTCATCGCCAGCTTGCGGTAAGCCTTTTTGATGTCGTCGTCGGAGGCGTCGCGGTTGACGCCCAACACATCGTAGTAATCTTTCTTGGACATGTTCCTGTCTCTCTCAAAATTCAGCCCGCTCGGGAGCAAGCTACCGAACGCGGCCGGCCACCATACGCCAATGACCGGTCCGAGCCGCGGAACTCTCCGGCGGGCCCGGCCCGGTCATCAGGCGTCAAGACATCGGCTGGCGATTAAGCCTTGTCTTTCTTCACTTCTTCGAACTCGGCGTCGACGACGTTGCCGTCTTCCTGCTTGCCCGCCTGCGCTTCCGCGCCGCCCTGCTGGGCACCAGCTTCAGCCTGCTGAGCCTGGGCGTACATGATCTCGCCCAGCTTCTGGCTGGCTTTGGCCAGTTCTTCGGTCTTGGCTTCGATCTCGGCCTTGTCTTCGCTCTTGGCCACTTCCTCGGCCGCCTTCACCGCGTCTTCGATCTTGGCCTTTTCGGCGGCGTCGATCTTGTCGCCGTGCTCGGCCAGCGATTTCTTCACGCTGTGGATCAGGCCTTCGGCCTGGTTGCGCGCGGTCACCAGCTCGTGCAGCTTCTTGTCTTCCTCGGCATTGGCCTCGGCGTCCTTCACCATTTGCTGGATCTCGGCTTCGGACAAGCCGGAGGAAGCCTGGATGGTGATGTTGGCCTGCTTGCCGGAAGCCTTGTCCTTGGCCGACACGTGCAGAATGCCGTTGGCGTCGATGTTGAATTCCACTTCGATCTGCGGAATGCCGCGCGGCGCCGGCGGAATGTCGCCCAGATTGAACTGACCCAGGCTCTTGTTGGCGGAGGCCTTCTCGCGTTCGCCCTGCAACACGTGGATGGTCACCGCGGTCTGGTTGTCGTCGGCGGTGGAGAACACCTGCGACGCCTTGGTCGGGATGGTGGTGTTCTTCTGGATCAGCTTGGTCATCACGCCGCCCAGGGTTTCAATGCCCAGCGACAGCGGGGTCACGTCCAAGAGCAGCACGTCCTTGCGGTCGCCGGACAGCACCGAACCCTGAATCGCGGCGCCCACGGCCACGGCTTCGTCCGGGTTCACGTCCTTGCGCGGCTCCTTGCCGAAGAACTCCTTAACCTTTTCTTGCACCTTGGGCATGCGGGTCTGACCGCCGACCAGGATCACGTCGGAGATGTCGTTGACCGACAGGCCGGCGTCCTTCAGCGCCACGCGGCACGGTTCGATCGAACGCTCGACCAGCTCTTCCACCAGGCTTTCGAACTTGGCGCGGGTAATTTTCATCGCCAAGTGCTTCGGACCGGTGGCGTCCATGGTGATGTAGGGCAGGTTGACCTCGGTCTGAGTCGCGCTGGACAGTTCGATCTTGGCTTTTTCAGCGGCTTCCTTCAGACGCTGCAGCGCCATCACGTCGTTCTTCAGGTCCACGCCCTGTTCGCGCTTGAATTCGGTCACGATGTAGTCGATCACGCGCTGGTCGAAGTCTTCGCCGCCCAGGAAGGTGTCGCCGTTGGTGGCCAGCACTTCAAACTGGTGTTCGCCGTCCACGTCGGCGATTTCAATGATGGACACGTCGAAGGTGCCGCCGCCCAGGTCGTACACCGCGATCTTGCGGTCGCCTTCCTGCTTGGACAGGCCGAAGGCCAGCGCCGCGGCGGTCGGTTCGTTGATGATGCGCTTCACTTCCAGGCCGGCGATGCGGCCGGCGTCCTTGGTGGCCTGACGCTGGCTGTCGTTGAAGTAGGCCGGCACGGTGATCACCGCCTCGGTCACTTCCTCGCCCAGATAGTCTTCCGCGGCCTTCTTCATCTTGCGCAGCACTTCGGCGGAGATTTGCGGCGGAGCCAGTTCCTGGTCGCGCACTTTGACCCAGGCGTCGCCGTTCTTGGCCTTCAGGATTTCGAAAGGCATCAGATCGATGTCCTTCTGCACTTCCTTGTCTTCGAAGCGGCGGCCGATCAGGCGCTTGGCGGCGTAGATGGTGTTGCGCGGATTGGTCACCGCCTGGCGTTTGGCCGGCGCGCCGACCAGGATTTCGCCGTCGTCCATGTAAGCGATGATGGACGGCGTGGTGCGAGCGCCTTCGGCGTTCTCGATCACTTTCGGGTTGCCGCCTTCCACTACCGATACGCAGGAGTTGGTGGTGCCCAAGTCGATGCCAATGATTTTACCCATGTCGAAGTTCCTTTATCTCAATTCGTTTCAGCGGCCATTTGCTCGATAGCGACCGCCTGTTGTCTCAATAGGTATTGGCTATGCCCATTATTTCAAGAGGAGCACGCCGCCCTTTTTTATGCTTTTGCCTTGGCCACCACCACCATCGCCGGACGCAGCACGCGGTCGGAGATCTGGTAGCCTTTTTGCATCACGCGCACGATGGTGTTGGGTTCGGCGTCGGCCTCTTCCGCGCTCATCGCCTGGTGCTGATGCGGATCCAGCTTGTCGCCGGCCTGGGGAGCGATGTCCTTGATCTGCGCCTTGTCGAAGGCGGAGACCAATTGCTTCAGCGTCATGTCCACGCCCATCTTCAGCGTGTCGATCTGGCCGCTCTGGTCCAGCAAGGCCATTTCCAGATAGTCCTTCACCGACACCAGCTCGCCGGCGAACTTGCTGATCGCGTACTTGTGCGCGGCGGCCACGTCTTCCTGCGCGCGGCGGCGCTGGTTTTCCAGATCGGCGCGGGCGCGCAGCAGCGCGTCCTTCAGTTCGGCCACTTCCGCGTCCAGAGCGGCGATCTGCTGCTCCGCGCTCAGCTCTTGCTCTACGGCCTGCTCCGCCACCGTCGCGTCGATATTGTCATTGTCCACGGCGTCTGCCGCGATGTTTTGCTTGTCCTGCATGGCGATTCCTCGGATTTGGATTCAGCGGTACGAATAGTCCCGACTCAAGGTAGGGGCTTCGTCGCGGAATTCAAGTCCCGAGAACGACTGAACGGCGTCAGACCGCCGTATTTGGGCTCCAGCGCGCCGATGTGCGTTTGCGGACTTTTATTTTCAAAAAGCAAACGCTTGAGCGAGCTGCAATATTCGTTTTAGGAAAGTTGCTGTTAGCTTTTGAAAATCAACAATTTTCTTTGTGCTGCACTGCACACAAGCCATTTTTTTTGTGCTAATAATTGAGCCACACCCGCAAGTGCACCGCCGGGCGGCCCCTATCCACGGGCTTGGCGCGGCGGGCATGCCGAGCCGGCGCCATGAGGGCCGACCGCAAGAAAATCCGGAAAAACCGGATGGAACTGATCGCTTAATGAGGACGCCGGCGTCTGTCGGCGCGCACAGAAACGTATCGAGAAGGGTTTTAGCATGACGACTCGCGAACAACGCATTGCAGCCATCCAGAAAGACTGGAACGAGAACCCCCGCTGGAAAGGCATCAAGCGCGGCTACAGCGCCGCCGATGTGGAACGGCTGCGCGGCTCGCTGCAGATTGAGTACTCGTTGGCGCGCAACGGCGCGGACAAGCTGTGGGGCCTGCTCCACAGCGAGCCGTACATCAACTGTCTGGGCGCGCTGACCGGCGGTCAGGCCATGCAGCAGGTCAAGGCCGGCGTCAAGGCCATCTATCTGTCCGGCTGGCAAGTTGCCGCCGACAACAACGAATACTCGGCGATGTATCCGGACCAGTCGCTGTACCCGGTGGACTCGGTGCCCAAGGTGGTGGAGCGCATCAACAACGCCTTCACCCGCGCCGATGAAATCCAGCATTCCAAGGGCGTGGCTCAAGGCGACGCCGGCTTCATCGACTACTTCGCCCCCATCGTGGCCGACGCCGAAGCCGGCTTCGGCGGCGTGCTGAACGCCTATGAACTGATGAAGGCGATGATACGCGCCGGCGCCGGCGGCGTGCACTTCGAGGACCAACTGGCCTCGGTGAAGAAATGCGGCCACATGGGCGGCAAGGTGCTGGTGCCGACCCAGGAAGCGGTGCAGAAGCTGATCGCCGCGCGCCTGGCCGCCGACGTCTACGGCGTGCCCACCCTGGTGATCGCCCGTACCGACGCCGAAGCCGCCGATCTGTTGACCAGCGACTGCGACGAGCGCGACCGTCCCTTCCTGACCGGCGAACGCACCGCGGAAGGCTTCTACAAGACCAAGAAGGGCCTGGAGCAGGCGATCAGCCGCGCCATCGCCTACGCCGACTACGCCGACCTGGTCTGGTGCGAAACCGGTACCCCGGACCTGGAGTTTGCGCGCAAGTTCGCAGAAGCGGTGCACGCCAAGCATCCGGGCAAGCTGCTGGCCTACAACTGCTCGCCGTCCTTCAACTGGAAGAAGAACCTGGACGACGCCACCATCGCCAAATTCCAACGCGAGCTGGGCGCGATGGGCTATAAGTACCAGTTCATCACTTTGGCCGGCATCCACAACATGTGGTACAACATGTACGATCTGGCGCAGGATTATGTTGCCCGCGGCATGTCCGCCTATGTCGAGAAAGTGCAGGAGCCAGAGTTCGCCGCTCGCGAGCGCGGCTACACCTTCGTGTCCCACCAGCAGGAAGTGGGCACCGGCTACTTCGACGACGTCACCACCGTGATCCAGGGCGGCCAGTCCAGCGTCACCGCGCTGACCGGCTCCACCGAGGAAGAGCAGTTCCACTAAGCCGCGGCTCAAGCCGAGAAAACGCCCACGAAGCCGTGGGCGTTTTTATTTGGCAGACGCGGCAAAAACCCCGCCATTCGAATGTGCGACTCGCGACTCCGGGAGCGCGGCGAACCGCCGGGATTGTTTAATTCAGCTAAATAATTAATTCATCCGGCGACGCTTTTTCAATTCATCCTCATCGCCAATACTTGGCAAAGGCCTGCCGCGCGGCAGGCCTTTCTCAATTCACGGCAATATGAAAGGCCCGCCATGGCAAAAGTCGTCGTTGTTTACCACTCCGGTTACGGTCACACCCAGCAAGTGGCCCAGCATGTCGCCGCCGGCGCCGGCGCGCAGCTGCTGGCCATCGACGCCGAGGGCAATCTGCCCGCCGGCGCCTGGGACCTGCTGAACAGCGCCGACGCCATCATCTTCGGCTCGCCCACTTATATGGGCAGCCCAAGCTGGCAGTTCAAGAAATTCGCCGACGCCAGTTCCAAAGTCTGGTTTACCCGCGGCTGGCAGGACAAGGTGTTCGGCGGCTTCACCAATAGCGCCAGCCTGAACGGCGACAAGCAGGTATCGCTGATCTATCTGCAAACCCTGGCCTCCCAGCACGGCGGCCTGTGGGTCAGCCTGGGCCTGCTGCCCAGCAACGCCAAGAACGCCAGCCGCGAGGACATCAACAATCTGGGCGGCTCGGTGGGCCTGCTAGTGCAGTCGCCGTCAGACGCCAGCGTCGACGAAATCCCGCAAGGCGACCTGGACACCGCCAAGGCCTACGGCCAGCGCGTGGCCGGCATTGCCGCCAAGCTGCGCGGCTAAGCACCGGTTTACGACCTGCTGCGCGCCGTAAAAAGACAAAGGGGGCCAACGGCCCCCTTTCTTGCATCGATGCTCGTCGCTCAGCCGCGCGCGGCCAGCCGGTCCAGCAGCTTCTGGTGAATGCCGCCGAAGCCGCCGTTGCTCATCACCAGCACCTGATCGCCCGGGCGCGCCGCGTCAACCACCGCCTGCAGCAGCGCGTCGAAGTCGTCGAAGGTCTGCGCCCGCTCGCCCAGTTCGGCCAGCGCCTCGCCGGGGTTCCAGCCCAGATTGGCGGCGGAGCAGAACACTAGGTCGGCGTCGGCCAGCGACGCCGGCAGCGCCGCCTTCATCGTGCCCAGCTTCATGGTGTTGGAGCGCGGCTCCAGCACCGCCAGGATGCGCGCGCCGCCCACCTTGTGACGCAGGCCGGCCACGGTGGTGGCGATGGCGGTGGGGTGGTGGGCGAAGTCGTCGTACACCGTGACCCCGGCCGCCACGCCGCGCACTTCCATCCGCCGCTTGACGTTCTGGAAACGCGACAACGCGTCGATGGCGACGCTCACCGCCACGCCGACATGGCGGGCGGCGGCGATCGCCGCCAGCGCGTTCAGACGGTTGTGCTCGCCCATCAGCTCCCAGCGCACCCGGCCCTGGATCTGGCCGTTGAACAGCACGTCGAAATGGCCGTTGGCCTCCGCCTCGCCCGCTTGCCAGCCGGCGTCCGCGCCGAAGCGCTCCACCGGCGTCCAGCAACCGCGCTCCAGCACCCGGTCCAGGCTGGCCTCGCGGCCGTTGCTGACGATCAGGCCCTGGCCCGGCACCGTGCGCACCAGGTGGTGAAACTGGGTTTCTATCGCCGCCAGATCGGCGAAAATGTCGGCGTGGTCGAACTCCAGATTGTTCAACACCGCGGTGCGCGGCCGGTAGTGAACGAATTTGGAGCGCTTGTCGAAGAAGGCGGTGTCGTACTCGTCGGCCTCAATCACAAAGAAGGGACTGACGCTGGCCGCGTCCTGGCGCGGCGCGCCGGGCAGGCGCGCCGACACGCCGAAGTTCTGCGGAATGCCGCCGATCAGGAAGCCCGGCGCCAGGCCGGCGTCCTCCAGTATCCAGGCCAGCATCGAGCTGGTGGTGGTCTTGCCGTGAGTGCCGGCCACCGCCAGCACCCACAAATCCTTGAGCACGTTTTCCGCCAGCCACTGCGGACCGGAAATATAAGGCAGGCCGCGGTTGAGGATCTCTTCCATCAACGGCTTGCCGCGCGTCACCACATTGCCCACCACGAAGATGTCCGCGCCGATGTCGGCCTGTTCCGCGCCGAAGCCCTGAATCAGTTCGACGCCCATGGCCTCCAGCTGGGTGCTCATCGGCGGATAGACATTGGCGTCGCAGCCGGTCACCTTGTGGCCGGCCTGTTTGGCGATAGCGGCGATGCCCCCCATGAAGGTGCCGCAGATGCCCAGGATATGGATGTGCATAGTTCGGTTCAGCGTATTGAAAACGGCAAAACGGCAAGCATACCGGAAAGCGGCCGCCGCCGACATCCAGGCTCGCAAGCCGCGGCGCGGCCGGCCGCGCCTGTCCTTCGGATCAGCCCACTCCGACAAAACATGACATTAGGCTTAAACGGCGTCGATCTGGAACTAGGCTGAATTGGCTGCCCCGCAATTGTCCGTGGGCAAACACGCCAACTCGGAGACCAAGATGAATATGCTCACCGCTCGCCTCGCTCCCGTTCCGCTAGGCCTCGCCGCGCTGCTGCTCGCGGCGACCGGCCACGGCGAAGACCTCCCGCAGATAGACAACCCGCCGCGGCTGCTGGCCATCCCCGCCGCCCTGCTTCGCGCGCCGCTGGAGCTTGACCAGCCGCAGGCCGCCCCGCGTGAAGTCGCTTACGATCTGGACATCCGCTATCGCTACGGCTGGATTCGCAACCCTTCGCTGGAACGCCCCGGGCAGATCCATTACGACAAGGTGGCGCTGCGCAGCTACCTGCCCGGCGCGCTCAGCCCAGCCCCGACGCCGACATCCTCCCAGCCCAGCGCCACGCCCTTCATCGCGCCGCTGATCGAGGTCTACCCCGGACAGACCGTGCGCATCAGCCTGAACAACAAGCTGGACCACGACGCCGACGGCAAGCCCATCCGCGATCCCAGCTGCACCGATCAGGGCGGCAGCGCCAATCAGCCGCACTGTTTCAACGGCACCAATCTGCATACCCACGGGCTCTGGATCAATCCGGCCGGCAATAGCGACAATGTGCTGATCTCCATCAATCCCGGCGTCAGCTTCCAGTACGAGTACAACATTCCGCCCGACCACCCGGCCGGCACCTTCTGGTATCACACCCATCGCCATGGTTCCACCGCGCTGCAGGTGTCCAGCGGCATGGCCGGCGCGCTGATCGTGCGCGGCACTCGGCAGCCCACTCCGCAACAGAACGGCGACATCGACACCCTGTTGCAGCCCTATGCCGGAGCAAGTTTCCGCGAGCGGGTGCTGGTGTTCCAGCAAATCCAGTACGCCTGCCGCTTCAAGGCCGGACAAAACAAGGGCATGATCAAGACCTACGGCAACACTTCCACGCCGCCCAACGAGGAGGACCAACGCTACCGCTGCGACGACGGCGATACCGGCGGCATCGAGGGCTACGATCAATTCGGCCCCAAGACCTGGCAAGAATCCGGCCGCTACACCAGCATCAACGGCGTGGTATTGGGCCAGATGATGCAGGCGCGGGCCGGCGACGTGGAGCGCTGGAGAATGGTTCACGCCGGCGTGCGCGACACCATCAATTTGAAACTGCGCCGGCTCAGCGCCGGCGCGCCGCCGCTGGCCGGCCTGTTAGCCAAACAGATGGACGGTTACGTCAACGACTATTGCAGCGGCGCGGAACTGAACCTGCCCTTGATCGCCGCCGACGGCCTGACCATGGGCAAGGCGCAAACCCGCAACAGCGTGGTGTTCCAGCCCGGCTACCGCTGGGACGCGTTGGTTTCCTTCCCCAGCGCCGGCAAGTACTGCCTGATCAACGACGTCAAGGTCAGCAGCACCATAGACCGCTCGGCGCCGTCGGCCCGCTTGCTGGGCGTGGTGGACGTTGCTCCCGGCCAGCCCTCGCGACCTTTGCAGGAGGTACTGACCGGCGCCGCCCGCGCCCACTTCCCGCCCGCCGTCGCCAACAAGGTCAGCGCGGAACTGCGCAATGGGATGAGGCTGAGCAGCTTTGTGCCGCATCCCGACATAGACCCCAAGGAAGTGACCGGCGCCCAGACGCTGACGTTCAACATCGACGTATCCCAACCCGGCGCCGCCTTCTTCCAGGTGGACGGCAAACCCTATGCCGGCGAGCGCATAGACCGCACCCTGAAACTGGGCGGCGTGGACGAGTGGACGCTGCGCTCCGACTTCGTCAGTCACCCCTACCATATCCACGTCAACCCGTTCCAGATCGTCAAGATAGTAGATCCCAAGGGCAACGACGTCAGCGCGGAAGGCGCGCCGGATTCGATGGACCCGGGCGATACCCAGTACAGCGGTCTGAAAAACGTCTGGAAAGACACTTTATGGGTGAAAAACCTCAAGGCCAGCAATGACCCGAAGGTCGCCGCGGCCGGCCGTTACACCATCACCATCCGCACCCGCTATCAGCGCTATATCGGCGACTTCGTGCTGCATTGCCACATCCTGGACCACGAGGACCAGGGCATGATGCAGAACATCCGCATCGCGCTGCCGGACGGCAAGGGCGGCACCGCCTTTGGCCATCATTGAGCGGCCCGTCATGAAAAAAGCCCGCGACAGCGGGCTTTTTCACGAGAGGCGGCTGACTCAGAAGAAAATCAGCGTCATCAGCACGAACAGCGGCAGCAGGATGGCGCAGGACCAGCCCAGATAGCCGAAGAAGCTCGGCATCTTCACATGGCGGTGTTCGGCGATGGCCTTGACCATGAAGTTGGGCGCGTTGCCGATATAGGTGTTGGCGCCCATGAACACCGCGCCCATGGAGATCGCCAGCAAGGTGTCCGCCATCGGGCCCATCAGTACCTGAGCGTCGCCGTGGGCCAGATTGAAGAACACCAGGTAGGTGGGCGCGTTGTCCAGGAAGCTGGACAGGATGCCGGTCATCCAGAAATACATCGTGTTGACCGGCTGGCCGTTGGCGTCGGACACCATGTGCACCAGGCCGGCCAGATGGCCGTCGGCGCCGGCGCGCAGGATGGCGATCACCGGGCCGATGGTGATGAAGATGCCGGCGAACAACTTGCCCACTTCCAGGATGGGATCCCAGTTGAATTCGTTGCCGGCGCGCACTTGCTTGGGGGTGATCCACAGCGAGGCGAAGGCCAGGCCGATCAGAGCCAGATCTCGGATGATGTTCTGCAGCTCCACCTGCGTGCCCATGATGTCGAAGCTCACGCCCGGCTTCCAGATGCCGGACATCAATACCGCGGCGACGATGCCGGCCAGCAGGAACAGATTGCGCTTGCCGTGCAGCTTGATCGGCTTGTCCTTGGAGCGGTCGATTTCCGGCAGCGTGCCCGCCTGCGCTTCCTTCTTGAAGAGATAGCTGTCCAGCGCGTAGAAAATGGCCAGCAGCGCCAGCGACAACACCAGCACCGGCAGCGCCATGTGCTGCACCGTCCAGCCGAAGCTGACGCCCTTGAGGAAGCCGAGGAACAGCGGCGGGTCGCCCAGCGGGGTCAGGCCGCCGCCGATATTGGCCACCAGGAAGATGAAGAACACCACCACGTGCACATTGTGCTTGCGCTTTTCATTGGCGCGCAGCAAGGGGCGGATCAGCAGCATCGCCGCGCCGGTGGTGCCCATGATGGATGCCAGCGCGGTGCCTATCGCCAGTATGGCGGTGTTGAGCTTGGGCGAGCCGTGCAGCGAGCCCCAGACCAGAATGCCGCCGGACACGGTGTATAGCGAGAACAGCAGCACGATGAAGGGAATGTATTCGGCGAACAGCGCGTGGACGATCAGCGCCATCGAGGTGCCCAGGCCGTAGGCCACGGCGAAGGGCGCCAGGAACAACACGGTCCAGACCGCGGTGATCTTGCCGAAGTGATGGTGCCAGATGCCCGGCGCGAATATGGGGAACAGCGCGATGGACAGCAAAATGCCGGCAAACGGCAGTCCCCAGGCCAGGCTCAGCGTGGCGCCGTCCAGTTCGGCGGCTTGCGCCAGCGCCGGCAGCAGGGCCAGCGCGGCGGCGCTAAAGAGTGTTTTGGTCATCTATCTTCCCGAGGGGCATGACGCCCATTGATAAAAGCGCCATCGCCTGCGTCAAGTCTGGCTTGGGCAGGCTATGCAAAGTGTGGATTCCGGCGATATTGTTGAAGCGACGCGGCAGCCGGATGCCGTTGCGCTGACGCTTTCTAATATCAGACCTCAGCGAATCTCGTCTCCGCGGGAGCGGCGCGTCCGCTTGGGGCCAAAATGGTTACAAAGCGTTACATCGTCCCATAACTCTGGCAGTCCGGACAAGGAAAACCGGCATCGGAACCAAGCGTTTTGCGCGATTGCCACGCTAATTAAGCATTTGATGAAACAAGGCCGGCGGCTCCGTGCCGCCGGCCCTGGGTTAGAACCGGTTCAAAGTCCCGCGGACAACGCCGCTCAGCGCTGAATGAACTCGATCTTGTAGCCGTCCGGGTCCTCGACGAAGGCGATCACCGTGGTGCCGTGCTTCATCGGGCCGGCTTCGCGGCTCACCTTGCCGCCCTTGGCCCGCACCATGTCACAGGCGGCGTAGGCGTCCGGCACTTCGACGGCGATGTGGCCGTAGCCGCTGCCCAGTTCGTAGGACTCGGTGTCCCAGTTGTGGGTCAGCTCCAGCACCGTCTGCTCTTCTTCCGCGCCGTAGCCGACGAAGGCCAGGGTGAAGCGGCCGTCCGGGTAGTCTTGCCGGCGCAGCAACTTCATATCGAGCACTTCCTGGTAAAACGCCAGCGAGCGCTCAAGATTGCCCACGCGCAGCATGGTGTGTAGTAAACGCATCATTCTTCTCCTTAGAACCTGTTCACGATCTGCTGCGCGTCGGCGATACGGCGTTGAAACCGGCTTCAAAATGCTCATGTACCGTATGTACACTCCGCTTTTTCAGCCACAACGCCTTGTCTCGCTCTAGCTCGCAAGATCATGAACCGGTTCTTTATTCATTAATCAAAATGGAACAGCCCGGCGCCGTGCAGCTTCAGCCAGCGCCGCGCCGCCTGCCAGTCCGGGTACAGGCGCGCGGTCTCCGCCCAGAAGGCGGGCGAGTGGTTCATGTGTTCCAGATGGGCCAGCTCATGGGCGATCACATAGTCCAGCACCGCCGGCGGCGCTTGCAGCAAGCGCCAGTTCAAGCGGATCATCCCGGCCGCGGTGCAACTGCCCCAGCGCGTGCGCGCCGACGACAACTGCAGGCCGCTGGGCTGGCGCCGGCAGCCGCGCGCCAGTTCCGCCATCCGCGCCGGAAAACGCAAGGCCGCCTCTCGCTTGAAGAAACGGCGCACCGCCTGCTTCAAGGCGGCCGCGTCGCCGTCGCCGATGCCGGTAACAATCAAACCGTCCGCGCTCAGCCTGGCCGTGCGCCGCGCGCCGGCCGCCAGCACGATGGGCAGGGCCTCTCCCCGCCAGCGCAGCTGGCTCAGATCGTCGGCTTGCCGCCGCGCCTGTCTTTGCCGCGCCACATGGCCGGCGATCCAGTCGCGACGCTCCAGCAACACTTCGCGCAGGCGGGCGGCGCTGACCGCCGGATGGGCCACCAGCTCCACCCTGCCCGCGCTGACCCGGATGCCCACGCTCTTACGCGGCCGCCGGGTCAGCACCACGTCCACCTCGCCGTCAGGCAGCGGCAGACGCAGCCAGACGCTTGCGCTTTTCATCCGCGTCCGCGAACGGGCCGACGCCGCCGATCTCGCGCTGACGCGCCTCGATCCACTGCTCGGCTTCCTTCATCATCGCCTCCGGCCCCAGCTCTTCGCCCGGCACGATGGGCTTGCCCACCACCACGGTGATTTCGCCGGGATACTTCAGGAAGGCGTTGCGCGGCCAGAACTCGCCGGCGTTGTGAGCCACCGGCACCAGCGGCATGTCGAACTGCTTGGCCATGCGCGCCGCGCCCAGCTTGTATTTGCCCACCGCGCCCGGCTTGGTGCGAGTGCCTTCCGGGAACACCGTAATCCAGAAGCGGTGGCGCTTGCGCTCCAGGCCCTGTTCCAGCAGACGCTGGTTGGCGTTGGCACGGTCGGAGCGGTTGATGATGATGGGGTTCATCAGCACCAGGCCCCAGCCGAAGACCGGAATCCAGGTCAGCTCGCGCTTGGCCACGTACACCTGCCACGGGAAGATCTTCTGCAAGGCCAGCGTTTCCCAGCCGGACTGGTGCTTGGAACAGATCACCGACGGCTGCGCGGGCAGGTTCTCCGCGCCCAGCACCTTGTATTTCAGGCCGATCACGTGCTCCAGCATCCACAGCAGGCTCAGGGCCCAGCTGACGCCGAACACGTGGCGCGCGCGGCGCGGCAGCGGCGCGGACAGCAGCAGCAGGAAGAAGAACAGCGGCGTGATGACGATCAGCACCAGCCAGTACAGCAGGTTACGAAGCCATAAACTCAGCATGCTTGGAACACTATCCTTTTCTGAACTCAACGTTCGCGGGAATCAATCAGATATTCCGCGGCGTCGTACAAATCGTCGAACACCAGGGTGCCGGCCGGCAATTCGCCGTCGGCCAGCGTCTTGGCGCCCTTGCCGGTCTTGACCAGAATGGGCAGGCCGCCCACCGCCGCCACCGACTCCAGGTCGCGCCGGCTGTCGCCGATCAGCGGCAAGCCGTCCAGCTTCACATTGAAGCGCTCGGCTATCTCCAGCACCATGCCCGGCAGCGGCTTGCGGCAATCGCAGCCGGCGCTGGGGCCGTGCGGACAGAACAGCACCGCGTCGATGCGGCCGCCGGCCTGGCCCACCAGCCGGTGCATTTTCTCATGCATGGCGTTGAGCGCCTGCATGTCGAACAGGCCGCGGCCGATGCCGGACTGATTGGTGGCCACCACCACGCGCCAGCCGGACTGGGTCAGATTGGCGATCGCCTCCAGGCTGTGTTCGATCGGCACCCACTCCGCCGGCGATTTGACGAAATCGTCGCGGTCCTCGTTGATCACGCCGTCGCGGTCGAGAATGACTAGTTTCACGGTTTTCCCCGTCTAGAGCGCCGGGGCGGCCGCGGCCGCCCCATCGGATCACTCCGCCAGCAGCGAGATATCCGCCACGCGGTTGAACAAGCCGGCCAGACGCGCCAGCAAGGCGATGCGGTTGTTGCGCACCGCGGCGTCGTCCGCCATCACCATCACGCCGTCGAAGAAGGCGTCCACCGGCGCGCGCAGCGAGGCCAATTGGGTCAGCGCGGCGGCGAAGTCGCGGGCGGCGAACTTGCCGTCCACCTGCGGCGCCAATTGCTCGACGGCGGCGAACAGCGCCTGCTCGGCCGCCTCGCTCAGCAGCGCCGGATTCACCGCGCCCACTTCGCCTTCGGCCTTCTTCAGGATGTTCTTCACCCGCTTGTTGGCGGCGGCCAGCGCGGCCGCTTCCGGCAGCGCCTTGAAGGCGGCCACGGCGGACAGCACCGCGCGCACTTCCGCCAGCCGGCTCGGCGCCTGCGCCAGCACCGCGTCGATCTCGTCGCCCTTGTAATCGGCGGCGAGGAAGTTCTTCAGGCGGTCCATCATGAAGCCGAACACCTCGTCGGCCACGGCGGCGGACAGCTTGCCGGCCGGGAAGGCGGCGGCGACGATGTTCAACAACGCCCTCAGGTCCAGGTCCGCTTCCAGCGCCATGCGCACCACGCCCAGCGCGGCGCGGCGCAAGGCGAACGGGTCCTTGTCGCCGGTGGGGATCAGGCCTATGCCCCAGATGCCGACTATGGTCTCCAGCTTGTCCGCCAGCGCCACCGCGGTGGCGATCTTGCCTTCCGGCAGCGTGTCGCCGGCGAAGCGCGGGTGGTAATGGCCTTCGATGGCGGCGGCCACTTCGGCGTGCTCGCCGTCGTGCTGGGCGTAGTACATGCCCATCACGCCCTGCAGCTCGGGGAATTCGCCCACCATGTCGGACACCAGATCGGCCTTGGCCAGATAGGCGGCGCGGGCAGCCAGCGCGGCGTCGGCGCCCAGCTCATGGGCGATGGCGCCGGCGATGCTCTGCAGGCGCTCCACGCGCTCCAGCTGCGAGCCTATCTTGTTGTGGTAGACCACATTGGCCAGCCGCGGCAAACGGCTGTCCAGCCGCGCCTTCTGGTCCTGCTCGAAGAAGAACTTGGCGTCGGACAGACGCGCGCGCAGCACGCGCTCGTTGCCGCCGACGATGAAGGACGGATCGGCGGTTTCCAGGTTGGACACCAGCAGGAAGCGGTTCATCAGCTTGCCGGACGCGTCCAGCAGCGGGAAATACTTCTGGTTCTGCTGCATGGTCAGGATCAGGCATTCCTGCGGCACGCGCAGGAATTCGGCTTCGAAGCCGGCTTCCAGCACCACCGGCCATTCCACCAGGCCGGTCACCTCGTCGAACAAGGCCTCCGGCGCGGCGATGGTGGCGTTCAGGCGGGCGGCGGCCTCGGCCAGCTTGTGGCGGATCAGTTCGCGGCGCGCGTCGAAGCTGGCCACCACCTTGCCGGACTCATGCAGGGTGCGGGCGTAAGCGTCGGCCTTGGCCACCGTCACCTCCCCCTCGGACAGGAAGCGATGGCCGCGGGTATGCCGGCCGCTTTGCAGGCCCAGCACCTCGCCCGGCACCACCGCGTCGCCGTGCAGCATGATCAGGCCGTGCACCGGGCGGACGAACTGCACGTCCAGGCTGCCCCAGCGCATCAGCTTGGGCGCCGGCAGCTTTTTCAGCGCCAGCGCCACCACCTCGGCCAGCACCGCGGCCAGCGGCTGGCCCTGCTTGACGCTCTCGTAGGCGTACACGTCCTGCTTGCCGTCGCTCATCGTGGACAGCGCGGACACTTCCACGCCGCAGGAGCGGGCGAAACCGGCCAGCGCCGGCGTGGGCTGGCCGTCCTTCAGGCCGGCGGCCACGGCCGGGCCCTTGCGGGTGATTTTCTGGTCCGGCTGCAAGGCGGCCACATCGGCCAGCTGCACCGCCAGGCGGCGCGGCGAGGCGTAGACCGTCGCCTCGGCGTCGGCCGGCGCGAACTGCATTTTCTTCAATTCGTCGCCAATGGTCTGGGCAAAGCTGGCGGCCAGCTTTTCCAGCGCTTTGGGCGGCAGCTCCTCGGTGAGCAGCTCAATCAGCAATGTCTGGTTCATATTCACTCTAAAACTTAACGCTTGGCGGACCCGGCGGCTTCGCAGATCACCTTCATCATGGCGTCGGCGACCGATCCCTGATACACGGGCTGCCATTTCCAGGCGTGACGCGGCACTGGAAACATGGTTGAGAACAGGTGCCTGTTGTTGCGATCGAAATAATCGGAACTGACAAACACGTACTGGTACTTGCCGCAGTCGGCGTAACCGACGCTGCGGCGGATATTGAATTTCAGCTTGTAGCTTTTCTCGTACTGGACCTTGTCGAACCGTTCCTGGTTGACGAAGTGCAGCAGTCCGTCCTGCCCCAGCCACAGCGAGTTGCCGTCAATCGCCAGTTGCAGCGCCTTGCCGTCCTGATACGCCACCCAGTCGGCGGCGGGCTCGGCCAGCGCCGGCAGCGCCAGCGCGGCGCACATGCATGCGAAAAAGGCCTTCATGCGCATTCCCTCTGTCAAGAAACGGCCGGGGCGGCAAGCCAAGCTCAGGCCTGCCGGCACATCGGGAAGCCCAGCGCTTCGCGGGCGTCGTAATAGGCCTGCGCCACGCCGCGGGACAGGGTGCGGATGCGGCCGATATAGGTGGCGCGTTCGGTCACCGAGATCGCGCCGCGCGCGTCCAGCAGGTTGAAGGTGTGACCGGCCTTGAGAATCATCTCGTAGGCGGGCAAGGGCAGGCTGGCCTCCAGCAGCGACTTGGCCTCGGCCTCGTAGTCGTTGAACTGGCGGAACAGCAGCTCGACATTGCTGTGCTCGAACGCGTACTTGGATTGCTCCACTTCGTTCTGGAAGAACACATTGCCGTAAGTGACCGGCTGGCCGTCAGGCAGATGGGTCCAGATCAGGTCGTAGACGTTTTCCACGCCCTGCAGATACATGGCCAGGCGTTCCAGGCCGTAAGTGATTTCGCCCAGCACCGGCTTGCAGTCCAGGCCGCCCACTTGCTGGAAGTAGGTGAACTGGGTCACTTCCATGCCGTTCAGCCACACTTCCCAACCCAGGCCCCAGGCGCCCAGCGTCGGGTTTTCCCAGTCGTCCTCGACGAAGCGGATATCCTGCACCGTCGGGTCCAGGCCCAGCTCCTTCAGAGAGCCCAGGTACAGTTCCTGGATATTGGACGGCGACGGCTTCAACACCACCTGGAATTGATGATGCTGGAACAGGCGGTTGGGGTTTTCGCCGTAACGGCCGTCCTTGGGGCGACGCGACGGCTGCACATAGGCCGCGTTCCACGGCTCCGGCCCCAGCGCCCGCAGAAAGGTGGCGGTGTGGGAAGTCCCCGCGCCCACTTCGGTGTCGTAGGGCTGCAGCAAGGCGCAGCCCTGGCGGTTCCAATAGTGCTGGAGCGTGAGGATGATTTCCTGGAAGGTAAGCATAGACGTGGTGAGCAAAGTGAAAAGTCAAAGGCCAATTCTACCGCCTAGCGCCCCCCGCGCAAAGCCAAGCCGTTGGCGGCAAATCAAAAAGGCCGGCGAAATGCCCTCCCGCCGGCCCGCCCCGCGCCGCGCCGCCGTCATTTGCCCGCCGCCGGCACCATGTCCCGGAACTTGCGCTTGGTGTATTTGGCGTAGATGCGCTCCACGCTGCCGTCGCGGATCAAATCGCCTATCGTCGCGTCCAGCCGCGCCGCCAGCGCCGCCTGCCGGGCGCTGAAATTGGGCGACAAATCGGTGCGGTCTATCACCGGCTGCAAAATCTCCACATTCGGCCGCAGGGACGCGCCCCACACATCGCACAACACGAACTGACGATGGCCGCCGGTCAGCATCGCATAGAGCTGATCCTCGTCGTTGCTGGGCTCCAGCTTCCAGTTGGGGTAGCTGAGGATTTTCGGCGTATAGGTGTAGCCGCGCACCATGCCCACCGCCTGGCCTTGCACCAGCTTCCAGTCGAAGGACTTGACCGGCGAGCCGCGCTTGACGCAGAGCGCCACCGGATAGCTGGAATAAACGTTCTTGAAGCGCGGCGTCTGCGCCGCCACCTCGTTGTCTATCACCGCGTCGTAATCGCCGGTCTTGATCCCGCGCAGGCAACGCTCCCACGGCGCGGCCTCCATCGTCACCGGCACGTTCATCCGGCGGAAAGCCTCTTGCAACACGTCGTGGCTGATGCCGGAATCCACCTTGCCGTTCTTCACATAGGTGAACGGCTGCCACTCCACCCCGCACAGTTTGACCGGCGCCTGCGCCGCCGCGCCCGCCGTCAGCAGACAGGCTCCGACAGCCGCCGCCCATAGACTCGTCCGCATCGCCCGCTCCTTTCGCCCGGCAGTCCGCGACGATTTGTTATATGTCGGATCGGCGGCAATGCAAAGCCTGCTCCGCCAGCCGGTCGGCCAGCGCTCGGCCCTTGGCCAGGCAGTCCGGCAGCGACACCCCGTCCAGCCAGTTGGAGCAGGCGTGCAGGCCGCGCCCGCTCGCCGCCGCCGCCAGCGGCCGCAAGGCCGCCATCGCCGCCGTACCCTGCGGCAGCGCCTGCGGCCAACGCACGATGCGCTGGCTCAAGGGCTCGCCTTCCAGGCCGAACAGACGCGCCAGTTCCAGGTTCAAACGCTGCAGCAGCGCCTGATCCGGCAAAGCGGCCAAGGCCGCCTGGCGGCTGCCGCCGATGAAGCTGGTCACCAGCCGCGAGCCCGGCGCCGCCGTGTGCGGGTAAATCCGGCTGGACATCAAATGTCCCAAGGCCAAGGCCTGTTCGCTGACGGGATGCAGTCCGCCGAAGCCCTGCAACGGCCGGCGCAGCGCCTGTTCCGCCACGACGGTGGCCACCACGGTCAGCGGCGCGTAGGGCAACGCCGCGCAGGCGCGCGCCCATTCCGGTTCGCAGGCCCGCAGCAGTTGCGCCGCCTGCGGCGCCGGCAAGGCCAGCACCACCGCGCTGGCCGGCTGCGCCCCCTCCGCCGTCAGCACCCGCCAGCTCTCGCCCGCTCGCTCCAGCCCCAGCGCCGGACAGCCCAGCCTCACGTCCAGATCGCGCGCCAGCCGCTCGGCCAGGCTGGACAAGCCGCCCGCCAGCGTGCACATCCGCTTGCGCCGCAACTCGCCGCGCCGCCAACGCCGCCACATGCCCAAGACCAGCGAGCCGGCCTCCCGCTCCGCGGCGGCCAGCGCGGGCAGGCACTCCCTCATCAGCAATTCTTCCGGATCGCCGGCGAACACGCCGCCGATGAAGGGGTCCACCACGGTGGCCAGCACTTCGTCGCCCAGCCTGCGCCGGAAGAAGGCCGCCACCGTTTCCGCCTGCGCCGGCGCGGAGCGACGCCAGGGCTCGCTCAATAGACGCCATTTGGCGTCCCAGCTGAAGTAGGAAGCGGCCAGCAGCGCGGCCGGCCCGTCGGGCAAGGCGCAATAACGGCCGTGCCGCAGCACGAAACGCCGCTGCGGCCCCGGCGCCGGCGACAAGGGCGTCAGCCCAAGCTCCAGCAGCCATTGCCGCAAGCCCTCGTCCACCAGCAAGGTATTGGGCCCCGCCTCCATCAAGCCCGGCGCCAGGTCCAGGCTCAGCACCTTGCCGCCCACCCTGCCGGACGCCTCGTACACCACCGCGTCCAGGCCGCGCCGGCGCAACTGCCAGGCGCAGGCCAGGCCGGACATTCCCGCGCCGATCACCGCAATCATTTACCGCTCCCTCCATAGCGCCTGTTCGACGTCGCCCAAGCCAAGCCGCAGCCAGGCCTTGCGGCGGAAAAACGCGATGAACTCGCGGTTCATGCGCATTTCAACGCCGTGTCGCCAATGCGTCGCGAATCGTGAACAGCTTCCAAAACCAAAAAGCCGCCCAGCGGCGGCCATCAATCGTTTCCAGTATGCCCGGAGCGCCCCCGCCGCCAGTTGATCCGCGGCAAGCCGGCTCGCCGCGGGCGGCCAAAAGCCGTTCAAGTTAACACATTCAGTTTTCGATTGACCTTGTCCTGCGCCCGCACTTAGAGTCAAACGTCATGAACGGAACGGCAATCCGCCCACCCCGCCGGCGCGCCTTGCCCCGGCCCCATGTTTCCTGAGGAGAAGCGTCATGCTGGCAAAACCGCCAACCCGCCTGATAGAGACAAGGGCGATCGATTTCATTCCGGAAAACGAACGCCACGGCCGCTTGCTCAGCCAGTTCACCTTGTGGTTCAGCGCCAATCTGCAAATCACCGCCGTCATCACCGGCGCGCTGGCGGTGGTGTTGGGCGGCGATGTGTTCTGGTCCTTGATCGGCCTGTTGATCGGCCAGCTGCTGGGCGGCGCGGTGATGGCCTTGCACGGCGCAAGGTCCGCGGCTGGGGTTGCCGCAAATGATTTCCAGCCGCGTGCAGTTCGGCGTGCAGGGCGCCACCATTCCTTTGGCGCTGGTCTGCGTGCTCTACGTCGGCTTCAACGCCACCGGCACCATTCTGTCCGGACAGGCCATCGCCCAGTTGGCCGGGCTTAGCCGCGAGAGCGGCATCCTGATCTTCTCCGCCGTCATCGCCGTTTTCGCGGTCTGCGGCTACCGGATGATCCATCTGCTGGGGCGGGTGGCCAGCGTGTTCGGCCTGGTCGCCTTCGCCTATCTGTTCGCGCGCCTGCTCAGCGTCA
Organism: Chromobacterium alkanivorans; assembly: GCF_016937655.1. Classification (GTDB taxonomy): domain Bacteria; phylum Pseudomonadota; class Gammaproteobacteria; order Burkholderiales; family Chromobacteriaceae; genus Chromobacterium; species Chromobacterium alkanivorans. Next base: position 38,985 of record NZ_JAFHKL010000010.1, on the reverse strand, counting down.
ACGACATCGCGCCGCTGCTGCGCAATCATCGCTTTGCCTGGGACAGCTTCCTGCTGGCGGTATCGCTGTCCGCGTCCTGGCAGATCGCCTTCGGCCCCTATGTCGCCGATTATTCGCGCTACCTGCCCAGCGCCACCTCCCCGCTGCGCACCTTTCTCTGCGTGGGCGGCGGCTCGGTGCTCGGCGCGCAGATCGCCATGAGCTTGGGCGTGCTCGCCGCCGCGCTGGTCGGCAAGCCGTTCGCCGGCCGGGAAGTGGCTTACATCGTGGGCCTGAGCGGCGGCGGCGCGATGGCGGGCTGGCTGTTCTTCAGCATCGCCTTCGGCAAGATCACCGTGTCCACGCTGAACGCCTACGGCAGCTTCATGTGTCTGGCCACCATCGTCAGCGGCTTCAAGCGCGAGGCAAGGATGGGCCAGGCTCAGCGCCTGATCTTCGTGCTGGCCATCGTCGGCTTGTCCACCTGGATAGCGCTGGCGGCGCAGGCCGACTTTCTGCGGCACTTCAAATCCTTCATCCTGTTTCTGCTGACCTTCTTTACTCCGTGGAGCGCCATCAATCTGGTGGATTACTACTGGATCAGCAAGGAGCGATACGATTTGCCCGCGCTCAGCGACCCCGACGGCGCTTACGGCCGCTGGAACAAGATCGGCGTCGGCTGCTACGCGTTCGGCCTGCTGGCCCAACTGCCCTTCATCGCCACGGGCTTTTACAGCGGGCCGCTGCTGCCCTATCTGAACCAGGTGGACATTTCCTGGCTGATCGGCCTGGCCGCGTCCGGCGCTCTGTATTTCTGCCTGGCGCGCAGGCAGGCTCCTCATACCGCACCGGCCAGCGCCGCCGAGTAAGACCGTCATCCAACACCAACGGCGCATCCTGCCGGACACGCCGTTGGTGTTTCATTCTTTTCCCTACCGTCCTCCAGGCATTCGGCCCGTAGAACCCGCACAGTCAGCCCCTGCGATGGCAGAAGCTGCCTTACAACTGCCGCGTAAGCGCTCGGGGATGGCTCTTGTCGTCTAAATCTTTGGCTGGAACAGCGAATCGTAAACACTCTCTTAAGATTTGTTCATAATTCTTAGCAACAGACTCCGGGCTTGGAACAATGCGCGTGCTCAATCGAGCGCCTTGTTTTCCAAACTTAAGCTTGGAGTTAATGAATACATGAAGTTATACGCATCAGCGGCTTCCGTTTTCGTGCTGTCGCATATTGCCAGCGCCTTATTCTCGATGGCCTCCGACGGCGCGACAAGCAGCGGCATCGCAAACAGCCATGCCGCCACGCTTGCCGCACCGTCCCAATTCGCCCAACCCGCGGCGGATCAGTTGATCCCGTCCCGGACGCTGATTCTGGAGCAACGAGGGGAGCCGGCAGAAATCCGTCAGCTTCAGCTTCGTAAAAGAAGAACCTCGCCGATTCAATCGACTGGCTATAGCGTCAAAAAAGGCGAGGTGCTGACTATCGATTACCAATATACGCAAGACGCGCCGGACAAAGCACCCGAGTTATGGGTGGTTCCCATCGCCAACAAAGCGGACAGCCACTTGAATCACGCCTCTCGGCAAGTGGTCAGCCTCAAGCCCGGCACCAACAAGATCACCGCCACCTATGACGGCATGATTTATTTCACGGCGCGAAATCAAATCAAGACCGGACCGATTACCATCAAACTGCAGGACGGCGGACACGTGGTCCCGCGCTTCATGCTGGGCCAGCATCAGGACGCGGACTGGCAGAAAATGCTGGCGCGTTATCCCGACGCCCCCTTTGCCGACTTGGTGGGCAAGCGCATGATCATCACCATGCCTCTGGCGGTGTTGAAAAGCCATGTGGACAGCCCAACGGCGCTGATGACGCGCTGGGACCAGATCGTCACTTGGGCGGAAGAGCAGCACGGTCTGGGAGGCGGCCAGCCGGCGCCGCATATCGCCACGCCGCTCCAGTACCAGTTTGTCACCAAGGCGGACGCGACGGCAGGCTATATGTCGGCCAGCGATTTCTGGCTGGGTACCAATGTTTCCGGCGCCGCGGATGTCGCCAACAGCAAGAAGCTGGGAACAAGCTGGGGCCCTTGGCATGAACTGGGACATCATTATCAGTTGGAGCCGCTGACCTGGGATGGCCAGGGTGAAGTCAGCGTCAATCTGACCTCGCTTTATGTGCAGCGCGAGTTAGGCCAGCCTTCTCGCCTGGATGCATTCGCGAACAAAATTGCAAGGCACCTGGCTTCCGGCAAGGCTTATCACGATGAGAAAGACCTTTTTGTCCGGGTAGCTCTTTATTGGCAACTGGATTTGGCCTTTGGCAAGGACTTTTACGCGCGTCTGAATCAGCGCTACCGCAGCATGCCCAGCGCGGAGCTGCCCAAGACCACCGCGGCTCAACAACAGGCCTTTATTGTGGAAGGCAGCCGGGTGACAGGCTACGATCTCAGCCCGTATTTCACCAAATGGGGATTGCCGCCCACGGTTGAAACCAAGAAAACCCTGGATAAACTGTCTCTCAAAACACTGGACAAGCCCATCTGGGAAAATACGGACAAAGACAAACGCTACAGCTATCCCTTGGCACAGCAAGCCATTGCCGGCCAGATGTTGGCGCCGCAAAGCGTGGATGCCAACCAGACCTTTACCGCTAAGCTGGCGCTGAAAAACCGCGACGCGTCCAAGCTCAAGTTCCAATGGCAACTGCCGCCAGGCTTTAGCGTGGTGTCCGGCAAGGACAGTCAGGAGATCACCTTGCGCGCGCCGGCCAATATCGCCGCCAATACCTATGCGCCGCTGACGGTCACGGCTCGCGACCAGCAAGGCAGCATGTCTTTTGGCGGCAAGCTGTTGCTGGGCAAGCCCGATGGCGACCTGCCCCCTAATGCCCATATCACCGGGGAAACCGAGTTGGTGCAGGGAGACGCCATTGGTGTGCGGCTGGATGGCACATCTTCAACCGGCAGCAGGCTCACCTATAACTGGCATAACAATAGCGGGCTCATATTAAGAGTGAATGAAGGCTTGGCGCTAGTGACTGCCCCCATTACGGCGGCGGAGGGAAAGCACAAGGTAACGCTGGAAGTCTCCGATGCCAAAGGCCGCACCGATAGCGCCGTGCATGAGATGCAGGTCAAACGCGGCGACGATGCAGGCGGCCCGCCGCCCAAGGCCCATATCAGCGGGCCCGGCGAGCTTCCGGTAGATCACCTCACAGGCATCATCCTGTCCGCCGAACAATCCGCCGGCGATACGCTGGAATACGCCTGGTCGACGCAAAGCAAGCTGCTCTTGCTGCCCAATCGCGACAAAGCCATCGTCAATATGGCGCCGGGCGTTCTGCCTGGAAAGTACCAGATTGACTTGGAAGTGAAGGATCGCTTCGGCAAGACCGACAAAACCTCGCATTCGATCACGGTCACCGCGAAACCGGATCCTCTGCCACCGCCGCCCAAGGCCCTGATCAGCGGTCCGAACGCCCTCACGCAAAACCAGCCGGGCATCACCCTGAGCGCCAAAGGCTCCAGCGGGGAAAGCTTGACTTATCAATGGACGAATAGCACGCAACTCACGCTGCAGCCCAATGGCGATCAGCTTGCGGTTTCCGCGTCCGACCGAGTCAAGGAGGGCTTGCATCAAGTGCTGCTAACGGTGAAGGATAGAGCCGGCCAAACCGCCAGCGTCGCTCACAGCCTCCAGGTCAAGAAAGGAAACGGCGGCATTCCCGCCTATGTTCCAGGCGGCAGTTATCGGGCCGGCGATAAAGTGACGAATGCCGGCCGCACCTTTGAATGCAAGCTGCCGCCTTTCAGCGGCTGGTGCAGCCAATCGCCGCAACATTACGCACCCGGCACGGGGCTGGCATGGAAGGATGCCTGGCTTGAAAAATAAGCCCGGCATCACGATGCAGTCCTAAGCAACGCCAAGAGACGCGGGGCTCCCGCGTCTCTTTTTTAAACGGATTCACCAAGGTTTTGAACGACAGAGCGAGGCAAACGGATACGCCGGATATTGTGTGGGCGTGAGACAGCACGAGGATACGGCCTGTTCGAACTCGAGCCGCCAGGCTTGCCCGTCTGCCGGCCCCGCCTGTCAATGCCCAAGCGACGCTACTCACCCTACTCACTTCATTCGACATCGGTTCCCAGCGCCGCCCTCCCCGCCACCGGATTGCCATCGTCGTCCACCAGAAGAAAGCGGGCCTCGGCTGCTTCGGCGGCGCAAGGCAAGGGCGAGGCCATTGCCAACGTTTCCCGCGCCAGGGGCGCCAACATGTCCACCGTCAGCGGCTGCGCCGCCCCGCCGGCACAAACCACCTCCAAGGAGCGGAAAGTGGCGTAATAGGGGCTGGGGTTGGCTATGCGCAATCGCGGCCCGTCGGCATCCTGCTCCAGAGCGAAGCGCAGCTGCTCCGGCAGCTGCTCCGCCGAGGAGGGCAGCTTGGCCGGCCGCATAAACAGCTTCATCTGGGTGCGCAAGGTGACGGTCAGGGTTTGCGCATCTGCCGGTAGATCGCCGGGCCGCGGCGGAATCTCATACAGATTCAGCCAGAACAAGGACTCTCGGTCCGCGGGCAAGGGCACCCCGGTGGCGATCAGGCGCAGGCTGATCTGCGCCTGCGGGTTCAGGCGGAAAATGGGGGGAATCGGCATCACCGCCGCGCTGGCCGCGTCCGGGCCGGACTCCAGCCCGCCGTCGTCCACCCAGGCCTGCACCACCACCGGATAAGGGTTGGTATTGACCAGTTGCAACGATTGCTCGGCGCTGCCGGCAGCGAACACCACCCGCGTGGACTCCGCCATCAGGCCGGCCCAGCTGCTGCCGCACAATAGACATAGCAGACCGCCCACTTTCCAGCACGGCCACGCCCTACTGGACACGGATCACCACCTGCGCAGTCGCGTTCAAAGAGCCGGCCTTGACCTTCTTGCCCGGCAAACGGATCAGCGTCGCACGCATCCGCGCGTGATAGCTGGTCAGTCCATCCTGGCTACCCGATGCGTCGGCATCCTGCAACACCGGATACCAGCCGGCGGCGCCGCCGCCGCCGGTGATCCACTCGCTGCTCAACCAGTTCAGCTTTTGACCGCTCGGCCGACTCAACGCCACGCCCACGCCGGTGGCCACCGCCGGATTGTCGCCATAGCCGTCGGATAGCAGGTGGGTAACCCCGCTGCCGCCGGGAACGCCCAGGCCCTCGCTCTGCGCCGCCAGGTAATTGGCCGCTTGCACCAGCACCCCCATCGCCGTCTGTCTAGCTCCGGTGCCGCTTTGGAAACCAGTCAGGCCGGTATTTGCCGGCGCGCCGGTCTGGCATTGCAGCTTGATCTCGATAGGCAGCATGCGCTGCCCACCCTTCTCCAGTTCCGCCGCGCTGATGGGCGGGAAAGCCACCACCGGCGTCGCCGTTACTACGCGGCAGCTGGCGCTACGGCGCACCTTGACGGTTTGATATGGATTGATGGCCCCTGGCCAGGCGCTATAGAAGCCTGAGTACTGCGATGCGTGGTCTGCCCCCGGCTTCAAATCCGGCGACATGCCGCCGCCTTGAAACGCGCTATAGGCGATGGGCTGCGAATAATTCCAATTCTGACCATCCTGGCCATCTTGCCAGCCGCTGTCTCCCGAGCCCTTGGACTGGCTGTATTTGAAGAACTCCACCTTGTAATTGCTGAAGTGCCTGGCCTTGATCAGATACCAGCCTTTCGAATCCTTGTCGCGCGCCATATCGAGCTCCAGCGGCCGCCGTTTCCAATAACGCGACGCGTACTCGCCGGTGTTCAGATTGGTCACCCGCGCCATCAGCCCGCGCTGTACGGTGCGATAGGACTCCGGCAAGCCGATGGCGCTGCCCTCCTCGTCCTTGCCGGCCCAACTGTTGTCGCCATTGGTCGAGTAATATTCGTAAAAAGTACTCGGATTTTCTGTCGGCCGACAGCGAAACAGCACTTGCTCCGGCGCATAGCCGCCGACATGGCCGGACCCCAAGTCGAAAATGCTCAGTACCTTGCTGGCCAGCAAGGTGCCGTCTGGCTGAAACACCTCGTTATTGATATTGATGGTCATCGCCATCGCGCCCTTTCCCGAGGTATCGTGCGCGCCTTCCCAAACCCGTACCAAGCCCTTGCCGGGCTCGACATAGTCGACAGCACCGGTGTCAGTCGTCGGCGTAGAGCGCGACACGCGATAACAGGCGGCCTCCGCCTGCGCGCACCACAACACGCCTCCCAGCAAAGCCAGCAACACGGCGGCGACGCGGCGACGCACCATTGCATCGGATTGAACTGTCATCTCTGCCCTCATTGTTTGGCCAGCGGCGCGCACTCCGCCTCCAGGCGGATGATGGGCCGGCTGGCGGCATCGTCTTGCAGCGCGTACGGCAACGCGCATTGGCTGTCCGCCGTTTCGCCCCATTTCACCCGCAGCGTGGCCTTGCGCGCGGCCACTCGCGCATAGGCCTGCCCGCCCTGGCCCACCATGCCGATATTGGCGCCGTCTTCCGCGTACACCATCGCGCCCATCGGCAAGACCGAGCCGTCGGCCAGCCGGCCCTTGATCAGCAGCGCCTGGCCGCGGCGGGTGGCGAACTTCAGCCTGACAGCCGCGCCGGCGTACGGCGCGGTGCGCAACTGGTCGCCCTGCAGTTCCACCCCATCGGCCAGGCCCTTGCTGTCCAGCGCCACGTCGTTGTAGCGATACGGCGTCAGCGACGGGATCAGCGCGTAGCCGGCGCGGTCCACGGTGGCGCCCATGCCGTTGCGCACCGCCGCGCCGCTGGCGCCGGGCGCTTCCACCAGGCCGAAGGTTTCGCTCAGATAAGGACCGAAAGTCACGCCGCCGCGGTGCACCGCCAGCGCGCCGCGCGCGCTGGCGCCGGTTTGGGTGAAATTGCGGCCGCGTGAATAGCTGCCGCCCACCGTGGCCAGCGGGAAACGCTTTTGCACATTGGCGCCGAACGCGCCTGCACTGCTCTGCGAGTTGTGCGAAGCGTTGACGCCGTAGCTGACCGTCTGCGCCTCGTCCGCGGTGCCGCTGAGCGACAATTGCAGATTGCGCTCGCCCTCGCTGCGGCTCATTGACGCCGCCAGCATCGGCGCGCGCCGGACCTTGCCAAGCGGCATCGACAGATTGAACATCACCGTATTGCGAACTCGCCCGCTGTCCAGCGGCTGAAACGCCGAACCGCCGGTTTGCCACTGCCCCATGCGCTGACGCGATACCGACACCCCGTAGCTGATGGAACGGAACTGGTTCTGGTAGCTGAGCTGCAACTGGGTATCCCGCTCCTTGCCGTTGTAGTAATCGCTGATCGCGGCGGACAGCCCCAGGCTGCCGTAACCGCCCAGCCGCTGGTTGACGCTGACGGTGAACTGGTTGCGCTGCTGGAAGGTGCTGGAATTCCAGGTCTCGCCGCGTTGAAAAGCCTGCCGCGCGCCCAGGGCGTCGACCAGATCGCGGTAGCCGCGAGTGGAGTAGCGATAGCCGGCCAAGGTGATGGAGGTGGCGGTGGGCTGGATGGTGTGGCTATACGACAGGGCCGCGCGCCAGCCATGGTTCAGGCTGCCGTCGCCGTCGCGGGAGCGTGAATAGGTGGCGTCCGCGCCCAGTGCGCCATAGCTGGACCCCCACACCATGCCGCCCAGCAAGGCGGTGTAATGGGAAGCCGCCCGCGCGCCCATATTGGCGGTCAACGCATTGTTGACGCCGCGCTGATAGGTGAAATCGGCGAACACTGGCTTGTCGTCCAAGGCGTTGCGCAGTTGACCCAGCGTCAGGCTGTAACGGGTCTGGCCCGGCCGCATCGATCCCGGCACCGCGGCGAAGGGCACGGTAAACCGCTTCACCTGCCCGTCCGCCTCGGTGATCTCCACGTCCAGGTCGCCCTGGTAGCTGGTGGGGAACAGGTCGTCGATCACAAAGGGACCCGGCGCCACCACGGTCTGATAAATCTCCTGCTTGCCCTGGCGCACCACCACCCGGGCATTGCTGTCCGCCACGCCGCGCACCACTGGCGCGTAACCGCGCAAGGACTCCGGCAGCATCCGGTCGTCGCTGCTCAGTTGCACGCCGCGGAAACTGAGCCCGCTCAGCAGACTGCCGCCAGTGGAGCTCTCCCCCAGCGTCAGCTCGCTCTGCCAGACGGGCAAGGCGCGCTGCGCATAGCTGCGGATATGATTCCAGCCCCCGCCGCCGGCCATGCCGCCACTGTAGTTGGATTGCTGGCGCAAGCGCCACAGCCCCAGGTTCACCCCGGCGTCGGCGGAGACGTAATGATAGGTGTTGCTGACGTCGCCGCTGCTGGAGCGATAGCTGTTGGCGTCGTAGTTGACGAAGCCTATCGCCGCGCCGGCGTCCAGATCCTCTTCCGCCACATAACCGCGCGCCCGTCTTTTCATCGCCGCCTGCGGCACCGACAGCTCCAAACGCAAGCGCGGCAGGTCGAACACGCTGCCGGCGCCGGGAATGCGCAGGGCCAGCGGCCAGCATGCCGCCGCCGCGTCCTCGTCCGGCGGCAGGCTTTCCGCCAGCACCCCAGCCTTGAGCAGGAAGGCCTGGTCCAGACAGGCGGAAGTGGGGTGTTCGCCTTCACGCCGGAAGCTCACCGTCTGGCGGGAAAGAAAAGCGCCGTTGACGAAGACGTCCACCAGATAGTCGCCGGGGTCCATTTGATTGGGCGTGTTGAAACGCTCAAGACCGTTCGCCAGCGAGGAGCCCAGCAACAAACGGCTGTCGAAGCGATACGCCAGCAGCGCCGGCGCGGTCTTCTCGGCGGCACTGCCCGGCTCGGCCCAGGCCAGGCCAGGCGTCAAGCAGGCCACGCTGGCGGCCAACACCGGGGGAAGGCCAGGAAACCACTGACTGCGATAGCTATTTGGAGTCATATCCGGGAAATCATTCCACTGCCACGGCGGCAGACTCTACCTCGTTCACGCCACCGTAATCATTGACATGCTTGAAACGCACGGAGAGCCGCGCGCCGGCCTGCGTCAGCCCCGGCACCGGCCAGCTGGCGCGAGCAAACGGCGCCAGCATGTCGGCTCTGAAGGCATGCGCCTTGCCGCCGCTCATTACCTCGCCGCCTATCAGCGACAGGTAATAGCCGCTGCGGTTGTCGGCATGCAGTTGCCAGCCGCGCCCCTGGCGTTGCAAGGAGAAGCTCAACTGGCTGGACGCCTGCTCAACTCGTCCCTGGATGCCTGCTGGACGGTAAAACAGCTTGAGCCGGCTGCGCAGCATCACCAGCATCTGGTTTTGCTCGGAGAACTCGCGGTTGACCGATGGAATTTGCAGCATATTGAAGTAGTAGACCGACTCCCGGTCCTGCGGCAGCTCGCTGCCGTCGAACACCAGCCTCACGGTCTGGCCGGCCTTGGGCTCCATGCGGAACACCGACGGCATCGCCGCGAACGGCGCCGTGGCGCGTTCCGGCGTGGAATCCACGTCGCCGGCGTCCAGCCACACTTGCACCACATTGGGTATCTCGTCCTCGTTGCGCAGCTGGATGCTGCTCTCGCGGGCCTGCCCTGGGTAGACGATGCGGGTATTGTTCAGCACCACGCTGGCCCAGGCCGCCGGCCACGCGGCCAGCAGGATCAGCGCCGGCAGCAGCGCGCGCCGGAGCGCGGCGGCGTTAGACGCGCCGCGCTCCGGCAGGCTGCTGCGTTTACAAGTAGGAAACCGCATACTGCACGCTGCCCAACACCGAACCGGCGGTAACGGTGTCTTCGGCATAGTAGCGGACGGCGAACTTATGCTCGGCAGTGGTCTCGCCTGCCTTCAACTCCAGGCCCGGCGCCTTGTAACCGCCGGTCAGGTTGAACGGGGTAGCCGGCGCGGCCGGGTCCAGCAACTGCAGCGCCACCTTGCCGGCGGAGCCGACGTTGCCGATATTGCCGCCCGTGGTCAGGCTGTTGGCGACGAACACGGTATTGATCTTGGTGCCGCCAGCGGGCGCCGCTTCGCAGCCGGTCAGGCGGATGGTGAAGTCGGTTTCCCCGGCCACGTCACCGGTCTTGGCGAGACTGGTCGTCGGCACCGTCGGCAACAGCACCAGCGGGCTGGTGGCGTTGCCATTGATATCCACCGTGCAGGTTTGCGAAGTCACTTCGCCCTGGAAATTAATGGTGTTATCCGCCAAAGCTAAAGCCGGCAGGCATAAACTGGCCAAAACGACGATTTTCTTCATGAAACCACTCTCCATTGACATTAAAAATATCTTTCCGGTCTGCTGAGATAAATTTCTTTCGAGCAGAAAAAAGACAGGCCGATGTTACTTAATCGCCTTCAGCCGCAAGAATAGGATTCCTCCTAAAAAACCAAGAAAACACAAAAAGATGCAAACAAAATTCCTAGTCGAAAAATCATAGGATAAAAAAAATTAACATATTCATCATGTGACGGATATCAAGAAAAATTACATAGCGGACTTACCACAAAATAACCATATCCTCCAAGCATCCCAGCTCAACACCCAGCGCCTCCGCAGTCAGCCCGGGTGTTCCGCCCCCCTCCTCATTCGGCCAGCCTCCATCAAGTACAAGCGCCACACCCGCTTCTCCGCGACGATTGAATTCTGCGTCTCAGCGACTTCAAGCTCTCGCCTTGTCAAGAGCATCGCGGTTGAGATCATTAGCAGTGTTATGCCTGCATACTACCCTTCGCACCTCACCGACCCTATCCACATCGCAATCAAGCCCGGCACAGTCCGGAGCGGCAGAAAAAACAAGCGCCACTTCAATCCGGTACAAAAAAACTGCATGAAATAAAAAAAGCCCCCGATCCACCAGGGGACCAGAGGCCATTCCATATCACGACTCCGTGTTTACTCGTCAGCCAATAGGGCAAGCCAAAGACGAAGACGTCGGTTCAATGAGCCGACATTGCGCTCAAAACGAAGACAAGGCCATGGCCTTGGCCACCGCCTCATTCAATTTGGTGCCATCCGGCAACACCTCGCTATTCAACAAACGCTCATGAATGGCCCTGGCCTGTTCCGCCTGGCCCGCGGACTGCAGCAACAAACTCTGGGCGTATTGGGCGGGAAAACTGCCGGCATTGAGTCCCAGCGCCCGCCTGACGGACTGCTGCGCTTCTTGCAGGCGCCCTTCCATGATCTCGACGATGGCGAGGCCGCCATGAGTATCGGCAAAATTACGATCCAGCCGCAGCGCCTCTTGCAACGCCTCCTTGGCCTCCAAGGGACGATTGCTCAAGATTCGGCACCAAGCCAGCACATGCCAGCTGCCCACATGTCCCGGCATTGCGCGCAGCGCTTGAACCACCTTGGACTCTGCCTCATCCAGTTGGCCCTCCAGCATGGACACCAGCCCCAGTCCCATCTGGGCCCGACCTGAATTCGGTTTACTGGCGCAGGCCTGCCGCAGCAGGGGCCCCGCGACGGTCAGGTCCTGCTTGCTCAGGGCCAGCATGCCCAACACTGTCGCCGCATCCGGATCGGCAGGCGCAAGCTCCAACACTTGGCGAGCCACCCTTTCCGCCGCAGCCAGATTCTCTTGATCCAGATACAGCGTCGCCAACAAGCCATACAGGCTCAGATGCTCCGGATGCCGTTGCAAAGCCGATTCCGCCACTAAAACCGCATCTTCCAGCCGTCCTAAAAAGTGGAGGGCGCGGACATGCAACGGTCCGGCCTGCGGCAGCAGCGCCAAGCTTTTGGCGGCCATCGCGGCTTGGGGCTCCGCCTCTTCGTAACGTCCTTGCAGCATCAGCGCGTAGGCCAGGTTGTAGCATAAGGCGGGATCGTCCCCGCCATCGCCGCGCAAAGCTTGAAACACGGCCACCGCCTCGTCCAGGCGCCCCTGACGCATCAAGCCGACGCCCTGCAAGATGCGGCCGCCCATATGGCCAGGCGCCACGGCGAACAAGCGCTGCAAAGCAGCTTCATGCTCATGCTGGCTGCCGGCCTGCATATGGAGGTCGGCCAGTTCGAGCAGCAAATGAGGGTTGGCCGGATCGGCCGCTAGATAAGCCTGTAGTTGGCTTAATCGCTGATTGAGTTCGGTCATCATGCTTGCTTATGGGATTGTTGCAATTGCTGCCGCAAATACGCGGCCAGCTTTTCGTATTGAGGATGCTGGCGAATCGCCGCAGCCACATCCGCCACCAATCCGCCAAAGGCCGGATCCGTTGCCGCGCCCGCGCCAAACTCTTCCGCCAGCAAAGCGCGCACATGCACCTCCAGCACGCGCGACTCCGCATCGGGCCAGGTCGGATCGATGGCGCGCAACTGTTTGGCAATCTGTCGACGCACATCGGCGTTGCCGGCGGCCTTGGCTGTCGGCGCGGACTTCTGAGCAGCCGGCCTGCTGCCTTCTACCAATCGGTTTCTGGCCAACAAGCGCTGCAAAATACCGGCTTTGTCTATCGGCTCCATCCGTTTAATTCCAGCAAAACCTTCGCGTCAATGCAGCTTGTCGTCTCCGCTGGAGGCATAGCCTCGAAGCAGCAGCGTACCCGCGGAGCCCCCCGCGGCCGGCTCCGTCTCCGGAACGGCGCTCTGCTGAGCGTCGATCTGCTCCAGAATCCGCTTCATGTCCTCATTCAGCATCGGCGCGGCCTGGTTGGCGGCGATGCCGAGCATCAAGCGCTCCCGGCAGTCGGCAAACTCATCCCGAATCAGGTGCGACAAGCCCTGACGGAACAGCTGCAGCGGATGATCCGCCGCCAACGCGTCCAGTCCCTGCCACGCCTGTTCTGCCCGCTCCGGCAGCCCCTGGGTCAGATGCAACAGGCCCAGTTGGAACACCGCCATCACCAAGCCAGGCTGCAGGACCACGGCTTGCTCCATTTCAGCCGCTGCGCGGTCAAACAAGCCGATCTGAGCGTATTCCGCGCCCAGCAAGTAACGCAGGCGGGCATCTTCGCCATCGTTGCGCACGCCTTGCTTCAACAGCGCCACCGCTTCCGCATGCTGCTGACTTTCCATCGCCTGCAAAGCCAACTGGAAAAGTTCTTCCTGATCCAATACCGCGTAATCCATTACCACTCCATTTCAACAAATCGCCGCATCAGAACGGCAGCACGCTCATGAAAAAACGAGTCAGCCAGCCGGGCTTGGCAAACAAGCTCTGATTGCCGGCGGTCTGCTGCTCCAATCGAACATCCGTGACCTTGGTGGAAGACACCAAATTGCCAGGCTGGATATCGCGGGGATTCACCGTCCCGGACAGACGGATCTGTTCACTGTCCTCATTGATCTGGACCTGTTTTTCTCCGCTCACCCGCAAATAGCCATTCGCCAAGACCCCCACCACGGTCACGGAAATGGAACTGGTAAAGCTGCTGCTGTTGTTGCGGCTGCCTCGGCCATCCATCTTCTCGTTTCCGGAAGCGCTCAGTTGGCCGGACAAGGATTTCTTCCCTGGAGACCAGCCAAACATCCGGTTGATGACAGGCGCGTCCATTTCCACCCCCGCCTCGTTGCCGATTCTGGTATCCCTGCTGCCTCTGGCCTCTTCCGACAGGCTGGAACTGGCACGCTCCTGAATCACCACGGTCAGGCTGTCGCCAACGCGGGACGGCACATCGTCGCGAAAATAGGAACGGTAACGACCGGGCTGATACAGACTGCCGGGGGTGGTCTGAATCATGGGAACAGGCGCGGGGTCCGCGCTGGTCGGCCCGGAAATCAACGGTTTGGGAGATACGCAGCCCCCCAGCGCGGACAAGGCCGCAAACAACAGCGCTATTCTTGCACAACAAGGCATAATCGGTCTTTCAATTGGACGGCAAGCCCATCCGCAGCAAGCGAAATCATCAACCCGTCACGAACGGTTCGATATCGCCCGCCTGTAACAGTCTTATCTTGGCCGCGATGAAAAAGTTTAGGCGCGTAGCGCATCTTTGCTCAGCCCTCCCTCTCTTTCGATGAGGACAAACCAGCGCGCAAGAAGGCCAAGCCCTCCTTGTGCAATTGCGAAACCCGCCCCTTGCTCAACCCCAGCAACTGGGCGACTTCGGAAAACGGCACCCCGTTCAGATAGTGCAGCCGCAGCACTTTTTGCGCTTTGTCAGGCACCCCGGCCAGGCCGGCCAACAAGTCCCGCTTCGTTTCCTTCAGTTCCAGCGAACGGTAGGCGACATCCTCGGACGCCGGCTCCGGCTCGGCCAAGAACATCCCGCTGTCCTCCAGCATGAAGCCAATGGCCAGCCCCACCGACAATTCCCGCAGGATGTCGAACGGCTCCGCCGCATCCGGCTCTATCGCCTCCACTCGCTCCTGCAAGGCTCTGCGTCGGGCGGACGCCTGGCTCGCCACCTCCGAGGTCCGCGCCAGCTGATCCAAGATCGCTCCCCGAATCCGGTATTCGGCATAGGTCTTGAACGCCACGCCGCATTCGGGGCGATAGCGGTCAATCGCCTCCAGCAGCCCTATCATTCCCCAATGGTAGACGTCGTGAAATTCGAAACTGTCGCCCACTCTCCGCGCGTAGATCCGAGCGGAAAGAATGCGCACCAAAGGCTGATGGGCCTCCACCAAAGCGGCTCGCGCTTCGGATGAGGCGGCATCGGCGGCTTCAGGCAAGTCACGCGCCTCAGCATCCAGCGGGGAACCCAGGGCAGGCATTGCGGATCACGTCCCGCCGGACAACACCGCCCTGGCCACCAGCGTCCAACCATCGATCAGCACAAACATCAGCACCTTGATCGGCAAAGCGATGGAAACCGGAGGCACCATCATCATCCCCATCGCCATCAAGACGCTGGAAACAATGATGTCCACTAGGAGGAAAGGCAGAAAAATCACGAAGCCAATCTGAAACGCCAGCCTGAGTTCGCTCAGCAGAAAAGCCGGCGCCACATGCACCAGGCTGATGGACTCGGCATTGTCCGGCATGTCCTTGCCGGCGCTGCTCAACACAAAGCTCATGTCCTGCTCGCGCGTCCGGCCTATCATGTATTCCTTCATGATGACGCCACCTTGCCGGAGCGCGGCCGAAGCCGGCAAACGTTGCTGGTACAAGGGCGTCACCACCTGCTGATCCAGCTTCTCGACAGTGGGCCCCATGGACAGCAAGGTCAGGAAGGCCGCCAACATGATCAGCACCACATTGGGCGGGGTTTCCTGCATGCCCATCGCGTGCCGCAACATGGACAGCACGATCACAATGCGGGTAAACGAAGTCATCGCCACCATCATGCCGGGCAGCAAGGCCACCAGGGTCAGCGCCAGCACGATGTTGACCGCCTGACTGACGCCTGCGCCGCTCAGCGCCACATCCGCCATTTGCGTTTTCGCGTCGGCCATCAGAGGCAGCCAGGCGAGCGCCCAAACCAACTGCTGCATTTTTCTCATGCTTTGGACTCATCCCTGACCACGGTGATGCCATGCTCGCTTTCCGCCAACATGATTTCACGATCGCGGTGCTGAACCACGTACACCGTTGACTTGGCGGACAAACGGCATTTGCTCACAAGGCGCAGATCGCCCGTCCCGAGCCCGGCCTGGCCAAAACGCGGATGACGCAATCGCCACCAGCACGCCGCAGCGCCGATCAGGGCCAAGCCGCCCAACATTTCATAAGGGCCAAGCAGGCCGGCGCTCGTCGCGGGAGGGTCGCGGCGGAACTGCAACCGCGCCCGAGCCGGCTCGGATGCCGAAATCGCGCAGCCCGGAGCCGAGGCCCCGGCGACGCAATCGCTGGCCGCAACGCTGATGCTGTGGATGCACAACATCAGCGCAAACGCGTATTTCATTCCCGTCATGGCGTTCACGCGGAAAAGCTCGCCACCTGCTCGATGCGGACGCCCAGATGGTCGCCCGCCACCACCAAGGCGCCGCGCGCGACTACCTGACCGCCCAACAGTATCTCCACCGGATCTCCCGGCGCTTTGTCCAAGGCCAGCACCTCCCCCTCTTTCAAGGCGTCCAATGCGGCGATGCTCAGCCGACAGCGCCCAATCCGGGTGTCCAACCTGACCTCCACGTCTTTCAGCAACTCAAGACGACCGCCCAGCAAACCCGCCGCCGCCGCATCCACCTTGGCGTCCAAAGGGGCGGGATTGAAAATTTCAACTTCCTTGCTCATGTCTCACTCTTTAATTGATTGGTCGCGCCATCCGGGCAACCTTCACCGCCAAACGCCCCTGACCCAGCCCGTATTTCGCCCGTCCCAAGGCCATGCCGTCAGGCAGGCACAACTCAAACACCCCGTCCGCTTTCTGATCCAGCCGGAGCACGTCCCCCGGCCGCAACGAATCCAGATCCGCCAGGGAAAGGCGAGCCGGCGCGGCGCGCACTTCCAACTCCACCTGCTGCTCCAACGGCAGGTCCCTTAGCTTCAGCGGTTCCAACGCCTCCGGCGCGGCCTTGGCCGGCAACACGCTCGCGGCCTGCTGCGGCGACAACAGCACCGACAGCGTCTGGCCCGCCACTCGACATTGCAGACACAACGCGCCAACCACGGAATACAAGGGCGACAGATCCGCCCCGCGCGCCGGCTTGGCTTGGTAGCGGCAATCGCCGCCGACGGCGAGCAACTGACGCCCCAGGGCCAGACGGGCGGCGTCCAGCACCGGGCCGGCTACGTCCGAGGCTTCCAGCGCCGCGCGGCTTTTTTTCACGCCGAGACATAACGCCGAGAAAAAACCATCCGCGTCCGCGTCGTTCGCCATCGCCGGCAGCGCTTCGCCGCCGTCCAGCCACTCCAACCCGGCCAGATCCGACAAAGCCGCGGGACGTAGTTCCACCTCGACCTCGCCTTCCGCGATCGACCAGTCCCGCAGCCAATGCGCGCACCGTTCGCGCATCCGCGACTCGATTTGCGCCAACTCCGCGCCGGCGTACAAGCGATACGGCAGAGCAACGCTCATCGCCCCCCCTTCATCTGCAAGGCCTGCTGCATCATCTCATTGGCGGCGGAAATCAATTGCGACGCCGCCTGATAGCCGCGCTGAGTAATCATCATGTCGCTGAATTCGGAGGACAGCTCCACATTGGAAAGCTCCACCTTGCCAGCCGCTACCTTGCCGAAAACGCCGCTGCCCGCCGCGCCGTACTCAGCCGCCTGACCGGGATGCGCGCGGTAGTAGCCGGAACCGATGCGTTCCAGCTGCTGATCCGGCTGGGCGAACCAGGCCAGCGCCAGCCTGCCGGCGGTCGTGGTCTGTCCGTTGGAGTAACTGATCTGCGCCTTGCCGTCCTGATCAAACGTCAATCTCGTCAGCGCGCCCGACGCATAGCCGTCCTGGCTGGCCACGCGTATGGTGGAGGACGTGCCGCCGGACAGGCTGGTGGTGTCCGAGATGGAGCCCGGCTCGCCGAAGAACAGCTTCACAACGCTGCCCCCGCTGCTGGGCGTGCTCAGGCGGATCGACATCTGGTTGTAGCCAAAGGACGGCGAGCCGTCCGGATCAAAGCGAATCTCTCCGCTGCCCAGCGTGCTCAAGGACACTTTGTCCTGAACCTCCACCTTCCAGCTGCGAGGCGTGGCGGAGCCGGTGCTGGTGAAGCTGATCTTCAACTGCCTCGCCACGCCGTCCTTGTCGAACACGGTGGTTTCAACGCTGCTGTTGGTCGCGCCCGTGGACAGGTTGTCGGCGAACTTGATCGTGGTCGTGGTCTTGGCGGCCTGGCTACGCAGCGCGCCAAGGGAGAAATCCTGCAACGTCTTGTTGGGCCCCAACATCTGGATCCGAGACTTGTCTTGCCGAGAGATCAGCGCGCCGTCCAGGTCCAGCTCGAACTGCCCCACCCGGCTGTAATGGATCTGATTCCCGTTCTTGGACACCAGGAAACCGGCGCCGTCCACCGACACGTCCAAAGGATTGGCCGACGATTGCAATTCCCCGGAGGAAAAATCCGTCACCGTGGAACCTATCTTCACGCCCACGCCGTGCTGACCGCCATTGCCGCCTTGCATGTCGTACTGGTACATCATGTCGGTGAACTGCAGGGAGGTGCGCTTGAAGCCAGGCGTGTTCAGATTGGCAACGTTGTTGCCGATATTGGACAGGCCTTTCTGAAAGGTGCGCAGGCCGCTCAAACCTACGAACATGGTATCGATCATGTCGCGCTCCCCCTCACCAGCACCACCTGGGCCAGCGACACATCCGTCATCAGTTCGCCGTTGGCTGACTTCACCGTCAGCATCGGCTGGCCGCCGGAAAATGAAATGGTGGTGACCTGACCCGGCACATTGCCGCTGGCCGTCGCCACCTCCACCGTCTTTCCAATCAAGCCCAGAGATTGATTGGCCGCCTGCTGGGCCAACAAGGTATCCAGCTTTTCATTGGACATCCTCGTCTGCTCCAACGATGAGAACTGCGCCATCTGCGCCATGAACTGCTGATTGTCGATAGGCTTCAACGGATCCTGAAAAGTCAGCTGCGTGGAAAGAATCCGCAGAAAATCCTGCTGGGTGATCCCTCTCGTCTGCGCAACGCTGCCGCCGCTAGAAATGCCCAAACCTGTAGTCGCCATGTTCACTCCCGTTTCAAAATAGGCAAGCCGCCCGCGGCGTTTTCCTGAAAGACCACTGCGCCATTGACGGCCAGCATCGCCAGCCGCCCTCCCTTGTCCCTAAGCTGACGGGCCAGCCGCTGCCCTAGGGCTTCCGCCTCTCCGGCGTCGAGCCGGGCATCCCTCACCCAAACCCGCAACGCGCCCTGATCGGCGAACACCGTAATCTTGCAGGGCTTCAGCCAAGCCCTCAGGGTCGCCGCCGTCTCGGCCTCCAAGGCCGCTTCTCTGCTGCTGACGGCCGGCGCGTCCGCGCCCTCCGCAAGCGGCGTCAGCGGCGCCGCCTGCCAGCCCTCGGCGTTCGCCTTGAACGCCGTGTTCCAAACCAAGCCCGCCGTCGCTGTCGTCGCCCCCTCGCCCAGCGCGCGCGGCGCCTGCGCAACCGGCTCGACGCTGCGCAACGAGTTCCTAGGCGAAACCTCGCCCTCGCCCGGCGGCGAGTCATGCCGGCCCGCGGCGGCCAATCCAGCCTCCGTCTCCGCCGCATCGCCCAGACGAATCGCCTTGCACACGCTGCGCTTGGCCAGCTCGGCCTCCAACTGTCGTTGCCATTGCCGGCCCGCCTGCGGTTCCGGCGCCTCGCGCCTCGAACGCGCCGGAGCGCCGCTAGGCTCCCCATCCCATGTAATGACGCTCATGCGCCTCCTTGCCTGCGGCGCTGCAGCCAAGCCTCATCCTGCTCGCGAAACACTTTGCGCTGCTCTCGTTCGCGGGCGGCCAATCGATGACGCTCTTTATGTTTTTCCACCTGCTTCAACTCGGCGCGCGCGTTCTGCAGAACGGCCCGCGCCTGCGCCCAGTCCTGTTCCGCCGCGGTCACCGCCTGCGACAGCGCCTGGCAGCGCAGCCTTTGCTCCCTCAAGAAACTCAGAGCGGACAAATACATGGGGGGGTTGCCCGCCAGCACGCTCAAGGCCTGTTCGCAAATGGACACTTCCTCCTCCGCCTGGAGCAGGGCCTGACGAGCGGATTCCAGGCGCTCCTCCGCCGCCGACAAGGCCTGCCGCGTCAGTTGCAAAGAGGACTGGCGAAACCCCAGCAAGGGCTCCAGCCGGTAAGTAAAGCCCGCCATTTAGCCCCCTTGCAGCAAAGCGGCCAAACTCGCCAACGCCGCGGCTCTTTCGTCGCGCTGCCGAGTATCTTGTTGCAAAAAGGCCTCCAGACCGCTTTTGCGCTCCAAGGCCCGATCCAGTTCCGGATTGCCGCCGGGGCGATAAGCGCCCAACTCCAGCAAGTCCTTGCTCGCCGCCAACACGCTCAGGGTTTTGCGGCAGGCCTTCATGAGGCCACGCTCGTTCTCAGAGGCCAGCGCCGACGACAAGCGGCTGACGCTGCCCAGCACATCTATCGCGGGGAAATGCCCGGCGTTGGCCAACTCGCGCGACAGCACGATGTGACCGTCCACAATGCCGCGGACGCTGTCGGCCACCGGGTCGTGGATGTCGTCGCCTTCCACCAGAACGGTGAACAAGCCGGTGATCGAGCCGCCCTCCTTGCGCGTGCCGCAGCGTTCCAGCATGCCGGCCAGCTCGGAGAACACCGACGGGGTGTAGCCGCGCGAGGTCGCCGGTTCGCCTATGGCCAACCCCACTTCCCGACGGGCCATCGCGTAACGGGTAAGCGAATCCACGATCAACAGCACGGAGCGGCCCTGATCGCGAAAATGCTCGGCCACCGTCACCGCGCTCAAGGCCGCCGCCTCGCGCACCAGCGCAGGCTCATCGGCGGTGGCAACCACCAGCACCGCGCGCGCCAGCCCGGCTTCCCCCAGGCTCTCTTCGATAAACTCCAGCACTTCGCGGCCGCGCTCGCCAATCAAGCCCACCACCACCACGTCGGCCGCGCAGTTGCGCACCAGCATGCCCAATAGCGTGCTTTTGCCCACTCCGCTGCCCGCCATGATGGAAAGCCTCTGCCCGTAGCCTATGGTCAGCATGCTGTCTATCGCCCGGACGCCGGTTTCCATCACGCGGTCGATCCGGCTGCGGCTCAACGCCGGAATCGGCGCGCTGCGCACCGGCCGCCGACCGGAAAACCCGATCTCGCCCTTGTCGTCCAGCGGCCGGCAAAACGCATCCACCACCCTTCCCAGCAAAGCGTCGCCCACCGGCACCGAAAACGCGTGCCCGGCCGAAACCACCCGAGCGCCCAGCAGCAGACCGTCCACCGGACCATAGGGCAGCAATTGCAGGCGATCCCGATCCAAGCCGGCCACCTCGGCCAACACCGCCGGCCTATCGCCGGCCAGCTCGATGTGGCACAGATCGCCCAAACCAATGCCGGCTGGTCCGCAAGACTCCACCAACAGACCCACCTTGCGGCTGACGTAGCCTACGCGCTCCACCAGATCGGACGCGTGGATCGCCTCGCGCAATTGCGCCAGTCCCGACATCATCGCGCGCGCGCCTCTTGCAGACTCCGGCGCAAACGCTCCATCTGCGTGGTCATGCGCGCGTCAATATCGCCATGCATGGTTTCGACGATGCAACCGCCGCCGTCCAGGCCGGCATCCGCCACCACGCTCACTTCGCGGCCCGCTTCGCTCAATACCGCGTCGTCGCCCGCCAGCAAGGCCGCATCGGCCGGATGAAGCCGTACCCTCACCGGCTCGCGTCCCGCCGCTTCGCGCAAGGCGCTGCGCACGCAGGAACGGGCCAGCTCGGCGGACGGCGGCATCTCGCCTATCATCCGCGCCAACGCCTCCAGCAATAAGGGCGTCAACATGCGCTCCACTTCATCGTGCACCGCCTCGCGGACGCCGCCCAAGGCGGCCAGCAAGGCCTTGCCCTGAGCGCTCAGCGCCTCGCGCAAGCGCAACGACTCGGCCTCGGCCTGCGCCATCCCCTCCCGGTAGCCGTTCTGGCGCGCCGCGGCGCGCAGTCCTTCGCACTCGGTCCGGCACGTGGCGCGAGCGGCCTCTATCTCCGCCAGCGCGCGCGCGCGCATGGCCTGGATCTCTTCCAGCTCCGGCTGCCGCGCGGGCGGGGAAGGCGGAGAGTCCGCTAGCGGCCGCGCTGCGGCTGCGCGTGCAACCACGCCTTCGCGAATGCTTGGATTGCGGATGATGTCACTCATGACGCAGGCTTCCCCACCAGGTCCGCAGCCTCACACCCAGGCTGGATGGAGCCCGCTCCGTGCCGGACGGGCGTACCGACGGCCGTTCCGGCACCGCCGCCGTCACCGCTTGCAAACGGCTCAGCATGGCCGCGCGCAAAGCCGGGGCCGTCTGCGACACTCCCCCGGACCAGTCGCGGCGCAAGCTGTCTACTCGCCCGCGCCAGGCTTCCGCATCCTGGGTCGCGCTCAGAACCTCGCCGCGCAACTCAGCGCCCAGCGCGTGCCCCAAAGCCGCCTGCATCCACACCGGTTCCGCTTGCAAGGCCTCCAGCAAAGGCTCCACGCCGCGGCTCAACAGATCGACGCCGGCCGGAGAAGCCGCGGGCGGCTCCAATTCATCCGCCTGTTCGGTCAGCGGCCTGTCATCCAAGCGTTCCAGCGCCTGCCCGAGCAAGACGCGCTCCTCTTCGCTCAAACGAGACTCGAGCCAAGCCCGCTCTTCGGGTTTCAGCGCGGACACCGCCAAGGCTGCACGCAAGCTCTCCTGCGCCATCACTTGCCGCCTCCGGCTTGCTCCGCCGCCAACCAGCGTTGCACTTGCCGCAGCAAGCGTTCGCGCTCGGACTCCGTCAACGAGCGCGTCGACGCCCTGCGGCGCTGCACGCCGACGACGACAACGCCCAGCGCCAACACGACAGCCGCGCCTCCCCACAAGACCCATTCGCCGACATTGCTTTCTTTTTGACGGGCGGGCGTCGCCGGCAAGGCCTCCGCCGTCGGCTGCGCCGCCACCGGGGAGATATTGTCCAGCACTGAAAAAGCGATGCCGTCGCCGCGTCCGCTATCCAGGCCCACCGCCATGGAAATCACCTCGCGCAGCCGCTCCACCGTGGCATCGGACAAGCTGGTATTGGTCACGATGCCGACGCTGATGTGTTTGACCGCGCCGCCGCCGCTGCTGGTCTGCCGCAGTTCGCGTCCAACCTGGTATTCGGCGTCCAAAGACTTGTTGCCGGAGCCGCCCGTCGACGACGGCGACAAGCGCGTGGCGTCGCCGTCCCCTTGCCATTGCTCTTTCCGGCGCACCAGAATGCCCTTGTCCGAACCATCGCCGATCACCGACTCCCGCGTCAGCTTGTGCGAGGACAGGTCCAAGGCCACATCCACGCTGACCGCGGCCTGGCTCGGCCCAAGCGCCGTATCGAGTATGCGGCTCACTTTGTCGGCCAGATACGCTTCGGTTTCCTTTTTCAACTGCAAACCGGCGTCCATGCCCGCCACGCCTTCTTCGTCGTGCGCGCGCGCCGACAAGGCCACGCCGCGCTGGTCCAGCACCGTGACCGCGGTGACGTCCATCTCCGGCACCGAAGCGGCCACCAGCCGCTGGATGCCGCTTACCTGCTCCTGCTGCAAGCTCTTGCCGCCCTTCAGCGTCACCCAGACCGAAGACTTGGCCTTGGCTCCGCGTTTGCGCAACATGCCCCCCTCCGGCAACACCAGGTGAACGCGCGCGTTCTGCACCTCGTCGAAGCCCATGATGGTGCGGGCCAACTCGCCCTGCAGCGCGCGCAGATAGTTGATCTTCTGCGCGAATTCGGTCACGCCGAACTCCGCGTTGTTGAACAGTTCGAAGCCCACCGAACTCTTCAGATCCAGACCGCCGCCCAGCAGCTTCATCCGGGTCTTGTACAACAAGTCTTTTTCCACCTGGACGGTCTTGCCTTCATCCGTCAGTTGGTAGGGCGTTTTCTGCTTTTCCAGCGCCGCCACCACGCTGGCGGCGTCGCGCGCGTCCAGATCGGCAAACAACACCTGGTAATCGGCGCGGCCGGACCACCAGAACGCGCCGGCCGGCAGCACCACTGCCGCCAGCGCGCCCGCCACCAGGAAGGCGCGCCCCGCGCCCGAAGAGCGCTGCCACAGCGCCTTGAAAAAATCGACCATCTCTCGCCTATCCAATCAAATATCCAAGTCGCTGTTTACGATCTCGCAAGCCAGAGCGAGACCAGGCGAAAACAGCGGAGGAAGCGGAATTAACATCCCGTCAACAAACACTCCGAAGGCATACTCACCGCGCGACCTTGCGACGACGCGCAGCAGATCGTATCGGTCCTAAGCCGCCCGTCACACCTGCATCCGCATCACTTCCTGATAAGCCTCCAACACCTTGTTGCGCGCCTGCATGAACAGCTCGAACTGCATGCGGGTTTCCTCCATCCGCAACATCACCTGGTGCAAGCTGCCCGCCTGGCCGGTCGCCACCCCGTTGAGCAGCCCGCCCAGGCTGTTTTCGGATTTCTCCAGTTGCGTCAACACTGCCTCAAACCCGGTCGGCGCCAGGGGCTTGGCCGCCGCGCCGGACAGGGAGTCCGCCAGCGCGCTGCCGGCAATCGCCTCAATCATTGTTTGCCTCCAATTTCCAGCGCCTTCTGCATCATCGAGCGCCCCGCGTTGAACGCGGTCACATTCGCTTCATAAGACCGAACCGCCATGGTTAGCGCAAACATCTCTTCCAGCGTGTTCACGCCGGCGTATTGCACATAGCCCTGAGCGTCGGCCAAGGGGCTGGACGGCTCCAGCACCTTGCGGGCCGGCGCGTCGGACTCCACCACCACGGCGCGGATGCCCCCCGGCGGCGGCAAGCCCGCCTCCGCCCGCGCCAGTGCCTGGCCAAACCCGGCGCTCACCGGCTGCGCCATCACCCGCAAGGGTTTGGCCAACAGCGCGCCCGGCGCCGCCGCCACATTGGCGTTGGCGATATTGCGCGCGGCCACTTCCGCCCGCAGCTGTTCCACATCCATGCCGCTCTGACTGATCGCCAGCGATTCCCAAAGTCCGGCCACTTAGCGTCTCCCGTCCGAAATCGCCAATTGCATGATGGCCAGTTGTTTATTGATGCCCTTGATCAGGGTCTGGTAACGCAAGGTCGTATCCGCCAGTTGCGACACCTGATGGCTCAATTCCGCGGCGGAACCCGCCGCGCCCGGAACCAGCGCGGGACGCCGATCCGGCAGAATGCGCGGCCCCGCGCCCTCCGCGCCTTGCAAGACGGACTCGAAGTCCACTCGCAACGGCGTGTAGCCGGGGGTGTTGAGATTCGCGATGTTCTGCGCGATGACCTGCTGCCGCAGCACCAGGCCGTCGAGCGAACGCGAGACGGTTTCGCCAAGCGACGCGATTTGCATAGCCCGTTCCTCTCTTATTGAATGACCAGTTCCGCGCGCAGCGCGCCGGCGGTCCTGACCGCCTGCAACACCGCGATCACATCGCGCGGGCTGGCCTGGATGCGATTGAGCGCCGCGACCAGATCGGCGATGGTGGAATTGCCTTTCAGACTGATGCCCGGCAAAGGCTTCTCCTGAACCGCGACTCGGGTCTGCGGCACCACGGTTGTCCGCACATCGCGCGCGGAGCCAAACAGCGAAGGCGGTTGCGACACCAGATAATCGGTTTCCACCGATATTTTCAAGTCGCCGTGTACCACGGTGACGGCGGAAAGCATCACATTGCCGCCCGCCACCACAGTGCCGGTGCGTTCATTCACCACCACCCGCGCGCGATCGTCCGGCGTCACTTCTATCGCCTCGATCCGGCTCAAAAGATGGGTGGCGTCCGCCGCTGAAGCCGAGTCCACCTTAATGCCCACCTTGCCCGCGCCCAGCGGGCTGGCGAGACTGCGGCCCAGCTTCTGATTAATTGCCCGCGCAATGCGCTCGGCCGTGGTGAAATCCGGCGCCGTCAGCAGAAACTCCACCCTGCCGTTGCGGATGAAACTGGTGGCCACCGCCTGCTCCACAATGCCGCCCGCTGGAATCAGCCCGACGGTGGGATGGTTTTTCTGCACCCGGTTGCCATTGCTGTCGTAACGGTAGCCGCCAACCGACAGCGCGCCTTGCGCCAGCACGTAGACCTGACCGTCGCCGCCCTTCAGCGGCGTCTGCAGCAAGCTGCCGCCCAGCAAGCTGCGGGCATCGCCAACCGACGTCACGGTGACGTCCACCCGCGCGCCGGGCTCCAGCAAGGGCGGCATATTGGCGGTGACCATCACCGCCGCCGCGTTGCGGCTGTTGACTTGGTCCGGCCCCAGATTGACCTCGAACTGCTTGAGCAGGTTGGCCATTGATTGCTGGGTCATCTGGCTGCGCGCGCTGTCTCCGCTCCCCGCCAGGCCCGTTACCAGGCCATAGCCGATCAGCTGGTTGTCGCGCCAGCCGTTGAAACGGCCCAGGTCCTTGATGCGTTCGCCGGCCTGGGCCAGCGCAACGGTCAGCGCCAGCAACGCTCCGCCTTGCAAAATCCGCAAGCACCATGTTTTCTTGTTCATTTCCGCTCGGCCCCTGTCGGGCCGCCTGTTGTCACAACACATCCACCACGCCGTTGGCCACGACGATGGCCTTGAACACGGCTTGGTCCCGTTCTCGCCTGACGTAAACCAGCTGCCCCATGGCGCCGTCTCCCAAGGCTTCCGCCCCCACTTCCAAACGAATCGCCCCGCTGTTCAAGCGGACCAGCACCCGCTCCCCCTTGCGCACCAGCGCCGCCGGCTTGACGTCCGCCAGCCGCAGCACCGTTCCCGCGGCCAGATCCCTGGCGGCGCTCATGCCCTGCAGCGAGGACAGCGGCTTCGCGTCCGTCAAATCCGCCAGCGTTTGCTCGGCATTGGCCGCGGACAAGGCTTCGCCTTTCGCCACCGCCCGGCTGACGCGATACACCGGCCGCAAACAGCTCACCTGAAACCAGGCCGGCCAACTGCCGTACAACTCAGATCCTTCAAAAACATCCAGCCACACCGCCATCCGTCTCGCCAGAGCGGGCGCGGCGGGCAAGCGCGCCGCCAAACTGACGCCTTGCGGCGGCAGCAGCGCCGTCATCTCGTTCCGCTCGGGCTGAAGCTCCAGACGCTCGCACTCGCCGCTCAAGCGGGCGCGCAAGGCCTGCTCCCCTTCCTTGAGCAGCGCAGGCGCCGCCGGCGCCCCGCCCGCCCGAGTGACCGTAATCTGATCGGGCAGCCGGACCGGCCAATGCTCCGCCTCCACGCCCAGCGCCGCCCGCCACGCGCTAAGCAGTTGCAGGCGCCCCAGCGAGCGGGCTTCCCCTGCCTTCAAACCAGTGGCCAATGGCCTCGCCTCCAGGGAGCGTCGCAATACAGCGGGAAAGCTCCCTTCCAGCACCTGCGACCAGCTGACGCTGCGGCTCTCCACTTCCACCACGCTCCGCGCCGCCAGCGGCTGAGCCGGGATAGACGCCGCCCAAACCGCCAACAGCGCGGCTCGCTTCATCAGCCGCGCCGCAAGTTGTTGACGATGGACTGCATCTCGTCCGCGGCCTGGATAATGCGCGAGTTGGCTTCAAACGCGCGCTGGGCCAGCATCATGCTGACCAGTTCGTCCGCCATCTTCACATTGGAGCCTTCCAGGTATTTGTGCGCCAACTTGCCGCGCCCCTCTTCCCCTGCCGGCCCGATCTGCGCGGTCCCTGACTGCTCAGTCGCCTGATACAGGCCCTCTCCCACCGGTTTGAGCCCGGCCGGATTATTGAACATGGCCAATTCGATCCGGCCGACATCCAGCGTCTTGCCGTCCTCCGTCAATACGGAAACCTGGCCGTCCTCAGCCACCCGCAGGCCGCGGGCGTCTCGCGGCAAGGTAATGGCCGGCTCCAAGGGCTGGCCGCTGCGCAACTGCAACAAACCATCCTCGCCCACTCGCAACGAGCCCAATCGGCTATACAGTTGGCTGCCGTCCGGATTGCTGACGGCGACAAAACCCTCGCCATTGAGCGCGACGTCGAACTCCGACTCCGACGGTCTCAAATCCCCTTGGCTGAACACCTTCTCCACCGCGCTCAGCCGCGTGCCCAGGCCCACATAAGCCGCTCCGGCGGTTTCGCCCTGGGCCGGCGTCTGCCGCGCGGATTCGCGGTAGACCAGATCTTCGAACACCGCTTGCGAACGCTTGTAAGCCGGCGTGTTCATATTGGCCAGATTGTTGGCCACCGCCTCCAAGCCGCCTTGCTGCGCCGCCATCCCGGTGGCGCCCACATACAATGCATCAATCACGATTTCGTCCTCGCCTCATTGTCCTCAGAACTCGCCCAAGCTGCGCAGGGCCTTGTCCCATACCGCGTCCATGCCCTGCACCGCCTTCTGCACCGACTCGAAATGGCGAGTCGCCTCCATCAACTCCACCATTTCCCGCGTGGAGTTCACATTGGACATTTCCAGAAAGCCCTGCCGCAATCGGCCGGGGCCGCCCAAGTCCCTGGGCTCGGCCATCGCGCCGCTGACCCGATACAAACCATTGCCGGCGGCCTCCAGCCGCGCGTCCTTGGCCGGGTAAACCAGCTTGATGCGGGCCACCGCCAACTCCTTCTGGAACACCTGGCCATCGTCCGCCACGCGAAAAGCGCCCGGTTGCAGAAAGATTTCCCCCTGCTCCCCCTCAAGCGGCATGCCGGACTGGGCCAGCACCAGCCTGCCGCGGCTATCCAGCCGCAACCCGCCGCCGCGGCTGACGTAGGCGCCGCCGTTATCCAGCGCGGAGAAATAACCGGGGCCCTCGATCGCCAGGTCCAAATCGGAGCCGGTCCGGTGCATTGCGCCTTGCCGCGCATCCGCCAACGCGCCGGCCAGGACCTCGCCGCCCAAGGTGAACAAGCGCTTGTAACCCGCCGTATTGCTGTTGGCGATGTTGTGGGCCACGGTATTGACCCGGTTCATATCGGCCTGCATCGAAGCCGCCATCACGTTCAATAGCTCGCTCATCCGATTCCTCCGTCAAAACGTCACTGCGGCGAAGGCCTTCAAACCCACGCCCGGCGGCACTTCGTTCAAGGCCAGCACATGCAGGTGCGGCATCATCCGCGCGGTCAACTTGCGCAAATTGGCGCGCACCTCCGGCGCGCACAGCAGCACCGGCATGTGATTGGCTCCGGCCATCCGCTCGGATTCGGCCAGCATCTTTTTCAACAATTGCTCGGCAAAGCGCGGGTCCAGCGCCAGAGACGCGGCGCCGCCCTCGCTGCGGCGCAAGCCGTCGTACAAGGTTTGCTCGATGCCGCCATCCAAGGTAATCACATGCAAAGCGCCGTCGCCGTCCAGCAACGGCGCGCAAATCACGCTGCCCAGACGCTGACGCACGCGCGTGGTCAACTCGTCCACATCCTTGCTGGCCCGCGCCGCGTCCACCAGCACCTCCAGAATCGTGTCCATGCGCCGGATCGACACCTTCTCCAGCAGCAAGGCCTGCAACACCTTCTGGATTTCGCTGAGCGTCATCACATTGGGCAACAGCTCGTCCAGCAGGCTGGCCTGGGTCTGCCGCAAATGCTGCGCCAGACGCTCCACTTCCTCGCGGGTCAGCAAATCGGCGGAATGCCGCTTCACAACTTCGGAAAAATGCGTCATGAACACCGTGGCCGCGTCCACCACGGTGTAGCCCAGCTCGCGCGCGCGCGGCCGCTGGGCGTCCTGAATCCAGATGGCGGGAAGGTTGTAGGCGGGATCGGTGGTGGGCGTGCCCTCCAGCTTGGCGCGCTCGCCGCCGGGGTGAATCGCCAGCCAGGCGCCGGGCTCCAGGCTTCCCTCGCCCGCCTTGTCGCCTTGCAGGCGGATTTGGTAAGCGCCGTCGCGCAGGCTCTTGCTTTCCCTCACCTTCACCTTGGGCAGCACCAGGCCGGAATCCAGCATGTATTGCTTGCGGAACAGGCCTATGCGTTCCAACAGCAGGCTGCCGTCCTGCCCCATCAGCGGCATCAGGTCCGGCGCCAGCTCGATGGACAGCAAGTCCACCCGCAACTCCTCGTACAGCGACGCGTCGGCCGCCTCCGTCTCCGCGGCGGAATCGTCCGTCGAACCGTCTTCGGCGCCGCCCCGCAAACGGCGCAGCGCCAGGCCGCCGCCGGCGAACAGCGCGGCCAGCATCAAAGCCGGCAAGGCCGGCAAGCCGGGCAGCAAGGCGGCCAGCGCCAAGGCGCCGGCCACCATCAGCAAAATATTGGGATAGGCGGTGAACTGCCCCAGCACCTCGCTGCTCAGCCTGTCGTCCGACGCCGAGCGCGTGATGATGATGCCGGTGCCCACCGAAATCACCAGCGCCGGCACCTGGGTCACAATGCCGTCGCCAATGGTCAGCAAGGTATACGTCTGCAGGGCCTCCTGCCACGGCATCCCGTGCTGAGCCACCCCCACCGCGAAACCGCCCACGATATTGATCAGCATGATGATGATGCCGGCGATGGCGTCGCCCTTGACGAACTTGCTGGCGCCGTCCATCGCGCCGTAAAAGCCCGCCTCTTTCTCCAGCTCCTTGCGTCGGCGCTGGGCCTCGGCCTGATCGATGAAGCCCATGTTCAGATCGGCGTCTATGCTCATCTGCTGTCCGGGCATGCTGTCCAGCGTAAACCGCGCCGCCACCTCCGCCACCCGCTGCGCGCCGCTGGTCACCACCACGTACTGCACCACCACCAGGATCAGGAACACGATCACCCCGATCACATAGTTGCCGCCCACCACGTAGGAACCGATGGCCCCGATCACCCGGCCGGCGTCGCCGTCGGACAAGATCAGCCGGGTGGCGGACACGTTCAGCGCCAGGCGCAGCAAGGTGGCGATCAGCAGCACCGACGGAAAGGTGGAAAAATCCACCGGCTTGCGCACGTAGAAGGTCAGCAACAGCACGAACAGCGCCAAACTGAAATTGCCCAGCAACAGCGCATCCAGCACGCGGGCCGAAACCGGAGTGAACAAGACGAACAAAATGCCGACCATCAGCAGGATGATCGACACATTCGCCCCTTCTTTGAACAACTTGAGCAAGCTACTCATCTAAAACGCCATCGCAACACCGCCTGTCTCCGGCAGTTCAGCCCTTCTTGACCCGAAATGCCCAAACCAGCGCCTTGGCCACATCGCCGAAATAAGCATCGGGAATCCATTCATCCACATCCACATCGCGAAACAAGCCGCGCGCCAGCGGCCGGTTCTCCAGAATCGGCACGCCATGCCGCCTGGCTGTCTCTTTCATCTTCAAAGCCATCTCGCCGGCCCCCTTGGCCAACAACAGCGGCGCCGCCATCTTTCCGCGCTGGTACTGGATCGCCAGCGCCAGATGGCGCGGATTCACCACCAGCACATCCGCTTCCGGCACCCGCGACGCGGCGCGCGTCTTTTGCAGCAACTGCTGGCGGATTTCCTTCAATTTGGACTTGATCCGAGGGTCGCCTTCGCGCCGCTTGTACTCTTCCTTCACCTCGCGCTTGGACATCCGCAACTTCTTGCTGAGCGTGCGCCTCACAAACAGCCAATCCACCACCGCCGCCAACAACATGACCAGCGCCATATAGCGCAGCACTTGCAACAGGGCGTTGCCGGTGGCGGCGGCCACCCGGCCCGGCCCGGCGCCGGTCAGCAACAACCAATCCGGCAGCATTTCCCGGATGATCCAGTACAGAACCAGCGAAAAAGCCAGAAACTTGATGCTGGACTTCGCCGCCTCAAACACCGACCTCAACGTGAACAAGCGTTTGAGGCCCTCCATCGGATTGAGCTTCTGCCAATCCGGCTTCAACGGTTCCGTGGAGAACACCAGGCCCACCTGAGCGGCTCCGGCCACCCCCGCCGTCAGCGCCAACAACAGCCACAAGGGAAGCAGGGTTTGAAACAACTCCAGCCCCAGCTCTCGCATCCACACCGACAAGGCCTGCTGCGCAAACGACCACTCCCCCGCATGCGACAACAGCATGGCGAACAGACCAAGACAGTGCCGCGCCATGCCGGGCCCCAGCGCCATCAGCGCCAGCAACAGGGTCAGGGCCGACACTACGCCCAGCACATCCTGGCTGCGCGCCACCGAGCCTTTCTTGCGGGCCTCCTCGCGCTTGTGCGGCGTCGCCTCTTCCGACCTATCCTGCTCTTGCTCCGCCACCTAGCCCCCCTGAAAGCTCGCCAGATAATCCAGGATCGAGGCAAACCAGCGTTCAAAAAAACCGCCCAAACGCGGCAAAATCACCGCCAGCACCGCCAGGCCCACGCCCACCTTCACCGGCATGGCCATCACAAAAGCATTGAACTGCGGCATGGAGCGAGAAATCAGCGCCACGCCCACATCAATGGCGAACAAGGCGATCAGCAAGGGCGCCGCCAACGAAAGCGCCAGCGCAAACAACACGCCAAACTGCCCCACCGCCCGCTCCGCCAGCACTAGGCTGACCGGCTCGCCCACCGGCAGGGTCTCCAGCAAAAAGACCACCGCCTGCAACAGCATGTGATGGCCATTCACCGCATAAACGTAAGCCACCGCCAGCAACTCGAACGCCAGGCCCATGGCCGCGCCGGAGCGCCGCGTCAGCGGATTGATCACGCCGGACAAACCAAAGCCGATCTGGGTATCCAGCAAACGCCCCGCAAACGCCAGCGCGCCAAACGCGCACTGCACGCCGAAACCAAGCAAGGCGCCGATGAACAGCTCGGTCAAAGCCTGCCCGGCCAGCACCCAGCCATTGGCGGGCAAAACCAGCCGCAACTCCAGGCCATACGTCATCAGCGCCGCCAGGCTCAGCCCCAACAAGCCGCGCACCACCCCGGGCACATTGGCCGCGCCTATCACCGGCGTCAGCAACAAGACCGGAGCCAAACGCAGCGACAGCAAAAAAGAGGCGTATAGCCAGGTCAAATCCAGGGGAAAAGACATTGAGAAGCGTTTCAGAACAAGGACGGGATGCTGCCAATCACACCCGCGGCATAGTTCACCAGCGACTTCAACATCCACGGGCCAAACAACAACAGGGCCGCAAATACCGCCAGCAACTTGGGCACGAAGGCCAAAGAGGCATCCTGGATCTGGGTCACTACCTGGATCACGCTGACCAAGATGCCCACCACCAGGCTGAACAACAGCACGGGCCCGGCAATGGCCAAGGCCATCCACATCATTTGCGACATCAACTGCAGTGATTGATCGCCCGTCATTCCACCCGCCCTCATGCAGCGGCCCGGTTTTCGATGCTCAATCACCATGAAAACAAGCAAGCCGCACAAATGTTAAGGATATTAATGAGATTCATACTTTTTTACAACATACCATGACCATATTTACAAACTAAAAAAATCCAATTTAACTACATGATTTTTAAATGGAACCTCAAAAAATCAGCGGTTTTTAGAGGATGAAAATCCTGTATCCGTCTCTCCATCAGTCGTCGCAATCAAGCCATTCCGCCGTTCAAGCCCGCCACCAACATCAAATCTGCGGAACTTCAGCCTTCGCTCAAACACACGTCGCGGCTTAAAAATGCCGCCCAATGCATGAAGCAAACCAGCCGCTCTCGGCGGCTAGCACGCACTTGACAACCATTGCTCCGCCTCACTGCCGGTAGTGCAGAGGGATGGGAAAGGGGAAGGGGAGGTTCGCCTCACGGCGTCCGTCGCAACGCCTGAAGGAGACCGGATCGTGAGGCAGGTTTGAACCGACGAGAGATAAGAAAATTCGGGAACAAGCGGTCCGCCGGCAGCCAGCGAATCCATTCAGCGTTTTCAGCAGTCTTGGATGGGAAGGGATGCCGGGTTCTCACGGCGCCAATCCAAGAATTTTCCGATGGCCCCACCGAAACCCCACGGCCATCGAGTTCAAATGCGGCAGCGGGGTCGGCTGACGCGCGGCCAAGCTTGGCCGCTACGCGGTGCAAGCTGCTTGCCTCCCCGCTGCAAGCACGTGATAATCCGGCCGTGCTGTCAATCAGCACCGGGCGTAGGAACCTGGGTAGCACTATGGCGGACACGCGGCCTATAGAACGTTGGCTGCGGCAAACACACTGCACTCAGGAGGCTCCAATGCCTAACTCTCCTCGCCCCCACCACACCCCGTCGCTCTCCACCTTGCTGTTCCAGCTGAAAAGCTTGCGCCAGCAAAATGTCTCGCTACAACCGATCGAACCGCTATTGCAGCAACTAGACGCATACTGCGAGCACTTCCATCACACCGCCCACCTGCTTAGCCTGGAACTCGGCCAGGTCAGCAGCGCCCTGAGCGCGCTGGCGGCGATGCTGGACCAATCCAATCTCGACACGCTGGAGTGCGAGCAGGTGTATTGCTTACTGGAACCCTTCGCCCGCCGGCTGCAACAGACCACGATACAGATGCAGGAATTGGCGTAAGCCTTTGAACAACCAAAGCCCTGCGAGGGGTTTTGGGGGCTTGGGCTTTAAGCTACAGCGTGTCCAAAGGCAGTGTTGCCAAGGTGCCGCGTGGGCAAGCCTTGTGGCTTGCCCACCCTACTTGCTGGAGCCCTTCGCCCATCGTTTGCAACAGACTACGATACAGATGCAGGAACTGGTTTGAGCCTTATAAACGACCAAAGCCCCGCGAGGGGTGTTGGGTGAGGCTTGAGCTTATAAGTTACGGCGCGTCCCAAGATAATGTTGCCAAGGTAGCGCGTGGGCAAGCCTCTTGGCTTGCCCACCCTACTTGCTATTATCATCGAATTTTTCAGTTAAAAACTACTGCAACCGTCCAATGAAATTAGCTTTAGCGTCTTCAAAACTATCAAACGTACTCAACTCTGAAAAAGCACCACGTTCTGAATAATAGACAAGCCACTTTCCTTCAAAAAACACAAGACAAGTTCTCTCATCACGCTGATGGCCAAGTGAATAACAAGAAGCAGGAATACCCAATGCTTTTAACTCACTAGCTAAAGCTAGCAATCGTGGATCACTCATAATTCCAGTACTTTCCTTTGAAGATTTCCTTCAAATAGGGGTTATTACCTTTAGTTAACGTAAACGGAGATCTACGAGCACCATCAATAGCATCAAGTCGGTACTGCATACCACCGCCAGACTCACTAAACCAGGGCCGAACCTCTCCAGCCTTAACAGGCAAGGGTCGAAGAACCTCATACACATAATAGTCATCAGCCATAGTGCCTGGCTTTAACGCTCGGGCTGAGTAAGATGTTCTAACCGGTGACAAGAATGAGCCCTGTGGAGGGCCAAATCTATCAATTACTGCTCCAGGAAGCAGCACGAAATCATGCTCTACTTGATTGACTGACCCAGGGAATGGTGGCCACTCTTTATCAGGCAAACCAACCTTGGGAGTTTTGAAGCTTGAGGAAGATCGTGCAGCAGCACTCTCGGCCAAATTAGACTCAACCTGCGCCCGAATAGTAGCTTGAGACAGATCAACCGCCCTGCTTGGAACAACCCCAGCCGCCACTCCACGCTCACCACCACTCCACCCCAACCGTCCCACACTACCAAACGCACCGCGCACCGAAGAAGAGCCCGGTCCTAATAGGATCGAAGCTGCAGTCGGCAGAGTTACACCCGCCGTACCACCCCACACCGCCAATTGAGAGTAACCAGTCAAACCACCCAGCCAGTATCCCCCATCTCCGGCTTTTTGCTCCAACCACCGGAAGCCCGCTCCTACCGTATTATTCAAACCTTCCAGCATCGCTTGAGAGGTTCCCAGCCGGGGTTGATATGTCAGAGTCGCAGCAATGTCTCTCCCTGCTTCAACATCCCCTCCTGTAAGCATCATCCCATATCCTGAAGCGGGGGCGGCTACCAGACCAGTGGCCATGGTCAAACCAACTTCTTGCGCCCCCAGCATCCACTCCACGCCAGATTTTGCCCACTCCAGGCTACGGCTCACTGTATTCAGCAATCGCTGCCAAACGCCTGGACGAGAGGCAGTCACCGTGACAGGCTCAAGCTCTATGGTGTTTTCCCAATTAAACCCTTCTTTCGCGCCGGCCTTGGCTGCCGTCGCCCGTTGCCCCCCCTCATCCACAAAGAAACCCAGTCCAGCATCGCTCATCACCTCTTGCCCACGCGGCCACTTGCCCGCATCCGCCACCAGTACACCACGGCCGCCATAGCCCGTCTGTTGCGCAGACGTCAGTTGTTCCGCCATTGCTTCAGCCAGACGCGCTTGCTGCTGTTGTCGCCCCAGATCCCTATTCTGAATCCCGCTCACCACTTGGTCGCCCAGCGCATTGCCAAACGATTCCGCCGCGATCGCGCTCCAGTTTGGACGTTGGCCGTTCACTTGCGACTGGATGCCGCCCGACACCAGGCCGCGCAGCGTGCCGTAGCCCACACTGGCAACCGGATCTTTACTGCTCCAGCCCAGGCTGTCGCCCATCCAGGCACTGATCCCGGCCGCCGCGCCGCTGGCCGCCACCGCGGTCCAACTGAATCGCTTCTGCAAGCCGGTGGCCACCGCCACGCTCTGGGTCAAGGCATTGCCCGCCGCCGCCCGCAGCGCGATTGGCGCGTTTTTCAGCGAGTCACCCAACATCCCGGCCCCCATGCCGGCGCTCACCCCCGCGCCAAGGGCGCTCAAACCCACCTGGCTCCACGAGAACTGATTCTGTATCCCCATCGCCACGCCCTGGCCGGCCATAGAGGCTACCCGCGCCCGCCGCCGCATAACCGGCGAAGGTGGCTGCGGCGCTCGCTGTCGCGGCTACGCCCGCTACTCCTGTATTGCCCCCACTGTTTGGAACAAGTAAATTGGCCAGCTTGAAAAGCTGGCCAATTCTTACCTATCACCTACATAAAAGCTGTTTTATCACCCATTAGCTCGTGGTACATGTAAGTACACGCATCAGTTTCAGTCTGAAATTTTTTAACAAAGGTTCTTCCTCCGCGTTCAAAGTAGAAAACCTCCCAATCTTTTCCGGATACTTCTAAGCAGAGCGCCATATCTTCAGGGCCAGATACACTATAGGAACTGGGTCGAACTCCCGCCGCTTGCAAGGCACGAACAAGTTTTATTCTAGTGCTTATATCCATTAAAAGGCCCCCTATAAACTTCCGTAAGTTGTTCGCTAAACAGCAAGTCCTTTACCCGAGAGTCACCAAGGAGCTTGTACTGCATTCCCATCCCCACCTCACCAAACCATGGTGCGATAGTACCGACTTCAACTTCAAGCGGCGATGTAACTTCAAATACTGAATATGGTGCTCGCAATGTTCCCGGCCTCAGTGCTCTTTCCCCATATGACGTACCTGTTGGTGACAAGAAGCTACCAAAATCAGATCCAAAACGGTCAATCTTCGTACCAGGGAGTAGGGTAAATAGTGAACTCTCGCCCAATGCACCATAGTTAGGAGGCCATTCACTGTTTGAGTATGCCTTGAACCCAGGTGTGCTTACCCGGCTTGCATCGTCAAACAACCGAAACTCTTTAAGTGATGGTAGACCTACAATTTCATTTTCAGCTTTCCATGCTTTATATGCATCAAGACGAGTAGCCAGATCAGGATTTATTCTGTTTGGAACTATCTCACCATACCGCGACAATGCCCCCCGCCCAAGCGTAGC
Organism: Chromobacterium alkanivorans; assembly: GCF_016937655.1. Taxonomy (GTDB): domain Bacteria; phylum Pseudomonadota; class Gammaproteobacteria; order Burkholderiales; family Chromobacteriaceae; genus Chromobacterium; species Chromobacterium alkanivorans. The sequence continues at coordinate 2,130 of NZ_JAFHKL010000010.1, read as the reverse complement.
CGGCCTCCCCCAAATCGACGTCACCGTCGCGCCAATACCCTCCAGACCATAGCTGCCCGCCGGATTCGACGCCCCTACAAACCCCAGCCGCGTTGCATCTACACGGGTGCCACTCAAAGCTCCCAGCACGTTGCCGCCAGCGTAGCCCAATGTCAAGGCGGTATCTTGTCCGGCTTGGCCTGCCCCGCTCCAGATTGCGCTCAAATAGGTTGCTGTGGCTACTGGACTGCTGCTCAGCATATCCAGTTGCTGCTCCAACTTACTCGGTGCCCACTGGGCATTGAGTTCCGCCCGGCGCTGCGCCGCATCCGGGGTTTGGTAGGTCAGGAAGTCCCACAGAGAGGCATCTCCCGACATGACCTTGCTCCAACCTTGGCCGATAGTGTAGTTGGAACGGCCATCCAGGGGCTGCCCCATAATATCTACATCTTCCACCTCCAGCGGCTGCAATGGCTGACTCACCGGCCGCAAGGCGGTGCCATCCACCGAGTAGCCCGGCCCGGCATCGCTTATCACCTCCTGCCACACCAACCGGGTCTTGCCCCCATCCGCCATCATCACCCCGCGCCTGTCGTAGCGGGTCTGCTTGGCCTCGGTCAGCATCTCCTCCATTGCTTGAGCCATGCGCTCTGCTTCTGACTTGGGCTTGGGCGGCTCCTTATCCCGGCTTTGGATGCCGTTCACCACCTGATCGCCCAGCGCATTGCCAAACGATTCCGCCGCGATCGCGCTCCAGTTAGGACGTTGGCCGGTCAGTTGCGACTGGATGCCGCCCGACACCAGGCCGCGCAACGCGCCGTAGCCAACGCTTGCCACTGGCTCCGAACTCTTCCAGCCCAGACTGTCGCTCAGCCAGCCGCTGATCCCGGCCGCCGCGCCGCTGGCCGCCACCGTGGTCCAGCTGAATCGCTTCTGCAAGCCGGTGGCCACCGCCACGCCCTGGGTAACGGCGTTGCCCGCCGCCGCCCGCAGCGCGATTGGCGCGTTTTTCAGCGGATCGCCCAGCATCCCGGCACCCATGCCGGCGCTCACCCCCGCACCGATGGCACTCAAACCCACCTGACTCCACGAGAACTGATCCTGCATCCCCATCGCCATCGCCACGCCCTGGCTGGCCATAGAGGCCACCGCACCCGCCGCCGCATAACCGGCGAAGGTGGCTGCGGCGCTCGCTGTCGCGGCTACTCCCGCTGCCGCTGGCGCCGCGCCCAGCAGCGGGATCAGCGCCTGGCTGAAGATCGGGCCCAGCGTCATCACCGCCACCACGGCGATAATGGCTACAAAAATGGTACCGAAGCCGCCGCAACCTCCGCCTCCATCATCAAAGCTGGGCATGGGCGGCGGCGGCGGATCCGGCAGCGTCGGCGTCACATCCCCTATCGCCTCGCCCGGGTTGTATACCCGGTAGGTGCTGCTGTTGTTGTGCACATTCGCAACTTTGTTCGGCACTTTCAGCACTTGGCCCGCCGTCAAGGGCTCGCTGCCGCTCAGGCTGTTGGCGTCCGCCAGCAAATACCACATCGCCTGGTCGCCCCACAGCGCCGCCGCCAGGCTTTGCAAGGTGTCCCCCGCCTTCACCGTGACGAAACCCGGCGTTTGCCCCGGGTAACTCGGGCCGATCGGTTCGTAGTTCTGGTCGAAGTCGGCGCTGTTCACCGGCTGGCCTTCGCGGTACTGGTCTTTGCGGTTGCCGATCTGGCTTTGCGCCAAGGCTTGCGCGTAGTCGACCCGACTGGCGCCGTCGTTGCCCACCGAGCCAATCTGTTTGCCGTCCAGGAAGTAGTAGTCCTGCCGTTTGTAGGTGCTGCCCTTGGCGATTTCCTCGCGCTTGAGCACCAGGCCCTGGGCGTTGTTGACGTAGCGGAGGCTGCGCTGGCCCACTTCATCGCGTGCTTCGGCCAGGTGGCCGTTGACGTTGTAACTGAGATGGGAGTAGCCCTTTTCCCAGCCCGGCGCGTCCTTGTTGTACGGCTGGGCGGTGATGGTGCTCTGCTTGGCCTCGTCCCACCATTCGTAGCCGTAGTAGCTGGTGGTGGTGGTGCCGCTGCTGCTCTGCGCGCTGCTGGCCAGGGTGCCGTCCGCCATCAGGGTGTAGGTGGTGGTGGCGCCGTCCCGGGTTTGCTGCAGCAA
>NZ_JAFHKL010000001.1 GCF_016937655.1 Chromobacterium alkanivorans | reverse complement strand
CAAGGCCGACGCTTCCGCTCCGAAAAAAGCCAAAAAAGCCAAAAAGCACGTAGCTAAGAAAGAAGCTTCCGCTGCTCAGAAAGCTCAAGCCGCTAAAGCCGACGCTTCCGCTCCGGCCAAAAAAGCCAAGAAAGCCAAAAAGCACGTAGCTAAGAAAGAAGCTTCCGCTGCTCAGAAAGCCCAAGCCGCTAAAGCCGACGCTTCCGCTCCGGCCAAAAAAGCCAAGAAAGCCAAAAAGCACGTAGCCAAGAAAGAGGCTTCCGCTGCTCAGAAAGCCCAAGCTGCCAAAGCCGACGCTTCCGCTCCGGCCAAAAAAGCCAAGAAAGCTAAAAAGCACGTAGCCAAGAAAGAGGCTTCCGCTGCTCAGAAAGCCCAAGCCGCTAAGAAAGAAGCTTCCGCTCCGGCCAAGAAAGCCGAGAAGAAAGCTTCCAAAAAAGCTGCTTCCGCTGCCAAGTAATCAGGCGGCGAGCATTGCCGGCACCGCTGGCAATCGCACATAATTCGGGGCGCTTCGGCGCCCCGTTTTCATTTGCAAGGCCACACTCGATGAAACTCCCCCTGCTTGTCCTCAGCTTGCTGCTGGCTCCGCTGGCTCATGCCGCCCCCAAGGTCTCCGCGGAACACAAGATTCTGTTCTTCGGCCAGGACGACCGCGTCCGCACCCGCCCCGACCATCAACCCTGGCTCGCGGTGGGACAATTGCAAACCCGTTCCCGCACCATTTGCACCGGCGCGCTGGTGGCCCGCGACGTGGTGCTGACCGCCGGTCATTGCTTCGTCGACGAGAAAGGCCGCTTCGATCCGGCGGTCAGCTTCACCGTCGGCCTGTGGGGCGACGAATACACCGCGCGCAGCAAGATCCTGGAAGTGCAAGTGGACAAGGGCTTCCTCAAAGGCCTGGACCGTCGCGCTGACGGCCTCTACATTCCGCCGCGCATCGCGCCGCGCGACTTCGCCTTCGTGCGTCTGGCCACCCCGCTGGGCGACACCCAGGGCGTGCTGCCGGTGTTCAGCGGCAACGCCAAACAGCTACGCACGCTGCTGAACCAGCAAAGCTGGACCCTGACCCAGGGCGGCTACCCCATCGACGACCAAAAGCATCTGCTGGTGCACAACGCCTGCGAAGCCACCAAGCTGCGCCCGGACGGCCGTCTGACCCATCGCTGCGACACCCTGGAGGGCAATAGCGGCTCGCCGGTCTTCGTGATGGGGCCGGGACAAGCGGTCATCGTCGCGGTGCAAAGCTCCGCCCCGATCGCCGCGCGGCGCAAGCAGGAAGACAATATGAGCGTCAGCGCGCCGATGTTCTACGATGCGCTGCAGCAGTTCATCCGCAAAAGCGCCAAGCCATGAAAAAAGCCCCGGCGACGGGGCTTTTTACTATTCCGGGCTTGCGCCCTCACTCCGCCAGCGCCTGGCGCTGCAGCGCCACCAGCTCGCGGATGCCGGAACGGGCCAGGCCCAGCATCGCCTGCAGTTCCTGATCGCCGAACGGCTCGCCCTCGGCGGTGCCCTGCACCTCCACGAAGCGGCCGTCGCCCGTCATCACCACGTTCATATCGGTATCGCAGCTGGAGTCTTCGGCGTAGTCCAGGTCCAGCACCGGCATACCCTGGTACAAGCCCACCGAAATGGCGGCCACCTGGTCGCGCAGCGGGTTCTCGCTCAGCTTGCCCTCGCGCAGCAGCAGGCCGATCGCGTCGGCCAGGGCCACATAGGCGCCGGTGATGCTGGCGGTGCGGGTGCCGCCGTCGGCCTGGATCACGTCGCAGTCGATCTGGATCTGGCGCTCGCCCAGCTTCTCCAGATCCACCACCGCGCGCAGCGAGCGGCCGATCAGGCGCTGGATCTCCTGGGTGCGGCCGGACTGCTTGCCGGCGGAGGACTCGCGGCGCATGCGCGAGCCGGTGGAGCGCGGCAGCATGCCGTATTCGGCGGTCACCCAGCCGCGGCCCTTGCCCTTCAGGAAGCCCGGCACGCCGTCGTCCACGCTGGCGGTGCAAATCACCTTGGTGTCGCCGAATTCGATCAACACCGAGCCTTCGGCGTGCTTGAGATAGTGGCGGCTGATCCGCACCGTGCGCAGGGCATCGGCCGGGCGTTGGGAAGGTCGCATCATGTCATCGTCCAGAACGGTAAATGCCGACGATTATATCAGTCGCCACCGACGACGGCGCTTAGTCGCGCTTGCCCGCGACCCGGCTGGCCAGAATCTCCTGATGCATGGTTTCCAGATTGGAGTCCAGAATCACCCGCCCCAGCTGGCGCGGCGTCGCCGTTTCGGTATCCAGTACATCCTCGCGCTCGCCGTAGTCCTGGGTCTCGTCCAGCAGCGTCACCGCCGCCGCGGACAGATTGTCTCCGCCGGCGCCGGCGCGTCGCTCCGACACGTTCATCAGCGCCGGCAGCACCTGGCTGACGTTGCGGCGGACGAAGACTTTTTCCAGCTCCGGGTCCATCACTTGCGACCACAGGCCGTCGGAACACAGCAGGATGGAGCAGCCGACGCCCACGCTCTGCTTCTCGCCGACATCGATGTCCGGATCGCTGGCCGCGCCCAGGCAGTTGTAAATCTTGTGGCGCTCCGGGTGCACCTTGGCGGCGTCCTCGCTCAACTGGCCCTGATCGATCAGCCGCTGCACCTGGGAATGGTCGCGCGAGCGCAGCCGCAGGCCCTTTTCGTCCAGCAGATAGAGCCGGGAATCGCCGACATGGCACCAGTACAGCTGCCCCTGCTGGATGATGGCCGCCACCACCGTGGTGCTGGGCACCTCCGGCAGCCTGTGATCGGCGGCGTAATCGAGGATGACTTGATGCGCGGTGCTGACCGCGTTGACCAGAAAACGGTTGGGATGAGTCAACAGCGGCGTGGCTTGCTGGTAAAACAACTCGCTGAGCAGGTCCACCGTGATCTGCGCCGCCACCTCGCCGCGCAGATGCCCGCCCATGCCGTCCGCCACCGCCAGCATCACGGCGTCGCGCGAATGCGCGATCACCAGCCTGTCCTGGTTGTACGCCCGCCCGCCGATGCGGCTTTCCTGATAGATCGATAGTTTCATGGCTATCCCCTCATCATGAGCGTCCGCCAGTCAGGTTTTTTATCCATCCCACCCACTTGCTGCCCGCCAGTTCTTCCGGCGGGCTGTACTCCTCCGCCATCAGGCGCTTCTGCAGCCCCGGCACCGTCGCCGGCCTCTCCTCCGGAGACAGCGCCAGGCACTGATCGGTCAATTCCAGCAACTCGCGGGAGTACAAATGGCGGAAGGCCTTGCTCGCCGGCGTCAGCCTGTCGCTTTCCTTGCGCTCCTTGGAAATCTGCGGCGTGCCGCCGCCCATGCAGGCGTAAAGACAGGCGCCCAAGGCGTAGATGTCGGTCCAGGGCCCTAGCGGCGCGTCTTTTTCATATTGCTCGGGCGCGGCGAAGCCCGGGGTGTACATCGAGGCGAAATGCTTGTCGCGGCGAGACAGGGTCTGCCTGGCCGCGCCGAAGTCCAGCAACAGCGGCGCGCCGTTGCGGCGCAGATAAATATTGGCCGGCTTGATGTCCAAGTGCAGCAGGCGCTGCAGATGGACCTCGCGCAGACCGGACAACAGCGCGGCGAACCATTTGCGCAAGCGCCGCTCGTCCAGCCGGCCGCCGGCCAGCTCCAGTTCGCGCACCAGCGAACGGCCGTCGGCGTACTCCATCACCATGTAGACCGTCTGGTTGGCGCGGAAGAAGTTGATCACGCGCACCACGGTGGGGTGGGAAATGCCGGAAAGAATCCGGCCTTCCTCGAAAAAACACTTCAGCCCCAGATTGAAAGCCTCGCGGTCCAGCTCGTGCGGCACCGTCACGTGGCCGTCGTCGTCCCGCATCGCCAGATTGCGCGGCAAGTACTCCTTGATCGCGAACTTGTTGTCCTGATCGTCCAGCGCCAGATAGACAACACTGAAGCCGCCCACCGAGAGTTGGCGGACAATCGTGTACTCGCCCAGCCGGGAGCCTGCCGGCAAAGCGGTCTGCTGGTTCGATTGAGTCATGGGGTGTCAGTTGTTATAGTGTCCACAGGCCTTGGATTGAGCTTAGCAAAGCAATTCGGGCCCAGCCTTGAGAAAGTAAACAATCCGCTCATCTAAGGGGGTGTCTGATGATTTTAAGTATGACAGGCTTTGCCGCAACCAGCAGGGAATTTCCCGGCGGCTTGTTGAGCCTAGAAATTCGCTCGGTCAACCACCGTTACCTTGATTTGCAAATGCGCTTGCCGGAAGAGCTGCGCGTGATCGAACCGCAGTTGCGCGAGCTGATTTCCGCCAAGGTCAGCCGCGGCAAGCTGGAATGCCGCGTAGGCATCAATCAGGTGGACAGCGCCGTGCCGACGCTGGAATTGAACCAGAACGTGCTGCAGCGTCTGATCGAGGTCTCGCAGCAGGTGCGCGAACAGGCCGGCGAAAGCCGCGGCCTGTCGGTGGGCGAACTGATGCGCTGGCCGGGCGTGATGAAAACCAATGAACTGGCGCCGGAAGTGCTGCAGCAACTGTGCGCGGAAAGCCTGACCGTGGCCTTGAAGGACTTCAACGCCTCGCGCGGCCGCGAAGGCGAAAAGCTCAAGGCGGTGCTGGAGGAGCGCATCGCCGGCATGGAAGCCATCGTCGCCGCCATCAAGCCCAAGCTGCCGGCCATTCTGGACGCCCATATGTCCAAACTGTCCAGCCGCCTGCAAGAGGCGCTGGGCAATGTCGACGAAGACAGGTTGAAGCAGGAGTTCGCGCTGTTCGCGCAGAAGATAGACGTCGACGAAGAACTTGCCCGCCTCAGCACCCATCTGAGTGAAGTACGCCGCATTCTGAAGGCCGGCGGCCAATCCGGCAAGCGCCTGGATTTCCTGATGCAGGAGTTGAATCGCGAAGCCAACACTCTGGGGTCCAAATCGGTGTCCACCGAAACCACCCAGGCCTCGGTGGAGTTGAAAGTCCTGATTGAACAGATGCGCGAGCAGATCCAGAATATCGAGTAAGCACGGCGCCGGCGGCCGGGGCCGCCGCGGCAAGCGCTCCTAGACCTGAGGGAAAGACCAAAACATGACCAAAGCAGAACTGATCGCGGCGTTGGCCGAGACATCCGGCCTGAGCAAGGCCGACGTGCTCCGAGTATTGGGCGCTTTTGACGAAGTGCTGCAAAACGCGTTGGCCAACGGCGATGAAATCACCACCGTGGTGGGCAAATACAAAGTCAAGGAAAGCGCCGCGCGAACCGGCCGCAATCCCAAGACCGGCGAAACCATCGAGATCGCCGCCAAACGCAAGGTGGTGTTTCTGCCCAGCAAACAGTTGAAGGACAAGGTGGCCTGAGTTCGGCTCAACCCTCTTTCCGCGACAACGGCGAGGATCTCTCCTCGCCGTTTCTCATTCCCGTCTCAGTTTTGTCGCCAGATCAGCCGCGCGATCGCCGACGAATCCAGCTCGCCCTCGCCTTCCGCCACCAGCTGATCGATCAGGCCCGACACCCGTTCGGCCTCAGGCAGGCGGATGCCCTGCTCGCGCGCCGTCTCCAGCACGATGCGCATATCCTTGGCGTGCAGCTTGGCCTTGAAGCCCGGCGCGTAATTGTCGTCTATCATCCGCTGGCCGTGGACATCCAGCACCTTGCTCTGGGCAAAACCGCCCAGCAAGGCCGCCCGCACCGGCGCGGGATCGACATTGCAAGCCTGGGCCAGCTTCATTATTTCCGCCACCGCGGCGACGCCGACGCCGACCGCGATCTGGTTGCAGGCCTTGGCCACCTGGCCGGCGCCGCTGGCGCCGATATGGGTGATGGTCTGCCCCATCGCCTGCAAGGCCGGACGCGCGCGCTCCAGCGCCTCTGCCTTGCCGCCCACCATGATGGTCAGCGTGCCGTTGACGGCGCCCACCTCGCCGCCGGAGACCGGACAGTCCAGGAAGTCCACGCCGAAAGACGCCAGCTGCTCCGCGATGCGGCGCGCACCGTTGGGCGCGATGGTGCTCATGTCGGCGCACACCAGGCCCGCGCCGGCGCCGTGCGCCGCACCCTGCTCGCCCAGCAACACCTGCTCAACGTCCGCGGTGTCCGACACATTGGTGATCAGCAACTCGACCTGAGCGGCCAAAGCGGCCGGGCTGTCCGCCCAGCTGGCTCCAGCCTGCAACAAGGCTTCCGCCCGTTCGCGGCTGCGCGCCCATACCGCCACCTGGTGGCCCGCCTTCAAGAGATTCAATACGCAGGGACGGCCCATGATGCCCAGACCGATATAACCGACTTTCATTTGCGACTCCACGATGAAAACGACGACATTCATCGAGGATAAGGGGAAGCGCGCCGCAACGCCAGCGCGCGGCGGAGGGAAATCAGGGCTCCGGCAGGGGCGCCGGCTTGCGGCCGCCCAGCCAGGCCTCGAATTCATAATCCTTGCCGGAGGCGTGGTGCTCCAGAAAATAGACGAAGGCCAGCACCTCGGCCACCGCGCGGTAGAGTTCCGGCGGGATGTTCTTGTCCAGGTCCACCTGCATCAGCAGGGACACCAGCTCCGGCGAATCGTGGACGAACACGCCGGCCTCCCGCGCGCGGTCTATGATGCGTTCGGCCAGCTCGCCGTAACCTTTGGCGACGACCTTGGGGGAACGGTGACCCTCCTGGTAAGACAAGGCCACCGCCGAGCGGCGCTTGTCCTCACTCGGCGGCCGCGCCATCGTCCTTCACCACCAGGCTGGCCAGGGCCAGACCGGCCGAGGCCAAGCCCGCCTCCAGCCGGCTGGCGTTCTGGGTGATCAACTGCCCCGCCTGTTCGTCTTCGGCGGCGAAGGACACCTGCACCGTCTGGCCCACCAGACGGATGCGCGCCGCCATGCCGCCCAGCGCCGGCAGATTCAGGGACAGGCTGGTGGACCAGGCTTGCATCTCCTGCTGGCCGTTGCCCTCGCGGTCGGCCTCGGTCTTTTCCTGTTCTATCACCATCTGCATCGGCTGGCCGGGCCAGGCCATGCCCTGAAACTGCAGTTGCTGGTTTTCCAGGCCATTGAGCTGCCTTTGCACCAGATTGCCCAACTCCTGCGTTTGCGCCTGAGTCTGGGCCTGCGGCCGAGCGCTGGTCGCCGCGTGCTCGGCGTTCGTCAGCGCCTGGCTCATCTTGGCCTGCGGCTCCTGTTTGATCTCGGCCAGGCTGGCGCGGCCGTCGGCGAAGTCTTTCAGATGAGACTCGTAAAACAGGCCGCTCTTGGCCACGCCCTGCTGCAAATCCTCCGCCACCTTGGGCGGCGGCTGCTGCGCCGCGTTGACCAGCACCGGCTTGCCGGCGTCGCTGGTCTGGGTGGACAACAAATGGGTCAGATACTTGGAGGCGGGGCTCAAGGCCACCTGCACCGAGCTGGCCTTGTTTTGCTCCGCGCTCTCCTTGCCGCCGTCCTGCAGCAAAAAGGTCAGCGCCGGCTGCAAGGACGCCACTTTCAGCTGCAAGGTGTCGCCGCTCACCGTCGCGCCTTGAGGCAGGTTCAGCGTGAACAGCGAATTCTTGATCAATACCGCCAGCTGATTATTGTCCAGCCGGTCCGCCACGCGCGCGGTCACCTGCTCGCCCAGCAGCAGCGTCGGCAGCCGGCTGGGCAGGGTCGCGGTTTCCAGCAACAGCTTGGCGCCCTCGCCCAACAGCTGCGAGGGGTTGATCTGCTGCGCCGGCAAGACGCCGGTATTGATCGACGGAATCATGAGGTGGGACTATTTCGATACAGGGAAACGATCAACTCGGCCTCGCTGCGGGAAATGCCGCAGCGGGAGGCCACTTCGGAAGCCGTCAAGCCCTGGCGTATCATCTCGATCGCCTGGTTGTAAGGGCTGAGTCCGACATCCGTGTGCGCCTGCTGCTCCACGCGGGACAACAGCCGCGACATATCCCGCTGCAAAGCGCTGATCTGCTGTTGCTGCTGATCGAGATACATGGTGGTCAAGCTGTCGCGTTTGGTTTCCAAACGCAGCACGCGCCAGTAGACATACGCTACCGCCATGGCCAGCATCAGCCAGAGCACGACCATCAGGTATGGGAAGAAGGTGCCGGACATCTTGGTTCCCCATGGAAGAGTTTCCGCCGTGACTTAATTTTATGGCGAAACCTCCAACAACCCAAGGCCAACCCGCCATCAAATCGCCCCGCCGTCCCGGCCGGGCAATCGCGGCGGCTTGCGGTCAACGATAGTGTTTCAGCACCCGGGAGTTCTGATTGATCAGCACCAGCTCCGAGCGCAGCGCCTCCGACCATTGCGTCAGATCCGCCTGGATCGCCTCGCGCCGCCGCACCAGTTCGCGCAGCCTGTCGCGCTGGGTCTCCTCCAGACCCGACAAGGCCTCCTGGGTCAGCGAGGCCAACAACCGAGACATCAGCTTTTCCTGTTGCGCCTGCAAGGCGCTGAAGCGCTCGTAGTCCTTGGCCGACACCGCGGCGGACACCTGGGGCGTCAAGGCTTCCAGCTCCGCCAGCAACGGCCCCAAGGCCGTCGCGCGCGCCGTCGCCGTCATGCGCCCGCCGCCGCGCTGGCCGCGGGCTGGCTGCGGTCAACCTGCTGCCAGGCGGGAAGAACGGTTTCCAGCAGGCTGCGGACTTCCGCCAGTATGGTCAGATCGTTCTTGAGACTGGCCTGCCCCAAACGAGTCTTCATATAGAGGTACAGCTCGTTCAGATTGACCGCCGCCTCGCTGCCGGCCTCTACGTCCAAGGCGATCCGCAGGCCTTCGATGATGTCCATCGCCTTCGAAATCATGCGCGCCTTTTCGTCAAAGCGCTGGGCCTCGATCGCGATGCCGGCGGTCATGATCGCCTTGATCGCGCCTTCGTACAGCATGACCACGATCCCGATCGGGCTGGCGCCGTATACCGCGGCCTTCAAGGCGTCGTTTTCATAAGCCTTGTTGAATTGCTTCAACATTCTGGAGTTCAGCATAGTGTTACCACCGGCAATGCCGGGTCGGCGGGCGGTGCAGCCCGATCCGGCCTCAGCGTAAAATCATGACGAAAAACCAAATTCACACCTGAGACATCAGACCGCTCAAATTATTGGTCGAAGCCTGCATTTTAGCCAGCGTCGAGTTCAATGCGGTGTATTGCTGGATGTATTGTTTCTGCCGCGCGGTCAGCCGGGCGGTCAATGCGTCTTGCGAAGCTTTCTCGGTGCTGATGCGCGAGTTGATCGAGCTCTTGCTGCTTTCCACTACGCCGCTGGGCCCCAGCAGGCTGTTGATCTCTTTGTTCAACAACTGGGCAATCCCGTTGCTGCTGGTGTTCCCGAACAGGTTCTTCACCGCGGTCGGGTCCTTTTTCAAGGCGTCGTTGAACTTGGTCTGATCCAGTTTGAGAGTGCCGTCCTTTTGAATGGCGATCCCGATCTGGGACAGGTAGGCATAGGAGTTAACCGGATCGACGCCGGGAATGGACTTGGTCAGCACATCCTGCAGTTTTTGCTGAATCGACAAAACCGAGGCATTGCCCTTCATGCTGCCACCGCGCGCATCCTTGATCGCGCTCAGCACTTGATTATAGGCGTCGACAAAGCCCTGCAGATTCTTGCCGATGCCGGCGGTGTCCTGATTCAGCGTCACCGTGGTGGAAACACCGGTCCCGCCTTTATACAGGTCCAGCTCAACGCCGGGAATCGCGCCGCTGACCTTATTGCTGCCGGAGGTCACCTGCACGCCGTTCACCGTCAATTCGGCGTTGGCCGCGTCCTTGGACTCGCCGTTGGCGGTTGGACTTTGCGTCAAGCCAGCCAGCGTCGATCCGCTGGTGCCGCCGGAATCGGCGCCGCCGGCGCTGATGGTGAATTTATTGTCGGTGCCGGAAGCGGTAGACGCCACCACCAGCTTGTAGTTGTCGCCGTTTTTGACGACAGAGGCGTTGATGCCCATGCCTTCGGCGTTGATCTTGTCGGAAATGGACTGCAGGGTGACTTTGTCGCCCGGATTGTCCCTGAGCTTGACCGTCTGTTCCTTGCCATTGATGGTGAACTTCAGCTCATTGGGCGCGCCGGTGATTTCCGTTTGCGCGTCTTTGATGTCGGCGCCGTTGAACTGGTCGAACACCAGTTGCCGGGAGGTCGCCAGTTTGGCCACGTTAACGACGTAGGTGCCGTTGACGCCGCCGGAGGTGGTGCTGACGCCCGCCACCGAGGTATCGCTGGAGGACACTTTGAACGCCTGCAAGAACGATCCCGACGACAAGCTGGTGATCGCGCTTTGCAGCGCGGACAGCGCGGAACCGATCTTGCCAAGATCGCTCAACTGGGTGTTGTAGCCGTCCAGTTTTTTCTGACTGGCGACCAATGGCCGGGAATCGATCGCCATCAACTGGCTTACGATGGTTTGGACGTCGAGCGCGCCGACTGATGTGGTTATCCCTGCCATGTTCATCACCCTTTAATGTGTATTTGTTGAGCCGCTCCCGGGACTCAAGCCTTGTCCTTCAGCAGCATGCCCTTGAAGTCGCCGATCGCCTTGGCGATCCGGATCGCGTCCTCGGAAGGTATCTGCCGGATTACCTTCTGAGTTTCCTTGTCCACGACTTTCACCACCTGCAGATCGGTATCCTTGTCCACCGAAAACTCCAGCTGGTTATTGTACAGCGAGGCCACACTGTTCAGTTGCTTCAACGACGACTGCAACTGCTCGGTAACCGATGGTTTTTCCTTGGCCGCGGTGTTCTGCGCTTGCTGTTGCTGCGCCTGTCCGGCGGCGGCAACGGCCTGGGCATTGTCCGGCAAAGCGGAAGCGGCCTTGTCGGCGCCCTGCCCGCTTTGCGCCAACTCCACCGTTTGCTGCCGCGGCGCGGATGCGCCCGCGTTGGCAATCGGCAGCGATTGTAAAGAAGGTATTTGCATGACAACTCTCCTGACGCGCGCAGCTCCGGTTGCCCAACCAACCGGAGCCGCCGCTGGCTCATACCATCATTCTAGACTTATTGCAGCAGGGTCAGTGCAGACTGCGGCAGCGAGTTGGCGTTCTTCAGAATCGAAGTACCGGCCTGTTGCAGAATCTGGTTCTTGGTCAGGGTAGCAGTTTCCGCGGCGAAGTCCACATCCACGATACGGCTGTTGGCTGCGGTCAGGTTTTCCACGTAGTTCTGCAGGTTGGCCACCACAGCGTCGAACCGGTTCTGCACCGCACCGAAGGTCGAACGGATGTTCGAGATCTGGGCGATGTCGGCGTCCAGCGAAGACAGCGCGCCCGATGCGCCACCTTGAGTCGTAACGCTCACGGTGCCGGTATTGGTCAGGCTCGAGTTGTAGCTGTTCAAAATCCCCGCGGAGGTCAGGTCGGTCGACGAGATCGAAACCTGGTTGGTCGCCGCGCCGGACGAGCCCACCTGGAAGGTCAGTACCGAGCCACCGGACAACAGGCTGGTGCCGTTGAACTGGGTGGTTTGCACGATACGCGAGATTTCCTGGGTCAGCTGGTCCACTTCGCTTTGCAGCTGCGAACGGTTGGTGTTGCTCACCGAGCCGTTGGACGCTTGCACCGCGATTTCACGGATACGCTGCAGGTTGTTGGCAATCTGGCCCAAGGCGCCTTCCGCGGTCTGACCTACGGAGATGCCGTCGTTGGCGTTCTTGATCGCCTGGTTGTTACCGCGGATGGCGGCGCTCAGGGTCTGGGAAATCGCCAGACCGGCGGCATCGTCCTTCGCGCTGTTGACGCGCAGGCCGGAAGACAGACGTTGCAGCGAAACTTGCAACGAGTTGTTGGAGTTGCTGAGGTTGCGCTGCGCATTCAGCGAAGCAATGTTGGTGTTGACGGTAATAGCCATGGTGATTCTCCTGATGTTCAGTTGGGCAAAGCGACTTGCTTACTCACCATATCGTCAGGGCTTCTATAAACTTTACGGTCAAAACGTGAATTTTGCCAAAAACCTCACTCAAACCATGCCATTCTCCGTCCCAGCGCCAAAGTAAAACGGAGCTTTGCCCAAAAAGACAAAGCCCCCGTCCTTCATTACTGCAGCAGCGTCAGTGCCGACTGCGGCAGCGAGTTGGCGTTCTTCAGGATCGAAGTGCCGGCCTGTTGCAGAATCTGGTTCTTGGTCAGAGTAGCCGTTTCCGCGGCGAAGTCCACATCCACGATTCGGCTGTTGGCCGCCGTCAGGTTCTCGGTGTAGTTCTGCAGGTTGGAGACCACCGCGTCAAACCGGTTCTGCACCGCGCCGAAGGTCGAACGGATGTTCGAGATCTGGGCGATGTCGGCGTCCAGCGAGGACAAGGCGCCGGAGGCGCCGGCCTGCGTCGTCACGCTGATGGTGCCAGTATTGGTCAGACTGGAGTTGTAGGCGTTCAACGTGCCAGCCGAGGTCAGGTCGGTGGAGGAAATCGACACCTGGTTGGTCGCCGCGCCGGACGAGCCCACCTGGAAGGTCAGTACCGAACCGCCGGACAACAGGCTGGTGCCGTTGAACTGGGTGGTTTGCACGATACGCGAGATTTCCTGGGTCAGTTGGTCCACTTCGCTTTGCAGCTGCGAGCGGTTGGTGTTGCTCACCGAGCCGTTGGCGGCCTGCACCGCGATTTCGCGGATGCGCTGCATATTGTTGGCGATCTGGCCCAGCGCGCCTTCCGCGGTCTGACCTACGGAGATGCCGTCGTTGGCGTTCTTGATCGCCTGGTTGTTGCCGCGGATGGCGGAGGTCAGGGTCTGGGAAATTGCCAGGCCCGCCGCGTCGTCCTTGGCGCTGTTGACGCGCAGACCGGAGGACAGGCGTTGCAACGAAACCTGCAGGGAGTTGCTGGATTGGTTGAGGTTGCGCTGAGCGTTCAGCGACGCAATATTGGTGTTTACTGTAATAGCCATGTGATTCCCCTTGAGATCAAGACTGCGTCAACCGGAGCGCCCGTATTCCGCAGCACAGCCATTAGATCGTCCAAAGGTTAATAAACTTGACCAAAATGGTATTTTTACCAATCAACGCCATTCAAACCGCCCATTAGAAAGAGCCGCTTTGGATCTCTACGATCGCAAAGCGGCTCTCCTGTCATCGCCAAGACTCAGCCGCGCAAGACTTTGGCCCAGTCCTCATGGTGGTCTTCCAGCCAATAATCACGTTCCACCCAGGCACGCAGCATGGCTCCTTCCCGCTCCGCCTGGTCCAGATCGTGCACGCGGCTGCGAATGGCCTCAACCCAGACGGAGACATCGTTCGGCACGCGGCACACGGGCGCGTCGTTGGTCTGATACGGATAGATGTCGGTGCACACCACCGGCCACCCCATCGCGCCGTACTCCAGCAAGCGCAGATTGCTCTTGGCCTCATTGAACGCGTTCATTTCCAAGGGCGCCACCGCCAGGTCCAGGTTCAAGGTTGCGACCTTTTCCGGATACTCGCCGAAGGGAACGCCCTGATGCGCCTCGGCCACGTACGGCCGGAACTGGGGCAAGCACATGCCCATGAACACCCAGTCGACTTCCTGGTGAGTCTGTTTGATCACTTCGAACAGCAGCTCAAGATCGCCGCGGTGCTGCGACGCTCCCACCCACCCCACTCTGGGCTTGGCGCCCACGCGACGCTGGGTTTGCAGTTCGCTCCAGATGCTGCGACGCAGCCGATTGGGGATCACCGCAATCTCGTCGACCATGTCCCGAGTGAATTCGCGCAAAGGCTCCGTCGACACGACCAGCGCATCGGACATTTTCAGCGCCCGGCGCAGACGCTGCTTGGCGTCCGGGTAATGACGCCGCCAGTGGTCATACAAGTCGCTCTTCAGCGGCGTGCCGCCCACCAGGTCGTCAATGCCCAAGATGGTTCGAATGCCAGGGAAGTAGGATCGGTATTGCCCCAGCGCGTCCAGAACGCCATCGTTCACCGCGGTATGCAGCAATAAGACATCCGGCGCCATGCGCGCCATTTCCACCAGCGAGGGCAAGCCATGCACGGGCTGCAGAATCTCGCCGTCCAGCAAGCCGTGCTCTTGCAGCACCGACAAAGGCTGGCTCAAACGGTACTCGCCGCTGCCGCCGGGCACCGGCACGCCCAATACCCGTTGCCGGCCGCCCAGGCTCGGATCCCAAGACACGTGCCGCTCGGTTTCCAGTTCCATTCTGCGTTTGCGCAGGGACAGATGCCGGTTGAAGCCGGGATCGCGCTTCAACACCGGCATCCAGGCATGCAGGAAGTTCTCCATCTCTCCACGCTCGCGAACCGCGGCCTGCAAGGCCACGCGCGGGTCTGAAGTGGTGCGGCCTATGCTCTTGGCGTGATGGTGGTACATCACCGCAAACGGATTGTAGACATTGCGCCAACCCGCCGCCTGAACCTTCAAACACAGATCGACGTCGTTAAAGCAAACCTGGAATTTTTCCTCATCCATGCCTCCCACGTCCAGGTAGGTGGACTTGGCCACCATCAGGCAAGCGCCGGTGACGGCGGAGTAGTTCTGCATGGTCACCGCGCGGTTCATATAGCCGGGCAGGTTCATATCCTGCGGCTCGAACACGTGATCCGCCACCGAGTGCATGCCGCCCGGCAAACCCAGCACAATGCCGGCATGCTGAATTTGTCCGACTTCCGGGTACAGCAGACGGGCCCCCACCACCCCCACTCCCGGCTGCTGAGCTGTCGCCAGCATGCGTTCCAACCAGCTTTCCAGCGCCAGTTCGGTGTCGTTGTTCAGCAGCAGCAAATAATCGCCGCGCGCGTGCGCCGCGCCGAGATTGCACTGGGCGGAGAAATTGAATGGCTGATCATATGCCACGATCTGGACGCGTCCGGGATGGCTCGCCTGCAGCGCCTGGTAATACTCCTGGGTTTCCGGCTGCTCCGAGCGGTTATCCACGATGATCAGCTCAAAATGCTGGTAGCCGGTGCGTTGCAGCACGCTGTCTATGCAAGGCTCCAGATATTCAAGCTTGTCCCGCGTCGGGATGATGATGGACACCAGCGGATCGCCTTGAACCTGGTACTCGAAATGGAAGGTGCCGTCCGCCAAGCCAGGTCCCACGCTGGCGGGCTGGTCGCCGCGCTTGGCATGCTCTTCCAATGCGACCTGGCAGGACGCCAGGCACAAGGGCTGTTGATCGGGATGCCGCCACGGCAAGGAAAGCAGCATGTCGTCGACATGACCGACGACATGCGCGCCTTGCAGTTCGAACAGACGCAGCAAGGCGTCAAAGTTGTACGCGCCGGGATAGGGCTGGAAGCCGCCCAGCATCGACAGCGCGGTCGTGGAGAACGCCACCGCGTCGCCGATGTAGTCCATCGAGCGCAGATATTCTGGAGAGAAGTCCGGCCGGAAAGCAGGCAGGAAGCGCTCCCCCATCGGCGAAACGACGTCGCTGTCGCAGTACACGGCCTTCCAATCCGGATGCTGATGGATGGCCTCGCCAAAACGCAGCAAAGCCTGCGGCTGTAGACGGAAACCCGCCGGCAGCAACCACGTCCAGTCGGCCGCCACTTCGGAAATCACGCCGTTGATGGTCGCGGCCACCGCCTCAAAGTCGGTCAGATCATCCAACTGCACCCAACCCAGTTGATCGCTGCTGCTGAACACCGGATCCGGCACTGCGCTGTCGGACAGCACAATCAGCCTCCAATTCGGATAAAGCTGATTCTCCAAAGCGGCCAGGCTCTCCGCCAAGCGCGTCAGGCGGGTTTGCGGCGCCAATACGATCAGGTTGAACCAAGGCCGGCTCTGCCAGGCGGTGCACATCGACTCCGCCAACTGCTCAGCGTGAATTTCCCGCAAATTATGATTTCCCAGCCAGCGCCGGTAGTCTCGCAACGCGTACTGCTCGGGCTCGGAGAACGCATACGTGGTGACTTTGCCCATCTCGCTGATGCCGTTTGGCCGCAAACTCTTGGGCAGCAGCTGGCGCCATTGATCGAACAATAAAGGCACGGCGTCTTCCAGTACCCGACGTTCCTTGATGTAGTGCTGGGACAGCGCGATGCGCCGCTCCCTGAGGTCCGCGTCTTCGACCAGGGCCGCCAGCGCCTCGAACCACGCCTGTTCCGTGTTCTCCACCACGCTGGCCATGCCACTGTCCTTGAGCCAGGCGTAGGCCGGCGTATCGGACAATACCGTCGCCGCGCCGACGACGGAGTATTCCAGCCACTTCAAATCGGACTTGCTGTCGTTGAACGCGCCGTGAGCCAGCGGAGCAATGCCGATATCCAGGCGCAAGTCAGCAAGGTCGTTCAGAAACTTGCTGTAATTCACAAAGGAGGTGACTTGCCTGACATCCTTCATCCCCACCATGGATTTGGGGACCTCGCCCCAGAACACAAACTTCACCAAGCCGGCGTATTCTCGATAAATACGCATCAGCGCCGGTTCTATCGCCGCCATTTCCTTGCCGCGGGACGTGGTGCCGGCAAAACCGATGGTGACTTTGTCGTTGCGCGGTCTGGGCGTGACGAAGCGGTCCCGAGCCAGGGTGTTGGAGAAGACAAACACCTTGTCGTTGAAGGGACGCACCTTCTCCGCCAACGGCTCGGTGGTCACCGTCACCAATGCGCATTTGGGCAGCAGCCATTTGATCTGTTCGAAGGAAGACTCGCACTCCTTGTACATCAGGTGCGACTCCGGCATCTCCGGCAACCAGTCGTCCACTTCGTAAACGATGGGCTTGCCGGATTCGACCAGTTTTTCGAGCAGCGCCTTGCTCTCCGGCCTGGGGAACAAGCGCTGCACCAGGAAGATGTCCATTTCCCGGACGAAATCGTCGTCGCTGTCGAACGGGTACACGCCGTCATACAGATAGGCGGCGGAATGCTTGTAGTAATAGTGGTCGAACTCATTTCCCACCAACTGCAAGGCATCACCCAAGCGCAAGCGATAACAAGCCTCGTCCAAGGCGTCCCGGGTCAATACGCCGATTCTCGGCTTGCGGCGCGGCGCCTCGGAAGGAACGGCAGCGGGGCTCGCCAGCACTGCCATCTCCTGCTGACCCTCGTTCTGCAAACGGTTCGCCTTGCCCCAGGAATACGGCAACGGAATGTTTTGCAGCAGGCGGCTGCGCCATTGCTGGCTCGGCACTGCTTGCAACATGCCTAGGGCGGCGCTCAGCACCGACTCCACCGTCAGCATATCCATGCAATACGCGTGTCCTCTACGGCACAGCGGCGCCGCTTCCGCCGGCAGTTGAGCCAGGCATCCCTTGCATTCGATGTCCGCGATCAAGCCTCGCGACGCGCCGCGCAGCGGCAAGCGCTGCGCCGGCTCGGCCATGCCGAACAAGCCAAGCACCGGCGTGCCAACCGCATGGGCAATGTGGATCAGCCCGGAATCCGGAGCGATCAGCATGTCGGCAACCGAAATCGCCGCGGCGGTTTCGACCAGACGCAACTCATTGACCAAGGACACCACGCCCGCTCTGGCCGCTTCGGGCACGTTGTCCAATGTGAAGTCCTTGCCGCTTCCCAGCAGCACGATCCCGATATTGCGGGCGGCGAGCGCCGGCAGCAACTCTCCCCAACGCGCGGCCGGCCAGATGCGGTCCGGCGAGCTTGCCGCCATATGGATGGCCACCAGATGCTCCGGCTTTTTCGCCGCCAGCCAGCCAGAAGCCACGATCTTGTTGGCCAATGGCCGATAATCCTGCATCAGCCGCGGCAGCGAAGGGGCGCTCGGCGCAACGCCGCTGCGCCGCGCATAAGCCTCGATGATGTGCAAGTCCCTGGCATGCTCGTAAGCGCCGTCCAGATCGATGAAAATGTCGTCCGGACGCTGCAGCAGCGACATGCAGCCGACGATATCGGCCTCTTCGATGGCTTGGAAGGCCTCAACCACCTGGGTTCTGACCAATAATTGCCGATCCGGATATTTACGGCGCAAAGCGGGCAACACCGTGCCGGCCAAGAGCGCATCGCCCATCGCGAAGCGTCTTTGAACGAGCACCCGCTTGGCCAAGGCCCGCGGCCTCGGCTGCTCCAGCACCAGAAGGAAGCCTTCGTCTTCGCCTGACTCTGCGCAATTCCGATGCAACAATCCGGACTGGAAGGTTTCCGGGGACACCAGCGACAGCCGCAGGCGATGCAAATCCACCTTTTCAAACACCCGCGAGCACAAGCGGCGCACTCTGGACTCGGTCCAGTTGGTCCAATGCGTCGGGTTCAGATGAGAACCGGCCCAACGTTCAGTGGGCAGGCTCAGCAGCAGCCGGCCGCCGGCGGCAATGCGCTCGGAAAGCTCCCACAAAAACAGTTCGGGGTCATCCGTATGCTCTATGGTTTCAAACGAGATCACCGTATCGTAGGCCGCGGGCGGCAGCGTGTTCAGCAGGCGCGCCTCAAATCGGCAATTCTCGGCGTTCCGGGGGATGAAACGCTGGGAAAAACGAATCGCGTCGGCATTGAGGTCAATGCCGGTGTAATCGCTCATGCTGCCCGCGTCCGCCAGGATATGCCAGCCGTAGCCGGCTCCCGACGCACAGTCCAGCACCCGGCCCAGCGGACCAAGCTCGGCAGCCGTCCGATAGCGCAAAGCATGCTGAACCAAGGTTGCGTAGCCCTCCAGCCCCGGCAGAAAGCGCCCGGTTCCGCTCTGCTCGAGCTCGCGCGCCAAGGCCGAGTCGCGAACCTGCGCATGGTTGGGCTGAATCCCCTTCGCGCCATCCTGCAACAGATCGGTCAGACGATCCAAAGCGTCCTCAGGCCAAGCGCCGAGCAAGGACGGCAGCACCCAACGGCCATCCCCGTCGCGGTATAGCGCCATCAATTGCATGAACTGTCCGTCGGGGTCTTGCAAGGTTGCGTCAAAGCACTCCACCCCCAGCAGACGATCCAGACGAGTCCATTCATGACGGATGGTCGCCAGCGTCATCACCCCGGCCTGCGCGGCGAACGATTCCGCATAAGCAAAACTGGAAACCTGGATCCGGTCTATCTGCGCTTCAGCCATGACTCGCCAGCGAGCGCCTTCCAGCAACGGGCTTCTCAGCATCGGCGCCTGAGGATATTGCTGGCGAAATACGCTGGACAACTGGCCTACCAGGTTGTCGGCCGCGCCTCGATCGGTCAGCAGCCATGGCCGATTGACCGGCAACAGCGCCTGCAAGGCCAAGCGAACCAGCAACTCGTCGGCATAGACCTCGCACAGCAGCTCAAGCCAGCCCACCAATTCGCGCTGCAACCACAGGACTCTTTCTTCCTCCCCCTTGGCCAGCACGTCGACATGGGAAGCCGCAGCCTGGGCCGCGTGGGTCACGACCACGGTTTCACCGCCAGCAAACGCCTGCCGCAAACGACGATGCAGCCATTGATGAGGCGACAGACGGCGCGCTCCTGCGGTCAACTGCAAAAGCCAGCTTTTACGCAGCCAGCCGTTGGCTTGCTGCGCCAATAGCCAACTGGGCTCCCCGCATTGCTGTAGATGAGCGGCGAAGGCCTCCGCACTGTCCAATTGAAAGCGGCCATAATCGTCTTCGCTCTGTCGCGCGCGCTCGCGGCGCAAAGGCACCCCGCCCGGCAGACAAGCCCAGCTATCGCTCACACGCCAATGGGCGCCGTCGTCAGCGGTCGGCGCCATATCGATAGGCAAGCAGAGGCCGCAAGCAAAGCCCACCCAATCACCGCCGGCCGCAGCCAGGTTATGCGCGTCCAGCATGGGCAAGCCATTGACAAACGGAACCAAACACACCTTGGAACGGGCCTGCAGCGTCGACAGCGCCGGCGACATCAACTGGGCATTGATCACCAGCACCAACTCAAACTGATTGGGGTCATGCGCGGCAAGATAGGCCTGGACTTGCTCCAACTCCGCTTGAGTTTCGACAGTGAGAAAAAGTGAGTTCATCTTGTTGGTTTCCTGAATGGCGACAGCACAGCCCGCCAGGCTAAGACGGCAGGTTAAAATTCGGGTTGCCATATATTACTGAGAAACGTCATGGGCAACAGCCCAAATCATGCCGAAATACCCGAAATCAAAGAGCATGGCCGCACTCCGGCAGCTCGACGCCGGCATGAGCGCCCGCCTGCGACGCGACAGGCCGGCCTTTCCGAAGGATAGCCCGCGGACGCCAACAAGATACAGGACCGCCGGACACAATCCCATGTCATCTTCGTACAGGGACTCGGCAAGAAGCGCCAAGCGATACGGCGCCTTCCCCGCGAACCGGTCCAGAACGGCTCCCTCCTCCGGCAACGAGGCGAACCTGACAAAGCACACTTCGAGCCGCTAACAAAACCACGCAGAGAACCCGAGCCAAGGCGCGTCGACGCAGGCAGTACAAGTAACGACAAGGAGGCGTAACGCAGGATCAGGGATTTTGTTGGCGGATCTTAACGCAAGCGTCATCAATGGTACGATTACCGCATGCAGGCGATGCCGGCCACCGGCGTCCCCTCTCCGGATAGTGGCTATAATGCGGCAGCGCCCGCCAACGCCGACACGGTGGCGGACGGGCCTTGCGCATAAGCTTGATTTGCGCAGAGCGCCTTGAGTTGAACGCGGATACTCCAAACATGGCAGTACGCATTGCGGTAAAGCCCCAG
Source organism: Chromobacterium alkanivorans (assembly GCF_016937655.1). Lineage (GTDB taxonomy): Bacteria > Pseudomonadota > Gammaproteobacteria > Burkholderiales > Chromobacteriaceae > Chromobacterium > Chromobacterium alkanivorans. Next base: position 785,080 of record NZ_JAFHKL010000001.1, on the reverse strand, counting down.
CCTAGCGGGCCCGCGCTTCCAGCCGCGCCCAACAGGACGTGTCTGCCGCGCTCGGCCTCCCCGCCTCCCGGGCAGGGAGTCGGCGGCACGCTATCCCGCCTGGGTAGGATAAGCGCGCTTCCCATCGCGCTCGCAACAGCGGCTTCACCGCTTGTCGCCGTAACGCTCAAGACATCCCCGACTGCGGTTTGCAGTCGCCGGTTTTCATTGGGCTTGGCTAGAATGCAGGCAGCAGCAACGACTTCCAATCTATACAAGGCAGAATAATGACTATTCCAAAAGTAAGCATCGGCATGCCCGTCTACCGGGAGGCAAGATATCTGGACATGACTTTGCAATCGTTGCTGGGGCAAACTTACGGCGATTTCGAACTGATCATCTCCGACAACCATTCAGACGACGGCACTTACGAACTGCTGCAAAGCTATGCCGCGGTGGATGCCCGCATCACCTTGCTGCGCACTGAGGAAACGGTGGCCGCACCGCAGAACTTCTACCGGATTTTTGATCGCTGCCGCGGTGAATACATGATGTTCGCCGCCGGTCACGACTTGTATCACAAGCAATACATCGAACGCTGCGTCGCCCAGTTGGACAACCAGCCGGATGTGGTCCTGGCGGTCACCGCCTCCGCCTTTTTCAATGAAAGCGGCGTGGGCAGCCAGATCGGCGGCATCTTCGATACGCGCGGCATGGACACCTTCTCGCGCATGCATGTGGTGGCCTGGGGCCTGGTCTACGCCTACCAGGCCTACGGCATGAACCGCATGTCCGCCTTCCGCAAAGTGCAATACCGCAATGTGGCGATGCCCATCGTCGGCATCGACCATGTCCTGTTGTTTGAAATGGCCGCTCAAGGCTCGTTCTCTTACGATCCTGAAATTCTGTTCTTCATGCGTCAGGCTCACGACTACGGCGACCAGGAGGCCTATAAGCGCAAGCTGATGCTAGACGGTCTGGACGGTTTCGCCAGCTACGAAAACCAGATCAACGCCTACATAGACGTCATCAGGCGCAACCTGCCCGCCGGGCCGGAACGGGATATGATGATCAACAGCATCACCAGCTGCTGCCTGCTCAAATATCGCAACACCCTGGCATGCTATGGCTTGTCCTTTCCTCAAATCAGCGAGGAAACCTCGCCCATTCTGACCGAGTACATCAAGGCGCAGACCTCGGCCGCCAACTTCATGGATGTGCTGCTGCACGAGCGTTACGGCAGCATTCGTTGATTGACGCCTTGGAACATCGCAGATGAAAGCAGTGATCCTGGCCGGCGGGCTCGGCACCCGGATATCCGAGGAAAGCCACCTCAAACCCAAGCCTATGATCAGCGTGGGAGGGCGGCCCATCCTATGGCACATCATGAAAATTTTTTCCGCCCACGGCATCAATGACTTCATCATTTGTCTGGGCTACAAGGGCTATGTGATCAAGGAATATTTCACCAACTATTTCCTGCACATGTCCGATGTGACATTCGATTTTTCCCAGAACCAGATGAAAGTACACCGCCAACATGCGGAGCCCTGGCATGTGACCCTGGTCAATACCGGGGAGCACACGATGACCGGAGGCCGGCTCAAGCGCGTGGCCGCTTATCTGCCGGCTGGTAAAGCCTTCTGTTTCACTTATGGCGATGGACTGGCCGACATCGACCTGACGGCGGAGATCGCCTTTCACCGTGAACACGGCAAATTGGCGACGGTGGCGGCGGTGCAGGCGCCGGGACGGTTTGGCGCGCTAGTGACCAAAGGCGGCCGGGTCACTGGCTTCAAGGAAAAGCCGCCGGGAGACGGAGGCTGGATCAACGGCGGATTTTTCGTCCTGCAGCCCGAAGTCATCGCCTTGATCGACGGGGACCACTCCAGTTGGGAAGGCGAACCCATGGCGAAGCTGGCCGCCATGGGACAACTGGCCGCCTTCGAGCATGCCGGCTTCTGGCAGCCGATGGATACGCTGCGCGAAAAAATCCAGCTGGACGAACTGTGGGAAAGCGGCCGGGCGCCGTGGCGGGTCTGGCAGCCCGAGCCGTCTTGATGGTTCAGGCGATACGCTTCAGATAGCCGTCCGGCGCAACGGTGATCAGCAATTTGTGGTGAATATCGGCGTCGATCTCAAACTCGGGATGCTGGGCCAGATATTCGCGCACCGCGGTTTTAGGATTGTTGCCCGGCCCCCAAGGCCGATCCGCCGAGAGCTCCGCCGGCATCTCGTCGACGATGGTGTCGAAAACCACGCAATAGCTTCCAGCCGTCACCAAGGGCGCATACGCCTTCAACTCGGCCAGCACATGCTCATGGGTATGGTTGGAATCCAAGCTCACCAAGATGCGCCGATACCCTTTGGCGATGTCGGCGACCTTGGCTATCGTCTCCGGCGCCACGCTGGAACCCTCTATCATCTGAATCCAGTTGGCCATCGGATGGTTCTCGATCGCCACGCGGTTATGCGAGCGGATATCGATGTCCAGGCCCAAGACCTTTCGCCGCGTCTTGGCGGGATCGCAAGCCACGCCGCTCTCCACCGCCTCGCACATGTCCAGCATGGCCAGCAAGGAAGCGTAATACACCAGAGAGCCGCCATGGGCGATGCCCGCCTCGATGATGAGATCCGGCTTCACCTGCCAGATCAATTCCTGCATCGCCCAGGCGTCGTTGGGAAACTGGATCGCCGGCCGACCCATCCAGGCGAAATTATAGGACCACTTGTGCCGGGCCACCTCGCGGGTCCAGACGCGCGACAGTTGCTGGAGCTCTTGGTCTTCCGCCAGACCTTGAATATTTTGCTCAACTTCTCGAGCAAACTTTTGAATCTCGTCCATTTGGGTGCTTCCTTCAATATGGAATCCGGCGGCGGAACGGCGAAACCGCCCCGAGCTCGGAGAAAAACATCACTCTGGCTGTTCGATCACGAGCAGGAAACAATAACGCGCATCGGGGCTGGCCTCTCCCGGCTCGCCCATCTCCCAGCGCGTTTCCCCGTCCTTGGCGCGTTTGATCAGCGGGTGACGCAGCCAGCCGGCAAAGCCGATCTGCTTGTTCATCATCACCGAGGCCACGTTGTCCGTCATCACATAAGCATGAACGCGCCGCACGGCGGCCTCTTGCAATAGCCAGGCGACCAATCGCCTGCCGGCGTGGACAAACAGCTTGGGATGTCCCAGGCGCTCGCCTCGCATCGCGTTGTCGAGCAAAACCTCGTCGCGGCTCAGGTCCTTGAAGCCGAAATGCCCGACCACCTGGCCATCCGCGCAAACCAGAAACAACAACTGTCCCGGCGTTTTGAACAGCACCTCGCTCATCCAGTTTCGGGTCCGCTCAGGCGTCGCGACAAAATGGCTCAGAAAGTTCGCCATATTCTGATTGCGCCACTCGGTGAGTTTGCGAATGATCTCCGCGTCGTCCAAATCGGCCCGCGTCAGCGGCCGCAACACGCCGCACAACTGGCCGTCATCGTCCAGAATGTCGAGCTCCAGCGTCTGCCGGCCGGCGATCACGTCGTCCAGGCGGGGCTGGATGGCATTAGGCGTTATCACGTTCAATATCCAATCCCGGTCTTAGATGGAGGCTGGCTCATGGTCCGCCAGCGACGACCAGCTCAGCACCGTCTCAGCGCCAAGATCGTGCTTGAGCGTCCGCCCAAGCACCATCGCCAGCAGCGATGGCGCGATGCCGTCGCCGGGACGTTTGGCGTCGAGATCGGCCTCGGTCAACACATGGCCGGCGGGCAAAGCGCGTCGGGTGACGATGCTGCGCCGCATTTTCCGCGCCTGAGCCTGCTCTTCCACGCTCAGCACGCGTCCGGCGCCGCCCATGGCCTCGTGCACCCGATGGCAGGCTCTTATCATCGCCCGCATTTCTTCGGGCTCGGTCGCCATCTGATTGTCCATGCCTATGCGCGAGCTATCCAAAGTGAAGTGCTTCTCAATCAGGCAAGCCCCCAGCGCCACCGCGGCGGCGGGTATCTCGATTCCCTGGCTGTGATCGGAATAACCGATGGGGAAGGCCGGAAATTCGCTGCGCAGACCGATGATGTTCTGCAAACGAACCAGTTGCGGGGGAGACGGGTAGATCGAGGTGCAATGCAGGATGATCAACTGACGGTTTCCGCTGGCTTCGATCACGCGCGCGGCTTCGCGAATCTCTTCTAAAGTGCCCATGCCGGTGGACAGCACCAGCGGCGCGCCCAAACGCCCCAGTTGCTCAAGATAAGGCAGATTGTTGAGCTCCATCGAAGCGATCTTGATAAAGGGCGCCTTGCACTCGGCCACCAGGAATTTCGCCTCCTGAATGGAGTAAGGCGTCGAGGCGAAATCGATGCCCTGCGCGGCGGCGTATCCGGCCAGCTCCTTGAGTTGGGCGCTGTCCAGAGCAAACTTTTTGACGATGCGCTTGGCGATGGCGTTGGCCTGGTAATAGCTGTCGCAATAAAGCGTCTCCGCACTCCAGGACTGAAACTTCACGCAATCACAGCCGGCCGCCTTGGCCTCGTCTATCATCGCGCGCGCAATGCCCAGATCGCCGAAATGGCTAGTATTGAGTTCGGCGACCACATAGGGCTTTAGATAATCCCCAATTTGGCGTCCATTGCCTAGGGTGATAACTGACATGCAAGGTCTCCGGCTTACTGGTCGATGGGCTCGACTATCATTTCTCGCAAAAACAATTCGCGCTCAAGAAAAGGCTGCTGGTCTTCCAGCGGGCGACGCACGAACCTGCGGTCCGTTTCGCTGCGGGCATGGCCCAGCTCGATATACCCCTGGTCCACGCGCCCCATGATTTCGCACAACACCGGCCCTTCGTGGGCCAGCATGGAGGCCAAGCCGGCATCCAGTTCGCCAGCCCGCTCGATCCGCTGGTAATGGAAACCGAAACACTGGGCCAATTGGGCAAAATCGGGGCAACTGACGCCGTTGTCCGGATCAGTGCCTATGGTCCGCTTGCGGAACAGATCGCGCTGCCGCCGCCGGATGATGGAGTAAACATTGTTGTTGATCACCACCACCTTGATCGGCAAACGCTGGTAGCGGATGCTCTCCAGCTCCTGCAGATTCATCATGATGGAGCCGTCGCCGATGACGGCGACCACTGGATGCTCGCGACCATGCCATGCGCCGATGGCCGCAGGCAAGGCGAAACCCATAGCGCCTTGGGAAACCGGATGGATGCAATGGACCCCGTCGGCGAAACGCATATTGGTCGGCAGAATGACTTCGACCAGGCCAGAGTCCGTCACTAGCGTGGCCGGCGCTGGCAGCGTCCGCCCCAGGATCTCGGCCAGCTGATAAAGATCGACGGCGGCGTCGGAGGCGAACGCCGGTTCAACCGCGCCGAACAGCGCTTTCCAATGCCGACACTTGTCGGCCCATGGCGCCGGAGCCGTCGGCATATTCTCGCTCAACAGCGCGCTGAGGAAGGCATGGACGTCGGCTTGCAGCAATTGGTCGATGCGAATGCCGTCCTTGCTGTGTTCCACCGGATCGATGTCCACGACGACGGTATGCGCGCCGCGCGCGAATTTGCAGAAGTCAGGACCGGTTGTCAGCGAAGACAGCCGCGAGCCCAGCACCAGCACGAAGTCGGCGTTCTGCACCGCGAAATTGCCGGCGCGCGAGCAGCCCATCGACCCAACCGAGCCTATGGACAAATCATGGGCCGCGCCATAGCTGTCCGGCGCGGCGCTGGTATAGGTCAGCGGAATATTGCAGCGCTCGACCAGAGTCTTGAGCAAATCCTCCGCCCCCGCTGCGCGCACGCCGCTGCCAATCAGCAATACCGGTCGCTGCGCGTCGCGCAAGCGAGCGCGCACCGCGGCCACGTCTGCCGGCGCAGGAAGCGGCGGCGCGTCTGAAGGGGCTGCGGGACGCTCCAGCTGCTCGGGGTCGATCAGCGCGCTTTGCAGGTCGAGCGGGATGTCCAGCCAAACCGGGCCTTTGCGGCCGGACATGGCTTGCCGCAGCGCCTCTTCCATCGCCGGCACGATCTCCTCCGGGGTGGAGATCATGCGCGCAAACTTGGTCATCGGGCTCACCAGGCTCACGATGTCGGCCTCTTGCTGCCCGTAAGTGCGCAGGGGAATGCCGGTGTGGCGGCTGGTCTCGCGCAAAGTGTTCTGGCCCGAGATGAAAACGCATGGCACCGCGTCCTGCCAGGCGCAGAGCACGCCGGTCAAGGTATTGGTGGATGCGCAGCCAGTCGAAACCAGGCAAGCGCCCAAGCCGCCTCTTTGCTCGGCGTAAGCCAAGGCGGCAAACGCGCAGGACTGCTCATGGTGCAAGGACACCGGCCTCAAAGCCGCATGCTTGGCCAAAGCGTCGTTCAGGAACAAAGACCCGCGCCCGGTCACTTGGAACACATGTTCCACGCCGGCTTGCGCCAGCCGCTGCATGATGTAGTCCGCAACCCGCATCATCACGCTTCCCTCGCGGCCTTGGGCTTGAACTGATCAAGGATGTCCGGCACCGCCACCACGAATTCGGCGCTGCACGCCGGCTCGCCGTCCACATAGCTTTCGGCCGAGCCGATGGCGATGCCGCGCTTGAAGGACTTCAAGCTGGCTTCGACGCGCAGGGTATCGCCCGGCACGATCTTGCGTTTGAAACGGATATTGTTGATTGAGACGAAGTTGGTCTTCATTCCCTTGTACTCATCCTTGCACAAGAAAGTGAGGATGAAGGCCTGAACCAGGGTCTCGATCTGCACAAAGCCGGGCACATTGGGCTCATCATCGAAATGGCCGGGGAAAAACCACTCGTTGTAAGTAAAACGCTTGATGCCGGTAGCCCGTTCACCGGGCAGCAGTTCCACGATCTTGTCGATCAACAGCACCGGATACCGATTGCGCTGACATTGGATGATCTCCTTGATGTCGAGGGCCGCCGGTCCGTTCAGGGTGCTCATGCCGCCGGCTCGATGACGACGTTGTACTTGGCCAAAATCGCCTGACCCGCCGCATAGCTGGAAAACTCGATGATGTCGTCGATATCCATCTCGATGTCGAATGCATCTTCCAGCGCCGCCATCAAGGCCATATGCCCAACGCTGTCCCAAGCCGCGATGTCTTGATACTTCAGCGCAGCCAAATCCTTTTGCTCCACCATGAAGGTTTCCATGAAAGCCTGGTCGTATTTTTCAAGATGACTCATCGCTTAACCTGTCGAAAGTTTAAAAGCCTTAGTTTACCGGTCGCTGATCACTCTAGATAGCGTGCCGACCAAGTCGTAACCGTCCCAAATCACACCGATATCCAACGCTTTGCCTACCGGCACCACCCGGTCGATACCGATCAAGCCTTCGGCAACGACAAATTGGATCAACTGCTGCCTATCCACACCAAAACAGCTCAGGGTTTGATAACGCTCGCCCACTATCCGCTTCAGGCAATTCAGATCGGCGCAGACATATTCAAAAAAGAAACCATAACGCCCGCGATGCATATCGATGTCTTCGGGCAACTCCGCCAAACGCACGCGATAAATATCGTTGGCATGCCTGCTTGAAGACGCGGCCGCGTCCAAACGAATGGCCGTGCGGCACAAATGCGTAAACTTCTCAACAGCGTGCAAGGCCGGCATTCTTCCCTTGCTCGCCAACAAACGCCGCATCGCCGGCCAGAAGCGAAGCATCGCCGCTTCCGCCTGCTCTTGGCTGCCCTGCCATAAAATCAGATGCGGCGACGAGCACGCGTTCTGATCCAGGAAAAACACATCGTTGTAAAACCCTTCGGTCAGCCCCGCCAGTTGCGTCTCGGACGCAGCCAGCACCGCCTCCGCCGCCATCACGCATAGCGAGTAACGGTCGGCAAACGCGACATCCACGCAACGCGCCTGCGTCGGTATCGCTCGCAAATGGGCGATGGTTTCGTCTCCGCCCCAAAGCACTCGCGCATGGCTGGCGCGGGACAGCGCCGCCGTCACCTCGTCGTTGCGCGGGTAGCGGATCAAGGCGTTCATCGCCGCGATGTTCGCGTGCTCCGGCAAGGAGAACAACCGCTCGATCTCCTCGCAAATCATCGCCACTTGCGGATGAGACGCGCCGGGCACTCGCACGATATTCGCGTTGCCGGCCAGCAAACCGAAGGCGAACGAGAACGCGAAATTGACCGGTACGTTCGACGGAGCGATATGCAGGGCCAAGCCGCGGCCAAGTCTTTGCCCGGCAGCGCCAAACGCGCCGGCCAGCTGCCGCAGATTGGCTTTGCGGCACCAGAAGGCAAACGCGGCGATATCCGGATAAGGCCGCAGCTCCCGGCGCGCCAACAAAGCCTTGGAAAGAGCCGCCAAAAACGCGACGACGCTCGGCGAGTAAGGCGGCAGCGGCCGACTAACAATCCGCTCCGGGCTTGCGCCGGCCAGAATCTCTACGGGGATATCAGACATGCGCTTCATAAGCATAGGTATCACTGCAACCACGCGCCTCGGCCCGCGCCACTCGGCCGGCCACCCTGAAATACTTGCCCAGTCGCCCGCACGGACAGTCATCCTCTCCCAGTACGGCGCCCAGGTCCTCGGTCAACAGCGCATGGCCGGGATAACTGCGCGGTGCAAGGGACAGGACTTCGATCAAGCCCTCCTCTCCCGTGCTCGCGAGACTGAAATCACCGGGTCGGCGGATCAAGACGTCGGAGTATATGGAGGCATGCAAATGTCCATGCCCGCACTCCAGGAAAATGGACCCGGTCTGCTCGACCATGCCGTAATAATTGACCACCTGTTCCACGCCGGCGCACTCCTGAAGCGCGCGCCGGAAGTCCTCGTTGCCCACCACTAGATCCTGCAACTTTTTCCAACCGCCGCCATGCAGCACGATGCCGCCCGAGATAGCCAGCCGCTTGTTCATTTTCCGCAGCGGCAGCACCAGATGCTGCCAGATCATGAAGGTAAAACCGAAGATGAAGACAGGCTTCCCCGCATGCCGCTCCAGAAAGGCCTGCACAAGATCCAGGTCCAACTCCATCTTCTCATTCAGCGCGTAAGTCACATCCTGTCCAAACATGGAGAAACCCAGTATGCCGGCCCCACGCGCGGAAAACGCCGCCCGATCCCGCAACACGCTAGGCGAGTCGATCACCAGCATCGGCAGTCTTTTCTTGCCCAGCACCGTTCCCATCAATCGGGTCAGTATTCTGGTCTGCCATGCCGCAGTCTCCTTATCCAGATAAATGCGCGAAACTTGCTGGCCGGAGGTGCCCGACGAAGTCATGGTCTTGAATACCTGGCTGCGCTCCACGCTAAGCAAGTCAAACTCCTTGAACAAGCGGACAGGCAGAAACGGGATGTCCTCCAGCCCGCCGGCCGACGCGTCTTTCATGCCTTGCAATGCCAAGATCCGCGCGTATTCCGGACACTGATCCGCATGCCATTGCGTCAGTTCCCGCAAAGCCGCGGAGAGCGCCGCGGACTTAGCCGCGGCATCCAGCGAATACGCCCCCAGCTCCAGCCATGGCGAGAAATCCGGCGCGCTCATGCTTGAATCTCCCAAGCTTGCGGCGTCAATTCCGAATACTGGATCTTCCCCGAAGCATTGCGCGGCAAATTGCCGGCGGCCATCACCTTGACCGACTGCGGCGTCACCGTCAGATAGCGCGCCAGCATGATCTTGATCTCCTTGGCCAAGGCGGCGTCGCCCTGCGGCACATAAACCTCAAGCCTGTCGTCGGCGCCGGCGCAAGCGGCGACATGGCCGGCGTCCAGCAGATATTGCTCCACTTCCTGCAGATTGATGCGATGGCCGAACAGTTTCAAAAAACGTTTCAAGCGCCCGACGATGTAGTAATCGCCATCGCCGTCCCTACGCGCGACGTCCCCGGTTCTCAGCACGCCCTTGCGCTCGTCGCCCAGGGCAAGATCCTTGAATCCGCTCGCATAGCCCATCGATACATTAGGCCCTTGGTACACGAGCTCCCCTTCCGCCTCCGCGCCTTCCAGCTTCCCGCCGCTCTCGTCCTCCAGCCAGAAGGCCCCGCCCGGCACCGCCGCGCCTATGCTGCCCGCCTTGAGCGCCGCCTTGTCCGCCGCCAGATAGGACATCCGGGCCGTGGCTTCGGTCTGGCCGTACATGGTGAAAAATCGCATGCCGCGGCTCTGACAATGCAATGCGAACTCGCGGCTGAGTTCAGGTGCCATCCGCCCGCCGGCCTGGGTAAGCGTGCGCAGGCAGGGCAACTCCATGCCGGTGAAGCGCAACTTTTTCAGCATCTCGTAATGGTAGGGCACCCCGCCGAAGCTGCTCGCGCGCACGGCTTGCAGGAAGCTCCAAAACCCGCGCTCGAAAAAAGTCTTCCGGGTCACCGCAACCTTGCCGCCGGCCAAAGCATGGCTGTGCAGAATCGACAGCCCGTAGGTATAGCTGGGCGCCAGCGTGGTAATCGGCACTTCATCGGCGTTCAGCGCCAGATACTGGGCAATAGCCGTGGCATTGCTCAACACATTCCGCCGCGACAAACGCACAAATTTGGGACTGCCGGTGCTGCCCGAGGTGCTCAGCAGCAGAGCCAACTCGTCGTGAACGCGATAGTCGGCCTCCTCATGAGCGATCAGGCGGTAATCGCGGTAGGCGAACACGGCCTTGGCGCCGGGAAACTCGGCCAACCTAGAAGCCGGCAACCAGATGAATGCGGGCCGATAAGCATCCAACAAAGGCTGCAGTTGCTGACTGGGCAAGTTGGCCGCCAGCATCAAGGGCACCGCGTCGACGCAGAGCAAATGGAAATAACCGGCCAAACCGCCAATATCATTCTCGCAAAGGCAGAACACCAATCGCCGCGACAACTCGTTCGCCAACGATGGGCGGGCAAGCGTCAGCACTTCGGCGTATGAAACGACGTCGCCTTCCTCCGACTCGAACAGCGGACGCGCGGCATGCTGCGCAAACGCGCCAGCCAGGGTTTCAATCAGACTCTGCGTCGTCATCGCTCAGCCCATCCGCTCCTTGGCATGCCTCTTAATCCGCTCAACGGCTTCGCAGCACATGGCGCACCACGCCCGCGATGCGCTCGATGTCATCCTGCGTCATATCGTGGAAGCTGGGCAAATTGATCGCGCAGGCCGGCAAGGACCAGGCATTGCGGTTATCGGGTTTGGGCTCAAACATCGGCAAACCCGACAAAGGCCAAAAAAACACCCGCGCATCGGCGTTTTCCTCGGCGAACGCCGCCTGAAGCGCCTCGCGCGTGACCCCGGTCTCCGGCGCGAACACGGCGGTAGGCATCCAGGCGCCGTTAACGACGCCCTCCGGTTCCGGATTCATCCTCACGCCGGGAAGCGGCTCCAGCCGCTGACGATAAGCGTCGAATATCTCGCGCTTGCGCCGGATCAGCTCCTCGATGCGCTCCATCTGAGCGCAGCCCAGCGCGGCCTGAATATTCGACATCTTGTATTTGAAACCCACCATGTCCGGCCAGAACTGCTTGCTTTGCCCGCTGACGCGGCCATGATTGCTGAGGGTCAGCACCTGCTGATAAAGCGCGGCGTCGTTGGTGACGAACATGCCGCCCTCGCCGGTGGTCAAGGTTTTGGTACCATGAAAAGAAAATGCGCCAAACCGCCCCATCGAACCAGCCCGCTGGCCGCGATACTCGGAGCCGATCGCTTCCGCCGCGTCCTCGATGACGGGAATTCCGTAACGCTGCCCTATCGCCAGCAAAGCGTCCATATCGCAAACATTGCCGTATAGATGCACCGCCACGATGGCCTTGGTCCGCGGCGTGATCGCCGCCTCCACCTTGGCCGGGTCCACGCACCAGGAGTCTGACAGAACATCGACGAACACCGGCTGGGCGCCGAGATGAACAATGGGAGAGGCTGTCGCGATCCAATTGGTGTCGGCCAGAATCACCTCATCGCCGGGACCGATGCCCAGCGCGGCCATCCCCATGTGCAAGGCGCCGGTGCAACTGGAAGTCGCAATCGCGTACCCCACTCCTAGATGGCTCTTGAACGCCGTCTCGAACTTGACGATGTAGTCGTAACAGCGTTCGCCCCAGCCGTTGCGGGCGGCATCGGTCGCGTATTCGACCTCCAGCTCGGTGATGGACGGCTTGGTGTAATGGATACGCGGTTTCATCGAATCTCCAGCGCGGGAGCCGCGGTGGCGAAGCGGCCGCCCCACTCCCGGATATAGTGAAGCTGTTGCATGACCTCCGCGGCGATGTTCCAGGGCAGGATCAGCACAATGTCGGGTTTTTCCTGCGCCATTCTCGCCGGCGCGAAAACAGGCACATGGCTGCCCGGCAGGTATTTGCCCTGCTTCGACGGCGCGGCGTCGCAGACGAAAGGAAGAAGATCCGGCTTGACCCCTGCGTAGTTGAGCAGGGTATTGCCCTTGGCCGCGGCGCCGTAGGCGGCGACTTTCCGGCCTGCTCGCTTCTGTTCCAGCAGAAACGTCAGCAGGCCATCCTTCACCTCATCCACCCGCCGCTGGAAAGCGGAATAGACCGTCAGCCCCCGCAGCCCGGCCGCGTCCTCGGCGGCCGACACCTCCGCGATGGAAGGAGCGTCGACTCTCTCGTCGTCGGCGTGGCAGGCGAACACGCGCAGACTGCCGCCGTGGGTCGGCAGCTCTTCCACATCGAACACCCGCAGACCGGCGGCGGCCAAAATACGGGAGACCGTATGCAGCGACAGGTAGGAAAAGTGCTCGTGATAGACCGTGTCGAACTGGACATGCTCGATCAGGCGCATCAGATGCGGAAACTCCAGCGTAATGGTTCCCCCGCGCTTGAGCGCCGCCTTCAGCCCGCGGCTGAAATCATTGATGTCAGGAATGTGGGCAAACACATTATTGCCGACGATCAGATCCGCTTGTTTTCCCTCCCGCGCCAAGCGCCGACCCAGGCCTTCTCCGAAAAACTCGCGCAACACCGGAATGCCCAGCCGCTCCGCGGCCGCGGCGGTGCTGGCGGTCGGTTCGATGCCCAGACAAGGAATGCCGGCGGCCAGCACGTTCTTCAGCAAATAACCGTCATTGGCGGCGACCTCGATGACAAAACTGTCCGCGCCAAGCCCCAAGCGCCCAACCATCTCGTCGACATAGCGGGCCGCATGCGCCAGCCAACTGCTGGAAGTCGAGGAGAAATACGCGTAATCCTTGGAAAAAAGCAGATCCGCCTTGGCGTAATCCTCAGTCTGAACCAGCCAGCAATGGCCGCAGACTTTCAGCTTGAGCGGGAAATACGTTTCCGGGGCGCTCAGCTCCGCCTCGCTCAAATACGCATTGGACGGCGGCGCGAAGCCTAGATCGAGAAAGGTATGCTGCAACGGCTCTGCGCAGTGTCGGCAATTCATGGTGCAAGCCCGGTGAAATCAAAAGACAACAAGGGATGGTTTTGGTCGCGTTCGGAGAGATCGCGAACCGGCAGCGGCCAGCGGATGTCCACCCGCGGCTCATCGTAACGCACCCCCCCTTCGGCTGCGGGCTGATAGAGCGCCGTGTGCAGGTACAACAGTTCGCTGTCCGGCTCCAGCACCTGGAATCCATGCGCGCAGCCTTCGGGAATCACCAGCATGCGTCCCGTGTCGGGACTCAGCTCCTCGGCGTGCCAACACAGAAAAGTGGGAGAACCCGCGCGCAGATCCACCAGCACATCCCACACCCGGCCTCGAATGCAACGCACCATTTTCATCTCCGCATGCGGCGCGTGCTGGAAATGCATCCCTCGCACCGCGCCAAGCACACGGGTCCGCGAGTGATTGATCTGGACGATGCGCCGGCCACCCAGCAAATCAGTCAGTTCCTGCTCGCAAAACAAGCGGGAAAATGCGCCACGGTGGTCGGCATAAGGCGTCGTCTCCGCAAGCGCAGCGCCATCTATGCCTGTTTGTCGAATCTGCATCAGGAAACCCAAACCGCGTTTGCCGCGCGAGCGGACTCGATATAGTTCGCGACTTGATCGAAGGTGATGACCTGACCTGAAGCATGGTGGCTTCGGTACCAGTCCGCCGTCATCTCCAGAGCTTGGTCCAAGCTCAGCACCGGGCACCAATTCAGACGGCTGCGGGACTTCGCGCAATCCAGGTACAGCAGCCCGGCTTCATGCGCGTGCTCCTCGGACGACACTTGCCAGTCCAATTGCGGCCAAAACCGCTGCAGCTTAGCCAATACGTCCGCCACGCTGCGGTTGGCCTCAGGCTGCGGGCCAAAATTCCAGGCCTCGGCCAGCGCCCTCTCGCCCTCAAGCAAACGCTGGCCAAGCAACAGATAGCCGGACAAACACTCCAGAACGTGCTGCCATGGACGGGTGGAGCCCGGCGAACGGATGTGCAAAGCGGTTTCTTGCGTCACAGCGCGCACCAAGTCGGGAATCAATCGATCCGCCGACCAATCGCCTCCGCCGATGACATTGCCTGCGCGGGCCGTCGCCAACAGCGGCGCGTCATCGCACTGCCAGAAAGACTTCCGATAACTGTCCACCAACAGTTCGCAGGCCGCCTTGGAGGCGCTGTAAGGATCATGGCCGCCAAGCGCGTCCACCTCTCGATACCCCCACGACCATTCGCGGTTGGCGTAGACCTTGTCGGTTGTCGCAACCACCACGGCGCGCACGCTGGAGGTTTGCCGACACGCATCGAGAACATGAGCGGTTCCCATCACATTGCTGGACCAATTCTCCAGCGGATCGCGATAGGAACGCCTCACCAGAGCCTGGGCCGCCAGATGGAACACCATCTCCGGCTGCGCTTGGTCGAAGGCCGCGCGCACCGCCGCGGAATCGCGAATATCCACACGCAGATCCCGTACCGGGCACGCCAGCAGATCCCAATGATTGGGGCTCCCCTCCGGGTCCAAAGCCAGGCAGGTGACATCGGCCCCCAGACGCGTCAGCCAGGCGGCCAGCCAACTGCCCTTGAAGCCGGTATGACCGGTCAACAGCACCCTGCGGCCGCGATAGCGATCGCCAAACAGTCTCACGACCACACCTTCCACGGAGGATTGCCATCCGCCCACAGTTTTTCCAGCTGATTCTTGTCGCGCAGCGTATCCATCGCTTGCCAGAAGCCTTTATGCCGATAGGACATCAGCTGCCCCTCCTTGGCCAAACGCACCAGAGGCTCCGCCTCCCAGCTGGTCTGATCATTCTCGATGTAATCGAATACCTGAGGTTCCAATACGAAAAAACCGCCGTTGATCCAAGCCCCGTCGCCAGCTGGCTTTTCCTGAAAACCGCTCACCGTTTCGCCCTTGATTTTGAGGGCGCCATAACGGCCGGGCGGTTGAATGGCGGTCACCGTGGCCGCCTTGCCGTGAGAGCGATGAAACTCAATCAACGCTTTGATATCGATATCGGCAACCCCGTCGCCATAGGTAAAACAAAATGGCTGATGGTTCAAATGCTCCCTAACCCGCTTAAGACGCCCGCCGGTTAGAGTATCCTCGCCCGTGTTGACCAGAGTCACTCGCCAAGGCTCGACATAACGCTGATGCACCTCGATTTCATTGTTGGACATATCGATGGTCACATCAGACATATGCAAGAAGTAGTTGGCAAAATACTCCTTGATGATGTAGCCCTTGTAGCCGCAGCAAATCACGAACTCGTTCACGTCATAATGCGAATAAGTTTTCATGATGTGCCATAAAATGGGCTTGCCGCCGATTTCAATCATCGGCTTAGGCTTCAAATAAGATTCTTCGGATATCCGAGTGCCGAGCCCGCCTGCAAGTATCACCGCTTTCACATTTGCTCCCATTTATTATTTTCGCAAAATGAAACACACGCTTTGCAATGCGGCGCTCCCGGCAACAAGCCTTCGCCCCCTGCTCCAAGCGAAAATATCCTTCGACCGCCTCTGCGGTTTAAGCTACTTCGAGCAACAAAACGCCGCCAGCGCAGCCATCACGCCCTCGGTGCCGCGCGCGCCGGTCTCCGGATTAAACTCCACCGTCGCCGCGCCGCCCTTGCCGGCCGCCCAATTGCTGACCAGGCACAGATGCGCGTAAGGCAGGTTCATCTCCCGCGCCAAAGCCGCTTCCGGCATGCCGGTCATGCCCACTATATCGGCGCCGTCCCGCTCCAACTTCAATATTTCCGCGGCGCTTTCCAAGCGCGGCCCCTGGGTGCAGGCGTAAACGCCGCCCACCACGCCGCTGTGGCCGCTGTCCGCCATCGCGCGGATCAGCCGCTGACGCAGCGCGTCGTCATAGGGCGCGGAGAATTCGGCGTGCACCACCGGACGGTCCAGGCCTTCAAAGAACGTGTGCTTGCGGCCCCAGCTGTAGTCGATGAGGTTGTCCGGCACCACCAGGCGGCCCGGCGGCATGTCGGGGCGGATGCCGCCCACGGTGCCGATGGCCACCACGCCTTTCACGCCCTGATCGTGCAGCGCCCAGATATTGGCGCGGTAATTGATTTCATGCGGCGCCAGCGAATGGCCGTAGCCGTGGCGCGCGATGAACACCACGTTCTGTCCGCTCAGGCGGCCGAAGGTCAGCGCGCAGGACGGGTCGCCATACGGGGTGCGCACAACTTGACGATGGGTGACTTCCAGTACGGGCAGCTGGGCCAGGCCGCTGCCGCCGATGATGGCCAACATTATGTGTCCCCTTTGATAATGGTGCGACGGATCGCTGTTTTCACCGTAACCTGGGCTGAAGACGCCCGGCGCGGCTGCGGGATTCTTGGTGGCGGCTGACGCCGACGCTCCAATTATGGCCGATTATTTTCCGCCGGCACATGCCGCCGCGCGGTGAATTTGCCCGCGGCGACAAGGCTTGCGGCCGCCGCTTTTTAAAACAAGCACTTGGCGTTCCCGCCAGAATTTCCAACAATTTATACAACCGTACAAATTTAGCTTGCATGAACTTATACGCTCGTATAAAAATAACGATATGAAACCCAACAACGCGACTAGACAGCAATTGCTGGACTGCGGACTGGCCATGGCCAAGGAGGCCGGCCTGCGCGCGATCACCGTGCGCGGCCTGTGCCAGCGCGCCGAGGTCAACCCCGGCAGCTTCGTCTACCACTTCGGCAGCCGCGACCGCTACCTGGCCGAGTTGCTGGAAAACTGGTACGCGCCGCTGTTCCGGCAAATGCAAGCGCGCTTGCTGCAACAAGCATCGGCCCTGCCGCGGCTGCAGACCCTGTTGCGCCAGCTGCTGGGATTCGTCGCCGAGCACGGCGGTCTCGTCGCCCACATGCTGCTGGACGCCGCCGCCGGCGAAGCCGCCGCGCAGGCCTTCCTGTCCACGCTGGCGCCGCGCCATCCCAAGCTGCTGCTGCAAAGCATTGTCGACGCGCAGCAGGCCGGCGAGCTGGAGCGAGGCGATCCCTTGCACCAGGCCCTGTTCCTAATGTCCGCGCTGGGCCTGCCGGCGCTGGCTCAGCACATCATCGCCGGCAAACCATTGCTGCCCGACCTGATCCAGCAGGCTTTCAACACCTACGCCATCGATCCGCGCCACATCGAGCAACGCCTGCAATGGGCGCTGCGCGGTCTGCGCCCATTGGAGCCACAGCCATGAAGCGTCCCCCTCTGCTCATCGGCCTCGTCGTCGTCGCCCTGCTCGCCGGCGGCGGCTACGCCTGGCGGCAGCGGCAATTAGCCCAAGAACGTCTGAGCCTGTCCGGCAACGTCGACATCCGCGAAGTCAGCCTGTCCTTCCGGGTGGCGGGCCGCTTGCAGAGCCTGAACGTGGACGAGGGCGCCGCCGTGCGCGCCGGCGACGTGCTGGGCGAACTGGACTCCGCCCCTTACCGCAACGCCTTGCGCGACGCCGACGCCGGCCTGGCCGCCGCCCAAGCGCGGCAGGCGCTGTACCGCGCCGGCCCGCGCCGCGAGGACATCGAGCAGGCGCAGGCCAATCTGGACGCGCGCCGCGCCGCGCAGCTCAACGCCGAGCAGACTTACCAACGCCAGCGCCAGCTGGCCGACACCGGCGCTTCCGCCCAGCGCGCGCTGGACGAGGCTCGCGCGCAGCGCGACCAGACCCTCGCGCAGGCCGAAGCGGCGCGCCAGCAGTGGCAGGCGCTCAAGCGCGGCTACCGCAAGGAGGAAGTCGCCGAGGCCGACGCCAACGCCGAGCGCGCGGCCGCGCAACAGGCCCAGGCCAAGCTGCAGCTGGCCGACACCCGGCTGCTGGCCCCGGCCGACGGCGTCATTCTCACCCGCGCGGTCGAACCCGGCGGCATGCTGCCCGCCGGCGGCGCGGTGTTCACCTTGTCGCTGACCCGGCCGGTATGGGTACGCGCCTACGTCGCCGAGCCCGATCTGGGCAAGATGGCGCCCGGAACCAAGGTCAAGGTCCGCAGCGACGGTCGCGCCCAACCTTACGACGGCGTGGTCGGCTTCGTTTCCCCCAGCGCCGAATTCACCCCCAAGAACGTGGAAACCCAGGATCTGCGCACCGCGCAGGTCTACCGGCTGCGCGTGGTGGTGCGAAACCCGGACGCCGCCTTGCGCCAGGGCATGCCGGTGACGGTAACGCTGGCGGACGGCGGCTGAGATGGACGCGCTGGACGCCATCATCCTCCGCGGCCTCTGCCAGCGCTTCGGCGCGCACGAGGCGCTGGCCGGCGTCGACGCGACGATACGCCGCGGCGCGATCACCGGCCTGGCCGGGCCGGACGGCGCCGGCAAGACCACGCTGCTGCGGCTGCTGGCCGGCCTGCTGCAAGCCAGCGCCGGCGCCATCCGCATCGAGGGCCTGGACCCGATCGCCGACGGCGACGCGCTGCGCGCGCTGATCGGCTATATGCCGCAGCAATTCGGTCTGTACGAAGACCTGACGGTGCAGGAGAACCTGGAGCTGTACGCCGATCTGCGCGGCGTCGTCGGCGAGCGCCGCCGACACATCTTCGAGCGCCTGCTGGCCTTCACCGACCTCTCCCGCTTCACCGCGCGGCCGGCCGGCAAGCTGTCCGGCGGCATGAAGCAGAAGCTGGGCCTGGCCTGCGCGTTGCTGGGCGAGCCGCGGGTCTTGCTGCTGGACGAGCCCAGCGTCGGCGTCGATCCGATTTCCCGGCGCGAATTGTGGAAGATGGTGGGCGAGCTGGCCGCGGACGGCATGACCGTGCTGTGGAGCACCTCCTATCTGGACGAAGCCGAGCGCTGCGACCAAGTGCTGCTGATGAACGCCGGACAGCTGGCTTACGCCGGCGCGCCCGGCGAGCTGATCCGCCGCATGGAAGGCCGCAGCGTGCAGTTGCGCGGCATCGCCGGCAACCGCCGCCAGACGCTGCGGCGCGCCTTGCGCCAGCCGCAAGTGCTGGACGGCGTAATCCAGGGCCAGGCGCTGCGGCTGGTGCTGCGCCAGGCCGCCCAGCCGCCGGAGCTGGCGGCGCTGCAAGCCGGGCCGGACGCCCATTTCGCCGTTGTTCCGCCGCGGCTGGAGGACGCCTTCATCGAACTGCTGGGCGGCGGCCCCGGCGGCGATTCGGCGCTGGCGGAACGGATGCCGCCGGCGCAGCTGCCGGCCGGCGTGGACCCTGACGCGGTGATCCGCGCCAAACAGCTCACCCGCCGCTTCGGCGATTTCGTCGCCGCCGACAATATCGACTTCCAGGTGCGGCGCGGCGAAATCTACGGCCTGCTCGGCCCCAACGGCGCCGGCAAATCCACCACCTTCAAAATGCTGTGCGGCCTGCTGCGCCCCAGCGCCGGCGAGGCCAGCGTGATGGGCATAGACCTGAAGCGCAGCGCCAGCCGCGCGCGCCGGCAGCTGGGCTATATGGCGCAGAAATTCGCGCTCTACGGCAACCTCAGCGTCGCCCACAATCTGGACTTCTTCTCCGGCATCTACGGCTTGAGCGGCCAGGCGCGGCGCGACACCGTCGCGGAGATGGTCCGCGTGTTCGCGCTCGCGCCCTATCTGAACATGCTCGCCGGCGCGCTGCCCCTGGGCTTCAAACAGCGGCTGGCGCTGGCCTGCGCGCTGATGCACCGCCCGCCACTGCTGTTTCTCGACGAACCCACCTCCGGCGTCGACCCCATCACCCGCCGAGAATTCTGGACCCACATCAACGGCCTGGTGGACAAGGGCGTCACCGTGATGGTCACCACCCACTTCATGGACGAAGCCGAATACTGCGACCGCATCGGCCTGGTCTACCGCGGCCGGCTGATCGCCAGCGGCACACCGGACCAACTCAAGCGCCAGGCCGCCGGCCCGGAAGAGGAGATCGCGATGGAGGAAGCCTTCATCCGGCTGGTGGCGGCCAACGACCGCGCCGGAGCAGGAATATGAGCGCCGCCGTCAAGCCCGCCCGCCTGCTGGCGCTGTGCCGCAAGGAGGCCATGCAGATCGTGCGCGACCCCAGCAGCATTTTGATCGCCTTCGTGCTGCCGGTGCTGCTGCTGTTCATCTTCGGCTACGGCATCAATCTGGACGCCAACAAGGTGCGCATCGGCGTGGTGCTGGAGGACAACGGCGCCGAGGCCCACCGCTTCGCCGCCGCGCTGGCCGGCTCGCCCTATCTGGAGGTCCGCCCCGGCCATGACCGCGCCGACATGCGCGCGCGGCTGGCCGCCGGCGAAGTGCGCGGCATGGTGGTGATTCCCGCCGATTTTTCCGCCAAGACCGCGCAGGGACGCGGCGCGGCCGCGGCGCAGCTGCTGACCGACGGCGCCGAGCCCAATACCGCCAACTTCCTGGCCAGCTATCTGCAAGGGGCCTGGCAAGTCTGGCTGACCCAGCGCGCGCAGGACCGCGGCCAGCAGCCGCCGGCCCAGCTGCAACTGGAGCCGCGCTACTGGTTCAACCCCGACACCGTCAGCCGCAACTACCTGGTGCCCGGCTCAATCTCGGTGATCATGACCATCATCGGCGCGCTGCTGACCTCGCTGGTGGTCGCGCGCGAATGGGAGCGCGGCACCATGGAGGCGCTGCTGTCCACCCCGGTGACCCGCGCCGAACTGCTCTTGTCCAAAATTCTGCCCTACTACCTGCTGGGCATGGCCGCGATGCTGGTCTGCGTGCTGGCGGCCACCTTGCTGATGAACGTGCCGCTGCGCGGCTCCTGGTGGCTGCTGTTCGTCGTCAGCAGCCTGTTCCTCGGCAGCGCGCTCGGCCTGGGCCTGCTGCTCTCCACCGTCACCCGCAATCAGTTCGTCGCCGCCCAGGGCGCGCTTACCGCCGCCTTCCTGCCGGCCACCATGCTGTCTGGCTTCGTTTTCGAAATCAACAGCATGCCGCCGCCGGTGCAAGCCGCCACCTATCTGGTGCCGGCGCGCTACTTCGTCAGCGCGCTGCAAACCCTGTTCCAGGCCGGCGACATCTGGCCGGTGCTGCTGCTCAACACCGGCTGGCTGCTGCTGTCCGCCTGCTTCTGGCTGGGACTGACCGCGCTCAAATTCCGCCGCCGGCTGGACGCGAGCTAGGAGGACACATCATGTGGCGCGCGCTGCTGACCCTGATCCACAAAGAACTGCGGGCCCTGCTGTCCAGCCCGCAAAGCCGCCGGCTGCTGATCATGCCGGTGCTGCTGCAACTGCTGCTGTTTCCCTTCGCCGCCACGCTGGAGGTCAAGAACAGCACGCTGGCCATCTACAACCAGGACGGCGGCGCGGCCTCCGTCGAACTGTCCCAGCGCCTGGCCGCGGCCCAGGCTTTTCCGCATCTGCTCAACATCCATAGCGAAGCCCGGCTGCGCGAGGTCATCGACCGTCAGCAAGCGCTGCTGGCCATCCGCATTCCGCCGGATTTCTCACGGCGGCTGGCCCAGGGCGAAACGCCGCGGCTGCAGGCCGTCATCGACGGCCGCCGCTCCAACAGCGCGCAGATCGCCTTCGGCTACGCCCAGCAAATCGTCGCCCAATACGCGCGCGAACTCAGCCCCGCGCCGCCGCCGGCCCAGCTGCAGCTCCGCCATCTGTACAACCCCAATCTGGAATACCGCTGGTTCGTGCTGCCCAGCCTGGTAGCCATCATCACCACCATAGGCTGTCTGATAGTCACCGCGCTGTCCCTGGCGCGCGAACGCGAGGAAGGCACTTTCGACCAATTGCTGGTCACCCCGCTGACCCCGGGCTACATCATGGCCGGCAAGGCCGTGCCCGGCATGCTGGTGGCGGCGCTGCAAGGCAGCGTCATCTCCGCCGCCGCGGTGTGGCTCTACCAAGTGCCCTTCGGCGGCGGCATCGCCCTGCTCTACCTCGCCATGCTGTGCTACGGCCTGGCCCTGTCCGGCTGCGGCCTGTTGATTTCCTCGGTCTGCGCCAACCAGCAACAGGCCTTCCTCGGCGTGTTCGGCTTCATGGCCCCGGCGATCATCCTGTCCGGCTATATGGCGCCGGTGGAAAACATGCCCTGGCCGCTGCGCGCGCTCAGCGCCGCGGACCCCCTCAGCCATTTCATCGTCGTGGTCAAGGGCCTGTTCCTCAAAGGCTACGGCGCGGCGGAGGCCTGGCCTCATCTGTGGCCGCTGCTGTTGATCGCCGCCGCCACCCTGAGCCTCGCCTACCTGATCTTCCGTCACCGGAGCGGACAATGACCCCATCCCGCCTTGCCGTCTCGCTGTCCCTCGTCCTGCTCGCCGGCTGCGCCGTCGGCCCCGACTACCAGCCGCCGACGCCGGCGCAACTGCTGCCCGCCGCCACGGCTGAGGCCGAGCCGGAAGCCGCCGGCTGGTGGCAGGCCTTCCAGGACCCGGCGCTGAACCGGCTGGTCGGCGCCGCGCTGCGCCACAGTCCGGACCTGGTCAGCGCCGACGCCAATATCCGCCAGGCGCGCGCCGCGCTGGAGATGAACGCGGGCGCGCAATGGCCGCAGCTCAACGCCGCCGGCCGAGTCAGTCGCGACCAGCTGAGCCGGCGCGGCGAGGCGCTGGCCAATATTCCGTTCGCCAACCCGCAGACCCTGTTCACCGATTACCGCGCCGGCTTTGACGCCAGTTGGGAAATCGACCTGTTCGGCCACACCGCCCGCGGCGTGGAAGCCGGCCGCGCCCGGCTGGACGCCAGCCGCGAGCAAGCCGCCGACGCCGCGCTGCGCGTGGCCGCCGAAACCGCGCGGCTGACGCTGGACTACCGCTACTGGAGCCTGCGCGCCGACAACGCCGCAGCCCAGGCCGGCTGGCGCGCGGAGCTGGCGCGGCTGACCCGGCTGCAAGTCCAGGCCGGCCTGGCCGGCGCCGGCGAGCTGGAGCAGGCCGAGGCCGAACGCTTGCGCGCCGACGCCCAACTGCAACCGTTGCTCGCCGCCCGCCAGACCGCGCTCGCCGCGCTAAGCCCGCTGACCGCGTTGCCGGCGGCCACTCTGCGCGCGCAGCTGGACGGCGTCGCGCCGGAACCCCGCCTGCCGCCGACGCCCGCCGCCGGTCTGCCGTCGGAGCTGCTGCTGCGCCGGCCGGACCTGCGCGCCGCGGAACGACAGCTGGCCGCCGCCAGCGCCGACATCGGCGTGGCCACCGCCGAGCAATACCCGCGCTTCAGCCTGCTGGCCAGCGGCGGCTGGGACAGCGTCCGCCCCGGCGACTTCGCCGCCCAGGCCAGCCGCTACTGGAGCCTGGGTCCGCAACTAAGCTTGCCGCTGTTCGCCGGCGGCCGGCTGCAGGCGCAAGTCCGGGCGCGCGAGGCCGGCTACGACGCCGCCTTGGCGCAATACCGCAAAGCCGTACTGCAAGCGCTGGCCGACGTGGAAACCGCCTTGTCGCGCAGCCAGGCCGGCCGCGTCCAGGAGGCGCGGCTGAGCGACGGCGAAACCGCGCTGCAACGCCAGCTCGGCTTCGCCCGCCAGCGCGTCGCCGTCGGCGAGGCCGCGCAAAGCCACGCGCTGGAAGCGCAACTGCAGCTCGCCGCGCTGCGCGAGCAAAGGCTGGCGGCGCGGCAAACGCTGTCCGCCGACCTGATCGCGCTGTACAAGGCGCTTGGCGGCGGAACACCGTCAGATGCATCGCCCAGTCAAGCGCCCGGAACAATGCCACGCTGAGCCGCTCCCCACGGCGCATTTAAGCTGCGCTTAAGTTTGCGATGTTCCAATCGCCTTAATCCCCTACCAAAAGAAAGGATATGGCGATGAAGCGCAACCTTCCCCTGCTCAGCCTGCTGCTGCTCATCAGCGGCGCCTTGTACGTCGCCGCCAGCCTGTGGCAAAACGGCCTGCCCGCCAGCTACTGGGAATGGCGGCGCGAACTGGTGATGCTCAGCGGCGTGCTGTTGATGACCGTGATGAGCGCCGCCATGCTGCTGGCGGCGCGCCCGCGCCGGCTGGAACCGCTGCTGGGCGGCCTGGACCGTTTGTACGCGCTGCACAAGCGCCTGGGCATCGCCGCCGGCCTGCTGCTGGCCACTCACTGGCTGATCAAGCTTTCGCCCAAGCTGATGCTGGCGATGGCCTGGGTCGCTCCGCGCGTCAAGAGCGGCGGCGGCAAAAACCCGCTGACATCGCTGGCCAAGGACGTGGGCGAATGGGCGGCCTGGGCGGTGCTGGCCATGGTGATCCTTGCGCTGCTGCGCGCCGTTCCCTACCGCTTTTGGCGCAAGCTGCACAAATTGTTCGGCCCGCTCTACCTGATGGGGGTCTTCCACGGCCTGATCCTGATGCCAACCGAGATGTGGGCTCAGCCGGTGGGCTGGCTGCTGGCCGCGCTGATGCTGACCGGCTCCGGCTGCGCGCTGTATTCGCTGGCCGGCCGCATCGGCAAGCAGCGGCAATACGCCGGCCGGGTGCAAAGCGTCGAAGCGCTGCCCGCCGGACAGCTGGAAGTGATCTGCCAGATGGACGGCTGGCCCGGCCACCGCGCCGGACAATTTGCCCTGGTCCGCTTCTCCGCCGCCGAAGGCGCTCATCCCTTCACCATCGCCAGCGCCGACCACGACGACGGCCGGCTGCGCTTCATCATCAAGGCGCTGGGCGATTACACCCGCCGCCTGCCGGACGAACTCGAGATCGGCCAGGCCGTCACCGTGGAAGGCCCTTACGGCTGCTTCCAGCCGCGCGTCGGCGCGCGTCAGGCCTGGGTGGCCGGCGGCATCGGCGTCACTCCCTTCCTGGCCTGGCTGCAAAGCCGGGAACTGGCTGAAGGGCAACAGGACGTGGACTTCTACTACTGCGTGCGCAGCCGCGGCGACGCCGCGCGGCTGGAAGAAGTGCGACAAGCCTGTCGTCAGCGCGGCGTGCGGCTGCATCTGATCGAGAGCGAGGCCGGCGCGCTGCTGAGCGCCGACATGCTGCCGGAGGTGGACGAGGTCTGGTTCTGCGGCCCGCAGGGTCTGGGCGCGGCTTTGCAACGCGGCCTGCGGCAACGCGGCGCCCAGGCGCCGGTCTTCCACCACGAAGCCTTCGCGATGCGCTGACGTAAAACGGGCGGTCCGGCATGCCGGACCGCCCGTCGCTCACTCAAACCCTAAGAGCGTGTTTACGATCTCGCGAGCTAAGGCGAGACAAGGCGAAAACGAGCGAAAAAGCGGAATGTACGAGCGGTACATGAGCATTTTGAGCTGGTACTCACCGTGCAGGGCTTCACGACGCGCAGCAGATCGTAAACAGGTTCTAAGAGCCGCTAACAAAACCGAGCAGCGTACCTGAGCCAAGGCGCGCCGACGCAGGCAGTACCAGTAGTACGACAAGTCGGCGCAACGCAGGATCAGGGGTTTTGTTAGCGGGTCTAAGCTGACCTTCAGCGCGTGGCGTAGACGCTGCGCCTCCCCTGCTCGTCAAAGCTCAGCACCTGATAAGGCTGCTTGCTCGGCCCCTCCATGCCCGGGCTGCCCATAGGCATGCCCGGCACCGCCAGGCCGACGATCTTGGGCTTGTCCTTCAGCACCTTCTTCACCAGGTCCGCCGGCACATGGCCCTCGAACACATAGCCGCCGATCTCGGCGGTGTGGCAGGAACGCAGATCCGCCGGCACCTTCAAGCGGGCCTTGAGCGCGGACATGTCGGCCTCGTTGCGGCTTTGCATCGCCACGCCGTTTTTCTGCATATGCTCGGCCCAGGCGGTGCAGCAACCGCAATACGGGTCCTTGTGCATCACGCCGTCGGCGGCGGCGGCAAGCGGAGAAAGCAGGGAAACGGCCAGCGCGGCGGCGGCCCAGTACAAACGTTTATTCATGACGTGAATTCCAATGCTGTTTGAATGAAAAAGCGCCATAGCCCGCAAACACGCGGCTGACGCAAAAAAACGGCTCATTCAAAAGATTGGGGAGGGCGCTCCGGCGGCGCGGGGATGAAACCGGACCACACCGTTTCGGCCTTGGCATGCAAAACCGGGCGGATCGCCTGCAAGGGCAGACAGGGCGCCGCCGGCCACGGAGCGGCCGGCAACTGGCAGCAGGCCGCGGCCTGGGCCGCGCTGGACGGCTGGGTGTGGCAAGCCGCGCCGTCGTCGGCCATCCAGACGCAGGGCGCGCTGGCGGCCACGCGCCCGCCCATGCTCCAACCCGCCTGCGGCAACAGCAGCAGACAAGTTAGCAACAGCAGCAAGGGCAGACGAAGGGGCATGAGGCAAGCTCGCCGCGTGGAGAAGAACAGGCCTGTGACCCATCGCTACAGCCTTGGTTCCCAAGGTTTTGCAGATTGTTTGCGGCCCGTTCAAAAGTTTGAGCCAGATCATGTTCTATGCTCGGCAGCCTGCGCAAGCTAAAATCCCAATCCAATCAATAACGATTCGCATTTGCGTTCTCATCAATTCAGTGGGATACTTGTGGTCCCATTTGACATTCCTTGCGCAAACTAAACGCCAACGGCATGCATACAGCGCCGGCCATGCCGGGACGCGGATCAAATGGGCTTCGTTCATGTGATGATTTCCAGGTATCCACCATAATGAAAACCTTTGACTCCGCCGCCCGCCACGGCGTGCGCCTTGCCCTGTTGTCCGCGGCGGTTTCCGCCCTCTACCTGCCCGCCGCCCATGCGGCGGAAGCCGAAGCCACCCTGCCCTCGGTGGTGGTGACCGCTTCCGGTTACGAGCAGAAGATCAAACAGGCTCCGGCCAGCATCTCGGTGATCACCCGTGAAGATCTGGCGAAAAAGCCGTTCACCAATCTGACCGATGCGCTAACCGATCTGGAAGGCGTCAGCATCAACGGTTCCGGCCCCGGCGACAAGGACATCGCTATCCGCGGCATGCCCGGCGAATACTCGCTGATTCTGGTTGATGGCCGCCGTCAAAACACCCGCGAAACCCGCAGCCGCGGCACCGGCGGTTTCCAGCAGTACCAGATCCCGCCGATGGAAGCGATTGAGCGCATCGAAGTGGTGCGCGGCCCGATGTCCTCGCTGTACGGCTCCGATGCGATGGGCGGCGTGGTCAACATCATCACCCGCAAAGCGCCCAAGGAATGGCATGGTTCGATGACCCTGGGCGGCACCATCGCCGAACATTCGAACGAAGGCAATACCGGCCAGAGCAGCTTCTGGCTGGGCGGCCCGCTGATGAAAGACCTGCTGTCGCTGCAAGTCTACGGCGCAATGAATAATCAGGCCGAAGACAATATCTTCTACTCCAACAGTGGCGACGGTGGCAAAGTCGCCAGCCACGTGGCCGACATCAACGCCAAGCTCAGCTTCACCCCGAACCAGGACCACGAGATCACCTTCGAGGCTGGCCATAACGAGTTGCGCAAAACCACTACGCCAGGCAAAAGCGTCGCAGCCCAAGTGAAAAATCGGAACGGCAAGCTCGTTCCCAATACTAAGGATGACTACTTTGACGTACGCGACCACTGGAGCCTGAGCCATAACGGCAAGTACGGCAATGTACGCTCCAATGTCTCCCTGTATCAGGAAATCGATAAGCCCAGCCACTCGATCAACAATGTAGATGACGGCAAAGGCCTGAAACTGACCAACACCACGCTGGACGGCCAACTGACCTTCCTGCTGGATCGCCACACCGTGAAAATCGGTACTCAAGTCGGCCAGCAAGTCGGCTCCGGCATGCGTGCCCAAGAAGCCATTTCGGGCTTCGTCGGCCCGGCCAATCCGGACAAGGTCACCGTCAATACCTGGGCATTGTTTGCCGAGGACAGCTTCGAAGCCACCGACAGCCTGACCATCACCGCAGGCGGGCGCGTCGACCATCACAGCTTGTTCGGCACCCACTTCACCCCGCGCGTTTATCTGGTTGAGCACCTGAACTCGCAGTGGACGCTGAAGGGCGGTATCGGCAAAGGTTTCAAGGCGCCAACTATCCGCCAAAGCACTGACGGTTATTGCATGCGCACGGGAGCACAGAATGGTCCTGGCATCCTATGCGGCAACTCCCAGTTGAAGCCGGAGGAAAGCACTTCCTACGAAATCGGCCTGCACTTCGACAATGAAAGAGGCCTGAGCGCCAACGCCACCCTGTTCAACAACGACTTCAAGAACAAGGTGGTCAGCTACGGCACTGACAAGTTCTCCAACCAGTACGCGCCAGGAACAGACCCGGTTCGTATCTACATTTACGACAATGTGGACTCTGTCAACATTCGCGGTCTGGAACTGTCCAGCAGCTGGGCCTTCATGCCGAAGTGGACGCTGTCCGGCAACTACACCTACACCAAGTCCAAACGCGAAGGCGGCAAGGAAACCAGCTATCTTGGCCAGTCGCTGAACGGCATGCCGCTGGACAAGACGCCGGAACACGCCGGCAATGTGAAGCTGGCCTGGGCGCCGATGGAAAAACTGGACCTGTACACTCGCCTGAACTTTGAAGGCAAGCAGTACTACACCGGCTTCCGCAACGGCGCCAATGTGGCCCGTAGCCGAGGCGGTTCCAGCACCTGGGACTTTGGCGGCAGCTACAAACTGAACAAGAGCTTTGACGTCAACTTCGCCGTGTACAACCTGGCCGATCGCACCGTCGCGATCGACGACCGCGGTCGCGACGGCGGTCTTGATGGCAACTGGATGGTCGACGAGGGCCGCCGCTATTGGCTGACCTTGACCGGCAAGTTCTAAGCCGCACCCTGACGGCCCGTCTCCCGACGGGCCGGAAACACCGCACGGCAGTTGCCGAATCCGCCGGATTCGCCAACTGCCTGTTCCCGTTTTTACGATTGGAGAATTGATGATGTTGAGCAGCCGCGCCCAATTGACCACACCCAATGCCGACAAGGTGCTGTACAAGCTGTGCAAGCACTACGCGCTGAAAGTGCCGGTGGAGTTCGACAGCCACCAGGCCCATGTGCACTTCCCCATCGGCGAATGCCGGATCCAGCGCCAGGACGACACCCTGGACATGATCTGTGCCGCCGACGCCGCCGACAAGCTGGCCAAGATCGAATTCATCATGGACGAGCATCTGGGCCTGATGGCCAAGACGCCGGACTTGAAGCTGGACTGGGCCAAGGCCGAGTAAGAATCCCAGCCCTGCGGCGTTTTCCGAGCGCGCCGGGCCTGCCTGGCCGCTCCCGTTTCTGTATGATGACCCGCTCCGCTGCCAAAGCCTGTCGCCGCACCGCTGCGGCGGGCTTTGACAGCGAAGCCGTATCGCTCAAGGAATCACAATGAAAACACTGTTCTCCCGTCTGCTGCTGGCCGGCGCGCTGGCCGCGGCCACGCTGGCGGCCCAAGCCGCCACCGTCACCGACATCGCCGGCCGCAAAGTGGAAGTGCCGGCCAAGGTCAACCGCATCCTGCTGGGCGAAGGCCGGCTGTTCTACGCGCTGGCCTTGCTGGAAGGCAAGCAGCCCATCGCCCGCATCGCCGGCTGGCAGGGCGATTTCCGCCAGCTGGACCCGCAGACCTACGCCCAGTACAAGCAGCGCTTCCCAGCCATTGACCAGATACCCTTGATCGGCAAGACCAGCGAGAACTCGGTCAGCGCCGAAAAAGTATTGACCCTGCGTCCCGACATCGCCGTGTTCAGCATCTCCGGCCACGGCCCGGGCCTGAACAACCCCATCGTGCAGCAGCTGCAGGCGGCCAAGGTGCCGGTCGTGTTCGTCGATTTCCGCAACGCGCCGCTGGAGCACACCGTGCCCAGCCTGCGCATCATGGGCAAGGCGCTGCAGCGCGAAGCCGAGGCCGAACGCTTCATCCGCTTCTACCAGGGCAAGATGGACGCCATCCGCAAAGTCGTCGCCGCCATCCCGGCGCAGCAAAAACCCAAGGCCTTCCTGGACCTGCGCGCCGGCGCCTTCAGCAACGTCACCAGCGCCGGCCGCGGCAGCCTGGGCGAGCTGGTGGACGCCGCCGGCGGCGTCAATATCGCCGACAAGCTGATCCCCGGCGCGGTGGGCGAAGTGAATATGGAGCATGTGCTGGCCAGTAACCCGGACCTGTACATCGGCACCGGCACCGCGGACGCCGCCGACAAGACCGGCATCCAGTTCGGCGCCAACATCAGCGCGGCGCAGGCGCAGGCCTCGCTCAAACGCACCGCCGCGCGCAGCCCGGTGGGCGCGCTGCGCGCGGTGCGCGAAGGCCGCACCTTCGGCGCCTGGCACCACTTCTACAACACGCCTTACCACATCGTGCTGCTGGAAGCCTTCGCCAAGGAGCTGCAGCCGGCGCGCTTCGCCAAGCTGGACCCGGACGCCAGCTGGAAACAGCTGCACCGCGACTTCCTGGCCATAGAGCCGCAAGGCACTTACTGGGTCAAGGGCGTTAAATGAGCAGCGAGACCATGACGCTTTCCGCCGCCGCGGTGGCGGCGGACTATCGCCGCACCCTGCTGCGCCGGCTGCTGCTGGTGGCCGTGCTGCTGAGCCTGCTCGCCGTCTCGCTGACGCTGGACGTCACCACCGGCGCCAGCGGCATGCCGCTGGCAGAATTCTGGCAGACGCTGTGGCACCCGGCCGCCGCCGACCCGGCCACCGAAGTCATCGTCTGGCAGATCCGCCTGCCCTACGCGCTAATCGCCATCGCCGCCGGCCTGGCGCTGGGCCTGGCCGGCGCCGAGATGCAGACCGTGCTGCACAACCCGCTGGCGGACCCGTTCACCCTGGGCCTGCAGCCGGCGGCCGCCTTCGGCGCGGCGCTGGCCATTCTGCTGGACGTCAGCATCCCCGGCGTACCCGGCCCATGGATGCTGCCGGTCAACGCCTTCGTGTTCGCGCTCGGCTCCGCGCTGCTGCTGGACGTGGTGGCGCGCTGGAGCAATATGCCCACCAGCGGCGTGGTGTTGTTCGGCATCGCGCTGTTCTTCAGCTTCAACGCCCTGGTGTCGCTGCTGCAATTCGTCTCCACCGCGGACTCGCTGCAAGACCTGGTGTTCTGGCTGATGGGCAGCCTGTCGCGCGCGGACTGGCCCAAGATCGCATTACTGTTCGGCGCCTTCGCGCTGATCCTGCCCTGGTCGCTGAGCCAGTCCTGGCGGCTGACCGCGCTGCGGCTGGGCGAGGACCGCGCCGCCAGCTTCGGCATCAATGTGCGCCGGCTGCGCCTCAGCTCGCTTCTGCGCGCTAGCCTGCTCACCGCGCTGGCGGTGGCCTTCGTCGGCACCATAGGCTTCATCGGCCTGATCGCGCCGCATATCGCGCGCCGGCTGGTGGGCGAGGATCACCGTTTCTACCTGCCGGTGAGCGCGCTGACCGGCGCCGCCATCCTGTCCATGGCCTCGGTGGTGACCAAGAACCTGGTGCCCGGCGTCATCGTGCCGGTAGGCATCGTCACCTCGCTGGTGGGCATCCCCTTCTTCATCGCCATCGTGCTGCGCAACGGAGGCCGCCAATGAGCTCCGCCCTGTCCATCCACCAACTCTCGGTCAGCTACGGCAAGCGCCAGGTGATACGCGCGCTGGACGTGCCCTGTCTGCGGGCGGGCGACATCACGGCCTTGCTGGGCCCCAACGGCAGCGGCAAGTCCACCTTGCTGCGCTCCCTGGCCGGCCTGCAGCACAGCAGTGGCGACGTCCGCCTGGACCAGCGCGCGCTCAGCCGTCAGCGCGGCGAAGTGGCCTATCTGCCGCAAACCCTGCCGCCCAGCGTGCATCTGTCGGTGTTCGAATCGCTGATGGTGGCCGGCCAGGCCACCGCCGCCGGCCTGTCGCGCCGCCATGACGACCAGCAAGTGTTCGCGCTGCTGCAATCGCTGGGCATCGAGCAACTGGCGCTGCGCTACCTGGACCAGCTGTCCGGCGGCCAACGCCAGCTGGTGGGCATCGCCCAGGCGCTGATCCGCGAACCGGCGGTGCTGCTGCTGGACGAGCCGCTGTCGGCGCTGGACCTCAACTACCAGTTCCACGTGATGGACCTGCTGCGCCGCGAAACCCGCCGCCGCGGCATGGTCACCGTCATCGTGCTGCACGACCTCAACGTGGCGCTGCGCCACTGCGACCGGGTGCTGATGCTGAAGGACGGCGCTTTGCAAGCCAACGGCGCGCCGGACGAGGTGATAGACAGCCAAAGCCTGCGCCGCGTCTACGGCGTCAGCGGCCGGGTGGAACGCTGTTCGCAGGGCGTGCCGCATGTGCTGGTGGATGGGTTGCATAGCGGTTTGCGCTGAGAACCGCTTTATCACCTGCTGCGCGTCGCAAGATGCGGCGCGGCGGGTGCCGCA
Organism: Chromobacterium alkanivorans; assembly: GCF_016937655.1. GTDB lineage: Bacteria > Pseudomonadota > Gammaproteobacteria > Burkholderiales > Chromobacteriaceae > Chromobacterium > Chromobacterium alkanivorans. The sequence goes on along the minus strand of NZ_JAFHKL010000001.1, from coordinate 752,714 downwards.
GCGGCCTCAGCCGCAACGCCTTGGCTCGCGAGATCGTAAACAGACTCCAAGACCTGCCGGTGGGTATCGCCTACGACTCCACCCACCCTACGCCCGGCTGCCCGTCACTACTAGGGTGGCTGGAGCGCAGCGATATCCACGCCGCCGCCTCGGCCGTTTTCATTTGCTAGCCCGGCTTCAAGCCTTGCAAAACCCCAGCGCCGGATGGAAGCGCCAGCCATTGTCCGATTGCGGCAAGCTCAGCCCGCCAAAACGCCGCGCGCAGGCCTCCAGCTCCATGCCCAACTCCGCCGCCAGTTCGGCCAAGGCCGCCGGATATTCGCTGACGCCCCAGGGCCGGATATTCGGCTGCGACAACGCCGCCTCCGGCACCCGCTGGTTCTTATTCTCATCCACAGGAATAAAGCCCGGTGGTTCCGGCCAAGGCTTATCCTTCACCCAATGTAGCGCGTAATCGTCCCCGTCCTCGGTGGGCAACAACAGCAAGTCCAGCTCCGGCTCCCCGCCGGCGCGGAAAGGCTGCTGCTGCGCCAGCACCCCGCTGAGCAGCGCCTGCGGCTGCTGCCAGCAGCTATACGCGCCCAGCGGCGCGATGGCCTGGCCCTCTCGCCCAGGCCGGCTGCTGGCGGCTCTGACCTGGCCAGCCGGCAACATCAGCTGCGCCAGCCGCGCATGCTCCAGGTGCGACAAGCGCCGCTTCGCCTGCAACGACTCCGGTTGCACGATGCGCGGCCGCGCGTCCAGATGCCGGTACTCGTCCTCCTCCAGCAGTTCGCTCAGCAGATGGCTGTCCAAGGGAAAGGCCTCGTCCTCGAAACCCGGCCAGCGGAAGGACGGCTGATCCGGCTGTTCCACGCTGCGCAGATTGCGCTCGCAAATCAGTACGTTCACCTTGTCCCAGGGATCCGGGCGGTGGCGGCGCAGCCGGCCGGCCAGCTGGATCAGCGAACGCATCGACGAGGGCTCGACAATCGCCCAATCGTAATCGTGATCCCGCCCCACCTCGGTCACCGGCGAACCCAACACGACGAACACATGCTCGCGTTCCGGCTCCGCGTCCAGCTCGCGACGGATGGCCGGCAGCGTGAACACCGCTTCCGCTTTCTCGCGGTTCAGCGCCTGGTCCAGCTGGCGCTCGATGGCGGAACGCAACAGCAAAGGGTATTGCGAGTGGTAGACGCATAAATGCAGCTGCCAGTGCGCCGGCCACGGCAGCGCGTACAAGGCCAGCGCCACCTCGAACAAGGGCTGGATATTGGCCATGCGCACCAGGCCGAAGCTGACCGCCTGGCCGCTGATCGGGTCCCGCTGCTGATTGAGCCGGTGCAAGCGCTCTATGGCCGGCTGCAACTGGGCGGCGAACTCGCGGCGCAACGCCGGCGCCTGCCCCTGGCCAAAGCTCAACGGCAGCAGCTCGGCATGGCGCCGCGCCGGCTGCGTGGCCAGCCAATCGGCGCGCCGGCCGGCGAACTGCCGTTGCCGCCGGCGGAAAGCGTCGACATCGGCGCAGTCTTCCTGGGCCCGGTCCTGTTCATCCACCCAGGCGCAGCACACCGCCAGCGGCCGCCCCGGCTGGCCGCGATTGGCCTGAAACTGCCGACGGCCGGCCAGATACGCCTCGAACAAACCTTCAATCAGCACCGGCGGCAAGGTGGCGGACGACAACAGCAGCCGGCTGCCCAGCAGGCCGGCCCAATGCGCCAGCCGAGTCAGCGCCGGCAAATCCGCCAGATCGAAATCGTCCGGTTCGTCCAGCACCAGGTCTCCGCTCATCAGCCGCAGCATGGGCGCGATCTGCCGCCCGCCGCGCAGGCTTTCCGTCGCCGGCGTCAGGTGGTCTATGGTGCAGACCAGCAGCGGCGCCTGCAGCAGTTTGGCTGTTTGCGGATCGCGCAACGCGCGCGACAGCAGCGGGTGCTCGCCGCCGGCCTCGTACCGCACCTCGCCGCCCTCGTCCCACAAGGCCTGGCGCGAGGCCGAACCGCTGGCCTCCGCCTGCCGCTGATAGTGTTCAAACAGCTGGGTGTTGGCGCTGCCGCCCACGCAGACGGCCAGATCCTCGTCGTTCAGGCGCAGCCGCTCACGAAAGACGCGGCCGGTTTGCAGCGTCAGCGCGCGCAGGCCCAAGGCGAACGCGCAACGCAGGCCCAGCGCCGGGTGCGCCAAGGCGTACATGATCCGCGCATTGCCCAAGGTCTTGCCGCAGCCGGTGGACGCCATATTGACGATGAAGGCACCCTGCTCCGCTGCCCGCGCCCGCATTCCCGCGGCCAGATCCGCGGCGCGGTCCTGCCAGCGGAAACGCGCGTCGGCGCTGCGCTGCAACAAGCGCTTGCGCCGCAACAGCCGCGGCAGCTCGCGCTCGAAACCGGGCAAGGCGCGGCATACCAGCGCGCTATGCTCAGCCACGCCCAGCAAATGCTCGTCCAGCGGCTGATTGAAATCGCCGGACCCGCCATGGGTGTTGGCCCACAGCGGATAGCCGGCCTGGCCGCGCTTGTGCCGCAGCTGCGCGTAATCCAGGCTGGAGAAATGATGGTCCGCCAGCATCAGGCTCAGCCGCGCCACGTGCATCGCGTAAAGATTGTCCAGCCAGCGCGCCTCGCCTCGCGTGGCCAAACGCGCCGCCAGCTTGTCCGCCAGCCGCGCGGCGCGGCGGCTCCAGGCCGGCGTGCTCACCGGCAGGCCCAGTGGGAAGCGCCAGTACGGCGCCAGCTGCGCCGGCTCGGCCTCAACATCTCGCCATTCATTCCAGCGCGCGTCGATATGAGCGGGGATGTTCAACAACATCCGGCTTTGAAAACCCTGCAGCTTGCCGCCCAAGCGGCACTGCTTCCCCTCCGCGAAGTCCGGCATCAGCGGCAGCCGGTGATGCGTCAGCACCAGCCAGCCCACCGCGGCGGCCAGCGGCGGCAAACGGGCGAACGGCGGCTCGCACGCCGCCCCCATGCCGTCCGCCTGCAAGCGCTCCAACCAGCTGGCATGGTCCTGCTCCGTCGGCTGCCGCAAGCGCGCCAGCCAGCCGGCGTCGTCGTCGTCGCCGACAAAGGCCTGAAACAAGCGCAAGGACACCCACTCGTGGCGGTAGAGATTGCGCTCGGTCCGCTCACCGCGCAGCCGTTGCTGAAACGCCTGGCTGGCCTTGCCCAGATCGTGCAGCAAGGCCGCCAGGCCGGCCAGCAGCTGGATATCCTCGCCGCTGTGCCAATCGTTCTCATCCGCGCTGCGCAGCACATTGCGGCGGGTGCTGTGCGTGGGCGTGGCGCCGTCGGCATTGAAGCGGCTGGCGTCGCCCACTATCCACAACAGCTCGCTATGGTCCTGGCCGCGTATCCAGTGGCAGGCCACCGCGGTGTTCTTGCGCGCGCTCTGGCGCAGCAAACGCCGCAGCGTGTCCAGCCCGGCCTGGGTGATCGGCGTCTGCCAGACGCGGTCGCCACGGCGTTCGGCGAACTGGTCCAGAATCTGCCGGCTGCGCGTCAGCGCCTTCTTGTCGCATTGTGAAATCAGCAGGATATTCATGCCGTCCGCCCCCGCCGCTCGGCGATGTCCTTCAAGGTGTCGATGATGAAATCCAGCGCCTCGCCGCGGGTCAGCGCCTCGATGCAGGCCTGGCGGAAGGTCTGCTCATCGTCGCCGCGCATCGCGGAGACAAAGGCCTGCGGCAGGATCAGCGCGTCCTTGACCAGGTCCGCCGCGTCGAACACCAGCCCACCGCGTCGGGTCTTGCCGTGCAACACCGCCAGGCCGTGCGGCAAACCCAGCACCCAGGCCGCGGTGGCGCCCAGGCCGTAAGCCAGATAATTGCCGTGGTCCAGAAACGCGTTGGCCGGGTCCGTGCCAGCGCCGCGCTTGGCGCGGCTGAAATCGCCATAGCCGGTGGCCTGCGCCGCCAGGCGGAACAGCAGCTTGGTCAGCCGCGCCTCCTCGGTCAGCAAATGCGCGTGGTCCGGCGCCAGGGCAATCGCCTGGCGCGAGGCCTGCAAGGCCGCCTCCAGGCTGGCCTCTTCCACCACGAAACCGGCTTCTCGCAAGGAGCGGCTGCCCAGCCAGTGCCGCTGCAAACAGCCCAGCCGCGCCAGCTGCACATCCTTGGCGGCGGCCAGCCGCTGCGCGTCGTCAAACCAGAAGCGCACCCAGTACTGCAGATATTCCGTGGGCCGGTACTCGCTTTGCGGCGCAAACCACGCCGCCTCCTGCTCCAGCTCGTTGGCGCTGAACAAGGGCGTGCCGCCCCCGCCGCAAAAGCCCACCATCACCCCGGCCTTGGCCAGCTCCCGCATCGCCGCCTGCGTCACCGAAGTGCCGGTGCCCAGCAGAATGCAGCTGGTATTGGCGATGGGGATATTCCAATACAACGAAGCCTTGCCGGCATCGGTGACGTACTCCACCCGCCCGCCGTTGACCAGCACCCGGCAGTGCTGCAGGTAATAAAGATTGGCGCGCTTGGAATGCAGAATGGTCTTGAGATCGGACGGGGAAAAATCGGACATGGCGATACCTTAGGGATGGAACGCGACAGCGTATTTTGCCATTAGCATGAATGGCGTGACAGCCAGCAAGATCAACCCTTTTTTCCAGACCTCTCTTCTGACCCTGTAAAAACAATCACTTAGCCTGTGACTGAAAATTTGGGTCAAAGCCGGAAAAATCGCTGCAATGCCTACGCCATAAGGCGAGGGGGCGGTGTAGACTCTAGTTCACTGCCGGATAGGCAGCTTAGAAATGCCCTATCAGGAAATGAAACAGCAGTACGGCGTTCACTGCCGGATAGGCAGCTTAGAAAATGTGTCACCTCTTGCGCCCCGGACACTGCCGGTTCACTGCCGGATAGGCAGCTTAGAAATACACAGCGACGGCTTTCGCATGCCGTTGAAGGTTCACTGCCGGATAGGCAGCTTAGAAATCCCGGTTGTCCGGGCAAGTTTCTTTGACCTGGTTCACTGCCGGATAGGCAGCTTAGAAATGGAAGCCCGGCGAAGTTCCGTTCCTCAAAAAGTTCACTGCCGGATAGGCAGCTTAGAAAAGACACACCACCAGGGCGCCGTCTAAACTGCTGTTCACTGCCGGATAGGCAGCTTAGAAAGCTCATGTAGTTCGAGATGTTCGCGGTTGAGCGTTCACTGCCGGATAGGCAACTTAGAAATACCCATGAAAGCTATTTTGTCCGGTTTCTTGGTTCACTGCCGGATAGGCAGCTTAGAAAGGACTGGTCAACAGGGGGACGGACGGAGGCCTGTTCACTGCCGGATAGGCAGCTTAGAAAGCATAGTCGGCCTCGTCGATGATCAGCGGCCGGTTCACTGCCGGATAGGCAGCTTAGAAATACACCTATGTCAGCAACTGGGGCGAGGAGTCGTTCACTGCCGGATAGGCAGCTTAGAAATCCAAAGAGAAGCCGCCCGGTGGGGAGCACGGGTTCACTGCCGGATAGGCAGCTTAGAAATCGACTGCCGCGGTGGTGCTGTCGAGCTGGCGGTTCACTGCCGGATAGGCAGCTTAGAAATACCGTCATTGCTGATGGAGGGCGCTCCAGAAGTTCACTGCCGGATAGGCAGCTTAGAAAATCAACACCGACGGTGATCACCTCGCTTCGCTGTTCACTGCCGGATAGGCAGCTTAGAAAACCACTTGCATGGCGTAAGGCGTCAGCATCTCGTTCACTGTCGGATAGGCAGCTTAGAAATCGCCACGCAGCTTGCGCACCCCTTCCAGCCCGTTCACTGCTGGATAGGCAGCTTAGAAAGGTAAGGCCCATCTTGAAAGCCACCTTACGCCGTTCACTGCCGGATAGGCAGCTTAGAAAGCCAAAGCGAGGCAACTCAACTCGCTATTCACCCCCATTTTCTGAAAGCGAGCGCAGCAAGAATCGGGTCGCCCACAGGGTCATGCCGCCATAGACTTCGGACATTTCAATAATGCGAAGGAGAACGGCATGGCTTGGCAACTGGAAACCCTAGACCCGGCTTTCGTCGAACGGGCACGACACAAAGGGATTGATGCGCTTGGCCAAGCCGTGCGGCGGATGACGGCCGCCGGCGGCGAACCTTTCCGCGACACGCTGCGTCGCGCCATCCCGGGAGAGGAACTGATTCTAGCGAGCTACAGCCCATTCCACCAAGTCGGGCCATACCGCGAATATGGGCCGGTTTTCCTGGCGGCAGGGCCACAGCCAGAGCCCCCGCCCGAACTGACATCAATACTGCGCCGTGTCGGCAGCAATCCCTACCTCGGCGACCACGTGGCGCTGCGCGCTTACGACACCGAACAGACCATGCTGGAAGCCGTGCTGCTGCCAACACATGAGGTAGAGACGGCACTGGCGCGCTGGGAGGCGCGACCAGATATCGCTTTCGCGATGCTGCGTTTCCCCGCGCATGGCTGCTATGCCCTGCGGCTGAACCGGCACGGATGAATGAAGCCCATATTATTTAACGCCGTGGTGCCCCTCGCTAAAGCTGGGAACATCTATTGCGAATTCACCGCGCGATAGGCCGTCTGAAAACCAATCCGTACAGAACAACAAACGCTCAAAAATCAAAAACGCCGCTCCCCCAAGGTGAACGGCGTTTTTCCTAAAACCGGCTCGGCTCAAGCCAAACGCCGCGCCAACTCCTCGCCTATCCTTCTCATCGGCTCCGGGTCGCTCATGCCGAAGTGGTCGCAGTCCAGCTCCACGCATTCCAGCTTGCCGCCGAGGAAGGGCTGCCAATCTTCCGGCTTGGGCGCGTCTTCCGGGTGGACGCCGGCGCGGAACAGCAGCAAGTCGCCGTCGTAGCGCGGGGTTTGGCTGTCGCGGAACAACTGCATGCCATGCAGCGAGGCCTCGCCCAGCCGCTCCAGCGCGGCGCGGCCCAGCGGCGCCAGCGGGCTGCCGGGACGCAGCAGGCGCTGGTAGATCGCCTCATTGTCCAGCGGCTGGCCGTTTTCGTCGGCGTCCACCTCGCCGTTGACGCTCAGTACCGTCACCAGCGCGTCGTGCAGCGTCGGCTGCGGCCGGCCCTGCCAGCTGGCGGTCGGATAACTGTCCATCATCGCCGCCAGTTCCACGGTTTCGCCGGCCGCGCGCAGCTGCGCCGCCATCGCCTGCGCCAGCCCGCCGCCCAGGGACCAGCCCAGCAGCCGGTACGGCCCTTGCGGCTGGACCTCGCGCACGCGGGCCACGTAGTCCGCCACCATCGCGTCGAAGCTGGCCGGCTTGTCGCCGGTGATGCCGGTGGCCTGCAGGCCGTAGATGGCCACGCCGGGCAGGTGCTTGGCCAGGCCCAGATAGCACCAGGACAAGCCTTCCGCCGGGTGCAGGCAGAACAGCGCCGGCAGCGCGCCGGGCTGGATGGTCAGCAGCGGCGCGAACTCCTGGCCCTCGCTGGCCGACGGCGGCCGGTGCGCGGCGGGCGCGCTCAGCGCCTGCGCCAGCGCCGCCACCGTGCTGTGGCTGAACAGCGCGGACACCGCCACTTCGCGGTTCAGGCGCTGCGCCAGCCGGTTGGCCACCTGAATGGCCTGCAGCGATTTGCCGCCCAGTTCAAAGAAGTTGGCGTGGCGGCTGGGCGGGGTCACGCCCAGCACCTGCTGCCACACCTCCATCACCTGGCGTTCCAGCGGGCTGGCGTCCTCCGCGGCGGCCGGCGCTTGCGCTTCGATGCCGGCGGCCAGCTGCTTGCGGTCTATCTTGCCGTTGACGTTGCGCGGCAGGCTGTCCAGCCAGCGCCAGTCATCCGGGATCGCCGCCGCCGGCAGCACCTCGGCCAGGCGCGAGCGCAGCGCCGCCGGCTCGGTCTCGCCGCCGCTGAGGAAGGCGGCCAGCGTATAACCGCCGCCGGCCAGCGGCAGGCCCACCACCGCCGCTTCGCGCACGTCCGGGCAAGCCAGCAGCGCGTTTTCGATTTCGGCTGGGTCGATGCGCAGGCCGCTGATCTTCATTTCATGGTCCAGCCGGCCCAGGAAGCGCAACTGGCCGTCGCTCAGGCGCGCGCGGTCGCCGGTGCGGTAGGCGCGCGGCGCGCCGGGCAAGGCGTCCAGCATGACGAAGCGGCGCGCGGTCAGTTCTTCACGGCCCAGGTAGCCGATGGCCAGCGCCTCGCCCAGCAGGCACAGCTCGCCGTCCTCGCCCTGCGCCACCGGCTGCAGGCGCTCGTCCACGATGGCGGCGCGCACGCCCGGGCGCGGCAGGCCGATGGGCACGCTGTCGCCGCCGTCCCACACCGCGCCGGGGCCGGACAGGATGGCGCTGGTGGCGATGATGGAGGCCTCGGTGGGCCCATAGCTGTTGAGCAGCACGCTACCCGGCAACAACGCCTGCCAGCGGCCGGCGCGTTCCGGCAGCGCGGCTTCGCCGCCGATAATGGTCAGCCGCACGCTGGCCAGCTGCGCGGCCAGTTCCGGCTGCAAGGCGAAGGCCAGCTCGTGCCAGAAGGCGGTGGGCAGGTCCAGCACGCTGATGCGCTGGCGCGCCACCGCGGCGGCGAAGGCCGGCATCGATTCCAGCATCGCGTCGGTGCGCAGCACCAGAGTGCCGCCGTGGCACAGCGCCAGGAAGATTTCCTCGATGCTGGCGTCGAAATGCAGCGGCGCGAATTGCAGAATGCGCTCGTCCGCGCCGATGCGGTAAAGCTGGCCGGCGCTGCTGACAAACTGGGCCAGCGCGCCGTGGCTGACCAGCACGCCGTTGGGCTTGCCGGTGGAGCCGGAGGTGTACAGCACATAGGCGGCCTGGCCGGCTTCCGGCGCCGGGTCCGCAGCGGCCAGCGCGTCCTGTTGCGGCGGCTGGTCCAGGCATAGCGCCGGCACCTCGCCCACTAGCGGACGCCAGGCGCTCAGGGTGACGGCCAGCCGCGGCTGCGCGTCGTCCAGCACCATGGCCAGCCGCGTGGGCGGGCCGTGCGGGTCCAGCGGCACATAGCAACCGCCGGCCCACAGCGTGGCCAGGATGGCGACGATGGCTTCCGGGCTGCGCGGCAGCACGATAGCCACCCGCTCCTCCGCCTGCAGGCCGGCTGCTTGCAGACGGCCGGCCAGTTGCAGCACGCGCTGCAACAGCTCGCGGTAGGACAGGCGCTCGCCGTCCTGCTCCAGCGCCGTCGCGTCCGGCCGCGCGGCGGCGGCGGCGCGGATCAGGCTCAGCACCTCCCGCGGCGCGCGCTCCAGCGCCGGGCCGTCCAGCACGCTCAGCGGCGGCAGCTCCGGCAACAGCTCGCTCAGCGCGGCTTCCGGCGCGCGGCCGGCCCAGGCGTCCAGCCAGGCCAGCAAATCATCGCGCAAACCGTCCAGCTCCGCCTGCGGGTAAGCGTTGGGGTTGGCCTCCAGGCACAGCCGCCACTCGGTGTTCAACAGACTGAAATTGATCGACACATCCTCCACCGGGCCAGAGCCCAGCGGCAGCACCCGGCTGTCCAGGCCGGCGAACGGCGCGCGGCGGTCGAAAGGCATCAGGTTCACCACCGCGCCGAACAAGCGCTGCTGGCCGCCGACGCGCGCCAAATCGCCGCGCAGCTGCTCGTAGCGGTAGCGTTGATGCGGCCGGATCGCGCGCAGGCTGTCCGCCAGCTGGCGGCTCAGTTCCGCCGCGCCCAGCTCTTCGTCCAGCCGCAGGCTCAGCGGCGCGATATTCATCGCCATGCACGGCACCGCCAGCGCCGGCGTGCCCAGACGGTTCATCACCGGCAGGCCCAGGGTCAGCGCGCGGCGACCGCTGCGCTTGGCCAGCCAAGCGCCCACCGCCGCCAGCAGCCAGGCGCCCCAGTCCACGCCGTGCTGTTTGGCCGAAGCCTGCCAGGTGGCGATCTGCGCCGGGCTCAGCCATTGCTCGGCCTTGTTGACGCCGTCCGCCAGCAAGGCGGCGGGCGCCAGCGTGCTGGCCGCCGGCTGCCGGCCCTGGCGCTGTAGCCAGAAGTCGCGGTCCTGCGCGCAGGCCTCGCTGGCCTGGTAGTCGTGATCGGCGGCGACGATCTTGTCCAGCGACCAATCCGCCAGCGGCGGCAAAGCCTGCTGTTTGACGCGGGCGCTGTAGCGCGCCGCCAGCGCCTGGCTCAGCAGGCCGTAGGCGAAACCGTCCAGCGCGATATGGTGGGTTTGCAGATACCACCAGTGCCGCTCCGACCCCAGCTTCAGCACCGCGCCCAGATAGAGCGCGTCCCGCGCCGGATCGCATGGCCGCGTCAGCGTCTGGGCCACCCAGGCCCGCGCCGCCGCTTCCGGCTCCGCCTCCGCGCTGAAGTCCAGGCAGGGAATCTCCGCCTGCGCGGCCACCGGCTGCTGCCACAGCTGGCTGCCGTCAAACTCGAAGCGCATGTTCAGCGCCGCGCAATTGGCCAGCACCTCGGCGGCGCTGTCGCGCAAGGCGTCCAGGTCCAGCGCGCCGCGCAGCTCGGTGGCTTCGGCGGTGAGGTAACTCGGGTTGTCCGGGGAGAGTTGCTGCCCCATCCAGATGCCGTGCTGCGCGGCGCTGACGGGGAGGCGAGAAGCGGTCAAAGTCATAAGAAGGCGTGCCGTTGCGGTTCCATGCCAGCGCGTATGATGCGTGGGCAGATCAAATGAGAGCAGCAATCTTACACTATAAATAGGAATGATTATCAATATTGGTTTGATTAGGCCTATCCCATCTCCAGCCTCAGCCCCGCTCGGCAAAGCCGCCGCCCTTGCAGGCTATCCCCCAGCCGCATGCCTCCTCCAAAAACACCAACCCTCCCCCGCCTGATTCAAATCAAGTAAATCCCACCCACTGTCCATTCCAATACGATCCCGCCGCAGGCACACTGGCAGACGGCATGCCAGTCGAATGGACGTAAAAAAAGGCCAGTCGCTTGCGCGCTGGCCAGTCTGAGCTGCCTATCCGGCAGAGAATAAAAAGACAATCCTAAATGGACTATTTCTAAGCTGCCTTATGCCGACAGTGGCCGCCGATTTTATAAGCCACCACCGCGCACCAACTATTAAAGTCAATCTGAAATAGACTAGGATAAAAAAATGGCGTATGGTGATGTTGTGAGAGTGCGCCTGGCAGACCGGTCTCCCACCCCAACCCCTTGCAAAACAGGAGGATGCGCATGCAATGAAGCACCGAGCCAAGGCCCCGGCAGCCTAATAGCGCCGGGGCCGCGTTGCTGTTTGTTCCTGACTTTGTGATCCAAGGACAGCCATGCCCCCTACCCTCACGCCCCGCGCCACCGCACTACGCACCTTGATGGCCGGCTTCATCCGGCAACGGCGCGACGACAAGCTGGACAAGCTTGCGCCCGACGACGACGCCAAGCGCGAAGCGCTGCTGGCCCAGCACCAACCCGCCGCCTGGCTGGCGGACGCCGCCCGCCGCGCCGGCCAGCTGCAAGCCGCCACCCACACCCTTAAAGCCGTTCACCCGGACGCCCGCGGCAGCAATCTGTACGCGCCGCCCTCCTCCCTGCCGGCGCGCCGCGAAGTGGGCAGCCACTGCCTGGGCGCGGATTTTGCCGACGACGTGGTGGGCAACGCCGCCGCGCTGGATGTGTACAAATTTCTGAAACAACAACACGACGGCCAAAGCCTGCTGGCCCTGGCCTTGGCGCAGGACGCCGACCTGGCCGCCGCGCTCAGCGACGACACCGAGCAGGCGCAAGCCTGGATCGCCGCCTTCGCCGCGCTGACCGACGCCGGCGCGGACGCCGCCAGCCACAGCCGCGCCAAACAAGTGTATTGGCTGGTGGGTTACGAGCCGGCCAAGGACGAGGACTACCACCTGCTGGCCCCGCTCTATCCCAGCGCGCTGGCGCAGCGGCTGTATCAAACCATCCAGGAACACCGCTTCGGCGAAGCCGCCAAGGCCGCGCGCCAGGCCCGCCGCGAACAGCGCGATCATCCGCACGGCTATTGCGACTATCCGCAGCTGGCGGTGCAGAAGCTGGGCGGCACCAAGCCGCAGAATATTTCCCAGCTCAATAGCGAACGCAAGGGCAATAACTATCTGCTGGCTTCCCTGCCGCCGCAGTGGCGGAGCCTGGGCCTGAAACCGCCGCTCAATACCGAAGACGCGCTGCTGCGCTTTGGCCGCCGCAACGATGTGCGCCGGCTGGTCCGCCAGTTGCGCGCCTTTCTGGAAAGCCAGCCACGCAAGATCATGGACACCCGCGACCGCCGCGACGAGTTGAGCGACGCGCTGCTGGAGGAACTGCTGCTGTTCGGCAAGGAAATGCACGAAGGCCTGCCGCCCGGCTGGAGCGCGGAAGCGCGCTGTCGGCTGCCGGAATACCAGCAGCTGTGGCTGGACCCCTGGCGCGCCGATGCGGACGCGGACTTTGCCGCGCGCTGGCACGGCGAGGACTGGCCGCTGGAAGTGGCCAAGCGATTCGGCCGCTGGCTGAACCAGCAATTCGACGCCAGCCCGCTGGAAATGGGCGACGCGGAATTCCGTCACTGGGCGCGGGAGCTGGCCGGAGACCTGGGCTGGCAGGCCCAGCACGATCAAACCCGCCGCCAGCTGGCGGCCATGGCCAAGGAGCAAGCATGAGCACCCTGCCCGTGATCACCGGCCTGCTGAGCGTGCCCCGGCTGCGGGTGCAAAACGCCAACGCCATTTCCAGCCCCTTCACTTGGGGTTTTCCGGCCATCACCGCCTTCACCGGCCTGGCCCAGGCGCTGGAGCGCAAGCTGGCCGGCAGCCTGGATTTGCAGTTCGAAGCGGTGGGCGTGGTTTGCCACCATTACCAGGCGCAGACCAGCGGCGCTTACACCCAGGGCTTCCACCTCAGCCGCAACCCGGTGGACAAGGACGGCAGCACCGCCGCCATCGTGGAGGAAGGCCGCATCCACCTGGACATCAGCCTGCTGTTCGGCCTCACCGGCGAAGCGCTGGCCGCGCCCAGGGAGCAGCTGCCGGCACTGGCGCGGCAAGTGGCGGACACCCTGCACGGCATGCGCATTGCCGGCGGCAGCGTGACGCCGCCGCTGCCCGGCCGCCGCCGTCCCGCGCCGCTGCTGATGACTTTGAACGAGGACGAAGCGACGCGGCGCGAAGAATTCCGCCAACTGCGGCGCAACCTGCTGCCCGGCTTTGCGCTGGTATCGCGCGACGACTTGCTGCAAAGCCATCTGGCCACGCTGCGCGCCAGCCAGCCGCAGGCGGACGCCTTCGACGCCTGGCTGGACCTGTCCCGCATCAACCACGCGCCGCACTGGCAGGAACAAGCGGACCCGGCCGGCGGCGAGCCGCGCCGCACGCTGGAATGGCGCAGCCAACGCGGCCACAGCCAGGGCTGGACGGTGCCGATGCCGGTGGGTTACGGCGCGCTGTCCCCGCTCTACCCGGCCGGCAGCGTGGCCAACGCCCGCGACATGCATACGCCGTTCCGCTTTGTGGAAAGCCTGTATTCGCTGGGCGAATGGGTCAGCCCGCACCGCTTGCACGATGTCAACCAACTGCTGTGGTACGCCGATGACGACACCGCCAGCGGCTTGTACCGCTGCCGCAATGATTACGCCGCCACCTTGGACATAGAAGACTAGAAAGGAAGCCCCATGAGCACCGCACCGCTGAAAACCGCTACCGTATTGGCCTTTGAACGCAAGCTGGACCCGTCCGACGCCCTGTTCCACGCCGGCGACTGGCAACAGCGCGAGCAGCACGCCGGCTGGGAGCCGGTCAGAGTCATCGAAAAATCCGTGCGCGGCACCATTTCCAACCGTCTGAAAACCAAGGACCAGGACCCGGCAAAGCTGGACGCGCAGATTGAAAACCCCAATCTGCAAACCGTGGACGTGGCCGCGCTGCCGCACCACGCGGACACTTTAAAAGTCAGCTTCACGCTGCGGGTGCTGGGCAATGTCGGCGCGCCGTCCGCCTGCAACGACAGCGCCTACCAGGCCAAGCTGCGCGCCACCGTGGCCAGCTATGTGCAGGCCCACGGCTTTGCCGAACTGGCGCGCCGCTACGCCTGCAACCTGGCCAATGGCCGCTTCCTGTGGCGCAACCGCGTGGGCGCGGAGCAGGTGGAGGTGCGGGTGGCGCTGCTGGAACAAGGCCAGCCGGCGCAGCAATGGCAGTTCGACGCGCTGGCGCTGTCCCTGCGCCACTTCGACCCCGGCAGCCAGGCCGCCGCGCTGGAACAGCTGGCCGCCGCCATCGCCGCCGGCCTGGCCGGCCAGCGCCATCTGCTGTTGCAGATCACCGCCTTTGCGCGGTTGGGCGCCGGCCAGGAGGTGTTCCCGTCGCAGGAACTGATCCTGGACCGCGGCCGCGGCGACAAGAGCAAGACCTTGTACGCCATCGAGCAAGGCGCGCTGAAAATCGCCGCCATCCACTCGCAGAAGCTGGGCAACGCCATCCGCACCATTGACGACTGGCACCCGGAAGCCGAACAGCTCGGCCCCATCGCCGTAGAGCCCTACGGCTCGGTCACCACGCTGGGCAAGGCCTGCCGCCAGCCCAAGGCCAAGTCCGACTTCTACACCCTGCTGGACAACTGGGTGCTGAAAGACCAATCCCCGTCGCCGCACGACCAGCACTTTGTGCTGGCCACGCTGATCCGCGGCGGCGTGTTCGGCGCGGCGGAGTAAGCCATGGACCACTACCTGGACATCCGGCTGCGTCCGGACCCGGAGTTTGCGCCCACGCTGCTGATGAACGCGCTGTTCGCCAAGCTGCACCGCGCGCTGAGCGAGCAAGGCCGCGACGACATCGGTGTCAGCTTCCCACGCGCGGCCCCGGCCGCCGCGCTGGGCGACACCCTGCGCCTGCACGGCGGCCACGCCGCCTTGCAGCGGCTGATGGCCGGCGACTGGCTCAGCGGCATGCGCGACCACATCGCGCTAGCCGCCATCCAGCCGGTGCCGCCGCAGGCGGAAGCCTGGCAGGTACGGCGCAAGCAGGCCAAGACCAACCCGGACAAGGAACGCCGCCGGCTGGTGCGGCGGCTGGGCATCAGCGCGGAAGAGGCCGCGCAGCGCTTCCCGGACAGCGCCGCCCGCCGGCTGACCCAGCCCTTCCTCACCCTCAACAGCGCCAGCACCGGCCAGCGCTATCAGCTGCACATCGAGCAGCGCCCAGCCCCGGCCACCCACGGCGGCCGCTTCAACGCCTTCGGCCTCAGCCCCGACGCCACCGTGCCGTGGTTCTGACCCTTTTTTTCACACCCCACCGCCAAGCCTGTTAAATCAAGGGCTTGGCGCGGGGTGTGAGAAAAGGGTTTTTATTGGGGAAAGCGATGCTTTCCCCCGCTGGCGCGGGTTTGCGGGGGAAAGGCTCTAGTTCTCTGCCGGATGAGCAGCTTAGAAAAAAGCCCTGAAAAGCTCAACCGCGAACATCTCGTTCTCTGCCGGATGAGCAGCTTAGAAAAAATGCCAGCAACGTGCCGCGGTCCGAACAGTGTTCTCTGCCGGATGAGCAGCTTAGAAAAAGGTGATTTGCGATTTGTACGGGTACAGCTCGTTCTCTGCCGGATGGGCAGCTTAGAAAATCACGGTCGTAGCCATAGATGTAGACCGTCTGTTCTCTGCCGGATGGGCAGCTTAGAAAGATTACGTGTCAGCAGGTTGGGACGTGCGGCGGTTCTCTGCCGGATGGGCAGCTTAGAAATTGGGCGTCGGCGCTCTGGTGCGCTCCGCGCTGTTCTCTGCCGGATGGGCAGCTTAGAAAAAGTTGCGGACCCACCGCAATGCCCCATCCGTGTTCTCTGCCGGATGGGCAGCTTAGAAAATGAAGCCGCCCAGGGCGCCCACCATCGCATTGTTCTCTGCCGGATGGGCAGCGTAGAAACAGCCAAGTTTTCTCGTTAGCGCAAAAAATTCGTTCTCTGCCGGATGGGCAGCTTAGAAAGCGACCTGCTGGCGCGCAAGACGCGGGTGGACGTTCTCTGCCGGATGGGCAGCTTAGAAATTGGCGGCCTCGGCCCCCTTGCGTTTCATCGTGTTCTCTGCCGGATGGGCAGCTTAGAAAACCTGGGACGGAGCAAGACGCTGACGCTCGGTGTTCTCTGCCGGATGGGCAGCTTAGAAAGGGCAGCAGCTGGATTTCGCAGATCCGCGCCAGTTCTCTGCCGGATGGGCAGCTTAGAAAAAGGCGCTGACCGCGACCAACGGCGGCAAGGAGTTCTCTGCCGGATGGGCAGCTTAGAAAGAGTCGGCGTCGTCGGAAGTGCAGACCATGCCGTTCTCTGCCGGATAGGCAGCTTAGAAAAGTCCCTTGCGCCAGGCGCTGGACGCAAATATGTTCTCTGCCGGATAGGCAGCTTAGAAATCGGCGCACCCGGCCTGGATAGCCAGCCGGTGGTTCTCTGCCGGATAGGCAGCAGAAATCAGCTACTACAAGCTGATCGTCGACGGTGAGGTTCTCTGCCGGATAGGCAGCTTAGAAATGGCGCACTTCGCGTTCTTTGCTGTAGCGCACGTTCTCTGCCGGATAGGCAGCTTAGAAAGGTCCCCCGAATCCATCACCTCGCCCAAATTCGTTCTCTGCCGGATGGGCAGCTTAGAAATCTCAAGAGGTGAGTGGGGCCTGCCGGCTCTAGTTCACTGCCGGACAGGTAGTTCTCCACAACAAAATCAATGCTATATTAGGCATCTAAATTGACATTGACTAGGGAGAAATTATGGACTTGGTACTTGCCGATGTGGCCGTCAGCGTCACCGAGCTCAAGCGCAATTTTGCCGGCATCATGCGCGAGGCCGCAGGGCATCCGGTGGTGATCCTGAATCACAACCGCCCAGAGGCCTATCTTGTCCCTGCAGCCCAGTACGAACGCATGATGAGCCTGCTTGAAGACATTGAGGACACAAAGCTGGTGCTGGAACGTCGGCAGCAGCCCACCGTCAAGGTGGACCTGGATGAGCTATGAAATTGTTTTCCGGGTGGATGCGGAGAAGGAATGGCGAAAGTTGGACCCATCAATCCGACAGCAGTTTGCCAAGAAACTGAGAGAACGAGCCGAGCATCCGCACAACCCTGCCGCCAAGCTGCATGGCCTGGAAGGCTGCTACAAGATCAAGCTGCGCCAGACCGGATACCGGCTGGTTTATGAGGTGGACGACGGCAAAATCATCATCATCGTGGTGGCTATCGGACATCGCGACAAGAATCAAGCCTACCAAAAAGCCAAAGCGCGCCAGGGCTGAGCCGACGCAAGCCCGCGACAGCTGCACCCGCTGTCCTCATAGCCCCGCACCCTCCCCCCAAATCCCTCCCCCGCAATCCTTCCAATCACATTATTCTCAATTTGAATAACAATCTAATTTTCCAGATTTTTAACATATATGCAATCGTGCTAGATTTTGTTTTCCAAAATCAAGAAAGGGCCGGCTCAGCCGGCGTTCCGCGATGGCATATCCACATTTCACTCTCTCCGCGCTGGCGCTGGCCTTGGCAGGGCAAGCCTTGCCGGCGCTGGCCGACAGCGGCAACACGCTGGACAGCGTCACCGTCACCGGTTCGCGCATTGCTCGCGCCGGCAAGGAGGGCGCCACCGGGGTCACGGTGCTGACCGGCGCCGATATCGAAAAACAGGGCTACACCAATGTCTACGACGCGCTGAACAATCTGGCGCAGAACACCGGCTTCACCCAGGGCGCGGACTTTGGCAATACCTTCACCCCGGCCGCCAACGCCATCAGCCTGCGCGGGCTGGGGCCCAACCACACGCTGACCTTGCTCAACGGCCGCCGCATCGCCGATTACCCGGTGGCTTACGAGGGCTCGGTCAACTTCGTCAATCTGGCCAATATCCCGGCGGCGATGATTGAGCGCATCGAGGTGCTCAACGGCGGCGCGTCGGCGATTTACGGCTCCGACGCCATCGCCGGCGTGGTCAATGTGATTCTGAAGAAGAAGGCCGACGGCGTTACGGTCAACGTCAAGGCCGGCGCCAGCGAGCATCACGGCGGCGAAAACCTGCGCCTGCAACTGAGCGGCGGCAAGAGCTGGGACAAGCTGAACCTGGTCTACGCGCTGGAATTGAGCCAACGCAACCCGATCTGGTCGCGCCAGCGCGGCTTCATGGCGGACAACACCGTCAACGGCGCGGCGCCCACCACGGTGTGGTCGCAGAAGGATGTGAAGACCGGCAAGTTCATCGATCCCGGCGCGGCTTGCGGCGAGCTGGGCGGCTTGTACGCCGGCAGCGTGCGCGCCTACCGCACCAGCAAGACCAATGTTTGCGCCAGCCCGCTGGCCAAGGCCTCGTACTGGACGGTGCAGACCGCCAACCAGAGTCAGAACGGCTATCTGAGCCTGAATTACGCGCTTAACGATCATCTGGAGCTGTTTGGCGACGCGCTGCTGGCCTTCAACCACAGCGAGAACAATACCCGCGGCCCCAGCTGGACCTCGGCCGGCGGCAACGGCGGCTATTTCCTCAACCAGAACAGCGGCCGCTACGAGGCCTGGAGCCGGCTGCTGTCGCCGGAGGAGATGGGCGGCGCCAGCCGTTACAACCGCAAATGGGACGATGTGGCGGCCAACCTGACCTTCGGCCTGCGCGGCGCGGTGCCGGACAGCAGCTGGAGTTACGAAGCCGCCTACAACGCGTCTATCTACACCAGCCAGAACATCGCGCCGCGGCTGCTGGCCAATGCGGACAGCTTTTTCCTGGGCCAGCAGCAGGGCGTGGACGCCAAGGGGGTGCCGATTTACGCGCCGTCGTCCGGGCCGTTCAACCGCCGGCTGAGCCAGGCGGAGTTCGACAGCATCGCCGGGCGCTCGGTGAGCCAGAACAAGTCCTGGCTGCAGGCGCTGAGCCTGAGCGGCAGCGGCGAGTTGTTCAAGCTGCCGGCCGGCGCGGTGAAGCTGGCCGGCACGCTGGAATGGGGCAGCCAGGGCTTCAGCAACGATCCGGACCCGCTGATCAATCAGGGCGCTTTCTACAATACCTCGCCGGCCGCACACGCCGGCGGCACCCGCTCGCGCCAGGCGGCGGGCGGCGAGCTGTACATCCCGGTGTTCAAGCAACTGAACCTGACCCTGTCCGGCCGCTACGACCGCTACCAGCTGCCGGACAGCAGCGCCGGCAAGTTCACTTACGGCGCCGGCCTGGAATTCCGGCCGCTGAACACGCTGCTGCTGCGCGGCAGTTACGCCACCAGCTTCCGCGCGCCGGACATGAATTACCTGTTCCTGACCCAGAGCCGCGGTTATTACTCGTCCAGCACCGATTACTGGCGTTGCGCCCAGGCCGGCCAGCCGCTGGCCAGCTGCGACTATAAGAGCATGTCGCCGGGCGCGGATTACGTGAAGAACGGCAACGCCGAACTGAAACCGGAAAATGGCAAATCCTACGGCTTCGGCTTTGTGTGGTCGCCCAGCAGCAGCGCGGATATTTCAGTGGATTACTGGGACATCGCCATCAACGATCTGGTCACCGACCTGAGCGGCGACAAACTGTTGCGCGACGAGGCGCTGTGCCGCGCCGGCATGCTGGACGCGTCGTCCCAGCTGTGCCAGGACACGCTGCGCCGAGTGCAGCGCAATCCGGCCGATGCCTTGATCAACCCAGGCGCGATCAAGCAGATCGTGGTCAACCCGATCAATGCCGCCAGCGAGCGCACCAGCGGTTTCGACATCGCCGGCAAGCTGCGCTGGAGAACCGCCAACTGGGGCGGCTTCCTGCTGAAGGCCAATTACACCAAGGTGTTGAAGCACACTTACCAGCAGTTTGCCGGCGACGCGGAAAAGAATATGTTGAACGACCCGGAAAACACCGATTGGCCGGACAAGCTGGACACCAGCCTGACCTGGGACATCGGCCCGTGGTCGTCCACCGTGCTGCTGACCCGCTACGGCAAGATCCCCAAAGCCAACGGCTCCGGCAATTTGACGCCCACGGTGCTGGCCAATTTCAGCACCCAGTACCAGTGGAACAAGCAGACTTCCGTGGGGCTCATCGTCAACAATGTGCTGGACACCATCAAGCGCGACGACACCAGCGGCTGGCCCTACTACCCGGTGGGCAGCTATCTGCCCTACGGCCGCCAATGGTGGGTGGAGTTGAACCACAAGTTCTGAACGGCTGGCGCGCTCGCTATTAGTTGTGATTGGCAACCATATGGTTGTATCTTACAACTACCACCACAGGAGAGCGCGCATGAACCCCACCCAGCCGCAGCAGCTTGTCATCGACCAGATCCGCTCCGCGTCGCGGCGCATCGTGCGCGAACTGGGCTTCATGCGCAGCACCCTGGCCATGAGCCGGCACTCCGCTTCCGCCGTGCACGCGGTGGTGGAGATCGGCCTGGCCGGCAGCTTGTCCGCCAGCCAGCTGGCGGACAAGCTGCAGCTGGAAAAATCCACGGTCAGCCGGCTGGTGCGCAAGCTGACGCAGGGCGGCGAACTGCTGGAGCAGGCCAGCCCCAGCGACGGCCGGGCCAAGCTGCTGGCCTTGAGCCCGTCCGGCCAGCGGCTGTTCGCGCAGTTGCAGGATTACGGCCGCGGCCAGGTGGGCGCCGCCCTCCTCCATCTTTCGGCGGAACAGCAGCGGCAAGTGGAACAGGGCCTGGATTGCTATGCGGCGGCGCTGGAAGCCAGACACGCCGAACACGCCCCGCCGGCCGCGGCCCCCATCGCCATTGAAACCGGTTACCGCAGCGGCGCGCTGGGCTGCATTGTCTCCATGCATGCGCGCTATTACCACGCCCACGCCGGCTTCGGCGCTTTCTTCGAACGGCAGGTGGCCACCGGCCTGGCCGATTTCCTCGGCCGCCTGAGCCAGCCCGGCAATCAGCTGTGGCTGGCCATCCGCGATGGCCGCGTTATCGGTTCGCTGGTGATTGCGGCGGAGCCGGACGCGCCGGGGCAGGCGCAGCTGCGCTGGTTCATCCTGGACGAGGAGGCGCGCGGCAGCGGCCTGGGCCGGCGCATGATGGAACAGGCGATGGCGTTTTGCGATCAGCAGCGCTTCGCCGTCCGGCTGTGGACCTTTCAGGGCTTGCTGGCGGCGCGGCACTTGTACGAGGCTTTCGGCTTTGTCTTGAGCGAGGAGCGCGCGGGAGCGCGTTGGGGCGAACAGGTGGTGGAGCAGTGTTTTACGCGGCCCGCCAAAAGCTAAGCGCTTGAGCGCGGCCTTGCGCCGCGGCAACGCAAAAAGCCCACCGCTTGCGCGATGGGCTTTTCTGAATCTGGCGTCCCCACGGGGAATCGAACCCCGGCTACCGCCGTGAAAGGGCGGTGTTCTAACCGCTAAACTATAGGGACAGCAAGTGGCGCACCCGGAGCGATTCGAACGCCCGACCCTCTGGTTCGTAGCCAGATACTCTATCCAACTGAGCTACGGGTGCGCTGACTGGCGGAGAAAGAGGGATTCGAACCCTCGATACAGGTTTAAGCCCGTATGCTTCCTTAGCAGGGAAGTGCCTTCGACCACTCGGCCATTTCTCCGTTCAGAGAGCGCCATATTAATTAGCGCTGCGCCCCCTGTCAAGCGTGAATCCGAAATTATTTACGCCGGCTGGTCCAGTCCGAAAACTTTATGCAAAACGCGAACCGCCAGTTCCAGGTACTTCTCGTCCAGCAGCACCGACACCTTGATTTCCGAGGTAGAGATCATCTGGATGTTGATGCCCTCTTCCGCCAGGGTGCGGAACATGGTGGAGGCGATGCCGCAGTGCGAACGCATGCCCACGCCCACGATGGAGATCTTGGCCACCTTGTCGTCGGCGTCGATCTTGGCGGCGCCGATATGGGTCTGCACTTCGCGCAGAATGGTCAGCGCGCGCTGGAATTCGCCGCGCGGCACGGTGAAGGAGAAATCGGTCGCGCCGTTTTCGCCCACGTTCTGGATGATCATGTCCACTTCGATATTGGCATCGGCGATCGGCCCCAGAATCTGGTAGGCGATGCCAGGCTTGTCCGGCACGCCCTTGACGTTGATGCGCGCTTCGTTACGGTCAAATGCGATGCCTGCGACAACGGCCTTTTCCATGCTTTCATCTTCCTCATACGTAATCAGGGTGCCTTCGCCTTCGTCTTCGAAGCTGGAGAGCACGCGCAAACGAACCTTGTACTTGCCGGCGAACTCCACCGAGCGGATCTGCAGCACCTTGGAGCCCAAGGACGCCATTTCGATCATCTCCTCGAAAGTGACGGTCTTCAGGCGACGCGCCTCCGGCACCACGCGCGGATCGGTGGTGTACACGCCGTCCACGTCGGTGTAGATCTGGCATTCGTCGGCCTTCAGCGCGGCGGCCAGCGCCACGGCGGAGGTGTCCGAGCCGCCGCGGCCCAGCGTGGTGATGTCGCCGTCCTCGTCCACGCCCTGGAAACCGGCGACGATGACGACGCGGCCTTCATTGAGGTCGGAACGCATCGCGGCGTCGTCGATATCTTGAATGCGGGCCTTGGTGTGGGCGTTGTCGGTGACCAGCTTCACCTGCCAGCCGCAGTAGCTCTTGGCCGGCACGCCGATTTCCTTCAGCGCCATGGCCAGCAGGCCGATGGTGACTTGCTCGCCGGTGGACACCACCACGTCCAGCTCGCGCGGGTCCGGATAGTCCTGAATCTCCTTTGCCAGGGCGATGAGGCGGTTGGTTTCGCCGCTCATGGCGGACACCACCACCACGACATCATGTCCCTGCGACTTCCACTTGGCGACACGGCGGGCAACGTTCTTGATCCGTTCGGTGGTTCCAACCGAAGTGCCGCCGTACTTTTGTACGATGAGTGCCATGCTTGTTTCTTATATTCGAAAGGGTTGAAATGTCGAGCTTCGATTCTGACCCCAACTTGCCAAGAATTGCAAGACGGAATTCACCGCCGATGCTGCATCGCAAAACCCGCTGCCGGCCCCGGCCGGCGCAGCGCGGCGCAAGCTGCCGCGCTTGCGCCGCGTCCTGGCATCAATCCGTAGCAGCCATGCCGTTTGCCGGCAGATTGTTTCCTTAAATCCCGATTTACGATCTGCTACGCGTCGGCGATACCGCGTTGAAACCAACTTCGAAATGCTCATGCACCACCTGTACATTGCGCTTTCTCAGCTGTTTTCGCCTTGTCTCGCCTTAGCTCGCGAGATCGTAAGGATGCTCTTTAAGATTTCATGCGCAAACGTTCGGGACAGCTATACAGATTGGCGCGGCCGCGGCCGGCGAAGCCGATCAGGGTCAGGCCGTAGCACGCGGCCATCTCCACCGCCAGCGAGGTGGGCGCGGACATCGCTATCAATATCTCGATGCCGGCGGCGGCGGCCTTCTGCGCCATTTCATAGCTGGCGCGGCTGGTGACCACGGCGGCGCCGTCGCGCCAGCCCTGGCGCGCGCGCGCGCCGATCAGCTTGTCCAGGGCCACGTGGCGGCCCACGTCTTCGCTGAGGTGCAAAAGTTCGCCCTGCGGCGTCACCCAGCCGGCGGCATGGGCGCAGGCGGTGGCCTGGGACAGGCTTTGCGCTTGCTGCAAGGCCGGCAGGGCACGGGCCAGCGCGTCCAGGCTGAAGCTTTGGGTGACCGGCAAGGGCGGCAGCGGCCGGTGGATTTCCGCCAGCTGCTCCACGCCGCACAGGCCGCAGCCGGTGCGCCCGGCCAGCTGGCGGCGGCGCTCCTTCAAGGCCATGAAGCGGGCCGAGGCCAGCTCGATATGGACTTCCACACCGCGTTCGCCCGGGAGGACGTCGACGCCGTAGATTTCGCCCGGATGGGCGGCAATGCCCTCGGCCAGGCTGAAGCCGAGCGCGAAGTCTTCCAGCTCCTGCGGGCTGGCCATCATCACCACGTGGGACAGGCCGTTGTACACCAGCGCCACCGGCGTCTCCACCGCCACCCAGTCCCGCCTGGCCTGGGCGCCGCCGTCGCGGCAATCGACAATGTCGAGCTCAAGCGCCGCATGCTCCAGCGCTTCATCGTTTTTCATAGAATTTTGGCCTGTCATCGGCTGCAATAGTTTGTACTAATTGATACCTAGGGCGATAATAGATTTTCCGCTGTGAGTGAGCAATGCGCCCTTGGTGGGTCAAGGGCGCCAGGTTCATACCAAGGAGACAAACCCATGCAAGTCAGCAGACGGCAGTTTTTCAAGCTCTGCGCCGGCGGCATGGCAGGCACCACCATCGCGACCCTGGGCTTCATGCCCGAGACCGCGCTGGCCGACACGCGTAGCTATAAACTGATGCGCGCGACGGAAACCCGGAATACCTGTCCATACTGTTCGGTGGGCTGTGGCATCTTGATGTACAGCCTGGGCGACGGCGCCAAGAACGCCAAAGCCGATATTTTCCACATTGAAGGCGATCCGGACCACCCGGTCAATCGCGGCGCGCTCTGTCCCAAGGGCGCCGGCCTGATCGACTTCATCCACAGCCCCAACCGCCTGCGCTACCCGGAAGTGCGCGAAGCGGGCTCCAACGAATACAAACGCATCAGCTGGGACGAGGCCTTCGAGCGCATCGCCGCCCACATGAAGCGCGACCGCGACGCCAACTTCGTCGAGAAGAACGCGGACGGCGTCACCGTCAACCGCTGGCTGACCACGGGCTTTCTGGCCGCTTCCGCGTCCAGCAACGAGGCCGGCTGGCTGACCCACAAATTCACCCGCAGCCTGGGGCTGCTGGCGGTCGACAACCAGGCGCGTGTATGACACGGACCAACGGTGGCAAGTCTTGCCCCAACATTTGGTCGCGGTGCCATGACGAACCATTGGGTCGACATCAAGAACGCCAACCTCATTGTCGTCATGGGCGGCAATGCGGCCGAGGCGCACCCGGTGGGTTTCCGCTGGGCGATTGAAGCCAAGACCCGCAACAAGGCGAAGCTGATCGTCATCGATCCGCGCTTCACCCGCACGGCTTCGGTGGCGGATTATTACGCCCCCATCCGCACCGGCACGGACATTGCGTTCCTGTCAGGCGTGATCCGCTACCTGCTGCAAACCGGCAAGTACAATAAGGAATACACGCTGGCCTACACCAATGCCGCGCTATTGGTGAACCCGGACTTCAAGTTCGACGACGGCCTGTTCTCCGGCTACAACGCGGAGAAGCACAGCTACGACAAGTCCACCTGGAGCTACCAGCTGGACGACAAGGGCATGGCCAAGCGCGACGACACCCTGTCCGACCCGCGCTGCGTGATCAATCTGATGCGCGAGCACGTGGCCCGCTACACGCCGGAAATGGTGGAAACCCTGTGCGGCACGCCCAAGGACGCCTTCCTCAAGGTATGCGAATACCTGGCGGAAACCGGAGCCCACGACAAGACCACCTCCTTCCTGTACGCGCTGGGCTGGACCCAACACTCCATCGGTTCGCAGAACATCCGCACCATGGCGATGATTCAGCTGCTGCTGGGCAATATGGGCATGGCCGGCGGCGGGGTCAACGCCTTGCGCGGCCACTCCAACATCCAGGGTCTGACCGATATCGGCCTGCTGTCCACCAGCCTGCCGGGCTATCTGAACATGCCGTCGGAGAAGGAGCCCACGCTGGAGGCCTATCTGGCCAAGTACACCAGCAAGCCGCTGGCCGACGGGCAGATGAACTACTGGCAGAACTATCCCAAGTTCTTCGTCTCGCTGATGAAGGCGATGTGGGGCGACAAGGCCACCGCCGACAACCAGTGGGGTTACGACTGGCTGCCCAAGTGGGACAAGAGCTACGACGTGCTGCAGTACTTCGAGCTGATGCACCAGGGCAAGATCAACGGCTACTTCTGCCAGGGCTTCAACCCGGTGCTGGCCTTCCCGGACAAGAACAAGGTGGTGTCCTCGCTCTCCAAGCTGAAGTACCTGGTGATCATGGACCCGCTGGCCACCGACACCTCCACTTTCTGGAAGAACCACGGCGAGCAGAACGATGTGAAGACCGCGGAGATCCAGACCGAGGTGTTCCGCCTGCCCACCACCTGTTTCGCCGAGGAAGACGGCGCGGTGGTCAACTCCGGCCGCTGGCTGCAATGGCACTGGAAAGGCGCGGACGCGCCGGGCGAAGCCATCACCGACGCGGAAATCCTGGCCGGCATCTTCACCCGACTGAAGGCGCAGTACGCCAAGGAGGGCGGCAAGAACGCCGAGGCCATCATGAGCCTGTCCTGGGCTTACGGCGACCCGCACGAGCCCAAGCCGGAAGAACTGGCCAAGGAGCTCAACGGCAAGGCGCTGGCGGACATTCCGGACCCGAAGAACCCCGGCCAGTTCCTGGCCAGGAAAGGCGAGCAGCTGTCCGGCTTCGCCCTGATGCAGGCGGACGGCAGCACCGCGTCCGGCTGTTGGATCTTCGCCGGCAGCTGGACCCAGGCCGGCAACCAGATGGCGCGCCGCGACAACAGCGACCCATCCGGGCTGGGCAACACCCTGGGCTGGGCCTGGGCGTGGCCGGCCAACCGCCGCGTGCTGTACAACCGCGCTTCCTGTAAGCCGGACGGCACGCCGTGGGACAAGAAACGGACGCTGATCAAATGGAACGGCGAGAAGTGGACCGGCATCGACGTGCCCGACTTCAAGGCCGACGAGCCGCCGGGCAGCGCCATGGGCCCCTTCATCATGCAGGCCGAGGGCCTGGGGCGGCTGTTCGCGCTCGACAAGATGGCCGAAGGCCCGTTCCCCGAGCACTACGAGCCGTTCGAAACGCCGCTGGGCACCAACCCGCTGCATCCCAAGGTGGTGTCCAACCCGGCGGCGCGGGTGTTCGCGTCGGACCGCGAACAGATGGGCAAGCACGACGCCTTCCCGTACGCGGCCACCACTTACCGGCTGACCGAGCACTTCCACGGCTGGACCAAGCACGCGCGGCTGAACGCGATCGCCCAGCCGGAGCAGTTCGTGGAAATCGGCGAGGCGCTGGCCAAGGAGAAAGGCATCGCCCACGGCGACACGGTGAAAGTGTCGTCCAAACGCGGCTACATCAAGGCCAAGGCGGTGGTGACCAAGCGCATCCGCGCGCTGCAGGTCAACGGCAAGACGGTGCACCAGATCGGGATTCCTATTCACTGGGGTTATGAAGGAGTGGCCAAGAAAGGCTTCAGCGCCAACACGCTGACGCCGTTTGTCGGCGACGCCAACACCCAGACCCCGGAATTCAAGTCCTTCCTGGTCAACGTCGAGAAAGTGTAAGGAGCGACCATGTCACTGCAATCGCAAGATATCCAGCGCCGCTCCGCCAGCCCTACCCAGCCGCCGGTGGTGCGCGATTACAAGGCCGAGGTGGCCAAGCTGATCGACGTGTCCACCTGCATCGGCTGCAAGGCCTGTCAGGTGGCCTGCTCGGAGTGGAACGACATCCGCGACGAAGTGGGCAGCAACGTCGGCGTCTACGACAACCCGGCCGATCTCACCGCCCACAGCTGGACGGTGATGCGCTACAGCGAGGTGGAGGAAAGCGGCAAGCTGGAGTGGCTGATCCGCAAGGACGGCTGCATGCACTGCGCCGACCCGGGCTGTCTGAAGGCCTGTCCGTCGCCGGGCGCCATCATCCAGTACGCCAACGGCATCGTGGACTTTCAGTCCGAGCACTGCATCGGCTGCGGCTATTGCATCTCCGGCTGTCCGTTCAACGTCCCGCGCATCAACCAGAAGGACAACAAGGCGTATAAATGCACCTTGTGCTCCGACCGGGTGATGGTGGGCCAGGAGCCGGCCTGCGTGAAGACCTGTCCCACCGGAGCCATCCGCTTCGGCACCAAGTCCGATATGCAGACCTACGCCCACGAGCGGGTGGAAGAGCTGAAGACCCGCGGCTACGCCAACGCCGGGCTGTACGATCCGGAAGGCGTGGGCGGCACCCACGTGATG
The DNA here is from genome assembly GCF_016937655.1 of Chromobacterium alkanivorans. Taxonomy (GTDB): domain Bacteria; phylum Pseudomonadota; class Gammaproteobacteria; order Burkholderiales; family Chromobacteriaceae; genus Chromobacterium; species Chromobacterium alkanivorans. The sequence continues at coordinate 725,056 of NZ_JAFHKL010000001.1, read as the reverse complement.
TACGTGCTGCACCACGCCGACAAACCGGAGCTGTATTCCGGCCTGGCCAAGGATCCCAAGATCAGTCCGGTGGTCAGCCTGTGGAAAGGCATCCTCAAGCCGCTGTCCACCATAGGCCTGGCGGCTTCGGTGCTGTTCGGCTTCTTCCACTACATCGGCGTCGGCCCCAATAAGGCGGAAGAGGAAGAGGAGGAACAGGCATGAGCAAGGAAAAGCTGATCAAGCGCTACAGCGCGGCGGAACGCCTCAACCACTGGATCGTGGCGGTGTGCTTCGTACTGTTGGCGATTTCCGGCCTGGCCTTCTTCTACCCGGCCTTCTTCTGGCTGACCGGCGTATTCGGCACGCCGCAGCTGGCGCGCATCATCCACCCCTTCGTCGGGGTGCTGATGTTCGTCGGCTTCGCGCGCCAGTTCCTGCGCTACTGGCATCACAACTTCCTGGACAAGGAAGACGTGAAGTGGATGATGGCGGTGAAGTCGGTGCTGTCCGGCCACGAGGTCGGCGACATCGGCAAGTACAACGGCGGCCAAAAGGGCATGTTCTGGCTGATGACCGGCTGCATGCTGGTGCTGGTGTGCACCGGCTTCATCATGTGGCGGCCCTACTTCGCCCTGTACTTCCCCATCCCGGTAATCCGCGTGGCGCTGCTCTTGCACGCCTGGAGCGCGCTGATCCTGATCGCCGGCATCATCGTCCACGTCTACGCCGCCATCTGGGTGCGCGGCACGATACGGGCGATGGTGGAAGGCGTGGTCACCCACGCCTGGGCCAAGAAGCATCATCCGCGCTGGTATCGTGAAATGACCGGAGACAAGAACAAGCCATGAGCATACGCATCGTCCCCCTGGACGAGGCTGGCCGGCTGCAAACCGCGGCGGGAGAAATCCCGCCGTTATTGCTGCCCCAGCCCGCCGAACGCTATCTGGCCCGCAGCCAACGCCTGACCGCGCTGGCCGACGGCCACCCGATGGCGGCCTACCTGGCCTTCGCCGCCCGCATCGCCGCCGCGCAGCACCGCTTGGTGCGCGAACAGCCGGTGACGCTGCCGCCGCGCGGCGATTACTTTCATCATTGCGCCGAACACGGCCTGCCGCCGCTGGGCGCCGCCGCCTGGCCGCGCGATCCGGTCTGGCGCGATCTGCTGCGCGCGCTGTGCGCGGAGCTGGCCGCCCTGCCCGGCCCCGCCGGCGAGGTGGCGCGCGAGCTGGAACAGGCCGACGACGCGGCGCTGGAAAGCGCCGCGCGCGCGCTGCTCGACGGCGATTTCGCCGCCGTCGGCTCGGCGCGAGCGCCCTTGCTGTGGGCGGCGCTGTCGGTCTACTTCAGCCAGCTGGCCGCGCAACTGCAGGTGACGGCGGTGGCCGAACCGGACGACGCCCGCCACCTGTGCCCGGTGTGCGCGATGCCGCCGGTGGCCAGCGTGGTGCGCCTCGGCAACGAGTCCGGCCTGCGCTATCTGCATTGCAGCCTGTGCGAGAGCGAATGGCATCTGGTGCGCGCCAAGTGCAGCAATTGCGAAGCCACGCGCGACATCGGCTACTGGTCGCTGGAGCAAGGCGACAGCCAGCAGGCCGCGGTGCGCGGCGAAAGCTGCGGCGACTGCGGCAGCTATCTGAAGATCCTGGCGCTGGACAAGGACCTGAACGCCGAGCCGGCGGCCGACGATCTGGCCACGCTGGCGCTGGACCAGCAATTGGAGCAACGCGGCTTCGCCCGCAGCGGAGTCAATCCGCTGCTGTTTCCCGGCTAAGCCGCCGCTCCCAACGTCCCCCAAGCCTCCTACACGGAGGCTTTTTTCATAGCGTCGGCGAGCGCTTTGGCCGCGCCGTCCGTTTGCATAAGAAAAAACCAACAACTACAAAAAAGGTATGACTTTTTTCTATCCCGGTTGATCGACATGGCCCTGCTCCCGCCCCTGACGCCAAGAAACCGCCTGCTGCTGGGCCTGGCCATCAATGGCGGCGTCCTGTGCTGGCTGTTCTGGGGGCAGCCCCTGCTCTGGGCCGGTCTGGCGCTCAGTTCCGCCGCGCTGGCGCTGGCCCTGTGTTGGCCCGCGCCCGCCGCCGCGCCGCAGCCGTCTAGCCCGGACGAATACTGGCAGGGCTTCGCCAGCCACGTCTGCGCCTTGCTGCCGCTGTGGGCCGGCCACATCTCCCTGGGCAAGGAACAGATGGACGACGCCGCCAACCGGCTGACCCTGCGCTTCGACGGCATCCTGCGCCAAGTGGGCGGCGCGGTGCCCAAACCGGGCGAGCACACCGACCAGGCGGCGCTGGCGCAGGCGGAAAGCCGGCTCCAGCACTTGCTTCAGCTCTTGCAGAACGCCACCCGGCAACAGACCGACCTCGCCATCCATCTGCACACCCTGGGCCAGTCGGCCAGCACCCTGCAAAACCTGGTGCGCAGCCTGATCAGCGGCCGCCAGCTGGACGGCGAGCAAAGCATGGAGCAATTGGGCAGCGACACGCTGGAACAGCTGTCCCGGCTGCAGAACCAGATAGACAAGGCCATGGACAGCCTGGCGCTGATGGCGCACGAGCCGCTGCGGCCGCAGACGCCGCGAAATCCCGCCGACGCGGCCGCGCAGGATCCGGAAGCCGCGCCGGACGACGAAGCCGCGCAGTCGCAATCCCTACAGCAGGCGCTGGAAGACATCCTGGTTCAGCTGCAATTCCAGGACCGGGTGGATCAAATCCTCAGCGGGGTGCAAAACGATATGCGACGGCTGGAAAACGTGTTCAGCCTGGCGCTGATCGACGCCGAGCAGCGGCCGGCGCCACCGGACACCGCCGCCTGGCTGGAGGCCTTGAAAAACAGCTATACCACCCATGAGCAGCGCGTCCTGCACAGCAGCGACAAGACTGAATCGGGCAATAACCAGAACAACATCACCTTTTTTTGATCCGGGGAACGCTTTCGATGGCCAAAACCATACTCATCGTCGATGACTCGGCCAGCCTGCGGCAGGTGGTGCGCATGACGCTTGCCGGCGCGGGCTATGAGGTGCTGGAGGCCGCCAACGGCCAAGAAGCCCTTGACGTGCTGGACGGGCGCAAAGTCCATCTGATCGTCTCCGACGTGAACATGCCGCTGATGGACGGCATCGCGCTGCTGCGCAACATCAAGGTCCATCCCAATTACAAGTTCACTCCGGTGATCATGCTGACCACCGAATCCTCCGAGGAAAAGAAGCAGGAAGGCAAGGCCGCCGGGGCCAAGGCCTGGGTGGTCAAACCGTTCCAGCCGCCGGTGCTGTTGACCGCCGTTTCCAAATTGATCCTGCCCTGACCGGGAGCCCGACATGCCGCGCGCCCGCAAAAAAACAGACGCCCAAGACAGCGCGCCCGCCGCGCCGCCCGCCGCCGCTTTCCAGCTGACGCTCAGCGGAGAACAAACCATTTACCAGGCGGCGGAACTGCACCAGCAACTCCACGCCGCCCTGGCCGGCCACGCCGCCATCGAACTGGACCTGTCCTGCGTTGGCGAGCTGGACTGCGCCATCGCCCAAGTGTTGCTGTGGCTGCGCCGGGAAAGCCTGCGCAAGGGCGTCGCGCTGCGCTTCGTCGACCCCAGCCCGGCGTCGCTGGACTTCATCCGCCTGGTCGGCCTGCAAGGCGAACTCTCTTTGGAGGAGGCCGCGCATGGATCTTGAACTGGCGCTGCAAACCTTCTTCGAAGAATCCAACGATCTGCTGGGGGAGATGGAGCGCATCCTGCTGGACGCGGAAGCCGACTCCACCACCACGGAACAGCTGAACGCCCTATTCCGCTCCATGCACACCATCAAGGGTTCGGCCGGGCTGTTCGGCCTGGACGTCGTCGTCGGCTTCACCCATGAAGTGGAAAACGTGCTGGACCTGCTGCGCGACGGCGCGCTGCGGCTGGACGACATGCTGACCGGCCTGCTGCTGCGCTGCCACGACCACGTCAAGGAAATGCTGACCGCGCTGGCGGCCAAGGACAGCCTGGAGCGCTTCGCCGGCACCGAGCTGCTGGAGGAACTGGTCGCCTACAGCCGCGCCGTCGGCGGCGCGGCCGTCGAGGAAGCCCCGGCGGAGAGCGAGCCGCCGCAAGCGCCGCCCGAGACCCTTGTTGAAGCCGAGCCTACTGCCGCGCAGAGGCCGGAGCAATGGCTGCTGTCGCTGCGCTTCGGCCCGGACATGCTGCGCAACGGCATGGACCCCTCGTCCTTCATCCGCTATCTCGCCACCATAGGCGAGATCGACCGGATCGAAGCCGTCACCACCCAGTTGCCGGCCGGCGACGCCTTCAACCCGGAAACCAATTATCTGCGGCTGGAAGCGCTGTACCGCAGCCAGGAGGCGCAGCAGACGCTGGTGGACGTCTTCGAATTCGCCCGCGAAGACAGCGAGGTCCACATCTTGGCCTGGCCGCCCACGCCGCGGCAGCAGGCGCAGACGCTGGCCAGCGCGTCGCCGGAGGAAGCCGACGCGGTGCAGGCGGTCTGGCTGCGCTTTGGCCTGGAGCCCGGCGCCGAGGCCGACGAGTCCGAGGCGGCGTCCGACGCGCCGCTGACGGAGGAGGAGGAAGCGCCGCTGGTGGAGATCGTGGAGTTCGCGCCGGAAGACCTCGCCGCCGCGGACGCTGATCCCGCCCCGCTCGCCGACGCGCCGCCGGAAGCGCCCGCCGCGCGCGCCGGCGCCAAAACCGTCAGCGACGCCAAAAGCGGCAAAGCGGCCGAAAGCAAATTCATCAAGGTGGAGGCCGGCAAGCTAGACAGCCTGATCAATCTGATCGGCGAACTGGTGATCGCCGGCGCCGCCGCCAACCTGGTGGCGCGCCGTTCGCAGCAGAGCGCGCTGGTGGAGTCCACCCAGGCCATCGCCAACCTGATTGAACAGATCCGCGCCGGCACCCTGTCCATGCGCATGATCCAGATCGGCGAAATCTTCAACCGCTTCCCGCGGGTGGCGCGCGACGTGTCGCGCGAACTGGGCAAGGACATCCAGCTGCACATCTCCGGCGCGGAAACCGAGCTGGACAAATCCATGGTGGAGAAACTGGGCGATCCGCTGATGCACATCGTGCGCAACGCCATCGACCACGGCATCGAAACCACCGAACGCCGGCTGGCCGCCGGCAAGCCGGCCGAAGGCCATGTCTGGCTCAACGCCTACCATGAGTCCGGCAGCATCGTGATCGAAGTGGCCGACGACGGCGGCGGCCTCAATCAGCAACGCATCCTGGCCAAGGCGGTGGAGCGCGGCCTGCTGCCCACCGACGCGACCTTGCCGGAGCAGGACGTGTTCCGGCTGATCTTCGAGGCCGGCTTTTCCACCGCGGACCAGGTCACCAACATCTCCGGCCGCGGCGTCGGCATGGACGTGGTGAGGAAAAGCATAGAGCAGCTGCGCGGCACCATAGACATCGAATCCGAATTCGGGCTCGGCACCACCTTCCGCATCCGGCTGCCGCTGACGCTGGCCATCATCGACGGCTTCCTGGTGGAAGTCGCCGCCGCCACCTTCGTGGTGCCGCTGGAAGCGGTGATCGAATGCATAGAACTGCCCGCCGCGCTGGACAAGGACAGCGTGCACGACTGCCTGAACCTGCGCGGCGAACTGCTGCCGCTGCTGCGCCTGGACGGCTTCCTGGATCTGCCCGCCGTCGCGGCCAAGCGCCGCAACGTGGTGGTGGTCCACTACGGCGAGCGCAAGGCCGGCCTGGTGGTGGACGCCTTGCTGGGCGAATTCCAGACCGTGATCAAGCCGCTGGGCAGCCTGTTCCGCCATCTCAAAGCCATCAGCGGCTCCACCATACTGGGCACCGGCGAAGTCGCCTTGATTCTCGACGTGCCCGCCCTGATTCACCATGCCACCCAAAAAGAGGCGGAGCGCTACGCGCTGTTTCCCGCCCGGGAATGGGACCCAGGCACGACAAACACCGCGGCGAAAACGGATAGGAGCGCCCAATGAGCCAATACAAACACGGCATGTCCATCGCGCAGAAACTCGGCCTGGGCTTCGGCCTGATCATCGTGCTGATGCTGATCTGCGTCGGCTCCGCGCTGTACGGGCTGGAAATCAGCAATATCGCGCTGCGCGACATCACCCAGGTCAACAATGTGGAAAGCCGCTTGGCGCGCCAGTTGATCAGCGACAACCAGGACATCCGCATCGCCTACCGCAACGTGATGCTGGCCGAGGGGCCGGCCGACATCAACAACGCGCTGCAGGCCTACCAGGCGGCCAAAATCATCTATATGGACCGGGAAAAGAAACTGGCCGAAGTCTTCCGGCAGGCGAACAACAACACCTCGCAGGAACTGGAGCAGATGAGCCGTATCCAGAACATGCGTCCGGCCACGCTCGCCATGGTGGACAAGGCGGTGGACCTGGCCAATCAGGGGCGCCAGGACGAGGCAAAAAAAATGATGCAGGGCGAGATCGCGCCGCAGATGATCGCCTTCAACCAGCAACTGACCGCGCTGGCGGACCTGGAGGATAAGCTCAACGAGCAATTGACCAACCAGGCCGACACCAGTTATCAACAGGCCCATTGGGTGATGATCGCGCTGTCCTTGCTGGCCGCGCTGTTCAGCACCGTCATCGCCACCCTGATCACCCGCAATCTGCTGCGCACCCTGGGCGGTGAACCGCACTATGTGTCCGAAGTGATGCGCCATGTGGCCGACGGCAATCTGGACGCCGAGATCCGGTTGCGGCCGGGCGACCAAAGCAGTTTGTGCGCCGCCATCGCCGTCACCATAGAGCGGATGCGCACCATCATCGCCGAGGTCAAGAGCGGCTCCGAAGCGCTGTCCAGCGCCGCGCAGCAGATCAACTCCACCTCCCAGGCGCTGTCTCAGGCCGCCAGCGAGCAGGCGGCCGGCATCGAGGAGACCTCGGCCTCGGTGGAGGAAATGTCCTCCTCCATCAGCCAGACCAACGACAACGCCCGCGTGACCGAAAGCATCGCCACCAAGGCCTCGCGCGAAGCGGCCGAGGGCGGCGAGGCGGTGCGCCGCACCGTGGAGGCGATGCGCCAGATCGCCGACAAGATCGGCATCGTCGACGACATCGCCTACCAGACCAATCTGCTGGCGCTCAACGCCGCCATCGAAGCCGCGCGCGCCGGCGAACACGGCAAGGGCTTCGCCGTGGTGGCGGCGGAAGTGCGCAAACTGGCCGAGCGCAGCCAGATCGCCGCCCAGGAAATCAGCGGCGTGGCCGGCAGCAGCGTCAAGCTGGCCGAACAAGCCGGCCAGTTCCTGGAGGAAATCGTCCGCTCCAGCAGCCGCACCGCCGATCTGGTGCAGGAGATCGCCGCCGCGTCCAACGAACAGGCCAGCGGCGTCAGCCAGATCAACTCCGCCATCCAGCAACTGAGCCTGACCACCCAACAGAACGCGTCCGCCAGCGAAGAGCTGGCCTCCACCGCCGAGGAGATGAACGATCAGGCCGAACACCTGCAGGAGCTGATGGGCTACTTCAAGCTGGGCGCCGCCGAAATCCTGCATCCTGCGACACGGGTGCGGGCGCGACACGAACCCGCCCTGCTGCACAAGCCGCTGCACCCGCCGCTGGCGGAAGAGTCCGACTTCATCCGTTTCTAACCCGGACAGCGCCATGAAACCGCTACATCTGCAGCGCAAACACGACAACGCCGCCTCCGCCGAGCCGCAGGCCGACGTCCGCCAATACCTGACCTTCCAACTGGGCGGCGACGTCTTCGCCATCGGCATCCTGGCGATACGCGAAATCCTGGAATACCTGAAACCCACCCATGTGCCGCTGATGCCGCCCTTCATCCGCGGCGTGATGAATCTGCGCGGCTCGGTGGTGCCGGTGATAGACCTGTCGCTGCGCTTCGCCCGCGGCGAAACCGAAATCAACCGCCGCACCTGCGTCGTCATCATCGAAGTCGAGGGCGAGGACCAGTTGCAGCTGATCGGCATTCTGGTGGACGCGGTGCACGAGGTGCTGGCCATCCCCGACGCCGACATCGAGCCGCCGCCCCAGTTCGGCAGCAAGATCCGCGTCGACTTCATCGCCGGCATGGCCAAGCTGGACGGCCATTTCATCGTGCTGCTCAACGTCAACAAAGTGCTGTCGGTCGATGAAATGGCGTTGATTTCCAGCCTGGGCCAACAGGACGCCGCCGCGGAAACCCAAACGGAAAAGGCCTGAGCGGCGATGCCGGCCCCCTTCGCCTCCGCGCCCGGCCGGAATCCCCTGTCCGTCTCCCGGCAACTGAAACTGGGCTTCGGCGCGCTGCTGTGCCTGCTGCTGGCCCTGATCGGCGCCGGGCTCTACGGCCTTGAGCAGTTCCACATCCAGCTGGAAGAGGTCACCCGGGTCTACGGCCGCCAAGCCCGGCTCAGCGACCGCATGCATGTCCAGATTCAGGAAATGCGCATCGACTACCGCTCGCTGATCATCGTCTCCAGCCGCCGCGACATCCAGGCCTGGCGCGACAGCTATCTCGCCGCCCGCGGCCGCTATCTGGAACTGGAACAAAAACTCGCCGACGCCATAGAACGACAGCAGGCGCCGGGCAAGGAAGCACTGCAACGCTCGATGCGGCAGCTGCAAACCCAACGCGGCCTGGCCTTCGCGATACTGGATCAAGGCATGCGCCAGGCCGCGGCCAATCAGAAATACGAAGCCCGCAAAGCGCTGGACCAGGCCGCGCCGGCGCTGCTCGTCGCGCTGCGGCAGCTGCGCGAACAAGCGCACGCCCTGCGCCAGCAAGCCAGCGAGCTGGCGGAGCGCCGCGGCCGGCAACTGAGAACGCTGCTGCTGGCGCTGGCCGGCGGCAGCGCGCTGGCCGGCCTGACCCTGGCCTGGGCCATCCACCGCAATCTGTGGCGCATCCTGGGCGCGGAGCCCGACGCGCTGGCCGCGCGCATGCGCGACATGGCCGCCGGCCGCCTGTGCCGCGGCGACAAAGCGCCCGCCGGAACGCGCCGCAGCGTGCACACCGCTTTGGTGTATTGCGACCGCCATCTGAGCGGCATCATCCTGGACGTGAGCCACAGCGCCGACCAACTGGCCGACAGCGCCCGCGAAATCCGGGCCACCGCCGAGGCGCTGGCGCAAAGCAGCTGGGCCGCCGCGCTCAGCGTCGGCGCCACCGCGGAATCCTGCGCCCAGATGCACGACGTCAGCCAGGGCAATCTGGCGCAGGCGGAGCTGACCAACGCCGCCGCCCACGATGCCGCGCGCCAGGTGGCGGACGGCAAACAGGCGGTGCAGACCGCGGAGAGCGCGCTGGAACAGATCGCCGAACGCATCGCCATCGTCGAGGACATCGCCTACCAGACCAATTTGCTGGCGCTCAACGCCGCCATCGAGACCGCCACCGCCGGCCCGCACGGCCGCGGCTTCGCCGTGGTGGCCGACGATGTGCGCAAGCTGGCCGAACGCAGCCAGAACGCCGCGCGGGAGATAGGCGAACTGGCGCGGCGCAGCCGCCATGAGGCGCGCCAGGCCGCGCGCGCGCTGTCCGGCATCCTGGAGCGCAGCGCGGCCACCGCGGAGCTGGTGGGCGGCATCAGCGCCGCCAGCCGCGAGGAAGCGCGCGGCATCGCCCAGGTCAACGACGCGATGGAGCGCCTGGGCGAGGTGTCCCAGCGCAACACCGCCAACAGCGAAGCGCTGGCGGCCACCGCCGCCGAAGTGCACAAACAGGCGGCGCGCCTGCAACAGCAAATCGCCTACTTCCTGATCCGGGACGCGGACGCCGCGCCGGAGGGCGCGTCGAATCCGCCCTGAAACGGCGCGGCAACTGTTCTACATTGAAACGAATGAACCGGTCGCTTGGCCACCTTAAGGCGCAAAGGCCCTGGTAATGACAAAACAAGACGTCGATATTTTCCTGCATCCCGGCGATTGGTACTTCGGCGACAAGCACCACAAGATCCGCACGCTGCTCGGTTCCTGCGTCTCGATCACGCTGTGGCACCCCAAGGCCAAGATCGGCGGCATGTGCCACTACCTGCTGGCGCGACGCACCGACCGCCGGCCGTCGACGTTGTCCGGCCGCTACGGCGACGAAGCCATGCTGCTGATGCTGCACGAGGTGCTGTCCTCCGGCCTGCCCTTGCAGGAGTTCCACGCCAAGCTGGTGGGCGGCGCCGCGGTGCTGGCCGGCGTCGAGCGCGATCAACCGCACGACGTGCCGTCGCGCAATATCGACATGGCCTACCAACTGGTCAAGCAACTGGGGCTGTCGGTGCAGGCGGAGGATTTAGGCGGCAACAGCCCGCGGCTGGTGATGTTCGACCTGGCCACGGGCGATGTGTGGGTAAAACAGACGCAGGACGCGGACATGAGCAGGATTTCCGCACACCATAAGGCAAGGACTCGGGCATGACTATCAAAGTGCTGATCGTGGACGACTCTGCAGTGGTTCGCCAGGTGCTGAGCCAGGTTTTCAGCCAGGCAAGCGGCATGACGGTGATGGATGTGGCCACCGACCCCATCGCCGCGATGGAAAAAATGAAACAGCAATGGCCGGACGTCATCGTGCTGGACATCGAGATGCCGCGCATGGACGGCATCACCTTCCTCAAGCAACTGATGGCCAGCCGGCCGACGCCGGTGGTGATCTGCTCCTCGCTGACGCAGAAAGGCACCGACATCAGCATGCAGGCGATGGCCGCCGGCGCGGTGGAAGTGATCGCCAAGCCCATGGCCGGGGTCAAGGGCTTCCTGGAGGAGAGCGCCAGTCAGCTGGTGCACGCGGTGCGCAGCGCCGCCGCCGCCCGGATGAACCGGGTGCGGGTGATGCCGTCGGCCGGCGGCGCGACGCCGGGCTCGTCCTCTCTGGGCGCTGCGGCGCCGGCGCCCAACCCGCTGGAAACCCGGCCCAAGCTGTCCGCCGACGCCATCCTGTCCGCGCCCACCGGCGGCAATATGTTCGCCACCACGGAACGCATCATCGCCGTGGGCACCTCCACCGGCGGCACCCAGGCGCTGGAAACCGTGCTCACCGCCTTGCCGCGCACCTGCCCCGGCCTCGCCATCGTCCAGCACATGCCGGAAAAATTCACCCGCTCCTTCGCCGAGCGGCTGGACAGCCTGTCCCAGATCGAGGTCAAGGAAGCCAGCAACGGCGACCGCATCCTGCCCGGCCGCGCACTGATCGCCCCCGGCGGCAAGCACATGATGATCAAGCGCAGCGGCGCCTTCTACCTGGTGGAAGTGGTGGACGGTCCGCTGGTCAGCCGCCACAAACCGTCGGTGGACGTGCTGTTCCGCTCCGCCGCCAAGTTCGCCGGCAAGAACGCGCTGGGCATCATCATGACCGGCATGGGCGACGACGGCGCCAAGGGCTTGAAGGAAATGCATGATTGCGGCGCCAAGACCATCGCCCAGGACGAGGAAAGCTGCGTGGTCTTCGGCATGCCCAAGGAGGCGATCCGCCTGGGCGCGGCCGACGAAGTGATGTCGCTGGACACCATCGCCAAGGCGATTTGCCGCTGAACGAGGAAACACCATGCAACTGGATATCCAGGACGTCCTGATCATCGACGACAGCACCTTGCAGCGCCAGCACGGCTGCGAGATCTGCCAAGGCCTGGGCGCGCAGCAGATCCGCCAGGCCGCCAACGGCGAGGAAGGCCTGGAGCGGATGCGCGAGCAGCTGCCCAGCCTGATCCTGCTGGATTTGGAAATGCCCAAGCTGGACGGCGTGCAAGTGATGCAGCACATGGCCAAGGAGGGGCTGGCCGCGCCGCTGGTGGTCACCTCCAGCAAGGATTACCTGCTGATCTCCACCGTGGAGCTGATGGGGCGGGAATTGGGGCTGCCGGTGCTGGGCGGTTTAAAGAAGCCGCTGCGCCAGCCTGAGCTGCTGGACCTGCTCAAACGGGTGTGGACGCCCAAGGGCGGCGACGAGCATCACGCCGAACTGTTCAGCGAGGTGGAAGTGCGCGAAGCGCTGGACAAGGGCGAGATCATTCCCTACTACCAGCCCAAGGTCACCCTCAACGGCGGCCTGCTCAAGGGCGCGGAAATGCTGGCGCGCTGGCAGCACCCTGAACTCGGCATCGTCTCCCCCGCCCGCTTCATCCCGGTGGTGGAAGCCAGCGGCTGGGCCACCGAGCTGACGCTGAGCATGCTGGACCAGGGCCTGAAGCAATGGCAGGAATGGGCGCGCCGCGGTCTGCGGCTGCCGCTGTCGGTCAATCTGTCCGCGCTGTCGCTGAAAGGGGACGACCTGACCCAGCAAATCGAACAGCGCCTGCTCAGCACACATGTGCCGCCGCGCTTCATCATCTTCGAAGTGACCGAGACCGCCATCGCCGACAATCTGGCCGAAGCCATCGGCATCGCCGCCCGGCTGCGCCTGGGCGGCCTGGGCCTGTCCATCGACGACTTCGGCACCGGCTTCGCCACCCTGCAGCAGCTGACCCGCTTCCCGTTCACCGAGCTGAAGATAGACCAGTCGCTGGTCACCTCGGTGTCCACCAAGCCGCACCTGGAGGCCGTGCTCAACAGCGTGATCGAACTGGCGCAGCGCATGCAGCTGACCACGGTGGCGGAAGGCATAGAAACCACCACCGATCTGGACTTCATGGGCAACCGCGGCTGCCTGATGGGCCAGGGCTATTTCATCGCCAAACCGATGGACGCGCCCCACTTCGAAAGCTGGGTCAAGGAAAGAATGCAGCAAAACAAGGAAGCCAGCACCGGCTGAGCGCTGAATTCAAGCCGACCACAGCGGCGGTTCGTCCAGCAGCGCGATCTGTTCGCGCAGCGTCAGGATCTGCTCCTCCCAATAGCGCTGGCCGTTGAACCAGGGGAAGGCGGCCGGGAAGGCCGGGTCGTGCCAGCGTCGCGCCAGCCAGGCGCTGTAATGGATCAGGCGCAGGGTGCGCAGCGCCTCCAGCAAATGCAGTTCGCGCAGATCGAACTCGCAAAAGTCCTCGTAACCGGCCAGCACCTCGGCCAGCTGCGCCGATTGCTCCTCGCGGCTGCCGGACAGCAGCATCCACAAATCCTGCACCGCCGGCCCCATGCGGCTATCGTCGAAATCGACGAAATGCGGGCCATCGTCGGTCCACAGCATGTTCCCGACATGGCAATCGCCGTGCAAGCGCAGCGCGCTCACCGCGCCGGCGCGCTGGTAGGCGCGGTCGACGCCGGCCAAGGCCTGCTCCAGCACGCCGCGGAACACCTCGCGCAGTTCCGGCGGCAAATCCGCGTGCCGCAATAGATAGTCCGCCGGCTCGCGGCCGAAGCTGGACGCATCCAAAGCCGGCCGCCGCGCGTAGCCCTCCACCCGGCCCAGGGCGTGAATGCGGCCGAGAAAGCGGCCTATCCACTCCAGCGTGCGCGCGTCGCCCAGCTCCGGCACCCGGCCGCCGCGGCGCGGGAACAGGGCGAAGCGAAAACCGCCGTGATGGTGCAGCGTCGCGCCGTTGAAGACCAGCGGCGGCACCACCGGAATCTCGCGCTCCGCCAATTGCAGCGAAAACGCGTGCTCCTCCAGAATCTGCTCATCGCTCCAGCGCTCCGGCCGGTAAAACTTGGCCACCAGCGGCGCGGCGTCGTCGATGCCGACCTGATAAACCCGGTTCTCGTAGCTGTTCAGCGCCAGCAGGCTGCCGGAGCTGTAAAGGCCAAGGCTGTCCACGGCGTCGAGAATGGCGTCCGGCGTCAGGCCGGCGTAGGGAGGCGTTTGATGTGTCTGCATCCAGCCATTATACGCAGCCGGCAGCTCTCGGGCGTAAGCGGGTAAAATGAAGGAATCTGACGCCGCGCCGGAAGCTCTCCATGGACCTGAAGAACCTGTACACCCGCCTGCCCTCGGTAGACCGCCTGCTGGGCCACGACCGCCTGGCCCGCCTGCTGGGCCGCCACGGCAACGCCGCGCTGGCCGAAGCCGTGCGCCAAACGCTGGAGCAGGCGCGCCGGACCATACGCGAACAGCACGTGCTGCCGGCCTGGGCCGCCAGCGACGACAGTCTGGCCGCCGCCGTCGGCGACCGGGTCGCCGAACGCCAGCGCATGCGGATGCGGCCGGTGTTCAATCTGTCCGGCACCGTGCTGCACACCAATCTGGGGCGGGCGCCGATGGCCGAAGCCGCGGTGGAGGCCGTGAGCGCCGCGATGCGCGAAGCCGCGACGCTGGAATTCGACCTGCAAGGCGCCGGCCGCGGCCACCGCGACCAGGCGGTCAGCGAACTGCTGCGCGAACTCACCGGCGCGGAAGCCGCCTGCGTGGTCAACAACAACGCGGCCGCGGTGCTGATCATGCTGTCCACCGTCGCCGCCGGCCGCGAAGTGATCCTGTCGCGCGGCGAGATGGTGGAGATAGGCGGCGCCTTCCGCATGCCGGACGTGATGCGCCAGGCCGGCTGCCGGCTGGTGGAAGTGGGCGCCACCAACCGCACCCATCTGAAGGACTATCGCAACGCCGTCACAGCGGAGACCGGCCTGCTGCTCAAGGTCCACACCAGCAATTACGCGATTCAGGGCTTCGCCAGCAGCGTGGCGGAAGCGGAGCTGGCCGAACTGGCGCGCGAACGCGGCCTGCCGATGGCCACCGATCTGGGCTCCGGCGCGCTGATCGACCTGGCCGCCTACGGCCTGCCGCACGAACCGATGCCGCAGCAGATGATCGCCGCCGGCGTCGACCTGGTCAGCTTCTCCGGCGACAAGCTGCTGGGCGGCCCGCAGGCCGGCCTGATCATCGGCAAGCGCGAATGGATAGACAAGATTCAGCAGCACCCGCTCAAACGCGCGCTGCGCTGCGACAAGATGACGCTGGCGGCGCTGGAGGCCACGCTGCGGCTCTATCTGGAGCCGGACCGGCTGGCCGACGCCCTGCCCACGCTGCGCCGGCTGAGCCGCCCGCAAGCGGCGATGCGCGCCAGCGCCGAGCGCTTGCTCGCCCCGCTGGCCGCGGCGCTGGGAACGGACTACCTGGCGGAGGGCGCCGCCTGCCTGTCCCAGATCGGCAGCGGCTCGCTGCCGGTGGACCGGCTGCCCAGCTGGGCGCTGGCGATAGCGCCCGCCGACGGCCGCGGCGGCACGCTGGAGCGGCTGGCCGAGGCGCTGCGCGGACTGCCGCGGCCGGTGATCGGCCGCCTGGCCGACGGCCGCTTATGGCTGGACCTGCGCTGCCTGGAAGACGAGGCCGGCTTCATCGCCAACCTGGCCTCATTGCCGCGTCCATAGCCACACCAAGACACCGGCGGCCACCGCCCAGCAAGCCGCCGCGCCCAGCAAGGCCGCGCCCAGCCGCCAACGGTCTATCAGCCAATACAAGGCCAGCAGATAGATGAAATAAGGCAGCAGCGAAGCCATGCCGAACAACAAGGTGGTTTTCAGCTCCGCCGCGCCGCGCTCGCCGCCGACGATGTAGTGCGCGATCAGCGCGAAAGTGGGGAACAGCGGCACCAGGCCGGCGATGTAGTAATTCCTGGACCTGGCCAACACGCTGATCAACAAGACCGCCAGCGCGCCCAAGGCGCTTTTCAGCAATAAAGCCATTCCCTGCCCCGCCCGCGGAAAACCACGATTGTGTCACAAGCCGCCTCTGCCGCGGCTGAGGTTCGTTCTTGTTCTCATTCTCATTAAGAAAAACAATCAATTTTCCAAACTTAATAGCCTTTTGTGCGATAATGGCGACATCCTACCCACTGCCGGACTGCACAGCCATGGCCCATACCCATCACGCCATCGACGGCGACAGCGCGGAGAAGCGCCGCGCCGGCCGCGTCAGCACGCTGGTCAGCGTCGCGGTCAACCTGATCCTCTCCACCACCCAGATCGTGGTGGGCGCGCTGGCCCACTCCTCGGCCCTGATCGCCGACGGTCTGCACTCGCTGTCCGACCTGATCGCCGACTTCGTCGTGCTGCTGGCCGGCAAACACAGCCACAAGGCGCCGGACAACGACCATCACTACGGCCACCACCGCTACGAAAACGCCGCCTCGCTGATCCTCGGCCTGCTGCTGCTGGGCGTGGGCCTGGGCATGCTCTACAGCGCCGCCGCGAAATTCCACGACCCCGCCGCCATCCCCACCGTCCACGCCGTCGCCCTGTGGGTGGCGCTGCTGGCGCTGGCGGTCAAGGAGGCGCTGTTCCGCTACATGCTGGCGGTGGCCCGCCGCGTGCGCTCCAGCATGCTGGTGGCCAATGCCTGGCACGCGCGCTCCGACGCCGCCTCCTCCCTGGTGGTAGCGCTGGGCATCATCGGCAACCTGATGGGCTATCCGCTGCTGGACCCGGTGGCCGCCCTGCTGGTGGGCCTGCTGGTCGCCCGCATGGGCTGGCGCTTCGGCTGGGACGCGATGCACGACCTGATGGACCGCGCCGCCGACGACGACGCCGTCGCCGCCATCCGCCAGACCCTGCTGGCCACACCGGGCATCCACGGCGTGCACGATCTGCGCACCCGCAAGATGGGCGACCTGATCCAGGTGGACGTGCATCTGGAAGTGGACGGCGCCATCAGCGTGGAACAGGCCCACGCCATCTCCGAAGCCGCGCGCCACCGCGTGCTGGAGCGGCATCCGGTGCTGGACGTGCTGGTCCACATCGACCCCGCCGGCCACTATCTTCCGGACCCCGCGCCCGCCCGCTGAGCGCGGGCCCATGGCCAAGCCCGCCGTTTCTGGCGATACTTGGCCTTTTCCCCCTGCCGCTTCGCCCGCCATGATTATCGCCACCGCCGGACACGTAGACCACGGCAAGACCGCCCTGCTTCACGCCCTGACCGGCACCGACGCCGACCGCCTGCCGGAAGAAAAAAAGCGCGGCATGACCATAGACCTGGGCTATGCCTATCTGCCGACGCCGGACGGCGGCGCGATCGGCTTCATCGACGTGCCCGGCCATGAGCGCTTCCTCGGCAATATGCTGGCCGGCGTCGGCGGCGTGCGCCACGCGCTGCTGGTGATCGCCGCCGACGACGGCGTGATGCCGCAAACCCGCGAACACCTCGCCATCCTGCAATTGCTGCGCCTGGACAGTCTGACCGTGGTCGTCAGCAAGAGCGACCTGGCCGGCCCGGAAGCGCTGGAGCGCGCGATGGCCGCTGCGCGGCTGACGCTGGCCGAGCACGGCCTGCAAGCGGCGGCGCTGCTCCCGGTGTCCGCGCGCACCGGCGCCGGCGTCGACGCGCTGCGGCGGCATCTACTGCAACTGCGCGACGAAGCCGTCGGAACCGAACGGCGCTTCCGCCTGGCGATAGACCGCGCCTTCACCATCAGCGGCGCCGGCCTGGTGGTGACCGGCACCGCCTGGAGCGGCCGCGTCGGCGTCGGCGACGCCCTATGGCTGAGCGGCAGGGACGCCGCCGTCCGCGTGCGCGGCCTGCACGTGCAGAACCTGCCGGCGCGGGAAGGCCAGGCCGGACAACGCATCGCGCTCAATCTGGCCGGCGACGTGGACAAGCAACAGATTCAACGCGGCGACTGGCTGCTGGCGCAAGCCGCCCCGGAGCCGACCGCCCGCGTCAGCGTGCGCATGCGCCTGGCGCCGGCGCTGCACGCCGCGCTGCGCCACTGGCAGGCCGTGCACGTCCACCACGCCGCCAGCCACTGCACCGGCCGGGTGGCGCTGCTGGAACGTCCGCAGCTCCATCCCGGCGAGGAAGGGCTGGCGGAACTGAGCCTGGACCGCCCGCTCCACCTGGCCGACGGCGACCGGCTGATCCTGCGCGACGCCGGCGCGCAACACACCCTGGCCTGCGCCACGGTGCTGGAGCGGCAGCCGCCGACGCGCGGCAAACGCCACGAGGACAGGCTGGCCCATCTGCGCGCGCTGGCCGCGGCCGGCGCGGACGACGCCGAAAATCTGCGGCTGCGCCTGGGCCGGCAGGCGGTGTCCCTGGCCGAGCTGGCCTGGGACCGGCAATTGAGCGAGGCCGGCCTGGAGCGGCTGCTGCGCGCCGCGCCGCTGCGCGTCGCCGGCCAGCACGCCTATGCGCCGGAGCACTGGGCGGATTTGCAAAGCCAGCTATTGGAACGGCTGGCGGCGCTGCATCTTCAGCAGCCGGACCAATTGGGCGCCAGCCGCGGCCGCGCGCGCCGGCTGGCGCTGCCGCAGGAAAGCGAGGCCGCGGTCAATCTGATGATCGATCAATTGCTGGCGGAGGGAAAACTGGCCAATACCCGCGGCTGGCTGCATCTGCCCGGACACGTGCTGGCTTTCGACGCGGAAGAGGCCGCGCTGTGGCGGCGTTTGGAGCCGGCTTTCGCCGAAGCGAACCTGGCGCCCTGGGTGCGGGAGCTGGCGGCGACGGCCGGCGTGGAGGAGGAAGCGGCGCGCGCCCTGCTGCGCAAAGCCGCGCGCCTGGGTCATGTCCACGCCGTGGTGCGGGACCGCTACCTCAGCAGCGCGGCGATCCGCGACATGGCGGCCAGCGTGCGCCAGTTGAACCAGGACGCCGGCTACGCCGACGCCGCCAACTTCCGCGACCAGCTGGGCTGCGGCCGCAAGCTGGCGATTCAGATCCTGGAATATTTCGACCGCTGCGGCTTCACCCGCCGCCTGGGGGACAGGCATTTGCTGCGCGAAGCGCGGCTGTTCGACTAGCCGACGTGGCCGGGTCCGGACGGCGATTCCAGCGCCCGGCCCAATACCGCGCGCAAACGGCTGATATCGAACGGCTTCTCCAGCCGCGCGGCGAACCAGGCGGCGCGCGGATCGGCGTACTCTTCCGGATACGCCGTCATCGCGATGATTTTCACGCCGCGGTGGCGCACGCTGCGCTTCAGCGCCTCCGCCACCGAATAGCCGCTCTCATTGCCCAGCTGCATGTCCAGCAGCACCACGTTGAAACTGGCCTGCTGCAGCTTCTGACAGGCTTCCGCCACCGAACTGGCGGTGGACACCGCGTAGCCGTTCATTTGCAGGCAGTCGGAAAACGGTTCGCGGATGTTCTTGTCGTCGTCCACCACCAGCACCGAACGTTCCGGCCCCGGCATTTGATCCGGCACCACGATGGGCAAGCGCACGATGAATTCGGAACCGACGCCCACCACACTCTTCAGCTCCAGCTCGCCGCCCAGCAGCGACACCAGTTCCTTGACCACCGCCAAGCCCAGCCCGCTGCTGCCCACCCGGCGCGAATGGCCCTGGAAAAACGGCTGGAAGATGCGCGATTGAAACTCCTCGGGCACGCCGATGCCGGTGTCTATCACCCGGATGTCCAGGATGTTGCGGCCATCGGCGCCGTCCACGCCGGCCTCCACCGTGACCGTGCCGTGATCGGTGTAGCGGATGGCGTTGGTCAGCAGATTGCCGACGATCTGCCGCAAGCGGTCGCCGTCCAGCTTCACCGTCGGCGGCAGCTCGCCCAGCCGCACATGCAGGCCCAGGCCCTTGCCGTCCAGCTGCGCGCGGTGCACGTCTATCACCTCGTTCAGCGTGGCCGCCACGTCCACGTCGCTGATGTGCAGCCGGAACTGCATGTTCTTGATCGCGGAGATGTCCATGATGTCGCGCACCTGGGTCATCAGGTGCGCCATGCAGGTTTTCAGCCGCCCCACCGCCTTGGCGGCCTTGCCGGCCGGATCGATGTCCGGCTCGATCAGCTCCACGCACACCTGCATGGTCTGCAGCGGCGAGCGGATCTCGTGGCTCAGCGTGGCGAGGAAGGTGGTGCGGTCCAGTTCCGCGTTCACCGTGGCCTTGTGCGCCGCCCGCTCCTGCTCCAGCAGTTGCTGGCGCGCGGCGGCGTCGCGACGCGCGCCCTGGTAACGGTAGAGCAACACGAAAATCACCATGCAGATGCCGCCCAGCGCGAACCACAGCGAAGCGACCAATTGCTGGTTGTGCCGCAAATCCTTATTGCGCGCGTCGCGCGAAGACACCTCGGCCACGCGCGCCTGAACTGCGAACTCAGCCAGAGACGGCCGGATGCTGTCGATGCGGTCTATGTTCTGCTGCGCGCTGCGGACACTGGGATGCAGGATGTTCTCGTCCTCGAAGAAATCCTGCAGCAGGCTGGCGGTGCCCTTGAAGCCGTCGACGCGGCTCAGCATCTCCTGCATCTTGGACGGGGTGACGAAATCGAGGAAACGGCTGTTGGCCACCGCCAGCCGGAACTGCACCTGCGATTCGGGGACTTCGCCCGCCTTCAGGCGCAGCAGGTCGGCGCGGGCTTTCTCAAGTTCAAGCTGCATCTGCGCCACCGACCAGTACAAATCCTCGCTGCGCCCCTCAAAGCCGCGCGCCGGCACGTAACGCTCGATCGCCATGTACACGCCGATGCCCAGCAGTAAAAAGCCGAGCAAGGCCAGCGTCGGGATGCCCTTCCAGCCGGACAGCATCGATTTGTTCATCGCTCGCCCCAAGCCCTCCTGGCCGGCCGGCATCAAAACACCACCAGGCGGTTGATCTGCCACACCAGCTTGGCGTCCATCACCGGCCCTTTCTTATCCTCCGGCATTTGATCCAGCGGATACATCAGCCACAGCGGGCCGCGGTTGGTGATGTCCAAAGGCTTGTTGTTGACCGAGCGCGCCAGCACCACGTCGAAGTCGTAGAACTCGCGGCGGTCTATCCAGTACACATAGTCGTTCAAGGCGCGCAGCTTGACCTTCTGGCCGCCGGCGCCCACCTTGGCCAGGATGTCCCGCATCAGCGGCCCGCTGAACACCGATTGCGGCGTCCAGGTGGTCCGGGTCACCACCGAGTGCTGGCGCAAGCTCAGCAAATCCTGCTCGCGGAACTCGTACACGTTCTTTTCTTTATTGGTGAACTGGCTGATCTTGCCCGACACCGTCAACACCACAGGCCCCGGTTCGGCATGCAGCGCGGCCACGCAACACGCCAGCGCCATTCCGCCCAAGACCGCCTTCCAGCTCTTCCCCATGCCAAGCTCCCGACCCTGCTCATTCCGCGCCCGTCGTCCGACGGCTTTCAGCGCCGGATTGATGGCATTTGAACTTTGATTTCACAAACTAAACAATTAAATCTAATTAGAACAAAAATGCCATTAAAATATTTACGGCCAATATATCAAGCCGCCCGACAAAACACCATCCGCCGGCATCCGGACCAGTCCCATGGGACAGTAGCCGCCGGACAACGCGCCGCGCGCAATGAAAAAGCGGCCCTGCCGGGCCGCTTTCCCTTCGCTCCGCCGGCGACGCCGGCCGGACTTACTTGCCGCGGCGCAGCCCCGGACGGCCCGCGACGTGGCAAAGCTGGATAAACAGGGACAGAACGTGCTTCATGCTGATTTCCTTTATTCTCGGTAGACGGAATGGCCCCGGGCGCTCTCGCGGCGCGTTCGGCGGCCCGTCCATTCTAATGGCATGAAGCGCGTCCTAGAAATTCATTTTATTTATCAGGCATAAAATTGGCTTATCGCGATTCCGCGATATAATGCGCGCTGGCGTCGGCTCGACGCCGTCGGGCCAAAGGCCCGGCCGTACGCAGGAAGAGACGCGTCCCCGGTGGGGCGGCTGGTCTTCAAAATCAGATGGGGCCGCCAGCGGTCCCGGGCAGGTTCGACTCCTGTTCTCTTCCGCCACTCGCTCCAACGGGGTTCATCCCCAGGCACAGCGAGCAATGGCATGCGATCGCATGCCGCTTCACCAGCGCGCGCAGGCGTTCCAGCCGCTGCGCCTCCGCCAGCATCACCGACGCCGACGCGGGCTTGGCCTCGGTTTCCCGCGCCGCCGGCGCAACCGTCGTCGTCGCTCCCGCCGCCGCGCCGATGCCCAGCATCGCCCCGCCCACGCCGATATGCCGCCATTTCACCCGCATCGCGCTCTCCTCTTTAGCTAGCCGTTCACCCTGAAGTCCGACCCCGCCGCCGCCGGGAAGTGCCGGCGACGCCCATAAAAAAACGGCCCCTTCCGGGACCGTTCCTTGGGCATCCGCGCAATCAGCGAATGATTTCCACCTTGTAGCGCGGCGGCAGCAGCAGCGCCGGCACTTCCCGCTTCGCCTTGCGGCTGCGGCGGCTGTTCATCGGCTTTTTCACGCCCTCGGTGGAGCCGGCCAGCACCGAAGCCTCCGGCTTGGACGGAGCCGGCGCGCGTTCGCGTTCGCGTTCGCGCTCCCGTTCGCGCTCATTGGGACGCGCCATCCAGGACGGGCGGAAGCCGTCGACGGTCTGCGGCGTCAGCGTCAGCTTGGTCAGCTTCTCGATGGACTCGTGCTGGCGGGTTTCTTCCGGGGACATCAGCGAGATCGCCACGCCCTTGGCGCCGGCGCGGCCGGTGCGGCCAATCCGGTGCACATAGTCTTCCGGCGCGTTCGGCAGCTCGAAGTTGACCACGTAAGGCAGTTCGGTCACATCCAGGCCGCGGGCGGCGACATCGGTCGCCACCAGCACGCGCAGCTTGCCTTCCTTGAACGCCGCCAGTGTTTCCAGACGCGCGCCCTGGGCCTTGTCGCCGTGAATGGCTTCGGCTTGCAGGCCGTCGCGCTGCAATTCGCGCGCCAGTCGGTCCGCGCTGAGCTTGGTCTTACAGAACACGATGACCTGGCTCATGTCGCGAGACTTGATCAGATGGGTCAGCAAATGACGCTTCTTGAAAGCGTCCACCGAGTAGACGATCTGCTCGACCTGGTCGTTGGTGGCGTTCTGACGCGCCACCTCCACCGTCTGCGGCGACTTCATGAAATCGGAAGCCAGGCGCTTGATCTCCGGCGCGAAGGTCGCGGAGAACAGCAGGGTCTGGCGCTCCTTGGGCAGCATGCCCATGATCTTGCGGATGTCCTGGATGAAGCCCATGTCCAGCATGCGGTCGCCTTCGTCCAGCACCAGCACTTCCACCTTGTTCAGCTGAATCGTCTTCTGCTGGATGTGGTCGAGCAAGCGGCCTGGCGTGGCGATCAGGATTTCCACGCCGCGGCGCAATTCCTGAGTCTGCGGGTCCATATTGACCCCGCCGAACACCGTGGTGGCGCGCAGCGGCAGATACTTGGTGTAGGTTTTGACGTTGACGCCGATCTGATCCGCCAATTCGCGGGTAGGCGACAGCACCAGGGCGCGCAGCGGATGCATCGCCGGCGACACGCTGGTGTTCGCGTATTTCTTCAAGCGCTCGAGAATCGGCAGCATGAAGGCCGCGGTCTTGCCGGTGCCGGTTTGGGCGGCGGCCAGCAAATCGCGGCTGGACAGAACCAGAGGAATCGCCTTTTCCTGAATCGGGGTGGGCTGGGAATAGCCCTGTTCTTCGATGGCGCGCAGAATCTCGGGAGACAACCCGAGTTCGGAAAACAGCATGGACAACACTCCTGCAAAACTCGCGGGGCCTGTTGCGCGCACGCGCCAACACGCCCCCGTATTCAAATGACACGAACGGACAAGGCAACGCCGCCCGGACGGCGGCGTTGGGTCGTCAGCCCATGTGGCTTGCGACGCTGAGCAGCAGGATTACGGCCAACCATAGCAAGGCGGAACGCCAGACCAGGCCAACTGCGCTTTTCAGGTAGTTGGGGTCCGCTTCGTCGCCCAAGCCCAGTTCGGGCCGGAAGCGTATGGAGTAATCCTGTCTGAGCGGATCGCCCAATTTCACGCCGATCGCACCCGCGGCCGAAGCCAGCAGAATGCCGTTGGCGTAGTTCCCCCATGTTTTGGCCTGGGAGCGCCAGCAATACACCGCATCCTCGAAATCGCCCATGATGGCGAAGCTGGCGGCGGTCAAACGCACCGGGATCCAGTCCAGCCAAGCTGCGGCGCTGGCCGAGAAACGACCGAACGGATCCTCCTCCGCGTCGCGGTTGCCCCATTTCTGATTCAGCATAGAACAGAGACGGTACAACAGCGCGCCGGCCGGACCCGGCAACAGCACGAACCAGAACATGGTGCCGAACACGTGGCGGTAGCTGTCCACCACCCCCTGCTCGATCGCCAGCCGAGAAATCTCCTCAACCGACAATTCAGCGGTGCCCTGACCGGTCCAGTTCGCCAGCGCGGTGCGCGCGTCCAGATCCCGCCCCTCGGCCAAGGCCAGGGAGATCTCGGAGAACGCGCTGGAGAAGTGGCGGAAGCCCATGGTCAGATACAAGACCAGGACATTCCACAACATCGCCAGAATCGGACTCAAGGCGTGCAGCGCGTAATAGATCAGCAAGCTGAGCAAGACGGCCGGCACGATCGCCAACGACCACGCCAACACGCCATGACGGTTGGAGCCGGCATTCAGATTGCGTTCCAAATGATTGGCGTAGCGGGTGAACAGCAGCCAGACGCGATTGCGGTTGCCCAGCGGCCGCAACTGCTCCAGTGCCAGAGCGATAATCAAGGAAATCAGGGTCATTGGTTCCGGATAGTGGTTTTCTCAGGCCCGGAGAGGAAGATACCATAAAGGCCCAGGCATTCCCACTGCTCCTTGAGAATAGACTCTAAAACCGGCCGCGGCGCGGTGAAAACGCCAAGAGCGCCGCAACGGCGCTCTCTCGCTATGGACATGCCACGAATGTTTTCAACGTCCCGCCGGCGGGGCTTTTGCTGAATCTCAGGCGGAGCCGAGAAAGCGCCGCCCGGTCGCCAGTTCCGGCAACTGGCCGGCCTTGTCGTAGCCCACGGTGGACGCGGCGGCGTCGCGCAAGGTGTTCAGCGCGCCCTCCACCAGCGACAGGCGCTGATCGATGAAGCTGCCGTTGAGCTGATTGATGCTCTGCGCGCGCTGGATCGCCTCTTCCAGCCCGGTCCAGGCCAGGCTGGCTTCCGGTTTGTCCGCCAGCCAGATGTAGACCGTCTCGCTGTCCTGCACGCCGATCCGACGCATCAACTCGCCGCGCTGGGCGGCGCTGACGGCCAGTTGGTCCAGCACGCCGCTCTTGCTCTCGGCCAAGGCGTCCAGCTGGACGTCATGGCCTTGCACCAGCACCTTCTGTTCCTGCTCCAGCAACACGATCAGCCGGGCAACGAGCGCAGTCTCGTCCCGGCACAGCTGGCAGAATTCTTCAACAACGTTCATGCCTGACTCTCAACTGCGCGCGCTTAGCGCGCCAACAATTCCTTGGTGGAGGCGATCAAGCCGTCGGCGATCTTCTCCGGATTGACGTTGAACGTGCCGGCGGCGATCGCCGACTTGATCGCGGCCACCTTGCCGGCGTCGAAGCCGGAATCGCCGCTGACCTTGCTTTCCACCGCGCTCAGGCGGCTGGCCAAAGGGTTGATCGTCACGCTGTCGGATCCACTGGCGGCAGGGTTGGCGTTGGCGGCCGCGTCGCGCGGCACCGCCTTGTTCTGGGTGCTGTAGCTTGCTGACAGCTTGCCCGAGTTATCTACTTTCATGGCATGGCCTTCCCAAAGGGAACCTGGATTACCTCTATTATCGGACGGAAAAACAATATCTTGAAGACTTTCTCGGAATTATCCGCCCGCGCGCGCCGCGGCCGGCGCGTCGGTCCGACGGCGAACCGTCTCAATATATCACCATCACGCTGCCGTCCGCCTGAACTTGTCCGCGTACCACCCGCCCGGAAGCCATGCGCACCGACACTTGCTCGCCTTCGGCGGCGTTGCCTATCGCCAGTCCGTCGGCCGCCGCGGCGAAGCCCTCGCCCGAGGCCACCACTTTCACCCGCTGATTGCTGCTCACCAAATAGGGCGCGCGCACCATGAAGCTGCGCAGCCAGGCGCCGGCCGGCGCGCCGGAGCGCATGGTCTTGCCTATCGCCTGCTGCAGGTCGTCCAGCACATTGCGCGCCAGGCTGGGATTGGCCACGTCGACCAGGCGCACGTCGGCGGCGCTCAGCACCTCGCCGGCCGCCACGGCGCGGCTCAAGGCCACCCCCATTTTCTTTTCATTGATCCGCACCGGAATCCGCAAGGCCCAGCCCAGCTCCGGGCAGGACACCGCGACGAAGGTGGAGCCGGTGGTGACGCCGGGCGTCGCCCAATCCGCCTTGGCTTGCGCGCAGGCCGGCACCGCCAGCTTGCGGTCCAACTGCCCCAGCGTCCAAGTGGCGGGCCGCATCGACAGTTCGTGCTTGAGAAAGTCGCCGGCCAAGGCCTCCAGCCGCCCCAGGTCCTGCATGCCCGCGGCCGATGCCGCCACGCTCCAGGCGCAGCACATCATCCAAAGTAGTAAACGTCGCATTCCCGCATTCTAGCGCAAGCGGGCCCGAGGCTGCAGCCCGCGCCCGCTATTGACAATGCGATGCATAAATTAAAATAATCGTTTGAATAGAGCTTAGACTCTTAAATCTAAATTCAAATAAAACCAAAGTTTTATCCGGAAGGGGACATTCCAAATGCGTAAACGCCTGAACACGCTGGCCGTGGCCACTCTGCTGGCGATGCCGGCCGCCGCCAGCGCCTATAGCAATTTCTATTTCTTCGGGGACAGTCTTTCCGACGTCGGGGCTTTCGGCGGGCTTGGCGGCCTGCCCGGCAACGCTCGCTGGACCACCGGCAACGGAGCCAACTGGACCGACGCGCTGGCAGCGCGCTACGGTTTGAAATCCATCGCCAACAACTCAAGCAATCCGAACGCGAGCCCAAGCGGCAACAACTACGCCCAAGGCGGCGCCGTGGCGCAGCTCTACGGCGACATCACCGTCTTTCCCGGCACCACCGGCGCCAATGGCTCGGTCGAACAATTCGGCCCGGACAAAACCACCGCCATTCAGGAGCTGCCGCAGCAAATCAGCGCCTACCTGGCCGCCAGCGGCGGCAAAGCGAACCCCAACGCCGTTTATTCAGTCTGGATCGGGGGCAACGACATTGCCGCCGCCGCCGGCACCATCACTGCGGACCCCACTCAAACGAGCGCTACCAAACTGCTGATGAGCTCAGCCAATTCGACCAGCTCTTTGATCGGCCAATTGCAGAGCGCGGGCGCCCAGACCATCATCGTGCCCAATGTCCCCAACCTGGCCTCCACTCCCGCCGTGATTTACCAGACAGTCCAGGGCGTGGCCACCAAGGTAGGCATGACGAACGGCTTGAGCGGAACCGCGCTGAGCAACTACGTCACTCAGGCCGTCGGCGCCGCCTGGCAGGTGCTGAGCAGCAACGCCTCCACCTCCGGCAATCAAAACGCCGTGATCCAGCAGGCGCTCGCCGCGGCCAACGCCGCCATCGGCCAGCCCGACTCCGTCACCACCCTCACCGCAAGCTACAACACCGCCGCCGCCGGATTGCAAACATTGAGCAACGGCTACAACGCGCTGGTGGATAACGCGCTGCTAAGCAGCGGCCGGCAACACGGCATTGTCCGCGCCAATATCTCGCTGCTGTTTCAGGAGGTGCTGGCCGATCCGGCGAGATACGGTTTCACCAATGTGCTGGGTTCTTCCTGCCCCCAATCCGCGATCAGCTGCCCCGCGAACATCCTTCCCGCGCAGAGCTATCTGTTCAGCGACGCGCTGCACCCCACCCCCGCCGCCCACGCGATGATCGCCGAGTACGTCTACGATCTGCTGCAAGCGCCCTATTTCGCCGGCGCGCTGCCGGAGTCCGCGCTGAACAACGCCCGCCAGCTGGGCGGCGCGCTGGACAGCCGCTACCAGGCCATCCGCGCGCGGAAGCGCGAGGTCGGCGCGGTCAGCGCCTTCGTCAGCGGCGCCTTCAACGACGACAAGGTCGGCTACGACGCCCTGTCCGCCAAACCGCAAGGACAGCTGTACACGCTGGGCCTGGACTTCCAGGTCAGCCCGGCGCTGAGCCTGGGGCTGGCGATGTCGCGCCAGAACGGCAAGACCGACATCAACGGCATCGCCACGCCGGGCAGCGTCGACGACCACAGCACGCTGATGAGCGCCTTGTTCAGCTACCAGCAGGAACGGTTCTGGCTGGACGGCGACGCCCATATCGGTTCCGGCGACATCGACACCCGTCGCCAGGTCTCGCTGGGCGCGGCCCGGATCGCGCTGAACGGCAGCGCGCGCCAGAGCCAGTACGGCATGCGCGTAGCCGGCGGCTATCTGATGCCGCTGGGCGCCTACCGTGCCGGCCCCATCGCCGGCCTGGACTACGCCCACGTCAAGGTCAACGGCTTCACCGAGCAAGGCGGCAACAGCAGCAGCATGGCCTTCAACGCGCAAAACGGCACCTCGCTGGTGGCCCGCGTCGGCTGGCAACTGGAGGCCGACATCGGCCGTTTCAGCCCCTACGCCAAACTGAGCTACGCTCACGAGTTCAAACGCGACGACCGCGTGGTCACCGCCGGCCTGGCCACCACGTCGGGCGATTACAGCGTCAAGCTGGGCAAGCCCAAGGCGGACTGGCTGGAATGGACCGCCGGCCTCAGCGCGCAGTTGAGCAAGAGCGTGTCGATGTTCGGCCAGCTCAGCGCCGTCAGCGGCCGCAGCGGCAGCAGCCAGACCTCAGGCAATGTCGGCATGGCGCTGACTTTCTAAGAACCTGTTTACGATCCGCGGCGCGTCGGCGGGATGGATAGAAAGCGGCGTTAAAAACAAGCTCGAAATGCGCATGTGCCGTGTGTGCCCTCCGCTTTTTCGCTCGTTTTCGCCTTGTCTCGCTCTAGCTCGCGAGATCGTAAACAGGCTCTAAGGCCTCCGCGCAAAAAAAAACGGCCCCTGGGGGCCGTTTTTTCGTCCGACGCGCGTCAGCTCAAACTGCGTTCGATGAAGGCCTTGACCTCGCCGGCGTCCGCCGGGAACACCGTCACTTTCTGCGGCAGATCCTCCAGGCCGTCGAAACCGGCCGGCCGCGGCGGATCGCGGTCCAGCGCCTCGCGGATGGTGGCGGCGAACTTGGCCGGCAAGGCGGTTTCCAGGCAGACCACGGTTTCGCCGGGGCGGCGCAGCTCGCGCGCCACCTTGACGCCGTCGGCGGTATGGGTGTCCACCACCACGCCGTCTTCGCGGTCCAGCTGGCGAATGGTGGCCAGCCGGTCGGCGTGATCGCTCTTGCCGGAGACGAAGCCGAAAACCTCGGCGGCGGCGGCGGTCTGCTCGGAGGTCAGCGTGAAGCCGGTTCCGGCGTCCACTTGGCGCCACAGCGCGCTCAAGGCCTCGGGGTCGCGCCCCAGCAGATCGAACACGAAGCGCTCGAAGTTGGACGCCTTGGAAATATCCATCGACGGGCTGGAGGTGACGTAGGTGTTGGCCGCGCCGCGCGGGCGATAGGCGCCGCTGCGGAAGAACTCGTCCAGCACGTCGTTCTCGTTGGTGGCCACCATCAGGCGCTCGACAGGCAGGCCCATCTGACGCGCGATGTGGCCGGCGCAGACATTGCCGAAGTTGCCGGACGGCACGCAGAAGCTGACCTTCTCCTCATTGCTCGCCGTGGCGTTGAAATAGCCCTTGAAGTAGTACACCACCTGGGCCACCACGCGCGCCCAGTTGATGGAGTTGACGGTGCCTATCTTGTGGCTCGCCTTGAAGGCGTGGTCGTTCTGCACCGCCTTCACGATGTCCTGGCAATCGTCGAACATGCCCTGGATCGCGATATTGTGGATGTTGGCGTCGTGCAGGCTGTACATCTGCGCGCGCTGGAACGGACTCATCAGGCCGTCCGGGCTGAGCATGAACACCTGGATGCCGGCCTTGCCGCGCATCGCGTACTCGGCGGCGCTGCCGGTGTCGCCCGAGGTGGCGCCCAGGATGTTCAGGCGTTCGCCCTTCCTGGCCAGCACGTATTCGAACAGATTGCCCAGCAACTGCATCGCCATGTCCTTGAAGGCCAGCGTCGGGCCGTTGGACAGTTCCAGGATGGCCAGGCCGTCGTGCAGCCGCTTCAGCGGCGTGATCTCTTCGCTGCCGAAGGCCGCGCGGGTATAGGTGCGCTCGACGATGGATTTGAGATCGTCCTCCGGAATGTCGGTGGCGAACAGGCGGATGATTTCAAAGGCCAGTTCGGCGTAGGACAGGCCGCGCCAGGCGTCCAGCTGCTCGCGGCCGATCCGCGGATAGCTTTCCGGCAACACCAGGCCGCCGTCGGGCGCCAGGCCCATCAGCAGAATGTCGCTGAACGATTGCGGGGCCATGCCGCCGCGGGTGCTGATATAACGCATCAGGGGGTTTCCAGATATTGGGCGCAGGCGGCGGACGCGTCCTTCATCCGCTGTTTGCCGCGCGGGTCGTCTTTCTTGATCTGGCCGGTCAGCACGCCCATCACCTCTTCGGAGGAAAAGCGGCCGGCCAGATGTTCGCTGGCGCACTGGCAATACTTCTGCACTTGTTCCGACGAGCGCTGTCCGACGCCGTCCGAGGCCGGCGTGCGCTTGACGCAGCCGCGCATCAAGAAGCCCTGCAACAGGCTGTGCTGGCCGGGGGACAAGGGCGTCGCCCCGGCGCTCGCCAGGATCAGACCGGCGCCGAGGCCGGTCAGCCAGCGTTTAATCATTCAGCTCTTCCATGCGCAGGCGCACCACTTTGCCGGTGATGCTTTCCAGCGCTTCGATGCCGGCGATGGCGCGGTCTATCGCCTGTTCCTGCACGCGATGGGTCAGGATCACCACCTCGGCGGTGCCGTCGGACACCGAGCCTTTCTGGATCACCGCCTCGATCGAGATGCCGTTCTCCGCCAGCAGGCGGGTGATGTTGGCCAGCACGCCGGCGCGGTCGGCGGCGCCGATGCGCAGGTAGTAGGAGCTGACCACGTCGGAAATCGGCAGGATGGGCAGGTTCTGCAGCTGGTCCGGCTGGAAGGCCAGGTGCGGCACGCGGTGTTCCGGGTCCGCCGTCAGCAGACGGGTCACGTCGACGATGTCCGCCACCACCGCGGAGGCGGTGGGCAGCGCGCCGGCGCCGGCGCCGTAGTACAAGGTCGGCCCCACCGCGTCGCCCTTGGCCAGCACCGCGTTCATCACGCCGTTGACGTTGGCGATCAGCTGGCGCGCCGGGATCAGCGTCGGGTGCACGCGCAATTCGACGCCGGCGGCGGTGCGGCGGGTCAGGCCCAGCAGCTTGACGCGGTAGCCCAGTTCCTCGGCGTACTTGATGTCGCGCCCTTCCAGCTTGCTGATGCCTTCCAGGTAACAGCGGTCGAACTGCATCGGGATGCCGAAGGCCAGCGCCGCCATGATGGTCAGCTTGTGGCCGGCGTCATGGCCTTCGATGTCGAAAGTGGGGTCGGCTTCGGCGTAGCCCAGCTGCTGCGCCTCGGCCAGCACTTCGGCGAAGCTCGCGCCCTTGTCGCGCATCTCGGTCAGGATGAAGTTGGAGGTGCCGTTGATGATGCCGGCGATCCACTCGATGCGGTTGGCGGACAGCCCTTCGCGCAGCGCCTTGATGATGGGGATGCCGCCGGCCACCGCGGCCTCGAAGGCCACCATCACGCCCTTTTCCTGAGCGCGGGCGAAGATCTCGGTGCCGTGCAGCGCCAGCAGCTTCTTGTTGGCGGTGACCACGTGCTTGCCGTTGGCGATGGCCTGGAGCACCAGTTCCTTGGCCGCGGTGTCGCCGCCTATCAGTTCCACCACGATGTCGACGTCGGGATTGTTCACCACCTGCAGCGCGTCGGCCACCACTTCCACGTCCGGGCCCAGCAGCGATTGCGCGCGGGCCTGATTGCGGTTGGCCGCCTGCAGCAGGCGGATCTGACGGCCGGCGCGGCGGCTGATTTCCTCGGCGTTGCGTTTGAGAACGGTGGCGGTGCCGCCACCCACAGTCCCCACGCCCAATAGGCCGATATTGATCGGTTTCATTGTCTGCTCCCTGTCTCTAGTATTCTGTCCCTGCCCGCGGCGGCCGGCCCTGATCAAGAGCCGCACCGCCTGGCCGCCGCCGGCGCGTGTCCCAAGTTTTCCTTGTCAACGGACCGTATCCGCTGACAAGGAAGACCTGATGGCAAGACGGGGGCCGTCGCCCCCGTCCGCCGTCTCAAACCGCCCTGGCGTCAGACTTCGCCGCCGTGGCGCTTGCGGTAATTTTCCAGGAAACGCGCGATGCGGCCGATGGCCTCCACCAAATCATCCGAGTTGGGAAGGAATACCACGCGGAAGTGATCGGGCGCAATCCAGTTAAACCCTGAGCCCTGCACCAGCAACACCTTTTCCTCCTGCAGCAGCTCCAGAATGAATTGCTGGTCGTCGCCTATCGGGTAAACCTTGGGGTCCAGCTTGGGGAACAGGTAGAGCGCGCCCTGCGGCTTGACGCAGCTGACGCCCGGAATGTCGGTCAGCAGCTTGTGCGCCAGGTCGCGCTGGCGCGCGAGGCGGCCGCCCGGCGCCACCAGGTCGTCTATGCTCTGGTAGCCGCCCAAGGCGGTCTGGATCGCGAACTGCGCCGGCACGTTGGCGCACAAGCGCATCGAGGCCAGCATGTTCAGGCCTTCGATATAGTCCTTGGCGTGTTTCTTCTCGCCGGACAGGATCATCCAGCCGGCGCGGTAGCCGCAGGCGCGGTAGTTCTTGGACAGGCCGTTGAAGGTGACCACGAACAGATCCGGCGCCAGGGAGGCGATCGAGGTGTGCTTGACCTCGTCGTACAGCACCTTGTCGTAGATTTCGTCTGCGTAGATGATCAGCTGGTGCTGGCGCGCCACTTCCACGATCTGCTTGAGCAGCGCCGGCGGGTAGACCGCGCCGGTGGGATTGTTGGGATTGATCACCACGATGGCGCGGGTGGAGGGGGTGATCTTGGCGCGGATGTCGTCGATGCTGGGGAACCAGCCCTGCTCTTCATCGCACAGATAGTGCACCGCCTTGCCGCCGGCCAGGCTGACGCCGGCGGTCCACAGCGGGTAGTCCGGCGCCGGCACCAGCACTTCGTCGCCGTTGTCCAGCAGAGCCTGCATCGCCATCACGATCAGCTCGGACACGCCGTTGCCGACGATGATGTCGTCCATGCCCACATTGGGCAGCTGTTTTTGCTGGGCGTAGTGCATGATCGCCTTGCGCGCGGCGAACAGGCCCTTGGAATCGGAGTAGCCGGAGGCGGACGGCAGGTTGACGATCACGTCCTCGATGATTTCGTCCGGCGCGAAGAAACCGAACGGCGCCGGGTTGCCGATGTTCAGCTTGATGATGCGATGGCCTTCGTCTTCCATCTTCTTGGCGTGCTCTAGCACCGGACCGCGGATGTCGTAACAAACGTTGGCGAGTTTTTGCGATTTATGGACTGGCTGCATGACGACAATGGTTTCCGTGGCTTGCCGCCCGCCGGAGACGGCGGTCTTGCCCTGGCGGCGCGGTTTGTGTTCTTTCATCTGATCTCTTTGGATGTCCCCGCTGAAGCGATGACCACGTTGACGTTGTGGCGGCAATCAGCGGCGGGGTCGAGTTATAATCCTATCCCAATCTCTGATGCACTGCAGCAGCTTAATTCGCGCCCGGAAAAGGCCGTCCGCCGCAGCGCTCGCAATCGGGAATTCACTCATATGAAAATGCAGCAATCGCTGGGGCAAGGCCGCAACTTGTTCACCGGCTATGGCGACGGCCATGTTCTGATCAACGCCCAGCGCCACGAAGGCAATCTGATCGTCTCCGCGGACAGCGTGGCGCCCTGGCCGGTGGCCGCTTTCGAGGATTTGCAGGAAAGCCATTTCAGCGCGCTGCTGGCGCTGCGGCCGGAAGTAGTGCTGTTCGGCACCGGCAAGAGTCTGCGCTTCTGCCACCCGCGCCTGTCCGCCGCGCTGGCCAACGCCGGCATCGGCGTGGAAACCATGGACACCCAGGCCGCCTGCCGCACCTTCAACATCCTGCTGGCGGAAGACCGCCGCGTCGTCGCCGCGCTGCTGGCGATCTGACTCAGCCGGCGGCCGTCCGCGCCGCCTGCGGGCAGCTCCACACCAGGCAGGCGGCCAGCAAGGCCGGCGCCGCCGCCAGCAGGAACAGGCTGGCCAGGCTCCAGTCCTGGCGCAGCAACTCCCCGCCCAGCCACGGCCCCAACACCGAGCCCGCCCTGCCGACGCCCAGGCTCCAGCCCACGCCGGTGGCGCGCAAGGAGGTGGGATAGGCGTTGGCCGCCAGGGCGTTGATCGCCGGCTGGCCGCCCACCACGCAAAAACCGGCGGCGAACAAGAGGCCGAACAGGCCGGCCTGCTGCGCGCCCAACTGGCCCAGCATGGCCACGGCCGCCGCCGCCAGCGCGAAGCTCGGCAGCATCACCCGCAAGAAACCCAGCCGGTCTATCCAGACACCCAGCAGCAAGGTGCCGGCCACGCCGCCCAGTTGCAGCGCGGCGCCGGCGAGGATGGCGCTCCGCGTGTCCAGCCCGGCGTCCCGCGCCAAGGCCGGCATCCAGTTGGACAGGAAATAGAGCAGGAGCAGGTTCAGAAAGCTGAGCGCCCACAAGGTCAGCGTCAGCCGCGCGCGGCCGGCCTGAAACAAGTGCGGCAACGACGCGGCGGCGACGGGTTCGCGCAGCGTCAGGCTGGACGCCGCCGTCCCGCTCATCGCCGGGTCCATGCGCCGCAGCCAGGCCAGCGCCTGTTCGCGCCGCTGCCGCGACAACAGAAACTGCAAGGACTCCGGCAATTGCCGCCACATCCACAACGCCAGCAGCAGCGGCGCGACGCCGCCGACCGCGAACACCGCGCGCCAGCCGTGGGCGGGCACCAGCCAGGCCGCCAGCAAGCCGCCCAACAGCGCGCCGACGGTGAAGCCGCAGGAAATCAGCATCATCATGCTGACCCGGCGCCGGCGCGGGCTGTACTCGCCGGCCAGCGCCATCGCGTTCGGCATGATGCCGCCCAATCCCAAGCCGGTCAGGAAGCGCAGCCACAGCAACTGCTCCAGCGTGGCGGCGAAGGCGGTGGCCAGCATGCCCAGGCCGAACCACAAGGTGCACAGCAGCAGCAAGACCCGGCGGCCGAAGCGGTCCGCCAGCGGGCTGAACAGCAGAGCGCCCAGCAGCAAGCCCAGCAAACCGGCGCTGAACACCGGCCCCAAGGCCGGCTTGGCCATGCCCCAGTCCGCCAGCAGCGCCGGCGCGACATAGGCCATGGCCTGCACGTCGAACCCGTCCAGAATCATCAGCAAGCCGCAGATCAGCAGCAGCCGGCGCTGAAACCCGCCCAGCGGCCGCTGATCCAGCCAGGCGTCGATCTCCAGACCTGAAGCTTGCGCCATTTCCGCCCCCGAATATGCAAATGGCAAACAAGATGTCCGCAAACCGCCGCCCGGTCAAGCCGCGCCCGCAAAAAAGCCCACCGCGCGGGTGGGCTTGGCGCGTCGGCTTGGGCCGGCTCAGTGCAGCTTCAAGGACGGCCGCGCGGCGCGGCGCAGCTTGTCGCCGACATAGAGCAGAGTGGCCAGCACCCAGCCGTGCACCGCCGCCTGGTGCATGCGGTACAGCGAGCTGTAGATCAGCTTGGCGCCGAGGCCCTCCACATAGTAGTCGCGCTTGGGCCCCACCACCGCCGCCAGGCTGCCCACCGCGCTGTGCTTGCCCAGCGACACCAGCATGCCCTGCGGTTTGAAGACGAAGGGCTTGCCCTGACGGCCGGCCACGCGCCGGCTCAATTCGTCCGCCAGCCAACGCGCCTGCTGGTGGGCCACCTGGGCGGTGGCCGACAGATTGCGGCCGCTGTCGCCGTCCGGCGCCTCGGCGCAATCGCCCAGCGCATAAACGCAAGCGGCGCCCTGGCAGCGCAGCCACTTGTCCACCTGCAGCTGGTTGATGCGGTTGGTCTGCAAGCCTCCCAGGCCGGCCAGCCAGGTCGGCGCCTTGACGCCGGCGGCCCAGACGGTGATGTCGGCCGCCACCTTGTCGCCGCCCTGCAGCTCCACGCCGTCGGCGCGCACCGCCGCCACCCGGCTGCCGGTCAGCACTTTGATGTTGCGCGCGGCCAATTGCTCCTGGGCGTAGGCGGACAAGGACGGCGGCGCGGCGGCCAGGATGCGGTCCGCGCCTTCGATCACGCTGATTTCCACCCGCTCCGGCTGCAGGCGCGCGCCGTAGTGGTGCAGTTCGCACAGGGTGTGGTTCAGCTCCGCCGCCAGTTCGACGCCGGTGGCGCCGCCGCCGACGATGGCGATGCCGAGCTTGGCCAGCGGCTGCTGGCCGCTGCTGCAGCGGAAGGCCAGCTCCAGCACCCGGTGGCGCAGCTTCTCCGCGTCGTTGGGCGTGTTCAGGAACATCGCGTGCTCGCCGACGCCGGGCGTGCCGAAGTCGTTCGCCTCCGCGCCCACCGCCAGCACCAGCCAGTCGTAGGGCACTTCGCGCGGCGGGCTCAGCCGCTCGCCGCCGGCGTCGAGCACTTCGGCAAGCTGGATGCAGCGCCGCTCGGTGTCCAGCGACTGCATATAGCCGAACTCGAACTCGTAGCCGTTGCGATAACCGTGGGCGAAGTAATTGACCTCGTCCTCGCCGGTGTTGAGCGCGCCGGTGGCCACCTCGTGCAGCAGCGGTTTCCAGATGTGGGTGGGCGAGCCGTCTACCAACACGACGCGGGCCTTGTGCTGCGCGCCCAAGGTGCGTCCCAGTCGGGTGGCGAGCTCCAGGCCGCCGGCGCCGCCGCCGACGACGACGATGCTGGGCAATGCGGAATTGCGACTTAACATGACAAGATCCTTACAAGGCAGAAATCACTAAACAAGCGTCCTGGCGGCAACACGCTTGTTTAGGGAGTTCTTGCTTCAGATCAAGGAAGGAGTATGCACAGGCTGGCAGGGCAAGCCAAGATTTCGCAGCAGAAAAAACCGCCGGCATGGCTGAATGGCCGGGACGGCGGGCGGGGAAGACCACGGCGGCGGCCGTCCGAATGCGACACCGCCCCGGCTTCGATAGCGAAGCCGGGGCGGTGTCGACGCGGCGGAACCCTTGGGATTCCGCGGTCAAGCCGCGCTGGAGGAAAACATGGAACAAGCGCTCAAAACGGCGCCTTGGCGACGAACTCCATTTCCTCGCGCGTGATAGGGTGGCGCAGGGTCAAGCGCTCCGCGTGCAGCAACAAGCGCTCCGCTTTCGCCAGCACCTCCTCCGGCGCGTAGATGTCGTCGCCCAGAATGGGATGGCCCAGATGCAACATATGCATGCGCAGCTGATGGGCGCGGCCGGTCAAGGGCTCCAGCTCCACCCGGCTGGTCTGGCGCAAGCCGTCCCGCAGCACCACCCGGTAATGGGTGATGGCCTGCTTGCCGTGTTCGAAATCCACCTTCTGACGCGGACGGTTGGGCCAGTCTATGATCAGCGGCAGATCCACGGTGCCGCTGTTCTGTTCGACGATGCCGTCCACCACCGCCAGATAGCGTTTGTCCACCTTGCGGTCCATGAAGGCGATCGACAGCTCGCGCTGCATGCTGGCGCCGCGCCCCATCACCACCAGGCCGGACGTCGCCATATCCAGCCTGTGCACGGTCAGCGCGTCCGGATAGGCCCGCTGCGCGCGGCTGATCAGGCAATCCGCCTTGTCCTCGCCGCGTCCCGGCACCGACAGCAAGCCGGAGGGCTTGTTCAGCACCAACAAGGCCTCGTCGGCGTAGATCACGTCTAGGCCGGTGTCCGGCGGCGGATTGTAATGTTCCAGATTATGGCGAATGGTCATGAGGGCACAGGGAAAAGAAAGCGGAAAAAGGCGGCGATTATCTGCGCTAAACGCTGCTGCGACAAGCTG
This sequence comes from Chromobacterium alkanivorans, assembly GCF_016937655.1. Classification (GTDB taxonomy): domain Bacteria; phylum Pseudomonadota; class Gammaproteobacteria; order Burkholderiales; family Chromobacteriaceae; genus Chromobacterium; species Chromobacterium alkanivorans. Next base: position 687,685 of record NZ_JAFHKL010000001.1, on the reverse strand, counting down.
TTGCCATGACTTTTCCCCGGCGCTGTCTCTTGAAATACACAGCCGGCGACAGCATTCTCAAAGTCATCGCCCCCGGCGGCGACAAACGCCGCCGGCCTTCCCAGCATAGCCCGAAAAGGAATCACCGCATGGCAGAGCGCTTTTACATCGATCCCTATCAAACCCGTCTGGAAACCCGCGTGGCGCGGCACGACGACGCCGGCCTGGTGCTGGAGGACACGCTGTGCTACCCGCTGGGCGGCGGCCAGCCCGGCGACAGCGCCGCGCTGAGCTGGGACGGCGGCGGCTGTGCAGTCAGCGATACCCGGCGCGATCGCGAAACGCGCGCCATCGTCCACCTGCTGCCCGCCGACGCGCCGCGGCTCGCCGCCGGCACGCCGGTCACCCTGGAACTGGACTGGGAACGCCGCCATCGCCACATGCGCATTCACACCTGTCTGCATTTGTTGTCGGTGGTGATCAAGGCCGGCGTCACCGGCGGCAATCTGAGCGCGGAATCCGGCCGCCTGGATTTCGACCTGCCCGAGGGCATGGAGCTGGACCGCGAACACATCGAAAGCGAGCTGAACCGGCTGGTGGCGGAAGACCGCGCGGTGCGCGTCGAAATGAGCAGCGGCGAGGCGCTGCAGCGGCAGCCGGAGCTGATCAAGACCATGTCGGTGACGCCGCCGCTGCATCTGCCGGAAATCCGGCTGATCCATATCGAGGGCGTCGATCTGCAGCCCTGCGGCGGCACCCATGTGCGCAGCACCGGCGAGATCGGTCCGGTCGTGGTGAAGAAGATTGAAAGCAAGGGCACGCGCAACAAGCGGGTGGTGGTGGCGCTGCGCGACTAAGCTCCGGCCAAGCGCCGGCCGATCGCGGCCAGTTCGGCCTTCAGGCTGTCGACAAAGCGCTCCAGCAACGGCGAGGCCGGTCGGTGCAGCGGCCTCACCAGATTGACCGCGAACGGGATGGAGACGCCGAAGCGCCGCGTCGCCAGCCCATGGTCGGCGTAATCCAGCGCGGTCAGCGGATTGACCACGGCCACGCCTATCCCCTGCCGCACCATCGCGCACACCGAGGCGGCGCTATGCGTCTCCACCACCATGCGCCGCCGAATCCCCCGCTCGGCGAACACTTGGTCCAGCTGTTGCCGATAGCTGTCGGTCGCCGCCAGGCTGATGAAGGCCTCGCCCTCGAAATCCTCGGGCGCCAGCACCGCCTTGCCCAATAGACGGTGCCCTTCCGGCAACACGCACAGTTCGTCCGCCAGCAGCAGAGGCTCCACCCTCGTCCCGGCCGGCGCGTGCGCGCTCTCGCTCAAGCCCAGGTCATGGCGCTGCGCCGCCAGCCACTCTTCCAGCAACGGCGATTCCTGCGGCGCGATGTTCAGGCTGATGCCCGGCGCTTGCGACAGAAAATGCCGGCACACCGCCGGCAGCAGCGATTGCGCGAACACCGGCAAGCAGGCGATCGACAATTGCCCTTGCTCGAACTGGCGAATCGCCGCCGCGCTGCTGACGATGCGCTCCAGGCCCTGATAGCTGCGCTGCACCTCCTCGAACAACTGCAAGCCTTGCGCGCTTGGCCGCAGTCGGCCGCGGCTGCGTTCGAACAAGCGCATGCCCAGCAATTGTTCGCAGCGCGCCAGTTCGCGGCTGACCGTGGGCTGCGAAGTGCGCAGCAAGGCGGCCGCCTCGGTGACGCTGCCGGTGGTCATCACCGCGCGAAACACTTCGATATGGCGCAGACTGATTTCCATCCCGTCTTCCCTTCCCGATGGGCGGCGCGCCAGCCGCCTCTGCCTTGGCAATCCATATCATAAATGAAAGAGCTGTCGATAATTTGATATTTTATTTTTGCCGCGACGCGCGCCATGATGCTTCTGTCTGCCACCCCTAGCCATCGCCACGCCATGAAATGCTTTGACGCCCGCCAACTGACCGGACTCGCCCGCCAATACGGCAGCCCGCTCTGGGTTTACCACGCCGACACCATCCGCCAGCGCATCGCCGAGCTGAAGCGCTTCGACGTGATCCGCTACGCGCAAAAAGCCAACTCCAACATCCACATCCTCGGCTTGATGCGGGAACAAGGCGTCAAGGTGGACGCGGTGTCTCTGGGCGAAATCGAACGCGCGCTGGCCGCCGGCTACCAGGCCGACTCCGCCGAACCCTCCGACATCGTCTTTACCGCCGACGTGCTGGACCGCGCCACGCTGGAGCGGGTGGCGGCCGCGGGCATCGCGGTCAACGCCGGCTCCATCGACATGCTGCGCCAGCTGGGCGCGGCTTCTCCCGGCCATCGCGTCTGGCTGCGCGTCAATCCCGGCTTCGGCCACGGCCATAGCCAGAAAACCAATACCGGCGGCGAGAACAGCAAGCACGGCATCTGGCATGAGCAGGTTTCCGACGCGCTGGCGGTGATCCGCCAGTTCGGCCTGCGCCTGGTCGGCCTGCACATGCACATCGGTTCGGGCGTCGATTACGGCCATCTGCAACAGGTTTGCGGCGCCATGGTCAAGCTGGCGACCGAGCTGGGCCACGACATCGAGGCGATCTCCGCCGGCGGCGGCCTGTCCATTCCCTACCGCGACGGCGACGCGCGCATCGACACCGCGCATTACTTCGAGCTATGGGACGAGGCGCGGCGGCGGATCGCCGCGCATCTGGGACATCCGGTGCGGCTGGAAATCGAACCCGGCCGCTTCCTGGTGGCGGAGTCCGGCGCCCTGATCTCCGAGGTCAGAGCGGTCAAAACCATGGGCAGCCGGCGTTTCGTGTTGGTGGACGCGGGGTTCAACGATTTGATGCGCCCGGCCATGTACGGCAGTCATCACGACATCACCGTCCTGAGCGCGGACGGCGCGGAAAAATCCGGCGAGCGCGCGCCCTGCGTGGTGGCAGGGCCCTTGTGCGAGTCGGGAGACGTCTTCACTCAACAGGAAGGCGGCGTGGTGGAAAGCCGTCCGCTGCCGGACGCTCAGGTAGGGGATCTGCTGGTGTTTCACGACGCCGGCGCTTACGGCGCCACCATGTCGTCGAACTACAATAGCCGGCCGCTGCTGGCCGAGGCCCTGATCGACGGCGCGTCCAGCCGCCTGATCCGTCGTCGCCAGACCATGGCGGAATTGCTGGAGCTGGAACGCGTCTAGGCCTGGCTCAGCTGAGCTCCAAATCGGCCAGCGTTTGCTGGAAGGCCTGGTAGATGTCCTGATAACTGGCGTAGCCGTCGAACACGCCCACCACCTGGGGCGATTGCAGGCCGCGCGCCAGCAACTGCTGGCCGCGGCGCGAATGCGGGCTCAAGGCGCGCAAGCGCTGACTGCGCTCGTCCCAATACACCAGCTTGGCCTCATCCGCGCCCTCCAGCCGTGAAATCAGTTTGTCCACCTGCTCCGCCGGTTGCAGCATCATGCGGTGGGAAAGCCTCTTGCCGAGTGCGGATGCGTATTCCATGAGTCGTGTCCGGTGCTTCGCAGTGGAGCGGCGAGCGATCCATGCTGCGGATTGGAAAACCTTGCCGGCTCATGCCTTCGGAACGGCCCTCAGCCGGCAACTCCTCGCATTTTTCTCAATTAGGGAATACGCCACAATCGGATTAATCTTAAATTCCTGGCGAAAACGCTTGCGGTGAAAATGACGAAAGGGCGCCGCAGCGCCCTTCCATGTCGCCGGCCCAGCCGACGTGCAAAACCATTCCCGCCTAGTTTTTCTGCACCATATTGTTGATGACGAACTTCACGCCCGGCACTTTTTCGGCAATCTGTCCCGCTTTGAACATTTGCTGGTCGTCGGTCATGCCGCCCTCAATCGTCACCTCGCTCTTTTTGCTGCTCACCTTCAAGCCCAGCGCCTGCAGTTCGGCGTCGCCGTTCAAGGCCTGCTGCACGCTGGCGGCCAGTTCCTCATCGGTCGGCGGGGTCTGCTCGGCGTACGCCGGCAGGCCGGCGGACAACAAGGTGGTCAACAACAAGGCGCGGATGCAAAAACGTTTCATCAGATTCTCCAGTGATATGGCCTGCATGCGCTCAAGCCCAAGCTTCAGCGCGAATGTTTTACCGCATACTAGCGAGGAAACTTTTCAATTTTGTTGCCGGTCCATGACAACGTGCATGAGCGTTCCGCCCGTTGGCGCCGCCGCAACAAGCGCCGCGGCCGTCATCGCCCCGTCATGCGCGTCCCAGCGTAGAATCAGACCGACTCGCAGCGCGTCGCTGCCCTAGCCCCGTTTCAGAGAACCTACCGCATGTTTAGAAAATGGCTGTTATTACTGCTCGTCGTCGGCCTGGCCGCCTGCTCCACCTCCAGTCCGCCCGGCAAGCCGGGCGGCGCGGCGCGGGAAAGCGGCGCGCCGACCTCGCTGCCAGCCTGGAGCCAGCAAGAACTGGGCGACACCCTCGTCGCGTTGAAGCAAAGCTGCAAGGCCATTGCCAGAAAACCCGGCTGGACCGAAGTGTGCCGGCAGGCCGACGGCATCTCCGCCGACAACGCGCAGGCGGTGCGCCAGTTCTTCGAAAACCGTTTCGCCGCCTGGAAGGTCAACGACGGCGGCCGCGACAGCGGCCTGATCACCGGTTATTACGAGCCGCTGCTCAGCGGCAGCCGGACGCGCAGCGAACGCACCCCCTGGCCGGTATACGGCATCCCGGCGGACTTCTACAGCGTGGACGTCCCGGCCTCCGCCCGCGGCAAATCCAGCCTGACGGCGCGCCGCAGCGGCCCCAACCGGCTGACGCTGAGCGCGGCCGGCGACATTGAACTCCGTCCCGCCGACTTTCCCGCCGACAATCGCGGCACGCGGCTGAAAGGCAGGCTGGACGGCAAACGCCTGCTGCCTTATTACACCCGCGCCGAAATCAATCAGGGCAAGGGCGTGGCCAACGCGCCCATTCTGGCCTGGGTCGAAGATCCGGTGGAATTGTTCTTCCTGCAGGTGCAAGGCTCGGGCCGCATCCAGCTGGACGACGGCAGCTTCATCCACATCGGCTACGCCGAGCAAAACGGCTACGGCTACCAGTCGATAGGCAAGTGGCTGGTGGACAAGGGCGAGCTGACCATGGGCGACGCGTCGATGCAGGGCATCAAGGATTGGCTGGCGCGCAACCCGCAACGCCGGCAGGAATTATTTGCGGTGAATCCCAGCTATGTGTTCTTCAAAACCCTGCCCGGCGACAACGGCGGGCCGATGGGGGCGCTGGGCGTGCCGCTGACCGGCGGCTACAGCATCGCGGTAGATCCGCGCTACATCCCGCTGGGCGCGCCGGTCTATCTGGTCACCACCTGGCCCCACTCCACCCAGCCGCTGACGCGGCTGGTGCACGCCCAGGACACCGGCAGCGCGATCAAGGGCGCGGTGCGCGCCGACTTCTTCTGGGGCTACGGCACCGAAGCCGGCATGTACGCCGGCAGGATGAAGCAGCAAGGCAATCTGTGGATGCTGCTGCCCAAAGGCATGAACCCGTCCCAGGCCCTGTAAACCTTTAGCCTCTGCGGCGGCGCGCCTGCTCGCGCCGTCGCCGCCTTCCCCCCTCTCCCTAGCCATCCCCTCGCGCCATGCTCCGCCTCACCGGGCGTGAGCGGCGCCGCGTTGTCCATCGCGTTCGATCCCGCCGGGCCGGACACGTCCTTCCTGCGCCCGCGCCTTCCGCCTTTTATGCCGCCGCCCCCGGCCCCGCACCCGCTCGCGAGAGCATGAACGCCTGCCAAGCACGCCGTCCCCCCTGCTCCGGCCCGCGTCCGCCTTGACGGCGCCGCAGCGGCCAAATGCCCGGAAAGCCTTTTCCGGCAAGGCTTTGCCGTACTCTCCAAATAATTCCATTTGAATTATCGATTATTGAATTTTCCTAATATTGACTTTCATCAAACACCAAACATCACGAAATAAATAAGATTTTCGAAATTTTATGTTTGAACGTTTTTATTATTTTGTTCGATGGAGATGAAAAATGACGACAATAGATAAGGCGCCCCCCAAGATCAGCGTCTTCGCCTTCGTCATGATCACCGCCGCCGTGGTCGTCAGCGTCCGCACGCTGCCGATGACGGCGCAACCGGGGATGATGACGATTTTCCTGACCTTGGCGGCCGCGCTGCTGTTCCTGGTGCCCACCGCGCTGGTATCGGCCGAACTGGCCACCGCCTGGCCGCAGGACGGCGGCCTGTTCATCTGGGTGCGCGAGGCCTTCGGCGAGCGCATGGGCTTCGTCGCCGTCTGGATGCAGTGGATACAGATGGTGTTCGGCATGACCTCCATCATCATGATCATCGCCGCCACCTTCGCCTATGTGTTCGACCCGGCGCTCGCCAGCAACAAGCTCTACATGCTGGCGATGATTCTGGGCATCTGGTGGGCCTGCACCCTGGTGAACATGCGCGGGGTGAAAACCCTGGGCTGGGTGTCCACCATCTGCGTGAGCCTGGGCGTGTTCCTGCCCGGCGTGGTGCTGATCGGCTGCGGCATCGCCTATCTGGCCGGCGGCCACCCGATCATGACCGACGTGTCCTGGAGCTGGAACAACCTGGTGCCCAGCTTTAGCGACAGCGGCACGCTCGGCCTGTTCATCGGCTTCATCTTCGTGGTGATGGGCATGGAAGTGTCCGCGTCCAACGTGTCCTCCATCAAGGATGCGCGCCGCAATTATCCGATCGCCATCATCCTGGTGTCGGTGATCATGGTGTTGCTGTCGGTAATCGGCTCCGCCGCGATCTTCATCGCCATCCCCAAGGAAAAAATCTCGATGACCGCCGGCCTGATGCAGGCCTTCGAGCTCTATTTCAATCAATGGGGCATGGGCTGGCTGGCGCCGGTCATGGGCCTGTGCATCGGCCTGGGCCTGGTGGGGCAGGTGAACTCCTGGGTGCTGGGCCCGGTGCGCGGCCTGCAGGCCACCGCCGACTCCGGCGCCTTGCCCAAATTCCTGCAGACCACCAACCGCCACGGCGTGCCGGTGACTCTGGTGCTGATCCAGGCGGCGGCCATCACCGTCGTCGGCGTGCTGATCACCGTGATGCCGAACGTGGACAACTTCTACTTCATGCTGATGGGTCTGACCGGCCTGGTTTATCTGGTGGCCTATCTGTTCATGTTCTCCGCCGCCATCTACCTGCGCTACAAGCGCCCGGACGTGGAACGCAGCTTCCGCGTTCCCGGCGGCAAGGCGGGCATGTGGATCTGCTCCGGCCTGGGCATCGCCATCTCGCTGCTGGCCGGCTACTTGGGCTTCATCCCGCCTGGCAGCTTCCATGGCTCCGCCCATGACTACCTGCAATTCCAGCTCATCGGCCTCGCCGTCATGCTGGTGATTCCCTTCCTGGTGTACGCCTACGGCCAAAAAGCCAAGCACGCCCGCTCCGCCGGCGTCGCGCCGCGCACCTCTCCCGCCAGCAAAGCTCGTCCCGCCGAAGGCAAATGAGCCGCTTACGCATCCGTCAATCACAAGGTTAACCCGTTATGAACACTCCCAATTCCTCCCCGCTTAATGTCGATGCCCTGTTCATCGGCCCCAAATCCGAAAACCGCGTGTTCTTCAAGGAAATGATGGAATACGCCGTGTCCGAACACCTGCACTGGCGCGCGGACTTCCACCCGGAAGACCCGGCGCTGGTCACCCCGGTGGAGCAACACGCCGGCGATTTCCGCCAGACCCTGTACCGCACCGAAGGCATCCTGCGCCAGCTGTCCTCCAAGCTGAAGAACACCTCGGTGCCCTGGTTCTCGCCGCGCTACCTCGGCCACATGAATGCGGACACGCTGATGGTGTCCAATCTGGCCTACGTGATGACCATGATGTACAACCCGAACAACTGCGCGCACGAAGCCTCGCCCACCACCACCGAACTGGAAGTGGAAGCCGGCCTCGACCTGTGCCGGATGTTCGGCTACGACCCCAAGCGCAGCTGGGGCCACATCACCTCCGGCGGCACCGTGGCCAACTACGAAGGCATGTGGGTGGCGCGCAATCTGAAAACCATGCCGCTGGCCATCGCCCAGCATGAAAAAGCCCGCGACCTGGTGGCCGGCAAGAGCGAGAAGGAACTGCTGAACCTGTCGCCCAGCGCGGTGCTGGACCTGACCGACGAATTGAAAAAGCGCGGCCTGTTCGAAGAAGTGCGCGCGATGTCCTGCCGCGGCGTCGGCATCAAGCAAGGTTCGCTGGGCAAGATCCTGGTGCCGCAATCCAAGCACTATTCGTGGATGAAGGCGATGGACGTGCTGGGCATCGGCCAGGAACACATCGTGCCGCTGCCGGTGGACGAGAACTACCGCACCGACGTGGCCAAGATGCGCGAGATCACTTTCCGCCTGATCGAGGAAGGCCACCCCATCCTGGCCATGGTGTCGGTGGTGGGCACCACCGAGGAAGGCTCGATCGACCATGTCGACGAGGTGATCAAGCTGCGCGCCGAATGCGAACGGAAGTACGGCGCCTCTTTCTACGTGCACGTTGACGCGGCCTACGGCGGCTATGTCCGCGCGATGTTCCTCGACGAAGACAACCGCTTCATGGACTACGACGCGCTGCTGGCCCGCTACCGCGCCGAAGACATCATCCCGGCCGGCGTGACCTGGCCCAAGCGCGACGTCTACGAAGGCTTCAAGGCGATGGCGGAAGCGGACTCCATCACCGTGGACCCGCACAAGGTGGGCTACATCCAGTACGCGGCCGGCGCCGTGTGCATGAAGGACAAGCGCATCGTCGACCTGATCTCCTACCACGCGGCCTATGTGTTCGAAGAAGTGGACGAGGCCGAAGGCGCCGACACCAAGGTGGTGCTGGGCTCCTCCATCATGGAAGGCTCCAAGGCCGGCGCCACCGCCGCCGCGGTCTGGGCGGCCCACCGCCTGGTGCCGCTGAACATCGGCGGCTACGGCAAGGTGATCGGCCGCGGCATCGTCACCGCCGACTGGTTCGCCCAGCGCCTGGCCGACGCCAAGCCCTTGACCGTCGGCCGCCGCAAGTTCGAAGTGCGGCCCATCATGCATCCGGACTTCCACATGGTGAACTTCACCTTCAAGGAAATCGGCAACGACAGCCTGGAAGACCACAACCGGCTGAACAAGAAGATGTACGAGATCTGCTCCTACGCTTCCGGCCGCACCTACACCAACGACTTCCTGACCTCCTCCACCTCGCTGTCGGTGGAAGAGTACGGCGACACCCCGTGGCACTACGTGGCCAGCCGCGGCTTCAGCCGCGCCGAATGGGACAAGGTGGAAAGCGTCTACATCCTGCGCGCCGCGGTGATGACCCACTTCCTGCGCAAGGCCGAGGACTTCGACGCCTACTGGGAACAGCTGCGCGAAGTCTTCGCCGCCAAGCTGGCCCAGATCGTGGACATGGAGGACAAGGCCGGCTCCGACGCCGACGCCTTGATCGCCGCCTGAGCCACCTCCGCTCCCGGCCTGGCCGGGAGCGTTTTTTTTCATCACCAGACCCCACACCGACTATGAGTTTGTCCGGTTTTTACGAACGCATCCTTCTCTTCATCAAGGATGGTTGAGGATTCCACATGCAAGTCAATTTCAAGGCCGTCGGGGCCACCTTGCTGATCTCCGGCACCATGCTGGGCGCCGGCATGCTGGCGCTGCCGCTGGTGTCCGCCGGCATGGGCTTCGGCTATGCCTGCCTGACCCTGTTTCTGATCTGGGCGTTGATGACCTACACCGGCCTGATGCTGCTGGAGGTCTGCCTGTCCTTCCCCGAAGGCTACGGCTTCGACGCCATCGCCCGCTCGCTGTTCAAGGCCAAGGGCAGCTATCTGATCAACGCCAGCCTGCTGCTGCTGCTCTACGCGCTCTCCTCCGCCTATATCTCCGGCGGCGGCTCCACCTATCAATCCAGCCTGCACCAATACCTGGGCCTGGCCCTGTCTCCCGGCCAGGTCTCGCTGGCCTTCACCGCGCTGATCGGCGGCATCGTCTTCGCCAGCACCACGGCGGTGGACAAGGTCAACCGGCTGCTGTTCAGCCTGAACATCCTGATCTTTCTCGCGCTCAGCGCGGTGATCCAGCCCTATGTCGACACCGGCAACCTGTCGGAAAGCACGGACTCGGCCAAATACATGCTGGCCGCCATCCCGATGTTTCTGACCGCCTTCGGTTTTCACGGCAGCGTGCCCAGCATGGTCAAATACCTGGGCCGCGACCAACCGCGCACGCTGCGCAACGTCTTCATCGCCGGCAGCCTGATTCCCATGGGCGTCTACCTGCTGTGGGTGTTCAACACCCTGGGCGCGCTGCCGCGCTACGGCAGCCACAGCTTCCAGGCCATCTCCGCCCACAACGGTTCGGTGGGCATGTTCCTGGACGAATTCCACGCGCTGGTGCCCACGCCGCAAGTGCCTTCCCTGCTGTCCGCCTTCTCGTCCATCGCGCTGTTCACCTCCTACCTTTGCGTGTCGCTGGGCCTGTTCGACGCCATGGCCAGCACCCTGAAACGCGGCGACGGCCTGCGGCAGCGGCTGCAGACCGCGCTGATCACCTATCTGCCGCCGCTGGGCTTCGCGCTGTTCTTTCCCGGCGGCTTCGTCGCCGCGCTGGGCGCCGCCGCCATCTTCCTGGTGATTCTCGCCATCCTGTTCCCGGCGCTGGCCCTGATCAAACTGCGCCGCCAGGACAACTACCGTCCCGGCTACCAGGTCAGCGGCGGCGGCACCCTGCACTGGGCGATAGGCGGTTCCGGCCTCGCCATCATCTTGTTCCAGATCCTGGTGATGCAAGGACTGCTGCCCGTGTTCTGACGGTGCCCCCGCGCCGTCGTCCGGACGCGCGGCCAGCACGGCCGCGCGCCGCAATCATGGAGGTAAACGAAATGAAGCAATCGACCCTGATCCGGGATCTGCAGCAACGCGGCCTGATCGCGCAGGCCACCGACGCGGACGCGCTCGACGCGCTGCTGTCCCGGGAAACGGTCACCCTGTACTGCGGCTTCGACCCCACCGCCGACAGCCTGCACCTCGGACACTTGGTGCCGCTGCTGCTGCTCAAGCGCTTCCAGATGGCCGGGCACCGCCCTATCGCCCTGGTCGGCGGCGCCACCGGGATGATAGGCGACCCCAGCTTCAAGGCCAGCGAGCGCAAACTCAACACCGCGGACGTGGTGGCCGGCTGGGTGGACAAGATCCGCCGCCAGGTGGAGCCCTTCCTCCGCTTCGAAGGCGACAACGCCGCGCTGATGGCCAACAACCACGATTGGTTCGCCGACATGAGCGCGCTGGACTTCCTGCGCGACGTCGGCAAGCATTTCTCGGTCAACGCCATGATCAAGAAGGAATCGGTGCAGCAGCGGATCCACCGCGACGATGTCGGCATCTCCTTCACCGAGTTCGCCTACAGCCTGCTCCAGAGCCACGACTTCGTGGAACTGAACCGCCGCTTCGGCTGCAAGCTGCAGATCGGCGGCTCCGATCAATGGGGCAACATCACCGCCGGCGTCGACCTGGTCAGACGCGTGACCCAGCAACAGGCCTTCGGCCTGACCATGCCCTTGATCACCAATAGCGACGGCACCAAGTTCGGCAAAAGCGAAGGCAACGCGGTCTGGCTGGACCCGAGCAAGTGCTCGCCCTACGCCTTCTATCAGTTCTGGCTGGGCGCGGCCGACGCCGACGTCTACCGCTTCCTGCGCTACTTCACCTTTTTGTCCAATGAAGAGATCGAGGCCGTCGAGGCGGAGGACCGCGCCTCCGGCGGCAAGCCGCGGGCGCAGCGCATCCTGGCCGAACAGGTGACCGAGCTGGTTCACGGCCCGGACGCGCTCGCCGCCGCCCAACGGATCACCCTCAGCCTGTTCGACAACGAGGTGGAGCGGCTCAGCGCCGCGGACTTCGCTCAACTGGCCCAGGACGGCGTGCCGCGGCTGGCGCTGCCGCCGCAGTCCACGCCGCTGATCGACGCCTTGGCGGCCAGCGGCCTGGCCGCGTCCAAAAGCGAGGCCCGCACCCTGCTGCAAAGCGGCGCGGTCAGCGTCAACGGCGTCCGGGCGGACGCGCTGGACGCTCGCCTCGAACAGGACGACCGCCGTCATCAACGCTATACGCTGTTGCGGCGCGGCAAGAAACAGTACTGTCTGCTGATTTGGGAATGAGCGCGCGGAAACGCGCGCAACGGCCCGGACGCTGAAACGCCGGGCTCGCCCCGCCCTGACGCCTGACGGCGGATGGGCGGGAACGCCGGCCGCGGAGGGGCCCGCGAGCCGGTGAGCTAGCGGGGCAGGAAAGCTTCCGTGCTCAGGCCTTCCACCACCTGCATCACGTGGGAATAGTGTTGATCCAGCAAGTGCAGCGTCCGCTCCGCGTCCCTGGCCAGCACCGCCTGCATGATGGCCTGATGCTCGCCTTCGTCGCTGTAGCGCTTGGACGCCGGCAGCACCGGATCGAACCAGATGTGGCGGTAGCGCTCCAGCCGGTTGTACAAAGACTCCATCACCTCCAGGATCACCGGCGAGTGGCTGCCGCTGATGATGGCCAGATGAAACGCCATGTGGCGGTCCGCCCAGTCCTGCAAATCCACATTGGCGTCGTTCAGGTCTATCCGGCTCAAACGATGGTAGCTGGCCAACACCTCCAGCTCCCAGGCCTCGTCGCCCTGCTCCAGCGAGCGGCGCACCGCCTCTTCCGCCAGCACTCGGCGCACCAGCAGGATGTCGTAAAGCTCATGGCGGGAAATCGGCGCCACCCAAAAGCCGCGCTGCGGCTCCATCAGCACGTATTTGCACCAGCTCAGGCGCAGCAGCGCCTCCCGGATCGGAGAACCGCCGGCATCGTAGCGCGCCTTGAGTTCGTGCAACAGCAGCTTCTGCGACGGGCGGTAGACGCCGAGCAGAATGTCCCGGCGCAACTCCTGGAATACCTTGTCGGCCAATGTGGCGTTGCTGCTTGCCGCCTTTTTTTCCTTCTGGGGCATTCGGTCTTTTCCACACGAGATTGCGCAATGATGCGCGAAACGCTAGATAGTAACTTAAAACGGCGCAGCATATTGATTTTCCCCATCGGCATAGCGGGAAAATAGTTAAAAGCTACGTCGATCCGGCACGGAGATCTGCGGGCGGGGAAGCGTCCAGCGGAAGAGGCGGACAGGGCGTCTCGACCGCGACGCGGCCGGCAAACAAAAAAGCCGACTCAAGCGTCGGCTTCTGATGTGAATCGCCAAGAACCGCCGCATTCCGCGTGGGAGTCTTGGTGGGCCCCCGGGGAGTCGAACCCCGCACCAACGGATTATGAGTCCGCTGCTCTAACCAGGCATGAGCTAGAGGCCCAGAGCTGCGCATTATAACAGCCAAAAAGCAAAACCCCAAGCGTCGAATACCGACGGCTTGGGGTTTTCGTCCGGCTCAGGCTTTTAGCCTAGGCCGAGGTCGCATCGAGTCACTGACCGCCCGGCTCGTTGTCCAGGAAGCTGCGCAGGCGTTCCGAGCGGGTCGGGTGACGCAGCTTGCGCAGGGCCTTGGCTTCGATCTGGCGGATGCGCTCGCGAGTCACGTCGAACTGCTTGCCCACCTCTTCCAGCGTGTGGTCGGTGTTCATGTCGATGCCGAAGCGCATGCGCAGCACCTTGGCCTCGCGCGGCGTCAGCGTGTCCAGCACCTCCTTGGTCGCGTCCTTCAGGCTGGAATACATCGCAGCGTCGGACGGCGCCAGGTTGTTCTGGTCCTCGATGAAGTCGCCAAGATGGGAATCGTCGTCGTCGCCGATCGGGGTTTCCATGGAGATGGGCTCCTTGGAAATCTTCATGATCTTGCGAATCTTCTCTTCCGGCATCTCCATCTTTTCCGCCAGCTCGGCCGGATCCGGCTCGTGGCCGGTTTCCTGCAGAATCTGACGGCTGATGCGGTTCATCTTGTTGATGGTCTCGATCATGTGCACCGGAATGCGGATGGTGCGCGCCTGGTCCGCGATGGAGCGGGTGATCGCCTGGCGAATCCACCAGGTGGCGTAGGTCGAGAACTTGTAGCCGCGGCGGTATTCGAACTTGTCCACCGCCTTCATCAAACCGATATTGCCTTCCTGGATCAGGTCGAGGAACTGCAGACCGCGGTTGGTGTACTTCTTGGCGATGGAGATCACCAGGCGCAGGTTGGCCTCGATCATCTCTTTCTTGGCGCGGCGCGCCTTGGATTCGCCCGCCGACATCTGGCGGTTGATTTCCTTCAGCGCCTTGATCGGCAGCATCGCGCGATCCTGCAGCTCGGACAGCTTGGTCTGCTTCTCGATGATCGCGTATTTGAAGCGGGTCAAGGCTTCCGCCCAGGCCTTGCCGGAATGGATCTCGTCTTCCACCCAGTCAAGATTGGTCTCGTTGCCCGGGAACACCTTGATGAAGTGGGCGCGCTCCATGCGCACGCGGCTGACACAGATATCCTGGATGTCGCGTTCGTAAGTGCGGATTTCGTTGACGCGGCTGCGCAGCGAGTCGCACAGGCTTTCCACCTGACGGGTGGAGAAGCGCACCAGCATGAACTCGGTGGTGATCGCGTCCTGCAGCTCCAGGTATTCCTTGCTCTGCGCGCCCTTGGCCGAGAGCACCTTGACCATCTTGTCGAACAGCATACGCACGCCGGTGAAGTGCTCCAGCGCTTGCTGCTTCAGCTCTTCCAGGTTGACGCCGGCGGCGTCGGCGGCGTCGCCGTCCTCATCCTCCTCCTCGTCTTCCTCCTCGGCTTCAGCGTCGAGCAGTTCGTCCTCGTCCGCCGGTTCGGCGAACGCGGCCTCGTCCTCGGACGGCGCGTTCAGATCGATGAAGCCGTCGACGACCTCGTCCACGCGCACTTCGTCGCGGCCGACGCGCTCCACCAGCTCCAGCACTTCGGCGATGGTGCCCGGACAAGCGGAAATCGCCTGGATCATGTACTTCAGGCCGTCTTCGATCCGCTTGGCGATTTCGATCTCGCCTTCGCGGGTCAGCAGTTCCACCGAGCCCATTTCGCGCATATACATGCGCACCGGGTCCGTGGTGCGGCCAAATTCGGAATCCACCGAGGACAGCGCCGCTTCGGCTTCTTCCACGGCGTCTTCGTCGGCCACCGGCGGGGTGGCGTCGGACATCAGCAGGGTGTCCGCATCCGGCGCCTCGTCGTAAACCTGGATGCCCAGACCGGAAATCATCGTGACGATGTTTTCGATCTGCTCGGCGTCAGACACGTCTTCCGGCAGGTGGTCGTTGATTTCCGCGTAGGTCAGATACCCACGCTCCTTGCCCAAGGCGATCAGCTGGCGCAGGCGTTTACGCTGCTCTTCCAGGCTCATCACTTCGGTTTCGTTTTCCTGCACGTCTTTTTGATTTTCGGGAGAGGCCGCCATTTCGCTTCCTGCTTGAAATAAGCCGAAAAAAACAGTTGATAATAACACAAGCAAACAACGCTGTTTGTGTAGCCCTGCGGGGCGCTTTTAAAACCGCGGCATCGCTTTCGGCAATCCGGAGCTTGCGCCCGATTGCTCCGCGATCCGCCGCGACGGCGACGTCGTCAAGCGTTCGGCGCCAGCAAATCCCGCAGCAATTCCCCTAGCAATCTGACTTCTTCCGGAGTCAGGCCTTCGTTCCGGTCCTTTTGTTTTAGCCGCTCCACCTGAGTTTGATGCAGCAATTTCAGGAGCTTGGCCGCGCCGTCCTGGAACTGCTGTCTATCCTCCTCGCTGGGATCGGCGAACTCGTCCGGATCCTGCATGGCCTGCTGCAGAACACTATCCACCAGCCCTTCGTATGGAGTGCCACGCAGGCTTTCCATCAATTGCGCCGTATTCGGCGGCTGGTCGTGCCCTTGCACGCATTCGGCCAACATGGCAAAACAGGCAAGCTCGTCGGACAGTGCCATGCTGTCCGGCAAACGCACATCGCCGGCCCAACCAGGGTTCAACAGCAGCCATTTGATCAGGCGCGTTACCATGGAGGACTGTGGCGGGCGATGCGATACCTCCGGCAAACGGTGCTCCCGCTTGCCTTTGCGCTCCGACTTCCTTTGGCCCGTCGTCAACATGTCGAATTCGTCGACATCCACACCGGCGAGTTCCGCCAGTCTTTTCTTGATGATGAAGCCCAGTGCCGGAGCGGCAATCTGCGCCAGAAGGGGCGCGGCCTGACGAATCAGATCGGCCTTGCCTTCCGGCGTGGTCAGGTTCACCTCGCGACACAATTCGCGGGTGAAGTAAACGGACAGAGGCAGGCTCTGCTCTTCCAATACTTTTTCAAAGGCCTCGGCGCCGAACTCGCGGATATAGCTGTCCGGATCGTGCTCCTGCGGCAGGAACAGAAAATTCAGCGCCTTGCCGTCCTGCAATTGCGGCAGGCTGTTTTCCAGCGCGCGCCAGGCCGCCTTTTGGCCGGCCTTGTCGCCGTCGAAGCAGAAGTACACCTGGTCCGCGTGGCGCATCAGCTTGCGCGCGTGCTCGCCGGTGGTGGCGGTGCCCAGCGTGGCCACCGCGTAAGCGACGCCGAACTGGGCCAGCGCCACCACATCCATATAGCCTTCGACCACCAATACGCGGTTTTTATCCCGTATCGCCTGGCGCGCCTCGTAGAGGCCGTACAGCTCCCGGCCCTTTTCGAACAAGGGCGTTTCCGGCGAATTCAGGTACTTGGGCTCGCCCTTGCCCATCACCCGGCCGCCGAAGCCGATGATGGCGCCGCGCTGGTTGCGGATCGGGAACATCACCCGATCGCGGAAGCGGTCGTAACGCTGGCCCTTCTCTTCATTGACGATGACCAGGCCGGTATCGACGAGTTTGTCGTCCTGGTAGTCCGGAAACACCGCCTCCAGGTTCTGCCAGCCGTCCGGCGCGAAGCCAAGGCCGAAGCGGCCGGCCACTTCGCCGCTCAAACCCCGGCCTTTCAGATAGGAAATGGCGTTGGGCGCGGACTTCAGCTGCTGTTTGTAGTAGCCTGCGGCCATCTGCATCATCTGTTCCAGCGACAGCTTGCGCTCGCGCGCGGCGCGGCTGGCTTCCGGGTTGGCGTGGGCGCGGCTGTCCGGCACCTGCATGCCGACGCCTTCGGCCAACAGTTTCACCGCGTCGACGAAGCCCAGCCCTTGGTATTCCATCACGAAGCCGATGGCCGAGCCGTGGGCGCCGCAGCCAAAGCAGTGATAGAACTGCTTGGACGGGCTCACCGTGAACGACGGCGACTTTTCCTTATGAAACGGGCAGCAGGCCAGATAGTTCTGACCGCCCTTTTTCAAAGGGACGTAACGGTCCACCACGTCGATGATATCGACGCGGGACAACAACTGATCAACGAAATCCTGAGGGATCAAGCAAGGTCACCGATGGCGCGGGCCGACAAGCCGGCCCGCTGCCGGCTCAACCGGCCAGCTTGGCCTTGATGCAGGCGGACACCTGCGCCATGTCGGCGCGACCGGCCAATTGCGGCCGCAACAGCCCCATCACCTTGCCCATGTCCTGCATGCCGGCGGCGCCGCTGTCGGCGACGGCCTTGGCCACCACCGCGTCGACCTCCTCGGCGGACAGCTGCTGCGGCATATAGGCCATCAGCACGTTCATCTCGAATTTTTCCTTGTCGGCCAGGTCCTGACGCTGGGCCGCCTCGTACTGGCTGACCGAATCGCGGCGCTGCTTGAGCATCTTGTCGATGACGGCGACGACGCCGGCGTCGTCCAGCTCCACGCGCTCGTCCACTTCCTTCTGCTTGATGGCCGCCAGCAACAGGCGAATGGCCGCCAGTTTGTCGCTTTCCCGCGCTTTCATTGCAGATTTCATGTCGTCGCTGATTCGCTGCTTGAGGCTCATTGCTTGCTTTCCGGAAGATGACCGCCACCCGTCGCGGGCGGCGAGTGCGCACTTAGAGAGAGTCAAACCCTGATGACATTGGTTTTGAAGGGTTCAAAACCCATGCCGTCAGAGTCTGCAAACGGGGAACTACAAATGGCAAAACCGCAGGCTAGGCCTGCGGTCCTGCTTACTGACCAGACGAACTCTTAGTAGAGTTTCGGCGGCAGCATTTGGCTGCGGATGCGCTTGTAGTGGCGCTTAACGGCAGCGGCGTGCTTGCGCTTGCGCTCGGCAGTCGGTTTTTCGTAGAACTCGCGGGCGCGCAGTTCGGTCAGCAGACCGGTTTTTTCCACTGCGCGCTTGAAGCGACGCATTGCAACTTCAAACGGCTCGTTCTCTTTAACACGAATGTTCGGCATTGAATCTAGTATCCTTAGTTCCTAGCGTCCAGACGTGGCTGGAGCTATAAAAAACAGCATTTTAACAACGTTACGCGGTTTGGAAAAGTCTGAAGCGTTCCGACCAAGCAATCTGTGGCGCTTTACGCATCACGGCTTGACGGAAGAAATCACCCCCTCACTAGGAGAACTAGGTACTGCACTATAAAAACGTTTCGGCATCCGGCCGGCAAGATATGCCGAGCGGCCTGCTTCTACAGCCTGTTTCATGGCGTGGGCCATCAACACCGGTTGTTGCGCGGCGGCAATCGCGGTGTTCATCAGCACGCCATCGCAGCCCAGTTCCATCGCGATCGCCGCGTCGGACGCGGTGCCGACGCCGGCGTCAACCAGCACGGGAACCTTGGACTGCTCGATAATCAACTTCAAATTCCACGGATTCAGAATCCCCATCCCGGAGCCGATCAGGCTGGCCAGCGGCATGATGGCGCAGCAGCCCATTTGCTCCAGCTCGCGCGCGATGATGGGATCGTCCGAGGTGTACACCATCACGTCGAAGCCATCGGCCACCAGCACTTCAGCGGCTTTCAGGGTTTCCTTGACGTTGGGGAACAAGGTGTTCGGATCGCCCAGCACTTCCAGTTTGACCAGACGGTGGTCGTCCAGAAGCTCTCTGGCCAGGCGCAAAGTGCGAATGGCGTCGTCGGCGGAATAACATCCCGCCGTATTGGGGAGAAGGTTATACCGGTTTTTGGGCAAAAAGTCCAGCAAATTGGGTTCGCCCGCATTCTGCCCCAGATTGACTCGGCGAATGGCGACGGTGACGATTTCCGTTCCCGACGCGTCCAGCGCTTGGGCCGTTTCCTCAAAATCCCGATACTTGCCGGTTCCCACCAGCAAACGCGAATTGTAAGCCTTGCCTGCGATGATCAGTTGATCCGCCACTCCTGCACCTCTATTCAGCTTTGCCGCTCAGCCTCCGCCGACGGCCACCACGATTTCGAGTTCGTCGCCGTCGGCCAGCCCGGTGGCCGGATACCGGCTGCGCGGCACGATCTCGCCATTCTTTTCCAGCGCCACGCGCTTGCCGGCGATGCCCAGCGCCGCCACCAGCTCGGCCACGTTGGCGACGCCGGCCAGTTCTCGGCCCTCGCCGTTGATCTTGAGTTTCAGCATCTCATCTCCGTTGCACGCGCTGCACCACCGGCAGCACGCGAATGGCGCTTAGCACCCGCTCCAGATGCTCGACGCCCTCCACCTGCAGACGGAAGTGGATATTGAACAGGCCGTCGCCGTCGCGGCTGCTGTCCTGGGTGTCGGCGCTTTCGATATTGGCAGAGGCCTGCGAGATCGCGGTGGCGATGTCGGCCAGCGCGCCGCGCTCGTTGCGGGACAACACGCCGACGGTGACGCCGAACATGCGGTCGCGCTGCGCCTCCCAATTGACGTCCAGCAGCTTGTCGTGATCCGCCCGCCGCGCGTTCGGGCAGCCCTTGCGGTGTATCACCAGGCCCTGGCCCTTGGTGATCACGCCCAGGATGTCGTCGCCCGGCAGCGGGTTGCAACACGGCGACAGCTGCACCATGCCGCCCTCGTTGCCGCGTATCGTCACCGGCCCCACTTTCACTTCCTCGCCCAGCCGCTCGCCGGCCAGCTCCAGCAAGCGCCGCGCGACCACGATGGGCATCAGCTTGCCGGCGCCGATGTCGGCCAACACGTCCTGGTGCGAGGCCAGCTTCTCGCCGAAGGCGGCCAGATACTCCACCCACAGCTCCTCGCTCAGCGTCAGCGGCGTCACCGCCAGCGCGCCGATCGCCTGTTTGAGCAGCTTTTCGCCCAGACCGACCGCCTCTTCCTGCTGCAGGCTCTTCAGATAGTTGCGGATGCCGGAACGCGCGCGCCCGCTCTGCACGAAGGTCAGCCAGGACGGATTGGGCTTGGCCTGAGTGGAGGTGATGATTTCCACGGTGTCGCCGTTGCGCAGCACGGTGCGCAGCGGCACCAGCGCGTGGTTGACGCGCGCGGCGATGCAACGGTGGCCGATGTCGGTATGCACCGCGTAGGCGAAGTCCACCGGCGTCGCGCCCTGCGGCATCACCATGATTTTGCCCTTGGGCGTGAACACGTAGACCTCGTCCGGGAACAGGTCGATCTTGATGTGCTCTAGGAATTCGACCGGATCGTCGCTCTCCTCCTGCATGTCCATGATTTTCTGCAGCCACTGGTGGGTGCGCTGCTGCGCGGTGTTGACGCCGTCGCCGCTCTTGTACATCCAGTGCGAGGCCACGCCGGCCTCGGCCACGCTGTTCATCTCGCGAGTGCGGATCTGCATCTCCACCGGCGTGCCGTAGGGACCGAACAAGGTGGTGTGCAGGCTCTGATAGCCATTGCCCTTGGGAATGGCGATGTAGTCCTTGAATTTGCCGGGGATCGGCTTGTACAGGCTGTGCAAGGCGCCCAGCGCCAGGTAACAGCCGGGAATGTCGTTGACGACGACGCGGAAGCCGTAGATATCCAGCACCTCGGAAAACGACAGGTGCTTTTCCTGCATTTTCTTGTAGATGCTGTAGAGGTTTTTCTCCCGCCCCTTGATGGTGGCTTCGATATTGCTCTGCACCAGCTTCTGGCTGACGGACTGCAAGATCTTGGTCACCACCTCGCGACGGTTGCCGCGCGCGGCGCGCACCGCCTTGGACAGCACGCCGTAGCGATGCGGGTGCAGGTGCTTGAACGCCAGGTCCTGCAGCTCGCGGTAAACCTTGTTGAGGCCGATGCGATTGGCGATCGGCGCGTAGATTTCCAGGGTTTCCAGCGCGATGCGGCGGCGCTTGTCCTCGCGCATCGAATCCAGCGTGCGCATATTGTGCAGCCGGTCCGCCAGCTTGACGATGATGACGCGGATGTCGCGCGCCATCGCCAGCACCATTTTGCGGAAGCTTTCCGCTTGCGCGGTTTCCTTGGTCTGGTATTCCAGCCGCTCCAGCTTGGAGAGGCCGTCCACCAAGTCGGCGATGATCTTGCCGAATTTTTCGATCAGCGTCGGCTTGGTGACGCCGGTGTCCTCCAGCACATCGTGGAGCAGCGCGGCGGCGAGGCCCTGCACGTCCAGCCGCCACTCGGCCAGCATGCCGGCCACCGCCAGCGGGTGGGTGATGTAGGGTTCGCCGCTCTTGCGGATCTGCCCTTCGTGCGCCGCGCGGCTGACTTCAAAAGCCTGCCGCAACAGCTGGACGTCCTCCGGCTTGAGATAACGCGCGACTGACTCGAAAAACGCTTGCGCTTCGCTGTCGATCAGGGCGTTATAGTCGATTTCATCCTCGATGCCGGTTGCCATAACCCACCACCCACTTGCAATCAGGCTTTGCCGCGGCTCAGGACTTCCTTGCCGACGTGGCCGGCGGCGATTTCACGCAGCGCGACGACGGTGGGCTTATGACGGCCGGCTTCAACGAAGGGGCTGGCGCCGGAAGCCACTTGGCGCGCGCGGTAGGCCGCGGCCAGGGTCAGGTCGAAACGGTTCTGGATGCGGTCCAGGCAATCGTCAACAGTAATACGGGCCATGTGCTTTCTTTCCTCAAAGTTGCCAAGGGCGTTGTCGGTCGCCGTTCTTGCGGCCGCGGCAACGCCCAGGGGATCACTATATCTAAATTTTAGTCGACTCACCAACAAACGGTCGGATCAGCCGCCCTGCCCCATCCGCGCCAGCATCGGGGCCAGCTTGCGGCACTGGATGGCGCTGCGCAGCCGGTTGGCGCGCACCACGCTGATCAGATCGAGGCGGGCGCGCTCGAAATCGTCGTTGACCACGATGTAGTCGTACTCGGAGATCTTGTCGATCTCGGCGCGGGCCGAGGCCAGCCGGCGGCGGATCACTTCCTCGCTGTCGGTGGCGCGGCCGCGCAGACGGCGCTCAAGCTCTTCGATGGACGGCGGCGCGATGAAGATGCCGATCGCGTCGGGGAAGACTTTGCGCACTTGCTCGGCGCCCTGCCAGTCTATCTCCAGCAGGATGTCCTGCCCCACGTCCAGGCGGCCGCGTATCCACGGCGCGCTGGTGCCGTAATAGTTGCCGTAGACCTCCGCGTACTCGAGGAAATCGCCGCGCTCTATCATGGACTTGAACGTCGCCTGGTCGACGAAATGGTAATGCTTGCCGTCCACTTCGCCCTTGCGCGCCGCGCGCGTGCTATAAGAAATGGACAGCTCCACGGAAGGTTCCGCGTCTAGCAAGGCCGCCACCAGCGAGGTTTTCCCCGCGCCGGAAGGAGCGACCACGATAAAGATATTACCGGTTGGCTGGCTCATGAAAAGGTACTTCCTGCCAAATGAGTAATTCTCCAGAATACCATAAGCGCGCGCCTGCTGTTAATCGCCAAGTTATTTTCACGTCAAGATTTAGGTAAATCTCTTCAGGCTGAATAAAATGGCTCGTTTTTTTCCTACCTATCTCCTTTGGAGCGCGTTTCGCCATGCAATTCCTTGACAGCTTCTTCAAGCTGAAAGAACACGGCACCACGGTGAAGACCGAAGTCATCGCCGGCTTTACCACCTTCCTGACCATGGCTTACATCATCCTGGTCAACCCGCTGATCCTGTCGAGCACCGGCATGGACCTGAACGCCGTCTTCGTCGCCACCTGTCTGGCCGCCGCCCTCGGCACCGCCATCATGGGCCTGGTGGCCAATTACCCGATCGCCCTGGCGCCGGGCATGGGTCTGAACGCCTACTTCACCTTCAGCGTGGTCAAGGGCATGGGCCTGTCCTGGGAGACCGCGCTGGGCGCGGTGTTCATCTCCGGCATCGTGTTCCTGGCGGTGAGCCTGTTCCGCGTGCGCGAGGCCATCGTCAACGCGATCCCGCAATCGCTGAAATTCGCCATTTCCGCCGGCGTCGGCATGTTCCTCGCCATCATCGCGCTGAAGAACGCCGGCGTGATCGCGCCGCATCCGGAAACCTATCTGACCCTGGGCGACATCCACAAGCCCACCACCCTGCTGGCCGTGCTGGGCTTCTTCCTGATCGTGGCGCTGGAATACCGCAAGGTGCCGGGTTCCATCATCATCGGCATCCTGGTGGTGACGGTGCTGTCCATCGCCATGGGCCTGTCTCCGTTCAAGGGCGTGGTGGCGCCGGTGCCGAGCATGGCGCCCACCTTCATGAAGATGGACATCGCCGGCGCGCTGCAAGCCGGCCTGATCGGCGTGATCTTCGTGTTCTTCTTCGTCGACCTATTCGACACCACCGGCACGCTGGTCGGCGTGTCGCATCGCGCCGGCCTGCTCAAGGACGGCAAGCTGCCGCGCCTGAAGCGCGCGCTGCTGGCCGACTCGGTGGCGATCACCGCCGGCGCGGTGATGGGCACCTCGTCCACCACCGCCTATGTGGAATCCGCCGCCGGCACCGCCGTCGGCGGCCGCACCGGCCTGACCGCGATGGTGGTGGCCGTACTGTTCCTGGCCTCGCTGTGGCTGTCGCCGCTGGCGGCCACCGTGCCCGCCTACGCCACCGCGCCGGCGCTGTGCTATGTGGCGGTGCTGATGGCCCGCGGCCTGGCCGAAATCGACTGGAGCGATCTGACCGAATCCGCTCCGGCGGTGATGACCGCGCTGGCGATGCCGTTCACCTTCTCCATCGCCGACGGCATCGCCTTCGGCTTCATCAGCTACGCGGTGATCAAGATCCTGGCCGGCCGTTTCTCCGACCTGAAGCTGCCGGTGCTGGTGATCGCCGCGCTGTGGATCTTCAAGCTGGCTTTCTTCCACTGAAACGTCAATAATTGATGCGGACTCCTGGCCTGCCGCGCTGCGCGGCGGGCTTTTTCTTGTGGGCCGCGCGGCGACTCTCTTCATTTCGAAGTACAATAAGGCCATGGAAAACCTTAGCAATCTCGACTACTCCAGCTATCTGAAAGGCTGGATCCGCAATGTGCCGAACTGGCCGCAACAAGGCGTGATGTTCCGCGATATCACCCCGTTGCTGCAGAATCCCAAGACCTTCCGCATGCTGATCGACATCTATGTGCACCGCTACATGACGGAGAAGGTGGACCTGGTGGCGGGCCTGGACGCGCGCGGCTTCATCATCGGCTCGGTGCTGGCTTACGAATTGAACGTGGGCTTCGTGCCTATCCGCAAGCGCGGCAAGCTGCCTTTCACCACAGTGGAAGAAGAATACGAACTGGAATACGGCAACGCCGCGGTGGAAATGCACACCGACGCCTGCAAGCCGGGCGACCGCGTGATCCTGATCGACGACCTGGTCGCCACCGGCGGCACCATGATGGCCGGCTACAAGCTGCTCAAGCGCATGGGCGCCGACGTGCTGGAAGCCGCCGCCATCATCGAACTGCCCGAGCTGGGCGGCGGCAAGCTGGTGCGCGACGGCGGCCTGGAGCTGTTCACCGTCTGCGCCTACTGAGCCGGACTCGCCGGCCATGCGAACGGAGCCCATGGGCTCCGTTTTTGTTTGGCCGCGCCTTAATTCGCCTCCACCGCCACTTTCAGCGCCTGGCCGCGCGCGCTCAGCTTCAACGGCGCACCGGCGGTGCTGGGCAGCTTGCTGTCCACCGAGGCCGCCGCGCCGCGCACTTCGTACTGCAGCGTCGCGGATTTCGGCAGCGTCAGCGACAATTTGCCGGTGGTGGCGTCCAGCGACAAGGAGCCGCTGGGCTTGGCGTCGGTCAGCTTCACCTTCGCCTTCACCGCCTGGCCGTCAAAAACCATCTCGCGGCTGCTGCCCTCGAAACCCAGCGTCAGCGCCTGTCCCTTGAGCGCCAGCTTGTCGTAAGCGCCCTTGGCCTGGGCTCGGATCGCGTCGGCGGACATGGACAAGCTGGCCGCCTTGCCGTCCAGCGTCAGATCCACGGCCCGGCTGTCTACCCGGATCGCCGAATAAGCGCCGTGAATAGACCCCTTGACCGCGGCCAGCCCCAACTCCACCTGCTTGCCCGGCTTCAGATTGCCGGCGATCTCCAGCCCGCAGCCGGCGCCCAGCAGTTTGTCGTTGAGCTTGACCGTGATGGTGACCACGCCGCCCTCGCGCCTAAGCTGGGCGCTGCACTGCTTGACGTCCCAGTTGCTCTTGCTCAGATCGAGCTGATACGGCCGCTTGTCGTCCGCGCTCAGCTTGAGCACGGCGGAGTCGCCGTTGATCACCAGTTTTTCAATCGGCGCCTCCGCCGCGTGAACCGCTCCGCCGCACGCCATGCCCGCCAAGATCAAACACCGCATTGTCCCGCGCATCATCACCGCCCCCTTTCTCAAGTTGATGCCGCCGCCGTGGCCGGCGGCGGCCGTCTCCATCACTGCATGAACAGCCAGTACATCGCGACCACGCCGCAAGCGGCCGCCATCCCGCCCAAAGCGTGGCGAGTCAGCCGCGCCCACTGCGCGCTCAGCGAGCCTTGGCGCGCAAAGGCCGAGACGGTCCGCCGCCGGGAGTCCGCCAGCGCGGCGATCAGCCGGCTCTCATTGCGCTGATCGGCCACCGCGTCGCGAATGTATTCGCGATAATCGCTGAGAATCTTGCGCAGCTCAGCTTCGGGCAAGCGCTCCATGGTCAGTTGCAATTGTTGAATGCATGCGTCGTGTTTCATGTTTCTCTCCCAAATCCGGTAAAAATCTCACTCTTCACACCGCGTTGCCGCCCAAGCTCCTGCCCGCCACCAAGTCGATCTGATAACGGACGTAGTGCACCAATCCGCGCCAGGTCAGCCGCGTCAGCCATACGCAGAACACCAGCCCCAATCCACCAACCAGCAACAGCACCAGACCGCTGACCGCCGCCGACCCCTGCAGCGACAAGCCCGGAATGCCATTGATCTCGAAATGGTCCTTGCCGTCCTTCAGCGACAGCCGGTTCTCCTTGATCACCAGCGAACTCTCGCCGTCGCTCAACACCAGATCGCCCGCTTGCCCGGCCTCGCCGGCGGCGGCGGAAGCTTCCGCCGAGATCATCCGCCAGCGCAGCGAGCGGCCGTCCCCATCCTGCGCCAGCACCATGCTCTCGCCGTCGCCCGACGTCAGCGTCAGCGCGCTCAGTTGACCGCGCTCCAGGCTGACCGCGCGCTCGCCCTCGCGTTTGATCGATTGCCGCGCGGCCGCATTGCTGGCATCCACTTTCAACTCGCCGCCGTCATAGCTGACCCGCACCGGATCGCCGCTCCGCAGTTGCAGGCTGGCGGTTTCATCCTCCTCCAGCGTCAGCAGCAGCCTCCCCTGCCTCAGGGTCACGCCGTGGACCGGCTTTCCGTCGGCCTCGACTTTGAACTCGACCTTGCCATTCACGGGCGACAGGCTGGGCTCCAGCTCCGGCCAGCCGAACAGGCTGTTGCCGCCCCAGGCCGCCACCAGCGCCACCCCGGCGATCAGCAGGCTGCCGGACACCATGTAGCCGATGGACAGGCACAGCAGATAGAGCATGAAGGGCAGCGCCAGAAAGAAATTCAGCACGCCCAGGCCGGCGACCGAGGCCACCACCCTCATCAAATTGCCGAAGGAGCGATGGTTTTCCCATTGACGGTAATGCGCCTGCGCCCTCAGTTCCTTGGCCAGCTTCTGCGGGCTGCCCAGCGCGGCGACCACCTCGTCCTCGGCGCGGCCGGCTTCTTGCGCGTCGTTGAAATACTCGTGGTAGTCGGCGACAATTTCACGGATTTCCTCGGCCGGCATACCGGCCAAGGCCTGTTCCAATTGCGCCAAAAACGCTTTGCGATTCATGCTTGTTGTTCTCCCGACTTGTCTGCCGCCGGCAGGCGGCTCAGCACGCTGCCCACTTCGCTGACGAACTCCTGCCACTCGCGCCGCATCAGCTCCAGCTCCCGCTTGCCCGCCTCGGTCAGCGCGTAATACTTGCGCGACGGCCCGGACGCCGATTCCACCAGATAGGTGCTGACCCAGGATTCGTTCTGCAGCCGGCGCATCAGCGGATAAATCGTCCCTTCGCTGATTTCCATCGTGCGCGACAAGGTGCTGACCAATTCGTAGGCGTAACTGTCTGACTGGGCCAATACCGCCAATACGCACATGTCCAGGGTCCCCTTCTTCAACTGGGTTTTCATCTTGCCTTCCTTGAAACCGCCCGGTCCTTCTCGCCCAACTATCTTGCATTGCAAGATAGCTAGACGGACCAAGGCATAAATCTGCTTGTGATTGCACTATACAAACCACTACCTTGTACCGCAAGGTATCTTTCATTACCCAATGACAAATAGTTCTTGCTGCAGCTTTCTCGCAACAAATCAGAATGTCATTACTGACACCATATTGCGTTGCAAAATACGCCTTGCCATCCATAATTCAACAGCAATAATGACATTGAACTAAATATCAACCAAACCGGTTCCCACAACCGGCCACTCTTTCGACGGGGATTTCGATGGCAAAAGCAAACAGGCCCAGCATTGCGCTGGTCTTGGGCGGCGGCGCGCCCAACGCAACCTTGATGGCCGGCGCGCTGGTCGCGCTGATGGAGGCCGGCGTCGAATTCGACATCATTTCCACCTCCGGCGCCGGCGCCATCGTCGGCCTCTTGTACGCGGCGCCGCGCAAGGGCACGCCGCTGGACAATTTGCGCCGGCTGGCCGATCTAGGCGTATCCGATCCGATTTACCGGCTGCTGCCGATCAACTACAAGGTGTTCAACAAGCCCGGCCCGGCCGCCGACCTGTGGCGCAGTTGGCAAAGCCAGAATCCGCTGTTGCAGTCCATCCAGCAACAGGCCGACCAAGGGCCCTGGCAGCGTCTGCTGGCGGACTGGACCTCGCTGCTGCTGGCCACGCTGTGCCCCAGCGATCTGGGCCCCAACAGCCAAGGCCTGTGCGCGCACGTGCCCTTCATCGAGGAGATCGTGGATTTCGATCGCCTCAAGGCCATTGCGCCGCAGTTCTACCTGAACGCCTACAACATCACCCGCGGCGAGATGCGCTGCTGGGACAAGAGCGAAATCGGCCACGAGCACTTCCTGGCCGCGCTGTCCTTTCCCTTCATCTACCCGCCGTATCCGCTGGCCGACGGCGACTACATCGAAGGCGCGGCCATAGACACGCTGAACTTCAAGCAGTTGTTCCGCGATCACCCGCATATCGACTACACCCTGGTGTTCGACGTGCTGGGCAGCGACAGGCTGCTGCACCCGCCGCGCGGCCTTTACGACGCCTGGGTGCAATCCATCATCACCCCGCTGACCGAAATCGCGCGCGACGACCTGAAGCTGTTCGAGGCCTTGCACAACAAGGACGATCAAGGCCGGCCGCGCACCGAGGTGCTGAAGATCCAGTTCGACAAGCTGATTGACCCGCAGCGCCGCGCGGAAGAGTTGGACTGGTCGCACTCCAATCTGTCCCAGCTGTATCAGATCGGCTATCAGGCCGGACAGGATCTGCTCCGCCAGCACCGCGGCAAGCTGCTGGGCTAGGTCTAGACGACAAAAAGGGCTGCCTGACGGCAGCCCTTGACGCTTGGCTAAGCACCGGCGACATCAATACCAGCTGATGCCGGCTTTCTCGGTGGAGATCACGGTGCCGGCCTCGCCCTTGACGATTTTCTCGATGTCTTCCAAGGCGCCGATCACCGCTTTCTTGCCGGTCAGGCGGGCGAACTCGCAAGCCGCTTCCACTTTCGGACCCATCGAGCCGGCGGCGAAGCCCAGCTTGTCCATTTCGTCCGGATGCGCCTGCTTGATCGCCTTGGCTTCCGGCGTGCCCCAGCCGACGAACACGCTCTTCACGTCGGTGGCGATCACGAAGTAGTCGGCGTCGATTTCGCGCGCCAGCAAGGCGGAGGCCAGATCCTTGTCGATCACCGCTTCCACGCCCACCAGCTTGTCGCCCTCGTACATGGTGGGGATGCCGCCGCCGCCAGCTGCGATCACCACCACGCCTTTTTCGATCAGCCACTTGATCGGGCGCATTTCGAAGATGCGCTTCGGTTTCGGGCTGGGCACCACGCGACGGAAGTATTCGCCGTCGGCCTTCACCGTCCAGCCTTTTTCCGCGGCCAGCTTGTCGGCCTCTTCCTTGCTGTAAACCGGGCCGACGAACTTGGTCGGGTTCTTGAAGGCCGGATCCTTGGCGTCCACTTCGGTCTGGGTCAGGATGGTGGCGATCGGCACTTCGAACGGCAGCACATTGCCCAGCTCCTGCTCGACCATATAGCCGATCATGCCTTCGGTCTGCGCGCCCAGCACGTCCAGCGGGTAGGGCGTCACTTTTTCGTCCACGTGGCGGGCGTAGGCGTCGTTCTGCAGGCCCAGCAGGCCCACTTGCGGCCCGTTGCCGTGGCACATCACCAGGTTGTGGCCCAGCCGGGTCACGCCGGCCAGTTGTTCGGCGGCCACTTTGACGTTGGCGCGCTGATTGTCGGCGGTCATGGCCTCGCCGCGACGTTGCAGGGCATTGCCGCCCAGAGCTACGACGACTCGCATATTCTGTTCCTCGCTATTGCCGCGCCCGCCGTCTGCGACGGCGAGCCGCGTTCTTGATGTGAAACCGGCCAAGGTTCCCGGTCAGGGAAGCCTTGGCCGGCAAAAGTGCAGCTAGGGATGCCTAAGACCGGATCAATCGCCCAGCGTGGCCACCAGGATGGCCTTGATGGTGTGCATGCGGTTCTCGGCCTGTTCGAAGGCGATGCAGGCTTCGGACTCGAACACGTCCTCGGTCACTTCAATGCCGTTGGCCAGGTCCGGATACTGCGCGGCGATTTCCTTGCCCACCTTGGTTTCGCTGTTGTGGTAGGCCGGCAGGCAGTGCATGAACTTCACTTGCGGGTTTTCGGCGGCGGCCATCAGCGCGGCGTTCACTTGGTAAGGCTTCAGCAGCTTGATGCGTTCGGCCCAGACTTCGGCCGGCTCGCCCATCGACACCCATACGTCGGTGTGGATGAAGTCGGTGCCTTTGACCGCGGCTTTGGCGTCTTCGGTCAGCGTGATGCGCGCGCCGGTCTTGGCGGCGATTTCACGGCACTGCGCCACCAGCTCGTCGGTCGGCCACAGGTGCTTGGGCGCGCCGATGCGCACGTCCATGCCCAATTTGGCGCCGATCACCAGCAGGGAGTTGCCCATATTGTTGCGGGCGTCGCCCAGATAGGTGTAGCTGATCTGGGAGATAGGCTTGTCGCTGTTTTCCCACATGGTCAGCACGTCGGCCAGCATCTGGGTCGGGTGCCATTCATCGGTCAGGCCGTTGTACACCGGCACGCCGGCGAACTTGGCCAATTCGGTCTCCACCATGTGCTGGTCGAAGCCGCGGTATTCGATCGCGTCATACATGCGGCCCAGCACGCGGGCGGTGTCCTTCATCGATTCCTTGATGCCGATTTGCGAACCGGACGGCCCGAGGTAGGTCACGTTGGCGCCTTGGTCGTAGCAGGCCACTTCAAACGCGCAGCGGGTGCGGGTGGAGGTTTTTTCAAAGATCAGGGCGATGTTCTTGCCCTTCAGGTGCTGCTGTTCGGTGCCGGTGTACTTGGCGCGCTTCAGGTCGCGGGCCAGGTCGAGCATGTAGCGGATTTCGCGCGGGGTGAAGTCCAGCATGCGGAGGAAGTTACGGTTGCGCAGATTGAAAGCCATGATATTGCTCCTGATTAGAGTCTGGGCAAGCCGGCCGTCGTTTCCGGGGAAACCGGCGGTCAACCTGTCTTTTTGCACATGAATTTTGAGTTGTCCTCCCGGCCGCGCCCGCGGCCGGGACACTACAGCCGAATTACACTTTCACTTCGTCTCGAGTGATCGGGCAAGTCATGCAGTGACCGCCGCCGCGGCCGCGGCCCAGCTCGGAAGCCGGAATCTCGATCACTTCCACGCCGTGCTCGCGCATCAGGCGGTTGGTGTAGGTGTTGCGGTCGTAGGCCACCACCACGCGGCGATCCAGCGCCACCACGTTGTTGCCGTCGTCCCACTGTTCGCGTTCGCGCTGGTAGGCGTCGCCGCCGGTCTGGATCACGCGGATTTCCTTGAGACCCAGCGCCTGGCGCACCACTTCCACCAGGTGCACGCCCTCATGGCGTTCGAAGCGGATTTCGCCTTCGCGGTCGCCGGCGTACATGCTGGTGCATGTGATGTCGTCCACCACGTCCGGGAACAGCGACAGCAGGTCGATGTCGAGGAAGCTGAACACGGTGTCCAGGTGCATCGCCGCGCGGGACTTAGGCATCTGGCAAGCGATCACGCGAGTGGCGCCGCCTTCCTTGCCCAGCACGCGCTTGGCCACTTGCACCACCGCCTGCGGGCTGGTGCGTTCGCCCATGCCGATCAGGACCACGCCGTTGCCGATCGGCATCACATCGCCGCCTTCCAGCGTGGCCGGGCCGTGTTCCTGGTCGCAATCGCCCCACCATACTTTCACCTTGCCGGCGAACATCGGATGGAATTTGTAGATGGATTGCAGAATCAGGGTTTCCTGGCGGCGAGCCGGCCAGTACATCGGGTTCAGCGTCACGCCTTCATAGATCCAGCAAGACGGGTCGCGCTGGAACAGGCTGTTCGGCACCGGCGGCAGCACGAATTCGGACTGGTCCAGGTAGCCGCCGAACAGGCCTTTCGGGTCGAACGGCAGTTCGAACTTGGCGATGCCGCCCACCAGATGCTCGGCCAGTTGCGAAGACGGCATTTCATCCAGCCAGCTGCGCAGATCGCGCAACATGCCGATACCTACGTTGTCGGCCTTGACCTTGCGGTCCAGGATCCAGGCGCGGGAAGCCTTGTCGTCCAATACCTTGGCCAGCGCGTCGTGCACCTCCACCACCTCGATGCCGCGGGAGCGCATTTGCTCAACCATGTAGGCATGGTCTTTTTGCGCGCGCTCAACCCAGATCACGTCATCGAACAACAGGCCGTGGCAGTTGTCCGGGGTCAGGCGCTTATGCGCCAGGCCGGGACGGCACACCATCACAGTTCGCAACTTGCCGCACTCGGAATGAACACCAAACTTGGTCATGACAAACTCCTTAATGATATTGGGGGAGCTGGTGGAGGCCCGTGGATCTCGCGCGCCTCCGGTAATCTTCTTACAAGGTTCCGGCTTAGAGCGTCAGCGCTCCGGTAGCCAGTTCGTAGGCGGCGAACAAGCCCGCCACTACAATCAGTGCCGCCAGCACCGCCTCGGCGCCGGTGAACGCTTTCTCTCCGCGTTCCTTGCGAGCCCACAGGTAGAACAGCAGACCCGGGGCGTACAGCACCATGGACAGGAACAGATACTTCAGACCCGCGGCGTAGATCAGCCAAACACCGTAGACCGAAGCGACGGCGGCGATGCTGAACTCTTTGCCGCTGGATTCGCCCTGGGCGTAGCCCTCGCCGCGCTTGGCCACCAGCAAGGCGTAGCCGGAGCACAACAGGTAAGGAATCAGAATCATCGAGGTGGCCAGCGACAGCAGCGCCAGGTAGCCCGCGGAACTGAACAGCGTGATGATCAGGAACAGTTGGATCAGGCCGTTGGTCAGCCACAGCGAGGCGGCCGGGGAGCCATTGGCGTTGGTGGTGCCGAACACCTTGGGCATCACGCCGTCCTTGCCCGCCAGGTAGGGCGCTTCCGAAGCCAGCAGCGTCCAGGCCAGCAGCGCGCCGCCCACCGAAATCACCAGGCCGGCGTTCATCAGGTTGGCGCCCCAGGGGCCGATGGCTTTTTCCAGCACATAGGCGGTGGACGGGTTTTTCAGCGCGGCCAGTTCAGCTTGCGACATCACGCCCAGCGACAGCACCGACACCGCTACCAGCAGGGCGATGGTCAGCAGGAAGCCGATCACGGTGGCCTTGCCCACTTCTTTCATGTTTTCCGCACGGCTGGAGAACATCGACGCGCCTTCGATGCCGATGAACACCCACACCGTCACCAACATGGTGCTCTTGACTTGATCGACGACCGAGCCGAGTTTGGCCGAGCCCCAGAAGTCCAGATTAAAGGTATCCACTTTGAAAGCGAAGATGACCAGCAGGATGAACAGCGCCAGCGGCACCAGTTTGGCCACGGTGGTGATGGTGTTGATGAAGGCCGCGCCGTGCACGCCGCGCAACACCAGGAAATGCAAGGCCCACAGCAGAATGGACGCGCAGACGATGGCGGTGGTGGTATTGCCCTCGCCGAACACCGGGAACCAGAAGGCCAGCGCCGAGAACATCACCACAAAGTAGGACACGTTGCCGATCCAGGCCGAAATCCAGTAACCCCAGGCCGAGTTGAAGCCCATGTAGTTGCCGAAACCGGCCTTGGCGTAGCCGTAAACGCCGCCTTCCACTTCAGGCTTGCGATTGGCCAGCATCTGAAAGGCGAATGCCAGAGTCAACATCCCGAAGAAGGTAATCACCCAACCGATCAAGATGGCGCCGGCTCCGGCGCCCGCCGCCATGTTCTGCGGCAGCGAGAAGATGCCGCCGCCGATCATGGAGCCCACCACCAGAGCGGTCAGCGCGCCAAGCTTGAGCTTGGGAGCGCCGCCGCCTTGGGTTTCAGTTTCCGTAGACATTTTCGTTCTCCGTGAGAGTACATTAACCTGCAAATCTGTTGTTATATAATTAAATTCTTATCATCTGAGACAATGGTATACCTCAGATTTAGTGATCGCCAGAACAGTCGAACATCCGTTTGACCTGCATCAAATAGCGCCCCTTCGCCCTATCCCTCCCACAATGGCAATAGAACAAAAGCTTTATAGAACCCCCCCATTGGAATGACAAAATAATAAAATGCGCAGTGCACAAAATATTAATTTAACTCTTATTAAACAATTTCTAATTATTCGAACGCGCGAAAACTTGCCGGAGAGAGCGGCGCTTCGTTCAGGAAGGGAGACATCGGGGCAAGGAGAGTTGGGGAGGTCGGGTCGGGCCGCACGGCCGCGGCCGCGGCCGACGAGGAGAATCAGACCGGCGCCAACGCGCAACACGCAAAAAAAAGTGGATGCGGCCCACCACCGCATCCACCAACACACACATCAAGAGGATAAACGTATCCTGTTTGCTCAGGCGCTCACTCCGGTTTTTTCACGTTCTTGAAAATCGCCACCAGAGCGCCCAGCACCACTAAGGTGGTCACCACAATGGTCACCAGGCTTAAAATGCCGACATCGTCGGAGAGAAGCAGAGTCAGAAGTTCCATCGCCACTCCTTTTCCGGGGCCACGCCCCATATAGGTTTCTTGACCCTCATCTTAGCCAGTTGGGCCGCCCGCCCATTGACCCAAATCAAACGGCATGACCTCCAAGTTTGATGCAAGACAAATAAAAAGCCCCTGGCTCGCGCCAAGGGCTCATTTCCTAAAAATCAGCAACTTATATCATTACAGTTGTTCGTGCGGCGATACAGTTCGAATCAGTTTCGCCGCAAAAACTGGCTCACGTCATGGATGCCTGGCCGGCGTCCTCACTTGCTGCCGCCCATGTCCTTGGACAGGAAGAAGGCGTCGGAGAAGAATTCGTCCTCCGGCAAGCCGCGCTCGCGGGTGAAGCTGCCGTGCGCGGCCTCCACCATCAACGGCGCGCCGCAGGCGTAAACCTGATAGCCGGACAGGTTGTCGAAATCCTCCAGCACCGCCTGGTGGACGAAGCCGGTGCGGCCCGCCCATTCGTCGGTGGGCAGCGCGTCGGACAGCACCGGGATGAAGGTGATATTGGGGTTCTGCGCTTGCCAAGCGCCGGCCAGCTCCGCCATATAGAGGTCGGCCTTGGTGCGCGCGCCCCAGTAAAACACCATCTCGCGCTGGATGCCGCTATGGATCGCATGCTCGATGATGCCCTTGACCGGCGCGAAACCGGTGCCGCTGGCCACGAAAAGGATGGGCTTGTCCGAATCCTCGCGCAGGAAGAAGGAACCCAGCGGCCCCTTGAAGCGCATGATCTCGCGCTCCTTCATCTGGCTGAACACATAGTCGGAGAACGAGCCGCCGGGCTGATGGCGGATGTGCAGTTCCAGGAAGGCGTCGTCATGCGGCGCGTTGGCGATGGAGAAGCTGCGCTTCTTGCCATCCTTCATCAGGATGTCTATGTATTGACCGGCCTTGAACTGCAAACGCTCGGAAACCGGCAGCTTGAGCTTGAGCACCGCCACGTCGTGGATTTTTTCGATTTTTTCGACGCGGCACGGCAGGGTCTTGATCTGGATGTCGCCGGCGCCGGCCACTTCGCGCGCCTCGATGGTGATGTCGCCCTGAGGACGGGCGCAACAGAACAGCGCCATGCCCTGGGCGCGCTCGGCCTCGGTCAAGGCTTTTTCCTGGAAGCCGTCCTGGCTCACTTCGCCTTCCACTACCTTGCCTTTGCAGGCGCCGCAAGCGCCGTCGCGGCAGCCGTAGGGCAGGCCCACGCCCTGGCGCAATGCCGCTTCCAATACGGTTTCATGCGGCTCGACGCCAAATGTATGCCCGCTGGGGAGCACTTTCACCTGCGCTGTCATCTGTTTCCTCTACTCAATATCTGGCTAAAATGCGCATCATGCGAACCTTGATGATCATCGGCGCCGGCGATGTCGCGCGCCGCGCCCTGCCGGAACTGACCCGCCGCTGGCGGGTGCTGGCGCTGTGCCGTTCCAGCGCAAGCGCCGAAGCGCTGCGCCGCCAGGGCGTCACGCCCATTCGCGGCGACTTGGACGATCCCGCCACTTTGCGCCGCCTGGCCGGCCTGGCCGACGATCTGCTGCTGACCGCTCCCCCCCAGGAAACCGGCCGCAAGGACTTGCGCATGCGCAAGTTGTTGTCTGCGTTGGCAAAAGGTTGCAGGATACCACAGCGCCTAGTCTATATCAGCACCAGCGGCGTGTACGGCAACGCCGACGGCGCTTTGCTGGACGAAGGCGCCCGCCCCCGCCCGCACAACGACCGCGCCTGGCGGCGGCTGGACGCGGAAAGCCAATTGCGCGGTTTCGCCGCCGCCCACGGCAGCCAGCTGACGGTGCTGCGCGCGCCGGGCATCTACGCCGACGACCGCCTGCCGCTGAGCCGCTTCGCCTCGCAAACGCCGCTGATCCGCCCGGAAGAGGACAGCTGGAGCAATCACATCCACGCCGACGACCTCGCCGCCGCCTGCGCGGCCGCCTTGCGCCAATGCCGCGGCGGCCCGCGCGTATACAACGTCAGCGACGATCAGCCGCTGCCGATCAGCGAATGGTATCGCGGGCTCGCCGCCGCGCTTGGCCAAACCTTGCCGCCGCTGCTGCCGCGCGAGGAAGTCCGCGCCCGGGTCTCCGCTGGTCTATGGTCTTATATGATGGAGTCCAGACGGCTCAGCAACCGGCGTTTGCGCCGGGAATTGCTGCCGGAACTGCTCTGGCCCGACACCGCCGGCTACCTGACGGCGCTGGCCCTGGCGCCGGAACGCATCGCCGCCGCGCTCGCCTCGGCGGCCAAGATTCGGTAACATCGCGGTTTTTTTGAGTTTTCAGCAGGCTTCTCTATGGAAAATCCGGCATTTCAACGCGCCATCCGCAGCTTCGTGCTGCGCCAAGGCCATCTGTCTCCCGGCCAGCAACGCGCGATGGACGAAGGCATGCCGCGCTGGGGCATCGAATACCGCCCCGAGCGCATCGATCTGGAGCAGGCCTTCGGCCGCGCCGCGCCCAAGATCCTGGAGATCGGCTTCGGCATGGGCGGCGCCACCGCCGAAATCGCCGCCGCCAATCCGGCCCAGGACTACCTTGGCGTGGAAGTGCATTCCCCCGGCGTCGGCAATCTGTGCAAGCTGATCGCGGAAAAGGAATTGAGCAATCTACGCATCATCCGCCACGATGCGGTGGAAGTGCTGGACCACATGCTGGCCGACGGCAGCCTGGACGGCGTGCACATCTTCTTCCCCGACCCCTGGCACAAGAAACGTCATAACAAGCGCCGCCTGATCCAGGCGCCGCTGGTGGAGAAACTAGTCTCCAAACTCAAGCCGGGCGGCTATCTGCACGCGGCCACCGACTGGGAAGACTACGCCTTGCAGATCATGGACGTGTTCAGCGGCCAGCCTCAGTTGGTCAACACCGCCGACGGCTACGCGCCGCGCCCGGACTACCGCCCGCTGACCAAGTTCGAAGCCCGCGGCATCAAGCTGGGCCACGGCGTGTGGGATGTGATTTTCCGCCGGAGCTGATGTCCTCCCGGACCCGCCGCCAGCGGCGGGTCTAGCCGCCTTTAGGCAGCAAGGCCTCCAAATCCTCCAACAATTCGTGCGGCTCCACCGCCGGCTCGTAACGTTTGACCACCCTGCCCTTGGCGTCGATCAGGAGTTTGGTGAAGTTCCACTTCACCGGGTGCGGATGCGTGGAGTCGGCCTGGGTCAGCCAGCGCCACAGCGGGTGAGCGTTCGGCCCATTGACCTCCACCTTGGCGAACAGAGGGAAATCCACCTCGAAGCGCGTGCGGCAAAAACGCTCGATCTCGGCCTCGCCGCCCGGCTCCTGGCCGCCGAACTGATTGCAGGGGAAGCCCAGCACCACCAGTCCGCGGCCGCCTAGATGACGCTGCAGATCCTGCAAGCCGGCGTACTGCCGGGTGTAGCCGCACTCGCTGGCGGTATTCACCACCAGCGCCACCTGGCCGGCGTACGCCGACAGCGGCTGTTCGCTGCCGTCTATGCGCGCGGCGGAGAAGTCGTAAAGCGTGGTCATGGCCACCTCCGTCTCGTATAATGAGCGCTCCCGAGAATCCACTCAGGCACTATCCGATGTTGTTCAATCCCAGCCGGCAGGACGCCCGGCGCTTCTTCTTCGACACCTGGCAGAAATCCAAATCCGGAGCGGACTTGTCCGACCTGGAAAAAATGGTGCTCCCCATTCTTATAGACCACCCGGAGTATCACGCCATTCTGGATAAGCCGGAACAGTATATGGAACAGGAGTGGACTCCGGAAATGGGCCAGAGCAATCCCTTCCTGCACCTGGGCCTGCATGTGGCGATTGAGGAACAACGCTCCATCGACCAGCCCTTCGGTATCCGCTCGCTGTACGCGCAGCTGGCGCTGCGCCACGGCAGCGAGCATCAGGCGCAACATGCGATGATGGACTGTCTCGGCGAAATGATCTGGCACGCTCAGCGCCATGGCGGCGGACCGGACGTGAACCGCTACATCGGCTGTATTCGCGGCAAGCTGGGCATGGGAGCGGAAGAGCAGCCCAGGATC
The DNA here is from genome assembly GCF_016937655.1 of Chromobacterium alkanivorans. GTDB lineage: Bacteria > Pseudomonadota > Gammaproteobacteria > Burkholderiales > Chromobacteriaceae > Chromobacterium > Chromobacterium alkanivorans. The sequence goes on along the minus strand of NZ_JAFHKL010000001.1, from coordinate 649,498 downwards.
AACCCCAAGGACATCCCGGACTGAGGCCGCGCCTCGTCGCCCTCGCCCAACGCCCGGCTCCGCCGGGCGTTTTGCATTGGCGGCGGCAGGCAAAAAAAGAGCCGTGGGGGAAACCCTCCACGGCGATCAAGCGGGGCAGCTCGTACTGGCAGAGCCAGAAGAGCCTCCTCATGCTATTCCCACAATAAACAAAATGCAAATAGTTTTTTAACAGTTAACAATAAATAAAATATCAAATCATTTATATGAATGTTTTATTTAAAATATGCGGTCAAAAAAGCCGGCCAAGGCCGGCTTGATCCTGAATCCGGTCCGCCTCACAACAAACGGTTGCGCTCGGTGCCGGCGACAAAAGCCGCGATATTGTCCACCAGCTGCGCGGCCAGACGCTCCATCGCCTGGCGGCTGGCCCAGCCCACATGAGGGGTGACGATCAGATTGGGCAAGCGGGTTTTCAACAAGGGATTGCCGTGAACCGGAGGCTCCTCGCTCAGCACGTCGAAACCTGCGCCGCCCAGTTGCCCGTATTTGAGCGCGGCCACCAGATCCTCTTCGTTGACCAGACCGCCGCGCGCGGTGTTGATCAGCAAGGCGCCGGGCTTCATCACGATCAATTCCGGCTGGGCGATCAAATCCCGGGTGTCCTCGGTCAGCGGACAATGCAGCGAGATCACATCGCATTGCGCCAAGGCTTCGGCAAAAGCCACATGCCCGGAGCGCACGTCCTTGGCGCCCTTGCGCTCGACGAACAGCACCTGCATGCCAAGCGCGCCGGCCATCTCCGCCAGGCGCAGGCCGATGCCGCCAGCGCCGACAATGCCCAGGGTCGCGCCGCGCAGATCGCGGATAGGCGCGCCGAAATGACAGAACTGGCGCGATTGCTGCCACACTCCGGCGGCGACGTCGCGCTGATAGGCCGGCAGGTTCTTGGCCAGCGCCAGCATCAGGGTCAGCGCGTGCTCCGCCACCGTGTCGTCGCCGTAATGGCGGATGTTGCAGACCGCGATGCCCAGCTCGCGACAGGCGTCCAGGTCGACATGGTTGTAGCCGGTGGCGGCGATCGCCACCAGTTTCAAGCCCGGCAGCTGTTCCAGCGTTTCCCGCCGCAACGGCACCTTGTTGGTGATGACGATGTCCGCCCCCGAGCAGTTCATCGCCGCGTCTTCGACGCTGGTGGAGGGAAACTCGTGATACTCGGACGGGAACGGCAGAAGCGGAACCGGGACAGGCAAGCTGTCCCGGTCAAGAAACACGACAGAGTGGGTCATCGGCTATTCAGTCATCTCTCGAAAGTGATCAAATCGCGGTACGCATGCCAACTGGCCAGTGCCAGAACCGGCATGATGATGATCAGGCCCAGGAAATAAGTCACAAAGCCCACCGCGCTCAGCGCCACAATGATAGCCGCCCATATGCCCATCGTCAGCAGGTTCTTCAGCACCGCCTGCACGCTGGCGATCATCGCCGTGACGGTGTCCACCTCCTTGTCCAGCATCAAGGGGATGGAAACCACGCTGACCGAGAACACCACCTGAGCGAACACAAAGCCCACCGCGAAGTAGGCCACCAGGAAGGCGATATTGTCGGGATTGAAGGCGTTGACCACGATGTCGTTCAAGGACGGCAAGGCGGCGGTGTCGTAGAACAGCGCGAACATCAGCAGGGACACCCGGAACCAGCCGAACACCAGCACCGCCAGCAAGGCCGCGTACAAGGTGAAGGCCGGCAGATTCACGCGCCAGGCCGCCATGCTGTGCGCCAGCTTCACCCGGCCATGGCCGTCGAAAGCCTCCATCTGCTTGGCGATGTCGTACAGGCCTATCGCCAGGAAAGGGCCGGCCAGCAGAAAGATGGTGGCGAAGGTGATGATCAGTTCAGGAGAGTGCTCGGAGTACAAGGTCAGCAAATACCCCATCAACACGAAAACCGCGCCGTAAAACAGGCAGTCGGCCGGGGCTTTTTGAAAGTCGCGGAAGCCTTTTTTCAGCCATTGCAACGGCCGGGAGGTTTCCACCCTGCGCGCAACCGGGCGGTCGCGCGGGATATCGTGAGTCGCGTCCATGACAAGTCCCCCTCAAGGATACGATGCAAGGCAGCCCTCGCATCCTTACCGTTATACGCCACGCGCAGTAAAACACAAGCTGACCGTCCGGCTGCTATAATCCCGCGATTGCCACGGCCCCTGGCGAACACGGCGTTTCGCGCCGCCGGGCCAGGCCTCATTCCGCGCTTGCGCGAAAGGACATCTCATGAGCGAACTGATTATCGAAGAACTGGCGATCGGCGACGGCGCCGAAGCCGTCAGCGGCCAGGAAGTCACCGTTCACTACACCGGCTGGCTGACCGACGGCACCAAGTTCGATTCCAGCAAGGACCGCTTCCAGCCGTTCAGTTTTCCGCTGGGCGCCGGCTATGTGATCAAGGGCTGGGACCAGGGCGTGGCCGGCATGAAAGTGGGCGGCAAGCGCAAGCTGACCATCCCGGCCGAGCTGGGCTACGGCGCGCGCGGCGCCGGCGGCGTGATTCCGCCCAACGCCACCCTGGTGTTCGAAGTGGAGCTGCTGCAGGTGGGTTGAAACCCGACGGCACAAGGGCGTAAAAAAAGCTTCCCAAGGGAAGCTTTTTTTATTGGACGATGCCGGCTTACTTCTTCACGCACTGGTGCTGGCGGCGACGGCGCATCCAGACAAAGGCCACGCCCAGCAGCAAGGCCGCCACCACCGCCAGAATGCCGGCCTGGCCGCGGTGCACCATGGTCATCAGCCACTCGCGGTTGGCGGCGCCGTAATAGCCCAGATACACCCATACCGGCACCGAGATCAGCGCGGCGAAGCCGTCCATCACCAGGAAACGCCAGTAGGAAATGCGGCGGGTCATGCCGGCGGTGATGAAGATGGGGGAGCGCAGTCCCGGCAGGAAACGGGCGACGAACAACACCCAATTGCCGTATTTTTCGAACTTCTCCTGCACCGCCTCGAAACGCTCCTGGGTCAGGATGCGCGCGATCGGCCGGAATTTCAGCACCCTGCTGCCGAACACTCGCCCGGCGGTGAACATGATGCCGTCGCCGGCCAGCACCCCGGCCATGCCGACGAAAAACATCCAATGCACATTGGTGTAGCCGAGGCCGGAAATGATGCCTCCGGCCACCAAGGTGATGTCCTCGGGAATCGGCACGCCGAAACCACATACCAGCAACACGGTGAATACGGCGATGTAGCCGTAGCCAGTGAAAAAATCGAGAAGTATTTGCAGAGTGTCCATTTTGTTCCGCTTGCCGCCATGTCTCCGTTCAGGACGATCCTGGCGCGGCTGCGTTATCGGGGTACATCACCAGGGGCTTATAATAGCACACCTCCAACGCAGACTTTCTTGACATGACTCGCCCTATCCAGGTGGAAATCCACCGCGCCGCCATCCGCCACAACTACCTGCTTTCCCGCGCCCAGGCCCCGCAATCCAAGGCTTACGCCGTGCTCAAGGCCAATGCCTACGGCCATGGTCTGCTGGACGCGGTCCAGGCCTTGGCCGATGTCGCCGACGGCTTCGCCCTGCTCAATATCGAGGACGCCGTCCGCTTGCGCGAAGCCGGCGTCCAGCAGGACATCGTGCTGCTGGAAGGCGCTTTCGACGCCGAAGAGGCCGCGACGATGGCGCATTACCGGCTGGGCGGCGCGGTGCATTCCCAACAACAGATAAGCTGGCTGGCCAAAGGTTCCGCCAAACAGCCGGTTTCCGTTTGGCTCAAGGTCAACAGCGGCATGAACCGGCTGGGCTTCACCCCGGCGGAGGCTCCCGCCGCGCTGGCGCAATTGCGCGCGCAGCCCGGCGCGCGCGTCGACGCGCTGATGACCCATTTCGCCACTGCCGACGACGACTACGGCGTCGCCGAGCAATGGGGGCGCTTCCAACCCTTGATCGCGCCCAGCGCGCTGCCTGTCAGCGCCGCCAACTCCGCCGCGCTGTTCCGCCATCCGCACACCCACGGCGCCGTCGTGCGCCCCGGCATCGTGCTCTACGGCTGTTCGCCCTTCGCCGACGTCGACGCCGCCGGCCTGGGCCTGCGGGCGGCGATGACGCTGAGCAGCCGCGTCATCGCGGTGCAGCGGGTGCCGGCCGGCGACGCCGTCGGCTACGGCCGCCGCCTGGTGGCGGAACGCGAAATGCGCGTCGGCATCGTCGCCTGCGGCTACGCCGACGGCTATCCGCGCATCGCCGACAACGGCACCCCGGTCGCAGTGGACGGTCAGTTGACCGGCACCGTCGGCCGGGTGTCGATGGACATGTTGGCGGTGGACCTGAGCGCCCTGCCCCAGGCCGGCGTCGGCAGCCAGGTGGAGCTATGGGGTCCGCAAGTGCCGATAGAACGCGTCGCCGCCGGCGCCGGCACCCTGGGCTACGAACTGATGTGCGCGCTGGCGCCGCGAGTGCCGCGCATCGTCCGCGACTGAACCCAACGCAGCCAGCCGCCGCCGGCCAGCAAGCCCAAGGCGGCGCCGCTCCAGTGCGCCGACGCCAATACCGGCTCGCCGCCGCTCCAGTTTCCCGGGAACAGACTCTGCCAGGCCAGCCGGCCCAGCAAGGCGGCCAGCCACAGGCCGCGCCAGCCCGGCTGCGTCAGGGCCAACGCCGCCCACCAGCAATAAACGAGACCGGACGCGCCGACGAAGGCCTGCGGCGCCGGCCACAGCCATTGCGTCGCGGCGATCAGCGGCGGCGCCGCCAAGGCCAGCATCAACAGCAAGGACGCCCGGTCGCGCCCCAGCCAGGCCAGCGTCGCCAACGCCGCGCTGTTGAGGCAGGCGTGGCGCGCGTCGGCGTGCACCCAGCCTCCGCTCGCCATCCGCCACCACTCCGCGACGTTCCACGGCTCGAAGCGCCACGCCAGCGCCGCCGCCCCCCAGGGCGCGGCCAGCGGCAGCAGCACGGCCAGCGCCAGCCCCCACGGCCAAGCGCCTGCCTTGGGCTTCAGCGCTTGCGGCGCCACAGCGCCGTCGCCCCTAGCGCCCCCAAGCCCAGCAACAAAGCCAGCCCGCCCTCGTCCGCCGCCGCCACCGCGTTGCCGCGGCGCGCCACGTCTACATACAGAGGATCGTGGTCCGAGGAGCGGTAGGCGTCCGCCGCGTAGTATTTCTGCTGCTGCTCCGCGCTCTTGAACTCGCTGCTGTATTCCAGCGCCGTCGGTTCGTCGGCGTTGATGTGCCACTCGCCGGCGGCCAGCACCATGGCGCTCAGCGGCTTGTCCGCCAAGGCGTGGTCCAGATTGCCGGATTCGCCGTTGAACACATAGGAGTAGGCGTCGCGGCTCCAGCGCGCCAGCAGATTGTTGAAGCCGGCGCTTTCAAAGGCGCGGATAGGATCCTCCTTGGCGTAGGAGTTCATATCGCCCAGCAACAACATGCCGTCGTTGAGGCCGGGCTGCGGACGGGTGGCGTACCAGGCCATCAGATCGCGCACCGCCTGCACTCGGGTCAGATTGCAATTGCCCTGGCCGTCGCCCTTGTCCACATCGGCCTGGCCGTCCACCACCTGATCGGCGCAGCTACTGCCCTTGGACTTCAGATGATTGACCGCCACCGTGACCCGGGTCTTGCTCTTGGCGTCCAGCACGAAGGTCTGCAGCAGCGCCGGCCGGTTCTTCTGCGGATTGCCTATCGTCCTCACCTCGGCCTTGCCCTGCGCGGAGACCACGGCGGGGCGGTAGATCAGGCCGGTGGTGATCGCGTCGCTGCCCACTTGCGGCAGGCCGGGGTTGGCGAATTGGTATTGCTTGGGCTGCGGCTGGCCCTGATTCAGCGCGTTGACCAGATCCTGGATCGCCGAGTAGCGGTCGAAACCGTCGTTCTCGATCTCCATCAGGCCCACCACGTCGGCGTCCAGCTGGCGGATCGCCGCCACGATCTTGGCGCGCTGGCGCTCGAAATCCTGCGGGGTCTTGGCGCCGCGCGGCGTCGGGAAGCCCTTGCCCTGGCCGTCGCCGTTGAAGAAGTTGAGCACATTGAAACTGGCGAAGCGCACGCTCTCCGGCTGGCGCTTGGGCGCGCCTGGGCGCGGATTGCCGGCCACTACGCGCGGCGCGGCCAGCGGCTGCAACCGGTATTTGCCGAAAGCGTAGCTGACCACGCCGGTCACGCCGTCCAGGCGGTCGCCGCTGCGCAGGGTGCGGCTGGCGGACAGGCCGCCGGGCGCCGGCAGCCAGGCGTCGGCGTTCTGGATCTGCAGGCCGTCGTCCAGGGTCAGCTTGTCCAGCTGATTGGCCTCGCTCAGCGCCTTGGCTTCGGCGCTGCCGGGCAGGAAGCGCTGGGTGGCGGTCCACAAGCGCGGCCGGCTGGACAGGGTCAACTCGCCGTAGCGGCCGTAGTCGTAATTGGCGACGACGTGGACCGGGCCTTCCAGACGCACCGCCATGCCGGCCAGCGCCTCCAGCTGAGCGCTGGACTGCAGCGGCAGGCGCAGGCTGGCGTAAGTCAGCGGCTCGCTGTAAGCGCACTGCTCCACCGCGGCCAAGTTGGCCGGCGTGATCTGGGTTTCGCTGGCGGCGTCGCCCTTGCGGCTGTATTCGGACACCTTGCCGGTGACGCGCACCACGTCGCCGGCCTTGAGCGCCGGCGCGGCCAGGTTGCCGAGGAAAACGAACACGCCTTCCGAGGTGGCCGGATCGGCGTCCTGGTCCCGCGCCTCTTCCTGCAGGTAGAAGCCGCGCAGCTGGCCGGCGCCGGTGAAGGCGCCGCTGACCACCCCCTCCACGGTAACGGTCTTGCCCTGCAGCGGGCTGCCGACGACGCGGCCCTGCACATCATGGATCAAGGTGGCGCCGGCCGCGCCGCAAGCGGCCTGGGCCAGGGCCGGAATCGCCAACGCCACTGCCATGGCGATGGGGCTCAGCGTTTTGAATGCTTTTGCTGTCTTCATTGTCTGGATTCATCACGAGCGTAAGGAGCGCTGATTCTAACCAGAGCGCAATGACAAAAAGATGTCATTAGATACAGTTGCACGCAAAGTCACTATCTGTATGTTTCATCTGAAAACAGTAAGCGCCGTTTCTTTCCAAATTCAGGCAATAAAAAAACGCCAGACAAGCAATGTCTGGCGTTTTCATGCCGATGCCGGCGCTAAGCGGCTGTCGCGATCAGGCGACGCGCTGGATCGCCGCCGCGATGGACTGCGCCCATTGATCGGCCAGCGCCTTGTCGTCGGCCTCCACCATCACCCGCACCACCGGCTCGGTGCCGGACGGACGCAGCACCACGCGGCCGCGGCCTTGCAGCGCTTGCTCGGCGGCGGCCAGCGACTCCGCGGAAGCGCCTTTCCAGTCGCAGCCGTTGTGGCGGACGTTGATCAAGGTCTGGGGATACGGCTGCCAGTCGCCGCAGGCGTCGGCCAGGCTCATGCCCAGGTCGGTCAGGCTGGCCAGCACTTGCAGGCTGGAGATGATGCCGTCGCCGGTGGAATGGCAATCCAGGCACAGGATGTGGCCGGAAGCTTCGCCGCCCACTTGCCAGCCCTTGCCGTGCAGCATTTCCAGCACATAGCGGTCGCCCACCTTGGCGCGGCCGAAGGCCACGCCCTGCTTGTTCAGCGCCAGCTCCATCGCCAGATTGGTCATCACCGTGCCGACCACGCCGCCCTTGAGCTCGCCCTTGGCCGCCCGCGCCTTGGCGATCACGTAGATCAGCTGATCGCCGTCGTACACGGTGCCGTCGCGGTCCACCATGATCAGGCGGTCGCCGTCGCCGTCCAGCGCGATGCCGTAATCGGCGTGATGTTCCAGCACCGCCACCTGCAAGGTCTTGGGATAGGTGGCGCCCACCTTCTCGTTGATGTTGTAGCCGTCCGGCTCGCCGCCTATGGTCACCACCTCGGCGCCCAGTTCGTGGAACACCTTGGGCGCCACGTGATAGGTGGCGCCGTGAGCGCAATCCACCACCAGTTTCAGGCCCTTGAGGTCGCGGTCGTTGGGGAAGCTGCTCTTGCAGAATTCGATGTAGCGTTCCACCGCGCCTTCGATGCGGCGCACCCGGCCCAGTTCCTCGGAAGGGTTGGTCGCCATCGGCTGCTCCAGCATCGCCTCGATTTCCAGTTCGATGGCGTCGTCCAGCTTCTTGCCGCCTTCGGCGAAGAACTTGATGCCGTTATCCTGGAACGGATTGTGCGAGGCGGAGATCATCACCCCGGCCTCCAGCCGCAGCGCGCGGGTCAGATAGGCGATGCCCGGCGTCGGCAGCGGGCCGGTCAGCAGCACGTTGACGCCGGCGGCGGAAAAGCCGGCCTGCAGCGCGGCTTCCAGCATATAGCCGGAAATCCGGGTGTCCTTGCCGATCAAGACCGTGGGACGGTGAGCCTTGTCGTGGTCGACCAGCACGCGGCCGGCGGCATAGCCCAGTTTCATCACGAATTCCGGCGTGATCGGGAATTGGCCGACCTCGCCGCGCACGCCATCGGTGCCAAAGTATTTACGGCTCATGTTTTTCTCTCGAATCCGGCCGGCTCCCGGCCAACCGCTGTAATCGTTACGCCGGCTATTGTGCGCCAGACGCCGCCCTCAGTTCAAACTTTCCAGCACTTGCAGCGCCTGGCGCGTGGCCTTGACGTCGTGCACGCGGATGATGCGCGCGCCGCGCCGCGCCGACTCCAGCGCCGCGGCCACGCTGGCGCCCAGCCGCTCCGCCGGCACCGCTTCGCCGGTGATCGCGCCCAGCATGGATTTGCGGCTCAGACCCACCAGCAGCGGCGCGCCGGCGGCGCGTTCTATCTCGGGCAAGCCGCGCAGCAGCGCCAGATTGTGTTCCAGCGTCTTGCCGAAGCCGAAACCGGGGTCGACCAGCAGCCGCTCGCGGGCGATGCCGGCGTCCAGGCACAGCCGGACGCGGCGCGCCAGATAGTCGGCCACTTCGGCCACCACGTCCGCGTAGGCCGGCTTGTCCTGCATGGTGTCCGGATTGCCCTGCTTGTGCATCAGGCAGACCGCGGCTTCGGCGGCCGCCACCAGTTCCAGCGCGCCCGCGTCTTCCAGCGCCGACACGTCGTTGACCAGGTCTACCGCGCCCAGCGCCAGCGCCTCGCGCATCACCGCCGCGCGGCGGGTGTCCAGCGACAGCGGCGCGCCGAGCTCGCGCAGACCCTCCAGCACCGGCAGCACCCGTTCCATCTCCTGTTCCGGGCTGACGTGGGGCGCGTTGGGGCGCGTCGATTCGCCGCCGATGTCGAGAATGGCCGCGCCGTCGGCCAGCATTTGCTCGGCGTGGCGCAGCGCCTGCTCCAGACCGTTGAAACGGCCGCCGTCGGAGAAGGAGTCAGGGGTGACGTTCAGAATGCCCATCACCAGGGGACGGGACAGATCGAGCGTGAAGCGCCCGCATTGCAAAGAGGATTTCATGATCTGACTACGCTCATGGAGGGGAAGGGATTGTCGCAAAAAAGCCGGGCAAGCCCCTTAAGGCTTGCCCGGCTTGATGACTGAGAGACTCAGACTTCCTGGGCCGGATCGGCGGTCGGCTCGGCGGCCGGCGGCGTCGGCTTGTCTTCCTGCGGCTTGGCCGCGAAACCGGCGCCCGGCTTGGGCGGACGCGGCGGCTTGCCGTCCATCAGGTCGTTGATCTGATCGGCGTCTATGGTTTCCCATTCCAGCAGCGCGGCGGTCATCGCCTCCACCTTGTCGCGGTTCTCTTCCAGCAGGCGGCGCGCCAGCGCGTACTGCTCGTCGATGATGCGGCGGATTTCAGCGTCCACCTGCTGCATGGTCGCTTCGGACAAATTCTTGTGGGTGGTGATGGAACGGCCAAGGAAAACTTCGCCCTCGTTCTCGCCGTACACCATCGGGCCCAGCTTGTCGCTCATGCCGTAGCGGGTCACCATGTCGCGCGCCATTTGCGTGGCGCGCTCGAAGTCGTTGGAAGCGCCGGTGGTCATCTGGTTCATGAACAGCTCTTCCGCGATGCGGCCGCCGAACAGGATGGCGATGCGGTCCAGCAGATAGCCGCGGTCGTAGGCGAAGCGGTCCTGCTCCGGCAGCTGCATGGTCACGCCCAGCGCGCGACCGCGCGGGATGATGGTGACCTTGTGCACCGGGTCGGCCTTGGGCAGCAGCTTGGCGACGACGGCGTGGCCGGACTCGTGGTAAGCGGTGTTGCGCTTCTCTTCGTCGGTCATCACCATGCTGCGGCGCTCGGCGCCCATCATGATCTTGTCCTTGGCGGACTCCAGGTCCTCCATGTCCACCAGGCGCTTGTTGCGGCGAGCGGCGAACAGCGCGGCTTCGTTGATCAGGTTGGCGAGGTCGGCGCCGGAGAAGCCCGGCGTGCCGCGCGCGATCACTTCGGCGTTGACGTCGGCGGCGATCGGCACCTTGCGCATATGCACGCCCAGGATCTGTTCGCGGCCGCGGATGTCCGGCAGCGGCACCACCACCTGGCGGTCGAAACGGCCGGGACGCTGCAGCGCCGGGTCCAGCACGTCCGGACGGTTGGTCGCGGCGATCACGATCACGGTGGAATTGGTGTCGAAGCCGTCCATTTCCACCAGCAACTGGTTCAGCGTCTGTTCGCGTTCGTCGTTGCCGCCGCCGAGACCGGCGCCGCGCTGACGGCCAACCGCGTCGATCTCGTCGATGAAGATGATGCACGGCGAGTTCTTCTTGGCCTGCTCGAACATGTCGCGCACGCGGGCCGCGCCCACGCCGACGAACATTTCAACGAAGTCGGAACCGGAGATGCTGAAGAACGGCACCTTGGCTTCGCCGGCGATGGCCTTGGCCAGCAAGGTCTTGCCGGTACCGGGCGAGCCGGCCAGCAGGATGCCGCGCGGAATGCGGCCGCCCAGGCTCTGGTAGCGGGACGGATCGCGCAGGTAATCGACGATCTCCTTCACCTCTTCCTTGGCCTCGTCGCAACCAGCGACGTCGGCGAAGGTGACGGTGTTGGCGTCCTGGTCCAGCATCCTGGCCTTGCTCTTGCCGAAGGAGAACGCGCCGCCCTTGCCGCCGCCCTGCATCTGGCGCATGAAGAACACCCAGACGCCGATCAGCAACAGCATGGGGAACCAGCTGATGAAAATATTCATCAGCATGGACGGCTCTTCTTCCGGCTTGGCGGAGAAGCGGACGTTGTTCTTGATCAGGTCGTCGACCAGCTGCGGGTCGTAGGGCGCATAGGTGCTGAACGCGGAGCCGTCGGTCAGCTTGCCTTTCAGCCATTGCCCGCGCAGCGGGTGGCCTTCTATGGTCAGGGACTGGACCTTGCCGGACTCGACATCGCTGATGAACTGCGAATACTCAAGCTGATTCTGGGTATCCTGACGCTTGTTGAACTGATTGAATACCGTCATCAGTACCAAACCGATGATGACCCATATCGCGATGTTTTTGCCGATATTGTTCACGAGTAGCGGACTCCTCTGTGCCCTGACTTTTTGGTTGCTTGTCTAGATATTTGCTTTGATTGTACGCCGCGAGCCACTTTATGTCAGCGTCGGCCTTTGCCCAGCAGGTAAATTTCGCTGGAGCGGTCGCGCGACGCTTTCGGCTTGCGGGTGACTACCTCGTCGAACAGCTCGCGCATGGACTTGAGATAGACTTGGAAATCGCTGCCCTGGAACACTTTGACGAGAAAATGACCGCCAGGTTTCAAATGATCTCGCGCAAATTCCAGCGCCAGTTCGCACAGCAGAAAACTCCTGGCCTGGTCGATGGCGCTCATGCCTGACATATTGGGCGCCATATCGGAAATTACAAGGTCCAATTCGCGGCCGCCGAGCAATTGCACGAATTGCGCCAGCACTTCCTCCTCGCGGAAGTCGCCCTGAATGAAGTCGACGCCGGGCACCGGGTCCATGTCCAGGATGTCGAGCGCGAACACCTTGCCGCTGTCGCCGACGAGGCGCGCCGCCACCTGCGACCAGCTGCCGGGGGTGGAACCCAGATCGGCCAACACGGTGCCGGGGCGGATCAGCTTGTCCTTGTCGTTGATCTCCAGCAGCTTGTAAGCGGCCCGCGCGCGGTAGCCGTCTTTCTGCGCCTGGTTGACATAGGGGTCGTTGACGTGTTCCTGCAGCCAGCTGTTGCTGCTTTTGCTTCTAGCCATTGCGTTCCGCTCTTAATAGGTGGGCAACAGGCCAGCCGCGCTATCCTGTTGTTTTTCATTTATTTTAGGTCCGGACTTTGGGAAAGCGCTCAACTCGAGTAGAATCGGCTTTTGCTTTGTAAATCCGTATTTCCCATGAAAATTGAACTCAAGCCGTTCCAGCGCAAGCATCTGCAGGGACTGGCGCACGACCTCAACCCGGTGGTGATGATAGGCAACAACGGCCTGACCGACGCGGTGATCCGCGAAATCGCCATCAATCTGGACGCTCACGAACTGATCAAGGTTCGCGTGCTGGGCGACGACCGCGAAGCGCGCGTCGCCATGTTCGAGCAGATCTGCGAAGACCTGGGCGCCGCCCCGGTCCAGCACATCGGCAAGCTGCTGGTGCTGTGGCGCCCCAGCGATAAAGAGCGCATCGTTCTGCCCAAGAACAAGCAGGCGCTGAAGGGCTGAACGCCGTTCGCGGCGATCGCGCTTGGTAGAAAAGCGGTGGCATGCCACCGCTTTTGTTTTGTCCGCTCCCAAGGGAGCGCTACGGCGAACAGTCGCTTAATCGTTGCGCCAGACGTAGACCAGGCCCATCAGGCTCTGCACCAGGTAGATCAGGCTGGAAATCGCGTGCCAGGTGGCGAAGCCGCCGCCGAACAGGCCTTCGGCCGCATGGTTCATCTGCGCCTTGAGGTTGGCGATGATGGGGGTGACGGCGAAATGATTGATCAGCGTGCAGGCCAGCATGCCCATCACCAGCCAGAAGCCGCTTTCCTTGACCCCGGACGCGCCGTTGCGGCGGATGTGGTCGACCAGCAGGATCACCCCGCACACCAGCCCCACCCAGGCGATGCTGGCGAACAGCTTGCCGGCCACCATGCCGGCGGTGACCCGGTCCAGCATGGCGAACAGCACCGGCGCCACGATGATGCCTATCACCCACAAGCCGCCAATCCAGAACGTCTTGGCGATGGAACGCAATCCATCCATGTCTCAGCCCCTCTCCCGCGCCGCGCCGCGGGCGGGCCGTCCGGCCTGCCCGCAGACGGAGCTCAGATGTATTTGACGTCGAGCACTTCGTATTCGCGGATGCCGCCCGGGGCCACCACTTCGGCCACGTCGCCGGCTTCCTTGCCGATCAGCGCGCGCGCGATCGGGGAGTTCACCGATACCTTGCACACCTTGATGTCGGCCTCGTCGTCGCCGACGATCTGGTAGGTAACGTTTTCCTCGCTCTCCAGGTCCATCAGCTCTACGGTGGCGCCGAACACCACGCGGCCGTCGGCGTCCAGCTCGGCCGGGTTCACGATCAGCGCGTTGGAAATCTTGCCTTCCAGCTCGGCGATGCGGCCTTCGACAAAGCCCTGACGCTCCTTGGCGGCGTCGTATTCGGCGTTCTCGGACAGGTCGCCATGCGAACGAGCCTCGGCAATCGCCTCGATCACGGCCGGACGTTCCACGCTCTTGAGGCGTTGCAGCTCTTCTTTCAGCAGCTCGGCACCGCGCACGGTCAACGGGACTTTGATCATTTCAGAATTCTCTCCAGAGGCGGCATCCGCCTTCATCAAAAGCACAAGCCGCCGTACTGGACGGCGGCTTGAAGTAGCGGGTTATGGGAGGGATTGTAACGGCAAACCCCTCCCGCTTCCAAGCCCCCGCGTCAGGACTCAGCCCTGAATCTGGCTGTGCAGTTCCTGCACGCTGTAGACGTCGAACTCCTCGGCGTGGGCCATGCCCACGCACACCGCCTTGGCGCCGGCCAGGGTGGTGTATTGCGGAATCCGCGCCTGCAGGGCCGAACGGCGGATGGAGTGGCTGTCCTGGATAGCCTGGCGTTTTTCGTCGACGGTGTTGATCAGCAGATCGATTTCCGAGTTCTTGATCATGTCGACGATGTGCGGGCGCCCTTCATTGACCTTGTTGACCACCTGCACCACGATGCCGGCCGCCGACAAATGCTTGGCGGTGCCGCGCGTCGCGCAGACGCCGAAGCCCAGCCGCTGCAGTTCGCGCGCCACTTCCACCGCGCCGTTCTTGTCGCCGTCGCGCACTGACAGGAACACCTTGCCGGTCTTGGGCAGGCGGTCGCCGGCGCCGAGCTGGCCCTTGACGTAGGCTTCGGCAAAGGTCTTGCCCACGCCCATCACCTCGCCGGTGGACTTCATTTCCGGCCCCAGGATGGTGTCCACGCCGGGGAATTTGATGAAGGGGAATACCGCCTCCTTCACCGCGTAGAACGGCGGGATCACTTCCTTGGTGAAGCCTTGCTCGTTGAGGCCGATGCCGGCCATCGCGCGCGCGGCGATCTTGGCCAGCGGCGCGGAAGTCACCTTGGAGACGAAGGGCACGGTGCGGCTGGCGCGCGGATTCACCTCCAGCACGTAGATGGTGTCGCCCTGGATGGCGAACTGCACGTTCATCAGGCCGACCACGTTCAGCGCGCGGGCCATGGCCACGGTCTGACGGCGGATTTCGTCCTGCACCGCCGGGAACAGGCTGTACGGCGGCAGCGAGCAGGCGGAGTCGCCGGAGTGGACGCCGGCCTGTTCCACGTGCTGCATGATGCCGCCGATCACCACGTTCTCGCCGTCGGACACGCAGTCGACGTCGACTTCGATCGCGTCGTTGAGGAAGCGGTCCAGCAGCACCGGGCTGTCGTTGGACACCTTCACCGCCTCGCGCATATAGCGCTCCAGATCGGCCGGCTCGTGGACGATTTCCATCGCGCGGCCGCCCAGCACGTAGGACGGGCGCACCACCAGCGGGTAGCCGATTTCCTCGGCCAGCTTCATCGCTTCGGCAGGCGCGCGCGCGGTGCGGTTGGGCGGCTGCTTCAGGCCCAGCTCGTTCAGCAGCTTCTGGAAGCGTTCGCGGTCCTCGGCGGCGTCGATCATGTCCGGGGTGGTGCCGATGATGGGCACGCCGTTGGCTTCCAGCGCGCGCGCCAGTTTCAGCGGGGTCTGGCCGCCGTACTGGACGATGACGCCGAACGGTTTTTCGATGCGGCAGATTTCCAGCACGTCTTCCAGCGTCAGCGGCTCGAAGTACAGGCGGTCCGAGGTGTCGTAGTCGGTGGACACGGTTTCCGGGTTGCAGTTGACCATGATGGTCTCGAAACCGGATTCGCGCAGCGCCAGCGCCGCGTGCACGCAGCAGTAGTCGAACTCGATACCCTGGCCGATGCGGTTGGGTCCGCCGCCCAACACCATCACCTTTTTGCGGTCGGACGGATTGGATTCGCACTCCTCTTCATAGCTGGAGTACATATAGGCGGTATTGGTGGCGAATTCGGCGGCGCAGGTGTCCACGCGCTTGTAGACCGGATGCAGGCCCAGGCTCCAGCGCTTGGCGCGCACCGCGGCCTGGTCCGAACCCAACAGCTCGCCCAGCCGGCGGTCGGAGAAGCCCTTGCGCTTCAGGCGGCGCAGCTCGGCGTAGTCCAGTTCTTCGATCTTGCGGCCGGCCAGCGCTTGTTCTTCGCCGATCAGGTCTTCGATCTGGGCCAGGAACCAGGGATCGATCTTGCTGACCGCGTGGATGTCGTCGCGGCTCATGCCGATGCGGAAGGCGTCGGCCACGTAGAGAATGCGCTCCGGTCCCGGCGTGCCCAGTTCGTGGCGGATCGCCGCTTCGTCGCTGGTGACCGGATCGAAGCCGGACAGGCCGGTTTCCAGGCCGCGCAGCGCTTTCTGCATCGATTCCTGCAAGGTGCGGCCCATCGCCATCACCTCGCCCACCGACTTCATCTGGGTGGTCAGGCGGTCGTCGGCCTGCGGGAATTTTTCAAAGGCGAAACGCGGGATCTTGGTAACCACGTAGTCGATGGACGGCTCGAACGAAGCCGGGGTGGCGCCGCCGGTGATGTCGTTCTTCAGTTCGTCCAGGGTGAAGCCCACCGCCAGCTTGGCGGCGATCTTGGCGATCGGGAAACCGGTGGCCTTGGACGCCAGCGCCGAGGAGCGGCTGACGCGCGGGTTCATTTCGATGACGATCATCTCGCCGGTGGCCGGATTGGTGGCGAACTGCACATTGGAGCCGCCGGTGTCCACGCCGATCTCGCGCAGCACCGCCAGGCTGGCGTTGCGCATGATCTGGTATTCCTTGTCGGTCAGCGTCTGCGCCGGCGCCACGGTGATGGAGTCGCCGGTGTGCACGCCCATCGGATCGAAGTTCTCGATCGAGCAGATGATGATGCAGTTGTCGTTCTTGTCGCGCACCACCTCCATCTCGTACTCTTTCCAGCCCAGCACCGATTGTTCGATCAGCAGCTCATGGGTGGGCGAGGCTTCGAAGCCGCGCTCGCAGATGGCCAGGAATTCTTCGCGGTTATAGGCGATGCCGCCGCCGGAGCCGCCCATGGTGAAGGACGGGCGGATCAGCGTCGGGAAACCCACCTTGGCCTGCGCTTCCAGCGACGCTTCCATGGTGTGGCAAACGAAGGACAGCGGGCAGGACAGGCCGATCTTGGCCATCGCTTCCTTGAAGCGGCCGCGGTCTTCGGCCTTGTCGATGGCGTCCTCGGTGGCGCCGATCAGCTCCACCTTGTATTTTTCCAGCACCCCGTTCTTGGCCAGGTCCAGCGCGCAGTTGAGCGCGGTCTGACCGCCCATGGTCGGCAGGATGGCGTCCGGACGCTCCTTGGCGATGATTTTTTCCACCACTTTCCAGGTGATGGGTTCGATGTAGGTGACATCGGCCATGTCCGGGTCGGTCATGATGGTGGCCGGGTTGGAATTCACCAGGATGACTTTGTAGCCCTCTTCGCGCAGGGCCTTGCACGCTTGCGCGCCGGAGTAGTCGAATTCGCAGGCCTGGCCGATGACGATGGGGCCGGCTCCGATGATCAGAATGCTTTTGAGGTCGCTACGCTTTGGCATGGTTCTACTCTTTATGATTGCATTTTGTTTGCCGCCAAGCCCGGACGCCTGGGACGCCCGGCGGCTTGGCGGCGAATGTTAAATCTCTGTCTTACAGGCTGGCCGCGGCCAGCTTGGCGCCGAAGCCGACGAACAGCGCGCCCACCGAGCCGCCCAGCGCCGCGCTCAGCCTGCGGCGGCGGCGGAAAGCCTGGGCCAGCCGGTGGCCGGCGACGATCAGCGCGGTCAGGTACAGCGTGCTGCACACTTCCACGATCAAGCCCAGCGCGACGAAGGTCAGCGCCGGATGCGGGTAGGCGGGATCGACGAACTGAACGAAGAAGGACACGAAAAACAGGATGGCCTTCGGATTCATCAAGCTGATCAGCAAGGCCTTGACGAAGGGGTTTTCCTCTCCCACCAGCACCGACTTGGCCTCGGCCGCCTCGCCGCGGGCGGCGCGGCGCCAGGCCGTCAGCGCGCCGCGCAGCATATTGAAGCCCAGCCAGGCCAGATAGCCGCCGCCCAGGTACTTGACCACGGCGAACAGCGCCGGGTTGGCCTTCAGCAGGCCGGCCGCGCCGGTGGCCGCCAGCGTCATCAGGATGAAGTCGCCGATGATGATGCCGCCGGCGCCGGCGAAGCCGGCGCGGGTGCCGCGCTGCGCAGCCACCGACAGCACGTACATGGAGTTCGGCCCCGGCAGCAGCACGATGAGCACGGCGCCCAGCAGATAGGTGGTGAGATCGGTAATCCCCAGCATGTTCCCGCTCCCCGGCTTAGACGCGTTCCGCCATCGAGGCGATGAAGCGGTCGAACAGATAGGCGACGTCCTCCGGCCCCGGGCTGGCTTCCGGGTGGCCCTGGAAGGAGAAGGCCGGACGATCGGTCAGCGCGATGCCCTGCACCGTGCCGTCGAACAAAGAGCGGTGGGTGACGCGCACATTGGCCGGCAAGCTGGTTTCGTCCACCTGGAAGCCGTGGTTCTGGCTGGTGATCATCACCCGGCCGCTGTCCAGATCCTGCACCGGGTGG
The DNA here is from genome assembly GCF_016937655.1 of Chromobacterium alkanivorans. Lineage (GTDB taxonomy): Bacteria > Pseudomonadota > Gammaproteobacteria > Burkholderiales > Chromobacteriaceae > Chromobacterium > Chromobacterium alkanivorans. Next base: position 631,539 of record NZ_JAFHKL010000001.1, on the reverse strand, counting down.
TTGGCGCCGTGGTGGCCGAACTTCATCTTGGAAGTCTTGCCGCCGCTGGCCAGACCCAGCAATTGGTGGCCGAGGCAGATGCCGAACACCGGCAGCTTGGCGTCCAGGATGTCGCGGATGGCGGAGATCGCGTAATCACACGGTTCCGGATCGCCGGGGCCGTTGGACAGGAACACGCCGTGCGGATTCAGCGCCAGCACGTCGGCGGCCGGGGTCTTGGCCGGCACCACGGTCAGCTGGCAGCCGCGCTCGGCCAGCATGCGCAGAATGTTGTGCTTGACGCCGAAGTCGTAGGCGACCACGTGGAAACGGGTGGACGCCTGCACCTGATAGCCGGCGCCCAGCTTCCACTCGCGCTCGGTCCAGGCGTAAGGCTTGTCGCAGCTGACCACCTGGGCCAGATCCTGGCCGGCCATGGAGCCAAAGCCCCGGGCCAGCTCCAGCGCGCGCGCCTCGTCGATGTCCCCGGCCATGATGCAGCCGGCCTGGGCACCCTTCTCGCGCAGGATGCGGGTCAGCCGGCGGGTGTCGATGTCGGCGATGGCGACGACATTGTGCTGCTTTAGATAGCCGGACAAGGAGTTTTCGGCGCGGAAGTTGCTATGCAGCAGCGGCAGATCGCGAATGATCAGGCCGGATGCAAAAACGGCGCGAGATTCGGTGTCTTCCGAATTCGCGCCGACGTTGCCGATATGGGGATAAGTCAGGGTGACGATCTGTTTGGTATAGGAGGGGTCGGTCAAAATCTCCTGATAGCCGGTGATGGCGGTATTGAACACCACCTCGCCCACCGTATGTCCGGCGGCCCCGATAGCACTGCCCTTGAACACGGTGCCATCGGCCAAGACAAGGATTGCGGGTACGGTTGACACAAGCTGCTCCTATTGCGTTTGCGGCGGGTAAGGAAAAACCGGCTGCGCCGGTTTTTGTTGAGCCCGTCCGCCGGCCTGGCCGCCTCGCTCGCGCAAGGCTTCCGCCGCGACAGATGGGATCTGTCCCTACCCTAAGTTTTCGAATTGCTTTATGTGAAGAACGGGACTCGATGCCTGGCGCATCAGTCCCGTTTGGTTAAACCTTTCTATAGTAACGCCGAACCGAAAAACTCACAAGAAAAATCGATAACATGACAAATGAGCGGCAATCAGGCTCCGGGGCGGATCTGCCACTGCACGCTGGTCGGCCCGCTAGGTTTGCCCAACATCAGCATCAGCGGTTTCAAGGCGTCGTATTTTTCCGGCGGGCTGTCGGCGCTGCCGCTCAGCGCAAAGGCCGCGCCCGGCTGCCACTGTCCCTGCCCGCTCAGATTCAACGGTCCGTCCAGCGTCGACACGTTCAGCGCCACGCCCGCGCCGGCGCCGTTGACGTCCATCTGGTAGGAGCCGAACGGCGACAACGGGCTCAAGGGCGAGGCCGCGCCCAGCCAGCTCAGCTGCAGATTGCCGGCCAACTGGCCGCCCTTGCGGCTGAACTGACCGATCTTGAGCTGCAGATCGCCGCCCAAGCGCGCCGCCTGCCAGGTCTTGGACAAATTCGCCAGCGCCGCCACCGGCAGAGTCAGGTTGACGCCGTTGACCTCCATCCCGCCCCAGCCCCACTCCAGCTTGCCGTCCTGGCCGTCGCTCTCCAGCAGCCAGATCGCCCGCCCAGACAGCAAGGCCTTGGGTTGTAAGCGCCAGCCTATCCGGCTCATCGGCAACACCTCGCCCTTGTCGCCGACATAGACCAGCTGCGTCTTGCCCTGCCACACCGTGCCTTGCGCGCCGCTGAACTGCCAGCGATCGCCGGTGGCGCTCAACAGCGGCAGCGACAGCAAGCTCGCCGGCAATGCGGCGATCAGGCCGGCCAGGAACAGCGCGCCCAATAGCGCGCCCAACAATATTTTCTTTTTCATGCGCCGCCTCCGGCATGCGCCAGCAGCGCCTTGATATGCACTTGGCCCGGCATCGGCTGGGCCTCGGCCCGGAGATTGAGCACGCGCACCTGGTGCTGGGCCGCCAGCACGCCGGCCAGCTTGACCCAGGCGTCGAACGCCATCGTGCCCTCCATCGCCACGCCGGACTCGCCCTCGGGACTCAACTGCCAGCCGGCCTCGGACAGGCCCTGACTCTGCGCCACCTGGCGAATCACCGGCAACAACTCCTTGGCCGGCAGCGCCGCCTGCGCCGGCTGGCGTTTCAACTGCTCGGCCTCGCGCGCCAGAGACTGCACATGGCTCAGCTCGGCTTGCAGACGCGCCGCGGCGGCGCGGTTGCGCTCCACCGACTTGCCCGCCGGTTCCCAGACGCCGGCGTAGAGCACGCCGACGCCGAGCACGACGGCCATCGCCAGCAGCAAGGCTTGTTCGCGGCGGCTGCGCTGCCGCCAGTAGGCGGCGAATTGTTCACGATATTGCTTCATGTCAGGGCTCCCGGGACAGGCTGAGTTCTTTGGTCCCTTGCTGGGTGGCGGTCACGTCCAGGCGGATCTGCTTGGCCGCCAGTTGGCCGCGCCAGCGCTGCAAGGTCTCCGCCGGCACGTCCGCCACTTGCAGTTTGAGCCGCCCGCCCTCGTAGCTAAGGGTGCGAGTCTGCAGATCGCGGCCGCTGAGCGCCGCCAGCGCGCCCATCAGTTCCAAGGCGTCGTCCCGCGCCGGCAGGCCGTGGCTCAGCCGCAGCTTGTCCACCGCGCGCGTCATCGCCAGCGCGCTGCTGCCCGGCATCGCCTGGCCGCCGATCCAGGGTTTGGCGGCGGCGCGGATCTCCGCCGACAAGCTGTGTTTTTGCCAGGCGTACCAGCCGGCCTGGCCCAGGGTCAGCGCCAGTTGCGCCGCCAGCAGGCCGCCCAACACCAGCCCGGCGCGACGCAGCGCCGGCCCCCAGTCGCGCCAGCGGCGATTGGCCGCCAGCTCGCCGTTGGCGAAGTCGAAAGCCTGTTGCGCCTGGCCGCTGCGCCAGTCATGGGCCGCCAGCTGCCTGGGTTCGCCCTGCCACGCCGGCAGCCGCGATCCGATCAGGCCGGCCGCCTCGGCGCCGCACACGGTCAGGCTGGCCGGCGGCAGCTGCGCCGCCAGCCGCGCGAACAGCAGTTGTTCGGCCGTTTCGCCGCAGTAGGGCAGCCAGGCCGCGCGCGTGGCGCTCAGCCGCAGCAACCAGCCCTCGCCGCCGCGCGCCACGCACCAGCCGTCGCGCGCCGGCGGCGGCAGCAGGCTTTCCTCCGGCAGGATGCGGTCGCACAAGCGCCCGGCGCTCTTGAGCATGGCCACGGCGCGGCGCACCGGGAAGGCCTCGGTCACCGCCACCGCGCGGCTGCCGTCCGGCAGTTCTCCGCCCAGTGCGTAAAGATTGGCGGACGGGTCGTTGATCAGCCCCTCCTCCAGCGCGAAGCCCATCATCGCCGCCGTCGGCTGCTTGACCGCGGCCGGCAGCCTCGCCTGGGTGAACAGGGTGCGGCCGGCGGGCAGGATCAGTTCGCAGCGGTCGGCGCGCGGCCAGCCGGCCGGCGCGCTGTCGCCCTGGGCGCTGGCTTCGCCGCGCGCGCCCAGCAGGGCCCAGGGCAGCCCCGGTTCGCTATCGGGCCAGCCGGCCCGCAGATACAGTCTAAGCGTTGTCATTCTGATTTCCGTTTCCCCTGGCCGGCGGACGTCCCGCGCCGTCTTGCCGCCACAGCGTCTTCACCACGTTCATATTGCTGTAGATCAGCGCCCGCATTTCCAGCCGCGCCCGTTCCAGCCGGGCCGAGCTGTCCAGCATGAAGTAATTGGACGCCGCGGCGATGTCGGTGTCGGCGATGATGCCCGGCGCCGGCAACCGCGCCTTGAAGTCGTTGGCGTCCTTGTAGTAATTGACCTTGCGCTGGTTGAGCAAGACCAGCAAATTGCCGTCGCCGACGCCGGGCAACAAGGTTTTCATCACCGCCGGCGTGGCGGTGTTGATGTTGATCTGGCTGACGTCCGCCGGCAAAGCCGCCACGTGCGGCAGCAACTTGTCCAGCACCTCCGGGGTGTAGCCCGGCAGCCAGCGCAGCATTTCCACGCGAAGCAGCGGATGACCCGGCGCCGTCGCGCCCGGCTCCGGCGGACGGTTCTCCCCCGCCGGCTGGCTGGCGTCCTCCGAATCCTTGCCGCCGCGCAACTGCCTGACCAAGGGTTCGGACAAGCGCGTGGGCAGGCCCAGCGTGGTCAGCAGCCGCTTGTAGAACACCAGCTGCCGCGCATTGGTCTGGCCGTTCTGCACCAGCGAATTCAGATTGAAGCGGCCTTGCAGATCGCTCAACTGCCCGGACACGGTCACGCCCTGGGCCTCGGTCTGCGGCAAGGGCTGCGCCCACAGCTGGGACAAGGCCACCACGCCGTTGCCGGCCGCGCCGTTGTTGAAGCGCAGGATTTCCATCGCCCAACCCAGGCCGGCGTCGGCCACCAGGCGCAGTTGGGCGCGGTTGCGGTCGTTGTCCAGCTGATGCCACCACAGGCCCTGCTGCCACAACACCAGCGAGGCGGCGGTGGTGGCCAAGGCCACGATCAGCAAGGCCATGATCACCGCCATGCCGCGCTGCTTCCGGCTCCCCGGCCTCCTCATGGCAGCGCCCATATCCGTTTCGCCCATTCATTGCCCGGCATGCGGATGCGCATTTCCAGCGCGCGCGGACTGTGCGCCGGGCTGGCTTCGCGCGGCGGCCAGTTGTCCAGCCAGTTGCCGTCGTCCAGTAGCACGCGCCAGCGCACCGCGGCGTCCTTGCCCAGCAGGACGTAGGCGGTCGGCGCCGCGCCCTGGGCGTCGCCCGCCGCCCAGCTGAGGCCTTGCGCGCCGGCATGGTAGCTGATGCGTTCCTGGCCGCCGGGATAGCGGGCGGAAAAACTCTGCAGGGTCAGCGTCTGGCCGTCGCCGTCGCTTTGCAGCAGCAGCTGGCTGCCGCCCAGGCTCGGGCCCTGCCCTTGCGTCGGCGCCGGCATCTGGCCGGTCAGGTCGCCCTCCAGCCGCCGGAAGGCGCGCGCGGCGTCCACCCATTGCTCGCTGGTCTGCATCAGCCGCTCGCGCGAGATCAGCAAGGAGCCGAACGCCTTGTAGCCGAGCACCGACAGGATGGCGAGCAAGCTCATCGCCACCAGGATCTCGATCAAGGTCATGCCGCGCTGCCGGCCGCGCCTCACGAGCCGCCTCCGATGTTCATGCGCAAATAGCCGGTCATTTCGGCCAACACGTAGCGGCCGTCGCCCTGGGCCAGCACCCGCACCACCACTTTGCGGAAATTGGGATTGGGCGTCTGGCTGACCACGCGCTGCCAGCGCCAGCGCGCGCCGTCGTCGTCCAACTCTCCCGCCTGCTCGCCCACGTCCGGCCATTCGCGGCGCGCCTGCATCAGCGCGATCATGTTCTGCGCCTCCCAGGCCGCCTGCATCCGCCGCTTCATGCCCTCGCCGTTGTCTGCGGCCAGGCCGGTGGCGCGCAGCAGCGCGCCCAAGGCCACCGCGATGATGGCCAGCGCCACCAGCACTTCGAACAGCGTAAATCCGCGCTCGCGCTTCATGAGCCTTCGTCCACCCGGCTGCGCCCCAGCGGCGACAGGGTCACGGCCAGGCCGCGCGTCTCGGTCTTGATCTGCAAGGCCAGCGCGTTGGCGCGCCCGTCCTGCCACAAGGGCAGCGGCCGGCCCGCCGGCCAAGGTTGGCCGTCCAGCAACAGCGCCCCCCCGTGCACGCCCTCCGGCCACAGCCGGTCGGCCAGCAATTCATCGTTGGCGCCGCCCCAGTCTCCATTGTCGCCGCGGCGGCGGAAACCGTAGCCCTTGGCGTCCCACATCAGCGCCAGCGGGTCCCCCATTTCGGCGGCGTCGGCCGCCTGCTCCAGCACCCGCGCCAAACGGTAGGCTTCGTCCGAGGCCTGGCGATGGGTGTCCGGCCGCATGCTCAGCGTCACCGTGGTGGCCAGCACCCCGATGATCAGCATCACCACCATCACCTCGATCAGGGTGAAGCCGCGCGCCGAAAAGGAGGAGTTCATCGACGACTCCGGTCTTACTTGACCGCGTCCCAGTTGCCGATGTCCGCGTCCACGCCCTCGCCGCCCGGCTCGCCGTCGGCGCCGAAGCTCCAGATGTCGATTTCGCCGTGGGTGCCCGGATTGGCGTACTGGTAGGGATTGCCCCACGGGTCCTTGGGCAGGCGCTCCAGATAGCCGCCCGGCTTCCAGTTTTTCGGTTCCGGCGCCGAGCTCGGTTTCTGCACCAAGGCCTGCAGGCCCTGCTCGCTGCTGGGGTAGCGGCCGTTGTCCAGCCGGTACAGTTTCAGGGCCTGGCTCAAGGCGCCCAGGTCCTGCTTGGCGGCGACGGCGCGCGCCTCGTCCGGACGGCTCATCACCTTGGGCACCACCAGCGCCGCCAGTACGCCGAGAATCACGATCACCACCATGATTTCGATCAGGGTGAAGCCTCGCTGGGCCGCTTGGGAAAGGTGTCGCATATCTACTCCTACTACCGAGGTTTCAAGGGGTCAAAACAGGGAGGGTCCGTCGCCGGACAGCTCCCAGACGCCGGCGGGTCCGGCATTGGCCGGCTTGAGCTGGCCCAGCTTCCTCAGCTCGCTCGCCGCCCAGCTCATATCGTATTGCCAGGTGTAAAACAAGTCGGTGCCTTCCAGCTCGCGCCCGCGCGCATGCCAGATGTGCTTGGCCACCGTCAGCCGGTCCGCCTTGCCGCCGTGGGCGGCCAGCGCCTCCAGCACCCATTGCTGTAAAACTGCCTTGTGAGACATTGCCGTGCTTCTTTCCGCGAAAATCAATGCACCATCTGGTTCATGTCGATGATGGGCATCATGATGGCCAGCACGATCAACAAGACCATGCCGCCCATGAACAGGATCAGCAGCGGCTCCATCAGCGTGGTGAAGGTGGCGAGCTTGCGCTCCACCTCCTGCTCCTGCTGCTGGGCGGCGCGGTCCAGCATATGCGCCAGCGTGCCGCTGGATTCGCCGCTGCCGATCAGATGGATCAGCACCGGCGGGAATTGACGGGTGGCGTGCAGCGCGCGCGACAGCGCCACGCCTTCCCTCACCTTGGCCATCGCCTCGCTGACCGCGTCCTGCATCGGCAACAAGGTCATCAGGCCGCGCGCGGTTTCCAGCGCGGTCAGCAGCGGCACGCCGCTGCCCACCAGGATGGACAGGGTGCTGGCCATGCGCGCGGTGTTGAGCGCGCGCAGCAGGCGGCCGAACACCGGCAGCTTCAGCAGCCGGGCGTGGAAGCGCCGCTTCAGCGCCGGCGCGCGCAAGGCGCGCACGGTCAGGAACAGCGCGGCGACGATGCCGGCCAGCAGCGCGACGCCCCACTGGCGCAGAAAATCGCTGGCGGCCACCAGCGCCCGGGTCAGGAAGGGCAAGGTCTGCTTGGTCTGCGCGAACACGCTGACCACCTGCGGCACCACATAACTCATCAGGCCTGCCACCACCAGAATGGCCACCACGGTGACCACGGCCGGATAGGCCATCGCCAGCATCACTTTTTGCTGGGTGTTCTGGCGCTTGTCCAGATATTCGGCCAAACGCGCCATCACGGTGTCGAGGTGGCCGGATTGCTCGCCGGCCTGCACCAGCGAGCGATACAACGGGAAGAACACGCCCGGCGCGGCGGACAGCGCCTGGGCGAAGCTCTTGCCTTCCAGGATGTCGCTGCGCAAAGCCGCCAGCACGGTGCGGCTGCGCGGGTGTTCGCACTGCTCGGTCACCGCGGTCAGCGCTTTTTCCAGCGGCAGACCGGCGTTGAGCAGAGTGGACAGCTGTTCGGTGATCATCACCAGTTCGGCGCGCGGCAAGCCGCGGCGCAGCGCCGAGCTGCCGGCGTCGCCGTTCTTGGCGCTGACGCTTTCCACCTCCAAGGGCAGCAGGCCGCGCTCGCGCAGCTGGCTGCGCGCGGCGCGCGCGGAGTCCGCCTCCAGCAAGCCCTTCTGCTCCTTGCCGGCGGGGTCGAAAGCGGTAAAACGGAAGGCGGCCATCAGTTCCTCGTCACCCGCATGATTTCTTCCAGCGAAGTTTCGCCGGCCTTGACCCAGCGCAGGCCGTCGTCGCGCAGCGAGCGCATGCCGTGGCGGGCGGCGTAGTCGCGCATTTTCTGCTCGGAAGCGCGATCGTGGATCAAGCGCTGCAATTGATCGTCGACCAAGAGCAATTCATAAACGCCGTAACGTCCCTTGTAGCCGGAATGGCCGCAGTTCGGGCAGCCGGCCGGCCGGTAGTGCGGCGTGTTCTCCTCGCCCTCCAGCGGCACCGGATGCGGCGTCTTGCAATGCGGGCACAGCCGGCGCACCAGCCGTTGCGCCATCACGCCCAACAGGCTGGACGCCAACAGGAAGGGCTCGACGCCCATGTCCACCAGCCGCGTCACCGCCGAGGCGGCGTCGTTGGTGTGCAGCGTGGCCAGCACCAGGTGGCCGGTCAATGAGGCCTGCACCGCGATCTGCGCGGTTTCCAGATCGCGGATCTCGCCTATCATCACCACGTCCGGATCCTGGCGCAGAATCGCGCGCAGCGCCTTGGCGAAGCTCATGTCGATGCGCGGATTGACCTGGGTCTGGCCGACGCCGTCCAGGTGGTATTCCACCGGGTCCTCCACCGTCATGATGTTGGTGTGGCGCGCGTCCAACCGCGACAAGGCCGCGTACAGCGTGGTGGTCTTGCCCGAGCCGGTGGGACCGGTGACCAGCAGGATGCCGTGCGGCTGGCGGATCACCTTGTCCACCGCCTGCAGCGTGTCCGCCGCCATGCCCAGCGTGGCCAGGTCCAGGCGGGCGTTCTCCTTGTCCAGCAGGCGCAGCACCACGCGCTCGCCGTGGCTGGTGGGCAGCGTGGACACCCGCACGTCCACCGGGCGGCCGCCCAGACGCAGCGAGATGCGGCCGTCCTGCGGAATGCGTTTTTCGGCGATGTCGAGATTGGCCATGATCTTGATCCGCGACACCATCGCCGCGTGCAGCGCGCGGTGCGGGCTGACCACGTCGCGCAGCGAGCCGTCCAGGCGGAAGCGCACCACCGAGCGGTCTTCGAAAGCCTCGATGTGGATGTCCGAGGCGCCGTCGCGCAGCGCCTGGGTCAGCAAGGCGTTGATCATGCGGATGATGGGCGCGTCGCCCTCGCTTTCCAGCAAATCCTCCACCGTCGGCAGAGACTCCACCATCTGGGTCAGGTCCAGATCCTGGCCGATGTCGTCCACCACCTCGGCCGCAGCGCCGTCGCGGTTGGCGTAATGCTCGGACAGGCGCTTGTCGAACAAGGCCGCCTCCAACGTCTCGACGCTGGCCAGCCCCTGGCCGTGCAGACGCAGCACTTCGGCCCAGGCCTCGGGCCGGCAGTCTTCACGCAGCAGCAGATGGCGGCCGCTTTCGCCGTCCAGCAGAATCACGCCGTTGGCGCGCGCGAACGGGAAACCCAGCGCCGGCGACAGCTTGGGCTTGTTCATTTCTGCTGCGCCTTCAGGCTTTGTTCCAGCGTCGAGCGGATGCCGCTCTCCGGCAGGGACTTCAGCGCCGAATCCAGGTTCATCTGCAGCTTTTCCTTCTCCGCCTTATGGCCTTCGCCGATGATGTAGTTGTAGCGATCGGTGGCGATGGAGCGCGCGCCCAGATCGTCACGAACGATGGTGGGCTTGATGAAGATCATCAGATTGGTCTTGTCGCGCTTCTTGTTGCTGTAGCGGAACAAGGCGCCCAGCCACGGGATGTCGCCCAAGAGCGGCACCTTGCTTTCATTGTCGCTGACCGCTTCCTGCAGCAGGCCGCCGATGGCGATGATGCCGCCGTCGTCGACATTCGCGATGGTTTCTATCATCCGCTTATTGGTGGTCGGACCTTGCGGGTTTTTATCGGTGCCCGGCACGATGGTGGATGCTTCCTGCAGAATCTTCATGCGGATGGAGCCGCCTTCGGAAATCTGCGGGGTGATTTCCAGGTTGAAGCCTATGGTCTTGCGGTCATAGGTCTGGAAGGGATTGACCGAACCGCTGCTGCTGCTGCCGGTATTACTGTACTGGCCGGTCAGGATAGGCACTTCCTGGCCAATCTGGATCTTGGCCTTCTCATTGTCCATCGCCATCAGCGACGGGCTGGACACGATGTTGCCGCCCATTTCGGTCTCCATCGCCCGGGCCAGCGCGCCCATGTTCAACACGGTGCCGATGCCGGGGATGTTGACGGTGCCCTTGACCCAACCGATATTGAGGCCGGCGGAGCCGGCCAGCGTGCCCAGGGGGGTGGCGGCAGCGCCGGTGCCGCCGGCCAACGTTCCGCCGGACAAACCGATGATCCCCGGGTTGGTGGTGCCGGGAAAGTTGGTGCCGCCGAACACGCCGGCGCCGTTGCCGTTGAGCGCGCCCAAGGCCTGCCATTGCACGCCCAACTCCATCACCCGCTGCGCGGCCACTTCCACCACCAGCGCCTCCACCATCACTTGGGCGCGGCGCTTGTCCAGCAGGTCGATGACGTTGCGCAGATTCTGGTACATGGAGTCCGGCACGTTCAGGATCAGCGCGTTGTTGGTGGGATCGGCCTGGATCATCGATCCGCCGCCGCCGGCCCCGCTGCCGGAGGCGCTGGACGCGCTGTCGCCGCCCACCGGACTGGCAGCCTGCGCGGCGCTGGCGGAGCCGCTGGACGAGGAGGCGGAGCCGCTGCCCGAGCCGCTCTGGTTCAGCAGGCTGGAACTGGAGCCGCCGTTGGTGCTCACCGCGGTGCGGCCCTGCAAGGGGCCGGCGTCGCCGGTCATCAGCGCGCGCAGCGTCTGCGCCACCTTGCCGGCCTCGGCGTTCTTCAGATAGACCACGCGCACATTGGCGCCGGCCTGGCTGGGCTGGTCCAAGAGCTTGAGCAAGCTTTTGATCTTGCCTATCTTGCCCGGGGTGTCGGCGCGCACCATCAGCACATTGGCGCGCGCGTCCGGAATGATGGTGGTCTTGCCGCCGTCGGCGCCGGCGCCGCTGTCCTGCAACAGCTTGTTCAGGCTGCCGGCCAGCTCCACCGCGGAGCCGAACAGCACCGGCACCACCACGGTGTCGCCGGCGGCGGCGCTCTCGATCGAATCGATGATGGATTCGATGCGCTGGATGTTGTCCGCGTAGTCGGTGACGATCAGCGCGTTGGACTGCGGGTAGGCGGCGATGGTGTTGTTGGGCGACACGATGGGGCGGATCACCGGCACCAACTGGTTGGCGTTGCCGTACTTGAGCGTGAACACCTTGGTGATCAGGCGGTCGCCGTCGCCGCGCGGAATGCCCTTGCTGGCCTTGGCGTGCAGCTTGGCGTCGGCTTCCGGCACGATCTTGACCACGCCGCCGCCCTCCACCGCGGAAAAGCCCTGCAAGCGCAGCGAGGACAGCAGGATCTGGTAGGACAAGGCGCGCGGCACCGGCTTGCTGGACACGATGTTGACCGTGCCCTTGACCCGCGGGTCGATGATGAAGTTCTTGCCGGTGATCTCGCCTATCGCCTTGACCACGGTTTCGATGTCGGCGTTGACGAAGTTGAGCATCACTCCGTCGTTCTGCGGGGTGGCGGCCAATGCGGCGTTGCAACCGTAGACCAGGGCCAGGATGGCGACGAGTTTGTGGATACGCATATTCAGTCTTCTTATTGGCGAACCATGCTGGCGGAATCCAGCCCAGGTTGCGGCGGGGTTTCAGGATTCACAGGAACCACAGCGGGGGGCGAAACGGGAGCCTGGGAAGGAGGGGAAATCGGCGGCGGCATCGCCGGCGGGACATTGCCGACGACGGCGCCCGCGCCGGGCACGCGTTCGACCAGCGGCACGAACTGCTCGCTGCCGCCGGAGCGCATCAGCACGCCGGAGGCGGTGATCTGGGCAAGCTCCCAGCCGTCCGGCGTCGTCTTGCCCAGCAGCAGGGCCACCGAGCGGCCGTTGTCGTCTATCACCGCGAAGCCGGGCGCGCCGGAAGCCTGCGGCGCGTAGACGCCGATCAGCTTGACCGGCGGCAAGGCCACCGCCTGTTGCGCCACCGGCTCGCCGAACCAATGCGCCATCGCCACATTGGCGGCGGCGGACTGCGGCGCCGGCTCGCTTAAGCCGCGCCATTGCTTGGCGGCGGGTCCCAGCAAAGGCGCGGCGGCGGTGCCCAGCCATGCGGCGGCGCCTGCCAGCGCCAGCCAGGGCAAAGCGGCGACCAGACGCCCCAGCGTCGCGGCCGACGGCAATAACCGCTTCCCCTTTTCACTCCAATGGACCACTTGCTTCATTGCATCCTGGCTTCTGTATTCATTCTTGAAATCTAAGCGCGGACCTTGCGGCCAAGTTCAAGCGGACGCCCGCGCCGTGGTGGAATCGGCCGGGGTTGGGCTCAAGCATGGCTGTGAGTCATGCAGCGGATTATTTGCACGCAATCAGGATACGGTCAATCCGAAAAAAGACCGAATTGCATAGCCAGGCAATATTCAAGCGAATATCAGCGCGCCATGCGATAAATTCTTCTATTAAGAACTATTTTTCCGCCTGATTTCGCACACCCCCCGTAGCTAGGGGCGGAGCAAACACTATGCGGCAAAATATTTTTAATGACAAACGGTTTTTGCTGTCGCGCCGCAGCATCCCGCAACAAGGTCTTTGCCATTATCTCAAAGCCCGATTACAAGCTCATGCAAGAATCGCTCTTGCGTCGGCCAGGCAACAAAAAACGCCGCGGAACCCCCGCGGCGTTTGTTTCGCGTCTTCGTCCAGCCTCAGAACCAGGCTTCGTTCATCTCCAGCACGCTGTCCGCGCCCTCCACGATGGCGGCCGCCAGGCCGCCCGCCTGCGGCAGCAGATGCTCGCCGTAGAAACGCGCGGTGGCCAGTTTGGCGCGCATGAAGTCATGGTCGGCCTCGCCCTCGCTCAGCTTATCCTTGGCGATCAAGGCCGCGCGCGCCATCTGCCAGCCGCCCAGCACGATGCCCATCAGTTTGAGGAAGGGCACCGATCCGGCCGCCGCCCGCTGCGGCTGCCCGGCGAAGGTCTCCAGGATGAAGTCTACGCTGCGGCGCGCCTGCTTGACCGCTTCGTCCAGATTGTCCGCCAGGCTGGTCAAGCCGGCCGCGCGCAGCTTGGCCGCGCAGCCTGCCGCCTCCTCCAGCAAGGCGCGGGCGGTGACGCCGCCCTCGCCCGCGGTCTTGCGGCCGATCAAGTCCAGCGCCTGGATGCCGGTGGTGCCTTCGTAGATGGCGGTGATGCGCGCGTCGCGGTAGTACTGAGCGACGCCGGTTTCCTCGATATACCCCATGCCGCCGTGCACCTGCAGCGCCAGACTGGTGATCTCGTTGGCCTGCTCGGTGTTCCAGCCCTTGACGATGGGGATCAGGAAATTGGCCAGCGCCTGGTTGCGCGCCTTCTCGCTCGCCACCGGATGGCGCGCGGCGCGGTCCAGCGCCGCCGCGGTGTACAAGGCCAGCGCGCGCTGCGCCTCCACCTGGGCGCGCATGGTCAGCAGCATGCGGCGCACGTCCGGATGCTGAATGATGGCCACGCCGGCCGGATCGGGCGAACCCACGGCGCGGCTCTGCACGCGCTCGCGCGCGTATTCCACCGCCTTCTGGTAGGCGCGCTCCGACACCGCCAGACCTTCGATGCCCACGCCCAGCCGCGCGTGGTTCATCATGGTGAACATATAGTTCAGGCCCTTGTTGGCTTCGCCGACCAGATAGCCGACCGCGCCGTCCTGGTCGCCGAAACTCATCACCGCGGTGGGGCTGCCGTGGATGCCCAGCTTGTGCTCCAGCGACACGCAGCGCACGTCGTTGCGCGCGCCCAGGCTGCCGTCGGCCTTGACCAGGAATTTGGGCACGATGAACAAGGAAATGCCCTTCACCCCGGCCGGCGCGTCCGGCAAGCGGGCCAGCACCAGGTGGACGATGTTGTCCGCCATATCGTGCTCGCCCCAGGTGATGAAGATTTTCTGGCCGCTGATGCGGTAGCTGCCGTCAGCCTGAGGCAAGGCCTTGCTGCGCACCTGGGCCAGGTCGGAGCCCGCTTGCGGCTCGGTCAGATTCATGGTGCCGGTCCAGGCGCCGCTGGACATCGGCGGCAGATAGACGTTCTTGAGTTCGTCCGACGCATGATGGTGGATGGCCTCGATCGCGCCCAGGGTCAGCAGCGGCGCCAGCGAGAAGGCCAGGTTGGCGGAACACCACATCTCCTCGGCAGCGGTGGCCACCAAGGCCGGCATGCCCTGGCCGCCGTAGGCCTCCGGCGCGCGCAGGCCCACCCAGCCGGATTCGACGTACTGCTGCCAGGCGTCCTTGAAGCCGGGCGCGGCGCTGACTTCGCCGTCGCGCCATTTGGCGCCCTGATCGCCCTGTTTGTTGATCGGCGCCAGCACGCCTTCGGCGAACTTGGCGCCCTCCTCCAGAATGGCGTCCACCAGTTCCACCGAGCATTCGCCGTAGCCCGGCAGGCCGCAGATGGCCGGCAGCTCGGCCAGCTCGTTGAGCGCGAATTGGATGTCCTTGATCGGTGCTTGATAAATCATCGCCTTCTCCTCGTGTTTGGATGGCTGGGATGGCCAACACAAGCGGCCATCGGTTTCTCTTCGCAGACATGAAAAAGCCGGCAAACGCCGCGACGGGTCCGGCCCGCATCGGGCCGATGACTGCGCGCGGACGTGCCGGCTGAATATTCTTGTACCGTGCGGCCATGCGGCGCGCCCGGCCCGCAGAACCGGTTTACGATCTGCTGCGCGTTGAGAGAGCTTGCGCGGTGAGTTCCGCTTCGAAATGCTGACGCGCCACCGGCGCATTCCGCTTTCTCAGCTGTTTTCGCCCTGTTTCTCTCTGGCTCGCGAGCGCGTAAACACGTTCTTAAAGTCCGCGCCGGCGAGAGACTCGCGGCGCGGACGCGGGATTATTTGGACAACTCGGCCATCAGCTCCGGCACCACGGTGAACAGATCGCCGACGATGCCGTAATCCGCCACCTGGAAGATAGGCGCTTCCTCGTCCTTGTTGATGGCGACGATCACCTTGGAGTCCTTCATGCCGGCCAAGTGCTGGATCGCGCCGGAAATGCCGACCGCGAAGTACAGCTGCGGCGCCACCACCTTGCCGGTCTGGCCCACTTGGTAGTCGTTCGGCGCGTAGCCGGCGTCCACCGCGGCGCGGGAAGCGCCGACGGCGGCGGAGAGCTTGTCCGCCAGCGGATCGATCACCGCCTTGAACTGCTCTTCCGAACCCAGCGCGCGGCCGCCGGAAACGATGACCTTGGCCGAACCCAGTTCCGGGCGGTCTGACTTGGTCAGTTCCTGGCCGACAAAGCCGGACAGCTGCGCGTCTGCGGCCGCTGCCACGGTTTCCACCGCGGCGGAACCGCCCTGGCCCGCCGCGTCGAAGGCGGTGGTGCGCACGGTGATGACCTTGATCGGGTCGGCGGACTGCACGGTGGCCAGCACGTTGCCGGCGTAAATCGGCCGCACGAAGGTGTCGGCGGACTCGATGGCGACGACCTCGGAGATCTGCGCCACGTCCAGCAAGGCGGCCACGCGCGGCAGCAGGTTCTTGCCGAAGGAGGACGCCGGCGCCAGCACGTGGCTGTAGCCCTTGGCCAGGCCGGACACCAGCGCGCCCAGGTTCTCGGCCAGGCCGTGCGCGTAGTGCGCGGCGTCGGCCAGCAGCACTTTGGCGACGCCGGCCACGCTCTTGGCGGCCTCGGCGGCGGCGGCGGCGTTGTGGCCGGCCACCAGCAGGTGCACTTCGCCCAGCTTGGCGGCGGCGGTAACGGTGTTCAGAGTGCCTGCTTTCAGGCCCTGGTTGTCGTGTTCAGCGATAACGAGAATGGCCATGGCTTACAGCACCTTTGCTTCGGTTTTCAGTTTGGCGACCAGCTCGGCGGCGTTGGCCACCTTGATGCCGGCGCTGCGCTTGGAAGGCTCGGCCACCTTCAGCGTCTTCAGACGCGGAGCGGCGTCCACGCCCAGCTCGGCCGGCGTGGTCTTGTCCAGCGGCTTTTTCTTGGCCGCCATGATGTTGGGCAGCTTGATGAAGCGCGGCTCGTTCAGGCGCAGGTCGGCAGTGACCACCGCCGGCAGACGCAGCTTGACGGTTTCCAGACCGCCGTCGATCTCGCGGGTGACGTCCACGGTCTCGGCCGACAGCTCCACCTTGGAGGCGAAAGCGCCCTGGCCCCAGCCCAGCAGCGCGGACACCATCTGGCCGGTCTGGTTGGCGTCGTCGTCGATCGCCTGCTTGCCCACGATCAAGAGCTGCGGCTGTTCCTTGTCCGCCAGCGCCTTCAGCAATTTGGCCACCGCCAGCGGCTGCAGCTCCACGTCGGTTTCCACCAGGATGGCGCGGTCGGCGCCCATCGCCAGCGCGGTGCGCAGCGTTTCCTCGCATTGCTTGACGCCTAGCGACACCGCGACGATTTCGCTGACCTTGCCGGCTTCCTTGAGACGCACCGCCTCTTCCACCGCGATTTCGTCAAACGGGTTCATCGACATCTTGACGTTGGCGATATCCACGTCAGTGCCGTCGGCCTTGACCCGAACCTTCACGTTGTAATCCACAACGCGTTTCACAGCGACTAGAACTTTCATATTCCTCCAACAAACCTCTGGACATCTCTAAAAGAAACCTGGAGCGGCTCGACGCCGCCGCCGCGCCGCCAAGCGCGGCCGTTTCAGAAATGCCGCCGTCTGGATTGATCGAACGCGGAAGCAGCAATTGCCGAAGCAAGGCTGATTATGCCCCAAGCACAAATTCAAACGAGCGTTTGGTTGATTTGTATTGCATACAGCGTGGCAAAAACGCAACTTATCGCCGATAGTACGTGATTTCTCGGTAATTTGCATTTCGGCCAAAAGCTGTCACAATGCACTGCAACATTTTCTCGTCATATCAAGTCAGGAGCGGTCATGACTGTTTGGTTTGAAGATCTTAGCCTCGGCGATTTCGCCGAGTTCAGCAAGACCATCACCGAAGCCGACGTGCTGATGTTCGCCGCCGTCTCCGGCGACAACAACCCGGTGCACATCAATCAGGAATACGCGGAAACGACGCCGTTCGAGACCCGCATCGCGCACGGCATGCTGACCGCCAGCCTGATCTCCACGGTGGTGGGCACCCAGTTGCCCGGCCACGGCACCATCTATCTGTCGCAATCCACCCGTTTCAAGGCGCCGGTGCGCATCGGCGACACCGTGACCGCCCGCGCCACCGTGATCGAACTGAATCCGGAAAAGCACTTCGTCAAACTGGCGACCCAGTGCTCGGTCCGCGGCAAGGTGGTGCTGGAAGGCGAATCCCTGGTCAAGGCTCCCAGCAAGAACTGAGATTCAGACCAAGACCCCGTGCCGGCTCAGCGCCCAGCGCACCGGCTCGGCCACCATCTCGTCGGGAAAGTCCAAGCGCGCGCGCAGCCCCGCCACCACTTCCGGCGTGGTGGGCGCGTTGCCCAGGCCCACCGCCAGGTTGGACAGCCATTTGTGATAGCCGATGCGGTAAATCGGGCTGCCGGCCATCTTCTCCTTGAACTCAGTCTCGCTCCAGGCGAACAACTCTAGCAAGCTCACGTCGTCCAGACCATGACGCACCGCAAAATCGGTCTCTTGGGTATCGACCGCGAAACGGTTCCATGGACAGAACAACTGGCAATCGTCGCAACCGTAAACGCGGTTGCCGATCAAGGGCCGCATCTCCTCCGGAATCGCCCGCTTCAGCTCTATCGTCAGGTAGGAAATGCAGCGGCGCGCGTCCACGGTATAGGGCGCGACGATGGCCGCGGTGGGACAGACATCGATGCAGCGGGTGCAGCGGCCGCAATGGCCGTCCTCCGCCTCGTCCTCCGGCAAGGGCAGATCGGTGAAGACCTCGCCCAGGAAAAACAGCGAGCCCTCGTTCTTGGTCAGCAGCAAAGTGTGCTTGCCGCGCCAGCCCAGGCCGGCCTGCGCCGCCAGCGCCACCTCGGCCACCGGCGCGCTGTCGGTGAACACCCGGTAGCCGAAATCGCCGATCTCCCGCTTGATTCGGTCCGCCAGCGCCTGCAGCCGGTTGCGCAAGACCTTGTGATAATCGCGCCCCAGCGCGTAGCGCGATAAATAGGCTTTGCCGCCGTCGGCCAGCACTTCGGCCGAGTCGCGCGCCTGCGGCCAGTAATGCATGCGCAGGGAAATGACGGACAGGGTGCCGGGCACCAGCTCCGCCGGCTTGACCCGCAAGGCGCCGTGACGGGCCATATAGTCCATCTCGCCGTGATGACCGGCGGCCAGCCAGGCGTTCAACTTCTGTTCCGCCTCCGGCGGCAAGCCGGCGCGACCGATTCTGGCGTCGGCAAAGCCCAATTCTCGCGCCCAGGCTTTGATTTGGCGCGCCAATTCGGGATAATCCGGTTTTTGTAAAGAGTTTTCGGTCATGGCCATGGATGATACCAGCGTTCGCTGCGGCTACCTGGAAGATGAAACCGCCACCCTGGCGCTGGGCAAAGCCTTCGCCGAAGCGGCGCAAGCCGGCCTCGTCGTCTATCTATTAGGCGACCTGGGCGCCGGCAAGACCACGTTCACGCGCGGCCTGCTGACCGCGCTCGGTCATGCCGGCAAGGTCAAAAGCCCCACCTATACTCTGGTGGAGAGCTATCCTTTTCCTCACTATAGCGTGCACCATTTCGACCTGTACCGTTTCGCCGACCCGGAGGAATGGGAGGATGCCGGCTTCCGCGAATACTTCGGCCCGGACAGCCTGTGCCTGGTTGAATGGCCGGACAAGGCGGCGGATTTGCTGCCGCGCGCCGATATCGTGCTGGAACTAGCCGTGGCCGGAAATGGTCGCAATTATCGTTTACTCGCCCACTCAGAAACCGGACAGTCATGCCTGATTCGACTTTCGACCCCCTCCGCCGCCGACTGATCGGCGCGGCCGCCGCCACCTTCATGCTGTCGGTGAGCCGCGTCGGCTTTGCCGCCGGCAGCCAGATCGTCGCCCTGCGCATCTGGCCGGCGTCGCTTTACACCCGCATCACGCTGGAGGCCAGCGAGGCCATCCAATACAAGCAGTTCACCATCGCCAACCCCAACCGGCTGGTGATCGACCTGCAAGGCGTGCAACTCAATAGCGTGCTGAAAGACATCGGCAGCCAGATTGCCGCCGCCGACCCCTATATCAAGACCGCGCGCGCCGGCCAGTTCGATCCGAACACCGTGCGCCTGGTGCTGGAATTGAAGGCCAACGTCACGCCGCAAGCCTTCACCATGGTGCCGGTGGCCGAGTACAAACACCGGCTGGTGGTCGACCTCTACCCGGCCGACGGCAAGCAGGACGATCCCCTGCTCGCGCTGCTGCAGGACTACAACAAGGGCAAGCTGGAACAGCCCGCGCCGCAGATCAAGCCCAAGAAAAAGGACAGCAACCGCCCGATCATCGTGATGCTGGACCCGGGCCATGGCGGCATAGATCCCGGCGCCGTCGGCCTGAACGGCACCCGCGAGAAGGACGTGGTGCTGAGCATCGGCAAGCAGTTGAAGCGAATGATCGATGCGGAAAGCAATATGAAGGCCTATATGACCCGCGACGAGGATGTGTTCATCCCGCTGGGCGTACGGGTGGCCAAGGCGCGCAAGCTGAACGCCGACCTATTCGTCTCCATCCACGCCGACGCCGCGCCCAACCGCGCCGCGCGCGGTTCCTCGGTGTTCGCGCTGTCGGAAAAAGGCGCGACCAGCGCCTTCGCCAAAGCCCTGGCGCAAAGCCAGAACGACGCCGACCTGGTGGGCGGCGTCAAGATAGGCAGCAAGGACAAATACCTGGCCCACACCCTGCTGGACCTGACTCAGACCGCCACCATCAACGACAGCCTAAAACTGGGCAAGACCGTGCTGGGGCACCTGGGCGGCCTCAACAAGCTGCACAAGAGCGCGGTGGAACAGGCCGGCTTCGCGGTGCTGAAAGCGCCGGACATTCCGTCCATCCTGGTGGAAACCGCCTTCATCTCCAATCCGGAGGAAGAGCAGCGCCTGCTCAGCAGCGATTTCCAGCAGCAAATGGCCAATGCCATCTTCACCGGCATGAAGGGCTATTTCTCCCAAGGCGCGGCGCTGGCGGCCAGAGCCTGAGTTCGCGCCGCGGCCAAAGCAAAACAGGTCCCTGAAGGGACCTGTTTTTCATTGCGGCCGGGCGCTCACTCGCCGCGGCTCGCCTCGCTCGGCGATTCTTCCTGCGCCGGCACCCGATAGCTTTCCGTCGCCCACTCGCCCAAATCGATCAGCCGGCAGCGCTTGCTGCAAAACGGGCGGAACTGGCTTTGCGGCTCCCAGCGCACCGGAGCGCGACAGGTGGGACAGGCGACAACGCGTACAGAATCAGACATGGCTTCTCAAAACGGGGGCAAAGACCGGCGCGCGCCGGTCAGAACTTGCAATTGGTCAGGTGAAACTCGACATCCTGCTCGGTCTGCCGCGGCCGGGACTCCCCGGTCACCGCGCTGACGAAGCGGATATTGAGCGCGTATTTATTGGCGGACAGTTCGGGCAGCAACTCCAGGCCGCCGTCGTAGGCGACGCGGATCAGCTGCACCACCTTGCCGCCGGACATCTGCTGGAACACGCCGCGGCGCGCCACGTAATGGTGGGTCTTGCCGCTGTCGCGCAACAGGGTCAGCAGAATGCCCGCCGCCTCCGCGGTGGGCATCAACGGCGACGCCCAGCGCTTGATGTCCTGGCGCCGCACTTCGGCCGACTTCTGCTGCCACTGGTGATAAGACGGCAAATCGAACTGGCAGGTGCCGCCGGGAATGCCGGCGCGCTGCTTGATCGCCATCAGCCACTCGTTCTCGCGCAGATGCTGGCCGAACTTGCCGGTCAAGGCCAGCAGGCGGGTGGACGCGTGCTCGATGTCCTCCAGCACGCCCTCCAGGGTTTCCTCCGCCACCTGCGGATTCTCGCGCAGCGCTTCCAGCATCTGTTTCTGCCGCTCCAATTCCTGCAGCAGATCCGCCTTCAAGTCCGCGCGCGAGGCGGTTTCCATCAGCTCGAACAAGACCAGCAGGGCCGCATGGTGATCATACGGATGGTCCTTGCCGATGAAATACCCAAGACGTGCGTAGAGATGCTCCAGGCGGAGCAGGATGCGGGTTCGCTCGGTGACGGGAAACTCAAAACTGATCACGGCGCATCGGCCCTTCTGCTTGGCTCGCGAGAGCCCGGTTATGATCTATCGGCTAGGCTGGCAAGATAATAATCGTGTTTGGCGTCGACTTGAAGCCTCAATGCAGCCAAGCTGTCATTATTACAAATTATATCGTCGGCGCGTTCGCGTCGCTGCGCTCGCGAACATTGCGTCGCCATGATCGCCCGCACCGCCTTTTCGTCCATGCCGTTGCGCCGCATCACCCGCTCCAGCTGCGCCGACTCCTCGCAGTCCACCAGCAGGGTGCGCGCCAGCATCGGCAGATAATGCCCGGTTTCAAACAACAAGGGCACCACCAGCACGCAATACGGCCCGCGCGCCGCGGCCACCCTGGCCTCGCTCTCCCGCCGAATCAACGGATGCAGCACGCTTTCCAGCCGCTGCCGGCTGTCGGCGTCTGCAAACACCCGCTCGCGCATCCAGCCGCGATCCAGCGCTCCGTCCTCTCGCACCGCGCCCGCGCCGAACGCCGCCGCCAGGGCCGGCATCGCCGCGCCGCGCGGACCGGTCAGCTCATGCGCGATGGCGTCGGTGTCGACCACCGGCACGCCCAACTCGGCGAAACGATCCGCCGCCGCGCTTTTGCCGGAGCCGATGCCGCCGGTCAGCCCTACTACTTTAATAGGCATGCAAATACCAGTTCACAATGTCCTGACCCCAGATCAAGGCGATCCAGCCGGCGGCCGCAAGATAAGGACCAAACGGCAGCGGCTGGCCGCGGCCGTGCTTGGCCAGCAAAATCAAGACCACGCCCACCGCCGCGCCCACCAGCGAGGACAACAGAATCACCAGCGGCAGCAAGGTCCATCCCAGCCATGCGCCCAAGGCGGCCAGCAGCTTGAAGTCGCCGTAGCCCATGCCCTCCTTGCCGGTGGCCAGCTTGAAACCGTGGAACAGCAGCCACAGGCACAGATAGCCCGCCATCGCGCCGATCACCGCGTCGGCCAGCGGCACGGTGCCGGTCAGCAGATTGAACAGCAAACCGCCCCACAGCAAGGGCAAGGTCAGATTGTCCGGCAGCAGCTGCGTGTCCGCGTCAATGAAGGTCAGGGCCAGCAACACCGCGGTCAGGGCCATATAGGCCGGCAACTGTTCCGACCAGCCATAGCGCCAGGCCAGGAAGGCGAACAAGGCCCCGGTCGACAACTCCACCGCCGGGTAACGCCAGGAGATCTTGGCCCGGCAGCTGCCGCACCGTCCGCGCAACAGCAGAAAGCTCAGCACCGGGATATTCTGCCATGGACGCACCGCGGCCCGGCATTGCGGGCAGTGCGAGGCCGGCCGCATCAAATTGTAGCGTTCGCCCGCCTCGTCCTCTTCCAATTGCAGGCAATCCACGCAATTGCGCCGCCACTCGGCTTCCAGCATCTTCGGCAAACGATGGATGATCACATTCAGAAAACTGCCAAGCAACAAACCCAGCACCAGCGCCGCGCCGGCGAAAGCCAGCGGGTACGAGCCGGCGATCCAGCGCCACTCCTCAATCATCCAACCACCTGCCCCATTTTGAAAATCGGCATATACATCGCAATGATCAAACCGCCGATCAAGATCCCCAGAATCACCATGATGGCCGGCTCCAGCAAACTGGACAGCGCGGCCACCGCGTTATCGACTTCTTCTTCGTAAAAATCCGCCACCTTGTCCAGCATCTGGTCCAGCGAGCCGGACTCCTCGCCGATCGAGGTCATTTGCAACACCATATTAGGGAACAAGTCGGTGCGCTGCATCGAGTAATTGAGGCTGGAGCCGGTGCTGACGTCGTTCTGGATCCGCTTGGTGGCGTCCGCGTACACCTGGTTGCCGGAAGCGCCGCCCACCGAGTCCAGCGCCTCCACCAAGGGCACCCCGGCGGCGAACAAGGTGGACAAGGTGCGCGCCCAGCGCGCGATGGTGGCCTTGCGGATGATATCGCCGATCACCGGCACACGCAGCAGGATGCGGTCCATCCGCTCTTGCAGCTTGGGCGTGCGCTTGAAGGCGTAGAGAAAGCCGAACAGGCTGCCGAAAATCACGCCGAAGATCAGCCACCAGTAATGGACGAAGCCGTCCGACAGCCAGATCACGAACAGCGTCGGCGCCGGCAGATTGGCGCCGAAGCTGGAAAACAGATCCTTGAACGCCGGAATCACGTAAATCATGATGACGGCGGTAATGATGAAGGCGGTGCCGACGATGGCCGACGGATAAATCAGGGCCGACTTGATCTTGCCCTTGATCGCCATCACCTTTTCCTTGTAGGTGGCCAGCTTGTCCAGCAAAGAGTCCAGCACGCCGCCGGTTTCGCCCGCGGCGATGATGTTGCAGAACAACTTGTCGAAGTACAAGGGCCGCTTGCGGAAGGCTTCCGCCAGCGACAGGCCGGTTTCGACGTCGGCGCGCACCTCCAGCAGCATCTTGGTCACCGCCGGGTTGCCGTGGCCCTTGGCCGCGATGTCGAACGCCTGCAGCAAGGGCACGCCGGCGCGCATCATGGTCGCCAGCTGGCGGGTGAACAAGGTGATGTCCCGCTCGGTGATGCGCTTGCCGAAACCGCCGCGCCGGCGCTTGATCTTGACCACGTTGATGCCCTGACGCCGCAACTGGGTCTTGGCCACCGCCTCGGACTCCGCCCGCAATTCCCCGCGTATCGCCTTGCCCGCCTTGTCCTTGCCTTCCCATTCCCAGACAAAGCCCGGCGTCGCTTTTTTTGCTACCGTGACTGCCATTCCATGGCCTCTTTCTTATTCCAAGCCGTTTAGCCCGCTCGCCGGCGGCCGCCGGAGGCGCGAAACCGGCTTTACTCGTTGGTCACCGCCTCGATCTCCGTCAACGAGGTCAAGCCCGCCTTCACTTTCAGCAAGCCGGCATGGCGCAAGTCCACCATGCCCTCCTTGCGCGCCAGATCGGCGATATCGATGGCGGTGCCGTTCTGCATGATCAAGCGCGTCATCGCGTCGGTGATCGGCATCACTTCGTAAATGCCGGTGCGGCCGCGGTAGCCGGTGCTGCGGCACTCCTCGCAGCCCACCGGCGCATAGGGTTTCCAACTGCCGTCCAGTTCCTCTTTCTTGAAACCGGCGCGCAATAGCGCCTCTTCGGGAATATCCGCCGGCTTCTTGCAATGCGCGCACAATCGCCGCGCCAGCCGCTGCGCCATGATCAACAGCACCGAGCTGGCGATATTGAACGGCGCCACCCCCATGTTCAACATCCGGGTCAAGGTCGCCGGCGCATTATTGGTATGCAGGGTGGAAAACACCATATGGCCGGTCTGCGCCGCCTTGATCGCGATGTCCGCCGTTTCGAAGTCCCGAATCTCGCCCACCATGATCATATCCGGATCCTGACGCAGAAAAGCCTTCAGGGCCGAGGCGAAGGTCAGTCCGGCGCGCTCGTTGACGTTGACCTGGTTGATGCCCGGCAAGTTGATTTCCACCGGGTCCTCGGCCGTGGCGATATTGATGTCCGGCTTGTTCAACAAATTAAGACAGGTATACAGCGACACCGTTTTACCGCTGCCGGTGGGGCCGGTCACCAGCACCATGCCGTAGGGGCGTCCGATCGCCTCCAGCAACAAACGTTTCTGCTCCGGCTCGAAGCCCAGCTGCTCGATATCCAGATTCGCCGACGACGAGTCCAGGATACGCATCACGATCTTCTCGCCGTACAGGGTGGGCAAGGTGCTGACCCGGAAGTCGATCGCCCGCGCCTTGGAAATGACCAGCTTCATCCGGCCGTCCTGCGGCACCCGCTTTTCCGAAATATCCAGCTTGGAGATCACCTTGATCCGGGAGGCGATCTTTTCCTTCAACACCAAGGGCGGCTGCGAGATCTCCTTCAACACCCCGTCCACCCGATAGCGGATGCGGTAGAACTTCTCATAAGGCTCGAAATGGATATCCGACGCGCCGCCGTTGATGGCGTCCAGCAACACCTTGTGGATGAACTTGACCACCGGCGCGTCGTCGACGTCCGGTTGCGCGCCGGTATCCGCCGACGCGTCCGGATCGGCGAATTCCAGATCGCCGAAATCCTCATTCTCCAACGCCTTGATCGCGGCGGTGGCGTCCTCGCTGTACTTGCCGAGCATCTTGCCCAGCTTGTCGTCCTCCACCACCACCACTTCCACCGTCATTCCGGTCTTGAAGGTGATCGCGTGATAGGCCGAGGTTTGAGTGGGATCCGAAGTGCCGACATACAGCTTGTTGCCGCGCTTGAGCAGGGGCAGCAAGCGCCGGCTGGCGATCAGTTCGTCGTCAACCACCCCCTTGGGCAACTGATCGAGATCAATCGCCGACATGTCCAATAAGGGATAGCCAAAAGTCTTGGACGCGAACATCGCGACATCTTGCGCCGTCATCTTCTTGCTCTGAATCAGCTGCTCGACGAAGCTGATGTGCGACGCCTGAGACTGGCGCAGAATGGCGTCCGCATCCTGCTGTAACAGCATATTGTTTTGCACCAAGGCCCGACCCAAGCCGGAAATCCCAGCCGAAGCTTCCATACGCTTGCAACTCACCTGTGAACAGATTGGACGACACCGCGCGGCGCCCCGTGTCAGAGCTCGCCACCTTGAAGACAGCCGCACTACCGTTACAACATTATATGCAAAATGCGGATGCTGCTTTGACTTAAATCCCGGCGCGACCGGATTCCGGCGGCCGCCGAGCCAAAAACAAAAAGGACTGCCGAAGCAGTCCTTTCAAGATCGTACTCAAGTGTGCTTAGAAGCGGTGCACCAGGCCCAGGCCGAAGGAGTTTTCCTTCTCCACGTTGTTACCCTTCCATTTCACGTGGCCGTAGGAAGTGTAAACCTCGGTACGCTTGGACAAGGCATAATCCAGAGCCAGCACGTACTGGTCGTAACCTGAGTTGTTGACATCGCTGCCGCCAACGCTGATGTCGTAACCCTTGACATAGGAGAAGTACGGGGTCAAGGAACCGAAGGTGTAGCCCAGCGTCAGTGCCAACTCGCGGGTTTTCACCTCTTTGCTCACATCCAGATTGCTGGAACCGGCTGTCAAAGCGTTAAAGGCAGCTTTGTTATACAACACGCCTTTGCTATCAGCGTAAGCGCCGGCGGTGCCGTCGATATAGCCGCGAATTTGTTGATAGCCCAAAGCCGCGTAGATATTGTTGGCCATGTAGCCGCCTTCGAAGCGGTGCCAATCTTTGTTCGAGCTACGTCCACCAGTCGCAAGTGCCTTATCGGCGTCACCCCAATTCTGGTAGTTGTACTTGCCGAAGAAGCCGGAATTCTCATAGCTCAGACCCAGGTTCCAAGTCTGGCGATTAGTGCGGCTGCCATCGGTGCTTGCGCCGCGAGCTTCGTCGGTACCGTACAGGAACGCAAAACTGAAGCCGGCCCAGTTCGGGCTGTCGTAACGAACGGCGTTGTTAACGCGGTCGTCAAGACGAGTGAAATAAGCCAAACCCCCTACGCTTTGCGAGCTGTAGTAACCCGGATCAACTTGCTCCATCATATCGTTGGCGTAGTTGGACAGGCGGCCCAGACGGAACTTACCCCAGCTGTCGCCGGCCAAGCCGATGAAGCTATCGCGAGTATTGAAGCCGGAGGATTCGGAGCCATCGATATTCACACGATTCTCCACCTGCCAAATGGCTTTCAGGCCATTGCCCAGATCTTCATTGCCCTTGAAGCCGATACGTGAAGTCCAGTCGTTGATCTGGGAGTTGCCTTGCGGCTTACCGTTAGAGTCCAGGGCGGTGCTCGCACGGTAAGTCTTGTTGTACTCGTAACCACCACGGATCTCACCGTAGATGGTGACGTCGGCCATCGCGGCGGCGGCCGGCATCAGGGCGGCGATTGCAAGAGCGATATGCGTCTTGTTCATTGCAGTTCCTTTCAAGTCAGTTGATGTTGTCCTGTTGATTTCGCTGTTCAAAGCCAGAGAACCCGGACATTTATGTGTCACCGATATGCTTCGGTGATCGCTAGGCTCAATATAAGACCGACGTTGCGAAAAAACAAAAACAGCATGCACTTCCAACAAAAAAGCACTCAAAAAAACAACACATGCATCGCAAACCATTGTTTTACATGAACACCAGACTTAGTCGCCGCTGCCACTAAGATGCAATTACGCAACACAAGCAGCAACTTAGTGCAAAAAAGCAACAACTCATAAGGCATAAAATGGATCATCCAATGTCAGACAATAAAACCGAAACCTTACCCATGGGCAAGGTTTCGCTTTACTGGCTCAGGCGCGACCTGCGCCTGGAGGACAATCACGCTTTGCAACAAGCACTGGCCTCCGGCTACCCAGTGCAATGCGTCTTTGTTTTCGACAGCAATATTCTCGGCACACTTTCTCCCGCCGACCGGCGCCTCGGCTTCATCTGGCAATCCTTGCGGGAGATTCAAGACGCTCTGCGCGCAGCGGGCGGCGAGCTGTGGTGCGAAACAGGCCCCGCGCAAGACGTCATCCCCAGGCTGGCTGCGCAGCTCGACGCCGACGCCGTCTATGTGAACGAGGATTACGAGCCCTATGCGCGCCAGCGGGACACCATGGTTGCCCAAAGCCTGGCTGCGAAGGGCAAGACCTTGCACGCCTACAAGGATCAGGTCATTTTCGCTCGAGACGAGTTGCTCACGGCCAGTGGCAAGGCCTTCACCGTGTTTACCCCGTATTGCAACGCCTGGCTTAAAAAACTGAGCCCGCAACACAGCCAATCGCTGACCGTGCCGCCGCTGGCCGGCCGGCTGCGTGCGCCTACCGGCACACCCGCCATGCCCAGCCTGGCCGAGCTGGGCTTTGCCCAGACCGAGCCCTGCTTGCTGGCGCCGGGAGCCTCCGGAGCACGGGAATTGTTCGCCGATTTCTGCCGGCAGCGTATCCAGCGCTACCATCAACAAAGGGACTATCCCGGTGTTAAGGGCGTGTCCTATCTTTCCACCCATTTGCGCTTCGGCACCCTCTCGATCCGCCAATTGGTGCAATTCGCCTGCTTCGACGGCGGCGAGGGCGCGATGTGCTGGCTGAAGGAATTGATCTGGAGGGAGTTTTATCAGCAACTGCTGTGGCATTTCCCCGATGTCGCCGCTCACAGCTTCAAGGCGCAATACCGCGACCTGCCCTTTCCCAACCGCCAGGACTGGCTGGAAAGCTGGCAGAAAGGACTAATCGGTTATCCGCTGATTGATGCGGCCATGCGACAACTGAACCAAACCGGCTATATGCACAACCGGCTGCGCATGATCGCCGCCAGCTTTCTGGTCAAGGATCTGCTGATTGACTGGCGTCTGGGCGAGCGCTATTTCGCGGAGAAACTGCTGGATTTCGACTTGGCGTCGAACAACGGCGGCTGGCAGTGGGCCGCCTCCACCGGCTGCGACGCGCAGCCCTATTTCCGCATCTTCAATCCGGTGACGCAATCGCAGAAATTCGATCCGGACGGCCGCTTCATCCGCCGCTACGTGCCGGAGCTGGCCGCGCTAAGCGATCAGGCGATCCACGCGCCCTGGCAAGCCAAGACGCTGCCGGAGGGCTTCGTGCTGGGCCGGGACTATCCGCGTCCCATCGTCGACCACGCCGAACAAAGGCAACTGGCGCTGGCCCTGTTCGGCAAGCAATGAAAAACGCCCGCATCCGCGGGCGTTATTGCAAGCAAACCGTTGCCGGACAAGCGTCAGGGCTTTTTCTTGGCCGCCGGCTTGGAGGCTTCTTTCTTGACGCCGGCCACCGGCTTGGCCGCTGCGGCGGCGGGTTTGGCGGCGGCGGGCTTGGCCTCCGCTTTCGGCGCGGCGCTGGACGCGCCGCTGACCGCGAGCTCGCTACGCAGTTTTTCCAAGGTCTTATCGCCGATTCCGCTGACATTCTTCAGGTCGTCCACGCTCTTGAACGGCCCGTTCTTGGCGCGGTAATCCACGATGGCCTTGGCCTTGACCGGGCCAATGCCTTTCAGCGCCTCCAACTCCTGCTGGTTGGCGGTATTGATGTTGACGGCGGCAAAAGCGGTACTGCAAATCAGCATCAGGGCGGCAAACAGGGCTAACAATTTTTTCATCATTGATCTCCTTGTGAGACAGGGCTGGGCAACCTCAACCGCGTTGCAGGATCAATTCTATGACGACCTTGCTGCCAATGTAAGCCAGCGCCAAGGACAGGAAACCGGCCAAAGTCCAGCGAATCGCCACCCGCCCGCGCCAGCCTTGCAACTTGCGGCCGATCAGCAGGCCGCCGAACAACAGCCAGGACAACACGGCGAAAACGGTCTTGTGCGTCAGCACCGCGGCGTGCCCCAGCACCTCTTCTGAAAACACCACTCCGGTCAGCAGCGAAACCGTCAGCAGCAAAAAGCCGACGCCTATCACCTGGAACATCATTTTTTCCAAGGATAGCAAGGGCGGCAATTGCCGGACCAGCGGGGACGCCCGTTTATCGTGCAAGGCCTTTTCCAGGAACAGCATCAGGATGGCGATCAGCGCGCCGATGGCGAACAGGCTGTAGGCGAACAAGGACACCAGGATATGCAGCACGAAAGCCGGGTTGCTCAGGTCCTGCACCACGTGCTGCCCGGGAAACAGCAGGGCGAAGCCCAGCGCGGCCATCGCCAGCGGCATCATGAACAGCTGCAGGCCTTCCACGCGGTAGAAGAAGCTGCAGGTCCAGTAAATCAACAACATGATCCACACCATCACCGACAAGGCGCGGCCGACCCCCAGGGACAGCAAGGCCCCCTGCGTCAGCGGCAACAGCACGGCAATCGCCTGCAGCAGCAGCAGCACGCCCAGCAGGCTGTGCTCCAGCCGAGGCTTGCGCGGCCAGCACGCCAGGCCGCGCCAGTTGGCGAAGTAGTGCCAGGTGAAAACCCCATAGGAGAGGATCAGCGCAATAGAAAGTACGAGCAGGAAACGGGTCATGTCGGGTGTTTTATCAAAACCGGGCGCAGCCCCGGCGGCTCGTGGTAAAATCGATAGTTTGAGAGTCTACACCAACCGGCAAGCCGTTGGCAGAAGTAAGGACGCACCATGCTAGACAACCTGACCAGCCGCCTGTCCGGCGTGATGAAAAATCTGCGCGGCAATGCGCGCTTGACCGAAGCCAATATCCAGGACGCGATGCGCGAAGTGCGCATGGCCCTGCTGGAGGCCGACGTCGCCCTGCCCGTGGTCAAGACCTTTATCGCCCAGGTCAAGGAGCGCGCGCTCGGCCAAGACGTGGCCGGCAGCCTGACTCCGGGCCAGGCCCTGGTGGGCGTGGTCAATGAGGAATTGACCAAATTGATGGGCGACAAGAACGACGCCCTCAATCTGGCGGCCGTGCCGCCCGCCATCGTGCTGATGGCCGGCCTGCAGGGCGCCGGCAAGACCACCACGGTCGGCAAGCTCGCCAAATTGTTGAAAGAGACCCAGAAGAAAAAAGTGCTGGTCGTCTCCGCCGACGTCTACCGCCCCGCCGCGATCGAACAATTGCAGCTGCTGGCCCAGCAGGTCGGCGTCGAATGGTTCCCGTCCTCCGGCGACCAGAACCCCGTCGACATCGCCCGCGCCGCGGTGGATCACGCCAAACGCCACTTTTTCGACGTGCTGATGGTGGACACCGCCGGCCGCCTGGCCATCGACGAAGCGATGATGGCCGAGATCAAGGCGCTGCACGCGACGCTGAACCCGGTGGAAACCCTGTTCGTCGTCGACGCGATGCAGGGCCAGGACGCGGTCAACACCGCCCAGGCTTTCAATGAGGCGCTGCCGCTGACCGGCGTCATCCTGACCAAGATGGACGGCGACTCGCGCGGCGGCGCCGCCTTGTCCGTCCGCCACATCACTGGCAAGCCGATCAAATTCATCGGCGTCGGCGAAAAAGTGTCCGGCCTGGAACCCTTCCACCCGGACCGGATCGCCAGCCGCATTCTGGGCATGGGCGACGTGTTGTCGCTGATCGAAGAAGTGCAAAAAGGCATCGATCAGGACGAGGCCGCCGCGATGGCCAAGAAGTTGAAGTCCGGCAAGGGCTTCGACCTTGAGGACTTCAAGGCCCAGATGCAGCAGATGAAGAAAATGGGCGGCATGAGCAATCTGCTGGAGAAAATGCCGGGACAACTGGGGCAGATGGCCAAAGGCGTGCAAGGCGCGGAGGCGGAGAAAGCCATGCGCCGCATCGAAGGCATCATCAATTCGATGACGCCGCAGGAACGCCACAAGCCGGAACTGCTCAAGGCCAGCCGCAAACGCCGCATCGCCGCCGGCGCCGGCGTGACGGTGCAGGAAGTCAACAAGCTGCTGAACCAGTTCGAGCAGACGCAGAAAATGATGAAGCAGTTCTCCTCCAAGGGAGGCATGATGAAAATGCTTCGCGGCATGAAGGGCATGATGCCCGGCATGTAAGCTGAAACGGGTGCCTAGCACCCGTTTTTCTTGATGTAAAAGGATTTCGATGTCGCTCGATGTTGCCGTTCTGACCGATTCTCGCCTGCTGCCGCCGGACGACGGCGATTGGTATCGCCGCCAGGTTCACCACGAGGACGGCCTGGTGCTGGCGGCGTTGCAACGCCAGGGGCTGAGCGCCCGCCGTCTGGCCTGGGACGATCCGGACATGGACTGGGCCGGCGTCCGCTGCGCGTTGTTCCGCACCACCTGGGACTACTTCGAGCGCCTGTCCGCGTTTGCCGACTGGCTGGCGCGCGCGGCCGGTCAAACGCGGCTGTTCAACGAGATTGGGCTGATTCGCTGGAATCTGGACAAGCGTTACCTGCCCGAGCTGCAACAAAACGCTGTCCATACCGTGGACACGCACTACATTGAGAAAGGCGCGCCGCAAACCTTGCGCCAATTGCTGGCAGAGCGAGGCTGGGACGACGCCATCTTGAAACCGGCCGTCTCCGGCGCCGCCCGGCACACCTACCGCGTCGCCCCGGCGAACGCGGCAACGCTGGAATGCGCGTACGCCGAGTTGATCCAGCAAGAGGCCATGCTGCTGCAGCCGATGCAACACAGCGTGCTGAGCCAGGGCGAGCTGTCCCTGATCGTCATCGACGGCCGCTTCAGCCACGCCATCCGCAAAACGCCGAAGTCCGGCGACTTTCGCGTGCAGGACGATCACGGCGGCCAGGTCCACCCGCATCAGGCCGACGCGCAAGAGATCGCCTTCGCCGAAGCCGCCGTGCGGGCGGTGCCTTTCGACGTACTGTACGCGCGCGTCGACATGATACGCGACAACCATGGCCGCCTGGCGGTCATGGAGTTGGAGATGATAGAGCCGGAGCTGTTTTTCCGTTTCCGGCCGCAAGCCGCGGAAGAGTTGGCCGCGGCGCTCGCGCGCCGCCTGCGTTGAGCAATGAGCGATTTTGTACTGCAACCCGCCAGAACACCGGCAACCCACGTTTGGAACTACCCAGCATGAACCTGACCACGCTGACCGCCCTAAGCCCCCTGGATGGCCGCTACGCCGGCCAAGTCGAGGCCTTGCGCAATCTGTTTTCCGAGTACGGCCTGATGAAGTTCCGCATCAAAGTGGAACTGGAATGGCTGAAGATGCTGGCCGCCGAGCCGGGCATCGAGGAAGTGCCCTCCTTCTCGGAAGCCACCATCCGTGAAGTCGACGACGTGATCGCCAACTTCAGCGTGCAACACGGTGAAGAGGTCAAAGCCATCGAGGCGCGCACCAATCACGACGTGAAGGCCATCGAGTACTGGCTGAAGGAACGCCTGTCCGGCAACCCTGAGGTGATGGCGGCCAGCGAGTTCATCCACTTCGCCTGCACCTCCGAGGACATCAACAACCTGTCGCACGCGTTGATGCTGAAAACCGCGCGCAACACCGTTGTGCTGCCCGCCATCGACGAAGTCATCCACAAACTGCAAAAACTGGCGCACGAACTGGCCGACACCGCGATGATGTGCCGCACCCACGGCCAGCCGGCGACCCCGTCCACCATGGGCAAGGAATTGGCCAATACGGTGTACCGCCTGAAACGCCAGCGCGAGCAACTGGTGCATCAGGAAATCCTCGGCAAGATCAACGGCGCGGTGGGCAATTACAACGCCCACCTGGTCGCCTATCCCGACATCGACTGGGAAAGCTTCTGCGGCCGCTTCGTCACCGGCCTGGGCCTGACCTTCAATCCCTACACCATCCAGATCGAACCGCACGACTACATGGCCGAGCTGTATCAGGTGCTGGCGCGGGTCAACACCATCCTGATCGACCTGAACCGCGACGTCTGGGGCTATATCTCGCTGGGCTACTTCAAGCAGAAGGTGAAGAAAGACGAAGTCGGCAGCTCCACCATGCCGCACAAGGTCAACCCGATCGACTTCGAAAACGCCGAGGGCAATCTGGGCATGGCCAACGCCATCCTGGGCCACCTGGCGGAAAAGCTGCCGGTGTCGCGCTGGCAGCGCGACCTGACCGATTCCACCGTGCTGCGCAATATGGGCGTGGGCTTCGGCTACACCATTCTGGGCCTCAAAGCCTGCCTGAAGGGCTTGAACAAGCTGGAAATCAATCAGCAGGCGATCGCTGCGGATCTGGACAACAGCTGGGAACTGCTGGCCGAGCCGGTGCAAACCGTGATGCGTCGCCACGGCGTGCCCAATCCGTACGAGCAGCTGAAGGAACTGACGCGCGGCAAGGGCGGCATCACCCGCGAAACCCTGCACGCCTTCATCAAGAACCTGGAGCTGCCCGAAGCGGAAAAAGCCCGTTTGCTGGAACTGACCCCGGCCGGCTACATCGGCAAAGCCGCGGAACTGGCCAAGCGCATTTAAACGCGTTTGCGCCAGCAATGAAAAAACCGCCGTCCCCGGCGGTTTTTTTACGTCACGACGCTCGCCGCCCATTGGCCACTGCGGCGCTGAAAACAAAAAACCCAGCTTTCATAAAGAAAGCTGGGTTTTTGAATTTGGTTGCGGGGGCAGGATTTGAACCTACGACCTTCGGGTTATGAGCCCGACGAGCTACCAGACTGCTCCACCCCGCGTCAGAGAGGTTGCATATTATACAAGCAGGCTTTGGCTGTCAAGATATTTCTATCTTGAGCCTGTTCAGGCGCTCCAATTCACCCAGCCCAGCTGCCAAGTCGCCAAAATCACCAGGCCGAATACGATGCGGTACCAGGCGAATGCATTGAAATTATGACTGGACACATAGCGGATCAAACCCCGCACCGCGAAGAAAGCGCTGATGAAGGCCGCGATGAAGCCCACCCCTATCACCGGCACGTCGGCGGCGGTGAATTGGTGCCAATGCTTGTACACATCGTAAAACGTAGCCGCGAACATGGTCGGCACCGCCAGGAAAAAGGAAAATTCGGTGGCCACCTTGCGGTCTAGGCCAAACAGCATGCCGCCGATAATGGTGGAGCCCGAACGCGAGGTGCCCGGCACCATGGCGAACACCTGGGCCACCCCCACTTTCAACGCGTCCCGCCAGCTCATCGCGTCCACGCTGTTCACCCGCGGCACGCGCTGCCTGCGCTCAACCAGCAGGATGATGACGCCCCCCACCACCAAGGCCAGCGCCACCGTCACCGGGTTGAACAGATAATGCTTGATCGCCTTGATCGCGAAGAAACCGATGACCGCCGCCGGCAGGAAAGCCACCAGCAAATTGCCGATGAAGCGCAGCGACTGGGCCTCCCGCCGCAAAGCCCCCTGCGCCACGCCCAGAAAGCGCTGCCGATACTCCCACACCACCGCCAGGATCGCGCCCAGCTGAATCACCACCTCGAACACGTCGGCATTGTTTTGAAAACCGATCAGGTCCCCGACCACGATCAAATGCCCGGTGCTGGAAATCGGAAAAAATTCCGTCACCCCTTCGACGATGCCCAGCAATAAAGCCTTGGCCAACAGCATCACATCCATGTCCACCCATCCCCCATCAAGGTTTAATATGCGCAAAAGGCAGCCCCGGGGCTGCCTTCTTCACCAAGCGTCTTGCTCGATTCTTATTTTTTCTCGGCTCGGGCCTTGGCCACCAGCTCGTTGATCACCTGCACCATGCGCTCCGGCGCCACCGGCGTCACCACGTATTTGCCGTTGACGATCACCGTCGGGGTGCCCTGGATCGCATAGTCGCGGGTCATCTTGGCAGCCTTGGCCACCTGCGCGTTCACGCCGAAGGATTTGTAGGCCTGCATCACCTTGGCGGCGTCAACGCCCTTCTGCTGCTTGAGCCAGTTGGCGAACACGCTCTCGTCGGACAGATTGACGCGCGACTTCACCACGGCCTCGAAAGCCGGGCGGTGCAGCTTGTCGTAGGCGCCGGAGGTCTTGAAGGCGGAGAACATGCGCACAAAGCCTTCCATCGACTTTTGCCACACGATCTGCTCCTTGGAGAAGGCCACGTCGGCGGGCTTGCTCTTTTCCCAAGCGCTCATCGCCGGTTCAAGCTCCAGGCAGTGAATGCAGTGGTAGGAGAAGAACTCGAGCACCTCCACCTTTTTCGGATCCGCCACCGGCTGCGGCGTCGCCAGCATGGTGTAATCCTTGCCCAGCTCAATCGCCGCGTTTGCCAGGCCGCTGAACAGCATCAACGAAAGCAATAACCACTTTTTCATTATCGATTCCCTATAGAGGAAGAGTTTATTCCGCCTTGACGACAGTCGCGCCAATGCCATCCTGCTTCAACTGAGCCTTCACCCGGTCCACCTCGTCCTGGCGGCTGTACGGCCCCACCCGGACTCGATGCACCAGCCCCTTTTCCGGCACAGTCACCGACTGGATTTTGGCTTCCACGCCCAACAAGGCCAGCTTGGCCTTGAGGTTGTCCGCCTCGTCCTGATTCTGGAAGGATCCCAGCTGCAAGTAGACTTTTTTGGCCGCCTGCTGCGCCGAAGGTTCCGCCGCCTTGCCGTTCTTGCCCGGCACCGCGTCCACCTGTCCCGGCAAGATCTTGTAGAAATCAAAGCGTTGTTCGTCCTTGCCGGCATCCTTGGCCGCCGGCGCGGTCGCGGCCGGTTTGGCGGGAGTTTCCGCCGGCATCGGCGGCGGAGCGGACGGCGGCTCCTGGGCCGGCTTGGCCGCCGGCGCCGGAACCGCGGCGGTTTCCGAGGCCGCGTCGGCCAGGCGGGTGCCCGGAGCCAGCAGCTCGGTCGGCGGCGCGGAGGCGCCGGCCGCCTTGCGGTCCAACTTTTCCAAATTGCTGAACGGCGTAGAGGACTTATTCAGATACATGGCGAGGCCAACCGCGACGGCAACGCCGACGATCAGGCCGATGACGATGCCCGCCACCATGCCGCCGCCTCCGCTTTTGGAGCCGGATGAGCGGCTGCGGGAACTACGTGAGGAATTTTTTAAATCTCGATTTGCCATGCAGCACTTACGCTTTTAACTAATCAAATAGTTCAACAAACTATCTGGATTGATCAATTCTTTATTTATTGTTAGCCATTAGGCATTGCGGCGCGTCGTAATTGAATCGCCTGCAACACATGCTCCCGCATGACCATAGCCTGACCCTGCAAATCGGCAATGGTTCTGGAAACTCGAAGTATCCGATGATAACTGCGCGCCGACAAGCCGATCTTGTCCAAAACTTGCCGCAATAATGCCAGCGCCTCGGCGTGAAAAGCGCCAACCGCCTCCAACTCCGCCCCGCTCAAGCCGGCATTCGCCTTGCCCTGCCTCTCCAATTGCCGACGATACGCCGCCTCCACCCGCTCGCGTACCTGGGCGCTGGGCTCGCCGGCGGGTCCTTCCACCAACTCGTCGGCGGGCAAGGACTGCACTTCGACGTGCAAATCGATGCGATCCAATAAGGGACCGGAGATTTTACCTCGATAGCGCCCCACTTGCTCGGGCGTGCACCGGCATTTTCCGCTGAAATGCCCAAGATAACCACAGGGGCAGGGATTCATTGCCGCTATCAACTGGAATCGGGCGGGAAAACTGGCCTGGCGCGCGGCGCGCGAGATGTGGATCACCCCGGCCTCCAACGGCTCGCGCAGCACTTCCAGCACTTTGCGGTCGAACTCGGGCAATTCGTCCAAAAACAAGACGCCATGATGCGCCAGGCTGATTTCCCCCGGCCGGGGATCGCTGCCGCCGCCCACCAGCGCAACCGCGGACGCGGTGTGGTGCGGAGAGCGGAACGGCCGCACGCCCCAATCGTCCAGCGCGAAGCCGTCGCTCCCCAAGGAACG
Organism: Chromobacterium alkanivorans; assembly: GCF_016937655.1. Taxonomy (GTDB): domain Bacteria; phylum Pseudomonadota; class Gammaproteobacteria; order Burkholderiales; family Chromobacteriaceae; genus Chromobacterium; species Chromobacterium alkanivorans. Next base: position 594,345 of record NZ_JAFHKL010000001.1, on the reverse strand, counting down.
CACGGCGGCGCTTTCCAGCGCCTCTTCGTCCGGCATGCCGGGCAAGATGCCGGGCAGGCGCGCCGCCAGCATGGATTTGCCGGTGCCGGGCGGCCCGAGCAGCAAGAGGCTGTGCCGTCCGGCCGCGGCCACTTCCAGCGCATGACGCGCCAGCGGCTGGCCTTTGATGTCTTGTAGATCTAGATAGTCCGGAGGCGAGCGGGACAAGCCGTCCTCGGGTCGATACGGTTCCAGCGCGGCAAGGCCGTTGAGAAAGGCGCAGGCTTCGACCAGAGAGTTCACCCCGTACAAGGGCATGCCCTCGAGCACGGCGGCCTCTTTGGCGCTGGCCATCGGCAGCATGAAGGCGCGCCCCGCCTCTCGCGTCTTGCACGCCATCGCCAGGGCGCCGCGCACCGGCCGCAAGGCGCCGGTCAGGGCCAGCTCGCCGGCGATTTCATAGGTCGCCAACTGAGGGCAGCGCACTTGTCCGCTAGCCGCCAGAATGCCGATGGCGATGGGCAGGTCGAAGCGGCCGGAGTCTTTGGGAAGGTCGGCCGGGGCCAGGTTGACGGTGATGCGCCGGGCCGGAAACTCAAAGCCCGAGGTCAGGATCGCCGCGCGCACCCGCTCCCGGCTTTCCTTCACCTCTAGGTCCGGCAGGCCGACAATGGTGAAGGCGGGCAAGCCGTTGGCCAGATGCACTTCCACCGCCACCTCGGGCGCGTCCATTCCCGCCAGCGCCCGGCTTGCGACCACGGCCAGCGCCATGTCGCTCAGGAGTGGCCGAGTTCTGATTGCGCCTCTACCGTGGCTTTCGCCTCCTCCGGGAACACCTGCGCCTCCAGCCGCGCCAGCTTCTGCTCCAGTTGCGCCAGCTTCTCGCGGGTGCGCACCAACACCTCCTGCTGCACGTCGAACTCCTCGCGCGTCACCAGATCCATTTTGCTGAAGGTGGAGGCCATCATCGCCTTGACGTTTTTCTCGATGTCCTTGGCCGGACTGGCGGCGATGGTCTCGCTGATCTTGTTGCCGATTTCCTCGAACAACTTTTGGCTCAACATGACGCGGCTCCTTGAATGAGTAAGTGATAACAGAGCAGAGTGTAGCAAAAAGCCAAGTCCGCCACTCGCCGGCGCGTCCCCGCCCCCACGCGGGCCGGCGGCGGCCTCCTCGCCCCCGCCTTCCCTGCGCCGCGCGCCTTGGGCACCAAATCAGTGCGGCGCGCCGTCGCCGCATGCACCGGGAAAGTGCCAAAAAGGCCAGTACAGGCCTTTTTTGCGTTGCAACATGATCTTAGGGATTTCTTTTGCGCCAATCCGGCCTGGCACGATTCATGCGTATTGACGCGACAGCAGCGCTCAACTCTAGACACCGGATCATTTGACCCAAGGAGCAGTCATGAAACTCGTTTCTGCCATCATCAAGCCCTTCAAGCTGGACGAAGTCCGCGAAGCCTTGTCCGCCATCGGCGTGCAAGGGGTCACCGTCACCGAAGTCAAAGGCTTCGGCCGCCAAAAAGGCCATACCGAACTCTACCGCGGCGCCGAATACGTGGTGGATTTCCTGCCCAAGGTCAAGCTGGAGATCGCCATCGACGACGCCTTGCTCGACCAGGTGGTGGAGGCCATCGAAAAATCCGCCCGCACCGGCAAGATCGGCGACGGCAAGATCTTCGTCTACGACCTGGAACAGGTGGTGCGCATCCGCACCGGCGAAACCGGCGCCGACGCGGTCTGAACCACAAGAGAGACACAGGGGAAACGACAATGAAAAAACTGCTCGCAACCATTCAGCTCGCCGGCTTGAGCCTGATGGCTCCGCTGGCGCTCGCCGCCGCGCCGGCGGGTCCGGCTATTGCCGACGCCAAGAGCATCAGCGCCGGCGACACCGCCTGGATGCTGATCTCCACCGCCCTGGTGTTGTTCATGACCATCCCCGGCCTGGCGCTGTTCTATGGCGGCATGGTGCGCAAGAAAAACGTGCTGGCGACGCTGATGCAGAGTTTCGCGATCACCGCGCTGATCACGGTGCTGTGGGTGGTCGTCGGCTATAGCCTGGCCTTCACCGTCGGCACGCCTTATCTCGGCGACCTGAGCCGCGTGATGCTGGACGGCATGGTTTATCTGAAAGAAGCCGGCAAACTGGCCGTGCATCCGCTGGCCGGCACCATACCGGAATCGGTGTTCATGACCTTTCAGATGACTTTCGCCATCATCACCCCGGCCTTGATCACCGGAGCCTTCGCCGAGCGGATGAAGTTTTCCGCCATGCTGGTCTTCATGGCGCTGTGGTCCTTGCTGGTCTACGCGCCGGTGGCGCACTGGGTCTGGGCGCCGGGCGGCTGGATGGCGGACAAGGGCGTGCTGGACTTCGCCGGCGGCACCGTCGTGCACATCAACGCCGGCATCGCCGGCCTGGTGACCGCCCTGGTGCTGGGCAAGCGCGTTGGTTTCGGCAAAGAGGCGATGCCGCCGCATAATCTGGTGCTGACCCTGGTGGGCGCGTCGATGCTGTGGGTGGGCTGGTTCGGCTTCAACGCCGGCTCCGCCGCCGCCGCGGACGGCCGCGCCGGCATGGCCATGGTCACCACTCAGCTCGCCACCGCCGCCGCCGCGCTGGCCTGGATGTTCGCCGAATGGCTCACCAAGAAAAAGCCTTCGGTGCTGGGCATTGCCTCGGGCGCGGTCGCCGGCCTGGTCGCCATCACCCCCGCGGCCGGCTTCGTCGACGTCAAGGGCGCGCTGATCATCGGCCTGGCGGCCGGCGTGGTCTGCTTCTGGGGCGCCACCGGGCTCAAGCACATGTTGGGCTACGACGACTCTCTGGACGCCTTCGGCGTGCACGGCATCGGCGGCATTCTGGGCGCTCTGCTCACCGGCGTCTTCGCGGTCAAGGAAATCGGCGGCGCCGAAGGCAGCCTCGCCGCTCAAGCGCTGGGCGTGGGCATCACCGCGGCCTATTGCGCCGTGATCACCTTAGTCTTGCTGAAGCTGATCGATGTGGTGATTGGGCTGCGCGTCGCGGAAGACGAAGAACGCGAAGGACTGGATGTGATCCTGCACGGGGAGCGTGTCGAATAAATTCGGATTTTCTTGTTGTGGTAAGGGACTTGGGGCGCCGTCGGCGCCCTTTTTTTAAGTCCCCGCCTATGAAAAAGCCGGCCCTGAAGGGCCGGCTTTCGCTCTCGGGACTGCAAGCGCTATTTGACGATGCGCAGGCTGGGACGCCCGCTCGGCTTGACCGGAGCCTCCGGCTCGGACGTCGCCTCCGTCGGCTTGGCCTCGTCGTCGGCCGCCACCGGTTTCAGCGTCGGCGCGGCGGCTTCCGCCTCGCCCAGCTCCACTTCGAAGCCCATGCCTTCGCCGGTTTCCCGGGCAAAGATCGACATCACATTGCCGATCGGCACCCAGATGTCGCGCGAAACGCCGCCGAAGCGAGCGGAAAACGACAGCCAGTCATTGTCGATGCGCAGGTTCTTGGTGGCCGACAAACCGATGTTCAGCACGATTTCGTTGTTCTTCACGTACTCGCGCGGCACGTCGGCGCGCTCGTTGACCCATACCACCACATAGGGCGTGAAGCCGTTGTCGCCGCACCACTCGTGCAGCGCTCGGATCATGTAGGGCTTGGTGCTGGAGCTCATTGGCAATCCTTATTTGCGCATGGCCTTTTCGGACGGCGTCAGCGAATCGATGAAGGACTGGCGCTGGAAGATACGCTCGGCGTACTTCAGGATAGGCGCGGAGTTCTTGCCCAGATCGATGTTGTAATGCTCCAGGCGCCACATCAACGGCGCGATCGCCACGTCGATCATGGAGAAGTCGTCACCCAGCATGAACTTCTGCTTGGCGAAGATCGGCGCGATCGTGGTCAGGCCGTCGCGAATGGCTTCGCGCGCCTTGTTCGCTTCCTTGCCGGTGGCGCCGGCTTCCAGCGCCTTGACGTGGATGAACAGCTCGTTTTCAAAACGATAGAGGAACAGGCGGGCGCGCGCGCGCATCACCGGGTCCGCCGGCATCAGCTGCGGGTGCGGGAAGCGCTCGTCGATGTACTCGTTGATGATATTGGATTCGTGCAGGATCAAATCGCGCTCGACCAATACCGGCACCTCATTGTAGGGGTTCATCACCGCCAGGTCTTCCGGCTTGTTATGGATGTCCACATCAATGATTTCGAAATCCATTCCCTTTTCAAAAAGCACGATGCGGCAACGCTGGCTGAACGGGCAGGTAATTCCGGAGTAAAGAGTCATCATGGCAGGAGGAAATCCTTAACTAACAATGGGTTGATTCAGCTGGGCATTCTAGCACTTTCCCCCACCCCATTTCCAGCGCCGCATCGTAAGTCAATGATTCAAAATAAAAAAGGCGGATTTCTCCGCCTTTTTCAAAAGCCGCAATCGGGCTTAATGCACGTCGCGCCAGTACTCTTTCTTCAGGAAGTAGGCCAACGGCAACAGCAACAGCGACAGGAACATCAAGACGACATAACCGATCTGCTGACGCTTCACCTGAGCCGGTTCGCCGACGTAGACCAGGAAGTTGGTCAAGTCAGCCATGCGCTTGTCGAACTCCACGGTGTTGGCCTTGCCGTTCTCCAGCTTGGTCAGGGTGCCGGCCTTGATCAGCTCCAGCTTGTGCTCTTCATGGCCTTCCGCGTTCTTCGCGGTTTTCAGCACCTGCTCGCCCTGCCATTCCCAGAAGATGTGCGGCATGCCCACCTTGTCGAACACCGCGTTGTTCCAGCCGGTAGGCCGGCTCGGGTCGCGGTAGAAGCCGCGCAGATAGCCGTACAGATAGTCGGCGCCGCGAGAACGCGCGATCAGCGACAAATCCGGCGGCGTGGCGCCGAACCAGGCTTGCGCGTCCTTCTTGTTCATCGCGATATTCATCTGATCGCCGATTTTGGCGCCTTCCGGCAGCAGGTTCGCCTTGATCTGCTCTTCGGTCAGGCCGATATCGGTCAGGCGGTTGTAGCGCATCGCGCTGGCCGAGTGGCAGGACAGGCAGTAGTTGGTGAAGATCTGCGCGCCGCGTTGCAGGCTTTCCGTATCTTGGATATTGATCGGCGCCTTGGGCAGCGCGGGTCCCTCGCTGGCCGCCAGGGCCGTAGCGCTGAACGGCAGCGCCAGCGCCATGGCCGCGATCAGGTGACGGATTTTGCTTTTCATGAGTCCTCTCCCCTTATTACACGTTCATGGCGAATACGGCGGCGGCCACCACGGTCACCACCACCAGCACCGCAAACCGGATTTGGCGCTTGGCGTTGGTATCGGTCACCCGCGTCGGCACCGGAATGCTGCCCACATCGTTCTTGGTGTAGAACGGCATGCCCAGGAAGAAGACGAAGTAGATGAACGAAAGCACCTGCGCGATCACGGTGCGGGCATTGGTGGACGGCAGGGCGCCCAGAATGCCAAGACCGATGAAGGACACGATGAACAGGACCAGCATGAACTTGAACTTGGGACCGCGATAGCGGATGGACTTCACCGGCGAGCGGTCCAGCCACGGCAGGAAGGCGATCAGCACCACCGCCGCGCCCATCGCGATCACGCCCCAAACCTGGGTGCCCAGGAAAGACGGAATGGCGCGCAAGATGGCGTAGAACGGGGTGAAATACCATACCGGCGCGATATGCGGCGGGGTCTTCAGCGGGTCGGCCTGGTCGAAGTTGGGCTTCTCAAGGAAGTAACCGCCCATTTCCGGCATGAAGAAGACGATGGCGGAGAACACGATCAGGAACACCACCACGCCCAGCACGTCCTTGACGGTGTAGTACGGGTGGAAGGGGATGCCGTCCAGCGGAATGCCCTTGTCGTCCTTCAGCTTCTTGATCTCAACGCCGTCCGGGTTGTTGGAGCCCACTTCGTGCAAGGCGATCAGGTGGGCCACCACCAGCGCCAGCAGCACCAGCGGCACCGCGATCACGTGCAACGCGAAGAAGCGGTTCAGCGTGGCGTCAGACACCACGTAGTCGCCGCGAATCCACACCGACAGGTCCGGACCGATTACCGGGATGGAGCCGAACAGGTTGACGATCACCTGCGCGCCCCAGAACGACATCTGGCCCCAAGGCAGCAGATAGCCCATGAAGGCCTCCGCCATCAGGCACAGGAAGATCAGCGTGCCGAACACCCAAACCAGCTCGCGCGGCTGCTTGTAGGAGCCGTAGATCAGGCCGCGGAACATGTGCAGATACACCACCACGAAGAACATCGAGGCGCCGGTGGAGTGCATGTAGCGGATGATCCAGCCGCCGGCCACATCGCGCATGATGTATTCGACCGAGGCGAAGGCGACCGGGATGCCGGCGCCATTCAAGGTGCCGTCCGGCTTGTAGTTCATGGTCAGGAAGATGCCGGTGACGATCTGGATCACCAGAACCAGCATGGCCAGCGAACCGAAGAAGTACCAGAAGTTGAAGTTCTTCGGCGCGTAATACTCGGTGACGTGCTCCTTGAGCATCGACGATAGCGGAAAACGTTCGTCCACCCAGTTGAGCAGCTTTTGTCCTTTAGTCATGTAGCCCCCTCAGCTTATTTGTCTTCGCCAATCAGCAGGCGGGTGTCGGACAGATATTTGTGCGGCGGAATTTCCAAGTTCTTCGGCGCCGGCACGCCCTTGTAAACGCGCGCGGCCAAATCGAACTTGGAACCATGACAGGGGCAGTAGAAGCCACCCAGCCAGTCCGGGCCCAGATCGGCGGGCGCGATATCCGGACGGTGGGTCGGCGAACAGCCCAAATGCGTGCAGATGCCGACGGCGATCAGCAGCTCGGGCTTGATCGAGCGGTGCTCGTTCTGGCAGTACGTCGGCTGCTGATCCATTTCGGACTTGGGATCAACCAGCTTATCGTCCAGCTTCGGCAGGTTTTTCAACTGCTCCGGCGTGCGGTTCAGCACCCATACCGGCTTGCCGCGCCACTCGACGTTGATCTTCTGGCCCGGCTCGATCTTGCCGATATCCACCTCGACGGGAGCGCCGGCGGCCTTCGCCCTCTCGGACGGGAAGAAACTCATCAGAAACGGCGTCGCCACTCCGGCCGCCGCCACACCACCAACAGCGCTGGTTGCAACCGTCAGAAAGCGACGGCGCCCCGCATCGACTTGTTGTTCACTCATTACAGTCATCCTCAAACGTGGAAACCGAGCCCAAAACTGCCTGATTTTACCCGATTCCGAGTAGGGACTTGAAGCTTCTATGCAAATAAATTGGCCGAAGCCCTGCCAAGCCGCCTAAACCGGGTTGGAAATGTCCACAAATTCAACACTTATGCCATGAAGCTGAGCCAGACGCTCGCCCAAAGCCTTGATGCCAAAACGCTCCGTGGCGTGATGCCCCGCCGCGATGAAAGCCACATCACACTCCATTGCCATATGATGATTTTGCTCGGAGGCTTCGCCGGTGATGAAGGCGTCCACCCCCAGATCAATGGCCTCGGCGAAAAAACTCTGCGCGCCGCCGGTGCACCAGGCTACGCGCGAAACCGGCTTGTCCACCCTGCCCAGCAACAAAGCCTCGCGCCCCAGCCGGGCGGAAACATGCCCGCAGAAATCCCCGGCGGAACCGCCATGCCGCCACGCCCCGTGCCACAGCAGGCCCTGCTCGCCGCCCTGCCCCTGCGCCTCCAAATCCAGCACCTTGCCCAGCATCGCGTTATTGCCCAGTTCCGGATGCGCATCCAGTGGCAGGTGGTAAGCCAGCAAGCTCAAATCATGCTCCAGCAAAGTTTTGACCCGTTTGCGCTTCATGCCGCAAATCCGAGCGTCTTCGCCCTTCCAGAAATAACCGTGATGCACCAGCACGGCGTCCGCTCCGCGCGACGCCGCCGCCTCTATCAGCGCCTGGGAGGCCGTCACCCCGGTCACTAACTTGCGCACCGCCGGCCCGCCCTCCACCTGCAGGCCGTTGGGCGCGTAGTCCTTGTAGCGCCACGGCTCCAAAATCTCGTCCAGACTGCCCAACAACGCCTTCAATTCCATCACGCACTCCTTAACTTAATATATGCCCCGACCTTATTTTGCCAGAAGCCTACGCATTTTAAGCCCGCAAAAGAAAAACCCCGCCGTAGCGGGGTTTTTTCAAAGCCTAGGAGGCGTCGACTTACATCATGCCGCCCATACCGCCCATGCCGCCCATATCCGGCATGCCGGCCGCCGGCTTGTCTTCCGGCAGTTCAGCGATCATGCAGTCGGTGGTCAGCATCAGGCCAGCCACCGAAGCAGCGTGCTGCAGAGCGGAGCGGGTTACCTTGGCCGGATCCAGCACGCCCATTTCCAGCATATCGCCGTACTCGCCGCTGGCCGCGTTGTAACCGAAGTTGCCCTTGCCTTCCAGCACCTTGTTCACCACGACCGACGGCTCTTCGCCGGCGTTCTTGACGATCTGGCGCAGCGGCGCTTCGATGGCCTTCAGTACGATCTTAACGCCGGCGTCCTGATCGGCGTTGTCGGTTTTCAGGCTGTCCAGAGTGGAGCGGGCGCGCAGCAGAGCAACGCCGCCGCCGGCCACAACGCCTTCTTCCACAGCGGCGCGAGTAGCGTGCAGCGCGTCTTCAACGCGGGCCTTCTTCTCTTTCATTTCCACTTCGGTGGCAGCGCCAACCTTGATCACCGCAACGCCGCCGGCCAGCTTGGCCACGCGCTCTTGCAGTTTCTCGCGGTCGTAATCGGAAGTGGCTTCTTCCATCTGCTTGCGGATCTCGCCCACGCGGGACTGGATCTCGGCAGCTTGGCCGGCGCCGTCGATGATGGTGGTGTTTTCCTTGCCCACTTCAACGCGCTTGGCTTGACCCAGCATTTCCAGCGAGGCTTTTTCCAGGGTCAGGCCCACTTCTTCGGCAATCACGGTGCCGCCGGTCAGGAAGGCGATATCCTGCAGCATGGCTTTGCGACGATCGCCAAAGCCCGGGGCTTTAACGGCAACCACTTTCAGGATGCCGCGGATGGTGTTGACCACCAGAGTAGCCAGCGCTTCGCCTTCCACGTCTTCGGCGATGATCAGCAGCGGGCGGCCGGACTTGGCCACTTGCTCCAGAACCGGCAGCAGGTCGCGGATATTGGAGATTTTCTTGTCGAACAGCAGGATGAAGGGATTGTCCAGAGCGGCAATCTGCTTGTCCTGGTTGTTGATGAAGTACGGGGACAGGTAGCCGCGGTCGAACTGCATGCCTTCAACCACGTCCAGCTCGTTGTTCAGGCTCTTGCCGTCTTCAACGGTGATCACGCCTTCCTTGCCCACTTTTTCCATCGCATTGGCGATGATGTCGCCGATGTCGGAATCGGAGTTGGCGGAGATGGAGCCAACCTGAGCGATTTCCTTGGTGGTGGCGCACGGCTTGGCGATCTTGGCGATTTCACCCACCAACGAAGCAACGGCCTTGTCGATGCCGCGCTTCAGATCCATCGGGTTCATGCCGGCGGCGACGTACTTCATGCCTTCCAACACGATGGCTTGAGCCAGCACGGTAGCGGTGGTGGTGCCGTCGCCGGCCACGTCGGAAGTCTTGGAAGCGACTTCTTTCACCATCTGCGCGCCCATGTTCTCGAACTTGTCTTTCAGTTCGATTTCCTTGGCGACGGATACGCCGTCCTTGGTGATGGTCGGCGCGCCGAAGGAGCGGTCCAGCACCACGTTGCGGCCTTTCGGGCCCAGAGTCACTTTAACGGCATCAGCCAGGATGTTGACGCCGGTTACCATCTTGGCGCGAGCGGAATCACCAAACTTTACGTCTTTAGCAGCCATTCTTTAAATCTCCAGAATTCTGTGTAGGGAAGTTCAGATGCGGGTCGGATTACTCAACGATGCCCATTACATCTTCCTCGCGCATCACGAGGACTTCATCGCCGTCAACCTTGACGGTCTGACCGGAGTACTTGCCGAAGATGACCTTGTCGCCAACTTTCAGCTCCAGCGAGCGACGCTCGCCGTTGTCCAGGATCTTGCCGTTGCCGATGGCCAACACCTGGCCCATGTCCGGCTTCTCGGCGGCGGCGCCCGGCAGAACGATGCCGGAAGCGGTCTTTTCTTCAGCCTCGAGGCGCTTGATAACAACACGGTCGTGCAAAGGACGAATTGCCATGGATCTCTCCTATTACAGTGGCTGTTGAGAGTTGAAACCTGTTGAGTTGAGGCGGGCGTTAGCACTCACCTGCTGCGAGTGCTAATGATAGGGACGAGAGAGAGGGTTTTCAAGAGCCTGCCATGTCAAATTTCAGCATCCTGGCCTGCTTAGCTAGATCGACGCCTAAACGTGACACACAGCCACACACACACCAAGCACTCAGCAGTCGAAAGCGTAGCCCTTCAGGAATGCTCCACACAAAACCCAAACAGCAAAATCGCCTCAGTCGAAAACCGCGGTCAGATGAGGCGAAGCCCAAGCTGATGGCCCCAACCGTCAAAGCAGGAAAGATGACGTGTGACTCGATTTCAGCAAGTTAAATACACGAGTCAAACTGTCGCTTGTGGGGGTCAGCGACATAGCAAGTTCTCTTAGATAGCACAGCATTGGTTCGTCAAGAGTCGGTCACGCCGAGCACAGATCGCCCCTCCATGCAGAGTTTAGCTTACAAGAGGAAGACGATTGGCTGTTCCTCACTGAAGCAACGCTGTTTCATATTTATTACGAGCTTTCTGCAACAGCCCTTTCTCAACTATATGTGGAAAATGGCTTACAGTCAGTATGCACCATACTTTCAGAGTATGCCCACTGCAAATAAAATCCCAGACAAGACTTGTCTCCCGCCAACCCCTGCATTCAAAACGACAAATATTAATAAAGGCATAAATCATCAATGACGGACCGACTTCCGCAGCAACAACCAGCCCGGGGTGCGGAAACGAATAATCATTCGATATAGCCTCACATAAGTAAACATAAATGCCAACACGAAGCCAATCAATACAACAGTATTATTCCAAAACAACATAGCTGGCACCACAGACACAGAAGACAGGGCCCATAAATAAGGAGAAGTCAAACTATTACGCATAGTTTTATGACTTACATCCTTGGAGCCTACCATCCACCGCACCAACCGCATATAGATCAATTGATGTAAATGCAGCGCATCAGGGTAACCGATTCTTCGGCCTTGCAAAAACTTACGCCTATAGATTGAAAATAAGGTTTCAAATACTGGGTAAATCACACACAGCAATGGAAACCAAGGAGAGACTTGAGAGTGGCGTGCAACCAATAATACAGCGACTTCTGCGATCATAAAACCAACCAAATAAGCACCGCCATCCCCTGCAAACATCAACCCCCGGGGAAAGTTCCAAAACAAAAACCCAGCGATAGCGCCGACCATAGCAAAACAGATGCCAACCAGCATAGTATCCTGCACTTTAAATGCCACATACGCCATAGCAAGGAAAATGAAGATTGACACAACGCCAGACAACCCATTGTACCCATCAATAATATTCACTGCGTGAGCGACCCCTCCCACGGCAACTATCGTTAAAAGCAATGAAAAAATCCAAAAACGTACTAAAAAACCATCAAGCAAGGGAATATCCAAGCGCTGTAAACTTGCACCAAGAATATAATACCCTAGCGCGGCCGCAAGAAAGGTTGCCAGCAACCTAGGCAATGGCCCCACTTTTTTTGTGACATCTTCAAAAATCCCTGCGGCAAAAGCAGGAAGTGCCACCGCCAAGAGCATCAAAACTGAAGCATCCTTTAATAGCCACGCCAACATACAACTTCCCGCCACTAACCCAGCAGCAATCGGCACCCCTCCAATACGTGGCACAGGCTGAGCATGAAACTTTTGCACTCCGCTCAGTTCGTAATCAGCCGAAAAATGTTCGTGCAAATGTGCAAAATGAATCAAACACATTCCAACAAGCAAGGAGAAAAATGTAGCCGCCAATAGAATTACCAGCATTTATATACACCCTTCGATGTTTTCCAACAAAGGTAAAGCATAAGATTATCGAAGATAAAACCCCAAGCAAAGAGTTACAAGGATGCTTTAAAATTCGAGGGATACATTGAAATCCAATATTTTATCACCGCAATCTACTACACATACACCACTCCCACCAGGTCTAATCATGTTAAAACTCTTTGCTCGTAAATTCACATTAAAAATCAGACCCATACAAAACATTCCTACAACACACTATCAGCAAGAAATCAAGAAGATAGCGCGGCCACAATCTGCCCCACGGCTTTTTTTACAGAAAATTCACGCTCAAAAAGACCCTTACAACGCACCGAAAAGGCTGCAGTATTACCTTCAAGCTGAGTCAGCAACTCCTCCGCAAGAAATAGTAGCTCATCAACTCGGTTACTTTCACAGACTTGCCCGACCCGCTCATCACGGATCAATTGGGCAAGGTCATTACCTCGATTAACACTTGCCAATACAGGCAAGCCACTTTGCATGTAAGTTAAAAATTTCCCAGGAATATTATGAGACTTATGACGAGGGTCCAAAACAACAATACCCGCACTACACTGAGCATAAAGCCCAGGAATTTCATCAGGATGAATTTCTTCAAAAAACATAACATTATCAAGCTGCCGTTTTTGAGCTGCAGCTCTTAGCCTACTCACCTCACTACCGCGGCCAACAAATAAAAAACCAACATCTGATCTACGATACATTTTATCAGCCAAATCAAGCAAAATATCCATGCCTTGGGCCACCCCCATGTTTCCAGCATAGACAAAAATCTTGCGCCCTTTCAAATAGGTTTCGTTGACTTGTATCGAACATGGTGCTGCAGCAGGAGTATCAAGCCAGTTCTGTAGAATTTCTAATTGACGACCAGGCTGCTGTTGCCAACAATCAAAGTAATTTCGATTACCAGGGGTCTGAACACCAATAATATCAGCTACAGAATACTGATAGCGTGCCACCATATCAAAAAACAGATAAGGCAACCCCCGCTTCATCAGCCCCATATCAACCGCCCAATCAGGAAAGATATCACGAATGATTAAGTAGCCTTTACAACCACTAGCATTTTTAAGTGCTCTCGCCAAAGGAGCATGAAAAATAGATGGCGCATACCACACAACCCCCTCCCACCCTTCATTAGCTAGTGGGCTTTTTCGAAGCTGTAATAACATCGAAAAGGGCATGAAGAGCTCCCCCAACGTACGTCGGACATAACCAACATCTTTCGTACGTGGCGCTTTTAAACGTAGCACCTGCACCTCATCAAAATCCTCCAACAGCCAAGGCTCCCTTTGGCCAGATGACGGAAGAAGCACCGTCAAATTATGTCCTTGACGCACGAACTCTCGAGCCAAATCCCGAAGTTGCACCGCCCCAGAGGTGCGATGGGGTGGAAAAGTATCCGCGATTAGTACAATCCGCATTAATCTTGCCTCAATACTTCTTCCATACTACCCTATTCACATAATCGGTGTAGCTATGAATAATGCGCACAACCTTGTCAGAAACATTCCTGGTAGAATAGTCTGAAACAGGCATAAGCAATCGTTCATCTCCACGCGGCTGCTGTTCAAGAACAGACAAGCCTTGCATAACTCTATCGATATTCACCCCCACCATCATCACAGCCCCCTCTTCAAAGGCCTCATGGCGCTCCTGAGTCTCTCTTATATTTAACGCAGGAAAGTTCAGGATCGAAGATTCTTCGCTTATAGTTCCACTATCAGACAATACGGCTCGAGCTGAAAGTTGAAGCTTATTATAATCAGTAAAGCCTAATGGTTTGAGCAGTCTAACCATTTTATTAAATTTAGCACCAATAGTATCAAGCTTTTTCTGAGTTCTTGGATGCGTTGACACAATGATAGGTAGTTTATATTGCTCAGCAATTTCATTCAAAATGTTTATCAGCTTAGAGAAATTAACTTCAGAGTCAATATTCTCTTCGCGATGAGCACTGACAACAAAAAACTCACCAAACTTCAACCCCAAGCGTTCCAATACGTCAGACCGATCAATAGCTTCTTGATAGTATGACAATACCTCCGCCATTGGGCTACCTGTTTTGATGACTAAGTCGGCAGGCAAACCCTCTTTCAGTAGGCACTCCCTGGCAATAGAGCTATATGTCAAATTCACATCTGAAGTATGATCAACAATTCGTCTATTAATTTCTTCGGGGACACGCAAATCAAAACAGCGATTACCAGCCTCCATGTGGAATATAGGTACTTTTCTTCTTTTAGCCGGAATTACAGATAAGCAGCTATTGGTATCGCCCAAAACAAGCAATGAATCAGGCTTCTCCGTGACCAGGACATCATCCATTTTGGCAATGATCATGCCAATTGTCTCAGCAGAGGACGCTCCGGCAGCATTCAGGAAATGATCAGGCTTTCTAATGCAAAGATCGTCAAAAAAAATCTGATTCAACTCATAGTCATAATTCTGTCCCGTATGAACAATAACATGTTCACAAAAATCATCCAGCTTCTTCATTACACGCGACAAACGAATTATCTCGGGTCTAGTCCCAACAACCGTCATAACTTTCAGCTTTTTCACTTTCACTCCTCCGCTACCGCTACTTCACCTCTCACAATACGCTGCATGAAATCCAACTTTATCAAAAGTTCTTTCATTCCATCAATTGCAAGCCGGTCTGTATTGTGTGAGTTATAATCTTCACCCACACTCGTGCGAGTCAAACGTTGATCACCTTGTTCTACGAATTTTGTATAGTTCAAATCTCGACCATCGGGAGGGACACGGAAATATTCACCCATATCTTCCGCACACGCCATTTCTTCTCTACTTAACAGAACTTCATATAGCTTTTCACCGTGCCGTGTTCCAATAACGTGCACAGGGTGATTCTCTTTCTTCATATGGGACAATATCGCATGCGCTAAAGTCTCAACAGTTGCAGCGGGTGCTTTTTGAACAAAAATATCACCGTTCCTCCCGTTCTCAAATGCATAAAGTACGAGATCAACCGCATCAGCTAATGTCATCATAAATCGAGTCATATCCGGATTCGTGATTGTAATCGGCTTTCCTGCTAGTACTTGCTCAACGAATAAAGGAATAACAGAGCCACGCGATGCCATAACATTACCATAACGCGTGCCGCAAATGGTTGTACCGGTTCCTTCCAGATTCCGGCTGGTTGCAACCATAACCTTTTCCATCATCGCTTTACTGATACCCATTGCATTTATTGGATATACTGCTTTATCAGTACTCAGACAAACAACCTTTTTGACACCTGCAGCGATAGCAGACATCAAAACATTCTCAGTTCCCAACACATTAGTCCAAACAGCCTGCATGGGGTGGAATTCACAAGAAGGCACTTGCTTCAAAGCCGCGGCATGAAATACATAGTGAACGCCGCGCATAGCTTGCTCTATGCTACGATAATCTCTTACATCGCCGAGATAAAATTTAAGCTTAATATTGTTATATTTTTTCCGCATGTCATCTTGTTTTTTTTCATCGCGGCTGAAAATACGAATTTCTGAAATATCAGAGTCAATAAAACGCTGCAAGACAGCGTTTCCAAACGAACCAGTACCGCCAGTAATTAACAATGACTTCCCTTTAAAACTATTCATTTTCATTTCTCTCTTAATTAAAGTTCTTCATCAGTGCAATCATCTCAGGCCATTCCAATGGTTCAAAGCCTGTTGCATTTCGGAACCTGATGGAGTTCAATGACCTATTGATAGAAAGAGATATATCTTCTTTGATTTCAATCTCTTTACCATAAATTTTAGCAACCAAGGTCAGCAAATCAAATTTATTAATAGGTTCAGCCGAAACATGATACACCCCTCTCAACTCTCTATTGGGGATAACAAAATCTCGGATTATTCTCGCAATTTCAACCGTCGGAAGCCCAGAGAAGATAGCATTTTTATAACCCAATATACTACCTTCCTGACTCAAGAACCAATCAATCAGACTTCTATTCCCGTTTAATTCATGACCTATAATAGAGGTACGAAGTGTTATGGCATTCTGATAGTCAACCTCTCCAATCAGCTTACTCCGGCCATAAAGGTCATAGGCATCAGGGAAATCTGCCTCAACATAATCTCCCTTTTTACCAGAAAATACACAATCTGTACTCAGATGTATCAGTCTCGCTCCAACTGCGCTGCAGATATTTGCTAATCTATGTGGAAAAATAGCATTTATTGGCAATGCATCAAGAGGGTTATTGGAAGCAGCTAATTGCTTAACCAAACCAATACAATTTATGACAACATCTGGCTTATGAGAGGACAGCACTGACAAAAGGTGATCAAAGTTTTCAACATCGACCCCTTGAGTTACATTTAATTTGAGCTCATCTGAAAAAGCGGAAATGGCTCCCATCGATCGAACCGTTCCAAATACCTCATACACTCCAGATTGAGACAGTAACCGATATACTGCATTCCCAAGCATGCCAGATACGCCCAGTATGACGATACGCTTATTGTGTTCTCTCATCTCAGTTCCTTCAATTCATCTCAGCTAAATCAAATACATTGTCCCAAGTTTTTTTCGCAGTACCGGACCATCGATATACACTGCTTCTTTCATAAGAAGATTTAGATAAATTCTCTAAAAGAGTTTTATTGGTAAGTATTTCTTCCAACTTTACCCTTAGTGAATCAGGGGAGTGTGGGGAGAAGTATAATATTCCATCCCCTCCAAACTCCGGCATTGGCATTACGTTAGACGAAAGAACAGGCCGACCTGAAGCCAATGACTCTAATAAGATGTTTGGGCAATTCTCACACGAAGATGCAAACAGTATAACGTGAGCATTTTGATTCCAGGCAGGGACATTTTTATAATCCACCCCGCCCATTAATAAGATATCATTTTGTAAATTCTCACGCGCTATCAACTCTCTTATAAAGCAGGCCTCCGGCATATTGGTCTCACCAACCAATACCAAAGGGTATTGTGATCTCAGCTCTAGAGGCAAGCTTGCGTAAGCTGCCACAACTTCTCGATGGTGTTTGTAAATTTCAAACCTTGAAACATAAAGAATATATTTTTTCTGAGGAGCCTCTATAGGACGAGCCAATGGCAATTTTTGTAGTAAAAAATCCTTACTGATACCATGCGGTATAGTTACCGCATTTTTTATTTTAATATATTTTTCAATATGAGTGCGTGCAAAATTTGAAATGAAAATCGTTAAATCAGCCTTGCTCATACTATTCAACATAGCCCTTTTTAGCAAGACTAGTCTTAATTTATCCCTCCCCCACCCCATAGTAGAAATGAGCTCATCATCAAATGGCATCATATTTCTAAACATTGTCACAACTTTACATCCAACAGGAGGCTTTGTACTTACCACACCACCAGGACAAAATAAGATATCAATTTTGTATTTTTTTAGAATCAATGGAAGAGCAAAGCGCTCCCAAATAAATCGAGAAATTGGATTATTGGTAGGCCAAAAGGTAGATAATTTTTTTAAGTTCTCACTTTCCGGCAATAGCAAGTTATCTGGGCAATATATGTAAATTGTCAAACCATCCCTATTAGGCAAGTTGTCCAATAAGTTTTTAATATATGTTTGACCACCGCCAAGCTTTGCAGAAAGCGCATTTATTAAAATTTTCATTTTTACAATCACCGACTAAAATTACGCCATGCTTGAAACATCAAAACATGCCAAAGATATAGGGAGCGATCGTAATGCCCACTTTGATGTTGATCCCAAACTTTCCTAACCTTAGCGTAATCAAAAATACCCTCATTTTTTATTTGAATAGGATCCAAAATCTCTTCAGCCCATTTTTTTAAATCACTTCTTAACCATTTTGCCAATGGAACTTCAAATCCTTTCTTGGGACGCTCGATAAGCTCACGCGGCACATATTTGTCTAGTAGCGCCCTTAGTATCCACTTGCCATTGCCATTTTTTAATAAAATATCTCGAGGCAAAGAGACCGCAAACTCCGCAATCTTGTGATCCAATAGAGGAGCCCGAATCTCTAGACTTGCACACATTGATGCACGATCAACCTTAACCAGTAGGTCATCAGGCAAATAGTTTTGTATGTCCCAAAGCCTCATTTGGTTTATGTTCGACAAATCTCGATGAAAACCATCAACAAAATTACCTGTAGTCTGACTACCTAATACAAGGTGATCTTCATGCTTCCATCTTGTCATTAATTTTAAGTAGAGATCCTCGAGGCTAACTGATTTACTAAAATCAGAAATCCCATATATTCTTCTTCCTGTGAAATCTGAACGAAGACTTCTGGGTACTAATTTTAATAGTTTGTCCCAATTCAACGGAGAGAGAGAGCTTGATATTGCTGACGTGCTACTCTTTACCCAATATGGCGTCTTTGAAAGCTTTTGCCATAATTTCTCACATAGCTGATATCTTGGGTAGCCACTAAATAGCTCATCCCCGCCGTCGCCCGATAAGGCAACAGTGACATACTGCTTGGTCATTCTCGAAACGAGTAATGTCGGTATCTGTGAAGAGTCTGCAAAGGGCTCATCATAAATAGAGGGTAACTCTTCGACTAATTTTAAAGCATCTGAAGCACGTACAAATAACTCTGTATGGTCAGTCCCTAAATGCTCGGCAACTGCCTTTGCATAAGGTGCCTCATTATATGTATCTTCATCAAATCCAATAGTAAAAGTTTTTATTGGTTGATGGCTTTGCGATTGCATAATTGCAGAAACCAAGCTTGAATCGACACCTCCAGATAAGAATGCCCCCAATGGAACATCTGCCATTGCTTGTCTTCTTATCACAGTATTTAATGCATCATCCAATTTTGCAATAAGCTGAGACACTCCAATCTCATTAGAGGGTTGGTCCTCTTTCTCAAAGTAATGGGCTATATTCCAATATTTCTCAACCTCGGATAATACTGAAGACTCCAGATTTAATTTTATATAACTGGAGGGGGGGAGTTTTTTTATTTCTTTATATATAGATCTACCTCCACCGACATAACCGAAACTCATATACGACGAAGTAGAGTCTAAATCCAAATTGAGATACTCGCCATAACACTGCGCAATGGCTTTAAGTTCAGAAGCAAAAACAAATCTTCCATTTATCACGCCATAGTATAAAGGCTTCTCCCCCATTCTATCACGCACTAAATAAACACACTTTTCTTGCCTATCATATATCGCGATAGAAAACATACCAGTTATCCTAGCGATTGTTTCCATTACGCCATAGTTTGAAAGGCACTCGACCAGAACCTCTGTGTCAGAACCGCCCCGCCAATTCATGAATCCATTTATCTGATTTAATTCCTTTCTCAACTCCTCAAAATTATAAATCTCACCATTATACGATACGACATACCGACAACATTGCGACATCATTGGCTGGCTGCCGCTATCACTAAGATCAAAAATTGATAACCGCCTATGGCCAAAATGCAAATTAACATCATTATCAGACCAGATTTTTTCAGCATCAGGGCCTCTGTGAGAAATTTTATCCAGCATTTCTTTTAACTCACACACAAGCGATGAAGGCTGATGATTCCTAGAGAAAATACCAGCTATTCCACACATCATTTTCCCTTTCAGATATTATGTTTTTTTTGCGTTAGTTTTCTACACGCACTTACCACACAATAAACTACGCAGTACAGCACATATAAGTACACAATGTTAATGCAGTAATATATTGTCGTCAGAAAAAATTCATGATAAATAGTTAATGGGTAGCTTGCCAAAACAACAGAAAATGCCCCTCTCCAGTAGTAGCTACGCCCCGACATTATTTTAAGCACATAAAACACAAGTGCTTTGATAAATATAAAGGCCAGCCCCCACCAAGCAAGGTAATCATACAACACAGCATAGCCACTGTATACATTAGTGCTAAGGCTTCCTATATTCGTATAGTCGATAATAAAGAAATCCTTTGCACCAACCATTTTTGAAAAATCAGAACCAAATTTATTTGCCGCAATGTCAAAAGCGTACCAATAAGTATTTATCTTTTGTGCAATGAAAAAAGAAAATGAATATACCGATCCAAATGCGTATATAAAGAACCATGAAAGAGCAATTTTTATACCCTCTATGGAGAAATCACCATCCAAACGCAGCACCTGCATTGAGACCACAAAGAGTGATACAAAAATGGCTATGACACGCAATAGCACCTTAGAATTTATGAGGTTGTAATAATAAGAACTTGAGACCAATGCAACAACAGTAACGATAAGTGTAGACCTATTGCCCTCCAACAAGCTGGCCAAACCCGAGAATATCAATAAAGCCCATAATATTTTATTATTATATTTTGCTACACTACCTTCATAAAACCTTATAAACCAAAAGAAAACAACAACCAAACCCATGGAAATATTGATTGATCTATATATCAGTGGATTAGAAGCATCAACCCCTTCTCCCGCATGCGCAAGCGAACGTTGCTCTAAAAAGTAATCACTGATACTTGGCGCATTTATTAACTTACCCAAAATACCTACAATATAAATTGCAAACAAACCTATTAAAATCCCTATCACCCAACGGTACGTAATATTTTCATTCTGCCAAACACGGCTATTCAAATGATTGCTTTGATAAACTTTCGGAAATATTAAACCAAGAAGTGTCAACACAAACCATTCAAAAATCAAAAACACACATAATATATAGTGCCCCTCATCAATATGAAAGAATGGCAGGTCGCTCAGTGCAGGTAAAAAAATAGCTCCCACCCAAAAAGGGATCAGCAACATAGTTTCGGCCGACTTAAAACGCCGAAGCATTATAGTAATGGTAAGTAGTATTGTTAGAGCAATAAAAATTAATATCACTTTGCCCATACTCCTCAATGCATGCCGACTGCAGCTACATACTGAGAGGCTATATCTTGCAGATCATACCCCTCAAGGATAGCCTTTACCGTATCAATAGAAGCATAACGCCCCGTGTTTTTACCAATAAAATCAATTATTTTCGTATAGCCATTCTCATGACTCTCCATATAATTGTAATTAAAACAATATCCCTCATCCTCATACATTGAGAACAGTTTATGCGGGGTATTTTGAGCCCCAATATTTATAATTGGCTTACCTGTAGCGATAAGCTCAACAATCTTACTTGGAGTCATTGAACAATTTACATTATCCACGTTCACCAAAAAATCTGCAGTTTCTATAACTGTCGAAACCAATTCTCTCGCAATAATCCCACGATGGTTTATATGGCTAAAGTCATACTTCCCGAAGTCATATCCATTTGCTGGCCCATAGATATCTAATTCTAATTTTAACCCAAGCTCGTTAACAACCTTCACCAGGCTAAACAATTGATCTGGCTCCCTAATCCCTTTATGAAAGCCACCTATATATACAAGACGAATTATTTTATTTTTACTTGTTTCCTCGTGTAAGCCAGGTCCACTTCCAACATAAAAACTGTCAATATCCACCAAGTGTGGAATAACAGAGACCTTTTCTCGGTTACATACCTCTGCTCCCACGTAGTCTCTAGCGGTTGTTTCATTAGTAAACACGACAGCAGAACATCTATTCAGCATCAACTTCTCAATATAAATATTAATTTTCTTATATAGTGCGAAATTATTTGGCTGCATCGAGTCAGAAGTAGAAAATGGATCTCCATAGTCTGCAATCCATCTGGCATTATCATTTTTCTGCTTCGAATACAAATATGACGCCCCCAAGTGCGCCAATAAACATGGATAATAAGACACGATAAGATCGTACTTCACCTTGCGTCTCTTAAATAACTCAGCACTTAATGGAAATATCCAATGCCAAAATGCATCTGGCCAGTATATTTTTCGGTACAATTTTAAAAGAGAGCCCTTAATATTACTTTGTAGGCTTCGCTTTTTCTCAACATATACTGCACTATGCTGTCTTCTTTTTCTGCCTAACCTGGCAATTGAAGAGAAAATATGTGGCTCATCAAAAATTGTACCTTCAAAATCACCACTTGTTATGACATCCACCTCATGCCCATTTTCAGACCAATACCTCATCAATTGATGCCATCTATATGCATGTGCATCAATTGCCGGAGGGAAAAAATAATTAATAAGTAGAATTTTCATCTCTTACATTTTCATTTTCTGATTAATCAGAGGGGTAAGCTCTTTAATATTGCCTGCACCAAGAATGCATATGAAAGCAATCAAGAAATAAGTGATGATAGAACCTACAGCAGGAATGTATTGAAATGGCAACACACTACTCATCAATGGAACTATAACAACGCTCAGAATCAAAGCTGATAGCATTGTCAAAAAAATCAGTCTCGATCCATTATTGAGCAAAAGAATATTTATAAATGGTGAACTAATTAGCGACAAGAATGGAGCAATCGACATCAGCAAAAAAATAACTGGCAATTCTGAATACTTACCTTTATCAACAAAAGGTATACCAAAATAAACAATAACTATTACTAGCATGTAGCACAAAATAAAAAAAGGCAGTTTCTTGGAAAGTCCTTTGATGATACTCCTGCATTCACCGATGTTTTTTACACTAGCCAATTGAGGTAGTAATGCTGTATTAAATGCAAAAGCAGCCATATTTAGAATGGCCAAATATCTGCTCGCCGCGCCGTAAAGTGATGTAACGTAAGGCTCTCCCGTGTATGCCGCCACAAAAACGGGGTAATATGGAATTGCGGCACCGGCCAAAGTATAGCCAATAACGAAATTTGCCTTTTTTAAGACAGCCGCAGAGCAAAGCCTCGCTCCTTTTTTAGGCACTTTCAACAAAAATAGTTGACTCGAGCCCCCAAAAATAAGAACTGTTAACATCGCTGACAAAATGAGCACAACGAAATAGTAGACTTCATTTACCTGAATTTTAAATACGATGGGAATGGCTGCAAAAATAAGCCATCCAAAATTCTTACAAATCTCCATCATGCTATATGATGTGAAGTTCTCATGCTTCTGGAAGAAAATCTTCAAATACTGATGATGCGTTAGTATAACAATGCTTACGCAGCAAAGAAGAACGTCTAAACCTGTCGAAATTCTCCACAACCAAATGCTGGACAACAACAGGCACAATAAAAGCAATGTATTTTTTATTGCCGTCAGATGCTCTTTATATTTTGCATGCTCCGCAATATAAAGCCTCTCCAATGGCCCGCATACCATTTGATAACCAAGAAAAGAAACCGTTGTTAAAATCGTAAAGTGCGCATAATTAGTAACACTAAGGTTGCGAATGAGCATTAAATTTATTACGACCAATAACAACTTCGAGATAACATCTCCCATGGCAATTGTGAACATACCTCTCATGGCCTAACATTACTCCGAAGTGCAATTACTTATATATTCACATCAATAGCCTGCATTTCCATGCTAACGGCTTCGCTCTTTATCATCAACCTTTGTACAATGTTCAACAATGGGAGACAATAAAAACTACTGCAATATGCCCTCGAAAAAGGGTACTATTTTATTCCGCAGACTATATATTAGATTTTTGGGATGCAGAATCACAAAACTTAGACAAAGAGACCCAAAGAGATAAGCATCTTATTTAGATAAAGCTATCCAAGAATGAGCCAGTATCTCTAAAAGAGAGCGACGTGCAGTACAATTGTAGACTCGTCCCCCAAATCTAACCTCCATACTGCACCTCAGCTCAGACCATGAAACGATGTGGAATCATCTCCATTTAGACTCGCCAAGCACTTAATGCTTTCTACCTGCAGCTGACTGCAACACACATGAGACTTTCTTCCACATCAAAAAATATGCTTCTCCCCTATTAAGCATATGTAGCAAATCAACAAACTATCTTCATTCAGTTGAACGGCACTATATTAGCAAGCTAATAAAGGTAGATTAAATTTAGCCCAACAAAAACAAACACAACCAAGACAAAAGGTCTAAATTGAAATAGTTAAAATGGAATTACAATTCTAACAAATCAATTTAGACCTTTTATTTCCCTGTGCGTTGCAGCTTTATTTTTTCTCTAGGAAGTAGCCAACATACCATGGCATAGTTTTCTTAATCCCATCTCCAACCGAAAATATGGGTTTGTAATGGAGAAGTCCCTCTGCCTTGGAAATATCAGCTTGAGAATGACGTACATCACCAGCTCGAAAATCTTGCTTCAATGCGTCTTTAGAGTAAACTATTCCATTTTCTTTTAATTCAGACCGAATCATATCGAAAAGCTGGTTCAAGCTGGTTCGACCACCAAACGCCACATTATATACTTGGCCTTTTGCATTATCCGACGCCAACGCTGCTAGTAAATTTGCTTGAACAACATTTTCTATAAAACAAAAATCCCGGCTGGTCTCACCATCGCCATTTATGAGCACATCGGAATCAGCAATCATTGCTGACGTCCACTTCGGAATAACAGCTGCATAAGCTCCTGCAGGGTTTTGTCTACGTCCAAATACGTTAAAATAACGAAGCCCTATAGGTTTAAAATTATATACTTTTGAGTATACGTCCGCATACAGCTCATTCACCAACTTTGTAACCGCATAAGGGCTTAGCGGTTTTCCAATATTGTCTTCAACTTTAGGTAAAGCTGGATGATCTCCATATGTGCTACTGCTAGCCGCATACGTAAAACTTTCTACACAGGCATTTTTTGCTGCTTGTAGCATGTTCAAAAAACCATCAATATTAGTTTGATTGGTCGTTATTGGATCATTAATACTTCTGGGGACGGAACCAAGAGCTGCTTGGTGGAGCACATAATCCACTCCTTTACATACCCCCTCACAAGTCGAGTAATCTCGTATATCTCCTTCGATAAATCTAAAATTACTCCACTGCCCTGCCGTTACCCCACGCTGGACTTCTTCCAAATTGCGCATATTGCCGGTACTGAAATTATCTAGACCAATCACCTTCTGATTTAATATCAGTAGCTCTTCTAGAAGATTACTACCAATAAAGCCAGCAACACCTGTAATCAGCCAGACCTTTTCGGTTTTCGAAATTTTACTTCTTAGCTGTTGAAAATACCTCATATTACAGCCTCAAATCCGAATCAGTTGCATTTAAAACATATTTTAAATCATAAATCACGCTCTTTTGTTTAACAAAAGAACGAATCTTTTTGACTCCCATGCTTCTAAATTCATTATGCGCAACAGCCACGATGACAGCATCGTAATCCGTATCGTTTATCTCTTCCAAAACTGAAATACCATATTCATGAGCAGCCTCTACTGAACTAACCCATGGATCATATACATCCACAGTACAGTTATACTCTTTTAACACAGAAACGACATCAATGATCTTGGTGTTACGCAGATCTGGACAGTTCTCTTTAAAGGCAAGACCTAAAATCAAAACCTTGGCTTTTGACGCCGAGATATCTTTCATAGCCATTTGCTTTATCAATTGACCAGCGACATATTCCGCCATATTGTCGTTCAGGCGGCGACCTGCCAAGATAATTTCTGGGTGATAGCCAATGGCTTGAGCTTTATGTGTCAAATAATAAGGATCAACACCGATACAATGCCCGCCTACGAGACCAGGCCTGAATGGCAGAAAATTCCACTTGCTACCTGCCGCGTTCAAAACTTCCTCAGTATCAATGCCCATCTTATTAAAGATGATGGCGAGCTCATTAATGAGTGCGATGTTCAGGTCACGCTGGGTGTTTTCAATAACCTTGGCCGCCTCTGCAATTTTTATACTTGAGGCTTTATGTGTTCCTGCAACGATAATCTCGTTGTAGAGTTGATCTACAACTTCAGAGATTTCAACAGTTGAGCCGGATGTCACTTTTTTGATAGTTGTAACTCGGTGTTGTTTATCACCAGGGTTAATCCGCTCCGGGCTATATCCACAATAAAAATCTACATTAAAGGTCAAGCCCGACTCATGCTCCAGTACAGGAACGCAATCCTCTTCCGTTGCCCCTGGATAAACAGTCGACTCATAAATTACGATATCGCCCTTCTTTAGCAATTTCCCAACGCTTTTACTAGCGCTGATCAAAGGGGACAAATCTGGAATGTTATATTTATCTATCGGGGTCGGGACTGTAACAATATAGCAATTGCAATCAGCGATATCACCCAGATCGCTTGTAAACTTCAAAAAGGAGGCGGCATGAATTTCTTCTTTAGATGTTTCCAAAGTTGAATCCACGCCTTCTTTTAGCTCTTTAATCCGCTCTTCTTTTATATCAAACCCAACAACCGCTCTTTTTCGACCAAATTCTACGGCCAAAGGAAGACCGACATAACCAAGCCCAACAACTGCCAGCTTAAGATTATCAGTTTTCATAATCAATGACACCTGTTTCATTCACAATTTTGTTGATTTGATATTGATTTGCATCACAAGCCCACATAAGCCACATAACACCTTATGTGCGCCGCCAACTTATAAATTGAAGCCCGAACCCAAACCTCATGAAAATCTTTAAAAAAGCAGCATATATTGCAAATAGGCGCGAAGCAATTAATGACTAATGCCACAAATGACTTCACGCCCTTTTTGACCACCCAGTTTAATTTTCGCTTAACGCAATTACCTTAGCTAGCGGATGAATCCATACCAGCAAGATAGTCAACTATTTCTAACGCAGCTTGTCGACCTCCGAACACTGCTGTCACAACCAAATCCGAACCTGTCACCATATCGCCTGCTGCAAAAATCTTGCTATGGGAAGTTTGATGCTGAAAGGTTGGTTTTAAGCTTGTTTTCACTCGCGCAGCCTCATCAGTCATTATGCCTGCCGTCTCATACCATGATTGCTTCTGTGGCATAAAGCCAAACGCAATGATAACGCGGTCACATTCTATGACCATCTCACTTCCCGGCACAAGCTCTACAGTGCCGCGCCCTCTCTTGCCTACAGGGAGGTGCTGAGTCTGCGCGAGTCGTACAGCTAAGCTCCCGCTCACCATCGGCTCAATCGCCAGCGGCTGATAATTCCATAGAAAATCAGCTCCTTCTTCTTTTGCATTTGTGACTTCTCTCTTTGAGCCAGGCATGCTCGCCTCGCCACGCCTGTATACGCATTTGACATTCACCGCACCTTGCCGAACGGCCGTCCTTATACAATCCATCGCTGTATCGCCCCCGCCCAGCACCAATACGCGCTTACCCTTCATCGAGATTGCGGCTTCGCCCTTAGACAGGGTTCCTTGCGTCTGTCGCACATTGTTGATCAAGTAGGGCAAAGCCTCCAATACGCCGGGACTCTCCTCACCAGTGAAACCACCCTTCATATATTGATAAGCTCCCATACCCATGAACACGGCGTCGTGCGTCCTCAGCAATTTGTCGAAGGCGATGTCTTTCCCCACTTCCGTATTCAGCACAAACTCCACGCCCATGCCCTCCAAGATTTCCCTACGGCGGCGCACCACATCTTTCTCAAGCTTGAATTCCGGGATGCCAAAAGTCAGCAGGCCGCCGATCTCCTCGTAACGGTCAAACACCACAGCCTTGACGCCATTGCGCACCAGCACGTCGGCGCAGGCGAGGCCGGCCGGGCCGGCGCCGATCACCGCGACTTTCTTGTCCGTCCACACCACCTTGGACATGTCCGGACGCCAGCCGGCTTTGAAGGCCTCGTCGGTGATGTATTTTTCGATGCTGCCGATGGAAACCGCGCCGAAGCCTCCCTGGTTCAAGGTGCAAGCGCCTTCGCACAAACGATCCTGCGGGCAGACCCTGCCGCAGATCTCCGGCAGGCTATTGGTTTTGTGCGACATTTCCGCCGCCTCGAACAAGCGCCCCTCCTCCACCAGCTTCAGCCAGTTGGGGATGTAGTTGTGCACCGGGCACTCCCATTCGCAGTACGGGTTGCCACAGGACAGGCAGCGGCCGGCCTGCTCCGCCGCGTCCACGCTGTGCAGCGGCTGGTAGATCTCTTTGAATTCGATCTTGCGCACGGAGGCGTCGACCTTGTCGCCGGGGTTGCGCGAGAGCTTCATGAATTGGAAAACATCGCTCATGGTTGTTTCCTGTCTTGCTGTACCCGCCGCTCGCCGGCGGCCGGATTTTGAATGAGGTGTGGGCGGGACGGCGTCTGAGCCGCCCCGCCCTGCGCGTCTTAGTCCTTGAGCAGGCTGTCTAGCTTGGCCGCCTTGGGTTTGACCAGCCAGAAGTAGTCGACGTAATCGTCGAAGTTCTCCAGCATCGCCTTGGCCGTCTCGGAGCCGGTCAACTCAACGTGCTTGGCGATCTTTTCCAATAGATAGGCGCGATACATGCCCATGGCCTCGCCGTTGATCAGATGGATGTCGATCAGCTCGTTGTTGTAGCGATAGGCGAATTTCTCATTCGGGTCGTAGACGAAGGCGAAGCCGCCGGTCATGCCGGCGCCGAAGTTGTAGCCGGTTTCGCCCAGCACGATGACGCTGCCGCCGGTCATGTATTCGCAGCAATGGTCGCCCGCGCCTTCGATGACGGCCAGCGCGCCGGAGTTGCGCACCCCGAAACGCTCGCCCGCCACGCCGGCGGCGAACAGTTGTCCGCCGGTGGCGCCGTACAAACAGGTGTTGCCGATGATGATGGACTCGCCCGCCCGGTATCCGGCGTTCTTGGGCGGGTAGATGGTCACCCGGCCGCCGGCCATGCCCTTGCCCACATAGTCGTTGGCGTCGCCTTCCAACTCCAGGTGCAGGCCGGACGCGTTCCACACGCCGAAGCTTTGACCGGCGCTGCCGCTGAACTTGATCTTGAGACAGCCGAACGGCAAGCCCGCGGCGCCGTGAACGCGGGCGATCTCGCCGGACAGGCGCGCGCCGATGGAGCGGTGGGTGTTCTCGATTGGGTAGCTCAGCTCCAGCATCTGTTTATTGTGGATGGCGGACAAGGCGTCCTGCAGAATGGCTTCCGCCAATTCGCCCTTGTCGAAGGAGGGATTGCTGGCGCTGACGCAGAAACGCGGCTCGCTGTCCGGCACCCGGCCTTGTGACAACAAGGGGGATAGGTCGAGCTTCTGCTGCTTATCGGTGTCGCCGGCCGCCAGGCTCAGCAGGTCCATCCGGCCGATCAACTGCTCCATATTGCGCACGCCCAGCTTGGCCATCCACTCGCGGGTTTCGCGCGCGATGAACAGGAAATAGTTCATCACCATTTCCGGCAAGCCGGTGAAGTACTTGGAGCGCAGCTTGATTTCCTGGGTGGCTACGCCGGTGGCGCAGTTGTTCAAATGGCAGATGCGCAGGTATTTGCAGCCCAGCGCCACCATAGGCCCGGTGCCGAAGCCGAAGCTTTCCGCTCCCATCATCGCCGCCTTGACCACATCCAGCCCGGTCTTCAAGCCGCCGTCGGTCTGCACCCGCACCCGGCCGCGCAGGCCGTTGGCGCGCAGCACTTGCTGCGCTTCGGACAGGCCCAGTTCCCAAGGGGAGCCGGCGTATTTGACCGAGGTCAGCGGCGAAGCGCCGGTGCCGCCGTCGTAGCCGGAGATGGTGATCAGATCGGCGTAGGCCTTGGCCACGCCGGCGGCGATGGTGCCGACGCCGGGCTCGGCCACCAGCTTGACCGACACCAGCGCGGACGGATTGACCTGCTTGAGGTCGAAAATCAGCTGCGCCAGGTCTTCGATCGAATAGATGTCATGATGCGGCGGCGGCGAGATCAGGCTGATGCCTTCCTTGGCGTGGCGCAGCCGCGCAATCAGGCCGGACACCTTGTCGCCCGGCAGCTGGCCGCCCTCGCCCGGCTTGGCGCCCTGGGCCACCTTGATCTGCAGCACTTCGGCATTGACCAGGTAATGCGGCGTGACGCCGAAGCGTCCCGACGCCACCTGCTTGATCTTGGACATCTTCTCCGTGCCGTAGCGCGCGGCGTCCTCGCCGCCCTCGCCGGAGTTGGAGCGCCCGCCCAGACGGTTCATCGCTATCGCCAGCGCCTCGTGTGCCTCCGGCGACAGGGCCCCCAGCGACATGCCCGCGGAGTCGAAGCGCTTGAGGATGGCTTCCACCGGCTCCACCTCGTCGATGGAGATGGGCTCGCCCAGCGGCTGCACCTGCATCAGGTCGCGCAGCATCGCCACCGGGCGCTGGTTCACCGCCTCGGCGTATTGCTGATAGGCCTGGTAATCGTCGTTCTGCACCGCTTTTTGCAGCAGGGTCACCACATCGGGGTTATAGGCGTGGTATTCCTCGCCGTGCACGTACTTGAGCAAGCCGCCCTGGGAGATCGGCCGCATCGGGTTGAAGGCGAAACGCGCCAGCTTGCGCTGATCGTCCTCGAAGTCGGAGAAACCCGCGCCCGACACCCGCGACACCGTACCCTTCAAGCACAGCTCCACCACCTCTTCGTGAATGCCCACCGCTTCGAACAGCTGCGCGCCGCGATAGGAGGCGATGGTGGAGATGCCCATCTTGGACAGTACTTTGAGCAGGCCCTTGTTGATGCCCTTGCGATAGTGCTGCAAGGCTTCGTTGAGCTTGAGTTTGACCTCGCCGCTCTGCACCAGCTCGATGATGCTTTGGTAAGCCAGGTAAGGGTAGACCGCGGTGGCGCCGTAGCCGATGATGCAGGCCATCTGGTGCGCGTCGCGCACCGTGCCGGTTTCCAGCACGATATTGGTTTTGCAACGCAGGCCGCTGTCGATCAGCGCGTGATGCACCGCGCCAGTGGCGAACAAGGCAGGAATAGGCAGCCGTTGCGCCGTCACGTGGCGGTCGGACAGCACGACGATGACAGTGCCCTCCTCCACAGCTTCGACCACATGCCGGCTCAGGCTCTCTATCGCCTGGCGCAGATCGGTCTCGACCGGGTCGTAGCACAGATCAAAGGTCGTCGCCTTCAGATAGGGCTCCGGCCGCGTGGTGACGCGGGTGAATTTCTCGTGCGACAGCACCGGCGAACGCACTTCCAGCCGCTTGGCGTGCTCGGCGCTCTCCTCGAACATATTGCGCTCGGGTCCGAACACCGTATTCAGCGACATCACCACCGCTTCGCGGATGGGGTCGATCGGCGGGTTGGTCACTTGGGCGAACTGTTGGCGCAGATAATCAAACGGCGAGCGCACCTTCCGGCTCAGCACCGCCATCGGCGTATCGTCCCCCATCGAACCCACCGCCTCCTGGCCGTCCTCGGCCAGCACGCGCAGGATCTGATCCCGTTCCTCGAAGCTGATGTTGAACAACTTCTGCAGGCGCGCCAGCTCGTCCTTGGACAAAGGTTCGACTCCGGCGTCGTCCTCGATCGACAGCTCCAGGTATTTGGCGCTGTCCTTGATCCATTGCCGGTACGGCTTGGCGCTCTTGAGCTGAGCGTCGATTTCCTCCGGCAGCAACAGCTCGCCGGTGGCCAGATCCGCGGCGAACAGCTGACCCGGCTTGACCCTGCCCTTGCGCACCACGTTTTCAGGCTGGTAGTCCCACACCCCCACTTCGGAGGCGATGGTCAGCACATTGTCCCGGGTCAACACCCAGCGCGCCGGCCGGAGACCGTTGCGGTCCAGCATGCAGGCGGCGTAGCGGCCATCGGTGAGCACGATGCCGGCCGGGCCGTCCCAGGGCTCCATATGCATGGAGTTGAATTCGTAGAAGGCGCGCAAGTCCTTGTCGGTGGAGTCCACATTCTGCCAAGCCGGCGGCACCAGCAGGCGCAGCGCGCGGAACAGCGGAATGCCGCCCATCAGCAGGCCTTCCAGCATATTGTCCAGCGACATCGAGTCGGAACCGTCGGTCTGCACGATGGGACGCACCGCGTCCATGTCCAGATGCGGAGAGGCCATGATGCGCTCGCGCGCGCGCGCCCAATGACGGTTGCCCTGCACGGTGTTGATTTCGCCGTTATGGGCGAGGAAACGGAAAGGCTGCGCCAGCTTCCATTGCGGCCAGGTATTGGTGGAGAAGCGCTGATGGAACACAGCCAGGCTGGACTCGAAGCGGGGATCGTTCAAATCCAG
Organism: Chromobacterium alkanivorans; assembly: GCF_016937655.1. Taxonomy (GTDB): domain Bacteria; phylum Pseudomonadota; class Gammaproteobacteria; order Burkholderiales; family Chromobacteriaceae; genus Chromobacterium; species Chromobacterium alkanivorans. The sequence goes on along the minus strand of NZ_JAFHKL010000001.1, from coordinate 562,542 downwards.
AAAGAACTTGGACAGGTTCTCCGGCGTCACCAAGCCTTTGTAGGACAGGGTGTGCGGCGACAAGGTCGGCAGATAAAAAAACGGGTCGTCCGCCTTATTGGCTTTCTCAGCCTGGCGACGACCCATGTACAAACGGCGCTGGAACATTAATTCGTCCATGCCGAACGGACAGTTAACAAAGACCTGGACCATGGCGGGAAGCGATGCCAAGGCCGCCTCCCCACAGGCGCTGTCGTCGGTGGGAACCTGCCGAAAGCCGGCCACCTCCAATCCCTGGGATTCCAGGAACTCGCGCAGACGGCGCAAGCTGCGCTCGCCCTGTTCCGAATCGGGATGGTGGAACACCAGACCGGCGGCGTACACTGGCTTCAGCGCCAAGCCGGCCTCAGCGGCGACTTCGCGCAAAAAACCGTCCGGCTTGCGAAACAGCAGGCCGCAGCCATCGCCGGATTTGCCGTCGGCGGCCACTGCGCCGCGATGAGTCAGTTTGGCCAGCGAGGAAATGGCGGTATCCACCAGCCAGTGACTGGGTTTATCGTCAAGCTGGGCGATCAAGCCAAAACCGCAGCTATCCTGTTCGAAGTCCGGATGGTACAGGGTGCCCTGTAGCCAGCGTTGTCTGTCCATAGCTTTGTCCTGCTTATAATGTGAAACGAATGTTTCGATTCTAAGGGCAAGGAGCTTGACCCTGCAACCGGTTTTTGTGCACCGCATTAGACGATAAAAATCATCAAGTTACAGCATGTTTTTTAATTTTTCGATGTCGAAAAATCGTATTTTTACGACGGATTAATTGTGATTTTGTGACGCGAACGTTCAATAAAACGACTGTCAAGCCGCCTTGTCAAGGACATCCAAAATGGCTCTTTTAATCGAATCAAGTATATTGTCAAACAATAGCCAAGCATAATGCCCATCCTGTCCCCTTCCCCCGCCAATCAGGAGCTGATCCGTCACCTGGCCGAGCAGGCGTTTTCCCGCTCCGCCGGCGCCCCGCTGGTGGGCGGCAATCACCTGGAATTGCTCTACGACAGCGCGGAGAATTTCCCGGCCTGGGAACAAGCCATCGCCGACAGCCGGGAGTCGATATTCATAGAGATGTATATCTTCGCCAACGACGCGTTCGGCCTGCGGGTGCGGGACCTGCTGACCGAGCGCGCGCGCGCCGGGGTGAAGGTTTGCGTGCTTTACGACTGGCTGGGCAGCTGGAAAACCCATCTGGGCAGTTTTTTCAAGCCCTTGCAGGCCGCGGGAGCGGAATTGCGCGCCTACAACCCCCCGTCGCTGACCGCCGGCCTCAGCATGCTGGGCCGCAACCATCGCAAGCTGATCGTGATTGATCGCCAGACCGTCTTCGTGTCCGGCCTGTGCATCAGTTCCAGTTGGGAAGGGCGGCCGGAACGCGGCCAAGAGCCCTGGCGCGATACCGGCGTCAAATTCAGCGGACCGCTGGCGGCCGACGCGCTGGCCGCCTTCGCCGACAGCTGGGCCAGCTGCGGCGGCCCGCTGCCCGAGGAATGGCTGACCCCGCCGCCGGCGGAGAACCGCGGCGCCGTGGCGGCGCGTCTGATCGCCACCACGCCCGCCACCGCGCAAATGATGCGCCTGGATTTGCTGATCGCCTGCTTCGCCCGACGCACGCTGTGGCTGACCGACGCCTACTTCATGGGCACCAGCATGTATCTGACCGCGCTGAAACAGGCCGCGCGCGACGGCGTCGACGTCCGCTTGCTGGTGCCGCGCTCCAGCGACATCGGCTGGATCGCCACCGTGTCGCGCACCCAGTATCGCCCGCTGCTGGAAGCCGGCGTGCGCGTCTTCGAATGGGACGGCCCGATGATCCACGCCAAGACCGCGGTGGCGGACGGCCGCTGGGCGCGCATCGGCTCCACCAATCTCAATCTGTCCAGCTGGCTGGCCAACCGCGAACTGGACGTGGCGGTGGAGGACCAGGCCTTGGCGGAAAAGCTGGCCGAGCAATTCCTGCAGGATCTGGACCACGCCACCGAAGTGATTCTGGCCGGTCAACGCCGCCGCCCGACGCTGACCAAGCCGCGTCCCAAGGACTATCACGGCCTGCTGTTGCCGCCGCACACCGCCGCCATCAGCGGCGCCAGCGCCGCCGCGCGGCAAGCTGCGCGGATCGGGGACGCGCTGGGCGTGGTGGTGCGCGGCACCCGCAACGTCGACGCCAGCGAGGCGTCCGCCTTCCTGACCATAGGCATGGCCCTGCTGATCTTCGCCGGCCTGATCGCCTTCTTCCCCTGGCTGGTGGCCGCGCCCTTGCTGTTTCTGCTGCTGCTCAGCGGCGGCGCCATCGTCGCCAAGGCCCTGGGCTTGTACTGGGCCCGACGTGGCAAAAAACAACAGCCGCCGCCGGCTGCGCCGGCAAGCGGTCAAGATGGCGCGCCTCAGGACAAATGCGATTAAAAACAATCCGTTGACCAGGGGCTGCGTTCCCCTGGCCGCTTCGCCGCACCGCGCCTGGCCGCCGCCGGGCGTTTTTTTCGCCGAAAAGTTTTTGCTGCGCAACAACATGACAAGCAAAAGGTCTAAAATGCGCGCTTTCTTGGGATGTTCTCCAGGCCGGCAGACGTGAAGCCCGCGCGGATTCCAGCGCGAGCCGACTACGGACCGCGGCGCAAAGCGCCCTGTTTTTATTCGCGCCTCAAGGCCAGCCTCCATGGCGGCGGCGGACCCCGCGTCTGCCCGTGCGTACAGAACTGCGCCCCAACGCGCACCGAGTGACACCGCAAAGGGTTACAGGTGCCCGCGGCTCCGGCCCCGCCTACGGCGAACCGGCGGCCAACCCGCGTCCCGCCCCGCGCGTGTCCGAGTTAAAGCAACTAAGGACTCAGGTATGCGTTTTCATTTCCCCATCGTGATCATCGACGAGGACTTCCGCTCGGAAAACACCAGCGGTTCCGGCATCCGCGAACTCGCCGCCGCCATGGAGGCGGAAGGCATGAGCGTGATCGGCTACACCAGCTACGGCGATCTGACTTCCTTCGCCCAGCAGCAAAGCCGCGCCGCCGGCTTCATCCTGTCGATAGACGACGAGGAATTCCACACCGAGGACGCGGCGCAGGAAGCGCTGGGCAAGCTCTACGGCTTCGTCGCGGAAATCCGTCGCCGCAATCCGGACATCCCGGTCTATCTGTACGGCGAAACCCGCACCGCGCGCCACATCCCCAACGACATCCTGCGCGAGTTGCACGGCTTCATCCACATGCACGAGGACACGCCGGAGTTCGTCGCCCGCCACATCATCCGCGAAGCCAAAAGCTATCTGGACAGCCTGGCGCCGCCGTTCTTCCGCGCGCTGGTGGACTACGCCCACGACGGCTCCTACTCCTGGCACTGCCCCGGCCACTCCGGCGGCGTCGCCTTCCTGAAAAGCCCGGTGGGTCAGATGTTCCACCAGTTCTTCGGCGAGAACATGCTGCGCGCCGACGTCTGCAACGCGGTGGACGAACTGGGCCAGTTGCTGGACCACACCGGCCCCATCGCCGCCTCCGAGCGCAACGCCGCGCGCATCTTCAACGCTGACCATCTGTTCTTCGTCACCAACGGCACCTCCACCTCCAACAAGATCGTCTGGCACAGCTGCGTGGCGGCCGGCGACATCGTGCTGGTGGACCGCAACTGCCACAAATCCAATCTGCACGCCATCATGATGACCGGCGCGATCCCGGTGTTCCTGATGCCGACGCGCAACCATTACGGCATCATCGGCCCGATTCCGAAGTCCGAATTCCAGCTCGACAACATCAAGAAGAAAATCCAGGCCAATCCCTTCGCCCGCGAAGCGCTGGCCAAGAACCCGCAGGCCAAGCCGCGCATCCTGACGCTGACCCAGTCCACCTACGACGGCATTCTCTACAACGTGGAGGAAATCAAGCATCTGCTGGACGGCGAGGTCGACACCCTGCACTTTGACGAAGCCTGGCTGCCCCACGCCGGCTTCCACGATTTCTACGGCGACTTCCACGCCATCGGCGAAGGGCGGCCGCGCTGCAAGGACAGCCTGATCTTCTCCACCCAGTCCACCCACAAGCTGCTGGCCGGCATCAGCCAGGCCTCGCAGATCCTGGTGCAGGACCCGGAGCAGCGTCAGCTGGATACCGCCTGGTTCAACGAGGCCTATCTGATGCACACCTCCACCAGCCCGCAATATTCCATCATCGCCAGCTGCGACGTGGCCGCGGCGATGATGGAACAGCCGGGCGGACAGGCGCTGGTGGAAGAGTCGCTGGTGGAGGCGCTGGACTTCCGCCGCGCCATGCGCAAGGTGGACGAGGAATACGGCCGCGACTGGTGGTTCAGCGTCTGGGGCCCGGACGACCTGTCCGACGACGGCATCTGCGACCCGGCCGAGTGGCAGTTGCGTCCGGACGAGCGCTGGCACGGTTTCGCCGGCATCGAGGACGGCTTCAATATGCTGGACCCGATCAAGGCCACGGTGCTGACCCCGGGCCTGGATGTGGACGGCAGTTTCGAAGAGATGGGCATTCCCGCCGCCATCGTCACCAAGTACCTGACCGAACACGGCGTGGTGGTGGAAAAGACCGGGCTGTACAGCTTCTTCATCATGTTCACCATCGGCATCACCAAGGGCCGCTGGAACACGCTGATCTCCCTGTTGCAACAGTTCAAGGACGACTTCGACAAGAACCAGCCGATGTGGCGGGTGATGCCGGAGTTCATCGCCAAATATCCGCAATACGAGCGCGTCGGCCTGCGCGATCTGTGCCAGCGCATCCACCAGCTCTACAGCAAGCACGACGTGGCCCGCATCACCACCGAGATCTATCTGTCGGAAATGGAGCCGGCGATGCGCCCGGCCGACGCCTTCGCCAAAATGGCCCACCGCGAAATCGAGCGCGTGCCGGTGGAACAGCTGGAAGGCCGCGTCACCGCGGTGCTGTTGACGCCGTACCCGCCGGGCATCCCGCTGCTGATCCCCGGCGAGCGTTTCAACAAGACCATCGTCGACTATCTGCGGTTCGCCCAGGACTTCAACCGCGAGCTGCCCGGCTTTGAAACCGATGTGCACGGGCTGGTGGCGGCGGAGCTTGACGGCCGCAAGGTCTACTGCGTCGACTGCGTGAAATGAGGAACGGCGGGCGGCGCTCCGCCCGCCGCACACTTTCTACACAATAATCCTTAACACACCAGGCTGGCGCGCCCTCGGCGGCGTGCGATAATCGCCGCCATGATGTCATTGGATCGCCGCTACGCCCTCACCGCCTGGCTGTTGCTCAGCCTGGCGGGCTGCCTATGGCTGGGCTGGCGCCAGTTTGGCGAATTGGAGCAGCGCTTCCGCCAGGAATCCTTCATCACCCTGCGCCTGCTGAGCCAGAAAGCCTCGCAACACGACGCGGTGCTGGCCACGCTGGCCGCCTCGGAGCAAAGCCGTTTGCCGGCCGACATGCTCAAGCGCCTGCAAACGGCCATGCCGCAGTTGAGCGCCATCGGCTACTGGCGGCAGCAGCAATGGCATGGCGACCCCGGCGGCCTGCGCCCGCCTCTGGCCTTGCTGTGGCAGGCCCAGCAACAAGGCCAGACCATTCTCGGCTTCGACTCGCAACAACGCTACTGGCTGCAAAGCCCAGACGGCTGGGCGCTGCTGATCGACCCGCTGCGCATGCTGGTCCAGGCCGAACTGCCCGAACCTCTGGAAAACATCTCGCTGCAATTGCGCGGCCACCGCATCGAATTGCTGCAACGCAAGGCCGGCGGACAAGCCAATGACTGGGACTTGAGCCTGGATCGCAAGCTGCCCAGCGCCAGTCAGCCCTTCCGCCTGTCCAGCCGCACCGCCTTGAGCTGGAACAGCTTGCCTTGGATGGAAATCCTGTTGTGGAACGCGCTGCTGGCCGCCGTCGCCGTCGCGCTCTACGCCAGACATCGCCAACGCGCCTCGCAACAGCGCCAGCAGCAGCAGGACCGGCTGGCCGCTCAAGCCCGGCTCAATACCCTGAATGAAATGATGGCCGGGCTGGCCCAGGAACTCAACCCGCCGCTGACCGCCATCATCGCCAATACCCGCCAGCTGGAACGGACGCTGGACGAACCCTCGCAACGCGAAGCCGCGCGCGATACGCTGCAGGCTACCGGCGCGCAGGCGCGCCGCGCCGCGGCGCTGATCAGCCGGCTCAGCCGTCTGCTGGCCCATCCCAAAGCCACGGAAACCACCCCGCTGGATCCCGACGCGCTGGTGAACTCCCTGCTGTTCCTGCGCCAGGCCGAGCTGGCCAATCAGAACATCACGCTGGAGTGGCATAACTTAAGCCCGGAAGAATGGCCGCGCGCGGAGCGCACCGCGCTGGAGCAGATCCTGCACAACCTGGTGCAGAACGCCTGCGACGCGCTGCAGGAACAAGGCGGCCGCATCGTGATCAGCGGCGAAAGCGACGGACACAACTACCGCTTCAAAGTCATAGACAACGGCCCGGGCATTGCCGACGCCATCCTGCCCAAGATTTTCCTGCCCTTCTTCACCACCCGCTCGCGCGGCATGGGCCTGGGCTTGCCGCTCTGCGAAACCTTGGCGCGGGCCCAGGGCGGCAAGCTGCACGTGCAAAACGCCGCCAACGGCGGCGTCATCGCCCAACTGATCCTGCCCTGGGCCAAGCGCGGCGCATGAGGCGTTGAACAGGCGCTATCAGTCCTTGCTCGCCAGCGCCAAGCGCAAAGCCAAGCCGCCAAACACCGAGGCCAGCAGCCATTGCGGCAGCCGGCTGCTTCCCAGCCTGTCGCCAAGCGCGCGCCCGAAACGGCTGGCCGCCAGGATGATCGCGCCGTTGATCAGCAAGCCTATCGCGTTCAGCAAGGTCGCCAGCACCATGATCTGCAACGAGACCGGCCCCGCGGCCGGATGCACGAACTGGGGAAACAAGGCCAACACGAAGAGCGCCATCTTGGGATTGAGCAGATTGGTGATCAGGCCCTGGGCCACGATGCGCGGCATCGACTGCGCGCCCGCCGCGCCGGGAACGCTCAACACGCTGCGGCTACGCAGCGTCGTCCAGGCCAGGTAGAACAGATAAGCGGCGCCGGCGATGCGCACCGCATCGTAGGCCAGCGGCGCGTGCATGAACAGCTGCGCCAGGCCGAAGGCCGCCGCCAGCGCATGGCAGTAAGTGCCCATCTGGATGCCCGCCAAGGTGGCGAAACCGGCTCGGCGTCCCTGGCTGGCGCTGCGGCTGGCGATCAACAGCATGTCCGGCCCCGGCGTCGCCGCCAGCGCGACGCAGGCGAGGCTGAACAACAATAGCGTGGACAAATCAGGCATGACGGACATTCCGGATAAATACAAACCGATATGATACGAGCCTGCCCGGCGGAATCAAAGCCTCACTCCAGCGCCGCGCCGCGTTCTCCCAGCAAAGCTCTCAACACCGAACGGTGGCAGCGCGTCTCGTCCTGGCAATAACAGCCGATGGAAAAGTGGCTGCCGTGCGACAACGCCGCCAGCAAATCCAGCTCGCGGCTTTGCGCCGGCGCCTTCATCTCGGCGCGATACGCGCGCTCGAACGCCTGCCACTCGGCGGGACTCTGCGCCGCCTGCGCCTGTTTCACCAGTTCCGCGCTGGGCGCCAGGTTGGGAAACCACACGTCGTACCAGTCGCCGCTGGCAAACGCCTCCTTGGGCACCCCGCGCGGCGGCCGCCGCACCGTGCCGATGCGCGTGCCCTCCTGCGGGTGGCGCGGACTGCCCAATTGCACGACGCGTACCGTCATAGCTCGTTCTCCCAAACCGCGCGGCCCAGGCGCGCGCGCAACAACATTGTCATCGATGGCGAACCCTGCGTAGACTAAGGGCCCGCCCCCCCAACCAGAACAATCCTCATGCAACACTATCCGCTTTATCTGCTGATGGCCGCCGCCACCGTGCTCAGTCCCGGCCCCGGCATTTTGATGACCCTGACCAATTCGCTGCGCTTCGGCCTGCGCGGCACGATGGGCGGCATTCTCGGCACCGCCTGCGGCTCCTTCATCGTCGCCGGCGTGTCGGCCACCAGCCTCGGCCTGCTGCTGGCCGCCTCGGCGCTGGCCTTCACCGTGATGAAGTGGATAGGCGCCGCCTATCTGTTCTACCTGGGCGTCAAGCTGCTGCGCGCGCCGGCTTTCCGCTTCGATGAGATCCAAACCCAGCCGCGCGGCTTTGCCCGGCGCTTTGGGGAAGGCATGGCGGTGCAACTGACCAATCCCAAATCCATTTTCTTCTTTCTGTCCATCTTCCCCCAGTTTATCGACACCCAGGGCGCTTACGCGCCGCAGTTCCTGCTGCTGGTCGGCACCTTCAGCAGCCTGATCATCCTGATCCACACCGTGTACGCGCTGACCGCGCAACGCGCGCGGCGCTGGCTGGCCAGCGAACGCGGCGGCAAGTGGGTGAACAAGGCCGGCGGCATAACTTTTCTGCTGTTCGGCGCCCTGCTCGCCAACGCCAACAAGTAATAGCGCCATGCATCTGCAACGGGAATCGCCGCGGCAACGCGATGTATTGGAACTGATTCGACAACTGGACGAATACCAGGCCGCCCTCTACCCTGCGGAAAGCAATCACTTGATGGCCCCGGCGGAGCTGGAGCGCCAGCAGGTTTGCTTCATCGTCGCCCGCGACGACAAGCATGCGGCGGTCGGCTGCGCCGCGCTGGTGCCGCATGAGGATTACGGTGAAATCAAGCGCATGTTCGTGGCGACGTCCCAACGCGGCAAGGGCGTGGCTCAGGCGCTGCTGGCGCGCCTGGAGGAAGAAGCCCGCGCCGCCGGCCTGTCCGCGCTGAAACTGGAAACCGGCGTGTCGCAGCCTGAAGCCATCGGCCTGTACCGGCGCGCCGGATTCGATCCCTGTCCGCCGTACGGCGACTACCGGCCCGACCCGCTCAGCCTGTTCATGAGCAAGGCCTTGTAGGCCGGCCGGCTTGCGACGGCTACCAGCCGTTCTCCAATACCAGATGGCCCGGCGCGCTTTGCCGGCTCATCCGGTAGCCCATCTTCATCAGCTGCCTATGGGTGTCCTCCACCATGGCCGGGTTGCCGCAGATCATGAAGCGCGAGTGCTCCGGCGACATCGCTAGCCCCGCCGCCCGCTCCAGGCCTCCATTGGCCAGCAAGGCCGGAATGCGCTCGTTCAACACCCCCTCCGGAGCGTCGCGCGTCACGATGGGCAGGTATTGCAGCTTGTGCCCGTGCTCGTCCCACAGCGGATGCTCGCATAAAGCGGCGATGACATCCTGATAGCTGAGCTCAGCTGCGTGCCGCACGCAATGCGCCAGCACAATGCGTTCGAAGCGCCGCCACTGGCCCGGATCCTGCAGAATCGACAAATACGGCGCCAAGCCGGTGCCGGTGGCCAGCAGCCACAAATCCTCGCCCGCCGGCAGCCGATCCGCCAGGAAGAAGCCCATCGCCTTCTTGTCCAACATCACTTCCGCGCCCACTTGCAGCCGCGCCAGGCGCGAACTGAACTGGCCGTCCGGCACCACGATGGAATAAAACTCCAGATACTCGTCGGTCACCGCGGAACACATCGAGTACGCCCGCCACACCTGGCCGCCCTGTTCTCCCAGCGGCAAGCCCAGCCGCGCGAACTGCCCCGGCTCAAACCGATAGGCGTCCGGCCGCCGCAAGCGGAAGCTGAGCAGATTGTCCGCCCAGCGCCGCAGCCACAAGATGGGTTGAACCGTGTATTTCTCTTCGATCGCTGTATCCATTGCTCGCCAATACCCAAGTAAATTACTCAAGTATTGTGCTCCAGATCGACCCCGGCTTCAAGCCTGCGCCGCCGCGGCGCTCAACGGTAGGCGGCCAGCCACTCCTCGTGCAGCGTGGCGACCAGCTGCCCGGCCGGCAACTCGCGGCCGGCGGCCACGTTCTCCCCCGCCCACAAGGACAAAAAGTCGCGCAACCCGGCCTTGGCCGCCGCGGCGCGCAAGGGCCCGGTCAAGGCGTTCATCACCGGATACGCGGGCACCAGCTCTTCCTTGTCGGCCATCAACTCCATATAACGGTTGTTCAGGCCGCGCGCGGGGCGGCCGGAAAAGGCTCGGGTCAAACGGGTGCCGCCGGGCGCGGCCTTGGCCAGCTCGCTTTTCCACAAGGCGGAAATGCCGGATTCCGGGCAACGCAAAAACGCGGTGCCCAGCTGGCACGCCTGGGCGCCGTGGCGCATCGCGGCGGCGATGTCGCGTCCATGCATGAGGCCGCCGGCGGCGATCACCGGCAGCGGCTGGTTCTGCGCCAGCTCGTAAACCAGCGACAACGTGGGCCGCAGGCTGTCCTGCGGCCGGCCGATGAAGGTGCCGCGATGGCCGCCGGCCTCCCGGCCCTGGGCGCAGATCGCGTCCGCGCCCAGCTCGGCCCAGGCCAGCCCTTCCGCCATATTGGTGGCGGTGCCGATCACGTCTATCTTGGCCTGCTTCAACAATTTGAGCTGATTGCGGTTGAGGATGCCGAAGGTGAAGCTCGCGACCGCCGGCTTGGCTTCCAACAGCGCTTCGAACTGGCGCGCGAACGGCTCGCAGAAGCGCTCCGGGATTGCCGGCGCCGGCAGGCCCAGCTCGCGGTGCAGCGGCGCCAGCCACTCCAGCGCCTGCTGCAAGACCTCCCGGCTGGGAGCCGGATCGTCCTGCACGAACAGATTGATGCCGAAGGGCTTGTCGGTGAGACGCCGCACCGCGGCGGCTTCGCTGAGTAAGCGTTCGGGCGGCAGCAGCGCCGCCGCCAGGAAGCCCAGGCCCCCGGCCTGGCTGACCGCGGCCACCAGGGCCGGGGTGGTGGCGCCGCCCGCCATCGGCGCCTGAATCAAAGGGGTGTGCAACTGCCAGCGACGGCACAAAGCGGAAGCCATATTTTTCCTCGATTACGCCCTCTCGGGCGTCGGTTGAAAGACAGCCCAGCCAGATCAGTCCGCCAGAGCCTGCTCCAGGTCGGCCAGGATGTCGTCGATATCCTCAATGCCTATCGACAGCCTTACCCCGCCTTCGCGTATGCCCAATTGCGCTTTCTGCTCCGGCGGCATGCCGCCATGCGACATGGTGTAGCTGTGATTGATCAGCGACTCGACTCCGCCCAGCGACTCGGCCAGCGCGAACAGACGCAAGCGCTCGGCCAGCCGGCTGGCGGCCTCGCGGCTGTCGTCCTTCAGCCAGATGCTGACGATGCCGCCGAAGCGGCGCATCTGACGGCCGGCCAAATCATGCCCCGGATGCTCCGGCAGCCCCGGGAAGAACACCCGCTCCACCTTGGGATGCGACCGCAGATAATCCGCCACCCGCTCCGCGTTGTCGCAATGCCGATCCATGCGCAAATGCAGGGTTTTGATGCCGCGCAGGGTCAGGAAGCAATCCTGCGGCCCCGGCACCGCGCCGGCGGCGTTCTGAATGAATTTGATCTCGCGGTGCAGCGCGTCGTCGCTGACCGCCACCAGGCCCAGCAGAACGTCGGAGTGGCCGGCCAAGTACTTGGTGGCGGAATGCACGACGATGTCGGCGCCCAAATCGAGCGGGTTCTGCAGATAAGGCGTGGCGAAAGTGCTGTCCACCGCCACCCGGACGCCGTGCGCGTGCGCGGTCTTGGCCAGCTCCGCGATGTCCACCATGCCCAACAGCGGGTTGGTGGGCGACTCCAGCCACAACAACTTGGTCCGCGCGCTGATCAGCGTTTCCAGCTTCCGGCTGTCGCTCAAATCCGCGAAAACGACCTTGACGCCCGCCGGCTCCATCACCTTGGTCAACAAGCGGTAAGCGCCGCCGTAAAGATCCGCCACCGCAATCACTTCGTCGCCCGGCTTCAGGCAGCCGCGCAGCACCGCGTCTATGGCCGCCATGCCGCTGGCGAAGGCCAGGCCGTGACGGGCGTTTTCCAGGCTGGCCAGGCAGGCTTCCAGCGCCGCCCGCGTGGGATTGCCGGTGCGGGCGTAAACAAAGGGCATGGATTCGCCGACATGCCCGTATTCGAACACCGAAGTCTGGTACACCGGCGGCATCACCGCCTTGCCATGATCTGCGTTGTCATAGCCGACATGAATGGATCTGGTTGCAAATTTCACGGCTTTTCCTCAAAAAATCATTTACTTGTCCGCTTTGTCGGACAAACCGACCGCAATCAAGCGCCTAGCGCGCCGCAGCCATGACTCTTTCATCATTTTTCGAAAACTTCAAGGAAACCGCCGCTAAAACGGCGACTACTCCCTTGATCTTGACTAAATTCTTAGCAGCTTTGACTTTACATCCACGCGCTTTAGGACTATTTTGCAGCGTTTCGCATTCAAACAATTGTACGAATGAAGCTAGAACGCGTATTTGACATCCTGCCCCGCCAACTCGAACGCCACCCGCGCACCGACTGCCTCGCCGCCAAGGCCGGCAAGGAATGGCGCAGGCTGTCCACCGAGGAAGTCGCGGACAGCGTCAACCGCTTCAGCCTGGGTCTGCTGGAATTGGGCATCGCCAGCGGCGACAAGGTCGCCATTGCCGCCGACAACTCCATCGAATGGGTGCTCGCCGATCTGGCGCTGCAACAAATCGGCGCCGTCAGCGTGCCGCTCTACCCCACAATGACCCTTGATGATGCACGCTATATCCTGACTCATGCCGAGGTCAAGCTCGCTTTCGTCGGCAATGCCGCATTGCAACGCAAATTGCATGAGGCGCTGGGCAAGTTCAGCTGCCCGATCTACGGCCTGAGCCAGATCGAAGGCTGCCCGTCCTGGACCGAGATCCTGGCCTTGGCCAAGCCGGAACGGCAAGCCGAGCTGGAAGGCCGCCGCGACGCGATCCAGCCGGACGACGTTTACACCATCATTTACACCTCCGGCACCACCGGACGCTCCAAAGGCGTGATGCTGTCGCACCGCAACGTGCTCAGCACCGTGATCGCCACCGCGGAGTTCACCCGCCTGCCGCACGGCGAATGCCGCGCGCTGAGCTTTTTGCCGCTGTCGCACATCTTCGAGCGCGCCGGGGTGTTCTACTATATGTACAGCAGCGCCGGCGTTTACTTCTCCAGCGTGGAATGCCTGTCCTCCGCGCTGGCCGACATCCGTCCGCACACCTTCAGCGCGGTGCCGCGCGTGCTGGAGAAAGTCCACGACAAACTGGTGGGCAAGGCCCGTGAATTCAGCGGCCTCAAGCGTCGCCTGTATCTGTGGGCGGTGGAGCGCGCCGAGCGCTTCGACCCCAATGCGCGGCGCTCGCCGCTGGAGGCCGCCAAGCACGCGCTGGCCGACAAGCTGGTCTACCGCAAATGGCGCGCCGCGATGGGCGGCGAACTCAAATGGATCAATGTCGGCTCCGCCGCGCTGCAGCCGCGGCTGGCGCGGCTGTTCTGGGCCTGCGGCGTGTCGGTGGCGGAAGGCTACGGCATGACCGAATCCGCGCCGGTGATCTCCGCCAACCCGTTCAACGCCAGAGACACCCGCATCGGCAGCGTGGGCCTGCCGCTGCCCGGCGTGGAAGTGCGCCTGGCCGACGACGGCGAAATCCTGGTGCGCGGCGACAATGTGATGCTCGGGTATTACAAGGAGCCGGCGCTCACCGCCGAAGCGTTGAACAACGGCTGGCTGCACACCGGCGACATCGGCGTGCTGGAACACGGCTACTTGCGCATCACCGACCGCAAGAAAGAAATGTTCAAAACCAGCAACGGCAAATACATCGCGCCGCAAGCGCTGGAGAACAAGCTGAAGGAATCCGCCTTCATCGACCAGATCATGGTGGTGGGCGACGGTCAGAAATACGCGGCGGCGTTGATTGTCCCGCTTTTCGAAAAACTGAAGGAATGGTGCGCCGAACACGGCGTCGCCTACACCACCGACAGCGAGATGAGCAGCCATCCCAAGATCGTCGAGCTGATAGACCGCGAAATCAAGCGCTTCAACCGCTACTTCGGCAACTGGGAGCACATCAAGAAATTCACCCTGGTCGACAAGCCCTGGTGCGTCGACGCCGGCGAATTGGCGCCCACGCTGAAGCTGCGCCGCAAGGTGATTGCCGAGCGCTGCCGCGCAATGATAGAAAATCTCTACGCTCCGGCCTGAGCCCGATGCGACAAAGCCCCGCAACGCGGGGCTTTTTCTTTGGACACGTTCAGCGCTTGTGCGCCAGCTCCAAGCGCTGCTCCACATAGCGCTGCACCCGCTCGAAGCTGGCGCTCAACACCCAATAGATCGCCGCCGCCGCCAGATACAGCGGCAGAGGCTGGAAGGTCTGGGCGATCACCTCCTTGGTCGCCAACATCAACTCGGTCACGGTGATCACCGAGACCAGCGAGGTGTCCTTGATCAGACTGATCAGCGAATTGGACAGGCTGGGCACCGACAAGCGCAGCGCCTGCGGGGCGATGATGTGACGCATGGTCTGCCACCAGCTCAAGCCCAGCGACAGGCCGGCGTCCCACTGCCCGCGATGCACGCCGGCGATGCCGCCGCGCAGGCTTTCCGACAGGTAGGCGGCCACGTTCAGCGTCAAGGCCAGAATGCCCGCCGTCACCGGTCCCAATTCGATGCCCGCGCCCGGCAAACCGTAATAAATGACGAAAATCTGCACCAAGAGCGGGGTGCCGCGCATTGCGCTGACATAGAAAGCGGCCAGTTGAGCCAGCAGCGGCACCCTTGCGACGCGCAGCAAGGCCACGACAAAGCCCAGCGCCAGTCCCAGCACCATCGCGGCCACCGCGAACATCAAGGTATAGCCCGCGCCTTGCAACAACACCGGCAGCGCCGATTCGAACAGGACGATCCAGTCAGTCATTCACGTTTTTCCAAAAAACCGACGCCCCCGCGCAAGCAGGGGCGTCTTGCCCTATCCACTCGAAACCGAACGGCCGCTTATTTCTTGGCCGCCGCCGGCGCTTTCGACACATCGATGCCGAACCATTTCACCGAGATCTTTTTGAAGCTGCCGTCGGCCTTCATCTCGCCCAGCGCCTTGTCTATCGCCGCCTTGAACTGCGGATTGTTCTTGGCGAACGGAATCGCCATCGTCGCCACCTCGCCCACCGGCGCGCCGGCCTTCAAGGGCAGCTTGGCCTGCTTGATGGCGAAGGGGATCAGCAAGCTGTCGTTCAGCGCCGCGTCCACGCGGCCGCTGGCCAGGTCCTGCAGATACTCAGGCGCGCCGGGATAGGTTTTCACCTCGATGCCGGGCACGGCCTTGGCCATATCGGCGTAATTGCTGCCCTGACCCACGCCCAGCTTCTTGCCTTTCAGTTCCGCCAGGCTCTTGAAGGCGCGGGTCTCGTTCTTGCGTACGATCAACTGCGCGCTGGAGTAAGTGTAGGGCTGGGAAAAGTCGAACACTTCCTTGCGCTTGTCGGTCACGCCCACTTGGTTGACCACGATGTCGAACTTGCCGGCCTGCAAGCCCGCCAGCAGGCCGCTCCACTCCGCGGTAGTGAACTCCGGCTTCACTTTCAGGCGCTTGGCGATTTCGGTGGCGATCTCGACATCGAAGCCGGTCAATTGCTGTTTGGCGTCCTTGAAATTGAACGGCGGATACGTGCCTTCCAAAGCGATTTTCAGACTGCCGCGCTGCTTGACCGTGTCCAGCAAGTCCGCCGCGAACGCCTGGCCAGCCAGGCCCGCCATTACAAGAACCGTCATCAGCTTGCGCATATCAATATAACCTTTAGTGATTTTGAAAAACAAAATAACAAAAAGCGAGAATATCACCAGCCATGGCCGCTGCCAAGTTCTAGATAGAACAATGGCCGCGAACCGCGGCCATTTAGTCAAGCCCGCCTTACACGGCGACTTGCAAGCGCTGACGCATGGAGCCCCAAGCTTTGCGCCCCAAGCCAATCAACACCGCCAAGGCAACCCCTCCCAGACCGGCCAGCAACACCATCGCCGCGCGCTTGGGTCCGGCCTTTTCCAGAGGCTGACTCGCCGGCAACACCACCTGCACATCCTGCGACATCAGGGCTTTGGCCACCAAAGCCTGTTTCTGCAGTTCCTCCAGCGTGGCCTGGTAGAAGAACAAATCTCGCATCGTGGCCAACTGCCGCGGGGAGATGGACTTTACCAATGGATTGCTGCGCTCCAATTCCGCGCGCAATTGCAATAAGGACGACTGTACCGGGCTATTCCCCTCCATTTGCTGGGCGTTCATTTGCGCTTCCAGACGCGCGAAACTCTCGATCACTCGCGCCGACTCGCTGTTCAAGAAGGCCTCCGCCACGCTGCCCAACTGTTTCTGCTGCCGTCTCGCCTCCGACACCTGGCCTTGTACCGCCTTGATCCGCTCCTGCACTACCAGGTATTTCTTGCTCTGCTCCGTCACATGCAAGCCCAGAATCCGCTGCCGGGTCTGCTCCACCAGGTAGTTGGCGAGCTGGGCGGCAAATGCCGGGTCCACATCGGTGACCGAGACCTCAAGCAAACCGTCTTTGCCGGCGGTGACTTTGAGGTTGTCCAACAGGCTGAGCTTGGCCTTGTCCGCTCCCTCCACGTCGTAATGCTTGGCCAGCTCAAAATGAGCCGCAGTCACACCCAGCATCGCATTGTCCTTCAACACGCTGGCTCCGCCCTGAGGGCCTAAGGGCGCCGGCACCAGGAGCAGGGAGGTTGCCGCGTACCTGTCCTGCATATTCAAAACCAAGGCCACTGCCGCCAACGCAGCGATGATGGGCAGAAACACCATCAACCGCCATTGTTCCTTACAAAAACGAACGACATCAATCAAACCAATCTCATCAACAATTTCAGCTTGGCGTTCCAAAACGTATTCCCTTTTATCAACATCCAGCCGGCATCACATTGCCGCGTTCCAGTTTACTTCCAAAAAAAAGGCATGAGCCAGAGCTGCATGCCTTTATTTTCGATCCGTTAAGATCACACATTAAATAAGAAGTTCATCACATCGCCGTCCTGCACCACATACTCCTTGCCTTCGGCGCGCATCTTGCCGGCCTCCTTGGCCTTGGCTTCGCCGCCCAGCGCGATGAAATCAGTATAGGCGATGGTCTGCGCGCGGATGAAGCCGCGCTCGAAGTCGGTGTGGATCACCCCGGCCGCCTGCGGCGCGGTGTCGCCGATGTGTATAGTCCAGGCCCGCACTTCCTTGACGCCCGCGGTGAAGTAGGTCTGCAGGCCCAGCAGTTTGTAGCCGGCGCGGATCAGGCGATCCAGGCCGGGCTCTTCCAGGCCCAGCGTTTCCAGGAACTCGGCCTTGTCGGCGTCGTCCAGTTCGGCGATTTCGGATTCGATCGCCGCGCACAGCGCCACCACCGGCGCGCCCTCTTTGTCGGCCAGCTCTTGCACCCGCTCCAGCAGCGGGTTGTTGCTGAAGCCGTCTTCGGCCACGTTGGCCACGTACATCGCCGGCTTGATCGTCAGCAGGCACAGCGGCTTGATCAAGACCTTCTCTTCCGGGCTCAGCTCCAGCGAACGCGCCGGCAGGCCCTGGTCCAGATGCGGCACCAGTTTTTCCAGCACCGCGATCAGCGCGCGTGCGTCCTTGTCGCCGGACTTGGCTTTCTTGCCTTCGCGCGTCATCGCCTTTTCCACCGCGGACAGATCGGCCAGCGCCAGTTCGGTGCCTATGGTTTCGATGTCGGCGATCGGATCCACCTTGCCGGCGACGTGAACGATGTTCTCATCCTCGAAGCAGCGCACCACGTTGACGATGGCGTCGGTTTCGCGAATATTGGCCAGGAACTGGTTGCCCAGGCCCTCGCCCTTGGAGGCGCCCGCCACCAGGCCGGCGATGTCGACGAATTCGACGATGGCCGGCTGGATGCGTTGCGGATTGATGATCTTGGCCAGTTCGGCCAGCCGCTGATCCGGCACTTCCACGATGCCGACATTGGGCTCGATGGTGCAGAACGGATAGTTGGCGGCTTCGATGCCGGCCTTGGTCAGCGCATTGAACAGGGTGGACTTGCCCACATTGGGCAGGCCGACGATACCGCATTTCAGACTCATGTCCGCATTCCTTCGAATTCTTGAAAAATCTTGTTCTGCCGCAGCATAGCGGCTAGCCGGCGATTTGCCCAGCCGCTCATTTGGCCGCGGTGTGCAATTCCTTCATCGCCGCCGCCATCTTGCCGCCTACGGCCGCCGGCAACTGCCGCAAAGCCTGTTCGATCGCCTCGTCCAGCGCCTGTTGCTCCTCGGCGCGCGGCTTCTTCAACACGAAATTGGCGACCTCGTTGCGGTCGCCCGGATGGCCGATGCCCAGTCGCAGGCGCCAGAAGGCCGGCGAACTCAGCCGCGCGACGATGTCCTTCAAACCATTGTGGCCGCCGTGGCCGCCGCCCTGCTTGAAGCGGGCCGCGCCCGGAGGCAGGTCCAGCTCGTCGTGCACGACGAGAATCTGATCCGGCAGAATCTTGTAAAAATGGGCCAGCGCCAACACCGCCTGCCCGGACAGATTCATATAGGTCATCGGCTTGAGCAGCCAGACGTCCTGCCCCTCTATCTCCACGCGGGCCACGTCGCCGTGGAACTTGCCGTCCGTGCGCCAGCTGCCTTTATGGCGCCAGCACAACTCGTCCAGCAGCCAGAAACCGGCGTTGTGGCGCGTTCTTTCGTATTCGGGGCCGGGGTTGCCCAAACCCACTATCAGGCGAATGCCGGACATATTCTCTTGTTCCAAATGAAAAAGCTCGTTGCGGGCCGACGGCTAGCAACGAGCTTTTCAACCGTTACCGTCAGACGGCACGGCAGCTAGATTACACGCGAGCGAAGTCGATGTGCATCACTTGCTGTTTGTACGGGTGCATTTGGAACGCAGCCACTTTAACTTGTTCTTTCTGGCCGTCGATCACCAGATCCAGAACGGAAGTGTGGAACGCTTCGTTCTTCAGCGCGTAGTACATGGTGTTGTGGTCCAGAACGATGGATACGGCTTCTTTGGAAGCGCCGTAAACAACGGCCGGAACCTGGCCGGCGTGACGCAGGCGGCGGCTCGCACTCGTACCCGACTCTTCACGCTTGCTGGCGGTAAATTCAAAAGACATGGCAAAACTCCAGTTTCAGATTAAAAGCACCCGGCCCGCCGCGACCAGCGGGCCCGATGTTCACGGCAGGCAGGCGCCCGCCGCAACCAGTTCCTCATTGAAGAGGTAGGACACCGATTCTTCGTTGTTGATCCGGCGCAGCGTCTCGGCCAGCAGGCCGGCGATGGAGGCCACCCGGATGTTCGGGCAGGCTTTGGCCTCGGCGGTCAACGGGATGGTGTCGGTCACCACCACCATATCGATGTCGGAATTCTTGATGCGATCGATCGCCTGACCGGAGAAGATCGGGTGAGTCGCATAGGCCAGCACGCGCTGGGCGCCGCGCTCTTTCAGAGCGCTGGCAGCCTTGCACAGGGTGTTGGCGGTGTCGATCATGTCGTCGACGATCAGGCAGGTGCGGCCGGACACGTCGCCGATGATGTTCATCACTTCGGCCACATTGGCCTTGGGGCGGCGCTTGTCGATGATGGCCAGATCGGTGTTCAAGGCCTTGGCCATCGCGCGGGCGCGGACCACGCCGCCCACGTCCGGGCTGACCACGATCAGGTCTTCGATGCGCTGCGAGCGGATGTCCTTCAACAGCACCGGCGTCGCGTAGACGTTGTCCACCGGGATGTCGAAGAAACCCTGAATCTGGTCGGCGTGCAGGTCGACGGTCAGCACGCGGTCGATGCCGGCGCTGGTCAGCATATTGGCCACCAGCTTGGCGGAAATCGGCACGCGGGCGGAACGCGGACGACGGTCCTGGCGCGCATAGCCGAAGTACGGGATCGCCGCGGTAATACGACCGGCCGAAGCGCGTTTCAGCGCGTCGGCCATAGTCAGGATTTCCATCAGATTGTCATTGGTCGGCGCACAGGTCGACTGCAGAATGAACACGTCGCGTCCGCGGACGTTTTCCAGCAGCTCCACCGCCACTTCGCCGTCGCTGAACTTGCCGACGTCGGCGCGTCCCAACGAGATATCCAGATGTTTGACTACGTTTTGGGCCAGTTCCGGGTTCGCGGTCCCGGTGAATACCATCAAACTGTCGTATGCCGCCATGATTCTTGTGCCTTAGCTAGATAAAGAAAAAGCGTGTAAGGGATTCTTACACGCTTTTTTCATGCTCTCTCTTATTGAGAGAAAGTCTTGGCTGGGGAGGTAGGGATCGAACCTACGAATGCCGGAATCAAAATCCGGTGCCTTACCACTTGGCGACTCCCCAGTAACCTTTATTCAGCGTTGTCGATCAAGGGATGGACATCGAGTCCTTTTGCTAAAAATCCCTTATATTTTATCGACACCGCCTGATAAACTTTATCGGCTTCGTCTTTAGACTGGCACTCCAGAAACACACAGGAGCCGGAACCAGTCATCAGCGGCGAACCATATTTTCTTAATTCGGTCAGCACTTCATTCACCGCTGGGTACATATTCGAAACAACGTTTTGCAGATCGTTTCGTCGTTGCTGCGTTGTTTCGAGGATTCGCATTATGCCCACGCCCCCTACCTCTGTCAACACCTCTTGCGAAAAATTTTGAAATACTTTGCCGGTGGGCACCTGCACCTGAGGATGAATTACCACATACCATGCCGGCTTCAATTTGATTTCATTCAGTTTTTCGCCCACGCCGGTGGCCAGCGCGCTGCGGCCGAAAATAAACACCGGAACATCCGCTCCCAGCTTCAAACCCAATTCCTGCAACACCGCCCGCGGCAGATTCAGTCCCCACATGCGGTTAAGGGCCAGCAAAACGGTGGCGGCGTCGGAGCTGCCGCCGCCCAGACCGCCCCCCATCGGTATCTTTTTGTCCAGGCGGATGCCGACCCCCTGCCGGCAAGCGGCATGGGCTTGCAACAGCCGCGCCGCGCGCACCGTCAGATCCTGCTCCGAGTCCATGCCGGCGATCGGCGTTTCCAGCACGACGCGGCCGTCGTCGCGCAAGGCCAGCGACACCGTGTCGTTGAAATCGATGAAACGGAACACCGTCTCCAGCAGATGATAGCCGTCCGGGCGTTTGCCGACGACGTGCAATAAAAGGTTGAGCTTGGCCGGAGCCGGAAAGTCTTGGAATACGGGGGAACTCATCAACAGAACACCATGGCAATCATTGAAATCACACGAGCGGAGCAATGCGCGTCAGCGCCAATCGCGGGCCACCACTCTTACCGTCAATCCGTCTCGGACCAAGTCCACGCGCTTGGGATAGCGCTCGCCGGACTCGGCTTCGCGCACGAAGCGGATGCGCCAGCCCTGCTGCAACAGCTCGCCGTCGGGACGGATCTCGCTCGCCTCGCCCGGCACCGGCATGCCGCGGATCCACCAGGCCAAGCCGGACAGCGGCAGCGGCCAGCCCAGGGTTTTCTCGGTCAGGCTTTCCACATCCGGCGCCTGCCAGGCCTTGCCGTCCGCCAGCAGGGTGACGCCGCCGGCGTCGCGGATCACTTCGGCCACGGTATTGCCCAACGGCGAGTTGATCGCCAGTTGGTCGCGCTCGGGCTGATGCCGCCAATCGAAGTTGGCGACATGCCCCTTGCCGTCCAGATTGACCGACAAACGCCCGCTGACCGCGAAGGGCTGGTCCGCGGACTGCGTCGCGGAGGGCATGAACACCGCCTCGCGCGTCGCGCAGCCGGTCGCCGCCAGAGACAAGGCCAGAATCAGACCGCCCCACCTCATCAATGCGCTCCCAGGCGGCGCATGGTCTCGCGCAGCACGTCATGATCTGGGCTCGCCTCCAAGGCCTTGTTCCACACCGTCAGCGCCTCGTCCTTCTTGCCCAGCTTCCACAGCACTTCGCCCAGATGGGCGGCCAGCTCCGGGTCCGGCAACAGCGCGTAGGCCTTCTGCAGCGTCTTCAAGGCCGCGTCCAGGCGGCCCAGCTTGTACTGCGCCCAGCCCAGGCTGTCCAGGATGGTGGGATTGTCCGGCTCGCTCTTCAGCGCCTTCTCGATATAGCCCAGCGCTTCCTGATGACGGCTGGTGCGATTGGTCAGGGTATAGCCCAGCGCGTTCAGCGCTTGGGCGTCGCCCGGCTTTTCCTTCAGCACTTGCTTGAGATCGCGCTCGGCGTTGCCGACATTGCCCAGGGTGTCCGACACCAGCGCCCGCTCGTACAGCAGCTCAGGCGCCTTGGGCATGCGCAGCAGCGCCTTGCTCAGCAAATCGTGGGCCTTGCCCGGCTGCTTGGCTTCACGCGCCAGCTGGGACTGCAGCAGGGCCAGGGTGATTTTCTCCTGGTCGTTGCCGCCCAAGGGCGCCAGACGCGCCAGGGCCAGGTCCAGCTTGCCGTCGCCGGCCTCCATCACCGCCAGCCGGCCTTGCGCCGGCAGGAATTGCGGCCCGGCGCCCACCATCTCGTACCAGCCCTTGGCCGCGCCGACGTCCTGGCGCTCCTCGGCGATCTGCCCCAGGGTGTAGCGAATGAAATTGGCCTCGGGATGCCCTGCCGCCAGCGCCTGGCGCAGATGCCGCTCCGCGGCGGGCAGATCGCGCATCTGGTAAGCCATCAGGCCGGACGCGTAGAGCAGGTCGGGATTGTTGGGATTGCCGGGCAAGAGCTGATCGAAAGCCTGTCTCGCCTCGGCGAAGCGCTTGGCGCCCACCAGCAGCCGCGGCTTGGCCAGCTTCAGCTCCAGGCCGGCGTTAGGCCGCCGCGCCAGTTCGCGCTGCAGAAAATCGATAGCCTGATCCAGCTGCTCGCGGCGCAGCCGATCCACTTGCCAGGCCACCGGCAAGTCCCAGGCCGGCGCGATCTGCGCCAGCCGGTCGAACTCGCGGTTCATCGTGGCCTGGTCGCCGGCTTCGGCGGCCACGGCCAGCAGCGCGAAGCGCGCCTCGGCCAGGTCCGGATAACGGGCGGCGAACTGCTTGACCAGCTCGTAAGCGGCTTGTTTGTCGCTCTGGCGCGAGGTCAGCCGCGCCAGCTGAACGAAGATGGCCGGCGCGCGCTCCGGCTCTTTCTGCAGCAGCGCCTCGATCAGCGGCTTGCTTTCCGCCAGCTTGCCGGCGCGCAGCAGGGTGATGAACAGCTGTTCTCTCGCCGGCACCGAATCCGGCGCCAGCTCCATCCACAGGGTCAAGGCTTCCGAGGTTTCCTTCAGCAAGCCGGCGAACATCGAGAATTCAGCCGCGCGCTGCGCCAGCCGCGGATCTCGCGTCTGCCGCGCCAGCTCCAGATAGGTCACGGCGGAAGCGCCCACCGAGCCGCGCTGGGCGGCGATTTCGCCCGCCACCACGCCATAAAGGATTTCCGGCGTCAGCTCCGCCTTGGGCAATAGGGTTTCGTCTTCTTTCTGCGTTATCGCGGCCTCGTCGCCGGCCGGTTTGCCGGCGTCGACCGCCTTCGCCGCGCCCGGGTGCTTGAAATTGGCGCATGCCGACAGCAGCGCGACCATCAGCAAAGGGAGTGTTTTTTTCAGCCGTTGCATTCGCATGGAGTCAGAGACCTGCTTATAAACCTGTTGAATGCGTAGAATAGCATGACCTGTTTTTATCTTCGCGCCATTCTACCCATGCCTGAACTGCCAGAAGTCGAAACCACCCGCCGCGGGATTCTGCCCCACCTCTTGAACGCCAAACTGGACGGCGCCGTGGTCCGCCAAGCCGGATTGCGCTGGCCGGTGCCGCCGGAACTGCACGCCGCCTTGCGCGGCCTGACGATACGCTCGGTGGAGCGCCGCGCCAAATATCTGCTGCTGGGCACCGACGCCGGCACCCTGATCATTCACCTGGGCATGTCCGGCAGCCTGCGCTTCCTGCCGGCGGACACGCCGCCGGAAAAGCACGACCACGTCGACCTGCTGCTGGGCCCCAATGTGCTGCGTTACCGCGATCCGCGCCGCTTCGGCGCGGTGCTGTGGCATGTCGGCGCCATCGAACACCACCCCCTGCTGCAAGCGCTTGGACCCGAGCCGCTGTCCAACGGCTTTGACGGCGACACGCTGATCCGGGCCTCGCAACGCCGCGGCAGCGCGGTCAAGCTGATGCTGATGGACAATCACGTGGTGGTGGGCGTCGGCAATATCTACGCCAACGAAGCCTTGTTCCACGCCGGCATCCATCCCGCCCGCGCCGCCAACGCGGTGCGCGACGGCGAATACCGCCGGCTGGCCGAGGAAATCCGCAGCGTGCTGAGCCGCGCCATCCAGGCCGGCGGCAGCACGCTGCGCGACTTCGTGCACAGCGACGGCAAGCCCGGCTACTTTCAACAAAGCTATATGGTGTACGGCCGCCAGGATGAAGCATGCCGGCAATGCGGCACGCCGATCCGGCATTTGCGCCAGGGCCAGCGCAGTTCCTACTATTGTCCGCTGTGCCAGCCATGCTAGAGTTACGGCCTCAACCTTGCGCACCGAGCCTCGAAGCATCTTGAAGTCAATCGCCACAACCTCTTTGCTCACCCGGATAGCACGCGTCGCGCGCCTGTTCGGCCACCTGGCCATCGGTGTCTTCATCCTGGTCACCCGTTATTCCCGGCTGGCCCACGCCGAGCGCGCCGTCGTCACCCGGCGCTGGGCCGCTCACGCGCTGAAGATTCTGGGCATCAGCGTGCGGATCCAGGGCGTCAATCCCGGCTTTTACCCGCCCAACACCCTGCTGGTGGCCAACCACATTTCCTGGCTGGACATCTTCGTGCTCAATAGCTGCACGGTGTCCCGCTTCGTCGCCAAGCGCGAACTCCGCTCCTGGCCGGTGCTGGGCTGGCTGGCGCATTTGGGCGGCACCCTGTTCATCGACCGCAGCAAGCGCAAGGACGCCAGCCGCGTTTACAAGGCGCTGGCCCACGCGATGGAAAACGGCGCCTGCATGGCGGTGTTCCCCGAGTCCACCACCTCGGACGGCCTGAACCTGCTGCCGTTCAAGGCCTCGCTGTTCGAAGCCGCCTTGCTGTCGCGCGGCACCGTGCAGCCGGTGGGCCTGCGCTATTACGACGCCGATGGCGAGCAAACGCTGGTGCCGGCCTTCATCGGCGAACTGACCTTTCTGCAAAGCGTGCGCAAAGTGCTGGCGATGCCGGCAATGGAGGTGGAGGTCAGCTACGGCCAACCGCTGAAAGCCTGGGAAAACGGGCTGGACACCCGCTTCGCGCTGGCGCAGCAAGCGCAGCAGGAAGTGGCGCGCGCGCTGCGCCTGAGCCCGCCTCCGGCCGCGGAAGCGCCGCAGGAACAGAATGCGGAGCGGCAACTCTGAAAACCTGGGCCAAGTCCCGCCCATGCAAAAGCCCCCGTTCCGGGGGCTTTTCTCATCCATCGCCGACTACGCTCACAGACTGAGCCGCGCCATCAGATTATCGAACAAATCGTCGGCCAGCTTGGCGTAGCCCTGCTGCGAGAAGTGCACCATGTCCGGCCGCGCCAATTGCTGCGCCTGCCAGCGCTTCATGCTGCACGGTCCGCCCATCGCCTGTTCCCAGTCCCAGTACAGCACATGGCTGTCGCGCGCGACTTTCTGCTGGATGCGCTTGACCGCCGCCAATTGCAGCGGCCGCCCCGGCGAGCACTCCTTGCTGGCCGCGCCGCGCTTGCGGCCGGCGTCCTGCGCGCCCAGCATCAGGATGGCGGCCTGCGGCAGGTCGCGGCGCACAGTGTTGATCGCCGCCTGCAGATTGAGCTGGTACTCGATCAGGTCCAGGCGGTCATCAAAGGCTTCGTTGGCGCCGTAGGCCAGGATCACCAGATCGCTGTTGCGCTCCGCCAGCTGGGCGCTCCAGTTTTTGCCCCAACGCTGCCAGATCGACAGCTGGGCGCCGTTGCTGCCTATGCTGTCCAGCACCACGCCGGGCGCCAGCCGCTCCAGCTCGACGCCGCCCAACTCCACCGCCGGCAGCGCGCCGGCGCGCACCACGAAGGGGAAGTACAGCTTCTGCTCCACCGTCTGCCAGCCCTTGCCCGGCTCCGGCGGATTCAATTTGCGGCTGCCGTGGCCGTCGTCCACTTCCAGCGCTCCGGCGCCGTCCTGAGCCGCGCGCACGCGGAAACGCGCCCGCCACAAGCCGTCCAGCGGGTTGCGCGGCAACACGCTGATGGCGGCGCCCGGCCTCTGGGCCTGGGCGATATAGCCGCCCAGCGGGAAGTCCGGATCGCCGTCCTTGCGGCTATTGATCAGCGCCCAGCCCTCGCTGCGCTGGATCACCAGGGCGTGGCGCTGGCCGGGCACCGCCATTGGCGGCGTCCAGCCGATGCCGGCGTCGCCGAACTTGGCTTGGAAGCGCTCGCGCAGCGTGCCGGTCAGATAATCGGCCGCGGTGTGCGAGTCTCCCAGCTGGGTGACGCGCACCGGCTGCACCGCGGTGGAAATCGCCTTCAGCCGCGAGGCCAGCCTCGCCAGATTGATCTCGCCGAAATCCTGCACCGGCGCGGCCAGCGCCGATGCCGCCGCCAGCCAGCCGGCCAATGCCGCGCTGATTCTCAACTTCATTCAAACCTCAATTCTGCCAACACGCGCCGCGCCAGCAATACCTGGCCCTGGCGCGTGAAATGAATGCCATCGGCGGTGCGCACCGCCACTTCGCCCTGATCGGGCAGGGTCATGAATTTGGTGAACGCCTCGTCCGCGCTGCCCAGGGCTTCGCGAGTGGACAGATAACGCTGGCCGGCGCCTTCGACTTCCTCGCGGAAGAGGCCGTTGATGTAATGCACGCCGCGATTGAGCTTGTCCTTGCCCATATTCGGCGCACCCAGCCACAGCAACTGCGCCCTATGCTTGCGGGCCGAAGCCAGGATGGCGCGGATGCGTTCGCGGTAGCGTTGTTCCCACTCCTCGGAAGCGAAGCGGATGTAGCGGCTGCCGCCCACCATGTCCCAAGTATCGTTGGCGCCCAGGAAGACCACCACCAGGCCGGCGTCGGGATTCGCCGCCAACTGCCGTTCTATCGTGTCCGGCCAATTGAAAAAGTCCGGATAGGTCAGCCCCGTGCTCTGCTTGCTGAGATCCAGCGCCTTGATCTGGTGCAGCTTGAACAAGGGCCGCAACAAATGCGGCGCCACGCCCTGCATCATGGAGTCTCCGGCCAGCAACACCTTCTGCCCCGGCCGCAGCAAGATGCGAACGTCCTTGGCCGCCGCGGGCGGCGGGGCCGACGGCAATGACGACGGCGGCAACGGAACCGCGTTCGACGCCGGCGCCGTAATCCGCTGCGCGGCGGCTTCCGCCGGCGCTGCCGGCGACGGCAAGTCCGGCCGCAGGCAGCAGGCGTTGAAATAGGCGATCATATCGTCGTCCCAGCGATCCAGCCGGGTCAACAGCCCTCGGCTCTGATCGCGGAATTCCCGCCCCAGTTCCGCGCCCAGACGCCAGACGCTCAACTCGGACAGGGCTTCCAGCTGGCTGGGACGATGAAAAGTCTGCCGCCAATAGGCGTTGATCGAACTCTGTTCAATCCAGCACAACAGCAACATGCTGCTGCCGAGGATGGCCAGGGCCTGGCGGATGGCGGAACGGGCGATCATGTGACGCTTGCCTCAATGCGGTAAGAGATGAAACGCGCAGCGGCGCGACTAAAACTGGTAATAAATAAAACCCGGAATGCCCGGCGGCGACACCACGATGATCAGCAAGGCGCAGCCCGCCAGCAAGCTGGGCTTGCCCCACCACGGCAGGCGGCCCAGCTGGGCGATGCCGCGTTCACATGCCGCGCCCAGATAGGGCAGCGCGGCGAACGCCGCGGCGCTCAGCGCCAGAAAGCCAGGCGCGTTCAGCGTCAGCTCCTGGCCGGTGCCGGCCATGGCTTCCAAAAAGCTCCAGGCGTCCTCCAGCGAAGCCGCGCGGAAAAACACCCAGGCCAGGCAGACGTAATGAAAGGTCAGCAGGCGCGCCAGCCAGGCCAGCCGCCGCGACAAGGCCTCCTTGCCCAGCAGCTTGTCGCCCAGGTTCAAGCCCACCACGCCCAGGCCGTGCATGCCGCCCCACGCCAGGTATTTCAGGCTGGCGCCGTGCCACAGGCCGGACAAGAGCATCGCCAGCAGCAAATTGAGCTGGGCGCGGGCAAAGCCCAGCCGGTTGCCGCCCAGCGGTATATAAATGTAATCGCGAATCCAGCTGGACAACGACATATGCCAGCGCCGCCAGAAATCGCGCAGATTGTGGGCCAGATACGGCGCGTCGAAGTTGCGCGGCAGCTGAATGCCCAACAGCAAGGCCAAGGCGGTGACCAGATCGGTGTAGCCGGAGAAATCCAGATAGATCTGGAAGGCGTAGGCGTAGAAAGCCGCCCAGACCTCCAGCGCGTGATAGGTTTCCGGCGCGCTGAACACCGGGTCCACCCAGGCGCTGGCCAGCCAGCCGGCCAGCCACAGCTTCTTGGCCAGGGCCAGCACGATCAGGCCCAGCGCACGGTCCAGTTGCAGGATGTGACGGCGCGCGCCGCTGCGCAGCTGCTCCAGCAGGCCGGTGGCGCGGCAGATCGGCCCGGCCAGCAAGGTGGGGAAGAAGGCCAGAAACAGCCCCAGCTCCCTGGCTCGGGCGAAACGCAATTCGCCGCGGTACAAAGACACCAGATAACTGACCGATTGAAAGGTATAAAAGGAGATGCCCACCGGCATCAGGAAATCCACCGCCGGCAATATCGCGGCAATGCCCAACGCGTGCAGGCCCGCTTGCGCGCTTTCGCGGAAGAAATCAAAGTATTTGAATACCGCCAGATTGCCCACCGCCATCAATAAGCCCGCGCGCAACCAGCGCTTGGGACGGACGGAATCGAGCATCCGCGACGATATCAGGGTCAATAACAGGGTATAAACGGCCAGAATCAGCGCAAAACGCCAATCAAGCTTGGCATAAAAGGCGTAACTGCCCAATAACAGCAAACCATTCTGCCAATCCGTGCGCTTGCGGCACAGCCAATACAGGGCGAAAAAGGCCAGGAATGCCAGTGCGAACTCAATCGAAAGGTAACTCATACAAATAAAAAAACGGCTCTGGCAAGAGCCGCGATTATGACAGCCCTAGGGCCCGGCTGACTATGGCTTGCCGATATTTTATTTACGGCGGCAACGCCGCCGATACTCTTTAAGCGGTGATTTCGCGATAAGCCGAACACGGCAAGGAGAATAAGGCCTGGTCGCCCAAACGCATCGCGGTCAGGCTGCCTCCCCACAAGCAGCCGGAGTCGATCGCCGCCACGTCATCGGTGATATGCACGCCCAGCGCCGACCAGTGGCCGCAGATAATCGGCATCTCGCCCTGCCAGCGCCCCGGCGCCTCGAACCAGGGTGTCAGGCCGGCCGGCGCGTTTTCCAGCTCGCCCTTGTAATTCAGGTCGATTTCGCCGTCGCGGTTCAAGAAGCGCATCCGGGTCATCGCGTTGACGATCACGCGCAGCCGGTCCGAGCCGCGCAGCTCCTCGTTCCAGCGCGTCGGCCGGTTGCCGTACAGGCGCGACAGGAATTCGCGATGCCTGGGGCCGGACAGCCCGGCCTCCACCTCTTCCGCCAGATCCAGCGCGCGGTCTATGCTCCACTCCGGCAGCAGGCCGGCGTGCACCATCGCGTAGCCGTGGCCGGCTATCATCATAGGCTGGCAGCGCAGCCAGTCCAGCAGCACCTTGCCGTCGGCGGCGTTGAGGATGTCCAGCACCGTGTCGCTGCGATGCAGTTTGCCGAAGCCCTCGGCCACCGCCAGCAAATGCAGGTCGTGGTTGCCCAGCACGATCTCGACCTGATCCTGATGCTGGAACACCCAGCGCAGCACTTCCAGCGACTGCGGGCCGCGGTTGACCAGGTCGCCGGTCAGCCACAAGGTGTCCTTGCCCGGATTGAAATCGATTTGCCGCAACAATTGCTGAAACGGCTGGAAGCAGCCCTGGATGTCGCCGATAGCGTAGATGGCCATATGCACCTCATGAGTGGCGGATCGATCTTGAGACGTCATCCGCGGATAGCGCCATGATACCGCATGCTACAATGCACTGGCTGAGTTACCGATTTACTGCGCCCCGCCGGGCCCCTTCCCCGATACCGCCATGTCCGCTCCCTTGCTCAATCCGCCGCAACGCGCGGCGATCCAGTATCTTGACGGCCCCTTGCTGGTGCTTGCCGGCGCCGGCTCCGGCAAAACCCGGGTCATCACCTTCAAGATTTCGCACCTGATCCGCGAAGGCGGCATCAATGCGCGCAATATCGCCGCCATCACCTTCACCAACAAGGCCGCGCGCGAGATGCTGGAACGGGTGGGCAAGCTGATGACGCCGGCGGAAATCCGCGGCATCACGGTCTCCACCTTCCACTCGCTGGGCATGCAGATGCTGCGCCAGGAAGCGCCGCATCTGGGCTATAAGCCGCAATTCTCCATCCTCGACGCCTTCGACGCCGGCAAGATCATTTCCGACATTCTGAAGACCACCTCCAAGGACGAGGTGCGCAAGGTGCAGAGCCAGATTTCGCTGTGGAAGAACGACCTGAAAACGCCGGACCAGATGCTGCTGGAGGCCCAGGACCAGTGGGAAAGCGTCTGCGCCACCACGTACTCGGCCTACCAGGACACCCTGAGCGCCTACCAGGCGATGGACTTCGACGACCTGATCCGCCTGCCGGTGCAACTGTTCCAGCGCAATGAGGAGGTGCTGCAGAAGTGGCAGCACAAGCTGCGCTACCTGCTGATAGACGAATACCAGGACACCAATACCTGCCAGTACCAACTGGTCAAGCTGCTGACCGGCCTGCGCGGCATGTTCACCGCGGTGGGCGACGACGACCAGTCCATCTACGCCTGGCGCGGCGCCAATATGGAAAACCTGCGGCTGCTGCAAAGCGACTTCCCCAAACTCAAGATCATCAAGCTGGAGCAGAACTACCGCTCCACCGCCCGCATCCTGCGCGCCGCCAACTCGGTGATCTCCAATAACCCCAAGCTGTTCGAGAAACAGCTGTGGAGCGAACTGGGCCTGGGCGAACCCATCCACGTGATCCAGTGCAAGGACGAGGAGCACGAGGCCGAGACCGTGGTGCAAAGGCTGCTGGCGCACAAATTCGAATACCGCACCGAGTTCAAGGACTACGCCATCCTCTATCGCGGCAACTACCAGGCGCGCATCTTCGAGCAAGCCCTGCGCAACCAGCGCATCCCTTACCAAATGGCCGGCGGCCAGAGCTTTTTCGACAAGCCGGAAATCAAGGACATGCTGGCCTATATGCGCTTGATCGCCAATCCCGACGACGATCCGGCCTTCATCCGCGCGCTGACCACGCCCAAGCGCGGCGTCGGCGCCGCCACGCTGGAGCGCCTGGGCGCCTGGGCCGGCGAACGCGGCAAGAGCCTGTTCGCCAGCGCCCATGAGGAAGGCTTCCGGCTGCAGGTGCAAAAAGCCCAGCTTGAACCGCTGGAACAGTTCTGCGACTTCATCGCCAACCTGCAATACCGCGCCACCCGCGAGGACGGCGGCCCGCTGGCGATGGAGATGATGCAGGCGATAGGCTACGAAGCCTGGCTTTACGATAGCGAGGACAGCCCGCGCATCGCCGAAACCAAGTGGAAGAACATCCTGGAAATGGTGGCCTGGCTCAGCCGCAAAGGCGAAGACAGCGGCAAGAACCTGGTGGAGCTGACCCAGACCATCGCGCTGATCACCATGCTGGAAGGCCGCGAGGAAGGCGAGGTGGACGCGGTGAAGATGTCCACGCTGCACGCGTCCAAGGGTCTGGAGTATCCCTACGTGTTCCTGGTCGGCACCGAGGAAGGCATCCTGCCGCACAGCGAATCGGTGGACAACGGCATGGTGGAGGAAGAGCGCCGGCTGATGTACGTCGGCATCACCCGCGCCCAGCGCACGTTGACGCTGACCTATTGCGTCAAGCGCAAGCGCGCCGGCGAATGGCAGTTCGTCGAGCCTTCGCGCTTCATCAGCGAAATCAACGGCGACGATCTGCGTCATTTCGGCAAGCCCGGCGCCGAGCCCATCGTCAGCAAGACCGAAGGCAAATCGCGGCTGGCCAGCCTCAGCGCGATGCTGGCCAATAAGGAAAAGCCGGCCGAATCCTGAGAAGCGGTTCACGATGCGCTATGCGTCAGCGGCGCCGCATTGAAAACCGCGAAGCATGCTCGGCGCCACTCGCGCATTCCGCTTTCTCAGCGGCATTCGCCTTAGCGCATTCTAGCGCGCCACATCATGGGCGACATCCGAGAAACGCTCGCTCCGCGCGAACTTAGGAGCGCGCGGCCGGTCCATCTAGTCGGTCCCGCAACGCAAAAGAAAATGGCGCCAGCGGCGCCATATGAAGAATGAGGAACATCTCTGGGTGAAGCGAAAGTGGAAAGCCACTGAATCCCCACACCAAGCCGCGAAGCGCCTGACGCTTCACGACCTAAACAGATGAACCCATCATGCACCATGCGCACCCCGAGGGCACCTGTCCCTTGTTACAGCGGGGTTTTGTTGACATAGCACATTGCCATTTCATCCGAGCAAAATCTCCCAAAAAACATAGAAAACCCGGCTTTTTGGCGATAAAAAACGCCTTGCAGCATTGCAAGGCGTTTTTTGCTGCGGCGATCAGCCGCTTACTTGGAATTATTCACCATGTACTCAACAGCCGAGCGGAATTCGGCGTCGCTGCCGGTATAGCCGCCCTTGGCCGGCATCGCGTTCAAGCCCTTGATGCCGATCTTGACCACTTCGTCCAGGCCCGGCTTCAGGCGCTCGGCCCAAGCCGCCTTGTCGCCGAACTTCGGCGCGCCGGCGATGCCTGCCGCGTGGCAAGCCATGCACACACTGTCGTAGATTTTCTTTCCCACCACGGCCGGATCTGCCGCCGCGGCCGCGCCGCCTGCGCCGCCCACCGGCGGCTCAGTGAACTTTCCGCCCGCGGAGTTGCCCATATAGGCCACCGCGCGTTTCACTTCGTCATCGCTCAGGTCGGTGGCGCCGCCCTTGGCCGGCATCGCGTTGAAACCCTGCAGCGCGTGCTGGGTCAGCGTGTCCCAGCCCTTGGCGATGCGCGAACCCCATGTGGCGGTGTCGCCGAACTTGGGCGCGCCGGCCAGGCCGGTGCCGTGACAGGAAATACAGATGCCTTTATAAACCTGTTCGCCAGTGCGCATGCCCGGAGGCGCGTCGCTGGCCTTGGCTTCGCCGACCGGTTTCAGGCGAGACGCGATGGCCTCCTTGGTCATTACTTCGGCATCCACGTTGTAACCGCTGGTGGCCAGCTTGGCCAGAAGCCAAATCGCCACCACAAGAAAGACAACGACGCCAACCAGCACTTTGATGACCTGGCTGGGAGCCATTACGTTCTCATTACTCATTACGAGCCTCGCCTGGAATTAATGACATTTAAAATAGGATAATTATACGGTAAGCCTGAAGGCAAGGCAAAACCATACACTGGACTCGGGTAAGGAAGTTGCGCTATGATGCGGACCTGCCTCAAAGCAAGCACAGCGCACCCGTAGCTCAGTTGGATAGAGTGTCAGTTTCCGAAGCTGAAGGTCACAGGTTCGATCCCTGTCGGGTGCGCCACAACTCCTCGATATTTTCCGTTTTCCCGCTTTTTCCCCTCTATTTTCAGCGCCGCGCGCCAAAACCGCGTTTTCCTCGCATTGCGTCCGCGCCGCCGCAATGAAAAAAGCGGGCCGCTCACGCGTCCCGCTTCGTTCAATCCGCTCGGCCTCAGGCCAGCGTGGCCACCGGCTCGGCGGCGTCGTCGTCTTCTTCGCCGAGGAAGCCGCCGCTCTGATGCGCCCACAGCCGCGAGTACAGGCCGCCCTTGGCCAGCAGGCTGCGGTGGTCGCCCTCTTCCACGATGCGCCCCTTGTCCAACACGATCAGCCGGTCCATTGCCGCGATGGTGGACAGGCGGTGGGCGATGGCCACCACGGTCTTGCCTTCCATCAGCCGGTACAGGCTGCGCTGGATCGCCGCTTCCACTTCCGAATCCAGCGCGCTGGTGGCTTCGTCCAGCAGCAGAATGGGCGCGTCCTTCAACATCACCCTGGCGATGGCGATGCGCTGGCGCTGGCCGCCGGACAATTTGACGCCGCGTTCGCCGACATGGGCTTCATAGCTGACGCGGCCCTTGGGATCGGTCAGGGTCAGGATGAAGTCGTGCGCCTCGGCGCGGCGCGCGGCGGCCTCCATCTCGGCGTCGTCGGCGTCCGGCCTGCCGTAGAGCAGGTTGTCGCGCACCGAGCGGTGCAGCAAGGAAGTATCCTGCGTCACCATGCCCACCTGGGCGCGCAGGCTGTCCTGCGTCACCCGCGCGATATCCTGGCCGTCGATCAGAATTCGGCCGCCGTCCAGATCATAGAAACGCAGCAGCAAGTTGACGATGGTGGATTTGCCGGCGCCGGAGCGGCCGACCAGGCCGATCTTCTCGCCCGGACGTATCGTCAGCGACAGCTGCTCGATCACGCTCTTGCTGCCACCGTAGCTGAAGTCCACCTGATCGAAGTGGATCTCGCCCTGCTTGACCACCAGCGGCTTGGCGTCGGCGCTGTCGTTGACCAGCACCGGCCGCGACAGGGTGGCGATGCCATCTTGCACCGTGCCCACTTGCTCGAACAGCGAGGCCATCTCCCACATGATCCAGTGCGAAATGCCGTTCAGGCGCAGCGCCATCGCCGTGGCCGCCGCCACCGCGCCGACGCCGACTTCGCCCATGCTCCACAGCCACAAGGTGGCGCCGGCGGTGCTGGCGATCAGCAACATGCTCAGGCTGTGGTTGATGATTTCGAAACCGCTGATCAAACGCATCTGGCGATAGGCGGTGGCCAGGAACTCCTGCATCGCGCCGCGGGCGAAGCCGGCCTCGCGCTGCGCATGCGAGAACAGTTTCACCGTGGCGATATTGGTGTAGGCGTCGGTGATGCGGCCGGTCATCAGGCTGCGCGCGTCGGCCTGGGCGGTGGCGGCCTGGCCCAGCCGCGGCACGAAGAAGTACAGCGTGGCCACGTACAAGGCCAGCCAGGCCAGGAAGGGCCACAGCAGGCGGCTGTCGAAACTGCCGACCACGGCGATCATGGTGACGAAGTAAATCACCACGAACACCAGGATGTCGGCGACGATCATCACCGTTTCGCGCACCGCGATCGCGGTCTGCATCACCTTGGCGGACACCCGGCCGGCGAATTCGTCCTGATAGAAATTCATGCTTTGCCGCAGCAGGTGGCGGTGGAAGTTCCAACGCAGCAGCATAGGGAAGTTGGCGGACAGGCCCTGGTATTTGATCAGCGCCTGCAAGGCGATCAGCAAGGGGCTGGCCAGCAGAATGCCCGCCAGCAGCAATAGATTATGGCGTTGCGCGTTCCACAACAGCGCGGGCTTGACCGCGCTCAGCCAGTCCACGACGGAGCCGAGCATGGAGAACAGCAAGGCCTCGAAAGCGCCGATGCCGGCGGTCAGCAGAATGACGGCCGCAATCAGGCCGCGCAGGCCGCGGGTACAGAACCACAAAAATGGGAAAAAGCCCTTGGGAGGTTGGGCCGGGGACGTGTCGGGATACGGATTGATCCGCTTTTCGAACCAGTTGAACAAAGATCGCTCCAGTGCAGAGGCCGCCGCTTGGACCGCGCCTGCTTTGGGTTTAATAGGAAGTAGGACAATAGCCAAGCGCGGAAAATCGCGCAATGGAAAATTAGCGCCGGCCATGCCTGCATTTGTCATATTCAGCCAATAAACACGAACAGGGTTTATTTGTCGGCAACTACATTGGCTAAAACGCGACAGTCAGCACAACTCCTCGAGCTTTTCCGTCTTGCGGCTGCGCAGGTCCACCACGCGGTGAATCTCGATCCGCAGCTGGCCGCGGTAAACGTTCCACATCACCAGCGCGGCCCGCCGCGCCTGTTCCTGGCTGGGATGCAGCGGCCCGCTGTCGTCGACGCCGAACTGCTCCGAGATCAGTTTCAAACGATACATCCCCCTTGCGCCCCCCAAGACCGCGGCGACGGCGTTCAGCGCCGCCGACGCGCCGTCGACAAAAAGTGAGAAACTCGCCATGCCGCTGTTTCGTTAATCCTGCCAATAAAATTTCATTGGCATAATTTTGCGCGAAGCAAGCCCCCATCCGCAGACGGCGGCGCTCAATGGCGCGGTGTTTGGCGTGGGGAAACAGCGCGGGCTTTGGGCCCTTGGCATTTATTGACGGCTTTTGCCGCTCTTAAGGAATGATTCTACCCATTACCTGCGGTATCAGGCAAAGATTCCTGAATTAATTCACGCAGTTGTAACATAAACCAATGGGAAAGCCGTGCAAACGCGCGCCGGGCCAGGCGGAACCGCCGCGGAGGCGGCCCGGCGCTTGCGGAACCGGCTAGTGGGCCAGCGCGTGCACGTCGTGCCGCTGCGGGTGACGGATGCGCGCCAGCGCGGCGTCTATCGTCGGCGTGCGCTCTCCCCAATAACCGTGGCGGGCCAGACAGTCGGTGGCCACCAGCGCCGCGTCTATCATGAAGCGTTCTTCCAGCAGCAAGCGCTCGACTTCGGCGAACGGCGTCAGGATGTGCTCGGCCACCTCGCCGTCCTGGTTACAGGGCGTTTCGCCCGGCTCCAGCCACAGGTCGAAAGCGTAAATCCATTCGCGGTGCAGGCCGCGCTGCACCGGGCGCTCGGCCAACAGCAAGCTGGATTGTGGCAAGTCCCGCACCTGCTCGCGACGCACGCCGGCCTCTTCCCAACCCTCGCGCTCCAGCGCCAGTTCAATGGTTTCGCCGGCGGCCACGCCGCCGCCGACCAGATTGTCCATGCGATTGGGGTCCACCGCCTTGTGCGGGCTGCGGCGTCCCACCCACATCCGCACTTCGCCGGACGGCAGCCGGGTCAGGCCGTTCAGATGCACCGCGCGGCTGGTCAGGCCCAGCGGGCGGAAGGCGGCGCGCTCCAGTTCGAAATACGGGGAGCCGTCGTGACGGAAGGCGGTAAAGTTCTCATTGCGCCAGCCATTCAGCCAGCCGGCCTGCTGCCAGCGTCGCGCCGCCTGCGCCAGCGCGTGGCTGATGCTGCGGTAGCTGCCGTCCAGCCGGCAGTGCAGCTTCTGGTATTGTTCCTCGAACAGCTGAGATTCGCTGCTCAGCAAGCGTTCCCTCCACGCCGCGTTGACCCAGCCCAGTCGCTCTTTGCCGATGTACAAAGGCGTGAACTGCTGACGATCAAAACGGGTGATCTTGTCGAGATAGGCCAGAACCGCATCCACTTGCATTGCCGACTCCGCTGCGATGTGTTTCGGGAAGGCTGCATCTTAGGATGCTTCTTCGGCTTTGACTATATCTGGCGTAACAGCCGGCAAATAAACAGATTATTTTGCGGTGGGATGTTGCGGAATTGTCGCGGCGGCCGGCGTACAAACCGCCGCTCCCGGCAAATTTAACGCCATTGTCATCTAAGTTTGTCGGCCAAACCGGAGTAGCGCTGCGGCGCCGCCGCGGCCGCCTGCTCCCACACCGGCTGCGCGCCGGAGACGAGGAAGCGCTCTCGCGCCCGGGTGATCGCGGTATACACCAGCGCCCGGTTCAGCAAGGGTCCCGCCGCTTCCGGCAGCTGCAAACAGACTTCGCCGAACTCGGAACCCTGGCTCTTGTGCACCGTCATCGCGTACACGGTGTCGTGCTGCGGCAGACGGCCGGGGGCGAACTCGCGCCAGCCGCCGTCGTCGCCGGGAAAAGCCACGCGCAAACCGGCCTCGCGCTGCACCGTAAAACCGATGTCGCCGTTGAACAGGCCCAGGCCGTAATCGTTCTCGCTGATCATCACCGGCCGCCCCGGATACCAGTCGCGGCCGGCCGGCTTGTCGCCGTCGGCTTCCAGCTGCCGCTCCACACGCTGATTGAAAGCCTCCACCTGCCGCCGCTCCGCCGCCAGCAGCATGAAGCCGGCGAAAGCCCGCTGCCGCTCGGCCAGCGTCGCGCCGGCGCGCACGGCCCGCCAATAAGGCCGCCAGCGCGCCAGCACCTCGGCCGCGTCCAGCGCCGGCACCGCCTCCACGTCGCGCCAAGCCGGGTCTTGCAACACCGCCCAGCTGCCGGCGCCGTCGCCGCCGTTCACCCGCCGCGCCAGTTCGCCGATGCCGGAGTCGGCGCCGAAACGATGGCTGTGGGTGAGCAGCGCCACGCAGTCGGTAAGCTTGCCGCCCGCGCCCGGCGTCGGCGGCAGGGTGTCGCCGCAATTTGCCCGCAGCCAGTCCAGGGTGTCCGGGCGGTAATGGATGTCGGCGCACAGATCGCCCAGCACCGCGCCGGCGTCCACCGAGGCCAGCTGGTCGCGGTCGCCCAGCAGAATCAGCCGCGCCTGGGACGGCAGCGCCTCCACCATGCGCGCCATCAGCGACAGATCTATCATCGACGCCTCGTCCACCACCAGCACGTCCAGCGGCAAGGGGTTGCCGGCGTGGTGGCGCGGCGCCGCCGCGCCCGGGCGCAGGCCCAGCAGCCGGTGCAAGGTCTGCGCCTGCTGCGGCAATTGCCGCAGCGTGCCCTCGGCCAGGTCCAGCCCCGCGCGCGCGCCGCGCACCGACTCCGACAGCCGCGCGGCGGCCTTGCCGGTGGGCGCCGCCATCGCCATCACCAGCGGCCGCGGCGACAGGCCGGCGAGCAAGGCCAGCAGCTTGAGCACGGTGGTGGTCTTGCCGGTGCCCGGACCGCCGGAAATAATCATCAGCCGCTGACGCGCCGCCAGCGCCGCCGCCAACTTCTGCCGGTCCGGCCCGGCCGCGGACGCCGATCCGAACAAGGCCTCCAGCAGCGGGCGCAGCCGCGCGCCGTCCGGCGCCGGCCCCGGCTCGGCCAAGGCGGCCAGACGCTCGGCCAGCCGCGCTTCGTCGAACCAGTGGCGGGCGAAATACAGCCGCCCCGCCGCGTCCAGGATCAAGGGCGCGTAGTCGCCGGGCCGGCCGACCAGCGCGCTGGCCTGCAAGGCCTTGCGCTCCGGGCGCTGCGCCAGCGGCAGGCAGACGTGGCCGGCCTGGTTGGCGCTGGCCAGTTCGTGGATCAGCGCCAGCGCGGCCTCGTCCACGCCGGGATCGAGACGGGCGAACAAGCGCGCCAGTTCGGCGGGCAATAGGGCTTGCTGGACAGACATGGGCTGGAATCCGGATGCTTTGCGCTCCGCGATGCGGAGCCGGGATGGGGAAGCTCGAAGCGCTTCAGCGCAATTTGCCGCTATCTTGCAGCTGCTGAATCGCCTTGTCCAATTGCGGCAACAGCTGCCGGTATTGCGGATGCAGCCGCAACATCACCGGCACGCCGCCCACCGCGTCGCCCGCCGCGCAGGGCTGCGCCTCCGGCGCGCGGCTCAGCAGCGAGTCCAGTTGGCGCTGGCTCAAGACGATGGCCTGCATGCTGCCCTGGCGCAGGCCGCTGAGCAGATCGCTCTCGCTGGCGGCCTCCACCCGCTTGAACTGGCCGCTGGCGAAACCGGGCTCCAGCACGGGATAGCCGCGTCCCTGCAACACCCCCAGGCTCAGGCCGCTCAAGCTGGCCGGCGCCGCGCCCTTGCGCCGCTTGCCCGGCGCGAAGCACAGCCTCAGCGTCTGCACGTCGATGGGCCGGGTGTAGAAGCCGGCCACCGGCGACAGCGCGCGCCAGGACGGATTGACGCCCACCTCCACGTCCACCTTGCCCACTTCGAACAATTGCTGCAGCCGCGACGACGGGTAGTACTCCAGCTCGAAGCGGACGCCGCTGTGCCGGCCGATCAGTTCCAGCGCGGCGCGGTACTGAGTGGCCAGCGCGCCGTCCTGGGCGCTGTACAGCAGGCCGAAGCTGTCGTTGGCCACGCCGGCGCGCAGGACGGGCGCCGCCGCGGACGCGGCCTGCGCCGCCAGCAGCAGGGCGATCATCCAAGCGCCGCGCTCAAGCAAGCCGGGCTTCCAGCGCATCGCAAATGGTTTTGAGAATTTTGATGCGGGCATAGTATTTGTTGTTGGCCTCCACCAGCGTCCACGGCACCTTGCTGGTGCTGGTGCGGTCCACCATATCGCTGACGGCCAGCTTGTAGGCGTCCCATTTGTCGCGATTGCGCCAGTCTTCCTCGGTGATCTTGAAGCGCTTGAAGCCGCTTTCCTCGCGTCCTTTGAAACGCTCCATCTGCTCTTCCTTGCTGATGGCCAGCCAGAACTTGACGATGACGGCGCCGTTTTCGCTGAGCTGATGCTCGAAGTCGTTGATTTCGTAATAGGCGCGCATCCAGTCCGCCTCCTTGGCGAAGCCTTCCACCCGCTCCACCAGCACCCGGCCGTACCAGGTGCGGTCGAAAATGGTGATGCCGCCCTTGCCCGGCACGTGGCGCCAGAAGCGCCACAACCAGGGCTTGGCCTTTTCTTCCTGGGTGGGCGCGGCGATGGGCACCACCCGGTAGCGGCGCGCGTCCAGCGCCTGGGTGATGCGGCGTATGCTGCCGCCCTTGCCGGCGGCGTCGTTGCCTTCGAAGGCCAGCACCAGCGAGTGCTGGGCGAAGCGCGGATGCCGGGTCAGCCGGTGCAGCCGGCCCTGCAACTGCTCCAGCTCCGCCTTGTACTCGGCCTTGTCCATGGATTGATCCAGTTGCAGGGTGTCCAGCAGCAACTTGTTGTCTATCGGCGCCAGCAGCGGCGGCGCGTCTATCAGCTCGGCCTGCGAGCCCTGCGCCTGCGCCAGCCGGTTGCGGATGGCGTTGAGCAGGGTGTTGCCCACGGTCAGGCTGCGGTAATTGGCGTCCTCGCCGTCCACCACCACCCAGGGCGCGGCGGCGGTATTGGTCAGCCGCAGAATGTGCTCGGCGGACTTGCGTATCTTGTCGTAGCGCTCGTAATGCTCCCAATCGGTCTTGGTCACGCGCCAGCTGCTGGCCGGGTCCTTTTCCATCTGCTTGAGCCGCTTGTGCTGCTGCTCGCGGGTCAGGTGGAACCAGAATTTCAGCACCAGCGCGCCGTCCATGGTCAGCATGCGTTCAAAGCGCAGGATGTCGAAAATCTGCTTGTCCAGCGCGTCGCGGTCGCTGCGGGCGAACACCCGGTCGAACAAGGCGTCGGAATAATAGGAGCCGAAGAACATGCCGATGCGACCCTTGGCCGGCAGCTGCATCCAGTAGCGCCACATCCACGGCCGGGCGCGGGCGTCGTCGTTGGCTTCGGCGAAGGCGACGGTGTCGATCAGCCGCGGGTCCAGCCATTCGTTGATCAGATTCATGGTTTCGCCGCGGCCGGCGCCGTCGAAGCCGTGGATCAGGATCAACACCGGAAAGTCGGCCTTCTCCTTCAAATCGTATTGCAGGTCCAGCAAGGCCTCGCGCAATTTGGGCATGGCTTCGCGGAAAGTCTTCTTATCGATGCTGTGGCCGATTTCGGCGGATTCGAACATGATGCGTCCTTGGTTTGAACCTGTTCTAAAGTCTCGCGAGCAAGAGCGAGACCAGGCGAAAACAGCTGAGAAAACGGAATGCACAT
This sequence comes from Chromobacterium alkanivorans, assembly GCF_016937655.1. Lineage (GTDB taxonomy): Bacteria > Pseudomonadota > Gammaproteobacteria > Burkholderiales > Chromobacteriaceae > Chromobacterium > Chromobacterium alkanivorans. The sequence goes on along the minus strand of NZ_JAFHKL010000001.1, from coordinate 521,240 downwards.
GAGCATTTCGAATGCTGTACTCACTGTGTCACGCGCTCACGAAGCGCAGCAGACTTTGAACAGGTTCTTATTATCGGCCCGCGCCCGGCGCAACTCTCCCCTTCCGGCCGCGTTCCACTTCAGATAGTTCAGCTTAGTTCCATGACCGCGGCTTGCGCACTCCGCATTCCTACGCATGCCCGGCGAACCATTGGTCCAGCGCCGCCAGCAAGGCCGGCGCGGGTTGATCGCTCCAGATTCCGCAGGCGTCGACGCCGACGCCGCGCAGATACAGATAGCGCACGCCGCCGAAGCGGGCGGCGAAGTCCACGCCGCGCGCGCTGAAATAGCGCCGCAGCGCCACGCAGTAGATCAGGTATTGCAGGTAATAATGTTCTTGGGCGATGGACTCCGCCAGCCGCTCGGCGCGGTAGTCTTCATGCCGCCCTCCCAGGTGGTTGGACTTGTAGTCCACCAGATAGACGCGCCCGTCCGCCTCGAACACCAGGTCCATGAAGCCCTTGAGAAAGCCGCGCACGGTGGAGAAGTCCAGCTGCGATGCCGCCGCGCGCAAGGGCGCGGCCAGGCCGTGTTCCGGCGCGGACAGGATGGCGGCCAGCTTGGCCACCTCCAGCCTGGGCGCCGGCAGCATGAATTCCATTTCCACCAACCGCTTGCCGTCCGGCACCTCGGCCAGCCTTACCCCCGGGTCCAGCTCCGCGTTCAGCGTCGCCGCCACCATCTCGCAAGCCGCGTCGGTCCACTCCGGCGCGAAGCCGTGCCTGGCCAGGGCCCGCTCCACCGCCTGGCGCAAGCCGGCGGCGTCGACGCCGAAACTGATGGTTTCGAAAATCTCGTGCAGGCAGGTGCCGGCCTTGGCCCCGCGCGGAAAGCCGAAACGATCCAGCGCCGGCGGTGCTTGCGGTTCGGCCGGCGCCGCCGGCTGCCCCGCGTCGTGGTCCGGACTTTCCTGCCATTTGCCGGCCGCCTGCGCATGGGTCAGCGAGGTGAAGCTGGCCACTCGCCACGGCGCGGCCAGCCGGCGCGCGAACGCCTGGGCCAGATAATCCCTCCCGGCTTCGCGGCGCGCGGCCAGGGACGGCCCGGCCGCGCCCTCCTCCAGCACCGCGCAAGCGCCTTCCGCGGCGGCGTTGGCCGCGGCCGCGAAAACGTCCAGTTCGCGCCTGAGCACCGCGGCGTTCAGTTCCAGCGCCTCCAGTTCCGGCAGCGCGCGCGCGTCGCGGCCGTGCAGCAGCCAGCTCAGCGCCGCCGTCTCCATGCCGCGCACCCAACCCCAGCACAGGTATTGGCGATATTGCGCCCGGGTCAGCGCCACGTAGAGCAGGCGCAGCTTCTCCGCCAACAGCTCGCTGCGCGCCGCCAGCTTCACCTCGGCGTCGGCGGCGGCGTCCGGCGCCAGCCAGGATTGCTCCTCGGCGTGGTAGCGCCAGAACGCGGCGTCGCGCCGCTCCAGCGCGCCGCCCCACAGAAAGGGGCAGAAGGCCACCGGGTATTGCAGGCCCTTGGCGGTGTGGATGGTGACGATCTTGACCAGGGCCGCGTCGCTCTCCAGCCTCAGCACCGCCTCTTCGCCGCCCGGCGGCTGCGCCACCCGCGTCTCCAGCCAGCCCAGCAGCGGCGCCATGCCCTGGCGCTGATCGCTTTCTTGCTGCAGCAGCTCGGCCAGATGCGACAGATTGGTCAGCCGCCGCTCGCCGTCCGGCAGCGGCAGCAGGCGTTCCGCCACCCGTTCCCGCGCGAAGAAATGCCGCCAGGCCGCCATGAAGCCGCGCTCGCGCCATAGCAGGTGGTCGGCGGCGTTGGCTTGCAGCTGCGCCTCCCAGCGCGTCTCGTCCTCCACCCTGGCCAGCAATTCGCCGGCGTCGACGCCGGCCAGTTCCGTCACCAGCGCCGCGCGCAGGCGCGCCTCGCTGGCCGGCTCCGCCCAGGCGCGCAACAACGCCAGCATCTCGCCGGCCTCGCGGCTGGCGAACACGCTCTCCTGGGTCAGCGCCACGCTGGCCACGCCGCGTTCGGCCAAGGCCTGGCGCACCCGGTCGCCCTGGCGGTGGGTGGACACCAGCACCGCGATGTCGCCGCCGGCCAACGGCCGGCGCGCGTCGCCGGCGACGATGGCGGCGCGGCCGTCGGCCGCCAGCGCCAGCAAGCGCGCGATCTCGTCGGCGCAGGCGTCGGCGGCCAGCGCGGTGGCGGTTTCGCCGCTGGCGGCCTTGTCCGCCGTCTCCGGCCGCAGCCACTGGAAGCAGAACGGCGGCCTGTCGTCGTCGACCTCCAGCCGGCCGCCGGAGGCCGGCTGCGCCGCCACTGGCTGATAGGCGATGCCCTCGATCAGAAACGGCAGTTCGCGCGCGAACAGCGCGTTGACGGTGCTCACCAACGGGGCCTCGGAGCGGCGGTTGGTGTCCAGCGTGTAATGATGTTGCGCGTCGCCGCGCGCCGCCAGGTAGGCGAAGATGTCGGCGCCGCGGAAGCTGTAGATCGCCTGCTTGGGATCGCCCACCAGGAAGACCGGCCGCTGCTGCGCGACGAAGCAATGGCGGAAGATCGAGTACTGGATGGGGTCGGTGTCCTGGAATTCGTCGATCAGCGCCACCTGGAAGCTGCGCGCCACATGGGCGGCCAGCAGCGGGCCGCTGATGGGATCGGCCAGCGCCGCGCCCAGATCGGTCAGCAGGTCGTCGAAGCTGCGGCTGCGCTCGCCGGCGCGGCGCGCGCTCAGTTGCTCATTGGTCCAGGCGATCAGCTCCAGCTTGAGTTGAGCCACCGACAGCGCCACCTCGTCCAGATAAGCGTCCCAGGCGCCCAGCCAGTCCTCCACCAACGCGAACAAGGGGTGTTCCGGCGCGGCGTGGCCTTTCTTCATACCCTTGGCCAGCGAGGCCGGCAGCAGCTTGTCCAATTGGCGACGGCCGTCCTTGTCCAGCACCGGCGTGGCGTCCGGCGCGGCCAGCAGGCCGTTCAAGGCGCCGATGGCGCGCTCGATGATGGCCTGGCTGTAGCTGCGCGCGTTGAAGCCCGCGGCGGCGCGCAGCAGATCGGCCGCCTCCGCCGCCAGTTCCGGCCGCGCCGCCAGCGCCCGCCAGCCTTGCTCCACCGCGAGCAAGGCGCGCTCCAGTCCGGCGACGTGCGGTGCGCGCATGCGCAGATAGGGCTTGGACAGATAGGGCCGGATGTCCGCCAGCCAACCGTCCGGCGTTTCGCCGTTGTCCACCAGCACTTGGGCGAGCAAGGGATCGTCCACCACCCGCCGTCGCCAAAAATCGTCGACGATTTCGGTCAAGCGCTCCTCGTCGTCGCTGACCAGCTCGGCTTCGAAAGTCTGGCTGCTTTCAAAGGCGGCGTCGGTCAGCACTCGCTGGCAGAAGCCGTGAATGGTGTAGATGGCGGCGGCGTCGAAACCGGTGATCGCGGCCTTGAGCCGCTGCAATGCCCGCTCCCGCTCCGCGCCCGGCGGAAAACGCTTCGCCAGCGCCGACAGGAAGGGATCGCCGCCGGCCTCTCCTTCCCCGGCCAGCGTTTGCGCCAGCTCGCTCAGCCGCCGGCGCAGGCGCTCGCGCAGCTCCGCGGTGGCCGCCTTGGTGTAGGTGACCACCAGCACTTGATCGACGGTGGGCGGCGACTGGCCGTCGCGCTCTTCCAGCAAAAGCCGGGCGAACAGGGCCGCGATGGTCCAGGTCTTGCCGGTGCCGGCCGAGGCCTCGATCAGGTTGATGCCGCTCAGCGGGCAGTTCAGCGCGTCCAGCGCTTGGGGAAGCAGGCTCATGATGGCGACACTTTAATGCGATTCGAGCTTTTAAACGACCCGTAAGCGGGATGAGACGCGCTCGCCGCGTTCAGAAGCGTTCGTCCAGAATAGCCGGCAGAACGATTTCCCGCGCGAAGGAGGCGTCGGACAAATTCAGCACGGCGCGCGTCAGGCTCACCACGTCATGCAAGGGGACCAGCTGGCCGGCGCCGCGCTCGGCGGCCTGCTCGCGGGGCACGGACAAATCGTCCTCGGTATTGAGATAGCCCAATTGCAGGCAGGTCACGGCCAGACGCTGCGCGCGGTATTCCTCGCGCAGCGCGTCGGCCATGCCGCTCAAGGCGAACTTGCTCGCGGCGAAAGCCACTTCGGGGCGGCCGCTGCGCGACAGGCCGGATGTCGATCCCGTCAGGAACAGCTGCGGTTTGGCCGCGCCCGACATGCGCGGCAGCACATGCTTGAGCAGCAGAATGGTCGAAGCGATATTGACCTGGACCACGTCCAGCAGCTCCTGATCCGAGCAGCGGGAGAACGCATAGGACGGCTCGAACGCCTCCCGCTCCCAGACGCCCACATTGCACATCACCACGTCCAGCCGTTCCGGCAGCGCGCTGACGACCTGTCGCACGGCCTGGGCCGGATCGGACAAATCGGCTTCGATCCAGTCCAAGGCCAGGCCGGCCGGCGGCCGCAAACCCTCGGGCCTGCGCCTGGACACGCCGATCACGCGGTCCCCCTCAGTCCCCAATCCCTCAACAAAAGCCTTGCCAAGGCCACGGCTCGCTCCAATGATCAAGATATTCACGGCGACTCCCGAATCCGTCTGCGCGGCGGTTCCGCTGCAGTTCCAGATGAGAAGGATACCCGATTCGCCAAATTTGTCGGCCACGCCGGCAAAGGGGATAATCGCCGCCCGAACCCCGCATTCAAGGCCCGACACAATGAGCGACTCCGCAATCCGACTTTCAAAACGCATGGTGGAGCTGGGTCTGTGCACGCGGCGCGAAGCCGACGCCTGCATCGAACAAGGCCTGGTGAAAGTGGACGGCCAGACCGTCACCGCGCTGGGCAGCCGGGTGGAGCCGCAACAGCGCGTCGAACTCACGGGCCGGCCCGAAGTCCAGCGCGACGCGGCGGTCACCCTGCTGCTGCACAAGCCCGCCGGCGCCGAGCCGCTGGCCGTGCTGGGGCCGGACAGCCAGTTGCCGGGCGACGTCAGCGGGCTGAGCTGGCTGCCGCGCCATCGCCAGCATCTGCAAGGTTTCGGCGCCGTCGCCGAGCGCGCTCACGGACTGGTGGCGCTGACCCAGGATCGCAAGCTGGCGCAGCGGCTGGCCGATTGCCAGCTGGAATTCCTGATCAACGTCGACGCCGCGCCCGCCGCCGCCGAGCTGCAACAGCGGCAGAACGCCCTGCGCCCCGGCGGCAAGCCGCCTCGCGAGCTCAAGGTCTCGCGCCAGAGCGACCGCCAGCTGCGCCTGGTGCTCGCGGCGCGCGACGCGCGCTGGCTGGACGACATCTGCGCCGGCCTGGGCGTCAGCCCGCTGGCGCTGCGCTGCATCCGCATCGGGCGGCTGGCCATCGGCCAGTTGGCCGCCGGGCAGTGGCGTTATGTGCCGGACTTCGAGCGTTTCTGAGCTGTCAGCTTCATGCCCAAGGCCAATGCCGCCGCCGCGTTGCGCGCGGCGCGGCTGACATTGTCCGCGGCCTCCGCCAAGGCCTGTTCCTGACTGCACGGCCGGCTGACCGCGGCGAACACCGCGTCCAGGCCGTGCGCGTGGGTCAGCTCGCTGCCCGCGCCCAAGCAACCGCCTATCGCCAGCACCGGCACGCCATGGCGCTGAGCGACGCGGGCGACGCCTATCGGCGTCTTGCCTTGCACGCTCTGGCTGTCGATGCGGCCTTCTCCGGTCACCGCCAGATCGGCGTCGGCCAGCGCCGCGTCCAGACCGACGGCCTCGGCGACGATGGCGCTGCCGGAGCGCAGCCGGCCGCCCAGGCAGGCCAGCAGCGCGGCGCCCATGCCGCCGGCCGCGCCGGCGCCGGCCGCGTCGGCCGCCGCCACGCCCGACTCCCCTTCCATCAAGACCGCGAAGCGCGCCAGCGCCGCGTCCAGCTCCGCCACCATCGCCGGCGTCGCGCCCTTCTGCGGCCCGAACACCGCCGACGCGCCGCGCGGCCCGGTCAGCGGATTGTCGACATCGCAGGCCACGTCGATGCGGCAGGCCGCCAAGCGCGGGTCCAGTCCGGACAGGTCTAGCCGCGCCAGCCGCGCCAAGGCCGCGCCGCCGGCCGGCAACTCCGCTCCGTCCGCATCCAGCAGCCTGACGCCCAGCGCCTGCAGCATGCCGGCGCCGCCGTCGTTGGTGGCGCTGCCGCCTATGCCCAGCACGAAGCGGCGCGCGCCGGCGTCCAGCGCGTCGCGAATCAGATCGCCGGTGCCGTGGCTGCCGGTCAGCAGGGGATTGCGCCGCGCCGGCGACAACAGCGCCAGACCGCTGGCGGCGGCCATTTCTATCACCGCCACGCCGTCCGCGGTCAAGCCGTAGCGGGCGGACAGCCTGTCGCCCAGCGGGCCTCGCACGGCAGCCTCGCGCCACTGGCCGCCCAGCGCGTCCAGCATGGCCTGCACCGTGCCCTCGCCGCCGTCCGCCATCGGCAGCTTGCAATAGCGGGCGGCGGGAAACACCTGGCGGAAGCCGTCCTCTATCGCCTGGGCCACCTGCAGCGCGCTCAGGCTTTCCTTGTAGGAGTCCGGGGCAATCACGATTTTCATGCGGTTTTCAATCACAAGAGATGACAAGAGCAAGATATTAGCGATTGACCAGCCGCGGCGGAATCCTCAGCACCAGCAAGGCGCCGGCCAGCATCACGCCGGACAAGATGTACAGCGCCGGATCGGTGCTGTGGGTCATATCCTTGATCCAGCCCACCAGGAAGGGGCTGACGAAGCCTGCCACCTGGCCTAGCGAGTTGATCAAGGCCAGCCCGCCGGCGGCGGCGGCGCTGCCTAGGAAGGCGGTGGGCAGCGGCCAGAACATCGACAGCCCGGCCAAAGCGCCCATGGTGGCCAGGGTCAGGCCCAGCATGGACAGCCAGACCGCGCCGCCGCTATTGGCCGCCAGCAGCAGGCCGGCCACGCCCATCAGCAGCGGCAGCACCACATGCCAGCGGCGTTCGCCGCGCCGGTCGCCGGAACGGCCGACCCAGACCATGAAGAAGCAGGCGGCCAGATAGGGCAAGGCGCTGAGCCAACCGATGACGCCGGCGCTCTGGAAGCCCAGGCCCTTGATGATGGACGGCAGCCAGAAGTTGATCGCGTACACCCCCATCTGGATGGCGAAATAGATCGCGCCCAGCATCCAGACATTGGCGTTGCGCAGCACGCTGGCGAAAGACTGCTCCATCGGACGCTGCGCCGCGCGCCGCGCCTCGTCGTCGATCAGCGCCTGTTGCATCGCCGCCTTCTCTTCCGCGCTCAGCCAGCGCGCCTGGGCGATGCCGTCGTTCAGATAGAAGTACACGCCCAGGCCCAGCAGCACCGTGGGCAGGCCTTGCAGCAGGAACAGCCATTGCCAGCCGGCCAGGCCGCCCTGCCCGGCGGCGAAATGCTGCAGCATCCAGCCGGACAGCGGGCCGCCCAGCACGCCGGACACCGGAATCGCCGACATGAACAGCGCCATCACCTGGCCGCGCTTGTCGGCCGGGAACCAGCGAGTGAAATACAGCACGATGCCGGGGAAGAAGCCGGCCTCGGCCACGCCGGTGAAAAAGCGCAGCAGATAGAAGGACTGCGGCGTGGACACGAACATCAGGCAGGCGGACAGCGTGCCCCACACCAGCATCAGCAAGGCGATCCAGCGCCGCGCGCCCACCTTGTGCAGCATCAGATTGCTGGGCACGCCGCACAGCACGTAGCCGATGAAGAAAATGCCGGCGCCCAGGCCGTAGACGGTTTCGCTCAGACCCAGCGCGTCCAGCATCTCCAGTTTGGCGAAGCCGACGTTGACGCGGTCCAGATAGTTGAACAGATAACAAACGAAAATGAAGGGAATCAGCCGCCACACGGCTTTCTTGTAAGCGCCGGCCAGAATGTCCTGCCGCGGCGCGCTCAGGGTGTCGCTAGGGTTCAAATCCATCTCCTCTGCGCGCGGGGGCCATTCCCTCCGGCGCCTCTCCTTGGTTCCGATGAATATTGTTTTTGTATTGCATCGCTCATTCTGGTCAGCGCCGCCGGAAAATACCTCGTGCAAACGTCTGGTTTATGACGGGGAAAAACCGGAATATATTATGCAAACGCATAAATTCCGGAAACGCCATGCCCATTCTGACCGCCGAACTCGCGCAGGACATCGTCAGCCGCACCATGCGCATCATCCCCTTCAACGTGAACGTGATGGACGCCCAGGGCGCGATTCTGGGCAGCGGCGACGCCGGCCGGCTGGGGCAATTGCACGACGGCGCGCTGCTGGCGCTGGCGCAGCGGCGCACGGTGGAGATCGACGAGGCCACCGCCGGCAAGCTGCACGGCTCGCGTCCCGGCATCAACCTGCCCTTGCATGTGGACGGCCGCATTGCGGGCGTGGTCGGCCTGACCGGCCAGCCGGATCAGGTGCGCCAGTTCGGCGAACTGGTGCGGCTGACCGCCGAGATGATTCTGGAGCAGGCGCAGTTGCAGCGGGCGCTGCAACACGACGCGCGCCAGCGCGAGGCTTTCGTGCTGGAATGGATACGCGAGGAATCCGGCGCGGCGCTGGACGCCTGGGCCCAACGGCTGGGACTGCGGCTGGAGCAACACCACGTGGCGCTGAGCCTGCAGCTGGATGAAGAGAGCTTGGCCGCCGACCAGGCCCAGGCGGCGCTGCACCAACTGCAAGCGGCGCTTGCCGTGCGCTGGCCGCAGCTGTTGAGCGCGGCCGCCGGTCCTTATGAACTGGTGCTGGTGGAGGCCTGCGACGACAATGACGAGACCGAACGTGAAGCACTGCTGCAGCGGCGGCTGCAAGCGCTGAACGCCTGGCTGGAACAGGCGGAAGCGCCGGATTACCACTTGGGCATGGGCATTGCGTTGCCCGGCCGCGACGGCGCGGCTCAATCCTGCCGCAGCGCGCGCGCCGCCGCCCGCATCGGCCGGCAACGGCAAGCGGAACGGCGCTCGCACAGCTATTACGATCTGGCGCTGCCGGTGTTGTTGTCCGACCTCGACCACGGCTGGCAGGCCCGGCAACTGCGACTGCCGCTGCGGCGGCTGGAGCAGACCGGCAAGAGCGGACTGCGCCGCACCGCCGAAACCTGGTTCGCCCACCAATTCCATCCCGGCGCCACCGCGCGGGCGCTGCACATCCACCGCAACACCCTGGATTACCGGCTGGACCGCATCGCCGAGATCACCGGTCTGGACCTGCAACGGCACGAGGACCGTTTCCGGCTTTATATCGCGCTGCTGCTGGCTTGAGGCTCAGTCGTCGCCGGCCTCTGGCTGCTTGCCTATCCGCTTCAGCCGCGTCGGTTTCGCGCCCTGCTGCGCCAGCGCCACCTCCAGCAGGGTTTCCAGGCGGATCACCCGCTCGGTCAGGCTTTCTATCTTGGCTTGCTGGCTTTTCATCGCCCCGGCCATCCGTTCCACCTTGTCGTTCATCTTGATCACGGTGGTCAAGGCGTCCCACATCTTGTCGGCCGCTCCCATCACGCCACCCGCCTGCCGTTGGCGCGCGCCTCCATGGCGGCGATGCAGCGGTTGGAGGCTTCGATGCAACTCAAGGCCTCGTCGATGGCGGCCCCGCCCTGGGCGGTGGTTTTCTCCATCGGATCCATCATGCCGGCCAGCATCGCGTCGTCGTCCTCGGGCCGGAAGGCGTCGGCGCGACCGGATGCGCTACACTAGCGCTTTTCTCCCGAATTCGCTGCCATGACGCGGACCACCTCACTCTCCCGCCGGCTGGCCTGGACCGCCGCCGCCGGCTGCCTGGGCTACTACCTGCTGCTGGCGCTGCGCCCGGCCTGGCTGGAAGCCAAGCTCGCCGGCTGGCCGGCGTCCGTCCTGCTGGCGCTGGCCATGTTCCTGCTGTTCTTCCTGCTGGCTGCCGGCTACGCGCTGGCCGCCGGCCGCGCCGACGACTCGGAGCCTTCATGAGCCACGCCTCCGCCTTTTTCCTATTGTTCGTGCTGCTGACCCTGGCCATCACCGCCGCCGCCGCGCGGCGCACCGCCTCGGCCGGCGATTTCTACACCGCCGGCGGCCGCATCCGCGGCTGGCAGAACGGCCTGGCGCTGGCCGGCGATTATCTGTCCGCGGCGGCCTTCCTCGGCGCCGCCGGCATGTATTTGTCCCAGGGCTACGATTCGCTGGCCTACGCAGTCGGCACCCTGGCCGGCTGGCCGCTATTGCTGCTGTTGCTGGCGGAGAAACTGCGCGGCAGCGGCTGCTACACCGCCGCCGCGGTGCTGGGCCGGCGCTTCGACCACGACGGGGTGCGGCTGGCCGCCAGCGTCAACTCGCTTACGGTGACGCTGTTCTACCTGATCGTGCAGATGGTGGGCGCCGGCAAGCTGATCGAGCTGCTGTTCGGCCTGCCCTATCTGGCCGCCGTGAGTCTCGTGGGGGCGCTGATGGTGCTCTACGTGGCGCTGGGCGGCATGCTGGCCACCACCTGGGTGCAGATGGTCAAGGCGGCGCTGATGTTCGGCTGCGCGCTGCTGCTGGCCGGCGGCGTGCTGGCGCGCTTCGACGGCGATCCGGCGCGGCTGTTCGCCGCCGTCGAGGCGCTGCGCGGGCCGCAGGCCTTTCTGCCCAGTCCGGCGCTGAGCGAGCCGCTGGAAGTGTTGTCGCTGGGCCTGGGCCTGTGCCTGGGTCTGCTGGGCCTGCCCCATGTGCTGATGCGCTTCTTCACCGTGCCGGACCGCCGCGCCGCGCGTCAGTCCGCCTGCTTCGCCACCGGCCTGATCGCGCTGTTCTTCGCCGTCAACATCGTCATCGGCTACGGCGCGCTGGCCTTGGTGACGGCGGAGCCCGGCTTCCACGACGCCGCCGGCAAGCTGCTGGGCGGCGGCAATATGGCCGCCATCCACCTGGCCACCCTGCTGGGCGGACCCGTCTGGCAGGGCCTGGTGGCGGCGGTGGCCTTCGCCACCATTCTGGCGGTGGTGGCCGGCCTGGCCATGGCCGGCGCCAGCGCCATCAGCCACGACCTCTACGCCGCCTGGTGGCGGCGCGGCCGCGCCGACGCCAACGCTGAACTGCGGGTGTCGCGATGGGCCACCGTCGGCCTGGGCCTGCTGGCGCTGCTGCTGTCCACGCTGTTCCAGCAACAGAACATCGCCTTCCTGATGGGCCTGGCCTTCGCCATCGCCGCCTCCGCCAACTTCCCGGTGCTGCTGCTGGCCCTGCACTGGCCCGGCCTCAGCGCGCGCGGCGCGCTGTGGGGCAGCCTGGGCGGGCTGGCCGCGGCGGCGGCGCTGATCGTGGCCGGTCCGGCGGTCTGGGTGGGCGCGCTGGGCCACGCCAAGCCGCTGTTCCCTTACGCCAACCCGGCCTTGTTCTCGGTGCCGCTGGCCTTTGCGCTGGCTTGGCTGGGTTCGCGCCGCGGCGCAACGGCGGTATCATCGGCTAGCGAAACTTCGAATCGATCCCAACGCTCATGACCACACTGACTCTTTACGGCAACCGCCTGTCCGGCCACAGCTACAAGGTGCGCCTGGCGCTGATGCTGGCCGATGTTTCCCATGATTACGTCCACGTGGACCTGGCCGTGCCGCGCGAGCAGCGCCCGGAAGATTTCCGCGCCGCCAGCCGCTTCGGCGAAGTGCCGGTGCTGGTGGCCGACGGCACCGCGCTGTGCCAGTCCAACGCCATCCTGCAATGGCTGGCCAATAATTTCGGCCAGCTCAGCGGCGAGCACGGCAGCCGCGAAACCGTGCGCGAATGGCTGAGCTGGGAAGCCAACCGCGTCGGCCTGTCGGTGCCCAATCTGCGCTGGTCGCGGCTGAACCGCCTGCCGCAGCCGGAAGTGGAGGCCTGGCTGGAACAGCGCGCGCGCGCCGATCTGGACACGCTGAACGCCGCCCTGGCCGAACAGCCCTTCCTCGCCGGCCAGCGGCTGAGCATCGCCGACCTGTCCGCCAGCGCCTACCTGTGGTGGCTGGCCGACGCCGGCCTCGACGTCGCCGGCTGGCCGCAGGTCCAGGCCTGGCTGGAACGCATCGCCCAGCAGCCGGGCTGGCAGCACCCCGACGTGCTGATGGCGCCCGAGATTCCCGACTGAGCCCCCACGGAGCCCGCCCATGCCGTCCCGTCCCGATTGCATCCGACACTGGAGCGAGTTGATCGAAGCCGACTCGCATAGCTACCCCGACAGCCGGGAGCCGCTGGCGCGCGGCGCGGCTCTGGGCAAGCATTACGGCTTCGCCCGCCTCGGCATCCACCACGAATTGCTGGAGCCGGGCCAGCGCACCAGTTGGCCGCACGCTGAAAAAACCGAGGACGAGTTCGTCCACGTGCTGGAGGGCGAGCCCGACGTCTGGCTGGACGGCGCGCTGCACCGGCTGCGGCCCGGCGATTCGGTGGGCTTCAAGGCCGGCACCGGCCTGGCCCACACCTTCATCAACAATACCGAGCGACCGGTGCGCCTGCTCTGCGTCGGCGACGTCAATCGCGCCGACAATCAGGTGCACTACCCGCTGCACCCGGCGCGCAACGCCGCCATCGGCGCGCTGCACTGGGGCGACGCGCCCGAGCGGCCGCTGGGCGATCACGACGGCCTGCCCGACCTGCTGCGCGCGGCCGGAGGCCCTTTCTGACATGAACGATTTTCTCCAGGCCGCCGCGTCCCTGATCGGCCCGGCCCATCTGCTGACCGACGCCGCCGACACCGCGCCCTACACCCTGGACTGGCGCCGCCGCTATCAGGGCCGCCCGCTGGCGGTGGCGCTGCCCGGCAGCGCCGCCGAGGCCGCGGAGCTGGTCAAGCTCTGCCGCCGCCACCAGGTGGCCATCGTGCCGCAGGGCGGCAACACCTCCACCTGCGGCGCGGCCACGCCGGACGCCAGCGGCCGCCAATTGGTGGTGGCGATGCGGCGGCTGCGCGCGGTGCGCAGGCTGGACGCGGACAACAACGCCATCACCGTGGAGGCCGGCGCCACATTGCGCGAGGTGCAGTTGGCGGCGGAACAGGCCGGCCGGCTGTTTCCGCTGTCGCTGGCCTCGGAAGGCAGCTGCCAGATTGGCGGCAACCTATCCACCAACGCCGGCGGCGTGGCGGTGCTGCGCTACGGCACCATGCGCGAACTGACGTTGGGCCTGGAGGTGGTACTGCCGGACGGCCGGGTGCTGGACGCGCTGGCCGGCCTGCGCAAGGACACCACCGGCCTGGACCTCAAGCAATGGTTCATCGGCGCCGAGGGCCAGCTGGGCCTGATCACCGCCGCCACGCTGAAGCTGTTCCCGCAGCCCAGCGCCCGCGCCACCGCGCTGATCGGCGTCGACGACATCGAAACCGCCATCGTCTGGCTCAACGGCCTGCGTCAACGCTTCGACGACCGCCTCACCGCCTTCGAGGTGATAGAGGCGGACTGCCAGCAGGCGATAGCACGCCACCGTCCCGGCCAGCTGCCGTTCACCGCGCCGTGGCTGCTGTTGATCGAATTGTCCGACGGCGGCGACGACGCCGCGCTGAACGAGGCGCTGCTGGAATGGCTAGCCGGGCAGACCCCGCGCGACGGCGTGGTGGCGCAAAGCGAGGCCGAGCGGCGCAAGCTGTGGCTGCTGCGCGAGGAGATTTCGGAAATCCAGAAACAGGACGGCCCCAGCATCAAGCACGACATCGCGGTGCCGACCTCGGCGCTGCCGCAACTGGTGCGCGACTGCGGCGCCGCGCTGCGCCGGGCTTATCCCGGCGTGCGCATCGTCGCCTTCGGCCACGCCGGCGACGGCAATCTGCACTACAACATCAGCTACACCCGGCCCGGCAACGTCGACCTGTTCGACGACGAGCCGGCGGTCAACGCCATCGTCTACGACCATGTCTACCGGCTGGGCGGCACGCTGGCGGCCGAGCACGGCATCGGCCAGCTCAAGCCGCAGTGGCTGGAACGCTACAAGGACCCGCTGGCGCTGGAGCTGATGCGCGCGCTCAAGGCCGCGCTGGATCCGGAGCGGCTGATGAATCCGGGCAAGTGGTTGTGAGTTGGCGGCTCAAGCGCTGATCCCCAAGCCGTCCGGCAGCGCCCGCGCCAGCCGCGCCAACGGCTCCGCCCAGTCCCCCGGCTCGCTTTGGCGGAACAAACGATGTCCCGGATACCAGGGCGTGGTTTCGCGCTCCAGTCCCCAGCGCCAGTCGGCGTGCCGCGCCGACAGCAACAAGGCGCAGGGCAGCCCCAGCGCGCCGGCCAGGTGGCCGAAGGCGGTGTCCACCGTCGCCACCCCGTCCAGCTCCGCCAGCAAGGCGGCGCTGGCGGCGAAATCCGCCAGCTCATCCCCCAGCGCCGGCACGCCGCGCGCGCGCAGCCAGTCGCGCTCCGTCTCGCTCAGGCCCGGCTGCAAGGCCAGCCACTGAACGCCGGGCAGCGCCAGCAGCGGGACCAGCGCCTCCAGGTCCGGCAAGGAGCGGCAATGGTCGAACTCGTGCTCCGGCCGGCCGCGCCACACCAGTCCCAGCTTGCGGCCGCCGGCCGGCAAGCGCGCGCGCCAGGCCGCGCGCGCGGCGGCGTCGGCGCGCAGATAGGCCGGCTCCGGCGTCGGCTCCGGCTGCAGCAGGCCGGGCAAACTCATCGAAAACACATGGCAATCATGCTCCGGCCACGGTCCGTCCAGGCCTGTGATCGGCAGCCACTCCACCGGCCAGCCCTGGGCCGCCAGCAAGGGCAGCAAGGCGGGACGGCAGGCGGCGATCACCCGCCCGGGCCCGCGCCGCAGCAACTGCGGCAGATAACGCGCCATCTGCAAGGCGTCGCCGTAGCCCTGCTCGAACCACAGCAACAGCCGGCGACCGCCCAGCTCCTCGCCGCGCCAGCGCGGCGACGCCAGGGCCGGCGACGGCGCGGTTTCCAGTCGCGCCTCGTGCAAGGGCCAGCCTTCGCCCCAACGCCGCTGGGTCAGCAGCAGATAAGCCAGATTGCGGCGCAGCCCGGCGTGCAGCGGCTGAGCGTCCAGCCCGGCGCGCAGCGTCGCTTCGGCCTCTTCCCAACCGCCTTGCTGCGCCAGAGTCAGCGCCAATTGCTGGTGCGCTTCCGCTCCGGCCGGCTCCAGCGCCAAGGCGCGGCGCGCCAGCGGCTCCGCTTCCGCGCTGCGCCCTTGCCGCCACAGGCACAAGGCCAGATTGCCCAGCACCTGCGCCTGTTCCGGCGCGCGCTCCGCCGCCGCGCCCAGGCAGGCTTCCGCCTCCGCCCAACGCCGCTGCGCCTGCAACAGCAAACCCAGATTGGTCAGCGCGCCGGCATGGCCGGCCTCCAGCGCCAGCGCCCGGCGCAACAGCGTTTCCGCCTCGGCCCGCTCGCCGCGCTCGGCCAGCCGCTGTCCCAACAGATTGAGCGCGTCCACATCGTCCGGCGCGCAGGCCAGCGCCCGGCGCAGCCAGTCCTCGGCCTCCTCCGGCCGCCGCCGATACAATAAGCGGCCCAGATTGAAGCAATGGGCGGCGGACTGCGGCCGCAGCCGCAAGGCCAGCCGATACTGGGCCTCGGCCTCGTCCAGCCGTCCCGCCTCCTCCAGCAATACGCCCAGATTGCCCTGGCAGGCGGCGTGCTCGGGGCGCTGCGCCAGTTCCGCGCGGTAATGCGCCTCCGCCTGCGCCAGCTGGCCCTGCGCCATCAGGCAACGTCCCAGGTTGTAATGCGCGTCCGGAGTCCGCGGATCGCATTGCAGCGCCTGGCGCCAACACTGCTCGGCCATCGCCAGTTGCTCCAGCCGCGCGGCGCACACGCCCAGCAGGTTCCACAATTCTGCGTTGTCCGCCTGGGCCTGCAAGCCGCTTTGCGCGGCCAGCAGCGCGCCGTGCAGGTCGCCGGCGGCCAGCAAGGCGCCCGCTCGCAGGGCGTCGGAAGTCGATTCGGTCATAAGTTTTCAGCGCCCGGAACGCGCCTGGCCGGCGTCGTCCCGATAAGCGCTTTTTGAAATCCGCTGAATATCGTCTCCCGCATAGTAACCAGCATCTCTTCCCGCTGTAATGCCCTTCGCCATGCTTGACCTGGATTTTCCAGACGCAACGGCCCTTTCTCTGGATAAGCGGCAATGAAGCCCACCTCGCCTCAAGCCTCAAACCCGTCCCTACCGGCCGAACTGGGCTGGATGTGCAAACAGGCGGCGCCTTCAGATACGAAAACGGCCGGAAGAGCATGCTCCCCGGCCGTGTGTTGTTGCCTTCGCCGTCTTACAGGCGGAACTTGTCGAACTCGGCGTTCATCTTGCCGGCATTGAGCGACAAGCCGGTCAGCGTGCTGCTGACGTTCTGCAAGGCGTCGTCGTTTTCCAGCACGTGACCGTTGATCGCCTCCGAGCTTTGCGCGATCGAGGTGGTGGCCTTGTGCTGCTCGCTGGTCGAATCCGAGATTTCATTCATCTTGGCCACCACGTCCAGCATGGAGGCGCGGATTTCCTCTATCTTGGCCACCGCTTCGCGCGTCAGTTCCACGCCCTCGTCTACCGCGGCCACGGTCTGGTTGACGTCGTTGACCGCGCGGCCGGTTTCGTCGCGGATCGCGCTGACCATATTGGAGATTTCCAGCGTGGCCTGGGCGGTGCGCTCGGCCAGCTTGCGCACTTCGTCGGCCACCACGGCGAAGCCGCGGCCCTGTTCGCCGGCGCGCGCCGCCTCGATCGCCGCGTTCAAGGCCAAGAGATTGGTCTGGTCGGCGATGTCGCGGATCACATTGGTGATGCCGGAAATTTCCTGCGAACGCTTGTCCAGCGAGGACAGCATGGTTTCCAGGCCGCGCACCGACTGCACCGTGCCCTCCATGCCGCTGGACAGGCGCTGCATATTGCTGGCGCTGGCCTCCAGGCTGGCGCCGGTCAGGCTGGTCAGTTCGTCGGCCTGGCGCGCGCTGTCGGCGATGTGGGAGATCGATACCGTGATCTGCTCCAGCGTGGCCGCGTTGGACGAGGACACGTCGGAAATGTGGCGCGAGCTGTCGGCCACGCCGGCCACCAGTTGGCTGGCGTCCTGCACCCCGTTGACCACGCCGGCGGCGTCCTGCTTCAGGCCGCGGAACAGCTGCGCCAGCTGGGCGACGAAGGTGTTGAAGGCGCGCGCGGTGGCGGCGATTTCATCCTGGCCGTCGTCCTTCAGCCGCAAGGTCAGATCGCCCTCGCCGTGGGAGATGTCCTCCATCGCGTTTTTCAGGCGCACCAGGCCGGCCAGCATGCGGCCTATCACCAGGCTGGCCAGCGGGATCATCAGCACGAACACCAGCGCGGTCAGGCCGGCGATGGTGTAGAGCAAGGTGGTCAACGGCGCCAGCACGGTGGCGCGGTCCGCCGCCAGCGCCATCACCCAGTTGGTGCCGGGGATTTCCTGCGCCGACAGCAACATGGCCTGGCCGGAGATCTGCACTTCCGACGCCTGGTCGTGGCTGACGATGTCGGCCAAGCGCTCCGGCGTCAGTTCCGGCGCCACGCTGGTGATGGGCTTCAAGGCCAGGTCGGTTTGCGGGTGGGCGATCACCGTGCCCTTCTTGTCCACGATGAAGGCGTAGCCGTTGCCGCGCACTTTCAGGCCCAACACCGATTTCACCAGCGCGTCCACCATCACGTCGCCGCCCACCACGCCGGCGAAGACGCCGTTGTGGTTGAACGGGGCGGAAATGGTCACCGTCAGTTTCTTGGTGGCTTCGTCCAGATAGGGGTCGGTCACCACCGCCTGGCCGCTATCCTTGGCGCGCTTGTACCAGTCTCGGTCCGCCACCTTGTAGTCGGCCGGCGCCGTCCAGTCGTCGGAAAACAGCGAGCGGCCGTCGGCGTAGCCGGCGTAGTTGACGTTGAAACCGCCGGCCTTGGCGCCGGTCTTGAGGAAGCGGATGGCGTCGGACTCGGACGCCATCGTGCTCTGCGCGACGATCTGCTGTTTTTTCTCGCCCAGCCAGGTGGTCACCACCGCGCTTTGTCCCATCAGGCTGGCCTCGAACTCCTGATCCAGACCCTGCAATATTTCCGTGCGCATCTGCACGAAGACGATGACCACCAGCACCAAACCAAACAGCGCCATCAATAGCGCGTTCAGGGCAATCAGCCGGCTACGGAGCGATTTCATAACAGTCCTTTTTTCTCGCGTGATTGACAACCATGGCTTTGATGCCGCGCGTTTCCGGCGACACTCCCCTTACCGTTGGCAGCCAATTGTTATTGTTGATTTATATTCTGATCAGTTTAACGGATGTCACCCGTTATAAATATCAAATATGGGTAGGGTTGTGACAGATTATGATTTTGTTTGATCAAACGCAGAGGCAAAAGACAAGGCGGGAGCGGACGGCGGGCAAAAAAAACCCCCTGCGGTTTGACAACGGCAGGGGCCAACACGAGGAAGAAACGTCGTCCGGCGGACCGGCCGACATTTCGAGGGGCTAACACCTCAAAACCATACGGTTTTCAGTGCAGCCGCCACTGTAGCGTAATTACTCTATTTCGTCCACCCTATTCGGCTGATCGGATCAATCCCGCCAGCGATAATCGCGGAACTGCTCGCGCAGCCGCACTTTCTGCAATTTGCCGGTGGCGGTGTGCGGCAGCTCCTCGACGAAGACCACGTCGTCCGGCGTCCACCATTTGGCGATCTTGTCTTCGTAAAAGCCCAGCAATTCCTCCACCGAGGCGTCGGTGCCGGGCTTGAGCACCACCACCATCAGCGGCCGCTCGTCCCACTTGGGATGCGGAATGCCGATGGCCGCCGCCTCCGCCACCGCCGGATGGCCCACCAGGATGTTCTCCAGCTCGATGGAGCTGATCCACTCGCCGCCGGACTTGATCACGTCCTTGGTGCGGTCGGTGATGCGCATGAAGCCGTCTGCGTCTATTGTCACCACGTCGCCGGTGTTGAACCAGCCGTCGGCGCTGTGGCTGGCGTCCAGTTCGCGGCGGAAGTATTGCGACAGCACCCACAGGCCGCGCACCTGCAGATTGCCGAAGGCCACGCCGTCGTGCGGCAACGGCTTGCCGGCGTCGTCGACGATGCGGAGCTCAACGCCGTAGATTGGCCTCCCCTGTTTGGAGAGCAGCGCGTGCAGGCGGGACGGCTCCAGCCCCTCGTGCTTGAGTTTGGGCGTGCCGGTGGTGCCGCACGGCGACAGCTCGGTCATGCCCCACAGCTGACGCATTTCCACGCCGTGCTCCGCCAGTTGCTCGATCATGCTTTCCGGCACCGCCGAGCCGCCGGCGATCACCCGCTTCAGGGAGTGCAGCTTCAGATGGTTCTTCTGGCAATGCTGCAACAGCATCATCCACACCGTCGGCACTCCGGCGGTGACGGTGACTTGCTCGGTTTCGATCAGCTCGTACAGATTGACGCCGTCCAGCTTGGGTCCGGGCAGCACCAGCTTGCTGCCGTTCATGGTGCAGCTGTAGGGCAGGCCCCAGGCGTTGACGTGGAACATCGGCACCACCGGCATCACGCAGGCGCGAGCCGAGATGTCGAAGCTGTCCGGCAAGGCGCTGCCGTAGGCGTGCAGCACGGTGGAGCGGTGCGAGAACAGCACGCCCTTGGGGTTGCCGGTGGTGCCGGAGGTGTAGCACAGGCTGGACGCGGCGTTTTCGTCCAGCAGCGGCCATGAGAACTGGTCGCTGTGGCTGTTGACCAGGTCTTCGTAGCACAAGAGATTGGGCAGCCCCGTCTGCGCCGGCATGTGCGCCTTGTCCGTCATCAGCACGAAGGTTTCCACCGTGCCCAGCTGCGGGCCGATCTGCTCCACCAGCGGCAGGAAGCTCAGGTCGAACATCAGCACCCGGTCTTCCGCGTGGTTGACGATCCAGGCGATCTGTTCGGCGAACAGCCGCGGGTTCACCGTGTGGCACACCGCGCCGTAGCCGGACACCGCGAAATAGGTTTCGTAATGGCGGTAGCCGTTCCAGGCCAGAGTGCCGACGCAATCGCCCTGGCGCACGCCCAGCGCCGCCAGCGCGTTGGCCAGCTGGCGCGCGCGCCGCGCCGCCTCGCGGTAGGTGTAGCGATGGATGGGCCCCTCCACGGTGCGCGACACGATGGGCGTGTCGCCATGGTAGGTTTCGGCGTGGCGCAGCAAGTCGGAAATCAGCAAAGGCCGGTCCATCATCTGTCCGCGAAGCATGGTTGTCCCCTCCATTGGCATGGTTATGGACATTCACCATACGGCGGCTAGAGTGGACGCTCCAATCAATTTTTCTGATGGCGCGGCCAAGTCGGATTTATACCCTCGTCATTGACGGGTAATTGAAGAACAAAGACCGCCGCCGTCCGCATTCGGCCAATCGGCCGCGGCGGGCCGGCGCTGTAGCAATGCAACAACCGGGATTCAACTCTTCACCGGCTTCTTGGCCAGCATCCGCTGCAAGGTGCGTCGGTGCATGTTCAAGGCGCGCGCGGTGGCGGAGATATTGCCGTCGTTCTCGCTGAGCACCCGTTGCAGATGCTCCCAGGTCACCCGTCGCAACGACATCGGCTGCGGCGTCAGCGGCAGCTCCGGATTGGCCTGCTGCTGCTCGAAAGCGGCCAGGATCTCGTCCACCGTCGCCGGCTTGGCCAGGTATTGCACCGCGCCCAGCTTGGTGGCCTCCACCGCGGTGGCGATGCTGGCGTAGCCGGTCAGGATCAGGATGGCGCTGCGCGGGCAGGCGGCGTGCAGGGCAGGCAGCAGGCGCAGCCCGCTGTCGCCGTCCAGGTTCAGGTCCAGCACGATGCGCGCCGGCGCTTGGCCGGCCAGCTCCAGCGCCTGCGCGGCGCTCTGGGCCGCCGCCACCTGAAAGCCGCGCCGGCTCAGGGAGCGCGCCAGAATGGCGACGAAGGCCTCGTCGTCGTCCACCAACAGAAAATCCAGCATCAAACTCCGTCCTTATCGTCCGCCAGCAAGGGCAGCCGCACCTGCGCGTGCACGCCGCCCTCCGGCCGGTTCAGCAGGCTCAGCGAACCGCCCAGCCGCGCCAGCGTGGCGTGGCTCAGCATCACGCCCAGCCCCATGCCCACCGGCTTGTCGGACGGCAGCGGAGTCAAGCCGGCGCGCTCCAGCTGCTGCTCGGTCAAACAGCCCTGATGGTTGACGATGTCCAGCAGCAAGGCGCCCTGCTCCAGTCTCGCCGCCACCGTCAGCTCGCCGCCGCCGGCTTCGGCCGCGTTGTTGATCAGATTGAAAAACGCCGGCCAGAACGCCGGGTCCAGCGCCACCAGCGGGTCCGGGCCGCGCGGCGTCTGCCAGTCCAGCCGCACGTCCGGCCGCAGCGAGCGCCAGCCGGCCAGCCGCTCCGCCAGCGCGGCGAACAGCGCGGTCTCGCCCGGCGCGGACTCCGAGCCCAGCTTCAAGCGCGCCAGCGCGCTGCCGCAATTGGCCAGTTGCGCCTTCATCAGCCGCAAGTCCTCCATCAGCTCGGCGTCACGCTGCCGCGTGGCCAGCAACTCGTCCACCAGCAGGGTCATGGTGTTCAGCGGCGTGGACAGCGAATGGGCTGCGCCCGCCGCCTGCATGCCCACCGCCAGCAATTGCTCGTCGCGCAGCTGGGTTTCGCGCGCCGCCGCCAAGGCCGCCTCGCGCAGCGCCAGCTGCCGCGCGAGCCAGGACACGAAGCCGGCGATCAACAGCGCCGACAGCGCGAAGCTCAACCACATCCCGGTCAGGTGCATGGAGAAGATATGCAGGGCGTTGCCGTGATCCACCGGCCAGGACAGATGCCATTCGAACAGCAGGCCGTAGGCGGCGACGCTGGCCAGCGCCAGGCCCCAGGCGAACAGACCCGGCGACAGCAAGGCGGCGAACAGCACCGGCGGCAGGAACAAGGAGGCCAGCGGGTTGGCCGCGCCGCCGGTGAAGGCCAGCAGCTCGGTCAGCACCAGCACGTCGGCGGCCAGCCCCAGGCGCAGGGCCAGCATGGGGTCGCCGCCGTGGCGCAGCCACCACGGCAGGCAGACGTTGACCGCGGCCAGGGTCAGCAGGGCCTGGGACAGCAAAGGCCAGGGCAGGTAGACGTGCTGCCACCAGCAGACCAGCGCCACCGTCGAGCCCAGCAACAGCATCAGCCAGCGCAGCCAGCCTATCAGCCGCGCCGAGCGCGCGATGTCCGCGGTCAGGCCCAGCCGCGGAGAGGAAACAGGGAGTCCGGCAATCATGGCCGACACTTTATCACCATGGCGCGCTCAGGGGCGCTGCGACACTTTGCCGCATTGGGCCGCCGCACCCCGCAACTTAGAATTGTCACCTCTAAATTTGTTAACGTTAGTTTCTAAAAAATGACTAAAAAACCGTATTTGCTGCCGATCCCGCTGGCGCTCGCCGTCGGCCACGCCTTTGCCCAGGAGCTGCCGGAATTCCGCGGCGAGGAAGTGCTGGTCACCGCCACCAAGGCGGAACAGCCGCTGAAAATGTCGGTGGACCCGCGCGCGCCGCGCCAGCCGCTGCCGTCCGCCGACGGCGCCGGCCTGCTCAAGGGCCTGCCCGGCTTCAACGTGATCCGCAAGGGCGGCGCCTCCGGCGACCCGCTGCTGCGCGGCTTGGGCGGCTCGCGCCTGGCCATTCTCGCCGACGGCAACTTCGTGTTCGGCGGCTGCGGCGGCCGCATGGACCCGCCCACCGCCTATCTGTATCCGGACGCCTATGACGAGGTGAACGTGGTCAAGGGCCCGCAAAGCGTCAAGCTCGGGCCCGGCCTGATCAGCGGCGGCGTCAACTTCGAACGCAAGACCAAGCGCTTCGACGAGGCCGGCGTGCGCTTCAACGGCAGCCTGACCGGCGGCAACGCCGACCGCAACGACGTCTACGCCGACGCCGCCTTCGGTTCCAGCCTGGGCTATGTGCGCGCCATCGCCAGCCGCAACCACGGCGGCGACTACAAGGACGGCAACGGCGACAAGGTTCATTCCAGCTTCGACCGCGACAGCCAGACCCTGATCGCCGGCCTGACGCCGGATCAGGACACCACGCTGGAACTGGCGCTGGACCGCAGCCGCGGCCAGGCCGCCTACGCCGACCGCGGCATGGACGGCAGCAAGTTCGACCGCGACGCCTGGAGCTTCAAGGCCGAGCGCCGCCGCCTCAGCGGCTGGCTGGACGCCGTGCGGCTGCAACTGGGCCACAGCGAGGTCGATCACGTGATGGACAACTACTCGCTGCGCCCGCAGACCCCGCCGGCCGACCGTGCGGCGATGAACCCGGACCGCAGCGCCGACACCGGCCGCCTGGCCGCCGACATGGCCTTCGGCGACTGGGAAGTCAGCGCCGGCTTCGACTGGCTGCGCGACCGCCACCGCAGCCGCATGGGCAAAGGCCCCAACGCCGGCCAGTACGTGGACCAGCCGCGCACGCCCAACCAAAGCTTCGACAACCGCGGCGTCTACGCCGAAGCCAGCCGCCCGCTGGGCGACGGCGGCAAGCTGATCGCCGGCCTGCGCCGCGACCAGACCCAGGCTGTGTTCGAGCCCAAGGCCGCGACCATGGGCAAGCCGGCCCAAGCCCGCCAGGAGACCCAGTACCAGCTCAACGCCGGCTTCCTGCGTTACGAACACAGCGCCGGCAATTGGACCCGCTACCTCGGCTTTGGCCAGGCGGAGCGCGCGCCGGACTTCTGGGAGCGCAACAAGAACGACAGCCTGAACAGCGAAACCAACCGCCAGCTGGACGCCGGCCTGCTCTACCGCGGCGACAAGCTGCAAG
Organism: Chromobacterium alkanivorans; assembly: GCF_016937655.1. Taxonomy (GTDB): domain Bacteria; phylum Pseudomonadota; class Gammaproteobacteria; order Burkholderiales; family Chromobacteriaceae; genus Chromobacterium; species Chromobacterium alkanivorans. The sequence continues at coordinate 497,680 of NZ_JAFHKL010000001.1, read as the reverse complement.
GCTCGCTGTCCGCCTACGCCAGCCGCGTGCAGAACTTCATCCTGGTGGAAGGCAGCGCCGGCGGCATCGGCAACAAGGCCCGCAATATCGACGCGCGCCGCTACGGCTTCGAAGGCGATCTCAGCTGGCGCTTCGCGCCGGAATGGACGCTGTCCGGCAGCCTGGCCTGGGTCTGGGCCGCCAACCTCGACGAGAACCGCCCGCTGGGACAGACCCCGCCGCTGGACGCCAAGGCGGCGCTGAAATGGGACAACGGCAAATACGCGGCCGGCCTGACCGTGCGCGGCGTGCAGCGCCAGGACCGCGTGGCCCCGGGCCAGGGCAATATCGTCGGCACCGACATCGGCGCGACCCCGGGCTTCGGCGTGGTGTCGCTGGACGGCGGCCTGAAGCTGAACAAGCACGCCAAACTGCTGTTCGGCGTCGACAATCTGTTCAACAAGGCCTACGCCGAAAGCGTCAGCAAGGGCGGCGCGATGGTGGCCGGCTACGACCGCACCCTGCAGGTCAACGAGCCGGGCCGCACCGTGTGGGGCCGCGTGCAGCTGCAGTTCTAAGAACCTGTTTACGATCTGCTGCGCGTCGGCGATACGGCGTTGAAAACAACTTCGAAATGCTCATGTACCACGCGTACATTCCGCTTTCTCAGCCGTTTTCGCCTTGTCTCGCCTTAGCTCGCGAGATCGTAAACACGTTCTAAGCGCGCGCCCTCTCGCCGCGATGCCTCCAGTCTGCTAGGCTGGAGGCCTTTTGCCACCGCCCTCTCCCGCCGGATGAAAACGCCCTATCTGAAAATCCTCGCCTGCGGCCTGACCCTGTTCATCCTGCTCGGCCCGCTGGTGGCCCTGCTGGCCAGCGGCGTGGTGCCGATGATGGCCTATTTGATGGGCGCGATTCCGGCGCTGGGCTTCGGCCTGCTGCTCTGCCTGCTGCGCATGCTGCTGGCCCGGCCCATCGCCGGCTGGCAGCAACACTGGCCGCGCTGGCTGCTGGCCCTGGTCGCCTTTCTGCCCGGCGCCTTCAGCGGCAGCGCGGTCACCTTCGTCTACGCGCGGCTGGCCGAGCCGCTGCTGTACAACGACCTGATGAATCTCTACCTCGGCGCCGTGGCCGGCGGCGTCTGCAACGCGCTGTTCTGGCTGATGCGCTTCGGCGCGTCGTCCCGCCCGAGCTAGGCAAAAAGAAAGCCCGCCGAAACCGGCGGGCCGCAACCAAATGTAGAACGCTGGCTGCGTCAGGGCCAGCGCAGCCAGCATAGCCGGATTCGCCCGGCCCTCCCATGCGGCGAATTGCCGCAGCCTCAGCGCCGCCGCAAACAGGCCTCCAAGCCACCGCCTTCGCGATTGGACAGGCTCAGCCGCAGGCCGTGCAACTCCGCCACCCGCTCGACGATGGACAGGCCCAGGCCGCTGCCGGCCACGTCCTGGCCCGGCGGCCGGAAGAAGCGTTCGCGTATCCGCTCCAGCCATTCCGCCGCCACGCCCGGACCGCGGTCCTGCACGCTGACCGCGTCCTCGGCCAGCACCAGCCGCGCCTCGCCGCCCTCGCCGCCGTAGCGGATCGCGTTCTCCAGCAGATTGCGCAGCATCAGTCCCACCAGGGTTTCGTCGCCGCTCAAAGGCAGCGCCCGTTCCGGCACGCAGCGCCATTCCGTCTCCAGCCTCACGCCCTTGAGCGCCGCCTCCGCCGTCATCTCCGCCAGCAGGCGCTCCGCCAGCGTCGCCCAGGCGATGGGCTCGCCCTGGCGCGGGCGGCTCAGCGGGTCCAGGCGCGACAGCGCCAGCAACTGCTCCACCAGCCGCGTGGCGCGGTCTATGCCCAGCATCAACTGCCGCAGCGCGTGCCGGCGCCGGCCCTCGTCCGGCAGCAGCTCCAGCACCTCGGCCTGCACTTTCAAGGCCGCCAGCGGCGTGCGCAGCTCGTGCGCTGCGTCGGCGGTGAAGCGGCGCTCGTGTTCCAGCGTGGCCGCGATGCGGGCGAACAAGGCGTTGAGCGCGTCCACCAGCGGCAGCACTTCGCGCGGCACCTCGCGCGACACCGGCTCGCTGTCGTCCGGCGCGCGCTGGGCGATGCCGGCGGCCAGCCGCTTGAGCGGCCCCAGTTCGCGGCGCACCGCCAGCAGGATCAGCAGCAGCATCACCGGCAAGCCCACCAGCCAAGGCAGCAGTTGGGCGGACACCACCTTCAGCACCATGTCGTGGCGCAGGCCCTGCTTCTGCCCCACCGCCACCAGCCGCGAACCGTCCGGCGCGGCCAGGTAGATCAAGCGCCAGTTGTGATCGCTGTCCTTGCCGCGGTAATCGTAGAAGCCGCGCCGTTCCGGCTCGAAATCGAAGCGACGGCCGCGGCCGTCGCTAAGCAAGAGATTGCCGCGGCGGTCCCAGACCGCCAGACCGAAGTCGTCGTTTTCCAGTTGCCCCTTGTCGGCGTGCTTGAGCAGATGCTTGAGCTTGGGCAGGTCGATCAGCGAGTCCTCGCTGACATCCACCAGCAACAGCTGGCGGGCGAACTGCCCCATCTGGGTGTCGAACAGCTCGTCCACCTCCTCGTGCGCCAGCCAGGCCGCGGAGGCGGAAGCCACCAGCCAGATCGCCGGCACGATCAGCAACAGCAGCAGCAATAGCCGCGCCTGCAGGCTGCGCGGCCCCCTCATGCCGGATCTCCCAGGGTGTAGCCGACGCCGCGCAGCGTGCGGATGAAGGCGCTGCCCAGCTTCTTGCGCAAATGGTGCACATGCACCTCCACCGCGTTGCTTTCCAGTTCCTGACCCCAGCCGTAGAGCTTGTCCTCGATCAGCTCGCGCGGCAGCACCCGTCCCTTGTGGCTGAGCAGCAACTCCAGCAGCGCCAGTTCGCGCGCGGTCAGCTCCAGCGGCGCGCCGTCCAGCGTGGCCGCGCGCGCCACCGGGTCCAGACAGAGGCGGCCGTGCCGCCATTCCGGATGGCTCTGACCGTGGCGGCGTCTATGCAGCGCGCGCAGCCGAGCCGCCACCTCGCTCAGCGCGAAGGGCTTGACCAGGTAATCGTCGGCGCCGGCGTCCAGGCCGCCGACGCGGTCCGCCAGCGCGTCGCGCGCGGTCAACACCAGCACCGGCACGTCCTGGCCCGCGCGTCGCCAGGCGGACAGGATGTCCATGCCGTCCATGCCCGGCAGCCCCAGATCCAGCACCACCGCGTCGTAGGGCGCGGCGCCCAGCGCCGCCAGGCCCTGCTTGCCGTCGCGAAACCAGTCCGCGACGAAACCCAGCTGCTCCAGGCCTATTTTCAGGCCGTCGCCGATCTGGGCGTCGTCCTCCACCACCAAAACCCGCATATCCGTCTCCCCGTCGCCGGGCGTTCAAGGTCCCGGCAGCCTAACGCGCTCTCGCCGCCGTCACAAGCGCCGCCGCAATGCCCGATTGCAACAGACCGCGCTTAAGACAATCTTAAAGGCCGCGCTCAAGAAATTTCATCGCGTCGTCACCGAAATCTCACGCGACTGTCACCTGCCGCTGTCAGCATCGCCAGCAGTCCACAGGCCGACGGAGCCGCCATGCAGCCAGACCCCGCCCCCGACAGCGCCCGACAACTGCGCGCGATCTGGATTTCCGACGTCCACCTCGGCACCTCCGGCTGCCGCGCCGACCATCTGCTGGATTTCCTGCGCTGCCACGAATCCGAATACCTGTATCTGGTCGGCGACATCGTCGACGGCTGGCAGCTGAAAAAATCCTGGTACTGGAAGCAAAGCCACAACGACGTGGTGCAGAAAGTGCTGCGCAAGGCGCGCAAGGGCACCAAGGTGATCTACGTGCCCGGCAACCACGACGAGGCGGCGCGCCAGTACGCCGGCCTGGACTTCGGCGGCATCGCCATCCGCCAGGAGGCCGAGCACCGCACCGCCGACGGCAAGCGGCTGCTGATCCTGCACGGCGACGAATTCGACGGCGTGATCCAGTACGCCAAATGGCTGGCCTATGTCGGCGACACCCTCTACACCCTGATCCTGGAGCTGAACCGCGGCTTCAACTGGGCGCGGCTGAAGCTGGGCCTGCCCTATTGGTCGCTGTCGCAATACCTGAAGCACAAGGTCAAGAACGCGGTCAACTTCATCAGCAACTTTGAAATCATCCTCGCCGGCGAGGCGCGCCGGCGTGGTTTCGACGGCGTGATCTGCGGCCACATCCACAAGGCCGAGGTGCGCGACATCGACGGCATACTCTACGGCAACAGCGGGGACTGGGTGGAGAGCCTGTCCGCGCTGGTGGAACACCCCGACGGGCGGCTGGAAGTGCTGTACTGGACCCAGCTGGGCCAGCCGGCCGCCGAGCCGCAACCCCAAGCGGCGCAAGCCGACCACAAGGAGCCGACATGCGCATCCTGATCGTCACCGACGCCTGGCTGCCCCAGGTCAACGGCGTGGTCCGTTCGCTGACCGAAACCGCGCGCGAACTGGCCGGCTTCGGACACCGGGTGGAAATGATCACGCCTCAAGACTTCCGCACCCTGCCCTGCCCCACCTACCCGGACATCCGGCTGTCGCTGTTCCCCTACCGCAAAGTCGCCGCCCGCATCGCCGACTTCGCGCCGGAGGCCGTCCACATAGCCACCGAGGGGCCGCTGGGCCTGGCCGCGCGCCGCTACTGCCTGCGCCACGGCCTGGCCTTCTCCACCGCCTACCACACCCGCTTCCCGGAATACGTGCACGCTCGCTGCCGGCTGCCGCTGGCCGTCAGCTACGCCTGGATGCGCCGCTTCCACAACGCCGCCCATTGCGTGATGGTGCCCACCCAATCCATCGCCGACGACTTGAACGCCCGCGGCTTCCGCAACGTCAAGCTGTGGAGCCGCGGCGTGGACACCGCGCTGTTCAGCCCCGGCCCGCGCGAGCGGCTGGACGGCACCGCGCCGCCGCGCTTCGTCTACATCGGCCGGGTGGCGGTGGAAAAGAACATCGAAGCCTTCCTCAAGCTGGACTTGCCGGGCAGCAAATGGGTGGTGGGCGACGGCCCGCAACTGGCGCGGCTGAAACAGCAATACCGGGACGTCCACTTCGCCGGCATCTTTCCCCAGCACGAACTGGCGCGCTTCTACCGCGCCGCCGACGTCTTCGTGTTCCCCAGCCTGACCGACACCTTCGGCCTGGTGCTGCTGGAGGCGATGGCCTGCGGCACGCCGGTGGCCGCCTACCCGGTGGCGGGCCCGCTGGACGTGGTGGGCGACAGCGGCGCCGGCGTGCTGGACGCCGACCTGCGCGCCGCCTGCCTGAAGGCGCTGGAACTGGACCGCGGCCACGTGCGCGCCGTCGCCGAGCGCTACTCCTGGCAGGCCGCCAGCCGCCAGTTCGAACAGCATCTGCGCCCCGCGCGGCTGACGCTGGCCGCGCCGCTGGCCGACCCTAAGGCCAGTTGAGGCCGCCGTCCGCCGGCTTGCATTGGAAACGTCAGCGTCTATAGTGAGAAGGTCAACACGACAGGGAGGGTTCCGAATGCTTTCATGGCAGTATGCCGGCGGCCATCCAGTTTTCCACGCGTTGAGCATTGGCCAATAACCACGGCCAGCCAAATCGGCACAGTCCGCAACGCCAAGCCAGCCTCCAAGACGGAGCGCATGCGACACCGGCCCGGCCGGCCCGCCAAATCCAGAGTCAATAAACTTGTGATTACCGTTTGTCGATTTGCCCATTTAAGAAAGAAGCGGTTGGTCTTTCTGTGATGTCCATCAAGGACACGGTGCGCGGCAAGCTGCCATGATGGCGGCGCCGCCACGACACGGCAACATCGTAGCGCTGTCTTGCACAGCCCGATCTTTGGTAACGGCCTTGCGGTAAAGCGGTGGTCGTGCAGTTCTGCAAGGCTAAAGCGCATAGTCTTTCTCTGTTAAGTTGTCTGAGAGGGCGTCCCGCCATGGTGACGCCCTCTTTCGTTGCGCCGCCCACAAATAACGCACAGCGATAAACACATCAGAAAACAATCGTTCGGCTGCGGCGGCAATGTCGGTTAACATGCTGTTCCAATTGAATTTAACGTCGGTCGCGCCGGGCTTGCCCAGCAAGAGCGAGCGGCGAAGCGACAAACCGGTTAAAATCGGCCCCAATACTTTTCGAGCTTCTACTTCATAAATTAGCGAGCAGCAAACCTTATGTCCTCTCCCAACCTGACCTCCGAAAAGGTCCTGTCCGTCCATCACTGGAACGACACCCTGTTCAGCTTCACCTGCACCCGCGACGCCGGCCTGCGCTTCATCAACGGCCAGTTCGTGATGATAGGCCTGGAAGTCAACGGCAAGCCGCTGATGCGCGCCTACTCCATCGTCAGCTCCAACTACGAAGAGCACATGGAGTTCTACAGCATCAAGGTGCAGGACGGCCCGCTGACCTCCCGCCTGCAGCACCTGAAGGTGGGCGACACCGTGATGATCAGCAAGAAGCCCACCGGCACCCTGGTGCAGGACAATCTGCTGCCCGGCAAAAACCTCTATCTGCTGTCCACCGGCACCGGCCTCGCCCCGTTCATGTCCATCATCAAGGACCCGGACGTGTACGAGCGCTACGACAAGGTGATCCTGACCCACGGCGTGCGCTGGGTCAGCGAACTGGGTTACCACGACTACATCACCAAGGAACTGCCGGAGAACGAATTCTTCGGCGAGATGGTGCGCGAAAAGCTGATCTACTACCCGACGGTGACCCGCGAGCCCTTCCGCAACCAGGGCCGGCTGACCGATCTGATCACCAACGGCAAGCTGTGCGCCGACATCGGCCTGCCGCAAATGAATCCGGAGCACGACCGCGCGCTGATCTGCGGCAGCCCGTCCATGCTGCACGATCTGTGCGAGATCCTGAACGGCATGGGCTTCAAGGAATCGCCGCGCATGGGCGAGCCGGCCGACTACGCGATCGAACGCGCCTTCGTCGAAAAATAAGCCGGAGCCAGGCTCCCGCCGCAAGCAAAACGCCATCCCTGAAGGATGGCGTTTTTCTATTCCAGCGGCCGGCGCCCTGTCTCGCGGCGCCCGCCGGACATGGAGGCGGTTCTTACTTCAACACGCTCTCCAGCGCCTTCAGGCACAAGGCCACGTTCTCGCGGCGCGCGCCGTAGCCCATCAGCCCGATGCGCCAGGCCTTGCCGGCCAGATCGCCCAGGCCGCCGCCTATCTCCAGGTTGTACTCCTGCAACAGGCGGTTGCGCGTGGCCGCGTCGTCGATGCCCTCGGGGATATAGACCGCATTCAGCTGCGGCAGCCGCGCCGCCGCGTCCACCACGAACTTCAGGCCCAGCTTTTCCAGGCCGTCGCGCAGGATCAGATGCATGTCGCGGTGGCGCTGCCAGGCCGCCTCCAGGCCCTCGTCGGCCAGCTGGCGCAGCGATTCATGCAGCGCGTACAAGGCGTTCACCGGCGCGGTGTGATGGTAGCTGCGCTTGCCGCCGCCCCAGTAGGCCATCACCAGGGTCTGGTCCAGGAACCAGCTGGGCACCGGGCTTTGCCGCGCCTGCAGCTTGTCCACCGCCGCCGGCGAGAAAGACAAGGGCGACAGGCCGGGCACGCAGGACAGACACTTCTGGCTGCCGGAATACACCGCGTCCACGCCCCATTCGTCCACCCGCAGCTCCACCCCGCCCAGCGAGGTCACCGCGTCGACGATGCTCAGGCAGCCGTGGCGCTTGGCCAGCGCGCACAGCGTCTTGGCGTCGGACAGCGCGCCGGTGGAGGTCTCGGCGTGAACGAAGGCCAGGAAGCGCGCGTCCGGATTGGCCTTCAACGCGCTCTCCACCGCGTCCGGATCCACCGGCCGGCCCCAGGGACTGTCCACCAGCACCGGCACCGCGCCCAGCCGCACCACGTTCTGGCGCATGCGCTCGCCGAACACGCCGTTGCGGCAGACGATGACCTTCTCGCCCGGCTCCACCAGGTTGACGAAGCAGGCCTCCATGCCGGCCGAGCCCGGCGCCGACAGCGCCACCGTCATCGGGTTTGCGGTCTGGAACGCGTATTGCAGCAGGCTTTTCACCTCGTCCATCATGCCGACGAACAGAGGGTCCAGGTGGCCGACGGTGGGGCGGGCCTGAGCGGCCAGCACTTCCGGATAAACGTCGGACGGACCCGGCCCCATCAGGATGCGGCGCGGCGGCAGGAAGGCGGAAACTTGCGGGGCGGCTAACATGGAAGCTCCTTAAGCGCGAAATGAACGGACGAAAGCGGTTTCAAGGCCGGGGCATGCGGCCGGCATCGAACCGCTCGAGTGTAACAGCATAAGGCCGCCGGGCGCGCCTGCCCGAACGGCTGCGCGCCAAAAGAAAAAGGAGGCCGCAGCCTCCTTTGAATGTCAGCCTCCCTGAGGGGCCTGTTTTTTTAGCGAGCCAGACGCGAAGTCCGGTTTATTTGGCAGCCGAAGCAGCGGCCTTCTTGGCCTTGCCGGCGTGCTTCTTGTGAGCGGCTTTCTTCTCGACCTTCTTGGCCGGGGCGGAAGCTTCAGCCTTGGCGGCCTGGGCTTTCTGAGCGGCGGCGGAAGCGGCCTTCTTCGCATGCTTGGCGTGCGGTTTCTTGGCGGCGTGCTTGGCCTTGGCCGGAGCGGAGGCTTCGGCCTTGGCGGCCTGGGCTTTTTGCGCCGGAGCGGAAGCGGCTACCTTTTCGCCTTTCTTGGCGTGGTGGATCTTGGCCGGGTGCTTTTCAGCTTTCTTGGCGGCCGGAGCCATCTTGGCTGCCGGAGCGGAAGCGGCCGGCTTGGCGGTTTCGGCGGCGAAGCCAGCGGCGGAGCTCAGGCCGAAAGCGGCGGTCAGGGCAAGCAGAGTCAGTTTGTTCATGATGCATCTCCAGTTTCAGGCTTGGGAGCCTGGGCTCCCGTTCACCGATCAATCGCGCCGGATTCGGCGCTTCCTTGAGACGTATCCTAGCCCTGCCCCCTTCCCGGGTCTGTTAGTCGCTTGTAAGCCCGTGTAACGTCAAGTACGGCGCGCCCTCAAGGCTGCCTCTTGGCCGTCGTCACCTGATACACCCCGCCGAACAAGGTGCGCTTGCTCCAGTCGAAACCGTCGGCCTCTTGCGCGTAGTCGCGGATCTCATGATTCCACAAGGCCTCGGCGAACGGCTCCAGCGCGCGGTTCACCCATTTGAGCAGCCAGCCTATCGGCTGCCACGGCTTGGGCCTATGGTAGTCGACGAACACCGCGCGACCGCCGGGCGGCACTTGCGTCAGCATATTGTCGACGATGGCGCGCTTCAGGTGGTCCGGCACCTCGTGCAGCAGGAAGAAGCTGCAGATCAAGTTGAAGTCGTCGGACTCCAGCCGGTAATTGCCGGCGTTGGCGCGCACCACCGCGGCCTGCGGCCGGTCGCGCAGCTTGCGCTCGGCGTGCTCTATCTGCACCGGGGTGATGTCGGTGAGCACGAAGCGCCCGTCGCCGCCCACCCGGTCCGCCGCGCGCTGCACCAGGTCGCCGTAGACGTGGGCCACCTGCCACACCTTGTCGCCGGGACGGATCTGCTCCAGGTAGGCGCGCATCAGCCTTTGATCGTTGAAGAACAGCAACACGCGCACCACCAGGTTGCGGTCCAGCCAGCCGGCCTTGCGCGGGTTGACGTAAGCCCAGTCGTACACCTGGGTCATGTATTCCGGCACGCCCTCGTAATACGGGTCTACCGGCAGTTTGGGGTGGTTTTGGGTCATCGCACAGCCATCTGAAAGCGGAAAAGCTCCAGACTAGCAAAACCGGCCGGCGGTATTTTTGAGGCAAGCCAAGAAAGCTGACGGATAGGCCGGCTGAGGCCGGCCTTTAGAGCGGGGGAGACTCAATCCGCCAGCGTCAGCACCACCGGGGTATGGTCGGACGGGCGTTCCCACTTGCGCGGCGCCTTGTCGATCACGCACTCCAGCGCGCGCGGCTTCAGCGCGTCGCTGACCAGAATGTGGTCGATGCGCACACCCTTGTTGCGGCGGAACATCATCGCGCGGTAATCCCACCAGCTGTATTGCTTCTCCTCCTGGTTGAACAGGCGGAAGCTGTCGCTCAGGCCCAGCGCGATCAGGCGGCGGAAGGACTCGCGCTCCGGCGTGCTGCACAGCACTTGCTCGTGCCAGCTCTCCGGGTCGTACACATCGCGGTCTTCCGGCGCGATATTGTAGTCGCCCAGCAGCAGCAACTGCGGATGGCGCTGCAATTCGGCGGCGACGTAACGCTCCAGATTGGCCAGCCACTCCAGCTTGTACGGGTATTTGGGCGAATCCACCGCCTCGCCGTTGACGAAATAGCCGCAGATCACGCGGATGCCGTTCACCGTGGCGGCGATCACCCGGCGCTGCTCGTCGCCGTAATCGGGGATGCCGCGCACCACGTCTTCCAGCTCCAGCGGCTCACGCACCAGGATGGCCACGCCGTTGTAGGTTTTCTGACCGAACCAGGCCGCGCGATAGCCGGCCGCTTCGATCTCGGCCAGCGGAAACACGTCCTGATCCATTTTCAGTTCTTGCAGGCAGAGCACGTCCACCGGGCTGTCGGACAGCCATTGGATCACCTGCGGCAGGCGGACCTTGAGGGAATTGACGTTCCAGGTGGCAAATTTCATTTTGCATTCATCCTTTTGATTATATTGATGTTTTATTTACACACATTCAAAGATACCCGCTTGGATACCCGCATCTGTCATGCGCTGTGCGCGACGCATTGAGGAGTAAGGCCTCGTATCATCTTCTTAATTGCGTGAAGTCTATATTGCCTCCTCGCCCCTTTGAGCATGCCTACGGACTTGTCACATGGGTTCACCGTAGCCCACAAAAAGGATGACCTTTTGGGACCTCACAGCACCCAATAAAAGCTATCAATTCTTGTTTTATGATAGAAAAATACAATAACAATACTCACACCAATTTTTCATGATTTTGCCTATACGGTCATAGACATCAATTGACGTCACCGGACACTGGCGGAATCACCCCGTTTGCCAGTTGAGGCATATTAGATTCGCGAGGACACATTTCCCGGCAAACCCATTGGGGATGGAAATGCGTAATGACCACTACTGATTCTTTTCTGCGTCTGCCGGAAGTTCTAGCAATTATCCCTGTCTCTCGTGCAACTTGGTACGAAGGTATCAAAAATGGCCGGTTCCCGGCTCAAGTCAAGCTCGGTCCGCGCGTCTCGCTCTGGCGGCGCAGCGATATTGAGCAGCTGGTCGCTTCTATCAGCGCCAGCACTGTCGCTACCCCCAACTAACTCGCGCCGTATGCAGCGCGAGGGCATATCGACTATTTGAGGACAACATTTATTGCTGCATGCGGCACGCCCTTGATTGGAGCGTGCCATGGCATCTGCCGCCCTCGCTGCGCTGGTTGAAGCGCACGCACCCCGCCGCCCATACTGCGGCGATGACAAGCACTTCGCTCGTATTCGACCCAAGAGCACAGCACTTGGCGAGCGATACATACAACTTAACCCACCGGCTCACCAGGCTTGGTTGATACTTGACATTGACCGTCCCCGTGCTGCTTCGGCGTGGGACGACGCTGGTCTACCCTCGCCTACGTATGTCGCCATCAATCCAGAAAATGGCCGCCCACATATCGGCTATGCCTTGTCATCGCCGGTTTGTACCACCGATGCTGCCCGGCTAGCGCCAATGCGCTACCTGGCTGCCATTGAGCGCGCTTACACGGCGCAGGTCAGAGCGGATTTCGCCTTCGCTGGCCCAATGGCCAAAAATCCCCTGCATCCCTTCTGGCGACTATGGGAACCGGCCAATGCACCCACTTATGAGCTCAGCACCTTGGCCGAGTTCGCAGACTTGTCGACCAGACCGGCCCCCACACCGGAGGGTGTGGGCCGCAACTGCGAACTATTCGACAAGCTGCGTGTATGGGCTTACCGGGCGGTCAGAGAGTTTTGGCGTCCTGGCGGACAGGGTATTTGGGCCGAAGCGGTAAGGCGGCAGGCAGAGGCGTTAAATAGCTTTCCAGTGCGATTGAGCAATGCAGAGGTGGCAGGCATTGCCCGCAGCGTGTCACGCTATGTCTGGCGGCGCTTCTCTCCTGCGGACTTTCGCGAGCTGCAAGCGGAACGCGGACGTCGTGGAGCTGAGGCGGTTGCGGCCCTGAAGCGTGACCGCCGCGAGCAAGATATTCAGGACGCTATTTCCCGGCTATCGGTTGAGGGCTGGAAGCCCTCGATGCGGACCGTGGCACAGGCGCTCGACTGCTCGGTGTCGACGCTATCGGAAGGGTATGGCCATCTCTGGACGTAGCCTGACAATGTGTTCGGTTAGGCCATATCAGGTAGCAGCACCCAACGGGTGGGGAAGCAGCGCAAGGCCTAAGATTCGGGGAGGCTCGCCTAGGGACTCCGAGCTGAAGCGGTGGTGACAGGGCGAGGGGCGGAGCCCACCAAAACCAGGGAGCACACCGCAATGATATGAGCAAGGTAGTGCTTCAATGCTGAAGGGGCAGGCCCCGCCGAGAAGGAGAGTGGCGGGGCCTGCCAGAATGCTTGACCTCTGAGTACGGCTTGCCCTGTGTGTGGTTGGTTTGTGGGGATGGCAAGCTGTCACAGACACGCTCGACCACAACATATGAGACCTCCGTCCGCCAAGACAGGAAGTCAGCTCGCAACGCGCCAACGCCGCGAGCCTGTTTCATCATCACGCTACTCTCTTCGTTCTGTCAGCCTCACAACTCGCCCCGGATTTCCGCCGGGGGTCATCATCGAAAAGCCTCGCTCATACTCTCTCGGGATTGTCAGAGTCGTTACCTCTGTGCCGGTCAGTGCCACCTGACCGACCCTCCGAGAGCATTTCGCACCACTTAGACAACTTCTTACGTTCACAGGGAACGCCGCTGGCTCGCAGCAAGCATCGACGGCCGGGCTGGATACCGGATTTCAGGAGGGAGAACCGGGAGAAGTCCCTTCCTTACTCAATCGTCGTTTTCAGCTTGCAGCTTCCACCACATCGCAGGCACTGCAGGCCCTAGACGGCACCACTGCTTTCTCGACTGCACCGGGACTCGGCGCAGGTACAGGTTTAAGCTCTCAGCGCGGCTCGAAGCTCGCCAGGCGCTACCCTGGGTCACTATCGCGCTCGCCCGGCTGGTCTGGGGCACTTACCCCATCCAGCCGAGGCACACCTCGCGGTGTGCGATTACGCAGCCATCCTGTCGAGCACACGTCATGCAATTCCTTGCATGCCGTGGAGGGGACTCGCACCCCTTGGTCATGTTGTCAGGAGCATCGGGGCATTTGCTCCCCGAGTCCGTTTCGTGTTCGCACCAGTTACACCTGGTCGGTCACCAGATTGGACATGGGATAAAGCAGAGGGGTTACTCCGGTGTTAGCCGGGATTAGTCCCCTGCCTCCCCCTCGCACCGTACAAGCTCCATTACGAGCATACGGCGCCACAGAACTACCCTCTGGCGGAGGATGGGAGCACGGCTCCAGAGTGGGTGAGGGCGTTGGCGCGCCTCTCACCCCATGCATGATGTGGAAGAGGTTGGCGCCTCGATAGGTACGCATTCCTGGTTGCGTCTTTCCTACTGGTGTATAGCGCCAAAAATCCGCGCGACTCTCCCAGTTCATTCATGCGATTAGAGAAATCTCTAATCGCATGCCGCTACGCGGCGCTATACGGGGTATGACGACGCGCAAAACCATCAAACTGCCCCGCTCCAAAACCGCCGCGATGCTGCTGATGCAGCAGTTGGCTGCGGCTGGCCATTACTACTACCTATCTGGCCAGCTACCCGCCACCAAGCTAGGACGGTTCCTGCCCAAGGTCGAACAATTCGGCATCTATCGCGATGCGCCTGGCCGCGCATATGACCGACGCAAGCGGAGGGCGTCCGTGCACCTGATTCTGGTGGAGCACGATAACCGCGAGGTGTTCTGGTGCTTGCTCTCCACCGCCGGCAAGGGAGGACTTGCTGACCCAGATGCTCCCAGCCTCGGCGCGGTCAAAGATAGCCGCCTCCGTGGCCAGCACCTGCGCTTCCTCGGCTACGAGCTGCTGGAGTACGAAAAGCGTATGCCCAAGGTCAAGACAACGACATGGACCTGGCGAATCGAGCCGACCCGCTATGCCGAGTTTGAAGCAGCCGCTGTACAAACCGTCCGAGAGAGAGATAAACCGGCCATCATCGCGATGATTGAGCGGCATTCCGCCATGCCGCTATTCAGCGGCGTGCGCGGTCAGGTTCTCAAGCTCAACCAGTTGGCAGCTAAGCTGGCTGGTAAGTTCGGCCATGGCGTTGTTGAGCTGCCCACGCTGCCGTACATGGTCAAGCTCCCTCTCTACGACAGCCCTCCCCGCACCCTAGCCGGATTTCTTGACGAGTAATGTAGTGGGCGACTGTAGTTTCAGGCTCGAAGTCAACGAGTACCTCGACTCTTCATATATGCAGAAGGTTAGTCACGGCGAGCGGTTGGGGCTGGACACCTGAAACGATGCGCTCAAAGTGGTTTTTCAATGCTTCGGCAACCCTTTTCACAGCTAGCTAAAGGATTGAACGGTTCTCGTAGAGAGCAAAGAGTGTAGATCTCCGTGCGCTAAGCTTTCGCCTGCCCGTATGCCAAAACCTTAAAATCACCCATGAACTTAAGTGATGGTGCCGAACATCCAGATATAATCTCGGCATGAGTACCACGTGCCAGGTTACGGTTTATGGATAAGAAAAAGCTGTCCGAGCGGGATATTTGCACCAAATTCATCACCCCGGCCCTTGAGGATGCCGGGTGGGACAAGCAGCGTCAGTTGCGAGAAGAGGTTGGCCTCACCACCGGCCGGGTGCTAGTTCGAGGCAACAAGGGGATGCGGGACCGTAAGTCGGTTTTGCGTGCTGACTACGTACTGTACTTCAAGCCAGACCTGCCGCTGGCGGTGGTTGAAGCTAAGGACAACAATCATTCAGTGCGGGATGGTATTCAGCAGGCACTGAAGTATGCCGAGATGCTGGATGTGCCGTTTGCCTTTTCCAGCAACGGCGATGGTTTTGTCTTCCACGACAAAACCCTGACCGATGGCGTGCTGGAACGCGAAACCAGCCTGGACGAGTTTCCGTCACCGGACATGCTCTGGCAGCGTTACCTGGCATGGAAAGGCATCAGCACCGAACAAGCCCCCATATACGCCCAGGATTATCACGCAGGCCGCTCTGCCCGTTATTACCAGGTCAATGCCATTAACCGCACGGTAGAAGCAGTCATCAAAGGCCAAAAACGGGTATTGCTGGTGATGGCCACCGGTACCGGCAAAACCTACACGGCATTCCAGATTATCTGGCGGCTGTGGAAGTCTGGCACGGCCAAACGCATCCTGTTTCTGGCGGACCGTAACATCCTGGTCGACCAGACCATGGTCAACGACTTCAAGCCCTTCAAAGGCGCCATGGCCAAGCTTAGCGTCAATCAGAAAGGGGTCGAGAAGGTCGATAGCTCGGGACAAGTTAGTACCGAGATGGTGGAACTGGGCGTCAATGCCCAGACCAAGAAGGTCGACAAATCTTACGAGATTTATCTCTCGCTCTACCAGGCCGTCACCGGCACCGAAGAAGAGCGCAATATCTACAAACAGTTCAGTCCGGACTTCTTCGACCTGGTGGTTATCGACGAATGCCACCGCGGCAGCGCGGCGGAAGACTCCGCCTGGCGAGAAATCCTCGATTACTTCGGCAGTGCCGTGCACCTTGGCCTGACCGCCACCCCCAAGGAAACGGCAGAGGTATCCAACATCACCTACTTTGGCGAGCCGGTGTACACCTATTCGCTCAAGCAAGGCATAGAAGACGGTTTTCTGGCACCTTACAAGGTTATCCGCGTCGACCTGGACAAGGACTTGGGTTGGCGCCCACCCGCAGGCAAAGTCGATGCCAAGGGGCAGATTATCGAGGACCGCATCTACAACCAGAAAGACATGAACAAGGCGCTGGTGCTTACCCAGCGCGACGAAGCCGTCGCTAAGCGTATTACCGAGCTGCTCCATGCGACAGGGCGCATGAACAAGACCATCGTGTTCTGCGAAGACATCGACCATGCCAGCCGTATGCGGCAAGCGTTAATAAACGCCAACTCAGACTTAGCTGCGGCCAACCCCAAGTATGTGGTGCAAATCACCGGGGATAACGCCGAAGGCAAGATGGAGCTGGACAACTTTATCGACCCCAAGCGGGCCTACCCGGTGATTGCCACCACCAGCCGACTGATGACCACTGGTGTCGATGCCCAAACCTGCAAACTCGTGGTGCTCGACCGCACCATCAACAGCATGACCGAGTTCAAGCAAATCATCGGTCGTGGTACGCGCATCAACGAAGACTACGGCAAGCTGTGGTTCACGATTCTGGACTTCAAGAAAGCCACTGAAAACTTTGCCGACCCAGCCTTCGATGGCGAACCGACGGTGATTTATGAGCCGGATAGTGATGAAGCCATCACGCCACCAGAAGAAACTGGCTTGCCGACAGACACGTTGGCGGAGGACGACGGCCAGTCTGTCAAAGAGCCGCGCGATAGTTATGGTTGTGATGACGGCATGGATGGCAATACAGGGTCGGGTAGTGGACGCATCAAATATGTGGTTAATGACGTGCCCGTTTACGTTGCCAACGAGCGCGTGCAATACATGGGTGCCGACGGCAAACTGATTACCGAATCTCTCAAGGACTACACCCGCATTCAGTTGAACAAGCGCTTCGCCTCGCTGGACGACTTTCTGCAAAGTTGGACCGATGCTGACAAGAAACAGGCCATTGTCGACGAGCTGGAAGCCCAAGGCGTGTTCTTTGACGAACTGGCCAAGGAAGTAGGCAAAGACCTCGACCCGTTCGACCTTATCTGCCACATCGTCTTCGGCCAGAAGCCACTTACCCGCCGCGAGCGCGCCGACAACGTGAAGAAAAGAGACTACTTCACCCGCCACAGCGGCACCGCCCGCAAAGTGCTGGAAAAGCTGCTGGACAAGTACGCAGACGAGGGAATCGCCAATATCGAGAAAGTCGAAGTCTTGCGCACGCCAGACTTCGCTTCCCTGGGTTCACCCGTGGAGCTGATTAGGTCGTTTGGCGGCAAACCACAATACCAGACAGCCCTGCGCAACCTAGAACAAGCCTTATACCAATAGCCAATGCCCATCGATAATTGTCAGCACACCTTTGCGAGCTTGGCCGCCAACGTCTTGCCCAACTACATGGCAATGCTGCAAGCAACCATCACACACCAATCGAGCTAGCCCGGTTTGCCCAGCCGGGCGTCGCCGAAAAAACACTCACCAAGCAACTGGGCTTGAGCAGTGATTTTTCCGGCTGCTATGTCCTTATCGAGCAAGGCCGCCCGTTCTATGTCGGCATCTCGCGCGGTGTCATCAAGCGCTTGCGTCAGCATGTTACAGATAAAACCCATTTCGGTGCCTCACTTGCCTATAAAATGGCGAGCCAGACGGTGGGCCATCAACTTACCCGCGATGAAGCCATGAAAGACCCGCAAATCGCTTTGGCCTTTGCACAGGCGCAACAGCGCCTCATCGCGGCAGATGTTGCCTTTATCCGCATAGACAATCCGCTGGAGTTGTACCTGTTCGAAGCCTACTGCGCCATGCAGCTTGATACGGCCGACTGGAACACCTTCCGCACTCATTAAGAAGCACGAGACGGTCATGACCATCAGCACCACCCTCATCAAATCCATCCAGGACATCATGCGCCAGGATGCCGGCATCGATGGCGATGCCCAGCGTATTTCGCAACTCTCCTGGCTGCTGTTCCTCAAGATATTCGACGACCAGGAAACCGAAATCGAGATGATGCGGGATGACTATGTCTCGCCCATTCCCGAAGAATACCGCTGGCGAAATTGGGCGGCAGATGCCGAAGGCATCACCGGCGACACCTTGCTAAACTTCGTCAACAACCAGCTGTTCGATGAGCTCAAGGAACTATACACCGCCACCAATCCGCGAGCTGAAGTGGTGCAGGCCGTCTTCGAAGACGCCTTCAACTACATGAAGTCGGGGCAGTTGCTGCGCCAGGTCATCAACAAAATCAACGAGATTGACTTCAACAGTCAGCAAGACCGCCATCAGTTCAACGACCTGTACGAAAAAATCCTCAAAGACCTGCAAAGCGCCGGCAACGCCGGTGAGTTCTACACCCCACGTGCTGTCACCCAGTTCATGGTGGATATGGTCAACCCGCAGTTGGGCGAAGCGGTACTGGACCCGGCCTGCGGCACCGGCGGTTTTCTGGCCTGTGCGCTGGAGCATCTGCGCAAGCAGGTCAAGTCCGTCGACGACGAGGCCCTGCTGCAGCAGGCTATCCACGGCGTGGAAAAGAAGCAGATGCCGCACCTGCTGTGCGTCACTAATATGCTGTTACACGGCATCGAGGTGCCGCACCAGATTCGCCACGACAACACCCTGGCCCGCCCGCTGGTGAGCTACGGCCCGCGCGACATGGTGGATGTGATTCTGACCAACCCGCCGTTCGGTGGCACCGAAGAGCCAGGCATCGAGGCCAACTTCCCAGCCGATGTGCGCACCAAAGAAACCGCCGACCTATTCCTCGTGCTGATTGTCGAGCTACTCAAGCAAAACGGCCGCGCCGCCGTGGTATTGCCCGATGGCACACTGTTCGGCGAAGGCGTGAAAACACGCATCAAGGAAAAACTGCTCACCGAGTGCAACCTGCACACCATCGTGCGCCTGCCCAATGGCGTGTTTGCGCCCTACACCGGCATCAAAACCAATCTGCTGTTCTTCACCAAAGGCCAGCCGACCAAAGACATCTGGTACTACGAGCACCAGTATCCAGCCGGCTACAAGAGCTACAGCAAAACCAAGCCTATCCGCATCGACGAATTCGACGTGGAAAAAGCTTGGTGGGGCAGCGAGGCCGACGGCTTTGCTAGCCGCGTCGAAAACGAATTCGCGTGGAAGGTCAGCATCGACGACATCCGCGCCAAGGGCTTCAACCTCGACCAGAAAAACCCGCACGTTGGCGAAGTCATCAGCCATGACCCGGACGAGCTGCTGGCGCAGTACCAGGCGCTACAGGCCGATGCCCAGTCCCTGCGCGACCAGCTTAAAGCCATCCTCGCCGCCGCGCTGGAGGGCAAGGCATGAGGCTGACCGAAGGCTTTAACCTGCTGGCCACCGCGCCGGACGGCATCAAGCGTCTGCGCGAGCTGATACTGAGCCTGGCGGTACAGGGCAAGCTGGTGCCGCAAGACCCGAGCAACGAACCGGCCAGCGAGCTGCTGAAGCAAATCCGCGCCGAGAAAGACCGGCTGATTGCCGAGGGGAAAATCAAGAAGGACAAGCCACTGCCTGCGATTCGTGACGACGAAAAACCATTTGAACTGCCGGATGGGTGGGAGTGGGTGCGTTTAGGGGATTTGGGTTTCACCCAAACTGGGGGCACGCCGTCGAAAAATGAGCCTGCTTCATTTGGTGACGATGTGCCATTTGTTAAACCCGGTGACATTTTTCCAAACTATGTCGAGTATAAAAATGAAGGTTTGTCTACTGCTGGCGCAGAGCAATTAGGGCGACTTGCTCCGGCAGGCTCAATCCTCATGGTTTGCATTGGAACAATTGGAAAATGTAATTTCATCACACGACCTTGCGCTTTTAATCAGCAAATCAATTCAATTTCTCCGCTTGGAGGAAATTCGCTGTTTTGGCTATCGGTTTTACGAAGCTCCTATTTTCAAGCTGAGGCATGGTTACGTTCATCAAGCACCACCATCGCGATTTTAAATAAGGGTAAATGGGAGACCATCCCTGTTCCAATGGCTCCAGCTTTAGCACAATCCCGCATCGTCGCAAAAGTCGAAGAGCTGATGGCGCTATGCGATGCGCTGGAAACACGCGGCCAACTGGAAGCCGAGCAACACGCCCGTCTGACTACCACGCTATTCGACGCGCTGGCCGCCAGCGAATCGGCGCACCAGCTGCAGGAAAACTGGGCGAGGTTGGCCGCAAGCTTCGACCTGGTGCTGGACCGGCCGGAAGCCGTTGATGCGCTCGAGCAAACCCTGCTGCAACTGGCCGTGCGCGGCCTACTGGTGCCGCAAGACCCGAACGATGAACCGGCCAGCGAACTACTGAAGCAGATACGTGCAGAGAAAGACCGGCTGATAGCCGAGGGCAAGCTCAAGAAAGACAAGCCACTGCCGGACATCACCGATGACGAAAAGCCGTTTGAGCTGCCGCAGGGATGGGAGTGGGTGAGGATGGCAGATATCTGTAGGCCTATCTCATCCGGCTCAACTCCAGCTGCACATGAATTTTTGCCTGATGGTGATGTGCCATATTTGAAAGTTTATAATATTCGCAATCAGGCAATAGATTTTGAATATAAAAAACAATTTATTAGTGAGGAACTAAATCATTCCAAACTAAGTCGTTCGGTGCTTTACCCGGGAGATGTGGTTATGAACATTGTTGGCCCACCTCTTGGTAAAGTTGCAATTATTCCAAACACATACCCCAAGTGGAATTGCAATCAAGCAATTGCTTTTTTTGGTCTTATTCCACCAATGAGCTCCAAATATGTTTGGACATTCCTTTGCGAAAATTCATTTTTGAATAGCATTCAGCTTATAGGCACTGCCGGTCAAGATAATATCTCCGTGACAAAGTCTAAAAATATTCTTGTGCCAGTTCCACCGCTATCCGAGCAGGTCCGCATCGTCGACCGCGTCGAAGCGTTGCGTGTTCTCTGCGCTCAGTTGCGCGAGCGCCTGGCCACCAGTCTCCAAACCCAGGCCCACCTCGCCGAAGCGCTGGTAGAACAAATGTAACAACAACACAAAGGCAAGGTGCTGGCGGGGTCCCCGCCACACCTGCCAGCCTTGCCGATAGCGGGTGACTACGTATCGGGTGCAGGAATAAGCGGGTCGCTGGCGGCCCGCTTTTCTATTGGCGTCACAAGGTGCACGCTGCCAGATGCAGGCGTGCCTGCCAGGGTAGGCCACAACCCATCTCGGCTTCCTGTTAGTGAACGTGTCCTGCCGGCATCCGGCCAACCGCCATCTCACTGGGGCATGCCGCAGGTACGGGCACGCTGGCACAGCATCAAGCCTGCCATCGCGTCATCCGCAGGGTAATCACCTGTCAGAAGGAAAGGTCACCAAAATTGTACGAGGCAACCAGCCAGCTGGCCGCCGCCGGAGGGAAAGGTCACCAAAATTGTACGGGATTGCCTCGTAACGGTAGCTAGCAGCCAATATCCGGCGAATTTCGGCTTGGATTCCCATCTTAAGAGAACAATTTTGGTGACCTTTCCCGGCCCCACGTACAAATCTTGTGACCTTTCCCTTTAGCGACGTCCCAGAGTCGAACAACTCTTGTAACTTTTCCTGCTTGACCTCGCCAGATAGCACAATTTCGGTGACCGTTCCCGGCCTCACGTACAAATTTGGTGACCTTTCCTCGGATAGTGCTTATGCCCCGAACAATTCCGGTGACCTTAACTATGGGAACGTACCCCCCCTTATTCCAAAACGCCACCATAGCCGAAAGCCTTGTGGCAGAAAGCATCCGGCAGTCTTGTCCACACAGCATGCGCATTTTTTGGGGTTTTAATGGTGGCGGATTGGAATACGCTTCGGAATACGCGTGGTGGCAGTTCACTTACGTAAGCGGCCACCATAGAGACCCTAGGTGGCAGTTTCATCTACGGGAGGCACTGCAACGCCCCCCCGAAGCTTCCGTCCAATTAGCTCAGAACTAACAGACAGAAATCTTCTTTCCTGATAACTGCAATTATCAGGAAAGATGGTACCAATACGTGTGCCATCCGAAGTCAGGTCTAACTTTGTTGCATTTCGCGAATAAGGGAGGTGTCGGTTACAGTAACCGCCATGGTATGGAATAAGTTGCAGATGTTCGGTCACAACCGAAAAACTCTGCAACTCGAAAAGGATAGTATGGCCATCTTGCAGAAATTTTCTGAGGCGGTGAATCGACTGTATAAGCCACCGGAAGACGGCATACGCCAGGTTATCGCGTTATCTCGACACGATGCAGGAAGGCTTCCGCGCTTGTCGTCGGTTGCTGTCATCTCCATTACGGCGCCAGAACGGCCTCCAGCCACTCTCGATGGATTCGACTACATCCTGCGGTTGCGCTTTGATGACGTGGACTTCCTTAATCCACCGATGAAAACTAGGAAGAGGCTCAGTCATGTATTCACTGCGGAGCATGCCCAGGCAATTTGGACATTCGTTGACACCTTGCCAGATGAGGTTTATTCAGTGGTCGTCCATTGCGAGGGTGGTTACTCTCGCTCGTGTGCAGTCGCGCTCGCACTCCACCGCCGATGTGGTTACCACACAGAAACAAAATACCTTTCCCAAGCAAATCCATCAATAGTTCAACTAATGATGGAGAATTAGGAGGTTGCCAGATGACTCAAGAAAACGACATCGACATTGATATTGCTCTTCGAAAAATACATGAGCTGGGGCTGGAAGATGGCGACTTGGGCTATGCGTATTGGTATCAAATCAGTCAGTTGTTAAAGCGCGCTGCGGGCATGCAAAAAGAAATAGATGCTCTCGCAAAAGCACTCGAAATTTGCAGGGCAAAACTTCGTGGATAGTTACTAGCTTAAGGTCTGTCATGCTAAAAATTACCGTAGAAATTATTTCACCAGGGAAAGAGTGCGGCCGAATTATCGCCAGTGTGAAGCTAGGCCGGCTTAACAGAAGTCAGAATCCAGACTATGTGATGGAATTGCAAGAAGACTTTTATAACCAACCCGAAAGCGGGACGATTCACAAGTATCCAAGATTAGCGGCCTCAGTCTGGGACCTTGTCGCCCGCTCAATTGCAGTAGCGTTGACCGGCGAGGAAAAGCTCCCCTCGCCCTCAGCCATTAAATGTTCCTGTCCATCATTCTGGCGGCACCGACTATATTCGCCTGAATGAGATACCTGAACCCGTCGCAACCATATTCAGAAAACGAATTGAATATTCAACGAGCCCCGTCATAGAGGAAGACCCCACGCCCATGCAGTGCGCCTATGCATCCGATTGGGTCAACTTCCTATCTGGCAGAAGATAGTGTGCCATTCGACGCATCGGTCCCCAGGAAACGGCCTACGATGACCACCACCGACTTGCTGGCGGAGGCCCAAAGAGGTGATACGGCGGCTTCCACGGCTTTGGGCTCCAGACATCTGAGTTCAACCACGACTAGCCATTGACGCTTTAAACCGATAACACTCGCGTTTTTTGGTTTGAACTCCAGGCAGCTGGCAATCAGCGGCGCGGTCACGGCGTCAGGTAGATTGTGGGTTGTTATGCGGACACCAGCATGAGGCTTTGTTGCACAAATCAGATTTATTACTTGAAACTGTGAAAAGTTAAATAAAATTGCGCCGCATAGCGTGCAACTTTTAACCAAAAAATAGGTGATTTTTGGCATTGTTTTGGCTCATGCAATCCAAAGGCCCAGCATGACAAAGTACTTGAAAACCAGAGGTTCCGAGTACGATAATGCCTGTCAGCAATATCAATTGCTACACGGACACCAAGGTCCGTATAAACACTGTTATAGCATCAGGGAGAGAGTCATTGAGTAATCGAGATTTTATTTGGGAATGTGATTATGGCGAGCATACTCGGTTTACGAATGCGCTCAAAATATTAGCGTCCGAACAAAATGCCTATGAATTAGGCATGTGCGCACTATTCGTTAATAACAATCCATACAACTTGGAATTTTTTGTCGTACTAAGCTACGAAAATCCAAAAGATGGTCAAATTGAGAAAATGCTCGAAATGATGACTGGTGTTGGTGCTCGCCAAAGGCCAGACATACCAATGAATGAGCTAATGGTGGAAATTGGTGGGAAAAGATTTAATTCCATGACTGTTGTGGGGGTTGATAGCCTTGAACAAGCTGAGCATGGCCTTTTTCAATTTAAGGAACGCAAAGATGTTTCTAAAATAATTTCCATGAAGCCACTAGGGAAAAGGCTTCCCGTTTTTCTTAGTCACTCTTCATCGGACAAGCCATTTGTCGAAGATGTCATACCTTATCTGAGCAGTCAAGGATTGCCTGTGTGGTATGACAAGTTATCAATTGACTATGGGGAAAGCATACTATCTGCGGTTCAAAGTGGCGTAAAAGACTCGGGGGCAGTTATTTTCTTTATAACCAAGTCATTTATTAATTCATCTTGGTGCAAGTTGGAGATGGAAGGGTTTCTGTCGAGATACGCTGGCGGACATGGAGTTCTGCTTCTTTCTGTGGTTGCTAATGATGTAAATCATGAAGATTTACCGTTCTTTTTGCAAAATATAAAATATCTAAAGCTTAGTGGTGAATATGACCATAAATCGGTTGCAAGTGAATTGCTTCCGGTTCTCAAAAAGCACTTTAAGCTCTAACAGTTGGGCACCTCTAAAAACCTCATTTTTCAAAGCTATTGCACAACAAAATCAAAAAGTTACGAGGCAATCATTGCCAAAAGGTGGGTTTTTCGAGGTGCCCAATTCAATCCAACGGACCAGCTTGAGCAGGCCGCTGATTTCAAGCATTAGACGTAGCATTTGTGGCGCATATCAGGAATTCTATGGAGCCAAATTTTTCTATTATTAGCAGTTTGCTAAAGATTTCTTTTGCACCATTCCGCTGGGCTTGGGCGAAAGTATCGCAACCCAGCATCCCATATTCCACAGCGCCAAAAAACATCCTGCACTGCATGCTTCCTCGTACACCAAAGCGTCAAATTGAACAAAGGTTTGGTGTGCCTTCGAACGAAGATGCTTACCCAGATGGCAGGACGATTGTTGGATATGTATTCTCCAATGCTCTCATTCAAATAGAATACGATAATCAGAATACAGTAGATTCAGTTTTGCTAGTCAATCTTCACCGGGCGGCATACTTAAAATGGCCTCTAAACCGTTTCAGGGGATTTCAAATTCCATATTTAAGCTTTATAGTAGGAAGAAGTACGCTTGGGGATGTCTTCGGTCCTGAGAAACTTATTCTGAGCAAGGATTATTCTTCCAAATTTTTCATACTATGGAGGAAGGAATATTATGGAAACCCAGGTCGATATAATACTTATCAATTTGGTCTTTTTTCGGCAGATACCTATCCTGGCTCAGACTTTGAGATACCTGATTGTGAGAGCCTTGAAGGAGGCACTCAGGGGTTGGCTTGTATTGCCAACCCAAACAAACATCTATTTAATGCCGTAAGAATAACCAAAGAAGATTTTGACAGCGTTGAATATTTTGGATACTCGCACGGAATATTCCCTTGAGTAGAGGTGTGCTCAAATAAGTCTAACATCAAAATTAACCGGACGTGCTACGCGCGCCGATTATTCTGCACGTTAGACGGAAGCACGCAATAGCATGCCAATCTGTATTAGGTCGTACATTCGAAAGTTTGAAAATGAAGTCGCTCAATTTAGATATTGATGATTATCATAAGGCAGTTGAAGCATTTCATAGCGAGACGGATAGGGGCGCAGCTGTTCTGGCAGGAAGCTTCGTAGAAAGTTATTTGGCCAGGTATTTGCGAAGCTTCATGATTGCAGGAAAAGATATCGAAAATTTATTCGACGGCTTTGGCCCGTTCTCGACTTATTCTCAGCGAATCGAGTCCGCATATGCATTTTCCTTAATCACACAGCAACAGAGAACAGATTTACAAACCATTGGCAAAGTACGCAACCATTTAGCCCACCATCCATTGGAAGCATCCTTCGATAAGCCTCCGGTTATAGACTGGTGCCATAATCTATCAACCCACTCCATCTTTTAAGAAGATAGGGATGAAAGCGGGCGACGGTTGAAAAATAGAAACTGCTATATTGTCGCAGTTAGCTTGCTTGTGGCGAACTGGCACAATTCAATGCTTCAGAGCTCGCAAGCCAAACAATCATAACATGGTAATTTATTTCAAGTATTCTGAATAACTCCCCCCGAAGTAGCACCGCAATCACTTCGGGAGCGTCAATGCACAAGCCCAGTACCAGCCGCTCGCCATGGCTGTTTGGTTGCCCGGATAGACTCATAAGGCGTGCTCAAGTGGCAGGAGACTCTTTGGTATTGAAAAGGTAGTCGGCCCAGTCTTGAAGTAATTTTCGGCGTTCAGGTGCATAGTCCCAACGGTTATAGGCTGCCCGAATTTTATTTCCAGGTTCGTGCGCAAGGCATCGCTCAATTGCATCCTTGTCCGCGCCCAACTTATTGAAATGAGTGCTGAATCCTGACCGCAGTCCATGCGGCGTACCTTTTCCCTTTAGTCCATGACGGCTCATGATGGCGTTAAGAGTATTGCCAGCCATGGGGCGCATAGGGTCTCGCCGGTTCGGAAAAACATAGGGTGAATTCCTGTTAGAGTAGCGCCGCCATTCTGTAAGCAGGGCCACCGTCTGCGTAGACAATGGAATCCAATGCGCCACGCCCATCTTCATCCGCGTCTTAGGGATAAACCATTCACCCTGCTCTAGGTCAAACTCATCCCATCGTGCAGATGTAGCTTCCGATTTTCGGCATATGGTTAGCATGACAAGCTTGATGGCCACTATGCTTTTAACATCACTAGATTTGTCCTGGTTGAGACATCCCATGAATTCGACGATAGCGTCTTCCAATATGGCAGGATGATGCCGGACTGGTCCCCTTTTAACATTCCGCCTTGTTGGACATGGATTGCTTACCAAAATGCCGTCATCAATAAGCAATTCAAAGATTGCCATAAAATATTGACGCATATTGCGCGCCACTTCAACAACGCTCTTCTCCAGTGGCTCCAGAATTTCTACAATATCTTTCCTGGTTATCTTGTCCACAGGTCTAGCAAAGAGAGATTTAGCGTGGCGCTCAATATCCCTTCTCCGCTGAGAGATTGTTTTCGGGTCAACGTTTTTCTCAGTAGCAGCTAACCATTTCTCATACGCTGCTTTGAATGTATTGGTCTTTTTGAGCAGCTCCTCCTGCGCAACCCGACGCTTTTCCTCTTGGCGGACCGTGTTGGGATTGAGTCCCTGGCTGACAAGCTCACGAGCGGCATTGCGCCGGCGCCTGGCTTCTCGCAGCGACAGCGTCGTTGGATGGTACTCGCCAATCGCATGCGTACTTTCTTTTCCAAGTATCTTGAAACGGTATTGCCACAACTTGGTGCCGTTTGGCTTAACGAGCAGATACAGGCTACCGCCGTCAGAGAGCTTGTCGCCGGGCTTGGCTTGCCTGACTTGAATGTCAGTGAGGAGGTTTTCGCTTCGCATGCAGAAACGATACCCGCTTGGATACCCGCTCGCAACCCCAGCTGCAGTCAGACGTCAATAGACGACACCAGACAAAAAATCAATTCAACGCACTGTTTTTAAAAGTAAATTTACAAAAAATCATACAATATCAGCCATCATCAGACACCATTTCACGTTCCAGGTGGCAAAACGCATCGACGGGCTCTCCAAGTGTTGTTCATGCAAAGGCCGACACCATAACCGCAGCGCGCGGCACTGCCAAGCTTTGGGCGACGACAGTCGCCGGCGTCGAATATTTGATGGTTGATTAAACAAAAGTGTTTAAACAAATAAACAACAGCCGGGCGACGGGAATTTGCCAAGGCCCGGAACGCCGGCCTATGATCGAAAGCGTCGTCGTAACCGGAGCAAGTTCTTGACTATCAAGCACAAGCAGCACGACGCGCAACAGGCATTATGCCCGACGCGCAATCCCAACCGCCCCCGTCTGGCGCCGTTGACCCCGCCGTTCTCGATGCGGACCCCCACCTTCCAGCACCGCCACACCCTGCAGCCGCCGACGCCGTCCGCCAAACCCGAGCGAGACAGCTGACTCTTTTCGCCGCGCGATCCGCGGCAAAAAAAAGGCGCCTCCGTTCTACACGGAGGCGCGCAATAGACACTATATCAATCTACCCTGATATGCGTCTGGCTCGCTTGCTGCTCTGGAGATAACCCACTGAGCAAAAAATTAGAGCCGCGGCGCTTCACAAGAGTTCCGGCAAAGCCCGGAATATTTTTCTCCCGGCATAAAACGGCCGTTTCAAACCGTCTCCACCATGCCGGAATGGCGCAGCAAGGCGTCGATCTGCGGGTCGCGGCCGCGGAAGGCGCGGAAGGACTCCAGCGCCGGACGGCTGCCGCCCACCGCCAGGATTTCGTCCCAGAAGCGCTTGCCGGTGTCCGGATTGGCGCCGCCGGCCTCCTCGAAGGCCGCGTAGGCGTCCGCGGACAGCACTTCCGCCCACTTGTAGCTGTAGTAACCAGCCGAATAGCCGCCGGCGAAGATGTGGCTGAAGCTGTTGGGGAAGCGGTTGTAGGCCGGCGGGAAATTCACCGCCACCTCGCGGCGCACCTCCTCCAGCAAGGCCAGCCAGTCGCCCTTGTCGGCGTCGAAGACGCTGTACAGCTGCAGGTCGAACAAGGCGAACTCCAGCTGGCGCACCGTGGCCATGCCGCTCTGGAAGTTCTTGGCCGCCAGCATCTTGTCGAACAGCTCGCGCGGCAAGGCCGCGCCGCTGTCCACGTGGCGGGTCATGCCCTGCACCACGTCCCATTCCCAGGCGAAGTTTTCCAGGAACTGGCTGGGCAGCTCCACCGCGTCCCACTCCACGCCGTTGATGCCGGCCACGCCCAGTTCGTCGACGCGGGTCAGCATATGGTGCAGACCGTGGCCGAACTCATGGAACAAGGTGATCACTTCGTCGTGGGTGAACAGCGCCGGCTTGTCGCCCACCGGGCGGGTAAAGTTGCAGGTCAGATAGGCGATAGGCGTCTGCACCTGGCCGCTCTTGCTGCGGCGGCCGCGCGCGTCGTCCATCCAGGCGCCGGAGCGCTTGCCGTCGCGGGCGTACAGGTCGAAATAGAAGCTGCCGACCAGTTGGCCGTCCTTGTGGATGTCGAAGAAGCGCACATCCGGATGCCAGACCGGCGCGCTGCTCGGGCGCACCTCCACGCCGAACAGCGTGGACACCACGCCGAACAGGCCGGGCAGCACCTTGCTCTCCGGGAAGTACTGTTTGACCTCCTGCTCGGAGAAGGCGTAGCGCGCCACGCGCAGTTTTTCCGCGGCGTAGGCCAGGTCCCAGGCCTCCAGCTTGGCCAGGCCCAGTTCGGCGGCGGCGAAAGCCTCCAGCTCCTGGCGGTCCTTGATCGCGAACGGCTTGGCGCGCGCGGCCAGGTCGCGCAGAAAGGCGATGACCTGTTCCGGGCTTTCCGCCATCTTGGTGAACAGCGACAGCTCGGCGAAGTTGGCGAAGTCCAGCAGCTGGGCCTCCTCGCGCGCCAGTTGCAGCTTCTCGCGGATGATGGGGCTGTTGTCGCGTTCGGCCGGACCGAACTCCGACGCGCGCTGCACATTGGCCTGATACAACTTTTCGCGCAGCGCGCGGTTGTCCGCGTACTGCAACACCGGGAAATAGAACGGGAACTGCAAGGTGATCTTGTAGCCGCTCTTGTCGTCGCCGGCCGCGGCGGCGGCGAACAGCTCCAGCGAATCCTCCGGCACGCCGGCGAGCTCGGCCTTGTCCTCGATGTACAGGCTGAAGGCGTCGGTGGCGTCCAGCACGTTCTGCTCGAACTTGGCGGACAGCTCGGCCAGCCGCGTCTGGATGGCTGCGAAGCGCTCTTTTTCCGCCTGCGGCAACTCCGCGCCGGACAGGCGGAAATCACGCAGATCGTTGGACACGATCTTCTTGCGCGCCGCGCTGTAATCCGCGTGTTCCGGGCTGGCCGCCAGCGCCTTGAAGCGGGCGAACAAGTCCAGGTTCTGGCCCATCTCGGTCCAGAACTCGGAAATGCGCGGAATATTGGCGTTGTAGGCCTCGCGCAGCTCCGGCGTGTTCACCACCGCGTTCAGATGGCCCACCACGCCCCAGGCGCGGCCCAGATGCTCGGTGGCGTCGGTCAGCGGATCGACGAAGCTTTCCCAGCTGGGCGCGCCCTGCTCCGCGGTCAGCCGCTTCACCGCGGCGCGCGCGGCGGACAGCAATTCGTCGATGGCGGGGGAAATGTGCTCCGGCTTGATCTCCGCGAAACGGGTCAGTCCGGAAAAGTCCAGCAAGGGGTTCTGGCTCATATTGGCATCCTGTGGGGGTATGATAGGAACTTTACCCGATTTCAGATGAGGACAGACCGATGAAAAGCAATATCCGCCCTTATGACGGGCATCAGCCGCAAATCCACGACAGCTGTTACATCGACCCGGCTGCGGTGGTCATCGGCGAAGTCTCGTTGGCGGAAGGCGCGTCGGTCTGGCCCTATGCGGTGATCCGCGGCGACGTCAACGCCATCAGCATAGGCGAGAACTCCAACATCCAGGATTTCGCCATGCTGCACGTCAGCCACAAGAGCGCCGCGGACCCGGACGGCGCGCCGCTGGTGATAGGCCGCAACGTCACCATCGGCCACCACGTCACCCTGCACGGCTGCACCATAGGCGACGAAGTGCTGGTCGGCATCGGCAGCATCGTGCTGGACCGCGCGGTGATCGAGCCGCGGGTGCTGATCGGCGCCGGCAGCCTGGTGCCGCCGGGCAAGCGGCTGGCGTCCGGCTATCTTTACCTGGGCAACCCGGTCAAGCAGGCGCGGCCGCTGACCGAAAAAGAACTGGCCCACTTCCAATACTCCGCCGAACACTATCTGCGCGTGGCGGCCAAGCACAAACCCAATCTGGAGGATTGAAGATGCAAGAAGGCGCGGAAGAACTGGAATACGTCGGTTTCTGGCTGCGGGTGCTGGCCAGCCTGATCGACACCCTGCTGCTGTGCCTGGTGCTGGCGCCGGCGATCTGGCTGCTGGCCGGCGGCGGCGGCGAAAGCAGCCGCGTGGCGGAAAGCGGCGACGGCTGGATGATGCAGGCCTTCATGATGCAAGGCGGTTTCGAGTTGAGCCCGCTGGCCGGCCTGATGGTCAACTGGGTGCTGCCGGCGGCGGCGGTGCTGGCCTTCTGGTGGTTCAAGAGCAGCACCCCGGGCAAGATGCTGCTGGGCGCGCGCATCGTGGACGCCAAAACCGGCGCGCCGATGACGCCGGGACAGGCCGCGCTGCGCTATCTCGGCTACTTCGTCTCCTGCTTCCCCTTCTTGCTGGGCCTGATCTGGGTGGGCCTGGACGCCCGTAAGCAGGGCTGGCACGACAAGATCGCCGGCACCGTGGTGGTGCGGGCCAAGCGCCTGGGCAAACAGCCTGTGCGCTTTGAGCAACAAAGCTGATTTCCCCTCGCGCCGCCGGCCCCGGCGGCGCGCTGTTCCTCCCTCCCTGCCCTAGCCCCGCGCGCCAGCCCCATCCCCTCTTTATTTCCAACTGCCATTAAGTACGGCTGAAAATAAAATCAAAGGTTATATAACTACAGGGCAGCCGCGGTTACCGCCACGGTTCGCACATCGCCATTGGGCCTGGACGCCCCACCGGGCGTTCCAACTTCTCTGATGTTATTGATCTCAAGGAGTCCAAACATGACTATCGATCGCGATCAAAAATCCGGCCTGTTCATCGTCAGCTACAACGTCAACAAACCCGGCCAGGCGGGCGGCCTGAACCTGCGGCTGGATCTGACCGTGTACACCCCGTCGCGCCATATCACCGGCCGCGCCACCATCACCCACGCCACGCTGCAGCCGCTGGTGTTCGAGCACCCGATCCAGGGCCGCTACGAAGAGCAGGGCCGCGACATCGAACTGCATCTGGTGGGCGCGTCGCGCCTGCACGAGCAGCACGCGCAAAACCAGGCGCACGCCGCCGGCCACGCGCTGCTGGAACAGTTCTTCTTCGACGGCCAGTTGAAAGACGGCTGGCAAGCCGGCAACAACTCCAAGGCGCGCTACGCCTTCTTCCAGAACCAGCAATGGCATGAGCAGCTGGGTCAGGAAGTGCGCCTAGCGGATGAAATCAACAACGCGATCAAAGCGTTGAACCTGCGCTAAGAACATGTTTACGATCTCGCGAGCTAAGGCGAGACTAGGCGAAAACGGCTGAGAAAGCGGAATGTACGAGTGGTGCATGAGCATTTCGAAGCGGGCACTCATCGCACAATGTCTCTACCGACGCGCAGCTGATCGTAAACAGCTTCTAAGCGCATGCGCCCGGTTCCGGGACCGGGCCATCCATCAGTACCCGAAGCCCGCCCCCAGGCGGGCTTTGGGCGTCTTGGCGCTGGCTCAGGATCGCGGCCATGGCGGCTGGCGTAAAAAACAACACCCCGGCTGGGCGGGGTGTTGGCCTGCAATGGACGAAGCCGCGCGGGAGTCCTCTACCCGTCGCCCTCGTCCCGGCCGTCCTCGACATCGTCCCGGGCCTGGAAGAACACATGCTTGAACACATCCAGCCGCACCGGGTCCAGACGCCGCTCCGCGGCGCTCAAAATCGCCTCCGGATCAAAGTCGTTGTCGGACTCGTAGACGAAAAATGGCTCTTCGTCGTCGATCTCGTACACCGAAATGACCAATACGCCATTCGCGCGCAGTTCCAGCTTGAGCTGCGCCATGGGAATGGCGCTGCCCACCAAGTCGCGTTCTTCCATTTCAAACCCGCTTTCCCGCAACGCCCATGCCTCCCTCTCAGCATAGGCCAGAGGCGGCGGGCCGCCATCCCCGCGACCCCGTCCCGCTCAAGCGCGCCATCGTCGCCCGGGCGGCCCGGCCTTAAGGACTGGCATGCAACGCTTGCTGATCGCTCCGCGCTCGCCTATCTTCACAATCCAAATGACATTAAAAAACGAAAGATAATTGCCATTCGTATAAATAGGCGACATTTAAGCGCTATTGCACGACGCTAACGCCTCGCCGGCAAGGCCGCTCGCTTGCCGACGGTTCTCAACCATGATCCGAAGGAGCACCATGCATCCCCCACTCAACTTCCTGTTCCGCCGCGTCGCGGCCTTGCTGGCCGTCGGCGCGCTGTCGCTGACCGCCGGCGGCGCGCTGGCTGCCAACATCAGCGGCAGCCTGTCCAATTACAAAAACAGCGGCATCACCTTCAACTACGTGGAGCAAAAGAGCGGCGGCTCCGGCCCCGGCGCGCGCGGCATCCGCATTTACATTGCTGGCGGCCGCGACCAGAGCTACAAGTTCAGCCCCAATCCCCACGACGACCCCTGGTACAACAAGAACCAGACCAAGTTCTACCGGCAGGCGGCCGAGGCGCTGGCGGACGCCTACCTCGCCAAGAACCCGAATCCGGCCTTCCCGCGCTACGGCTTCAAGTCCACCATCAACGGCATCGAGTACAGCTACAACCAGCCGTGAGCGGCGACGATAGCCCCAGCCCAGCAAGCTGCTTGGATATCGGCAGTTGGTGGGTATCGCCTGCGGCTCCTCCCACCCTACACACCACTCGCCGTAGGGTGGGTTGAGCGCAGCGATACCCACGCGGACATGTGGCGAGATTGAGCTTTGGGTTTCGATGGCGGGGTTTGGTGGGTATCGCCTACGGCTCCACCCACTCTACCCACTGCTCGCCGTAGGGTGGGTGGAGCGCAGCGATACCCACTCGGACATGTGGCAAGGCCCACACTCGGGTTTCGATGGCGGAGCTTGGTGGGTATCGCCTTCGGCTCCTCCCACCCTACACACCACTCGCTGTAGGGTGGGTGGAGCGCAACGATACCCACGCGGATGTGGCAAGGCCCACTCTCGGGTTTCGATGGCGGAGCTTGGTGGGTATCGCCTTCGGCTCCTCCCACCCTACACACCACTCGCCGTAGGGTGGGTGGAACGCAGCGATACCCACGCGGATGTGGCGGGACCCACTCTCGGGTTTCGATGGCGGAGCTTGGTGGGTATCGCCTTCGGCTCCTCCCACCCTACCCACCGCTCCTCGTAGGGTGGGTGGAGCGAAGCGATACCCACGCGGGAACAAGACCTACCGCCTCAATCCCCTGCAATGGAAACCCTCCGTTCTCCAAACCCGTCCCCTTCGTCATCGCCTCCGGCCCAATCTTCCGGCAATAATCCATGCCTCACGTAACGATGGAACGAAGACCACGGCCAGTCTGCGAGTTTGGAGACATAGCCATGCTTGAGCGGGTTGTTGTGGATGTAATCGATATGGCGGGCAAAGTCTTGCTCATCCCTCAGCCGATGTTCCCAATAACGCCGCTGCCAGACATACCGCTCGCCCTTGTCCCGGCGCGAAGCGCGGACCCTCTCCTCAGGCGGCAACGATCGGGTAAACATGGTTTTGATCAAACGCCAACGTAAAGGGTAATCCGCGTCCGCGGCCGGCAGAGTCCACACCGCATGCCGATGGTCGGGCATGATCACGATGGCCTCGATGCGGAATGGATGGCGACGCAAGGTATAGCGGAAGGCTTCCCGCAGCGCGTCAACGTGATCAAGCAGCAGGCGCTGCCGTCTATCCGCCAGGTTGACGGTGAAGAACCAGCTGCCGCCAGCGCTGCGATCGCGTCGATAATTGGACATGGGCTCTCTCCTGGCAAGGCTAGGATCCGTCCATGCTAACAAGCAAAAGCCGCCCCTGAGGGGCGGCTGCTTGCTCTGGCTCAGGCCGGTTCGCCGCCGTCCGCGCGGCGACGGGTTTGCAGGATGGGCGGCGCCCATTGCTCGCCCGGCCGTTTCTTGCGGGTGGCCAGCGTCAGTTCCGACGGCGCGAAGATATTGATGTTGTGGGTGTTGGGCGTAGTGATCAGGTACTGCGCCTCGGTGGCCTTGAGGAAGCCGGCGACGCGGTCGATGTTGAAGATGTCCAGGTGGGCGAACGGTTCGTCTATGAAGACGAAGCCGGACGGGTTGGACTCGTCCATCATCAGGCCGATCAGCAGGATCAGCGACTTCATCACCTGCTGGCCGCCGGAGGCTTCGCCGTCGTTCATGCCCATCAGGCCCTTCTGGTCGAAGTTGAACTTGAGCACCAGCCCGGCCTGGGCCAGCGCGGCGTCGTCGTTGGACAGCTGCGGCAGCTCCACTTCCACCTGGATGCCGGCCAGTTCGCCCAGGCGCTTGACGTTCTGGCCGTAGACGCGGACGGTGGCGCGCAGCTTGCCCATATAGGCGGCGCGCGCTTCGTCGGTCAGTTCCCGCGAGCGGTCCACTTCGCTCTGGCGGCGCTGGCGTTCGCGGTCCAGACCGGTCAGGTCCTCCACCAGCTTGTCCTTCAGCGCCAGCACGGCTTCGTCCTGCTCCCAGTCCCCGCTTTGCAGTCGCTCTTCCAGGTAGTTGAGCTGATGCTTGGCGTCGGCGGCGGTGTCGAACTCGCTTTCCAGCGCCTCGACGTTCTCCGGCGCCAGCGCCGCGTCAGGCAAGCGCTCCGCCCATTCGCGCAGCTCGGACAGCAGCCGGCGCACCTGGCGGCGCGCCTGCTCCACTTCCTGCTGTTTTTGGCGGAAGGCGGCCAGGCTGTCCTGCTCGCGCTGGCAGACGCGGTCGTGCGCCAGCCGCGCGTCGCTGTAGCGCTGATCGGCGGCTTCCTTCTCCGCGCTGGCGAGGCCCAAAGCCGCGCCCAGGCGGGCGATTTCGCTTTCCAGCCCCTGCTTGCGCGTTTCCAGCGCAGCGAATTCTTCGGCGCGGCTGTCCAGCTGGCGGATGGCGTCCATGCCGCCCAGGTATTCGGCCAGGCCGGCGGCCTCGCGGGTGGCCGCCACCAGCCGCTCTTCGTCGGCGAGGATGCGGGTGTTCAATGCCTTCAAGGCTTCGCGCACCGCCAACAGCCGCGATTGGCGCGCGGCTTCGCCGAAGGCGAATTCATGCGCCGGCACGCCGATGTGGCGCGCGCCGCGGCGTTCGCGGAAGTAGCCGTCGCGGGTGATCCAGTCGCCGCTGACGTCGGCGCCCTGCTCGGCGTCGTCGACGCGGCTGACGCTGTTCAGCTGACGGTACAGCCACTCGGGAGCGTCGGCGGAGAAGCGCACCACTTCCATCAGGCTGCCGGCGTTGGCGCGCGGCGGGTGGCTGCGTTCCGGCACCACGAAGTGGCGGTAACGCAATTTCTCGCCGATGCGCCAGGCTTCGCGGCGGTCGGATTCGCGTTCCAGCAGCACCACATGACGATAACCGCGCAGCAGCGCTTCCACCGCCGCCTGCCAGTCCGGATCCATCACTTCCACGATGTCGGACAGCATCAGGTGGCCGATGCCGGCCTCGTCCAGCGCCGCCTTGAACTGGCGCACGTCTTCCGGCGCGCGGCCGCGGCCGATTTCCAGCGCCTCCAGGTGCTGGGAACTGTCCTGGCGCTGCTTTTTCAGTTCGCGCAGGCCGTCTTTCAACTGCTCGGCTTCGCCGCGCAGCGCGGAGAGCTTGTCGGCCAGTTGGGCGGCGTCGGCGCCGTACTCCTTGCTGGCCAGCGCTTGCAGCCGGTCGCGTTCCTTGAGCTGGCCGGCCACGCCGGCGTGTTCGCCCTTGGCCGCCATGAAGGCTTCCTGCGCGCCGACGCGGGCGGTTTCGGCCGCCTTGCGCGAGGCGTCTGCGGCCACTTCCGCCGCCTTGAGCTTGGCCACCAGTTGCAAGGTGTCGGCGTGTTCGCCCTGGGCCTGGTTCAGCGTGTGGAAGTTGCCGCGGTAGTTTTTCCAGACATTGCCGAGCGCGGACTTGGCGTCCAGATAGGCCAGCACCGGCAGCGCCTCGTCGCGCAGCCGGGCGATGCCGGTTTGCAGCTGCCGCCATTCCAGATAGCGGTTGGCGCGGGTCTTCATGGTTTCCACCCGCGTCTGCAGCGCTTCTTCCTGGCGGCTCAGCGATTCCAGCTCCAGTTCGGTGGCGCGCTGCTCGTCGCGGGCGCGCTGGTAGTTGTCCAGCACGTCCTTGTCGCCGAAAACCTGGAACACCAGGTCCAGCAGTTGGCGCGGGCTGTATTCGGTCAGCTTGTCGGTGTCGCCCTGTTCCAGCGCCAGCACTTCGGCCACCGCCGGGGTCAGGCCGGCCATTTCCAGCCGGCGGCGGTATTCCTGCACGCCCATCCATTGGGCCTGGCCTTCGGCCAGCTCCAGCGGCACGTCGCCGTCCAGGATGGCGTAGTGGCGCACCCAGTCACCGCCCTGTTTCTTGATCCGGCACAGCAGGGTGACGGCGTCGGCGACGATGGGGAAGAAGGGGGTCGGATACAGGCCGCCGCTGGGGCGGCGCGGATTGTCCACCACGCCGCGCAGATAGGCGAAGGCTTCCTTGTTGTTGCGCACATAGCGCTTGTAATCGCGCTTGCCCGAGCATTTGATCGCCAGCAGGGTGCGCATCGCGTCCAGCAAGGTGGTCTTGCCGGAGCCGTTGGGGCCGATGATGGTGACGATCTGCGCGTCCAGCGGCACGGTCAGCCGCTGCCAGAAGTCCCAGTGCACCATTTCCACCGATTTCATCTGGAACATCAGCGCGTCTCCTCGTGGGCCGCGTCCTCGTCCGGCGGCAAGTCAAACAGCGGGCCGGCGGAGTCGTCGACGGCTTCGGCCTCGTCCTCGGCCGCTTCCGCGCGCTTGTCGGCCAGCGCGTCGCGGCCTTCGCGGCGCAGCAGCACGTCGGCCAGCGCGCCTTCGATGATGCGCGGCGCCAGCTGGGCGTAGTCAATCATCAGGTCCAGCATCGGCCCTTCGTCCAGCCAGCGGTTGCGGCGCACGATGAAGCCCAGGTTGACCAGGCGGCCCAGGTTGGCGTTGAAACGGGTGCGGCCGCCCAGCGCCTTGCCGAAGTCGGCGTAAAGCGCGTCCTCGGACACGCCGGTGGACACAGCCTCGCCGGTTTCCAGCGGCTTTTGCGCGCCGAACATATCGCTCTGGCTTTCCTTGCCGGCTTCGACGCGGGCGATCTGGCGCTCGCGCTTGGGCAGGATGATCAAGGACCACAGGATGACCAGCAGCGCCACGCCGTCGCGCGGCAGGCCCAGGTTGTTGTTGAGCCAGGCGTCGCCGGAGCCGAACACCGGCTCGGTCATTTCCGGCAGCAGCGCCACGGCGACGTGCTCGGCGTAGGGGTTCTCCACCAGGCGCAGGCCGACGGCGGCCAGGCTCTTGTCCAGTTCCAGGCGGAAGCTGTCGTCCAGCAGCGCCTTCTTCGCCAGCGCGTCGCCGCGCGGCACCACCCGGTGCGCCAGCAGACGGGCGGTCAGGGTTTTGATTTCTGTTTCCATTAAGAACCTTTTTGCGCCGCGGCCACCAGGCGCGCGTCGGACAGCGACGCCACTTCCGGGTGGTCAGGCTCGATCACGCGCTCGCCGCCTTGCAGGCTGAACGGCAGCTTGGCCAGCGCGGCGACTATGCTTTGGTCGTTGCTGGTTTCCGGGTCGCCGATCAGGGACAGCAGCGACAGCCGGTAGGCGGTTTCGTTGTAGCTGTCGGCCAGCACCGCCTGGCTGATGTGGGCGTCGGCCGCGCCGGACATGCCCAGCTCCAGCAAGACGTCGTACATGGCCTCGGCCTCCAGCAAGCGCTCCATTTCCGGCGCGTCGGCCAGCGGCGCGGCTTCGCCGCCCGGCAGCGTCATGGTGCCGGCCTTGGCGCGCTCGCGCGCCAGCAGTTCGAACTCGGCCACGTCGGCCAGCTCCGGCGTGGACAGGAAGGCGGGCTCGGGGGCGATGGACAGGCAGGCGTCCAGCTTGTGCGCCAGCTGGCCGGCCGCCATGCGGCGCAGCCAGTCGGCGATGTCGGTGGAAGTGAGGCCGGAGCCGCCCAGATGCACGCGCTGCGCGGCCAATTGCGCCAGCCGGCGTTCGAAGGTGCCGGCCAGCGCCAGCATGCGGCTTTGCGCCAGCGCGATGGCCTGGGCCTGGTTGAGCACCAGCAGGCTCAGCGTGTCGTCCTGGGTCAGGCTCTTGACCACTTCGGTGGATTTGGCCACCCAGCGCCACACCGCCTCCAGGCGGTGCTGGGCGGCGCGGATGCGGAATTCGGATTGCGATTCCAGCGCTTCCTCGAATTCCGCGTACAGTTCGTTCAGCCGCGCCAGCAGGTGTTTGAGCGCTTCGTCCGAGACCTGACCCACCGCCTGGCCGGCGGCCACCTGGCTGGTCAGATAGCCCAGCTCCACATCGTCGCCGGCGAAATCCACCATGGTGGCCAATGCCGCCAGCGCGACGCGCGCGCCTTCGGACAGCTGGTAGACGCCGCCGTCGCTGTCGTAGACCAGCAGGCCGCCTTCGCGCAGCCGGCCCAGAATGGTGGCCAGCTTGGTGTCGTTCAGATAGGCGAAACGCTGGGCGATTTCCTGCGGCGTCCATAGCGGCGCTTCGGCGCGGCCGCCCAGTTCCCGCAACACCAGCAGCCGCATCAGCACTTCTTCGTCGCCGCCGCGGAACAGGGTGACGAAGACGGCGAGATAGGGCCAGGCGCCGGTCAGGCGCGACACCGCCTGCAAGGAGGCGGGCTCGATGCCGGGCTGGAAGAAGTCGGAGAGAGAATCCAAAGGCACTCCACCACGCGCGCGGGCGTGGAATGGCAAAAGCCATGATTGTCCGGGGGGCATGCTCGTTCGTCAACGCATGTCCGCGCGGCGGCCCTATCTTGCCCGGGGCGGTTTGGCATAAGATTTGACCACAGAGCCGCCCACCGCCAAGGAGAATCCATGTACACCCACCGCCAGCCCTTGTTGTCGCCCAGCCTGGGCAGCCAGCGCGATCTGACCAG
Organism: Chromobacterium alkanivorans; assembly: GCF_016937655.1. Lineage (GTDB taxonomy): Bacteria > Pseudomonadota > Gammaproteobacteria > Burkholderiales > Chromobacteriaceae > Chromobacterium > Chromobacterium alkanivorans. The sequence continues at coordinate 458,177 of NZ_JAFHKL010000001.1, read as the reverse complement.
CTTCCATTTCGGCGTGCCGCAAAGCGGCCAGAAAATCTATATCCAGGCCAGCCTGCACGCCGACGAACTGCCCGGCATGCTGGCCGCCTGGCATTTGAAGCAAGGCTTGCAGCGACTGGACGCCGCCGGCCTGCTGCGCGGCGAGGTGATCCTGGTGCCGGTGGCCAACCCCATCGGCCTGAACCAGAACCAGAGCGAGAAGATGCTGGGCCGTTTCGATCTGCAAAGCGGCCAGAACTTCAACCGCCATTACCCGGTGTTGTCCGAAACGATTTTCGAGGCGGTGAAAGGGGAGCTGGGCCGCGACGGCAAGGCCAATACCGCGCTGATCCGCGCGGAGGCGCGCCAGCAACTGGGCGCGCTGCGCGCCGACAGCGAGCTGCAGTCGCTGCGCCACACGCTGATGAAGCTGGCCTTCGACGCCGACGTGGTGCTGGACCTGCATTGCGACTGCCGCGCCGGCCTGCACCTGTACACCGGCACCCCGCTGTGGGAACAGTGCGAGCCGCTGTCGCGCTACCTGGGCGCTTGCGCCACCTTGCTGGCCACCGACTCCGGCGACCATCCCTTCGACGAAGCCTGCGGCCAGCTGTGGTGGCAGTTGCGCGATCTGGCGACGGCGGAGGGCCTGGACGCGCAGATCGACATGGCCTGCCTGGCGGTGACGGTGGAACTGCGCGGCGAAATCGACGTCCATCACGATTACGCGCGCCGGGACGCGGAAGGCATCCTCAACTTCCTGCGCCACCGCGGCGTGATCGCCGAAGCCGCGCCGCCGCTGCCGGGGCTGCCGTTCCCGGCCACGCCGCTGGCCGGATCGGAAAACCTGTACGCGCCGCACGCCGGCGTGGTGGTCTACCACGCCCAGCCGGGCAGCGAGGTGGCCAGCGGCGAGCTGCTGGCCGAGGTGATAGACCCGATAAGCGACCGCTGCAGCGAGATCCGCGCCAACCGGCCGGGCATGTTGTACGCCACCAGCGCCCGCACCTACACCACCGCCGGCCTGTCGCTGGCCAAGGTGGCCAGCCGCGAGGCCTTCAAATCCGGCAAGCTGTTGTCGGCCTGACACTGAAAGGAAAACCGCATGAGAATCTTGATTTGCGCCGCCGCGCTGCTGGGCCTGAGCGCCTGCAGCCAGACCAAGCCGCCTGAGCGCCCGGTGGTGGGCATGGCCAATCCGGCCTCGGTCTATTGCGTGGACAAGGGCGGCAAGCTATTGCCGCAAAAAGACGCCCAGGGCAACGAGTACGCGCTGTGCCAGCTGCCGGACGGCCGCACGGTGGAGGAATGGACGCTGTTCCGCGCCGACCATCCCAAATAGCCGTTCCCGGCTTATCCACAGTTTTTTCGGTTTTCCTGATTTATCCACAAGCCTGAAAACAACGAACCCGCCGGTCATATTGCGCCGGCGGGCTGTATCCCCCTTGAGCAGGGTAAAACTAAGAACCGGTTTACGATCTGCTGCGCGTCGTGACACGTGACACGGTGAGTACGGTTTCGAAATGCTCATGTACCCTCTGTACATTCCGCTTTCTCAGCCGTTTCCGCCTTGCCTCGCTTTAGCTCGCAAGATCGTAAACACGTTCTAAGATCACTTCAGGCTGCCCGACAGGAAGGCCTTCAGGCGCTCGCTCTTGGTGTTGCCGAACACCTCGTCCGGGCAGCCCTCCTCCTCCACCCGCCCCTGGTGCAGGAACATCACGTGATTGGACACATTGCGGGCGAAGCCCATCTCGTGGGTGACCACGATCATGGTGCGGCCTTCCTCCGCCAGCGCCTGCATCACTTTCAGCACCTCGCCCACCAGCTCCGGGTCCAGCGCCGAGGTGGGCTCGTCGAACAGCATCACCTCCGGCTCCATCGCCAGCGCGCGCGCAATCGCCACCCGCTGTTGCTGGCCGCCGGACAAATGCGCCGGGTATTTGTCCTGGGCGCGTTCGTCCAGGCCCACTTTGCGCAGGTATTTGATCGCGCGCTGGGTGGCTTCCTCCTTGGAAATCCCCAGCACGTGCACCGGCGCCTCGATGACGTTTTCCAGCACCGTCATGTGCGCCCACAGATTGAAGTGCTGGAACACCATGGCCAGCTTGGTGCGCATGCCCTGCAGCTGCTTCTGGTCCGCCGGCGTCAGCTCGCCGTTCTTGGTGGTGGCCAGCCGGATGGGCTCGCCATTGAGGCTGATGCTGCCCTGGTTCGGTTTCTCCAGGAAGTTGATGCAGCGCAGAAAGGTGCTTTTGCCGGAGCCGGATGAGCCGATGATGCTGATCACGTCGCCGGCCTTGGCCGTCAGCGAGACGCCCTTGAGCACCTCGTGGCTGCCGTAGCTCTTGTGGATGTTCTGGATAGTCAGCTTGTCCATCTTCTAGTCCGTTTCTCAGGTTTTCGCCGGCTGCAGATAGGCCAGCCATCGGGTCTCGGCCTTGCGGAACAGGCCCACCAGGATGAAGGTGACGCCCAGATAGATCAGGGCGGCCAGGCCAAAGGCGTTGAAGGAGTCGTAGGTGGCGGCGTTGACGTCGCGCGCCACTTTCAGCACGTCCGGCACGGTGGCGGTGAAGGCCACGGTGGTGGCGTGCAGCATCAGGATCACTTCATTGCTGTACGCCGGCAACGCGCGGCGCAGCGCGGACGGAATGATCACCCGACGGTAGAGGGTGAACTTGCTCATGCCGTAGGCCCGTCCGGCCTCGATCTCGCCGTAAGGGGTGGCCTTGATGGCGCCGGCGAAGATCTCGGTGGTGTAAGCGCAGGTGTTGAGCGCGAACGCCAGGATGGTGCAGTTGTAGCCCTCGCGGAAGAAGTGGTTGAGGAAGCCCACCTCGCGCACCGCGTCCAGGCTGTACATGCCGGTGTAGAAGAACAGCAGCTGCACGTAAAGCGGCGTGCCGCGGAACACATAGGTGTAGAACCAGACGCAGCGCGCCAGCCATTTGACCTTGGACACCCGCGCCACCGCCAGCGGGATGGAGACGACGAAGCCGAAGGCGATGGACAGCACCAGCAGCCACATGGTGACGGCGAGGCCGGACAGATGGTAGCCGTCCGACCACAGGAAGGGGCGCCAGTATTGTTGAATGATGTCTATCATAGCTCGGCCTCCCGCACGCCCATGGAGTAACGGCGCTCCAGCCACATCAACGCGAAGTTGGACACTGTGGTGAGCAACAGGTAGATCGCCCCGGCCACCAGGGTGAAGAAGAACACTTTGTAAGTGCTCTTGCCGGCGTCGATCGACACCTTGACCACGTCGGTCAGGCCGATGATGGACACCAGGGCGGTGGCTTTCAGCATCACCTGCCAGTTATTGGAAATGCCGGGCAAGGCGAAGCGCATCATCTGCGGAAACTGGATGCGGGAAAACACCTGCCAGTGGCTCATGCCGTAGGCGGTGCCGGCTTCCAGCTGGCCCTTGGGCACCGAGATGAAGGCGCCGCGCAGCGTTTCGGTGAAATAGGCGCCGTAGATGAAGCCCAGGGTCACCACGCCGGATACGAAGGGATTGAGGTCAATCCGCTCCATGCCCTGCCATTCGGTCAGATGGTTGATGCCTATCTGCAGGCTGTAAAAAATCAGCAGCATCAGCACCAGGTCCGGCACGCCGCGGATCAAGGTGGTGTACAGCGTGGACACGCCGCTCAGCAAGGGATTGCTGGACAGCTTGGCGCCGGCGCCTACCAGGCCGATCAGAAAGGCCAGCAACAAGGACAGCACCGCCAGCTCCAGCGTCACCAGCGTGCCTTCCCAGATAATGGAACCGAATCCATGCAAAAACATGCTCTTCCCCTTTCAGGAGCGGCGGCGAGCGCCGGGCCGGTCCTGACTTGCGCAAAAGACGAGCCGCCGACAAAACGGATGGCCAGCTCCGGCCACGGAGGCGCTGCGGGTTCCAATGCAGCGGTTTTGTCGGCGGCTTGGCTACCTGTTCAAAGTCCGCCGCGCAGCGGCGCTGCGGCCTTGAACAGGTTCTTGCCGCTTACTTGCCGTAAACGTCGAAGTTGAAGTATTTCTTCTCAATCTTCTGGTAAGTGCCGTCTTTGAGCATGCCGGCGATGGCTTTGTCGATATCGGCCTTCAGTTCCTTGTCTTCCTTGCGCAAGCCGATGGCGGCGCCTTCGCCCAGGGTTTTCGGGTCCACCAGTTCTTTGCCGGCAAAAGCGAAGCCCTTGCCTTCCGGCTTCTTCAGGAAGCCTTCGTCAGCCTGCACCGCGTCTTGCAGCGAGGCGTCCAGGCGGCCCGCCGTCAGGTCGGACAGCACTTGGGTCTGGTTCTGGTAAGGCACCACTTCCACGCCGGCCGGCGCCCAGTGTTTCTTGGCGTAAGCTTCCTGGATGGTGCCCTGCTCCACGCCCACGCGCTTGCCCTTCAGCGAAGCCGGGGTGGGCATCAAGCCGGAACCGCTCTTGGCCACCATGCGCGTCGGAGTGTTGAACAATTTGGAGGAAAAGCTGATTTCCTTCATCCGGGCTTCCGTCATCGACATCGAGGACAGCACGCCGTCGAATTTCTTGGCTTTCAAGGCCGGGATCATGCCGTCGAAATCGTTTTCCACCCACACGCACTTGGCTTTCAGGCGCTTACAGATTTCATTGCCCAGATCGATGTCGAAGCCCACCAGCTGGCCATTGGGCGCCTTGGATTCAAACGGCGCGTAACTGGCGTCCACGCCGAAACGGACTTCCTTCCAGTCCTTGGCCCATGCCCCGATCGACGCGGTCATCAGACCCAAGGCCATCACAGCCAATGCTTTCTTCATTTGCTTCTCCTCATAGACTTCATCAACAGCCAACGGTGAAAATCCCGAGCCGACGCAGCCGGGCATATGCATTTCACAAGTTAAAGCGTTCGGGGCTTTTCGCCCTCTGATCCGGCATCGCCCCCGGAGGGGCTGAGCGCTTCATGTTATATAAATAGAGCAATTTGTCTATACCGTCTCCGCCGCCCGCCGCCCACGCCGCTCTTATCTAAGCTTACGTCATGCCGTCATGGAAAATTAATGACTTGGTATTTCAGCGCCAGGGCGAATTTGCGGCTTGTTGAGGACAAAATACAACATCCAGACACCCACTCAAGTAACGCTTGGTATCGGAATGGGTGTACCTGCAAATGAAAAAGTCTTCATATGAACAATCTACTTCCACCCGCCGGAGGGGCTGTTCAAATGGCAGACAAGGACAAGGCGGACCGGGAAGAACGCGGGAAGGGTAATGGGCCGCAGCCCTGAAGAATGCGGGAAGGGACAACCGCCAGCTCAGCGCATGGCTGCACCGCGGCTCCGTCTTTGTCTCGGCCGATCGGCTCAGGCCAGCTTGCGCACCTCGGTGGCCTCGGGCGCCAGTTCGACACCGTCCGCGTCCCTGGGCGACATCAAGGGCACGCGCTGGCCGGTCCGCTTGTCTATCAACAGCGAATGGCCTTCGCCCGCCTCAAACAAATGCCCTTCGCCCCACTGGCGCAAGGCCAGCACCACCGCGAACAGGCTTTCCCCCTTGGCCGTCAACACATACTCCTGGTAAGCGGAGCCATCCGAGGCCGCCTGGGTGGCGAGCACCTCGGCGTCCACCAGCTTGCGCAGCCGATCGGACAGGATGTTGCGGGCCATGCCCAGACCGCGCTGGAAATCGCCGAAGCGGCGCACGCCGTCGAAGGCGTCGCGCACGATCAACAAGGACCAGCGATCCCCGATCACGTCGACGCTGCGCGCCACCGGACATGGCTCCTGATTCATTGTGTTATGGCGCGTCATGGGCTCTCCTTGGGTTATGCGGCGGCGGGATCAATCAGTTGCATTTTAAAACTGCTTGCCCTAGCATTCAATCGGTTTCATTTTGCAACTAGATTGAACGGACTCGGGATCATGAACGCCAGGCACGCCCCATCACCACTCTTGAAACACAAGCAAGCGAACACGCCCGCCAGCCTGGTATGGCTGTTCGCCGCCGCCAGCGGCTTGAGCGTGGCCAACGTCTATTACGCCCAACCCTTGCTGGACGCGCTGGCCCGGGATTTCGCCATCAGCCAGGCTGCGGTGGGCGGCGTAGTCACCGCCACCCAGATAGGCTGCGCGTTGGCCTTGCTGCTGCTGGTGCCGCTGGGCGACCTGCTGGAGCGCCGCCGCCTGATGGCGGCGCAACTGCTGGCGCTGGCGGCCGCGCTGACGGCGGTGGCCATGGCGCGCACCGCGCCCGCGCTGCTGGCTGGCGTGCTGGCGGTGGGCCTGCTGGGCACGGCGATGACCCAGGGGCTGATCGCCTACGCGGCCAGCGCCGCCGCGCCCCATGAGCAAGGGCGCGTCGTCGGCGCGGCGCAAAGCGGCGTCTTCATCGGCTTGCTGCTGGCGCGGGTGTTCGCCGGCGCCGTCAGCGACCTGGCCGGCTGGCGCGGCGTCTATTTAAGCGCCGCGGCGCTGATGCTGGCGATCGCGCTGCCGCTGTGGCGGCGGCTGCCCGCGCTCGCCCCCGCCGCGAACGCGATGCGCTACCCGGCGCTGCTCGCCTCCATGCTGACCCTGCTGCGGCGCGAGAAGGCGCTGCAAGTGCGCGGCATGCTGGCGCTGCTGATGTTCGCGGCCTTCAACATCTTCTGGAGCGCGCTGGCGCTGCCCTTGAGCGCGCCGCCCCACAACTATTCCCACACCGCCATCGGCGCCCTTGGCCTGGTGGGCGCGCTTGGCGCGCTGGCCGCCGCGCGCGCCGGTCAGTGGGCCGACCGCGGGCAGGGTCAACGCACCAGCGCGGCGGCGCTAGCGCTGCTGCTGCTGGCCTGGTGGCCGCTGTCGCTGATGCAGCAATCGCTTGCCGCACTGCTGGTCGGCATCCTGCTGCTGGATCTGGGCGGCCAGGCGCTGCACGTCACCAACCAGAGCCTGATTTTCCGCGCCTGCCCCGAAGCCCATGGCCGGCTGGTCGGCCTTTACATGCTGTTCTACGCGCTGGGCAGCGGGCTGGGCGCCATCGGCGCCACCACGGCCTACGCCCATGCCGGCTGGCAAGCCGTGTGCGGGCTGGGCGCCGCCGTCAGCCTGCTGGCGCTGCTGTTCTGGCGGGCGACGCGGCGGCTGACGCCCACTGTGGCGGTGAAATGAAAAAGGCCAGTCGCGAGACTGGCCTTTTGCTTGCCGTGAATGCCGGCGCCTAGAGGTAGAACCAGCCCAAAGTCTAGCGAGCTAGAACGAGACAAGGCGAAAACGGCTGAGAAAGCGGAATGTACATAGGTACATGAGCATTTCGAAGACGGTTTCAACGCCGTATCGTCGAAGCGCAGCAGGCTTTGGACCTATTCTTATTCTTCGGTCGTGTCCTGATGCATGGCCGCATCCGGCGTAATCACCGTCTGGCGCGCGGCGGCGGCTTGCTGCTGCGCCTCGTCCGCCTGCTTGCGCTGCTCGGCGCGCACCACGTCCAGATAGGACATGATGGCGAAGGTCAGCTCGCGGGTGCCTTCGTGATTCAGCGCAGAGATGCTGAACACGCGCGGCGCCTTGATATCGAAGCCGAAACGGTCGTCCGGCTGCTCTTCCGGCCAACCGTAGGCCTGGAGGAAGGCGGAGATGGTCAGCTCGCGCTCGTCCGCCGGCAACATGTCCACCTTGTTCAGCACCAGCCAGCGCGGCTTGCCGTGCAGCTCGTCGTCGTACTTCTTCAGCTCCTCGACGATGGCGCGCGCCTCGCGCACCGGGTCGACGTTGGGATCGAACGGCGCCACGTCCACCACGTGCAACAGCAGGCCGGTGCGCTGCAAATGCTTGAGGAAGCGGTGGCCCAGGCCGGCGCCTTCCGCCGCGCCTTCGATCAGGCCCGGAATGTCGGCGATCACGAAGCTGCGGGTATCATCCATGCGCACCACGCCCAGATTGGGGTGCAAGGTGGTGAACGGATAATCCGCCACCTTGGGGCGCGCCGCCGACACCGCGCGGATGAAGGTGGACTTGCCGGCGTTGGGCATGCCCAGCAGGCCCACGTCGGCCAGCACTTTCAACTCCAGCTTCAGCGTGCGCTGCTCGCCCTGCTCGCCCGGCGTGCACTGACGCGGCGCGCGGTTGGTGGAGGATTTGAAATGGATGTTGCCCAGGCCGCCCTTGCCGCCGCGCGCAATCATGATGCGCTGGCCGTGATGAGTCAGGTCAGCCACCAGCTCGCCGGTGTCGTGGTCGGTGATGACCGTGCCCACCGGCATTTTCAGTTCGATATCGTCGCCGCCCTTGCCGTAGCAATCCGCGCCGCGACCGCGCTCGCCGTGTTCGGCCAGGTATTTTTTGACGAAGCGGAACTCCACCAGGGTGTTGACGTTCTCGTCGGCCACCGCGTACACGCTGCCGCCCTTGCCGCCGTCGCCGCCGTCCGGGCCGCCGAAGGGTACGAACTTCTCGCGACGGAAACTGGCCACGCCGTTGCCGCCGCGGCCCGCGAACACTTCAATGCGGGCTTCATCGATAAATTTCATGTTTTCAACCTCTGTCTGGCGAGGAGTCAGGGGTCAGGGTGGACTCGCGGCCGCCCTCACGCCTTGCCCCTCGGGTATGAAAAAAGCCCTATCGCAGGATAGGGCTTTCTCGGTCACTAGAAAGCGAAAAATTATTCGCCGTCTACGCCGGTGTACGGAACCACATTAACGATCTTGCGCTTCATTGCACCTTTGATGGTGAATTCAACGTAACCGTCAACCTTGGCGAACAAGGTGTGATCCTTGCCCTGACCAACGTTTTCACCTGCGTGGAAGCGGGTGCCGCGCTGACGCACGATAATGGAACCTGCCGGAATCAGTTCGCTGCCGTAAACCTTAACGCCCAGGCGTTTGGCTTCGGAGTCACGACCGTTGCGGGAGCTACCGCCTGCTTTTTTGTGTGCCATGACTGTTTATCCTTACTTCGAAATCGCGTCGATGCGGATTTCGGTGAAGTTTTGACGATGACCCTGATGTTTCTGGTAGTGCTTGCGACGACGCATCTTGAAGATGCGGATCTTGTCGCCACGACCGTGGGAAACAACGGTGGCCTTAACAGTGGCACCGGCAATCATCGGGGCGCCTACAACAACCTGTTCACCGTCAGCAATCATCAGCACTTCTTCAAGTACGATCTGGCTGTCGACGTCTGCAGGTATCTGTTCTACTTTGAGTTTTTCACCAACGACAACTTTGTACTGCTTGCCGCCGGTTTTTATGACCGCATACATTCGCATGAGCTCCTGAATATAAAAATCTCGCCGCCTATTGCGGGAGAACGCGAAACTATACGGACACCCCGTCAAGTTGTCAATGATTTCATCGACTTAGTCCTAGAGAGTACGCGCCGTGGCGGCTGGAGGGGCTTTTCTGGTAACATTCTCGGCTTTGGCGTACCCATCTCAAATAACTGGTTGAAATCGTGTCCACCCCGCTTTTCCGTACACTGATAGCCGACGACATGCAGGCCGTTGACCGCGTCATCCGCGCCCGGCTGCACTCCGACGTCGTCCTGATCCGCCAGGTAGCGGAATACATCATTTCCGCCGGCGGCAAGCGCCTGCGCCCGGTGTTGACCCTGTTGTCCGGCCGCGCGCTGGGCCATGGCGGCGAACAACTGCACGAGCTGGCGGCGATGATCGAATTCATCCACACCGCCACCCTGCTGCACGACGACGTGGTGGACGAATCCGACCTGCGCCGCGGCCGCGAAACCGCCAACGCGCTGTTCGGCAACGCCGCCAGCGTGCTGGTGGGCGACTTCCTCTACACCCGCGCCTTCCAGATGATGGTGACCACCCGCAATATGGACATCCTGGCGGTGATGGCGGAAGCCACCAACATCATCGCCGAGGGCGAAGTGCTGCAGCTGCTCAACATCGGCAACACCGACGTCACCGAAGACGAATACCTGCGCGTGATCAAGTACAAGACCGCCAAGCTGTTCGAAGCCTCCGCCCGCGTGGGCGCGCTCAGCGCCGGCGCCAGCGCCGAGCAAGTGCAGGCGATGGCCGAATACGGCATGTACCTGGGCACCGCCTTCCAGATCATCGACGACGTGCTGGACTACAGCGGCGACGCCGACACCATAGGCAAGAGCCTGGGCGACGACCTGGCCGAAGGCAAACCGACGCTGCCGCTGATCTACACCATGCGCAACGGCAATCCGGAAGCCTCCGCCACCGTGCGCGAGGCGCTGGAACACGCCAGCCGCGATCGTTTCCAGGACGTGCTGGCTGCGGTACAATCCTGCGGCGCTCTGGACTACGCCCGGGCCGAAGCGGTCAAAGTGGCCGAACAAGCCGTTGCCGCGCTGGCGCCGATTCCGGAATCGGACACCCGCCAGGCCTTGGTGGAATTGGCCCGCCTGTCGGTGGACCGCAGCGCCTGACTCAGCAGTTTCTCTAAGCGTCTCCGTAGTTAAATGGATATAACGGCCCCCTCCTAAGGGGCAGTTACAGGTTCGATTCCTGTCGGGGGCGCCACCTCTGCTCGCAAAGCAGCAAGCGCCACAAATCAAAAAGCCGCTCCCGGCAACGGTGCGGCTTTTTTGCGTCCCGCTCGGCCCGCGGATCAGGGCGATGGCCGCCCCGGCTGCGGCCAGCTCAGCTCGAAGCGGCTGCCGCCGCCCGCCGGAATGCAGCGCGCCTCGCCGCCGTGGGCGCGGGCGATGGCGGCCACCACCGCCAGCCCCAGGCCGCTGCCGCTCTTGCCGCTTTGGCGCGCCGCGTCGGCACGGCGGAAGGCCTCGAACACATGCGGCGCGAAGTCCTCGGGAATGCCCGGGCCCTCGTCCTCCACCCGCAAACGACACTGGCCGCCCGCCAGGCTCAGCTGCACCTGCAGCAGGCCGGGCTGGGCGTAGCGGCGCGCATTGTCCAGCAAGGCCAGCAGCGCCTGGCGGATGCGCACCGGGTCGCAATGCGCCGGGCGCTCGTCCAGGTCCAGCACCACCTGCAAACCAGCCGCCAGCAGCGCGTCCTCGAACACCTCCACCACTGCGCGCACTTCGGCGGCCAGATCGGTGTCCCGCATCTCGATGTCCAAATGCCCGCTTTCCTCCAGGCTAACCACCCGCAGGTCTTCAATCAGATGGGCCAGGCTTTCCACCTGGGCCAGCAGCCGGCGAAACTGGTTCTCGTCCGGGGTGAACACCCCTTCCGCCAGCCCTTGCAGCCGGCCGCGCAGCACCGTCACCGGGGTGCGCAGCTCATGGGCGATAGCGGCGTTCCAGAACGCCTGCTCCTTGGTCATGCGCTGCAGTTGGCTCGCCAGCGCGTTGAAGTCGTCGGCCAGCGCCGCCGCCTCGCGCAGCGAACGGTCGCCGGCCGCCGCGCGCGCGTCCAGGTCGCCCTGGGCGACGCGGCGTATGCCCTCCGCCACCGAGTTGAGCGGCACCAGGATGCGGCGCGCCAGGCGCAGGCCCATCACCACCGACAACGCCAGGCCCGCCACGGTGCTGGAAATCAGCCACACCCATTCCGGCATCGTCATCTTCCAGCCCGGCGATTCGAAATGCACCGGCCAGTAGGTCATCGCCACATAGTAGAAAGTGAAGCCGGTCACCACCACCAGCACGGTCACACAGAAGGCCATCGTCGCCATCGACAGCGCGATCTGCCGGCTCAGCCCCGCCAGCCTCATTCCGCGCCCCACAGCTTGTAACCGACGCCGCGCACGCCCACCGGCACACCGTCCACGCCGCACTCCTCCAGCTTCTTGCGCAGCTTGCTGATATGGCTATCCACGGTGCGCTCCAGCGCGTCGCCTTCCGGCAGGCAGGCGGCCAGCAGCTCGGCGCGGCTGAACACCCGCCGCGGCGCGCGCGCCAATTGCGCCAGCAGTTTGAATTCGGTCAGGGTCAGCGTCAGCACATGACGCTGCTTGCCGGCCAGCACCGCCACCTCGTGATTTTCCAGGTCGATCTCGAACGGCGCCGCGCGCAGCACCTGCGGCTCCGCCTGGCGCGCGCGGGACATGGAGCGGCGCAGCACCGCCTGAGTGCGCGCCACCACCTCGGCGGGGTTGAAGGGTTTGACCACGTAGTCGTCGGCGCCGATGCGCAGGCCCATCAGCTTGTCGATGTCCTGGTCCAGCGCCGTCAGCATGATCACCGGCGTGTCGCCGCGATGGCGGATTTCCGCCAGCACCTGCCAGCCGTCGGCGCGCGGCATCTGTACGTCCAGCAGCACCAGGTCCGGCTTCAGCGACAGGTGCAGCTCCAGCGCCTGCCGGCCGTCCGCCGCGTGCGCGCAGCGCATGCCGCTGCGCGTCAGATAGGCGGAGAGGATCTCCGCGATCTCGGGTTCGTCTTCAGCGACGAGGATCAAGGCCTGGCGGTCTTGGCCCGCGCCGGGCGGTCGCATTGTCTGAGTCATGGCGCCGATTTCGCATCCTGTCTGCATCTCCATCGAATCTCCATGCTACCACACGGGAACCCCCATCCAGCCCCGGCATACTGCCGCCTGACTTTATACGGGCGGCCTGCCGTCCATGCTTGATTGGAGTGGAAATGAAGAGTAAACGAGCCAGCCTCTACGGCGCCGGCGGCCTGTTGGCGGCGGCGCTGCTAAGCGCTTGCGGCCAAGCCGAAATCCATGCGCCGCCGCCGGCTATCCCGGTGCGCACCCTGAGCGTGGCCCCGGCCCCGCTCAAGCTGAGCGAAGACCTGCCCGGCCGCGTGGCCGCGGTGCGGGTGGCGGAAATCCGGCCGCAAGTCAGCGGCATCGTGCTGCGCCGCCAGTTTGAGCAAGGCACCGAAGTGCGCGCCGGCCAGCCGCTGTTCCAAATCAACCCGGCGCCGTTCAAGGCGGAGGTTGACACCGCCGCCGCCGCGCTGCAACGCGCCGAAGCCGCGCTGGCGCGCGCGAAAGTGCAAACCGCCCGCCTCAAGCCGCTGGTGGAGAGCGACGCCATCAGCCGCCAGGTCTACGACGACGCCGCGTCCCAACGCGACCAGGCCGCCGCCGACGTGGCCCAGGCGCGAGCCACGCTGGCCCGCCGCCAGCTGGACCTGAAATTCTCCCGCGTCGAAGCCCCCATCGCCGGCCGCATCGACCAGGCGCTGGTCACCGAGGGCGCGCTGGTGGGCGGCGGCGACAGCGCCCCGATGGCGCGCATCCAGCAGATAGACCAGGTCTATGTGGACGTGCGCCAGCCGGCGGCGGCGCTGGAAGCCGTGCGCCAAAGCCTGGCCGCCCAGCCGGACAGCGCCGGCCACGGCCTGCCGGTGTCCATCCTGCGCGACGACGGCGCGCCCTACGGCCTCAGCGGTCGCATCCTGTTCTCCGGCGTCAATGTGGACGCCGGTACCGGCGACGTGCTGCTGCGCGTGCTGGTGGACAACCCCGAGCGGCGGCTGCTGCCCGGCATGTTCGTGCGCGCCCGCGTGCCGCGCGCCAGCTACGCGGCGGCGCTGACCGTGCCGCAGCAAGCAGTGGTGCGCATTGGCGGCAAGACCCAGCTGTGGACCGTGGACGCCAAGAACCAGGCGCGGCTGAGCGTGGTGGAGCTGGGCGAACTGGCCCACCGCCAGTACCGCATCCGCTCCGGCCTGCGCGCCGGGCAAAAGGTCGTGGTCGAGGGCATGGAACGCCTTGCCGACGGCGCGGCGGTGGCCGCCAGCGAAGCCGCGCCCGCGGCCGCCAAAAGCTAAGCGGGGAAGATAGCCATGTCTCAATTCTTCATCCGCCGCCCGGTGTTCGCCTGGGTGATCGCCCTGTTCATCATCCTGCTGGGGTTGATCGCCATCCCGCAGCTGCCGATCGCGCGCTACCCCTCGGTGGCGCCGCCCTCGGTCACCATCACCGCCAGCTATCCCGGCGCCACGCCGCAGACCATGAGCGACGGCGTGCTCAGCCTGATCGAGCGCGAGCTGTCCGGCGTCAAGAATCTGCTGTACTTCGAATCCTCGGCCGACACCTCCGGCATCGCCCAAATCACCGTCACCTTCAAGCCGGGCACGGACCCGGAGCTGGCGCAGGTGGACGTGCAGAACAAGCTCAAGGCGGTGGAACCGCGGCTGCCCGCCCCGGTGCGCCAGAACGGCGTGATGGTGGAATCCGCCTCCTCCGGCTTCCTGATGCTGATCGGCCTGCGCTCGGACAGCGGCCGCTTTGACGAAGGCGCGCTCAGCGACTACCTGTCGCGCAATATCGCCGAAGAACTGCGCCGCATCGAAGGCGTGGGCCGCGTGCAGCAGTTTGGCACCGAGCAAGCGATGCGCGTGTGGGTGGACCCGGCCAAGCTGATCACCTACGGCCTGTCCATGAGCGAGCTCACCGCCGCCATCGCCCAGCAAAACGTCCAGATCGCCCCCGGCAGCCTGGGCGCCGCGCCCGCCCTGCCCGGCCAGCGCGTCACCGTGCCGCTCACCGTGCAAGGCCAGCTGACCGCGCCGGAAGAATTCGCCGCCATCGTGCTGCGCGCCAACGCCAACGGCTCCAAAGTGGTGCTGGGCGACGTGGCGCGGGTGGAGATAGGCTCCCAGGGCTACAACTTCGTCAGCCGCGAAAACGGCAAGCCCGCCTCCTTCGCCGGCGTGCAGCTGGCGCCGGGCGCCAACGCGGTCAAAACCGCGGAAGCGGTGCGGGCGCGGCTGGCCGAGCTGAGCACCTCCATGCCGGCCGGCATCAGCTATTCGGTGCCCTTCGACACCGCGCCCTTCGTCAAGATCTCCATCGAAAAAGTAATCTACACCCTGCTGGAAGCCATGGTGCTGGTCTTCCTGGTGATGTATCTGTTCCTGCAAAACGCGCGCTACACCTTGATCCCGGCCATCGTCGCCCCGGTGGCCATGTTGGGCACCTTCGCCGTGATGCTGGCCACCGGCTTCTCCATCAATGTGCTGACCATGTTCGGCATGGTGCTGGCCATCGGCATCATCGTGGACGACGCCATCGTGGTGGTGGAAAACGTGGAACGGCTGATGGCGGAAGAAGGGCTGTCCCCGCGCGACGCCACCTCCAAGGCGATGAAGGAAATCACCGGCGCCATCGTCGGCATCACCCTGGTACTCACCGCCGTCTTCATCCCCATGGCGCTGTCCAGCGGCTCCGTCGGCGTCATCTACCAGCAATTCTCGCTGTCCATGGCCGTAGCCATCCTGTTCTCCGCGCTGCTGGCGCTGACGCTGACCCCGGCGCTGTGCGCCACCATGCTCAAGCCCATCCCGCAGGGACACCATGAAAAGCACGGCTTCTTCGGCTGGTTCAACCGCCGCTTCGCCCAGCTCACCGCCTGGTACGAAACCCGCGTCGGCCGGCTGATAGGCCGCGCCGGCCGCGTGATGCTGCTGTTTCTGGCCATCTCCGGCGCGCTGGCCGCCGGCTTCAAGGCGCTGCCCTCCTCCTTCCTGCCGGAAGAAGACCAGGGCTATTTCATGACCAGCTTTCTCTTGCCCGCGGACGCCACCGTCGAGCGCACCCGCGACGTGGTTAAAACGCTCGATGACCATCTGGCGACGCGCCCTGCGCTCCAGTCCAGCATCTCCATTATCGGCTACGGCTTCTCCGGCTCCGGCCCCAACGCCGCGCTGAACTTCGCCGTGCTCAAAGACTGGAAACAACGCGGCGGCGCCAGCACCGTGGAAGAAGCCCTGCGCGCCCAACAGCGGATGTCCGCCACCACCGAAGGCGCGGCGATGAGCCTGCTGCCGCCGGCCATAGACGAACTGGGCACCAGCTCCGGCTTCAGCCTGCGGCTGCAAGACCGCGCCAACCAGGGCCACGCCGCGCTCAAAGCGGCCGAAGCCAAACTGCTGGAACTGGCCTCCCGCAGCAAGATCGTCAGCGGCGTCTACCCGGACAGCCTACCGGCCGGCACCAGCGTGCGCCTGGACATAGACCGGCAGAAGGCCGAGGCGCTGGGCGTGTCCTTCAGCAGCGTCAGCGACACCCTGTCCACCGCCATGGGCTCCACCTACGTCAACGACTTCCCGCACGCCGGCCGCATGCAGCAAGTGATCATCCAGGCCGACGCCCCGGCGCGCATGCAGCTGGACAATGTGCTCAAGCTCTACGTGCGCAACGCCAGCGGCGGCATGGTGCCGCTGGCGGAAGTGGTGCGCCCGGCCTGGTCCGAAACCCCGCTGCAACTGGTGCGCTTCCAGGGCTACCCGTCCGCCCGCCTGTCCGGCGGCGCCGCGCCCGGCTACTCCAGCGGCGCGGCCATGGCCGAGATGGAACGGCTGGCCACGCAACTGCCGCCCGGCTTCGCGCTGGCCTGGACCGGCCAATCGCTGCAAGAACGCCAGTCCGCGTCCCAGGCGCCGATGCTGATGGCGCTGTCCATGATCGTGGTGTTCCTGGTGCTGGCCGCGCTGTACGAAAGCTGGGCCATCCCGCTGTCCGTGATGCTGGTGGTGCCGCTGGGCCTGATCGGCGCCATCGGCGCGGTGATGCTGCGCGGCATGCCCAACGACGTGTTCTTCAAAGTGGGCCTGATCACCGTGATTGGCCTGTCCGCCAAGAACGCCATCCTGATCATCGAGTTCGCCAAGCAACTGCATGAAGAAGGCAAGAGCCTGGTGGAAGCCGCGGTGCAAGCCTCGCGCCTGCGGCTGCGTCCCATCCTGATGACCTCGCTGGCCTTCGGCCTGGGCGTGCTGCCGCTGATGCTGGCCACCGGCGCCAGCGCCGAAACCCAGAACGCCATCGGCACCGGCGTGTTTGGCGGCATGGTCACCGCCACCGTGCTGGCCATCTTCTTCGTACCCGTATTCTTCGTGGTGGTGATGAGCGCGCAAGCGCGCCTCGCCAGCTGGCGCAAGCCGCGCCCGGCCCCGGAGCAGAAAGCAGAATCATGAGATTGCCCCTCCTCCCCCTGTCCCTGAGCGTGGCGCTGGCGCTGAGCGTCTCCGCCTGCTCGCTGACCCAGCCCTTGCGCAAGCCGGAACCCCCGGTGCCGGCCCGCTACGCGGCGACGGCCGACGCGGCCGACCTCAGCGCCAATGCCGCCGACCTGGGCTGGCGCGCGATGTTCGGCGACCGCCGGCTGCAAAGCCTGATCGAGCTGGCGCTACGCAACAACCGCGACCTGCGCCTGGCGGCTCTCAACGTGGAAGCCGCCGAAGCCCAATACGGCATCCAGCGCGCCGCGCGGCTGCCATCCGTGGACGCCGGCGCCGGCCTCACCCGCCAGCGCACCCCGGCCAACCGCGAAACCGATCCGATCACCCCGGCCGCCGTGCAAAACCAGTACGGCGTCAACCTGGGCGTCAGCGCGTTTGAGATCGACCTGTTCGGCCGCGTGCGCTCCCTGTCCGACGCCGCCTTCGCCCGCTACCTGGCCACCGACCACGGCCGCCGCGCCGCGCAAATCGCCCTGGTGGGCGCGGTGGCGGACGCCTACTTCGCGGAACGGCTGGCGCGCGAGCAACTGGCGCTGGCGGAACGCACCCAGGCGGACTGGCGGCAATCGCTGGCGCTGGCGCGCCGGCTCAAGGACGCGCAACAAGCCGGCGGTCTGGACGTGGCTCAGGCCGAAGGCCAGGTGGCCAGCGCCGACGCCGACCTGGAAGCCCGCGCCCGCGCCGCGGACCAGGCGCGCAACGCGCTGCGCCTGCTGCTGGGCGCGGAACCGCCGGAAGACCTGCCCGAGCCGCTGCCGCTGGACCGCCAACCGGTGGTGACCCGGCTGGCCGCCGGCCTGCCGTCGGAACTGCTGTTCCGCCGCCCGGACATCCTGCAAGCCGAACAACAACTGGAAGCCGCCAACGCCGACATCGGCGCCGCGCGCGCCGCCTTCTTCCCGCGGCTGTCGCTCAGCACCTCCGCCGGCTTCCTCAGCCCCGGCCTGCGCAATCTGTTCGACGGCGGCCAGCACGTGTGGAGCTTTGCGCCGCAAATCAACATCCCGCTGTTCCAGGGCGGCCGGCTGCGCGCCGAACTGCGGCTGGCGGAAGTGCGCAAATCCAGCGCCGTGGCCGAATACGAACGCGCCATCCAGATCGCCTTCCGCGAAGTGGCCGACGGCCTGGCCGGCCGCGAAACCTTCAGCCGCCAGATCGACGCCCAGGCGCGCGCGGTGGCCAGCGCGGAACGCCGCGCCGAGCTGTCCGGCCTGCGCTACCGCGCCGGCGTGGACGGCCGGCTGGAACTGCTGGACGCCCAGCGCCAGCTCTACGCGGCGCAGCAAGCGCTGCTGGACCTGCGCCGCGGCCAGTTGAGCAATGCCATAGCCTTGTACAAGGCGCTGGGCGGCGGCCTCACCGAAACGTAAGAGCGGCGAACAAACCCCTGATGCGGCGTTGCGCCGACTTGCCGTACTCAATGTACTGTCTGCGTCGGCGCGCCTTGCCTCAGGGATTTTGTTGGCCACTCTAAGAACGTGTTTACGATCTCGCGAGCTAAGGCGAGACAAGGCGAAAACGGGCGAAAAAGCGGAATGTACTCGTGGTACATGAGCATTTTGAGCGCGGTTTCAACGCCGTATCGCCGACGCGCAGCCGATCGTAAACAGGTTCTAAGCACCGCCGGCCAGCGGTCACCCCCATCCCCTCCTTTCGCGCGGCCCACGCGGCCGCGCTCTTTTTTACCCCGCCCCTCGCCTTGCAATCCCGCGCCTGTGGATACAAACATAAAGCTGTACCACCCCATTGGCCGCACCAAGATGAAGCTTCTCTCCCACCTCTGGCCGCGCAGTTTCCGGCTGCGGCTCAGTCTGCTGTTTGGCGGCCTGTTCCTCTTGGCCTCCTTGCTGGACACCGCACTGGAACCGCAACTGAACCAGGGCCTGCTGCAAGACAAGGGCGAAGCCTTGCAGGCCACCGCGCGCGGCATCGCCAAATCCCTGGCCGCCGGCCTCAGCCAAAGGCGGCGAGAACTGGCCCTGCACACCCAAACCCCGGTCTTCCTCAGCGCCCCGCTGGACAGCCCGGCGCTGCGCGGCGGCCTGGAACACATCAGGCTGCACAACCCGGACTACGCCTGGCTGGGCGTGATCGCCCCGGACGGCCGCATCGTCTCCGCCAGCGGCGGCGCGCCGTCCCCCCGCATCGAATTCGCCGCCCCGCTGCATAACGAAGCCGGCAAACTGCGCGGCGCGCTGGCCGCCCAAAGCTCCTGGGCCTGGGTGGCCAAGCTGATCGCCGACCGCCTGCCGCGCCACAGCGCCGGGGAAGCGCCGCAAGTCTTCATCGTCAACCAGAACAACGCCCCGCTGTTTCCGCCCGGCGCGCCGGACCGGGCTGACATGCCCGCGCCGCTGAGCGGGCCGGGCTACCAACAAGGCGACTGGGCAGACGGCGAAACCTATCTCTACGCCGACGCCAAGATAGACGACGCCCCCGGCCCCGGCTGGCGCGTCATCGTCCGCCAAGCGCCGCCGCAAGCGCCTGCCACCCTCAGCCGGCTGCGCTCCGCGCTGACCCTGCCCGGCTGGATCGTCACCCTGCTGCTGATGGCCATGGTCTATCGGCTGGCCGCCGCCTTCAGCCGCCCGCTGGAAACCCTGGCCCACACCGCCCAGCGCGTCAGCGCCGGCGACGAACAAGCGGACTGGAGGCTGCGCAGCGGCGCCCGCGAACTGCAACAGCTAGCCCAAGCCATGCAACAGATGACTGCCACCCTGCTGGCGCGCCGCGGCGAACTGGCCGCCGCCAACACCGGCCTGGAACAAAAAGTGGAAGAGCGCACCGAGGCGCTGAGCGAAGCCAATCGCCAACTGGAAGAACGAGCGGCGCAGCTGGAACAGATGGCGCGCAGCGACGCGCTGACCGGCCTGGGCAACCGCATGGCCGCCGCGGAACGGCTGACGGCGGAATACCAACGCTTCCACCGCAGCCACGCACCCTACTCGGTGCTGCTGCTGGACGCCGACTACTTCAAGCGCGTCAACGACAGCCACGGCCACGCGGTGGGCGATCAGGTGCTGCAACAGATCGCCGCCGCCCTGAACGGCGCGGCGCGCGCCACCGACTTTGCCGCCCGCTACGGCGGCGAGGAGTTTCTGCTGCTATTGCCGGACACCGACGCCGAAGGCGCGCTGGTGCTGGCCGAGCGGGTGCGCGCGGCAGTGTCCGCTGCCGCCAACACCGTGGCCGGCGTGGTCACCGTCAGCATAGGCGCGGCCACCGCGCGCGACGACGACGCCACCCAAGAAACCATCGTCCAGCGCGCGGACGAGGCTTTGTATCGGGCCAAGGAGAATGGGCGGAACCGGGTGGAGGTGGAGGGGGATGGGTGAGGGGAGCGAGTACTTACATCTGTTGAATCCGCTACGTTGGGGATAACTTAGGGCAGGCCCCACCCGGCGAATACTAAAGAGTAACAACGCAGCTCAATTCACCTTACCCCAAATCACTCATCACGAAATTGCTCAAACCAAAGTAGCTACTTAATAACCCTAGGCCTAGCGCATATTGGTTTCCTAGAGGAGACAGGGACGATTCTCCTGAATGAAATACTATGTGATCTAACAAAAAACCTAATCACTACACACATCAACCCATACCTTCTTTAAAGCCGTGGTCAAGATACCACTCACTTTCAGTCAGCGCACAATATAATGCTGCCTTCCATGAATTAAGTGCACTTGACTGCGCCACCCTTGCCAAATGAGTTCTTCTCTCCTCCTTCGTCTCAAAAAACTGCAACAACCGACTCAACTCAGCAAGCTCTGAAGCAGCCTCCACTGAAAACCGCTTAGAAAGCCCACTACTAAAGTGATTAAAGATACGCTGCCTCAACCCTCCATCCCATTCACTAGGAGGATTAGCAAAATACCGTACTACTGCAGGAGTTGAATGAACAACCTCAGCAAAAACCCACCTTCTTAAATCAATAGAGTCACTTTCAAAATAAGGATGAAGTGTTTGGTTATACTCTGTCAAAACAGAAGAACCCTTATCTTTATTACAATCAGCACAAGAAGGTATCAAATTTCCAGGAAAAATAGAAAACATTGGGTAGTATGACTTAGAAAGAAAATGATCCAACGTTGACACTTGGCCAAACCCACAATAAGGGCACTTCCCCAATGGAGCCAACATTCTTATCTTGTCATAATACTCTCGACCTGGCCTTCCATCTTTGGCCATTTGGCAAGAGTATAAATCTATGAAATCTTGCTTACTGATATTCGGCAATACTACCTGTGCGCCATCACCTCTATTACAAGGAACCACTCTGAAAAGTTGATTTACTCTAGCCAAAGAACTATAACATTGATAATGTTCAACAACTTCCTCACCGACCATTTGAAACCGCTCTATTAAAGCAGCATCCCTCACTCCGCTCGAACACCTGGCATATATCTCATAAGCATCAGCATCCAAGCAAGTAAGGCGCCTCATTAAATTCCTCCTTTTACGTTATTTCGAGAGGTAATTAATGCCTGCAGAATAGCCTGAGCTTCAAATCCTAACTGCCCATTATACGATCTTAAAATTTCATCAAAACTTCCTCCTTTATCAACCTCCTGCTGTAATACATCATGAAATCCTGACTTTGATACTTCCAAACCAAATATCTCTCGTGTGAGCACCCCAACATTTTCACCAAAAGTTTCACGATCTGGGCGATCAGACCTTCCTTCCGCTCGCAATCTTGTTAATTTCCAAACACAAGATCGCGGCACTTCTTGAACAACGACAGGAGAGTGAGTTGCAATAATCGCGACACCATTACGATTATGTAGCAGATCTGACAATGCCCTTGTGAAGGCCGATAGCAATGGAGGATGAAGATGACTTTCTGGCTCATCCATTAACACCAGCGTTTTCTCCTCCACCAGATCCACCAACTTCGTGATAGTTAACAATACAATAGAGTGCCCAGAACTCATTCTCCGCATTAAAGAATATGCATCCTGAACTAATTCATCATTATCACCCTGACCGAGCCTACTAAGGTTCATATCGGCAAAGTTACTATCCGACTCCAAACGTGAAATTGCTGTAAGCCAACGATCGCGCTTGGCAGGCTGACTTAAGCATGACTGGAGGCTCTCTACAAAATCATTTGCAAGGTCTACTTCTGTTTTGGGAGGCAAAAGTGTGGCTCCATCCTCACCGAACCTCGATTTTTTCATCCCAACATAAAAATACGCCACTCCACGACTACGATCTGGTTGATCCACAGGGGGAACAAAGGGATCAAATGCACTAAAAGAAACAGAAACAATGCTACTAAAATAATTTGATGAAAGAGCTGTCCATGCACCATTCTCACCCAATGACTCATAGAAACTGACGCGCTTTGGCACGACACTACTCTGTGAAAAAATAGCACCAACCATTCCGTTTAGGATGGTGGTTTTC
This sequence comes from Chromobacterium alkanivorans, assembly GCF_016937655.1. Classification (GTDB taxonomy): domain Bacteria; phylum Pseudomonadota; class Gammaproteobacteria; order Burkholderiales; family Chromobacteriaceae; genus Chromobacterium; species Chromobacterium alkanivorans. The sequence goes on along the minus strand of NZ_JAFHKL010000001.1, from coordinate 435,979 downwards.
CCTACACCATTCCTTCCAATTAAAACATGAATATTTGTAGCCGGCTTTGACTTTGGATCAACTTGAAAAGTTAGGTATACCTTCGCATTACGCTCATTACCTCGGTCATGATATGCAAAGAGAAAGTCCGTTAATATCGCTTTACCCTGCAGCACACGACGAAATTGCCCATCAATAACAGACAAACTAACACTACGGGTTAGTGAGTTAGCAAAAACATTCTCTTTGCAAGCCAACGAAAATAAGTTCTCAATAAAGACAACATCTCGCAAAGCCATCAAAACGTCTTTTCTTTCTTCCTCAGAAAGCTCCTCTTGCAAATTTTTATAATAATCAACATCTTGACCAAGAGAAAAATAGTTTTCGGGTAGTGCTCCAAAAGAGGGCTGCATTGTATCAATAGTCCATCCTGTTGGTTGCCCAAAATAACCTATTTTAACAGTCCCTATTTCTACCTCACGCCCCCCCGAATTGTAAAACACCACTGAAAACAAAGTCTTGTATGAATAATCATCCCAAGTACTAGGAGCAAGCACTACAGTATTTGCCCCCCTTTCACTCTGAGTTAAATACTCACCACGCTTCAGCGCTCTTACAAGAATTGGCATATAAATCCCCTAACAAAACTGAACCTTTTAGCATTTATACCAAATATAGGTACACCACGACTTCCTCAACAAGAGGCCTAGCACTGCGGCTTATTCCATATCCTTGCCAAGCCTTACCAGCAAAAACAATTATTACCTACAAAATATTCACCTACATGAAATCGACTATCATTACACTAAAAACACTCTTTTCTACTAAAGACAAGAATACTAATTGACTCCTACCCCCAAGAAAAGGAGCCTCATTTTTTCATAGTGAGAATTGCTTAAATACTGGCTACACTCTTTTATATTTTAACGCAATGACAATCAGATATTACATCTGAAAATAATAATGAGCTAGTCACTCCCCCCACCTTGACGCCCTCTCCCAGCCTGTTTAGGCTTGGTCCCGCGTCGTGCCCAATCTCACGCCGCAGGGGGTAGAAGCCCATAAATTAGTTCTACCGCAGACACAACGGTCCGCTTTGGCACCGTTACGTCTGTTGCCACGCCGTACCCATTCGGGGCGGGCCGTGGCAGGGAGCCCCATGGGCTACCGGTCGTTGTAGAACTAGCCGGTCTTCTACCCTTGTCACGTGCCTGCCTCAGCCTCGCCTAGGCAGGTTTCCAAAGCTGACATGGAGACCACGATGACCTTCTCTACTTTTCCCCCCGCTATGCCGCCGCCCGCCTGCCCCCATTGCGCAGGCCAAGCCGCCACACCCGCCGCTGCCCCGGTCATGGAGCAACTGCGCCTCTGCCTGCAACGCTTGCCCGTGGTTTCCTCTGACGAGGCGCTGCTGGGCGATCTGAGCTGGCAACTGAACCACTATTACATTGAGCTGGACTCCGCCCTGCTGCGCGCCGTGATGGACATGCGCGCCGCCCACACTGGCTTACAAGCCTTGATCACCTTGCTGGAACGCCGCGACGAGCCGCTGCTGTTCAGCAGCGAGGAAGCGCTGGCCTTGCTGGAGCCGATACAGCAGCGCTTGAAACAAGGGCTGGAACACCTTAACGGCGTGCAGTGATGGCTATCAGAGAGAGCATTGCCATGATGAAGCTGCTGATCCAGCACCGCGACGTCCTCCAACGCGCCGCCAGTTTGATCTCCGCCTATGAAGAGCGCATCGGATCCATTGCGCTGACGGACGACCACCCGGACCATCCCGCCGACACCGCCGCCATCCATCTGGAGATCCGGCAGGCGCAGACGAGTTTTTACCTGTGGGACAAATGGCGTGGCGAGCACGAGCCCGCCCGCGTCGCCTTGTTGCGGATGTGGGCGTCCGGCAAGTGGACCAACCGCGATACCTGTGCGCGGGAATGCTATCGCCTGGCGGGCTTCAGCAATATAGTCACCGCCCGTCAGGCGCTGGTGGGCGCGCCGGCGCCGGAGCCTTTGACCGTCCGAAGCCAGCCCGCGCTGTGGGTGAAACTGTAGGCGAACCCCGCCAACGCGCGGCTGTTCGGCAGGTTTTGGGCGTCGTGGTCATTTTCCGCGTGGGTATCGCTGCGCTCCACCCACCCTACGGTTGGCGGCGTTTGGGTAGGGTGGGTGGAGCCGTAGGCGATACCCTCCAACGCACGGCTGTTCGGTAGGTTTATGGCGTCGTGGTCGTTTTCCGCGTGGGTATCGCTGCGCTCCTCCCACCCTACGGTTGGGGGCTCTTGGGTAGGGTGGGTGGAGCCGTAAGGCGATACCCACCAACAGGCGGCTATCCGGTAGGTTGATGGCGTCGAACCCGTTCCGCGTGGGTATCGCTTCGCTCCTCCCACCCTACGGTTGAGGCGGGTGGAGCCGTAGGCGATACCCACCAACAGGCGGCTATCCGGTAGGTTGATGGCGTCGAACCCGTTCCGCGTGGGTATCGCTTCGCTCCTCCCACCCTACGGTTGGGGGCGTTTGGGTAGGATGGGTGGAGCCTAAGAACCTGTTCAAAGTCTGCTGCGCTTCGGCGATACAGCGTTGAAAACGGCTTCGAAATGCTCATGTACCACTCGTACATTCCGCTTTCTCAGCCGTTTTCGCCTTGTCTCGCTCTTGCTCGCTAGACTTTGAACAGGCTCTATAGGCGATACCCACCAACGCGCGGCTGTCCGGTAGGTTGGTGGCGTCGTGTCCGTTTCCGCGTGGGTATCGCTTCGCTCCTCCCACCCTACGGTTGGGGGCGTTTGGGTAGGGTGGGTGGAGCCGTAGGCGATACCCACCAACGCACGGCTGCCCGGTAGGTTGATGGCGTCGTATTCGTTTCCGCGTGGGTATCGCTGCGCTCCTCCCACCCTACGGTTGGCGGCGCGTGGGTAGGGTGGGTGGAGCCGTAAGGCGATACCCACCAATGCGCGGCTGTCCGGTCGGTTGATGGCGTCGAACCCGTTCCGCGTGGGTATCGCTTCGCTCCTCCCACCCTACAGTTGGCGGCGTTTGGGTAGGATGGGCGGGGCGCGCTAGGCGCAGTTGCCGAAGGCCTTCAGCCGCTCCACATCCACCAGCGTGATGTCGCGCCCGTCCACCTGAATCAGCTCCGCCTCGATCAACTGGTGCAGCATGCGCGAGAAGGTTTCCGGCGTGAGGTTGAGCCGGGAGGCGATCAGGCTTTTGTTCACCGGCAGCGACACCTGCGGCGTGAGGCTGTCCTCGTGTTCCGGGATGTGTTGCAGCAGATAGCCAATCACCCGCTGCAAGGAGCTTTCTATGGAGTAGCGCTCCACGTCGCGCACCAGGCCGTGCAGGCGCAGCGACAGGCCGGCCAGCAAGCGCCGGGCGAAGGCGGGGTCGTGGTCTATCGCTTGCAGAATGCCGGCCGCCTCCACCTTGAGCAGCATGCCGTCTTCCAGAAACTGGGCCATCACCGGGCAGGGCCGGCCCAGGAACATCACCGCCTCGGCGAAGCTCTGGCCGGGGTGGATGATTTCAATCACTTTCTCGCTGCCCTGCGCCGAGGACAGCGCCAGCTTCACCCGGCCGTACACCACCAGGAACATGCCGTCGCAGGGGTCGCCCTTCTGGAAGATCACCTGGCCCTTGAGGCCGCGCAGTTCTTGGGTGTGCGGCACCAGCGCCTGTATCTGTTCCGGGGACAGTTGCTGGAACAGCGGCTGGTGACGCAGGAAGGAAGGGATGTCCAGATGGCTCATGACGGTGTGGCTCGATGATGGGGTAGGCTCTCACTATAAAAGCGTGTTCCGCCAAGGACCATGGGCCATTGGCAGCAGCGCCCTAGTTCAATGTGATTAGCGCCGGCCGCGCGGCAGCAGAAATCAGCAGTGGTCTTGTCTGCCGTCCTTGAGCGCGACGGGAGAATCTTCCAGGCCCCAGTCGCCGTGCAGATACCAGTCGTCGCCCAGCACTTCCGCCGGGTGCTGGGTGCGGCTGGAGCCGTTGCCGCATTGCAGGGAGTGGGCCGGGCAATACAGATCGCAGCCCCAGCAGATGCGTTCGGGGTGGGCGGGGTGAAGCGGGAATTTTTTGGCCATGGAGATCTTCGTTGTGGGTGACTGTTAGCTTGCCAGTCATGACTCAAGCGGACTTGGAGCGGGATCAAACAACAGCCATTCAGCCCACTAGTGCGGCTAACAAAATCCCTGAGGCAAGGCGCGCCCACGCAGACAGTACATTGAGTACGGCAAGTCGGCGCAACGCAGCATCAGGGGTTTTGTTTGCTGCGTTCATGCGGTAAGGCTGGCATACAGCCTCGTCAACGCCTGCGGCAGCCGCTCCGCCTGCCGCACCAACGCATAACCATTGCGGCCGAACAAATGCGGCAGGTAGTCGCCCGCCTCGCGGTCTATGGTCACGCAGAACGGCGTCAGGCCGGCGCGGCGCGCTTCCAGCACCGCCTGGCGGGTGTCTTCTATGCCGTAGCGGCCTTCGTAGTGGTCCAGATCATTGGGCTTGCCATCCGAGATCAGCAGCAGCAAGCGCCGCCGCGCCGGCCGCTGGCTCAGGATGCGGGTGCACTGGCGGATGGCCGCGCCCATGCGGGTGTAGTAGCCGGGGCGGATGGCGAGGATGCGGCCGCGGGCGGCGTCGTCGTAACGGTCGGCAAAGTCTTTCAGGATTTGCAAACGCACTTCCTGCCGCCGCAGCGAGGAGAAGCCGTACAGGCCGAAGTCGTCGCCGCTGGCGCTCAGGGCCTCGGCGAACAGCAGCAGGCTGTCGCGGATCACGTCGATCACCCGGCCGGTTTCGCCCAACCAGCTTTCGGTGGACAGCGACAGGTCCGCCAGGGTCAGGCAGGCCAGGCTGCGCTCGCCCGGCGGCCAGTCCTGGTACAGCGCCGGCTCGCTGAGCGCCGCGCCGCCGCGTCGTTCGGCGAGGAAGCGGATCAGCCGGTCCAGATCGATGTCCGGCCCGGCGGTTTCGCCGCTGCGCCGGCTGCGCTCCGGCGCCAGCGACTGGAATTGCCGCCGCAGCCGGCGCGCCAGCGGCTGCAAGCGCTCCGGCAGCGGGGCCGGCGCGGCGTCGCGCGGCAGCATAGGCCGCAGCAGGCAATGGTCCTCCACCAGGCATTGCCGCTTCCAGTGCCATTCCGGCAGTTTGATGCCCGGCCCCAACGGGGTGTCGTCGTAGGCGGCGGCCGGCAAATCGAGATCGAAGCGCAGCCGGCTGCCGCGGATATGGGCGTCCTGGCCCAGGGTCAGCCGGTTCATGTCTTCGGCGGCGATTTCGCCGTTGCCGTCATCGTCGTCGTCGTTGTGGCGGTTGACCTTGACGTATTCGTCCCAGGTGAACAGGCTTTCGGCGCGGAACACCATCAGCATGCCGTTCTTGCGCTGGTCCTGTTCCATGCGCCGCGCGCGGTAGCGGCGGCGCTGACGCTGGGCGTCCTTGCCGCCGCCGCGTTCGCCGTCGGCGTGGCGGCTGCCCTGCCCATCCGCCTCCGTCAGCGGCGGTTCCGGGTGCAGCCACAGCGGAACCGGCTGCGGCGGCCGGCTCAGCGGCGGCAGCGTCACCGGCTGTTCCGGCCGGTTCAACGCCGCCTGGATCGCGCGCTCCGCCGCGGCCTCCGCCGGCGGCAGGCCGGCGGGGTCCGGCCGCTGCGCCAGCGCGGCGGCGGCCAGCCGGCGGTAAACGGCGGCCAGGCCGGGCATGTCGGCCAAGGCGCGCGCCGCAGCCAGGCGGTTGCGGCTCAGCCAGTCGCCGTCGCTGTCGGCGGCGTAGGCGGCCTGGGCCAGCAGCCAGAAATAGCAGTCGCGGTTGAGGGCGGCGCTGGGAAAGCAGTCGATGCGCTCCGGCAGGTAGAGCGCCTGGCTGTCGCGCCAGGCCAGTTCCACCCGCGCGCCGGTGCCGGCCAGCCGCTGCAACCAGCCGCGGCGCGCGCCGTGCTCGGTGCCCACGGTGGAGCGCAGCGCCAGCGCCGGGTCGCCGCCCATGGCGCGGAAGAACAGCGGCGCCTGCGCCGTCACCTGCGCCAGTTCCGCCGCGCATTCCGGAAAGCCGCGCCGCGCCGCGCGCCGCGCCAGTTTGTCCCACCAGCCGCCGACAATGTCTTCCATGCCGTTCAGCCGGGGAATTGGGTCTGGATCACCGCCAGCAGCGCCGCCACGGTGTCGGCGTCGTCGCTCAGCGGTTCCGCCAGCGCGGTGCGGCAGGCTTGCCAGGGCGGCAAGCCGGCCTGGATCAGTTTGGCGGCGTACACCAGCAGCCGGGTGCTGGCGGCCTCTTCCAGGTCGTAGCCGGACAAGCGCCGCAGCTGACCAGCCAGCGTCACCAGTTGGCGCGCCAGCGCTTCGCCTATCCCGCTTTCCAGCATCAGCACGCCGATTTCCACTTCCGGCGGCGGAAAATCAAAGCTCATGGCGACAAAACGCTGGCGGGTGCTGGGCTTCAGCGTTTTCAGCACGTGCTGGTAGCCGGGGTTGTAAGACACCACCAGCATGAAGCCCGGCGGCGCTTGCAGCACTTCGCCGGTGCGTTCCACCGGCAGGATGCGGCGGTCGTCGGTCAGCGGGTGCAGCACCACGGTGGTGTCTTTGCGCGCTTCCACCACTTCGTCCAGATAGCAGATGCCGCCTATCCGCACCGCGCGGCTCAGCGGGCCGTCGCACCAGACGGTGGCGCCGTCGGCGATCAGGTGGCGGCCCACCAGGTCGGCGGCGCTCAGGTCGTCGTGGCAGGAAACGGTGATCAGCGGCAGGCCGAGCCGCGCCGCCATATGGGCGACGAAGCGGGTCTTGCCGCAGCCGGTGGGGCCCTTGATCAGCACCGGCAGTTGCTGACGCCAGGCGGCTTCGAACAGCTGGCACTCGGCGCCTTGCGGCTGGTAAAAGGGGACGGGGATAGTCAGGAGTTCAGGCGCGTTCATCGGCGTTCCTTCAGATAAAGCTGAGCAGCAGCGCGGCCGACACCAGCGCCAGCCAGCCCTGCACCAGCGCGCGCAGCCAGCGAGGCGCGTCGCGCAAGCCCATATAGCGCTCCGCCAGCAGCACGCCCTTGAGCCAGGCCAGGCCCAGCGCGAGCAGCGCCAGATGCGGCGGCCGGCCGCCTTCGGCCAGCCAGGCCGCCAGCAGGGTCAGCCCGGACAGCAGCAGCCACAGGCCGGTTTGCGCAAGAGGGGTGGGATGAGTCATGCGGCTAGGATGCCGATGCCGCGCGGCGGCCGCCTTGATGCGAAATAAGGCTTTGCGCGGCCGCGCTATCTCGCCACGTAGACCAGGGCGAACAACAGCAACCACACCAGATCCACCATATGCCAGTAGGCGGCGGCGGTTTCCAGCTCGTCCATCGATCCCGGCTGGTAGCGGCCGTCGCGGGCCAGCCGCCACACCGCCGCCACGATCACCATACCCAGCACCACGTGCAGGAAGTGAAACACCGTCAGCGACAGGTAGAACATCCAGAAATCGTTGCTGGACAAGGTAATCCCTTGCAAGGCCTTGCCCACCAATTCATAGCCTTTCAAACCGAGAAAGCCGCCGCCGGCCAGCAGGGTCAAGACCAGCCAGCGCCGCCCGGCGCGCTGCCGGCCGTTGGCGAAGGCGCTGAGCGCGGCCAGCATGGCGGCGCTGCCGGCCAGCAGCAGCAGGGTGTTGAGCGTGGGCAGGCCCAGCTCCAGCTCGCCCTGCCCGGCGGCGAACAAGGCCGGCTGTTGCCGCCGGGCCCAGGCGTAGGCCAGAAAGAACACGCCGAACACCGCCAGCTCGGCCAGGATGAAGCACCACATCGCCAGATCGCCCGGCACGCGGCGCTCGGGCTGCGCGCTCAGCTCCATACCAAGGCCTCCCGCGTCGCCGTCCTTGCTTGCGCCGCCATCAATCCTCGCGCTTGCCGGTGACGAAGAAGCTGATCACGTACAACACCAGCCCGCAGAAGAAGCTGATGCCGAACACCCAACGTCCCCAGTAGATGGGCATGATCCGCTCCTGCGTTTCCATGAAGGACAGCGGCGTGGCGGACATCCGCTGCAACCACACCTGCACCGCGCCGGCGGCGGTCAGGCACAGAGTGATGGCCACAATGGACAGGGTCATCACCCAGAACGCGGTTTTTTCCACCTTCTGCGCCTGCGCGCAATTGGCCTCGCGCCCGCGCAGCAGCGGCATGGTGTAGGAGATCATGGTCAGCACCACCATCACGTAAGCGCCGTAGAAGGCCATGTGGCCGTGGGAGGCGGTCACCTGGGTGCCGTGGGTGTAGTAGTTGACCACCGACAATGTGCCGATGAAGCCCCACACCCCGGCGCCCAGGAAGGACATGACCCCGGTGCCCAGCGCCCACAGCGTGGCGGCCTGGTTGGGGTGTTCGCGGCGGCGGCGTTTGACCATATTGAAGGCGAACAGGGTCATCATGAAGAAGGGCACCGGCTCCAGCGCGGAGAAAATGGAGCCCCACAGCTGCCAGTAGGCCGGCACGCCTATCCAGAAATAATGGTGGCCGGTGCCGATGATGCCGGTGATCAGCGTCATGGCGATGATCAGGTACAGCCATTTTTCGATCACCTCGCGGTCCACCCCGGTCACCTTGACCAGGACGAAGGCCAGCATCGCGCCCATGATCAGTTCCCACACGCCTTCCACCCACAGGTGCACCACCCACCACCAGTAGTATTTGTCCAGCACCAGGTTGTCCGGGTTGACGAAGGAGAACAGGAAGAACACGGCCAGGCCCCACAGGCCCAGCATCATCACGATGCTGATGCTGGTCTTGCGGCCGGCCAGCAGGGTCATGGACAGGTTGTAGAGGAAGGACAGCGCCACCAGCACGATGCCCACCTTGGTGATCAGCGGCTGTTCCAGATAACCGCGGCCCATGGTGGGCAGCAGATCGTTGCCGGTGAGCCGGGCCAGCTCATGGTAGGGCAGGCCCAGATAGCCGAGTATGGTCAGCGCGCCGGCCACCAGGAACACCCAGAAGGTGACGATGGCCAGCCGCGGGCTGTGCAGTTCGCGCTCGCTCTCCTCCGGGATCAGGTAGTAGCCGGCGCCCATGAAGCCGAACAGCAACCAGACGATCAAGAGGTTGGTGTGCACCATGCGCGCGGTGCCGAAGGGCACGGCGGGAAACAGGAAATCGCCGATCACGTATTGCAGGCCGATGATCAGGCCAAACACGATCTGACCGATGAACAGGCCGATGGCGGCGATGAAATAGGGTTTGGCCACGGCCTGCGAGCGGTAGCGCACCTGTGCGACGGCTGCGGTCGCGCCGCGCGGCGGCGTGGCCACGGTAGCGTTGCTCATTGTGTTCTCCAAAGATAAAGGGATGGGACGGGATCAGCCCTCGATATTGGGCGGCCAGTTATTGGTGTTGATCTGCGACGCGTATTTCAGGAAGGCCACCAGGTCGTCCAGCTCGGCCGGGTTCAGGTGGAACTGCGGCATCTGGCGGCGGCCCGGCGCGTTGGTCGGCATCGCCTGCATCCAGCCCTTGATGAATTCCGGGCCGCGGCGCACATAGACGTTGCCCAGCTCCGGCCCAAAGTAAGCGCCTTCGCCCAGCAAGGTGTGGCAGCCGCCGCAACTGCGCGTCTCCCAGATTTTCTTGCCGCGCACCGCCTGCTCGGTGAGCTGGGCCTTGGCGTTATGGCTGGGCAGGGCCAGGGTGGTGTCCAGGGTCAGCCCCAGGAACAACAGAAAAAAGAAAACCGAGCCGCCGTAAAAAATATTGCGGGCGGTCGATTTGGTGAAGCTCGCGCTCATCATGTCCTCCTCGAATGCTTGCACCGCCGGCGCGGTACTCGGGCCGAACTGTACGGATTCGGGCATCCCGGGGGCATTGATTCGAATCAACGATTTCCGGCCGTCCGCCGCGCGGGGCCGCGGCGCGGAATTCCTTGATCCCGATCATTCAGCCGCCCCCTCCCCCGCGGCGATACTGCGCGCTCCATCTCACGAGTACACGCCATGAGCGCCATCGACACGCTTGTAGAGCAACACCGCGCCTGCGACGCGCGCTTCGCCGCCTGTGAAACCGCGGCCCGCGCGCAGGACTGGGCCCTGGCCCTGGCCCGTTTCCAGGCTTTCCGCCAGGACATGGAGGCGCATTTCGCCATGGAAGAAGACGCGCTGTTTCCGGCTTTCGAAGCCGCCAGCGGCAGCAGCATGGGGCCCACCCGCGTCATGCGCATGGAGCACCAGGACATGCGGGATTTGTTGGCAGACATGGACGAGGCCTTGAACGCCCAGCATCTGCAAGCCTTCCTGGGCCTGAACGACACCCTGCTGATCCTGATGCAGCAGCACAATATGAAGGAGGAGAACGTGCTCTACCCCATGTGCGCGCAGGCGCTGCCGGAAATGGCGGAGTTGATTGCCGAGGGCGCGCGGCCATGACGCCGCAAGACCTGCGCCACCTGGCGCCGCCGGAGCCGATGGAGATCATCCTGGACGCCGCCGAGCAGATGCGGCCCGGCGACAGCCTCGCCTGGGTACTGCCCCACCACCCCGCCCCGCTGCTGCCCCTGCTGGAAAAGGCCGGCTTGCTTTATCGCTTTGAGTTGTCCGGAGACGGCGGCGTCGTGCTGATTCTGAGCCGGCCATGAGCCAGGCCTGGTTGGACTACCAGCAGGCGCCGCCGCTGTGGCTGCCGCTGGCCCATATGCTGGCCGCGCCCGGCTGGCTGCTGGCGACCACGCCCTTGCTGGCGGCGCTGCCGGACGGCGCGCCGTCGCGCTTTCTGCCCGAGGTGCTGGCGCTGACCCACATGCTGGCGCTGGGCGTGCTGGGCAATGCGATGCTGGGGTCCTTGTGGCAGTTGCTGGCGGTAACGGCGGGGGTGGCAACTCCGCATCCGCGCCGCTTGCTGCTGGCCTGCTTCCTGCCTTTGCAGGCCGGCTGCGCGCTGTTGGCGGCCGGTTTTCAGCTGGGCCTGTCGCCGCCGTGGCTGCAAGCCGGCGCCGCGCTGTTGACGCCGGCCTTGCTGACGCCGGCGCTGTTCGGCCTGCGCGGCTTGCTGCGCAGCCCGGCGCGGGACGCCGGCAGCCGAGGCCTGCGGCTGGCGCTGTGCGCGCTGGTTCTGGCCGCCTGCCTTGGCGCGGTCCTGGTGTTGTTGCTGAGCGGCCGCCTCACGCTGCCGTTCGCCCCCTTGCTGGACAATCATGTGCTGTGGGCGGCGCTGGGCTGGCTGTGGCTGTTGTTGCTGTCGGTGTCGCGCACGGTGATCCCGATGTTTCTGGTCACGCCGCCGCCAGCCGGCGGGCGCTTGTCGCGGGAGGCCTTGTTGTTCGGCCTGCTGTGCCTGAGCTCGGCCGCGCTGATCTGGGGCGCGCCCGCGCTAGTCTCCGGCCTGCTGGCGGCCTTGGGCCTGTTGGCGCTGTGGCAGGGCCTGCGGCAGTTGAGCGCGCTGCAACGCTGCCAGCGCCGCGCCGATCCCTTGCGCCGCGGCTGGCAGGCCAGCCTGATCTGGATGACGGCGGCCGTGCCGTGCGCGCTCGCCGCGCGGCTGCTGCCGCTGTCGGCGTCGCCGCCCATGCTGGCCGGCTGGCTGTGGCTGGGCGGCTTCGGCCTGGGCGCGGTATTGAGCATGCAGGGCAAGATCCTGCCCTTTCTCGCCTGGCTGGACCTGAAGCAGCGCGGCCTGTCCAGGAAGCACTTGCCGGCCACCCATGAATTGCTGGGCGAGACCGCGCACCGCCGGCTGCTGGCCCTGCACGGCGTCTGGGTCTGCAGCGGCCTGGCCTGGGCCCTAGGCGGCCTCCGTCTTCCGCTGTTCGCCGCCACGCTGGGCCTGGGGCTGTACTGGGCCGGGCTGGCCGCGGCCTTGCTGCGTCGCCACCGCGCCGGCCGGCTCGCCTTGGCGTGAGACTTTGAACAGCTTCTGAAGCCGCCGGAGCCGCCCCCAAAAAACAAAACCCGCGCCGACGCTGCGGACGCGGGTTCGGACAAGGGCTCAGGCCAGCGTCAATCCCACTGCAAAGCGCCCTTCTTCCATTCATAGACGAAGCCGACCACCAGCACGCCCAGGAACACCATCATCGCGCCCAGGCCAAAGCCGCCCAGTTCCTTCAGCGTCACCGCCCAGGGGATCAAGAAGGCGACTTCCAGATCGAACAGGATGAACAGGATGGCCACCAGGTAGTAACGGACGTCGAAGCGCATGCGCGCGTCTTCAAAGGCCTCGAAGCCGCACTCGTACGGCGACAGTTTTTCCGGATCCGGCCGGTTGGGCCCCAGCATTTTGCCCATCAGCAGCGGCACCACTCCCACCAGCAGCCCGACGACGATGAATAACAGGATGGGAAAGTAATTCTGCAGCATGGGGCCTACTCCTCCGAATGGTTTGGAAAAAGAGATAGACCGCCCCCAAACGCCAAGTTTGCACCCCAGGGAAAATATACCGATGGAAAGCGACCCGTCATGACGACCAGGCTGGGGGGAGAGCGGCGGGGATATCGGTTACACTGGGCTTCCCGCGCCGCCCGGCCACCCCGAGCGACGCGGCCCATGGCCTCGCGTCCGATCGGACGCGCCCGCCCTCGCCGCCCCGCGGCAAGCTCGCCCGCCACCCGCGGCCAGCCAGACATACCGCCGCCTCGCCGGACACCTCGCTCACAACTCATATCAAACTCCGGCGCAGGCAGATCGCTCTTTCTCGACCCATGACAACACAGGGCTGGCGTCACGCGCGCGGCCCGCCACACCAAAGGTCTTGTCCATGCATCATGCTCTGCAAACTTTATTGGACCGGGTCCGCCTGCGCGACCCGGAGCAGTTTGAATTCCACCAGGCGGCGGCGGAAGTGCTGCACGGCCTGGACGATTTCCTCGTCGGCCATCCGCACCTCTTCGACCACGGCTTGCTGGAACGGCTGCTGGAACCGGAGCGCGTCATTCTGTTCCGGGTGTCCTGGGTGGACGATCACGGCCGCGTCCAGGTCAACCGCGGCTACCGGGTGCAGATGAACAGCGCGCTGGGCCCGTATAAGGGCGGCCTGCGCTTCCATCCCTCGGTGACGCTGGGCACGCTGAAATTCCTGGCTTTGGAACAAACCTTCAAGAACGCCTTGACCGGCCTGCCGCTGGGCGGCGCCAAGGGCGGCGCGGACTTCGACCCCAAGGGCAAGAGCGAGGGCGAGGTGATGCGCTTCTGCCAGGCCTTCGCCAGCGAGCTGTTCCGCCACATCGGCGCCGAGACCGATGTGCCGGCCGGCGACATCGGCGTGGGCGCGCGCGAGATCGGCTATCTGTTCGGCCAGCACAAGCGCCTGAGCAATCAGTTTTCCGGGGTGTTCACCGGCAAGGGGCCCAGCTACGGCGGCAGCCTGATGCGGCCGGAAGCCACCGGCTACGGCCTGGCCTATTTCGTCGAGCGCATGCTGGCCACGCGCGGCCAGACGCTGGCCGGCAAACGGGCGGCCTTGTCCGGCTCCGGCAATGTCGCGCTGTACGCGGCGGAAAAGCTGCTGGCGCTGGGCGTCCAGGTGGTCAGCCTGTCGGATTCGGAAGGCACGCTCAGCCTGCCGGACGGTCTGAGCCCCGAGCTGTTGGCGGCGCTGCTCGAACACAAGAATCAGCGCCGCGGCCGGCTGGCCGCTTTCGCCGCCGGCCGCGGCCTGGACTTTCTCGCCGGACAGAGGCCGTGGCGTCTGCGCTGCGACATCGCGCTGCCCTGCGCCACCCAGAACGAGCTGGACGCCGACGACGCGGAAGCCTTGCTGGCCAACGGCTGCTTCTGCGTGGCGGAAGGCGCCAATATGCCCTGCTCCGCCCAGGCGGCGCAGCGCTTCCAGCGCGCCGGCGCGCTGTACGCGCCCGGCAAGGCGTCCAACGCCGGCGGCGTGGCGGTGTCCGGCCTGGAGATGAGCCAGAACGCCACCCATCTGCCCTGGAGCGCGCAGGAGGTTGATGCCCGGCTGCGCCGCATCATGGAGGAAATTCACGAGGCCTGCGCGCGCCATGGCGGCCAGCCGGACGGCACGGTGGACTACGCCCGCGGCGCCAATGTGGCGGCCTTCGGCAAGGTGGCGGCGGCAATGCTGGCGCAAGGCGTGATCTGAGCGAACACGAAAAAGCCCCGCCGGAAGGCGGGGCTATGCAGCGTTGAATGGAACACGTTTCTAGAACAGCTGGTCTTTGACGTTTTCCACCGCGTCCTGAGCGGCCGGCTTGTCCGGCGTCTCGCTGGCGCCGCCGCTGGCGTCGCCGCCCGCGCCCGGCACCGCGCCGTGGTTGTCCACTTTCAGCTCCGGATTGGTTTTCTGGAACTCTTCGTAGTAGTACTCGTCGCCGCCGCGCTGGCCTGCGCCGGCCTTGACCACGATGCCCTCCGGCACCGGCATGTCCACTTCCGGCTGGCCCTTGAGCGCGTTGGCCATGTAGTTGATCCACACCGGCAACGCGGCGGTGCCGCCGTAGCCGTAGCGGCCCAGCGAACGCGGCTGATCGAAGCCCACCCAGGCGGCGGCCACCAGATTGGGGTTGTAGCCGACGAACCAGGCGTCTTTCCAATCCGAGGTGGTGCCGGTCTTGCCGGCCAGGTCGGTGCGGCCCAGGCTCATCGCGCGGTAGCCGGTGCCGTAGCGCACCACGTCCTTGAGCATGGAGCTCATGATGAAGGCGTTGCGCGGGTCTATCGCCTGCGGCGCGTTCTGGCCGGCGACGGTGGGCACGGTCTTGGCCAGCACGCGGCCGGACTGGTCTTCGATGCGGTCGATGAAATAGCCCTTGCTGCGGTAGCCGCCGTTGGCGAACACCGAGTAGCCCTCCACCATTTGCAGCGGCGTCACCGCGCCGGCGCCCAGCGCCATGGTCAGATAGGCCGGGTGCTGCTTGGCGGCGAAGCCGAAGCGCTGGATGTACTGCTGGGCGTAATCGGTGCCGGTGGCCATCAGCACTCGTACCGACACCAGGTTCTTGGACTGGGTCAGGCCGCTGCGCATGGTGATCATGCCGGCGAATTTGCCGTTGTCGTTCTTGGGTTCCCAACGCTGGCCATCCGCGCCCACCACCGACAGCGGCGCGTCGTTGATCATCGTGGACGGCGTCAGGCCGCGCTCAATGCCGGCGGAATAGATAAAGGGCTTGAAAGTGGAGCCGGGCTGGCGCCAAGCCTGAGTCACGTGGTTGAAGCTGCGGCGGTTGAAATCGAAGCCGCCCACCAGCGAGCGGATGGCGCCGGTGCGGGTGTCCATGGACACGAAGGCGCCTTCCACTTCCGGCATCTGCACGATTTCCCAATAGCCTTTTTCATGCGCGCGGATGCGGATCACCGAACCGCGGCGGATCTGCTGCGCGGCGCTGACCTTGCCGCCCAGCGAACGGCGCGCGAAGTCCAGGCCGTTGCCCTTGATCACCGCCACCTTGCCGCCGCGCATATAGGCGCGCACTTCGGACGGGCTGGCGGACAGCACGATGGCAGGCAGCATGTCGCCGCTGTCGCGCAGTTCGCTGATGGCGTCGTCCAGCGCTTCGGTCTGCTGTTCGCCTTCGGCGCCGGACAGCTCCACCGTGCTCTCCGGGCCGCGATAGCCCATCTTGCGGTCGTAATCCACCAGGCCGGCGCGCAGGGCGTCGTAGGCCCATTTCTGATGGCGGCTGTCCAGCGTGGTGTAGACCTTGAAGCCTTCGGTGTACGCCGATTCGCGATAGCGTTCGTACATCGCCTGGCGCACCATTTCCGCCACGTACTGCGCCGGCTGGCTGCTGCTGTCCGCGCTCTGGCTGGCCAGCTTCATCGGCTCGGCCATGGCGGCGTCGTATTGTTCCTGGGTGATGAAGTTGAGCTCGCGCATCCGGCGCAGCACGTATTGCTGACGCAGACGGGCGCGGTCCGGGTTGACGATGGGGTTGTAGGCGGACGGCGCCTTGGGCAGGCCGGCCAGCATCGCCATTTCCGCCACGGACAGGTCCGCCAGCGGTTTGCCGTAATACGCCTGGGCCGCGGCGGAGAAGCCGTAGGCGCGCTGGCCCAGATAGATCTGGTTGAAATACAGCTCGAGGATCTGGTCCTTGGTCAGCGTGTGTTCGATCTTGAAGGCCAGCAACGCTTCGTTGAACTTGCGGGTGAAGGTTTTCTCGCTGGACAGGAAGAAGTTCTTGGCCACCTGCATGGTGATGGTGCTGGCGCCGGAACGGGCGTGCCCGGACACCAGGTTGCCGACCGCGGCGCGCACCACGCCGACGTAATCGACGCCGCTGTGCTGGTAGAAGCGCTCGTCTTCCGCCGCCATCACCGCCTGTTTCATCAGTTGCGGCACCTCGTGGATGCGGGAAAAAGAACGTCGTTCTTCACCGAATTCGCCAATCAGTTGGTTGTCGGCGGAAAATACCCGAAGTGGGATTTTCGGACGATAGTCCGTCAGTACATCAAGACTCGGCAAGCGCGGGTAGGTTATGATGATTGCAATGGCGCCTGCGCCAGCAACCAATACGGCTCCACCTAGAAACAGACCTGCAAGTATTGCAAGGATTCGTCTTAGCATATTTACAAATGGGCTTTCACTGGAAACCGGATTATAACGTCTTGTGAAAGCACGCAAGACAAACAATGGCAGCGACAGGCCAAAAAACTGTCGCATAGGACCAATCGAGGCACCTGATGCTTATCGACAAACTCAAATCCGCCCCTCCCTGGCTTGAACAACTTGGATTGGGGAAGGCTAAAAATGTTCCAATGCTGGGACTGGATATCAGCAGCACCGCCGTCAAACTGGTGGAGCTGTCTCGCTCGGGGAAAAACTGCCAGGTCGAGCGCTATGTGATCGAATCCTTGCCCAAGGACGCGATCAGCGACGGCAATCTGGTGGACATCGAGGGCATCGCGGAAACCCTGCGCCGCGCCTGGAAACGGCTGGGCAGCCCCACCCGCCACGTCGCCATCGCCATCCCCACGGCGATGGCGATCTACAAAAAGCTGCTGGTGCCGGTCAGCCAGACCGACAACCTGGCGGACTTGATCGAATCAGAAGCCAATCAGAGCATTCCCTTCCCGCTGGAAGAGGTGAACCTGGACCATCAGGTGCTGGGCCCGGCCCCGTCCAGCATCGACGATTTGGAAGTGCTGCTCTGCGCCGCCCGCAAGGAAAAAGTGGAGGAGCGCGTGGCGGTGGTGGAAATGGCCGGCCTGCGCGCCCAGGTGGTGGACGTTGAATCCTTCGCCATGATGACGGCTTTCGAACAGGTCGAGCAGCAACTGCCGGAACAGGGCATGAACCAGACCTTCGCCCTGTTCGACATCGGCGCCACCCGCATCCACTGCAATGTCATCCGAAACAATCAGCAAGTCTATTATCGCGAGCAGGTGTTCGGCGGCCAGCAATTGACGCGCGACATCCAGCGCCGCTACGGCATCAGCTATGAAGAGGCGGAAAGCGGCAAACGCGGGATGAGCCTGCCGGACGGCTATGAGTCCGAGCTGATGCATCCCTTCGTCGACTCGCTGGCGCAAGAGATACAGCGCGCGCTGCAGTTCTTCTACACCACGGTCAGCGTGTCGCAATACCTGCGCGTCGACTACATCCTGCTGGCCGGCGGCTGCAGCATGCTGCCGGGCCTGGACGACGCGGTGGCCGGCCGCACCCAGATCAGCACCATGATCGCCAACCCGTTCAGCACCATGGTGCAGTCCAGCCATATCCGCCTGAAGGAATTGCTGATGGACGCGCCGGCGCTGCTGGTGGCCTGTGGCCTGGCCATGCGGAGGTTCGACTGATGATACGCATCAACCTCCTCCCGCACCGCGAACAGAAAAGAGCCGCGCACCGGCTGCGCTTCCAGCTGATGCTGGGGCTGACCCTGGTGGCCTCGCTGGCCCTGGTGGTGCTCAGCTATCTGATCATAGGCAGCCGCCTGTCCCATCAGCAGCAGCGCAACGATTTCCTGCAAGGCGAAATCTCCACGCTGGACAACCAGATCAAGAATATCGGCACCTTGAAAAAGCAGCGCGACGATCTGCTGTCGCGCAAGCAGTTGGTGGAACGGCTGGAACAGGGCCGCAACGAGGGCGTTCACGTCTTCGACCAGTTGGTGCGGCAAACTCCGGACGGTGTCTATCTGAAAAGCTTCAAGCAGGCCGGCAACCAGTTCTCGCTGTCCGGCTACGCCTTGTCCGGCGCGCGGGTTTCCAACTATATGCGCAGCCTGGCGCAATCCAATGTCTTTGACGCGCCGGTGCTGGTCGAGGTGAAGGCCTCCAACATCAACGGCCAGCGCGCCAATGAATTCACCCTGAACTGCAGCCTGCGCGAAGCCGCTCCGCCCAAAACCGGCCAGGCCGCCGCCACTCCCGGAGCCAAGCCATGACGCTGGACGAATTGCGCACGCTGGACCCCAAGGACATCGCCAACTGGCCGCTGCAAGGCCAGGCCATCGCGCTGGCGCTGCTGGTCGCCTGCTTCGTGGGCCTCGGCTATTTCTTCGTGCTCAGCGACGAACTGGACCGCCTCAACGCCGCCAAGCAGCAAGAAGAGCAGCTGAAACAGACTTATGTCGACAAGAAGCGCCAGGCGGTCAACCTGGACGCGCTGCAGCAGCAGCTGAAGGAGATAGACGCCTCCTTCGGCGCCCTGCTCAAACAGCTGCCGACCAAGTCCAACATGGACACGCTGTTGACCGAGATCAACCAGGCAGGCATCGGCCGCGGGCTACAGTTCGAGCTGTTCCGGCCCAATCCGGAAATCAAGACGGCCGAGATGGCGGAAGTGCCGATCACCATACGCCTGACCGGCAGCTATAACGATCTGGCCGCCTTCGTCAGCGATGTGGCCCAGCTGTCCCGCATCGTCACCATCGCCGACATCAGCCTGACGCCGGACGTCAAGGGCGCGCGCCTGACCATGGACGCCACCGCCAAGACCTTCCGCGCGCTGGAGCCCGAGGAGCGGGCCGCGCAGCCGGCCCCTCCCAATAAGTGAGCCGCCAAGCCCATGACAAGAACTCTCGCTTGCTTACTGCCCTTGCTGCTCGCCGCCTGCGGCAGCAGCGACACCGATGATCTGCGCCAGTGGATGCAGACCAGCACCCAGGGCCTGCGCGGCCAGATCGAGCCGCTGCCCCAGGCGCAGTCTTATCGGCCGTTCGCCTACCAGGCCTTCGACCTGCTCGACCCCTTCAATTCGCAGAAGCTCGCCGCGGCCAAGAACCAGAATCTGGCGAACGCGCCGGACATGAAGCGGCCGCGCGAAGCGCTGGAAAACTACGATCTGGACAAGCTGAAGATTGTCGGCGTCATCCGCCGCGGCGGCGCCAACTACGGCCTGGTGCGCACGCCGGAAGGCGCGATCTACCGCGTTCAGGCCGGCAATTTCGTCGGGCCCAATTTCGGCCAGATCAAGAAGGTCGGCGATACGGACATTCAGTTGACTGAGACCGTGGAAGATTTGAACGGAGAATGGGTGCAGCGCAACAGCAGCATGTACCTGGACGAACAAGGGCAAAACAAATGAGCAAGCACTCCATCAAACTGTTGTCCGGGCTGGGCCTGGCCCTGCTGTTCAGTTTCGCCGACGCCGGCCCGGCGATCACCGCGATCCAGCTGGCCAACGGCGACGGCGATCAGCAGGTGCTGCAGGTCAGCTTCGACGGCCCCGCCGTCCAGCCCAACAGCTTCGCCATCGCCAATCCGCCGCGCATCGCCTTCGACTTCGCCGGCGCCAGCGTCAAGATGGCCAAACCGCAGCAAGACTTCGGCGGCTCGCTGGTCAAATCGGCGGTGGCGGTGGAAGCCAACGGCCGCTCCCGGCTGGTGCTGAGCCTGAGCCGCAACGCGCTGTACAGCAGCAGCGTGTCCGGCAACACGTTGCGGGTCACGCTGAACCCGAACCTGGGCAACGCCGCCCAGGCCGCCACGCCGGTGGAGCGTCCCGCCGTCAGTCCGCAAGCCGCCGCGCGCCCAAGCCAGGTCCAGGCCGCCAATGCTCAGCCGCTGGCGCTGGATTTCCGCCGCGGCAAGAACGGCGAGGGCCGGGTGGAGATCAAGCTGCCGTCCGCCAATACGCCGGTCGACATCCGCCGCGAAGGCAAGCAATTGCTGGTGGACGTGCTCGGCTCCCAGCTGGACAGGCAGAACCAGCGCCGCCTAGACGTGTCCGACTTCGGCACCCCGGTGTCCAAGATCGACGCCCGCAATCAGGGCGGCAACAGCCGCATCCAGATTCAGCCGCAGGGCGACTGGGACTTCTCCTCCTACCAGACCGACGGCCAACTGGTCGTCGAAATCCGCCGGCCGGCGCCGGAATCCGCCGCCAGCGCCGACGTCAATCAGAAACCGCAGTACAAGGGCGACAAGCTGTCGCTGAACTTCCAGAACATCGAAGTGCGCACCGTCTTGCAGGTGATCGCCGAATTCACCGGCCTCAACATCGTCACCAGCGATTCGGTCAACGGCAATATCACGCTGCGGCTGAAAGATGTGCCCTGGGACCAGGCGCTGGACCTGATCCTGCAAACCAAGGGCCTGGACCAGCGCCGCGCCGGCAACATCATCCAGATCGCGCCGCGCGAAGAGTTGCTGGCGCGCGACAAGCAGGTGCAGGAAGCCAGGCAACAGCTGGCCACGCTGGAGCCGGTGCGCTCGGAAACCTTCGTGCTGCGCTACCGCTCGGCGGAAGACTTCAAGAAGGTGCTGGACGGCACGAACACCACCGGCAAGAAGGAAAGCATTCTGACCGAGCGCGGCAGCGCGCTGATCGACCCCAAGACCAATACCCTGATCATCAACGACACCGGCAGCACCATAGACAAGATCCGCGACATCATAGGCAAGACCGATGTGCCGGTGAAGCAGGTGCTGATCGAGGCGCGCATCGTCGAAGCCACCGACAACTGGAGCCGCAATCTGGGCGTCAAGCTGTCCTATGACCGTTTTACCAGTAACGGCATCATTTCCGGCGGAGGACTGGACAACGCCATCACCAACGCCAATGGCCGTCTAAACAACGCCACCGCCAGCCCCTACGTCATCAAGCCCGGCATCAATCTACCCATTACCAACCCCGCCGGCTCGCTAACCGCGCTTTACACCGTGGGCAAATCCGCCATCATCGGCCTGGAGTTGCAGGCGCTGCAAACCGAGAACAAGGGACGGGTGATTTCCAGCCCGCGCATCATGACCGCGGACCGCCAGGAGGCCACCATCGAACAGGGCACCGAGATTCCCTATCAAGAGGCCTCGTCCAGCGGCGCCACCTCCACCTCGTTCAAAAAAGCGGTGCTCAGCCTGAACGTCAAACCGCAGATCACGCCGGACAATCATGTGATGCTGGACATCAAGGTAAACAAGGACAGCGTCAGCCCGACGCTGACCGTGGGCGGCACCCCGGCGCTGGACACCAAGAAGGTCACCACCCAGGTGCTAGTGGAAAACGGCGGCACCGTGGTGATCGGCGGCATCTACCAGCAGCAGATCAGCGACATCGTCAACAAAGTGCCGCTGCTAGGCGACATCCCCTTCTTGGGCGCGCTGTTCCGCAGCTCGCAGAAGTACGACAACCGCACCGAGCTGCTGGTCTTCATCACGCCGCGAGTGGTGGAGGACCTGAGCGGCAATAATCAATAAAACCCCGGCCACGCAGCGCTCTGGGCGCTGCTGCAACGCCGAAAGACAGCGCGGCCAAGCTCGGCTACAATGCCTGCCATGGAGAAACCGGCAGGCAATTTTTTTCTGGTCGGCTTGATGGGCGCGGGCAAGACCACGGTGGGCCGAGCTTTGGCGCGGCGCACCGACAAAACCTTTTACGACTCTGACCACGAAATCGAGGCCAGGACCGGCGTTCGCGTCGCGACCATCTTCGACATCGAGGGAGAGCTGCGCTTCCGCGACCGAGAAACCTCGGTCATCGCCGACCTCGCCCGCCTGGACAACATCGTGTTGGCCACCGGCGGCGGCGCGGTGATCCGCCCGCAAAACCGCGCCTGCCTGGCCGCTCACGGCACCGTGATCTATCTGCGCGCCACCATAGACGATCTGCTGGCCCGCACCCTGCACGACAAAAACCGTCCATTACTGCAAATCGCCGACCCCAAGGCCAAGCTGGAAAGCCTGTTCCAGGAGCGCGACCCCTTATACCGCGAGGTGGCCGACATCGTCGTCGACACCACGCAGCAGAATGTCAGCCTGCTGGTTGCCCGCCTGATGGAGCAACTCGCCGGCCTCCCCCCCAAATACAGACCCGCACAAGGAAGCTGATTGTGATTACCCTCGACCTGATCCTGCCCGACACCCGTTACCCGATTCACATTGGCCGGGACTTGCTGGAACAGGTCGAGTTGCTGCTTCCCCATCTGCCCTTGCCCAAGGTCGCCATCGTCTGCAACGAGACCGTGGCGCCGCTCTATCTGGCCCGGCTGCAACAGGCGCTGGCCCAACATCGGATCGAGTCCTTCAGCGTCGTGCTGCCCGATGGCGAGCAACACAAGGACTGGAACACGCTGAACCTGATTTTCGACGCCTTGCTGTCGCGCAACGCCGAACGCAAGACCACCCTGATCGCGCTGGGCGGCGGCGTGGTCGGCGACATGACAGGCTTCGCCGCCGCCTGCTACCAGCGCGGCGCGCCCTTCATCCAGATTCCCACCACCCTGCTGGCGCAAGTCGATTCCTCGGTCGGCGGCAAAACCGCGATCAACCATCCTCAGGGCAAGAACATGATAGGCGCGTTCTACCAGCCCAAGGCGGTGATCGCCGACATGTCGCTGCTGGACACGCTGCCGGAGCGCGAGTTGTCCGCCGGCCTCGCCGAGGTGATCAAGTACGGCCTGCTGGGCGACGCCGCCTTCCTCGGCTGGCTGGAGGACAATATGCCGCGCCTGCGCGCGCGCGACCCGGACGCGCTGCAACACGCGGTCAAGCGCAGCTGCGAGATGAAGGCCGACATCGTCGGCCAGGATGAAAAGGAGCAAGGCGTGCGCGCCCTGCTCAATCTGGGCCACACTTTCGGCCACGCCATCGAGGCCGGCCTGGGCTACGGCGTCTGGCTGCACGGCGAGGCCATCGGCGCCGGCATGGTGCTGGCCGCCGCCGCCTCCGCCGAACTGGGCTGGCTGTCCTCCGCGGACGTCGAACGCGTACGCAGCCTGGTGGCCGCCGCCGGCCTGCCGGTCAAGAGCCCGCGGATGCCGCTGGAGCGCTGGCTGGAGCTGATGAGCCACGACAAGAAAGTCGAAGCGGGCACCATTCGATTCGTACTATTGCAACAGCTGGGACGCGCCACTATTCAGGCCGGCCTCCCCTCTGCAATACTCGAGAAAATACTGGACAGCAATAGTTAGCGTTCAAACGGCGTCGGTACAGATTCGATAAGGATTTCTACGGATTGCCGCTCGCGCCGCTTCATCAGAATAATGAATCTACTGGAGATGGAGAAGGCCGGCAGGAAAGCCCCGCGCAAAGCTTGAAGCCAGAGCGCACAATGTCGGGGGAACCGCCGGCGAGGCCAAGTCGTTGCAAAGCGGAAGGGGAGAAGCCACATGGTAGCGTTGAGCGCGTTCGCCGCCAGTTTCGGACTGATGGCGGGTTATTACGCCCTGCGATTCTTTTGGAAGAAAGTACGTTACACCAAGCCGTGCCAGCGCGGCATCGATCCGGTGGGCGAAGCGGAGGTTTTTCTCGCCTATGGCCGCACCCGCGACGCGGTGCGGGTGCTGAAAGATTCGCTGCGCGACAATCCGGACGATCTGCCGGCCAAGGTCACGCTGTTGCGCGCCTATTCCAGCGAATGCAATCGCGAAGCCTACTGCCTGCTGGCGCGCGACGTTCAATCGCAAGTGCAAGGTCAGCCGGTCTGGCACACCATTCAGGAGAACGGGCGCCGGCTGGCGCCGCAGGACCCGCTGTTCGAAATCAAGCTCTGAGAACCTGCTTACGATTAGCTTGCGAGATCGTAAACGCGTTCCGAGTCCTCGATGCGGTCAAACCGGCCATGGCCTCCGCCCTGGCCGGCTTGATTCGTCCTAGAGTCCGCTCAGCCCGCCGCGCCGTCCTCGTCCTTGAACTGCAGGCTGTGCAGCTTGGCGTAGAGTCCTTCGCGCGCGAGCAGCTGCGCGTGCGAGCCTTCCTCGGCGATCTCGCCGTGATGCATCACCACGATGCGATCGGCGTTTTCAATCGTCGACAGTCTATGGGCGATCACGATGGTGGTGCGATTCTTCATCAGGTTTTCCAGCGCGCTTTGCACCAGTCTTTCGGACTGCGTGTCCAGCGCCGAAGTCGCCTCGTCCAGAATCAACAGCGGCGCGTTCTTCAGCAGGGCGCGAGCAATCGCCAGCCGCTGACGCTGGCCGCCGGACAGGCGTACGCCGTTTTCGCCTATCAGGGTGTCAAAGCCCTCCGGCATCGCCTCGATGAACTCCAGCGCATTGGCCGCGCGCGCGGCTTCCACCACCGCTTCGCGGCTGTGCGAGGCTTCGCCGTAGGCGATATTGGCCGCCACGCTGTCGTTGAACAGCAGCACGTCCTGGCTGACCATGGCGATATGCCGGCGCAGATCGTTCAAGGGCATGTCCTGCAAGCGCACGTCGTCCAAACGGATTTCGCCGTCGTCCGGATCGTAAAATCGCGGAATCAGGCTGACCAGGGTGGTTTTGCCGCTGCCGGATGAGCCCACCAGGGCGACGGTCTCGCCGGGATGGACCTGCAGATTGATGTCGCGCAGCACCTGCCTCTCCGCCGTCGGATAGCGGAAGTTAACCCCTGAGAGCTGCAGCTTGCCGCGCGTGCGCGGCAAGGCGGTGCGGCCGTGATCGGGCTCTTCCGGCAGATCGAGAAAATCGAAGACCGACTCCGCCGCCGCCAGGCCGCGCTGCATCGCCTGAGCAATGCCGGTGATGCGTTTGACCGGCGCGAACAGCAGCATCATCGCGGTCAAGAAGGACATGAAGTCGCCGGCGGTGAACGCGCCGCCCTGGGCGCGCAGCGTGGCGAAATACAGGATGGCGGCCAGCGCGCAGGCGATCATCAGCTGAGTGACGCCGGTGTTGGCGGAGGTCGCCGCGCTCTGCTTGACCGCGTTGCGGCGGATGGCCGCCGCCGCCTGGTGAAAGCGCTCGCTCTCGCGCGCTTCGCCGCCGTAGACCTTGATCACGCGCTGGCAACTGATGCCCTCGCCCAAGACCTGGGTCAACAAGGCCATATTCTGCTGGTTCTCGCGCGACAGATTGCGCAGGCGCTTGCCCACCACCCGCATGCAGAACGACACCACCGGCAGCACCAGCAGACAGATCAGCGTCAACTGCCAGTCTATGTACAACAGCCAGGCCAGCAGGCTGATCGCGGTGACGCCGTCCTTGACCGTGACCGTGATCACGCTGAAGCCGGCTTCGGTAACCTGGTTGACGTCGTAGGAAATCCGCGACACCAGACGGCCGGACTGGTTGTCGGCATAGTACTGCACCGGCAGGCGCAGCATCTTGGCGAACATCTGTTCGCGCAGCGTCTGCACCAGATGCCCGGTCAGCCAGCTGGAGGTGTATTCATTGATGAAGCTGGTAACGCCGCGCACCGCGAACACGCCGATGATGGCCAAGGGCACCCAGGCGATCGCATGCGGGTCGCGGTTGACGAAACCGTTGTCGATCAAGGGCTTCATCAGGCGGGCGAAGGCCGGCTCGGTCAAGGCCGCCACCGTCATCGACACCAGCGAGATCAGAAAGACCTTCCAATAACGGCCCAAATATCCCAGCAAACGGCGGTAGATCGCCCAGTTGCTATGCAAAGAATTCTTCATTCGTTCCTAATCGTCCAGCGCCCGCGTCCGCGGGCGGTCATGAATCAGAGCCGTACATCCCCAGCGCGTTCAAACCGCCAAGCTCAAGGATGCGCCGCAAATTCTGTTCCGGCGCGAAGCGCGAGCGCACATCGACGCGCCCGGCCTGAGCCCAGGCCTTCATCACTGCCGGCTGGCTCAGCGCCTTGTCGATCGCCTCGGCCCAGGCGGCAGCGTCGCCCGGCGGCGCCAACACGCCGGTTTCGCCGTGGCGCATGGTCTCGGGAATACCGCCGGTATCGCTGGCGATCACCGGCACACCCAGGCCCAACGCCTCGATCTGCGACATGCCCAGCGGCTCATAGCTGGACGGCATCAACACCAGATCGGCGCGCGCCAGCAGAGCCGCCACCGGGCTTACCACGCCGGCGAGCAAGACTCTGTGCTGCAAGCCCAGTTGCCGCGCCAGTTCGGCGATCGCCTGCTGCTCCGGCCCTTCCCCCGCAATCACATAACGCGCGTCCGGCCATTTGTTCTTCAGCAAGTCCAAGGCAGCCAACACCGTCCTATGTCCTTTTTCGCCGCGCAACATCGCCGCCTGCACCAACAAGGGGCCTGCGGAACGGGACAGCCACTGCTCCAGCTCTGCCGGCAAGGGCAGCGCGGCGGCTTGGTCCAGGGCGGCGAAATCGATGCCGGGGTAGACCACATGCAGCTTGTCGGCTCGTATCGCCGGGTTTTCCAGCAGGCAGCGCTTCAGATAAGCGCTGGGCAGCATGGTCGCGTCCATCAGCTGGTTATAGCTCCAGGCCGACGCCTGGCCGGGCTGATAAGTGCGCGAACGCAGCAGGAAGGGCCGGCCGCGTCCCGTCAGCCGCGCGGCAATGGCCAGATTATTGCTGTCGTGGCCGCTGTGGCAGATGGCCAGCCGCGGACGATGACGCCGCATCCAGGCGCTCAAGGCCAAGATAGACGGCAGGTGGAGACTGTTGCGAAAACGCAGCGGCAATACTTCCAAGCCGCGCCGGCAAGCCTCCTCCATCACCCGCGTCTGCGGCCGGCAGGCCAGCACCGGACGAAAACCGCGCTCCCCCAACAGGCGCATCTGCTGCATCAGCTGCAACTCCTGCCCGCCGACATTGGGGGAGGACTCGGTGAACAACACCCAATCACTCATGCGCCGCGCCTTTCTCCCGCTGTCTCAGCTCCGCCAACAAGGCGGCGGCGGTGAACAGGAAGATATGCAGCATATGATCCTTGTTCACGCTTTCCAACAACATGCGTCCGAGGAAACCGCAGCTCACCAGCATCAGCACCAGCCCCAGCGTATCGCGGCGCAGACGGAAGGCTTGGTAGCCGGTCCAGATCAACACGCCGCAAAACGCCAGCCATAGCGCGATGCCGGCCACGCCCAAGCCCACGCCCAGATCGATGAAGCCACTGTGGCTATGACCTACGTGGTTGGGACGACCCGTCGCCGTCAAGGCATTGGTGAAAGCATTGCGGCTATAGCCATAACCCATGGGCTTGGCCGCGATGAGATCCAAACCGCTGTGGATCCAGGCCACTCGCTCATAGGCAGAATCATCTACCGCCATGCCATTTGACAACTTAGGATAGGGCTCCATCCGCAGCCAGGCTTTGGTGTCGCCATAGTGCCATCCGGCAGTCGCCGACTCTACAAACACCTGGTTCCGGCTATCCTTCTTGATCGTATACGCCGAGATACCGCCCACTGCAGCCAAAACTACCACGGCAATCGCCAAAGTCTTGCCCCATCCTGTCTTCACCCCTTCAAAAACAGAGTAAACCAGCAGCATGGACAGCATCAGGTAAACAAGACCAATCATGCCGTTGCGAGCGCCCGCTTTGAGACTGACGAACAGGATCAAGGCTGCTGCCAAGCCCAAGCTCCAGCGGGGAAAGCGCGTCAGCGGCTGGGCCCCGCGTTGCCCGAAACAAAACGCGGCCACAATGAACGCCAGCACAAAATTCATGAAGAAGGTGAACTCCAGCTTGGTGGCGGTGGTGAATACTTCGTTGTACGGCCACTGCCCAGCCGTCAGATAGACGTAAGCGCCATGGCCGAACTCCACCAAGGCCAATACGCAGCCGGCGACGATGACCAAGTCCGAAATCGTCCAGCCGCGAGGCGCGCGGAACAAGGCCAGGCCAGCCGCAAACCACAAGCCGCCGATCAATAACTGGCTGCGGAATTCGCTGGCGGAGGCTTCCGGCCACATCGAAAGCAATAGGGTGTGAAGCAATGCGTATAGCAAGAACGCGCCTATCGCTACAACAGGCCCGCGCTGCTCGCGCCAGTGACGTTTGAGCCCTGCATAGTCTTTCGCCACCAGGATCAGCATCACCAGTAAGATCACATAGCGCAGCGCAATCGTGTGGGACACATTGGCCAAGGTCAAAAACGCCAGGGACAGGCCAACCGCCAAGCGGCCATGCCAGCGCGGCTCGGTACTCAGATGATCATTCATGCAGAAGTTTTTCCAAGGTCTCGGCCACCTGCCCGGCTGGCACAGCGGCCATGCACTGCGCCTGACGGCATTCGCCGGTTTGATCGCCAAATTTTCTGAAACAACGCAAAGCCCAATCGACATCGCGATAATGCACGCTGCGCTGATTGCGGCAAGGAAACCATGCGGGGCCGACGCCGACGCAGGTGAAGCCGGCGAAAAAGCGGCTCGCACCGAACAAGGTCTCGCTGCCCGGTCCGAACAGCATCAGCAAGGGCGCGCCCGCCACTTTGGCCAGATGCGCGATGCCGGTGTCCGGGCACACGCAGGCGCGGGCTCGGCTCAAGACCGCGCGCAATTGCGCCAGGCTCAGCGTGCCGGCCATCACGATATCGTCGGGAGCCGCCTCGACTGCCGACAGCAAGTGCTGCTCTCCGGGCCCGCACGACCACAGCACCGTGCACCGGCAAGCCCGGGCCGCGGCCGCGACCCGGTTCCAGCTGGACGCGGGCCAAAAGCGGGTCGCCGAACTCGCGCCGACGTGCAGCACGACGAAACGCGGCGGCAAGGGCGGCAGCCCTTCAGCCTCCGTCGACCAATCCCGCAGACGAAACGGCCGGGGCTCGGGCCCGTCGATCAAACGGGCGGCGGTATCGGTCCAGGCCTCCGGCTGCCCGGCGTACGCCACCGCCTCGTCCAGCAGCCAGTTCTTGTAACGCGGCGTTTCCCCGGCGAAGCCGACAATCCAGCGGGCGCCGATCGCGCGCGCCAGAAAGCTCAGCCGGTTTTCGCCCATCAGGTAGGCAATGTCGAAACGCTCCTCGGCGAACAAGCGCCGGATCGAAGCGAAATCGCGCGGCTGCCAGGGCAGCGGCCGGATGCCGTACGGCCGCGACGCATACAAGGGCGCCTGCCCCGGCGGGCAGGCCAGCACGATCTCCGCCTTGGGAAAGCGCTCGCGCGCCTTGGCCAGCAGGCTGGTCGCCATCAAGGCGTCGCCCAGCAGAAACTGGTGCAGAATCAGTATCCGGCGCGCTCTCTCGGGGTCCGGCTTGCGGCGCAGCCACTGCAATGGCAGCCGCAACAACAGCGCCGCGAAAATCAGCAAGCGCCCGGGAAAGCGTCCCGGCCTCATCGCCCGTCCCTCATTCACCAGCTCCGCGCCCGACGCCGACGGCCGACAGCTCCCGGTACAAGGCCAGCATCTGCGCCACCATATTGCTCTCGCTCAAGCCCGCCACCCGCGCGCGCGCAAGCTCGCCGCTGCGCGGCCAATCCGCGCGCGCGGCCAGCCAGGCCGCCACATTGTCTTGCCAGGCGGCGGCGTCCCCCGCCGCGGCCAGCCAGCCGGTGACGCCCGGCTCCAGCAACTCCGCGCCGCCGCAACGGGTGCTGGTCAGCACCGGCAGGCCGCAGGCCATCGCCTCTATCACCACCGAACCAAACGGCTCGTACAGCGTAGGCAGGATGAAGCCGTCCGCCAGGCCGTAATGGCTGCGGACATCGCGCTGCGGACCGGTGAAGTGCGCGCGCTCGGACACCCCCAAGCGCGCCGCCAGGCTCTGATAGCGCGCCAGCTTCTTGTCGCCGCCCACCACCACCAGATGCACGGCCGCGTGCGGCGCGATGGCGCGCAGCGCCTGCGCCACGCCCTTGCGCTCGAAGCCCGAGCCCACGTAGACCAGCGTCGGCGCCGTCGGCGGAATGCCGTAGCGCTCGCGCAGCGCTAGCCGCTGTTCGCGAGCCGCGGCCGGATTGAAAAAGTCGCTGTCCACGCCGTTGTGGATCACCGCGCAACGCCCTGGGTCCACGCCGAAACGGCCGACCACGTCGTCGCGCACCAGGGCCGAATTGCAAATGACCGCCCGCAGTGCCGAATGCCGGAACATCGCGCGTTCGGTGCGCAGCATGAAATGATGGTAAGGATTGCAAAAGGTGCTCAGCCGCCGCCACCAGGACGCGCCTTCCAACCGCGCGTCCAACCAGGCGGCGTGCACACCGTCGCCGGCGCGGAACACATGGCAGCCGGGAATGCGCTCGTGCGACTGCACCAGCTCGGCGCCGGCCTGCGTCCACGCGGCGCGGGCGGCGCGGGCAAAGCTCCAGTCGCGCCAGACGCTGCCCAGGTAAAACGGCTTGACCCGCAGCGTGTCCACGCCCGGCAGGCTTTCCCAATTGCGGCTGATCAACAGCGGGCTGAACTCGCCGCCGGCTTGCAATTGCTTGACGATGGCGCTGACGATGCGCTCCGCGCCTCCCGCCGGATTGTACTTCTGCCGGATAATCGCCAGCCGCTTCATGCGCTTTCCTTCAAGACCGCGTCCACCGCCGCCAGCACCGCGCCCACTTCAATGCGCTGCAGACATTCGCTCCGCCAGCCGCCGCCGCAGCCGGCGTTGCCGCAGGGGCGACAGGGCACGGGCTCCGACACCACCCGGTGCGGCACCTGCCACGGACCCCATTCGACATCCCCAGACGGGCCGAACAAGGCGACGCAAGGCGTCTTCATCGCCGAGGCGATGTGCATGGGCACCGAGTCCACGCCGATGTACAGCCGCGCCTGGTCTATCGCCGCCGCCAGCTCCTTCAGGCTCAGCTGGCCGGCCAGACTGGCCACCGGCCGTTTCAGCCGCGCTTCGATGTCGGCGATCATCGCCATCTCTTCCGCGCCCGGCGCGGCCGACAGCACCAGTTGTTCGCCGCGCGCGCTCAAGACGTCGATCAGCGCGCTCATTTTCTCCGCCGGCCAACTCTTGAACGACCAGCGCGAAGTCGGATGCACCAGGATGTAAGCGCCCGGCCGCAAGCCGCGCTCGGCCAGCTTGGCCGCCAGCGTGGCCTCGGCGTTGTGTCCCGGCACCAGCACCAGTTCGCGCTGGTCCGCGTCCGGATACACGCCGATCCGCCGCAAGGCGTCCAGATGGATTTCAATGGTGTGGCGGCGATTGCCCGGCACCTGCAGATAGCGGTGGGTGAAGCTTTTCTTGAAGAAGCGCCCGTAAGGCCCTTGCGGCCCCACCGACCAGCGCGGCGCGAGCAGGCGCGCCAGCCAGGCGCCGCGATTATGCTCGGTCAGCGTGATCACCAGATCGTAACGCCGGGCGCGCAAGCGGCCCAGCAGGCCGAGCTCGGCGCGGCACTGGCCCAGCGGCCCCAGTTTTTTCCAATTGCGGTCTATGGTGTGCAGTTGCGCAATGGCCGGATGCAGGCTCAGCATCTCACGGGTGTCGTGATAAACCAGCGCGTCGATCTCCAGATGCGGCGCCTGCTCCCGCAGCGCGGAAAACAGCGGCGAAGTCAGCAGCACGTCGCCATGATGGCGCAGCTTGATGACCAGCACCCGCCGCACGGCGTTCAGGTCTATGGGATCGTTCAGCATAAGAAAGGAAAAAGCCGGATCAGACGCCCGGCTCGGCATTCAGTTGTTGCAAAAGATCGGCGATTTTATCAGGGTCTTCGGTTCTAAGCATGCGCGCCGTAATCGGCGCGATCTGATCCAGATGGGTGTTGAGCACCTGTTGCTTGACCGCCAGCAGGTTGGCCGGATGCATGGAGAACTTGCGCAACCCCATGCCCAGCAACAAGCGCGTCAGCCTGGCGTCGCCGGCCATCTCGCCGCACACCGACACCGGCACCCCGCCCTTGATGCCGGCCTTGATGGTGTGCAGGATCAGCTTCAGCACCGCCGGATGGATGGGATCGTACAGATGGCTGACCGAGTCGTCGTTGCGGTCGATCGCCAGCGTGTACTGGATCAAGTCGTTGGTGCCCACCGACAGGAAGTCGATGTGCTTGAGAAAGCTGCCCACCACCAGCGCCGCCGACGGGATTTCAATCATCGCTCCCACTTCGACCTCTTCCGAATAGGCGATCTTCTCCTCGCGCAGCTCCTGCTTGGCGTATTCAAACTGCGCCAGCGCCTGCTTCAGCTCCGGCAGCGAATTCACCATCGGGAACAAGACCTTGATCTTGCCGTGCACCGAGGCGCGCAACAGGGCCCGCAACTGTTCGCGGAACATCAGCGGCTCGGCCAGGCACAGGCGGATGCCGGTCAGGCCCAGCGCCGGATTGTCCGCCACCGCGTGGTTCAGCCACTTGGGGTTTTTGTCCGCGCCCAGGTCCATGGTGCGGATGGTCACCGGCAGGCCCTTCATGGTTTCCGCCACGTGCCGGTAGGCCTCGTACTGCTCGTCCTCGTCCGGCAGGGTGTCGCGGCCCAGGAACAGGAATTCGCTGCGGAACAGGCCCACGCCCACCGCGCCGGACTTGCGCACGTCCTCCACGTCCTGCGGCAGCTCGATATTGGCCAGCAGTTCGATCGCGGTGCCGTCCTGGGTCTTGGCGTTGGATTTGCGGATGGACGACAGCTTGCGCCGGGCGTCGCGCCAGGCGCGCAGCCGGCGGCGATACTCGGCCAGCACGATGTCGTCCGGATTGATGATCACCACGCCCTGCAAGCCGTCGACGATGATCAACTCGTCTTCGCGAATCAGCTCGCGCGAGTGGTGCAAGGCGATCACCGACGGCAGGTCCAGGCTGCGCCCCAGAATCGCGGTATGCGAGGTGGCGCCGCCGACATCGGTGATGAAGGCGGCGAAGTTGGAGTCCTTGAAATAAACCATGTCGGCCGGCGACAGATCGTGCGCCACCAGGATGTGGTCGTCGACCAGATCTTCCGGCGCCGGCAGCTGCGGCACGTCGCCGTCCAGGTTCTTGAAGATGCGCTCGACCACTTGCAGCACATCGTTCTTGCGCTCGCGCAGATAGTCCTCCTCGATCGCGTCGAACTGCTCGACCAAGGACTCGCATTGCAGCTTCAACGCCCATTCGGCGTTGCAGCGCTGTTTCTCGATGATTTCGCGCGGTTCGCGCGAGATGGTGACGTCGCCCAGCAGCATGATGTGCAAGGACAGAAACGCGCCCAGCTCCGCCGGCGCGTTCTCCGGAATGCTGCCCCACAGCATTTCCAGTTCCTTGCGGGTGTCGCGGATGGCTTCGTCGAAACGCGCCAGTTCCGCCGGGACTTCCTCGTCTTCCAGCAGATAATGCGCGACATCGTCCATGCTGCGCGAAATCAAATGGGCGCGGCCAATGGCAATGCCGCCGCCTATGGCCACCCCGTGCAGGATGATGCTCATCGTCCCATCCTCAGGCTCCGGCTTATTCGGCTTCGTCGAACCGGTTGTTGATCAGGGCCACCAGGGCGTCCAGCGCCACTTGCTCATCCTCCCCGCTCACCTCCAGTTCCACGGTCGCGCCCTTGGCCGCCGCCAGCATCATCACGCCCATGATGCTCTTGCCGTTGACCCGGCGATTGTTGCGCGCGATGAAGATATCGCTTTTGTAGCGGCTGGCCAGCTGGGTGAACTTGCTGGAGGCGCGGGCATGCAGGCCGAGCTTGTTGATGATTTCCACTTCAATTCGCAGCATTGCCTTCCCCCGGAATAATATAAAGCACGCCCTCCAGGCCGCCGGTGATCGCCTTGCTGACGACGATTTCCAACGGCTGGCTGCTATAGCACAAGGCTCGGACCACCATGGGCAGACTCGCCCCGGCCACCGCCTCCACCCGCCCAGGCCGGATCAGCCGGCTGGCGATATTGGACGGCGTGCCGCCATACATATCGGTCAGGATCACCACCCCGTCGCCCGCGTCCAGCCTGTTCACCAACAACTGGGCTTCGGCTTGCTTGCTTTCCGGGTCATCGGTCTTGTCGACCGCCATCACCGCCAGATTTTCCGGCTCTCGGCCCAGGATATGCCTGGCGCAATCCGCCAGACTGCGCCCCAGGTCGCCATGCGCGATTATCAATACACCTACCATGCCTGATTCTTCATGTTGGCAGCGTCGTCGGCCCGAGGCCGGAACGCTGAAGCAAAAAGGTTGATCAACACGTCAGTCCGCCATTGTATCAGCAGTATTCTTCCCGGGTCTGCCGGCGTCTGCCTTTCCCGCGGCCCTCCGCCTTGTATAGCGCGCTTTTCTCAAGCAGCGCAACGGCAAAACTTAAAGCTCAGTGGATCCGGGTCCGATACCATCCCAGCTTGTCCGCCAATCCCACCACCTCGCCGACGATGATCAAGGCGGGCGAAGCGATGTGATGCCGGGACATCAGTTCCGGCAGATCCTGCAGCGTGCCCGCCACCGTGCGCTGGCGCTCCGTGGTCGCCCATTCCACCGCGGCGGCCGGCGTCGCCGCCGGCTTGCCGTGCTCGATGAAGGCCCGACACAACTCCTGGGCGGTGGAGACCCCCATGTAGACTACTACGGTCTGGGCCGGCCGGGTCAACGCGGGCCAGTCAAGGTGAATGCTGCCGTCCTGCTTGTGGCCGGTGACGAAGGTCACCGACTGCGCGTAATCGCGATGAGTCAGCGGTATGCCGGCGTACGCCGCCGCGCCGCTGGCGGAGGTGATGCCGGGCACCACCTCGAAGGCGACGCCGTGCGCCGCCAGCGTCTCGATTTCCTCGCCGCCGCGGCCGAAGGTGAACGGATCGCCGCCCTTGAGCCGCAGCACCCGCTTGCCTTGCTGCGCCAGTTCTACCATCAAGAGATTGATGTCGCCTTGCGGCAGCGCATGGTTGGCTCTGGCCTTGCCCACGTAAATGCGCTCGGCATCGCGACGCACCAGTTCCAGCAGCTCCGGCGCCACCAGATTGTCGTGCAAGACCACGTCGGCCTGCTGCATCAGCCGCAGCGCGCGAAAGGTCAGCAAATCCGGATTGCCCGGCCCTGCCCCCACCAGATAGACCGCGCCCTGCGCCGCCTGCACGCCGGCGTCCTCCAGCCGTCGCTCCATCGCCTGCTCGGCGGCGGCCTCGTCGCCGTTGATCACCGCCTCGGCCAGCGGCCCCTCCAGCACCGACTCCCAGAACGCCCGCCGACGCTCGACGTCGGGAATGCCGGCCTTGACCCGGTCGCGGAAGCCGGCGGCGAAACGCGCCAACCGGCCAAAACCGCTGGGAATCAGGCTTTCCAGCCGGCCGCGGATCAAGCGCGCCAGCACCGGCACGCCGCCGCCGGTGGAGACGGCGATCACCAGGGGCGAACGGTCGACGATGGCCGGGGTGATGTAGCTGGACAACTCGGGATCGTCCACCACGTTGACGGGGATGTTCAAGGCCTGACAGGACGCCGAGACTTGGCGGTTGACCTCGCGCACGTTGGTGGCGGCCACCACTAGGCGCCGGCCACTGACCTGGGCCGGCTCGAAACAGGCGCGCAAATGCGTCAGCTGGCCCTGCCGCGCCATCTCGGCCAGCTCGGGCGTCAGCTCCGGCGCCGCCACCGTCAGCTCCGCGCCGGCGGACAACAGTAGCCGCGCCTTGCGCAACGCCACCTCGCCGCCGCCCACCAGCAAACAGGAAGCGCCTTGCAGTTTAAGGAAGATCGGGAAGTAATCCATTTGGCCAGCTCCGCAACAATGTTTGCAGCATACTGCATTTGTTGCATAAAAACGACGCTGGCGAATGCTATCAATATTACGAAAAGCGCCCTGTTTTGCGCCTGGTGCCATCATTGCAGCTTTGCGCGCCACCGCGCCTCCGGAGAACCGCTTGAACCCTGCCTTACGCCGCCGGGCCAACCCGCATCGCCGCCTGTTTGCCGCCGCGGGTTCGCTGTGCCTGCTCGGGGCCGACTACGCGCAAGCCGCGACGCAGGACTGGTTCGCCGGCTGGCCGCTGCTGGTCCCCTTGCTGGCGCTGCTGGGCGTGCCGCCGTGGCGGCGCCGGCGACAGCTGGCCGCGCTCCGCCGCCAGGTCCGGGACAGCCGGCAGCCGCTGGCGCTGACCGACGCCGCCGGCCGCCTGCTCGCCGTCTCCGGCTGCGCGCCGGCACCCGCGCGCCAAGACGGCGACCTGACCGACTACGGCTTCAGCCGGCACGACCTCGCGCTGCTGCTGGAGCCGGATCATCCCGGCCATCGCGACGGCCTGCTGGCGGCCCATGCCGATTTGCTGGCCTTTCCCCTGCCCTGCCCGCTCCCCGGCCACCTCTTGCTGCGCCTGCAGACGCCGTCCCCCGTTCACGGCCCCGGCGGCGAACTGGGAGACTGGCGCCTGGTGCTGCAGGACGCGCGGCTGGGTTTGCTGGAGTTCGACCTGGCCGGCCAAGCGGTGCGCGGCGCGCCGCAAACGCTGCACGCCTTGCTGGGCCTGCCGGCCGACGCCGAACGCATGGCGTTTTCGCGCTGGCTGGAGCTGCTGCACCCGGAAGACCGCTCGCTGTTCAGCGCCCTGCTCAGCCATCCGGAGCAAAGACAGGAAAGCGCCTGCGGCATGGAGTTCCGCGTGCGTCACGCCCACGGCCATTGGGAATGGCTGGAGCAGCGCACCCAGTTTCACAAAGACGGGACCGGCCGCATCAGCCATATCCACGCGCTGTGCCAGATCGTCACCGCGCGCAAGCTGGCCGAGTCTGCGATGCTGCGGCGCGAACAGGAGTTCCGCACCCTGGTGGAGAACTCGGAAGACGTCATCGCCCGCTACGATCTGGATCTGCGCTGCCAATTCATCAACCGCAGCGTCAGCCGCTACTCGACGCTGACGCGCGAGGAACACCTAGGCCGCAGCGTCCACGACAAAGCCTGGCCGGAAGCCGCGCGCGCGCGCTTCGCCGAGGAGTGCGAGCTGCTGATCGCCGGCGGCGAGGCGCGCTGCTTCGAGCTGGAGCTGAGCCTGGGCGCCCGGCGCTTTATCTTCGAGGTGAGGCTGTTTCCCGAGTTCGGCCTGGGCGGCGAACTCCGCAGCATTCTGGCGGTGGAGCGCGAAATCACCGACAGCCGCCAGAGCGAGCGCTTGCTGGCGGAAGAAAACGCGGTGATGGAGATGATCGCCGGCAACGCGCCGCTGCAAGACACGCTGAACCAGATCTGCCGGATGATGGAGTCGCAGCTGAACCGCGGCGTCTGTTCCATCATGCTCTTGGACACCGCCGGCGAAACCTTGCGCCTGGCCGCCGGCCAGAGCCTGCCGCCCGGCTACCGCAAGCTGCTGGAGCAGGTGCCGGTGGGCCCGGAGGCCGGCTCCTGCGGCACCGCCGTCCACCGCAAAAGCCTGGTGATCGTCGAAGACATCGCCACCAGCCCGCTGTGGGCCGGCTACCGCGAGCTGGTGGCCCCCTTCGGCCTGAGCGCCTGCTGGTCCACGCCCATCTTCTCCAGCGATCGCCGCCTGCTCGGCGCTTTCGCCATCTACCATCCGGACCCGCGCCAGCCCGAGCCGGAAGAGCTGCAGCTGGCGCAGCGCAGCACTCACCTGATCGCCATCGCGCTGCAACGCGACGCCCACGAGAAGAAACTCTATCAACTCGCCACCCTGGACGAGCTGACCGGGCTGTGCAACCGCCGCCAGTTCATCGCGCTGGCCAGCCGCGAGATCGAGCGCAACCGACGCTATCAGTTGTCGTTGACGGTGCTGATGATGGACCTGGACCACTTCAAGAGCATCAACGACCTCCATGGCCACGCCAAGGGCGACGAGGTGATCGTCCACTTCGCCCAAAGCTGCCGCAAGGTGTTGCGCAGCACCGACATCTGCGGCCGCCTGGGCGGCGAGGAGTTCGCCGCGGTGCTGCCCGACACGCGGATGGAAGACGCGCTGCTGGCGGCGGAGCGCCTGCGCCGCGTCGTCGCGGACGCCCGCCTGCCGGGCGGCGAGGCCGGCGTTCTGCAATACACGGTCAGCATCGGCGTCGCCGTGCTGCGCGCCGACGAAACCGAAATCGACGAAGTGCTGGGCCGGGCGGACAAACAGCTGTACCAGGCCAAACACAACGGCCGCAACTGCATCAGCGGCGAGGAATTGCTGCTGTTGCGCTAAAATGGCGGCTTGAATCCCTTTCCCAAGATGTCCACCGTGAGCGCCTGGCAAACCGACTACCTCTCCCATCCGCTATATCTGCCCGTCCGCGACGCCGCCGCGCTGATCGCTCCCGCCGCCTGGCCGGAGCAGGCGGACTACGACCTGCTGCTGCAGCGCTACCGGCAGCACCGTCCGGACGCGCTGCCGGCCGGGCTGCGCTTCGCCTGCGATCTGGAGCCGGAAGCCTATTACGAGATGCACATCGGCCACACCGGAGAGATTCCCACCCGCACCGGCAATTGGCACGACTGGTTCAACGCCTTGGCCTGGCTGGCCTGGCCGCAGAGCAAGCTGGCGCTGAACCGCCGCCACCTGCGCGCCATCGCCCGCGGCGAGGCCAAGCGCGGCCCGCTGCGCGACGCGGCCACGCTGCTGGACGAATGCGGCACCATCGTCGCCGTCGCCGACCCGGCCTTCAGCCGGATGCTGGACGATATGGCATGGCAAGACCTGTTCCTGAAACACCGCGGCGACTGGAACCGCCGCATCGGCGTCCACGCCATCGGCCACGCGCTGTTCGAAGTCGGCCTGCGGCCGCATATAGGCTGGTGCGGCAAGGCGCTGCCGCTGCAAGTGCCAGCGGAGTTCTTTGTTTGGGACGAGGCGCGCCGGCTGGCGCACCTGGACGAGGCGCTGGCGCGCCGGCTGGACGACGACGCCTTCATGCCGGCGCCGCGCGCGCTGTGGCCCTTGCCGCTGCTGGGCATTCCCGGCTGGTGGCCGGACAACGAAGATCCGGCCTTTTACGACAATCGCGACTACTTCCGGCCGACTCGGCGAGCGAAGTCCTCCAGCGTCACCGACTGAAGCTCGGCCGTCATCGGCCCCAGCAGGCTTTCCACCCCGGCGCCGACATCGTCGTCGCGGTAGTTGTCGCTGCGATAGACGAACAGCTCGAACAGTTCCACCATGCAGATGGCCGACAGCTTCTTGCCCAACACCCAGCCGTCGCGCTGGCTTTTCTGCACAAAGCCGCGGGAGCTCAACATGTCCAGCACCCAGCCCAGTTCGTCGTAGCCCACCTTCACCTGGCTGCGCAGCTTGACCGGACTCAACAGCTCGCCGCGGTTCTGCGCCTCGTCCAGCAGCAGCAGCACCTCCACCGCGTCGAGAAAGCGCCGCCGCGGCTCGAAGCGCCGCCGCCAGGCGTCGCCTTCCCAATAGGACAGCGAGGCGGTGAACACCGCGCCGCTGAGCACCACCATCCACAGGCAGTACACCCACAGCAGGAAGATGGGAATGCTGGCGAAGGCGCCGTACACCAGCTGGTAATTGGCCACCTGACCGATGTAGAAGCCGAACAGCGCGCGGGTGGCCTCCAACAAGATCGCGGTCAGCAAGGCGCCCACGCTGGCGTGCTTGATCGGCACGAAACGGTTGGGCACGATGCGGTACAACAGAGACAGCACCAGCGCGGTCAGCAGAATGGAGCCGCCGGCCTCGACCACATTGGCCAGCACCGGCAGCGCGTGGTCGAACTTGCTGATCTTGAACAGGCTGCGCCAGGCCAGCAGGCTGCCGCCCAGCACCAGCGGCCCCAGGGTCAGCACCGTCCAGTACACCATGCTCTGCTGCAACAGCGGCCGCCCGCGGCGCACGCCCCAGATGGCGTTGAAAGTGCGGTCTATGGTGGACATCAGCATCAGCGCGGTGACGCCCAGCATCACGATGCCGGCGGCGGTCAGCTTCTCCGCGTTGTCGGCGAACTGGCGCATATAGACGGTGATCACCTTGCCGGCGAACTCCGGCACCAGCGTGGACAACAGCATGATCTTGAAACGGGTGCTCAGATCGGAGAACACCGGAAACGCGGAAATCACCGTCAGCGCGATGGTGAACAAGGGCACCAGCGCCAGCAGCGTGGTGAAGGTCAGGCTGCCGGACACTTGCGCGACGCGATGGCTGCCCATGCGCCGGGCCAGGAAGCGCGCGAAGCCCAGATACGGTTCGAT
Organism: Chromobacterium alkanivorans; assembly: GCF_016937655.1. Lineage (GTDB taxonomy): Bacteria > Pseudomonadota > Gammaproteobacteria > Burkholderiales > Chromobacteriaceae > Chromobacterium > Chromobacterium alkanivorans. The sequence continues at coordinate 396,027 of NZ_JAFHKL010000001.1, read as the reverse complement.
TCGACTCATTTGCATCCCGGCAAAATAATGGCAAAGCGCGGATCAGGCAAGCCGCAAAGAGTTGCTTTATCATGCACCGGCTTGCGCGGCGGCGCGCGGCCAATCGTTCTTTTGTTCACCTCAATCAAGGATTCCAACCCCATGCAGGACCTCCTGGTGCTCTACTACAGCCAACACGGCGCCACCCGCGAACTGGCCCGGCTGATCGCCCGCGGCGTCGAAAGCGTGCCCGGCTGCCAGGCCCGGCTGCGCACCGTGCCCAAGGTGTCCGCGGTCTGCGAAGCCACCGAGGCCGCCGTCCCCGAAGCCGGCGCGCCCTATGTCGAAGCCGCCGACCTCGTCGAATGCGTCGGCCTGGCGCTGGGCAGCCCCACCCGCTTCGGCAATATGGCGGCGGCGGTGAAATACTTTCTGGACGGCACCAGCCCGGAATGGATGCAGGGCGCGCTGGCCGGCAAGCCCGCCTGCGTGTTCACCAGCAGCGCCTCGCTGCACGGCGGCCAGGAATCGACGCTGTTGACCATGATGGTGCCGCTGCTGCACCACGGCATGGTGATGGTGGGCCTGCCCTACACCGAGGCCGCGCTGACCCGGACCAGCACCGGCGGCACGCCCTACGGCGTCAGCCATGTCGCCGGCGTGCGCAACGAACTGCCGATCAGCGACGACGAAAAACAGCTGGCGCTGGCGCAGGGCCGCCGGCTGGCGGAGATTGCGCTGAAGCTGGCCGCTCCGGTTTAAAGCAGCGGCGCGTCGAAAAAGGCGCTGGGCGACGCCCCCAGCTCGCGCTTGAACATCGTCGCGAAAGCGCTGGGGCTAGCGTAGCCCAGGTCCAGCGCCACCTCCAGCACGCTGGAACCGCGCGCCAGACGCTCCAAGGCCGCGATCAGCCGCGCCTGTCGCCGCCATTGCCCGAAGCTGAGCCCGGTCTCGCGCTGAAAACGGCGCTGCAGAGTGCGCGGGTCCATCGCCGCCTGCGCCGCCCACTCGGCGACGCCGCGCGCGTCGCCGGGATGGCTGAGCAACTGTCGGCACAGCTGATCCAGCGCCGGCGAAGCCGGCTGCGGCAGCGACAAGGCCAGGCTGGGCAGGCTGCGGATCTCGTCCAAAATCAAGCGCATCACCCGCTCCGCGCGGCTGTCCGGCGGATAAGGCACCGCGACGCCGGTCGCGGCCTGGATCAGCTCGCGCAGCAAGGGAGACACCGCCAGCACGCAACACTCCGCCGGCAAGCCCTCCAGGGCGTCGCCGCGCACATACACCGTGCGCATCCTCACCCGGCTCAGCATGTTCACCTGATGCCAGGTGGCGATGGGCAGCCAGATGCCGCGCGTAGGCGGCACGATCCAGCGCCCCTGATCGGTGGTGACCATCATCACCCCCTCCACCGCGTACAACAGCTGGGCGGTGGGGTGGGCGTGACGCGGCGACACGCCGCCGGCCGCGTAATCGCGCGCCTTGCCCACTACCGGGGCCGCGCCGCCGTCATAGTCATGCAAATGTTCGAAGTCCGCCACAATGCCTCTTTTGCGAAGATAACTGCCTTATTTTGGCAGGACGGACGCTATTTTGCTCGCTAGTATGACATTCACCCACTAGTTGAATGATGCTCAAGTCCATGACCACCGCCGCTTCCATCGCGCCCGACCAAGACCGCACTCGCTTCCGCGTGCTGGGCGCCATCAGTTTCTCCCATTTCCTCAACGACATGCTGCAATCGCTGCTGCTGGCGATCTACCCTTTGCTCAAAGGCAATTACCAGCTCAGCTTCGCCGAAATCGGCCTGATGACGCTGACCTACCAGTGCACCGCCTCGCTGCTGCAGCCCTTGGTCGGCCTCTATACCGACAAGAAGCCGATGCCGTACTCGCTGGTGCTGGGCATGGGCGCCACCCTGTGCGGCCTGCTGCTGCTGTCCAGCGCCGGCAGCTTTCCGCTGCTGTTGCTGGCCGCGGCGCTGGTGGGCACCGGCTCCTCGGTGTTCCATCCGGAATCGTCGCGGGTGGCGCGCATGGCCTCCGGCGGCCGGCCCGGCCTGGCGCAATCCATCTTTCAGGTGGGCGGCAACGCCGGCAGCGCCAGCGGCCCGCTGTTGGCGGCGCTGATCGTCATACCGCTGGGCCAGGGCAGCATCGCCTGGTTCGGCCTGGCCGCGCTGCTGGCGATGGCGGTGCTGTTCAAGATCGGCCAGTGGTACGGCCATCAACAGCGCAAGGCCAAAGCCGCCGCAGCCGCTACGCCGCCGCAACTGTCGCCGGCGCGCGTGAAGCTGACGCTGTTCGCCTTGCTGGTGCTGCTGTTCTCCAAATATTTCTACACCGCCAGCATCACCAGCTACTTCACCTTTTATCTGATCCAGCATTTCGGCCTGGGCGTGCAGGCCGCGCAGCTGCATTTGTTCCTGTTCCTGCTCGCGGTCGCGCTGGGCACCATCTTCGGCGGCCCGATAGGCGACGCCATCGGCCGCAAGCGGGTGATCTGGTTCTCCATCCTCGGCATCGCGCCGCTGACCTTGCTGCTGCCCTACGCCAATCTGTTCTGGACCAGCGTGCTCTCGCTGGGCATAGGCTTCGTGCTGGCGTCGGCCTTCCCCGCCATCATCATTTACGCGCAGGAACTGTTGCCGGGCCGGGTGGGCATGGTGTCCGGCATGTTCTACGGCTTCGCCTTCGGCATCGGCGGCATAGGCGCCGCGGTGCTGGGCCAGCTGGCCGACAGCCACGGCATCGAGTTCGTCTATCGGCTGTGCGCCTTCCTGCCGCTGCTGGGCCTGGTGGCCGCCCTGCTGCCGGATCTGCGCGGCGACAAGGTTTGACACTGGCGCCGCCCTGCCCGGATACTTCCGCCATTCAATTTTTCCAACGCGCCTGCGGCGCCGTCTGAGAACGTGTTTACGATCTCGCGAGCTACAGCGAGACAAGGCGAAAACGGCTGAGAAAGCGCAATGTACAGGTGGTACATGAGCATTTCGAAGCTGTTTTCAACGCCGTATCGCCGACGCGCAGCAGATCGTAAACAGGTTCTGAGCGCTCTGCGCTCGGCGGCTTGTCGGGGCGCGTTGCCCATTCGGACAGAAAATCATGTGTGGAATCGCCGGCTTCTTCTCGCAACGCCCCGCCGCGGCGGCCACCGCCCAGGCCATGCTGACGGAGCTAGGCCGGCGCGGACCTGACGCGGCCAATCAATTATTGCTGAACGCCGACTGGCAGCCGGCGACGGACGGCGACATCCACAATGCGCTGCTGCACGCGCGGTTGTCCATCATCGACCCGCGGCCCATCGCCAACCAACCGATGGCCAGCGACGACGGCCAGGTCTGGATCTGCTACAACGGCGAGGTCTACGACTGGGACGCCGACAAGGCCGAACTGGAAGCCGGCGGCGCGCGTTTCGCCACGCACTCCGACACCGAGTTCATCCTGCGCGGCTACCAGGCCTGGGGCATTGAAACCCTGCTGCAGCGGCTGCGCGGCATGTTCGCCTTCGCCATCCTGGACTTGAAGCAGCGCAAGGTTCACTTGGCGCGCGACCGCATGGGCGAAAAGCCGCTGGTCTATTCGCTGCTGGACGGCGACTTCGCCTTCGGCTCGCTGGTGCGCTCGGTGCTGCCCTTCCTGCCGCCGCGGCAACGCGACTTCTCCGCCGACGCCATCGACGCCTACCTTGCCCACCGTTACATCCCGGCGCCCGCCACCCTGTTCAGCCACATCCAGCGCCTGGAAAACGGCCACCGGCTGGAGTTCGATCTGGACACCCGCTCGCTGCGCAAGCTGCGCTACTGGCAGCCGGCCAAGGACGACGGCGACTGGCTGCAAGAACTGGACCGCGCAGTGGCGATGCGCACCGTCGCCGACCGCCCGCTGGGCGTGCTGCTGTCCGGCGGCATCGACTCCACCGTGATCGCCAGCCGGCTGGCCTTGCAGCGGCTGACGCAGTTCAGCAGCTTCACCGCCGCCTTCCCCGGCTCCAAGCTGGACGAGGCCGCCGACGCCGCCGACTCCGCCCAGCGGATGGGCCTGGCCAATCTGGCGGTGCAGATGCCGGAGAACCTGGCCGCCGATTTCGAACGCATCGTCGCCGACCTCGACCAGCCCTTCGCCGATCCGTCCAGCTTCCCCACCTGGTATCTGGCGCGCGAGGTCAGCCGCCACGTCAAGGTGGTGCTGCTGGGCGACGGCGGCGATGAGCTGCTGGCCGGCTACAAACGCGTCAACAAGCATCTGCGCACTCGCTGGCGCAGCCTGCTCAAGCTGCCGCTGGCGATCAAGCCCTCGCTGGACGGCAAGGGCGCCGGCAAACTCGCCACCGAGCTGGCGATGAGCTGGCAGGACGCCTATTCGCTGCGCTTTTCCGGCTTCACCCCCGGGCAGCGCCTGTTCCTGCAAGGCAACCGGCCGCTGACGCGGCTGTGCCACTGGCGCGCGCCCGACGACATCGGCCCGCCGCCGGCCAATGCGCCGGCCGGCCTGCATCATTTGCTGGCCATAGACTTCGCCAACTACCTGCCGGACTACATCCTGCAAAAATCGGACTTGTGCACCATGGCCCACGGCCTGGAAGGCCGGGCCCCGCTGGTGGACCACCGCTTCTACCAGACCTTGCTGGCGGTGGACGGCAAGCAGCGCTTCACCCAGCCGGCCAAGCTGATCTTCCGCCGCGCCGTCCACCCGGCGCTGCCGGCGGACTTTTTCTCGCGCAAGAAGCGCGGCTTCAATCCGCCGCTGTCCGGCTGGCTGAAAACCAGCCTGGCCCCGCGCATGGACGGCCTGGGCGAGCGCCTGGCCCGGCTCAGCCGCGGCCAGCTCGACGCCGCCGCGGTGGACGCCTTCGCCGCCGCCTACCGCGACGGCGCCGAGCATCTGGCCGAGCAGATGCTGCAACTGCTGATCCTGGACGAAAGCCTGGGACAACTCAGCCGACTGGCGACGCAAGACTGAGCCGCGGCGCGGCGCATGCCATTCCTATGGCCAGCGCCGCGCGGCGTCGCATCTGTTACATTCGAGAACACATTTTCGTTTGAAAACGATAATGATTAGCATTAGTATTTTTAGGCAAGCCAATGCCTTACTACAATAAAGCGCTTATCCGCCCGGTCGACCTCCTGCGTCGCCAAGCGGCCCGCTCGGGCCAGAGCAGTGCCCTATTCAATTGAAACCAAAAGGAAACACTATGCGTCGCTTTGTCCAACTGGCTATCGCCACCGCAGCACTGACCGCCTCGGCAGCCGCCATGGCCAAGGAATACCCGATCGGCAAGCCCGCGCTGAAAAACGGCATGGAGATCGGCGCGGTCTACCTGCAGCCGACCAAGATGGAACCGGAAGGCATGATGCGCAAGGCCGAGGCATCCGACATCCACCTGGAAGCCGACATCCACGCCACCAAGAACAACCCGAACGGCTTCGAAGAAGGCGCGTGGATGCCTTACCTGGTGGTCAAGTACGAACTGAGCAAGGTGGGCGGCAAAGAGGTGCTCAAAGGCGACCTGATGCCGATGGTGGCCAACGACGGCCCACACTACGGCGACAACATCAAGCTGCAAGGCCCGGGCAAATACAAGCTGAAATACACCATCATGCCGCCGTCGGCCAACCAGCACGCCCACTTCGGCCGCCACATCGACAAGGAAACCGGCGTGGGCCCGTGGTTCAAGCCCTTCGAACTGAACTATGAGTTCACTTATGCCGGCATCGGCAAAAAAGGCGGCTATTAATCCCGTTGTTCTTGCAAAAACAGGATTAATGCGAATGAGAATGTAAACGTCAGTCATTCTCATGCGTTAAAATAAGACAGCGCATGCCCTCGCCTGCGCTGTTTTCAATCCGGAGACCCTTTCCGATGAAGTTCGCGCGCATGCTCCTGGCCGCCATCGCGGCCTGCCTAGTGTCGATGTCCGTCCTCGCCGACGAGATGCCGGTGTTCAAGCTGGTGATGAAGGACGGCGTGTTCACTCCCGCCCGCCTGGTGGTGCCGGCCGGCAAGAAATTCAAGGTCGAAGTGATCAACGCCGGCAAGACCCCGGCGGAATTCGAAAGCACGCCGCTGCGCAAGGAAAAGGTGCTCGGCCCCGGCGCGGAATCCTTCCTGGTGTTCCAACCGCTGGCCCCCGGCGAATACAAGTTTTTTGACGAATTTCACATGAAGACCGGCCAGGGCGTCATCGTCGCCAAGTAAACGCCGCGCTGCCGGAGACGCTTGACCGCCTCCCAGCCGTTTACCGCCGTAAGCAGGAGCATATACATGGGACAAGTCCTTTTCATCGTCTGGCGCGAAAGCGTCGAGGCCTTGCTGGTCGTCGGCATTCTCAACGCCTGGATGAACCAGAACCCGGCCGGCGCCGCCGGCAAACGCTATCTGTGGGCCGGCGTGGCGCTGGGCCTGCTCGCCGCCGTCGGCCTGGCGGTGGCTCTGTTCGCCGCCAGCAGCCTGATGGCCGGCGCGCAGGACATCTTCCAGACGGTGATGGTGTTCACCGCCGCCGCGCTGATCGTGCACATGGTGCTGTGGATGCGCGAGCATGGCCGCACGCTGAAGAAAGAGCTGGAGGCCGGCCTGCGCGAAAACGCCAGCAGCGCCAACTGGTGGGGCGTCACCTTGCTGGCCGCCATCGCCATCGCCCGCGAAGGCAGCGAAACCGTGGTCTTTCTCTACGGCATGCTGGCCGAGGCCGACGGCTCCACGCTGGCCAGCATGAGCTTCGCCGCCGTGATCGGCCTAGGCCTGGCTTTCCTGACCTTCTATCTCTTGCAGCTGGGCGGCAAATACCTGTCCTGGCGGCTGTTCTTCCGCATCACGGAAATCATGCTGCTGCTGCTCGGTGCCTCGCTCTTCCTCAGCGGCGTGGAAAAGCTGATCTCCATGGACATCCTGCCGGCGTTGGTCGACCCGCTGTGGGACAGCTCCGCGCTGCTTGACGACATGAGCCCGGCCGGCGGCGTCATCGCCTCGCTCACCGGCTATCGCGCCCACCCCGCCTTGATGAGCCTGCTCGCCTACGCGCTGTTCTGGGCGACGATCTGGGCGCTGTTCCAGTGGCGCAACCGCAAACAGACGCTGGCCGCATGAAATCCGCCCGTCCGCCGCTTCCCCGCTCCGCCGACGTCGCCGCGCGCGCCGGCGGCTCCTGTCGCCAGCCGACGGCCCAGGGTTTCATGGCCGCCGTCGGCTTGTGGCTGCGGGATCACGCCGGCCTGCTGCGCGCGCTGCAATGGGGAGTGGTGCTGGTCTACGCCGCCTTGCTGATCGTGCCGGCCTGCCTGGAGCTGCCTGGGGATACCGCCCGGATCTGGAACAATCTGACCATCTTCGCCCAGTTCGTGTTCTGGGGCATTTGGTGGCCCTTCGTGCTGCTGTCCATGGTGTTGTTCGGCCGGCTGTGGTGCGGCGTGCTGTGTCCGGAAGGCGCGCTGTCCGAATGGGCGGCCAAGAAAGGGCTGGGCCGACCCATCCCGCGCTGGATGCGCTGGGGCGGCTGGCCCTTCGTCGCCTTCGCGCTGACCACCATCTACGGCCAGCTGGTCAGCGTTTACCAATACCCTAAGGCCGCGCTGCTGGTGCTGGGCGGCTCCACCGTGGCCGCGGTAATCGTCGGCTTCATCTACACCCGCGGCAAGCGCGCCTGGTGCCGCCACCTGTGTCCGGTCAACGGCGTGTTCGGCCTGCTGTCCAAGCTGGCGCCCATGCACTACCGGGTGGACGAAGCCGCCTGGAAGGCGTCTCAGGACAAGACCTTCCCGATTCAAACGGTGGACTGCGCGCCGCTGCAACCGCTGCGCCATATGCAAGGCGGCAGCGGCTGCCATATGTGCGGCCGCTGCAGCGGCCATCGCGACGCCATCGAGCTGAGCCTGCGCTCGCCCACCGAGGAAGTGGTCAAGGTGGCCGCCAAGGAGGCCGACGGCTGGCAGACCGCGCTGATCGTCTACGGCCTCTTGGGCGTGGCGATGGGCGCCTTCCACTGGACCATGAGCCCCTGGTTCGTGGCCATGAAACAGGCGGCGGCGGAATGGCTGGTGGACCGCGACATCCTGTGGCCGCTGGACACCGAGGCGCCGTGGTGGCTGCTGACCCATTACCCGCAACACAACGACGTGTTCTCCTGGCTGGACGGTGCGGCGCTGATCAGCTACGTGCTGGCCACCGCGCTGGTGCTGGGCAGCGGTTTGTTGCTCTGCCTGGCCGCCGGCGTGCGCATCGCCGGCCCCTGGCGGCTGCAGCGCCTGCACCACCTGGCCCAGGGCCTGATCCCGCTGGCCGGCTGCGGCGTGTTCCTTGGCCTGTCGGCGCTGACGGTGACCCTGCTGAAGGCGGAAGGGGTGCCGATGTTCTGGGCCAACGACGCGCGGCTGGCCTTGCTGGCCGGCGCCAATCTGTGGTCGCTGTGGCTGGGACGCGCCATCCTGGCGCGCTGGTGCTCCGGCTGGCGCCAGGCGCTGGCCCTGATTCCCTTGCTGGCGGCGCTGGCCCTGGTGGACGCCGCCTGGGGCTTCATGTTCTGGTGGTGGTAGCCGCCCGGCTGGCGGCGGGGTGGGCGCTGTGCGATAACAAAACATGCTCCCACCCTGATCCTGGAGTCGCGCCATGTGGCGTCCGCTGCTGCTTGTCCTCTACTGCCTGGCCGCGCCCGCGCGCGCCGAGACGCCGGCGATAGACTTCGCCACCGGCGAGTGGCCGCCCTATGTGTCGCGCAGTTTCACCGCCGACGGCGTCTTCGCCGACATGGTGCGCCAGGCCTGCCGGCGCGCCGGCTACACGGCGCGTTTTCACTATATGAGCTGGCCTCGCGCCGAGGCCGCCATCAAGGCCGGCCGCGCCGCGGCGGCCTTTCCCTACCGGCCGACGCCGGAGCGGCTGCGCGACTTTGATTTTTCCCCGCCGCTGATCCGCAGCAGCAGCTACTTCTTCTATTACAAGCCACGACTCGCCCATCCTCCCGGCGCTTTTCGCAGTCTGGCCGACTTGCGCGCCTACCGCATCGGCGTGCAACTAGGCTATTGGTACCAACCTTTGTTCCAGCAGTACCACTTGAACACGCTGAACACCAATGACGAGGAAAGCGCGATCAAGTTGCTGCGCGCCGGCCATCTCGATCTGGCGCCGCTGACGCTGGAGCGCGGCCTGTTCCTGATCCGCACCCAGGCCGCCGGCCAAGAACGCGACTTCGCCTACATTCCCACGCCGCTGGACAAGGCCACTTCGCTATCGCTGATGTATTCGCGCAGCTACCCAAACATCGCCAAACTGCGGCTCACCATCGACCAGGCCTTGCTGGCGATGCAGGCCGACGGCAGCTTGCAGGCCATCTACCAGCGCAACTTCCCCGAACTCAAGCCGCGGCGCTGACCAGAACCGGCTTCAGCACCCGCTGCGCCTCCTTGGGGTCGACCCCGATCAGAAAGCCGCGCTTGCCGCCGTTGATATAGATGCGCTCCAGCTCGACGATGCTGGCCTCCATATACACCGGCATCGCATGGCGGGTGCCGAACGGGCTGGTGCCGCCCACCTGGTAGCCGCTGTGCTTGTCCGCGGTCTTGGGGTCGCAGGGATGGACTTTCTTGACGCCGATCTGCTTGGCCAGCATGCCGGTGCCCACCTCGCGGTCGCCGTGCATCAGCACGATCAAGGGCCGCTTGTTCTCGTCCTCCATGATCAAGGTCTTGATCACGGCGTGCTCGTCCACGCCCAGTTCGCGCGCCGACACCGTGGTGCCGCCTTTTTCCTCGTACTTGTACAAGTGCTCGCTATAGCTGACCTGATGCTCGCGCAATACCCGGATCGCCTGGGTGACCGGGGCCTTTTCCTTGGACATGATCTTCACAGCCTAAAAAACAAAACGCCACTGTAGAAGCTTGCGCGCCATCAGGCAAACCCGGACACTATGCGTACCTATTCCACTCAGGGAACCGTGCCGTGATATTGGAAGCTGCCTTGCTGCACATCAAGCCAGGCCTCGGGCCAGAGTTCGAAGCAGCTTTTGTCCACGCCTCAAAGCTCATCGCAGCCGCTCCAGGCTATCTGGGTCATGAGTTGCAACGCTGCCTGGAACATGATGACAAATACCTGCTGCTGGTTCGCTGGACTAGCGTGGAAGCTCATGAGCAGGGCTTCCGCCAGTCCGCCGACTATCTTGAATGGAAGCAAAGCCTACATCACTTCTATCAGCCTTTTCCGACAGTAGAACACTTCAGCCGGGTCTATCCGCCGCCGCCCGGCTGAATCGCCACCACAGCCGCAGTCCGAGCAGCAAGGCCAGCACCGTCGCGTAAATCAGCGGCTGGCTCAGGTCTTTCTTCACCAGCCACCAGTAATGGATCACCGCCAGCAGCGCCGCCGGATACACCAGCCGGTGCAGCCGGCCCCAGTTGCGCTTGAGCCGGCGCATCCAGCCCTGGGTGGACGTCAGCGCCAGCGGCGTCAACAGCAGCAGCGCGGCGAAGCCTACGGTGATGAAGGGCCGTTTATAGATGTCCCTGACGATGCCGGCCCAATCGAAGAATTGGTCCAGCCACAGATAAGTCAGGAAATGCAGGCTCAGGTAGAAAAAGGCGAACAAGCCCAGCATGCGCCGGCACTTCAGCGGCCAGCCACCGGCGCCCAAGCGCCGCAAGGGCGTCATCGCCAGCGTCGCCAGCAGCCAGACCAGGGTCCAGGTGCCGGTGGAGCGGGTGATGAACTCCACCGGATTGACCGCCTCTCCGGACAGCACGATCCAGGCGGCGCGCGCCAGAGGCAATAGACAGACCGCGAACAGCAGGCATTTGAACCAGACCAGCGCGCGGTCGGCCGGACGGGCGGAAGCGGGTTTCAGGCGCAAAGTCGTCATCCCCGCTCCATCAATAGTTCTTGCGCAGATCCAGGCCGCGGTACAAGCCCGCCACCTGATCGCCGTAGCCGTTGAACATCAGCGTCTTGCGCTTGAAGAACTCGCCGATGCGGCGCTCGCTGGCCTGGCTCCAACGCGGGTGGTCCACTTCCGGGTTCACATTGGAATAGAAGCCGTACTCGCGCGCATTGGCCAGATTCCAGCTGGTAGCCGGCATGGTTTCCTGCAAATGGATGCGCACGATGGACTTGATGCTCTTGAAACCGTATTTCCACGGCACCACCAGGCGGATGGGCGCGCCGTTCTGATTGGGCAGCACATCGTTGTACAGGCCGACGGCCAGAATGGTCAGCGGGTGCATCGCCTCGTCGATGCGCAAGCCCTCGCGGTAAGGCCAGTCCAGCACCCGGCCGCGCTGGCCGGGCATTTCCGCCGGCCGCTGCAGGGTTTCGAAGGCCACGTACTTGGCGCGCGAGGTCGGGTTCATCTGCTTGAGCAGGCTGGCCAGCGGAAAGCCCACCCAAGGAATCACCATGCTCCAGCCTTCGACGCAGCGCAGCCGGTAGACGCGCTCCTCCAGCGGGAATTTCAGCAGCTGCTCGATGCCGAAGCTGCGCGGCTTGGCCACTTCGCCGTCCACCAACATGTTCCAGGGACGAGTCTTCAGACTGCCGGCGTTCGCCGCCGGGTCGGACTTGTCGGTGCCGAATTCATAGAAATTGTTGTAGCCGGCAATTTCTTTCAGGCTATTGGCCTTGTCGTTGCCGGCCAGCGTCGACAGCGGGCTTTTCTTGGCGGCCAGCGCCGCCAGCGTCTCGGCCGACAACAGCAGGCCGGCGCTGCCCAGCATGAAGTGGCGGCGGTTCAGGTACGCGCCTTCCGGCGTGATGTCCGACGGCGGGATGTCGGCGGGTTTCTTGATCAGCATGGCGATGTCTCCGGTCTCTACCCCCATGAGTCGGGAGCGGCTCCTGAATCTGACAATCGACCACGCCGATAATTTACGCAAGCTCCTCCGCGTCCGCTCGCCAGGGCTGTCCCAAGGCGCTGCCCTGGCCGCCGTCGCGCGCCAGAAGCCGGCCTATCGCCTGCAAGGCGGTCCAGCGCGGCCCGCACCAGTCCGGCGCGATCAGGGTGGGCGCTTGCGCGGTGGCCGACACCCGGTGATAGATCACTTGCGGCGGGGTATGGCGGATCAGGCTGGTCGCCACCTCGGCATAGTCGGCCAGGCTCCACGGCGCCACTTCGCCGCGCCGGTATTGCGCCGCCATCCGCGAACCGCGCACCACCATCAGCGGATGCAGCTTCAGCCCTTCCACGCCGATGTCCAGCACCGTGGCCAGCGAGGCGTGGACGGCGGCCGCGTCCTCGCCGGGCAGCCCGGCGATCAGATGAGCGCAGACCTTGAGACCGTGGCGGTGAGCGCGCCGCACCGCGTCGCGATATTCGGCCAGGCCGTGGCCGCGCCGGATCAGCGCCTGGGTTTGGTCGTGCGCGGTCTGCAGGCCCAGTTCCAGCCACACCTCGCCGCCTTGCTGCTGGTATTCCGCCAGCAAGGCCAGCGCGGCGTCCGGCACGCAGTCCGGCCGGGTGCCGACGCACAGGCCCACCACGTCGGCGCCGGCCAGCGCCTCGTCGTACAAGCGGCGCAGCTGCTCGGTTTCGGCGTAGGTGCTGGTATAAGCCTGGAAATAAGCCAGATAACGGCGCGCGCGGTCGGTCTTGGCCTTCTCCCGCGCCAGCTGCTCGCTGATCGACAAGGCCGCCGGATCGCGGCCGAAGCTGCGCACATTGCAAAAGGTGCAGCCGCCGCGTCCCAGCGTGCCGTCGCGGTTGGGGCAGGTGAAATCGCCGGCCAGCGACAATTTGTGCACCGGCTGGCCGAAGCGGCGCTTCAGATAATAACCAAAGGTATGCAGATGCCGGGTCAGATCCATCGCCAAACAAAGCCCAAAGCCGGGCAGTCTAGCAAGCGGGCCGCCCGGCGGCGCTGAGCGGGATCAAGAATGGACGCGGCGAGAGCGATTAAAGGCGGTGCCAGCCCAAGAGATACAGCAGCGAAAACAGCCCTGCGCTGAGCAGCAGCGCCAGCGCCAGCGTGCTGAACAGCTCGTGCAGGCTCTGCCGCTGACGGCGGTTGAGCAGCCAGCGCGCCAGCATCAGCAAGACGCCGCACAGCACGAAGAACTTGAAGAGACGACCGAACATGGCGGGCCAGCGAAGAAAAGTCGCCCGATTATCCGGCGCGCCGGCGCCGCTGGCAAGACGCGCTGTCGCCGCCGGCGCAAGACATGCTAAAGTCCTGGCTGTAGCCTACAGGAGGCTCCGAAGCGAGAATGGCCGGCACCGACCGGCCGCCGGCGGAGCGACAGCATGCGCGCGGCCCGCGCCGCGCATGCCGAAAATAGCAAAAGAGGCACTCAAGTCATCATGTCCGACTCCCACGACTCCGTCGGCATCGTCGCGGCCCAGACCGCCGTGTTCGATACCCCCTTGCCGCTGAACAGCGGCGCCGTCCTGCCCGGCTACCAGCTGTGCTTCGAGACCTATGGCGAGCTCAACGCCGCCAAAAGCAACGCCATCCTGATCTGTCACGCCCTGTCCGGCCACCACCACGTGGCCGGTCGCCACCAGGCGGACGATAAGACCGCCGGCTGGTGGGACAATATGGTGGGGCCCGGCAAGCCCATAGACACCCGCCGCTTCTTCGTGGTCGGCGTCAATAATCTGGGCGGCTGCCACGGCAGCACCGGCCCCTCCAGCCCCAACCCTGCCACCGGCCGGCCCTGGGGCTCCGACTTTCCCGTCGTCACCGTCGCGGACTGGGTCACCAGCCAAGCACGACTGGCGGACCGGCTGGGCATTGAGCGCTGGGCGGCGGTGATAGGCGGCAGCCTGGGCGGCATGCAGGCCTTGCAATGGAGCATCGACTACCCGGAACGCATCGCCCACGCGCTGGTGATCGCGTCCGCGCCCAAGCTGTCGGCGCAGAACATCGCCTTCAACGACGTGGCGCGCCAGGCCATCATCACCGATCCCGAATTTCACGGCGGCGACTTCTACGCCCACGACGCGCTGCCCAGGCGCGGCCTGCGCCTGGCGCGCATGCTCGGCCACATCACCTATCTGTCCGACGACGGCATGGGCGAGAAATTCGGCCGCATGCTGCGCTCCGGCGAATACCGCTTCGGCTACGACGTGGAGTTCGAGATCGAGTCCTATCTGCGCTATCAGGGCGACAAATTCTCCGACGCCTTCGACGCCAACACCTATCTGTTGATGACCAAGGCGCTGGACTACTTCGATCCGGCCAAGGACTTCGGCGGCGACCTGGTCGCCGCGCTGAAAAAGGCCAGCGCCCAATTCCTGGTGGCCAGCTTCACCAGCGATTGGCGCTTCTCGCCGGAGCGCTCGCGCGAAACCGTCAAGGCGCTGGTGGCCGCCAACCGGCCGGTGTCCTACGCCGAGATCGAATCCGTCCACGGCCACGACGCCTTCCTGATGACCGACGAACCCTATGTCCATTTGATGCGCGCCTACCTCGACCGCGTGGCGCGGGAGGTGCAAGCATGAACGCCCCGCAAACCACGGCGCCGCTGCGCGCCGACCTGCGCCTGATCGCCGACTGGATCGCGCCCGGCAGCCGGGTGCTGGACTTGGGCTGCGGCGACGGCGCGCTGCTGTCCTGGCTGGGCCGCAACAAACAGGTGGTCGGCTACGGCGTGGACCTGGACGTCGGCAATGTCGTCAAATGCGTGACCTCCGGCGTCAACGCGCTGCAAGGCGACCTGGAAACCGGCCTGGCCGAATTCGACGGCGACGCCTTCGACCACGTGGTGCTATCGCAGACCATACAGGCAATGCGCGAGACCGAGCAGATCCTCAACGAAATGCTGCGCGTCGGCCGCGAAGCCATCGTCACCTTTCCCAACTTCGGCTACTGGGAAAACCGCTGGCAGATCCTGCAGGGCCACATGCCGGTTTCCGACACCATCCCCTACCAATGGTACGATACGCCCAACATTCACTGGTGCATGCTCGGCGACTTCGAAGCGCTGTGCGCCAAGAATCGGCTGCGCGTGGTGGAACGCGTGGTGATGAATGGGGTCAAACGGGTGACTTTCATGCCCAATCTGCGCGGCAGCCTGGCCTTCTACCGGGTGGCGCGCCAATAACAACAAGCGGCGGGCCGGTCCCGCCGCGCGATCCGTAGAAACTGGCCTGCCCATGAGCAACACAACCATAGACTGGCGGCGCGACGTCTTCTCGCGCACGATGCTGATCTGCGTCTTCACCGGCTTCGCCTCCGGTCTTCCGCTGTACACCCTGATCAACCTGCTTCCCGCCTGGCTGCGCAGCGAAGGCGTCGACCTCAAGGCCATCGGCCTGTTCGCGCTGATCGGCCTGCCCTACACCTGGAAATTCCTGTGGTCCCCGCTGATGGACCGCTACGTGCCCCCGCTGCTGGGCCGCCGCCGCGGCTGGATGCTGCTGACCCAGCTGGCGCTGATCGTTACCATGGCCGGCTTCGGCCTGTTCAACCCGGCCCAGCACATCTGGAGCATCGCCGCGCTGGCGGTGGGCGTGGCCTTTTTCTCCGCCAGCCAGGACATCGTGCTGGACGCCTATCGCCGCGAAATCCTCAGCGACAACGAACTGGGCCTGGGCAATACCGTCCACATCAACGCCTACCGGCTGGCCGGCCTGGTGCCCGGCTCGCTGTCCTTGATCCTGGCCGACCACATTCCCTGGGACCGGGTCTTCCTGATCACCGCGCTGTTCATGATCCCCGGCCTGCTGATGACGCTGAAGGTCAGCGAGCCCAAGCTCGCCGGCCAGGCGCCCAAGACGCTGCGCGAAGCCGTGGTCGAGCCCTTCCACGAGTTCATCACCCGTCAGGGCTGGCAAGGCGCCGCCTGGATTCTGGGCTTCATCTTCCTGTACAAGCTGGGCGACAGCATGGCCACCTCGCTGGCCACGCCGTTCTACCTGGACATGGGCTACGCCAAATCCCAGATCGGCCTGGTGGCCAAGCACGCGGCGCTGTGGCCTGCGGTGATAGGCGGCCTGCTCGGCGGCCTGTGGATGATCAAGCTGGGCATCAACCGCGCGCTGTGGGCCTTCGGCGTGGTGCAGGTGTTGTCCATCCTGGGCTTCGCCTGGCTGGCCAGCTACGGCCGCTTCGCCTCCATCGGCGCGCATGAGCTGAGCATGCTGGCCGTGGTCATCGGCTTCGAAGCGCTGGGCGTCGGTCTCGGCACCGCCGCCTTCGTCGCCTTCATCGCCAAGAGCACCCACCCGGCCTACACCGCCACTCAGTTCGCCTTGTTCACCAGCCTGGCGGCGGTGCCACGCACCCTGGCCAACGCCTCCACCGGCTACATCATCGACGCCATAGGCTGGACCAGTTTTTTCCTGTTATGCACCGCGCTGGCGTTGCCCGGCATGGTGTTGTTGCTGAAAGTGGCCCCATGGAGGGAAAAGGAGGGAGCATGAAGGCATGGAAACCAGCGTTGCTCTGCGCAACGCTGCTGAGCGCGTCCTGCGCCGCGTCGGCCTCCGCCGACACGGCCATGCAAACCGTCAAATACCGCTGCAACGGCAGCAAAATGGTGGTGGTGGAGTATCCGCAGCAGCAAAGCGGCACCGCCATCCAGCTGAACTGGAACCATCACCGCTACCGGCTGACGCCGGCCAAGGTCGCCCAGGGCGAGCGTTACGTCAGCCAACAACTGATCTGGTCGCTGCTGGACGAGCAGGCGCGCCTGACCACTCGCGGCGGCCGCGTGCTGGCGCAAGGCTGCCGCAAGATCCAGGTGCCGGCAACGGCCGACGGCACTTAATCTCCCCAGGCCACGCAAGATTGCGGGCCGGACTCATCCGGCCCACACTGCGATAAATTGCCGTCCTGATCCAGACTCAACTGCAAGCGCCCAGCCAAGCGGTGCCCCGCCCTAGGCTTGGCCAGCAAACGGAAACTGGCTTGCCCCGCGCTGTCCGAACCCAGGCTGACGCTGCCCAGCCGAATGTCGAAATCGCGGGTGCCGGGCCGCGGCAGCGGCGGCCAGGTCGCGGACCGCGTGCGGTTTTCCAAATGCCAGCGCTGGACGAAATGGAGATTCTCCAACAGCGCCGCGCGCGCCTCCGCCAACTGCCCGCGCAATATCTGCTGCTGATAGGCCGGCCAGGCCATTGCGGCCAGAATGGCCGTCACCGCCATCGCCGTCAGCAACTCCAGCAAGCTCAGCCCCGCTGGCGTTCTCATTCCGCCTCCTCCAGCCGCCGCCAGTTCAAGCGTCCGCCGCGGCCGGCCTGCGCGCCCGCGCCGGCCCAGAACCAACTCTGCACGGTCAATGCGTCGCGCTCGCTCTCGCCCCAGACCCGCACGCTGATCCGGTACAAGCGGCCGTCGACGCCGGCGAACCGAAACGCCGGGTTGAGCAACTCAAGCACATAGCGCGGCGGGCTCCAACGCTGTCCCGCGCGCGACCGCGCCGGCAGGCAGGACGCCGGCGGCCGGCCGGCCGCGCTCTCAAGCGGGCGGCTGGGCCCGCAAGGATGCAATAACGGCCACTGCGCCCCGTTGATCAGCACGCTGCGGCGCCATAAATCGGGCTCGGTCGCGCACAAGCCGTAACCGACGCCGCCGACGCTGGATAGGCAATCCGGCATGAACCAACCCAGACCGCGGCCGTCGCCCCGCCAGGGAACGCCGCTTTCTCCCCTCAGACCGTCCTCGAAACGGAGATTCAAATCCAAGGTCCGCCGTTCCGCCGCCCGCAAGGCCTGCAACGCCGCCAGAGCCAATGCCCGCTGTTCCGCCAGATTCCGCGTGGCGCGCTGCTCCGCCGCCACCGAACGCGCGGTTCCCAGCGCCAGCACCGTCAGCAGGCTGAGCAGCGGCAGAATCAGCCACAGCACCGCGCCGCGCGGCCGGGACCTCATCCGCCCGGCTCCAGCGCGCACGGCAGCGCCGGCGTCAACGCCACCACCGTGGTCCATCCCTGCCTGCCGCCGTCCGACCGCATCTCAAGCGCCAGCTCCACCCGCGACAACCGCTTCCAATCCTCCGCGCTCAGCTGATCCGCGCGTTCCCGCCAAACCAGCGTCAGCGGCCGGCAAGCGCTGCGAACGCCAAAACGCTGCCGCAGCGCCGTCACGGCCGTCGCCAGCAATTGCGGCGGCTCCGCCGTCCGCCCGGACAGGCTTTCCTCCAGCCACAGCGCGTTGCCGTCGCCGTCGCGGCGCAGGACGTAACGCTGCGAGGCGATAGCCAAAACTTCCAAGGAGGCGAGATCCGCGCCTCGCAGCGGCCCGGCTTCCGCCGCTCCCTCCCAGGCCAACGCATGCGCGCCGCCCTCCCTCCGCCATTCCAGCCCCGGCTCGCCCGACTTCAACAGCCTCAGGCTGGCGCAACTGGCCAGCGCAGCCTCTTCCCAATCCGCCCCTCCCTGCCAGCGCAAGGTGGTCCGCGTCGCGTCCTCCGTCACCGACGCCGTCGCCGCGTCGACGCCGTAGCGAAAACGCATGCCTTCCGGCGCGTCGAACCCGCGTCCCGGCGACTCCGCCGCCTGCGCGCAAGCGAAACGCCCGTGCCTGCGCCAACTCTCCGCCAATTGCGCCAGCGCGAATTGCCCATCCTGATGCCGCCGCAAAGCACGCTCAACGGCTCGCAGGCTGCCCTGCATCGTCAGCGCGCCTTGCAAGGCCAGCGCCAACACCAGCAGCCCCAGGCTCATCGCCACCATCATCTCCACCAGGGAAAACCCCTGGTCGCGCCGGCCGGTCGCCACGACTAAGGCGCGTCCAGGGCCAGCGCGTAACGACGCGCGGCACGGGCGGAGTCCTCTCCGACCGAGTCGTTCCAAGTCAGCCGCAGATAGACGACGGCGCCCTCCTGCTGCGCGCACGCCTCCGTCATCGCGTCCAGCGCGCCGCGGCACTGCCGCGCCTCGATCACGCCGTCTCCCAAACCTTCCAGCCGCTGCCGCAAGCGCGCCCAATCCGCCTGCTCTTGCGCGGACGCCTCCCCCGCCTCCGGCCACAGCAGCGCCGCCTCTCCCAGTTCCAGCGCCGCCGCGATCGCCTCCGCCCGCAGCACAGCGTCGCGGCCGTGCAGCAGCGCGCGCAGCTGCACCGAGGACAGGGCCAGCATGGACACCATGACCACGAACAGCGCCAGCATGGTTTCCAGCAAAGCGCCGCCGCGGACGGCGGCCTCAGCTCGGGCAGCCACGGTCCGCCTTGCCTATGTCCGCCCGGCCATGGCCGCTGACCTGCAGCAGCAAGCACTGGCCGGACAACGGGCTTTCCAGCCATAGGTTCACGCCCTGGCCGCGCTCCAGCCTGCCGTTGGGCAGGAAGGACAGCTGGTCGCGCCCAACCCGCACCCTGACCCTGCCCGCGGCGAACACCAGCAGATGCAAGCGTTCCTGGCTGTCGTAACCGGCTTGGCCGCCGCCATCCCTGTCCGCGTACACCAGGGCGCCGCGGTCCCACACCTGCCGCTGCCTGGCGCAGCCCTGCAATTGCAGATTCCGCTTCAGATTGGCCGCGCACACGAATACCGGCCGGTTGCTGCGCAGGGCCTCGCTGCGGGCGAAGTGCAGCAGATTGGCCATCGCCTGGGCGTGGCTGCGCAATTGCTGCGTCGACAACAAACGGCCCAGGCCCGGCGCGGCGATCGCCAGGCACAGCAGGAGGATCGCCAGGACCGTCATCGCCTCAATCAGGGTGAAGCCGATCTGAGCTCGCATGGCAGGCACTCCGTCTCATTGGGGGTTAGCTAATATATTTAGCAAACCCATGCGAACGGAACCGATCTTGTTCCCGTAAACGTCGGTTGAGCCAGGCATTTAGGCCAGGACCAGCAAAACGACATGGGCATGAAAAAAGCCAGCCTGCCCGGCTGGCTTTCAGACTGCGGCGCGCCTCCCGCTCAGTGCGCGCTTTCCCAACTTTCCCCGGCGCCCACTTCCGCCAGCAAGGGCACCTTGAGCTTGGCCACGCCGGCCATGATCTCCGGCAAACGCCGCTTGACCAGTTCCAACTCGGCTTCCGGCACTTCCAGCACCAGTTCGTCGTGCACCTGCATGATCAGCTTGCTGCCCAAGGCGTCGTCGCGCAGCCAGTTCTGCACCGCGATCATCGCCAGTTTGATCAGATCCGCCGCCGTGCCCTGCATCGGCGCGTTGATCGCCGCGCGTTCGGCGCCGGCGCGGCGCGCCGGGTTCGACAACTTGATCTCCGGCAGGTAGAGACGGCGACCGAACACGGTTTCCACATAGCCTTGCTCGCGCGCGGTTTCGCGCGTGGTCTGCATATACTCGGCCACGCCCGGGTAGCGCATGAAGTAGCGGTCGATGTACTGCTGCGCGGCGCTGCGTTCGATGTCCAGCTGCGCGGCCAGGCCAAACGCGCTCATGCCGTAGATCAGGCCGAAGTTGATCGCCTTGGCGGCGCGGCGCTGGTCGGCGCTGACCTGCTCCAGCGTCACGCCGAACACCTCGGCGGCGGTAGCGCGGTGAATGTCCTCGCCGCTGGCGAAGGCCTGCAGCATGCCGGCGTCGTCCGACAGGTGCGCCATGATGCGCAGTTCGATCTGCGAATAGTCGGCGCTGACGATCACATGCCCGGGCGGCGCTATGAAGGCCTCGCGCACGCGGCGGCCTTCCGGCGTGCGTACCGGGATGTTCTGCAGATTGGGATCCGAGCTGGCCAGCCGCCCGGTGATCGCCACCGCCTGCGCGTAATTGGTGTGCACGCGGCCGGTGGCCGCGTTGATCAGCTGGGGCAATTTGTCGGTGTAGGTGGACTTGAGCTTGGCCAGGCCCCGGTATTCCAGGATGCACTTGGGCAGCGGGTGGTCCAGCGCCAGCGCCTCCAGCACCGATTCGTCGGTGGAGTAGCCGCCGGACGGGGTCTTCTTCACGCCCTTGGTGGGAATGCCCAGCTTGCCGAACAGGATTTCCTGCAATTGCTTGGGCGAGTTCAGGTTGAACGGCTGGCCGGCCAATTCGTAGGCCTGGTTTTCCAGCTTCAGCATCTCGGTGCCCAGTTGATGGCTTTGCGCCGCCAACCGCTCGCGGTCTATCAACACGCCGTGGCGTTCCATGTCGAACAGCACCTCGGCCACCGGCAGTTCGATGTCGCGGTAGACTTCTCGCAAACGGCCGCTCAACAGGCCGGAGAAGTATTGATTCAGGCGCAGCGTGATGTCGGCGTCCTCGGCCGCGTAGTTGGACGCGGTGTCCACGTCCACCTCGCCGAAACCGATCTGCTTGGCGCCCTTGCCGCAAATCTCCTCGTAACTGACCGTGGACTCGCCCAGATGGCGGCGCGCCAGATCGTCCATATTGTGGCGCTCATGGCTTTCCACCACGTAGGAAGCCAGCAGGGAGTCGTCGACCACCCCGGCCAGGCGGATGCCGTGGTTGGCGAACACATGGCGGTCGTACTTCAGGTTCTGTCCGCACTTCTTCTTGCCGACGTCCTCCAGCCAGGGTTTGAGCTTGGCCAGGCTTTGCTCCAGATCCAATTGCTCGGGCGCGCCGGCGTAGTGGTGGTCCAGCGGCAGATAGGCGGCCTCGCCGGAGCGCACCGAGAAGCTGACGCCGATGATGCGCGCCTGCATCTGATCCAGGCTGGTGGTCTCGGTGTCCAGCGACACCACCTCCGCCGCCGCCAGCTTGGCCAGCCAGGCGTCCAACCGCGCGGCGTCCAGAATGGTTTCATAGCGCCGCTCCGCCACTGCCTCCGGCAGGGCCGGGCTGTCTTGCGCCGCCTCGATGGCGAACAGATCGTCACCCTGCGCGCCGGCCGTAGTTTGCGCCACCGCCGGCATCTCCTCGCCCTCGCTCACCTCGCGATAAAAGGTGCGGAAGCCCAAGCCCTGATACAGCTCGGCCAGACGCGGCTTGTCCTTAAGACCGTGCTGCAGGCTGTCCAGGCCATAGGGCATGTCCGCGTTCAGATCCACATCGCACTTGATGGTGATCAGCTCGCGGCCCTTGGGCAGCCAATCCAGCGCCGCGCGCAGGTTCTCGCCCACCTTGCCGCCTACTTCCGCCGCCTGGGCGATGACGGCGTCCAGGCTGCCGTACTGCTCCAGCCACTTGACCGCGGTCTTGGGCCCACACTTGTCGACGCCCGGCACATTGTCCACCTTGTCGCCGATCAGGGTCAGATAGTCGACGATCAATTCCGGCGGCACGCCGAACTTGTCCTTGACCCCGTCGCGGTCGAAGGTTTCATTGGTCATGGTGTTGACGATGGACACCTGGCCGTTCACCAGTTGCGCCATGTCCTTGTCGCCGGTGGAGATGATCACCCGCATGCCGGCGGCGGCGCCGGCGCGCGCCAGCGTGCCGATCACGTCGTCGGCCTCCACTCCCGGCACCACCAGCATCGGCCAGCCCGAGGCTTGCACCACCTCATGGACCGCCGTAATCTGGGAGGCGAGTTCCTCCGGCATCGACGGGCGATTGGCCTTGTATTCGGGGTAAAGGTCGTCGCGGAATGTCTTGCCTTTGGCGTCGAAAACGCAGGCGCTATAATCGAACTGCACTTCCTTCTCCAGCCGCCTGAGCATGTTCACCATGCCGTAGACAGCCCCCACCGGGCGGCCATCCGGAGAGCGCAAATCGGGCATCGCGTGAAAGGCGCGGTACAAATAAGAAGAGCCGTCGATCAATAACAGTGTTTTCATAAAAAGAGGCAGAATATGAGCTTGTCCGATAAATTACCGCAAACCAGTGATCGTCACGCGATGATGCAGCGTTTCCGTTCCCGCGAAGCCTGGCATGTGATGAAAATCATGTCGGAGTTTGTCGATTCGGCGGAAGCCTTGCAAGGCATCATGCCGGCAGTGAGCATCTTTGGCAGCGCGCGCACGCCGCGCGACCACAAGTATTACAAATTGACCGAAGAAGTCGCCCGCCTGCTGTCGGACTCCGGCTTCTCCGTCGTTTCCGGGGGCGGCCCCGGCATCATGGAAGCCGCCAATAAAGGGGCATTCTACGGCAGAAGCCCGTCGGTGGCGCTGAATATCGTGTTGCCGCACGAACAGAAACCCAATGAATACCAAGACCTGAGCATCAAGTTCAACCACTTCTTCAGCCGCAAGGTCATGTTCGTCAAACACGCCATCGCCTATGTGGTGATGCCGGGCGGTTTCGGCACGCTGGACGAGATGTTCGAGGCGCTGACGCTGATCCAGACCGGCAAGAGCCGCAAGATTCCCATCATCCTGTGCTGCCGAGAGTTCTGGGAAGGCCTGCTGGACTGGGTCAAGGACCGCTTGATCAGCGAAGGCATGATCAATCCCGAGGACATGAATCTGATCCAACTGATCGACGATCCGCGGCAAATCGTCGAAACTATCTTCAAACATTACGAAACCCGCGGTTTTGAAGCGCTGCCCGAAGAGCGCGAACAACTGCTGCACCTTTAACACTGATGACAATCAAGGACCACGCCATGCGCCGCCTGCTCGCCGCCCTCGCCCTGCTGCCATTGACAGCCGCCTGGGCCGATACGCCCTCCCCCGCCAAGACCCCGGTGCCGCCGCCGCCGACGATCAGCGAACAAAGCGCCGCCACCGCGGAACCGGAGGTGCGCATCATCCAGAAGGGCGAGGACAAGATCGAGGAATACCGGCTCAACGGCCATCTCTACATGGTCAAGGTGACTCCGTCGCACGGCGTGCCCTATTACCTGATGGACGACAACGGCTCCGGCACCATGAAGCAGATCGACCCCGCCAACCGCATCATCATCCCGCGCTGGGTGCTGATCCGGTTCTGAGAGGGCCACTATGTCGGTTTACACCACGGTCAGCGATGACCAGATGCAGGAATGGCTCAAGCGCTACACCTTGGGCCAGTTGCTGGACTTGCAGGGCATTGCCTCCGGCATCACCAACACCAATTACTTCGTCACCACCACGCACGGCCGCTATGTGCTGACGCTGTTCGAGGCGCTGAAGCTGCAGGAACTGCCCTATTACCTGACCTTGATGAGCCACCTGGCGCGCCACGGCGTGGCCTGCCCGGCGCCGGTGGCCGACAACACCGACCAGTTCGCCTCGATGCTGGCCGGCAAGCCGGCCTGCCTGGTCAGCTGCCTGGACGGCGCCGACGTCGCGCAGCCCACCTCGGCGCAGTGCCGCGCAGTCGGCGAAATGCTGGCGCAGATGCATATCGCCGGCGCCACCTTCCCCGGCAAAATGGCCAATCCGCGCGGCCCGCGCTGGTGGAGCGAAACCGCGCGCCAGGTCTACCCCCGCATGGACGAAGACGCCGCCGCCTTGCTGCGCGAGGAGGTGCAGTTTCAGGACAGCCACCGCTTCGATCACTTGCCTTCGGGCGTGATCCACGCCGACCTGTTCCGCGACAATGTGCTGCTGGACGGCGACCGCATCGCCGGCTTCATCGACTTCTACTACGCCTGCAACGATGTGCTGCTCTACGATCTGGCCATCGCGGTCAACGACTGGGCCCGCAACGCGGACCACGGCATCGACAACGAGCGCGCCGCCGCGCTGCTAGACGGTTATCAGTCGGAGCGCGAGCTCACCGCGGAGGAGGAACGGGCTTGGCCGCTGATGCTGCGCGCCGCCGCGCTGCGCTTCTGGGTGTCGCGGCTGCAGGACCTGCATTTCCCGACAGCGGGCGAGATGACCTACACCAAGGACCCCGGCGTCTTCCAAACCGTGCTGGAGGCGCATCGCTCGCGCGGCGAGTTCTGGCTGCGGCATTAATGGCACACTCGCTCCCATCCCACTGACGAATTCCCAGTTGTCACTTTGCAGACTTACAGTCTTGCTCTATGCTGATGGCAAGCATTATTGATTTTATGATGTTGATAGTTTTCCTGTTTTAAATGTTGCACTTAGATTAATTTCGAAGCACAAATACACAAGGGCACACTATCATGTTGAAGAAAGTCTTTATTCTTGCCTTGGCTGGCCTGCTCTCTGCTCCGGTGTTTGCCGCCGAAGAAGCCGCAGCGACCTCGGCGGCGGGCAGCAGCGCCGCCGGCACCTCCTCTGCGGCCGCCGCTGGCGCGGCCGGCACCACCGCCGGCATTGCCGGTCTGAGCGTGGGCACCATTGCAGCCATTGGCGCTGCGGTTGCCGCCGCGGTTGCGGTTTCCAGCAACAGCGACTCCTCTACCTCACACTCCGCCACCACCCACCATTAAGTCGCCGTGCTTATGCACCGCGGCTTGATCGGACGTTGGCTTTCGCCCCAAACAGGCAGCCTGTCTGCGCAAGCAACAGGTTGCCTGTGTTTCTATCCGCTCTCGATACGGAGCGCTGCGTAACTTTTAAGATTTTTATTAGTAATTGTTTCTCGCAATACGAAATCAATAACTCTAAATAAAGCAATCCATGCGTGGCATTCTGATCAAAGGGATAGTGTTCGGGGGAAGTTGCGGCTTGCTGTTGCCGGTTTACGCGCAACCATCGCTCAATGGCCAATCTGGCTACATCAATATGCCGTCGGCGGATGTTGGCCGCGACGGCTCTTTAAGCTTTGGGGTCAGCTCCGACAAGCCCTACAACACCTTATGGGTCTCGGCGACGGCGCTGCCCTTTCTGCAGATTTCAGGCCGCTACGTCTCCATCTCCGGCATTGCCGGTTTTGACAATCCACAATACGGCGGAGGCTACGGTAGCTTTAAGGACAAGGCGATCGACACAAAATGGCGACTGCTGGACGAGTCCGGCGTTTGGCCCGCGCTCGCCTTCGGCCGCACGGATATTTTCGGCACAGCACTGTGGCGCGGCAATTATCTGGTGGCCAGCAAGCACCTCCGCCCCAATCTGGAAGTCTCGGCGGGTGTCGGTTCCGGTCGAATCGAAGGCCCTTTCGGCGGCCTGCGCTGGACCCCAGAGCGCTTTCCCCGCTGGTCGCTGATCGCCGAATACGACGCCAATCACTACCCATCGGATTTCCGCTCCAAAGACACCTTCGCCGCGCAAAGGAAAAAGGGGGCTGCCGCCGGCATTGAATACCGCTGGGGCTGGCTGGGCCTGCAATTGGCCAAGCAAAAAACTCACGCCAGTCTGAACGCCTCGATAGAAATTCCTTTGAACGAACGCGAGTTCGTGCCCAAGATCAGCGAACCCGCTTATTTCAGCGGCGGCCCCGACGTGCCGCTCCGTCCCACCTTGCGCCAATGGCATGCCGACAGCGCCTATGGCCATGGCCTGGTCAGCGCCTTGAGCAAGCAGGATTTCAAAAACATCCGCATCAGCATGCGCGGCGACGAATTCGTACTGGAGCTGAACAATAGCCGGATTTCTAATGTAGGCCGCGCGGTGGGCCGCGCGGTACGCACCGCGCTGTACTTTGCCCCAATTGAAACGCGCAGCATCCGCGTGGTCTACACCAAGCTGGAGCAGCCAATCGCGACCTATAGTTTTTTCAATCTGGCCACCTTGAACGACTACCTGCTGGGCAAGGTCGACCGCCAACGCTTTCTGGACAGCGTCAACATCAAGCCTGGCAAGGATTCCGAACTGGAGGAGGTTTACGCGCAACAGCTCAGCGCAAACATCAAAGACAGCGTCAACCTGGAGGTTTTGGCGGGCAAGGACGGCGACATCGTCCAACTCAACGCCGAAGACAACGAAGCCAACCGCTTCCGGCTGGTGCCCAAGACCGGGGTCTATTTCAACGACCCCAGCGGCGCCTTCCGCTATGAGATCGCCGCCGCCGCCACTTATACGCGGCGCCTTGGAACCGGCTTGTTTTTGAACAGCGCGCTCAGCGCCAACCTCTACAACACGGTCTCCGGGGTCAAACAACCGTCCAACAGCCTGCTGCCCCATGTCCGTTCCGACGTGGCCGAATACAAGAAAACCAACTCTCCCAAACTGGATCGCCTGCTGCTGAACCAGTATCTGACTCTGGGGCCCAATACCTACGCCCGCGCGTCCGCCGGCATTTACGAGGAAATGTTCCGCGGCGCCGGCGGCCAAGTGCTCTACTACCCCGACACCCGCCACTGGGCGATAGACCTCGCCGTGGACGCCCTGCAACAGCGCGACTACAAGGGCTGGCTGGGCAAACGCGACTACCAGACCGTCACCGCGCTGGCCTCGCTCCACTACAAATTGCCGCTGAACGTTACCGCCACGGTGCGAGCCGGCCGTTTTCTCGCCAAGGACAGCGGCGCGCGTTTGGAGTTGAAGCGCCGCTTTCGCTCCGGCATCGAGATCGGCGCCTGGTACACCAGCACCAACGGCAACGACATCACCTCGCCCGGCACCCCCAGCTCGCCCTATAAGGACAAGGGGCTGTTCATTTCCATACCGCTGAACAGCATGCTGACGCTGGACACCCAGGCGGTGGGCAACTTCGCCCTATCCCCATGGACGCGAGATGTCGGCCAAATGGTTATGTCGCCCGGAGACCTCTACGACCAGCTCAACGACCCGCGCAGCGATGTGAACGCCTACGACGGTTTGGGCAACTTCGCCGAACGACCGGATGAGCAGGGCTTGCCGCAAGTCAATCCGCCGCCCCCGAACTTCCATCCCTGGCCGTCAGTGCGACTGCGGTTGGACGACTCGTCCAGGCAATTCGCAACCATGGAGGACAAACCGGGCGCCGTGGCGATTGCCGCCGGCATGACTCTGGCGGCGATAGCTTTGGACAAGCCGGTGAATCAGGCCGTGGGCCGACATCAGGACAACCGTCTGCTCAAGGGCTGGAAGCAGATTGGCAATACCCTGCCCATCGCCGCGCTGGGCCTGGCGGGCGGAGCCTTCGCCCTGGGCGACGACAGGCTCAGCAACACCGGTTTGATCGCGTTGGAATCCTCGGCGCTCTCCGCCGCCGGCAGCATCGCCTTGAAGGGATTAGGCAACCGGGCGCGGCCAAACGCCAGCGACAATCCCTGGCAGCAGCAGCCGGCGGGCAGTTCCCGCTTCCAAAGCAGCTTCACCTCCAATCACGCCGCGGTGCTGTTCGGCGCGCTGACGCCTTTCGCCAAGGAGTACGACCAACCCTGGCTGTACGGCTTGGCCGCCATCGGCGCGCTCGGCCGCGTCGCCGGCAAAGATCACTGGTTGTCAGACGTCGCCGCCGGCAGCCTGCTGGGTTATGCCTCAGGCTCCTGGCTCTGGCATGCCCAGCGGGACGAGTCCCGTTATCGCACCTCGCTGATGCTGGGCCCCAAGCAGGCCGGCATCCAAGTTTCGAAATCACTGGATTGAAACGACCGCCCATGAACCATCTTCTCGCGACCATGACCGACTATTCACGCCTTCGCCGCCAGGTGGTCCCGCTGCTCATCGCTCTATGCGCCGCCAGTCCCGCCATCGCCGCCACGCCAAACTCGGCTGGCGACTTCTCCAACACCATGATGCCGAGCTATGAGCCGGAAGCCATGATGTACGGACAACCCAGCATCAGCAACCAGGCCCCGCTTGCTCAACAAGCATGGCCGCAGCAGGTGCCGCAACAGCAGCGCAGACTGCCGCCTGGAGCGAAACCAAGCAAGCGCGATCCCTTGCAGAACGAGTCGCAAGAAGGGAGGTTGCCGCCCTTCATCGAATACGTGAAAGTGGCCACCGGCAACATCCTGCCCGTCTTCGGCGCGGACTTGTTCGGCAACCCGCCATCGACCTTTGCCCCAAGCGGCACCGCCCAGGTCAACCCGGACTATGTGATCGGCGCCGGCGACCAGATCCAGGTCAAGGGCTGGGGCATGGTCGACATCGACCTGACCCTAACCGTGGAGCGCAACGGCACGGTCTACCTGCCCAGAGTCGGCGCCATCGCGGTTGCCGGCGTGAAGTTCAGGGATTTGCAAGACACGCTGAAAAAGAGCGTCTCGCGCGTGTTCCACAACTTCGACCTGAGCGCCAGCCTGCTGCAGACCCGCGCAGTGCAGGTCTACGTCGTCGGCCATGCGCGCGCGCCCGGCAGCTATACCCTGGGCGGGATGAGCACCTTGCTGAACGCGTTGTTCGCCGCGGGCGGCCCCAGCGACAACGGATCGATGCGCCATATCCAATTGATGCGCGACGGCAAGGCCGTCGGCCAGCTGGATCTTTACAAAATTCTGGTGGACGGGGACAAGTCCAGTGATCTGACCCTGCGCGACGGCGACGTGATTCAAATCCGGCCCGCCGGCAAACGGGTTGCCTTGCAAGGCGACGTCAAGCATCCGGCCATCTATGAATTTGCCGACGGCGACAGCGTCGCCGACCTGCTGCATTGGGCCGGCGGCCTGGAATCGGCGGCGGAAGGCAAAGCTTGGCAATTGGAAAAAAGCGTAGACAATCGCTTCGAAGCGCAGTGGCAGACATCCAATGGACAAACCAGCCCTGACAACGCCGCATTGAAGCGGCTCAAGCTGGGCGCCAGCGATATTTTCCGCGTGTTCGCGCCCAACGCCTTGCCGGTGAACATTCAACAAGACACCGAATACGTCCGCGTCAGCGGAGAAGTGAAGCAAACCGGCACCTTTTTGCTGCAAAAAGGCGAAACCCTGCGCGACCTGATCATGCGCCTGGGCGGCGCCACTGAAAACGGCTATGTCTTCGCCACCAATCTGCAACGCGAGAACATCAAGAAAGAACAGCAGGCCAAGCTGGATGAGGTGGCCAACCGCTTTGAAAAGGAACTGGAACAAGCCTCCGCCGCTCGCCTGTCCAAACAAACCGATAAAGACAATGTCGCGGCCATTACCGCGGAAGTCGAGCGCCAGCGCAAGCTGGCGGAAAAAATGCGCGCCATCAAAGCGGAAGGACGCGTCGTGCTGGAACTGAGCGGCAGCAGCGCCCAAGTCAAGGACCTGCCGGACCTGCCGCTGCAAAACGGCGACGCCGTCACCATCCCGCGCCGGCCCGGCACCGTCAATGTCCTGGGCTCGGTTTACCAGAGCAATGCCTTCATCTACCGGCCGCAACGCTCGGTGAAGGACTACCTGGATCTGGCCGGCGGCATCAGCCAGACCGGCGACAAGTCCGCAACCTATGTGATCCGCGCCGACGGCACCGTGGCCAGCAACAACAACGCGGGCTGGTTCAACAGCCTGGGCGGCAAGCGCATCAATCCGGGCGACACCATCGTCGTGCCCGACGAACTGGCCGTCAGCAGCTGGACCCAGTCGCTGAAAGAATGGACCTCGATTCTCTATCAGTTCGGGCTAGGCGCCGCCGGCTTGAAAGTCTTGAAATAAGACAGGACCCCCACACTTAATTCGGGATTCAGACATGTCCATACACGACAAGGCAGAACCTCAACCCCTATCTTCCAATAACGTCGACCTCCTCGACGTATTGAAGACTTTGCTGAAACACAAGCGCTGGGTCATCGGCAGCGTTATCGCGTTGGGGAGCGGCGCCTTGGTCTTGAGCCTGCTGCTGCCGCCTCTGTATAGCGCCACCGCCAAGATACTGCCGCCGCAGCAGCAAAACTCGAGCATGAATCTGTTGCTGAGCCAACTGGGCGGGCTGGCCGGCGCAGCCGGCGGCATCGCCGGGCTGAAGAACCCCGGCGATCTTTACACCGGCCTGCTGCAAAGCCGTACAGTGGCGGACGGATTGATACAGCAGTTCAAGCTGAAACAGCGCTATGCAACAGACACAATGGATGAGACCAGAAGGGCACTGCAGAGCGCTAGTACCATAACCAGCAGCAACAAGGATGGTTTGATCAGCATCAGCGTGGAAGACAAGGATCCCCAGTTCGCCGCCGCCTTGGCCAATGGCTATATCGCCCAGTTGACCCAGCTGAACCAGTCCCTGGCCGTCACCGACGCGGCCAAACGCCGGCTGTTTTTCGAAACCCAGCTAAAGCAAACCAAGACCCAGCTAACCTCAGCAGAAACCGCACTGCGCCAGACCCAGGAGCGCACCGGCATGATTCAGCCAGACGGCCAGGTGCAGGCGATTATGAACACCGTCACCCTGCTCAAGGCCAACATCGCCGCCAAGGAAGTGCAATTGGAGGCGCTGCGTAGCTACGCCACCGAGCAAAACCCGCTCTATCAGCGGACCAAACAAGAACTGATGGGTTTGAAAACCCAGTTGGCCAAGCTGGAAAACGGCGCCGAAACCTCCGGCAACATCATGGTGCCCACCGGCAAAATGCCGCAATCCGGGCTGGAGTATCTGAGACGGCTGCGCGAGGTCAAGTATCAGGAAACGATTTTTGAACTTTTGGCCAAGCAATACGAGCTGGCCAGAATCGACGAAGCCAAGGACTCGTCACAAATCCAGATATTGGACAGCGCCGTAGTGCCCGAACTAAAGAGCAAACCCGTTCGCTCATTGATCACGGCCGCGGGACTAGTCGGCGGCCTAGTCCTCGGCATCGCGCTGGCCCTACTGCGCGAACGCTTCCACAGCGCGCAACAATCCGGCCGCTTGCATGAGTTGAACTGGGCCTTGAAGGAGCGCTAACGCGTCACCCTGCGCCTATAGCCCATCCGGAACGCGAAGCCCAATGCCAGCATGACCGCCATGCTGGCCGCCAGGCTCAGCGGGCTGCCCCAGACCAGCGGCGCGATCAGGCCGGCCACCACGCTGGACATCATGGTCTGGAAAAAGCCCTGCAAGGACGAGGCGGTGCCGCGCAAGGATGGAAACTGGTCCATCAGGTTCAGAGTAATGGACGGCGCGGCGATCGACATGCCGGTGGTGTACAAGGCCAGCGGCAACACCGCCCACGGCATCGCGGCTTCCGGCGCCAGCAAGTTGTACAGCAGGTTCCAGCCGGCCGCGATAAACATCACCACGTAGCCGCGCGACACGATGTCTTTTTGCGACACCCGCCCCGCCATCTTGCCCGACAGATAGGCGCCGAACATGATGCCGGACACCGCCGGGCCGAACATCCACAGAAACTGCCCCGGCCCCAGGTGCAGATGCTGCATCAGAAAGACCGGCGCCGACGGGATGTACAAGAAGAAGCCGGCGAAGTTGAAGGACACCGCCGCGGTCAGCAGTTGGAACTCGCGCTTGCGTCCCACCTGCCAGTAATTGGCCAGCAGATACTTGATCTTCAAGGGCTGGCGCGCGGATTCGTGATGGGTTTCCGGCAGGGCGAACCAGCTCATCAGGAACAGCGCCAGACCGATCAGCGCCATGAACACGAAGATGGAATGCCAGCCGAAGGCGCCGAACAGCCAGCCGCCCACCACCGGCGCGATCGCCGGCGACAGCGAAAACAGCATGGTCACCTGCGACATCAGCCGCTGGGCGTCGGCGCCGTCCAGCTTGTCGCGGATGATCGCGCGCCCCACCACCAGGCCGGCGCCGCCGCAGAAGCCTTGCAGCGCCCGGAACAGCAGCAGCTGCCCCAGACTGTCGGCCAAGGCGCAGCCTATCGACGCCAGGCTGAACAGCAAGGTGGTGACCAGCACCACCGGACGGCGGCCCACCGCGTCCGAGATCGAGCCATGCCACAACATCATCACCGCGTAAGACAGCAGATATACCGTCAACGCCTGCTGCATCTGCAACGGAGAGACCGCCAGGCTTTGCCCGATCGCGCTCATCGCCGGCAGGAAGGTGTCGATCGAAAACGGCCCCAGCGTGGACAGGGCCGCGAGGAGGATTGCCAGCCCAAAATGGCTGCGGGTGGAGGGATGCATGGCGGATAAATAACAATGAGAGTCAATGCATGGTAATGGTTAGACCGGAACTTGCCAAACTGGTCTGCTTCAAATTAAACCTCATTGACACAAATCGCATCGCGAGCGCTGGCGCCCATTGCAATTTCGTGCCACGATCAAGCCACTCCGCGCACGCATAACAAGGAGAGACCAGCATGATTCGCCTGTACCACAACCCGCGCTGTTCCAAATCCAGGGAGGCGCTGAGCCTGCTGGAAAACGCCGGCGCGGAAATCGAAGTCGTAGAGTACTTGAAGCACCCGCCCAGCTACGAAGAACTGGAGCGCCTGCTGACGCTGCTGAACATGGAGCCGCGCGACCTGATTCGCCAGAAGGAGGAGGAATACACCGAACTCTATCTGGACGACATCACGCTGGAGCCCCGGCATCTGATTACCGCCATGATAGACAATCCCAAGCTGATCGAACGCCCGATCGCCGTCAGCGGCGAGCGCGCCGTGGTGGGACGTCCGCCGGAACGGGTGCTGCAGCTGCTGGACTAGCCTTTCCCAGCGCCTCCCGCCACCGCCCAAGGCCCGCGCCTTGGGCGTTTTTGCGCCCGCCTGGCCATGCCCGGCCCATCCCCCTCAAAATTATCACTTGCGGAATAGTAACCAGCGTTATTAAAATAACGACTATGAATCCAACCAAGTCATTTCAAACGCTAGAGCAGGCCGTCAACCGGATCGAAGCGCGTTTTCCCGGCGTGCCGCGCCAGGAAGTCATTCTGGCGCGCTTGCTGTACCACATCCTGCCGCGGCTGTCCGCCCACCTGTGCGACAAGCTGAAGCATCACGGCCTCAACGAGACGGTGTGGATGGCGCTGCTGGCGCTGTACGCCTGTCCGCAACAAGCGCTCTACCCGTCTGAAATCAGCGACACGCTGGATTCATCGCGCACCAACGCCACGCGCATCGCCGACGAACTGGTCAAAAACGGCTGGGCGGCCCGTTCGCCCAGCGCCGAAGACCGCCGCAAGATCCTGCTGGAGTTGACGCCGGGGGGCGTTCAACTCGTGGAATCGCTGCTGCCCATCTCCCGCGAATGCCACCGCGAGCTGTGGGCGGATTTCGACGCCGCGGAAAAACAGGAGTTCGAACGCTTATTGCGCAAACTGCTCTGCAGCCTGGGCGGTTGAAGCTGGGAAACCGGCTTTTTTTCGCCCTTATAATAACCTGCGTGACTATCACATCATCAATCACTTCATCAATTGCTAATACAGCAAGTGAACACAGGGAGTCCCACAAGGTGAAAAAGACTCAATGGCAGCACGGCGTCAGCGCCCTGCTGCTCAGCGCCCTGTTGGGCGGCTGCGCCAACTTCGGGCCTGACAGCGCGCCGGCAGCGCAGCTCAATGCCGAGCAACTGCGGCTGGCCGACGGCCAGGACGGGCAGATCGCCAGCGACTGGTGGACCCAGCTGAACGACGCGACGCTGAACCAGTTGGTGGCGCGCGCCCTGCAAGAAGCGCCGTCCTTGAAGCTGGCTGAAGCCCGGCTGCGCCAGGCGCGCGCCGCCGTCGGCATCGTCGAAGGCAATAGCGGGCCCAAACTCGATTTCAGCGCCAATATGACCCAGCTGAACTACGAGTTTCCGGCGCCGATCTCGCGCGACTACGTCAACGCCTACACCGCCATGCTGATGGGCAGCTGGGAGTTCGACTTCTGGGGCAAGCACCGCGGCCAAATCGACGAAGCCGTCGGCCAACAGCAAGCCATCGCCTTCGAAGGCGCTCAGACGCGCTTGACCCTGACTCAGGCCGTCATCGCCCAATACACCCAGTTGCAGCGGCTGCAGGCGCAAAGCGCGGTGCTGGCCAAGCGCATCCAGCTGGCGGAAAGCCGTCAAACGCTGACTCAGGCCCGCATCAACGCCGGCCTGCTGCCGGGCGACAACCAGCGCGGCAACGAAGTCTCGCTGCACCGTCTGCGCCAACAACAAAGCGCCTTGACCCAGGACAGCGACCGCGCCCGCCACGCGCTGGCGGCGCTGACCGGCCAGGGACCGGACGCCTTGAACGCGCTGCAAGCCGCCAAGAGCGCGGCGCTGCCGCCGCTGGACGCGGACAGCCTGCACGCGGAACTGCTGGGCAAACGCCCTGACATCGCCGCCCAACGCGCGCGGGTGGAAGCCATGGCCGGCGCGGTCAAAGCCGCGCGCGCCGAGTTCTACCCCAATATCAAGCTGACCGCCTTCGCCGGCCAAACCTCGCTGGAACTGAACAAGCTGATGAACGGCGACTCCACCTTCTGGGGCTTCATGCCGGCGATCAGCCTGCCCATTTTCCACTCCGGCGCGATCCAGGCCAATCTGGGCAAGCAAAAGGCCGGCTACGACCTGGCCGTGCACAGCTACAACCAGACCGTGCTGGACGCGATGCGCGACGCCGCCGACGCCGTCAGCGGCTGGCAGCAAAGCGGCAAGCAACTGGAACAGGCGCGCCAGGCGCAGGACAGCAGCGGCCGCGCCGCCGACTCCGCCGCCGCCCGCTTCAAGGCCGGCATCATCAACAAGCTGAACCTGCTGGACGCCCAGGACAGCGCGCTGGCGCAACAGTCGGCGCGCATCGACGCCGAAGCCGGCCGCAAACTGGCCTGGGTTTCCCTGAACACCGCATTGGGCGGCGGCTTCAACGCTGCGCCCGCCACCCACTGAGAACGCATCCATGGACAAGAAAACCAAAACCGCGCAAGGCCGCAAACGCAATCTGATCGTCGCCACCACCCTGTTCGCCGCCATCGCCATCGGCTACGGCGCCTACTGGGCGCTGGTGCTCAGCCACCAGGAAAGCACCGACGACGCTTACGTCAGCGGCCATCTGGTGCAAGTCACCCCGGAAGTGGGCGGCACCGTCGCCAAGGTGCTGGTGGACGACACCCAGCACGTCAAGGCCGGCCAACTGCTGGTCAGCCTGGACAAGAACGACGCGCAGCTGAACTTCGACCGCGCCCGCAATGAATTCGCCCAAGTGGTGCGCCAGACTCGTCAGCTGATGAACAACACCCAGCAGCTGGCGGCCCAGGTCACCTTGCGCGAAACCGAACTGGCCCGCGCCGACGCCGACCTGAAACGCCGCAAGCAGCTGGCCGGCACCGACGCGCTGTCGGCGGAAGAACTGAGCCACGCCAACGACGCCGTCGCCGCCGCCAAGGCCGCGCTGGACGCCGCGCGCGAACAGCAGAAAGCCAGCGCCGCGCTGCTGGGCAAGGACGCGCTGGCGCAACAGCCGGCGGTCAAGGCCGCCGCCAGCCGGCTGAAGGAAGCCTGGCTCGCGCTGCAGCGCACCGAGATCAAGGCGCCGCTGGACGGCGCCGTCGCCCGCCGCAATGTGCAGGTTGGCCAGCGCCTGGCCGCCGGCACCCCGCTGATGTCGGTGATCCCGCTGCAAAACCTGTGGGTGGACGCCAACTTCAAGGAAGGCCAGCTGGCCAAGATCCGCATCGGCCAGCCGGTGGAGCTTAAGTCCGACCTCTACGGCGGCAAGATCGTCTATCACGGCAAGGTGGTGGGCCTGTCCGCCGGCACCGGCAGCGCCTTCTCGCTGCTGCCGGCGCAGAACGCCACCGGCAACTGGATCAAGGTGGTGCAACGCGTGCCGGTGCGCATCCAGCTGGATCCGAAAGACCTGCAATCGCATCCGCTGCGCGTCGGCCTGTCGATGGACGCGGTGGTGGACACCTCCGGCACCGACGGCAAGGCGGTGGCCGAGGCCCAGCCCTTCGTCGCCCATCAGGACGTCTCCGGCCAGCTGCCGGACCTGAAACAGGCCGACGAACTGGTGCGGACGCTGCTGGCAGCCAACGCGGGTGAAGGCAAGGCCGAATAAGGGGGCCGGACCATGAATCATCCACCACTGACCGGCTCCAAGCTGGTCTGGATCACGCTGGCGCTGTCGATGTCGGTGTTCATGCAAGTGCTGGACACCACCATCGCCAACGTGGCGCTGCCCACCATCTCGGGCAACCTGGGCGCGGCGACCAGCCAGGGCACCTGGGTGATCACCTCCTTCGGGGTGGCCAACGCCATCGCGGTGCCGCTGACCGGCTGGCTAGCCAAGCGCCTGGGCGAGGTAAAGCTGTTTACCGCCTCCACCCTGCTGTTCGTGCTCACCTCCTGGCTGTGCGGCATGTCCAGCAGCCTGGAAATGCTGATTTTCTTCCGCGTGCTGCAAGGCGCGGTGGCCGGCCCGATGATTCCGCTGTCGCAGAGCCTGCTGTTGTCCTGCTACCCGCCGGAGAAGAAAGGCATGGCGCTGGCGCTATGGGCGATGACGGTGATCGTCGCGCCGGTGTTCGGCCCGATTCTGGGCGGCGTGATCAGCGACAACTGGCACTGGGGCTGGATCTTCTTCATCAACGTGCCGGTGGGTCTGGCGGCGGCCTTCATTTCCTGGCGCATCCTCAAGCCGCGCGAAACCGAAACCGTCGATCTGCCTATCGACCGCATCGGCCTCGCCTTGCTGGTGATAGGCGTAGGCTCGCTGCAAATGGTGCTGGACCGCGGCAAGGAGCTGGACTGGTTCAACTCCACCGAGGTGATCACCCTGGCGGTGATCGCGGTGCTGGCGCTGGTCTATCTGGTGATCTGGGAGCTGGGCGAGAAACACCCCATCGTCGACCTGAGCCTGTTCAAGCAGCGCAACTTCACCGTCGGCACCGTCGCCATCAGTCTGGGCTTCATGCTCTACTTTGGCACCGTGGTGCTGCTGCCCTTGATGCTGCAGACCCAGATGGGCTACACCGCCACCTGGGCCGGCCTGGCCGCCGCGCCTATCGGTCTGATCCCTGTGGTGCTGTCGCCCATCATCGGCAAGTACGCGCAGCGGCTGGACATGCGCTGGGTGGTGACGGTGAGCTTCAGCGTGTACGCGATCTGCTTCTTCTGGCGCAGCACCTTCAACCCGCAGATGGACTTCGCCTACGTGGTGTGGCCGCAGGTGGTGCAGGGCATAGGCGTGGCCTGCTTCTTCATGCCGCTGACCACCATCACCCTGTCCGGCCTGCACCCGAGCCAGATCGCCAGCGCGTCCAGCCTGTCCAACTTCCTGCGGATTCTGGCCGGCAGCATCGGCACCTCGATCACCACCACGATGTGGGACCGCCGCGAGGCGATGCACCACGCGCGCCTGACCGAGCACGTCAGCCTCTACGATCAGGCCTCCAACGCCTGGTTCCGGCTGCTGGACATGGCCGGCCTGTCCTCCGGACAGCAGGCGGCGCTGACCTCGCTGCAGATCACCAAGCAGGGCTACATCATGGCGGCCAACGAGATCTTCTGGCTGTCCGGCGTCTTGTTCGTGCTGCTGATCGGCCTGGTGTGGTTCGCCAAGCCGCCGTTCACCGCCTCCGGCGGCGACAGCGGCGCGCATTGAAAATAGCCTGAGCGGACCGGGCGGCGACGACATCGCCGCCCGGTTTTTCTATTCCCCCCGGAACACCGCCGCGCGCTTGTCCAGGAAAGCCCGCATCCCCTCCTTCTGATCCCGCGACGCGAACAAGAGCTGATACGCCTTGCGCTCCAGCATCAGCGCCGTCGCCAGCGGCGCGTCGGCGCCGGCCAGCACCACTTCTTTGATCTGCGCCACCGCCAGCGGCGGCAACGCGGCGATCCGCGCCGCCAACTCCAATGCCCGCGCCTCCAACGCCTCGTCCGCCACCACCTCGCTGACCAGGCCCATCGCCAGCGCTTCCGCCGCGCCGACGGGCTCGCCGCTCAACAGCAGCTTCATCGCGCGGAACTTGCCCACCGCCCGCAGCAGGCGCTGGGTGCCGCCGGCGCCCGGCATCACCCCCACCTTGACTTCCGGCTGGCCGAACTGCGCCGACTCGGCGGCGACGATGATGTCGGCGTGCATCGCCAGTTCGCAACCGCCGCCCAAGGCGTAGCCGGCCACCGCGGCGATCACCGGCTTGGGACAGTCGGCAATCGCCTGCCACAGCTTGTGCACTTGGCGCTGCATCAGCTCAATGCTGCCGCAATCGGCCAGCTCGGCCAGATCCGCGCCGGCGGCGAAGGCGCGGCGGTCGCCGCACAGCAGAACCGCCCTCACCTCGGCCTCGGCGCTCAGCGCCTGGAAACGCCGCGCCAGCTCCCGCCGCAACGCCATGTTCAAGGCGTTGCGCGCCTGCGGCCGGTTCAAGCGCAGCCGCGCCACGCCGGCGGACGGGTAATCCAGCAAGACCAGTTCGTCCATCACGCCTCCTCCACCCGCTCCAGCACCAAGGCCACCCCCTGGCCGACGCCGACGCACATCGCGCACAAGGCCAGCCGGTCGCCGCTGGCCTCCAGCTGGCGCAGCGCGGTCAAGGCCAGCCGGGCCCCGGACGCGCCCAGCGGATGGCCCAGCGCGATCGCGCCGCCGTTGGGATTGACCCGGGCGTCGTCGTCGTCCAATCCCAGCTGACGCAACACCGCCAGCGATTGCGAGGCGAAAGCCTCGTTCAGCTCGATCACGTCCAGATCCGCCACGCTCAGGCCCAGCCGCCGCAACAGCTTTTCCGCCGCCGGCGCCGGCCCCATGCCCATGATGCGCGGCTCCAGCCCCACCGAGCACATGCCCAGAATCCGCGCCCGCGGCCGCAGGCCGTGGCGCTTGAGCCCGGCGCCGCTGGCCAGCAGCAGCGCCGCCGCGCCGTCGTTGACGCCGGAGGCGTTGCCGGCGGTGACCGATCCGTCCGCCACCACGCCCTTGAGCCGCGCCAGCTCCGCCAGCGTGGTGGCCGGCCGCGGATGTTCGTCCTGGCTCACCCGCAGCGGCTCGCCCTTGCGTTGCGGCAGCTCCAGCGCCAGGATTTCCGCGTCGAAGAAACCGCGCTCGCGCGCCGCGGCGTAGCGCTGCTGGCTGCGCAGCGCGAAGGCGTCCTGATCGGCGCGGGAAATATCGAACTGACGCGCGACGTTTTCCGCGGTTTCCGGCATAGAATCAATGCCGAACTGGCTTTGGAAAGCCGGGTTGACGAAGCGCCAGCCTATGGTGCTGTCCTCGATGCGCGCGCTGCGCGCGAACGGGCTGTCGGCCTTGCCCATGACAAAAGGCGCGCGCGACATGCTCTCCACCCCGCCGGCCAGCGCCAGTTCGGCTTCGCCGGCGGCGATTGCCCGCGCGGCGAGGCCCACCGCGTCCAGGCCGGACGCGCACAGGCGGTTGACGGTGAGCGCCGGCGTGGACTGCGGCAGGCCGGCCAGCAAGGCCGCCATCCGCGCCACGTTGCGATTGTCCTCGCCGGCCTGATTGGCGCAGCCCAGGATCACCTCGTCCAGGCAGGACCAGTCCAGCTGCGGATGGCGCCGCATCAGCGCGGCGAGCGGCAATGCCGCCAGATCGTCGGCGCGCACGCCGGAAAGCGCGCCGCCGTAACGGCCAAACGGGGTGCGGATGCCATCGCAAAGATAGGCATGGGGCATGGGAAACCTCCTGGATCAACGGTGTTGGAACTGCGGCGGCCGCTTGTCGAGAAAGGCCTGCATGCCCTCCTTGCGGTCGGCCAGGGAGAAACTGGCGTGAAAGGCGCGCCGTTCGAACAGCAGGCCTTCGGCCAGGCTGGATTCGAAGGCGCGGTTCAAGGACTCCTTGATCAGCATCAGCGCCGGCAGCGAGTAGCCGGCCATCCGCGCGGCCAGCGCCTGCGCCGTCGCCAGCACCTCGGCGTCCGCCACTACCCGCGACACCAGGCCGGCGCGTTCGGCTTCGACGGCGCTGTAGAGCTGGCCGCTCAAGCACCATTCCATTGCCTTGGCCTTGCCGATGGCGCGCGGCAGCCGCTGGGTGCCGCCCATGCCGGGCAGCGTGCCCAGCTTGACTTCCGGCTGGCCGAAGCGGGCGGACTCGCCGGCGATGATCACGTCGCACATCATCGCCAGCTCGCAGCCGCCGCCTATCGCCAGGCCGCGCACCGCGGCGATCAGCGGCTTGCGCACGCTGCGCGCGCGCTCCCAGTGCCGGCTCACGTAGTCGTCGAGGAAGACTTGCTGATAATCCCATTCGGCCATGCGGCCGATGTCGGCGCCGGCGGCGAAGGCCTGCTCGGTGCCGGACAGCAAAATGACGCTGATGTCGGGATCGCTGTCCACCGCGTCCAGCGCGGACTCCAGCTCCCGCATCAACTCGGGGCTCAGCGCATTGTGTTGCGCCGGCCGGTGAATTTCCAGGTGGCAGACCCGCTCAGCGCGGTCCTCCCTCAGATGCTCGCTCATGGTCAGTTCCCTCTCCACACCCGTACACGCCGTGAAGAAACAACTGGCTGACTATCCGCGCCATGCCCTGCCGGTCCACCGCGCCGTCCGCGCGGAACCAGGTGAAGGTCCAGTTCATCATGCCGAACAAGGTCATCGTCACCGGTTTGACCTGCGCCGCCGGCAACTCCGGCCGCAAGCGGGCGATCAGTTCGGCGAAGGCCGCCACCACGCCGGCCTGCTTGGCCTTCACCTTCAGCCGGTCCGCCTCGCCCAGGAATTTGACGTCCTGCACCAACACCATGTGGTAATGGCGCGAGGACGCGTACTCCTCCATGAAGCGCTCGATCAGCAGCCGCAGATGCGCGTCCGCCGGCAGGCCTTGCCGCGCCGCCTCGTCGACGATGCCGACCAGCCGGTCCACATAGGTGTCGGCGATGTCGAACAGCAGGTGCGATTTGTCGCGATAGTAGTGGTACAGCAGCGGCTTGGACATGCCGCACAACTCAGCCAGTTGGGCTATCGAAGCACTGGGAAAACTCTGCTCGGCAAACAGGCGGGCAGCGTTCTCCAGTATGTTTTGTTGCTGCGCCTCGTAATTGGGAGATTTAGTTCTGGCCATATCCGCATATCGGTTGAATGAAAAGACCAGACGCGGTACCAGCGAACCTCCCCGATGACTACGAGCCGCCAGGCAAAACCCGGTCAAACCGGGTTTTGCCAGCGGTTCTAGACAAGCAACCGTCAACGCTCATCAAAACTGAGCACCACTTGCTGGGTCCGTGGACGCGCCTGACAGGCGAGCACGAAGCCTTGTTCCACCTCGGCCGGCTCCAGGGCGAAGTTCTTGTCCATGGAAACCCGGCCGGACAGCACTTTGGCCCGGCAGGTGCAGCATACCCCACCTTGGCAAGAGTAAGGTAGGTCGACCCCGGCCGCGGTGGCCGCTTCCAGGATGCGCTCGCCGGCGCCCAGTTCCAGCTGCCGCTGCTGGCCGTCGATGATGACGGTGACGCTGGCCGCCGGGCTGTCCTCGGTCGCCGCCGCCGGCTTGGCTTCGCCGCGCCGCGGCACGCCGAAACGTTCGTAATGGATGCGCCCGGCGGCCAGCCCGGCCCGCTCCAGGCAGGCGCAGGCCTGGTCTATCATGTCGTTGGGTCCGCAGACGAAGGCTTCGTCCACCACGCCGTCCGGCAGCAGCGCGGTCAACGCTCGTTGCAGCCGCTCGCCGTCGAGACGACCGTGAAACAACTCCGGCTGCTGCGCTTCGCGGCTGAGGAAGTGATACACCGCCAGCCGCGCCGGATAGCGCGACTTCAGCGCCGCCAGCTCGTCGGCGAACAGAATGCCGCCGCGCCGCCGGTTGCCGTACAACAGGGTGAAACGGCTGTGCGGTTCGCGCCGCAAGGTGGTCTTCAGCATGGACAGCAGCGGGGTGATGCCGCTGCCGGAGGCGATGCCCAGATAGTGCTTGCGCTGCTCCGCCGCCAGCGGCGTGAAGAACCGCCCCTCCGGCGGCATCGCCTCCACCTCGCGTCCAAGCTGCCAATGCTGGTGGACATGGCTGGAGAACACGCCGCCGTCCACCCGCTTCACCGCCACCCGCAACAGGTCTTCGTCCGCGCCGCAGCACAGCGAATAGGTGCGCCGCTGCTCCACGCCGTCGATATGCTCGCGGAACACCAGATGCTGGCCCTGGGTGAAGCGGAAGTTATCCTTGAACTCCGCCGGCGGCTCCAGCGTCAGCGAAATGGCGTCGTCGGTTTCCTGGCGGCGTTCGACGACGCGCAGGCGATGGAAAGCTAGTCTCATTCCGGTCTCCTTATCCGGTCCTCGCTATGGACTCAGATCGGCTTGAAATACTCGAATGGCTCCAGGCACGCCTCGCAGCGGTAGAGCGCCTTGCAGGCGGTGGAGCCGAACTGGCTCAGCCGCCGGCTGCGGCCGGAGCCGCATTGCGGGCAGGCTGGAGCCGTCGATTGGAAACGCAAGGGCTGCCAGCCGTCCTCGGCCGCGCTCGCGCACGCCGGCGGCGCGATGCCGTAGCGCCGCAGCTT
This sequence comes from Chromobacterium alkanivorans, assembly GCF_016937655.1. Classification (GTDB taxonomy): domain Bacteria; phylum Pseudomonadota; class Gammaproteobacteria; order Burkholderiales; family Chromobacteriaceae; genus Chromobacterium; species Chromobacterium alkanivorans. Next base: position 353,338 of record NZ_JAFHKL010000001.1, on the reverse strand, counting down.
GTCGCGGCCATCGGCGCTGATCCAGTCGCTGCTCCAGGCCGGGCTCAGCTGGGTGCGCAACACCACCCGCGCTTCGCCGGCCCGGCCCAGCACCTGCCGCACCGAGGCGGCGATGGCCTCGGTGGCCGGACAGCCGGAATAGGTCGGGGTCAGCGTGACCTCCAGGTCCTCCCCCACCCGCGCCACCTTGCGCACAATGCCCAGATCGCACAGCGACACCACCGGCACCTCGGGGTCCGGCACCTCGGCCAGCACCCGCCAGGCTTGCGCCACGCTCAGACCCGCGGCGCCCATCACCAGCGTCCCCCGGGATAGGCGCGCTGCAGGAACTGCATCTCCGCCAGCACATGGCCCAAGGCTTCGCTGTGCTCGCCGCGCTTGCCGCCGGACCGGTACGCCGTGGCCGCCGGCGGCCGCAGCGTGGCCTCCGCCAGCACCGGCAGCATCAGCACCTCCCACTCCGTCCGTAGAGCAGCAGCCTGCGGCGCGACGCCGTCCAGACGCCGCTCCAGCGCGTCGTCGTCGAACATCTCGGCCAGATACGGCCACCAATGAACCAGCGCCTGCTGCATGCGCCGCCGCGATTCGTCGGTGCCGTCGCCCAGCCGCACCACCCATTCAGCCGCGTAGCGCAGGTGGTAGCGGCTTTCCGCCAGCGCCTTGCCGGCGATCGCCGCCAGCCGCGGCTCGGCGCCGTCGCGCAGCGCCCGCCACAAGGCCACCTGATAGGCGCTGAACAGGGCGATGCGCAGCACCGTCTGGCCGAAGTCGCCGTTGGGCAACTCCAGCAAGGTCAGATTGCGGAACTCCGGCGCGTCGCGCAGATAGGCCAGCGCGTCCTCGTCCCGGCCCCGTCCTTCCCATTCGCCGGCCAGGCTCAGCAGCAGCCGCGTCTGGCCTATCAGATCCAGCGCGATATTGCTCAACGCGATATCGTCCTCCAGCTCCGGCGCGTGGCCGCAGCATTCGCCCAGGCGCTGGCCCAGCAACAAGGTGTTGTCGCCCAGCCGCAGCGCGTATTCGATCAGGTCCGCCGTCGCCGGCGGCTGCATTTGCACAAGCACAGACATCGCACACTCCTCACATATGGTTCACGGCTTCCGGCAACTGGAAGAAGGTGGGCAAGCGATAAGTCTTGCCGGCCATCGGCTCGAACAGCATTTCCCGTTCCTCCGGCGCGCTGCAACTCAACGCCGCGCTGGGCAGCGCCCAGACCGCGCCGGGCGGAAACGCGCCGAAGGCCCGCTCCGCCTGTTCCAGAACCTGGCGCGCCGACGCGGCCAGCAGGCTGGCGACGTGCAAATGGTCCAGGCCCGGCTTGAGCTGCAGGAACACTTCGTACTGTTGCGCTTCCGCAGCCTGCGCCGAGGACGGCGGCTCGCCGTTTTCCTCTAGGCTGGCGCTGGGCGCCACCCACAGGCTGACGCCTTCCTGACGGCGAAAATAGATGTCTCTGGCCAGCAGCAGCGCATGGCGCGCATCGGCGGCGTGCAGGCTGCTGGAATGCTTGTATTGCAAGGCGTTGCGGCCGAGGACGAAGACCTCGAAACGCGGCCAGGCGTTGGGGGACTCGGGCATGGTGGCTCCTGATCAGGCGGCGGCGCGCGCCATCTGTTTGTCGGCGTGGGCGCGGGCGGCGGCGCGCACCCAGGCCCCCTCTTCATGCGCGCGGACGCGCGCGGCCATGCGTTCGCGGTTGCAGGGGCCGTCGCCGGCCAACACTCGCTTGAACTCCTCCCAGTCCGGCTCGCCGAAGTCGTAATGCCCGCGTTCCGCGTTCCAGGCCAGTTCCGGGTCCGGCAGCGCGATGCCCAGCACCTCGGCCTGGGGCACGATGGCGTCGACGAATTTCTGCCGCAGATCGTCGTTGGAGATGCGCTTGATGCCCCATTGCATGCTGCTGGCGCTGTGCACCGAGTCCCGGTCCGGCGGGCCGAACATCATCAGCACCGGCCACCACCAGCGGTTCACCGACTCCTGCACCATGGCCCGCTGCGCCGCGCTGCCGCCCATCATCGTCAGCAGCAGGTCGTAGCCCTGACGCTGGTGGAAGCTCTCTTCCTTGCAGATGCGCACCATGGCGCGGGCGTATGGGCCGTAGGAGCAGCGACACAACGGGATCTGGTTCATGATCGCCGCGCCGTCCACCAGCCAGCCTATGGTGCCGATGTCGGCCCAGGACAAGGTTGGGTAGTTGAAGATGCTGGAGTACTTGGCGCGGCCGGACAGCAGGGCCGCCACCATCTCGTCGCGCGGGCGGCCCAGGGTTTCCGCCGCCGCGTACAGATACAGGCCGTGCCCGCCCTCGTCCTGCACCTTGGCCAGCAGGATGGCCTTGCGCTTGAGCGTGGGCGCGCGGCCGATCCAGTTGCCTTCCGGCAACATGCCCACCACTTCGGAATGCGCATGCTGGGAGATCTGCCGCAACAAGGTCTTGCGGTAGGCGTCCGGCATCCAGTCGCGCGCTTCTATCTTGTCGTCGGCCTGCAGCTTGGCGTCGAAAGCCTGCAGGCGCTGCGACGGTTCGGTCGCCGCCGCGGCGATGTCCGGCTGATCCAGGGCTTGGGTGTACATCGCGTATCCTCCTTGGTGAGCGCCGCCGGACCCGGCGTCTGGGGCGCGGAAACGGCTTATTAATTAATTTACCGTTCGTTCAATTAAAATACAAGCGTTAGTAATTCCCACCAGCCGCCGCCTAGCCGCGCGGCCGCTTGTCCACCACTCGCCGCGCCTTGCCCACCGAACGTTCTATCGTCATCGGCTCCACCACCCGCACCGTGGTGGTCACGCCGACATGGCTCTTGATGCTGTGCTGCAGCTGTCGCTCCGCCAGTTGCCTGGCGTCGTCGCGCGCCGGCCCGCTGAGCTCGCGTTCGACGAAGACCGACAGGCAGTCCAGGTGGCCGTCCTTGTCGACTTCCAGATAGAAATGCGGCGCCAACCCCGGCTGCCGCAAAATCACCTCCTCGATCTGGGTGGGGAACACATTGACGCCGCGGATGATCAGCATATCGTCGGAGCGGCCGACGATCTTGCCGATGCGCCGCATCGAGCGGCTGCTGGGCGGCAGCAGCCGGGTCAGGTCGCGGGTGCGGTAGCGGATCACCGGCATCGCTTCCTTGGTCAGCGAGGTCAGCACCAGCTCGCCTTCCTCGCCGTCCGGCAGCACCTCGCCGCTGAACGGATCGATGATTTCCGGGTAGAAGAAATCTTCCCAGATCACCGGGCCGTCCTTGCTTTCCACGCATTCGCTGGCCACGCCCGGCCCCATCACCTCGGACAGGCCGTAAATATCCACCGCGTCGATGCCGGCGCGGCGTTCGATCTCCTGCCGCATCAGCCCGGTCCACGGCTCGGCGCCGAAGATGCCGACCCGCAGCGAGCAGGCGGCGGACTCCATGCCCCGGCGCTCCATTTCATCGAGGATGTTCAACATATAGGACGGCGTGACCATGATGATGTCCGGGCGGAAGTCCTGGATCAGTTGCACCTGGCGCTCGGTCTGACCGCCGGACATCGGCACCACGGTGCAGCCCAGCCGCTCGGCGCCGTAGTGCGCGCCCAGGCCGCCGGTGAACAGGCCGTAGCCGTAAGCGATGTGCACCATGCTGCCGCGCCGGCCGCCGGCGGCGCGGATGGACCGCGCCACCACCGTGGCCCAACTGTCGATGTCCTTGCGGGTATAGCCCACCACGGTGGGCTGGCCGGTGGTGCCGCTGCTGGCGTGAATGCGCGATACCTGATCCCGCGGCACCGCGAACAGGCCGAACGGATAGTTGTCGCGCAGATCCGCCTTGCTGGTGAACGGAAAGCGGCTGAGGTCCTCCAGACGTCGCAACTCAGAGGGGTGAACATCGGCTTGCGCGCACTTGGCGCGGAAGGGAGCGACGTTGTCGTAAGCATGTTGCAGCGACCATTGCAGACGCTGCAGTTGCAGGGCGGACAACTCGTCGCGGCTGGCGGTTTCCATAGCGTCCAGTTCGCTGGGCGAAGGGCGGGTGGTGGGCATGATGCTTCTCCTGTGTAGGTTGGGGCTTGGCTCTGCGGCCATTGGCTGCGGGCTGAAAAGAGCGGACGGCGTGTTCTCCTTGGCGGGTGCTTAGGAAGCGGGGCGATGAGAGCGGCCGCGCAACAGCGCCAGGACTTCGCCTCGCTGATTGCTCACCCTCACATCGTAAAGTCCTTGCCGGCCGCCCTGGTGCAGGCACTCGGCCTCCGCCAGCAGACAATCCCCGCTGCGGGCCGGCTGCAGATATTCCATGCTGATGGCCGCGCCAACCGCGCGCGGCCCCCAGCTATTGCAGGCGACGGCGAAGGCGGTGTCCGCCAGCGCGCACAACAGGCCGCCGTGGCACAGCAGGAAGCCGTTGAGCATATCGTCGCGCACCCGCATGCGCAGCCGGGCGCGGCCCGGCGCCACCTCCAGCAACTCCATGCCCAGGCTGGCGGACGCCCGGTCCTGGCTCAGCATCGCCAGCGCGCTGTGCTCGGCCAGCTGCCAAGCGGATTCGGTCTCAGTCATGAAAGCGTCCTCCAGACAGGGCCAGCCGCCGCAGCAGCGGCGAAACCCGATAACGGCCGTCGCCGTAATGCGCGTGCAGCGCGTCCAGCACCCCCGCCACGTAGTCGTTGCCGAGGCGATCGGCCCAGGCCAGCGGACCGCGGGGATAGCCGGCGCCCAGGCACATGGCCTGGTCCACGCTGTCCGCCGCCGCCACGCCCTGCCCCACCGCGTCGGCCGCCTCGTTGGCCAGCATCGCCACGGTGCGCAACACCGCCATGCCGGCGGCGTCGTCCAGCCGCGACACCTGCAGGCCGGCCGCCTGCAGCACGCCCTCCGCCTGCGCCGCCAGCTCCGGCGCGGCCTGGTCCGCCAGCGCCAACGCCAACCTCGGCGCGCTGGCGTAATCCAGCGCCAGATCGAACACCGCCCAGCCGGCGTGACCGCTGTCGGCGGCGCGGCGGGTGGCGCTGCGGCCATCGGACAGGGCCAGCCGCAAACCGTCCCAGCTTAGCCAGCCTTGAGCCGGCCCCGGCTCGCGCTCCAGCCGCACGCCGCCGGCCTGCAAGCGCGCCAGCAGCGGTTCGGCCACGCCCAGGCCGCCGTGCACCCGCAGCATGGCGGGAGCGGGCCGCGGCGGCGTCGCCTCCGCTTCCGGCAAAGTCTGGTCGTAATCGTAAAAACCGCGGCCGCTCTTGCGGCCCAAGCGGCCTGCCGCCACCAGCTCCTGCTGCAGCGGCGACGGCCGGAAACGCGGATCCTGCTGCATCGCCTGGTACACCGATTGCGTCACCGCGAAATTCACGTCGTGACCGATCAGATCCATCAGTTCCAACGGCCCCATCGCGAAGCCGCCGGCCTCGCGCAGCAAGGCGTCCAGCGTGGCCGGCGCGCAGACGCCTTCCTGCAGCAGCCGCAAGGCCTCGGCGTAGAACGGACGCGCCACCCGGTTGACGATGAAGCCGGGCGTGGACGCGGCCGACGCCGGCGTCTTGCCCCAGGACCGCATCAACGCGCACAGACGGTCCGCCAACGCCGGCGCGGTCGCCAAGCCGCTCACCACTTCCACCAGCTTCATCCGCGTGGCCGGGTTGAAGAAATGCAGGCCTATCACCCGCTCCGGATGGCGCAGGCCCGCCGCCAGCGCGGTGATGGACAGGGAAGAAGTATTGCTGGCCAGGACGGCGGCGACCGGCAACAGCGCGTCCAACTGTCGCAATAGCGCCTGCTTGGCGTCCAGCCGCTCGACGATGGCCTCGATCGCCAAACTCGCGTCGGCCAATTCCTCCAAGCTAGTTACCGGCCGCAGCCGGCGGCGCGCGGCGTCCAGCTGCGGCTGACTCCATTTGCCGCGCTGGACCAGGCCGGCCCAGTCGGTAGCGATCGCGTCCGGCGCCGCCGCCGCCGCGCCGGCGTCCTGATCGTATAAATACACTTCATGCCCAGCGGCGGCGGCCACCGCGGCGATGCCGCGCCCCATCGCGCCGGCGCCTATCACCGCCACTCGCTGTTCGCTGCCCAATTGCATGCTCACTGCCCTCCAAAGCGCGGCGGACGCTTGGCCAGGAAAGCCGCCACGCCTTCGCGGTAATCGGCGCTGAAGCCCAGCTCGCGCTGCGTATCGCGCTCCAGTTGCAGCTGCTGTTCCAGACTGTTGCCCTCGGATGCTTGCAGCGCCCGCTTGATCCGCGCGTAGGCCAGCGTCGGCCCGCTGGCCAACTGCTCGGCAAGCTGCCCCACCGCGGCGGGAAAATCCTCGTCGTCGACGCAGCGCCAGATCAAGCCCCATTGCTCGGCCTGCTCGGCAGACAGGGGCTCGGCCAGCAGCGCCAGCCCCATCGCCCGCGCCTGACCCAGCAGGCGCGGCAGCCAGTAGCTGCCGCCGGCGTCCGGCATCAGGCCTATCTTGCTGAAAGCCTGGATGAAGCGCGCCGAGCGCGCGGCGATCACCAGATCGCAAGCCAGGGCGAGGTTCGCGCCGGCGCCGGCCGCCACGCCGTTGACCGCGGCGATCACCGGCTTGGGCATGTCGCGCAGCCGCCGCACCAGCGGCGCGTAATAGGCCTCGATGGACAAGCCCAGATCCGCCGGCGGCTGCCCCGGCTCCGGCACCCGGTCGCTCAAATCCTGGCCGGCGCAGAAGGCGCGGCCGGCGCCGGTCAACACCAGCGCCCTGACCTCGGCGTCGTCGCGCAGACGGTCCAGCATTGCCGCCAAAGCCTGGTGCATGGCGGGATTGAAGCTGTTCAGCCGCTGCGGCCGGTTCAGCGTCAAGGTTGCCACGCCCGCTTCCAGCTTCAATTCAACACTCGTTTCCGAAGTCTGCATGCTTGTTCCCTTTCTGGATGCGGCCATGGCGATGCCGGCCAAACCGCTACTGTGGCAAACGCTATCATTGACCGACCGGAAAATCAATTATAAGCTGACCCACATCAATGACAGCGCGCTGAAACTGTTGTTGCCGCATCCGGTCCTGTCGCTGGCATGGCTCAGGCCGGCCTCTCATCCCTCCGCCCGAGGAGAAGCTCCATGTCTCACCCATTGTTCCAGCAACATCAAGCCATCTTGGACCAGGCCCTGCAGGCCTTGCGTGAACGCCAGTACTGGTCGCCGTACCCGGAAATGCCCAGCCCCAGAAGCTACGGCGAAACCGCAGCCGCCGACGGTCAGGCGGCGTTTGAGGCTTTATTGCAACAAGACTTCCAGCTGGACGGTCTGCCGGCCACGCAGGGCTGGGTAGGCAGCGAGCGCTCTCCCTATCGCGGCGCCCTGCGCATCCGCTATCCGCGCCACGACGCCGACGCCTTGCTGCAAGCCTCCGCCACGGCGCTGCAAACGTGGCGGCAAGCCGGCCCGCAAGCCTGGGTGGGCGTTTGCCTGGAAATCATCCAGCGGCTGAACCGCCGCAGTTTCGAGATCACCCACGCGGTGATGCACACCACCGGCCAAGCTTTCATGATGGCGTTCCAGGCCGGCGGCCCGCATGCGCAGGACCGCGCGCTGGAAGCGGTGACCTACGCCTGGCGCGAGATGTCGGCCATTCCCGAGCATTGCCGCTGGAGCAAGCCGCAGGGCAAGCATGAGCCGCTGGTGCTGGAGAAAAGCTGGAAGGTGGTCCCGCGCGGCGTCGGCCTGCTGATAGGCTGCAGCACCTTTCCCACCTGGAACGGTTATCCGGGACTGTTCGCCAGCCTGGCCACCGGCAACAGCGTGATCGTCAAGCCCCACCCCGGCGCGGTGCTGCCGCTGGCCCTGACGGTGCGCATCGCCCGCGAGGTGCTGGCCGAGGCCGGCTTCGACCCCAATACCGTGCTGCTGGCGGCGAATCAGCACGGCGAGCCGCTGGCCAGCCTGCTGGCGCAGCGACCGGAGGTGAAGCTGATCGACTTCACCGGCAGCAGCGCGCACGGCGAATGGCTGGAAAGCCAGTGCCGCCACGCCCAGGTCTACACCGAGAAAGCCGGCGTCAACTGCGTGGTGCTGGACTCCACCGCCGACTTCCCCGGCCTGTGCCGCAATCTCGCGCTGTCGCTGGCGCTGTACAGCGGCCAGATGTGCACCGCGCCGCAGAACATCTTCATCCCGGCCGACGGCATCCACACTCCGGAAGGCCAGTTGTCTTACCAGCAGACGGTGGCCGGCCTGTGCGCGGCGCTGGAGGCCTTGTGCGCCGAACCGGCCAAGGCGGTGGAGCTGTTGGGCGCGATCCAGAACCCCGGCGTGCAGCAAAGGCTGGAAGCGGCGCGCGCGCTGGGCCGGCCGGCGCTGGACAGCCGGAGGCTGAGCCATCCGCACTATCCAGAAGCCGAGGTGCACACCCCGCTGCTGCGCCAGCTGACGCTGGAAGACCGCGCCATTTACGAGCAGGAACACTTCGGGCCGATCGGCTTCCTGATCCAGGCGCCGGACAGCGCCGCCGCGCTGCGCCGGGCGGAAGACGGCATGCGCCGCCACGGCGCGCTGAGCTTCTCGGTGTACAGCACGGACCAGCAAGTGCAGGAGCAAGCCCGGCAGGCGGCGGAAAACGCCTGCGTGTCGCTGGCGCTCAACTTCACCGGCGCGGTGATGGTCAACCAGTCCGCCGCCTTCAGCGACTTCCACGGCAGCGGCGGCAACCCGGCGGCCAACGCCAGCCTGTCCGACAGCGCCTTCGTCGCCAATCGCTTCCGCGTGGCGCAAACCCGCAGCTTCGGCTGACCCATGGCCCCGGCATGGCCGGGGCGTCGCCCGCCAGACTTACGCACGGAGCCGCGTCATGACGCCACAACAACAGCAAGCGATTCTGAACCACCCCGCCTTTCAACAACTGGCCAGCCGCAAAGCGCGATTGGGCTGGAGCTTGACCGCCGTCATGCTGCTGCTCTATTACGGCTTCATCCTGGTGCTGGCCTTCGCGCCGCACTGGCTGGCCCGGCCCGTAGGCGCCGGCGTCACCACCTTGGGCATGCCGGTGGGCGTCGCCATCATCCTGGCCGCGTTCGCGCTGACCGGAATCTACGTGCGCCAGGCCAACAAGCGGCTGGACCCGCTGAACGACGAAGTCCTGCGGGAGTGCCAGCCATGAGATCCCTCCTCGCCATGTCGACGCTGACGCTGGCCGCCCCCGCCTGGGCCCAGGCCGGTACGCCGCGCCCCCTGAACTGGAACGCTATCCTGATGTTCCTGCTGTTCGTCACGCTGACCCTGTTCATCACCGGCTGGGCCGCGCGCCGCACCCGTTCCGCTTCCGACTTCTACACCGCCGGCGGCGGCGTCAGCCCGCTGCAGAACGGCCTGGCCATCGCCGGCGACATGATCTCCGCCGCGTCCTTCCTCGGCATCTCCGCGATGATGTTCAGCAAAGGCTACGACGGCCTGATCTATGCGCTGGGGGTGTTGGCCGGCTGGCCCATCATCATGTTCCTGATCGCCGAACGGCTGCGCAACCTCGGCCGATTCACCTTCGCCGACGTGGTGTCCTACCGGCTGAGCCAGACGCCGGTGCGCATCACCGCCGCCTGCGGCACGCTGACGGTGGCGCTGCTCTATCTGGTGGCGCAGATGGTGGGCGCAGGCAAGCTGATCGAGCTGCTGTTCGGCGCCAGCTATCTGAGCGCCGTCGTCATCGTCGGCGTGCTGATGGTGTTGTACGTGATGTTCGGCGGCATGCTGGCCACCACCTGGGTGCAGATCGTCAAGGCGGTGCTGCTGCTGTCGGCCACCAGCTTCATGGCCTTCATGGTCTGGCGGCGCTTTGGCTACAGCAGCGAGGCGATGTTCGCCGCCGCCGCCGATCTTCGCGGCCAGGCCATCCTGGCGCCGGGCGGCCTGGTGTCCAACCCGGTGGACGCCGTCTCCCTGGGCTTGGGCATGATGTTCGGCACCGCCGGCTTGCCGCATGTGCTGATGCGCTTCTTCACCGTGGCCGACGCCCGCGCCGCGCGCCAGTCGGTGTTCTACGCCACCGGCTTCATCGGCTATTTCTACCTGCTGCTGATCCTGGTGGGCTTTGGCGCCATCCTCATCGTCGGCGGCGACGCCGGCTTTCGCGACGGAGGCGGCGGCATTGTCGGCGGCGCCAATATGGTGGCGGTGCACCTGGCCCAGGCGGTGGGCGGCAACCTGTTCCTCGGCCTGGTGTCGGCGGTGACTTTCGCCACCATTCTCGCCGTGGTCGCCGGCCTGGCCCTGTCGGCCGCGTCGGCGGTGTCCCACGACCTGTACGCGGTGGCGCTGCGCCGGGGCAAGGTGAGCAGCGCCGAGGAAATGCGGGTGTCGCGGCTGGCGACGCTGGTGATAGGCCTGCTGGCCATCCTGCTGGGGCTGTTGTTCGAAAAGCAGAACATCGCCTTTCTGTCCGGCCTGGTGCTGGCGATTGCCGCCTCGGTGAATTTCCCGGTGCTGTTCCTGGCGATGTTCTGGTCCCGGCTCACCACCCGCGGCGCTGTGGCCGGCAGCGTGGCCGGCCTGGCGTCCGCCATCGCGCTCTTGGTGCTGGGCCCCATGGTGTGGGTGGACATCCTCGGCAATCCGCGGCCGATCTTCCCCTACGCCAACCCGGCGCTGTTTTCCATGAGCGCAGCCTTCGCCTGCGCCTGGCTGTTGTCGGTCTGCGACCGCTCGTCCCAGGGTCAATTGGAGCGCAGCCGTTTCCCGGCGCAGTACATCCGCGCGCTGACCGGGCTGGGGGCCGGCACAGGCACCGGCAAACACTAGCCACGGTTCAGGCCAGCAGCGCCGCCATCGTCATGTTCTGGAACGCGGCCATGCCGCGGGTCAGCGTCTTGTCGCGGTGCTGCACTTGATACAGCGTGCGCGTCAGCGCCGGCAAGCCGGCGCTCACTTCCACCACCGCTCCGGTCTGCAACAGATCGGCCACCACCCGCCGCGACAGGCAGCTGACGCCGAGACCGGCCGCCACCGCGTGCTTGATCGCCTCGGAATGGCCCAGCTCCATGCTGACGTTGAGCATGGCCAGGTGAGGCAGGAGCAGGCGGTCCACCTCCTCGCGCGTGCCGGAGCCGGCTTCGCGCAGAATCCATTCCGCCTGCGCCAGGTCCTGGCGCGCCGCCTCGCCTCGCGCCAAGGGGTGATCGGCGGCGGCGAACACCACCAGCTCGTCCTGCCGCCAGGGCTGGGCAACCAGGTCAGGATGGTGGCAAGGCCCTTCGATGAAGCCGAAGTCCACCCGCAGCGCCGCCACCGCGTCGACGATGTCGCGAGTATTGGCCACGTCCAGTTCCAGCCGCGCCAGCGGCCAGGCGGCGCGGAAAGCCGCCAGCTGCTGCGGCAACAGATAGTTGGCCACCGTGCTGCTGGCGCCAATCTTCAAGGACATCGCTCCGGCGTTGAACAGGCTCTGCATGTCCTGGGCCGCGTCCAGCATCGCCCGCGCCTTGGGCCACAGCAGCCGGCCGTGCTCGTTCAGGCTTAGCCGTTTGCCGATGCGGTCGAACAGGCGCACGTCGAGCCCGGTCTCCAGCTTGTCCAGCGCCTGGCTGGCCGCGGACTGGGTCAACGCCACCTGTTGGGCCGCCTGGGTGACGGTGCCGTATTCGGCCACCGCGACGAACACTTCCAGCTCGCGCAGGGTCAGCTTCAAGGCCATGTCTGTTCCTTATATTGATTTTGCTACTGACATATATCCATTTTATCCGTTTCTCTACTGAAAACGAGGGGCGTATCGTTAGCACCATTCGCCATAGACCAAACAGGCATTTACTTATGACAAACCTTCGCCAAATCATGCCGGGCCTGGCGTTGGCCATCGCCCTCGCCGTCGCTTCGCTGTACGCAGCGGACTTGCCGGCGATGAAGCATCTGGGCTTCTCCGCGCTCACCATCGCCATCCTGGGCGGCATGCTGATAGGCAACACCGTTTACCGCTACTTCGCCGTCGCCAGCCACCACGGCATCCAGTTCTCCAAACAGAAGCTGCTGCGCCTGGGCATTATCTTGTTCGGCTTCAAACTCACCTTTCAGGACATCGCCGCCGTCGGCTTCGCCGGGGTGCTGATCGATACCCTGGTGCTGTGCACCACCTTTCTGCTGGCCTTCCGCATCGGCCGCAAATACTTGGGCATGGACGAACAAAGCGTGATCCTGATCGGCGCCGGCAGCTCCATCTGCGGCGCCGCCGCGATTCTGGCCACCGAGCCGGTGCTCAAAGCGCATGCGGAGAAAGTGGCGGTAGCCGTCGCCACCGTGGTGGTGTTCGGCACCGTGGCCATGTTTCTGTGGCCGATGCTGTATCAATGGACCAGCCATCTGGGCATTTCCGAGTTCAGCTACGGCGTGTTCGCCGGCTCCACCATCCATGAAGTGGCGCAGGCGGTTGCCGCCGGCAAATCGGTCAGCGAAGCGGCGATGACCACCGCGGTGATCACCAAGATGATACGCGTGATGATGCTGGCGCCGTTCCTGATCGCGCTGTCCAGCTGGTTGGCCGCCAAACCGCACGGCAGCCGTCAACAGAAGGGCCGCATCGCCATCCCCTGGTTCGCCGTCGCCTTCCTGGCCGTGGCCGCCTTCAACTCCTTCAACCTGCTGCCGGCCGCGTGGGTCAGCGCCATCGTCTCGCTGGACAACCTGCTGCTGGCCGCCGCGATGGGCGCGCTGGGCATCACCACCCACTTCTCCGCCATTCGCCAGGCCGGCGCCAAACCGATGTTGCTGGCCTCCATCCTGTTTGGCTGGCTGATCGTCGGCGGCGGCCTGATCAACTTCGGCGTCAGTCATTTGCTGCATTAAACGCCGCTTAGCCCAAAACAAAACCGCCTGGTTTGCGCCCAGGCGGTTTTTCACTGAATTGCCGTCATGGCTTAGAACAAGCCACGGAAGGGATTCCAGCCCTTATAGCCTTTGACCTTCTTTTGGTAATACAGATAGTTCACCGACATGCCGGCCAAGGCGCTAAAGCCAAAGCCAAGTCCCCGGGTGATCGATTCCGGCACCTCCAGCAAGACCAGGACCAAGTTGATCAGCAGCGCCACGCCCAATAAGGACAACATGTTTTTCCACAAGCCAAGCACCAGGTAATAGATTGGCCAGAAGAAAAAGGCGATGAAATTCATCTGCACCTTAAGGCGGTCGCCAAACGACAAAGCCTTGAAGGCTTCCTTGTAACTGGCGCTGTTCGGCGCGCCGTGCTGATCGAAGAAGGCGAATCGCCTCTGCCATTTATCGCTGTAGGCAGCGTGAGCGGAAGGTTCTGACACAGTTTCTCCAAGCGCTGTTGAAAATGACGCCATTTTGCAACATGACATAAGGTAGAACAAAGACATCGTGGTCGGCGCCAGGCTCCAATCCAAACAAAACCGCCCGGCTTGCGCTCGGGCGGTAGCGGTGGTTTTGCACCGTGCACATGCCACTGCCTTGCTCCTCTTCAGCTGCCTTTGGGCTCCCCTATCGTCATTCCGGAAACCTGCTCGCGCGACAGCCCCTTCATAACCATCAGTCGGCTTTGCACCAAGGCCGTGGCGAACTGCTTCTTGAAATTATCCGCCGGGCGCCAGTCCTTGCCATCTTGGACAAAGCTGAACTCACCCTCCAGCAGCAAGCGGTTCTCCTTGCCGATCGCGATCATGAACGAGTCGCGATACTGAAGCATCAGCTTGCAACGCCAAACACCGCCCGTTCCTTGTGTACAGTCGTTCAAGGGCAGCACTTCGCCGAGAGCTGACTCCGGCCGGCCCACCTCGCCTTGCATGCGGGCCAAAGCGTCGGCAACCGACCCGCCCAGCTTGCTAAAGTCAATCACGCCTTGTTGCAGCGCCTGCCTCATGCCCTCTCGTCCCAAAGGCTTGCCTAGTTCCGGCAGCGCGCCATCCGAGTCCAACTGAGCGTAACGTGTACGCAGCAAACGCTCGTCGCTCCCCATTACGTAGATATCGTCGCCCTTCCCCTTCACCTCGTAGGCGATGGGCGTGCGCTCCTCATCCACGACCAGCATAGCTACACAACCGCGGGCACGCTCTGCTTCGATGTAGCCAAGCTCTTTGACCTGTTCCAGCTTGAGGTTCCGCAAATTGCCCGCTTCCGAAGCGCTCGCGCTGGGCTTGCGCGACATCTGGTGCGCCTGCGCCGACCACAAAGAGGCGTGTATGCTTTTCTTCACTACGGATGCCTCGCATCTCGGCACCAGCGGCGGAGTCAGGAAATACCAGCCGGCCGCCCCGAGCAGCGCCGCGCCGCCCAGCCCCCAAGCCAACTTTTCGCGCCATGGAGTCGCCTTTTGCCGCTGGAGCAGGGCCAATTCCAGTTCCAGATCCTGGCTGTACTCGTCCAGCGCCTGCCTGCGCACCGCATTGGAAGCAAAGCCTTCATCCGCATCCGCCTTGGCTTCGATCTCAACCATCTGCTCAAAGCTCAGCACTTCCTCCTCTTCCAACCAGTCCAGGCCTCCCCCCAAGGTGGAGAAGGGCTCCGCGCCCTGCTCGCGCAGTTTGTCGCGCGCAGCCTCGTAAATCGCCTTGTCAATCACTCCGCCCTCCAACAGGCGGTCAAGAATCGGGCTTGCAAACGTGGAATCGCTCATATCGTCCATCAACGGCGCGCATTTCGCATACGCAGCCGGGCTAGTGGAAAGGGCGTTCAGCATAACTCACGGCTAAAACTCAAGCCAATTTGGATTTAAAATCCGCAAAAAAATGCCAAAACGTTAAAACCGCAATTCCCACGGAACAAACCCACGCATGCAATGAAAAACGCCCGGCCAAGCCGGGCGTCTGACTATGACCAGCCGTCAGGAATCAGCACGGACACTTCTTCATGCTCTTGCCGCCATAGCGTTCGTCCTGACAGCGGCGGAAAAAAGCCTCCCGGCTCATCACCTCCGCCTTGGGATCGAAACGGCGGCGGCTGGCGACGTAGGCGTCGTAATCCTTGACCCCCACCATCAGCCGGGCGGTCTTCGCCCATTGCTGCCACAGCTTGCTCATCACGCGCCCTCCTCCCGGAACACCGCCGGCACTTCTTTGGCGGTGGACCACCTCACCGCCAGCGACTTGCGCATCACGTTCAACGCAAACACCAGCATGGCGATCACCACCGCCATGAACAGCGCGGTCAAGGTGGCGTCCACATAGTCATTGAAGATGATCTGGTGCATTTGCGCCATATTCTTGGCCGGCGCCAGCACCTCGCCCTTGGCGGCGGCGGCGGAGAACTTGTCGGCGTGGGCCAGGAAGCTGATCTTGGGGCTGGCGTGGAACAGCTTCTGCCAGCCGGCGGTCAGCGTCACCACCAGCAGCCACAGCGTGGGCACGGCGGTGACCCAGATGTAGCGGGTTTTCTGCATCTTGATCAGCACCGCGGTGGCCAGGATCAGCGCGATGCCGGCCAGCATCTGGTTGGCGATGCCGAACAGCGGCCACAAGGTGTTGATGCCGCCCAGCGGATCCACCACGCCCTGGTACAGGAAGTAGCCCCAGCCGGTCACCGCTAGACCGGTGGCGATCAGGTTGGCGGCCCAGGACTCGGTGTTGGCCATAGGCTTGACCACCAGGCCCAGCAGGTCCTGGATCATGAAGCGCAGCACGCGGGTGCCGGCGTCTATGGTGGTCAGGATGAACAGGGCTTCGAACAGAATGGCGAAGTGATACCAGAAGGCCATCATCGCCGGCCCGCCGATCACATTGGACAGAATGTGCGCCATGCCCACCGCCAGCGTCGGCGCGCCGCCGGCGCGCGACAGGATGGTGCTCTCGCCCACGTCCTTGGCCATCTGGGTCAGCATGTCCGGCGTGATGACGAAGCCCCAGCTGGAAATCACCTGGGCGGCCTCCTCCGCGGTCTTGCCTATCACCGCCGCCGGGCTGTTCATCGCGAAGTAGACGCCCGGGTCCAGCACGCAGGCGGCGATCAGCGCCATGATGGCGACGAAGCTTTCCATCAACATGGAGCCGTAGCCTATCATCCGCGCGTGGGTTTCGTTCTCCAACATCTTGGGCGTGGTGCCGGAAGCTACCAAGGCGTGGAAGCCGGACACCGCGCCGCAGGCGATGGTGATGAACAGGAAGGGGAACAGGTTGCCGGCGAACACCGGGCCGCTGCCGTCGATGAATTTGGTCACCGCCGGCATGTGCATATTGGGCGCCACGATCATGATGCCGATGGCCAGGCCGACGATGGTGCCGATTTTCAGGAAGGTGGACAGATAGTCGCGCGGCGCCAGCAACAGCCATACCGGCAGCACCGAGGCGACGAAACCGTAGCCGATCAGGGTCCAGGCCAGCGTGGTGCCGCTCAGGGTGAACAGCGGCGCCAGGGTTTCGTTCTTGGCGATGTCGCCGCCGTAAACGATGGCCAGCATCAGCAGGATGAAGCCGATGACCGAAATCTCGCCGATCTTGCCCGGACGGATGTAGCGGGTGTAAACGCCCATGAACAGCGCGATCGGTATCGTCGCGGCGATGGTGAAGGTGCCCCACGGGCTGCCGGTCAGCGCCTTGACCACCACCAGGGCCAGCACGGCCAGCAGGATGACCATGATCATCAGGATGCCGATGGAGGCGATGACGCCGGGGATGGCGCCCAGTTCGGTGCGGATGATCTCTCCCAGCGATTTGCCGTCGCGGCGCACCGACAGGAACAGAATCAGGAAGTCCTGCACCGCGCCGGCCAGCATCACGCCGACCAGAATCCACAGCGTGCCCGGCAGATAGCCCATCTGCGCGGCCAGCACCGGCCCCACCAACGGCCCAGCGCCGGCGATGGCGGCGAAGTGGTGGCCGAACAGCACCCATTTATTGGTGGGCACGTAGTCCAGGCCGTCATTGTATTTTTCCGCCGGGGTCAGACGGCGGGCGTCCAGTTCCAGCACTTTGTGAGCGATGAAGCGGCCGTAAAAACGATAGGCGATGGAGTAGACCGACACCGCCGCCACGATCAGCCAGACCGCGTTGACCGGTTCGCCGCGATTGAGGGCCACGACGGCGAAGGCCGCCGCGCCGGCCAGGGCGACGGCCAGCCACACGGCCCATTCTCTTATCTGTTGCATATGGCAAGTTCCTATTCTCTTTTATCCCGTTTTAATTCCCCGGTCCCTGGCGACGACAGCGGCCACGGCCGGCTTTTTTTGCCTGACCGATTCTGGATTGATAGCGCTGGAAAATCAAGCAAGCTCTTTAATTTGTAAAAGCTATCAATGCTTTATGACGAATAGCAGTCACGATAATGCTAAAGTCGCTTCGGATCGCTGCGTGCTAGTATTTTAAAATTCAAGGCAACAAATCCTCTCGAACACATGCCAAGCGATACCCCCCATATTCTCATCGTCGAAGATGACGTGAGACTAGCCGAATTGATAGGCGCTTATCTGAGCAAGCACGGCTATCGCATCTCCCAGCACGGCCGCGGCGACACCGCGCCGGCCATCATCCTGGAAGAAAAGCCGGACCTGGTGATCCTGGACATCATGCTGCCGGGCAAGGAAGGCTTCGACGTCTGCCGCGAAATCCGCCCGCGTTATAACGGCCGGGTGCTGATCATGACCGCGCGCGACGAGGACGTGGACGAAATCCTGGGCCTGGAACTGGGCGCCGACGACTACCTGGCCAAGCCGGTGGAGCCGCGCCGCCTGCTGGCGCGGGTGCGCGCGCTGCTGCGCCGCGGCGGACCCGGCGCGCAGGCCGACGGCGAGGCCGCCGACGAAGACAGCTTCACTTTCGGCCAGTTCTGCATCAGCCAGGCCACGCGCGAAGCCACGCTGAACGGGGAGCTGATCGATCTGACCACCGCCGAATTCGACCTGCTGTGGCTGCTGTCCTCCCACGCCGGCCAGGTGCTGTCGCGCGACGACATCATGAGCGAGTTGCGCGGCATCGGCTTCGACGGGCTGGACCGCTCCATCGACGCGCGCATTTCGCGGCTGCGCCGCAAACTGGGCGACAATCCCGACGCGCCGGCCCGGATCAAGACCGTGCGCGGCAAAGGCTATCTGTTCTCGCGCAGCGACTGGGAATAAGCAATGAGCACCCGTCGTCTGCGCGGCTGGCTCAAGCCGTCGCTGGGCACCCTGTTTGCCCGCTACTTCTTCGCCACCATGCTGGTGGAACTGATCATCATCATCGGCTTCGGCTTCTTGGTCACCAAGCTGTACGAAAACAGCGACCGCGACGGCAAGCTGCAGTTCATGAACGGCACCGTGACGCTGATCCGCCAGCAGCTGGCCCAAGCCCCGCACAAGGACTGGGACGGCAAGCTGGCCGAGATCGCTCGCGCCTTCAGTTACCCGGTCAGACTGATCGCCCACCCCCCCGACGATTTCGAGCCGGAGGGCCACGCCGCGCTGCTGGGCGGCCGCCCCTATCTGGACTTCGACAGCCAGCTGCTTTACGTGCCGCTGCCCCATGATCCGCGCCTGCTGCTGCTGGGCCCCCTGGAGGCGCCGGCCAGCAACAGCAGTTGGATCAGCGAGGACATGGAAATCCTGCTGCTGTGGATTCTGCTGACCGGCTCCACGCTGGGCACCCTGATCTATTTCAGCCTGCGCCCGCTGTGGAAGGACTTGCTGGAAGTCCGCCGCAAGGCGGAGGTGTTCGCCGACGGCGACTTCAGCGCCCGCGCCCAGCCCTCGAAGAGCCGGCTGCTGGCTCCCCTGTCCCTGGCCTTCAACAGCATGGCCGCGCGGCTGGAGCGGCAGATGGAGACCCGCCAGGCCTTGTCGCACGCCATCGCCCACGAGATACGCACCCCGATCGCGCGGCTGCGCTTCGGTCTGACCATGCTGGAGGAAGAAGAGGACGAGCAGGAATGGCGGCGTTACCGCGAAGGCATGGAGCGCGATATGCAGGAGCTGGAAGAGCTGTTCAACACCAGCATGGAGTTCGCCAAGCTCAACCGCAACGAGGTGCCGCTGCACTGGGAAACCGTGGACCTGTACGACTGGTTCGACGATCTGATCGATCTGGTCACGCCGCTGAAGCCGTCCGGCGTCGCGCTGGAGCTGGACTGCGCGCTGGGCAACGGCGCTTTCGACCGCAAACTGATGTACGTGGCCAGCCGCAACCTCTTGCTCAACGCCTTCAAATACGCCAACGCCCAAGTTCGGCTGACGGTGTGCCACAACGCCGCCGGCCAGTTGCTGATCCATGTCGACGACGACGGCTGCGGCATCCCCGAGGCCGAGCGCGACAAGGTGTTCGAACCCTTCCTGCGCTTGGACCGCAGCCGCGACCGCGCCACCGGCGGCTACGGCCTGGGGCTGTCCTTCGTCAAGCTGATCACCGAGCACCACGGCGGCCAGGCCAGCGTCGGCGCCAGCGAGCTGGGCGGCGCGCGCTTCACCCTGCGCATCATGCAGCCTCAGCAATGAAACGCGGAGAAAAGTAAAGCCGCAGTGTGTTAAGCAATCTGAATGGGGTCACGCGCCGTCACAAAGCGGGGACAGGAAGCCAACAGACCCTGATCCGGGCCGGCGGGATAATGCCAGCATCTCAACTTGGATCGGGTATTTCCCATGGTTTCTTCACGACCGGCCGCCCTGCTGGTTCACGGTCTCGGCGGCAGCGCATATGATCTTGGCGCTCTCGGACGCACGCTGGAGGAGGCGGACATCGTCACGCACACCCCCTTGCTGCCGGGACATGGCGGCGAGCCGGAAGATCTGCTGTCCGTTCGCTGGCAGGACTGGGTGGAAACCATACGCAAGGAATACCTGGAACTGAAGACGCGCCACAAGGTGGTGCACCTGGCCGGCGTCTGCCTGGGCGGCCTGGTGGCGCTGGAAGTGGCGCGGCTGGAAAATCACAAGGACGGCCTCGCGCTGTACGCGCCGCCGCTGTTCCTGGACGGCTGGAGCCTGCCCAAACTGACCTGGGCGCGCCACATCGTCTACCGCATTCCCGGGCTGGCCAAGAAAATGCGCGTGCCGGAGGTCGAACCCTTCGGCATCAAGAACGCCCGCATCCGCAAGGCGATCCAGCAACGCTTCGAGCGCGGCGAGCGCTTCCACTACGCCTACATCCCGCTGGCCTGCATCCGCCAGGTGGACGGGCTGCGCCGCCAGCTGATGCCGCGGCTGGAACAGATCACGTGCCCGACGCTGATCGTCCACGCCGACGAGGACGACATCACCAGCCCGCGCTCGGCCCGCTACTTGCAGCGCTATCTGGGCGGCAGCGTGGACTTCATGCCGCTGTCCAACAGCTACCACATGGTGATGGTGGACAATGAACGCGGCGAAGTGCTCAAGCGCAGCCTGAAGTTTTTCAACCACCGCGCCCAAGCGTCGGCCGCCGCCGCCGAACAAAACGGCTGGGCCCTGTTCGCCGCCGCCTGAACGCCGCGCCGCTGCAATCAAGGCAAGCTTCCCGCTTGCCTTTTTTCTTGCCTGCGCCCAAGGCACCTGCTCCACGCCCCTCCAATTAAAGTTGCAAGCAATCACAACCGAACATTGAATTTAACAGCTGCGCAAACTTCCGCGCCGCCCCGTCACCAACCGTCACCAAGCCAGAACACAGCGACAATGGAAGACAAGGTCTGGCTGAAGCAAACTGTTTGCACGAGCCGGATCGGCGCCCCCGCCGGTCTTGCAACGGTTCCGTTCTCTTTTCCCTTTGTGTGACTTTGCGTGCCCGCCGGCTTCGGCGGGCATCTTTTCTTTCATCCGCCCGCCCCGCCTTGTTACACATCGTTACACAAGCCCTCCATCCCTCACACAAAGAGCGCTTACAAGCTCAACAGACTGATTTGCTTCTCATTCGCACAATATCGTCGTTACCAACAAAGCAAACAGTCGCAAAAATGAAAAAACTGATTACCGCTTCCGTGATGAGCCTGGCAGCTCTGTCCGCCCACGCCGCCGACCCGGGCTTCTACGTGTTCGGCAACACCGGCTACAACTTCTCCAAGCCGGAATCCGGCAACCGCAACATCATCCTGAAAGACGCCAAGGCCGCCGGCACGGTATGGGAACTGGGCGCCGGTTACCGCTTCAACCAGTACCTAGCCACCGAACTGTCCTACGCCGACTTCGGCAAATCCACGGCCAACGGCACCTTCAACGGCCGCACCGGCAACGGCTCCGTCGCCACCAAGGCCGAACGCATCGCCGTGTTGGGCATCTTGCCGGTGACCCAGGATTTGGAAGTTTTCGGCAAGGCGAGCCTGAACAACGTCCATACCAAGCTCAAGATCGACCAAGTTGCCAACCAAACTTTCAACGACACCCGCCTGGGTCTTGGTTTCGGCGCGCAGTATCAGCTGCACAAAAACCTGTCCTTGCGTGGCGAATACGAATACATCGGCGGCAATGACTTCCAGATGGCGGGCAAAAGCGTGGTAAAGACTTCCGGCACCAGCGTGCTGAAGGCCGGCATCAGCTACCACTTCTAAACTTAGCCTTGCCGCTACCTCCCATCGCCAGCCGCGGCCCCTGCGCCCGCGGCTGGTTTTGCGTTTCAGGCCGCCGGCACCGCCATGCCGCGCCGCACCGCCGGCCGCTCGCCGACGCGTTGGAACCAGCCGCTCACCCGCGGAAACGCCGCCAGATCCACCTGATGCCAATCATGTCGCGCCGCCCACGGATACAGCGCGATGTCGGCGACGCCGTACTCGCCGGCAACGTAATCCCTGCCCTCCAGTTGCCGGTCCAACACGCCGTACAACCTCAAGGCTTCGTCGTGGTAGCGCTTTTGCGCGTAAGGCAGCGCTTCCGGCGCGTAGCGCAGGAAATGGTGGGCCTGCCCCAGCATCGGCCCGAAGCCGCCCATCTGGAACATCAGCCATTGCAACGCCTCGTAACGCGCCGCGCCCGCCGCCGGCAGCAGGCGGCCGTGCTTTTCCGCCAGGTATTGCAGAATGGCGCCGGACTCGAACATCGCCAGCGGCCGTCCCTCCGGCCCGTCGCTGTCGACGATGGCCGGAATCTTGTTGTTGGGGCTGATGGCCAAGAAGGATTCGGCGAACTGCTCGCCCTTGCCGATATCCACCGCGTGCACGGCGTAAGGCAGCTCCAGTTCTTCCAACATGATGGAAATCTTGCGCCCATTGGGCGTGCCCCAGGTATACAGATCAATCACGATGCGAGTCTCCCCTGTTCAAGGCTCAGGCCGCGCGCGCCTTCGCGCGCCGCCCCGTCTGCTACAATGCAGCCCATTTCAAGCCTTCAGGATACTGCGATGAGCCAGCCGCGCGTCAATGATGTCAAAGCCTTCCTCTTGGACCTGCAAGACCGCATCTGTGCGGCGCTGGAGCAGGCCGACGGCGGCGCTCAATTCGTCGAGGACGCCTGGCAGCGGCCGGGCGGCGGCGGCGGGCGCAGCCGGGTTCTGGCCAAGGGCGCGCTGTTCGAGCAGGCTGGGGTCAACTTCTCCCACGTCTACGGCGACGCGCTGCCCGCCTCCGCCACCGCCCACCGGCCGGAGCTGGCCGGCCGCGGTTTCCAGGCCATGGGCGTGTCTCTGGTGATCCACCCGGAAAACCCGCACATCCCCACTAGCCACGCCAATGTCCGCTTCTTCATCGCGGAGAAGGACGGCGAGGCGCCGGTATGGTGGTTCGGCGGCGGCTTCGACCTGACTCCGTTCTACCCGGTGGAGGCCGACGTGGTGCACTGGCACAGCGTGGCCCGCGACTTGTGCCGGCCGTTCGGCGAACAGGTGTACCCGGACTACAAGCGCTGGTGCGACGAGTATTTCTTCCTGAAGCACCGCCAGGAGGCGCGCGGCGTCGGCGGCCTGTTCTTCGACGATCTGAACGCCTGGGGCTTCGACTCCTGTTTCCGCTTCATGCAGGCGGTGGGCGATGGCTTCACCGACGCCTACCTGCCCATCGTCCAGCGCCGCAAGGGCGACAGCTGGGGCCAGCGCGAGCGGCAGTTCCAGCTTTACCGCCGCGGCCGCTACGTCGAATTCAACCTGGTCTGGGACCGCGGCACCCTGTTCGGTCTGCAATCCGGAGGACGCACCGAATCCATCCTGATGTCGATGCCGCCGCTGGCGCGCTGGGAATACGATTACCAGCCTGAGCCAGGCAGCCCCGAAGCGGCGCTGACCGAGCGCTTCCTGGCCCCGCGCGACTGGCTGGCCTGAGCCGTTTTTTCCAGCCCGCGCATGAGTTTAGCCAATCACAAGGACGGCGAAATCGGGTATCCTTGCGCAGCTGTCCATAATAATCCAACGACTATCCGTTCCGCATGAATCAACCCCATTTCTCGGCCGGGTTTTCCGGCCGCGCCGCCCGTCCCTGGCTGGAGCCGGCGCTGTGGCTGCTGTTCGCCGTCGTCTGGTTCGGCTCCCTCGGCTACCGCGGGCTGATTCACGCCGACGAAGGCCGCTACGCGACGCTGTCGCTGTTCATGCTGCACAGCGGCGACTGGATCACGCCGCGGCTCAACGGCCTGCTGTATTTCGAAAAACCGGCGCTGCAATACTGGATGGGCGCGCTGAGCTTCGCCGCCTTCGGCGTCAACGAATTCGCCGCCCGCTTTTGGCCGGGCCTGACCGGCTTCCTGAGCGTGGCGATGTGCGGCTTCACCGCGCGCCGGCTGTGGGGCGTGGACGCCGGCCGCTACGCGGCGCTGGCCGCGGGCAGCTGCGCCTGGATCGTCGCCAACAGCCATTTCCTGTCGCTGGACATGGGGGTCAGTTTCTTCCTGACCGTGGCGCTGTGCGGCTTCCTGCTGGCCCAGCGCGACGACGCCGGCCCGCGCGAAACACGCAACTGGATGTGGCTGACCTGGGCGGCGATGGCCGCCGCCACGCTGAGCAAGGGCCTGATCGGCCTGCTGATTCCCGGCGCCACTCTGGTGCTGTACAGCCTGCTCAACTGGCAATGGGGCTTCTGGAAGCGCATGCACTGGCTGAGCGGCCTGGCCCTGTTCCTGCTGCTGACCGCGCCCTGGTTCATCCTGGTGTCGCAGCGCAACCCCGACTTCGCCCATTTCTTCTTCATCCGCGAGCATCTGGAGCGCTTCCTCACCACCGAGCACAAGCGCACCGGCGCGCCGTGGTATTTCGTGCCCTATCTGCTGCTGGGCCTGCTGCCCTGGACCAGCCTGTTGCCGGCGCTGTGCCGCGACGGCTGGCGCGAGCCGGGCGCGCGGCTGCGCGCCGGCCGCCTGCTGCTGATCTGGTCGGTCTTCATCTTCGCCTTTTTCAGCAAGTCCAGCTCCAAGCTGCCGTCCTACATCCTGCCGCTGTTCCCGGCGCTGGCGCTGCTGTTGGCGCCTACGCTGCAGCGGATGCCGGCCGCCGCGCTGAAGAAGCATTTGCTGCCGGCGCTGCTGCTGTGGCTGGCCGCGCTGGCCCTCTATCCCTTCGTCGACCGCTTCGCGTCCGAAGACATCCCGCTCGACGTGCTGCACGGCTTCGCCCATTTCGTCGCCGCCGCCGCGCTGCTGTTCCTGGTCTGCGCCGCCGTCGCCTGGCGCTTGCTGGGCCGCGAGCGCAAACTGGCCGCGCTGTGCTGGCTGGCCTTCGGCAGCCTGCTCGCCGTCAGCGTCGCCGCCGCCGGTCACGACAGCTACGGCCGGCTGAAGGGCAGCAAGGAGATCGTGCGCCAGATCCAGCCTTATCTGAGCGCCGACGTCCCGGTGTTCTCGGTCCGTTATTACGATCAGACTTTCCCCTTCTATCTGGGCCGCCCGGTCACCCTGGTGCAGTTCGTCGACGAGTTTGAGTTCGGCGAGGGCCAGGAGCCGCAACGCTGGATGCCGCGGCTGGAACAGTTCGTCGCCGCCTGGAACGCCGCCCCGCGCGCGCTGGCGATGACCGATCCCGCCACCTATCAGGAACTGCTGGCCCAGGGCCTGCCGATGCGGGTGGTCTACCAAGATCCGCGCCGCCTGGTGGTGGCCAAGCCGTGAAACCGCCAACCTTTGGACCCCGTCTACTATGAAGTTGATCGAATTCGGCCTGATTCTGCTCGGCGTGCTGCTCAACGCCGCCGCCCAGCTATGCTTGAAAGCCGGCGTGCGCCAGATCGGCCACTTTGACTTTTCCGCCTCCAACGTGCTGCCGATAGGCTGGTCGCTGGCCACCAATCTGCCCATCGTCGGCGGCCTGTCCTGCTACGCGGTCAGCGTGGTGGTGTGGATCATGGCGCTGTCGCGGGTGGAAGTCAGCATCGCCTACCCTATGCTGTCCATCGGCTACGTGGTCAACGCGCTGCTGGCCTACTGGCTGTTCGGCGAAGCGCTGAGCGCGCAGAAGCTGATCGGCATCGGCGTCATCATCATCGGCGTGGTGCTGGTCGCCCGCAGCTAACGTCAGAAAGGCTCTCATGGATTTCCTGCCCTTCACCCGCCCGGACATCGACGAAGCCACCATCGCCGCCGTCGGCGAGGTGCTGCGCTCCGGCTGGATCACCACCGGACCCAAATCCCGGCAACTGGAAGCCGAGCTGTCCGCCCATGTCGGCGGCCGTCCGGTGCGGGTGGTGGCCTCCGCCACCGCCGCGCTGGAAATGGCCTTGCAGCTGGCCGGCGTAGGCCCCGGCGACGAGGTGATCACCTGCCCGCTGAGCTGGGTGGCCACCGCCAACGTGATTCTGAAAGTGGGCGCCAAGCCGGTGTTCGTCGACGCCGACCGCGCCAGCCGCAACATCGACCTGGACCTGGCGGAGCGGGCGATCACGCCGCGCACCCGCGCCATCATCCCGGTGGACCTGGCCGGCCTGCCGGTGGATCGCGATCGCCTGTACGACATCGCCAAGCGCCATCGGCTGCGCGTGATCGAGGACGCCGCCCAGTCCATGGGCGCCAATTGGCGCGGCCGCCGCATCGGCAGCTTCGGCGACCTGGTCTCGTTCAGCTTCCACGCCAACAAGAACATGACCAGCGGCGAAGGCGGCTGCCTGGTGCTGAACGACGAGGACGAGGCGCGCCTGTTCGAGAAGCTGCGGCTGCAGGGCGTGACCCGCCACGCCGACGGCGGCATGGACGTGGACGTGCTGGGCGGCAAGGCCAATATGACCGACATCGCCGCCGCCATCGGCCTGGGCCAGCTGCCGCGGCTGGAGGGCTTCAACGCCCGCCGCCGCGAACTGGCCGCGCTGTATTTCCGCCATTTCGACCGCGAGCTGGCCTGCGAGCTGCCGCTGGAAGACATGGCCCAGAGCAATTGGCATATGTTCCAGCCGCTGCTGCCGCTGGATCGGATGAGCATGGACCGCGGCGCATTCATCGCCCGCATGAAAGACTTGGGCATAGGCGTGGGCGTGCATTACCCCGCCATGCATTTGTTCACCCTGTTCCGCGAGATGGGCTTCCAGCCGGGCGATTTCCCGGTGGCGGAAGACATCGGCCGCCGCACCGTCACCCTGCCGCTGTTCCCGGCCATGGCCGACGCGGACGTGGAGCGCGTGTGCGCCGCCGTGAGCGGCGTGCTGAAGCCCGTGCTGAGCGTATAAAACATCATGAAAAGCGTAATCGATCTTTCCGTAGTCATCCCGGTGTACAACGAGCAGGACGTGCTGCCGGCGCTGTTCGACCGCCTCTACCCGGCGCTGGACGCGCTGGGCGTGCGTTATGAAATCGTCTTCGTCAACGACGGCAGCCGCGACAGAAGCCCGGCCATGCTCGCCGCGCAGTTCGACCTGCGTCCGGACGTGACCCGGGTGGTGCTGTTCAACGGCAACTTCGGCCAGCACCGCGCCATCCTGGCCGGCTTCGAATACAGCCGCGGCGAGCGCGTGGTGACGCTGGACGCCGACCTGCAGAACCCGCCGGAGGACATCAAGCTGCTGTTGGCGGAAATGGACAAGGGCCACGACTACGTCGGCTCCATCCGCCGCCAGCGCAACGACAGCCTGTGGCGTCACCTGGCCAGCCGCGCGATGAACCACCTGCGCGAAAAGCTGACCCGCATCAAGATGACCGACCAGGGCTGCATGATGCGCGCCTACAGCCGCCGCATCATCGACACCATCAACCAGTGCAACGAGCTGCACACCTTCATTCCGGCGCTGGCCTACCAGTTCGCGCAGAACCCGACCGAGGTCACCGTCGGCCATGAAGAGCGCTTCGCCGGCGAATCCAAGTATTCGCTGTACAGCCTGATCCGGCTGAACTTCGATCTGATGACCGGCTTCTCCATCGTGCCGCTGCAGCTGTTCTCGCTGCTGGGCATGCTGGTTTCCGCCGGCTCCGGCGTGCTGGTGGTCTACCTGGTGCTGCGCCGCCTCATCGTCGGCCCGGAAGTGGGCGGACTGTTCACCCTGTTCGCCATCGCCTTCCTGCTGATCGGCATCGCGCTGTTCGGCATCGGCCTGCTCGGCGAATACATAGGCCGCATCTATCAGGAAGTGCGGGACCGGCCGCGCTATGTGATCGGCGCGGTGCTGGAGCAAAAGGACAAGCCATGAAAGCCGTGGTCTTCGCGTATCACAATGTCGGCGTGCGCTGCCTGAAGGCGCTGATCGGCGGCGGCGTGGAGGTAGCGCTGGTGGTCACCCACCGCGACAACCCCAAGGAGAACATCTGGTTCGCCAGCGTGGAGCAAGTCGCCCGCGACTACAGCATCCCGGTGATCACCCCGGACGAGCCGAACACGCCGGAAGTGCTGGCCCAGGTGCAAGCGGCGCGGCCGGACTTCCTGTTCTCCTTCTATTACCGCCACATGCTGAAAGCCCCGCTGCTGGAGTGCGCGGCGCGCGGCGCCTTCAATATGCACGGCTCGCTGCTGCCCAAATACCGCGGCCGGGTGCCGATCAACTGGGCCATCATCCACGGCGAAACCGAAACCGGCGCCACCCTGCACGTGATGAACGTCAAGCCGGACAACGGTCCCGTCGTCGACCAGATGGCGGTGCCCATCCTGCCGGACGACAACGCCGACGAAGTGTTCGCCAAGGTCACCGTGGCCGCGGAAATGGTGCTGGCCCGCAGCCTGCCGGCGCTACTGGCCGACAAGGCCGAACTCCGCCAGCAGGACTTGAGCCAGGGCGGCTACTTCGGCGGCCGCAAGCCGGAAGACGGCCGCATCGACCCGCAGGCCGGCGCCGACGCGCTGCACAACTTCGTGCGCGCGCTGAGCCACCCCTTCCCGGGCGCCTTCGCCGACACCGAAAGCGGCCGGCTGGTGATCTGGAAAACGCTGCGCGCCGGCGCTCACGGCCTGCAATTGCAAGCGGCCCGGCTACACTCAGAAAACGGCGCGCTGTGGCTGGACGCCGTGGACGGCGGCCGCCTGAAGGTTCTGTCCGCCACGCTGGACGGCGCGGCACTGGCGCCGACAACGACGCTGACGCTGGCTTGAAGCGACGGACTCACGGAATACACATGCAAATCACAGCCCCCTCAGTGGGAGCGACGAAGGAAATCTCAATGAAAAAAGTACTGATCCTCGGCGTCAACGGCTTCATCGGCCACCACCTGACCAAACGCATCATCGAAACCACCGACTGGCACATCTACGGCATGGACATGCACGATGACCGCGTGGCCGAGTGGAAAGACCATCCGCGCTTCCACTTCTTCGAAGGCGACATCACCATCAACAAGGAATGGATCGAGTATCACGTGAAGAAGTGCGACGTGGTGCTGCCGCTGGTGGCCATCGCCACTCCGTCCACCTATGTGAACAATCCGCTGCGCGTGTTCGAACTGGACTTCGAGGCCAACCTGCCCATCGTGCGCCAGTGCGTGCAGTACAAGAAACACCTGGTGTTCCCGTCCACCTCGGAAGTCTACGGCATGTGCCACGACGAAGAGTTCGACCCGGAGAATTCCGAGCTGATCTGCGGCCCGATCAACAAGCCGCGCTGGATCTACTCCTGCTCCAAGCAGCTGATGGACCGCGTGATCCACGCCTACGGCATGCAGGAAGGCCTGAACTACACCCTGTTCCGCCCGTTCAACTGGATCGGCGGCGGCCTGGACAACATCAACACGCCCAAGGAAGGCTCCAGCCGCGTGATCACCCAGTTCCTGGGCCACATCGTGCGCGGCGAGACCATCAAGCTGGTGGACGGCGGCCATCAGAAACGCGCCTTCACCTATGTGGACGACGGCATCAGCGCGCTGATGAAGATCATCGAAAACCAGGACGGCAAGGCTTCCGGCCAGATCTACAATATCGGCAACCCGACCAACAACTACTCCATCCGCGAGCTGTCCGCGATGATGCTGGACCTGGCCCGCGTCTACCCGGAATACCAGCTCAACGCCGACAAGGTGAAGATCGAGGAAACCACCTCCGGCGCTTACTACGGCAAAGGCTATCAGGACGTGCAGAACCGCGTGCCCAAGATCGCCAACACCATGGCGGACCTGGACTGGAAGCCGAGCGTGACCATGGCCGACGCGCTGCGCGGCATTTACGACTATTACCGCGACCAAGTGGCCGCCAGCCGCGACCTGTCCGAGTAAGCGGCTCCCGGCGCCAGGCGAGATAGAAAGCCCGGCGCCGGTTTCAGAGATCCCCCATGAGAAAACTCGCCCTTAAAATCGACGTCGACACCTGGCGCGGCACCCGCGACGGCGTGCCGCGGCTGATGCACATGCTGCAACAGCACCACGCCAAGGCCACCTTCCTGTTCAGCCTGGGGCCGGACCATACCGGCCGCGCGATCAAGCGGGTGTTCCGTCCCGGCTTCCTGTCCAAGGTGTCGCGCACCTCGGTGGTCGAACACTACGGCATCCGCACCCTGTTGTACGGCACCGTGCTGCCCGGCCCGGACATCGGCAAGCGCGAAGCGGAACTGATGCGCGAAGTGCGCGCGCAGGGCTTCGAAGTCGGCATCCACACCTGGGACCACATCAAGTGGCAGGACTACGTCGCCGGCAAGGACGCCGCCTGGACCCGCGCGGAAATGCGCAAGGCGGCCGAGCGCTTCGAACAGATCTTCGGCGAGCCGGCGCGCACCCACGGCGCGGCCGGCTGGCAGATCAACGACGCGGCGCTGGCCTATGAGCGCGAACTGGGCATGCTTTACGCGTCCGACGGCCGCGGCAGCCACCCCTTCCAGCCGGTGGACGCCGCCGGCCAGGCGCTGGGCGTGCCGCAACTGCCCACCACGCTGCCGACGCTGGACGAGTTGATCGGTCTGGACGGCCTCACCGCCGACAACGTCCATCACCATATCCTGGCGCTGACCGAAGAAGCGCCGGCCACCGGCCATGTGTACACGCTGCACGCCGAGCTGGAAGGCCTGCGCCTGGGCTATACCTTCGAACACCTGCTGGTGGGCTGGCAAGCCCAGGGTTACCAGCTGTGCAGCTGCATCGAGCTGTTCAGCAGCCTGGACGTGGCCGCGCTGCCCGCCGGCCGCGTGGTGATGGGAGAAATCCCCGGCCGCAGCGGCATGCTGGCGCTGCAAGCCTGATAGCCTGCTCGCGCCCCGTTCAAACAAACGGCGCGCGCGGGCTCCCAGCCGCCGACCCGCCTCACTCCTCCGCCGGCGACGTCTGGCCGGCCAACCGGTCCAGCGTCGCGCGCAGCGCGTCCATACTCTCGCTCAAGCCTGCCGCTTCGCCCTGCAACAACATCCCCTCCAGCTCGCGCGCCAGCTCCGCCAGCTCGCCTTGTTCCATGGTCAAGGCCGCGCCGTAGATCCGGTGCAGATGCTGGCTGGCCGTGGACCAATGGGTCTGCTGGATCGCCTGCACCGCCTGGCGGTAATCGCGCTCGTTATGCTCGATGAACATCGCCCATAGCCCGTCGGCCTGCGGCGACGGTTCGGCGGACTCGGAGACGGGCAGCGTTTCCGGCAGCCACATGAACAGCATCTGCTGCAGGTCCCTGAGCCGCAAAGGCTTGACCAGCACGCCGTTCATGCCGCTGTTCATGCATTTTTCCCGGTGCAGATCGTCATTGGCGGCGGAAATCGCCACAATGGGCACCAAGGCGTCGCCCTCCTCTCGCTCCCGCGCGCGGATTCGCCACGCCACCTCGTAGCCGCTGACGTCCGGCAGGCTGCAGTCCATCAGGATCAAACGGATCTCCGGATTCTCCTTCAAAATGGACAGGCTGCTCATGCCGGTGCTGGCCACCGTCGCGCGGCAGCCCAATTGGCGCAGCTGCTCGCAAATCATCAGCTGATTGGCGGGATGGTCCTCCACCACCAGCACCAGCTGTCCCTGTCCCACCGCCTGCGGCGGATCGAACGCTTCCTCCTCCGCTTCCCACTCCAGCGCCCGCCCCAGCAGCACCGGCAGCCTGATGGTGAAGGTGGAGCCGGACACGCCGTCGCTGTCCAGCGAGATGCGCCCCTTCATCAAGCCCACCAGCCGCTTGCAAATGGCCAGCCCCAGCCCGGAGCCGCCTGACTTGCGGATGGCGACGGCGTCCGCTTGCACGAAGGCGTCGAAAATGGTTTTCTGCGCGGCCAGCGGCACCCCTATGCCGGTATCGATCACCTGGCACAGCAAAACGCCGCGCGTGCTCCCCGCCTTGCCGCTGCGCAGCTTCGCCTGCAACGTGACCGTGCCCTTGTCGGTGAACTTGATCGCATTGGAAATCAGGTTGTGCAGCACCCGTTGCAGATGCGAAGGGTCCAGCCTGAGTTCGCGCTCCGGCAACTCGCAGACATAACGCAGCTCCAGCCCTTTCATCTTGGCCGCCAGCGCGTACAACTTGACCAGCCCCTCCAGGATGGCGCCGACATTGACGAAGGACGGTTCCAGGCCCTCCTGGCCGGCGTCCAGCCGCGAGGCGTTGAGAATATTGTTGAGCAGCTGCAACAGGCTGTTGGCCGCCAGATTGGATTGCAACACCAGCTCGCGTTGCTTCTCGCCCAAGGGCATGGTCTGCAGCAACTCCCCGGCGGCGATGATGGCGTTCATCGGCGTGCGGATTTCATGGCTGACCACCGCCAGAAACTCGCTTTTGGCCGCCTCCCCCATCCGCGCCTTGCGCAGCAGCCGGGTGGTGGTGCGCATCGCCAGCAACATGGCGAAGAACAGCAGCACCAACACGATGCCCTCGCCGGCATAGCTTCGGACCACGCTGTAAACCGACGGCCGCGCGGCCACCTGCTCCTCCCAGGCGGAGCGGACGGCGTCGACGTCGTCGGCCGACATATCGTCCAGGCAACGCCCCAGGATGTCGTAAAGCAGCGGCTGGTTCTTGCTGACTCCCATCCGGTAAATCGCGTAATAGCCGGGAATCGCGCCGGAGCTGGTCAGTTCGGGAAAACGGTAATTCAATAGGAAACGCGCATAGTTTTCCGGCACCAGACCGATGTCCGCGCGTTGCTCCCGAATCGCCAGCAGCGCCTGAGTCGGCGTTTCCACCGGCACCAGGGCCAGATTGGCATTGTCGTCCAGCAGCCAGGAACGGGAGTTGTCGTTGAAGATGAAGGCGACCTTCTGCCCATGCAGATTATTGTAGTCGTACACCACCGGATGATTGCGGCGCGTGACCGCCATCAAGGGCTGCGAGGAGTACGGCTGGGTGAAGTAGTAGTCCTTGTTCAAGTTCAATTCGCCGATCGCGTCCTGATTGATGCTGGCCAGCATCATGGCTCGCCCGTCTCGGCTGGCGTCGATCAGATCCTGCGCCGAGTGCACTTGCACGATATTGAAGCTCAAACCGCTTTTCTCGCCGACATGCCGCAGGAAATACGCCTCTATGCCCTTGTAGTACACGCTGCTGTTCTTGCGGTTGGGCGCCAGCTTGGAGCGGAGCACATACACGTCCACCACCGGGTTTCTGCGCACCCACTCCGCCTCCTCCCGGCTCAACAGGATAGTGCCGCTCTGATCGGCGCACGCTGACAGCGCGCCGCACAGAACGGCCCAACAGCTCAAATATCTAAGTCGCACCGCTACTCCAATTTCGAGTTCAACAAGAACAGTTCCCTGTCCGTATTGATCCCCAGTTTCTGGAAAGCCGCTTTTTTCTGGGTGCTGACCGTCTTGATGCTGCGCGAGAACTTCTCCGCGATCTGGCTGGTGCTCATGCCGTCCAGGCAGCAGCGCACCACCTCGCGTTCCCTTGGCGACAAGCGGGAGTACGGATCCAGCTTCTGCCCTTCCTCCAGCTTGATGTCGCTGGACAGCAGGAGATTCATCTCGCTCATCATCTTGACGGTCAGATACACCCTCCCGGCATGAACGCAGTGGATCGCGCCCGCCAGCGCCTCCACCGGCTGCGACTTGCTGAAAAAACCTCTGGCGCCCGCGCGCAGCATCAGGTTGATCGTGCCCACCAGATCCACCGACGACAGCACTAGAACCTTGCACTCCGGATAACGCACATTGATGGACTGAATCAGATTCAGACCGTCCACCTCGTTGCTGCCCAGAGAAAAGTCCATCAACAGAACATCCGGCAGCTGCTTGCGAAACACCCCCAGCAACTGAGTGCTGTGCGCAAAGCTGCCGATGATCTCGAATTCCGGGTAGCGCTTGAGGCAGGCTTCCAGCCCCACTCTCACCACGTCATGGTCGTCCAGAATCATCAGCGATATTCTTTTTCTCATGCCGTTCTCATTTAAAGTTGGCCAATCGGCTTGCCGTCGCGCCCCGCGGGAACATGTCCGCCGCATCCCCTGTCCCGCCAGCGCGCCCTGCCCCCGCGCCTAGTCGTCCGGACCCGCCAGGTCCCACTCCTTCGGAGTCCGGCGCACCAATTCGATGTAGCGCGACGGCGCCATCGGACGGTACAGGCCGAAGCCCTGGCCGATCTCGCAGCCCATCTCGCGCAAAACCTTGATGTGACGGGCGCTCTCCACGCCCTCGGCCACCACCTGCAGCTTCAATTCCCTGCCCAGCAGAATGGAAGAGCGGACGATTTCATAATGCCGCGAGCTCTCCAGCATCGAGGCGACGAACAATTGATCCAGCTTCAGGGACGAAAAAGGCATGGCGGACAACATCTTCAGCGAAGAGATGCCGATGCCGTAGTCGTCGCAGGCGATGCCGAAACCGTTGGCGCGCAGCTGATTCAGCGCCACCATCAAATCAAGGCCGATTTCCGGTTCGAGGTTTTCCGTCAGTTCAACCACCAGCAGCGAACGCTCCAGCTGGGTCTTGTCCCAGCGCATGGTGATCTCGCGCGCCAGATTCGGCGAGGACAGGGTAGCCGCGGACGCGTTGATCGAAATCGGCAGCCTCACCCCCTGTGCGCTCAACGCCTGCTGGGTGGCGATCACCCCGCTCAACACATGGAAAAACAGCAATAGGTCCAGACCCAGCTTGCTCACCACCGGCAGGAACACCGATGGGCGGATATTGCCTCGCGTCGGGTGCATGCAGCGCGCCAGCGCCTCGGCGCCGGTGATCGCTCCGTCGCGCAAACGCACCTGAGGCTGCAGATCGATCGTGACATTGCCCTTGGAGCACAGAGCCTCTATCACCTCCTGCTCGCTGAAGGGCCGAGTTCCCAGACGCCCCGGCACGCCCTTGACGCGGACGGCCTCGGCCATCGCCGCGCGCGCCAGTTCCACCTGGCGCAAAAACTGCGCGCACTCGCCGTCGTCCATGGTCGGATGCGCCGTCCAGACGTAGTTGAAACCGGCTTCGCGCGCCAGCCGGACATGCGATTCCTGCAAGGACTTGCCCGCCGCGCTGTGCCACAGCAGCATGGGCGCGTCCGACAGTTCGCCGCGGCGCACGCCGGCATGCACCTTGGCGATCAGCTCGGCGCCGCCGCCGTCCGGCATCTGGATATCGCATACCA
Organism: Chromobacterium alkanivorans; assembly: GCF_016937655.1. Taxonomy (GTDB): domain Bacteria; phylum Pseudomonadota; class Gammaproteobacteria; order Burkholderiales; family Chromobacteriaceae; genus Chromobacterium; species Chromobacterium alkanivorans. The sequence goes on along the minus strand of NZ_JAFHKL010000001.1, from coordinate 318,793 downwards.
GCAAATCCACCGGGTCGCGCAGCAGTTGCTGCTCCGCCTCGTGAATATGGCCGCAATAACGGATATTGCGGATGCCGGCCTGAAACAGCATGCGTTGAAAACGCTCATTGTCCCGTGATGGCCCGGACACCACCATAACATTAAGATCTTCCATGGATTCCCTACCATTTGGAATATTGGCAGCCTAATGCCCACCACTTTCAGACTGGCGCGCCGCCATTTTTTCAACATCCCAAAAAGCATGCGATTGATCAGCTTAATTGCCGGCCCGTTTAGCCAATTCAATAATGACAATGTGAAAGCACATTGCCGGCTAGATGCATCCAAGGTCAATGAATCTAAAGAATCATTCAAGATCGCAGGCTCTGCCTGGCGACGCCTGCCGCCGCAACGACGCTGCAAGCCCCGGTATTCAAGCCACGACCCACTGCACGCATCACGCCCAGCCCCACGGCGTCTCCTCGGCGCCGTCCGCATCAGGTGCAATCAAACCAGATCACGTCGTTCTATTTGGTTTTAAACTGCGATAATAAAAAAAATCCATAGAATCAAACATAGGATTTATCTTAAATACCAAACCAATTGTCATATTGATTTCTTGCAATGTTTTTAATATGAAAATTAATTAATTATTAAAAGATAAAAATAAAAACAACGTCATTGCGTGATAGGCGAGGGTTTCAAGCGCGCGCGGCATCCGGACCCGCGCGCGTACGCGCGCCGGGAACCGACTCAAACGAGGGAAGCCGAGCAGAAAAGAAAACGGGCAAGGCGATTGTCGCCTTGCCCGTTTGAAATGGACGCACTGCAAACAAATCCACGCCGATCGCGGCGGGATTCAAATCAACAAACGATCAGCCGCGTTTGTTCAAGCGCAGCGTCAGAGTCAGCTCGCCTTCGCCGTCGTTCTGCGATTGAATGTTCTTCAAAGTGATGCCGGTGGGCAGCAATACGCTGATGCCGTGGCCGACGCCGTACTTGGACAGCGTTTTTTCCAGCTGCCGCGCCATGCCCTTGGCCGGCAGCTTGGCTTCCTCGTCCAGCGCGAAGCCGTAGGATTCTGCGGCGGAGCCCATCGCCTGGTCCACCTGCTCGCGCGGTACGAACTTCTCGGCGGCGCTGGCCAGCTGCCTGGCCGACACGTCTTCCTCGCTGCTCACCAGATTGAGGAATTCATCCTTGAAACGCGCCTGTTGCAGCGGGTCTTCAATCTCCTCCGACAGCTGCTCCACCACGCTGGCCATCATCTTGCTGCTGGAGGCCTTGTCCGGCACCCGCATCGCTTTCAGGAAATCGTCCAGCCAGAACTTGGCCTCGCGGCTGAGCCGGTCCACCGCGTACACCGTGGGTCCGTGTTCCAGAATCAGCGCGCCCTTGTCGATCAGCCGCGGGTTGATGCCGGACGCGTGGCTGATGTCGAACACGTCGCCGGACTCCACCACGGTCAGGAAATCATCGCGGATCTCGGATTTGAACACTCCCAGCGCGCGCAGCTCGCGGTCGCCGTCGTTGAGGCCGGAGAACAGAATCACCAGCAGGTCGCCGGCATTGATGTTGGGGTGCTGCGAACGCGCGTACAAATGCTTGGCGATGCGCTGGGACACCGCCAGGAAATCCAGCTCGCCGCGGAAAAACTGGCGGGTGTAGTGGTAGATCTCGTTCAGATTCAGGTCGGACTCGTGGAAGAACTGGTGTTGGCGCTTGTCCGACACGATGTTCTTCAGATAACCGCCCAGCAACAACGACGACACCTCCTCGTCCACGGAGCTGGCCCGCTCGGACAGACGCGCGCCTTCGCCGCGCGCGGCATTGCCCACCCGGTGCACCACCAGCCGCTCCACCCTGCATTCGCCAATCGCCAACATCTGTACGCTCCCGCCTGAAAATCGAATGCGCGATTATTGCCACTGCGCCCGGGCTTGGCAACCGCGAAAGCGGCCGCCCGCCTATTCCGGCAAGGCCAGCGGATCGTCGATCAGCGATTCGGCCAGGAAGTCCATCAATAGCCGGACCTTGGGCGACAGCTGGCGGTTGTGCGGCGTCAGCGCCCAAATGCCCTCGTCCGGCTCGCGGTAATCGGCCAACACCTCGACCAGCTCGCCGCTGCTCAAAAAGCCGGCGACGTAATAGTCGGGCAATTGCGCCAGCCCCAGGCCCAGCCGCGCCGCGTGCGCCAGCGCATGGCCGCTGTTGCAGCGCAAGCTGCCCTTGACCCTCACCTGCCTCCTGCGGCCGCCGTCCTGCAGATGCCAGTGCTCGCCGCTCAGCGACAGGCAGTTGTGGCGCTCCAGGTCCGCCGGCTCCTGCGGCCGGCCGTGCCGCTCCAGATAAGCCGGCGCCGCGCAGACATGATGGCGGCGCGAGGCCAGCCGCCGCGCCATCAGCGTGGAATCGCTCAAATGACCGATGCGGATCGCCAGGTCGTAGCCGTCCTGCACCAGGTCCAGCACTTGGTTGGACAGATTCAGGCTCGCCTCCAGCTGCGGATGGCGCTGCAGAAAACGGGTCAACAACGGCGCGATGTGGCTTTGGCCGTAAGCCAGCGGCGCGGTCAGCTTGAGCTTGCCCTGCGGCTGCGCCTGATGGCGCGAGATCGCCTGCTCCGCCTCCGCCAGCGAATCCAGCAACTGCCGACAGTGGCGCAGATACAACGCGCCGATCTCGGTCAGCGCCTGATGGCGGGTGGTCCGATACAGCAATTTGGCGCCCAAACGCTGCTCCAGCTGCGTGACCTGGCGGCTGACCTGGGCGACGGAAATGCCCAGCGCCTGAGCCGCCTTGGTGAAACTGCCCTGCTCCGCCACGCTGACGAATTCGCAAATGCCTTCCCAACCCAGCATTATTCCACCTCGGAAAAAATCATTTACCAATTGCCACGATTATCTATTCAAACACGAGAAATACAATCAAAGTTTTGCCGCCGCCGGCCTTCAGTCTTTAGACACCAGCGAGCTGCTGGCGGCGATCCAACATCTAGGAGGGCTCATGAGCCAGGACATCATCAAGTGCAAGGCCGCCGTGGCCTGGGCCGCCGGCCAGCCGCTGAGCATAGAAGAAGTGGAAGTGCATCCGCCCCGCGCCGGCGAGGTGCGGGTGAAAATGGTCGCCACCGGCGTTTGCCACACCGACGCCTTCACCCTGTCCGGCGAAGACCCGGAAGGCGTGTTCCCCTGCATCCTGGGCCATGAAGGCGGCGGCATCGTCGAATCCGTCGGCCCCGGCGTCAGCAGCGTGGCCGTGGGCGACCACGTGATCCCGCTGTACACCCCGGAATGCCGCGAGTGCAAATTCTGTCTGTCCGGCAAGACCAATCTGTGCCAGAAGATCCGCGCCACCCAAGGCAAGGGCCTGATGCCGGACGGCAGCACCCGCTTCTCCAAGGACGGCAAGCCCATCTACCACTATATGGGCACCTCCACCTTCGCCGAATACACGGTGTTGCCGGAAATCTCGCTGGCCAAGGTCAACCCGGCCGCGCCGCTGGAGGAAGTCTGCCTGCTGGGCTGCGGCGTCACCACCGGCATGGGCGCGGTGATCAACACCGCCAAGGTCAAGGCCGGCGACAGCGTGGCCATCTTCGGCCTGGGCGGCATCGGCCTGTCCGCCATCATCGGCGCGCGCATGGCCGGCGCCGGCCGCATCATCGGCATCGATATCAACGAGAGCAAGTTCGAACTGGCGAAGAAGCTGGGCGCCAGCGACTGCGTCAATCCCAATGACTTCGACAAGCCCATCCAGGACGTGATCGTGGAGATGACCGACGGCGGCGTCGACTTCTCCTTCGAATGCATAGGCAACGTCAAGGTGATGCGCGCGGCGCTGGAATGCTGCCACAAGGGCTGGGGCGAATCGGTGATCATCGGCGTGGCCGGAGCCGGGCAGGAAATCTCCACCCGCCCGTTCCAGCTGGTCACCGGCCGAGTGTGGCGCGGCTCCGCCTTCGGCGGCGTGCGCGGCCGCAGCGAGCTGCCGGACTATGTGGAACGTTATCTGAAGGGGGAATTCCGCCTGGACGACTTCATCACCCACACCATGCCGCTGGAGCGCGTCAACGAAGCCTTCGATCTGATGCACGAGGGCAAGAGCATCCGTTCCGTGATCCATTACTGAGCCGGAGACGCGCGTGAATCTGGAAAACATCAGTGCCAACAAATCGTTTGGCGGCTGGCATCGGCAGTATCTGCACGATTCGGAAACGCTGGACTGCCGGATGCGCTTCGCCGTCTACCTGCCGCCGCAGGCCGGCGCTAACCAGCGCGTGCCGGTGCTGTACTGGCTGTCCGGCCTGACCTGCACCGACGAGAACTTCATGCAAAAGGCCGGCGCGCAGCGCGTCGCCGCGGAGCTGGGACTGGCCATCGTCGCGCCGGACACCAGCCCTCGCGGCGCGGAGGCGGCCGACGACGAGGCTTTCGACCTGGGCCAGGGCGCCGGCTTCTACCTGAACGCCACCCAGGCGCCGTGGGACCGCCATTACCGGATGTACGACTACGTCAGCCGCGAACTGCCGGCGCTGATCGAGGCCAACTTCCCCGTCACCGGGCAGCGCGCGGTGGCCGGCCACTCCATGGGCGGCCACGGCGCGCTGATCTGCGCGCTGAAGCGGCCGCAGGACTATGTCTCGGCGTCGGCGTTCAGCCCTATCTGCCACCCGGTCAACGCGCCCTGGGGCCAAAAGGCCTTCGCCGCCTATCTGGGCGAAGACCGCGCCGCCTGGGAGGACTGGGACGCCAGCCTGCTGCTCAAGCACGCGCAGCGGCAGCTGCCGCTGCGTGTGGACATCGGCCTGGCCGACAGCTTTCTGGACGTGCAATTGCAACCTGAGGCGCTGGAAACGGCGGCGCGGGACTGCGGCTATCCACTGGAATTGCACCGCCACGCCGAGTACGACCACAGCTATTACTTCGTCGCCAGCCTGATCGAGGAACAGCTGCGCTTCCACGCGCGCCACCTCGGACTATGAGCGCGTGCACGGAAACAGAACGCAAAAAAGCCAGGCGTAGCCTGGCTTTTTTGTTGAATCTGGTGGAGGGAGAAGGATTCGAACCTTCGAAGGCAGAGCCGTCAGATTTACAGTCTGATCCCTTTGACCGCTCGGGAACCCCTCCAGAGAGAGGCGCATAATATAGCTAGTCGACCGCCGCGTCAATCGCCGACGCGCGAAAACCCACCGCGACGCGCCCGCGCCCACCGCTGATTTGGCAAATCTGCGCGCGCGGACGCGCAAGCGCGCCAAGAAAGCCCGCTGTGCCATTGGCATGATCTCGCCATCAGGGACTCGCCCTGACCTCTGGAGACAACAATGCCCAAGCTCCCACTCGCCGCGCTGTGCCTGAGCCTCGCCGCCGCCTTGCTGGCGCAGCCGGCGCTGGCCGCGCCCAAGCTGCAAAAAGCCCCCCACCAAGCGCAGGCCCGGCCGAAGCAAGCGCCGCCGCCGCGGCAATGGCAACAACGCCCGCCAAGCGACGCGCAATCCCGCTACCGCTTGCCGGACGAGCGCACCGTGATCGGCAAGCCCAAAAGCAAGCTGATCCGCCGCGCCGCCGTCGTGCAGTGCCCGGACGTGAAGGCCATGGCCGGCTACAGCGGCGCGGCGCTGGCCAACTACCTGGCCGCCCTGCCCGATTACACCTGCACCTACGGCCTGTTCTCGCTGGACAGCAAACTGGCCGCCACGCTCTACAGCGCGGCCAACCTCAACGCCGTCGCCGGCCGCTTCGCCCAGGAGGCCGCCGCCTACAACGCCGGTTCGATGACCCTGGTCAACCTCACCCTCTACCTGCGCGCCGGCTATTACCTGGCCAGCGGCGGCGCCCTGCCGGCGCTGGACCCCAATCTGCTCACCGTGCTGCGCCCCGGCATCAAGCAGCTGGCCGACGGCAACGCGCTGTTCTCCGCCAACGCCCAGGCCTCCACCACCGCCGGCGAGGTGATGAAGCTGATCACCAATATGGCGGATGAGGCCTACTACTTGCCCAGCATGCGCGCCATCGTGCAGCGCTACACCAATAGCGCCAGCCAGCCCAACGCCGCCCAGGCCCTGCGCGAGACCAGCGCCAGCCAGGGCTTCACCGGCGCGCTGACCGTGTTCTTCTACGCTCACGGTCGCGCCAACGCCGCGCCGCTGCTGCAGAACGACGGCAGCTATTCCGCGGCGCTGACCCGCTTCGCCCTGGCCAACAAGAGCAGCCTGCTCGGCACCGAAAGCGCCTTCCAGCTGGGCGACGCCACCCGCGAAGGGCTGCGCTTCATGCAATATCCGGCGCTGAAGCCGGCGATCAAGCCGCAGGCGCAGGCCATTCTGGCCGGCAGCAGCATGACCGGCGCCGACAACGAGCTGTGGCTGGCCGCCGCCGAAGCGGTCAAGTATTACGACGCCGCCAGCTGCGCCGACTACGGCACCTGCGACTTCGAAACCCGGCTCGCCGACGCCATCCTGGTCAACCGCTACACCTGCAGCGCCAGCATCCGCATCCGCGCCCAGGAAATGAGCGCCGAACAGCTGCAGTCCTCCTGCGCGCTGCTGCAAAAAGAGGAGTCCTATTTCCATCAGATGCTGCAAACCCGCAAACAGCCGGTGGCCAACGACAACAACACCTCGCTGGAAGTGGTGGTGTTCGACGACTACAACAACTACGCCAAATACGCCTCCGTCATCTATGGCATCAGCACCGACAACGGCGGCATGTATCTGGAAGGCGACCCGGCCGCGGCCGGCAACCAGGCGCGCTTCATCGCCCACGAAGCCTCCTGGCTGCGCCCGACCTTCAAAGTCTGGAACCTGGAGCACGAATACATCCACTATCTGGACGGCCGCTTCGACATGTACGGCGACTTCGGCGCCAGCACCCGCCTGCCCACGGTCTGGTGGATTGAGGGACTGGCCGAGTACCTGTCGCTGGGCAACGGCAACCAGCCGGCCATCGACGCCGCCCGCGGCGGCGGCTACACGCTGAGCCAGATCTTCGGCAACACCTACGACATGAGCGACTACGTGACCCGCGCCTACCGCTGGGGCTATATGGCCACCCGCTTCATGATGGAACGCCACCGCGGCGACGTGGACGGCTTCCTCGCCCGCTTCCGCAGCGGCGACTACGCCGGCTACCGCAGCCAGATCCAGCTGATTGGCAGCCGCTACGACGCGGAATTCGCCAGCTGGGCGCAAAGCGCCACCACCGCCGGCCAGCCGCCGCTGCCGTCGGACACCGGCCTGCCGCCGTGCAAGGAGGCCTCGCCCAGCTACCTGGGCAAGAACTGCTCCATCGGCGGCCTCTCCGCCTCCGCTTCCGGCGCGGCCTACGCCACCATCCTGCTGCCGGCCGGCGCGCGCAACCTCAAGCTGTGGACCAGCGGCGGCAGCGGCGACGTCGATCTCTACGTGGCGCAGGACCGCTACCCGACGCCAGGCAATTACGACTACGCGTCCGCCGTCGCCGGCAATGAGGAAAGCGTGGCCATCGCCGCGCCGCAAGCCGGCCGCTGGTACTACCTGACGCTGCAGGCGCGCCAGCCCTTCGCCAACGTCACCGTCAGCGCCAGCTACGACTAAGCCCAAAGCCGCACCCGCCGCGGCTCGTCCGCGGCGGACTTGCAAAATGGGTTGAATTAATGCATTTTGTTTTCAAACAATGCTTAATGAATGACATGAAGATTGGATAGCCCGGCCCGCCTCGCTGGCCGGCCGTCTTTTTGGAGCGCAACACATCGCAAACAGGTCATAAGGACGCCCGCCATGTCCATGCCGCCGCAACGCCCCTACATCGTCAGCGACCCGAGCGCCATGCAGGCGATGGCCGCCCTGTTCGATCAGTTGCCCGACGTGGTGTTCGCGGTCAAGGACCTGGACAGCCGCTACCTGGCCTTGAGCGAGGGCTGCGTCGGACGTTGCGCGCTGCGCAACAAATGGCAGGCGGAAGGGTTGACCGCGCACGAACTGTTCCCCAACGCCATGGCCAACCGCTACCGCAGCCAGGATCTGCAGGTCTTCTCGGAGCGGCGGCCGGTGCGCAACCGGCTGGACCTCACCGTCTACCACGACCGCGCGCCCGGCTGGTGCCTGACCAACAAGCAATCGCTGCACGACCCGGACGGGCGCCTGATCGGACTGGTCTGCATTTCCAAGGACCTGACCGAGCTGACCCGCGAGAAGCTGCTGGACGAGCGCTTCGCCGCCTGCGTCGACCACATCCAGACCCATTTCGACCGCCCTCTGCACCTGGAGGAATTGTGCGATCTGTCCGGCCTCAGCATCGGCCAGATGGACCGCCGCATGAAGCGGGTGTTCCAGGCCAGCGTAGGCGAGTTCATCCGCCGCACCCGGATGGAGGCCGCCTGCCACGCCATCCAGCACAGCGGCCGGCCGCTGGCCGACATCGCCGCCAGTTGCGGTTTTTCCGATCAAAGCGCGCTGACCCGGCTGTGCCGGCAAATGTTCGGCCTCAGCCCGCGCCAATTGCGGCTGCGGACGCCGCCCGGCTTTCCTCATCCAGCAGAGCCCGGTACAAGCCGGGCCGCCGGTCGGCATGCACATGATTGCGCCGGCTGATGAATTTGTCCCGGCTCGCCGCCAGATCCAGTTCCGCCAGCAGCCATTGATCCGCGTCGCGCCCAGGCTCAGCCAGCGCCAGCGGATAGCCATCGGCGTCGACGATCAATGAGCCGCCGGTCCAGTCCACGCCGCGCTCACGGCCATGGCGGTCGCACGCTGCGATCGGCAAGCGGTTGAACGCCGCGTTGGCCTGGGCCTTGAAACGCTCGGCCTGGCGCTCGCCGGGCGGGTGCGGCGACGCAGGCCAGTTGACCGGCGCGCACAACAGCTCGGCGCCGGCCAGGGCCGGCAAGCGCACCCACTCCGGCATTTCCAGGTCGTAGCAGATCATCAAGGCCAGCCGGCCAAAGCGGGTGTCCAGCACCGGCGGCGGCTGACCGCCCGGATCGAAGATCCGCTTCTCGGCGTCCCAGAGATGGGCCTTGCGATAGCAGGCCCGCTCGCCGTCCGGCCCCAGCAGCACCGCGCTGTTGTACAGCCCGCCGTCGGCGCCGGCTTCGCAAAACCCCGCCGCCACCGCCATGCCCAGCCGCCGCGCCAGCGCCGCCCAGGCGGACACGCTGCGGCCGTTGGCCGCCTCCGCCAAGCCCTGCGCCTCCTCGCGGCCGGCGAACACATAGCCGGTATTGGCCAGCTCAGGCAGCACCGCCACCTGCGCGCCCTGTTCCGCCGCCCGCTCCAGCGCCCGCTCCGCGCGCGCCAGATTGCCGTCCACATCGCCAAACACCGGCGCCGTCTGGCAACACGCCACTTTGATCCTGCTCATCTCAACGCTCCCATGCCGGTTTCGCCGCGCCATGGCGGCTCAATGCCCAATAGGCGCCTCCCGACGCCAGCAGCCCCACCGCCAGCGACACGTCCGCGCCGCCCAAGGCCGTCGCAACCGGCCCGGCGTAGCCACCCAGCGCCGCGAAAGGCAGCATGGCCAAGAGGCCGCCAAGATAGGACAGCAGACCGGGGCGCGACCATTGCCCATAGACGCCGTCGGCCAGGAAAATGTCGCGGATCGAATAGCTTCCGCGCCGCACCCAGTAGAAATCCACCAGATTCACCGCGCTCCACGGCACCAGCAAGTACAGCATCAGCGACACAAAGACATTGAAACTGGCCAGGTAGTCCGCGGGCAGGCCCAAGGCCGCCAACCACACCACCATGGCGAAAACCGTGATTCCGGCCACGCGGACCGCCAGTCCCCGCGGCGCCGGCCGCACCGCGTCCAAAGCGCTGAGCCCGGTCAGCAGCGCGCCGTAGAAATTCACCGCCATGATGCCCACCAGGGCCGGCGCGGCGGTCAGCGCCGCCAGCGCGCCAAAGCCCGGGACCAGCGCGTCGCCCAATTGCCGCAAGCCCTGGATGGCGTCCGGCCGCGCCTGCTCTCCGGCCAGCACCGCGCCCAGCGACATCAGCCACAGCGCCGAGCCGGCGGCGCCCAGCCAGGTCCAGCCAATCAGCCGCGCGGCCGGCGTCTCCTCCGGCAAATAACGCGAATAATCCGACACGTACACCGAGTAACTGAGCTGATAGCCCGCCGCCGCCGACAGCTGCGCCAGCATGGCCGGCCAGGCGAAAGCCCCCATCGCCACGCCGCCGGCCGCGGCCAATCGGAAACACAGGGCCGCGCTCAGCGCGCCGAATATCAGGATCAGCGCGCAGGTCAGCCAGCGCTGCACCCCGTGCAGCAGATCGTGGCCGACGATGGAGACGATGCCCGCCGCGGCGATCAACACCGCATAGCTCGCCGGCCTAGGCGCTGCAAACACCACGGCGACGGCGTCGGCGGCCAGGATCACGTCGAACACATTGAAGCCGACATAAACGAAAACCACCGCCAGGAACGGCAAAATGGCGCCGCGGCGGCCGAACTGGGCGCGCGACTGGATCATCTGCGGCAAGCCCAGACGCGGCCCCTGGTTGGCGTGGCAGGCCATCAGCAAGGTGCCCAAGCCCACGCCCAGCGCAATCGCCAGCACGGACCAGCCGACGCCCAGGCCCAGCAAGGGTCCGGCGAAGCCGACCATCATGGTGGTCAGCACGAAATTGCCGGCAAACCAGAACGGCGCCTGATGCCAGGCTTTGCCGCGCCGCTCCGCCGCCGGCACGTGATCGATGGAGCGCGTCTCCAGCCAGCCCTGTTCGCGCCTGTCCCGCTTGTCGTTTTGCTCCATGGCCTCCTCCTGTCCTCCCCGGCCAGGCCGGGGCGAGGAGCCAGTCTAGGCGGCCCTGCGGCGGCAACCCATAGCTAATGCCCAATGTTCATGTTGACGCGGATGAATGCGAGCCCTCGCCCCGCCAGGCCGCCACCGTCGCCAGGCTTTGCCAGGCCGCGCGCAATATCCGCTCGCAGGCCGCGAACGGCGCCTTGCCGCCGTCCATCATCCCGTACATGCCTTCGAACAAGCGCACCAGGAATTCGGCGGCGATGCCCACCTCGATGTCCTGCGGCAGCTCGCCCTGGGCGACGGCGCGCCGCAGTTGGCGGCGCACATAATGCATGCTGGCGCGGTCCATCAGCTCGCGGCGGCGCAGGATGCCGCGGTTTTCCTGATTGCGCTCGCACTTGTGGTACAGAAACTCCGTCACCCGCTGCGCCGGCCCCGGCTCGTGAAACTGGCGCAGGTAATACATGCCCACCGCCACCAGGGTTTCGCCCGCCGACGCCCGCTCCGCCGGGAAACGCAGCGCGTCCAGTTCGAACACGCGGTCCACCATCGCCCGGCACACTTCCATCTTGTTGTCGTAATGGCCGTAGACCGCGCCGCGCGACACCCCGGCCGCGTCGGCGATCTGCGCCATGGTGGCGTTGGCCACGCCCTGCCGCAGAAACACCCGCTCAGCGCCGTCCAGGATCGCGTCCCGGGTTTTTTGCGATTCTTCCTTGGTTTTCCTGGCCATATCCGCCTCTGAACTTTTCCTTCGATGCTACCTCAAAGAATTAATTAATCAACCGTGATTGATTAATTGGATGGACAAGGCCGGCCGCGCTCAAGGCAAGACGCGCCGGCCTTCCCCGTCCCTCGATCTTTTGAAACTCTTCTTAGGCACTCCCATGTCACACACAACAACAAACCACCGCGACCTGGACACGTTGCCGGTGTCCAAACTGTTCTGGCAATACACCATACCCTCCCTCGCCGGCATGCTGGCCACCGGCCTGTACGTGGTCATCGACGGCATCTTCGTCGGCCACTTCGTCGGCAGCCACGGCCTGGCGGCCATTGCGCTGGCCTACCCGCTGGTGATGATGCAAGTAGGCCTGGGCGCCATGCTGAGCATGGGCGCGGCCACCCGCATCGCCATCCTGCAAGGCGGCGGCGACTACGACCGCGCGCGCGCCACCCTGGTGGCGGCGCTGGCGCTGCTGGCGCTGATCAGCCTGGCCATCCCGCTGCTTGGCCTCAGCTATCTGGACACCCTGCTGCAATGGCTGCAAGCCGACAAGCAGCCCATCGTGATGGCGGAGGCGCGCAACTATCTGCAATGGATGCTGGGCGGCGCGCTGTTCACCATGGGCCAGATGGTGGCCACCTATCTGCTGCGCAACGACGGCCGCCCGCGGCTGGCCACGCTGCTGATGGTGATAGGCTCGCTGCTCAACGTGGTGTTCAACTATCTGTTCGTCGGCGTGTTCAAGCTGGGCCTGGCCGGCTCGGCCCAAGCCACGCTGTTGTCCGAATCGGTGGTGATGCTGGCCGGCCTCGGCTATTTCTTCACCCGCCACGCGCGGCTGCGGCTGCGGCCGGCCCAGCTGCGGCTGGACTGGCGCTGCTGCGTCCCGGTCCTGGCGCTGGGCCTGTCCAGCCTGCTGATGGAGTTCAACCTGGCCTTGCTGATGTTCGCCCACAATTTCCAGCTGCTGCGCTGGGGCACGGACCTGAGCGTGGCCGCCTACGCCACCGCCGGCTACAGCGAAGCGCTGTTCACCCTGGTGGTGCACGGGCTGGCGGTGGGCCTGCAACCGCTGCTCAGCCACTCCACCGGCGCCGGCCGGCCGGAGCGCACCCGCGAAGCGCTGCGCTACGGCCTGCGCGTCACCATGCTGCTGGGGCTGACGGCGTTGGCCGTGGTGCAGTTGTTCCCCACCCTGATCGTGCGGATGTACAACAGCGAAGACCTGGCGCTGATCGCCGCCGGCAGCCACGCGCTGCGCCTGCACCTGCTGGCCATGCCTTTTGACGGCCTGGTGATCATCGGCATCCTCGCGCTGCAGGCGATGGCGCTGACGCGGGCGGCGCTGCTGCTGACCATAGGCAAGACCGTGCTGTTGCTGCCGGCCTTGTGGCTGCTGCCGCTGTGGCTGGCGCTGGATGGCGTCTGGCTGGCGATGCCCCTGGTCAACCTGCTGCTGGGCACGGCCGCCGCGCTGGCCTTGTGGGGCGCCTTCCGTCGTCTGAAACGCGAAGAGAACGCGCTGGCAGCCGCCTGATCGCCTCCGTTCTCCACCAAATGGCCGGATTTCCGGCCATTTTTTTTGGGCATGAGCGAACCGGTTTCAATTGCCATTGTCTATACCCTCGCGCGACACTGGCAGCTTGTCCGCCACCCGCCGTCGCGCATCCTTGCACCCATGACCGCAAAAAAAATCGCAGCCTGGCCTTATAGTGATATCAATGCGCTTTCCCCGTCACGGCCCGGCTTACACCACCGTCAATAACAAGGAAAATAAATTGTCTCCGAACACCATTCCCCGCTGGACCGTCGTCACCCCGCTGGTGGCCGGGGGCGCAATCCTGGCAGCATCCTCGATTGCGGCCTCCCCCCTCTTCCTCACCCTGCTGGCGGTGCTGCTGGCCGGCACCGTCTTCGCCGCCGTCCACCACGCCGAAGTGGTGGCGCACAAGGTGGGCGAGCCGTACGGCACGCTGATCCTGGCGCTGGCGGTGACGGTGATCGAGGTGGCGCTGATCGTCTCCTTCATGCTGGCCGGCGGCGAAAGCAAGCTGGCGCTGGCGCGCGACACCATTTTTTCCGCCATCATGATCACCTGCAACGGCATCGTCGGCATCTGCCTGCTGCTGGGCGGCCTGCGCCATCGCGAACAGAACTTCCAGCTCAGCGGCGCCAAAGTGGCGCTGACGGTGCTGGCCGCCATTTCGGTGCTGGCCCTGGTCTTGCCCAACTACGGCACCAGCGAACCCGGCCCGCTGCTGTCCTCGTCGCAACTGGCCTTCACCGGCGTGGTGTCCCTGGTGCTGTACGGCGCCTTCGTCTTTGTGCAAACCATACGCCACCGCGACTACTTCCTGGCGGAAGACAGCCATAGCGAGGACGAGCACGCGCCGCCGCCGTCCATGAAAGTGACGCTGATCAGCCTGGCGCTGCTGCTGGTCTGCCTGGTGGGCGTGGTCAGCCTGGCCAAGCTGCTGTCGCCGTCCATCGAAGGATTCGTGGAAGCCGCCGGCGCGCCGGCCGCCGTGGTGGGCATCATCATCGCCGCGCTGGTGCTGCTGCCGGAAGGCCTGGCCGCCGCCAACGCCGCGCGCGCGGACCGGGTGCAAACCAGCCTCAACCTGGCGCTGGGTTCGGCGCTGGCCTCCATCGGCCTGACCATCCCCACCGTGGCGCTGATCTTCGTGACCATGGGCGAGCCCCTGATCCTGGGCCTGGAAAACAAGGAAACCATCTTCCTGGTGCTGACCCTGCTGGTCAGCTCGATGTCGCTGGCGGTGGGCCGCACCACCATCTTGCAAGGCATCGTCCACCTGGTGATCTTCGCGTCCTTCGTGTTCTTCGCCATCAGCCCCTGAGCGGCCGCGCCGCGCAAAAAAAACCGCCAACCGTTGCCGGCTGGCGGTTTTTTCATGGGCGGACCCGGTTCTCAGAACGTGTTTACGATCTCGCGGGCTAAGGCGAGACAAGGCGAAAACGGCTGAGAAAGCGGAATGTACGCGTGGTACATGAGCATTTCGAAGCGGGCACTCATCGCACAATGCCTCTACCGACGCGCAGCAGATCGTAAGCAGGTTCTCAGGCCCGCATCGCTTCCAGCACCTTGGCGCTGTCCACAATCTGCACGAACTTGACGATCTTGCCGTCGCGCAGCGTGTAGATGTGGGCGAAAGAGGCGACGAAGCCCTTGCCGGTGGCGCGATAGACGCCGTGGTAGAAACCTTGGGCGATCACGTGCTCGCCGGCGTCGTAGAAGCTGTCCACCGCCGCGCGGTAGCCTTCCCACTCGCGGCCCAGCCGCTCGTGCACGTTCTTGACGATGGACTCCGCGCCGACATAGGTGCCGGCGTAGGGGAAGCCGGCGGCTTCGGTCCATTCCGCGTCCGGCGCCAGCGCGGCCAGCAGATTGCGGCCGTTGGCCTCGGAATCGCCTTCGTAGGTGGCGCGGACGATGTCCACATTGCTCAGGTGGCCCTGGCCGGAGGTTTGATTAGCGTTCATGGTCTTCCATCCAAAAATCGGTTTGCTCATGCCCTTCCCTTATCGCTACAGCGCACAGCTGTCCGGGCCGCAGGCCAGCGCCTCCGTCGCGGCCGGGGCCGCGCTGGACGCCGCCTGGCGTAAGCGGGCGCGCCAGGCGTCCGGCCGGCCCAGATAGGCGCCGAGGTCCAGCACCGTCAGCCGGCCGTTTTCCTCCAGCGCCAGCGTGGGGAAGCCCTGGCCGCCCGCTTGGGCCAACAGCCGGCGGCTTTCCTGGAAGTGGGCGTCGGTGGCCGCGCCCTCCTGCCGGCGGTAAGCCGCGGCGAAAGCGTCCGCGTCCAGGCCGATGTCGGCGGCCAACTCGGCCAGCACCGGGAATTCCGCGATGCGGCGGCCTTCGACGAAATGGGCGCGCTGGATGCGGTGCAGCAGTTCCAGCCCGCTGCCGGCCAGCTCCTCCGCCGCCAGTACGGCGGTGGTGGGCGGCGCGGAATCCATCACCGCGCCGTGATCCTTGAGCAAGCCGTCGAAGTAGGCTTCGCCGAAAGGCTGGCCGGAGACTTCGGCGATGCGGCGGTCGTGCGGCAAGACGAACTGACGCCACTCCGGGCTGACCCGGCGGCGATTGGCGCCCACCATCATGCCGCCGCCGTGCAGCGCCACCGTCAGGCCCGGCACGCCGCGCGCGGCTTCCAGCAAGGGCGCGGCGCCGTAGCACCAGCCGCAGAGCGGATCGAAAATAGTGTGCAAAGTGATGCCGGACATGTCGGTTTCCTTTCTTGCGCCGCCCGCGGCGCGGGCGGCCATGCATTCAAATCATCAGGCGTAAACGGCTGCCGGCAGGCGGGCCGTCTACGCGCAACAGCTCGTGAAGCATGAGGGCGGCAAACGAAGCCGCTGCCCTCAGCCCCTTATTGCGGCCACTTCATCTCGCCCTTGAGCACCTTGGCGCTCAGTTCCAGGTCGGACACGCCGTCCAGCTTCGGATAACGCTGCTTCATCGCCGTCACCAGCTCGGCCGAGTTCTTGGCCTTGGGCAGCTCCGCTTCCAGCGTTTTCAGGTAGTCGCTGGTGAACTTCACCGAAGCCAGGGTGTGCGGCGCATTGTTCAGGAAATGGCCCGGCACCACGACCTTGGGCTTCAGCGCCTGCAGGTTCTTCAGCGACTTCTGCCAATCCGCGCGGTCCTTCGGAGTTTGGGTGTCCGCGGTCCAGACATGCATATTGCCGTAGGTCAGCACGCCGCCCATCGCGGTCTTGATCGAAGGGGCCCAGATATAGGTGCGGTCCGGAGTCGGGCCTTTCAGACCCATCACTTGCAGCTTCTGGCCGTCCACTTTCAGGGTGTCGCCCTGAATGGGCTCCGGCACGATCACGGTCTTGGGCGCGTTGTCCTTCAGGATCGGGCCCCAGTAAGCCATCTTGCCGTCCTTGGTGGCCTTGATCGACTCGATGGTGGACGCGGTGGCCAGCACCTTGACGTCCGGGAAGGCGGCCTTGATCACGTCCAGGCCGAAGTAGAAGTCCGGGTCCGGATGGGAGATGAACACGGTGGTCAGCTTCTTGCCGCTGGCCTTGACCTTGGCCACCAGGGCCTCGGCGTCGTTGCGCTGGAACTGAGCGTCGATCAGCACAGCCTCGCTCTTGCCGGTGACCAGTTCCGACGACACCGGGAACAGGCTCTTGGCGCCGGGGTTGTAGACATCGACTTTCAAAGCGTCGGCCTGGGCGAAGGCGGCTGACATCAACAGGGCGCCTGCTACAAAGCTGCCGGAAATGCGGTGTTGGATCATGATGGTTTCCATTTGGTGAATTTGAGATCGGTCGGCTTGGTAGCAAGCCTGATGTGAATCATAGATTGCTATTTTCGAATCAAAAACCGGATAATAAGCAATGGTTAGTTGCATGAATCGAGCAAATCATGGATAGGATCACCGCGGCGCAAGTCTTCGTCACCATTACCGAACGCGGCAGCCTGGTCGCGGCGGCGGACACCCTGGACATGTCGCGGGCGATGATCACCCGCTATCTGGCGGAAATGGAGGAGTGGGCCGGCACTCGGCTATTGCATCGCACCACGCGGCGGCTGAGCCTGACCCCGGCCGGCGAGGAGACGCTGGCGCGGTGCCGGCAGATGCTGGAAATCGCCGGGCAGATGCCGGCGGCCAACAGCGCGGACCCCGGCCAGCCGCAGGGCCTGCTGCGCATCAGCTGCGCGCAGTCCTTGGCCCAGGACGCGCTGGCGGCGGCGGTGACCGAGTTTCTGCGCCGCTATCCGCAAACCGCCATCGATCTGCAGATCAGCAACCGCGCGGTCAATCTGGTGGAAGAAAGAATCGACCTGGCCATCCGCATCACCAACGCGCTGGACCCCAATCTGATCGCCCGGCCGCTGGCCAGCTGCGCGTCGGTGATCTGCGCCTCCCCGGCCTACCTGGCCGCCCACGGCGCGCCCAAGCGGCTGGAGGATTTGTCGCTGCACAACTGTCTGACCTATTCCTATTTCGGCAAGAGCTTGTGGCGCTTCCTGCGTCACGGCGAGCAGTTGGCGGTGCCGGTCAGCGGCAATCTGAGCGCCAATGAGTCCATGGTCTTGTTGTCCGCCACCGCGGCCGGCGCGGGCATTGCCTTGCAGCCCTTGTATTCCGCCGCGCCGCTGATCGCCAGCGGTCAGTTGGTGGCCTTGTTGCCGGAGTATCAGCCGCAAGAGTTGGGCATTTACGGTATTTACGCTTCGCGCCGGCAGATGCCGGCCACCTTGCGGGCGATGCTGGATTTTCTGGTGGAGCGGTTCGCCAGCGATCCGGCCTGGCAGGCGCGTACCGCCGGGGGCTGAGCGGGGGTGGCCGGTGGGCGCTTCGCGGAGCCGAATATGGCAGGTGCAGCGTTTTAATGATTAATCTGTGGAATCCGCTGCGCGGATGATGATTTCCATTGCCGGGGCTGCCCGGCGGGCAGGAAGGGGAATTTGCGCGGCCAAATTCCCCTTCACCCCAAAGGCCGCCCTGCAAGCCTGGCCTGCGGCTTCCCGCCGGGGCCCGTCAGGCCCGAGGCGCGGCTGAACTCGCAGCGCGCTAACGTCGCGCTGCTCGAACAAGCAGCCGCTTAAAACCTCGGGCCTGCCACCCGACGGCAGGCTTGAAGGGACCTAGGGCGCGTCGGATACATACTTTCTTTTAGGAAACAAGACTTATCCACAGATAAGAGCAATGGGCCAAGTTACCCACAAGAATGGCCCACTTCGCTAAACCACCCCTCTTAATTCAAAAAATACCACCTCGTGTAGCGCCCAAGTGTCCCCTCGGGGCGCGCCGGAGAAAAAGAGGTCTGCAAGGTCTTAAGCGGCTGCTTTGTTTGAGCGATTTGACGTTAGCAAATCGCGAGTTCAGCCGCGCCTTGCAGGCCTCTTTTTCTTCGGGGTTTCGCGTCCTGGGGGACGAGGGGGGCTGGAAGGGGGCGGCGGCCCGCCCCCTCCCCGTTCGCCGCGCGGAAAGCGGCACCTAAATCAATATCCGCGTAGCGGATTCAAAACCAGACCATCCAATAAATCAGCCACGCTCAATCAAAGCAACCACCCCACCTTGACCCCGCCCGCCCCCTCGGCAACAATCCCCAGGTTGCCGCCCACATGCGGCACACGGGATTGGCGTCCCGTTATCTACTTACCAATTCTGCTTGCGCGGCATGCCGCGCGGGCTGCTTTACCATGGCCGCGCCATTTGGCAGGCGCATGGTGGGGGAGTGCTATGCACTCGCTGGTTTGGTAAGTAGACCAGTACGCCAATCCTGCCACGCGCCTGCCCAATACCTCAGCCTTCCCCGGCAGGTGGTTTATCTTGTGTCACCGCAGGAGAAACACCATGCAACAGCCTCAAAACTTTCCCCCGCGCCGCCGCTACAAACTGAATGCTCTTGGACAACAGGAAGCGCTGCTGCCCTTCGTCCGCTTCTGCCCCGGCCGCACCTACCCGCATTACTGGCAAATGCCTACGCCCAGCAAGGATCTCCTCGCCAACCACGCCTATGGCCGCGAATACGTCGGCAAAGGCCTGCTCAGTCGCGTGGCGCGCGACATCGATTTTGACGACCGCGACGGCCGCGGCCAGTGGATGGGTTTCTTCAACTATCTGGAAATCATCATGCTGTTGGGCGCTGACCGGGTCCGGGTCTACCGCCATGTAGACAGCCAACACCAGATCTACCTGGCGCTGGGACAGCGCTTCAGCCTGGAAGCGCGCTTCCGCCGCATCCGCCTGCGAAACCGCTAAGCGCCTTGCGGTGGGTATCGCTGCGCTCCACCCACCCTACGGCGGATGGTTTGGTCGGGGGTATTTGTAGGGTGGGTGGAGCCGATAGGCGATACCCACCAAAACCCGCCGCCAAGACCCAAGCATCAATCCCATCGCGTTTCCGCGTGGGTATCGCTACGCTCCACCCACCCTACGGTGGATGGTCTTGTAGGGTGGGTGGAGCCGTAGGCGATACCCACCACACTCCCCCACCGAAAACCAACACTCAAGGCGCGGCCAGGTAATCCTGCAGGCATGTCTGCAAATGCTCGCGCAGCGCCGCCACCGCCGGCGACAGCATCAGACGATGCGGGATCACCAGACACAGCGGCGTGGCCTCGGTCTGCCAATCTTCCAACAGCGGCAGCAAACGGCCGGCGCGCAGATCGTCCAGCGCGTCCAAACGCGATTTATAGGCGATGCCCAAACCCTCCAGCGCCCAGCGCCGCACCACTTCGCCGTCGTCGCTCTGACGGCGGCCGTCCACCGTCACCAGCTCCCGCTGCGGCCCCTGGCTGAAACTCCAGCGCTCGTGCAGCGTCGCGCCCAACACCAGGCGCAGGCATTGATGGCGGCGCAGCTCCTGCGGCGACTGCGGCCGGCCGTGGCGCGCCAGATAGTCCGGCGACGCGCACAGCACCCGCCGGTTGTCCGGCGCCAGCGGCAGGGCCACCAGGCTGGAGTCTTCCGGCACGCCGTAGCGCAGGGCCACGTCCACCGGCTGCCGGTACAGATCCGCCACCCGGTCGCTGATCCGCAATTGCAGGCGCAGGCCGGCGTGCCGCTCCAGGAAGGCGTCCAGCCAGCCGCGCAGCCGGCTGCGCCCCAGGTCCGACGGCATGGACAGCGACAATTCGCCGCTCAAAGCCTGCCGCTGCAAGGCCAGCGCCTGGCCGCCGGCTTCCACCGCCTCCAGCGCGGCGCGCGCATGGGCCAGGTAGCGCTCTCCGGCCAGAGTCAGCCGCAGGCTGCGGGTGGAGCGCGCCAGCAATTGCGCGCCCACGGTTTTTTCCAACCGCTTCAGCGCCGCGCTGGCCACCGCCGGGCTCAGGTCCAGCTGACGCGCGGCGGCGGACAGGCTGCCGTTGTCTGCGGCGCGAACGAACACCTGCAAATCTTCGAAACGGACCATGATCGTCAAAATTTTTTTGAAACTGAATCGAATTCTAGCCGGCTTTTCGTTGCTCCGAATAGGAATAGCATGGACACCATCAAGACCGGGCCATATCGGCCCGCACGCTATGGAGAACACCCTATGAAAGCCGTCGCCTATTACCAGAACCAGCCGATCGAGCATCCGGAATCGCTGCAGGACGTGCAACTGCCCGAGCCCGCCATCGGCGAGCATGATCTGCTGGTGGAGGTCAAAGCCGTCTCGGTGAACCCGGTGGACGCCAAGGTGCGCGCCGGCGCGGCGCCGGAGGCCGGCCAGGCCAAGGTGCTGGGCTGGGACGCCGCCGGCGTGGTGCGCGCGGTGGGCGCCAAGGTCAGCCTGTTCCAGCCCGGCGACAAGGTGTGGTACGCCGGCGCGCTGCACCGCCCCGGCGCCAACAGCGAATTGCACGCGGTGGACGAGCGCATCGTCGGCCGCATGCCGCAGAGCCTGGACTTCGAACAGGCCGCCGCGCTGCCGCTGACCGCCATCACCGCCTGGGAGCTGCTGTTCGACCGGCTGCAAGTGCTGGACAACCGCGCGCCCAGCGGCCGCAGCCTGCTGGTGGTGGGCGCGGCCGGCGGCGTCGGCTCCATCCTGGTGCAGCTGGCGCGTCGGCTGACCGGTCTCACCGTGATCGCCACCGCTTCGCGGCCGGAAACCCAGACCTGGGTCAAGGAGCTGGGCGCCCATCAGGTGATAGACCACCGCCGCCCACTAAGCGAGGAGCTCAAGCGCATCGGCTACGCCAGCGTCGATTACGTGGCCAGCCTGAACCAGACCGACGCCCACTTCAAGGAGATCGTCGCCGCCATCGCGCCGCAGGGCAAGCTGGCGCTGATCGACGATCCGGCGGCGCTGGACGTGCGTGAGCTGAAACGCAAGAGCGTGTCGCTGCATTGGGAGTTCATGTACACCCGCTCGCTGTTCGGCACCGACGACCAGATTCAGCAACACCTGCTCCTGAACCGGCTGGCGGATCTGGTGGACGCCGGCCTGATCCGCAGCACGGTGGCCGAGCGCTTCGGCCGCATCGACGCCGCCAACCTGAAACGCGCTCACGCCTTGCTGGAGAGCAACCGGGCCAAGGGCAAGATCGTGCTCTCGGGTTTCTAAGCACCTGTTTACGATCTGCTGCGCGTCGGCGATACGGCGTTGAAAACGCCTTCGAAATGCTCAGGCACCACTCGTACATTCCGCTTTCTCAGTCGTTTTCGCCTTGTCTCGCCCTTGCTCGCGAGACTTTGAACAGGCTCTAAGAACCGATACACGCCATCGCGCCGGCGGCGGCGTCTCGCCGCCGGCTCCATGCCGCTGCGCTAAGCGCCGCCGGCATGCGTCGAAATCGCTTCACAAGGCGCAGCCGGCGCGGAATAATGGCCTGCTGGCCGTCTTTAACAATCCGGGGAACGAGATCACGAATGCGCACGCTTTCGCCTCCGGCCCCGCCGCTGGCGACGCCGGCCGCGCCGCAGCGCCCGGCCCGCCCCGCCATTCCACCCTCCGTTCCCGCACCGGTCAGACCGGCGGCGCAAGCGTTCCCGGCCGCCAAACCTTTGCGTAATGGCCTATACCAAGCCTGATGCCGGAGCGAAACCGGAGCCGCCGCCCGCGCAACAGAGTACACAGGTTCAGAGACATAACCATGGCGCAAGGCGCAGCCGCGCCGCCATCTGTTGGGATACTCATATGCCTGATGCCAAATCATTGCGGAGCCAGCCGATACAGATCATGTTGCTGGACGATCACCTGATGGTGCTGAACAGCCTGGCCGGCCGCCTGGCCGATGAAACGGACCTGAGCGTGACCGGACAGTTCACCAGCAGCGCGCCGCTGATCCAGCATCTGGCGCAACACGACGGCGTCGACGTCGTGGTCACCGACTACGCGCTCAGCCCCGGCGACATCGACGGCTTCAGTCTGATCCGCGGCCTGCGCCGGCGCTTCGCCCAAGTGCGCATCCTGGTGATGTCGGCCTATTACACCCCGGCCACGGTGGCGCTGGCGCTGCGCTGCGGCGCGCACGGCTTCATCGGCAAGGAACAGAGCCTGGACGAGCTGGTGGCCGCCATCCGCCTGCTGGCCGACGGCCACGGTTATCTGAGCCCGGACATGAGCGCCGCCTTGGACGAAAGCTGCGCCAACCTGCCGGCACCGCAAAAAGCCATGCTGCGCAGCCTGCTGGACCACCCGGAGCTGTCCCCGCGCGAGCGCGAGGTGCTGCGCTGCTGCCTGGACGGCATGACGGTCAGCGACATCGCCGTCAAGTTCTCGCGCAGCATCAAGACCATCAGCAATCAGAAGCAATCCGCGCTGAAAAAGCTGGGCCTGCGCAGCGACAACGAGCTGTTCAAGCTGCAAAGCCGGCTGGCCAGCCACTGAAGCCATGCGCGCGCGCCTCTTGCTGTCCTCCTGTCTGCTGCTGGCCTTCTGCCTGCCCGCCGGTTTCAGCCGCGCCGCCCTCAATCCGGCGGAACGCGCCTGGCTGCTCAAGCACCCGGTGGTGCGCTACGCGATAGACCCGCACGGCTGGCCGATCGAATACATGGAGGACGGCGAGCACCGCGGCCTGACCCAGGCTTATCTGAGCCGCATCTCCGACATCAGCGGCCTGCGCTTCGAACTGGTGCCGGTGGCCAACCGCCAGCAGGCGGTGGACATGATGCTCAGCGGCCGCATCGACCTGCTCACCGCGCTGTCCTCCGGGCTGATTCCGCCGGAAGTGGGCCGGCGCATCCGCTTCAGCGACCCCTACTTCTCCGGCAGCACCGTGCTGGTCACCCAGCCGGACAAGCCCATCGTGTTCAGCACCTCCAAGCTGTCCGACAAGACCATCGCGGTGGAAAGCGGCGACCCCTACGAATACTTCCTGCGCGAGAATTTTCCCGCCGTGGACATCGTGGCCACGCCCACGCCGCTGGCGGCGCTGGACGCGGTGGCGGACGGCAAGGCCTACGCCGCGGTGGGGCTGGACGCGGTGATGCAGTCCGTGATCCGCCGCCGTTATTACGGCTCGCTGCGCATCGCCGGCAGCGTCAGCGAAATGCCCAGACTGGTGTCGATGGCGGTGAACAAGGACCAGCCGCAGCTGCTGTCCATCATCAACGGCTCGCTGGCGCAGCTGACCGCGGACGACACCCAGCACATGCTGGAAGACTGGCTGCAGACCACCGACTACGGCGCGCCGTCCTGGCGCTCCATCGGCCGCTACTACGCGCTGGAGCTGGCCGGCGTCGGCCTGGTCTTGCTGTTGCTGCTGCTGTTCGCCCAGCGCGCCCACGCCGCGCGCCGCGCCGCCCAGCGCAGCGAGGCGGAGAAATCGACCTTCCTCGCGGTGATGAGTCATGAAATCCGCACGCCGATGAACGCGGTGCTGGCCTCGGTGGAGCTGCTGCGCCAGGCCGAGCTGCCGCCGCGCGAACGCGAGCTGGCGGCGCTGGCCAACGCCTCGGCGGTGAATCTGCTGGAGCTGCTGGACAATGTGCTGGACGTGTCCAAGCTCAACGCCCGGCGGCTGCGGCTGGAACCGGTGGCCACCGACGCGGCGGCGCTGGCCAGCGGCGTGGCGGCGATCTATCGCGCCTGCGCGGAAAAGAAAGGGCTGGAACTGCAACTGGAAATGCAGGACCTGTGCCGCCGCCTGCTGGTGGTGGACCCGGTGCGCCTGCGCCAGATCCTGAGCAATCTGCTCAGCAACGCGGTCAAGTTCACGCGTCAGGGCAAGGTGTGCCTGAAGCTGGAACTGCAGGAAATAGAGAAGGAACGGGCGCTGCTGTGCGTCCAGGTCAGCGACACCGGCATCGGCATCGCGCCGGAACAACAGGCCCGCTTGTTTCGCGAATACGCGCAGGCGGACAATACCCAACAGCGCTACGGCGGCACCGGGCTGGGCTTGCTGATCTGCCGGCAGTTGGTGGAGCTGATGTCCGGCCGCATCGCGCTGGACAGCCTGCCGGAGCGCGGCACCACGGTGACGCTGTGGTTGCCGGTGCGCCATGCGCCGGCCGAAGCCGAAACGAACGCCGAGCCGGACGCCGCCAGCGCGCCGGCGGCGCTCAAGGAGTCCTGCGATCCCATCCTGGTGGTGGAGGACCAGCCGGCCAACCGCTTCATCATCGCCCAACAGCTGCTGCAACTGGGCTACCGCGCGGTGACGGCGGACAACGGCGCCGCCGCGCTGGCCTTGCTGGATCAGGGCCAGCGCTTCGCCATGGCGCTGCTGGACTGCAATCTGCCCGGCATCAGCGGCTATCAACTGGCGCTGCGGCTGCGCCGCCACCCGGCGCTGCAGTGGCAGCCCTATCTGCCCATCATCGCCATCTCGGCGACCACCGGCATAGAACACCAGCAGCGTTGCCTGGACAGCGGCATAGACAGCTGCCTGACCAAGCCCTTGCGGCTGGCCCAGCTGGAGCAGATCATGACGCTGTGGCTGGACCACCGTCCCGGTCCGTCGCCGGCCGCGCCGGCGCCGCCCGACGACGAGCTGACGCAGTTGCTGAGCCACAGCTGCGACGCCGACGCCGCCGCGCTGCGCCAGGCCTTGCAGGCGCGGGACTGGCCGCAGGCGGAGCACTACGCGCACCGCCTGCACGGCGTGGCGCTCAGCGCCGGCCTGCCGCGCTTGCCGGCGCTGGCGGCGGAAATGCAGACCGCGCTGCGCCAGCCGCAGCCGGACTCAGGCCGGCTGCAGGACCTGCTTCAAACGCTGGAGGCGGCGTTGCCGCAGCCGGCGCCCAGCGGCGACTGAGCGAGGCGGCGCGCCAGCTGCCGCTCCACCACCTGGCAAACATGGGCCACGGTCTTGATGTCGACGATGTCGTCGACGCCGATCTCGATGCCGAACTCGTCGTTCAGCAACAGCACCATGTCCAGCAGCTCCATCGAGTCCGCGTACAACTCGTCCACCAGCAAGGCCTGCGGCTGCAGCTTGGACTCCTCCACCGACAAACAGCAAGCCATCACCGCCACCACTTGTTGCTCAAGACTGATTGCCACGGTTGCGCTCCCGGATGCGGTTGGGGTCGAGATGCAGGCCGTCGGTGGTCAGGGTGATCTCAGAGGCGGCGCTGCGCTGCGTTTTACGCTGCGCATTGCCGTCATCGCGGAGTTGCCGCTGAGTGGCGGCGTCAAGACCCACCGCGTCCAGCAAACCCAGCACCAACGGGTTCTCCGGCTGCCCCTTGGTCAGCAGATAACCCTCCTTGATCAAATTGCCCGCAAAGCGGTTCAAGGCTTCGCGTCGTCCCGCCAGCCCCTGGTGCGTGGCCAGCACCTGCTGCAAGCGCTCCGCCGCCTTGGCCTGGGCATCCGTCTGCGTGCCATTGGCGAACACGGTCAACAAGCCCGTTTGCCCGCTTCTGGCGTCCGGCAAGGCCTGCTTGCGCAAAGCATCGAATTCACGCTGCTGCGCGCTTGGGTTCCACTCCGGAGCCAACACGCTGCGCGCCGCACGCAATAACTCGACCTCGCCATTCAAGGCCATGCCTTGCTGGCGCAGGGAGCTCAGCGTCGGCAGGGTCGGCATATTGCCGAAGCGCAGCAGATTGAAACCGCCGGCAGGCCGGGTATCGGCCGGTGTCGCGGCTTGCGCTGTCGCGGCCGACTGAAGCGGCGGCGGCGTGCCGCTGGGAGACGATGCGGCAGGGTTCTCGAGCTCGCTCGGCTGGGCGTCGTTGCCGTTCAGCATCCCTTGCAGGAAGGCTTGCCGGCGCAGATCCATCGCCTTGGGCTCTGTGTGCGCCGCTTCCGCGCCGCCATCGGCCAGAACCGGCGGCGTATCCGTCCGCGTCGGCACCGTCAGCGGCTGGCTGTATTGCGTGGCGGCGTTGGCCACCGGCTGGCTGGAGGCTTGCAGGACATTGGGCTGCTCTCTTAGCTCTCTTAGCAAAGCCCCTTCCACGCGCGGGCTGTTGCCGCCCGCCAGCGTTTGGGCCGTGGCCGGCGCCTGGACGGATGCCCAGTTCAGCAAGCGCAGGATGACGCAGTCCTTGTCGCCATCGAATTTAGCGATGCTGGTCAAGCGCGCCGTTTTCAGGATCTGGCCGCGCAGCTGCGTCTGCTGCGGGTGCTGTTCCAAGCCTTGACGCAATTGCTGCCATTGCGTCTCCGGCATGGCCCTACCATAAAGCTTTCCGCCCACGCTTGAGCCGGGTTCGGGCAAAAAGGCATCCCGCGCCTGCACCAGGGGGCCGCGATCCAGCTCGCCGCGGCTGTCCAGCAGCATGGCGGTGCGAATGTCCTGCGCCAACGCGCCGGCCGCCTTGTTGGCATCGGACTGGTAAATGACGGACTTCAACACCACCTCGGGGAAGCTGCTGCGCCACTGCTTGAAAGACAGCGGAGGAGCGGCGGCGGTGTCGTCGGCCTGCGTGGACGCGTCCACGGGGATCACCCCGCGCTCGGCATCCGTCGAGCCGACGTTGACGCGCGACCTATCCAGATCCGTCACCGGCGTTTTCACTTCGGTCGTACGCGCCGTTCCGTCGCGGCCGTCGGCCGCATCCGTTTGCGTCTCCATGGAGCGGAACGAGCGCCCCGCGCCATCGCCAGACGCGGGCGCGCGGCGGGTCTGCTCGTCGCCGCTCGCAGTCCCGCGCTGAGCGCCTTGCTGATGCTGATGCATCTTCAGATTCAAACGTTGCACCAGCCTGCTCGGATCTCGCCGTCCTCGGGCGGGCCGCTGGCTGCGGCTGCTGTTGCCACTATCGGAGGTATTGCCGCTATCCGTGATATTCACGCTGTTATCGATGGTGATGCCACCGACATTGATGGTGATGTTGGGCCCGCCCGCCGGCGCGGCGGAAGGATCGGGTTTTGGAGTGGCCGGCCCTTTGGGCGCGTCGGGAAGATCCGGCTTCGCCTGCGGCGGCGCTTCCTGACCCAGTCCCGCCAGCACGCTGCGCAGCAATTGCGGCAGAATCGCCACGGTGTCGAGATCGCGCGCCTGCCGGCCCAGGCTCGGGCCGCTCAGCCCCAGCATCTCGCCGCGGCTCTGGCGCAGCGCGTTGAAAGCCAGCCCCGCCGCGCTGTCCACCAGCTCCATCACTTTCTCGCCGGTAGCCGCATCCAGTGAACGCCCCAGCTGAGTCTCCACATAGGACAGGATGAAGGTGCTGACCTCGCGCTGCATGAAGTCGTTGCCCAGCTTCATGGTGTCGCCGCCGCAATGCTCGTGCGCCAGCTGCGCCAACTTGTGCTCCAGCTGGTTGCGCAGCTGGTATTGCTTATTGGTGCTCTGGGTCCACGGACCAAAGGCGGATTTGGCGCCCAAGCCGTCTTTCTGGATGCGGGCGGTGTATTGCTGCGCCAGATCGTCCAGAGATTTGGCGTCCTGCGGGCTCAGATCCGGCTGCTGCTTCAACTGCGCATAAACCTTGGCGAACTCCGCAATTTCCAATTGGGCGTAGACATTGGGCGAAGCCAGGTAGAGCTTGTCCAGCGCCTTGGCGTCCGTCGAGGCGGCGAACAAGGCCGCCACGCTGTCTCGGGTGTGCTGGGCCTTGAAGCTGGCCGGATCCATCAGCGAGTGGCGGCGCGCCGGCGTGGCGGCGCTGCTGCGCCCGCCGTTGAAACGCTCGGAGAGCGGGGTGGCCGGCCGCCGCGACGCGTCCGCCGGCATGGACAGAGAGCGCGTCAGAAGGGGGGATGCTCCGCTAATGGGCATGGTGTGGTTCTCCTTAGCCTTATAGAGCGGCTAACAGAAGTCGGTTTTACGGCTGAGGCAAGGCGCGCCGACGGTAGCCGTCATACGGTAAATCGGCGCGCGGCGCCGCGGGAGTTTTGTCAGCCGCGCTTAGCCTTGCAGGAAGGACTTGGCGGTTTCCGTGCAGCTGCTGATGGTGCTGCTGAGCACCTTGACCAGATTGTCGAACAGCGAGTTGGCGTTGCTGTATTTCTGGGTCAGCGTCTGCAAGGTGTTCTTCAGGTTTTCCTCCTGCGCCTTGAAGCCGGACTGCCAGGACTGGAATTTGGCATTGTCCATTTCCACCTTCTGCCCTTGCGACGGCACCTTGTTGCCCGCCAGCCCTTCCAGCGCCTTCATCATTTTATCCACTGGACCGGTGTCGATGACCACCACATAGCCGTCGCCTTTTTTTTGCACACAGCTTTCCGGCAGACCCAGCTCCTTGGCCCATTTTTTCGCCTCGGCCTCGGTCGTGGTGCCGCTGGTGGGGAACAACGCCGTGTTCTCGTATTTCTCCTTCAATGTCTTCAGCTCGGCATACAGATCGCCCACATTCAACGTGACTTTGTCGCCCTTGTCGTTGGATGAGATCCAGCCGGCCATCTTGGCCAAGATGTCGCTGAACTCCTGGTAGAACTCGATGTATTTGCCCACCACGTTCTCATACACGCCCAGATAGCCGTTCTTGATGTTGCCGATGGAGTCGCTGATCAATTTCCACAGCTCGCGGTCGGAGATCACACCGCCGGAGGCGTCCCGGGCCGCGTTCAGCATCGGCGCGGCAAACTCCCGCGCCGTCGGCGAAATGTCGGCGACTTCCTTCTCGATACCGTCGAGCAGCTGCTGCTTTTGCTGCGGCGTCATCACATAGCCGCTTTCTCCCACGCTCTTCAGCGCGCCAACGAACTGTTGGGTTGCCAGGGTCTGCATGTCGCGGGCCTCGTCCAAGGCCCGCGTCAGCGCGCCGCGCTGGAATGCCACGCGCTCGGCCGGCGGCTGCTCGCCGCCGGAAATCGCAGCCTGCCAGCGCTGGTCCGCCAGCTTGCTTTCATAGGTGGTCTGTCCTTCGATGACGCGACGGACGGTTTCGTTGACCTGACGCAGCGCGTCAGCCTTGTTCTGAGCGGTATTGAGCGCGGACAGCTCCGGTCCTTGCGGCGCGGCGGCGCGGATTTCGGCAGCGACGCCGCCGACATCGGCGCGCGGCGCGGCGGCCGGGGTTTCCGTCATTTGCGGCCGCGTCAGCGGCAAGGAGGATGTGGTTTGAATGCCGTTCATGGGAATTCCCCTGCATGGCCAGCGCCGAGGCAGGCGCCAAGGCGCTGGCGGGATGAATGGTGTGGAAGGCCGGCCCGGCCGGGTTGGCCGGGCCGGCGGACGGAGCCTGGGATGGCTCCGCCCGGTTCCGGGCTAGCGGATCAGGCGCGAATATTGCCGGCTACCGCGCCCATGGCCGCGTTCTTGGATTGGCTGATGCTGTCCAAGGTGCGCAGCAGCTCCTGGATGAAGCTGTCGGACTTGCGGCTGCTCTCGCGGGTTTCCTCGGAGGCGGTATTGGCCACGCGGCTGGAAGCCTGGCTGATCTGCTGCTCGGACTGCTC
Source organism: Chromobacterium alkanivorans (assembly GCF_016937655.1). Classification (GTDB taxonomy): domain Bacteria; phylum Pseudomonadota; class Gammaproteobacteria; order Burkholderiales; family Chromobacteriaceae; genus Chromobacterium; species Chromobacterium alkanivorans. Next base: position 289,146 of record NZ_JAFHKL010000001.1, on the reverse strand, counting down.
CAGCGTGGCCGCGTAGCGGCCGGAGCCGCCGGCGATATTGCTGGCCGCGGACGAGCTGTCCATGATGGCCCGGCCGGTGGTTTTCTTGGCCTCGGCCTTGAGCTTGGTGTCGTCCATGGCCAGTTGTTCCGCCTGTCCCTTCACCGACAAGTTCTCGCCGGCGCCGCCCAGCGCGGTTTCATGCTCCTTGGACAAACGCTGGTTGCTGGACTGCAGGCCGATCTTGTCGCCGGCCATGCCGTCGGCCACGCTGCCGGCGGCGTTGGACTGCGGGTTCAACTCGCCCGCGCCCGGCTTGGCCGCTCCCGGCTGCTGCGGCTTCAGACCCACCTGCTTCAGGCCGTCGGCGTCGGTGCCCAGCTTGACGGTGTTCTGGCGGCCCAGCGCGGACTGGATATTGCGGCCCTCATCTCCCAGCTTGGCCAGCTTGGGCGCGTTGTTCTTCAGCGCGCCGCGTTCAGCGCTCAAGCCGCTCAGGTTCTTCTTGGCGCCGACGCCGGTGATGGCCATCTGGCCCACGCCCTGGGCGATGCTGCTGGACAGGTTGGCCACGCCCTCGCGCACCATGGAAGCGGCGGTGGCTTTGGTGGCGTCGAAGCCTACCAGCGACAGCTTGCTGCTCAGCGTGTTGTCGGCGGTGCGCAGCGCCGACATCAAGACAATGGCGGCCACCATCAGCGCCGCGCCGTTGGGCGCCATGCCGCTGATGTCGAAGGGCTTGCCCTGCTCGGCCTGCTCCTTGACCTTGTCGTCCACCAGCTTGCTGACGCCGGACTCGACCTTCTGATACACCGCGCCCAGATCCTGGACGAAAGCCGGGTCCTGGGCTTTTTCGCTCAAATAGCTCTTCAGCGCGTCGGTCACCTGCTTGCTCACTTCGGCGGACGGCGGGCGCAGTTGCGGCCCGCTCATCGCCTCGGCCAGCGCCTTGCCGTCGCGGCCGGCGCTGTTCAGGATGGGCAGGATGTCCTTGATGTCCACCAAGGACTTGGCGACAGGGGATTTTTCAGCCGCGCCGGATTCAAGCGCCGCCGGAAACGGATTGTGGGTGGAAACACTGCCGATAATAGTTGCCATAATATTCTCTCCTAACTCAAGCGTGACTCTGACGCAGCACGAAACGACCGGCTTCGGCGTTCTGCTGCAACGCGGAAGACATCATCGTGGTCAGGTCTTGGGTAACTTTCTGGGTGCTGGCGAAGACTTCCACCGCCTGCTTCAGCCATTGTTCGATCTGCTCCATCGCGGCGCGCGCCAGGGTGAAGTCGGCCAGCATATCGCTGGCGTTCTTCATGAACACGCCCTGCGCCACATTGCCGCCGGCCTGAGAGGTGGCTTGCGCCACTTCCCCGCCCACCACCACGCGGTTGAGGGTGTTGGCCATCAGTTGCTTGGAGGCGGCGTCGGTGCGCAGGCCCAGGCTGTTGGCCAGGCGCTGGAAGCCCTGGGTCAACATCTTGCTGCCGTTCTTGGCCAGTTCCTTCAGCACATTGGGCACCATCTTCTTGATGGCGTCGCCCATCAGCTTGCTGAGCGCGCCGCCCAGCTTGCTGGCGGCGCCCTTGCCCACCACGGCCACCACCACCATCACCGCGACCATGGCCACCGCGGCCAGCACCGCGCCGATGATGGAGCCGGCCAGCTCGGCGGTCTTCTTGTCCACCCCCATGCTTTCCAGCGCCTTGGTAATGGCTTTGCCTATCAGGTCCATCAAGGGTTTGAGCACCTTGTCCATCAAGGGCTTCAACGCCTCTTCCATGAAAGACACCCCGGTGGTGGCCTTGACCACCTCGTCCGCCACCATCAGCGCGACGCCCACCGCGGCCAGCGCCAGGCTGGCGCCGCCGGTGAATGCTGCGGCCACGACGCTGATCACCGTCAGCACCGCGCCTAGAATCTTGCCAATGCACCCCATGGTGCGATTGAGTTCTTCCGCCTTGCGCACTTCTTCCTGGTACTCGGCGGATTTTTTGTCCATTTCCTTCTGGCGGCCTTCCTGCATGGCCTGGAACAATGCCAGATCGCTTTTCAGGCTTTCTTCGCTGTTCTTGCCCACCATCTCGACGAACATCGCCATCAGCATGGTCAGCTTGGCTACATTGGACAGGTTGTCCTCGCCGGTTTTGCGCGCGACATCGCCGCCCACATTGGCGCCTTGCACCTTGCCGGCCAGATCATCGGCGATCTTGCCCTTTTCCACCGCCACCACGCGGGCCTTTTCCGCCACCTCGGACGCCTTGTCAGCTTTCTGCTTGGCTTGCGCGGCTTCGCCGGAAGCTTGCTGGCTGGCGGCCTGAGCGTCGGCGTAGCCCGGATCGTCCGGCGACATGCCGTTCAACTTGGCCAGGGCCGCGTCGGCTTTCTTCTGGGCTGCATCCGCGGCCTGTTTGGCGCTGTCGTAGTTGCCCACGGCGTCTTTCAACGCCTCGGTGGCTTCGCTCGCCGCCTTGAACGCGTCCTGGAACTCTTTGGACAGTTTCTCGCCCATCGCCACTTGCGCTTCCATCATCGCGCGCCAGGTGGCGATGCGGCTTTCCAGCTGCGACAGCGAAACATTGCCCAGCAAGGACATCAACTGCCCCAGCAGCAGCGTCAGCTTGCCCGCGCCGTCCAGCTCTTCCTTGGCCTTGGCCGTGGGCTGGGTCAGCGGCGGCGTGTTCAAGTCGCTGCGCGGCTTGGCGGCGCCGGCGTCGTCGCTGACGCGCATCGTGAACAGCGCTTGCGCCGACTTCTGCGCGGCGTCGACGAATTTCTCGCTCGCCTGGGTGTTGCCCGATAGCGCTTTCGCCAGCTTGGCACTGTCAAGATTGAAGCTTTGACCGATAGTGTTACCGCTCATGCTTGCTCCTTTTCCTGCTGACGGGATTGCTCGGCCTCCGTCTCCTGCAAACTGTCCAGATACACTTGGGCCTTGGCGCGCAGCGACTCGTCGTCGCTTTGTTCGCACACCAGCTCGAAACACTGCCTGGCCTTGGCCGCCTTGCGCATGAACAGCTGGCACTGGCCGGTGAAGAACACCGGCCGGTAGTCGTTCTTGCTCAGGGCGAAGGCCACCGCGTACAGATCGGCGGCCTTCTGGAACTGTTTCTTGAGCTGGCACACGGCGGCCAGCCCCATGATGTAGTCGGGGTTGTAGAAGTCGTAGATGCATAGGAAGCGGAAGAAGGTTTCCGCCTCGTCGAGCCTTCCCTTGTTGTAAAAATCGTAAGCGTGGGCGTACAGGCCTTCCATCATGTCCGGCGGTATGCCGTGCACGTCTTTCAGGGTGGCGCCTGCGCTTACGGCTTCCCAGACCATCTCTGCCAGGCGGTCGTCGCTGACACTGTCTTCAGGGTTCATCAAACATCTCCTAGTCGCTGTCACCAACCCGGCAGAGCTGGCTAGAGACGACGGTTGTCTTGGGGGTGAGGTGACCGTCGTCGCTGTCATTTAACAGCGGCCGGCGGGGGGAAACATTCAGGAATCGCTCATGGCGACGGCGCACCGGAAATCCGGGCTTGCGCAACACGGCCCTGCCGGCTTTGAAGCCGCCGCCGCGCGGGGGAGGATTGGCGTTGCCGGACCTTCCCGGCGGGCGGGAAGGCTCTTGGGCCGCGTCTATGCGCTCAGCCTCCCTGGTCGTTTTGTTTATCCACAGAGGCTGGCTTGGCGGCGGATTTATCCACAGCAGGCCCGGCGACGCTTCCGTCCTTCCCCTGCTCCGCCGCCGGTGGCGTCGATGGCGCCGGCTCCGACGCCTCCGCTCCGGCGTTTTCCACCTGCTCCAGCCACATCAACAAACGCAGCACTTCCTCCACCTCGTCCAGGCTGACCAGGGAATAGCGGCGATGGCTGGCGAAGATGCGCCGCGCCAGCGGAATGTCGCGCACCACCGGCACGCCCACTTTTTCGGCGTAGGCACGCACCGCCAGCGCGCGCTGATTGGTCTCCATCACCGAGATGAAGGGAATGGGCAGCAACTCGGGCTTGAAGTAGATGCCGACGGCGATATGGGTGGGGTTGGCCACAATCAGACGCGAGTTCTCGATGTCGGACTTCACCTGCTCGGACAGGATCTCCATATGCGCCTCGCGGCGGCGCGACTTGATCTCCGGATTGCCCTCCTGCTCCTTCATCTCGCGCTTGACCTCCTGCTTGTCCATCTTCATGTCCTTCATGAACAGGAAGTACTCGGCGATCGCGTCCAGCACCAGCACCGCCACGATGCAGCCCAGGCAGGTCAGCACCAGCGCCAGCAGCAGTTCGCGCCAGATCGCCGCCATGCCCATCGGGTCGCCGTTGAGCTGGGCGAACAGCAGCGCCTTGTGCTTGTGCCACAGCACCAGCACCGCCACCACGAAGCTGGCCAGGTAGAGCAAGGCCTTCACCGCCTCCTTCACCGTGCGCAGGCTGAACAGCTTCTTGAAGCCGTTGACCGGGTTCAGCGCTTCCAGATTGAGCTTCAAGGCCTCGCTGGCCAGCACGAAGCCGCTTTGCAGCAGGGAGGGCAGCGCGGAGGCGACGATGCACAGCAGGAAGATGGGCAGCAGCAGCTTGATGCCCAGCCAAACCACGGCCTGGGCGTAGCCCTGCATGTCCTGCTGGAAGCCGCCGGCGATCACCTGGCGGAAAGCGCCCATCAGCTCCACCAGCGAGCCGAAGGACACCAGATAGGCGACGCCGCACAAGGTCAGGCAGGCCACCACCAGGTCGCGGCTCTTGAAGGACTGGCCTTTCTTGGCCGCGTCCTGCAGGCGTTTGCGCGTCGGTTGTTCGGTCTTGTTCGACATCTCAAGGCACCGGCGCGCTCAGCCAGCCGGGCAGCGACTGCGGCGGGAAGGCCAGCCGCATCACCGTGTCCGGCAAAATCGGGCCGAAATACATCAGCATGATCAGCAGCGCCGCCGCGCTCTTCACCGTCAGCGACACCGCGAAGGCGTTCATCTGCGGCGCGAAGCGCGACAGCAGCCCCAGCACCACCTCGGACAGCAGCAAGGCCGCCACCACCGGGCTGGCCAACACCACCGCCTTGCTGATCACCTGATTGAGCAGGCTCAGCGTCGGCTGCAGCGCCGGCGTGCACGCGCCCAGCGGGTCGCACAACTGATAGCTCTGGCGGAACAGATCCAGCATCAGATTCATGCCGCCGCCTTGCAGATAGACCGCGGCGGCGAACAGATTGAACATATTGGCCAGTTCCGAGGTGTCCACGCCGTTGGCCGGGTCTATGCTGCTGCTCAGCGTCGCGCCGCGCTGGTTGTCTATGATGCTGCCCAGCGCGTGGAACACCCAGAACGGCCAGGCCAGCAGACAACCCAGCAGCAGGCCCACCGCCGCCTCGCGCGCGATCAGCGCGAGAAAGGGCAGCGCCTGGAAGGCGGGCAGCGCCTCCACCGGATGCGGCCACAAGCCCAGCGCCACCAGCATGGTGGCCGAGGTGCGCACCACGCCGCTGAGCACATTGCTGTTCAGGAAGGGCAGGATGAAGAACACCGGCGCCACGCGGGCGAAACCGAGCGCGGCCGAGGCCACCCAGCCGTGGATTTCGAAGAACAGGCCGAACTGCATCCGCCTCAGCCCCTGGCCAGCGCCATGCGCATCACCTCCCGGCCGAAGCCGAGCAGGGTTTCGCCGTACCAGCCGGACAGCAGGAACAGACACAGGCTGACGCCGAACAGCTTGATGCCGAAGGGCAGCGTCTGTTCCTGCAACTGGGTCACGGTCTGGAACAGGCCCACCAGCAGGCCGATGGCGGTGGCGACGATGATGGGCCAGGCCGACATCAACAACACCAGGTACAGCGCCTTGTTGCCGGCGAACACCAGATCATTCATAGCAAAACTCCAAAATTGAGGCGGGCGGCATAGGCAGCAAAACCGAGCGCAGCGACCGAGGCAAGGCGCGCCGACGCAGGCAGTACCCGTCGTACGACAAGGAGGCGCAACGCAGCATCGGCGGTTTTTCATTCATACAATCACCAGGTCTAGGTAATGGGCGGCAAAACCGCGCGCAGCGGCCAAGGCAAGGCGCGCCGACGCAGACAGTGCATCTAGCACGGCAAGGAGGCGCAACGCAGCATTGGCGGTTTTGCCGCCCATTACGTCGCCAGGTCCAGGTACTGCAACACCAGTCCCTTGGACAACAAAGTCCAGCCGTCCAGCGCCACGAACAACACCAGCTTGATCGGCACCGAAATCGTCACCGGGCTCATCATCATCATCCCCAGCGCCAGCAGGATGCTGGAGATCACCAAGTCCACCACCACGAAGGGCAGGTAGAGGTAGAAGCCGATCTTGAACGCGCTCTTGATCTCGCTGAGCGCGTAGGCCGGCAACAAGGCGAAGATGGACGGCTGTTCGTCCTCGGCCGCATTGCCGGTTTCGCGCTCGGTGCGCTGCGCCTGGGCCTTTTCGAAGAAGCTCACCAGCTCCGGGTCGGAATACTTCTGCAAATAGCCGCGATAACCGTCCAGGCCGTTCTCGACGAAATTGCTCACCGACTCCACGCTGTTGAAGCTGACCTGCTCTTCCTGGTAATGGCTGTAAGCCTGCTGCGCGATCGGCAGCATCACGAACATCGACAGCATCAGCGCGATGCCGTTGAGCGTCATATTGGACGGCACCTGCTGCAGGCCCAACGCGTTGCGCACCATCACGAACACGATGGAGAACTTGATGAAGCAAGTGCCGGAGGCGATCAGGAAAGGCAGCAGCGTGGCGAAGGCCAGCAGCGCGATCAGCGAAATATCATTCGACATCGGCGGCTCCGCCCAGCCACTCCGTCACTTCCACTCCCAGATGGCCGGCCAGCTGCACCAGTTCGCCGCGTCCCAGCAAGGCGCCGTTGGCGCGCACTTCCACCCGCCGCTCGACGTCGGCCGGCAGGTTCAACAGCCGGCCCCGGCACAAGTCCTGCAGCTCCGCCAGCGTCATCCGGCCGCGATGCAGCACGAACTCCAGCTCCACCGGCAGCTGTCCCATATCGCGCGCCGGCGCTTCCTGCTCGGCCTCCTGTTGCGATTCATCCCATTCCATGACGATTCCTTCCTCATACGTTTGATAAGTGCCCAATGCGCGGTCGTGGCAGCGCACCGCCGCCTTAGGCTCGCGGATCAGCAGCACGTCGCCGCGCGCGACGCCGCGCAGCAGGCCCAGGCTCACGCGGCTGTCGCCGACGACGAAGCGCAGCGGCCAACTCAACAGCGGCGCCGGGTCCGGCGCGTCTCCGGCCTCGAACTCCGGCGCGCGTTCCAGCCACAGCGGCCCCTCGGCGCACATCACCCGCAGCAGCGGCTGGCGCGGCAAGGCGTCGCCCGGCCCCGCTTCGCCCAGGCTCAAGCGCTGGTAGGCCAGCTCCGGCATCGGCGGCGTCAGCGGTCGTTCCGCCGCCGCCAGCCATTGCGCCGCCTGCGACTCCACTCCGGCGGACAGCGCCAGCCGCGCCAGCTCGGGCGCGGCGCTCTCCAGCCAGGCGCGCGGCTGCAACCAGCCCTGCCAGCGCTGTTCCGCGTCGGCCACCGACAGCCACAGGCCGCCGCGCGGCGGCGTTTCCAGCGTCGCGTCCCAACCCTGGCGCCGCCAGGCCTCGGCGGCGCGCCGCAAAGCGCGCTCGCGCGCGTCTATCTGTCTGAGCGCCAGCATCAGGCGTCCTCCTCCTCATCCCGCTGCGGCTGCTGCCGGTCCTGCTCGCGGCCGTCGTCGCGGGCCATCTGCCATTGCTGCGGATTGCCGGACTGCCATTGCTCGCCCAGGCGCTGCTGCACCAGGCTGTCCGACGGTTGCAGGCTGAGCACGCCGCCGGGCTGGCTTTGCACATTGACCGCGTGTTCGCCGCCCCAGCGCTGGAAGCGATACGTCAGCCCCGGCTGGGCCGGTTCCGGCGCGCTGGGCGCGGACGGCGCCGCTTGAGCCGCGGTCGAGGCCGGGTCCTGGCGCGGTCGCGCCGGCGGCGCGGTTTCGCGCGGCGGCGTCGGCTGCGCCGATGGCTGGGCCGGCGGCGGCGCGATGGCCGCGGCGGCGGCCGGCGCGGCCTCGGTCTTGCGCGCCTCGCCGCCTTCGCGCGCGGCGGGCGGCGTCGGCGCGGAAACCGATGCGGCGGCTTCGGCTTTCGGCGCGCCCCGTCCATGCGACACCGGCGCGTCGGCGCCGGTCGACGACGCCGCGGCGGCCGGAAGCGGGGCCTCGCCCTTGGCCGGCGCGTGCTCGATCTTGTGCGGCGCAGCCGGCGCCGGCGACGCGGAGCGGGCCTTGGCCGGAACGTCGGCATCCGAAGCCAGGCCGGCCGCGTGCGCGGCCGCCAAGGCCGCCGCGGCGGCGTGCGGGTCTTGCGGCCGGACGGCGGTCTTGCCTCGCGCGGCGGCGTCCGGCCGTTCGCCGTCGCCCAAGGGCGTCTGGCCGCGCTTGCCCGGCGCGGACAAGGCGGCGTCCGCCGCGTGGCGGCCGCCGGCGTTCAGGCGCGCGGCGTTCCAGTGCGGCGGCAGCGGCGGCTGCCACAGCGCCCCCGCCGGCAGGCGGGAGCGATCCCGCTCGCGCTCGCCGTCGCGCTCCGGATCGGCGGCGTCCTGACGCTGTCTCTGGGCTTCGCGGGCAAAGGCCTCGGCGGCGCCGTCGGCGTCGGCCGCGGCTCCCGGCCGGGTGTCCGCGCTCGGCGCGGGAATGGGCGTCATCGCTTCCATATCGTCCTCTCTTCCTGCTCGGCCTCGTCCAGCCGCAAACGCCGCATCCGTTCCTGGCGGCGCTGCAGCTTGGCCCAGCGTTGATACTTGTCTTCCTTGCGCAGCCATTGCCGGCGCAAAGCCTGTTGTTCCTCGCGCCGGCCGGCCAGGCCTTGGCGCTGTTCTTGCAACTGCCCGCTTTGCAGGTCCAGGTTTTGCAACTGGCGGCGCAGCACCGCCTGCTTGCGCTGCAGCGCGAACAGCTGGCCGCGGCTCATCGCCCCGGCCGGCCGCTGCGCCAGCAGCAATTGGCGCAGGCCCTGCCCCTGCGAGGCCAGCGCCTGTTGTTCCGCCGCCAGCGCGCCGTCCTGGCGCGCCAGCTGAGCCAGCTCCGCCTCGCAGCGCGATTGCGCCGCCTGGCAGCGGCGCAGCAGCGCGCCCAGCTTAGGCAACAAGCTCATGCAGGCTGCGCAGGGTGTCGTCGAACCCCGCGCCCTCGTCCATCGACTGGCGCAGCCAGCGCCGCAGCGCGTCGCGCGCGTGCATCGCGCGGTCGTTGTCGGCGTTCTCGCCGGGGCGGTATTCGCCCAGGTCGATGAAAACTTGCAGCTCCTCCAGCCGCGCCATCAAGGCGCGCAACGCCGAGGCCGCCTGCAAATGGCCGCCGTCGCAAACCTGGCCTGCCACGCGGCTGGCGCTCTTGAGCACGTCGATGGCCGGGTAATGGCCCTGGCCGGCCAGCTTGTGGCTCAGGTAGATGTGGCCGTCCAGAATGGAGCGGATCTCGTCCGCCATCGGGTCCGGCTCGTCGTCGCTTTCCAGCAGCACGGTGTAAAAGGCGGTGATGCTGCCGCCGCGGGTGGCGCCGGGGCGCTCCAGCAGCCGCGGCAGGCTGTCGAACACCGAGGCCGGGTAGCCGCGCCGCGCCGGCGGCTCGCCGGCGGCCAGCGCCACGTCGCGCAGCGCGCGGGCGTAACGGGTCATGGAGTCGACGAAGAGCACCACTTTCTTGCCCTGGTCGCGGAAGTACTCGGCCACCGTGGTGGCCAGCAGCGCCGCGTTGCAGCGGTCCACCGAGGAAAAGTCCGAGGTGGCGAACACCAGCGCGCAGCGCTCGCGCTTGGGCGAGACGCGCAGCGATTCGGCGAACTCGGTCACTTCGCGGCCGCGCTCGCCGATCAGGCCGATGACGAAGACGTCGGCGTCGCTCTGCTCGATCAGCATGTGCATCAGCATGGTCTTGCCGCAGCCGGCGGAGGCGAAGATGCCGACGCGCTGGCCTACGCCGCAGGTCAGCAGGCCGTCGATGGCGCGCACGCCGGTGGCCAGCGGCTCGCGTATGCCCACGCGTCGCGAGTACGGCGGCGGGTCGGCGTCGATGCCGCGCTCCTCGCCGCCGACGCCGGCCTCGGGCGCGAAGCGCTCGACGATGCGGCCGGTGGGGTCCAGCACCGCGCCCAGCGCCGACTCGCCTATCCAGGCGGCCAAGGCGCGGCCGGTGGGCTGCAGCACCGCCTCGCGCGACAGGCCGCGCGCGTTGCCGATCAGGCTGAGCACCGCGCGCGGGCCCTGGAAGCCCACCACCTGGGCGCGGGCCACCACCTCGCGGTCCTGCCAGCTGCGGCGGATGTCGCACAGCTCGCCTATCGCCACCTCGGGCAGCGCGGCCTCCAGAATGGGGCCGGACAGGCGTTGCGGATACGCCAGCCGGCGCAGCAGGCGCGGCGCCTTCATCGCAGCAACGACTCGCTGAAGCGCTCCAGCGCGTCGAAGAAGCCGTTCAGCGCCTCGGAGAAGCGCTTGCCGTCGGTCAGATAGTCCGGGTGCGCCATCGCCTTCAGCTCCAGATAGCCGTCATTGGCGGCCAGTTGCAGCTGGCCGCCGCGAGCGAAGTGGCAGCCCTGCATCAGGTCCTGCAGCAGTTGGGCCGCGCGCTGGGCCAGCACCGCCTCGTTGTGCTCGGCCAGCCGCGCCCACAGCCACACCTCGCCGTCCTGGGCGCTGACGTGGATGCTGGGCAGGTCGTGCAGGTCCAGCGCGATGGTGGAATGGCTGTCCAGCTCGCCCAGCAGGGCGGGATCGCAGCCGCTCTCTTCCAGCGCGGAGCGGACCAGTTGGGCGATATCCATGGCGAACATAGGCGGAATCCTTTTTTAGATGGTTTTGATCACGTTCACCGACACGCTGTCGGCGATTTCACCGAAGGACACCACTTCCAGATCGCGGAAGCGGGTTTCGACCAGTTTCTTGATGAAGCGCCGCACGTCCACCGAGGCCAGCAGCACCAGGTCCTTGTGCGCGATGCCCATGCCGTCCAGGCCGAGCGCGAACAGGTCCATCAGCTCGTCCGAAGCCGCCGGCTCCAGGTTGAGGAAGGCGCCGGCCGAGGTCTGGCGTATGCCCTTGCGCACCATGTCCTCCACCTCGGCGGACATCATCACCGCGCGCAGTTCGCCGCCGCTGGCGAACTTGTGGCAGATGTAGCGCGCCAGCGCGCCGCGCACGTGCTCCACCAGATTGATCACGTCCTTCTCGCGCGGCGCCCACAGCGCCAGCGCCTCCATGATCAGCTTCATATTGCGCACCGAGATGCGTTCGGCCAGCAGCCGCTGCAGCACTTCGGCGATGCGCTGCACCGTGGCGTGGCGCAGCACTTCCTTGAGCAGGTCCGGGTATTTGGCTTCCAGCTGATCCAGCATGTGCTTGGTTTCCTGGACGCCGAAGTATTCGTTGACGTGGCGCGCCAGCAGCGCGGCCAGACATAGATAGAGCTCGTCCAACGCCGGACGCAGCTGGTAGCCCAGCTTGGCCAGCTTGTCGCCGTCGGCCGGGCGCACCCAGGCGCACTGGCTGGCGCCCTGGGCGCTGAACACCGGCTGCACCCCGAGCGCGGCGGCCTCGTCCGAGTAATTGACCACCCGCAGCAAGTCGAAATGCAGCTCGAACTCGTCGGCGCGGATCTCGTTGATCAGCACCGCCACCCGGTTGTCCGGCAGGCCTTCGCCGTCGCGCAGCAGCATGTCCGGCAAACGCACGCCGTAGTCGATGAAGAACTGGCTGCGCAGCCGCTCGGCCAATTGCGCCTGCTCCAGCGCGGCGCGGCGCGCCTTGGGCACCAGCAGGATCAGCGGCACGGTCTCCGCCGCCACCTTGTCCAGATTGCCGATCAGGCCCAGCGAGCTGTCCTTGCCGCCGGCCGGCGTCGCGCCGGCCGCCGCGCCCGACGCCGGCGCCTGAGCCGCGCCCGACGCGCCTTTCCGCGCCACGCGGCGCTTGTAATAGAACAGGCCGCCCAAGGCCGCGGCCAGGATCAGGAACACGATCAGCGGGAAGCCGGGCAGCATGCCCACCGCCAGCGCCAGCACCGCGGTCACCACCAGCACGAACGGGTTGCCCAGCAACTGGCTCATGATGTTGCGGCCCATATTGTCGCTGTCGCCGTTGACGCGGGTGACGATGAAGCCGGCGCTGATGGCGATCAGCAGCGCGGGAATCTGCGCCACCAGGCCGTCGCCGATGGTGAGCATGGTGTAGGTGGACAGCGCGGTGGACAGGTCCATGCCGTGCTGGGTCATGCCCACGGCGATGCCGCCGATGAAGTTGACGAAGATGATGATGATGCCGGCGATGGCGTCGCCCTTGATGAACTTCATCGCGCCGTCGAAGGAGCCGTAAAGCTGGCTCTCGCGCTCCAGCACGCTGCGGCGCTCGCGCGCGCCGTCGGCGTCGACGATGCCGGCCTTGAGGTCGGCGTCTATGCTCATCTGCTTGCCGGGCATGCCGTCCAGCGAAAAGCGCGCCGCCACCTCGGCCACCCGTTCCGAGCCTTTGGTGATGACGATGAACTGCACCACGGTGACGATGGAGAACACCACGAAGCCCACCGCCAGGCTGTCGCCGATCACGAACTGGCCGAAGGTGTTGATGATCTCGCCGGCGTCGGCCTCGATCAGGATCAGGCGGCTGGTGCTGATGGACAGCGCCAGCCGGAACAGCGTGGTGATCAGCAGCACCGAGGGGAAGGTGGAGAAGCTGAGGATGCGGTCGATGTAGAACGAGCCCATGAACACCAGCACCGCCAGCACGATGTTGAGGCCGATCAGGAAGTCCACCAGATAGGTGGGCAGCGGGATGATCAGCATCGCGATGATCATCACCATCAACAGCAGGATCAGCAATTCCGGCCGCGAGCGCGCGCCGTTGAGCAGGGAATTAAACACCGTTAGTCATCCAAAGCGATTCGATATTGGCGACGGGCCGCGGCCCGCCGGGAAAAACAGCCAGGCAAGACGGGACATGTCCCCCGCCTTGCCTGGCGGCTCTCGTTTTACTCCGCGCCGCCGCCCTCGGCCTCGCGCCGGCGTTCGGCCAGCTCGTGGCGGTAGGCGATGGCGGCCAGCCGGCGGAATTCCTCCTGCAAGGCGTCCAGCCAGCGTTCGTCGACGAACAGCTGCGGCGGCAGCGCCTTGCAGGCCTGGTACAGCGCCTGCAGCAAGGTGGAATGCTCGCTGTGGCGGCTGAGCAGCGCGGTGTCGCCCACCGTTTCCGCCAGCAGGCCGTCCAGCTGCTGCGGCTGCTGCAGCAGCGACAGCAAAAACAACAGCCAGTCCGCCTCGTGGGGGTTGAAGGCGCACACCTGCGGATTGCCCAGCATGCGGCCGACGAAGAGCGCGTCGGCCGAGCGCAGCAGCTTGAGCTGGCTCAGCCGGCCCAGCAGGTTGCCGAACTCCAGCCGCGAGCAGCTGGCGTCCAGAGAGTCGATGTCGGCCAGCAGCGCGCCCTCGATGAAATCCAGCACCACCGCGCGGCGCTGATAGCCGTAGCTGCCCACCCAGTCGGCGTAAATCTCCGCTTCCGCCGCCTCGCTCTCCAGAAACTGGCGGTAGCTGGCGCGCAGCAGACCGGGGCTCAACGACAGCGCCTTGCCGAACAGCCGCGCCTTCAGCGCGCAGTTGATGCCGGCCTTCAGCGGCTTGGGCTCGGCCTGGTCCTCCACCTGCTTGAGCAGGGCCTGCAGACGCTTGCGCACCACCTCGTCCAGCTGGCGGCGACGCAGCAGCTCGCGCAGCACCAGCACCAGATCGCTGTCGTCCGGGAACAAGGAACGCGCCTGGCGCAGCAATTCCTCGGCGCTGACGCCGTGAGACTTGGCCACGTGCAGGATTTGCTGCGCCTTGGGCTGCGCCTCCTCGTCCAGCACTCGTTCGAAGCTGTCGGCCAGATGGCCCAGCTTCTTGTCGTAATCGCGGCGGTTGCGGAACTGGGTCAGCGCCGCCGACATTTCATCGGTGGACTGGGCGAAGCGCTGCACCTCGGCCGCCGGACTGGCGTCCTCCACCTGCTGCGCCTCCGCCTGCCGGGCCTCGCCCTGGCGCTGGGCGTCGCGCTGGGCGTCCAGCTTGCCTTGGTGCTTGGGCGAGCGCACGCCGAAGACCGGCGGCGGACGTCCGCTAATGTCCACGCTTCGCGTCCTTGGCCGCGCCGTCGGCGCGCTGTTCGCGGTCCAGATAGTTGCGCACCCATTGCTGCAGCGGATCGCTGTCGATGCCGCCCTGCTTGGCCACCTCCGCCGACAGGTCGCTGGCGTCCGGCGTCAGCGGGTCGTCGATCTCGCGCGGCTGAATCAGGAACACGCGCACGGTATTGCTCTGGTTCTGGCTGCGGTAGCGGAACAGGCCGCCCACCAGGGGCAGGCTGCCCAACAACGGCACCTTGTTGTACTGTTCGATATTGGCGTCGCGGGTGTAGCCGCCTATCAACAGGCTCTTGCCCTGCGGCACCCGCGCCACGGTGCTGATGCGGGTGCGGCCCACCTCGGGCAGCGCGTCCTGCGGGTCCTTGTCGTAATCCGGGCTCTTGGCCTCGCGGCCGTCCTCGATGTTCAGCGACATCTCGATCTGGCCGTCGGCGGAGAAGCGCGGCAACACGCTGACCAGGGTGCCGTAGGTCACGTGCTGCAGGCTGGAATTGCGCTCGCCCACCAGCTTGGCGTAGAAGGTGCGGTTATTGTCGAAGATGGCAGGCACGTTTTCCTGGGTCAGCACCACCGGACGCGACACCACATTGGCCTTGTTCTTCTGCGACAAGGCCATCACCGAGGCGATGAAGCGGGTGCCGTCCAGAGTGCTGATCGAGTTGCTGGGATTCAGCGCCACGCCCAGCTTGTTGCCCACGGTGACGCTGCCGCTCCAGTTGACCCCCAGTTGATCCAGATCGCCCTTGTCCAGGTCTATGATCCACAGCGACAGCTCCACGTGGCGCTTGGCCACGTCCAGCGCCAGCGCCAGGTTCTCGATGAAGCGCACCTGCTCGGTGGTGCCCTTGATCAACAGACTGTTGGTGTCCGGGTAGGCGATCACCTTGATGTCGCCGGCCGCCGCGTCCTGCTTCAGCGCGTCCGGCAGGCTGAGGCCGGCCTGGTAGGCCGGCGCCTTGATCTCGCCGCCGGCGGGGAAGTCCGGCATCGCGGGGATGTCGCTATTGCGCGCCGGCGGCCGCGCCGAATTGACGCCGGCGGTCTGCAAGGGCTTGCCCTCGCCCTGCAACAGCTTCTCTATCACCGTGGCCATGCCGGGGATGACGATCTTCTGGTCGCGCAACTCATAGCTGCGGTCGCTGACGAAGGTGTTGTTGAGCCGCACCACGCCTATCTTCTGCCGGCCCAGCTCAATGCCGTCGCTCTGCTTGTCCATGAAGCCGGCGGCGTTGACCACCAGGTCCACGAAGACCGGCGGCCCGGACACGTAGAAAGTGCCGCTGCGGCTGTCGCCGCGCAGCGGATAACGCTTGTCGTAGAGGCCGGACTTGCGCAGGAAGTCGTTGAAGGCGGAGAGCGACACATTGCGCAGCGACACCACCGCGTTGCGGGTTTCGCTGGCGTCGTAGACGTAAATGGCCTGGCCGTCGTGATACCAGATCAGGCCCAGCTGCTGGGTCATCTTGTCCAACAGCGCCTGCGGGTTGGCCAGGTCGAAATCGCCGCTGATCTGCTTGCGCGCCGCCTGCTTGCTGACGATCACCGGCTTTTTCAGCCGCGAGGAAATCGCGTCGAAGAAAGAACGCAGGCCCTCCTTCTTGGCGATGTAGCCGGCGGAGTCGGCGGCGCGCGCCGGTTCCGGCGCGGCGGCGGCCGGCACGGCCGCGAGCAGCGCCGCGGCCAGCAGCGCGGCGGATAAAAAGCTTCGATTCATTTGGTGGCCAGTTGAATGATGTTGGACAGACCGCGCGGCGACACGCCGATCAGCCCCTTGATTTCGTTGGAAAAATGCGAAGACGAGGCGTAGCCGTGCTTGAGCGCCACCTGGGTCAGGTTTTCCCGCCCTTCCGCCACGTCCAGCAGCGAACGGGCCATGCGCCAGTCGCGCAACTCGGTCTTGGCCGCGTTGCCCAGCGCGTGGCGGCACAAGCGGCGGAAGTGGGAGTAAGACACGCCGTAGCGCTCGCCCAGCGCCTGCAGCTTGTCGCCGCAGGTGGACTGGGCCAGCAGAAAGCGCACCAGCCAATAACTCTCGCTGCGGCGCAGCAGCGCCAGCAGCGCGGCGAAGGCCGGCGACGGCGTCAGCACCTGCAGCAAGAACCAGTATTCGCAGCGCTTGCGGTCCTGCCAGGCGTTCAGATCGGCCAGCGGCAATCGCGCGCAGCGCGCCTCGCTCGCCGGCGCGTCCGCGTCGCGGGCCTCGTCGGTCTTGGCTTCGTCGACGAAAGCCAGCAGCTTGCTCAGCGCCTCCAGCCGGACCGGCTGGAAGGCCAGCGCGCCGGCGACCACGTTCACTTCCACGCGGTCCAGCAACAGCAGGCCCTGCCAATCCGCCGCCAGGGTCAGCGTTTCCGCGCCCTCTTCCCAGCTCAATTCCAGCCGCGCCTCTTCCCGGCGCGGCGGCAGCAGCCAGACGTCCTGGGCCGGCGCGCTGCGCTTGGCGGCGGCCTCCAAAGTCTCCAGCGGGTGCAACACATCGTTATCGGTCATCGGTCAAACGCCCTGCCGGGCTCGTGCTTGGACCGGGAAAGTGTCGCCCAGCGTCGCGGGCGAATCCTGATGCAAATCTGATGGGGATCCGAGTTTTCGCCGCGGCGCGCGCCAGACACAAAGAACAGGCCCGCCGCGGCGGCGCCCGCGCGACACAAGCCTCGACGAGCGCGCAGGCGCGCGCCGCTTGAGCCTGGATCAGCGCCGAGATTATTCCTTTTCCCGCCGCGGGCAACTTTCAACTATCGACCATGGCGCCGGATTTTCGCCATCCGTATGAACGCTCAGCAAAACTACGCGGGCGCGGTCCCGCCGCCGCCGTGCTATAGGCAGAGATAGGCCCAGACATGCCAAATAAATGAAACAAAATCAAAACCGCCTTGCTGCCGATGGAGAAAATGCGATGGCCCAGTTGACCCCTACCCTGCGCCGGGGAGCGGCGTTGCTATTGCTGTTGAGCCTAGCCGGCTGCCGGGACGGCGAGCCCAAACCCGGCACCGTGCTGGACGAGGCCAAGCAGGCCCAACGCACGGTGGAATCCTTCCCCGCCGCCGACGAGGACTACTTCAAGGACATGGACGGCGCGGTGGCGCTGAACGCCGCCGAGGTCAAGGGCCGCAACACCTGGCTGGTGTGGACCGGCGGCAACGACAGGCTGTGGGACAAGCTGGCCACCGTCAGCGTCGGCAACCTGGACCTGCTCAAGACCCTGTCCTCCCATCCCGGCCTCAAGTTCAGCCGCGACAATCGCTGGAACTACCTGGGCCTGGTCAACGAGCCCTGTTTCGACAAGGCCGGCGGCCCGGACGACAAGCGCTTCGGCCTGTGGCTGGACCAGCGCCGCGCCGATTGCCCGAAAGACCCGTTCGAGAACGAGCAGAAATATCCGGGCGTGGCCATAGGCGCGCGCGGCAAGAATCTGCCCGCCGGCTCCTTCTACGGCTACGCCACCGGCGTGGTGGGCCTGCGTCTGTTCCCCAACCCGGCCTTCGACGAAGCCGCCGCCAAGAAATGGGACGCCAAGCGCTATTACGAAGACCCGACGTATTACAACGACAAGGACCTGATCCGCCCCTACCGCGTGGGCATGTCCTGTGCGTTCTGCCACGTAGGCCCCAATCCGGTGAAACCGCCGGCGGACCCGGAACATCCGAAGTGGGAAAACCTCAGTTCCAACGTCGGCGCCCAATATTTCTGGGTGGACCGCATCTTCTCCTGGCAGGCGGACGCCAGCAGCTTCCCCTTCCAGCTGTTCCACACCTCGCGCCCCGGCGCGCTGGACACCTCGCTGATCTCCACCGACTCCATCAACAACCCGCGCACCATGAACGCGGTGTACGGCCTGGGGCCGCGGCTGGACATCGCCAAACGCTGGGGCAAGGAAACCCTGGCCGGCGGCGGGCTCAACAACAAGCAGTTCAACGACTTCGTCAAGGACGGCCCGCTGACCCAGTTCTTCCAGCCGCCCAAGACCGTGTGGACGCCGCGGGTGCTGAAGGACGGCTCCGACTCGGTGGGCGCGCTGGGCGCGCTGAACCGCGTCTATCTGAACATCGGCCTGTTCAGCGAGGAATGGCTGCTGCACTTCAACCCGCTGGTGGGCGGCAAAACCATCACCCCGATCCAGATCGCCGACGCGCGCAAGAACTCGGTGTACTGGCAGTCCACCGAACTGCAAACGGTGGACATGGCGCTGTTCTTCCTGAAAAGCACGGACCCGCACAAGCTGAAGGACGCTCCCGGCGGCGCGCAATACCTGAGCAGCGACGCCGCCCAGCTCAGCCGCGGCAAAGTGGTGTTCGCGGAAAACTGCGCGCGCTGCCACTCCAGCAAGCTGCCGCCCAAGGTGCCGCCGCTGGACCCCAGCGCCGGCTGCGCCGGCCCGGACTACCTGGCCTGCTTCAACAAATACTGGGACTGGACCAAGACCGAGGACTTCAAATCGCAGATGCGCCAGATCGTCCAGGCCGACGACTTCCTGAAGGACAACTACCTGTCCACCGAACTGCGGGTGCCGGTGACCCTGCTGCAGACCAACGCCTGCAGCCCGCTGGCCACCAATGCGCTCAAGGGCAATATCTGGGACAACTTCTCGTCCAAAACCTATAAAGACCTGCCCTCGGTCGGCGAGATCACCGTGCACAACCCGTTCACCGGCGCGCCCTCGCAGTACAAGATGCCGGCCGGCGGCCGCGGCTTCACCCGCCCGGCCTCGCTGATCAGCGTCTGGTCCACCGCGCCCTTCCTGCTCAACAACAGCCTGGGCAAATTCAACCCCAGCCCGTCGGTGGCCGCGCGCATGGAGTCCTTCAACGACTCCATCCAGAAACTGCTGTGGCCTGAAAAGCGCGAGAAGGACAAGGTGCTGGGCGACAAAGTGCCCGGCCTGATCGACCGCACCACCGCGCGCAGCTATCTGCGCGTGCCCACCGGCTACCTGCCGGACGCGCTGCAGGAACTGCAAGGCCCGCTGCAACGCTATCTGCCCTGGCTGTTCGGCAAGGACGGCGTGGAGCTGGGGCCGATCCCGGCCGGCACCCCGGTCAACCTGATCTCCAATCTGCAGGTGACGCTGGACAACCCCTCGCTGGGCGAACGACTCAAGCACGACAAGAAACTGCTGGAGCTGCTGCTGAAGATCAAGCACGACCTCAAGGCGCTGCCGCCGGGCGCCAGCGACGAAGAGGCGCGCAAGGTGTTCGCCAACCTGGCGCAGCCGATGCTGGAGCTGAGCACCTGCCCTGACTTCGTGGTCAACCGCGGCCATTACTTCGGCACCGGCTACCAGACCAAGGAGCCCGGCCTCAGCGACAGCGACAAATACGCGCTGATCGAATTCCTGAAAACCTTCTAAAGCGCGCGCCATGGACGAATACGAATACATCGTGGTGGGTTCCGGCGCCGGCGGCGGCACGCTGGCGGCGCGGCTGGCCGAGGCCGGCCATCGGGTCTTGCTGCTGGAGGCCGGCGGCGACCCGCGCGCGCTCAAGGGCGGAGACGCCTGGCAACCCCAGGCCGAACGGCTGCCCGACGATTACGACGTGCCGGTGTTCCACGCTCTGGCCTCGGAAAACGAGGCGATGAAGCTGGACTACTTCGTCCGCCACTACGCCGACGACGCCCAGCAAAAGCGCGATCCCAAATACCGCGCGGAATGGAACGGCCGGAAAGTGGACGGCGTGCTCTACCCGCGCGCCGGCGCGCTGGGCGGCTGCACCGCCCACAACGCGATGATCACCGTCTACCCGCACAACGCGGACTGGGACGGCATCGCCCAGCTCACCGGCGACCACAGCTGGCGCGCGGACCACATGCGCGGCTACTTCGAGCGGCTGGAAAACTGCCACCACCGCCCGCTCTACCGCTGGCTGGGCCTGCTCGGCGTCAACCCCACCCGCCACGGCTGGCGCGGCTGGCTGCAAACCGAGAAGGCGATCCCGGAATCCGCGCTGGGCGACGCCGGCCTGGTGGACACCCTGCTGGTGTCGGCGGACAAGGCCTTCGACGAAGTGGACGTGCCGCACCGCAGCTGGCGCTGGCTGCTGCAAGGCCAGGCCGATCCCAACGACTGGCGGCTGGTGCGCGACAACGCCGTCGGCGTCTGCTACCCGCCGCTGGCCACCCGCAACCATCAGCGCAACGGCAGCCGCGAACGGGTGCTGGACGCGGCGGCGCGCCACCCGGACCGGCTGCGCGTGGAACTGGACGCGCTGGCCACCCGGGTGCTGTTCGACGAAGGCCAGCGCGCGGTGGGCGTGGAATACCTGAAAGGCGCCGGCCTCTACCGCGCCAGCGGCCGGGTCAGTGAGGCCGCCGGCGAGCGCCGCGAGGCGCGCTGCAGCCGCGAAGTGATCCTGGCCGGCGGCGCCTTCAACAGCCCGCAACTACTGATGCTGTCCGGCATCGGCCCGGCCGCCCACCTGCAAGAGCACGGCATCGCGCCGCGGGTGGACCTGCCCGGCGTCGGCCAGAACCTGCAGGACCGCTACGAAGTGGGCGTGGTCAACCGGATGAACTTCAAGCACTGGGAAGTGCTCAAGGGCGCGGAGTTCGCGCCCGGCGACCCGCAGTACAAGCAGTGGGCGGAAGGACGCAAGGGCGTTTACACCACCAACGGCGCGGTGCTGGCGGTGATCCGCCGCTCGGCGCAAGAACGCCCGCTGCCCGACCTGTTCTGCTTCGCGCTGCTGGGCCTGTTCAAAGGTTATTTCCCTGGCTACTCGCGGCTGTTTCCGGAACACCTGAACTACCTGACCTGGGCCATTCTCAAGGCGCACACCAATAACCGCGCCGGCACGGTGACGCTGCGTTCCGCCGACCCGCGCGACCCGCCGGACATCAACTTCCATTACTTCGAGGAAGGCAGCGCCGGCGGAGATCAGGACCTGGACTCGGTGGTGGAAGGCATCAAGTTCGTGCGCACCCTGACCGCGGACCTGAAAAAGCAGAACCTGATCGCGGAAGAAGAACTGCCCGGCGAGGCGCTGCAAAGCGACGACGAACTGCGTCAGTTCGTCCGAGACAACGCCTGGGGCCACCATGCCTCCTGCAGCTGCGCGATCGGCGCGCGCGATGCCGGCGGCGTGCTGGACAGCCAGTTCCGC
This sequence comes from Chromobacterium alkanivorans, assembly GCF_016937655.1. Classification (GTDB taxonomy): domain Bacteria; phylum Pseudomonadota; class Gammaproteobacteria; order Burkholderiales; family Chromobacteriaceae; genus Chromobacterium; species Chromobacterium alkanivorans. The sequence continues at coordinate 267,944 of NZ_JAFHKL010000001.1, read as the reverse complement.
GTCCACGGCGTCAGCGGCCTGCGCGTGGTGGACGCCTCGGTGTTTCCGCGCATCCCCGGCTTCTTCATCGTCTCCGCGGTGTACATGATCGCGGAGAAGGCGGCGGAGGCGATTTTGGAGGATGCCAAGCGTTGAGGGGCCGCTTGGCGTATGGGTCTTATATCCGCTACGCGGATGATGGGTTTCATTGCCGGGGCTGCCCGGCGGGCAGGAAGGGGAATTTGCTCGGCCAAATTCCCCTTCACCCCAAAGGCCGCCCTGCAAGCCTGGCCTGCGGCTTCCCGTCGGGGCCCGTCAGACCCGAGGCGCGGCTGAACTCGCGATTTGCTAACGTCAAATCGCTCAGACAAAGCAGCCGCTTAAGACCTCGGGTCTGCCACCCAACGGCAGGCTTGAAGGGACCTAGGGCGCATCGGATACGTGATTTCCTCTTGCTTGCCTCGAAATATCCACATCCGCGTGGAAAACAACACCCAAACTCTCGCTCGCGCGGAGGATGCAACTTCCATACCTCAAACATTAAGCCTGTGGAAAGAAGCCGATGAACACCCCCACCCAAGCCTTCTCCCAAGTCCACGCCGACGAACGCGCCGGTCTCGCCGCCGCGCGCGCGGACGAAGGCGTGGAACGCCCGGGCGGCGATGCCGCGCCGCAAGCCGGCCTCGCCTTCTCCGGCGGCGGCATCCGCAGCGCCACCTTCAACCTGGGCGTGCTGCAGGCGTTGGCCAGCAGCCGCTGGCTGCGCGAATTCGACTACCTGTCCACCGTCTCCGGCGGCGGCTATCTGGGCGGCTGGCTGTCCGCGCTCAAGCGCCGCGCCGGCAACGCCGGCATGGAACAGACGCTGCGCGACCATCAGGGCCGCCAGCCGGCCATCCAGTTCCTGCGCGACTACAGCAACTACCTGACCCCCAAGACCGGGCCGTTCAGCCTGGACACCCTGTCCGCCGTCATCACCTACTGGCGCAACTTCATCCTCAACCAGATCGTGCTGCAAAGCCTGCTGCTGGCGCTGCTGCTGGGCCCTCATTTCCTGGTGGGCCTGGCGCGCAATCTCGCCGACTGGCCCTATGCGGGCACCGCCGCGCTGGCCGTGGCCGCCGCCTCCGCCGCGCTGTCCGCGCTGCTGGCGCGCGCCACCACCCGCGACGGCAAAACCGCCGCCTCGCCCAATGCCCCGGCCTGCAGCATCGCACTCTTGCTGCTCTTCTGTTACGCGATGGCGGTGTTCACCTTGCGGCAACTGGAAAACCGCGCCGACTTCTGGCACCAGCTGCCGCTGTGGCGGGTGGCCCTGGTCTCCAGCCTGGCTTACGCCGGCTACTGGGCCTTGCTGGCGCGCGGCTTCAGCCAGCTGCGCGGCAACGGCTATCTGCGCAGCGTGCTGTGGGCGCTGCTGGCCGGCCTGGCCGGCGGCGGCAAGCTGTGGCTCTTGCTGCAGGCGCTGGACTACGGCCTGGGCATCCGCGCGCCGCTGGCCCAGGCCTGGTACGTGGTGGCCGGCGCCTTCGCCGTGCTGCCGCCGGTGTTCGCCCTCAGCGCCGCGCTGCACATCGGCCTGGTCAAGCGCAGCTTCTCGGACCTGCAGCGCGAATGGTGGTCCCGGCTGGGCGGCCTGCTGCTGGCGCTGGACCTGGCGCTGGTGCTGCTGTTCCTCGTGGTGGCGCTGTCGCTGCCGCTGCTGGCGGTGGCCGCCGACTGGCTGCGCGCGCTGACGCTGCCGGCCTGGCTGCTGACCACGCTGGCGGCGGTCTGGCAGGGGCAGTCCGCCAAGACCGGCGGCGGACAGCACGCCGGCTGGCGCGACCTGGTCGCCCGCATCGGGCCTTACGTCTTCGTCGCCGGCCTGCTGATCCTGCTCAGCGCCGGCCTCAGCTGGCTGCTGGCCGCGCTGGAGATCCGCGCCGACGGCTGGCAACTGCGCCAGCAGCTGTGCGGCTTTCAAAGCTGCGGCCTCGGCGACTGGACCACACTGCACTTCGCCGCCTCGGAGCAACAGGGCATGGGCGGCGGGCTGTACGCGGCGCTGATCCTGGCCAGCCTGGGGCTGGCGGTGTTCGCCTCCTCGCGCTTCGACATCAATCTGTTCTCGCTGCACAACTTCTACCGCAACCGGCTGACGCGCGGCTATCTGGGCGCCAGCGCGCCGCAGCGGACGGACACGGTCAACCGCTTCACCGGCTTCAACGCCGGCGACGACCTGCCGCTGGCCGAACTGGCCGGCGCGCCCTCCGGTCCGCCGCAGCGGCCCTACCCGCTGATCAACACCACCCTCAACCTGGTGGCCGGCGACGACCTGGCCTGGCAGCAACGCAAGGCCGCCTCCTTCACCTTCACCCCGCGCTACTGCGGCTATAAATTTCCCGACGGCGCGCCGGAGGCCATCGACGCCTTCGTGCCCACCCGCGACTATATGCACGACGACGCCACCGGCGCCGAGCAGGGGCCGATGCTGGGCTCGCTGATGGCGGTGTCCGGCGCGGCGGTCAGCCCCAACCAGGGCTATCACAGCTCGCCGGCGGTGACTTTTCTGCTGACGGTGTTCAATGTGAGGCTGGGACGCTGGTGCCCCAATCCGGGCAAGCCCGGCGCCGCGCTGCAGGCGATGTCCCCGCCGCAGGGCTGGGTCTATCTGCTCAAGGAGTTGCTGGGGCAGACCAATGCCCGTTTGGACTTCGTCTACCTCAGCGACGGCGGCCACTTCGAAAACCTGGGCTTGTATGAATTGCTGCGGCGGGAATGCCGGCTGATCGTGATCAGCGACGCCGGTCAGGACGAGCAGATGACTTTCGAGGACCTGGGCAACGCCATCCGCAAATGCCGGATCGATCTGGGCGCGGAAATCCACATCGACGTGGACGCCATCCGCCGCGACCCGGCCACCGGCCTCAGCCGGGCCGCCTTCGCCGTCGGCTACATCCGCTACGCCTCCGGCGCCAGCGGCCATCTGCTTTATCTGAAGCCCTGCCTGCAGGGCATAGAGCCGGTGGACGTGCTGCAATACCGTGCCGAGCACCCGACCTTCCCGCACCAGTCCACGCTCAATCAGTGGTTCGACGAATCCCAGTTCGAGAGTTACCGCAAACTGGGGCTGTGCATAGGCGAACAGGCGGTGCGCGAGCTGGACCGCAACGGCGCGGGCTGGCTGGCCGCGGACGGCGGCGGCGCCTGAGCGGAAACAGGCTGGACGTTTCCGGTCCGCCGGATACTCGCGCCTTGGCGGGGTTCGCCTTGAGGCGAACCCCGCCAAAACGCCGTGCGGCGTCTCGCTATGCGCATTGGATCATGAACAGGCGCTTAGGCCATGTCCTTTTGATGCGCCACATCGATAGGGAGCCTAAGTTCACTATAGTCGGCAGGCATTGGTTCTTTACTTTCAGGCATGCCTTTAATCTTATGTAACATATCTTTGCTCGGCAATATAAATTGCCCATCGTTTCGGGACAATATCAATTCATTGACATTTCCATCGCTCTTTAAATACTGAATGACCTCATCAATACCAAATGCGCGCGACTCATTTAAGGGATGATCCCCTTTGTTCACCCAAATATGCAGATGCAAGGTAGCGGTTGAAGGCGCCACCGGAAAATGGAAAAACAACTTAACCTTATCTTTTTCAGCAGACACCCCATAGGTATCAACTAAATACTGAAGGCTATCCCGCTTTAGTTTTTCCAGCATTCCAACATCGCTTTGCTCCAAATCCAATATAGAAGTCAATGACTTCACGCCTGATTTTAACTCAGCCTTATATTGATTTAATTCCTCACTCTGCTTAACCGCTACTTTTTCTATTGAAGGATCACCCTTCATTTCCTGAATCAAGTCATGTGGTAAAGCAGGATGAACGGCCCAGGCCGTCAGCTGGATGCCTTCTGGCCTAGCGGCCAAATCCGTGACTTGTCCAGCGGTGTAGGTTTGCGACATGTAGGGAATATTCGGATAAATCAGAAACCCATTGCCCGTTCCCAACGGGGCAGAGTAATGGAAGATATCTGGATTTTTTTTATACACCTCATTGTATACCTTATCGCCAGGTTCCCGGCTGTTACCGCGTAGCAGCTCAACCAGGAACTGGGTAGTATTTTCATTTTTGTACGTTTCCTTGAGCTGTGCCAGGTTTGTTGTTGTCAGCCTTACCTGAGCCAGGTCCTTAGTTTGATACTTTTGCAAACCTCTTGGATTTAGCCATCTGAAACTACCATAGTCGTCTTCAGATTGTTTGGATATATAGACACCATGGGTTAAATCGGCGGCTCCGGATTTGTCTTGCTTAATCAACACATGATAGCTGTCTTGATTTAGCTGACTCAGGATTTTCCGATTGTCATCAATGCCATAGGCATCCAATGTTCTGCGGATCGCAGAACTTTCGTGTTGTGTCAGGCTGGCCTGAGAGTTACGTACTGCCTGTACATCTAGGGTCTCATGGCATAAGCGACTCGAGTCAGCGGGCAAAGTCGCAGCAGAAGGCCGCAACGCTTGAATTGAAATCATGAGTTATCTCCTGTAATTGTCATGTTGCACGTTGCAGGTGCGTTGGCTGCACTTAGTCACTAAGGCTTGCTGATCGTACTCCAACGAACAAAAGGCCAAGTATAAATCTATTACAAAGGCAGATTTAGAACATTGCCGCGCACACCTTTAAATGGAATACCGCTAATATCCTTAATGGAATCTGAGGTCGGTAGAAAATAAGTTCCCCCGTTTCGATCAAGAACGAGATCGCTAATCTCTTTTCCAGACTTAAGATGCGCAATAATCGCGTCGAGATCGAAAGACCTTGGTTCATTCAGCGGGTGATCGCCTTTGTTTACCCAGGTGTGCAAGTGAAGCGTAGCGGTTTTCTCTGCAACGGGAAAATGGAAAAACATTCTGGTATTGTCATGTTCATTTACAGCATATACGTTTCGAAGATGTTGCACTGTCTCTTGTCGCAATTTTTCGAGCTGCGGAAGATGCTCTTGTTTTAAACTCAGAATGCTGGTCAAGGAGTCAATCTGTGTTTTTTCATCAATCATCTTTTGTGGCGTCTTCTGGCTTGCCTCAAGCCTCTCAGGGCCTGATTGATGATTTCTCGATTCCAGAAATGAGGACTGTATACCCGGATGAATCGCGTAGGTGCACAAGATGATGCCATGTTTGCTATTTTTGAGTTTTTCGGGAGCGTTGACATAGGCATCTAACACTTTTGCATCGCAGTACGGGGTATTGGGGCTAATTAGATATCCATGTTGCGTACCATCAATTGGCGAAACAAACTGCGCCAGATTCTCATTCCGGCGATAAAGATCAGTATCTAGGCAGGCCTCTGCATTAAGTACCTTGGTGAGGAAATCCGGCAAGGGAGTCTTCGAGTAGGTCTCGCTAAGCTGTGTTAACTGATCTTTATTCGTAAAGCTGATAACAGCGACATCTGGGGTTTGATATTTCATCAGCCCCTTTGGATTTAACCAGTTAAAGTTGCCATAGTCATCCTCACCCTGTTTGGACACATAGGCACCGTGGGTTAAATCAGACTTACCTGAGTGGTCTTTTTTAATCAACACATGGTATTTATCCTGATTTAGCTGGCTTAACGCTTTCCGACTATCATCTATACCGTAGATGTCCAGCGTTCTGTGCATCGGCGAGTTTTGAGTATTGTGCACTGCCAGCACATTTAGGGACTGATTGCGCTGATGACTTTGCTCAGTCGGCGTAATAGAGGTAGAACGATGCAATGTTTGAACTTGGATCATTTCCTATATCCTAATAGAATGAGTTTGTATTATTAGACTCCTGCCTGGCAAACAACAACGTCAACCAGAGTATTTCCTCACCAGCGCCTTTATATCACTCTGCGCGATAGACTTGGCGTGGATATCGAGCTCATCAATATTGACGCCTTGCGCCGCCAATCGAGCTAAAAGATGCTCTAGTTGAGGCCGCTGGGGCATATAGTGACCGGAATCCAGATGAAATGATTTCGCTTTCCCCTGTGCAATGAGTATCATACCCGCTGATAAAACCGGCTTACCTTCTGTCGTCGAAGTATGCTGCCATTTGCCTTTTTCATATGGGTGAACAAAGATATTTCCATCTCGATGGACAACAATGGCAGCGTGGCCCTCCATCCCGGCCTTGCCCGGCAGATGTGTCGTATCTAATAATTTATCCCCTACTTTCCATTCACCCTGAGAAAGCGTTACCCGATAATTAGCGGCTTGACCTGAGGATAGATAATTGATATAGCCGACATCCTGCGACAGAGGATGCTTAGATTTATTCTTGAGCGCATTGATTTCAACATCGGGATGCTGATCAATCCACTGAAACAGCCCAACCTTGCTATTAACGTCTTCCTGCCATGCGCTTAATGCACCGGACTGTGCATCAAGACCATTCAACGAAACCCTATCGCGATGCTTCGGATCTTTAATTTCCAGCCAGTATTTTGGGTTAGCACCTGCTTCCCCACAGCTTTTTCTTGGCATCATTTCCATAATGAATTGTGCGGCCTCTTTGAAACGCATCATGCTTGGGGAGTTTTTTATTGTTTTAACCGGCAGTAACTGAGGCTCACCCTGCTGTTCTGCTTGGCATCTGCTGACCTGGGCGATGTGATTGACTTTAATTTCCAGCATTAAACATCCTTCCTCATCGGTGGCTAGACACAATCTTTAGCGCGCCATAAAAACCATAAATAACTTCACTGAATTTATTTTCAAGCAATGCGCTCGGGTTAATCAATGCTTTTAATTCGAAACCATCATTACACTTACCCAATGTTAAGTGGCCCGTTTCAACATATTCCATTACAGTTGTGAGAACAGGCATGATGTGCCTGGCATTGTCTATCAACAGCTCTTCACCAATCGGGATAAATGACCAAATGAAGAGGCGATCGTCGACCAACGAAATATTAATAGACAGCCCTTCATTTAGATCAATGGCTATGGTTGAGTGTGAGTCAAAGCCATGCAACAATTGGTCTGAAACGCCCAGCTCGGTCAGTGCATCGCGAACCAACGAACTAAGTTCATGATGAATATTTTGAGAGAATGACAATGAACTGTAGGTCACAGAATTCAACGACCTGCCCAAGAAGTGGGTTTGATCATCAATTTTTTCGCTCATGGCATTTCCTTTTTCTGCGCCGCACGGCTCAGTGGTTTGTCCTCGGACTGCAAGCTGGCCTTCAATTGACTGAACAAGCCGCGTAGTTGTTTTTCCTGCTGATATTGCTTGGCATCCGGGAATAGCGTATTCACTTGTTCGCGGACTTTCTTATTCACCGCGCAAGCGCCGAATGGTTTCGAATCCACCCACAGACTCACCGTGCTGTTCATATTTTCTCCGGCCCTCCGCGCAGATATTTCTGCTGGCTGTCGCCAGGCTTGGAGCCAAGCCAAACCATATGGATTTCCGATGACACTGCCTTGAAATCGCTCTTATAGTAAACCTGAGCAAAACGCTTGCTGGCCTGCACCGATTCCACGCCGGCATTGGAGGACGAGGTTTGAAGCAGACGAACTCCGACTGAATTCAGCATCATGTCTGCGACTCCTGAAAATTAAAAAAACAAAACAGTCGTAAGTATTTAAATCCAAGCCAAGATCAAGCACTTCCAAAAAGCGCTCACCTAAGCCGCGGGCGCCGAGCTGACATAAAAAAACGGCGCGCCAAATTGGCGCGCCGCTTGCGTCTGAAACCGTCCCGGCTTTAGTGCCGGGCCTGGCGATAGGGCGCCAGCACCTCGGCCAGCTCCGCCCTATCTTCGTGCGGAGCCAGCACCGCCAGTTTCGACAGATCCATCCTGCCGTCCAGAAAATCCAGCAACCGCTCCAGGTCGTCCAGATCGCTCATATAGTGGCCGGAGGACAGCACCAGCGATCTGGCCTTGCCCTCGCGCAGCTCTATCATCGCCGCCGCCCGCACCGGCTTGCCGGCGCTGGTGCTGCTGTGGTGCAGCCGCCCCAGCACCGCGTCGTGGACAAACAGCCTGTCCTCCCGGTCCAACACCAGGATGGCGTAGCCCGGCATGCCCAGCTTGCCCTTGGAGCCGGCGGTGTCGATAGCCGTGCCGTCCAGCCGCCGCCACACGCCGTCGGCCACTTCGGCCAGATAAGGTTTGAGCGCGGCGGCCTCGCTCAGATAGCTGACTTGCGGCGCGTCGCCCAAGCGCGCCATGCGCGGCGGCTGGCCCGGCCGCGCCAGATTGATGTCCAGCTGCGGGCGGGCGTCCATCCAGGCGAAGAAGTTTTCCTTGGCGCAAGCGCCGCTGGCCACCCATTCCTTATGCGCCGGCTGCGCGTACTGACGGTAGCGATGGCGCGGATCGCGCGCTTCACGCAGCTCTTCGTCCACCAGGCCGGTTTCCCCTTCCCTTGGCATCAGCGCGGCGACGAAGCGGGCGACGTCGCGGAAACGCTCCAAGGGCCGCGGCGCGGGTTCGCAAACGCTGTCCACGCCCTTGACCGCCTGGGCCAGCCGGCTGGCCTCCGTCGCCGGCGGGGCGTCCGGGCGCGGCGGCGGCGGCGGCATCGCCGCGCCGCTTGCCGTGATTCTCATTTGCTGTGTCCTCTTGCCTTATCCACCGCCGCTAGCGCGCCAGCGGCAGCTCTTCCCAACCGGCGAAGCTCTGCTTGTCCGCCTGCCACAGCGGGAGCTGGCGCTCCATCATCGCGTCCAGCGCGTCCAGCGCGGCGTCTCCCGCCGGCTTGGAGCCGCTGGCGGCGAAGCGCTCCATCGCGGCGAAGAAATCCACGCCGTCCGCGCCCTGCCGCCGCAGGTAGTAATCCGCCTCTTGGCGCACCGCCGAGCCCGGTTCGGCCAGCTTGCGGCACAGGGCCTCCAGCGCCGGGCGCTGCGCCACCCTCAAGGCCGGCCAGCGCTCGCTCTCGTTCACGCCCTTCAGGTGCAGATAGTGCATCAGCGGCGCGCTCAGGCTGTTGTCGCCCCAACGCTCCCCCAGCACCGCGGTGGCGGAGGCGCCGGCGTTAAGACCCAGTTCCAGCGACACGCCCGGCTGCAGCGGCACGCCGCCGGAGGCGGACACGCCGAGGTTGCCGCTGGCGCTGACCCGGCTCAATTGCAGCCGGAAGCCGGCGGCTGCTGCCGGGAAATCCGCCTGGGTCTGGTATTGCGGCCGATAGAAGCGCAGCAGCAAGGTCAGCGCTCCGCCGCCTTGCAGGCCTGCCGAGCTTTGCAACCCGGCCAGCGCCGCCGGCACTTCGGCGGCCAGGCCGTGCGGCGCCAATTGCGCGCTCAGCGCGTCGCGCAAGGCGTCCAGCGGCCAAGAGCCGCTCAGATTGCCGGACAGGCTGATCCTCACGTCCTTGTAGTCGCCGGCGCGCACCGGGTTGTGGTGCACCCGGGTGCGTTCGGTCAGCGAGGCTTCGGCTTTCAGGCCCAGCGGGCCCAGCGCGCCGCCCAGGTCCAGCGCGACGCTGCGGTCGCGGATCTGCAGGCGCAGCACGTCGTGGAAGCTGGTGCGTTTGGCCAGAGCCGCCGCGTCGTGGCGGATGGGCGGCGCGTACAGCCGCGGCGCCAGCGCGTCCAGGCTTTGCAGCAATTCGGCGTCGCCCTTGCCCGCCGCGGTCAGCGTCAGCGCGGCGTGGGCCAGCGCCATATTGGCCAGCGTCTCCTCGCGACTGCCGGCGCGCCAGGAGGCCTGGATGGAGCGCTCCACCGCCGCGCCGCCCTGGCGCTTGCCGATGCCGGCGTCCAGTTGCTGGGCGACGGCGCAGAAATGTTCGAACTCGGCGCGCAGGCCCTCCGCCGCGTCGCGCAGCTTGGCCGGCGTCTGCTCGCGCAGTTCCGCCATGTTCTGCGCGCCGCTGAGCCAGCTCAAGGGATGGTTGCGCGCGTCCGCGCCCATCAGCGCGGCGGCTTTTTGTTCAATGCCGGCCAGCCGCTGCTGCGCGATCGTCGCGTTGCGCGCCGCGCCTTGCTCTTGGCGCAGGCCTTGCCAGATCGGCGTCAGCGCGTCGGCCTGGATGTCGATGCGCTCCACCGCCGCGGCGACGCCGGCCCCGACGCCGACGGCTTCGGCGCGGGCGGAGGCGCTGCCCTTGACGCTGTCCACCTTGCTGGGCGGCAGATAAGGCGCTTGCGCGCCGGGCAGGGACGCGGCGTTGTCGCGCTGGCCCAGCCAGCCCAGCAGCACGCCCAGCCGCTGCTGCTGATCCGCCGCCTGCTGTTGCAATTGCTGGTATTGGCGCAGCTCGTTGCCGTGGCTGGGCCGGAACAGGCGGATCAGCGCGCCCACCACGGTGCGGGCGCTGACGCCCAGGGTGTCGCGGCGCGAGCCGTGCGTCAGTTGGTCCGCCTTCAGCTTGACGAAGGCGGTGGCGCTGGCGTATTCGGTCGCCATGGTGCGCTGGCGGCGGCCCTCCACCGCGCCGGACAAGGTGGCGACGCCTACGCCGCCCTGAACGCCGGCGCGCGCCGACACCGCCTTGCCCTGGTTCTGGAACACGAAGCCTTCGTCGTCGTTGTCCATGCCGCGGCTCCAGGCCAGGCCCACGCTGAAGGTGGCCTTGGCTCCGGCGCCGGCTTCGCCCAGCCCCAGGCCGACGCCGACCGAGCCGCCGACCTTGCGCTCCTGGCTGGCGCCGGGCTGGTCGAAGCGCTGGAACTGCGGCAGCAACTGCGCTTCCGCCTCCGTCCGCGCCAATTGCGCCCAGGCCGCCTGGCCCAACAAGGCCAGCCGCTGGCTCAGTTCCGCCAGCGGGCTGCCCGGCGTAGCCGCGCGCGCCAGCGCTTCCATATCCAGCGACAGCCGCGCGCATTCCTTGATGTCCAGCGGCGTTTGCGCGTCGCCGGCCGCCAGCGTCTGCCGCAAGCTTTCCACAATGGCCACGGTCCGCGGCGCCACCGCGTGGCTGCGCGGCAGGATGTTCAAAGCCTGCACCCAGCGCGGCCAACGCGAGCGTTCCGGCTCCGCCTGGCGATACGCTTCGCGTTTCATCGCCAGCAAGGTCTGGCCCAAGTCCTCGCGCCGCAGGCGCAGCTTGTCGTCGCTAAGCGCAACCTGCCCGCCGCGCGCCGGCGGCGCGTCTTCCACGCTGCGTTCGGCCGCGCCGCGCGCGCCGCTCAACGCCGCGGCCAGGCCCTGCGCCGGCCGCTGCACCGAAGATTCCGATAAACGGCGGAAGCCCTGCAACCGCACCGTACTCGCCCCGCTTGCAACTGTGTCCAACATGGATGCCTCCTCGCGCCGCATCGCGGCTCAAACGCCGGGCCGGGCCCGTAGCGCCTGTCTAGTTTTCGCCGTTGCCGGCTTTCAAATTCGCGGCCAGCGCCAGCGGCGACGGCCTGTCCGACTGCAACTCCCGCCCCATCTCCGTCCAGCCCAGCAACAGTCTCTGCAATTGCCCGCGCGTCTCCTGGCTGACCGTCGCGTCTTTCAAGCCCTGGGCCGCTAAATCGCGATATTTGGCGCAATCCCGAGCCAGGTCGGCTCTCACGGCCTGCCAGGCGTCGGCGCTGTTGGGCGCCGGCTTCTGTTCGACAGCCGGCTCCAACGCCGTCATGCCGCCGCTACGCAGCGCGGCCGCGAACGGGCTTTGCGTCGGCGCGGACGCCGCGCTTGGCTGCGGCTCGGACAGCGCCGCCAAACGGGATGGGGCGGCGGGCGGCTTCGACGAAACATTAAAAGACATTTGAAACGCTCCTGATTTGGCGGCGAGGCCAGAACGACGGTGATGAGGGGCCGCCGGCGCATGCTCGGCGACAGCGTCAAACTACCCCAACGCCCCTGGCCTAACTTGCATAAATCGGCCGCGGCCCCGTCCATGCCGCCCCCTCGTTTTTGAGAGTTTTCCCATTTGTAGCAAGCACTCCCTCACGTAGTATTCCTACATACACTCAATTTATGCGAAGGAAATCAAAAACATCCATATCAACCCAATGACATAACAACAGGACAAACAAGACCATGTCATTCGCTGAACATTTTTTGCAAGCTGGCCCTCGTCGGCAAAAGTACCATCCACTCTCTCTGTTTTTATGACCGGATAGAGGTTTTGAGCGCCAGTTGACGACACTGGCAATTCCAGGCGACAGCGGGCGGGAAGCGGCGGACACACGCCGCGCGATGCGAATCCGCAGCCGGCCCCAAGAACCAGCGCAAATCACCCAACAGATCCACCGAACAAAAAACACGCCGACATGCCGCGATGCTACGGGGAACAGCACACAAGTCGCGGCATTGGTCGACTCGATCCGCATGGTCCGCCATGCGCTATTGCGCCCTGCGCGCAAGAGGAACTAGAAGATGGCGTTACATAAAGATGGCTTCATGAACAGGCAATTTGTTTTTGGCGACTTCGTCCTGCACTTCGACGGCATGCTGCTGCACCGAGAGCAGCAGATCAGCATTCCGCCCAAGGAGCTGGCGGTGCTGACCACCCTGCTGGAAGCGGCGGGAGAGCTGGTCAGCAAGGACGCGCTGCTGGACCGCGTCTGGCCGGACGGCGAGGTCAACGAAGAATCGCTGACCCGCTGCATTTACGCGCTGCGGCGCATCCTGCTGGAAACCAAGGACTGCCGCTACATCGACACGGTGTACGGCAAGGGCTACCGCTTCAGCCGCCCAGTGGCCATGGTGTCCAAACCCACCCCGCTGGCAGCGCAGTGCTCAGTGGCGGTGCTCCCTTTCCGCACCCATCCGCAGCTGGACGCGGTCAGCCTGCACAACGCCCTGGTGCAATGCCTGTCGCGCTACTCGCCGTTCGGCCTGATCGTGCTGCCGGCCACCATCACCCAGAACTGCCGCGACGTCACCGACATCGTGGCGATGATCGACCAGCTGCGCCCGGACTACTACCTGGCCGGCCAGACCCTGCAGCAAGGCGGCGTCTGGAAGCTGCGGGTGGAATTGGTGCGCGCCGCCGGCCACCAGCTGATCCATCACGAAAGCATAGAGCTGAGCCCGGAACAGCCGATCACCGCGCTGCAGACTCGGCTGGCCAGCCTGCTGCCGCAACGCATTCCCGGCCTGCGCTGGAACCAGGGCCAGAACAACGAGCTGGGCTCGCTGGACATGGCCATCACCTATCTGAACGGCCGCCACGAACTGCAGCAACACACCCCGTCCAGCCTGCGCCGCGCGCTGATGCTGCTGCGCCAGTGCGTCAACGCCGGCCCCAGCCACGCGCTGCCTTACTGCAGCCTGGCCGAGTGCTATCTGACCCTGGCCCAGCTGGGCCTGTTCGACCAGGCCCAGGCGCTGATCCAGGCGCAGCAGGCGGTGAACAAGGCGGTGGAGCTGGACGCGGCCAACCCGCAGGCGCTGGGATTGCTGGCCCTGCTCAGCAGCATGCGCTCGGAGCAGGCGGTGGCCGAGGCGCTGTTCGAGCAGGCGCGGATGCTGGCGCCGGACGCCGTCGACATCCATTACTACCACGCCTGGCATTTATTCCTGTCCGGCAAGCTGGCCCAGGCGCAGCAGGCGCTGGACGCCTGCCTGGAGCGCGACCCCTCGCGCATCGCCGCCAGCATCCTCAAACTGTGGCTGACTTATTACGAGCGCCGCATCGACGACGCGGTGTCGCTGGGCAAGCGCCAACTGTGCCAATACGGGCAGAACCACCCGGTGCTGCAAAGCGTGCTGGCGCTGCTGCTGGGACTGCAAGGCCAGCACGCGCAAGCCGACGAACTGGTCCAGGCGGTGCGCGACTCCGGCGAGGAGGCCGGCCTGCTCGCCCTCAATCACAGCTATGTGGACTACTGCCGGCGCGGCGACGCCGCGCTGCCGGCGCTGCGCGCCTTCCTCGCCAAGGTGGACAGCCGCCAGGTGCGCTCCAGCCTGCTGCCGCTGATCCTGGCCGCGCAGGGCCCGGAGGCCGCCATTCAGCACTGGCGCCAATTGCAGGCCGAAGGCTATCTGTGGATCAAGGCCTGGCGCCACGATCCGCGTCTGAGCGAGCTGGCGGAACACGCCCAGCCCTGCCAGCCGGAGGCTGCGTGATCCGCGCCTGTCTGCTGTCCGCTCTCTTCTTGTGCGCCGGCGCCGCGCGGGCGGACTGCTGGGATCGCGCCGGCGGCATGTTCAATATCGCGCCGGACCTGCTCTACGCCATCGCGCAACAGGAGTCCGGGCTCAAGCCGGACGCGGTGGGCCGCAACCGCGACGGCAGCCGGGACCTGGGTCTGATGCAGATCAACAGCACTCATCTGCCGCGGCTGCGCCGGCTGGGCGTCACCGAGCCGCAGTTGATGGGCGACGCCTGCCTGTCCGTGGTCGTCGGTGCCTCCATCCTGGCCGAGATGATGAAACGCTACGGTTATTCCTGGGAGGCGGTGGGCGCTTACAACGCCGGCACCGCGCCCAACCGCCGCGCCTTGCGCATGCGTTACGCCGAGCAAGTGTGGCGGCGCTACCAGAAGCTGCGCCAAGCCGCCCCACCCCCAAGCAAGGAGCTCTCATGATTCGCTCGCTTTCTCCCGCCCCGCGCGCGCTGCCCGCGACGCCGCCGCCCGTCAACACGCCGGCCCCGGCGGCCGACATACAGCAATTGCGCGATGTAGAGAGCCAAAAACTGCGCAAGGAGCCGGCTTCCAATCCCGCCGCCTCGTCGGCGGGAAAGGAGCTCATCAACGAGTTGAAAGAACGACAGATCCTTAGAGAACAAAGAATGGCGGCGCGGGCCGCCGGTGCCCAAGAGCGCTGAACCCGCGCCATCCCCGATCCCCCTTTACATGGCGGCCGCCGTCTTCGCGGCACGCCGCCATGCTTTTTCCCTCCTTCCCCGAATCTGATTCCCCTCCCGAGATTTCATCGGTTTTCCATCAGGAATCCGTCCCCGCATGTCCGTAAAGTGGATGCCAACATCGCAGAACCTTGCGCACTCACCGACAGACACCATGGCAGCTGAAGACATCACACTCTCCGCGCCGGCGCCCATCGTGGTCCGCCTGCTCAACAGCCCGCTGCGCGGCTGCGAATTCCTGTTGCAGCCGGGCAAGACCCTGTTCCTGGTCGGCCCGGCCGCCGCGCTGACCGAGACCGGCCAGTTGCCGGAATTGCCGGCCGACGCCCTATTCATTCCGCTGGAGCAGGGCGGCGTCAATTTCGAAGTGCTGATCGACCGCGCCGAACCCGACCGCGTGACCTTGCGCGAACTGCGCGACGCCGGCACGGACGAACGTCCGGCCGAGTTCAACCGCCCGCTGCGCATCGGCGCGCTGGAGCTGGCGCTGCGGCCGGAACACCTGTCCTGGTCGCCGGAAGTGTTGGGCCACGGCCAGGACGCGCCGCCGCCGGAGCAGAAGCCGGCGCGCCGCCACGCCGCCGCCGCGGTGGCGCTGGCGGTGATCGCCGCGCTGTTGCTGGCCGGCGGCGGCTACTGGTTGTGGAACACCCCGCAGCGCCAGGCCTCGGAATTGAACGCGCTGCTGGGACGCGACAGCCAGCGCTTCCAGGTATTGCCCGGCCGCGACGGCGTGTTCTACGTCGCCGCCGCCAATGAGCGCGACAGCGCCTGGGCGCGGCAAGTGCTGGCGCGCGGCGACTACAACCGCCCGGCGCAAGTGCTCAGCCCGCAGCAGGAAAACGAACGCGTCGGCCGTTGGCTGGCCGACCACTACCCGCACCTCCCCTATTACCGCCTGCAGCTGGACGACCCGCGCCGGCCGCAGCTGTGGGTCAGCCAGCAGCGCGCCGCGCTGGGCGGCCCGGCCAGCCAGGCGCTGTCGCAGCGGCTGGCCGAACAGATGCCCTACGCCGACGCGGTGGACATCGTGCCGGTGGACGACGCCGCCGCCGCGAGCCAGGCCGAAACCGGCCTGTCGCGCCAGGCGCTGCCCTTCACCCGCAGCGAGCAGCCCAACGGCGTCACCTTCGTGATCCAGGGCGCGCTGGACGACGGCGAACTATTGCGCGCGCGCCGCTTCGTCGACGACTACTACCGCCAATGGGGCGGCCGCTACGTGCAATTCGCCATTGAATTGAAGGACGACTGGCTCAAGGGCAAGTCCTTCAAGTACGGCAACCAGGGTTACGTCAAGATGGCGACTGGCCACTGGTATTTCCCCAAACCCCTGTAAACCCAAAGGCAAACCACCATGGCAATCGACCTCCCCTCCAAAGACTGGACGCTCAGCGATATGTCCGGCGAATTCGACAAGGGCGTCGCGGACCTACAAAAGGACCTGAAAACCGCTCTGGACGACCTGAACAAGAACCCGTCCAACCCCAAGATCCTGGCCGACTACCAAAGCAAACTGTCCGAGTACAACCTGTACCGCAACGCCCAGTCCAACACCGTCAAGGTGTTCAAGGACATCGACGCGGCCATCATCCAGAACTTCCGCTAAACCCCGGCGCCGGCTGCGCCGGCGCTCCTGGAGCCACCCATGACCCCCATCGCCGCCCGCTCGCTGGACGCGCTGACCACCCAGGCCAGTGACATCACTCGCTCCGAGCACAATCTCGTGTCGCTGGACGACCGCCTGATCCAGGCCTTCTCGCAAAACGCCGTCGACATAGGCATGGAAAAAGACGCCATCCTGCAACGGCTGGAACAGCCGGGTCTGTTGAGCAATCCGGCCATGCTGATGGAGCTGCAGCAGCGCACATCCAATTACAACCTGGAGGTGTCCATGATCAGTACCCTCACCCGCAAGACCGTGGGCGCGGTAGAAAGCCTGCTGCGCTCATGATCCGCCATGGTTTCAAAGCCGTATTGCTGGCCTTGCTGCTGACCGGCTGCCAGCAAAAGGACTTGCTCAAGGGCCTGGATCAGCAGCAGGCCAATGAAGTGATCGCCGTCTTGCAGCGCCACAATATCGAGGCCGACAAGACCGACCGCGGCAAGACCGGCTTCAGCATCGCCGTGGCGCAGCCGGACTTCGCCGCCGCCGTGGACTGGCTGAAGGCCTACAACCTGCCGTCGCGGCCGCGGGTGGAAGTGGCGCAGATGTTCCCGGCGGATTCGCTGGTGTCCTCGCCGCGCGCGGAAAAGGCGCGGCTGTATTCCGCCATCGAGCAGCGGCTGGAGCAGTCGCTGCAGACCATGGACGGCGTGCTGTCCGCGCGCGTGCACGTCAGCTACGACCTGGATTCCGGCGAAGGCGGCCGCGCGGCCAAACCCATCCACCTGTCCGCGCTGGCGGTGTACGACCGCGACGTGGACCCGGCGCAGATGGTCAACGACATCAAACGTTTCCTGAAGAACAGCTTCGCCGACATCGATTACGACAATATCTCGGTGGTGCTGTCGCGCCGCAGCGAGGCGCAGCAGCAGGCGCCCACCGCGCCGGCGGAAGAACGCGGCTCCGGCCTGAGCTGGCTGATGGCCGGCGTGGCCCTGATCGCGCTTCTGGGCGCGGCGGCGGCCTGGCTGTGGCAACGCCGCGCGCCCAAAGCCGCGGCAGCGCCGCCCGCCGCCGAGCCGCAGGCTGGACATGAGTAAACCGCCGGCCGCCCGTTCCCCGGCGCTGCAAGCGCTGCTGTACGACCCGCTGGCCTATCTGCACCCGCGGCGGCTGGTTCTGCCACCGGCGCTGACCGCCTCCGCCGCCGCGCGCGCGGCGGCCAATGAACTGGTGATTTCCGCTTATCGGCTGGACAGCGACTGCGCCGACGCCCAGCTGGACCCGCTGGCGCGGCAATGGCTGCGCCACTGGCGGCGGCTGCCGCAAACCGCCTATCTGCTGGGCTGCCACGCGCTGCGCGCCGGCCTGGGCTGGCAAGCCGGCCTGCTGCGCTTGCCGGACTGGGCGCAGGCCTTCGCCTCCGTGGCGCTGCCGCCGGACGCCGCCGCCGCGCAACGGCCGGCGCTCAGCCACGGCGCGCTGCTGCTCACCGGCTACGGCCGCCTGCAAGCCTGGCGCGAACGGCTGCCGCGCCCGCTGGCGCAACGCCTGCCGCTGCTATTTCCGCCGGAAGCCGACGCCGCGCCGCCGCAGCCGGCCGCCGACGCCCTGATTCTGACCTTGGCCCTACAACATGCCCAGAGACATCCCCACAACCCGCCCCCCGACCGCCGCTGAAGGCGTGCTGGTGCGCCGCGGCCAGTTGCGCCGCGCCGAACGCGCCGACCGGCTGGAACGCGAGGCGCGGCAACAGGCGCAGCGCCTGCTGCGCGAAGCCGAGCGCCAGGCCGAGGCCTTGCGCCGGCAAGCCAGCCAGGAGGGCTACCAGCAAGGCATGCTCGCCGCGCTGGAGCACGCGGCCGCCCATCTGGCCGCCAACCAGGCCATGGCCTGGCGCTGGCGCGAGCGGCTGGAGCAAGAGGCGCGCGCGATGCTGGCCGCCGCGGTGGACCATCCGGACACGCTGCTGCTGCTGCTGGACGAATGGCTGCGCGACCTGGACCAGCCGGACGCCACCCTCTACCTGCAACTGCCCAAGCGCGCCCGCGCGCTGCAGCCGCAGCTGATGACGCTGCTGACGGAAAACTGGCCCGGCGCCATCCAGATCGACTATCACGCCGACACGCGCTTCATGATGCGCTGCGCGGACCAGGCGGCGGAGTTCTCGCCGGAACAATACGTGGAGCCGGCCAGCCGCCAGCTGCTGCAATGCCTGGAGCCCCTGCCCCAGGACTGCCGCCGCTTGTCGGAGCAGGCGCTGCGCGGTTTGATCGCGCGGCTGGAACAAGACCTGGCGGCCTTGGCCGCCGCAGACAGGAGCCCGGAATGATCCCCTCGCTGCCCCCCTCCGCCTTGGGCCGCGCCGCCGCGGCCGGCGACGACCTCATCCCGCTGCAGCAACGGCTGCTGGCCGCGGCGCAAGACGCCGACGGCGCCGCGCCGCCGACGGAAACCCCGGAGACGGGCGACGCCAAGCCGGTGGATCCGCCGCCGTTCAAATGGCCGGACTTCCAGTCCGACCCCGTCGCGGTCGCTTTTCTCGCAGCGCTGCGCGGGCTGCCGCCGCCGGCGACCGACTCGCAAGAGGACAAGCAGCGCTACGCCGACGCCGTCGGCAAGCTGCTGCGCGATTTCAAGGACCCGGCCACCGGCGAGCTGGCCTTCACCACCTTGAAGCAGAAGAACGACATGATCCAGCGCACGCTGGAACAGATCGACAAGGACTCGCCGCTGCACACCGCATTACTGACATCGCTGGTGAGCAATATGGGCATCGGAAGCATGATGACCCAATGGATGCAGGACGCGATCATGTCAGGCGGCGTGCCCAAGGAGATGGAGGACTGGTGACTCACACCGCGTCCCACAAGGCCCGCGCCGCGGCCGCGTGATAAAAGACGTCGCCGCTGCGCTGGAACTCGCGGTGGCAGGCGTACACCAGCTTGATCACATGCTCGTTGCGCACATTGAGCGCGCGTTGCAGCAACAGAGGCCAGGCCGGCTGCGCGTCCGGCAGAGTCTCCGCCTCCAGCGCCGGCGCGCCGATCGACACATAGGCGACGCAGAAGGTCTGCCACAACGCCGGATGCCAATCCTCCGCCGGCAGGCCGGGCAGATGCTCCAGCACGTCGCGCAGCGCCAGCGTCGCCGTCACCATGTGCAGGGCGGTGAAGTTGTCGGTCTGCCAGTACACCCGCAACGCCGCCCGCGCCAAGGCGTCCAGCCAGTCCGGCGTTTGCGGCGCGCCGGGCAGCGCGGCGGCGAAGCGCGCATCGGCCAACACCGCGTCGAAGCGATCGTGTATCCAGTAATCTGGGCTGTTCCAGCCGTCCAGCGCCTGCGACAAGCTGGCCAGCCCATCCAGCGCCGACTCCGCCGGCGCGCGCGCGTCCAGACCGGCGGGCAGGCGCAGATAGCTGCTCAGATAATAGGCCAGGCCCGCCGCCGCCTCGCCGGCGTGGCCGGCGCGCAGGGCGAAGGCCAGGCGGATCAGCGGATGAAAGGCTCCGCCGCCGGGCGAAAACGGCAGGCTGCCCAGCACCTCGCGCGCGGTGTCTTCCACGCCGCGCGCCGCCACCCTCTCCTCCATCACCCGCAACAAGGCCGGGAAGGCGTCCAGCCGCCCCAGCGCGGCGTCCCAGCGGCCCCAGCCGATATCGTAGTCCGCCGCTTCCGCGGGCTGGGCGCGCTCGCTTTCCCAAAAATCGAAGAATGCGCGCAGTTGATGCGGCTCCGCCCCCATCTCCGCCAGCGCGGTCAGCGCCATCGGGCAATGGTTGGTGGTGTCGCTGTGCATCAGCGAAAACTCATGGTTGGCGTCCAGCAAGGCATGCAGTTCAGTGTGACGGCTTGGCGCGTTCATGGCGTCCTCCTTGAAAAATTCATGCCGCCACGATAAAAGTTAAAGTCAACTTTAAGTCAAGCGAGTCCGCTCATGCCCGCCTCTCCCGTCCCCAAACCCTGTCCCTGGCTCAGCATAGGCGAGTTGGCGCGCCGTTCCGGCGTCGCCGCCAGCGCCCTGCGCTACTACGAAACCCAGGGCCTGCTGCACAGCGCCCGCTCCGCCGGCGGCCAGCGCCAATACCCGCGCGACGCGCTGCGCCGCGTCGCCTTCATCCGCGCCGCCCAGATCGTCGGCATCAGCCTGGACGACATCCGCGGCTCGCTGGCCGCGCTGCCCAGCCAGCGCACGCCGACCCCGCGCGACTGGGAGGCCTTGTCCGCGGACTGGCTGCCGCGCCTGCAGCAGCGCATAGACGAACTGACCCGGCTGCGCGACCGGCTGGGCAACTGCATAGGCTGCGGCTGCCTGTCGCTGAGCCAGTGCGCGCTGTACAACCCCGGCGACCGCGCGGCCAGCCTGGGCGAGGGACCGCGCTACCTGATAGGCGAGCCGCCGGCGGAAGCAGCCGACCAAGACGGCGGCTGAGAACGTGCTTACGATCTCGCGAGATTTTGAACAGGCTCTTTAAGAGCCGCTAACAAAACCGCGCAGCATACCTGAGCCAAGGCGCGCCGACGCAGGCACCGTAGTACGACAAGGAGGCGCAACGCAGGGTCAGGGGTTTTGTTAGCGGGTCTTAACTGCGCGGTGGCAAGCCCAAAAGGAAAACGGCCAAGGCCGCCGGCATACCTCAGTACACCGGCCTAGCCTCGGCCGCTTTCAATCGACGTCAAGCGCCGTCTACAAGTCCACCACCGGGAAATCAATCTCAGTGCCGGCGATCAGATTGGCGTAATTGGTCAGCGTGTTCAGCGCCACCGCGGCGATGACCTCCACCAGCAGGCCGTCGTCGACGCCGGCGGCGCGCGCCGCGGCCAGGTCCTGATCCGACAGCGCCCCGCGCTGGCCGACGATTTGCGCGGTCAGCTTGGCGATCGCGCCGGTCTGCGCGTCGGCCGCCTGGCCGGCGCGCGCCGCCTGGATGTCGGCCTCGCTCAGGCCGGCGCCCTTACTCATCAAGGTATGGGCGGACAGGCAGTACTGGCAGGCGTTGGCCTGGGCGGCGGCCAAGGCGATCACTTCGCGCTGACGCGCGCTGAGCTTGCCCTTGGTCAAGGCCTCGGAGAAGCCCAGATAGGCGTTCAGCACCGCCGGCGCTTGGGCGAAGGTGGCGAACAGATTGGGCACCATGCCCAGTTTGGCCTTGACGGCGTCCAGAGTGGCGCCCAGTTCCGGGCTGACTTGATTGCGGTTTACGGTGGGGATGCGGGACATGACGGGCTCCTGAATCTCAAGTTGAACGACGATGGGGACTGCACAGGAGCCATCTTGCAATACAATCAGACGTCTATCGTCTCGAAAACTTTGCAGATCGTATCGAAATGGACCTGTTGACACCCTTGTTGCAGCAAAGCGCGTTTTCCGCGCGCGTGTTCCACCATGGCAATCTATGCCATCTGGTCGATTTCGACCCCGGCGCAACGGCCGGCCACCTGCACTTGCTCAAGGGCGGCCGCCTGAGTTGCACGCTGCGCGACGCGCTGGTGCTGGACACCGACCGTCCCTGCGCGCTGCTGTTTCCGCGCCCCAGCGCCCATACCCTGCTGCCGGTGGGGGAGCGCGGCGCCGATCTGGTCTGCGCCACGCTGGACCTGGGCTTCAAGACCGGCGGCCCGCTGGCGCTGGCGTTGCCGGAGTGTCTGGTGCTCTATCTGGACGACACCCCCAACCTGCTGCCCACGCTGCAACTGCTGTTCGACGAAGCCTTCTCCGATCGCTTCGCCCGCCAGGCGGCGCTGGACCGCTTGATGGAATACTTCCTGATCCAGGCGATACGCGTGGTGATAAACGCCGGCCAGATCCACAGCGGCATCTTCGCCGCCATGTCCGATCCCAGGCTGGCGCGCGCCGTCAACGCCATCCATGAGCGCCCGGAGCGCGGCTGGACCGTGGAGCTGCTGGCGGAGCAGGCCGGCATGTCGCGCGCGCGCTTCGCCGCCCGCTTCCGCGAGCAGGTCGGCCTCGCCCCGCTGGACTACCTGACCGACTGGCGGCTGTCCGTCGTCCGCCACCAGCTGCGCCAGGGACAGCCGATCAAGCGCATCGCCGCGCAAGTGGGCTACGCCAGCCCCGCCGCGCTCAGCCGGGTCTTCGCCCAACGGCTGGGATTGCCGCCCAGCGATTGGCTGAAGCAACAGGCTGCAGACTGAACCCGGCTGCGCGCGGAACTTTGGAATCCGGTGCCCCATCTGACTCCAGACCGCGGCGGTCCCAGCGGATACGCCGCGCCGAATCCAATCTAAGGGAAACATCATGAGCACACCACGCTTCGCCGCCGCCGGCCTGATCTGCGCCGGCCTGTTCAGCCTGCCCGCCCACGCCGCCACCTTGTGCACGCTGCTGGCCGACGCCAAGAGCGGCGACATCCTGCTGCAACAGGGCAGCTGCGAACAACGCTACACCCCGGCCTCCACCTTCAAGATTCCGCTCAGCGTGATGGGCTTCGATTCCGGCTTCCTCCAGAGCGAGCACCAGCCGGCCTTGCCGTATCGGGACGGCTATGTGGACTGGGGCGGCGACAATTGGAAACAGCCCACCGATCCGGTGCGCTGGCTGAAGTATTCGGTGGTGTGGTATTCGCAGCAGATCGCCAAGGCCTTGGGCGAGGAGCGGCTGGGCCGTTACGCCGACGCCTTCGGCTACGGCAACGCCGACTTCAGCGGCGACCCGGGCAAGCGCAACGGCCTGGAACGCTCCTGGATCGCCTCATCGCTGCAGGTGTCGCCGCTGGAGCAACTGGCCTTCCTGCGCAAGCTGGTCAACCTGGAACTGCCGGTGTCCAAACGCGCGCAGGAGCTGACGATGAAGATCGTGGAAACCAGCGCGGCGGCGGACGGCTGGCAGGCTCACGGCAAGACCGGCATGGCCTATCCGCGCAAGGCGGACGGCGAGTTCGACGAGGAACACCCCTACGGCTGGTACGTGGGCTGGGCCAATAAGGGCGAACGCTCGCTGGTCTTCGTGCGCCTGATCCAGGACGACAAGAAAGAGCCGGGCACCGCCGGCGTGCGCTCGCGCGCGGCCTTCCTGGAGGAGTTGCCGACACTGTTGGCCGCAACCCCCGCCCCCGCTCAATCCATCAGCCGCTGATACAGATACACCAGCACCCGCGCCAATTCCTGCGCGGTCTGCTCCTGGCCGGCGTTACCGCTGTGGCCGCCGGCCTCGGTTTCCAATAGCAGCGCGTCGTGGCCCAGTTCCCGCATCCGCGCCACCATCTTGCGCGCATGCGCCGGGTGCACGCGATCGTCCTTGGCGCTAGTGGTGAACAGCGCCAGCGGATAGGCCAGATCGCCGCGCAGCCGGTGATAGGGCGAGTACGCCGCCAGCGCCGGCCGTTGCTCTGGATCGTCCGGGTCGCCGTATTCGTCTATCCAGCTGGCGCCGGCCAGCAGCTCGGTGTAGCGCAGCATGTCCAACAGCGGCACTTCGCACACCACCGCGCCGAACAGCTCCGGCCGCTGCGTCATGCAGGCGCCCACCAGCAGGCCGCCGTTGCTGCCGCCCTCTATGCCCAACCTGGCCGGCGTGGTCAGGCCGCGGGCCACCATGTCTTCCGCTACCGCGATGAAGTCGTCGAAACCCACCTGGCGGTTCACCCCCTGCGCCGCCTGATGCCAGCCGGGGCCGAACTCGCCGCCGCCGCGGATGCAGGCCAGCGCGAAGGCGCCGCCGCGTTGCAGCCAGTGCGGGCCGAAGTTCTCCACGTAGTAAGGCATCATCGGCACTTCGAAGCCGCCGTAGCCGTACAGCAAGGTGGGGGCGGCGCCGTCCAGCGGCGCGTCGCGGCAGCGCACCACGAAGTAAGGAATGCTTTCGCCGTCCGGCGCGCGCGCCTGCCATTGCTCGGCGACGAAATCGGCCGGATCGAAAGCCTCCGGCTGGCGGCGCAGGCATTCCTGCTCGCCGCTGGCCACGTCCAGCCGGTACAGGCCGGTGGGGGTCAGAAAATCGCTGAAGCTGTAGCACAGGATGTCGCTGTCCCAGGGCTGGTCGGCGAACTCGATCACCCCGCCGCTGGGCGTGGGCAGCTCGCGCTCGCGCCAGACGCCGTCCGCCTTGTCGAAGGCCAGCAGCCGGCTCTTGACCTGGTCCAGCAGATTGACCACCACGCTGGCGCGCGTGGTCTCCACTGACTCCACCGCCAAGCGCGGCTGCGGCGCCACCAGCAATTGCGCGGCGATGCACCCCTGCCGCAGCGGCTCCAGCGCCACCGCCAGCAGCGCGCCCGCCGGATAGACGGTTCCGGCCGCGCTCCAGTCCTCGGCCAGCTTGACTATCAAATCGCCGTGCAGATAAGCCTCCAGCTCGGCCTTGGGCGGCAGCGGCAGCGCCTGGGTTTCCAGTTCGGCGTCGATCAGATGGTAGCTTTTGCTGTAGAAGCTGTCCGAGCACTCGATCAGGTCCAGCGGCGCGCCGTCGGCGTCGAGGAAGCGCCAGGCGGCCACCATCATCGCGTCCTCGCCGGCGGCGAACACCTGGCTCCAGGCATGCCGCCCCTCCTCGCCGCGCTCCACCAGCCACACTTCGCGCGGGTAGCCGGAACGGGTCAGCGGCGCGCCCGGCCAACCGGGGCAGACCCAGGCGCTGTCCGGATCGCGCCAGGCGACATGGCTCTTGCCTTCCGGAAAGCTGAAACCGTCCGGCCGCCAGGTTCCTGCGGCCAGATCGTATTCACGCGCGATGCCGGCGTCGCCGCCGCCGGCGGTCAGGTGCACCATGGCTTGCAAGGGCGCCAGCGTGCAATGGGACACGCCGTCCAGATACCAGTCCTCGTCGTCGGCTTCGGCCAGCGCGTCGATGTCCAGCACGATCTGCCAGTCCTGCTCGGCGGCGCGGTAGGCCGCCAGCGTGGTGCGGCGGTAAATGCCGCGCGGATGCGCTTCGTCCTGGTGGAAGTTGTACAGCCAGCCGTCGTGCTCGGCGCAGAACGGGATCTGGCGGGTGTCGCGCAGATGGGCGAGGATTTCGTCGCGCAGGCCGGCGAAACGCGGGTCGGCGTCCAGCAGCGCCTGGGCGCGCGCGTTCTGCGCGGCCACCCATTCGGCGGCGGCGGGATCGTCCAGGTTTTCCAGCCAGGCGTGGGGATCGGGAGCGTTATAGTCGGACATCGGCGTCATCACGGTTGCGGATCAATGGCCGCGAGGTTAGCACCCCGCGCCGCCAACGCCAAATGCGCCACACCCGCTGCTCCCGAAGTTCAGACCGCGGTGATCTCCACCCCCTCCCCCCGCAGCTGGCGGCAGGCGTGCTCGGGGTCCAGCAGCGCTTCCCCCAGATAGACGCCGGCGGGCGGCGCGTCCGCCCCCAATAAATGCTCGATCTGCAAGACGGCGCCCAAGGCGGTCAAGTGCGACTGCCCCAAGGGATCCGCCAACTGCACGGTTTTTTCGCACGGCCGGCCGGCGGCGTCCTTGCCCGCAACGGCAATGCGGATGCGGTGAGCCGCGCCCGGCCCCGGATTGTAGAGCAGCGCCCGCCGCGCGCTGTTGAACATCGGTCGCGACAGCAGCCGCCATACGCCGCTGCGCACCAGCAAATGCAGCAAGGCGGTGGCTTTGCCGTCGTCGAAGCCTATGCGCGCGTCCACCTGCGCTGCGCCGACGATGGCGGGCAAATTCGCTTGATCCGGAGTATCGAAACGGTAAACCCGGTGGCGGCCGCCGGCGCCGAAGTCGGCGGCGTGGCCATCTAGAAAACCGCTGCGCTGAACCCACTCGCCTCGCTCCATAGTGTGGAAAGGCTCGGACAGCCGATCCATGTAGGCAGTGGAGTTGGGCCCCGCCTGATCGGCCATCGCGAACAGGATGTCGATGCCGACGCTCTCGACCTCGGCGATGCCCCTCGCCGCGTCGCGCGCCGCCAGGCTGGCCACGCCGGCCATCCAGGCCGAAGACAAGACCACCGGCGCGCTGGGCCGTCCATGGGCGGCCACGGTCAGCAACGCCTGCTTCAAGCGCTCCGTCCAGCGCGTGATGTCCAGATAGGCATGGCCTTGAGTCAGCGCCAGGCGCAGCAGCCGGTCATGCGCATCGTTGACCAAACCGACGATGAGCGCGCCTTTCAGATGCGCCGGCAAGACCGGGGCGTCCACATCCATCGCCAACGCCTCGGCGCCGTATCGCTCCGCCACAGCCCTAGCCGCGTCTAGACGACGGCCGGCGATGACGAGCT
The DNA here is from genome assembly GCF_016937655.1 of Chromobacterium alkanivorans. Classification (GTDB taxonomy): domain Bacteria; phylum Pseudomonadota; class Gammaproteobacteria; order Burkholderiales; family Chromobacteriaceae; genus Chromobacterium; species Chromobacterium alkanivorans. The sequence continues at coordinate 241,459 of NZ_JAFHKL010000001.1, read as the reverse complement.
TGAGATCCGGCCTGCGCCGCGCCAGCAAAGACGCCACTTGCGCGCCCACCACGCCGCTGCCGCCGACAAGAACAACGCTTGAAGAAGTCATGCCCCACCCTTGTTTTGGTCAATTGACCAATATTAAAACATGAACTTGGTCGTTTGAACAATTAAACTGGCGCATCAGCGACGCTGGACGATCACGAAGGAGGAAGGATGTCGGTCAAAGGAGAGGAAAGACGGGAAGCGATTTTGCGCGCGGCGATGCGGGTATTGACCCGCGACGGCGGACAGGGCTTCCGCATGCGCGCCATCGCGGCGGAAGCCCAGGTGGGCATCAGCCATGTCCAGTACTACTTCAAGAACATCGACGCGGTGATGGAAGGCGTCATGGTTCGCTACCTGGAAGACTGGGATGAACTGATGCTGGACGCGCCGGCCAGCCTGGTCGGCGCGCTGGACTTTGTGCTGGCGACCCAGCTTCAGCACGGCGGCTGCGCCTTGCTCTGGGAGCTGTGGGCGCTGTCCAGCCGCAACGAGGCCGCCGACGCGGCGCTCAAGACTTTCTACGCCGGCTACACCGACCGGGTCTGCGCGCTGCTGCGCCGCGAGGCTCCGGCGGACGCGCCCGACAGCGTCGTCAGGGAGCGCGCGGTGCTCATCGTCGCCTTGATCGAAGGCCTGTCCATCCTGCGCGGCAACGGCCGGGAGCAAACGCTGGCGCCGCAAGCCCAGCACCATGCCGTAGAAGCCGTGCTGGCCTTGACGGCCTTGCCGCTGCCGGCCGCCAAGGCCTAATCCGCGCTCCGCGCGGCGGCCTTGAAACGGGCGATGACCGCCGGCGCGGTGTCGCGGTTGAAGGCGGCGTACAGCGCGCTGTCCAGCTGCGCCAGCTTCATGCCGCGCCGCACCAGCGCCGCGTCCAGACCCAGGGACTTGAGCTTGCTGCGCATGCCGATCTCGGTGGCGGGCAGCAGGTCGCAGCGGCCGGACGCCAGCTTCTTGACGTTGATGCTGGAGTCGGAGGTCGGGTCCAGCCTAGGAAAGCCCTCCGCCTTCAGATACTCCTGCCGGTAGTCCCCCAGCACCACGCACACCGAGTAACGCTTGGCCGCCGCCAGCGTCGGCGCCTGGATGTCGCGGCGCGACGCCAGTTGATAGAAATACACGTCGGAATCCAGCAGCTTGACCGCGAAGTTCAGGTGCTTGAGCCGCTCCCGGGTCTTGGCGATGGGAAAGATCACCGCGCCCGGCCGGGTCTTGGCCTCCTCGTAGGCGCGCGCCCACGGCACCGTCTCGATGCGCGACGGCGGCAGGCCGAGCTTGTCCAGGATGGCCAGGACCGGCGCCACCGCCAGCCCGCCGCGGATCCGGCCGTCCGGCCCCAGTTCCACATAGGGCGGATCGTCGCTGCTGAACAGCCGCACCTCGTCCAGCGCGCCCGCCGGGGCGCCGCCGCAGGCCAGCGCGGCGCAGCAAGCGCCCAGCCATCGTTTCATCCCGCCTCCCGTTTTCACGCCGCAGCCCCTTATTTATAGCCGCCGGGCCTGCGTTCAGTCGGACAACACCCGTTGCAGCGCGCCCACCAGCCGGTCCAGATCCTCGCGCCGCACCTGCCAATGGGTGACGATGCGCATCAGGCCGCCCTCGGGCGGATTGGCCTTGACGCCGGCCTGGCGCAACGCGGCCATCAACTCGGCCACGTCGATGTCCGCGGTGAAGCGGAACCACACCATATTGATGTGCACGTCCTCCAGCTTCACCTCGACGCAGGGCAGCGCCGCCAGCCGCTCGGCCAGGTAGCGGGCGTTGGCGTGGTCGTCCTTGAGCCGGTCCACCATCTCGTTCAGCGCCACGATGCCGGGCGCGGCGATCACGCCGGCCTGGCGCATCCCGCCGCCCAGCAGCTTGCGGTTGCGGCGCGCGCGGGCGATGAAATCGGCGCTGCCGGCCAGGATGGAGCCCACCGGCGCGGCAAGGCCCTTGGACAGGCAGAACATCACCGTGTCGGCGTATTGGGCGATGTCGCGCGCCTCGCAGCCCAGATAGGCGGCGGCGTTGAAGATGCGCGCGCCGTCCAGATGCACCGGCACCTGATGACGACGCACCGCCTCGGCGCTGGCGGCCATCGCCGCCAAGGGAATCACCCGGCCGTTGCAATGCGCGTTTTCCAGACAGATCAAGCTGGTGCGCGGCCAGTGGATGTCCTCGCCGACGCGGATGCGCTGCGCTATCGCCTCCGGCGCCATCACCCCGTCCACGCCGGCGATGGTGCGCAGCTGCACGCCGCCTATCACCGCCGCGCCGCCGGTTTCGTGCCAGACGATGTGGCAGCCCTCTTCCAGAATCACTTCGTCGCCGCGCCGGCAGTGGGTGAAGATGGCCAGCTGGTTGCCGAAGTTGCCGGTGGGCACGAACAGCGCCGCCTCCTTGCCCAGCTTTTCCGCGGCCAGCTGTTCCAGCGCTTGCACCGTGGGATCGTCGCCGTAGACGTCGTCGCCCACCTCGGCGTTGAACATCGCCTCGCGCATCGCCGGCGTCGGCTGGGTCACGGTATCGCTGCGCACATCAATCCATTGCATGCTTGTCTCCTTCGCTAAGTGGAAATCTCGGGGCCTTGCCACGGCAAGGCCAGGTAGGCGGTCAAGGCCGCCGCGACGCAGCGCGTCAGCTCCGCCTCGTCCGGCGCGCCGTCCAGCGCCAGGCCGTGAATCAGGCTGTCCGCCATCCTCAGCAGGCGCGGCGCGCGCTCGACGGGCAGGCCGCCGCCGGCCAGCCATTCGGCCACGCAGTCCAGCAGCGCCGCGTCCAGCGGATTGTCCGCCGGCGGCGCGTCGAACTGCGGCCACTCCCGCTCCAGCACCCGGTGCAGCCCGGGCGCGGCCAGATGCAGCCGCAGGCAGGCGGACACCAGCTGTTCCAGCTGCGCCGGCCACGGCAGGCCGGCGCTCAGCCGCAAGGCCTCCCGCACCGTGCCCAGGGTTTCCTCGCCGTGGCGGCGGTGCAGCGCCGCCACCAGCGCCTGCTTGTTGGGGAAGTACTGGTACAAGGAACCGATGCCGACGCCGGCCAGCTCGGCCGCCTTGTTGGTGGTTAGCCCGGCATAGCCGTCGCGCTCCAGAATGCGAGCAGCCGCCTCCAGGATGGCGGCCACCGCGTGGCGGGAACGGGCTTGGCTGGGCAGTTTGCGGGCTTGCGGGATCATGGGCATGCAGCGGTCCGTAAGGGGGGAGGCTTGCGCCGCGATCATGGGGCCGACAGCAAAAAGACGGCGGCAAACGCTTAGCAAAACACGAGTTTTGCCGGCTGACAAGGGCGGATACATTGAAAGCGTCGTCAACCCTCAATGAAAGCGGAATCATGAGCCAAAGCTACGCCTTCTTCGCGCTGCTGCGCGTCCACCCCAACTGGCTGCGCTTGAGTCGGCCCGAACGCCGGCAATTCGAAGCGGAAACCCTGCGCCCCATCTATGCGCGCTATCCGGCGGTGCGCATGCGCTGGTTCGACGCCGAGGCCTTCACCGCCCGCTGCAGCGACATCGCGCTGTTCGAAACCGAGTCGATCAAAGACTTCTATTATCTGATCGACGCGCTGCGCGACAGCAAGCTCGCCACCGAACCCTATTTCGAGTTCGTCGACATCCTGCCGGCGGTGGAGAACGGCTTCCGCGACTACGACGCCCACCTGGCCGCGGACTGATCGCCGCGCCGCGAGGCCAGCCAATACAAACGGCGACCTTGCGGTCGCCGTGTCGCTGCTGCGGGAGGCCGGGTTATGCCCGGCGAATCCGGCCTGAAACGGCCGGTGGAAACACTCTCAGATTGTCAGCAGTGGCTTAATGGATTCGATACGATTGCTTGATCTCGCTTACGCGGCGCTCGGCCTGTTGAACGGTCAGCGGACTCATGGCCACATGGGCGCCGCAATGGCAGCGCAACACGCTGTCGGGATGCAGGGACTTGAGATGATGGCGGATTTCATGGCCGCATTCCTCGCAGGCGACCACGACGGTGGCGTTGTAATGCTTGTCCAGATCAATATCGAATCTTTGCTGCTTCATGGGAATCTCCCTTGCTGTGACAAAGGCCGGCCGGCCAGAGGAAGAGCAGGAAGCGCTTCATGGCCGACCTGAAGTGAAGGATAGCTCCGCCGGCGAAAGGTTCCCAGCAATCAGCCACTTAACTGTGGTTTTTTTGACCGCGGGCAAGCCCCGCTTCGATGGCCGCCGCACTGGTCAGTTGCCGGGGCTTGCAGTATCCTTCGCCGATTTGATTGTTGACGATTGCAGGCATGGACACCCACAACGCAGATCTGGAACGCCGCTTCGGCGGCATCGCCCGTCTTTACGGGCCGGAGGCGCTGGCCCGCTTCCAGGCCGCCCACGTTTGCGTGGTCGGCGTCGGCGGCGTCGGCTCCTGGGCGGTGGAAGCGCTGGCGCGCAGCGCCATCGGCAAACTGACCCTGATAGACCTGGACAATGTGGCCGAGTCCAACACCAACCGCCAGTTGCCGGCGCTGGATCCCAACTACGGCATGGCCAAGGTCACCGCGCTGGCCGAACGCGCGCGCGCGATCAACCCGGCCTGCCAGGTGATCGAGATCGAGGACTTCGTCACCGAGGACAATCTGGAACAGATGCTGGGCCAGGGCTACGACTTCGTCATCGATTGCATCGACAGCCTGCGCATCAAGACCGCGATGGCGGCCTGGTGCGCGCGCCGCCGCCAGCCCTTCATCGTGTCCGGCGGCGCCGGCGGTCAGACCGACCCGACGCTGATCCGGGTGGCGGACCTGGGCGAGGTCACCTACGACCCGCTGCTGTCCAAGCTGCGCTACAACCTGCGCCGTCACCACCAGTTCAGCCGCGAACCCGGCAAGAAGCTGCATGTTCCCTGCGTGTTCTCCACCGAGCAGCTGGTTTATCCGGACACGCAGGAACAACAGGCTTGCGACGTCGGCGAGGCCCGCGGCCCTCAGGGCCTGTCCTGCGCCGGCTTCGGCGCGGCGATGACGGTCACCGCCACGTTTGGCCTGGTGGCGGTGGCGCAGGCCTTGAAGCACTTGGCCAAGCCGCCAAAGGCCAAACGCAGCTAGCCTCTGTCCCGGCAACAAAAAAGCACCGCCGCGGCGGTGCTTTTTGCTTGCGGACGAGCGCCGCTTACATGCCCTGGATCTGCTTTTCCAGCTTCACCGCGCGGTCGCCCGGGGCCGGGTGGCTGGACAGCAGGCTGCTGTCGTTGCCGTACAGGTCCGCCAGCTTGCGCAAAGCGGCCGGGCCGCCCTGAACGTTGTAGTTGTGGCGCTTGAGGAAGCCCACCGAGTAGGCGTCGGCGTCGCTTTCCTGAGACTGGGAGAACTGCGCGTTCACCACCGCCTCGGCGAAACCGCCGAGCTCGGATTCGGACAGGCTGCTGGCGACGCTGTTGCCGCTGCCGGCCGCGCCTTTGCGCGCCGCGGAGGTGGCATAAGCCAGTTGCATGGCTTTCTTGGTGTGGCCCAGTTTCACGTGGCCGATTTCATGGCCGATGACGAAGCGCACTTCGTCGTCGTTCATCTTGTCCATCAGGCCGCTGTACACGCGCACGGTGCCGTCGGCCATGGCGAAGGCGTTGACTTCCTTGGTCAGGTAGACCTTGAAGTTCAGCTTGGTGCCGTCTTCGCTGTCCAGGCCCTTGACCATCTTGGCCAGGCGCTTGGAGTAGGCGTTGGAGGCCGGAGCCACCTTGTTTTTCTTGTCCATCACCACGCTGGATTCGGCGGCCATGGCCTTGACGTCGGCGTCGCTGAGGGTGGCGGATTTCACCAGGTCGGTGCCGGCGCCTATCATGGCGCCCAGATCAAAAGCGTGTACCGGAGCGGAAAGGCAGGCAGCAGCCAGAACGGTCAGAGCGAATTTTTTCATTGTGTCAGTCTCTTATTGAACCTACAGATTCAGTTTACAAATAAAGCAGACGGATGCTATCTGGTTTACCGCCCCCAGGGAAGCGTCTGGCATAATGCCCATCGCACCGCGACGCGGCAATCAGAAAGACAAACATCCTTTAATAACAAGTCATTAGCCTGATATTACTCCCCCAACCCCGTCCACCCCTCCTGCACCGCCCACCGCGGCCTGTCGCGGTAAAACAACGCGCCGGCCTCTGTTGCTAGAGCGCGCGGCTGGCCGGCTCGGCGCGCAGCGCCGGGCAGGCGTGGTCCTGCAATTCCTCGACCGAGGCGCGGTTGGCGCCTAGCAGGCTGGCGCGGCTGCTCAACAGGATGAAGCCGTCGCGGCCGTCGGCCAAGCGCGTCGCCACCAGCGCCAGACCGTAGCGCCCCATGTCCAGACCGGCTTCCGGCTGCCCGGCCGCCAGCGCCTTGAACGGGTCCACCTCGGGACCGCCGTCGGCCTTGGCGGCCACCGCCCGCGCCCAATAGGCGTGGCCCTGCAGCTCCACCGGCAGTTCCCGCCACTCTTCGCTCAGGCTGTCCTTCAGGTCCTCCAGTTGCTGGCGCACGGTGGCGTCGGTGCAGGAGATGTGGATGTGCAGCTGGTTCTGGGTGCGCCCGTACTGGGAGTTGATGGTCAGCGACAGCAGTTCGCGCGGGATAGCCCGGCCGTAGCGCTGTTCCAGAAAGCTGCGCGCGCGCCAGGCCGCCCCCCAGTAGTCCGGCGCGCGCTCGTTCAGCAATTCCGGGCTTTCGATGCCGCTGAGGCGGACGGTGGGAATCAGCAGGTATTGCAGCCAGCCATTGCGGTCTTTCAGCACCGCGTAGCCGCCGGCCTCGCCGCCGCTCAGGTCCACTTCGGCGCAGGGCGCCGGCTGGCCGGCGGCTTGCTGATTGGGCAGGCACTGCCGGCTGACGATATTCCACAAGGCGTCGGAATCGGCCCACAGCAGCGCCGAGTACCCCAAGGCCAGCGCGGCCAGCAGGCCGGTGGCGATTTTGAGCGTGGTTTTCATGTTTGGATTTTTGCTTGATGCCACCCCGCCACTATAGCGAAGGCCGCAGCCATGCATGAAAAAACCGCCCCTAAGGGCGGTCTGGCGCGGGGCGAAATCCGGCTCAGGCCAGCAGGCAGGAAGACTGGCTCTGCTCGCTGACGCGGCGCAGCGGCGTGGGCTGCTGAGCGCAGCGCGTCTCCGCCTGCGGACAACGGGTGCGGAACACGCAGCCGGACGGCGGATTGATCGGGCTGGGCAGGTCGCCTTGCAGGATCTGGATCACCTTGTTCTTTTCCAGCTTGGGATCCGGAATCGGAATCGCCGACAGCAAGGCGCGGGTGTACGGGTGCGACGGCGCGTCGTACAGCGCGGACTTTTCCGCCAGCTCCATTTCGCGGCCCAGATACATCACCAGGATGCGATCGGAGATGTGCTTGACCACGGCCAGGTCGTGGGCGATGAAGATCAGCGCCAGCCCCATCTCCCGCTGCAGCTCCTTGAGCAGGTTGATGATCTGCGCCTGGATGGACACGTCCAGCGCCGACACCGGCTCGTCGCAGATGATGAGCTTGGGCTCCAGGATCAGCGCGCGGGCGATGCCGATGCGCTGGCACTGGCCGCCGGAGAACTCGTGCGGATAGCGGTTGATCATCTGCTCGCGCAGGCCCACCTTGGCCATCATCGCCTTGACCCGGCGCATCACTTCTTCCGGCCCCAGCTCCGGCTTGTGCACGCGCAGCGGCTCGCCGATGATGTGCGCCACCGTCATCCGCGGATTGAGCGAGGCCAGCGGGTCCTGGAAGATCATCTGGATGTCCTTGCGCACCGCCAGCCAATCCTTGTCGCTGCCCTTGCGCAGATCCTTGCCCATCCAAACGATTTCGCCGTCGGTGGCGGGAATCAGATTGAGGATGGCGCGGCTGAGCGTGGACTTGCCGCAGCCGGATTCGCCCACCACGCCCAGGGTTTCGCCGGCGTAAAGGTCGAAGCTGACGCCGTCCACCGCCTTCAGGGTTTTCTTGGGACTCCACGGCCAGCTGTCGCCGCCCTTGACCTGGAAGTGCACTTTGACGTCGCGCACCGAGAGAATGGCCTGCTTGGCTTGTTCAGACATGGGCCACCTCCTGGGCTGCTTGCGCCAGCTCGACGGCCGGCTTGTGACAGGCGCGGATCACCTGCGGATTGTGGCTGCTGGCCTGCAGCAGCGGCAGTTCGTCGGCGCAGCGCTCGGTGCTGTGCTGGCAACGTTCGGAGAACGGGCAGCCTTTGGGCATGTGCGCCATATTGGGCGGGTTGCCGGGAATGCTGACCAGTTCGCTGCCGTCGTGGTCCAGCCGCGGCAGCGCGCCCAGCAGACCTATGGTGTAAGGATGGCTGGGGTGGTAGAAGATGCTGTCGGCGTCGCCGTATTCCATCACCCGGCCGCCGTACATCACCATCACTTTTTCGCACAGGCCGGCCACCACGCCCAAGTCGTGGGTGATCATGATGATGGAGGTGCCGAAGTCGCGCTGCAGGTCCTTCAGCAGAGTCAGGATCTGCGCCTGCACCGTCACGTCCAGCGCGGTGGTGGGTTCGTCGGCGATCAGCACTTCCGGCTCGCACAGCAAAGCCATCGCGATCATCACGCGCTGGCGCATGCCGCCGGAGAATTCATGCGGATACATGTCCACGCGGCGCGCCGCTTCAGGAATGCGCACCGCTTCCAGGAGTTCGATCGCGCGTTTCTTGGCCGCGCGCCGGCTGATGCCCTTGTGCAGTTCCAGCACCTCGGTCATCTGCCGCTCCACCGTCAGGTAGGGGTTCAGCGAGGTCATCGGGTCCTGGAAGATCATGGACACGCGGTCGCCGCGGATGGCGTTCAGTTCCGGCGCGCCCATCGTCAGCAGGTCTTTGCCGTGGAACAGCACTTCGCCGCTGGTGGAGCCGTTGCGGGCCAGCAGGCCCATGATGGACAACACGGTCTGGCTCTTGCCGGAGCCGGACTCGCCGACGATGCCCAGGGTCTGGCCCTTGTCCAGTTCGAAGCTGACGCCGTTGACGGCGTTGACCATGCCGTCGTTGGTCTGGAACTGGACCCCGAGATTGCTGACTTTCAAAATGCTCATAATGGTTCTACCTCGGGCTCATCGATCTTTCGGGTCCAGCGCGTCGCGCAGGCCGTCGCCGATATAGTTGGCGCAGTACAAGGTCAGCGACAACATGCCGGCGGGGAACAACAGCTGCCACGGCTGGGTTTCCATGGTCTTGGTGCCGTCGCCGATCAACACGCCCCAGCTGGTCATCGGCTCTTGCACGCCCAGGCCCAGGAAGGACAGCACCGATTCGGTCAGAATCACCCCCGGCACCGTTACCGTAGTGTAGATCACCACGATGCCCAGCAGATTGGGCACGATGTGGCGGGCGATGATGGTGGAGGTGGACACGCCGATGGCGCGCGCGGCCTCCACGTACTCCTTGGACTTGATCGACAGCGTCTGGCCGCGCACCACGCGCGCCATGTCCATCCAGCCCAGGATGGTGATGGTCAGCACCACCAGGTAGAACTCGCGGCCCAGCAGGGTCACCATCAGGATGGCGATCAGCAGATAGGGCACCGCGTACATCATGTCCACGATGCGCATCATCAGATTGTCTATCTTGCCGCCGAGGAAGCCCGCGCTGGCGCCCCACAGCACGCCTATGATCACCGCGGCGACGGTGGCCAACGCGCCCACCATCAGCGAGATGCGGCCGCCTATCAGGGTGCGCACCAGCAGGTCGCGGCCCAGATCGTCGGTGCCGAACCAGTGCATGCCCTGCCAGGTGGGCGCCAGGCTGATGGCGTCCCAGTCGGTGTCGTCATAGGTATGGGGCAGGAACATCGGCCCGAAGATACAGGCCAGCACGATCAGCGACAGGATGATCAGGCTGACCACGGCCGCGCGGTTGCGGAAAAAGCGGATGCGGGCGTCGCGCCACGGGCTGCGGCCCTCTACGGCGGCGTCGTCCAGGCGGGTTTCCAGCGCGATCGCCGCTTGCTTCTGTTTGCTTCTCAACATGGGAAATCCTTCGCGGTCACGCGCGTCAATAGCGAATCTTGGGATCGAGGAAAGCGTAAGCCAGGTCGACCAGCAGATTGAGCAGCACGGCAATCACAGTCACCAGCACCACCAGGCCCAGCACCAGCGTGTAGTCGCGGTTGGCCGCGCCGTTGACGATGAGCTTGCCCAGGCCGGGCAAGGAGAAGATGGACTCGGTGACCACGGCGGAGGTGATCGAGGAAATGGTCAGCGGGCCCAGCAGCGTCACCACCGGCATCAGCGCCGGCTTCAGCGCGTGGCGGACGATGATGGTGCGCATCGGCAGGCCCTTGGCGCGCGCGGTGCGGATGAAGTTGCTGCCCAGCACCTCGATCAGGCTGCCGCGCATCACCCGGCCTATGGTAGCCACGTTGATGAAGGTCAGCAGCGCCACCGGCAGAACCATGTAGCGCGGATCGAAGTCGTTCCAGCCGCCGGACGGCAGCCATTGCAGGGTGACGGCGAACACCAGCACCAGCACCGGCCCGATGATGAAGGAAGGGAAGGCGCTGCCCATATTGCTGATCAGCATCACCAGGTAGTCGACCGCGCTGTTCTGACGCAGCGCGGCGACGATGCCCAACGCCACGCCTATCACCAGCGAAATCAGGATAGCGCTGCCGCCTATCGCCGCCGACACCGGCAGCGCCTTGGCCACCAGATCGTTGACGCTCCAGTCCGAGTAGCGGAAGGAAGCGCCCAGATCGCCTTGCAGCAGGCTCTTCAGGTAATACAGGTATTGCTGCCACAGGGGCAGGTCGAGATGGTATTTGGCCTGCAGATTGGCCAATACCGCCTCGGAAACTTTGCGCTCCCCGTCGAAGGGGCCGCCGGGGGTCATGTGCAGCAGCAGATAACAGACGGTGATGACGGCCAACACGGTGGGGATCGTCAACAGCACGCGTCGTAAAGTGTAGGACCACATTGCAAGTTACTCCGACTCGCCGCGCCCGGCGCGCGCCGGCGCGGGGCGCGGCTGCGGACGGACCAACGGCGATTGACACCGAACAGTCACGGGCGGACGGCGCCGTCGCTTGCGACGGCCGCCCGCTCAACACATCGGGGTTGCCCCCGTTTTCAGATCAGGGCCAGACGCGCGTCCGCCCGCGCGCCTCCGGTCCCGCGCGGGACTGGAGGCGTTCAGGCGTCGGCGCGGGGCCGGCGATCAATGCTGGATGATGTAGAGTTCCTTGCTGCGGTAGCGATCCACCGGGTTCTTCAGCGAGTAGCCGCCCACATACGGTTTCACCAGGCGCGGCAGCGTGTACTGCAGCACCGGGATCATCGGGTAGTCGTCCATCGCCAGCTTGGTGGCCTGAGTCAGCAATTGGGTGCGCTTGGCCTGATCGGTGCTTTCATTGCCCTGCTTGATCAACTCTTCCGCTTTCTTGTTGCAGTTGAAGTTGTCGTTCTGGGTGTTGCCGCACTGAACCAGCGCCAGGAAGGTGGTGGCGTCGTTATAGTCGGCCAGCCAGCCGTTGCGCGCCACCTGGTAGTCGCCGTCGTGGCGTTTCTTCAGGAAGACCTTGAACTCCATGTTTTCCATGGAGGTGTTGAAGCCCAGCTTGCTCTTCCACTCGGAGGCCACGAAGATGGCCATCTTCTTGTGGTAGTCGCTGGTGTTGTAAGACAGCTTGAGCGTGGTGCCCGGCTTGACGCCGGCCTGGGCCAGCAGCTTCTTGGCCTCGTCCACGCGCTTGGCCATCGGCCATTGCGCCCAGTCGTAGCTGGTCGGCAGGCCGCCGTGCACGCCTTTGACCATCACGCTGTAGGACGGCAGCTGGCCGTCGCCGGTGATTTTCTTGGCCATCAGGTCGCGGTCCACCACCATGGACAGCGCCTTGCGCACGCGCACATCCTTCAGCAGCGGGTCCTTGTTGTTCAGGCTGTAGTAGCGCAGGCCCAGGATGGTGGAGGTTTTCAGATCCTTGGGCATGGCGCTCTTGAGCTTGTCGAAGCTGCCCGGCGGGATCTCGTATGTCATGTCGGTCTGACCGGACTGGTACAGCTTCTGGTCGGCGTTCTGGTCTTCGATCGGCAGGAAGCTGACGCGGGTCAGCTGCACGTTCTTGGCGTTCCAGTACTGCGCGTTCTTCTCGATCACCACCTTGCTGTTGACTTGCCAGTCTTTCAGCACGAAGGGGCCGTTGCTGACCATCTTGCCCGGCTTGACCCAGTCCTTGCCAAACTTGTCGATCACCGCCTTGGGCGCGGGGCCCAGCTGGGCGTTGGACATCAGTTCCGGCAGGTAGGACACCGGGAAGGCGGTGTCCACTTGCACGGTGTATTTGTCCAGCGCCTTGACGCCGATGGCGGTCACCGGCTTCTTGCCGGCCACGATGGCCTCGCCGTTCAGGAAGAAGATGCCGAAGGTGCCGGCGTAGGGAGCGGCCAGCTTGGGATCCACCAGGCGGCGGATGCCGTAGACGAAGTCGTCGGCGGTGACGCCGCTGCCGTCGGACCACTTGGCGTTCTTGCGCAGCTTGAACACCCAGGTGGTGGGCGCGGTCTGTTTCCAGGACTCGGCCACGCCGGGCTGCAGCTTGCCTTCGTTGTCGGTGGCGGTCAGGCCTTCGAACAGGTCATGGGTGATGATGTTGGCGGGCACGCCCTCCACCACCATGGGATCCAGCGACTCCGGTTCGGAGCCGTTGGAGCGCACCAGCTCCTGCTTGGCGGCCAGCTTGGTGCCCGGCGGCACGATGGCGGCCAGGGCCGCGCCGGAAGTCAGGGCCAGCGCCACGGCGGCCGCGATTGTCTGTAGCGATTTTTTATCAGCCATCTCGCCTACTCTCCTAAGTATTGCCGCTCCCGTCGACTATCGCGGGGCGATCAGAATCTTCACTCGATTGTATCCAGAGTGGTTGGCGGCCATTATGCGCTGAGGATTTTGAATACTTCAAGTGCTAAGCACGGCGCGACGGCGGGCGATTTAACGTTTTTGTCGCAAATTGACTATCCTTGCCCGCATTAGCTGCCACAGCCCGCTGATTTCATAATGCTTTTCATTGGAAAGTCATCTGCCATTCTAAAAATTATTGGCAGGCATACTCATTGCTCATGAATAGGAAAATAAGCCTATACAATTAATCGAAAGACATATCAGCATAGTCTTAACTTCTGCTTTATGGTTTTTCATAAAATCATTAACGTTTTTGCGCTTGGCGAAACCGGAACAGCTTGAGTAAGCTCGACCCGAAGCATGCCGCGCGCCGTGGCGCGCGCCCGGCCGACCATACGTTTCATCTCACTGATCCTAAAGCCTTTTTGGCCCTATCATTCCAAGGAGAAGACGGGATCCGGCCCGGCGACGGAGGCACGCCCGGGACACGCGGCCCGCCGCCGGACTTATGTCCGCGGCAAGAGCCGGCGCCGGCATGCGCCAGCAGGTATCGATGGGACGACGCCTGGCATCCACACGGCGGGCTAGGCTCCCGCCCCAAGAGCGAGAATAAAAGATGAAGAAACGAGTCGTCGCAAGCGCCGCGGCGCTTGCTCTGGCCGCGGCCGGCCTCGCCGGCTGGTATGGCTTCAGAACGACCGCCGCCGCGGCCAAAACCGCGGCGCGACCGCCGATTGCCGTTGGCATCGCCAAAGTGGCGGCGGAGGACCTGCCGATAGAGCTGAACGCCACCGGCAATGTCACCGCCATTGAAAAGGTGGAGGTCAAGCCGCAGGTGTCCGGCGTGGTGGCCAAGGTTCACGTCAAGGAAGGCCAGAACGTGACGCCGGGCCAGTTGCTGTTCACGCTGGATGCGGCGGCGGAAACCGCGCAGTTGAAAAAGGCCCAGGCGCAGATGCTCAGCGATCAGGCGCAGCTGAAAAACGCCGAACGCGACCTGGCGCGCAGCCGCGACCTGCTGGTGAAAAACTTCGTTTCCCAAAGCGTGGTGGACGCCAATCAATCCAAGATGGACGCGCTCAGCGCCACCGTCGCCGCCGACCGCGCCCAGGTGGACGCGGCGCGGGTGGCGCTGGACTACAAGACGCTGCGCGCCTCCATCGGCGGGCGCATCGGCGTGATCGGCGTCTATCCGGGCACCCTGGTGCAGCCGGGCATGGCCGCGGCGATGCTGACCATTACCCGCATTCATCCGATCAACGCCACCTTCACCCTGCCTGAACGCGAGCTGGGCGCGGTGCGCGCCGCCCAGGCAGCCGGCAAGCTGCTGGTGCGCGCCGCGCTGCCGGACAGCGGCGACAAGGTGGACGGCAAACTGGTCTTCATCGACAGCGCGGTGGACAGCGCCAACGGCACGCTGACGCTGAAGGCCGAATTTTCCAATCAGGACGGCAAGCTGTGGCCGGGCCAGTTCGTCACCGTCTCGCTGGACGCCGGCCGTTACCAGCAGGCCACCACCATCCCGGTGGCGGCTCTGCTGACCGGGCCGGAAGGCAAATTCAGCTATGCGGTGCAGGCCGACGGCAGCGTCAAGCGCGTGTCGGTGGAACTGCTGGCCATCCATAAGGAAAGGGCCATCGTCAAAGGGCTGAGCGTCGGCGAGGCCGTGGTGTCCAACGGCGGCCTCAATCTTCGCCCCGGCGACAAGGTGCGTCCGGCCAAGGCCGGCCCGGCCAGCGGGGGCCAGTGATGCAAATCTCCGAACTCTGCATCCGCCGTCCGGTGATGACGGTGCTGCTGTGCCTGTCGCTGGTGGTGGCCGGCCTGATCGCCTATCAAAAATTGCCGATCGCCGCGCTGCCCAGCTTCGACACCCCCACCATCAACGTCTCCGCCAGCCTGCCCGGCGCCAGCCCGGACAGCATGGCCTCCTCGGTGGCCGCGCCGCTGGAGAAGCAGTTTTCCACCATTCCCGGCATCGCGGTGATCAGTTCGTCCAGCACCCTGGGCAGCACCTCGATCACGCTGGAGTTCGACAACGACCGCAATATCGACCTGGCGGCGGTGGACGTGCAGGCGGCGCTGCTGCGCGCGCAGCGTTCGCTGCCGACGGAAATGACCTCGATGCCGTCCTACCGCAAGGTCAACCCGGCGGATTCGCCGGTGCTGCTGCTGGCGCTCAATTCGCCGGCGATGTCGCTGTCCGATCTCAACGACTACGCCGAGAACTGGATCTCGCCCAATATCGCCACCCTCAAGGGCGTGGCCCAGGTCAACATCTTCGGCCAGAAGCGTTTCGCGGTGCGGATCAAGGCCGATCCGGGCAAGCTGGCCTCGCGCAATCTGACGCTGGACGACGTGGCCGCCAGCATCCGCGCCGCCAACGTCAACACCCCGGTGGGCACGCTGGAGGGCAAATCTCAGCTGATGACGGTGGAAGCCAACCGCCAGTTGCAAAACGCCGCCCAGTTCGCCAATCTGGTGATCGCCAGCCGCAACGGCCTGCCGGTGAGGCTGTCCGACGTGGCCGCGGTGGAAGACAGCGTGGAAAACCTCAAGACCGGCAGCTGGGTCAACGGCGAGCGCTCCATCGTGCTGGCGGTGATGCGCCAGAGCGACGCCAACACCGTGGCGGTGGTGGACGCCATCCGCAAGGAGCTGCCGCAGTTGCAGGCGCAGCTGCCCGGCTCGGTGCGGCTGAACCTGCTCAATGACCGCTCCCAGTCCATCCGCGAAGCCATCCACGACGTCAAGCTGACCCTGCTGCTCACCATCGCGCTGGTGATCATGGTGATCTTCATGTTCCTGCAGCGCATGGCGGCCACGCTGATCCCGGCGCTGTCGCTGCCGATCTCGCTGATCGGCACCATCGCCCTGATGTACTGGCTGGGCTACAGCCTGGACAATATCTCGCTGCTGGGCATCACGCTGGCGGTGGGCCTGGTGGTGGACGACGCCATCGTGGTGCTGGAAAACATCGTCCGCTACATCGAAGAAGGGCTGTCGCCGATGGAGGCCGCGCTGCGCGGCTCGCGCGAGATCGGCTTCACCATCGTGTCGATCTCGCTGTCGCTGGTGGCCATCTTCATCCCCATCTTCTTCATGCAGGGCGTGATCGGCCTGCTGTTCCACGAATTCGCCGTGGTGGTGTCGCTGGCGGTGCTGGTGTCGGCGGCGGTGTCGCTGACCCTGATCCCCCTGCTGTCCTCGCGCTTTCTCCGCGCAGATTCGGTTGGACACCAGGCGCGGCGCGGCCGGCTGGCCACCGCGCTGGAAGGCGGTTTCGACGCGGTGCTGACCGGCTATCGCCGCACGCTGGACCTGGCGCTCAAGCATCGCCGGCTGACCCTGGCCGGCGCGCTGTCCACCTTCGTCCTGACCGCGCTGATGTTCAACGGCATTCCCAAGGGCTTCTTCCCCACCGAGGACACCGGCCAGATCATGGCCAGCACCGAGGCGGCGCAGGACATTTCCTACGACGCCATGCTCAAGCTGCAGCAACGCGCCGCCGCCATCACCCAGGCCAACCCCAACGTCGCCTTCGCCACCTCCTCGCTGTCCGGCGGCAACACCGGCCGCATGTTCATCCAGCTCAAGCCGCGCAACGAGCGCGCCAAGCTGGACCCGACGATGGAAAGCCTGCGCCGCGACCTGCGCGCGGTGCCCGGGCTCAGCGTCTACCTGAACCCGACGCAGAACCTGCGCCTGGGCGGCCGCCAGAGCAAGAGCCGCTACCAGTACACCTTGCAGGGCATACAGGCAGAGAGCCTGAACACCTGGTCCGACAAGATCTTGCAGCAAATGCAGCTCGATCCCATCTTCCGCGACGTCACCAGCGACTCCCAGCTCAAGGGCCTGCAAGCCAAGCTGAACATAGACCGCGACAAGGCCAATCTGCTGGGCGTGGACATCCAGAGCATACGCAGCGCGCTGTACAGCGCCTTCGGCGAGCGGCAGATCTCCACCATCTACACCGCCAGCGACAACTATCAGGTGATCCTGCAGGCGGACGACCCGTTCAAGGTTAACGAGTTCGACTTCTCGCGGCTGCGGGTGCGCGCCGCCGACGGCCAACTGGTGCCGCTGTCCAGCATCGCCTCGGTGGAACGCACCGTCGGTCCGATCTCGGTCAACCACCAGGGCCAGCTGCAGGCGGTGACGCTGTCCTTCAACCTGGCGCCCGGCATCCCGCTGAGCCAGGCCGACCAGCACCTGCGCCAGCTCAAGGAACGCATCGCCCTGCCCGCGTCCATCGCCACCAGCTATAGCGGCGACGCCGCCGCCTTCGAGGAAACCCAGGGCAGCCAGATCCTGCTGCTGGGCATCGCGGTGGCGGTGATCTACGTGCTGCTAGGGGTGCTGTACGAAAGCTATATCCACCCGCTGACCATTCTGTCCGGCCTGCCCTCCGCCGCCATCGGCGCGCTGGGCACGCTGATGCTGTTCGGCCAGGAACTGACGGTGATCGCCAGCATCGGCATCCTGATGCTGATCGGCATCGTCAAGAAGAACGCCATCATGATGATAGATTTCGCGCTGGAGGCGCAGCGCAAGCAGGGCATGGCGCCGGAACAGGCGATTCACGCCGCCTGCCTGCTCCGTTTCCGCCCCATCATGATGACCACGCTGGCGGCCCTGATGGGCGCGCTGCCGCTCGCGCTGGGCCTGGGCGCCGGCGCCGAGCTGCGTCAGCCGCTGGGCCTGGCGGTGGTGGGCGGCCTGGTGTTCTCCCAGGTGGTCACGCTCTACATCACCCCGGTGCTCTATCTGTACTTCGACGCGCTGGCGCGACGCCACGCGGCCTGGCGGGAAAGACGGCGCGCGCTGCGCGCCTGACGCGACAAGGCCCGCGCCGGTTCCCCGGCGCGGGCCTTTCGGTTTTCAAGCGCTGCGGCCTCAGCCTTGGCGCAAGCGCTTCAGCGCCTCCTCGGCGTCGCGCGGCGCGCGCTTGTCCGGGCAGGCCAGATCGCGCAGCGTGCGGCGCAGCTTGTCGTCATGCTCGATCTTGCGCCACACCGCCTTGTTGGAGCGGATCCAGTTCTTGTCCACGCTGTTGCCGAAGGCGTAGGCGCGGTAGCTGCCCTCATTGCACAGCAGGCCCTCGAAACTCAGGTTCTCCGCGCCGGCCGGGCTCTTCACCCGCACGATCATCCGCACCACGCCGTCCTCGCCCGAGCTCAGAGTCTTGGCATCGACGAAATACTGGTTGGTCTGCAAATTGTCGGTGCTCACCGCGATCCAGTCCGGCTGCGCCGGATACGGCGGCAACTGGTAATCGCCCTCCTGCCACGGCACCTCCGGCGCGAAATCGATGTTCTTCTTGATCTTGTTGTCGGCCAACGCCGGCTGCGCGGCGCAAAGGGCCAGCACGATGATGGCGGCAAAAGTCTTCAAATCACTACTCCTCGTTCAGCGCGCCGGGGCCGCGCTTGGCTGGCCCGGACGCAAGGTGAAACGGCGGCGGCCGGTTTCCCTGCCGGCCAGGCCCCAACTCAACTCCGAAAACTGCATGTCGCCGCGCGCCGACACCGTCAGCAGCATGGACGCGCGGGTGCCGTAGTCGCGACCCTTGATGAAGATGGGCGACAACACCCGCTCCAGCGCGGAGCCGATGCGGGTGTTCGGCAACTGTCCCGGCGGCGCCGGCGTGCCGTCGGACAGGGCGACGAAGGCCTGGTCCTCGGTGGGCACGCGCTGGAACTCGCGCAAATACTCCGCCAGCCGCTCGCTCTTGAACCACGGCGTGTCCAGCGTGGCGTTGGACAGCGTATGAATGCCCGGCGTCACCCGCGCGATCTGTCCGCCGCGGCTATGAAAATGGAACAGGTCCGAGGCATAGCCGAACAAAAGATTGAACGGCGCATAGCGGCCTTGCTCGGCGCGCAGCCAGTCGGCGAAGGCGAACGGGTCCTCGTCGCCGCTGACGAAACGCTCCACCAGCTCGCCGCGCGAACGCTCCGCCTTGATCGGGTGGCCGTCGCGGATATTGGTCACCGCGGCGATGCGGCCGCGGCCGTCCACCATCAACCAGCTGCCGCCGGACTCGGCGTCGCGGCCGCCCAGCGTATTCTGATATTGCGGCCACCAATCCAGCGGCTCGGTCGGACGCGCATAGTATTCGTCCCGGTTGGCCAGCAACACCAGCTGGCCCAATCCGGGGGTCTTGTAGGCAAAAGCGATCACGCACATGATGAAGACCGATTTGAGGATGGCTTGGCGACTCGCGTAAACTTAGGGTTTAGGGAGCAGCCGCGGACAGTTCCGACCAGGCCTGTATTCCGTTCAATGTCCGCCGCGCGTCGGCGCTACGGCCTTGAACGGGTTCCAAGCGGCCGGGCTTCCCTCCATTGTAACTGATAAGGCTGAGGAAGCCGGACCATGAATTTCGACAAGACCATAGACCTCTCCGGCCTCAACTGCCCGCTGCCCATCCTGCGCGCCAAGAAGGCGCTGGCGGAAATGGACAGCGGCGCGGTGCTGGAGGTGATCGCCACCGATCCCGGCGCGCCCAAGGACTTCGAAGCCTTCTGCCGCCAGACCGGCAACGCACTGTTGACGTCGGACACCACCGCGGAAGGCAAATTCCGCATGGTGCTGAAACGGAAATAATCCCGATGGCTCAGAACCCGTTTACAACAAAGGCGAGACCCGGCGAAAACGGCAGAAGAAGCGGAATGTACTCACGTGCATGAGCATTCCGAAAGCTCTTTCACCGCCGTATCGCCGACGCTCAGCAGCTTGTAAACAGGTTCTTTTTGGCCGCCGCCTTTTTCATCGCAATCCGCAGGCAAGACCATGACGCAAACCCTGACCCTGATCCGCCCCGATGACTGGCATCTGCACCTGCGCGACGGCGCGGCGCTGGCCGCCGTATTGCCCGACACCTGTCGCCAGATGGGCCGCGCCATCATCATGCCCAATCTCAAGCCGCCGGTGACCACCGTGGACGCCGCCGCCGCCTACCGCGAGCGCATCCTGGCCGCGCGCCCGGCCGGCAGCCGCTTCGAACCGCTGATGACGCTGTACCTGACCGACAACACCTCGCCGGCGGAAATCCGCAAGGCCAAGGCCAGCGGCTTTGTCCACGCGGTCAAGCTCTACCCGGCCGGCGCCACCACCAACTCCGACTTCGGCGTGTCCGACGTCAACAAGGCCATGCCGGCGCTGGAAGCCATGGCCGAAACCGGCCTGCCGCTGCTGGTGCACGGCGAAGTCACCGACCCGGCCATCGACGTGTTCGACCGCGAGGCGGTCTTCATCGAACAGGTGTTCCAACCCTTGCTGGCCAAGCTGCCCGCGCTGCGCGTGGTGTTCGAGCACATCACCACCCGCGACGCCGCCGAATACGTGGCCGCCGCGCCGGACAACGTCGCCGCCACCATCACCGCCCATCATCTGCTGATGAACCGCAACGCGCTGTTCGTCGGCGGCATCCGCCCGCACCACTACTGCCTGCCGGTGCTCAAGCGCGAGCTGCACCGCCAGGCGCTGCTCAAGGCCGCCACCAGCGGCTCCGCCAAATTCTTCCTCGGCACCGACAGCGCGCCGCACGCGCGCCACGCCAAGGAGAGCAGCTGCGGCTGCGCCGGCATGTACACCGCCAACGCCGCCATCGAGCTGTACGCCGAGGCCTTCGAGGCGGCCGGCGCGCTGGACAAGCTGGAAGCCTTCGCCAGCCTCAACGGCCCGGCCTTCTACCGCCTGCCGGTCAACGCGGAGCGCGTGACCCTGGCCAAGCAGGCGTGGACGGTGCCGGACGCGCTGCCCTACGACGGCGACGCGCTGGTGCCGCTGCGCGCCGGCGAGAGCATGGCCTGGAAGCTGCAGGACTAAAAAGGAGGGGGCGAACCTCGCAGCCTCAATCGTCGCGGGTCAGCACTTCCAGCAACTCGATCTCGAACAAGAGATTGGAATTGGGCTTGATGTGGGCGCCGATCTGGCGCTCGCCGTAAGCCAGGCGCGCCGGCACGTACAGCCGGCGCTTGCCGCCCACCTTCATGCCCATCAGCCCCTGGTCCCAACCCTTGATCACGCGGCCGGTGCCGATCACGCACTGGAACGGCCGTCCCTTGGCGTGGGACGAATCGAACTCGGTGCCGTCCTCCAGCCAGCCGGTGTACTGGGTGGTGATCAAAGCGCCCCTGACCACTTCCTTGCCCGCGCCCTCCACCAGATCGGTGATTTGCAGTTCATCGCTCATCTATGCGTCCTCGCCTTCAGTTTGCCGCGGATGATAGCGGACTCGCCCCGCCGCGGCGAGTCCGGCTCGCCAAGCGGCGCCGTAGTTCCGGATAAAACTTTTTCTACAAATATATTAATCATTAAATGCAATTCAAATACTGCAAGGACAAACTTTCCCATTTGACATACATCATGACAAATCAGTAGGATGCAAACACTTGAGAACGGCTGAACCAAGACAAAATAGCCGTCGGAGCAATAGCAGGAGCCGTCAGACCAGTGCCAAGACATGGCTGGCGGGTCAGGAGAAAGCTTATGTTGCTGGATTTGCCATGGCAGGACCTGAGCGCCATCTTCGCGGCGGTCACCATTGCTTACGTGATTTTCGGCGTGGCCGGCTTCGGCACCGCCCTGGTCGCCAGCCCGGTGCTGGCCATTTTCATCCCGGTGGCCAAGATCGTGCCCCTGCTGGCGCTGATGGACATGTTCGCCGCCTTCAGCAACATCCTGCGCGACGGCAGCAAGGCGGACCTAGGCGAACTGAAGCGGCTGATCCCGCTGATGGTGGCCGGCAGCCTGATCGGCGCCGCCATCTTGCTGAAAACCCGGCCGGACGCGCTGCTGCTGGCGCTGGGCGTGTTCGTGGTGGCCTACTCGCTGTACTCGCTCAGCGGCCTTAGCCCCAAGCGGCAATTCCAGCCCCGCGCGGCGGTGCCCTTCGGCCTGGTGGGCGGCGTGTTCAGCGCGCTGTTCGGCAGCGGCGGCTTCATCTACGCCATTTACCTGTCCGGCCGCATCGAACAAAAAGAACATCTGCGCATCACCCAGACCACGCTGATCGGCCTGAGCACCCTGACCCGGGTGGTGCTGTTCGCGCTGGCCGGCGTCTATATGGACGCCTCCCTGCTGCTGCTGGCGCTGATCCTGGCGCCGGCCATGCTGTGCGGGGTGTTCGCCGGCCGCCACATCACCCTGAGGCTGACCCGCGAGCAGTTCATCCGGGTGATCAATACCGTCGTCCTGTTTTCCGGCATCGTCCTGCTAGGCCGTTACTTCAGCCACTGAGAACGTGTTTACGCTCTCGCGAGCGAAGGCGAGACCAGGCGAAAACAGCTGAGAAAGCGGAGTGTACAGATGGTACATGAGCACTTCGAAGCGGGTTTCAACGCCGTATCGCCAACGCGCGGCAGATCGTAAACAGGTTCTGAGCGGACTCCACTACGCAATACCCGCCATAGCCCTCCGCCGGCCCAAACCACGCGCGGCCGCGCCCATGGCGTCGATTCTCTTATCCCTGACGGGAGGGCGTCCTGTCGCCCGCGGTCCGGGATTGTGTTTGCTGCTCTTAATCGATGAGGAGTGCCAAGTGAATCAAGCTGCATTGAACGAAATGATGACGCCGGAGGAATACCTGGCCAGTCTCAACGACGGCCGCGAAGTCTACATCTACGGCCAGAAGGTGGCGGACGTCAGCCGGCACCCGGCTTTCCGCAACAGCGCCTACTCGATGTCGCGGCTGTACGAGGCGCTGCACCACCCGGACAGCCAGGAATTGATGACCGACATCGACCCGGAAGGCTACCGCACCCACCGCTATTTCATGCCCAGCCGCTCCTGTGAGGATCTGCTCAAGGCGCGCGACGCCATCGCCCACTGGTCGCGGCTGACTTACGGCTTCATGGGCCGCACCCCGGACTACAAGGCCGGCTTCACCGCCACGCTGAAGTCCGATCCCCACCTGTACGCGCCCTTCCACGACAACGCGCTGAACTGGTACCGCCAGAGCGCGCGCAAAGTGCTGTTCCTCAACCACGTGCTGGTGAACCCGCCGGCGGGCCGCGCCCGCGCCGCGTCGGAAATGCGCGATCTTTACCTGCACGTGGAAAAGGAAACCGACGCCGGCATCATCGTGCGCGGCGCCAAGATGGTGGCCACCAGCGCCGCCATCTCCAACGCCACCTTCGTCGCCCAGAACAGCGCCGCCCAATACCAGCCCGGCGGCGAAGAGGACTTCGCGCTCTGCTTCATCCTGCCGATGAACGCGCCCAACCTCAAAATCATTTGCCGCCGCTCCTACGAAGCCGCGGCGCTCAGCCCCTTCGACAACCCGCTGTCCAGCCGCTTCGACGAAAACGACTCGGTGCTGATCTTCGACGGCGTGTTCGTGCCCTGGGAAAACGTGCTGATCTACCGCGACATCGAGCGCGCGCGCAGCTTCTATTCCGCCTCCGGCTTCCTCAACCGCTACCCGCTGCAGTCCGGCACCCGGCTAGCGGTGAAGATGGACTTCATCTGCGGCCTGCTGGCCAAGGTGCTGGAGTCCAACGGCAGCGACGGCTTCCGCGGCGTGCGCGCCCGGCTGGCCGACATCGTGGCGCTGCGCAACCTGATGTGGTCGCTGACCGAATCGCTGTGTCACAACCCGGAACCGCGCCGCGACGGCTCGGTGGTGCCGCGGCTGGAGGCCGCCGCCACGGTGCGCTATTTCGGCACCCAGATGATGTCCCAGCTCAAACCGGTGTTCAACACCATACTCGGCGGCTCGCCCATCATGCAGGTGTCCAGCTGGCTGGACCTGGCCAATCCCGAGCTTAAGGATCTGATCGGCTGCTACTTCCAGGGCACCGACCAGGAAGCGGTGGACCGGCTCAAGCTGATCAAGCTGCTGTGGGACGCGCTGGGCAGCGAGTTCGGCGGCCGCCACGAGCTGTACGAGCACAATTACGCCGGCAACAACGAACAGGTGCGGCTGGACATGCTGCGCCACTGCGAGAGCAGCGGCGTGCTGGAGCAATGCCGCGCGCTGGTGGACGACTGCATGGCCGACTACACGACGGACGGCTGGGCGCGTCCGGGCTGGCAGTTCGACGGCGCTTGCCGCGACCGCGTTTGAACCGGACCGGAAAGGAGGCAAGCATGCTGTACGCAGGCAAATGGGACCGCGCCGGCCTGGACTACCAGGCCTTGAAGAACCAATGGCATGTGGTGGCGCGCGCCGACGAAGTCAGCGCCGAACGCCCCAAGGCGGTGCGGCTGCTGGGCGAGGAACTGGTGCTGTGGCGCGACGGCGCCGGCCAGATCCACGCCTGGAAAGATTATTGCGGCCATCGCGGCGCCAAGCTGTCGCTGGGCTGCGTCAAAAAGGGCGAGATCGAATGCCCGTACCACGGCTGGCGCTTCGACGCCGGCGGCCAGTGCACGCGGGTGCCGGCCCACCCGGATCAGGCCACGCCCTCGTCCGCGCGGCTGATCTTCCGCCACCACGCGGCCGAACGCTACGGCCTGATCTGGGCCAGCCTGGACGCGCCGCAGCGGCCGCTGCCGGTGTTCCCGGAATGGGAAGACGACAGCTTCCGCAAGGTTTTCGCCGGCCCCTACCGCTATCTGGGCAACGCCTTGCGCTCGGTGGAGAACTTCCTCGACGCCTCGCACTTCCCCTTCGTCCACGCCAATTTGAACGGCGACCCGGACGCGCCGGAGCCGCTGCCGGACTATCAGGTGTTCAAGGACGAGCGCGGGCTGCGCACCTCGGAAATCTCGGTGTTCCAGCCCTACGGCGACCACCGCGGCATCCCGGTCACCGCGCGTTACACCTACTCGGTGTTCAACCCCACCACCGCCTACTTCGTCAAGAAGACCGGCGACACCGAGCGCTTCTGCACCTTTCTCAACGCCACCCCGGTGGACGAGGCCGAATGCGTGATCTGGCTGATCGTCGCCATCAACTTCGGCGCCGACTTGAGCGAGGAGAAAATCCTCTACCGCCAGGACATGGTGTTCGAGCAGGACCGGCTGATCGTGGAGTCTCAGCGCCCAGCGCGGCTGCCGCTGGACCTCCAGCAGGAAATGCATGTGCGCAGCGACCGGCTGGGCATCGAATACCGGCGCTGGATCAAGGAACTGGGGCTGCGCGCCAGCGCGCAAGACCACGCCGAGCCGCGCGCCGCGGCCGTGCTGAACTGATAGGGAGCAAGCAATGGAAGCATTTGAACCCCGCCGCCTGCAGCTGGCCGAGCGCGAATCCAACGCCCGCACCTACGCGCGCGGCATAGACCGCGTGATCAGCCGCGGCGAACTGGCCCGGGTCTACGACAGCGAAGGCCGCGAATACCTGGACTGCCTGGCCTGCGCCGGCGCGCTGCCGCTGGGCCACAACCACCCCTTCGTCCAGCAGCGGGTGGCCGATTTTCTGCAATCCGGCCAACTGCAGCAGGCGCTGGACATCGCCACCCCAGCCAAGCTCGCCTTCGTCGAACAGCTGTACCAGGCGCTGCCGGCCGCTTTCGCCGAACACGCCAAGGTGCAGTTCTGCGGCCCGTCCGGCTCCGACGCGGTGGAAGCCGCGCTCAAGCTGTTCAAGACCGCCACCGGCCGCCGCCCGGTACTGGCCTTCCAGGGCGCCTATCACGGCATGACCATGGGCGCGCTGGGCATGATGGGCAATCTGGGGCCGAAACAGGCGGTCAGCGGCTACCCGGCGGAAATCCAGTTCCTGCCGTTTCCCTACGCCTACCGCAGCCCCTTCGGCGCCGACGCCGCCGACACCGAACGGCTGTCGCTGGCTTATCTGGAAAATCTGTTGTCCGACCCGGAAAGCGGCGTCGGCAAGCCGGCCATGCTGCTGGTGGAGCCCATCCAGGGCGAAGGCGGCTGCATTCCGGCCAGCGCGGAATGGCTGCGCGGCCTGCGCGAGATCACCGCGCGCCACGACGTGCCGCTGGTGATGGACGAAGTGCAGACCGGCTTCGGCCGCAGCGGCGACATGTTCGCCCACGAGTGGGCCGGCATCGTGCCGGACGCCGTCATCCTGTCCAAGGCGGTGGGCGGCGGCTACCCGCTGGCCCTGGTCGCCTACCACCAGAAATACGACCGCTGGGCGCCCGGCGCCCACGCCGGCACCTTCCGCGGCAACCAGATCGCCCTGGTCAGCGGCGCGGCCACGCTGGAATACCTGCGCCGGCCCGGCGTGCTGGAGCAAGTGCGGGAGGTGGGCCAACTGCTGCGCCAGCGCCTGCAGGCGCTGCAAGCGCGCTTCTCCTGCATCGGCGAGGTGCGCGGCCGCGGCCTGATGCTGGGGGTGGAACTGATAGACCCCAACGGCGCGCCGGACGCGCTGGGCCACCCGCCGGCCAACGGCCTGCTGGCCAAGGCGCTCAAGCGCGCCTGTCTGGAACACGGCCTGATCCTGGAAAGCGGCGGCCGCCACGGCGCGGTGATGCGCTTGCTGCCGCCGCTGATCATCGGCGCCGACGACGCGGAGGACATCGTCCGCCGTTTTGAAACCGCGCTGGCCAGCTTGTGGCCCGCCGCCCCGGCCGCCGCGCACGCCCCGGCCGCCATGGCCTTCTGAACCTGGAGCGACAGCATGACGCATACCGTACACGACATCATCGGCATCGGCTTCGGCCCCGCCAACATCGCGCTGGCCATCGCGCTGGAAGAACTGGCGCCGCAGCTGTCCGTGCGCTTTCTGGAGCGGCGGCCCTCCGCCGCCTGGCAGCCCGGCATGCTGCTGGAAGGCTCGGACATCCAGAACCACCCGCTGCGCGACCTGGTCACCCCGCGCAACCCGCGCAGCCGCTACACCTTCACCAACTTCCTGCACGAACACAACCGGCTCTACGAGCACCTGAACCTGCCGCTGCACTACCCGCTGCGGCTGGAATACGCGCAATACGTCAGCTGGGCCGCCGGCTGCTTCCAGCACCTGGTGGAATACCAGCGCGAAGTCATCGACATCCTGCCGGTCAGCGACAGCGGCGGCGCGCTCAGCCATTACCGCGTGCTGTGCGCCGACGGCCGCGAATACCTGGCGCTCAGCGTGGTGCTGGCGCCGGGCCGCACCCCCAACATCCCGGAGCCGTTCCAGCGCGCGCCGGACCCGCGCGTGGTCCACCTCAACCACTACCTGCCGGCGCTGGAGCGGCTGAAGGCCAAGGGCGGCGGCCGGGTGGCGGTGATAGGCGGCAGCCAGAGCGCGGTGGAAATCCTGCTGCACGCCAGCGCCGAGCCGACGTTGACGCGGGTGGTCGGCGTCACCCGCAACTTCGGCTACCGCCAGAAAGACACCAGCCCCTTCTCCGACGAGGTGTACTTCCCCGCCTTCGTCGACGCCTTCTTCGCCGCCAGCCCGGAACACAAGGCCAGGCTGCGCCAGGAACTGGTGTTCACCAACTACTCGGCCGCCGACATCGACGTGCTCAACCAGCTCTACGTCAAGCAGTACGCCAACCGGCTGCAGGACAAGGACAGCCTGGCCCTGCTCACCTGCATGGAGACCGAGGCCTGCGAACCCGGCGCCGACGGCGTCACGCTGCGGCTGCGCCACTTCCTGGGCGGCGACGCGGTCAGCGAAACCGTGGACCTGGTGGTGCTGGCCACCGGCTTCCTCGACCTGGGCCGCGGCCCCAAGCGCGAACCCTGGCCGCGCGTGCTGGAAACCCTGTCGCCGCAGCTGTTCGCCGAGCGCGACACCGTGGACATCGCGCTGGACTACCGCGTGCGGCTGCGCGGCGAGGCCGACCACGGCGCGCCGCTCTACCTGAACGGCCTGTGCGAATCCTCCCACGGCATGGGCGACGCCGGCTCCTTCAGCCTGCTGGCGCTGCGCTCCCAGGCCATCGTGCAATCGCTGACGGCGCGGCTGGAACAAGGATCGCGGCATGACGGCGCCCGCGCTTGAAGCGCTGCTGAGCGCCGCCACCGGCTGGCAGGCGCGCGCGCGGCCCTTATTGGCGGACAAGGCCGACGCGCTGCCGGTCAGCTGCGAGCTGGCGGTGATAGGCGCCGGCCTGACCGGGCTGTCGGCGGCGCTGGCCGCCGCCGAGGCCGGCTGCTCGGTGGTGGTACTGGAAGCCGACGCCGTCGGCAGCGGCGCCACCGGCCGCAACTCCGGCTTCGTGGTGCCGGTGCCGGCGCGCTGCGGCCCTCCGGAGCTGCGCGCCTGGCTGGGACCGCAGGCCGAAGGCTATCTGGCCGGCCTGAGCGAGGCCGCGGCCGAATTGCTAGCCCTGCCGGAAGCCAGCCCGGTGCGCAAAGGCTGGATGCAGCTGTTCGCCGCCCCCGGCTCCGCGCAGGCCGGCGCGCTGGCCTGGCGCAGGCTGGGCGTGCGCGCCCGCGCGCTGGACGCCGAACAGGCGCAAGCCCTGAGCGCCGCCGCCGGCTACCACGGCGGCCTGCTGTTCGAGGACGGCGGCCAGATCGACCCGCTGGCGCTGGCGCGCGGCCTGGCCGAACGCTGCCGCCGGCGCGGCGTGGTGCTGCTGGAGCGTTGCCCGGCCAAACTGCTGGAACTGGAAAGCCGCGACGGCATGCACGTGATCCGCACCCCGCGCGGCAGCCTGCGCGCCGGCCGCGTGCTGATGGCGGGCAACGCCTACAGCCGCGACGGGGTCGCCGCCGTCGCCCGCCACAGCGTGCCGCTGACGCTGGCGCTCGGACAGTTCGAGCTGAGCGCGGAACAGCAGGCGCGGGTGCTGCCCGCCGACATCCCCTTCTCCGACAACCGCCGCGATATGTGGTTTTTCCGCAAAACGCCGGAAGGCCAATTGCTGACCGGCCTGTTCGCGCTGCGCTCCGACGCCGGCGCGGAACACTACGACGCCGCCTTGCGCCGGCGCGTCCGCGCCGTCTTCGGCCTGGAGCTGGACGTCGCGCCGCGGTTATGGGCCGGCCAGGTCGGCCTCACCCCGTCCGGCCTGCCCAGCCTGCGGCGCGTCGGCGACGGCGTCCTGGCCTGGACCGGCTGCAACGGCCGCGGCCTGGCGCTGTCCTTCATGCTGGGCCGGAACCTGGCCCGCCAGCTGATAGGCGCCGGCCCGGCCCTATTGCCGTTCAACTCGCGAGCGCTGCGCGGCCGCGCGCTGCTAAAGTGGATGGCCGAAGCGGCCATCGCCCACGACCGCCGCCGACGCGCCCGGCTCGCGCCGACCGAAGCTTGTACGCCAAAGGACACCACCCAGTGAGTTCATGCGCCTTTCATTACCAGGAATACTGCTGTAGCCGCCCCGAGCTGATAGACCGGATGATAGCCCGCTACCCGCTGGCGCTGATCAGCAGCGAACACCAGGGCCGGCACCACGCCAGCCACATCCCGCTGTTCCGCGTCGCCGACCGCAGCCTGTTCGGCCACGTCGACCGCCGCAACCCCCAATTCCAGGGCCGCGGCCGCTTTCCCGCGCGCCTGGTGTTCATGGGCCCGCAAAGCTATATCCCGCCGGAAGCCTACCGCAGCCGGCTGCTGCCCACCTGGAACTACGTCGCGGTGCACATGGACGTCGAGATCGAAGTCCTCGACGACCTCGAATCCGCCCGCCGCGCGCTGCGCGACACCTGCGAGCGGCTGCAACCGCCGCAAGCGCCGTTCCAGTACCAGGCGGCCGATCCCCGGGTGATCGCCAACGCGCCGCACATCCTCGGCCTGCGCATCCACGTGCTCCACGAGGAAGGCCGCTTCAAGCTGTCGCAGGACAAGACCCCGGCCGACCAGCAGGCGGCGCTGGATCATCTGCTGCGCCGCGACGATGCCGCGGAGCGCGCGCTGCTGGAAGAACTGCTGCGCTTCGCCGAAACCGCGGAGCCGGCGCATGGCTGAGCCCTCCGCGCTGGCCCGGCGCTTCATCGACAGAGGCGTCGCGCTGGACCCCGGCCAGCGCCGCGCCGCCGACGCGCTGGACGCGCTGCGCCTCCAGGCGCGGCCCGGCCCCGGCTGGCCGCTGCGGCGGCCGCCGCCGCAAACCGGCGCCTATCTGTGGGGCGAGCCCGGCCGCGGCAAGACCATGCTGATGGACGGCCTGTTCTCGCTGTCCGACGCGCCGGCCCAACGCATCCACTACCACCAGTTCCTACGCGACCTGCACCGCGGCCTGGCCCAGGCCGGCGGCGAGCAAGCCAACTACCTGCCGGCGCTGGCGCGGCGCGTGGCCGCGCAAAGCCGCCTGTTCTGCCTGGACGAATTCCATCTGCACGACATCGCCGACGCCATCCTGATGGAACGCTTCCTGACCGTGCTGCTGGAAGAGCGGGTGCTGGTGATCCTGACTTCCAACTACGCGCCGGAGCAACTGCTGCCGGACCCGCAGCTGCACCGCTACGCGCTGCGGGTGATCGCGCTGATCCAGCGTCACATGCAGGTGCTGCACCTGGACGGCGACCGCGACTACCGCTACCGCGAAGCCGCCGCCGGCGAACACTATCTGCACCCCTGCGACGCGGACGCCGAACAACGCCTGCGCCGGCTGCTGCAAGAGCAGGGCCGGAGCGTGGGCCCCGCCGCCGCCGTCTCGCTGTCCGGCCGGCCGCTGTCCGCGCGGGCGCAAAGCCCGGACTGCGTCTGGTTCGACTTCGAAACCCTCTGCCTGGGCCCGCGCTCGCATCTGGATTACCTGGAAATGTCGGAACGCTGGCACACCGTGGTCGTCTCCGACATCGCCCAGGCGCAGTTGAACAAGGCGGACGGCCTGCGCCGCTTCATCTGGCTGGTGGACGTGCTCTACGACCGCCGCCAGCGCCTGCTGCTGATTTCCGAACGCCCCATCGAAACCATGCTGCGCGAAGTCACGCTGTCCGCGGACACCCACCGCACGCTGAGCCGGCTCGCCGAAATGCAATCCGCCTCCTTCGCCGCCGCCGCCCCCATCGAAATGAGCCCGCTATGCCAATAGTCAGAATCGAAGACGCCGCCGCGCGCACGCCGGCCCAGCGCCAAGCCATCGCCCACTGCGTCTACGACGCGCTGCGCGCCGTGTTCGGCGTCAGCGACGAGGAACTGCAAGCGCGCTACCAGCGCTTCGCGCCGGACGATCTGCTGCCGCCGGGCGGCGACCCGGACTACCTGCACATCGAGATCACCGTCTTCGCCGGCCGCAAACCGGACACCAAGAAAAAGCTCTACGCCAAACTGGCCGCCGACCTGGCCGC
This sequence comes from Chromobacterium alkanivorans, assembly GCF_016937655.1. GTDB lineage: Bacteria > Pseudomonadota > Gammaproteobacteria > Burkholderiales > Chromobacteriaceae > Chromobacterium > Chromobacterium alkanivorans. The sequence goes on along the minus strand of NZ_JAFHKL010000001.1, from coordinate 210,548 downwards.
GCTGCTGGACATCGCGCCCGCCTCGGTGCTGATCCTGCTGCGCGAAGAGCCGGCCGAAAACTGGGGCATGCGCGGCGGCCAGTCCGCCAGCGACATCGACTTCGGCTACGCCATCGCCGTCTGATGAGCCAGGACCCGCAGGCCCTGCGCCAAACCCTGGGCAGCTTCGCCACCGGCGTCGCCGTCGCCTCGGTCTTAGACCCCGAACACGGCCCGCTGGGCCTGACCATCAACGCCTTCAGCTCGGTATCGCTGGAGCCGCCGCTGATCCTGTGGTGCTTGCGCCGGCAATCGCGCGCCGCCGCCAGCTTTCTCTCCGCCGATCGCTTCGCCATCCAGGTGCTGAGCCGGCAGCAGCTGGACGTGTGCCGGCTGTTCGCCGCCCCCGGCCACGCCGAACGCAAGCGCGCCCGCTTCACGCTGGAGCGCCACGGCGCGCCGCTGATAGACGGCGCTGCCGCCTGGCTGGCCTGCCGCCGCAAAAGCCATTACCAAGAAGGCGACCACCTGATTCTGATCGGCGAAGTCCTGGCCGCCCATCACGATCCGGCCCGCCAGCCGCTGGTCTACTGGCGCGGCCAGTACCATCAAACCCATCCCCTAGCCTCCCTGGAACCGCAACCATGACGCAAAACAACAAACACGTCCTGCGCAGTCTGATCGCCAGCCGCTCCGGCCTGCTGGTGCCCGGCGCCTACAACGCGCTGAGCGCGCGCATCGTCGAAGACCTCGGCTTCGGCGCGCTCTACCTGACCGGCGCCGGCCTGACCAATATGCAGCTGGGCCTGCCGGACCTCAGCTTCGTCGGCCTGAAGGAAGTGGCGGACCAGACCGCCGCCATCCGCGACGCGGTGTCCATCCCCATCATCGTCGACGCCGACACCGGCTTCGGCAACGCGCTCAATGTGCGCCGCACCGTGCGCGTGCTCGAGCGCGCCGGCGCCGACGCCATCCAGCTGGAAGATCAGGTGCTGCCGAAGAAGTGCGGCCATTTCGCCGGCCAGAACCTGATCAGCGCCGCCGAAATGTGCGGCAAGCTGCAGGCGGCGGCGGACGCGCGCCAGGACGAGCAACTGCTGATCATCGCCCGCACCGACGCTTGCGCGGTGGACGGCATAGACGCCGCCATCGAACGCGCCGGCCGCTACGCCGAGGCCGGCGCCGACGTGCTGTTCATCGAAGCGGTACGCGAGCTGGACGACATCCGCCGCCTGCCGGCGCTGTTCGACCGCCCCTTGCTGATGAACATCGTCATCGGCGGCAAAACCCCGGCGTTGAGCGCCGCCGACCTGAAGGAACTGGGCTACGGCCTGGTGCTGTACGCCAACGCCGCGCTGCAAGGCGCGGTGCTGGGCATGCAGCGGGCGCTGGGCGCGCTGTCCCGCGACGGCATCTTGCAGGAAGACCCGCAACTGGTGACCCCGTTCTCCGAGCGCCAGCGCCTGGTCAACAAACCGTTCTACGACGAGCTGGACGCGCGCTACGGCGCGGACGGACGGGATTGAGCGCGGGCGGGCCGCGATGAAGGGCGGGCTCCAAGCCCGCCCGTCTATTGGATTTCGTCTTTGATGAAGTACAGCTCGTGGTCCGACTTCAAGCCCAGCTTCTTGATCGCGGCCTGCTTCTGGCCGCTGATGGTCTTGATGCTCTTAGAAAATTTTTCGGCGATCTCGCTCACCGTCATGCCGTCGAGAAAACAGCGCAGCACTTCCAGCTCCCGCGGCGACAAGGCGGACAGGCGGACCACCCGGTCCATCGCGGCCGGCGCGTGCGTGGAACTGTCGGCGGGCACGCTGTCCGCCTGCTGGGCCTCCGCCAGTTCCAGCGCCATCTCCGCCGTCAAATAGACGCGCCCAGCCACCACCACCCGGATCGCGCGCACCAGTTCGTCCAGATCCTGCTGCTTGCCGACGAAACCGCGCGCGCCGGCCCGCAAGGCCAGGGACACCGTGGCCGTGTTGTAGTAAGAGGACATGATCAGGATCACCACCTCGGGGAAGCGCGCGCGGATGGCGCGGATCAGGTTCAAACCATCCATGTCCTGAGGCTGCAACGCATAATCCAGCACCAGCACATCCGGACTGCCCTGGCTCAACGCCGCCAGAAAAGAGCGGCTGTCGCCGAAACAGCCGGTCAAGACGATATCGCTCTCCCGCGACAATCTAAAGCCCAGGCCCTGCCTGACCACCTCATGATCGTCCAACAGCATCACTTTGATTTTGCTTTCCTTCATTTCCCCTCCACCGTCTCCAAACCCTCTCTCATTCGATTCAAATACTCATTTTTTTAATCATCGCCTCAATATAGCATGCAAAACCATCTAGCAGAGATCATGTCCATCCACAACTTGCGGCAGGTCCTCCACCCCATACAACCCCGTTTTAATCACAAGCATCAACATCGTTTTCAAATCGTCAGCATATATTCAGCAAGCCAAAATAAATCAGCTGCCAAAACGAGTAAAAACACCCTTTGCCAATCCAAAACCCCATAATCACCGCCATTCAAACCAAATGGGTATTTCCAATACACCACAATACAAAGCCATACCGTAAACGCATATACCGCAGAGTGTGCGTCAAATGGGGAAAAATGCTAAATTCGGCAACAAAGCCACGTCAACAAGAGCACTCTCAAACGGCTGGCATTCTCTCGCAAATCATTTTACAGTCATGCCACAATGAATGGCCGTCAAACGGCGCCGCATCGCAAAATCGGCCCGACCCACTATAATGTTCAAGCAAACTTACCCAAGATGGCGGCCGCATGGCAAAAACTCCCTTTAACCCATTTATTCTCCCCCCTCTCACCCTGGCCCTGCGCCATGCCATTACACCCGCGCTTCGTGCGATGGCCTGGATTATTGTGTTTATTTGCTGGCCGGCCATGGCCAGCGCGGCCGCTCAGGAACAGCCCTCGCTCTATACCGCGGAGGAAATCGCCTGGATCAAGAGCCATCCCACCATCCCCTACTCCATCGACCCCTACTGGCCATTGGAATACATTGAAAACGGCCACCATAAGGGACTCAGCTGCGCCTACCTCAAAGCCATCGCCCAAAAGAGCGGCCTGCAGTTCCAGCTGGTTAAAGCAGACAATACCCAAGACATGATAGGCAAGTTGAAAGGGGGTCAGATCTATCTGGCCACCATGGGCGCGACGCAGCTGATTCCCAAGGAATACGGCATCCCGCTGCTGAATAGCCAGCCTTACGCCTCCACCGCCACCATCATCATCACCAGGGCGGGCGCCGAAGGCCTGTTCAATCCCTCGCAGCTGGAACGCAAGACCGTCGCGGTCAAGGGCGGAGGCGGCTATGAGCAATATCTGCGCGCGCACTACCCTTACTTGAAACTGGTGTTGATCAACGACCCGGTGGCGGCCTTGAAGGCCGTCGCCGACGGCAAGGTGTTCGCCGCCATCGGCGCGGAAATCGTGTTCCGGCCGGTATTGCAGGGCCGCTTCCCCAAAACGCTGCAAATCTCCGGCACCATGCCGGAAATGTTCACCGGCCTGAACATCAAGGTGGCGCGGCAATATCCGGAACTGCGTTCCATCATCGACAAATCCCTGTTGCAGCTGAGCCCGTCCGAAACCGACGAGATCTTTGACGATTGGGTCGCCGACATCGACTTCGGAAAACCGTCGATGCATCAGATCAGCCGCTACTACCTGCCGGAAATCCTGCTGGTGCTCTCGGTGCTGTCGGTGATGGTCTTCCTGTTCATGCAGGCCCGCTGGGCCAAACGCCGCGCCGTGGCCAGCGAGGAAGCGAAGTCGAAGTTCCTCGCCATGATGAGCCACGAAATCAGAACGCCGATGAACGCCATCCTCGCCGCCATCGAGCTCTTGCAACAGACCCGACAAAGCCGGCAACAGCAGGAGCTGTCCTTGCTGGCCAGCTCCTCCGCCCACAATCTGCTGGAGCTGCTGGACGATGTGCTGGACACCGCCAAGCTGGAGGCGCGACACCTGGCGCTGGAAAAACTGCCCACCGATTTGCTGGAGTTGGCGAAAGGGATCAGCGACAGCCAGCGCCTGAGCGCCAGCCGCAAGGGCCTGGACTTGACGCTGTCCGCGGACGGACTGGAAAACCGGCTATTGCTGCTGGACCCGATGCGCATGCGCCAGATCATGACCAATCTGCTGTCCAACGCCATCAAGTTCACCGATCGCGGCGAGGTGGCGCTGTTGATGCAGTTCAATCTGCAAAGCGAGAAGTCCGGCAAGCTCCTGGTCACGGTGCGCGATACCGGGGTCGGCATCGCCAAGGCGCGGCAGGACAAGCTCTTCCGCGCTTATAGCCAGGCGGAGCGCTCCACCAGCCGCCGCTACGGCGGCAGCGGACTGGGACTGAGCATTTGCAAGCAGCTGATCGAGCTGATGGGCGGCAGCATTCTGTTGGAAAGCGCCGAGGGCAAGGGCGCCGCCGTCAGCTTCGTCCTGCATGTCGAGGTGGCGGACCCGCCCGTCGACGAGGCCCCTGCTCCCGACGCCATGCCCGCCGCCCTGCCGCGCCATAGATTGCTGGTGGTGGAAGACATGGCGGTGAATCAGCAAGCCATCCGCCGGCAGCTCGCCCAGCTGGGCTGCGCCGTCACGATAGCGGAAAACGGCCTGGCCGCCTTGCAACGACTGCGCCAGGGCGAAGTCTATTCGATGATTTTGATGGACTGCCAACTGCCCGGCATCGACGGCTACGAAACCGCCAGGCGAATCCGGGCACTGGAAACGGAACGAAACCTGCCCTTCACCCCCATCATCGCCATCTCCGCGATCACCGACCTCACGCACAAGAGCCGCTGCATCGCCAGCGGCATGGACGGCATCTTGTCCAAGCCGCTGAGCTTGCAGGATCTGGAGGATATTCTCCGGCTGTGGCTGATGACGGAGGAGCTCGCGCCGCCGCCGGCCCTGCCCGCTTCGGCCCCGGACCTGGCCCGGCTGTACAGCCAGAGCGCGCGGCACGACTTGCTCCAGTTCCGGCAAGCCGTCGCCGACCAACAGCCCGAGGCCATGCTCCACCATGTGCACCGGCTCAAGGGCGGCGCGCTGACCGTGGGCGCGGAAGCGCTGACGCGGCTGGCCGCCAATATGGAACAAGCGCTGCAGGCCGAGGGCGGACGCCCCGACGAAGCCGCGCTGCTGGCCTGGCACCAGGCGTTCGAACAGGCGCTGACCCAGTGGCGAGAAGAAACTCCCGAGAGCGGCGCTTAGCGCCGGTTCAAAGAACAGGCTCTTAGAGCCTGTTCAAAGTCTCGCGAGCAAGGGCGAGACAAGGCGAAAACCAGCGAAAAAGCGGAATGTACAAGTGGTACATGAGCATTTTGAGCTGGTTTTTAACGCCGTATCGCTGAAGCGCAGCAGACTTTGAACAGGTTCTTAGCCGCGCTCGCCGCCGCACTGATCCACCACCACCCGGATCTCGTCGCTCAGGCCCACCCGGACCAGCGAGCGTCCCGTCAGCGGCGCCAGCTGCGCCGCGCTCCCCGGCGTCTGTATCTTGGTGCTGCCGGCTTGTCGGCCGCAGGCTTCATCCTGCAACAGCCAGAAGGCCGCGTTGCCGGTATTGCGCAGCACGCCGCCCTCCAGATGGAAATCCAGATAGGCCGCGCGCGGCCGGACGATCAACACGCTGCTCAGAGACAGCGGATAGTCCGCCCATGCGCCGGCCCGGCGCGCGCCCCGCGCGGCGGCCGCCGTCGCCACCTCCTCCACTTGCAGCCGGTAATAGCGTTCCCGCGCCTCCATCGCCGCGCCGCGGTAACGCAGCTTGATCGCGCCGCTGGCGCCGGGCGGCAAGGTCAAGCGCGCCGGCGCTACCGCCACCGTGGCCGCGCCGGCCTCCTCCGCCTCGCCCGCGCCAGCCTCCAGGCCGGCCAGCGGTCGCAAACCGATGCGGTAGCTGTGCGGCTGGCGCGAATCGTTCTTCAGCTCCACCCGCATCTCGCTCTGATCGGCATCCAGCTCGATCAGCGGCGCCATCTGCAAGGCCCAGGCCGGCAGCGCCGACACAGCGCACAGCAGCGCCGGCCAGGCCTTTCGTATACTCATCAACATCTCGTTTCCTTTCGCCGATGCGCCGGGCCGTAACGGCCGCGCGCATCGCCTCTACTTACTTGGCAAGCTCCAGCCCCATTTCCACCCGCACCATGCCGGCGCCAAGCGCGCGACCGTACCAGGGCGCGCCTTGAACCGTCTGCAGCGATGCCGGGTCGTCCAGCTGGAACCACAGGCTGAACGGCAGCTTCCGTTTCTCCAGCCCCTGCGCGGGATCGCTGCCATCATCCAGCCAGATTCCCGCGCCCAGCTCGTGGCTTACCGTACCGGAACAGTTGTCCGGCTCGCGCCGGCCGCCGCCGTCGGCGTCGAAGCTGACCCAGGCCGGGAACAGCACCCCTTGCCGCGCATCGCTTTGCAGCGCGAAACGGCACATGCCCTCCCGCTGGCTCGCGCCGTGCTTGCCGTCCAGCGACAAGCGCGCCTTGACCGCGCCCAAGCCGCGCTGACTCAGGTAGCGCCGCGTCGCGCCGCGCTCCGGCCCGCCCGCCGGCGGCAGATTGGCCATTTGCGCGCGGATCAGATAATCCAGCCGGATGCGGCCGTCCGGCGCGCCCACCCAGCCGCCGCCGTGATTCGAACCCTCGCTGGCCGGCAGCACCGAGACGCTGGGCTTGGGCTGGTAGATGCGTCCGGTCGCGTGCTTGGCCCCGGCCGGCGGCTCCGCGCCCGGCTTGTCCTTGCTCAACACCGCGCCCAACTCGAGCGCGCGCGTGGCGCGGTCGCCGTCGTCAAAACGCCGCGTCGGCACCTCCACCTCAATGGTTTCACTGCCCTGCGGCAGGGTTACCGAGCCCCAGTCGCCGGTATTCAAGCCCGAAGACAACACGCGCTCCCCGTCTCTGACCGTCACCCGGCCGCCCTCGTAGCCATCGTCCTGCGCCTGGCCATCCTGCGGCCAGGTCCGCAGCCACAAGGTCAGCGCCTGCGACGCCGGCGCGTTCAAGCGCAGCCGGTAGCGCAGCGGCGCGCCGACCGTCACATCGCCGTCGGATGCCAGCGACTCCAGCCGCCAGGCCGGCACAATCGCGAAATCCCTGTTCAGCGTCTTATCCCCCTCCAGGCTGGCCGTGATGCGGTAGCCGTCGCGGCCGCCACTCACCGACTGAGCCTTGACGTCCAGCGCCAAGGCCACCCGGTCGCCCTTGTCCGGTCGCAAACTGAACACGCAGTCCTTGTCGCAACGCGGCGGGATCTTCACTCCCCCCACCTGCAGCGTCGGCGTCTCCAGTCCCCAGGGCGCGCCCTGGCCCGCCACGGTGACGGTCAGGTTGCGGTCGCCCAGCGACACGCCTTCGGTGAAAATATGGTATTGCAGCGCCTCCCCTACCCGGCCTTCGTCCGGGCCATCGATGGAGACCAGCTTCAAATCCTTCTCAACGGCATTGACCGAGGCATAAGACCAGCCGGAATAGTTGTACTCGCAGGAAACGGTTTTAAGGCCGGTGTAACCGCCGGTCTTGGTTCGGAGCTTGAACCTCACCGGAAACGGATGCTGGCTGGGCAGGATTTCCAGCGTCTGGCGGCCCTTCAAGGGCAGCATGCCGATGTATTGGCCCTGATTATCCCTAAGCTCGACGGCATCGGGATCACCAAACAGCCCAGCGGTCTGATTCAGATCGCACTCCAGCTTGTGGTCATTATTCCCAGCGCCAGGCCCGTCGATGATATCGATGGCGAACTCGACCTCGGTCTCCAAGGCCGTGCTCACCATATCCGGGTTGACGCTGACATGCTTGATCCTGGCCTCCTTATTCTCAAACCAGCGGAACCAGTCCGGCGCTTTTTGACCATTGAAGGTCACGCCGACATCCTTGGTGTTGGTGCCCTTATCAATGGTGCATGCCTCATTTTTGAAGCAGGCGTGCTTGAACTCGAAAGTCGCCGCCTGGGTGCCTACCGGCAGTTTCAACGTCTCCAGCAGGGAAATGTCCTGCTCGCCGAGAATCGCCGGCGAAAACTTCACATGCGCTTGTTTCCCCAATACCGAGTCGCTCACCTGGCCGAACACGATTTCATCCGGCCCGCCCGCCATCACCTGCTCGTTCAACACCAAATTGATCGACGCCGGCACCTCCTTCATCACCCCCTCGTGGCGGGTGCCGAAGACGAAGCTCACCTGGCCTCCCGCCTCAAGCGGCTTGGGCGCCTCCAACGGCAGCGCCAGAACATCCTCGCGCTCGCCGGAGTAAAACACGGCCTCCATCCCCTGCGCCTGGCGGCCACGGCCGGCCAAAGGCAGAAACAGCTCCACGGTCTTGGCGCCGACGAACTGCTCCAGCTCCACGCTCTCGCCCAGCCTATGCCAAGGCTGCGCGCCCACCCGGAAGCGCGCCTTGGCCAGCGTTTGCCGGCTGCGCACGCTGAAGCGGACGCCGTCGCTCTGGGCCTGGGATTCGCCCGCTACCGAGCGCAGCGCGCAGACCCGCCCCTGGACACCGTCCACCGTCTCCGGACGGCAGCCGGCTGCCGGCGGACCCAAGCGCAGCGTCGCGCTTTTTTCCGCCTGCGCCCGCAGCGTCACCGGCAGGCCGCCGCGTTCCGCCTCCAGCGTCAGCAACTGCCGTCCGCCCAGCGGCTGGCGCAGCCATTCGGCAAAAGCGCGCTCATTGAACACCGGATGGACCTGCCCCGCCTGCCGCTGCGCGCGGCCGACGCTGATCCGCCCCTGGCGATCGGCGAAACCGGCGATCAAGGCCGACGGCAAGGCCTGCCTGGCTTGCAGCTCGCCGCCACCCGCGGCGGCGACGTCCGCTTCCACATACCAGGTGGCGGCGCGCTGGCCCGCCCGCGGCTGCCGCGCGCCGTACAGGCTTTGCCCTTGCTCGGCCTGCAAGGTGGTGATGTAGTGCTGCTGGCTGGGCTGGTCTTCTATCGTCAGCAGCTTGAGCGCGGCGGCCTTGGCTTGCGGCGGCGGCAGGATGTTCGCCGTCAGGCTCAGCGCAAAACGGTCGCCCTGATGCTGGCGGCCATTGGAATAGAAATAGGCGTCCACCAGCGCGGCCAAGGGCTGGCCGGCCGCCGGCGCCGATGCTCCGCGCAGCAAGCCGTCCGCGGCCGGCAGGAACAACTCCAGCTCGCGCGCTCCGCTCAATTCGGCGACGGCCACGCTCTCGCCCAACCTATGCCAGTCGCGGCCGGCGCGAAAACGGCCCGCCGGCAGCGGACGCCTGGCGCGGACCAACAGGCGGATGTCGCCGCCCGTCCGGATCTCCGCCATCAGCCGGCGCAACACGCAACGCTGGCCGGCCACGCCGTCCACCGTGTCCGGCCGGCAAGCCGGCCCCTCCGGCGCGGCCAGCGTCAGCCTGGCTTGCTGGCTGGCGTTCAATTGATAGCTGACCCCTTCCCCGCCGCGGCGCAAACCCTCCACCGTCAGCCGCCGCTGTCCGCCCAGCGGCTGATGCTGCAGCGCGGCGAACGCGCTTTCGCTGAACACCGGGTTGAGGTAGGGCGCGGCGGCGCTGAGGCCGGTCCGCACCTGGCCCTCGGCGTCGGCAAAGCCGGCGAAACCGCCGGCGGGGCTGGCATGGCCCAGCTGCTGCAGCGCGAACAGCGGCGGCCGGCGGCCGTTTTCCAGATACCAGGCGGCGGCGCGGCTGCCGTCCTGCGGATGCCGCTCGCCGTAAATGGCCTGGTCCTGGCTGCCGTTGACGCTGCTCACGTACTGGCGGCCGCTGGGCTGATCGTCGATCAGCAACAGGCCCAAGCGCGAATAGCGCTGCTGGACTTGCGGCCTGCCGCCGCCCATCGTCGGCAATTGCAGATTGAAGCGATCGCCGTTGAACAAGCGCGAGCGCGAGTAAAAACCGGCTTCCACCAAGGTATTCAGCCGGATCTTGGGATGGGCGGCGACAAAGGCCTGCAGTTGCTCCGCCGGCGGCGGCACAAAGAACACCTCCACCGCCTTGGCGCGGGCGAAAGCGGCGATCGGCACGCTGTCGTTGATATGACGCCATTCGCCGCCCACCCGGAAGCGGGCGTTCGGCGTCGCCATCATCTTGGCGCGCACGGTGAACATCAAATCGCCGCCGCTGCTGGCATTGCTTTGGCCGGAAATGGTGCGCAACACGCACAGCTTGCCGGCGACGCCGTCCACCGTGGCGTCGCGACAGCTATTGGCCGGCGCGGGGTTGAGAATCAGATGGGCGCGCTTGCTGAGCTGGGTGACGAAGCGGCGCTCGCCGCCGCCGGCCAGCGTCTCCACGAAGGACAACTCGCGCGACGCGCCGGGCGCCGCCTTGGCGATGGTGTCGAAGGCCAGCTCGCTCAGCACCGGGTTGACCTGCCGGCCCTGCGTCGGCTTGAAGCCGTCGCCGCTCAGGCCCACCGCCGCGCCGCGCGCGTCCGCCATGCCGCGAAACGCTTGCAGCGGCTGCAACTGGCTGATATCCCGCACCTGGGCGTCCGGCTTGTGCGTGTACCAGATGGCCACTTTCTTGGCGCCGCCCCGCGGCGCGCGCGCGCCGAAGATGGCCTGGGCCTGGCTGCCGGGCAGGATGCCGCCGCTGCTGCCCAAGGTGCTCAGGTACTGGGTGCCGGCCAGCCGGTCTTCAATCAGGATCAGATCCTGCTGGCTGCGCCACTCCTGCCGGGCCGGCGCAGGGACCGGGACCGGCCGCGCCGGAATCTGCTCCGGCCGCATGCCGGGCGCGGGCAAAGGCACGGCCTGCAAAGCGCCGGCCGGCGCCGTCTGCGCCAGCCCCGCGCCGATGCCGGCCATCAATATCAGGGTTGAGATCCAGTATTTCATTTCAGTCCGTCTGTCCCGCTGGAATGGGGTGATGAGGGGATTGCGCATGCCGGTTCAGCCTTCGTCGTCGCGCAGCGGCGCATAGACCCGGCTCGCGTCCCGGCCGTAAACGATCTTGCCCAGCCAGGCCGTGGCGCCGGCGTCCGCCAGATCCAGCTGGACCCGGAAGCGCTCCGCCGCGTCGGGCTCGACGCTGACCTCCGGGTGACGCTGGTCCACGTCGATGGCGAAGTTGCCCAGTTCGTCGGTCTGGGCCTGGCCAATGTGGTTGCGCACCATCACATGGCGCAGCGGGGCGCCGTCGGCGCTGGTCAGCTGACCGAACACCGTCACCATCTGTTTGACCTTGGGCGTCACCCGCACCACATTGCCCGGGTAGAGCGTGTATTCGTGGTCGGTATCGGACACCTCGTAGCTGGCCTGGCCGCTTTCCGCGTCGCGCACATAGAAGTGGTAAGTGTTGTAGGCCGGCACCGCGATCCAATTGCGGCCCTGGCGCAAGCTGTAAGCCTGTTCGTTCAACACCGCCTCCAGCGCGCCGTCCGGGGTCTCGGGCACGTCGACGACGACGCCGGCCTCCTCCTGCCCGCCGCCGGCGGCGATGGCGCCGCCGCCCCAGGCCAGGCCGCCCTGCAGATTGACGCTGGCGCTGCGGCTGCCCCCGTCGGCATCCACGGCAACATTGCCCTGGCCGTAGCGGCCGTTGAAGCCGGCGTAAGCGCCGAAGCTGGAAGACCGGCCCTCGGCCCCCTCGCGGCTGAGGCTGGCATTGACGCCCACATCGTCGATCACGCTGTTTTCAAACGATTTGCTGGCCGACAGGTCCAGGGTGTCGCCGCCGTCGCGGTGCGACATGCCCACGCTGAAATTGCCGTCGATGGCGAGGTTGAAGGTCAGCATCGCGTAATACTGTTGATCGGCGGCCTTGCCGTTGAGATTGCGGCTGGTGCCGAGCTGCAACTGGGCGCCGCCCCATTTGCCGTTGTACATCTGCCGCGAATAATCGGCGCGCATGTATTGGTAGCCGCTGCCACGGTCCCGGTCGTAACTGAGATTGAGCGAGCCGGCGTCGACGCCCCAGCCACGCAGATTGACATTGGCGCCGACGGAATCGTAATCCCGGGCGTAGAAATTCAGCCGCCGGCCCTTGTCGCCGCGCTCGCCGGTCAGCCACAGGCTGCCAATGCCATGAGGCAAGGCCAGATTGAGCGTGCCCACCCGGCGTCGGGTGCCGTCGCTGGCCAGCAGGTTTTGCAGGCTGGCGCGGACCGCGTCGGATAGCTGCCAGGAGGCGTAGCCTTCCTGCACCGTGGTCTTGTCGTTTTGATACAGGGTCAGATTCCAGTCCAGCTGACGCCAGAGCCCGCCCGCCGACAAGCCGAACAGGGGGCGGTAAGCCCCGCCCTGGTCCGCCGGCGCGCCCGGGCCGCCGTAGCGGGACATCGCCTCGCCGGCGCCGCCCCACAGCTGCCAGTTCAGGCCGTCGCGCAGGCTGGAGCCGCCCACCGGCTTGTTGATCCGATACAGGCGGCGGCTCTGCACCTGGCCGGCCACCAACACCTCGACTTCCACGTCGTAAACGCCGGCCTGCAAGGCCGAGGTGTCCAACCTATGATTACCCATGCCCAGCCGCTGCGTGCTCAACAAGCGGCCCTCGCGCTTGACCCGCACCTCGCCGGTGGCCGGCAGATAGACGTCGATGGGATTCAAGGACTGGCTGGCGTCCAGCTTCAGAGTCTGGCTGACGTTGCCGTAGGAAAAGCCGTACATCCGGCTGCCGTTCAGCGTAGACACATTGCCCAGGCTCTGCAGATTCCAGCCGTCCACCATGCCCAACGCCAGCCGTTTGCCGTCGATATCGCGCTCATACATGACGCGGTCCAGCGTCACGGACTGATCCGCCGCCGCATCGTCGAGATAGGCGGAGCCCATGACGTTGAGATGATCAACGCCCAAGGACGTGGTGTCGTCGAAAGTGAGATAGCCGGAGGAATGGCCGCGGCCCTGATTGCGCGAGCTATAGCCGTTGAACGCGTACTTCAGCACGCTGGACAAGCCTCCCGACGACGGAGCCCGCAGCACGGATTCCCGCTGATGGGCGCTATCGACGGCGAAGCCCTCCGGATCGAGAAACAGATCCACCCGCATCGCCAGCGCGTCCAATTGCAGGCGTTCGCCGGCGCCAAGGCTTAACTCGCCGTCCGGCGCAAACGCCCGCCCCGTCGCCTGCCGCAAGGCCTGCAGCGCGGCCGGGCTCAACACGCTCTTCCGCTGGGCGATCAAGGGCGCAACCTTCTCCAGCCGCATCGAGCCGTCGGCCTGCAGCCTCACCGTCAGCGTCGCCGACACCACGCCCTCGTCCGAGGCTTGCAGCGCCGAGCGCGCCACCAGCGGCATGGACACGCCTTGGCGCAACAGCTCCTTGATCTCAGCCGACAAGGCAAGCTTGTTTAACTGCACTTGCTGCGCCAGCGGCCGCCGCTCGGCATCCGCCGCCGAGGCCAACGCCGTCTCCGCCAACAGCAGCGCACTTAAAAAAACCATCCCGTTTTTAAGACCGCTGCGCCGCGCGCGCCTCATTCCGCGCCACCCAAACGCCTGGCCCCCATCGCCGCCGTCATGCCTTGCCATGCGCCGCGTCTTTTTCCGCGTCAAAGAACTTCCCATCCCGTTGCAACATCACCTTGTCCTGATCCTGGCGGCTGTCTATCGTCTTGAAATTCACCGCATAGCCCGGACCGATCCAATAACGCTCCTTGCACACCTCGCCCAGCCGCTTTTCCCGGCACGGCCCGTAGGCGATAGCCTGAAACGACACATTGCCCCGGTTTTCCAGATAGCCGCGGCGATAGGCGTAAGCGAAACGCTGCTGTTTCGGGAACACCAGCAAATTGGTCCTGATGCCGGTCAAAAACTCGACATCGCCGCTTTTCTCGGAATCCGCGCTCTCATCCGCCAAACCCAGCAAGGCGTTTTTCCAGGTCACCTTGTAATAGCGCTCCCGCTCATCCTTGGGGCCGTTGTAAATGAAGCGCACCGCTTGATCCTGCCCCGCCGCCAGCAATACCCGCGCCGGGGTGAATTGCAGGCTGGCGCCGTCGGCCTTCACCTCGCGCGCGCCCTCATACGGCGAATCCACCTGCGTCACGCTGACCGACAACAAGGACGCCCGCTGCTCGGTGTTTCTGACATGAATCGCGACCTCCCCCTTATTGGATGGAATCGCCGACGTCATGTCGGAAACCTGAATCGCTCCGGCCAAGGCCGGCAATAGCAAATAGAGCGCAGCGCAAAAATTCAACCACCATGGCATAAACCAGAACTCCTCAAAATAAAAAGGGAGCCAGGCTCCCTTTTATTGGCGCTACCATTTGAAATCAGCGAATGAAAACTTGACTGCTTTCGTCTTCGCCTTTTACGGTTTTCTGCCAGGAGGCATCCAGAATCAGATCGAATTTGCCGACATACTGGCCATCGCTGAGTTTGGAGGCCTCGGTCACGATGGCGCCGTTGGCGTCCTTGCCGCTAATGAACTCCGCTTTCAATTGCGAAGTGCCGCTATTCTCGCCGGCCATGGCCGCCACTTTCGCGAACTCGCCAAAACCGGACAGGCCGTCCAGATCCTTCGGTTCGGCCGACAGTTTCACCTGCTTGCCGGTGTGGTCCGTCACGCTGAGATCAAAATCCATTTTCCCGATGGAGGCGGTATGGCTCAGCTGATGCTGCACCGAGGAGGCTTTCACCTTATAGCCGCTGATGGTGTATTCATCCGAATTCAGCATGCGGATATCGAAATCCAGATTCTTGGATTCGATGGTTTTGGAAATCGGGCTGTACACAAAATGCACATTCGGTTTTTTAGCGGTGATTTCGATAGCGTGCGAGCTATCCTTGTCCGCGGTCACGTCCCATTCAGCGGAGGCGCGGGTGGAACCGGGAATGGCGTCGGCGGCATGGGCGCCAACGCTGAATACCGCAGCCAGCAAAGCAGGCAGCACGACTTTATTCATAATTTCGCTCTCAATGACAACTCAGAAAATAAAAGCTGCAAATACAACCAACAGCTGTATCTGGCCTGTCATTATCAAAAAGCCGCCAGTCAAATTCTATGAGAGCACTCTCAAATCACGCATTGCGGCCTTTTCATCCTCGCCATCGCCAAAATACTCGTCGGTTTTTCGGTTGTCGCCGCCGCTAGCCAAACCCTAAGCTGTGCGCTTTCAAACCGGAGACATCCATGAACTTCACCGCCCTGCACCATCAAGCCGAGCCGCTGTTGATGGCCAATGTCTGGGACGCGGACAGCGCCCGCCTCGCCGAACAGGCCGGCTATGCCGCCATCGGCACCTCAAGCGCGGCAATCGCCGCCTTGCTTGGCTACGATGATGGCGAGGACTTGAGCTTCGCCGAGCTGCGGCGGATGGTACTGCGCCTGCGCACCGCCTCCCGGCTGCCGCTGAGCGTGGACATGGAGGCCGGCTACGGCGACAGTCCCGCCCGCATCGTCGCCAACCTGCTCGACTTGGCCGCGCTTGGCGTGGCCGGCGTCAATCTGGAAGACAGCGTGGTGCGGCAAGGCCAGCGCCGCCTGCTGCCCGCGGAGGACTTCGCCGCCACGCTGGCCGCGGTGCGCGCCGGCTTGACACAAGCGGGCGCCGCGCTGTTTCTCAACATCCGCACCGATATCTTCCTGCTGGGCGCGCCCGACGCGCGGGCGCAGGCCATCGTCCGCGGGCGCTTGTACGCCGAGCGCGGCGCGGACGGGCTGTTCGTGCCTGGCGTGGTTCAGGAAGAAGACATTCTCGCCATTGCCGAGGCGGTGCCGCTGCCCTTGAATGTGATGTGCATGCCGGCCTTGCCGGACTTCGCCGCTCTGGCGCGGCTGGGCGTCAAACGGATCTCCATGGGCAATGCCGTCCACGAGCAATTGCAGCGGAGCTTGCGGAACATGCTGCAAAATATCCGCACCCAACAATCCTTCCAGGCTGTCTTCACCCATGCTGATCACTGACACGGCCCAGGCCGACGGCTATTACCGGGCGCTGCTGGAGCGCGCCGAGGAATACAACGGTATTTTCTTCGTCGGCGTCCGCACCACCGGTGTGTTCTGCATCGCCAGTTGCCGCGCGCGCAAGCCGAAACGGGAGAACGTCGAGTTTCACTCCAGCTTCAAATCGGCGCTGGACGCGGGCTTCCGCCCTTGCAAAATCTGCCGGCCCACCGAAAACGCGCACGCGGCGCCGCCGGCGGTGGCCCAAGTCATGGCCTGGCTGCGCGCCGATCCCCAAAGCCGGATCACGGACCGCTGGCTCAGGCAAAACGGCATCCGCCCGGAACCGCTGCGCCGCTGGTTTGTTCAGCACCACGGCATGAGCTTCCACGCTTTCCAGCGCATGCTGCGGATCAATGCCGCGCTGCAGGAGCTGAAGCGGGGCCGCAGCGCCACCCAGGTTGCATTCGACAGCGGCTATGACTCGCTCAGCGGCTTTGCCTACACCTACAAGAAACTGACCGGCAGCGCCCCCAGCGACCCTGCGCGCCTCATTCTGCTGCACCGCTTCACCACGCCGCTGGGGCCGATGCTGGCCTGCGCGACGGAACAGGGCATCTGTCTGCTGGAGTTCGCCGACCGGCGCATGCTGGAAACCGAGTTCAAAGACCTGCAGCGCCTGCTCAAGGCGCGGATCATCGCCGGGGAGAACGCGCACACCCGCCAGGTTGAGCGGGAGATTGGCGAATACTTCGCCGGTAGCCGGCAACAGTTCGACGTGGCGCTGGAAACGCCGGGCAGCGCATTCCAGCGCAGCGTCTGGCAAAGCCTGCGGACGCTGGACTACGGCAGCACCCACAGCTATCAGAGCCTGGCGGAACGGATAGGCCGGCCCAGCGCGGTGCGCGCGGTGGCCGCCGCCAACGGCGCCAACCGCATCGCCATCATCGTTCCCTGCCACCGCGTGCTGGGCAAGGATGGCGCGCTGACCGGTTACGGCGGCGGCCTGGCGCGCAAGCAATGGCTACTGGAACACGAACGCGGTCCCTCGGACTCGACCTTCCGGCTGGAGGCTTAGAGCCTGTTCAAAGCCTCGCAAGCAAGGGCGAGACAAAGCGAAAGCGGCTGAGAAGGCGGAATGTACGAGTGGTACATGAGCATGTTGAGCTCGTTTTCAACGCCCCTTTCTATCCATCCCGCCGCCGCGCGGCGGACCTTAAGCCGCTTCCAACAGCCAGCCCTACCGGGCCGGCTGTCCCTCCCCGGCTTAGCTCCTCTTCTTCCGCCGCGGCTTCCGCTGCAAGGTGTCCAACTCGTCCAGGCTGAGATGGAAGCGTTGCATCGCCTCCACGTGTTGCGCCAGGTCGACCTGTTGCGCCCCCAAGTTCAGCAGTATCTCCAGATAGTTGAAGAAGCTTTTGCACATGCTGCGGCGGTGGCCGCGGTCGCGGAAATCCATATCGCTGGCGATGCGGAACAACAGCCCGCGCGCCGAGTGCTGGCGATTGAGCTTCAGCATCTGCGCCAGATGGGCGGCGTACTGACGGCCCAAGGCGCAGGCTTCGAACTCATCCTTGGCTTCGGCCGGCTGCCAGTAATGCGGATAAGTGCGGCCTGCGATGCGGCGGATAAAGGGCAGGCTGAGGTCTTTGGCGTGGGGGCCGGCAAAGCGGTAGCGCGAGCGTGGACCTAGCGGCGGGAGTGGGGACACGGAGTCCAGACGGATGTCTTGGGTTTCAGTAGCGGACGGAGAAAGTTCGATGCCTAGCACCGGACGGACAAGCTTTACCATTTGCAACCTCCTGAGCAGAAGGGCCCAGCCGCAAAGCGGCAGGGCGGGCACATGACAAGAGTTGGTCTACCGGTGAATGCTTGCACAAGCCGGTGCGCCCATAAGGACGCCACTTGCCACGGCCCGCCCGGATAGGCAAAGCAATGGCAACGGATACGCTGTGGAAACAGCGCATCCGCGACAAGCATTCATTATCAGGAGACCAATCCCGAGCGCCGCGATTGCTGCGGCGCGGGGGCTATTGTTGGGGAGCAGCGGGAGAGCGTCAAGCCAGCGGCATCCGGCCAGACCGGAATAGCCGCGCCTGGCACACCGCACGCGGCGGAGGCAAGCCAGCGCTTGGGCTAGGAATGGCGTTAAATTGGCTGTTCAGGTTGCTTCGCAAAATGCCGGCACACCCACTGCTCGCACACAAGCCAAAGCTGCGGCGCGCCTTTCTGGATCACCGGGCCGTAACGGGACAGCACCTGCTCCAGCGAAACATCGTTCTGCGTCCAGGTCCCGCCGCCGGTGAAGACATTGATCAGCAAAGGCTGGAAGCGGTCCAGCGCCTTGGCGAAACAGGCGTCCGCGCTTTCCGCGAGTTCGAACTCCCGCCACAAAGCCAGCAGCTCAGCGCCCTGCTCCGGCGGCAGCAAGCCAAACAAACGCTCCGCTGCCCTCGCCTCCGCTTCCGCCTGCGCCCCAGGCGCGGCCTGGCCGTGGATGGGGAAGTCGCCGGCGTCCACCTCCACCACGTCGTGCAGCAGCAGCATCTTGATCACCCGCTCGGTATTGACCGGGCCGCTGGCGTAGTCGCCCAGCAGCAAGGCGTACATCGCCAGATGCCAGGAATGCTCGGCCGAGTTCTCCCGGCGGCTCTGGTCCAGCAACGGCGATTGCCGCAGCACCGACTTCAAGCGGTCTATCTCTCTCAGAAAATTCAGTTGCCGTTCCAAGGCCGATACTTGCATCGCTTATCCCGCATTCAGATCTGTTTCGCCACGGAGGTGGATTATAGCCGCAGCCCGGGTCTTCGACCCTGCTCAGAGTCTCGCGTGCAAGGGCGAGACAAGGCGAAAACGAGCGGGGAAGCGGAATGCACGAGTGGTGCATGAGCATTTAACAAGACCCCTGATCCCGCCTTGCGCCTCCTTGCCGTACCACTGCCGCCGCCTGCGTCGGCGCGCCTTGGCTCGGGTTCTCCATGAGGTGTTGTGAGCGGCTCTTATGGGCGTTTTTCCGGCAATCTTGCGGGAAATTTTAAAAACCACTATTGACAGCGGTGCAATTTTCCTTTAAAAATAACGGCGCAGGATTTTCAAGCGTCATATCTATCGATACCTCGTTGCCCATCAAGTTGGTCTTCTTTGTTTCCTTATCTATTCCTTGATTATCATGCCATACGATAATTTTATTGTCCTTAACTGACACATGGAGTGCATTATGGAAACTGGTACCGTTAAATTTTTCAATGACGCAAAAGGCTTTGGCTTTATCACCCCGGACAATGGCGGCGACGATCTGTTCGCTCACTTCTCCGAAATTCGCGCGGATGGCTTCAAGTCTCTGAGTGAAGGTCAAAAAGTAAGCTACACCCGTGCAATGGGCCAAAAAGGCCCGGCAGCAACCGCGATTCAGCCGCTCTAAGCATTAGCGCTGCAATGAAAAAGCCCCTCACGGGGCTTTTTGTATTTTAAAAATAGAACCTGCCTTGAGGCAGGTTTTATTTATTGGATAGCAGTATAGCCAGAGCTCTGTACATGGCTATAGATCTCTGCGCCTTCTTTGCACCAAGAGCGGCTAACAAAACTCCTGATGCTGCACTGCGCCGACTTGCCGTACTCAAGTACTGCCTGCGTCGGCGCGCCTTGCCTCAGACATAAAACTGATTTTTGTTAGCCGCTCTAAATGCCCTTGCTCAACTTTAGTGTTCACGGTTGAGTTCCAACATCTGCGCCAGATGGGCGGCGCACTGGCGGCCCCAGACGCGGCCTAGCCGTGGATGGGGAAGTCGCCGGCATCCACCTCCACCACATCGTGCAGCAGCAGCATCTTGATCACCCGCTCGGTGTTGACCGGGCCACTGGCGAGCAGCAAGGCGTACATCGCCAGATGCCAGGAATGCTCGACCGCGGTTTCCCTGCGGCTCTGGTCCAGCAACAGCGATTACCTCAGCACCGACTTCAAACGGTCTATTTCCCTCAGAAAATTCAGTAGCTGTTCCAAGGCCGACACTTGCATCGCTTATCCCGCATCCAGATGTGTTTCGCCACAGGCGAGGATATATCCGCAGCCAGGGTCTGTACCACCACAGGATGATGGGAAGCCATCAGGACAGACAAGCCTTCGTCTCATTACACACATCAGAACCCGCAGAAAAACACCCAATCTCATCCTGACCAAGGAGCCAAGATCGATCTCTCCACACCCTTATCAATGCAGAGCAGGCTTATCGTCGGCCATAGCGGCCTTGTCGATAACCACCTGCTGCATATCGGCTACCGATCCGATGAAGTAGTTCAGGGCAATACCGGTTAGCGGCAGATATCGGAGCAAACCAAAACTACGGACTGGACATCGGTTTTGGGGAAGCGGCTGCCTTCTGAGGGAATGCCGCCGATTGTGGTTTGGAGCAAATAAATTTAGAAGGTATCAAGCGGGCAGGTCACCGCTCGGATCGCCTGCAGCACATGGGTATAGATCATGGTGGTCTGCAAGCTGCGGTGGTCAATTTTAGCAAGCCCACTTAGAATAACGCCCAATCTTGCAACCCACATAGACGCGTTAAAGCGAGCTGGTTATTTTTAACGTTAGGTCATATATAGAAATTCATTCCCGTCTTGCGAAGTAGAAGGTAACTTGGAGTCGGCACCGTTCGAGCACTTGGTCTTATGCGGCACAGTCCCAATCAAGTAAAAATACCCTACACGCTTCGCCCTCTGCCGCCAGCTAACTAGGACATTAGACGCTTATGAGTCCATCTGACTTTGATCTCGATCTCGAAGATCTGTACAACAAATCGGTAGGTCGCCTCATAACCTCCGAGAGTTTTGATACAGCAGCGTTTGCGCGACTATATGACTATCTTTGTAACAAGGCGGAGCTGATTAAGACCGAGCATGTCGTCTCAAAGCAAGTAATGATGGTGCTACTCTCTGCACAAAGCTCAATCGAAAACGCAGCTCAGTACAATCCTCAAGCGAAGGAAAACTTGTCGCTCACAAGCAAGTTCTCATTATTGCTGAGCCTCATCGCCATAGGTGAGAGTCCACGGGATAGGCAGCCGGGAGTTCCGCGCCTTGTTTAACCGCGCAGCTGCACTCTAGGTCACCTCCGCTGCGCCCCAGCGCCAGTGATTTCCAACGTTAGAGCGTATCAAATGCACTTCGTCCGCCTCGGAGCTTTTCTAGCAGCAACAATGATCACTGGCCCGAAGCACAACCTATTGCAGATTCGTCTGGGGACGGGAGTGCAAGGAACGCCGACATGCGAATGCCTGCCGTCCCATGGGGAATGCCAGCATGAGCCGCTGATCGAGGAGGAAATTATTGCTCACGTCCTCGAAGGCACTTCTGAAGCAAATTCGCGACTGGCAACGTCCTATACCGTATCGCACATTCGGTATGTTCAGAACGACACCAAGCCGGAAGTTGTTTATGGCTACCTAACTCTCAAGATCATTGAGCACCTGCAAGCGGGCGGCGTGTTCCAAGAGAGCCAAAATGCGTCCTAACCAGTCGATCAAGCCGATTTGCGTCGGCAAGCCGCCACTCGCGGCTCAGTCTCAAAGTTGGGGCTAATTAAACACGGAGCCGTTATAACCGATCAAAATCCACACCTGACACCCGCATCTCCTCCCCACGAGCCATACCAGAGATAAGGAGAGAAGTCCCTTTCTGAAGAAGAATGACAGACATGAAGAAGAGCAGATCGCCGACGAGTAGCCCGCTCTTCGGTCCTTACCCTTGCTCATCCTCAAACCAAGCCATCTCAAACGAAAAGAGGCCCTACCGGGCCTCTTTGTTTAACGCCGCTCGTGACGAACCATCATGTCGTCGTGACAGGCTTTATTCCTTCTGATCACTAGTCAACGCCTGGCGCAAGCCTCACTCCACCGTCACGCTCTTGGCCAGATTGCGCGGCTTGTCGACGTCGGTGCCGCGCGCCAGCGCCACGTGGTAGGCCAGCATCTGCACCGGGATCGCGTGCACCACCGGGCTGAGCACGCCGACATGGCGCGGGGTGCGGATCACGTGCACGCCGTCGGACTCGCTGAAATGGCTGTCCAGGTCGGCGAACACAAACAGCTCGCCGCCGCGCGCACGCACTTCCTGCATATTGGATTTCACCTTTTCCAGCAGCGTGTCGTTGGGGGCGATCACCACCACCGGCATGTCCTCGTCCACCAGCGCCAGCGGGCCATGCTTGAGCTCGCCGGCCGGGTAGGCTTCGGCGTGGATGTAGGAAATTTCCTTCAGCTTGAGCGCGCCTTCCAGCGCGATGGGGAAATGCAGGCCGCGGCCCAGGAACAGCGCGTTGTCCTTGGCGGCGAACTTGTCCGCCCAGGCCTTGATCTGCGGCTCCAGGTTCAGCGCGTGCTGCACGCTGCCCGGCAGGTGGCGCAGTTCGTCCAGGTAGCGCGCCTCGTCGGCCGCGCTGACCTTGCCGCGCATCTTGCCCAGGGTCACCGCCAGCGCGAACAGGCCCACCAGCTGGGTGGTGAAGGCCTTGGTGGAGGCCACGCCGATTTCGGCGCCGGCGCGGGTGAAGAACACCAGTTCGCTGGCGCGCGGAATCGCGGATTCGCGCACATTGCAGATCGACAGCGCGTAGCGGTGGCCCAGCTCCTTGGCGTATTTCAGCGCTTCCATGGTGTCCAGCGTCTCGCCGGATTGGGAGATGGTGGTCACCAGATAGTTGGGGTTGGCCCAGGCGTCGCGGTAGCGGTATTCGCTGGCGATTTCCACGTCGCACTGCACGCCGGCGATAGTCTCGATCCAGTATTTGGCGGTCAGGCCGGCGTAGTAGCTGGTGCCACAGGCCAGGATCTTGACGCCTTCCAGCTGCGGCAGCACTTCGCCGGCGCGCTCGCCGAACAGCTCGGGATTGAAGCCGTAGTCCTGCACTGCGTCTATGGTGTCGGACAGCGCCTTCGGCTGTTCGTGGATTTCCTTCTGCATGAAGTGGCTGTACGGGCCCAGCTCCAGCGAGGCCAGCGACACGTCGGACACGTGCACCGGGCGCTGCGCCGGCTGGTCGTCCTTGTCCAGCAGCTCCACGCCGTCGCGGGTCAGCCGGCCGATGTCGCCCTCTTCCAGGAAGATCACGCGGCGGGTGGCGGATACGATGGCGGAAACGTCGGAGGCGATGAAGTTCTCGCCGTCGCCCAGGCCCACCAGCAGCGGGCAGCCCATGCGCGCGCACACCAGTTCGTCCGGGCGGTCCACCGCGATCACGCCGATGGCGTAAGCGCCGGTCAGCTCCCGGCTGGCGCGCTTGACGGCGTCGAACAGGCTGTCGCCGGCCTGGTAGTAGTGATGCACCAGGTGGGCGATGACTTCGGTGTCGGTCTGCGATTCAAAGGCGTAGCCCAGGCCTTTCAGGCGCTCGCGCTGCTCTTCGTGGTTTTCAATGATGCCGTTGTGCACCACGGCGATCTTGCCGAAGGACACGTGCGGGTGGGCGTTGGGCTCGGTGACGCCGCCGTGGGTGGCCCAGCGGGTGTGGCCGATGCCCACCTGACCTTGCAGGCTTTCTTCCGCGGCGGCGTTTTCCATCTCCGCGACGCGGCCGACGCGGCGCACGCGACGGATGGCGTCGCCGGCCAGCACCGCCACGCCGGCGGAGTCGTAGCCGCGATATTCCAGCCGCTTCAGGCCGTCCACCAACACCGGAACCACATTACGCGCCGCGATGGCGCCGACAATGCCGCACATTACTTTCTCCTTGGACTATCAGTGGGCGAGGACGCGCAGATCAGCGCAATGCCCTTCGCCTGAATTTGGGTTCTGGCCTCCGCCGACAAGGCGTCGTCGGTCACCAGGGTATGGATGCGCTCCCACGGCAATTCCAGATTGGGGATGCGCCGGCCTATCTTTTCCGACTCCACCATCACGATGACTTCGCGCGCCACTTCGGCCATCACCCGCGACAAGCCCACCAGCTCGTTGAAGGTGGTGGTGCCGCGATCAAGGTCTATGCCGTCGGCGCCGATGAACAGCTGATCAAAATCATAGGAACGCAGCACCTGCTCCGCCACCTGGCCCTGGAAGGATTCGGAATGCGGGTCCCAGGTGCCGCCGGTCATCAGCAGCGTCGGCTCGTTCTCCAGCTCGCGCAGCGCGCCGGCCACGTTCAGGGAGTTGGTCATCACCACCAGGCCGCGCTTATTGCCCAGCAGCGGAATCATCGCGCTGGTGGTGGTGCCGCTGTCTATGATCACGCGGTTGTGGTCGCGGAGGCGCTCGGCGGCGGCGCGGGCGATGGCGATCTTTCGTTTTGAAACCTGTTCCGCGTCTTCCTCGACCACCATCTCCGACGGCAAGGACACCGCGCCGCCGTAGCGGCGCAACAACAGTCCGCCGGTTTCCAGCAGGGCCAGGTCCTTGCGTATGGTCACTTCGGATGTGGAGAAACGCTTGGTCAGCTCGTCCACGCTGACTTCGCCGCGTTCCTGCACCAGGGCGGCGATGGCGTGACGGCGTTGCTGAGTATTTCGTTTGGTCATCACAAGTTTCGTTTCGAAAGTTTTGCGATGATAGCAGCGCAATTTCCGCCTTGCAAGCGGACGCCTAAGAACCTGTTCAAAGTCTCGCGAGCAAGGGCGAGACAAGGCGAAAACAAGCGAAAAAGCGGAATGTACAAGTGGTACATGAGCATTTTGAGCTTGTTTTTAACGCCGTATCGCTGAAGCGCAGCAGACTTTGAACAGGTTCTAAGAGCCCACCTTGCGTGCCGATATGCCGCGTTCAGCGGCTCAAGCCAGCCCCAGCCGCCGCAGCCGCGACACCAGGGTGCTGCGCGCCAGCCCCAGTTGCCGGGCGGCGGCGGACACATTGCCCCGCTGTTCGGCCAAGGCGGCCCGGATCTGTTCGGCCTCGCGCTCGCGCAACTGGCCGCGCAGGCCGCCGTCCGCGCGCGGCGCGGCCTGGACGCCGGCGTGCAGGGCGATGCGCTCCAGCCGCGCGCCGCCGTCGTGCAGCAGCAGGCTGCGGCGCAGGATGTTTTCCAGCTCGCGCACATTGCCGCGCCAGTCCTGCGCCAGCAGCACGGCCTCGGCCTCCGGCCCCAACTGCGTCACCTGTGGCTTGAGCTCCGGCGCGTGGCGGGCCAGCAGCTCGCGGGCCAGCAGCGGCACGTCGTCGCGCCTGTCGCGCAGCGCCGGGATGTGCACATAGCCGACGTTGAGCCGGTAGTACAGGTCTTCGCGCAAGCGCCCCTGCTCCACCGCCGCCAGCGGCTCCTGGTTCAACGCCGCGATCAGCCTCACATTGGCCAGCAGCGATTGATGGCTGCCCAGCGGCTGGTAGCTGCCGTCCTGCAGCACGCGCAGCAGCTTGCCCTGCAACTGGATGGGCATGGAGTTGAGCTCGTCCAGGAACAGCGTGCCGCCGTCGGCCTGGGTCAGCAGCCCCTTGCGGTTTTCCGCGCCGGTGAACGCGCCGCGGACAGTGCCGAACAGCGTGCTTTCCAGCAGGGTGTCGGGAATGGCCGCGCAGTTGACGGTGAACAACGGCCGGCTGCCGCGCGGGCTCAGCGCGTGCGCGCGGCGAGCGAACAGCTCCTTGCCAGTGCCGGTTTCGCCGTAGATCAGAATCGGCAGCTCGCTGGCGGCGAAGGCGTCCAGCCAGGCGATCTGCTGGCGCATCTGCGGGTCGGCAGTGGCGATGCGGGGCACGTCCGCGTCCTCACCGCGATGATTGGGCATATGCCGCAGCTGACGGCCGATCTCGATCGCGCCCAGCAGAGCGCCGCCGCGGCCCGTCAGCGGCACGGCGGTGTGCAGATAGGGGATGGCCTGCCCGTCCGGGCCGATATAGGACTGGCAAACGTCGGTGAAGCGCGCGCCGCGGTCCAGACACTGCAGCAGGGTGCTGTCCTCGCGCGTGAGCCAGGGGTTTTGCTCCAGCACATGCTTGCCGATCACCTCGTCGACGTCCACGCCGTCCATGCGCGCGCTGGCCGGGTTGTAGTAGACGAAACGGCCGTCGGCGTCGACCACGGTGGCCGGCCGGTCCAGCGTATCCAACACCGGCCGCAGGCAGGCCACCAGCCAATCCAGTTCCTCGCTCACGCCTCGCTCCCCTTTCCGCCACGCCCGGCTCCGCGCGCGGGCATAGACGCCATCCACCATGGCGAATTCGCCAATTATCGACATCCTGCGCCAAATATCACCATTTGTCGCGTCAGCACGGCGGCGATAAATGGCGAATTGACGAAGCCAAATGCAAGACCCCGCCATTTCCGGTGAAAAACCCCGCGGAATCCACGCGGTCTCGGCCAAGAGCCACGCAAAACCGGACCGAAAGCTTGAGCGTGGTCAAACAAAACCGTTACGCGCTCCGCCCGGCTGGCACGGTAGTTGCCCTTAACGAGGCAGTACCCCGCAACTAGCCATCAGGAGATCGCAATGTTCAAGCACATCATCGCCCGCACCCCTTGCCGCGGACTGGTCAACGGCATTTCCTCCAGCAATCTGGGCAAGCCCGACTATGAAAAGGCGCTGGAACAGCACAACGCCTATATCCGCGCGCTGCAGACTTGCGGCGTGGACATCACCATCCTGCCGCCGGCCGAGGACTTTCCGGACTCGGTGTTCGTGGAAGACCCGGCGCTGTGCACCCCGCACTGCGCCATCGTCACCCGGCCGGGCGCGGACAGCCGCCGCGACGAGGCCGGCCTGATGGAGCCGGTGCTGCGCCGCTTCTATCAGCATGTCGAGCGCATCCAGGCTCCCGGCACGCTGGACGCCGGCGACGTGATGATGGTGGGCAGCCATTTCTATATCGGCGAATCCGCCCGCACCAACGCGGAAGGCGCGCGCCAGTTGATCGCCATTCTGGAAAAGCACGGCATGAGCGGTTCGGTGGTGCGGCTGGAGGAAGTGCTGCACCTAAAGACCGGCCTCGCCTATCTGGAAAACAACAATCTGCTGGCCGCCGGCGAGTTCATCACCAAGCCGGAGTTCCAGAAATTCAACATCATCGCCATCCCGGAAGAAGAGTCCTACGCCGCCAACTGCATCTGGGTGAACGGCAAGGTCATCATGCCCTCCGGCTACCCCAACACCCGCAACCGCATCGCCGCGCTGGGCTATGAGGTGATCGAGGTGGACACCTCCGAATACCGCAAGGTGGACGGCGGCGTCAGTTGCATGTCGCTGCGTTTCTGAAGGCATTGAACGCGTGAAACCCGGGGCGCGTCCGCGCGCCCCGTCCCCGGAGGAGAACAAGGATGACACAAGCCGCAGACAAGAAACTGGGGGTGGTGCCGCTCACCGCGCTGGTGGTGGGGGCCATCGTCGGCAGCGGCATCTTCAGCTTGCCGCAAAACATGGCGGAGGGCGCCGGCGCCGGGGCCATCCTGATCGCCTGGGTCATCACCTTCGTCGGCATGCTGGCGCTGACGCGCATTTTCCAATGGCTGTCCATCAACCGGCCGGACATCGGCGACGGGGTCTACGGCTACGCCCGCAACGGCTTTGGCGACTACCTGGGCTTCAACGCCGCCTGGGGCTACTGGATCTCGGTATGGGTGGGCAACGTCGGTTATCTGGTGGTGATGTTCAGCGCGCTGGGCTCGTTCCGGGCGCTGGGCTTCTTCGGCGACGGCAGCACGCTGCCGGCGCTGCTGTGCGGCCTGCTGTTGCTGTGGACGCTGCACGGCTTCGTGCTGCGCGGCGTGCAATCCGCCAGCCTGCTCAATGTGATCGTCACCATCGCCAAGATCGTGCCCATCGTCCTGTTCGTGCTGTGCGTGGCGCTGGCGTTCAAGGTCCAGACCTTCCGCCTGGATTTCTGGGGCGGCGCCTCGCTGGGCGGCGTCGGCCAGCAAGTGAAGAACACCATGCTGTACACCGTGTGGGTGTTCCTGGGCATTGAATGCGCGACGGTCTACGCCAGCCGCGCCAAGAGCATGCGCACGGTCAGCCTGGCCACGGTGCTGGGCTTCGGCATCACCATGCTGCTGCTGGTCTGCGTGTCGGTGCTGTCGCTGGGGGTGTTGCCGCAGGCGGAACTGGCGGCGATGAAGAACCCGTCGATGGCGGCGGTGCTGGAAAAGGCGGTGGGACCGTGGGGCGGCGCGCTGATCAATATCGGGCTGATCCTGTCGGTGGCCGGCGCCTTGCTGGCCTGGACGCTGATTTCGTCCGAAATGCTCTACCTGGCCGCCCGCGGCGAAGGCCACACCGCACCCGCCTGCTTCGGCAAACTCAACGCCAGGGGCGCGCCCGCCAACGCGCTGTGGCTGACCAATGGGCTGATCTCGCTGTTCCTGATCATCAACCACCTGAACAACGCCGGCTACAATCTGCTGATCCAGCTGGCGTCCGCGATGGCGCTGATCCCCTATCTGCTGTGCGCGGCGTTCAGCCTGAAGCTAGCCTGCTCCGCGCCGGCGAAACAGGCCGGCCTGCTGGCGCTGACGCTGCTGGGCACGGTCTACGGCGCCTGGCTGATCTACGCCGGCGGGATGAAATTCCTGCTGCTGTCGATGATTCTCTACGCGCTGGGCCTGCCGTTCTACCTGCGCGCGCGGCGCGAACGCGGGCTGCCTGCGTTTTCCAGCAGGTTGGACGCCGCCCTCGCCGCCGGCGTGGCAGCGCTGGGTGGGCTGGCCGTCTGGTCGCTGGCGGCGGGGTAGCTCATCCGCTCATCGGAGCCGCGCCTTTGTCGCGCGGCTCCGATCCGAATTCGTAGCAGCATTCCCCCTCGCAGTCGCTTCCCCTCGCCTAGCGTTCCGGCGCCGGAGCCGTAGGGCTTTCTCCATGCCCTTTTCCACGCTGGCTCGCCAAACGTTTGACCCAAGCCCGCCCCCCCTCAAGATTTTCCGATTTTTGATACTGCCCATCGATCAGTCTGGACTAGCATCGTCTCAACCCGAAAAACCATGGTGACGTTATGGAAAAGGAACGCATCATTCAGGAGTTCGTGCCCGGCAAGCAGGTGACGCTGGCGCATCTGATCTCCCATCCCACCGAAGAGCTGTCGCGCAAGATCGGCGTGGCTCAGGCCGAGGCCATCGGCATCATGACGCTGACGCCCGGCGAAACCGCGATGATAGCCGGCGATCTGGCCTGCAAGGCCGCCGCCATCGAAATCGGCTTCCTGGACCGCTTTTCCGGCGCGCTGGTGATTACCGGCAGCTGCGGCGCGGTGGAGGAAGCGCTGCACCAGACCATAGCCGGCCTGCAACGGCTGCTGGGCTATGCCGTGTGCCAACTGACGCGTTCCTGAGGTCCGCCATGCATCCCCCCATCCGATACGCGCTGCTGGGACCGGTCGAGGCCGGCAAATCCACGCTGTTCCACGCCCTGGGCGGCGGCGGCGCGGTGCGCAAAACCCAGGCGCTGGAATACGACGCGCAAGGCTGCATCGACACCCCGGGCGAATTCTTCAGCCATCCGCGGCTGTTCCACGCGCTGATCAACAGCACCGCCGAGTGCGAACTGCTGATCTACGTTCACCCCGCCAACGATCTGGAATGCCGGCTGCCGCCCGGCCTGCTGGACGTGCATGGCCACCGGCGCGTGGCGGTGGTGATCAGCAAGACCGATCTGCCCGACGCCCGGCCCGACGCGGTGGAGGCCATGCTGCGCGAACGCGGCTTTGGCGGCGACATCCTGCGCGTGTGCGGCCTGCGGCCGGACAGCGTGGCCGAACTCAAGGCCCGGCTGGGGCTGAATCCTGAATCCGCCGCCTCGTCGCGGCAAACAGCATGAGGCGAGTAGCAAGATGAAAAAGCTGATCAGTGCCGAAACCGTGCGCGCGGCCCATGCCGCCGGAGAACACGCGCTTTGCGTCAGTCCGCGCGAACACATCGTCACCCCGGAAGCGCGGGTGGTGGCGGAACGCCTGGGCCTGGCCCTGAGCGAGGGCGGCGACGCCGCGCCGACCGCAAGCCCCGCGCCGGCCGCCGAAACCCCGGCAGCGCCGGCGAGCGAGGCCGACGCGCTGGCCGAAATCCGCGCCCAGGTCTTGTCGCGGCTGCCGCCGGGCTCGGTGGCGCCCGAGCTGGTGGAGCAACTGGTGCGCAAGGCCGCCGCCGAGCTTCAGGGCGCGGCCGACAGCGGGCCCGCCATCAAATGCGTCCGCGCCCAGGATGTGCGCATGGGCGTATTCGACGGCGCCGGCCCCGGCCAGCAGGTGGGCATCGCCGACGTGATCACTGCCGCGGACGGCAGCTCGATGGCCGCCGGCTTCATGCAGTGGGAGCAGGCCTTCTTCCCGTGGACGCTCAATTACGACGAGGTGGACCTGGTGCTGGAAGGCGAACTCCACATCCGCCGCGGCGAGCAGACCACGGTGGCCAAGGCCGGCGACGTGGTATTCATTCCCAAGGGCTCCAGCATCGAGTTCGGCACCCCGAGCCGGGTCCGTTTCCTGTACGTGGCCTATCCGGCCAACTGGCAAAGCTGCTGAGGCCGTTATGGGCAATTTCATCACCGAAGACTGGCTGCGCTCCCGCTACTCGCTGGCCCGGCACACCGAGATCCACCTGCCGCGCGACGCCAGGCTGACGCCGTCGGCCGAGGAGCTGCTGAAAAGCCGCGCGGTCGTCGTCCGTTATCTGGACCCGCAAGGCAGCGTCTTCGACGCCGGCGCCGACGGCGAACGCCATGCGGTGCACGCGCTGACCGGCAACAAGGAACAACGGCCTGAATGCCGCTGCCTGCTGTGCCGCCAGCCGGTGGCGCGCAAGACCGAGGCGCTGACCCATCTGGACGCCAACACCCTAGTGCCCAAGAACCATCCGCGCATCGCCCTGCGCGGCAAGCTGGACAGCGCCATCGCCCAGGCGGTGTGGCTGCAGGCCGAATGGGAAGAGCGCCAGGCGCCCGCGGCGCTGGCGCGCTGCCTGGCCGACATCCGCTCGGCGCTGGGCAACGCCTTGCGCGCCGAAGTCAGCGGCGAGCCCATGCCGCCCATCGCCATGGGCGAGGCCGACGAGGCGCGCCTGCACGCGCTGTCGCACCGGCCGCTGGCCCTGCTCGGCCACGACCACATCGTGCCCGCCGTCGAGCACGGCGCGGAAGTGGCGCGGCTCAATCTGCTGCGCGCCGCGATACGCGAGTGCGAAACCATGGCCGCCGGCCTGTACCTGGGCGCGGACTTCCAACTGAGCAGGCCGGACATTTTGCAGGGGCTCAACCGGCTGAGCAGCGCGGTGTACGTGCTGATGCTGCTGGCCTTGCTGGCCAAGTGCGGCCAGCCGCTGCCCAGGCTGGGAGAAACGCGATGAGCTTGATCCATCAATGCCGCCTCGACGCGCGCGAGCGTCCGGCCCGCATCGTGTTCCCCGACAGCCTGGACCCGCGCTGCGTGCGCGCCGCGCACCAGTTGGCGCTGGCCGGCCTGGCGCGGCCCATCCTGCTGGCCAATCCTTTCGAGCTACGCCATTTTTGCCACCTTCACGGCCTGCCGCTCACCGGCTTCGCCGTCCACGATCCGGCGGTCTCGCCGCGCTTGCCCGCCTACCAGGCGGCGCTGGCCGCGCGCCAGCCCAAGGAAGGCGCGGACGCGCTGCTCGCCTCGCTGCGGCGGCCGCTGTGGTTTGGCGCGGCCATGCTGGCGGCCGGCGACGCCGACCTGTGCATCGCCGGCAATCACTCCTCCACCTCGGACGTGCTGCGCGCCGCGCTCAAGGTGATAGGCCTCGCGCCCGGCAACCGCACGGTGTCGTCCATCTTTTTCATGCTGCCGGCAGACGGCGACGAGCCGCTGGGCTTCGCCGACTGCGGCGTGGTGCCGCAGCCCACGGCCGAACAGCTGGCCGACATCGCGCTGGCCAGCGCGGACAGTTACCGCCAGGTCACCGGCCGGGAACCGCGCGTGGCCATGCTGTCCTTTTCCAGCCACGGCAGCGCCCGCCACCCTGACGCGGAAAAAGTGCGCGCCGCCGTCGCGCTGGCGCGCGGACGCAGGCCGGAGCTGATCCTGGACGGCGAGCTGCAATTCGATGCGGCGATGGTGCCGGACGTGGCCGCCGGCAAGGCGCCGGACAGCCCGCTGGCCGGGCGCGCCAATGTGCTGGTCTTCCCGTCGCTGGAGGCCGGCAACATCGGCTACAAGATCGCGCAGCGGCTGGCCGGCTACCAGGCGCTGGGCCCGATGGTGCAGGGCCTGGCCCGCCCGCTGCACGATTTGTCGCGCGGCTGCAGCGTGGAAGACATGGTCAACGTCAGCCTGCTGGCGATGAAGATGAGCCGCGCCAGCGGCGCGGAGGAGATCCGGGGCCGGCGCGCCGCGCGCCTCACGGCCGCCGACAGCGCGCTTCATGGCGCGGCCCCGGCATGGAACGCCCCCGCCCTTGCCCGGCAAGGGAGCCTCGCCTTAGAGCAGGCGAGCCGGGGCAGGCAAGCCGAGAACGCTCCGCGTTCCCGTTAGAGATAGACAGATATTCGTGTTGAACCCCCAACCCCTCAAGGAGTGTGCAAATGGAAGCTCTTGGCATGATTGAAACCCGCGGCATGGTGGCCCTGATCGAAGCGTCGGACGCCATGGTCAAGGCGGCCCGGGTCAAGCTGGTCGGCGTCAAGCAGATCGGCGGCGGCCTGGTGACCGCGATGGTGCGCGGCGACGTGGCCGCCTGCAAAGCCGCCACCGACGCCGGCGCGGCCGCCGCGCAGCGCATCGGCGAACTGGTGTCAGTGCATGTGATCCCGCGCCCGCACGCCGATCTGGAAGAAGTGTTTCCGATCAAGATGTCGGCCGACAAGAACCTGGACTGAGCATCAGCTGATCCTGGCCGGCGGCTGACGCCAAGCCGACCGGCCGCTTCTCCCCCCGCAAACCGCATGTCGCCCGCGCGCGACAGGGGGAGGTTTTGCCCGCCGCCAGGCGGGACACGGGAGCCAGACACATGAAATTGGGCATCGTGGTGGGACAAGTGGTGTCCACCGTCAAGCACGGCGGCTTGCAGAAAGACCGCCTGCTGCTGGTGGAGATGCTGACGGCGGACGGCCAGCCCAGCGGCGACGCCCAGGTGGCGGCCGACAGCCTGGGCGCCGGCGACGGCGAATGGGTGCTGCTGGTGGCCGGCAGCTCGGCGCGGCGGATGCAGGACGAGGACACGCCGGTGGACCTGGCCGTGGTCGGCATCGTCGACGAGGTGGTGCGCCGGCAACGGGTGGTTTTCCACAAGTGATCCGGCGCGCCGGAGCACTTGGCAATTCCAGTTTCAGAAGGAGTGGGTTGTGGAACTCAAGGCAAGCGATATCGAACAAGTGGTGAAGGCGGTGCTGGCGTCGATCGGACAAGCGGCGCCGGCAAACGGCGCGGCGGCCGAAAGCGCGCTGCCGGCCGGCGTTTTCGCCGAGTTGGACCAGGCGGTGGCGGCGGCGAAGCAAGCGCAGACGGCGCTGGCCAGCGTGGCGCTGCGCGAACGCGTCATCGCCGCCATCCGCGCGGCGGGCGAGGCCCACGCCCGCGAGCTGGCCGAGCTGGCCGTCGCCGAAACCGGCATGGGCCGGGTGGACGACAAGATCGCCAAGAACCTGGCGCAGGCGCGGCACACCCCCGGCGTCGAATGCCTGCAAGCGCAGGTGCTGACCGGCGACCGGGGCCTGACGCTGATAGAAAACGCGGCCTGGGGCGTGATCGCCTCGGTGACCCCGTCCACCAATCCGGCGGCCACCGTCATCAACAACGCCATCAGCATGATAGCCGCCGGCAACAGCGTGGTGTTCGCGCCGCATCCGGCGGCCAGAAAGACCTCGCAACGCGCGATCACGCTGCTGAACCAGGCCATCGTCGCCGCCGGCGGCCCGGCCGATCTGCTGACCACGGTGGCCAAGCCCGACATCGAAACCGCGCAGCGCCTGTTCCGCTACCCCGGCATCCATTTGCTGGTGGTCACCGGCGGCGAAGCGGTGGTGGACGCCGCGCGCAAGGTCACCGACAAGCGGCTGATCGCCGCCGGCGCCGGCAATCCGCCGGTGGTGGTGGACGAGACCGCCGACATCGCCCGCGCCGCGCGCGACATCGTCTGGGGCGCCTCCTTCGACAACAACATCATCTGCGCCGACGAGAAGGCGCTGATCGCGGTGGACGCGATCTGCGACGACTTGAAGGTGGAGATGGAAAAACACCGCGCGGTGGAGCTGACCGCCGACGAAGCCGCCCAACTGTTGCCCATCCTGCTCACCAAGGTGGACGAGCATGGCCGCGGCGCGGTCAGCCGCGACTGGGTGGGCCGCGACGCGGCGAAGATCGCCGCCGCCATCGGCCTGCAAGTGCCGGACAACACCCGCCTGCTGTTCGTGGAAACGCCGGCAGATCATCCGTTCGCGGTCACCGAGCTGATGATGCCGCTCTTGCCGGTGCTGCGCGTCGCCAACGCGGACCAGGCCATAGACCTGGCGGTGCGGCTGGAAGGCGGCTGCCGCCACACCGCGGCCATGCACTCGCGCAATCTGGACAATCTGGACCGGATGGCCAACGCCATCAACACCAGCATCTTCGTCAAGAACGGCCCCTGCCTGGCCGGCCTGGGCTTCGGCGGCGAGGGCTGGACCACGATGACCATCTCCACCCCCACCGGCGAAGGCGTCACCTCGGCCCGCAGCTTCGTGCGTCTGCGCCGCTGCGTGCTGGTCAACCGCTTCCGCATCGTGTGAGGAGCCGCGCCATGCCGTCCCCTTCCCTCTCCCCCCACCAGCTGCAGCAGCGGCTCAACGCCGCGCGCGCCTTGCATCGCGGCGAGGCCCGCCGCGCGGCCGTGGCCGGCATGCGCCTGGGCATAGACCTGGGCACCAGCGACGTGGTGTCGGTGGCGATGGCGCCGGACGGCGAACCGCTGGCGCTGCGGCTGGATTGGGCCGATGTGGTGCGCGACGGCGTGGTGTGGAATTTCTTCGGCGCGGTGGACATCGTCCGCCGCCAGCTGGACGCGCTGGAGCAGGCGCTGGGACATCGCTTCGCCGCCGCCGCCACCTCCTACCCGCCGGGCACCGACCCGCGCATCTCGGTCAATGTGCTGGAAGCGGCCGGGCTGGAAGTCAGCGGCGTCATCGACGAACCCTCGGCGGTGGTGGGGCTGCTGGGGCTCAGCCGCGCCGCCGTGGTGGACATCGGCGGCGGCACCACCGGCATCGCCATCGTCGAGAACGGCCGGGTCAGCCATAGCGCCGACGAAGCCACCGGCGGTCATCACGTGTCGCTGGCGCTGGCGGGCCACAGCGGCCTGCCGCTGGCCGAGGCGGAGATCCTGAAGCGCGAGCGCGGCGCGGAGGTCTGGCCGGTGGTGCGGCCGGTGTTCGAGAAGATGTGCGACATCGTGCGCCGCCATCTGACGCGCCTGCCCGACGGCGACCTCTATCTGTCCGGCGGCTCCTGCTCGCTGCCGGGGGTGCGCGAGCTGTTCCGGCGCGAATTTCCCGCCCACCGCGTCCACCTGCCCGAGCATCCCCTCTACCTGACCCCGCTCGCCATCGCCCACCACGCGCTGGCCGCGCAAGGAGCCAACCATGCCAGCCGCTGATCTGGGCCAGGCGCTCTATCACGCCATCGATCTGTTCAACGCCCGCGAGGTGCAAACCTTCGCGGTGCCGCCGGCCACCTTCATCGGTGCCGGCGCCATCGCCCGGCTGGGCCAGTCCGCGGCCGAACGCGGCTATCGCCGCGTCTTCATCGCCATCGACGGCTTCCTGCTGGAACAGGGGCTGGCCGACAATCTGTTCCGCTCGCTGCAGCGGCACGGCGTGGCCGCCGAAACCTACCGCTACCCCGGCGGCGAACCGGACAGCGACACGGTGGAGGCGGCGGCGCGCCAGCTGGCCGCCGCGGCCTGCGACGCCATCATCGCCTTCGGCGGCGGTTCGGTGCTGGACACCGCCAAGGCCATCGCCGCGCTGGCCGCCCACCCCGGCATGCGGGTGGCCGATCTGGCCGCCGCCGCCGCGCTGCCCAACGGCCGGATGCCGCTGCTGCTGGCGCCCACCACCGCCGGCACCGGCTCGGAAGCCACCAACATCACGGTGATCACCGACAGCGCCAGCGGCGTCAAACAGGCCATCGCGCAAGCGGCGCTGCTCCCGGACCTGGCGGTGCTGGACGCCTGCCTGACCCTGGCCGTGCCCGCGCCGTTGACCGCGGCCACCGGCATAGACGCGCTGACCCACGCCATCGAGGCCTATCTGGCGCGCGGCGCCAACCCGCTGACCCAGGCGCTGGCGCACCGCGCCATCACCCTGATAGGCCGCGCGCTGCCCATCGCCGTCGGCCAGGGACACCAGCTCGCCGCCCGCCAGGACATGATGCTGGGCTCCTACCTCGCCGGCATGGCCTTTTCCAACGCCGGCCTGGGGCTGGTGCACGCGATGGCCCACCAGATAGGCGCGCGCTACCACATTCCTCACGGCGTCGCCAACGCGGTGCTGCTGCCCTCGGTGCTGCGCTTCAACCGCCTGGTGTGCGCGCCCCGCTATCGCGAACTGGCCCACGCGCTCTGCGGCGAAACCCTGGACGCCGACGGGCTGATCGCGGCGGTGGCGCGGCTGATCATCGACATCGGCCTGCCCGGCAGCCTGCGCTTGCCGGGCGTCGAACCCGAACACTTCGCCGCGCTGGCCGACGCCGCGCTCGACGACGCCTGCCTCGCCGGCAATCCGCGCGACGCCAGCCGCGAGCAAATCATCGACATTTACCGCCACGCCTGGCAACGCCAGGCGCCGGCCTGCTGAATCCGCAATCGGGCACCGCCCACCGTCACAGGAGCAAGAGCAATGGGTATCAATGAAATCATCATGTGGATCATGATGACCTTCATGGTCGTCGCGGCGCTGGACAGAATGCTGGCGCAATTCGGCGGCTCGGAGGCCGTGCTGGCCAAAGTGGGACTGAGCCGCGTCGGCCGTCAGATCGAGGGCTCCGGCGCCCAGTTCGAAGAAGGCTTTCTGGCCATGGGCGCGCTGGGCCTGGCCATGGTCGGCGTGATCGCGCTGGCGCCGGTGCTGGCCCACTGGCTGGGGCCGGTGGTGATTCCGCTGTACGAGGCGGTGGGCGCCAATCCGGCGATGTTCGCCACCACCCTGCTGGCCAACGATATGGGCGGCTTCTTCCTCGCCAAGCAGCTGTCCGGCGGCGACACCGCCGCCTGGCTGTACGCCGGCCTGATCCTGGGCGCGATGATGGGCCCCACCATCGTGTTCAACATCCCGGTGGCGCTGGGCATCATCGCCAAGGAAGACCGCCGCTTCCTGGCGCTGGGGGTGATGGCCGGCATGGTCACCATCCCGCTGGGCTGCATCGCCGGCGGCGCGGTGGCCATGGTCAGCGGCGTCACCGTGGACGGCCAGCCGGTGGACTTCAGCCTGAGCATGATCCTGATCAATATGATTCCGGTGATCGCCGTGGCGGTGCTGCTGGCCATCGGCCTCAAGCTGTGCCCGGAGAAGATGATTTCCGGCTTCCAGATTTTCGCCAAGTGCCTGGTGGTGCTGATCACCGCCGGTCTGGCGCTGGCCGTGCTGCAAGCCACGCTGGGCCTCAGCCTGGTGCCGGGCATGGACCCCATCTTCATGGTCAAGGGCGACGCGCCGGGCGCGACGATGCGCGCCATCGAGGTGATAGGCTTCATCGCCTGCGTGCTGCTGGGCGCCTATCCGATGGTGTTCATGCTGACGCGCTGGTTTGAACGGCCGCTGATGAAGGTGGGCGGACTGCTGGGCATGAACAACAGCGCCGCCGCCGGCATGGTGGCCACGCTGGCCAACTCCATCCCGATGTTCGGCCTGATGAGCAAGATGGACGACCGCGGCAAGGTGATCAACGTGGCCTTCGCCGTGTCCGCCGCCTTCACCTTCGGCGACCACCTCGGCTTCACCGCCGCCAACGTCTCCAGCATGATTTTCCCGATGATAGTCGGCAAGCTGGTGGGCGGCTTCAGCGCGGTGCTGCTGGCGATGAAACTGGCGCCCAAGCCGGCCGACGCCCCCCTCCGCGCCGCGCTGTCGGCGCAGCAAGGCTGAGGCGCGCGATGAACCGCCGCCAGATACACAGCGTGGGCATAGACATCGGCACCACCACCACCCAGGTGATCTTCTCGCTGCTGGAGCTGGTCAACCGCGCCGGGGTGTCGCAAGTGCCGCGCTATGAATTCTCGCGCCGCGACATCGTCTACCAGAGCCCGGTGGCCTTTACGCCGCTGGACGACGACGGCCGCGTGCGCGAAGACGAGCTGGTGGCCTTCATCCGCGCGCAATACCAGGCGGCCGGGCTCGCCCCGGCAGAGGTGGAGTCCGGGGCCATCATCGTCACCGGCGAAACCTCCAAGGCGCGCAACGCCCGCGACACGGTGCTGCGCCTGTCCGAATCCCTGGGCGACTTCGTGGTGGCCACCGCCGGCCCGCATCTGGAGTCGGCCATCGCCGGCTACGGCTCGGGCGCGGCCGAACTGTCCGAGCGCGAAACCAGCCGCGTCGCCAATATCGACATCGGCGGCGGCACCGCCAACTACGCGGTGTTCGAAGCCGGCCGGCTGCTGGACAGCGCCTGCCTGAACGTGGGCGGCCGCTTGCTGGAGGCCGGCGCCGACGGCCAGACCCGCCGCCTGCACGCGCCGGCCCGCGCCATCTGCGTCGAGCTGTTCGGCGCCGGCTTCGACGCCGCCGCGCTGGGCCCGGCCGAACACGCGCGCGTGGCCGAACGCATGGCCGAACTGCTGTGGGAGGTGCTGCTGGGCCGCCCTTCGGCGCTGGCGCGCCAATTGTTGATGACCGACGCGCTGCAAGCCGGCCGGCCGTTCGACGCGGTGCTGCTGTCCGGCGGCGTCGGCGAGTGCTACCGCAGCCCGCCGGCCAATCCCTACGCCTTCGGCGACATCGGCCCCCTGCTGGCGCGCGCCATCGCCGCCCACCCCGGCCTCGGCGCGCAGCCGCTGCGCGCCGCGGCGCAGACCGTGCGCGCCACGGTGATAGGCGCCGGCGCGTACACGCTGTCGTTGTCCGGCAGCACCATCTGGCTGCGCGGCCTGCGCCTGCCGCTGCGCAACATCCCGGTGGCTCATCCCGATCTCGGCTGGGCCGATTTCAGTCCCGGCGGCCTGACGGACAGCCTGGAGCGCGCGGTGCGCCGGCTGGACCTGGACCCGGCGCAAGACCTGTACGCGCTGGCGCTGCCGGACGACCTGCCGATCGCCTACCGGGCGATAGACGCCTGCGCCGGCGAGCTGGCCGAATTCTCCCGCCGTTTTCCGCAACAGCGCCCCTTGCTGGCCTTGTCCCGCAGCGATCTGGGCAAGGCGCTGGGCATGCTGCTGCAGCCGGCGCTGGCCGGCCGCGAGCTGGCGGTCATCGACGAAGTGGCCACCCGCGCCGGCGACTACATCGACATCGGCGCGCCGCTGTTCGGCGGCGACATCGTGCCCGTCACCGTCAAATCGCTGGCCTTCCCAACATCCAAAGGGGTTTGATCATGAAACTGAAGACGCATTTATTCGGCAAGACCTATCAGTTCCGCGACGTCAAGGACGTGCTGGCCAAGGCCAACGAGCCGCGCTCCGGCGACATGCTGGCCGGCGTGGCCGCGCAAAGCGCGCAAGAACGCGTGGCCGCCAAGCAGGTGCTGTCCGAGCTGACGCTGGCCGACCTGCGCGAAAACCCGGTCATTCCCTACGAGGAGGACTGCGTCACCCGGGTGATCCAGGACGACCTCAACGAAGCCGCCTACGCCCGCATCCGCAACTGGAGCGTGGGCGAGCTGCGCGAAGCGGTGCTGGGCGACGACGCCGATGCCGAGGCGCTGGATTTCCTGCGCAAGGGCATGACCTCGGAAATGGTGGCGGCGGTGGCCAAGCTCTGCTCCAACGCCGACCTGATCTACGGCGCCAAGAAAATGCCGGTGATCAAGCGCGCCAACACCACCATAGGCCTGCCCGGCCGCTTCAGCGCGCGCCTGCAACCCAACGACACCCGCGACGACGTGAAAAGCATCGCCGCCCAGATGTTCGAAGGGCTGTCCTTCGGCATGGGCGACGCGGTGATAGGCGTCAACCCGGTGACCGACAACGTGGAAAACGTGCGCCGCATCCTGGACACCATCTACGACGCCATCGACAAATACCGGATTCCCACCCAGGGCTGCGTGCTGGCGCACATGTCCACCCAGATCGAGGCCATCCGCCAGGGCGCGCCCGGCGGCCTGATCTTCCAGAGCATCTGCGGCAGCGAGAAAGGGCTGAAGGAATTCGGCGTGACGCTGGAGCTGCTGGACGAGGCGCGCGAGGTGGGCCGCCAGCACAACCGCATCGCCGGCGACAATTATCTGTACTTCGAAACCGGCCAGGGCTCGGCACTGTCCGCCGGCGCCCACAACGGCGCGGACCAGGTGACGATGGAAGCGCGCAACTATGGCCTGGCCCGCCACTACGACCCCTTCATCGTCAACACCGTGGTCGGCTTCATCGGCCCGGAATACCTGTACAACGACCGCCAGATCATCCGCGCCGGCCTGGAAGACCACTTCATGGGCAAACTCTCCGGCATCTCGATGGGCTGCGACTGCTGCTACACCAACCACGCCGACGCCAACCAGAACTCCAACGAGAACCTGGCCATCCTGCTGGCCACGGCGGGCTGCAACTTCATCATCGCCATGCCGCTGGGCGACGACATCATGCTGAACTACCAGACCACCGCCTTCCACGACACCGCCACCATCCGCCAGTTGCTGGGCCTGCGCCCGGCGCCGGAGTTCGAGGCCTGGCTGGAAACCATGGGGCTGATGGAAAACGGCAGGCTGACGCGCCGCGCGGGCGATGCGTCCTTCTTCTTCTGACTTGGAGCCCACAATCATGGACAAGCAGCAAATCGACGAAATCGTACGCGCGGTGATGACCCAGCTGGCGCAGCCCGCGCCGGCCACCGTCCCCGACGCCGCCAAAGCGGCCCCGGCCAGCGCCGAGGAAACCCTGCCCGACCTGGGCGGCGAAGCCTTCCGGCTGTGGATGGGCGTGGCGGCGCCTCAACGCGCCGAAGTGCTGGCCGAATTCCGCGCCAACACCGCCGCCCGCGTCTGCACCGGCCGCGCCGGCCCGCGTCCGCGCACCACCGCGCTGCTGCGCTTCCTGGCCGACCACTCGCGCTCCAAGGACACCGTGCTCAAGGAGGTGCCGCAGCCATGGGTGGAGGAAAAAGGCCTGCTGGAGCTGCAAAGCGAGATCGACAACAAAGACCAGTACCTGACCCGCCCCGACATGGGCCGCCGCCTGAACGAGGCCTCGCTGCAGCTGTTGAAAACGCGCTGCAAGCAACGGCCGCAGGTGCAGGTGGTGGTGTCCGACGGCCTGTCCACCGACGCCGTCACCGCCAACTTCGACGAAATCCTGCCGCCGCTGCTCAAGGGGCTGGAAAGCGCCGGCCTCGACGTCGGCACGCCCTTCTTCGTCCGCTACGGCCGGGTCAAGGTGGAAGACCAGGTGGGCGAAACGCTGGGCGCGCAGGTGGTGATCCTGCTGGTGGGCGAACGCCCTGGCCTCGGCCAGTCGGAAAGTCTGTCCTGCTACATGGTGTACGCGCCCAACGCCGCCACGGTGGAGGCGGACCGCACCTGCCTCTCCAATATCCACCGCGGCGGCACGCCGCCGGTGGAAGCCGCCGCCGTCATCGTGGACCTCGCCAAACG
The DNA here is from genome assembly GCF_016937655.1 of Chromobacterium alkanivorans. Taxonomy (GTDB): domain Bacteria; phylum Pseudomonadota; class Gammaproteobacteria; order Burkholderiales; family Chromobacteriaceae; genus Chromobacterium; species Chromobacterium alkanivorans. The sequence continues at coordinate 169,131 of NZ_JAFHKL010000001.1, read as the reverse complement.
CATGCTGGAGAAGAAGGCTTCCGGCATGGCGCTGAACCGTTAAAGGAGACTGTCATGGCAGTTCTGGATCTGATCAAACCCAGCGTCAAGGCCGTGCGCCTGATCGCCTCGGCCCAATCCGACCTCAAGGCCGCGCTCAAGCTGCCCGCCCACATCAACAGCCTGGGCCTGCTGACCGCCGATTCCGACGACGTCGCCTATATCGCCGCCGACGAGGCCACCAAGCAGGCGCAGGTGGAGGTGGTGTTCGGCCGCTCGCTGTACGCCGGCGCGGCGCACAGCTCCTCGCCCACCGCCGGCGAAGTGCTGATCATACTCGGCGGCGGCTCGCCGGCCGAAGTGCGCGCCGGACTGGACTCGATGATGGCCACCATCGCGGACGGCCCCGCCTTCCGCTGGGCCAACGACGCCGAGGACACCGCCTTTCTCGCCCACGTGGTCTCGCGCAGCGGCTCCTATCTGTCGGCGCAGACCGGCGTGCGGCTGGGCGAACCGCTGGCTTATCTGATCGCGCCGCCGCTGGAAGCCACCTTCGGCATCGACGCCGCGCTCAAGGCCGCCGACGTGCAACTGGCCAGCTATGTGCCGCCGCCGTCGGAAACCAACTACTCCGGCGCCTTCCTCACCGGCAGTCAGGCCGCCTGCAGCGCCGCCTGCCAGGCCTTCACCCAGGCGGTGCTGGACGTCGGCCGCCAGCCCGTCACCCTGATGTGAGCGGAGGCCGCAGATGATCAACGCCTTGGGCTTGCTGGAAGTCAGAGGGCTGGCCACCGCCATCGAGGCGGCGGACGCCATGCTCAAGTCCGCGAACGTGCGCCTGTTGCGGCAATGGCGCACCGACCCGGGCATGATTTCGCTGGTGGTGGAGGGCGACCTCGCCGCCTGCCGCGCGGCGCTGGACGCCGGCGCCGCCGCGGCGCTGCGGCTGGGCGAAGTGGTCAGCCGCTGCGAGATCGGCCGCCCCGATCCGGACACCGAAACGCTGGTGGACGCGATGCTGCGGCCGCCGGAGACGGTGGCCGCGCCGGCGGCCGGCCTGGACGAGGCGGCGGTGCTGGCCCGCATCGCCGCGGAGCCGGGCGGCATGAGCCTGGTCGACCTGCAAACCGTCTTCCCCTTCGTCGGCCTGAATCGCGGCTGGCTGCAGGCGCAATGCCGCGCCGGCACGCTGCTGCGCCGCCGCGGCCGTTATTTCCGCGCCGGAGGCAAGCCATGACGACCGCCGACCTGATCCGTCAGCGGGTGGCCGCCGCCGGCGTCGTCGGCGCCGGCGGTGCGGGCTTTCCCGCCGCGGTCAAGCTGGCGGCGCGGGCCGACACCTATCTCGTCAACGGCGCCGAGTGCGAACCGCTGCTCAAGGTGGACCAGCAACTGGCGGCGCGCGAGGCGGCGGCCTTGCTGCGCGGCCTGCGCCACGGCATGACCGCCACCGGCGCGACCCAGGGCGTGATCGCGCTCAAGGCCAAATATCGCGAGGCCATCGCCGCGCTGACGCCGCTGCTGCCCGCCGACGTGCGCCTGCACATTCTGGAAGACATCTATCCTGCCGGCGACGAAGTGATCACCATCTGGCTCGCCACCGGGCGTCGCGTGCCGCCGGCCGGCTTGCCGCTGGACGTGGGTGTGGTGGTCAGCAATGTGCAGACCCTGCTCAATGTGGCGGCGGCGGTGGACCAGGAACGGCCGGTCACGCGCCGCACCCTGACCGTCAACGGCCTGGTCAAGCGGCCGCTGACGCTGACCCTGCCGCTGGGCACGCCCTTGCGCGAGGCGCTGGAGCTGGCCGGCGGCCCCAGCCGCGACGATGTCGCCTTCATCGACGGCGGGCCGATGATGGGCAAGCTGCTGCCCTCGCTGGACCTGCCGGTGACCAAGACCACCGGCGGCCTGCTGGCCCTGCCGCGCGACCACCTGCTGATCCGCCGCCGTCAACGCGGCGACGCGGCGCAACTGGCGATGGCGCGCACGGTGTGCGAGCAGTGCTTCCTGTGCACCGAGCTGTGTCCGCGCCACCTGATCGGCCACGAACTGCCGCCGCACCTGATCGTGCGCGCGGTCAACTACCGCCACGCCGGCCCGCGCCCGGACACCGTGCTGGCGGCGCTGACCTGCTCGGAATGCGGCGTCTGCGAGGCCTACGCCTGTCCGGTGGAGATCTCGCCGCTGCGCGTCAACCTTCTGCTCAAGGCCGAGTTGCGCGCCCAGGGGCTGCGCTACCGGGGCGAACTGAGGCCGGCCGATCCGATGGCGCGCCATCGCCTGGTGCCGGTGTCCCGCCTGATCACCCGTCTCGACCTGGATTTGCTCAACCACAAGGCGCCGTTCCAGGCCTTGGCGTACCGTCCCGAGAAGGTGGTGCTGCCGCTGCGCCAGCACATCGGCGCGGCGGCGCAGCCCTGCGTCGCGATGGGAGAGCGGGTGCGCGAAGGCCAGTTGATCGCCGCCATGCCCCAGGGCGCGCTGGGCGCGGCCTTGCATGCCAGCGTGGACGGCGTCGTCGTCGCGCTGAACGCGGAAACCATCGTCATCCAAACCTCGGAGCCCACATGCCCCACGCCATCGCCCTGATAGAACTGAGCAGCATCGCCAGGGGCATTGAAGCCGCCGACGCGATGCTCAAATCCGCCCAGGTGGAACTGCTGGCGGCCAAGACCATCTGCCCCGGCAAATTCATCGTGTTGGTGGGCGGCGACGCCGCCTCGGTCGAACAGGCCGCGACGCAGGGCCGGCAAGCCGCCGGCCATCTGCTGGTCGATCATTTCTCCATCGCCAGGCTGCATCCGGACGTGCTGCCCGCCATCAGCGGCGTGACCCGGCTGGAACACGCGGCGGCGGTGGGGGTGGTGGAAAGCTATAGCGTCGCCGCCTGCATCGCGGCGGCGGACCTGGCCGCCAAAACCGCGGAGGTGACGCTGATCCGCATCCACCTGGCCTTCGGCATTGGCGGCAAATGCTATTTCGTCCTCAGCGGCGATGTGGCCGCGGTGAGCAGCGCCATCGATGTCGCCGCGCAGAGCGCCGGCGAGAAAGGATTGCTGGTGCAGCAGACCGTCATTCCCCGCCCCGCCCCCGCGCTATTGGCCAGCTTGCTGTAGGCGGCACGGGAGAGACCGCCGCCAGCCACCGCATACGAAAGGGAAACACCATGTCAGACCCCAGTCCAGGATCAGGGCCCTTGCACCAACTGCGCGCGGCCAGCCCTCCGCCTCGGGAGCCGCTGGCGCCGCTGGGCGCCGAGGTCGGCGTCAAGCACCGCGAAACCAGCAACAGCTTTGAACAGGCATGCGCGATCACGGCCTGGCAGCAACTTTACGATCAGTTGCTACCAGGCCTTTTCTTCGGCCATGTGAAGGAGTTGTGGCTGGATCAGCTGCAATGCTTCGAGGAGTTCACCAGCCGTTCGCTGCGCCAGTCCTGCGTGGTCTGGCCGGACGCCTACTGGTTCGGCCTGCCCTGCCCCGACCAGCCCGGCGCGGCTCGCGACGGCGGCCAGATGGGCAATGGCGCCATCGCCATCAGCACCGGCGGCGAGGACTTTGAACTGACCACGCCGGACAATTTCCGCATCATGGGGCTGGTGGTGCCGCAAGAGGAACTGGACGAACACGCCAGGCTGACCCTGGACGGCGGATTGCCCTTGTCGCTGCAAGACCGGCCGCTGCTGCAGCTGGACCCGGAGCGCAAGCGCGACTTCATCCTGCGCCAGCGCCAGCTGTTGATCGAAGCCGAGCGCAGCCGGCTGGGGCCGGCCGACATCACCGCCTACCGCTTCATGCGCCACGAATTGCTGGACGGACTGACCGAGCTGCTGGCCAGCGCCTTGCCGGCGCCCGCGCAGCAACGCAGCCTGCGCAGCCACTGGCGCTTGGTGCGCAAGGCGCGTGATTTCGTGATGAGTCAGCCGGACGAGGCGCTGGTGGTGGCGGATCTGTGCCGGCACCTCAACCTCAGCCGGCGCACCTTGCAGAACATCTTTCAGAACACGCTGGGGCTGTGTCCGCTGGCCTACCTCAAGAGCATGCGCCTGAACGCGGTGCAACGCGAACTACTCAGTCCGGACTCCCGCCACCACACCGTGCAAGACATCGCCGCGGCCTGGGGTTTCTGGCATATGAGCCAGTTCGCCACCGACTACAAGCGCTTGTTTGGAGAAAGGCCGTCCGCCACGCTGTTGCGACGCGCCGGCGGCCCTGAGGAGCGGCTCAGCTCTTTTTCTGCGGACGCTTCCAGCCCGGCACCGTGACCTGGCGCGCGCGCGCCACCGTCAGTTCTCCGGCCGGCGCGGTTCGGCTGATCACCGAGCCGGCGCCTATGGTGCTGTAGGATTCCAGCGTCACCGGCGCCACCATCAGGGTGCCGGAGCCGACGAAGACATGGTCGCCGATCACGGTCTTGAACTTGTTGACGCCGTCGTAGTTGCAGGTCACCGAGCCGGCGCCCACATTCACCTTGCTGCCGATCTCGGCGTCGCCGACATAGCTCAGGTGGTTGACCTTGGAGCCTTCGCCGATCACGCTCTTCTTCACTTCGACGAAGTTGCCGATGTGCACATGGCCGGCCAGTTGCGCGCCGGGACGCAAACGGGCGTAAGGCCCGATCCGGCACGCCTCGCCCACCACCGCGTCTTCCAGATGCGAGAACGGCGCGATCTTGGTGCCGGCGGCCACTTTGACGTTCTTCAACACGCAATGCGCGCCGATTTCCACCTGCTCGCCCAGTTCCACCTTGCCCTCGAACACGCAGCCAACGTCTATGCTCACGTCCATGCCATGGCTGAGTTCGCCGCGGATGTCGATGCGCGCCGGATCCGCCAGCGTGACGCCGGCTTCCAGCAAGGCCTGCGCCTGGTTGCGCTGCAGGATGCGCTCCAGCTCGGCCAGTTGCACCTTGTTGTTGACGCCGGCGGCTTCCCAGCTGGCGTCGACGCTGGCGCTGTCCACGCTCACGCCGTCCGCCACCGCCAGGGCCAGCACGTCGGTCAGATAGTATTCGCCCTGGGCGTTGCCGTTGTTGAGCGCGGCGAGCCAGCCTGCCAGCCGCGCATTGGGCAGCGCCATCATGCCGGTGTTGATTTCGCGGATCGCCAGTTGTTCCGGCGTGCAGTCCTTGTGTTCGACGATGGCCTGCAGCTTGCCGTCCGCGCCGCGCACCATGCGGCCGTAGCCGCTGGCGTCATCCAGCACGTCGGTCAGCACCGCCATGCCGGCGCCGGCGGCGTCGGACAAGCGGCGCAGCGTGTCCGCCTTGGTCAGCGGCACATCGCCGTACAGCACCATGGTCTTGCCGTCCGCCGGCAGATGCGGCAAGGCCATCTTCAGCGCGTGGCCGGTGCCCAGCTGCTCGGCCTGCTCGGCCCAGATCAGATCCGCGTCCGGTATCGCCGCCCGCACTTGTTCGCCGCCGTGGCCGTACACCACGATCAGGCGCGCCGGCTTCAGCTCGCGCGCGGTGCGGATCACCCGCGCCAGCATCGGCTCGCCGCCTATCGGGTGCAATACCTTGGGTTTGGAGGAGTACATGCGCTTGCCTTTGCCGGCAGCGAGAATGACGATGCTGAGACTATCCATGGTTTTTCACGAGTCAAAAACGGAAAAAGGCTGCCACTTGCGTGGCAGCCTACTATACACGATTACATCTCTTATCAGTGGGCGCGCTTCTTGAGGAAATCCAGCGCCTTCAACTCCGCGATGGCCACTGCCAGAGCAGCGTGCGCCTTCGCGGTGGAGAGGTCGTCGGTGGCGCGCTTGAGAGAATCCTCCGCAGCGCGTTTCGCCTCATTGGCGCGGGCCTCGTCGAGATCCTCGCCGCGAATCGCCGTATCGGCCAGCACGGTGATCAGGCTGGGCTGCACTTCCATCATGCCGCCAGACACTGCCACCAGAACTTCTTCGCTGCTGCCCGGGACTTTCAGACGCAGCACGCCGGGCTTGATACGGGTCAGGAGCGGCACGTGTTGGGGATACACACCGATCTCGCCTTCGGTAGCCGGCGCAACCACGAACTCAGCTTCGCCGGAGAAGATCATTTGCTCGGTGCTGACCACTTCCACACGCATCTTGGACATCAGCCCTCTCCTTAGTTAAGGGTCTTGGCTTTCTCGGCAGCTTCTTCAATGGAGCCAACCATGTAGAACGCTTGTTCCGGCAGATGGTCGTACTCGCCAGCGAGAATGGCCTTGAAACCCTTGATGGTTTCGCGCAGCGGCACGTATTTGCCCGGCGAACCGGTAAATACTTCAGCCACGTGGAACGGCTGGGACAGGAAGCGCTGGATCTTACGGGCGCGAGCCACGACCAGTTTGTCTTCCTCGGACAGTTCGTCCATACCCAGAATCGCGATGATGTCGCGCAGTTCCTTGTAACGCTGCAGCGTGGACTGCACGCCACGGGCTACCGTGTAGTGCTCGTCGCCTACCACCAGCGGATCCAGCTGACGCGAGGTGGAATCGAGCGGATCCACCGCCGGGTAGATACCCAGCGAAGCGATGTCGCGCGACAGAACCACGGTGGCGTCCAAGTGGGCGAAGGTGGTCGCCGGGGACGGGTCGGTCAAGTCATCCGCAGGCACGTATACGGCCTGGATGGAGGTGATCGAGCCATCGCGGGTCGAAGTAATGCGCTCTTGCAGACGGCCCATTTCTTCCGCCAGCGTCGGCTGATAGCCCACGGCGGACGGCATACGGCCCAGCAGCGCGGATACTTCGGTACCGGCCAGGGTGTAGCGGTAGATGTTGTCCACGAAGAACAGCACGTCGCGGCCTTTGCCGCTTTCGTCCTTCTCGTCGCGGAAGTGCTCGGCCATGGTCAGACCGGTCAGGGCCACGCGCAGACGGTTGCCCGGCGGCTCGTTCATCTGGCCGTACACCATCGCCACTTTGTCCAGTACGTTGGAGTCCTTCATCTCGTGGTAGAAGTCGTTGCCTTCACGAGTGCGCTCACCAACGCCGGCAAACACGGACAAGCCGGAGTGTGCCTTGGCGATGTTGTTGATCAGTTCCATCATGTTCACGGTCTTGCCCACGCCGGCGCCGCCGAACAGGCCCACTTTGCCGCCTTTGGCGAACGGGCACAGCAGGTCGATCACCTTGATGCCGGTTTCCAGCAGGTCGGTGGCGGGGGACAGTTCGTCGAACTTCGGAGCGGGCTGGTGGATGGCGCGGCGAACATCGGTCGCTACCGCGCCGGCTTCGTCCACCGGGTTGCCCAAGACATCCATGATGCGGCCCAGGGTGGCGCTGCCCACCGGCACCGAGATCGGTGCGCCGGTGTTGACTACGCTCATGCCACGCTTCAGGCCGTCAGAGCTGCCCATGGCGATGGTGCGCGCTACGCCGTCGCCCAGCTGCTGCTGGACTTCGAGCGTCAGGTCGGCATCAACCAGCTTCAGGGCATCATAAACCTTTGGCATGGCGTCGCGCGGAAACTCCACGTCGATCACCGCGCCAATGATTTGTACGATTTTACCTTGGCTCATTATCGGTTCCTAAACATTAAACTTTTTCAGTCTGCGACGGCTTACACCGCTGCGGCGCCTGCCACGATTTCAGACAATTCGGTAGTGATCGCCGCCTGACGAGCCTTGTTGTACACAAGTCGCAGTTGCTTGATCGTGTTACCGGCGTTGTCCGTGGCGGATTTCATCGCCACCATGCGGGCAGCTTGCTCGGAGGCCATGTTCTCGGCCATCGCCTCGAACACAACCGACTCGATATAGCGCTTGACCAGGAACTCCATCACGGCAAGGGCGCTCGGCTCGTACAGGTAATCCCACGAGTGCGAGTGCTCCACCACCATGTGTTCCGAGGTCAACGGCAGCAGCTGTTCAGTCGCCGGCTCCTGCTTCATCGTGTTGATGAAACGGGAGTAAACGATGTAGAGCGCGTCCAGTTCGCCTTCGGCGTACTGCTTGAACAGCACCGTAAGCGGGCCAATCAGTTTTTCCATCTTCGGCACATCGCCGAGCTGGGTTGCGCTGGCCACGACGTTGAGGCGCGCGCGCTGGCATGCCGCCAGGCCTTTCTGGCCCAGGCAGCAGACATCCACTTCGATGCCCTGGTCCTGCAGATCCTTGACTTGGGCGAAGAAGCGCTTGAGCGTATTCACGTTCAAGCCGCCGCACAGGCCCTTGTCGGAGGTCATCAGGATGATGCCGGCGCGTTTGACTACGTCGCGGCTTTGCAACAGCGGGTGCTCAAGATCCGTGTTCGCCTGAGCAAGGTGCGCCATGACTGTGCGCACCTTCTCGGCGTAAGGACGGGCAGCGCGCATACGCTCTTGCGTTTTGCGCATCTTGGAGGTCGCCACCATTTGCATTGCGCGAGTGATCTTCTGCGTGTTTTGCACGCTTCGGATCTTGGTGAGAATCTCTTTGCCGACTGCCATTCCTGAACCTTTCCTAGTAACTGTTTGCGTTAACCGAAAAGACTCAGTTGTAGCTGAAGCCAGCCTTGAACGATTCCATCGCCTTGGCCAGGATTTTCTCGTTGTCGCCGGACAGATCGCCGGAAGCGTTCACCGCGGCCAACACGTCGTGGTGGTTCGCGCGCACATAGGCGAGGAACGCCGCTTCGAAAGCCAGGGCCTTCTTCACCGGAACGTCCTCGTAGCTGCCCTTGTTCACCGCCCACAGGGTCAACGCCATTTCGGCGGTGGCCAGCGGCAGGAACTGCTTCTGCTTCATCAGCTCGGTAACCACTTCGCCGTGTTGCAGTTGCTTGCGGGTAGCCTCGTCCAGATCGGAAGCGAACTGCGAGAACGCAGCCAATTCGCGGTACTGGGCCAGGGCCAGACGGATACCGCCGCCCAGCTTCTTGATCACCTTGGTCTGCGCGGCGCCGCCAACGCGGGATACCGAGATACCGGCGTTGATGGCCGGGCGGATGCCTGCGTTGAAGAGGTCGGTTTCCAGGAAGATCTGACCGTCGGTGATCGAGATCACGTTGGTCGGCACGAAGGCGGAAACGTCGCCGGCCTGGGTTTCGATGATGGGCAGCGCGGTCAGGGAACCGGTCTTGCCTTTCACTTCGCCGTTGGTCAGCTTGGCCACTTCGTCTTCATTGATGCGGGAAGCGCGTTCCAGCAGACGGGAGTGCAGATAGAACACGTCGCCGGGATAGGCTTCGCGGCCCGGCGGACGGCGCAGCAGCAGCGAGATCTGACGGTAGGCGACGGCTTGCTTGGACAGGTCGTCGTACACGATCAGCGCGTCTTCGCCGATGTCGCGGAAGTATTCGCCCATCGCGCAGCCGGAGTACGGGGCGATGAACTGCAGCGCGGCGGCTTCGGAAGCGGTCGCGGCCACCACGATGGTGTGGCCCAGCGCGCCGTGCTCTTCCAGCTTGCGCACCACGTTGGCGATGGAGGAGGCCTTTTGGCCAATCGCCACGTAGATGCACACTACGCCGGTGCCTTTTTGGTTGATGATCGCATCCAGCGCCACCGCGGTCTTGCCGGTCTGGCGGTCGCCGATGATCAGCTCACGCTGACCGCGGCCAACCGGAACCATCGAGTCGATGGCTTTCAGGCCGGTTTGCATCGGCTGGGATACCGATTGACGCGCAATCACGCCCGGCGCGATCTTTTCGATCGGGCTGGACAGCTTGGCGTTAACCGGGCCCTTGCCGTCGATAGGCTGACCCAGGGCGTTGACCACGCGGCCAATCAGTTCCGGACCCACCGGAACTTCCAGAATGCGACCGGTACAAGTGACTTCGTCGCCTTCCGAGATGTGCTCGTACTCGCCCAGAACCACGGCGCCGACAGAGTCGCGCTCCAGGTTCATCGCGAGGCCGAAGGTGTTGCCCGGGAATTCGAGCATTTCACCCTGCATCACGTCTGCCAGGCCGTGGATACGAACGATGCCGTCGGTCACGGAAATCACGGTACCTTTGGTACGGGTTTCTGCGCCTTCGGCCAGGTTCTGAATCTTCGCCTTGATCAGATCGCTGATTTCAGAGGGGTTCAACTGCATGATCTCTCCTAATTCTTGAGGCTTACTGCCATGGCTTGCAGTTTGCCGCGCACGGAAGCGTCGATGACATCGTCGCCAACCAACACACGCACCCCGCCGATCAGGTCGGGGTTGTCACGCACATCAATCCGTACGGATTTGCCGTACTTCTTGGAAAGCGTGTCGGTCAGTTCGGCTTGCTGTGCATCGTTCATTGCAAACGCCGTTTCCACCACGGCATCCACAACGCCTTCCGCTTGCGCCTTGAACACTTCAAACTGCTCGGCGATTTGCGGCAGCAGCGTCAGACGGCTGTTCTCGATCAGCACGGCCAGAAGACGCTTGACGTCCTCGTTGCCGCGCGTGCCCAGAACGTCCAGCATCAGCGCCTCAAGCTCTTGTGCGGTATGTTTCGGATTGGTGATGACGGCTTCCAGATCCGGGTTCTTCACCATGGCAGCCAGCCACGACAGCGATTCCGACCATTGCTGGGTGGCGTGCTGCTCGGTGGCGAGGCTGTATACCGCTTCGGCATAGGGCCTAGCTACGGTAATGAGTTCTGCCATGAGTTAATTAAAACTCCGCTTTGATGGAGGCAAGCAGATCAGCGTGCTTGGCCGAGTCGATCTCTTTGCGCAGGATCTTCTCCGCGCCCGCAACCGCCAGGTCGGCCACTTGCGCGCGCAGGGTTTCCTTGGCGCGCAGGACTTCCTGATCGATCTCAGACTTGGCGTCGGCCACAATGCGCGCGCCTTCAACGCGAGCGACATCCTTGGCTTCGTCCACGATCTGGCTGGCGCGCTTTTCAGCGGCCATCACGATTTCGGTCGCTTGCTGTTTGGCCTTGCGGAGTTCGTCCGCAACGCGCTTCTCAGCGGCTTCCAGATCTTGCTTGCCGCGCTCGCCGGCGGCCAGGCCGTCTGCGATGCGCTTGGCGCGCTCATCCATCATGTTGGTAAGCGGAGGCCAAACAAACTTCATGGTGAACCATACCAGGATGGCGAACGTGATCGCCTGGCCCAGTAGTGTTACGTTAAATTCCACGCTTGTTTTCCTCCAGTAGTATTACTGCAACAACCAATTCCGCTTAAAAATTAAGCGCCGGCTTTCAGAGCGGCCAGGGCGGCGGACAGGAACGGGTTATTGAAGGTGTACAGCATGGCGATACCAACACCGATCATGGAGATGGCGTCCAGCAGACCGGCCAGAATGAACAGTTTGGTTTGCAGAACCGGAATCATTTCCGGTTGACGGGCGGAGGACTCGAGGAATTTGCCACCCAGGATGGCAAAACCCAGAGCAGTACCGATGGCGCCCAGGCCAATGATCAGGGCAGCGGCCAGTACGGTCATGGACTGGATCTGAGAAACGAGTGCTTCCATTGTGTATCTCCTAAGACTTAATCAAGGATGGTTGGTAAAAAAGCTAAAGAAACAAAGGTAAAACAAAGAAACCGGTATTAGTGCGCTTCCACCGCCAGGCTCAGGTACACGATGGTCAGCATCATGAACACGAAGGCCTGCAGGGTGATGATCAGGATGTGGAAGATCGCCCACGGCGCGCCCAGGATCCACTGCAGGCCCCACGGCAGCAGCGCGATCAGGATGAAGATCATTTCGCCGGCGTACATGTTGCCGAACAAACGCAGGGACAGCGAAATCGGCTTGGCCAGCAGTTCCACCATCTGCAGCAGGAAGTTGGCCGGGGCCAGCAGGATCTTGCCCACGGTGCCTTCCGCGTGGAACGGCGCGGTGAACAATTCCTTGGTGTAACCGCCCACGCCCTTGGCGCTGATGGAGAAGCCGATGATGCAGAACATCACGGACAGGGACATCGCGAAGGTGGCGTTGACGTCGGCGGACGGCACGACGCGGAAGTAAACGTGATGCGGCTCGGCGCCGAAGAAGGTGTAGCCAACCCACTGGGCCAGCGACGGCAGCAGATCCACCGGCAGCAAGTCCATGAAGTTCATCAGGAAGATCCAGCAGAAAATGGTCAGCGCCAGCGGAGCGATCACCTTGCTCTTGCCGTGGAATACGTCGCGCACCTGCTTGTCCACCATCTCGACGATGCTTTCCACAAACAGCTGCAGCCGGCCCGGATTCTCCAGCTTGGCCTTGCGCGCCACCACGGCGAACACGCCGGCGAAGATGAAGGCGAGAACCAGCGAAATGGAGAAGGTATCAAGGTGCAGGCTCCAGAAGCCGGCGGAAGGATCCGAATTCCAGAAGGTGAGGTGGTGCTTGATGTAGTCAGTTGCGTTGCTTGCCATCGCTCATTTTCTCAATTTTTGATTAAAAGCCCGAACCAGTAGCCGGATACGGCGGCAAAGAACCCGCCAAAAAGACCGACTATCGATAAATCCTTGAAAAATACCAAAGTCGCACCAAATATCAGGATGGTGAGGACGTACTTGACGGCCTCGGCCCTGAAATGCGCTTTCATCAGTTCCGCGGGGGCGACATGGCGCTTGGCGTAGGCGATTCTGGCGTACACCAGGGCCGGCACCAAGGCCGACAATCCGCCAAGCAAGACAGAAACCGGAACGGCCAGGTTTCCTCCCCCTGCAACCACTCCGATCAGCAGCGCAACCCCCACCAGGGTGCACTGCAGGCGCAGTATACGCTTAACTTCTGGATTAACCATGTTTACCCAGCAAAAAAACCGCCGAATTATAGGCTTCGTGCTTGATTTGCGTCAACTTGCGTGTCATTGACCTGCTGCATTGCAACATTCTCATTTGCTTGAAGTTTTCTGCAGCTTTTCCAGCAAGCCTTCCAACTCGTCCAGCGTTGCATATTCTATGACCAGCCTGCCGTTGCCGCGGTTTGCGTGACGGATGCTGACGCGCGCGCCTATGCGTTCCGACACCTGTTCCGCCAGCCGGCTCACATCCGGGTCCGCCTGTTTTTGCTGCGGCGCAACTGTGGTTTTTTCCACAGCTTTCTGCTGTACCCTGCGCTCCACCTCGCGCACGGACAGGCCTTTGTCGCCCACCTCCTGCGCCAGGCCCAGCTGCTCCACCACCGGCAAGGCCAGCAAGGCGCGCGCATGGCCCATCTCCAGCCGACCCTGATGCAACATGGTTTGCACCGGTTCCGGCAAGGCCAGCAGGCGCAATAGATTGCTGACCGCGCTGCGCGAACGGCCCACCGCGTCCGCCGCGGCCTCGTGAGTCAGGCCGAATTCGTCGATCAGGCGCTTGAGGCCCTGGGCCTCCTCGATGGGGTCCAGCTCCTGGCGCTGGATGTTCTCGATCAGCGCCATCGCCAGCGCGGCCTCGTCCGGCACGCTCTTGATCACCGCCGGCACTTCGGTCAAGCCGGCCTTGCGCGAAGCGCGCCAGCGCCGTTCGCCGGCGATCAGCTCGTAATCGCCGAAGCCGATTTCACGCACCACCAGCGGCTGAATCACGCCCTGGGAACGGATGGACGCGGCCAATTCTTCCAGCGCGCCCTCGTCCATGAAGCTGCGCGGCTGGTATTTGCCGGGACGGATGCTGTCGATGGGAAGGGAAGTGAGTCTGTCGTCCACTGTCTCGGCAGTGGACAGGAGCGCGTCCAGACCGCGCCCCAATCCTTTTAATTTGGCCATATCGCTTAGACGGAGGGGGTTGTGGTTGCGGGCTCGAGGCGATCCGCCAGCTCTTGCGCCAGCGCGAGATAGGCTTGCGCGCCGCGCGAGGCGCGGTCGTAGACCAGGCCGGGCAGGCCGTGGCTGGGCGCTTCCGCCAGCCGCACATTGCGCGGAATCACGGTGTCGAACACCTTGGAGCCGAAGTGACGGGCCAGCTGCTCGGACACCTGTTGCGACAGGTTGTTGCGCGCGTCGAACATGGTGCGCAGCAGGCCCATGATCTCGATCTTGGGGTTCACCGCCACTCGCACCTTGCGCAGGGTCGCCACCAGATCGGACAAGCCTTCCAGCGCGTAGTATTCGCACACCATCGGGATCAGCACGCTGTGCGCCGCCACCAGCCCGTTCAGAGTCAGCAGGTTCAGCGACGGCGGGCAGTCTATCAGCACGTAGTCGTACTGTTCTTCCACCGCCTGCAGCGCGTTCTTCAGCCGCGCCTCGCGCGCCAGTTCATTGACCAGCTCCAGCTCCGCGCCGCCCAGATCGCGATTGGCGGGCAGCACGTCGTAACCGCCCTCCTTCGCCGGCTGGCGCGCCTCTTCCACCGAGGACTCGCCCAGCAGCACGTCGTAGCCGGACAATTTCAGGGATTGCTTGGCGATGCCGCTACCCATGGTGGCATTGCCCTGCGGGTCGAGATCGACAATCAGCACGCGGCGGCCCAGTTCAGCCAGGCCCGCCGCCAGATTCACCACAGTCGTGGTCTTGCCGACCCCGCCCTTCTGGTTGGCGACCGCGATCACCCTTGAATTCATTGCGCACCCACCCCTTCCAGGCGCATTCTCACCAGGTGCCGTTCGGCATCCAGGCCCGGCACTGTCACCGGCAATACTTCGGAAACCACCGTACCCTGCGGCAACAAGGCGATTTCCTCGTAAGGATAGACACCCTTCATTGCTACATATTGACCGTGATCCGCCAGCAGATGGCGGGTCAGCTTGACGAACTCGGCCAGCTCGGAAAACGCCCGGCTGGTGATGCGGTCGAACTTCTGTTCCGGCTGGTAAGCCTCCACCCGCTCGGTCATCACCTGCACATTGGGCAGACCCAGTTCCACCGCCACCTGACGCAGGAAGGTGGTTTTCTTATGGTTGGAGTCCAGCAGCACTACTTGCAGATCCGGGCGGGCGATCGCCGCCGGGATGCCGGGCATGCCGCCGCCGGAGCCGACGTCCAGCAGGCGGCTGCCGCCGTCCAGATGCGGCACCAGGCTCAGGCTGTCCAGCAGGTGGTAGCTGACCATGCGCTTTTCCTCGCGCACCGCGGTCAGGTTGTAGGTCTGGTTCCACTTGGCCAGCAGCGCCAGATAGCGGTCCAGCAAATCGATTTGCGCGTCGCTCAGTTCCAGTTTCAGCTGCGACAGGCCTTGTTGTAGTTCTGCGTTATGTGTCATGCGGTTTTCGTTGCGTCGGCAAAGCCGCGTTTCAGGTGGACCATTAAAAGAGCAACCGCCGCCGGGGTAATGCCCTGGATGCGCGAAGCCTGCCCCAGGGTTTCCGGGCGTTGCTGGTTCAGTTTCTGCTGCACTTCCTTGGACAGGCCCTTGACCAGACCGTAGTCGATGTCGGCCGGCAGGCGCACGTCCTCAAGGTTGTCGCGGCGCGCCAGTTCTTCGTTCTGGCGGTTGATATAGCCTTGGTATTTGACCTGAATTTCCACCTGCTCGGCAACCGCCTCGTCCGCCACCGCGCCGCCGGCCTCCGGCAGCGCCATCAAATCGGCATAGGCGACGTTGGGCCGCTTCAGCAAGTCGTACAGGCTGTATTCGCGCTCGATCGCCTTGCCCAGCAACGCTTGCAGCGCGGCGGCGTCGCTCAGCCGCGCCGGATGCAGCCAGGTGGCCTTCAGGCGCGCCTTCTCCGCCTCCACCGCGTCGCGCTTGCGGCAGAAGCTGTCCCATTGGGCATCGCCGATCAAGCCGTGTTGGCGGGCGATCTCGGTCAGCCGCAGATCGGCGTTGTCTTCGCGCAACTGCAGGCGGAATTCGGCGCGACTGGTGAACATGCGGTAGGGCTCGGCCACGCCCTTGGTGATCAGATCGTCCACCAATACGCCCAGATAGGCTTCGTCGCGGCGCGGACACCAGCCGGCCTGGTCCCGGGCGAACAAGGCGGCGTTCATGCCGGCCAGCAGGCCCTGGGCGGCGGCTTCTTCGTAGCCGGTGGTGCCGTTGATCTGGCCGGCGAAGAACAGGCCCTGGATCGCCTTGGTCTCCAGCGAGGCCTTCAGGCCGCGCGGATCGAAGTAATCGTATTCGATCGCGTAGCCGGGCCTCAGGATGTGGGCGTTCTCCATGCCGCGAATCGAACGCACCGCCGCCAGCTGGATGTCGAAGGGCAGGCTGGTGGAAATCCCGTTGGGGTAGAACTCGTGGGTGGTCAGGCCTTCCGGCTCCAGGAATACCTGATGGCTGTCCTTGTCGGCGAAGCGGTTGATCTTGTCTTCGATCGACGGGCAGTAGCGCGGGCCGACGCCTTCGATCACCCCGGTGAACATCGGGCTGCGGTCGAAGCCGGAGCGGATGATCTCGTGGGTGCGCTCATTGGTGTGGGTGATCCAGCACGGCAGCTGCTTGGGATGCAGCGCGCGGCTGCCGCGGTAGGAGAACACCGGCTCCGGCGTGTCGCCCGGCTGCTCTTCCATCACCGAGAAGTCGACGCTGCGACCGTCGATGCGCGGCGGCGTGCCGGTTTTCAGCCGCCCCACCGGCAGGCTCAGTTCGCGCAAGCGCGCGCCCAGCGTGGACGCGGCCTGATCGCCGGCGCGGCCGCCGGTGTAGTTTTCCATGCCGACGTGGATCTTGCCGGACAGGAAGGTGCCGGCGGTCAGCACCACGGTCTTGGCGCGGAAGGTGATGCCGATGGCGGTGATGGCGCCGGCGACGCGGTCGCCTTCGATCAACAGATCATCCACCGGCTGCTGGAACAGCGTCAGATTGGGCTGGTTCTCCAGCATCTCGCGGACCGCCGCCTTGTACAGGATGCGGTCGGCCTGCGCGCGGGTGGCGCGCACCGCCGGTCCCTTGGAGGCGTTGAGGGTGCGGAACTGGATGCCGCCGATATCGGTGGCCAGCGCCATCGCGCCGCCCAGGGCGTCCACTTCCTTGACCAGATGGCCCTTGCCGATGCCGCCGATCGACGGATTGCACGACATCTGACCCAGGGTCTCGATGTTGTGCGTCAAAAGAAGGGTGTTGCAGCCCATGCGCGCGGCCGCCAGCGCGGCCTCGGTGCCGGCATGGCCGCCGCCCACCACTATCACGTCGAAGTTTGTCGGATAAATCATGGCTTTGTCGGTAAAGAGCAAATCGAACGGAAAAACGGCCTATTCTACGCCAAATCCTGAACCAGCGTAAGTCGTTGATTTCAATAAATCCAGCCGGTAATGGCGACGTCAAGCGCCGGTCACCCGATGGTCATATTAAAGACATCGCCGCGTCAAACAAGCTGCCTAGCATGGGGCTCACCACAAAAGGGAGCAAAACATGCTGCTAAATGAACAGCTTGCCGTGAGCGCCAAACCGCGCCTAAGCGTGCGCGTGGCCAGCGAAGCGCAGGATATCCGCCGCGCGCAGAAACTGCGCTTCGAGGTGTTTGCCGGGGAAATGGGCGCGGAGCTCGGCTCCCGCGACCTGGGCATCGATTGCGACGAATACGACGCCTTGTGCGACCATCTGATCGTGGAAGACGCCGTCAGCGGCCTGGTGGTGGGCACTTACCGCATGCTGTCCCCGGCCATGGCGCGCCGCGCGCCCAGCCTGTATTCCGAACACGAGTTCGATCTGACTCGGCTGGCCCATCTGCGCGCCGGCCTGATCGAAGTGGGCCGCTCCTGCGTGCACCGCGACTTCCGCTCCGGCGCGGTGATCGCCCTGCTCTGGTCCGGCCTGGCCGATTACGTGCAACAGCACGGCGGCCAATACCTGGCCGGCTGCGCCAGCGTGTCGCTGAGCGACGGCGGCCACCAGGCGGTCAGCCTCTACCGCCAGCTGGAGGGCAAGCACCTGTCGCCGGCGGAATGGCGAGTGTTTCCCCATCTGCCCTTGCCGCTGGACCGCGTCTGCGACGACGCGCCTTCCGCGCCGATGCCGGCGCTGATCAAGGGCTATCTGCGCGCCGGCGCCTATATTTGCGGCGAACCGGCCTGGGACCCGGACTTCAACTGCGCGGACTTCTTCATGCTGTTGCCGATGAGCCGGCTGAACGGCCGCTACAACAAGCACTTCGTCGGCTAGCGGCAAGCACCTGGCGCATGGCCGGATGCTACAATCCGGCCATGAGCTACACCTTTGAAACGGTAGGCGTGATCCGCTCGCCCTACCGCGAAAAATTCGGCATCCCGCGCCAGCCCTCGCTGGTCAACGCCGCCCGCATCACGCTGGAACTGCTGCCGCCCTACGATCACCCCGACATGGTGCGCGGGCTGGACGCGTTTTCCCATGTCTGGATCAGCTTCGTGTTCCATCAAACCGCCGAGCGCGGCTGGCAGCCGCTGGTGCGCCCGCCGCGGCTGGGCGGCAACGCCAAGGTCGGCGTGTTCGCCAGCCGCGCCACCCATCGCCCCAACCCGCTGGGCCTATCGCTGGTGCGGCTGCTGCGGATAGACACCCAACCCAAGGTGGTGCTGACGCTGGAGGGCGCCGATCTGCTGGACGGCACTCCGGTGCTGGACATCAAACCCTATATTCCCTTCGTCGAGGCCCAAGCCGACGCCCGCGGCGGCTTCGTCGACGGCCCGCCGCCGCAATTGAGCGTGGGCTGGGACGCCGCCGCCCGCGCCCAACTGGCCGCTCCCGGCCTGCCGGCCGACTTCGCGCTGCTGGTGGAGCAGGTGCTGGCCCAGGACCCGCGTCCGGCCTATCAGGACGATCCGGAGCGGGTTTACGGCGTGGCGCTGCACCAATGGAATGTGCGCTTCCGCGTGGAAAAAAACCATGCGCAAGTCATTGAAATTCAGCCGTTGACCCCGAACTAATCTTTTGCGCCCCAGTCATACCGGGGCGATACCAACCACTCAGGAAAAAAGCAAATATGACCACCCGCGCGAAGACGATCATGCTCGCCTTCACCATGGTTTCCATGTTGGCCGCTCCGTTCGCGGAAGCGGCCCGCCTAGGTAAAGGCAAGAGCGCCGGCATGCAGCGCTCGGCCCCCACCCGTTCTTACCAACAACAAGCGCCGGCGCGCCCGGTTGCGCCGCCCGCGCAAGCGCCCGCTCCGACCCAAGCTCAACCCAAATCCGGCCCCGGCATCGGCACCGCCGTAGCCGCCGGCGCCGCGGGCGCCGCCGCGGGTTACATGCTGGGCTCCGCCATGAGCGACAAAGGCCAGCAGCAAGCGCCGGCCGCAGCCAACGGCAACGCCGATCCGGCTCTCGCGGCGCAAGCCCAAGGCCAGCAACCGCAGAAAAGCGGCGGCATGCCCTGGGGCACGCTGGCCCTGCTGGGCGCGGTGCTGATCGGCGGCTACATGTTCTTCCGCCGCAAGGCCGGCGCCGCTCGTCCGGCCATGGCCGCTCCGCAAGCAGCGGGCATGCCGCAGAACATGGGCGGCTACCAGGAACCGGCCCGTTTCGACTCCATCCCGAAAATCGGCTCCGGCCTGGGCGGCGCGCAAGCCGGCTTTGGCGGCGGCGCGATGAACGAGGCGCCCGCGCGGCTGCCGGACGGTACCGAAACCCCGCACTTCCTGCGTCAGGCCAAGGCCACCTTCCTGCACCTGCAAAACCTGAACAGCACGGAAAGTCTGGAAGAAGTGCGCAAGTACATGACGCCGGACCTGTTCAACGCCCTGCGCGAAGACATCGCCGCCAACACCGAGGTGGCCGATTTCCCGCAACTGGACTGCCAGCTGTCCGAAGCCAGCATGGAAGGCGGCCGCTACATCGCCAGCGTGCGCTTCTCCGGCACGGTCAGCGAGGCTGTGGGCGCGTCGGCGGAGCCGTTCTCCGAATACTGGCACTACATCAAGGACGACAGCACCAACGGCAAGTGGTTGGTGGCGGGCATCCAACAGTAGCAAGCTTTTTAACATCTTTATCCAAACGGGCCGCCTGGCCCGTTTTTTTATTTTTAATGGCGATGCACTAAACTGGAATGCCGATTGCTTCAGGCAAAAAAACAATACCGGCCGTAGAGTCCGCGCCACGGAGGGCAGCTATTCCATGAAAGAATTCGAGCATGCCGGCTTGAAACTCGGCAGTCACTTCCAGCCTATCTACAGTCTGGCGCATCGCCGCACGATAGGCATGGAAGCTTTGCTGCGCGCCAGACAGGACACGTCCCCGCTGACGCCGGCGGAGGCCTTTTACTCCGTCGTCTCGCCCGAACGCCGCCACCAGCTGGACCTGGCGGCGAGCGAAGCCCATGCCGTCCGTTTCAGCCAGATGCAAAGCGATCACCCTTGCTGGCTGTTTCTCAATATCGACGCCGCCTCCCTATCGCGGCCGGAACGCGCGATGGCCCTGGCCAACGGCATCAAGGCCGCCGGCCTGGACCCCAGCCAGGTGGTGCTGGAAGTGCTGGAACACGTGCTGGAGGTGGACGAGGCGCTGATCGAAGGCGTCAATGTGCTGAAAAGCAGCGGTTTCCTGATCGCCATCGACGATTTCGGCGTCGGCCACTCCAATCTGGACCGCGTCTGCCAGCTGGAGCCGGATCTGGTCAAATTCGACCGCCACCTGCTGCGCGCCGCCGTCCACCAGCCGCGCACCCGCAATCTGCTGGCCAAGCTGGTGCGGCTGATGCACGAAATTGGGGCGTTGGTGGTGGAGGAAGGGATAGAAACGGATCAGGACGTGCTGATCGCGCTGGAGTCGGGCTGCGATTTGGTGCAGGGTTATTTCGTCGCCCACCCCAGCGATCAGCCGGACCAGGACCACATCATCACTCCCCGCATCGACGAACGCTGGGACGAACTGATGGCGCGCGAGCTGCTGAAGCGCAAACTGACCCGGCGCCAGATCGAGTTGGCGCGGCAATCCTTCGTGCAAAGCGCCATCTCGCTGATGCAGGGCACGCCGTTCGACCTGGCCGCCAAGCCGATGCTGGCGCTGCCGGACGTGGTGCGCTGCTTCCTGCTGGACAGCGCCGGACGCCAGATCGGCCGCAACCTGAACAGCCGCCAGCCGCTGGCCGCCGCCAACCCCAAGTTCGCGCCGCTGGTGGACACCACCGGCGCGGTCTGGTCGCGGCGCAGCTACTTCCAGCACGCGGTGGATCAACCCGGCGTGCTGTATATGAGCGAGCCTTATCTGTCGATGACCGACACCCGCTCCTGCGTAACCATCTCGATGGCGATAGAAATCGACGAAATCATGCACGTGCTGTGCGCCGACGTGCTGATTCCCCAGCACTGACGGCGGCCGCAGGCGTCAACGAAACTTCAGAATGTCCTCGGCGGCCGGCTGCGGCGTGTAGGCGGCCGTCAAGGACGGCTCCTCGCCGGCCTGCGGCGCGACCACTGGCTTGGGCGGCGTCTTGATCCTGGCCACTTCCGCCTTCATCGCGGCGCTGGCGCCGGATTGCAGCAATTCGCCGCGCAGTTTGGCCAGCGCCGTTTCCGCCGCCCGGCCGTCGGCGGCGCTCAGCCGCAACTCGTTCTGAGCCCGCAGCAGCTCGCTTTTCGCCTCGGACAGCTCCCGCTCCAGTTCGCCGACGCGAACCTCGGCCTTGTCCATGCGCTCGCGGAACGCTTCCGCCTGCGGCTGCGCCACCGCCAGGTCCTGCGCCTGCTGCGCGGTCAAGGCCAGCGAGGCCGACAGCTGGCGGCGGGTGGCGTCCAGCTCCGCCGCCTGGCGTTCGAAAGCGCCGGCCAGCTCGGCGCGCAGCTGGTCCAGTTCGGCCCGCTCGCGCTCCCAGGCGGCCTGGGCGGCGCTCAAGCTGTCGTTGGCCAAGGCCTTGGCTTGCGTCCAGATCGCCTCCAGCGCGGCCAACCCCGCCTGGCTGACGCCTTCCGGCACCTCGCCGTCCAAGGCCGCCGCCATCGCCGGCTGCACCCGTCGCCAGTCTTTGAGCACCACGCTGGCGGCGTCCATGTCCACGCCCGCCAGCTGACGGACCTGGTCGACGGAGGGATGCCGCTTGCGGCCGGACTTCTCGTACAGTTCCGCCGCCGCCGCAATGATGCGCTCCCGCGCCTCCGTCGATATCTTGCCCGCCTGGTTCATAAAGCCGCGTCCTCGCCCGTCTTGCCAACTGCGTTGCCGGTACCGCCCGGCTACGGCCGGGCGTCAGAAATGCGCCGAAACACGGGGTTTCGGCAGCAAGGCAGATTCCAGCAGAACCGCCGGCCAGCGGACATAGGATTTTTCTTAAAAAAACCGGAGATTTTCCGTATTCGCGCCGCCGGACAATGAAAAAGCCCGGCCAAAGCCGGGCTTGTCGTCGCGGGACATCCGCGTCACTGCGCGATGTCGTTGATGTATTCGAACAAGGTCACCACTTTCTGCACGCCGGAGGTCTCGCTGACCACCTTGGCCGCGGCCGCGCCTTCGGCCTGGGTCACCATGCCCAGCATGTAGACCACGCCGCGCTCGGTCACCACCTTGACGTTGTTCGGGTTGTAGCCCTTGCCGTCCAGCAGCCGGGTGCGCGCCTTGCTGGTCACCCAGGTGTCGCTGCTGCGCTCGGAGAAGCCGGACGACGGCGCCACCACGGTGTAGTTGAACACGCGGCGCACATTGGGGATGCCGCGCGCGGTCAGTTCCGCCTGCTGGCGCGCCTGCTCGCTGGGCACTTCTCCGGTCAACAGCACCGCGCGGTTGAAGCTGGTGGTGTTGACATGGGCGGACGGCAGCTGCTTGCCGATCTGGTCGGCGGCTTTCAGCTCGATGCCCTGATCGTCCACATAGGCGCCGCTAGTGCGGCGATCGGTGGCCACCAGCGCGCCGCCGGCCGCGCCCGCCGCCACTACGCCGAAACAACCGCTCAGAGCGCTGCTGAAGCCAGCAGCCAACAATACCGCGAATACGCGACGCTTCATCATTCACCTCCCAACAGCATGTAATCTATGGTGTCGCACAGGGCGTGGACCACCAGGGTATGCACTTCCTGAATCCGGCAGCTGCGCATCGCCGGCACGATCAACTGAATGTCTTCCGGCGACAGGATCTCGGCCACCTTGCCGCCGTCCATGCCGGTCAAGGCGATCACGCTCATGCCGCGCTCATGCGCCGCGTAAATGGCCTCGATCACGTTGGCGGAATTGCCGGACGCCGAAATCGCCAACAACAGGTCGTTGGTGTGGCCCAGGGCCCTGACCTGCTTGGAAAACACCATGTCGAAATCGTAATTGTTGCCGATCGCGGTCAGGGCCGAGCCGTCGGTGGCCAGCGACAGCGCTGCCAAGCCCGGACGCTCCTTCTCGAAGCGCCCCACCATTTCCGCGGCGAAGTTTTGCGCGTCCGCCGCCGAACCGCCGTTGCCGCAAGCCAGAATCTTGCCTTCGTTCATCAGGCAAGCCACCATCTGTTCCGCCGCCGCGGCTATCGCCGGCGACAGCAATTCCATCGCCTCCTGCTTGACGGCGATGCTTTCCAGGAAATGCCCGCTGACGCGGTCAATCAAATCCATGGGACATCCTTATCTTTCAACACTACATGAAAATATTCTGCAACCACTGCGGCTCCGCCCCGCCCACGGTCAACACCGCGTCAAAACGGCATGGCGCGTCTATTCCCTTTTGGGACAGATAGACCTCGGCGGCCAGCATGAGTTTCCTTTGCTTGGCCGCGCCTATGCTGGCGGCCGCGCCGCCGAAGGCCGCGCTGGCGCGATGGCGCACTTCGATGAACACCCAATAGCGCCCATCGCGCATGATCAGATCAATTTCGCCGCCGCGGCAGGACCAGTTGCGCTCCACCAGCGTCAGGCCCCGCTGCAGCAGCCAGGCCAGCGCCTTGTCTTCGGCGAGCCGGCCCTGCGGGTTCACTACGGCTGCTCCACGCTCAACACCGCCATCGGCAACTGGCGCTCGAACAGGCGGTCGCGTCCCAGCCTCAAATCGCCGGTGACGCCGTCCAGCCTCAGCCCGGTCGGTTGCCGCGCGCCGGCCAGCAGCACCGCCAGCCGCCAGGCGTCCACGCCCAGCGCGTACAGGCGCTCGGTCTGCGTCGTCAGCGCCGCCGCAGGCCGCGGATAACGCTTCACCGCCGGGTGCTCCGGCATCAGGAACCAGGGCATGTCTATCACTCTCACGCCGGCCAGCGCCACCGCGCTGCCGCGGCCGTTGAGCTGGGAGGTGCCGTACACCGGCAGCTCCGGCGCCAGCGCGGCCTTGACGATGCCGGCCTCGTGAGCGTCCAGCGCCATGAATACCGCGTCGGCGCCGGCCGCCGCCTGCAGAATCGCCGGTAGGCCGTCCGGCTTCGCTTCCAGCGCCAGCGGAGACTTGCCGCGGCTCAGCACCCGCCATTCGTCGATGAAGGCCTGGCGCAGCCGCTGGGACAGGCTGTCCGCGCCGAACAACAGCAAGGGGTTGGCCCGGCCGTCTTCGTGCATCAGGCGCGCCACCTGCCGCGCCTCGCCCTCGACGATCAGGGACAATGAAAACAGTTTGGGATTGGCCGGCACTTCGCGGCCTATCGAGTTCAAGGCCAGTGTGGGCACGGTGACCGCGGGCGCCACCGCGGCGATGGCCCCGCGCGACAGCGGCCCTATCACCACATTGACTCCGCTGGCCAGGGCCTGCTTGTAGCCGGCCACGGCGGTGTCCTCGGAGGCCGCTATGGGCACCAGCTCGGCGTTCTGATCCACGCTCGCCGCCGCCTCCACCCCGCTGCGCACCACCGCGGCGGCTTCGCCCAGGGTGGCGGAGCCGGTGGGCAGCAAGAGGCCGACGCGCAGACGGCCGCCGGCCGGCTGCGGCTTCGCCGCCGTCGCGCTGGCGTCTCGCGGCGCGGCCGCCGGCGCCGCCGGTTTCGGCGCCGGCTGGCCCAGCAACTTGAGCGGCGCGGTATTGCTTTGGATGATATAGTCCGGGGTTTGCGCCATTGTCGGCGTCAACCAAGTCATCAAGACGCCAACCAACAGCGGAGTCAGTCTTTGCATACTTCGTTCGCTCATCTGCTTGAATCAGCCAGGGAAAGTTTCTGTCGCGGCACATTATATGTGGTGGCCACGCCCATTGGAAACCTGGCCGACATCAGCGCCCGCGCCTTGGCGGCTTTCAGCGCCGCCGACGTGGTCTGCGCCGAAGACACCCGCGTCACCGGACAACTGTTGTCCGCCTACGGCATCCACGTCAAACGCCTGGTCAGCCTGCGCGAGCACAATGAGCGCGGCATGGCCGAGCAAGTGGTGCGCTGGCTGTCCGAAGACCAGATCGTGGTGCAGGTGTCCGACGCCGGCACCCCGGCGGTGTCCGATCCCGGCGCGCGGCTGGCGGAGGCGGTGCGCGCCGCCGGCTTGCCGGTGCGGCCGGTGCCCGGCTCCAGCGCGGTGATCGCCGCCCTGTCCGCCAGCGGACTGACCGCGCCGTCCTTCCTGTTCCACGGCTTCCTGCCGCCCAAGAGCGGCGAGCGCCGCAAGACGCTGCGCCAATGGCTGTCCGCGCCGCATCTGACCGTGTGCTACGAGGCGCCGCATCGCATCGTCGATACCCTGCGCGACATTGTCGCGGAGCTGGGCGAGGAACGCCGCCTGCTGCTGGCGCGCGAACTGACCAAGACCTTCGAAACCTTCCGCAATCTGCCCGCCGGGGAGATGCTGGCGTGGGTGGAGTCCGATTCCAACCAGCAACGCGGCGAGATCGTGCTGATTCTGGACGCCGCGCCGGCGCGCGAGGACGCCGACGACGCGGTGCCGGAAGACACCGTGCGCGTGCTCAAGCTGCTGGCGGCGGAACTGCCCACCAAGCAGGCGGCCTCGCTGGCCGCGCAGATCTGCGACGGCAACCGCAAGCAGCTCTACGACCTCGCGCTCAAGCTGAAACAGGGTTGAGCCGCGGCCAAGCGCCAGGAAAAAAGGATTTACAAAGCGATTTGCTGTCGCTATCATTCGTTTTCTCGGAATGCCGAAGACGCCCGGATGGCGAAATTGGTAGACGCAGGGGATTCAAAATCCCCCGCCGCAAGGTGTGTCGGTTCGAGTCCGACTCTGGGCACCAGCGACTTGGCAGGCCGAAACCCCAAAAACCCCGCACAGCGCAAGCTCTGCGGGTTTTTTGTTGCCCGTCGCCCGGCAAGGCCGAAGCCTCGCCTGGCCCCGGATGCGCTACGCGGCCTCGCTCTCGCCCCTCATTCGGCGAAGCGCACCGCCGCCAGTTTCCAGCCGAACCAGCCGTCGCGCTTGAAGATCAAACCCAGGGGCTGTTCGGTTTTGTCCTTGCGTTTCACCGTCACCACGAAGCGGTCTACGGCTTCGTAGCCCATCGCCGTGTCGACGCCGGCGCGCGGCTCTCCCGACGCTTCGCCGCCGCCGGCCGCCGGCTCGTCGGCGCCGCTCTGCGGCAAGCCCGGCTGAGGCTTGATCCCCCGCATCATCAAGGCCAGGCTTTCCGGCGTCACCATCGCGTCCACCACCGGCGCGATCACCGCGTCGGCAATGGCGGCGCCCATCGCCGCCAACGGGTTCTTGTCCTTGGATTGGTTCAATTCCAGCACCGCCTTGGGCGCAACGGCCTCTTTCAGGCTGTTGCGCAGCGCCGGATAGTCCACATAACCGGACAATTTGGCCGCGTCGCGCGCGTCCAAGGCCTGCTGCATGCCGCGCAGCGCCAGATACGGGGTCGCGTAAAACCACGCGCCCAAAGCCAATACCGCGACGCCCAGCGCCAGTTTCGCTTTTATGCTCATTCTTAATCCCCCTGAATCGAACGGCCGCGTCCGCGGCTCATAGTGTCTACAGACCAGCGGCCGGCGCGCAGATTCCCGCCGGCCGCGGTAAAAAACACGCGGCCGGCGGCTCAGAGCCTGTTCAAAGTCTCGCGAGCAAGAGCGAGACAAGGCGAAAACCGCTGAGAAAGCGGAATGTACAGGTGGTACATGAGCATCTCGAAGTGGGTTTCAACGCCGTATCGCTGAAGCGCAGCAGGCTTTGAACTGGTTCTCAGAAGCGCGCTTCCATCCCCATCCTGATGGTCCGGCCCGGAATAGGCATGCTGATCACCGAGCCGGGGTCCACCGCATAGCGGTTGGTCAGGTTGTCCACATTGAAATTCAGATTGACCTGCTTGTTCAGCCGGTATTCGATGAACAGGTCCACCAGCCGTTCGGACGCCAGTTCCAGCACCGGTCGCGCGCCGGTGCCTTGCAACCAGCCCGCTGGATTGGTCTTGGCAGAATGGTAGCGCCACCGTCCGCCCACGGTCAGATCTCCGTCCAGCAGATACTTGCCGGCGCTGATCACGTATTGGCTTCGCGGTGGAATGCGGGTAGGGATCAAGCTCCATTCGAAACCGTTGTCATTGCAGTTTGAGGCCTTGCGTCGGCTAGCCTGGCTGGCCGAGCACACCTCAGGCTCCAGATACAGGGTGGCTGCGGCATCCACAAAGAAGGAGGGGTTGCGGTAGTTGAAACCGAATTCGTAGCCGCGCAATTCCACCTTATCGTAGTTGAGGAAGGTCAGATTCCCTTTCCACCACGGCATGCCCGGTGTTGACTCCAGCCAGGCGCTGGAAATGTAATCCCGCACCTGATTGTCAAAATAGCTGGCCTTGAAACCTATTTTCTCCTTGGCAACGAAGACATCCTCAAAGCCGGCGCGCAGCCCCAGCTCCAGGTTCAGCGAACGCTCCGGCCGCAGCGGATTGTACGGGTTGTAGCTGAACACCTCGGACGAGGTGGTGGTTTCGTACAGGCTGGGCATGCGGTAGGCGCGGCCGCCCTTGGCGTAAACATCCAGCCACTTGGCCAGGTGGACGTCGATCTGCCCGGTCAGGTCCAGCTTGGGCGCGTAATCCGCTTCCAGATTGGTCGCGTAGTCGCGCGTGGTCGAACCGTGCAGATTCGTGCCCAAAGTGAAGCGGGCCCAGGGATAGGACAGCACGGCGTTGGCGAACAGGCTGCGTTCGTTGCGCACGCCGTTGCGCGACGCCACCAGCGGCCGCGGCTGCTCGGTGTAGCGGCTGGTGGGCTGGGTGCGCTCTTGCTGGACGGCCAGGCCGTAGCTCAGGCTCAGGGGCAGCGCCTCCAGTTCCGAACGGTTGAGCAGATTGAAACCGTGGCGCTTGTTGTTGTAGGCATGCATGTACTGGTCGCCGTAAGAGGCGCCGGGGCGGCCGGCCCACAAGCCGTTGTGCTGGTCCAGATCCGCCTCGGTGGCCCACACCCCCAGGTTCAGATCGATCAGCCTGTTGTCGCTGGGGGTGAAAGTGTATTGGGCGCTGTAGGCGTGCACGACGGCGCTGCCCAGCGCCCATTGCGGCATCGATTCCACGCCCGGCGGCAACTCGTTGAAGTTCTTGTCGTTGGAGTTCTTGTACCAGTAGGCGGCCAACAGTTCGCCGGCTTGCTGACGGTGGCGGCGGAAGATCAGCTTCAAGCGCTGCGCGTCGTCCAACGCGAAACCCAGCTTGGCCAGCAGCGAATCGCTCTCGTAACTGGTGTTCACCACTTCCTGGCCGCGCGACACCACGGCTTCCGGGTAGCCGTCGAAGCCGTGGCTGCCGGCGAAGTAATTGCCGGTGCGTCGCTTGCTGTAGGCCAGCAAGGCGTCGAATCCCGGCTGCCGGTAGGCCAGCGCCAGCGTGGCGGAGCCGTTGTTAAAGGTGCGCGGGCTGAGACCGTTGTTCAATTGGTAATACGCTTGGTCGCGCTCACCGTCCGGCACCCGGGGCGTCTTGTTGTTGTTGTAGGCGCTGCCCTTGAGCAACACGCCGAAATCCTTGCCGGGGCGCAGCACGTCCTCCACTCCCAGAGTCCGGATCTGCACCAGGCCGCCGATCGCGCCGCTGGAGAAGGCGCCGTTGCTGGCCCCCTCTTCCACGCTGACCTTGGTGATCAGGTCCGAATCGATATAGGTTCGGTCGCTGGTGCCCTGGTAGCCGCGAGCGGTGTGGGTGGACTGCAGGCTGCCGTCAATCACCACCGGCACCCGGCCTTCGCCCTGCAGGCCGCGGATGCCCAGGTCGATGGCGCCGGCCTCGTTGCGGATATTATTGGCCTGCACGCTGGGCAGGGCGGAGAAGATGTCGGCGTTGCCGGTGCCGCGCCCGCGACGCAATTGGTCCGCGTCCAGCGCGGAAGCGCCGGCGGGCTTGACCTTGCGCTCGGCGGTGACCCTGATTTTTTCAAGCTGCGGCGGCGTGTCCTCGGCGGCCAGCAGGGTTTGCGGATAGGCCGCCGACAGCAATAGGCAGGCGGAAAGACTCCGATATTTCATGATATGGGTGGGGGGTGCTTTGGGTAGGAGCGCCGAAGTTAATGCTAATGATTCTCATTAACAACGGTAATTATACCAAGACCCTCTACGCGCCGCCCCCACCAGGCACGCGGCTATTTACCGCCCAGCGGCACCTGCCAGCGCTGATCCTTGAGCGTGCGCATCACAATATAGGAGCAGATGTCGCGCATGCCGGGAATGCGGTTCAGCCGCTCCACGATGAAGCCGCTGAAGGCGGCCAGGTTGCGGCAACGGACGTGCAACACATAGTTGCTGGGACCGGCGACGATGTAGGCGGCGGCGATCTCCTCGAACTGCCGGATGCGCTCGATGAAGTCTTCGTGCCAGTCTTCGCGCGCCCGATCCAGCGTCACGTGCACGATGGCCTCCAATTCATAACCCAGCAGACCCGGGTCCAGCTGCGCGTGATAACCGCGGATCAGGCCCTGGCTTTCCAGCGCGCGCACCCGCCGCAAACAGGCGGACGGGGACAGAGCCACTTGGTCGGCCAGGTCCTGATTGCTGAGCCTGGCGTTGTGCTGCAATGCGGAAAGAATCCGGCAATCTATCGCGTCGAGTTGCATTTGCAATTTCCCATCGTCATCTATCCGTTCCGCTGCAGTTCCTGCGAAAAGCATGCCATTAGCAACACCAACTTGCAATTTCTGGCGCAGGCCTTGGTGCTAGCATGATTCCAAGATTTCCCTCCCTGGAGCCGCTCCATGTTGCTTGACATCAGCCCCCCGCTGCGCGCCGGCCTGCCGGTCTGGCCCGGCGACACCGACTTCAAGGCCAGCCCGGCCTGGCAACTGGACGCCCACTGTCCGGTCAATGTGGCGCGGCTGACGCTGTCGCCGCACAGCGGCGCCCACGCCGACGCGCCCGCCCACTTCCAGGCCGCCGGCCAGGGCATAGGCCAGGTGGCGCTGGACGCCTATCTGGGGCCCTGCCGGCTGATCCATTGCCTGGCCCCCGGCCCGCTGATCCGGCTGACGCAGATCCAGGCCCGGCTCGCCGCCCTGCCCGGCGCGCTGCCGCCGCGCTTGTTGATCCGCAGCTACGAGCGCTACCCGCTGGAAGCCTGGGACGCGGACTTCCCCGGCGTGGAGGCCGCCGCCATCGACTGGCTGGGCGGCCAGGGCGTGCGGCTGATCGGCGTCGACACCGCCTCGCTGGACCCGATGGACAGCAAGACCATGGACGCTCACCACGCCACCGCGCGTCAGCGCATGGCCATTCTGGAACAGCTGCTGCTGGACCATGCGGCGGAGGGCGACTACGAATTGATCGCGCTGCCGCTGAAGTTGATGGACCTGGACGCCAGCCCGGTGCGCGCCGTGCTGCGACCCTTGCCCGTTTCCACCCCCCTCGTGTAGGACCCGCCATGAAACACACTCGCGAAACTTGTCTCGCCGCCGACCAGCAAGATCCGCTGGCCGGCTTCCGCCAGCGCTTCGAGCTGCCGGCCAATACCATTTACCTGGACGGCAACTCGCTGGGCGTATTGCCCAAGGGCGCGCTGGAGCGCAGCCAGCAGGTGATCACCCGCGAATGGGGCCATGATCTGATCCGCAGCTGGAACACCGCCGGCTGGTTCGAACTGCCGTCTCGGCTGGGCGACAAGCTGGCGCCGCTCTTGGGCGCCGGCCCCGGCGAAACCGTGGTCACCGACACCACCTCGCTCAATCTGTTCAAGGCGCTGGCTGCGGCCTTGCGCATCCAGCGGCAGGCGCATCCGGAGCGCAAGGTGATCCTGTCCGAGCGCGACAACTTCCCCACCGATCTCTACATGATCCAGGGCATGATCGAATTCCTGCAGCAGGGCTACGAGCTGCGCCTGATCGACGAGGCGCTGCCGCTGGAACAGGCGCTGGACGACGAGGTGGCGGTGCTGCTGCTGTCCCACGTCAATTACCGCACCGGCTATTTGTACGATATGGCCGCGGTCACCCGCGCCGCCCATCAACGCGGCGCGCTGGCGATCTGGGACCTGGCGCACTCGGCCGGCGCGCTGCAGGTGGACCTGAACGGCGCGGACGCCGACTTCGCCGTGGGCTGCACTTACAAATACCTGAACGGCGGCCCGGGATCGCCGGCCTTCATCTGGGTGGCTCCGCGCCACCAAAACGCTTTCTGGCAGCCCTTGTCCGGCTGGTGGGGCCATGCCAAGCCCTTCGAGATGGCCGCCGACTACGCGCCGGCCCAAGGCATCCGCCGCTTCCTGTGCGGCACCCAGCCCATCGTGTCGCTGGCCCTGGTGGAGTGCGGGCTGGAGGTGGCGCGGCAGGTGGACCCGCAACAGCTGCGCGCCAAATCGCTGGCCTTGACCGATCTGTTCATCGAACTGGTGGAACAGCGCTGCGGCGGCCACCCGCTGACCCTGATCACCCCGCGCGAGCACGCGCGCCGCGGCAGCCATGTCAGCTTCCGCCACCCGCAGGGCTTCGCGGTGATGCAGGCACTGATCGCCAACGGCGTCGTCGGCGACTACCGCGAGCCGGAAGTGCTGCGCTTCGGCGTCACCCCGCTCTATCTGAGCCACGCCGACATCTGGGACGCGGTGGAGATCCTGCGCGAAATCCTGGACAGCGGCAGTTGGGACAAGCCGGAGTTCCACCGCCGCGGCGCGGTGACCTGAGTGCCGTTCAAAGCCTGCTGCGCTTCGGCGATACGGCGTTAAAAACGGCTTCAGAATGCTCATGTACCACCTGTACATTCCGCTTCTTCAGCCGTTTTCGCCTTGTCTCGCTCTTGCTCGCGAGGCTTTAAACAGACACTCAACCCCGCATGGCGCGCGGCCTAGCCGCGCGGCGGCTCTACAGCGCAAGGGACGTCAGATCCCGCACACAGCGCCATCTACAGAGGAGAAACACCATGAGCAGCTTCCAGGACATCAAGGACCGGGAACAAGGCCTGCAACGCAGGCTGACCGCCGGACAGATGAGCATGATCGCCATAGGCGGCGCCATCGGCACCGGCCTGTTTCTCGGCAGCAAGTTCGCCATCGGCTTCGCCGGCCCCAGCGTGGTGCTCAGTTACGCCATCGGCGGCCTGATCACCCTGTTGCTGATGGGCTGCCTGGCGGAGATGACGGTGGCGCACGCCACCTCCGGCTCCTTCGGCGCCTACGCCGAGCACTACATCAGCCCGCTGGCCGGCTTCCTGGTGCGCTACTGCTATTGGGTCAGCGTGGTGATGGCGGTGGGCACCGAGATCACCGCGGTGGCCGAATACATGCGCTACTGGTTTCCCGACACGCCGCCCTGGATCTGGATCCTGCTGTTCTCCAGCGCGCTGATCGGCGTCAACGCCACCAATGTCAAGGCCTTCGGCACCGTGGAGTACTGGTTCTCCTCCATCAAGATCTTCGCCATCGTCGCCTTCATCTTGATGGGCTGCTACCTGGTGTGGGGCAGCGGCGATCCGGCTTACGGCGCGCGCAACTTCAGCGCCGACGGCGGCTTTTTCCCCAACGGCGTCTGGGGCATGTGGGTGGCGGTGGTGATCTCCATCTTCAGCTATCTGAGCGTGGAGATGATCGCGGTGGCCGCCGGCGAGGCGGAAAACCCGGAACAGGCGGTGCGCCAGGCTTTCCGCGCCACCATCGCACGGCTGGTGGTGTTCTACCTGCTGTCCTTGAGCCTGATCATCGCCATCGTGCCCTGGAGCCGCATCGGCGCCGGCAACAGCCCCTTCGTCACCGTGATGCAGGTGCTGAACATTCCCTACGCCGCCGGCATCCTCAACTTCGTGGTGGTGGTGGCCGCGCTGTCGGCGATGAACAGCCAGCTCTACATCACCACCCGCATGATGTTCAGCCTGTCGCGCGCCGGCGACGCGCCGGTCTCGCTGGGCAAGCTGAACCCGCGCGGCATCCCGGTCAACGCGCTCTTGCTGTCCACCAGCGGTATCGCGCTGGCGGCGGTGCTCTACGTGTTGTTTCCGCAACAGGCGTTCACGCTGATGATTTCGCTGTCGATGTTCGGCGCCATGTTCACCTGGCTGATGATCTTCTACACCCATCTGCGCTTCCGCCGTCACCACGACCAGGCCGGCGGGCTGGCGCTGCCGTTCAAGATGCGCCTGTTTCCCTACAGCACGCTGACCGGGCTGGGCTTGATGCTGGCGATCATGATCACCACCGCCTTCACCGAAGTGTTCCGGCTGACCCTAGTCTTCGGCCTGCCCTTCCTGCTGTTGCTGGTCGTGTTGTTCCACAAGGTGCGCAAACCGCGGCTGACCCCGGCTGCGCAAACGACTTAAGCCCCACCTCTCAGGCCGAGCCCCGCGCCCGGCCTGAGCGGCGGCGGCCGGCCCGCGCGCAAGCGCGGGACAAGGCTTAAACCGCGGCGGAAACGGCTGCGCGCGCGGCGCATGCCCATGGCGAAATGGCTGTTGCCGCGCAGCGCGGCGGATAGAAAACAGCGCTGACGCCGCCATCGGATTCGGCTTAGAATGTTCTGCTCGATACCCAATCCGGATAGCCCGCCCCCACCATGCCACGCCCGTCCGATCTCGCCCCCGGCGTCAGCCTGTCCGCGCTGCTGCGCGGCTTCGTCCTCCGTCATTGGCCCTATTACCTGCGCGCGGCGCTGATGCTGGCCGCCGTGGCGGTGCTCACCGTGCTGATTCCGCGCCAGATTGGGGAAATCGTCGACTTGCTGGCCAAGGGGGAGCTCGGCGGCCCGCAGCTGCTGCGCGAACTGGGCTGGCTGCTGCTGTTCGGCGTGGTCATCTATCTGCTGCGCGCCGGCTGGCGGCTGCAACTGTTCGCCGCCGCCTACCAACTGGGCGTGGAATTACGCACCCAGCTGTATCAGCGGCTGAGCCGCCAGGGGCCGGGCTTCTACCATCATCAGCGCACCGGCGACCTGATGGCGCGCGCCACCAACGACATCGACGCGGTGGAAATGGCCGCCGGCGAGGCGATGCTGGCCGGCTTCGACGGCAGCCTGACCCTGGTGATGGTGCTGGCGATGATGACCCTGGGCATAGACTGGCGGCTGGCCGCCGCCGCGCTGCTGCCCTTCCCGCTGATGGCCTTCGCCTTCTGGCGCATCACCCGCCGCGTGCATCAGGCCTGGGCTGGCTCGCTGCAAAGCTTCAGCCGGCTCAACGACCATGTGCAGGAAACGCTGAGCGGGGTGCGCACGCTGCGCACCTTGGGCCTGGAGGAACGCAACAGCCGCGAAATGGCCGGCCTGGCCGCCTCCGCCTCCAACAACAGCCTGGAGGCGCAACGCTGGGAGGCGGCGTTCGAGCCGGTGGTGGGGCTGACCCTGAGCACCGCGGCGGCGGCCACGCTGGGCGTCGGCGGCTATCTGGTGTGGCAGCAGCAGCTGACCATAGGCGCGCTGACCAGCTTCAGCATGTATCTGGGCCAATTGATCTGGCCGATGTTCGCCGCCGGCTGGGTGCTGTCGCTGCTGGAGCGCGGCCGCGCTGGCTGGAACCGGCTGGAGCCGGTGCTGAGCGCGCCCGAATCCGTGGACGATAGCGGCGCCGACGCCACGGAGCCGGCCGGCGAACTGCGCTGGCACGGCCTGGACTTCACCTACCCGGGCCAGACCACGCCGGCGCTGCGCGCGATCGAGCTGCGCCTGGGCCGCGGCCAGACCCTGGGCATCGTCGGCCCCACCGGCAGCGGCAAGTCCACGCTGCTGCGACTGCTGCTGCGCCAGTATCCGCTGCCGGCCGGCAGCGTCAGCTGGAACGGCGTGCCGCTGGAGGAATACAAGATGGACGCCTTGCGCGCGGCGATCAGCTGGGTGCCGCAGGAATCCTTTTTGTTCTCGGCCTCGGTGGCCGACAATATCGCGCTGACGCGCCCGGACGCCGCCGAACGCGACATCGAGCGCGTGGCGCGGCTGGCGGCGGTGCACGAGGACATTCTGCGCCTGGCCCAGGGCTACGCCACCCCGGTGGGCGAGAAAGGCGTGGCCTTGTCCGGCGGCCAGCGCCAGCGCCTGGCCATCGCCCGCGCGCTGCTGGCGGACGCGCCGCTGCTGCTGCTGGACGACGCCTTGTCCGCGGTGGACACCCAGACCGAGACCCAGATCCTGCAACATCTGCGCGAGGCGCGCCGCGGCCGCAGCGTGATCATCGCCAGCCACCGGCTGTCCGCGGTGGCCGACGCCGACCACATCATCGTGCTGCAGCACGGCGGCATCGCCGAAGCCGGCAGCCACGAGGCGCTGCTGCAATTGAACGGCTGGTACGCCAGCCAATGGCGCTATCAACAACTGGAGGCCAGCCTGGATGAAATCTGATCAGTCCGCGATCAACCGCAAGCGGGCGGTGGCCCTGCTGCGCCAGTCCGCCGCGCCGGAAAACCGTCATGTGCTGTGGGGCACGCTGTGGCTGATCGCCGCCGCGCTGATGGAGGCGCTGTCGCCGCTGCTGGGCAAGGTGTTCATCGACCGCTACCTGCTGCCGCGCGCGCCGCAGTGGCTGGAAATGGGCCTGTTGCTGCTCGCCTGTCTGCTGGCCGGCTACGCCGCCTCCAGCCTGCGCTATCTGCAGCTGGTGCGCCTGTCCGGCGTGGCGATGCGCTCGGTGCAAAGACTGCGCGAACAGGTTTACCGCCACGTGATCCGGCTGCCGATGGCCTTTTTCGACAAGGCGATCACCGGCCAGCTGGTCAGCCGCGTCACCAACGACACCGAATCGGTGAAGGCCTTGTACGTGCAGGTGCTGTTCGTGATGCTGGACAGCAGCATCGTGGTCATCGGCGTGATGGCGGCGATGGCCTGGCTGGACTGGCGGCTGATGCTGCTGGCGGCACTGCTGCTGCCGGCGATGCTGGCCATCGTCTGGCTGTACCAGCGCTGGAGCGCGCCGTCGGTGACCCGCGCCCGCGCGTTGCGCAGCGACATCAACGCCCAAATGGCCGAATCCATCTCCGGCATGAGCGTGCTGCAAGCCGCCAACGCCACCGGCCGCTTCGCCGCGCGTTTCGACCAGGCCAACCGCAACTACTACCGGGCGCGGATCGCGGAGCTGAGCGCCAACGCCTGGCTGCTGCGTCCGGCGCTGGATCTGCTGAAGGTGCTGCTGCTGGCCGGGGTGATCTACAGCTTCAGCCAGCGGCCGCTGGGCGCGCTGCAGATCGGCGTGCTCTACGCCTTCATCAGCTATATCGGCCGCATGGTGGACCCGCTGATCCAGATCACCATGCAGTTCAGCCAGCTGCAACAGGCGGTGGTGGCGGCGGCGCGGGTGGACGCGCTGCTGCAGGAACCGGCCGCGGCGGCCGGCCAGGGCCGCGGCCGCATCGGCCAGGGCGCGGTCAGCTTCCGCCGGGTGAGCTTCGGCTATCAGCCGGAGCGGCCGGTCTTGCCCGATCTGTCGCTGGAGATTCCGGCCGGCGGCTTCATCGGCATCGTCGGCCACACCGGCAGCGGCAAATCCACCTTGCTGTCGCTGCTGCTGCGCTTCTACGCGCCGCAGAGCGGCGAGATCCTGATCGACGAACAGCCGCTGGACGCCTTCGACGACGCGGCCTTCCGCGACGGCGTCGGCCTGGTGCCGCAGGAACCCTTCCTGCTGGCGGCCAGCGCCCGCGACAACATCGCCATGGGCCGTCCGCTGTCGCAACAGCAGATCGAGGACGCCGCGCGCGCCGCCGGCGCTCACGACTTGATCCTGGCGCTGGAACAGGGTTACGACACCGATATGGGCGAAAGCGGCTCGCGGCTGTCCAGCGGCCAGAAGCAGCTGATCGCCATCGCCCGCGCGCTGGCGGGCCGGCCGCGCATCCTGCTGCTGGACGAAGCCACCTCCCACATCGACAGCGAAACCGAACAGCTGGTGCAAGGGGCGCTGGAGAGGTTGCGCGGCCAGATCACACTGATCTCCATCGCCCACCGGCTGTCCACCATCCGCGACGCCGACCGCATCATCGTGCTCAACCACGGCCAGATCGCCGAAACCGGCAATCACGAGGAGCTGATGACCGTGGGCGGCATCTACCAACGGCTATACTTGCTGCAGCAATTGCAGCCGGAAGCCGGCTGAGCCCGCGACGAATCCGCCATGCACCGTTTCCCCGCCCTGCCCGCGCCCGAGGCGCTGATCGACACCCACTGCCATCTGGACGCGCCGGAACTGGCGCCCATGCTGGCCGCCGTGCTGGAGCGCGCGCGCGCCGCCGGCGTCGGCCAGATCCTGGTGCCGGCGGTGCGCGCCGACACCTTCGACGCGGCGGCGGCGATGCGCCGCGACCACGGCTGCTGGATAGGCTTCGGCCTGCACCCCATCTATCTGGAACGGCATCTGGACGAGCATCTGGAGCAATTGGAGCGCGCGCTGCGCGAGCAGCGGCCGGAGGCGGTGGGGGAAATCGGCCTGGATTTCTATCTGCCGGAACTGGACCCGGCGCGGCAGGAGGCCTTGTTCGTCGAGCAACTGAAGCTGGCGCGCAAATACGCGCTGCCGGTGGTGCTGCATGTGCGCCGTTCGGTGGACCGCGTGCTCAAGCACCTGCGCGAGCAGCGCGTCGAGCTCGGCATCGCCCACGCCTTCAACGGCAGCCCGCAGCAGGCGGAAGCGATGCTGCGCCAGGGCATGAAGCTGGGCTTCGGCGGCGCGATGAGCTATTCCGGCTCGCAGCGCATCCGCCGGCTGGCGGCCACGCTGCCGCTGTCCGGCCTGGTGCTGGAAACCGACGCGCCGGACATCCGCCCCGAGTTCGCCCAGGACCGGCCCAACGAGCCGGCCCATCTGGCCGCCTTCAGCGCGCTGCTGGCCGAACTGCGCGGCGTGCCGGAGCCTGAGCTGCGCCGCGCCTTGCGCCGCAACAGCCTGGACGCGCTGGGCATCGCCGGCTGACATGCCCTCCCATTCTCAGGTGCGGAAGCGCCTGAGGTTGGCGTCCAGATCCACCGACAGCTGCTGCAATGCCTGCGACAGCTGGCTGGCCTGGCCGGAGGCCTTGGCGGTGCTCTCGTTCATCTGCGCCATCTGCTCGACATTGCCCGCCACCAGCAGGCTGGCGTGGCTCTGCTCCTTGATCGCGTTGGCGATGTCGGTGATGCGCTCCACCGAGTGCTGCGACAGCTGATGAATCTCGCGCAGCGACTCGGCCACGCTGGAGGTGCTGCTGACCCCGCTCTCGATGCGGGCGTTGGCCTGCTGCATGCTTTGGTAGGCGCGCTGGGTATCGGTCTGCACGCCTTCGATATGGGTGGAAATCTCGGTGGTGGCCTGGCTGGTGCGTTCGGCCAATTTGCGCACCTCGTCCGCCACCACCGCGAAGCCGCGGCCCATCTCGCCGGCGCGCGCCGCCTCGATCGCCGCGTTCAGCGCCAACAGATTGGTCTGCTCGGCGATGTCGCGGATCACCCTCACGATGTCGCCGATGTCGCTGGAACGCTGATTGAGCTGCCCCATCACCGTGGAGGTTTCGGTAATGCCGCTGGCGATCAGCTGGATCTCGCTGGCGGCTTTTTCCGCCAGGCCGTTGCCGCGATCCGCCTGCGCCATGGTCTGGCGCGCCTGGCCTTCCACGTCGCGGGTGTTGTCCGCCACCAGATTGATGCTGACCGACATCTGCTCGATCGCCGCCGCGCCGCTGGCGGCGGACTCCGCCTGATTGGCCGCGGCGCCGGACACCTGGGAGCTGACATCCGCCATCTGGCCGGAGGCGCTGGCCAGCTGGGTGGCGTGGCCCTGGGCCTCCTGCACCAGCCGGCGCACGGTGCCCACCAGCGAGGCCAGCGATTCGCCTACGCTGCCCAGCTCGTTGCGGCCGAAGTCCGGCAGCTCCAGGTTCAGGTCGCAGGTTTGCGCCAGTTGCTGCGCGGAGTCCCGCATCTGCAGCAAGGGCACGCGGATGGAGCGGATGATGTACCAGGACACCACCAGGCTGGCCAGCAGGCCTATCACCACCGTGGCCAGCAACTGGCTGCGCACCGCGTCCGCCGAGGCGTCGATCTGGCTGCGCAAGCGCGCCACCGCGTCGGAACCGCCCTTGGCCAGTTTGGCCGAGACCTCTTCCATCTGGTGGATGCTGCCCTTGTACTGGCCAAACGCCTTGTTGGCGTCGCTGGTGCTGGCAAGCTCCTGCTTGTCCACCTTGGCGCCCACCGCTTTGAAACCGTCGGCGTAGCTGTTGAGCAGGCCGTCCAGCGCGGTCAGCTGCTGGGCGGCGTCGCCGTTCAGCGGGTGGGTGCCGGCGTTCTTGATCGCCGCGTGCGCGCCGTCCAAGGTCTTGCTCCATTTCCCGCCGTACTCGGCGCGCTTGGCCGCGTCGCCCAGATTGATGAAATAGTCCTTCTCGAAACGCCGCAGATTGCCCATATGCTGCTGCAACTCCACCACGTCCCGGTAAAAGGCCAACTCGTGCGTGCTGACATCCTCCACCCGGCTGGAAATGCTGCCCAGCCCCATGAACGCCAGCAAGCTGGTCACCGCCAGCGCCACCAACAGCAAGGCGAAACCCAGAGTGATCCGGGCCGCAATCGTCATATTCCGCATTTACACACTCCCCAACCAAACCGTATTTTTTTGGATTCCCGCCGATCAAGTCGCGGTTTCGCCGCGATTGTAAACCAAGCCGTTTGCGGCGTTCTCCGCATGACTCCGGCAAGTTTCACAGTCTGCTCACCGCATGCGCGGCGGACGCAAAAAAAGCCGTCAGCATGAGCTGACGGCTTCCTTTACGCTGCGCGCGGGGTCTACTGCGGCTGACGCGACAACTTGAAGGTTCTGGCAAAGCCCAATACACAGACGAAGAATAGTCCGCTTAAGAAGATTTCGCCCCATGCAAGTTGCTGCGACAGACCGCGATCGGCCCAACCGCGCATCACGCCCTCGGTGAAGTAGGCCAGGATGAACATGCTGGCCCATTGGTAGGTGTACAGACGCTGGCTCAGAATGCCGCGCAGCGGCAGCAGCAGCACCGCCGCCTTGAGCGCCAGCAGCGAGCCGCCCGGACGCAGCGGCGCCAGCCACAGCTCCCAGGCCAGGCACAGCAGGATCAGCGCGATCAGCGACGCCGACGCGCCGTAATACCAGGCGTTTCGATTCATGAACCGTCCTCCAGCAAAGGGCGCGCCTTCTTGCGGCCCAGGAACACCGCCATTAGGATGCCCGCTTCGTACAGCAGCCA
Source organism: Chromobacterium alkanivorans (assembly GCF_016937655.1). Classification (GTDB taxonomy): domain Bacteria; phylum Pseudomonadota; class Gammaproteobacteria; order Burkholderiales; family Chromobacteriaceae; genus Chromobacterium; species Chromobacterium alkanivorans. Next base: position 129,118 of record NZ_JAFHKL010000001.1, on the reverse strand, counting down.
CAGCGGCACCGCCAGCAGGGTTTGCGACAGCACGTCCGGCGGCGTGACGATGGCGGCCACCACGAAGGCGCCGACAATCACGTAAGGCCGGCCCTGGCGCAGTTTTTCCACCGACACCACGCCCATGCGCACCAGCAGGATCACCACCACCGGCACTTCGAAAGTGACGCCGAAGGCCACGAACATGCCGAGCACGAAGGACAGGTATTTGTCGATGTCGGTCATCATGCTGACCCCGGCCGGCGTCACCGCCGACAGGAAGCCGAACACCACCGGGAACACCAGGAAATAGGCGAAAGCCATGCCGATGAGGAAGAGCAGCAGGCTGGACACGACCAGCGGCAGCACCAGCCGCTTCTCATGGTGATAGAGTCCGGGCGCGACAAAGGCCCAGATCTGGTACAGGGTGTTGGGCAGCGAGATCAGGAAAGCCACCAGCATGGTCACCTTGACCGGCACGAAGAAGGGCGCGGTGACATCGGTGGCTATCATGTTCGCTCCCGCCGGCAGCGCGTCCAGCAGGGGCTTGGCCAGCAGGTGGTAGATATCCCCGGACCAATGGAACAGGCCGAGAAACACCAGCGCGACGCCGAGCAGCGCCCGCACCAGGCGGGTGCGCAGCTCGATCAGATGCGCGAGCAAGGGTTGTTCATTCATGCGCGGGATTTCCAATGGATTCAGGAACGGCCGAAGCGGGCGCCAGTCCCGCCCGGCCGGGTGCGACCGACCTCAGCGCAGCGATGGCGGATCCGCAGGCTGGGGAGCCGGCTTCGCCGGCAGCAGGTCGTCGAACAGATCCAGCTGGTTCTCGTCCTTGACCGGCGCCGCCTCGGCCTGCGCCTCGACGTCGGCCGGAAGCGGGTCCAGCAGATCCGGCTGCAGGCCGCCGTGGATGGCGTTGACCGCCTCGCCCACCGGCGCGCGCGCCTCGTCCGCCAGCGCGCGCAGTTCGGCGCCGTTCTGCTCCATCGCCTCGCGCACGCCGCGCACTTCGGAGTCGAGCTGGCCTTTGAACGACTGCGCCGCGTCCTCGATGTCCTGCCGCAATTCGTTCAGGCCGGTCAGGTTGGCCTGTTGCTGGATGTCGGCCTTCACCGTGGCCACGAAGCGCTGGGCCCGCCCCACCAGCGCGCCCAGGGTGCGCGCCACCGTAGGCAGGCGCTCCGGCCCCAGCACCACCAGGGCCACCACGCCGATCAACAGGATTTCGCCAAAGCTGATTTCAAACACGCTTGAACCGTCCGCGCCTTATTTCTTGTCGGCGTCGCCGTCGATGATGCGGCCGGTTTCAGCCGGCTTGTCCTTGGCGGCCTTGTCGTTCTCGCCGTTCATGCCTTCCTTGAAGCCTTTGACCGCGCCGCCCAGATCCTCGCCGATATTGCGCAGTTTCTTGGTGCCGAACACCAGCACCACGATTAGCAATACCACCAGCCAGTGCCAAATGCTGAAAGAACCCATGATTCACTTCCTTATCAAATCGAATTAGTCCGCGGAGGCCGCCCGGCCGTCCGCCCTGGCCGGATAGGCCAATCAGTTTTTGTGGCCGAACACATGCACATGCAGGTGGAACACTTCCTGCCCGCCGCCGCGGCCGGTGTTGATGCCGGTCTTGAAACCGCCCTCCAGGCCCTGTTCGCGCGCCAGCTTGGGCGCCAGGGTCAGCATCTTGCCCAGCACCGCCTCGTGCTCGGGGCCGCAATGGGCCAGCGAATCCACGTGCAGCTTGGGAATCAGCATGAAATGCACCGGAGCGATCGGACGGATGTCGTGGAAGGCCAGCACATCGTCGTCTTCGTAGATTTTATTGGCCGGAATCTGTCCGGCCACGATTTTGCAGAAGATGCAGTCTGTCATTATTGTCCGCTCTCGCTAACTCTTAAGGGGTGGGGGCGCGGGAAGCCTTTTCATCCAGGCCGGAAATACCCTCGCGCCGCTTCAACTCCATCAGCACGTCCTCGGGCCGCAGGCCATGATAGGTCAGCAACACCATGCTGTGGAACCACAGATCCGCCACTTCGCGCACCAAGTGCAGCTTGTCCTTGTCCTTGGAGGCCATCAGCGTCTCCGCCGCCTCCTCCGCCACTTTCTTCAAAATGGCGTCCTCGCCCTTGTGAAACAGGGACGCCACATAGGAAGACTGGGAACTGGCTTCGCGCCGCGCTTCCAGCGTGTCCGCGATGGTTTTCAGCACATCCTGGCTCATGTCGCTATTCCTTTACGCCGCAACCCCGGCAAGTATATGTCGTTCCGATGGCAAAACGATAACAATCGCCTTGCCGGCTGCCATTCTAACGGCCAGCCGGCGCGCGGCGTTGACCGCGCGCAAGTCAATCCTTGCGGTAGATCGCGTCCGGGTCCTTCAATACCGCGTCCACCACTTCCCAGTCTTGCCGCGCCGGATCGAAACGACGGTAGAAGCAGCTCTCGCGGCCGGTGTGGCAGGCGATGCCGCCGGCCTGCTCGATCTGCATCACCACCACGTCGCCGTCGCAGTCCAGCCTCAGTTCCTTGACGGTTTGCAGATGGCCGGAATCCTCGCCCTTCTTCCACAATTTGCCGCGCGAGCGGCTCCAGTAATGGGCGACGCCGGTTTCGGCGGTCAGGGCCAGGCTGTCGCGGTTCATCCACGCCACCATCAGCACCCGGCCGCTGGCGGCGTCCTGGGCGACGGCGGCCACCAGGCCCTTGTCGTCCCATTTGACTTCATCCAACCAATTCATCGCTCACCTTTGCGCCGCGCGCCTTGGCTATGAGTGGCGGCGCGGCAAATGATTCAGCTCGGCGCCCGCTTCGCCTCAAATTAAGACGCCGGCAAGAATGTTGATCAGCGCGCGTCCGTTCACAGACGCACTTCGATGCCGGCATCCCGCATCGCCCGCTTGGCCTCCGCCACCGTATGCTCGCCGAAGTGGAAAATGCTGGCGGCCAGCACCGCGTCGGCCTTGCCCAGCTTGACGCCGTCCACCAGGTGCTGCAGCGTGCCGACGCCGCCGGAGGCGATCACCGGGATGTCCACCGCCTCCGACACCGCGCGCGTCAGTTCCAGATTGAAACCTATCTTGGTGCCGTCGCGGTCCATGCTGGTCAGCAGGATTTCGCCGGCCCCCAGCTGCTGCATCTGGCGCGCCCACGCCACCGCGTCGATGCCGGTGCGCGTGCGGCCGCCGTGGGTGAACACTTCCCAACGGTCGTTCTCCGGCGTCACCGCCTTGGCGTCCACCGCCACCACCACGCACTGGCTGCCGAAGCGGTCGGCCGCCTCGCCTACCAGCTGCGGCCGGGTCACCGCCGCGGTGTTGATGCTGACCTTGTCCGCGCCGGCGCTAAGCAGGCGGCGGATGTCCGCCACCTCCCGCACGCCGCCGCCCACGGTCAGCGGAATGAACACCTGCTCCGCCACCGATTCGATCACGTGCAGGATGATGTCGCGCTGGTCCGAGCTGGCGGTGATGTCCAGAAAGGTCAGTTCGTCCGCGCCCTGCTCGTTGTAGCGGCGGGCGATTTCCACCGGGTCGCCGGCGTCGCGCAGACCCAGGAAGTTGACGCCTTTGACGACGCGACCGGCGGTCACGTCCAGACAGGGGATGATGCGTTTGGCAAGCATAAGGAGTCCGGCAAACGGCCGACCGGCCCGGACAATGCGCCCGGGCCGGCATGGCTTGGTGATTCTGGAAACGGCGTCGGCTTATGCCGACAATTCGTCGGCCAGGGTCTGCGCGGCGGCGAAATCGATGCCGCCCTCGTAGATCGCGCGGCCGGTGATCGCGCCTTCGACGCCCTCGTCCTCCACCGCGCACAACGCGCGGATGTCGTCGAGATTGCTCAGGCCGCCGGAGGCGATCACCGGGATGGTCAGCGCCTGCGCCAGCTTGACGGTGGCGTCGATGTTGACGCCGTTCATCATGCCGTCGCGGCCGATGTCGGTGTAGATCACCGAATTGACGCCGTAGTCCTGGAAGCGCTTGGCCAGATCGATCACCTTGTGATTGGTGATCTTGGCCCAGCCGTCAATCGCCACCATGCCGTCCTTGGCGTCCAGGCCGACGATGACCTGGCCGGGGAAGGCGTCGCAGGCGTCGTGCAGGAAACCCGGAGTCTTGACCGCGGCGGTGCCGATGATCACGTAGGACAAGCCCATGTCCAGGTACTTCTCTATGGTGTCCAGGTCGCGGATGCCGCCGCCCAGTTGCACCGGCATGTCATCGCCGACTTCGCCCAGAATGTCGCGGATCACCGCCAGATTCTTGGGCTTGCCGGCGAAGGCGCCGTTGAGGTCGACCAGATGCAGGCGCCGGGCGCCCTGATCGCGCCAATGGGCGGCGACTTGCACGGGGTCGTCGGAGAAAACGGTGGCATCGTCCATCACGCCCTGTTTCAGGCGTACGCATTGACCGTCTTTCAGGTCTATCGCGGGTATCAGCAGCATGGTGCTAAATCAAACGTGAGTTAAACACTGCCGTCCCAGGCCAGGAAGTTCTTCATCATCTGAAGGCCGGCCCGGTGGCTCTTTTCGGTGTGGAACTGGCTTGCGAAGATGTTCTCACGACCGACAATACAGGAAAACCGCTCTGGATATTCACTTTCCGCCAGCGTCAGGCCCGCATCGGCCGGCGCAAAGTGGTAACTATGCACAAAATAGAAACGTTCGCCGTCGGCGATGCCGGCGAACAAGGGATGGACCTGCGTTTGGAACACCTGGTTCCATCCCATGTGCGGCACTTTCAGCCGCTCGCCTCCGGCGTCGCGAAGCCCGGCGGCAAAACGCGCCACCTTGCCGGGAAACAGGCCCAGGCCTTGGGTCGGCCCCTCTTCGCTTTCCTCGAACAATAGCTGCGCGCCGACGCAGATGCCAAAAAACGGCTTGCTCTTGGTGCTTTCCCTTATCGCCTCGGCCAAACCGTGCTGATTCAGTTCGCGCATGCAGTCCGGCATCGCGCCCTGTCCGGGGAAGATCACCTTGTCCGCCTTGAGCACGGCCTCCGGCTCGCTGGTGAGAAAGATATCCGCGCCAATGTCGTTGACCGCCTGCGCCGACTTGAGCACCGAATGCAGATTGCCCATGCCGTAATCCACTACTGCAACTTTCATCGCCATCCTACAAACTCGCTTCGGGGGTGGCAGCACTCCAGCCGAGTGCCGCCGGAGTCCTGAAAAAAACCGCCGCGGCCGCCCGCGCTGCGGGGACCGGCCGGATCATACGCTCAGCGTGCCCTTGGTGGACGGCGTCTGTCCGGCCATGCGCTCATCCGCCTCACAGGCCATGCGCAAAGCGCGGCCGAAAGCCTTGAAGATGGTCTCGGCCTGATGGTGGCTGTTGACGCCGCGCAGATTGTCTATGTGCAGCGTGACCATGCCGTGGTTGACGAAGCCGTGGAAAAACTCGGAAAACAGGTCGACGTCGAACTGGCCGATGCTGGCGCGGGTGTACTCAACGTTGTACGACAGGCCGGGGCGGCCGGACAGGTCGATCACCACCCGGCTCAAGGCCTCGTCCAACGGCACGTAGGCGTGGCCGTAGCGGCGAATGCCCTTCTTGTCGCCTATCGCCTTGGCGAAGGCCTGGCCCAGGGTGATGCCGATGTCCTCCACCGTGTGGTGGGCGTCGATGTGCAGGTCGCCGTGGGCGACCACGTCCAGATCGATCAGGCCGTGACGGGCGATCTGGTCCATCATGTGGTCGAGAAAGGGCACGCCGGTTTCAAAGCGGCCGACGCCGGAGCCGTCCAGGTTCAGACTGACGGTGATCTGGGTTTCCAGGGTATTGCGGGTAACGGTTGCGGTTCTCATGGCTCAGGCGAAGTAAGCGTCCAGGGCCGCCAGCATGGCGTCGTTTTCCTGCGGCGCGCCCACGGTCAGGCGCAGGCAGCGCTCCAGCAGCGGATGGCTGCCGTGCAATTGCTTGATCAGGATGCCGCTGGCCTTGAAATGCTGGTACAGCGCCGGCGCGTCCGGCACCCGGATGGTGATGAAATTGGCTTCCGACGGGAAGGCTTCGATGGCGGCGTGGCGCGCCAGCCCGGCGGCCAGCCGGCCACGCTCCTCGCACAGCTCCGCCGCCTGACGGTTGAACACCTCGATATGGCGCAGCGAGAAGCGCGCGGCGGCCTGGGTCAGCACATTGATGTTGTACGGCGGCCGCACCTTGTCCAGTTCGCGGATCCAGGCGGCGGGGCCGGCGGCGTAGCCCAGGCGGATGCCGGCCAGGCCCAGCTTGGACAGCGTGCGCATCACGATCAGATTGTCGCGCAGGCCGGCCAGATTCATGAAGCTGTCGCTGGCGAAGGCCTGATAGGCCTCGTCGACCACCACCAGGCCGGGCGCGGCCTCGCAGATCGCCTCCACCTCGGCGCGGGCGAAACGCGGGCCGGTCGGGTTATTGGGGTAGGACACGAACACCACCGCCGGCTGATGTTCGGCGATGGCCGCCAGCGTCGCCGGCAGATCCAGGCTGAAATCGGAACGCAGCGGCACGCCGACGTAGTCGAGGCCGGAGAACAGCGCGTTCATCTTGTACATCACGAAGGACGGCTCCAGCGCCAGCAGTTTGGCGCCGGGGCGGGCCAGCGCCTGCGCCACCAGGGTGATCAGCTCGTCGGAGCCGTTGCCCAGCAGCACTTCGGCCGGCTCGGGTATCGAGAACGCCTGCTTCAGCTGGGCTTTCAACGTGCCGCCGGACGGGTCCGGATAGCGGTTGACGGCGACGTCGGCCAAGGTCCGCGCCAGTTCCTGGCGCAAGTCGGCCGGCAAGGGCCACGGGTTCTCCATGGCGTCCAGCTTGATGTAGCCGTCGGCGGAGGCTACCGGGTAGGCGCTGATGGCGGCGATCTCATCGCGCACCAGCTGTCGGACGGACTTTTTCATGACTTCGCAATCGGCCTCGCGGCCAACAAAAGCCCCGCGGACGGAGCCGTGTTATCGGAAACGGCGAAAAGCTATAGTAGCGTGTTCATTCGCTTTCAGCTACTCGACCCAGTTCGCCCGTTCCCGCAGCCGTGGCGGCAGCTCCACGCCGTCGCGCGCCAACCCTTCGCGGCTGAAAACATAGCGGCCTTCCGACGGCGTCACCGGGAACAGGCTGGCCACCGGCTGGCCGCGGAACAGCACCTGTTCGGCCAGCTTGGCCGCCTCGCGGCCCTGCTCGTAGCCGGACAGCACCAGGCCGCCGGCGGCCTTGTCCTTGCCGACGGAGAAGTCCCAGAACGCGAACAGCGGCAGCTTGGCGTGGGCGGCGGTCCAGCGCAGCGCTTCGTCGCCGGGCACCACCTTGCCGCCGGCGTCGCGCAGGGTGAAGTAGAGGCCCACCCAGATCGCCTGGTAACGACCGGCGGCGCCCAGCACCCGCCGCTGCCACTCGGCGTAGGAGCCGGTCAGCGCCAGGTCGACGTGTATATTGGACAGCAACATGGCGTCGCGGCCGCCGAAGGTTTCGTCGCGGATGATGCGCGAGGTGAGGTCGTCGTCGAACAACACCAGCGCGTTGCGCATCCCTTGGACGGTCTTGCCCAATTCGAAGACGCTGCGCAGGATCAAGGGCCGCTCCAACACGCCGCTGACCCCCGTCACCGCGCCCGGGAAGTAGTTGCGCGGATTGTTGTTGATGCCCAGATAGATCACCGGCACGCCCTGCTGCGCCAGCTTGCTGCCCACTCTCTGCAAGGCGGCGTCGTCGCCGACGATGACAAGGTCCGGCTTTATTTTCGCCGCCAGCGCCAGCGCCTCGTCGGCGCGCGCCTGATGCTGGGCCGGCGGCAGACGCTTGGTGTCCATCGCGTAATGGCTCAGCTGCACGCGCTTGCCCAGCCGCTCCTGCAAGGCGCGGCGGTAGTCCTGATCCCAGGGGTAGTCGCTGTGATAGCTCTCCACCACCAGCACCCGCGGCTGCGCCCAGGCCGCTGCGGACAGGAAAAAGGCCAGACAGAGTCCGGCCATGATGCGTTGCAGCCCAGCCATCGCCTTCTCCGGTTACTTATCCAGATTAAGCGATGGCGCGGCGTTTTGCTTCGGGCGCTAGACGTCCAGCCTCAGCTCCGCGGCGCGCGCGTGCGCGCTCAGGCCTTCGCCGTGAGCCAGCAGGCTGGCGACCTGGCCCAGCGTCTGCGCGCCGGCCTGGGACACCCGGATCAGGCTGCTGCGCTTCTGGAAGTCGTAGACTCCCAGCGGGCTGGCGAAACGCGCGGTGCGGCTGGTGGGCAGCACGTGATTGGGGCCGGCGCAATAATCGCCCAGGCTTTCCGAGGTGAAGCGGCCCATGAAGATGGCCCCGGCGTGGCGAATCAGCGGCAACAGCTCGTCCGGATTGGCCACCGACAGCTCCAGGTGCTCGGGCGCGATGTAGTTGGCGATCTCGCAGGCTTGCGCCAGGTCGCCGACCTGGATCAGCGCGCCGCGATTGCCGAGGCTGGCCTCGATGATGGCGCGGCGCGGCATCTGCGGCAGCAGCCTGGCGACGCTGGCCTCGACCTGGGCGATGTAGTCCGCCGACGGGCACAGCAGGATGGCCTGGGCGATCTCGTCGTGCTCGGCCTGACTGAACAAGTCCATCGCCACCCAGTCCGGCGGGGTGTCGCCGTCGCAGATCACCAGGATCTCGGACGGGCCGGCCACCATGTCTATGCCCACCACGCCGAACACGCGGCGCTTGGCCGCGGCGACGTAGGCGTTGCCGGGGCCGGTGATCTTGTCGACCTGGGGCACGGTCTCGGTGCCGTAGGCCAGCGCCGCCACCGCCTGCGCGCCGCCACAGGTGAACACCTTGTCGACGCCGGCGATATAGGCGGCGGCCAGCACCAGATCGTTGCGCTCGCCGTCCGGCGTCGGCACCACCATGATGATTTCGCCTACGCCGGCCACCTTGGCCGGCATCGCGTTCATCAGCACCGAGCTGGGATAGGCGGCCTTGCCGCCCGGCACGTAGATGCCGACGCGGTCCAGCGGCGTCACCTGCTGGCCCAGCAAGGTGCCGTCCTCGTCCTGATAGCTCCAGGAGTGCGCCAGCTGCTTCTCGTGATAGCGGCGCACCCGCTCCGCGGCGGTGCTGAGCGCGTGGCGCACCGGATCGCTCAGCCGATGGAAGGCGGCTTCCAGTTGCTCGCGCGACAGCGTCAGATCGGCCATCGAGGCCGCGCTCATGCGGTCGAAGCGGTTGGTGTACTCGATCACCGCGGCGTCGCCGCGCGCCTTGACCTCATCGCAGATGGCGGCGACGGCGGCGTCGACGGCCGGATCCTGCGCGGTTTCAAACGCCAGCAACGCCTGCAGGCGTTCGGTGAAATCGGCTTGGGAGGAAGACAGTTTCAGCATGGAGCGGACCTCAGGCCGGCACGGCGCCGGCGAATGCGTCCAGCACCGGCTGGATCACGTCGTGTTTGAGCTTGAGCGCGGCCTGGTTGACCACCAGCCGCGAACTGATGTCGACGATGTGCTCGACCGCGATCAGATCGTTGGCGCGCAGCGTGCCGCCGGTGGACACCAGATCGACGATGGCGTCGGCCAGGCCGACCAGCGGCGCCAGCTCCATCGAGCCGTAGAGCTTGATGATGTCCACGTGCACGCCTTTGCGGGCGAAATGCTCGCGCGCGATCTGCGGATACTTGGTGGCGATCTTCAAGCGCGCGCCGCGGCGCACCGCGGCCTCGTAGTCGAAGCCGTTCTGCACCGCCACCATCATATTGCACTTGGCGATATTCAGATCCAGCGGCTGATACAGGCCGGCGCCGCCGTGCTCGATCAGCACGTCGCGGCCGGCGATGCCCAGATCGGCGGCGCCGTACTGGACATAGGTCGGCACGTCGGACGCGCGCACGATCACCAGCCGCACGCCCGGATGATTGGTGCCGATGATCAGTTTGCGCGAGGCTTCCGGATCCTCCGCCGGCAAAATGCCGGCGGCGGCCAGCAAAGGCAGGGTTTCTTCAAAGATGCGCCCTTTGGACAGGGCAATAGTCAGCTTCATGGTGTCTTGCGGCAAGAATGACGAAATCGAAGTTAAAACGGAAGGCGCGGGCTCAGCCCACCAGCGCGCGGCGTTCGCGCTCCAGCAGGCCGACGTAGCGCTGGATCAGCGTCTCCATCGCCGGCGTCAGCCCCAGATAGGAGCAGCCTATGCGCACGGCCTCGTTGCCGTTGCGCAGTTTGGCGGCCAGCCGGTGGCGGACTTCCAGCCCGATATGCAGCGCGCCCAGCGGCTTCAGGTCCAGCGTGCAGCGCTGGTATTGCTGGCCGATGTCGAAGCCCGGCGTGCCCGGCTGCGGCAGCCACATGCTGACGCCGCCCAGGCTGACGTCGAACAGGGGCAGATCGATGGGCTTGTGCGGATAGTCGGCCACATGGCACATCACCGGGCTGGCCACCGGGGTCTGGATGCGGAAGAATTCGCGGCGCTGCAGCTTGATCACCTGCTCCGGCAGGTCGGCCTGGAAGGCCGGCTGACCCTCCCAGTCTACGCGCCGCACCTGGCCGGTGACGAACTGGGTCTTGACGCCTTCCGGCGAGCAGACGAAGACATTGCGCTCGCTGGCCAGCAGATGCTCATTGGTCTCCGGATCCGCGCCCCAGTCGAACACCAGCGTGCCCGCCTTGTGGTCCACTTCCAGGAAGCGGGTCAGGATGAAGGTTTTCCCCTTGTTGGAAAACACCGTCACCATGTGGCCGTTCTTGGCGATGCCGGCCAGGTGATGGGCGATCTCCACCGACGTGGACAGCGTGTATTTGGCGAGATCCAACGATGGCTGCGAGCCGGATGTTGCGCCAGCGTTATGGTCGTTGCTCACTTTGATCCGACTTTCATGTCTGCGTCAGTTTCCGATACGCCAAGTTTAGCGTAACAACTGTCCAATATCATGAGCCAAGCTCGCCGACGGCGTCCCATAGGCTTCAAACACCCGCAAACGGCCCTGTTTATCCAACAGATAGGAGCCGGCGCTGTGGTCCACGCTATAGCCGCCGCCCGGCTGGCTCACGCGCTGGGCGACGATCTTGTACTGGTTCTTGATCTGTTCGACCTCGCCGGCGGTGCCGGTCAGGCCGATGAAGCCGCGGTTGAAGTGCGGCACGTAGCCGGCCAGCACCTGCGGCGTGTCGCGCTCGGGATCGATGCTGACGAACAGCACCTGCACCTGGTCGGCCTTGTCGCCCAGCTGCTTCACCGCGGCCGCGTATTCCAGCATGGTGGTCGGGCAAACGTCCGGACAATGGGTGTAGCCGAAGAACAGCGCCACCACCTTGCCCTGGTATTGGGACAGGCTGCGGCGCTGGCCTTGATGGTCGGTCAGCGTGAAATCGCCGCCTATCGACGCGCCGGCGACGTCGGTGCCTTTCAAATCCAGCTTGGGTTCATTCGGCGAGCACGCGGCCAGCCACAGCGGCAGCAACAGCCAGCCGGCGAGTTTTATCAATTTGCGCATCAGGAAACAGGTATCAGCCAGTAGTGGTCTATCAGCAGGGCCGCGAACAGCCAGGTCAGATACCAGATCGACCAGGCAAAGGCGCGGCGGGCCAGAGCGTCAGCATACTGGCGATGCAGGCGCACGGCAAGGAAGAGCAGCCGAGCGTCCAGCGCCAGCGCCGCCAGCAGATAGAGCCAGCCGGCCGCTCCCATCGCCACCGGCAGCAGAGTGATGGCCGACAACAGCAGCGAGTACAGCAAGATGGACAAGGTGGTGAAACGCTGGCCGTGGGTGACCGGCAGCATGGGCAGCCCGGCGCGGGCGTAATCGTCGCGGCGGTACAGCGCCAGCGCCCAGAAATGCGGCGGCGTCCAGGCGTAGATGATCAGGAACAGCACCAGCGCGAAGGCGTGCACCTCGCCGGTCATCGCCGCCCAGCCCAGCACCGGCGGCATCGCGCCGCTGGCGCCGCCGATCACGATGTTCTGCGGCGTGTTGGGCTTGAGCAGCAAGGTGTAGACGATGGCGTAACCGACGAAGGTGGCCAGCGTCAGCCAGGCGGTCAGCGCGTTGACCAAGCCGGCCAGCAAGGCCATGCCGATGCCGCCGGCGGTCAGCGCGATGATCAGGGTCTCGGCCGCGCCGGCCTCGCCGCGCGCGGTGGCGCGCCAGGCGGTGCGGCGCATATTGGCGTCCACCGTGCGCTCCACCAGACAGTTGATCATCGCCGCCGCGCCGGCCACCAGCGCGATGCCGGCGGTGGCCGGCAACAAGCGCGCCGGGTCCGGCCAGCCCGGCCCCGCCAGGAACATGCCTATCACCGCGCAGAACACGATCAGCCCCACCACCCGGGGCTTGGCCAGTTGCATCAAGGCGACCGCGTGCTGGCGCGCCTGCTGAAGCTCCGCTGCGTTCATGTTTTTTCCCCCTCAGGATGCGGCGCTCAAACCCATTCGCGATGATTTTTCGAAAGACTGGGCAACGGCCCGACCGCCTGCTTTTGAACGGCTCGCGCCGGGCGCAAGCGCAACGCCAGCAAGCTGGACGCCAGCAGCAGGCCGGCGGCGCCGGCGTTGTGAGACACCGCCGCCGGCAAAGGCAGCGCCAGCAACACGTTGGCGACGCCCAAGGCGAGCTGGCAACCCAGCAAGGCCAGCAGACAGGCCAGATGGCCGCGCAGCGCCGGCTGTCGCCAGCCGGCGCGCGCCGTCGCCAGGCACAAGACGGTCACCAGCGCGGCGCCCAGCCGGTGCAGCCAATGCACCGCCACCAGATTGCCCACCGCCAACGGGCTGCCGTCCGGCGCCTCGCCCAGTTCTCTGAACAGATGGAAGGCGTGCTCGAAGCGCATCTGCGGCCACCACTCGCCATTGCAGGCGGGAAAGCCCTGACAGGCCAGGGCGGCGTAGTTGGTGGACACCCAGCCGCCCAGCGCCACCTGCAGCGCCACCGCCAGAACCAGGCCGCGCGCCAGCCAGTTCAGCGCCGCCGGCGCCTCCACCGGCCGCAGCCGCGGCGACCACGCCAGCCAGGCCAGCAGCAGCAGCACCGACATGCCGCCCAGCAGATGCAGGGTGACGATGGCCGGCTTGAGCAGCAAGGTCACCGTCCACATGCCCAGCAGGCCCTGGGCCGCCGCCACCGCCAGCAACGCGCCGGCCGCGCGGCGATGCCGCCGCTGACGCCAGGCCTGCCAGCCGACGGCGACGATCAGCGCGCCGAGCGCGCCGGCCAGGTAGCGATGGCTCATTTCCTTCCAGGCCTTGCCCAGGCTGACCGGCCCGTCCGGACTCTGGACGTATTGCTGCTGAATGCGCTCCGCCGCGTGGTGCGGGGAGATCTGGCCGTAACAGCCCGGCCAGTCAGGACAGCCGAGCCCGGCGTCGGACAGGCGCACATAGGCGCCGAAAGGCACGACCACGCATGCCAGGATGAATGCCAGCCAGATCAGTCGCCTCATGCTGCGCTCCCCTTGTCGAGCGGCCAACAAACTGCGGATGCCGCGGGCCTGGAGAGGCCGCGGCGCAATGATCTCAACCGATGCCGTTATTGGTTTTCAGCACGCGGCCGATTTCCTGGATCACCTTCTTGGGGTCGGCGGCGTCCGGATAAAACAGCACCTGGTTGCCCAGCGGGTCCACCAGGTAGTAACCCCCGCCGTCGACGTCCGTCTGCGCGGACTGCAGGATGTGGGTGGCGTCCACCTCCTCGTGCGCGACGCCCTCCTGCCAGCCCAGCCGGGTCAAACGTCCGGCGGCCTCGCCCTGGGCGCGCTGAATCTGGCGCATCGCGAAAAAGCGCTGCTGGCAGCGCGTCTGGCAGCCTGGTTCTATCCTGGCCGCCAGCACCCATTTGCCGCGCGGCCATCCCTGCGCGCCGATCAGCGCGAACGGCCGCGTCGGCAGCAGTTGGCCGTAGCTCTTGCCGCCCTGCGGCGGCATCAGCCGGTAAGTCGCCCACGAGGCGAGCACCGGCGCCAGACAAATGGCCGCCATCAGCAGCAGTTTGAGCCGGCCGCGGCGGCGCGACGGCTCGGGGGACGGCGCCTGCGGGGACGGCTCATCGACGCGGCTCATGGGAGCGCCTCCTCAAGGAATGCAAGGACAACAGCAGCAGCAGTCCCAGCAACAGCCATTGCGCCGCATAGGCGTAATGGCGTTCCGGCATGAATTCCGGCAGCACCGGCCAATGCCGCAGCGGGTCCGGCGAATGCTCCAGCACCACCACGCCCTGATGCCAATGGCCGGGGTAGCGCTGGCGCAGCGCGGCCATGTCGATGGCGTCGACGCGGCCCTCGACGCCGGCCACCGCGCCGGGCAGCACGAAGTGGCGCGGCAAGGGCATCCAGTGCCCGCGCAAGCTCAGCGTTTTCGGGTCGATGGCGGGCGCCGCCACGCCGTCGGCCAGCCAGCCCAGGTCTACCAGGGCCATCGCGCCGTCCTCCAGCCGCCAGGGCTGCAGCACGCGTCGGCCCTTGACCTCGCCCAGATAGCTGTTTTCCAGTTGCAGCGTCGGCCCGGCCGGATGCGCGCCCGGCAGCGCCACCCGGCTGAACTCCGGCTGCGGACGGGCCTCGCGGTAAACCAGGCTGACCGGCGGCACGCCGATGGCGCTGGTCAACGAACGCAGCAGCTCGGCCTTTTCCTGCGCGCGCTGCCACTGCCAGGCCGCCAGGAAGAAAGGCAGCACCGCCATGACCAATAAACACAGCCAAACCAGCCGTTTGCCGCTAGACTTCAAAACTGAAGATCGACGGCCCAATCGACCGGGGGATTCCGCAATGAAACTTGTCATTCTGTTCTTGCTCGCCTGCATCGTGCTTGCCCTGTTCTGGGGCCTGACCGGCCTGTTGAAGTCCGATCAAGGCTCTCAACGTCTGGTTCGCTCCCTCACTTTGCGCATCGGCCTGTCCATCGGCCTGTTTCTGCTGCTGCTGCTGGGCGCGCTGTTCGGCTGGTGGCGCCCTCATCAAGCTTAGCCGAGCCGTCCGCCCTCGTCCCGGCGCGGCCCCTGGCCTTTGGTCCTGCCTCGCGGCTCACAGCCAGTAGACGAAGACGAACAGCAGCAGCCACACCACGTCGACGAAGTGCCAGTACCAGGCCGCCGCCTCGAAGGCGAAGTGGTGCTGGCCGTCGAAGTGCCCGCGCATCACCCGCAGCCACACCACCGCCAGAATGATGGTGCCCAGCAGCACGTGCAGGCCGTGGAAGCCGGTCAGCATAAAGAAGGTCATGCCGTAAGCGCCGGAGGCCAGACTCAGGTTCAACTCGCTCATCGCGTGGCCGTATTCGTACATCTGCAGGCAGAGGAACAAGGTCCCCAGCAACACGGTCAGCAGCAGGCCCAGCTTCAATTGCGCGCGCCGGCCTTGCAGCAGCGCCCAATGCGCCCAGGTCACCATCGCGCCGGAGCTCAACAGGATCAGTGTGTTCAGCGCCGGCAGGCCCCAGGCGCCCATCGCCTGGTAAGGCTTGGTGATCCCCGGCCCGGTCAGCAGCGGCCAGGACGGCTCGAAGTCCGGGTACAGGATCTTGTAGTCCATCTCGCCCAGCGTCGGCACCGACACCACCCGCACCCAGTACAAGGCGCCGAAGAAGGCGCCGAAGAACATCACCTCGGAGAAGATGAACCAGCCCATGCCCCAGCGGAAGGACATGTCCTCCTTGCCCTGGTAGTCGCCGTGCCGGCTTTCGCGGATCACGTCGCCGAACCAGCCGAACAACATATAGATCAGGATCAGCGCGCCCACGCCCAGCGACAGCTTGCCCATGGGCTGGCCGTTGACGGCGAAGGCCGCGCCCAAGCCCAGGCAGAACAGCGCCACCGCGCCCACCGCCGGCCAGCGCGATGGCTGCGGCACGAAGTAATGCGTCTGTTCCCGCTCGTTCGCTGTCGTCATTGCATTCTCCCTGCACCCCGGTTAGGACGTGGCCAGCCTCACCACCAATAGCAACACCCCGATAAAAGTGGCCGCCAACAACAAGGCGGTCAGTATCAGCTGCAGCGGCGACAGCTTGCTGTCTTCGCGCGCGTCCGCCTTGCGGCGCACGCCGAAAAAGGCGGACAGCACCGCCAGCACTCCTTGCCACGCTTTCATGAGCCCGCTCCCGCGTTGCCCGGCACGTCAAACACGGTATAGGCCAGCGTGATGCTGTCTATTGAGGCCGGCAAACGCTTGTCGACGACGAACACCACCGGAAAGCGCCTGGTTTCGCCCGGCGCGAAGGCCTGCTGGCGGAAGCAGAAGCACTCCAGTTTCTTGACGTACTCGCCGGCGGCGGCGGGCAGATAGCGCGGAATCGCCTGCCCCACCACCCGCTGACCGCTGGCGTTGGTGATTTCGTACTCCACCTGCACAAACTGGCCTGGCTTCACCTTGAGCCGGGTCTGCAAGGGACGCACCTGCCACGGCAGGCCGGCCTGCACGGTGGCGTCGAAGGTCATCTCCACCTCGTGCGTCGCCGCGCCGCCGCTTGCCGCCGCATCGTCCAGGCTGTCCGCCTTGACCACGTCGTTGAGGCCGGTGACTTCGCACACCACCTTGTACAGCGGGATCAGCCCCCAGGCGAAAACGAACATCAGCAAGGCCACCACCGCCAGCTTCTTCATCAGCTGGCGGTTGCTGCGTCCCTGCTTGGCGGCGGCTTCCATCGCGTCGTCCTCAGTGGTGCTTGCCGCCGGTGCTGGACACCACCACGCCGTTCTCGATGACTTCCAGCTGCGGCGCCTCGACGAAGCTGTGGTAAGGCGCCGGCGTCGGAATCGCCCACTCCAACGTGTTGGCGCCTTCCCATGGATGCGGCGGCGCGGGCCGGCCGCGGCGCAGCGAACGCAGGATGTTGTAGAGGAAGATCAACTGCCCCAGGCCGAACATGAAGGCGCCGATGCTGGCCAGCTGGTTGAACTCGGTGAATTGCAGCGCGTAGTCGGGAATCCGCCGCGGCATGCCGGCGAGGCCGAGGAAATGCATGGGAAAGAAGGTGACGTTGAACCACAGCAAGGACCACCAGAAGTGCAGTTTGCCCAGGCCCTCGTGGTACATCTTGCCCGTCATTTTGGGGAACCAGTAATAGATGGCGGAGAACAGGCTGAACAGCGCCCCGGCCACCAGCACGTAATGGAAATGGGCGACCACGTAGTAGCTGGCGTGCAGCTGGATGTCCACCGCCGCCACGCTGAGGGTGACGCCGGACAGGCCGCCGATGGTGAACAGCAGGATGAAGCCGATGGCGAACAGCATCGGCGTTTCGAAGCTCATGCTGCCCTCCCACATGGTGGCCACCCAGTTGAACACTTTGACCCCGGTGGGCACCGCGATCAGCATGGTCGCGTACATGAAGAACAGCTGGGCGGTGGCCGGCATGCCGGTGGCGAACATATGGTGCGCCCACACCATGAAGGACAGGATGCCGATGCTGGAGGTGGCGTAGACCATGGAGGCGTAGCCGAACAGCGGCTTGCGGGCGAAGGTGGGAATCACCTGGCTGACGATGCCGAAGGCCGGCAGCGCCATGATGTAGACCTCGGGGTGGCCGAAGAACCAGAACACGTGCTGATACAGGATGGGGTCGCCGCCGCCGGCGGCGTTGAAGAAATGAGTGCCGAAGTGGCGATCGGTCAACACCATGGTGACCACGCCGGCCAGCACCGGCATCACCGCGATGATCAGGTAGGCGGTGATCAGCGAGGCCCAGGCGAACATGGGCATCCGCATCATGGTCATGCCCGGCGCGCGCAGGTTGAGGATGGTGACGATGATGTTGATCGACCCCATGATGGAGCTGACGCCCATGATGTGGATGGCGAAGATGGTCATGTCCATGCCCATGCCCATCTGGGTGGACAAGGGCGCGTACAGCGTCCAGCCGGCCGCCGCCGCGCCGCCGGGCACGATGAAGGACAGCAAGAGCAGCAGCGCCGCCGGCGGCAGCAGCCAGAAGCTCCAGTTGTTCATCCGGGCGAAGGCCATGTCCGGCGCGCCTATCATCAGCGGCAGCATCCAGTTGGCCAGGCCGGTGAAGGCCGGCATGATGGCGCCGAACACCATGATCAGGCCGTGCAGGGTGGTGAACTGATTGAACAGCTCCGGCTGGAAGAACTGCAGGCCGGGCTGGAACAGCTCGGCGCGGATGCACAACGCCATCACCCCGCCTGACAGGAACATGATGAAGGAGAACCACAAATACATCGAACCGATGTCCTTGTGGTTGGTGGCCGCCAGCCAGCGCATGATGCCGCGCGGGCGCTCATGGTGCCCCGGCGCGTGCCCGGCATGGCCGGCGTCATCGACAATTGCCATATCGCTCTCCTTGCATGGATGCGTCGCCGGTCCCGGGCTCAGCCGGTGGCGCCGCGGGCCGCCTTGACCTCTTTGGGCTGCACTAGTTGGCCGGTGTGATTGCCCCAGGCGTTGCGCTCATAGGTGATCACCGCGGCGATGTCGGTATCGGACAGCTGCTTGCCCCAGGCTTGCATCGCCGGATTCTTCTGGCTGCCGAACAGCACGATGTGGATGTGCGCCGGCTTGTCGGCGGTGACCATCTTGGAGCCGTCCAGCGCCGGGAAGGCGCCGGGCAGGCCTTTGCCGTTGGCCTGGTGACAGGCGACGCAGTTCTGGGCGTAGACTTTTTCGCCGCGGGCCTTCAAGTCGGCCAGCGTCCACACCTTGTTGGGGTCGTCCGCCGCCGCGGCCATCTGTTTTTTCTTGGCCTCCAGCCACTTGGCGTAGTCGTCCGGCGTCTTGGCCTCCACCACGATGGGCATGTAGCCGTGGTCCTTGCCGCACAGCTCGGAGCATTGGCCGCGATAGGTGCCGGGCTTGTCGATGCGGAACCAGCTGTCGCGCAGAAAACCGGGAATCGCGTCCTGCTTGACGCCCAGTTGCGGCACCCACCAGGAGTGGATCACGTCGTTGGCGGTCAGCAGCAGCCGCACTTTCTTGCCGATAGGCACCACCAAGGGCTCGTCCACTTCCAGCAGGTAGTTGACCGGTTTGGCCGCGGCGTTGGCGATGGCCTCGCGCGGCGTGGACAAATGGCTCATGAAGCCGAAGTTGTCGTCCAGGTAGTCGTAGCGCCACTTCCATTGGTAGCCGGTGACCTTGACCGTCATGTCCTCGCCACGCGTGCTCTTCTGCGACAACACCGCCTTGGTGGCCGGCCAGGCCATGCCGATCAGGATCAGCAGCGGAATCACCGTCCAGATGATTTCCACCGTGGTGTTTTCATGAAAGTGCTTGGCCTGGTGGCCGGCGGCTTTGCGGTGGCGGACGATGGCGTACATCATCACCAGGAACACCAACGCGAAGATCACACAGGTGATGATCAGCAACATGGTGTGCAGATCGTATTGCTGGCGGGCAATGGGAGTAACGGGGGCTTGCAGATTCAACTCGGCCGCTGACGCGCAGGATATCGGCAGCCAACAGCAAAGGACGCGCATACAGGACATGGAGCCCCCCTAGAAATCCTCAACTGACATGAAATGGTGCTGACGGGTCCGATCTATTCTCATGACCGGTTAATGGCATGCTAGAAAAAAAGGTCAAGGAAAACAAGAAAATGTCTTGCGGCAACGCAATAAAATATTACGAATGCAAGTTAGGCGCAGGCCGCGCCGCGCGCGCGGCTCAGTGGGATTCGCCGGCCTGATGCGGCACTTCCAGCAATAGCGGCGCCGGCATGTGCCGTTGCAGGGTCTCCAGATTCTGCTCGTAAGCCTGTTGCTGCGGCACCACGCGATTGGCCACCCAACCGGCCAGCGGCAGGCCGGCGTCCAGCACCGCGCGCGCGGTCAGCAAGGCGTGGTTGATGCAGCCCAGCCGCATGCCCACCACCAGGATCACCGGCAATTGCAGCGCCTTGGCCATATCGGCCATGAACAGCCGGTCGGACAGCGGGGCCAGCCAGCCGCCCGCGGCCTCCACCACCACCACGTCGGCGCAGGCGGCCAATTGCTGGTAATGGTCGATGATCACGTCCAGCCGGATTTCCACGCCGGCCTCGCTCGCGGCGATATGCGGCGACACCGCCGGCAGGAATCGATAGGGGTTCATCAGCTCCAGGTCGGACTGGCCGGTGGCGGCGGTCAGCCGCGCCACGTCGTCGTTCCACCAGCTGCCGTCGGCCAGCAGTTCGCAGCCTGAGGCCACCGGCTTCATCGCCAGCACGCGCTTGCCTTCGGCCTGCCATTGGCGAATTAGTTGCACGGCGACGTGGGTCTTGCCGATTTCGGTGTCGGTGCCGGTAATGAAGAAGGCTGCGGACATGGCGCTTTCCGTAATGGGGAAGTAGAGAGCTGGCAGTCTAGCGCCGGCCCGTCCGCGCGTAAAACGCAAAAAACCCCGGCTCTGCCGCGCAACGACGCCGACCTCATGGGTCGGCAGTCCGCCGCGCGGCTTTGTGAGCCGGGGCCAGAAGGGGCGGCCTTGTGGGCCTGATGGACTTCACACTCGATAAAGTGAACTCCCGAGGGACTGCGAAAAACCTGCTGCGCGCTCCGAATAGCGTCGTTGCTCCGTGCTCGCTTCCTCGCCGTACCTTTGTACTAGCTCGGTCGCTGCGCGCGGTGCGCCTTGCTCTCGGACCGCTCACGACGGTTTTTCGAGCCCCTTCTGCGGCCGGGCGGTCTAGCGCTGGCGATGCGCCGACAAGGACGGGATGGAAAACCTTGTCGACGCGGCACCGCGCTGGCCTCCTCGGCCGGAAAACGTCATACCAGCGCTTGTGCGTTCAGCTTTTGCTCCTGGTTCATCAATTTGTTCAAGGCGGACAGATAGGCCTTGGCCGAGGACACGATGATGTCGGTGTCCGCGCCCTGCCCGCTGACGATGCGGCCGTCGCGCGCCAGGCGCACCGTCACTTCGCCCTGGGATTCGGTGCCCTTGGTGATGGCGTTCACCGAGTACAATTCCAGCTCCGCGCCGCTGTCGGCCACGCTTTCAATCGCCTTGAAGGCGGCATCCACCGGGCCGGAGCCGCTGGACTGGGCGCGACGTTCTTCGCCGTGCGCCAGGAACACGATGGAGGCCACCGGCGCTTCGCCGGTTTCGGTGGCGATCTTCAAGGACACCAGCTTGTAATCCTCTTCGCGGCCGGTGCTCAATTCGTCCGACACCAGCGCGTGCAGGTCTTCGTCGAAGATCTCGCGCTTGCGGTCCGCCAGCTCCTTGAAGCGGGCGAAGGCGGCGTTCAGCGCTTCTTCGCTGTCCAGCACGATGCCCAGCTCGATCAGCTTGGTCTTGAAGGCGTTGCGGCCGGACAGCTTGCCCAGGGTCAGCCGGTTGGTGCTCCAACCCACCGATTCGGCGGACATGATTTCATAGGTTTCGCGATGCTTGAGCACGCCGTCCTGGTGGATGCCGGATTCGTGGGCGAAGGCGTTGGCGCCGACGATGGCCTTGTTGGGCTGCACCGGATAGCCGGTCACCGTGGACACCAGCTTGGACGCCGGCACGATCTGGGTGGCGTCGATGCCGGTTTCCAGCGCGAAAACGTCCTTGCGGGTGCGCACCGCCATCACCACTTCCTCCAGGCTGGCGTTGCCGGCGCGCTCGCCCAGACCGTTGATGGTGCATTCCACCTGGCGCGCGCCGCCCAGCACCGCGGCCAGGCTGTTGGCCACCGCCATGCCCAGGTCGTTGTGGCAATGGGCGGACCAGATCACCTTGTCGCCGCCCGGCGTCTTGGCGATCAGTTCGCGGAAGAAGGCTTCGGTGATGAAGGGCACCGCGTAGCCGACGGTGTCCGGCACGTTCAGCGTGGTGGCGCCGGCCTTGATCACCTCGCCGAAGATGCGCGCCAGGAAGTTGATGTCCGAGCGCAGCGCGTCTTCGGCGGAAAACTCCACGTCGTCGGTGTATTCGCGGGCGATTTTCACCGCTTCCACCGCCGCCGCCACCACTTCGTCCGGACTCATGCGCAGCTTCTTCTCCATATGGATGGGGCTGGTGGCGATGAAGGTGTGGATGCGGCCGCGCGCCGCCGGCTTGATCGCTTCGCCCGCGGCGCGGACGTCGCGCTCGTTGGCGCGGGCCAGGCTACAGACTGTGGAGTCCTTGATCACCTCGGCGATGGCGCGGATGGCGTCGGCGTCGCCCGGGCTGGCCGCGGCGAAGCCCGCTTCGATGATGTCCACGCCCAGGCGCTCCAGCTGGCGGGCGATCCGGATCTTTTCTTCCTTGGTCATCGATGCGCCCGGCGATTGCTCGCCGTCGCGCAAGGTGGTGTCGAATATATACAGACGATTGCCCATCTGACTGTTTCTCCCTGGTCCCTGCATTGCAATTTCCGCGCCTGTCCCGACGCCGATCAGATAATCGTTGAAATCGAAGCGTTTGCCCTGGCTGGCCGCCATCACCGCCAGCTTGTTGAGCTGGGCCAATGGCAGGCTGCCGCGTTCTCTCCATTTGTATATCGCCGCCCGAGTCACCGGCTCATCGGCGAACAAGCGATTCAGATCTTCGGCCAGCTGTCCCGGCCCGCCGAAATCCGCAATCAAGCGTTCAATGTCCAATTGCATCATGTGCTCCCGCAGCAAATTTTGATTCAGCCTACCGGCAAGCAAGACATAAAGTCAAATTTGCATGTTGAAAACTGTGATTAAAACGTCACACCCGATGTCCAAACCAAAAATATCGGACAATATGTCTATTTTCAATGAAAACCTGCTTACAATTTAAGCAAGCCACACGCGATCAGACGTCGGCAGATCGGTTATACTCTTGGGTTTAGTCAGATTGATCGAGGACAAACCAGTGTCCGAACGCCTGTTCGTGCTGTTGCAACACCTGATGCCCAAGCTGGCCATGACCCGCTTGGCCGGCCGCATCGCCAACTGGGAAGGCGGCAACCTGACGCAATGGATCATCCGCCGCTTCATTGCCCGCTACCAAGTGAACATGGACGAAGCCGCCGCCAGCGATCCGGCGGCCTACGCCAGCTTCAACGCCTTCTTCACCCGCGCCTTGCGCGCCGACGCGCGCCCGCTGGCGAGCGAACGGCTGGTCTGCCCGGTGGACGGCGCCATCAGCCAGTTCGGCCGCATCGAACAGGGACAGATCTTCCAGGCCAAGGGCCGCAGCTACTCCGCCCAGGCCTTGCTGGCCGGCGACGCCGAGTGGGCGCGCCGCTTCGACGACGGCCATTTCGCCACCATCTACCTGAGTCCGCGCGACTACCATCGCATCCACATGCCTTGCGCCGGCCGTCTGCTGCGGATGAGCTATGTGCCGGGCGAGCTGTATTCGGTGAACCCGGCCACCGCCCGCGGCGTGGACCGTCTGTTCGCGCGCAATGAGCGCGTGGTCTGCCTGTTCGAGGGCGAGGACGGCCAGCCTTTCGCGCTGGTGCTGGTGGGCGCCACCATCGTCGGCAGCATGGCTACCGTCTGGCACGGCGTGATCAATCCGCCGCGCCCGGGGCAGATCCGCCACTGGGATTACCGCGACCAGGACATCCGCCTGGCCAAGGGCGAGGAGATGGGCCGTTTCCTGCTGGGCTCCACCGTGGTGCTGCTGTTCCCGCAAGGCCCGCTGAGCTTCAACCCCGGCTGGCAAGCCGCCGGCGCGGTGCGCATGGGCGAGCCGATGGCGGACTGAACGCCTTCGCTCCGGACACGACGGCGCCCTGGGCGCCGTTTTTCATTTCCCCTGCCCCCAAACGCAAAAAAGCCGGGAAGATTCCCGGCTTTGGTCGATGCGGCAGGCTGCGGACTTAGTTCTTGGACTGGTCCACCAGCTTGTTCTTGGCGATCCACGGCATCATCGCGCGCAGCTCGGCGCCGACCTTCTCGATCGGGTGATCGGCGGTCAGACGGCGACGCGCGGTCATGCTCGGATAGTTGGTCTTGCCTTCCAGGATGAACATCTTCGCGTACTCGCCGGACTGGATGCGGTACAGCGCTTTTTTCATCGCGTCCTTGGTGGCGGAGGTCACCACTTCCGGGCCGGTCACGTACTCGCCGTACTCCGCGTTGTTGGAGATCGAGTAGTTCATATTGGCGATGCCGCCCTCGTACATCAGGTCGACGATCAGCTTCAGTTCGTGCAGACACTCGAAGTAAGCCATTTCCGGCGCGTAGCCGGCTTCCACCAGGGTTTCGAAACCGGCTTTGACCAGTTCCACCGCGCCGCCGCACAGCACCGCCTGCTCGCCGAACAGATCGGTCTCGGTTTCTTCGCGGAAGTTGGTCTCGATCACGCCGCCCTTGGTGCCGCCGTTGGCCGCCGCGTAGGACAGCGCCACGTCGCGAGCCTTGCCGGACTTGTCCTGGTAGACCGCGATCAGGGTCGGAACGCCGCCGCCCTTCAGGTATTCGGAGCGCACGGTGTGGCCCGGGCCTTTCGGCGCCACCATGATCACGTCGACGTCGGCCGGCGGCACGATCTGGTTGTAATGGATGTTGAAGCCGTGGGCGAAGGCCAGCGCCGCGCCCTTCTTCAGATTGGGAGCGATGTCCTTGCCGTAGACGTCGGGCTGCGACTCGTCCGGCAGCAGAATCATCACCACGTCGGCCTTCTTCACCGCCTCGGCCACTTCCTTGACCTTGTGGCCGGCCGCTTCCGCCTTCTTCCAGGAAGCGCCGTCCTTGCGCAGGCCCACCACGACGTCCACGCCGGAGTCTTTCAGGTTCTGCGCATGGGCGTGGCCCTGGGAACCGTAGCCGATGATGGCGACCTTCTTGCCCTTGATGATGGAGAGGTCGGCGTCTTTGTCGTAGAAAACTTTCATTTGCAATCCTTGATATCGTTTGTTTGGGCGGCCCGGCCTCCGGCCGGGCTCTCGCCTGCGTCAGATTTTCAGAATCCGTTCACCCCGACCAATGCCGGATGCGCCGGTACGGACCGTTTCCAGGATCACTGTGCGGTCCACCGCCTCGATGAAGGCGCCGAGCTTTTCGCTCGTACCGGTCAGCTCGATGGTGTAAGTCTTTTCCGTCACGTCGATGATGCGTCCGCGGAAGATGTCGGCCATGCGCTTCATCTCCTCGCGGTCCTTGCCGGTGGCGCGGACCTTGATCAGCATCAGCTCGCGCTCGATGTGCTCGGATTCATTGAGGTCTATCACCTTGACCACCTCGATCAACTTGTTGAGATGCTTGGTGATCTGCTCGATGACTTCGTCGGAACCGTGGGTGACGATAGTCATGCGCGACAGCGTCGGGTCCTCAGTCGTGGACACTGTCAGCGAATCGATGTTGTAGCCACGGGCCGAAAACAGGCCCACCACGCGGGACAATGCGCCCGCTTCGTTTTCCACAAGAGTGGATAGGATATGTCGCATACCGGTTGACCTCAACACATATTGCCGTAGTCACGGTTGTTCTCGAAGGGCACGTTCTGCACCTCGCTCATGTGCGCGGGCAGGTCCATCTGGTCCAGACCCTTGCCGTTTTGCACCATCGGGAACACGTTCTCGGACTGGTCGGTACGGAAATCCAGGAATACCAGGCGTTCCTTCAGCTTCTGGCTGAACGCCTCCTTCAATACCGGCTCCACGTCGGCGGGGTCTTCCACCTTGAAGCCGATATGGCCGTAAGCCTCGGCGATTTTGACGAAGTCCGGCAAGGCGTCCATATAGGATTCGGAATAGCGCGTGCCGTAGAAGAACTGCTGCCACTGGCGCACCATGCCCAGGTAGCGGTTGTTCAGGGCCACCACTTTCACCGGGGTATGGTATTGCTTGCAGGTGGACAGTTCCTGGATGTTCATCTGGATCGAGCCCTCGCCGGTGATGCAGGCGACGGTGGCATCCGGGTTGGCCAGTTGCGCGCCCATCGCCGCCGGCAGGCCGAAGCCCATGGTGCCGAGGCCGCCGGAGTTCAGCCACTGCTTGGGGCTGTCGAACTTGTAATACTGCGCCGCCCACATCTGGTGCTGACCCACGTCGGAAGTGACGATGGCCTTGCCGCCGGTGATCTCGTACAGCTTCTCCACCACGAACTGAGGTTTGATCAGCTCGGTGGACGGGGTGTACAGCAGACAGTTGTGGCCGCGCCATTCCTCGATCTGCTTCCACCAGCCGGCCAGGGCCTGAGCGTCCGGCTTCTGGCCGGATTGCTTCAAGAGGTCCAGCATGTCTTTCAACACATGCTTGACGTCGCCGACGATGGGGATGTCCGCCTTGACTCGCTTGGAGATGGAGGACGGGTCCACGTCGATGTGGATGATCTTCTTGGGCTGGCTGAGGAAGTGCGACGGCACGCTGATCACGCGGTCGTCGAACCTCGCGCCTATGGCCACCAGCACGTCGCAGTACTGCATCGCCATATTGGCTTCATAGGTGCCATGCATGCCCAGCATGCCGAGGAACTGCGGGTCGGATCCCGGATAGGCGCCCAGGCCCATCAGGGTGTTGGTACACGGCAGGCCCAGCGATTTGACCAGTTCGGTCACTTCGCCGGCGGCATTGCCCTGCACCGCGCCGCCGCCCACGTAAATGAAGGGGCGCTTGGCTTCCAACAGCAGGTTCACCGCTTTCTTGATCTGCCCCGGGTGGCCGCGGGTAGCCGGCACGTAGGAGCGGATATGCACGCTTTCCGGATATTGGAATTCCGTGCGCAGCTGGGTGATGTCCTTGGGGATGTCCACCACCACCGGACCGGGGCGACCGGTCCTGGCGATGTAGAACGCCTTCTTGATGGTGGAGGCGATCTCGTTCACGTCCTTGACCAGGAAGTTGTGCTTCACGCACGGGCGAGTGATGCCCACCATGTCCACTTCCTGGAAAGCGTCCAGGCCGATGGCCGGGGACGGCACCTGGCCGGACAGCACCACCATGGGGATGGAGTCCATATAGGCGGTGGCGATGCCGGTCACGGCGTTGGTCGCGCCGGGACCGGAGGTGACCAGAGCCACGCCCACCTTGTCGCTGGAACGGGAGTAGG
This sequence comes from Chromobacterium alkanivorans, assembly GCF_016937655.1. GTDB lineage: Bacteria > Pseudomonadota > Gammaproteobacteria > Burkholderiales > Chromobacteriaceae > Chromobacterium > Chromobacterium alkanivorans. The sequence goes on along the minus strand of NZ_JAFHKL010000001.1, from coordinate 102,350 downwards.
CATCGGCGGCATGCACCGCCGCCTGCTCGTGCCTGACCAGCACATGTTTGAATTTGTCCTGCCGGAAAATGGCATCGTAAATTTCCAGCACCGCGCCGCCGGGGTAGCCGAAAACAAATTCGACACCTTCTTCCTGCAGGCAGCGGACAACCGCTTCCGCGCCCGATATCTGCATATGGCCTCTTTATCTTTGCGTTAGTTTCATCCCGTATCGGTCGACCTTAGCGTATTGCTTTGAAACCGGTCAAGTGCTTTTGTGCAGGTGCAATATGCGCCTAAGCCTCGGTAAATTCAGGAAAAAAATCAGGCTTGGCCGAATCGGCGGCGCTCTGCTACCATCTTCTGTTGGCATCAACTCAAACTCTCATCCGATGGCTAGCCGCGAGGAAATGGCCGACTTCCTGGAGTCGGCGGAGAAACGCGCTTTCAAGCAGGCGTGGTATGCGGTCCAGAACGAAGACAGCGCATTGGATATCGTGCAGGACTCGATGATGAAATTGGCGGATCGCTATCCGCACGCCCCGGCGGCGGAACTGCCGCTGATCTTCCAGCGCATCCTGCAAAACACCATTCGCGACTTCTACCGCCGCAGCAAGGCGCGCCGCTTCGTCAGCACGCTGCTGTCCTCGCTGATCCCCGCCCGCGAAGAGGACGACAGCCCGGATCCGCTGGAAACGCTGGACGTGGCCGCGGACGAGGCGCACAGCAATCCCGAGCTGTGGTGCGCGCGCAAGGAAACCGCCGTGCTGATCGAGGCCTCGCTGCAGCTGCTGCCGGCCCGTCAACGCGAGGCCTTCCTGCTGCGTTATTGGGAGGGTCTGGATGTCGCCGCCACCGCGCGCGTGATGGGCTGCTCCGAGGGCAGCGTCAAAACGCATTGCTCGCGCGCCAATCACACGCTGGCCGCCATCCTCGCGCAAAAGGGAGTGACGCTATGAAACCTTCCAACCCCCTTCCCGGCCATGTGGCGCGCGTGCTGGACCACGCCGCCGCCGATCTCGACGCCGAGCAGAAACGCAAGCTGACCCAGGCGCGCGAGCGGGCGCTGGCCCGTTTCGACGCCCAGGCCGCGGAAGCGGAATCGCCGCGCGAGCGGCTGGGCCTGTGGGCGCAGCGCCACGTGTTGTCGCTGCGCCGCGGCGGCCTCGCCTTGGGCTTCGCGCTGCTGACCGGCGCCGGCATGATGCTGGCGGAAGACCTGCTGCTGGAGGAGGAAGCGGTCGACGCCGCGCTGCTGGCGCAGGATCTGCCCTTCGAGGCCTTGCTGGAACCGCACTTCAGCCGAGGGCTGCATGAATAGCGGCCGCCGCCTCTTGCTCGCCCTGTGCCTGAGCGGACTGCTGGCGCCGGCGGCCAAGGCCAGCCCGCCGGCCAGCCCCCGCTGGGCGCAATTGAGCGCGGAACAGCAACAGGTGCTGGCGCCGCTGGCCACCGAATGGGACCGCTACGCGCCGTACAAAAAGCAGAACCTGCTGGCCATCGTGCCGCAATTCCAACAACTGCCCGAGGCGCAGCGCCAGCGCGTGCAGCAGAAACTGAAAGCCTGGTCCGAGCTGAGCCAGCAGCAGCGCGACGAAATCCGCGCCAACTGGAAGGCGCTGCAACAGATGCCGCCCGAACAACGCCAACAGGCCATCCAGCGCCTGCGGCAACAACATGAAGCCCAAGATGCCTCCCGCTGACGCTCCCGCCCTGACCCCGCCCACGCTGAAACGCAGCCTGGCCAGCCTGTTCTACGAATTGCTGCTGGTCGCCGCGCTCTTGCTCACCGTCACCGCGGCGCTGACGCCGCTGCAAACGCTGATCGGCCAGGGGCCGTTGTTCAAGACGCTGCTGAAAGGCGCGCTCGCCGTGGCGCTGTTCGGCTACTTCGGCTATTGCTGGGTGCGCAGCGGCCAGACCGTGGCGATGAAGACCTGGCGCATCAAGCTGGTCAACGCCCGCGGCGGCGGCATCGTCTGGAAGCAGGCGGCGGCGCGCTATCTGATCGGCCTGGCCCTGTTCGTCGGCATGCCGGCGGTGTCCTATCTCGGCTGGGCCAATGCCTACGGCCATCAGCCGCAGGCGCTGTGGCTGGCGCTCAGCTGGTGCCTGGTTCCCTTCCTGGCCAAGTTCTACGACCGCGACAAGCTATTCCTGCACGACAGGCTGGCCGGCACCCGCCAGATCGTGCTGCCCAAGCCGCCGCATCCGGGCAAGAAACGGCGCGGCGAGCCCACGCCGGGCTGATTAAGCCCGCGCCAGCAAAGGCTCCGTCTCGGCGAACTCCGCCAAGGCGTCCAGCAAGACGCGCACCCGCACCGGCGGATAGCGCCGTTGCGGCCACACCGCGTACACCGGTTGCGCCGGCATTTCCCAGCCGGCCAGCACCTGCCGCAAACCGCCGTCCGCCAACTGGCGGTGGCACAGGCTGTGGGGGCAGACCGCGATGCCCACGCCGGCCTCGGCCAGCCGACGCGGCAGCAGCATATCGTTGACCCGCAGGCGCGGCGGCGGCAATTCCCATTCCGCGTCGTCGCCCCTCCGCCGCAAATGCCAGCGTTCAAACGGCTCCGCCACCAGTAGGGCGTGGCGCGCCAGCGCCTCCGGCGTCCGCGGCTCGCCTTGCGCCTCCAGATAGGCCGGCGCGGCCACCAGCAGGGTGCGCACCCAGCCCAGCCGCCGCTGGTTCAAACTGGAGTCCGGTTGCTCCCCCACCCTCAAGGCGAGATCCGCCATGCCGCTGAGCAGGTCATCGATGGCGTTGTTCAAGTGCAGCTCCAGCCGCAACTCCGGGTAATCCCTCAGCATCCGCCGCCACACCGGCACCAGCACGTCGTTGCCCAGGCTCAGCGGCGACAGCACCCGCAGCACGCCCTTGACCTGATGCAGCGAGTCCGCCAGCGTCGCGGCGGTCTGGCTCAAGGACTGCAGCAAGGGCCGGCATTGCTCGTAGTACTGCCCGCCTTCCGCCGTCAATTCCATCCGCCGCGCGCTGCGGTGCAAGAGGCGGCAGCCCAGTTCCCGCTCCAGCGCCTGCAAACGACGCGACAGGGTGGCGGCGGGCACGCCCAGCCGCCGGGCGGCGGCGTTCAGGCTGCCGGCGTCGACAATGCTCACGAACAACTGCAGATCATCCAGCATGATTTCATTTTTGGAATTTGAATTCGATATTTTAAGTCTATTTACATAAATGATTTTTGCCTAGACTGGCCTTGCAGCTCGCCGCTGCGACGATCTCTCTCTTGAAAGGAATTGCCATGTCCCTGCGCCTGCCCTACACCCAACTGTCCCCCGCCGCCTACCAAGGGCTGGCCGGCGTCAAAGCCAGCCTGCAGCACAGCAGCCTGGGCCTGCCCCTGATCGAGCTGGTTTATCTGCGCGTGTCCCAGATCAACGGCTGCGCCTTCTGCCTGAAAATGCACGCGTCGGCCTTGCGCGCCAGAAGGGAAAGCAATGAACGCATCGACTCCCTGGCCGGCTGGCGCGTCAGCGAGTTGTACAGCGCCCGCGAACGCGCGGCGCTGGAATGGGCGGAGTCGCTGACCGACATCGCCGTCACCCAGGCGCCGGACCAACACTACCTGCCCTTGCAGGAACACTTCAGCCCGGAGGAAGTGGCCGATCTGAGCTTCGCCATCGCCCTGATGAACGCCTTCAACCGGCTGGCGGTCAGCATGCGCCAGTAAACGCGGTTCCCGCTGGTGCGGGTGACGACTGAGGACTATTATTTCACGTGAAGATAAACTAACTTCAAGCCGTGCTAATCTCTGCGCCCGGTAGTCATCCAGTTGTCACCCACACATCAGGAACCGTCAGTGATGCAACAAGCACCAGACCAGATTGACCGTATCGTCGCCCTGTGGCGCGAGGTTCGCCCGGACTTGGACCCGTCCTCCACCGAAGTGGTCGGCCGCATTGTGCGGATGGAGTACTTCGTCACCCGCCGCGTGCTGCATGATTTGGCGCGCCACAATCTGAATGTCGGCGAATTCGACGTGCTGGCCGCGCTGCGCCGCGGCGGCGAACCGTTCCAGCTGTCCCCCAATCAACTGCAAGGCATGGTGCTGATTTCCTCCGGCGCGCTGACCAACCGCATCAACCGGCTGGAGGAAGCCGGCCTGGTGACCCGCTCGCCGGACCCCGCGGACCGCCGCGGCGTGATCGTGACGCTGACGCCCAAGGGTTTCGAGGTGATCGAGGACGCCGTCGGCAACCATCTGTCGGCCGAGGCCGAACTGATCGAGATGCTGGACGCGGAGGAACGCGCCACGCTGGCGCGCTTGCTGAAGAAGATGCTGCAAACCCAGGAGGATTGAGATGCGCGCTTCCTCCTGTAGCCTGCCGCGCTGAGCGCAAAAAAAAACCGGCCTGGATTCCAGGGCCGGTTTTTTTGTCTGCGCCGAGCGGGCTCAGCGCAGCAGCGGCGGCGCCACCGCCGCCGTTTTCACCGGCAGCGGCGCCACCCAGTGCCAGCGGCCTTTCCAGGCGCCCACCACCAGATTGGGATACTCGGCGCGGCCCAGGCTGCCGTTGTAGCGGCCCAGCGCGCGGAACAGATTGCCGCGCTCGATATCCAGGTAGTAGCGCAGAATGGTGCAGCCGTAGCGCAGATTGGTGGTGAGATCGAACAGATTGTGCTGCGCGTTGCCTATGCTGCGCACCCAGAACGGCATCACCTGCATCAGCCCGCGCGCGCCGGCGCCGGAGATCGCGTACTTGTTGAAGCCGCTTTCCACCTGGATCAGGCCCAGCACCAGCTGCGGGTCCAGGCCGGCGCGGGTGGCCTCGTAGTGGATGGCGGTGAGCAGGCGCTCGCGCGTCCACTTGTCCGAGATCCGCTTGGCCAGCCGGCTGGACATCTCGCCCAGCCAGGCGTCGGCCTCGCGCTGGTCGTCGAACACCAGCCGCGGCGCGTTGGCGTCCGACACCGAACGGCGCATGGTGGAAGCGACGTTGGCGGCCAACGCCTCTTCCTTCTGCGCGCCGGCCCACGCCGGCATCGCTGCCAGCGCGGCCAACAATACGACGATGCCGGATCGGATCATAAGACGGTCACAGCCCCAGTTTGGCCAACACTTGTTCCAGCATAGCATCCGCGGCCAGCGCGCTGGCCTCCGCGTCGCGGCGGTGCTGGTACTCGACCTTGCCTTCCTTCAGGCCGCGGTCGCCGATGGTGACGCGATGCGGCGCGCCGATCAGCTCCCAGTCGGCGAACATCGCGCCCGGGCGCTCGCCGCGGTCGTCCAGGATCACGTCCACGCCCTTGGCCAGCAGGCCTTGATACAAGGCGTCGGCGGCGGCCTTCACCTCGGCGGAACGGTCATAGCCCACCGGGCAGATCACCAGGGCGAACGGCGCGATGGCGTCCGGCCAGATCATGCCCTTGTCGTCGAAGTTCTGCTCGATCGCCGCACCCAGGATGCGAGTGACGCCGATGCCGTAGCAGCCCATCTCGAACGGCTTGGGTTTGCCGTCCTCGTCCAGGAAGGTGGCGTTCATCGCTTCGGAGTACTTGGTGCCCAGATAGAACACATGGCCCACTTCGATGCCGCGCTGGATCGCCAGTTCGCCCTTGCCGTCCGGCGAGGCGTCGCCGGCCACCACATTGCGGATATCCATCACTTCTGGTTCCGCGCAGTCGCGGCCGAAGTTGACGCCGGTGTAGTGCTGGTCGTCCTCGTTGGCGCCGGTGATCATGTCGGCCATCTTGGCGACGGTGCGGTCAGCGATGACGCGGCCCTTGAAGCCCACCGGGCCCAGCGAGCCGGGGTTGGCGCCGAAGGCGGCCTTGATCGCGGCCGGGGCGGCGAAAGTCAGCGGCTTCTTGATGCCGGCGATCTTCTCGGCCTTGACTTCGTTCAGTTCGTGATCGCCGCGCACCAGCAGCAGCACCGGCTGATCTTCGTCGCCGTCCACCACCACCGCCTTGACGGTCTGCTTGACGTCCACGTTCAGGAAGCCCACCAGATCGGCGATGGTCTTGACCTTGGGCGTATGCACCTTGGCCATGGCCGCGCCGGCGGCCGCGCGTTCGCCGGCCGGCGCCACCGCTTCGGCCAGCTCAATGTTGGCGGCGTAATCGGAGTCCGGGCAGTAAACGATGGCGTCCTCGCCGGTATCGGCGATCACCTGGAATTCATGCGAGCGGTCGCCGCCGATCGCGCCGGTGTCGGCGGCGACGGCGCGGTAGCTCAGACCCAGACGGTCGAAGATGCGGCAATAGGCGGCGTACATATTGTCGTAGCTGACGCCGGCGGCTTCGGCGCTGCGGTCGAAGGAGTAGGCGTCCTTCATGGTGAATTCGCGGCCGCGCATCACGCCGAAGCGCGGGCGGCGCTCGTCGCGGAACTTGGTCTGGATCTGGAAGAAGTTCTTGGGCAGCGCGCGGTAGCTGCGCAGCTCGTTGCGGGCGATGTCGGTGATCAGCTCCTCGGCGGTAGGCTGCAGCGCGAAGTCGCGCTCATGACGGTCCTTGAAGCGCAGCAGCTCCTCGCCCATCTTGTCCCAGCGGCCGGTTTCCTGCCACAGGCCGGCCGGCTGCACCACCGGCAGGCTGACTTCGATCGCGCCGGCGCGGTTCATCTCTTCGCGCACGATGTTTTCCACCTTGCGCACGCTGCGCAGGCCCATCGGCATCCAGGAGTAAATGCCTGCGGCCACTTTGCGGATGAAGCCGGCGCGCATCATCAGCTTCTGGCTGGCGATGTCCGCGTCGGCGGGGGCTTCCTTCAGGGTGGAAATGAAAAACTGCGATGCGCGCATGATGCGTCCTTGGCAATACGGTGTAATTGAGGGCTTGATTGTAGCGTTTGCCGCGCCTCGCGGCCAAGCCTTGCGCCGGCATAGTCTATTTGCGCTATAAAGATGCGTGCCCCGCCTCCCGCCGGCTACCCCAGAAGCGGCCGCCGCGCAAGCCGACAGCCCGGACTCTGTCGTTTTACAAGAACACATCTCGGCTCTTGCGCGGCCTTTGCTTGGCTTACCCAGACCTCTGGAGTAATCTGCGCGCTCAAGAACCACCGATATTGCTGTGCAGCAATATACGGTGACGAACAATTCCATTGGATGCTTATGCAGGATCACAACAAACAGGCCATGGCTGGCCTGACCCTGGCCGCCTTGGGCGTGGTATACGGCGACATCGGCACCAGCCCGCTGTATACCCTGCGCGAATGCTTCACCGGCCAGGGCATCCCCACCACCCCGGAAAACATCTTCGGCATCTTGTCGCTGATTTTCTGGTCGCTGATTTTCGTGGTTTCCATCAAATACGTGGCCTTCGTGCTGCGCGCCGACAACCGCGGCGAAGGCGGCATCATGGCGCTGATGGCGCTGGCCCGTCATTACACCACCCACGCCGCGCGCTGGAAGATCGTGCTGCTGGGCTTGTTCGGCGCGGCGCTGTTCTACGGCGACGCCATCATCACTCCGGCGGTGTCGGTCTTGTCCGCGGCCGAGGGCATGGAGCTGATTTCGCCGGCGATGGAAAGCTATGTGCTGCCGATGGCCATAGGCGTGCTGACCGGCCTGTTCCTGCTGCAACGCTTCGGCACCGCCAGCGTCGGCCTGCTGTTCGGCCCCATCATGCTGATCTGGTTCTCCGTGCTGGGTCTGCTCGGCTTGCACCAGATCGTGCAGGCGCCGCAGGTGCTGCAGGCGCTCAACCCCTATCACGCGCTGCACTTCATCGGCCACAACGGCTGGGGCTCCTTCCTGACTCTGGGCTCGGTGGTGCTGGCGCTGACCGGCGCCGAGGCGCTGTACGCCGACATGGGCCATTTCGGCAGCTCGCCGATCCGCCGCGCCTGGTTCAGCCTGGTGCTGCCCGGCCTGGCGCTTAACTATTTCGGCCAGGGCGCGCTGCTGATGCAGAACCCGGCGGCGATCAAGAACCCCTTCTTCCTGCTGGCGCCGGACTGGGCGCTGCTGCCGCTGATCGTGATGGCGACGCTGGCCACGGTGATCGCGTCTCAGGCGGTGATTTCCGGCGCCTACTCGCTGACCCGTCAGGCCATACAGCTGGGTTACTGCCCGCGGCTGGAAGTGCAGCACACCTCGGAAAAAGAGATCGGCCAGATCTACATGCCCTTCATCAACTGGGCCTTGCTGATCGCGGTGATGGTGGTGGTGCTGACCTTCAAGACTTCGTCCAGCCTGGCAGCCGCCTACGGCATCGCCGTCACCGGCACCATGCTGATCACCACCTGCCTGTTCTTCGTGGTGGCCCGGGTCAACTGGCGCTGGCCGCTGCCGCTGGCGCTGGGCGTCACCCTGATGTTCGCCACCATAGACCTGGGCTTCTTCAGCGCCAACATCCATAAAGTGGCCGACGGCGGCTGGCTGCCGCTGGTGCTGGGCATGGTGATCTTCACGCTGATGAGCACCTGGAAACAGGGCCGCGAGCTGCTGTTCACGCGCCTGCGCGATCAGGCGCTGCCGCTGGACAGCTTCATCGAGAACCTGGAAGCCTATCCGCCGACGCGGGTGCAGGGCACCGCGGTGTTCCTGACCAGCACCTTGCACGGCGTGCCGCACGCGCTGCTGCACAATCTCAAGCACAACAAGGTGCTGCACGAGCGGGTGGTGTTGATGACGGTGCGCACCGAAGACGTGCCCTATGTGGCGGAAGAGGACAGGCTGGAGATCGTGCAGATGTCGGCTTCGTTCTGGCGCGTGGTGGCCCGCTACGGCTTCAAGGAAGACCCGAACGTGCTGCAGGTGCTGGAAGACTGCACCGCCCAGGGCCTGGCCTTCGAGCTGATGGATACTTCCTTCTTCCTGTCGCGCGAAACCATCGTGTCCACCGAGCGTCCGGGCATGTCGCGGCTGCGCGAGAAGCTGTTCGTGTGGATGAGCAAGAACGCGATGCGCGCCACCGATTTCTTCCAGGTGCCGACCAACCGAGTGGTGGAGCTGGGCGCGCAAGTCGAGCTGTAAGAGCGTGTTTACGATCTCGCGAGCTAGAGCGAGACAAGGCGAAAACGGCTGAGAAAGCGGAATGTACTCGTGGTACATGAGCATTTCGAAGCTGTACTCACCGCGTCACGTTTCACGACGCGCAGCAGATCGTAAACAGGCTCTAAGCCTCCTCGCCCCGCTTCCAAGCCGGACCGGCCTTGCCCGTCCGGCTTTTTCGCGCCTGACTCTAGCGTTGCAGGCCGCTGTCCGCCTCCGCCCGCGCCCAATCGAAGAACGGGCCGGGATCGGTCTTGCGCCCCGGCGCGATGTGCTCGTGGCCGATGACGGCGCGCAGCGGCAGCTGGCGCCGCAATGCCCGCGCCAGCGCTTGCAGCGTCCGGTACTGCGCCTCGCTGAACGGCTCGAAATCGCAGCCTTCCAGCTCCACGCCTATGGAAAAGTCGTTGCAGCGCTCGCGCCCTTGCCAGCTGGAGACGCCGGCATGCCAGGCGCGCCGCGTCACCGGCACGAACTGTTGCAGCTCGCCGGAACGGCGGATGAAGAAATGGGAAGACACGCGCAGATGCTGGATTTCGGCGTAGAACGGATGCTCGTCCGGGTTCAGCCGGTTCTGAAACAGCTGCTCCACGCCCAAGCCGCCGTAGCGATACGGCGGCAGGCTGATGTTGTGGATCACCAGCAGTTCCGGCGCCATACCCTCGCCGCGCTCATCGTGATTGGGCGACGGCAACCGGCGCGCGCCGTCCAGCCAGCCGTCTTCCGATAATTGGAAAGCCGGCGGCGAAGCCGGCTGATAATTCAAACGCCACAGCATCAGCCCGTCCGGCGTGGACCAGCGCTGCTCGGCGACGAAACCGGCCTTGCGATACAGGGACAGCGCGGCGATATTGACCTCGGCGGTGTCGACGCTGACCTCGCTCTCGCCCACCAGCGCCCGGTTCAGCAAGCGGTAGCCCCAGCCGGCGCGCAGCTGTTGCGGATCCACCACCGCTCTTTCGATATGCAGGCCGCCGTCCTCGCGGCGCGAGGCCACCAGCACGCCGCGCAGGCGCTCGCCTTCGAACGCGCCCCAGACAGCGTCGGCGCAAGCCTGCGCGGCGGCGAGGTCGGCCCACAGCACGGGCAGATGCGGATAGGACAGCCACTCCGCCTCCAGGCGGTGGGCGGCCAGCTGCAAATCCAAGGCGCGCGCGGCCAGTCCGGCGTCGCTCAGATCCAGGCGTTTCACTTCAAACGGGGCTTGCATTCACTCTCCCTGCGCGCGTTGCCGATGCAACAATCCGGTAACGGGAACGGTCCAATATCGCACTTGTTTTCTGAGGCCCGACGCGGTATCAAGAACAACCGGGGCGGACAAGCGCTCACCCGGCATTCTACCGCTACCGCCCGGCGGAAGGCTTGCGCGGCTTGAGCCGGATCATGGCCGCGGCCCGCGCCATGCCGCAGAATGCAGGCCGTCACCCATCACAGGAGAACGCCGATGCTGACTCTGGACTCTCTTAGCAACGCCGCCGCGCCCAGCTTCGAACAGCCGCTGGAAATGCTGCAAGCCTGTCACGACAAGATTCGCCGCTTCTGCGAGCAACTGGATCAACTGCCCTCCTACATCGAGCAGCACGGCGTCAACGAGGCCGCCCGCAACACGATAGACGGCGTGGTCCGCTATTTCGACCTGGCCGGCCCCGCCCATCACAGCGACGAGGAAGACGAGCTGTTTCCGCTGATTCTGGAACGGGTGCCCACCGCCGCCTCGCGGCTGGAGCAACTGAGCGCGGAACACGGTTATCTGCATTCCTGCTGGAACGCGATCCGCGACGATCTGCTGGCGCTGCGCGACGGCAAGATCAGCAGCATCAGCCGCAATGAGCTGGAGGAGTTCGCGCGCCAGTACCGCGAGCACGCCGCCGCCGAGGAAAGCTGGCTGTTTCCCACCGCCGCCTCGACCATCAGCGCCGAGGAGATGAGCGCCGCCGGGCAGCGCATGGCGGCGCGCCGGATGCAGCAGGCGGCCTGAACGGCTGCCGCCCTCGAATCGCAAACGCAAAAAAAGGCTGACCTCGATGGTCAGCCTTTTTGTCTTTCCGCGCTCAGGCGGTCAGTTTCAACAACTGCTCGAACGCGTCTTCGAACAGCTTCAGGCCGTCCTGTTGCAGCTTCTCGCCGGCCGCCGCCAGGTCCACGCCGGCGGCGCCCACCGCGTGCAGCAGGGTCTGCGCGTCGTCCATGCCTTCCGGCAGCGTCAACGCGGCCTGGCCGTGGTCGCGGAAGGCCGCCAGCGTGCCGTCCGGCACGGTGTTGACGGTTTCGTCGCCGATCAGGCTTTCCACGTAGAGCACGTCGGAGTAGGCCACGTTCTTGGTGCCGGTGGACGCCCACAGCAGGTATTGCGGACGCGCGCCGGCGGCTTTCAAGGCGGCGAACTCGGCGCCGTGGAAGCGTTCGCGGTAACGGGCGTAAGCGGCCTTGGACAAGGCGATGGCCACCTTGCCCTGATGGGCGGCCGCCACTTGCGGGTCCAGCAGGCTGTCGACGCGGGACAGGAAGAAGCTGGCCACCGCCTTGACGCCGGACACGTCCTTGCCGTCGGCGTGACGAGCGGACAGGCCGGCGATGTAGGCGTCCCACACCGCTTCCACTTGCGGCAGCGAGAACAGCAGGGTGATGTTGACGTTGACGCCTTCGCGGGTCAGCGTCTGGAAGGCGCGGATGCCGGCGGCGGTGGCCGGGATCTTGATCATGGCGTTGGGACGGGCGATTTCCGCCCACAACCGGCGCGCCGCGGCCAGGGTGCCGGCCTCGTCGTTGGACAGCTCCGGCGACACTTCCAGGCTGACGTAGCCGTCGTTGCCCTGGCTGGCGTCGTATTGGCCGCGCAGCAGATCGCAAGCGGCCTGGATGTCCGGCACCACCAGCGCTTCGTAGCGCGCCTCGGCCGACAAGCCGGCGTCCGCTTTCAGACGGGCCAGGTCGGCCTGGTAGCTGGCGTCGCCGCTGATCGCCTTGTAGAAGATCGCCGGGTTGGAGGTCACGCCGGCGATGCCGTCGTCGGCCAGCAGGCGCGCCAGTTCGCCGGAGGCGATCAGTTCGCGGGAAAGATTGTCCAGCCAGATGCGCTGGCCGAACGGGCGGATGGATTGCAGTCGATTCATGGTGGAACGATCCAGAATAAAGTCGGGACGGGCCCGGCGTCGCCGAGCCGGCCGGTGGCTGCCGCGCCGGAGTCGACGGGCTAAAACAAACATCCTAACCCGCCTGAACCGGCGCGCCAAGAGCGCCCGGCTCAAGCTTGCAACAATACGCCGCAATGAGCGCCGCGACGCGGCGCTCAGGCGGCCTGAGAGCCGCTGCGGCGGTCGCGCGGGAACACCGCGGAGAACACGCTGCCCTTGTCCGGTTCGCTGCGGATCTCCAGCCGGGCGTGGTGGCGCGCCAGCACGTGCTTGACGATGGCGAGGCCGAGACCGGTGCCGCCGCTGCCGCGCGAACGGCCGCGGTCCACCCGGTAGAAGCGCTCAGTCAGCCGCGGGATGTGCTCGCGCGGGATGCCGATGCCGGTGTCCGCCACCGAGAAGCGCAACTGCTCGCCCTCCTCCTTCCAGCTCAGGGTGATGCAGCCGCCCTCCGGCGTGTAGCGCACCGCGTTGGACACCAGATTGCCGAAGGCCGAATGCAGCTCCTGCGGGCTGCCCCACAGCCAGGCGTCGCTGTGCCGGTCCAGCTTGACCTGATGGCGGCCGTGGGACAGGCCTTCGGCCTCCACCATCAGCGTGTCCAGCATGTCCTGCATGTCTACGCGCTCCGACACCGTCGCCTTGGGACTGTTCTCCAGCTTGGACAGGGTCAGCAGGTCCTCGACCAAGCTCTGCATGCGTCGCGACTGCTCCATCATCATCGGCAGGAACTGGCGGAAGGTGGCGTCGTCCACCTGCGGCATGTCCCCCAGCGTCTCCAGAAAACCGCCCACCACGGTCAGCGGCGTGCGCAGCTCGTGCGAGACGTTGGCGACGAAATCCTTGTGCACGGTCTGCACCCGTTCCAGCTGGGTGATGTCGCGGGTCAGCAGCAGCTTGCGGGTGGAATCGAAGGGCACCATCTGCAGCGAGATCACCAGCTCGCGCGGCTGCACGAAGTTGAGCACCAGCGGCTGGCTGAAGCGCGCCTCGTTCATATAGGCGTGAAAGGCCGGCTGGCGAATCAGGTTGAGGATCTGGTTGCCGACGTCGCGCTTGCGGTCCAGGCCCAGGTGCTCCACCGCCGTCGGGTTGATCCATTCGATGCGGTCGTGCTCGTCCAGCACCACCACCCCGTCCGGCATCGCCTCGCCGGCGTTGATGAAGCGCTCCAACGCGTGGGTGAGCTTCTTCTGGCTCTGGCTCTGGGTGCGGGTGGTGCGGTACAGCGTCATGAAGATGGTGTGCCAGACGCCGAAGCCGTCCGGCACCCGCTCCGGCGTGGGGCGCTGCAGCCAGCGCAGCAGCAGCGCCACATGGTAGAGATTGAAGGCCAGCCAGCCGCCCAGGCAGATGGCCACCGCGATCAGTCCGTCTTCCGCCGACGATCCCAGCCAGAAGCCGAGGCCGATGACGGCGGTCGCCAGCAGCGAGGCCAGCGTGCGTTTCAGAAATTCAGGCATCAGGCCTCACTGCTGGGTGGAGAAGCGGTAACCGGTGCCGCGCACGGTCTGGATCAGGGTGTCGTGGCCGGTGCCTTCCAGCGCGCTGCGCAGCCGGCGGATGTGCACGTCCACGGTGCGCTCCTCCACGAACACATGATCGCCCCACACTTGGTCCAGCAACTGGGAGCGCGAATGCACGCGCTCGGGATGGGTCATGAAGAAGTGCAGCAGGCGGAATTCGGTGGGGCCCAGATCGATGACGCCGCCGTTGCCGGTGACGCGGTGGGTGACCGGGTCCAGCCGCAGGCCTTGCACGTCCACCGCGTCGTCGGTCATCTGCGGCGCGCGGCGGCGCAGCACCGCCTTGATGCGCGCCAGCAACTCGCGCGGCGAGAAGGGCTTGGTGATGTAGTCGTCGGCGCCGGTTTCCAGGCCGGTGATCTTGTCCTGCTCGTCCGAGCGCGCGGTCAGCATGATGATGGGCACATGGCGGGTGCGCTCGTCGGCGCGCAGCCGTTTGGCGATGTCCACGCCGCTGGCGCCCGGCAGCATCCAGTCCAGCAGCACCAGGTCCGGCAGCGCGTTGCGCACCAGCGTCAGCGCCGCTTCGGCGGTGCTGGCCCGCAGCACGTGGTGGCCGGCCTGCGCCAGGTTGAAGGCAATCAGCTCCTGGATTGCCGGTTCGTCTTCAACAAGCAAGATATTGGCTGGCATGGTTGATCCATTCCCGTTTGAGTGTGTGGCAAGGATAAAAACGGGTGATTACAAAAATATGACATTTCGTCAAACTTTCCCACTTTGGCGCAGATTATTTCAACGCGCCAGCCGTAGACGCCTCGGCAGCCCAAAAAAAAACGGGCCTGTTGCTGTGAACAGGCCCGGAATGGTCGTCGTCAATACAGATTTGATCTGACTAGAGACCAGGGACAAAGAGATCACCAGGACAGTTTCAAATGAGAGTGCTTTGGGACAATTCTCATACGCAACGGATCTGGACAGGCGGGCCGCGGGACAGTGCGGCCAACCCTGATACGGCCAGCATTTTACGTAGCAAACAGGCGTTTTGATCAGATGGTTGATTGGATTTTCAGCCATTCCGCCTTTTTTTATAAGTTTGTTTCGTCATATTTCCTTATAATCGAAACATGGATAAATTTGATAGAAAAATCATCGCCGCGCTGCACGAAAACGCCCGCATCAGCTTCGCGGAACTGGCCCGGCGAGTGAATCTGTCGCCGCCGGCGGTGGCGGATCGAGTGGGCAAACTGGAGCGCGGCGGCGTGATCACCGGCTACCGCGCCACCATCGATCCCAACAAGGTGGGCATGCCGATCTGCTGCATGATAGAGCTGACGGTCAAGCACCTGGAGTACTTCGCGGTGATAGAGGAGATCCGCACCATGCCGGAGATCATCGAATGCATGTCGGTGACCGGCACCAGCGGGCTGATGATGAAGGTGGTGGTGGACAATATGCCCACGCTGCAGGCGCTGATCGCGCGGCTGATGCAGTTCGGCGACACCAAGACCTCGATCGTGATCGAGGTGCCGGTGCCGCCGCGGCTGCCGGATTTGCAGCAGGACGACTAAGCGCCTGTGTCCAAATGGCGACAACGCCCCGTCGCCGTCAAAACACCCCATCCATCTGATTTTCAATGGTTTTACCAAACGACGCCGCGCCTGACAGCCTGCCTTGGCTGGCGGTCAATTTCGCACAGCGAAACTTAATTTCGAAATAATCCCAGCCCCCCGCGCCAGTGCTTACAGTGGGCCATCGCATTCTCACCGAACGGGTGGCGGCCTGCCAGCCACCCGCAAGCGAAGGGGACGCCATGAAGCCCAACCCTCCCGACTGGCCGCTGCTGACGCCAAGCGTGGCCGACGATCACGACAAGCGGCAATTCGTCACCGCCTTGGCCCGCGGCCTGGAACTGCTGCGCTGCTTCACTCCCGACGGCAAACAACTGGGCAATCAGGAACTGGCGCGCCTGACCGGCCTGCCGCGCCCCACCGTGACGCGGCTGACCCATACGCTGACCCAGCTGGGCTATCTGCGCTGCAACGCCGCCTCCGGCAAATATCAACTGGACATCGGCGTGCTGGCCTTTGGCTACGCGCTGCTCAGCAATCTGTCGATCTGCAATGCCGCGCAAACCCGGATGACGGAACTGGCGCGCCTGACGCGGGCCTCGGTGGCGATTGGCGCCCGCGACCGCCTGAGCATGGTCTATCTCGATGTCGCGCACAGCGAAACCCACCTCACCATGCGCCGCCAGATCGGCTCGCGCATTCCACTGCACAGCACCGCCATGGGCAAGGCCTGTCTGGCGGCGATGCCGGAGCCGGAACGGGCCTTTGTGCTGGACCACATCGGCCAGCGTTTCCGCGACGACTGGTCCGCCATCCGCCTATCGCTGGAGCAGGCCTTCCGCGACCACGCCGAACGCGGCTTCTGCCTGTCCCTGGGGGAATGGCAGCGCGACGTCAATTCCGTCGGCGTGCCAATGCGCCATCCCAGCCATGGCCTGATCGTGTTCAGCTGTGGCGGCCCCGGCTTTCAGCTCAAGCCACGGCAGCTGGAGGAGGACATCGGGCCTCGGCTGGTGGACATGGTGCGCAATCTGGAGGCGGTGTGCTAAGACCCGCTAACAAAACCCCTGATCCTGAGTTGCGCCTCCTTGTCGTACTACGGGTACTGCCTGCGTCGGCGCGCCTTGGTTCAGGTTCTCTGCGTGGTTTTGTTAGCGGTTCTAAGCGCCATCGGCCTCGGCCCCGGCCCCCTCACTCACTAGGAGTCAATGATGATTCGAGACCAAGACACCCTGGACAGCCTGCTGGAGGCCATCCGGCGCTTCGTCAGCCAGGCGCTGCTGCCCAATGAGCGGCTGGTGGCCGCGACCGACCAGATTCCGGAACCGCTGATCCAGCAGATGCGCGAGCTGGGACTGTTCGGCCTGTGCATTCCCGAGAACTACGGCGGCCTGGGCCTGAGCACGGAGGAGGAAGTGCTGGTCGCCTTCGAACTGGGCCGTACCTCGCCGGCCTTCCGCTCGCGCATCGGCACCAATAACGGCATCGGCTCCCAGGGTCTGATCCTGCACGGCAGCCCGGAACAGAAGCAGCGCTATCTGCCGCGGCTGGCCTCCGGCGAACTGATCGGCGCCTTCTGCCTGACCGAGCCCGACTCCGGCTCAGACGCCGCCGCCTTGAAAACCAGCGCCCGCCGCGACGGCGACCACTACGTGCTCAACGGCAGCAAGCGCTTCATCACCAATGCGCCGCAAGCGGGGCTGTTCACCGTGCTGGCCCGCACCGATCCGGCGCGCGCCGGCGCCGCCGGCGTATCCGCATTTCTGGTGGAGCGGGAAACTCCCGGACTCAGCCTGGGCCGGCCGGACCGGAAAATGGGCCAGCAGGGCTCGCAAACCTGCGACGTGATCTTCGACAACTGTCGGGTGCCGGCCAGCCAGTTGCTGGGCGGTGAGGAAGGCATAGGCTTCAAGATTGCGATGCGGGTGCTGGACAAGGGCCGCCTGCACCTGGCCGCGGTCTGCGTCGCCACCGCCGAACGCATGCTGGCGGACGCGCTGGACTATGCCTTGAACCGCCGCCAGTTTGGCCAGCCGATTGCCGAATTTCAATTGATCCAGGCGATGCTGGCCGACAGCCAGGCTGAAATCTACGCCGCGCGCTGCATGGTGCTGGACGCCGCCCGCCGCCGCGACGCCGGCGGCGACATCGCCACCGAGGCCGCCTGCGCCAAGCTGTTCGCCTCCGAGATGTGCGGCCGCGTTGCCGACCGCGCGGTGCAGATCCATGGCGGCGCCGGCTATGTCGACGACTACGCGATAGAGCGCTTCTACCGCGACGTGCGGCTGTTCCGCATCTATGAAGGCACCAGCCAGATCCAGCAGCTGGTGATTGCCCGCAATATGATACGGGCCGGGAGCATGGCATGCTGAGCCCCGCTCCCCCCGCGCAGGAACGCATCGACGACATTCTGCGCCGGCGGCTGGCCGCCTACAAATGCCCCAGCGCCATCCACCCGCTGCCGGCTTCCGCCACCGGCAAAATCCTCAAGGCCAAGCTGCGCGGCCTGGTCCATGAATAAGGAGTCTCGCCATGCGCCCGCGACAATCCGCCCTGCTGTTCACCGCCGCCCTGCTCCTGTTCTCCGCCGACAGCGGCGCGGCCGAGTTCCTGGTTGGCGTGCCCTTGTCGCTCAGCGGCAATCTGGCGCGCGTGGGCGGCGAAACCGGACGCGGCATCGAAACCGCCGCCGCCCTGTTCAACCAGGCTCAAAACCGGCACCAGATCAAGCTGCTGATCCAGGACGACGAATCCTCGCCGGCCAAGGCGGTGGCCGCGGTCGAACGAATGGCCAGCCAGGGCGCGCTGGCCATCACCGGCGGCTACAGCACCAATATCATCAGCCCCGCCGCGGACAGCGCCAACAAGCTGGGCCTGGTCTACCTGACCACCGGCAGCGCCACGCTGAGCGCCAGCCAGCGCGGCCTGAAGACCTTTTTCCGGCTGAACGACAACAAGGGCTACATTGTGGCGCTGAGCCATCTGCTGGCCGAACTCAAGGTCGCCTCCGCCGCCATCATCCACTCCACCAAGGATGCCAATCTGGAGCTGGCCGAAGGCATCCGCCGGCGCAACCCTGAGGTCCGGATCTCCATGCATCCCTTCGACCCCAGCCTCAAGGACTTCAAGCCGCTGGTCAACAAGGTGCGGCTGCGGGATAGGCCCGACGTCATCGTGATGGTGGGTTATGAAAACGACTATGTCGGCATTCTGCGCGCCGCCCGGCTGCTGAGGCCGCCGGTCAAGGCCATGATAGGCGCCTGGGGCATCGCGGCGCCGAAAATGGCCGTCGACTTCCCCGAACTGGTCAACAATGTGCTGGGCACCACCATGCTGCCCTATCCGGTCAGCTTCAGTTCGGAGGAGGGTAATCTCTTCGCCGCCGCCTACCGCGCCCGCTACCGGCGCGACCCGGACTATCTCAGCGAGCTTGGCTATGTGCAAGGCCAGATCCTGTTCGAGGCCATCGCCCGCGCCGCCGACAAGGGCAGCCTGCGGCAGCCGGGCGGACTCGTGGCCGAGCTGCGCGCCACCCGGCGCGACACGCTGATCGGCCCGGTCAGCTTCGACGCCAACGGCGACAACCCCAACTTCACCCAATACATCGGCCAGCATCAGGGCAATGGCCGCGTGGAGCTGGTTTCGCCGCGACAAAAGGCGACCGGCAAATTGAATCTCCCCGCCGTGCCCTGGTAAGGAAGCCTGATGTCCCATCCCGCGCTCGCCCCACTGCTGCCGCCCGACAACGGTTTTCGCTCCCTGCTGGGTTTTCGCGTGCTCAGTTGGGGGGACGGCCGCGCCTCCATCGAGCTGGAAATCGGCCCGCAACACTTGAACGCCGCCGGCGTGCTGCATGGCGGCGTCTACGCCGCGCTGCTGGACGCGGCCTGCGGACTGTGCGGCACCTGGCGGCCGCTGGGCGAAACGCCGCGCGCCTGCGTCACCTTGTCGCTGACCACCAGCTTCACCCGCCAGATCAGCGCCGGCCGCATCCGCGCCGTGGCCACCCGACGCAGCCAGGGGCGGCGCATCTACCACGCCAGCGCGGAAGTGCTGGACGAGCAGCAGCGGCTGCTGGCCTTCGGCGAAGCCTGCCTGCGCTATCGCGGCGCGCCGGAATGAAATCAGGCCATGGTTCCGGAGAACCATGGCCTGATCGGTGCAACAGCCGGCGGACTTACTTGGCAGCCTGCCAGGCCACCGCGGTGTCTATCATGCGGTTGGAGAAGCCCCACTCATTGTCGTACCAGGCCAGCACTTTGACTTCGCGGCCGCCGATGACGCGGGTCAGCGTGGCGTCGAAGGTGCTGGACGCCGGGTTGTGCAGGAAGTCGCAGGACACCAGCGGCAGGGTGTTGACGCCGAGCACGCCCTTGAGCGGGCCTTTGGCGGCGTCGCTGATCAGCTGGTTCACTTCTTCCTTGGTGGTGTCGCGGCCGGCGGTGAAGGTCAGGTCCACCAGCGAGACGTTGCTCACCGGCACGCGCACGGCGAAGCCGTCCAGCTTGCCTTTCAGCTGCGGCAGCACCAGACCCACCGCGGCGGCGGCGCCGGTCTTGGTCGGGATCATGGACACTGCGGCGGAACGGGCGCGACGCAGATCCTTGTGATCGGTGTCCAGCAGCACTTGGTCGTTGGTGTAGGCGTGCACCGTGGTCATCAGGCCGCGCTCGATGCCGATGCTGTCGATCAGCGGCTGCACCATCGGGGCCAGACAGTTGGTGGTGCAGGAGGCGTTGGAGACGATGGTCATCGCGCTGCTCAGCTGCTGGTGGTTGACGCCGTAAACCACGGTGGCGTCCACGCCTTCGCCGCCCGGAGCGGAGATCAGCACTTTTTTGGCGCCGGCCTGCAGATGAGCGCCGGCTTTTTCGCGAGTGGTGAACAAGCCGGTGCATTCCATCACCACGTCCACGTTCAATTCTTTCCACGGCAGCTCGGCCGGGTTGCGGATGGCCAGCAGTTTGATCTTCTTGCCGTTGACCACCAGGTGATCGCCGTCCAGCGCCACGGAAGCGGCGAACGGACCGTGCACGCTGTCGTAACGGGTCAGGTGTTCATGCAGCTCCGGCGAGGCCAGATCGTTGATGGCGACAATCTCGATGTCCTGATCGGCATAGCGCTCTTGCCATGCACGCACAATCATGCGGCCGATGCGGCCGTAACCATTGATAGCAACTCGCAACGTCATGATGCATCCTCCAAGTTGAAATGGCGCAAGGTCATCTTCCCGTGCCCTGCGCCACCACTGTCCGCCTGATTCGGCTTGTAATCAACTCGCTACATAAGTAGTGGGCGAATTACCAACATCGGCAGTGCGGAAATTCCGTCCAAGCTTGCCGTGCGTCAAATTCCGCCGGCCGATGTGGCGTCGAACAGCGTCTCAGCCCTGCAGCGCGGCGGCGTAATCGCCGGCGTCGCTATTCAATACTATATGCAATAGCGTGCCGGAGAAGGCGGTGACGCCGCTGGCGCCCAGCAGTTGCAAAGCCGCCTGGTCCACCAAGGCCGCGTCGGCCACTTCCACCCGCAGCCGGCTGCCGGCCACGGCGTCCACCTTGCGCACATTGGCTGCGCCGCCCAGCGCCGTCAGCCAGCGTTCGCGGTCTATGCCCACTACCTCGCCCAAGGCTTGCGCCGGCGCGGCGGCGGCCGGCGCGACAGCGGCGTCAGGGTTGCCCAGCGCGACGCGGATTTCGTCGGCGATCAGGTCCGCCTCCGGCCCCAGCACCACTTGCACGCTGCCGGCGGCCGGCTTGATCAGGCCGCGCGAGCCCAGCGCCTTCAGCGCGGCTTCGTCCACCTTGTCGTTGCTGGCCACTTGCAGGCGCAGACGGGTGGTGCAGGCGTCCACGGACTTCAGGTTGGCGGCGCCGCCCAACGCGGCGATGAAGGCGCGCGCGCGCTCGCTGCCGGCGGCCACCGCCGCCACGGCCACCATCGCGTCTTCGCGGCCCGGGGTCTTCAGGTCGAACTTCTTGATGAAGAACACGAACAGCACGTAGTAGAGCGCGAAGTAGCCGATGCCCACCGGGACCAGCAGCAGCGGCTTGGTGGACAGGCCGAAGTTCAGCGCGTAGTCGAACAGGCCGGCGGAGAAGCCGAAGCCCAGCTTGATGTTGAGCGCGTGCATCAAGGCCATGGCCAGACCGGTCAGCACGGCGTGGATGGCGTACAGCGCCGGGGCCAGGAACATGAAGGCGAATTCCACCGGCTCGGTGACGCCGGTCAGCATCGCGGTCAGCGCCATCGAGAACAGCAGGCCGCCGACGGCTTGCTTGTTCTCGGGCTTGGCGGTGCGGTACATCGCCAGGCAGGCGGCCGGCAGGCCGAACATCATCACCGGGAAGAAGCCGGACATGAACATGCCGGCCGTCTTGTCGCCGGCGAAGAAGCGGGTCAGATCGCCGTGCACCACCTTGCCGGCGGCGGAGGCGAAATCGCCCACCTGGAACCAGACGATGGTGTTGAGGATGTGGTGCAGGCCGGTGACGATGAGCACGCGGTTGAGCACGCCGTAGACGAAGACGCCGATTTCCCCGGCGCCGATCAGCCAGCGGCCGACGCTGTCGATGCCGATCTGCACCGGCATCCAGACATAGCCCAGCACCGCGCCCAACACCAGCATGGAGAAGCCGGTGACGATGGGCACGAAGCGCTTGCCGCCGAAGAAGGCCAGATAGCTGGGCAGCTTGATGTCCTTGTAGCGGTTGTACAGCGCGCCGGCCACCAGGCCGGACAGGATGCCGGACAGCACCCCCATATTGAGCTTCTCGTCTATCACCTTGAGCACCGCGGTGATCACCAGATAGCCGATGGCGCCGGCCAGGCCGGAGGTGCCGTTGTTGTCCTTGGCGAATCCCACCGCCACGCCGATGGCGAAGATCAGCGCCAGGTTGCCGAAGATGGCGTCGCCGGCCTGAGCCATCATTTTGATGTTGAGCAGGTCCGGCTGGCCCAGGCGCAGCAGCAAGCCCGCCACGGGCAGAACGGCGATCGGCAGCATCAGGGCGCGGCCCAGCTGCTGAATGCCAGCGAATTTATTGTCAGAGGTACTCACGTCTCGTCTCCCAGTGTATGGACGCCGATGGGGGCATGGCGCTCCAGGCTGCTACCTTCTTGTGTGTCGGTACCGCTCGCTGCCGCGTGTCCCCGCGGCATGCGATTACTTCAGGATCCGGCGCGGCTTTGCGCGCCGGACCGGTTCAGCTCTCCGGCCACCATGCGGCGGCCTGCGCGCGCACCGCGGCGGCGGAGTCCAGCGTCAGCAACTGCTCGGCGCGTTTGCGGCAAGCCTGCTGATCCAGCGTTCTCACCCTGGCCTTGATCTCCGGCACCAGGCCGGGACTGACCGACAGTTCGGCGACGCCGAGGCCGACCAGCACCGACGCGGCCAGCGGGTCCGAGGCCAGCGCGCCGCATACGCCCACCCATTTGCCGTGCTGGCTGGCGCCGGCCACCGTGCGTTCGATCAGCCGCAGCAGCGCCGGATGCATCGCGTCCAGGCTGGCGGCCAGCGAGGCGTTGCAACGGTCCATCGCCAGCGTGTATTGAGTCAGGTCGTTGGTGCCGATGGACAGGAAATCCGCCTCGGCGGCCAGTTGGTCGGCCAGCAGCGCCGCGGACGGCACTTCCACCATCACGCCCAGCTGCGGCCGCTCGCTCAGCCCCATGTCCGCGGCCAAAGCGTCGATGCGCCGGCGCAGGCGCCGCAGTTCGCCCAGATCGGCGATCATGGGCACCAGGACGCGCAGCAAGGACAGCGGGCGCAGCATCAGCAACGCGCGCAGTTGTTCGTCCAGCATCTCCGGGTGGGCGAAGCCGGTGCGGATGCCGCGCAGGCCCAGCGCCGGGTTCGGTTCCGGCGGCAGGGTCAGATAGGGCACTTCCTTGTCGCCGCCCACGTCCAGCGTGCGAATGATGGCGACGCGGCCCTGCAACTCGTCCAGCACCGCCTGGTAGGCGTTGGCCTGTTCGTAGCGGTCCGGCGCGTCGCGGCGATCGATGAACAGGAATTCGGTGCGCAGCAGGCCGACGCTGTCGGCGCCGTGGCGCACCGCTTCGCGCGCGTCCTCTTCGTTGGCGATGTTGGCGGCCACTTCGACGCGCACGCCGTCCAGCGTCACCGCTGCGCCGTCGGCGTCGGCGCGCATGTCGGCGCGGCGGCGCTCGCGTTCGGCCATGGTCTGCCGCGCGGAGGCCAGCGCGGCGGCGCTCGGCGCCGGATCGCAAGCGCCTTGGCTCGCGTCCAGCAGCACTTCGCTGCCGGCGTCCAGCCGCAACACTTGCGGCCCGCAGGCCACCAGCGCCGGAATGCCGAGCGCGCGCGCCAGAATGGCCACGTGGCCGGTGGCGCCGCCGGCGGCGGACAGGATGCCGGCCACCCGCTCGCGCGGCAGCCGGGTCAGTTCGGAAGGCGCCAGGTCTTCGGCCACCAGGATGGAGGCCGGATACAGCTCGGGCTCGCTCTGAGCGTCGCCCAGCAGCGCTTTCAGCACCTGGCGCTCGATGTCTTTGAGATCGGCCACCCGCTCGGCCAGCAAGGGACTGCCCAGGCCGGACAGCACGCGGCACTGCGCGCGCACCGCCTGGCGGAAGGCGTGGCCGGCGCTGTGGCCGGCGGCGATGTCCCGCTCCGCCGCGTCCCGCAACTCCGGATCGTCCACCAAGGCCAGGTGAGCGGCGAAGATGTCGCTCTGCGAGGTCTGGCCGCGGCGCAGCGCCTCGTCGATGGCGGCGGCGATGCCGGCGCTGACCTCGGCCAGCGCGCGGCGCAGCTGTTCGCGCTCGCTGTCGGCGTTGACCGCGAACTCGGCCACCTGCGGCTCGAAGGCGTCTAGGCGCACCACCTGGCCGATGGCCAGGCCCGGCGCCGCGCACACGCCGCCTATCCAGCCGGCCGGCAGCGCGCGCGCCGGCGCGCCGGCCAAGGGCGCGGACGCGCCGTGGCCGGATTCGGTGCGGGTCTGCAGCGCGGCGATCACCGCGGCGGCGGCGGCCGCGGCGTCCTCGCCCTGCGCCAACACCGCCACATCGTCGTCCTCGGACACGCCCAGCCCCATCAAAGCCACCACGCTGCGGGCGTTGGCGGCCTGGCCCTTGAATTCCACTCGCACGCTGGCGCGATATTGCCGCGCCGCGTTCTGCACCAGCGCCGCCGGCCGCGCGTGCAGGCCACCGGCGTGACGCACCGTGGCCTGACCACGGCTTTCCGCGCCGCTTGCGCTTGGGCCCTCGTCGGCGGCAGCGCCGCCGGACAGCGTCAGAAACACGCTGCGGCCGGCCTGCTGCATGCCGGTCGCCCGCTGCTCCAGCGCATAAGCCTCGCCGTTGGCGATCACCACCATGGTCAGCAACGACGGCGCGCGCCGCGCCACCGCGTCCAGGTCCACTTCGATCAGCGGCTGGCCCTGGCGCACCGCGTCGCCGGCCTTGATCAGCGGCTTGAAGCCCTCGCCGTCCAGCTTGACGGTGTCGATGCCGATGTGGATCAGCACTTCCGCGCCGTTGGCCGCGCGCAGAGTCAGGGCGTGGCCGGTGCGCGCCAGTTGCGCCACCTCGCCGTCACAGGGCGCCAACAGGGTGCCGGACAGCGGCTCGATCGCCAGACCGTCGCCCATCATTAAGCCGGCGAATACCGGATCGGGCGCGCGGCTCAGCGGCACGGTCGGCCCGTCAAACGGGGCCAGGAGTTCGAGCGTAGCGGACATGGGGACGTCTCCATTCTTATATGTCGTCTCCGCGGCCGGCGCGGGTTCCGCTGGGCGCCGTTCGCGGCGCGCCCCGATTCGCATCGCAGATCGGGGCGCGGTTTCAAGCGTTGCCGGACTCAGCGCGTGCAGGTCACCTTGGACAGATGACGCGGCACATCCGGATTCAGGCCGCGCGCTTCGGACAGGCGCGCCGCCATCAGGTAGAAGCTCTGGATCGCCAGCAGCGGGTCCAGCGCCTCGTCGTCGGCCAGCGCCAGGGTCAGGTCGCGGCTGGGCACCGTTTCCGGCGCCGCCAGCAGCACCTTGGCGCCGCGGCCGCGCATTTCCTCGGCCAGCTCGATCAAGCCCTGCTGCTCCGGACCGCGCGGCGCGAAGATCAGCAGCGGATAGCCGTCGTCGATCAAGGCCATCGGACCGTGCTTGATTTCGGCGCCGGAGAAGGCCTCGGCCTGGATCGCGCAGGTTTCCTTGAATTTGAGCGCGGCTTCCAGCGCCACGGCGAAGCCCAGGCCGCGGCCCACCACCATGATGCGTTCGGCGTCGCGCAAGGCGTCCACCGCCAGGCTCCAGTCCTGGCGCGTGGCTTCGGTCAGCCGCTGCGGCAGATTGGCCAGCGCGGCCAGCAGCGCGTCGTCCGCCTGCCAGTGGGCGACCAGGCGCGCCACCGCGGACAGCGAGGTAATGTAACTCTTGGTGGCGGCCACGCTTTTTTCGTCGCCGGCGCACAAGGGCACCACCCATTCGCAGGCGGCGGCCAGCGGCGATTGATGCTTGTTGACCAGCGCCGCGGTGCGCGCGCCGGCGGCGCCCAGCGCCTTCATGGTGTCGATCAGGTCCGGGCTCTGGCCGGACTGGGACAGGGCCACCGCCAGCTGGCCCTTCACCGCCAGCGGCGCTCGGTGCAGCGTCACCAGCGACATCGGCAGCGACACCACCGGCACGCCCAGCCGCTGCATCGCCAGATAGGCGAAGTAGTTGGCGGCGTGATCGGAACTGCCGCGGGCCACGGTCAGCGCCAGGCTGGGGCGCTCCACCGCCAGCGCGCGTCCCAACGCGGCCAGCGCTTCATCGGCGTACATGTGTTGCGCGGCCACCGCTTCGGCGGCGTACAGCGCTTCTTCAAGCATCAACGAGGCCAATTTTTTCTCCCTCTACATAGACTTGCTGCAAATTCAAATCCGCGTCCATCGCGACGATGTCGGCCCAGGCGCCGACGGCGAGCCGGCCGCGGTCGGCCAGCCCCAGGTAGTCGGCCGGATAGAGCGACAGCCGGTTCGACGCGTCTGCCAGCGGCAGGCCGATGGACACCAGGTTGCGCAGCGCCTGATCCATGGTCAGGGTGCTGCCGGCCAGGGTGCCGTCGGCCAGGCGCACGCCACCCATGCATTTGGTCACCGAGTGCGAACCCAGCTTGTATTCGCCGTCCGGCATGCCGGCGGCGGCGGTGGAGTCGGTAACGCAGTACAGGCGCGGAATCGAGCGCAGGGCGGCGCGGATCGCGCCCGGGTGGACGTGGAGCAGATCCGGGATCAGTTCGGCGTATTCGGCGTGCGCCAGCGCCGCGCCCACCATGCCGGGCGCGCGGTGGTGCAGGCCGCTCATCGCGTTGAACAGATGGGTGAAGCCGGACGCGCCCTGCTCCAGCGCCTGCACGCCGTCTTCGTAGCTGCCCAGGGTGTGGCCCAGCTGCACCTTGACGCCCTGCTCAGCCAGCTGGCGGATGATGTCCATGTGGCCGGCGATTTCCGGCGCCAGCGTGATCAGCGACACCGGCGCCAGCGAACGGTACCAGTCCACTTGCTCCATCACCGCGCGGCAGGCGTCGTCGGGCTGGGCGCCCAGCTTGCCGGGGTTGATGTAGGGGCCTTCCAGATGCACGCCCAGGATGCGGGCGCCGCCGGGCTGGCGTTCGCGACAGGAGGGACCGAGCGCGCGCAGCACCTGCTCGATGTCGATCGGCGGCGCGGTCATGGTGGTGGCCAGCAAGGAGGTGGTGCCGAAGCGGGCGTGCAGCTTGGCCACGCGCTCGGCGGCGCGGCCGCCCTCCATGATGTCCACGCCGCCGCCGCCGTGGACGTGCAGGTCGATGAAGCCGGGCAGCAGATAGCGCTCCACCGCTCGCCCGGAGGCCAAACGCGCGTCTATGGCCTCGATGCGGCCGTCGGCGGCCAGTTTCAATTCGCCGTCCATCCAGCCGGATTCGGTCAGGATGCGTCCTTGCAGCACTCGGTGTTGGGTCATCGTCTCAGTTCGGCAACAAAATCGTAGTAGTCGTTACGGCAATAGGTATCGGTCAATTCAATCGCGATGTTCTCGGCGTTGAAGCCGATGCGGGTAATCAGCAGCATCGCCTCGCCGGGGCGGATGCCGGCCAGCGTGGCGATGTCGCCGGAGGCGTTCACCGCGCGGATATGCTGCAGCGCGCGCACCACCGAATGGCCGTTGGCGTCCAGGTGGGCGTACAGCGAAGTGCCCACCTGTTGCGGCTCCGGCAGATAAGCCACCGGCAAGGTGGTCATCTCGATCGCCATCACCACCCCGTCGGCCAGACGCTGGCGCTTCAGCCGCGATACCTGCGAGGTGGGCGACAGCCCCAGCTTGATCACTTCTTCATTGCTGGGCGCGAACACGCCGCGCTCCAGCCACACCGACGACGGCACGAAACCGCGTTGGCGCAATTGTTCGGTAAAGCCGGTCAACCGCGACAGCGGCTGCTCCAGCCGCGGCGTGATGAAGGTGCCCGAGCCTTGGCGCCGGCGTATCAGGCCCTGCTCCAGCAGCACGTCCATCGCCTTGCGCGCGGTGACGCGCGAAATGCCCAGTTCTTCGGAAAACGTCCGCTCCGACGGCAGCGCCTCGTCCGCCTGCCACCAACCGGCGTTGATGGCGTCGGCCAGTTTCCGCGACAGCTGCAGATACAGCGGCGTGGTCAGGGTTTCATCCGGTTTCAATGCAAGCCAGCGATTTTCCATGGGTTGTCTGCAAGTGGTCTGAAAACCCCAGTGTATAACCTGTCTCCCCGGCTGGCATCTTCCGCGCCGACGCGCGTCGATTCCGGCCTTCCGGCTTACCGCGAACGTTAATACCACATTAATACCACGTCAATACCATTTTATTTGCGCGCATTATTGGCGGCTTGCTGCATGGCAGCAAAACGACAAACGGATGATTTGGCAGGGGAAAATTTGGAATCGATCCACCGTGACCGGCGGGACAGGTCTGGGAATGAGCATTTTTTGCAAGAATCAAGCGGATACAAGACCACACAGTAAGTATGGCAATAGTACCTTTCGCCAAACTTACATTAAAAATAGCCGTCTCATTTTAAATCATATGTCATTCATATGATGATTGGACTGCCCGGCGCACTGCTGGGCACTTGCATACCACTCGTAGCTCAAAGGAGTCAGAATGAAACCACAACTGCGCCTTCCCGCCGCTCTCGCCCTGGCCTGCCTCAGCGCGCCGCTCTGGGCCCACGGCACCATGGAAGTGCCCATCAACCGCACCTACAACTGCTTCAAGGAGGGCGCGGAATCGCCGAAATCCGCCGCTTGCCAGGAAGCCCGTCGCGTAGGCGGCACCCAGGCCATGTACGACTGGAACGGCATCAATCAGAACCCGCAGGGCGACAATCACGCGGCGGTGGTGCCGGACGGCAAGCTGTGCGCCGGCGGCCAGGACAAGTTCAAGGGCTTCAACCTGGGACGCACCGATTGGCCGAAAACCAAGCTGGTGCCGGACGCCAACGGCAACTACGAGTTCGTCTACCACGCCACCGCGCCGCACTCGACCAAGTACTTCAAGTTCTACGTCACCAAGAACGGCTGGGATCAGACCAAGCCGCTGAAGTGGTCCGACCTGGATCCGCAACCGTTCCACACCGTCACCGGCAACCCGCCGCTGGACGCCAACAAGCGCTACCACATGGTGGCCAAGCTGCCGACCGGCAAGAGCGGCCCGCACATCATCTTCAATGTCTGGAAACGAGCGGACAGCGAGGAAGCGTTCTACTCGTGCTCCGACGTCGTCTTCGGCGACGGCACCAACCCGCCGGAACCCCCGCCGGTAACCAATCCGTGGAAAGAAGTCGGCAAGGTGACCGCCTATGAAAACCTGCCGAACAACAGCACCGCCACCCTGCGCGTCTTCGACGCCGGCGGCCGCGACGCGGAAACCATCCCGGTCACGCTGGACGCCGTCAGCGGCCAGATGGCCAACTGGCCGTACGAGCTGGGCGTGAAGGTGAACGCCACCTCCAAAGCGATCCGCATCGGCGTGATGAGCCAGAAACAACGCACGGTGACCATCACTCCGGAGCGCAGCGCCACCGCCAACCGCGTGTACCTGAACGACAGCTACAAGGGCTACACCTACCAGATCGACCTGAAGAAAGGCGACGGCGGCATCAATCCGCCGCCGGTGGGCGACACCTGGAAAGAAGGCCTGTCCTACACCGCCGGCCAGATCGTCAGCTATCAGGGCAAGAAGTACCGCTGCCTGCAGCCGCACACCGCCTGGGCCGGCGCGGGCTGGACCCCGTCCACCCAACCCGCCTTGTGGGCGCCGGTTTAAGCCTCTCGCCCCGCTCTCGGCGCGCGGACTAAACGTCTGAGGCGCTGAACCGCCGGCCTTCTCCTTCCGGGAAGGCCGGCCTCCTCCCACTCCTCCTGCCGCAGGCTCCCGCCTTGGACGGCGGCCACGCCGTGCCCGCGACGCAGGCGGGACGACTGCCGCGCGTCGCCTGCCGGGATTCGCAAGAAAGTCGATTCCGATGGAAACCTCGACCCGAAGCTATCCGCCCCTCGCCGCCTGGCTGCACTGGATTTGCGCAGCCGTGATCCTGTGGGCGATGCTCAGCGGCTTCGCCCTCGCCTCCGGCGCGCTGCCGCCCGCCGTCGCCGCGGCGATTCCGCCGTTCAACGTTGCGCTGACCACCCTGTTGATGCCGGTCTTCCTGCTGCGCATCGTCTACCGCACCAGCTTCCGCATGCCGCCGCCGGCCGGCATTACCCCTGCCAAGCACCGACTGGCGCGCCGCGCGCATGCGCTGCTCTATCTGCTGACCTGTTCATCGCTGGTCAGCGGCTGGCTGATGATGGAACGGCCGGTCGACCTGTTTGGCCTGATCACGCTGCCGCCCAGCCTGGAACCAGGCGCGGCCACCCGCGCGCTGGCCAAGCTGCACTTCGCCAGCAACGTTGCGCTGGCCCTGCTGCTGACCGGCCACATCGGCGCGGTGATCCAGCACCAACGCCAGGGACGCCGCCTGCTGCGGCGCATGTTGCCGCTGACGGGCTAAGAAGCTGTTCAAAGTCTGCTGCGCTTCAGCGATACGGCGTTAAAAACAAGCTCAAAATGCTCATGTACCCCTCGTACATTCCGCTTTTTCGCTCGTTCTCGCCTTGTCTCGCCCTTGCTCGCGAGACCTTGAGCAGGCCCTAACGCCGCCAGCTGATCAACACCACCGCCGCCACGATCACGCTCATCGCCAGCATCTCGTGCAGGCCGATGTGCTCGCCGAGGAAGACCACGCCCAGCAAGACCGCGATCACCGGGTTGACGTAGGCGTAGCTGGTGGCGGCGGCCGGCGACACGGTCTTCAGCAGGTGCAGATAGGCGCTGTAAGCGATGATGGAGCCGAACACCGCCAGATAAAGCAAGGCCAGCCAGCCGGAAAGAGTCGGCATCCCCTGCAGCTTCTCGCCATAGGCCTGACTGGCCAGCAACAAAGCGGCGCCGCCGAAAATCATCATCCAGGCGCTGCCCATCGGTCCCTTGGGCTGAGCCAGATGCCGGCTCCAGGCCGAGCCCAGCGCCCAACCGGCGGAGGCCAGCAGCAACAGCGCGGCGCCGCTGGGGCTGGCCTTCAGATTGGCCCCCATATTCAACAGCACCATGCCGCAAACGCCCAGACCGATGCCGGCCCACTCCACCTTGCGCGCTTTTTGACCGAACATGCGCGCGAACAACAGGGTGAACAGCGGCACGGTGGCGATCACCAAGGCCGCCACGCCAGAGGACACGTCTTTCTCCGCCACCGTGACCAGACCGTTGCCCACCGCCGGCATCAGCACGCCGAGCAAGGCGGCGCCGCCAAGCTCGCGCGCGTTCGGCATCGGGTATTTGCGCAAGCATAGATAGGCCAGCATCAGCCAGCCGGCCAGGGAGAAACGCAGGCCGGCCATCATCATCGGCGGCCAGGACTCGATGCCGATGCGTATGCCCAGATAGGTGGAGCCCCAGATCACGTACAGGGCGAAGAAAGCGGCTAAGGTCAGCGGGGGGATGCGCGAAAACGGCATGGTGCGGCTCGGGAAAGTGGAACCGGATACCATGCCGTATGGGAATGTCCGTGGCAAGTCCAATTTTGCCGCGGACGGGCCAGGCTTAACGCGTGGCCAGACGCTGCAGGATGTTGGAGAACTCTTCCATATAGCTGTCGAAGCGGGTGGCCAGACGGTCGACGTCGGTGGCGAAGCGGTTGTAGGCCACCACCGCCGGAATCGCCGCGAACAGGCCGATGGCGGTGGCCACCAGCGCCTCGGCGATGCCCGGAGCCACCGTGGACAAGGTGGCCTGGCCGGCGTTGCCCAGGCCGATGAAGGCATGCATGATGCCCCACACCGTGCCGAACAAACCGATATAGGGGCTGACCGAACCGACGGTGGCGAGGAAGGAAGTATGGCTGTCCAGCGCGTCCAGCTCGCGCTGCGCCGCCGCCTTCATCGCTCGGCGCGAGCCGGCCATGATGTCGGACAGCTCGGTGCCGTTGCGGCCGCGCAGCTTCAGGAACTCGGCGAAACCGGACTGGAAGATGCGCTCCATGCCCACGGTGTCGCTGCGGCGGCTGGCGTCCTCGTACAAGCGGTTCAGATCCGCGCCGCTCCAGAAATTGCGCTCGAACTCGTCGCTATTGCGCCGCGCCGCGCGCAGCACCGCGATCTTGTTGAAGATCAAGGCCCAGGACAGCACCGACATCAAGGCCAGGCCGGCCATCACCAGTTGCACCATCAGGCTGGCGTCCAGGATCAGGCTCAGGAAGGAAATCTGTTGCACGGCAACTCCTCTTGTAATCGCCAGGCTCAGCGCAACACGCGGCCTGTTTCCAAATCAATGATGGTGGACGGTTTGCGCCGCTTGCCGATGCGGCCCGGCAGGGTCAGCACCCGCTGGCGGAACGCCTCGCGGCAGGCCCGCGCGGTCTTCAGCGATTGCTGGCCGGCGCGGTTGGCCGAGGTGGACACCAGCGCCGTGCCCAGGCTGCGGCACAGGGCCGCCGCCTCGCCATGCGCGGTCACGCGCACGGCGATCTTGTCGTGTTTGCCGCGCAAGGCCGGCGGCACCCGGCGCGAGGCCGGCAGCAAAAAAGTATATGGACCCGGCCAGTAGCGCGCCAGTTCCGCATATTGGGCGGCGCTCAGCGGGCGGATCAGGTGGCGGATCTGGGAAACGTCGGCCGCGATCACGATCAGCCCCTTGTGATTGGGCCTGGCCTTGATCGCCAGAATTTTGCGGATGGCGCGCACATCCAGCGGACTGCAGCCCAAGCCGTAGCAGGATTCGGTGGCATAAGCGATGACCTCGCCCTGCTTCAAGGCGGCGCGGGCCTGCTGTTGCAGGGCGCGGCCGGGCAGACGGGGCAGAGGCCGCACCCGGCCTGGCGTGAACTTCATGATGGACGGCGATGGCGAAAGTAAAGCCGCATTGTACCGCTGTCCGCGGCGGCGACCTAGCGCTTCGACGCCGCGTCGTCGACATCCTCCGGCGCCGGCCGCCAGGCGTAGCAGCGCAGCGGCGGCCTGTCGCTGTGGAGCTGCTGCAACCAATACGCCAGCCGGCGCCAGCGGCGGCGCTCATGACGTAAGCGCTGCGCCAGTCGACGGCGCCAACTCCCGGACTCCGCGTCCTCTTCCGTTTCAGCCATGACGCCTCCTCAGCGGATATGCGCCGCGTCCTTGCAAGCGCCGCGGCCCAAGCCGGCAATTCAGACTTGATGGAAAGAGCCTACAAAAGCATATGCAAATATATGGTTTAAATAACCTTTATTTTTATAAAAGAAAAGAAAAGACATTTAAATAAATATATTAATTAATTATCAAAAAAAACAGCCCACCAGAAAAAATTTGGCGGAAACCCCGGATTTTTTTAGGACTTTTCCTAATGAGGATATTTCAAGTCGATGCTAGCATCATGATGAATTATTGACCCGGTGCCGGGTGAAAGCTGATACAGCGAGCGCGCCAGAAAAATAAGGCTGTTGCGCCGCACATCCTATTGGATTAGCCACATGCATGCGATTAAAACCGGAGTACACGTCTTACGCACCCAAGGGCACGCGTTGATTCGACAAGCGGACACGCTGTCGGCTTCTTTCTCCTGCGCCATCGACTTCATGTATGCCACCACCGGCAAGGTCATCGTCTCCGGCATGGGCAAGTCCGGCATCATTGGACGCAAAATCGCCGCCACTCTGGCCTCCACCGGCACCCCTAGTTTCTTTGTCCATCCCGGCGAAGCCTTTCATGGCGACCTGGGCATGATCATGGCCAACGACTGCCTGTTGCTGATCTCCAATAGCGGAGAAACCGAGGAGGTGCTGCGCCTGCTTCCTTACCTCCAACACATCCGGGCCAAAGTCATCGCCATCACCGGCAAACCGGAATCCACCCTGGCGCGGCAGGCCGACCTATCCTTGCCCATCCCGGTGGAGCGCGAAAGCTGCCCCAACAATCTGGCGCCCACCACCTCCACCACCCTCGCTCTGGCCATGGGCGACGCCTTGGCCGTGGCGCTGATGGAGAAACGCCAGTTCCAGGCTGAAGACTTTGCCCGTTTTCATCCTGGCGGTTCGCTGGGCCGCAAGCTGCTGACCAAGACCAAGGACGCGATGCATGCGCGCGTTCCTTTCAACTTGCCGGACGACACCTTCACCACCGTCGTCAGCACCATCACCGAAGGCTGCCTGGGCTTAAGCGTGGTTGGAGCGCCCGGCGCGCCCGCCGTCGGCATCATCACCGACGGCGATTTGCGCCGCGCCATCGAACAGCACGAAGACCTCAAGTCTTTAAGCGCGCGCGACATCATGAGTCCGTCGCCCTTTTGCATCGCCGCGGACGCCCTGCTGTCAGACGCGGAAGCGCTGATGAACCAGCGCAAAATCACCGCCTTGCTGGTTACCGACGAAAGACGACGGACAGTCGGCATCATCAAATCGTTCGATATCTGATATGCGCAGCGGCTTCGACATCATGCGCGCCACCGTGCACGCGCTACTGCTGAGAGAATTGAAAACCCGCTTCGGCGAGTATCGGCTGGGCTATCTATGGGCGCCGCTGGAGCCGGCTGCGCATATGGCCATCCTGCTGCTGGTACTCGGCTTCATCGTTCAGCGCGCGCTGCCCGGCATGTCGTTCCCGGTCTTTCTGGCCAATGGCATCGTGCCTTATATGCTGTTTCGCAATATCTCTCTGCGCTCCTTGAACGCCATAGAAGCAAATCGCGGACTGTTCAACTACCGCCCGGTACGCCCGCTAGACGCGGTGCTGGCTCGGACTTTGTTGGAGGGCCTGACCTATGCGCTGGTTTACGCCATGCTGATGGCCTGCCTATGGCTTGCCGGCGAGCCTATTCAATTCAGCAAGCTGCCGCTGTTAATCACCGCCTGGCTGCTGCTGTGCTTGCTCGCCCTGGCCTGTGGCCTGGTCTGCATGGTTTTGGGTCATGCCTTCAAGGCCGTCGACAAACTGCTTCCCATCCTGATGAAGCTGCTCTACTTCCTCAGCGGAATCTTGTTCCCCCTCAGCCTGATCCCGGTCGAATACCGCTGGCTGGTGGAATGGAACCCCCTGCTGCACGCCTTCGAATTGATGCGGTACGCGGCCATGTTCGGTTACCCGTTCAACGACACCAGCCTGTCCTATCTCTCCGCGTGGACGCTGGCCCTGCTGTTTGCCGGCTTATCTCTCTATAAAGGCCGGGAACCGGCCATGTTGCGCTCATGATCCAGATACACAAACTCAGCAAGTCCTACAGGACGCCAAACGGACGGTTCCATGTCTTCAAAGACCTGAACCTCGAGATCCCGTCCAATATCAGCGTTGGCCTGATCGGCCGCAACGGCGCGGGCAAATCGACCTTGCTGCGCATCATCGGCGGCATGGACCGGCCCGATTGCGGCAGCATCGTCACTCGCCACAGCATTTCCTGGCCAGTGGGTTTGGCCACGGGCTTTCAAGGCAGCATGACCGGACGTGAAAACGTCAAATTCGTCGCTCGGCTCTATGCCCACAAACACGAGCTAAACGACAAGGTCGCTTTTGTCGAGGACTTCGCCGAGTTGGGCAACTATTTCGACATGCCGATCAAGACCTATTCCTCCGGCATGCGCTCCAGACTCGGCTTTGGCCTGTCTATGGCCTTCCCCTTCGACTACTACCTGGTCGATGAGATCACCGCAGTGGGCGATGCCGCCTTCAAGCGCAAAAGCGCGGCACTGATGCTGGAGCGGCGCCGACACAGCCAGTTCCTGATGGTGTCGCACTCCATGTCCGAACTGAAGAAATTCTGCGACGCCGGGCTGTTGATCGGCCGTTACCAAGTCCGTTATTTCCAGCGCATTGACGATGCGATTCAGGCCTACCGGGAAGAAGAAAATGTTGAAGTGGTTTGACCGTTTCCTGCCCCAAGCCCTGCTCGCCCGCCTCGTCTCGCCATGGATCTGCATCGGACTGCCGCTGACGCTGTGCGGCGCATATTTCGTCCTGATCGCCCAGGATCGCTACGTCAGCGAATCCAAAGTCATCGTCAAACGCTCCGGCGACGGCGGAGGAGATCTCAATCTGAGCACACTATTAGGCGCCGGCGCCTCCACGGTCCGGGAGGACGCCATGCTGTTGCAGCAGTACATCCATTCACCGGACATGCTGCAACGGCTGGAGCAGCGCCTGGGGCTCAAGCAGGCCTACCGCGCCGCAGGCCTGGACTGGCCGCACCGGCTATCGGCATCGGCGAGCAAAGAAGACACGTTGACCTTCTATCGCAATAAGGTAGGCGTCCAATTCGACGATAAAACCTCCTTGCTGACGATACGCAGCCAAGGCTTCACCCCCCAGTTCGCCCAGGGCTTGAACCTCGCCATCCTGCAAGAATGCGAGCGCTTCATCAACGGACTGTCGCAAACCATCAGCCGCAACGAGCTTGCCTTTGCCCAACAAGAGACCGAACGCGCCTATCAAGGCCTGAACACGGCCAAAGAGGCCTTGCTGAAGTATCAGAACAGCCATGGCCAACTCGATCCTATCGCCCAGGCCCAGGCGGCAGGCCAGCTGCTGGCGGAGCTACAGGCCAAGCAGGCGCAATTGGAGGCCGAATTGCGCAATTTGCAAAGCTATCTGCAAAGCGACGCCCCCCAGATCACGGCTCAGGCCGGCGCGCTGGCGGCGCTGAAGGCCCAGATTCTCCATGAAAAAAGCAAGCTGGCCGCTCCTGAAGATGGACGGCTGAACCGTCAAGCCGCCCAGTATCAGGAACTGAAGGCCAAAGTCGATTTTCAGGCCGACCTGTACAAGCTGGCGCTGACCGCTCTGGAGAAAAGCCGCGTGGAAGCCAGCCACAAGCGCAAGAGCCTCGCCGTCGTGACCTCGCCGCAGTTGGCCGAAGACGCGGAATACCCGCGCAAACTTTATACCCTGGCCACGCTGTTGATCGCCTGCAGCCTGCTCTACGGCTGCGCGCGCCTGGCCCTGTCCATTATCGAAGACCACAAGATTTAACTTCACTATGCAACGCGCCAAGCTCTTCCCGCTTCTCTGCCTGGTTCTGGGCCAGGCTCACGCGGTTTCCCTGCTGACCGGCACGCCGGCGGAGCCGGAACCGCTCTCGCGGCAACAAGCCGCCGAGCGCTCCGCTCCGGCTACACCGCAGGAAATCCCGTTCAGCGTCCCTCCTCAGCCGCCTGGCCGCATGTTCGGCTCGCAACTCTTTGGCGGCGCCTTCCGCAATAGCGCGGGCCAGGGCTTCAACCCCAACTATCAGCTCAGTGTCGGCGACCGCATCGCTCTGCGCCTATGGGGAGCCTTCAGCTTCGACGCGCAACTGCTTGTCGACCCCCAAGGCAATATCTTCATCCCAAACATCGGCCCGGTGCCGGTCGCAGGCATTCGCAACGGCGAACTGAACGCGGCGGTGTCGAACCAAGTGCGCCGGGTCTACAAGGCCAATGTCAACGTGTACGCGGCGCTGGACGTTGCCCAGCCGGTCAAGGTCTTCGTCACCGGTTTCGTCAAGCAGCCCGGCCTCTATGGCGGCATCGCCGCCGACAGCGTGCTCAGCTATCTGGACAAGGCAGGCGGCGTCGACGCCGAGCGCGGCAGCTATGTCGACATTCAGATCAAGCGCGGCGACCTCGTGCGTCAACGCGTCAACCTTTACGACTTCCTGCTTCAGGGCAGGATGGACATGGTGCAGTTCTCCGATGGCGACGTCATCGTGGTGGGCCCGCGCCAACATACCTTCTCAGTCAGCGGTCAGGTATTCAACGCCTATGACTTCGAATTCGGGCAGAACAGCATCAGCCTGCAACAAGCCTTGCAAGTCTCTCGCCCCAAACCCGGCGCCACTCACGCCAGCATCATCCGTCGCCAAGGCACGCAGAAGCGCAGCGAGTACTACCCGCTGGAACAGGCCGGCAACGTAGTTCTGCAGGACGGAGACCAGTTGCTGATCAGCGCTGACCGCTATGCCGGCACCATCCAGGTGCGAGTGGAAGGCGCCCATTCCGGCGAACACGCCATCGTGCTGCCCTACGGCGCCAGCATGGCCGACGTGCTGGCCAAGGTGCAAGCCAACAGCATGTCGCGAGTGGACGCGCTGCAGTTGTTCCGCAAATCAGTGGCCGAGAGGCAAAAAACCATGCTGGAACAAGCGCTGCAGAAATTACAGGAAGCCTCGCTTTCCGCCCGCTCCGCCACCAAGGAGGAGGCCGATTTGCGTATCAAAGAAGCCGAGTTGATTGAGCGCTTCGTGGCCAAGGCCAGCAAGATCGAGCCGCGCGGGCAAGTGGTGCTGAATCAGGAAAACCTGTACGCCACCCTGCTGGAAGACGGCGACGTCATCCGCATCCCGGAAAAAACCAGCGTAGTCATGGTGCACGGGGAAGTGATGTTCCCCAATGCGGTCAGTTGGCAGCAAAACCTGAAGGTTAAAGACTACATCGAACGCGTGGGCGGTTACGTCCAAGGTGCCAAAAATGCTCGCCTAATCCTCTTGAAACAAAATGGAGAAACTCAAACCGCAACCTCCTACACGCAAATAGTTGCTGGAGACGAAATTATGGTGCTGCCAAAAATTGAGAGCAAGAACATTGAAATCACTCGCGGCATTACCCAAATCCTTTATCAGATCGCAGTAGCCGCAAAAGTGGTTTTTAATCTTTAAGCAAACAAAACATTCGAAAAGTCACGGCAACGTAAAAATGTGAACCCAACAATTTAAAAAGGATAAACCATGGGAAAACTGAGAAAACTCATTAACAATCCTAGTCTGTTTTTTTACGACATGGCCAAAAAGAGAGGACATATAGGAAATGATGCCATGTCGCCACCTGGAGTAAAAATGCAATCCCAAGCAAAACCTGCAGCAAAAACACCGGCCAAGGCACCGGCAAAACCTGCGCTCAGTTCTATCGAATCCGCCAGCGCCAAGCCAGCACTTGACACTATCGACACTTCTGCCATTAATTTTTTCATGCCGGCTTACCTAATGATACACACAGGGGAAGGAGAAGCATCTGGCAGTTTGCATCTAAACTCCTGGATTCCCTATTTTGCTGCATCAGGCTGCCCTTTTGTAATTCTCACTAGAAATATAGCACTCTACAAATCAATAAGGGCAAAGTATCCGCTGTTTCCCGTTGTTTTTGCGAAAAACCCGATTGATGTCGAGGCTGTAGTAAACCGGCTGCCGGCACTGAAGGCTTGTTTCTACCCTTCAAACACG
The DNA here is from genome assembly GCF_016937655.1 of Chromobacterium alkanivorans. GTDB lineage: Bacteria > Pseudomonadota > Gammaproteobacteria > Burkholderiales > Chromobacteriaceae > Chromobacterium > Chromobacterium alkanivorans. The sequence goes on along the minus strand of NZ_JAFHKL010000001.1, from coordinate 63,534 downwards.
GGGAACAATATTCACCTTCTGAGATTCAACCACTTCGAACACATATTTATAGGACATGGGGATAGCGATAAATCCGCAAGTGCGCATAAATTCTTTCGTGTCTATGACGCTATCTGGGTCGCAGGACAAGCCCATATCGATCGATTCAAAAATGCCGGCTTTGAACCAAGACATTTGAATTTCGTAAAAGTCGGCCGCCCTAATCTACGAGAAATATTGATCCGATCAGAAAAACCATGGCACGATCGAGGGTTTGTTCCCAATATTCTCTACCTGCCTACTTGGGAAGGCACATTCGAAGAGCAGAATTATTCTTCAACCTTGCTATCCGGAGAATTAATTCGCTGCATTAAACAGCGATTCGATGTGGACATGAGCATCAAGTTTCACCCGATGACAGGCAATCGCAAGAAGAACCTTCTTAATATTCATGAAGAGCTTGGCAATGCATTGGATCAGCAGGGAATTGACGCTGTTATTGAGCAGAAGAGCACGCCAATCAATCACCTGCTTAGAACCGCCAATGTCTTTGTTTGCGACATCTCCGCGGCGGTCTCCGAATGCTTGTCCGCCAACGGCCCCATTTTCGTATTCATCCCGCAAGACCGTGAGATCAAGCTCTCCTCCAGCGACATGTCTTACGAATATTACTCTTATACATTCCACACTATCGAGGAGCTTATGGCAAAGATGAACCAGGTTCTGAATGGCGATGATTATTTAGCGGAACGAAGAATGGAGGCAATCGACTATATGATAGGTAAAGAACAGACCCTCCATTCAGAATTCATAAGACAACTGAAATCGTTTGAAATAAGCGAAACCACATAAACAGGAGAAACCCATGAAAAACGTCGGCGTAATTCTATCGGGTGGCAACGGATCCCGATTTGGCGGACCGGTACCAAAACAGTTTGCAAAACTTGCAGGACGTTGCGTCATTGAATACACCATTGATGCGTTTGAAAACACGCACGACATTGATGAAATCATCGTCGTATCCAAAGCGGACTATGTGGAATTTGTCTGGAGCCTGGTCAACAAGAACCACTGGGAAAAGGTTGTCAAAGTGATTGCCGGCGGAGAGGACAGGTTTACCTCCACTTACTCGGCAATTCAAAGTCTGATGAATTATCCAGGCAAAACCAAAGTGTTGTTTCATGATTCCGTGCGTCCCTTGGTGAATGAGCAGATAATCCGCGAATGCATCAATAAGCTGGATGTTTTCTCGGCCGTCGACGTCGTCATCCCTTCCAGCGACACGTTGATACAAGTTGGCGATGACGGCTGCATCAAAGACATTCCTCCCAGAGACTTGATGCGCAGAGGACAAACTCCACAAGGTTTTCTGCTGGAAACCATTCGAGAGGCTTATAAATTGGCGATAGAAAAGGATCGCCGAAACTTTACCTGTGACTGCGGCGTGGTGCGTGCGATGTTGCCTCATATCAAGATTGCGACTACAGATGGCACCGATAGCAATCAAAAAGTCACACACACGATGGATTTATTCACCATAGAGAAAATGTTGCAAGCTCGCAGCAATTCTTTCCGTTTCGACCCTACTTTGCTGAAAAACCTGAAAGGCAAAAACATCATTATTTTTGGTGGCTCCAGCGGCATTGGCAAAGCAATCCATGACTTGGCGACATTGAACGGCGCCAGAGCATTCTCTGCAAGCCGCACTCAAAACGGCATAGACATATCAAAAAGAGAGACGATTGAGGCATTCCTAAGCAGTGTCATAGACAGCGTTGGAAAAATAGACATCGTAATAAATACTGCTGCCTTGCTGATAAAAAAACCTCTCGAAAAAACATCACCCGAGGAGATCAACGCCATTATCAGCACCAACTACTTAGGCATGATAAACATCGCCCTCTCTGCGCACAAGTTCCTGAAAGAGTCCAAGGGAACCCTGCTAAATTTCACTTCCAGCTCCTACACTAGAGGACGAGCTTATTACTCGCTTTATTCATCCACAAAAAGCGCGGCCGTCAACTTCACCCAGGCTCTGGCTGATGAATGGAGCAAGGATGCAATCAGAGTCAATTGCATCAACCCCGAAAGGACACAGACCCCGATGCGCGTGACAAACTTTGGCCTGGAAGATCCCTCTCTGCTATTGAAAGCGGAAGACGTTGCGGAGACGAGCCTGCTCGTCACCCTAATGCGCAAGACAGGAATGATAGTCGACATCAAAAAAGAAGGAGCGCTACTCATATAGCTCCATTAATAAACCACCCACCCACAAATATGAATATGAAATTTTTACCCATTTTAAATCACTGGAAACTTCAATGCTTCCTTGCAATACACACATATATATAGACACAAAAATCACTGGCACCATTTATCAATTGGCCAATTATTTTCATGCGGGCGTTTTTGATCAAAACACTCTCGTGCTTATTAAAAAATACAAAGCAATAGAAAAAAAATTTCCTGCCATTCTCGAACGGCTCGACATTCCATACCAATGGATAGAGAGAAACAGCCAAATAGATGCATTAGATAATGGCATTATATTTTATCCATTCAACGCGCAGTCCAATTGCCGAGTCGTTGCCAATAGAAAAATGATACATGTTTTTATCACTCATGGAGAAAGCAATAAAAAATCATCCATCAAGCCTATTACTAGAATTTACGACTTTATTATTGTGGCAGGAGAAGCTGGCATTGATCGTTATCTACACGACGGCATCTTCTCTGTATACGACAGAACCCATGGCCGTTTAATAAAACTTGGAAACACTTTCTCCGGCAGCTTAAATGGTCACTTCACACTACCCAAGGATGGCGGCGTACTGTTTTATGCCCCCACCTGGGAAGGGGGGCTGGAATCAGAAAATTACTCCAGCTTAACCAATATCGACAACTTCAGCAAATTAAAACGGCTGGCCAACAGATTGGAGATAAAATGCATTACCATTCAAACCCACCCTAATTTAGGCTACAGAAGCCAAACTCATATGAATAATTTATGGATTGGCATCTTCAGATTACTTCAGGCCGGCCTCGAGGTAAGGCTGGTTCAGCCCTATCACTCAATGAAAGTATTTACAAATCTATTTAATTTTTTTGAAAAATTTAGAATATTACCTCGCGGAGATTATCTTAAGATTGCCATGGCCATTACTGATGTTTCCGCGATGGAGGTCCAATGCTTAGCGGCCGATATCCCTGTCTGCGTGCTGATCAAAAATGAACCTCACCCAGATATTTTTTCAAAACGACAAGAAAAGCACTACTCCATTTTCGGGGTCAGAGAAAATGAAGAGATTCCTTCCGTCATTTCCCATGAAGTGGATACAAAAAGCAATATTGATGTAAAAAACTACTACATATCGTATGAACATGATTTTTTAGAAAAGATGCCCCTATCATCCCGAATAGAATGGCTGAGCAATATTGCAAGAGAAAATCTCAAGAATGCCAGATTCTTAAGTTGTTAAATTAAAAACAAATACAATTGCATGTAATATATTTCTCAAGAACAAAAGAAAAATATACACATCTCGCTTTTTAAACAGATTGATTTTGATTGCGGCTAGGCCGATCAGCATAGACAAAATTCAAACCTTAGAGCCTGCGAGCAAGGGAGAAACAAGGCGAAAGTGAACGAAAAAGCGGAATGCACGAGTGGTACATGAACATTTTGAGCTTATTGCTAACGCCCCTTTCTATCCATCCAGCTAAAGCGCAACCGACTTTGAACCAGCTCTTACATCTGAAAGCCCATGATGACCGTTGCTTGCTCCCCCGGCATTTATCGCATTCCTCATCTTTCTCAGTTCCTTGGCCGCACCGTCGTCCCTACCTCGGTACGGACGCGCCATGCCATCACTGCCATAGCGGTTTGGGGCCACCGCCCAAGCGCTCGCCGCGGAGAGAATTTAGCCATGCGGCTTAAAGTCCCTGTCCTCCGCTTGGAAGACGGCTTCATACGCTCGCTGGGACTTAGCATCAGGGCTTGCCCGCCTTTATCGGTCGTCTTGGACCACGTCGGCATCTACTATGACGCTACTCACCCTTCTCAGCTGGAGCAGCTGATTCTCAACGGCGCCCCATCTCCAGGGGAACAAGCCCTCTCCACACTTGGACTATCGTGGATCAAGCATCTCCGCCTGTCCAAATACAACCACTCACCGATTCTGAGCTTGCCACCGCGAAGTGGACGCCCACGCGTGCTGGTGCTGGATCAAACCAAAGGCGACGTGTCCGTGCGACTGGGCGGTGCGGACACATGCACTTTTCAAGCCATGCTGGAAGCCGCCTACCGCGAGCATCCCGCAGCGGAAATCTGGGTAAAAACGCATCCCGACGTGATCGCCGGCAAAAAACGAGGCTATCTGCCTCTCCCTCCGCCCGACGTGAAGTTGATCGCTGAGGACGCCTGTCCCCAATCGCTGCTGTCCCAGGTGGATGTGGTCTACACCGCCACCTCGCACATGGGCTTCGAAGCCTTGATCGCCGGCTGCCAGGTCGTCTGCTTCGGCATGCCGTGGTATGCGGGCTGGGGGCTGACCGATGACCGCCACCCGGAGATGCCCACGCTGAAGCTGCGCCGGTACTGTCGCCGGACCTTGGAGGAGCTGTTTCACGCCGCCTATCTGCAATACGCCCGCTACATTCATCCGGAAACCGGGGAACCCGGCACCTTCTTCGACGTGGCGGAGTGGATTCATCTAAACCGGAGCTTGCGGCAGCAAACCGGCGGCGTGCTGTGGTGCATCGGCATGAGCTGGTGGAAACGCGCGGTGGTGTGGCCCTTCCTGAAGCACCCCGGCAACCAAGTCCGCTTTATCTCGAAACCAGGCAAGCTGCCGCCGCAGCTTCCTCCAGACAGCAAGCTGGTGGCCTGGGGCATGGCGCCGGACGCCGCCTCTCTGGCGGCGCGGCATGGCTTGCCTTTGCTGAGGATGGAGGACGGCTTTGTGCGCTCGCGGGGACTGGGCTCCGATTTGCAGCCGCCCTTGTCCGTGGTGGTGGACGACGCCGGCCTCTATTACGCCCCAACGCCGGCCTCGCGCCTGGAACGCTTGCTCTGCGAACTCGAGCTGGACCCGCAGCAGCTTCTTCGCGCCCAACGCCTCAGATTACGGCTGTTGGAGCTGCGACTCAGCAAATACAATGTGGGCGCGGCGTTCGAGCTCGCCGCAGCGGCCACCGGGAAAACCATAGTCCTGGTTCCCGGCCAAGTGGAAGACGACGCCTCCCTCCGCGAAGCCTCCCCTTGGCTCAACAGCAATCTGTCGCTGCTGCGGGAGGTGCGCCGGCTGCGGCCGCACGCCTGGTTGATCTACAAACCGCATCCCGATGTCTCGTCCGGCAACCGGCATGGGGCGGTCTCCGAGCAGGAGCTTGCCTGCTTGGCGGACCAAGTGGCGGACAACGCCGACATCATTGCCTGCCTGAGCGTCGCGCACGAAGTCCACACCATGACCTCCCAGGCCGGTTTCGAAGCCCTGCTGCGCGGCAAGCCGGTACATTGCTACGGCATGCCCTTCTACGCCGGCTGGGGCCTGACTCACGATCATCTGCCCATCCCCCATAGACAACGCCGGCTCACGCTGGAGCAGTTGGTCTACGGCGTGTTGATTGCCTATCCCCGTTACGTGATCCCGGGCCAGCCGGGCTTCGCCAGAGCCGAAGCCGTGGTTGAACACCTATGGCGGCGCAAACAGCAACTCAAGCCTGGACGCACCCGCTCGCACTGGCTGGCGAGACAGTGGCGCAAGGGTCTGGGTCTGTTGCGTACCTTGCATTGAGCGCCGCCCCATGCTCGCCGCTCAAGCCTTGCTCTCCCATCAACGCCTGCTGCTCTTGCAAGGGCCGATGGGCAACTTCTTCAACCAGTTGGCCAGTTGGCTGCGCCGCCATGGCGCGCACGTGACCAAAATCAACTTCAACGGCGGAGACCGGCTTTATCACCGGCGGCTGAACGCCACCGACTACCGCGGACAGCCGGAGGATTTCGCCGCCTGGCTGCAGGCGTTTTTACTGGCCCATCGCATCGACGCCGTCGTCTGTTTCGGCGATTGCCGCCATTACCACCGCGTGGCGGCCCAAGTCTGCAAGGAATGGGCATTGGCCTTCTACGCCTTCGAAGAAGGCTATCTGCGGCCCGACTACATCACCCTGGAGCAGGACGGAGTCAACGCCCACTCCCGTCTGGCCGCCAATCCGACCGCGATGCTGCGCTATGAGGCAGGCAAACTCCCGGCCCCCGAGCCCACCAGGACCTCCTTTCGCCGGATGGCCGGCAGCGCCGCCTCCTATTATGTCGCAGCCAGGCTTTGGCGCTCGCGCTACCCGCATTATCGGCACCATAAGGATTTTTCTCCTTTCCGCGAGGGTTTCTTCTGGCTGCGCGCCGGCTGGCGCAAAGCGCTGTATCACGTGCTGGAACACAAGCTGCGCCGTCATATTCAACAGGAATGGGACCAGCGCTACTTTCTGGTTCCCTTGCAAGTTTTCAACGACAGCCAAGTGCTGTATCACAGCCCTTATCAGGATGTGCGCGACTTCATCGCGGAACTGATCTTTTCATTTGCGCAACACGCTCCCGAACATACCGCCCTGGTGTTGAAACATCATCCGCTGGATCGAGGACACAGAAACTATTCAGCCTATATCGGCGAGTTGGCGCGCAAAAATCATGTCGAATCCCGCGTGTTCTATATGCATGACGGCCATTTGCCCAGCTTGCTGAAACACAGTCTGGGCGTGGTCACTATCAATAGCACCGTCGGCTTGTCCGCCTTGCATCACGACAAGCCTTTGATCACGATGGGGCGCGCGCTCTACGATATCCCGGGTCTGACTTGCCAAACCGAACTCCATCGATTCTGGTGCAAGCCCACGCCGCCCCAAGCCAGGCTGTACCGGAAGCTACGCGCCTATCTGGTCAAACATACCCAATTGAACGGCGCTTACTTTGGTCACTCGCCTTGGTTGGAGCAACGTTTTCCCCTTGGCCCCCGCCCGGCGACGAATAAAATCCTCGGTTAGCGCTGCGCCGTCGCGCTAGGCGACGTATACGCGGCTGATTCCCGGCGCATTCCAGCCGCGGCCTGTTAGGCCTCGGCTGCCGGTTTTGCGTAAACGGGACATCACAGAAAACGTATTGAACTCCAAGGGCTTTAAACTCAGAATTGGCAATTGAGGGGCGATAAGGCCGAAAGTTCTCCATGCATGACAAACAGCCGCCCTCTCCATATCTATTTTTGAGCACGCAGCAACACTGAAAGAACAATATGAGCATTTTGGTCACTGGCGGCGCCGGCTTCATCGGCGGCAATTTCGTGCTGGACTGGCTGGCGCAGAGCGATGAACGCATCGTCAATCTCGACGCGCTCACTTACGCCGGCAATCTCGATACCCTGAAAACTCTGGAGCAGGACCCGCGCCACGTCTTCGTGCGCGGCGACATCGGCGACCGCGCGCTGGTCGACGCCCTGCTGGCCGAACACCAGCCGCGAGCGGTGATCAATTTCGCCGCGGAAAGCCATGTCGACCGCTCCATCCACGGCCCGGGCGATTTCATTCAGACCAATGTGGTGGGCACCTTCAATCTGCTGGAAAGCGTGCGCGACTACTGGAACCGGCTGCCCGCCGAGGAGCGACTCGGCTTCCGCCTGCTGCATGTGTCCACCGACGAGGTCTACGGCACGCTGGGCCTCGACGACGCGCCGTTCTCCGAGAACCACCGCTACGAGCCCAACAGCCCCTACTCCGCGTCCAAGGCCGCGTCCGACCACTTGGTGCGCGCCTGGCACCACACTTACGGCCTGCCGGTGCTGACCACCAATTGCAGCAACAACTACGGCCCCTATCATTTCCCGGAAAAGCTGATCCCGCTGGTCATCCTCAACGCGCTGGCCGGCAAGCCGCTGCCCATCTACGGCGACGGCAGCCAAGTGCGCGACTGGCTCTACGTCAAAGACCATTGCAGCGCCATCCGCCGCGTGCTGGAAGCCGGCGCGCCCGGCGAAACCTATAATGTCGGCGGCTGGAACGAGAAGACCAATCTGGACGTGGTCAAGACCATCTGCGCGCTGCTGGACGAACTGGCGCCGCACGCCGACCCGTCGCGCCGCTACGCCGAGCAGATCGCCTTCGTCGCCGATCGCCCCGGCCACGACCGCCGCTACGCGATAGACGCGCGCAAGCTGGAACGCGAGCTGGGCTGGAAGCCGCAGGAAACCTTCGACAGCGGCATCCGCAAGACCGTGGCCTGGTATCTGCGACATCAGGACTGGGTCGCCAATGTCAGCAGCGGCGCCTATCGCGACTGGGTGAACCAGCACTATGGCTGAGCGCGCGCCCACCATACTGTTGACCGGGATCAACGGCCAGCTCGGCCATCAGTTGCGGGCCGCGCTGGCGCCGCTGGGCGCGCTCGTCGCGCTGGGTCGAAACGAACTGGACCTGAGCCGCGCCGACAGCATCCTTGAGGCGCTGGAACGCCATCAACCCGACATCATCGTCAACCCCGCCGCCTACACCGCGGTGGACCGCGCCGAGAGCGAGCCGGAGCAAGCCCTGGCGGTCAACGCCGCCGCGCCGGCGCTGCTGGCGCAATGGGCGGCGCGACGGCAAGCGCTGCTGCTGCACTATTCCACCGACTACGTGTTCGACGGCGCCGGCGAGAGGCCCTGGCGCGAGGACGATCCGGCCCAGCCGCGCTCGGTCTACGGCCGGAGCAAATGGGAAGGCGAAGAGGCGGTGCGCGCCGCCGCGCCGCGGCATTTGATCCTGCGCACCAGCTGGGTGTTCGGCGCCCACGGCGGCAATTTCCTGAAAACCATCCTGCGTCTGGCGCAAGAGCGCGACAGCCTGAGAGTGGTGGCCGATCAGATCGGCGCGCCCACCTCCACCGCTCTGATCGCCGAAGTCACCGCGGCGCTGCTGCGCGACTATCTGCGCAATCCGGCCGGCTTCGCCTACGGCAGCTACCACCTGGCGGCGCAGGGCGAAACCAGCTGGCACGGCTACGCCCGCTTCCTGGTGACCGAGGCCGGCAGACAGGGCTACGCTCTGCGGCTGTCGCCCGCCGACATCGCGCCGATCGCCACCGCCGACTACCCCTTGCCGGCTCCCCGTCCCGCCAACTCCCGGCTGGACTGCGCCAAGCTGCGGCAAACCTTCGGCCTCGCGCTGCCGCGCTGGGAAAGCGGCGTTGAACAGGTGCTGGCCGAACTCGGCGCCCAGCCGCAACAGAAAGATATCCAATGACTCAGGCACGCAAAGGCATCATCCTGGCCGGTGGCTCCGGCACCCGGCTCTACCCGGCCACCATTTCGGTCAGCAAGCAATTGCTGCCCATCTACGACAAGCCGATGATCTACTATCCGCTGACCACGCTGATGCTGGCCGGCATCCGCGAGATCCTGATCATCTCCACCCCGCAGGACACGCCGCGCTTCGAACAGCTGCTGGGCGACGGCAGCCAATGGGGGCTGCGGCTGCAATACGCGGTGCAGCCCAGTCCGGACGGCCTGGCCCAGGCCTTCATCATCGGCGAGGACTTCCTGGCCGGCGCGCCGTCGGCGCTGGTGCTGGGCGACAACATTTATTACGGCCACGACTTTTCCGCCTTGCTGCAAGACGCCAACGCCAAGCGCAGCGGCGCCAGCGTGTTCGCCTACCGCGTCAACGACCCGGAGCGCTACGGCGTGGTGGCCTTCGACGCCGACGGCAAGGCGCTGTCCATCGAGGAAAAACCAGCGCAGCCCAAGTCCAATTACGCGGTGACCGGCCTGTACTTCTACGACGAGCAGGTGGTGGACATCGCCAAGGCGATCAAGCCCTCGCCGCGCGGCGAACTGGAGATCACCGACGTCAACAACGTCTATTTGCAGCAGGGCCAGCTCTCGGTGCAGACCATGGGCCGCGGCTATGCCTGGCTGGACACCGGCACCCATGAATCCATGCTGGAAGCCAGCCAGTTCATCGCCACCATCGAAAGCCGTCAGGGCCTGAAAGTGGCCTGCCCGGAAGAAGTGGCCTACCGCTCCGGCTGGATAGGCGACGAGCAGGTGCGCCTACTGGCCAAACCGCTGCAGAAGACCGGCTACGGCCGCTATCTGCTGGCGATGCTGGATCAGCCGGTCTATTGATCTTGACGAGCGACACATGAACATCATCGACACCAGCATTCCCGACGTCAAAATCATCGAACCCGCCGTATTCGGCGACGAACGCGGCTTCTTTTTCGAAAGCTTCAATCAACAGCGTTTCGAAGCCGCCGTCGGCTGCGCCGCGCCCTTCGTGCAGGACAATCACAGCCGCTCGGCCAAGGGCGTGCTGCGCGGCCTGCACTATCAACTGGCGCCGCACGCCCAGGGCAAGCTGGTGCGGGTGATCGCCGGCGAAGTCTTCGACGTCGCCGTCGACATCCGCCCCGGCTCCGCCAGTTTCGGCCAATGGGTGGGCGTACACCTGTCCGCCGCCAATAAACGTCAGCTCTGGGTGCCGCCCGGTTTCGCTCACGGCTTCCTCACCCTGTCGGACAGCGCCGAGTTCCTGTACAAAACCACCGACTATTGGTTCAAAGAGCTGGAGCGTTCCATCGCCTGGAACGATCCGGAGCTGGCCATTGCCTGGCCGCTGGACGGCGAGCCGCAACTGTCGGCCAAGGACGGCGCCGCGCCCGGCCTGCGCCAGGCTGAACTGGGCTGAGCCGGATCCAAGCCCGGAAATGAAAACAGCGCCGCTTGCGGCGCTGTTTCTCTATCAAACGGCAAGACGCTAATGTTTGCGGCCGATCGCGCGCGCGCCGATGTCCCGCCGCAGCTGCTTGCCTGCGAACTGGATCTGGTCGGCCAGCGCGTAAGCCTTGCCCTGCGCCATCTTGACGCTGTCGCCAAGGCCCACCGCGCACAACACCCGGCCGCCGTTGCTGCGCAGCTGCTTGTCCGCGTCCAGGCTGACGCCGGCGTGGAACACCATGCCGTCCTCGCCTTCCGGCGGCAGGCCGCTGATCAAATCGCCCTTGCGCGGCGCTTCCGGATAGCCCTCGGCCGCCAGCACCACGCCCAAGGCCACGCGTCGGTCCCATTCCGCTTCCACCTGGTTCAAGCGGCCGTTGACGCCGGCTTCCAGCAGCACGGTGAAATCGGACTTCAGCCGCGCCATGATGGGCTGGGTTTCCGGATCGCCGAAACGGCAGTTGAACTCGATGGTGTAGGGATTGCCCTGCGCGTCTATCATCAGCCCGGCGTAAAGGAAGCCGGTATAGCTGTGGCCGTCCTTTTTCATGCCCAGTACCGTGGGCAGGATGATTTCGCGCATCACCCGGTTGTGCACCGCCGGCGTCACCACCGGCGCCGGGCTGTACGCGCCCATGCCGCCGGTGTTCGGGCCCTGATCGTTGTCCAGCAGCCGTTTGTGGTCCTGGCTGGTGGCCATCGGCAGCACGTGGTCGCCGTCCACCATCACGATGAAGCTGGCCTCCTCGCCCTGCAGGAAATCCTCGATCACCACTCGCGCGCCGGCGCTGCCCATCTTGTTGCCCACCAGCATGTCGTCGATGGCGGCGTGCGCCTCGTCCAGCGTCAGCGCCACCACCACGCCCTTGCCGGCGGCCAGGCCGTCGGCCTTGATCACGATGGGCGCGCCCTTGGCGTCGACATAGGCATGGGCGGCGGCGGCCTCGCTGAAGGTTTCATACGCGGCGGTGGGGATGCCGTGGCGCTTCATGAAGGCCTTGGCGAAATCCTTGGAGCTTTCCAGCTGCGCGCAGTATTGAGTGGGGCCGAAAATCCGCAACCCCTCGGCGCGGAAGGCGTCGACCACGCCGGCCGCCAGCGGCGCTTCCGGGCCCACCACCGTCAGCTCGATCTTCTCCTGCTTGGCGAAAGCCACCCACTCCGCCACGCTGCCGAGCTCGACGTTGGTCAGGTTGGAGTCCAGCGCGGTGCCGGCGTTGCCGGGCGCGACAAAGACCTTGGACACCCGGCGCGACTTGGCGATGCGCCAGGCCAGCGCGTGCTCGCGCCCGCCGGAGCCGATAACCAGTACTTTCATGTGCGATGCTCCACTCGTTTTTGCGGCGCGCCGCAACGCGCCGGATTCTTCACTCAACTCAACTGCCAACGCAGCCAGGCGAACAACACATTGCCGTTGTTGTGCCCGCCCGGGATATAGGTGGCCTGCAAGGCCAGCCGGCGGTATTCCACCGACACCAGCGGCAGCACCGCCGGCAGCGGCGCATAGCTGTAGTCCGAGCGCGCGGTGACGCCGGCGGTGAAGCCCGCGCCCAGCCGCCAGCCGTCCAGCGGACGCCATACTTTCTGGAAGGCGTAGCCGACGAAGGGCTCGACGTCATTGTGCGAATCGAGAAAGGCCATCGCGTACACCGCGTGCCAGTCGCCGTCGGCGTCGTAGCGATAGCGCCCCGCTCCCAGGCCCCACGGCCGTTCGTTGAACTGCTGGATCTTCTCTCTATCGTAGAAGGCGCGGTTATGCCACGTCACCGCCGGCACGTACAGCTCATACTGGTCGGAACGCCAGGCCGCCTCGATATTGGCGCGGCCGCGTTGCCAGAAACCTTGCGACTCGGCGGCGGACTCTTCGGCCCGCGCCGTCAGACTGCCGAACGCCAACAAGCCGGCGCCCAGCCAACAGACAATTGCTCTCATCGAAAAACAACAAACCCATGCAAAGAAGCCGGCATGCCGGCCTCCTCCGGTTAATCGGAACCACTCAGTGGCGGAAGTGACGCACCCCGGTGAGCACCATCGCGATGCCGTGCTCGTCGGCGGCGGCGAACACTTCCTCGTCGCGCATCGAACCGCCTGGCTGGATGATGGCCTTGATTCCCTGCTCGGCGATCACGTCGATGCCGTCGCGGAACGGGAAGAAGGCGTCGGACGACGCCACCGCGCCCTGCAGGCTCAAGCCGGCGTCGGCCGCCTTGCGCGCGGCGATGCGGGTGGAGTCGACGCGGCTCATCTGACCGGCGCCGATACCGGCAGTCTGACCATTTTTACAGAAAACAATTGCATTCGACTTCACATATTTGGCCACGCGCCAGGCGAACAGCAGATCGGACAGCTCCTGCGGCGACGGTTGACGCTGGGTCACCACCCGCAACTCGTCCAGGCCCACATTGCGAATGTCCGGCGTCTGCACCAGCACGCCGCCGCCGACGCGCTTCAGTTCGAAGCGGTTGGCGCCGGCTTCCAGCGGGATTTCCAGCACGCGCACGTTTTTCTTGGCGGCGATGACGGCCTTGGCCTCCTCGGTGAAGGACGGCGCGATCAATACCTCCAGGAATTGGCCGGTCACCGCTTCCACCGTGGCGGCGTCCACCGGGCGGTTGAAGGCGATGATGCCGCCGAAGGCGCTGGTGGTGTCGGTGGCGAAGGCCAGCCGGTAGGCGCTGAGTGTGTCGCCCGCAACCGCCACGCCGCAGGGGTTGGCGTGCTTGACGATGACGCAGGCGGTGTCGTCGAAGGTCTTCACCGCCTCCCAGGCCGCGTCGGCGTCGGCGATATTGTTGTAGGACAGTTCCTTGCCCTGCAGCTGGCGGTAATTGGCGATGGAGCCGGCCGCCGGATCCAGATCGCGGTAGAAGGCGGCCGCCTGGTGCGGGTTCTCGCCGTAACGCATGTCCTGCACTTTGACGAACTGGGCGTTGAGGCGTTTGGGGAAGGCCACGCGTTCCGGCTTGCCCGCCAGCGCGCCGTCGGCCAGGCTGGTCAGGTAGTTGGAAATCGCGCCGTCGTAGGCGGCGGTGTGGGTGAAGGCCTTCTTGGCCAGCTCGAAGCGGGTGGCCTTGGACAAGGCGCCGCCGTTGGCGCGCATTTCCTCGGCCAGCGCCGCGTAGTCTGCGGCGTCGGTGACGATGGCCACGTGCGCCCAGTTCTTGGCGGCGGAGCGCACCATGGTCGGCCCGCCGATGTCGATGTTCTCGATCGCGTCTTCCAGCGCGCAGTCCGGATTGGCGATGGTGGCTTCGAACGGGTAGAGATTGACGCAGACCAGATCGATGTTGCCGATCTCATGCTCGGCCATCTTGGCCACGTGTTCCGGCAGGTCGCGGCGGCCCAGGATGCCGCCGTGCACTTTCGGGTGCAGGGTCTTGACCCGGCCGTCCAGCATTTCCGGGAAGCCGGTGTAGTCGGACACCTCGGTCACCGGCACGCCGGCGTCGGCCAGCAGCTTGGCGGTGCCGCCGGTGGACAGGATGTGCACGCCTTGGGAGGCCAGGGCCTGGGCGAATTCCAGAATGCCGCTCTTGTCGGAGACGCTGATCAGCGCGCGTTCGATTTTGCTCATGGTTCTCTACCGCGTTAACTAAAAAGAAACACAAAAAAAACCGGCCACCCTGTTCGGTATGGCCGGTTTGTCTTCATATCAAATCATAAGACTTCATCTTTTTGCGCAGGGTGTTGCGGTTCAATCCCAGCAACTCCGCCGCCCGGGTCTGATTGCCCTGGGTGTGTATCAGCACCACCTCGAGCAATGGCTTTTCCACGCAAGCCAACACCATGTCGTAGATGGCGGAGGGGTTCTCGCCATCCAGGTCCCTGAAATACTGTTCCATCGCCAGCCTCACCGACTGCGAGATATGGTCATTGTTCTGCATGGTTATTATTCTGTCCAAGTCTGATTGGAATTAGCCATCCACCACCGTCTCCGGGTCGTGGTCCAACGCTTCCCCTGCGCCATCCAAATACACCAGCCGTTCGGAGTCCCCGGCCAAACGGTCGAAATAGGCCGCCACGGCCAAGCGCTGCTCCGCCGTGGACTCGAGTTGGTACATCTGCTGGCGGAACGCGTTGCCGCCCTGCAGTCCCTTGGTGTACCAGGCGATGTGCTTGCGGGCGATGCGGCAGCCCGAGTATTCGCCGTAAAACTGGTATAGCTCATCCAGATGCCCCAGCAAGAGCTGGCGAATCTCGCTCACTTCCGGCGGCGGCAGGCATTCGCCGTTCTCCAGAAAATGCTGGATTTCGCGGAAAATCCACGGCCGGCCCTGAGCCGCCCGTCCTATCATGATGGCATCGGCGCCGGTATGTTCCAGCACCCACTGTGCTTTCTGCGGGGTATCGATGTCGCCGTTGGCGATCAGCGGAATCCGGATCTGCCGCTTCACCTCGCGTATCGTGTCGTACTCGGCCGCGCCGCGGTACATGTCTTCGCGGGTGCGGCCGTGCAAGGCCAGCGCGGCGATGCCGCAATCCTCGGCCAACCTGGCCACCCGCAAGGCGTTGCGGTGCTCCGGACTCCAGCCGGTGCGCGTCTTCAGCGTCACCGGCACGTCCACCGCCTTGACCACCGCCTCCAGAATGCGGCCCACCAACGCCTCGTCGCGCAGCAGCGCCGAGCCGGCGGCCACATTGCACACTTTCTTGGCCGGACAGCCCATATTGATGTCGATGATCTGCGCGCCGCGCTCCACGTTGAGCCGCGCCGCCTCCGCCATCTGCGCCGGATCGGAACCGGCGATCTGCACCGAAATCGGCTCCACCTCGCCGGCGTGGTCGGCGCGGCGCAAGGTCTTGGCCGTGGTCCACAGCGCCTTGTTGGAGGTGATCATTTCCGATACCGCCATGCCGGCGCCCAATTGCTTGCACAGCATGCGGAACGGTCTATCCGTCACCCCGGCCATGGGCGCCACGATCAGCCGGTTTTTCAATGTGTACGAACCAATGCGCATGCTTGCGAAACTCTGGGATAGCTGACTGAAGGGCCGGTATTGTAAAGCTTTTTCCCAGGGACGTGGATTTTTTTTGCTTATTTTTTGAGCAAACCCCATAGCGTCAAGCCATGGGGCGCGGGGATGAGGTGGAAGTTGGCCGATAAGCCGGGTCTTGTCGTTGGACAGTCATTCCTCTAGGCCTGCCGTTACCGACAGGCTCAAGCGACCTACCCGGGGATATACGCGAGCAACGTCAATTCCCCCTATTTGGTCTTGCTCCGGATGGGGTTTTGCCTGCCGTCCGTGTTACCACGTCCGCGGTGCGCTCTTACCGCAGAATAGGGCACCACACCCTATCTGTCCGACCGGACTCTCGCCCGGCCAGTACACCTTTTCACCCTTGCCTGATCCGTCCCGCCGCTTGCGCGGCGAAATCAAGAGTCCGCGTTCTTGCGAACGCTTCCTCCGGCCATCGGCGGTTCAGCTCTCTGCGCCACTTTCCATCGCCTCACGACGTCCGGCCATTAACCGGCATCCTGCTCTGCGGAGCCCGGACTTTCCTCCCCGTCCGTTCTTGCGAACGAACGCAGCGACTGCCTGGCCAACTTCCGGCCGCCATTCTACCCGATTCCGCCCCGGCCGGCCCGACATTTTGCCATGACAAACGCGATAATCCCTTATACTGGCGGGTCCACCGAGCGATAACGACAAAAACATGGAGTTGAATCAGGCCAAGCTGTCCCGTCTGCAATTGTTTGGCACGCTCGCCATTGTGTTCATGCTGGCGCTGACCTTGTCCAGCTACTTCCTGCTGAGCAGCTGGAACGACTTCCAGACCCGCCAGCACACCATACGCCAGGACGCTTACGCGCGCGCGCGCGACTACCTGCGCTCCTACGCCGACCACGCCGCGCAAACCCTGTCCGCGCTGCGCGAACGCACCAACGACACCCTGAAGCAAAGACTGCGCGAACAGGTGGACCAGGCCTGGAACCTGGCCGACGCCATCTGGCGCCAGGAGCGTCTGCGCCGTCCGCCGCATCAGGTGCAGCGGCTGATCGCGGAAGCGCTGCGGCCGCTGCGCTATTTCGACGGCCGCGGCTATTTCTTCATCGACGGCCTGGACGGCCGCTGCGTGCTGCTGCCCACCGCGCCGCAACTGGAAGGCGGCTCGCTGCTGGCCAATCGCGACGATCAGGGCCGCTACATCATGCGCGCGCTGATCGAATCGGTGGACAACCCGCAACAGCGCGGCTTCAGCTCCTACCGCTGGTACCAGCCGGGCCGCGGCGAGATGAGCGAGAAAGTCGCCTACGCCCGCCGCTTCGGCCCCTACGACTGGCTGATAGGCAGCGGCGAGTACCTGAACAACGTCGAAACCGACATGCAGAAGCAGGGCCTGGAGATGCTGGCGCGGATGCGCTTCGGCCACGACAGCGGCGACTTCATGATCATAGACCGCCACGGCGTGATCCTGCTGGACCCGTCCAATCCGGCGATGAACGGCAAACACTACTCCGCGCTGCCCGGCGCCGACCGCGGCCGCATCGCCGAACTGATCCGCCGCGGCAAGCAGGGCGGCTTCATGGAATACCTGATCAGCAGCCTGGACGCGCCGCAGGGCGAGCGCTACTTGTCCTACGCGCGCCAGCTGCCCGGCTGGGACTGGACCCTGGTCACCAGCCTGCGCGTACAATCCATCGAAGACAGCAGCCAGCGCGCGCGCCAGGAACTGGAGCGCAGCCTGCGCGAACGCATCGCCGCCACCTTGCTGCTGACCCTGGCCGCCCTCTTGGTCGCCGCCGCTTTCTGCTGGTGCTTCCTGCGCTGGCTCAACGCGCTGGTGCAGCGCTACCGCCAGGACTTGCAGCAAAGCCACCTGTCGCTGGAACAGCGCTCGCGCGACCTGCGCCTCAGCCACTTCATGGTGGACAACGCCACCGACCTGATCGCGCTGCGCAACGCCGCCGGCGACATCGTCTACTGCAACCAGGCGGCGCGCCAGCGGCTGGACTGCGGCTGCGACGCCGCGGCGCTGACCCGCGCGCTGTTTCGCCCGGCCGCGGACACCCTGCCCCACACCTTCGACACCCGGCTGCAATGCTGCGGCGAGGAACAATGGCTGGAAGTCACCGTCAGCCCGCTCAACTACCAGGGCGAAGACTATCTGTGCGCCACCGGCCGCGACATCACCGCGCGCCGTCAGACCGACCGCCAGCTGCGGCTAGCCGCCAAGGTGTTCGAATCCAGCAACGAAGCCATCCTGGTCACCGACCCGGACAACCGCATCCTGGCGGTCAACCGCGCCTTCTGCGCGATCACCGGTTACGAGGAGGCCGAAGCGCTGGGCCAGACCCCGGCCCTGCTCGCCTCCGGCCGTCACGAACCGGCCTTCTTCGAAAACATGTGGCAGCAGCTGACCCAGCGCGGCCAGTGGTCCGGCGAGATCTGGAACCGCCGCAAGAACGGCGACATCTTCCCGGAATGGCTGAACATCAGCGTGCTGCAGAACGAGCAGGGCGAAATCAGCCACTACGTGGCGCTGTTCACCGACATCTCCGAGCGCAAGGAACAGGAGGCGCGGGTGCAGCACCTGGCCGAGTACGACGCGCTGACCGACCTGCCCAACCGCGTGCTGATCAACGACCGGCTGCAGCAGGCCATCCGCCAGGCCGAGTTGCGCCAGGGCCAGCTGGCGGTGCTGTTCGTCGACCTGGACCACTTCAAGAACATCAACGACACCCTGGGCCACGGCCTGGGCGACGAGCTGCTGAAACAGGCGGCCGGCCGCCTCGGCGCCGCGGTGGGCGCGCTGGACACCGTCGGCCGCACCGGCGGCGACGAGTTCGTGCTGATCCTGCCGTCCATCGACCAGCCCGGCGAAGCGGCGCAGGTGGCCGAGCGCGTGCTGGCGGCGATGCAACGCCCCTTCGACATCGGCGCCCACCAGCTCAACGTCAGTTGCAGCATAGGCATCAGCCTGATGCCGGACGACGGCCGCGATCTACAGAACCTGCTGATGAACGCCGATCTGGCCATGTACCACGCCAAGGCGCACGGCCGCAGCACCTTCCGCTTCTACACCCGGGAAATGAACGTGGAGGTGGCCGAACGGCTGCATCTGGAAACCCGGCTGCGCCGCGCCATCGAGCACGGCGAGCTCTATCTGGTTTATCAGCCGCAATTCAATATGAGCGGCGAGCGCCTGCTCGGCTGCGAAGCGCTGGTGCGCTGGCGCGACCCGGAGCACGGCCTGATCATGCCTTCCCGCTTCATTCCCATCGCCGAGGACACCGGCCTGGTGGTGCCGCTGGGCCGCTGGGTGCTCGGCGAAGCCTGCCGCCAGGCGGCGCAATGGTACGACAGCGGCCTGCGCCCGGTGCGGATGGCGGTCAATGTCTCGGCGCGGCAACTGACGCGGCCGGACTTCGTCGACGACGTGCGCGACGCGCTGCAAAGCAGCGGCCTGCCCGGCTACTGCCTGGAGATCGAAGTCACCGAAAGCACGCTGATGGAGGACGCGGACTTCGCCGCGCGCCAGCTGGCGGTGATCAAGGCGATGGGAGTGCGGCTGTCGATAGACGATTTCGGCACCGGCTACTCCAGCCTGGCCTATCTGAAGCGCTTCGCGCCGGACACCATCAAGATAGACCGCTCCTTCATCATCGACTTGCCGCAGGACGAAGAAAACGCCGCCATCGTCTCCGCCATCGTCCACCTGGCCAACGCGCTGGGCATGGACACCCTGGCCGAGGGCGTCGAACACCCGCAGCAACAGGCCTATCTGGGCAAGCTGGGCTGCTCGGCGATGCAGGGCTATCTGCTGGGCGCGCCGCTGTCCGCCGAGGCGATGGAGCAAAGGATGGATGCCTTGCGGCAGCGCCTGTCCGTCTGAATCCGGCCCGGCGATGCCGGGCCGGCAAGCTCAGTCCAGCGGCCGGTTCGCCGTTTCCGGCACCATCGCCAGCCCTATCAGCGACACCAGGATGCACAGCGCCGCGTACAGCGCCGGCGCGTTGGGGTCGCCGGTCAACCGGACCAGGCCGGCGGCGAAGAACTGGGCGAAGCCGCCGAAGATCATCACGCCGACGCAGTAAACAATGGACATGCCGCTGGCGCGGATGCGGCGCGGAAACAGCTCCGGCAGCAAGGCGATGCCGGGCACCGAGGTATACACCAGCGGCACCGTCAAGGCCGCCACCACCAAGAGCAGCACCGGCCAGCCGGGCACCGCGTTGACCAGCATGAAGCCAGGATAGATCAGCAGCAACAACACCAGCCTCGGCCACAGCAGCGACTTGCGCCGGCCTACGCGGTCGCTCCAGCGTCCGGCCGGCACCGCCAACAGCACTTGCAGCAGGGCCGAGGTCGACGCCGCCCAGATCGCCACCGCCAGCGGCATGCCCAGCACCGTCACTGCGTGATTGGCCAGATAGTGGCCGACAATGAAGACCGGACCTGTGCCGCCTATGGTCAGCAGCACCCCGGCCAATAGCTGCCGTCCGTGCCGGCGCAGCAAGGAAGCGGCCGGCTCCGCCGCCGCCTGCGGCGCCAGCGCCGACGCCGCGGTTTCGTCCAGCTGGCTGCGGATGTACTCGCCCACCGGAATCGCCAGCACCCCGATGGCGAACACCAGCCGCCAGCCCCAGGCCTCCATCGCCGCCGCCGGCAACAAGCCGCTCAGCGCGCTCACCGTCAGCGTGCCGGTCAGCACCCCCAGGCCCTGACTGAACAGCTGCCAGCTGCAGTAGTAACCTCGCGACCTATCGTCGGCGTACTCCATCAACATCGAGGTGGCCGCGCCCACCTGGCCGCCGACGGCGAAGCCCTGCACCAGCCGCCCCAGCAGCACCAGCGCCGGGCCCAGCAAGCCGGCCTGGGCGTAAGTGGGCGCCACCACGAACAGCAGCGAGCCTATCGCCATCAGCCACAGGCTCAACCGCAAGGCCGGCTTGCGGCCGCAACGGTCCGCGTACAGGCCGATGACGATGCCGCCTATCGGCCGGCTGACGAAGCCGGTGCCGAACACCGCGAACGACAGCATCAGCTGCAGCAGCGGCTCGTCGCTGAACGGGAAGAACAAGCGTCCCATCAGAGTGGCCAGCGCGCTGTAGACGATGAAATCGTAGAACTCCAGCGCATTGCCCACGGTGATGGCGGTGATCGCGCGCCGGCTGGGCGCGGCCGGCCGCGCCGCCGACAGCTGGGCGGCCGTCATTGCCCGCCCCCGGCCGCGCCGCCCAGGTAACGCTCCACCAGCTTGACCCAGTAGCTGGCGCCCACCGGCAAGGCCTGGTCGTTGAAGTCGTAACCGGGGTTGTGCACCATGCAGCCGCCCTCGCCGTCGCCGTTGCCTATGATCAGATAACAGCCCGGCACCTGTTCCAGCCAGAAGGCGAAATCCTCGCTGCCGGTCAAGGGCTGCATCTCCGTCACCACCCCGTCCTCGCCCAGCCAGTCCAGCGCCACCTGCCGCGCCAGCGCGGTGGCCGCCGCGTCGTTGACCAGCATCGGGTAGCCGTACTGGTAATCCACCTCGGCGCGCGCGCCGAAACCGGCGGCCTGCGCCTCGGCCAGCGTTTCGATGCGCCGTTGCAGCAGCTCGCGCACCTCGGGCCGCAGCGCGCGTATGCTCAAGCGCATTTCCGCGCTTTCCGGGATCACGTTCGGCGCCTCGCCGGCCAGAATCGCCCCCACCGTCACCACCGCGGTCTCCAGCGGCGGCACATTGCGCGCCACCACGCTTTGCAGCGCCATCACCAGCGAGGCCGCCACCACCACCGGGTCCACCGCCTTGTGCGGCATCGCGCCGTGACCGCCGGTGGCGTGGATGCGGATCACCGCGGTGTCGGTGGACGCCATGAAGGGGCCGGAGAGAAACCCCAGCTTGCCCACCGGGAAGCCCGGCATATTGTGCATCGCGAAGATGGCGTCGCAGGGGAAGAGCCGGAACAGGCCGTCGTCCAGCATGCGCTTGGCGCCGGAACCGCCGTGCCCCTCCTCGGCCGGCTGGAAGAACAGATGCACGGTGCCGCGGAAGCTGTCGCGCCGCGCCAGCTCGCAAGCCGCCGCCAGCAACATCGCGGTATGGCCGTCGTGACCGCAGGCGTGCATTTTCCCGTCGATGCGGCTGGCCCAAGGCAGGCCGGTGTTTTCCTGAATCGGCAGCGCGTCCATGTCGGCGCGCAGGCCTATGCTCGGCCCCGCGCCGCGGCGCAGGGTGCCGACCACCCCGGTCACGCCCAGTCCTTCATGAATCTCGTAGCCCCAGTCGCGCAGACAACGGATCACATGACGGCGGGTCTCCTCCTCTTCGAAGCCCAATTCGGGATGGGCGTGGATCTCGTGGCGCAGCGCAATCATCGCCGAAGCGATGTCGCGGATGCCGGGCAGTATGCGCGTGTTCATGCTCTAGTCTCCTTTGTCTGCGCGCGCCGCTTGGCGCACACTATCGTCGGCCGCGAAGACCGCGGCGGCGATAACAGACTAGCGGCAATAGTTAATAAGTGAATAGCCGCGGAAAAGTGATCGAGAACACTTCTGGTTGTCTACTTGGAGCACAGATGAAACTGCAGCAACTGCAAGCGCTGATCGCGCTGGCCGACGGCGGCGGCATTCGCGCCGCCGCGCGCATGTTGGAGCTGTCGCAGGCCGCGGTCAGCAAGACGCTGCGCGAACTGGAGGAAGAACAGCGGCTGCCGCTGCTGCAGCGGCACGCCAGCGGCGCGCGGCTGACCGAGGCCGGTCAGGCCTTGCTGATCCACGCGCGCCAGGTGACGATGCAGTTGGAGCGCGCCCATGACGAACTGGAGGCGCTGCGCGGCCAGCGCGACGCCAGGCTGTGCATAGGCGTCACGCCCTGGCTGGTGCCCACGCTATTGCCGGAGGTGGTGTTGCGCTTTCGCCAACGGCTGCCGACGATCCGGCTGGAATTGTTCGAAGGCCTGCTGGCGGTGGCCTTGCCGCGCTTGCGCGATGGCCAGATGGATTTCGCCATCGCCCCGCTGTTCGAGCCGTTGGCCCAAGAATTCCATTGCCAGCCTCTGTTCAGCCACGGCGGCCGGGTGTTCGCCCGCAACGGCCATCCGGCGCTGAGCGCGACGTCCTTGTCCGCGCTGCTGGAACAGGACTGGGTGGTCAATTACAGCCCGGCCAGTTACCGCCACGTGCTGGACCGGCTGTTCAACCGCCACGGCCTGGCCATCGCGCCGGAACGGCTGATCTGCGCGCAGTCCATGGCCTTGCTGGCCGGCCTGGTACAGGCTGGCATGCTCAGCTACGGGCCGGAGCCCTTGCTGCTGTGTCCGGAATTCGCCGGCAAGGCCCAGGCCTTGTCGCTGCGGGAAGAGATGGAAGAGATCGTCATCGGCGTCATCAGCCTGCAGGGCCAGGCCCACGGCTACGCCGCGCGCTGCTTCATCGACTGCCTGCGGCAGACGCTGCGCCAGCGCCTGCGCTCGGCCCGACCGGAGGACCGGGCCTTGGCGCGGATGCTGACGCTGCGGTTTTAGACGCTGTTCAAAGTCCGCTGCGCTTGGCGACAGCTATCACGGCGGCTACGCCCTCGAAATGCTCGCGCACCACGCGCGCACTCCGCGTTTTCGGCCGTTTTCGCCTTGCCCCGCCCTAGCTCGCGCGACTTTGAACAAGCGCTGGGAAACGCGGTGTTGCGCTCAGTCGAAACGCAAGGTGTAGCGCGACTCCACCGAGGCGTCGGTGCCGGCCCGCAACACCATGGACCAGCCCTTGCTCAGCTGATAGGCCAGCTTCACCGCCTGATTGGCGCTGGTCACGCCGTACTCGTAGCCCAGATACAGTTCGCGGGTCAGCTGACGGCCCACCGTCACCACCTGCTCCGCCGGGCTCACCGTGCCGTTGGCCAGGGTTTTTTCCTTGCGGCTGGACACCCCCAGGTCGTCGAACAGGCCGATCTGGTCGTTGAGCGAGCCGGCCAGCATCATGCCGGCGGAGGCCGCCAGATCGTTGTCGTCGCGCTCGCCGCTCGCCGCCCGGCCCAACACCAGCCAGGCCAGCTTGTCCTTTTCCGACATCGGCTCGTCGGCGACCAGCCTCACCTTGGGCATGGACACCGAACCGCTGACCTCCACGCCGGCGCCCACCGGCGACAAGCGGCGCTTGGCGCGCACGTTCAGCAGCGGATTGTCCAGCGGGCCGTTGAAGGTGATGGCGCCGTACTCGATGTCCAGATCCTGGCCGTAGGCCTTGTAGCGGCCCTTGACCACGCGCACCTGACCCTTGGCGCCCGGCGCTTCGCCCGGGTTGGCGCTAACGCGCACCGAACCGGTCAGATCCACGTTCAGACCCTGGCCGGAGAAGCGGAAGCGGTCGCCCAGGTCCAGGTCCAGCGCCACCGTCAGCGGCATGCTGGCGAAGGCCGACGGCTCCGGTTCCGGCCGGCCCTTGACCAGCACATCGTCGCTCAGGCTGGGCGCGCCGAACTTGGGCAGGCCGATGCGGCCCTGGTCGGCGCGGATATGGCCGGTCAGCGACAATTTGCCGGCCACCATCGCCAGTTCGGTGCGGCCGGACACCACCAGGCGGCGGTTGGGACGGTCGAACACGCCGAACTTGCGCAATTCCACCGCCACCCTCGCGTCCGGGGTGTCGCCGCTCAGATCCAGCGCGCCGCTGGCCGCCACCTCGCCTTCGCCGCCGGCGAAGCGCAAGCGGTCCAGCACCAGCTTGCGGCCGTCCAGCCGCGCCAGCAGGCTGCCGTCGCCCAGGCGGATGCCGGTGCGGCGGTCGGCCAACAGCAATTTGTCGCCGCGTATCGCCCCTTGCGCCATAGGCTGACTCAAGGCGCCGGTCAGCGCCAGATTGGCGCCGATCTGGCCGCCCAGCTCCAGCGAAGGGCCGGCGAAGCTGGCCAGCGTCGCCAACGAGGGCACGCTGGCGCTGACGGTGGCGTTGAGCGGGGTCTTGGCGTCGATGGCGCCGCCGTTCCACGGCAGCGAGCCCTTGCCTTGCAGCTGGGCGTAACGGCTGTCCAGATTCAGATCGAACAAGACGCGACCGCCGTCCAGGGTCAGCGTGGCGGCGGCGGTCTTCAAGCCCAGCGCCGCGTCCTTGCCCTTGTCGCCCGGCAGCAGCACGTCGCCGCCGGCGCGCCGCAACGCGAATTGGCCCTTGGCGTTGGCTGCCAGGTTCAGATTCCAGTCGGAGTCGAAGCTCAGGTCCTGCTTCACCGGCAGGCTGAGCAAGGGCCCCAGCTCCGCCAGGCGCAGGCCACGCGCGGAGCCGCGGGTGCTGAGCGCGCCGTTGGCGCCGCGATTGAGTTCGGCCAGGGTGATGCTACCGCCCAGCGCCGCCAGCCGGGCGT
This sequence comes from Chromobacterium alkanivorans, assembly GCF_016937655.1. Taxonomy (GTDB): domain Bacteria; phylum Pseudomonadota; class Gammaproteobacteria; order Burkholderiales; family Chromobacteriaceae; genus Chromobacterium; species Chromobacterium alkanivorans. Next base: position 38,536 of record NZ_JAFHKL010000001.1, on the reverse strand, counting down.
TGCCCACCTTGATCTGCTCGCCCAGCTCCAGCGCCACCGGCGCCAGCAGGCTGAGGCCGGGACGGCCGCTCAGTTCCAGCTTGTTCAAGGTGCCGGCCCAGGGCCCGGCCTCGCCGCGCAGGCCGCCGTTGGCCGCCAGTTGCAACGCGTAGGGGTGATCGGCCAGGCGGAAGCGGCCGTCCAGCTGCAGGCCGTGGCGCGCGCGGGTGCCGCTGGCGCTGGCGCGCAGCTGCTCGGCGCGGAAGCCGCCGGCCTGCAAAGCGGCCACATCCAGCTTGAGCTGGAACGGGCTGTTCTGATCGGCCTTGACGTTGCCGCTGAACTGCATGCTTTGCACCGCGATATTGCCCGGCAGCTTCAGGCGGTCGGCCTGCAGATTGGCGCTGATCAGCGGCGCCTTGGGCGTGCCGGCCAGTTCGCCCTGCCCTTTGACCACGCCGGAGAAACCGGGGCCGATCAGGCCGAGATTGGGCGCGTCGATCAAGAGCTTGAGCTTGTCGCCGGCGGCGCCGTAAGCGCCGTTGGCCTGTAGCCGGTTCTGCGCCAGCCTCAGATCGGCGCTCAGCGATTTCAGCCGTTCGCCCTGCAGCTGCAGGTCGGCGGCGCCGCTCAGCGGCGCGCCGGACAATTTGCTGGGCGCGAATTGCAGCTTGGCCGCCACGCTCAGCGGGCTGGCCAGCTGGCCCTTGGCCTGCAGACTGGCGTTGAGGTCGCCGCTAGGCAGGCCGGGCTTGAGTCTGGACGGATCGGCGCGATTGAGCTTGCCGCTGAAATCGAACAGCTGCTTGCCGTCCAGGCCCAGCTGGCCGGCCAAGGCCAGGGTGCCGACGCCGGCGGTCAACTCCGCCTGCCGAATCAGCAGCGCCGGACGCGGCGCCGGCGCGAAGCCGACGTCGGCCTTGGCCTGCAGGGTTTTGCCCTTGAGCTGGGCGAGGATGTTGGGCCCGCTCAGCGGGCCGTCCAGCGTCACCCGGCCGTCCAGGCTGTCGTCCGGCGCGTCGGCGTGCAACTGCCGCAGGCCCAGCTTGGAAATGTCCAGCGCCAGCTTGAGCTGGTCCGGCCGCACCTGGCCGGCCAGGCCGATCTCGCCGCCGGCGATCCGGGCGTGGGTGTTGAACAGCTCCAGCGCCTTGTCGTCGGCGCGGAACTCGCCGGCCAGCAAGGACAGCGGCAGCCTTTGCTCGGACAAGGGCCCGGCCTGCTCGTTGAGCAGGGTCAGCCCGCCCTTGACGCGCTGGCCGGCATCCGGCTCGGCGAACACCGCCAGGCTGAGCTTGGCGCGCGGCCATTCCGGCAGGATGGCCTGCGGGTTGATGCCGGCCAGGCGCGCGTCCAGCCGGGTGAAGCTGTTGAACGGATTGCTGGCGAAGGGCAGCAGGCCGCCCTTGACGTCGGCCACCAGGTCCTTGCCGGACAGCTCGCCGTCGAAGCTCAGTTGCAACAGGCTGCCGCCCAGCGCCAGCCGCGCCTGATAGGGGATCTTGTCCAGCTCGCCGTCGGCGCTGAGCTTGCCCTGCAGCGCGAAGGGCTTGGCGTCGGCCAATTGCAGCGCCGCGGCCGCCTCGCCCCAGGGCGAGCCCAAACGCTTGAGCTTGAGATCGTGGCGCCGGCCGTCGTAGACGTAGCCGGCCTCCAGGCCGTAAAGCCGCAGCTTGGCCGGCTCCAGCGTCACGCTGGCCACGCTGAGACGGTCCAGACGAATGCGCAGCGGCAAGGCCAGCGATTCCGGCGCGCCGCTAGAAGGGGTGTCCGGTGTCGGCTTGAGCGCCACCTTGACGTGGCCCACCGCCAATTGGCGCAGCCACAGCTGGCGCTGCCACAGCGCGCTCGGCTGCCAATCCAACTTCACGGATTCAATGTCCACGTCGCTGCCGGCGCTGCGCACGCGCACATCGCTCAGCTTGAAGCCGTCCAACAGCGTGCCTTCGGCCTGCTTGACGCTGACGGCGTTGCCGCTGAGGCCGCCCAGCGACTGCATCAGCCAGGCGAAGCCGGCGCGGCTGCCGGTCAGCCAGGCGCTGACGGCCAACAGCGCGGCGATCAGCAACAGCGGCAGCCACAGCAGCCAGCGCCAGCGACGGCGCTTGGGCTTGGCCGGCGGCGGCGGGGCGGTGTCGGGGACGGGGGAGGTGTCGGTTTCGCTCATGAATGCATTCGGGTCAGAAAGCCAGGCCCAGGCTGAGGTTCCAGCGGATCTTGCCGTCGCGCTCCGCCTTGGCGAAGTCGAAGGCCAGCGGCGCCACCGGACTCATCCAGCGCACGCCCACGCCGTTGGCGCGCTCCACCTGAAAGCCTTTCCAGCTCTGGCTGGCGTTGCCGGCGTCGGTGAACAGCGCCAGATACCAGTCCGGCTTGATCGGGATTTGATACTCCAGGCTGCCGGTGGCCACCACGCGGCCGCCCAGCACCGAGCCGTTGGGGCCCGCCAGGCCCAGGCTCTGGTAATCGTAGCCGCGCACGCTGTTGGCCCCGCCGGCGCGGAACAGGATGGAGGACGGCACCGCGTCCTGATCGTTGGCCCACACCTGGCCCAGCTCCAGCCGGCCGACGAAGGTGCCGTACTTGGGGAACGGCGACCAGTAGCCGACGGTGCGGGCGTAGCCGCGCACATAGGAGGTGGAAGACAAGGCGCTGCCGACGGTGCCGGACAGCTGGAAGTCCAGCAACACGCCGGAGCGCGGCCGCATCAGATCGTCCACCGCGCGCTGGGTCCAGCCGTAGACCAGCTGCAAGGCGCGGGTGTCCTTATTGGACACGCCGCCGGCCTCTTCGCTTTCCATCAGGTATTGCAGGCCGAGGCGCGCCTCGATATTGCCGCGGGTGCGGGTGCGCCAGCCGCCGACGTCGCTGCTGCGGGTCTTCAGGCCCTGCACGTCGTCGGTCTTGAAAGCGCTGGTGATGGAGTGGGAATAGCCGTCGGACTGGCGTGGAAAGCCCAGACCCAGCGACAGCGATTGCTGGTTCTTCTTCCAGTTGGTCACCAGCGAACCGGTGTAGCCGCGGCGGAAGATATTGTAATGGTCGTAGCCGACGCGCACGCCGGGGCCGTCGCTGGAGTCGTAGATCAGGCCCAGCTCCAGCTTCTGGCGCGGCATCTCGGTGACGTCCACCTCCACCGGCACCCGATGGCTGTCCGGGTCGATATGGGCCATGTCGGCGCTGACCACCACATTGGAGAAATGCGGCGCCTGCTCCAGCGCGGACTGGTAATCGAAAATCTTCTGCAAGCGGTAAGCCGTGCCGGGGGAGAAATCGGCCAGGCCGGTAGCGATCTTTTCCGGATAGCGCTTCATGCCCTTGACGGTGATGTCGCCGAACAGGATCACCGGCCCGCTGTCGATGTCCACCACCAGCTGCGCGCGGCGGGTGGCCGGGTCGATTTCCGCCGCGCTCTTGCTGATTTGCGCCTTGGGGAAACGGTCGGCGGTGATCAAACGCATCACCGCGCGCTTGCTGCCGTCCCAGTCTGACTGACGGTAAGGCGCGCCCATGGGCAGCGACCAGGCCTCCAGCACCGCGGCGAAGCGTTGCTGGAAATCGCCTTCCTCGCGTATCGGTCCGGCGAGGCGGATGGTGACGTCGTCGATCAGCGTGGGTTCGCCGGGCTTGACCTCGATCACGTACTGCCGGGCGCCTTCTTCGCGCACATTGACGCGCGCGTCGAAATAGCCCTCGGTCTCCAGCAGCTTGCGCGCGTCCTCCGGGGTGCTGCGCACCAGTTCGGCCAGCAGCGTTTCGTCCATTTCCTCTTCCAGACGGCTGGTGACCAATTCCAGATTGTCTTGCAGCAAGCCGGCCAGACCGGAAGGCGCGTCGACGCGCACGCTGTAATTGAGCTTGGCCCAGACGGGCGTCGCCGACAGCAATAAGATCAATGAAATAAGCAGGCGGGAGCTTGGCATGGTCCGATTCGTTTGGTGTCGAGGCCATGGTAACGAAACTTGCGGCGGCTGGCGAGAAGCGGCTGGGCGGCTTCAAAATCGCGAGAACAGACCGGCGTTTTCTTAAACCAAAAGCTTAATTTATATTCAACTGCAATTCAGGACATGCTGCGGAGGCATCAGTTTTGCTCATCGCAGCCCGGCAATGCGCGTCATGGCGGCGCAAGGCGGTGAGACCGGCCGCGCCGGCAATAGTTTTGCCGCCCCGTCATTTAAGACGATGCGCATAAAAAAAGGCAGGCCCCAAGGCCTGCCCTTTTCCCTGCCGTGCCGCGCTTACTTCTTGCGCTGCGGCGGCAAATCGGTGCAAGTGCCGTGCGCCACTTCCGCCGCCATGCCGATGGACTCGCCCATGGTTGGGTGCGGGTGGATGGTCTTGCCGATGTCGGTGGCGTCGCAGCCCATTTCGATGGCCAGGCAGACTTCGCCTATCATGTCGCCCGCGTGCGGGCCGACGATGCCGCCGCCGATGATCTGGTGGCTTTCGGCGTCGAAGATCAGCTTGGTGAAGCCTTCGTCGCGGCCGTTGGCGATGGCGCGGCCGGAGGCGGCCCACGGGAACACGCCCTTCTCGATCTTCAGGCCCTGCTTCTTGGCCTCGTCCTCGGTGACGCCGACCCAAGCCACTTCCGGATCGGTGTAGGCCACGCCCGGGATCACGCGCGCGTCGAAGTAGGATTTCTGACCAGCGCAGTTTTCCGCCGCCACATGGCCTTCATGCACGCCCTTGTGCGCCAGCATCGGCTGGCCGACGATGTCGCCGATGGCGAAGATGTGCGGCACATTGGTGCGCTGCTGCTTGTCCACCGGGATGAAGCCGCGGTCGGTCACCGCGATGCCGGCGTTCTCGGCGCCCAGCAGCTTGCCGTTGGGCGCGCGGCCGGTGGCGTACAGCACCAGATCGTAGCGTTGCGGTTCTTTCGGCGCTTGCTCGCCCTCGAAAGTCACCCATACGCCGTCGTCCTTGGGCTCAACGGCCACGGTCTTGGTGTTCAGCATGATGTTGTCGAAACGGTGGGCGTTCCACTTCTGCCACACCTTGACCAGGTCGCGGTCCGCGCCCTGCATCAGGCCGTCCATCATTTCCACCACGTCCAGGCGCGCGCCCAGCGTGGAGTAGACGGTGCCCATTTCCAGGCCGATGATGCCGCCGCCGATGATCAGCATGCGGTTGGCCACGCCCTTCAGCTCCAGCGCGCCGGTGGAGTCCACCACGCGCGGATCGTCCGGAATGAACGGCAGCTTCACCACGCGGGAGCCGGCGGCGATGATGGCGTTCTTGAACTTGACGATCTTCTTCTCGCCGCTCTCTTCGCGGCCCTTGCCGGTGGTGGCGGCCACTTCGATGTGATGCGGATCGATGAAATGGCCGTTGCCGCGCACGATCTCCACCTTGCGCGCCTTGGCCATGCCGGCGAGGCCGCCGGTCAGCTTGGCGATGACCTTTTCCTTGTAGCCGCGCAGCATGTCGATATCCACTTCCGGCTTGCCGAACTTGATGCCGTTGGCGGCCAGATGGCTGACTTCGTCGATCACCGCCGCATTGTGCAGCAGCGCCTTGGACGGGATGCAGCCCACGTTCAGGCAGACGCCGCCCAGGGTGGAGTAACGCTCGACGATGACCACTTTCAGGCCCAGATCGGCCGCGCGGAAGGCGGCGGAATAACCGCCGGGACCGCCGCCCAACACCATCACGTCGCACTCGATGTCGGCGCCGCCGCTATGGCTGGCGGCCACCGGAGCGGCTTGCGGCGCGAAGCCGGCCTGGGTGGTGGCGGAGGCGACGCCGGTGGTTTCCACCGGCTTGGGCGCGGCCGGAGCCGCGGCGGCGCCGGCGGCTTCGATGACCACGATCAGATCGCCTTCGGACACTTTGCTGCCGACGGCGACTTTAACTTCCTTGACCACGCCGGCGGCTTCCGCCGGCACTTCCATCGTGGCCTTGTCGGTTTCCAGCGTGATCAGGCTGGCTTCTTTGGCGATCACGTCGCCCGGCTTGACGAAGACTTCGATCACGTCCACGTTGCCGTGGCCGCCGATGTCCGGGACTTTCAATTCAATCAGATTGCTCATGGTTTTCCATCCGCAACGTAGGGCGGAAGCCCGGGGGCCTCCGCCGATATTCAGCTGAATCGTTCGCTTGGGCGGCGCGCTCCGGCCAGGCCGGGGCGGCCGCCCGGCTGGCGATTACAGAATCAGGCGGCGCACATCGGACAGCAGTTTGCCCAGATGCACGGTGAAGCGCGCGGCGGCGGCGCCGTCGATCACGCGGTGATCGAAGGACAGCGACAGCGGGCACATCAGGCGCGGCGCGAATTCCTTGCCGTTCCACACCGGCTTGATCTGCGATTTGCAGACGCCGAGGATGGCTACTTCCGGCGCGTTCACGATGGGCGTGAAGCTGGTGCCGCCAATGCCGCCCAGGCTGGAGATGGTGAAGGTGGCGCCCTGCATGTCGGTGGGCTTGAGCTTGCCTTCGCGGGCCAGCTTGGACAGATCGGTCAGTTCCTGAGCGATCTGGCGCAGGCCTTTCTTGTCGGCGTCCTTGATCACCGGCACCACCAGGCCGTTAGGCGTGTCGGCGGCGAAGCCGATGTGGTAGTACTGCTTCAGCACCAGATTGTCGCCGTCCAGCGAGCTGTTGAAGGCCGGGAAGGCTTTCAGCGCCTCGGCGGCGGCCTTGATGATGAAGGCCAGCGGGCTGATCTTCAGACCGGACTTTTCCCACTCCTTGCCCACGGTCTTGCGGAAGTCTTCCAGCTCGGTGATGTCGCACTCGTCGTTGAACGTCACGTGCGGAATCATCACCCAGTTGCGCGACAGATTGGCGCCGGAGATCTTCTGGATGCGGGACAGCGGCTTGGTTTCGATCGGGCCGAACTTGGCGAAATCGACTTTCGGCCACGGCAGCAGGTCCAGACCGCCGCCGGAGGAAGCCGCGGCGGCCGGAGCCAGCGCCGCCGGGTTCTGCATCACGCCCTTGACGAAGGCTTTGACGTCGGCGTCGGTGATGCGGCCCTTGCGGCCGTTGCCCTTGACCTTGCCCAGGTCCACGCCCAGTTCGCGCGCCAGACGGCGCACCGACGGACCGGCGTGGGCCTTGGAGAAGGAGGTTTCGTCGATGGCTGCGGCCGGCGCCGGAGCGGCGACGGGCGCGGCGGCTACCGGGGCCGGAGCGGCCGGGGCCGGGGCCGGGGCCGGGGCCGGGGCCGGGGCCGGGGCCGCGACCGGAGCCGAGGCGGCTGCTGCGGCCGGAGCGGCGGCGGCGACAGCGCCTTCCACCACCACGATCAGATCGCCTTCGCTGACCTTGTCGCCCACTTTCACTTTGACTTCCACCACGCGGCCGGCGGCGGAGGCCGGCACTTCCATGGTGGCCTTGTCGGTTTCCAGCGTGATCAGGCTGTCGTCGACGGCGATGTCGTCGCCGACCTTGACGGTGACTTCGATCACGTCGACGCCGTTGTGGCCGCCGATGTCAGGCACGCGGATTTCGCTGCGGCCGGAGGCCGCGGGCGCGGCAGGCGCTGCGGCCGGCGCGGCTGCGACCGGAGCCGGAGCAGCGGCCGGGGCGGCTGCGGGAGCCGGCGCGGCGGCCGCCGGGGCCGGAGCGGACGCGGCGGCGCCCACTTCCAGGATGGCGATCACGTCGCCTTCGGAAATCTTGCCGCCGACGACGGCTTTGACTTCCTTGATCACGCCCGCGGTTTCCGCCGGCACTTCCATGGTGGCCTTGTCGGTTTCCAGCGTGATCAGGGAATCGTCCACGGACACGGTCTGGCCCGGGACGATGAATACTTCGATGATGTCTACATTGCTGTGACCGCCGATGTCGGGCACTTTCAATTCGATCAGATTGCTCATGAGCTTTCCATTCGTAAGGCGGAAGCCCCTGTCGGGGCTTGCCGCCGGATATCCGCTACAGATTCGCTTGCCGTGCAAAGGCGGAAGGCCCCGGCCTCGACCGGGGCTTCCGCCCTGCGATTACACCTTCCAGCTCGGCAGCTTGTCGGTCTTGATGCCGTACTTGGCGATCGCCTCGGCCACCTTGGACGCTTCGATCTTGCCGTCGCGCGCCAGCGCGGACAAGGCCGCCAGCGCCACGTGGTAGCGATCCACCTCGAAGAAGGAACGCAGATTGGCGCGGCTGTCGGAGCGGCCGAAGCCGTCGGTGCCCAGCACCACGTAACGGCCCGGAACGTATTCGCGGATCTGGTCGGCGTAGTTGCGGATGTAGTCGGTCGCGGCCACCACCGGACCCTGACGGCCGGCCAGTTGCTGCGCCACGTAGGAGGCGCGCGCTTCGGCGGCGGGGTTCAGCAGGTTGTGGCGCTCGGCTTCCATGCCGTCGCGACGCAGCTGATTGAAGGAGGTCACGCTCCAGATGTCGGCGCCGATGCCGAAGTCCGCCTTCAGCAGGTCGGCCGCGGCCATCACTTCGCGCAGAATGGTGCCGGAGCCCATCAGCTGCACTTTCACCTGAGCGTCGCCGCCGTCCTGCAGCAGATACATGCCCTTCAGGATGCCTTCTTCCGCGCCCGCCGGCATCGCCGGGTGAACGTAGTTTTCGTTCATCAGGGTCAGGTAGTAGAAGACGTCTTCCTGCTCGGCGTACATGCGGCGCAGACCGTCCTGCACGATCACCGCCAGTTCATAGGCGAAGGTCGGGTCGTAGCTGATGCAGTTCGGGATCAGGCCGGCCTGGATGTGGCTGTGGCCGTCTTCGTGCTGCAGGCCTTCGCCGTTCAGCGTGGTGCGGCCGGCGGTGCCGCCCAGCAGGAAACCGCGGGCGCGCATGTCGCCGGCGGCCCAGGCCAGGTCGCCGATGCGCTGGAAGCCGAACATCGAGTAGTAGATGTAGAACGGAATCATCGGCTGGCTGCTGTTGGCGTAGCTGGTCGCCGCGGCGATCCAGTCGGCCATCGCGCCCGGCTCGTTGATGCCTTCCTGCAGGATCTGGCCGTCCTTGGACTCCTTGTAGAACATCAGCTGGTCATGATCCTGCGGCACGTAGTTCTGACCCTGGGTGGACCAGATGCCGTACTGGCGGAACATGCCTTCCATGCCGAAGGTGCGGGACTCGTCCGGCACGATCGGAACCACGCGCTGACCGATGTTCTTGTCCTTCATGATGGTGCCCAGCATGCGGACGAAGGCCATCGTGGTGGAGAACTCGCGGTCGCCGGACGCTTGCAGCTGCGCGTCGAACACGGACAGTTCCGGGGTTTGCAGCGCGGTGGTCACCGGCTTGCGCGCCGGCAGGTAGCCGCCCAGCGCGGCGCGGCGTTCGCGCATGTACTTCATTTCCGGGCTGTCTTCGGCCGGCAGGTAGTACGGCACGTTCGGCAGGTCGGCGTCGGACACCGGAATGCCGAAGCGGTCGCGGAAGTTGCGCAGCGAATCCAGATCCATTTTCTTGGCCTGGTGCGCGATGTTCTTGGCTTCGCCGGACGCGCCCATGCCGTAACCCTTGATGGTCTTGGCCAGGATCACGGTCGGACGGCCGTTGGCGTTGTTGGACGCCTCGTGGTAGGCGGCGTACACCTTGTGCGGGTCATGGCCGCCGCGGTTCAGCGCCCAGATCTCGTCGTCGGACATATTGGCGACCATTTCGCGCAGCTCCGGGTACTTGCCGAAGAAGTGTTCGCGAACGTAAGCGCCGTCCTTGGACTTGAAGGTCTGGTAATCGCCGTCCACGCACTCGTCCATGCGCTTCTTCAGCAGGCCCTTGCTGTCCATCGCCAGCAGCGGGTCCCAACGCGAGCCCCAGATCACTTTCAGCACGTTCCAGCCGGAACCGCGGAAGTCGCCTTCCAGTTCCTGGATGATCTTGCCGTTGCCGCGCACCGGGCCGTCCAGACGCTGCAGGTTGCAGTTGATCACGAAGATCAGGTTGTCCAGGCCTTCGCGGGACGCCATCGAGATCGCGCCCAGGGATTCCGGCTCGTCCATCTCGCCGTCGCCGCAGAAACACCACACTTTGCGGCCCGGAGTCTTGGCCAGACCGCGGCTTTCCAGATACTTGAGGAAGCGAGCCTGATAGATGGCCATCAAGGGGCCCAGGCCCATCGACACGGTCGGGAACTGCCAGAAGTCCTTCATCAGCCACGGGTGCGGGTAGGAGGACAGGCCGTTGCCGTCCACTTCCTGGCGGAAGCTGTCCAGCTGCTCGGCGGACAGGCGGCCTTCCATGAAGGCGCGCGCGTACACGCCCGGGGAAATGTGGCCCTGGAAGTAGATCAGATCGCCGTCCTGCTCATCGTTCTGGGCGCGCCAGAAGTGGTTGAAGCCGACGTCGTACAGAGTGGCGGAGGATTGGAAGGAGGCGATGTGGCCGCCCAGCTCCAGATCCTTCTTGCCGGCGCGCAGCACCAAGGCGGCGGCGTTCCAGCGATTGATCGAGCGGATGCGATGCTCCATCTCGTGGTTGCCCGGCGACTTCACTTCTTTGCCGAGCGGAATGCTGTTCTGGTATGCGGTGGTGGCGTCAAACGGCAGATGGGCGCCGCGGCGGCGGGTGCGCTCGACCAGTTTCTCCAACAGGTAATGCGCGCGTTCCGGGCCTTCGGCGTCCAGCACCGACTCCAGCGCTTCAGTCCATTCCTGGGTTTCCAACGGATCGATATCGTCAGGGAAAGTTGCAGCCATCTCTGGTCCTCACAGCAAGGTGGATCGGGGGCCGTATGTAGCACTGCGCGGCCCCGCGTTATTGCAATCGGCTCGAATTCGAACCTATTTATTAGCTTCAGATTATAAACGAACGCAATCGCAAATAAAAATGTTCATTTACGAAAAGAGCGCCGTATCTTGAGCAAGTGTACGTCTTCCGGCTTTCACAAAGGAATAGGTCAAGCGTACTAACGCTTGTTTCGGGGCGGAAAACAGCGGTTATTGCGCCGCACCATGTTGTTTTTTTGCGATTTGCTGTCGCAAATTGAAACATTCGTTTCAGTTGCGCGCTTACTTCTTCCTCTCCTCGCGAACCAGGCGGTCCAGTTCGCGGATGCGCGCTTCGATTGAGGAGCGCAGGTAGAAGTCGTCGCCCTTGGCCTTGCTGGCCAGCTGGAACTGCTCCATCGCCGGCTGGTAGCGCTGCTCATGATAGAAGGCGTTGCCCAGCGCCGCGTGGTAGCGCAGCGGATCGCGGTCGGCGTACAAGCTGGCCTGGCGCCGATACAGCCCCGGATTGTCCGGATGGCGGTTCAACTGAGTCTTGATCAGGCTCAGCGCGCCCTGGCTGTCGCCGCTGGCGACGGCGACGTCGATATCCAGCAGTTGCAGCGACAGGCTTTGCGGAAAACGGGCCAGCCCGGCGCGCGCCGCGTTGCGGGCGGCGGCCCAGTCCTTGCGTTCGTGTTCTATCGCCACGTCCAAACCCCACAGCATCGGGTGGTCCGGCAGCTTGGCCCGCGCCTTGGCCAGCGCCTGGCGCGCGCCGGCGACGTCGCGCTGACGCAGCTTGATCTGAGCCAGACCATACCATTGCGCGCCCTCGTTCAGGTACAGGCCGCGGTCCAGCGCCGCCTCGTAATAGCGCTGCCCCTCGTCCGGCGTCAGCGTCGAGGCGCGCAGCTTCTCGCGAACCAACAGATAATCGACGCTGTCGGCGCGCATCTTCACCGGATAGTCCAGCGCGCGGTTCTCCGCTTCGCTGATGCGCTCCAGCGTCACCGGGTGGGTGCGCAGAAAGGCCAGCGCCGCGTTGTCGCTGTAGCGCTCGTTCTGCTGCAAGCGCTGGAAGAAGGCCGGCATGCTGCGCACGTCGAAGCCGGCCTGGCTCATATACTGCATGCCGACGCGGTCGGCCTCGCGTTCGAAATCGCGCGAAAACGCCAATTGATTGGAAATCGACAGGCCCATGCCGGCGGAAACCACCCCCATCGCGCCCTGGCCGCTGCCGGCCTTGGCCGCCAGCGCGGCGGCGATGATGGTGCCCAGCAGCAACAAGGGGCTGGTGGCGCTGCTGGCCGCCTTCATCCGCGCGATGTGGCGCTGGGCGACGTGGGCGGTTTCGTGGCCCAGCACCGAGGCGAGCTCGCCCTCGCTCTGGGTCGCCAGCAGCAGGCCGATATTGATGCCGATGTAGCCGCCGGGCATGGCGAAGGCGTTGATGCCGCGATCGTTGACGCAGAAATAGGTGAAGCCGACGCCGGGCAGTTTGACGCCGCTGGACAGGCGGCCGCCGATATCGTTGAGGTAATCGTTGACCTCCTGGTCGTCGACGATGTCGCCGGCCTCCAGCATCGCGCGCCAGGCCTGGCGGCCGATGCGGTTCTCGTCCGCCAGCGTCAGCGAGGCGTCCGACACCTCGCCCAGATCGGGCAAATCGGCGTAACTGACGGACGGGTGCAACAAGCTCAGCGCCAGCACGCCGGCCAGCAGGGTCTGTTTGGTCATCCGGCTATGATAGCCATGATCGGCCACAAGTTGCATGAGGCGGCGCAACATCAACTGTCAAAGAGTATGAGCTTCCCCGCCGTCCGGCGGCGTCGCGGCCAGCGCCTCCCACGCCGCCTGCGCGCTCAGGTGCACGCGCCCGGCGAAACCGGCCAGCAGGCCGCCGCCCTCCATCCGCTGCGCCACCGGCCCCTTGATCTCGGCCAGGTGCAGCGTCACCCCGCGCGCCGTCAGTTCCGCGTCCAGCCGCGCCAGCATCAGCAAGGCGCTGGTATCCACGCGGTTGACCGCGCTCATGATCAACACCAGCCGCGTGGTTCCGTCCTGGGCGGCCAGCCGGCGCAGCGCCTCGCCGCGCACCTGGCGGGCGTTGCCGAAGAACAGGCTTTCGTCGACGCGCAGAAACAAAGCGCCGGGCAGGCGCTCCACCGCGAAGCGCAGCCGGTTGCGGAAATGATGACTGCCCGGCAAGCGGCCCAGTTCCGCGATGTGCGGCCGGCTGCTGCGCCACAGCATCGCGGCCAGCGACATCAGCACGCCGGCGACGATGCCGGAATCCACCCCCAGCCACAGCACCAGCATGAAAGTCAGCGCGAAGGCCGCCGCGTCGGCGCGGTCGACGCGCCAGGCCAGCCTCAGGCTGTCGAAACGTATCATGGCGCTGACCGAGGCGATGATCATCGCCGCCAGCACCGCCAGCGGCAGCAGGGCCAGCGCGCCGGCGGCGAAGCTGGCCAGCAGCATGATGCCCAGGGCGGCGACCACCGAGGCCAGCTGAGTCTGGGCGCCGGCTTCGGCGTTGACCATGGAGCGGGTCAGGCCGCCGGTGACCGGAAAGCCGCCGGACAGGCCGGCGCCGATATTGCACAGGCCCAGCGCCAGCAGCTCCCGGTCCGGATCCACTTCGTCGCCGCGGTCTTGCGCCAGCGCCTGGGCCACCGCCAGGCTTTGCACGTAATTGATCAAGGCGATGAAAAAGGCCGGCAGCGCCAACTGCGACCACTGCTCCAGACTCAGGCCCGGCCAGGTCGGCGTCGGCAGACCCGGCGGAATTTCGCCCACCACCGGCAAGGCGGCGCGCAGACCCTGGCCGGCCACCAGCGCCATGCCCAGCAGCACCGCCAGCAACGGCGCCAGACGCAGCCACAGTTGCCGCGTCGGCGCGCGCAGGCCGCAGCGGCGCAACAGCGGATCGCCCAACCAGCGCGCCAGCAGCAGCAAGACCAGCGCCGTCGCGCCGAACAACAACGCCGCCGGATTGAGCCCGCCGGCCGCCCGCCACAGACCGGCCAGCAGCTGCGGCAAGGACGCGCCGCCGGCCTGCACGCCCAGCAAGGGCCCCAGCTGCGACAGCACGATCAGCAAGGCCGACGCCGAGGTGAAGGCCGCCAGCACCGGTTCGGACAAGAGATCGGCGACGAAACCCAGCCGCAGCAGGCCGAGCGCCGCCAGCATCGCGCCGGACAGCAGCGCCAGGCCGATGGCCAACGCCAGATAATCGCCCGAGCCCGGCTCGGCCAAGCGCGCCAGCGTGGCCGCCACCAATAAGGACGTCATCGCCATCGGCCCCACCGACTGCGCGTGACTGCGCCCGGCCAGCGCGTAAATCAGCAAGGGCGCGATGCTGGCGTACAAGCCCGCCTGCGCCGGCAGGCCGGCCACCAGCGCGTAAGCCAGCCCTTGCGGCGCCAGCAGCAAGGTCACCACCAGGCCCGCGCCCAGATCGCCCGGCAAGTAGGCGCGCCGGTAGCCGCGCAGCCAGGCAGGCAGCCAGAGCCTCATCCGCGCCGCTCCCATCGTCCGGCCAGCCACAGGCCGGCCGCCATCGCCGGCAAAAACCATAGGCTCAGCGGCGACGCCATGCCGCCCAGCAGCAAGGCCGGCCCCGGACAGAGGCCGGCCAGGCCCCAACCTGCGCCGAACAGTAGAGCGCCGCCGATCAGCCGGCGCGTCAGCGGCGTCTTGGCCGGCCACCGCGCCGGCTCGCCCAGGAACGCGCGCGGGCGGCGCTCGGCCAGACGGAAGGCCGGCCAGGCCGCGGCGACGGCTCCGGCCATCACCAGCGCCAGGCTGGGATCCCAGGCGCCGCCCAGGTCAAGAAAGGCCAGCACCTTGGCCGGATTGGCCATGCCGGACAGCAACAAGCCCAGGCCGAACAACAGGCCCGCGCCCGCCATCGACAACAATCGTTTCCACTCCGCCGCCACCTTCACGCCCCCCAATGTCGAACCGCGGCCACGGTGACGAAGCCGGCAAACATGAAGGCCGCCGTCGCCGCCAGCGAGCGCGGCGATAAGCGCGCCAGGCCGCAGACGCCGTGGCCGCTGGTGCAGCCGGAACCCAGACCCGCGCCGACGCCCACCAGCAGGCCGGCGGCCAGCAAGCGCAAGCCGCCGGCCTCGATCTTGACGACGGGCAATTCGCCCGCAGCCAGCCACCACAAAGCCGGCGCCGCCGTCAGGCCCAAGAGAAAGGCCAAGCGCGCGCGCCAGTCCGCCCGCCGCTCCAACAAGCCGCCCAGCATGCCGCTGATGCCGGCGACGCGACCATGCAACAGAGCCAGCCAAGCCGCCGCCGCGCCGATCAACGCCCCGCCCGCCAAGGCGGGCCACGGCGTGAACGCCGCCCAATCCGCGGCCATCACGCCGCTCCCGCCGGCTGGTCGGCGCAGAACAAGGCGTGCAAGGCGTTCAGCAAGGCCAGGGCGTCGGCGCTGGCCACGCTGTAATACACCCATTTGCCTTCGCGCCGCGTCGCCACCAGGCCTTCATTGCGCAACACGCCCAGCTGCTGCGACAAAGAAGGCTGGCGAATGCCGGTCAAACGCTCCAGCTCAGACACCGACTTCTCGCCGTCCACCAACTGGCACAGCAGCAGCAGCCTGTCCTCGTTGGCCAGGCCCTTCAACAACAAGGCGGCGCGACCGGCATTGGCGCGCAGCATGTTCAAATCCATATTCGTTCTCCCGCGCCGGCTTTCCGGCGTCGCAAACATTATGTTTTATAATATAATGTAAATCAACCAACTGTTACCGCCGCGCCACAGTAGTCCGCCCGCCGCCACATGGCCTATCAGTCACCATCGCGCCGGGAAAAACTGTTGTAGACTCAAGGCCATGAACCTATTTTCAGCCGCGGCGCCGACCCGGCCCAGCACCGCCATGGCCTCCACCCTCCTCCCGCCCGCCCCCAGGCAGTTGGTGCACGAACGCGGCATCCCCGCCTTCGGCGTATATCAGGGCATCATCGACCGGCTGGACTGGCGCGCGCTGAAAACCACGCCCTATCAACGGCTGACGCGCCGGCTGCATCACAAGCGCTGGCAGTACGCGGCCATCGCCCACCCGGCCTTTTTCATCGGCGTCGCCATTGTCGACGTCGGCTGGACCGGCACCGCTTTCGCCTATCTGTTCGACCGCAAGAGCGGCGAAGTCATCGCCGCCGCCAGCGCCAACGGCCTGCCCGGCCTGTCCACCCGGATAGAGGACCGCGCCTTCGGCGACGCCTCCTTCCAGGCCGGCCGCTGCCGGCTGAGTTTCCGCCGCGACGGCGAGCGGCTGGAACTGGCGGTGGACTCGCCGCAGTTGAAAGTGGCCGCGCATATCCAGTTGACGGACATGCCGCCGGTGCTGGCGGTGATCGCGCCGGCCAACTGGCTGGCCCACTCCACCCATAAGAGCGGCGGCCTCCGGATCAGCGGCTTCGCCGACTGCCAGGACCGGCGCTATTCGCTGGACGGCGCGGTGGCGGCGCTGGACTACTCCAACGGCCTGCTGGCGAGGGAAACCCGCTGGCGCTGGGCCAGCGCGCATTCGCTGGAACTGGGCTTCAATCTGCAGCAAGGCTATATGGGCGATACCGAAAACGCCGCCTGGCTGCGCGGCAAGCTGATCCGGCTGGGGCCGGTCAGCTTCGACTACCAGCCGGACGATCCGCTGCAGGGCTGGCGCATGCGCAGCGACAACGGCCTGCTGGACCTGAGCTTCGCGCCGGAAGGCGCGCGGCGCGAAGACAAGAATCTGCTGATCGCCGCCAGCCGCTACGTACAGCCCATCGGCCGTTTCAACGGCCGGATTCGCGACCCGGACGGCGGCGCCGACCATGTGGTCAGCGATTTGCTGGGCGTGACCGAGGACCATCTGTCGCGTTGGTGAACGTAGCCCGCTCGATGTCGCAAGCCAACGACCATTCGCCGCCATTGTCTGAAGTTCATCGCAATTCCCTGCTGTAGCCAGGGAAATCCCCGTTTTGCGAAAACACAAGACCGGCGGGAACAACAGTGGTAGGATGCGCCCGCAACCGAGTATTCTCTCTAAACGCCCAAACCTGACAAACCGTCCAGAGCCTGTCCATGATCCTTTTGCCGCCGCCGCGTCAGAACGCTGATGAACAGACTCTCAGTAGGAGATTGCCATCATGGATAGATTAAGCGCTCTGCTCGAACACAATCGCCACTTCGTGGAAAACCGCGAATACGAGCAATTCAAGACCGACAAATTCCCCGGCAAGGGCCTGGCCGTGCTGGCCTGTATGGACGCGCGGCTGGTGGAACTGCTGCCCAAGGCCATGGGCCTGAAGAACGGCGACGCCAAGCTGATCAAGAACGCCGGCGCGCTGATCACCCACCCGTGGGGTTCGGTGATGCGCAGCCTGATCATGGCGGTGTACGAACTGCGCGCCGACGAAATCTGCGTGGTCGCCCACCGCGACTGCGGCATGCGCGCGGTCGATCCGCAGCGCGTGCTGGACCACGCGATGGAACGCGGCGTGTCGGAAGACACCATCGCCACCTTGCGCGCCGCCGGCATCGATCTGGACGGCTGGCTGAAGGGCTTCGACAACGTGTCCGACAGCGTGCGCCACACCGTGCACACCATCCGCAACCACCCGCTGATGCCCAAGGACGTGCCGGTGCACGGCATGGTGATCCATCCGTCCACCGGCCGGCTGGAAGTCATCGTCGACGGCTACCAGAACGACGACGCGCTGGAGTAAGCCCTTGCGCCTGGGCCTGTTCGGCGGCACCTTCGACCCCATCCACAACGCCCACCTGCGCATGGCCGACGCCTTCGCCGCGGAGCTGGCGCTGGACCAGGTCAGGCTGATTCCGGCCGGCCGGCCCTATCACCGCAGCCAGGGCCCGCACGCCGCGCCGGCGCAACGGCTGGCCATGGCGAAGCTGGCGGCGGCGGATCGGCCGCTGCTGACGGTGGACGAACGCGAAGTGCGCCGCCCCGGCGCCGCCTACACCATAGACACCCTGGAAGAGCTGCGCGCAGAACTGGGCGCGGACGCCGAACTGTGGTTTTTGATCGGCGGCGACTCGCTGGCCGGGCTGCATACCTGGAAGCGCTGGGACGAACTGTTGCGTTTCGCCAACCTGGCCGTGGCCTTGCGCCCCGGCTTCGATCCGGCCTCGCTGCCGGCGCCGGTGCAAGCCTTATGGCGCGCCCGGCAAGTCTCTGATTTTTCAAATCGAACCGCATCCGGTACAATCCGCCCCTTGGCCTTGCCGCCGGTGGACATCGCGGCCACCGACATCCGCCAGCGCCTGGCGCGCGGCGACGCGGTGGACGATGTGCTGCCGCCCGCGGTGCTGGCCTATATCCGCCAACACCGGCTATACCAGACAGTGTAGCCGCCGTGTCCGGCCACTTTCCGCCAGGCCGCCCGCAGTCGGCCGGCAGCGATTCACTTTAAAAGCAATACGGCAGGCCTGCCGCCGCGCTGCGCGCGCCGGCTCCGCCCGCCATTTTGCGGCAGCTTTGCGTCGGCCCCGGCCGCCGCGGACCCCGCATAGGAAAAGGACATTATGGAAGTGCAAGACATTGCCAAGCTGGCGATCGAAGCCCTGGAAGACGTCAAGGGCAAAGACATCATCGAACTGGACACCAGCAAGCTGACCTCGCTGTTCCAATGCATGATCGTGGCCACCGGCGACTCCAACCGCCAGGTCAAGGCGCTGGCCAACAGCGTGCACGTCAAGCTGAAGGAAGCCGGCGTGGACATCGTCGGCAGCGAAGGCCACGAAAGCGGCGAATGGGTGCTGGTGGACGCGGGCGACGTGGTGGTGCACGTGATGCTGCCCGCGGTGCGCGACTACTACGACATCGAAGCGCTGTGGGGCGGCCAGAAGCCCAGCTTCCTGCCGGCCGGCGGCCGTCCGTGGTCGGCGACCTGATCCGGCTGCGCTAAGAACGTGTTTACGATCTCGCGAGCAAGAGCGGGACAAGGCGAAAACGGCTGAGAAAGCGGAATGTACAAGTGGTGCATGAGCATTTCGAGGACGGTTTCAACGCCGTATCGCCGACGCGTGGCAGATCGTAAACAGGTTCTAAGCCGCTCATCGAAACGGGGACGCAAGTCCCCGTTTGCGTTTATTCCCTGGCTCATTCACGATGAAAATCACTATTCTCGCCGTCGGCACCAAGATGCCGCGCTGGGTCGACGAGGCCTACGGCGATTACTCTAAGCGCTTCGGCCGCGACATCACGCTGGAACTGAAGGAAATCAAACCGGAGAAACGCGGCGGCGGCGTCACCGCCGAAAAAGGCATTGCCGCCGAGCACGAGCGGCTGCTCGCCGCCATTCCGCCGCGCGCGCGGCTGGTGGTGATGGACGAGCGCGGCAAGAACTGGACTTCGGTGCGACTGGCGGAAGGCCTGAAGGAATGGATGGCCGGCGGCGACGACGTGGCCTTCATCATCGGCGGCGCCGACGGCCTGGCCGCGGAATTGAAGCAACGCGCCGACGTGCTGCTGCAGCTGTCGGCGATGACCCTGCCCCACGGCATGGTGCGGGTGATGCTGGCCGAGCAGATCTACCGCGCCTACTCTATCCTCAACAACCACCCCTACCACCGCGAATAGACGGACGCCGGCGGATCACGCCGGCTGCGACGGCTGCGCCGCCGCCTGCGGCAAGGGCTGCGGCGCCAGCCTGGCCCACTCCACCGCCACCGTGTCGTCGCGCAAGGGCAGCGCCGAATCCTCGGCGCGCGCCAAGCTGCCCAACCAATTCTCATTGCCCGAAAAAATCATGGCAGCTTCCTCCAGCCTTCATGTTGCAAACGCCGCTCCACCGCGGTGGCGGAACGGCGGCAGGCCACCACCGGGATGCCCAGCGCGTGGGCGCGGTCCCGGTAATTGCGCATCACATTGTGTCCCAGAAAATCGGTGAGCAGGATCAGCAGATCCGGCTTGCCCGGCAGCGGCGCCCTGCGCTGATGCGCGACGTTGCGCCCGCAGATGTGGCGGGCGATCCGGATATCGTAGCTTTGCAGAACCGCCGGAATGTTCCCCAAGCTGTCCGCGCCTATCAACAGGGCGTTCATCGGCCACCTCCTCTCTGCGCGGCGCGGGACGCGCCTCGACATTCCCTCACTCTAAGCCGGCGTAATAACACAGTAAAGATATATAAAATTAGTTTTTTATTTCCAACAAGTATATAAATGCCGCAACGGCCCCGGCGCGCCCGCTTCCGCGGCGTCAAGCCGGCAAGTCTTTGAAATCGCAAAGCAAAGCAAGATCCCGCTTCCGCCGCCGCGGTCGGCTCCCTGCCGCGCCGCTTCGTGCCGCGTTCCAAGCAAAACTATCGACAGAAAAACCGAAACCCGCTACGCTGCGCGCCCTCGGCGTCTTCGTCCAACCTATTGATCTGTATATACAAATGAACGCAGTTCTTCTGGCCGTCATCGTCATGCTCGGGCTGGCGCTGTTGCGCACCCACGTCGTCATCAGCCTGCTGCTCGGCGCCTTGATCGGCGGCCTCTGCGGCGGTCTGTCCCTGTCCCGCACGCTGGAAGCCTTCAACAACGGCATCACCGGCGGCGCCTCGGTGGCCCTGTCCTACGCCCTGCTGGGAGCCTTCGCGCTGGCCATCGCCAAATCCGGCCTGCCGCACGCGATGGCGGATCTGGCGGTCAAGCGGCTGGAACGCGACAGCGGCCAGAGCCGGCTGAAATGGGCGTTGATCCTGCTGCTGGCCGCGGTCAGCGTCGCCAGCCAGAACCTGGTGCCCATCCACATCGCCTTCATCCCCTTGCTGGTGCCGCCGCTGCTTTATGTGATGGCGCGGCTGCATCTGGACCGCCGCCTGGTCGCCTGCGTGATCACCTTCGGCCTGGTCACGCCCTATATGGTGTTTCCGGTGGGCTTCGGCGACATCTTTCTGAAACAGATCCTGCTCGGCAACATCGCCAAATCCGGCATGGACGTGCGCGGCCTCAATGTGATGCACGCGATGGCGATCCCGGCGCTGGGCATGGTGGCCGGCCTGTTGTGGGCGGTGCTGGTCAGCTACCGCAAGCCGCGCCAGTACGTCTTGGGCAAGATAGAAAACGCCGAGCGCACCCGCGCCAAGGTCAGCCGCAAATCGCTGGCCACCGCGCTGCTGGCGATCGCGCTGGCCTTCGCGGTGCAGCTGTACACCGATTCGATGATCATGGGCGCGCTAGCGGGCTTTCTGCTGTTCCTCGCCACCGGCGTGGTGAAATGGAAGGACGCGGACGGTCTGTTCAACGAGGGCATGAAGATGATGGCGATGATAGGCTTCACCATGATCACCGCCCAAGGCTTCGCCGAGGTGCTGAAGGCCACCGGCCAGGTGGGCGCTCTGGTGACCGCCAGCGCCGGCCTGTTCGCCGGCAACCAGGGCGTGGCCGCCTTCGCCATGCTGCTGGTGGGCCTGGTGGTGACCCTGGGCATAGGCTCGTCCTTCTCCACCGTGCCCATCCTCACCGCCATCTACGTGCCGCTGTGCATGCACCTGGGCTTTTCGCCGCTGGCCACCGTGGCCATCATCGGCACCGCCGGCGCGCTGGGCGACGCCGGCTCGCCGGCGTCGGACTCCACGCTGGGGCCGACTTCGGGCCTGAACGTGGACGGCCAGCACGACCATATCCGCGACACCGTGCTGCCCACCTTCCTGCACTACAACCTGCCGGTGCTGGCGGCCGGCTGGATTGCGGCGATGGTGTTGTAGAATGGCCGGCATGGATGATCAAATCGATGCCCGCCTGGCCGAAATGGAAGTGAAGCTCGCCTTCCAGGACGAACTCTTGGACGCGCTGAACGCCACCGTGGCGCGCCAGCAAAAAGACATGGAGCTGCTGCAACAGCAAATGCGTCTGCTCTACCAGCAATTCCGTCAAGCCCAGCCGGACGACGCCGCGTCCGGCCTCAGCCCGCGCGACGAGATTCCGCCGCATTATTGATGCCGACGACGGCTTAGCGGTGGCCTCTGCGCCGCGACACCGTCGCCTCGATATTCTTGCGGCCGATCAGCGGCGCCGGCTCCGGCATCTCCGGCGCGGCGTCGCCCAGCCATTTGTACATCACCAGGCAGTCCACCAGGCCCAGCCGCGCGTGGCGGTAAGCGCGCGGCAAACGGCCCACCGGCTCGAACCCCAGCTTGCTCCACAAGGCCACCGCCACCTCGTTGCTGGCCACCACCGAGTTGAACTGCATCGCCAGGAAGCCGCTGTCCCGCGCCAATTGCTGCGAGTGCTCGCACATCAGCCGCGCCACGCCCTTGCCGCGCGCCGCCTCGGCCACCATATAGCCGCAATTGCAGACATGGCCGCCCGGACCGGCGGCGTTGGGCTTGAGAAAATACGAGCCCAGCAGCGCGCCGTCCTCCTCCGCCACCAGGGTGTGCAAGGGCAGCCGCAGCCACAACTCGCGCGCCTGTTCCCGCGTCAGCTCCGGATCGAAGGCATAGGTCTCCCGGGCAGCCACCACCGCCTGGAACACCGGCCAGAAGCGTTCGAAATCGCTGTCGTTCATCGCTCGGATCGTAATCATGCTGCCTCCTGTTTCAATTGCGCCGTCACCGGCTTGCCGCTCATGCGGCCGGACAACAGGCTGGCGCTGGCGATCAGGGCGCCGCCCAGCCATTCGCGCGACGTCATCGCCTCGCCGGCCAATAAATAAGCCGATGCCGCCGCGAACAACAGCTCCATCAACATCAGCGTCATCGTTTGCGTCGCCGGCAGAATGGACACGCCGTGCTGCGAGATCACGCTGGTGCATAACAGGGTGACGCCCAAAATGCCCAGCACCAGCCAGCTTTGCGGCGGAATCTGCAGAATGCCGCCCAATTGCCCGGCCAGCGCCAGCTTGATCGCGCCGATGGACGCCACGCCGAACCAGATCGACGCCGACTTGACCGGCACCGGGATGGACTGGGCGCCGCGGCTAAGCACATTGCCCAGCGCGAAGGCCATGCCGCCGGACAGGGCCAGCCACTCGTAACGATGGCTGAGCGGCAGCTCGCCGGCGAACAGGCCCGGCCGGTAGATGAAGATGAAGCAGCCGAGCAGCGACAAGGCCACCACCAGCCAGCCGCTGCGGGTCAGCCGCTCCTTCAGGATCAAGCGCGACAGGAACACCGTCCACAGCGGCGACAGGTAGAACAGCAGCAAGACCCGCATCACCTGGCCCTCGGACACCGCCCAGGTATAGCTGTAGTTGCACCAGCCGAACACCGCGGTCAGCACCAGCAACACCGGCTGCAGCCGGAACTGGCGGCAGTAGACGTCGAAAAAGGTGATCACGCCCAGAGTGATGGCCACCAGATAGACCACCAGCGAGGTCATCGCCACGCTGACGCCGCTTTGATTGAGGCTGCGAAACGGGTACCACATCAAGCCCCAGACCAGAGCGGTGGTGAGAATGCCGCAGACGGCGAGAAATTTTTGTTTTACAGGTGTCATCGCTTGTTCTTAAGATATTCGTTTGCTTGCGCCCGCTTTGGAGACACCGTGAACCCCCGCCTGGCCCAATTGCAGCCCTATCCCTTCCAGCGCCTGCGCGCGCTGCTTGCCGGCCTGACGCCGCCGGCGGACAAAACGCACATCAATCTGTCGATAGGCGAACCCAAACATCCAACCCCGGAGCTGGTCGAACAGGCTCTGATCGACAACCTAGGCGGGCTGTCGCAATACCCGGCCACGCTGGGCAGCGAGGCGCTGCGCCAAGCCTGCGCCGGCTGGATGCGACGGCGCTATGATCTGGAACTGGATGCGCAAAGCGAGATACTGCCGGTCAACGGCAGCCGTGAAGCCTTGTTTGCTTTTGTGCAGACGGTGATCGACGCCAGCGCCGGGCAGACGCCCATCGTGATATCCCCCAACCCTTTTTACCAGATTTACGAAGGCGCGGCACTGTTGGCCGGCGCCGAACCCTACTATGTCAACTGTCTGGCCGAACAGCGCTTCCAGCCGGACTGGAGCCAGGTGCCGGAAGCGGTGTGGCAACGCACCCAGCTGGTGATCGTGTGCAGCCCCGGCAACCCCACCGGTGCGGTGATGTCGCTGGCGGACTGGGAGACGCTGTTCCAGCTGTCCGAGCGCTACGGCTTCGTCATCGCCAGCGACGAATGCTATTCCGAAATCCACTTCGGCCGGCCGCCGCTGGGCGGGCTGGAGGCGGCGCGCAAGCTGGGCCGCGGCTTCGAGCGGCTGGCGATGTTCACCAGCCTGTCCAAGCGCTCCAATGTGCCCGGCATGCGCTCGGGCTTCGTCGCCGGCGACGCCGCGCTGCTGGCCAAGTTCCTGCTCTACCGCACCTACCACGGCAGCGCGATGAGCCTGGCGATACAGGCGGCCAGCGTGGCGGCCTGGAACGACGAGGACCACGTCGAGTCCAACCGGGCCCAATACATCGCCAAGTTCGACGCGGTCACCCCGCGGCTGGCGATGGGGCTGGAGGTGCGGCGCCCGGACGCCAGCTTCTACCTGTGGGCCAAGGTGCCGGACGGGAATGATGTAGACTTCGCCAAGGCGCTGTTCGCCGAGGAACACGTCACCGTGCTGCCGGGCAGCTACCTGGCGCGCGACGCCCACGGCGTCAATCCCGGCGCCGGCTATGTCCGCGTCGCGCTGGTGGCCACGCTGGAAGAATGCGTGGCCGGCGTCGAGCGCATCGTCGCCTTCGCCGAACGCCGGCAACGCCAGACCCCATGAATCCCCGCGGCCCCGCCTCCGGCGCGGCCGCCTGAAAGCGAATTGAATGACCACTTCCATCCACATTGCCAAAGGACTGAACACCATGCATCCGATCCAGACCCTGATCGAAGAAGCCTTCGAACAACGCGCCGACATCACCCCGGCCACCGTTTCCGCCGAGCTCAAGGCCGCCATCGGCCAGGTGATCGCCGAGCTGGACGCCGGCCGCCTGCGCGTGGCGGAAAAACAGGGCGCGGACTGGGTGGTGAACCAATGGGTGAAGAAAGCGGTGCTGCTGTCCTTCCGCATCCGCGACAATGAGCTTTCCGACGACGGCGTCAACCGCTACTTCGACAAAGTGGACACCAAGTTCGCCGACTGGAACCCGGCCCGCTTCCAGGAAGCCGGTTTCCGCGTGGTGCCGGGCGCGGTGGCGCGCAAGGGCAGCTTCATTGCCAAGAACACCGTGCTGATGCCGTCCTACGTCAATATCGGCGCCTACGTCGACGAAGGCGCGATGGTGGACACCTGGGCCACCGTCGGCTCCTGCGCCCAGATCGGCAAGAACGTGCACTTGTCCGGCGGCGTCGGCATCGGCGGCGTGCTGGAGCCGCTGCAGGCCAACCCCACCATCATCGAGGACAACTGCTTCATCGGCGCGCGTTCGGAAATCGTCGAAGGCGTGATCGTCGGCGAAGGCTCGGTGATCTCCATGGGCGTCTACATCGGCCAGTCCACCAAGATCTACGACCGCGAAACCGGCGAGATCAGCTACGGCCGCGTGCCGCCCGGCTCGGTGGTGGTGTCCGGCAACCTGCCGAGCAAGGACGGCAGCCACAGCCTGTACTGCGCGGTGATCGTTAAGAAAGTGGACGCTCAGACTCGCAGCAAGACCAGCATCAACGAACTGCTGCGCGGCGTGTAAGCCCCTTTCGTCCGCCGGCTCGGGCGGACAGTCGGCACGCCCGCTGTCCGCCTCTCCCCGCCTCCTCCGCGCCGCCGGCCGCATTGCAATGCAGCATATTTGCATCGCGAACACCGTTGAAATTTGGCTAGTTCACGACAAGTCTATAAAATCTCCAGTTCGAAAAGAATCGGCAAAAAAGCGGCCGCTCTCCAAGAACCGCTCATCCAAGGCAAAGCTTGGGTGACAGGCTTCAAGAGCCGCTTTGCCTGAACGGCCCGCCATCGCACCGCTCCGGGTCCGCCGTTTCAACCGAGGCCGTCCGCGGCTTCACGCATGCTATCTGGAAACTTTGTGTCTTCTGACAATTTCATCGAGTTCAGGAACGTCAGCTTCGCCTATGGCGAGCGGCCCATTCTGAAAAACCTCAACCTCGCCATTCCGCGCGGCAAGCTGGTGGCCGTCATGGGCGGCAGCGGCAGCGGCAAAACCACGCTGCTGCGGCTGATCTCCGGCCAGAACCGCCCGCAGGCCGGCGAAGTGCTGGTTGACGGCAAGAGCGTCGCCAAGATGAGCGCCGCCGAACTTTATCAACACCGCCGCCGCATGGGCATGCTGTTCCAGTTCGGCGCGCTGTTCACCGACCTGTCGGTGTTCGACAACGTCGCCTTCCCCATTCGCGAGCACACCAAGCTGCCGGACAGCATGATCCGCGACCTGGTGACCATGAAGCTGGAGTCCGTCGGCCTGCGCGGCACCCAGCAGCTGATGCCGGCGGAACTGTCCGGCGGCATGGCGCGCCGGGTGGCGCTGGCGCGCGCCATCGCGTTGGACCCGCAACTGATGCTCTACGACGAGCCCTTCACCGGCCTGGACCCGATCTCGCTGGGCGTGATCGCCCACCTGATCAAGAAGCTCAACCACGCGCTGGGCACCACCGCGGTGATGGTCACCCACGACGTGCACAAATCGCTGGAGATCGTCGACCACGTGCTCTTCGTCGCCGGCGGCGAGATCGTCGCCCAGGGCACGCCGGACCAGGTGCGCAATTCGGATTCGCCATGGGTGCACCAGTTCATCTGGGGCGAGGCCGACGGCCCGGTGCACTACGCCTACCCGGCGGAGCGCTCGCTCGCCGACGACCTGGGACTCAACGGAGGCCGCCATGCTTGATTTGATCGCCGCGCCCTTGCGCAAGCTCGGCCACCTCACCATCAACGCCGTCTGGCGACTGGGCTTCGCCTGCCGCTTCCTGGTGGCCATCCTGCGCGGCAGCGGCCAGAGCCTGTTGCGGCCGCAGCTGACCATACGCGAGGTCTATTTCGCCGGCGTGATGTCCTTGATCATCATCCTGGTGTCCGGCCTCTTCGTCGGCATGGTGCTGGGCCTGCAAGGCTACAGCACCCTCGCCAAATTCGGCTCCGCCGACGCGCTGGGCGCGGTGGTGGCGCTGGCGCTGTTGCGCGAGCTGGGTCCGGTGCTGGCCGCGCTCTTGTTCGCCAGCCGCGCCGGCAGCGCGATGACCGCCGAAATCGGCCTGATGAAAACCACCGAGCAGCTGGACGCGATGAGCGTGATGGCGGTCGACCCGATCGCCCGCGTGGTGGCGCCCCGCTTCTGGGCCGGCGTGATCTCCATGCCCATCCTGGCCGCGCTGTTCAACGTGGTCGGCATCTTCGGCGGCTACCTGGTGGGCGTGGTGATGATAGGCCTGGACGTCGGCACCTTCTGGTCGCAGATGCAGGCCAACGTCGACCTGCATTTCGACGTGGTCAACGGCCTGATCAAGAGCCTGTGCTTCGGCGTCGCCGTCACCCTGATCGCCGTGTTCGAAGGTTATGACGCCACTCCGACGGCCAGCGGCATTTCCGCCGCCACCACCCGGACCGTAGTCACCTCCGCATTGGTCATTCTGGCGCTGGATTTCATCCTGACCGCCTTCATGTTCTAGGAAAAACCCGAATGAAACGCTCTACTATTGATTTGTGGGTAGGCATCTTTGTGGCGCTGGGCATCGCCGCCGTCGCCTTCCTGTCGCTGAAAGTGGCCAATCTGGTCCCGCAAAGCGCCAACCAGACCTATGTGCTGTACGCCGACTTCGACAACGTCGGCGGACTGAAGGTCAAAGCGCCGGTCAAGGAGGCCGGCGTGGTGATCGGGCGCGTGGCCGACATCCAGCTCAACCCGAAAACTTATCGCGCCCGCGTGACTCTGAATATTGACAAGACCTATCAGATCAGCGACGACGCCAGCGCGTCCATCCTGACCGCCGGCCTGCTGGGCGAACAATATATCGGCATGCTGCAGGGAGGCTCGGAAACCAATCTGACCCCGGGCGGCACCATCACCATCACCTCCTCGGCCATGGTGCTGGAACAATTGATCGGCAAGTTCATGACGGGCTTTACCGATAGCAACAAGAGCGCTGACAAATAGCGCGGCACAAAGACGGGGCACCCCGCAACAAACTGCCGGCCGGCGCGCTGCCCGCGCCGCCGGCTCACTCGCAATCGATTGGAAAAACGATGAAAAAACTGCTCGCATTCTGCTGTCTGCTGTTCGGCTTGTCCGCCGCGGCCCAAGCCGCCGGCGACACCCCCACCGACGTGATCAAGGACGCCTCCCGCCAGGTGCTGGAAGTGCTGAAACAAGACAACGGCAAGAACACCAAGCAAATCCGCCTGCAGGCGGAAGCCGTGGCGGTGCCGATGTTCGACTTCCCGCGCATGACCGCCCTGGCCGTGGGCCTGGGCTGGCGCCAGGCCAGCGCCGAGCAGCGCGCCCAGCTGACCCAGCAGTTCCAGACCCTGCTGGTGCGCACCTATTCCGCGACCATGACTCGCTTCAAAACCGCCCAGGTCGACGTCAAGCCCAACCCGCTGATGAGCAACGGCGACCGCGACGCCACGGTGAAAACCACGGTCAGCCTGCCGGGCAACGCCAACCCGGTGGCGGTGGACTACTCGCTGAACAAGGGCGCGCAAGGCTGGAAGATCTACAACGTCAGCGTGGAAGGCGCCAGCCTGGTCACCGTCTACCGCAACTCCTTCAATGAAGAAGTGCGCAAGAGCGGCGTGGACGGCCTGATCAAGCTGCTGCAGAACAAGAACGCCGCGCCGGTGGCCGCGGCGCCCGCCGCCAAGGGCAACGGCTGATGCTGGAGCACACCGCCCCCGGCCAGGCGCGGCTCAGCGGCCAGCTGAACATGGACAGCTGCGGCGCCTTGGCCGCGCCGCTGGCCAAGCTCGCCGGCGAAGGGCCCTTGCGTCTGGATCTGTCCGGCATCGCCGGCGCCGATTCCGCCGCGCTGGCCCTGCTGCTCGGCGCGCGCCGCGCCGCCGACGCCGGCGGTCACGCCCTGTCCCTGGAAAACTGGCCAAGCGGGCTCGGCGCCCTGCTGGACCTTTACTCGCTGGCGGAACTGTTGTCCGCCCCGGCGGCGGACTGATATGCGGAGAGGATTTATGTCGCCCCTGAAACCCGCGCTGACCGGCCTGGCGCTATCGCTGACCCTGGCCGGCTGCGCCAGCAATCCGACGGTGCCTTACGACCGCTTCGAGCCTTACAACCGCGCCATGTACCAGGTCAACGACACTGCCGACCGCTACCTGATCAAACCGGTGGCCGAGGGCTACAAGGCCATCACGCCGTCGCCGGTGCGCACCGGCGTCGGCAATTTCTTCGACAACCTCAAGGATGTCTACAGCGCGCTGTCCAACGCCTTGCGCGCCGAGCCGGAGAAAGCGCTGAACGACGTGATGCGGGTGGCGATGAACACCGGCTTCGGCCTGTTCGGCCTGATCGACATCGCCAGCCAGGCCGGTTTGAAGAACAACAAGAACACCCTGGGCGACACTTTCGCCGCCTGGGGCTGGCACGACAGCAACTATCTGGTGCTGCCCTTCTTCGGCCCGTCCACCGTGCGCGACGGCGCCGGCCTGACCGCCTCGCTGGGCGGTCCCGGCCCAGAGAAGATGTTCTACGACACCACCTGGCAAGCGGTGGGCTTCTACGGCCTGTACGGCGTGAACACCCGCGCCCGCTACCTGGGCATGGAAACCATGCTCAGCGCCGCGGCGCTGGACCCGTACAGCTACACCCGCGACGCCTATATGCAATTGCGCGCGCAGCAGCTGGGCCTGCCCAACCCGACCCAGATTAGCGACAATTTCAATCTCGACGAGCTGGTCGACTCTCCGGCCGGCAAGCCGGACAGTTCGGCGCCGGCCGCCGCCGTCCCCGGCGCCAAGGTCGCGGCTTCCGCCGCGCAGTAAACCCGCACCCTCCGCTGCCGGCCGTCCCGACGCGCCGGCAGCGTTCTTTTCCACTTCTCAACAGGAAACGCCATGAGCAATCTGCCAGCCTGTCCGCAATGCAAATCCGAATACACCTATCAGGATGGCGCGATGTATGTCTGCCCGGAGTGCGCGCACGAATGGAACGAGCAGGCCGCCCCCGCCGAAGAGGCCCGCGTGATCAAGGACGCCAACGGCAATGTGCTGCAGGACGGCGACAGCGTCACCGTGATCAAGGACCTGAAAGTCAAAGGCTCCTCGCTGGTGGTGAAAGTGGGCACCAAGGTGAAGAACATCCGCCTGGTCGACGGCGACCACGACATCGATTGCAAGATCGACGGCATCGGCGCGATGAGCTTGAAGTCCGAGTTCGTCAAAAAAGCGTAAGACCCGCGCCGCAAAGCAAAACGCCACGGCCTGAGCCGTGGCGTTTTTCATTGCCGGAGCAAAGCTTGCGCTTAGCTGACGCGTTCGATCAGCGCGCCTACCGCGCCCAGCTTCTTCTCGATGTACTCGTAGCCGCGATCCAGATGGTAGATGCGGTCGACGATGGTTTCGCCCTCGGCCACCAGGCCGGCGATTACCAGGCTGGCCGACGCGCGCAGATCGGTGGCCATCACCGTGGCGCCGGACAGCTTCTCCACGCCCTTGACGATGGCGGTATTGCCTTCCACCTCGATGTTGGCGCCCATGCGGTTCAGCTCGGGCACGTGCATGAAGCGGTTTTCGAAAATGGTTTCGGTCACCACGCCGGCGCCCTCCGCCACGCAGTTCAGCGTCATCAGCTGGGCCTGCATGTCGGTGGGGAAGGCCGGGTAGGGCAAGGTGCGGAAGTTCACCGCCTGCGGGCGGCGCTTCATGTCCAGCGAGATCCAGTCGTCGCCGCACTCCACCACCGCGCCGGTTTCCGCCAGCTTGTCCAGCACCGCCTCCATGCTCTTGGGCGCGGCGTTGCGCAGCACGATATGGCCGCGCGTCATCGCGCCGGCCACCAGGAAGGTGCCGGCCTCGATGCGGTCCGGCATCACCGCGTAATCGGCGCCGTGCAGGCGCTCCACGCCCTCGATCACCAGACGGTCGGTGCCGATGCCGCTGATCTTGGCGCCCATCGCCACCAGACAGTTGGCCAGATCGGTCACTTCCGGTTCGCGCGCGGCGTTTTCCAGCACCGTGGTGCCTTCGGCCAGCGTCGCCGCCATCAGCAGGTTCTCGGTGCCGCCCACGGTCACCATGTCCATGATGATGCGCGCGCCGCGCAGGCGGCGGGCCTTGGCCTTGACGTAGCCGTGCTCAATGCTGACCTCGGCCCCCATCGCCACCAGGCCCTTGATGTGCTGGTCCACCGGCCGGCTGCCGATGGCGCAACCGCCCGGCAGCGACACCGTGGCCTCGCCGAAGCGCGCCAGCGTCGGGCCCAGCACCAGGATGGACGCGCGCATGGTCTTCACCAGATCGTACGGCGCCACCAGGCTGTCCAGATGACCGGCGGTGATTTCCATCTCGTGCACATTGTCGGTCATCACCCGCACCCCCATGCCTTGCAGCAGCTTCTGGGTGGTGGCGATGTCGCGCAACATCGGCACATTGGTGAAGCGCATGGTGTCGCCGGTCAACAGACTGGCGCACAGAATGGGCAGGGCGGCGTTCTTGGCGCCGGAAACGCGGATCTCGCCGTTGATCGGACCGTTGCCGATGATTTTCAGTTTATCCATGACGGATCAGCCTTGCAGTTTTTGCCATTCGTCCGGCGTAGCGGCCTTGACGATGGACAGAGCGTGAATTTCATTGCTGGCCAGGCGGGTGGCGATCACCTCCTTGACCAGGCGGTGGCGGTCGATCAGGCGCTTGCCCTCGAAAGCCGCCGACACGATGGTGGCGTAGAAGTGGTGGCCGTCGCCCTCCACTTCCAGATGAGTACAGGCCAGGCCGGCCTCGATGTATTGTTTGACTTGTTGCGGAGTAATCATGAGAAATCCCGTGGGTGCGCTCAATGGCGCAGTTTATAGCCAGATTTGATCAGCCAGAGCGTCAGCCCCGCCAAGACGGCGAAGCTGCCGCCCACCACCCCGGCCGACAGCCAGGGGCTGACGTCGGCCTGGCCGAAGAAGCCGTAGCGGAAGCCGTCTATCATGTAGAACACCGGGTTGAGGTGGGACGCGGCGTACCAGAACGGCGGCAGGCTGTTGATCGAATAGAACACGCCTGACAGGAAAGTCAGCGGCATGATCAGAAAGTTCTGGAAAGCGGCCAGCTGGTCGAACTTTTCCGCCCAGATGCCGGCCAGGATGCCCAGCGCGCCTAGCACGCCGCAGCCGAGCACGGCGAAGACCAGCGCCCACAGCGGCTGAGCCGGCAGCGGCAGGCCGAACCAGCCGGTGACCAGCAAGACCCCGGCGCCGACGGCCAGGCCGCGCACCACGGAGGCCAGCAGATAGGCGCCGAAGAATTCCAGCGCGGTCAGCGGCGGCAGCAGCAGGAACACGATGTTGCCGGTGATCTTGGACTGGATCAGGCTGCTGGAGCTGTTGGCGAAGGCGTTCTGCGCCATCGACATCATCGCCAGGCCCGGAATCAGGAAGGCGGTGTAGCTGATGCCGGGATAGGCCTCGACATGGCGCGACAGCACATGGGCGAAGATCAGCTGATACATCAGCGCGGTCAACACCGGCGCGGCCACGGTCTGGAACGCCACTTTCCAGAAGCGCACCAGTTCTTTCTTGAACAGGGTCATGAAGCCGGTCATGGCTGCGGCCCTCCATTCATCATCTTGACGAACACGCTTTCCAGATCCGTCTCCACCACGTTCAGTTCGCGCACCTCCACCGCCGCCTCGCGCAGCGCGGCCAGCACCGACTCCAGCTGGCCCAGCTGTTCCAGCTGCAACACCACGCGGCGGTCTTCGTCGCGCAGCTTCATCGGCAGCAGGCCCGCCGGCAAATCGCCCGACAGCAACAGCGCCACTTCACGGCGCGCGCTGTGCGCCAGCAGCTTGTCCTTGTTCTCCAGCGCCAGCAAACGCCCCTTCTTCAGCATGGCGATGCGCGAGCACAAGGCCTCGGCCTCTTCCAGATAATGCGTGGTCAGCACGATGGTGTGGCCAGCTCGGTTCAGCTCCTGCACGAACACCCACAGGCTCTGGCGCAGCTCCACGTCCACGCCTGCGGTGGGCTCGTCCAGCACGATGACCGGTGGGCGGTGCACCAGCGCCTGGGCCACCATCACCCGGCGCTTCATGCCGCCGGACAGCGCGCGCATATTGCTGTGCGCCTTGTCGGCCAGACCCAGCTTGAACAGCAACTCGTCGATCCAGTCGTCGTTGCGGCCCAGGCCGAAGTAGCCGGACTGAAAGCGCAGCGTTTCGCGCACCGACAGGAAGGGATCGAACACCAGTTCCTGCGGCACCACGCCCAGCGCCTTGCGCGCGGCGCGGAAATCGCCGACCACGTCGTGGCCCATGATGCGGATGGAGCCGCTGTCCGGCCGCGACAAGCCGGCCATGGCGGAAATCAGCGTGGTCTTGCCGGCCCCGTTGGGACCGAGCAGGGCGAAGAATTCGCCGGGGGCGACGGAGAAGCCGACCTGGTCCAGCGCCTGCAGCTGGCCGTAGCGCTTGCTCACCGCCTGAATTTCAATAGCCTGGGGCATGAGAGAGGTAACACCGACAACGCCGCGCGGCCGGGGCCGCCGACGGCGCTAATGGTTTGACAAAAAAGGTCAATTATAGCGCTGGGCTACGCTTGAGGGGAGAGTTCTTCCATCACTGCCGGCAGGAATATTCCACGGTAGACATATTGCAACAGTTGCGTGGCATTCTGGCCCAGATTGGTCTGGCTGCCGTCCGCCAGCCAACGATTGATCAGGCCGTGGTGCATCGATTGCAACACCTCGGCCACCGTTTCCGGATTCACGTAGGGCAGGGTCTGGCCGGCATCCACCGCCATCTGCACCACCAGGGTCAATTGCTCGCGAGTTTCTTGCATATGCGCAACACACTCGTCGTGAATGGGGGCCAGTTCACCGACATGCTCGCTCCGCATAAACAGAATGAGTAAAATACGACGAACCTGTGGGTTATCCCCTATCATGGTCAGCAGCCGGTGGCTATGGTTCCACAAGGCCAGTGCCGGACTCGAGTGTGCCGTTCTCAACAATTGCTCACAGATGTCATCAAACTGCCCGCTCATCCTGTCCAGCATCGCCCGGTACAAGTCCAGCTTGTTCTGGAAGTGCCAATACACCGCGCCGCGCGTCAAGCCCGCGGCGCTGGCGATGTCCGCCAGTGTCGTTTTGGAGACACCCTTCTCGCTAAAAAGCTGCTCCGCCGTATCCAGCAGCAAATGCCGCGTTTGTTCGGCTTCTTCCCGGGTTTTGCGTGCCATGTTGAACGTATCGCTGATCAAAGGGTCTGTCGGAAGCCCGCACCATAACACAATGCGTCGCTGGAAGCATTTTACATACGTACACGCATGTATGTAAAATGTCGCGGCTAGAGATCGATCAATTTCCACTATCAAAGAAAAACTGCAGTACCTTTTACTTATAACACTCATATCCCCATATTCCTGAGGACATCCCATGAAGATGCAAGGAAACACCTTCGCCCAGAAAGGCGGGCAATGGCTGTTGCTCACCGCCCTGGCCGCCAGCCTGATGGCCTGCGGTCAAAAAAACGACCAGCACGCCGGCGCCATGCCGCCGGTGCCGGTAGGCGTGATTGAGATCGCCCCCACCGATGTGCCGGTCTCCTTCGAATTCGTCGGCCAGGCCGCCGGTTCGCGCGAAGTGGAAGTACGCGCCCGTGTGGGCGGCATTCTGCTCAAGCGCGCCTATACCGAAGGCAAGCCGGTGAAACAGGGCGACCTGCTGTTCCAGATCGATCCGGAGCCGTTGAAGGCGACGCTGGACCAGGCGCAGGGCAATCTGCAGGTGCAGCAGGCTCAATTGGTGCGCACCAAGCAAGACTACGACCGCATCACCCCGCTGTTCAAAGAGAACGCGGTCAGCCAGAAAGACCGCGACGACGCGGTCAGCGCTTATGAAGCCGCCAAGGCCTCGGTCGCCGCCGCCCAGGCTCAGGTGCAGCAGGCCAAGATCAATCTGGGCTACGCCCGCGTCACCGCGCCGATCTCCGGCATGACCAGCCAGGAAACCCGCTCCGAAGGCAGCCTGGTGTCCACCACCGCAGACGGCAGCCTGCTGACCAAGGTGTCCCAGCTGGACCCGGTCTACGTCAACTTCAGCATGTCCGACAGCGACATGATGAGTTTGCGCAAGATGCAGGACTCCGGCCAACTGAAGCTGGCCGCCAACGGCCACTTCAATGTGCAGCTGAAGCTGACCGACGGCTCCACCTACGGCAAGAGCGGCCGGCTGAACTTCACCGACAGCCTGGTCGACGCCAGCACCGGCACCATCCGCTCGCGGGCCACCTTCGCCAACCCGGACGGCAGCATCCTGCCCGGCCAGTTCGTGCGCGTGATCCTGCAAGGCGCTCAGCGCAGCAACGCCATCGCCGTGCCGCAGCGCGCGGTGCTGACCTCACAGCAGGGCAAGATGGTGTGGGTCGTCGGCGCCGACAACAAGGTGCAGCCGCGTCCGATCACCGTGTCTCAGGACGTGGGCCTGAACGTGCTGGTGGAAAGCGGCCTGAAAGCCGGCGACAAAGTGGTGGTGGACAACATCATCAAGCTGCGCCCGGGCGCCGACGTGAAACCGCATCCGTTCAAGGCCGACGCCAGCGCGCCCGCCGCCGCGCCCAAACAATAAGGCAAAGGGGTAACCATTCATGTTTTCCGCCTTTTTCATCAGGCGGCCCATCTTCGCCAGCGTGATCTCCATCGTGATCACACTGGCGGGCCTGGCCGCCCTCAAGGCATTGCCCATTGAGCAGTACCCGGAAATCGTGCCGCCGATGATCTCGGTGAGCGCGAGCTACCCGGGCGCCTCCGCCGAGGTGATCGCCAACACCGTCGCCTCGCCGCTGGAACAGGCGATCAACGGCGTGGACGACATGCTCTACGTGCAGTCCACCAGTTCCTCCAGCGGCAAGCTGTCGCTGAGCGTGACCTTCAAGATCGGCACCGACGCCGACCAGGCCACCATCAACGTCAACAACCGCGTGCAGTCGGTGCTGTCGCAGCTGCCGGAAGAAGTGCGCCGGCAGGGCGTCAACGTGACCAAGAAGTCCTCGGCCTTCCTGCAGGTGATTTCGCTGTTCTCGCCGGACAAGACCTACGACACCCTGTTCATCAGCAACTACGCGCTGCTGAACGTGGTGGACGAGCTGAAGCGGGTGCCGGGCGTGGGCGACGTGATCAACTTCGCCGGCCAGGACTACTCGATGCGCGTCTGGCTGAAACCCGACCGCCTGGCCCAGCTCAAGCTGACGCCCAGCGACGTGGCCGCCGCCATCCGCGAGCAGAACGCGCAGTTCGCCGCCGGCAAGGTGGGCGCGGAGCCGGTCAAGGGCAAGCAGGACTTCACCTACACCGTGACCACCCAGGGCCGCCTGTCCGAACCGGAAGAGTTCGAGAACATCATCGTGCGCTCCAATCCGGACGGTTCCGCCGTGCGGCTGAAGGACGTGGCGCGCGTGGAGCTGGGCGCCCTGTCCTATGACTTCACCGGCACGCACAACGGCCGGCCCACCATCCCGATCGGCATCTTCCTGGCGCCGGGCGCCAACCAGCTGGCCACCGCGCAAGCCGTGGAACAGACGATGCAGAAGCTGGCGGTGGGCTTCCCCAAAGGCCTGAACTACGCCATCCCCTACGACACCACCAAGTTCGTGGAAGTGTCGATCAAGGAGGTGTACTCCACGCTGGGCGAAGCCATGGTGCTGGTATTCCTGGTGGTGTTCCTGTTCCTGCAGAACTGGCGCGCAACCCTGATTCCATGCCTGGCGGTGCCCGTCTCCATCATCGGCACCTTCGCCGGCATGTACGCCTTCGGCTTCACCATCAACACCCTGACGCTGTTCGGCCTGGTGCTGGCCATCGGCATCGTGGTGGACGACGCCATCGTGGTGCTGGAAAACGTCGAACGTCTGATGACGCAGGAAAAGCTGTCGCCGCTGCAAGCCAGCTTCAAGGCGATGGACGAAGTGTCCGGCGCGCTGGTGGCCATCGTGCTGGTGCTGTGCTCGGTGTTCATCCCGGTGGCCTTCCTCGGCGGCATCGCCGGCCAGATGTACAAGCAGTTCGCCATCACCATCGCGGTGTCGGTGTCGATTTCCGGCCTGGTGGCCCTGACCCTGACTCCGGCGCTGTGCGCGCTGCTGTTGAAGGAAGGCCATCAGCATCCGGCCCGCTTCTTCGTCTGGTTCAACAACTGGTTCGACCGCCTGACCCAGGGCTATTCCCGCGGCGTGGTGTTCCTGATCAAGCGCAGCGCGGTGGGCATCCTGCTGTTCGCCGGTCTGATCGCCATCTGCGTCGGCCTGTTCCGCATCATCCCGTCCAGCCTGGCGCCGGACGAGGACCAGGGCTACATCATCGCCGCCGCCTTCCTGCCGGACGGCGCGTCGATGCAGCGCACCTCGGCCACCATGACCAAGCTGGACGCGATGACCAGCAAGAACCCGGCGGTTCAGGACGTGATGAGCTTCGCCGGCTTCGACATCCTGACCGGCGGCAACAAGACCAACGCCGGCGTGTCCTTCATCACCCTGAAGCCGTGGGATGAGCGCAAGGCGCCCAATCTGTCGTCGCAGGCGGTGGTGGGCGACACCTTCGCCAAGGGCATGATGGGCATCACCGACGGCATCGTGCTGGCCTTCAACCCGCCGCCGATCTCCGGCATGTCCAACACCGGCGGTTTCGAGGCCTATGTGCAAAGCCGCGGCGGCGCCAGCTCGGTGGAGCTGGGCGAAGTCACCAAGAAACTGGTGGCCGCAGCCGCCAAACGCCCGGAACTGAAGGGGGTGCAAACCACCTTCTCCGCCAGCGTGCCGCAGATCTACGTCAAGCTGGACCGGGCCAAGGCCAAGTCCCTGGGCGTGCCGGTGAACACCGTGTTCGACACCATGCAGAGCACCTTCGGCGCACTGTACGTCAACGACTTCAACAAGTTCGGCCGCACCTTCCGCGTGCAGCTGCAATCGGAAGCGGATTTCCGCACCCGGGTTGAAGACCTGCGCAACATCTACGTGCGTTCGCAGGACGGCAATATGATCCCGCTGACGGCGCTGGTCACCATCAAGCAAACCACCGGTCCGGAAAGCCTGGAGCGCTTCAATATCTTCCCGGCGGCCAAGCTGGTGGGCGGTCCCGCCCCCGGCTTCAGCTCCGGCGAGGCGTTGAACGTGCTGGAAGCCGTGGCCAAGGAAACCTTGCCTGACGGCTACACCCTGGCATGGACCGGCTCCGCCTTCCAGGAGAAATCCACCAGCGGCTCGTCCGCCGTGGTGTTCGGCTTCGGCATGATCATGGTGTTCCTGATCCTGGCGGCGCAGTACGAACGCTGGAGCCTGCCGATCAGCGTGCTGATGGCGGTGCCCTTCGCCATGTTCGGCGCGCTGATGGCCAACTGGATGCGCGGCCTCGCCAACGACGTCTACTTCCAGGTGGCGCTGGTGACGCTGATCGGCCTGTCGGCCAAGAACGCGATCCTGATCGTGGAGTTCGCCGTCCAGCAGATGGAAGAAGAAGGCCTGAGCGTGGTCGAAGCGGCCATCGCCGCCGCCAAGCTGCGCTTCCGCCCCATCGTGATGACTTCGCTGGCCTTCGTGCTGGGTTGCATGCCGCTGGCCATCTCCAGCGGCGCCGGCTCCGCCAGCCGCCACTCGATCGGCACCGGCGTAGTAGGCGGCATGTTGGCCGCCACCTTCATCGCCACCTTCTTCATCCCGATGTTCTTCATGCTCATCATGAAGTTCAGCAAACCGAAACAGCCTCAGCCCGCGGCCGAGGCAGGAGACAAGGCCGATGCTTAAACGCGCCCTGATTCCCTCATTGGTGGCGCTGGCGCTGACCGCTTGCGCGGTCGGCCCCGACTACAGCCGCCCCAAACTGGAGCTGCCCGCCAGCGCCCAGGCTCAAAGCCCGGCCATCGCC